>OW818661.1:0-4800000 GCA_942493005.1 uncultured Verrucomicrobiaceae bacterium
GGGTCGGGGTCGTGAAAAAACCTTCAAAAAAGAGTAAAAAGGAGTTGCGGGGAATCTGAGACTCGGCATACTTCCAATCCGCCACCGAAACAGGAGCGGCTGAGGAAAGCGAAGCGAGCGACGAAGTTGTTCACGGAGTTTGAGTCAGAAAATGATCTTTCAGAAAACAACATCTTCAGATTGGCGAGAGTGAACTGAGCGAAAGCGAGGTGAGCTTGAGTGATTTGAAGAGACAAAAACGAAAGCTAAATTGTGCGCTGCGTGTTATGGAATGCGCAGCTTGCTTGAAAAAATAGCAAGGTCAATTTAGCTGACTTAGGAAACTAAAGTCAGCACCAATTTTTGGAGAGTTTGATTCTGGCTCAGAACGAACGCTGGCGGCGTGGATAAGACATGCAAGTCGAACGGGGCATTGTGAGTAGTAATACAAGCGATGTTCAGTGGCGAACGGGTGCGTAACACGTGGATACATTCCGGGAAGCGGGGGATAGCCCAGGGAAACTTGGATTAATACCGCATGTGGTCGAAAGACTAAAGACGGGGACCGCAAGGCCTGTCACTTCCCGATTGGTCCGCGGCCTATCAGCTAGTTGGCGGGGTAAAAGCCCACCAAGGCTACGACGGGTAGCTGGTCTTAGAGGACGACCAGCCACACTGGAACTGAGACACGGTCCAGACACCTACGGGTGGCAGCAGTCGAGAATCTTTCACAATGGGGGCAACCCTGATGGAGCGACGCCGCGTGGAGGATAAGGTCTTCGGATTGTAAACTCCTGTCATGCGCGAACAAGGTTGCATGGTTAATAACTGTGCAAATTGATGGTAGCGCAAGAGGAAGAGACGGCTAACTCTGTGCCAGCAGCCGCGGTAATACAGAGGTCTCAAGCGTTGTTCGGAATCACTGGGCGTAAAGGGTGCGTAGGTGGCATGGTAAGTCAGATGTGAAAGCCCAGGGCTCAACCTTGGAATTGCATCCGATACTGCTGTGCTAGAGTACTGGAGGGGTGACTAGAATTCTCGGTGTAGCAGTGAAATGCGTAGATATCGAGAGGAATACCAAAGGCGTAGGCAGGTCACTGGACAGTTACTGACACTGAGGCACGAAGGCCAGGGGAGCAAACGGGATTAGATACCCCGGTAGTCCTGGCAGTAAACGGTGCATACTTGGTGTGGGAAGATTCGACCCTTCCTGTGCCGGAGCTAACGCGTTAAGTATGCCGCCTGGGAAGTACGGTCGCAAGATTAAAACTCAAAGAAATTGACGGGGACCCGCACAAGCGGTGGAGTATGTGGCTTAATTCGATGCAACGCGAAGAACCTTACCTGGTCTTGACATGCACTGTGTCTCAGGTGAAAGCCTGATAGAGTAGCAATACTCGCTTTGCACAGGTGCTGCATGGCTGTCGTCAGCTCGTGTCGTGAGATGTTGGGTTAAGTCCCGCAACGAGCGCAACCCCTGTGATTTGTTGCCACCCGGTTTACCGGAGCACTCGAATCAGACTGCCTCGATCAACGAGGAGGAAGGTGGGGATGACGTCAAGTCCGTATGGCCCTTACGACCAGGGCTGCACACGTACTACAATGCCCAGCACAATGTGAACCGAAACCGCGAGGTGGAGGAAATCAGTAAAACTGGGCTCAGTTCAGATTGTAGTCTGCAACTCGACTACATGAAGTTGGAATCGCTAGTAATGGTACATCAGCTACGGTACCGTGAATACGTTCCCGGGTCTTGTACACACCGCCCGTCACATCATGGAAGCTGGTTTCGCCCGAAGTGCGTGAGTCAACCGCAAGGAGACAGCGCCCTAAGGCAAGACTGGTGACTGGGATGAAGTCGTAACAAGGTAGCCGTAGGGGAACCTGCGGCTGGATCACCTCCTTTCTATGGAGAATGTTCATGAGTGTCTCACACTCGTTCTATGAACAAGGTCGACACTTAACTGAAGCAGCAATGTGGAGGAAAGTGTGTGAAACGTGAAAGCGTTCACAAACAATGTTATCTGTGCAGGAAGTGACTGCAGCGCACAATTTAGTTTTCGTTTTTGGTTAGAGCATCTTGAGCAGGGGGTTTAGCTCAGTTGGTAGAGCGCTAGCTTTGCAAGCTTGATGTCAGGAGTTCGAGTCTCCTAACCTCCACCACAAGTTGGACGAGGTTAGGCTTAATCGAGCTGATGACCAAGTGATCAACTCCAAAAGGGCATGTAGCTCAGTTGGTTAGAGCACCGCCTTGATAAGGCGGGGGTCACTGGTTCGAGTCCAGTCCTGCCCACCATTTGATTAAGATGTGAGACTGTTTTTTGTGGAACTGATAGTTCCTTGACAACTGCATACAGGGTAAAGAAACAATTTTATTAGAGTCAGACGTTGGGACCTGAAAAGGTTTCAAGTAATGAATGAAAGTAAGTGTGTTCTAAATCTAATTTCGGTTAGCTCTTCGGAGCGAAGCCACTGAAATGGTTTTAGAGCAATGCAAGATTTAAAGGGTATGTAGTGGATGCCTTGGCACCAGCAGGCGATGAAGGACGTGGTAAGCTGCGATAAGCTTCGGAGAGCCGCAAACAGGCATTGATCCGGAGATTTCCGAATGGGATAACCTGATACGGTTCATACCGTATCGTTCTGCTCTGAATACATAGGAGCAGAGACGCTAAACCGCCTGAAGTGAAACATCTCAGTAGGGCGAGGAAAAGAAAGCGAAAGCGATTCCGTCAGTAGTGGCGAACGAAAGCGGAACAGCCCAAACCAGGAGGTTTCCTCCTGGGGTTGTAGGGCCTCGATGTGGTAGTTGAAGAGTTAGGTGAAGCGGATGGAAAGTCGCTCCACAGAGGGTGAAAGGCCCGTAACCGAAAACTTAACAACGCCTAGAGGTACCCTGAGTAATGCGATACACGTGAAACTTCGCATGAATCTGTGCCGACCACGGCATAAGGCTAAATACTCGCTGGTGACCGACAGTGAACAAATACCGCGAGGGAAAGGTGAAAAGATCCGCCGTGAGCGAAGTGAAATAATACCTGAAACCACATACCTACAAGGTGTCAGAGCCGGCTTGTCCGGTGATGGCGTGCCTTTTGCAAAATGAGTCTGCGAGTCAGTCTGTGTGGCAAGCCTAAGTCCTTCTGGGATGGAGGCGGAGCGAAAGCAAGTCCGAATAGGGCGACAAGTTGCACGGGCTGAACCCGAAGCGGTGGTGATCTACCTATGGCCAGGTTGAAGCGTCTTTAATCGGACGTGGAGGACCGAACCGGTGAACCTTGAGACGTTCTCGGATGAGCTGTGGGTAGGGGTGAAAGGCTAATCAAACCCCGTAATAGCTGGTTCTCCCCGAAATGTATTTAGGTGCAGCGTCATGCGCTTATCGAGGGGGGTAGAGCACTGAATGAGCTAGGGGGCATACCCGCCTACCAACCTCAATCAAACTCCGAATACCCTCGAACGAAGCATGGCAGTAAGACAGTGGGGGATAAGCTTCATTGTCGAAAGGGAAACAGCCCAGCTCAGCAGCTAAGGTGCCTAAATAACGCTCAGTGGAAAGGAAGTGAGATCTCATTGACAGTGAGGATGTTGGCTTAGAAGCAGCCACCATTTAAACAGTGCGTAATAGCTGACTCATCGAGAGGTCTTGCGCCGAAAATGATTGGCGATAAGCGTTATACCGAAGCTCTGGACTACATTGTCCAAGGGCAATGTTTTGGTAGGGGAGCGTTCTGTAAGCGTTGAAGCGTGAAGGTGACTGACCGTGGAGTTTACAGAAGTGAGGATGCAGACATAAGTAACGATAAGACGGGTGAAATCCCCGTCCGCCGTAAACCCAAGGTTTCCTGGGCAATGATTTTCATCCCAGGGTTAGTCGGGAGCTAAGTCCAGGCCGTTTGGCGTAGGCGATGCACAACAGGTTAATATTCCTGTACCGGTTTTGGTTAAAGCACAGGTTCGCGTCAGGGGAGAGAGCATGCCGATTGAAAGTGGCAGAAGGGTGCGGAGCGATCCAAGCCTGGTCTCTTGAACTGAGCGCCTAGAAAAGCCTGTGCCCCTTTCCAGGGCCGCCCGTACCGCAAACCGACACAGGTGGGTGGGTAGAATATACCAAGGCGTAAGAGTGAAACCTCGTTAAGGAACTCTGCAATCTAGTCCCGTAACTTCGGAAGAAGGGATGCCCAAATTTATTTGGGTCGCAGTGAAAGGGGACAACCGACTGTTTATCAAAAACACAGCATTGTGCCAAGACGAAAGTCCAAGTATACGATGTGACACGTGACCAATGCGGAAAGATTAAGGCAAGGGGTTAGTCGTAAGGCGAAGCTCTGAACCCAAGTCCCCGTGAATGTCGGCCGTAACTATAACGGTCCTAAGGTAGCGAAATTCCTTGTCGGGTAAGTTCCGACCTGCACGAATCGTGTAACGAGTTGTCCGCTGTCTCAACGAGGGGCTCAGTGAAATTGTAATAGCAGTGAAGATGCTGCTTACCCGCAGAAGGACGGAAAGACCCTATGCACCTTAACTGTAAGCTGTCACTGGTCGTTTGGTTTCTATGCTTAGCGTAAGTGGGAGGCTTTGAAGTGTTACTTTCGGGTAACATGGAGCCATCAATGAAACACCACCCTTAGGTATTGAACGATCTAACCGCGGCCCGTCATCCGGGCGTGGGACCATGTCAGCCGGTCAGTTTTACTGGGGCGGTATCCTCCCAAAGAGTAACGGAGGAGCGCGAAGGTTGGCTCAGCGTGGTTGGCAATCACGTGTTGAGTGCATTGGCATAAGCCAGCCTAACTGTGAGACTAACAAGTCGAACAGACACGAAAGTGGGCCAAAGTGATCCGGCGGTTTAATGTGGAATTGCCGTCGCTTAACGGACAAAAGGTACGCTAGGGATAACAGGCTGATCTTGCCCAAGAGTTCATATCGACGGCAAGGTTTGGCACCTCGATGTCGGCTCATCGCATCCTGGGGCTGGAGAAGGTCCCAAGGGTCCGGCTGTTCGCCGGTTAAAGCGGTACGCGAGCTGGGTTCAGAACGTCGCGAGACAGTTCGGTCCTCTATCCTCTGTGGGCGTAGGAAAATTGAGGGGTTTAATTCCTAGTACGAGAGGACCGGAATTAACGCACCTCTGGTGTTCCAGTTGTTCTGTCAAGAGCATCGCTGGGCAGCTATGTGCGGAAGGGATAAGCGCTGAAAGCATCTAAGCGCCAAGCCCATCCCAAGATTAATTTTCCCTGAAGGATCGTGGAAGACTACCACGTTGATAGGTCTCGGGTGCAAGCGCAGTAATGTGTTCAGCTTAGAGATACTAATCATCCGTTTGTCTTACATTGCTTCCATTTCAAATCAGACACACCGTCTGGCTTACCGAAATTGTTTTTACCCCTGTATGCAGTTGTCAAGGAACTGAAGAAGTTCCTTGCCCTCAGACACACTGATCAGACGAAGATCTGGTCAGCAGTCTGGTGGTCATGGCACAGTGGCACCACCCGTTCCCATTCCGAACACGGAAGTGAAACGCTGTTGCGCCGATGATAGTTGGGCGATAGGCCCTGCGAAAGTAGGTCGCCGCCAGTTTATAACCCCCCTCTTCAGCAATGAAGAAGGGGGTTTTTTTTGGACTTTTATCTCGTGGATATCGGAAAACGGGCCGTTTGAGGATTAGATACCGTTGGATGATATATTACCCAGCGGTCACTCACATAGGACTCCAACATTAACGGCGTCGGCCTTGCCCGCCCTTCGATAAGGCTTAGTTTCCACTCGCTCCCAAAGGTATGCCTTTGATGTGAAGGCGCAGGTTATTAATTGGGGATCATTTTGAGATCACCTCTAGCTACTGGTTAATAGCGTCGCCCTAAAAAGACACAGAGCACCCGTGCGTCAGTGGCAGTTTCATTGAAGAGGCGGTGGTTGGTCTCTGCGTCAAAATACAGGCTATCGCCGGCTTCCAGTTGGTAGGTCTCTTGGTCGAACTCAAAGGCGACTTTGCCTTCCAGCACGATCAAAAACTCTTCTCCTTCATGAGGCATGGCCTCGACTCGACCTCCGTGGGCGGGAATACGCAGTTCAAAGGGGTCCATGGCGCGGTCCGCCCGTCGATGTGCCAGGGATTCATAGTCAATGTTGGATTGGGTGCGGTCGCGCTCGATCAACTTCCTTTCCTCTCGCCTCACGATGCTGATACGCGGTCGGGCATCCAGCCCATCCAATAAGACGGATAGTTTCACACCGAGCGCTTCACTGAGTTTAGCGAGAGTTGGCAGGGTGGGGGTTACTCGAAAGTTTTCAACTTTGGAAAGGATGCCTTTGCCGACTCCAGACGCCGCAGCGACTTCATCCAAGGTGAGGCCTTTATCGAGACGGGTTTGCCGGAGCCGTTGGGCGAGTTCGACGAGATTCATGATTTGGGCTTGACCTTTTTTTCTCCTCCAATCATTACATCCACCTGCTGGCCTACATAGAGCTGTTTTCCCTCAGGGATTGAGAGTTCATAGATGACTTGCAGGACTCGGGTATCCACACGTTCCGTGCTCGCTCCCGTGAGGGATTGTTTGGGAATAACGAACGGCTCAATCCGAACAAATTTCAAAGGTAAGGCTGACTTGGAATCACCCTTAACATAAGCGACTGCATCCTCATCCTTGCGGACCTGCATCGCATTCTGCTCATCCACATCGGCACGGATTTGAAGCTTATCCAAATCGCCGAGGATCATGGCAGCCAAGCGATTTTGAATAGAGGCGAACTCTCCTTCACGGATGTTCACTTGAAGAATGGTGCCGGGACGCGGAGCACGGATAGTGAGGCGCTCGATGAGCATTTGAATCTGCTTTACATCCGCCTGGGCGGCTGCGAGTTGCGCTTCGGCGGAGCCTACCTGCGCCTGGGCGACCGTGAGGTCATTGCTACGGTTTCTCACGTCATCCTGACTCACGGCACGTTGATCTGTGATGGACTTGAGGCGATCCAGATTGTCCTGAACCTTGAGCTTTTGGGCGAGTGCGACATCGAGCTGGGCCTGATTGACTGCGATTGCGGCCTGAGCCTGGATGAGCTGGGCCTGAAGTTCGCGCTCATCCAGTTGCAACAAAGCATCCCCCTTATCCACCTGCTGACTCACCTTCACCAGAACCTTCGTCACCAATCCTGCGATGGGGGTGCCGATGGCCACGTTTTCTTCCCGGGCCTCAATGATGCCGGTAGCCGCCAAGCGTGTGCCCACTGGCTTTTCGGGGGGCTTGACGGGTGGAGGCGGGATCGCCGTCTCCTGAGCGCGGATTTGATCCAACACCTGAGTCATGCTGAACACGCCGAAAACAGCGACAGCAATGGTGCCATAACGGACGACAAGTGGAAAGATGTTCATGAAGGAAACCGGAAGCTGTCTCAGGATACGCCTCACCCTGCGCCAGGATCAAAAATCCTCAACTGGTAGGCAGAAGGTTCTACCACTCCCCAAAAATGCAGGAGAGGAGCAACACGATCGCGATCACCCACGGAAAAATCCAAATAATGCCGGCGAAAAACAAAAGCCCTCATTCATTCCAATACCGATCCGGCCATAAAGGAATCTTTGCCGACCACTTGTCTCCGTTAATAATTCGAGCATGCGTTAACGAAGACTCTCTAGTTATAAAGTAAAATCATGATTCATCAGGGAGTTGTATAATGGCCTTTACGCTTACTTGCCTGAAAGATTCTGCTGTTTCGGCACGGCATTCTCTGCTCACCATGACTCGTTCTTTCATTGCTTCTTTTCTCCTTTTACCGTCGCTGTTGGCTGCGGCAGATTCTGCGGATGTGATTATTTATGGAGGCAGTTCGGGCGGGATCACGGCGGCGATCCAGACGGCGCGCATGGGGAAAAAGGCCATTCTTATTGAGCCCACACAATTCCTCGGCGGACTGACCACTGGGGGCTTGGGGGCCACGGACATTGGCAATAAAAAAGCCATTGGCGGCATGTCGCGCGAGTTTTACGCGAATGTCTTCAAATATTATAACGATGCCGCCAAGTGGAAGCAGGAGACTCGCGAAGCTTACTTTGCCCGCAAGCCCCACGGCAACACGGGCAGCGAAGATACGATGTGGACGTTTGAGCCTCACGCAGCTTCCGAAATTTATGACGCTATGTTAAAGCCTGTGGAAGGCAGTGTGACGGTGGTGAAGGGGGAGCGTCTGGATCTCAAAAAAGGCGTGGTGAAAGAAGGGACGAAAATCACCAAAATCGTCATGGAAAGCGGCCGTGAATTCATCGGACCTATGTTCATTGACGCCACTTACGAAGGGGATCTGATGGCTAAAGCGGGTGTGAAGTATCACGTCGGCCGTGAGGCGAACAGTGTTTACGGAGAACAACTCAATGGTGTGCAGGTGGGGCATAGCCACAGCCATCAGTTCACGAAGAATGTGGACCCGTATATCAAACCGGGAGATCCTAGCAGTGGGCTACTGCCAGGCATTGAAAAAGACCCAGGCGTCGAATTCAGCGGGGACCGCAAGGTGCAGGCCTACAACTTCCGCATGTGCACGACGGATGACGCGGCGAATCGACGCGATTGGGAAAAGCCTGAGAACTACGATGAGCGTTGGTTTGAGCTGGCGCTGCGCAATGTCGAAGCGGGTGATGAACGCATTTCCTGGGCACCGAGCTGGATGCCAAATCGCAAGACCGACACGAATAATAACTTTGCCATCAGCACCGATTTTATCGGTCAAAACTGGGACTATCCGGAGGCCGATTATGAAACGCGGGCGAAGATTTGGAAAGCCCATGAAGACTGGCAGAAGGGGCTGATGTGGACCTATGCTCACCACCCACGTGTGCCGAAGCACATCCAGGCAGCTTTCCAAAAGCTGGGACTAGCGAAGGATGAATTTACCGATAACCACAATTTCCCGCGCCAGCTTTATGTACGTGAGGCCCGGCGCATGATCGGGGACTACGTGATGACGGAAAAGAACTGCAAGCGCCTGGAAGTCGTCGAGGACAGCATTGGCATGGGGGCCTACAACATGGATAGCCATCACATCCAGCGTTATGTCACGAAGGAAGGTTTTGTGAGGAATGAAGGGGATGTGCAGGTGCGCAGCCGCCCTTACCCCATCAGCTATCGCAGCATTCGTCCCAAGGCTTCTGAATGCACCAACTTGCTGGTCCCCATTTGCCTCAGCGCCAGCCACATCTCTTATGGCAGCATCCGCATGGAGCCCGTCTTTATGGTCACAGGTCAGAGTGCTGCCACGGCTGCCGTGCATGCCATTGAGCAAGGGACGACCGTCCAGGGCATTGACTATGAGAAGCTGAAGGCGCGTTTGTTGCAGGATGGCCAAATGCTGGACTTTGAGTCACCTCCGATCCCGGAGGTGAGTTCCTTCAAAAAGGCCAGCTTACCCGGGATCGTGCTGGATGATAACGATGCGGAATTGACAGGCTTTGAGACGGAAGGCCACACCACCCCTGGTTTCGTGGAGCGGGGCTATCGCCATGACAATGATGAGAATAAAGGCAAGAGCCGCGCGCGCTTTACTCCTTACCTTGTTAAAGGCGGTCGCTATCAAATTGCCATTGCTTACAGTGCGCTAGCAAATCGGGCTGGGGCTGTGCCAGTGATCATTCATCACGCGGAAGGCGAAACCAAGGTGATGCTGAATCAGAAGAAAAAGCCAGTCGGGGAAAATGGATTTCAACCTGTGGGGAGCTTCACCTTTGAGGCGGGTAAATCTGGCTGGGTCGAGATCAGCAATGAAGGCACGAAAGGTCACGTCATTGTGGATGCGGTGCAGTGGTTGCCTGTTAAGTAAACGATCATCAAAACGGGTCAAAGAAGAGGGGCTTGTGCATCACGCACAAGCCCCTTTTTGATACCCTAAATCAGGTCACTTTAGGCGGTCCAAACTCAGGCTCCTAACTGGCGTGCCCACTCGATGGCACGCAGCATGCCGGTGGCCTTGTTGACAGTCTCGCGGTACTCGTAGGTCGGGTCAGAGTCTGCCACCACTCCAGCACCAGCTTGGACATAGGCTTTGCCATCCTTCAGCACGCAGGTGCGCAGGGCGATGCAAGAATCTAGATTGCCATCAAAGCCGAAGTAACCCACGGCACCGGCATAGGCGCAGCGTTTGCTTTTTTCGACCTCGTTGATGATGGACATGGCGCGGACTTTGGGACTGCCGCTGACGGTGCCGGCGGGGAAAGTGGCCCGCATGACATCGTAGGCGTCTTTGCCCTCTTTGAGGCGACCATCCACATTGCTAACGATGTGCATGACGTGGCTGTAGCGCTCGATGATCATCAGGTCACTGACCTTGACGGTTCCATATTCGGCCACACGACCGACATCATTACGGGCCAGATCCACCAGCATGATGTGCTCGGCGCGTTCTTTGGGATCGTTCAGAAGTTCATCGGCCAGCGCATCGTCCTCGGCGCGGGTTTTACCCCTCCAGCGGGTGCCAGCGATGGGGCGGATGTCGATGCGGCCGTTGAGGCATTTGACATGCACTTCAGGTGAGCTGCCGACGAGCGAGAAACCCTGCGGGAACTGCAGGCAGAACATGTAGGGGGAAGGATTCACATGGCGCAGCGCACGGTAGAGATCCAGGGGAGTGCCGGTGTAGTCGGTCTCAAAGCGCTGAGAGGGCACCCCTTGGAAAATATCTCCTGCGCCGATGTATTCCTTCATCTTCAGCACCATGCCTTCGTACTCGGCCTGGGTGGTGTTGCTGACGGGGGCTGGCATTTGCTCCGAGCTGACAGGGGCGATGGTCTGCAGCGGCTTGACGGCGAGCGGTTGGGACAGCTTCTCCATGAGCGTCGCGATCTGCTGTTGGGCCCAGGTGTAGGCCTCCTCCAGGGTGGCATGCTCATCGGTGTGGACATTGGCCACTAGCGACATGCGGCGGGTGCGATGGTCGAAGATGATGACCGTGTCGGTGATCATGTACACCATCTCGGGCAGGCCCAATTCATCCTTCGGCGGTGGCGCAAGGGTGGGCTCAAAAAAGCGCACCATGTCATAGCCCAGGTAACCGACGGCTCCACCGTGGAAAACGGGGATGGGGTGGGACTCCAGCGGCTGGAAGGGGGCCATGAGCTTTTTCAGCTCTTCCAGGGGATCGGTAGTCGTGGTGTAGGTGCGAATCTTGCCGCGTTCTTCGATTTCGATCTCTTTGCCTCTGGCGGTGAAGATCATGCGCGGAGAACTGCCGAGCAGGCTGTAACGGCCCGAATGCTGGGTGAGCTCGGCAGATTCCAGCAGGAAGCCGCAGCGGCCATCGTGGATCTTTTGGAACGCGGACAGCGGGGTCTCGTAATCGGCCGTCAGTTCTGCGACCACTGGCACAAGGTTGCCCTTCTGTGCGAGCGTGCGAAAAGTGGTCAGATCAGGCTGGAGATGCGGGGCAGACATGGCGGGAGAGAGGGCCGCCACCATAAAGAAGCCGTGTGGCCCTGCAACCGCCTTTCCCTCTGGGCTGAGGGGAAGGGCGAGGTTACTTTTTCACCTCAATGCCGAAGAGGGGGAGGGACTTTTGGACGGATTTGGTCACGCCCCAAGAAAGAGGGATCACAACGACGAGCCAGATGAGAACAGCTTTCATGGGGGCAATCAGGCGATGGTTTTGACGTGATGTTTAGGATCCACCGGACGGACAAGCAGGTTTGCCAGGAGGCCGACTGTGAGCAGGCCAATCATCAGATAAAAGATGGAATTGTAAGCCTGCTCAGGTGGCATGGTTTTTTTGTTGGCTACGGAGAGCCGGTCCACAAGCTGAGGCCCGATGATGGCGGCCATGGACCAAGCGGTGATGAGCCGCCCATGGATGGCCCCGACTTGGTAGCTGCCAAAAAGATCCCGAAGGTAAGCAGGGATGGTGGCAAATCCGCCGCCATACATGGTGAGGATGAGACCGGTGGCGACGACGAAGAGTGTCACACTGCCCTGGCCCTGAGTCCATGGCACACTGAGGTAAAGCCCGGCTCCGAGAATGAAATAGATGCAGTAGATGCCCTTCCGCCCGATGATGTCCGACATGGAGGACCAAAAGAAGCGGCCCGCTAAATTGCAGAGTGACAGCAAGCCGACGTAGCCTGCTGCAGCGGCGGGTGTGACCTTGAACATGTCCTGAATCATCGGCGAGGCCTGGCCGAGAATGCCGATACCGGCACTGACATTCATGCAAAGCACGACCCAAAGAAGCCAAAATTGAGGCGTCTTCCAGGCCGTGTCCACGGCCACACTGGCATTGGTCACTAGCTTATCAGTTTGTGCTTTAGGCACCCAACCTTGCGGTTTCCAGCCCTCTGGTGGCACACGAACAATGAAGGCTCCAAAAAGCATCATGGCTGCATAAAGCCCTGCCATGATCAGGAAAGCCTCCATAGCCCCGACCGAAGTGGGGGAGGTAAAGCGGGCCATTAATTCCTCCGCCAAGGGCCCGCCAATGAGAGCCCCACCACCAAAACCCATGATGGCCATCCCGGTGGCCATGCCGGGCCGATCAGGAAACCATTTCATGAGGGTGGAAACGGGAGCGATGTAGCCTAACCCAAGGCCGATGCCGCCGATGATGCCATACCCGGCATAGAGCAACCACAGTTGGTGAAATTTGACCGCTAAGGCCGCGAGCACCAGGCCACTGCAAAAGCAGATCATGCTAGCGACCATCGTTTTACGTGGGCCACTGCGCTCCACCCACTTGCCAAAGACCGCCGCCGACAGGCCTAGCAGAGCGAGGGCGATGGAGTAGGCCACGCCCACATCAGCCTCCGTCCAGTCACCGGCGCCAGGAGCTGTGATGCCCAGGACTTTGGCCAGCGGTTTTTTAAACACGCTGAAGCCGTACACTTGGCCGATGCACATGTGCACGGCGATGGCGGCGGGAGGGACGAGCCAGCGGGAAAAACCCGGACCGGCGATGGTAGCGTCGCGGGAGAGGAAGGACATGCGCTGCCTGTTCTAGCGGGGCGCATCCCTCCCAGGCAAGAAGATTATCCTGCTACCGAGCGTCACTATTTCGCCTTCTTGGTCGCGGCTTTTTTAGCCGTGGCCTTTTTGGCTGGGGGAGTTGCCTTGGGAGTCGGGGAGACCGCTTTTTTGGCCTTTGGTGCCGGCGGCTCAGCGAGGGGGAGGCTGGCCGCCCAATCATTCACATGCACCCAGTCTTCAGAGCTCTCGCCACGCACGTAGTCGCTATCTGCCAGGAGGCCACGATTGTAGAAGCTGAGCATTTCAGCTGTTGGGAAGGGGCCAAATTCAACAAAGGAGCGGCTGAGGTAGAGAGCGTCTTTCATAGGTGTCTGATTAGGTGTCGTTCGAAGGTGTAATTTGGAAACCTTCGGGTCAAGATCTCAAGCAACTTCCTTGCCACGTTATCGTCCTAGGTCGGCTGGCACGCATGACCATGCAATGCGCATAGGAAGCTGGAAAACATGGGCAGAATGCATGGTGCAGATTACATCACTTCACATTCCATCTGGTAAGCACTGATAAAAGCCGTGAGTTGATTTTGAAGGTTATCCTGGGCAGAAAAAAGGTCTCCCAAGGCAACCGCGAAGGTCTTTTGTTTGAGTTCATCTTCCACCGTGAGCATCAGTGTGCCCAGGCGGGCCAGATTGGCCCTTGAATGAAACTCCATATCTTTGATTTGGGTGAGCACGGAGAGGGACGCCTCATGTTTAGCGACAGCTTCTGGGGATGCTATTGCGGGAAGCTGAGTCGCCTCGACTTCCGTGGTAGATTCGCTGGCTTCGGGTTTGTTCGCCTCGGCTTCTACCTGGTGTTTCTTGTCATGGCTGACTTTTTTATCGTGAGCAGCGTTGCGTGGATCGGACATGCCGATTCATACCGCACTGCGGCATGTAAACAACTTGTTTATAAGTTAAATACTTGTGTGTTAATAAATAATTTATTTAAATATCAGGGGTCGGTACAACCATTTTGAAGTGACCAAACGATTGTCGCTGTCATGGTGTTATCGTCATCCATCGGGTCATTTCCATCTTGGACGCTAGTTCCGTCACGCGGATTTCCCAGGTGCCGGGATCTTCATTGGAGGCGATATCCAGAGGTAGAGTTACTATGCCATTTTCTGCGGCGTAAAAGCCACTGCCTTCCGTGGGTTTGCCATTGGCATCGCGCACTTCGATTTGGAGGGGTAACACAGCTTTGAGGGGGGACTCCTGGGTCGTTGTGAGGGTGACGTGCAGTTCTGCCCTATTGCCGCGTTTAGCACTCGCAGGAAGGTCGGCTTTAAGCTGCAGCAGGGGTTTGGGTAGGATCATGTAGAAGTGCCCAGCACAAGGGCCGAGATCTACCTTCCAGTGCAGGCTGCCCGTGGCATCACGCTGCGGGATGATGAGGCGACCGCGGGTGAGATCATAGATACTGGCGCTGTCTTGATGCAGCGTGATCGTGGCTTGGGTGGGCAGACCATTTTCTAAAACGAGACCATGCTGGCCCACATAGGTGCCTGCCTCGCGGCGGTCATTGATGGCAAAGAGATAAAGAGCTTCGCCAAACCGACGCGTGCGCAGGATGATGTCTGGACTGTCCGCCGTGACCTTCGGTTGGTGACCAAGCGCGGTGACTTGAGGCCCCAGAGTGGCCGCCAGAGAAAGGAGCTTGGCTTTGTCCGCCGTTGCATTTTTTTCTCGCTTGTAGCTCGGCAGAACGACATCGGCTTTCAGAGCCGGGCAGAGGGATTCATCGGCGATGATCTTGCCACCTTTTTTCTGCCATTCTTGGATGCGTTTGACGACCGATTCAGTCAGGACATCGCACTCTGGCATGACTAAGATTTTGCGGCCGCTGAGGCCGTTCTTTAAAAGCGTTTCTTCAAACAAAACATCCGTCCTCACATGGGCATGTTGCAGGGCCATCCAGACATCGGCCGACCAGCCGTTGTTAGAACCATAACCACCACGGCGAGCGAACATCTGGGCGGTGAAGCTTTCAAGAAAAGCCACCTCGGCGCGTTCGTCTGGCAGGCTCATCAGCGTGGGACCCAGTGGGAGGATCACATCGTGGATCAGTTCTTTCAAGACGTGAACGGTGTTGGGGTTGGTGTAGCGATAGCCTCCAGGGCTATCCGTCGGAACCAAAGACTGCCAACCATGGTACATGATGCCTTCGATGGGGCGTGAGATCATGGTCCAAAAAGCTTCCTTCAGATGCATCGGGGCGATGGTGATGTAGGCGGCTTCGGGGTCATGGTCTTCCCAGGCCACGCTTTCCTGCGGTTGGCCCGTTTTGATGGGGGCTGTCTGGCTGCGGTACCAGATGAGCTGGGTCATCTTCATCACCCGCTGGCGGCGGCCACTGGCCTCACTCATGGCTAGCAATTGATCTGTGCAGAGGCCGATGCGTTGAGGATCTGGGTAGGTGTAGGTCCAGTGAGAAAGCACGTCCACCATACCCCCTGCGCCACTGATGCTGGGCTGGCGCACCGCAGGATCAAAGAACGTCCAGTGGTCGCGACGCGCCCCGCTTTTGATGCCCTTGTTTAGCGCGCTGTGCAGGCCATTCCAGCCATCGCCCACCGTCCAGAACCAGCGGTAGTATTTCAGCACTGGATGATCATCGGGGATCACGCGATTGGGTGGAAAATCCTTCAGTTTCGTCCAGTCCACTCCGCTGCGCAGATTCACTTCAGCGGGAATATCCGCTTGGGCAAACTGGCGGTAGTTGTCGCGGTCCACGGCATTGAAGGAGGGGCGGGAGCCATCGCGTACTTCGGTATTGATCAGGGTCGCGGCGAAGGCGGGATGTTGCCCATAGGCGCGAGAGACACTGCGGCCTAGCTTTTCAAAAAACGGCACGAGATCTGGCGTGGAGGCAGCGATGGCTGGGCGCTCGTATGGCTTGCCTGCGCGGTCCACCCTTAGCAATTCAGGTTTGGTCTCTAACCAGTGGCCGGGGGACAAGCTGGCCACGACCTGGAGACCCTGCGCGAGGGCTTCATCCAGGGTGCGGCGTTGCCTGTCTATTTCTTCAGGTGTTCCAGGTGGTGGGGTCTTTTGATTGTCCATTCGGGTGGCCCAGATTTCCTCAAGCGCGGAGGCGCGCAGGCCGATGAAGTGGGTGAAGCCGATGTCCTTCAATCGCGTCATTTCCTCGGGGCCTGCTCCCCACATCACCACAGGCATGGAGGGGGCAGGGCGGGGGACGATTTCAAAGCTCTCTGTGGCATCGGTGAAGGCAGTGCCCATCTGTAGCCGGGCTTGCAGCGTGTACTTGCCTGCTTTGAGACAGGTATTGATGGCAAAGCGGATCGTGTGTTCTGCGCCCGCTCGAAGTTCGGGCAGGGGGTAGTTTTGTTTTTGATCGCCAAAAGTGACTTCTAAGACTGCCCCCGCCACGTTCTCGCGCCGGAGGTTTTTGCAACGGAGAAGAACAGGTTCACTGGCCTCCATCCGCTGCCAAACATGGCGTGTGCTGGAGAGGGTGAGGGCGATGGACTCAAACTGACGGGCTCCCTCACAGAGGCGCACTTCGTCCATGAAACCCGGGAAGCCTGCGTAATTGCTGCCCACCCGGTCTCCCAAATGCAGAGGCTTGGTGCCTGCGACCACTGCGGTATAACCAGGTTTGGTCACACGATTGAGGAGAGACCCGTTTCGATAAAAAGTAACGGTGCCAGCCGCATCGTAGGTGAATGCCACGTGCTGCCATTCATCGGTCATCGTGAGCGGTTCGGAGTGAAACGTTTCCGAGCTGGTGCCGAAACCGAGGGTGACGGTAAAGTGGCGTAACCCTGCTTTGTCAGGCTCAGAAATTTGCCAAGCATAGTCGGTGTGGTTGTCTGGCACATAGCGTTTGTCCAGGAGGTAGCAGCGCCCGGTCTTGGCAAAGTCAGCCTTGGGCTTTATCCACATCTCTATTGTGAACGGTCCCGGGGGAGTTAGTGGGGCGGTGCCTGTGACCCGTAGCGAGTGGGGCTTGTCTGAAATGGGAAAACCAGGAAAGGACTCAAATCCCAGTCCCTGTCGCCCTTCGGCGCGGATGGCCGCACCCTGGATCACGAGGTCATGGCCCTTGCCAGAGCTGTCCTTCAATTCCTCCCCCGTTTCAAATTTCCAATACCCCAGCACCTGCTTGCCTTGAGCATCATCGCCTGAGTAGCCTGTCTCCCAGGTTTCTTGCAGAGCAATGGCAGGGAGGGCTGCAAACAAAAGGGCTGGGAGGAGCAGTCGGTGCATGGTCAGGCACACAATACCCAGTTAAAGGCGGGGATGTTGCGGGCAGGTTTGGCTTTGCCATCACTTGGCAGGATTGTTTATGAAGCGGAGTGCTCCAGGTGTGAAACTAGGGCGAGTGACAAGCGTTCCAATAAAGAGAGAGCGTGACCGCTCGGGCTCTGCACGGTGATGACCTTGAATGCGCCTAGAGATTCACGTGGAAGAGATGTAATAAGTTTTCAATCACCCATGGAAAAAACGGAGGCCACCACCTTTCAGACCACTCGCTGGTCCATGGTGAGACGTGCGGTGGATGAGGGAGATCCGCAGGCCGCTGAGGCACTCGCCCAGCTATGTCAGCTCTACTGGAGACCGCTCTATGTTTATTGTTATGGCAGTGGCCGCAGTCGGGCTGATGCGGAAGATCTCACGCAAGGTTACTTTACCCAGTTGCTGGCGCGGGATTCTTTAAGATTGGCAGACCCCACGCGAGGGAAATTTCGCACCTTCCTGCTGGCCTCTTTTAAAAATTATCTCACGGATGTGCATCGCCAAGGTCAGGCCGCAAAGCGGGGCCGGGGAGCTACCCATGTGCCCTTTGAGCTAGATCTATCCGAAGTTTGCCTGATTGAACACGCGACGGAGGCGGAACCTGAACGTGCTTATGATCGTCAATGGGCGCGTGATCTGGTGCAGAGGGCCACCTCCTGCTTGCGGGAAGAATACACCGCGGGAGGCAAAGGGGAGTGGTTTGAAAACGTGGCGGGTGAAAAAGCAGGGGCCTACAGCTACCAGGAGTTGGCCGCGCGTTTCGGCAGCACGGAGGATGCGGTGAAAAGTTTTGCCCTGCGTGTTCGGAAACGTTTTCGCATGCTTTTGGAGAGGGAGATCGCAGATACGGTGGCATCTCCAGATGAAGTCCAGGCGGAGATGGCCTACTTGGCGGAGCTGCTCAGAGGTTAATCCGCCACCTGCCCGCGCCCACTCCGTACATGAGCCTTGTGCTAGATTCTCCTTCCACTTCTTGCCCAGACTGCGGGGCCATTTTACCTGCGGGCTCGGGAGCTCTTCTCTGCCCTGTTTGTGTGCTGATGGAAGGTGCGGAGGAATCACCGCCTTTGCCGAGTTATACCTTGTTAGGTGAAATCGCTCGCGGTGGTATGGGCGTGGTGTACCGGGCGCGTCAAGAAAGTCTGAAGCGAGTGGTGGCTGTCAAGATTCTTCCGGGGGCAGCTTTTTCGTCGCAAGAGTTTCGGCAGCGTTTTCAACGAGAGGCTGAGACGGCAGCCAGCCTGAATCATCCCAATATTGTGGCGATTCATGAAGTCGGTGAATTGTTAGGCCAGCCTTTCATTGCGATGGAGTTGGTTGAAGGGCTTTCTCTGGGAGAACGGTTGCAGCGAGACCGACTCACTCCCGAGCTTTCCGCTCATATCGTCAGGCAGGTGGGCAGGGCCGTGGCTCATGCCCATGAGCGAGGAGTCATCCACCGAGACTTAAAGCCTTCGAATATCTTATTGAGAGATGAGACGGAGCCGATATTGACCGACTTTGGTCTGGCTCGTTTTACCCAAACAGGGCATACACTCACGCGCAGCGCGCAGAGCCTGGGTTCACCCGGTTACTTACCGCCTGAACGTGTGGGTTTGCATGAAGCATCTCCTTCTGTGGCTGAAGACGTGTATGGACTGGGGGCGGTGCTGTATCACTGCCTCACCGGGAGGCCTCCTTTCATGGCCGATTCTGTAGCGGCGCTGCTGGCAGCGACCGAGATGCAAGAGCCTGTGGCCCCGCGATTGCTCAATCCTTCCATCCCGCTCGACTTGCAGACCATTTGCCTGCGCTGTTTGGAAAAGAAACCCGCTTCCCGTTATGCCAGTGCAGAGGATGTGGCGGATGAGCTAGACCGTTTTCTCCGAGGGGATTCTATCCTCGCGCGGCCCGTTAGCACCTGGGGGCGGGTTCTCCGCCGGGCGCAAAGGCAGCCTGTTTTAGCGGCATTAAGTGTGGCGTTGGTTTTTGCGATCATTGCTGGCACCCTGGGTTCCTTCCTCGGTTGGCGCCATGCTGAGCGGGAGGCGGAAGCCCGGCGTGTGGAGCTTTATTCCAGCAACATTGCGGCGGCGGCGGGGGCCTTGAATGCGGGGTTGACCGCCCAGGCTCGCAGCCTTCTTCGTGATTCCATTCCAGAATTGGGCGAGCGTGATTTGCGCGGGCCCGAATGGTATCTACTGCAGCATTTGATGGCCCCGCAGGAGCTGTTTTCCATCGCTGCTCATGGGCATATTCTCACGACGCTGGACTGGAGCCCGAGTGGCCAATGGTTGCTGAGTGGTGCCCATGATGGATCGCTGAATCTGTGGCGTCTGGACCAAGCTGGTCGGCTGAAAATGGAGCAGCAGATTTTGGCTCCAGGTAAACCGCGACTGAATCAGGTGAAATGGCTGGATGAAGAGTCTTTTATCTGTGCCGAATCTGCCGGTGTCATTCGTCTGCGCAAGCTCGGTCAGGACCAACCTGTTTGGGAAATCAAAGGCGCACAGTTCTGTCTCGCAAAACGAGCAGACTTGCTCGCGGTGAGTTCTGCCGGGCCTTTTTATTATGAGCCGGCGGGTGAAATCACCCTCTGGAAGTTGGGTGAGGGGGCACCCTCCAAATGGGAAACGCTGCCTCAACCGGGGCGAGCGGTGGCTCTGTCTCCAGTGGGAGATTGGTTGGCGTTTTCGAGAACCCATGTGGGGCGCGCGGATACGGAAAGCGGACTGTGGTTGATGAACTTGCGAAAGGACCATGAGCCACCTGAATTTCTAACCACCCCCGGCCCAGTATGGTCGCTGCAATTTGCGCCGGATGGTCTGAGTCTAGCCGTGTCCTTATTCCAAGGCGGGGCAGACGTGATCCGATTTTCCATGCCAGGCGCAGAGCGGCTGCCGTCTTTGAGCGGGCATTCATTAAGACCCTGGTCCGTGACGTTTTCAGCCGACTCTCAAACGCAGATCACGACCTCATCCGATCGCTCAATTCGCGCCTGGAAAGACGGGCGAGAGGTGGCGCAACTCACTGCCGCGCATGAAAATGAAATCTGGTGTGCGGCCCTGCATCCCCAAGGCCAATATTTGGCCACCGGAGATAAGGATGGTGTGCTGAAAGTCTTTGGTTTTCCTTTGGCGGGGGATCGCATGGCGGCCCTGGCTCGTTACTCCCACTCGCGTTATGAGCCGTTGATCTTTACCCCAGATTCAAAAGCGATTTGTTTGGCTCAAGGCCAACAAACGATGCAACAAAACCTTCTGAATAAAGAAGCTCAAAAGTTAAGGCTGCCCGCCCCTGCGGCTGGTTATGACGATCAAGGCCAGCTATGGGGATGGAATCGCAATGAAGGTATTTTAAGCCGAGCGGATGGCGGGCTTTCATGGTCGTTGGGAGAAGCGGGAGGCTCCTTTCTCAAAACAGGATGCAGTGAAAATGGAGCGTATTTTTATGGCCTTCAGGCCCCAGGCCTTGGGGTGAGGCTGGACATCCACAGTGGCCGACGCGAAGTCGTGCCACAGCTACTTACGCAGCCCTTGTCCGGTGAGTCTGAAGTCAAGGCTGCGAGGCTGTCGGCAGATGGCCGCTACTTAGCGGTGGCATCTTGGCAGGAGCTGGCTTTGCATGATTTTAAGACGCATCGGACCCAGCGTTTTCCTAATGATCCGCATTGGGCACGTGACATTGCTTTTTCTCCCGAGGGCGAGTGGATGGCGACAGCGGGTATCAATGGCCATATCCATTTGCGGCACTTGCCCCAGGGGCAACTCAAGGCTGTCCTGAGAGGTCACATCGAAGAGGTTTCTGGTGTGGCTTTTTCACCCGATGGGCAAACCTTGGTCTCTTCAGAGATTGGGCTGGGTTTGCGTTTTTGGCGGATGGATACTCTGCGAGAGGTGTTTTATCTGCGACTGGAAAAGACGGCTGAAGCGCTGCGTTTTTCCCCTGATGGACGGTGGCTTGCGGTAGGACTGTGCGAGGCTGAAGCCGCACCTGAAACGGGGCAGATTCTGTTACTGCCCGTAGCGACATCTTCTGAGCCGTAGATTTTTTCTGCACCGCGCCACCCCAGATCCAGGGTTCCGTAGATGGGGAGTGGACTCATTCCACTTCATGAAAATCTCATCTCTTATCTTTGGTGCTCTGGCATTCATCTGCTTGGGCCGTCCTGCGCTGGCGGTGCCCCCGGTTAATGATAACTTTGCCGCTGCTACCGTTCCCATTTTGGGCGTCCCATCCATCAGTACGACTGTGGAGGCGACGGTGGAAGCGGGGGAGCCGGGACACCGTCGTTTTGGCGTGCTGCCCATGCGCACGGTGTGGTATCGTTACACACCTGATTTCAATGGTTACATGCAAGCCGATACCACAGGCAGTGCAGGGGATACTAGTATGGCGGTGTATCGCGGTACCGCCCTGACGAAGCTGACACTGGTGGCCAAGAACGATGATAACGAAGGCAGTTCCCGCGCCAAACTGCGCTTGGCCGTGACCAAGGGCACTCCTTACTACTTTGTGGTGGATACGTTCGCAGAGAGGGACATTGAGTTCCTACTGACTCCGCTGGTTCAATTCCAATCGGTTTCCTTTGAGGCTGCGCTGGCTGTGAGCGTGGACTTTCAAGACCCCACGATGGAGGACTATGGCAAGGTCATCTTCACCTTAACGGATAAAGGTGCGGTGAGTGGCAAATTGGTGATGGGAACGAAAACGTATCCCTTTGTCTCTGCCGTATCGCCAAGTTTGGCGGTGTCCATCTCAGTGCCTCGTTTGGGCCAGTTACCCGTCAATGTGCTCATGCAGCTGGAGGTAACAGGCAATGGCAGCTTGAAACCCCAAGCGGGCCTCTTTGGCAGCGTCGGAGATAAGTCGGTGGTGACTTTCGCCTGCCTAGCTCCTGTTTTCACCAAGGCGGCCCCTTGCCCGCGTACGGGTGTCTATAATTACGTCATGGATGATGATGCCGGGTTTGGATACAGCATCTGCAAACTCACCATCAGCCCGACGGGGCTTTGCACGGGCAAAGGTTGGTTAGGGGAAGGAACGCCCTTTGTTTTCTCCACCCGTCTGCTCAATGACAGCAATGGGCCAGATCAGGCCCTCACCAACAATGGGAGTTTTTGCCACCACACCTTTATTGGGGGGACGAAGAGCCAGCTCACAGCAACGGCCAGCCTGCTTTCGAGCTTTAACATTATCTCTGGGCGAGTGGAAACGGTGGTGTCGGGTAAGGCGGATTTCTTCCGTCAACCTGCCGCAAAAGTTGGGGCTAAGTATCTGCCGCTGGGTTGTGAGTCCCATGCCATGCGGCTGGGAGGTCGTGACTACTTCGTGCCTCCTGTTGGAAATCGGGTGGACGCTGCTTTCAATGGCAATGCTGGTGCAGTGAGCGGTAACGCTCAGTCGGATGGCGTGAACATTCCCACCAACTTGACTCTGACGACTGACAATCTTCTCGTGCCACTGGGGCTTAACCTGACCCGTTACTTTTTGAAAGTGGATGTCAAAACGGGGCTTGTAACCGGCACCGCAGATGGGTTGGATCTGATGATGCCGAACGGCGTGACGAACAAAAACATTTACCCTGTGCGGGGGATGCTGATCCCCTCGCGTTCAGGCGCAGGTTTTGCCCCTGGATTTTACGGGCATCTCATAGGTCCCAAAGATGCAGGCCCTTTCACCCTGTTCCCCGCACCCTGAGTCCTCATCCACACCCGGCCTCACTGCGCCCGCTGCCAAAGATTGAATGGGCGTGGTGAGAAAGGTGAGGAGGTCTGCCTTCCTCAGCGGTTTTAGAAAAGGAAGCCCAGCCCAGCCCAAAACAGATCATGAACGCACGCATGGATAGGCATACTGAGCCTGAAGAGGGCCTTTCAGCCGCTCCTTCTGCCGGGTGATTGTGTTTTTGTGATAAAAGAACTCATCGCTTTTGTTGCGAAGGTGGTCGGAGTGGGTTCACATCTCCCGTCATCATGCCACCCCCGCCAGGCATCACTCCGCCCGCCTCGGACATCGTCACTCTCAGTCTCATCTCGCATACGAATGCGGGGAAGACCACACTCGCCCGCACCCTGCTACGTCGGGATGTGGGAGAGGTGCGAGATGCCGCCCATGTCACCCTCTTTAATGAGTCCTATACTTTGTTAGAAGAAGACGCACGTCTGCTGCGGCTGTGGGACACTCCTGGCTTTGGCGACAGTGCCCGCCTATTAAAGAGACTGCAACGCGAGCGTAATCCCGTGTTATGGTTCCTTTCCCAAACATGGGATCGCCTCACCGACAAGCCCCTCTGGTGCAGCCAGCAGGCGCTGAAAAACGTGCGTGATGAAGCCGATGTGGTGCTCTACCTCGTCAATGCTACCGAGCCCCCCGAGGTAGCCGCTTACATTGCCCCAGAGATGGAGATTTTAGGTTGGACGGGTAAACCGGTGATGGTTTTGCTGAACCAGACAGGTCCCCTGGAATCGAAAGAAACTGATGAGGCGGAGATGACGGCGTGGCGTGAACACCTGAAAGGTTATGTCTTTGTCCGCGATGTTCTGCGCATGGATGCGTTTGCCCGCTGCTGGGTGCAGGAAGATCGGCTGATGGAGTCACTCGCACCCCTACTGACTGAGCGTAAGGCCGATGCCTTCAAGCACCTCAAGCGTGCCTGGCATCAGCGGAATGTGGATGTCTTTCGCCAGTCCTGCCGCGTGCTTTCGGAGCTGCTCACCGCCGCTGTATTAGATGGTGTGGCCGTGCGTAATGAAACATTGCTGGAGCGAGTGGGCATTGGCCGCACCGACCTCAACAAGGAGTATCAAGAGGCGAGAGAAAAACTGGCCACGCAGTTGGCAGATCGCATCACTGCCGCGACGAATGCACTCATCCGCCTGCATGGTCTGGAAGGTGAGTCTGCGCGTGCCTTGGGGGCTTTGGCCAAGGATCAGTTCCATACACCTCAGCCCGTGCCTGAAGCCATCTGGAGCGTGGTGGGCAGTGTGGCAGGTGGGGCCATGGGGGGGCTCATTGCAGACTTGAAGATGGGTGGCATGACCTTCGGCGGTGGGGCCTTGCTCGGCGGCTTAGCCGCAGGTCTCGGTGCGTATGCTTTGATCAAGAGCTACAACCTCGTGCGAGGTGGTGATCAACGACTGCATTGGTCGCGTGAGCATTTTCGGGAACAAGTACGTTTAGCCATGCTGACTTACCTTGCCGTGGCTCACTTCGGTCGTGGTCGTGGCGAATGGCAGGAGTGTGTGGAGCCTGCGCATTGGAATCAAGTGGTGGAGCAAGTGCTGGATGAACATGGCGATGGTGTGGACCGTCTTTGGAAAGAAGGTGTGGAGAAAGGTGGGATGCCTGATGCGCTCTCCAAGTCTGCTTTGCCACTCGTCACGGATTGTCTCTCATGCACACTCGCGCGGTTGTATCCCGAGATCACGTTTGATGCGTGAGTCATCCTTCATGGGAGACATCATGAGCTTCAAGATGTGGCCACTGCATCTGTGAATGATGTCCTGAAACAAAGAGACCCTCCGGCATGCGGAGCCGGAGGGTCTGGTTTGCGATCCAGCAACCAACAACAGTGAGGATCGTTTGGCACGAAAGTCTTAGCTGAGGAAGCTGCAACATCGTGGCCTGCCAAGCGCAAGGCTTCGACAGACGTCATAAGGTTAAAAAGTTTTACCCTTCCCGTCAACCCAAGGGGTTGTTTTTTGCAAAAACGTGAGGTTTTCTCATTTTTGACATCTGTCTTTGTGCGAAAAATCTGATAATTTTAGAAGAAAGGCACTTGACAGTCTTGTGCATAAATGACTGTTCATGTGAATAAGTGCAATAAGAAAGGCGGCGTTTATCCCCTCTCAAAGGGATCCTTTCCCTGGAAAGATGCGTTCCCTCTCAGTCGTTTCTTCCTTCCGCCCTACCTGTCGGTTTGTGGCCCGGCAGACTTCAGTCAGCGAAACTGATTGAAGATGTGCCGGACGCGCTGACTTTGGTGGCCCACCCCCAGCCAGGAATTTTTCACATGGTTATCCCCCGCATTCACCGCACTGCCTCGTGGTCCGCACTCGCTGCGTCCCTGCTGACTTTTTCGCTCCAGGCCAATGATTGGTCCAACTGGCGCGGCCCTCTTCAAAACGGCGTGAGTTTGGAACATTACACGGGTGCAGGCAAATTGCCCGAAGCGGCTGCCTGGACTTACGATGCACGCAGTCGCGGCACGCCTGTGATTGTGGACGGAAAGGTGATTCTCTGGGGCTATCGAGGCGAAACGAGTGATTTGATCGAGCTTTTGACCGTTTTGGACTCCAAAACAGGCAAAAAGCTCTGGGAAGTGGAGATTTCGGATTACCTGAGTGATTCCATTTATAACCGCTACTCCATCGGTGCTCCGACGGTGGACCCGGAGACGAAGCGCATTTACCTCGTCAGCAATGCTGGCGTATTTGTTTGCTATGAGATGGATGGGAAAAAGGTCTTTGAGATCCCTTTGATGGAAGATTTCGGCCGCATGACCTTCCCGAACGCCCGTGTGGGCAGCCCTGTGATCGAGGGGGATCTGGTGATCACCCATTTTATTTTCTCCAACTGGGGAGCCGACGGTCCTGCGGCTGACCGCGCTTACGCTTTTGATAAGAAGACAGGAGAGCTGGTGTGGTGGGCCCTTCCAGGCGTCAGCCCGCCCGTGGACAGCTCCTTCTCCACACCGGTTCTTGAAACCCGTGATGGCAAGCGTGTGATGTATTACACCACAGGTTGCGGCCACATCGTCTGCGTGAATGCCCGCAGCGGCAAAGCCTACTGGAAGATGCCCATCTGCAAAAACGGGGTGAATGCTTCCGTCGTACTGCACAAGGGCAATAAGCTCATCGCCATCCATGGGGATGAAAACATTGATAGCTCTGAGAAGGGCCGCATGGTCGCGATCAAGCTGCCTGAAACCCTCACTGCGCCTACCACCCCGGAAGGCACGGTCCTCGCGGATGCGGAACTGTGGCGTCTGCCCCTGGGTGCAACGAGTAGCTCCCCCGTGGTCGTGGGTGACATGCTTTATCAGCTCACCGATGGTGGCGAGCTCTACTGCATCAATATCGAAACGGGTAAGGAGCTTTGGAAGAAAAAGCTCAGCAATGCCAACCTGCATTCCTCGGCCGTTTATGCGGATGGTCTGCTGTATTGCCCCATGATGGAAGGCAAGCTGGTGGTGGTGAAGCCCAGCGAGACAGATGCGGAAATCGTCCAAGAGATCAAACTCGATGGCCAGTGCTTGGGTGCCCCCTCCATTTGCGATGGCGTGGTGTATGTCACGACCACGGAAAAGCTTTATAGCTTCCCGATTCCAAACAGTGGCATCAAGGTGGATGCCGCCCCCGTGGTGGAAATCCCGAAAGCGGGCAAGCCTGCTGCGCTGCAGATCATCCCTGCTGAAGTCGTCATCATGAATGGCAGCAAACAGGCCTTCCGCGTCCGCAGTGTGGATGCCAATGGTTTTGTCGTCAGCGAAGACGTTAAGGGCGTGAAGTGGGAGTCCTTTATCCCACCGACAGCCAAGGTGAAAGCCTCCATGGATGCCAAGTTTAACGAGGCTGGTGAACTGGTGGTGGCAGCCGATGCCAAGGAAAGCGCCGGCGCCTTCAAGGCCACTGCTGGTGATGGCACCTTCGGAACCATCCGTGGTCGTGCGCTGAAAAACCTGCCTCTGACGGAAGATTTTGAGGCCTACGCGCTGGATCAAGATCAGCCTTCCGAAGGTGTGAAGTTCTCCTACCCGCCGCTGCCGTGGATCGGTGCTCGCTTCAAGTTCGACGTGCGCGAGCTCGAAGGAAACAAGGTGTTCGCCAAGACCTTTGACCGTCTGCTTTTCCAGCGCGGCACAGTCTTCGTCGCTCCGTCCCACTTGTCCAATTACACCATGCAGGCCGATGTGCGCACGGAAGGCAGTGCTCGACTGAAGTCGGACATCGGCTTCATCAACCAGCGCTACCTCATCTGCCTGCGCGGCAATGCCAACAAGCTGGAAGTCAGCTCCAACCCCGAGCGTCTGAAGGTCGAAGGTAACTTCAAGGTCTCTGCCAACACCTGGTACACCCTGAAGACCCGCGTGGATGTGAACCCTGATGGCAGCGGTGTGGTGCGTGGCAAGGTGTGGGAAAAAGGCCAGCCTGAGCCTGAAGCCTGGACCGTGGAAGCCAAGGTGGCCAAAGCTCACACGCAGGGTAGCCCGGGCATCTTTGGTTTCAGCCAGATGAACCAGAAGCGTGTGTTTTTGGATAATCTGAGCATCACTCCGAACAAGTAATTTTCTTTTCTGTCTCTACCCTTTCCATGAAGCTAAAATCCACCCTCCTCCTGGCGCTGTTCAGCGCTTCTGCCCTTCAGGCTGCCGACTGGTCCGAATGGGGCGGCGGCAAGAGCCGCAACATGGTGTCCGAAGAAAAAGGACTGCCGCTGGAATTCGAACCTGGGAAAAAGTACGGTCCCAAGGCCGCGCCGAAGATCGCAGGCCGTCTGCGTCCCAATGCTGAAGAGGCCAACAAAGGCCCTGGTGCTGAAGACGTGGACATGAGCACCACCAAGAACTGCCTTTGGGTGGCCAAACTGGGTTCTCAGACCTATGGCACGCCCATCATTGCCGATGGCAAAGTCTATGTCGGCACAAACAACGAAACTCCACGCGACCCGAAAAACATCGGTGACCGTGGCATCGTGATGTGTTTTGAAGAGAAGACGGGCAAATTCCTCTGGCAGCTCGTTTCCCCTAAAATGGGCAGCGGCAAGGTGAATGACTGGGAGTACCTGGGCATCTGCGCCAGCCCCACGATCGTCGGCAATCGTGCCTATGTTCCTGGCAATCGCTGCCAGATCATCTGCCTGGATGTCGAAGGCATGGCCAACGGCAACGACGGCATGAAGGAAGAGGCCCAGTTCATGGCTGTGCCTGACAAAGATGGCAAGCTGACTCCGGTGGAGCCCGGCCCGCAGGATGCCGACATCATCTGGGTGTATGACATGTACAAGGAACTCGGCGTTTTCCAGCACAACGCCACGGCTGGTTATCCGCTGATCATCGGTGACAAACTCTTTGCCCCGACCTGCAACGGCGTGGACTGGACTCACACCAACATTCCTTCCCCGCAGTCCCCCAGCTTCATCATGCTGAACGCCAATGATGGCACCCTCATGGGCGAGATGGATCATGTGGCCAGCGAGCGCGTGCTGCATTGCTCCTGGTCCAGCCCGACCTACACGGAGGTCAATGGCAAGCCGCAGATCGTCTTCGCCGCCGGTGACGGCTGGGTTTACTCCATGGCCCCCGAGACCGAGAAGAAGGACGACTTTGACATCCTCAAGGAATACTGGCGCTATGATGCGAACCCGCCTGAATATCGCAAAAACGATGCGGGTGAGCCGATCAAGTATGTGGAATACGACGGCCCGAGCGAGATCATCGGCACCCCGGTGGTATATGACGGCCTCGTTTACGTCGCCATCGGCCAGGACCCTGAGCACGGTGAAGGCGTGGGCATGCTGAGCTGCATTGACCCTAAAGGCACGGGTGACCTTTCTGGCAAAGCTCTCTGGACCTTCAAAGGGATCGAGCGCTCCATCTCCACCTGTGCCGTCAAAGATGGCTTGGTGTACATTGCCGACTATACCGGTCGCCTGTTCTGCCTGGATGCCAAGACGGGCAAGGAGTACTGGAAGTTCGACACCAAGGGCCACATCTGGGCCAGCCCACTCGTCGCGGATGGCAAGGTGTACATCGGCAATGAAGAAGGCGAACTGTTCATCCTGGCCGAAGGCAAGGAGCTCAAAGAGCTGAAGACCATCGAATTCCCATCTCCGCTGCTGGGCGGTCTGGTCGCTGCCAATGGCTGCCTCTACGTCGCCACCCACACTCACCTGTATTGCTTCAAAGAAGGTGGCACTCCGGTGGAAACGGCTGCCAAGTAATCACGCTAGCAAATTCATCATCTCAGAAGGCCGGAGGGATTTTCCCTCCGGCTTTTTTATTGTTTCTGCCCGCTTGGCAGAAACAAAGGTGAACTTTCAGCGCAAGTCTTCATAACAGCTTGCATCTAGGGATGTGGGATCACACGCACTCTTCACCATCACCTCATTATGAAAAAGTCTCTTTTACTCAGCTTGATCAGTCTTGGGGGCTTGGCCCAAATGCAGGTGATAGCGCTGGAGCCTGTCATCCAAAAGTTCTATCCAGCACTGCCTACCGCCGGGCAGACACCTGCATTTGGCAAATCGGTGGCCATGACGGAGCGTTTCTTCTTGGTGGGTGATCCTGGCGACGACGTTCTCTTCACCAATGCTGGTGCCGTTTATGTCCACGACGCCAAGACGGGCAAACGTCTGCGCAAGCTGACCGCCAATGATGCCGCTGCTGAAAACGCCTTTGGCACCGCCGTGGCCGTCAGTGGCAATATTGCTATCGTCGGCGCCCCGGGTGCAGACAGCGGCCGCGGCGCTGTGTATGTCTTTGACCTGAAAAAGGGCACGCCACTGAACAAGTTGGTCGGTCAGGAAAGCAATATCTCAGGCGGTCTGCCGGACTTTTTCGGTCAGTGTCTGGCGCTTGAGGGAACGGTCGCTGTCATTGGCTCCCCAGGGGATGACCAAGCCGATCTCGGCACAGATTCCGGCAGCGTCTATATGATGAAGGTGCTGGATACCAACCCGCAGACGAATGTCATCCGCAAAGTGCGCCTGCCGCTGGCTGAGGCGAATACGAACGATGTTTTTGGCAGCAGCGTTGGCATCAGTGGAAACCTCGCCGTCATCGGCGCACCTGGCGACACTGGCCTGGGAAAGGCAGGCGCGGGCACCGTGCATGTGTTTGAGATCCCGACCGGCCAGCGGGTTTTAAATACCCCTGCTTTTGATGCGACGGCGGGAGATGCCTTTGGCAGCAGCGTGGCCATTCACGGAGACTTGATCTTGGTCGGTTCTCCCAAGTCTGAAACAAGCTCCATCTTCGCGAACACGGGTAGTGCCTACCTGATCAATTTTGTGGGCAAATTTATCCTGAAAAAATATCTCCCCCCTTTCAGCTTAGGTGGCGAGCAGTTTGGGAGTGCAGTTTCGCTTTCAGGCAGTCTGTCGCTTATTAGCGCTCCCTTTGGCCAGCAGTCTGCGGGTACCACGGGCATCGCCTTTCTTTTCGACAACCTCACCGGGAATCAACTGCGTTCGATGAGCGTTCAGGATGTGCCGACCAATGCCCGTTATGGCAGCAGCGCTATGATTTACGGTAACCAGGCGCTTATTGCTTCTCCAGGGGACAGGGATGTGGGGACCGGTGCGGGCGCAGTATATCTTTTTCAGGGGCTTTCACGTCGGCTTGGAGTGAACACTCTGGTCAAAAAAGGCGATTTTGCCCCGGGTGCGCCGGAGGCTGTTTATGCGGGTTTCAATGCTTATCAGATCACTTCGCAGGGGCAAAACCATGTGATGCTGCAAGCTAGCATGAGTGGTCCTGGCAGTTCCGCGGGGAGGACGCAGGGGATTTGGAGCCGAATGGGTGAGGAGTTTGGTCTGGCGTTGCGTACTGGTGTCACGTCCACCCCGGTTGCCGGTTCGCCGCTCGTGACGGGCATCTCCAATCCTGTGCATACAATTTTCGGCTTCACCAGTTTTTATGCCAAGCTGAAAGGAGCTGGCATCACGGCCAACAATGACGAGCACTGGGTGGTGGATGACGGTGACAGCGCCATCTCCATGATTGGCGAAGGCACACCCCTGGCCACCGGTCAGGCTCTTGGCAGCCTAGGCCAGATGGTGAACAGCAGCTCCAGTAACCGTGCCGCGATGATCGTGGGTCTGCGCAGCACGCCTACAAAGACCGTCACAGCGGCAGGAGACAGCGCAGCCCTAATGTTCGGTATGCCTGGGAATGCGCCTATCGCCAGCCTCATCGAAGGCACGCCCAGCCCTGTCACAGGCGTGAACTATGGCCAGGTCGGGCCTCGCATCACCCTGGGGTCGGATCGCGCCATCGTGCCCGTTGCCCTGGTCAGCGGCTCTGTCCCTGTCACCAAGGCCAACAATGCCGCTCTGGTGCAGTTCAGAAATGGTGCGGCAGATGTGTTGCTCGCCCGTAAGGGCAATGCGGCACCTGTTATACCTGCGAATCCCTCTGCTGTGTTTGAGGCTTTCCTGGGCGAATGCGTGAGTGCCAATGGTTCCCTCCTCATCCGTGCCACCCTCACAGGCGTGCCGAAGGCTGAAAACGAAGGCCTTTGGGGTTCCGGTATCAATCTCTTGAATCTCATTGCTCAAAAGGGCAAAAAGATCCGGTCGGGCATGGATCTGACCTATGCCTCCTTCATTCGTTACTGGAGCACGAACAATGGTTTCTTTGTCTTGGCCAAAGTCAGCGGGCCTGGCGTTACGGCTGCCAATGACCTAGTGCTTGTACATTATCCCTCGGCCTCCATTCCTCCTCGTCTCTTGATGCGCGAGGGGGATCTGGCTCCAGGTTGTGGGGGTGCCCGCATCGGCCTCATCCAAAAGGTGGAGGCGGACCGTAATAGTGGTTTTTATGCGGTCATCACCACCCTTACGGACAGTGATGCCGCCAGCAGCCAGGCCATGTGGACCGGAAAGGTCACCGTGCTAAATGAAAATGTCATCAACGTCGAGATGGAGAAACCGTTCCTCCGTCTCCGTCGTGGGAGCTTTCAGGAATTGAGCAGCACCACCGCCGCCCTGACCAGCATTGATTTTCTTCTTCCGGCCGACCTTAGCGGAGCGGGTGGTCGTGGTCTGGGCAGCCCCGTTACCAGTAGCACGGTGGCCCTCATCCTCACTTTTGCCAACAAGCAGGTCATCGCGGGTCCGCTGACGGAGCCCGTAGGTGAGCCCTTGGAAGAGGTGGAACCTTAAAGGTGATCTCAGAGTGACCTCACTCCCCAGGCATCTCAAATAACATACATACTTTTAGTTAATCTTGATCCGTGGTGTGATCGGGATGCGCTTGTTCAGCCACGCCAGAAAGAAGAATAACCGTAGCCGCCACCACGCGGCGAATGGCAGACTGGTGCACCCTGCCAGCACGGCATTGATGGAACAGACCAGTTTCAGTCGCGGATGCGGCTGGAAGAAGATCTGGGCGAAGTGAAGCTTGTAAAAATTCTCGATGAATTCCCAGTATTGGGCGATGCGGCGGCGATTGTCTTTTTCGTAGCGCTTCATTCCGGAGGTCATCGGCAGGCTAGTGGCCAGGGCTTCATGCACGGCCTGCGCTCCCTGCTGGCCGCTGGTCATGGCTAGCAAGACGCCGCTGGAGAAGATGGGATCAATGAACCCGGAGGCATCACCAATGCGAACGACCCGTGGTGATACCAAGCGGTCATTGCGATACGAAAAATCCGTCACCACACTCAGCGGCGTTTTGGACACGGCGTTTAAAAAGCGCTGCTGAACGACGGGTGTGTTTTTCACAGCATCGGCATAGACCTCCTCGGGCTTTTGATTTAGACCCTTATAGGCTTCGCGGTCGAGTACCAAGCCAACGCTGGTTTTGTTGGCCTCCAGGGGGATCATCCAGAACCAGGAGTTTTCGCGCCTAACAATAAGAATGTCTCCGTACTCTTCCCCTTGGGGCATATCCAGGTTTTCAAAGTGACCAAAGATGGCGATCTTTTTATGCCCCGAGTAGTATTCGCGTAGAGACTCTCGATTACCTGTGAAGTTGGTAAGTCCGCTGGCGTCCATCATCATCTTTGCATTTACCTCATGCTCTCTGCCATCGGCGGTGCGGTATCTGACGGTCACGTGGCTTGCACTCACCTGATGTTCTAGGACCAGGCTTTCTTCACTCACCACGGCACCACATTCTTGGGAGTGTTTGAGTAAGAGGTCATCGAATTTAGAGCGCTCCACCTGCACGGACTGAGGATACTCGGTGAAGGACCCCTTTGAAAAGTCCAGCCGCACTTTATGGGACCCACTGCCCATGAGAAACTGAGCCCCGCGTTTCACCATGAAACCGGCGGCTTCGATCTTCGGCCAAACACCCAGGTCATCAAAGATCTTCCGGTTGTAGGGCAACAGGGATTCACCGACATGGAAGCGGGGGAACTTTGCCTTTTCCAGGACCAAAACACGCCTGCCAGCCTTCGCCAGAGTGGTGGCGGCCGTCGATCCGGCAGGGCCTCCACCAATGATGATGACATCCCATGAGGTGTCTTGAAGGGGCTGGGAACAGGCTTGAGTCATGAGTGCACTTTTAGTTATCTTCGGCCTTCTTCAGAATCGTGCGGGTGTTCAAAATGTGCAATGAGAGAACCTGTGTTTGGTGGTTTTTATGATGCCTGAATGGCATCATGATGATGCTGAAAGAGTATTTTAAGCATGATTGTTTCTGGCCTTACTTAGAGGTTCATGAGCACTAGCTACGATGTGATTGTCATCGGCGGAGGGCCTGAGGGAGTCAGTTCTTCAGCTATCCTTGCCGAGGCGGGCCTTCATGTGCTCCTGCTGGAGCGGGAGAAGTTCCCTCGTTACCACATCGGGCAGTCACTAATTCATTTACGTGCTTCCAGCTCGAAAGACTCGGGTTAGTGGAGCGCATGAGGAAATCGTCTCTGCGGCCTAACTGCATTTAATAAATTCATCCTCTGTGAACAGCACGAATCACGAGCCCGCGGGCGACTCCTCCATCTACGATGTCATTGTCATCGGCGGTGCCCTTTCGGGTGCCGCGACAGCGACACTTCTTCTCCGTCACAACCCGGGGATCCGACTTTTGATCATCGAGAAATCTGCCAGGCTGACGCGCCGTGTCGGTGAGGCGACGGTGGAGATTAGCGCGTATTTTATGGGGCGGGTGCTGGGGCTGACGCATTACCTGAATGAGAACCATCTGGTGAAACAGGGGCTGCGTTTCTGGTTCGAAAATCAGGAGGTGACAAATGTCTCTGAGGCCAGCGAACTGGGGGCAAAGTATCTTTCACGAATTCCCTCCTATCAGCTCGACCGTTCCACTTTTGATGAAGAAGTGCTGCGCCGTGCTTGCTTAGCAGGGGCCGAGTTGATCCGCCCGGCGACTGTTTCCAATGTGCAACTCCATGAAGGTGGCCTGCAGACGCTGGAGATGAAGCATGATGGGCAGTCCCGTATACTGAGTGCTCGCTGGCTGGTAGATGCCTCAGGCCTCGCGGCAGTGCTGGCGCGGAAGAATGGCTGGTGGAAGTCCAACACGGAGCATCCCACGGCGGCCGTATGGTCCCGCTGGAAAGGCGTAAAGGATTGGGACAGCCGCGAGCTGGCCCTGAAATATCCCGAGTGGTCACGGGCGGTGTATGGCATCCGTAATACGGCGACGAATCACATCATCGGCGACGGCTGGTGGAGCTGGTGGATCCCGTTGAAAGGCGGCGATGTCAGCGTGGGCATTGTGTTTGATCAGCGCCTAGTCGAGTTCCCTTCCGAGGGAGGCAAAATTGGGGATCGGCTCAAGGCCTTCCTCATGAAGCACCCTGTGGGACGCGAGATGCTGGTGGATGCGGAATACCAGGACGAAGACATGCACCTGCGACGAAATCTGGCTTATTACAGCACCACCTTTGCAGGTGATGGATTTGTGTTGGTGGGCGATGCAGCTGCTTTCATGGACCCCTTTTACAGTCCCGGTATGGATTGGATATCCTTCAGCACTAGCAGTGCTGCGAACCTCATCACCGAGCAGCGGCAGGGTAAACCCATGGTGGAACGTCTCGTGAAGTACAACCGTGATTTCAGCGTGAGCCATCGCCGTTGGTTTGAGTCTCTTTACAAGGACAAGTATGAGTACATGGGCGAGTTTGATCTCATGAGCCTCGCCTTTCGTCTGGACTTGGGGCTCTATTATTGGGGCGTGGTGGAGGTGCCCTTTAATCATGGTGAAGAAGCCCTGTTCGCACCGCCTTTTTCACCTCCTTCAGGGCGTATTTTTTCAGCGCTGATGAGCACGTATAACCGGAGGTTTGCGAAGATCGCTCGCCGCCGCCGTCGTGTGGGTGAACTCGGTAAAACCAACCGTGCTCGGCGCTGCCTCATCCCAGGTTTCATGCTGAAGCGTAGCAACATGCTAAAACTCTTTCCCATGCTAGGAAGCTGGGCCTGGCTGGAAATCACCGAAGGCTGGAAGAGCTGGTTTGATGAAGACCGCGCCGCTGAAAATCCCCGGGCGAAGGTAAGCGCGGTCGAATCTGCTGAAGACGTGCCTGCGGTGGGCTAGAAGCTAAATGAGTCCATCCATGCCACCTGTGCTGGTGGCAAAGGACTCCTCCTGCAAGCCTAGGCGGTGCAGGGTGCTGAGGTAAAGATTTGGCAACGGGTAGTTGTTCTTTTGATCGAAGGCAAGATGCTGACCGTGTTTGAACCCGCCGCCGGCGAAAAGCACGGGCATGTTTTTGTTGTCGTGGCTGGAGGCATTCCCCAGGTTGGAGGTCATAAGGACCATCGTCTCATCCAGCATGGAGTCAGCCTTGAGGCGGCGAAGGAAGCCTCCCCATTCGTTGATCATGCCCTGCTCCACGATGGCAAGTTGGCGCAGCTTTTCTTCGTTCATCCCATGGTGGCTGAGGCCGTGATAGCTTTCATCCACGCCATCCAGGCCAGTGACGGCATTGCCCGTGACATGAAGAGTGACAAAGCGAGTGGAGTCTGTGGCGAGGGCCAGATGAATGATGTCCAGATAGATGCGCTCCACCGCCACCTCATTGTCACGGGGGATCTGGGTGGGGGCTTTCGCATTGACCTTGGGCTTGGGTTTGCGGATCCATTCCTCATTGGCGACGAGGCGCTGCTCCAGGTCGCGCACGCTGGTGAACCATGCGTCCAGCTTGTCCCGGTCTCCAGCACCCACTTCACGCATGAGGGTCTTGGCCTCGGCACCGACGACATCCATGACGCTGCGGCCCCGGCGGATCAGTTCGGTCTGGCGGTCCTGTTCGGTAGCATTGTCGTTAACAAAGAGTTTGGCGAAGAGCTTCATCGCATTGTTCTCTGCTGGGATCATGGCCCCGTTCTCCGTGTAGGCGGGACTGCTCTGGCTGTTGGTGTTGAGCACCAGGGAAGGGAAGCGCGTTTCGTGGCCCAGATGCTTGGCCATCAGTTGGTCCAAGGAAATGGTGTTGCGGGAGGTGGCACCGCGTTGGTTAGGACAGGCTGAAAAGATGCTGCCCTCCGCCGTGTGGCCTCCAGAGACACCGGGGTGAGAAGAACCGGAGATGACGGTGAAGTCCTGGCGGATGTCTTGAAGGGAATGCAGGTATTGGGAGGGCTTGTAATCACGGCCGGCAGTTTCGGGCACGAGGTGGGGATTGTGCAAACCGAGGGCGAGGCTGATACCGACGAAACGTTTGGCCTGGCGGGTCTCCGGCATGGCGGCAAAGGCAGGTGTCATTGCCTCGAGCATAGGTAGGCCCAAGGAGACGCCAAGGCCACGCAGGACGGTACGGCGCGAAAGGTGGCGCTGAGTGGTGAAGGAGGCGGCGTTCATGGGGGGCTACTTATGGGTGAAGATGGGACTCTGCACGGCTTCTAAGATCAACGAACGAAGGCCGAAGTTCTTACCTTTAGCCTTAGCAACGATGGCCTCAACGGCAGGGCGGTCGCCAAAGCGGATGGGGGCACCGGTGGCGTAGGTGAGGAACTGGCCGACGAAACCGGCAGCGAGTTGCTCGGGCTTGTGAAGATAGATCTGTTTCCAGCTTTGCAGGTCGGTGAAGGGATCGCCTTTGGGAGTCGTTCCAGAGGCAACAATAGGTACGCCTTTGCCACGCAGGCCATAGCGCTCCCGCCAGACGCCGACAGGATCAAAGTTTTCCAAAACGAAGCCGGGTGGGTCAATGGTGGCGTGGCAGGAGTTGCAAGATTCGTTGGAGCGATGCTTTTCCAACTGATCGCGAATGGAGGTAGCGCCCCGGATGTCGGGCTCGATGGCGGGGATGTCCGGCGGTGGTGGAGGAATGTGCTGGCCAAGCAGGCGCTCATTAACAAACACCCCGCGAATGACTGGAGAGGTGGTGGTGCCATCTGCGGTGACTTTCAGAATAGAGCCCTGGGTGAGCAGGCCACCTCGGTTGATATCCTTGGGGTTAGTCAGTGAAATCTTTTGCAGACCCTGGCTCGGTGTCACCTCGGCGGCAGCCTGATAATGACGTGCTAGACGTCCATTGAGGAAAGTGAAATTCGAGTCCACGAGATGGGTAGCGGAAAAGTCCTTTTGCAGCAACTCGGTGATGTAGGCGCGAGTTTCTTGCAGCATGGACTCCTGCACTACGGCATCGAAGGTGGGGTAGAGCCGGGTATCTGGGGAGGTGAAGTCTATCTTGGAGAGTTTCAGCCACTGGTCAGTAAAGCTGCGGATGAAGCGATCTGCCTTGGGATCTGCCAGCATGCGCTCCACCTGCTGTGCCAGCACTTCTGGCTGGCGCAAGCTTCCGTCTGCGGCCTGTTTTAGCAGGGCTTTGTCAGGCTGACTGAGCCAGAAGGTGTAGCTGAGGCGGGATGCTAGGGCGTAGGCTTCGAGTTCACCGGGGGCCTCGATGAATGTGAGGAAGCGCGGTGAGCACAAAATGGTGCGGTAAGCGACTAACAACGAGTCTGTTAAAGAGCTGCCTGAGGCTAGGGCCTGACGCCCCATGTTTAGATAAGGGGCCAGTTGCACATCCGTCACCGGACGGCGGAAGGCGCGGCGCGCAAAGCGTGCCACCAGCTTGTCCAATGCGGTGGCGGGGTCGGCCTTTTTTAGATTTGTCTCCCCAAACAAATGACGGTGCACACTGGCGCGGTCTGCCATGGGGTAGATGCGCTGCAGCTCGATACCGCGATGGGCGATGCCTGAAAAACCATCGCTAGCGAGGTCGCGGCCTTTAAAGGAGACATTGCCGCCCTGGGCTCCCGTGGGTGCGCGACGCAGGGTGGCATCATTCGGTTTTAGCTCCAGCATGTGGCCTTTATGAATCCAGGCTTCATAAACAAGGTCGCGCGGTTCTGGAGTGGCCTCGATGAGGCCGATCATGTACAACATGGGGACATTTGAGACACACGCACCGGAACGTAGGGTGCCCCATACGGCTCCTCCAGCACCTGGATTGATGGACTCCACCCCGCGCAAAGTGATGCGATACCAGCCGTCCTCAGGCACGGTCGTGGCAGTCATCTTGCCAAAGAATTGCAGTGTGATGGGCCAGGAGAGGCTGCGGCCATCGCGAGATTCTGGGCCGCGATAGTTGCCACGGGTGACTTCTGCGAGTTGATCTGGCGTGAAGGATTTATCGAATTTGGAATCGCCTTTCACCACCCGCTCAAATGCTTCGGCCAGGGCCAGGTCTGCCACATCCAGGTAACGTGCAAGCTGATGGTGGGAGAGCTGCTGGCCATCTGCCACGGTGGCAAAACCATGCGATTCAGGGTCCTCTGGCAGCAGATCCTTGAGCGGGATATCAATGCCCAGAAGATCATGGATCGTGTGTTCATACTCCACTCGGGTGAGTCTGCGGCTGCGCACTCGGCCAAGAGTCGCAACTTCTTGCAGGTCTGCCTGGTTAAGGTCATTTTGCAGCTTGGCCAGGAAGGTTTTGATGGCGGAAGCTTCAGGCCTCTCGCTTTTTTTGGGTGGCATTTCGCCCTCGTGAACTCGATCAAACACCCGCACCCAGCGCCTGAGACTCTCCGGATTCTGTAGGTCAAATTGGACGGCTTGGAGATTCAGGCCTCCCTTCTGCACGTCGTCATCATGGCACTCCACGCAGTGCTGATCCATAAACGTCGCTACGTGAGCAGGCGGAGGCGCTGGGGCTGCCTGGAGCGAGTGCAGCAAAAGAACTGCGCTGATCAAAACGGAAAAACGGGGGGACATTTTAAGGGGAACGCAGGAAACTGGAGCAGCTATCAGCGGCTTGCATCCCACTGATAGGGTTAGGGGGATGATGGAGCCGAATGTGCGGGGCTGCAAAAAATCCTGTCGCAGGATGGACCTCAGAAGCGTTGTTGAACGGAAGCCGTGACTTTTGTCTCCCCATGAAAACTCTCCTGACGCTCCTCTCCATGATCTCCCTTGCTGTCTCCGCTGCCGATCTTCATTCCATTCCGCTGAAAACCATTGATGGCAAAGATGCCTCCCTGAAAGACTACGCGGGCAAGGTGGTATTGATCGTGAACGTGGCCTCTGAGTGCGGCTACACTAGCCAGTATGCGGGCCTTCAGGCTCTGCATGAGAAGCATGCGAAGGATGGGTTTTCCGTGCTCGGCTTCCCCTGCAATGACTTTGGCGGTCAGGAACCTGGCTCTGAGGCAGATATCAAGACCTTCTGCACTAGCCGCTACAAGGTCAGCTTCCCTATGTTTGCAAAGGTCTCCATCACCGGGGAAAATAAACACCCTTTGTTCGCCGCGCTGACATCCAGCACGCCGGTGCAGTGGAACTTCGAAAAATTCTTGGTGGGTAAGGATGGGCAGGTGATCGCTCGCTATGGGTCTGACGCGGAACCTGAAGGGGGCGAAATCGAAGCGGCCGTTAAAAGTGCTTTAGGTAAATAAGCTTCTAAAAAGTAACTTTTTTACCTTTTCCGAATCCATGTTCGATTTCCTGACGCAAATGCTTGTGTGAGCACTCAATCTTTGACATGGATAAACTTATCTCCCTCCCGAGGGGGGAATTGGGTTTTTCCAGTCACGGTCACAAGACGCTCTAAAGCTGTTCCAGTCTGCCACATGCCTTCTTCTGAAATCAGCGATGAAACATTACTCCAGCGTGCCGGTGCTGGCGACATGCGCGCTTTTGAAGCGCTGTATGATCGGTATTCTCCTCGATTGTTAGGCCTCATGCGCCAGATGCTGGGCGATGAGCGTGAGGCTGAGGATGTGCTGCAAGAGGGGTTCCTTTACCTCTGGGACCATGCCCGTGACTATGATGTGAGCCGCAGCCGAGCCTTTACCTGGACGGTGATGATTTTCCGCCACAAGGCGATTGATCGGATGCGGGCGCTGGGACGGCGTCAGCGTCTGAATGAAACCGCAGCTATTGAGCATGCGACCCTGGATGCCCCTGGGACCCGTGGAGATGACACCATGCAGATGAAAGAACGCCAAAAGCAAGTGCATGCTGCCTTGCTGGCCTTGCCTGGCGAGCAGAGGCAATTGATCGAGTTCGCTTTTCTAAAGGGGCTCACCCACCAGGCGATAGCCGAAGACCTCCAATTGCCTTTGGGTACCGTTAAGACTCACATTCGACGTGGTTTGCTGAAGCTTCGTGACCTCATGAAAGGAGGGCTGGCGTAATGGACGAGCAACAAGAAGAACTCGCTGCGCTCAATGCACTGCATTCTCTGGATGAGTCTGAGCAAAGCGCGCTGGAGATTTCACGCACCCGTGATTCCGAACTGGATGATCTGGCGGCGGAACTGGAGCTGACGGCGGCAGAGCTGGCCGTTCTAGCACCGGCGATCCAACCATCTGCTGCTCTCAAGGCCTCGATCATGGCCCAGGTGAAGGAGCGTGCGTCCGTGCAAAAGCTGGTTAAATCACGTCCTGCATCATCTTCGCGAATGCAGCCTGTGGCCTGGGGCCTAGCGGCCACTCTGGCGGCGGGATGTTTCTGGTTATGGAATGAACGTACTCAATTAGCCCAACAAGTGGCAGCCATGACGGAGGTGGAGGCAGAAGCTCGCCAGCAGCTCATCCGTGTGCGTGATGAACGTGATGCCCTGGATGAGAAAAATGCAAAATCTGTGGAGCAGATGGTGCAACTGGCGGCTCAGCTGGAAGGCATGCGTGAGCGCAGCCAAATTACCCAGCAGCAACTGGTCAGCCTGACAAAGGAGATTTCAGATCTGCGGAAGAAAGATGCCTTTGCCCAAGTGCAAATCGCTAGCCTGCAAAGCACGGTCGCTGCCTACAAAGAAGGCGTGGCCGTGGTGGTGTGGGACAGTGAGAAGCATCAAGGCCTGCTCAAGCTGGAGAAAATGCCGCCAGTGGAATCGGGCAAGGATTATCAACTTTGGGTCGTGGACCCCAAGAACCCAACGCCTGTGAATGCAGGGGTGGTTCAGGTGGACGCGCAGGGCTTTGCGAAGGTAGAGTTCAAACCTGTGGAGGAAGTGAGCAGTGCCGCCAAATTTGCGCTGAGCGTGGAGCGTGAAGGTGGCGTGGCGAAGAACGAAGGCCCCATCATTCTGATTGGGCCTTGAGATGTTTTTGCTGAGGTGTCTTCGCGGATGAGGTGAAAATTCCTGTTTGTGAAGAGGTCTTCGGCACACGACTTTTTCGACCAGGTATTACCGTTTAAACAATCATGAAAAAAGCCCATGCTTTCGCATGGGCTTTTGGATTTTTGAGGAGAGGCTTTCAGTGAAGATTATTCACGAGCCACGCCATTGTTCCAGGCGGAGTACATTTCTTCGACCGTTGGGATTTCCAGCGTGCGGACGATGCGGAAACCCAGCCAAGTGGCATCGGTGAGATACCAGATGCTCTTGGGCAACTGCGGATCCTGCTGCTTCCAGGCAGGTTCGGAAGCACGGCGGGAGGCACTGCGGAGGAACTCGGCATCGTCGTCATAGGTGCCGCCACGAGCTGTGTGCGGGTAAGGGGTCTTGGAGGGGATCCACTTGTTACCCACAGCTCCGTTGCCCAGGCTTTTGTAGGTGCCTTCGTTGTATTGGTCCAGCGTCCACTCGCAGACGTTGCCGTAGATGTCATAGAGCCCCCAGGGATTAGGCTTCTTCTTGCCGATGGTGCTGTATTGGAAGTTAGGCGCGTTGTCGAAATACCAGGCGTATTCGCCGAGGTCTTTGGGATCGTCACCGAAGAAGTAAGCCGTGGTGGTGCCGGCGCGGGCGGCATATTCCCATTCCGCCTCAGTCGGCAGGCGATAGAAGTGTCCGGTTTGGGCGCTGAGCCACTGGCAGTACTTATTGGCCGCGTGCTGCGTCATGCAGATGGCAGGGAAGCCATTGCGGCCCATGCCAAAGTCCATCGGCTGGTAAGGCGGGGTCGGCTGGGAGATGAGGTCTTCCGGCTTGTCATTCGGAGACCAGACTTTGCGGCTGCCGTCCTTATTGCGGCCTTCGGCGGTGAGCTGGAAGGGCTCGTACTCATCCCAGGTCACTTCGTATTTGCCGATCCAGAAAGGCTTGATCTGCACTTTTACCTGGGGGCCTTCGTCGTCCGCACGATTGGCTTCACCTGCTGGGCTACCGAGAAGGAACTCACCACTTTTGATGGCGACCATGGAATAGGGAGCGCCCGTTTTTGGCACCTTAGCATCGTAAGACTTCATATCTGCCTCAGCCTTTTCTTGAGCTGTGGCCACGATCTTCGCGTGGATCTTTTTCACCAGCTCCATCGTGTCTGGATTGTTGGTAGGCGCAGCACCTTTTTCCTTGGCCTTGAGAGTCACGCCTTCGGGCCACACGGCCCCTTGCTCGATCCAGCCTTTCAGCATGGCGATCTCTTCCTTCTTCAGTGGGCCGCCACTTTTAGCAGGAGGCATGAGGTCATCTTCATCGGCACCCATGGTGGTGAGATGATAGAGGGCACTTTTAGCTAGGTCGAAAGCAACGATGTTTGGGGCGTTTTCGCCGCTTTCGAAGGCTGCTTTTTTGGTGCTGAGGATGTAGTCACCTTTGTCCTTTTCAGGGTTGTGGCAGCTCACACAATTCTGCTCCAGGATCGGCTGGATGTGCTTCACAAAGTCAATGCGAGGCTTCACCTCCAAGGTCACTCCCGCAGGCCAATCGGCCCCCTGCTCGATCCAGTTTTTGATAACTTCGATCTGGTTAGCTGCCAGCAGGCCTTCTTTGGAAGGCGGCATCACCATTTCATCTTCAGCGGGCAGGATGAGCGTGGTGTAGATGGCGCTTTTCTTCAGGTCACCTGCCGTCAAGCCTGGGCCGTTTTCATTGCCTTTGATCATGTCTTCCTTCGTGTGGAGACGGAAGTCACCTTTGTCTTTGTCCACACCGTGGCAATGGGTGCAGGCAGCTTCGAGGATGGGTTTGACCTGAGTGTTGAAATCCACCTTCGTGGCGGCTGCCGCGGTGAGTCCGGGCATCGCAGCGAGGGCGAGAAGGGCAGAAGTTAATGGGCGGTGGGCTGACATGGAAAAGTGTGGTTTAGCATGAGTGGACGTTTTTGTCCACTCGGGAGGGGGCTGCGGCGTGTGCTGTCAGGCGTAAGATGGAAGTGGGGTGAAAATAGGCGACAAAGAGGGCCACCTTCTTTACGTGGTTTTCGAGCTGATTCTGACACTAACCTGTATTATTCTGCTGATTCGCAAGATGGCTGATTCAGGAATCGCTACTCATTTGGCCAATCATTACGATTTCCCCACTCCGCATGAAACTGCTCTTTCTCCTAATCTCTCTGTTTTGGGGAACCGTCCCGCTTTTGTCTGCTGCCCTCACACTGCGCTCCATGGGGGCCAAGGGCGATGGTGTGACGGATGACCGGGCCGCGATTGAAGCCGCTCTAAAACAAAGTGCGGGGCAGCCAGTGGATGGCGAGGGGCTGACCTACGCGGTGCATGGCTCCGTCCATGTCCGTGTGGCCGTGGATTTAAGCAATGCCACCCTCCTTCAAACCATGGGGCGTGTGGATACGACGAAGTTTATCCGTTCGACCCAAAACACCACGGCTCCGTCCGTGATGCCTGCGGAGGCTCTGACCAAAATGGTCAACGGGGTGCCCTTACTTCGATACGATGGCGTGGCGACCTATGCCGAAGACCCGCTCGTGACGGGATCTGATTTAGAGGCCATTCGCGCGATGCTAAACATCCGCACCTTATTCATCTACGGCACTGAAAAACAGCCTGTCTCGGTGAAGCTGAACCGGGTGAAAATCCTGCGCGGCAACCATCCTGAGGCAGGTATGCATTCAAACTCAGCCGGGCTTTACTTGGTGGATGCCGCGCCCATTTATTTAAAAGAGATCGAGATCACTGGTGACGGTAAAGGTGCCGGTTTGTATCTCAATCGTTGCGCGAAGGTGCGAATGGATGGACTGAACATTCACGATATTCATTGGGCTCCGTATGCTGGAGATGTGACGTTTTCCGGCGAAGTGTTAGGTCGTGATTTTGGCTGGAACAACAGTCCCATTTATGACTTCGATGAGCGGGCAGGGCGCTTCATCCGGGTGCGGGTACAGGAGCAACTCACGGGCATGACGATCGGTAACTGTGAGGATGTCGAGTTGATCAACTCGCGGATCGAGAGGATAGGCACTCGTGTGGACGGGAAATTTCTACCGTGGCAGGCCGATGGTGTGACGGTGGGCGGTGTGAAGGGACTGGTGATGAAAGACTGTGTGATCACCAACACTTGGGAGGGCATTGACCTCACAGGCAAAGGCGCAGATGGCTTTATACAGGAAAATATCCGCATCAGCGACAGCTTCGCTTACGGCTTTAAATACGCGCATCCGCAGAAGAACGGCAAAGTCATCAACTGTACTTCAGAGCGCGCGGGTTTCCGCAGTTTCACCATCGGGTCTGAGTGTGAAAATATTGAATTTATCAACTGCGCAGCTCTCGAAACCGGTGTGCAAGGCTACTGGGTACGACCCGGGAGGCCAGCCAATGGCATCGCGGGTTTTGAGCTTGGTTTTGATAAGACGCACTCGCCTCGAAACATCACGCTCAAAGATTGCCGTGCGGAAAATGTGCAGTCGCCAGAGACTTTGGAATTTGGTTTTTCCACGAGTGATCGTGCCCAGAATCCCGAGTTCAATATCCGCCTCATCAACCCGAAAATCACTGGGGCCAAGATTCGGGCGATTGATGGATTCAAACAGGAATAATAAGCTCCGAAGCGGTGCTGGAGCATCCACGCAGAACGAGGAAAAGTAGGGCGCTACCCACAAGGGAGACCAGGACCGAACTGACGCAGCCTAGCCGATTGGAGAAAAAGACGAACATGCCACCACGGGCTGGTTGGAATCAGGGATGGTATGGAAACCACCCCTGCTTTTATTCCTCAACTCATTCGCTCAATGGCGCTGAAGACGATCCAATTTGTGTTCGAGCGTGGCTTTCAATTTTTCAGCCGCGCCATCCATGGCGAAGGCGATGGTCTCCGCTTTATGCGTGACTGCGATTGGGGGATGGCCTTCCAGCCGTGCTTCCATCATGCAGCGCTTGTCCTGAGGGCCGCTCTTTTTGCTGTTCTCGTCATGGATGTGTACTTCCACACGAGTCACGTGGTCACTGACATGAGAAAGAGCGTCTGTGACGACGGCTTCAGCCTCAGCGGTGAATTCCTGGCGGCCCGTGATGTGATTGTCGGTATTGACTTGAATGATCATGGTAGTTGGGATTGTTGTTGTCTTATGTATTCGTTTGAGACAGTGGTTTGGCGTGGCTCGTTGAGATAAATAAGTATGGATTTCCTCAATCGGCATCGGTGATGCAGACCGTTTGGAAGTGGAGGCAAGGTATTCTGGACCTAGACCATCTCTGCCATCGTGCCGCGCGTGACCCCGAGTTGCGACTGAGCTTTAAGATCCCGCCAGATATCTTCGCCGCCGCGCTGGGAGGCGAGGAGGGATTGATAAGTGCGAATGATGCGCAGGGACTCTTCCTTGGTCTGTTCCAGTAGCTCCACCCGGTAGTGACGCAGGCCTGTCTGCATGAGCCCGTTGAAGTATTGGGCCCCAGTCTGTGGCACCGCATTGAAGAGTGTGTTGCGGCAGCCGACATCGGCCTTCAGTGGATGCTCCATGCCGACACGGTCACGCAGGCGCACTTTGTGCTTTTCGCAGGGACGGCCACAGTTGGTGAAGTCGGTGCCTTCGGAAAGGAAGGCCGCAAAGGCGCAGTGCTCCATGTGAAACATGGGCATGTGCTGATGCAGGGTGATCTCAAACCAAGATGGTGGTGCGCCTTCGAGAAGGGCGAGGACTTGGTCAATGTTGAGATCGTAACTGATGGTTAGGCGCTCCAGGCCCGTTTGTTTCAAGAAATCTGCCGTGAGCGGATTGGCCACATTCAGGGAGAAGTCGCCAGTGATCGGGATCCCTGCATCGCGGAAGAAAGCGATGGCTCCCAGGTTGCGGATAAGCACACCGTGGGGCTCGGCCCGGCTGATGAGTTTGAAGATGCCTGCCTCGCCGGATTTCTGAATGCGTGGTGTGGCGAGGTAGATGCGGGAACTGCTGTTCTCCTTCACGTATTTCACCGCATCGGCGTATTGACGCACATCTTCAAAGTCCACGTAGAGATCAGTCACACCGGTCTCTAGAGCTGCTTCAATTTGCTGCTGGTCACGGCAAAGGATGTGCAGGGTAGGGGCCTCATCTCCTGCCTCGGATTTGGTAGGCACTTGGCTACCCACTTCGGCCAGCATTTGTGTGACGGTGCGGGAGGATGGGATGCGCTGGACGGGAGAGGAGCCGATAAATTTCAAGTCGGCACTCACTAAGGAACGGCGCATGCGGTTCAGCTCGCTGACGGGCAGAATGACGTTACCTTCCAGGTGAAGCTCTAAGGTGCCGAGTTCAAACGGCGTGCCGCCGAGGCGGCCTAACTGATTTTGCAAAGTCTCTTGGGTGAGCGGGCGTTGCAGTGCTTGTTCCAGCATAATGCTGGAGGTGACTTTTACGTCTTGGTCTTTGACCTGAATGACGAGAGGTTCACCTGCTTTGCCGGAGATGATGAGGTCTAAAGGCTGTTTTTTGCGCAGCGGGATATCGCCCTGGAAAGTCTGGCGAAGTCGCTGTTCGAGGGCCTGATCCCCGGTTTTGAAAATGCGCGTGCCGGGGGCGATGAGATCCGTGCGAAGGCGGCCATGCTGGAATTCGATCCAGTTGCCCTGCTGGCCATAGATACGGCCACCTTGTTCGTTGTTGGTGTCTTGCAGATTTTCGAAAACAACGCCATCGCCATTCTTGAGATGGTCGGGGATTTCTTCCAGCTCAATGGCATCGCGAGCGACGGAACGAACAACGCCGACATAATAACCGCGCTTTTTACCGTAGTAAGCCCCTACCAGTTCCTGGTGGTTCACGCCATGCATCCAGCCGCTGTAAAGACCACGGGAGAAGGTCATCTCCAGTTCGTAGCGATCTTCTTCAGTGATGATTTCGCTGAGGTCTTTGTCTGCGAGGGCCGCATCAATAGCTTTGCGATAAACTCGGGTGACGGCAGCGACGTACTCGGGGGTTTTCAGACGACCTTCGATTTTGAAACTGCGGATGCCCAGCTCGATGAGGCGCGGGATTTCCTGCACGGCGGCGAGGTCCTGCGGGCTGAGGAGGTAGCGTTTATCGCCAAGGTCTCTCAGCTCACCATCCACGATCATTTCATAGGGCATGCGGCAGGCCTGGGCGCACTCGCCACGGTTCGCACTGCGGCGGCCTAACGACTCGCTCGTCAAACATTGGCCACTGTAAGCGACACAGAGTGCGCCGTGCACAAAGACTTCCAGGGGGACTTCCGGCTTGTCGTTAGCTTGGAAACGTTCCAGCTCGCGCAGGCTCAGTTCACGGGCGAGCACGGCTTGGTCAATGCCCAGGGTGTTGGCCAGTTCCAGTCCTTCGGGAGAGGTGATGGTCATTTGCGTACTGGCATGCAGGCGGAGGCCAGGAGCCAGTTGCTTCACCATGCGTGCTAGGCCCAGATCTTGAATGATGACGGCATCCACCCCGGCTGCTTCGAGTTCGCGGAGCTGCGTTTCTGCATCGGCCAGTTCGCTGGTGAAAATGAGGACGTTAAAAGCACAGTACCCTTTGACCCCGTGACTGTGGAGGAAGCGCATCAACTCCGGTAGATCTTCAGCCGTGAAGTTGTCTGCACGCATGCGGGCATTGAAGCGGGGTAGGCCAAAGAAGATGGCATCGGCACCATTGGCAACGGCGGCACGGGCACACTCCCAGTTTCCGGCAGGGGAGAGGAGTTCAGGCAAATGAAGGGGGCGGGGCATGGGCAGAGAGGAGGCTCAAAACAGGTGGTGATGAGCAGGGGAAATGGGTGCTAGGTCCCGACACCAGCCGAGAATAACACCAGCGGGGAGATATGGAAACCGCCCCGAACCTGCACGATAGGCCAAAAAAGGCCCTTTGTCACGCCATCGTAACGACCACCGATGGATCCCACTGGGCACGGAGGTGGTGCACCGCGGCAATGATGGCCTGCGCGGCCTGGGGGATTTCGGCCTCGGTATTGAGTCGAGATAAAGAAAAACGCAGGGTGCTGGCGGCGTGGCGCGCATTGTATCCCATGGCCTCCAGGACGTGGGACGGGTGCAAGGAAGCAGTGTGACAAGCCGATCCGCCCGAGCAGGCGAGGCCTTTTTGATCCAACCGAATGAGGAGGGCCGCAGCATCCACGCCAGGGAAGTGAATGGAAGATGTATTGGGCAGTCGCGGAGCGGACTGGCTGTGGATTTCTAGCTCTGGCAGAGCCGTGAGGAGTTGCTGCTCCAACGCATCGCGCAGAGGCTGGATGTCAACGGGGCTGGTCAGAGCTAATTCAGCCGCTTTTCCTAGAGCGACGATTCCAGGCATATTCTCGGTGCCACTGCGGCGTTCTTTTTCCTGGCCACCACCGATGATCAAGGGCTGAAAGGGGGCATGGTGACTAACAAACAATGCGCCAATGCCTTTGGGGGTGTGCATTTTATGACCGCTGAGACTGAGGTAATCCACGCCTGAGATGCGCACATCCACGGGTAGCTTACCCACCATCTGCACGGCATCTGCATGCACCAGTGCGCCGGCGGAATGCGCTAGGGCTGCGATCTCTGCCATCGGCTGGATGACCCCCGTTTCATTGTTGGCCCAGAGCATGGAGACCAGGGCTGTCTGGCCGGGGATGAGGGCTGCCTTTAGGGCCTCAAGGTCCAGCAGGCCACTGCGGTGCACGGGAATGATTTTCACCTGGCCTCCTCTCGCTTGCCAGCGTTCAGCGCATTCCAGGGTAGCCGGGTGCTCGGTGGCGCTGATGATCAGCAGCGGCCGCTCCGACCAAGTGTGCTGGGCTGAGAGGAGGACGCTGTTGATGCTCTCCGTCGCCCCACTGGTGAAGATGATCTCGGACTCGTCTGCTCCGATCAGTGCCGCGACTTGTTTACGAGCCTTCTCCACCGCCCGCCGGGCATGGCGGCCTGCGCCGTGGGAAGACGAGGGATTGCCATAGTGCTGAGATAAAAACGGCAGCATGGCCTCTATCACAGCCGGGTCCGGTGGTGCAGTGGCATTGGCATCAAGGTAAATCATGGGAGCAGGAGAGATACGAATGGATCAGGTCGGGCGTTCTTCAATCCACGTGAGCACTTGCCTGCGCTGCACGGGCAGCCGACGGTGAAAACTATCCTCAATGGCATGGGCGGCCTGTCCTCCGGTGGCGGATCCTTCACCCACGAGACCCAAGTCTTCAGCAAGGCGGAGTTCAAAACGCTCAATCAACGCCCGGCTTGGATCGTGATCATTGAGGTAATCCAAAGCCTTGATGAGAAGGTCATGAATGGCAGGAAGTGGAGCGTGAGGTTCCACCACCAGGGAAATAAGTTTAACCAAATAGGTGGCAGCGAGAACACGCCCGTAGCTGCTGCGCAGGCCGAGACGTGGGTTCTGCCAATGGGCCTCCACCAGCGTGTGCAGATCACTGCTGCGAGAGTGGGTGTAACTGATGTCAGCCGACACAAACAGATCCAACAAACCTGCAAAGGCAGACTTGGGACGCAGGGCTCCTTTGGCGATGGTGCGGAAGAGTCCCTGCTCCGCGCTGCACCACTGGACGATCAGCGTCGTCTCCGAGTAGCGCGTGCGTCCGATGAGGATGGCCTCCGTTTTTTCCATGGGTGAGTATGTCTCATTCAAACGGCCCTGCTGCAAGCTGCGCCATTTTCTGCGAGGGAAGATCGGTCCGCTGATTGCTGTGGCTCGCATGTTGCGTTGTATTTCCACCCATGCTTACCGAATCCTCCCGGCTCCGCGATTTTCCCACGCTGCAAGGCATCACCTACCTGAATACTGCGGCTGAAAGCATCCCTCCAGTGTGTGTGGGCGAAGCACTGCAAGCTTACTGGCAGGACAAAACACGTGGCATGCGCGGGCGCGAGGGGCACTTTGCTGCGGTGGAAAACTGCCGGGAGATCAGCGCCAAAATGCTGGGGCTGAGCACGGATGAAGTGTCATTTTGCTCCTGCAGCTCGGAGGCCTACAATCTTTTGGCCAGCGCCTTGGATTTGAGTGAGGAGGATGAGGTGGTGGTGACCGATCTGGACTTTCCTGCCGGGGCGACACCGTGGCTACGTGCGGTGCAGCCTCCCGTCCTGCGTTTGTGGAAAGCCACTGCAGGAGAACTGAAAGCGACCGATCTCGCTTCATTACTGAATGAGAAAACGAAGCTCGTGCAGGTGTCTCTGGTAAGCTTTTTTAATGGGCACCGCATCGCGTGGACGTCCCTGCATGAGACTGTGCGCAAGCTAGCGCCGAATGCACTCATCTCTGTGGATATCACACAGGCCTTTGGCCGAGTGGAGTTGAATTGCCCTGGGGCAGATATCCTCATCAGCAGCACGCACAAATGGACACTGGGAGTGCATGGCGGCTGCATCATCGGGGTGCCGAAACAGAATGCCCAACGCCTGACGACTCATGCCGGCGGGTGGTACCATTTGAGTAACGCTTTTGATGCCGATCGTTTTGACCGGGCCGTGACCAAGCAGGGAGCGCTAAGCTTCTCGGTGGGCATGCCGAACTTTGCTGCTCTGTATGCCCTGAATGCGGCGCTGCGTTATGTGGATGACGTGGGCGTGGCCGCGATCTCGGCCCATGCGGATCCGTTAGTGAAAGAGCTTTATGAGGGTCTCATTGCCCTCGGTTTAAAACCCATGTGCCCACTGCATGCAGACCTGAAGACGGGCATCATCGCCTTCATGCATGAACGCAGTGGCGAGATCCATGCAGCGCTGGAAAAAGCCGACGTTCATGTCATGCACAGCGCGGGCCGTATTCGGTTGGCGGTGCATGGCTACAATACCCAGGCCGATGTGAGACGTGCCTTGGAAGTGTTGCGCGGCTGCGTGGCTTAAGGAACGGGGATAAAGAGCGTTAGGCTCTTTATCCCCGCTCAACCTTTGGTTAGGCGCGCTTGAGCTTGCCGCTGGCGGTCAGCGGCAGTTCTGGCACGGCGCTGAAGAGCAGGGGGATCTTGTATCCGGCCAAGTGGGCGCGGCAGTGATTGCGCAGCTCCATGGTAGTAGGGCCACCCTCAGGGCTGGCGATGTAGCGGACGATGGGCACCTCCCCATAGAGTGGATGCAGGCGGGCCTCGACGAGGGAGCGCTGTACCTTCGGGTGGGAATCCAGCACGCGCTCGACTTCCTCCGGGAAGACCTTCATGCCGCCGACATTGATCAGCGTTTTCCTGCGCCCGCAGATGGTCACGCGGCCCGCCGCATCACGGCGGCCCAGGTCGCCTGTGGCGAACCAGCCTTCCTCATCCAGGGCTTCCGCGCGCGGCATCCAGGGGTCCAGGTAGGCATCGAACATGCCCTTGCCACGCAGGCAGATTTCACCTGGCTCACCCGCAGGGGGCTCATGGCCGGAGTCATCTTTCAGCAGGCATTCGTAGGCGCTCAGCGGCAGGCCGATGGCCTCGGGGGCCTCCTGCGCGCCGGTGAGGTTTAGTACGGGGAGCCCGAGTTCGATGATGCCCAGGCCCTGCACGAGATCACGACCGAAACGGGCGCGGAATTTCTCTGCCGTGGCGGCATCCAGAGCAGCGGCGGTGGCTACGGCCAGGCGCAGGGTGGTCCACTCGGCCACGGGCGGTGCCTCCACCAGCTGGCGGTAGTGCACGGGGCTGCCGTACATGACGGTGGCCTTTTGCTCCGCCCCGGCGCGCAGCAGGTCCTCGCCCATGTGGGTTTCCTCGATGATGGTCGTAGCCCCGTGGTAGAGGTAAAGGACGATGGAGACGGCAAAGTGATGCGCCATGGGCAGCACCCACAGAACGCGGTCGCCAAGGCCGATGCGCAGGCCTTCATTGGCAGCGGTGATGCGCTCCAGCAGGGACTCATGGGAAAGCAGCACGCCCTTCGATTTGCCCGTGGTGCCGGAGCTGAAGCGGATGAAGGCGGGATTGATCCCTTCAAACGCCGCTGCCGGGAAACTAGGCGTGACGGCGGGCAGGCGCTGGATCAGCACTTTTTGTTCGGCCACGCTGAAGTCACCCAGCTTTTGTGTGCCCTCAGGCAGCCAGCCCGCCAGCGTTTCCAGCACCAGCACGGCATCCATGCCGGTGCGGGTGGCGAGGTCGCGCTTTTCCTCATCGGCCAGTTCATCCGGGATTGGGACAAAACAAGCTCCAGCGGCCAGGGTGGCCAGCGCCAGGGGCACATAGTCCAGGCTGCTGGGGAAGTGCACCCCGATGCGCAGGCGGTCCACCCGCGCGGAATCACGCGGCAGATGCTGCCGGATCACCGCAGCGAGGGCATCGCACTGCTGGAAAAGGGACTCGTAACTGAGCGTGCGGTCTTTCTGGACCAACGCGACCGCTTGGGGCGTCGCACGCTGACGGATGGCTTCGACGATGCTGAACATGAAGCCGGATTAAAAACTCCACGTAACGCCCAGTGTGACACCCAGGGAATTCAGCCCCGGATTCGGATCGGTGGCACCTTGGTTGGACAGGTGCTGGAACATCGCGCCCAGGCGCAGGTCCACATTTTCTGCTACCGCGTAGGACACGCCTGCGGCGGCAAACCAATTGTAGGTCAGGTCCTGGCCCTGGCCGCCGGTCACGCCCTGGGAATCTATCCAGCCCAGACCGCCGCCGAGCTGGCCATACACGGACCAGGTGCCGGTGGCATCCCAATATTCCAGAGAAGGGGCGGCCATGAAGCCGAAGTAATGGTTTTCAGGCCCCTGGAGGATGGCCTGGCCGATGGCGGCAAAGCGGCTGCGCACGACAATGGCGGAGCCGTCTTCAAACACATGGTGCATCATGTAGGCTGGGCGCCAGGACAGCATCACCGGGGCGCTTTCATAGTCCAGCGGTGTGTCACCGCCCACCTTCCACAGGTAGCCCACTTCCAGGTCAATGGAGTTTTGCTGCCAGGGTTTGACATCGGGAGACAGACCTGGGGCGATGGACGCAGGTTCCCCGGCAAAGGCTGCCGTGGTGAGAAAGGCGAAAAGAGTGAGGAAGCGCTTCATGCGCGCCCATGAAGGCATGGGGCGTTCTCAGATGCAAGAGCAGAAGCGGGACTGAAACTTATCTGTCCAAGCAGGCTATCTTTATGCTTTCATCCGTATCACCCTCCGCATGACCTTCCCCCGCCTGCTTTCCGCCTGCCTGCTCCTCCTGCCGCTGCTCAGCGTCAGTTGCTCCACCCAGCCTTATTATTATGGCGGGCAGCCTGCATATGGCAGCCAGCCGTCCTATGGGCAGAACCTGTTTCGCTACGGGCAGCAGGGCGTGAATGTGGCCAAAAAACTGCCCTCCCGCGTGATGGGCCTGTTCCGCAGCGATGGCTCCTTTTGGTATGCCGATGGGATGCAGGGCCGCGCATCCATCCGCATCGTCCTGGGGGAGCAGATGGTTTATCTCTACAAAGGCGGTCACCTCGCTGGTGGCTCGCCCATTTCCTCCGGCTCCGAAGGGTATGACACTCGCCCGGGCCGCTACAGCGTGATCGAGAAGGACATTGACCACAAATCCTCCATCTACGGGGACTACGAGGACATGTACGGCAACGTGGTGATGACGAACATTGACAACCGCAAGGACCGCCGCCCGCCCGGCACCCGCTTTGAAGGGGCCAAGATGTATTACTTCATGCGCATCTACGGCGGTGTGGGCATGCACCAGGGCTACCTCCCCGGCTACCCCGCCTCGCACGGCTGCATCCGCCTCCCCGGCCACATGGCTGAAAAATTCTTCCTCGCTTGCCCCATGGGCACGCCTGTGACGGTGGTGCCGTGAGGGGTTTTAAAACCCTCGGGTCTTGATCCCATTCACCTCAGCGCGCTCCAGCAAAAAGGCTAGGGCTTCAGGGGGGAGCTGTGCTTTGGGCAGGGCTGAATACGAGGCTCCACGAAAGCCCAGGAGGATGAGGTCTTCATACTGCCTCATCTCGTCCAACGCAGCCCAACTAAGGCTTATACTTCCGAGCGAGCTTTCAGCTTGGATCGTCTCTTCGGTAAAGGTGTAGCGGGCTTTACCCTCGATGATGCTTTCCAACTTCGTGATGGCGCGGCTGCGCCCCACCCAATAACCCCCCACGTAGATGCAGAAACCCATCGCAAGCACCGTGAGGGAGACGATGGCGAAGCTGCCGAGGCTGCCATCACGTAGATCCAGGCAGACGCCGATGCCAATCAGCAAGACAGCTAGGCTTAGGCCTAACCAACGTTCATTTTTGAAAAACCAGGCCCGCCAAGCCTTGATCATCATCTCGCGAGTCACTTGAATTTCGACTACGTGACGGATGGGTTTTTGAGTCGCCGAGGATGTGTTCATCAGGGAGCTCTCCAAGTTATAAGAAAGTCTCGGGGAGAAGTCATCTATTACTTGAATCAGTTCGGAATTTGATTGCCTCGGATGGAGTGAATGAGGGAGATGGACGATCCTCAGTCTAACTCCTGAAGTGATGACCTGACGACATCTCGTCCGAGAGACTTTCTTTATGGCACCGGGACCTTCTCAGCGCCAGGCCTGCGAGAGCTAGGCCGAGGAGCAGTGCGCGTGAGGGCTCGGGCACGACGGTGGCACTGACTTCGATGCTGCCAATGGAGAAGGATTTGAAACCCGTGGGGGTGCCGGTGGTGTTGGTGTTTTGGACCGCGAGTAAGAGGGATGAGGCTCCTGCATTGGCCGTACCGGTGCCCCAGTTGGCAGCATCTCCCAGAGACCAGTTCCCAGCTTGATCGAAGAGAATGGTTTCACCGGAATACAGCACGAGGTCCCAAGTGGTGCTAGTGAAGGTAAAATCAAAGGCGGTGATTGCACTGGTTAGGCCAAAGCCTGAAGCGACCGAGCCACTCGGATCTGTGGCGGTGTTATCGGCCTTGGTGCCCAGGCGAAAACCATGGCCACCGTTGTTGATTTCCAGAGCGAAGGCATCGTTGCTACCAAAAAAGGACCCCAGCGTGGAGGTGAGGCCGATGCGGAAGCGCCCGGTGTTGTCAGCCGCATAATCCCCCGTGCCCGCGAGATCAAAGTCCGTGACAGAAAACTGGATGGTGGAGGTGAAGGGATTCAGCTCTGGCCGGACGGCGGTGGAAAAGTTACCTGAATTGGAAACGCCGCTGTTGGTCGTCATCACGGTCAGTACACCGCCAGATTCGGTCACCCCTGCGTCGGCAAAATTGGTCCAGTTGCCGATGCTACTGCTGTCTGGGGTGGCTTTGATGCCGTTTTCAAAACTGTCCTGTAATAAGACGGCGGCGGGAGAAATCCCAGCACTGGCTAAAACCCAAGCTGCCAAGAACAGGAAGGAGCGACGCTGGGCCGAAGCGCGAAAAAGAGGGGGCAATTTCATGGTTAGGGCAGGTGAGCCCCAACCAAAAAAATGGAGTCGCCCCTGCTGGTGGTGCAGGGGCTTTCATTGGGTGGGGGACAGTAAGTGTATCTGAACCTCTCCAGGCATCAAGGCTGAGGCGAGATCTAACGGCAAGATCAGGCAGATCTTTATGGCACCGCCGGGCTGGCGGCGCCGATGCGACCCAATGACGGCGGTTTATTTGCCGGGCTCGATCATCTTTAAGACGGGCTTGTCGCCCCCCTGCGCCTGCCACCAGGCCTCAATGGAGGGTATGTCAAAGAGGCGGAATTTACGGCCCACACGGTTTTCAAAGGTGATTTGGGCTTGCTTGGCCACGTCCAGAATCGGATCTTCTTTGAGGACTTTGAGCAGAAGGGTATTGGTCTCAGCTTCCGTGCTGGAGCGAAGTAGGAAGGCTGAACGCAGGCGTGCCTCCCAGGGCTGTTTTGCGTCCTGCATCAGGCCATGAAGCTGGGTTGGGGAAAGGTCCGCCTCACGCGTGACGGGGCTGTCTTTAAACAGCTCGCGAACGGGCAGGGTGTAACCGGGGTCAATGCTGATGCCCATGTCGTAGTAAGCCTGCACGCGCTTAAATTCCGCCTGCGCCGCATGGGTCAGGTTTTTCATGGCAGGGTCCATCATGGCTTCGACCAGGGCCTGGAGAGACTCCCGGCTGCCCGTGGCAATGGCTTTGTCGGCGTAGCTGGTGAGGCGATTGCGCTCTTTGATGAGAATCAGCTCTCCAGTGGCCGGCGTCACACTGGGCATCATGGCGGCGACTTGGGAGGCATCCTGGTCAGAGACGCGGGCCGTGTCTGCCGAAGGGACGAAGGAGGACTGCTGGATGACGAGGGCCATGCGGTCCGCCATTTCCTGGAGGCGGCTCTGAGTCTTGGCGCGTTCTTCCGCTTGGGCATCCAGTTGACGCTGGAGCGCTGCGATCTGGGCATTCGCCTGGTCTAGGGCCACTTTCATGGAGCCGGAAACCTGCGTTGTCGCTGCACCCGGGCTGCTGGTAGCTGCCTGCTGGGCTAAGTAACTGCTCCCCCAAAGCGCAAGGCCCCCCACGAAGACGAATTGAACGGCAGATAAAATGAGGGCTGGTTTCCACACGCTGGAGGTCGGCTTTGTCGGTTCCTGCTTTTTGCGCTGGGCGGTGCTGGGAGCGCGGGCTGGGGCAGGAGTGGATTCGGGAGCATCCTTGAGCAGGGGCTTCCGTGCCGGGGAGGAGGGGGGAGTTTCGGCCATGTGGAAATAATTAAGCTCAATATCAAATAAATTCCAGCCTGTGAACGTGGACAGTTGTCTGCCACTGTGGCAGGCATGCTTTCTGCCTGCTGCTTATCGAGATGAGTTCGCCCCCCCCTCTGCCTTCTCCCAATGCTTCGCGTCAGGCCACGATTGTGTGGTCCATTGGCGGTTTTCTTGTGTTTTTGTTGACCGTCCTGTGGCCTTACCAGCACTGGGAGTTTGAGTCGCGGTCCAGCATCGTGATGGGGATTGTGAACAAAGCCGCTGCCGATTCCGAGTGGTACTACTGCTTGGCCGTAGCTCCCATCGTGGGCTGGCTCATCTGGCGCATGCGGGATGATCTGCGGCGTTTGCCATTGCGGGCTTCATGGTTCGGTGCACCGCTGCTGGTGGTCGGGATGGTTTGTTATTGGGCTGGGTATAAGGTGGATACGGGTTACCCAGGTTTCATAGCCGTGCAGCTCGTGACCCTCGGCCTCATCCTCATGCTGGGCGGCTGGCACTGGGTAAAGTGGCTGATTTTCCCCTGGGCCTTCCTTGTTTTCATGTGGCCTATGGTTCCTCTGGAAACGCGCCTCGCCTTCCCACTGCGCATTTTGACGGCCAAGGCTTCTTCGGGCTTTCTGAACTTGGTGGGTCTGGACGTAGTGCGGGATGGTACGGGCATCCACTCCGCCGCAGATGCCGCGCGTGGTCTTGCCCAGGGAGCTGAGTTTAAGCTGGATGTGGAGGAGCCCTGCAGCGGCATTCGTTCTCTCTTTTCCTTGCTGATGATCAGCGCCCTCTACGGCTGGCTGATGTTGAAGACTTGGGGGGCGCGTACCGTGCTGTTCGCCAGCGCCATTCCGCTGGCGGTGTTAGGGAATTTTGTCCGCATGATCTTACTCACGTTGGGGAGCAAGTGGTTTGGCGTCGAGTTCGCGGTGGGAAGAAACATCGCCGGGCAGCAGGAGATGAGCGCCTTTCATACCCTGGCTGGATTCGCGGTCTTTGGGGTAGCCCTGGCGGGCATGTTTGCCATCGCCACCATTCTCGAAAAACATGAGTCGAAAAAACGCCCGCAGTCGCCTGAGCCTCCCCGCCCTGCACCCGTGATTGTGGGGAAAAGCCCCTGGCTGCCTTTGGCCGTTTCGGTGCTCATTTGTGGCGTGGGCCTCGCCTTTTGTGCGGTGACGGATACCACGTATCGGGTGGGTGCGCCGCCCATCAGTCTGGATCTGCCGGAGCGACTTGGGAATTTTGAAAGTCAGGACATGCCGATGATGGCGGTCGAACGGCAAAACCTAAATGAGGGGGTGCAGATCGGACGCCGGTTTTACCTGACGCGGGAGCGTGCTGTGCTGGCCTCTGTGGTACTGAGCGGGCCAGTGAAACGCTCCCTGCATGAACCTCAGATCTGCCTGCCCGGACAGGGGTGGGTGATCAGTGGCAAGAGCTTCATTGAGTTCGATTGCGGTCTCCCAGAGCCCGTCCAGGCGACTCTACTGACGATGCATCGGGATGTTCAAAACGCGGCGGGTGCTGTCGTGCGGACAAAGGCCCTCAATGTTTATTGGTATCAAGGTTCCCACGGGCGCACCGCCTCCTCTTACGATGCCCATGTAGGCTACTCTTATGCGGATGCTCTGCTGCGTAACATTGACCACCGCTGGGCTCTGCTGTCCTTCTTTGCACCGCTCAAAGATCAGGCACTCGGCAGCATGGATCCCTATGCCGAGCTGAATGCCCTGGAAGACATGAAGGTCTTCATGCGTGAGTTTGTGCCGCCCCTTTTGGAGGCGGCACCTCAAGAGTAAATGGGCTCACGTGATTTTGATCAAACGGCCTGCACCGTGTGGCCTGCGGAAGTCTGCCAAGTGCCTGCTTCTGCGGCTGCCTGACGCACGAACGCCAAGCCGACGTAAATCTGCTTCTCAGGGTCCCACGTGGCACTGGTAATCTGGCCCACTTCCTTGCCTTCTGCATTCAGCAACAGCTCTCCATGGGTCTGCGCGGTTTCGCTGCTCCAGGCGATGAGCTGTCGTGGCATTTTGCCGGTGGTTTTGATGCGGGAAAGAATCTCCTGACCGATGTAGCAGCCTTTGGTGAAGCTCATGGCGCGGGTCTCCAGACCGGCCTCTTGAGGGAAGGTGTCGGCATTCAATTCGTGCGGGTAAGCAGGCACTCTTTTCAGGATGCGCAGGGTCTCCGCCTCGGCTTCGCTCAGGTAGGTCTCGCTAGGCGGCGCGCTGGTGGTCGGTAGCCACAGATCATAACCCGGGAGGTCAAACCGATACTCATTGGTTAGGTGGTGACCTTCGGCGGAGGCTGGATTTTCAGTCCCATCGGAGGGGGAGATCCGGTGCCACAGTTGCCAGTCATCCGTCACATCTTCCAGCACCGCGTCGTCGGCGATGATGTAGCGCTCCAGCCTCATGCCCAAGGATTCACGCAGGCTGGCATCCGCATCCAACAGCAGGCTTTCACCATCGGGAGACGCATGGATGAAGATGTCGGCTTCGATCTTGCCTTTGAGGTTGGTCACACAGGCATAGAGCGCCGTGGTACTTTTGGCCGTACGAACATCGTTGGTCACTTGGCCATTGAGATAGCGCACGCGATCGGCCCCAGAGAGTCGCCATTTGGCGCGAGAGGAAAGATTCACCCAAGCTCCCTGGGTGGCGAGGGTGGAATAAAGATCGGCAGTCATGAAAATTAAGAGGCAATCTGGCCGATGACGGAAAAGTCGAGATCGCCTTTCCCTTGGTTCACGCCGTTGCGCATCGTCTCGGCGGTGCAATCTAAGGCAGGAGTTGCTATACTCCCTTGGGAAGCGAGTTCGCGGGCAAATTCGGCATCCTTCAGCATGTTGCGCAGGGAAAAGTGTGCTTCAAAATCCCCTTGGATGATGGTGGGTAACTTCATGCCGATGAGGCCCGAGTAGTTCGCATTATTCTCCAATGCGGTCAGCAAGTTCTCGAGCGGGATCCCCTGGCTGTGAGTGATGGCCGCAGCTTCTGCCAGTGCCTTGACGGTGATGGCGGTGACCAGATTGGTGACGATCTTCAGCACGGTGGCATCGCCCGTTTCCCCTAGCGGGAGAATTTTGGCGGATGAGGCCTCCAGGATGGGGCGCACTTTTTCGAGAACTTCAGAGGTCCCGCCGATGTAATAGACAAGTTTGCCATTTTGTGCGGCCATCTTGCTTCCCGTGAAGGGGGCATCTAGGAAGGCTGCGCCACTTTCCGCACAAAGAGCCGCAGCTTCTAGCGTGGCGGCCTTGCTGACGGTGGCATGATTCACGATGATGTGATCGGGCGTCAATGCGGACTGCATGTCCCGCAGGGCGGTCAGCAGGGCCTCGCCGTCGCGGACAAAGATCTGGATGACCTGGGCGGCTTTCGCCACTTCTTGAGGACTTGGTGAAGCCCCAGGAACGTTACGGGCTGTGTGGCTCCAGACATGCACCTTGTGGCCAGCTCGGCGCAGGTTTTCAGCCACCCGGCTGCCGATAATGCCGAGCCCGAGAACGCCGACGGAGGAGGGTTGGTTCATAAAGTAGTGTGAAGATGCTTCGCCGGGTTACGCCTGTCTGCAAGCTCTGGCTGATGCGGCGCAGGTGAATCGGCCTTGCCTCAGCGGATAATCTTGCGCACTGAGAGCTTTCTTTATGCTCGCCCTTCCTCTCGGCTTCGGGCAACTTTGTTGGTCGGTGCTTCGTTCGTTGTTCAGCTTTTTCTTTTTCCCATGATCTCCTGGTTCGCCCGCAATCACGTCGCTGCCAATCTCCTCATGCTGGGGGCGGTGATCGCGGGGATCTGGACTCTCGCTTCGGATCGCATTCCCCTAGAAGTATTCCCGGACATGCCTTCGCGCATGATTTCGGTGACCGTGCCTTACCCGGCTTCGGCTCCTGAGGAGGTGGAGGAAAGCATTGTCCTCAAGATTGAGGAAGCCATCCAGCAGGTCGGCAGCATCAAGCACATCAATTCCACAGCCTCCTCCAGCGGGGGCACAGTTGTGATCGAGGTGGAGGAAGGCAAAGACCCGCGTGAGGTGCTGGATGACATCAAGATCCGTGTGGATGCCATCCCGAATCTACCGGAGTTGGCCGAGAAGCCCACGATCCAGTTGGATGACAATTTCCACTCCGTTATCACCGTGGCGGTGGCGGCGGACATGGCGGAGGCTGATCTTCGTCGGCTTGGGGAACAAATACGCGATGAGATCTCGGCCCTGCCAGGCATCACCCACGCCGGACTCTCAGGCGTGCGACCTTATGAGATCGGCATCGAAATCCCTGAGGCTACCTTGAGGAAGTATGGCCTGAATCTGGAGCGTGTCAGCCAGGCTATCCGTGGCAGTGCGCTGGACTTGCCTGCGGGGGTCGTGCAGACCGAAGCCGGCGATGTCTCCATCCGCACGCGTGGCCGTGCTTACACGGGGGAAGATTATTCTCGCGTGGTCATCCTCACCCGGCCCGATGGGACTAAGCTGACGCTGGGCGAGATTGCCATCATCCAAGATGGTTTTAACGAAAACCCCCTTCTGGCCCGGCTCAATGGCAAACGCTGTGTGGTGGTGAACGTGATGCGCGAGGGAGGGCAAAACGCCATCAACATCGCCGAGTCCGTGAAGGAATACATCACCACCGCGCAGAAACGGATGCCGGATGGGGTGCAGATCGAATTCTGGAATGATCGCTCCAAGATCGTCAAAGGCCGCATCAGCCTGCTCATTCAAAATGCCCAGAGCAGTCTCATCTTGGTCTTTCTCTGCGTGGGCCTTTTCTTGCGTCTGGATGCCGTCTTTTGGGTAGCGGTAGGCATGGTGGCCAGCTTCATGGGGGCCATTGCTCTGATGCCGTTTTTTGACATCGCGATCAATCTCTCTTCCCTCTTCGGGTTCATCCTCGTTCTCGGTATCGTCGTGGATGATGCCATCGTCATTTCGGAGCATGTGGACACGCTGCGGCAGCGTGGCATGTCGGCGCTGGATGCGGCGATTCAGGGGACTAAGGAGATGGCGGTGCCCATCACCTTTGGGGTTCTCACCACGGTCATCGCTTTCCTGCCCATGGCCGTTGGAGCCAGCGATTTCTTGATGATGTTTAAGCCCATCGCCATCGTTTTCATTCTGGTGATGTTGATCGCCTTGGTGGAGACCAAGATCATTCTGCCTTCTCACCTTGCCCATCCTGTGCCGGGCCTGAGTGGCGCCTCGGACATCTTGGGGCCTGTTCATCGGTGGTCAGAGCGCACGCTACGGAAGTTTGTGGATACCTTTTACCGCCCTGCGCTGCGCTGGTGCGTGCATCATCGCTACACGGCTCTCGCTGCTTTCTTTGGGGGGCTCATCATCCTCTGCGGTTTCTTTTTTAGCGGGCGCATCCTTTGGATCTTTTTTCCCCGTGTCCAGAGTGAACGCATCGAAGCTAAGCTGACCATGCTGGATGGTACCCCGTTTGAAGTCACCGATGGCCACATCCAGCGCATGTATGAGATCGCCGAGCAGATGAAAAAAGAGTACGTGGGACCGGATGGGAAGCCGGTCATCCGTGCCATCCTGGCCACCACGGGTACCACCCGCCTGACGTGGGGAAGTGGTGGCAGCACTGGCAGCTCCCACGTGGGGGAGATCAATATCGAGACCTACGGCCCTGAGGAGCGCAGCCTGAAGGTCAATACTGTGGACATGGCCGCTGACTGGCGGAAGCGAATCGGCAACATCGTGGGCGCAGAGGAGTTGAATTTCCGCGCTGAAATCATTCGCAGTGGTGATCCCGTGGACCTTCAGTTGACCGGCACAGATCCGGATGAGTTGTTGGACATTTCCGATAAGATCAAAGCTCACTTGGCCACCTATGCAGGCGTCTTTGACATCACCGATTCTCTGGACAGCGGACGCAATGAAATCCAGCTCCGGCTTAAGCCTGAGGCACAGTCCTTTGGCGTGACGGTGAGCGACCTCGCCCAGCAAGTGCGGCAGGCCTTTTACGGCAATGAAGTGCAACGCATCCAGCGCGGGCGCAACGAGGTGAAGGTGATGCTGCGTTACCCGAAGAACGATCGCAAAAACCTCGCCACCCTAGAGACCATGCGGGTGCGCACTGCGGCGGGTTTGGAGATTCCCTTCTCCCGCGTGGCGGAGGCAAAGGTGGGCAAAAGCTTTACCAACATCAAAAGGGTGGACCGCCGCCGCGCCATGAACATCACGGCCGATGTCAACAAATCCACCACCGATCCCGCCAAGGTGCGGGCGGATGTGGAAGTTTATGTGCGGGAACTCATGGCCACACATCCACACATTCAGTGGAGCTTTGAAGGCGAAGCCCGGGCTCAGCGAGAAGGTGCCGATGCAGGCAAGTGGGCGTTGGCGATCATTTTGTTAGGCATGTATGCGATGATGGCCATTCCTTTCAAAAGTTACACCCAACCGTTCATCGTTTTGTTAGTGGTCCCATTCGGCATCGTGGGGGCTGTGATAGGGCATCTTTTCCACAGCATGCCCGTCAGTAGTATGAGCATCTGCGGCATGCTGGCAGTCACCGGAGTGATCGTGAACGACACCCTGGTTTTGGTGGATCGCATCAATCAATTGCGTGAAGAAACGGGCGACCTCAAGTATGCCGTGCAGGAAGGCGGGCGCAGTCGCTTTCGAGCCATCTTTTTGACTCAGATCACCACCTTTGTCGGTCTCATGCCATTGATGTTTGAATTTGGGAGTCTCATTGAAAACTCGCCTCCTGGCATCAGTCACATTCTCACGGCGATCTTTGGTGACAATCGCGCCGCGCAGGCCACCAGTGCTCAATTCCTCACGCCGGTGTCTGTTTCCATGGGTTACGGCAGCCTCTTTGCCACCGTGATTACCCTCTTCCTCGTTCCCCTATGTTATCTGGCGGTGGATGATCTGGGCCGTATCGTGAATCGCATCTTGGGGCGCAAGCCTCAGCCCATCGCCATGCCCCTGGGGGCACCTTCGGCTTCCAGTTAGGCCTTGGCCAATCGTCACTTGGCAGATCGTTATGTCTATTTCCGCTTCGCCTGCTCCTGATGAAGCCAACCCCATCCAAGCCAAAACGTGGTGCCTTTACGTGCTGCGCTGTCGAGATGGGAGCCTCTACTGCGGCATCACCAATGATCTGCATCGGCGGCTGGACATGCATCGCGAAGGCAAGGGGGCGAAGTACACGCGGGGTAGGGGACCTCTGTGGCTGCTGGGCTCTTGGCCCCACGGCGATATGCCTGCGGCATTGAAAGCCGAGCGTGTCTTTAAAGCCCTCAACCGAGCCCAAAAAGAAAAATGGCTGGAGGCGAACCTCCAGCCATCTTAAAAGATCTGACTCTGAAGAGGATTACTTCTTCACGTGGCCAGAGACGAGCTTGGTCATCTCAAACATGGAGACCTGGGTCTTGCCGTCGAACACCTTCTTCAGCGCTTCATCAGCGTTGATGAGGGTCTTGTTCTTGGTGTCCTGGAGGCCCTTGGCCTTGATGTAGTCCCAAAGTTTCTTGGTCAGTTCGCCACGTGGAAGCGGGGTGGATCCAACCACAGCGGCCAGAGTTTCGTCCGGCTGGACGGGTTTCATCAGGGCTTCGTTGGGTTTACGTGGAGTGGTAGATGCTGTTTTAGCCATTTCTCTTTTTCGCAGACGCCGCCGGATAAGTCAATACGTCTGATTGTAGGTAATTCGGTGAGGCCTCCCCAGGCAAATTGCAAAAATATGAGTGAAGAGGCGAGGAATCCGCGCCAGAGGCGTTATGCACAGTCTGTGTTCTTCGCCGACTTTGGATGTTCCCTTTTCGTTCTATGCCCTCTCTTTTTGCCAAAATCATCGGTTTCGCTCTGATGCTGGCGCTTTCTGCTCCCATGGCGGGCCTCCACGCGCAGGCCCCTCGGGCAGAAATCATCTCTCCTCAGGTCAAAATCGCGGTGGATCGTGGGCTTGCGTGGCTTTTGAAGCAGCAGCAGCCTGCCGGTTTCTTTTCAGAACAAAAGACGGATAAAAAAGTCCAGAGAGGGGACATTCCTAGTCACAGCGCCGCCATGACCTCTTTGGCCATCATGGGACTGGCCTCGGTGGGGCATCTCCCGGGTGATCCTACGCCTGAAGGCCAAGCGGCCCAGCGGGCCCTGAAATACGTGGTGGACCACGTAGAGCCCGATGAAAACGGCTATCTGGGCCGCAGCGACCGCAGTCGTATGTATGGCCACGGCATCATCACGCTGATGCTGACCGAGATGCTAGGCATGTCTCCTGACATCGAAACTGATAAAAAAGTGCGCTCGATGACGGAGAAAGCCATCAAGCTCATCATTCGTGCTCAGCAGGTGCCTAAAAGCGATGCCAACAAAGGTGGTTGGCGCTACGAACCTGCCAGCAGCGACAGCGACATTAGCGTCAGTGTTTGGCAACTGATGTCCCTCCGTGCTGCCAAGAACAGCGGCATCGAAGTTCCCAAAGAAGCCATTGATAACGGCATCGCCTATATCAAGCGCAGCTACCGGGCCGAGCGGGATAGCAATGGCAACCTCAAACAACTGGAGGCCGCCTTCAGCTATGAACCTTACGGTGGGCGGCAAACTTTCTCCACCACCTCCGCGGGCCTACTTTCCCTGCAAGTGGCCGGGCAATACAACATTCCTGAAGTGCTGGGCTCATCCAACTGGCTGCTGAAATTCCCGCCGGAGGTCAATGAACCCTGGTTTTACTACGGCTGCTATTATTACGCTCAGGGCATGTACCAGCGCGGGGGAGATCACGCTGCCACCGCGCGTCAAAAGACCGAGCAGATGCTCGTGGGGGCCCAAAGCCCCGAAGGCGCTTGGTTCCCACGCAATGGCAATGAAAAATCCGCTGGCCCCGTCTACGCTACCTCCCTGGCTCTTCTCAGCCTCAGTGTGTATCACCACTTTCTGCCGATTTATCAGAAGTAGTAGAGCCAGTTTCCAGTAGGCGGATCAATCGGAGATCAATGCAGAACCCTTGGATTGCAGGGCTTGAGAAAGCCTGGACAAAGCCGACTCCAGGCTCTCCTCGGCAGCCCGTGTGTGGCCGCTTTCGATCATGTCCAGAGTGAGGCTGAGAGTCACAGATTCGATGTGGACACTTGGAGTCAGGCTGAGGGAGTTGAGGAAGCCTGAGAGTGTTTTAGGTCCGAGGGTCTGATCGGTTTTGCTCATTGTTAGCAGGCTGTCAATGCCACGCAGCCAGATGACAAAGGCGTCTTCCTCCACTTCGGTAATGACCGTCTGGCTCTTGGGAACCGGGCCGGTGCTATGGGTGTGCAGACCTTCGTGCAGTTCAACACGGTGGCTTTTTACAGAACCGTTTTTGGTGCCGAAAATCAGGCCTCCGCGTTGCCCACTGCGGTCCAGAACGAGGTATCCTGTGATCGCTTCCGCACGTGAGAGCACTCCTTCATAGGCGGTGCCCGTGCCGTTCAGTTTGTAAATGAGGAGCCCCTGGTCGTTGACGACCAACTTTCCTGCAGGCGTAGTGACTTTGCCTGATGGAGTGGTGATGATGACGCTGTAGAGACCGGCATCACCCGGTTTCACGCCGGAGAGTGTCAGTGTGCTCCCTGTGGCCCCTTTGATCACTTTTCCGTCTTTCAGCCATTGGTAAGAGGTCGCCCCTGCCGCTGTCGAGGTGAAGGTCGCACTCCCTCCTGCTTCAGCTTCGGTATCGGTAGGGAGCGTTTGTACAGAAACCTGCGGTGGCAGGGAAAGGGTGGCGGTGTTGGAGAGTCCGGTGCCCTGACTGTTCTTCAACACCACATCATAGACACCCTCCTGAGCCCGTTGCACGTTGGTCAAGGTGAGGCTGCTGTTAGTCGCCTTGGGGATGTTGATGCCGTTTTTCCGCCACTGATAAGTGAAAGGAGCCTGTCCGTCTGTCGCTGCGACGCTCAGTTGCTGGCTTTGACCGGCCATGATCTGGATGTCTCCATAGGGCGTGATGGATATCTGGTGCGGCGCAGGATTCCGTACAGTAAGCTGCGCAGGGATGCTGGTGGTCGATTCGAAGATGCTGCTAACGACCAAGTTGTAAGAGCCTGCATCCTTGTAGGAAACCTTCGGCAATATCAGTGTGCCTGATGTCGCCCCGGAGATGTCCTTGCCATCTTTCTGCCATTGATAGCTGAGACCTGTCTCTGGAATAACCGTGAATGTGACAGGGCTGCCTGCATACACTGATTGCGAAGGGAGAACCGTCAGGCTTGAAACGGTCGGTTCCGGCGCATGAATCAAACCTGCGGCCACCGTTTCTCCAGCGAAGCTGAAATCGCCCCCAACGTACAATTCCGAATCCACAACGGCCATTGCGCGGATCCCGCGGTTCATACCGGTTCCCAGCCGGGTCCACTGCTGGCCGTTCCAGGTGTAAACTCCCACGGCCGAATGATCGAGAGTTCCGGCATACAGATACAGGCCTGATCGCATCAATGCAGAAACTGGTGAGCTAAAGCCTTCTCCGAGAGCTGACCATTGAAGGCCGTTCCACCGGGCGATATTCCTGGCCTGGACGCCTCCGGCAGTCACAAATGAGCCGCCTGCGTATAAATCAGTGCCTGACACCTCAAGGGCATAAACGAGCCCTGGATCTTCCTGGTTTGCTGGTTGCAGACCTGCCCCCAGGGCACTCCAGGCCGTGCCATTCCATTTCGCCACGCTTGTGGCCGCGACACCACCTGCTGTGGCGAAATGGCCGCCCACATAAAGATCTTCTCCCGTTGCTTTCAATGCCAGCACGATGGGAAAATCAATGCCTCCGATGCCGGACCCAAGACTGCTCCAGGTGCTGCCGTCCCACTTAGCGATGTGATTCGCAGCCCCTCCCCCAGCTCGGGTGAATCTGCCTCCAACATAAAGATCCGTGCCTGAGACAGCCATGGCACTGCCTTCAACGGAGTAGCCAGGTTCGCTTTCAAGACCGGTGCTGAGCGGTGACCAGACAGAACCATTCCAGCGGGCGATGTGATTCACACTCACGCCTCCTGCCGTTTCAAAATGGCCTGTGGCATAAAGATCCGACCCTTGGACAGCCAGTGCCGAAACGATGGTAGTCTGCTCGCCCGTGGAGGCCATGCCTGTGCCGAGGGACGCCCAGGACTGACCATTCCATTTGGCAATTTGGTTCACCGGGAGATTCCCGATGAGTGAAAAAGTACCGCCGACATACAGGTCGGTTCCCGAGACGGCCAAAGCCTGTACGTGGCCAAACCCAGATCCTGCAGCGGACCATTGATTGCCATCCAGGCGGGCGATGTTATTTACCGCCAGGCTACCAGCGTGAGAGAAATTGCCGCCAACATACAGGCTGTCTCCGAGTGCAACGATGGCAATTGTGCCTGATATTCGAGAGCCAACAGAACTCCACGCTGTTCCGTTCCACACCGGAATTCCATGGGTGGCCTGGGATGGGCCTACCACGTGAACTCCTGCCGAAGTGATGGCGATTCCGCTGACGATGTGATCGAGTCCTGTTCCGAGTGAACTCCACTGACTGCCATTCCATTTGGCAATGTTCTTTGAGACGATTCCGCCCGCACGGGAGAAATCACCTCCCACATAAAGATCTCCTCCATCCACGGTAAATGTTCGCACATATGCAGTGCTTGTCTTGGTCACTCCACCAGCGACTTCGCTCCATGCAGCGCCATCCCAGCGGGCGATGCCATTGACCGTGGTACCACCGGCTTCTGTGAAAGCACCACCCGCATAGAGATCACTTCCCAGAAAGGCAAGTGCCAGGACTGTGTTATTAACTCCAGTTCCTACAGCATGCCAGGATGCTCCATCCCATCGCGCTATGTTATGGGCACTCACGCCATTGATCGTGGTAAAGGTCCCGCCTGCATAGAGGTCCTGGCCTTGGGCCGTCAGAGATGTAATATTTGCGAAAGCAATGCCGCCAATGCCATTGGCCCCTAGAGGCGTCCATCCACTGCCATTCCAGCGCCGGACTTGGATGGCCCATTGTCCTTGCGTATCTTCAAAGATCCCAGCGATATAAAGATCAATGCTGGTTGCCAGGATGGCAGATACAGACCTTAACCCGGATCCGGCATTCATGGAGCTCCATTCGGACCCGTTCCATTTGGCTAGGCCACGACTTTTGACATTGCCGGCCACAGTGAATACTCCACCTGCATAGAGATTGCCTTCTGCATCCACGGCCAGGGCATTAATTTGGGAATCCACCCCCTGAACACCGCCCATGCTCACCCAGTCGGCGTCGCTAAAGGTAGGATCGATCCGCACCGGATAGACCGCCGCATCGTCGGAGACCACAATGCTCAGACGGTTCCCGTTTGTCTCCATGCGGGCGGGCAGTTCATGCCCGCGTGCATCAGTGACTTTGAGTCGGCTGTAGGCAATTTCACGCCCGCTGCCCTGCAGGGTCAGCAGGGCTCCCCATGGGCTCATTTCAGCCGAGGCACCGGTGATCTCCAGATCTGCAAGCAAGTCACCCGATCCTGCCAAGCGTTCCTGCACAACAAAGTCCTGTCGGATGCCATCCACGCTGCTGGAATACTGTTCAACGAGACCTTCTCTGAGAAAGAAAACGGCATCGGATGTGACCTTGACGCTGCCGACAGGGGAAAAGTGGCGGACCGTGGCGGTAGAGTCTGCACGACGGATCGCCATTGCCCGAAGTCGGAATTTGTCGCCTCCATGAGGGCTACTGGAAGACTCCATCCAGAGCCCCTCGGTCGTTGCCTCAGCCTCCAGATCTTGGAAAACGGCTCTAAGTCGTGCTCCTGACGGGGTCGCTTGGATGACGGGCTCTTTGGGGAGATTGGTTCCCTGTACCTTTTCCCCCAATATGCTCCAGGAGATGGCCTCTCTAGATTCACTGGCCGATGGGGCTGCATGAAGACCATGGACGCAAGTTAGAACTAGGCTGGCTTTTAGAAGGTAGGAAAGGCGAGGGCTAAACATGAAGGGATTTTTTCTGTAGGGGGAATAAACCAATTTGCCAAAGGATTTAAGAATGACCTGAGAAAAGTCTCTGGTGTTCAAAGTCGAACTTTAATTCCTGCGCTTGACCATCTGAGCCTGCCGCGTTCCTATGCGGCGCGCCGGGTTTCCGGTGCTTTTGAATTCAACCCATCTTTATCATCATGGCACTCTCCGTCGGTTCTTCCGCCCCTGATTTCACCGTCACCACCCTCGGCGCCAATGGCCCTGAGCTTTTCAAGCTGTCCGAAAACATCGGCACTTCCAATATCCTTCTTCTGTTCGTGCCGATGGCCTTCACCGGCACTTGCACCACTGAGTTCTGCGAACTGTCGAAAGGCATTAACGCTTACACCTCCCTGAATGCCAAGGTCATCGGCATCAGCGGTGACAACCCCTTCGCTCAGAAGGCCTGGGCTGAAAAAGAAGGCATCACGCTGCAACTCCTCAGCGACTATGATCACAAGATCACCGAAGCCTACGGCGTCGCTTACGAAAGCTTCCTGCCAGCCAAAAACCTGATCATGGGTGGCGTGCCAAAGCGTTCCGCCTTCATCATTGACAAGGCCGGCGTGGTTCAATACGCCGAAGTCCTGGAAAGCCCCGGCGACCTGCCAGACTTCACCGCCATCCAGGCGAAGCTGAAGGAACTGGCCTAATTTTAGACCTTTTTTGCGAAGAGGGAGCCTGTGAGGGCTCCCTCTTTTTTGTGGGTGAGACTAGCGGGGTCACTCCCACGCTCCTGCTTGACTCCCGGCCCCCTTCAGGGCACAGAGTGCGCCCCCCATGCTCTCCGTTTCCAATGTCAGCAAGACCTATGCAGGCCGCACCCTCTTCAGCGGTGTGTCTTTTCACATCAACCGGGGCGAAAAGATCGGCCTCATCGGCCCAAACGGAGCTGGCAAGTCCACCCTGTTTTCCCTGCTGCTCCGTGAGACCACGCCGGATGATGGCCTGGTGACGATGGAAAAGAACCTGGAGTTCGGTTTCCTCCCCCAGGAAAGTGCGCCTGTGGATGACATGACGGTGCTGGAACTGGCGACGAGCCATGTGCATGAGCACAGCCGCTGGGAAGCCGAACCGAAGGCCAAGCGTATCCTCAAAGGCCTGGCCTTTCGCGAGACGGACTTTGATCGCAATGCCCGCACCCTCAGCGGTGGTTGGGTGATGCGCGCGCATTTGGCCCGCTTGCTGGTTCAGGAGCCGGATCTATTGCTGCTGGATGAGCCAACCAACCATCTCGACCTGGAATCCCTCATCTGGTTCCAAGATTACCTGCAGAGCTATCCGGGTGCCATTTTGATGATTTCACATGACCGTGAATTTCTCAATGCGCTCACGGATGCCATCCTCGAAATCGCTCACAGCAAGGTGAATCGCTACCGTGGTAACTACGATGCCTACCTGGTCGAGAAAGCCGCCCGCGAGGAGCAGATGAAGGGCGCGTTTGAAAATCAGCAGAAGGAAATCGCCAAACTTCAGCAGTGGGCCGACCGCTTCAAAGCCAAGGCTAACTTTGCCTCCCGTGCCCAGGATAAGCTGAAGATGATTGATCGCATGGAGAAGCTGGATGGCCCGGCTGCTGCGGCAAAGACCGTGAAGTTCCGTTTCCCGCAACCTCAGCGCAGTGGCCAGCGTGTGCTGACGCTGAAGGGGCTGGACTTCGCCTATGGCGAGACACCGGTTTACCATGGCTTGGATTTCGAAATCGAACGTGGCGAACGCATCGTGCTCGTCGGGCCAAACGGAGCCGGTAAATCCACCCTGCTGAAATTGCTTGCCGGGGCTTTGACCCCGCAGGCGGGCAAGCGTGAGCTTGGTCACAATGTGAAGCAGGGTTACTTCGCTCAGTATCGTGGTGATGTCCTAAACATGAAGCACACGGTGCTTCAATCGGCGATGGATCTACCCAGCCGACCGGGCGAAAACATGTGCCGCACTTTGTTAGGCTCCTTCCTTTTTCATGGCGACGATGTGTTCAAGCCGGTCGGAGTTCTGAGTGGGGGAGAAAAATCTCGCCTCGCTCTGGTGCGCCTGCTTTTGGATCCACCGAACCTGTTGCTGATGGATGAGCCGACGACCCACTTGGACATGGGCAGCATTGATGCGCTCATCGGTGCGTTGGAAGACTATGAAGGCACGCTGGTTTTCATCAGCCATGACGTTCACTTCATCCGTGCTATGGCCCGGGGAGTCATCCACATTGCCGGCGGGGTGCTCACCCCTTATTCCGGTGACTACCAGTACTTCCTGGATAAGACCAAGGCCACCTCAGCCCGTGAAGCACTCACGGCGAATTTGACCAACAGCCAGCCGGGTGCCTGGGAGACACCCAAGAAGGCCTTTTCACCGCCAAAGTCCAAGGAGCAAAAGCGACTGGAAGCGGAAGCCCGAAACAACCGAGCCAAGGGCAAAAAGGATTTGGAAAAGAACGTCGCCCGGATTGAGGAAGAACTGGCTGCACTCGACAAACGCAAAATGGAACTCGTGGAGATGCTTCAGGATGGTGCGGTGTATTCCGATGCCGCTCGGTTCAAGGCCCTGAGCAAGGAGTTGGAAGAGATCGAACCTCGAGTCGCCACCAAAACCACGGCTTGGGAAAAAGCCGCCGGTGAACTGGAAGCCCTGATTGCCAAAGAGGCTGCAGGTTGATCCGTAAGACCTGGCGGGGAACGGGCGTTCCTTCGCCATGTCTCGCTCACTTTCCTCTCGCCGCCAGTTTTTGACGCAAAGCTCACTCGCGGCTGGAGCAGCCCTGGGCTTTCCAGCCATCGTCAGTTCTCGCTCGCCGAACGCGAAGGTAAACCTAGCCTTCATCGGTGTGGGAGGGCGTGGTGCTGCGAACATCCAGAGCCTCGTCGGTACCCCCTTATACCCGCCGAAACCCAAGGAAGGGGAGGCCGCTCCACCGATCAAAGAACCCACGGAGAACGTGGTGGCCATCTGCGATGTGAACGGCATGAACTTGGATCGCGCTGCGGAAGCTTTTCCGAAAGCCAAAGCCTATCGTGATTTCCGCAAGCTGTATGAAGAGTCCAAGGATTTCGATGCAGTCGTGGTTAGCACCACGGAGCACACCCACGCTTATGCGACGCTGCCAGCCTTGCTCATGGGCAAGCCGGTCTATTGTGAGAAACCCCTGACCCGTGATGTGGCTGAAGCACGACTGATCACCGAGGCCGCAGCCAAGGCTGGCGTTGCCACCCAGATGGGGACGCAGATTCATGGTCTGCCTAACTACCGGCGTGTGGTGGAATTGATTCAGAGCGGAGCCATCGGTAAGGTCTCGGATGCTCACGTGTGCGTCTCCCGTGCCTGGGGCCTGCAAAGCAAGGAAGAGGCCGAGGCGAACAAGGATATCGTCTTTGTGACTGAGCGCCCAAAAGAAGAGCAGACTCCCCCGCCTTATCTCGATTGGGATCTCTGGCTCGGCCCGGCCCCGTACCGCCCCTATAACGAAGTCTATTTCCCAGGGCCTAAGTGGTATCGCTGGTGGGACTTTGGCAATGGCACCATGTCAGACCTCGGCAGCCACTGGAATGACCTGCCCTTCTGGGCGCTGAATCTGGACGCCCCGCTGAGAGTGGAAGCCTTCGGCCCTGAGCCGCATCCAGAGATCGCCCCAGCCTCCATGTCGGCCACTTACGAATATGCGGCACGAGGCCCGCGTGCCGCCTGCAAAGTCCACTGGCACCAAGGCAGCGCCAAACCAGAAGTGTGGAAAAACGATCCCTTCATCAGCAAATGGAACAGCGGTGTGCTCTTCATTGGCGACAAAGGCATGCTGCTTTCAGACTACAATAAACATGTCCTTCTCCCCGAAGCCGACTTTAAAGACTTCCAACGTCCGACCCCTTTCATCCCCGATTCTCCCGGTCAGCACATCGAGTGGCTGAATGCCATCAAGAACGGCACCCCGACGGCCAGTCCCTTCAGCTACGCAGGTCCCCTCAGTGAGGCCAATCACCTCGGCAACGTCGCCTTTCGCTCTGGTGGCAAAATCCTCTGGGATGCCAAAGCGATGAAGATCACCAACAACGAAGCCGCCAACCGCTTCCTCAGCCGCACACCGCGAGCCGGGTGGAAACTGGGCTGAATGCGCGTCAGTGGCACTGATTGACGAAGGGAAGGGGTTGAGAAATCCCAAGGAAAATTCTTGAGCCCCTTTTTTTATGGGGCGATCTCAATGCTGCCTGAGTAGATAGGAGATGTCTTCGGTGTTGTTAATGGTGGCCCGGCGCTTGGTTCATCCGGCAGGAGGAAGTAGCCATACCCGACATCTCCGGGGGTGAGAATGACGCCCTCAAAGGTAGCTGTCCGATTCAGCTTGAGATCGGTCGCATGTGGGACCAGCAGGGTGCCTTTGAAGGTGCCTGTAAGAGGATTTAGAGTTAGGGTTTTGACCGGAGTTGCCGCAGTGACCGTCAAAGGGAGGACTTTGTTGGCGGCCGTGATGGTGATGCTTTGCGTCATCTCGGCTAGGTTAAGTCCGGCCAGGGTGACGTCGGCATTGTCGTTCTCGGCTGGCAGGCCCAGAAGGATTTGGCCTTTATCAGGCCTCTGATACTGATCACCCGTGATGGCGAGCGTGTGCAGGGCGATGCCTGTGGAATAAAGGCGGTCCTTGCTGCTGGCTTTGTCCCAGGTCAATGTGCCTGAAAGCGGGCCTGCGGGCGCTTGAACGCGCCACCCAATTTCCACCCAGCCGTGGAGCGAGCCGGTGGTTTTGTAAAGATCCACATGAACAGGGAATGACATGTTTCCAGAAACGCCGCTGCTGCCAGTGATGGCGGTGCCGTCGGCTAGCTTGCCTTTCCAGGACACGCGGCCATTTTTGGCCACAGTGATCACCATATAACCGTTGCCGTGCGGCACTCGCGGAGTGGCTTCCTCTGGTGATAACAGGCTGCAAGTGTAGTAACCGGCAGGCCGGAGGTTGTTTACATCAGCGACAGTCAACTGCTGCCTCAGCTTACCCTCAGCTTCATTCCCCAAAGTGTCATGAAGGCTGATCTCGAGGTTGTGCATTTTGACGATCAGTTTTGGGACAAGGGCACCACGCGAGATGTGGATTTCTGCGTGATAGTCTCCCCCCGGCCACGTCGTTTGGGTGAGGGTTGGGTTGGCAAAGCGATAGGTTTTGCCCCCATGCTGAAGCTGGCCGCTGAATGATCCCGCCGAAGTAATCGTGAAAGAGAGTTTGCTTCCCAGGCCCTTGCCGTTGTCCAGGGCGGCATTGCGGTCGAAGAGGCCATCGTAGGTGCCAGATGGCAGCATGGAGTAAATGCCCCAATACAAAGCCACTTCTGGTCCTGCGCCTCCGCGATTGATGGCAGTCACGGTCACACGGTAGGGAATCCCTGCATTGAGCGCGTCGTAGGGCATTGCTTTTGTAGGGCGTCCGGTGACAAGACCCGTGGGGCTGGCTTTCAGCCCCGGAGGCAGACCCTTGATGACAAAACGGTCGGCAGGTTGGTCTGCCTGGAACTGATAGCTGACCGACTCTCCCACATAATTGGCGAACCCTTGTTCGGGAGGCACAACAACGACTGGTCGGTTCAGAAAAATAAGCTGGGTGATACCATGGCTTAGACTGATGGGAGGTCCTGCGGTGGGTCTGAAGCTCACCACGCATTCATAGTTCCCCGCATCCCATGGCTGTGCATACACCTGCAAGGAGGGCACTGCCGGGCCAGACGCCCCTTCATGGCCAATCAGAGGCTGGCCGTTCTTCAACCATGAATAATGCAGGGCGGCGGAAGGCGGGGCGGCCACGGTGCAGTTGAGCGTCACCGTTTCTCCGGCCAGGAACGAGGCTATGGCGGGGGGCGGGGTGAGGATGGCGACAGGAATCTGCGGACTGGTGGATTCGCCAGTCGGGCTCGTGACGGTAAGGGTATAGAGTCCTGCGGCTGCTGCGGTCACGGCAGGCAAGTGCAGTGTCTCCTGGGTTCCTACCAGCACACCATCCCTGTGCCAAGCATAGCTGGTGACTGGCTGAGGGCTGACAAGAGCTGCATGCAGCGTGACTGTCTGACCAATTTTTGCAATGACGGGGACCGGGCCTGGGGAGAACACAGGGGCGGCATCGGTCGCCAGTCCTGAGCCGCTGAAGGTCAATACCCGGGTCAACTGGCCAGAGGTGGTCGTACCAGACAGATTGAGGGTGCGTAGTTGCTGCCCCGTCGCAGTGGGTGTGAAGGTGACTTGTATCTCTAAAGTAGCCCCAGGGGCCAGCATACCGAGGTCAGTGGAACTAATCTGAAAATCGGGATAGGACGGTGAAGAAAGCGCCAGATTTTGGATCGGTCTTTGTCCGGCGTTGCGCAGCCGCAGCGTGCGGGTGATGGGCTGGCCTAGGACTTGCAGCCCCAGGTCCACGGTATCTCCGGTGTGAATCGCACGTGCGCTGTCCACCTGCTCTTCGCTCACCTCCAGACGTCCCTCCAGGCTCAGGGCATAAAGCTCACGTCGCGTAAATAAATCGTCGGCTGCGAAATACAGCCGATCATGCAGCACCTGCACACGTGTGTCAGCATACGAAGATTGATTGGGGGTGTCCGTTCGGCTGCTATGCGGGATCGCCCAGGTGCTTTCGGGGGTGCCTTGGGTCTGCCAAATCGTGCTAGTATTGCTGGCGAGTGAGGACTTTTGGGAAAAAAACAGCGTGTCACCCTCTACACACAGCCGTGTCAGGAGGGGCGTTGAAATTTGGGGCAGGGGGTCACGGGGCTGGCTCATCAGGACGACACGGCCGCTGCCATCTGCCCTCACGCATTCAAGCTGCAGACTCTGAGCGTGGTTGATGTAATAAATTAAGTCACCCACAGTTGCCAGAAGGGTAACATTTCCCCCGAGCGGCAAGGGGCGGGTGCCTGCCTCGGTGCCATCACTACACCATAGGGTGCCCTTGGGCCCATTGGACTCGAATACCGTAAAAACAATCTGCTCTGCGCATGGGTGGATGGCGCCGACACTGTAGTTTGTGTATTGGCCCGGAACGAAGCGAGGATGCACCTGCACGGACACACCGTTATTGCTGCACCTGAACAGCAACGGTGGTTGCGACTCCTTGATACCAAAATAATACAGCACATGCTTGTCCGGCTCCACGGCTGAACCAGGATGTGGGGGGCTAACGAACAGATGCTGAACATTCCGGGGCGTCTGCGAGATACCTGAGCCTTCCTGTGAAGGAACCAAAGTGGGCGTGCTTTCAGGCTGTCCGTTCGTCCGAAAAAGAGAGTATTGGCCGACGGTATTTTTAGCGGAGAAGTAAAGCCAGCCGTCCATTTCGGTGAAATCGCCAGGCATCCGGTCGGTGGTGCTGTCTCCAGGAGACGCATTGCTCAGGTTGGCATACAAGGAGGCTGCCCCATTTTGCCAGGGCAGATCCGTCGCCCACAAATTGAGGTTTGCAGTGGGATTAGCTCGGGCAAAAAAGTAGAGCCTGTTTGAGAAAGGGTAGAATCTGGCGGGGGCCCCTGGCCGCTGGTCCGTGAGTACCTCTTGACGGCGAAAAAGCTGCCCCTCGTCATCCAGCCAGGAAAGCTCTTGCGAGTCGCGAGAGGCAAAGAAGACATGGCCGTTGATGCCGGTCATTCCTTCGGGATTGGATCCCTCGCTGCCAGGAACGATGTCATTTGCCAGGAGGGTACCCGCCTCTGTACCGTTGCTTTTCCAAAGCTCCCGGCCATGCACGCCATCATCGGCACTGAAGTAAAGCTGGTCTCCGACCACCCGAAGTCCCAAAGGGTTGGAACCTGCGTCATGCGAGGGAAAAGCGTGCAATTCTCGCGTGCCCGCTTCGGTGCCGTCGCTGCTCCACAAGCTTGCTTGGCCATTTTTTTTGGCGATGAAGTAGGCTTTCGATCCCGCCACATTTAGGTTCCTGATGTAGCGGCTGGAGGATTCAAAATCATCGGCAACAGCCCGGGTGCCCGCCAAGGATCCATCCGTGATCCTCAGCCTGTCGCGTTGCGAATGCAGAGTCGAAATGAAGAAATTCACCGTCTCCGACGATGCCCACTGCGAAAGGTAGGAGGTCGTTCCATCGTCGAGACTGTTGTAGAGCGGTTCAATGTAGGGCTGAGTGCCGTCTCGCAGATAGTAGGTCCAAATGCCCTGAGCCGTCCCTTCATAGCGCATCAGCAGACTTTGATTAACGACCTTTAGCTCGGTAAAGTCCGCTTGGGGAAGAGGGTTGACGAACGAATGGCTACGCAGCAGCACCGTACCGGCGCGCGTGCCATCCGTCATCCACACATCTTTGCTTTCTGAGGTGGATGGATCCTCCCGGTAGCTGAGGAAAAAGGCTTTGTTTCCCAGTACGGCGAACTGCTGGGGAACGGAACTTAGGCTTCCGGGAGCCAAGTCTTTGAAAAGGACGGTGCCAGCGGCTGTGCCGTTGGATGTCCACAGCTCCGCGCCGTTTCTTGTCGTGAACACTCTCAGGAAAAGAGTGTCTCCCAGGCTGCCCAAAAGGGTAGGGTCGGTGCCGCTTGTGCCTCCGAACTTCTTCACTAAGACGGTCCCTTTGGCGGTGCCGTCCGTTTTCCACAATTGGGAAGGGTTCATATCGCCGCCGACGACAAAGTAAAAGTGGTCGCCCAAAACTGCATGCGAGTGGATCAAGGGATCGTCATTGAAGTCGCCAGCCTTGTGGATGAAGGTCCTCAATTGAATGGTTCCTTCTGTGGCATCACTGAACCAAAGGCTTGTCGGTTGGTGGTCGGATTCAGCGATGTAGATCACTCCGTTTTTGAAAACGTGAATGGACCTGGGGTTTCCTCCCTCTCCTGGCTGCGACACCCTATCCCCGACCATCTGAGTTCCTGCCGCTGTACCGTCTGTTACCCAAAGCTCCGGGCCATGTTTGCCGTCATCTGCTGAGAAGTAGGCCTTGTTTCCAGTGAGGAACAGTTCTGGGATCGCTGCCCCAGCAATGCCCGGTCGCAAATCCTTCAGCAATCGGGTGCCCTGGGCGGTATCATCTGTAACCCACAACTCTGAGCCATGTTGCTTGTCATCCAGGAGTAAAACAGCTCGATCTTCACCCAAGGAAACGGCGTTCCAAAGACCGGCACCCGAAGGTGAGGGGGTAGCATTGTTGATGTTTTTTACAAGCATGGGCTCTTCCACGGCCGTAGCGAACGAATGTGTGAAAAGACCGCCAAGCAAACCCAGCACCCAGGGGCGAAATAAACTGATACTCAAAAGCATTGCTGTTGATCTAAGCGTAATGAGATAAAATGCCACGAATTTGTCATTACATGCGCCTTAGTCTAATTTGGGTTTTTAGACTAAATTCAATCAGCGGTAAATAACGTTGCTTGGCGGAGGCTCCTTCAAGAGACGTGAGAAGTGGCTTATTATTCGGGTAAGTTCTGTTTTTCGATAGGCACCCGCTTTGAAATTCGTCATCTGAATCAGACTTCTTTTCTTCCCCATGCGCCTTCTTCTCCCACTCATTGCCATCTCCTCCATCGTCCATGCTGAAGACTGGCCCGAGTTTCGCGGGCCCACTCACCAGGGCCAGACTTTGACCAAGGGCCTACCCACGGAATGGAGTCCCTCTGTAAACAAGAATATCCTGTGGAAGGCGGCGGTGCCGGGTGTGGGTTGGTCGTCTCCTGTGGTGATCGGAGACCGTGTCTATCTCACTACCGCCGTCACTCAGGGCGGAGTGGAAAAGCCGGATGCGGCGCGCAGCCTGCGGGCTCTTTGCCTCCAGTCCGCCGATGGCAAAGTGATGTGGGATCAGGAGGTCTTTATCCAACCCCCAGACGCTCCGGCCGTTCATAAAAAGAACAGCCACGCCAGCCCCACGCCCGTCTTTGATGACGGGAAATTGTATGTCCATTTTGGTCACCAGGGCAGCGCCTGCCTGAGTGCGGCGGATGGCACTGTGGTATGGAAGACCCAGTCCTTTGGTTACAAACCCGTGCATGGAAACGGCGGCAGCCCTGTCATCGAAGGGGGGCTGTTCATTTTCAATGCAGATGCTGAGACGGATCCTGCCGTGATTGCCCTGGATAAAACCACCGGAGCTCAGGTCTGGAAATTTGCCCGCGTCAGCGATGCCAAAAACAAGTTCTCATTCAGCACGCCGCTGGTGATCGAGGTCAACGGCCAGCGCCAGCTCATCAGTGCTGGTAGCGGAGTCGTGAATGCTTTGGACCCTCTCACGGGAACCGAAATCTGGAAGGCGCGTTATGACCAGGGTTACTCCGTCGTCCCGCGTCCCTTGTATGTGAACGGCATGATCTACATCGGTACGGGTTATAATAAACCCGTCGCCCTCGCCATTCGCGCTGATGGCAAAGGGGACGTGACGGATACTCACATCGTCTGGAAGATCGAGAAATTTGTCCCACACAATCCGAGCATGGTCATTGTGGGGGAGGAGATCTACTTCGTCGCAGACAATGGCGTGCTCACCTGTGCCGATGCCAAAACTGGCACGGTTCATTACCAGGAGCGTTGCACAGGGCCCATCAGTGCCTCCATCCTGCATGCCGATGGCAAGCTGTACCTCCAGGATGAAAAAGGCCTGGGCGTGATTGTCCAACCAGGAAAAACCTTCCGCATTTTGGCCAAGAATGACCTCGCCGAACGCTCGCTGGCTTCTTACGCGGTGATTGAAGACGACTTTCTCATCCGCACGGAAAGTCACCTGTGGCGCATCGGCTCAAAGTAAGAGTTCACTGCACAGACCGCTCTTCCCAGCGAGCCAGCAGCCACAGCACATCGGCCAGCCGATTCAAGAAGCGCACGACCTCTTGGTTAGGCACTTCTTGATCGGTGCCCAGAAGGTCCACCACGTGCCTCTCAGCACGGCGGCAGGCGGTGCGGGCAAGATCTGCATGGGCACCGCTCATCACCCCGGCTTCACCTGGGAGAGCCCAGCCTTTGAATTGCAGGGCACCACCGGCTTCCAGCTTGGCCACCCATTCATCCAGCCAGAGCACGTGAGCGGTTTCGAAAGGTTTGTGCGTGGCGGCATATTTGGCCTCTAGGCCAGGGGGCGTCGCCAGTTCACCCATGAGGCTGATAAGCAGGGGCTGCACCTTTTCCACGATCTCCTTCGTCTCAGGTTTCAGTGCGGAAATGCGCAGAGGGCCCAAGGCGGCGTTCAGTTCATCCACTGCCCCGAGGGCGTGGACACGAGGGTGGGACTTGGAGGTGCGCTGACCAAAGAGGAGATCGGTCTCCCCCTGGTCGCCTCGGCGGGTGGCAATGGACATGGGCTGGATTTACGCCTGGGAGGATGGGGCTGCCTCAATCTTCATCGTCGTCGTCGCGGATTTCACGTCCGCCGACGGTCTTCTTCCTCACAGGAGAAATGTTTCGATGGACCCAGACGCTCTGCATCATGCCCACCAGGAAGAGGGTCACGATCATGAAAGTCCCCCCGTAGCTGATGAACGGCATGGGCAGGCCGATCACCGGCAGCATGCAGAGATTCATGCCCGCATTTTGGAACGTGTGGGCAAAGAACATCGTCACGACACCCACGACTAACAATCGCCCCACCTGATCTCGAGAATAGAAGGCCATGAAGATCCCCTGGATCAAAAGCAGGGCAATGCCTGTCAGCAGAAGCACCGCCCCTCGAAAGCCGAACTCTTCACAAATCACGCTGAAGATGAAGTCGCTGAAGGCCTCTGCTTCAGGGAAGAAATTGCGGTGAATGCTGCGCTGGTCCGGCACCTTTTCAGACAAGGGGCCTTTGCCCTCAAAGCCTGCTGAGGCCACAGCCGTCTGCACAAAGTTAGGCACCCAGCCATCCCCGCGAGTATCCACCTTTTCCATCTGGTTGGTGAGGAGATACCAGGTGGTGTCAATACGTGCCTGTTGATAAGGCTTGAGCACAAAGAAATAGATCAACGGGATGACACATAAAGCCCCCAATACCAAGGTGATGAGGTAACGAAACGGGATGCTGCCCACCAGCATCATGGAGAGGAAGACGGGCCCCCACACCAAGCCAGAACCTAAGTCCTCCTTGATAACCATGGCTGCTGGGATGCCTGCGAGCAAACCTCCCACAATGATCCGCAACCAGGGACGGCGAAAGACAGGCCACATGCGCGGGAGTTCCCCAAACACCACGGCCAGCATGAGAATGCCGGACATGATGGCAAACTGCGAAGGCTGGATGGACTGACCTGCGATGATGACCCAGTTTTTGTTCCCGTTGATCTCGATGCCTTTGAAATGCAGGTAAACGAGGCCGCCGATGCCCGCCAAATACATGGGCCAGCAAGCCCAGCGCACCCACTTGTAATCTATCAGGCTGGCGGCGAAAAGGAAGGGAACGCCCAGGCCGATCCAGGTCATCTGCTGCTTCCACTTCAGCGCCAGATCTCCCGTCTCGCGGAAGTAAGAGGCATTATAAATAGCATACACACCGAAGGCCAGCAGGCCGAGCATCGTCAGGATCAGGATCCAGTTGATGCCGAGAAACTTTTTAAAAAGGGGTGTCATTGAGGTTGGGGAAGGGGGCCTGTCTGCGGGTTAAGCAGGGATGGAGGCCAAAAGTTTGCGGGTGTAGTCGTGCTGCGGGCGCTCACAGAGATCATCGGCAGGCCCGCTTTCCACGACTTGGCCACGGTTCATGACAATGATGTCATCACTCATGTGCCGCACCACGGCTAGATCATGGGCGATAAAAAGATAGGTGAGTTTGAATTCATCTTGCAGATCCTTCAGCAGATTCAGCACACTGGCCTGCACGCTCACGTCCAGGGCACTCACAGGCTCATCACAGATCAAAAATTTCGGCTGTACCGCCAATGCGCGCGCAATGCCGATGCGCTGACGTTGCCCGCCGCTGAATTCATGCGGGTAACGCTGGAGGGAGTCTTCCGGCAAACCCACGCGGTGCAGCAGAGCGGCGGAGACGTCCCGGCGCTGCTTGGCCGTCATTTCTTTGAAGTGAATCGTCAGCGGCTCCGCCAAGATGGACTCGATGGTCATCCGTGGGTTCAGGGAGCCGATGGGGTCTTGGAAAATCATCTGAATCTCCTTGCGCAGCGGGCGAAAGTCCGCCTCCGCCATGCCAAAGATCTCGCGGTCTTTATAATAGGCGCTGCCGCCAGTGGGCTGAATGAGTTTCAACAGTGCGCGGGAGACGGTGGACTTGCCGCTGCCACTCTCACCCACGAGGCCCAGAGTCTTGCCTTCGTTGACCTCAAAGCTCACTCCATCCACTGCTTTCACAACGTCACGCTTTCCCAGCCAGCCCGAGCGGATCGGGAAATGAACTTGCAGGTTTTCGACGCGGAGGAGGGCCATAAGCTGCCAGTGTATCACACCGCGCCCCCCTGCCAAATGGAGGCTCAAGGAAATATGTAGCGGAGTGGGCACGCATTCACCCAAATCCTCACACGGAAATTTCCTCCGTCTGCCGATTCTGAAAAATGTAGCTGGGGAAAGGTCAAAATTCTGCCCATCTCCTCTCATTATTTCTCTGACGATAAGTCTCTCGGAATTTCGGCTTGCTGAAATGCCTCGCTGAATTACAATCTCGCTTCCTTTCCGGGACAAGGCACTGTTTTTTGGCAAGAGTGGGGTCTTCCCCGCTCTTTTTTGTCTGGATAGGTCACCATTTTTATGATCAGCGAACTTAAAGCACTATTCGATTACTACGAGAAAGAGAAGGGGATTGACCGTCAGAAGATGGTTGAAGCACTCTCTCAGGCTCTTCTCGCTGCCTCGAAGAAGAGCATCGGTCCGGCACGTGAGCTGCGCATTGACATTGATCCTGAGAAAGGGACGATCAAGGCGTGGGCCAAGCTGCTTGCCGTCGAAACCGTTTCCAATCCTTGGGAAGAGCTTCCGCTGGCGAAGGCCCGGATGATCAAAAAAGACGCTCAGCTCGGTGACGAGATTGACCTGGAGGTCACCCCCAAAAACATGGGGCGTATCGCCGCACAAACGGCGAAGCAGACCATGCTCCAGCGTCTGCGCATGGCCGAGAAGGAGAACCTTTACGACGAATTTAAGGACCGTACGGGCGATGTCGTCAACGGCACCATCCGTCGTTTTGATAAGTCCGACGTCATTGTGGATCTTGGTAAATTCGAGGGCAGCATGCCTTCCAAGGAGCGCGTTTCCACGGAAGACTACACCCCGGGTGACCGCATGCGTTTCTACGTGAAAGCTGTGGAGCGTGAAGGTGCCCGTGGTCCTGAGATCGTGCTCAGCCGCGCTCATGTGAATTTCGTCCGTCGCCTGTTTGAATTTGAAGTCAGCGAAATCGGTGACCGCACCGTGGAGATCGCCAGCATCGCTCGTGAAGCTGGTTATCGCACGAAGGTCGCCGTGCACAGCGGTGATGATAAAGTGGATCCTGTGGGTGCCTGCGTGGGCCTGCGTGGAGCCCGCGTGAAGAACATCGTTCGTGAACTGAACAATGAGAAGGTGGACATCATCCGCTGGAAGTCAGATCCGGCCGAGTTCGTCCGCGAGGCGCTCAAGCCGATCAAAGTTCTCTCCATCCAGGTTTCCCCTGACAAGAAGGCTGCCCGCCTCACCGTCAGCGAAGAAGATCTCTCTAAAGCCATTGGCCGCCGTGGTCAAAACGCCCGTCTCACCTCCCGCCTAGTCGGCATGGAGCTGAGCATCGAGCGCGATGAGCACGCCGCTGAAGTCTTTGAAGGTCAATTGGACACCGCTGCCCATGAACTGGAGCGTGCCCTGGGCATCAATCTCGAAACGGCTCGCAAGCTGGCCAATGTCGGTCTGGGAGCTATCGAAACCCTCCAGCAGGAGGATGTCGAATCCATTACGGATGCCCTTGGGGGTGATCAACAGCTCGCCGAACAGGTGTACGCCCTTGTTGCAGCTTACATCCCTAAAGCGTAGCTTATGAGCCGCGCTTCCTTCAACTTTTTAAATCTCACACCGACAGCCCGCCCCGCCGTTCGAAAGACCAACGTTTCTCATGCCAAGCCGATCCTCTTCATCCAAACCTGCCAAAGCCACTCCCGACAGCACCGCTGAGGAGAAAGCAACGGCTGAGAGCACGCCCCCCAAGAAAGTGGCGGCCAAAAAAGTGCTCTCATTGATTGAGGAGGACGACAAACCCAAAACCCGAGCCCCCCGGCGTGACGCCACGCCGCTGCCAGCCCTCGGTGCCAAGCCTGCCCCCGCGCCGGCCAAGCCAGCTGCTAAAACACCCGAAGCGCCCAGAAAGACGCTCGACGATCACAAGCGCGAAGCGCTGAATCTCTTCGAAGACGACGATAAGCCCAAAGTGAAGCGTCGCCCGCCTGAGCAGGCGACCTCCTTGCCGCCGATCTCAATGATCCGTGAGCCAGGGCCCGTGCAGGCCATGCCGCCGCCGCCTTCTCTGCCCACCCCAGTGGCACCTCCAGCTCCGAAGGTCGAAGAAGTGGTCGTTCCTGAATTTGAGCTGACGGAAAAAGGCGAGAAAATCATTCACCTCAAAGCTCCGGTCATTGTCAAAGAGTTGGCTGAGCGGATGGGCCTGCGCCCTTTCAAAATCATTGCCGATCTCATCGCGCTGAAGGTCTTCGTGGCCAATGCTGATAAGGCGATTGACATCGAAGTGGCCGAAAAAGTCTGTGAGAAACACGGCTTCCACCTTGAACGCGAGAAGCGTGAAAAAGGCGGCGGTGTGCACAAAGTGGAAGAAGTCATCGTCGAGCCTGTGGCTCAGGTGGTTGAGGAGATCGAAGAAGAAAAACTGGAGCTGCGTGCGCCCATCATCACTTTCATGGGTCACGTTGACCATGGTAAGACTTCTCTTCTCGATGCCATCCGCAAAACCCAGGTCACCCATGGTGAGGCTGGCGGCATCACCCAGCACATCGGTGCCTACAGCGTCTTCCACGAAGGCAAGCCGATCACTTTCATTGACACTCCCGGTCACGCCGCGTTTTCCGGCATGCGTGCCCGTGGTGCTCACGTGACGGACATCGTGGTCCTCATCATCGCTGCCGATGACGGCATCATGCCACAGACGCGTGAAGCCCTGAATCACGCCAAAGCTGCCGATGTGACCATCATGGTCGCCATCAACAAATGCGACCTGCCTTCCGCTGACGTCATGCGGGTGAAGGGGCAGCTTCAGGAGATTGGTCTCGCCCCTGTTGACTGGGGTGGCGACACCGAAGTCATGGAAGTCTCGGCCAAGTCCGGCCTGGGCATTGACAGCCTGCTCGAGACCATGGCCCTCCAGGCTGAAGTTCTGGAACTCAAGGCTGATCCAAAGGCTCCAGCCCGCGCGACCGTCATCGAATCTTCCATGGTCGAGGGCAAAGGCCCTGTGGCCACGGTCATCGTCCGTCAGGGCACCCTTAAGGTGGGCCAGCCCTTCATCTGTGGACCTCATTGGGGCAAATCCCGCGCGCTCATCAATGACCGCGGCCAGCCGATCAAGGAAGTGCGTCCCGGTATGCCGGTCGAACTCGTCGGCTTTAGCGACATGCCTCACGTGGGCGATGAAGTGGTGGTGATGGACAGCGAACGCTCCGTCAAGAAGCTGAGCATCGAACGCCTGGAAGAAATGCGCCAGAAGAAGCTGACGGTCACCCGCCGCTCCACCCTGGAGTCCCTCTTCAACAGCATCGACGAAGGCAACAAGAAGACCCTCAAGATCGTTCTCAAGACCGATGTGCAGGGCTCCGTGGAAGCCATCGTCAAGTGCCTGGGCGAAATCACCAGCGACAAGATCAACCAGAAGATTCTCCACTCCGACGTCGGTCCGATCACCGAGTCCGATGTGCTTCTTGCCTCCGGGTCAGACGCCGTCATCATCGGCTTCAATACGAAGGTCGAAAACAAGGCCCTGAGCGTGGCCAAGCGCGAAGGCGTGCAGATCAAGCTATACTCCATCATCTACGAACTCATCGACCAGGTGAAGGACTCCATGACGGGCATGCTTGACCCGCTCACCCGCGAGAAGGTGCTGGGCCATGCCAAGGTGAAGCAGGTCTTCAAGGTCAACCGTGGTTACGTCGGCGGCTCCATCGTCACCGATGGCCGTATCGACCGCAAGCAGCGCGCCCGCGTGCTGCGCAATGGCCAGGCCGTCTATGACGGTGGATTTGAAACCCTGCGTCGTTTCCACGACGAAGTTCCTGAAGTCCGCAACGGCCTCGAGTGCGGTATCAAGCTCACAGGCTTCAGCGATTACGAAGAGAACGACGTCATCGAGTGTTACGAGCTCGAGAAGTTTGCCCAGACTCTGTGATGGTTTTGGGTTCGGGGTTCAATCAGTGGAGTTCGGGCAGTGATGCCTGGCTTCGTTCTGGCCCCAGTTACCCTGCACCCTGAACCTTTTAATTTTCAATATGTCTCAACGAGTCTTACGCGTCAGCGAACTGGTGAAAAGAGAGCTCAGCATGGTGCTGGAGCGTCACTATCGCATGGATAACGCCATCCTCACGGTCCATGACGTGCGTGCCACGCCAGACCTGAAGCAGGCCTTTGCCTACATTGGCATCATCACCACCAGCGGCAATCAGGAGGCTATCATTGAAAAGCTCAATAAAGCCCGCGGCGCCATCCAGCGTGAGGTGCATAAGCGGGTCATCATGAAGAATTCCCCGCAGATTTTCTTCCGTCTGGATAACTCAGTCGAGCGTGGGGTCAAGATCCTCAATGCCATTGATAATCTGCCACCTCCTGCCGATCCCCTCCCTGAAGGTGAGGAAGAGCCTGAGATGAAGTAGAACAGGGATGGAGAGAAAACTTGCGATGAGTCTAGGTCATCGCAGCTCCTTTTTGTTCCAGTTCTTCTGGTGTCAGAATGTGTCGAAAAGTCAGGCTGAGCCGACTGTCGTCAGTCTCCGTCTTTTTGACTGCATGAGTCCAAAATTCCTGGGTGGCCTGTGTCATGTAGAATAACGAACCACTGGGCAGTGAGTAACTGACTGTGTGCGTCAGGTCAGTCTTACTGCGAAAGGTCAGGCTTCGTTCTGCACCCAGTGAGAGAATCGCGACACCTGTACCTTCAGCGAGATTGTGGACGGCGTCTGAATGAAAACCCATCGTGGAACGGCCTGTTTCATAATAATTGATCAGACAATTGGTTGGGCGGAAGCCAAGGGTTTTGACCAATCGTTCACAAAGCGGCAGCAGAAGTGGATGCATCGGCACAACCTGATAGTCCACTCCTGAATCATCATAAGTTTGTCCATAGCAGGCCGTCTTACGGGCCTTCATTCGTTCATCCCAAACGACGCTTTCGAGCAACGCCGCGTAAAGGCCCGTGGCCTCCTCGGGGCTGAGATAGGAAGGAATGAGCTCGGCTTCGGGTGCGTGCATTTAGCGTGGATGAGGTTTCCGTGGTTGCTACTTCTGACCATAATAAGCACCCGGCCCGTGCTTGCGTAGGTGATGCTTGTCCAGGATGTGAGACGGGATGGGGGCCAGAGCGGGATTCATGGCCAGGGATTGCAGAGCCATGTGGGCGCACATTTCCAGGGCGATGCTGTTGTTCAGGGAATCCATCGCATTCTTGCCAAAGGTGAAAGGGGCGTGGTGACGTTGCAGCACCGCAGGCATCTCAAGCGGGCGGAGTTTCAGCTCTCGGAGGCGTTCGACGATGGCCACCCCTGTGTAATGCTCATAATCGTCATTCACTTCTTCAGGTGTCAGGGCGCGGACGAGTGGGACGGTGCCATAAAAGTGATCGGCATGGGTGGTCCCATAACAAGGGAGCTCACGCCCAGCCTGAGAAAAAACGGTGGCATGCAGACTGTGGGTATGGGTCACGCCGCCGATCTCTGGAAACTCACGGTACAGATGCAGATGCGTTTTGGTATCCGAGGAAGGCCGTAGCCTGCCCTCGACGATGTGGCCGTCTAGATCCATGACCACCATGTCCTCTGGCGTGAGGGCTCCGTAGTCCACACCACTGGGTTTGATCGCCCAAAGGCCGGAAGCGCGATCAATGCCAGAAACATTTCCCCAAGTCAGTTTCACAAGACCACTGGGCTCAAGGGCGCGGTTGGCTGCACAGACTTGGGATTTGAGATCAGAAAGGGTCATGAGGTTGCGATGTTGCGATGGACGAGGCCGTTTTTCAAGAGCGCGGATCTGCGTTTGGCAAGGACGAACTTCATCTCGACGCTTTGGGTGTCCCGTGTTACGCATGCTGCCCGCTGGCGCTGCTGGCGGCTGTTTCCCTACCCACATGGCTGAAGCCCCCTTTTCGAAGAATCCATCTCAGATGACCGATGCTGAGATCGCGCAGTTGAAGATGCCTTACGGCCGCATCCTGCAATACCTCAAACCTTGGATGGGTCGATTCATCGTTGGCATTTTGATCGGGGTCGTTGCCGCCGCTTTCAATGGCGTCATGATCATGGGTTTCCAGGTGATTTTTCAACTGGTCCTTGATGGGCAAGGTAAAACGCTGGGGCAGCCGCTGGATCTGCCTTTTTTGGGAAACGTGAACATGGCCGACATGCTGGGGGTGGCTACCGATACCCCCGTGGGATTGACTGGGGTCATCCTTGCTTGTGCCTGCATTCCTATTTTGATGTTTCTAAACGGGTTCCTGGAGTACTTGAATAAGTACTGCCTGGCCTGGGTGGGAAACAAAATGCTGTTCCACATCCGCAGTGATGTGTTTCGCAGCATCCTCCGTCAGTCACCAGCCTTCTTTAGCCATGCCAAGGCAGGGGAGCTCATGCAGACTGTCTTTAACCAATCGCGCGTCGCCCAGACCAATGCGGTGCAGTTGGTGCAATTGCTCACGAATCGCCCCCTCACCATCATCACGATTCTCTGTGTATTGTTCGCCAAGGATTGGTTCTTCACCCTCATGTCGTTGATCATTTTCCCGCTCTGCTTGGCCCCGATCATTGCCATTGGGCGGAAGGTGCGCAAGGCTGGCTCACGAGAAGAAAAAGAGGTGGGAGCGATGATGACCACCATGCATGAATCATTCACGGGCATTCGATTGGTGAAGGGGTATGCCCGCGAGGAATATGAAGTGCAACGATTCGACCATGCCAATGCCGAGATGTGTAAAAACATGCTGCGCTGGACACGGGCCATGGAATTGATCGGCCCGATTGTGGAGTCGGTGGCCTCCATCGGCATCGCTGCTGGATTGGTCTATTTTTGGGTGCAGCAACGCGGGGCAGGTGACTTGATCGTCCTCGTCATGTCACTCACACGGATTTACCCGCCGGCGAAAGAGCTCAGCAAGGTGAACCTGCTGATGCAAAAGACCGTCTTTGCCGTGAATAAAGTGGTGCACTTGCTGGATCGCCCTGCGGATATTCAAGATGCGCCCGGGGCTCCTGCATTGCCGCGCATTAAAGGGGCGGTCACATTTGAAAATGTGGCTTTTACCTATGGCAAGATGGATGGCACCAAGCTGGATAAAGCCGCCATCACGCATGTGAATCTAGACCTGGCTCCAGGTAAATTTTACGCTCTCGTCGGCCCCAGCGGGGCGGGTAAGAGCACGCTCTTTTCACTGTTGCTGCGTTTCTATGATCCTGATTCTGGGCGGGTGCTTTTAGATGGTACGGATATCCGCAGCGTTACTCAGGACAGCGTGCGTGGGAACATCGGCCTCGTCAGTCAAGACACCTTCCTCTTCCACGACACCATCCGTGAAAACATCCGGTATGGCCGCCTGGATGCCACGGAGGAGGAGATCATTGCTGCTGCGAAAAAAGCGCACGCGCATGATTTCATTTTGGCCCAGCAAGGCGGCTACAATGCGATTGTGGGTGACTCTGGCTGCAACCTCTCCGGTGGGCAAAAGCAGCGTCTTTCCATCGCCCGGGCCATTTTGCGAAATGCGCCGATTCTACTCCTGGATGAGGCGACCAGTGCTCTGGATACGGAGACGGAAAAGATCATCCAAGAGGCCATCCATGTCTTGTCGGAAGGGAAAACCGTCATCGCCATCGCCCACCGCTTATCCACCATCATGCAGGCGGATCAGATCGTGGTCATGAAGGACGGCCAAGTGGCAGATGTGGGCAACCACGAAGAACTTCTCAAGACGAGTGAGCTCTATCAAAAGCTCTATTCGCTTCAGTTCCACGAGTGATAGGCTCCCAATCCTAAGGCCCCTGCCTAGGTTTCATCGGCAGGACTGCGGTGATTCGGTTACGGAGCTTTGATCTCGGGATTCACCTTTTGCAGGGCCACCCATAGGGCAGGATCTTGCGGGTGACCATTGAATAAGACCTGTCCTCCAGGAGCGATGAGAATCATGCGGGGAATGCTTTCGATCTCGAGCAACTTGGTGAAAGGACGTTCAGCGGGCTCGATGAGCCAGGGGAAGGTGATGTCTTGTTCCTCCCTGACTTTGGCCGTTACGGCAGGGGCATTTTGGTCGTCCTTATTCATCCCCGCCACCACGATGCCGTGTTTGGAAAGATGGTCCGCCTTCTTTTTCAGCTCTGGCATCAGCTGCATGCATGGGCCGCACCAGGAGGCCCAGAAATCCAGTAAGAGGGCTTTTTTGTCGCCAAGCTGGTCCGCTAGGGTCGTGGCTTCACCATCGTGGGTATTGATGACGAGGTTTAGGTCCACTTTCATGTTGGCCATCTTGGCTTCCAGCCGCTGTTTTTCGATGACTTGCGTGAAGAGCTGGGCCTGTCCAGGATTCAACCACACCGCCTCTAGGATATTCGTTTTAAAGGCATCGTTATCCTTTTGGCTCTGAGCGATGAGGGCCTTGGTGTAGGCGATGAATGAGCGGATTTCTTCCGCTGACTTAAAGCCTGAAGACTGGGCGGCATCAAAATTCGAGGCCAGAACTTCCAATTCAGGCAGCATCTTTTCCAGCCATGCGGCATCCTGATTTCGAAGGCCCCAGACAAGACGGGCTTCGATGATTTGCTGACGGGCAATGCCTGCCATACCTGCTTTTTTAGCGGTCTCTTCGAATTGCGCCTTGCTGGCCTGGGGGTCAAACAGGCGCTGCATCGTCTCCTGGGGGCTGGATGCCGCCTCCTGAGCAGACAGTGGAGCACAGAGTAGGGCGGTGAAAAAGAGAGGGCGCAGGGGTTTCATGGACAGGAGAGATTACGTCAGTTAGGTGCAAATATGTCGAGCCGGTTTTCGCTTCCTTTTTTTCTCGTGGGTCCCACTGCCAGCGGGAAGTCCGCGCTGGCGGTGACCCTCGCTGAAAAAGTCGGTGGGGAGATCGTCAACGCTGACGCCTTCCAGCTCTATCAGGGCATGGACCTCATCACGGCAAAACCTGGCGCCGAAGAGCTACAGCGTGTGCCGCATCACCTTTATGGCGTGGTGCCTTTGCTGGAGAGCTGCGATGCCCAGCGTTATCGCGACTTGGCTCTGCCGGTGATTGCGGACATCTTGGCGCGCGGGCGGCTGCCCATCGTGGTCGGCGGCTCGGGATTGTACATCAAGGCCCTCTCTCACGGACTGGCCCCACTGCCCCCGCCAGATCCAGAGATCCGAGCGCAGATTGCCGAAATGTCCGCTCAGGAAGCTCAAGAGTTGCTTTTGAAATTGGATCCGCAGGCTGTCGAGAATGTACCCTTGGCCAATCCGCGTTATGTTAGCCGCGCTCTGGAGATCTGCTTACAGACTGGGCAGCCCCAATCCTCCCTGCGCCAGACCTTTGGCCAAACCGAGCCTGCAGGCTGCGGCGGCGTACTAGTCTGGGAACGGGAGGCTCTGTATGCCCGCATCAATGCCCGTGTTCACACCATGCTGGCAGCAGGACTGCTGGCCGAGGTGGCTGCATTGCCCGCATTGGGGCTGACGGCAGCCAAGGCGATTGGCCTGCGCGAAATGCAGGCGCACCTGCGCGGCGAGCTGGCTCTGGAAGCGGCGGTGGATGCCATGCAGCAGGCTACCCGCCGTTATGCCAAGCGCCAGGTCACCTGGTTTCGCAGGGAGACGTGGCTGCAAACGATTTGCCTGGATGCCGAGTCCACGGCAGAGTCATTGTCCAACTCCATCCTCACGTCTTTCCCATGCCTGAAGTCTCTGCCGCCATCCAATCCGTCGCCGTCAACCTAGGCTCGCGTAGCTACACGGTGCAGGTGGGTAGGGGATTGCTAGAGAGCATCGGTCAAGACGTGTCGGCTCGGTTACCTGAGAGAAAAAGCTGTGCGGTCATCACCGACTCCAACGTGGCCCCCCTGTATGCAGAAATCGTCCTGCAAAGCCTCCGCACGGCGGGCAAGGTGGCTCACCTGATCACCGTCCCTGCGGGAGAGGCGAGCAAGTCGCTCATGAGTACGCAGACCGTCTGTGGGGAAATGGTGCGTGCCAGGCTGGATCGGAAAAGTTTTGTCATCGCCCTCGGCGGGGGCGTCATTGGGGATCTGGGTGGCTTTTGCGCCAGCATCTTCCAGCGCGGCATCCCCTACGTGCAGGTGCCGACCACGGTGCTGAGTCAGGTGGACAGCAGTGTCGGTGGGAAGACGGGGGTCAACCTACCTGATGCGAAAAACATGGTGGGGGCATTTCACCAGCCCGTGCATGTGATCGCAGACGTTGCCACCCTGGATTCTTTGCATAAGCGGGAATGGAATGAAGGTTTTGCAGAGATCATCAAACACGCCTGCATTCGCGATGCCGCCATGCTGGACCTCATCGAAGCCGTGGCAAACGAGACTGGTGATGTGGCGGAGTTGATTCGCCAAAACATTGCCATCAAGGCCGCCATCGTCGAGGCCGATGAATTTGAAACCAAGGGTCTTCGTGCCTTGCTGAATTTCGGCCATACCTTAGGCCATGCCATTGAGGCCGCAGCCGGTTACGGTGCCCTCTTGCATGGCGAGGCGATCTCTCTTGGCCTGCGCGCTGCGGGATGGCTGTCCGTGAAAAAGGCGGGGCTGCCCCAGAGTGATTGCGATCGCATGATCTCCCTGCTTCATCAGTTTGATCTGCCCACCCGCCTACCCGCAGGTTTTGATACGGATGAGCTGCTGCGTATCACCCGCATGGATAAGAAATTTGAGACAGGCAAAATTCGTTTCGTTCTACTGCCCAAGATGGGAGATGCCCTGGTGAGCAGTGAAGTGACAGAGCAGGATTTAATGGATGCTCTGGATGAAGTGCGGCGATGAGTTGATCAAACGAGCGGGTTCTGCCCGCTCTGCCTAACCTAGCCCTCATGCCCGTTGTTTAGCCCGCGTTTTGCGCGCAGATTTAGGGGAGTGGGGGCGGGAGCGGAGTCTCGCTGTCGTCAGAGCTTGTTGCAGAAAGCTGTTTTTTTTTACAGCGTCATTCAGCTTCTGCTCCAATTCACTGAGCTTGTCTTCCTCCAGGGCAGGCTCTTCTGGGATGACTTCTGGCGCGGGTGGGATGACTGCTTCTTCAGCGATTTCCGTTGCTGGGGCCTCGGTGACTGTCACAGCTTCCGTTTCGGGCTCCTCGAGAGGGGCCTCGGGGCTACCACCTCCTAGGTCAGGGAGTGGGCTGACGGGCGATGGCGTGGCTGGCAGACCTCCATCGTTGTCACTCGGTGGGCGTGGATTCCCGAGCAAAGATTCCAGATGCAGGATGCGAGCCTTGGCAGAGGGTAGCTCAATGCACATGTCTTTGGCCAGGGCGAGTGCTGTCTGCAGCTCATATTCCCGGCGTGTGGACTGGGCCAGAAGGTCGTTGAAGCGCTTTTCTTCGACTCCCAATTGATCGCTGGCCATGTGGCGAAAGAGATCAAATTGACGCTGCATCTCAGTGCGCCAGGCATTGGACTCTTGACGCACGGTCATGAGGTCCTTCTGCTGTAGGACGATCTGCTTCTCTAAAGCGTTTTTGTTTTTCAAAAGCCGCTCTTCTTCGCGCCGGAGAAGCCAGAGGCGAACCAGGGCAGCGACGAAAACGGCCGCCATAAAAGAGATGGCGAGGATGTAGATTTGTTTCTCAGGAAGGCTTAACATCAAGGGCGGATGCAAGCAGGTGCCAAACCAAGAGGCAAGACTTCAATGACTGAAGCTCAATAATTTCTGCTAAAAAGCTGTCATCCTATGGAAATAAGGATCTTCTGATTGTCCGACATACCGGCGGGTGGAAATCTAAAGGGGTAGCGCTCCGTTAACCTGTGAATTGGATTTCAACTTGCACGGTGTTACGCGCTTCCTTACAATTTTACTATGTCAATGGAAACGGCGTTGACTGGGCTAGGCTGTGCATTTAGCATATTTAATAATCAAAATTGACTCTCAATTTTTAACTAATTATGGCCAAACTGGTAATCATTGACGACGAGGCAGCTATCCTGGAGCTGATGAGCAAGCTCTGCCGTGCCGCTGGTCATACCGTTTTCGGATGCACCACTGGGATTGATGGCATGGCCGCAATTCGTAGCCAGCAGCCTGATCTAGTCATCGTAGATTTAAGGATTGGCGACGTCAATGGCTTGGATCTGGTGAGCATGTGTAAGGACCAGTTTCCGAACACCGCCGTGATCATGGTAACCGGCCATGGCACTGTTGAAACTGCCGTTGAGGCCATGCGTTTGGGGGCTTTTGACTACCTGACTAAACCATTCGACTTGGGCGATCTGATTAAAACGGTGAACCAAGCGCTGAATCGGAATAACCCGACAGCCAGTACTTCCAGCCCTATGCTGGGGACCTCTGCGACCGTACGTAGTGCCGCATCCTCAAAATTGATCGGCCATAGCGATGCCATCCAGCGCATTTTTGAGATCGTGCGCCGAGTTGCGGATAATGATAGTCCCGTGCTCCTAGAAGGGGAATTTGGCGTAGGAAAACACATGGTCGCACGTGCTTTGCATGAAGCTAGCCGCCGCAGTGGATCTCCCTTCAAAGAACTCCAGTGCAGTGCCATGCCTGAGGATGCCCTTGAGGCTGAACTTTTCGGCCATACCAATGGCCAAGGCGGAATCTTCAGCCGCGCCAGTGGTGGGACGGTTCACTTGGCTGAGGTGCATGTGCTACCTGCCCGCATTCAGGCGCAATTGAATACCTTCTTGGACGAGATGCAGGCCCGCCGCAGTGCCTGGAGCAACAGCAATGGCTCTGATTTCCGCCTGGTGGTCAGCACGACCATTTGCCTGGAGGAAGCCTCCAAAAAAGGCACCTTCCGCGAGGATCTCTATTACAAGCTCTCCGTGGTCCCTTTGAAGATTCCACCCCTGCGTGAGCGCTGTGAAGACATCAAGCCTCTGGTGGACCACTTTTTGAAAGAGCTCACAGACCGCACCGATTCTCGTGCCAAGAGCATGGATGCTTACGCTCTGGAGTTTTTGGAGAAATACCCTTGGCCAGGGAACATTTCAGAGCTGCGGAATGCCGTGGAGCGTGCGTGCGCGTTTGCTGAGAACGATCGCATTCGCCCGGCTGATCTGCCTGCCAAAGTCACTCAGCAGATCGAGGTCCCGACGACTTCGGTCTCGGGTGGTATGACCCAGTTGCCGATCGGGTCCACTCTGGATGATTTCATTCGTGGGCAAGAGCGTCTATTCATTCAGGAAACGTTGAAGTACAACAACGGCTCGCGTGAAAAAACGGCCTCCATGCTCGGTGTCAGCATCGCGACGCTTTATCGTAAGATGGGGCTTAACGTGGATCGCAAGACAACGGCTTAATGCGGCCAGAGGCCAAGGCAGCTTCGAATGTTCATGGCTGTTGGTTGTGTGGAGCCTTCCCGGAAACCTGCGCAGCCGTTGCCTTTCGTCACTGACATTTGAATGAAAGCCCTGCCCGCAGGGTCTATGATGCATCTCATGAAACGTCGTCTTTTTCTCGCTTCCCTAGCTCTCATCACCACCGCATCTGCTCAGGAGAAGCCTACCCCCAGTGCTGAAGAAATCCTGGGGCTCGTCCGCCGCAGTTACGCCATGCAGGATCACCGCATGACCGGAAAACTGCGGGATGATGACACGGGGAAAGAAGAGCCCTTGGAGCTGACACTCACAAAATCGGTCATGCGTTTCCGTTTTGCCAGTGAACCACCAGAGATCATTCATTTGGACCTCACAACCAACCCCGCCACCCTGTGGCAGGTGAAGCCAGGGGGCAGCAGTCAGGTGCCATTGAAAAACGGAGCGGATCAGGTGCGGGGCATGGACTTCAATTATGAAGATCTCTCTCAGCGCTTCCTTTATTGGAAAGATGTGAAGTTGCTGGATGCCAATGCCCGCCTCACCACCGCTCGCATCAAATGCTGGCTGGTGCGTGTGACGGCCCCAGATACCAGTGGTCCGTACTACACGGTGGATCTCTGGGTCCACCAGGATAGCGGTGGTGTGGCGAAGATGGAAGCCTACAACAAAGGCGGCAAACTGGTGAAGCGTTTTGAAGTTTCCAAAGTCTGGAAAGTCGGCGATGCCACGGCTTTGCGTGAGATGCGTGTGCAGTCCTTCAATCCGCTCAATGGGGACCGCAAGGGCATGACTTACATGACCATGGATAAGCCGGAGAAGCAGTAGGGCTTTTCAAATCGTTCGGTCATTCATTCCTGCTGTTCTTTTCGCAAAAGAACTTGGCAGGGCTTCACTGCACGCTATTTCAGGTCGTCCGCGTGCCTGATCCGTTTCCTTTCCCCCAGCTCTGGTCTCAAGTGCGTCGCAAGTCCTGGATGTGGCTTTTTAAGCGGCACCAGATTGAGGCGGCCACGAAGTGGGTGCGGTTTCATGCCAAAGTGAATGCCGTGGCGCTCATCAGTGCTCAGGAGCTTGAAATGGCAGGCACGGTGGGGCGCAGTGATCTCACGCATGAGGAAGCTCGTGTCAGGCTGCGTCTAGCTGCCAATGGCGATCTTCATCTGACGACAGAGTGTAGCTGCCACGCAGGCTCTCTTTGTGAACACGCGGCAGCTTTGATGCTGCTGTGTGAAGGTGAGGCGGGGCGGCAGAACATTGAGAAAATCGCTCGGCCAGGTGCTAGCACGGTAGGAGAAAAAGCCCCTGGTGGAACTGCCAGTGGGGCCGATGACGCCATCCAGATAGACAATGGGAAACCGCGCCCTTTTCTGCGACTTAGGCGTATCACGGTGGCGCGGCCTCAGATCAAGATCGGGCGCAGCCAGCTTAGTCATGCACAGATCAGCATTGGCGTGGCCGAACTTTCAGTTAGGTATGACGGCTGTGCCGAAAGTTTTGCCCTGCCTGGGCGGTCGTCGGGTGCGCGCTGGCAGGGAGAGGATGGCCGTACCTGGGCACTGACGCGGAATGCCAAAGTGGAGCGCCTGCTGCTGACGGAGCTCGTTCGTTCTCGTTTAATGCCGGTCTTGCAGGCCATCCCAGATGCCAGTGCAGAGGAGTCTCTTGCGGCGCTGTTTACCATGAGTGACCGGGACCAGTCTCTCCACTGGTCTGAATTCTTGAGAGATGATATGCCTGTTCTGAGAGCGGAGGGCTGGGAGGTGGAGGTGCCGGAAGATTTTGGTTTCAGCATTCATGAGGCTGAAGATGATGCCTGGTTTACGGACGTGGAAGACATGACGGGTAGCCGGGATAGTTTCGCTCTCGATCTTGGGGTGAACGTCCAGGGGGAGCGCATCTCTCTTGTGCCCTTGCTGGTGGATTGCATTGATCGCGGACTGACGACGGCGGAGCTGGAGGCGAATTTGGATGAGCAATACCTCATAGCCCTACCTGGACCTGGAAATCCGGTCTTGGCCGTGCCTGCGCGGCGATTACTGGTGCTGCTGCGTTTTTTGGATGAATTGCTAGCCTCGCGCGTCGCCCGCAAAGGCGGGAAGCTTCAATTGGACAAACTGCGGGCAGCCCAACTAGCTAGCCTGGAAGGGCTACCCATCCGCGTGCCTGCTGAGCTGGCTGCTTTGAAGGATCGTCTTCAGGGCTTCACGGAGATGTCCCAGGTCTCTTTGCCTGTGGGTTTGCGGGCTTCCCTGCGGCCATACCAGCATGAGGGGCTGAGTTGGCTGCAGTTTTTGCGGGAGTTTGGCCTGCATGGGGTGCTGGCAGATGACATGGGCCTGGGCAAGACTTTGCAGACGTTGTCTCACCTGCTTTTGGAAAAAGAATCTGGCCGTATGGATCGGCCCAGCCTCATTTTGGCGCCGACTTCCGTTTTGCGAAATTGGGCACGGGAAGCGGCAAAGTTTGCTCCTGATTTACGGGTGCTGCTGCTTCACGGGGATGAGCGTCACAGCGATTTCCGCCGCATCAGCAAGCATGATTTAGTCATCACCTCGTATCCATTGTTAGTCCGCGATGCCGATTCTTTGCGGGCGGTCGAATGGCATGTTGTAGCCCTGGATGAAGCCCAACATATCAAGAACCCCAAGAGTAAAGTGGCTCAGGTTTGTGGTACTCTGAAGAGTCGCCATCGTCTTTGCCTCACCGGCACGCCTATCGAGAATCATCTGGGGGAGCTGTGGAGTCTCTTTCAGTTTCTCATGCCGGGTATTCTAGGGGATGCAGATTCCTTCCGGAGTTATTACCGCAACCCCATCGAAAAAGACGGCGATACCGAACGCCAAAAACAACTGGCCGCTCGTCTTCAGCCCCTACTCCTTCGCCGAACCAAAAGTGCGGTGGCAAAAGATCTGCCACCGAAGACAGAAATTCTACACACCATTGAGTTAGGCAAGGCGCAGACAGATCTGTATGAAACCATCCGCGCAGCCATGGATCAGCGGGTGAAGGAGGCCATCAGTGCCCAGGGGCTGGACCGCAGCCAAATCATCGTCCTGGATGCCTTATTAAAACTCCGTCAAGTCTGCTGCCACCCGCAGCTCCTGAAGATGGAGGCGGCCCAAAAGATGGCGGAATCTGCTAAGACTGCTTACCTCATGGAGGACCTTTTGCCGGAGCTCATTGATGAAGGGCACCGGGTCCTCATTTTCTCTCAGTTCACCCAGATGCTGGCCATCATTGAGGCCCAGCTTAAAGAGGCACGCATTGGCTTTGTGAAACTCACGGGAGATACGCAAGACCGGGAGACGCCCATCCGCCGTTTTCAGGCTGGGCAGGTTCCTGTTTTTCTCATCAGCCTCAAGGCCGGCGGTGCAGGGCTGAATCTCACGATGGCAGATACGGTCATTCACTATGATCCCTGGTGGAACCCTGCGGCGGAAGCCCAGGCTAGCGACCGTGCACATCGCATTGGTCAGACGAAGCCCGTCTTCATCCACAAGCTCATTTGCCAAGACACCATCGAGGAACGCATCGTGGGCATGCAAAAGACCAAGGCTGCCTTAATCGAAGGACTGCTGACTGGGCGTGCAGATAAACTGCGTCTCACGCAGGATGATATTCAGCGCCTGCTGGAGGCTTAAAATTCAGCTCAAGTTTTTTGCTGGTCGTTTTCACGCTCATTGGTTAAAAAGAGCGCAATGATCGAAATCGAAGTTTACGCGCGTGGGCTCCGTGCTGAGTCCAGACTGCTGGAGTTGCGAGGCCAGATGGACCTGTTTCCCAAAATCCGTTACAAGGTGGATACGCACCATGAGCTGGTGTACTTCGAACTGGATGATCCTGAATCTGCGACCCTCAAAGAACTGATGGAGGTCTTTACCAACATCAGTCTTGAGCCTCGCTTAGTCGGGCAGGTACCTGAAGCTCTGCAGTAAGCGCGAAGGCATCTCCACCATCAATGGCGGATAGGCAGATCGAGCTTTTGAGGAATTCCTCAAAAGCTAGATACAGCAGGCCTTGGAACGCGAGCCCCTTGAGTTTACCGGCGCAAACCGGGAGCTGGTGTGACGGCTTTGGGCGTGCTGCTACGACGGAACATGCGGGAGAAAAATCCCTGTTTTTGTTGAGCCTCGGTCTCGATGATTTCGGCTTCTTTAGCGTCGCTGATTCGTGGTGCTTGAACATCCACATTCTCGGGAAACCTCTCAGCCGCATCTGCACCAATCTGAGTGCGGTAATCTTCGCGTAAGGAGGTATTGCGGAGAGAGAGATTGTCCGTCACCACCTTTGGCTGGATGAAGATAATCAGTTCACTGCGGGAATTGTTATCCTTGTTATCTTTGAAAAGATTCCCCACGCCTGGAATGCGGCTGAGGAAGGGCACGCCCTCCGTATCTTTTTTGTTCTGCTCGGAAATGAGCCCGCCGAGGACGATGGTGTTGCCATCAGGTACCGTGACGGTTGTGACGATCTGCTCGGTGCCGATGATGGGGATGTCATTGGGCTCCACACGCTGGGTGCCGATGACGGTATCATTCACTTGGGCGACCGTGAGGGATACCTCGCCGTCTTCATTGATCAGGGGGACGACTTCTAGTTTTAGCACCACGTCGCGGTATTCAATCGTGGTCGTGACATTGTTACCGTTATTGTTATTCCCGTTTGTGCTGGTGACTGTTTGGGCTGGAACGGGGATGAGCTGACCGGAGGTAATGGAGGCCTTTTTGTTGTTGAGCGCGAAGACGCTGGGGCGGGAGAGAACCTTGAATCGATTGGTTGTCTCCAAAGCCGTTACAAAAACCTCTAAGCTATCCCCAATAGAACCATAAAGATTCAAACCTTTGGCTGGACCAAAGGCATTGGTGATGGCGTTGTTGCGCAGATCACCCACTGCCCTTGTAAAGGCAGAACCGCTGAGAATGTCTTCACGACCAAAGATGCTGCCAGCGCTGAAATTCGTACCATCCTTGTTGTTAAGCGCACTCAGGTAGTCAACGCCGAACTCAAAGCCATCTCCCAGCGTGAGCTGGCCGATGACGGTGGAGAGATAAACTTGGGAGGGCTTGCGGTCCAGCTTGTCCAGTAGGCCATTGACCTTATCAATCGCTTCCTTGCGGCCCATGACGAGGATGGAATTTGCCATCGGATCTGCGACGACGCGAGTTTTCCCCACGAGCACGGAGATGGGTGCATTGTCTTCGGTGGGCGCCTGAATAAGGTCTGCACGTGACGAACCGGCGGAGGAGGCCGTGGCCGTATCATCCGAAGTGCTGCCACTCGAGGCCAGAACTTGGCCGCCACGAGTGCCGGTGGTGGTGCGGCCTGTCAGGAGCTGGCTACTGCTGCTGGCCAGCGGCTGCGTGCGCTGCTGCTGGATGGTGCCGCCGCCTGGAAGCTGGACGGTGCCTCCCGTGTTGGTGTCTTGGAGGAGATCGGTGATGGCGCTGAGGACATCCACCGCCGCGGCATACTTCAGTTTGCGCTCGTAAGGTTCATCTACCACCAGTGGCTTGTCGAATTCAGCGATCAAGCTGGCGATGTAGGTGTAGTCTTCAGGAGAGGAGACAACGAGGATTTGGTTCAGTCGCGTATCTGCCACCACCTGGGCGCTAGGCATGGGGGTTTTAGACCCGCCTTGGACCACCTGGCCGTTGATGATGACGGGTGGCTGTGAGCGGTTATTGTTGTTATTATTGTCCTGCCGCTCTTCACGGTTTCGGCCATCGCTAGCAGCATTGCCGCGGATGGTATTGACGCCTTTGGTTTCTTTTTCCTGAGCTTGAGCAGTCAGTGTCGCCTGGATGATCTGGGCGATGGTGGCCGCTTCCGCGTATTCTACGGGAATGAATTTGGTGACCAGGGATGATCCTGTATCGCCTATGTCTATGGCCTCTTGAATGCTGATGAGTTGCTTGATGACGGTGCTGCTCTCGGTGAGCAGCAGGCCCGGTGGTGTGAGCACGGGAGTGATGCGACCATAGACACTGAGACCGACATGGCCAGAGAGCATGGTGGCCGCCTCTTCGGGATCCAGATACGCCAACTTCATGAAGTAGGTGATGATGGTCTCTCCTTCGGGTAAATCCTTGGCCGAGGTGTAAAAGCGCACGCCGTGAGAAAACTGCACGGCATTGGCGCTCTGATTTCGCGCAGGGAGGATGCGGGCGCTCTTACCATCGGGCTCCATAACGATAGCATAACCATTGGTGAGGAGCGTAGCCTCGATGAGTTTGACGGCTTCTTCCTTGGTCACGGCTCTCGGTGTGGCCAGGCTGACGGGGGCTCCATCATTGAAGATGTTCGTGTCCTTCACCAGGGTGATGTTGGTCAGCAATTCATAGATGCTGAGCATATCCGCCACGGGGTTATTTGGGAATTGCAGAACGTAGCGGTCACCTTCCATGCGGATGGTCTGAGCGAGGGTGCTCTGGATGTTTTCACCGCCAGGGCCTCCTGCTCCCGGGGCACCGCCAAAGCCTGGACCGCCTTCGCCAGTCCGGCGACGTCCGCCAAAACCAGGACCGAAACGTCCCCCACCAGGGCCAAATCCGCCTTCTCCGGGTGCGCCAGGAGGGCGCGCGCCTTCAGGTGGCGGTGCTGTTGTGTCCGCTCCCGCTGGCGGGGTGGCGGGCGCAGGCTCACCTGCGGGCGGTGTCGGGGCAGCTGGTGCTGCATCCTGGGCGCTGAGAGTGCCAGTGATGAGCAGGAGAGCGCTCAGGGACCGAAGGGAGTGGGGACGGAGCCGGGAGAGGAACATGAAGAAAAGGATTTGGCTGGGAGAAGGAACGGCGGCGTGGCTGGCGCAGGTCTAAGACGAGGTGGGGAAGGGAAGTGATGCTGAGATGGATCAAGTGGTTGTAATTCGATACATTTGGTTAGAATTACTTGCGGCCTTTGTCCTCTTTCTCGATGTCTTCAAAGGTCTTGCGCATCATATTTCGCCTTTCCTCTTCAGGTGCGTTTTGGAATTTAGGGTCGCTAAACTTAGCTCGTATGGTTTCGCGCAATTTTTCACGGGCCTTGTCTGAGAGGGATTCATAACGTTTCCGGTCCTCTTCCGAAGGTCCTCGGGAGCTGCCTCGAAAACGCTCTCCACCTGAAGAGGAGCCTCGGTCGGAGCGTTGCTCGCCGGACTTAGCGTCTGCTTTCATGTCCTTGGCGGTCAGGGCCGCGTAACGTACGCTGACAACCTCGCCGCCGATGCTGATGCGGGCTTGGCTGCGCGTAATGTCGGGTGCAGGCTGGGCCTCTTGCAGCGTCCAGCCCTGAAAGTTGGGCTCCGTGCCGACAATGAAGGACTGCTTTGTTTCTTTATTGAAGACGGTGACGACGGGTTTGCCATTGATGTAGGCAATGCCGGTGAGGACCAAGTTATCCGACATGTTCACCATCCGTGTGAAGGGGGACGTGGTGACGACGGGCGATAGGGTCGCAGGATCAAAAGCCTGAGGTAGATCAGGATCCGGCTCAGCGGCCAGTAAGGAAGCCGAGGGCAGCAACACGGAGAGGCAGCGAAGTAGAGTAGTCTTCATGAGCTGTGGATGAATGGGGGCTATAGGCCAAGTTCAGGCTTAAACCACCGGGCGAGGGTGAGGTTGCAGACGACTTGTGGGGTCTTTTCGCGGGAGCGGGTATCAATCTCCACTTCCAGCTGGCGCACGGCCTGGAATTTTTCTGGGGATTGCAGGGTGGCTAGCCATTGCAGAACCATGGTCTGGTCTCCCCGCAGGCGCACGGAGACGGTCACTTCACGGTAGTTTTCGTTAGGCGTCGCTAGCGGTGGCAGGGTGGGTTGCTCCGTGGTGAAGCCAAATTCCAAAGCTTGGTTTTGCAGGTCTTCCAGCAACTGGCCTTGGGCACGACCGAGGCTCTCCGTCGTCGGCATTTTTTCCACCAGCCAGGCGCGGCGTTTTTCCCAAAAGGCACGGTCGGCCATCCAGGTATCGTTTTCGCTTTTTTGGGCCTGCAAGGTGGCGATTTTTTGCAGGGCTACGCTGCGCCTCCCCAGGAAAGTATTCACCAGGATGGCGAAGACCATGAAGACCAGCACGCCCACGCAGGCGAGCAGCAGGTTTTTTTCACGTGATGTCAGTTTCTGAGCCATTCGGTCAAAGTGGAAAGGGGATGATGGAAAGGATCACTGCAGCTTACCCTGGGCGCGGAATTGGGCGGTCTTTTCGCGCACCGTCGGTTGGGGTTTGGTCCATTTGTAGAGCCCCAGAGTTTTGTGTTTTTGCAGGTCTTCGACGAATTGGAAGGCCATCTGCGCATCCCGAGCTTCACCGCGGATGTCAATCTCGGTGTCCTTGATCTCATACTCCCGAATGACGATGCCGCTCGGGGGCATCAGCTTAGTGATCTCTGCCAGTAGAACCATGGGGTAGCGTTTGGGTTCGATGGCAGGGGCGAGGGCCTTCCAGCGTTCGACGGTCTTTTTGACGTTCCCTGCCGGTTCTGCGGTGGCCTCTACGGCCGCTTCGAGTTCAGCCGCCGTGCGCTCCTGGAGGCGTAGGTAGGCAAAGGCACAAAAAGCCAGTGCGATGACGAGCAGGCCGCCTAAAACCCCGAACCGGGCTATTTTGCCGCGCCGCGCTGTGCTGTCTTGGGACTGGCGCACACTGTGTGGCAGCAGTCGTGGCCAGGCGCGGGTGTCTAGGTCTGTGTTCGGGGAGAGGTGAGGGATGATGTTTGCGGGCAGGTCTGTGAGATCGGCCAGCTCAATCGCCTGCGCTGCCTGCCAGGATGCGCCTACAAGCGTGAGGCCGATGATGCCACCGACACCTAAATCCTGCTCCAGAGCAAGGCGTGAAAGTTGGATCTCCTGAGCAATGTCTTCATTCGAGGCGGTCGCTGGGGCAAAGAGGTGACTGTGGTACAGCTTTCCCTGGTAATTCGCCGCGAGCACCAGGGAGCCATGCTCCTCGGTAATGATGAGACTGCCGTTGGGCAGCGTTAGCAGACGCAGTGCGGCGGTGTAGTCGGAGGCTTGTGGCAGGGCCAGATCCTGGGGGAACGGCTCTGCCAAAATATCCACACTGACGGTGGCGACTGAGGCGTTTTGGGTGAGCAGATGCCAGCGGAAGTTTCTGTGCGCGCCACCTTCCAGTTTCAGCCCTTTACGGTCGAGCTGGGTGATGATGATCTGCTCTAAAATTTCGTGATCTGCATTTGGCAGCACGAGGCCGACTGTACGGCAGGCCGTGGCTGGCAGGCCCACTAGGAGGGGTTTTCCCTGACTGGAAACCGATGCCGGATTTTCCACAGCTTCGCCTCCACTCGTACTCCGTGGTTTCCAAACACGCCAGGTGGCATCGGGTGAAGGGAGCAGGAGGGTGGTGGCGGCAAACGACATGCAGTGTGGCTTTAACGTGCGAAGTGGGCAGGAGTTGCGAGGAAAGTCAGATTCAGGGCGGGGATCTCCTCACTCCTCGATCCGGGCGAGGTAAGTGAGGGATCTGTCTTCTCCCCGGCGGGCTATAATGATGATCTGAGCGCGCTTTTCGCCCACATAGCCCGTGCTGGTGATGCGGCGGAGATCATCATCACTGGTGAGGATGCCCTGCATGGCCTGAGCGCGATCTCCGGTAAGCCCCAGTAAGCGGTAGGCTTCACTGTCTGAAATGCGCTGATCATCTTCTGTGCCGGCGATGCCATCGGCCCCATCGCGGCGGTTGATGTAGTTGACCACATCCGTCTCGGAAGCTCTGGCGACTGCGATGAGCGTTTCTTTAAATGCCGTCCGCAGATCAATGGTGCCGTCCCCATAGACGCTGAAAAATTCGCGCCAGTCCGGCTTTAACCGATCCACGATCCCCATGCCGCGTACCAGTAGCATCTCGTCCACATTGATGAATCCCTTTTGGCGCGGTAACTCAAAGAGGCGCTGGCTTTCATAAAAAGCCGTTTCTGCGCCATTGCTGCGCACATTATCATCTCGATCCACCCAATCTGCTAGAGATTCGCTGGCTATGCTGGCTTCATCACTATTGAGTCCCCACCTAACAAAGAGTTCATAGACAGCCTCACGCAATCGTTCATCCGTCACGTAATTGATGGGGATGCGTGCGCCTTCGTAATTGATCACCACGTCAAAGCCACTGTCGGTGCCGATCTTTTGCTTCAGCACCTTGTCCCCACGTCTTGCAGAAGGGTGCAGGCCCACGGCCAGCCCACTTTCCGCCAGATGCAGGGCTCGAAATTCGGCCGAGGCTAACACGGCCTCCTCGGCACTGAACCGAATGTACTCTACCACCCCCATGACTGTGACAGACATCAGCAGCAGAGCCCACACCATGAGCATGAGGGCAGAACCTGTGTGCGAAGGCACGTCAACGTTAGCCTCATCGTCTTGGCTGAGTGTCACCTTCATCGTGGTGGATTGGGGTTTGGGTTATCTGGGTTAGTTCTGGGTGGGGTGGTTTGATTACCGCGGCCCCCGCCGCCACCGCCTTGATTGTTTTGGTTCGTTGTAGTCGTGTTGGTTGAGGTAGCCGTTGGGGTGCCAGTGCCTGCGACAATGGTGATCGTAGGCACACTGTATACCATACGGAGAGGTGTGGTGCGGTCCCGCATGACGAGTTGTAATTCAATGAGGGCAGGCCAGTTAGTGTCGTCCCATTCCTCCAGCCAAGTTTCATCGTCCTCTTTGAAAAAGCGCCATTTCAGCTGCACCACATCCGGCAGCAGCGGCATCCAGTAGCGGCCTTGTTCATCGGGTGCACTCAAACCCGTGGTTTCCTGGCGGAGGGCCATGCTGCTGTCATCACTTTCGGGGATGAGGTCCTCCCGGGAAAGGCATAGGTACTGCACCAGCAGCCCATTGGCATCCGTGGCTCCATTCGGGTCTGGCCGCAGACCCAGAATGGTGTCCTCATAGGAAATGGGACTGAGGCCAAAACCGAAACAATGGGTGGAGCCGCTGATCGTCAGCTCTTGTGCCGACGAGGTGGGGGAGTTTGGGTCCAGAGCAGTCAGGGTCAGTGTAGCCGTACTGGGCAGCGTGGTGAAGGCCTTTCGGCATAGGTCGAGGAAGCGATTGATGGCATCGTTTTCCCGCTGCAGTTGCTCCACCTGAGCGGCCGCGCGTACGCTGCCCTGGATAATGGAAAATAGAGTGCCGGTGATCATGCCTAGGATGGTCAACGCAATGACGACCTCCATCAGCGTGAAGCCAAGGTTGTGGCTTAACCACACTCTTGGTTGGGTGGATTTACTTGGTGGCAGGTTTGTAAACATACACGTCCACGCTTTCCTCCCGTTGTTCATTTCCCACCGAGTATGTCGCGATGATTTTGAGGTTGTAGAGATCGCTCAAGGTTTCTCCGCGAGTCGTCGTGAGTGCCACACGCTCAATGCTGCTGGTGTAGGTCACTCCAGTGACTGCATCGGCCACTGTCGCGGACATTTCATTGAGCGGCTTGCGCCGTACCTCTTCTAAAAAGGACCGCATACCGATACGAATGCGTTGGTCCTTGTTCAGGATGTTTGCCACCTCCACCGAGGTGCCCAGTGCATTGGCCAGCCCGAGCACGCCAATCGCGAACATGGAGAGCGCAATGATCAGCTCGAGCAGGATGTAACCGCGCGGGATGTTCCTCAAACTTGAGCGCGGTTGACCTGAGGGAGCTGTTTTCCAGATCTTCATTTCAAGTCAATGATCTCCTTGGTGATGTCGGCGGTGAGAGCGCCGAATTCTACATCAAAGGTCGCACTTTGACGATCCAGATGGATTTTCAGAGGCTGGCAGATGCCTGTCGGCTGAAAGACCCAAAGCCTGACCACCTCTCCCTCGATCAAGGTTTCCTCCAAATCATGCCAGAACTTCAGCGAGTACTGCACATCCTGCGGTAGGTCGTAGTGCTCTTCCCAGTGGTCGTCTAATTTAGGGGCTGTTGGGGCTAGGGGAAGGGAAGTCTTTGGCACTTCCCCAGCTCCAGCATCGAGATCCGAGTCATCGTCATCCGAATTGGGGTTTAATCGCCTGACACCGGCCTCTTCTTCTTGGAGAAAGGTGGTCAGTTCGGAAAGCTGCAGATAGGGCGTGAAGTAGCGCGAGGCGACAAACCCGCCGGGATAAAAGGCGACCTGGTAGGGGCGTTTCTCCCTCATGGCCCGGATGCGTGCCTCCTTGGCTAATCGTACCAGCTCCAGGATGGGTTCGCGCGCCTGTTGTTCCTCTCTCAGCCCTTTGAACATGGGCACCGCACCCGCCGCGATGACGATGATGATGGTCAGGGAAATAACAATTTCCACCAGGGTGAAACCGGACCTTACATGCTGAGCCCGAGCCGGAGAATCCGGCTGGGCTTGCGAAGGATAAGGACTGGGGGGCAGGGAAATCATTCGGCTGTCAGTTCATTCCAACCCCAGAAATGGTCAGTGGTTCCACGCCTTTTATTGAGACGCGAGACGGACTGAACTTACTTTGTGGCTGAAGCTTTCCAGTTGCCAATGTCGTCCTCAGTCCCTTCTGCGCCATCTTTGCCGACAGAATAGACGTCGAAGGCTTTTTTAGATTTCTGGGCTGGGTAACGATACTTGTACTCCTGTCCCCACGGATCCTTTGGCACCTCTTCCATGAGGGCTGTCCACTTCTCTGGCAGTGGCTCGGAGGTGGGTTTTTCGACCAGGGCTTTGAGGCCTTGCTCAGTAGTTGGCGGGCGCATGTTGCGGGCCTCATAAAGCTGGATCTGCGTCATGATGTTTTGCAGGTCACCATCCACCCGGGTTTCCTTGGCCACATCCACGTTGCCCTTCAGCATGTAGATGGAACCAGCGGCCAGGATGGAAATGATCGTCAACACGATGACGATTTCAATGAGGGTAAAGGCTTGGCGCGAGCCGCGCAGGAGGGGGCGTGAGATATTCATGGGATGATTAACGATGGGCAAAGTGTGGATTATCAGAAGAAAAAATAATGAAAAGGGCGGCGGCTTGGAAGGTGAAAAGGATGGTTTTTTGACTTGAGGAAAGACGGCCTGGGCGACTACACGCGGCTCTTGATACCATTCACAGACTGGAACACAGCGGAGATGATGGAATACGCAACGACACCGACAATGACCGCCATGAAGACGATGATGATGGGGGAGATGAGCGCCGTCATGCGTTTGATGCGTTTGTCCAATTCCTTGTCATAACGCCCAGCCGCTTTTTCCAGAGACTTGCCCAAGGTGCCCGTTTGTTCCCCCACCGCGATCATGTCTATGAGCGTCATGGGAAAGTGGGATACCTTTTTGAGCGAATTAGAAAGTGCGCCCCCTTCCGCTACTAGGCTAGTCACCTTGGCTAGCAGAGACTGGATATAAACATTGGCCGAGATTTTGGAGACCAGCCGGATGCTGTTGAGTAGAGGAACTCCATTGCCAACGAGGCTGCCCATGGAATGCGCAAATTGAGCGTAAAAACGGGTGGCAATCACGGGGCCAAAGAGCGGCAACTTAAGTTTGGTCTCGTGCCACCACATCAGTCCCTTCGGGGTAGCGATGTATGCTTTGAAGGAAAGGGATACGATGGTGATGACTGTCAGCATGACCCACCACCACTGCGCCAAGAAATTGTTGAAGCTGATGAGCATCTGAGTGGCGAAGGGCAGCTTTTGTCCACTCTTTGCCAGTAAGTCGGTGATCTGCGGTACCATCACGGTCATGAAGACAATCATGAGCACAATACACGCCCCGATGAGGAAGGCTGGGTAGATCATCGCGGAGGTCACCTTGGCTTGGAGTTCCGCCATCACCATGAGGTTCTGGGAAAGGCGGCGCAGGATCTCCGGCAACGAACCACTGACTTCCCCCGCAGCGACAAGATTACAATACAACTCGTCAAAGCTGGGCGAGGCCTTTTTCAGCGCTTTGGCTACGGTGGAACCTTCACGCAATTGGTCGCGCAGAATCACAGAGACCTTCCGCAAGTCCACATCCTCCTGGCGTTCCGCGATGACTCGCAAGGCTTGATCAATCTGGAGCCCTCCATCCAGCATGTCGGCCAGTTCCTCGGTGAAAAGGATGATCTGACTACGCTTCAGCCGCACGGGCTGGTTATCCATGGCCTTTGCGGCGGTCGCAGCAGCGGCCTTAGCAGACTTCGCCTCCTCCGCCACTTTCACGGGTGTTAGGGCCTGAGCCTCCAGCTTGCGAAAGGCCTCCGCTTTGGAGCCGACCGCAAGGCTTCCCGTAACAGTCTGGCCAGTGGCGTTTAAGGCCGTGTAGGTGAAGGATGGCATGTTGAGAAAAATGACCTGGGTTCAGCGTCGGCGATTCAAGATTCGGTCGCGTTTTACCGGGTCAATTCGTCCATCCAAGATGGCAAAGACAACCGCCCGGTCCTGAATGATTCGGTAGTAGATGATGGACTTGAAAACTTTGGCGTTAACATGGTGATAATTGCCGATTTTGCGGTGAACTCCTGCGGTGTTTTTTAGGAGAACCAAGTCTTGTTCGAGGCATGTGCGGAAGTGGGAGCCCAAACCTTTTTCCTGCCGTTCATAAAAATGATAAGACTTTTTTAGATCTTCCAGGGCCAGCCGGAGTACCTGAATTCTCATGGCATGACATTGCGGGCCTCTTTGAGGAAGTCGTCCAGCTCCATCACCTCGACTTTGCCTGCCGCATACAGTTCATCTCGTTCCGCCAATACATTCAGGTGCCAAGCAGGGATATCCTCTTGACCTTCGGTACCCGCATCCAGTTCGATCAGGAGGGTTTGAAACAACTCCCATTTCTGGGCCGACGTCAGCTTTTCAATCGGCAGGTCAATGGGCGGATTTGAACTGAGAATCATGGGAAAAGAATAGGTGTTTTCGAGGGCTGTGCAATACCTCTCACTCGCTGGCTGCCGTCACCGTCATCACCTCCTCCAGGGTGGTGATGCCTTGAGAGGCTTTGCGGAAGCCGTATTGGCGCATGGGGATCATACCGTCTTTCAGGGCCTGGGCTTTGAGTTCCATGGTGGTGGCTCGCAGGTTGATTTTCTCCGAAAGTATTTCCGTCATCAGGCAGATTTCCATGATGGCGAGACGGCCTGTGAAACCGGTATTGCGGCAGGAGCGGCAGCCCACGGGGTGGAAGAGTTTATCCTTCCATTCCAATGGGAATCCACAGGCGCGTAGGAAGCTTTCCTCATGATGCGCCGGGGCCTTGCAGTGCGGGCACAGAGTGCGCACCAAGCGCTGAGCCTGGAAGGCACGCACGGAGGAGGAGACCATGAATGGCTCAATCCCCATGTCGAGCAGACGCGAGATGCCGCCCACGGCATCATTCGTGTGCAGGGTGGAGAAGACCAAGTGACCTGTGAGTGCGCCGCGGATGGCGATTTCAACGGTCTCTTGGTCGCGCATTTCTCCCACCATGATGACGTTCGGATCACCACGCAGAATGCTGCGCAGACCGGCCGCGAAGGTGAGGTCAATCTCTGGTTTCACGGCGATCTGAATGATGCCGTCCAGCTTGTTTTCCACCGGGTCTTCGATGGTGACGATGCGGCGATCCTTGGTGTTCAGTTCCTTGAGCAAGGTGTAGAGCGTGGTGCTCTTGCCCGAGCCCGTGGGCCCGGTGATGAGGATGATGCCATTGGGGGCTGCCAATAGTTTGCGGAACTTCGCCTCGGTATCGGCATCCAGGCCGATGGCCGCCATGTCGAACTTTTTGCGCGTGAGCAAACGCAGCGCGACAGACTCTCCATTCACGCTGGGGATGGTGGCGACACGAACGTCAATCGGTTCGCCATCCAGCTCCAGGTTGATACGGCCATCCTGCGGCATGCGTCGTTCAGCGATGTCCAGGTGTGCCATGATCTTCAAACGAGAGATCAGAGAGTTTTGCAACACTCGCATGTTAGGCGGCACAGGTACCTCGATCAGCTTGCCATCCACGCGGTAACGAATGCGCAGGTCACGTTCCAGGGGCTCCACATGAATGTCCGTGGCACGTTCCTTCAAGCCTTCGCGAAAGACTTGGTTCACAAAGTTCATCACCGTGGCCTCTTCGTCCGCTTCATCCAGGACGTTCACTTCCTGCTTCATGTCATCGTCCTGCTCGCTGCCATCTCGGCCTTCCAGCAGTTCTTCGAAGTTTTCAGCACCCACGCCGTAGCCCTGGTGCAGAGCTTCCAGGATGCGGTGGCGGCTGGCGATCTGCCAGTGAACGCGCTTTTGCAGTTCCTGGCCCACGGCTTGGCGGGCGCTGAGGTCAAAGGGATTGTAGGTCAACACCGTTGCCTCCACGGCAGAAACATGAGTGGGGTAAATGCGGTGACGCAGCGCCAGCTTTGCTGGGAAGCGATTGTGTAAACCCTCTTGCTCGGCCGAATCTTCATTGGAGTAAGGCAGGCGCAGATGGGTGGCGAGGCTGGAAAAAAAACTCTCTTCGTCCACCACATTGGCATCCAGCACCGCATCAATGAGGGGCAGCCGTTTATCCGTCGCCTCATCCAGCGCATGGCGCAACCGCGACTGGTCCCGGCAGCCGGCCTGGCTGGCGGTTTGAAAAAGCACATCGGAAAGGGAAAGCAGAGCCATGAGGGAATCGTGCTTAAACGCCTGAGATCCGTCAAGGTTGCGGAATAATGTGGGTCAGTTTTAGGCCGCCCCACATTCCTCAGAGCGGTGTCACTTGATGAAGTGCTCTGGCTCGTTCCCGGCTTTCCACTTGATGTTGCAGCCGGTGCTGGGGCGCTGGCTAGGCAGGGGAGGCTCTCCGGCCAGCATTCCGCGCACGGCTTCACGCAAGTCATCCCCGGTGACCGGGGTGGTATTTTTGGGGCGGGAGCCATCAAACTGGCCGCAATACGTCAGCTTCAGCTCCCCATCGAAAAGGTAAAAATCCGGCGTGCAGGCAGCCACATAGGCATGAGCTACGCTCTGGTCTGCATCGTAAAGATAAGGGAGCTGCCAATCGTATTTGGCCGTGAAATCCAACATCTTTTCCGGGGCATCTGCGGGGTACTTTTCCACGTCGTTGGAATTGATCGCCACCACACCGATGCCCTGGCCATCTAGTTCTTTTGCAAAAGCGGCCAGCGCTGGCGCCAGGTGGATCACGAAAGGGCAATGATTGCAGACGAACATGACCAGCAGTCCACGCGGGCCACGCACATCATCCAGCGTGAAGGTCTGCCCTGTGGCGTCGGGAAGTTCAAATTCAGGGGCAATGCTGCCGAGGGAGAGGATACGGGTGGAGGGGACTTCAGCCATGGGAAAGGGGAAATGGAAGGGTTAGAGGTCAGTCTCCCGTATTCCTCCGGCGACTGCAAGCCTGGCAGATGAGGTGAGGCCTTTGAAAATGCACAGGAAAAACAAAACGGCAGGGGATGAATGACATCCCCCGCCGTCCATCATGCACCGTTTGTGTTATGCCTGCTGAGATTCCCAAGTCTCAGGAGATTTGTTTTTGAGCCCATTCCAGGGCATAATCAGCGACTTCTCCCCAGCCTTTTTCACCGATGATGAAGTGACTACGCCCAGGAAATTCCTTGTACTCCGTGACCGCTGAGGAATGCCGATATTTGCGGAAGTTTTTTCGGTTCAGCGAGGCTGGCATGATGACGTCTTTTTCACCACCGATGATGAGCAAGGGCGAGCGTGCGCCGTTGCGAAAGTTGATCGCGGCCTGTGAACCTGGGGTGACATTGGAAAGCGCCGCCTGGAAGATGGCCCGCACAGGTGCGGCAATGGCGTAGCGGCTGTAGGCAGCGCGGGCTTCCTCTTCGGTGAGGCTGTTGGCAAACACGCGCCACCAGCGTTTGAAAGGGAACAAGTAGGTGCCGCCAATCTTGAAGGGATTGGCCAGGGCCGGGGTCAGCGCCTCGATGGTCGAAGGCGGCAGGAGCAAGATGCCTTTAGGGGGCACGGAATCAATGGCCACTCCAGCAGCGCCCAGGCCACGATCTATCAAGATCTGAGTGATGAGACCCCCATAGGAATGGCCGATGATGATGGGGGGCTCAGGCAGCGCCTTAATGATCTGGGTGTAGTGCTCTAGCACCTGCTCGATGCCGATCTTGTTAAATGAAGACGGATCGCGCTGCATATCCTCGACTTCGCCACGCATGCCCGGCCAGGCTGGTGCCAGCACACGGTAACCTAGGTCTTCATAGTGACGCTGGAAGTTCTCCCAGGAGCGTGGGGTCACCCACAGACCGTGGATCAACAGGATGGTTTTGGATGAAGTTTTCATGAGGAGGGAATGGGAAACGGTGAATGGATAACATGTTGGTTTTTTGAGCTGCCTAACAAAGAGATGTTAGGACTGAATGAAGGTCAGGAGATCCTCGTTGAGCTGGTCATTATGAGTGTCTGCGATGCCATGAGGCGCGCCGGGATAGACAATCAACTTTGAGTTTTTCACCAACTGGGAGGACGCGAGCCCCGCTGCAGGAAAGGGAACGATCTGGTCGTCGTCGCCGTGGATGATGAGTGTGGGGATGTCGAACTTCTTCAGGTCTTCCGTAAAGTCCGTCTCGGAGAAGGCTTTGATGGAGTCGAAGGTGTTCTTGTGGCCGCCCATCATGCCCTGCATCCAGAAGGCATCAATCACCCCCTGAGAGGGGTTGGCACCGGGACGGTTGTAACCGTAGAAAGGACCGCTGGCGATGTCTTTGTAGAGTTGTGAACGGTCAGCCAGGGAGGCGCTGCGCAGGCCATCGAAAACCTCGATGGGCAAACCACCCGGGTTAGCCTCGGTCTTGAGCATGAGGGGTGGCACAGCAGAAACGAGGACAGCTTTAGCCAGGCGACTGGTGCCATGACGACCGATGTAGCGGGTGATCTCCCCACCGCCCGTGGAGAAGCCTACCAGCACCACGTTGTGCAGATCCAGCTGCTCGATCAGTTCAGCCAGATCGTCCGCATAACCATCCATGTCATTGTGATTCCAGGTCTGGCTAGAGCGCCCGTGACCGCGACGGTCATGGCCGATGGCTCGGTAGCCATGGTTGGCCAGGTGGAGCATCTGGGCTTCCCAACTGTCAGAGCTCAGGGGCCAGCCGTGGCTGAAGATGACAGGCTGACCGGAACCCCAGTCCTTGAAGTAGATTTGAGTGCCGTCTTGGGTGGTGATGGTGTTCATGATGTTTGTTGGTTTGGATGTTTGTCTTTTGGGAATGGGCAGCTTGCGGTGCGCTTGCTGCGTGGTGTTAGATTAAGGCGAAACGGCCTGGCGTGAACGACAAGCATCCGACGATTTACGCCAAACTGCTTTTCGAGTTTCTGGCTCATACAATCCAAGATTTGATTGTTTGTTCGGCATGAGTCATGCAGCATCGGGGCCAGATTCCATGAAAAACGCCGCTTCTATCCGCCGCATTGTCATTCTCATGTATCCACGTGTGCGAGAGCTGGATGTAGCGGGTGTGGTGGATGTCTTTTCCTCTGCCAACACACTGCTTCCGGCGGATCAGCACTACCACATCACCTATGTTTCCACTGGGGATGAAGGCCAGCTTGAAGGCATGTATGGCATGGGGCTACGCAGCGGCCCGCATTACTCCACGGTCCGGGGCGCGGTGGATACGGTCATTGTTCCCGGAGGTATGGGCAGTGAATTGACCGTGCCTCCGCCGAAGCTTGTGTCCTGGCTGCAAAGACAGTCCAAGACCGCCCGTCGTGTGGGGTCTGTTTGCACGGGGGCTTGGCTGCTGGCGCACGCGGGCTTGCTGGATGGTCGCAGGGCGACGACGCACTGGGCTTTTGCTCGCGAGTTAGCCACCAGCTTTCCCAAGGTCCAGGTGGATCCGGATCCCATCTGGGTGAAAGACGGTTGTTTCTACACCTCCGCAGGCGCGACCTCCGGTATTGATTTGAGTTTGGCTCTGGTGGAGGAAGATCACGGCCGCAAGGTTGCACTGGAGGTGGCACGCATGCTGGTGGTGTTTCTTTGCCGCCCCGGCAGCCAGACGCAGTTCAGTGTGTCTTTGCGCGAGCAGACGACCGAAAATCGTCCACTCAAAGACCTCCAGGTCTGGATGCAGGAGAATGTTTCCCGAGATCTTACGATTCCTGCTTTGGCAGCCAAGGCGGCCATGAGTGAACGCAATTTTCAGCGTGTCTTCTCCCGTGAAATGGGCATGTCGCCTTCTCAGTATGTGGAGGAAATGCGCATCGAAACCGTGAGGCGAAAACTGGAGCGCAGCATGCAGAGCATGGAGGAGATCGCACAGGCCTGCGGCTTTAGCAGCGCAGATGTCATGGGACGGAGCTTCATGCGTTTGGTCAAGATTACACCCACGGAGTATCGCGCCCGATTCCGTTCATCCGGGATTGCACTGGTGAAAAGAAGCGCGGCTTAGCCTAACGGATGATGTGTTTGAATCCACGCAAGTGCTTCTTCCCGGGTGCTCACTTGACCTTCCAATTGCGCATTTTGCACCGCAGTCAGAGCTTCTCCCATCTTCTTGCCAGCCTGCCAGCCTAGCTCGATGAGGTCGCGACCATTGATCAATGTTTGCGGGATCAATGGGGCCTGAGAAAACTCCTCGGCCTTCTCCTTCATGAATTCATAGTTGTCCAGCAGGCCGTTGGAGCCCAGGCAGTCCACACGATGCAGCGCCATTTCATCCTCCCAGGTCGGGCGGGCCATCATCCGCTTCAGGGTGCTGTTGCGCATCTTCTTCACGTCCTTAAAGGCCATGTGATGCTCCACCGCAACCTGGGTAGGTTCGATCACGTCGTTGGGAAACTTGAGCCGGCGCAGGATGTCGCCGGTCATCTCCGCACCCAGCTTGTCATGGCCATTAAAGCGGATGCGGCCCGTGCCTTCATCCACGGTGAAGGTGGCTGGTTTGGCAATGTCATGCAGCAGGACGCTGAGCACCAACGGCAGAGAAACATGCTCAGGCAGCAGGCTCAGCATGAGGCGGGTATGAATGAACACATCCCCTTCAGGGTGCCACTGTGGAGGCTGCTCCACGCCTTTCAGGACGAGGATCTCCGGCAGCACACGCTCCATCAGCCCGCTGTCCATCAGCAAATCAAAACCTCGCAGACGGTTTGGGTGCAGGAAGATTTTGATCAACTCATCGCGAATGCGTTCGGCACTCACGGTGGTGATGGCCTCCGCATGGTCGCAGATGGCCTGCCAGGTGGCGGGTTCAATTTCAAAACCCAGCACGGTGGCGAAGCGGATCGCACGCAGCAGGCGCAGCCGATCTTCAGCAAAACGTTGTGAGGGATCACCAATCGCCCGCAGGCGCTTGGCTACGAGATCCTCCTGACCGTTGACATAATCAATGATGCGGTCTTCCTCGGGGTCACGGAACAGCCCATTGACGGTAAAGTCGCGACGCTGGGCATCCTCCTCTGCCGTGGCGAAGGTGACGCTTTCTGGGCGGCGACCATCCCTGTAGCTGCCGTCTGTGCGGAAGGTGGCCACCTCGATCTGGTGGTGGTCATGTTTGACGATGACCACGCCGAAATGGGCACCCACCGTGAGTGCGCCAGGAAATAGCTGGATGACCTGCTGCGGTGTGGCGCTGGTGGCCACGTCGTAGTCCTTCGGCTCCTTGCCTAACAAGAAGTCACGAACACAGCCGCCCGCCAGCAATGCCTGGTGGCCGTGGCTGCGCAACGTGCGAATGACATGGGTGGCGGCTTTAAACATCAGTGCTTCGCGGCGACGCCTGCTGGCTTGGCCGCAGGACGATTGGTCGGTGCATACTTGGCCACCATGAAGGCCCCACAAGCGGCCAGCACGATGCCCGTGACGAACTGCCATGGCAGGGTCTTCAAACCTCCTGCTGGCGGATGGATGAACATGGCCACCACAGTATTCACCACGGGGGCTCCGGCAAAGACGATGGGCATCACGGCTGCGGGCGCGGCACCTTTGTAGATCGCAGCGGCGGCACCAAGAGCCAGCACCAAGGTGAAAGCACCCAGCGCACCGGCTACACCAGCGATGAAGCTCCACGTCATGCCGCTGCTGGTGAAGCTCCAGTTCGTACCCCGCTGCCACAGCACCAGGACTGGGCCCAAGACCGCGACCACGAAGTAGGCGATGCCGACAAACAAGAAGGCTTTCAGGCTGGCGTTGGCTGTTTCTGGTCCAGGCAGTGTGCCGTCAGGCATCAGCCCACGGCCCTTGTGAAGGATGATGCCATAAACGCCCCAGGAGAGCACGGTGAGAAGGGCAAAGGTAAGCCAGTTGGGGATCATTTGAGTGGGAGAGGTGGGTTGATTCACGTCGGTGAGAAACGTTAGGCAGCCTCTATTTGGATCAAAAAGCTGTCGAAACAAAAGGGTTTCTTACTTTTGCCCCGTCTTCATCACAGCATATCGGCTCTGGACAAGGCCCGAGGCAAAGCTGCGTGTTTCTTCGTGGCGCAGCTTCACATCGGTAGGCAAAGATCCAAATAACGGCAGTCCATCCCCGAGCAGGATGGGAATCTGTGAAAGGATCAAGGTGTCCAGATAACCTGCCGCCAGGAATCCCTGAATGGTTTTACCGCCATCCACATACAGATGGTTAAACCCGCGCTGGCGAAGATGCTCCATCACCACCGCAGGCTCCGCTGCGAATACAGTGACTTTATCTTGGAGTCTTTTTGGCACGGTTAGCGGGCGATTCGTGAGCACAGTCACGGGGGTTTCGCCATAAGGCCATTCGGGAAAATTCACCACGGTTTCAAAGGTGCCTCTTCCCATGACCATTCCATCCACAGTGGCCATAAAGGCGGCGTAACCGTAGTCCTCCCCCTCCATTTCGACCGAGGCGAGCCAATCAATGCCCCCATCCCTGCGAGCGATGAACCCATCCAGACTGGTGGCGATGAAGGCGGTGCAGGTCATGAGGGCTGGGGAAGAAGGCCTGAAGAAAAAACGACGGCAGCGACGAACAGCACAAGGAACACCACCATGGCGATGCGTCCGGGTCGATCCAGCTTTCGGCTCGTAGCATATCCCGCCTGACAAAAAAGGCAGGGCAGTAAGATGATCATGCTGACCAAAGGGACCGCAGCGATCAGGCAACTCCAAGGATGAAACCCGATGTTCCGCAGCCTCAAGGCAATGATGGGAAGGAAAAAGCTAACGACGATCAAGTGATCCAGCACGGATTGTGGTTTGAACTGGTAACGTTCGACCAAGTAGCCCAAGCCGCCCGTGAGGAGCATGAAAAGCAGCAGGTAAACTCGCCTTCCGATACCAGGATGCCGGACGAGGGCAGGGGTGACAGACGTATCTGCGAGAGGGGGACGATACGGGTTTTCTTCGTCCTCTAGAGAGCGTTCAGGCAGAGGCGGAGGCTCGGGGGGCAGTGCGCTCAGGGGTTGCCACTCGGCCATGCCTTCGATCCAATAGAGATCGGTGGGCAGCAGGGTTCCATTGGCCAGTTTAAGCCTCACCTCCGCTGCCTTAAAATGGCCTTTTTGTACCTCACCTCGGCCGATGAAAATCTCCGTTGTCGGTTCTAAAATCATGATGGCATTGCAGACCCGCCGCTACGGCAGCTTCAAAAGCTCTGGTGGAGCCACCGAGATGCGTGAGCGGATTCGTTCAGGGATATCCACCGCCTTCATCTTGCCTGTCTCGGCATCCTTGCGAACACAGGCCGCTACCAGTTTACCTTCCGCACTCAGTTCACCGTCCTGTTTCCAAAAACGAATGACGTAACGCAGCGTGCGCGGGCGCACCTGCTCCACCAGAAGCTCCATGGTGAACTCCTCCTCAAAAAACAAGGGGGCTCGAAAATCACAGGAGACGTGGACGCGCGGCCAACCCACGCGCTCCTCCACGGGAATCTCCGCCGACTTGTCCCAGATGGACATGCCCAGCGCCCGGAAAAAATCATGCTCCACCCTCTCCATGTAGCGGAAGAAATTGGAGAAATGGACAATGCCCGCCATGTCCGTATCGGCGAACTGGACTCGGTCAGTTAGGGTATGACGGTGCATGTCTGTATCTTACTCACACCTCAGGCTTTTGCCAGTTCTACCATCACGGCCTTCTGCGCATGCAGACGGTTTTCAGCTTGATCAAAGATCACGGCAGCCTGGGCTTCGAGAACTTCTTCGGTGATCTCTTTGCCACGGTAGGCGGGCAGGCAGTGCATGATAATGGCGTCGGATTTGGCATGCTGCATCAGAGCTGCATTGATCTGCCAGGGGCGCAGGGTTTCGATGCGGCCAGCGGCCTCGTCTTCCTTGCCCATGCTTACCCACACATCGGTGTAGATGGCATCAATGCCTTCCACGGCGGCTTTCGGGTCATCCGTCACCGTCACGGTGCCGCCTGGGATCTTGGCCATGAAATCAGCCGCTGGCTGGAACTCTGTGGGAGCTCCGATGACCAGCTCAAAACCGAGCCGGGCACTGGCCCAGATCCAGGAGCGGGCGACATTGCAGTCACCATCGCCCAGGAAGGCCACGCGTTTGCCTTTCCAGCTTCCGAAGCGTTCGTTGATGGTCTGCAAATCGGCCAGGATCTGACACGGGTGCTCGTCATCCGTCAGGGCATTGATGGTGGGGATGCCACTGTAAGCGGCGAAGTCCACCACGTCCTGCTGGGCAAAGGTGCGGATGATGGCGCCATCAATCATGCGCCCCATGACACGTGCGGTGTCCTTGATGGGTTCGCCCCGGCCTAACTGAATGTCTGCCGAGGAAAGGAACATGACCTGGCCGCCGAGCTCGCGCACGCCGACTTCAAAACTCACCCGGGTGCGTGTGGAGGACTTGCTGAAAATGAGCGCCCAGTTCTGCCCCGCCAAAACTTGGGGCGAAGTCTTGCGGTTCTTTTTCAGCCAGGCTGCCTGAGCGAGCAGGTTTTCGATTTCAGCGGCACTGAGCTGCTCGATGGAAAGGAGATGCTTCATCTTTAAAGAGACTTTGAGGGACGGAAGTAAAAGGGATGAGGGCGCAATTGAGCGGGGCTGTTCAATCAAGTGCTGTTAGCTCACCGAGGATGGTTCTAAAGATTGTTAGGGCCTCTGCGGCCTGAGCCTCAGTGAGATTCATCGGCGGCAGCCAACGCACCACTTTGGGGCCGGCGGGGACCACCAGCAGTCCAGCATCCAGCATGGCCTTTGCCACATAGATCGAGGCGATCTTGCCAGAGGCTTTGATGACAGATTTAGCCATCAAGGCGGCTTCATCCAACTCAAAGCCGATCAGCATGCCAAAGGCGCGGATGTCCGTGATGAGAGGCTGTTTCCAAGAGGCCACTTCACCCGCGATCTTGCGACCTAGGGCCGCGGAACTTTCTGCCAGTTTATCACGCAGGATCACATTCAGTGTCGCGAGCCCTGCTGCACAGGCTAGGGGACTGCCGCCAAAGGTGGTGCCATGGGTGCCAGGGCCCAGGAGGTCGCACAGCTTCCTCTCATCGCCTTCTGCCAAAGCGCGGTCACGAATCCAAAACGACCCCAAGGGATACCCACTGCCGATGGACTTGGCCCAGCTAATCGAGTCTGGCTGGATCTCATCGCCCGGAACGATCGAACGCCAGCCGCAGGAGTCACCTGTCCGCCCCAGTCCACACTGCACTTCATCCAGCAGCATCAGCAGGTCATGTTGTTTGCAGAGCGCCTGCACGGTGCGGAGGAATTCGGGCGTGGCGGGGTTCACACCGCTTTCTCCCTGTACAGGTTCAAAAAAGATCGCCACGGTCTTTTCCGTGACGGCCTTTTTCAGGGCTTCGATGTCATTGAAAGGGGCATAGACAAAACCCGGCACGATGGGGCCAAAACCACCATGGATCTTTTCCTGCGCGGTGGCGCTCATGGCACCGAAAGTGCGGCCATGGAAGCTGCCCGTGAAGGTGATGATCTCATAGCGTGGGCTGCCATCTGCCAGTGGCTTGGTGACGCCGTATTTACGCGCCAGTTTGATCATGCCTTCATTCGCCTCAGCCCCGCTGTTGCTGAAGAAACATTTGCCTGGAACCTTGACGATCTCCTCCACCAGCACGCGGGCCAGTTGTGCCTGGCCTTTGCTGCAATACCAGTTGGAAGCCTGCATGAGCTTGTGCGCCTGGGTGGCGATGGCACCTGCGACTTCGGGATGGGCATGGCCGAGCGGGCAAGACGCCACACCGCTGGCGAAGTCTAGGTACTTTTTGCCTTCGGTATCCCACAGGTACGGCCCCTCGCCACGCTCTGGCCATAGGGGAAAGCGCCCATAGTTGGGCATCACATACTGGTCCAGCCACGCGGGCTCAAAGTCATTGATTCTGTCCATTTTTCTTGATCCTAAAAAATTGCTTACGTTCCATCCGGGGTGTCATCCGCCTCTGTCTTCCCTCGGAAGCTCACAGATGGATTTCAGTGCCGATCCCCACATCCGTGAAGATCTCCAAAATGAGCGCGTGGGGAATGCGCCCGTCAATGAGGTGCACCTTGCCCACGCCTCCTCGGAGGGATTCCAGGGAGGAGTCCACCTTTGGGATCATGCCTCCGCTGATGATGCCTTCTTTCTTCAGGCTTTCGATACCGGCCGGGTCCAGGCTCGGGATCAGGGTGTTGTCATCCTTGGGATCGCGCATGACGCCGCGCACATCGCTCAAGAAAATCAGTTTGGTCGCCTTCAGCCGGGTGGCTAGGGCGCAGGCAGCGAGGTCCGCATTCACGTTCAGCGTTTTGCCACTGGCTAGTTCCCGGGCCACTGGGGACACCACGGGGACAAATTCACCCGCTACGGCGGCCTGGATCAGACCGAGCTTGCAGTCGTTCACTTCGCCCACCCAGCCGAGATCGCCCTTCATTTTTTCACCCGTGAAGACTTCCGTGCCGGGCACGCCCACGGCTTTGCCACCAAAGGCATTGATCTTGTTGACGATCTCAGGGTTGATCACCCGGGCCAGCGTCTGCTCCACGATCTTGATCGTCTCCTCATCCGTCACGCGCATGCCGTTGATGAACTTGGCTTCCAGGCCGCTATCCTTCATTGCTTTAGAGATGGCCTTGCCACCGCCGTGCACGATCACCGGATTGATGCCCACGGCTTCGAGAAAGACCACGTCCTTCAAGAAAGTGTCCACCACCGCTGGGTCTTCCATGGCGCTGCCGCCTACCTTGATCAGAAACGTGCAACCTCGGAAACCCTGCATGTAGGGAAGGGCTTCGAGGAGGACATCGGCTTTCTGGATCTGGGTCTCGTTCATTGGCAAAGGGGGAAAGGTGGGAAGGATAGGCACCCAGGCGCAGCGTCAAGCACTTCAACGGGAAATTTCTGAAAAAAATCCGCCATGTTGCTTGACCGTCGCGTCTGCTTTTTCACTCGTCAGCCCTCTCTGGATCTGGTTGATTGGATTTATGCTTTACACCATCGGTCTCCTTTTGCTTTGCTTGCTCTGGGGGCTGCTGTGCATGCGGATTTACGCCCTCATTTCGCGGGAGAACACCTTGCAGCGCCGCCTCATTGCCATCGGTGCCGGACTGGGGGCAGGGCTCATCTATGTGGTCGGCAGCATCCTCATCTCGTTGGTAACGTCTCCCTCGCCCGTGGATTTGCCACCGTCGGCGGAGAAGGTGGAAGCGGTAAAAATCAGTCCCCAGGCGAAGTGATCCTTTGGGGATGCTGCCATGCATTCCAAAGGGTGGAGCGCTGACCCTCGTGATGTGCAAAGGCGCGACGATCACCACTCAGTGCAAAGCATCACTAAATCCATGCATTTTCAATCCTCTCTAAGTCTTCAGCCAACGAAGTCTAAAAGACGTTCCCCCTCGCCCCGCTTGCGGGGAGCAGGGCCAGGGGTGAGGGGCTGTCGAGAGCTCTCAAAAGTGGAGTGCAGGGGTGTCGTTTTTTGGAAAAGGGCACCTTCTTGCGAACGAGGTTCTGCGTGCTGCGACCACCCCCTCACCTGGGCCTCGTCCCCCAATTCTTGGGGGAGAGGGAACGCGCTTTGGAAGCTCTGAATGCATGTGCGAACGAGGGCTAATCCAGAGCAAACGACCACCGGATGTTCTTGAGCTAACGGAGTCTAAAAGACATCCCCCCTCTCCCCGCTTGCGGGGAGCAGGGCCAGGGGTGAGGGGCTGTCGAGAGCTCTCAAAAGTGGAGTGCAGGGGTGTCGTTTTTTGGAAAAGGGCAGCCTTTGCGGATGGACTTCTGCGCGCTACGACCACCCCCTCACCTGGGCCTCATCCCCCAATTCTTGGGGGAGAGGGAACGCGCTTTGGAAGCTCTCAATGCATACGCGAGCGAGGGCAAATTCAGAGCAAACGACCACCGGATGTTCTTCAGCTAACGGAGTTTAAAAGACGTTCCCCCTCTCCCCGCTTGCGGGGAGCAGGGCCAGGGGTGAGGGGCTGTCGAGAGCTCTCAAAAGTGGAGTGCAGGGATGTCGTTTTTTGGAAAAGGGCAGCCTTTTGCGAACGAGATCCTGCGTGCTGCGCCCCCCTCACCTGGGCCTCATCCCCCCATTCTTGGGGGAGAGGGAACGCGCTTTGGAAGCTCTGAATAAGAGAGCAAACGAGGTGTGAACGGCCCAGAAATTTACACCGCACGGACGAGCTACATCATTTATTGAAACCGCTCTAAGATGGATTCTCTCACCGACATTGCAAAATGCCAATCAACTTACATTTTGATCTAAGTTGATAGCACTGTGTTAGAGTAAAAATAAGATTATCATTTAGGTTAGTAAAATGGAGAAATGATTCGTTTATTTTCGTTTCCTAGAATCTACGGAAATAAGCCTCTTGAAAGTGAGAATGTTAAATTTGGTTTTCAAAAAATCTAAGTAGCGAGCAAAGATTTCACTAGTCACTGTCAGTGTAAGGCTTGTGGCCCACTGTTTTCTTTTTGCCTTACATCGCTTTGCGATCCGAGGCCAAGTCGGACGGTTTCGGGTCACTCTTCTCCGCTTTTCTTGTGTTTTCTGCTGCTTTTTCTATGACGAACCGCTTATCTGCCCCTCATGCCCTGCGTGGTCTGTTTGCCGCTCTGATCCTCAGTTTCCCCCAGCTCCAAGCTGAACCGGTGGCTGTTTCCAATGGGGAACGCGTGCTTGCCGCCACAGGTAAATCCCAGCAGATGAGCTCCCCAGATCAGGTGCCCCAGGGGCTGGCAAAATCCGACTGGCAGAGCATCCGTGCGGCCCATGAGGCCGGGCGGCATGCTTTTCAGCCCGTCCAGGGGAAGGACGGTCACTGGCAGGCGCAGAATCCTGGTCAGCAGTGGCACACCACTTTTGATCAGCGTGGTTTCATGGCCAGCCCGCTGGGCGGCGGCTGGACCTGGGGGCTAGAGCTGCAGAGTTATGGCTTCGGGGAGAATCAGACATCGATCTCCGGCATTCCTCAAGTGAAGGCAGAGGGCCAGCGCCTCGCCTACCAGTGGGATGCCACTGTGCAGGAGTGGTACGTCAATGACCAGCGGGGGCTGGAGCATGGCTTTACCCTTGCCGAGCGTCCTACGGCGGGTTCGGCCACCAGCTCTCAGCCCGCCCCTCTCACCTTCACCCTTTCGACACGCGGTGGCCTGAAGCCAAAAGTCGCCGCTGACAGCGTGCAGTTTCAGAATGCCTCCGGCACCACCGTGCTGAACTACAGCGGCCTGAAGGTCTGGGACGCCGATGGCAGAACCCTGCCTGCGCGCTTTGAGCCATCGGGGATCCATGGCTTCCGCCTACTTGTGGATGAGTCCACCGCCCGCTACCCCATCACCATTGACCCCATCGCCCAGCAGGCCTATTTGAAAGCGAGCAACTCCATGGGGCAAGACCGATTCGGCTTCTCCGTGGCTGTGGACGGTGATACAGCCGTCATTGGGGCGCACCAGCAGATGAGTGCACCCGACAGTTCTGGGTCGGCCTACGTCTTCACCCGCAGCGCCGGGGTGTGGACCCAGCAAGCCATTCTCAAAGCCAGCAACGGCGGCCCAGGTGACCTCTTTGGCTTCTCTGTGGCCGTGGATGGTGACACGATCATTGTGGGGGCTAGGAATGAGGACAGCAACGCCAGAACCGTGAATGGCGATGGCTCCAATAACAGCGCCTCTAACTCCGGTGCGGCCTACATCTTTACCCGCAGCGCCGGGGTGTGGACCCAGCAGGCCTACCTGAAAGCCAATAACGCGGATGCAGATGACGATTTCGGTTATTCCGTGAACGTGTCTGGGGACACCGCCGTTGTCGGTGCCAGATTAGAGGACGGCGACGCCACCACTGTGAATGGCAATGGTTCCACTAACAGTGCCAGCGGCTCAGGCGCAGCCTATGTCTTCACCCGCAGTGCGGGGGCTTGGACCCAGCAGGCCTATCTCAAATCCAGCAACTCCGGAGCTGGTGATAACTTCGGAGTGTCAGTGGCGGTGGACGTTGATACGATCTTGGTCGGTGCCTCATTTGAGGATGGCAGCGCCACCACCGTCAATGGAACCGTCAACGATAACGCCACAAGCGCTGGCGCGGCTTACGTCTTTACTCGTAGCGCGGGAGTATGGACCCAGCAGGCCTATCTCAAAGCCAACAACTCCGAACTAGCCGACCTATTTGGCATCTATGTAGCCCTGGATGGTGATACTGCCGTCATTGGCTCCATAAACGAGTCCAGCAACGCCAAAACTGTGAATGGCAACGGCTCCAATAATAACGCCCCTAGCTCCGGGGCCGCCTATGTCTTCACCCGCAGTGCGGGGACGTGGACCCAGCAGGCCTATCTCAAAGCCAACAACTCCGGTGTAGATGATCGCTTCGGCACTTCGGTGGCAGTGAGCGGGGACGTGGTGGTCGTTGGGGCGAATGCTGAGGACAGCAGCAGCACGGGTATTGACAGCACGCCAAATGAATTGGCTGCCGATTCCGGCGCGGCGTACGTATATTTCCGCAGCAGCGGCGCGTGGAGCCAGCAATCCTACCTCAAGGCCAACCAATTCTCGCCAGGAGATTTCTTTGGCGGGGCGGTGGCAGTGAGTGGTGGTACCGTTCTCGTGGGGGCGCAGTTAGAGGATGGCAGCAACACGGGTATCAACAGCACACCAAATGAGCTGGCATCCTCTTCCGGAGCGGCCTACATTTTCACTGGTCTGGGGCCGGTAGTGCCTGCGCCCACATTGACCAATGTTTCCCCAGCGACGGGCAGCACCCTGGGCGGCACGGTGGTGACGATCACAGGCACAGACTTCACCGATGCCTCAGCCGTGACCTTCGGCGGCACAAATGCGACGAGCTTTACGGTGAACAGCGCGACGCAGATCACCGCCACGACCCCGGCGGGCACCGCAGGCACGGCCAGCGTCCTGGTGACGACACCGGGGGGCACGAATGCGGCGAACACGCTTTACACGTATGTTATCCCGCAGACGACGGTGACGTCTGTTACCTCCAGCAGCCCTAACGGCACTTACATGCCTGGGAATTCCGTGAGCATCACGGTGGCGTTTAGCGAGAATGTGGCGGTCACTGGCACGCCCACCCTCACCCTAGAGACGGGCACCACGGATCAAACGGCGTCTTTCGACTCGGTTTCCGGCAGTGAGATGACCTTTGTTTACAGCGTTCAACTCGGAGATTCAGCGACGGATCTTGATTACATCAGCAATGCTGCACTGAGCCTGAATTCGGGCACGATCCTTGCCACTGCGGACGGTTCACCTGCGAATTTGACGCTCCCTGCTCCAGGCGCGCCAGGTTCTCTCGGAGCCAATAAAAACATCGTCATTCGCACCCCGGTACCTGTGGTCTCTTATGTGGAATCAGACACCGGGTTGACGAGTGGTGGTGCGAGTGTGTCTATTTATGGCGGGCCCTTCTTTGGTTCTACCACGGTCACTTTTGGCGGGGTTCCAGCCACGAATCTTTTAGTGACAGGCTCCCGGATCTTCTGCACCACACCCGCGCATCCTTTCGGCCCGGTGAATGTGGAAGTCACCACGCCCGCCGGGACGAGTGAGCCGAACACGGCTTTCACCTATTACAACACGACGCTGACGGGAGGCTGGGCCTCGAACAGTTCAGGTATCCCAGTGGCTCTTCACAATGTGCATTTTGTTAGTGCGAGCACAGGCTGGGCGTCAGGAGATTCCGGTATGATCCACAAGTCAACCGATGGTGGAGTCACCTGGACATCTCAGTCATCCAGCCAGACAGCGGCCTCTTACAATACGCTGTTTGGACTGACCTTTGCTGACGCGAACACCGGCTGGGCCAGCAGTGCTTTCGGCACCCTGATCAAGACAACCGATGGCGGGGACAACTGGCTGCAGCAGTCCCCTTCGACAGGGCAGCAGATCTGGACGGTCTTTGCCCACACGCCGACGACGGCCTGGATCGCTGGCAGCGCAGGCATGATCGGGCGCACCACGGATGGCACGAATTGGTCTAGCTCCTTGAACAATCCTCCGGGGAACCCGAACACCGGGCTCAATGACATTCAGTTTGTCGATGCAAACAATGGTTATGCCATCGCCGGGGGTGGGTGGTCTGCCAAGACCACGGATGGTGGGGCTACCTGGACACAAATGCCGGGGGCTCTGCCGAATGGAGGCGTAAGCAACAGCTATCGGCTGGCCGCTCTGAGTTTTGTGGATGTGAACACAGGCTGGGCGGTGGGTTCCCAAGGAACGATCATCAAGACAACGGATGGGGGGGCCACCTGGGTCTCGCAGAATTCGGGCGTTCTCACTCAAACTCTCCATAGCGTGTCTTTTGTAGATGCCAACAAGGGCTGGGCGGTGGGAGACACCGGGATCATCCTCCAGACGGTCAATGGCGGCACGACATGGACCGTGGTGAACTCAGGCACTGGCTTCGTCTTTCTGGATGTTCACTTCATTGATGAGACGACTGGTTGGGTGGTGGGTGACTTCGGTAGAGTCCTGCGCTACTCGGCACCTCAGGTCGCCCCGGTGGTGAGTCTGGTGAGTCCCGCGAGCGGCACCACAGAAGGGGGCAGTGTCGTGACGATCACCGGCACGAACTTCACCAATGCCTCATCCGTGACCTTCGGCGGCACAAATGCGACGAGCTTCACGGTCAATAGCGCGACGCAGATCACCGCGACGACCCCGGCCCATGCGGCAGGCGCTGTGAGCGTGCTGGTGACCACCCCCGGTGGCACAAATGCAGCCAATAGCCTCTACACCTATGTGGTGCCGAACTTTGCCCCGGTCATCACCAGCAATGGTGGTGATGCCACAGCCTCCATCAATGTGGCTGAAAACAGCACCGCCGTGACGACGGTAACGGCGACCGATGCGGACCTGCCTGCGCAGACGCTGACCTACACCAAGAGTGGTGCGGATGCGGCCTTCTTCAATCTGGACTCCACTACCGGAGTGCTCAGCTTTATTTCGGCACCTAACTTTGAAGCTCCGGCGGATAGTGGCCTAAACAACATCTACGATGTCACCGTGACCGTGACAGACAGTGGAACGCCAAGTTTAGCGGACACTCAGGCCATCTCCATCATCGTCACCGATGTGAACGAAACTCCTGCCGTTCGTGTCTCGTCGTCCTTCCTCGCTTATGAAACGGTGACCCCGAATCGCAATGGCTCTGGCCTGATTGTTTACACCGTAAACAATGCCGCGACTCTGGCCGCTCAGCCTTTTAACCGTGTGCGTTATCGCATGGAAAACACCATCGGTGGGGTGGCCTACTTCGCCGATGCCTCCGTAGATGCCTGGGGCGGTCTGACGGTGGATGGACTGAAGATGCCCGATGCCGGGAATACTGTCACGACCCAGCGTAATGTGACGAATGTCTCCATCCGCTCCAACCATCCACGGGTGGTCAATAGCAATACCGAATTGGGAAGACTGGAGCTTTGGACAAACAATTATGTCCCCGCCGCAGTCATTGGCGGGTCTGGCACTCTTTATGACTATGACGATACCCCTCAAGCGCCGATTTTAGGTTACGGCAGCTTCCAGTTGCACAACCTTTCGGCCACTGTGCCAGAAACGGTGTTTGCTTGGAACAACCATACGGCAGGATTGATCCCTGATGTCGGGTTTGGCAACGCGACCGTCGGCATCCATCCTGACTGGACCTATGCCAACACGGGCACCAACGCCTGGAGAATGCAGATCTACATCGAGAACAATTTTGTTCCTCCGACGATGAGCTTCACCGAAGATGTGACTGGCAACATCCTGTTCTTCAATTCGCCTTTCCAAGATGACAGCGCCTCCCTCACGGTGACTCTGGCCGTGGTGGATGGCACTGTCACAGGCAATGCAGGCACCGGTATCACTGTCGGTGGCACGGCCACCTCACGCACCTTCACGGGCAGTGTGGCAGATCTGAATGCCTACTTCACCACGCCAGGGAAAGTGACTTACCTGGGGGCCTTGAACAACACGGTTTCCCGCACGCTGACGGTCACCGTTTCGGACGGCAGCCTGAGCACAAATACGACTAGCACGATCTATCTGGCACCCGTAAATGATGTGCCAGCAGTGGCGGCTACACTGACGGACACGAGCTGGACACCCACGGCCACGATGTCTGTCGCACGCATCTTTCACACCGCGACACGTCTGGCCGATGGCCGGGTGCTCGTCGCAGGTGGGACCAATGGAGCGGCCCTGGCATCCGCGCAGATCTTCGACCCAGTGCTGGGTACTTGGACGGCGACGGGAAGCATGGTTAGCGTGCGACAGCTTCATAAAGCGGTACGCCTCGCGAATGGTAAAGTGCTCGTCGCAGGTGGTTACGATGCAGGTGGAGTCTCTCAGACCAGCGAGCTCTATGATCCGGCGACAGGGACCTGGACGGCTTCAGGGAACCTGGGCACACCGCGAGTGGACTACACCATGACGCTGCTGACCGATGGCCGAGTGCTCATCGCTGGTGGACGCAATTCAAGCTTTCGAGTCGCCACGGCGGAAATTTATAATCCGGCAACCAACACTTGGACCGTCACGGGCAGTATTGCCGTCACTCGATGGTCTCACACCGCAGCTCTGCTGCCGGATGGACGCGTCTTGATCGCTGGCGGTGATGTTTCTAACACCGCGACGGTGCAGACGGCAAGCGCGGAAATTTACAATCCGGTGACAGGAACATGGACGACAACCTCTTCAATGACAGCGGCTCGCTATGAGCACGCGATGGAAAGATTGCCTGATGGTCGGGTGATGGTTGCAGGCGGATTTAATGGCAACTCAACCTTGGCGAGCGCAGAAATCTACAACCCGACGACGGCCACATGGGCGATGACGGGTTCCATGAATGCGGGGCGTGGCTATACAAGTATGACACCTTTGAGCGATGGACAGGTTCTGATCAGCGGTGGGAGGAGGCTGAGTCCGTCAACCTTCTTGTCCAGCGCCGAGATATACAATCCGGCCCTCGGAACCTGGACGACCACGAGCAGCATGGGCACCCCAAGGCAGCTTCACACTACCACAGCCTTGGCCGACGGTCGGGTCTTGGTCACAGGTGGGGAAGGTAACTCAGTCCTGCAAAACAGCGCGGAGATTTTTGCCCCTCGTGTGGCTGGCGCAGAAGGTGCCACGCTGACGCAGACGGGCACCTTCTCAGATGTGGATGGCACAGCGACGGTCACGCTCACAGCCTCTTCAGGGACGGTGACTCAAAACACGACACTGGGCACGTGGAGCTGGTCTCCAGTCGCGGGCTTTGACGGGCCTTCGTCCTCCAATGTGACTATCACTGCAACGGACTCTGCTAGCTCAGTGGTGAAGGCGGTATTCACCTTTGCTCCAACGAATGCAGTCCCAACCGTGCAAATCAATCCCCCCAGCACTTTGGTCACGAATGTGGCGCTGAATTTCCAGTTTGTGGCTACGGACACAGCCACCGCCGATCAAGCGGCCGGCTTTGCATGGTCCATCAATTTTGGCGACGGATCAGGTGTGCAGAGCGTGCCAGCCGGAACGGCGTCGCCTTTGACCCGATCCCATACCTACACTCAGTCGGGAGACTATGTGGTGACGGCGACAGCGACGGACAAGGACGGTGGAGTCAGCATCGCCGCGACAGCATCGGTGACCATCCTGGGTTCTGAAATCGCGGTTTCCGGCAATGGCAACCTGATCGTGGATGGAGACAGCACCCCTGCTTTGGCAGACCACACCGACTTTGGCAGCCTCTCAGTTTCCAGTGGTTCCGTTTCCCGGACCTTTACCATTGCCAACACCGGAAGTGCCGCGCTGAATCTGACGGGCACGGCCCCTAACTACGTCACCATTTCAGGTTCGACGGATTTCATGGTGACGACGCAGCCGACAACGCCGATTGCGGCCACCAGCGGCAGCACAACGTTTGTGGTGACGTTCGATCCAAGCAGCGGCGGTATCAAAAACGCCATGGTTAACATCGCCAACGACGATCTGGATGAAACGCCCTACAACTTCGCCATCACAGGTGAGGGGAAGGTGCCGGAGCCGATTCCTTCCGCGTTGGGTGATGTGGTCACTGCTGGAGACGCCCCTGGGGCCAATGGCACGACCAACATCGGTGAATTTGGTGTGCTGCGCCGCGGTGGTTTCTTGGCCGAAAATGGCCATCTGGTTTTCCCTGGTTTCCTTCAGCTAGGCAGCGGCTCTCCGGCGGTCACCGCTGCGAGCAATTCAGGCATTTGGAAAACGGCGGGTGGCAATCTTTTCTTGGTCGTCCGCACGGGCACGCTGGTTCCAGATCTGCCAGGCACGCTGTTTGCCACGGTGCCGGAAGTTCCTGGTGTCTCGGACTCGGGTGAGGTCTCAATGCTCTCTACCTTGGTCATCGGCAGCGGTGGCGTCACCACAGCCAATGACACGGGACTGTGGAGTGAAATCGGCGGTGGTGGTCTGCGCCTGTTGCTGCGTGAGGATGACAATATTCCCTCCTTGGCAGGCGTCAAAGTGGGCTCATTTGCCTCAGGCATCTATGCCACGGCCAGGACGGGAGCCAGCACCGGCGAAGCCGTTTTCTCTGTCACTTACAAAGGTGCCAGCACCAAAACAGCCCTGCTCCGCACCAGCGTCAGTGGTGCTACTACCACCGTGAGCGTGGTGGCCCAAGAGGGCGAGCTTGCCCCCGGCACCTCCCCGGCTGCCAACTACGTGAGTGTGGCCGGCAGCTACAGCGACCCAGGGCGCATGGATGCGCAGGGCAACTTCGTCTATGCAGCCTTGACCACCCCTGGGAACAAAGAAGGCATCTGGTATCAGCCTGTGACTGGCGGCACGCCTAACAAAGTGTTCTTTGCAGGTGAAACGGCTCCTGGCACCGGCGGTGCCACCTTTGCCCGCCTGCAGCGCCCGTCCATGGGCAGCAATGGATTCATCAGCTTCCGCGCCTCGCTGAACCGCGATGGAGACAATGCGGCCAATGCCCGCAACGATGGCATCTGGAATGGCAGTGCATCGAATCCAGCCAGCTTCACCTGTGTGCTGCGTCGTGGAGATGGAGTGGCGAAAGTCTCGAACCTGCCCGTGGGCAGTCTGGTGGGGAATCCCTGGGGCGGCTGGCTGACCAACAGCAACCTGGGAGCCTGGAGAGCCTGGCTGGATGTGGATGGCGACGGCATCAGCTCGACTGCGGATGGAGACGTGAATGCGATCTTTGCAAACCTCTCTGGAACGATGCAACTGGCCGTGAAAGTAGGCGATGTCGCCCCAGGAACTACCGGGGCGACCTTCAGCGGATTTGACCTGCCGATGGTGGGAGGTAACAACCAGTATGCGATCCTGGGGAATCTCACCGGTGGAGACTCGGTGACAGCAAACAACCAAGGACTGTGGAAGAGTGGCCCGAACGGAGGGGCGCTGACCCTCGTGATGCGCAAAGGCGCGACGATCACGACGACGGAAGGAACGAAAACGGTGACGAAGATTGATGTGCCAGGCTCGAACCAAACCGACCGCCGCTGGGAACAGCCAGTGATGGATAGCACGGGCCAGATGGTGGTGTATGTGACGTTCAGCGATGGCAGCACCAGCCAGGTGATCGTGCCGTAAGTTCAGCGTTACTTGTAAAAGAGCGCGAGGTTTCCAAAGCCTCGCGCTTTTTCATGGGGGACTGAGCATCTAACTGCCCTAACAAAAAGATAATTTGTTTTTCACTTCACCTGAATCCCGAAAGGGAATGTGTGGATCTCTCCCTGTCTTTTGACTTGAACGAATAATTTGTAGAATCCTGGTCGTGGCGGATTGATGGTAAAACGTATTTCCGGGGGAGAACCCTCCGTTGGCTTTTCGGGGTGGATGTGGAGTAGCGTTCGAAAGTCTTCATTGATCCCGACCAAATGGGCTTGGGCTTCCATGTGCATCTCCAGATCCGTCACAGCTTGCCCATTCGGCTGTGAGATTGTGAGGCTTGCTCGATTGAGTTTCTTGGCCTGGGGGGTATCTTCCCCCAGCCATACTATTTTAGCTTTCATCCCTGCTGCGTCGCTGGTCAGTTGCGGCAGTTTTTCTGGAAGCCGAGTGGCTGCTGGCAGAGAAATTTGATTCATGGCAAATTCTTCTCGCCCGGTTTGTTTTGGAACGGCATTGATCCAAAGACGATAAGGCTCGTTAAAACGCGGGATAAAGGTGAGTTCCCATTCTCCAGGATTACCCGTGGGTACAGGGTGCTCATGATGGTAGTCCGTTAGCGATTGATCACAAATGATGGCATGCAGCCATGCGCCGTGAGTGGATAACAGTTCTTCTTGCGCCACAGGTTTTACATCGTTCAGATGAACCATTTGGAACTTTATGTTCAGTGGTTTCCCGGGAACTACCTGTGACAGGGGCTCAAGCTGAACATATAAAACTGGTTCTACTGGCGGTAAAAGATGGGCAAAGCGCTCAGACGATATGAGGGCTTCTTCGGGAAACTGTGCTGCCATTAGCTTCAGTACATGGATCATTTCTCCCCAGGTCTTTTGGAGGCTCTCTCCTTCGCCCATGTTAGCCCTGAGGATGATTTCGTCTTTCAGGGTTTCAGTTGCACGAAGGCTTCGCCTCAAGGTCTTTTTACGCGGGCCCCAGACCATGATCGCGTTTTCTTCCATGAAACGTGAGTGCACGAAAATGGCTGCCATCTTCTCTGGGATAGAGTCCGTTTTTCCGTGGTTTAACAGTCGTGTGACCTCCTCCTCTAAGAGAGTGATTTTAGCCCAAGCATCGCCCACCGTCACTACATCCGCACCGCAGACTGTGATCGCGGGTCCTTCTGCAACGACCATGTGCGTCAGAGCCAAAAAGCCGACTAACCAAAAGTTGGAAAGGTGGGTGAAATAGTGCACAGTAGCGGATCTATCGAATTGACAATAACCTCTACATCATTCCATTTCGTCCGAAATGCCAATGTGGAAAACAGCCTCGGTTCTAGCCATCTGCCTGCACGCTAGTTCGTTGCAAGCCTGCAAATTCCCGTTTGAGCCATCCTTCAGCGCAGCCTCAGCTAAAGCGACATCGCGAGGGTGGCCCGTGCTGGTTATCTTTACTGGATCTGATTGGAGCCTTCGTAGCGTCACCTTGGATAAAGACCTGCTGGAGCACCAAGCCATTGAAAAATTGATCGAAACATCGTTCATCCCGGTCCTAGCAGACTTTCCTCAGCGGACGAAACTGGCAACAGCCGTCCAGAAGGCGAATGCTGATATGGCTGAAAAATACGCAGTTACCCACTTTCCGACCCTGATCGCGACGCGCGCGGATGGCAGTGAGATCGGCAGGTTGGAGTTCAACCGAGAGACTGTGGATTCTCTCATGAAAACTTTACAGGATTGGGCCTCTCAAACGAAGCCATCTGGACAGGCTAAATAATATGAGGTCACTGCTATTGACGGTCATCGTTTCACTTTCGTCTTTGTTAACACACGGCGCTGAGAAAACCCGTCAGTATCAGGTTCTGGGCACCATTCGAGAGCTGCACCCAGACACACAAGAGATGATCATCAAGCATGAGGCCATTCCTGGTTACATGGATGCCATGGTGATGCCATTTACCGTGAAGAGTGCTCGGTGGTTTAAGGAAGTCCGGCCCGGCGATGAGGTCCGCTTTAGCTTAGAGGTCACGCCCAAAGAAGATCGCATCACTCATTTTGAGGTGCTGCGTCGTGGAAAATCTCAGACTCAAAGAACCCCGATGAAAGTGACTCAAGTCAAAGTGGGGGCTCCGTTTTCTTTTGAATCGATTCTTTTGAAGGACCAAGACGCCAAGGTGTTTGAGCCCGCGACACTGTCGGGACGTCCCATCGTGCTCAGTTTCTTTTTTACTCGCTGTCCTTCTCCTGAAATGTGTCCTCTGCTGGTGGCTAAATTAGGGGCGATTCAAAAAGCACTCCTAGCCGAAGCGGACCATGGCACGCGACGGCCACTGCTTCTCTGTGTCACCATTGATCCGCTGCATGACACACCTGCAGTGCTGAAAAATTATGCCAAAGCTTGTGAGGCAGATCCAAAGATGTGGCGCTTTCTAACGGGTTCTTTGCCAGATATTCGCAGCCTCGCGGCTCGTGGTGGAGCCGATTTCTGGGAGGATGGAGGGCTGATCAATCACACGCTACGCACTCTCGTGATTTCGCCAGAGAGACAGATTCTGCGCATCTATTCGGACAATCGCTGGAGTTCTGACGACATGTTGGAAGCTCTAAAATCCAAGGCTTCCGCCAAATAGCAAAGGTCCCGCACTTTCTGCAAGTGTAGGGGATGTGGCTTCGGCTGTGAGCCCTCCCTCCTCATAGGACCGCTAGATGGGCGTGCTGAATGTAAGGAGATGGAATCTGTCCTTACCAAAGGTCTGATCGCAGGGGTTCAGAATCAGGGCCCTTGATGAGGTAATGACCTTGAATCAGTCAAAAATTAGTACCAATGATTATTAATCATCTAAATGAATGGATGCTATTTTGGATTTATATAAGTGTTTTTTGATTGCTGAATAAATGATTTAAAATCAAGTTTTGAATTAAATATACTTTTTCGGTGAATTAAATTTCAGACGAAAATAATTCAAACCGTGAGGTAAAATCAGGTTGATGTTCCTTTTGCCCTACGCAAAGATCAGAATTGAGAATTATGATAAAAATAGATTCGCCGGAAATTTGTAGCAAAAAGCACGGCGTAAAAGCTGTCGCAGGACTTCGTTATTGGCTTTTGAGCCTTGTCATGGCGATGATTTATTTGTTTCCAGTGGGTCTGGAAGCTTCGCATTATCGTGGGGGAGCTGCCTCATACACCATCAATGCCAGTGGTGTAGTCACCGTGACCGTTTACACCGGTTGGGTCAGCACATCGGTCGGGACGCCTACCTATCGAATTCACACTGGCTCAGGAGGCACTGGAACCAATTTGGGGTCAATGACTGCCGGAACGCCGGTCAACCCATTCGCCACAGGCACGGAGTTGGGAGGTTCGGGTTACACCGTTCGCAAGGACACTTTCACCTACAATCTTAGCGGCCAAGTCGCAGGCTTTTATTATGCCTGGTGGTCCAGCAATGACTGGGTGGCGGGCATCAGAAATATGCCTGAAAGCACTTGGTCTTTGGAATTAAAGATCGCCTACACCCCAGGGCAGGCCAGTGCGGGCCCGACCATGATTCCGGCGACCATTGACATTATTGGACGTGGCTATCCTTATACCCAAAATTTGAATAGCCAGGACCCGGATGGAACGCCGGTGACTTACCAAAATTTGGTGGGTTACACAGCCCCTGACTATGCGCCTTCATCTCTCATCCCAGGCATCAGCGTCAGTGCTTCAGGCACGGTCGGGATTCCAGGAAGCAGCACCGCAACAATGGCTCTGGGGCGCTGGAGCTATAAAGTGCGAGTTGTCGATGGCTCCGGTGCTACTGCCATTCGTGATGTGCTCGTCGTGGCTGCCAACCCGACCGATAGCAATGTCAACTTGCCGCCAGTTCTCGGATCCATCGGTCCGAAGACGGTGGGTGTTGGGTCGCCGCTGAATTTTACTGTGAATGCTACAGATCCTGATGCGGGCCAGACTTTGACAGTCCGCTCCTCAACGCGGCCCTCAGGGGCCACCTTCCCGCAGGCGACAGGGCCGAATACAGGGGTGTCCTCTTCCTTTGCCTGGACGCCCACGGCGGGGCAGGAAGGTACTTATGTGGTCAACTTTGAGGTTTTTGACAATGCAAACGTGACGCTCATTGATTCTGAGGAAGTCACCATCACGGTCACAGGTAGCAACAATCCGCCTGTGCTAGCCGCTGTCGGAAGCAAATCTGTGGCCAATGGAGGCACCCTGACCTTCAATCTTTCTGCCACAGATCCAGATGGTGACAGCATCACTTATCAGATGTTCAATGGCCCTGCTGGAGCAACCCTGAGCGCAGCAGGGGCGTTTGCCTGGACTCCTACGGCAGGCCAATACAACACCACCTTTACCGGGGTGACGCTACGTGCGACGGACAATGGTGCACCCAACTTGACGGATAATGAGACCATTACCATCACGGTGGGGGCAGGTAATAACCAGCCTGTGACAACGGCCACTCTCACGCACACTGTAAACGTCGGTCAAAACTTGAGCTTCGTCGTTTCTGGATCGGATGCGGACACGACTCAAACGCTCACGCTTTCTGCCAATGCGGGGGTGCCCTCTGGGGCCACGTTCACGACCGTGGCTGGCTTGGCTTCTGCGGGGGTTAGCAGCACTTTTTCCTGGACGCCGACCTTGGCGCAGGTGGGTGCTGTGACAGTGAAATTCCTGACTCAGGACAATGGTACTCCGGTTCTGAACCAGGAAATCACAGTGACCATCAATGTCACCAATAGCTCCGCCCCTGAGATCGCCGTGACCGGGAATGGCAATGCCATTACTTCTGGCAGCGCCGTCGCTGCGGTGGGCAATCACACAGATTTCGGCAATGTCGGCGTGACTGGTAGTTCGTTGGTACGCACCTATACCATTGCTAACAGTGGTTCGGACGCGCTGACGCTCGCGGGCACTGCTCCGGATTACGTCACTCTCAGTGGTCATACGACAGATTTTACCGTCACCACTCAGCCGATGACTCCCGTGGCGGCCACTTCTGGCAGCACCACCTTTGTGATTACTTTCGACCCTACCTCCGTAGGTCCAAGAACGGCGACAGTGACTCTCCTCAGTAATGATGCGGACGAGTCGCCCTACACCTTCACGATCACCGGCAATGGTCAGGCTCCCTTGCCGATTCCTTCCGCCCTGGATGATGTCGTGACTGCGGGCAATGCCCCTGGTGCCGATGGCACTTCCAACATTGGCCAATTCGGCGTGCTTCGGCGTGGTGGCTTCCTGGCTGAAAATGGCTTTTTAGCCTTCCCGGGCTTCCTTCAAGGCGTGCCAGCCACCAGCAATTCCGGCCTGTGGAAAACCGGCGGTGGAAACCTGTTTCTCCTCGCCCGCACTGGCACCACGGTGCCAGATGTGCCTAGCGCGACCTTTGCGACTCTCCCCGAGGTCCCTTGGATCAGTGAATCGGGTCTGGTCAGTTTCTTGGCGAGCATGACGGTAGGTACAGGCGGAGTAACGACCGCTAATGACACCGGTCTCTGGAGTGAAATCGGCGGCGGTGGTTTGCGTCTGCTGCTCCGCGAAGACGATGAAGTGCCAGGCAAGCCAGGTGTCAAAATCGGTAGCTTTGCTTCCGGGATTTATGCCACGGCTAGCACCGGTGTGAATTCTGGCCACGCCATTGTCTCCGTGACCTTTAAGGGGGCTAGCACCAAGAGCGCTGTTCTCCGCGCCCAGGTCAGTGGTGCGACTACCACCATCAGCGTGGTGGCGGAAGAAAGTACCGCCGCTCCTGGCACAGCCGCTGTGTATGCCAACGTTTCAGGCAGCTACACAGATCCAGGCCGTATGGATGCCCAAGGCAACTTCATTTACTCCGCGCTCACCACCACCAGCAGCAGAGAAGGCATCTGGTATCAGCCTGTGGGCGGTGCAGTGTCCAAGGTCTTTTATGCGGGTGAAACGGCCCCCGGTACGGGCGGTGCCACCTTTGCGCGGCTTCAGCGGCCGGCTTCCGGCGATGCTGGTGTCATCGCTTTCCGTGCCACTCTAAACCGGGATGGTGACAATGCGGCCAACATGCGCAATGACGGTATCTGGCGTGGGACGGCTTCCAATCCTGCGAGCTTCACCTGCATCCTCCGTCGTGGCGATGGTTCTTCCGTGGTGTCTAACCTGCCTGTGGGTAGCCTCGTTGGGAATCCTTGGGGTGGCTGGCTGAACAACAACAATCGGGGGGCCTGGAGAGCTTGGTTGGATGTCAATGGCGATGGGAATAGCGCGGCTCCGACGGATGTGAATGCCATCTTTACGGATCTGTCTGGAGCCATGCAGCTGGCACTTCGGGTGGGCGATGCGGCCCCTGGGACGACGGGGGCGACCTTCAGTGGATTTGATCTGCCAATCGTGGGCGGCAACAACCAGTATGCCATCATCGGTAACCTCGCTGGTGGGGATGCCGTCACCGCCAACAACCAAGGGCTGTGGAGAAGTGCCCCGAATGGGGGTGCATTGTCCCTGGTGTTCCGTAAGGGCGCATCGGTGGTGACGACTGAAGGCAGCAAGGTGGTGACAAAGATTGACCTTCCAGGCTCTGGCCAGACGGACCGCCGCTGGGAGCAGCCTGTCATGGATAGCGCTGGCCGCTTGGTGGTCTATGTGACGTTTGCCGATGGCAGCACCAGCCAGGTGATCATCCCTTAAGTTCCGCAGATGAAAAAAAGGCGCGACCTTCGCAGGTCGCGCCTTTTTTATGCGGCATGAATCAGGCCCCAGGGCAGGGGAATTTCACATCACCACGCTGCCGTCGAGTTTCTTGGTGAAACGATGCAGCACGCCGCCATCCACGCCCAAGTGGGTGATGGTGAGGGCATCTGGCAGGACTTGCAGGTGGGTAAAGCCATGGATGTCTTTTCCATACGGCATCTTTCGTCCTTCATTGGTCAACTTACGGATGCGCGCACCACCGCCACCAGAAAGAACGAACGAGGTGAATTTCCCCTCCAGTTCCAAATGCTGGAGATCGTGATCATGGCCGCAGAGATAGGCATGTACTTTGTGCTCTTGCAGCAGATCTCCCCATTGTTCGATGAGCGGTTGGGTATCCTTATGGCTACCGTTGGAATAAAGAGGATGATGGCCGACGACTACCGTGAAAGGCGCGCGAGGTTTGGCTAGCTCGAGCTTCAGCCATTCGAGCTGCTGGGCCTCCTCCTCTGCAGCCATGTGAGTCTTCGGTTTCCCCGTCTTTTTGTCCTTACCGCCACTGATCTTGGGGAAATTGGTGTCCAGGGCCAAGAATGTCACCAGGGGACTCGGGCTGCCTACATCCACGCGGTACCATTTGTTAGGCATGTGCCAGCGCACGCCTGCTTTTTTGGCATAGGCCAGTTGCACCTGTTCACCACCGGGGTTGTCATGATAGTCGTGATTTCCCAAGACTGCCCACTGAGGTCCTGGAAAGAGGCTCGCAGGATACATGTCTTCGATCTCCTCTTGCCAGCGCTTCGCCTCCACGGTGAAACCACCTTTCGTCGGACCATAAACATTGTCACCGATAAACCAGAGACCTGCGGGGGTGAGTTTCTCTTTGCCAATGAAGGTTTTCATCGCGTCAGCGACGATTTTCTGGTCCTGACCACCCGTGCCGAAATCGCCAATGGCGAGAAGATGCAGAGCTCCAGAAGCAAGCTCAGCCTGGGCTTGAGTGCGAAGATTCAGGGAAAGGGCGACACTGGAGCAGAAAAGCGTCTTGAGAGCGCGGCGGCGGTTCATGGGATTCATGGACGGAAGAAAACGCGTGTGTGCAAGGCGACATATCAGCGAGATTTCACCCCGGGGCTTCTCTGAGGAAGCATTGGACAGGCCCCTCCCTGTGGGGCAATTTGGCCGCTTGTCCTGCAACGATTTTTCGCCCCCCTTTCTATTTCCGATGACCCTAGCCGCCCTCCGCTCGTTCGCCCTCGGTTCTCTGGCCGCTGTTTTGGCTTCCTGCGCATCTCCTTCCGGACCGCAGGGGCAGACTCAATACCTGGAAGCCTTCGCTCCTACCTCAGTGCCGCATTCGGCCTTGTATAACCAGGACATGGACTCCTACTGGGATGGTGACGGCATGGTGGGTGCGCCTAGCATCGTGATTGATATCAGCGACCAAAAAGCCTATTTTTACAAAGGCAGTTCTCTCGCAGGTGTGTCTGCTCTTTCCACGGGGGATGAGAAGCATGCGACCACACTGGGGCGATTCAAAATCACTCAGAAAGACCAGTGGCATAAATCCAACCTGTACGGGGATTTTGTGGACGGCGCTGGCAACGTAGTCGTGGCAAACGTGGATGTGACCAAGGATAAAGCCCCACCGGGAACACGCTTTGAAGGTTCCAAGATGCATCACTTCATGCGTTTCGTGGGTGGCATCGGCATGCATGAAGGCTTCCTTCCTGGCTACCCGGCGTCCCATGGTTGCGTGCGTATGCCGCCGCACATGGCCGCTATTTTTTATAACAATGTCACGCAGGGCACTCCAGTGACCGTGCGCCCCTGAGCCAGGATTTTATCAACCTAGCCTTTTCTCGATCATGCCTCCCGCAGAACTGCCTCTCGAAGTCAGTGTGGATGATACCAGTTACCTTCTGAATCGCCCCGGCTCCCCTCCACCTCGGGTGGTGGATTGCCGTGAGGAGGATGAATGGCAGATCTGCCGCATCGAAGGGGCAGAGCTGGTGCCACTTTCCCAGTTTGGGGAACTGGCGGCACAACGTTTTACCGATCCCGCTGAGCACATCATCATCTACTGCCATCATGGCATGCGCAGTCAGCGCGCCGCAGGATGGCTGCGCCAGCACGGGTTCACGCAGGCGCAGTCCATGCGTGGCGGCATTGATGCCTGGGCGGACTTGGTGGAACCTGAGATGGCTCGTTATTGACCTGGTTAATTGTTTGTTTCTCTCTGTTTTGAAATCTGAAATGCTTCCTCCTACTTCAGTCGGCTTCAAAGAGTGGGCCTACGTCTGTGATTCTTTGGTCCAGGGCGTGCAGTCTTTGATTTTACGCAAAGGCGGCATTCATGAGGGCCGTGGCGGTTTCGAGTGGAAGCATCGGCAGTTTTTTCTTTTCCCAACCTGGTTTCATACACAGTCCGAGCGGCTGACTTGGTCCCCTGAGGGGGCCGCTTCCTTTCCCCCAGAAGAGGAGCGCACCAGTGTGGATGTGGATGGGTTTGCCACCCTGGAGCAGGTGTGGAAAGTCACTGACTGGGCGCAGATGGAGGCCATCGCACCGCTGCACATCTGGAAGGAAGAAATCGTTAAAGAGCGCTTTATCTACGATGAGGAGAGCTGCCTGCATGTGGCCCTTGTGCGTGCCTACAAGTTGCCTGAACGCTGGTCCTTTCCCTATACGAAGAGTTATGGAGGATGCCGCTCTTGGGTCAATCTTCCTGCGGCGGGTTTAGCACTCGCAGCCCAGGCGACACCGGCCATGGGGAATGCAGAGTGGGAAGACACTGCTGCCAAGCTACGCTCAGTTTTGGGGGCGTAGTGGATGGTCTGGCGCAGCCTTAAAAGCTCCCCTGAATTTCAGGAAGATTGCCTCTAAGCCGCCAGTTCTTCTCGTTTCTGCCACCGCTGCTCATGCTGGGTGGCGTGCAGAAAAAAATCGTTGGCCTCCTGAGTGCTTTGGTTGGGATCCAGCGGTAATCGCATGGTGAGTTCTAGGCCTTGCGGGTCTAATCGTTTGGCCTCAATGCTGCCGCCATGCAGGTGCAGCGTGACGTAGCAGGCCATCATGTTGACGCCGAAGTCATCTGGCTTGCGGCTGCGGGTGAAGAAGGGATCAAAGAGGTTTGCGGCTCGGTCTTGGGCCCCCCATCCGCCATTGTCGGTGAGGACCATCACGGCCTGCTCTTGCCCTGAGGCATCTTTTTCCATGCGGGCCCTCACGACTACACGATCTCCTGGATGGAGGTGCGTGATCTCCTCAATGAACAGCAGACGCCAGAGCTGGCGGAATCTCTCCTCATGCACCAAAAGCGGGGGGAGGGTAGGGGAGATATCGAACTCCACCCGAATGTTTTTTTCCTGAAAATGGCCGATGTAGGTGTTCAAGGTCTCTTCGAGTAAAACTGGAAGAGACACGGTATCTTGCCGATTCAGCTTCCGTGCGTGAGAGGCGTGGGCCAAGTGGTTTAGCAAGGTCTGGATACGCTCAATCTGTGCCTGCGCCTGATGTTGAGTTTCCACCCAGAAATTCGGATCGCGCGGGGGTCTTGCGTCAATCTCTTCCATCAGCTTCATCGGCGCTAGGTCAATGAAGGCCCGGACCACCGTGAGTGCATTGCGCAGATGGTGATTTAATCCTTCGGCCATGATGCCCATGCCTGCGACCCGGTCTGCCATCAGAGTCGTGCGGATGTTTTCCGCATTTTGAGTTAGCAGACCTTCGCGCTCTTGCAGGGTCTCGTAGTATTCCATTCCCTGGCGTAGCACTGCGGCCAGCTGCTCCGGGTCCAGAGGCTTGTGCAGGTAACGGTAGGCGCGTCCTTCATTGACGGCTTTCACCGCAGTTTGGTAATCGGTAAATGCGGTGACGAGAATGCGAACGAGATTGGGGTGCAGCCTGCGTGCACGGTCCATCAGCTCCACACCGCTTTCCCCAGGCATGCGTTGATCCGTCAGCAGCACCCCAATTTGGGGACCGTAGCTTTCCAAAATACGGTAGCCATCGGCGGCATTGTTGGCGGTGTGGATGATGAATTCATCTTCAAACATCTGTCTGAAGTAGTGGAGCGCTTTCTCCTCATCATCCACATAGAGCACGTGGTAGTTTGCTAAAGGGGGGGGATTCATGCGGCTGCGGGGGCGGCGGCGGGTTTAAAGCGAAGGGTAAATTCAGTGAAGGTTCCAGTCAGGCTAGCCGCAGTGATAGACCCATTCATGCCTTGCATCATACGATAACAAAGACTCAAGCCGAGGCCCATGCCCTGGCCCACTTCTTTGGTGGTGAAGAAAGGATCAAAAATGCGCTGTAGGTGCTCCTCTGGTATCCCCGTGCCATTGTCACGCACGCGCAAAACGAGTTCGTCACCCTCTTGTATCGCATTCAGGGTGATTTCTGGATGGGGGTGCCCTTGCAGGGCATCCAGGCTATTTTGAACGAGGTTGATCAAGATTTGAATGATGTGGTTTTCATCTCCAAAAGCAATGAGGTCCGCGGGGACATCGCAGTGCAGGTGGGCTTCAGCATCGCCGATCTGTTTGGCCATGAGACGATTCACCTTGGCCACCGTTTGACTCAGATTGACAGGGGAGGAGCCCTTGTTTTCGGGATGCGCAAAGGTGCGTAGGTCAGAAACGATGGAGGCCACACGGTCCACACCTTCACCGATGTCTGTGAGGATCAGCCCCATGGACTCCACGGTTTCAGGCGGTAGATTTTTGGTCTTCTTCTTCAGGACGAAAAGGGCGGATTTGACAAAGTTCAGCGGATTATTGATCTCATGAACGATGCCGGCGCTCAGCCGACCGATGGAGGCCAATTTCTCACTTTGATTCAACTGAGCCTCGGTTTCACGGAGGCGCTTCAGCGTGGCAGAGAGTTCCTCATTGCGGCGGCTCAGCTCCTCCCGTTGGGCCTCCACTTTGCAGCGGTTCACAAATTCCCGCAGACGGATGGCGTGGTGCTGCCGACTCCCACAGTAAAGAATCACGCAGGTCAGCAGGATGAAGAGCGTGTTATTGATAAAGAGGCCGATGGAGCTGAGGTGACCATCGTATTTGAGGTTGGGAATCGTCGCGGCGAAGTAAAACAGCAGCACTAGGGCGACGGTGATCCCAATCTCTCGGAACGTCCAATGGAAGACAAAGGAGGTGCCGACCAGGCAAAGCATCAGCCCGGCGTAATAGCTGGAACTGCCATCGCCTGAGAAGTAAATCATCAGGCAGATAGCCATGGCTGGCAGCAAGGGCAAAATCACGGGATAAACGCGGTGATAACGGGCTGCCCAGGGGCGGTCGAGGGCCAAGAGCAGCGGAATACACATGGCTGAACAGAGAATGCGCAGCAACACAAACTCCCGGAAATGCGTGGGGTAGGCCAGCCAATCCAAAACCGCACAGAACGGGACCAAGAGCATGACGAACCAAGCTCCCAATCGTGCATTCCGCATATTGAGCTCTTGAAGCTCTCCCTCGAACCGAGCTGATTTTTCAGCTTCGGCGAGGATTTTTGGGTCAATGGGCGGGGCTGCTCTGGAGATCACAGGCACCTCACGTGTCGCTGCCGGGAAGTGCAGCGGGGCCGTATTAGGTGACTTGGTTGTTAGAGCAATCACAATTTGTATAATTATTGTAAATTATACTGAATTGAGAAAGCCTAGCAACTAATTCTTTGGGCCTTTTGTGTGTGGGGGGGAAAGTGACATGGGATTGAAACCCAAGCCCCTACAAATTTTTTGCCGAGGGATCAGCGGGCAGAGGTCTAGCGCTGGATATGTAAAAAATAATTCACGCCTTCAGGTTCCCAGTGAATTTGGATTTGGTCTGGGGAGGCCCCTGCTCGGGCTGCTAAGGCGGTCAAAGTCTCCCGGCTGCGATGAATAAGCTGCCAGTGGCCCAGCAGCTCCATGTAATCGCGGCTCGGGTTGAAGTCGGAAAAGTTTCCTACCACCACCTCTCCGCCGGGCTTGGTTACGGCCATCATGGCCTTCAGCACATGGACAAAGAGCCGATCACTCAGGTAATCAAACAAGCCGGCAGACCAGGTGAGATCATAGCCGCGTGTGGGGACAAAACGCAGGACATTGCGGTGGTGAAACCGCAGCTTGGATTCCCAGGGTGCGCAGAGATTTTGAGCGTAGGCAATCGCTTGAGCGTCCATGTCCACGCAGTCAATTTGCACGTCCGCATCGGGATTGTTCATGAAAAACTCCCGTACATCCCGCGCGGGGCCGCTAGCCACATTGAGGACGGCGAGGGCTTGCCCCCTGGGTCCATTGGCCACGTGGCTGGCCATCAAGTCCTGGAAGTAGGCTTTTCGGTTCCGCACAGCTACCGGGGCTGCCTGACTGTGAAAATAAAGGTCCCATAAGCGCAGATTTGGGTCTGTCTGCGTTCGCCGGGTATAAATATGGTCAATGATCTCAAAATCACCGCTGTAGCCATATTTACGAGCCAGCGCCTCTGCCTGCATGGTTCCAGGCAGGTGGAGCTGGGTCATTTCCTGAATGTAATCTGAGACTTCCTCTTGGCTCAGGCTGCCCCCGCGCACGGCATCTCCCAGATGGCGCACGGCGCGGTTCAGCACGCTGTATTCCGGAGGGCGTGGCCCGCCTTTGCTGAGGAAGTCATGCAGCAACTCGTCGAAAGTATTCAAGAGATGCGAATCACGCCGATAGAGCACCGGCGACTCAGCGGTGAGGATGGAGTAGGGAGGCGGCATCTCGTTTATTTTTAAAATATCGGGACCACTTGGTAATAAGTGGAAGTATTTTGTTAAAATAACCGAGATATAAGGCCGGGCAAAATGCGAATTGAGTTGTTGCAGAAACTTTGTTTCTGAAAATTCATCTCCAGTCTAGTCATTCCGAAGAATGGGATTCTTCGGATTCGAAAAAGGCAGATGGCGTGCAAATTTGCGTCGCTAGTGGGCGGAACTCCTCAAAAAGGACCATGATAAGGGTGCTTTTTGAATGGTTGCGTGCAGTTTAGCCCCTTTCAGTGGCGGGATTTTACCGCCAAACTTTAGATCTCCGCTCATGTCCCCCGAGTTCCTTTTCCAGGCTGTTGTTTATCTCATCGCCGCTGTCATTGCGGTGCCCATTGCGAAGCGTTTGGGGTTGGGCTCGGTGTTGGGTTATCTGCTCGCGGGCATCGTCATTGGCCCTTCGCTTTTGGGCTTGGTTGGAGAGGTGGAGGATGTGCAGCACTTTGCGGAATTCGGCGTCGTGATGATGCTCTTTGTGGTGGGGTTGGAGCTACGTCCGAGTTTGCTTTGGCGGTTGCGGGGGCCTATTTTAGGCACAGGCAGCGCGCAGGTCTTGGGCACCGCCGCTGCGGTATCGGGAATCGCGCTGGCCATAGGACTGGCTTGGCCCGTCGCCGTGACCGTGGGGCTTATATTGACGATGTCCTCCACCGCCATCGTCATCCAGTCCTTGGCGGAAAGGAAACTGCTGAACACCCGGGGCGGACAGGCCTGTTTTTCAGTCCTGTTATTTCAGGACATCGCAGTGATCCCCATTTTGGCGGCCCTTCCTTGGCTGGCAAAGGCAAACGGTGGCGCTGGTGAAGCGGAGCATGGCCACGGTCATGAATCTGCCCTGGCCCACCTGCCGCAGTGGGCACAGACCTTGTGCACGATCGGGGCCGTCGTGGCGGTGGTCGTGGTGGCGCATTACTTCCTGCGATATGTCTTCCGTTATGTGGCGGCCTCCAAGCTGAGAGAGATGTTTACCATCGTCGCTTTGCTGGTGGTGGCAGGCGTCGCGTGGCTGATGCAACTGGTGGGGCTCTCAGCTGCGCTGGGGACGTTTATTGCAGGCGTCGTTCTGGCGGAAAGTGAATATCGGCATCAGTTGGAAGCGGATGTGGAGCCCTTTAAAGGTCTGCTATTGGGGTTATTCTTCATGGCGGTTGGGGCCGGGTTGAATTTAGGCTTGGTGGTGGCGCAGCCCGGCATGATTGCCCTGCTCGTTTTCGGTCTTATTGCGGTGAAGTTTCTGGTGCTGCTAGCACTCGGGGGGCTTTTTCAGCTGGGCTGGGGAGCCTCGTTTATCTTTTCGTGTGCCCTGGCCCAGGGAGGAGAGTTTTGTTTTGTTCTGCTCGGGACCGCTGGCGGTTTAGGGCTCGTCGGTCCGGAGTTGGCAGGGCCTTTAAATGCGGCTGTTGCTATCAGCATGGCTTTGACGCCTTTGATGTTGATCGCCAATGATCGGCTCATCCAGCCACGGTTTTCCAAACTGGCCTCGCCCCGCGAGCATGATGTGATGGAAAGCCATGATCACCCCGTGATCCTGGCAGGGTTTGGGCGCTTCGGCCACATCATCGGCCGTCTGTTGCAGTCGAATGGTTTTGGGGTGACCGTTTTGGACAATGACCCGGATCAGGTTGAAATGTTGGGCCGTTTTGGTCTCAAGTCTTTCTATGGGGATGCTTCCCGCGCCGATCTCCTCGCTGCGGCTGGGGCAGAAAAGGCGAAAATCTTTGTCTGTGCGGTGGATGATGAAGCGAAGTCTCTGGAGATCGTGGACCTCGTCCGTCACGAATTTCCTCACCTGCGCATTCTGGCCCGCGCTACCAGTCGCAATCATGCCTATGAGCTGATCAAACGCGGCATCATGGACTATCGGCGTGATTTGTTAGGCAGTTCTTTGGATCTGAGTGTGGATGTTTTGCGCGCGCTGGGATACCGCGCTCACCGGGCGGTGCGTGCGGTGGAACTCTTCCGCTGTTACGATGAAGAAAGCGTGCGCGAGCTGGCCAAACACTATGGGGGAGACCAGGCCACCTACATCTCCATGGCCCGCCAACATTTGGAAAACCTGGAGTCTGTTTTCCGGCAGGATCTCAAACGCCAGCACTTGGATGCCGAAGATGCTTGGGACACTGCCGGGCCGCCTAAAGGAGCGTAGGCGGGAGCTCCACGCCCTCATGGGTGAGGAGCCAGCGCTTGCGATCTAGCCCACCCGCATAACCGGTGAGACTGCCATTTTGTCCGATCACGCGGTGACAGGGAATGATGATGGACAGGGGATTTCTCCCCACAGCCGCTCCCACGGCACGCACTGCCGCTGGGGCTGCCAGATGTTCCGCTAACTGGCCATAGGTCCAGGTTTGCCCGGCGGGAATCTCCAAAAGAGCTTGCCACACTTTTTGTTGGAATGGCGTGCCTGTGACCCAATCCAGCGGCAGGGAAAAGCGCAGGTCTTTGCCCATGAAGTAGCGCGCGAGAGCCATCAAGGTGGCATCAAAGTGTGCGCCTTCATCATCTCGCACCCAGGTTTCCGCATCGCGTGGCCAGTGGCGCTGGCCTTCGAGATAAAGGCCGCATAGACCTACCTCCGTGGCCACGAGGGTGATGCCGCCGATGGGGGAAGAGGTGTGGGTGTAATAACGGGTCGGTTTCATGGGGTAAGACTTTTCCAAAGGGCTGCTGCGGCATAGGCACGCCAGGGGCGCCAGTCGAGCGAGCGTTGTTCAGCCTGCTTGGTCGGGATCAAAACACCCTGGCCAATGGCTTTGCGAAGTCCCAAATCCGCCGCTGGAAAGGCATCTGGAAAACGCAGGGCGCGCATGGCGATGTAGTGCGCCGTCCAGGGGCCGATGCCGGGAAGCTGGACCAACTGCGCCACGGCGCTTTCGTGATCCAATCCTGGGGGAAATTGCAATCCTCCCTGGAGGGCAAAATGGGCGAGGTGTTTCAGCGTCTCAGCCCGGGCACGCACCAGGCCGAGCTGGCACAGGTCGTCCACGCTGAGCGCCTCCAGCGCGGCTGCTCGGATACCGTGGCGGTGCAGATTTGGGAACGGCGTCTCCATCTCTCCCCCGATACGGGCGGCCAGTCGGCCCGAAAGGGTGGTCGCGGCGACCACCGTGATTTGCTGCCCCAGCACAGCCCGCACCGCCAGCTCAAAAGTATCCCAGGCACCGCCTACCCGCAGGCCCGGAAAATGGGCAAAGACGGGAGCTAAAAGAGGATCAGCTCTCAGCACGCTCACAATGGCATCCGGCCTGGCATCCAGGTCAAACATCCGCCTCACACGGGTCTGCACGGCTCCCAGGTGTCGCATCAAAGAAGGAGAGACTTCGACGTGCAGGATCGCCTCCCCCTCAGTCGGCCACACTCGCATCCATCCTGTGGCCTCGCCTAGCGTGACGGTGCGGCGGTATTCGGCACCGCAGATTTCCTCCACACCTGGCACCAGACGGCTACGAAAGTAATCCATCAAAGCTGTCCATGCCAGCGGCGCCCGGTAGGTCAATCGAAGGCGGATGCCATCGCCTCCTGGGCTGCCTTTCCGGCGGCAAGCACTGGGCACCAGTCCATAACGCTGCTGGAACAGGGCATTGAAATTCCGTAGGCTACGAAAACCTGCCGCCAGGGCGATCTCGCTCACGGGCTGGTTTGTTTCTTGGAGCAATTGCTTCGCCAGCAGCAGACGCTGGGTCTGGATGACTTGCACTGGGGTCACTCCAAACTCAGCTTCCAGGATGCGACGCACTTGTCGCGCACTTAACCCGAGATCCGCGTCCAAATCTGCCAGTCGTGTGCCCTCCACTGCACGTTCCTGCAGCCTATTGAGGACGGCCTCCGCCAGCGAGCTGCCCCGACACCCGGGGGCCAACTCTGGGCGGCAGCGCAGGCAGGGTCGAAAACCGGCCGCCTCTGCCGCACTCGCTGTGGGATAGAAGGCGCAGGACTTGGCCGCAGGTGTCCTCGCCGGGCAGACCGGGCGACAGTAAATGCCCGTGGATTTCACTCCTGTAAAAAACACCCCATCAAAGCGCGCATCGCGTGCCTTAAGGGCTGTGTAGCAGGTGTCATCCGTGAGAGTCATGCACCGATGATGGCGCAGAATCTCAATTCACGCTCGCCGTTTTCGGACATGGTAGTGAGGCGGGACTAACCATCAGTGTTTCACGGAGCAGCCCGTGCCGACGCTCTGGAAGAAGTCTTCGCCTTTGTCATCCACCAGAATGAAGGCAGGGAAGTCCTGCACTTCGATTTTCCAAATGGCCTCCATGCCGAGTTCTGGGAACTCGACGACTTCGACTTTCTTGATGTTTTCTTTCGCCAGGATGGCTGCAGGTCCACCGATGCTACCCAGGTAAAAACCGCCGTGTTTTTTGCAGGCATCCGTGACCTGCTGTCCACGGTTGCCTTTGGCGATCATGACCATGCTGCCGCCATGGCTTTGGAAGAGGTCCACATAGCTGTCCATCCGGCCGGCGGTGGTGGGTCCGAAGCTACCGCTGGGCATGCCCGCAGGAGTCTTGGCGGGCCCGGCATAATAGACTGGGTGGGCCTTGAAATAGTCAGGCAATTCACCCCCAGCATCCAGGCGCTCTTTGAGCTTGGCATGGGCGATGTCACGGGCGACGACGATGGGGCCATTGAGCAGAAGACGGGTGGTGACTGGGTGCTTGCTCAGCTCCGCACGAATAGCTTCCATCGGCTGGTTGAGATCTATGCGGACCGCGTTGGTATCTTTGCGGTGGCGCAGCTCTTCCGGGATGTATTGCAAAGGGTTGGTCTCCAGCTTCTCGATGAAGACGCCGTCTCGGGTGATCTTGCCTTTAGCCTGACGATCTGCGGAGCAGGAAACACCGATACCGATGGGTAGGGAGGCCCCATGGCGGGGGAGGCGGATGACGCGAACATCCAGCGCGAAATATTTGCCGCCGAACTGGGCACCGATGCCACAGGTGCGCGCGGCCTCCAACATCTGGGCTTCCAACTCCAGGTCGCGGAAGGCGCGTCCGTGCTCATTGCCGGTGGTGGGCAGGTTGTCGTAATACTTGGTGGAGGCCAGTTTCACATGCTTCATGGTGGCCTCTGCCGAGGTGCCCCCGATGACAAAGCTGAGGTGGTAAGGAGGACAGGCCGCTGTGCCCAGAGATAGCATTTTGTCCGTGAGGAACTTAACGATACTCTTGGGGTTCAGCACTGCGCGAGTTTCCTGGTAGAGGAAGGATTTGTTGGCTGAGCCGCCGCCTTTGGAGATGAAGAGGAATTTGTAGGCCTCACCTTCGGTCGCATACAGGTCGAACTGAGCGGGTAGATTCGTGCCCGTGTTCTTCTCATTGAACATGTCCAGCGCGGCATTTTGCGAGTAGCGCAGATTGTTCTCTGTGTAGGCTTCATACACACCTTTGGAGAGGGCGGCTTCATCACTGCTACCCGTCCACACTTGTTGGCCCTTTTTGCCCATGATGATGGCCGTGCCGGTGTCTTGACAAAAGGGGAGCAGCCCAGCGGAGGAGACATCCGCATTTTTCAAAAGTGTCAGCGCCACCATTCGATCATTTTCACTGGCTTCAGGATCATCCAGGATCGCTGCCACCTGTTTCAAATGTTTGGGCCGCAGGAAGAAATTGATGTCATGAAAAGCCTGGTTGGCTAACAAAGTCAGCGCCTGTGGGTCCACACAGAGAACTTCCTTGCCGCCAAAATTCTGCACGCTGACGTGGTCTTGAGTGAGCAGGCGGTATTCGGTATCGTCCTGACCGAGTTCAAACAGTTCCTGGTAATGAAAAGGGGGCGTTGGCATGAGGGTGGGCCATTACTTTGAAAAGCATACGCGCGTGGGCAACGGAGAATGCGGAGATCCTGCATGATCTCCGGGTGTCCTTCGAGCGGATCCACAAAAGCTATCGGACGGCCTTCAACACTTCCTGAAAAGGGGAGGTCACACCCATGGTGCTGAGGATGAATTCATCCGTGCGGAAGGGACTCGCGGGCAGGCCTTCAGCATTGATCAAATTCGCTCCTTCTGGCCATGCAGCCCAGGCATAACGGACGCCCACTGGGGCGCTTACTTGAGGACTGGAGACGATGATTTCCTGGCCTTCAATCTTCGCCTGTGCCCACACCCATTTCTGGTCTGCCCCGACGATCTGAAAGTGTTTCAATTCACCCCCATCTCTTGTCTTTAAGCCACCACCCACATAGTCGAATTGAATGCGCACTTGGCTGCCTTCGATGATGCTGTTTTTAAACAACGGACCGCTGGGGACGGTGCTCGTTTTGCCATAGTCTTTGGCCAGGGCCCAGAGGGCGAGGCGGCGGCCTACTTCCTGTTTGTTTTTCGGGTGAATGTCTTTTTCTTCGCCAATGTCGTTAATCACTGCGAGGCCTGTCTTTGGTAGCGTGATGGCGGTCAGGTATTGGGCCTCCTGCAATTCGGCCCAGGTATCAGCCGCGCCGGCATCTTTCGTGATGGGTTGGCCATTACCAAAGCTGGCGAGTTGGACAATGTAAAAGCTGAACTCTTCATTCCAGCGCGTGCGCCAGTCATTGATCATGTTAGGCAGCAGCTCCTGATATTGGAAAGCACGCTTTTGGTTAGACTCACCCTGATACCAGATGGCTCCTTGCAGGGTGTAGGGGATTAGCGGCGAGACCATTGCATTAAAAAGCACCGCAGGGTGGTGCGGCGTTTTGTTGGGATCATCCGTCGGGCGAGGGGCTGCGGGGAGCTCTGTTTTTTGGGCCGCTGGCAGCTTTTCGTTTTGGGCTTGGATGACTTTCACTTTTTCCTTCCAGATGAGTTTAGCCTCCTCAAATTTCTTGGCTTCCGCGCCTGCATCATAGGTCTGGCGAATGCCTTCCCAATCACTCAAAAGTTGCGCTGCACAGGGGCGCTCCTCCAGTGATTCTCGGCTGGTCCATGCCTCCACACGGGTGCCGCCCCAGGAGGTATTGATGAGGCCCACGGGCACTTTCAAGACCTGGTGCAGGTGACGACCGAAAAAGTACGCCACGGCTGAAAATGGCCCGACATTGGCGGAGGTCGCTTCTTTCCAGGTGCCTTTGACATCGGTCGCAGGTTCCATGGCAGTGGCACGCTCCACATTGAACATGCGAATCTGAGGGAAATTCGCCGCCGCGATTTCCTGCTCTGAGTTGGCTGATTGTGAAACCGTCCACTGCATGTTGGATTGGCCCGAGCAGAGCCACACCTCGCCTACCAAAATGTTTTTCAATGTCAGGGTGTTTTTTCCAACGACGGTGAGTTCAGCCGGGGTGGCATTGGCGGCTAGGGGATCCAGCGTCACGCGCCATTTTCCTTCCAGGTCGGCCTGAGTGACTTTGGTTTGACCTGCGAAGTTCACACTGACATTTTCATCGGCAGCCGCTTTTCCCCAGATCGCCACGGGCTTTCCCTGTTGCAGCACGAGACCATCGGTGAAAAACGCTGGCATCGTCACCTCGGCCACGGCTGGGAGACTGATCAGGATGAATAGGGACGCAAAGAGACTCTTCATAGCTGGGAGACGCACGAGGTAAACGCACGACAGAGCCTCTACGTAACAACGGACTTTCGTCAGATACAAGGCCTGAGGGCCGGCATACGGCCCGAGACGTCCTTATTCCCATGTTAGGGGAGTACCAACTGGGAGCAGTCGCACCGCTCGGGCAATGTCCCAATTGGTCATGCGAAAGCCGCCCACACTCTCCTGCCGTGTCATGTAGCCAGGGATGCTGGTGCCATGCAGACCGTAGGGTAGAGGCGTGGTCTCGCTGCCTTTGGCCAGATGGATCCAAAGGGGACCCACGGGATTATTCGGGCCTGGGGGAATAACCAACGGTGGAGTCATGGGCGCAGCGGGATCTCCTGAGGTGACGAGACGGGGACGTGCGATGGCGTCTAAAATTTTCCAAGTGCCACGCCCACGCAGCCCCGGACGGGCGACAGAGACAGGGAGATTGGCGATGAGTTTGCCACTGCGGCGGATTTCCAGTCTGGAGTTGCTGATGATGGTGGCCGTGACTGGGGCTGCGGGGTCGGCCTGCGGTTGCAGGGGCTTTTGGAGGGCATTTTCAATCTCAAAAGGAATGACATTGGGCACAAAAAACAGCGCCCCGACTTGGATGGGGGATTTCAGACCCGAATTGATGCGGCGCAGAAAAGATTCCGAGCAGTGGTAACGCTCAGCCACAAATTCCCAGACGCTGCGGTAAGGAAGAAACGGCGGTCTGGTGAGATCCTCCAACGTCAGGGCCGGCTCGGGTGGTGGTGGTGCCTGACGAGTTTTCCTTGAGGGAGGTGGCGGTGCAGGGGCCTGTGGGATGATCCATCGCAGATCTTCTTCCTTCAGCTGATACTCCGCATACGCTCCGCCCATTTCACGAAGGACGGCGGCTGGTTGGCCCATCTCAGAATTCAATTCTGCTGGATGCGCCATTTCGTAAGATCGTAAGGCTGCATCATACAAAGGGCCATCCGTGCCATCAATGGGCCCTGCGGAAAACGTTTGGCGATCCAGATATGCCTGCATGAGGACGATGCGTGCCACGCTGGAGGCAGGGGAGGGCAGGGGGCGCTTGATCAGAAGTTTCACCTCCGCTTCCTTTTCGGCAACAGGCTTCGGTGGGGATTTAGGTGCACGTGCTTTGGGTTTGGGTTCCGGGGCAGGCGGCGGAGCCATGGCCTGAATATCCGTGAGGCTGGGAATGCGCAGTGTTTGGCCCACGACGATGACATCACGCTTCATCTGGTTGAAGGCCTTGATCTGGTCGATCGTGACCCCGTGCTGCCGGGCGATGACATAAAGGGAGTCTCCCTTCGCCACTACGTATTCCTGGGTTTCCTGTGGGGGGCCCTGAGGCAGTGGTTTCTTTTGAGTGGCGTCGGTGGAAGCTTGGCCAGAAAGCGTTTCCGCTGGGGGCGGCGGTGGCAGGGCGATTCCCCAGACGGCTGGGTCTGAAGTTTCCGGTAGCCAGCGCCACTGCACCGCTTTTTCGAGGCCCGGCTCCACTTTGGGCAATGGCGGTTTGACAGGAACTGCTGTGGGGAGCGATTCCGCAGCTCGAATCCACCCAGTGAGTAAAAAGCTCAGGGAGAAACCAGCTAGCAAACAGGCGCAGGAGGCACCGAACGGGAGGTATTTCGTAGCCATAATTGTGATCAAAGCCCTTATCGTATCGAGCACAAGCATTGGTTTGGTCCTTCTGCGAAACCACGTAGGAAAACAAAAAAAGTGATTCGTCTGAGCACCCAAAGCAAGATCATGAAAAACGTGGAGGTGGCAGATGATCTGTGTGGTCATCAAGAAAGTGCCGTGATCCAAATGCCTCGACCCTGTGCGGATGAATTTAAAATTCTTCGGGCAGGCTGTTTGGAGATCTTTCTTCCCCCAAGAATTTCCAAGAACAGCATCGTGGTGATTTTTGGGGGATTGCTATATGCACGTTTGTTCCCACCTAAGGCAGTCAGACCAGACTCCACATTTGCAGTTCATCTTGTGAAAGCCCTCGTTTGTTATGAAGTGCGGAGGAGTGGAAAATAAAATGTGCCCAAAAAGACGGTGCCTAGATCCTTCATCGGTTTCTTGTATTAGGTGAAAAACCCTACTTTGACCTTATTCTCACTTTTTCAGAAATGGCTTTATCCTGGCGAGTTGAGTTCAAATGCATTCAAGGTGAGCCGCGATAAAAGATCAATCATGCATGATTCACGGTTTTTCTCAAAAAAACAGGCTTATGAATCCCATTTTAAAAAACTGTGATTGTCAGTCTAAATGATTTTAAATTTAGTCAAAAAGATTATTAAATTTTGAATTAAAATCTCATATTATCATATGTAGTATAAAATAAATTAAAATATTTGATGGTGTTTTAGCGGTGGATTTAAACAAACTTTTGGATCATTCGATTCAATGAGTTGTTTTACTATATTTAATATAATCGAATTAATTAAATGTAAGTGGGTTTATCCGTCTTAATCATACGGTCGCATCGTTAAGTTTGGGAAAACGGACATTCGGCTAAAGACGAAGCTGTTCAAGACGGAGGGGGTTTGGCGAATGATAAATAAACCCTTTTTTTGATAGAATAGGAATTACCTTTGTGTTTCACTCGCGCCTTAATTCCCGAAAATTCGGATTATTCCGACCCCCAACCAACCACCATGTCCAAATCGAGCCCCAGTCTCCAGTGGATGCGCCGTCATCTCAAGACGCCGTTGACCACCCTCATGCTCAGCACTTTCAGCCTGTGGAGTGTGCAACTCCAAGGGGCGAATTTAAATTGGGTAGGAGGAACCGGTAATTGGGATACGGCTTCCCTACAATGGAGTGGCACGGCCTGGAATAATGCCGGGCTCAACACCGCAGTTTTCGGTGGGGCAGCTGGCACACTGACCTTGCAGGAGGCCATCACAGCAGGAGGGCTTAATTTTACCTCCAGCGGTTATGTTCTGACGGGCAACACTTTGACTCTAGCCCCTGCAGCAGGATTCAATTCTCCGGTTATTCAGGTCGGCACTCGTGGCACTTTTGGGGATCGGGCCACGATCGCTTCTCTGCTGGCTGGGACCAAGGGATTTACGAAGTCGGGCAATGGGACATTGGTATTAACGAATAATGGCAATACCTTTAGCGGGGATCTATCCATCGAAGCGGGCAATTTGGTGGTGACAAATCCAGCGCAGTTGGGCTTGGGTACCACCGCCATTTCGGTGACTGGCATTGCCAATACAGGCAACCCTGGTTTCTCTGGAGGCAGTTTGATTCTTGCAGGTCCGGGCGTAGGCACCGGGATGACCCTCAACCGTGAGGTTTCTGTCTCCGGCCGTGGGCCTGGAGCCGCTAATGCCAGCGCGGCCCTGATCAGTATTGGTAATAACACTCTGGCCGGCGGGCTCACGATCTCATCAGGTGCCACCGAGAGCCGAGTACTCGCAACCCATGGCATCACCAATGTCACTGGTGGTGTGTATCTGGGTGCGGGCGCGGGCAACATTTTCTACGGGAATGGAAATTGGATCGTCAGCGGACAAGTTACCGGTCTGGACACAGCCGGTGATCGGTTTGTCAAAACGGGTAACATTGTAACGACGACACTCTGGTTGCAGAATAACAGCAACAACTATGCCCAAACGTTGAGAATCGACAGTGGCACCGTGCGAGTCGGGGATAACGGTGCTCTGGGGATCAACCCCACCTCGCAATCGGTGGACCTCAACAACGGAACGCTGGAAGTGCGTACTGACACGCCTGGGAGTTTCCTGGATCGCAATGTATTTGTCCGCGACAACACCACGGGTGGCCTTTTTGTGGGACGTGGGGTGAATAGCTCTTCGCTATTGATCAATCAGACGGTCACCTTTGGAGACCTGCGGATGTTCAACTCCAATAACACCTTTAACATCTCAGGCCGAAACGGCTACGGTGTGTCTTTCACGGGGGTGAATGGATTGATCGGCGGTGGCGGTGGGAACAACACAACCATCAACAACAACTCAAACGGGCTCTTGTTGTTGGATGCCAATATCTGGAATCAATCGGACGGTACAGCGCGCACCCTATCTATCGGGGGCAACGGAGATACAACGGTCACCGGGAGTATTCTTGCGCCCGTAGCTGCGCTTCACAATGTGACAAAAAACGGCACTGGCACTCTGGTGATTGGCGGCAATGCCAGCAGTTACAAAGGTTTGACCACAATCGCAGGAGGAACACTGTCGTTTGGCAACGTGGGCGCGATTGGCCAAACAAGCCAAATCAATATCGGCAATGCCAGCACCACTCCTGGTGCGCTGACCTACACGGGGGCCACGGCCACGCTGAATCGCAATATTCTTCTCAACACGACGACGGCTCCTATTTACATCAATTCGAATGGTAGTGGGGCTTTGACGCTGACCGGCACCATTCTTAACACAGTGAATGGCGCTCATACTTTGGTCTTGGGTGGTTCTGGCACTGCGGACAACACGGTAAACACCGTCATTCCGATCAATACGACGGCAGCGTCTGTGACCAGTCTGCAAAAGATCGGATCCGGCACCTGGGTTTTGAATCCTACCGCCAATAACACCTTTACGGGCACAACTACGATCTCGGGTGGAACCTTGAAGCTTCAAGAAGCAGCTGGTAATTTTGATGTCCTTCCAGATGCTGCGGCTGTTATCTTTAACGTTGATTCATTCACCCAGGGAGCGGGTGGTGTTCTTGAGTACAACGGCGCCGCAAATTCCGGCAGCACAGAAACCGTGGGTGCATTAACTCTGACGGCTGGTGCAGGAACGCTTCGCATCAATGCTGGTGTAGATGGTACCGCCGCTTTGAATTTTGCCAGCCTTGCAGCTCCGTCTGTGGGCACTGGGCTTAACGTGATTCCTGGGACTGGATCTGTGACCATTGCTGGCCTGTCCACGACCGCAGCTAATAACCTTCCAGGCAACGGCCACATTTACATCAATGGCGCTGATTTCGCTCGTTCCAACAACGGTCTCCTCGTGACTCCTGTGTATGGCATGGACGATGGTTTTGTCATTGCCGGAACTCAGCTCGCTCCCGGTGCCCACAACTTAGTTTCTGCTGAGACCACCACCGGTGCCATCAGCCTCAGTTCTTTGAAAATCGGTGGCTCTCAAACGGTCAACCAGACCGGGCTTCTGACCATCAACGTCGGCGCTAACACCTCTGGTGGGATTCTGCAGACCGGTGGTTCTGGAACGATCGCTGGCACAGGGGTGACCACGGCGGGTTCTGGCGATCTGGTGGTGCGTGTGGATGGCTCGAGCGACATTCTGAATTTGGCCGCTCCTATCACCAGCACTACCACCGGCGGTTTGACCAAAAATGGTCTCGGGACTTTGGTTCTGAGTGCAGCCAATAACCAGTCTGGCACCGTGACGGTGAACGAGGGTACCCTTCAAATGTCCGCTGGAGGCCTTCTTGGTGCTACCAACATCGGGCTGACCGTGCGTCAAGGCGCTACATTTGACCTGAATGGCGTGAACATCGGTACGGCTGCTTCGACAACGAACTCTGTGAACGGACTCAACGGTGCCGGCGTCATTACCAACAATGGACCTACGGCAGCCACCCTTCGCATTGGCAATAACAATGCAGGCGGCTATTTCACAGGCCTTATTCAGGACGGCACCGCGGCCCTGAGTCTGGTGAAGGCTGGCACAGGTGGCGTTTCTCTGACGGGTGCAAATACCTTCAGTGGGCCTCTGCATTTACTTGGCGGCACGCTGGCGGTGACTTCGCTGGCTGACATCGGTGTAGCGAGTGCAATTGGTGCGGGCGATGCGGGCAATGATGCCACCAACGCTGCAAGCCTCGTCTTCAACGGCGGCGTTCTTCAATACACCGGGGCGACGGGCACGATTTACCAAACCACGCAGACTCCAAGCGTCAGCATCAATCGTTTGTTCACGCTTGCCGGTAATGGTACGCTGGATTCATCCGGCAGCTATGGCGCCCCTAACCTTGCTCGTGCAGCGAACAACGCGACGTTGATCTTCAATAACACGGCTCCTGTCGCCTTTACCGGCACGGGAACCCGCACTCTGACCCTTCAGGGCGACTCGACGGGAGATAACCAGATCAATCTTCGCCTGATTAACAATCCCAACGCCAATGAAGCTCTCAGCCTGACAAAGTCCGGTGGGGGTCTGTGGATTTTAGGGAACAATGCAAACAGCTACTCTGGCACCACGACGATCTCGGCTGGTGCACTTCGTGCTCAAGATGGTCTGTCTCTCCCTACGGCTAGTAACCTATTTTTGAATGGGGGCGTTTTTGAAAGCACTGGCACCTTCAGTCGTGCGCTGGGCACTGGCGCAGGTCAGTTCCGTTTTGTGGCGAATGGTAATGGTGGTTTCTCCTCTGGTGAATTGCCTTTGACCGTTGACTGGACCGGGCTCGCCAATCCAACCTGGGGTTCCACGGCCAATTTCTTGGGTGCTGGTGCGCTCTTCCTCAATTCTTCCACCTCTTTGGCAGATGTGACCGTCAATGGAGATTTCAGCTTAGGCGTGGCCGGTGTCGCTGCGACTCCGACGATTAACACCACGAGTGCCAACAGCGGCATCACCATTACCGCTGGGAACACCAATGGATTGACAGTTGGCCAAGCCATCACGGGCACCAATATTCCTGCGGGCTCTTACATCACCGCGATCACGGGCCTGACGACATTCAACATCAGTCAAAACGCCACAGCCACGGGAAGTGCAATCGCTGCAAATATCTCTGCTGGCGGTTGGCGCGAAATCCAAGTCAATGACAATGGTACGACCAATCTTGACTTTGCGACCTTAAACGGCGTGATCAGTGGCACAGCTGGTTTGGCAAAAATCGGTGTTGGCCCCCTGATTCTTGGAGATGCCAATACCTACTCGGGTAAAACGATCATTCGCCAGGAGAGCGTTTTTGCGACCTCGATTGGTGCGGCGGATGCCATTTCCTCGAGCTTCGGTACCAATGTGGGCGGTGGCGTCATTGAACTGGGTAACCCTGGTAACACGACCACGACCAACCTCATGTATGTCGGTCCTGGCGAGACCACCACCCGCGTGATCAATCTTGTGGGGACCACGGGCACCCGCCGTATTGATTCCAGCGGCAGCGGTCCTCTGATCTTGATGAACCTTTTGAATAGCACCGCTGGTTCTGTCAATACCACGGGTGGCAATAAAACACTCGAATTGCAGGGCAGCAATACGGATGCAAACTCGGTCAATTCAATCCTTGCGGACAATGGCGGCTCTCTGCGCCTTCTGAAAGGTGGCGGCGGTGTTTGGATTCTGAATGCGAATAACACCTACACGGGGGGGACTCGTGTGGATGGAGGTCTTCTCGGCCTCCCAAGCAATGCTGCTTTGGGCACAGCCGGACCTACCGGGCTCCTCTCTCAGGCGGTGGCAAACGTCACGACCGTGAACTTAGTTGCTGGCGGTACGACTGGCAGTCTCGTTGTCGGGATGAATGTCAACGGCCCTGGGATCAGTTATGGCGACACGATTGCCACGATTCCAAATTCCACCTCGTTTACGCTTTCCTCAGCCCGCACCATTCCCGCCAACAGTGAGTTGGTGTTCGGCGGCTTGCTGATCTCGAACGCTGGGATCTTCTCCACGAATACCGGTGGGTTAACTCTCAGCCAGCCGGTCATTCTGAACAACAATACGTCGTCCACCTTTGCTGGCACGGCACCGATCACCATCAATGCCAATATTTATAAAGCGACAGGTGCTAACGACGTTCCTGGTTTGAGCAACAACTTGGAAAATGGCTCGGTCCTCACCATCAATGGTGACTTCGTTAACTTCGATCAGACGGCAGGCACTCGCACTGTCAACATCCGCGGTTATGGATCCACGGTCTGGAATGGGGTGATTCGTAACTCTGCAACCGCAAGCGTTCTGACTGGCTGGAACATCGCCATCGCTCCTGATGCCACATTCACCATGGCTGGTGGCACGCCGAACACTTATTCGGGCACCACGACGCTTTCGAATGGTATTCTGGCTCTCAATAAAGTGGGCGCACTCGGAACCGGGACGTTTGCCTTCAACGGTGGCACTCTCACCACCGGGGTTTCTGGTGGTTTGGTAGGTGCCAACAGAATCACCAACGCCATTCAAATCAACGCCTCGCCTCCTCGCGTTGCAGGAACGAATTCGATCGAGTTTGGCGGTTTAGTCGCACTCAATGGCAGTCGTAACCTGCAGAATGATCTTACTGGTCCGGCAGAGCTGATTATTTCCGGGGGCATCACCAACAGTGCTGCATCCACCTTTACGATCTATGGCACTGGCAATACTTTAATCAACAGTGCCTACAATGCAGGGACTGGAGCCAATGGCCTACAGATGTCTGGTACTGGCACGCTCAATCTCACTGGAACTAATGTCGCTACAGGCGCGCTCACGGTGAGCCGTGGTAACACTATTCTTTCTACTGTCACTGGCGGTTCCTGGAATGCAGGAACAGTCACCTTGAATGCGGGCGGCACTTTGACTCTCGACAATACGCTGGGGGACAATGCTGCTGGTCGTCTGGCGGATGCCGGTGCTGTGACGTTTAACGGCGGTACCTTGAATCTAATTGGCGATGCCAATGGCACTTCTGAAACTCTCGGTGCTTTGACCATCAATAATATTCAGTCCTGGATCACCATGTCAGGCTCTGGTCCAAACACGCTGACTTTTGCTTCAGTCAACTTTGCCAACAGTGGTTCTTCCTTGGATCTCACTGGGGTTCCGAGCTTGGGCTCAACCAATAAGGTGATCTTTACCGCTGCTCCGACTCTGATCCCTGCGACCACCGGTATCGCACCTCGTGTTTTCCTCGGTAGCGATTTTGCTACTTACGGGGCTAATGGTGTCGTTCCATTCACGGCTTACAATAACGCCAATAACTTGAATACAGCGGCTGCTACCGACACGCTGAATGTGACTGCAAGCATCAGCACGACAGCCAACCGCACGCTGAATGCCCTCAAAATCAATGGCTCGGGTCTCACTCTCGGTGGTGCTGCCCAAAACAGACTGACAATCACCTCCGGCGGTATCCTCAATACAGGGGGTAACAATACGCTGAACATCCCTGAAGTCGCGTTTGCCGGTAACACGGGTTTGATTCAGGTTAATGCCGGTACCACTCTTGAAGTGAACAGCTCTCTGACTGGCACAGCGAACTGGGCAAAGGCCCAGGACGGAACCCTTCAGCTCAACACTCCTAGCTTCATCTCTGGGACACAGAATATCCTCAATGGGACTCTGAAGCTGAATGCAGGGCTGAATACCCTTTTCCCGAACCAACTCCTGCAGATGAACATCGGAGCGATTTTGGATCTGAATGGCAACAGCCAATACGTCGCCCAGCTCAGTGGCCCAGGCGCACTTCCTGGCACTGGCGGTACGATTCTTAACAGTGGCGCAAATGCCACGCTACTCACCAACATGGCAGGTGGAAGCTCGAGTTTCTCCGGCCAAATCATGGGAGACATCAATTTTGCTCGTGTGGGTGGAAATACACTCACCTTGGAAATGGCGCAGACTTACACGGGCCCCACAATGCTGATGGGGGGCACCACCACCCTGCGTGATGACGCAACCCTGCTGAATACCACCGCCATTGACATCAACCACGCGACTCTGTTCTTGGCAAACAATGACAACATTCAGACGTCCATCAATAATCGTCTGTCTGATACTGCACCGATCACCCTTCGGAGCGGCACATTGACCTTCACAGGTCGCCTCAGCACTGCGGCTACAGAGACCGTCGGTGCCGTTACGCTTGCTCAAGGTGCCAACTCGATTGCTTCCAACACAGGCGGCGGCACGATTACTTCGGCAGATCTCACGATCGCTAGCCTCACAAGAAATACTGGTACGACCCTTAACTTCACTGGCACCCAGCTTGGGCAGCAGGGTAACAATGCTCGTATCGTCTTCACCTCCCCTCTCACTACCGTGGGCAGTGGGATCTTGGGTGCGTGGGCGATTGCCAACAGCACGGATTATGCGGCCTACAGCACTTCTCGGGGTGTAGGTATTGTCGGCCAGGGCGGCTTTACCGGTTACGATGCGACCTTCGGCAGCGGCAACTTGACCGAGATTCCGGCGACCTACCTCGTCAATACGACTCTCACTGGAAATACGACCACGGGTGTTCTGAAGCTCGCTGGTAACGCCGCGAACAATATCTTGTTCAGCAGTGGCTCCGATGTTCTTAACCTCCAATACGGTGGTCTTCTTCGCAGCAATAACCAGTTTGAAACGAGCATCGGAACTCTCGCCAATCGCGGGGTACTCACAGCGGGCGGCACCGAAATCAGCGGTCTTCGTGAGTTGGTGATCTTCAACAACAGCACGGGTAACCCAGCCATCGGCAATGCCACCATTCCTGCCCTGAGTAACATCGTCACTGGCATCACCACTCTCGGCCTCCGCCCTGGTATGGCTGTCAGCAACGCCAACTTCCCTGCGGGAACCACGATTCTCTCCATTGACTCGCTCAACCAGGTGACCGTGAGCCAAACGAGCACGAATGCGACGCAACAGACGAGCCAAACCCTCACTACGGTTGGCGTCATTCCTCTCGGGGCAACAACCATCAATTCGCAGGTCGTGACGATGTCCTCGACGGTTGGTCTTGCCGCTGGCATGACTTTAACGGGCACAAATATTCCTGCTGGCACTTTCATCCTTTCGGTGGATAGCCCGACTCAGGTGACTTTGAGCCGACCTGCTACAGCGACGGCCGCTGCGATTACCTTTACTGCTGGCGTGAGTAACCTGATCGTGAACTCCGTCATCGCAGACAACGGAGCCGGCAACTCGGTTAGTTTGGTCAAATCGGGTGGCGGTGTGCTTAACCTGACTGCCAATAACACTTACACGGGTGGCACTTTTGTGAGCCAGGGGACGGTGAATCTCAATGGCAGTGGCACAGTGATCCCAGCCGGTGGCGTCACCCTGACGGGAGCTACCCTGACCATGAACACCAATGCAGGTCAGATTGCCTCTAGCAACGCAGTCACCCTGAATGGCAGTTCCACTTTGACTCTCGTCGGCAATAACACGCTCGACAGCCTCAACTTCAATAACAACGGTGGCACCACCAACCCAACCGTGACCACAAACGGCATTCTGACTCTGTCGAATGCAACGCCGATCACGGTTGCCTCAAACAATCCTTCCACGGTGGCGACCATTGCTGGCTTCCTCGACCTTGGCACTGGGACGAGAACGATCAATACCCCTGGAATCCAAGTTTTTGGCAATACAATCACACGCATTTCTCCAACCCTGAACATCTCTGCGGCCATCTTGAGTCCGGGCGTCACGCTTAACAAAACGGGTGAAGGTGTTCTTCAAGTGTCCGGCCAGAGCACCTTTACAGGCGGCCTCAATTTGGCTGCTGGCGGTATTTTGATCAGTGGCAACAGCACACCTACCTACGGTGGCACGGGAATCACCAGCGGCCCTCTCGGTAGTGGCACGCTCAGTGCCGCAGCTGGCACGACTCTGTTGGTGGATGGTAACCGCACAATCGGTAACGACGTTACTTTTGCAGGCACTCCTGTGTTTGATAGCACGGCTAACTCAGTGTGGAACCTGACAATCAATGGCGATATCACTGGCTTGGCCAATGGTGCTTCCACGGTTCAGATTAACAACCCCTTCCTGACGGTAGCATTGCTGGGGAATATTCCGAACATCGGTTCGATCACCTCCTTCAACAAGACAGGGCTCGGTACCTTGATCTTCAACGCGACAGGTTATAACGGCGACTTCAATGCTGCTGCTCTCGGCAACCAGAATGCTGTGTCACTCCTGCATGATGGTAATTCTCCGAATGTGGGGAATTCCACCGTTGAGTCCATCGCGCTTGGCAATGTGATCTTCAACCCTGGCATTGTGGGAACAATCAACATCGGCCGTGCCGGTGCTAATGGACCTTTTGTGAATGCGGCAAACAAAATTCTGGTGCCTGCAAGCATCAGCAATATTGGCAATGGCCTGATTGTGAACAATAACAATGGCTATGGACTGCGCGTCACAGGGGCAGCGACTTTGAGCGGTGTTCCTGCCTTCACCGTAGCCAACGCGACGGCTTCCAACGTCACTCAAGGACTCTATCTGGATGGAGTTGTTAGCGGGACTGGTTTCGTCAAGACCGGCGCTGGTGCCTTAGTTCTTGGCAATGCAGGGAACACTTTCACTGGCAACGTCAATATCAATCAGGGCGTCGTTTCTGTGGATAGCGATAGCCAACTTGGCAATGCCTCTAACTTGGTTCTTCTGAACCCGCAGGCCGGCACGGCAACTCTACGTGCGACGGATGACATCATCACTTCCCGTGTTATTCAGCTTTCAAATACAGGCAACTTGCGTGCCATCGAAGTTGTAACGGGTAAGACGTTGACCCTGAACAGTGCCTTTGATCTCAACGCTGGAGCTGGTGCTGCCGCAGGTCTCATCAAGGCAGATCGCGGGACTCTTCTTTTGACGGCTGCAAATACGGGATGGAGCGGTCCTCTGACAATTTCTGGTGGCGCTGTGAGGACAGGTCTTGCTTCCTCGCTGGGTTCAGGAACCATTACGATCAATGCAGTGGGCGCTGCTCTGCAGCTACAGGGCGGCATCACGGTGGCAAATCCTATCACAGTGGATGTCACGGGTAATAACCAAACACTCACGGGTATCAACACAGGTGGTGCGATCCAGAGCTTGAGCGGAACAAACATCGTCTCTAGTCCTATCACGGTTAACGCCGCAACCGTCACCGACAACACCTCTCGTAACTTTGGATTTGGCGCAGATGCTGGGGCGACGCTGACTCTTGGTGGCAACATCACCTTCAACCATACTTCGGGCGGCACGAACCGTAACATCATCGCCTACATCGGTGGGGCGGGGAATGTGAATCTGGGCGGCACTTTGGACAATGCCAACGCGACACCCGGAAACTCCTTCGTATTCAAATACGGCACTGGAGATCTGACTCTGACCAGTGCCAATGCCATGCCCGACAGCGAAGTGCGCGTGTATCGTGGCAACCTGATTCTGAATGGAACGGGTGTTTTAGGCACCAGCGGTTTCCAGACTCAAGTTTACCAAAACGGCACCCTTGTTCTCGACAATAGCGTGACGAATACGGCCAATCGTTTTGGCAGCAACCGCGTGGTGCAGCTTCTGGGGGGCACTCTCCGGGCTGTGCCAAATGCGGCAGGCTCCAGCCACGTCTCCACCGGGGCTCTTCAGATCAGCTCAGGTGCTAGCACCATCAATATGGTGGCAGGGGGTAACCAGACGATCACCTTTGGTTCTCTGACACAAAATGGAGGTTCGACATTGAACCTCATCGGGACCTTTGGCACAGCGACGAATCGGTTGACCTTCACGACGGCTCCTACCCTGTCTCCAGCAACCACAGGTCTGTTGGCTCGCGTGCTGACGAACAACAATGAGTTCGCCACTTATGGGGCCAACGGCGTTGCTACATTCACGGGCTATGCTGCTACGACCAACGTCTTGAGTGCGACGGCAACGCAAACTTTCAGAGCTACCCCGGCAACGGCCAATTCTCTGACAGGTAACCAAACCTTAAATGCTCTGAACCTGAACACAGGCGCAGGTAGCCTGAACGTAGGCGGTCTGGCAGGCTTAAATCCGACCACATTGACCGTGACAAGTGGCGGCATCTTGGTGAACGGCACGGGCAGCAATGCGATTCTGTCTGTCCCAGTCGTGGCCTTTGGTGGTGCGGAAGCCATCATGCACGTGGCTTCTGGGATTAATTTGGACATCACCAGTGGCATTAGCGGAACGGGTGGTTTGACGAAGTCCCTGAATGGTATCCTGAACTTCAACCAGCAGCAGTATTACTCTGGCACGACCACGGTGAATGCTGGCACGCTGAACCTGAATCCTAACACGACGAACACTCTTTTGTTCAATAACGGGCTGACCGTGAACTCTGGAGCTACCGTAGATCTTAAAAATGGGGTTCAATACATCGGCAGTCTTTCCAGTGCTGGTGGTGGTGGTAACACAGACCTGAGCGGTGGCACAGTTACCAACAGCGGTGCTGAAGCCACTCTGGTGACCAACAGCAACTCCAGCTTCAATGGTCAGATTACGGGTAGCATTTACCTCAATAAAACCGGCACCAATACGCTGAACCTCCAAGAGGCAAACACCTACACAGGCGCAACACTCGTCAACGGTGGCACCCTCAACGTGGCAGACAAGGGCACTCTGGCAAACACGTCAGCCATCACTGTAAGCCGCGGGAGTTTGACTCTCTCGAATGGAAACCTCTACAGCCTGACCAACCGCATCAATGATGCCGCGCCGATCACCTTGATGGCAGGTAACATCACCATCAATGGCCGTGGTCAGAGTGATGTTTCTGAAGTGTTTGGTAACCTGACCATTGTGGACGGTCATAACAGCATCTTCACCAACCAAGGTGGCACAGGTATCAATACGACCCGACTGGATTTCGGCACCTTCACACGTGCTGCCAATTCCTCCGCTACCCTTCGTTTTAACGCCCTGGGCTCTCTCGGAGTCATTGGCTCTGCGAACCGTGTTTACTTCAGCGGTGGTGTACCCTTGACCAACAATATCATCGGGCCATGGGCTATCGTGGACCGCGAATTCGCAACTTACGATCCAACCTATGGCGTGAGTGCACTGGGCCAGGCAGGTATGGCAAACTATGATGGCAGCGGTTTGAACACCAATCCTCTGCCAACGGATAACGTGCGCTTCACCGCTACCGGAACCACCGTATTGGCGGCGAACACAACCCTGGGTACCTTGAACTTCGCATCCCAGAATGCGGCGACCACGCTGGATTTGAATGGCAAGACTCTCACCATTCAGGGCGGTGGTTTGCTGCTGGCGCAACAGACCGACAACGTCAACTTTGCGATCAACAACGGCAATTTGACCAGTGGTGTACTGAATGTGGGCGGTGATTTTTACATCACGCACGCGAACTTCACTGGAACAAATCGCACCGTTTCCATTGGCGCTGCGATTACTGACAATGGCACTGGCCCTGTCCGTGTCGTTAAATCTTCCGGTGACACGGGAGCGAGTGTGATGACCTTCAATGGTATCAACACCTACACGGGTGGCACAGTGCTCAATCAAGGCACCTTGGTACTCGGGGCGACTGGCCGTCTTGGCACCGGTGGTATCACCGTCAATCAGGCCACCTTTACTCAGACGGCAGGAGGCATCATCCCAAGCCAGGTCCTGACCATGAATGGCGGCGCTGTTGCTACCCTTGCTGGTGCCAATACTCTGACCAACGTCAACTTCGTCAGCAATGGTGGCAGTGGCCCAACGCTGAATCCGACGGGGACGCTGACTCTCACTGGTGGAATCTCCTCCACCCCGACCGCAGCAGGCGTCATCTCGACGATCAGTAACGGTATCATTGACCTGAACGCGGCTGGCAGCTTCCCTGTGAATGTGGCGGCCACCTTGGTGAATGGCAAAGACGTAGCTCCTTGGCAGTCTGGCTTGACCATCAACTCTGTGATCCAGAATGGTGGTATCGTGAAATCCGGTGCAGGCGTCTTGCAGTTGGGCGGGCAGAGCACTTTTGCAGGCGGCATCAACGTGACTGCTGGTGGTCTCATCATTGGTGCGAGCAGCACTCCGAGTGGCATTGGTGATACCGTTATTACCGGGCCTTTGGGCACAGGTTCTGTGACGATGGCCGCTAACACCACCTTGCTCTCCAGCACGGCGGTGACCGTGTCCAACAACTTCACCTTCCTGGGTGACACGGTCTTCAATGGCCTGAATAACATTACCCTTAATGGTGTGACCACACTGCCTTCCATCTGGAATGCCACAGTGACTGCACCGCAGACTACGGTGACTATCGCCGATGCTACACCTTCGTTGGCTAGCGATATTATCAACAAGTCTGGTTTGGGGATCCTGGTCGTGGGCAACTACGCGGGCACCATCCAGGCGGTGGGTGGCTTGGTCTTCACTGGAGACGGCAACGGCCTGGGGACCTTTGAGTCTCTGGCTCTGGGTGGAAACCTGACACTCACGGGCGATACGGCCATCACGGTCAATCGCTCTGGTTCAGCTCCAAACGCACGCAACAAGATGCTGCAGCGTAGCAGCCTGACCATTCCAGGTAACATCATCAGTGTTTCTAACCAGAATGGTTATGGCTTAGAGTTCACTGGTGCCACGAACATGACAGGTCCTGCTCACTTTGCCGTCGGCGTCGCCACATCTTCCAATGTGGTTCAAGGCCTGAATCTGACAGGTATCGTTGATGATGGAGCTGGCACTTTTGGACTGATCAAATCGGGTCCAGGCACCCTTGTTCTCAATGGGGTGAACACATTCGGTGGCGCTGGCCAGACGATTGACATCCTTAATGGTGTTCTTTCCGTCAATTCCGACCAGGCTTTGGGTAATGCGGCAAACACCGTCACGCTGAATGTGGATGGCTCTGCTGGTGTTGGTTTCCGTGCTACTGGCACATTCACAACCGCACGCACTTTCAATCTTGCTCAGGCTAACAACAGCTTTGAAGTGACTGCGGGCAATGTGCTGACATTGACCACCCCCTTCAATTTGTCTGCTGCAAACAACATCCTGCATAAAGCCGACAATGGCGTGATGGAGATCGCTGCAGATAACACGGGCTGGACTGGCACGCTGAATATCAATGCAGGTGCAGTGCGTCTCAGCCATAACAACGCGGCAGGCTCTGGCGCGATTCTAGTTTCGCCAAATTCAGGCGCAGTAGGTGCGGCACTGCAGTTGGCCAATAATGTCACCATTTCCAACCCGCTCACCACACAGGGCGTGACCAATCAGTTGTTAGGGGGTCTGAACTTCGGGGGTCAGTTGCAGAGTGTTTCCGGTGTGAATACTTACGCAGGTGCCATCTCCATGCCTTGGGATACGGCGATCGGTGCGGATGCAGGCAGCACACTGAATATTACCGGTGGTGTGACGAACACTTTGGCGAACCATCAACTTTGGTTCACGGGTGCAGGCAATATCAACATCAGCGGCACGGCCTTGGCTGCAGGTAGCGGTGCCACAGGTTTCTTTGCCGTCCAAAAGTATGGCAATGGAACGCTGACGATTGGCAACGCCAACAACGTCCTCATCTCTGATGCCACGGGCTTCCGCGTCAATGCCGGTACCGTTTTGTTCAATGGGAACGGCACTTGGGGCGGCAGCTTCTCGAGCACCAGCACCAACTTCCTCGTGCTCCCACGTGCTACTTTGACTTTGGACAATACGGCCACTAACTTGAACAACCGTCTTGGTTCGAGCCGTTTGCTCAACCTCACCGGGGGTAACTTCAACCTCATCGGCAATGCTGCTGCCACAACGACTGAAACCTTTGGCTCGCCAACCTTCGGCCGTGGTTACTCTGTCATCACGGTGACGGCTGGCGCTGGTGGTGGTTCAAACCTCGTGTTCTCTGGACAGGCAAACAATCCTTCCACGGCACAGAACTCGGGCACGCCTCCTTCGGGTGCCTCCGTCCTCTTCCGTGGTTCCAGCTTGGGCTCAACCGCAGCGAATGGTGTTGCCACGATTGCATCCACTGGAGGCACAGGCTTTACCTTTGCAGGTCAGACAGGTGGTGCAGGAACTACAACAAAAGGCATTCTTCCTTGGGCTCTGATTGATGCCACTGCCACCGGCAACGGCACATCCTTTGCCACGGCCAACACGGCGACCTCCATTCTGCGCCCCTTGGCTGCCAATGAGTACAGCGCCAATAACACCGTCGGTGCGAACAACAACGTGCTCCTGACCAGTGGCTCGACTGCTGTGACAGCGGGGGTGACCCCAAACTCGGTGACGATCGAAGGCAATGCTGGACTCAGCTTGAGCAACGGCGTGCTGTTCAACTTGAGCAGCGGCGGCATCCTCGTCCGTAGTGGCAGCACCTCCGTCATCACTGGCGGTGTCATCAACCAGACCAGTGGAACCTCCCCTCTCAATATCTGGACCTTGGGAGATCTGACGATTAACTCGACCATCAATGGCGGGAACGGTCAGGCCAATGGCAACATCGGCTTTGTGAAAGCAGGCGCGGGTACGCTGACGCTGGCTCCAGCGACAGCTTCTGTGGCGGGACTTACCGGACTGGGGATCAATACCATGAGTGGCCAGTTGGTCATCAATGGTGGTATCCTTCGTTTGGGCTCCAACACCAAGAACGCCATCCAGACGAACAACTTTGTGTCTCTGAACAATGGCACTCTGGACTTGAATGGTAATTCTCAGCAGATCCTCTCCCTCTTTGGGGATTCAGCGGTGGCTAATGGCGGTGGTATTGTGACAAGCAGCTCGGGAACCGGTAGCCTGTTCATCAACCAAGACAACGCTGGCCGTAGCTTTGCTGGCTCGGTTCAGGGCAGTGTTAACTTTGCCCGTTCTGGCCAGAACACGCTGACGCTTTACAGCAACCAGACATACACAGGCAGCACCTTGATCAATGGTGGCACGACGACGCTGCGCGATGAAGCTGCTTTCAGTGGCACTTCTTCCTTGGAGTTGAACTTCGCGACGCTGTTGCTTGATAATGGCACGAGCACGATGAATTTGACGAATCGCCTCAACGATTCGGCCTCCATCACCATTCGTGGTGGCACGCTGACCATTCAGGGCCGCGCCCAGACCGCTTCTTCCGAAGTTCTGGGAGATGTTTCTGTGGTCGAAGGCTTCAACGTGATTAACCCATTGATCGGTGGCACGGGCATCAATTCCATGGATGTCAGCTTGGCCAGTCTCTCCCGTCCCGCAGGATCCTCTGCGACCTTGATTGTTCAGGGGACCAACTTGGGGACCATCGGAAGCAACTCACGTGTGACTGTCGGCACTCTGAATGGTGTGGCTACCACGCCAGTCGCTTACTCTCCAAATGGCAGTGGCCTGACCAATAACATTGTGGGTGGCTGGGCCATCAGCAGTGCGAATGAGTTCTTGACCTACATTCCTGGGCTTGGGCTTGCCTCACTCAACCAGGCTGGTGCTGCGCAGTATGACTTCAACAACTCCTTCATCGGTGCAGGCAGCAATGACAACGTTCGTTTCAATGCCACGGCTACCGTGCCGAATGGTGGATCGACGATTTACTCGCTCAGCCTCTCGGGTTCTAACATTGCCCTGAATTTTGCAACGCCTACGGATACGCTGAACATTGTCAGCGGTGGTCTTATCGGGCCGAATAGTAATCAGGTCTTTGGTGCAACCCTGGACTCTGGTCGCATCACTGCGGGTGGGTTGACCCCAACCGCCAATTCGGACCTGTATATTTACAACCGTGCGAACACTCTAACGATCAACTCTCGGTTGGTGGATAACACCAATGGCACCGGTTCCTCTGTGCGTGTTGTGCTGACTCCTTCCGGTGGGGCGATCAATTTGGTCAATCCTAATGCTAGCTACACTGGAGGCACGGTGGTGCACGGAAGCACACTGAACCTGAATCATGCAGCAGGTGGAGTCGTTGTGCCTCAGGCGACGGTTGCAGCCAATGGCCTGGTGCTGAATGGCGCGACGGTGAACATGAATAATTCTGCTGGCCAGATCGCTTCAGGAAACATTGTCACCCTCAATGGCAGCAGCACGTTGAATTACTTTGGCAACAACACCCAGGAGGGTTTTGTCTTCAATAACACTGGTGGCACTGGAAACCCAACGGTGCAGTCCTTCTCGACTGCTTCAAATAACGGAGCGGGCTCCATGGGAGTGCTGACGATCGGATCTTCTGGGGTGGTCGCTACGTCCTCCAATGTGGGAACCACGAATATTCTGGCTGGCCGGATCGACTTCGGCACCTCCGTCAACACGATCAACGTGGCTCCGATCAATGCGAATGGCGTTACGGATGTATCTCCCCTTCAGGCTGCTCTCATTGTTCAGGGCATCGTTGGTACCTCCGGTGGCATCAACAAGACGGGTAACGGCGTTCTGCAACTGGGTGCGCAGCAAATCTTCACAGGTAAGCTGACCGTGGTGGCTGGCGGCTTGAGAAACGGCACGACAAACGCGGGTTCTCGTTTCGCCCGTCTGGCCTTGAACTCGGGAACACGCTATGATTTGGCTGGCGTTAGCACAGCCTGGGGTTCCCTGGAAGGCAGCGGTGAAATCTTCAGTTACACGGGTACACCGACTCTGACGGTGGGCTTTGACAATACGGATTCGACCTTCTCCGGTCAGTTCAGCCGCTTCAATGCTGCCGCTCCAAATGCTGTCAACATCAACAAGGTGGGCACCGGGGTGCTGACTTTTGATTCCGCCCAGAATGCGACCACTGGTTCCTCGGGTAGCATCACGGTGAGCGGTGGTGGCATCACTTACAGCGGTGCTGGTAAAGCCTTTGTCTCTGTCCCAACAGCGACGGCTCCGACATCGGCAGTTTCCTTCATCGTCAATACCAACGGTAAGCTGACTTTGGACAATACGCTCTCGAATGTGAACAATCGCCTGAGTCTGAATGGCACGGCGGGCCAAGTCACGATGCAGGGCGGTGCCTTTGAAATCATCGGAAACGCTACCACCACCACGACTGAGGCGATCAACAACCTTACCTTCCAGAATGGTCAAGGTGTGGTCAATCTGACCCCAGATGCTGCTCAGCCACTGAACGTGACGGTGGTGACTCTTGGGAACCCTAACGCTAGCGGCACTGGACTCATTCGCGGGATCAGCACCGTGGCTGGAAATGGTGCCTCCACACTGACACTCACAAATGCTGCTTTCCAGGGTGGCCAAGGCAACGGGGCTAACAACACCACGAACATGTCCATCCGTCCGGACATCCTGGTGGATGCTTCTGCGACAGGGCTTGGCACTGGTTTCCTGGTGCGCGACTCGGTAAACACCAACCGCGTGCGCGCCCTGACTACGGCCGAGTTGAATACAACCCCGACCACCTGGGTCACGGCTCAGAACGCAGGTATCCTCAACAGCGACGCGGTCATCCGCGCCAATACGAACGCGAATAGCCTCACCCTCAGCGGTGTAGCGAATCTTCTGTCCGGCTTGGATGCGACCGCTTTTGGTTCTTACGGCCCTGGTGGTACCTTGCTGACTCAGTCCCTGAACGTCGCAGGTCTTCTGGCCCTGAATGACAGCACGGTGACAACCTCCATTGGTTCGTTGGCTGGTAACGGCGGCACGACGATCAAACTCCACACGGTGGGTAATGCCGTGTTCAATGCGAATAGCTTTGTCGGTATCGGCAGCACAGGTGGTCTGGATAAGGCTGATGGTGGTACGCTGAATCTGAACCGCGCTTCTTATTTCACAGGTGGCTTGGTCGTCAGTGGCGGCACCGTGAATCTGAATGGTGGAGACCGATCCATCGTGGTCTCCCCTACCCAGGGAGCTGCGACGGTGAATGCCCTTCAGGTTAACTCTGGCACGCTTGAATTGAACGGTAGCAGCCAGGTCTTCGGCACCATCAGCAACAACAATGCTTTCCCAACCTCGAATGCTGTCATCACTAACAATGGGGCTGCATCCAGCCTCACCAGCACGGGCGGTGGCACTTTCAGTGGGCAGATCAATGGTAACATTGCCTTCACTCGTGCAGGTAACTCCACCACCTTGCTCACCAACGAAAGCGCCTACACCGGCGCTACAACCATCCGCGGGGGTACCATTCAACTTCGTGACTCCGGTGCTTTGACAGGGACCTCAGCTCTGAACGTCAACTACGGCGCATTGCTCTGGGATAACTACGGTCTCAATGCGGCTGGAAACCTCAATCCGACTCGTTTTGCCGCTACGGTGCCTGTGACTCTTCAAGGTGGTTCCTTCACCATCAACGGCGCTGGCTCCACAGACACGACGGTTTCCCTGAACTCCGTCACGATCGCTGGTGGGCAGAACACGATTGCCACACTGCCGTTCGTCAACTCTGGCAGCACGGTGAAGCTGACGATTGGAAATCTGATCCGTAACGCGACTAACCGTAGCGGTGTGAACTTCAATGGATTTACCACGAACAATAGCGGTGGTTCTAACACATTGGGCGGCCAGGGCCTGAGCGTGAATGGTAATATTATGATTAACCAAATGAATGGCGCTGCTTTCAGCTCCGCTAACTTGGTGAATAACCTGATCGGTGGTTGGGCGGTGGCAGATGGCAGTGCCTTTGCTACCTATTCAGACACTTTCGGTGTGGTGGCCATGGGGAATAGCTACGGTGGTTTTGCTGCTCCTGGTTTCACTGGAACGGACGTCAGTGCTGCGACTGTAGCTACTGGTAACTACAGCGATAGTGCGACAACCCGAACATTGACCACGGGTGCAAGAGTGGCGAATTCCTGGCGCATTGGCGGGCAGACAGCGACCACGAACTTCACATTCAGTTCGGCCGCAACATTGTCCCTGAATGTGGGTCTGATCACCAACGCAAACGTTGGGATTACCCTGACGGCAACGGATGCTACCAACACCATCACTGGTACAGGGGCAGACTTGTATTTCTACATCAACCAGAGCACCACGGCGATTCAGCCTGCGATCGTGGGTAGCTCAGCGCTGATCTCGAATGGTCCTGGCACCCTGAGCCTCCGTCCGCAGTTTGCTTCAAATACCTACACGGGTGGCACCTTCATCAACGGTGGCACGACGACGTTGTTGGCTAACCCAAGCTTCATCGCAATCCCAGGTGACCTGACGATCACCAATGCGGCCGTCACCATGGGCAATGCGAACGTGGGCCAGATCGCTCCGGCGAGCAATGTGACGCTGAATGGTGGGGGTTCCTTGAACCTCTTTGCTTACACCGCGACGACCAGCCAGACACTGTCTAGTCTGACCTTCAATAATGAAGGTGGCACCGTCAACCCAGGTTTGAACTTCGGTGGACCTACAGCACTGAGCACGATCGTCCTCTCTTCTGCGACGCCGATCACCTCACTCAACAATAGCCTTGCTACGACGCCAACGATTGCAGCTGCGACAGTGCCTGCTAACAGCGCTCTGACCTTCAGCCATGCAAATCCAGTCATCACCGTGAATGCGGGCTTGGCTGAGACGGGCCTGAATATCACGACACCGATCAATGGCACGGGTGGGTTCTTGACGCTGACCAAAAATGGGGCCGGTGCCCTGGCGCTCAGCGGTGCAAATACCTTCACCACTGGCTTCAACCTCAATCAAGGCAGCCTGATCTTTGGCGGCAACACTGCTGGCACCCTCCCAGCAGTGACCAGTGGTCCTGTTGGAACAGGCACCCTGACGATCGAAGGCGGCACGTCTCTCTTGAGTGATGGCACTACACGCACGATCGGCAACATGACCACGGTCAATGGTGACTTTACCTTCGGCGGTATGCTGGCTGGTAACAACCTGACGCTCTCAGGTGCCATGAACCTGGGCGCTGCTGGGCGGAATCTGACAGTCACCAGCCCCGCCGTTACCGCGACCATCAGCGGTGCGATCACTAGCACGGCCACGGGAACAGCTCTCACCAAATCAGGTGCTGGCACCTTGGTGCTTTCCAATGGTGGTAACAACTTCGGTGGTGCAGGTGTGGCAGTGATCGGCGGTATCCTCCGCAACGGCGTGAACAACGCCATCCCAGCAGCAAGCGCCATCGCTGTCAGTGCAGGCGCTGGTTATGACCTGAATAACTTTGATCAGACCCTGGCTAACATCAGTGGAGCAGGTTTCATCACCAACTCGGGTAACAGCACCAAAACGCTCACCGTCGGTGATGCCAACAACAGCACCTTCGCGGGTGTGCTGACTGACAATGACACTGCTGCTACCAACAGCCGCATGGCTCTTGTGAAGGCTGGAGCTGGCACGCTTTCCCTGACCGGTTCAGTCAGTGACTACACGGGCACGACCACTGTGAATGCAGGGGTGCTTGAAGTGACGAAGCTAGACAATGGCGGTTCCGCTAGCAGCATCGGAAATTCGTCCAATGCCGCAGCCAACTTGGTGATCAACGGTAGCACCGTTCGTTACACAGGTGCAGGTGATAGCACCGACCGTAACTTTACCATCGGCACTGGGGGTGCAACCCTTGAGTCCTCTGGAACAGGTGCCGTGAACTTCACCAGCACTGTGGCCCCGACGCTGGCAGGGACGAACACGGCTCGTAGCTTCACCCTGGGTGGAACCAATGCTGCTGCCAACTTCTATGCAGCTCCGCTGGGTAACAATGGCAGTGGTGCGACCTCTCTGGTTAAAGCCGATGCGGGCACCTGGATCTTGACTGGCAGCAGCAACTACACGGGTACCACCTCAGTGAATGCTGGATTGCTTCAGGTCGGCACCAACACGGTGTTGAATGCAAGCACGGGGTCTGGCGCTATCTCAGTCGCCAGCGGTGCCACACTGGCTGGCACAGGGACTCTCGGGGGCAATACTACCATCGCTAGCGGTGGTATTCTTTCCCCTGGTGATTCCACGGCAATGCTTGCGGTGGATCGGAATGGTAACCTGAGCATCACAGGCACTCTCGGGACAGTGATTGGCGGCACCACAGGCGGGCAGATCCGCATGAATGTGTCCATGCCAACGCTGAACTCCGCCGACTACACCGCAGCCTATGAATTGTCTCCGATCTCTGCGCTGGACTATTACACCAACGTTTTGTCACCTGCAGAGCGTGCACTTTGGAACTCCGCTCAGGCATCAGGCACACGTAACCATGATTTCATCAGTGTTACTGGAGCTCTGAACCTGACGGATGGCACCACTGGTTCTCCAACGGTGGCAGTGACCGCTGATGGCTACACGAACTACACCTTCGGGGACATTTTCAACCTCTTCGACTGGAACACTCTGGGCATTCGCGACTCGGGTGGTGTCGGTACCTTCAACCCTGGTTCTGTGGATAGCCTGCTTCTCCCGACCCTGGGTAATAACCTGTTCTGGGACACCAGCTTGTTCAGCACCGCCGGTATCTTGGTGGTCATCCCTGAGCCTAGCCGCGTCATGCTGCTCCTCTTTGCCTTTATGGCTCTGGGGCTACGCCGCCGCCGTTCCCTGTAATTCAGCTTTCATCAAGCTACGGAAGGCCCCCACTCGCAAGAGTGGGGGTTTTTCATTCGGTGATGATGTCTCTTGCATGCTCGGGTGACTCTGCGCCATCATGGCAGCGAGATGCTTCCAGAAATTACCCAACTGATCAAACTGCAGCAGCGAGACCAGCGCATCCGCGCACTCCAAAAAGAGCTCAAGGACATTCCCAAAAATGAGGCGATGGCTAAGATGCAGCTTGCGGGTGATTTAGCTGCCGTGGAGGCCGCCAATCAGCGGGCTAAAGAAATCGAAGTGAAAATCAAAGGGGTTGAGCTGGACATTGCCACTCGCCAAAACTCCATCAAACGTCTGCACGACCAGCAGTTCGAGACTCGAAAGAACGATGAATTTCAGGCCTTAGGACATGAGATCAAACGCTACGAAAGTGACGTCCACGCCCTGGAGGATACGGAGCTGGAGCACATGGAAGCACTGGAGGCTGCCAAAGCCGTTTTGAAAGAAGCGCAGGCCAAACTGGCCGTGACTCAGGAGCGAGTGAATGAAGATCTAAAATCTTTAGCCGTCCGTGCCGAAGGGGTGAAAACCCGGTTGGTAGGTGAAGAGGCCGAGCGCAAAACGCTGGCCGAGCCCGTGGCAACTGAGACTCTCAGTCTTTACGACCGCTTGTTTAACAAAAAAGGGGACTCGGCGGTGGTCGCTTTGACCAACGGGATCTGTGGAGGCTGCCACATGAAAGTGGTGATGGGTACCGTGCAGCAACTTCGGGCAGGGGAGCTTATGACCCAGTGTGAAAGCTGCGGTCGCATCTTGTATTTGGTAGAGTAGAGAAGCGCATGAACTGGGCGATCGTTAAAGCCGTCTGTCTTCTTTCCGTGGCGAATGTCTTTATGACCTTCGCTTGGTATGCTCATCTCAAAGACATGAAAGCCAAGCCGTGGTTCATTGCGGCTTTGCTGAGTTGGGGGATCGCTTTCTTTGAATACGTCCTGCAGGTGCCGGCGAATCGCATAGGCAGTACCGCGTTGAATTTGCCTCAGCTCAAAATCATCCAAGAGGTGATTACGCTGACGGTGTTTGTGCCTTTTGTATTCTTCTACATGAAGCAGCCTTTGAAATGGGATTATCTATGGGCGGCTTGCTGCATGTGTGGCGCTGTCTATTTCATTTTCAGAAAATAGCCTGCACTCATTGAGTAAAGCAGCGCTGCCTGAAATATGTCGGTTTCGTGGCTTGAGAAGAGTGGCGAATCTACCAGCCTGGAGGGATGAAGATTCCTTTTCGTGCTTTTTGGTTAGGGCTTTGCATGGCTAGCACCTCGTGTTTCGCCTTTGAAACATGGGAACTGGCAGATGGACGCATGTTTGAGGCTAAGGTGAAGCAGATGATACCTGGCACGGTTCTCTTCACGCTCCGCACGGGCACTGACCAGTCTCTAGAGATCACGAAACTCTCAGAGAGTAGCCGCAAGCGATTGGTCGAGGTGTTAGGTCTCAGTCACTCAGTGGCTGTCGTTACACCTAGTGCTGCGGTGGTCCCAATCCCCCAGCCTACCACCACTCCTGCAATGCAGGCTGTTCCAGAGGTGCCCGTGGCTACGGTAACCCGTGATCCTGCGGCGGTGGACGCGACGGATTCAGGCTCGCTGGAAGCAAATTTTGGACTCACCGTGGTTGTGATCGGAAAGGTGAAGAATGTCTCTACGTTGGGGAGCAGTGGCCACAAGCTGATAGAGTTTGAAGACTCTGAATTTCGCGTTTTCGTCAATAAGCGGCAGGCCGAATTGCCGGGTTGGAATTTTGAAAGCCTATTGGGCAAGACGCTTCAAGTGAAGGGCAAGATCGCGAAGTACAATGAAAAGCTCCAGGTGCAACTCTACGAACCAACTCAGTTGGGTGCGGTCGAATGATGTCTCAGGCTTTGCCTGACCACCACCCCTACTTAATGACTTCGCGGCCTTCTGTGAGCCAAGCATTGAGTCCACCTTTGAGGATGGAAAGTTGAGTAAACCCTTGGCTTTGCATTTGTGCAGCAGCGCGGGTGGAGCGGCCACCGATGGCACAATAGAGGAGGTAGGGCTTGTCGCGGTCCAGCTTGGCCAAGTATTCAGCGGTGGCGGGCTGAAGGTAATCGTGATTTTGAGATGCCAGCAGTTTGCCTTCACGAGTGACTTCCTCTGGCATCCGGAGATCTAGGATCAGGGCCTCAGGATGGGTGGTTATCCAAGTCGCGGTTTCTGCTGGGCTTAATTGCTGCACACTGGCTGGCAAAAGAATGGCTGGCGGTTCCACTGCCGCAGGGGTGGGTGAGGGGGGCTTGCAAGCCATGAGGCAGATACTGAGCGATAGCAAAAAAAGGCGCATGGGTGAGGACACCATCCTCATGATCCGGCTACGCTGCAACCCTTCGCTCACTTCTGTTTTAGCCATTCAGGGATTTCAAGTGCGCTGCTTTTGATGGCTGGGGAGTCACCTTTCCAGACAAAACCGGCATCGGTGAAGCTCTTCTGATTTTCTTGTAACCAAAGGAGCATTCGATTGCCGAGTTGTTTGTTAGGGGAGTTGGCTCGCACGGCAAAGGGTTGAACAGCTTTCGCTTTATCGGCGGGCAGGGGAATGGATTCAAAATGCTGCAGCTGATTCTGAATGTTGATCTGGTAAACGATGGCTGCATCCAGAGAACCGGTGCGGAGTTGATTGACGAGAAAATCTCCCGTGGGCACTTGGCTGGAAGCGTTTTTGCTGACGCTTTCGAGGAGGTTCATGGACTTCAGAATGCCCTGAGTCATGAACCCGAGGGTGGATTGCTCGGCATTGCAGAGGCCGACGCGCAGGCTTGGTTGAGCGAGGTCTGCCAGGGTGCGGATGTTTTTGGGATTGCCCTTTGGTACGGCGATGACGATTTGGGCCTCTGTCAGCAAGACCGCTTCCGGAAAGTGTTCGGCCACGGGAGGCACGAAGCAGACGTCGCAGGCATAATAGACGTCGGGGAACTTGGGACTGCTGCTATCACCCATGGTTTTCATGGCGGCGCAGAGGATGCCACAGCCATTAAAAACGGTGGTGATGCTGATGCCTTCGCGGGTGGCAAAGTCTTGCACCAGCTTTTCAATAGCGGGCCGATTGACTCCGCCGCTGTAGAGGATGAGTTCGGGTTTAGCGGCCCATTGGTCACCTCCTGCTGGCTGAAAGCCTAACGACTTAAAGATGAGCCCGCCTTTATCTGGCGCTGCCATATAACGGGCAAATTTGAGGGCTTCGGTAGAAGATGTGGCACTGTTGAGGATCGCGGCACTCGCTTTTTCTTCGTGCTTGGAAAGCTCTGGGACTTCCACTTTTTCGAGGTCTTTAAACTGGGCTAAAACGCTGTCCCAAACGAGCGCGGCATCCACCGCGCCCAATTGTGTGTCGGCCGCCACCTCGGTGACCGTCGGTTTCATGACCGTGGCTTTTTTAACGAGGGATTCCCAACGCGCTCCGAGCAGTTTTTGAGTGATTTTGCCGATGCTCGCCGCTTCAGGGTTGGTGAGGGCGAGGCGGGTGTCTGGCTTTTCCAGATCAGCCAATGTGCGAATGTTTTTGGGGTTGCCTTTGGCCACGGCAATGACGGGACGCTGAATCGCAAGCGGAAGCACCTCACGGGTCACTTTTAATTTGCGGGCATCAGCCAGGGATCCTTCATCAGCAGCGATGAAAACGTCTCCACGGTTGGCCACGCGGAGTTGGGTGAGTAGGGTGCCGGTCCCGCCAAACTGGAGCGAGACAGAAACGCCTAACTCCTTTTGATATTGGGCAGCGATAGCTTCGACGGGTTTCTTTAACCCGGCGGCACAATAAACGGTGAGCGTGGGTGCCGCTTGACCGCTGCTCGTGCGCAGACTGTAAAGAGCCAGAGCTCCTGCGGCTACTAGGAGCAAGGTGGCAATGAGTTTCCGAGACATAAAGTGCAGTGCTTACTTTTTTCGAAGAAGGAATACGGCGATGATTCCCAGTGCCGCAGCCGCAATGCCAGCCAGTACACGCTTGTCGAGTCCGACAACATAGGTGTCATCCATGGGAAGCCCGATCCACGCATTGATGTCTTTGGAAACGGGCGGTGGGGCTGTGGCAGCTTGGGTCGTAAACGTAAAGGGAAGGGGTGGAGAGACTTTCTGTTCAACTTTTAGTGAGGGGCTGGCCCCATTTTCTTTGGCTGCCGTCAGTGCTTTTTCCCAGTCCACATTCATGAGGATGTCCCAGCCTGGGTTTTCGTTTTTCATTCGGCATGAGCAGCGGCCCACCAGGAACATGCAGGCATCTTCTAGCGAGGCATCATCCAGGTCTGATAGTGGCCAGGCCCCGAGAACACGGCCCCGGCCAAAAACGGCGGCGGCGAAGCTGGTGGTGGTGGGATCGACCTTTCCCTGGGGGCCTGCCAGCATTTGGATGAGCGGTTGCTCGGCTGGGTCATCCCGATTCAGTCGTAGGGAGGTGAATTTGAGCAGCAGTGGGGGACCAGGGCCGAGTTGGCTATCGGGATCATTGGGGTTTTGGACCGGCAGCGCGGCGACCTGTTCTAAGAAGCGAAGACGTTTTTCGATGCGGTCAGCTTCGGTCTTGTCTGCCTCGCTTCCGCCGTGAGTGATGACCCAGACCACGGAATCACCCGCGAGGATCTGCTTCAGCAACTGCTGGCGGGCAGGGGAGTCCAGGAGGGTGGCGAGACTCGCTGAATCGAGCTTGCCCGACCAAACGGGGCGGTCGCTTTCGCGGGAGTATTTGAGCTCTGCGGTGGTGGCTGTGGCAGCGGTGGTGATGTCCAGATTGGCTTTGCCATTGGCCCTGAGAGGGCGCAGCAGGTCGCTGATGGTGGCGTCTTGGGTGGTCGAAGGCGGTAAAACGAGATGAAACTTATCCGCCTCCCAGCGGTCCAACGCATAACGAAACACCGGAATGGTGCATGCGCAGGCGGTGGAGGCTGCGAGCGTGAGGCCAAAGATGAACAGGCGGGTGAGCATGAGTCTGTGGCGTCAACGAATGGAGAGAGGTTAAAGTTGCACGAGGTCAATGAGCTTGCAGCCAGTTGTAGCCGGTGCCTGCCTCCACACCCACAGGAACATCCCCCAGGGTAAGGGCATTGCTCATTTCTGTGAGGATGATGGTCTTGGCTTGTTCCACTTCTGATTCGGGGACTTCAAAGAGGAGTTCATCGTGCACTTGCAGTAGCATGCGGGTTTTTAGCCCGGCTTTTTCAAGGGCTTTGTCCACGTTGATCATCGCCAGTTTGATCATATCCGCAGCGGTGCCTTGGATCGGCGTATTCATGGCCATACGCTCGGCCCCGCCACGGACACTGGCGTTGCCGCTGGCGATGTCGCGGATGATGCGACGGCGGCCTGTGATGGTCTCGACATAACCGTAACGTTTCGCGTCTTTAACGATCTGCTCCATGTATTGGTGGATGCCCGGGAACTGCTTGAAGTAGTTCTCAATGATGGTGGCGGCCTCACCCCGAGGGATGCCCAGACGCTGAGACAAACCAAAGGCGCTGATGCCGTAGATAATGCCAAAGTTGACCATCTTGGCGGTGCGGCGCATTTCAGGCAGCACCCCATCAAGCGTGACCCCGTAAACGCGCGCGGCGGTGGCCTGATGAATATCATGACCGTTTTGAAAAGCCTCGATCATCGCGGCATCTTCACTCAGCGCCGCCATCACCCGCAGTTCCACCTGGCTGTAGTCCGCGCTCAGCAGCACCCAGCCTTCCTGACCAGCGACGAAGGCCTTGCGGATCTCCTTGCCCGAATCTGAGCGGATGGGGATGTTTTGCAGGTTGGGATTGCTGGAGGCCATGCGACCAGTCGCGGCCATGAGCTGATGAAAGGTGGTGTGTACGCGCCCGGTCACTTTGGAAACCGTGCCCGGCAGGGTATCCACGTAGGTGTTCTTCAGCTTAGTCACTTCGCGATATTCCAGAATATCGGCAATGATGGGGTGGAGGCCTAACAGGGATTGCAATACTTGCTCATTCGTCTGGTACTGGCCTGTGGCGGTCTTCTTCGGTTTGTCGGTCAGTTTGAGTTTTTCAAAAAGAATCTCGCCGAGCTGTTTGGGGCTGTTGAGATTGAAGGGGCCACCCGCCATTTCCTGGATGCGGTGGTGCATGTCATTGGCCCGCTTTTCCAGTTCCAGGCCAAATTCCCGCAGAGCCTGTACATCAATGGCGACACCGCGATTTTCCATGCGAGTGAGCACGGGCAATAGCGGGCATTCGATTTCATAAAACACGCGTTCGGCTCCATGCTGGGGGAGCAGAGCACGCAATTTCTCGGCGAGCTGCCAGGTTACGTCCGCATCTTCCGCTGCATAGTCGGTGATCTTTTGCGGATCTGCCTCGGCGACATCGGCCATGGTGGCTTGGCTGAAGAGATCGTTTTTCTCTGTGCCAATTAGGGCCGTGATAGGCACCGGGGTATAACCGAGCATGGACTCGGCCAAGTAATCCATACCATGGCGCTGATCTGGCTCGATCAAGGAATGTGCGAGCATGGTATCAAAGAAGGGACCCGTAACCTCCAGTCCGTGAGCGAGCATGACACTGAGGTCAAACTTGAGGTTATGCCCGATTTTCTCAATGCCTGTCACCGTGTTTTCTGGAGTGGCGGTGGCCGTATCTCCCCCATCCCAAGGCGCATCGCTGGCGTCTGGCGCAAGGGTGGCGCTGGTGAAGACGGTGCGGAATTCCTCCAGCACTGCCGCAGCGGCGGTTTTGTCTCGGGGGAAGAGGACAAACCAGCCTTCGTTCGCCTGCCAAGAGAAAGCGATGCCGACAATCTGAGTGTCGCGGGGATCCAGCGAAGTGGTTTCGAGGTCGAAGCAAAAACGCGGCTGGGCTTGCAACTGGGTGATGAAGTCGCGACGCTCTTCGGGTGTGCGAATCAGATGATAGCTGTGCTCTGTGTCGGCAAGCGTGCGCAGGTTGGGCGAGATCTGCTGGGTGGTTTCCTCCATGGAGAAAAGATCGCCCGCACCCGTGGCTGCTACAGGAGCGTCTTTGGCCAGTTGGCGACCACGTCCAGCCTTGAACTCATCGCCAAAAAGGCGCTTGCCTAGAGAGTTGAATTCAAACTCAGTGAACAGGGCTTTCAGGGCTTCATCATCGTGAGCTTTAACGCCGAGGGCGTCGAGCTCCACCTCCAGCGGCGCATCATGCATGATGGTAGCGAGCTGCTTGGAAAGGATGGCCTTCTCCACATTTTGCTCCACCTTTTCCTTCTGCTTGCCTTTGAGCTTATCCGCATTGGCAATGAGGTTTTCCAGGCTGCCGTATTGCTGGATGAGGCTGGTGGCGGTCTTTTCACCAAAGCCAGGAATGCCGGGGATGTTATCCACCGCATCTCCCATGAGGGCCAAGATATCCACCACTTGCTCAGGCCGCTCAATACCCCAGCGAGCGCAGACTTCAGCCACGCCGAGGATTTCCACATCGCTACCCTGGCGGCCGGGTTTGTAGATCTTCACGCTGTCTGAGACTAGCTGGCCAAAGTCCTTGTCTGGAGTGACCATGTAAGTCTCGAAATCCTTGCCTTCGGATCTTTTGGCGAGGATGCCAATGATGTCGTCGGCCTCGTAACCATCTCGGGTAAGCAGCGGAACGTTCATGGCCGCGCACAGGCGATGGATCTGAGGAATCGCCATCGAGAGATCCTCCGGCATTTCCTCTCGCTGGGCTTTGTACTCGGGGAAAATTTCGTGACGTGGTGTGGGTGCTGACGTGTCCAAAACCACCGCCAGATGAGTCGGCTGCCAGCTTTTGATGATGTCGAGAAGGGTGTTGGTAAAGCCGTAGAGAGCCGAGGTGTTCAACCCGTCGCTGGTGCGAATGGGATTTTTGATGAAAGCAAAGTGGGCACGGTAGAGCAGCGCCATGCCATCGAGCAGAAAGAGACGTTTGGACATTGGGTGTGAGCCTAGCGCGGATGGAGGTCTGGGGAAGTGGAAAAGGCTAGGCGGATGATCTCGGAAGAGTGAATTGAAAAGAAGTGAGGCATGATCACTACGGAGTTAAAAAAACAGGGCTGGGGTAGGGGGCTGATCCGAATTCTGGGTGACTGAGTAACCAACCAGAAAGGAATCGTTTATGAAAACCTCAATGAATCGCCCTCGTGAATCGGGTAAAATCGGCTGGATCTTTTTGTGGCTGATCGGTATTCCCGTCCCCATTCTCCTCGTGCTCTTTTTTCTGCGTGGCTGCACGTGAAGCCACTTTATAAAGGGGATCCGTTTCCCCATATGGAAACGGACCTCCTGTTGATCTGATCGGTATGCGCGAAATCTCCATCAAGGAAGGCTGGCTTTCGCAGGTAAGGGCAGGGTATGCTGAGACGTATTTGTCTCCACTTGCATGAATGCCTTTGACCCAACGACCCATGCTTTAAATATAAACCGACGCGCATTTTTGACGCAGTCGGCCTATGGATTAGGTGGGATGGCTCTGGCGGGATTGACATCTCAGGCGATGGGCGGGGTTGCTGGAGCGATGCTACGACCGCACTTGCCTGTGAAGGCCAAGCGGGTGATCTTTCTCTGCATGGCGGGTGGCCCTTCACACCTGGAGACTTTTGACTGGAAACCGAAGTTGAAAGAACTGGATGGCAAGGCCTTCCCTGAATCGTTTACGAAAGGGCAGCAACTGGCTCAGCTCCAGGGCGCGGAGCTAAAAGCTCGTGGAGCTTTTTGTGAGTTCAAAAAGTGGGGGCAAAGTGGCCAAGAGATTTCGGAGCTGTTTCCGCACATCGGCAGTGTGGCAGATGATTTGTGCATCGTGCGCTCCATGCAGACGGAGCAAATCAATCATGACACGGCTCATGCCTTCATGAACACTGGCAGCATCATCAAAGGACGGCCCAGCATGGGCTCCTGGCTGCTGTATGGGCTGGGCTGCGAGACGAGTGATCTGCCGGGTTTTGTGGTGCTGACTTCGGCTGGAAAAACGGGGCAGCAGCCAGTTTCTGCCCGGCAGTGGTCCGCCGGGATTTTGCCCAGTAAGTATCAGGGTATCCAGTTTCAGGCGAAGGGGCAACCGGTACATTACCTGGGCAGCCCAGACGGTGTCTGCCAAAGCACGCAGCGGCAGGTGGTTGAGGAAATCCAACGGCTGAATGGCATGCTCATGGAAGAAAAGCTGGACCCGGAAATCCAGACCCGCATCGCTCAGTATGAAATGGCCTTTAAGATGCAGGCCAGTGTGCCGGAACTCACGGACGTGAAGAGCGAACCACAACACATCTTGGATCTCTACGGGGTGAAGGAACCTGGAGATGGCAGCTTTGCCTCGAACTGTTTGTTAGCCCGCCGAATGGCTGAGCGCGGAGTGCGTATGATCCAGCTTTACCATCGCGCTTGGGATCACCATGGCGGCATTGTGGAAGGAATGAAAACCTCAGCGCAGGATGTGGATCAAGCCACGGCGGCTCTCATCAAAGACCTAAAACAGCGCGGGATGCTGGAGGACACGCTCATTCTCTGGGGCGGTGAATTTGGTCGCACGCCAATGGGGCAGGGGACCGGACGGGATCACCACATCCTGGCCTTCAATGTTTTCATGGCAGGTGGTGGTGTGAAGCCGGGCTTTAGCTATGGGGCGACGGATGAGCTGGGGTATCGCGCCGTGGAGGATGTGGTGCATGTGCACGATCTGCACACCACGATGCTGCATTTGCTGGGCATTGATCACAAACGATTGACGGTAAAATTCCAGGGGCTGGATGTGCGCCTGACGGGGGTGGCCGGAAATTTAGTGAAGAAGCTGATCGCCTGATCTTTACATCCAGGTGGGTTTGGCATCAGTATGTCATTCATGCTGTGGCGCATACTATCGGCCATCATTGTGCTATTCTGGGCTGCGATGATGGGGCTGCTGATTCGGGATACCTACTTTCCCGATCAATCTCGCTTTGCCGTGGTGCCGCCACGTTTCGTCTTTGACCTGTTCTTGGCCGAGGCCGCCGCGTTTAACAACACGCTGCATCTTTACCATCAAAAGGAAAAGATCGGTCACACCAGTTTCACCATCCGGAAAGATGAAGAGCATGCTGTGCCGGCGGTCTATTCCGTTCTGGCGAGTGGCACTCTGGAATTGCCCGATGAGGGTAAAGTGGTCCATGACATCACCTACAGGCTCAGTGGGGAACTGGCCAATGGCGAGCACTGGCGCAGCCTGGACCTGGAGCTCAAATCCACGTCGGCGAATGTTCTGGCGACAGTGGCCTGGAAAGAGGGCGATAAATTGCCCGCCATGGAGGTGAAAAAAAACGGCCAACTGATGATGAACACTCAGTTTGTGCAGACCCTGATGGCGGTGAAAGGCACTTTGGGCGGAGACTACGATTGGCTGAACCAACTCTCTAAGGTCCAGGAACAAGCGAAGTCTGTGCCGCTGACGGCGCGTGAAGGCGTGATGGATTTGGCGGGCAAACAGCGCCGCTGTTACATCGTGACCTTGAAGGTGATGCAGCTTGAAGAGGTGCGCTGGTATTTCACCGAAGTGGGGGAACTAGCCCGCATCGAACTGCCTCAGGGGTATCGCTTCATCGAGCCCATGATGCATGGGCTCGAAAAAGGCATCAATACCCTTCAGTGAATGAGCGCTAGCTGACTCGCCTCCAGCGAGCGCGGTGGATCTGGCGGCCGCTTTCCAGCCAGTGCTGTTCAAAGTCCGTGGTGGGATAAAAGAAGGCATTCTCTGGCCATTCCAGGCGCTCAAACTGCGGGCGAGCACCGAGGCTGGCGAGGGCATCTTCAAAATACACCTGGTCATCCGTTTTCAGGAGGAACTCGCCTCCTAGCTTCAAGATGCGGGCGAGACCGCTGAGGAATTCGTCCTGATTCACCAGGCGGCGCGCTGCATGGCGCTTTTTGGGCCATGGGTCTGGACACAGCAGGTGCATGCGCGTGACACCCTCCGTGGGGAGAATCCAGCCCGTGGTGTAGCCACTTTCCAGGCGCATGACGTGGGCATTGGTCAAACCTGCGCGGTTGATTTTGCGGCTGGTCTTAGACACCCGGCCCAGCATTCTTTCCACACCTAGAAAGTCCCGCTCGGGATGCTCCTGCGCCATGCCAACTAAAAAGGTGCCGTCGCCACAGCCCAGCTCCACTTCCAGTGGGCGGGTGGGATCAGGAAAAATTTCACGGGCAGCGAGTTCTCGAAAATAATCAGGCGGGATAAAGAGGGACATTACGAATACAAATCAGCCGTGACTTTCGCCGCCATGCAACGTAATCCGTATGCGAGTGGCAAAAGTCACTGGCCACTGAACCCTGAGATTGACTCGTTTACCATGAACCGCCGCTTTTTCATTACCACTACCGGGGCCGCCGTTGCAGGCTCGCTCATTTCCACGGGGGCCCAGGCCGCCTCTGGCATCACGCTAGAGCAGGCTGCTCTGCCTTACCCTCCTGAGGCCCTGGAGCCGCACATTGATGCCACCACGATGAACATCCATTTTGGCAAACACCATGTGGCCTACATTACCAATCTGACCAAAGCCCTGGAAGCCGCGAAGATCCAGACCAGTAACGTCGTGGAACTGATCTCCGACCTTTCCAAAGTGCCAGCCGATTCCCTGGCCGCCATCCGTAACAACGGCGGCGGGCATGTGAACCATAGCTGGTTTTGGCAGTGGATGGCTCCCGCTGGCAGTGGCCCGAGCACCCCTGAAGGCAAGCTGGGCGAAGCGATCCAAAGCACCTTTGGCAGCCTGGATGACTTCAAAAAACTCTTCGGAGAGGCCGGCACCAAGCGCTTTGGCTCTGGCTGGGCCTGGCTGATCGTCAAAAAGGACGGCAAACTGGCTGTGACCTCGACGCCGAACCAAGACAATCCGCTGATGAAGGGACTCGTGCCAGATACGGATCTGGGCACCCCAATCCTGGGCCTGGACGTCTGGGAGCATGCTTATTATCTCAAGTATCAAAACAAGCGCCCCGACTACATCACCGCTTGGTGGAATGTGGTGAACTGGACGGCGGTGGCCAAAGGCTACGAAGCCGCGAAGGCCTAATCCATCTGTCTCTTCGGCGGGCTGTGATTCAACTCACAGCCCGCTTGGTTTCAGCGTCAGTTCAATTTTACAGCCCCTTTTATTGATGAAACGTCTCTCTTTTATCGCCGCCCTCTGCCTGATGCCTTTGGCTGGATTTGCTGAAGACAAAGTGAAGCATGTGGATGCTGAGAAGGCCGCCCAACTGGTGGCTGAAGGCAAAGTGACTGTGCTGGATGTGCGCACCGAGGACGAATACAAGGAAGGTCACATTAAAGGGGCCTCTAATGTGGATATCCTCTCCAAAGACTTTGCCAAAAAGCTGGAGGCTGTGGACAAGACCAAACCTGTGTTGGTTCATTGCCAAGCAGGAGGGCGCAGCACGCGTTCATTGCCCAAGTTAGAGCAAGCTGGTTTCACTGAGATTTACCACCTCGATGGCGGTATGGCCGATTGGGTGAAAGCAGGGAAACCGGTGGAAAAATAAAGCCCACCGCGATTTAGCGGCGCTGGAGAGCAGGGGATGTTCCCCTGTTATTCTTTCACCACTTTGCCACCCAGAGACAGGATGCGGGCTTTGCCCTTGGCATCTTCGGCTTCGGCGATTTGGCCGTTGCGCACATACATCTGGGACAGGCCCGTCCAGGCCAGGAGATCATTGGGCTTCAACGTGGTAGCCATGAGCCCAGCGCCGATGGCTTCCTTCACCTCGTTGATTTTGAGCAGAGCCATTCCTAGAGCCTGCCAACCATCGAAAAACTGAGGGTCACGGGCCACGCATTGCCGATAAATGACAACGGCTTCCTCCAATTCGCCAACGGCCAGATGACCGTTGGCTTCATCAAACAAATCTTCGAGAGGGATCGTGTCGCTCATGGTTTTACGGTCCCTCCATCAGGCGATTAAGCCTGGGTGATGAGCATCTTTGGCTTGGACTCTTCGCGGCGGCGGGAGAACCAAGCGTCAAACAGACGAGTGCGCTCCTGGTCGGCGCGGCCATTGCTCATGTTTTCACGCAGGGCTTTGCTGTCGTCGCGCTTGCGCAGTTCCTTGGCACTCACATAGACCAGAAGGGAGCCTGTTTCAGTGTCAATCACCTTGGAGAGTTCACCCGCCGCAGTATCACGGGCCTGGCCGGCGATGAGATTGCTGCTGGCTACTTCCATGGCAGGTTCTGCCACGGTGATGTCCGTGAGAGGGGAAAGGGTGAGTTTCTTTTCCTTGGCCAGATCTTCGATTTTCTTGCCTGCCTTCAGGCCTTCAGCCAGAGCGGTGCGGGCGTCATTGGCGGCCTTGGTGAGAGCTTCCTGGGCTTTCTGGGCAACTAGAGCTTCCTTGATCTTGTCTTTCACTTCCGCCAGTTCCTGCTGTTTTGGTTCTTCAGACTTGGTGACGGAGAAGATGTAGTAGCCATTGCTGCCTTTGATGGGGTCGCTAATCGGGCGCACTTCAGGGTTCAGTGCGAAGACAGCTTCCACGAGTTCTTTCTCAGCCTTAAGGGCTTCTGGAGGTGCGTCCTGGGTGAAGAGGTCAGCCTTCAGCACGGTTTCTTTTTGTGTCTTGGCGATGTCGTCAAACTTGGCGGCAGGCAGGATGCTCGCGTCGTTGAATTTGTTCACGCGGTCCACCACGGCAGACTCTTCCTTTTTGCGGTCTTCAGCGGACTTCTTGTCGTCTGCTTTTGGATTTTCAAAGTACACGTAGCTGATGGCGCGCTTGCCAGCGGACTTGTAGCTTTCTTTCTTCTCGTCGTAGTATTTCTGGATCTCTTCATCCTTAACCACGGCGGTTTTTTTAAAGTCTTCCAGGTTGAAGCTCAGCGTGTTCACCTTGAGCGTCTGGTATTCGCTTGCGTAGGCTTTTTCAGCCTCCAGGGGGCTGGCGGCGTAGTTTTTGCCGATGAGGTCACGCAGCTTGCTGAAGCCGATGCTGAGTTTGACGATTTCCAGCAGGTCCGAGCTATTGAAGCCATTGGCCGCCAGCATTTGCTCCACGTTGTAAGCGCGCTCTGCACTGAAGGCACCGTTTTCCTGGAAGGTCGGCAGCTTCTTCATGGCTTCTTTGGCCTCGCCATCGCTCGGATGGATGCCCAGACGATCCATTTCATGTTGAAGAATGAGCTGGTTGATGACGATGTTGTTGTTCTGGTCTTCCTGGGAGCCAATGCGGGAGAGGCTCAGCAGCTCAAACATTTGCAGATTGTAAATCATCTGCATGCGACGGCCGAGGCGCTGGGCTTCGGCAATGGTGTAGTTACGCCCGTAAATCGTAAAGGCGGTATCGGTCGGCTGAGCCTCAAGGCTCTCGCGGCCACTTTTCCAGCCACCCCAAACGGAGAAGCTGATGATGATGATCACGGTGACGGTGATGAGGAAGGCACCACGATGGCGGCGGAAAAATTCAAGCATGGCTGGCGGAATGTGAAACGGGCGCGCAAGTAAGCCGCTGGCCCTCAGACGGCAACCGGAAAAGTAGCCCAGATGCGCTGCATTGGTAGATAATAGGCCAATACGATGCCCGCCTAGGCCTCCAAAGGGGGAACCTAGGCGGTTAAATCGCACTCACAGGCTACCTGCATAGTCGCTAGGCATGCGCCAGTCTCCCCGTGGAGACAGGGCTACCGAGCCCACTTTCGGGCCATCTGGCATGGAAGACCGCTTAAACTGGCTCTGGGCAAACCGGCGCAGGAAGGTGGCTAACCATTGATCCACCACTTCGGCTGGATATTTTCCCTCAAAGGCCTGGAGAGCGAGGAAACGGATCTTTGCCTGGTCGCACCCATGACGGATGAAGTGGAAGAGGAAGAAGTCGTGCAATTCATAAGGGCCCACGGTGTCTTCCGTCTTTTGCTCCATGCTACCATCGGCAGCTAAAGGCAGCAGCTCGGGTGAGATGGGGGTATCAATGATGTCTTGTAAAATAGCCCCTGCCTCAGTGGCATACAGTTCTGTAGCACACCATTCGATGAGGTATTTCACCAGGGTTTTGGGCACACCGGCATTCACATGATACATGGACATGTGGTCGCCATTGAAGGTGCACCAGCCCAGAGCTGATTCAGACAAATCCCCTGTGCCAATGACGATGCCACCTCTTTGGTTAGCCACATCCATGAGCACTTGAGTACGCTCGCGAGCCTGGGCATTTTCATAGGTGATGTCATGGAGGCCGGCAGGATGGCCGATGTCCTTGAAGTGCTGCTCCACAGCTGCGGCGATGCTGATGGTGCGAAGCGAAATGCCTAGGGCTTCGGCCAGTTTTTCTGCATTGCCTTTGGTCCTAGCAGTGGTGCCAAAGCCAGGCATGGTGATCGTTAAGGCCGATTCCTGGGGCATGCCTGCCCGCTTCAGCGCCTCCACCATCACCAAAAGGGCGAGGGTGGAATCCAATCCACCCGACAGGCCGAGCACGGCCGTCTTACTGCGGGTTTGGCGCAGCCGACGGGCGAGGGCGGTGGCCTGGATGGCGAAGATCTCTTCACACACGGCTTTTCGATCGGCCCCTGCTGGCGGAACAAACGGGTGGGCAGATAGGGGGCGCCGCAAAGCTGTGCCTGTTTCAGCGTTGGGCTCCCCTAAATTAAAAGTGATGCGAGAATAGGACTGTGTGGCAGGAGCATCCCGAAACGCTGTATTGCGCACTCGCTCGTGCTCCAAACGCTGGAGGTCCACATCAGCGATGGCGACCCTGGTTTCAAAAGCGAAACGCTCCGTCTCGCCTAACAAAGAACCGTTTTCAGCGATGAGACCGTGGCCTGAATAAACCGTGTCCGTGCTGGATTCCCCAGCGCCTGCGCTGGCGTAAATATAGGCCGCGAGGCAGCGTGCGCTTTGTTGAGTGATGAGCTGGCGACGATACGTGAATTTCCCCAGCACTTCATTGCTGGCAGAAGGATTTGCCAGCAAGGTAGCTCCAGCGAGGGCGGCATGGCTGGAAGGAGGGATCACCGTCCAGAGATCTTCACAGATCTCCACGCCGAGCACGAAGCCTGGTAGATCGGTAGCCTCAAAGAGCAAGTCCGCGCCGATGGGGATGCCGTCTCCCTCGGTGTGAGTGTCAGTGAGCGTGGTGGCGGGGGAGAACCAGCGCCGTTCATAAAACTCGCCTGAATTAGGTAGGAAGGTTTTAGGCACGAAACCGAGGATCTCCCCGTCAGCAATGACGGCGGCCACATTGTACAGTCGGCTCTGAACCGCGAGAGGCAGGCCTACAACAACGCAACACCCCAGGCCAGCATTGGCTTCTGCGAGTTGTTTGACCCCCGCTAGAGCCTGCTGTTGGAGGCTGCGTTGGTAAAAAAGATCCGCACAAGAATACCCTGTGAGACTGAGTTCAGGAAAAACGATAAGGCGGCAACCCTGGCTGGCGAGGTGCTGCATTTCTGTGCGAAGGATGGCCACATTGGCGGCCACATCGCCCAGTTTCAGCTCCGGAGACACTGTGGCAACACGTACAAAACCATGCTGTTCACGAGGGCTGAGAGAAGGGGTTGGATCGGGCATGCAAGACGATAACACGACTCCATCATCCGGCATCGAAGAAAAAACACCTTGCATCCCGGCCTGCTCTCCCGCACACTCTCATCGTTCCTGGTTCTCTCAATCAGGTGAACACTGGTGACTGCTCCGGCGATTGGAGCTGCGATTTCAAAAAGCCAAGGCTCACGAAATCCTTTCCTGCAACGGGCTTCGGCTTGTTTCAGAGCAGACACCGCGGCAAGCCCGCTCTTTACCATTTTCATTCATTCCTCCCGAATGGGACCCGCCGCCCGCGAAGCGCCGGTGCACCCTTCCATTTTTCCCCCAACCCCAGACATCGCAACATGGCAGGACATAACAAGTGGTCCAAGGTCAAGCACATCAAGGCCGTGGTGGACGTGAAGCGTGGCAAGGTTTTCAGCAAACTTTCGAAGGAGCTGACCGTGGCCGCGAAGAATGGCGGCTCCAACCCCGATCTAAACGCCCGTCTGCGTTCCGCCATCCTGGCTGCACGCGCGGCGAACGTGCCGAATGACAACATCGAACGCGCCATCAAAAAAGGTGTGGGCGAGCTTGAAGGCGCGGCCATTGAAGAAATCACGTATGAAGGCTACGGCCCAGGGGGCGTGGCGCTGATGGTGGAAGTCGTGACCGACAATCGCAATCGTGCGGCCAATGATCTGCGGGTGCTGTTTGGTAAAAACCAGGGCACCTTTGCCGATGCTGGCAGCGTGGCTTACATGTTCACCCGGCGTGGCGAGATCCGCATTGAAAAAGGCTCTCTCACGGAGGATGCCGTGACAGAACTGGCCCTGGAAGCGGGAGCCGACGATGTCCAGGACGATGGGGATGACTGGATCCTCTACACCACCTTTGAACAAACCTTCCAGGTGGCCAGCGCGCTGCGTGAGAAGGGGGTGACTACAAAGTCACAGAACCTCATTTATCAACCCAGCACGACGGTGACCATCACAGATGTCGAGCTGGGGCGCTCCATCATCAAGCTCTACGACGTCCTCGACGACTACGACGATACCCAGAACGTGCACGCAAACTTCGAAATCGCCGATGAGATCGCCGATGAACTGTCCTAACCAATTTTGAAAAAACCATGAGCGAAGAACTCCTGCTCGATCTGTCTGCCAAAGAATCCAAGCCTACCAAGGGGGCAAAAAAAGCTCCTGCGAAAAAAGCAGCAGTAAAGAAAGTCGCGACCAAAGCGGTGGCGGTGAAAGAAGCCCCAACCAAAAGTGTCGTGGCGAAAAAGGCACCTGCTAAAAAGGCCGCTAAGGTCAAGGAGTCGAAGACTCCGGCTGAAGTGGAAGTGCCAAAAGCGCCCGTGCCGGTGATCGAGCCTGTGGCTGAGATTCCAGCCGTCGAAGCTCCTGCCACGAAAAAGGCCAAGCCTGCACGCAAATCTGCCGTGCTGAAAAAGGCTGCTGAAATGCTGGCCCAAATGCAAGCTGCTGAGGCTGAGCCCGCAGTGGAAGCCCCTGTTGCTAAAGTTCCGGTGGTAGCAGCACCTGAGCCTGCACCCGCACCGGCGGTGGTTGAGGCACCTCAGCCCGTTATTGAGGAGGCCCCAGTTGTCTCCCGCCCGGTCGAAAATCCCCCAGTGGCTCAGTCTGAGGCTGCGGCCCCACGGCACCACCAGCGCCCATATGACAACCAGCAGGCGCCACGTGGCCCTACGGGTGAGTCAAACGGTCAACCTGGAGATGGACAACCTGGAGAGCGCCGCAAGTCGAAATTTGAGCGCTGGAAGGAGCGTCGTGAGCGTTTCCGCCAGGAAAAGATCGCTCGTCAGCAGGCCAATGGTGGCAACGGTAATAATGGCAATGGCCAGCCTTATGCGCCGCAGCAACGTCATCAGAATTCAGAAGCTCAACCCGGCGGTGATGAAGAGCGCAACCGCCCTTCTGAAATCCCCTTGGGACCGCCTGAGCCTGCCGATGGCATCCTGGAGCTGACGCCTAAAGGCTACGGTTTCCTGCGCCAGCGTGACCGGATGTACATCCAGCACCCGAACGATGCCTTTATCTCGGCGGATTTCATCCGTCAGTATGGTCTGCGTGAAGGCATGCAGGTCAAAGGTGTCGCGCAAAAAGGGCAGCGCGGACTTCAGGTCAGCACCGTCGCGGAAGTGAACGGACGTGTGCCTGAGTCGATCCGTGACCTGCCTCTGTTTGAAGAACTGAAGGCGACGAACCCGACTAAAAAGATCCAGCTCGAGACGACCAAGGATCGCCTAACCACACGTGTGATTGACATGTTCACTCCCGTGGGGCGTGGTCAGCGTGGCCTCATCGTGGCTCCCCCGCGTGCGGGTAAGACCACCATGCTCCAGCACATTGCTGAAGCAGTCGTGGCCAACCATCCTGGCATGCATCTCATGATCCTGCTGGTGGATGAGCGCCCAGAAGAAGTGACCGAATTCAAGCGCATCCTGCCGAAGGCGGAAATCTACGCCAGCTCGAACGATCAAGACATCAAGAGCCACACCCGCATCGCCGCTTTTGCGGTGGAGCGTGCGAAGCGCCTGGTGGAGTGCGGTGAGCATGTCTTCATGCTCATGGATTCGATCACTCGTCTGGCTCGTGCTTTTAACAACGCCAAGCAGGGCGGCGCCACCATGAGTGGTGGTATGGGCGTGGGGGCGATGGAGATCCCTCGTCGCCTCTTTGCCGCTGCGCGAAACACGCGTCAGGCAGGCAGCCTCACCGTTCTAGCCACTGCCTTGGTGGAAACGGGCAGCCGCATGGATGACCTCATTTTCCAGGAGTTCAAGGGCACCGGAAACATGGAGTTGGTGCTGGATCGCAAAATTGCCGAACAGTTCTACTACCCCGCCGTGAACATCTTCAAGTCGGGCACTCGTCGCGAAGAATTGCTGCTGCAGTCGTTCCAGCTCGACAAGATTCACATGCTGCGTCGTGGCCTCGCCGGGCATAAGCCGATTGATGCCATCCAGCGCGTGCTAACCCTCATGGAGCGTTACCCAAGCAACGCGCAGATGCTGGTGGACTTGCCGAACAAAAGTTAGGCCTTAGCTATCCAGTTCAATGAATGTGAATGGACCCAGGTGAAAACCTGGGTCCGTTTTGTTGTGGGTTAGGCAGTGTCTTTTTCTCATGCTTTCCCTCTTTTTATGCCATAGTGGCAGGCCCGTGATTCAGCACCTCTACGTCCATATCCCTTTTTGCCATCGTATCTGCCCCTACTGTTCTTTTTACAAGCATCAGCACGGCAGCACGGACATGGCAGGGTTCGTTGAGGCGGTGCTGGCTGAAGCGCGGCGCGAACAGGCCCAGCGGGCTCTGGACCTCCGCACGGTCTATTTCGGCGGCGGTACGCCTACGGCTCTGAGCGAAAAACATCTGGAGCGTCTGCTTTCGGGGCTGCGAAAGATTTTCGATTTCTCACAGGTCACAGAATACACCAGCGAGGTGAATCCGCGCACCATCACGGCGAGTAAAGCCGCCATGATGCGCAGCCAGGGTGTTTCCCGCATCAGTTTGGGCATTCAGGCCTGGGATGAGCCCACGCTGAAGATCTTGGGTCGCGATCACGCCCCAGCGGATGCCGAGGAAACGTATCAACTTTTGCGTGGAGCCGGTTTTGACAGCGTCAGCCTAGACCTCATGTTCTCAATTCCAGGGCAGAGCCTGCAAACCTGGACGGAAACGGTGGAAAAAACCATCTCTCTGCAGCCGGATCACATCTCGGCCTACAATCTGAACTACGAGGAGGACACGGAGTTTTTCCAGCGACTGCGCAAGGGGCAATATCAAGAGGACGAAGGCCGCGATGCCGAGTTTTTTTATCGGGCGCTGGATCGGTTAGAGGCCGCTGGCTATCAGCATTACGAGATCAGCAATTACGCAAAGTCCGGCTTCCGCTCCAGCCACAATGAGAGTTATTGGTTAGGCGAGGAATATTTGGGCCTGGGCCCCAGTGCGTACTCCACTGTCGCAGGCCAGCGCTGGCAAAACATCCCTGACACCGCGCGCTACATGGACCTCATCCAGGCGGGGCAGGGGACGGCGCAACCTGGCGAAGAACTGACCGAAGACCGTCGGCGCACGGAGCGCTTTGGCCTGGAGCTACGCACTATCCGTGGTCTCCCTGTGGAACTGGTGCTGCCTGAGCAAGCACGCATGCTGACCACCCTCGAGAGTGAAGGCCTGCTCATGCTCAAAAACGGTCACATCATCCTCACTCGTGAAGGCAAGCCCCTGGTGGATTCCATCGCCGTAGCCCTGATGGGCTGAGGGTGACGGTGCAGCTTTGAGGATGCTTTTAAGCAAGGCGTCATCATGCTCTCCACACTTCTACCCGGCGGCGAATGCGGTTTTGCAGTGGTAAACAGCTGCAAATCAGTTAAAGACACTGCCCCATTATTCGTCTGACCATGCAACCTGCCCCTGAACACACTGAATCCGAGCTGCTTCAATTTCGCCGTCACAAGCTGGAGGAGCTCCAGAAACGTGGCATTGCAGCCTTCGGTGGCAAGTTTGAGGTCACTCATGCTCCAGGCACTCTGAAGGCGAACTTCACAGAAGGTCTGGATGTCCGCATCGCGGGCCGCATTCTTTCCCGCCGCCAGATGGGTAAAGCTACCTTCTTTGACATCGGTGACATTACAGGCCGCATCCAGTGCTACCTGAGCAAAAACGATGTGGGTGATGAAGCCTATGACCTCTTTGTCCACCAGATTGACATCGGTGACTTCGTTGCCATCGAAGGCCTGAGCTTTGTCACCAAAAAGGGTGAAAACTCCATCCATGTGAAGACCCTCACGCCCATGAGCAAGGCCCTGCGCCCGCTGCCCGATAAATGGCACGGCATTGCCGACCGTGAGATCAAGTATCGCCAGCGTTATCTGGACCTGATTTCTAATGAGCAGAGCCGCGAAATTTTCGTGACTCGCAGCAAGATGGTGGCGGAAATCCGCAGCTTCCTCAACGCGCGCGACTTCCTCGAAGTGGAGACCCCGATGATGCAGGATGTCCCTGGGGGAGCTGCTGCACGCCCGTTTGAGACTTATTTCAATGCGCTGGACCAGAAAATGTACCTGCGTATCGCCCCAGAGCTGTATCTGAAAAGGCTGCTGGTGGGCGGTTTCACCAAGGTGTATGAGCTGAATCGCAACTTCCGCAATGAAGGCGTGAGCCGCCGTCACAACCCGGAATTCACCATGCTAGAGGCTTACTGGGCCTATTCTGACTTTGAGCAGATGGCCGATCTGGTGGAAAGCCTCGTTTGTCACCTCGCCGAGAAGTTCTGTGGCGGTCTGCGCATCAAGCGCAATCGAGTCACCGAAATCCGCGCCATTCTGTTCATGATTCCTCGGCTTGTTCAGGAGCATTCCCTCGTGCTATCTGCCGAGGCGAACACGGAGTTCCAGACCGTCATTGCCATGGCCCACAAGGCCCTGAATGAGCTGGATCATGAAAAAGCCTCTGCGATCGCTCAAACGGCGCGTGCCGAACTGGGCCGATTCCTGGGCCTGTGTGAAAAAGAACTGAATCCTGGGCAAAAGGGCTTCTTTGACGCCATGCTGGCGAAGTTGGATACCCTCAGCGAAGACGCTTTCATTGATCTCAGCCGTCCCTGGAAGCGCACGCCATATCGCGACCTCATCAAAGGTGCTGTGGGGGATGACTGGTTCAGTCTCAGCAAAGAGTCCAAGGTGGAGCGTGCCCAAGGCTTGGGCGTGCATGAGATCCACGCCGGGGATGAGCACTATGAGCTCGACCAGAAAATCTTTGAAAAGCTCGTGGAGGAAAAGAGTTTTAATCCCCTCTTTGTCACACACGTGCCCAAGGAATTGGTGCCGCTGGCCAAGCAGAACACCGACGATGATTCTGTGGTGGATGTCTATGAGCTGGTGATCAATGGCCAGGAGATCAGCCCAGGGTATTCAGAGCTCAATGATCCCATCGTCCAGCGCCAGCGCCTAGAGCATCAAGCCGGCGAAGAGATCCAGAAGATTGATGAAGAGTTCATCCTCGCACTGGAGCACGGTATGCCGCCTGCAGGCGGCATTGGCATTGGCATTGACCGCCTCATCATGATGCTGACCGGGGCCGAAAGCATTCGCGATGTGGTCCTTTTCCCTCAGTTGAAGCGTAAAGTTGACTAACCATGGATTCTCCTGGGTGGTGATTGATCGCGTCGCCACCAAGGATTAACTTCGAGTTAGACTGAGCTGTAGAGTTAACCAAAAGCATTGTGAGCAAACACCATCATCATCATCATGACGGATGTGCGCGCCTGGAGCCAGAAAAGCTCCTGCGTGAGTCCATGGAGCGTGCCCGTGCATCTGGGCTGCGCCGGACAAAAGCCCTGGAGGATGTGCTCTCCATCCTCATCAATGCCTGCCAGCCTCTGACGCTGGCGGATATCGCCGAATCTGAGCATTTGGGCAGTGGGGCCGATAAAGCCACCGTCTATCGCCTGCTGATGAAGCTGGAGGAGCGCACTCTCATTCGTCGGTTAGGCCTGCATGATCGTGCTGCCTACTACACGATGATTCTTCCTGGAGAACATAGCGATTACCTGATCTGCAATGACTGTGGCAGAATCGAAAAGCTCGATATTTCGTGCCCTGTACAGGCGCTGGAGAAGCAGATTGCTCAGAAATCGGGCTTTAAAAAGCTTTACCATGAGCTGGAATTCTTCGGCCAGTGCCCAGATTGCGCCGAATAAAAGAGGACTTCGAGAGTTTTAGACGGATCAAAGCCATCTCAATTGGAGATGGCTTTGCCGTAAAGAGGGCAGGGAAGGGGCGGTCAATGAAGCTGCCTAACTTAATTTTAGTGTAAATAACTCAGTTCTGATCGGCGTCTTCATTTTGACAATAAAACCTGAATGACGAGCGCTTCTTGGGTATTTGAATTTGTTGGTTGTCGCTGGAAAGCCCATTTTACAAGGCTTTGAAGCGTGATAACAAAAAGCATTTCAAATGGCTTTGAGTGGAAAAGGGGTGGCGAAGACGCTGATTCGTTAACTTATCCTAGACAATTACCTGTGAAAAACTTCACAAACAGATGAAAAACATCTTGCACAAAAGAGGATCTAACCCAAAGTGCCCGCTCCCCGGCCCAAGCACTCCCCGTGAGTGCTGGCTAATGATTCACGAGAGTGAGTCTTTGCTATCGGAGCAGTGAACCGGAAAAACACTGTGCTAAACCCTCTCGAGGGTGGTTGCACTGTCTTCTTCTGATTCCATGCCCGCTGCGGCCATTAAGGAACGGAATATTTTTCAGACCATGCCCACCATCAATCAACTCGTCAGACACGGCCGCAAAGATAAAGCGGTGAAGTCGAAGTCGCCTGCGCTTGAAAGCTGCCCGCAGCGTCGCGGCGTTTGCCTTCAGGTCATGACCCGCACGCCCAAAAAGCCAAACTCGGCTTTGCGTAAGGTTGCCAAAGTTCGCCTGACGAACGGCTTCGAAGTCATCGCATACATCGGTGGTGAAGGCCACAACCTCCAGGAGCACAGCATCGTGCTGGTTCGTGGTGGTCGTGTGAAGGATTTGCCGGGTGTTCGTTATCACATCGTCCGCGGTACCCTTGACTGTTTGGGTGTGGACAAGCGCCGCCGTGGCCGTTCCAAGTATGGTGCTAAGCGTCCGAAGAAGGGTGCTGCTGCTGCCGCTCCTGCCAAAGGCAAGAAGTAAGCCTTTGTTGATTTTATCCCTCCTTTAAGCCCACCACGTTCCCTTATCCGTTATGGCCCGCAGAAAACGCGTTTACGACAAGCCTGTTCACAAAGACTCTCGCTATGATAGCGAGCTTGTGGCTCACCTCATTGCCCGCGTCATGCAGAGCGGCAAAAAGTCTCTCGCTGAGCGCATTGTATATGCCGCCATTGAGCAGCTGAATGAGAAAACCGATTCCATTGATCCTCTGGATCTCTTCAATCGCGCCATCGAAAACGCTAAGCCTAAGGTCGAAGTGAAAGCTCGCCGCGTGGGTGGTGCAACTTACCAGGTGCCTCTGGAGGTGAATCAGTCCCGCTCTGAGTCTCTGGCTATGCGCTGGATCGTTGGTTACGCTCGTGGTCGCAAAGGTGTTCCAATGCACCGCGCACTGGCAAATGAGCTTAAGGAAGCCTCCACCGGACAAGGTTCTGCAGTCCGTAAGCGTGATGACGTTCATAAGCAGGCTCAGGCAAACCGCGCGTTTGCTCACTTCCGCTTCTAATTGCGGTTATTCCCACCACGCTGCTCGCTCACACCACACTTCTTCTGTCACATGTCGAATCCTAACTCCCCCAGCCGCGAATATCCTCTGGAGCGCACCCGTAACATCGGGATCTGTGCCCACATCGACGCGGGTAAGACCACTCTGACTGAGCGTATCCTGTTTTACACAGGGATGATTCATAGAATCGGTGAAGTTCATGATGGCGCTGCTACCACCGACTGGATGGAGCAGGAAAAAGAGCGTGGTATCACCATCACCTCCGCTGCTGTAACAGCACGTTGGAAACAGCTTAAGGAAGCTGGCATCTACAAGATGCGTGAAGAGGAAGACATGCGGGTGAATATCATTGACACCCCTGGGCACGTGGACTTCACCGCTGAAGTTGAGCGTTCCCTCCGTGTTCTTGATGGTGCCATCTTCGTTCTTTGCGGTGTTGCTGGTGTCCAGCCACAGTCTGAGACCGTTTATCGCCAGGCTGAAAAATACGGCGTGCCGCGTATCGCTTTCGTGAACAAAATGGACCGCACAGGTGCCAATTTTGATAATGTGGTGAAAGATGTTCGTGAAAAACTTGGTGCCAATGCTTGGCCCATCCTCATCCCAATCGGTGCCGAAGACAATTTGTCCGGTCAGATTGACGTGGTGAACAACAAAGCCATCATTTATAATGATGATGATCGCTTCGGTTCGACTTACAAAGTGCGTGAGCTTGAAGGTGCTGAAATCGGTAAGGCCAAAGAAGCCTACGATGGTCTTTTGGACCAAGTTTGCAGCCACGACGAAGAAATCGGCATGATGTTCCTTGAGGAGCAGCCAATTTCCATCGCCCAGCTTAAGGAAGGGCTTCGCCGCTGTGTGATCGCTAACAAGATCATCCCGATGGCTGGTGGTTCCGCCTTCAAAAACAAGGGTGTTCAGTATTTGATTGATGCCGTCATCGATTACCTCCCTGGTCCTCTCGACATCGCTCCTCAGAAAGGCCATGTCATTGATGAGCCTGAAAACGAAATCGAAGCCATCCCTGACGACAACGGAAAATTCATTGCCCTTGGATTCAAACTTTGGTCTGACAAATTCGGCCGTCTTGTTTTCTTCCGCGTGTATTCTGGTTGCGTCCGTAAGGGTGACACCATCTACAATCCCCGCACTCGCAAGTCTGAGCGCGTCGGCCGCTTGATTCAGATTCAGGCCAGTGTCCATAAAGACATCGACTGCTGCTATTCTGGTGACATCGCTGCCCTAGTCGGCGTGAAAGACGTTCGCACTGGCGATACTTTCTGCGACGAAAGCCTTGAAGTCCTTCTTGAGCCACCAACCTTCCCTGAACCTGTGATCTCGATGGCTGTTGAGCCGAAGACCAAGGGTGACCAGGAAAAAATGGGCAACGCCCTCCAGCGTCTTTCTGAAGAAGATCCAACCTTCTTCGTCAAGACAGATGAAGAAACCGGCCAGACCATCATCGCTGGTATGGGTGAGCTTCACCTTGAAATCCTTTGCGACCGACTCAAGCGCGAGCACAAAGTCGAAACCAACACCGGCAAGCCGCAGATCGCCTACCGTGAGACTCTCACGATGGATGCAGATGGAGACGGTAAATTAGTCAAGCAGTCTGGTGGTCGCGGTCAGTATGGTCACGTTGTGGTCAAGGTCCGCCCTGGCGAGAAGGGTTCCGGTATCGTGGTCGAAAACAAGACCGTGGGCGGAAGCATCCCGAAAGAGTTCATCAACCCGTCCAAGGCTGGTTGTATCGAAGCCGCACTGAATGGCATCATTGCAGGTTATCCTGTGATCGATATGCACATTGATCTTGTGGATGGATCCAGCCATGACGTGGACTCCAACGAAAACGCGTTCAAGATGGCAGCTATCTTTGCCGTCAAAGACGCCCTGAAAAAAGCCAAGTGCATCCTGCTGGAGCCAATCATGGCCGTGGAAGCCTCCACGCCTGAAGATTATCAGGGTGACATCATGGGTGACCTTAACCGTCGCCGTGGTAAAATTCAAGGCATCGACACCCGCGGCACCACTGCCATCATTCGTGCCGAAGTGCCTCTGGCAGAGATGTTTGGTTACTCTACCACCATCCGCACCCTCTCCTCGGGCCGCGCTAGCTACTCCATGCAGCCATCCCACTTCGAGCAGGTGCCTCAGCAGATCGTTGAGCAGATCGTCGAGCAGCGCGGCGGTTCTAAGCACTAAGTCATTTTAAAGATAACCCTTCACGGACACACGCCATGAGCAATCAGAGAATCAGAATCCGCCTCCGCGCTTACGACTACCGCGTGCTTGATAAAAGCACTGCCGACATCGTAGAAACAGCGAAGCGCACGGGTGCCAAAGTGGCCGGCCCGATCCCTCTTCCGACCCGTATCGAGAAGTTTACCGTGAACCGTTCCCCGCACGTGGACAAGAAGTCCATGGACCAGTTCGAAATCCGCACTCACAAGCGTTTGCTTGACATCGTGGACCCAACATCCCGCACAGTGGATGAGCTGAAGAAGCTCAATCTCCCTTCCGGCGTGGACATCACGATCAAAATCTAGTTCCACTTCTCGAACGACCCACAGGAGGTAAATCACTATGTCTTTAGGATTGATTGGCAAAAAGATCGGCATGACGAAAGTCTATACCGACAAAGGCGAGGCCATCGCCGTCACAGTTGTGGATGTTAGCGGAAACGCTTTGGTCCAGGTGAAGCAGGCATCCGGTAAGGATGGTTACAGCGCAGTTCAGCTTGGTTACGATGACCAGAAGGAAAGCCGCATGACCAAGCCTGTGCTCGGACACTTCAAGAAGCACGGCGTCGCTCCAAAGCGCATCATCAAGGAATTCCGTGTGACCTCCGATGACCAACTCCCTGCAGCTGACGCTAAAATCGACGCTAGCCTTTTCAGCGCTGGTCAGTGGGTGGACGTGATTGGAACGACCAAGGGTAAAGGTTTCCAGGGCGTTGTGAAACGCTGGAACTTTGCCGGTCAGCCACAAACGCACGGTTCCATGATGCATCGTCGTCCAGGTTCCATAGGTTGCCGCTTGACTCCAGGTCTCGTCTGGAAAAACCAGAAAATGCCAGGTCATGACGGTGTGGATCGTGTGACCACCCAGAATTTGAAAGTCATCCAGAGCCGTCCTGAAGAAGGCGTGCTTCTTATCAGCGGAGCTATTCCTGGTAATAAAGGCAGCATCGTCGTGGTGCGCCCTGCCAAGAAAAAGCTTGCTCCAGCCAAGTAACCCCGAGGAATTGAATCATGTCAGCAACCGTACTTTCCACTGAAAGCGCCAAGCAGGCCAGCTTGAACCTCGTTGAGGGTCATCAGGGCAAGCAAGCACTTAACGACGTCCTCGTCGCCTACCGCGCCAATCGTCGCCAGGGTAACGCCCATACAAAATCCCGCGCAGAAGTTTCCGGCTCCGGCTCGAAACTCTGGAATCAGAAGGGCACTGGTAATGCTCGTATGGGCAGCAAGCGCTCCCCAATCTGGTCCGGCGGTGGTGTTGTCTTCGGTCCTAAGACCCGCGATTGGTCCAAGAAGACCACCAAGAACGTTCGCAAGCTCGCCTTCCGCACGGCTCTTACCGCTCGCATCACCGACGGTGGTATCTCTACCATCCCTGGCTTCGCTGTCTCTGATGGCAAGACCAAAAGTTTCGTGAGTGCCGTTTCGGCTCTCTCCACCGCTAAGAAGACTCTGATCGTCGGCGCATTCGACGAACTGACCTTCCGCTCCGCACGCAACGTGCAGAATGTCCAGCTCATTTCCGCTGAAGAGGTCAATGCAGAACATCTGCTGCTTTATCCGCAGGTTCTGGTGATCGCTGACTCTCTCCCAATCCTTGCCCGGAGGACTGCAGTCTAATATGAAAGATCCGCAAACGATCATCCAAACGATCCGTCTCACTGAGAAAGCCACGATGCTTGGCGAAACGAACAATGAATATGTGTTCGTCGTCCATCCAAAGGCCAACAAGCTTGAGATCAAGCAAGCGGTTGAAAAACACTTCGGCAAGAAAGTTGAAGCTGTCCGCACCGCCAACTATGCAGGCAAAGCCCGTCGCGAACGTCGTGCTGATTCTGGCCGCACCAATCACTGGAAAAAGGCCATCGTACGTCTGAAAGACGGCGAGCGCATTGACCTCGTGTAATCCTCAATTTCGGTAACCCTTTAAACAGAAAGACGCAGAGCCATGGCGCTGAAAACTTTCAAGCCTAATACCCCGTCCAATCGCTACAAGGAGTGGAACTCCTTTGAGGAGATCACTAAGGACACCCCGCAGCGCAGCCTCACCGTTGCTCTTCGTAAATCCGGCGGTCGCAACAACACTGGTCGTATCACAACTCGCCACATTGGTGGTGGTCATGAGCGCCGCTACCGTTTGATTGATTTCAAACGTGTCCGCCGTGATGAAGCCGCTAAAGTGATCGCTATCGAGTACGATCCTAACCGCTCCGCACGTATTGCACTCGTGGAATACAAGGACGGCCAGCGCGCCTACATCCTTGCTCCAAACAACCTCCAGGTGGGTGCAAGTGTGATGGCAGGTGAAAAGGCTGCTCCAGATGTGGGCAACGCCCTTCCTCTGCGCAAGATCCCTCTTGGCACTTCCATCCACAATGTGGAACTGACTCAGGGTCGTGGTGGCGTTGCCGCCCGCGCTGCTGGTCAGGCCGCTATCCTCTCCAACCGTGAAGGTGAATACGCACTGGTGCGCATGCCTTCTGGTGAAATCCGTAAGATTCACGCTGAATGCTACGCTACGATCGGTCAGGTCGGTAACACAGAGCACATGAATGTGGTTTCTGGTAAGGCTGGCCGCACACGCTGGCAGGGCACCCGCCCAACCGTCCGTGGTATGTGTATGAACCCGATTGACCACCCGAACGGTGGTGGTGAAGGTCGTTCCAAGTCCGGTGGTGGTCGTCAGCACCTTCTCAGCCCTTGGGGCCATGCGAAGGGTGAGAAGACCCGCAACAAGAAGAAAGCGACGAACAAGTTGATTGTTCAGACTCGCCACGCCAAGAAGTAACCTCTTTTCCGAATCCTGATTCAATAGCCCTATGGCACGCTCACTCAAAAAAGGACCTTTTGTCCAGCAAGCCCTGCTCGACAAAGTGGACAAGCTCAACGACGCGGGACAAAAGCGCCCGGTGAAAACTTGGGCTCGCAGTTCGATGATCACTCCTGACCTTGTCGGTCACACCTTCTTGGTGCACAACGGTAAGGACTTCGTGAGCGTTTACGTCACGGAAAACATGGTGGGACACCGTCTTGGCGAATTCGCCCTGACACGTATCTTCAAGGGCCATGGTGCCCACACCGTCAAGGCTGCTAAGTAATCTTCAATAGCGCATCGTTTACTTCTGAATTTCATGTTCTCTCGTCTTCATCACCATCTAGCCCGGCGCGCTTCGCTGCTTTTTGCAGCGGTGGCAGTGTTAGGTGGTGCGCAGGCGCAGACAGCCTTTGAAGTTCAGGAGTTGAACATGACTTTGCAGGTTGCTGCACAGAAGATTCAGGCCCTGGAATCCCAGCTAGCGGCTTCAAAAGACAAAACCGATGCACTGACGCAAAGCGCGGCTGCTGCCAACCAGGAAGCTAACGAGCTGAAGGATCGTTATGAGAGACTTCGCAGTCTCCTCGAAGGTCTCGGCATCGCAGCTCTGGAAAACTCAACGGATCAGACGCAGGGACGTCTGCTCTCCTCTCTCAGCGATCTTCGGATTGCTGAAACTTCTCGTCAGAAGCTTGCAGACAGCTTAATGGAGCTGGCCGAGGCCTCTCTGCAGTTCGCTAAAACGGTGCAAACGCCGGATGCAGCATCCAGTGATCGCCTTTCGAAGGCTCTTTCTAAAGCTGAAGCAGTTCTCACTGCGGCAGCAACCCCAAACAGCGAAGCTCCTAGTGAGCCCGCTAACCTGCAAGACGCTCGCATTGTCAGTCTCAAGCCAGATCTTGGCATTGCCGTTTTGTCAGTCGGATCCCGTGATGGCGTGAAGCCTGGGATGCCATTTGAAATTTATCGCGAGGACAAACCCATCGCAAAAATCCTCGTCACTGAAGTGCGCAGCTCTGTAAGCGGTGCAGTGGTTCAGGAGTTAGCAAACGCAGCTGATCCGGTGAAGGTCGGAGACAGAGGCAAAGTGGATATCAACAGATCATTCTAAGGTTATGGAAGTGCGTTCAATCTATAAATACGCCCGCATCTCGTCGCAGAAGGCGCGTCAAGTCACACGGGCAATCACCGGTATGCCGGTGTCACAAGCTCTCAGCGTTCTCGACTTCACTCCGAAGAAGGCAGCGTTCCTTGTGGGCAAAGTTCTTCGTTCGGCAGTCGCCAACGCAGAAAACAATCATGAACTGGATGCCGATGAACTCGTCGTCCGCAGTGCCGTCGCTACTCCAGGGCCAGCCCTGAAGCGCATCACGCCACGTGCACGCGGTTCTGCATCTCCAATCAAAAAACGCATGACGCACATTACCGTCGTGCTCGGCGCCAAACCGGAAGAGGCTGAAAAGCCCGTCCGTAAAAATCGGTCTCCTAAGGCCAAAGTCGCCGCCGAATAATCACTCAGACACCACACACTGATTTATGGGACAGAAAGTTAATCCAATCGGCTTCCGCCTCGCAGTCTCTAAAGACTGGCGCTCTAAGTGGTACGCTCCTGAGAAAGAATACGCTGATGCTCTGCACAGCGACCTTGCCATCCGCAAGTACCTCAAGGAAAAGCTCATGCAGGCAGCCTTGTCGAAGATCATCATTGAGCGCGCCTGGAACCAGGTCCGCGTGACTCTTCACACCGCCCGTCCGGGTCTGGTGATCGGCCGTAAAGGCCAGGAGATCGAAGTGATGAGCCAGAGGGTCTCTGAAATGTGTGGTGGCAAGCAGGTGAAGATTGATATCTTCGAAATCAAGCAGCCAGAACTTGACGCCCAGCTCATCGCTGAAAGCGTCGCAGTTCAGCTTGAGCGCCGTATTTCCTTCCGTCGCGCTATGAAGCGTGCTGTGCAGACCGCTATGGATATGGGTGGCGAAGGCATTCGTATCCGCGTCGCTGGTCGTCTCGGTGGCGCTGACATTGCTCGCGCTGAGCAGTATCGTCAGGGCAAAGTGCCTCTTCAGACTCTGCGTATCCCGATTGATTATGGCTTCACTGAAGCTCGCACTGTTTACGGCATCATCGGCGTCAAAGTCTGGATGAACCGTGGCAATGCTCCTGAAAACACCACACCTCGTAATGATCGCCGCCGTGAGCGTGGTGATCGTGGTGGTGACCGCAACAGCGGTGGTGGTGGTGGCGCCGGTGGTATCGGACGTCGCGGTGGTGAGCGCTCCGGCCCGCCACGTTATCAGCAGGGAGGTCAGTCCTCCTACCAGCAGTCTCAGGCTCCAGCTCCCCAGCCAGAAGCCGCTCCTGCAGCAGCCCAGTAATTTTCAAAGTAACCCCCTTTTCAGGATTCCCAACAGGAGTTGACCTATGGCCCTTCTTCCAAGTCGTGTAAAACATCGCAAGACCCAGCGCGGCAGCCGCTCTGGCACCGCATCCCGTGGCAACAAACTCGACTTCGGTGAGTTTGGTTTGCAGACACTGGATCGTGGCTGGATCAAAAACAATCAGATCGAAGCTTGCCGTGTTGCGATCAACCGCTTCCTCAAGCGTAAAGGCAAGGTGTTCATCCGCATTTTCCCTCATAAGCCAGTCACCGCTCGCCCACCTGAAACTCGAATGGGTAAAGGTAAGGGTTCCCCAGAATTCTGGGTAGCCGTGGTGCTTCCAGGGCACATGCTCTTCGAAATCTCCGGTGTGAACGAGGCCACTGCCCGTGAAGCCAGCCGCCTTGCGGCTAACAAACTTGGCCTGCGCACACGTTTCGTGAGCCGTGCCGCTTCCATCTAATTCCTCGCACCTGACCATCATGAAGATCAAAGAACTCCGTGAACTGTCTGTCGAAGAGCTCAACGCCCGTCGTCGTGAGCTGCGCCAGGAAATGCTGAACCTTCGTCTGCAACAGCAGAGCGGTCAGCTTGAAAACCCATCCCGCCTGAAAGTCCTTCGTCGTGAAGTGGCTCGCATTGAGACCGTCATCACGGATCGTGCTCATGCCGTCGCCAACAAGGCTGCTTAAGGCTCTACCGAAATCCCCCTGACCTTTTTCCAAAATCATGAGTGAGGCTACAACCGCAGAAGCGCAACCTATCAAAGCCCCCGTCCGCAAGGAACGCGTTGGCATGGTGGTTTCCGACAAGATGAACAAGACCATCGTGGTCGAGGTGGAGCGCCGCGTGCCACACCCACGTTTCAAGAAAATCATTCGCAAGACTTCCAAGTTCTATGCGCATGACGAAAGTGAACAGGCGAAAGTGGGTGACAAAGTGCTCATCGTCGAATGCCGCCCGCTGAGCAAGCTCAAGCGTTGGAACCTGGTCGAAGTGCAGAAGCACTAACCAGAGTGAGACAGTTCAACCCATTCATCTGAGGAAGAAAAGTTATGTTGCAAATGGAGTCGTCAATCCCGGTGGCCGATAACACCGGTGCCCGAGTCGCCAAAATGATCGGTGTGCTCGGCAAGAAGAATACCCGTTTCGCTTACGTTGGTGATATCATCACTGCTCACGTTCGTGAATCTACCCCGACCGCCAGCGTTAAGAAAGGCGAAGTCGTCCGTGCTGTGGTCGTTCGTACCGCGCACCCAATCCGTCGCAATGATGGTTCGATCCTCCGTTTCGACCGGAATGCCATCGTCATCATTGACAAAGACAACAATCCTAAAGGAACTCGTATCTTCGGTCCTGTAGCACGTGAGCTGCGCGACAAGAATTTCATGAAGATCGTCTCCCTTGCCCCCGAAGTGCTATGAGCCAGATCAAGACCCACGTCAAAAAAGGCGACACCGTCGTCGTCACCTCCGGTGCCCATAAAGGTGCACAGGGCACCATCATCGAAGTGCAGACCACTAAGAACCGAGTTCTTGTTGAAGGTGTGCGCATGATCAAGAAGACTGTGAAGCCTTCTCAGGAGCGCCCAAATGGTGGTATCATCGAGCAAGAAGGCCCGATTCATATCTCCAACGTCAAGCTTGCTGAAACAAAAGCAAAAACGACGAAGAAGACAGTTGCGAAGAAGAAGTAAGTCAACGAATATGCTCACCCCCTTTGTTTCGCGCCCCGTCTTCGCGTGGCCTGCAAAGGAAAGGAAGCTCAGCCAAATCTGATCCATGGAACCCCTGCTGCAAAAGCTCTATAAAGATACCGTTCGCGATGCGCTCAAAGCGCAGCTCGCTCTCGAAAACGTTCATCAAGTCCCTAAGCTTGAGAAGATTGTCATCAACTGCTCCGTTGGCTCCCAAGGTGAGCGCAAGCAGGCGATTGAAGATGCTGTTAACGAAGTGACTCTGATCACCGGTCAGAAGCCTGTTATCACTCTCTCGAAGAAGGCCATCGCCAACTTCAAGTTGCGTGAAGGTGAGGCTGTCGGTGTGAAGGTGACCCTTCGTGGCACTCGCATGTATGACTTTCTGATGCGTTTGGTGAAGACGGCTGTGCCACGTATTCGTGACTTCCGCGGTGTTGCTCCGAAAGCTTTTGATGGCCGTGGTAATTATACCCTTGGCATCAGTGACCAGTCCATTTTCCCTGAGATCGAGCTCGACAAGGTCAAGCGCACTCTGGGTTTTGACATCACTTTTGTAACCTCGACCAATAGCGATGATCATGCGCGTGAATTGCTGCGCGCTCTCGGCATGCCTTTCCGTGGCAAAACCGCTCAGGCCAAGCCTGGTGAGTCCGCCGAAGCCGCCGCTTAATCCTAACAGCCGATATTCCGCGTCCCATGACTGACCCGATTTCCGATTTCCTTACCCGCATCCGCAATGCAGCCTCTGCTGGCCAGCAGGAAGTGTTTGTGCCCTTCTCTAAAATGAAGGCTGAGCTTTCCCGCATCTTGCAAGAAGAAGGCTACATCTGGAGCTACGAAGTGGATACGAAGGAGACTCATCCTCGTCTCAAACTGAAACTCAAGTACCAGGGCAAGTCCCCGGTCATCCGCAGCCTGACTCGCATCAGCAAGCCTGGTCTGCGTAAATATGTTGGCTCCACCGAGATCCCTCGCGTGCTCGGCGGCCTTGGCATCTCTATCCTGTCCACATCCCGCGGCATCATGACTGGTGCCCGTGCGAAGAAAGCCAAAGTGGGCGGCGAACTTCTGGCGCAAATCTGGTAACACGAGGATCATCATCATGTCACGAGTCGGTAAACAACCCATTTCTCTCCCGGACAAGGTCACCGTGCAGATCAGCGCCACTGGTGGCGTGGTCGTCGAAGGACCCAAGGGCAAACTCACTTGGACGCTCCCTCAGGGCGTTACGGTGACTAACGAAGGCAAAGAGCTTTCCGTCACCCGTTCTAGCGAAGAACGCACAGTTCGTGCGATGCATGGCACCAGCCAGCGCCTGATCAGCAACATGATCGAAGGCGTGAGCAAAGGCTACACGAAGAATCTTGAAATCCACGGCGTCGGTTTCCGCGCTGCGGTGAAAGGGAACGTGATTGACCTTAACCTGGGCCAGTCGCATCCACGTCTCCATCCGATCCCTGCCGGTGTGAAAGTCACCGTTGCAGATAACACGAAGATCGCGATTGAAGGAATCGACAAGCAGGTCGTCGGGCAGCTCGCCGCTGATATCCGCGCCTATTACCCGCCAGAGCCTTACAAGGCCAAGGGGGTTCGTTATGCAGGCGAGCAAATCCGCCGCAAGGCAGGCAAGAGTGTGAAGTAATAGGAGGAAAGTCATCATGGCAGCGAAGAACCGCAAACTTACCCGCTCGCGTATCCACGCGCGCATCCGCAAGACCCTCAGTGGCACTCCTCAGCGTCCACGTCTGGCAGTTTATTTTTCGAACTCCAACGTGTATGCTCAGCTGATTGACGACGTGGCAGGCAAGACCCTTGTGTCTGCTTCCACGAAGGAAAAAGGCTTTGGCGAAAGCCGCGCTAACAGCGTCACCGCCGCTAAGGTCGGTCAGACTGTTGCTGAGCGCGCTTTGGCCGCTAACATCACAGCCGTGGTTTTCGATCGCGGTGGCTTCACCTACCACGGCAAAGTGAAAGCACTTGCCGACGCCGCCCGCGAAAAAGGTTTGAAATTCTAATCTCGACGAATCCCATTTATGGCAGCAGCTACATTCAGTCCCGCTAACGGCGAATCCTCTGGCGATTCCCGCCCGGACTCCATTGAAAAAGTGGTGCACATCAACCGATGCGCCAAAGTCGTTAAAGGTGGTCGTCGTTTCAGTTTCTCCGCACTTGTCGTCGCTGGTGACCAGCAGGGCAAAGTGGGTTGGGGTTTTGGTAAGGCTAACGAAGTCGCTGATGCGATCAAGAAAGCGACTGAAGCTTCCCGCAAGAACATGAATCGCGTTCACCTGAATAATAACACGATCCCTCATGAAGTGATCGGTGAACACGGTGGTGGTTGCATCATGCTTAAGCCTGCAACTCCTGGTACTGGCATCATTGCCGGTGGCGGAGCTCGTGCGGTGCTGGAAGCCGCTGGTGTGAAAGACGTGATCGGCAAGTCGCTGGGTTCCAGCAACCATGCCAACGTTGTTAAGGCCACCCTGGCTGCTCTCGGCGCCCTGCGTCCGAAAGATGAAATCCTGCGTGCTCGCGGTAAAGAGATCAAAGAGAAGAAAGCTCTCTAATTGATCCCCAAGTTCAAAGCTTAATTTTCAAATTAGTATGCAAATCCAAGACGTCAAACCTCGCCCAGGGGCGAAAAAGCGCCGCAAGCGCATCGGTTGCGGTGAAAGCTCCGGCCACGGCAAGACTTCCTGTAAAGGACACAAAGGTCAGAAAGCCCGTGCAGGTGCCGGTATCCGTCCAGGCTTCGAAGGTGGTCAGATGCCACTTCACCGTCGTCTCCCTAAGAAGGGTTTCAGCAATGCTCAGTTCCGCGATGTCTATGAAGTCGTGAACGTGAGTGCTCTGAATGCCTTCGAAGACGGCACGGTGATCAACGAAGTTCTGCTTCGTGAGAACAACATCGTTAACCGTAACTGCGACGCGATTAAGATCCTGGGTTCTGGTGACCTCAGCCGCAAGCTGACCATCGAAATCAAGAATGTCAGCGCCTCGGCCCGCGAGAAGATCGAGAAGGCTGGCGGCACAGTCGCAGCCTGATCATTTAAGATCTAACTCAACCCGTCAGCGGGCCAGTCACCAATCAACCTTTCCGGTTGTTAGATGGCTAGGCCCGCTTTCTTATACTCCCCTTTCTCATGATTTCTGCTTTTGCCAACAGCTTCAAAGTCCCAGACCTGCGTTCCCGAATTTTGTTCACGCTGGCGATGATCGTCATCGTCCGTATCGGTGCTTCCATCACCCTTCCAGGTGTGGACGTCACCGTGCTTGACGAGTGGATCAAGACCCGCACGGCGGATGCCGGCTCGGGAGCTGCTCAGGTGGCTGCTTTGTTGAACGTGTTCAGTGGTGGTGGCCTGCAAAACTGCGCCATTTTTGCCTTGGGCATCATGCCTTACATCAGTGCATCGATCATGCTGCAGCTCCTCACGGCTGTGGTGCCACGTCTGAGCAAGCTGGCTCGTGAAGATGGTGGGCGGCAGAAGATCACGCAGTATACCCGAATCGCGACGATTGTACTTTGCCTCTTCCAGGGTTACTTGCTCGCACAGTCTTTGCAAAATCCAGGTCAGAACATCTTCTTGGGTGGCCTGAATGAGACGATTGAGCGCCTTCAGCGTCCGCTTGTTCCAGACTTTGGCTTCTGGAGCTTCGTGTTTCCTTCGGTGATCACGATCACTGCAGGCACCATGTTGATGATGTGGCTGGGTGAGATGATCACGGATCGCGGCATTGGCAACGGCGTTTCTTTGCTGATTTGTGTGAACATCGTTTCGGATCTTCCGGGTGCGATGGTGCAGGTTTGGCAGACCTACGTCGGCAATGTGGATGGTGACATGAGCAAGCCTGCTACGCTGGTGCTGCTACTCGCGTTCATGATTGTTGTTATCGCTGGCGTGATTGCGCTGACTCAGGCGACGCGGAGAATTGTGATTCAATACGCCAAGCGTGTGGTGGGCCGTAAGGTCTATGGTGGTCAGACGCAATATTTGCCGCTGAAGATCAATTATTCAGGCGTGATGCCGATCATTTTCGCTCAGGCGATTTTGCTTTTCCCTTCTTCTATCATTGCTTCGATGTTCCCTGACGTGGGTTGGGTGCAGCGCTTTTCTGCAGCGATCGCTTCAGGGTGGATTTATTATGGTCTTTCTGCAGCTCTGATTTTCTTCTTCAGTTACTTCTGGGTGGCGACCATGTTCCAGCCGACACAAATCTCTGAAGATCTGAAGAAAAGTGGTGGTTACATTCCTGGCATTCGCCCAGGTAAACCGACGGCTGACTTCCTGGACTTCACGATGAGCCGCCTGACTTTTGCCGGGGCTATCTTCCTGACAGCTTTGTATGTCATGCCTGGTGTCATCAGTTCTCTGCTGGACATCGCTCCTCAAACGGCTCAGTTCTTCGGTGGCACCAGCCTTCTGATTTTGGTGGGTGTTGTTCTGGACGTGATGCGTCAGATCGAAACTCATTTGCTCAAGAGTCACTATGATGGCTTCCTGAAGAAGGGGCGTATTCGTGGTCGCTTTGATCGGATGCAGCAGACAGGTGAAGTGGCCAATCCCACTACCGTCGCGGTTCTTTGGACCGGTATCGCCCTGATCACTCTTCTGGGAGTGGCTTGGCTGATCTACAACAAAGGCATGTGATTTCATCCATGGGACTTCTCAGCAGCAATAAAATTCCGATTCGCCACGGCGTTCAGCAGCAGGGGATTCGCGAAGCCTGTCAAATGGCCCGCGATATCCTCCTAAAGACGGCAGCTCAGGCTCACGTCGGTGTGACCACTGGAGAGGTGGACCGTTTTGCGGCTGCTGAAATGAAGGCGCGTGGATGTAAAAGTGCCTTTTTAGGGTACCGGAAGTTTCCTGGCCATATTTGTATCTCCATCAACGAGGAAGTGGTTCATGGCATTGGTGGCCCCCGTGTCATTCAAGATGGTGACATTGTGAAAATCGATGTTGGCATTGAGTACAATGGCTGGATTGGTGATAACGCCCTCACCGTTCCCATGGGCAATGTCGCCAAAGAAACGCTGCATTTGTTAGCTGCGACTGAAGAATCCTTGCATGCTGCGATCCGACATGCCCGTGATGGGTGGATGCTGGGTGACCTTTGCGCTTCGGTTGAAGAGCATGTCATTCAGTATGGATACACGGTTGTTCGTGAATTTGTTGGACATGGTGTTGGGCGGAAGCTGCATGAGGAGCCGCAAATCCCGAATTATGGGACGAAAGGGGATCGTCCCCGTCTGAAGTCGGGAATGACGCTGGCTATCGAACCCATGATCAATATGGGGACCGGCAAAACACGGGTCCTATCCGATAACTGGACGGCGATCACTCAGGATCGTAAACCCAGTGCTCATTTCGAGCATGTGGTTTTGGTGACAGATAAGGAGCCTGAAATCCTGACTTTCCGCAAACGCATGTTCCCTAAGGGGGTCAATGATTTGACACCTTTGCCGGTGAGTGAACTGTTTTAATTCTTTTGTTTCTTTCAAGAAGGGCCCTCCCAAAGAGGGCCTTTTTTTGTTATAGGGTGATAACTCGCGTCTGCGATCATTTGATCTATTCTGGCTCTTGATGCCATTCCGAATTTCGAGGAAGACCTGTAGAAAAGTGTCGAGCAAGGTGGTTGCCTCTTTTCAGGGTTCCTTGATCAGCGACCGTGAAGTCTTGAGGCCGCGTCAAAGCCTACACTCGATGAGTGGGAATCTTTGCACTAAAGTGGACCGCGCCATACATGGCCTTGATCTTTAGATCATGTGGTGAGCTTCAAAAAGGCTTCATTATCAAACTGAGGAAACAAGAAGTTCCCCTGACACATAACGGATGCCCGAAAGCGGTGGCCGATGGCGACGAGGAGTAAGTTTCTGAGAATGGTATCTCGCAACTCGCGATGAAAATATCGGGTTCCGTCTTCCAGCCTCTCATCTGTGGTGCCCGCTGGTTCTTTGGTACCTGTTTATTCAATGATTGAAGTCACGGGTGAGTCCTTCGAAAATTAAACTCTGTGGGTGCAATGCTGCCGTGTTCACGGATTCATTTCCAGGCTTGATTCTTTTCAGCTTTTTCAACCAGGTCTTTTTCGTTTTGCTCCTGCATCCATAAGCCACAAGTCGAGGAAAGGGGGCCAAGTTCCTTATTGTTGAAAGGTATGCCGCAGAGGGGTTGACCGCTATAGCGGAGGATTTGGAGAGAAAGTGTGAATCTCGTCAGCTTGTGGACTTTTAGCACTTTGGAAACTCGGCTGCCTTAATACGATTTAGCGTGATGAATTGGTGAAATGGCGGCAGTTCGGGCGTCGCGCTGCGACGCAATGAGTGAAGGCGGTACGCGGGCCAAAACCGCGCCTTGAAAGGCGCGGCTAAGATACGGACGCCGCCCTGCGGCTGGGGAAAGAGGTATCGGGATGCGGGCCTGAAGCTTGGTTTCACCCATCATTGTGGCTAAATCGTATAAGTCTGCCTGAGAGGTCGCTATTGATCCTCTAGATGGACTTGGCAACTGGACGCTCGCTTGAGGTGGAGTCCTACCTCTCAGCCTTCGCTTTGGCTTTTGAGCGCACGGGCTTTCAGTGTCTTGCTTCACTGAGTGACTTCTTTCGCGCTTCACCTGGATGTGGGGCGAGGATTGTTTTGAACGGTTTGTATTCTGAGATCTCTAAACTTTAGAATAATGTTAGGGTTTCTTTAATGAGGTTGCAAATTTGGAAGGATTCTTGGATTTGAATATAAGTTGAGCTCAATTACGGGTATTTTCTCAAATGTGATATGTTTGGATTTTTTCAAGACCACTAAAATCTGCAAGAATAGGCTTGATGTCATGGTAATTATATAGCAACTTCGACTCAATTCTGATTTTGCTTAGTTGTTCACAATGACAGGCAGCAATCTTCATTTTTACCACAAAACTTTTTATGGCTGAATTAACCTCCCCTGAACTCATGACGGTCAAAGAGACTGCTGAGTATCTCCGCATTCCTCTGCCAACCGTTTATTATCTTGTTCAGCGTGGTCAGTTGCCTGCTGTGCAGATTGGTGGCCGTTGGCGCATCAAGCGTAGCCTTTTGGATCGTGACGTGCTGCGCAAAGAGGATGAGTCTGGTCAGCCCACAGTGATGGTCGTTGACGATGATCCGGCTCTACAGGCACTGTTTAAGCAGTTCTTGAAGAAAGCGGGCTTTGGGCGTTTGGTCGTTGGCACGGGTGCTGAGGCCATCAGCATGGCGAAGAAGCAGCGCTTTGATTTTGTTTTCCTGGATCTGAAGCTTCCGGATGTGCCTGGAGACGAGGTTTATTCCCAGCTTAAGGAGATGTACCCGGATCTGCCTATCGTGGTTATCACGGGCTATCCAGATAGCGAAATTTTGAGCCGTATTCTTTCGCATGGCCCAGTGACTGTCATCAAGAAGCCGATCGAGTATGATCAGCTCAACAAGGCAGTGAAGCAGCTAGGTCACAAAGGGGCTGAGGTCTAAAGCCGGATTGATCATTACACCTGCCTAATCCCTCAATTGGCGTGGAGACTTTCGTGATCAAGCGATGCGGAAGATCTCCACGGGCTCAGAAATTCCTTTGAGCTGCATGGCGGGAAGAGGAGAGATCGGGGTGGTAGGAGATAAACTGTGAGCGGTTTCTGCATCCACGACGATTTCTCCTGCTTGGGCGATGCTACAGAGGCGCGAGGCTAAATTGACGCGATGTCCGATTACGGTGTAGCTTAGGCGTTGGTCTGAGCCCATGCAGCCTGCGACGACATTGCCCGTGGCGATGCCTATGCCGATTTCCAAAGGATGAAGGCAATTCTGATTGAGGCTGTGGCGTGCGTGGAGCATGGCTTGGGCGCAATCCACGGCACGTTGGGCATCATGCCCGGTGGTGATGGGAGCCCCGAAGAGGACCATGATGAGGTCGCCCACAAATTTATCCACAATGCCACCGTGGTCATAGGCCACCTGGGTGAGAAGAGTCATGTGCTCATTGAGCAGGTCGATGACTTCGTGTGGGGGCATTTTTTCTGTGAGGGCGGTGAAGCCTCGAATGTCACAAAAGAGCATGGCCACATCTCTTAATTCGCCGCCTAGGGCTTCTCGATTTTCGATCAATCGCTCGGCCACCGTTCGATCTGCAACGGCATTGAGAATGCTGCGATATTTTTCTTGGAGTGAGAGGCCTGCGGCCATGTCATTGAAGGCATGGGCAAGGTGGCCCACCTCATCCCGAGTGACGGGGACACGAACGTCATAATTGCCGCGTTCGATCTCCTGCGTGGCCAAGACGAGTGTCCGAATGGGGCCTGAGAGACTGCGTGAGATGAGCATGACGAGGACGAAGGCGACAAGGAGAGCGATGATGGCTAGGCTGATGGCGCTGCGTCGGAGATCGAGGATCTCTCGCTGGAGCGAGGCGAGGGGATATAGATTGACCTGAAGGGCTTTGGGAAAGGGGCTGTCTGGGTTGAGAACGCGGTAAATGAGCCGATGCTGGCTATGACCGATGGAGAGAAGGATCTCTTGATTGTCTTGAGCTGAATGTGCAAGGGCGTTGGCGAGGGCCTTTTCGATGGTGTTTTTTTGGTCTTCGGGCACTGTGGAGGAGACGAGCTTTCCCTCGATAAAGATGCCTCCCATGATTTCGCCGTAGTTACTGCGGCGCGTTTGTTCATAGAGGATGCGGTCTGCGATGGCAGGGAGGGGGAGCCCAAAGACGAAGGCACCTAGAAAGGTCTGGGTCTGGGGATCTCTGACAGGAGTGATGAAAACCTCGCGCACTTGTTCACCGCGACGTTCGCCGGCTTCGACCAATAAATAACCGACTTCTTGTTGTTGGAGGATTTCTTCAAATTTGCGATCGCTGAGCCAGGGGATTCGGTCTGAATTGCGTCTGAGTTGCAGGCTTTCATTCGCCTGTCCAGGGAAGGGGATGGTGCTACCCCTTGAGCGCGAATTGACGACAAATTGGCCTTCAGCATTGATGAGCGTGATGAAGGGGGCGGATTGGCCGCCATTGGTAGGACGTGAGGTTTCACGGAGCAGGCGCTTGTGATCGTCTTTCCGTTCATTGGGTGGTGTGGGGAGCCTGCCTATGTTGGTGAATTCACTTTGGAGCCGTTCTTGAGCCAGAGATTCCAAGGCTGGACGTAGGTCTCTCCCAGCTTTGGCATAGTCACCCTCCTTCATGGCGGCGATCAATTCGGCTTTCTGCGCCATGCGCTCCAGGACGGTGGAGAGAGCGTGAAAACGACGATCTTTGGCGAGGGTAACGGCGCTGATTTGGCTCTCGAATTGTTCCTCAAAGAGATGCTGATAGGTGGCGCTGAACTTCCATTCGGCCAGCAGAAGGGCTCCTGTGGTCACTCCGGCGACGACGGGGAAGATCGTCAAGATGAGCTTCGCTCGAAAGCTGGAAAAGAGTTTCATGCAGGCAGCTCCTGGATGGTGCTGCAAGGTTTAACTCCGTGTCGAGCCGAAAGCTGCGCAGGAGGTGCGAACTCTTTTCGGTGGGGCTACTTTTTGACGCGTTTCATGCGGAAGCTGCCTTTGTCCAAAGCGCACTCGTAGGTGGCGTTGAAATCATCGCCTTTAACCGTTCCTTGGTAGGTGTATAGGCCGCCGGCCCAACTGGGCATCTGGTGCTGGCCCTGGAACTGTAGGTGACCTGCAGAAGGGGCTGTGGCCACGCGGTGGTCCACACGATAAGCTCCGCTGAGGATACCCGCCCAGGTAGCGTGGTAATGAAAGGCGTGATCCCCGTCTTTATTTTTGGCGGGACCTACGACGCTGCGCAGGCGGCCGTGATGGCCATTGGATTCGCTCTGCCAAGTGCCTTCCCAGGCACCTTCGATGCCTTGGTAGGTGGGGGCGCGGAGTGCGGCTTTCCATTCCCGTTTAAAGCTGAGGGAGCAGGAACTGAGGAGGACGGAGAGGCCGAGGAGAAAAAGCAGTCGTGTCATGATGAGGGCAGAAACGCTCTCAATAGGCTCATTCGCGCAGGCAAATGAGGGATTCTAGACGCCCACCTGGGTCCGCACTTGCTCGGGAGAAATGCCGCGCAGCTGGAAGACCCTGAGGAGCGTGTCTTCGATGAGGTTGTTTGGGCAAGAGGCTCCAGCGGTGATGCCGATGGTGACGGGGCCGTCTTCGGCCAGTTTATTGGAATAACTGGTTTTCTCTGCCTTCAGGTGGAGGTCAAAGTGGACGATTTGCTCCAGAGACGTAAGGCACTCAGCCGTGCGAATGAAGAATGTGGGAAGCTGCTGCTCACCGATCTCCACCAAGTGAGTGGTGTTGGAGCTGTTGTAACCGCCAACGACGAGCAGGACATCGAGAGGCTGCTGCAGGAGTAGAAAGAGGGAGTCTTGGCGCTCCTGGGTAGCACCACAGATGGTATCGAAGACCTGGAAATTCTTTTGCGTGGCGTCCGGTCCGTCGCGATCTTCGATGGCTTTTTGGAGGCGGCGCTGGATTTCTTCCGTCTCGGATTTCAGCATGGTGGTCTGATTGGCCACGCCGATGCGCTGGAGATGGAGGTCGGGATCAAAACCTTCGGAAAGGGCACTGGCACCTTTGAAGCGTTCGAGGAAGAGGGCTCTGTCGCCGCCATTGCGGATGTAGTCGCAGACGTAATCCACGTCTGAAAGGGTGAGGACAACGAGGTAATGGCCATTGCCCTGATCGCCCAAGGCGCGGGAGGAAGTGGCGCGGGTTTCTTCATGGCTGGCTTTGCCATGGATGATCGAGGTGAAGTCGTTTTTGGCGTAGTTGCGCACGCGCTTCCACACACTCATGACATCCCCACAGGTGGTATCTACGACCATGCAGCCACGCTCGGCGATGATCTTCATGAGCTTGGTCTCGGCCCCGAAGGCGGGCACGATGACGACGTCGTCACTGTTCAGCTTAGCCAGTTCTTCCTCATGCTGGCTGACGGGGATGCTGATGATGCCCATCTCGGTGAGCTGACGATTAACCTCGGGGTTGTGGATGATTTCCCCGAGGAGGAAAACGCGCCGGTCGGCAAAGACACGGCGCGCAGCATAGGCGAGGTCAATGGCACGCTCCACTCCGTAACAAAACCCAAAATCACGAGCCAGACGGACCGTGGTGTTGCCGATCTGGATCACGCTGCCTTGGACGCGGATAGCCTCGACCAAGGTGCTGCGATAATGGGTCTCCACCTCTGCCTGCACACGTTCCATGACTTCCGGCGTGCGTACGTTGACACGGCGGGCGGTGGGAGCTGGAGGAGCGGCAGACATGAGTGGAGACGGAATCAGGGAAGGGGAGGAGTCAGAGGCGGGGCTTAGTAAGTGTAGATTTTGCCTTTTTTGGCATCTTCAAACACCTGTGCGCTCAGCATGTAGTTCATCGGAGGGTCTGCCAGGGTGGAGTCATCCAGCACGGGGAGGGTCTTACCGATGGTGGCATCTTCAGGATGGCTGGAGGCGATGATCAAAGGAGCTCCCTGGGGGACCATGGAGAAGATTTTCTGCGCGGACTTGATGGGCAGGCGGACGCAACCGTGCGTGCAAGGGTAGGGTTTCACCCAGCCCCAGTGCATGCCGTAGGCGGTCTTGAACTCCATCCAGAAGCTCATTGGGTAACCTGCCCCAGGGCTGCTCTGGCGGCGGCGGTTTGCCTGCTTGCTGTAGATGCGGAAAGTGCCATGAGGCGTAGGAGTGCTGGCCGTGCCGACGGAGCAAGGGGTGGCCAGGAGGACTTCATTGCCCTGCATGACGTAAACGCGCTGGGCGCTGGTGCTGAGCTTCACCTTCACGGCGGAAGGATTGGTGACGGCCTTGGCAGGTGGGTCAAAGCTGGTGGAGAAATTACCGCGCTTTTTGGTGGCGCAGCTGCTCATAGTAGCTGCCACCGCGACGAGGGCGATGGCTTGAAGGAGACGACGTGGGGTAATGGCTTTCATGCTGGGGAGGAAATGGTTAGCATGCTCTAGCCGTGTCTCCACTCGTTTTTATTGTGGAGAAAATGTCGGTACTCTTGACGAATCTCTGCGTTTAGTAGCTTGATTGGTTTTCTGCGTTCATGAAATTATTGCTCTCCGCCCTTTCCCTCCTTCTAGTCAGTTCCCTCGTAGCTCAGGAGGGTGCCAAGGAGGCACCTGCAAAAACGGAGTGGGTGCTCTTTGATGGCAAATCCATGGCCAACTGGGAAGCGGTGGACATGGGCGGGAGTGGTGAAGTGACGGTGGAAGGTGGGCAGATGGTCATCAATCAAGGAGAGAGTCTGAGTGGCGTGGTCTATAAGAAGGTCGAGGAGCTGCCTCTGACGAATTATGAAATCACCGTGCAGGCCAAGCGACTGCAGGGCGTGGACTTTTTTTGCGGGCTGACTTTCCCCATTGGAGATGTGAAAAAATGCGCCACGCTCGTTTGCGGGGGCTGGGGCGGCAGTGTGACCGGTATCAGCAGCATAGATGATCTGGACGCGGCCAATAATGCGACGGGCACCTACCAGCGTTATGAAGATGACAAGTGGTACACCATTCGTCTGCGGGTGACGCCTGAAAACCTGAGCGTCTGGGTGGATGAAAAGCAGGTGGTGGATCAGGACATCAAGGGGCGTAAAGTGGCTCTTCGTCAGGGCCCTATTGATGCCTACGCGCCGCTTTCTTTGACGACTTACAATACGATGGCAGCGATCAAGAGCGTGCGTTTTAAAGTCATCCCAGCGGCGAAATAAGCACGCTTTTGGGATCGCGACTTTTTCAGGGTCAGAGCATCTCGTTGCGATATGCAGCCGGGGAGGTATTCCGGTACTGACGCATCATGCGGCTGAGGTAATGGCGATTGATGAGGCCGCATTGTTCTGCGATTTCATCAATGCTGGTATCGCCATGGCGGAGTAGGCGGCAGGCTTCATCCAGCCGATAGTCCAAGAGGACCCGCATGGGGGCCTGCTGGAGTTCTTGCTGAAAAAGGTGGTTCAGATTGCGCACGCTCAGACCGGCGTATTTGGCGATCTGTTCTGCCGTCAATTTGAGGCTCAAGTGAGTGTTCATGAACTCCATCGCCGTCAAAACGCGTGCGTCTAGGCGTTGCTGCTCCCAGACGCTATCGGGCAGGCATTGCACGGCCTCGGTGACCCAAAGGATGGAGTGCCAGGGGAAGCGATGGATTTCACTGGCTGGCTTGGTCAGTTTCTGCATCAGCCGACGCATCTCGGGAGTGATGGGAAATTGGTAGATGCCGGGGGCAGCGCGGTCGGCAAGGGGCCCGAGATTAAAATGCGCATACCATTTGGCGAAGGGCTGGTGGGTGCTGGTGCTGAAGGTGGTGTGAGGGGGGATGAGATACACGCTGCCGGGGATGAGGGGCGTTTCCTTACCGCCAATCTCGACAATGCCACCGGCGATGAGGGGCCAGTAGAGACGCCAGTAGGGATCGTGGAAGCGGCGCAGTTCCCACTGCTCAAGTTCGATTTTGCGCGTGGTGAGAATGTCCACCGTGACGCCAGGAAGGGCGACAGCGCGGTTTCCCACCACACGGTGTGCGGTGCCAGAGGGAACGAGGCTTAGAACGGGTTTTTCCACGGTGGATTGCGAAATTCGACACAAGTCTAGCCAATGGTGGCATGGATGACAAGGGCCGGATGGTTAGCGTATGCGCCCTTAATTCCAACCTAACTACGACTATGGCCGATATCAGCACCAGCGCAGCAGACAAGAAAGAGAAGGAATACTTCGCCAACATCCCTCAGGAGGCCCCTGGCTTTTTCCTCAAGGGCTCCCACCAGTATGACTGGGGTCTCAAGAACCGCCTCAGCCAGGTTTTCAATCCCAAGGACGGTCGCACCGTCATGCTCGCTTTTGACCACGGTTATTTCCAGGGCCCCACCACTGGCCTGGAGCGTGTGGACCAGACTATCCTCCCCCTCGAGCCCTATGCCGACTGCTTGATGCTCACCCGTGGCATCCAGCGCAGCGTCATCCCCGCCTCCACTCGCAAGGCCATCGCCCTGCGTGCTTCCGGTGGCACCTCCATGGTCAGCCCCTTTGAAGAGTGGGAAGGCGAGCTAGACGGTAAAAAGATCAAATTTGGCCGCCCGGGCTTTGAGCCCCTCTCCAATGAAAGCACCGCGCTGAACATCGAAGAGGCCATCCGCCTTAATGCCAGCATCCTGGCTGTGCAGGTCTTTATCGGCAGCGCCTATGAGCGCCAGTCCCTGAAAAACCTGACCGACCTGGTGGATGCCGCCAGCCGTTACGGCATCGCCGTCATGGGTGTGACCGCTGTGGGCCGTGCGATGGCACGCAACGCGCAGTATTTCCGCCTGGCCACACGCATCATGGCAGAGCTGGGAGCCAACGTGGTGAAGTGCTACTACACGGAAGAAGACTTTGAAACGGTGACGAGCTGCTGCCCGGTGCCGATCGTGATCGCCGGTGGCAAGAAGCTGCCCGAGCTGGAAGCGCTGAGCATGTGCTACAACGCGATCCAGCAGGGAGCCAATGGAGTGGACATGGGACGGAACATCTTCCAGAGCGATGCGCCGATCAGCATGATGCAGGCGGTGCGGGGAGTGGTGCATGAAGGGCTGACGCCTGAACAGGGCTACCAGATGTACAACGACCTCAAGGCCAAGGGCACTAAGTAAGATCATCCTCATGGAACTGAAACCCAATCAAGTCCGGCTCATGATGCTTCAGGTGGCGGATGCCATCATTGTGGCAGAGCCGATGCTGTCTCAGGCAGATCGCGATCTCGGTGATGGTGATCATGGTCTGGGCATGAAACGTGGGATGGAAGCGGTGAAAGCCCAGCTCGATCCCATGGATGCCGCTAGCGTGGAGCAAGTCTTCGTCGCTACCGGCACGGCGATGATGACCAGCATGGGCGGGGCCTCGGGGGCTCTCTTTGGCACGGTTTATCGTGCCGGTGGGAAAGCTGTGGCAGGTCGCGAAGTTTTGGACGCTGAAGGTCTGGCCCTGTTTCTTCAAGCTGCGCTGGAAGGCGTGATGAAGCGTGGTGGTGCTAAGCCTGGTGACAAGACCATGATTGACGCTCTGGCTCCTGCGGCTGAAAAGGCCAAAGAAGTCAGTGGGCTGCCTCTTGTGGAAGCTCTGGCGGCGGTGGCCGCTGCGGCTGAAGCGGGGACGGAAGCTAGCAAAGCGATGATCGCTCAGTTTGGCCGCGCTAAGACTCTTGGCGAAGCCTGCATTGGGTTTCCAGATGCTGGGGCTTGTTCAGTAACGATCATGTTGCAGACGATGCTGTCTTTTGTGAAAGCTGCCTAACTGAAGGTATTTCCAGATTAATTCTGGATCTCATTCAACGTGGAGCTGGGAAACTGGCTCCACGTTTTTTGTTTTAAGATTTGGTTAGGGCAGGGTGACCTTCAGTCTCAAATATTGGCGGCTGCGATTGGGGACGATCAAAACGGACGCGCTAGAAGCTGTGCCTGGAGAGCTATTTTCCACCCCATTGCTTGTCCAGTTTTTCAAGTCGGATGAGGTTTCAGCGGCATACACGAGATCGGCTCTTTGGAGTGGGTAACTTAGTTGTAACGAGCCTGCTTGGCGAGTGACTGTAGGCTGCCTCATGGGAAAGGCTGCTTTGGGGTCAGAGTCCATGGCGTATTCCATCAAGAGGGGAATGCCGTCGGCGTCGGAATCGAACGTGTCTGGCGTGGCGAGCGGGATGCCTTGGGTGGTTTTCCAGGCGGCATAAAGGCCATGCTCGTAAACGCCGATATCTGGGGCATTTCCGAGGGTTCGGGATGTGCCGAGAATATCGGTAAGAACGTTGGCGAGGGTGGTGCCCGCATCAATCAATGGAGAGCCCGTTTTGAGACGGAAGTCTGCATTGGCTGGATTGACGACCGAGCTTTCTAGCGTGATGAGCGGGAGTGAGTGGGGCTCATGCCCGGAGGCGAACCAAGTGTCTAACGAAATGCGGGTGGTTTCCCCGTCTGTGGAGATGAAGCGCCCGCCGCCAAATGCATTGTAGTCGCTATCCGTCCAAGCGGCATCAGAAGATGTGTTCCATGAGAAGGGCCCCTTAGCGGTGGTGGCATTGAAAAGAAGATTGTTCCGCACGGTGATGGGGCCGATGGCATCGGTGATGCGCAGGTTATATCGAGCTGCGGCAGGGGTGATGATGGTGTTATTCAGAACCTGCATGGCCTTCGGCCCCTCAGCTCCTCCGCCTTTGAAGAGGGCGATGCCGGTGGCCAAATTGTTATACAAGAGGTTATTCCGGATGATGCCGTCCTGCAGGCCGTCCAGGTTCATTCCGGCCCCGCCTAAAGAGCCGTTGTTGTAGATGATGTTGTCTTCAAACAAAGCACCCGTGATGATGCCGTCTCCTCCTTGAATGACATCGCCATTGGAGCGCAGGCCCGAGCCGACGTTGTCATGCAAACGATTGCCACGCACGATGGGGCGATCACCACTATTGGCTACGTAGATGCCGTGTTGTTCGATGCTGCCGTAGCAATCGTTGTATTCGAGTACGATGTCATTGCTATGACTGGTGACAATGCCCCAGCGATAGTGATTGCCAAAGACTCCATATCGCACGGTGATGTGGTTGGACTCGATGATGCGCATCCCGGCATTGGCGGAGCCGAAGGTCTGAAGTCCTTCGAAAACGACGTTGGTGCAGAGCCAAACGACCATGTTGTTGGGATTATTGATGCCACGATCTGTCGTTTTGGTGATGATGGCTTTGCGACCGGGCGCGATGATTTTCGTCACCGTATTGGCAGAGCCTAGGCTCACGGCATCGAAGCCTTTGTAATTGCCATCGGCGACGATGACGGTGTCGCCGGGTGAAATGGCGTTGAGCGCTCTACGTATTTCTCGGAAAGGTGTGGCCTGACCACCATTGTTGGAATCCACGCCTGCAGGTGAGACATAATATTCTGCACCCAGGGCTGCTCCAACGACCGCGAAGGTCAATTGAATCAGCACGGCAACATGGGCGAGGAAAACTTGGCGAGGACGCATGATGGAAATGGGACGAGAAAAGCGCCCACGCCATTCATGGACAGCATTGCGCTGCATCTGCTCACATATTGCTGGAATGGCCAAACTGAAAGGAAAGTTATGTTACCGTAACAGTTTGTGTTTGATTGTCATTGCCCGTTCTTCGCGTTTATGAGAGTCTTGGAAGAACCAACCCTGTTTTGTCACACATGATGTTACGTCGTACTTTATTAGCCGCTCTTGCGGCCACTGCTCTCTCTTCTCCCGCTCAGCAGGTCTGGGTGGAAGCGGAGTCTTTTGCCAACCCTGGTGGCTGGATGCTGGATACCCAGTTCATTGATATCATGGGGTCTCCTTACTTGCTGGCTCATGGCATGGGCACACCTGTCAAAAACGCCGAAACAGAAATTACGGTGGCAGAGCCCGGAAGTTATAAGGTCTGGGTGCGCACCAAGAACTGGGTGGGCCCATGGGATGCCCCGGGAGCTCCAGGGAAATTCCAAGTCAGCGTGAATGGTAAGACGCTAGATAAAGTGCTGGGCACGGAGGGCAAGGATTGGCTGTGGCAGGAAGCTGGCTCTGTGGAGTTAAAAGGCACCGCTAAAATCGGATTGGTGGATAACACCGGTTTTGATGGCCGTGTGGATGCGATTGTTCTCAGCAAGGATGCGGCATTCACTCCGCCTGCAGATTTTGCAGCAACGAATGAGCTACGCAAAAAGTTGTTAGGCCTTCCCGCAGAAGCACCGGAGACCGAGGAATATGATCTCGTGGTCGTGGGTGGTGGTTACTCCGGTATGGGAGCTGCCCTTTCGGGGGCTCGCCAGGGTTTGAAGGTGGCCTTCATTCAAAATCGCCCCGTCCTAGGTGGTAATGGCTCCAGTGAAGTGCAGGTTTGGGCCATGGGCGGCACGCGCCGGGGTCTGTATCCTCACTTGGGCGAGATCGTGGAAGAGTTCGCTGATCGTGCGAGCAACAGCCCTGCGGCTACGCCTGAAGAGTTTAACGACAAACTCAAAGAGGAAGTGGTGAAGGCTGAGAAGACCATTGATCTTTTCCTCAACACCCACGTCTATGCGGTGGAGATGGAAAAGGGCGCGGATAAGAAGATTCGCAGCGTCACCGGGTTAGATACCAAGACGGGGAAAGAAACCCGCTTCCGTGGTAAGTTCTTCAGTGATTGCACGGGCCATGGCAGTGTGGGTTTCCTGGCCGGCGCGACCATTCTTCAAGAAGACAAAGGCCGCATGGGCATGAGCAACATGTGGGTCCTGAAGAAGTCTGAGAAACCGAAGGCCTGGCCTGAAACTCCTTGGGCGTTGGACTTGAAGTTGGAAGATTTTCCGTCCCCTAAAGTGATGGAGCCCGCGGGCATCAAGAATAAGGCGAACATGACGGGTTATGACCTGGGTTACACTCCGGTGGAAAACGCTGAAGATTATCTGCATGGCGAGTGGTTCTGGGAGAGCGGTTTTGACCAGGACCCGATCAATGGCCTGGAGCGCATCCGTGACTGGAACTTCCGTGCTGTGTATGGAGCGGTGAGTGCTTTGAAGAAATTTGAGCCTGCCAAATATGGCAGCTACGACATGCAGTGGCTGGCCTACGTGGGTGGGACCCGCGAGTCACGCCGCATTGTGGGTGACCTCATTCTTCCAGGCGAGGACATGGTGAAAGGTGTCATTCATCCTGATGCGTGCGTGCCCACGACTTGGGACCAGGATCTGCACTATCCAAAAGAGCAGTATGCGGTGAAATTTCCTGAGAATCCCTTCATCTCTCGCGCTCAGTTTGGCAAACACACAGACCGCAAAAACGGTTATCCAGTGCCTTACCGCTGCCTGTATTCCAAGGATATCGGCAACCTATTCATGGCGGGCCGCAACATCAGTGTGGACCGTTACGCTCTGGGCAGCACACGCGTGATGCGCACGTGTGGCATGTTCGGTGAAGTGGTGGGGAAGGCTGCATGGATCAGTGTCCGCCATCACACGACTCCACGGGGTGTGTATGAGCAGTATCTGGACATCCTGAAAGACCTGATGAATCAACCTGGGGCGATGCGTCGCGACAGTTTGGAAGGTCCGCTTTACCTGCCGGCGAATGCCAAAAAGCTGCCTGAGATCGTCAATGAGACGCTGGATGTGAAGAAGATGGACGGGCTGGTGATTGATGACGCGGATGCTGAACTCACGGGTAAGTGGGCTCAAGGTGAAGGCCTGAAGCCTTTCGTGGGTGACCACTACAGCTATGGCCAGGACAAAGGTGCCAGTGCAAAGTTCGCCTTCGCGGTGAAAGAAAGCGGCGAATATGAAGTGCGCGTTTATTGGCAGCCGCATGAAAATCGCGGCAAGTCCGTCCCTGTGACCGTATTGAGCGCCGACGGGGAGAAGACGGTGCAGGTGGACCAAAGCAAACCTGCCAATGGCAAGCAGGGGGCTCACACGATCGGCACGTTCAAGTTCAATGCGGGTGAAGAGGCTTCCGTGATCTTCCGGACGGAAGGTTCCAAGGGCAACGTGCACCTGGATGCCGTGCAGGTGGTGAAGAAGTAACCTTTACGCCCGTCCATTTAAAAGGCCGGTTCCACCTGGAATCGGCCTTTTTTGTGGAGATGAGTCTATCGCTGGTTAGGCCAGCAGAGGGGGATGCATCTCAAAACGAGGGATGCGGGCACAGACTGGGCGGCCCTGTGTTGTGGTGCCGAAGAAGGAGCCCGTGGCGGTGCTCTCCGCCTTGATGACGTGGTAGGAATTGTAACTGAAGGTCTGGCCAGGCTCCAGTTTTGGGAACTGACCGACGACACCATCGCCTTCCACCACAAGGGTATCGCCATCGGTATCGCGGACGATCCATTTACGGCCGAAGATGTTCACAGTCTCCTCGGAAGCATTGTGGATGGAGACATGATACACGAACGGGTGGGGCCGATCTGGCGGCGCGGGCCGCGTCGGATCATACTGTACCTCGTCCACAGTGACGGAGAGGCCGGTGAGATGCTCAAAGCGGACGTTCATGATTCCGCAGAGTAGGGGCAAAGGAGGCGGGGGTCAAGGAATGGCCATCCCTCCCGGTATTTGACCTGAAGCGCACGGTGGCCAGACGAACTCGCCACCGTGCGTGGTTAAGGATGATCTTACTTGGTGCCCTTGGCCTTGAGGTCGTTGTACATCTGGTAGCCCTGTTCCGGGCTCAGTCCTTCATGCACCACTCCACGCACTGCCTGCATCATGCTGATCGGTGCATCGCTCTGGAAGATGTTCCGCCCCATGTCCACTCCATTGGCTCCCTGCTGGATCGCGTTGTAGCACATGCTCAGCGCTTCTAGCTCTGGCAGCTTCTTCCCACCCGCGATCACGATCGGCACCGGGCAGCAGCTCGTCACGGTTTCAAAGTCTTCTTCCGTGTAGTAGCACTTCACCACATTGGCTCCCAGCTCTGCCATGATGCGCGTGGCCAAGCGGAAATACTGGGCATTGCGCGCCATCGCACGGCCCACGGCGGTCACGCCCATGACGGCGATGCCGTAACGGCTGGCGGCATCCACCAGGTCGGTCAGGTTTTTCAGGGACTGGCGCTCATAAGCGCTGCCGATGAAGACCTGCACGGCCAGGATGCTGGCGTTGAGGCGGATGGCCTCTTCGATGTTCAGCGCGGTGCTTTCGTTGGAGAGGGGCTCAAAGCCCGGGCGGCCAAACTTGATCTTTTTGCCGTCCAGTTCCCCTTCCCACTCTTCAAAGGGGCTGACCATGGAGGTGCCACCGGAGGCACGCAGGGCGATAGCCTTGCGAGTGGAAGCAGGGATGACGCTGCGCTGGATGCCACGGGTAAGCATCAAGCAGTCGGCATACGGCTCCAGGGGCAGGATGGTCTGGTCCACACGCTCCAGGCCGGTGGTGGGTCCCTGGAAATAACCGTGGTCAAAAGCGAGCATGACGGTGCGGCCGTCCTTGGGATTGAAGACCTGGCTGAGGCGGTTCTTGAGACCCCAGTCATACTGGTGGGAGCCCTTGAGGAAAAAGCCAGGGGCCTCCTGAGGGATGTTGGCGAAGTATTCCTTCTCTTTCTTGTCTGCTGCGCTGGTGCTGATGTCGGCCATAGTGTGTGCGGTTTAGGTTGGGCGCGCACAGTCGGCATGAATGGCTGGAGTGCAACCTTCAGAGCATCAAACCGAGTAAGGCTTCGCGAATTTGGGCGCGCCATTTGGAGAGGTAGGCGAGGCGGGCCTGAACGGCCTGTAGCTCATGCCAGACACTGTCATCCCCGGTGGCAATGCGGACATCGTAAGTCCCTAGCTGAGCCTCCATCTGCTGCCAAGCATCCTCGATCTGGAGGCCGAGTTCTTCCAAGGCTTCGCGAAGGCGCATTTCTTCACCTGCCAGGAGGGCTTTAGAAAGGGCGGTTGTGGCGGTTTGTTTCTTTTTGAGGAAAGACTGTGCCGCTTGCAGCAAGGGACCGACTTTTTCAAAAAGCGACATCAGGGCAGCGTCCAGTGGGACTGCGCGCCAGGGGGTATCGGAATGCTGCTGAATCAGGTGTTTGAGTCGAGTGACGGGCGACTTGAGCGTCTCTAGCGCGGCGTTTAAATCGGCACTCAGTGTGGCGTCTCCACCGGTTTGATCTGGGTGGGCTGAACGTGTGGCCTTCAGGTAGGCGGACTGAAGGCATTCCTCATCTAGGGCTGCGCTGGGGGGCAGGCCTAGAAGGGCAAAGGCATCCACAGACATGGTGCAAATCAGGCCGCGAAACTTTCGCCGCACGAGCAGGTGACGATGGCGTTTGGATTGGTGACTTTAAAGCCGCCCTGCTGCAGATCGTCGCTAAAGTCTAACTCCGAACCACTGACAAAAAGAGCGCTTTTCGGATCTATGACGACACGAACATCGGCGGAGAGGACCATGATGTCACGATTGGCGGGGCCATCGACGAGATCCATTTTGTATTGAAGACCGGAGCAGCCGCCACCGACCACGGCCACACGTAGAGCTCCATGCTCTGCGCGGCCTTGTTTGGTTAGCAGACCCGTGAGTTTACGGGCCGCATTGGGCAGCACTTTGATGAGTTTCTCGTTGCCGATCTTGTAGTTAGGCGCGGTTGTGGGGGCGGCAGTCGCAGTCATGGGGACAATGGGATACGGTTATGCGCTCTGGCGTGACTTCCAGGCATCGAAGTCAGCCTTGGGGGTGCGGAATATGGCGGCACACCGTGGGCAGGTAATGGTGGCGGAACCATTTTCAAAAATGTAACCGAGATCCTCTTCGCTGAGGCGGCTGAGCATGGGAAACATGCGGTCTGCGGTACAGCCACAATCAAAGACGTAACTGCGAGTCTCTAGCAGGGTGAGGTGCTCGGACTGATCCAGATTAGGAATCTCGGCTTCAGTGAGGTTGGCCAGCCATTCTTCATCGGCATCGGGCTCAGCAGAGATCTGGACGAAGTCTTCATCGGGAAGGCGGAAGATGCGGGTGAGGCGCTGCTCACTTTGCGTGTAAAACTGCTCCACAGCAGCGAGCACATCATTCCCTTGGAACTCGATCATGCTCTGGCGATTCTGCATGTGAGTACGGGTGGTCTGGGAGATGAAAAGGCTCTTGCCAGCATCTTTGACGTCTTCTGTAAAAAGACGGCCCGTGACACGACCTGGAATGGTATTGCCAGTGACGAAGATATTCAGCAGAGGATCATGAATGTTAATCGTCCAGGCGCAGCCTTCATCATGAGGGCGTGAGGCGAGATGCAGCGCCACGCCTGTGAACCCGTCCTTGAGCATTTGATCCAGGCGATCTCCATGTTTGATCCCATGCTGCATGAGATGCAGGTAATAGTCCATGTACATGGGGCCGAAGCTGCCACGTACGAGCAGGCAATTACGCTTCCGCACGAAGTAGCAGCGGATTTCAGTGGGGGAGAGATCTGGACTGAGCGTTTGGCTCATAACAAGGATTTATGGGGGTAGAAAAAGTGAGGGCCTTGCAGCCCCCACTTAAAAGGTAAAAGACAGCCTGTTAGCTGCCTTCACAGAAATCAGAGAGGCTTGATGTAGAGGTCTTTGTAAAAAACAACGCTCTTTGGGTCATGGGCCTGGATGGCCATGGTGCCGGGGCTGAGCTTACGACCTGCCATGTTTTTCAGAGCCGTGGCTGGATCCCAACCTTCAGGCTCGGTCCAGTCGGTGGTGACTTTGCCGTTGATGCTGATGGTGATGTGCTTGCCTTCGACTTTGATGCTGTAGTCGAACCATTCACCATCGCCTACTGGGGCGGTGTTGAGTACGTCTTTCACGGCGTAAAGACCGCCGGTTTTCTTGGGGTCCTTGTGCTCGGTGCTGTTCACCTGGCATTCGTAACCCTTTTCTGGCCAGCCTTTTTCCTGGTACTCAGTGGCGATGTAGAGACCGGAGTTGGAGCCGGGCATGTGCTTCACTTTGCCTTTGAACTCAAAGTTGGTGAACTTGGCATCGCCATTCTGGCCGACGTAAAAGAGGTGGGAACGGCCATTGCTGACTTTGATGGTGCCGTCTTCGACGGAGAAACTGCCCGGAGTTTCTTCATTGGACTTCCAGCCAGTGAGGTCCTTGCCATTGAACATGGAGACCCAGCCATCTGCCTGTGTAGCAGCGGCGGTGGTAGCTGGTGCGGCTGACTTGTCATCGGCAGCCTGGCAGACGGCCAATCCCAGAAGGACGGCCATAGCGGTAAGGTGGTTGATTTTCATGGAGGAGGCCGATTTACACGGAAGCGGCAGAGGTGGCAACTGGCAAGGCATGACATCCTACAGCCTATGAAGGGAACGTGCGAGAGAGCCTTTTAGGCTTGTTAGAGGCGCACTTGGGTGAGCACCTCTTGGATAAACATCCAGTTTCGGGTGATCTGGGCGGCGACAAAGGCGGCGAGGAGGACGGTGATGGGGAGTTTGATTTTTGGCCAATGCTCCAGGCTACGCTCTAAGCCGAGGCCCGTGGCGATGACGACCGCAGGTGTCCAAAGACAGGCCTGGAGGAGCAGCTTCTCACGGTCCCCATACCAAGGCAGGGCAGCGATGAACCAGACGATGACGGCCACGATGCCGAGGGTAAAAGGATCTAACTGTGCCCGCCAAACCAGGCCGGCAAAACTCAGCGCCAGGAGGAGGAACCAAGCGGCCCCCACCCCTTTTTGGAGGTCTAGCTTTGACCACTGGGCTTCTTGTAGAACGACACGGCGGCGATTGCCAAAGCTGGGGTCGGGCTCTGTGGCGATGGACTGGGGTGCGACGATGTTCGAAAGAAAGAGTTCCCTGCCGACCAACCCAGCTTGGGCGCGATCTGCCACCCAGGGGGCTTTTTGGATATCCCAAGTCAGGAGAGAAACGGGCAAAGGAGAGGATAGTGGATAAATCGAGCGTTGAACGTTGGCCAAACCAAAGGTGAGGGTGATGGCTGCCAGCGCGATGATGAGTGGCTGTGGGATGAAACGCTGCTGCTGACTGCTGTCATGAGCGCAACGAGCCAGCGCGAGCAAGACGATGGGGAGCAAATTCCCAACAAAGCACCCCAAGGCATAAATCGTTACCATTCCATGCAGCCACCAGGGAGTGAGGCTGCCCTGGGCGGTGAGTGCCGCTAAGGCGGCAACGCCGAGTCCGGCGAAGATCCAGACCTCAGGCAAAGAGGCAGAGATCCATAGGCAGGGGCCAGCCCCACAGGCAATGGCGAATAAAATGGCTCGCAGGGAAGGGACGCCACTCCAGAGAAGGGCATGATAAACCATGACAACAGTGAAAGCGCCAGCGAGGCAGGTCAAAATGGCAATCCCGTGCTTCCTTGCGCGATTGGAATCCAGCCCCACGCTTTCTAGCCCTTTGATCAAGATTTGCGCGGGAGGGTGATGCAGGATGACGAAGGCGGGGTGCTCTGCCCCGATGCTGCGGTGGTCGGCTGTGTGGGTGTTCGTAAGGTTACGAAAGACAGCTTGGGTATCGGCCCCGAAAAGGACCTGATCTCGCACGTAAAGCGGCGTATCCTGAAAGTGCTGATGGGCGGCAAAAAAGAGGCTGTAGAATGCGACGGCTAAGATAGCCCCCATGCCGCGCCAGCGGGTGATGATCTGACTGGCGCGCGAGGCATGAACATAGGTGGACTGACGCATGTGAGCGGAATGGTCCATGTATTTTTGGGAAGCAGCAATGGGGAAAATGGCATGTTACCTACATGATTCAGAAATGCAGGCGGCTGCCCCTTGTCATGCGAAGGATGACCGTTAGCTTAAAAGCCGATGAAACGGATGATCAGACGCCTCTTTAAGTTCTGCGTGGCAACGGCCATGCTGGGCGGGCTTCTGTATGCAGGGACGGATTCCTTTTCTCGGCAGTGGCGGGATTTCATCGTGGGCCAGATGGCGGAGCGAGGTCTGCATCTGGACTTTGAGGGGTTGTTGCTCAATCCCTTTGGGGGACTGATCGCCAGGGATGTGCGGGTTTTTACGGGTGCTGATAGGCAGCATGTCTTGGCCTCGGTAGATCGGCTCAATCTGGATTTCGACTACGGAAAGCTGATGGAGAAAAAGTTTGTGGTCGAGGGGCTAGAACTCAGTCATGCCAGTGTCTCCCTTCCTGTGGATGACTCGGCAGGTGGAAAGACGATGATCGCGGTGGAAGACCTGAGCGCGCGAGCTTTTCTACGGGAGGGCGTTTTAGAGGTGCGCCAGGCCCAGGGGACTTTGTCCGGCATCCGCCTTAGCCTCACGGGACTGCTGACGCTGCCAGAGAAAAAAGCGGATGAACCGCCGAAACCCAAGGTGGATAGCCTTTCCGTCGCGCATCAAATGCAGGTGCTGAATGCCCACCACCGCCGGATTCAGCGGGGCCTGGATTGGCTGCAACGTTTCAAATTTGATGTGGCTCCGCAGTTGCGGTTGGAAGTGAACGGGGCGCTGGAGCGGCCCTTGGAGTTGTCGGCCAGGCTCTTCTTTGAAACGCGCGGCTTGCGGTACGAAACTTATGTTTGTCAGGAGCTCGTCGCGGAGGCGGAATACAACGCTGGTTTGATTGATCTAACGAGGCTGTATCTCAAAGATCCGACAGGGCAGGTGAATGCCAGTGCTACCTGGCGGATGGGGACGCCGGAGTTGCGCTTTCAGCTCACCTCCAGTGCAGATCTTCCGGGGATGGCGCAGGCTTTCCTCAACAGTGACAATCTGCGCGAAATCGTTTTTTACGGCACGCCACATTTGGCCTTAAACGGTGTGTGGCATGTGGATGGCCCTTTGGCACAAAGTAAACGGCCAGTGCAAGCGACAGGTCGTTTGGACTGTGGGCGCTTTAGCACGAGTGGAGCGGTCTTTGATGGGCTGGAGGCCAACATCGGGGTGGCACCGGAAGGGGGCTATGTGCGTGATCTCATTCTGAAGCATGAAACGGGTACTTTGTCGGCCCAGGCTCTTTCACATGAGGTGGAGGGATTTCGATATCGTGCGGTGCTGCGCATGGATCCGAATGCTTTTATGCCTTTCGCAAAGTTGAAGCAGACTCGGGAGTTGATCAGTCGCTTTCAATGCAACCCGGAATCCAGCATCTATTTTGAAGTGGAAGGTGCGGGGCCAAAGCCGGATCTGCAGGTGTGCCTCAACAAAGGACGTGGAGATCTGCGCAACCTTCGTTATCGAGGGGTGGATTTGGAGCAGCTCCAGGCGGAGGTGGAGTTTCAGGGGCCGATCATGCACTTTCGCAATGCCAAGGTGCGGCGTGAGGAGGGCGTGGGAGAGGTGGCCCATGTGCATGTCAACGATGCGGTGGGGGAGAAATGGGTGAGGCTGGAGGGGATCCGAGCGGGGATTGATCCTGTGGCGGTGACCAGTTGTTTCGCGCCCAAGGTGGCGGAGCAGATCGCGAAGTATCGGCTGCCGATTACTACCGCGGTGGAGATGGATGGGGTGATCTACTACCGTGAGGGATCAAAGAGTGACTTTGAGGTGAAATTTAAGCACCCGACAGGAACAGGACGTTACTCGTTGTGGGGGGATGATTTTATCATTGGTTCACCCGAGGGGGAATTGGTGTTCAAAGGGCTGGACATGAAGTTTAACATTCGCGGCAGCTTATTTGGTGAAGCGCTTTCGGCGAAGGGGAGTGTGGATGTGGCACCGGGGACAAATGACTTTGATGTGGTGGTGAATGCAGGCGAGTTTCCGTATGAGATTTTCGGGAAGAAAGTGCCATTTGAAAAAGTGGTTGCCGATGTTTCAAGTGCTGGCGGGACGACTTCGTTTGATATTCGCTCTTCCTTGATGGGCGGTGCTTTTTCTCTCAAGGGCAGCATGGATGAAACGAAGCTGCCACAGCCCTATAAAGGGGAACTGAGGCTGGATGGGGTGAGCTTTCGCCGATTTGCGCAGGTGTACTCGGAGACGAATGATACGGAGGGGGATATCACAGGGCATTTCCGCTTCGCGGGAAGGCAGAATGACTGGATGGCTCTGAAAGGTGGTGGTGCGGCGATCATCGTGAATGGTAACCTTTATGCTGTGCCCATCCTGGGCCCTCTCACCCCCATCTTAGGCAGTGTTTTGCCCGGTCAGATCAAGGGGTACAATGTGGCTAAAGAGGCGAATTGTACTTTTGAAGTGGCTGATGGTTATGCTGTGACAAATAACTTTGAAGCGCTGACGAGCGTGTTTAAAATCGCTATGGGGGGCAAAATTGATTTCATTCGAGATGCGGTGGATCTCACGGCTCAGGTGCGTATTCGCGGGCTCCCTGGGCTGGTGTTTTTACCCTTTAGTGAACTGCTGGAATACCGAGGAACGGGCTCCATTAGCAAGACGAGCTGGAAGTCTAATCTGCTGAGTGGAAATAAAAAGGCCACGGATCGTGCGCCACCGAGTGAGGAAAATATGGAGGCGGCGGAACGGATCGCTGGGGAGTCACTGCGACCCAAGAAGGAAGAGCCTAAGCGGCCTGCATCCATGTTTAACCGTCCGGGAGGGCGATGAATTTTTTTACGTTGCGTTGAGGGTAGGTGCAATCTATCTGCATTTCATGGCGAGTCTGAGCATTCAGCATAGGCACGTTTTCTTTATCAAGACCGGAATCATGCATGAGTCATTCCGGCAGCCATTCACAGATGCAGGGAAGACCGTTAGAATCGGTCACAGTTGCGCTGCGGTATCGGGTCACAATTTCACAACGTGATCGTCAGTGATGACGGTCAGGCGAAGTCAATCTCAGAGCAATCTGGGGTGAAGGCGAGTGAGAAAGGCGTGCGGTTCTGGGTCAGGGGAGTCCGAATTTCCGGAGTCTTTGAGTCATTGAGCTGCCACAAACCCGGAGTCCGAATATCTCGCTGAGAATGCTCACTTCCGCCTTTCCGTCTTGGGAAGGTGAGAAAACTTCATCGCACAATGAAGAGTGAGAGATGTGATCGGCTGGCCTCAGGGTCAGGTGCCCGTCTCTCGCACAAACCCCGTTAGAGACAAATAGCACCTATCTATGCACATCAGCCTTATTAAACGGGCTGTGGTTTCGTGCGCGTCGGCCCTGGCCTTCGCGTCCACCACAGCTACTGCCCAAGAGTGGACCAGCCTGAAGGTTGGCGAACTGACCAATTTTTCCTTCAGTCATGATCACCTGCCCGATGGACGCTTCATGTTGGGCACCGTGGGCAAAGTTTTTGTTCAAGACGCCTTTGGCGCTGCTGCTGCCACGGAGGTTGCGAACCCGACCAGCATCTTGCTGGACCCCTCGTTTGTAACGAGTCGCTCTGGGACCCAGGCGTTGGTGGGTGGTGGTGGTTTTTCGGGTCCGTCTGGCGTTTACCTTTTGAATCCATCTGCCCCTGCGACGCCTTTGGTAACGCCAGCTTTGGCAACTTTACAGAACTACAATGCGGTGTTCTGGAAGCACCCGACTTCAGGCCGTGAAGGCTGGATCATCGGTGGGGCGAATGCGGGCCTTTCCAGTAACCTCACCTTCGTCTCGACCGATGGCCAAGCTGTTGGTGCGGTGACCGGGGCGATCAGCGCTTTTTCTGGTGGCCTAACAACGGATCCTTCTGGAAACGTTTTTGTGAGTCTTGCAGATTTCGATGCTGCGATTAATAACAAGGTCGTCAAGTTCACAGCGGCGCAAATGGATGCCGCTGTAGTGGCTGTTTTGGCGGGTAGTCCTGCACCCCTCGCGGTAGCTGCCTCCACGCCTGTGTTTGATGCGGATGCTTCCGGCAGTCTCGCCGCGGATTCGCTGGGGCGTCTCTGGATCACAGGTTATCAGATTGGCCATATCCAGTCTTATGACACAGCTACGGGTGCAACGCGGAGATTCACTCCCGACCATCCGGCCCTGGCCAATGCGACTGGTCCAGCCGCGTACTCAGTGAAAGTCTTTTCCAAAGATGCGACAGAGTATGTGAGCTACCTGGCGAATGACAGTTACTACACCACCACGTCAGACCTGCTGCTGGGCTACCGCCCGACTGCCGAAATGATGGTGCGTGCGGCACAGATCACCACGGCATCTCAATCTGTCTCTGAGGGCGATGCCAGCACCACGACGGTAACGGTGACTCTGACACCTGCTGCGACGGCGGAAGTGACGGTGCCGGTCTCTTTGTCTGGCTCGGCGACATTGACCAATGACTACACCACGACTGCTCCAGCGGCGCTGGTGTTTGCTGTGGGCGAGACGAGCAAAACCTTCGACATCACGGTGGTGAATGATTCTCTCAAAGGGGAGAGTAACGAAACTGTAGTGGTGACCTTGGGCTCACCTACTCCCGCCGCTCAGGCTGGTTTGGGCGCGCTGAATTCGGAATTCTTCACGCTGACGATCCAGGACAATGATCCTTTGCCGATCATCGGTTTTGCACAGGCTTCGCGGACTGTCAATGAATCGGCCGGTGCGGTGAATGTGACAGTGAATGTTTCCCCAACGGTGACTCAAACGGTCACGGTTCCTTTGGTGATTTCTGGATCAGCGACGAGCGGCACGGACTTCATGACCGTGAGCGAACTGGTGATCGAACCTGGTGACTTGACCAAGACTTTGGTGATTCAGGTGGTGAATGATACGACGACACTGGAAGCAGATGAGACGGTCATCGTTAATTTTGGCACTTTGCCAGCCAACGAGGCTGGATTGGGCCTACCGGCGACACGTCAGTTTACCCTGACAATCCAAGATGATGACAGTAAGGCGCGTATCGCGGCGAACCAGGATTTTGGCACGCTGCGGGTCGGCGCGCCGCTGAATGTTCCTGTGTTGACCTTTGGCGGCACGGCCGTCAAGTGGACCGCCAAGGGGCTGCCACCGGGATTGAAGATCAATGCGAATGGAACCATCACAGGATCCCCCACAAGTGCTGGTGAATATGACCAGGTGATCCTCACGGCCACAAACGCCTATGGCGTGAGTACATCAGTGGTGTTTCTGCTGAATGTGGAAGCTTTCCCGGCAGGTGCTGTGGGTACTTTTAGTGGTCTGGTAAACCGCGTGGGCAGTGTGACGGGAGGGCTCGGGGCTTCGGTCTCGGTAACGACGACCGCCAAGGGGACTTACACGGGCAAAGTGGTGATCGGGAAAAAAACCTATGCCATCAAAGGCAATCTGGACGCTACGACGATGAACCCGACGGGATTTGCAGACCTGAAGATTGGCGACGCTATTCATCCTCTGGACTTTGTTCTTAATTCGACTTCGGGAGCTCTATCGGGCACGTTGCCAGAAGGGGCTGTGTTGGCCGGGTGGCGGGCACAACCGTCCACGACACGCACGGGCATCTATAACTTCCGTGCAGCTCAATCTGGAAGCCCGGTCGCCAGTGTGCCTCAGGGGGCCAGCTATGGTTGCTTAAAGCTCTCGTCCAAAGCTGTCGCCACCGTGACTGGGGTGCTAGCTGACGGTAGCAAATTCACCAGCAGCAGCCCACTTTCCCTCCAGGGCGATGTGGTCATTTACCAGGCGCTTTACACTACCGTGGGGAGTCTGACGGGCCGGGTCAATCTGGCCGATGACTTAGCGCACTCCATTACTGGAGCACTGACGTGGAGCAAGCCTGAACAAGTCAAGGGGCCTGTCTATCAGGACGGTTGGGAATCTCCGCTGACGCTCACGGCGCTGGGCGGTAAGTATCGCCCCGCTGCTGGGGCCACTCTGCCACTGGATGCACAAGAATCTGCGAGTGAAAACGCGGAACTGGTCCTTCAAGATGGTGGTATCGAAGCTGTGGGTAGCAACGCCAATCCGAAAACCTTTGGCGTGCGCATCGCGAGCCTCTCAACAGCGACGATGACTGCCCCGCAAAAGCTGAAGATCGTCAATGCGACAGGTGCTTTCAGCGGCAGTATCACACTGGGGGAAGGGGCTTCTCGCAAAGTTATCCCGATTCAGGGTTTGCTCGTGCCTGATGCCAGCACGGCCAATGCCTTTGACAGTGAGGGCTTCGGTTATTTTCTTCTCCCATCTGCTGCACCTGGGGTGACCCGCTCGGGCGCTGTCATTCTATCTGCCTTGACTGACTCATGATCGCTGGCTCACCACGCTTCACTTTGAAAGCTTCAGTCCTGGCTCTGCTGGTGGCTGTTGTAATGGGTGGGGCGTGGATGGGTTTTTACAAGGGGGGCTCCGTGAGGGATCACGGGGTTCCTTCTTCTTATGATATCAAGGCTTCTCAGCATGAACTGGCTGAAGGTGGATTGAAAAGTTTGTTAGACCGTTTCTTGCATGGTAAGGATGACCGTGCGCTCGATGACCTATTGCCGCGTGGCATTTCGGAAATTAGCGGCAGTGGCGGGCATGGACTGGGGCGTCAAGTCCGGTCCCATGGACTGTGGTTTCCGGTGTTCGACCTGTCCCAAATTTCAGACGAAGGCGCAGCGGAATCTGGGCTGGTGCAATTGAATCAAGTGCCGTTGATGATCGTAGCGCCGCATCCTACACCCGTGCGAGCGAAGGAATGGTTGTCCCATCGTTTTGCCGCCGTGGGGGGCTTGCCACCTTATGCCTGGACGGTGCAGATGGAGGCGGAAACTCCTGGATTTTCTTTGGATGCCCAAACTGGTGAGTTTTCAGGCATGGCGGAAAAACCGCTGAATGTGCCCATGAATGTGTATGTGACCGATGCTGAAGGCACACAGGTTTCTGCGGCAACGATGCTGGTGATCGCCTCGGAGGAACCCTTGGCGATAGTGACTCAGGAATTGCCGCTTGCCGAACCGGGGCAGCCATACCAGGCCACATTGAGCGCTACGGGCGGGGCCCAGCCTTATACCTGGACGTTGACGGCTGCTCCAGCGGGGTGGGCTTGCGACGCGCAGACGGGCATCATTACCGGGCGCTTTGACCAGCCTGGAGAACATGATTTGGGGGTGACGGTGAGTGATTCGATCACTCAAGTGCAGCGCACTTTCAGGGTGGTGGCTGGAGGTGGGTTGGACATTGTTAATCCATCTCTCTTGCCGCCTGCGGCACCTGGGGTGCAATATGCGGGCCAATTTGAGGCTGAAGGTGGAACGGCACCTTATCGCTGGAGTGTCATGACTGGGCAGATTCCTTCTGGATGGTCGCTCACTGAAGGAGGGGCTTTGGCGGGTCTTGCGCCCGTGGTGGAGGCGCGGTTTGAATTTCAAATTCAAGTGGAAGATTCTCTGGGGCTGATCTTTCAAAAGACGTTTAAAATTCCCGTTAGCCAGGGCTTGCTGGTCATCCCTTCTCGGGACAAGGCGGGGCTGGCTTGGCAATACGATGCCATGAGTGCCGCTCTAGGCACGGCGGTGGCGGGCGTGAGTTTGAAGAGAAATGGGGTGGAGATCTATCGTGGGCAAGGAACTAATATCGTGGACCGTCAACTTCTCACGGGCATGGGTTACACTTATGAACTCACGGCAGTGACTCCAGATGGGCGCTGGCTGCCTTATGCGGCGGCGGTTACGAAGATTTTGCCGATGACGCGTCAACGTGGGCAGGCGGGTGTTTCGGGCGATCCTTTTGCAGATCGAGTGGCGCTGTTCTCACCTCTCTCTGCGGGTGGTTTTGGCTCTGGTAGCCTGCCGAGTAATGTGACGGGGCCACCCGAGGGAGCTAGCACTTTTTCACCCGCTTACTTGCCTAACCAGTTATTGTCTCTCCATGCCAGCCCGGCTGGCGGTGGTAGCATCATTCTGGAGTTTACGGACAACATCATCGAATCAGCCGCTGGGATGGATTTCACGGTGTTTGAAAATGTCTTCTTTAAAAACAAGGATCCCAATCAGCGTTTCATGGAGCCAGCCACGGTGGAAGTGGCACTGTTTGAGGGACAATGGCAGCGTTTTCCTTTTCGAGTGAATGTGGCCGCCGATGGAACGGCAGATGTTACGCTACCATCCTATTATGCTCAAGGATTTGCCGGCGTGAATGCTACGACTGGAGATGACCCCTCCAACCCAACGCGCAGCGGTGGCGATAGTTTCGATGTGAGTGCTTTGGGGCGACCGGACCTGCAATGGTTTCGTTTTATTCGACTCACAGCAACAGGCGATGCTGCCGTGCGGGATGCGGCGGGAAAGGTGGTGCGCCACACCACGGAGAATAATTCACTCAATGGCAGTGGTAGTTCTGGTTTTGATCTGGATGCCGTGAGTGCGGTGAATTATTAGGCTAAATCAACTCAGTGAGTGATCTGAGCGGTGAGTGTTACTGTGACGCTTTTGCGTACCCTCACTCCACAGTGGGATGATGTGGTTTTTCAAATAACGAGTCTAATGAAATGCGGAGCATTGACGAGCTAAAGCTCTGACTACTTTAGCTTCGCTTGGCTGCAACCCTTCTTGTTCTACCCAATGATTTTACGTTTGGAATTACTTGGGCAGAGGCACTTGGGAGGGGTGCATGAGGTAGGCGATGAGATCGCGGATCTGATCGGGCTGGAAGGCCATGAGGAGGCCTTCGGGCATCATGGAGACGGGGGAGGTATCCTGTTTGGCGATCTCACTTTTCTCAACGGTGGTTTCTTCTGTCATTAGCCGGAGCGTGAGTGTGCGGTCATCTTGTTTGGCGATAACCCCACTAAGAACACGGCCATCCTTCAGCGTGAGCATGCTCATGCGATAGTCGGCACTGACGACCCCGCTGGGGTCCACGATGTTTTCGAGGAGGTAATCCAGATTAGCCCGGCCTGAGCCTGTAAGGTCGGGACCGACTTTGCCACCTTCGCCATACATGACGTGGCAGGCGGCACAAATTTGATACATCGCGCGGCCTTTGCTGAGATCAGCCTTGGCGAGGACGTCTGGTGTTAGCTTGGCCTTGAGGTCTTCGATGAGTTTGGTTTTATCACCTGCGGAGTCACGCAATTCGCCCCAGACTTCAGTGAGCTTTTTGGTTAGGCTTTGATCATTAAGACCCCGGATCTGGCGTGCGTGGAACGCTGAGAGCTCGGTGCGGGGGATTTTCCCTGATCCCACTTGATCGAGAAGTGCCTTCGCAAATGTCGGGCGTGACACCAGGGCAGCGATTATGCCGGGGCGATCCTCCTGGCTGAATTTGCGGTAACTTGACGCCAGTTTTTGACCGATGGCCGGGTCGTCAAACTGAGCCAGGCCTTTAGCGGCTAGCCCATTCAGTCCTCGCACGTCGAGCAGTTTTTCACAAAGGGCGCGGAGATCCTCAGGTCGTGCATCCAGGAGCGTCTTGAGGGCTTCGAGGCGGTTTTCCAGCGGGGCTTTATCATCCAGTGCGAGGGCTTTAACTTCATCCAGGGCACGGCCATCGCCAAAAAGAGTGGAAAGCTCGCGAATGTTTTTTTCGGAACCTTGGGGAGGCTGAGAAACAAAGCTGTCCCAAGTCTCAGGTTTGGGGGCTTTGCGCCAGCCCTGGAAGGCTTCGCTGAGGCCCTGTAGGATTGCGATTTTGTGCACATCTTTTTGCGGCGTGGCATCCTTCAAAAGAGCATTCAAAGGGGTGGCATCCTTTTCCAGCCGGCTCGCGAGGTTGCGGGTGATCCAGCGGGTGGTGTCCGGCCACTGACTGTCTTTGGCCACAGCGACAAGAGCCTGGGGATCGCTGACGCCCAGGGGAATGAGGCCGTACCAAACGAGGGAGGGGAGAAATTTGTCCTGAGCGTCTTCTTTGTGTTCCACCAATGCACCGGCCAGGAGGGCACGATGTTTGAGCGGCAGACGCTGAAGGGTGCTGGCGAGGGTAAGACGAACGGCGCTGGAAGGCTCGGTCTTGGCCTGGTTAACCAACGATGTGTAAATGGATTCATCAAAGGCTGTGGCGGCATCGGCTCCTGGAGGACGTTGGCTTTTGAGGGTGTCTAGCGGCCAGTGATCTGTGAGCAAGCGGATGGCCCAAGCGCGTAAATATTCGTTTTCATCCTTCAGGTGAGAGAGCAGCAGCGAGGGGGTGGTTTTACCTGCCTGATATTGTTTCCAAAGAGTTGGCAGTCTGCCCTCGCCAATGAGGCAACGGGGATACTGGGCTGGCTGCGGGGCACCTGGTTTACCATAGCTGATTTTGAAGATGCGACCGCTGGTGCGGTGGACGCCGGTGGAGTCGTGGCATTCGCCGGTATCGCTCCAGTCCAGGAGGTAGCCGCTACCATCGGGGCCCGTGCTGATTTCGATGCCTCGAAACCATTCGTCTTCGGTCAGGAAGACATCGGGCTCGTGCTTGCCGACGTATCCAGAGCCGAGCCGTTCTAGCCGCTCCACATTGGCACGGCGGCCATGCATGTTGAGGGTGAAGAGTTTGTCGCGGTATTGGTTAGGCCATTGGTCGGACTGATAGATCATCATGCCGATGTGGGCGTGGCCGCCACCGAGGTCGTTGGCTTTGCCATCTCGGCTTTCCTGCCAGGAGCCGGAGGTGTCAAAATGGTAGTGGTCAGCAATGGTATCAAGCCGCTGATAGACGCCTGGATTCAGAGATGGAGAGGTGTCATGCAGGTGCGCTCCGGGCATGAGGTGCCAGAGGTGACCGGTGACGGTATTGATGAAAAACATTTCGCCATTTTTGTCCCAGTCATGACCCCAGGGATTGGTGGTACCATGGGTGAGTACTTCGACGGTTTTCCGCTGAGGATGAAAGCGCCAGATGCCGCCTTTCATGGGTATGCGGTCAGCCTCGGTGGTGCCAGGGACGCCAAGGCTGGCAGGGCAGGAGTGACCGCAGCGGCCGTAAAGCCAGCCGTCGGGTCCCCAACGAAGGCCATTGGCAAAGTTGTGGTAGTTGTCTTTGGCGACAGTGAAACCATCCAACATCACCTGCGGTGGGCCATCGGGAATGTCATCGCCATTGGCATCGGGGATGAAAAGGACCTGAGGCGGACACATGAGCCAAGTGCCGCCGTGGCCTACCTCGACGCTGGTTAGCATTTGGACGTTGTCGGTGAAGACTTTGCGCGTCTCGGCCACGCCGTCGTTGTCCTTATCTTCCAGGATGATCACACGGTCACGCAGGGCGAGATCGAAGCGTTTGCTGCGCTCGGCATACGTGTAGTTTTCTGCCACCCACATGCGGCCTTTGGTATCCCAGGCCATGGCCACTGGGTTTTGCACATCGGGCTCGGCGGCGAAGAGAGTGGCTTGAAAACCTGTGGGTAGTCTCAGTTTAGCTAAGGCCTGCTGCGGGGTGGGGGGCTGGGCATCACCGGGGTCACTGTTGTAAACTTTGGGGAAATCCGCCAGGAGGGCGCAGGGAAGGGCGAGGAGCAGGGGGATGAAACGCATGAGGGGCTGAGAGACACAAAAAGATGGAAGCGTGTGACAATGCTGACAAGAGGATACGTAGCATGGGGAGTGCTTTCCTTCTTGCTACTGATCGAAGTCTCCGCTGGGATAGTCAAAACCAACTATGAAAATCACTTTCTGTGGGGCGGCGGGGACGACGACGGGATCCAAGCATCTGATCGAGATCAATGGGGCAAGGATTCTCCTGGATTGCGGATTGTATCAGGGACGGCGGAAAGAGGCGATGGAGAGGAATGCGGATTTCCCCTTTGATCCGGCTAAAGTGGACTGCGTGGTGCTGTCGCATGCGCACATTGATCATGCCGGAAATCTGCCGCATCTTTATAAGAAGGGTTTCACGGGGAACATTTATTCCACACCCGCGACACGAGACCTGTGCAGCATCATGCTGCCAGACGCAGCACACATTCATGAGAGCGACATCGCGTGGCTGAATAAGCACCGCAAGCGGGATGATCTGCCGCTGCTGGTGCCTAACTATACGAAGCTGGATGCAGAGGACTGTATGCGGCAATTTGTGACGATCGGTTACGGGCGGGCGATGCACATTGCGGATGGAGTGACGATGACCTTCATTGATGCGGGGCACATCCTGGGCAGTGCTCAGGTGGTGCTGGATCTCGAAGACCATTTGACGAAAAAGAAGTGTCGTCTCCTGTTCAGTGGTGATGTGGGGCGTCCTGGCAACGACCTGTTAAATGGGGCTATGCCTTGTGAGGATGTGGACTACCTCATCATGGAAAGCACCTATGGCGGGCGGCATCATGAGATGGCAGCTCAGACCTCTGAGCACATCTGCCATCTGATCCGCGAGATTCACCGAAGAGGCTCCCACATGATCATCCCGGCCTTCGCCGTGGAAAGGACGCAGCAACTGCTCTACACGCTGGATAAACTGCGAGCGGAGAACTGTTTCCCCCCTGTTCAGGTGTATGTGGACAGCCCGCTGGCAGTTCGTGCGACAGAGATTTTCCGTCTGCATATTGAAGACCTCAAGCCAGAGGTGCGTGATGCCGTTTTCATGCGGGATGACCCGTTTGGTTTTGAGGGACTACGCCTGGTGCGGAGTGTGGATGAATCGAAGTCGTTGAACCTTTTGAAGGGCCCAGCGGTCATCATCTCAGCTTCGGGCATGGCGGAAAGTGGGCGTATTTTGCACCACCTCCGAAACAATGTGGGCGGGGCGCAAAACATTCTTTTATTCGTCGGTTACTGCGCTGAAAACACCCTGGGCTGGAAGTTACGCAATGGACACCAGAAGGTGAATATTTTGGGCGATGAATTCACTGTTCGGGCGGAGATCGAGACCTTGGATTCGTTCTCCGGTCACGCCGACCATGAGGAGTTGCTGGAATACTTTGACCGCATTTCAGGACCGAAGCGCCGTGTGTTCCTGGTGCATGGTGAAAGAGAACGGTCCGAAGTGCTGCGTGAGGCTTTGACCGCTCGTCATCCGGGAGGGAGCGTGGAAGTCGCGAACCTGATGCAGACGGTGGAGCTTTAATGCTGGATGCAACAGGCCGATTTTGAAGACTGCCGGGTTCAGCCTTGGGTTTATCCAGGCTTGATGATCATCGTCATCAAGCCTGGCTGCTAACCAAGAGTATCGTGATGTTTATTTAGGCCCAAATTTGGTGCTGCCCAGAATGCGGAAGCGATAGAATGGGTCCAGTGGCGAGTTGGGGGTAGTGGCAAAGTCTGGCAGCGCAGGATCTGCGGGGTCAATGTAGCGCTCAATGATGGAGGAGCCGCGATTCTCTGCGACGATGCGGTCTTTGTCTTCTTCCCAGGTGGCCCAGGCATCCGCATCATCCCCACGGCTGCGGCTGCGCTGTTGCAGGGATTGCACCCGGTAGTGGACACGATAGGTGTTGGACTTCGTGGTGAGCCGTGGGTAGAGGGTGGCATAGGGGTGCTCGCGGCTGTTATCGGCTGTGAGTTTGTGCGTTTCCCAGAAGGCGGTCATGTTTTCCAGCGTGGAGTTTTGAGGCACCAGATGCATGGCGCAGATCTCGCTGGGACTGCGGAAGATGTCTCCGGCATCGAAACGTTGTTTGAATTGCTTCAAAGTTTCATCGGCATCGATCTCTAAACGGTAGTTCGTGGCTGAGGTGGAGGATTTGTAAACATTGGCGGTGGTGGTGGGAACCGCCAAGACACGCTCGCTGCGTAGCAGGGCGCGCAGGGCTGTGGTGCGGTCAATGTAAGTGAAGGGAACGATCTGGTGATTGAGGTTGATCTTACCTGCTGTGGAAAGCGGCTCAGAGACAGCGTAGGGCTCAACCACGGGCATCCAAAAGAGGTCTAACCAAAGATGATCTGGCGGTGTTTGGGCACCGATGTGAGTGCCGCTGGTGTCTGGACGGAAGAGCAGGGTGGACCAGGGCTTACCTGCCTTGACTTGGTTAGGCAGAGAGCCAAACATGGCGGGCGAGGGCATTTGACGATTGGGCGAAAAGAATGTGGGGCCCGTCGTTTCATGCGCCTGATTGGCATCAAAGTAGGGCACACCGTTGTTATCGCGGTAGTTATTGCCTTCGTCGGGTTTGTTGATGTAAGGGCCATCTTGAACCGCAGCGGAGCCAGTGTCCCAGTCTCCGCTGGCCTGGGCGAGGGCGATGGCATCAAAAGGCATGTCGGGGCGTTTGTTGCCATTGTAGGGAGCACCGGCCACATAGGCCCCAGCCTGGTCATCGGCCCCGGCCATGTAGTTGCTGCCCGTTGCCTCCTGGAGGGAGTGGGCATTGAATTGACTGGTGTTGTCGTAATAACGATGTTTCACCCACAGGCTGGAAGGCGGCGCGGCCTGAGCGGCGAGTAGGCGATAGTCGCCATGACTGACCTGCACGGTGCGAACGACGTCGCTGGGCGTGCCGCTCACAAAATGGATGGGATTGCCTGAACGCGGTGCGGTGCGGCTACCAGGATCTGCGGCGGTGCGATGGATGCGACCTGCTGCTGCCGCAGGCACAGCGGCCGTACCAACGAAGCTAGGCGTGCCGGCGAGGGCTCCATCACGCGAGAAGGTCCACCAGAATTCGCGATTGGTCTGCACCGACTGAGTGTCAGTGGTGGAAGGTGGATAGACGGTACCACTCATGGCTAGGCGGGGCACCGGAAAGGTGCCACCGGGTAGCTGGATCGTGAGAGTCTGCACGGGAGTCTGACCTGCCAGGGGATCAAACGCACCTCCTCCCTGTTGGGAATCTGAAAAGAGATCCACAGTGATCTGGCCACCGCTGAACTGCATGGTGCCTGCGGAGGGCACGGTGACGGTGATGGGTACGCTGACAAAAGGGTACGAGTTATTGGCATTGTGACCTGAATCGGCTGGCATCACACCGCGCGCAGGTAAGCGGCGGCCATTCAGCATGAAACGAGTGCCAGCATGACCACCCCACATGCGGCTGTGGTAACCGCCATTCGATTCAATGCGAAGCACCCCCTCAGCCGGGAAGCCCAGGCTGGTGCCATTCACCGTCAGGGTATTCAGACCACGAATGCGGATCTGCATGTCGGGGCGCAGCGGGCCCCAGCCTTGGCTGGGGGAAAAGGCCTCCAACAGAAGCATGGCTTCGATGCGGCGCTCGCCAGTCTTCAGCTTCACCGCACTCGCGCCAGAACCCAGGGTGCGATTGGTTGGCTTTGGCGCAGCTTGGCCCTCGTTGTCTTTAGGGACGATGTTGCTATCAGGCACGGTGAAGTCGGCTGTGGCGATGAAGTGCATGCCCACTTCAGAAAGTGTCATAAAACGACCAAACCCCTGCGTGGTGCCGATGCGGATAGGGGTGACCTGCCCATGCCCTGGCTGGGCTCCGGTGCGGTTTGCGCGGCCATTGGTGTATTGGTTGCCCGTGGTTGGGTAAACATAAGGCTGAGGCTCAATGGTGTCGTCAAAGAGATTGGTGCTGCGGATGTAGTCGAAAATCTCCGTGAGAATCTGATCGCGATCTTGCCCGTACTTGCTGGAAATGCTGCCGCCGAATCCTGGGATGGGCGCGGATGTGAGGCGCTGCAAATACGTATAAATCTGCACATTTCGCCCTGCATAATCTGCAGTGGCACTGTCCGCATTCAGACGATCAAAGATGTAGTTTCGCCCACCGATGCGTGAGCAAAAAGCGATGAGGCGATCATAAGCACTGCGGTGGGTGGCGGCGGGATTTACGCTCACGGGCCAGGCGGCGATGCGGGGCTGGTTGAGTAAATTTACCTCCGGTGCACGGCTGTGCGCGGTGAGGAGAAAGCGCGCCTGCTCTAGCTGGGCAGGCGTGATGGGGGAGGCAGCACGGAGATCGTCAAAGATGAGTTCGTCCTCATAAGCATAGAGGCGATCCGCATCCAGAGTTACGGGGGCGGTGGCTAAACTGGTGCCACCTAACGAGCCGCCGGAACTGATGCGGGTGGAAATTTGAGCAATCTGGCCTCGTGTCAGTGAAGGGATAGCTGCGCTGAGATAAGTGGTGGCTGGGTGGCCGGGGTAGCGCTGGTATTCATGTTGAGCGGGTTGGAAATTGGCCAATGCCTGACGGTCAAATTGGGAAGTGACTCGAGGGAGGTCCCAGTAAGACCCTGCTTCCAGAGGCGAGGCTGAAGTCCAGGTGTCACCAGCGGCGGTGTTGATATTGATTTTGTTAGTCTCATCATCCGTCCAAAAAGCGACACGACCAACGATGGGGTTCGCCTGGGTGGGGGCATCTGGCGTGCCGGGTTCCCAGCTCACGGTGGCGCCTTCACCATCAGGCCCCGCAGGGGTGGACTGGGTCGGGGAGGTGAGGCGGCCGTCCCGCAGAACATAAAGCCAGCGCACGGGCATGGGGGCAGCATTGATTCCTGCTGCTGGGCTCGCACCTGTATTAGCCAGAGGCGGAGTGGTGAGCTTGAGGCCCACCGGTGGCTGAGCCGCAGGATCTGTGGGGGGAGTGGTGGCTGGGGGTTGGAAAATGGGGTAACGAAGCTGACCCGTGAGCGTGGTAACAGGGCGATTCAGGTCATTGTAGAGAGCTGGATTGTCAGCCCAGCCTTCTGGCACATCTGCTCCCGGCGCGAAGTTTCCAGCTCCGGGGGCCCACACCAGATTTTGGGCGGAGTAGAGCTTGTAATACTTTAATGGCGCAGCGGAGGCTTTGCCATCGGCCGTTCCATAGGTGCGGATCATGCCGGGCTGGCTAGCCCACGCAATTTCGGCCCCCTGAGAGGTAGCGTCACGAATCTGTCCGGTGACGAGGGCATTGACGGTATCAATCAGTTCCCGACCACGACTGGTGGCTGCAGAGCGGGTCGCCACTTGAGATTCCGTGCTGACGGTGGAGAGAAACGCAACGATGAGACCTGTGAGCAAGGCCAGGAAAACGATGACGAGCACCAGGGCCACGCCGCTGCGGGGTGTGTGGAGGTGGATTTTCATGAGAGGAAAAGTGAGGGGTGTAGGGATTGCAGGGACGCACCTGGGAAATTATTCGCGGCTCCATTTGGCCGACTTGAGGCTGACCTCGGTGGTGAAGACTCGTGGGTTGAGCCGCTGGGCACGCAGCGTTTCTAACAGGGTCTCTAGATCAGCTTTTCTCGAAAGAGGGTCGGCATTCTGAAACAGTCCTGAAAGCCCAAAGTCTGGAGGGGTGGAATCTCGGCCGATGCGTTCCGCCGAGGCATCGTCAATCGCCACCATGGTCACCTCGACGATGGGGGGAAGTTGGTGCTGGCTATTGAGCTCTTTGCGCACCCCTGCCTGGCCTGCAGTGAGCGTGTCATACTCGTAGTTAGGTGCTAAGGCGTTGCCATCTGCATCAATAGATGGATCTCCCGCAGGTCCCTGGGAGGGGAGTTTGGGGAGGAAAGTGATGGCGACGATGTTTCGGGCAATGATGTGAGCGTCAGGGTGGTTTGTCACATCGGGCGGCCAGCGGCCTGCACCAGGACGGATGAGATTTTCAGAGCGTTGTTTGAACTCATAAAGGCGAAACCCGTAGGTGGGCACCGTGGGCAGGAAGTCCGGTCTTTCGGTGTCTTCACCGTAGGTGATGTAGTAGCCGGTGAGATTCAGCAGGTGATGCAGAGCGGTATTGGCAGGTGCTCCCGATTCGCCCAAAGGGGCATAGAAAAAAAGGGCGTGACCAGGGGCCTGGGCTGCGGGTTGCTCCAGCAACGTGGCTGCCGGACCTGACAGCAGGCGTAACTCGGAATGACGTCCATAACGGTCTGGCTGAAAGGTGGCCGAGTTCGCTGCATCACGCCTTGCCCCCGTGCTGTCATAGTAGTCGAGGTAAGTATTCAAAGTGGCCTGCGCCAGATTTCGCGAGATGGTTTCGAAGGCATCTCGGGCTTGCTGGAACTGGCTTACTTTACCTCGGGTACTGCGCCAGATATTGGCAGTGCGATCCGTCAAGGTGGCAAAGATGAGCATGAGAATGGTCACCACGGTCATGCTCACAAGCAATTCGACCAGGGTGAAACCTGTGTGCCCACGGGTGCGGCCTAACTGGGGATGGTGATGATATGGGATCATAGACTTTTAGCCACATGGCCTGTGAAGGTGGAAAACTTCAAGGATGTCATGCTGGAGTCCAAAGTGCCTTCAGGGGGATCTGTGGGGCCTGTGGATGGGCCAGCAACGGGAAGCTCTTGGTTTTCAGGATTCAAAGCCACCTGCACGATGACGGTGGCGAGATGAGGTTGCGGGGTGCCTCCAGCCTCAGTGGGAATGGAGGTGGTGTTTTGCACCCGAGTCAGAGCGTGATAAATGGCGCCTGCTTCACTTGTTAATTCGGTGCCTTCGTCGTCAAAGTAGCGCCAAGGTTTAGTCGCTGGAGCTGCGGTGAGGACTTGGTAATCCGTCTGTGCCGCTTCATACAATAACCGCTGGCCGATCTGTGAAGTGACCGTGGTATTGAGAGCATCGCGAAAGTTCGATAGACCTGCTGGAATCAAGCCGATCATGAGAGTGATCGTGGAAGCTGCGATGCCGATGGCGACGACGACTTCAACCAATGAGAATCCGAGACGTGACCTGGGGGGGAGGGACGTTTTCATGGGGAGATAGGGGCTGAGGGGGATGGTTTCTTGGTTTTACCGAGTGAAGGCTAGTCTTAAGAATAACAAAAAGTGTGTTGTTATTGAGTCCGTTTTTCCAGCGTCGTGAATCACACGCTAGGTTAAGTGAAGCTGAGCGGCGCTGATCCTAATCAGGGCCGATAACTGCGGATGGTGCCGCGTGCCGGTTTGATCTGAACGGTCACGTAGTTAGGAGGTGGCGACTCTTTGACGGATCGAGGATACATCGTCAGAAACCACTGCTGTTGGGTATCCAAGTCAGTGCTGCCATCAGGCAGGAAACGAATTCTAAAAGCGCTATAATCTGTACCTGCATCTGCCAGAGGGATCTGCTCATCCCCGGTCTTCCAGTCATTTTTCAGACGTGAATCCGAGATGAGGGTGGAGAGGCTGCTGTCTTCGCTGATGTGGATGGCCTCAGGCAGGCGGCGCGCCTCGCGCAGAGGTTTCGCGGTGGCATTGTCTTCGTCGAAAATAAAGGCTTGAAGGGCAGTCACGCCTTGGTCCTCGCCAAAGGAATTGGGAACGTTGGGGCGGTAAAGTCGCACTTCCACCACTCGATCTTTGGCGATGGCGGTGTGGCGAGCTAACCGCAATTCATCCATGACGGTCTCTCCGGCCGAGGTGATCTGGTTCGCCACCACCACATCCTGGGCCACATTCGCAGCTAAGGTCAGCAGAATTGTGGAAATGGAGACGACGACGAGAACTTCGATCAGAGTAAAACCAGATCGGCGCTGACGCACGTTGTTTAAAGAAAGCCTGTGCAGCGAAGGCTCGGTTTTTCTCATAAACCGTGAAGACGGGGGTAATTCAGCGGGATTTGAAGCGGAAATCACTCTTTGGCTGGTGGGATGAGTCGCTCTCATGTATTACTTTGTAAATACACGGACGATTTTGCTCAATATAAAAATGATTTTTGATTGTCTTTTTATGACTTCATGCGGTTAAGAGGAAAGATATTTCTTATTCCTACGGGGTAGGGGGCTTTACAGCGGCTATTGCAGAGAGGATGTGTCGTGAAAACCGGAGCTTATTTCACACTTCCAGTTAGGGGGAATGGGAGCCCTGGAAAGTCTCTGTGTGCAGACTGCGAAGTCCTAGATATTAAAAAGCGTGGATCAAAGAGAGTGGATGCAGCCCTGTGCTATCACGGGGATAGGTAAACTCCTTGGTTGCGAAATGGCCGTGGCGCGCCTTCTTGCGCGCCCCGTATGAGCAGCGAGCAGCGTAAAGCGTTTCCTTTTTCTGAGTTTGAGCCGAAGTGGCAGTCCGAGTGGGATGCCAGGCAGGCTTTCCGCACCCCGAACCCTGGGGATGCGGACTTTGATGCTTCCAAGCCGAAGTATTATGTGCTCGACATGTTCCCATACCCCAGCGGCGCGGGCTTGCATGTGGGCCACCCGGAAGGCTACACGGCCACGGACATCATCGGCCGCTACAAGAAGATGACGGGGCACAACGTGCTGCACCCCATGGGCTGGGATGCCTTTGGCCTGCCGGCGGAGCAGTATGCCATCAAGACTGGCCAGCACCCACGCTTGACGACGGAAGCGAACATCGAGGGCTTTCGCGGTCAGCTGAAGCGCCTGGGTTTTGCCTATGACTGGAGCCGCGAGGTGAACACCACCGATCCGGGTTACTTTAAGTGGACGCAGTGGATCTTTGTGAAGCTGTACAACAGCTATGTGAATGCGGAAGGCAAAGCCGCCCCCATCAGCGAACTGGAGGCCCAGGGCCTGAGCAAAGCGGAGCTGGATGCCCGCCGTCTGGCCTACGTGAGTGAGGCCCCGGTGAACTGGTGCCCAGGTCTGGGTACGGTACTGGCGAATGAAGAAGTGGTGGATGGCAAGAGCGAGGTGGGCGGCTTCCCGGTGGAGCGTCGCCCCATGCGCCAGTGGATGCTGCGCATCACCGCCTTTGCCCAGCGCCTGATCGATGAACTGGACGGCCTGGACTGGCCCGAAAGCATCCGCCTGCTGCAGCGCAACTGGATCGGCCGCAGCGAAGGTGCTGAAGTGAAGTTTGCCCTGGTCGGAAGCGAACAGACGGTGACGGTTTTTACCACGCGCCCGGATACTCTGTTTGGTGCGACCTACATGGTCATCGCGCCTGAGCATCCGCTGGTGGAGGTGATTTCAACACCCGAACAGAAGGACGCGGTGGCCGCCTATCAGAAGAGCGTGGGCTCGAAGTCTGACCTGGAGCGCACTGAGCTGGCTAAGGACAAAACGGGTGTCTTCACGGGCGGCTTTGCCATCAATCCGGTCAATGGCGAGAAGATCCCGGTCTGGATCGCCGACTACGTGATGATGGGCTATGGCACCGGTGCAATCATGGCTGTTCCAGCCCACGATGATCGTGATTTTGAGTTCGCTCAGAAATTTGGCCTGCCGATCCGTCAGGTGGTTCAAGCATGGAGCACAGGCGTCCCGCCTGTGTCGTCTTCAACGTCGAACTCGGGCGTCCCGCCTGCGTCATCCTCCAAATATCTAAATGACCGTGGCGACATCGATAAAAAACGCCGCAATCTTCCTCACTGGAACCAGAACGCCAAGCAGTACTTCCTAACCTGGCGCTTGGCCGACAGCCTGCCCAAGGATAAGCTTTTGGAACTGGAGGCCCTTCAATTGCCAAAGAACGTCACGGGCGAAGCGGCTGAGGAACATGCCGCTAATGTCTTTGAAAAAGTGAACGAGTGGCTGGATGCCGGTCATGGCTCGTGCCTGCTCAAGCAGCCGGGACCACGTGACGTGGTCCGCTCCGCTCTGCATCATTTTGATGCGCAGCGTTATTCTTTGGATGCCTATGTCATCATGCCTAACCATGTGCATGTTCTTGTAACATTGAAGGAGGGGGAAGAACTCTCCAAAATCTTGCATTCCTGGAAGAGCTTTACCGCCAAAGAAATCAACAAGCTGACGGGTGCGGAAGGGGCGGTGTGGCAAGATGAAACGTTTGACCGGATTATCCGGAGCAGTGAACACGAGCAGTTTGTCAGAGACTACATTTGGAAGAATCCTGCCCGGGCGGGTTTGAGCGAGGACAAGTTTGCTTGGTATGAGAATACCGGGGAAGACACAGGCGGGACGCCTATGCCCCATGCTACCAAGAATGACACAGGCGGGACGCCTATACCCCATGCTATCAAGAATGACACAGGCGGGACGCCTGTGCTCCATGCTGGGGACGGCTTCGCGGTGAATTCTGGCTTTCTGGATGGCCTGTCCACCGCAGAAGCGAAGAAAAAAATGGCCTCCTGGCTGGAAGAAAAAGGCCTGGGCAAAGGGATGGTGAACTACAAGCTGCGGGACTGGCTGTTCAGCCGTCAGCGGTATTGGGGCGAGCCCTTTCCCATCGTGTGGGAAAATGGTGAGCATCGTTCCATGCCTGAGACAGAGCTGCCGCTGCTGCCGCCGACCTTGGAAGACTTCAAGCCTACGGGTTCGCCAGAGCCGCCGCTGTCCAAGGCGACGGATTGGGTGAAGTATTCTGAAACGGCGACTCGCGAGCTGAACACCATGCCACAGTGGGCGGGTTCCTGCTGGTACTACCTGCGCTACTGCGATGCGCAGAATAACCAACGATTTGTCAGCGAAGAGGCGGAGAAATACTGGATGGGCGGTGGCAAGCCCGGCGGTGTGGATCTGTACGTGGGCGGCACCGAGCATGCCGTGCTGCACCTGCTGTATGCGCGCTTTTGGCACAAGGTGTTGTTTGACCTGGGTTTTGTGAGCACGCCGGAGCCCTTCCAGCGTCTGGTGAACCAGGGGCTGATCATGGGTGAGGACGGGCAAAAAATGTCCAAGAGCCGCGGCAACGTAGTGAACCCAGATGATGTGGTGCGCGAGTATGGAGCCGATGCGCTGCGCCTGTACGAGATGTTCATGGGACCGCTGGAGCAGGTGAAGCCGTGGAGCATGAAGGGCGTTGAGGGCGTGTATCGCTTCCTGGCCCGTGTGTGGCGTCTGGTGATGGAACAGAATGCGGAAGGCGTGTGGAGCATCTCCAGCGCGCTGCAGGATGTGCCTGCGGACAAGGCGGTGACGAAGGTGCTGCACGAGACCATCAAGAAATGCGGCGAGGATATCGAGAAGCTGAGCTTCAACACCGCCATCGCTCAGATGATGGTATGCACGAATGCCTTCACGGCAGCCACAGCGAAGCCTGTGCGTGAAATCGTGACCTTCCTGAAGGTGCTAGGCCCCTTTGCCCCGCACTTGGCGGAGGAGCTGAATTCACGCATCGCGGGGGCTTTCCCTGAGGTGGCGGTGAAGAGCCTGCTGAGCGATACGACTTGGCCAGTCTATGATCCTGCGGCCCTGGTGGAGGACGAAGTCGAAATCGTCTTCCAGGTGAATGGCAAGTTGCGTGACAAAGCCCGCGTGGCCATTCAAGCCACCAAGGAGGAGATCGAAAAGATCGCCCTCGCGAGCCCTCGTGTGCAGGAGTTCATGGAAGGCAAACCGGTGCGCAAGCTGATCGTGGTGCCTGGCAAGCTGGTGAACATCGTGGTGTAAGCCCGATGGTTTTTAAGGCCGTGCTTCCACCAGGGAGCACGGCTTTTTTTGTGGCTGGATAACTGCGTGTGGGGCGGCAGTTCTTCATGGAGCGCGGGCGTCTCGCCTGTCGTTTTCTGCGTCTCGCGGAAAACCGTTCTTTGGGATCGTCCTGGTCTGCATGGATGGGTTTTAAAGCTGAGTGGTGAGGGGAACGTTTTCGCTGAGTTGATCGTCCGAAGTCCACATCTGTTTGTCGGGCCCAGCCGAGCGGATCGTCATTTGCCAGGCGCTCTCAGGATGGAAACGATAAGGCGTGCCGTAGCGGTCGAGCAGCTCTCCATCCGGGCTGATGGAGGGGTGGGTTTTGGGGAGGACGGCGATGCCTTTGGGATTTTCCCCCTGAAGGCGGCGGACGATTTCGTCATTCAGCTCACCCGTGGGCATGGCCCCAAAGGAGCGGCGGAATTCTTCTAGGAGGGTGGTGACGGTCTGGACGTCATCAAAGAGGGTTTCGTTTTTGGGGTAGCTGGCGTTGCCATACTTCGGGTTAGGTGTGCCTTCAGGGGCTGGCAGTGCATCGACGATTTCGATGACGGGCAGGGGATGGATAGTGCCCTTGGGCGTGGTGGCGTAGAGATGGATGCCGTCGGGGCTATCAATCGGGGGCGGCGGCATGGGGGGGCGCAGCGGGCCGCAAAAGGCGGGCTCGATGGGCCCTTGGGTGGCGGCGCGCTCGGCGAGGAAGTCACGGGAACTGGCTTCGGGTTCCCCGGCCATCCACCAGGCGAGGGCGAGGAGGGTTGCCAGGACGAGGGCGAAACCGAGATGTGGGAGAGGTTTCATGGAGCGTTAAAGCGAGCGAGAAAGGCTAGGCTGTGGCTTGTCCAGTCACTGTGCTTTGTAGGTATCGAGATAGATTGTTCCATACCAGGAAGGCCCAGCCCCTTTTGACGAGGGCTGGGCCAGGATGTGGGCGTCTGGGGTTACACGGTGAAGTCAACGAAGCTCAGCTCGGGCGGGATGGTGAGGGAGTTTTGGAATCGGCCCAGGTTGGGGAAGATGTCATTGATGTTGGCTCCTGTGACGCCAGGGACGTAGCTGGTGCCTTGGCTCATGAACCATTTGGCAATGACGGAGGCATATTGGTCCACCGCGTGGGTGGGGATCCAGCGGCCACGGTTGCTGTCCACATCCTGTCCGGTGGCACGGGCTAGGTCGGGGAAGTTGCCGTAAACGTTTTGGCCGATGACAGGGCCGCCCATAACAATTTGGTGACCACCCCAGCCATGATCGGTGCCGGAGGCGGCAATGCCTCCATTGGGCTGGAGGGTGCGAGCAAAGTCTGAATGAGTAAAGAGGAGTGTATCATTCCAGAGGTTGCCACTGCCTTCGGCGGCGGTGATGGCGGCGATGGCATCCTTGAAACCTTTGAGGGCTTTGTCGAGATTGCCCATGAGGTTGGCATGATCCGTGAGCTGATTTTGGTGAGTGTCAAAACCGCCCATGCTGACGAAGAAGATCTGCCGATTGTTCTCCAGGGCGGCCCGGCCTTGCATGAGACGAGCCACCATTTTGAGCTGATTGGCGACATCGGGCAACGTCGTGACACCGGGGAAGGCGGCGGCAAAGGCGGCATCAATGGCAGCAGTGGAAGAGCCCAAGGATGCGCCGACGACGGCTTCATTGTCTCGCGCCCGTTTCATGACGTCATTGTAGCCTTCTTCAAGGTGGTGTTGGTAATGGCTTTCGTTTTCGCCTAACTCCAAGCGTGTCAGTTTGGTGATGGTGTCGAGCGCCTGGAGGGTGCGGCCTGAGTTGTTGGCGGCGTATTGCACCGGGCTGACGCCATAGTTGGCGGAGTTGCCGTAAGTGCCGGTATTGTAAGCCGGATTGGTGGTGGCGTTGTAGCCGGAGAGGCCCACGACACCGCCCGTGCTGACAGCGTATTGCACCACACTGCTGCCTACCTGGAAGGAGTTTTGGCCGGCGATGGAGATGTTCATCGAGACCTTGCTCGTCGGGTTGCTGATGGCGTTGAGCAATTCCGCTGTTCGTCCTCCCCAGCCGTTTTGAAAGGGTTTGTCTGGGATGCTGCTCTGCCACTGAAGCTGCTGATCGCTGTGGGAGAAAAGCTGCGGTGGGACAGGTGTGGTTCTCGGAACGGCCACGTATTGCGCCCGGGTGATGGGCTGCACAAGAGTGCCGACATTGGCCACGAAGGCGAGGTCGCCACTGTTAAACATGCCCTGGGTGTGGGTCATGTTCGGGTGAAGGCCGAAACTGCTGGCACTGGCCTGATTGAACCCTCCAGCGGGCGCAGTCAGGGGTAGGGCGGCGCTGGTGCTGATGTGCAGCGGATGGGTGGTGGGCCGCGCTGTATCATAGTTGGTTCGCGCGGTTCCGGCAGTGGGCACAAGCATGTTGTTGGCATCATTGCCTCCATAAAGGAAGAGGCAGACGATAGCCTTGTAATCCGTGGGGGCACTCTGGGCCATTGCGCTCTGGACGAGGCGGAGATGAGCCAGGGTATTGACCACGGAGGTGACGCCAAGGCTGGCGCAGGCGGAGCGGCAGAGGAAGTTCCGCCGGGTATCGAAGTGATCTTGATGCTTGCGATTTTTCATAAAGGTCAAGTGGTTCGGGTTTCGATTCGGGCGGACTATTTCTGGACGATGAATTCGGGCGAGTTGGTGATGAGGTAGAGGGCCGTGCGCACGCGGGAGCCAGCATTGCCCTGGGTCACGGGCGGCGCGTCCACATAAGTGGCAGCTGTCTGATCAATGATGACGCTTCGGGGATCTTTGCCGCCCGCGACGTAGGGATACTTGGCCTTCAGGGAGCCTGCGCACAGGAGGGCATCCAGCCGATCCACAAGATAAGTCGTAGCACTGATTTCAGTCTGCCCGGCCGTTTCACGCACCAAACGGTAGTCTGTGGTGAGGCTGGAGAGATTGACAAAGACGTTGTCGAGATTGCCCGTGGCATCTCCGAGGATGGTGCCTGTGGACTGGCCGCTTGCCGTGGTAGCGGCTGGATCAATGATGGAGCCATTGTCCATTGTGCGGTGATAGTTCACGGTGCGGACGACGAGGTTTTCCGTCATGATCTGGAGCTCCGGAGCAACGAGACCGGCCGCCGCTACACGACCTCCTGGGGTGTAGTCGGGCAGGTACCAGTTAAACACACTCGGCATGTTGTTCGGGATCTGGCCGAGGTCGGTCAGCGTGTCGCTATACCGGTAACTGGTGGCCCCGCTGCCGAGATTGGCAAGCTGGCCCGCAGGGTAACCATAGCTGCTGAGATCCCCCACGTTGATCTGGGACTTCGAATTGAAGGCGCGCAGGATTTGGGTGTAGCGGATGAGGGGCTCCTTCACCTTGCCAAAGCCGACATTGACCGAGGTGGTGCTGTTGACGACCTGCGGATCCACATTGGTTAGGCTGCGAGCTTCGTAGTCGAGGAGAATGGCTTTGACGACATCTTTGAGGCTGCCTTTGACTCCACTGCCATTGTTTAAAAACACCTGCGAAACACGGTAAACATAGCCACGGCTAGGGTTGCTGGTGACCAGACGCTGGATGAGGCGCTTGCAAATGAAGGGTGCGGTGTTGGCGTGGTTGTAGAGGGTGTCGAGTGCCTTGTCCAGATCCGCCTCGGCATAGTTGGTTCGCGCCGTGGTGTCCGTGCTGGTGCCAGTGTAGGCATCATGCGTGACTCCCAGGATGGTCTTGGCCCCTTCGTCATGATAGGTGGGGAAGTTCTTCATCGGGTTTTCATACCCAGGATGGAAGTACTCAGCCCCTTCACTGGCGTTCAGGAAAGTGTTCTGAACTAGTGTGGGCACATAGCCGTTGGCCGCGCTGTTTTGCACATAGGCAAAGCTCCAGCCAGTGAAGATCTTGGATAGCTCCTTGATGTCATCGTTATCGTAGGTGGCGATGGGTTGGCCGCTATTCCCCAGTTTGATGGTGCCGTCCGGATGCAGTTCGAGCAGGCCAATGGAGAAGAGCTGCATGATCTCGCGAGCGTAGTTTTCATCGGGCGAAAGCGTTTGCACGCCATTGACATCAAACTGGGCTTTCTGGTTTTTCAGGTGGCTGAGGTACTTGCCCATGATGGGGCTCTTGCTGATGTCCTCCAGCAGGTGGCGGAAGGTGATGGTGCTTCCTGTGGCGCTGCTATACGTGCCGTTAGGCGGCTGAAGGTGGCGTTGGCCATCGGCGAAGTCACCCAACATGTCATAATAACGACTGTGGCCGTAAGTTCGAGATTGCACAGTGCCTTCACGATCAGAGACGACAAAGATCTGCTCCAGGGCGTAGGCGGTGCGCTGGCGGAGTTGATCGTGAGCACGGTTAACCACTGTCCACCAGGCGCGCCGGCGGTTGATGTGGTCGGTATCGTAGGACTCTTTGTTGAGGCCTGGGGGAATGGGACGGTAGGTCCAGGCTCCAGCAGGGCTAGGAACAGAGCCCCAGCGGGTCCAGTCGAGAGCGTTGGCTGGCGGCGGAGCGGCTGGATAGGTCTCATTCACTGTCGTGGTAGCGGGATTATCCACCACTGCTGGCAGATCTGCCTGCAGACCACGTAGAGCGAACTCCTGGTTGTTCGCGGCAAGGTGGTAATCATACAGCGTGGTCTGGCTGCGGCTCCACTGGTCATTAATCCAGGCGGTGTAGGCGGCGATGCGGTTGGTGGCCAGTTTCTTGTCACCGGAGATGGTGGCATAGAGGGCGTCGGCATCGGCTTGGTTTGCGCCAAAGGTGGCCTGAGTGAGGAATCGGATGATGTCCCGACGCACTTGCTCATCGGTCGTGAAGTTTTCCAGGCCGGGTGCTGCGGGCGGGGTGACGAAGGGGCCAACACCTGTGACGCGTGTGAGCTCGGCCTTGATTTCTCCGCTGGAGTAGCGGGTGGTGTGGACGTTGACATAGAGAAGCTCGGCCGGTGTTTTGCGGAAGAGTGCATCAATGAGCTGCTGGGCCTTGTAACCGGCTGAATCCACGATGGTCCAGGGGTAGTCTGAAAGAGGGCCGTTGGGCAGGCCATCGGGATCACCATAAACAATGGTGCCACCGTTGTAGTGAACGTGACTGCCATCAATGTCGGCCTGTGGAGTGGTGAGGCCGTTAAAGACGGTGGAGATACGAGCTTTGTTGTTAGGCCCATTCAAGATCACCGTGGCAAAGCCAGAGGCACTGGTGACGGCGGTGCCTTGTGCGAGGAAAGTGCCCAGGAAGAGCTTTTCATTCGCCGGGATGTCCATGGAGTCGTTGATCAAAACGACGGAGTTCGTGGGGGAGGCGATGGTGTAGAGGGAGGCATTGGCGGTAGCTGTCAGGCGCAGTCCCTCGGGATATTCATTGAGACCGTCATCCACCGGGCGGATGTAGATGTCCACGCTCTGGGCATTGGCAGTGATAGGGATACTGGTAGTAACCTGTGTGCCACCGGTGGAGGCTGTCCATGCAGTGTAGTCTGCACTGCTGGCAGGGGCGCGGTTAGCATCAGTGGTGGCGGTGCCAGCCAGGGTGAAGTTCACGGTCATCGGAGCAAAACCGCCGTTGCGATTGATGCGTAGCCGGGCGTTGGTACGGCTGGTGGGATTGGCGGTGATATCGTTGATTTCATAGCCGTTGGTGGTGACAGTGCTCACTGTAATAACCCCTCCCGTGAAGGCGGTGTGGCTACTGGAAGTGACCAGGTCTAACCGATTGTGATATTCTTGCTGGCTGGTGAGGAGGTCGCTGTCTGGGTCCAGGCCGCCATCGGTACCGTTGTTGGGGTCGAGCCCGACGGTGGTTTCCCAGGCATCGGGTGCGCCGTCCTCATCAAGGTCTTCAGCGCCTTGGACGGACAGGAACGCTACGGTTTCAGCACTGTGAGTGTTATTGACGGTGCCTTCGCCATACTGGGCTGGGTGGGCATCCTCTTGTGCCACGAGGTCCACGCGATCTGCAAAAAGGTAACGCCAGCGCAGGGTGGCAGGATCGGTGTCATTCTTCGTCTGCATGGAGGCGAAGAGGAAAGGATCTGCATGCGGCCGGGAGAAAGTGCGGGTGCGGAAGGCACTGTCAATGTTCGTTCCGGTGCCAGCCTGAAAGCGCATGCGAGTGGTGAAGAAATTGCTGCTACCCTGAGTCATGGCGACCCAATGGACGGTCTCTGCGGCGTGGGCTGTGGCATCTATTTCAGATTCATCCAACTCAACTGCGAAGCTGCTTGTCGTGATCGCACTGACACGGGATTGAACGGCCTGGGCATCTGCCACGGTGGTGACCTGAGAGAATAAAACGGGCGCAGCGGGGAAGCCTGAAGCAAGGGCCTGGGTGGTGCCTGTCTGGGTGACGCCTGTCTTGGCCCCGGCCTGCCAAAGGGTGCCGCCAATGGCATAGGTGCCGGATTCCATGACGAGGTAGCTGAGTTTTTCGGCAATGTTATGACTCTGAGTCGTGTGATGATCCCAGCGATCCACTTGAAATTCAAAGCCGGTGCTGGTGACATTGCGCACGCGGATGGTCATGGAGGTGCTGCTGCGGTAGGAGAGCGGGCCGGTGATGACGACGGGGTTCGTGTAAGAGGTGGCAAAGGTGACGGGTGTCCAAGTCGTGGCGCTGGCCTGAGTGACAATGACATCACCGACTTCCACCTTGGCGGCGAGTTCCCCAGCCATGTCCCCGAGAACGACGTAGCCGAGGTCTTCAGCGACGTGGGTCGTTTCAGTCGCTGTGGAGGTTTCTTCCTGGATGCGAAGTTGAACGCTGGTGGTCGTGAGTGACGCCATTTTAAGTTCACCAGGATCCACCTCATTTGCGGATTGTGTCTGCGCGATGAGGACGGGAGCCGTGCGGGCTGCGGGAAATGTGACCGTGGCGAGGGTGCTGGTGACGGCACCTGTGGCGCGCACAGCACTGAGAACTTTGCCATCCAGGTAACCTGTGCCCGTGGAGACGGCCATGTAACCAATGCCTTCATTGGAAATAGTGCCTGTATCTAGCTCCTGCGTCTCTAACTTGACCTGAAAACCCGTGCTGGTGACAGCACTGAGGCGGGTCTTGAGTGCCTTGACTCCCAGACCGGCGACACCGGCAGAATTGACCGTCGTTTCCACCTGGCTCAGGACGACTGGAGCTGAGGAAAAGCCTGTGAGGGTGGCTGCAACGTTGGTGCGATTCACCGCGCTGATACGGCCCACCTGCCAGCGCTGAGTGCCGAAGACATGCGTTCCTTCGGTAAGGGCGAGGAAGTGGACTGTTTCAGCTGGATGATAACCGTTTTTAAAATCCCACTCGTCGAGTTGATACTGAAAACCTGTGGTGGTGACATTGCGCACGCGCAGGACGCACTGCTCACTGTTTGTCTGTGTGGCAGGGCCCATGACCACCACAGGAGGTGTGGTGAAAGTGCGAGTAAAGGTGACCGAGTTCCACTGATCTCCTGTGTTTTGGACAGGTGTGGTGATTACACCGGTTTCGAAATTTGCCGGGGCGGCAAAAGCGGCTCCGGCAGCGAAAGTGGCAGTAAGGGCGATGTTTCGCACCCATGAAGTCAGGGTTCTTAACCCTGGTTGATAACGAGGTGGTTGGTTAGCCATAACACCGCGTATTTCAGCGGTCGTAGCTAAAAGGGGGAAGATTTGCTCTGTCCCCTTTTCGGGGGATGGCGAATCTTAAGCCTCATCCCCGGCGATGCCGGATAAGAGGAAGTTTTGGGATATGATGGACCCGCCTACCTTTTCAATAGTCCTCGATCTAGGGCGGTCATCACCGCTTGGGTGCGATCTTGAGCATCCAATTTATCAAGGATGCGTGCCACATACGTCTTGATGGTTTCAGTAGAGACCGCCATTTCTGCGGCGATGAGTTTGTTGGGCCAACCTTTGGCCATATTTTGAAGCACTTCTTGTTCGCGGCTTGAAAGGGTGACGTGGCTGCGGCGCTCGTGAAGCTTCCCCAAAACTGGTTGTGGAAAGTAACGTTTGCCCGAGGCCAGCGTGCGGATGGCCTGAATAAGGTCTGGCCGGGAGGCATGTTTAGGCAAGTAACCACGGACACCTGCGGCGACTGCACGGTGGATGTCTTCTTCCGTTTCCTCCACGGAGAAAAGAAGCAGTCGAGCTGCATCGAAGCGTTTAACAATTTCTCGTGCAGCGTCGGTGCCGTGCATATCTGGAAGATTACCGTCGAGTACGACGACATCCGGCCGATGCTGCGTGTAGAGATCAATCGCGTCTTGTCCGCATGAACCTTCTGCGATGACGCCCATGCCTTCTTCCAGGTTCAGCGTCGCCGTCAGGCCGATACGGGTGAAGAAGTGATCGTCCACGATCATGACGCGAATGGTGTTTTCAGTGGGTGGCTGCATGGGACGGAAGACTGAGAGGCAGGTGCAAGGAGATGCGTGTGCCAGTTTGCGGATGAGTGCTGATCTCAAGATGCGCACGTATTTTTGCCGCCCTTTCTTTAAGGCCCGCCAAGCCATAGTGCCCTGGAGGAGGGCTGCTGAGGAGGCGTGGGTCAAAGCCGATGCCATCGTCTTGGATCAAGAGATGCAAGTGGGGCATCGTGGGGGGGCGCTGCGGCTGAAGAGCCAGTTCAGTGGAGTCTGCGGGAAAAGCAAAAGGGCGCTTGCCTTGAATGGGGATTCTGGAGGTGGCTTTGGTCAAATGGAAGCGCTGCGTTAAGCGCTTCCGCTGGGCGGGTGCGGTGGCCACGGTGCTGAGGTGGACCCGAATGTGGCGTGCAGAGGCGTGAGTGAGTGCATTGTGGACGGACTCTTGGACGATCCGCATGAGTTGGAGCGCAATCGCTTCGGGTAAAGGCGCTTCCAGGCCTTCATGAGTGAACTCGATGCGGGTGGTGATGCTGGGCTGAACGCGGTTTTCTAACCAATTTTTCAACGAGGCAATGAGACCTGTAGCAAGAGTCGTTTCACTGCGTAGATCCCAGATGGTGTGGCGGGCTTCCACCTGGCAATGACGGAGCATGGCGGTGGTGTCCTCGATGAGGCGAGGCAGCATGTCCGGGGCAGCATGGATGGCGCCTTTGAGTGTCTCCAGGTGCAGGGCGGCACTGCTGAGCTGCTGCTGGAGGCTGTCATGAAATTCGCGTGCGATGCGCAGGCGCTCTTCTTCCGCTGCGGCATGACTTTCAATTTCACGGATGCGGCGCGCCTGCCGCCAGAGTTGCCAGCGGAAAATGAGCGCGCCTGGGAGAGCCAGACCTGCCAGTGCAGAAAGTAGCCACACCGTCAGCGTGAGACGTGCTGGCGTCCACCAAGAAGGGCCTTCTAAAAGAGTCAGGTCCGTCAGGCTGCGGGGATGGATGGAGATGCTGGGGGAGGTGTCATCCGCCACTGCCGCGAAGCTGCCTGGGCTGTGAATGTGGCAGATCCCTGTGATCTGAATGCGGCTGCCTTCCAGGAGGTGGCGCATTTGGTTAGGTCTCAAAAAGGTCTGCCAGGCAAGGTGACAGTGCACCCCGCTGGGTAGGGCCAGCGTGTGGCGCGGGATGCCACCGGGCATGGTGTGGGTATGTAGAATACCGGTGAGAGAAACTAACTCGCGCTGCATGCGCGGGTGAAAAAATCCCTGCTCCAGATGAATGGGTGCAGGTGCTCCTGAATGACCAATGGAACGGCAAATGCCGTCTTGTAAGGTTAATCGACCTTCCACATTCTGCGGCCAACCTGCCACGGCGAGGCGCTGGCCGGGAACAAAATTGGCGAGTTGCCGCGTCGTCACTTCAATGCTCCCGTCTTCTGTCCGCAGGCACACCCAGGCGCGAGGGCGAGCTGCTGTGACAATACCTTGTAGATGGATACGCTGGCGCGCATTCGTTCGCGGAGTCGCCTGAATGTCACTGAGGGCCGTAATGGGGGGGCTGTTGAAGGCTTCCTCTAAAGCACGAGGCTGCAGGACCCAACGGCTGCGATAGGAGACAAGCAACAACGCACTCGCATCTTCTGGCAAAAGTGGCGGGTCTGCCCGGCATACCAGCACAGCGGTCAAGGTCACGGGACAGTCTAACCACTGATCTAACACGGACTGAGGCTCACGCCAGGGTAAACGCGCGATGGCGTATCCGCTGGGCGTACTGATTTCCACCAGCATTGGCGCATTTTCTAGAGGAGGAACAGAAATTCGTCGAACAACCCCAGAGACCCGGGTGAGGTGACCATCCAGTCGGAGTTGGGCCGCATCATCCAAATCAAAAGGTAGGGCTGGAATCGCCGTTTTTTCATCCGGAACGGGATGCACTTCAGGTGCTCCAAAATCACTGCTATTCTTCAGGATCATGGCCAAGCCCTGCCGTCGGGTGAGAAATCCTTCCACTTCCACAGTGTCACCGGGAATTGGAAATTTAGCGCTGGCACGGGTGCGCGGGTCATAGCCGATGCCCCCTGAGCTATCCTGCACAAAGGCGATGCCCAGCCGGTGATTGGTAAAGGTGACAGACCCGCGCACCCGAACGGGATTTTTGACATCACGCCGCGCCATCAAGGCCTTTGCTTCAGCGATGGTGATGACTGGCTGGGCCGCCTGTAAAGAAGAGGCGAGCCAGCTAAAAACGACGAGGAGAACCCCAACGTGAAAGGTGGTGGCAGATGGGTGGGTCATCTGAGGCGTGCGGAGTCTCTCAAATTTGAGTGAGTCGTGGCAAGCGCCAATTTCATCGAAGCTCGTGCTTGATCAAAGATCGTTCACCCGCTCTAAGACCTCCTTATGGAAGTCACTTAAAACAAAAAGCCGCACTGGAGTATCCAGTGCGGCTTTCAATGAATGAAGTCTAACTTGAAGTTTTACTTCGCAGCTTTTTTGAGTGCTTCAGCTTTGCTGGTGATTTCCCAGGTCAGGTCAGCATCGCCGATCTTACCAAAGTGACCGTAGTTGGTGGACTTCGAGTAGATGGGGCGGAGGAGATCCAGTTGCTTGACGATGTCAGCAGGCTTGAACGAGAAAGTCTTCAAGACCGCATCCAGGATAGCGTCGTCGCTGATGGTGCCGGTGCCGAAGCTGTCAATATGCACGCTCACGGGCAGCGGGTGGCCGATGGCGTAGGCAAACTGGATTTCGCACTTGGATGCGAGGCCGGCTGCGACGACGTTTTTGGCGACCCAGCGACCCATGTAGGCGGCGCTACGGTCCACTTTGGACGGGTCTTTACCAGAGAAAGCACCACCACCGTGACGGCCCATGCCGCCGTAGGTGTCCACAATGATCTTACGACCAGTCAGACCGCTGTCTCCCTGAGGGCCACCAACGACGAATTTGCCGGTTGGGTTGATGAGGTATTCGGTGTCTTTGGTCAGCATGCCCTTTGGCAGGACTTTTTTGATGACCTGCTCGATGCAGAATTTTTCAATCTCTGCGTGCTCCACACTGGCAGCGTGCTGGGTGGAAATGACGACGTTGACGATGCGGGTCGGGCGGCCGTCCACGTATTCCACGGACACCTGGCTCTTGGCATCTGGGCGCAGCCACTTAGCAGCCTTGCCAGCCTTGCGGATTTTGGTCAACTCACGGCCCAGGCGGTGGGCATACATGATGGGGGCTGGCATCAGCTCTTCTGTTTCATCACAGGCGTAACCGAACATGATGCCCTGGTCACCAGCACCCTGTTCAGCGTGCTTCTTGCCTTCAGCTGCTTTTTCGTCCACGCCTTGAGCAATGTCTGGGCTCTGGATGGTGAGGTAGTTGTTGATGAAGATTTGGTCAGCGTGGAAGATATCGTCGTCGTTGGTATAACCAATGCCACGAACGGCGTCACGGATGACTTTACCAACGTTGATCACTTCATCAATCGGCTTGGTGGTGCCCTTCTTTTTGTCCTGGAGTTTTGGGATGGTGATTTCACCACCGACGACCACGATGTTGCTCTTGGCGAAGGTTTCGCAAGCGACGCGGCTCTTCGGGTCCACGGTGAGGCAGGCGTCGAGGATGGCATCGGAGATGGTATCGCAGACTTTGTCTGGATGACCTTCGCCGACGGACTCAGAAGAGAAGATGTAAGAGCGGGACATGGTGCTGTGTTGGTTATATGGACGAATGATGATGCGTTGATGCGTCCTCTCTAGAGTATCGCCCTGTGCGTTGGCGTCAATGTGGAATTAAGGCTGGTCTATGGGCGAGCGTGTCTCCAGTATGCACGCCATGAAACGGATCCTTTCGCTCATGTCCACACTCTGCACGCTTTTGGCTTCGGCCGAAACAGTCTCCATCAAGGCTGAGTCCATGGCTTATGTGTTGCAGGCAGATCGTTTGGCGGGCTCGCGGGCGGCAGTCGTAGAGCGTTTGGCTTCTTGTGAGCGAGACATCATCGTCCTGGATGCCATGTACAATACCTCAGCCGAGGGGGCATGGACGAGGGAGGAAATCGCCAAAATCCGTCAAGGCAAAGCAGGTCGCCGAGTACTGGCGTATGTCTCGATTGGTGAGGCAGAAGACTACCGTCCGTATTGGCAGAAGGATTGGGATAGGAACAAAGATGGTCAGCCAGATGCTGCGGCACCCAGTTTTCTCAACTCGGAAAACCCAGACTGGAAAGGCAACTATCGCGTCCGTTACTGGCAGCCCGAATGGCAGAAGATCATGCTGCCAGCGGTAGATCAGGTCGTTCAGCAGGGATTTGACGGCATTTATCTAGACATCGTGGACGCATTTGAATTTTACGAATACGATGCTGCTTCCAAGGATTGGCTAGACCATCGACTGAATGCGGAAACAGGCCGTACTTACCGCGAGGATATGATTGCCTGGGTCGATTCTATCGCCAAACGAGCTCGATCCAAAAACCCGCGCTTCTGGGTCATTCCTCAGAATGCGGCTGCTCTTTTGCAGAATAAGGATTATCGGCAATCGATCAGTGGCATCGGCGTGGAGGACCTCTTAGTGAAAGGAAAAAAGTTGAGCTCCGACAAGGATGCGCAGTATGTGCATGGGTTTCTTGAGAAACTAAAAGTCGAGGGCAAACCGATCCTGCTGATTGATTATCCAAAAGCAGATTCCATTCACGCCGCTGCTTTTGAACGGGCTGCCAAACTTGGCTACAGTCTCTTGTTAACGGACCGCGAACTCACCACCTTGGGAGAGTCGCATTGATGCTAGGTAATAGCCGTTTTTATTCCTTCAGTAAGGAATTTTAGCCGAGGCAATCACGTTCTGGGGCATGATCAAAAGCATTCTCATCTTCTTCTTTTCTTTAATCATGATCGCGCAGGCCGCTCCGCCTCATGTGGTCTTTGTTCTAGTGGACGATTTCGGCTGGGGAGACCCGGCCAGTTATGGCGGAAAGATCCCGACGCCCCATTTGGATCGCCTAGCCCAGGAGGGAATACAGTTTCGCCAGTTTTACGTCGCTTCTCCAATTTGCTCAGCTTCTCGTTGCGGAGTCATTACAGGGCAATATCCGGCACGCTGGCACATCACGAGTTATTTGCAGTCACGGGAGGGCAATCGCGCCTGTGAACAGGTGGATTATTTGGCCCCCTCAGCTCCATCTTTACCACGTCTTTTTAGCAAAGCTGGTTATGCTGCGGCGCACATTGGTAAATGGCATTTAGGAGGCGGGCGTGATGTGACAGATGCGCCGAAGTTTGCGGCTTATGGTTACGATGTGGGTTTGGGCACCTATGAAAGTCCCGAACCAGCCGCCGCTCTCGGTTTAAAAACCATGCCTTGGACGATAGAGCGAGAACCGCAGCAGGTGCCGAGGCATGAGCGCACTCGCTGGATGGTGGATGAGACGCTGGCTTTCTTGAAAGCGAAAGCAGCCCAACCCTGCTTCGTGAATCTCTGGCTGGACGATACCCACACACCTTTCCGCCCTGTGGAGGGGGCGGATGAGCGTGAGCCGCTGGAAAAATTCAGGGAGGTGCTCACGGAGACGGATCGCCAACTCGGTCGGTTGATGGAGGGACTTCGTGAGTTAGGTATTGAGAAGGATACGCTGATCCTACTGGCTGGTGACAATGGCCCTGAGCCTTCCTTTGACCGGGCGCGGACAGGCGGACTGCGTGGCATGAAGTGGAGCCTGTATGAAGGGGGCATCCGCACCCCGCTTATTGCGCGTTGGACTGGGGTGGTGCCTGCGGGGCACGTGGATGACCAGACGGTGGTCAGCGCGGTGGACATGCTTCCCACTCTGGTCACGCTGGCGGGGTTGTCTCTGCCCGAAGGGTATATCTCCGATGGGGAAGACATGACCACTGCCTTTAAAGGCACACCGCGTCAGCGTGATCGGCCTTTGTTCTGGGAGTACGGGCGTAAGCCTGCGCTGAAAGGGCAGGGGATCCGTACTTTTCCTTATCCGAAAGAAGTGGGGGCTAAATCGCCCAACGTTGCGGTGCGGGAGGGGCCTTGGAAACTGCTGGTGAATGCCGACGGTCGCGAAGCGGAGCTCTACAATCTGAACACGGATCCGAAAGAAACCACGAACCTCACTGAGCGTGAACCTGAGCAGGCTGTACGCCTGAAACAGATGGCTTTGAAATGGCGGGCAGAGATGGATTGATGTCACCCTAACAAAAAGGGCCTCAACGAAGATCGTTGAGGCCCTGAAACTAAACAAATCACCCAGTCAGGATCAATAGACGTCGCGGCGGTAGCGCTTGGCGTCCTTGAAGGCGGTCATGTAGGCGACTGCTTCTTCCGGGGTCTTGCCGCCTTCTTTTTCGATGATGGTGTGTAGGGCTTTGTCCACGTCCACGGCCATGCGTGCGGCATCGCCACAGACATAGACGATGGCTCCTTGCTCCAGCCAGGCAAAGATCTCGGCGCTGTTTTCCAGCATCTTGTGCTGCACATAAATCTTCTCGGCCTGATCTCGGCTCCAGGCGGTAGTCAACTTGGTCAGGGTACCATCTGCCAGATAGGCATCGAACTCGTCCTTGTAGAAGAAGCAGGTCGCGCTGCTGACTTCGCCAAAGAACAACCAGGCCTTGCCCTTCGCGGCGGTGGCCTTGCGCTCTTCGACAAAGGCCCGGAAAGGGGCGATACCGGTTCCTGGGCCTACCATGATGATCGGGGTCTCCTCTTCAGGCTCGGGCAGGCGGAAGCCTTTCCCATGGTTCACAAACACAGGAATGGTGGTCTCTGGGGTGATACGCTCAGCCAGGAAAGTGGAGGCCACTCCCCCACGCTCGCGGCCATGGCTGGTGTATTTCACCGTGGCGACGGTGAGGTGCACCTCTTCTGGATGGGCTTTCTGGCTGCTGCTGATGGAGTAAAGACGGATGTTCAGCTTCTTCAGCACGCCCATGAACTCGGCAGGTTCAAACTTGGCATCAGGATTCTCGATGAGGAGGTCAATAACAAAACGGCCCCAGAGGTAGTCTTTGAGAGCTTGTTTGGTCTCAGGCGTGGCCATGTCCGCCAGCAGCGTCTGGCCGTTAGTCTTCTCGATGATGGCTTTGATCAGCTTGTTATCCACCTCGGTGATAAGGCTGCCTTCGATGAGGGCTTGGCGGATAGGCACCTGGGCTGCTGTCTTCGGGTGCGTGACGATCTCTTCGCCGGAAAAGCCCAGCACCTTCAGCATATCGTCCACCAGGGCAGGGTCATTTTGAGGCTGCACGGCCAGGGAATCCCCTGGGGTGTATTCCAGCCCACTGCCGGCGAGATCGATCTCGTAATGCCGGGTGTTTTTCGGTGCGCCAGGGCCAGAGAGGTCATAGGCCTTTTTCACCTTGGCGATGAAGGGGTTCTTGACGTTATAGACGGGTTTGCCGGGCGCGGGGGTGCTCATTGATGGTCAGGTTTGGAGATGAAAAAGGGCGCGGAGACTAGACCGCTGAGACTGGTTGTCAATTCGACCTTAGCAGGGGTCGTGCCGGACCTTGGCGCATGTTGTCTCTAATTTGTGCAGAATGAGCGCTCATTTGCGCCTTGGTGAGGGCTAGCTGCGAGGAGAAAATCATCCCAGCGCACCCTGCACGGCCTCTGCCGCACGCCGACCGCTGATCAGTGCCCCGTTGATGGAGGCATCTTCACACCAGTCACCACAACGATAAAGTCCCGGTGCGAGCACGGCCCCAAGGGGGCCTTCGCCCAGACGCAATTGCCGTCCTTCGGGCAAAGCATGGCGGATTTGGTAACTTCGCAGGTGATTCCAGAGGTATGCAGATTCCCCAAACCAAGCTGCCATTTGGTCTCTCACCACGCCTTCCAGCTCACCACTGGAAGGGGACCCAATGACACTGGCGGAAATGAGATGCTGGCCTTCTGGAGCGTAGCGCGGAGAGATTTTTGATAAAACACAGGCGCTATTCACAGGTCCTCGGCCATCTCCATCCAGGTAGATGGTGGGCGTTTCAGGGACGGGTTGATCCGTGGTGAAATACAGGCAGGTGGTGCTACGGGCTGGCAGCAGTTTGTCTCCAATCGCTTCAGGAATTAGGCGGGCGGCCATTTCTTCACTCACGGCCACGATGATGTGATCTGCGTGAACGACTTCACCACTCGTCAGGGTGATTTCACCTGCACGAACGGAGGCTACTGGAGTGTTTAGCCTCAGACTGCCAGGTGGCAGGGAGATGGCCATCTGATCCGGGATGGCCTGCATGCCATGGGCCGGGATGGCTGCGCCGCCCGTGCTGAACATGGAGTAAAGAAACAGGAACATGCGGGCGGACGTGCGCAGATCCTTCTCCAAAAAGACTCCGCCAAAAAAGGCGCGGAAAAACCGATCAATGAACTCTTCACTGAAGCCAAAATCACGGAGGTAGTCCTCCGTTTCGATTTCGGGGATCCGGCGCTCAATCTTGCGGGTCGTGAGCACCTCTTTGCGCAGAACCAGGGTGTACCACTTGTCCATCCATGAAACGAAGGGATCCCGCGCATGTTTGATGGCATCACTGGGGTGGGTGAAAGGATCAGAGAGCCGATGAAAGCGACCTTTATAAAAAAGGTCCGCCCCCCGATAAAACGGGCAGAGCTTTAACCCATCGTAGTCTAACACGCGTCTTGCCTCTGGATAAGAGGGAAGCAATACCTGAAAACCCCGATCTAGGGTGAATCCATCCACCACATCGGATCGCACTCGGCCACCCACGGCATCGCCAGCCTCATAAATCGTGAAATGCAGACCTGCCCGGGTCAGCGCACGCGCACAAGCCAGCCCGGAAAGTCCGGCACCGATGATAGCAATGCTAGGCGTACGTTTGCTCATTGTGAATAAGCCGCAACATGAAGGACGGATTTCTGATTGCAAGCTGCACAGGTGCCGTCTGTGATGTTCCTCTCATGATGGATCGTCCCCGCTTGCTACTTCTCGGTGCCACTGGCCGCCTGGGGCGCACCTTGGCTGCGCATTATTCACCGCGTTATGAAGTGATCTCGCCTCGGCGTGCAGAGTTGGACCTGGCTCGGCCTGAAACTGTCGCACAAGAGCTAGAGCACCTGGATTTTGACTTGGCCATCAATGCGGCAGCGGTCACCAGTCCAGACCTTTGTGAAGAGGATCCAGCTTTAGCCCTGCGGGTGAACGCCGAGTCCGCCGGTATTGTGGCGAAGGTCTGTGCCAACCGTTGGCTGCGTTACATCCATATCAGCACCGACTATGTCTTTGCGGGAAACGGCTGTGTTTTCCTCGGGGAAGAGTCCCCTGCTGTGCCTGTGAATGCCTATGGCAGGTCCAAGCTGGCAGGAGAGCAGGCCGTGCTCAAAGCGAATGCCGATGCCCTGGTGGCACGTGTTTCCTGGTTATTTGGTCCTGGCGGTGGGGGCGTGCCCGAAACGGCCCTTCAGCGTGCAAAGGACGGGCAGCCACTGGGCTTCATTGAGGATAAATGGAGCGTGCCCAGCAGCACTCGTGATATCGCGCATTGGCTAGAAAGGTTGTTCACAGATCTTTCCTCCGTCAAAGGTCTTCTCCACCTCTGCAACACAGGTGTCGCCACATGGCGCGATTACGCCCAAGTCTCCCTGGATCTGGCACATCAACATGGGGTGCTGGATCGGCCCCACCTCACCCAAGGCTTACGGCTGCATGATTTTCCTCAATTTAAAGCCGCGCGGCCACCGTTCACGGTGATGAGCAATTCGCGGCTGAGTTTTCTTTTGGGCGAGTCTCCCCGGCGCTGGCAGGATGCCCTGGAGGAGCATATACTTGAGCTTCGCAGCAAACACGGCTCATGATCACCACCCGTCGCCATTTTTTGCATCTCGTGTCCGCCCTGGCCGCCAGTCCGGCTGTAGGCTTGGAAGCTTCAAAATTGGACCTACCTGCAGCGGCCAGTTACGTCAAAGAACGGAAAGGCTACGCGCTCCTCATCAAACAACATGGCAAAGTCATTCACGAAAGCTATGCCAACGGGGCCCAGCGAGGCGAAGCCCGGCGCATCTACAGCGGCACCAAGGGCTACTGGGGACTAGCGGCCATGGCGGCTGTGGAGGACGGTCTTTTAGCCCTGGATGAAAAAGTATCCACCACGCTCCCCGAATGGACAGGCAGTAAAAAAGCCATCACCATTGGGCAATTGCTGGATTTCAACTGCGGTCTGGAGCGCTGTCTTAAACTGCATCAAGATGGGCTGACCGACCGCAATCAAATGGCTATAGATCGCCCACTCGTTGGCACACCGGGGAAAAGTTTCATCTACGGTCCCAGTGCTCTCCAGGTGTTTCATGAAGTCTTAAAGCGCAAACTGGCAGCGCGCAAACGTTCGGATACTCCCACTCGTTATCTAGAGCGCCGTGTGCTTCGTCCGCTAGGATTGGGCCCCCAGCGTTATCTGGCCGATGCTAAGGGCAACCCTTTGCTAGCTGCGGGTTTTCTCCTCTCGCCTAACCAATGGTCACGCATGGGAGATCTATTGCTCGCAGATGGGAAGCCGGTATTAAAACCTGCTTCCATGAAACCCCTGCTTGAGGGCTCCTCGGCCAATAGCGCCTACAGTTTCGGTTTCTGGAACAATCGTGCCGCTAGCAAACCTGGTGCGCGCGAGATTGACATCGAGGATCAACTCGAAGTGGATTGGGATCGGCAAAATTGGTCTCGCGTGTGCATCGCCAAAGGGGTGCCGACAGACCTCATCGCCTGCATCGGCAGCGGCTATCAGCGCCTCTACGCCATCCCTTCACTCGGGCTGGTGATCGTCCGCCAAGGGCTGAACGCACGTTTTTCCGACGGAGATTTTCTGCGAACCTTGCTGGGAAAGTAAGCTCAAGATTGCGTGATCCATTCGGCGTCGAACTCAACCATTGATGAATGATCATATGTTGATATATTGGTTTCATGCCTTCAATCCTCAAGTCTCTCAGCCTCATCGCCGACCCGACCCGGGTTCGTATCTTGCTGCTGCTGAAACAGGAGGAACTGAGCGTGGCAGAGCTCCAAGAAGTATTGGCCCTGCCGCAATCCAACATCTCTGCTCAGTTGGCCAAACTGAAGTCCGCAGGGCTCGTCACGGACCGCCGCAGTGGAAAAAATCGGCTGTATCAACTCGACGAACCCAATAGCAAGGAAAAGGCAGCGCATGAGCACTTCATCGCTCTCATGGAAGCTGCGGGCGGCGAACTCAAGGAAGCCAAAAAGGACGACGCTGCCCTGAAAGTGGTGCTGCGTAAACGTCTCCGCTCTGCTCAGGCCTACTTTGATACCCTGGCTGGGAAATTTGGGCGGCACTACATTCCTGGTCGTTCCTGGAAGGGATTGGGAGAGACGCTTTTAAAGTTATTGCCGCCCTTGATCATTGCCGATCTCGGGGCAGGGGAGGGCACGTTATCGCAGTTGCTCGCGCAGCGTGCACAGAAAGTCATCGCCGTGGATAACAGCGAAAAGATGGTGGCCTACGGGGCTGATCTCGCGAGCAAGCATGGCTTTACCAATCTAGAATATCGGCTGGGGGACATTGAGGAGCCACCCATTGAACCAGGCACCGTGGACCTAGTATTTCTGAGTCAGGCACTGCATCATGCGCTCAACCCAGAGCGCGCCATTCGTGCGGCCTACACGATTTTAAAACCCGGCGGTCGCATTGTGATTCTGGACCTTTTAAAGCATCAGTTTGAAAAAGCGCGTGAGCTTTATGCCGATGTATGGCTGGGCTTTTCCGAAGCCGAATTGCATGAGATGCTAGCGAAGGCAGGCTTCCGCGAAGCTGAGACCAGCGTGGTGCATCGCGAAAGCCAAAGCCCGCATTTCCAGACCGTGCTCGCTTTAGCAAACAAGGGATGAGAAATGGATGGGAATAAATGACAGGGAAAGTTCTCTCAGGAGCTCAGACTCCTACTATGAAAGCTATTCTATCTTCACTCCTATTGTTGACGGTTGCCCTTGCGAACGCGGCTGCTCCTGCAGATTTCACCGTCAAATCTGCGACGGGCACGGGCTCTTTTTCATTGAATGAGGCCAAGGGCAAGTTTGTCGCCATCCACTTTCTGTTAAAGACTGAGTGCCCGGTCTGCTTGCGCCACACGGGTGATCACATGACAAAGGCGGCCACCTTACCCAATGTGGTTCAGATCTTCTTAAAACCGGATACGGATAAGGAAATCGAGGCTTGGGCTGGCAAGCTTGACAAGGAAGCGCTGGAAAAGAACCCCATTTATCGCGATCCGAATGCCAAGCTGGCCAAGGCTTTTGACATTCCAGATGGCTACGCATTCCACGGCCAAGTCGTTCACTACCCTGCCACCATCTTGATTGGGCCCGATGGCAAGGAAGTCTTCCGTTACGTCGGTAAAAACAACAGCGATCGCCTTTCCTTCGAAAAATTGGCCGAAAAGGTGACCGAGTTGTCTAAACCGTAATGGTTAGGCCGCAACAGCTCCTCGCTGTGCCAGCGTATGTGTGAATGGGCTGGAGGCAGCGAGGTTATACTGTCGGATTGCGATGGCCCAAAACGGCGCGAGCTCATGATCCCGAGCTGACCACAGGCGATAATGTAGATCTGTCACCGTCTCGGTATCATGGATCATGGCTTTGATCTCCTGAGGATTCAGGCACTGCGGTCCTTCATGAATCAGGCGCGAAGCCAGTTGATCCAGATAAGCCCGGGAAACATGGATGTTTTTCCGGCGGCGTAGCAGGCTCACGTGAAGACCATTCACATACGGGTCCAGGCACACCTGAAGGAGGCCATGATGTTTCTCAAGCTCAGGCGGCAGATGGATGCGGCCTTTGATCTCCTGCAGGTTCTCATTCATCATCGCCAAGACTCCTGGAGGATCCGTTTCTTCTGGAGTGGTGAACAGACCAAAACGGAAGCCGGAACTCCCACCCGAGACGAGTAGGGCCACTGGAATCGCCAAGAAAAGAGCACCCAAGATGGGGCTGATCCAGATGAGGAAACTATGGGAGACAAACCACCCGATCACGCCCCACACCACGGAGATGACCGTCACTGGCCAAAAGGTAAAAAACACCTCGGCCCAGTCCACTCCACCGTCAATCTTTCGCCGTTGAGTCACCCAGCGTACGCCTTTGCCCAGAACGGTGTACACCACAAACTGGGAGTGGAAGATCATCAGCACGGGAGCCATCAGCGTGAAGACAACGGTATCTGCCATGCTGCTCACGAAGGTCATGAGGCGGCGGTTTAAAGGCTTAAACAAACGTCCCGTAATGACCTCATCCAGGAGGATGGTCACCTTTGGTAGGAAGATGAGCATGATGGTCACGCCTAACAAGATTTGCTCAGCCAAGATGGACTGCGGATTGTCATGCGGTAGGCGGGTCGCCGCTAAAAAGGTGGAAAACACCAAAAAGAGGAACCACAGCAGGCTGCTGGCATAGCTGAGGATGCCGTGCAGGAAATTTAGCCGACTCATCGGGTGCCAGCCTTTGGCAAACAGCAGCCAAAAGTGCTGCATGTTCCCCTGGCACCAGCGGCGGTCACGTTTCAGCATGTCCACCAAAGTAGGCGGGCCTTCTTCATAGCTACCCCGGTTGGTATTCAGCAAACGAACGGCGTAGCCCGCCTTGCGCATGAGGGCAGCTTCCACAAAGTCATGACTCAAAATGTGACCACCGAAGGGTTCCTTACCAGGCAGGGCAGGGAGCGCACAGTTCTTAATGAAGGGCTCCAGACGGATGATGGCGTTGTGCCCCCAGAAGTTCGCCTCACCGCACTGCCAGTAGTCCAGACCCGCCATGAAAGGAGGGCCGTACAGCGCCTGGGAAAACTGCATCACACGGCCCAGCAGAGTCTCCGCGCCGATTTGCTTGGGAAACGTCTGCAGGATGCCGATCCCAGGATTCTTCTCCATGATCCGCACCATGCTGGTGAGCAGGCCACCGGACATCAGGCTGTCTGCATCCAGCACCAGCATGTAGCGGTAGCGCTTGCCCCAGCGGCGGCAGAAGTCGCTGACGTTGCCGCTCTTGCGGTTGATGGGCTTGCGCCGTTTGCGGTAGAAAATACGGCCAAAGGCATTGAGCTGACGGCAAAGTTCTAGCCACGCCGTTTCCTCCTCGATCCATTGGCTCGTCTGATTCGAGTCACTGAGGATGAAGAAGTCATAGTTTTTGGATTGGCCGGTTTGCTCCAGGGACAGATAAATGGCACGCAGCCCTTCAAACACCCGAGTCACGTCTTCATTGAAGACGGGCATGATGATGGCGGTACTGGCTGTGATGTCCTCCTCCAGGTCCTCAGGCTTTAAGGTGCGCCAGAGATCCAGCGGATCGGGCTTGGGCCGATTCATCAACCACACGCCGAAGAGCGCTGTCCAGAAGCCCACATTGAGCTGGTAATACAGCGGAACAAACACCGCGAGGAGGCCCCATTCAGACCACCGCATGCCGTGTTCAGACAGGTAAACGTACATCAACCACACACCGACGATGGTGCCCAGGCCGACGAATGAAAAGAACGTGGCACGCCGTGTCCGGGCGATGCGCGGGGGCGGCATGCCCGCCGTAAGATTGAGATTGGCCGTGCTGGCTCCGATCATGCTCATCCAAGAAGAAAGTAAAGGTAACCCAGCACACCACCCACGATGCTGACGAGAATGGAGTAGCGGAGGAGGGGGTGGCGGCCCAGGCGGTCAAAGGTGTCTTCAGCCACTTCAGAAACAATGCCCAGGTCCATGTCACGCGGGGTCATTTTACTGACCTGCATGCCCGGGCCCGAGGTGCGCACCGCAGCACGCATGGCTTCAGTCATGTCCTTTGGCAGATTTTCTTTGTCGAGAAAGAAGTTAGGCCAGCGCGCAGGTCCCCCACTGAGGTGGAACCCCAGCCGACCCGCAGCCTCTAGCTGCGAGGCATTGAGATTCATGTCGCTATAGATCGCCGCTAGCCACTCATGCATCATCGCGCGTGCTTGTTCGATGCTGTGCGCCGTGGGCGTCCGCTTCGGGTCTTTTTTATGGGCCTCAGCCGCACGTCGCAAGGTCTCAAGAATGAGCTGAGTGCGGCGGATACGATTGTGCAGTTGGTAGGAGCGGAAGTAATCGGCGAGACGGGCATAAGCCTCGTTCCACTCGACTTCCGACCCCGTTGCGGGTGCGAATTGAATATTAACAGCTTCCATGGGCGCTCACTGGCGAGCCGAGCGCAAGATGCGCAGATTTGTCCATGAGGGAAGCGGTTTTCAAAGTCTCTTCACCCGTGAGGGGCGAACTTGATCCCCAGGCAGCCTGCTTTTCCCGCCAAGTTCCGACAACTCCAGTGCCAGCGATCTGGCCGTGTCACGAAGGGCTCCAAGCCTCCACTTTCTAAAATCCGAAATTGGCCTCTCAGTTCCCCGCCTTCCAGGACATTCAGTGCCCTGGCGGCGATCCGCCCATCCAGCGTGCCGCCTGCCTCGATCGTGATCGTGCCATCGCAGGAAAAATCGCCCGTGGCATGCCCGCAGACACGCATCGCCCGCGTTTGCACAGGATAGAGGAAATTCACCTCCGCTCCCGCAGCGATGTCCAATAAATCACAGGTCACATGCTCTGCATACAGCCCTCGTTCAGAGATCACCTGGATCGCAGGCGGGACATCTTGACTGTCGGAGTCCACTCTCTCCAGCTTGTTTAGGCAGATCGGGCAAGAGGGTTGCTTGAACGCTCCCGCTGTCGCGATGGTGAAAAAGAGGTCACTACGCTCAGGCGGCAAAGTTTGTAAAACCGCGCACAAAGCAGCCGCGTCCACCGTCTCGATCCGATGTTCCTGCGCAGCCAGAATGGCCGAGGGACTAAAACCAGCCGGCGCAATGAGAATCCCACGGGTGTTTTGAGCCGTGCTCACCTCTTGCGCAAAATGTGTCACGCTTTCCGGCGTCGCCCCCCATTCATTCCAGGCGGAAATTTTCACCAAAGCCCGCTGTGGATGCATGGTCGTAGGCCGCTCAATCATGCCAAAGGCCAGCGATCCATCTGCCAGAACGCGCGAGCCTGCTAGCTCACACCCCGCATGAGAGGCGATGCCCCGCACCAGCTCCGCCACACGCATCCAATCCAAGCTCACAATCAATTCCGGACTCCATTCTCCCGGCATGGGCTCAGAGGAACTCTCCGGTGAGGAGAGACCTGTTGGGCTCAGCGTGGCAAAGGGATCTAGCATGAGCGCAGAAACCGTAAGCTAAGCAATCCTACCACGAAGGGGAAGTGCTTATTTAGAAGCGTCGCAGGTTAGATGAAATCCAAACCTAAATCCAAGGCCCTGGCGGAGTGAGTCAGCGCCCCTACCGAAATGGCATTGACGCCTGTCGCTGCAATGTCTCGGATGGTTTCCAGCGTGATCCCACCACTGGCCTCCAGCCAAAGTTTGCCTGCATTCAACTCCACCGCCTCGCGCAGGCGTGCTGCGCCCATATTGTCCAGCAGTAGCATGTCCACTCCCTGGAGGGTGAGGAAGCCAGCCACTTGTTCCAGATGATCGGCCTCCAGCTGGATGCGGGTGCCTGGTCGTTCCTTGCGCACGCGATCAATCGCCGCCTGCAACTCTGGCAGTCCTCCGTGGGCCGCTAGGTGATTGTCCTTCACCATGACGTGATCATACAATCCGAGCCGATGATTGGTGCCACCACCCGCCTTGACCGCTGCTTTTTCTAAAAGACGCCAGCCAGGCGTGGTTTTACGGGTGTCCCAAATCTGCACCGGGTGTGGTTTTACCGCCTCCACGTAACGGCGCGCCTGGGTGGCTACACCCGAAAGACGTTGCAGAAAATTCAGCGCAGTGCGCTCCGCCGTGAGAATGCCTCTCGTAGGGCCGGAAATATCCATGAGCACATCACCTGGCACAAAAGCACTGCCATCAGACATTCGTGCGGTGACTTCGATCCTCGGATCAATCTCTTGAAACACCCGCAGAGCCACCTCCATGCCTGCCAGCACCCCTGGCTCTCGTGCGGCGATCTGGGCCCGTGCCGTGGAATCAGCGGGCACAAAGTAAGTGGCCGTGACATCGCCACTGCCCACATCTTCAGCAATGGCGGCGCGGATGAGTTGTTCGGTGCTAGCGTCCATGGAGGTGACTATATATAGAGAGGGTTACTTTTTCGGCAGTGCGCGCGTCGCCCCGACCGAGATCCCGCCGTCCACCAGCAGCAACTGGCCCGTGACATAGCGGCTTTCTTCCGCCGCCAAGAAAAGCAAAGGCCCTTCCAGGTCATCCATCGCCCCAGGGCGGCCCAGTGGAATGCGTTCCGTCAGGTACTCCACCCAGCCTGCATCTTCATACATGACCCGATTCTGAGAAGTCTTAAACCAACCTGGAGCCAGCACATTGACGGTGATGCCATCTTTACCCCAGTCATGGGCCAGGCTCATCGTCATCTGCTTCACCCCACCACGGCTAGCGCCATAAGGAGCCAACCCCGCATAACCAGCCACGCAGGTAACAGAGCCGATATTGATGATACGGCCATAACCCGCCGGGATCATGAATTCCTTAGCCACCTGTTGGGCGACAAAAAAGGTGCCACGTAGATTCGTGTCCACGACCAGGTTCCAGTCATCCCAAGTGATCTCCGTGGCGGGTTTGCGCACATTGCAGCCAGCGTTGTTCACGAGGATGTCGATTTTCTCCACCTGGCTCTTAGCCGTAGCCACTGCTGCTGTGATGCTATCCATCGAGCGCACATCCAATTCGACGGAGAGGCATTTGCGGCCCAGATCCGTCACCTGCTTCTCCATGTCTTTAAGAGAGGCCAAAGTGCGGCTGGAAATAATCAGGTCCGCGCCAGCCTTGGCCAGGGTCAGCGCAAATCGCTCGCCCAGGCCGCGTGAAGTTCCAGAAACGAAGGCCGTGCGGCCAGTGAGATCAAAAGAATGGGGTTGGCTCATAAGATAGAAACAAGTGAGGCGCTGAAATCGGAGAGAAGGGAAGGGAAGTCAACCCCACGGCCCTCGTCTACCAAGGGCAAACGTTGGCAGCGACTTGAAAAACATGGAGGTGAAGCAAAAAGACTCACTTTTTCAGCGAAATCGCCCTCTATAAAGACACAAAGCGATCTCGAAACTTCTCAAGGGAAAGGCTCGAAATCGAATCACGTGCGTTTTGGAATCGAGAAGAACCGATTCAGCCGAAAAATCTCCAGTTTGCTTGAGTGTGTCTGTGAAAACGCAGCATCGAACACGCAAAAACGCGATCCTCCTTCGTAACGGTGAACACACTCAAAGTTATGATCGCTTGTCTAACAATAAGCTATTCGTAAAAGCGCGGTTTTTGGCCGCCTAAAAACCAGTAAATGATCAAAAAACCTTCAAAAAAGAGTAAAAAGGAGTTGCGGGGAATCTGAGACTCGGCATACTTCCAATCCGCCACCGAAACAGGAGCGGCTGAGGAAAGCGAAGCGAGCGACGAAGTTGTTCACGGAGTTTGAGTCAGAAAATGATCTTTCAGAAAACAACATCTTCAGATTGGCGAGAGTGAGCTGAGCGAAAGCGAGGTGAGCTTGAGTGGTTTGAAGAGACAAAAACGAAAGCTAAATTGTGCGCTGCGTGTTATGGAATGCGCAGCTTGCTTGAAAGAATAGCAAGGTCAATTTAGCTGACTTAGGAAACTAAAGTCAGCACCAATTTTTGGAGAGTTTGATTCTGGCTCAGAACGAACGCTGGCGGCGTGGATAAGACATGCAAGTCGAACGGGGCATTACGAGTAGCAATATGAGTGATGTTCAGTGGCGAACGGGTGCGTAACACGTGGATACATTCCGGGAAGCGGGGGATAGCCCAGGGAAACTTGGATTAATACCGCATGTGGTCGAAAGACTAAAGACGGGGACCGCAAGGCCTGTCACTTCCCGATTGGTCCGCGGCCTATCAGCTAGTTGGCGGGGTAAAAGCCCACCAAGGCTACGACGGGTAGCTGGTCTTAGAGGACGACCAGCCACACTGGAACTGAGACACGGTCCAGACACCTACGGGTGGCAGCAGTCGAGAATCTTTCACAATGGGGGCAACCCTGATGGAGCGACGCCGCGTGGAGGATAAGGTCTTCGGATTGTAAACTCCTGTCATGCGCGAACAAGGTTGCATGGTTAATAACTGTGCAAATTGATGGTAGCGCAAGAGGAAGAGACGGCTAACTCTGTGCCAGCAGCCGCGGTAATACAGAGGTCTCAAGCGTTGTTCGGAATCACTGGGCGTAAAGGGTGCGTAGGTGGCATGGTAAGTCAGATGTGAAAGCCCAGGGCTCAACCTTGGAATTGCATCCGATACTGCTGTGCTAGAGTACTGGAGGGGTGACTAGAATTCTCGGTGTAGCAGTGAAATGCGTAGATATCGAGAGGAATACCAAAGGCGTAGGCAGGTCACTGGACAGTTACTGACACTGAGGCACGAAGGCCAGGGGAGCAAACGGGATTAGATACCCCGGTAGTCCTGGCAGTAAACGGTGCATACTTGGTGTGGGAAGATTCGACCCTTCCTGTGCCGGAGCTAACGCGTTAAGTATGCCGCCTGGGAAGTACGGTCGCAAGATTAAAACTCAAAGAAATTGACGGGGACCCGCACAAGCGGTGGAGTATGTGGCTTAATTCGATGCAACGCGAAGAACCTTACCTGGTCTTGACATGCACTGTGTCTCAGGTGAAAGCCTGATAGAGTAGCAATACTCGCTTTGCACAGGTGCTGCATGGCTGTCGTCAGCTCGTGTCGTGAGATGTTGGGTTAAGTCCCGCAACGAGCGCAACCCCTGTGATTTGTTGCCACCCGGTTTACCGGAGCACTCGAATCAGACTGCCTCGATCAACGAGGAGGAAGGTGGGGATGACGTCAAGTCCGTATGGCCCTTACGACCAGGGCTGCACACATACTACAATGCCCAGCACAATGTGAACCGAAACCGCGAGGTGGAGGAAATCAGTAAAACTGGGCTCAGTTCAGATTGTAGTCTGCAACTCGACTACATGAAGTTGGAATCGCTAGTAATGGTACATCAGCTACGGTACCGTGAATACGTTCCCGGGTCTTGTACACACCGCCCGTCACATCATGGAAGCTGGTTTCGCCCGAAGTGCGTGAGTCAACCGCAAGGAGACAGCGCCCTAAGGCAAGACTGGTGACTGGGATGAAGTCGTAACAAGGTAGCCGTAGGGGAACCTGCGGCTGGATCACCTCCTTTCTATGGAGAATGTTCATGAGTGTCTCACACTCGCTATATGAACAAGGTCGACACTTAACGAGGCAGCAATGCTAAGAAAGTGTGTGAAACGTGAAAGCGTTCACAAACAATGTTATCTGTGCAGGAAATGACTGCAGCGCACAATTTAGTTTTCGTTTTTGGTTAGAGCATCTTGAGCAGGGGGTTTAGCTCAGTTGGTAGAGCGCTAGCTTTGCAAGCTTGATGTCAGGAGTTCGAGTCTCCTAACCTCCACCACAAGTTGGACGAGGTTAGGCTTAATCGAGCTGATGACCAAGTGATCAACTCCAAAAGGGCATGTAGCTCAGTTGGTTAGAGCACCGCCTTGATAAGGCGGGGGTCACTGGTTCGAGTCCAGTCCTGCCCACCATTTGATTAAGATGTGAGACTGTTTTTTGTGGAACTGATAGTTCCTTGACAACTGCATACAGGGTAAAGAAACAATTTTATTAGAGTCAGACGTTGGGACCTGAAAAGGTTTCAAGTAATGAATGAAAGTAAGTGTGTTCTAAATCTAATTTCGGTTAGCTCTTCGGAGCGAAGCCACTGAAATGGTTTTAGAGCAATGCAAGATTTAAAGGGTATGTAGTGGATGCCTTGGCACCAGCAGGCGATGAAGGACGTGGTAAGCTGCGATAAGCTTCGGAGAGCCGCAAACAGGCATTGATCCGGAGATTTCCGAATGGGATAACCTGATACGGTTCATACCGTATCGTTCTGCTCTGAATACATAGGAGCAGAGACGCTAAACCGCCTGAAGTGAAACATCTCAGTAGGGCGAGGAAAAGAAAGCGAAAGCGATTCCGTCAGTAGTGGCGAACGAAAGCGGAACAGCCCAAACCAGGAGGTTTCCTCCTGGGGTTGTAGGGCCTCGATGTGGTAGTTGAAGAGTTAGGTGAAGCGGATGGAAAGTCGCTCCACAGAGGGTGAAAGGCCCGTAACCGAAAACTTAACAACGCCTAGAGGTACCCTGAGTAATGCGATACACGTGAAACTTCGCATGAATCTGTGCCGACCACGGCATAAGGCTAAATACTCGCTGGTGACCGACAGTGAACAAGAACCGCGAGGGAACGGTGAAAAGATCCGCCGTGAGCGAAGTGAAATATTACCTGAAACCACATACCTACAAGGTGTCAGAGCCGGCTTGTCCGGTGATGGCGTGCCTTTTGCAAAATGAGTCTGCGAGTCAGTCTGTGTGGCAAGCCTAAGTCCTTCTGGGATGGAGGCGGAGCGAAAGCAAGTCCGAATAGGGCGACAAGTTGCACGGGCTGAACCCGAAGCGGTGGTGATCTACCTATGGCCAGGTTGAAGCGTCTTTAATCGGACGTGGAGGACCGAACCGGTGAACCTTGAGACGTTCTCGGATGAGCTGTGGGTAGGGGTGAAAGGCTAATCAAACCCCGTAATAGCTGGTTCTCCCCGAAATGTATTTAGGTGCAGCGTCATGCGCTTATCGAGGGGGGTAGAGCACTGAATGAGCTAGGGGGCATACCCGCCTACCAACCTCAATCAAACTCCGAATACCCTCGAACGAAGCATGGCAGTAAGACAGTGGGGGATAAGCTTCATTGTCGAAAGGGAAACAGCCCAGCTCAGCAGCTAAGGTGCCTAAATAACGCTCAGTGGAAAGGAAGTGAGATCTCATTGACAGTGAGGATGTTGGCTTAGAAGCAGCCACCATTTAAACAGTGCGTAATAGCTGACTCATCGAGAGGTCTTGCGCCGAAAATGATTGGCGATAAGCGTTATACCGAAGCTCTGGACTACATTGTCCAAGGGCAATGTTTTGGTAGGGGAGCGTTCTGTAAGCGTTGAAGCGTGAAGGTGACTGACCGTGGAGTTTACAGAAGTGAGGATGCAGACATAAGTAACGATAAGACGGGTGAAATCCCCGTCCGCCGTAAACCCAAGGTTTCCTGGGCAATGATTTTCATCCCAGGGTTAGTCGGGAGCTAAGTCCAGGCCGTTTGGCGTAGGCGATGCACAACAGGTTAATATTCCTGTACCGGTTTTGGTTAAAGCACAGGTTCGCGTCAGGGGAGAGAGCATGCCGATTGAAAGTGGCAGAAGGGTGCGGAGCGATCCAAGCCTGGTCTCTTGAACTGAGCGCCTAGAAAAGCCTGTGCCCCTTTCCAGGGCCGCCCGTACCGCAAACCGACACAGGTGGGTGGGTAGAATATACCAAGGCGTAAGAGTGAAACCTCGTTAAGGAACTCTGCAATCTAGTCCCGTAACTTCGGAAGAAGGGATGCCCAAATTTATTTGGGTCGCAGTGAAAGGGGACAACCGACTGTTTATCAAAAACACAGCATTGTGCCAAGACGAAAGTCCAAGTATACGATGTGACACGTGACCAATGCGGAAAGATTAAGGCAAGGGGTTAGTCGTAAGGCGAAGCTCTGAACCCAAGTCCCCGTGAATGTCGGCCGTAACTATAACGGTCCTAAGGTAGCGAAATTCCTTGTCGGGTAAGTTCCGACCTGCACGAATCGTGTAACGAGTTGTCCGCTGTCTCAACGAGGGGCTCAGTGAAATTGTAATAGCAGTGAAGATGCTGCTTACCCGCAGAAGGACGGAAAGACCCTATGCACCTTAACTGTAAGCTGTCACTGGTCGTTTGGTTTCTATGCTTAGCGTAAGTGGGAGGCTTTGAAGTGTTACTTTCGGGTAACATGGAGCCATCAATGAAACACCACCCTTAGGTATTGAACGATCTAACCGCGGCCCGTCATCCGGGCGTGGGACCATGTCAGCCGGTCAGTTTTACTGGGGCGGTATCCTCCCAAAGAGTAACGGAGGAGCGCGAAGGTTGGCTCAGCGTGGTTGGCAATCACGTGTTGAGTGCATTGGCATAAGCCAGCCTAACTGTGAGACTAACAAGTCGAACAGACACGAAAGTGGGCCAAAGTGATCCGGCGGTTTAATGTGGAATTGCCGTCGCTTAACGGACAAAAGGTACGCTAGGGATAACAGGCTGATCTTGCCCAAGAGTTCATATCGACGGCAAGGTTTGGCACCTCGATGTCGGCTCATCGCATCCTGGGGCTGGAGAAGGTCCCAAGGGTCCGGCTGTTCGCCGGTTAAAGCGGTACGCGAGCTGGGTTCAGAACGTCGCGAGACAGTTCGGTCCTCTATCCTCTGTGGGCGTAGGAAAATTGAGGGGTTTAATTCCTAGTACGAGAGGACCGGAATTAACGCACCTCTGGTGTTCCAGTTGTTCTGTCAAGAGCATCGCTGGGCAGCTATGTGCGGAAGGGATAAGCGCTGAAAGCATCTAAGCGCCAAGCCCATCCCAAGATTAATTTTCCCTGAAGGATCGTGGAAGACTACCACGTTGATAGGTCTCGGGTGCAAGCGCAGTAATGTGTTCAGCTTAGAGATACTAATCATCCGTTTGTCTTACATTGCTTCCATTTCAAATCAGACACACCGTCTGGCTTACCGAAATTGTTTTTACCCCTGTATGCAGTTGTCAAGGAACTGAAGAAGTTCCTTGCCCTCAGACACACTGATCAGACGAAGATCTGGTCAGCAGTCTGGTGGTCATGGCACAGTGGCACCACCCGTTCCCATTCCGAACACGGAAGTGAAACGCTGTTGCGCCGATGATAGTTGGGCGATAGGCCCTGCGAAAGTAGGTCGCCGCCAGTTTATAAACCCCCCTCTTCAGCAATGAAGAGAGGGGTTTTTTTTGCGCTTTTATCTCGTGGATATCGTAAGCTATTCCACACAGCCGATCTGGATGATTATTCGATCATCTCCACCAAGTCAGAACTGTTCTTTGTGAATCTTTTGACTTGTCAATCAATCCTCTTTTTGTTGAAATCTTAAGATGATACTTCCGAAACCATGGGTTCGGTTTTTTTTATGCCTTTTAGCCCTTTGTATTGGCATTGTCATCACAAGCATCGTGATGAGTGTGCCATTTAAAGTGAACCCGCAGGCTAAATTAGCGGCCAAATCATCCCTAAATCAGACCGAATCGGCCCCGACATCGAGTGGAGAAGACCAGCCGAAGCCGAAACCAAGTCCGAAGATCGTGGATTCATCTACCAAAGGGCAACTTTCCGCCAATGCTCCCGTGAATCCGTATGAAAGGCGACTCTTGAAAGGGGCCGTCATGCTTGCCGAGAAGCGGAGCTACGATGCCGTCAAACAAGTCACGCGGGAGGAGCGACTGTGGCGGACAGACTTTAAGTATCCCTTGATACGAGAAGAAGTTTTCATTCGCGAGAGGGGACGATCTCCTCCTAGCGTTAGACGTGAATACTCGGTGGCAGACCACCTTTTAGTTCGATTCCCAGAGGGCATTTCTGAGTCTGCAATCGCCGAATGGGCGAACAAAAATGGTTTCTATATTCGGCATGAGTTGAAGACAACCTCGGTCAAATTAATCGCAACGACTCAAGTTACTCTGGAGGCTGAAAAGGCCATTTTAGCCGCATTTCAAAGGGACTTTCCAAAGAGCCCTGAACCTACGATGGCTGTGGCTGAGCGTGATTATGTGGTGTTCCCCACTCTGGCTCCAGATGATACCAGTTTTGCCAGTTTGTGGGGCATGCACAATACAGGCCAAACGGGCGGGGTTTTGGATGCGGACATTGACGCGCCTGAGGCTTGGGACATAACCACGGGATCGAAAGACGTCCTTGTAGCGGTTATTGATACCGGTTTGGATCGCAATCACCCGGACTTGGCTACCAACATGTGGAAAAATCCTGGTGAGATTGTGGGAAACTCCGTGGATGACGATGGCAATGGATTTGTGGATGACGTTTATGGTTGGGATTTCTTCTCCAATGATAACAATTCCATGGATGAAGAAGGCCATGGCACTCATTGCGCCGGCACGATTGGAGCCGTGGGTAACAACCGCGCTGGAGTAGTCGGTGTCTGCTGGCAAGTTTCCTTAGTGGGACTCCGATTTTTGGGGCCCGGCGGTGGATCCACTTCAGATGCTATCGAATGTGTGAATTACGCCACTTCGTTGGGCGTTGATTTAACTTCCAATTCATGGGGCGGAGGTGGCTTTAGCTCACTTTTAAAGCAGGCGATTGACGATGCTGGAACAGACCAAATTTTGTTTGTCGCTGCTGCGGGTAACGATGGTACCGATAACGATGCCTACGCTCATTACCCTGCCAATTACACTTCTGAAAACATCATTGCGGTAGCGTCCACCACGGCGAGTGACGTGTATTCAAGCTTTTCCAATTTTGGCCTAACCACTGTTGATGTGGCTGCACCCGGTTCTTCAATATACAGCACGGTACCAGGTCCCTCTTTTGCCACTCTCAGCGGCACGTCTATGGCAACGCCTCATGTGTCGGGTGCTCTGGCTTTGGCAAAGAGCATCGCACCATTGGTGACTGCATCGGAGCTTAAAAACAAACTGTTACAAACGGTGGATACAGTGCCGGCATTGGCTGGCCGCTCTGTTTCGGGTGGAAGACTGAATGCTCAAAAGCTCGTGAACTCTTTTGCTGGCCCTTATCCTCTTTCGACCGTTACAGCGGTGCGGGAGGTGGGCAGCGGTAATGGAGATGGTATCCCGAACCCGGGTGAATCTTTCGTCATTGAGTTTTCTGTCATCAATCGTGGAACTCAGCCAGCCACAGATATGGTCACCATGGTGACGAGCAGTGCAGGTGCGGCTTCGCGTGTCGATATTCCACAGAATTTGAAGGAAGTAGGGACTCTGCAGCCGGGTGAAAGGGTCAATGATTCTAGTGGTTTCGTTGTCACGGCAGATGCCGACGTAACGACGCCTTACTCGGAAGAGCTGGTTTTCACTCTTCGCTACGGAGTTCCTCAGCAGTTGCAGGTTCTGCGTTATCCGTTTCGTCTTTACAGTTCGAGTGTCGTCAGTGGCCGTGTCACCGATATCGAGGATGGCTCTGTTCTAGCCAATGCGACCGTGGTTTTGACAGGGCCCAGTGTTGTGTCTGCGACGACCGATCAAGAGGGACGATTTAGCACCATTTTAACAGACGGCGTTTATCAGGCCATCGCTGGCACCCAAGGTTTTTTAAAAAGCTCTGCTCAAGAGGTGATCGCTCCACCTGGACGAGTGGGCTTGGACTTTGCCTTGAGCCGCCCTCAGTTGGGGATCAGTCCTGCTTCTGTGACGTCAGAGGTTCTACGTGGCGACGTGATCGAGCGGCGGCTGACTCTGACCAATCATGGCACAGCTCCTTTGGAATGGAACTTGCGAGCTCGACAGGTAGCTGAAGAGCCGAGCACTGTTTCCTTGCTAGCAACGACCATTTCTGGATCCGACGTTCCTGACCTGGCTGTCGGATCTATGCCGGATTTAGCGCAAGAAATACCTGCCATCACAGGGGCGTCCAGCAACCTTCTGGGGGTGACGATCGGAGCTGTGGCCACCTCGGTGAGCCGCTCAGTTTTGATTGCAGATTTACAGGCTCGAGGAGCGGTTGTGGTGACGTTGTCGCCCCCGCTCACGGCTGCCAAATTGAAGGGGATTCACGTCATCTTTTTGGATGATGCCATTGCCAATCTGGCACCTACCGACTTGGACAATTTACGTGCGGTTGTTCTAGCCGGCGCGGGACTCCTTTGTGAGGCAGATAATTTCACCTCGGTCTTTCCGGCGGAAACTTTATTGGCTGGGACAGGAATCCAGCCTGTTTCTAAAACATACCGGGATTTGACCCTGACGGATATCTTGCCTCATCCGATCACGGCAGGGGTGACCTCTCTGCGAGAGTTGGCGGTAGGATGGACTCTCAATCTGAATGGTGCGGCAGTACCTTTAGTCCGGGAGCCCGACGGCTCCACGCATGCGGGGGTTTCATTGTTAGGCAGTGGTATCGTCGTCGTTGTGGGGAATGAAATCACGAATTCGAGCAATTTTACCACAGGTGATGGACGCCGATTCGCCAACCAAATTATAGACGGACTTTTGGCAGGACCCGCATGGCTGAGCTGCACCCCTCTGTTTGGAACTTTGGCTCCAGGGGCGGCGCAAGACATCACACTGAATTTGGACGGTCGTGAAGAAACGGCCGGTACACACCGTGCCTCTTTGATTATCGGGTCCAATATTCCTGATGAACCGTCTTCAGTCCTACCGGTCGTGATGACGATCTTGGAGGTACCTAAAGTCAAGTTGAGTCTCGAAGGCCTAGAATTTGGTCCTGTCATTGAGCGCACGCCAGTCACTCGTGATTTAATTGTTACCAATGAGGGGACCGCTGACTTAATTCTACAGCCAGGTAGCTTTACAGGCACGGGGACTGAGGCTTTTGCAGTGACTCCGTCTGAAGTGTTAACGGTTAGACCTGGAGATTCCCAAGTTCTCAAAATCTCATTTTTGGCACAGGCTTCTTTAGGGCTCCATGAGGCTAATCTGAATCTAGTGACCAATGATCCTAGGCATGTCATGTGGTCAGTGCCCGTGAGCGGCACTCATGTGGATGCGCCTAAGGTAAGCATGAGTCCATTGCGTGCTGATGTTCGCTTATCTCAAGGGCAGACCCTCACTCGCATTTTCACCTTTAAAAATACAGGGAAGGGGCTGTTGCATGTGCGCCCTCGGTTAGAACTCGTGGATGCCTCAGCAATTGAGTGGGCCGAAGTCGAAGACAGTTCAGAGCTTACCATCCCGAGAGGAAAGTCAGCCCGTGTGACAGTGCGTTTCCGGGCGCAGACTTTACAACCTGGAATGTATGCAGCTTGGCTGCGTGGGGACACGGATGATCCCGATACCCCAGTTTTAATTGCTGGCATGGTGATGACCGTGATCCCTGCTCCGGTCCCTGCTTATCAGGGGGTGTCTTTTAGCAAAACCTATGTGGGGCAATCACAAACTCGAACTTTGGTTTTGTCCAATGATGGACTGGTCAAGCTAACGTTGCAGGCGAGCAGGGGACTCAACGGTGCATTTCAAGCGATGGTCAAGCTGCCCCTCACAATCCTGCCGGGTGAATCTCGGGAGATCCCGGTGAAGTTTGCGCCGACGAAGGTTGGAGAGATGAATTCTTCATTGGTCTTCGCTGCCAATGTTCCCGAGAGGTTTTTCTTTGTTCCTGTTGCCGGTGTGGCCGCTCGACTGCCGAGTGTGAAGGTAACGCCTGCAAGCCTAACCGTAAGTGCGTCTCCAGGTATCCCTCAAACGCGGGTGATCAAGATTACCAATGCTGGCGGAGAACTTTTGGAGTGGAGCTTGAGCCCGATCTCTGCACAAGCGGGATGGTTACAACAGGTGGCGAATACGGTTCATTTGGCTGGAGGCAGTCAGCAGGAGATCTCTCTGCAATTCATGACTGAGCAAATGGCGGCAGGCGTGTATCAGTCTGAAATCCGTATCCGAACCAATGATCCCAGCCGCCCTGAGGTGGTGGTGCCTGTGACTTTGAAAGTAAGCAGCCAATCGGTCTTACAGGCCGTGCCAGCGGTACAGAATTTGGGCGAAGTTGTGCAGGGATCCCTAGCCTCGGCACCGTTTGAACTTCGTAACGTAGGAAACCTGCCTTTGGAGATTCGAACGATTACTTCCGCTCATGTCGAATTGCGTCCCGGCTGGCCTAATAAAGTGACTCTGCAACCCGGGGGATCTGTTCCTGTGTACAGTTCCTTTCAGTCGGCTAAGGTCCAGAAATTCAAGGGAGCTCTGGTGGTGCGAACGAATAGCCGTGTCACTGGAACGGTGAAACTGGCCGTCAATGCGAACGTGGTGGCTCCTGCGACCATGGAAATCCAGCCTGGAGAAATCACCGAATCTGTCTTTGCCAACCGGACGAAAGACGTCGAACTGCAAGTGAGGAATGAAGGTGATGTGCCTTTGAATTGGAGTGCACAGGTGGCTGTTGAAATTGCCTCGCCGGCCGAGGCGGGGAGCTTGGCGACGGTCCTTCAGCGATTCAATTCGCGTTATGCCAGTTTAACTTCACTGATCCCTAATGTGTATGCTTTCACGGAAGGAACCTCCGGTTACAGCATAACGGATGGTGGCTTAAACATGTATGATGCCGGGAATCTGATTTCGACCAACCTCAATGCAGGGCAGCCAGTGGCTTACAGTGACGGGGCCATTTCGACGGATCAGAACCTGGGGAACTCCAGCCGTTATTTTACTCGTAAACAGCCCGGCCTTTTCGTCATGGCGGCAGATCTTAACGGTGTTTCTACTTTACGTTTTCGCGGTGGACTTGGGGCGGATGGTGCTGGCACTGCCACTGGGGAAATTATTCACCTGCATGGCTATGTGGGGTTTCTGAAGAGAGTCTCTGGCAGCTCGGTGACCTCTGTTAATCATCTGGTGATCTTGCCTAACCACCCTAATTTATCTCACTCGTTCTCGACCAATACGGACTTAGACAATCATGATATCATGGGCTTGCCAGCAAGCACGCGCCTCTATGCTCTTGTTTTTTCTACCGGTGTGGGCACTTCAATTTCTGATGTGCAGGCACGTCAAGTTATGGAGAGGTTTGTTTTGTCTATCGCCCATGATGCAGCCATTCCGTGGCTCAATATTGTGACTGGAGATGGGCAGACTTTACCCGATGACACGACTTCACGACTGAGAGTGAAACTGGATGCCACGGGTTTAGCGGCGGGGACGTATCAAGGAGCTATTGAGGTCAGTGGAAACGCTCCGGCGACTCCGCTGATAAAAGTGCCTGTGACCCTTACGGTGCCAATAGCTCCCGTATTAAACTTGGAGCCAAGTAGGCTCGATTTCCCCAACACGCCAGTGAATGGGAGTGTGACGCAAAAACTGACTTTGCGAAATGTCGGCAATAGCCCGCTCCTCATCACGGGAGCCACCTGCAATGAACCTGCGTTTACTTGCATACCCGCACAGCCTTCCGCGATCATTGCTGCCGGGCAAATTTTTAACGTGGATGTTCGCTTTTCGCCGCAGGAGGCTCGGGCCCATGAAGGGCAGTTGATCATTCAATCCAATGCAGAAGGAGGGGAGCCAGTCTCCGTTCCTCTTTCTGCTTCAGGAATTGCAGCCCCTTTGATTCGAGTGAGTCCGCTTAATCTCACTCTTTCGACGCGACCAGGGGTGCCTGTAAGTGCCCCAATCACTTTAGAAAACATAGGCATTGCACCGTTAACGTGGTCTATCTCGAGTAGCCTAACCACAGGTGTGTTGGATGTGAGGTCCGGCACCATTGCTCCCGGGGGGAGTCAGGTCGTTACCTTGACCACTGCCAGCACTGCAGTGACCGTTCCAGGCAGTTCGACCCAGGGAATCACCGTGTCTTCCAATGATCCTACCAGGCCGCAAGTGGGACTGCTTTTTACACGCATCATTTCGGCGGAACCGGTTTTACAGGTCACGCCGACGGCCTTGAGTTTTGGCACTCTCTTTTTACCTGGAACGGCCCAACGGCAGATCACGCTTAAAAACGTGGGAAATTCGCAGTTAGTGATCTCGTCCGTTTCTTTGCCATCTTCAAATGTCAGCCTCCTAGACACCACCTTTCCCATGATTTTGGCAAGAGACGCGGTTCGCAATATCACTGTTCGTTATGCGCCGATGGCAGCCGAACAGTTGGCCGGAAATCTCACTTTCACGACCAACAACCCGATCACTCCGAGCGTGATTGTTCCAGTGGCTGGCCAAGCTGGACTCCCGCCTACTTTGTCCGTTTCGTCGTCGAACTTGAGCGTGACCCTGGAGGAAGGACAAACTTTCAACACGGTGTTTACGATCCGGAATGATGGTGGCATTCCGTTGAACTGGGCTGCCTCCGTCACTCCCGCCGATTCTGCTTCCTGGTTATCTCTAGGGCAGGTGAGCGGCACCGCGACGGCTGGTGACGTTTCGTCTATCCCCGTCACCTTGGTTGCAAATGGCCCTGTGCCGAACACCCAGAACGCTACGGTCACCCTAACCAGCAATGCTCCACTGAATGGCACGGTTCATATTCCTGTGACCCTCCAGACCGTGCCGGGCGAGTTGAGCATTTCGACAAATCTGCTGGAAAGCGTCACTCTAACAGGTGTCTCTGCGCCCTCTTCTTCTTTTGAACTTCGATGCCGTGCGGGGGCTTCTACCTCCTGGACACTTTCTTCAAATGTTCCTTGGATCGTCCCGTCTCAACTGAGTGGGCAGGGAGATACGGAGATCACACTGAACTATGCCGCCTCTCTGGCCGAAGGTACGCATCAGGGGGCAGTTACCGTCGCCACTGAAAATGCCACACGAGTGGTGCAAGTCACGCGCCGTGTCTTGAAAAAGCAGTTCAGCATCTTGCAGACAGATCGCCGACATGGTCGTCTGCTCGGATTGATGCGTGGGTATGAGGGGCTCCCCTCGATTCTCGCAGCCATTGATCCAACCACGTTTGCGATTGGTCAAATTTTGGTGCTGCCCACGGATGTCACCAGCATGGATCTAACCACGGATGAGCGGACGCTTTATGCGGTCAGCTTTGCCGGAAAGTCCATCAGTCGAGTGAATTTGGCGGATCTAACGCTGGTAGCCACCCAAGCTTTGCCTAACCAGGTGAATGTGGGAAACATGTACCATGTGCAGGCTGGGCGTGAAGGCATTGTCTATTACACAGATGCAGCGGAGAACCCTGGGCTGCACGTGTTTGACTTTGCCGCCGGTGTGGTGCGGGCTACCTTTCGTTTACCAGGATTGGTCGGCATTGGCAGTTTTGTCGTGGCACCGGATGAGCGCACTCTTTATGCTCGCTCGCAGGTGGGCTGGGGGAACTCTGGCTCTGCCTTTTTGGCGCGTGTGGATTGTACCAGTGATGCCTTGGTACAGTTATCGGCTACAAGTGCCGTCTTGACTCAGGAGGGACATCATTCCCCGATTCTTCTTGGGGCCAATTTAGATTCGGTGATCACTCAGGGACACTTTTTCACGACTGCGGATTTAGCTGGGGGCCCGCAGGGTAAGTTGACAACTGACTTGATTTTCAATGCCTCGGCTTACCAAGACATCTGGGTCACTGGCACTCAAATCATCCGCGCAGATGATGGCATGCTGCATCAGAATCTACCGGTGGCGACTCAGGTCACAGCCTTTTCACCCGATCAGTCGAGATTGATTTATTCGCACCCTGTGACCGAAGATCTGGCCGCATTGGATACTTCCTACTTGCCGCGTATTGCCGTCACACCGGGTGTGGAGAGTGAAGTTGCACAAAATGTGACGCTGAAAGAGTTGGCTTGGTCTGGAGACCCTTCCGTTTCGTTCTATGATGTTTATTTGGGAACGGATTCCGACGCGGTAGCTGCGGCTACCACTCAGACTCCCGGTTTGTTTTATGCTTCGTCTGCTTCCACGACGTTCTCTCTTGGCAGTGGACTCTTGGTGCAGGGACAGCGCTACTACTGGCGCATTGATCTTCGCTCCGCAGATGACCAAGTGGTTAAAGGACCGGTATGGAGTTTTCGCATGGCTCAGGCGGGTGTCACGCCCGGGCAGATCTCCAGTGCAGCCATGCCCGGTGAAACCGCACTCAGTCAGCATTCACTCTCCATCCAGACAGTGAGCTCTACCACTCCTTGGTCGTTATCCAGCAATGCTACTTGGGTGACCGTGGGACAAACATCCGGTATGGGACCGGCGACCGTTATGCTTTCGTTGAACCCCAGCTCCTTGCCTGCGGGTGTATCGGAGGCTGAAGTCACACTGACTTCGGGGGCCGATGTCATTAAAGTTCCAGTCCAGTTCGAACTTCTCGGAGCGCTCAACGTCGTCAAGTTACAGGCAGACCCTAGCCTGCCTGTCGTCTATGCATTGCATCGTGAAATGAGCGCCCCTTACTCTTCCTGGCTCTTGTGGGTAGATCCGGTGACCGCTGCCATCCAGCATGGAGTGAGGGTTGGGAATGCGGCGGTGAATTTCACGGTTCACGTAGCCGATGATCGTCTTTACACCCTGGTGGAGGATGGACGCCGAGTGCAGATCGTTCAACGGCAGGCGGCGCGAGCCTTACAGACAGCCTACGCCGTTGCTCCTCCTCAGGTGGCCATCCATGCCACCACTGCGGGGCGTCTGGTGACCTTAAGTGCCGCGAATAGTCTTCAATTGAGACAATCCGCCAGCGGGACCCCGGTGGGCACAGCCACGCAGGTCTTGGGGAGAAATAGCCTTACTGCCGTTACGGCAGATGGTTCCGGTCTGTATGCCGCAGTTCAGCAGAGTGGTACCACACAAGGGCTAGTGCGTTATGGCATCACCGGAGTGGGCGTCAGCTTCGTCACAGCCAGTTACTTCGCGGGGGGTATCGAGAGGCCTTTGTTGATTCCTGCCACTGGCTCCTCACTCATCTATGGGGGCCAAACGTACCTGCTCACAAACTTGAATGCCGTTAGCAACCTAGACCAGAAAATCGTAGCCGTATCACGGGATGGCTCTCGTTTGCTTTCTGACCGTGCCATTTACGCGAACGGCAGCCCGCTCGTCCCCCTGGCTACCTTGCCTTTCACGACTTCCTGGATGGGCGTCGCTGCCGATGGCTCGCGCGTATTACTCTATACACCGGCAACCCGTTCTTTCCAGTCGGTTCAGATGCCTTAGGTCACGGGCGAGAATTCTCCCATGATGTTTGCCTCATGGACCTTTTTTGGATATGAAAGGTCACATCCTTTTCCCCACCTGCCCATGCGAGTCCTGTCTTTGCTAGCTCTAGTTTCTTTCTCTGCCTCGGCGGCAGAGGTTACCTTGCACCGCTGGTCCGGTGACCTGAATGTACCAGATCCCGTCGCCTGCACGGTGGATGAAAAAGGTCGTGTGTATGTGTCTTCCACTACCCGTCGTAAGGTTGGGGATCTGGACATTCGCGAGCACACGCAGTGGATCCCGGATGACGTCAGCTTCACCAGCGTGGAGGAGAAGCGCGAGTTTTATCATCGCGAGCTCGCCCCGGGTAAAATGCGCCGTCCACGCGGCAGCCTGAAGGATCATAACAAAGATGGCTCCATTGACTGGAAAGACCTCACCGTCCACAGCGAACGCATCTACCAGCTTCGCGATACGGATGGTGATGGAACCGCAGACAAGATGACCGTGTTCGCCGAAGGTTTTAACACCGAGGTCACAGGCATCGCCGCCGGCGTGCTTTATCACGATGGTTGGGTCTATGCCACCATTGCCCCGGACCTATGGCGGCTGAAGGACACGGATGACGATGGTGTGGCGGATGTGCGCGAAGTCATCGCTCATGGTTTCGGCATGCACATCGCCTACGCAGGCCACGACATGCACGGGCCGCGCTTGGGGCCAGACGGTCGCATCTACTGGAGCATTGGCGACAAGGGTGTGAACGTCACCGACAAGGCGGGCAAAAAATGGTACTATCCCCATGAAGGTGCCGTGATGCGGGTGGAGCCCGATGGCACTGGCTTTGAAGTCTTCGCCCACGGACTGCGTAACGTGCAAGAAGTCGCCTTTGATGACTTTGGCAACATGTTCGGTGCAGACAATGATGCCGACATGCCCGGGGAAAGTGAGCGCTTTGTTTACATCACCGAGCGCAGCGACACCGGCTGGCGCTGCAACCACCAATACATGAAAGCGGATAGCCGCTGGATGCGTGAAAACATGTGGAAAGCCGGGGCCGAGCAACCTCTCTACATCACCCCGCCTTTGGCCAATTATTCGAATGGTCCTGCGGGTTTCCTGCATGAGCCCGGCACCGCCCTCGGCCAGCGCCTGCGCGGTCACTTCATCGTCAATCAGTTCCCCTCCGGCAAGATGGAGGCCTTCACGGTGAAGCCCGTGGGTGCGACCTTTGAAATGAGCCGCGCGCGCCTAATCAACAGCGGCATCATGGGCATCGGCATGAGCTGGGGGCCGGATGGCCGTTTCTACATGGCTGACTGGGTGGGTGGTTATCCCCTGGATGAAAAAGGAGCTGTGTGGGCCGTGGATGAAGAGAAGGGGAGCGATGCACCCGCCCGCAAGGAAACGCGCGAACTTCTCACAGCGGGTTTTGCCGAAAAGAGTCTGAATGATTTGCAAATCTTGTTAGGCCATGCCGACCAGCGCGTGCGTGTGGCGGTTCAACTGGAATTGGCTAAACGTGCCGAGTGGAAGACGCTGGCCAAAGTGGCGGGAGACACCAAGGCCCCGCTGCTGGCGCGCATTCATGCCATCTGGGGATACGGCATTGGCTTCCGCCGGGGGCAGGTGGATGACTCTCCGCTGCACGCCATGCTGGTGACGGAGACCGACCCCGAAGTCCAGGCCCAGACCGCCAAGGTTCTCAGCGATGGCAAGCCGGGCGAGCCCAGCGAAGAGCTGCTCATTGACCTCCTCGCCTCAGAATCTCCCCGCGTGCGTTTCCATGCCGCCATCGCTCTGGGCAAATTGGAGGTGCAGGATGAAAGCGCCGCCCAGACCCTGCGTCACATGGCGGAAAAAGACGGGGCCGATGCCTGGCTGCGTCACGCCGTGGTCACCGGCCTTGCAGGCTGTGTGAAGTCGGAAACCCTCGCTTCCTGGGCCTCCTCAGATTCGAAGAACCTTCGCGTCGCCGCCACTCTGGCCCTCAGCCGCCAGCATTCGCCGCTGGTCGCAGGTTTCCTGGAAGATGCGGATGTGGTCATCGTCAATGAAGCTGCCCGTGCTATTCATGACGACGTTGGTGTGCCAGAGGCTCTGCCTCAGCTAGCCGCCATGCTGGATGAAACCCACGAGTTGGCCGAGCCCACCCTGCGCCGCGCCATCAATGCCAACCTCCGCCTTGGCCAAGCCGAAAACGCAGCCCGTCTAACCAAATATGCGTTGGCCGATAAGCCGCTGTCTCTGGAGGCCTTCCAGTCCCTTCTATTCTTCACGGAGCCTCCTCGCCTGGATCGTGTGGATGGCGTCCATCGTCTCTATCCAGCTCGCGATGCCGAGGCCGTGGCGGATGTTCTCCAGCCCAACGTTCAGGCCATGCTCACCCTCGCCAATCCGGCACTGAAAGCCGCTGGGATTGAGCTCATGGTGAAACTCCAGCTCGGCGTCGCCGCCCCCGCCTTGCAGCAGATCATTGGCGATACCACGGCCAAGCCGGAACTCCGTGTGGGTGCCCTAAAACTCATGGCTGCGCAACATTCCGCCGCCCCGGCCTTTGCGGAGACCCTCAAACAAGCCGCCGACAAAGCTGCTCCGGCCGAGCTTCGCATGGAGTCCCTCGTCCAGACCTTTGAGCATCAAGAGGACCGAGCCCTGGCCGAGGCCTCCCGCGTTTTAGAGCAGGGAGTCGTCGCCGAAAAGCAGGCCGTCATGAAGCTGCTCGCTAGCACCCAGACCAAGCCCGCCTCCGATCTCCTCGATGGCTGGATGCAACGCCTCGCCGCAGGCAAGGTCGAGGCTGGACTGAAGCTCGATGTCCTCGAGGCCGCCCAGGCCCATCCAGAGCTCGCCGAGCGTGTCACCACCTACCAGCAGGCCCGCACCAGTGCCCCGCGTGACGACCTTGTCGAAGGCGGCAGCAGCACCAATGGCAAAGACCTCGTCACCAACCACCTCGGTGCCAACTGCCTCGCCTGCCACACGGTCGAAGAAAAAGAAGGCAGCCAGGTCGGCCCCATCCTCAAAACCATCGGCAGCCAGCGCAGCAAGGCCGAACTGCTCGAGTCCCTCGTCAACCCCATCGCCAAGATCGCCCCCGGCTACGGTCTCGTCTCCGTCACCCTCAAGGATGGCAGCAACCTCGCCGGTGCCCTGGCCAAAGAGGACAAGACCAGCATCACCATCCGCCTCGCCGACGGCACCGAGAAAAAACTCCCCCGTCCCCAGATCGCCATGCAGACCCCGCCCGTTTCCATGATGCCCCCCATGCTCGGCATCCTCACCCCCCGCGAAGTCCGCGACGTTGTAGCCTACCTCAGCGGCCTGAAGTCGAAGAAAGCCGCCGCTGCAGCTAAGAAGGACGAGCATTGATTTGTTTCGCAATAGGGCCTTAGCCTGGAGCGAGGCAAGGCCGTGTTCATCTCAGTGACTCTCAACAGTTCTACCGTCTGAACGGTGTGAGTTCCGATTTCGTGGCAATTCAGTAGTTGATCGGCTGTCAGCCTTTAACATCTTGGAGTTTCACCGAAAAAGAAACTTATGAAGATCTACATGCTGATGTTGGGGCTTTTGCTGGCAGTGGTGAAGCCAAGTCAGGCAGAATCAATCAAGGAAGAATACGATTTCAATTTCGATGGGCGAATGGACTATCGCATTCGCACGTTAGAGAACAAAAAGGCGAGCTTATTTGATGTTTACATCTTTGATACCGCATCAGGGAAGCATGTTAAAGATCCGACCCTTTCAGGTTTGATCTATCCCCGTCCAGATCCAAAAAACAAACACGTTCTTTCTATCTTCACTGGCGGTCATGGCGGCGCGCTTTTCACTGGAGAAGCTTATACTTGGAATGGAAAGGGATTTGATTTTGCCTTTTCAGTTAAGCAAGAGTGGATTCATTTAAGCGGCGGTAATGAGTATGTTCGAGTGAAGGCGAAAATGGTGGATGGAAAACCCGTCATCTTCAGTATAGAGGCAGGGGATCCCCAGTGGGATGACAACGGTGGTAGCATTGAATAAAGCGTCGAGCCTAACGACAAGTAGTTAGCTCCCCACTTCACTTCGTCACCATCTCGTCCAGGTTCAGCAGGAGGTTGGTCACCATCGTCCAGGCGGCGAGTTCGGAGACGTTGAGGCTGGGGTCGGGTTTGGACTCACCGTAGGTGATGGCCTGTTGGGCTTCTTCAGGACGAGCTTTGTAGGCGGCGAGGTGTTGGTCGAGGGCGCTACGAATGATTTCGGCTTCCTGGGCGGTAGGGTAGCGGCCAGTGCTGCTGCGAAAGGCGGTGGTGAGGCGCGTATCCGTGCTGGCTCCTTTTTGAAGCAAAAGTTGTTGGGCAAAGTTGCGCGCAGCCTCGAAGTACTGCACGTCGTTCATGAGGTTCAGCGCCTGCAGCGGGGTGTTGCTGCGCTCACGACGGAGGCAGTAGGACTCGCGGTTGGGCGCATCGAAGTTAGTCATGGCTGGGGGCGGTGCGGTGCGCTTCCAGAAGGTGTAGAGGCTGCGGCGATAGAGGGATTCACCTTTGTCCTGGACGTAGTTGCGGGTGTTGCTGCCGCCGAAGCCGACGGGCTCCCAGATGTTTTCCGGCTGGTAGGGGCGCACGCCTTTACCGCCGATCTTCGGGCTTAGCAGGCCGCTGACGAACAAGGCGCTGTCTCGCACGACCTCGGCATCGGCCCGGAAGCGAGGACCGCGCGCCAGGAGGCGGTTCTCAGGATCTTTGGCCAAGCTCTCCGGCGTGAAGGCCGCACTCTGGCGGTAGGTGTGGGAGGTGACGATCTGCGTGACGAAGGCCTTCATGTCCCAGCCGTTTTCACGGAAGGTGACGGACAACCAGTCGAGCAGTTCGGGATGGCTCGGTGGCTCGCCCTGCGAACCGAAATCATTGGTGGTCTTGACGAGGCCGGTGCCAAAGAACTGCTGCCAGAGACGGTTCACCGTGACACGAGCGGTCAGCGGATGATCCGGCGAAACCAGCCAGTTGGCCAGATCCATCCGTGTCGGTTGGCCTGCATTCGGCAGGGGTGGAAACACCGCAGGGGTGCCACGGCCCACCTTTTCACCCGGCTGGTCATACTGGCCGCGGTTCATGATGAAGCTCTCCCGTGGCTGGGGGAGATCCGCCATGATGAATGTGGCGGGGATGAGGTCCTCCAGCGCTTTGCGTTTGGACTCAAGCGCGAGCTTCTGACCGCGCACGCCATTGACGATCTCACGGGCACCCTGGTACTCGTTTTCAAACCACCAGTCCTTGACCTGCTTGGTCTCCGCCTCGGTCCATTCGGCGGCCTTTTTGCCCCGGACGAGGGTTTGCAAATCCTGCGGCAGGGTCGCAACACGGGATCCCTGATTCTTCGTGACCCAGACTTTCCAGGACCACTGTGGATCCTTCGCCGGGTCCACCCGAGAACTCATGCTGAGACGATCCCAGGAGACCGTGCCGCCGAACTGGGTGAAGGCGTAGCCGGTGACTTTCATGCCGGGCTTGAGGCCGATCTTATCAATGGGAATGTCCAGCTTCACCCACTCGCCCGTTTTCGGCATGGCACCCATTTTCACGCGCTCAGGGGTACGCACTTGGCCAAAGGGAATGGCCCCTTCCTCCCCCCAAAAGGCACGGTGATTCCACCCACCGACATGGAACTGGATCATGATGGATGTGGGTGGATTGGCAGGATCTAAAAAGCACTGGGCGGTGATGCGGCCATTCGCCGGCACCTCAAAGCTGGCCCCTCCACTGAAAAAGTCCTGAGCCACCGCGGTGGCCGTGCGGCGCAGGGCCGTCTCGCCACTGAAGACAGGTCCGTCTTTCTTGCTCACAAACGTGGTCGCTCCTTCGCTGGACTGGACCTTGACCTCAGCGGGGAAGGCATCTTCAAACCAGACGACTTCGCTAGTCTGCACGGGCGGTGCCGGTGTCAAAGTGCCCGGGTCCACATAATCAATCTGGGCGATGGCCGCCTTGATGTCGCTCTGCTTGGCGGCGATCTGTTGTTCCAGGCTGGCCAATTCCTTTTTCTGATCAGGCGTGGAGAGCCTCAGGATGGGCGGGGTGAGGAGAATGTTGCCATCCATAGCTGGATCTGCCGCGCTGTTGAAGAAGGCATAAAGAGAGTAAAACTCCTTCTGGCTGATGGGATCGAACTTATGATCATGGCACACCGCGCAGCCGGCGGTGAGGCCCATCCATACGGCCACGGTGGTGTCGGTACGGTCCACCGCATAACGAAACACAAACTCCTCCGCGATGGAGCCGCCTTCGCTCGTGGTGACGTTGCAGCGGTTGAACCCAGAGGCGATTTGCTGGTCCACCGTGGCATTGGGCAGCAGATCCCCAGCAAGCTGCCAGCGGGTAAATTCGTCAAAGGGCAGGTTGTCATTGAAGGCCCGCACCACCCAGTCCCGGTAGGGCCACATGCTGCGTTCATTGTCCAGGTGCAGGCCGTGGGTATCGGCATAGCGCGCCGCATCCAGCCAGTAGCGGCCCATGTGCTCGCCATAACGTTCGGACTTCAGCAGTCGGGAGACGACTTTCTCGTACGCATCCGGGCTGCTATCAGCCAGGTAGGCATCCACCTCAGCAATCGTCGGCGGCAGTCCTGTCAGGTCCAGGGTCACACGGCGGATGAGAGTTTCCTTGCTGGCCTCAGGCGCCGGGCTCAGCGCTTCCTGGCGGAGGCGGTCTTGGATAAAGGCATCAATCGGATTCCGCACCAGCCCGCCAGTGACCTTCGGCACGGCGGCCTGGATGGGTTTTTCAAAAGCCCAGTGTTTCTTGTACTTCGCGCCTTCCTTGATCCAGCGCTGGAGCATCTCCGCCTGCTGGGGCGTGATCTTTTTATGCGACTCCGGCGGCGGCATCACCTCATCTTCATCCGTGCTGAGAATGCGCTCGATGATGCTGCTGGCGGCGGGATCGCCTGGCTTGATCGCCTGCACGCCGTCAATCAGAGCATAGGCCCCTTCAGGGGTATCCAGGCGCAGATCCGCCTTGCGCTTCTTGGCATCGAACCCATGACAGGCAAAGCAGTTGTCACTGAGGATGGGGCGGATGTCCCGGTTGAAATCCAGCGGGGCCGCGGCACCGGCAGGCAGGACCGCAAGTGCTGAAAAGGTGGCAAGAAGGAAACGCATTCTGTGCTCTGTTACGAAGGCGACCCTCACCGCTTATCAAAATGCCAGACGATAGGCAGATTTGTGCCTAGCCGCAGCGGTTTAGCGCAAACAGAAAGGGGGGCAGCTAGTAGGTAGGGCGGCTGGTCCCTCAGCCGCCGCCGCTAGGCCAAAAGACCCCGCAGGATCAAACCGACGAACAAAGCCGAGCGGCCTTCAACGACGGCCCTTGGGGACCAAGCTCCCTACCCAGGCATCAGACCGATAGGGCAGTTAATCGGTAGGGCGGCTGGTCCCTCAGCCGCCGCCGCTAGGCCAAAAGACCCCGCAGGATCAAACCGACGAACAAAGCCGAGCGGCCTTCAACGACGGCCATTGGGGACCAAGCTCCCTACCCAGGCATCAGACCGATAGGGCAGTTAATCGGTAGGGCAGTTAATCGGTATGGCGGCTAGTCCCTCAGCCGCCGCCGTCAGGCCAAAACACCCCGCAGGATCAAACCGACGAACAAAGCCGAGCGGCCTTCGACGACTGCGCTTGGGTACCAAGCGCCCTACCCAGGCATCAGACCGGTAGGGCGGCTAGTCGGTAGGGCGGCTGGTCCCTCAGCCGCCGCCGCTAGGCCGATAGACCCCGCAGGATCAAACCACCCCGAATTTCCTTCCCTATCCCGTGCATCCTGCTTGCCTCTCTGGGGTGCCGACGCTCTGATAGGGAAAAGACACCAGGAAACTCTCTCCAGAATGCCCCGCCTCGCCAAAACCAGTTCGCCCGCGTCCAAAGACTGCTCCATCACCTTCGTTCCAATGGCCAATCCAGGTCTCGAGATGCTTCGCTAACGCCCCATGTTCGAACAAGCCTTTAAAAACATCGACGACGTCCTCTGGAAGGATGCTGGCTGCACCAGCGAGCTCGATTATACCGAACAAACCTCCTGGCTCCTCTTCCTCAAATACCTCGACGCCCTCGAAAACGACAAGGCCACCGAGGCCGCCTTTGAGGGCAAAAGCTACATCCATATCCTCGATCTGCCCTACCGTTGGGAATCGTGGGCTGCGCCGAAAGACGCCAGCGGCAAGCTGGACCACAACACCGCCCTGACCGGCGACGACCTCATCCAGTTCGTCAATGGCAAGCTCTTCCCCTACCTGCACGGATTCAAAGCCAAGGCCACCGGTCCCAACACCATCGAATACAAGATCGGCGAAATCTTCGGCGAGATCAAAAACCGCATCCAGAGCGGCTACAACCTGCGCGAAGCCATTGATCACATTGACGAACTCCGCTTCGCCTCCCAGACCGAGAAGCACGAGCTCTCCCACCTCTACGAGGCCAAGATCAAGAACATGGGAAACGCCGGTCGCAATGGCGGTGAATACTACACCCCGCGCCCGCTCATCCGCGCCATCGTTGCTGTTACCGCGCCCCGCCTCGGCGAGACCCTCTGCGATCCCGCCGTCGGCTCCGCCGGCTTCCTCTGCGAAGCCTTCGACTACCTCCGCGCCCGGAACCCCCAGCGCACCACCGCCCAGGACAAACGCCTCCAGGAATCCACCTTCTACGGAAAGGAGAAAAAGTCCCTGGCCTACGTCATCGCGATCATGAACATGATCCTGCACGGCATCGAGGCGCCTAACATCATCCACACCAACACACTGGCCGAAAACCTCGCCGACGTGCAGGAAAAGGACCGTTTCGACATCATCCTCGCCAACCCACCCTTCGGTGGCAAGGAGCGCAAGGAGGTCCAGCAAAACTTCCCCATCCGCACCGGCGAGACCGCCTTCCTCTTCCTCCAGCATTTCATCAAGCTCCTCAAGGCCGGCGGCCGCGCGGGCGTGGTCATCAAGAACACCTTCCTGTCGAACACCGACAACGCCTCAGTCAGCCTGCGCCAAAAACTCCTCGAAGAGTGCAATCTCCACACCGTGCTCGACTGCCCTGGCGGCACCTTCATCGGGGCCGGTGTGAAGACCGTCGTGCTCTTCTTTGAGAAGGGGAGCAAAACGCGCAAAGTCTGGTTCTACCAGCTCGACCCCGGCCGCAACCTGGGCAAGACCAACCCGCTCAACGACGCCGACCTCGCCGAGTTCATCGCGCTGCAAGCGACTAAAGCCGACTCGCCCAAAAGCTGGAGCGTGGACGTGGCGGCCATTGATCCCAAGACCTTCGACCTCTCCGTGAAGAACCCCAACGGCGGTGAGGAGATCACCCATCGCAGCCCGCAGGAAATCATGGACGAAATCGCCGCACTGGACGCCGAGAGCGCCGAAGTTCTGGCCAACATCAAGGCGCTGTTATGAAGAAGGGATGGCAGACAAAGACGCTCGGTGAAGCTTGTCGCTTCATCGACTATCGGGGCAGAACACCTGAGAAAACCCAGAGTGGCCTCAGGCTGATTACTGCCAAGAATGTGAAGATGGGGTTTCTCCGACGTGAGCCGCTGGAGTTCGTTGCTCCTGAAAGCTACGATGCCTGGATGACTCGTGGCATCCCAAGAGAAGGAGATGTCCTTTTCACGACCGAGGCACCCCTGGCAAACGTGGCTCAACTCGACACCAATGAGCGTGTGGTGTTCGCACAGCGCATCATCATTCTTCAACCCATCTGCAAAGATCTCGATAGAACGTTCCTCAAGTATCTGCTGCTCTCGGACACGATGCAGGACACCATTCGTGAAAAAGGGACCGGCGCAACAGTTCAAGGAATAAAAGCGAGTCTTCTCAAGGAGATTGAAATCAGGTTACCCCCGCTGGCCGAACAGCAGCGGATCGTCGGCCTGCTCGACGAAGCGTTTGAGGGCATCGCCACCGCCAAAGCCACCGCCGAAAAGAACCTCCAAAACGCCCGCGCCCTTTTCGAAAGCCACCTCCAATCCGTCTTGCGGAACAAGAAGTGGAAATGGAAAACCCTGGGCGACTTGTGCAACGACGTTGAATACGGTTCTTCGGCCAAGTCGAAGGCAAAGGCGGCTGGCGGAGTCCCGGTGCTGCGCATGGGCAACATCCAAAACGGGCGCCTTGACTGGGAAAACCTCGTTTACACGGACGACAAAGCCGAAATCAAAAAGTATCTACTCAAGCCTAACGACGTTTTGTTTAATAGGACGAACAGCCCTGAACTGGTCGGCAAGACTGCGATATACAGAGGTGAGATGCCCGCCATCTTTGCGGGCTACTTGATTCGAATTCACCGAAAAGAAGACCTGCTGGATGCTGACTTTCTGACCTACTTCCTCAACAGCCAAATTGCCTTTGACTATGGCAAGACGGTCGTGATTTCGAGCGTTAACCAAGCGAACATCAATGGCACTAAATTAAAAAGCTATCCCATTCCGGCTCCTTCTTTGGCAGAGCAGAAAGCCATTGTCTCCGATCTCACCACCCTTTCATCTGAAACCCAACGCCTCGCCCGCCTCTACGAGCGAAAGCTCGCCGCGCTGGAGGCGTTGAAGAAGTCGCTGCTGCACCAAGCCTTTGCCGGGGAGTTGTGAGATGACCGGATTGACACTGTTGATCTTGGTGACCACATTGACGCCTCCAACCGTGTCAATCCGGTCAACCTCGTCCTCCCTCACCACTCCCATGCCTGAGCTGTTCGACAAACACGGTGGTTTCCGCAAACTGCACACCTTCACGCTCGCCACCATCGTGCAGCTCGAAACCCTGCGCTTCTGCCGCCGCTTCTTGACCTTCGATCACCGCGAAACAGGCACCAAATTCTACGACCCCAAAGGCCGTCAATACGACCAGATGACCCAGGCAGCTCGCAGCGGTCGGCAAAACATCATCGAAGGCTCGGAGCGCTCTTCCACCTCCAAAGACACCGAAATGAAGCTCACCGACGTGGCGCGCGCCAGCCTGAGTGAGCTGCGCGGCGATTACGAAATCTTCATCCTGGACCGGCAGCAGCTCCCGTGGTCGGTGCATTCTCCCGAAGCCAAGGCTGTGAATGCTATCTCACTGGATGCGGCACCCTTCACCGACGACATGGTGCATGAGTCAGCGAAGCATGCGCTGGAGCAGCGGAAGAAGTATGCCCGCTGGCTGGATGCGGATGACGCCGTGGTGGTGGCGAACGCCATGCTGATCATCATCGGCCGCGCCCTGAACATGCTGAAGAGCCAGATCCAAGCGCAGGGCAAAGCCTTTGAAGAGACCGGCGGCTTCAGCGAACGACTCATGGCCAAGCGCCTCGAAGCGCGGGAAGGCCAAAAAGCCACCGAACCGTCTCCCGAGTGCCCGCAGTGCAGCAAGCCCATGCGCCGCCGCAAGTCAGTGAAGGGGGACTTCTGGGGCTGCACCACCTACCCAGACTGCAAGGGGACACGGCCGGTATGAGCGGAGAGACATTTCTGACGCCTTTGACGTCACTAACAACAATGTCAATGAAGCCAATACTGTCCCACCCATGAACGAAGCCGAGACACGCGCCGAGCACATTGATCCCGCTTTAAAGGTGGCGGGCTGGGGCGTCGTCGATGGCAGCAAGGTTCTGCGCGAGCATCGCATCACTGCCGGTCGCATCGAGGGCCACGGTCGGCGCGGCAAGGCGGACATCGCGGATTATGTGCTGGTGTATCGTAACACCAAGCTCGCCGTCATCGAGGCCAAGGCGTGGGGGGAGGAACTTACCGCTGGAGTTGGCCAGGCCAAGGACTATGCCGCCAAGCTGGCGCTCCGGTTCACATACTCCAGCAACGGAAAGGGCATTTACGCCATGGACATGGAGACGGCCCAGGAGGGCGAGATCGCCGCCTATCCGTCGCCCGATGAACTCTGGGGCATGACCTTCGCCCAGGCCAATGCCTGGCGCGACCGCTTCGCCGCCGTGCCGTTCGAGGACAAGGGCGGCTCGCATCCCGCCCGGTATTATCAGGACATCTCTGTCGAGCGCGTGATGCAGGCCATCGCGGAGGACCGGCAGCGTATCCTGCTCACGCTGGCCACAGGCACCGGCAAGACCTTCATCGCTTTTCAGATCGCGTGGAAGCTGTTTCACGCCCGTTGGAACTTGAGCCGCGAAGCCACGCGTCGGCCACGCATCCTGTTCCTAGCGGATCGGAACATCCTGGCGAACCAGGCTTACAATGCCTTCTCCGCATTCCCTGAAGACGCGCTGGTGCGCATCGAGCCTGCCGACATCCGGAAGAAGGGGAAAGTGCCGAAGAACGGCAGCCTCTTCTTCACCATCTTCCAGACCTTCATGAGCGGGCCGCCGAAGGATGGCGAGCCGTCGCCCTACTTCGGTGAGTATCCGCCAGACTTCTTCGACTTTATCGTCATTGATGAGTGCCACCGTGGCGGTGCTAATGATGAGGGCAACTGGCGCGGCATCCTCGACTACTTTGCACCGGCGGTGCAGCTCGGCCTAACCGCCACGCCGAAGCGCAAAGACAATGTGGACACCTACCGCTATTTCGGTGAGCCGGTTTATGTCTATTCGCTGAAGGAAGGCATCAACGACGGCTTCCTGACGCCCTTCCGCGTGAAGCAGATTCAGACGACGATTGACTACTACGTGTGGACCTCCGACGACGCTGTGGTGGAGGGCGAGATCGAGGCAGGCAAACTCTACGAAGAAGCCGACTTCAACCGCAGCATCGAGATCCGCGAACGCGAGAAGAAGCGCGTGGAAATTTTCCTGTCCCAGATCCACCCGAACGAAAAGACGCTGGTCTTCTGCGCGAATCAAAACCACGCCCTCATGGTTCGCGACTTGATCAACCAACTCAAGGCGAGCAAAGACCCGAATTACTGTGTGCGCGTCACCGCAGACGACGGCGAGCGTGGCGAGCAGTGGCTGCGCGACTTTCAGGACAACGAGAAGAGCATCCCGACCATCCTCACCACTTCGCAAAAACTATCCACCGGTGTTGATGCCCGCAACGTGCGGAACATCGTTCTCATGCGTCCGGTAAACTCGATGATTGAGTTCAAGCAGATCATCGGCCGAGGCACGCGGCTTTTCGATGGGAAGGATTACTTCACGATTTACGACTTCGTGAAGGCGCATCTGAATTTTCATGATCCCGAATGGGATGGACCTCCGCAGGAGGAAGACCTCTGCCCGAAATGCGGCCAGCGCCCCTGCGCCTGTGAGGTGAAGCCACCGAAGCCGTGCGAAGTGTGCGCCAAATCGCCGTGCGAATGTCCCAAAGAGCCGTGCTCTGTGTGTGGCCAGATCCACTGTGTGTGCGAGAAGAAGAAAAAGGTGAAGGTGAAACTCGGCGACGGTAAGGAACGCACCATCCAGCACATGATGATGACCACCTTTTGGCATCCCGATGGTACACCGATGAGTGCGCAGCAGTTCATGGAATTACTGTTTGGTAAGCTGCCCGAGTTTTTTCAAAGCGAAGCCGAGCTGCGTCTCCTTTGGAGTGCGCCCGATACCCGCGCCAGGCTCTTGCAAGGTCTGGCGGAACAGGATTTCGGCCACGACAAGCTGGTGGCGATGCAGCAGCTCATCGACGCGGAGAAGAGCGACCTTTTCGATGTGCTGGCTTACGTGGCCTACCTGCTGCCGCCGGTGACAAGAGCAGAGAGGGCCGATCAGGCGCGGTTGTCTATCCACACCCACTTTACCTCGAAGCAGCAGGCCTTCCTGGATTTTGTGCTGCAGCACTACGTCACTGAGGGCGTGACGGAGCTGGATCAGAGCAAGTTGAAGCCCTTGCTCCGGCTCAAGTATCACGATTCCATCGCCGACGCCGTGGCCGACCTGGGCGGTAAGCCGGAGGAAATTGGTCAGGTCTTCGCCAGCTTCCAAAAGTATCTTTATGCAGAGAAGGCAGCGTAGCCGTCTCCGTGCGGTGGCCTTTTCCATGGGATTGTAAGGGGAATACCCGTGGCCGGCCGTCAGGGTGATCCAAATGGTAGTGCAGGAGGACGGAGGATCATTTCTTCCAGGCGGATTGCGAGCTGACAACGATTCAGTAATCGGGATGACTTTGTCCGCTGAATACTGAATACTGAATACTGATCACTGAATACTGAATACTGAATACTGATTCCCATCCGCCTCCCCCATGAACCTCCGTCTTCTCGGCTTCCTTTCCCTCCTGGCGTTCAGCGCGCAGGCTCAGGAGGTGCTGACGCGGGCGGCGCAGGTGCGGGCGCTGCCGCCGGATCGGGCGCTGGAAAGTGTGCCGGTGGATCTGCAGGCTGTGGTGGGTTTCATTGAGGCACCGGGGGGCGGCACGGTTTTCATTCAGGATGAAACGGGGGGCACCTTTTTCCGGGCCCCAGATCGCACCCAGCCGATGAAGCCGGGGGATCGGGTGCATGTGAAGGGCACCAGCATGCCAGGGCTCTACCTGACGGGCATCATTGCGCAATCGTATGAGGTGCTGGGCTCGGGTAATCCCCCAGTGCCTGCTCCCGCCGGGTATGAGGATCTGGCCACGGGACGCTATCATTACCAGATGGTGCAGGTGGAAGGGATCGGGCGGCGATTGTCCGTTCCGGAGGAAAACCATTCGGTGTTGCACTTGGCGTTAGGCAGTCGGGTGGTCGAAGTGCGGGTGGATGCGCCTTTGCCCGATGGCATGGAGGACTGGGTGGACGCGCGGCTGCAAATCACCGCGCTGGCGGCGGGTGGAATCAATGACCGTCGGCAACTGGTGTTTCCCTACCTGCGGGTGAGTGACTGGAGCGAGGTGAAAATTCTGAAACCCGCGCCTGCGGTGGCAGACCTGGAGGCGCTGCCTGCGGCCCGGCTGCTGCGTTTTGATCCGGGTCGTATCCCTGAATTTGGCCACCGCGTGCGTACCATGGGCAAGGTGCTGGCCGCTTTTCCCGATGGGCAGGTTTTTATCCGCGATCTGAAGGCCGAGGTCCAGGTGCCCTCCTCACCACCCATCAAGCCTTTGGTTCTGCCGACTGAAAATGCACGCCCGGCAGCCATGGCGGTGCGGCTGGCCAGCCCGCAACTTTTAAAGCCGGGGCAGTTGCTGGATGTGGCGGGTTTCCCTAACATGGAAGGTTTCAGCGCCAGCTTGGTGGATGCGGTACTGGTGAAGGAGGCGACGCCGGTGGTGCATGGGATGGAGCCTGTAAAGGTAACTCTGAAAGAGATCGCCAGTGGCAGCTTGGACGCAGACTTGGTTAGGCTGGAGGTGGAACTGGTGGATGCCTACCGCACGGGGGCAGGCTGGGAGCTGAGGCTGCTTTCCGGTGCTCTGCCCATTCGTGCGCTACTGCCAGAGGCCCAGGACATCCCGGACCTGCGGCCGGGCTCCCTGCTGCAACTCACGGGCATCTGCCGCATCGAGTCCTCCACCGACCAGGGGTTCCGCTCCCGGCCCGAGCGGGCCATGCTGATGCTGCGTGGCGGGGATGATCTGGTGGTGCTCAGCGCACCCTCCTGGTGGACGGTGCAGCGGCTGGTCGGTTTAGTGGGCTTGCTGCTGGCCCTCGTGGCGGGTGGTTTGCTCTGGATCACCCTGCTGCGGCGGCAGGTGGCGAAGCAGGGGGAAGCCCTCCGGCAGCGCATCGCCCATGAGGCGGCGCTGGAGGAACGCCAACGCATTGCACGCGAGTTCCATGACACACTGGAGCAAGAGCTCGCGGGGCTGTCCCTGCGCCTGGATGCAGCCGTGACTCGTCCTTTGGAAGAGAAAGCCAAGCGGCTCATGGAAACCTCGCGCCATCTCGTTTCACGCATTCAAACCGAGGCCCGCAATCTGGTAGCGGATCTGCGTGCCGACCCTGAGAGTGTGACGGACCTTTCTGCCGCTTTGCAAGAGCTAGCGGATCGCACGCTGAGTGATCTGCTCCAGGTAACGGTGATGGTGGAGCCGCCGTTGCCAGCCCTGCCTGTGCATGTGGCGCATCATTTGCGCATGATCGCGCAAGAGGCCGTGACCAATGTGCTGAAGCATGCTCACGCCACCACCATCGTGCTAGGACTGCGAATGCAGGAGGGGCAGCTTTGCCTGACGGTGTCGGACGATGGCCAGGGGCTGGATCAAACCTCCACTCAGGGCCAAGCCGGGCACTTTGGCTGCATGGGCATCCGCGAACGCTGCCTGCGCATCGGTGCCCAAGTGGAATGGCTCGACCATAAACCTCGCGGCACCCAGGTGCGTGTGACCTTGCCCCTTATTTCTGAATGACCATGGCTGAATCTCCCATCACCCTTTTGCTCGTGGATGACCACTTTGTCGTGCGCAGTGGCCTTGCCGCTTCGCTGGAACTGGAAGATGACCTTCGAGTGGCTGGGGAAGTGGATCGAGGCGAACTGGCTCTGGCCGCTTTTGGTCAGATCCATCCCCAGGTGGTGCTGATGGATCTTCAGCTGCCCGGCATCTCGGGCATTGAAACGACCGCTCAATTGATCAGCCAGCATCCCGCAGCGCGTGTGCTCATGTTTTCCACCTTTGCCCGGGATGAAGAAGTGCAGGCCGCGCTGCGTGCCGGCGCGCTGGGATACCTCCAAAAATCATCCTCTCGCGAAGATTTGCTGAAGGCCATTCGCACCGTCGCCCAGGGAGAAAAATGGCTGCCTGCCGACCTAGAAACACGCCTGCGTGAAAGAACGTCCGAGCCAGAGATCACCCCCCGTGAGCGAGAAATCCTGACCTTGGTGACCCAGGGAAATGCAAACAAGGAGATCGCCGCGACACTGGGTATCGGAGAAGACACGGTGAAGCAGCACGTCAGTCGTATTCTGGTGAAGCTAAAGGTCAACGATCGCGCTCAAGCCACGGCTGAGGCCATCCGGCGCGGCCTCGTGAGGGTGTGAGGAGCCTTTTTCAAAGCGTCCATTGATGGGGAAACAATGTCTGATCTCGCATAAAAGTTGTCAGAGGAAGAAAGGGGCAAGCAGTCGTTAGATAGAGTGAAATTCAATCACTCCTTCCAACCATGAAGTTTGTTTCCATCCTTGCTTTGTTTTTGCCCTTGGCGGCTCTTGCTCAAAGCCCAGTCTCGGGGCCTTTGCGTGTTCTATACCTCGACACTTCCAGTGCTGAACGTTCCAAGCTCGGTGCCCTGCATGAGGCAATGAAAGAACTGGGGCGAGATGCCATCTGGTTTGACTACGCGACCGACGCCTCAACGGCACCTAACTATGATTACGTCTTAAAGGCGGAAGACGCAGGCAAGCCTGAGGCTGTTGGTGAGCAGGTACTGGCTTCCTTGTCCAAAGAAAGACGTCAGAGTTACGAAGCCTTTTTGGCCCAGCGTGAACCCGAAAAACGCGAAGCACACCCCATGGTGGCCAACTATGAAAAGCGCCCGCAGCCGCTCACCTTCCAGCATCCTTTCAACGTCAAAGGCAGCATGGAACGCACCCAGGTGCCTGCGGACCTCGAGCTGAAACTCTTCGCAGCGGAGCCAGACATCCGCAAGCCCATCGCCTTCGCCTGGGATGATCGTGGTCGCTGCTGGGTCTGCGAGACGAGCGACTATCCGCATGGCCTTGTCGAAGACGGGAAGGGGAATGATTCCATCAAGATCTGCGAAGACACCGATGGTGATGGTCGGGCGGACAAGTTCACCGTGTTTGCTGACAAGCTGAACATTCCCACGGCCCTGGTGTTTGCCAATGGCGGAATCATCGTCAGCCAGCCCCCACGTTTCATGTTCCTCAAGGACACCGATGGCGATGATAAAGCCGACATCTGTCAGGATATCATCACTGGTTATGGCATTCGGGATACCCATGCCCAGGCGAGCAATCTCCACTACGGTCTGGACAACTGGATCTACGGTTGCGTGGGTTACAGCGGCTTTGAGGGCCAAGTCGGAGGCAAAGACCTGAAGTTCATGATGGGCACTTATCGCTTCAAGCCGGATGGCAGCGCCCTGGAGTTCTTGCATCAGTTCTCCAACAATGCCTGGGGACACAGTGCCAACGCTGCGGGGGATCAATTCGGAGGCACGGCCAATGGCGCACCCATCTTTTACGGTGGCTTGCCACAGTCCATCATGCCCAATGGCTTGCGAGCGATGACGGCGAAAAAGATCAATGAAGTGGACATCGTTCACACGATCACGCCAAACTATCGCCAGGTGGATGTCTTCAATGGTTATACCGCCGCTGCGGGCAGCGCATTCATTGAAAGCCACTCTCTGCCAAAACGCCTGCAAGGCATGGCGATGGTGTGTGAGCCCACCATGAAAGTCATCACGCTGATGGACGTGCAACCGCAGGGGGCAGGCTACACGGCCAAGGACAGCTACAATCTGGTGGCGAGCACCGACGAATGGATGTCACCCGTCTTTGCGGAGGTGGGACCCGATGGCGCAGTGTGGTTCGCCGACTTCCAAAACTTCATCATTCAGCACAACCCCACGCCGAGCGTGGACCGTGGGGGCTTCAAAGGTGAAACGGGCGTTGGCGGGGCCCATAAAAACGATCTGCGTGATCACGAACGTGGACGCATCTACCGTGTGGTGGCCAAAGGAGCTTTTGCGAAGATTTCCAAACCTTCGTTGGAGGGCGATACTCAGTGGTCACGTCTCACCGCTCAGCGTCTGGATTTGGAAAAAAGCACTGCTCCAGAAAATGCTACTGCTCTCATGAATCAAGGCGGCGTAGCAGCAGTGCACACTTTGTGGACACTCCACGGCCTGGGCAAGCTGGATACCGTCACCCTAAAAGCCGCTCTTCTATCGAAAGACCCGATCCTACGTCGCAATGCCATCCGTGCGCTGGGGACAGATGAGAAAGCTGCGGCACTCCTCTTTGGCTCAGGTACCATCACAGATTCCGATCTGCACACGCGGTTAGCCGCCTTTGTGAAACTGGCCGAGCTGCCCACGACTGAAGAAATCAAAACCCTTGTGGCTCGCCTCAGCACCGATCCCACCGTGCAGCAGGATGAATGGCTGGTCGAGGCGGCTCGTGTACTGTCAAAGAAGCACGGTGCAAGTGCCTTTAAGGAAGGACCCAACCTGCTGACCAATGCTGGGCTGGAGGACATCGGCACAGATGGACTGCCCGTCGGTTGGAAGCGGCGCGACTACGGCAAAAAGCCGGGCACGGTTCAGGCTGAATGGACGTCCGTGGGAGGTGAGGGAAAAAATCATGCAGGTGAAAAAGCCGTGCGCTGCATCACCCGGGATGAGGGCGACACCAGTCTCTATCAAGACGTGCCTCTGAAGCGTAACACCACCTACCGTCTCAGTGGCTGGGTCAAGACCCACGCGCTGAAAGGTAAAGTCAGCTTCAATGACCACATCGGTCGTCATGAAACAGCTAAAAACACGGCACGTGTCAGTGACTGGAATGAAGTGGACGTTGTCTTTACAAACAAGGACAAGGACAAAGCCAGTATCAATATCCTCCATGTGGGGAAGGGCGATGGCTACTTTGATGAAGTAAAGCTCTGCGAGTTGACACCGCTGAATGATGAAAAGCAAACCTTGTTAGGTGACGCCAAGCGTGGTGAAGAGATATTTTGGAAACATCCCGTCGCTGCGTGCATGACCTGTCACATGCTGGGCGGGAAGGGGAGCGCGGTGGGCCCTGCGCTGGATGGCATCGCCAGCCGCAAGGATGAAGCCTACATCGTTGAATCTCTGGTGAATCCCAATGCTCGTTTGGCTGAAGGCTATACAGCTACACCCATCAGTCCCATGCCGCCCATGAATCTCATTTTGAAACCTCAAGAGTTTGAAGATGTGAAAGCCTTTATCCTCAGTTTACGGGCGGAATAACTAAAAGTGCGTTCATGAAGGCCAGCCTCCAGGCTGGCCTTTTTTGTGTAACAAGATGCCAAACATCAAAGAGAGTCACAGCGGATTTATAAGAGCTTTAAAGGTCTCACGCGCAGTGATTTGAGAGCCACCCTATTCTCGTCATTCAGTCCACATCCCCAGCCGCGAGCCTGCTGGGCATATCTCCTCGCTCCTCTGAGTTGTATCAGACTATGCCCAATAAGTTCCAGGGAAGTAGGCAGGCGTAAAAAAACCGCATCCTATAAGGGTGCGGTTTTTAAATCAGTGAAACAGCCTAACGATAAGTCATTCAAGGCTTGGCAGCGGCCACTTCAGCAGGCTCTAGCTTGGAGAGCGCCATTTCAGATCCCGGATCACGGGTGATCGGCCAGTAAGCTTCCATATTGAGTCGTTCTGGTGGCGTCAGGGCCAGCACTTCGTTGCCTGTTTTAGCCGTAGTCTGATAAGCCAGCGGAACCACGGTGATGCAGATGCGGTCTTCATCCATACGCTGCACGTGCAGGGCGGAGGCGTAGCTGCGCTTTTGCAGAGTGATGGTATCTCCAGCGATGAACGGGGCGCTGTCCTTCTGGAGGCCAGGCATCACCAATTCAAGGTCCACATCTTCCAATTCGCTTGAACGTGCGCGCACAATCCAACCCTGCGTAAACACATCCGACTCAGCCAAAGGCCGGGCACTTAGCACGCGGAAACTGCCCATGAGATACATGGGCTGCTCATGCTGATAGTTGCGCAAGTAAGAGCGTTTAAACAGATCATTACGGACACTCAGCTGCTCTTGGCTGTAAGGGAAAAACTCTCCCAGGACATCGCGCGGGTTCAGGGACTTCCCTGGAGGCGCGGTGTAAATGGTATAGGGGCGCAGCGGAGTCAGTTTTTTAAACTTCGCCAACACCTTGTAATTGAACGGCTTTTCAGGATGGGAAAAAACCATGATGCTGAAAAACCAGCAAAAAGTGGCCGCACCCATCAGAAGAGTGATGAGGATCGCCCACCAAAAGATACCGCCGCCTTCTTTTTTTTGTGAAAGGCTGCCTCCGCCATAAGAGCGGTATTCGCTTCCGTCGCTCAGAAATCGAATTTGCATATCAAAATTGAGAAAATTGTTAAAAACTGTAAAATCAGTCTCCTGAAATTTTACTGGTTCAAATCAAAAAGAAAAGTTTTTTTTGTGAATAACCGAAAATTTGTTCCTCAGGCGGATTCCTTCGGTTCAAACGATGTTCCACAGCCACAGCTACGTGTCGCATTTGGGTTGATAACACGGAAGCCCGCATCGTTCAAAGCATCAATGTAGTCAATTGTGCTACCATCGAGAAATGCCAAACTGGCATTGTCCACGATGAGGGTGACGCCACCATCTGTAAAAAGATGATCGGTGGCCTCAGGCTGGGCGATCCGCATTGCGTATTGCAAGCCAGCGCAGCCGCCTTTTTCAATACCGATGCGCAGCCCACTGCCTTCGGCGGCTTCTTGCGCCTTGAGCATGTGAGAGAGTTCCGTGACGGCACTCGGGGTGATTTGAATCATAAAAAGAGAGAAAGAAAAAATTCCGCAAACCTAGATTAGCATTCTGGTGCGTTGATGTGACATGGTGGGTTTACGTGCGTTCGTCCTGCACTATTTGCAGAGTTATGTCAAAAATTCGTATTCTTTCCGATTCACTCGCCAGCCAGGTGGCGGCGGGTGAAGTCGTGGAGCGACCTGCGGCAGTCATTCGTGAGCTGGTTGAAAACAGCCTGGACGCCGGGGCTCGGCACATCACGGTGGAGGTGCAGCGCGGTGGCACGGCCCTCATCCGCATCACCGATGACGGCTGTGGGATGGATCGTGAAGACGCGATGCTTTGCATGGAGCGGCACGCGACGAGCAAGATCCGGACCAAGGAAGACCTCGCGGCCATTCGCACCTTCGGTTTTCGGGGCGAGGCCCTGCCCAGCATCGCCAGCGTCTCACGCTTTCGTTTAGCCACCCGTGAACGCGAAGCCCTGAGCGGCACAGAGATTGAGATCATGGGCGGCAAGCTCAGCGCCGTGAAAGACCATGGCGGCAATCACGGCACGGTCATCGAGGTTCGCTCTTTGTTTTTCAATGTGCCCGCTCGGCGTAAATTCCTTCGCACTGAGGCCACCGAATATTCTCACATCGAGCAGCAGTTCCGCCTCCATGCTATTGCCAATCCCCAGACGGCTTTCACGCTCATCCGCGATGGGGCGGTCACCTTTCATCTTCCGGCCACCGCCGATATGATTAACCGCATACGCGGTCTCGCGGGGGATGAGCTCGTGGCACGTCTCATCAAGCTGCCCGAGGTGGAGCACCTCGGCGTCGGCGTTTCGGGTTACATCGGCGGGCCAGGGCTCAGCCGCTCGAACCGCCAGCAGCAGATCACTTTTTTAAATGGTCGTCCCATCGAGAGTCCGGCCATCAATTACGGTCTCAAAGAGGGCTTTCACAATGCCCTGATGAAGGGCCAGTATCCCGTGACCTTCATCTTTCTGGAGATGGAGGCCCAGGCCTTTGACATCAATGTCCACCCGGCCAAAAAAGAGGTGCGCTTCCACGATGGGTTTGCCGTGCGTGAAGCCGTCGCGCGCGCCGTGAAACGTGCCCTGGAGACGGGCAGTAAGCTACCCACCGGTCATGTGCCCTCTCCACCACGTCTGCCAGTGACGGAGGCTGCGACCGTTCAGTCAGAAATGGTCATGCCATCGCCGGCTGGACTTCGTGCTGCCATCTCCCCACGGGCAGCTTCGTTCTTAACACCAGAGCCCGTTACCGCCGTTTCGGGTTCTTCTGAGGCCACTCCGCGATCCCCCATCGAAGTCACACGGCCTGCTTCGGTGGAGTCAGTGCCTGCGGTCAAAACGTCTCCTTCTGTTGCACCCGCGCCGCAGCCTGAGGATGAAGCGGAAGAAGTCCCTGCCAAAAAACAAATGCCGCACTTCCGCATCATTGGTGTGCTGCATAAGCTCTACGTGCTGATGGAAAGTACTGAGGGGCTCGTCCTCATGGATCAGCACGCGGCGCATGAACGGGTGAACTTTGAAAAAATGCGCAAGGCCATGGAGCAGGGCGGGGTGCCTTCCCAGCGGCTGCTCATGCCCCTCACCTTGCAAACCAGCCCGCGCGATGCCGATGTGCTCACTCGCAATCTGGAGGCCTTGTCCCGGCTGGGCATTGAGGCGGAGCCCTTTGGTCCAAACACCTTCAAGGTCGAGGCTCTGCCTACCTTTTTGAAAACCGACGATCCACTCGCCTGGCTGGATCAGGTCATCGAGGAACTCCAAAGCCTCAGCTCCAAGAGCTCCTCCCTGCGCCTTGGGGAGGACATGATCGCCACCACCGTGTGCCGTCATTCAGTGAAGGCGAATGACCGCCTGGCCTTGCCGGAAATCCAGGCCTTACTAGAAGATCTCTTCGCCTGCGAAATGCCCTATTGCTGCCCGCATGGCCGCCCCACGCTCATTCAGATGTCTCTCAATGAGCTGGAGCGCAAATTCGGACGGCAGGCTCCCTGATCAGGATGCCCAGGAGGTCGCTTAAACAACGATGGACCAGATGACTTTGAGGTAACGGCTCTCAGGGCAGTTGGACATCACGGGGTGGTCCATTCCGGGGCCGGTGCGGTCCAGGATCTGCAGCTTGCGCCCATGACGGTGGGCCACACCCATCACCAGTTCTTCAAATTCTTCCGTGCTGATCAGCCCTGAGCAGGAGCAGGTGACAAACAAACCACCGCGTTTCACCAGTTGAATGGCCAGCCCATTGAGATCGCGATATTTGAAGATGCCTTCTTCCTGTGTATCGCGGTGATGGATCAGCTTCGGCGGGTCCAGCACCACAGTGTCCCACAGTTCACCGTTTTTGATCATTTGGCGCGACCAGCCAAACGCATCTCCCTGAGTCCAGTTCAGCTTTGTCTGGTTCAGGTTGGCGTTCTGTTTGGCCTGGGCGATGGCCTTTTCATCTAGGTCCACACCGGTCACATCTTCGCACTTGCCGATCAGCTTAGCCGCTAGGGCAAAACCGCCCGTGTAGGTGCAGAGATCCAGCACACGCCCTTTGGCCAGTTGGCCGAATTTCAGGCGGTTGTCACGTTGGTCGCAGAAAAAGCCCGTCTTGTGACCATCTTCAAAATTCACGGCAAAACGCACGTCATTTTCACGAATGCGCACCGTCTTCGGGGCCGGATCATCCACCTCGGGCACATCGCTGATGCGCATGCTTTCGATAAGAGAAATGTCTGGGTCCGTCTGGATGACATGGGAGCTGGTGCCTAACTCCTTGTGCAACAAAGGCAACCAGCGGCGGATACGCCGCCACACTCCCAGGGTGGTGACCAAGATGGAAAGCGTGTCATTGTAGCGATCCACAATCAGTCCACTGATGCCATCGGCGTCGGAGTGGATCACGCGATACGCATCCGTCGTTGCATCCAGCTTCAGCGTCTCCTTGCGCAGTCTCACCGCCTGTATCAGTCGGGCATCCAGGTCAGCTTCTTCAAAGGGCGTGAGACCATGGTGGATCACCCGCAGGGGCACTCGTGCCTTAGGGTTCAGAAAGCCCGCGCCAAAAGGTTGCCCCTCTTTGTCATACACATTCACCAGATCGCCAGCCCCTGCATCGCTGGAGATGGCCCCCACCATGTTCGGGAAAATGGCGGGGTGGTAGGAGTAGTACTTCATCTGCGCCCATGGACGTACCCAGGTTTCACTGCCAGGGGGCGGTGGCTTCGGGGCATTCGATGGATAACGGGAAGGGTAGGGACGAGGCATGGGCGATTCTGCAGGAATCGTCACCATTGGCACAGGATTTGCAGATTTCACTTCTCAATCCGCAGAATCCTCCGCCAAAGTGCAAAATCATGCCTGAAGCCGTCCTGAAGACCCTGCATCTCACGGAGCCTTTCCGCATCGCGCATGGGGTCTCTTCCAGCCGCCAAGTCGTGCGTGTGACCGATGGCCACGCCACGGGCGAGGCCCCTTTTGTTCCTTATTACGGTGAAAGCCCAGAGGAAACCTTGGCCTGGCTCCAAGGACCGCAAGTTGGGGAAAGCACCCGCGCTGGGCGATTGGCTTTAGATCTTTTCCATGCCGATCAAAGGCCCGAGCCCCTCTGGCATCGCGTGGAACGAACCCTCGGCCCAGGCCGCCCCTGGCAGGACATCCACGCCTGCCGCTCCCTCGGTATTCCAACTGATCTCTCGGCCTTTGCAGAAAAGGTGCGTCAAACCGCGCTACAGTTTAGCGTGCTGAAATTGAAGCTCGGCAGCGGTGATTTAGCTCATGATGAAGCCATCGTCGCCACCGCCCGCACCGCTGCGCCTCAGGCCACGATGTTTGCCGATGTGAATGGCGGCTGGTCCGTGGATGAAACGGTGAAGATGCTGCCTCGTTTGGCTAGGTATGACCTCGCTTTGGTGGAGCAACCCATCCACCATCAGGGTGGGGTAGAAGCATGGGCAGACCTGCGGGCGAAGTTGCCACCTGGATCTCTGCCGCTCTATGCCGACGAAAGCGCGCAAAACGCAGCCGATGTCCACCATCTGGCCTCTTTGGTTCAAGGTGTGAATGTGAAGCTCCTCAAGTGCGGCTCCTTCGCTGGCGGCATTGAAATGATCGCCTGTGCCCGCCGACATGGCCTGGGCATCATCCTCGGCTGCATGATCGAAAGCAGCCTCGGCACCACCGCCGCCGCACACTTGGCTCCCTGGGCCGATTTTGTGGATCTGGACGGTCATCTTTATCTGGCCGATGACGATTACCTCGGCATCACTTTTGATGCCGAGGGCCGCCTTCTCATGCCGCAGGAAAATGGCATCGGTGCCCGCCCCCGAACGTAACCCTCAATCATCATGATCGAAGACCTCACGGCCCGCGCCCAGCATCATCTGCCCGAGGCTCTGCACTGGCTGCGGCGCATGGTGGAGATCAATAGCTTCACGACAAACGTTCCTGGCATCCAGGCTGTGGGACAGCTCACCGCCGCGTGTTTTGATACGCTTGGGTTCACGGCGGAATTTATCCCCGCTTCCCATCCAGATCATGGTCCTCACCTGTTATTGCGCCGCCAAGGCACCGCAGCCAGTGCTCCCCCCATCGTTCTGGTCACCCATCTAGACACTGTTTTCCCACCGGAAGAAGAAGTGCAAAACAACTTCCGCTGGCAGGAGGAGGGAGCTCGCATCTACGGCCCCGGCACCGTGGATAACAAAGGCGGTACCGCCCTCATCTGGTTGCTGCTGCGCACCATGAAGGACGTGCTGCCGGATCTCTTTGAGACCACGCACTGGCTCATCGCCGCGAATTCGGCCGAGGAGGTCATCGGCTCCGACTTCGCCCAGCGCACGCAGGAGCGCTGCCCTCAGGGTGCCAGGGCAGTACTGGTCTTTGAAGGAGGTCCTAAAGACGAAGCCGGTTACCACATTGTCACCGCACGCAAAGGGCGGCTGGAATATCGCATCACCTGCCAGGGCCGCGCTGCCCATGCCGGGAGCAATCACGCCCTCGGTATCAATGCCGTGGTGGAACTCGCCGCCCTGCTCCCCTACGTGCATGCTTTGAGCAGCCCGGCCGATAGCCTAACTGTGAATGTGGCGAACATGCATGGTGGCACCGTGCTCAACCGCGTGCCGCATGAGGCCGTGGCCGAGCTGGAGATGCGTGCCTTTGATCCCCAAGTCCTCGCACGCGCCGCCACCGCACTAGAGGCCATGGCTGGGCCCACGGCCGCCGGTGCTCAGATCGTGGTGGAGCGTCTCGGCACCACCGCCGCTTGGCCAGGCGGCGCGGAGACCGATCGTCTTTTTGAGGCCTGGGCTCAAGCTGGAGCCGCTCTGGGCCTTCCCGTCCTCCCCATGGCTCGCGGCGGCCTGAGTGATGCGAATTACCTCTGCTCCCTGGCTCCCACGCTCGATGCCATGGGTCCCAGTGGCGGCAATGCTCATTGCTCCGAACGCACCCCCGATGGTAGCAAGCTCCCGGAGTATGTCGAGCCCGATACCTTCGTGCCCAAAGCCGTCATGAACATCCTCGCCCTCGCCTCCTTGGCATCGCCCTCCCCGTAGCCGCGTCCGCCAGGACGTGGGGATCGGGAAGCCTCGAAAGCTCAAGCGCCCTCGCACTGCCCATCCGCTAAGGCATGTAGCCGCGTCCGCCAGGACGTAGGGATCGGGAAACCTCGAAAGCTCAAGCGCCCTCGCACTGCCCACCCGCTAAGGCGTGTAGCCGCGTCCGCCAGGACGTGTTGATCGGAAAACCTCGAAAGCTCAAGCGCCCTCGCACTGCCCACCCGCTAAGGCGTGTAGCCGCGTCCGCCAGGACGTAGGGATCGGGAAGCCTCGAAAGCTCAAGCGCCCACGCCCCAACCACTCGCTAGCGCAGGTACCCACACCTCCACTCCACAAAAAAGCCCCGGCATTCACCGGGGCTTCAAATTTTTGAAAACTAAATCTGGTTAGACCTAACTTAGTTCGAGCGGCCAAGGTAGCTGTTGTCTTCCGTCTTCACGCTGATCTTGTCGCCAGGACCAATGAACAGAGGCACCTGCACCATCAGGCCGGTTTCCAGCTTCGCAGCCTTGTACACGTTGTTGGCAGAGTCGCCCTTCACCCCTTCAGGAGATTCAGTCACGGTCATCACCACAGAAGGCGGCAGTTCGATGCCGATCACCACGTCGTCAGCGAACTGAACGGTGTACTTCTGGCCTTCGATGAGGTAATCTTTGGCGTTTTTGACCTGGGATTCCATCAGCACCACGTCTTCAAACGTCTCAGGGTGCATGAAGTGGTAGTCTTCACCATCCTTGTAGCTGTACTCATGCGGCTCACGGTTCAGGTTCACCGCCTCGAGAGACTCGTTGGAGGTCATGCGCAGGTTGTACACCTTGCCGGTGCTGAGGGTGCGGACGGACATCTGCACGTAGGACGCCATGCGCGGCGGCGTCTTGAGTTCGAAATCGGACACGATGCAGACTTCGTTGTTGTAACGAACCGCGTGCCCCTTGCGGAGGTTGATGACTGGGGTTGATGCCATAGAGAGCGAGGGTTTTAGGCTCATTTCCGGGAAAAGCAAGAAGGGAATCTCGCCCGCCCAGCCCCGACCCCGGCGCGTTGGGACAACGCTCCCTACCGGGACCCGCGCATTCGGTGGGGCGGCAGGGTAGGGCGGCAGGGTAGGGCGGCAGGGTAGGGCGGCAGGGTAGGGCGGCTGGTCCCCAGCCGCAGCGAAGTCCAAACGATCAGCCCCACCACCCAGGCCCCACCGAAGTCTCCCCCGCCCAACCCCAGCGCGTTGGGACAACGCGCCCTACCCCTCCCGCCAGTGACCTTCTTTAAACGAAAGATGTGCATGACCAGTAGGGAATGCGTCTCCGACTTTCAATATTTGCTGGTCGCTGAAAGACGCGCAGCGCTTCGGGCCAACTCAACCATCTTACAGTGCGACCCATCAATGTGTTTTGAACCTGCTTTGAATGTTCTTTCAAGACATCTTTGGCTCAGCGGTTGACATGATTTCCTGCAACCATGAACCATGGTGAATCGCATGAGCCTTCGATATCAATGCACCCACTGTGATTTCACCCAGCGCGTTCGCCATGAGGCGAGGGTGTATGAAAAAGAGGAACCTGGATGCTTACGGCCGATCCTTTGGTCGGCTTGGTGCAATCTTTGCCGGAAGGTCGTGGATGCAGAACGGGTTCCAACTTTGCAAGAGTTGGAGGATCATCTCGAGAGCGCCCGGCGCGAGCCGCACGCGGAACGAAAGTTGTTTACTTACTGGCCGCCAGAAGAGGAAATTTCGGTGACTCTCCGTTACATAGAATGGCGGAAAATCCGGGTGGCTCCTTCAAGATGTTTCGAGTGCGGTGGACACGATCTTCATTTCCCTGAGACCTCTTATGGGAATTTGCCTTGCCCGCTGTGTTCAGGGGAGATGGAAGCCCACCTCACCGTGATCGGTGGATCTTTCACCCGCTTTGCCGCGGCTGTGTATTCGTTGGAAGGGGACCTGATCACCCCTGGAGAGGCCCCCGAGGAATGGCTGATGAATTTTTAGCTCGAGGTAGTCGAAGTCGGATCAATGCTTCGATTCCTAAAGCTGTTGGTCATGGCGCAGTGCGCTCCATTTCAGATGGCCAGATAGTTCAGGTGGGCGCGATCTAAGGTGACTGCGCCGCCCGCCCCTCACTTCAGCTTCCAAAGCTTCTTGTCACTGCGCACGAACAGCGCCCCATCGCTGATGGCTGGGGTGCTCAAAATAGTGTCTTTGAGCTCCACGGTGTGGACGATCTCGCCTTCCTTGGCGGTGGTGTCCACCACCTGGAAGTCACCCCGCTCGCTGGCGATGTAGATGTACTTCCCTGCGGCCACGGGTGAGCCTGAGAAGGGGCCTTTGAGACGCAGCTTCCAGGCTTCGTCACCGTTGGCCGTGCTGGCCTTGATCAGAACACCCGTGCCATTGAGCACGTAGATGGAATCTCCGATAACCAACGGGCTGCCCGTTCCGGGTTTCAGACCCGCCGCGCGCCAAAGCTGAGATGCGGCGCCTTTCTCAGGCACCACGGCAGTGACGCCGTTGGAGGGAATATAAATGGCGCTCTGGGTGACGGCGGAGCTGGGGATGGTGGAGGCACCATCGGTGTAATCCCACACCACATCGCCCGTGCGTGGGTTGATACCCGTGAGCCCCTTGCTAGACTGAAGCGCGACCACATCCTGGTAGATAACGGCACTCGTCCAGTTAGCGGCCTTCGGACGTTCCTTTTTCCAGCGGTTTTTGCCCGTAGCCACATCAATGCCCACCGCGATGGATTCGCTGTCGTTTTCGCTTTGGACGACCAGCGTGTCACCCACCACCACGGGGGAGGAGGACATGCCAAGGCTGTTGCTGGCATTGGCATAATCATAGGTTAGGCCACGCAGCCACAGGAGATTTCCCGTAAGGTCAAAGGCAAAGAGATCATTCGTCGAATAGAGAGCAAAGACGCGCTCGCCGTCGCTGCACATCGTCGCCGCAGCTACGCTGGTCTTGTTGTGCGTCATGGTGCGCCCCGTGGACTTCATCACACGCTCCCACAGCTTTTTGCCATCGGCAGTGCTGAAGCAAAAGACATGCAGATTGGCCTGATCCGGCCCGCTGGCGCAGGTGAGGAAGAGTTTGTCGCCAATGATGATCGGGCTGCTCAACCCACGGCCTGGCAGGTCCACACTCCAGTTCACCGAGACCTTCGGCCCGGGGGCCGCTTCAGTAGAAACGGCGGAGGCATTCGGCCCGCGGAACTGCGGCCAATCAGCCGCCGTAGCAAAGGAAAGCGTGCCAAGGGTGGAAAGCAGCAGGGCAGGGAAGAAGAGTCGGCGGGACATGGCAGGCAATGGGGCAAAAAGTTAAGGCAGTTCCTTGATCTGGATGTGGCGGTATTCCATCTGACCACGATCCCCTTCCACACCGATCGGGCCGGTGGCGGGGAGTGCTAGGGCGGCCTCCAGGACTTCTCCATTGCAGGTGCAAAGGGCGACACCATCTTTCACTGTGACTTCGATCTGGTTCCAGTCCTGCGCTTTGTAGTTTTTCAGGGTCTTGTAAGCATCAGGCCCGGCGACCAGATAGTCGCGGCACTGGAGCTGCGGCTTGCGGATGAAGATGCCGCTGTCGGCATTCACCGAGGCGCGGAATTGCATCTTCAGGATGAAGTTCTTCGGAAACTCCTGCACCGTGTAAAACTGCCCGGTGAGTTTGTCCGCCTCGGTGGGAAAGCTCACCGTCAGAATGCCATTTTTGGCAAAATACCGTCCCGCATCCTTGGCCTCCGTCTGCCCATCGAACTTGGCCAGAATCGCGCCTGGATTCGGATTGTCCTTCTTCATCTTTTCACGGAAGCACCAGCCGCTAAGGTCCTTGCCATTGAAGAGGCTGATGAAGCCCGGTTCCGGCGTGAACTCCTCCGCCTGGGCAGTGGAAAGGAGGCTGATGGCGACGAAAGGCAGAAGAAGATGGCGGAGAGTCATGATGGGCAAATCAGGAGAGGATTGAGATATAACCAAAAGGGTTCACATATTGTCACTTGGCCGAAGCAATCGCCGTCCCTGTGGCATCGCACACGCGGAGCTGGAACTGCCATTCGACGGTCCACTGCTCGGTCTGCTCATTTTGGCAGCACTTCACAAGAATGGCGTTTTTGCCTTTTTTAAGCCTAACGGGAAGTTTGTATTGATCCAGCTTGGCACCGCGATGGTATTCATCGCGGGCAAACAGAAGCTCGCCATTCACCCAGACTTTCCAGCCGTTCTTGCAGCCCAGGCGAATCTGCGCGTCGCGTTCTTCGGCTGACTCAAACTCGGAGTAGGCATAACCCGTCACTTCCTTCAGCAGGGTAAAGGGCTTATTAAAATCAATCATCCCATACTCGTCTTTGCTGGTGAAGTCGGTCCACTTGGCCTCGGCGTTTTTACCAGGGTAGGTTGCCTCCAGCTTGATCTCCTTTTCGGGTGGAAACTCCGTATCAAAACCCTTGCGCTCCACATTCGTGAAGGGCGCGATGAGCTTCCAGTTCATCACAAAACCGAAGTGCTTGGGCAGATCCACGGGTTTCTCCAGGTCCTTCAGTTTCTTGGCCAGGATCTTGATCTGGTCCTCATCACGGGCGCTGTTCATCGCCTGCTGGTAGGCGGCGATGGCCGCTTCCTTCTTCTCCTGCGCCAGGGCCTCATCCCCCGCGTCCAGCAGTCGTGCTACCGGATGCCGGCGCAGCTCACTGCTGGGGTCTTCCAGCAGACTCGGCGTGATCTTTTCTGCCAGCTCTGGCTCCGCGCGCTGGATGAGGTCAAAGGCCACCACTCGCGCCGTCGGGCTGTTCTTCGTGTTGTGCAAAAAGGCCTCGATGCCCTTCACCGGCAGCTTTTTCGCCGCGATGGCTTGATCCGCGATCACCCCGACTGCGGCCCTCAGCCAGTTCTCCGCCAGCGGATTGGCCCCATTCATCCCGGCTAGCACCTCCGGCAGCGTCGCCGGGTCGGCCTCCGTCAGTTGTTTCCAGGCCGCCGAGGCCTTTTCATTGCCCTCGCCTTCCTTGGCGACGGCGCGGATTTGCTCCAGCGGAGCCTGCAGAGTGGCCGCATGCACAGGCAGCAGGCCCAGCCCCAGGCTGATGAGAAGAAAGGATTTCATAGAAAAAAGGAATCGCCCGCAGGCACTAGCACAATACTACCTCAACAGGCTGCGTTCTTTCAGCCAGCCATAGCCCTCGCCCTTTTCAGCGCGCTCCACAAACTGCTCCATGTCAGGCCGCGCGATCTGTGGGTACTGCGTCACCAGCTTGCGGTAAACTTTCGCAAACTGCCGCGCCCCCTCCGTCAGGCACGCCTCCGCATCCCCATCGGCAAAGGCCGCCTTCGCCCCACCCAGCATAAAGGCCCGCAGCAGCGTCGCCTCCGTTCCCGGGGCCACCGTCTTGCAGTGCTCCAGCCACCCCGCCACCGGGTCTTCCGGGATATTGATGGGGAAATACGGCGTCTGTTTCAGATACGCCAGCACCGCCCCTGCCGCCTGTTCCCCATTCTCAGAGAAGGGGTCCGCCATGTAGCCATCCACCAGCTCGCGGATGTGACTGCGCAGCGACGGGTCCTTGATCACTTGGAAAACCAGCCCCACCAGCCGCTTCATCGCCTCCTCACCCGCATCGCCCGTGTTCGCTGGCCGCATGTGCCGCAGCGTGATGAGGTACCCATCCAGCACCGTGATGCCCAGCCACTGCCGCACCACCGCCTCCTCCGTGCCCTTTTCAGACGTGCCGATCCGCGTCGCCGTGATGATCCGTGTCGCGATAGGCACCGACTGCTTCTGCCACAGCTCCAGCTCTCCGCCGATCGGTTCGCCGATCGTCAGGTTCTTATACCGACCCTGCTTCACCATGTTTTCCATGTCCTGAGACACCACATCCATCTCCGCCAAAATCCGCCGGTGCTGGTCCTTGATCGTCAGCAGCGGAGCCTCCGCTTTGAACAGGAAAATATCCAGCCGCCCCTGCTCCTCCACACTCTCATAGCGCAGCAGCACCCCGCCAGACTGGTAGTCAAAGTTCCCCGCAAACCGGTAATTCCCCAAAAAAGCCGGGAATGCTAGCTTCGTCGGGTCGTGCTTCCACGGCTTTCCATCCGCCGCAGGGGCCTTCCATTGGCCACTCGGTTCCGCCGCACACACCGCCCCACAGGTTGCCGCACAGGCCAGGAGAAAAGGGAAAAGGAATTTTTGACGCAAAATCATGCGCCGGATGTTGCGTTGCCCGCTCGATTGATGCAATGCCAAAGCTCCACAGGTTTTCCACACCCCACCCGCGTCATATCGCCACCGTTTGGGCATTTTCCTGCTCTTGACTCTGGCCCTCTGCCGCCGAACTACTTGGCTTCACTTTTTCTCCCCTCAAGACCCAATGCCCCGCCGAATCACCTACCGCGACGCCATCCGTGAAGCCCTGGACGAAGAGATCGCCCGCGATCCCATGGTCGTCGTCATGGGGGAAGAAGTCGCCCAATACAATGGCGCCTACAAAGTCACCCAGGGCCTCTGGGACAAATGGGGTGACAAACGCCTCGTCGATACCCCCATCAGCGAAGCCGGCTTCATCGGCATGGGCGTCGGTGCCTCCATGCTCGGCGTCCGCCCCGTCATGGAGCTCATGTTCTGGAGCTTCTACACCGTCGCTTGGGACCAGATCGTCAACAACGCCGCCATGGTCCGTTACATGTCCGGTGGCCAGATCAATTGCCCCATCGTCATCCGCGGCCCCGCCAATGGCGGCACCAGCGTCGGTGCCACCCACAGCCACACCCCGGAAAACATCATGGCGAATTTCCCCGGCATGAAGTGCGTCGTCCCCAGCAACGCCTACGATGCCAAAGGCCTCCTCAAAGCCGCCATCCGCGACAATGACCCCGTCATGTTCATGGAAAGCACCAAGCTCTATGGCGAAGAATGGGACGTCCCCGCCAACGACGAACTCCCCGGTGGCGAGCTCTTCATCCCCCTCGGCACCGCCGACATCAAGCGTGAAGGCACCGATATCTCCCTCATCGCCCACGGCCGCGCCGTCATCACCTGCCTCGAGGCCGCCCGCATCCTCGAAGAAGAACACGGCATCAGTGCAGAGGTCGTGGACGTCCGCACCATCCGCCCCCTCGATGAGGAAACCATCCTCAACTCCGTCTCCAAGACTCATCGCGCCATCTACGTCGAGGAAGGCAAACCCTTCTGCGGCGTCGGCGCCCAGATCGCCTACACCATCCAGGCCCAGATCTTTGACGAGCTCGACGCCCCCGTCCTCCGCGTCAATAGCCTCGATTCCCCCGCCATTTACAGCCCGCCTCTCGAGGCCCTGCAGCTCCCCACCCCCGAAGTCGTCGTGGCCAAAGCCCTGTCCATCTGCTGATCCGCCGCCCTCGCGTCTCCTCGTCCCGCCTTTGATCCCTTGACCCGCTGACCACCCCCGGTCACCCCCCTCAAGCCCCACCTTCTCCGCCTCCTTCCTGCCATGCCCAAAATCATCGAAATGCCCAAACTCAGTGACACCATGACCGAGGGGACCCTCGCCAAATGGAGCATCAAGGAAGGCGACAAAGTCACCACCGGTCAGGCCATTGCCGACGTGGAGACGGACAAGGCCACCATGGAAATGCCCTGCTTCTTCGAAGGCACCATCCATAAGATCATCGTCCAGGCCGGCGAAAAAGCCCCGCTCAATGCCCCCCTCGCCATCGTCCTGGAGGAAGGCGAAGCCGTCCCGGCCAATCTCGACGAAATCATCGCCACCGCCAAAGCCGCCGCCGCCCCCGTGCCGAAGGCTGAAAAACCCGCCGCAGGCAGCAGCGCCAAAAAAGTCGTCTCTGCCCCCGGCCCACGCCTGCCCACCGCCCCGCAGCCCGCCCGCCGCGCTGCCGCTGCGAATGCCCGCGTGAAGGCCTCCCCCCTCGCCCGCAAAGTCGCCGAGGAAAAAGGCGTGGACCTCTCCAGCCTCGAAGGCACCGGCCCTGGCGGCCGCATCATCCGGGCCGATGTCGAAAACGCCCCCGTCGGCGGCACCTCCGGCTCCGCCCGCATCGCCGCCACCCCTGCGATTCGCCCCACTTACACCGATGAAGACCAGCGCGTGCCCACCAGCAGCATGCGCAACATCATTGCCGAGCGCCTCCTCGCTTCCAAGACCCAGATCCCCCACTTCTACCTTCAGATGGAAGTGGACGCTGGCCCCCTCATGGAATTCCGCGCACACCTGAACGCCACCAACGAAAAAACCGGCGGCAACAAATACACCGTCAACGACTTCATCCTCAAGTCCGTCATCCGCGCCGCCCAGGCCCAGCCCGCCATCAATGCCGCCTGGGATGGCGATGCCATCGTCAAGTTCAAGTCCGTCGGCCTCAGCGTCGCCATCGCCATCGAGGACGGCCTCGTCACCCCCGTCATCAAAGCCGCCGAGAAAAAGACCCTCCTGGAAATCAGCCAGAGCGTCAAAGACCTCGCCGGCAAGGCCAAGAACAAAAAGCTCAGCCCGGATGACTTCGCCGGCGGCACCATCACCGTCTCGAACCTCGGTGCCTATGGCATCGATCAGTTCTCCGCCATCATCAATCCTCCCCAGGCCGCCATCGTCGCCATCGGCAGCATCCGCAGCGCCCCCGTCGTCAATGACAAAGGCCAGATCGTCGTCGGCCAGCGCATGTGGGTCGGCCTCAGCGGTGACCACCGCGTCGTGGACGGCGCCGTCGCCGCCACCTTCCTCGCCGAGATGCGCAAATTCATCGAAAGCCCCGCCCTCATGCTCGTCTAAAGTGAGGCGGGCACTCCTGCCTGCCCTGCTGGGCCCGACTCCCTCGGCTTCCGCTTCTCAAACCCCGGTCCCCCCAGACCGGGGTTTTTTATGGGTAGGGACGCGCTGCGCCGCGTCCGACTTGCTCCCCCGCTAGAGATCGCCCCCCACCACCCCAAGAAGAGCGTGGATTGCCTAACGGCTGCCTTCGGAGCTCCAATCCGCCCCCCTGGTAGGAACGCCCCGCGCCGCGTCCGTGCACTGTAGTCCCGGCTTCAGCCGGTCATCCCTGGTAGGGACGCGCTGCGGCCGCGTCCGACTTTCCTTGGGTAGATCCACCCCGCTTATCCAAAGCCTGCACAGCTTTCTCAATCCTGTCTTGAACCTTGTCAGAGACCTCTTTAAACAAGCGCCTACCACACGCCTGTGATTACCCCATGAACGCCGTCGAAATTGAAGAAGCCATTTCAAAACTGGCGGGTGAGCCTTTCGAGGCCGAGAGCTTTCCATATGCGTTTTTGGAAGCTTTCGGCAACAAGGTCACCACCATCCAGCGGCTAAAGAGCGGCAGTACCAATCAGTCGGATCTTCCCGGCGGCGTGCTTCAGCGCAGCAACATTCACCTTCAGGTCTGTGCGGAGGGCACCGTGCCCGCGGCCCTGGCGGCCTTACGGGGAAGCCCGGCCACGGCCCGGCACAAGGCGAAGTTCATCCTGGCCACGGATGGGAAAACCTTCGAGGCAGAAAACTTGGGGGATGGCAGCACGGTGGTGTGTGATTACCCAGATTTTCACCATCACTTCGGGTTCTTCCTGCCTCTGGCAGGCATCACCACGGTCAGACAGATCAGTGAAAACGCCTTCGACATCAAGGCCACCGGACGCCTGAACCGCCTTTACATGGAGCTGTTGAAGGACAACCCCGACTGGACCACCGAGGCCCGGCGCGGAGACCTGAACCATTTCATGGCGCGGCTCATCTTCTGCTTCTTTGCCGAGGATACCGACATCTTCCACAATGCGGGCCTTTTCACCGCCACCATCGAGCAGATGAGCGCGCGGGATTCCTCAAATACCCACGAAGTCATTTCAGAAATGTTCCGGGCCATGAACACCCCGGTGCGCCATGAGGGGACGCTGGACAACCGCTATCGAGAGGCCGCAGGCATCCGCCCTTGGGCGAACGGGTTCCCGTATGTGAATGGCGGGCTGTTTTCTGAAAGTGTAGAAGTACCGCGTTTCAGCAAGATCGCCCGTTCCTATCTGCTGCATGTGGGCGGGCTGGACTGGACCAAGATCAATCCTGACATCTTCGGCTCCATGATCCAGGCCGTGGCGGATGATGAAGAGCGCGGCTCCCTGGGCATGCACTACACCAGCGTGCCAAACATCCTCAAGGTGCTGAACCCTCTCTTTCTGGATGACCTTCGTGCCAAGCTGGAAGAAGCCGGGGACAATGCCCGCAAGCTGCTGAATCTACGCAATCGCATGGCTCGCATCCGCGTCTTTGACCCGGCTTGCGGTTCGGGCAATTTTCTTGTCATCGCCTACAAAGAGATGCGGGAAATCGAGGCGGAAATCAATCGCCGCCGTGGCGAGGCGGATCTTCGTTCCGTCATCCCGCTCACCAACTTCAGAGGCATTGAAATCAAGCATTTCTCCTGTGAGATTGCCCGGCTAGCCCTCATCATTGCCGAATATCAGTGCAACGTCCTTTACCGGGGCCAGCAGCTCGCCCTTGCGGAGTTCCTGCCACTGGAAGCGGCCAACTGGATTACTTGCGGCAATGCTTTGCGCATTGATTGGTTAAGTGTCTGTCCTCCGACCGGCAAAGGAGTGAGGACCAAAGCGGAGGACTTATTCGAGACGCCGCTTGATCAGGCGGAGATTGATTTTGAGAATGAAGGAGGCGAGACTTATATTTGTGGGAATCCTCCATATCTTGGAAGCAAGTGGCAAACAGACAAACAGAAGGCGGAACTTGAATGTATATTCGAGAATCGAGTGAATGGCTGGAGATGTCTAGACTACGTGGCCGGATGGTTCATGAAAGCAGTGGATTTTGGCAGCCACACAAGTGCAGTATCAGCATTCGTAGCTACAAACTCTCTGATGCAAGGGCAACAAGTTCCCACGTTGTGGTCTGCTATTCTTGCCACTAATTACGAAATTGTATTTGGCCATACATCCTTTAAATGGGCGAATTTAGCGAACCACAATGCAGGTGTAACTGTTGTCATTGTGGGGCTTTCAAATAGAGCAACAAATAATAAAAGGATTTACTCACTTTCGGAAAGTGGCGAGACAATTGTTAAGGATGCGTCAAACATTAATCCTTACCTTATTTCCGGCTCGAATGTAATCGTTCATCCAGAATCAAACAATTTATCGGGGCTTCCAGAAATGGCGCGTGGAAACTCTCCAACCGATGGTGGCCATCTGGTTTTAGAACACGAAGAACTCCTTTCCCTTAGTTTAAATGAAGAGGTTAGAAGAAAGTTTATCCGACCCTTTGTCGGCTCTCGTGAGTTAATTGGTGGTAGCTCACGCTATTGCGTTTGGATAGAAGATGACCAAATTGAAGAAGCTCGGAATGAACCCGCCTTGAACTCTAGGATTGAGAAGGTTTGTGATTTTCGTAAAGGAAGCAGAAAGGCTGCGACGATCAAAGCTGCTGCCTGGCCCCATCGATTTGACGAGCGCAAACCGATTTCCTATGCTCCGGTAATCTGCATTCCAGTAATTAGCTCCGAAAATCGACCTTATCTTCCAGCTAATGTTTTACCATCGGGGACTGTTGTTTCCAATAAGGCTTTCACCATTTCTGGGAAAAGCCTTTGGCCTCTCGCCATCATTTGCTCGCGCCTCAACTTGGCATGGGTTGCTACTGTTTGCGCAAGAATGCGGACAGATTATTCTTACACTAACACCCTGGGCTGGAACACTTTTCCCGTCCCTACGCTGACGGATCAAAACAAAGCCGACCTGACACGTTGCGCGGAGGACATTCTGCTGGCCCGTGAGGCGCATTTCCCGGCGACAATTGCCGATCTGTATGATCCGGAGACCATGCCTGCCGACCTGCGGGCGGCGCATGAGCGCAATGACGAGACGCTGGAGCGCATCTACATTGGCCGCCGGTTCAAGAATGACACGGAAAGGCTGGAGAAGCTGTTTGAGCTTTACACTCAGATGACCGCCCACCCGCCCGCTGCCAAGAAAGCCGGAAAACCCAGGAAATCATGAGTGAAGACAAACCCATCCGTCTCACCACGCCGCCCGCTGACTACAACGACTGGCTGGGTGAACTGAAAAGCCGCATTCACACTGCCCAGCAACGGGCGACATTGGCGGTCAATAGCGAACTGGTACTGCTCTACTGGCAAATCGGGCGCGACATCCTGGCCCGGCAGGCGGCCCAGGGCTGGGGGGCCAAAGTCATTGACCGGCTCTCCCAAGATTTGCGTGCTGCTTTCCCGGAGATGAAGGGTTTTTCTACCCGCAACCTCAAGTACATGCGGGCTTTCGCCGAGGCCTGGCCGGAGGGGGAATTTGTGCAGCAGCCTGTTGCACAATTAGCATCGGGGAAATTGTGTGCAGCAAGTGCTCCACAAATCGAACCCAAAGAAATTGTGCAACAGCCTGTTGCACCATTTGTGCAAGGGGTACTTGCCCAATTGCCGTGGGCTCACCATGTGATCCTGTTGGACAGGCTGCCCGGCCCGGAAACGCGCAAATGGTATGCCGCCAAGGCCATTGAGCACAACTGGTCGCGCAATATCCTGGTGATGCAGATCGAATCCCGCCTGCTGGAGCGCAGCGGCGCGGCCGTGACCAACTTCAACCTCACCCTGCCCAAGCCCCAGTCGGATCTGGCAAGGGAATCCCTCAAGGATCCGTATCGCTTCGACTTTCTGGGATTGACTGAGGCGGCGCAGGAACGGGAGATTGAAAACGCGCTGGTCAAACACGTCACCGACTTCCTGCTGGAACTGGGGGCAGGCTTTGCCTTTGTCGGTCGGCAGGTGCTGCTGGATGTGGGGGGCGAGGAGTTCTTTATGGATCTGCTCTTCTACCACCTGAAGCTGCGCTGCTATGTGGTGATCGAGCTGAAGGCCGGAAAGTTCAAGCCTGAGCATCTGGGGCAGTTGAGTTTTTACCTGACGGCGGTGGATGCCCAGGTGAAGCACCCCCAGGACGCTCCGACCATCGGCCTGCTGCTGTGCAAGAGCAAAAACAAGGTGGTGGCTGAATACGCCCTGCGTGACAAAACGCAGCCGCTGGGTGTGGCTGAATATCAACTGGTGGAATCCCTGCCGCCTGAACTCCAAACCAGTCTGCCGAGCATCGAGCAGATCGAAAGTGAACTGGCGGGCGGTGACTTGCCGGACGAGGAGGAAAAAGGATGAGCGACCTGATCCTATCCACTTCTGATCTTGATTTGGCCTGGTGTGTTCTCCAAGGAGTGAGGCCATCCTGGCCTCATGTTGAGGGCGAGACGCCCTCACTCCTTGTGCCACTAAGCCGTGCCAGGTTAGTGTAAAAACCTAATTTTTGTTCTCCCATTGCCCCATGAGCAGTCCCAACCCGATTCCCTCCGTCTCTGTCACCTATGCCAGGGATGGCAGCTCCACGCAGGCCAATGCGATGGGCATGAGACCCATGCAGGAACTGGCCTATCAGAAGCGGGGAGAGCAATACCTGCTCATCAAATCCCCCCCGGCCTCCGGTAAGAGCCGGGCGCTGATGTTCATCGCCCTGGACAAGCTGGTGAACCAAAAGTTGAAACAGGCCATCGTCGTCGTTCCGGAGCGCTCCATCGGAGCCAGCTTCCAAAACGAGCCGCTGAGCAAGTCTGGCTTTTTTGCCGACTGGAAAGTGGAAGGGAAGTGGAACCTGTGTGACGCGGCAGGTTCTGAAAATGGCAGCAAGGTGGAGGCGGTGAGGAAGTTTCTGGAGTGCGAGGACCAGGTGCTGGTTTGCACACACGCGACTTTTCGTTTTGCGATGGAAAAGTTAGGGCCGGAGGCCTTCGATGAGCGCCTGATTGCCGTGGACGAGTTTCACCATATTTCGGCCAATCCAGACAATCGATTAGGCGAACACGTGCGCCAGCTCATGGCGCGTGACAAGACTCACCTTGTGGCCATGACCGGCTCCTACTTCCGGGGGGACGCGGAGGCGGTCTTGCACCCGGATGATGAATCCAAGTTTGATACGGTCACTTACACTTACTATCAGCAGCTCAATGGCTACCAGTACCTGAAGCAGCTCGATATTGGTTATTTCTTCTACAGTGGCAGTTACGTGGACGACATCACCAAGGTTCTGGACTCCGATCTCAAGACCATCCTGCACATCCCGCATGTGGCCTCCCGTGAGAGCACGCGGCGGGGAAAAGACACGGAGGTGAGTGAGATTCTGGGAACGCTGGGAACCTGGAAAGGGAAAGACCCGGTGACGGGATTTGATCTGGTGGAACGCGCGGATGGTCGCATCATCAAAATAGCCGATCTGGTGGATGATGGACCCGATCGGCATGCCAAGGTGCTGACCGCCCTCAAAGACCCGGCCCAAAAGAACAACCGGGAGCATGTGGACATCATCATCGCGCTAGGCATGGCCAAGGAGGGCTTTGACTGGATCTGGTGTGAGCACGCACTGACGGTGGGCTACCGGTCCAGCCTGACGGAGATCATTCAAATCATCGGGCGGGCCACCCGTGATGCTCCTGGCAAAACGCGGGCACGTTTTTCCAATCTCATCGCCGCACCGGATGCAAGCGATGAGGCGGTGACGGAAGCAGTAAACGATACGCTGAAGGCCATCGCGGCGAGCCTGCTCATGGAGCAGGTGCTGGCCCCACGCTTTGAGTTCAAACCCAAGAACCCAAACAATGGCCCGACGCCTGGGTATGATTACGGTCCTGGAGGCTATGACCCTGAAAAGACCAATGTGGGTTACAATCCGACGACGGGACAAATTCAACTGGAGATCAAGGGCCTGGCAGAGCCGAAGAGCAAGGAAGCAGGGCGCATCTGCCGAGAGGACCTAAATGAACTGGTGACGGCTTTTGTGCAGGACAAACCCTCGCTCGAGAAAGGCTTGTTTGCGGGTGAGGAACTGGTGCCCGAAGAATTGACCCAGGTGCGCATGGGTAAGATCATCCAAGAAAAGTTTCCGAATCTGGACACCGAGGACCGGGAGGCGGTGCGCCAGCATGCCATCGCCGCGCTCAACTTTGTGCAGCAAGCGAAAAAGGCCCTGGACGAAGAGGGAACGGGTAACAGTGGCAGCGGCTTGGGGGGCGATGATACCAAAAACACCTCACTCATTGATGGAGTGAGGAAATTTGCGATGGATGTGCGGGAGCTAGACATTGACCTGATTGACCGGATCAATCCCTTTGGCGAGGCCTATGCCATCCTGGCCAAATCCATGAGCGAGGAGCGGCTGAAGCTGGTGGCAGAAGTGATCGCCGCGAAACGCACCACCCTGACGCCGGATGAGGCCAGGGACCTGGCGGTGCGGGCAGTCCGGTTCAAGAAAGAACGTGGGCGACTGCCATCCGCCACGGCTCAAGATCCCTGGGAAAAACGAATGGCTGAAGGTGCGGCGGCCTTCGTCCGTTTTAAAGATGAAGGACGTTATGAGTGACATTGATCTGGATGAACTGAGGTCCGAGCTGGACGACTTTGCGCTGCCTGAAAAGGCGAGCGGCAGTTCGGCGCGGGAGCAGCGCATCATTGCGGGATTCGAAGAGATCGAGCGATTCGTCGAGCAGCACGGCAGGCTGCCTGAGCATGGAGCGGACCGTGACATCTTTGAGCGGCTGTATGCCGTGCGGCTGGAGCGGCTGCGTGCTTCCCATGAATGCCGGGAAGTACTGAAAGGCCGAGACTCCCATGGCCTGCTAAGAACGACTCATACAACGGCAATCAGCGTGGTTCAGGAAGACGTGGCTGAATATCAGGCGGGGGCACCAGTGGAGGCTCTACCCTCCGATGATGAATTGCTGAATGTGCTGCGTGGAGAAGATGTCCCCGGACACGACCTGACTCAGCTTAAGCATGTGCGGTCTCGCGAGGAAATCCGTGCAGCGGAAGAAGTGGCCCAGAGAAATCCATGCAACGATTTTGATGTGTTTCGCCCCATTTTTGACGCCGTGCAGCACGAATTGGAGACCGGAAAACGGCAGACCCTGAAATACAAGGACAATGCCGACGTGAAGAACGGCGACCTCTTCATCCTGGAAGGGCAGAAGGTGATCGTAGCGGATATGGGAGAACCATTTGTTAGTGATTATGGGCGCCCTGATCGCAGACTCAGAGTGATCTATGATAACGGCACCGAAAGTGACCTTCTGGTGCGCTCCCTCCAACGGGCCTTGAACAAGGACAAGGCCAGCCGCCGAATTACAGAGCCGAATCTAGGGCCGCTTTTTTCAGATGAAGAGGCGGAGGGTGACCTGTCTTCCGGCTTGATCTATGTGCTTAGGAGTTTTTCGTCACATCCGTTTATCGCTGAGAACAGGTCCGTGATTCACAAGATTGGAGTCACGGGTGGCGATGTGGGAAAACGGATCGCCAACGCCAAGAAGGATCCGACTTACCTGCTGGCCGACGTGGAAGTGATGGGCTTCTACAAGCTAGTGAATATCAACCGGACTCTGCTTGAGGCTATGATCCACAAATTCTTTGCGAGTGCCCGCTTGGATTTGGAACTGAAAGACCGGTTTGGCGGTCAGGTGGAGCCGAGGGAGTGGTTTTTGGTTCCTTTGCCTGTCATTGAGGAGGCGATTCAAAAACTTCGCGAAGGTAAAATTGGAAATTACCGATATGACCCGGCGACTGCACAAATTGTGAAGGCTTGAGGGCTTCGATTGAAAGAAAAAAAGCGCAAGACCGAAGTCTTGCGCCTTGGACAGGGTAGGGCGGACGGTCCTCCGTCCGCCGTTCGCGGAAGGCGCGTTGGGGACAACGCGCGCTACCTTTAATACACGCCTTCGACAATCGTCTTCTCCATCGCGCCAAAGGGGCGGACGTCAGCGACAGGAAGGTAGGGCGGACGGTCCTCCGTCCGCCGTTCGGGGAAGGCGCGTTGGGGGACAACGCGCGCTACCTTTAATACACGCCTTCGACAATGGTCTTCTCAATCGCACCGAAGGGGCGGACGTCGGCGACAGGAAGGTGGGGCGGACGGTCCTCCGTCCGCCGTTCAGGGATGGCGCGTTGGGGACAACGCGCCCTACCAATTTAATACACGCCTTCGACAATCGTCTTCTCCATCGCACCGAAGGGGCGCACGTCAGCGACTCCGTCCCACGCGTACTGGTTGCGCGGGCGGCGGCGCATGGCTTCGTCGCGCTCCAGGAAGCGGGGCATGAAGAATTCCTTCGTCAGCGTCGTCAATTCCACACGGCCCCAGGTGTCGTAGTCCACGACTTGGGAGGTGTTTTTCGGGTCCACCACGCGCAGCACGGCACGCGGCTGCGGGGCGTAGTAGGTGACGGAGAACTGGTCTTCCGGAGTCAGCGGCACGCTGGCCGCCAAGCCCATGAGGGTGTTGCCATACGTCGGGTAGAAGCCGATGCGGCCTTCCAGCACTTCTTCCACCATGAAACGCACATACTGCGGGGTCATCGTGGTGCCACCCACAAACGCGCCACGAATGCCGGCATCATAGAGGTCCACCTTCTCAGCCAGAGCTTCCAGCAGCTTCGGTGTGGTGAACAGACCGGTCACTTTGCGGTTCTTCAGGATCAGCGTCGCCTGGTCCACCACGTGGTCCATGTACTGACGCGCCACATCGAACTGCTTGTTCGAAATGAGCTTCTTCACAAAACGCGGGTCCAGGTCAATGAAGTAGCAGGAGCTGCCCCGGAAATTCGCCAAATGCTCGATGGCCAAACGTAGGCGGCGGGGACCTGTAGGGCCCACCATCAGCCACGCACCGCCCGGCGGGAAATGCTCGTCCTTGATCTTGCCGCTGAACTCTTCGTAGTCGGTCTTGTAGTCGTTCCAGCCGATGCGCTGCTTCGGCATCCCGGTGGTGCCACCGGTTTCAAAGATGTTGAAAGGCTTGTCCTTAAACGCCGCAGGCACCCACACCTCAGGCTGCAAATCCCGCAGGTTTTCGTCCTGGAAGTGATCGAACTTCGCGATCAGGTCGGCAAAGCTGTTCACCTCACCGCGAGGGTCAAAATTCTTTTTCGCGAAGTCCAGCCAGAACGGGCAGCCTGTCTCCGGGCTGAAATGCCACTGAATGGTTTCACGCACTTGCTGGTCGAGTTGGGCTTGGGCTTCTTCGGGGGTCATGATGGTTGAGAGAAAAGAGGGCGGGTGTGAATGCAGTCAAACGAAAGTCGCAAGACGTCCCTTTCTACGTCTGTGCAGCCAGATAGAATGCAAACGAAGAACAGGAAGTCCAAAAACACCTCCCCATCCGAATCTCCATTGGTCTTTTCGACCGTCCATCCCATGAAAACGTCCCTCCTCGGCCTTGCACTCGCGCCCGCCCTCCTCCTCACCTCCTGCTACGTCACCCCCGCCGGCGGCCCTTACAATTCCCCCGGCCCACGTCCAGGCCCCGGTTACCGTGGCGACCACCGCCCAGGCTCGAGTTATGGCCGCGACCGTGACCGCCATGACCATGATCGCGACGGCGACAATGATCACAATGACCGCGACGGTCGTTACGATCGGGGCCGTGATGGCCGTGACGACCGCGATGGTCGTGGCCGCCCCGGTTACGGCTACCAGGACCCCCGCAGTCCGCGCAGCCCTGGCGGCAGCGTCGTCCTCCCCGGCGAAGCCCGCCGCGTCGTCCACGGCGGCAGCACCTACTACACCCATCGCAACGTCTGGTATCGCCCCTCCGGCTCCGGTTACATCGTCGTCACCCGGCCTTACTAGAGGCCCTTTTGATGAGGTTCTAGCCCATCCCTGCGCCCCATCGAGAGCAGCGATGTGGCAGAACCCGCATCGAAAGGAGCGTGGACACTCCTGTCCGCAATCTTCCATGGCAGCAAAGCCGCAACGAGAGGAGCGCGGACACTCCTGTCCGCAATCTTCCAAGTGCGGCAAAGCCGCAACGAGAGGAGCGCGGACACTCCTGTCCGCTGTCTTCCAAATGGCGGCAAAGCTGCATCGAGAGGAGCGCGGACACTCCTGTCCGCCGTCTTCCATGGCAGCAAAGCCGCATCGAGGGGAGCGTGGACACTCTTGTCCGCTGTCTTCCAATAGCGGCGAAGAGGTATTCAAAATCCCCCGCGCGCCTCCACCGCCAAGTTCAGCCATTCATCCCACCGGCCACCTGCGGATTTAACCCGCTCTAACCTCACCACCTTCACCCCACAAAAAAGGGCGCGCGGCATCAGCCACGCGCCCTTTTTCTTTTCAAGATCTACCGCGAATTACTTCTTCGCCAGCGCTTCCTTGATCGCCGTCGTCACCGCGATGTCATCGGGCTTCACCTTCGGCTCAAACCGAGCGATGATCTTGCCATCGCGACCCACCAGGAACTTGCCGAAGTTCCACTTCACATCGCCAGGGAAGGGGGACTCTGCGCCGCTTAACTGCTGATACAGAGGGTGCTTGTTTTCACCCTTCACCACCACCTTGTCATACAGGGGGAAGCTGACCTTGTACTTGGAGGAGCAGAACTCTTTGATCTCGTCATTGGTCCCTGGCTCCTGACCGCCAAAGTCATTGCTCGGGAAGCCCAGGATCGCCAGACCCTCCTTTTCGAACTCCTTGTGCAGCGCCTGCAGCTCCGTGTACTGCTTCGTGTTGCCGCACTTGGAGGCGACGTTCACGATCAGCATCACCTTGCCCTCGTAGGGTTTCAGGGTCGTTTCCTTGCCGTCAATGTCCTTCACGGGAACATCGTAAAGAGAGCCCGCTGTAGCGGAAGAGGCGATGGCGACCAGCGCCAGAAGGGTAGAAAGTACTTTCATGGGGCAACAGAAACGCATGCCAGACCCCCAGGGTTTCAGCCGAATGCAGATTCCCCCACGAAACCCGCCCAGATCCCCTCAAGGAAAGAGATTGCCAGAATCCCCGGTTTCGTCTGAACTGCCCACCTATTTAAAAAACCATGACCCCCGCCTACCCCTCCCGCCGCCAGTTTCTCCAGACTCTCACCGCCGCCGTCGCCGCCTCAGCCACCGGCCTGCGCGCTGCTGACAAAGAGCCCCTTTTCAAAATCTCCCTGGCCGAGTGGTCCCTGAACAAAGGCATGTTCAGAAAGGAAGGCGCCGAACCCATCGAGCACCTCGATTTCTGCAAAATCGCCCGCAGCCTCGGCATCGATGGCGTCGAATACGTCAACCAGATGTTCGCCGACAAAGCCCTCGACAAGGCCTACCTCGACGACATGAAAAAGCGCCAAGCTGATGAAGGTGTTAAGGGTCTGCTAATCATGGTTGATCGCGAAGGCAATCTCGGCGACTCCGACGCCGCAAAACAAGCAAAAACCGTAGAAAATCACCTCAAATGGCTCGACGCCGCCCAGCACCTCGGTTGCCACAGCATCCGCGTCAACGCCGCCAGCGATCCAAAACTTAGCTACGATGAACAAATGAAACACGCCGCCCACGGCCTCAACGCCCTCTGCGTCGAAGCCGACAAGCGCGGCCTCTTCGTCGTCGTCGAAAACCACGGCGGCCTCTCCAGCCACGGCCTCTGGCTGACCGGCGTCATGAAAATGGCAGACCACCCCCGCGTCGGCATACTCCCAGATTTCGGCAACTTTTACACCGACCGCAACAAAGGCGAACTCTACAACCCCTACAAAGGCCTCCGTGAATTCATGCCCTGGGTAAAACAAGGCATGAGCGCCAAGGCCTATGACTGGGACACCGGCGCCGGAAAATTTTACACCGAAGACCGCCGCGAAGGCCGCGAGATGAGCCTGGACTACCAGCGCCTCATCGAAATCGTGGTTAAAGCTGGCTACCGCGGCTACATCGGCATCGAGTATGAAGGCAGCAAGCACACGGAGATCGAAGGCATCAAACGGACCAAGCAGGCGCTGGAAGAAGTGCGTGCGCTGTTGAGCTGAACCGTCAGGAGGGTGAAATTCCCTCTTGCCAGACTCTAAACGCCCCCTACTGTCAGCTTCCCCCTCCTCCGTTCTTTGGAAAGGGGGAATCCCTGCACACTCTGATGAAAGCCGAACTCGTCGAACAAGCTGCCCTTATCGTCAAAGATCCGCCGATCCTGATCAACATGGTCTCGAAGCGAGTGAAACAGCTCACCTCTGGCCGTGCGCCTCTGGTGGAACGCCGCGCTGGTATGCGGGAAGCTGACATCGCGCTCATGGAGATCATCCAGGGCAAGATCAAGGCTGAATACCACGTGAAGGACGCTTAACGTTTTTTCCCGTCGGCAGGGAGACCCTGGCCGCCACGGCTCATGACCGACGAAATCGCCACCAATCGCAAGGCCCTCCGGGATTTTCATATCCTGGAGAGATACGAAGCGGGCGTCGAACTGCGCGGAACGGAAGTGAAGTCCATCCGTCTTGGCAAGCTGAATATCAGCGATGCCTTCGCACGAGTGGAGCGTGGGCAGGTGTGGCTCTATAACATGGACGTGCAGATCTATGAAAAAGCCAGCTTCAGCCAGCATGAACCCCGGCGGACACGCCGACTGCTGCTGCACAAACGAGAGATTTTAAAGCTGTTTGCCCACACGCAACAAAAGGGCTTAGCCCTGCCTGTGCTGCGCGCCTACTGGAAAGAGTCGCGAGTGAAGATCGAAATCGGCGTGGGTAAAGGTAAGACCAAAGGTGACCAGCGCGAAGACCTGAAGGAAAAGGCCGTGAAACGTGAGACCCAGAAAGTGGTTTCCAGCTTTAACCGCAAGCACGGCTGAGTTTGCCCTGATTAAGGGGGTAGAAAACAGCGTGGTAGGAACGAGTTCAGCACAATTGATTTACGAAAGTTCTCACTGCGGTCCTGCTTCTCAGTGGCTGGGAGTCGCTTGGCCTCCGGTTCGGAGATATTCACGCGGAAGATAAATCTTCGATACACTCACTCGCCTACAACGCTGATGACGATGCTTCGGGTGTGGGGCGCGCGACGATGTTCAAAGAGGAAGATGCCTTGCCAAGTGCCAAGGGCGAGGCGGCCATTCATGACGGGGATGACTTCGCTGGTGCGGGTGAGGACCATGCGCAGGTGGCTGGGCATGTCATCGGGGCCTTCATGGGTGTGGACAAAATAGGGGGTGTCTTCCGGCACGAGGTGATCGAAGAAGCTGTGTAGATCCGTCCGTGCGGAGGGATCTGCATTTTCATAAATCACGAGGGAACAACTGGTGTGCTGTACAAAGATGGTCGCGGTGCCGGTGTGAATTTGGCTCTGGGCGATGATGCGCTGGCAGGCCTCGGTGATTTCATAGGTGCCTTTGCCACGAGTGTTGATGCGGAAAGTTTCAGCGTGGGCGGGCATGAAGGATTGAGAGCCAGATGTTAGACCGGTGGCCGGTGGTATGATTGATGGTTAGGCGAGGGTAGATTTAGATATTCGTAGCCACCATTAACTTGCTGCTTCTTCCGATTTTTTGGTCCGGGGCTTTTTTGTTTTTGGGGATGTTTTCGTTGCCGCCGTTTTGGTAGCCCGGGTTTTTTTGGCAACCGGTGTGGGCTCTGGAACTATTTGGGCAGCTTGTTCGGTGCGCCAAATTTCTTGAGCGGCCTGGAAGGTAGCTCTTTCCTGATCCAGTTCCTGCCGGGCTTGGATGAGGGCCTGCCGTTCTTGTTCAAGGAGGAGCGTCGCTTCGGTTGTCAGTACGGGGGGCTGATCTGGAGACAGAGAAACAGTGTTTTGCTGAGCTTGCTTGAGTGCATCGGCAAGGCGCAGGACTTCCTTTTGTAAGAGCGTTTGCTGGTCTTGAGATTCCTTCAATTCAGCCTGAGTTTGGGTGAGTGTTTGGCGGACTTTTTCTTCCAAGTTTTTAAGCTCGTCTCGTTCTCGCCGGGCTGTCTCAGCAGCAATGTTCTCGTTGTCTGTAAGCTTGGATTGGTTTTGTGTTTTGAGACGATTGTCCTGCGCGCTCCATCGCCAGCCTAAGATGAAAAAGACGACGGCTGCGGCTGTGAGTAGCGGCAAGGTTTGGAGTAGGAGCCAGAGGTAGCCTTCCATGAGCAGTGGGAATCAGCGAGATGGGTTCTGTTGAGCGGAGGCGGAGGGGGGCTTGCGCCAATGATGGCGGAGGTGATCGTAAGCCTCGGCAGCGAAGGTATCTTCGGCCATGGTGGCAGGAAAGCCAGTTGGCGTGAGACCACTTTTGGTTAGGGCACCGGGTGTGAGGATTTCTGGACTCGCGGGGCGTTGTTTCCATACCTGACCGGGACGCGCAAAGGCTAGGATGGGGGCTTCAGTTTCGGAGGGGAGCGCCGGCAGGCTGCGGACGGTCTGCTCGACATCCGCTGTTGGCTCGCAGGTGCCACGGGCGAGCAATGCCTCGGTGAAAAGCACGGCGTGGCTACCGTAGGCTTGGCGGGCAGCTTCGATGAGACGTGTGCGCAGACTTTCCTCCGCCAATTGTCCTGCCAGGATGACTTTGCCGGGTAAAAGCGTGAGGGTCAGAAAACTGGGCTGTGCAGGGATGGGCAGGGTGGGTATGCCCTGGGCATTGCCTTGCAACCACTGGGTGACCATGCGGCTATCCTCTTGCAGTAGGGAAGGGGGTAGGTCTGCGGGCAAGAGATCGCGCCAAGGTTGGGCCTCGCCCCCCACCTGCCAATCCACAAACTGCCAAGCGCTGCCGGAGAGGCCCAGGGCGAGCGATTTGCCGGTGGCACCTTCACCGATCTGAGGAAGCAGAGCGGTAGTGATGGGACCAAAGTCGGCCACGGCACGGCGTTGATCATTCACCCGCAGGTCATCCAGCACGCGCCAATTAGGGAAAGCGGTGATGATCGCATTCAGCAGTTCGCGTTTGATCTTGAGGCTGGCAAGTTCTCCTCGAAGCAGCAGGCGTTGATCACGTGCAGCTAGGAGAACATGCGGAGGGGGTAATTGCCGCTGCTTTTCGGCTTCGGCGAGGCGGAGCCTTTCCGTTTCCTGATACTGGCGAGTCCTTGTGATCGCTGGTTGAACGATGGATTGCCACTCTTCGGGGCTGATCGGATAGGTGGAAAACTGTTGGCGAAGAAGTTCATCGGGAGCGTCCAGAGTCAGGCGTTCCCAGGTGCTGCCGAGACGCGCCAGATGGATCTGGGCGGCATCTCCACCGCCTTGCAGGCGGGGGGGCGGTAGGCGGTCGAGCGTGGTCTGAATGGCGGGGGCTTCATCGAAGCGCGCGGAGTCTGTTTTGATCTTGCTCGTGAGGCGTCCTCGTCCTTTGACCCAGCTTTCTTCGAGCAGACGTGAAACATCGCGAGCTTCATATTCGCTGGCGAGTGTTCCCTGGACGATGGCACGGGCTCCTTGGGCGGCAATCATGAGCCAACCGGAGGGGTAGGGGGTAACTTCGATATCGCTGTGGACTGAACCTACAGGATTCAACCCAAGGCCTAACCAAGAAGGTGTTTTCAGGCGGTGGGTGATGAGGTTTTCGATTTCAGCCTTTTCGGATTCGTGGCGTACTTTGCCTGCGAGAGTCGCCTGCTGCCCACTGAATTTGACCTGGACTGTCGGATAGCCTGTGGGCACATCTTTAAATATGCCCTTAGAGGCTGATTCTAAATCTCGCTGCAATGCAGGCAGCCAGACTGCGCCGGCGATGAGCCAGAACAGCAAGAGCCAGAGACTGGCGATGAGCCAACGGGTGCGCGACATGCAAGACCACTGGTAGCAAGGGGGCGCGGTGGTGGCAATGGCGCAATTTAGGCGCTGTGACGCCCTTTAAAGACGCAGGCTGCCTTCGATGGAATCGTCCATGGTTTTGCCAAGGAGGGCCCCGACCATCATCTTGAGCCCCGCGATGGCGTTTCCGTGCTTGGTATCCCAATAATAACCGTCTGCTGGTGTGACTTTAATGACGGTGATTCGGGGGTCATCCACACCACCGGTGAACCATGTTTTAATGATAGGATTCCACAGTTCCTGGATCTTGGATTTATCGCGGGATACAGAGGCGGTGCCATTGAGCTGGAGAAAACCGGAGTGAGCGGAGCCCTGGAAAAATAATGTGACGGCGTGGTCTTCTATCACCTCCTGGTTTTTTTGACTGTCGTCCGCGCTGAGGAACCACAGATTGCCTGAGTCATCCACCTGCTGGACGCTCATGGGGCGGGCATGGTGAAAACCTCCGGTCGAGAGGGAGGTGCAGAAGAAACAAGTTTGGGCTTTTTTGACGAGTTCGCGGATCTTCTGGACGGCGTCTTGAGCACTGAGATCCTGATGATTATCTTCGAATTGCTGTTGGTGGATTGAGTTCATGGTGGTGAGGGTTTCATGAATTCGGTTCCAGCCATAGATCCGGTTCCCCATCGCTGGGATGGTAGGCCTGATTATTGGGAAGCTTTTTTTGATAAAGGAATGCCCACTTGAAGAAGAGGTCGTGTGGAGAATAACCTCCGTCCTCATGCGTGCTTTTTTCGGAGGCTTATTTTTTCTATTTACGACAACCCTACTTCTCGCTCAAACAGTGGTGGAGGAGCCTGGGCTGGAGCCGTTTTTTACCCAGCGGGGAGTGGATGGGTGCTTTGTGGTTTTGGACTCTAAGAAGGACACTCTTCACCTCTATAACCCTGAGCGTGCCAAGGTGAGATTACGCCCGGCTTCGACCTTCAAAATTCCGAATGCTCTGATCGGGCTAGATGTGGGGGCCGTGCGGGATTTGGATGAAGTTTTGCCGTATGGTGGAACGAAGGAATGGATGAAGACCTGGGAAAAGGACATGAATCTGCGGGATGCCATGAAGATTTCGAATGTGGCGGTGTTTCACCAGTTGGCGAAACGCATCGGCCTGGAACGGATGCAGCATAAGCTGACGGCCTTTCAGTATGGCAATGCTCAGGCGGGCAAGGATATCGAGACGCGCTTTTGGTTAGACGGTCCTCTGGAAATTTCAGCTCTGGAACAGGTGGATTTTTTGCATCGCTTGGTGAGCGGAAAGGTGCCGGTGAAAGCGCAGGCACTGGAGTCCGTCAAGACGCTGATCATGTATGAGAAGAGACCTGGTGCAGCGATCTATGGCAAGACGGGTTGGCTAGGCTCCAAGGGCACACAGGTCGGCTGGTGGGTAGGCTGGGTGGAGAAAGAGGGGCAGTCCTATCCCTTTGCTCTCAATGCGAGGATCAAATCCCTAGAAGATGCAAAACATCGCATCCCTATCGCCCTGGATTGCCTGACGAAGCTGGGGCTCTGGTGAGCCTACTCCGCGAGGCGGATCTGGACGATGACGTCCATGTGTTGTTTGCCCTTGCCTCGGAAGCGGCCGCTTACAGGCTTGGCATCGTCGTAGTCACGACCAATGGCGAGTTTAATGTAGCGGGTATCGGCCTCGCGATTGTGGGTGGGGTCCCAGGCCTTCCAGCCATAGTTAGGCAGGAAGATTTCCGTCCACGCGTGGGAAGCTTCATTTTCATCCCCTGTTTTGCCATTGTAGAAGTAACCGCTGACATAACGGGCCGGGATGCCCTGGCTGCGGCATAGGGCGAGCATGACATGGGCGTAGTCTTGGCACACTCCTCGGCGATCTTTCAAAGCCTCGGCTGCGTTTGTGTGGACGTGGGTCCAGTCTGGATCATACGAGAAGATACTGTGAACATGCTGGCCGAGTTTGACGGAGTCTGCCCAGATGTCTGTGACAGTGTGGCCGATGATGTCCACGGCCTCGCGCCAAATGGCGACGTTTTGAGAAACGAACTTGGATTCGACCACAAAGTCGAAGTAGTTCTCGTTTACCTTGGGGTCGTTCAATGCATCGAGTGAGAGAGTCTCAGGGCGGGAGGTGCGTGCATCCTGGCGTGTTTCGATGAGCGAAAGGGCCTCTACCTCCAAGGTTTCATGAGGCTGATGAAGCTCGAAATGATCCACCCGATTGAGATAGAAATCTCGATGGGTGTGCATGGGCACTTTGGGATTGATGTGCAGGTCGAAATTCGCGCAGCGCTGGAGGGGATCTGAAACGGGGCAGAGGCGGGCGTCGTTGTAGCTATCCAACACAGGCCCATCGTAGTGGAAGCGCGTGAGGTGGCGCACGCGGAGGCGCATTCCAGAGGGCGGAGTGATGGCGGGTGAAAGATCAGGCATCCAGGAGGGGCGGGGATGTTCTCGGGCAGGGGGGGAGAATGGGTAAATAATCGAGAACCGACAGCAAGAGGAAATCACATTTGCTGTCGGTCATCGCCCAGGTGTCACCTGCCTAAGAGGCTCACTGCTGCTGTTGTTCTTGCTGCTGGTGAAAGCGGATTTCCGCCTGCATATCCACCGGGGGGTGATACATAAAAGTGGTGTAAAGATGCTCACCAAGAGCGCTGATTTCACGCTGCACTTCCGCGAGGAACTCATGGAGACCACGACCAATGATATCCTTGGTGGTGGTGAAATTCAGGTTGTTCAAAAACTTGCCGAAACGGTGTTCTCCCTCGCTGCGGTATTCACCTGCCGGAGTGCCCGCGATGAGGTGCGCAAAGTCATCCATCTGCTGGAGGCAGAACATGAGAGAGCGGGGGAAGGTGTCTTCGAAAATGAGGAACTCGATCACCTTGGCGAAAAGGATATCGGCCACGTAAAAGCGGCGGTAGGGCTCCACAGCACTGGCGGAACGAAGCACGGCCTGCCACTGCGCGGCATCCACAGCGCCGCCCACATCCGTGACCTTGGGCAGGAGGATGTGATACTTCATGTCCATGAGGCGTGTGGTTTTATCTGCGCGCTCCAGGTATTTTCCGAACTGGATGAACTCGAAGCCTTCGTTGCGGGAGAAGGTGGAAACGGTGATGCCCTGGAAAAGGTGGGAGTAGTATTTGATCTGGTCGTAAAAGGCGCTGGCTCCACCATCCCAGATGTTTTCAGGGTCACTGTTTTTGATGAAGTGGTAGGCGTCGTTCAACACCTCCCACATCTCACTGGAAATCTGGTCACGGACTTGACGGGCGTTTTCACGCGCGTTGCCGATGCAGGTGAGGAGGGAATTAGGGTTCTCCTGGCGAAAGGTGACGAACTCCATCACGCTTTCGCTATCGGCGACTTCGTAGAGCTGGAAAAAGAGGTCCTCATCAGCCGTGGAACGAAGGATGGGCAGCCAATGCTCTTTCATGGTCTCGTCAGAGACTTGGCCGAAATCCAGGATGATCTGCAAATTGACGTCCACAAGACGGGCGAGGTTTTCAGCTCGCTCCAGGTAGCGACTCATCCAGTAGAGGCTGCCTGCGACGCGGGAGAGCATCACATTGGCCTGTTTGTGGCGGGCGACTTCTTCTTGGGTTGGGGGTGGCTTGGGCATGGTCGGGAAAGGGGAAAGGAATGAAAGATAATGAGTGGGGTCGGGAATGATGAGCTGCGGATCTGCATCATTCGGGGACGGAGTTTCTCAGTACCCAGGTATCCTTTGAGCCCCCTCCTTGAGAGCTATTGACGACCAAAGAGCCTTTTTTCAGAGCCACACGAGTGAGCCCACCAGGTGTGACAATGATCTTTTCCCCATAGAGGATGTAGGGACGCAGGTCAATGTGGCGGCCTTCAAACTGGTCCCCCGTCCAGGTGGGGTGACGGCTGAGGGAGATGGGGTCCTGCGCGATGAAGTTGCGCGGGTTGTCCTCAATCATCACGCGGAATTCTTCGATCTCGGCTTTTGAGGCCCAGGGGCCCATGAGCATGCCGTAGCCGCCGGCTTCGTTCGCCGACTTAACGACCAGCTTGTCCAAGTTCGCCAAGATGTGTGCGCAGTCTTTCGGCTCGGAGGCCAGGTAAGTATCCACATTCGGGAGGATGGGATCTTCACCGAGGTAGTACTTGATCATGTGGGGCACAAAGTAATAGACCACTTTGTCATCGGCCACGCCGGTGCCGATGCTGTTGGCGAGGCTGACATTGCCTGCGCGGTAGGCATTCACCAAGCCCGGAACGCCGAGCAGGGAATCTGCCCGGAAGACAGACAGAGGGATCTAGGAAGTCATCGTCAATACGACGGTAGATGACATCCACCTTCACAAGGCCTGCGGTGGTGCGCATGTACACTTTGAAATCACGGACGACGAGGTCACGGCCTTCGACGATGGGGATACCCATCTGGCGGGCGAGGAAGGCGTGCTCGAAGTAAGCGCTGTTAAATACGCCGGGAGTGAGGAGGACACAATTCGGTGCGTCATTCGCCTTAAAATTCGCCGGGGCGCAATACTGCATCACCTTCAGAAGCTCGGCCGGATAATTGCTGACGGAGTGGACGCCGCTGGCTTTAAACAACTCAGGGAAAGTACGCTTCAGTGCGGCGCGGTTTTCCAGCATGTAACTGGCTCCGGAGGGGCAGCGAAGGTTGTCTTCCAGTACCAAATAACGGCCATCTTTGTCACGAATGAGGTCGGTGCCGCAGATGTGCACGTAGATGTCCTTGGGCACTTCGATGTGCATGAATTCCCGGCGGAAGTGTTTGGCACTCAGCACGTACTGGGGGGGGATGATGCGATCCTTGATGATCTTTTGCTCATGATAGATGTCATGCAGGAAAAGATTCAGCGCGGTGATGCGCTGGATGAGACCTTTTTCGACAATTTCCCACTCCTCTGCCGCGATGACGCGGGGCACACAGTCGAAGGGGAAGATGCGCTCCGTGCCCTGTGAGTCGCTATAAACGGTGAAGGTGACGCCGCCGCGCATGAAGGAGGCCTCGACCGCAGCTTGCTTGTTGCGGAATTCGTTAGGTTCCACGTCGTTGAGTGCCGCAGCCACGCTGCGGTAGTGCGGACGGGTGACGCCATTGGCAGTGAACATCTCATCGAAGAAGTTCTCCGGCTGGTAGTTGTCGAAAAGCATGGTGGTTGTAGCCTTGTTGGTTGGCTGATGGATTGAATTAGCAAGTCTGAGGCCAAGATTGCGGACTCGTCAGCGGACGCGCTCCAGTTTGAGGAGTGGCGCGGCGGGGGAGGCAAATTGGGCCACATAGAGATTCCCCTCGGCATCGGCTGCGACGGCGTGGGGATGGATGAAGGTGTGGGCATCGCTCTTCAGGGGCTGGAGCACGCCGTTTTGAGTCACAGAGGCTGGTGCGCCGATGTTGGACACGATGCGAAATTCGGAATCAAGGATGCTGATGAAGCCTGGGGAGTCGCGATTTTGCGGCCATTGGTCCCCGAGATGAGGCATGAGATAGTAGCCTTGCCAAAAGACGAGATCGCGCGGATTGCCACCGGGGAAGGGGAATTTATCCACAAACTGACCGTCGAGCGTGAAGCGTTTGATTTCCTGGCGGTCGCTCATGGCGATGATGATCCTGGGGGTAGCGGCGTCGCTGAGATCCAGCAGGCCACCGTGAGGCCCCCAATGAAGGAGCTGGTTTTCACCTTCACCGAGATTGCCACCCCAGGATTTGAGGAATTCGCCCGTGACATTGTAATGATGGACGTAGTCTTTGCCGTAGCCGTCGAGCACCCAAAAGTCGCCCCGGGGATGATGCAGAGTTTTCGACGGGCGATACTCCGTGGCCTTGGCGTAGAGACCGCTTTTTTCTGGCCAGGGGTAGCTGGCGAGTTCGGTTCCCTCGAGACTGAGTTTACGTATCTCATGCAGGGTCGTATCGGTAATGTAGAGAACTTCTGCACCCCCTTCTTTAACCAAGCTCATGCCGTGGGCTCCGGGCATGCGCGCTGTCCACTGGCCCAGAAGATCGCCTGTTTGAGGATCCAAGATGAGGATGTTATGTTTGGCCTCATCCGTCAGGACGAAAAGGCGGCCCTGGGAATCGAAGGCCAGGGCATGCCCATTTTTGAGAGGGGCGGTGGTGAGCGCGGCCTGCGCCCAGTTTTTGAGCACGCGATATTGGAAAGGTTTTTGTCCCAGCAGATCTTCTGCTTTGGCAATGATGCCAGAGAGGCACAAGGCTAGGAGCAATATTCGCAGCATGTCTCAGGCAATCATAAGAGGTTGTTTGAGGGAAGTGTAAACCGCTAGGGGGCGTTCGATTGATGGTCGGACCTTGATCACTTATGAATGGATCGTCTCATCTGACGGGTGCGGACGTGACTCTTCAGGTGAGGATGAGGGATTTATTTTCGCAGGGGATGCTCCGGGCTCGAGTGCTAAAACCGCTGTGCTAATTAGCTCAAGACTGCAGATATTTGGCGGGAGCAAACAAGGCTTACCGCCTTGGAAAATGGTCGGGCCGGCGAGATTCGAACTCACGACCTCTTGCACCCCATGCAAGCGTTCTACCAGGCTGAACTACGGCCCGACCTTTTGGCAGGGCTTTGAGGCCCGGCTGGGACGAGGATACTGGCGTTTAGCTCGCGCGTTTGCAACTGAGATGTTGCTTTAAAAGAGAGATTCTTTTGGTCGCAGTCTCTTGAGGTTTCTTTTCGAGACGGTGTTTCCTCTTGAGAAAAATCCTATTGTCTTGGATGGTTACTCATGATGATCCTGCCGGAGCAAGATAAGACTGTTGATTGGGGCCGCAAAGGCTCGCAGATGATCCTCACCCTGGCGTGTTTGGTCATCGTGCTCGCAGGGATGAAAGCGGCGGCGGGGGTGCTGGTTCCCATGGTGTATGCCTTTTTCCTGGCAGTGCTGAGTTTTCCGCTTTTGCGCTGGCTGACTCGTCACCGGATTCCTGGGCCCTTGGCGTTGGCCATGACTTTGCTGGTGAATTTGAGCGTGCTGGCAGGCTTGATCACCTTGGCGGTGCGGCTGCTCATCAGCTTCAACTCAGACTTGCCTCGTTACCTGCGTGGTATTCAGCGAAATCTTACGGACCTGGGTGTGTGGCTGGATGACAATGGCATCGAAGGGGCCAAGGAAATGATGGGCAGTTTGTTTGATTGGAATACCATCATTGGTTATGCCACCCAGCAGGATGTGATGTCGCGGATTGGCGCCATGCTGGGCAGCACGTTTGGCACATTGGCCACGGTGTTTGCGGGGCTGGTGATGATTCTCATTCTGATGATGTTTGTGCTGATGGAGGCCACGGGGACACAGCGCCGGATTGCGGCGGTTCGCATGTCAGGCGGGCCCGATTTCAGTGGTCTGATGCGCAGTGTGACGGACATCCAAAAGTATCTTGGGATCAAGACGCTCATCAGTGCGCTAACCGGTTTATTAGCTGGGGCTTGGTGCTGGTTTTTTGATCTCCAGTATCCGCTGCTGTGGGCCATCCTGGCTTTTATTTTTAACTACATTCCCGCCGTGGGAAGCTCGGCCGCCAGCATTCCAGCCATCGTCGAAGCCCTGGTTCAACATGGTGGCGGCGCTGCCATTGGCATTGCGCTGGGGTATGGCGGTATCAATTTTGCCCTGGATAATTTTGTGCAGCCGCAGCTTCTGGGAAATCGCTTTGGTATCTCCGCTCTGGTGGTGGTGCTTTCGGTGATCTTTTGGGGCTGGCTCTGGGGCCCCATGGGCATGTTTCTAGCCGTGCCCCTGACGATGGTGATGAAGGTGCTGCTGGATAACAGCGAGGAATTCCGCTGGGTCTCCGTGGCGATGTCCCAGAAGAAGGTGCGGCGTGGCGAGGTGGAAGTGGTGGGCTACGACCTGGATGAGAATGAGGTGGTAGGAGGAGGGGCGAGCACCGAAAGCCCGCGTCACGATTAGTCCGTTAAGCTCTGATTTATTTGCGCCACAGCCACTTCATGGCTTCAGGGAAAAGGGAGGCTCCATGCTTGCTGTTGTGCTGGCCGTCACCGAATTCAAAGTGATGATCATAGCCCATGAAGGTGAGGGCTTTGTCCATCTGTTGATTGGCTAGGGGCCAGTTGCCAAAGGGATTGTCGAGATCGTTTGCGCCATCTTGGAGGTAGATGCGCAGGGGTTTACGCTCGGTGATGCGGATGACGTAGGGATAGACATGACCGCCGGCGAGGTCCACGTAACTGCCGATGGTGGAGAAGACTTTGCGGAATTTATCTGGACGCTCCCACGCAACGGTGAAGGCACAGATGGCCCCACTGCTGGCACCTGCGAGAGCCCAACCTTCGGGGTTGTCCGTGAGGCGGTAGTCTTTGGTGACTTGGGGGATGATTTCCTCCAGCAGAAAGTTGGCGTAGGTGCTGCCTAACGTATTGTATTCTTTGCTCCGATTGTTGTTTTTCCAGGCGCTGGCAGGTTTGGGACTGGTGATCGCATGGCCTGGATTGATAAAGATGGCGATGGTGGGTGCCATGTCGCCACTGGCGATGAGGTTGTCAAAGACCGTGGGAACACGCCAGGCACCTTTGAGCCCGACGTAATCATGGCCGTCCTGAAAGACCATGAGGTTAGCGGGTTGCTCCGCTTTGTATTGGGCTGGAATGTAGAGCCACCAATCGCGCACGGTTCCTGGATAAATTTTCGATTCATGTGCCGGCATGGCAATGACGCGGCCTTTGGGTACATCCGGTTTCTCTTGGGAGAGAGGTGTCAGTTTGTAGTCATCAATGGCGAAGGCAGGGGAACAGAGCAGGAGCAACAAACTGGCGAGAAGGCGCATGGTAAGGATGAGAAAAAAGAGAGTGGAAAAGCGCTTTTAGAGACTGAGAAGCCCGGAGACTATTTCACCTCTTTCGCAGCTTGGTCGCCCAGTTGCAAGGTGGGAACTTTAGCCTCGTCACTGATGATCAGGCTGACCCAGTGACCTGCGACTGCGTGGGCGGGAAAGCCGCAAGCGAGGGCGAATTCACCCGCTTCATCCGGGACAAAGGTGAAATCTGCCTTGCCCATGGTCATGCCAGTGAGGTGTTTCGGAGAAGCGCCACCTTCAAAGTAAGGCTCGGGCGCTTGGAGCTTTTTGGTATCACCTTTTTCGATGACGATGGCGCTATGGGGAATGGGGCTGGGATTGATGAAGGTGACGTGGACTCGCCAGCCGGTGGGGATGGTGAGCACCGCTTTGCCATGGGAGTAGCCATTGAAATTCATCCCGTAGTTGGCGGCGTTGAAGGTGGCTACGAGGGTGACTTTGACGCTTTTTGGGCCTTCGCCTGGTTTCAGGAGATCCTCAGGGGTGATGCCAGCGAACAGCTCCTTTTTGAGACCTGGAATCTCAGTGCTGTGATCGTGAGCTGGAGGCGTGGATTGGGCGAGGGAGAGCGTGGCAAAGCCCAAGATGGGGAGCAAAAGACGAAGGAACATGGGAATGGAGAATGGGTAAAACACACGGAAAAGCGGCTGCCTTTCCGTGTGTTTTTGGGAGGAGTCGTCGGCTTTTACTTGGCAGCGACAGGAGCGGTGACGGCGTCTTTAGCCACCTTTGCGGTGGGGACGATTTTCCACAGGGCTCCACGCTCGCTGGTGTAAGGGTCCACAGGGCCGCCGTAATTGGCCGTGGCGTGGGTGAGGTAGATGGCACCGTCTGGGCCGGTGCCGCTGCCCGTGGGGCGGATGCCATCGGCGAGGTCTAGCAGCTCCTGCATCTGCCATTTGCCTTCCACCTGCTTCATGCCCCAGACCTTGCCGCTGCCCCAGTCAGCGGAGAAGTAGGTGCCTTCCAGTTCAGGGTATTCGGTGCCCCGGTAAATGCCCAAATTGATGACGCAGATACCCTGATCCACATGGCTGTACTCTGCGATGGGTTGCACGCCTACTTTGGGGGCATTTTCAGGATCCACGGCAGTCTCGGTGCCATCGGGGTTCTTCTTCAGAATCATGGGGAAGGGGTGGCTACCGCACATGAACTTCCAGCCGTAGTTTTCGCCGCCTTTGCTGCTGGCGGGCTGCATGTTGATCTCTTCCCAGTGGTTTTGACCGATGTCGGCGATGTACATGTCGCCGGTTTTGGAGTCAAAGCTGAAGGTCCAGGGATTGCGCAGACCGTAGGACCAGATTTCAGGTTTAGCTTTGGGGCGGACTTTGGAGAAGGCTTCTTCACTGACACCAAAGAGCGTCATCTGCTGCAGCGGTGTGATGAAAGGATTGTCCTTGGGAATGTCGTAGGCGCGGTCTGCGCTGGATTTGTTGACGTCAATGCGCAGCATCTTACCTAACCAAGTGTGTAGATCTTGGCCGGCGTTGATGACATCACCCTCCCAGCCGCCATCGCCCACGCCGATGTAAAGGTAACCATCGGGACCGAAGGCAATCTGGCCACCGTGATGGTTGCAGTAGGGGAAATCGATCTGCATGATCACCTTGGCACTCTCTGGATCCAGGCGATCTGGATTGCCTTTAGAGACGGTGAATTCGGTCACCATGGTGGCACCGTTGAACCAAAGATCGGCATAGGCGACATAGACTTTGCCATTGCTCTTGAAGTCTGGGTGGAAGGCCATGCTGAACATGCCTAACTCCAAGAATGACGAGATGGTTTTGTCCTTGAGGTCCAGGAACGGGCGCTTAGTCTTCTTGCCGTCTTTGATGATCTGGATGACACCGGGACGTTCCACCACAAAGATGCGGCCACTGCCGTCATTGGGGGCCGCCACGCTGACGGGGTCCACTAAGTCATCGGCCACTTTGACGAGACTGACCGAGATGTTCCCTGGGAGCTTACCCCCAGGCTGTGCGGGTTTGATTTCTGCGGCAAAGGTGGGAGCCGTGAGAAGCGCGAGCAGGGTCAGCAAGGCAGGTTTGATTTTCATGGTGAGAATGGGGAAGGCAGGTTGGTTGCCAGAGCCTAAACGTGGGTAGGCTAAAAAACTCACGCCTTTAAGACAAGCCTGAAATGCCTATGCCAGAATGCTCCATGAGCATGCGGGCTAGGCGATGGATTTATCCATCATCCTACCCGCATGAAAATTGTCGGCTAGTGCCTTTGGATGAATGACTGCGAATCAAGCCCCGCCTTTGGCGATCTTCTCACAGCTCTGTACGTCCAGTTTTCCAGACGAGAGGATCGGGATATCGGCGACACGGATCATCTTTTTAGGGATCCATAGCGGTGGCATGCCTTTCTCAAGCAAACGGTAGCGAAGATCGAGAATTTCTTGGTGCTCGGGACCTCCAGGAATGGCTGTGAGGAGAATGAGGGCTTCCCCTCTTTCCTGATCTGGGATGCCCACAACGGCGATCTTTCTGGAGCTTTCGTTCTCCAAGCCCATGGCCTTGATCAGGGCTTCCTCCACAGTTTCATGCGGCACCATTTCCCCGCCGATTTTCGAAAAGCGGCTGAGGCGACCTTCGATGTAAAGGAAACCGTCCATGTCCACGCGGCCAATATCGCCCGTGCGAAACCAGCCATCGTTATCGAAGACTTCGGCGGTGCGTTTAGGATCATTGAGGTAACCGTCAAAGACGTTGGCGCCTTTGAACCAAATCATGCCGCTGGAGTGAAGTGACTGCGGTTCGTTCGTTTCTGGATGGGTGATGCGCACCGCGAGGCCTGGGATCAAATGCCCGACACTGCCTGGGCGGTGGCAGGGGATCCAGACGTGACCGTTGTCTTCATGACCCAGGGGCACGGGGTCTGGCAGGTTGACGTTGGAGACAGGGGAGGTCTCGGTGAGGCCGTACCCCTCGAACACTTTTTTGTCGAAGCGTTGCTCAAAGGCGCTGGAGACCGTAGGCGGAAGTTTTTCAGCGCCAGTGACAACCATCTTCAAGGAGGCTAGCGACTCCCGGTTCACCCCGCGCAGATAGCCGCGCAGGAAGGTAGGAGTGGCGATCATGAGGGTGACACGATGTTTTTCGATCAACTCGCCCAGCTTCTTCGTCTCCAGAGGACTCGGATAGGTGACCAAATTCAGGCCACTGATGATGGGGTACCAGAGGGTGACGGTGCAACCGAAGCTGTGGAAAAGGGGGAGGCTGCCGAGGATACTATCCTTGGAGTCCATGCCCAGGCGGCTGCTAAACTGGATGACATTGGCCATCACATTCCGGTGGGTGAGGGCAACACCTTTGGGATTGCCCGAACTGCCGCTGGTAAATAGAAGGATGGCCTCTTCACGGCCACCCTTTTTGGGGACTCCGAGAACGCTGGCTAGGACGGCAGCGGGGAGGACTTTGCTCAGCGCTAGCCAGACGACGATTTTGGTCTTCAACTTCGGCAGGAGACGCTCGATGAGCATGAGCTGCTTCATCGGCGGCCAGGGGAAGCTCTGCATCTTCCGCACAAAGATATCAGCGGTGATAAACCGATCCAGGTCTGCGGCTTTGATGGCAAACTCCACGGAGGTGCGTCCTGCGGTGAAGTTGAGATTGACCGGAATTTTGCCTGCGAGAAGTACTGCGACATTGGCGATGAGCCCACCTCGACCCGGAGGAAGAATGATGCCCACACGCTTTTTGTTAGTCTCGGCCTTGATGACTTTTGAAAAGGCGATGGCGACTGCCAGGACCTTGTCGTAGCCCAGTTCACTTTCATCTTTGCCATCCACCACCTTATTGCGGGTGCCATTCCGCTTGAGCCCCTGAATCAAAGCGTAGGCGAGGTGAGTGTCTAGCCCAGGGTGTTGACTGAAGGCTTGATCTGCTAGAACAAAAAGCGCTTCTTGGTAGGCGGCAAGGGTGATGTCTTCTCCTGAAATGAGCGGAGCTACCGCCATGAAGACGAAGCTCTCATCGCAACGGCCGTCAATGCTGAGGGTGATCTCGCCTTTGGGTTGAACGAACAAGGGCAGCACCGGACAGGCGGCCTTGAGCAAAAACTCCAGCTTGGCTCCAGGGACAGTGGTCAGCGGGGCATTCGTGGTGGCCGCTTCTGCGGGCAGATAGATGACAATGGAGCCTTTTTCGATCTCGCTGGTGACCGCTTTTCGGTAAGCGTGAGCATCGGTGAGGTTCGCGGGAATGACGAGAACGCGGACAGTATCCTGGTCCACATGCGCCTTGAGCTGGGGTGACAGAGCTGCACCTTCCTCAAACAGATACACCACCGTCTGCCCTTCCAGCAGAGTTTCTAGACGCATCAGGTCCAGATAGCTAAGTCGAGTGGGGAGGATGAGGTAGCCACCGTTTGCAGGCAGATTTTCTTTCCCCAAGAGGGTGAGGTGTTTCAGCGAAACTGGCTTGTCCGTAGGCATGGCGAGAGGAGGCGAGGGGTAAAGTGAAGTGTAAGCGATGAACCCTGCGCATTTCCAGCGGGAAAAGGATCATCGCGGAGATAACCATTTATTTTTGATCCTATCGGGGCTGCTTCTGCGCATGCGGGTGTGAACTCACTGGCCCAGGCCGGAAAGAGCTGAATCCTCACTTGCTATGACGACTATTCCTACACCATCTTCCCAGATGACCGAGCACACCTTTGCCTCCCATGACGGAGCCGAACTGTTTTACCGCGCCTGGTTACCCTTCTATCAAGCCAAACAGGCCATCGTGATCATGCACCGAGGGCATGAGCATTCCGGTCGAATGCTGGAGCTGGCAAAGGCTTTGGATATGCCAGACACCGCTATGTTTGCCTGGGATCAGCGCGGCCACGGTCAGTCCCCGGGCCCACGGGGTGGGGCGGAAAATTTAGGCGTCGTCATCCGAGATCTGGAGGCGTTTTTCCAACACATCGAAAAAACCTACGCCATTGCACGGGAAGACATCGTCCTGGTGGCTCACAGCGTGGGTGCCGTGGTGGCCGCTGCCTGGGTGCATGATTATGCGCCTCGTCTGCGCGGTCTGGTGCTGGGCACGCCTGCTTTTCAGGTAAAACTCTATGTGCCTCTAGCCGTGCCGATGCTGCGCCTGAAAGAAAAACTGCTGCCGGGTGGTGTGGTGAAAAGCTACGTCAAATCCCGCGTGCTAACGCATGATCCTGAGCAACAGCGCGCCTACAATGAAGACCCGGCGATCTTCAAAGAGATCTCCTTAAACATCCTGCTCGACCTCTTTGATACCGCGCGGCGAGTGGTGGAAGATGCGGCGGCGATCCGTGTGCCCACGCTCGTTTTCAGTGCCACTCAGGATTGGGTCGTCCAGACGGGGCCGCAGCGGGCTTTCTTCGAGCGTCTGGGCTCTGCGGACAAAGAATTCCACACGCTGCATGGTTTTTACCACGCCATCTTTCATGAGGCGCAGCGGGAGGTGGTCTTTAATCGCGTGCGAGCTTTTGCTGAGCGGCTTTTTGCCAAACCTCCGGTTAAACTAGCCCCGCTGCTGGATGCGGATATCCGGGGGCACACACGTAGCGAGCGGGATGAACTGGCGGCCTCGCGGGATTGCTTTTCGTCACGCATGACCCGCTTTGTATTCGGCACTTTGGGGCGCTTGAGCCATGGCATAGCCCTGGGCTGGAAGGCGGGTTTTGATTCTGGCCGCACCTTGGATTACGTCTATAAGAACAAACCTGCGGGGCGGCTGATCCTCGGCTGGTTCATGGATAAATCCTATTTGGAAAGTCCGGGTTGGACGGGTATCCGCTGGCGGGGGCAAATGCTGCAAAAGGTGCTGGCGGAGGTGCTTGCCCAGGCTGGTCCTAGGCCGCATCTGGTGGACATCGCCTGTGGTGGTGGGCGCTACATTTTGCAAACGTTGCATGATCACCCGGAACTGCCTGTCACCGCCGTGTTGCGAGATTATCAGCAGCCGAATTTGGACACGGCAAAAGCTACGGCTGAAAATCTCGGCCTAACGGATCGTGTGACCTTCGTTCAGGCAGATGCCTTTGCGCGCAGTTCGTTGGCCGCACTGAATCCCGCACCCAGTGTGGCTGTGGTTTCGGGTCTGTATGAACTTTTTAATGCGAATGCTCCGGTCCTGGAGTCTCTGCGTGGTCTGGCCGATGCCATGGCCCCTGGTACCCGTTTGGTTTACACGAATCAGCCTTGGCATCCGCAGTTGAAATTCATCGCCCATGTTTTGACCAATCGTGAGGGCCAGCCCTGGATCATGCGGCGGCGGACGCAGGAGGAAATGGATGACCTCGTCACGGCTGCCGGATTCATCAAAGAACGCCAGGAGACGGATCCCGCTGGCATCTTTACCATCAGTGTGGCACGAAAGTTGTAGCCCGTTTTACAAACTCGGGTACCGCCTTTTTTCTCCATGCACGACCGTTCCATGCTGATCCAGGGATCTTCCCACAGGCCCACCTTCTTCCAGGCGGCCTGGGTCAGCGCATGGACCAGTGTGGTCTTTTTGGTGATCTACAATGCGAGTAACTGGATCACGGGACTGCGGCCTGATGTGCAGACGGCCGCCTTTGGCTGGGAGCGTCTGTTCCCCGTGGTGGAGTGGATGATCGTTCCGTATTGGTCGCTCGATGCGTTTTTTGTCGTCGCACCGTTTTTGTGTTCAGATCGCCAAGAGTTGCGTGTGCTGCGTCGGCGACTGGTGCTTTCCAATGTGATCGCGGGCATCTGCTTTCTCATCATCCCGCTGGAGCTCGCGTGGGCACGGCCCAAGATCACGGAAGGGATGTTCGAGCCCTGGTTCCGCGCCATTCAGGCGATGGATGCTCCGCACAATCTTTTCCCGAGTTTACACATCGTCCTGCGCACCCTCATGGCGGTGCATTACGCTCGCCATTCCAGGGGTTTCCTGCGCATCGTTCTACACATTTGGTTCAGCCTCATCGGCATTTCCACCTTGCTGACGTGGCAGCACCATCTGGTGGATGTGCTGGGTGGCTTCCTCCTCGCGGCAGTCATCTTTCACATCGTTCCTGACCAGGAGGAAAAGGCATCGGCAAATCGGCGCATCGGATTTTATTACCTGACTGCCTCGGTGGTCCTCCTGTTTGCCTGTCGTTTGACTCTGCCGTGGACTCTCCTCTTGGCCTGGCCCGCCGCAGCCTTGGGCACCGTTGCAGCGGCTTCGTTGGGTGTCGGTGCCGCAGTGTTGAAAAAGACGCGCGGCCGCATCCCTGCCACCACGCGCTGGTTGCTGGCCCCCTGGTTGCTCGGTCAAGAGCTCTCCTGGTGGCACTACCGCCGCCAGTCGGCGAAGTGGAATCAGCTCACCCCCCGCGTCTGGATGGGCCCCCTGCCAGATGATGCCACCGCCCTCGAGCTCCTCGAGGCTGGCGTCACGGATGTGCTGGACCTCACGGCTGAGTTCGACGCGCCTGAGGCCTTTCGCCTCATGCCGGGGTATAAAAACATGCCGGTGGCAGATCTTACCGCGCCCACTCAGGTCCAGCTCAAAGCCATGGCCGAATACATCGAGCGGGTGCGCAAGGACGGCATTGTCTTTGTCCATTGCAAAGCAGGCTACTCCCGCACTGCCGCTGCCGTGGGTGCGTGGCTGCTGCAAAGCGGCGGCACCACGGAGGCGGCCATCCGCCAGATGAAAGACGCGCGGCCTGGCATGATCGTGCGACCAGAAGTCGTTCGTGCCCTTCGCGAAATGGAGTTATCCCTCACTGCCCCTGGGCGTGAACCTGTTTTGAGTTGAAGACTGTGCCGGGCCGGGAGATGGGCTAACCCTGATGATGGATGACCCCCTTAACTTTACCCGTATTTTCCCGCTGTTGCTTGCTGGGGGATTCGCGGCGTTTCCCCGACAGTTCGGGCCGTGGGCGTTCGGTACTGCTTTTGCCAGGATGGGCTTCGGTTTTGCCAAGCTGATGTTTCTGGCTCTGAATCTCGAAAGCCTTTTCACCCTTTGCGTCAATGCGGCACCGGAGGCCGCCAGCAGCTGGTCCGCATTCATCGGCATGGTGGCGTTCACCGGATGGCTCTACATGATGTTCACTGGCACGGCCGATGTCTGGGTGGGGCTGATGAGGTTAATCAGAGTCGAAATGCCCGAGGTCATCCGCCATCCTCTTGGCGCGAGGGGTTTCGTGGATTTTTGGAATCGCTGGGGAGTGTTGGCTGTCAATCCGGTGCCCAATGCTTCATCGGCGCTCCTTCGCTGTGGCCTCTTCGTGCTTTGTCTCCTCATTGCTCAGGGGTTTAGCTATGGGTTGGTTCTTTGGCTTGTGCTTCAAGCCTGCTTCATTGGGTTAGACTCTTGGTTAGGTCGTTCTTCTGGCCGGATGGGGAAAATTCCCCGTTGGATCAAAAGCGTGCTCACCATTGCTGCATTTACCCTGAGCACTCCTTTGCTCTATGGCGGCGGGTGGGAGGTGGCTATGCAGGAATGGAGCCGTCTTTTCAGTGCCTCGCCAGAGACGGTGTATTCGGTGTTTCTTGATGCTCGGCTCACTGCCCCGCTTGTTTGCTGGCTGCTGTGGATCAGTGTCCTCACCGCTCTCGTCCTGCCCGGCTTTCCATGGTGGATGGGCCGTGGCTCACGTCTCCGCCTCGCGGCCAAAGGCACGGGTATGCTATTCTTCGCGACTGCGATTTTGATTTTTGTCTCGTTCATCGAATCGGCTCCTTTACCCCTCCAGCAGGCCCGGGAATGGGTGCGCAATCTTTGCCGCCAAGCTGGCAGTCATGGCGTTCATCAGGGGATTGGCGGCTGGCTTTATGCCGACTCTGATCTCGACCGCCTCACCCAAAAGCGGCACACTCCCGGTCAGGTGGAGGACATTCTCAGCCTGCAAAAGGAACTGCAAAGCCAGGGCGGTCATCTGCTGCTTTTACCCATCCCTGACAAGATCAGTCTCCGGCCCGAACCCATCCTCCCCGCCAGATACAAAGGGGCTGTTCATCCCTTGGGTTATCACGCGTCGATTCAGCGGCTCAAGACCGCCGGCGTGGATGTCCTCGACATGACCGAAAAACTTTGGGATCAGCGCAATCGCCTCCCGCTGTATTTTCATCAGGATACCCTCTGGACTGCCGAGGCGATGAAGGAAATCGCCGTCCAGGCCTCCCGCCACATTCGCAAAACCTACCCCCAGGTCGTGCTCGACGAGACGCCTCTGGTGGATGCTCAGTTCATCGAGCGCCAAGATTTTGGCAATCTCGCCTATCGTCTGCATCGCCAGCCTGAATCCTTTTGGCTTGCCGAGACCACCCAAATGGTGGGCCTGCGTGGCCTCACCGGGGCTGAAACGTCGCCCGTGCTCGTCATCGGCGGCGATCTCGTCCTCGCCTACGATGACCCTTCCTTGAGCTTCCCGCCCACCTCACTTACCGATCCTCCTGCTGGTTTCCCCACCCAACTCGGGGCCCTCCTGGGCCGTGCCCTCGATGTGGCCGAAGCCGCTCCTGCAGCCACCCTCGTTCCTCGGATGAGCGGGAAAAAACTCATCATTTGGGTCGTCAGGGCAGGGGAGCTTTAACCCTTGGGCGATGGGGCCTACTTTTCATTGTCGCAAGATGACCACACCTTCGGGGAAAGGCGGCAAGACTGGCGAACAGGTCTGAGAGCGGATGAGGCTCACCCTGCCAGACATTACCGCCCTACAGTCCCAACCCACCGCGCGAACTTGATTCGTGTTTAATGAGAGGGTGTGGGGTGATCTAGATCTAAACGAGGCCCAAAAGAAATCCTCCCTCGCCCCGCTTGTGGGGATCAGGGCTGGGGTGAGGGGCTGTCGAAACGCGAAAAATTTCACCTTAGCAAGCGTCGATGGCCACGCGCCTGTTCAGGTATTCGTCACATGCTTGTTTCCATCAAACTCCCCCTTATTCCAACAAATCTGGCCGCATCCTTCGCGTCCGCTCCAGCGCCTGCTGCTGCCGCCATTCGGCGATTTTTCCATGATTGCCGCTGAGCAAAATGTCTGGCACCCGTAGCCCCTGAAACTCTGCTGGCTTCGTGTAATGCGGGGCTTCCAGCAAACCAGCGGGGCCAAAGGATTCCTCAACGGCGCTCAGGTCATCGCCCAGCACACCGGGCAGTAGGCGAACGATGGCATCCATCACCACCACCGCTGCGATGGCCCCATTGGTCAGCACATAGTCGCCTAGGCTCAGCTCCTCATCCACCCAGTGGTCCACCACCCGCTGGTCCATGCCCTCATAGTGACCGGACAGAAAAATGAGGTGCTCTTCCTTCGCCAACCGCTGCGCTGCCGCTTGGTTAAAAGGCTTCCCGGCAGGCGACATCAGGATCACCCGACTGTTCTCCGTATGCACCTTTTCCAGCGCCGCAAAGAGTGGCTCCGGCCTTAACAGCATGCCCTGTCCACCGCCGTAGGGTGTGTCATCCACCTGCTTGTGTTTGCCCAGACCCTGCTCGCGCAGATCATGCACCCCCACCGTGATCGTCCCCTTCTCCTGGGCCCGCCCCATGATGCTCGTGCCCATCGGCACAGTGATGAGTTCAGGAAAAAGAGTGATGACGTCCAGGCGCACAAAGGAGCTATGGCTTGGAGGGAAGGGGTGTGCAAGTTTCTCGCAAGCTAGGGGAACTTGAAACAAAGGGATTTGATTTCGATAATGCTCAAGTTTTCTCACTAATTGTCCGCAGATTCATCGAATTTGATGTTGTATCCTGCTTGCCACTCACTCTTGATGAAGCTTTGATAGAGGCAATCCAGCAGACAATGCCCTGAGCGAGTGGCAATTTGCTAACGGATCTTGTCAGACCATGAAGGAAACTCTTTCTGAGATCAATGAACTGCGAGCTATAGGTCTCATTGGTCAATGGGCCATCGGCGGGGCCATGGGAGCGACGTTTTACCTGGAACCAATCTCAACTTATGACTTGGATATCTTTGTCATCTTTGAGGGCTCTCCGTTGATCCTGACATTGACGCCGATCTATGACTTTCTAACTGCACGCGGTCATGCAACCGATGGTGATGCCATATTAGTGCATGGCTGGCCGGTCCAACTCCTGCCCGCCGAGTCCGCTTTATTGCGAGAAGCGGTGGAGGAGGCCAAGGAAATAGAATTTGAAGAGGTACCTGCCCGTGTGATGAGAGCAGAGCACCTGATGGCAATCGCATTGCAAACCGGTCGTGGAAAAGATTTTGCTAGGTTAATGACCTTTGTTGAAGCCGACATTGTTGATAGGTCGAAACTGCTCGATATTTTAGCACGTCACGGTTTGGAAGTGGCTTGGAAGCGATTTGAACAAAATTACTTGAACCCATCATGAGTCCTTTGATGCAACAAACGCTGGAACAGAAGGCTCTCCGCCGAAAACGGCTGATGGAATTGTCTTACCCTGAAAAGGTTCGCATCGTGCAGGAGTTACGTGCGGCGACACTTCAGATTCAGTCGGTGACCGAAAAACAGTGGGTTTTGAAGGAGGCGGTGCCTGCTTACGGAAACAAAAAGGACTAAGCCTCGTCCAAGACGGATATTTTCAGGACAGAGGAATCTCCCAATACTCCAGTGCCCATTCCTTCATGTAGCGCACTCGGTTGGGGGTGAACTTGTAGATGATGAGTTCGGGGTTGTCGATGTCGCGGAGGTAGGCGCGCAGGAGGGCGTTGCTGTTCCAGATTTCTTCAATCTGGGGGCGGTCGGTGAGGATCTCGGCGGTGGCGGTGATGCGGACTTGGTTATGGTCGTCGTCGGTGTAGCAGAGCTCGGCTTTGGGATTGGCGGCGAGTTCGGCGGTTTTGCCGTAGCGGCGGAGATTGGCCACATAGACGGTGAAGCCGTCGGTTTTCACCGGGGAGACGGGGCGCACGCGGGGTTGGTCGCCGTCCATCGTGGCGAGCACGGGGAACTTGGCAGCTTTCATCGTCGCTAGGGCCAGAGCGGGGAGTTCGGCAGGATCCAGAGGGGTGGGTTGGGGCATGGGAGAAGAGTATTCGGTATTCAGTAAACGGTTTTCAGTCTTCAGTTTTAGGAAGCTGTTTGGGAGGTCGGGTTCAAGAACTTGCGAAGTGGCAAGCGATTCACGGGTGAATCCGTCCATCCGTCCTGAACACTGAACACTGAACACTGAACACTGAACACTGAACACTGAACACTGAACACTGAACACTGAACACTGAACACTGAACACTGAACACTGAACACTGAACACTGAACACTGCCTCCCCCGCCATGCCTGGAACGCCTTTGTCAAGCCTGAGGCGCAAACAAAAGTTTTGTCGGGGGTGCGTTCCAGAGTTGCCCTGACTCCCCCCTTTCGCTACCTCACTTGAGGTCGGTGGGGCTACTGATGCATCCCTGGCCCTGACCTTTGACTTTCTGACCCCGCCTTCTGACCTTCCCCCCAACCATGTCTGCTGCCAACGAACTCAACATCAACATCGCTCATGTGGAGCGTGTCGCTAAAGAACTGGGCCTGCGCGCTATTCAGGTCGGGGCGACTGCTCAACTGTTTGCGGATGGGGCCACGGTGCCCTTCATCGCCCGGTATCGTAAAGAGGCCACGGGGTCCATGGATGAGGTGCAGATCCAGAATGTGAAAGAGCGCATGGAGCAACTGGTGGCCCTGGATGACCGCCGCACGGCCATCGTGAAGTCTCTGGAGGAGCGCAATCTGATGACGGATGTGCTGCGCGCGAAGATCGAGAAGGCGGAGACGATGAACACCCTGGAGGATATCTTTGCGCCCTTCCGGCCCAAGCGCCGCACCCGCGCCACCATCGCCAAAGAAAAGGGCCTGGAACCTCTGGCGGATTTCATTGAGGCAAACCTCTTCACTCATGGCGTGAATGTGGACGAAGAAGCGGCCAAGTTTGTGAACCCTGACGCGGCCGATGAACTGAAGGTGAAGGACGTGGCCGATGCCCTCAGTGGTGCGCGCGACATCATCGCTGAGCGCATCAGCGACCACGCCGATGCTCGTGCGGCTCTGCGCAAGCTGTTCAGCGAGCAGAGCACGGTGGTTTCCAAGGTCATGTTCGGCAAAGAAGCCGAGGCCGATGCCCAGAAATTCCGCGATTACTTCGACTGGTCCGAGCCTCTGAAGTCCATCCCCTCCCACCGCATGTTGGCCATCCGTCGTGGCGAGAAGGAAGGCTTCCTTCTCATGCGCATCAATCCGCCAGAAGATGCGGCGGTGCAGATCCTGACGAACCTGTTTGTGAAAGGTGGCAATGCCTGCTCTGACCAGATGAAGCTGGCCTGTGCAGATAGCTACAAGCGCCTGCTGAGCAGCAGCATGGAGACGGAAGCCCGCCTGGAATCCAAGAAAAAGGCGGATGGGGAAGCCGTGCGTGTCTTTGCCGATAACCTGCGTGAGCTCTTGCTGACTGCGCCCCTGGGGCAGAAGCGTGTGCTGGGCATTGACCCGGGCTTCCGCACGGGCTGCAAGGTGGTGGTGCTGGATGCGCAAGGTCAGCTCCTGTTTAACGATGTGATCTATTTGTTAGGCGAAGGCAACAGCCTCATGCAGGCAAAGACGCTGATCATGAATTTGATCGAGCGTTACAAGATCGAAGCCTTTGCCATCGGCAATGGCACCGCCAGCCGTGAGACGGAGGCTTTCATCAACAAGATCGGCGTGCCCAAGGCCATCCCGGTCCTCATGGTGAATGAGAGCGGTGCCTCCATTTACAGCGCCAGCGAAGTGGCGCGTGAGGAGTTTCCTAACCACGACATCACCGTGCGCGGTGCGGTCTCCATCGCCCGTCGTTTGATGGACCCGCTGGCCGAGCTGGTGAAGCTGGACCCCAAGTCCATCGGTGTGGGCCAGTATCAGCATGATGTGGATCAAAACCAGCTCAAGAGCAGTCTGGATAACGTGGTGATCAGCGCGGTGAACGGTGTGGGCGTGGAGATCAACACCGCCAGCAAGCAGCTGCTCAGTTACGTCTCCGGCCTCAACAGCACCCATGCAGCGAACATCGTGGCCTTCCGCAATGAGAACGGCGCATTCAAAACTCGCAAAGACCTGCTGAAGGTGCCGCGCCTGGGTGACAAGGCCTTTGAACAGGCCGCTGGGTTCCTCCGCATCCGTGGTGCGGTCAATCCGCTGGATGCCAGCGCCGTCCACCCTGAGCGTTATCCTCTCGTAGAAAAGATGGCTGCCGATCTCGGCTGTACCGTCGCCGATCTCATGCAGAAGGCCGAGCTGCGCCAGAAGCTGGACCTGAAAAAGTACGTCAGTGAAGAGGTGGGCCTGCCGACGCTGCAGGACATCATGAACGAACTGGCTAAGCCTGGCCGCGATCCGCGTAAGCAGTTTGAAGTCTTCAACTTCGCTGAAGGTGTCAATGACATGAAGGACCTGACGGTGGGTATGAAGCTGCCGGGCATCGTTACGAACGTGACCGCCTTCGGTGCCTTTGTGGACATCGGCGTCCATCAGGACGGTCTCGTCCACGTCAGCCAGCTCAGCGATACGTTTGTCCGCGATGCCGCCGAAGTGGTGAAGGTGGCGCAGAAGGTCATGGTCACCGTCACCGAGGTGGACATCCAGCGCAAGCGCATTGCCCTCAGCATGAAGTCCAAGCCCGACTTCGAGAAGAAGACGGGCGGCGGCGGCGCTGGTGGCCCACGCCCCGCAGGGCAGGGTGGCCAGGGCGGGCAAGGTGGAGGCGGCAATCGCAGCTTCAGCAGTGGCGGTGGCAACCGCAGCAGTGGCGGCGGCGGCATGGGAAATCCTTTTGGTGGCGGCGGCGGTGGGGGGGACTGGTTCACCGCAGCTTCACAAAAGGGGAAGAAGTAGTTCTTCTCTTGCCTCGCAGACTTAGAAACGGCAGCTCACATTGATCGTATGATGGATAAGCTCTCTTTTTTGTCTGCGCGGCTTCACTTCCGTGCCGTGTTGGATTTCAACCTGGTGCTGATGCTGCTCGGAACTTGGCTAGGCCTCTTGGGGCGCTTTCATTGGGCTCTGGACCTCTTTAGCCACTTTCGCTGGCAGTATGTGATTCTTTGTGGAGTGGCATTGCTTTGGTCGCTCATCGCGAAGCGTTCACGGCTGATGATCGGCTTTTGCTTGGCCTCGCTGGTGATGAACGTGAACGACCTCTACCAGGCCCGTGGGAAGAACTCCTGGGCCAATGAAGAAGGTGCGAAACTGCGGGTGGTGAGCCTGAATGTGCTCACCGGCAATCCCCAAAAGCAAGTGGTGCTGGACTACCTGCGCAGCACCCAGGCCGAAGTGATTTTCCTGATGGAAGTGGATGCCGCCTGGGGAGAAGCACTGGAGTCTTTAAAATCGGATTATCCGCATCATTTGTTAGGCTCTCGAGAGGATAACTTTGGCGTGGCTCTCTTCAGCCGGGCGCCTTTGCTATCCGTGGAGATCTGGCAGTCTTCTCCGGCTTCCATGCCGTCTATTCAGGCTCGGTTGATGCACGATGGCCAGGAGATGGTCATTTTAGGCGTTCACCCGCTGCCACCCATCGGTCCTCGGCTGGCCGGAAGAAGGGATTGGCAGCTACAGGAGATCGGCCAGCGAGTGGCTGTGCTCAACCAGCCTGTGCTGGTGGTGGGGGATCTGAATGCGACGCCCTGGTCTTGGGGCATGAAGCTGATCCGCCAGGGCAATGAGCTGGCCTTCCGTTCACCTGCCCCAGCCTGGACACCGACATGGCAAGTGGGCACACCAGTTGCCGTGCCGATTGATCACGCCCTGTGCACGCCACCTCTGGTGATCGCTGGACGCAAGATCGGGCCTGATGTGGGTTCGGATCACCGGCCACAAGAATTGGAGGTGGGCTGGGCTCCTTGAGAAGCCATGCGGTCAGGCTGCCAATCCGCGTTTCTCTTTGCGAGCTTCATGCCAGGCGATGCAGAGCGGAATGACGATGAGGAAAAACAGCCACAGGCCCGTGAGATGCCTCTGCAAAAGGTTCGAGGGCAGCAGCCAAGACATGGCTGCGACGATGAGGCTGCTGACCGTCCAGATCCAGCCCGCAGCGCGGTGCGTCTGGCGCCAAACGTACTCCGAATTCAGTGTCCAGGGAACGCGGATGCCCACATAACGATTGCGTTTCAGTTTGCCGAAAAGATTGCCCATGAAAGCAAACAGGAGGGCAATGCTGGTGATCACCCAGCGGGTGACATCCGGACGGTGCCCCAGGGACCAGGAGATCTGCACCAGCGCCACAGCGGCGAGTAGTACACTGATGCCGAGACGGATCAATCGAGTCGCTTTGCCGTGGGCGGTGAGGCTGCCATCACTTTCGCGGTAGCGACCCGTATCCTGGCTTTCTTTCCAAAAGACGAAGCCGAAGGAGAGCAAGGTGGTGACGGGCATCAACAGCAGTCCCCAGGTTTTCGGTGCATACCAATTCACCTCGCCTCGCAGATTCCACTGCATGGGCACACGATCCGTGGCGAAGGGCATGGCGGCCAGAGATGCCAAAACCGGGATGCTGAGAATAACCAATTGCAGCCATTCCCGCCTAACAAAAGAGAGTATGTTTTTTTTCATGACGAGGATCAGGCTTTTAGTTTTTTGGTCGCTGCTTTTTTAGCTGCGGGTTGGGTGGCCTCCATGAGTCCGCTGAGCCACACCATCACATCTTCCACCACGCTGGTATTCAGGTGATAGCGACGGAACTGGCCCTGCCGCTCTTCTTCCACCAGTTCGGCCTGACGAAGAATGTCGAGGTGGTGAGACACCGTGGGTTTGCCCACCTGGCAGGCATCGGCGATTTCTCCTGCCGTCAGCGATTGCACCCGCAGCATTTCCAGGATCTGTCGCCGGGTGGGATCATTCAAGGCTTTGAACAGGGAATTCATGCTGCTTCGATATTTCGATAAATATCGAATTAAAGCAAGGCGATTCGTGTTCTCTATTCTGTTGGTTAGGGCAATTACACTCTTTCTCCGCTAGCGCGCACCACGCCGAGAACGGCAATGGCGATCAAAATCATGACCAGACTCACGGCCACCGCGGACTCCAGATTCCCCACGCTCAGTTCCAGCCAGACTGTGGTTGGCAGCACCTCGGTGCGATGACGAGTCGCACCTGCGAAAACCAAAATGGGCCCGAACTCCCCCAAGCTGCGTGCCCAGGCAATGCAGAAGGCGGCAATGAGGCCCCTTTTCGCACTCGGCAGAGCGATGTGCCACAGCGCCTGAAACCGAGTGGCACCCAAGGTCAGGGCCACGTCCTCAGGCCGGGGTGAGAGGTGATCAAAAGTCCCCCGCACCGTGCGGATGGCAAAAGCCGCCGCTACAACGAACTGAGCTAGGACGACTCCGGCAATGGTGTAGGTAAATGGAATGACCGATTCGATAGCCTTGCCGATCTGGGTTTGGAAAAAGATCAGCAAGCACAGCCCCACCACCATGGGGGGGAGGACAATGGGAATGTCTAGCGCCGCATCCAGCAAGGCCTTGCCTGGGAATTGGCGTCTTGCCATGAGGTAACCAATGGGCACAGCAAAGAGCAGCGCGAAGGTCGCGGCAGCAGTGCAGGTGACGAGGCTGAGACCTGTGGCATAGCGAATTTCAGACTTTAGCAGTGTCTCCAGCCAGGCTTGCGGCGTGCTGTAGGTGGCGGTGGCACCGATGAGGAGTAGCCAAAAAAGCAGGTATGCCGCAGTGACAAAGGCCAGAGAGAGCCAAAACAGGCGTGAAGACATGAGAAGAGGGTAACAGGAAACGCGCCCAGATCTATCGCCACGCCGTGTTTTGTGTGACGGGGCTTTCAGGTGCGGTTCAGGTTGCCAGCTCTCCTTTTCTTTGTAAGTAAAGAAACCATAAGAAAGTGGTCGGTATGGAGAAAAGTTCCCAGGAAAAAGCTCTTCACGACAAGTCCGCACCCTTGGGTGTGCGGGTGCGGGAGGGTTTTTCCAAGCAACCGAGCTCCGTTTCTCAGGTCACTTTGGACGCTAAGCCCAGAGGTCAGCAGCGGAAAAGAATCGCCCTAGGGACTGGATTTGTGGCTCTGGTGGCTGCGGGATTGTGGTCCTTCGGCGGAGTGGCGGGCGAAAATCCGGGTCTGGAACAGAGTTCAAGGGAAGATGGTTGGCACCGTCGTTTTCCCAAAGGGAAGTGGGTGCCAGTGAAGGTCAGTGCCCAGGATAGTCCGAGTTACACGGAGTCTGCAGATGGCTGGTCACGCTTACCCAGATGGATGTCCTTGGCCCCTCAGAATGCACAAGGTAGTAACTGGGGACTGCGCGCCAGCTTTGCGCATTTGAATGATGGAGCCCCGCCGGAGCTATGGCTGCGGGAGAATGGGCCATTCCGTTACAGTGCTCATCTGGATGAAGACGGCCATACTTTGGTCATCCAGCGATACGAAAATGAGGGGATGCTGCAGCGCATCACTCTGGGGAAACGCAGGCTGCCGGAGCCGATCAAGCCAGGGCAAGCCTATCACTTGGAGTTTTTTTCGATTCATCAACGGCTCATTGCACGCTTAGATGATCAGCTTCTGGATATCGCTGCATTGGAGGTGCCGTATCGTGGATACGCATCTATCTATGGAGTATCGAGGGACGCTTTTCGTGGGGTGGAGCATGTCAATCTGGATGGGGTGCCGCATGCGGAAGCTTTAAATTTAGTTGGCGTGGGGGATTTCACAGGGCCGCCTCAGCCTGCATTATCGGAGGCTGTCTCTGCTGCTTATGCGGAAGATAAACCTGGTTTTTTTTCGCAGGCAGAGGGAATGCAAGCGGCAGAATTTTCTCACTTTCCCTTGGGCCAGTGGAAAGCCATTCCGGTGAATCTCAAAGAGATGCCTTTTTTAAAATCCAGGGGCAATGGATGGCTGACTTCCAGTGGCGTCGCCTCGACCCTGCCGGTGGGCATCAAGGGGACAAATTGGGGGCTGCGGGTGACCTTTCGCCACCAGCACCGGGCGCAGGTACCTGAGTTGCTTTTGCGTTCCAGTCACGAGTCTAACTTCAATGCTTACCTTGAGCATGGAGGTAAGACACTGACGATTCAGCACTTTGATCGGCATGCCGATGCTCGTTACCAAACTTTGCGGCAAATAGATCTACCGCAAGCGGCGCAGCCTGGGCGTGCCTACACATTGGAATTCTTTGCCATTGGTCAGGTGCTGCTGGCTCGTTACCGCGATGTGGTGATGGAAGTCACAACCAAGAATACCCCCCAGGCTGGGCAGATCAGCATCTACGGCATCCATTTTGATGACTTCCGGGACGTGGAAGTCATGAATCTAGAAGGAGTGCCCGAAGCCACTGCCTTACAGATGGCACGCGGAAAAAGATAAAGGGTGAAGGGGGAACGACTGATAATCTCAGGATGCAGCCATGCTCAGCTCTGAATCGCCCTTGCTCGATGGTTCATCTGATTCTAGTTTATCTAGTAACTGATGATCCTTTGTCTCGAATCTTCCCTCCTCGGAGGTTATCTCTCCAATGAAGTGCCTGGTCTGGTGACCGGGATGCTGCATGTGGCGGGCTCCAACCAGCCAGTGAGGGTGGAACTGGTCGGTAATTTCCTTCGTGACATAGCGGGATGTCGGGTGGATTTGCACAATCCGCTTCCCCATGGTGATCTGGATGAAGTGGCGTGGTTAGCCCCGCAGCAGCACGGGTTTAGTGGCGTGATGACGGCCTCCTATCGGGTGGCGAAACTGCCGCGCCGCCGCAATTCAGGCCTTTCTCCATTGGTAGAACCGCAAGGACTGAAAAACCTGCTGTTTTTGGAATGGTTCAACCAGCAGCACCAGCGCATCCTCATTCAATCCTGGCACCTCCAGATGCGGGTCAGTGCACCACGCTGGCAGATGAGTGAACAGGAAGAGGCTTCTCTTTTGCGGCAGGCACGCGCCCGGCGGAAGCATTTCCTTTTGCACCAGCGTGATCATCATGATCGAGAAGGGGCTTTGCTAGCTCCTGGAATGCCAGATCCTTTTGAACCGCATGATCTCAGCAGCGGGGATCCCTTCAGTTCTCTCGAAGCTCCTGAAGGGATGAACCCACCTGGAAAGCCAAAAAAATCCAATTCAGCGAATCCTGCCAAACGATCCCAGGCGCTCGCTCAAGAACTGCGCAGGTTTGAGCAGTTGCTGGTATTCAATGAAGAGGTAAGCTCCCGCCCGGCTGTGATGCACCTGCTTTCGACGGTGGCAGATCTCACCGCGCATCTGGTGCATGTGCTGCGGCAGTTTTCAGAGTCCAAGAGTGCTCACTGGCAGTTTCTGATTGTGGATTTGGAGCAGTCCCTCCCCCTCTTTGGGGCCGCCCTCAATGCGACGGATAAGATGATGCAGCATGCCACTCCAGGCACCGATCAAGAATGGTTGGCGATGGTGCAGGCCAGTTTGCTCAACATCGAACTGCGCATGCGGGAGCTGCTGACGCTGCTGCGTTAAACGGAACAGGGCGGCACTGGCCCCAGGGTTTCTCCGCGCAGGAATTCAGGCATGAGCAGTGGGCTGGTTCCACGTGCCGAACGTCCTTCTCCACAGGAGATGACTAGGCGCGCCAGCTTTTTGGCAAAGGTTTCCGCACTGCGGCGGTAGCGGGCTGGCTCAGGGTGCAAATGGTGGAGGAAGGATTCATCATCACGAGAGATGAGGGAAATCTGCCCTGGGATGCGGTAGCCCTGGCCTAACAGCCAAGTTTGTACTGTGGCTAAGTGATCTGCCCGCAGGACAAAAAGGGCGGTGGGAGCAGGTGTCTGCGCGCATACACGGCGTAGGCCAGCGATGACGCTGGCTGGGGTGTCCTGATGCGTCATCACCTGCACGTGGGCCTGCCCTGCGCCTTCTTGGAAGCCGGCGATGCTTTCCGCATCACCAGCCAGTTTAACTTTAGAAGCGACAATGACGAGCTTCTGGTGACCGAGTGCGGTTAGCCGAGTGGCTGCATGCCGTGAGGTGGCTCGGTAGTCGGTATCCACTTGGGGGAGGGAAATTCCTGCGTGTTGGCTGCCCGCGATCACGGTTTTGATGCCTTGGTTTTCAAACCAGCGCTGCATCGCCAGGGTGGAACGGTGGAGGATCCACACTGCATGAGGATGCTCTGTGGCCAGCGTTTCGAGGGTCTGGGTGGGGTTTTGCCGGAAGGCAGCAGAGACCACTTTCATTTGCAGATGCCAGCCAGCTCCCTGCAGTCTTAGCCGCAAGGTCTCCATCCATAAGAGGGTGGAAGAGGCGAGGGTATGAGGCGGAGAGCTGAGCAGGAGCAACGCGGTCTGAAGCGAGGGCGCAGAGACTTTTAAGCTACAGCCGGTGACCTCCCTCCTGCGTCCCATCTGGGTCTTGATCAGGCCTTCGTTTTCCAGTTGAGCCAGTGCCGCACGGAGGGTGTTCCTCCCCACTTGGAGCTGGCGGGCCAGTTCCATCTCTCCTGGTAGGTAGCGTGGCCAAGTACCCTTAATCAAGCATTCACGCAAAAAAACAGCCACCTCCACAGCGCGTGTTGGGCGCGTAGGCAGGGGAAGGGAAGCGGTGTCCGAAAGCATCGTCGGGGGAGATTACACACAGCTGCGGGTCAATGTTCAACTCTGGATATGACCGATGTGAGTAGGAGGCTAAATCAGGAAAAAGAGGTGAAGATTTCTGCCGGAGGAGGTGCAGATTCTAATAATATAAGATGAAACAAATATCCGTTACCGGGGTCTCATTCTCCATCTCATGAACGTCTGGCTGAAAAGTCTTCTCTCCCTCAGCATTCTGGTCTGTGTGCTTTCCTTTGGCACACTTGGCTGGTTAGCGGTGAAGACCACGGAAGGGCCCTCCCCTCGTTCAGCCAAAAAGTTGCCTGACTGGGAACGCACTCTGCCGCCCAGTTCGCTCAAGTCGCTGGATGTAGATGCCAGTCTGGAACAGTCCGCGACGATGGCCCTGCGCACGCTGGATGAATTGGCCGAACGACTGCGGAAACTCAGTTCGGCCCCAGGGGTGAAACCTAACGAGTTAGTCCTCACTTTTAAATCTCCTGAGGCACTGAAGGCTTTCCGTGACAGGGCTGCGCGGGACGGGTTTCAGATTTTGCATGATGATCCGCGTCTGCTCAGCGCACGGGTGAAATACACAGACCCTTTGGCCATGGCGCGTGAATTGCGCCAGAATGCGGAGGATTTGCAAAACATCGGTCTGAACTATCTGGCTTGGGTTCCTGGTCTGCCGGATGCCAGTCAGGTGGACTCTGCGAATGCCGGCGGGGCGACACCGTTTGGCAGCAGCGGGCTGAATGCCATCGGTGCGATGGGGGACCGCAGCGCCTGGGGAGCGGGCACAAAAGTCGCCGTTCTGGACACGGGTGTTACGCAACACCCCACCCTGCAAGATTCCCGAGTGACGCACATTGATCTCGTCAAGGATGGACTGGAACCGAATGGCCACGGCACCGCCATGGCTTCTCTGATCGCCGGAGCGGACGCGCGTGATGGCGGCGTGGCTCCTGCTTCAGACCTTCTCGACATTCGGGTGGCTGATACCAATGGGGAGAGCAATACCGCCCTGGTGGCTGAGGGCATCATGAGGGCGGTGGATGAAGGGGCGCGGCTCATCAACATCAGCCTTGGCACCACAGGAGATTCCGATGTGCTGCGCCGTGCCGTGGAATACGCTTTGGCAAACGATGTGATTGTGGTAGCCGCAGCTGGGAATGAGCAGCAGACTTCCTTAGCTTATCCAGCCGGGTATGAAGGCGTCATCAGTGTGGCTGCAGTGGATGCGAATGGGAACCAAGCCTACTTTTCGAATTCGGGGGAGACACTCACCATCTCCGCTCCAGGGGTGGGCATTGTTTCCGCTTACAGTGGAAATCGCATGGTGGTGAGTAGCGGGACCTCCCAGGCCACGGCACTGACGAGTGGGGTGATTTCTGCGTTACTGAGTTGGGGGTATCCCGTCCAGGGAATGGCCAAGACACTGACGACCAACGCACAACCCACAGGAGCACCGAAATTCCAGGTCGGTGCTGGCATCATTCAGATGATTCAGCCTTGAGCGTGATCGAGGGCAGTTAGATGCGGCTGGGGAGCTGGTTCAAGAGTAGGCGCAGTTGGTCTAAGTTCACGGGTTTCACCAAATGGGCAAAAAAGCCGGCTTGTTTTGTCTGGCGAAAGTCCTCTTCCATACCATAACCGCTGAGCGCAATTCCGGGCACGGGACGCAGGCGCTGGATCTCACGCATCAGATCCAGCCCACTACCATCCGGTAGGCCAAGATCGGTAATCACGGCATCGAAATTGGCCTGAGAAAAAGCTGCCAGCGCCTCACGCGAGTTGGTGGCGGTGGTGACCTGGTGGCCGCGTCGGGTAAGCAGGCGCGAAAGCACGGCCAGGGTGGCTTGGTGATCTTCCACCACGAGGAGGCGCAAGGTATGGTCAGGCTGGCCCTGTAGGTTCTGTTTGACCGGGAGTGCCAAGGGGGCCTCCACCGCCTTCATCTCCACTGAAAAGGTAGCTCCATGCCCCTCGCCCTTGCTCTCGGCGTAGATCTCACCGCCATGGGCCTGCACGATGGCTTTGGAGATGGCTAGGCCGAGTCCCAGCCCGCCAAAGTGATGGGAGCCGGCGGCTTCAATCTGCTCAAAGGCCGTGAAGATCCGGGTGAGCGATTCACTGGCGATGCCAATGCCCGTATCGGCCACGGAGACGAAGATGGAGCCGCTTTCGTCGGAGCGAGTGCTGACCGTGATGGTGCCACCCGTAGGCGTGAACTTGAGGGCGTTTTTGATAAGGTTCCAATACACCTGTTGCAGGCGGGCCGGATCTGCCATGACATGGTGCTGCGCTGCCTCTAGCAAGAACCGGATGCGCACTTGCTTGCCCAGACCATCACTGCGGACGATTTCGTCTGTGTGGTCCAGCAGCAGGTGAATGTCTGAGACCACAGGCGAGATTTGCAGCTTGCCATGGCTGATTCGCGTGAGGTCCAGCAGATCGTCAATGAGGCGGGCTTCCAACTCCACGTTCCTGCGGATCATGCCGAGCTGGCTGCGGAGATCAGAGGATAGGGTCGTATCGCTTTCCAGGGCCGCCGCGATCATGAGCACGGGCGTCAGCGGGGTGCGTAACTCATGGCTGAGAGCAGCGAGGAAGTCATCCTTTGCGCGGGATGAGCGTTCGATTTCCGCCATGGCCCTGCGCAGGGATTTTTCGGCTTGGGTGCGGTTGGTGATGTCCTCGATGGCCAGCACGATGCGGTCGGGTGTGCCATCGGCGCTGTCGAGTTGACGCGCATTCAGCAGCATGGTGCGGCGGCCCAGGGTTTCGAATTCGTGTGTGACCTCGTAGCCGTTAAAATAGACCTTCTGGGGAAGGATATCCTCCAGCAGCTTGCGCAGGTCTGGAATGTCCCACTGACGATTTCCCAACTCATAGATCAGCCGACCTTCGCTTTCGGCCGGCAAGACGTCGAAGGCCTGATAGAAAACATCGCTGGCCGAGTCTACCCGCAAGTCAGAGCGCAGGACCAGAAAGGGCACGGGCAAGGTGCGCAGGATGGCTTCGGCATAATCGCGGGCTGCGGCAATCTGCTGCTGATGGCGTTTGAGATCGTTGATGTCATTGAGCACCAGCACCACGCCATCTATTTTGTTATCCAGGGTGAGGTAAGGTCGCACGTGCAGGGAATACCAAAGTCCGTGCTTGTCCTGCACCTCATGTTCCTGAGGGACGAGGGTCTGCATGACATCCACCATCATGTCATAAAGACCGGGGATGAGAAGATTGTGCCGCACCCCGCCAAAACTGCGCCCCAGATCAGCGCTCATCAGGTTGAAGATCTTTTCGGCTAGAGGGGAAAAACGGCGGATGGCGAGGTCGCTGCCCAGCAGCAGGATGGCGGTATGAATGCTCACCTGGAGGTTGTTCAGGTCCGCATTGAGGCGGCTCTGCTCCACGTCACGGGTGACCATCTCTTCATTGATCGTCGTCAGCTCCTCGTTGGTGGACTCCAGCTCTTCTTTGGAGGTTTCTAGTTCCTCGTTGATGCTTTGCAGCTCTTCATTGGCGCTCTGAAGCTCTTCGCTGGAGGCCTGGAGGTCATCATTGACCGATTCATTTTGCTCCTGGATGGAAAGCAGGTAGTCGCGAGTCTCCGCCAGTTCCTGCTCCAGGATGGCGATGCGGCTGGCCACCTCGCGTTTGCCGGCGGGGGCAGAGGGGAGGTTGAGAGACCCGGGTGAATGAAGCTTGCTTTCCGAATCTTCAAATAGGACCAGCAGACAGGGCTCCTTTAGATTCCGCAGCGGGATGACCCGCAGGGCGAGCACGCGAAGGAGGCCATTTTTGCGCATCTGCACATTTTCGCGGCAGACGGTTTTGTTTTCGCGCTTGGCCTTTTGGATGGCCGCACGGAGGGGCAAAGTAAGGCCCTCAGGAGTCATCTTCAGTAGGTCAAAGCTAGCCTTGCCCGTTGGCGGCTCCAAGAAGGCACCTGTAGCACCGCGAAATTGCAGGATCTGACCATCGGCATTGATGAGCACCCCGGGTGGCGCAAAGAGGCTCACCGTGATGCGGTCTGCCTCGCGCTGCGCATTGAATTCACCACGCATCGCGTGCGGGAGGTCATGTTCGTCTGCGATCGCCCGCATGCCGGGAAGGCGCTGGATGGGGCGATCTTTGGGTGCCGGAGAGTGGAAGGTGGGGGTAGGGGCGGCTTTGCGAGAGAAGATCTTCTGCTTTTTGTCAGCTGGTGTGAAAAGATCCGTGAACTGGCCGATGGACTCGCTGGCTCCCAGGAAAAGATAGCCGTCTGGCTTCAAGGCATAATGGAAAGCGGGGAAGATCTTTTTCTGCAGTTCGGGCTCGAAGTAGATGAGCAGGTTCCGGCAGGTGATAAGGTCCATGCGCGAGAAGGGCGGGTCGCTCATGACATTCTGTCGGGCAAACACGACCTGTTCTCGCAAGGACTTGTTCACGCGGTATCCGCCTTCTTCCTCGGTGAAAAAGCGCTGGAGCCGCTCGGGGGTGATGTCTTGGGCCAGTGATTTCGCGTAGAGGCCGGCGCGTGCTTTTTCCAGAAGAGACTCATTCAGGTCCGTGGCAAAGATCTGGAGCTTTAGTGGGTGGGGAGCTTCAGCGGCTGCCTCGGCAAAGGTCATGGCCAGCGAGTAGGCCTCCTGGCCCGTGGAACAGCCTAGAACCCAAATGCGTAGCGGTCCTTCGCGCCCAGGCTGGGATAGGAGCTTGGGAAAAATTTTATGTCGCAGAACCTCAAAGGCTTCCGGATTGCGGAAGAAACTGGTGACGCTGATAAGTACGTCGGAGTAAAGAGCATCCAGTTCCTTGGCATTGCCTTTCAGAAAGGCGGCATATTCCGCCAAGGTGTGATGGCGATTGAGCACCAGTCTGCGCGTGACCCGCCGCTGGATGGTGCTGGATTTGTAGAGGGCAAAATCAACGCCGCAGTGGTTGCGCAGCATCATCAGGACGTTCCGGAAACCGTCCTGGCCATCGGTCTCAGCAGGCTGGGAGGCCTCTTTTTTAGCGCGCCGTGAATCGGTGCGCGGCGTGCCTTGCCCGCCTGATGCCAGGGGGGTGTTTGGAGTCTCGCTCTGATCGCTCTCGCGTTCGGCCTCCGCCGCAAGGGCCGGGAAGAGGGTTAGCGGCAGCATGGCAGACGCATCCTGGACGAAGGGGTGCTTGGCAATGCGTACCAACTCTGCACCAATGTCTTCAGGTGACATGACTAAATCCACAAAACCTGCGGCGATGGCACTTCGAGGCATGGAGGCATATTTGGCCGAATCATTCTGGGCAAAGGTCAGCCCGCCCTCCGTTTTGATGGCTTCTAGTCCCAGGGTGCCATCCATGGCTGTGCCAGAAAGCACGACGCCGATGGCATTTTCCCGCTGATCATGGGCCAGGGCTTCAAAAAAGCAGTCAATCGAACGCGCCGCTCCCCGGACTTTGCCGCGCGGGGTGAGAGTGAGCACCCCGCCGGAGATAGCCATGAGAACATTGGGCGGGATGATGTAAATGTTGTTAGGCTCCACACGAAGCCCCTGGGTGACCTCATGCAGAGGCATGGAGGTGCTGCGTCTCAGCAGATGGGCCAGCGCACTTTCGTGCTGGGGATCCAGATGCTGCACGAGCACAAAGCCCATGCCAGTATCGGCAGGCAGGTGTTTCAGCAGATCCTGAAAGGCCTCCAGCCCGCCTGCGGAGGCACCCACGCCCACGATGGGGAATGACCGGGCAGGCAAGGAATGCAGTTTTACAACGCCGGTGCCCTTTTTAAGCCGCGGTTTGCGTGTCGAGGCTTTCGGCGCGGCTTTTGTGATCAAAGTACCCCATCTTACAGAGCGCAAGGCATGCAGCTAGGTAAATAAACGTGCGGTTAGGTGTGTTGAGACGATTATGTCTGAAAATAAAAGAAGGCAGGCCTTTCGACCTGCCTTCCCTGAAGTCTTTGTCGCGCTAAAGCAATAAGGTCAGATGTAATCGTTGATCAAGTTTTCCAGCATCTCCTGACGGCCTGAGCCGATGAGGGGTTCGCCATTTTCCAGAGTGTAGGCTTCCAGTTCGGCAAAGCTGGTGGTGCCTGCTTCCACCTTCGCGCCGATTCCTCCATCGAAGGTGCTGTAACGGGCTTTGCGGAAGGCGTCGAGGCGACCATCTTCAATGATGGAAGAGGCGATTTTCAGGCCACGAGCAAAGGCGTCCATGCCGCCGATGTGAGCATGGAAGAGATCCACTGGTTCAAAGGATTCACGGCGTACTTTGGCATCAAAATTGAGGCCCCCGGTCGTGAACCCACCGCTCTTCAGAATGACGAGCATCATCTGCGTGGTGAGGTAAATATCGGTCGGGAATTGATCAGTATCCCAGCCAATGAGTTCATCGCCCGTGTTCGCATCCACGGAGCCGAGAGCGCCTGCAGCGACAGCCACTTCCATTTCATGCCACATGCTGTGACCGGCGAGGGTGGCGTGGTTGGTTTCCAGATTGAGTTTGAAGTGCTCCATGAGGTTGTGCTCACGGAGGAAGTTCAAGCAGGCGGCTGCATCAGAATCATACTGGTGGGTGGAGGGCTCACGAGGTTTAGGCTCGATGTAGAAGGGGCCTTTGAAGCCGATCTCCTTTTTATAGTCCACGGCCATGTGGAGGAACCGGGCGAGGTGGTCCAGCTCGCGCTTCATGTCCGTATTCAGGAGGGAAGCGTAACCCTCGCGGCCTCCCCAGAAGGTGTAGCCTTCTCCGCCTAGGCGATGGGTGACCTCGATAGCCTTCTTCACCTGGGCAGCGGCATAGGCATAGACCTGCGCGTTTGGGCTGGTGGCAGCACCCTGGTTATAGCGAGGGTGAGCAAAGAGGCAGGCGGTGCCCCAGAGCAGCTTTTTACCCGTGGCGTTTTGGGCTTTCTCGAGTTCATCGGCGACGGCGTCCAGGTTTGCATTGCTTTCGGCCAAGGTTTCACCTTCGGGGGCGACATCGCGGTCATGGAAGCAGTAATAATCCACGCCCAGCTTATCCATGAATTCAAAGCAGGCCCAGACACGACGCTGGGCATTGGCGATTGAGTTGCTGCCGTCATCCCAGGGGCGCTGAGCGGTGCCTGCACCGAAAGGATCGGCAAGGCTATTGCGCATGGCATGCCAGTAAGCGACGCCGAAGCGGAAATGGTCACGCATCTTTTTGCCTGCGACGACTTCGTCCGCGTTGTAGTGCTTGAAGGAAAGAGGGTTGCGAGATTTAGGGCCCTCGTACTGGATTTTCGGAATGTCAGGAAAAGCTTCGCTCATGGTGTGGGCAGCCATTGGATACTTTCGGCAGGAAAGCGTCAAGCCTGTTCGTCGGCGGGATTTCGTTGAGATCACCGCTTTTTCAAAAAGCGGCCCGGAGGGACCCAACCAAAATCCCTCCGGGCCTTAATTGACCGGGCTGTCCCCAACCATGAAGTGACAGTCCAGCTCGTTGTGGTGAAGCTCGCGCTTCAGGATAGTAAATAAGCAGCTAGCAGGCCAAGTGGTTGGCGATTTTAAAGCAATCTTGACCCAAAAAATGTCATGCATTTTGCTACCTTGAAACGCTTGTGACATGGAGTGATTCAGATGTGATCTAACCAGGGATGAAACCACTCCTATACCTTTCCTCACAGCTCGGCTTTGATCGCTGAGAGCAGGTCTTCGTAACGATCAAAAGGCTGGAACTGAGGGAACTGGGCCTGAATGCTTGCGGGGGAGTGGAAAAAGAAACCTTTGTGCGCTTCTCCCAGCATCGTGGTGTCATTAAAAGAATCACCCGCCGCGATGACTTGGTAATTGAGGCTTTTGAAAGCGACGACAGCTTTCTGCTTTTGGTTAGGCTGACGCAGCTTGTAATTGACGATGCGGCCGGTGGAGTCGGTCTCCAAATAATGGCAAAAAATGGTGGGCCAGGCTAGCTGGCGCATGAGCGGTTGGGCAAATTCTTCGAAGGTATCGCTCAGGATGATGACCTGAGTCAGTGAGCGTAATTCATCCAGGAAGTCCTTGGCCCCTTCCATGGGCGAAAGGGTGCCGATGACTTCTTGGATATCGCTCAGCTTGAGCCCATGCTGATCCAGAATGGCGAGACGGCTCTTCATCAGCACGTCATAGTCTGGCTCATCCCGAGTCGTACGGCGCAGTTCTGCGATGCCGGTTTTCTCGGCAAAGGCGATCCAAATTTCCGGCACGAGTACGCCTTCGAGGTCGAGGGTGACGATGGTCTGTTTTTTCATGGGCAGGGTTTCTGTGTCATGGGTTGGGGCCACTGTCTAGTCACGGCATGGGCAAAGTCAGGGCATCTCCCAGTGGCTGAGCGGGCTAAAGGGAATTTGGATGTCATGCATCTAAGATTGTTAAAAAATCGAAAAGATGTATTATTTACAGGTCTCCCGACCTCAGATCTCATTTTTACTTTTTAACTGAATGACATTTTTTACTCGCGGCCTTTGGGTCGTTTCGGTCGGCTTGATCTTTGTGGGCAGCAGTTGTAGCCAGGTTCACTCGGCAGGTTCCTTGGGATACTTGATGAATGGAGAGACGAAGTTACGCCCCACGCCGAAAAATTTTAGGCACATGCCTCCGCGTGACCAAGATCGCAGTCCCACGCCGATGCAGTGGGGCATGGCGTTTTAGTCGGCCATCTCTTCTTCAGCCTAGGCCAGGGAGACCTGTGCCTGGGCGAGATCTTTTGTGTGGGTGAGTGAGACCAGGACGCGAGTGACGCCCTGGGCCGTGGCGTGTTTTTGGGCACCTCCGTGCAACAGCAGCACGGGCCTGCCCGATGCCTCACGGGTGATCTCAAAGTCTTTCCAATCCACGCCTTCGGCCCAGAGACCCGTGCCGATCGCCTTGGCCGCAGCTTCTTTGGCGGCAAAGCGCGCCGCGTAATGCATGGCGGGGTCAGCACAGGCATCACAATAAGCGATTTCGCCCGCGGTGAAGGTGCGCTCTTTGAAGCGGTCTCCATGCTTGATGAGTAGGTCCCGAATGCGTGGCACCTCCACCAGATCTATGCCCAGGCCAATCATGCGCGTGGGTACTGAACCATGATGGCTAGGAGCTCGGCGATGGCCTGCTTCATCCCGACAAAAACGGATCTCGCGACGATGCTGTGGCCAATGTTTAGTTCGGCCAGATGAGGCACGCTGAATAGATCGGGCAAGTTTTTCGTGGTGAGTCCGTGGCCAGCATTGATTTGCAAACCTAGGCTGTGACCCAGCTCTGCCGCAGCGATGAGGCGGGCGGTTTCATGCGCCCGTTTTTCACCCTGCTCATTGGCAAAGGTGCCCGTGTGCAGTTCAATCATGCTGGCTCCGATTTCGGCTGAGGCACGGACTTGATCCAAGTCTGGATCAATGAACATGCTGACGCGTGTGCCATTGGCTTCCAATTGACCCACGCTGCTGCGCAGCGCTTCCTTTTGACCCACCACATCTAGGCCGCCCTCGGTCGTTACTTCTTCGCGATTTTCGGGAACCATGCAGACGAAGTCGGGCTTCACCTCTAGGGCAATGCCCAAGATCTCAGCCGTATTGCCCATTTCCAGATTCATCTTGGTGCCGATCTCTTTGCGCAGAAGGTAGATGTCTGCATCCACGATGTGTCGGCGGTCTGCGCGCAAATGCACGGTGATGGAACTGGCCCCGGAAGCCTCGGCAAGATGGGCGGCTTCGAGGATGCTAGGCTCAACATTGTGGGCTCCTAGCATGGTGCGGTATCGGGCCTGGCGAAGAGTGGCCACGTGGTCAATATTGACGCCGAGAAGGAGGGGGGAGTTCATCAAAGGGGACGTTGGGAATCGGAGGAAAAAAGGTGGGTCTTAGCCAGTTGCCGGGTGGCCCAGGCATGAGTGCGGCGGGACATGGCATCGAGGATCAAGGCCAGACAAAGTCCAGCTACAGCACCCCCGAGGGCTCCATAAGCTGGAATCACCCATCCATCTCCGATCTGTGCGGAAAAGTGCTTCAGGGCCCAGGCACAGATGGCCCCGGCAGGGATGCCCGCGAGAACACCGCACTGAATCAAAAGGGCGCGGATGCCTGATTCCGTGCGGCCTGTGCGGAGTCCGATCAAGACGGAAGAGGAGAGTACGCCCAGGCTGACCAATCCCGCTGTGGCCGCAATGGCAGCCAATCCGAGGGCGATGCCCACGCCGATGAGGACGAGGGCGACGCCGAGGAAGAGGATGCCAAAGATGGCCATAGGAGATATCAATGCAGGAAGTGGCGGTGGCCAGTGAAGACCATGGCCATTTTGCGCTCATCAGCCGCGGCGATGACTTCTTCATCACGCATGCTGCCGCCGGGCTGGATGGCGGCGGTGGCTCCGGCTTCAGCACAGGCGATGAGGCCGTCGGCAAAGGGAAACATGGCATCGCTGGCGACGACGCTGCCTGCGAGGGAGAGACCTGCTTCTTTGGCCTTCCAAATGGCGATGCGGCAGGAGTCCACGCGGCTCATCTGGCCTGCGCCGATGCCGAGGGTGCGGTCATGCGTGGCGAAGACGATGGCGTTCGATTTCACGTGCTTCACCACACGCCAGGCGAAGCGCATGGCTTCCAGTTCCTCGCGGGTCGGTGGGCGCTGGGTCTTGACCTTGTTTTCCAGATCTTCCAGGCCGAGCGCACGTGGGTCGCTGTCCATGACGAGGACACCGCCAGGGGCGCTGCGGATGATCGGGTCGCTGAAGGTCTTGGTGACTTCCGGCAGCATCTGGATGAGGCGCAGGTTTTTCTTCTTCTGCAGCAATGCGCGAGCGTCGGCATCGAAGTCCGGGGCAATGATGATGTCCGTGAAGATTTCCGAGATGATACGGGCGAGGCCCAGGGTCATGCTGCGGTTGATGACGATAACGCCGCCGAAGGGAGCCTGTTTGTCGGTCTCAAAAGCCTTGGCCCAGGCTTCACGCAGATCTTCGTCCGCACAGCCGATGCCGCAGGGATTGGTGTGCTTCAAGATGGCGACCGTAGGCCGGCGGAATTCATGGATGAGAGCTGCGGCACCGTGGATGTCCAGGATGTTTGTGTAGCTGAGTTCCTTGCCATGCAGCTTCACAAAGTAATCGCTGAAGTTGCCGTAGAGGGCGGACTTCTGGTGTGGGTTATCGCCGTAGCGCAGCTCGCTGTGCAGAGGCAAGCTGAGTGAGAAAGTCTTCTGTGTCACCTGCTCCTTGTTCAGGAAGCTGGCGATGGCGGCATCGTAGCTGGAGGTGCGCTGGAAAACTTTGCACGCTAGGCGCTCGCGGGTGGCCAGGGTGGTCTCACCTTTGTTTTCCTTCAGTTCCGCCAGGACGATGGAGTAGTCCGCAGGATCCGAAATGACGGTGACCCAGCGGTGATTTTTGGCCGCACTCCGCAGCATGGAAGGACCGCCGATGTCAATGTTCTCGATGGCTTCCTCCAGCGTCACATCCTTCTTGGCAATGGTCTGCTCAAAGGGATAAAGATTGATGGCGACGAGGTCAATGACGGGGATGTTGTGCTTGGCAGCGTTCTTTTTGTCCTCGTCATTGTCGCGGCGCTGTAGCAGGCCGCCGTGAACCTTAGGGTGCAGGGTCTTCACACGGCCATCGAACATTTCCGGAAAGCCAGTGTGCTCCGAGACATCAATCACAGTCAGGCCAGCGTCTTTGAGGTGTTTAGCCGTGCCGCCGGTGGAAAGGATTTCAATGCCGAGCTCTGCCAGACCTTTGGCAAAGTCGAGGAGACCGGTTTTGTCGGAGACGGAAAGGAGGGCGCGGGCGATGGGCATGTGGACGAGGTTGTGTTACGGGAGAGTGGAGTAAAGGGGGAAAGCGGGCGCGGGCAATGGGGAATATTGGGTGATTCTGGGACCCGGGCATGAAAAAGGGAGCCTGGATGACCCGGGCTCCCGATACAGGTTAAAAAGATTTTCTAGCGCGTCCTGGTTACATAACCATGCCACCATCCACGGCCAAAACCTGACCCGTGATGTAGCGGGCCTCGGCACTGGCCAGGAAAGTGGCGGCGGCGGCGATGTCTTCCGCCTGACCGAAGTCTGCGAGCGGGATTTTTTCCAGCACTGCGGCCTTCACTTTTTCATCCAGCACGCCCGTCATGTCCGTGGCGATGAAGCCTGGGGCGATGACATTGGCCGTGACTCCGCGCCCAGCAAATTCGCGAGCAAGTGATTTGGTGAAGCCAATGAGACCTGCCTTGGAGGCTGCATAGTTAGCCTGGCCAGCATTGCCGATAAGGCCAATGACGGAGGCGACATTGATGATGCGAGCGCCCTTCTGCTTCAGGATGCTGCGCTGGAAGGCCTTCACCATGTTGAACGCACCCTTGAGGTTGGTATCCACCACAAAGTCCCAATCCTCTTCGCTCATGCGCAGAAGCAGGCCATCTTTGGTGACGCCAGCGTTGTTGACCAGGATGTCCACATGATCAAAATCCGCGAGGACGGTCTTGCCCAGCTCTGCCACAGCGGGCCCGTTGGCCACATCGACGGCGTAGCCTTTGGCAGCCCCCGGATACTTGGCATTGATGGCCTCGGCTGCGGCCTGGGAGTTGGCTTCTGTCCGGCTGATGATGGCCACTTTGGCCCCTTCCGAAGCGAATTTTTCAGCGATGGCTTTGCCGATGCCACGCCCGGCACCGGTGACGACTGCGACTTTATCTTGGAGTTTACCCATGTGGCATCATGGCCAAGCCGCGCCTTCTGGCAAGCGCGGACCTTTCGAGTCAGTTATGAACTTTTGAGGAGAAAATTAAATGGTAAGGCCAAAAGGGCTTGCCTCCGGGACTGAGGAAAAACACGAAGATACGCGAGGGGACGTCGCCTTACTTTGAGCTGAAGGGGGGCAGTTTTTGAAGCCGTCCAGTCAGCTCTGTCAGGGTGTCGCCATGTTGTGCGGAGACATCACGCAGCTCTTCGGGGTCGGCATCGTGATCGTAAAGTTCAGTGATACCGTCGCTCCAGCGTGTGAGGCGCCAGCGGGCGGTGCGGATGCTTTGGGCATGAAGTTTCTGGTTGCGGGTAACGAGCGTGAAGGCTGCGTCTTTGATACTGGCTGCGGGATCGTTTAAAACAGGGCGCAAACTGGCTCCAGCTCCGACATGGGGCATTTTCAGGCCGCAAAAATCTGCAACAGTGGGATACACATCCACGAACTCGGCGAGCGAGCGCGTCGTCTGGCCGCCTTTCAGGCCCGGCGCGGCAATGATGAGCGGCGCACGGCAACTGCGCTCAAACAGCGTGTTTTTGTTCCACCACTGCCGCTCGCCCGTGTGGTAGCCGTGATCGCCGACGAAGATGATAATGGTCTTTTCCCAGAGCTGATGCTTGTCCAGCGCATCCAGCACACGACCGAGCTGTGCATCCATGAAGCTGGTGCCTGCGCAGTAGGCGCGGAAGAGCTCGCGCCACTCCTGCTCGGTGAATTTTCCAAAGACTTTGGCGTAGTCGCCGGAGCTCACGTGCTCTTTGCGCACGGGCATCATGTTTGTGGGATCGCTCCAAGGCTTCAGCGAGTGCATCGGGTACAGATCAAAGTATTTCTTTGGAGCAATGAAGGGATCATGCGGCTTCATAAACCCACAGCCGATAAACCATGGTGTGTTGCCGAGCTTCTCGATCATCGCCACCGTGGCCGCAGCGATCTGACCATCTGGCTGATCGTCATCCGTTCCGTCCGCAGCCCCCCATTGGCACCATTTCAAGGCTCCGCCTGTCACATCGCGACCTTCAAGCATCTTGCGCCCCATCTTCGTTGCTTCAAAAGACTGCGCAGAATGCCATGAGCGGCCTGCGTCCATCCAACGCTGCCTCGCTGCCACATCCTTGCCGCCGCCGAGGTGATAGAGTTTTCCAAACGCATGGGATTGCCATCCAGCCTCTTTGCACAGCTGCGGTAGTGTGATGACATCCGGCATCATCTGCCGCAAGGAAACGTCATTGCCCACGATGCCCGTCTGTTCCGCCCGCAGTCCCGCCATCATGCTACAGCGGCTCGGATTGCAGACGGGATACTGCACGTAAGCTCGCTCAAACGTCGTGCCGCGAGCACGCAGTCGGTCGAGGTTCGGTGTCTTCACGACCTCCTTTGTGAACGCCCCGCCGAAGTCCCGCAAATCATCCGCCATGATCAGCAGGACGTTGGGCTTGGCTTGAGCGAGCACAGCCATCGGTGCAAATAGCAGAGCAATGAAAACGAGGGGAGAGAGTTTCATGGTGGGGGCTTGGGGCTTGCTGCAACTTTGTGCTACTTACTGCCTTTGCTTTCTTCTTTGGGAGTTCCAGTTTTCCAGTTGCGTACGATTTCAATATCTGCGGCTGCTTTGGCCGTCAGTGCGGGAATGTCTGCGGTGCCGACGCGGTTGAGTAACTGGGGTAAGTATTGGCGGTCATAGATGGCGGCGTATTGCTTCCAGTGGACAAGCGCCGTTTCGATGTGTTTCAAGGCAGAGGCTTGAGCGGCGACTGCCCCACTGGCGTTGAATTCGGCGAGATCCATTGCACTGCGGATCTTGGCAGCGAAGTATCGCCCTAGCCATGCTTGTGCCTGATAGTCACCGAGCGTCTGAGTCAGTTCTTTGTCGGCAGTGTCGGCTTGCTGGCGCAGCTCGGCCACGAGTTGCAGAGTCGCTTCGGCATTTCTATCGAGCGCCAAGGCGACTTCTGGCGGTGTCTGTGCGGTGATGGCTTCCTTGTCGCTGAGTTTCTTTCGCCATGCAGAGATGCTGAGGATATTTTCACCCGGCATGGTCTTGCCCTCCATGAAATGCCGCACGGTGTAGAAGCCCTTGTATTGCTTGGGGTGGCTGAGGTTGGCTTCGGGATACCAATGCAGATCAATGCCGCCCCAGTTAAAACGAGTGACCTGTGGGATGATTCTCGAGGATGCCTGCGAGGCCGCAAAGAGTCTCTCTGCGGAGACGGATGGATGCCGCACGCCGAGTCGCTTCTGAAAATACGCCTCAGGTAGCTGAGGGTCATAGCTGAGGCGGCCCCAGAGATGAAAGCTGAACCACTGACGGTCCCAGACCAATTGACGGCGACCGTTTGCATCCACAGCATCCCGACTGAGGAAATCGCGGCCCCAGATGTAGCCATCCGGTCCCATGTAAAAACCCGCGAGCTTTTCAGGGCCTGGCATGTTCGTGATGAAGGCACGCGCAAAATCGGGATCACCCCAGCGGAAGCTGTAGAGGTCATCATTGCGCACTGTCAGCCAAGTGCGGTGCTGGGGGGTGATCTCAGGCAACAATTTCTGAATGAACGAAGGTGCACGGGAGGCATACATGTGCGCCACAGCATATTTGTAGCTGAATTCGAAAAGCCCAGGATACTTGTCCCATTGCTGTAAAATAGGGCTTAGTCCGGTCTCGTGGAGACGATGGATCAGCCGGAACTGGCGCTGTGGTTGTGTCTTCAGCGCATCTCTGATGCCCTCACCATAGGTCGCCCACAGCCAGGCCTCTTTACCCTTGGAGCCGTCGTCGTGATCCATGTTCTCGCCAGAGGTGATGCCCATGCCGGCGAGGCGAGGATAGGTCAGCACCGTCTCACGGACGCTTTTTCTAAAGTAGTCCATGGTGGTGGCATTGTTGAGATCGTCTGTGATGCCGTATTGGCCATCCGTGCCATAGGTGAAGACATTCCAGGTGAACCAATACACCTCGATGCCGCGATCATGCGCGTAGTCCATCACCGCACGCCAAAACGCGATCTTCTCGTCAATCGTGAGGCGCTTCACGATCTCCTTTTTCTCCAGCATCCAGGGTTTAACCATGCCAACGCCGCGTGGGGAAAAGGATTCAAACGGCTCCGTCAAATCTGCTGTGGTGCGCCACACATCATCCAGCGCGATCTTGGGATACTCCGGCACTTTCACGATGGAGGGGAACGGATGAAGGCTCCAAAGCGTGAGCACGTTGAAGCGGTCCCGCGCCATCCGGTCCAGAAACTCGTGCCAGAACTCCAGGCTCCACATCTCAGGGATGTTTGCCTGTGCTGAGGTGCTGTTGTCTGAGTAGCTGGGCGTGCGCAGATCGAGTGGAATGTTAAACTTGATGCCGCGTTTGGCGATGTGCGGCCTGTGGTCACTGGTCTTTAACGAATCAAGCATGCCGGTGCGGATGGCCTCAGCGATGTCTAGCCCGCCATACATGGCCCCTGTGGTATCGCTGCCGATGACGCGCAGCTCATGGCCGTCGCGCTCGATGCGGTAACTCTGCTCTGTAGCTTGAGCATCTTGTTTGACGGTGATGGAGATGCGAATCGCATCTGAGCCATCGTTGATATTGATACCCTTAGCCATGGCTGCATGACGGATTTCCTCAGCCGCGAACTTCCCTGGTTCGCTCGTCACGGGATCCATCGTTAGATTGAGGCTTGCAGCCATCGCAGGGAAGACGAATGCAGCGAGGATGAAAGCCACTTGTTTGGTTGCCATGTGGAGTGATTCCGGGGGTGAACTGGGTGGAAAGCGTGGGGATTTCGATTCAGGGCTGAGTTAGCGCAGGGGAAGAAGGGAAACGTGCCAATCATCCAGGTCGTGCACGGAGGCTTGGTCTTGTTGAGGATCCCATGGAAGCATAACGAGGTGGCTATGTGAACGTCACAAATACTCGTCACATTCACCGAAAAGCTGTTGAATCCTCATGATCGCAATCGGCTACAGAGCAGCTAGCCAAAGTTCATGGCACGCTTTAGACTCCGTCGAAGAGGCCGCCGATCACGGAGCCTATTCCTTCCAAGGCCAAGCCGATCAATTCTCCGGCGTCCACCCCGTCCATGCTTTCCAGGATCCTGCCTAGAGTGCGACGAACGCCAACGATGGCGAAGAAAAAGAACAATAGGGACAGTGCTGCCATGCCTAACCCTCGGCTAGCGCTATCTGCCATAAACCCGGCATAACTGCCGTAGGCACTGGCCGCAGAGATGCCGCCCAGTCCCCAGCGATAAAGGGCGGGCAGGAGCTGCACCTTCACCTCCAGCAGTTCGTCACGGCTCAGCACATGCCCCGCCTTCAGGGCTGCTTTGACTCCCGCTTTTTCAATCTTTGGCAGCAGTTTCTCAGCTTTCGGCGTCAAGAAGGATGGCGGTGGCAGGGGGAAGGGGGCTGCGGGTCGGCCGGAGGATGGATCGTTCATAGGAAACAGGTGGTTCAGTCACTGCTGTGGAGTGGGGCGTCTTTACCGCGTTGTAGCGCATCCCGCAGCGTTGCCTATTCCAAAATAGCCTGCCTGATTCCAGCCAGGCAGTCGAAATGGACATAAGAAGATCATTTCCAATTGAGGATAGAATCAGTAAAAAGTGCTCATTCATGAATACACGCCGTCACTTTCTCGCCGGGCTTACTTCTGCAGCAGCTGCCACCTTCACGGAAACTTTGCGTGCAGCTCCAGACCCAAAGAAGGACGTGGTGATCGGTCATGGGAAACACCAGTACAAAGTGAATAAAGACTGGGTGGCTCCGGGGCAGGGGAGGCACCATCCCATCCTGAATTGCCATGAGATGGTGCAGGTGAAAGATGGGCGGCTTTTCATGATCGGGGATCATTGGGATAACCAAATGTTGGTTTTTAAGCCCGATGGCACGATCATGGAATCTTGGGGCAGTGTTTGGCCTGGAGGCCATGGCCTCAGTCTGAGCCGCGAAAATGGCGAGGAGTTTCTTTTTGTGACGGACAGTGGCTTGTGGAAAAGCGGTGGCGGTGGTTATCGGCAGACGGGGCGTGTCACGAAAATTGACCTGGCTGGGCGAGAACTTTTTAGCCTTAGCCATCCGATGAGTGTGGGAGCCTATGAGCCAGACATGTTTTTCAATCCCACAGAAACAGCCGTAGCTCCCAATGGGGATATTTACGTGGTGGACGGCTACGGGTCTAACTACGTATTGCGCTACGATCATCGGGGCAAATTCATCTCCCGTTTTGGGGGGAAGGAAGGGGTGCCTGAGAGTGAACGCCTCAACAATGCCCACGGCATCGAGATTGATACGCGCAAGGGCGCGGATCAAGCGACTGTGCTGGTGACCTCGCGGGCGGATCATTGCTTTCGCCGCTTTAGCTTGGAAGGTAAATACCTTGAGACTCTGCCTGTACCGGGCTGCAAAGTGTGTCGCCCGGTCATTTCGGGGCAGGAACTGTATGCGGCTGTGTGCTGGTCTCTGGACCCGGTGCGGAGCAAGCTGCCACAAAACCCTTCCGGCTTTACGGTGATCCTGGATGCAGCGGGGCAAGTCATCAGTGCGCCAGGCGGTACGGAACCGATCTATGAAAATGGGGTGCTCAAAGCTCTCACTCAGGCCCAGCCCGTGATTGATCATGGGCACGATGTCTGTGTGCTGGAGACAGGAGATCTCATCGTGTGCCAGTGGAATGCTTTTCAGACCTACCCCATCAAGCTCGAAAAGATCGTCTAACTTACGACCTAGCAATGGCCTGTTCGGCGATCTCTTCAAATCGGCGTAGCCACACCGTCGGCTCCGTTTCTTGGCGCAGCCAATGACGCCCGCTATTGCCCAGGGTGGCTCTTTGCGTCGGGCTCATGGCTTCCAGGTTAAGAACGTCTTGGGTCAGGCCATCCACATCGCCCGGCTCATGCAGGAAGCCTGTGCTACCGTGTTGCACGGTCTCCCCCAGTCCCCCTGAGCGAGCTGCGAGCACAGGCTTGGCATAGTCATAGGCTTCATAAGTCACGAGGCCAAGGGGCTCCCACCAGACGGAGGGGATGATCACCGCTCGGCTTCGAAGGAGCTGATCTTTTTTGGTTTCTCCCCCCACGGTTCCCAAAGCGCAAATGAAGGGGTTTCCCCGTGCGTGCTGGGCCACCAGACCCGCGAGAGGGCCATCTCCGGCGATGTGGAGGCGAGGGGTGTTTTTGCCTAACTGGCGGTGTAACGTGTCCCATGTTTTGAGCAACATGGGCACTCCTTTTTCCTCGATGAGGCGGCCTAAAAAGAGGTAATAACCTGCATCCAGTTTTTCAGGGGCCTGGGGCATGGAGTCCCAGGCATGGCGGAGGGTGACGATGCGGTCTGGATGCACGGCACCTGCCTCGATGAGGCGCTGGCGCATGAAGTCTGAGATGGCTATCCAGGTCTTAACACTTTCCAGCCAGCCACTGCGGTGAAGGAGCTTTAAAAGCACGGCCATGAGGGCGCTGCGGGTGATAGATCCCATCCAGGCTCCCTCACGCACTTCAGTTCCATATCGCCCATGCAGAGGATCTGGCAGCACCCGCCCTCGAGAGTAAAGGCTGCCGCCTACGGAAAACGGGCGGTAGTTATGGAGAAACTGTACCACGGGCAGCTTGCGCCTGAGGGCGCTGTGATAAAGCGCAGGTGACCCGACGGGGTAGATATTGTGAAAGATGGCGAGGTCTGGCTGGGCCCCGGAGATGGCGGCCTCAAAACGCTGTTTGCCCTCAGGGTTGTAAAAAAGCTTTCTCGCCTGCGCCAGTTTCCCGGGAGCGCCTGGCTGGGTCCATTCCTGACTATCAAAGCCGCAGGTGGAAACTTGATGCCTTTGGCTGAGATGCTCGCGGATGCGTCCCACCGAATATTCCTCCCCCCCAAAAGAGCGGTAACGATTGAAAACATCGAGGATGGTGAGGGACATAGCGTTTTTTGAATCTATTCGATCATCGCACAGACTGCGCCACGACCAATGGGAATGTCTAATAAGCCATTGTCATGTGGCAGCGAATCGGGAACAATTCATTCATCATGAGTGATACCCCCCAGGACCCACCAAATCCCTCCAAACCAGCGCCATCTCCCGATGAGATCACCCGGAAGCTGGAGGATTTTATCAAAAACAGCCTCGGTGGGCAGGTGGTGTTTTCTCGGGTTGAGCCAGGTCTGCGCGGAGGTATCCCCGAAGAGACGGCCCCAGAGGGACCGCCTGTGGAGGAGGAGCCTGCGGCCACGTATGACTTCCAATACAAACCGGCAGACATCAAAGCCTACCTGGATCGGTTTGTGATCCGTCAGGATGAGGCAAAAAAAGTGCTCTCAACGGCGGTCTGTGATCACTATAACCACGCGCGGATGCTGCGTGAGCACAAAAAGCAAAAGGGAGCAGGTCAGTTGGAATTCACCAAACAAAATGTCCTCATCACTGGACCTACGGGGGTGGGTAAAACCTACCTCGTGAAACACATCGCGGACTTGATCGGTGTGCCGTTTGTGAAGGCGGATGCGACGAAGTTTAGCGAGACCGGTTATGTGGGGGCTGACGTGGATGATCTGGTGCGCGACCTCGTGGCGAAAGCCAATGGCAATGTGGAACTAGCGCAGCATGGCATCATTTATCTGGATGAAATTGATAAACTGGCCACTGGAGGCGAGGGTCGGATCGGCCGCGATGTGAGCGGGCGTGGTGTCCAGACGGCCCTGCTTAAACTGATGGAAGAGACTGAAGTGGCTCTCTATGCGCCTAACGACATGCGCAGCCAAATGCAGATGATGTTTGATACCCGCAAAGGCCGCACGGGCCGTGAGGTGGTGAACACACGCAATATCCTTTTCATCGTGAGTGGTGCCTTCTCAGGACTGGAAAAAATCATCGAAAAACGGCAGACTAAATCTGCCATTGGCTTTGGGGCGATGATGGCAGAGAAACCGCAGGCAGAGGAACTGCTGCGGGAGGCTCGCACGAAGGATTTCATTGATTATGGTTTTGAGGCTGAGTTCATCGGGCGCCTTCCTGTTCGTGTCTTTTGCGATTCCTTGAAGGCGGATGATCTCTTCCAGATCATGAAGAACAGTGAGGGCAGTCTCATTCGTCAATACGAGCGTGAGTTTCATGCTTACGGTGTCCGCACCGTCTTTGAGGATGATGCACTGCGGGCAGTGGCAGAGCGTGCAGCGGATGAAAAAACTGGTGCACGTGGTCTGGTGACTGCGTGGGAAAAAGTCCTGCGTGATTTTAAGTTTGAACTGCCTAGCCTGGGGCTACCGGATTTGATCGTGGATGGTCCTCTGGTGGCAGATCCTCTCAAAGCTCTAGAACGCTGCCGTTTAGATGCGCAGAGCTTCAGCACAGATGTGCGGGCTGAAATCGTCCACCGTTTTGCAGCTCAGTTTGCATCCTCGCACGGCTTGGAATTGGTCTTTGATGCAGGGGCCGTGCGCGCTCTGGTACAGCGGGCGGAGCGAGAGGGCTGCGCGGTGGATGATCTTTGCCTTCGTTTGTTCAAAGACTATCCTTTTGGTCTCCAACTCGTTTCGCGTAGCACGGGGCAGAAGGCCTTTCACATCCAGCGCGAATCTGTGGAGCAGCCGGACAAATTTCTGAGCGATCTCGTTGTGGAGTCCTATCGTCAGTCTGAAGCTACCGATATCTAATCTTATGGATCGCAATCGAGTCACCCTCATGTTCATCGGCATTCTGGTCTGTGTGCCCATGCTGGCCCTTTATCAGTTCGGGCTGTTTCCTGAACTGGCCTTATGGTTGGAAAAGCAGCTGCCACGTCTTTTGGTCTTACCTGAAGAGGGCCTCAAAATGAGCCTCATGTTGCAGTATGGTTATTACACCTTATTTGCTTTCATCAGTGCCTGGGCGGGTCTAGAAATGAGGGCATTGTGGCAAAAGTTTACGTTCTTATGTGGCCTGACTTATTTGACCTTGAGCCTGACGGTGACACTGGCCTGGATCGGTATTTTATTCGAGCCGTTTAGCGGCCTGCTCGCAGCTTGGCTCGCGGGGCTTGTTTCAGTCATGGTCGCAGATGCTGGGAAAGCTGGTCTGGATCCCAATGCGGTGGCTGAGGTGCTGACGCCTGAAACGAAAAAAGGATGAACCTCGCGGTTCATCCTTCTTTAAAATCCAGAGTTAGAGGCAACCTCAGAAATTGAAGCTCAGCGTCACCGAGCCAAAGATCTGTCCTTCATCTTGGCCGCGATATTCACGGGTACGATAGATGTAGGCATAGCTGAGTTTGGTGTTCTTCCAATTGACCGCGAAGCCTGCTGAGAGGTCAGCTACCAGTGGGTATTTATCCACGGAATGGCTGTCACGGAAGGTGTTGCCATCCAAGAAAATATTGCGTGCCACGGCGCGACCTTCACCACGGATGAAGAAGTGGAAGCCCAGGCGATTGGCCCATGTTTTGGAGGTGTAAGGATTTTCCAGGGCAGTCGGTGTGGTCGCTGCTTCCGTGATGGCTCCGGTGCCGAAATCATCCGGAAGATTGTAACCAAACCGGACTTCGGTGCCGACGGTGGCGTGAGTCATGACATTGCCTAAAGTGGCACCTGCATAGGGCAGGATATCCCAGTCGAAACCATGGTTGTCACGACGGTCGCGGATGCGCCACATGCGTTCATAGGAGATGTTAACCCCGATTTCGTTGCCTAACTGATTGTCCCAACCTTGGGGATAATCAATGTCACGAGCTTCGTGGACAAGACGTTGAGTCTCTTCGGCATAGGACCATGGACCGACAACACCCACATTGAAGACGAGGGAATTTTTAACGCGCTCATTTTTCCAGATCAAACCCATACCGACGTATAACCAGCCTGCGTAAGGGCGCTGATCTTCGACCAAATCTCGCGCATCTGTATCCATCGGCGTAAACATGCTCTGGCCCAGGGTAATGGCGACATTTCGCTCATAGGTATCGGTGCCAAAGCCATCAAAGTAGCCTGCCATCTGCCCGAGGGTGGGATCATCGCCAAACTTTTTAAGATTGGGGGAACTCCAGCCGATGCGAGTTCCATTGGTGTAATTCGCATCGGTATTGCCGAAGAGGTCGTTTTCGAAATAAAAAGTCAGGGTTCCAAAACGGTTAGGATCCACATCTTGGGCCTGTGCGGCGATGGGCAGCACACAAGCTGCGAGAAGGCAAAGTAAAGGTTTCATGGGAGGAGGTGAGGTTAGAAACAGACTCAGCCCCACTATGCACAAAGCGTGCCCCAGCCTTTACGGCCGCCTTGAAGTCTCTTTAGACGGGTAAAGGCATGCAGCCCTTAACCCTAATCATGCGCAACCTAATGCGTTCTGCGAAAGATCGGTCACAATGCCCTTTGCAAACCGCATGCATGATGACGGGCATTCAAGTCCAATGGTGGTCCTTTGAAAACATCGGCCGCTACTTTTGCAGCACGATCTTGATCTTCCCAGCGCTCTTTCCAGAGGCGGCCAAACTATCCATCAAAGTTGGGCTACCGACATTTACGGGAGCGTTCATGGGGGCGGGGGCCGAAGCAGAGTCTGCCTCAAGAGCTGCCTTGAGGGCACCTTCCACCATCTGACCACAATGGATCTTCATGGGGGGCAGTGCACCCAGTGGTGCGCTGAGTTCAGCAGCGTTCATTTGCAGCGCTTCCTCTTTGGTTTTCCCACGGATCAATTCGGTGGCCAGACTTGCGACTGCGATAGCCGTCTGGCAGCCGAAGCTTTGAAAACTGGCTTTATCAATGACTTTCTTGCCGTCCTTTTCTTTGTACTTCAGCCACATGCGCACCATGTCTCCGCAGTCGGGGGAACCGACGGTGCCTACCGCATCCGCATCTGGCATCTCGCCAAGGTTTTGCGGATTGGATAGGGCGGACTGAAGGGTTTCTTCGTTCATGATGGTGGATTTAAGGCAAGGCCAGCGTGAAAAGATTACGCCAGTCGTCCGCAGCAGTTTTTGAACTTTTTGCCACTGCCACAGGGGCAGGCGTCATTGCGGCCCGCATTGGAAAGTGGCTTCTTTTGTGGGACCATACCGGGCAGGATCAGCTTAGGCCCATCCGCACTGGGATTGTGAGGCTTTGGTTTTTCGGGTTCAGGTTCTGGGGCAGGGCGTGCCTGAGGTTGAAGGACGAGGTTGCCATCCTGGATCTGGATGCCGTTGCCCTGCTGCTGCTGCATCATGGCGATCTGGGCCAGGAATTGCTCAAAGGCAGCCAACTGCTGAGTGCTGCGGAAGAGATTCCCCAGGACCTCCCCGTTGATGTTGCGCATCAATTCAGCGAAGATGGTGAAAGCTTCCTGCTTGAATTCGATGAGGGGATCTTTTTGCCCGTAACTCCGCAGGCTGATGCCTTCCTTGAGGGCGTCCAACGCATACAGATGCTCCTGCCAGAGGCGGTCAATGGCATTGAGCAGAATCATCTTCTCAATCTCTTGCAGAGCTTGCGGATTGGCTCCGCTGACTTTGACATCATAAGCCGCGAAGATTTTGCTCTTCAGCCATTCGGACTGCGCATCGAAGTTTAAGTTTTTGAACTCATCATCGAAGTCGCGCAGACCAATCGGGAACGTGGTATTCACCCACTGAAGCAGGTTCTCATAGTCCGGCTCCATGTCGTTGCCGCGCTCTTTAGGCAGGAACTCTTCCAGGCGTTCTTTGAGACCTTTTTCAACGGCTTCATTGATGAGCAGGCGTGGATCATTGCTGTCCAGCACATCATTACGCCATTCATAGATGACTTCGCGCTGCTGGTTCATCACGTCATCGTATTCCAGCACGCGCTTGCGCCAGGTGTAGTTGCGCTGTTCCACGCGCTTCTGGGCGGTCTCGACGGAGCGGTTTAACCAAGGATGCTGCAGCTCTTCACCTTCAGCCATGCCAAAGCGTTCCATGATCTTCGTCATGCGGTCAGCCGCACCAAAGTTGCGCATGAGTTCGTCTTCAAAGCTGAGGAAGAACTTGCTCTCACCTGGGTCACCTTGACGGGCACAGCGACCGCGAAGCTGGCGGTCCACACGGCGGGATTCATGCCGCTCGGTGGCCAGCACCATGAGGCCGCCCAGTTCGGAGACGCCTTCGCCTAACTTAATGTCGGTACCACGACCAGCCATGTTGGTGGAGATGGTGACCGAACCTTTTTGGCCAGCTCGGGCGACGATCTCAGCTTCTTGGCGGTGATACTTCGCATTCAAGACGGCATGCGGGATCTTCTGCAGCTTCAGCATGCGGCTGACGGTTTCAGAAGCTTCCACACTGGCGGTGCCCACCAGCAGGGGCTGGCCCTTGGCATGGCGTTCGCGGATCATTTCGATCACGGCGTTGTACTTCTCACGACGGGTCTTGTAGATGCTGTCGTTCTGGTCCAGGCGCTTGACGATTCGGTTGGTCGGAATCGTCAGCACGTCCAGACCATAGATGTCATGGAATTCAGAGGCATCCGTTTCAGCAGTACCGGTCATGCCGCCCAGCTTTTCATAAAGGCGGAAGTAGTTCTGAATGGTGATGGTGGCCAGGGTCTGCGTCTCGGCATCAATCTGCACGCCTTCTTTGGCTTCCACGGCTTGGTGGAGGCCATCGCTCCAGCGGCGGCCAGCCATTTTACGCCCAGTCTGCTCATCCACGATGACGACTTTGTTTTCTTCGACGACGTACTCCACGTCCTTCTCATAGAGACAGTAGGCACGCAGAAGCTGGCTGATCTGGTGGATGCGCTGGCCCTGGTGAGAGAGGCGGTCCTGCAGTTCATTCTTCTTCTGAACCTTCTGGGCTTCCGTGATGGAAGCATCACCATCGATTTCAGAATACAGCGTGGCTAGATCTGGGAGAACGAAGGCATCCGGCTCATCGGGGCTCAGGAAGTTGCGGCCTTTTTCGCTGAGGTCAGCGTCATGGCTCTTTTCTTCGATGGAGAAGTAGAGACCTTCTTTGAGTTCAAAGAGATCCTTCTTCTGGGTGTCTTCATACATCTTCAGTTCAGCCTTCTCCAGGGCACGACGCAGCTCTGGATCTTCCATGCAGCGCATGAGCGCACGGTTTTTTGGCTGGCCGAGACGGCACTGGTACAGCTTGCGCCCTGCCACATCGAACTCGCCTTTTTTAGCGTCTTCTTTGGCTTCGGTGACCAGGCTGTTGCAAAGCGTGTTTTGCCGTCTAACCAACTGTTCTACCAGGGGTTTGTACCGCTCATACTGGTGGGTGCTTTCCGCTCCAGCCACTGGGCCGCTGATGATGAGAGGTGTGCGGGCTTCATCAATGAGAACGGAGTCCACTTCATCCACAATGGCGAAGTAGTGGCCGCGCTGCACCTGCTGCTCCTTGCTGGATGCCATGCCGTTGTCACGCAGGTAGTCGAATCCAAATTCGCTGTTCACCCCATAAGTAATATCGCACTGATACTGATCGCGGCGGATGTGGCTTGGCTGATCGTTCTGGATGCAACCCACGGTGAGGCCGAGGAACTTGTAGAGATAACCCATCCACTCCGAGTCACGGCGAGCGAGGTAATCATTGACGGTGATGACATGCACACCACGACCCGTGAGCGCATTCAGTGCGACGGGGAGGGTACCCACGAGGGTCTTGCCCTCACCGGTGGCCATTTCGGCGATCATCCCGCGATGCAGGGCGATACCGCCGATGAGCTGGACATCAAAGTGGACCATATTCCACTTCAGTGGGGTGTCACAGACGATGTGCTCCTGGCCGACCAGACGGCGAGCCGCGCTTTTCACCACCGCATAGACTTCCGGCAGGATGTCATTGAGGATCTTCGAAATGATGTTGGCAAACTTCGGCTGGATCTCATTCCAGGCGTCGCGGGCCTTATCAATACGGGCTTTTTTGTCTTCAATAGAAGCACCGCTCCAGGAGCTTTCGGCGAGGTAGCTGCCATCCAAAGACGGGAAGTGAGGCTTCAGTGCGGTGAAGTAACCTTCCACATGACGCAGGCAGGCCTCGACGGTTTCTTCATCGGCAATACGCAAAGAAACACCACCCAGGAAATGGGGGGTGTGAAAGGCGCGGAACTGGGCTTTCCATTTGGCACAACGCTCACGCAAAGCCTCATCGGATTCGTTTTGAAGCTGGGCCTCGATGCGGTTGATCTCGGCCACAACCGGTTGCAAGCGCTTCACTGTGCGCTGGTTTTTGGTGCCGATGATTTTTTTGATGATCCACTCGAACATAACAGAAGGGAATGACAGAAAGACCGCCGCGTCACAAAGGGGGCGTGGCGGTCGGGCTAACTACTTTGGAGAGGATGCGCGACTTGGCAAGTAGGGAGGGTGGGCATCGCTCAGGTCAAAAAATAGCTGCCTCCATGAGAAATTCGACGCTTTTGATGCTTGCTCTACGCGTTTAGGAAAGCGAGACGGGTGCTTTGACTCTGAACATAGGGCTAAATCACCCATTAAATCGGGGGGCGGTGCGGTGCTGGATGTGGGATTGTGAGGCCCTGTGAAACATTGCCAAGCGTGCATTTCTCACTCGCATTTCCTAGCACTCCCACACATCTTTAGAGGCATGTCCAACCGCCTCCCCACCGCTTCTCAGCGCCGCAGGCACGCCCTCATCTCGGCGTGGCGAGGGATGGATGGAGGACCGATCCTGGATCTACCGCTCAAGTCTGTGGCCGACCTCATCGGGCCAATTGTCTCGCAGGCGGGCATTGGTGAGCGGATGAAGCTGGAGGAGGTGCTTGGGGCTTGGAAAGAGATTGTGGGTGACTTTCTCTACCAGCATTCGCGTCCAGACTCGATCCAACGAGGGGTGCTGATGGTGCGCGTTTTACAGCCCACCGTTCACCATGCGCTCATGATGGAGCGCCCGCGCATCTTGAAACGACTGAAGGAGACGCTCAAAAACTCTGGGATCAAGGATGTGAGACTGAAACACGGCTGAACTGAATGCGCATGGACTGGAATGACTGGCAGAGCATCCTACGCTGGCGCGCCCTTGAAGAAGGGGATGCCGACGGGGCCATCCTTTCTGAAGAAAGGCGCCGAGAGGCTACGGCCCGGACTCGGGGTGGACTGACGGCCGATGAGATCAAGGGGGAACCGATCAACGCCCGCGAGATCACCTTTTTACATAAACGAGCTCAGTGGCTGGAGCGCGAAGTTGTTGGCTGGAGTGGCTCTTTGGTGCGGGTGATGGAGCGACTGGTGACCGTGCAGGGGCGTTGGTCCTGGGCCCTCGGTGGGTGGTGTATTGCCTTGGTGATCGGTTATTTTCTTTCAGGCTTGGGGCAGGCAGCGGAGTTTAATCTCTTGGCCCTGCCGCTGGTGGGATTGTTGTTCTGGAATGCCATCATCATGGGCCTCTCTTTCGTGTGGGAACTTTGGCCTGCGCCGAGTGCTAGCCGGGGCAGTGCCTGGCTAGAATGGCTGGCGCGTGTGGTCTCACCTGTGGGGCATGAAAGTGCCGTGGAAGGTGAAACCCTCACGGGGCTGACTGTGGATCAACGTTTTGGTCTTCTTGCCAATGCGCCTGCGCTGGAGCGTCTGCAGCGTCGCCTGCGGGCGTGGATGCATGTGGCTGCGGCGTTGTTAGCGCTGGGCAGCATCACGGGTCTGTACGCCCGCGGCTGGGCGCAGGAATATCGCGCGGTGTGGGAAAGCACGCTGCTTTCTGAATCAGGAGCACAAGAATTCTTCGGTGCGCTTTTCGGACCTGCGTCTTCGGTTTTGAAGCTGACTCTGCCCTTGGACCAACTGCCGGCGATGCATCGCACGGGCGGGATAGCCCAGGCTTCTGCGGTGGCTCTGCCCTGGATTCATCTGTATGCAGGCACTTTGTTTCTCATGATCATCCTGCCGCGCTTAGGCCTCGCAGGCCTCGCCGTCTGGCGTGCTCATAGCGTGCTACAAAAGCGCGTGCGCAGCCTCGGTTGGCGCTCTTACCTGAAGCGAACCTTGCGCGCGGTGGAAGGCGGGCAAGAGGTGATCCATGTGCTGATCCACGCCACGGATGCCACACCCATGCATCGTGAAGTCTGGGCTCGCGGGGTACGGGAACGTTTTGGTGCGATGATCGAGCCTGACATGATCCACATCCCTTTGGGGGATGAAGATGATTTTGTGGCTTCTTGGAAACCCAGCGGTAGCAAAGCCGTGGTGATTTTTAATTTGGCCACCACCCCTGAGCAGGAAGTTCAAAGTCGCTTCGTCCAAGATGTGAAGCAGGTGCTCATCACCCAACATCGTGAAGCCGATCTGTTGGTGCTTTTGGATGCCACCAGCATTGGGAATCGCTGGTCTCCTGATAAACTGTCCAGTCGCGAAAAACTCTGGACGGACATGGTGCAAGGTGTGGCAGATGAAGTGATCGTCGCCGCTCGGCGCGCCTAACCAATGATGCCAGCCGATCAAATCCCCTGGGGCTTGTTATCTCCTTACTCCACCACCATTTCCCCTTTCATCACCAGCCAGTGGCCGGGGAAGGTGCAGATGTAGGGGTAACGTCCTGGAGCTGTTGGAGCCTTGAAGCGCAGCGTCTGGCTCTCGTTCTGCATCAGCATCCGGGTCTTCTCCAGAATCTTGGGATTGTCGGGGATGAAGCCTTTGGCCATGCCGTCGGGCAGCTTGGCCATCTCATTGCCCGCCATACCGACCTCATCCGCAGCGCCCGGCTGCACGATTAACAAGTTATGCGGGGTGACATCTGGATTTTCAAGAGTCAGTTTCACAGGTGCGCCCGTCTTGACGGTGAACTCGCGCACGTCAAAGAGCAGCCGCTCAGGCACGGACTTGATGTTAATCGTCTGAAGGCCGGGCTGGGCATCGAAGGGATCGGCTTTCTCCGCTTGCTTCTTTTTGGCCATCACGGCCGGCTTTTTAGGTTCTGAGTCTTTGAGGAAGACGGTCAGCTCAGGGTGCTTCGTCATGAATTCGGCATTGCCTTTCCACAGAGGCTGTAGGGTGTGGCTGTCGAGGGATGAACGCAGGGCATAGGTCAGATAACTATCCATTGGATGCTTCAGCAGATCCAATGCTGCTTCGAGGGCCATAGGGGTACCGATGTAGCTGGCGGCAATGGCAGCCTCCATGCGAACGATGCCAGATTTGTCGTTGGCGAAATCGCGAAGTATTTCCTGCACATGCATGAAGGCCGCGGACTGCGGGTTTTCGCTTTCACGAAGAAAGCGTTCACGATGCTCTGCCGCGAGAACCCGCAACAAACGAAGAACCGCTGTGCGAGCTTCAGGCCGGCTCGCCCTCTGTGCCAACATTGAAGCCATAGCCGTGGCAAATTCGGGATCGCTTTTAGTATCCTCCAGCGCCCGTTCTTTGGATTCAAGTCCTGCTTCTTTTGGCCGTGACAACAGGGGGAGCTGGACGGTCATGAGTTCCCAAATCTCGTGAACATGCTTGTCGTCATAGTCGGAAATGCTTTTGAATTCTTCGAAGAGCCCGACAGATTTCGCGCTGGCCGCTTCGGCAACCACCTTCACATCTCTCTCCCTCATCTCAACCTTGGCTCGGTAGCGCGTGCGGTAGTTTTCGCTCTTCAGCAGGTCGAGCAGATACGGGACGCTGGCGCCTGCGATCTTCGGAGCTTCCTCGACGGCTTGGCCTTTGGCGGTGATGCGCCATATGCGGCCGCTCTTTTTGTCGCGGCGGGTATCGCGCAGGGAGTATTGCATGTGGCCTTTGACGGGATTGTACCAGTCGGCCACATACATGGCACCATCGGGCCCCTGCTGGATGTCCACAGGAATGAAGCTGAGATTGGTGGACTGGAAGACGATGCCGACCTTTTTTTCTTCAAAGTGGGTGTCGTGCTCCACCCATTCATGCAGTTCCACTTCGTTGGTGGGCTTGTAGCGGACCCGCATGAAGTGCTTTTTACGCAGTCCTTCAGGCCAGTGGTTGCTGCTGAGAAACTCCTGGCCGCAGGTGCCGCTGTAAGCGGGAATGTAGCTACCCGCAGGGACATGGATGTCAGGATAAGGCGCATTAAGCGCATGCACGGCACTGGCAAAGACGGGATGACTGCCGACGTGGAAACCCCAGTCATCAAAGGTGATACCCCAGGGATTCGTGCTCATATAGCCACCAAAGGCCAGCAGCTTGCCTGTGGCGGGGGTGTAGCGGAAGAAACTGCTGTCGCGGGCGCGGACGGGACCATAGGGCGTCTCCACCTGGCTGTGATGGAAAATGCTCTCACGGAAGATGAGGTCGCCCTCGGGACTCCAGGCAAAGTCATGTAGGGAGTGATGGCTATCCTCAGTGCCAAAGCCGGTGAGCAGCTTCTCACGCTGATCGGCCTTGCCATCGCCATCGGTGTCCTTGAGAAACGTCAGGTTAGGCTGGTCGGAGACATAGACGCCACCGTGGCCGAGCTCAAAGCTGAGGGGGATGTGCAGCTTTTCTGCCCAGACGCTGCATTTGTCCGCCTTGCCATCCTGGTTGGTATCTTCGAGGATGAGGATCTTGTCCTCAGGCTCCTGGCCGGGGAGAATCTGCGGGTAAGTAGTGCTGGTGCTCACCCACAGGCGACCTTTGGCATCAAAACGCATGGCGATGGGCTTGACGAAATCCGGGAAATCCTCCTCGCTAGCAAAGCAGGTGACTTCAAAGCGGGGATCAATCTTGAAAGCCTTCAGCTCATCGGCGGCACTCAGCCATTCGTTCACGGGTCGGTCCCCAGTGATGCTGGGCAGAGGCCGGGAGTTGGAGTCATCCACTAGGGTGGAAACCCCTGCCGATATGGCTTCAGGTCGGACTGATTTTTTGCCTGCGGCGACATCCCAGATGAACTGATCCCTGTTTCCGACCATCTGCTTCAGCTTCTCCAATTCACCGGGGAAGTTGACCACACCGTAGGGCTCGGCACGTCCACCTTTGATGTAGTAGTAGTTCAGCGGGCGATAGAACTGAAAGAACTTGGTCTCCTTTTCTACCACTGCGGCACGCAGGCTCTCATTGAGCGTTGGCGCGGTTTCATCAAAGGTGGAACGGAAAAGGTCTTCGGCGAAAAGACGATAACCAAGGGCATTGAGGTGAACGCCATTGATGGTGACCGGGCTTTGAGGCGATGAGGCCAGGAGCGCCGCACTCTTTGAGACATCCGCAAAGCCCACGTTCTCCGCCTGCGCAACCTTCTGCATGGCCTTAGCATAGCTCTGGATCTGATCATTTAAATGGCCGTGAGGTTTCTCTGCCCGAGTGGGGGAAACGAGGACGATGCGCGGGGCGGATGTGCCGTTGTAGCGATGGCTTTTCAGTTCGATGAGGAATGCCCTCAGTAAGGTCTCAAACTCAGCCAGGCCCTTGTCTCCCTTGAAGGATTCATTGAAGCCAAAGGCGGCGAAGATAACATCGGCCTGATGCTCGGTGAGGTGCTGGCTTAGGTCGCCAAAGCCATCCGGGCGTGGACGAAGGGCCACTTCATCGGCGCTCCATGCGAGGTTGCGGATTATGAGATGATGCTGCGGGAAACGCTGATGCATCAGGGCCTCGAAGCTGCAGTCCTCGCGCATGCGGTCAAAAAGCGAGTTGCCAATGAAGGTGATGCGCGTGCCAGGGGGCAGTTCCAGCGGCAACTGAGCCTTGGCGAAGGACAACAGGCAAAGGGTCAGAAGAAGGAAGCGGATCATGACAGAAGACAGGTTCTCAGGTTTCTTATCCCCCCAGCTGGACGGGAAACCGGACAAAAGAATTGGGATGAAGCTTCGAGGCTGGGTTGCGGAAGCTAGGCGAGAGACATTCGTCAGAGTCCAAAAATGAAAAAGGCCATCACCGGGAGGTGATGGCCGCAGAGGCAAGGTATTAGCAAAGAGGCTCCGGTGTGCTGTGATGCAGGAGGGCGGCCTTGATGAAGCCATTGAAGATCGGATGCGGATCGTTCGGCTTGCTGCTGAATTCGGGGTGGAACTGGCAGGCCACGAAGAAGGGGTGGCCGGGTAGTTCGATGGTCTCTGCCAATTCGCCTTTCTGGGAGACACCGCTGATGACAAGACCGTTGGTCTCGAGCTGCTCCTTGTAGTCGTCATTGACCTCATAGCGATGGCGGTGGCGTTCGCTGATGACTTCTTCCTGGTAAAGGTCATGAACCTTGGAACCCGGAATGAGTTGGGTGACCCAGCTGCCCAGACGCATGGTGCCGCCGAGCTGCTTCACCTTCTTCTGCTCTTCCATCATGCTGATGACGGGAGCGGCTGTGCTTTTGTCGAATTCGGTGCTGTTAGCGTCTTTCAAGCCACAGACATTGCGGGCGTATTCGATGACGGCGATCTGCATGCCTAGGCAGATGCCGAAGAAGGGAATGCCAACGCGGCGTGCATAACCCGTGGCGGCGATTTTGCCCTCGGTGCCACGGTCGCCAAAGCCGCCGGGAATGAGAATGCCCTGAAGGCCGTTGAGGTAAATGTCAGGTCCGGCCTTTTCGATGGCTTCAGCGTCCACGCGCACGATGTCCACCTTGCAGTCATTGGCCGCACCTGCGTGAGTGAGGGCTTCATAGATGCTCTTGTAGGCATCTTGAAGTTCGATGTATTTACCGACGACACCGATGCGAACATGGTGAGTCGGGTGAATGACGCGCTGGACGAAATGACGCCATTTGCTGAGGTCTGGCTGCTCGGTGGTGAGATTGAGTTGCTTGCAGACCACGTCATCCAAGCGCTCTTCGTGGAGCTTCAGAGGCACCTCGTAGATGCTGTGTTTCACATCGCGAACTTCGATCACGTCTTCGATCGGCACGTTGCCGAAAAGGGAGATTTTTTCACGAACGTCCAATTCAAGGGGGTGCTCGGTACGGCAGAGAATGATGTGCGGGGCGATACCGATCTCACGCAGCTTGGCGATGGATTGCTGGGTAGGCTTGGTCTTCAGTTCCTGCGCGGCTTTGATGTAAGGGACGAGCGTGGCGTGAATGAAGAGCACATTGCCCTGGCCGATCTCATGCCCAAATTGACGAATGGCCTCAAGGAATGGCAGACCTTCGATGTCACCGACTGTGCCGCCGATTTCAGTGATGATGACATCTGCCGTCATCTTGGTCGCGACTTCCTTGATGCGCTCCTTGATCTCGTTGGTGACGTGAGGGATGACCTGCACTGTGCGGCCTTGATACTTGCCTGCGCGTTCTTTCGTGAGCACGCTTTGATAAACCTGACCACTGGTGAGGTTATTCAAGCGGGAAAGATTGGTGTGGGTAAAGCGCTCGTAGTGACCCAGATCAAGGTCGGTCTCTGCACCGTCATCAAGCACGTACACCTCGCCATGCTCATAGGGGTTCATGGTGCCCGGATCAATGTTCAGATACGGGTCGAATTTTTGCATGATGACCTTGAGGCCACGAAGTTCTAGCAACGTACCCAGGGCGGATGCGGCCAGACCTTTGCCAAGGGAGCTGACGACGCCTCCAGTGACGAAAATGTATTTCATAGGCTTCTGCGGCAGTGTGTTAGGCATGGTGTCAGGGGGGAGGGGTGGTCAGGAAAAGATGTTCGAGGGCGGCTGCCTGTTCCGGGGTATCTACCCCAGGGGAGAGATCATCGGTGAGGACGATCCTCAATGGCACACCGTTTTCGACAGCGCGGAGCTGCTCCAGAGATTCGGTCTGCTCCAGGCGCGAAGGCGGCCAGGCCACGAACTGGAAGAGAAAGCTGCGCTGAAAACCGTAAATGCCTAGATGGCGGTAGTGGCGTACGCCGGCGCTGGCATTGCGCACGTACGGCAAAGGCGAGCGCGAGAAATACAAAGAATCGCCTTTCACGTCGAAGACGACTTTGACCACATTGGGATCACTGACCAGGGCTTCATCGTGAATCGGAGCGGCAGCCGTGATCATGCGCACCTGCGGTTCGCGGCGAAGGACGATGGCCAATTCATCAATGAGAGCTGGGGAGATGAGCGGTTCATCCCCCTGCACATTGATGATGGTGCGATGATCTGGAAAGGAACGCGCCGCTTCGGCGATACGATCCGTGCCACTGGGATGATCTGGCGCTGTCAGCACGGCTTTGGCACCAAAGGCAGCGGCTGCTTCGGCGATGCGCTCGTCATCCGTCGCGATGATGATGTCATCCACCTCACGGCAGTTTTGGCAGCGTTCCCATACATGCTGCACCAGCGGCTTTCCGGCGATGAGGTGGAGCATCTTGCCTGGGAAGCGGGTAGATCCCCAGCGGGCAGGTATGGCTACGAGTGTGCGTTGATTCTCTGGATCGGACAAGGGTGGTGGCGGGACGGTTCACCTGAGATGGCGCGGAGGCGGGAAGGGTGCAAGGGGGAAATGGCGAATGTCAGGGCTCACTTCCGCGACTCCCCAGGGGCGGCCGAATTTTTCTCAGCACGGGGCCTCCAATCAGAGCGAAAAGTGGCTTTTCTACGCGCTCTTGCTGATACGGGGAATTTCGCTCAAAACACGGCGGTGAATCGCCTCCTGGCGGCGGGTCATTTCAGCCGCTTCTTCTGGCTCGTGATCATCCCAGCCGCCGAGGTGCATCAGACCATGAATCAGGTAGAGAGCCAGTTCTTCATTCAGCGCCTGGCCGTGCTCTGCCCCCTGGCGCAGCGCTGTGTCTGCACTGACGAGGATTTCACCATGGTGAAAGGTGATGACGTCCGTCGGAGTCGGGTCTTCGAGAAATTCGGCATGAACCACAGCGATTTCGTCGTCGGAAATGATGGTGAATTCGATCTCCTCCAGCTCAGGTAATGGAGACTCTGGAGATTTGGCCTCTGCGAGACAATGGGGCAGGGCAGCTTTGAGAATACGGCGCAGCCAGGGGAGGTCTGGGCGGTGTGTCTTTTGACGATTGTACAGGGACAATTTGGCCATCAGGCAGCGGAGGCTGGAGGCTTGCGGGCAGGACGCTTTTTCTCGCTGCCAGCTCCGGTTGCGTAGGGGTTTTCAGTCACCAATGTCATGCCATCATGGATTTGGGCCGTGGCTGCCGCTTCCTTGGTGATGATGCTTGAGGTCGGCGCTTCGTTGCCTTTCTGGTACTTGATGCGGCTATGCATCATGCTGAGCAGAGTTTTCACGAAGCTAGCCTTGACCTTAGCCAGTTCAGCAATGGTCAGGTCACATTCATCCAGCTGTCCATCTTTCATCCGGTCCTGGACAAGCTCGTTCACGAGACCTTCGATGCGGGAGGCATTCGGTTTTTCCAGCGCGCGGGAGGCACTTTCCACCGCATCTGCCAGGGAGATAATGGCGGATTCCTTAAACTGCGGTGTGGGGCCTGGGTAACGGAAGACTTCCTGACTCACCTGCGGCACATCATCTTCCTTGGACTTGCCTTGTTCCACGAGGCGGATCATTTCCGCCTTTTGGTCGAGCGCCCGTTTGTAGAAATACCAGGCCAAGGACGTGCCGTGATGCTGCTCGATGACATCAATGATGCTGACATTGAGCTTATGCTTGATGGCTAAGTCCACGCCATCTTTCACATGCGCGATCAAGATGAGGGCGCTCATGCGAGCCGTGAGATCATCGTGCGGATTCTCCGCTGGGTCCATGTTCTCAATGAAATACTCTGGCTTGGTCAGTTTACCAATGTCGTGAAAGTAAGCGCAGACTCGGGTCATGGCTGCATTGGCACCGATGGATTCAGCAGCTGCTTCGGACAAATTTGCCACGACAAGGCTATGATGATAGGTGCCGGGTGCCTCAATGCTGAGACGTTTCATCAGTGGGTGATTCAGGTCTGCCAGCTCCAACCAGGAAACTTCCGTGGTGACGCCAAATAAACTTTCGATCACCGGTAACAAGCCGCCGACCAAGAGCCCCGTAATGATGCCAATGGCAAAGGGGACACCGAGGATGCGCCCCAGAGAGACTCCCCCCAGCCCCGTACCGGCTGCTTCATGAAGAATGAGGGAGAACACTGCGGCCACGATACCGATGTAGAACCCTGCCATGAAAAGACGGTTCCGCCGTCTGACACGTTTGGTGAAAAGAACGACCAGGAAACCAATCAGCGAGGAACTGGCGAGGTAGGTGATCGGGTTCACGGCCACGCAGACAATCGTTCCTAACAGAGTCGAATAAATGGCAGCGAAGAGCCCCATTTTCCGGCCTAAAATGACCGATAGCACCAGCGGGGCAAAGGCATGCGGCATGGCGACGACTAGGAGGGCCCCGGTCCAGCTCTGTTGGTTGCCGTAGTCCAACATGGCCACATTGGCCCCCATTTGCAGGAGTAAGGTGCCTAGAACCAAGGCCAGTTCGGCATTGTCTTCGACGTCCTCTGTCAAAGCCACTCTCAAATGCACCACCAGGGCGGAAGCGATGGCGGCCATGCAAATGTACGCGATCGGCTGGGGTGTCACGGTACCGGGGATGACCGCCGCCCCCATTTTCATCAACAGGCCCAGCACGAAAAAGAAGCCCAGATATACGGCAACCGTTGCCGCTTTGTGCGTGCGGAGCTCATCCACGAGATCTCCCTCTTGATGCTTCAGGCGCTTCTTCCCACAGGAAAGCCCAGCTCGTTGCAATTTGGCCCGGCGAATGGATTCAAACATGAGTGGGTTTTTCGAGAAGTATTAACGTGATGCTAACACACTCAAGGTCGGCTACAAGAAGCCTTTTTTATCAAAATACGTTCAAAAGAACATTAATTTTAACATGTCTTAAGGCTTCGCTCGATACGAATCATAAGCCTCGATAATGCGTTGCACGACGGGTAACCTGACGATGTCCTTGGACAAAAAGCTGACGAATTTAACCCCAGGCACGTCTTGCAGCACCTCCACTGCTTCTCGCAAACCGGAGCGAACGTGGCGACGCAAATCCACTTGGGAAGGGTCTCCCGTGATCACACAGCGCGCACCTTCCCCCAGACGAGTCAGGAACATGAGCATTTGCTCAGTGGTGGTGTTTTGGGCCTCATCAAGGATGATGAAGGCATTTTTCAGAGTCCGCCCGCGCATGTAGGCCAGCGGGGCGATTTCGATGGCCCCTCGCTCGATCATGCGTTCGGCTTCATCCGGGTCCAGCATGTCGTAAAGCGCATCGTATAGAGGGCGAAGGTAGGGGAAGATCTTTTCTTTGAGATCTCCTGGAAGAAAGCCCAGCGCTTCGCCTGCTTCCACGGCTGGGCGAGTTAAAACCAAACGCTGTACCACTTTCTCCCTCAGTAAATGCAGACCTTGCGCCATGGCGAGGTAGGTTTTGCCGGTGCCTGCAGGTCCGATCCCAAAGACCACTTCGTGCTCGCGCATGGCCTGCACGTAGGCAATCTGACCCCGCGTTTTCACTAAAACTGGGGGCTTCCGGCTGGAGCCTTGCAGCCGCAGATTCATGATGGCATCTGCCGGCGCACTGTCGTGCTCTGTCATCACGCTCTCCGTGACGAGACGCAGCATCGTGGGCGTGACTTCGCCTCCTTGACGGCGGATACGCTCTAACTGACCAAAGACTTCTTTGACTGCTGCGATGGCTGGCTCTTCCGCTTCAATGCGGACCCATCCGTCCCGACTGGTGATTTGGACATGAAGGGCGTCGGCAATGATGCGCAGGCCAGAGAGGTCGTGACCAATCAGTTTTTGAAGAAACTGGGGCGACTCATAAGTGAGGGTTTCGACGGGCATGAAACAGGTTGGAAAGGGGGAGGTCGAAGCCCTGGTGGCCTGCGTTTTAAACGCGCAGGCCTATTTACCCAGTGCTCCAGGGTTAAAGCCACCCATTAAAGCTCCTACGCCTCCGAAGAGTACGGCGATCACAAGGAAGATGGCAAACATGATGATATACATCACGATGACTGCGGGGATCGAGGCCAGCATGGTCTTCAGCATGATCATGATGAGCCGCCCGAAAGGAATATCAATATCAGTCAAAGTCGTCCGAGTGGTGGTCGAAACGTCAGAGGATGGACTTTCGTAGGGATTATTCATGGCTGGATGGAAGCTGAGCTTTGAACGAACTGAAAATCAACGGTATCCGTAAGCAAGGGCCCAATAGAGTCCTTTTTCCTTTTTGGAAGTCAAAGAAAAGACGACGCTGTAAGTGCCGGTTTTGGGTGGGTTGACCCGCACTGTGGCGAACATGCCTTGATTCTTAAAGTCGAGTTCGATCTCTTTACCCTTTTCATCGAGCACTTTAAGTTCAAAAGCCACGTCTTCGCTGGCTGTGCCTAACCAAAAGGCATATTCATTGCCCTTGAACATTTGGTGGCGAACCATCAGCTTTTGGCCGCTTTTCACTTCACCATTCCAGTAGTCCTCGCGGACGATGAAACCTTGCTCCACAAAAGGAACAGCGGCTTCCATGGCGAAGCTGTGGGCATCGTCAATGGTGGCATAGCTAAGGGGAGCGCTAGTGAGCAACAGGGCTGCCACAGAGGCAGTGACCGTGCGTTGGAGGTGGCGAATGGAGAGAAAATGCATGGACGAGTCCGGTGAGAGGTTTCGCGGAGATACCTACCTTACTTGGCTGCCTGGATATCGGTCAGCAAGCTGTCGCAGGTCTTGCCAATTTCACGCACGCCTTCTTTCGTAAAGCCATCCACAGCACCTTCCATTTTGGCCAGGATGTCTTTCAGTCCCTTGGAGATATCGGCCACATTGGGGTGGTCTTTTTTGTCTTTGGACATCTTGCTGATGGAAGCGATGAAATGCTCGACCAACATGGGTTGATTCAACAGTTCAGCGCGGTCTGCAGAAAAGCTTTTGCCAATGACGGAAGTGACAGAGGCGGTACCACGCAGCCACCCACCCATGCTCACGCACTGGGAAAGGTCAGCATCCTTCATTTGTTCCATGGAGTCGCGAACGGTTTTTTGAGTCTGGTCGAACTCTTTGCGGATGCTGCCCCAGTCACTTTTATCAGCCGCATCCAGAATTGCCTGAGCGTGGGGGCGGACGGACTTGATGAGTCCTAGGGCGGTGGCGAGGTCAATAACCTCCCGGCCAATGTCTTTGACAGCTTCTTTATCCTCAGCCTGCACGGCGACAAAGCCTTCTGCAACGACCAAGCCGAAAAGGAGAGAGAGCTTCGTGCGGTCGGGGGTCTTGGGGAGATTCACCGTGCGGATTTCCTGGCGCCAGTTTGGCTCGCCCAATTTATCGAGAACTGAGAAAACTTCGCTCGGGACCGGTACGACCACGTCTTCGACCACCTGACCAGGGAAAGCCTGAGGATCAAACTCCTGCACACCTGCGCTGGCACCCTGGGCAGAAGCTGGGCTGATAGAGGCCAAAGCAGTCACCGCAGTGACGACAAACAGACAAGGAAGGGAGGATCGGTTCATGAGCAATGAGACGGCGTGGTCTGGTAAGAAAATTCAAGTGTAAGAAAGCCGCAAATGGACTCAGCCGCAACCGCTTTGAAGCTGGGGACTACTTGTTAGGAACTGAAGGGGCGGGGGCAGGCACTGGCGTGGTCGGCGGTCCCTGGATGTAGTGGTCACGCAGCACCTTGGATTCGAGCAACTGGACCTGATCGAGCTTGAGAAAAGAAGAATACATGACGATTTCCGCCAAGTAACCCGAGAATTGCTCTTCTGCGGGAGCATTATCCTGGTTGGCACCGACGACTTTGCCCACTTGCAGGCGTGAAAGGGGCGCTGAAGGGGCTGTGGTTTTTCCCGTACCTCGAAAAGTTTTGCCAGGAGCATCTTTAGCGCGCAATTCTGTGGCCCCCGTGCTGGCCTGCCAAGTCAGCAGCACGGTCGAAGCGAGAGTTGGATCTGCCGTGTTGCTGGTGATGGTACTGCTGGAACTGCCATTGCGAAACTCGGCGATGATCTTTTTGGATTGATCAACTCGGAGGATGACCGTCGCTCCTTTGTCATTGGAGAGGGTGAGGATCCGCATCGGCAATCGTGTGGGATCTACTTGAAAAACAACGGCTAAGGTCAGGCCGCGTTCTCCTTTGGGGGCGATGTCCCCAAACGGAAACTTGCCTGCTTCTCCAGCAGCGTCAGTCATCGAAAGGGAAATAGGCCGACCTTCCCGCGCACGAAAATCGAGCACGCTTCGATTGGGTTTGGCCCCAATGATGCCCTCCTTCGGCGTGGGCCAAAAGCTGCGTTTAGGCGAGTAGTCGGCATTCTTGTTGTAGGCCCTAGCCAGATTGTCATTGGCCAAGGGGGCGATGTCATGCCACTCCAAAACCACTCCATCTGGCCCAGCCAGTTTACCATCTTTTCCGGTACCACCGACACCTGCGACCCAGTGCAGGCAAATATCGCGATCCACTGGCGGGAAAAGGCGATCCTGTGGCAACTGATAGGTGACCGCCGCAGGGCCGGTGGAAAGAATCGTCGGCGCGGCGGACCCTCCGCTGGCGGGATCTTTTTTGCCGCTGAAGAAAAACCAACCTGACACCAAGACAACGGCGACACCCGCGCCGATGATGGCGAAAAGTTTGCCTTTGGATGCAGATGGCTCTGACAGTTTCTGCGAAGGCGGGGAATGCAGTCGCGAAGAAGGAGACTTGCTGACTGGGACTGTCCGGCGACTGATGGGAGGGCGGCCTGTGGCAGGACTAGGCCGGGAAATAGGGGTGGTGTAGGCCGCCATTTCCATGATCGGCTCGGCGTCTGGGATCACCTCTAAAACCGGCTGTGCATACATCTCAGCGGGCGGTTGCTGGTAGTAGCCAGGTTGGACGGGAATGGTGCTGGTGGTGACAGCCCCAGGATACATGGGCTGCGTGTAGGCACCGGGCTGTTGGCCGTAATTTGGCGGCATCCAGGGCATCATCGGCGGTGCCGCCGACATTTTTTCCCAGGCACGAAATTCCTCGATGGCTTGCTGTGCACCTGTGGGGCGATCTTCTGGATTCAGCGCCATCAGGCGCAGCACCCAAGCACCAAGCCAAGGCGGCACATGGGGGGCTACGAGATTCAGGGGGATGATGTCGTGATTGATATGCTTATCAATCACGATGTTCAGCGACTCTCCATCAAAGGCTTTGCGACCCGAAAGGGCCTCATAAAAAACGCAACCAAGGGAGTAGAGATCTGTCCGGACATCGACTGGGGCGCGGGTGAGTTGTTCCGGCGCCATGTAGAAAATGGAGCCCATCACGGTGCCTTCCTGATCTTCGGTCTGCTTGCGCGCTCGCATGCCTTCGCGGGCCAATCCAAAGTCAATGATCTTGGACTGCATGCGGCCCCCAGGGAGGCGCTCTACCTTGATGTTTTCCGGTTTGATGTCGCGGTGCAGGATGTGCCGCTGGTGGGCAGCCAACAGGCCTTCCAGCGTTTGGGACGCCAGCTCTTTGAAATCATCGTAATGAAGGGGACCTCGGGCGACGACATCTGCCAAATCCTCCCCTTCCAGCAACTCCATCACCATGAACAGGCCCTCAGCATCGCTCGCGACATCAAAGATGGTGACGATGTTGGGATTGCGCAAGGAAGCGAGTGCGTCTGCCTCACGGCGTAGCTCTGCCGCAAGGCTCGTATCGCCACTGGCATCATTGGCCGAGATGAGGCGCTTGATGGCGACCCAGCGTTTCAACTCATTGTCGTAAGCGCGGAACACGGCCCCCACGCCACCGGCGCCGAGTTTATCATAGATCTTGTATCGTTCCGCCATCCAGTGTTTTTGGGGGTGTTCTGAGCTGACTGTAAGGAGAATCCAAAGCCTAAGGGTTTGGCAAGAGCGATGTTTACTAAATTACGCTTTCGAGACGGATTTTGAGCGTAAACAGAACATTCTTGGTCAGGGATTCAGCTCCTGCTTGACGAGAGCAGCAGGTCTCCGACCATCCGCCCACATGTTTTTCCTCACTCCTCGCTACCTGAAGCACGCCAAATTGCTGCATAAAGGCGTCACTCGGTTCATTGATTACAAACGTGATTTGTTGCCCGCCGCAAAGCTGGAGGAAATTTGCGGGCTGCGCCGCAGTCTGGAGCAGGCCATGAAGGCCCGGGATAAAACTCGTCTCCAGGAACTCAACGAGGAGATCAATAAAGTCTGCGAAAAAGCCCTGCCCGAGGCCGCTCCCAGCGAGATTGCGGATAACGTGGAGGTCTTCTTCGTGGCTATCGTGATCGCTTTGGGCATCCGAGGATACATAGCGCAGCCTTTCCAAATCCCGACGGGTTCCATGCAGCCGACTTTGAATGGCATTACCGCTCAGGCAACGGCTGAGGATCCACGTCCGGGCCTGCTAGGCTATTTGGGGTCCTTTCTCACCAGCAGTCGGCAGGTTCATGTGGTGTCAGATCACAGCGGTTATCTCAGGGATGAGGAGCCTGTGACCGAGCACAAGTATTGGCTGATTTTCATGCCTTACTGCACACTTCATTTCAAGGATGGGCACACGATCGACATCATGGCACCATATTCTCAGCTGACCAATGAGCTGCAACTAGCCAAGCACCTGCGCTCACAGCCCGTGCTGACTGGCAATGACACACCAGATATGAAGTATCGTGTAGTCATTCAGGGCGGGATCAAAGTGGAGAAGGGGCAACTGCTGGCCAGCGGCATCGTTCAAAATGGAGATCATGTCCTGGTGGACAAATTCTCTTACCATTTTCGCAGTCCAAATCGTGGCGAAGTCTTTGTGTTCACCACCAAGCACATTCGTGGCATCGAGAACTCCTCTTCTTTCGATCCTCGGCACGGTTCTCAGCATTATATCAAACGCCTCGCAGGTGTGCCAGGAGATAAGCTGGAAGTGAAGTCTCCCAAGCTATTCATCAATGGCGCGGAAGCTCAAGAGCCAGGTTTCCAGCGCGTCATGCAGGGCACTTACGAAGCCCCAGTGGATGGGTATCGCGGTTACTCAGATCCAGACGCTATCGGTGGTGGAATTTCAAAGATTGATCTCGGCGAAGAGCAATACTTTGCCATGGGTGACAATAGCTACAGCAGCAGTGATTCACGCTCCTGGGGCTCTGTGCCGGAGCGGAATCTCGTGGGCTCAGCTCTCTTCTGCTACTGGCCACTGACGAAGCATTGGGGGCTGATTAAGTAGGCTATGGATGATTCCGCTCACTCTGGAAGAGGGGCTTACTCCTCCAGTTTCACGTCGCCTTTGGTGGGATCGACAAGTTGGGTTTTGACGAGGTCGTAGGCAGAGCCGCGCATGTAGGCGTGCATGTAGAGTCGTTGTTTGCGACGTTCGAGGTTTTCTCGGACGATGGTGACTTGTTTGAAGTCCACGCGGTCTTGGAAATCGGAGAACCAGTAGATGCCATCGGCGGTGCGAAGTTTGTCATTCAAGAGGGCCAACCAAGTATATCCGAGCCCGGTGTTGTGAATGAAATAGGTCTGGGGGCGTTTGGAGAGAATGCGGTAGATGGCTTCACTCTGGATCTCTTTTTTGGGATCAATGCGGAATTTGCGCGCTTCTGAAAGCGTCGCGCCTCCGAGGCGCCAGAATTTTTCAAATTCGACGCTGGAGGTGGAGTACACTTCATCGCCGTCAATGCCCTGTGGAGGCGGTGCTTCTAGACCACAGCCGAAGTAGAGAATGACGATGCTGCCTTTGGCCACCTTATCCACTTCCTCAATGACGCGGGGGAGGTGGGGGGCCATGGAGGTGGAGACATCCAGCACAAGGCCGAGACGCTGGGCCTTGATCTGCATGCCAAACATGGAGAAGGGCTGAAAGACGAGGCCGGTCTTGCCTCCCATGCCGATGCCTTTGCCAAAACCATTGCCAGATCCTGCCAGCCCCATGCCTGCGGTCAGTTTGCTTTCAGAAAGAAAATCTTTGGACTTGGGGAGGTCGAGGAGATCTGGGACATCGTCTGGAAGCACGATGTCTGTGATGGAGCCCACAGCGGCGATCTTTCTCACGGGCATGGCTTTCTTGAGCCAGGGGCTTTTTTTCTGCTGGATTTTGTGCTCCAGGGCCTGAGAGGCCTCGGCCCCTTGCTGCGTTCCACCACCTGGGAGGAAGTCCACCTGTTTATCGGCGACTTGACTGACGACGATCAAGGCCCCGCTTAGAAGGAGGAGGGCATGGACAGCGACGCTGAGGCTGAGGGCTTTGCCACCCCAGCGCTCCCAGTATTGCCGCACGGGACTGAAATTCTCGGGGGCTTTGGTTTCAGTCGCGGAAGGAGCATCCTTCACTTCAGCGGTGTTCGGAGTCTGCTCACTGGAGGGGGCCTGTTTTTCTAATTGGCCTTTTGATTCAGGGAGAGATGCGGGGTCTGCGGCCGCTTTCTGGCGTTTGGAGTCAGAGGCTGTTGGTGAGTTTTCCTCTTTGGGTTGGGGGGGCTGTATTTTCTCAGATTGTGGAGGGCGCTCTGAAGCGGCTGGAGGGTGTGTGGCTTCAGGTGCCTCTGCGATGCGTTTGCCAACAACAGTGCGCCGAGGCGGGGCAGGAACGGCTGGGGGGAGATCTACGGGTGGGGAGGAGACTTCGGGGACAGGGGCACGGCGGCCCACGATGGTGCGGCGTGGTGCGGGCGTGGGGGCTGGCTCCTGAGGAGGATCTTGCGGAAGGGATTTTGGTAAAGTGTTTTTAACCCAACCTGAGTCTGTGGGCTCGCCTCCGGGATTTTGCAGCAGTTCCTGCCAGTCGTCAGAGAGGGGAAGGGGAGCCTCCTGTACCGGTGCTGCCTGAGGGGGAGTTTGATGGGAGCGGGGCCCGATCCGCGTCTGCTGGCGAGGAGCCTGGGGCTGAGCGGGGCCATTCTGTCGGGTGCCTCCGTCCGCCGTGGGGAGCTGACTGAAATCATCGGATGGATCGTGAGGAGGCATGGACACTTTAAATAATAATCAGCCGCTCAAGAAATGCCGGATCGTGTCCCGGCCCGCAAGCTTTTCGTCACTGTGCGTTCCCGCTGCTAAGGTTCGAACGGATGAGGGCGAACTTTCTTGTCCGGTTTTGAGGTGCGATGTGAGATAATAAGGCTGTATGAACACGCAGGAGACACGCGCTGCCCAAATCTTTCTCTCCCATCACGACTTTGTGAAAGGGGTGGCGCTGAAGTATGCCCCCTGGCCGGGGTTGATGGAGGACATCGCTCAACAGGTGTTTTTAGAATTCATGGCGAAGGAGCAGCGATGGGATCTGGAGAATGACCTGCGCCCACTCTTGGCCACCATGACCCGCCATGTGGCCATGCGACTGTGGCGTGACCGCACCCGCCAACGGCCTGAGGTGGTACAAAAACTGGCGGACCATATCCGCCTGCTGGCCGAGGAGAGTGAACTGCCTCCCCGCTATGAAGAAGAGGTAGGGCTGCTGCGGGGCTGCCTGCAAAAGCTACCGGAGAAAAGCCGTGACCTCATCCAAATGTATTATTACAGCGATGTTTCCACCCCGCAGATCGCCGAGCAGCTAGAAATGAAGGCGGACACGGTTTGCCGCGCTCTTTCCCGCGTGAGGGAGAAGCTGCGGGAGTGCATCCAGCGCCAGATCCAGCAAGGAGGTGCCGCCCATGTTTGAGCCGATGATTGATCCTGATGTCCTGATCCAACGGTACCTGGAAGACTCCCTGACCGAAGAGGAGGCTGAGGCGTTGCTCATGCTTTTGCAAAAGCCGGAAGAGGGCTCAGGAAGGTTGCATGAGAAGCTGCTCTCCCAGCTTTCCATGGATGCAATGTTGCGAGAAAGGAAGGCTAGCCAGGCAGTGCCAGCACTTGTCCCTACTCCAGCGAAAGGGCGCAGTGGGGTGAAGTTTAGCTTCACGACATTGACCTCTGTGGCTGCCCTGGCGGCTTGCATCACCCTCGCGGCTACATGGTTAGTCACGCCGGCGAATACCGAGGCAGATGAAGATACCACCACGGCAGTGGCGGTGCTGACTCGCGGTGTGAATCTGGAATGGGAAGGAGAGTCTCATGCACCTGGCAGTCCACTGGCCCCGGGATGGTTGCGATTAAAATCGGGCTTGGCTCAGATCGAGTTTTATCAAGGGGCACGAGTGACGTTGGAGGGGCCGGCTGCGTTTCGATTGGTCTCACCTAGTGAAGCTTTTTGTTCGGCAGGTAAGCTCAGTGCTCACGTTCCGCCCCAAGCGAAGGGCTTTCGCATTGACACACCAAAAGGCACGATTGTGGATCTGGGGACAGATTTTGGACTGGATCTGAACACCTCTGCCGCAGAGTTACACGTCTTCAAAGGGGAAGTGGAACTGCATGCCTCTGGGGCAGAGATGAAACCGCTGAGAGAGGGGCAGGGGATGACCTTGGGGAATGAGGCACGGTCTATTTTAGCAAATCAGGCCGCCTTCGCTTCACTAGGGTCTGTGGATGAACGCACGGCTGAATCTCAACGGGTGGCGTTTGAGACGTGGCTATCTCGCAGTGCGGTGTGGAATGAGGAGCCGGCCTTGCTGATGCGACTGGACTTTCAGGACCGCACGGATACGCGCAGCCTGCGGAATCTGGCAAGCCGTGCACCGCAGGTGCCAGCGGGTAGCATCGTCGGCTGTGCCTGGACGGAAGGCCGGTGGCCTGGTAAAAGGGCGCTCGAGTTTCGCAATGTCAGTGACCGCGTCAGATTGAGTGTTCCGGGGGAACAACTGGCAGTCACTTTGAGTGCCTGGGTGAGGGTGCATGGTCTAGACCGTGCCTACAATTCCCTGTTCATGGTCGAGGGCTATTCAAACGGTGGCATTCACTGGCAGATCACTCGTGAGGGTAAATTGCGCCTGGGCATCGCGGGGCGAGGTGGGAAGCCCTCACGAGATCATGATACTCCCGCGCTTTTCACCCCAGAACGTTTTGGGCAGTGGCTGCACCTAGCGACCGTGATTGACCCCACGGCGAAAGAAGTGCGGCATTATGTGAATGGGGATCTCGCAGCGCGGGTGCCGCGTGTGGATGTGTTCCCAGTAAGCCTGGGTGTGGCTGATCTGGGAAACTGGAATGATGGTGGCCGTAGTGATCGTGTGGCCATACGTCATTTCAGCGGCACCATGGATGAATTCATGCTTTTCTCTCGGGCTTTGACAGAGGCCGAGATCAGCAAGCTGGCGCGCTAAATTCTAGACTTGCGGTTAGGTCTGAATTTTGCCAGCATCGCCAGATGAAATCATTCATCTTTTTCGGCTTGCTGCTGTGTGGTTGGAGTTATGCAGCGACGGTGAAGGATCGTGAAGGGGCCGTACGTGCGGACAAAGCGGCCATGGAAAATGACAAGCGCTGGGCTTACAATGATCTCGAGAGTGGCTTTCGACAGGCAAAGCTGACAGGTAAACCTCTGCTGGTGGTGCTGCGTTGTGTCCCATGCCTCTCCTGCATGGGGCTGGACAGTGCGGTGCTCATGCAGGGGGAGGAATTGGCCCCGCTGCTGGACCAGTTTGTTTGCGTGCGAGTGATCAATGCGAATGCGCTCGACCTAACCAAGTTTCAGTTCGATTTTGATCTGTCTTTTTCCACGCTGTTTTTTAATGGAGATGGCACTGTCTATGGCCGCTACGGGTCCTGGACGCATCAGAAAAACTCGGCGGATACGACGATTTCAGGCTACAAAAGATCACTGGAGGCAGCTTTGAAAATTCATGCGAGCTACCCTGGCAACAAGGCGCAACTGGCGGGCAAACAGGGGGCACAGCTGTCCTTTGTTAATCCCCTGGACATGCCGAATCTAGCGGGACGATATCAGGCCCAACTCGACTGGGATGGCAAGGTGATGCAGAGCTGCATCCACTGTCACATGTTGGGGGATTCCTTGCGCGCCTCCTATCGGGAAAAGAAGCAGCCGATCCCGACGGAATGGGTCTATCCCATGCCATCCCCGGAAACCTTGGGGCTCACTCTGGCAGCGGACCCTGTGGCTGAAGTCACGGCTGTCGCGGTGGGATCTCCGGCTGAAGTAGCAGGAGTCAAAGGAGGGGACAGGATCACCACGGTCGCAGGTCAGCCTCTCGTCTCTATGGCAGACCTGAGTTGGGTGCTGCATCGCACGGAGGATGTGGTCACGACAATGCTGGACATGACGGTGGAGCGTGAGGGACGGGAGATGCCCGTGAAGGTGACGCTACCGGCTGGCTGGAAGCATGGGGCCGATAATTCCGGTCGTGTGGGAGCCTGGCCGATGAGGGGCATGGCGACGGGCGGGATGGTGCTGGTAGATCTGACCGATGAGGAGCGGCTGGCACGTGGCCTGGGCAAGGACGGGATGGCTCTTTGGGTAAAAGGGCTGGGCATGTATGGAAAGCATGCCCTTGCTAAAAAGACGGGTTTTCAGAAAGAGGATGTCATCGTGGAATGCGATGGACTCAAAGAACGAATGACCGAGAGTCGCCTGCTGGGGCACCTGCTCCAGAAACGTTTGTTAGGCGATATTGTGGAGGTGACTTTCCTTCGAGGGAAAGAGCGTAAGTCGCTCATGCTACCCATGCAGTGATAGGCCTTTGTCGAGCCTGCGGGACGCTCAAAATCAAACAGCGATGGGAGCCTTGATCGCTGGATGCGGGTCATAACCTTCCAGCGTGAAGTCTTCGAAGCGAAACGCGAAGAGATCTTTGACCTCAGGATTCAGCTTCATGACAGGCAGGGGGCGCGGCTCACGAGTGAGCTGCTCTCTGGCCTGGTCGAGGTGATTTTGATAAAGATGGAGATCCCCAAAGGTGTGGACAAAATCACCGGGTTGGAGATCGCAAACTTGGGCCACCATCATCGTCAATAAGGCATAACTAGCGATGTTGAACGGCACGCCCAGAAAGAGATCGGCACTGCGCTGGTAGAGCTGGCAACTGAGTTTGCCGTCCGCCACGAAAAACTGGAACAGACAGTGGCAGGGCGGCAGGGCCATTTGATCCACCACCGCGACGTTCCAAGCGCTGACGATGTGGCGACGGCTGAAAGGGTTTTTGCGGATGCCTTCCACAAGCTGAGTGATCTGGTCAATGGGGGCTGCCTCAGGCGCTCCCTGCCAGCGTCGCCATTGTGCCCCGTAAACAGGGCCGAGTTCGCCGTTTTCATCGGCCCATTCATCCCAGATGGAGACTTTGTTTTCCTGGAGATAGCGGATGTTTGTATCGCCCGCGAGGAACCAAAGCAGCTCGTGGATGATGCTGCGAAGGTGCAGTTTTTTCGTGGTGACGATGGGAAAGCCTGCACTCAGATCATAACGGCTCTGCTCGCCAAAAACGGAATACGCACCGGTGCCTGTGCGGTCTTCACGGTAGCTGCCGTGAGTGAGCACCTTTTGAAGCAGGCGGTGGTATTCTTGCATGCGAGAGAGGAAAAGTGCGGTGGGAGGAGGTCAAGGAGAGCCTCTCCTTGACCCTGAATGTACTACTGTTCCTTACGCGTAGGGAACTGGAGTGCCAGTGGAGTTGGCCAGCACCTTGAAGTTCTTGATGATCTCTGCGGTGAGCTTGCCGGGCTTGCCATCGCCGATAGGGCGGCGGTCATACTGAACGGCTGGGATGACCTCAGCCGCAGTACCAGTGAGGAAACATTCGTCGGCAGTGTAGATTTCGTGACGGGTCATGGTCACTTCGTTCACCTGCAGGCCCATTTCGGTCATGACTTCGATCACCGCCTGGCGAGTGATGCCATTGAGGGCACCACTGGCGATGGTCGGCGTGTAAACGATGCCGTTTTTGATGACGAACACGTTGTCTCCCGTGCACTCGGCCACGTAGCCCTGTTCATTGAGCATGATGCCCTCTTCACACCCGGCCTGGATGCACTCGATCTTGGCCATGATGTTGTTGAGGTAATTCAGGCTTTTCACCTGAGGGCTGAGGGCCGCCGGGGTCGGGCGGCGGGTAGCGCAGGTGATGAGGTTCAGCCCGGTGTCATACTTTTCCTTGGCATACAGAGTGATGCCGCTGGCGATGATGATGACGCCGGCCTTGGGGCACTGGTAAGGATTTAGCCCCAGGGAGCCCACGCCACGGGTGATGACTAGGCGGATGTATCCATCGCGCAGATTGTTTGCAGCTACGGTTTCCACGGTCGCCTTTTCCATTTCTTCGATGGAAATAGGGATGGTGAGGCAGATGGAACGGGCGCTTTCATACAGGCGCACCAAATGCTCTGTCAGGCGGAAAACGCGGCCATTGTAAATGCGGATGCCTTCAAAGCAGCCATCTCCATAGAGCAGACCGTGATCGAAGACCGAGACTTTAGCCTCGGATTCAGGAACGAGTTTGCCGTCGAGGTGAATGAGCAGATTGGAGGAAGCCATGATGGATGGATGGGAGGGCGTGGAGAATGGCAGTCACACGCTCGTTTGCAAGTGTCTGCTTGCGGGTCTGCATCTCAGGATGCAGTCCGGCGCTGAGAAAATGGGGATTAACGACTGAGGTCACCCTGGCAGAGCACTTTGAAGCCTGCCCGGCCCAGCACATCGGCCCCCATGTCCACGTCATCGCAATGGAGGGCGAAGAGTGGGAAAAGACTGGGGCGAACCAGTAGGGGGTAGCAAAATTCGATATTCAATTCGGCCGCTAGCAGCACCGATAAGCATTCGGTAAGCCGACGATCCGATTCGCTGAGTTCGACGACAATGATGAAACAGTCGGTGTGAGGAATGCCTTTTTCAATGAAGAGCATGGCTGCGCTTTCAGGGTCGCTCAGAATCAAGCGCACCAAGGTCATTTCCGTGGTGTCCTGCATGGACAGGCCCAAGACCTCAATGGCATTCTCCTGGAGGAGTTTGACCAAGGCCATGAGTGAACCGACTCGGTTTGGTAGAAAGACTGAGAGCTGGCGGATGGGGCTGCTCTTGGCTGTGGCGGCAGGGGTTTCTTGCAGAGAGTTTGACTGCATGATGGAGTGGGGTGGAGGTGAAACTAGCCCGCAGGGCCGATGGTGGAGCGGGATTCATCAAAAAGAGTCACGCGCAACGGGATAGTGAACAGCACATTGCCTGCAAGTTCCAGCACCCAGCGATAAACGCCCTGCCTTTCGATACGCAGGCGCTGTAAGTTGAGGACGATGTTTCGGGTGACAAAGGGGACGAAATTCGAAGGAAAGCTGACATCCACTGCGGGGTCAAAGGGTGGCAGGCACTCCTGGCCGGCAGGGTCAATGCAGCGGATAAGGAAGGCGTGATGACCGGTGTCCATGGGTTCAAACATGAGCCGGATGACCAGTGAGCAGTGCGGGTGAACCACGGGAAACTCACGGGCACAAAGCGTGTCGAATGCGCCTAAAATGCAGAGTTTGCCAGAGTAGTCGGACGCGGAGTCGCAGAGGGTGGCGAGTTGGACCGTCATGTCTGTCAGGAAAAGGGGGGACTAAGAGCCGCGCTTGAAGAGCTTGCGGAAGAATCCACCCAGCGTTTTTTGCTCAGGTGGTGGGGGTGGTGGGGCGGCTTCGGCTGGGCGTGTTTCTTGAGAGGGTGTGCCATCCATTTCGCCTTCATCCACGGCCAAAGCCTGAGGCACATCTTTGAGTGCAGCCACCAGGGGATCATCCGTCGGGGCTCCTTCAAAGTACTTGGTGAAAACTTCATTCACGATCGGAGCTGCAATGGCCCCGCCGCCGACTTTTTCTCCAGGGCGGCCTTCATACACCACCGCAAAGGCGAGCACGGGCTGGCTGGCTGGTAGGAAGCCAGTGAACCAAGCGAGGTTTTGCTCCTTGGCAGGCACCCACTGGGCTGTTCCTGTCTTGCCAGCGATCTGGGCTTTTTTGATGGCGGCGTTGCGGCCTGTACCACCGCTGCCAGATACCACGGCCACCATGCCTTTGATCACAGTGTCTCGGTGTCCTGGGTCGAGATTGATCTGGCGGCGCACGCGGGGCTCTGTGGCATCCACGACGATTTCGCCGATGGTCTGCACCTGTTTCACGAGGCGTGGTTGGGGCATGTTCACACCATCACCAATCGCGGCCATCGCCTGGCAAACCTGCAAGGGAGTCACTAAAACGGCACCCTGGCCGATGGCGATGTTGGCCAGTTCTCCACCTAAAATGCGGTGATCTGCATTGGTCGGCACGTTGCCTGCCACTTCCCCTTTTAGGGGAATGCCGGTGCGTTCGCCGAAACCTAACCTCAGCGCCATGTTGGTGATGGGGTCGGCCCCGGTATCGAGCGCTGCTTGGTAGAACCAAGTGTTGCAGGAGCGTTTGATGGCAGAGATGACATTCATCGGGCCTTCATCGGACTTGGTATTCCAGTTGTTGAAGTAACGATCTCCGACCAGGAAAGACGTGCCGCAGTTGTAGCTGGTGGAGGCGCTCACTTTGCCACTCTCTAATGCCCCCAGAGCCGTCACAATCTTGAAAGTGGAGGCCGGTGGGTAGCCGCCGCGAAAGCAACGATCCGTGGTGGGCTTGCGTGGGTCGTTTTGGAGTTCCTGCAAACGCGCGTTGCTGATGCCGGGCACGAACTCGTTGAGGTTAAAACCTGGGTTTGAAGCCATCGCCAAGATGTCGCCATTGCGGATGTCCATGATGACCATGGCACCGCCATTGCGGGCACCTTTTTTGAGGGCGTTCTCGGCGTGTTTCTGGAGGTTGAAGTCCAGGGTGGTGACTACCGTACGGCCTGGGGCAGGGCGGCGCAGCACCTCATCGGCCAGCAGTTTGCCATCGGGATCGAACAGCAAGTTGATCTCCCCGGGAATGCCCTTGAGCCAGGAATCGAATGTCACTTCCAGGCCATCACGGCCTTCCATTTCTTCAAAGAGTTGATCCCCATCGGCAATCGGGCCTTGAGGGAGGGGACGAGTCTTACCCGTATAACCAACGATGTGGCAGGCGCTGTCGTCTTTCGGGTAATTGCGAATGTAGGCTGGCTGAAGGAGCAGGCCATCCTCTAAAAGTGGGGCGAGCAGTTTTTGCTGCTCGGAGTTGATTTCCACATTGAGATTGTCCTCCACCGAAAACACCAAGGGCAACCAGCGGCGATGCTCGTAGTGGCTCAGCAGGCGCTCATCCGGCAGCGACCAGTTTTTCCCCAAGACGCGGTTGGCTGCGTCAATCTTGCCTTTGGCAAAGCTCAGGATCTTTTCTGGAGTCGCCTTCTCCATGAAGGGAAAATTCAGAGCGAGGTAATTGACCACACGATTGGTGGCAAAAGCAATGCCGTTGCGATCCACGATCTGCCCACGCGGGGCAGGGATGCTCAGCCGCATGGTGCGTGCCTCTTTCTGAGTGAGAAGCGTGGCGGAGAGATTTCCCTTTTTCTTTTCTTCTCCTTCATTGCCGACGGACACGTTTTGCACGGGCACAGCCTTGGGGGCTTCCTGAGCGGAGGCCGCAGGGATGGCGGAGAGGAGGCAATAGCCGAGTGCCAGCGATTGCCAGGGGCGATAAAACACAGTCTGCATGAGGGATGGGCATTCGTCCGGCGGACAGGGACGTCCCGCAAGATGCCGGGTGAGCCCTCCCCCGTCAAGGTTCACGTCAGGTTCCCGTCTGCGCCTGCATGAGATTGCGCACGTATTTGCCCAAGAGGTCAAATTCCACGTTCAATCGCATCCCCGCCGCTTTGGTGTGGAGATTGGTGACTTGAAAGGTGTGGGGAATGATCCAGCAGACGACACTTTGGGGGGTGACTTCAGCAGCCGTCAAAGAGATCCCATCCAGGCAAATGGACCCTTTGGGAATGACCAAACCTGCATGCTCTGGGGGTAAGGCCACCTCTAGACGATAATCCTGCCCGTGCGGACTCCAGTCTAAAACGGTGACGGTGGCATCCACGTGCCCCTGAACAAAGTGCCCTCCAAAGCGGGCGCTCATGCTCATGGCCCGTTCTAGATTGACCAAGCTACCCGGGGCTAAATCTCCCAGGCTGGTGACTTTGAGCGTCTGCATGAGCAGATCAAAGCAGGCTGTCTGCTGGGAGATGTCCCATTCGGTGACTGTCAGGCAGCAGCCATTCACAGCGATGCTTTCGCCTTCGGTGAGTTCGGCGGCTAGAGGGCCGACTTTGAGCGTCAAGCGGGCGCTTTCTCCACGTGCTTCCAGAGAAAGAACGGTTCCGGTGCATTCGATAAGGCCTGTGAACATGGGGTTTTGCTACACGGAGGAAGCTTCCCTGTCGAATGGGTAATCGGCCGGTGCAGGAAAGTCTCAGCCTTGGTCAGGGACTGCGGCCACGGCGAAAGTCTCTTTTCTCGCGAAGCCGCATTTTTGCCTTGTCGGCGAGACGGACGAATCTCACACTCGTAGGCTTAAGATATCCCTCCTATCATGAACGCTGCTGTACACCGTCCCCTCACCACGTTTTTGCTCGGCCTGACTTTACCGTTGATGGCCACGGCAGAGATGCGTGCTTGGAAAAATAAGGCCGGGGTCGCTATCGAAGCTGAAATGGTGGCTGTGGATGTGGCCGCGCGCACCATCACCATTAAGCGTGCGGATGAAAAGACCTTTACCATCCCGATTGATAGTCTGAGCGATGAAGACAAGACCTTTGCGGCAGAGCAGTGGAAGAAGATGCAGTCCATGCCTGCTGCTGCCCCGGCCACTCCGGCTGCACCTGGAGCCCCAGCAGCTCCTGCACCGAGTGCGCCAGCCCCTAAAACTGCCAGCGCCCGCCCTGCTCCTGCGCGGCCTGTTTTGGCCATCACCCCGGCCAATAAATTCAAGGTGCCGAACAGCGCCGACTACATCCGCACCGTGCTGAAAACCCGCCCTCGTTTGATCCATGCGGCACAGGGCTGGGCCTATGTGAAGGGGCTGCCAGCAGCAGATCCTGTGGCGGCTAAAATGCTGGAGAATCTCAAAGCTGGGGGTGAAAAGCTTCTGGAAGCGCCTGAGCTGACGCGCATTTTTGGTGAGCAACGCGGCACCGTGACACCGGGCTCCAAAGCCATCTTCCGCATGGCCACACTCGGCACTCTAAACTTTGTGGATGGTGATCCTCGCTGGAAGGAGCGTGGTGTGCGTGAATTGATCGCCATCACTGATCCTGCCACGTTTCAAAACTGGTATGTGGATGAGCCTCCCGTGACAGCGGATTTCCTCATCGCAGCCTCTTTGGGCTACGATTATTTCCGGGACGGTTTGAATGAAAAACAGGCGACGGATGCCCGCACTTACATGATTGAAAAAGGCATCGGTGCCCTGGCTGCTTTTCTCAAAGGGGAACCCGTACCAGAATCTGCCCGTGGCAAAGCCGCAGGCTCGGATTCAGCGCCAAAACCTAAGGCGGCCCCGAAAGCAGCGGCTAAAGGCGAATCTGAAGAGGAGCCAGATTCAGAACACATGGCAGCGGCATCGGCCCTCATTTTAGCTGCCTTTTGCCTGAGTGATGAAGATCCAAGCGCGGCGAAGCAGGCGATGGATGCGGCTGGAAAGGTCTTTGGCAAAGGCATGTTGCGCTTTGCCCCAGCGGGAATCTGGCCTGAAGGCATGGAGTCTGGAGAGCAGGTGCTGGATTACGCCATCCTCGTCTTGCAGACCCTGAAGGCGAATGCAGGCAGCGATCTCGGTTTTAGCCTTCTGGAAGGCCTGCCTCAGGCGGGCTTAGCCCGAGTGCATCTGGTGGGACCGACCAACCAGCTTTTCAATTATGGCGATGCTCAGGGGTCCGCCCTCACTCGGCCTTGGGTTTCGACTTGGTTAGCCGGAGCCCACGGCAATATGGGCACCAAGGCCCTGACCGCCGGTGCGGCTCCTGGAGCGGATACGGCCTTTTTGAATCTGGCCGGTCACCTCATGTATTACAATCCGCATGCCGCAGGCGATGGCGCTCCTGATAGCATGGATTATTCCTTCCCAGGTGGCTCAGTGGCTGCCCTGCGTAGCAGTTGGGAAAAGGATGCCTATTACGTCGCCGTGAAAGGTGGTGACAACAGCATTCCGACGGCGCAGCTTGATTTAGGCAGCTTCGTTTTGGAAGCTGGTGGCAAACGCTGGGGCATCGAACTGGGAGGGGAAAGTGATCGCGCCCCGGGCTTCAAACCCGCTGTAGACCGGACCAAACGTTATGAACTTTACGTGGAAGGCACTCCGGGGCAAAACACCATCTCTTTGGGCGGAAACCAGGAGCTGGATGCCAAAGCCTCAGTGATCGTCAGCCATAGCACTCCTGCTCTTGGCATCACGGCCGTGGATCTTTCCAAAGGCTACTCCAAGGCCGCCAAAGATGCCTTCCGTGGAGCCATGATGGTGCGCGGGGCAAAGCCGTATGTGGTGCTGCAAGATGACCTTTCGGTGAAAAATACCACCCCGGTCACGTGGTCCATGCACACGCGTGCGGAGGTGACGGTGGAGGGTGGTAAGGCCACCCTGAAGGACAAAGAGCAGACCCTGCATGCCGTGATTTTATCTCCTGCCGGAGCAATCTTTACGGCAGAAGACGCCCCAGAACCGAAGAGTGAGCAGATGAAAAAGCTGACGGGGATTAAGGTGCTCAAAGTCAATCTGGGGGCCGTGAAAGGGCCGCAGACGATCAGCATCGCTTTTGCCCTGGGCGAAGCGCCCCCGGTTAATCCTGTGAAACCCATCTCAGAGTGGGTGCCCAAGCGCTAAAGCCTAATCCGTCATCAAACAAAAAAGCGCCAGAGGAGACTCTGGCGCTTTTTTATTTGGAGAAGTGTCTGCGATGGATATCGCCCCTGATTACAGAGAGGACGGATTAACCAACGATGATACCTTTAGATTTGCGCTCTTTCTCGCGCTCCAGAAGAGGGATGACCTCGTTGGTTTCAATGAGAGGGATGCCGAGATCGCCGATCTTCGTGTAAGTAAGACCATTGAAGACGGAGACATCGTTGGAAAGTCCCTTGAAGACATCTTCAACGCTGTAAAGGCCGTTGGAGCCACCACAGGCCACGACGAGATCGCGCAGGATTTCCCAAGTGTCGCGGGCATTGCCGGGAGCGTTGACTGCCTTGTTGAGCTTTTGCAGGCGACCCGTGACATTGATCATGCTGCCGCGCTTTTCAGCGTAGGCTGTGCCAGGAAGCACCACATTGGAAAGTTCCGCCGTGGCATTGGCCAAAATATGCAGGGTGGTGAGGAAACCGATTTTCTCGATGTCCCGACGTTCGAAACCCACTTTGAGGAGGTTTTCTCCCAAAGCCAGAACGGCTCGGAGGCGGCCACGACTCATCAGTTCTGTAATGCCTGCGATACGGCTTCCTGGTTCAATACCGAGGATTTCTTTGGCCCCAAGGGTGTTGGGGTTTTTGTCAGCCGCAGACAGGTAGTTGTCTCCTTCACCCTGACGCTGGATGACATCCACATTTTCAGTGCCTAGGATGCGAGCAAGCTGCTTGACGAAGAAAAGCTCTTCATTGGTCATGCGGGCGCTGGCGATGATGGCGATTTCTTCGCCTTTCAGGCCGGAAAGACCTTCAGCCACGGCTTGGATGGATTTTTCCCAGGTGCTGATCTCATGCTTGCCACCGGACTTCACCAGAGGATCTGTAAGGCGGAACTCACTGTTGACGAAGTGGAAGTCGAGACGACCACGGTCACACATCCAGGTGGAGTTGACGTCGTTGTTTTCACGCGGTGTCTGGCGGAAGATGGTATCACCACGGGCACCGATTTCCATGTTGCAGCCACGGCCACAGCCTGTGCAAACGCTGTTGGTCTCGCTGAGGAACCAGACGCGCTGTTGAAAGCGGAAATCCGTGGAGGTCAGGGCTCCCACGGGGCAGATGTCCACCGTGTTCAGGGAGTAGTTGTGCTCTAGGCGCTTGCCGGGGTGCACAGCGAGCGTGGTGTGGCTGCCGCGTTCGGTGAAACCAAGAACAGGCTCGTCCGCGATTTCCGCCGTAAAGCGGATGCAGCGGCTGCACATGATGCAGCGCTCATCGTCCAGACGGACACGTGGACCGATGTCCACATTCTTCGGTTTTTTGACCTTGTTCTCACGGAAGCGACTCTCGCCTTTGCCGTGTTCCACGCTGAATTCCTGGAGGCGGCATTCGCCAGCCTGGTCGCAGATGGGGCAATCCAATGGGTGGTTGATGAGGAGGAACTCCATCACTCCCTTGCGGCATTCCTGCGTCAAAACGGATTCTGTGCGGATGCCCATGCCTTCAGCGATGGTGTTCGCACAGGCGATGACGGGACGTGGCATCCAGCCGATTTTCGGCATGCCATGTTCGTCCTTTTCAGCTTCCTGGCCAGGGGCCGGGCGCGGCGGCATGCCCATTTCCACGAGACACATGCGGCAGTTGCCTGGGCTGGAAAGCTTTGGGTGGTAGCAATAGTGCGGCACTTCTTTCTTCACCTGCTTGCAGGCTTCGATCATGCGGGTGCCCTTGGGAAACTTGTACCAGACGCCGTCAATTTGCACATTCACCAGGTCAACAGGTGGGGGTGCGGTGGGGGTAGCGGCGGCAGCGGGAGCAGACATGGGCAGAAAAGCGGAGTTTGGGGATTATCGGAGCCGTCGGGAGAGGGGCAACCCGAATTTGTGAAAAATTTCACAAGCAATCATACGGATGATTTCGCTCTTGGAGAAACAGAGTTATTTTTTGACCGTCCTCAAAGTCCTCATGTCTTTTCCTTTCCGCCGCTATGCCATAGGTTTCTTTCAGGGATGGAAGAGGAATTTCGTCAGGGATGGTGTTTGGGGCTTGGTGCTTTTTCCACCGCTTTTCTTGTTCCTGATTTTGGATGGCTTGCCGATTTGGCTGCCCATACTCGTGGGTGTGGTTTGGGTGGTGGTAATGATCCCGTGGGCTTGGAAAGTTTACTGGGGCTACGACGAGCGGCATCTTCCTCCACCACCGACGGCGGAGCAGCTCTGGGAAGTGCGGTTTCAAGAAGTTGCCGATAGCACGGATGGGCTGCCTCATGGGCTGACACTGACCCGTTTCTGTCAGGAACACGAGGATCGAGTCCTGAAAAAGGCGCTGCATGCTTTGAATGGCATCCCACCAGGACGCAGGCACCTTCGTGTCGTCTTGCAAAAGCTGTTGTGAAGCACTGACGACCTCGTTCCTCAGCGAATGTGAATTGAGGAGGTCCACTTTGTGGATCATTTTGCAAAATCAAGGTGGCGCTCCTCAGGACTATCCCGCTACTTTCCCCTCAGATCATGCCCATTTACGAGTTTTACTGCCCCGAGAACAATACGGTTTATCAGTTCCTCGCGCGTAGCCTCGCCTATGGGAATAAGGTGCCGAGTTGCCCGGATAACCCTGCTTTTAACCTGCAAAAACAGGTTTCGCGTTTTGCTATCATTGGCAAGGCGAAGGAAAACCTGGAGGGGGACCCTTTCGCTGGACTAGATGAGGAAAAGATGGATGCCCTGATGCTGGAGGTGGAGGGTGAGATGGGGGCGATCCATGAAGACAATCCCGATCCTAAACAATTGGGTCATTTGATGCGGAAAATGACCGATCTCATGGGGGATAAGACACCTCCTGAGTTACGAGAGATGGTCAAGCGTCTGGAAGCTGGAGAAGACCCGGAAAAGCTGGAGGCTGAATTTGGCGGGCTGGGAGAAACCGGTGAAGTGGACCTTTTTGCGACCGTTAAAAAGATAGTTCAGGGGAACCGGGTACCGATTCGAAATCCCAAACTTTATGAAATGAGAGAGTGGGTAGAGTTATAAGCAGAAGGAGGTTACAGCTCCGCCCAGGCTCGGCCTAGTTGTTGGATTACATCCGTCGGTAGAGTGCTTTCGGCAGCCTGATTGACGGCCTGGATCTCGGCGGCCCTGCCACAAAGCCAGGCGGCGAGACCAGCGGCAAAATGCGTGGGGATGCCCTGGCCCATGAGTGCCGCAGCGACTCCTGTAAGCACATCCCCCATGCCGCCCGTGGCCATGCCTGGGTGTCCGGTGGTGTTATACAGAGTGTCCAGCCCGTGGGTCGAAATGACGGTGCGGGCTCCTTTGAGGAGAAGGGTATGGCCCCTGTGATTCGCCGCCCACCCTTCCGCCTGTTCACGTCGGGTTAAGTTGGCCGAGTTCGGCATCAGCCGGGCCATTTCACCGGGATGCGGCGTCAAAAGATGCGAGGCTGCGCAGTTCTTCATGGTCTCGGTTTCATGACGTGCCAGTGCTGTCAGAGCATCGGCATCCAAGACGCAGCGCACCGATGTTTGACGGATCAGATCGAGGTATTCAGTTTCATCCGTAAAACCCAGACCTGGGCCAATGGCTAGGGCATCCCAGCGCATTTCCATGATCTCTCGGTAATCTTTGACCGATTTCACCATGACCTCAGCGGGGACGCGCCGGGCGAGGATGTCGTAGGCGGCTGATTTGACGATCAAAGTGACCAAACCAGCCCCGGCACGCAAGGCGGCACGGCAAGCCAATTCTGCAGCGCCGTAATATCCTGGTGAACCTGCGAGGATGCCCACACGACCAGCTTGGCCTTTGTGAAAGTCAAAGTTTCGTCGCGGCAGGTGCGGTCGCAAAAAAGCTGGCATCAACAGCCGTTCGGACGTCGCTTTGTGAGGCAAAAAATCGTCCAGTTGGGGCAGAGGAACGAGTGCCAGCCTACCCACCTGTGGCGTGGCTGCATCGGCTACCAAGCCAATTTTACAGGCGGCAATGGTGGCGGTGATGTCCGCTACGACAGCGTCTGGATGAGGCTGTCCTGTATCGCCATCGAGTCCAGAAGGGATGTCCATGGCGATGGTGATCGCCCGATGAGTGAGCCGCAGGCAGTTCATTTCGGCGGAGAGGGCCGCCAAAGTCGGACGGAGCGGTCCACGACTGCCGATGCCGAGCAATCCATCCAGCAACACCAAGGGAGCTTGGAGGTTTGAAGGAGGCGGATGATGGAGCCATTCCACGCTCTTTATTTCGTTCCAATGCTTCAGCGGCAGGGCTTTCATTTTCCCAGGCTCGCCGCTCAGTCGGGCGAAGACTTTCCAGCCCTCTTTTTGAAGCTCACGCGCGGCCACCAGGGCATCTCCGGCATTGTTGCCACTTCCCAGGTAGAGGATGAGCGTGCCGGCTGCGGGGAAAAACTGGCGGATGACCTGGGCGATGCCGATGCCAGCCACCTCCATGAGATCGGCTGCCTGCACGCCCCGGGCAAAGGCACGTTCTTCCATCTCCTGCATCTGGCGGCATGTCACCAGCATGGTCGTGACAGCTTATTTGGCCCGCTTGTAAGCGACGATGCCCTGAGCGATGCCTTCGGCGATGCGGGCGCGGAATTCACCCGTCATCATGCGGGCACGCTCCGTGGGATTGCTGACGAAACCACACTCCACCAGTACGGCGGGGTTGCGCTCCGTTTTCCGGATGACATGAAAACTAGCGTGCTTGACCCCACGATTGGTCATGCGGGTGCGCTGGACCAAGTAAGCCTGGATGTAGGCGGCCAGGGTGTAGCCCCGGGAAAAGTGGTAGAAGGTCTCGACGCCGCTGCCGCTGCCGCCACGGTTGTAGTTATAGTGCACGCTGACAAAGATGGCATTGCCGTAGCGGTTGCCTGCGGCGGAGCGGTCCTGCAGGGGGATAAACACATCGCGGCTGCGGGTCATGATGACCTTGATGCCTTCTTTGCGCAGGAGCTGCTCCACGCGCCGGGCAGTATCCAAGGCGAGGTGCTTTTCGTAAACGTAACCAATGGCAGCACCGCGGTCATGGTCACCATGTCCGGCATCCAGGATCACGGTATCGAAAGCCTGGGCCAAAGGGCTAAGGATCATGCTGGCGACAAGCGTGAGCCAGATGACCCGAGACCGGAGAGAGGTGAAGTTCATGCAGGAAAATCGAGGGGGATGGAAGAACTGGCCGTGGACTGTCAGTCGGCAATCGAAAGGCAAGCATGCAGACTGCTGTCAAAGAATCCAGTAAGCCTGTTTCAGGAGGAACGGTCAAGCAGTTTGGCGGATCCCTCTTCAGGCAAATTTTAGGCAAGTTCCATGCCACGAGGTCGCCCATTGCAGCCGGATAAAAATGACTTTTGCCCTTTGTTCAAATCTGGGAAGGACTAGACTGAGCGACTTCATGAGATTGTTTCCGATTACAATGCTGCTTGCGGGAGGTCTTTGGACCTGCTCGGCCCTGGCTCACCCCCCCATTGCACCCAAGCCCACGCTGGCCAATGTGGCCTATGGGAAGCATGAAAAGCAGGTGCTGGATTTTTACCAGGCGGCTTCAGACAAACCGGTGCCGCTGCTTTTTTTCATCCATGGCGGTGGCTGGATGAATGGGGATAAGGCGAATCCAGACTTTCTGGCGAAGTGTCTTGAATCTGGGATCTCAGTGGTGTCCATCAACTATCGTCTGATCCCGGATGTGAGTGCGGACAAAAGTGTGCCGCCAGTGAAGGCTTGCCTGGATGATTCGGCCCGAGCGCTGCAATTCGTACGCAGCAAGGCCGTGGAGTGGAAAATAGACAAAACACGCATCGGCGGCTGCGGCGGTTCTGCGGGCGGATTTAATACTCTCTGGCTGGCCTTTCACCCGGACATGGCCGATGCCAAAAGCGCGGACCCAGTGGCCCGTGAATCTACCCGGCTGACCTGCGCACTGGGCTTTGTCCCACAGACATCCCTGGACCCGCAGCAGATGCGCGACTGGATTCCTAACAATGATTATGGTCATCACGCTTTTCTATTGGCCAGCTACCAGGAGTTTGTGGACAAGCGGGAGTCGCTGATGCCGTGGATTGAAAAGTTTTCGCCCTATGCCTTGGCGACCTCGGATGACCCGCCTGTGTATCTGTTTTATGACTCCGTGCCTGCCATGGGCAAGGAGGCCAAAGACCCACCGCACTCCGTCAACTTTGGGGTGGGTCTGGAAGAGAAGCTCAAGAAAGTGGGTATCCCGTATGAACTGAATTATACGGGTGGGCCCCAGGTGAAACATCCAGACATCTTTGGCTTTCTGTTGGAGCATTTGAAGTGAGTAAGGCTGGACAAATCTGGGCATTTGGAGTGAATGCGGCGGAGCTTTGCTTCAGCTTAAGATTTTCTCCATCCATGGCCCCGCCTCTCAGCCCGCTGATTGCCAAAGACAATCCTGGAGCAATCGGAAGGGGGAATGCACGAAGCATAGCTATGCGACGTCAGCGCTGAAAGTTGAGTGATTGCCAAATCCGATACAAACTTTGCTGATGTTTTAGTCGGCTGTAGTTCGTTTCGGAAAAGTGACAGGCTTGTGCCCGACCGTATGAAAGGGATAAGCTGCTCAACCAACTGCATGAAAAAGTCGCTCTGCTTTCTCTTCCTGTCAGCTGCCCCTACCTGGGCAGCCGTTGACTTTGCGCACCAGATCGTTCCCGTTTTGCGGAAGCACTGTGCGGAGTGTCACATGGGAGACAAGAAGAAGGGCGGCTTTTCCATGAATGATCGTGGTTCCCTGATGACGGGTGGGGAAAACGGTCTGGTGGTGGATGTCAAAGTGCCGCATGAGAGCCTGCTGCTGGAGGTGGTGAGCACTGAGGATGAAGACCTGCGCATGCCGCCGAAAGGGCCGGGGCTAACCAAGGATGAAGTCACGCTGCTGAAGCAGTGGGTGGAGGAAGGGCTGCCCTGGGAAGCTGGATTTGCCTTTAAAAAGCCAGCCTATGAGCCGCCTCTAAAACCACGCCAAGTAAATTTGCTTCCCGCCATGGAGGGACGTGAAAACCCGGTGGATCGCTTGGTGGATGCCTACTTTGTGGAGCGGAAAGTGGCGCGCCCCAAGACTCTGGAAGACGGCGCTTTTATGCGGCGAGTTTATCTGGATCTCATCGGCCTGCTGCCGACTTCGGAGGAATTGGCGGACTTTCAGGCGGACAAGACGGCGGGCAAGCGGGAACGTTTGGTGCAATCGGTCTTGGCCCGGGATGTGGACTATGCCGAACATTGGCTAACGTTTTGGAACGATCTTCTGCGCAATGATTACGGCGGGACCGGATTCATCACCGGTGGGCGCAAGCAGATCAGCAAATGGCTTTATGAATCCTTGGTGAATAACAAAAGGTTCGACCAATTTACACGGGAGCTGATTGCGCCTCCCACCGATGACAGCCGGGGTTTTATTGATGGTATCAAATGGCGCGGCGAGGTGAGTGCGGGCCAGACGGTGGAAATCCAGTTCGCGCAGAGCGTTGGCCAGTCATTCTTGGGCATCAACCTGAAGTGTGCCTCCTGCCACGACAGCTTTGTGGACCGTTGGAAACTGGATGAAGCCTATGGACTGGCCGCGATCTATGCCGAGAAGCCTCTAGACATTCATCGCTGTGACAAGCCCGTGGGTCGTCAGGCGAAAGCGGGTTGGTTGTTTCCCGAGATTGGAAATGTCGAGGCCACCGCGCCCAGGGCAGAGCGCCTGCAGCAATTGGCCGGGCTGATGACGCATCCTGAAAATGGACGGTTCACGCGTACCATCGTAAACCGTCTTTGGCATCGGTTGATGGGGCGCGGAATCGTGCATCCTTTGGATGCCATGGACACACCTCCCTGGAATGCGGATCTGCTGGACTTCCTAGCCACTCATTTGCAGGAAAATGATTACGATCTAAAGCAGACTCTGCAACTCATCGCCACCTCTCAGATCTACCAGTCTCAAGGAGAGGTGGTGACTGGCGAAGTCGAGGATACGGCTTATGTTTTCAAAGGCGTGCGTTCCAAACGGTTGACGGCGGAGCAGTTTCTCGACGCGGTCTGGAGATTGACTGGGGCCGCCCCAGCGAAGATGGATGCTTCCGTGTTCCGTGGGAAGCCCGATCCTGCACTAGCCAAGCAGATTCAACTTCAAGGAAAGTGGATCTGGGGAGATTCGGCACTGCCGGGCAACGTGCCACCTGCGGGGGAGAAGATCCTGCTTCGGAAAGTTCTGAAGCTGGATCAGGCGGTGGCTGTGGGCTCTGCCATCATGACCTGCGACAATGGTTTTTCTCTCTACATCAATGGACGCAAGGTGACGGGGAGCGAAAACTGGGAGCAGATCGTGGCCGTTCCATTGGTTGACAAACTCGTGGTTGGGCCAAATACGATGGTGGTGGTTGCCTCGAATGCCGGCAAAGGACCCAATCATGCCGGGTTGTATTTTGAGGCTCGGCTTAAGTTGGCGGATGGAAAAGAGATCTCTGTGACTACCGACGACACCTGGGAGTGGAATGCTACCATTCCGGAAGGCAAAGAAGGCCGACTGGGAGCCGTGGCGGCCAAGGGCTGGAAACCTGCGGTGGTGGTGAAAACTCTCGGGGCCTGGAAGCAACGGCTGGATTCACAGGGCCCGGCCCTGCTGGCTCAAGGTGGAAAAAATGGTCACCTCGTGGTGCGGGCAAGTTTGCTGAAAAGCGATTTTCTGATGCGCTCTCTCGGGCGACCCAATCGGGATCAAATCGTCTCCATGCGTCCAAACGAGATTACCACATTGGAAGCGTTGGATCTTTCCAATGGTGAGGCCTTGACGACCACGCTCGCACGTGGTGCTGAGACCCTGGCCGCGCGCGACTGGAAAACTCCCGAGGCGCTTGTAAACTGGGTGTATCAGTCAGCTCTTTCCCGGTATCCGACCAGCACGGAATTGCAAGCTGCCCTGGAAGTCATCGGCGAAAAGCCGACGGTGATTCCTATCCAAGATCTGTTATGGGCTGTGGTCATGCAGCCTGAGTTTCTGTTTGTTCGTTAACCTTTTAGTGGAATCCAGATCATGAACCTCGAATTAGATACCCAGGCACCGGCATCCATTGTTAGGCGTGATTTTATCAAGCAGCTGGCAGCGGCTGGAACGGCTGCATGGATGACGGGTGCTCCACAAATGGTGAAAGGCGCTGCGTTGCAACATCCCCAAGCGAAGGCGGATGCCTGCATCTTGCTATGGATGGCTGGTGGCATGGCTGCACCGGAGACCTTTGACCCGAAGCGTTATGTGCCCTTTGAAAAGGGTGTCGAAGTGGCAAAAATGCTGAGCACTTTCCCGGCAATTGATACGGCCGTGGATGGAGTCAAAATCTGTCAGGGCCTGGAAAATATTGCTCAAGTGATGGACCGCGCCACGCTGATCCGCAGCGCGGTGCAGCCGGATCTGGGTAGCATCCTACATAGTCGTCATCAGTACCACTGGCACACAGGGTATGTCCCGCCTCAGACGGTGGCTTGCCCGCACATTGGCTCTTGGATGGCGAAGGTGCTGGGGCCGCGAAATGCGGTTATGCCTTCATTTGTAAACATCGGCCAAAGGCTAGAAGGAGTGGGCGAAAGTGAAGAATTGAAAGCCTTCACCACGGCTGGCTTTTTCGGCAGTGAATATGGGCCCATGAATCTGCCTTATCCAGAGGAGGCTGCGACCTCTGTGCGGCCCCCGAAGGGCATGGATGCAGGTCGCTTTGCCAGTCGGGACAAGCTGTTCCGCAAACTGGTGGATCAAAGCCCGCAGCGTGACTACATGAGTGATCACCAGCAGCAGTCCTTGATCCGCAGCATGGACAATGCCTATCGTTTGTTGAGTTCGAAAGAACGTGAGGCATTCGACATCACTCTGGAGCCCAAGGAGAACTACGCCAAATATGACACGGGGCGTTTTGGTCGCGGCTGCTTGTTGGCTCGGAGGCTGGTGGAGGCTGGCGTGCGATTTGTGGAAGTGACGACGGAATATGTGCCCTTTTTCCAATGGGATACCCACAAGGATGGTCACACCACCGTGGACGGACTGCACAAGGAGATGGACTTACCCATCGCTACCCTGGTGCGGGATCTTGAAGAACGTGGATTGTTAGACCGCACGTTGATTGTCATTGCCAGTGAGTTCAGTCGAGATGCCATCATGGAGGGTAAGCCGGGATCCAATGCCAATGATCAAGCTACCTTTAAGGTGGAGCGATTGGAGGAGATGAAACATTACGGTCTGCATCGGCATTTTACCGCAGGGACCAGCGTGGTGATGTTTGGGGGTGGTGTGAAAAAAGGTTATGTTTATGGGGAAACGGCAGATGAACGCCCCCTGGTGGCGACCAAAAATCCAGTGAGTGTGATGGATCTGCACGCCACGATCATGACCGCAATGGGCATCAGTCCGAAGACGGAATACCTTATCGAAGGTCGGCCTTTTTATGTGACAGAAGATGGTAAGGGGAAGGCCGTGGCGGATCTTTTTGCTTAAACAGACACACTTTCCAGATGACTGGAAACATGGTCGTTGTCTCAACGTTACCCGCTTGTGAAATCACTGCTATTATTCTGCCTGCTCCTCCTTTGTGGCTTGGCATCGGCTGCACCGCCAAATGTTCTGTTTTTGTTTGCCGATGATATGCGCCCAGATTCACTGGGAGCCCTGGGCGATCCTGTGGTAAAGACACCAAACTTAGATGGCTTGGTGCAGCGTGGTTTCACCTTTTCCAATGCTTACAATTTGGGAGGCAATTCGCCGGCGGTTTGCATGCCCAGCCGAAACATGATGATGAGCGGCCGGGCCTACACACGCTGGAAGGACTACCTGCCAGCAGGTGCGCCGGAAGCGCGTCGAGGAAAAATGAGTCCTGGAGACGGACCAAATTTTCCTTTGTCCATGAAGGCTGCGGGTTATGAAACTTGGCACTTTGGGAAGAAGGGGAACTCTGCCAATCTCATCCAGGCGAAGTTTGATCACGTGCATTACCTTGAGCAAGATCACATGGATCGTGAGCATGGAGAACCTGGCCGTGAGATTATTGATGGAGCCATTGATTTCGTAAGCCGTCGCTCGGACACGAAACCTTTCTTCATGTATTTGGGGTTTAGCAATCCGCATGACCCCCGAGTCGCCGCGCAGTCTTATCGAGATCTCTATGTGGAGGCACAAATGCCTCTGCCAAGGAACTACTTGCCCGTGCACCCTTTTGACAACGGCGAGATGATGGTGAGAGATGAAATGATTTCCCCCTGGCCGCGCTCACAGGCAGAGATTCGCCGTACTTGGCGGGATTATTATGCGACGATCACTGGACTGGACACACAGATTGGTCGTCTGCTGCAAGTTTTGCAGGAGCGTGGCTTGATGGAGAACACCCTCATTGTTTTTTCGGCGGATCAGGGGATCGCTATTGGTAGCCATGGTTTGTTAGGCAAGCAGAACCTCTATGACCACAGTGCAAAGGCTCCGTTGGTCGTAGCTGGACCCGGTATTCCAAAGGGGAAGAGCGCTGCATTGGTGCACTTGCTGGATATTTATCCCACGGTGTGTGATTTGGTCGGGGCAGGTAAACCCGAGGGTATAGATGGGATCTCCTTCAAACCGGTGATTTTAGGGCATAATAAAACCATGCGTGAGGCACTGCTGCTGACCTACATGGACAAACAACGTGGCCTGCGGGATGAACGTTATAAGTTAATCCGTTATCCCCAGACAGATGTGACTCAGCTCTTTGACTTGGAAGCAGATCCTCTAGAGATGCAGGATCTTTCGCTCCAGCCAGAGCTTCAGGAACGCAAACAAACCATGCTGAAAAAGCTGGCCGAGATGCAGGTGAAATTCGGTGATGACTTAGCTCTCAGTGTTGCACACCCACGACTTTCTATGTGGAAGATTCCCACTCCTGAAGAGATCAAGATCCTGCTGCCGAAATGGAAGATGGAAGATTCTTTGGAGCATCGTGCTGGAGGCCCTCCCCCATTCCCAGTCCAGAAACACTGATTCTCTATCTCTGTCCGATTTATCATGAAGTGCCTTTTTATTTTCATCTCCTTGTTTGCCTGTGGTATTGCACTGGCTGCCGATAACGTCCGGCCTAACATTGTGTTCATTCTCGCAGATGATTTGGGCGGGAGGGATCTAGGCTGTTATGGCAGCACTTTTCATCAAACTCCTCATTTGGATGCGTTGGCGAAACGAGGCATGCTTTTTACCCAGGCTTACTCGGCAAGCCCCTTGTGCTCACCCACTCGCAGCAGCATCCTGACAGGAATGGCACCGGCCCGCACCGGGATTACAGCCCCAGCCTGTCATGTGCCTCAGGTGATTTTGGAAAAGGCCTTGATGAAAGGCGGACCTCAAACCCGGGTCCTGGGGGCGGAATCGGTGACGCGGATGCGGACGGAGTATGTGACCCTTGCGGAGCTCTTTAAGCAGGCAGGTTATCGAACGGGACATTTTGGTAAATGGCATCTAGGGCCCGCGCCTTATTCGCCCCTGGAGCAGGGTTTTGATGTGGATCTTCCGCATACACCTGGACCAGGGCCGGGTGGTGGCAATGGCTACTTCGCCCCCTGGGCTTTCTGGAAGAACGAGGGCAAGCCTGGAGACCATATCGAAGACCGCATGGCCGAAGAGGCTGTGAAATTCATGCGTGAGAACAGGGATCGCCCGTTTTTTCTAAATTACTGGGCTTTCAGTGTGCACTCTCCCTGGATGGCCAAAGCAGACTACATCACCGAGGCTGCGCAACATGCCGACCCAACGAGTGGTCAGCGCAATCCCATGTATGCTGGCATGATTCGTAGTCTGGATGAAGCCGTAGGTCGCCTAACCAAGACTTTGGAAGAGCTGAAGATCGCTGACAAAACTCTCGTTGTTTTTACCAGTGACAATGGGGCGTGGCACAATGTGCCCAAAGAAGCGATGGGTAAAAACAGCAGTTATTCCAATGTGCCGGTGACAAGTAACGCCCCTTTCCGAAGTGGTAAGGCCAGCAACTACGAAGGTGGTACGCGGGTGCCCTTGCTCATTTCTTGGCCTGGCCATGTGGAGCCAGACAGTCGCAGTGCTGAGGTGGTACAAAGTGTGGATTTTTTTCCCACGTTGGTGGAGTTATGCCAATTAAAGTCTCCAGAAGGGCAGCCTCTGGATGGTGTGAGTATCGCGCCCGCAATGAAGGGTGGAAAGGTGGAGCGTGAAGCCATTTTCTGCCATTTCCCCCATGGGGGTAGATCAGATATTGAAGGTTTTCTTCCGGGCACTTGGGTGCGTCGTGGAGACTGGAAGTTGATTCGTTTTTTTGCTGCGGCTGAAGATGGGAGTGATCGATTGGAACTTTATAATCTCGCGGAAGACGTGAGTGAAACGAAGAACGTGGCACTTCAAAAACCCGAGTTGGTTTCTGAACTCAACAAACTAATCAGCGATTATTTAAAGCACACCGAAGCGGTGGTGCCGCGGCTCAACCCAGCCTACAAGGCTAAGAGTGAACCCACTGCCAAAGGGCGTGTGGTCGGCGGCTGGAAATCGAACGACCAGGCGAAGCTGCAACTCACCCCCGAGGGCACACTGGTCATCGAGTGCACGGGGGGAGATCCCTGGTTGGCGACCACCGTCGTGCCTCCAGGTAAGAATGAGTCCATGACGGTGCGGATCCGCTGGAGGAGCACGGCTAAAGGTCAGCCTTTGATTTATTACACCAGCGCTGAAGGGCAGCCTTTCCACAAAGATCGCACGGTGCCTCTGCCTGGGGTGGCTGACGGTGAATGGCAAGAGCGGGATGTCGAGCTACCCGTGAAGAGTCTCCATTCTCTGCGTCTGGATCCCGCTCAGGGAAAGGGCAGGGTCGAGATTTCCAATCTTTCTCTCATGGGGGGCGATGGTAAGGTGCTGCAAAAATGGCTGCCGTTCACGAAGCCATGATTTGAAGTAAAGATAGTTAGTCCAGTTTACGAAAATTCATGAAAGCAGTTCTTTTGTTCGCACTCATTGGCCTCTTCAGCTTTCATCGAGGGCTTGGTGCGGCACCGAATGTCCTGCTGATCTACAGCGATGATCACGGCTGGGCGGATCTAGCGCTACAAGGAGTGGAGCCAGATATTAAAACGCCTCACCTGGACCAGCTCGCTCGGGATGGAGTACGCTTTTCTCGGGGTTATGTCAGTGCACCGCAGTGTGTTCCTTCCCGTGCTGGCGTCATTACGGGCACCCACCAGAATCGTTTTGGAGTGGATGATAACAACAAGGGACCGCTACCCTTAGATGTGCTGACTTTACCAGAGAGGCTGAAACAGGCAGGGTATGTCACCGGCATGTGCGGTAAATGGCATCTGGATCTAGGGAATAAAAAGGAAGGTCCAAAGACCTTACGTATCCTGCCGGATCACATGCCTCATAGGCATGGCTTTGATGAATACTGGCGCGGAGAAATGCGCCAGTATTATGCCTCCCATGGGCTCGACGGAAAGCCCTTTGAGGATGCGCCAAGACTGGTCTCGGATGATCGTTTTCGCATCACAGTGCAGACAGAGGCCGCACTGAGTTTCCTGGATCGAAGAGTGGCGAAGCCGGAGGTGCCTTGGTTCCTATACCTCGCTTGGTATGCGCCTCACGTGCCGCTGGAGTCACCAGAACCGTGGTTTTCCAAGACACCCACACATCTACCGAAGGAACGCCGTCAGGCCTTGGCAATGATCGCGGCGATGGATGATGGCATCGGGCGACTGCGGACGAAGCTCCAGGAGATGGGTGCCGAGAAAAACACACTGATTTTTTTCATTGGAGACAATGGGGCACCTCTTAAACGTGGGGCTTGGAATGGTTCTCTGAATGCCCCGTTGGTCGGTGAAAAAGGTATGCTGACGGATGGCGGTGTCAGGGTGCCTTTTGTCGCGGCATGGCCAGGCCAGATTCCTGCGGGAAAAGTGTATGAGCAGCCTGTGATGAATCTGGACGTGGCTGCGACTGCCGTGGCGCTAGCAGGACTGCCCCATGACCAGGCTCTGGATGGGGTAAACCTCATGCCGCACCTTCTGGGAGAAAACAAGGCAGCTCCCCATCAAGCCCTTTTTTGGCGTTGGCGCAGCCAGGCCGCCGTTCTGGAGCACCCCTGGAAGTTGATTCATCTGGGGAACAAAGAGACCTTTCTTTTTGACGTTTCTTTGCCCAATGGCGAGACGAAAAATCTGTTGGCCAAGCATCCTGAAATCGCCGCTCGTTTGGATGCAAAACTCAAAGCTTGGAGTCAGACCTTGCAGCGTCCAGGAGCCGCAGAGCCATTGCACCCCCAAGATGTGGTTTTCTTTGCAGATCATGTGAAGACAGGAGCGGGGCCAGCGGTTCCTACGGTGGCGGTAGAACCAGGAAATGTGCAGGGCTGGATTTGCCGAAACGGCAGTCTCGAAGAAACAGAAACTGGTCTGCGACTCGTGCCACAGGGCAAAGGAGCAAAAGCCTCACGCGTTTTCATCACACGCCCAGTTCTTTCCGTTTCGGGCCCCGTCGCACTCACTCTGCGAGGGCGAGCAAGGAAAGGGGGGGCGGCTACGGTGAGTTGGCGGACGAAAGCGGAAGGGGACTTCAGCCCAGCGAACCAGATCCCTTTTGAGTGGCCTGCTGGGGCAGATTGGCAGGAGGTAACACTCGCACTCCCAATCAAAGGGACGCTGATTCATTTGAGGATTACCCCGGCAGGATCAACGTCGGATCTTGAGATCCAATCCATCGAACTGAAAGGTAAGGATGGAGCGCCTACGCGTTGGCAATTTGGTCGCCAACCATAAAGCGCAGGAGCGCAAATTCCAGGATTCTACTTGGGCTGGCACATTCTCCCGCTAAAATGAACGGCCATGAGTCCCTCCTCAAAAATGAAACGTCCCTCGGCCATCACGGTGGAGGAGTTTTTCAAAACCAACGAAAAGGCTTTGAAGCTGCGCTTGGTCGGCAGCGATGCGGGCTTCAAACGCAAGATCTCAGAGCCTTCGGTGAATCGGCCAGGTCTTGCCCTTTCGGGATTCTTCACCTACTTCGCCTACAAGCGGGTGCAGATCATCGGGAATTCTGAGCATTCCTTTTTGGAAGGACTGGAGCCAAAACTGCGCGCGGCTCGTTTCAGCCAACTGTGCAGTTGGGAGATTCCCTGCCTCATCGTGGCCCGTGGGCATCGCTTGAGTGAGGAACTGGTAGCCATCGCGAATGAAGCCGGGATTTCCGTCTTCCAGACCAGCATGATCACCATGAAATTCATCAATGCAGCCACGATCAAGCTGGAGTGGGCCTTTGCCCCCACCATGCTGGTGCACGGCTGCCTGGTGGATGTGCAGGGCATCGGTGTGCTGGTACAGGGGAAAAGCGGCTGTGGTAAAAGTGAAAGCGTCATCGGCCTCCTGCAGCGGGGTGCCAGCCTAGTGGCGGATGATGCCGTGCGCCTACGCCTTGTCGAAGAACGGGAAATCGTGGGCTCTGCCCCCGAAATGACCCGAAACATGATCGAAATCCGAGGCTTGGGGATTCTCAATGTCGCCGCACTTTTCGGCGTGGGGTCTGTAAGAATGAGCAAAAGGCTGGATCTGGCGGTGAATCTCGTGCACCTCCAGGAATCCAATGACCTCGAGCGAGTGGGCATGGAAAACCAGACGACCGAGGTCATGGGAATGACCATCGCCAAGGTGGATATTCCGGTGGCACCCGGCCGAGATGTGGCTGGTTTGATCGAATTAGCCGCCTTAAATTACAAATTGCGCACCTTTGGCTACAACAGCGCGGTAGAGTTTGATCAAAGATTGTTGAAAAAGATGGCGGACGACCAGATAGGTTAATACGCGCCTAGCCAACCCACCCGCATGACTCTCAGCAAAGACCTCACGATCCGAAACAAGATGGGCATGCATGCCCGTCCTGCGGCGCAGTTTGTCAAGCGTGCCAGCAAGTATAAATGCGACGTCTGGGTGGAAAAAGATGAAGAGCCCGTGAATGGTAAAAGCATCATGGGCCTCATGATGCTGGCGGCTGGCCGGGGAGAGGTGATCAAGCTGACGACCGAAGGTGTGGATGCTGAGGCTGCCATGGCAGACCTGGAGGAACTCGTCCTCTCAGGTTTTGGCGATGTGGAGTAGGCTGCCTTACTCGCAGATCCAGACCGCTGTTCCCACAGGGGTCAGGTCGTAGAGTTCAATCATGGCCGCATTTTTGAGGCGAATACACCCATGGCTAGCAGGTCGGCCAATGCTGCGCTCGTCATTGGTGCCATGAATGTAAATGTAGCGCTGCCAAGTGTTGGCATTGCGTTTTTCCACCCCGTCTAGCCACAAAATGCGGCTCAAAATGAGGTCATCCTGAGTCACTAGATCCTCTGTCCAAAGTCCCACCGGCTGGCGAGATTTAAAAATCGTTCCTGAAGGTGCCGCTTCACCGTGCTTTTCCCGGACGATGAAACCTCCAAGAGGGGTTTTATTACTCCCTTCCGTATAGCCTAGGCCATACTTGGAAGTGCTGCAGGGCCAGCGCTTCACTTGGCGGATGCCATCCCACAGAACCAGGGTTTGAGTGCCGACGGAGACTTCGATGCGAGGCTGGTTGAGATTCACCCGAGACGACTTGCACACATCGGCAGCTTTGACAAATGATCGAAGCCTAGAGATGAACCTTCATACTGGGGTGGGTAACCTTTGCATGACATCACACGGAAAAGCGACGAAAGGCTAGATGCCGCTTCATTCAGGAGTTGCCGCCCTTTTTCTCATGCAACGATTCAACTGTGACTGTGGCAATGTGATCTTCTTTGGCAGTTCGCGCTGTCTAAAATGTGGGAAGGAGGTGGGTTATGATCCTTACACCACCGAAATGTTGCGGATCCAGCCCTCTATGGGCATGAAACGTTGTGAAAATGGCGTGAAGCACGGGGTTTGTAATTGGCTCGTCCCAGCGAATTCTCGCCAGAAGCTTTGTGTGGGGTGCCTGATGAATCGCACTATTCCCGACCTGAATTCAGGGCGCAATCTCCTGCTATGGGGGCGCATGGAGATGGCTAAAAAACGGCTCATCTACACACTCCGGCATCTTGGCATCACATTGCCTTTAAAATCAGAAAACCCGGCGGATGGCCTCGCCTTTGACATCATCAGCACTGTTTCCAATCCCACCGTCACGACAGGGCACCTCAATGGCGTGATCACAGTGAATCTTGAAGAGGCCGATGATACCTACCGCCAAATCAATCGGCAGCAGTTGGGGGAAAATAGTCGCACCTTGTTAGGCCACTTTCGTCACGAAAGCGCACATTACCTTTGGCAGCGGTTTCTCTCCAATCTCCCCTGGGAAGACCCCTTGCGTATGGCTTTTCGTGAACGTTTTGGAGATGAATGGCTGGACTATGCAGGGGCCTTGAGCGCGCATTATCAAAAAGGTCCTTCAACGGGGTGGGAACAAAACTACATCACTGGTTATGCTGCCTCTCACCCATGGGAAGACTGGGCCGAGACCTGGGCCCACTATCTCCAGATTGCTGATGGTCTCGAGACCTGCGAAGGCCTCGGTATTCAAGTGCAACACGTCGCTCTTCCCCTGGTCATGATGCCAGTGGAGGCGGGTTTTTTACCGACGATTTTGAAGCATGACCCTGTCGCCAACGATGAATTTTTGGCCTGGCTCCAGCGCTGGATTTGTCTGTCAACGGTGCTTAATGAGATCTCCAACAGCTTAGGTGAGTCGGCCTTATATCCATTTGTGATACCTGTCAAAGTCGCCCAAAAGCTGCGCCTAGCACATCACTTTGCCCAGGTATGGGGTGGGCGGGTGTGAAAGCATCTCTTGCTTAAAGTTGGCTAGGCTGTCTGGTGAGCTATGTCGCAGCACCTGAAAGGTTTATCCTGAGCGGTTCCTCCTTGCCGCAGCGCATTGCCTTTCTGGGCGATTACCTGCCGCGCCTTTGTGGGATCGCCACCTTCACTCATGATCTCGCTGAATCGGTGGCTGCAGTTGCTACCGAAGCAGAATGTTTTGTGGGGGCCGTCAATGATCGTTCGATTGGTTACGATTACCCACCACGCGTTCGGTTTGAATTGCTGGAAAAGGATCTCGACTCATACCGGAGAGCCGCAGATTACCTGAATTTTAACAATGCAGATGTGCTGTGCGTACAGCACGAGTTTGGCATCTATGGAGGCGCTGCAGGCAGCCATCTACTAGCGCTTTTAAAAGAAGTGCGCATGCCAGTGGTGACGACTTTACACACAGTTCTGAGTGAGCCCAACGCGGCTCAGCGTCTAGTGATGGAGGAATTGGTTCGTCGGAGTGATCGCTTGATCGTTATGGCCCATAAAGGGGCCGAGATTCTGCGCGAAATTTATCAGGTGCCGGAAGCTAAGGTGGATGTCATTCCTCACGGCATCCCCGATATGCCCTTTGTGGATTCGGCTTTTTACAAAGACCAGTTTGGTGTGGAAGGGCGTCAGGTACTCCTCACCTTTGGTCTCCTGGGTCCTGGAAAAGGCATTGAGCATGTGATTGAGGCCTTGCCCGAGATCGTGAGACAGCATCCAAATGTGGTTTATTTGGTTCTAGGTGCCACGCACCCGCATCTCATCGCTAGGGAAGGGGAACGGTATCGTTTGGGATTGGAGCGATTAGCGGAGGATCGTGGTGTCAAAGATCACGTCATCTTCTACAATCGTTTTGTTTCGGCGGATGACCTGAAGGAGTTCATCGGAGCCACGGATATTTATCTCACGCCCTATCTGAATGAAGCCCAGGTCACCTCAGGCACTCTAGCCTATGTATTTGGGGCCGGTAAGGCGGTGGTTTCCACTCCTTATTGGCACGCCCAAGAGTTGTTAGCGGATGGCCGAGGTGTATTGGTGCCTTTCCGTGATGCTGCCCTCATTGCAGCAGGTGTTTGCGGCCTCTTGGATGACCCGGCTAGATGGGAAAAGATCCGCCATGATGCCTATGCCATGGGTCGTGAGATGGTATGGCCTGCGGTAGCGAAGCGTTATCTGGAATCTTTCCAACATGCGCGGGCAGATCGCAAAGCTACATCAAGAAAAGCCTTCGCTGGGTGGACTTTGAATAGCCGACCTTACGCTCTGCCGCCTTTGCGGTTAGACCATGTGATCCGCATGAGCGATAGCACCGGCATCTATCAGCATGCGATCTTCAATGTGCCGAATTTTCATGAAGGCTACTGCACGGATGATAACGCCCGCGCCTTCATTCTGTGCAATCTGCTGGACGAACTGGGAAGTCAACCCACGCCTTCCAGTTTGGATCACTTAGCCACCAACTACCTCGCTTTTTTAGCGGCGGCGCTCAATTACGAGACCGGACGTTTTCGGAATTTTATGAGCCATGGTCGCCAGTGGTTGGAGGAAGCAGGCAGTGAAGACAGTCATGGTCGCGCTTTGTGGGCCGCAGGCACAGGGGCAGGGCGTTCGCGTAATGAAGGGCATCGTAGGCTTTCGGCGCAGCTTTTCCAGCGTGGTCTAGGAGCCGTGGCGGCCTTTACCTCTCCGCGTGCGTGGACATTTACTTTGTTAGGCATCCACGAATACCTTCGTCAAAACCCAGATGATGCAAAGACACAGGTGAAAGCCATGCGGGAGCTTTTAACGAATCGCTTGGTCAATCTCTGGAATGCTTATGCCACGGAAGACTGGCCGTGGTTTGAGCCCGGGGCCACCTATGACAATGCGCGCATCTGCCAGGCCCTCATTCTTAGCGGTCAGCACATGCCTCACCCCGAAGCCTTGGAGATCGGGCTCAAGACTCTCCGTTGGCTTGTCTCCATTCAGCGCACTCAGGCAGGTCATTTTAGGCCCATCGGTAGCAATGGGTTTTACCAGCGCGATGGTGCGCGAGCGGATTTTGATCAACAACCGGTCGAGGCTCAAGCTATGGTCTGTGCCTGTCTAGAGGCATTTCGTGCCACGCAGGATGCAGCATGGCCTCGTGAGGCTAAGCGTGCGTTTGAATGGTTTCTTGGTCGCAATGATTTAGGTCTGCCTCTTTATGATTCGACCACTGGCGGCTGTAGTGATGGCCTGCATCCGGATCGCGTGAATGAAAACCAGGGGGCCGAGTCCACCTTGGCCTTCCATCTAGCGCTAGCTGAAATGAATAGCTTCCAACAATTAATCACCCCCTCACAGATCCTCCTATGAAATCAGTTCACCTCTGCCGCCATGAGGTGACACTGCTACCTGAAAGCGCTCGTGTCATCATTCGTCCCTTTATTCCTTCCGAGGTCCATCGGGTGACCACCATCATCGGTCGCGCTTTAGCCTTAACGGAAGAGGAGGCGGTAAGTGAACTAGCCTCGGTAAGACGAGAGTTTGATTCCCGTCATTTCGATGTCGAGACACCCCTCCAGGCTCACTATGAAAAAGTGAAGCATCACATCTTCACCCATCGTCCTATATCAGCGGCGAGACAGTTGCTGATCGGGGCATTGTTTTCAGGCGAATACGCCTTGGAATCCGCAGCGTTGTTCAATCCCTCCATGGTGCCGCACCCTGATCAGAGCGGGTTGGCCGAAGGCGATTTAAGGTTCATCATGAGCCTACGAGCGACGGGGGAAGGGCACATCTCTTCGATTGAGTTTCGTTCCGGCATCTGTGCTTCAAATGGAAGCATCACGCTGGACCCCGTTTCCCGTTATGTAACGGTGCCAGACATTGTACCGAATCCTAGTTATCGGAAGAAACGGTTCATCATCAAGCTTCACGAAATGGGCTTTGAGAACGACCATACCAATGCTGTGCTTGCCCCCCTGGCTGATCATTTTACCCGCACGGATCTCAATAAAAGTGTGAGCTCTGTTCGCGATGAAACAAGGCCGGCAACGCAGGATCTCAGTCGCACCTTAGATTGCATTCAGTGGCTGGCAGACTCCAATTACGAACTCCTCTTTTCACCCACCCTCGCCATGAGCGAGCGCATCATCTTCCCAGTTTCACTGAATGAGAGCAACGGTATCGAAGATGCACGTTTTGTGCGCTTCACAGATGATGATGGTTCCGTGATGTACTTTGCCACTTACACGGCTTACAACGGGCGAGCCATCCTGCCGCAGCTCATCGAAACAGAGAACTTTTTGCACTTCCGTGTGCTCACCCTGAATGGCAGTGCGGTGCAAAACAAGGGCATGGCCTTGTTTCCACGACGGATAGCGGGCCGCTATGCCATGCTATCGCGCCAGGATGATGAAAACCTCTTCATCATGTTTTCAGACAACTCACACTACTGGAGTGATCCTCAAGTTCTCCTGCGTCCTGCAGAGATGTGGGAGTCCGTCAAAATCGGCAATTGCGGTTCACCTATCGAAACGGAAGCCGGTTGGCTAGTCATTACCCACGGGGTAGGGCCGATGAGGAAGTATTGCATCGGCGCAGCACTGCTGGATCTGGAAGACCCCACCCGCGTCATTGGTCGCCTCAGCCAGCCACTCCTTTGTCCAGAGGGGAATGAGCGTGAAGGGTATGTGCCCAATGTCGTTTACAGTTGTGGCTCCATGCTACATGGGCGGCAGCTCATCCTCCCATATGCCATGAGTGACAAAATCACGGCCATCGTCAGCATGTCCTTGGACGAGCTTCTTTCCGCACTGCTTGCAGAGCAGGGCTAAGTGGATATGTGCCGATGAAGCCCATTCCTTGGACTGGAAAGAAAACTTGACTATTTAGCCAAGTACCGCGACTATCAATGCGTCAACACTGACATGGGGGCGTCCTGGTTTCGACGGGTAGTCTGCGGTCGGGGTGGCATGTCGAGGATGATTCGTTGGCCTCGTTAATCTTCGGATCAAACAAATAAAAGCAAACTCTTCTGAGCTAGCTCTCGCGGCCTAAGCACCGCGACATCTTCGGGGCAATGTCTGGTAGCCTCGACGATGACACTTCCAGGCTGGCTGGCTGATCGGGCGACCGGGTCGAAAGCGAGATTCAACAGGACGCTGGGTGAAAGGTATTCTGCCAGTTGAAGACCTCTCATCGAGATTAAATAACCGGATAAACATGTAGAAGCTCCAACTTACGGTTATTCGGACAGGGGTTCGATTCCCCTCGCCTCCACCATTTTAGAAAAGCGCCAATTCGCTGAAAGCAGCGGTTGGCGCTTTTTTATGCCTATTTGGCTGGCAGTGCCCAGGATGGCGTGCCGAACCATTGATGCATCTCCTGGGCAAACGGGGCGGTGACCTCTGCGGGTTCGGGAATGGCTCCTCGATCTCCGGTTTCTGTCATCCAGGTATCGAGTGCAGCGCGAAGACGGGTCAAGGCTTCGCGGTCGGCGGGCTCCTGGGAGGTCAAAAGATTCTTTACCTCATGTGGATCCGTCTGAGTGTTGTAGAGCTCTTCACAGGGTCCGGTCCGCTGCATGAGTTCCAGTGCCGGGCCGGTGAGTTTACCCTGCGCATGGAGGCCGTGCATGACAGGCATGATGGCAAAACATTTTTCCTTGTATCGGTTGAGGGATGAAAAGGTAGGGCCAGTCGAAAGGGTGCGTATGTAGTGATAGCGTTGGTCATGCACGGAGCGGATTCGCTGCTGAGTCTCGTCAATGCGGTCACGGGCGGCAAAGGCGAAAGTGCGCGGGGGCTCGGTCTGCTCTCCCAGGAAAACACGCCCTTGCATCAGAAGCGGTTTCGACTGTCCTGCTAACGCAAGGGTGGTGGCCGTCACATCAATCAAACTGAGAATGCGGTCATCCACGGTTCCCGGTTTGATTTGGACCGGGGCAGGGAAGCTCTTGGGCCATTTGATGATCATAGGCACGCGCAAACCATTGTCATAGCACCAGTGAATACCGCGTGGTTCCAGACGGCCATTGTCGCCGAAGAAGATGATGATCGTATCGTCTTCGAGGCCATCGGCCCGCAACTGGTCCAGCACTTTGCCAAAGCGCAGGTCCATGCCGGAAACCGAATTTAGATATCGTGCCCACTCTTGTCGCACCACGGGGTGTTCTGGGTAGTACGGCGGCGGTGTGACGGTCTCTGGCTTGGCGTGCTGGACATGGATGCGCTCCCCCACCCACTCGACCCTGTCTTTTTCAGCGCTCTTGCGGTCGTAGATGTCATACTCGCTCTCCTCTGCATTCACGACAGCGAAGAAGGGCTGGCGGGTTTTCAGCGTTTCCCACTGGCTGGAGTTTTCATGGTAAATGGGGCCTTCGTTGACGTAGTTGAGGTCCAGTTTGCCCGTGCCCACACTCTCGTTACCCACGGTCTTGATGTTGGCTGTGAAATACCCTCCATCTCGAAGGCGATGCGTCACAGGCCTCACACCTTCAGGCAGCTTGAAGCCATCTGTGCGATGCGCGCGCATGGGGTGGGTGTCTGTCGAGGTTTGATACATGCCCACAAAGAAGGCGGAACGGCTGGGGGCGCATGCAGGGTTGGTGGAAAAGACGCGGGTATAGCGCACGCCTTCAGTCGCCAAGCGGTCAAGATTGGGGGTGTGGACATCCTTCGCTCCATAGCAGCCCAGATCATGGGACAGGTTTTCGCCAATGAGCCAAAGGATGTTAGGCTTGCGGGCGGGCTGTGCCGCTTGGGCGGGTAGAAAGGCTAGGGACCCCAAAAACAAAAACAGGAACTTGGTCATGGTGTGTCAGTGGTACGGATTTTCTCCAGTTCTTCATCAAGCTTTCTGCGCAGTTCGCCGAGTTTAGTCAGGTGTTCCGGATCTGCCGCAAGGTTGTGCCATTCATGCGGATCGGTCTGGATGTCGTATAGCTCTTCTTCGCCGGTATCATATCGAAGGTAACGCCAATCACGGGTGGAGAGTGAATGATTGCCAGGATCAAAGGCGGTGACGACAGCTCGGTCAGTCACTTGGTCCGGATTCATCAACAACGGGGCCAATGATTGACCGGCGACGCCTTCTTTTTTCGCCAAGTGGCAGACTTCGATCAAGCTGGGGTACAGATCCATCAGGCTAACGGGTTGGGCACAGATCTGTCCGTGTGCTGCTTGAAAGTTCGCCGGGGGGACGATGATGAGGGGGATGCGGGTGGATGCCCTCCAGCCTGTCCATTTACCCCAGTGCTGCTTTTCACCCAACTGCCAGCCATGATCGCTGAATAGGATGATCCAGGTATTGTCGGCATGCGGGCTGGCCTCCAGTTTTGATATCAGCCGTCCGATCTGCCGGTCCACATAAGTGATGCAGGCCAAATAGGCCCGCACGGCCTGTTTCCATTGGTCATGATCGGCCACCAGCTTGTGAGTACCGGCTGTGATAGGATCCAGGGCGAATTTCTTTCCCGTCTTCCCGAGATCGTCCAAGTCGTTAGGCCTATGTGCAGGCAGTTCAATGGCTTCAACGGGTGGCAAGGCATCAAAGTCCTGCTGTGGAGCAAAGAGCGGAATGTGAGGCCGATAGTAACCGACACCAAGAAAGAACGGTTTAGCTCTGGGGTCTTCCAGTTTCGTCATGGCCCAGTTGGTTACTCGTGTGTCGCCCATCTCTTCATCGGCCACATTGACGGGACCCCAATCAAAGGATTCGCCTTCTTTCCCATCGGCATTGCGTTCGCTTGGCAGGCCGTTGAGTGGTAGCACCCAGTCGTGACCGCCAGGCCCGCCCTTGATCACATGCCTCGGGTTTGCGCTGCCTTTGCTGGGCTGTTCCTCATCCGTGTATCGGGCCTGCTCCTGGGTGAAGGGGCTCCACCGGTTTTCCGTATCGTAGTAGTCATCGAAAAATTCGGGAGACGCTGAGTGGTAAAGTTTGCCTGCACCGAGCGTTTCATACCCCGATGCAGCAAAGTGCAGCGGCATCTGAAACGACTTGGCTGGGGGCTTGCCCTTGGTCTTCCCCCAGTTGCTGAAAACACCTGTCTGATCCGGATAACGACCGCTGAACAGGGCGGTGCGGGACGCCAGGCAAACCGGGGCTGCACAGTGGGCATTGGTAAACAGCACTCCTCTTTCGGCTAGTCGGTCCATGTTAGGGGTCCTCGTTTGAGGGTGCCCTTTCATGCAGCCGATCCAGTCATTGAGATCATCCACCGCGATAAACAGCACATTCGGATGAGCGCGATCTTCTTCAGCTAGAACGCTTGAGCTGGGCACAAAGACCCAGCCGATGGAGACCATGATCATGAGCTGGCTGAAAAACCGAATGAATTTCATAAGGTGAGTACAAAGGAATAACCAACGTTGTAAACGACTCACATTTCCCAGCCAGGGCGATATTCGCGTGTGACCATGCCATGAGCCGCTTCGTTATTGGCAATCTTCAGCGCCTCAGCATCCCAGACCAAGTTCTCTTTGGGGAAGACCGTGGCGATGCAACCCAACAGCACGGCTTCAGTGAGGGGGGCTGCATAGTCAAAATGGGCCGAGGGCCGCGCAGAGCCTCCTTTTAAACAGCAGTCCACGAAATCGAACCAGTGATTCCGCGGCTCCAGTTTCGGATAACGGAAGCCTTTGAACTTTTCACGAGGGTAAAGTATCGGCGTGCTGGTGTGTTGGTGGAGGAGCACCCCCTCCGTGCCGATGTAGATGCTGCCTTGCTCTGGGAACTTGGAGGGGGACACCAAGGCCATGATCTCGGCGGGCGGCTGCGCATCGCCGTCATACCAGGTGACTTTAACGGTGTCACCTTCTGTGCGGGCGGTGCCTTTGAAGGTGTATTCCACGATGCAGTCTGTGGCCCAGTTTACAGCGTTGGCGGGTGTTGCTCCGATGGATTTGACGGCGATGGGCGCAGCCAGATCCAGGGCGCGGAACCAGCCGCTGAACATGTGGCAGCCCATGTCTCCCAGAGTGCCTGTCCCGAAGTCGCGGCGTTTCCGCCATTCTTTGGGGTGGTAATAACCGTCAATGTAAGGACGGTCTTTGGCAGAGCCCAGCCACAGCTTCCAGTCCAGCTCTCCAGGCACGGGGCTGGCATCGGAAGGAACGGGCTGCATATCGCCCCACTTTTTGTGGGAGAACGTGTGCACTTCCTTCACTTTGCCGATGAGTCCGAGGTGCACCAGCTCTACCGCATGACGTTCCGTAAAGTCTGACGAGGCCTGAATGCCCATCTGGGTCATCACACCTTTCTCGCGGGCTTTCAGCATCATCTTCCGGCATTCATGCAGGGTCTGTGCCAGGGGTTTTTGGCCATAGATATGCTTGCCCATTTCCATGGATCGCAGCCCCATCGGCGCATGCATGTGGTCAGGGGTGGAGACATTGACGGAATCAATGCTGTCCCCCTCCTTCTCCAGCATCTCGCGCCAGTCTTGGTAGAGGCGGGCTTTGGGAAACTGCTGCTTCACCTTGGCAAACTGCCGCGCATCCACATCACAGACAGCCGCCAGTTCCAGCATGGGATGGTCAGCTAGGGAAACAATATCCCTCCAGGACATGCCGGCGGCACCGAAGGCGGCGTGGCGAAGCTTCCCGTTAGGCGAGGCGGCGCGAAGCCCCCGGGTGATGAAGGGCGCAGCAAAGAGGCTGGCTCCGGCTGTTTTGAGAAAATGGCGGCGGGACAAGGTGGCGGTAGTGTTCATGAGAGGGTGCTAGGCAAGGGATTGCAAAGGTGCGGGTGTTCAGGGTTTGGCTGGGACGATGAAATCTTCGAGGCTCGCCTTTCCACTGCCGATTTTGATGTCGGTGACGTAAACATTTTTGCTCGTGATAGTGGTCTCTTCAGCCTCGAAGGCTTGCCGCTTGTTATCCGTGTCCGTATGCCATTCGGGGCGGTAGATACCCGTCTTCATGTAGGGAGTGTATTCCACACCGATGCTGCCATACACGTTTGGGCCAGGCCTATCGAAAACCAGCTTCCCATCCTTCCAGATTTGCAGGAGTCCTTCAGCCTCTGGAGACCATTTGGCATGGATGATCCATGACACCCATTGGCCTCTGCTTACAGTCTCTTCCAGTCCTTCACTGTGGCGGGTGGGGCCTTGTTGCGGGGAGCCGTAGCTTTGCTTGATGAACCATCGGTCATTGACGACGGAGATGGCCAAGTTGGGATGTGTGGGTTTCCAGTTGCCGGGAATTCCGTGCCACTGCAGGACGATGTCACTCGCCTTCGAGGGATCAAAAATCCAGTCTTCTGGAATCAGGATGCGTGCAGCATACCAGCGTTCTTGAAAGCCCTCCTCGTGAGGCAGTGAAATCTCCGAGCGAAAGGAGTTAGGCGCACGTTTCACCACAAAACGTACAGCTTTGGCTCCATCCGCCAGACCTGGGGCATCCACCACCTGAATGCGTTCCGGTGATGGGGTGGGGAGGGCGTAGCGGTCATCTTCCGAGATGTTCCAGCGATCAACGGAGTCACTGTGAAAATCATCTTCGAAGATTACCTGCTGGTTAGGCTGAAACACATGATGGGCGCGGATTTTCTTCGGTGAGGGAGTCGCTGAGGAATGATCGAACAGCGTCGTCCAAAGCAGCGGTTGCGTGATCGCATTGTTACGTCGGATTTCAAAGTCCGTCGGGTCGGGTTTGAGATCCCGCCACAGCTTTAGGTAGTTGTCCTCGTGAAAGGCGATCCCTCCAAACAACATGGAAGGCTGCCTCACCGGCCAGCCTTCCCAGGCATTGACATCCGGCTTCAGGGGCCAGGAAGATTTATCTGCCAAGTGAGGATAGAGATAAGCGACAGCCTTCTCCATGCATTTGCCATCTGGAGTGGTGAAGGTCCAGAGGTTGTCAGACTCATTGGACAGCAACTGGCAAAGGCCCGTCATGTTATCCAACTGGAAGATTGAATAGGCATAAGGTTTGGTGCGGCCAAGTTCCAAAGGGAATCCTCCATCCGTGGCCATCTGCACCGCCACGAAGACCTCTTTGAACTGGCGGCGGCACTCCTCCAGGAGTTTCTTGTCCTCTGTGAGAGTCGCAAAGGCAGCGACTTGAAACCAGTAGGCCACCGCATGGTTGTTCTTGGCCTTCGCCTCATTCTTGCCCTTGGAGCTGGAGACAAACCAGGATGTGTAATCTGCGAACCATTGCCGCAGACCATCGAAGATCGCAGGCTCCATCGCCTTGGAAGGCCGGAGCGTCAGCACGGCCAGTGGCACCTCCACTAGATGCAGGGTATCAATGAGCCCAGTTCCGCGATCCGGTGTCGCCTTGCCCACGATGGCCTGCGCGTGATCCAGGCTGGGGTGCATCCGTGTTTCATCATCCAGGAAAAAGACCTTCAGCATCTCCACGGCCTTCTTTGCATAGCGTTCATCCCGTGTCAGTGCAAAGGCTGCCGCCAGAGCGGAGGTCGCATCTCGCATGGCCATCAGGGTTTCTCGGTGCTTGTTGAAGTTCCCTGGATTCGACTGACCATCCCTCATGACATAAGGCTTGCCGTCCGGTTTCTCCGGATCTGGCCAGTAGTAGTCGCTCATGGAGAAGAACTCGTTAGGCCGCCCTTCGCTGAGGGGCGAGCGGAAATGAGTGATGCTCATGGGCTCCATCTTTAGTGCCTCCTTTGCGGCTGTGACGATGCGGGATCGGTCCTGGCGTACAGTGATCTCCTGTCCTGAGGGTTCACCCCGAACTGGCAGGATAAAGAGGAGGCTGAAGAAGGCTGAGCAAAGGGTTCTCATAGCGGTTGGGTTGACCGCAAATGTTCTGAACCGCCATTCGGTTGCACAGCTTCTCCAAAAAAATTCGGAGCACTGCAGAGTAGTCGGCGCTGACCTCCGGATCACTCCGCCGTATCTTTGACAACGGAGACTTGCAGGTCTTCAAAAGAGAAATCTCCGCCCATGCCATTGGCCACCCGCACACCATCAAAACGCAGGCCCGGATCCGTCACTCCCCGTAGAAGTGGAAGTCCCTGCACCCCCCAGCCACGGTAGATTTCGAAGGCTCCGTTACGCTGTCTGTAACGTAATGTGAAAGTCTCTTCACTGCCCTGGATGGCTAGGTCATAGGCCCGTCTGGGACTTCCGGGCCGCCGGTAGTTTTTCCCATAGACCAGGAACTCCCAGGAGTAGGAGTTCCGTGACTTGTCTCCGAAGAAAAACATTTCGCCGTCACCGTTGAAAAGGCTGATGCCGGCGAATCCTTTGGAATGGAAGAGAGTCATTGGAGAGACGGACCTAAAGCTGACCATGATCACCGCCTTTTCCGTGGGCTCAATGGCGCGTGTAAAACGGCCCATGAGGTGAGTGAAGCTCGACTTCGCCGCAAAGCGTCCTTTGCTGACTTGTGGATCTCCCTCCAGAATTGTCCAAGTGCCTTTCAGGGGTTGCCGATCCGCGAAAGACTGATCGGGCACCGATGCCAGCGATTCCTGGAAGACGATCTCCGGCTTTTCCGTCATGGCTTCTGGGTTGAGCAGAGATGCACCGCTCACCACTTGGATGGTCTGCTGGTTCGCCCGCCGAACTAGTTTTTCGCCGACCTTTAGACGCTGGGCGGGGATGCCAGCCAGACGTTGCCGGACCTCTACCAAACCCTGCTCCACCTGAACCTGATGGTCACCCTCATTTACGCTGACCGTGAATATTGTTCCCATATCCACGACTTCCATCTCAGGGAGATCCACGGTGAATCCCTTCGCCGCCGGAGGCACGCGGAACCACCCGGCTCCCTCGTCCAGTTTCAGCCGGTTGGGGCCTGTGATCGCAAAGCGGGAAGGACTTTTCAGCAGTGCCTCCACGCCGCTGGGGAGCCGGATGGAGACCGACCCATCATTCATGATGACCCCGTCTCCAAACTGTAGCCTGCCATCATCCGGGAGGCGGGCCAGCGTGGTATCAAAGACGGAGGTCGCTGAAAACTGGATACTCGGCAGGGGCGTCCCATCTACAAGGCCCGGTCCGCTGCTCTTGTCGTAACGCAACAGTAGAGCGAGTGCAGAGATCAGGACTGCCGCCGCAGCCGCCCACGCCAGGCTCTGAAAAGGGGCGGCCCTCCATTTTGCGACTTTAGGTTTTGCGGGCCAAGGGTGATCTCTCAGCAGCGAGTCCATGCGCATTTTGTCCAGATAGAGAGACAGGATCGTTGGGTCCGCCTTCATCCATGCTTGCACCTCCTGCGCTTCCTCCGCCGTCAGGCTACCATCGATCAGTTGATCGAGCGCCCGGTTCAATTTGAAGGGATCTTCTGGAGGATGGGGAGTCATGAATTTCCAAGGCGGCTGTCAATGCAATCACGGAGGGCATCCCGCAGGCGGAACAGGCGGGCTTTGAGCGTGCCTGGCCGTGTGCCCACCTGTGCTGCGTATGTCTCCAGGGAGGTGTCGGTTGCATAACGCGCATGCAAAAGATGGCGGTCCTCTGGTTTTAGCAATTCTAGACACTGGTTGAGTGCCGAGTGATGCCCCTCCATCCGCACGGTCTCCACTTCCATCCATCGCCGGTCAATCAGCTCCAGCATTTCGTCATCCAGCAGCACCACCGGAGATCTGGCCAGTTTGCGGCGCTGATTCATGACCAAGAACTTGGCGATCTGAAAAGCCCAGGCCTTGAAATAAGTGCCCGCAACGAATTGGGAACGTTTTTCCCAAAGCTTGAGCAGGGTTTCCTGAGCTAGATCATCTGCCCCCTCATAACCGGGCATCAAGGACCGCACGTAGAGGCGGACAGACGCTGAGTGGTCGGCCAGCAGCCGCTCAAAGTCTCCAACCGACCTCAAAATCCTGCCTGATTCAGATGGGGGAATGGATGACTCATGGCCCATGCTTGGTTGGGTTCAAATGGCTATGAGGGAAACGCAAAAGACGCGCAGGCCTTTCGGTTGCCTGTTATCAAAATCGGTGACTTCGAAACGGCAGGCCACTCTTCCGTTAAAAGAAAAGAGCCAAGAGTTGTCGTCCAACGTTTGGCTCCTTAATGGGTGAAAATGGCTTTAGTCGCCAGTGTTACCAGCGGATCACGGAGCTGGCCCAGGTAAAGCCGCCACCGAAGGCGACGAGGAGGATGATGTCACCGCGTTTGATTTTGCCTTGGCGATGAGCTTCATCCAGAGCCACGGGAATGGTGGCGGCGCTGGTGTTGCCGTATTGATCCAGGTTCATGAATGTTTTTTCAGGCGGCACGCCCAGCCGATCGGCGATGGCGGTGATGATGCGGGCATTCGCTTGGTGGGGGATCACCATGGCGATGTCTTCTTTCTTCAAGCCTGCGATTTCCAGGGCTTGCTCGCTGGCCTGGCACATGCGTGTGACGGCATGCTTGAAGGTTTCCCGGCCTTCCATGTGGATGGTGTTCGGGCGGCTGGCCACGTTTTCAGGCGTGATGGGGCAGGCGCTGGCACCTCCGGGGACTTTGAGGAGATCGGTCAGGTTTCCATCGCTTCCCATAACGGTGGAAAGGACGCGCCCAGGGGCGTCTTCGCCTTCTTCAGCCCGGCGGATGACGACGGCTCCCGCGCCGTCACCAAAGAGAACGCAGGTGTTGCGGTCCTGCCAGTTGATGAGGCTGCTGAGTTTTTCTGCGCCGATGACCAGGGCGGTGGTGCGGTTGCCGGTATTGATGAAGTGACGAGCGACTTGCAGGGCGTAAAGGAAGCCGGAGCAGGCCGCGCTGATGTCAAAGCAGACGGCGTTGCTGGCACCGATCTTTTTCTGGACGAAACAAGCGGTGGAGGGGAAGAACATGTCTGGCGTGACCGTGGCCACGACGATGAGATTGATGTCTTCCGGCTGCACATTCGCTGCGGCCATGGCGCGGCGGGCGGCTTCACTGGCGAGGTCGCTGGTGGCTTGGTCATCTGCGGCGATGCGCCGTGCCCGGATGCCCGTGCGGCTGGTGATCCATTCATCGGAGGTGTCCACAAATTTGGACAGGTCGTCATTGGTCAGGATTTTTTCCGGCATGTAGCTGCCGGTTCCGATGATGCTGGAGGCGCAGAAGGGCTGCGAACTAGGCGTGGGCATGGATGAGAAGATGTTGGGAGATTGCGGCCTCGATGTGAGGATTCACCTGGTGGGAAATGGTGTCGCAAGCCATGCGGATGGCATTTTTCATGGCGTAGGCATTGGCTCCGCCGTGGGCGATGATGGTGATGCCATTGAGCCCCAGCAGTGGCATGCCACCGGCCTCATCGGCACTGGTTTTTTTATGGATGCGCTTGAAAGCTGGCTTGGCCAGCAGGCCGCCGATTTTGGTGCGGGTGGAACTGACGATCTCGGTCTTGATCATGCCAAAAAGAGCATGCGCGAGGGCTTCGGAGGTCTTGAGGATGATGTTGCCGGTAAAGCCGTCGCAGACGACCACATCGGGCGGAGTTTCCCAGAGGTCGTGACCTTCCACATTGCCGATGAAATTGATCCCGGGGGTGGTGCGCAGGAGCTTCGCAGTTTCTTTGCAGAGGGCGTTGCCTTTTTCCTCCTCGGTGCCGTTGGACATGAGGCCCACGCGTGGGTTGGGGCGGCCCATGACATGCTTGGCATAGGCGCTGCCCATGAGGGCGTTTTGGACGAGGTGCTCGGGGAGACTGTCGGGATTGGCTCCCGCGTCAATCAGCAGCCAAGTCGTCGTCTGCGAAGGCATGACGGAGGCGATCGCGGGGCGCTCGATATGGGGCAGGGTTCGTAGCTTGATGAGGCTGGCGGTGACGGCGGCCCCGGTGTGGCCGGCGCTGACGACGGCATCGGCAGTTTTTTCCTTCACCAAGTCCACCGCGCGGGCAATGGAGCTGTCCTTTTTTTTGCGTACGGCGTCCAGGCCGCTGTCACTCATGTCCACCACCTGGCTGGCAGGGACGATTTCCAGCTTGGGACCGGCGGGGATGCCTTGCTTGCGCATCTCCTGCTCGATGAGTTCCGGGACGCCCACGAGAAAGATTTTCTCGATCTGTGGCAAGGTTTCCAGGGCAAGCTTCACGCCGCCCATGGGGTTCTGCGGGGCGTGGTCGCCACCCATGACATCCAACGCGATTTTCATGCCTCAGGAGCTGTGGTTTTCAAAATTTGGAAAGCAGGAGTGTAAAGCGTGGCTCGGTCAGTTTGCAAATGCGGATTCATTCCAGCATGACGGATGAGGGCGGGAAAGTGCAATCAGGAAGGGGACTCGCCAAAGTTTCAGGAGCAAAAATTTCCGGTTATTCATGATTCTAAAGGGGGGAGAATGAGGCCTCTATCTAAACCGTTTCTTGTTTCCCCCTCTGTTCTGGCGAATAGTGCCGCAGTGAGCGAACGCGCCGATGCCACACCCCCTACTGCTTCCTGGACTCAGGAGGGTGAGGTTGTGACTTTGATTCTGGCGGGAGTATGGAATCGAGAAGGACCAGAAGCGAAGATCGAAGGGACAGCCCCTACAAAGTGGCCCGACCGCTTTCACACCGAAGGTTTAAAATCTTTCGACTCAACTCTCCCGGCGTTTCTTCTGGCGCTGTTCCGTGAACTTCCCTCGGGCGAAGCCGAAGTCGAAACCCCCTCGCTGGAAGGACTGCCTGATAATCTGCGTGGGCTCATGGAACTGGCCCTAGCTGTGCCGGAGCGGAGCGAGGCCAAGACACAGAGTGCTCCTCCCTCTGAACTCAAGGCTTTAGGAAAGATCACCCTCGGCATTTGGGCCGGAATCCTCGGCATGGCGGAGTTCGTGGGGGAGTCTTTGCTCTCCGTGGGTCGCTTGTTGACGGGGCGGGCCCGCTTCCGCCGCAGTGATCTGTGGATGACGATCCAGGAATGTGGGATCGAGGCTCTACCAATCGTCGCGCTGATCAGTTTTTTGATCGGGCTGATCCTTGCTTTTGTGGGCAATGTTCAGCTCACGAATTTCGGGGCGAATATCTTCGTGGCGGATCTGGTGGGCATTGCCATGGTACGTGAAATGGGGGTGGTGATGACGGGCATCATCATGAGTGGGCGCACCGGGGCGGCCTTCGCCGCGCATTTGGGCAGCATGAAGGCGAATGAAGAGATTGACGCGCTGCGCACGTTCGGTTTGAACCCGTTCGATTTTCTCGTCCTGCCCCGCCTGCTGGCCCTGCTGCTGATGATGCCAGTGCTGACGGTGTATGCCAACATCATCGGTATCCTGGGGGGCATGCTCGTGGGTGCCGTGGTGGGCATCCCGCCCGTGCTTTACTGGAATGAAACCCTTCTAGCGATCAATCTCACTACCGCTTCTTTGGGTGTATTAAAGAGCTTCTTCTTTGCGGCAGCCATCGCCATCAGTGGCTGCATGCAGGGCATGAATGCGGGGAATTCCTCAGCCGCCGTCGGGCAGGCTACCACCCGGGCAGTGGTCATTTCCATCACGGCCATTATTATTCTGGATTCCGCCTTTGCCGCCATCTTTACACTGCTGGAAATCTGACCCATGAGCGTGCCCGCCAAAGAATCGAAAGCCAAGATCTCCATTCGAGATCTGACGATGGCCTATGGTTCCTTTGTGGTGATGAAGGACCTGACGTTTGACATCCAGGATCGAGATATTTTTGTCATCATGGGTGGCAGTGGTTGTGGTAAAAGCACCTTGCTCCGCCATCTCATCGGCCTCCGCGAACCCGCCAAAGGCAGCGTGTATTATGGGGAAGAAAACTTCACGGAGGCGGAACCTGAGGCGCGTGAGAAGTTCATTCGTCGTTTTGGCGTGATGTATCAGTCCGGCGCTCTCTGGTCTTCACTGACTTTGGCGGAAAACATTGCCCTGCCTCTTGGCGAGTTTACTCAGATGTCGCCCAAGGCCGTGCGGGAACTGGTGTCCTATAAACTGGCCTTGGTAGGACTTTCCGGCTACGAGGATTATTACCCCAGCCAAGTCAGTGGAGGGATGAATAAACGTGCAGGCATCGCCCGTGCCATGGCGCTGGACCCAGATATTCTTTTTCTCGATGAGCCTGGGGCAGGGCTGGATCCGCTCAGCTCCCGTCGTTTGGACGATCTCATTTTGCGGTTGCGGGACAGTCTGGGCTCTACGGTTGTCATTGTGACCCACGAACTCGCCAGTATCTTTGCCATCGCTAACAACAGTGTTTTTCTCGATACTGAGACCCGCACATTGGGGGCGGTGGGGAATCCTTCGGACCTGCGGGATCATTCGGAGAATGACAATGTCAGGCGTTTTTTGAATCGAGGTGAAGAAATTGCCGTCCAGAAGGAAGCCTAACCAGAAGTTTTTTCATGAGCCAGAAAGCCAATCCTACTCTTATCGGTGCCTTCACCTTGGTCGGACTCATCCTCGCCGGCGCTGCGTTGGTGTTGTTTGGTGCAGGAAAGTATTTTGAACGTTCGCACAAAATCCTCCTGCACTTCGACAAGAGTGCCATCGGTCTCATGGTCGGCTCGGACGTGCGTTTTGGCGGTGTTCGTATCGGTCGCGTGGCCTCCATCAATGTCATGGTGGATACCGAAAAGAACCGCAAAATCATCCCGGTCGTTGTCGAACTCGGGGAAAAGGATCTGAAAGCCATTGGCACCACCACGGGAGTCGCCATTGATTTCTCTAAGCGGGAAGGGGTGGCACGTGCGGTCGAGCGCGGTCTGCGGGCGGGGATGAAGCAGCAGAGCCTGCTCACCGGTCTGCTCTACATTGAGTTCGACATCGTCCCTGACGAGCCTGGATTTCTTTATGAAGGCCCCACGATTGCCAATTATCCCACTGTGCCGACGATTGCGACCGAGATTGATGAATTGATCGCGGGCGTGGCGGATGGTCTCAAAAAGATCAATGCCTTGGACCTTGATGGCATCGTCAAAGATTTGAGAGATGTTCTAAAATCCGCCGATAAGCAGTTGGCCGATCTGAATACTAAGGCCATCAGCGATAGCCTGCTTGTCATCACTGAAGACGTGAAGAACTTCACGGGGGATAAAAAGCTGTCTTTGGCTGTGGATAATCTCAATGAAGCCCTGGTGCAGTTTCGAGACCTGAGTGCCAAGATGAATCAGGGGGTGGACCCTTTGCTGGAAGACTTCTCGAAGGTAGCAGACAAGGCAGCCGAAAGTCTTACACGAATCGAAGAAGCTGGCGGAGAGATCACTAAAGTGACCAATCCGCGTGGTCCGGTTTTGATGCGTCTTCAGGCAGTGCTTCAGGAAACCGAGCGCGCAGCCCGGGCCATCACTGAACTGGCGAACGACTTGAAACGCAACCCCAACGCCCTGCTCATGGGCAAGGATAACAAAGAATGAAAAACGCTCTTTTGCTCTGCCTGCCGCTCTTGCTGCTCTCTTGCAGCACGTTTAAGCCGGTCAAGGATCCGGCCTCTAGGCATCTCCTAGACCCTGCTATACCGTATCGCGCAGGAACATCTGCTCGCCCAGCTTTGGGCATTGCTCGCCCGGCTTTGCCTGCCTACTTAGATCGTCAGCAGCTCGTCGCACGCGATGGCTCAGGCGCTGTGCGCATTCAAGATAATAACCTTTGGTCTGAGCCCCTGGGGCCTGCGATTGCGCGGGTGATCGCGGCCAATCTTAGCCGACTCACCGGTTCTACAGCCATTCTGCCGGTGGAGGATTTTGTGACCTTGGAATACACTTCTTTGGTAGAACTGCGCATTGCTCAGTTTGATCCGTCTCCCTCTGGGGAGCTGGTGCTGGAGAGCACTTGGAAAGTGCAGCCTGTAAAAGGTGGGGATACGAACTTCCGCAGCTTTCGCACAGAAGTGCCGATTGAGCTGACTGTTCCTCCTGTGTCTGGCCGCATTGCGGCCATGAATGAAGCCCTGGCCCGGCTTTCACGCGATATCGCGAAGTCGTTAAGATAGGTCTAGGTCTGCACGGCGAATTTCTGGACGCACTTCAGAGGTTAAGGATCTTCTGAAGTTGGCGGCATTCTGACTATGCAAAAACTCAACCCCGCCCGGTTTCCCAGGCGGGGTTGGAAAGATGAGCCTCTCAGTCGCTGCGATTACTCGCCAGCGGTGATGTTCAGCACCTGACGGCCTTTATAGTAGCCACAGGAAGGGCAGGCCACGTGGCCAGGAACAGAAGTACCGCACTCAGGGCAGGTCTTGAGGACGGGTGCACGCCAGCGGTTAGCTCCCTGACGGAGGCGTTGGCGGCTCTTGGATTGTCTGCGTTTTGGATTGGCCATGTTCGGAAGGGGTCGCTATTTCAATTGATCGAGGGCATTCCAGACTCCGCCGTCAGCGCCAGGCTCTTCGTTCACCAGAGGTTCATCAGTCGGATCGAAGTCGCCTTCAGCAGGACAGTCGCGCGGATCAACGTTGCCGTCTTCACAGCGCGGGAAGTTCGGAAGGGTGAGCAGAATGTCTTCTCTTACGAGGTCTGTCAAGTCCATCGTTGTTTCCTTTTCAATCGGCACTTCGGCCTGGTATTCAGGGAGGTGAATCCGCTGCTGAAAACGCTGGAGGCAGCGACCACACTCGAGGCTGAAGGTTGCATCCAGACTGCCGGTGACGATGATGTCTTTGTCATCGCGAAGAAACGTCAGGTCATAAACCACGGGTGTCTCTGCTTTGACGAGGTCATTTTCTGGCAATTGGAAAAAGCTGGCGGGCAGGCTGCCAGTCACTTGTTTGCCATCCACAGGCAGGTTGCGAATGTCGAAATGGAACGGATTCATAAGGTTCGAGGAGGAAAAGTTAAAAGAAGCCCTGCAGAGGTCTAGCATTTCATTTGCCGTGCTTTCAGGGCTGCTACGACATGAGGGGGCACAAATTGATTTACGTTGCCACCCAGCCGAGAGATTTCTTTCACCAGTCGGCTGCTGATGTAGGTCAGCTCTTCGCGTGGCATGAGAAACATGGTTTCCAGATTGGGCTCCAGCTTCCGGTTCATCAAGGCGAGCTGGAATTCAAACTCAAAGTCACTCACCGCGCGCAGTCCACGCACGAGGGCCACGGCTCCTTGCTGTTTGGCAAAGTCCACCAGCAGGCCCTGGAACGGCATCACCTTCAGGTTAGGAATGTGTTCCGTGGCACCGATGAGCAATTCCACCCGTTCTTCCACGGTGAAGAGGCTTTGCTTCGCATTGTCCTGGGCCACGGCGACGATGAGTTCGTCAAACAAACCCGCCGCACGTTGCAGCACATCCAGGTGGCCATTGGTGATGGGGTCAAAACTTCCAGGGTAGATGGCGCGGCGCATAAAAAACAGCAGACTGGTTACTCGTTTAGATACCAGGAGAAAAGCGATTGCTCAGGAAAGTTGCAATTCCGCTGGTCGCCCTTAACTCAGAAGACAGCTTCAACATCCCCCATGAACGACGACAGCACCACCATCGAAACACGCGAGGAAGTCATGTTTTTCGATACGGACATCGGCGGGGTGGTTCATAACATCGCCTACTTGCGCATGATCGAGACTGCGCGGACGCGTCTCGCGGCAAAATTGGGCATGAAACTGCGTGATATGGCGCAGACGCAAGTTTACCCCGTGGTCGTCCGCACGGAGATTGACTACCGCAAACCGGCCACCCTTGGGGATGAGCTCGTCATCACCGGTCGCCTGGAAAGTGTGGAGCGGGTACGCTTTTGGGTCGCTTTTGAAGTGCGTCGGGTGGGAGAGGAAACTTTGCTCATTTCCTGCCGCCAGTCTCTAGCGCTCGTCCAGATGCCCCAGGGCAAGCCGATGCGGCTGCCGGAGGACTGGATGGAAAAGTACGCCCACCTTTTCCTCAAAAAAGGAAAGTAGAGATTTCGCCATCGGTTTGCTCTTCTCCAGAAAGTGGGAGGGCGATGGGTGAGACAGCTTTCAGTTTGAAATCGAATTTTTTCCACCCTGCGGTGTGAAAGATGCCTTCGAGCGCTTCGTTTCCGCCCTTGTCCTGCCCCCCAGGAACGCAGCGCGGGTTCTTCGCGTCTGGCACGCAGTGTATTAAAAGACTCCCATGAAACCCTCCCTCACTCCGAAAAATCCGGGCTACCGTTTCTCCACGGCGCTGGCTGCCATGGCCTGTGCACTGGCGGGATTGACCCAGGCAAAAGAGATGTCCCCGGCAGATATTCAGGCCAAGGCGAAGCAGATGGATCAGCTCGTCGCGACCAAGCTTGAAAAGGAAAAAATCCAGCCCACGGCGCCAGTCTCGGATGAGGTTTTTGTGCGCCGTATCTATTTAGATATCTCCGGCCGTATCCCGACGCTGAAAGAAACCACGGATTTTCTGGCAGATCAGGCCCCAGATAAAAGAGCCAAGCTGATTGATGAACTCCTGGCCTCTGACGGCTACGTGCAAAACTTTGCCAATTACTGGAGTGACCTTCTGCGGGTCAAGTCGCAGCTCACCATGGGCAACAGTCAGCCTGCTGGTGCTGCTTATTCCAACTGGGTGCGTGATTCGCTCAAGGCTAACAAGCCCTATGACCAGATGGTACAGGAGATGCTGACAGCCAAGGGCAAGACCTATGAAAATGGGGCGGTGGGCTTTTACATTCGCGACTACAACATGCCGCTGGATAACATGGCCGTCACCACGCAGGTTTTCCTCGGCACCAGCATGGTGTGTGCCCAGTGCCATAACCACCCTTTTGATAAGTGGACCCAGATGGATTACTACCAGATGGCAGCCCACAGCAACGGTATGACGGGTAGCAACGGCCTTTCGAATCCTTTGTTAGCCCAGGCTTTTTATGGCCGCAGCGCTAAAGGTAAAAAAGCGGCCAAAGGAGAGAAGTCCATGGACTCCATGATGATGGGGGGCGAGGCGATGGCCGGACTAGCCCGCAAAGACGTGGGCCGCGCCATGAATGAAATCCTCCGCCCCCTGCGCTACAACACCGTGTTGGATGAGACGGATAAAAAGCCTCTGCGCCTGCCACATGACTACCAGTATGCTGATGCCAAGCCTAAGAGCGTGGTGGAGCCAGTGATCCCGGCCGCCTTTTCGAAGGATGGCAAGATCGTCAAAGACGGGCAGAAACCCATCGAGGCTTATGCTTCCTGGGTCGCCTCCAAAGAGAATCCTCGTTTCACACTCGTCATCGCCAATCGTCTTTGGAAAAAGGTCATGGGCGTAGGTGTCATCGAGCCCGTGGATGAAATCACCGACTCCACCGTGCCTAGCAATCCACAGCTCATGGCCTTTCTGGAAGATACCATGAAGCAGGTGAATTATGACATGAAGGCCTACCTGCGCATCATCTACAACAGCAGCACCTACCAGCGTGCCGCCTATGCCAAAGATGTGGAATTGGGTGAGGTTTATCACTTTCCAGGCCCAATCCTTCGCCGCATGAGCGCCGAGCAGATTTGGGACAGCATGGTGGCCCTCTATAAGCCTTCCCCAGACACGCCGAGCATGACCGCCAGCATTGAGCGGGAATCCACCATCCGCCGCGTGGAGTGGCTGGACCGCGCGCTGAATGCCCTCTCTGCCCAGGAACTGGCCGAAGGCGCTGCTAAAGTAGTCGCCGTGCAAAAACAGCTCGCCACAGATGTGCGCAAAGCCCAGGAACAGCTCACCGAGGCCAACAAGAAAAAGGATGAGGACGCCATCCGTGCTGCCAAAAAAGTGGTGGCCAATCAGCGCCGGGCCATAGATGAAGCCGCCGAGGAGATCATCTACTCGATGGGATTCAAAAAGTTTGCTCAGCTCGCCCGGGAAGGAAAGCTGAAGGAGCAGGTGGATGATGTGGAGTTTGCCAAAGAAATCACCAGCGTCATTCGCAGCAAAGAAGGTCAGGACCTGGGTGTTGATGAAGCCCTCGCCATCATGGCGAAGCAGCAGCGTGCTCGTCTCACCGCCCAGCAGCAGCAGCGCCTGAAGCGCGATGCTGAAGCTCTGAAAGTGGACGATAAAAAAGAGCTGACCTCCCTCAAAGCCTGGGAAAACTACCGGGACACTTACATGGTGCGCGCTGCCGATCTGCGCAGCCCGGCCCCCAATGGCCACTTCCTCCGCGAATTTGGCCAGAGTGACCGTGAGCTGGTGGAAAACAGCAATGACGAAGCCAGCGTGGGCCAGGCTCTCATGCTGCTAAATGGCAAGACCTTCACGCAACTGCTGAACCCTTACACGATGATCTCGCGCGCCCTGCGCCGGGCTGAAACCACTGAGCAGACCGTGGATGCCGTTTATCTTGCGCTCTTCAGCCGCAAGGCCACCGCAGAAGAGCAAGAGCTGCTGAAACCAGTCGTGGAAGGCAAAGGCATGGTGGGTAAAGGCGATGCTCTTTGGGCTGCACTAAACACCCGCCAGTTCTACTTCATCCAGTAGTCGCGCTTTCGGAATTCATGGCGGTGGCTCTCGCGAGTCACCGCTTTTTTATGCCCTGGAACCTTGATCGTGTGCAGGCATTGGACGATGGACAATGTGTTTTGAAATCGCACCTGCCCAACCATCCCACCCAGCTTTATCTCATCCGCCACGGTGAAGTGGAGGAACGCTATCACCGTGTTTTTGGCGGCAGTCGCATTGACATGGAGCTTTCACCCTTAGGCCACCAGCATGGGGCGGCTATGGCAAAATGGCTGGCTGATACCCCCTTGGATGCCATCTACGCCAGCCCCATGGTCCGTGTGCAGCAGACGCTGGCCCCCTTGGCAGCGGCCAAAGGATTGCAACCCACCCTCGTACCCGATTTACGCGAGGTGGATTTTGGTGACTGGACCGGTTATCGCTGGGATGGCATTCAGGAACATTTTGGTGTGAGTGCCTTTGATTGGCTGGAGATCATCGAAAACCCGGGCATTCCCAATGGTGAATCCGCCGCAGCATTAGCCCAGCGTGTGCAACCTGCCCTGTTAAAGATCCTTCAAGAAAATCCACATCGGCGCGTGGCCATCTTTTGCCATGGCGGCATCATCCGGGTCATCTTGGCCCTGCTGCTGGGACAGCCCTTGAAATACATGGCTCATTTCAATATTGAATATGGCAGCCTCAGCATCGTCGAGGTGCAGCCGGAGAAAAAACATGCGGTTGAGATCGAGCTTCTCAACTTTTGCCCTCCCATCGCCTGATTTCTTCTGCGATGTGGGGAGCAGTGCCCTTAGCTTAAAAAGATGAAACCGGGACCTGATCAAAGGTTCCCAGCTTCATTTTTCTAAAATCGTGATGATGGAGCTCTCCGCCGTTATTGTTTGATGTTCGGTGAGCTGGCGCTGGCCGCTGTGATCTTCACATCATCAATATGAATGCTACCTTTGCCCATCGTCGGTGTCAGGGTGAAGGTGAACTTCTCATCGGGAGTATTGCGTGAGAACACCCACTTGAGATCTGTCCAGTTGCCGTCGGCCGGGACGGGGCGAACTCCAAATGTACTACCACCCCCACGCCGCTGCATGGCGATGCGGAGTCCATTTCCGGTGTATCCTTCGCTGCGCACTCTGAGCGTGACTTCACACTGGGTGTTTTTGCCCATGTCCACCTCTTGGGTGATCTCGTCTCCGTATCGCTCAGAAGCTTTCAGTTCCAGGACTTTGCCCCCTTCCTTGGTAGTGACCACCTTGCCGTCACCGCGCCAAAATTGCTTCCCATTCTCAAAATCGCCGTTTTTGAGTTCCAACGCATCGGCTCCATGAACAGAGATGGTGCCGAGTAAGATAAGGAAAAGAAGTGGGTTTTTCATAAGATTTAATGAATAGGTGAAATTTGGTATAGCGGAATCACCGTGCTGAACGCAATGCTTAAATGTTTGAAAAGTCACGAATCTAAAAGTTTTTGAGTTGATGTCGCTTTTGAGGACATTCAATCCCTGCTTGCGACACGAGGGAGAAGCACCGATGTATAGAGCTTCTCTTTCCATGTTTTCTGCCCTCACTGACAAACTCGAAGATGCCTTCCGTAAACTGCGCGGATTGGGTAAGATCAGCGAATCCAACATTGCCGATGCGATGCGGGAAATCCGCCTCGCCCTGCTGGAAGCAGACGTGGATTTCAAAGTCACCAAGGACTTGATCGAGGCTGTTAAAACTCGGGCTTTGGGTGAGGAAGTTCTCAAGACGGTGACTCCGGGTCAGCAGATCGTTAAAATCTTCCATGACGAATTGGAAAAGATTTTGGGGAGTGCGGCTGACTTGGATCTAGGACCACCGCAGCGCATCTTGATGGTCGGTTTGAACGGGGCAGGGAAGACAACGACCTCCGCAAAATTGGCCAACTGGCTGAAAAAGCAGGGCAAACGTCCCCTGCTCATTGCTCTCGATCTTTATCGGCCTGCGGCTGTGACGCAGCTCCAGGTTCTAGGTCAGCAGCTGGGCGTTCCCGTGTGCGTGCCTGCCGCTGGTGAGACGGATGTTGTGCGTGCCACACGTGCTGCTTTGGCTTGGCTCGAGCAGCAGGGGAGTGGCGTCGCGATTTTTGATACTGCCGGTCGCCAGGAAGTGGATGAAGCCCTGCTGAGCGAGCTCAAAAAAGTGCGGGATCTCGTACAGCCTAACGAAACCCTGTTGGTGGCCGATGCGGCCACGGGGCAGCAGGCCGTAGCCGTCGCTTCAAAATTCCATGAGACGGTGACCATCACCGGACTCATCATGACCAAGCTGGATGGGGATGCCCGTGGTGGAGCCCTGCTCTCCATGCGCCAAGTGACTGGGCGTCCCGTCAAATTTATTGGTGTGGGTGAAAAAGTGGACCAACTTGAGGTCTTCCATCCAGACCGCATGGCTCAGCGTATCCTCGGCATGGGAGATGTGGTCTCTCTGGTGGAGAAAGCCGCGCAGGAAATTGACGAAAAAGACGCCATGAAAATGATGCGTCGTCTAGAGGAAAACAAATTCGATTTCAATGACTTCCTCGGGCAGCTGCGGTTCATGAAAAAGCTGGGACCTCTCGAAGGTCTGCTCGGCATGATTCCTGGAATGAACAAGCTGAAGGGGATGCCTGGCGTGGATGATAAGCGCATGAAGCATGTGGAAGCCATTATCCTTTCCATGACGCCGAAGGAGCGTTCCAAGCCTGACATCATCAATGGCAGCCGCCGCAAGCGCATCGCTAAAGGTTGTGGACGCCCTGTGGTGGAAATCAATCAACTGCTCAAGCAATTCGAAATGATGCGTGGGCTCATGAAGAACAAAAGCGCCATGGCCCAAATGGCCGGCGGCCTCTTTGGCGGTGGCGGCCCAGGGGGCATGCCTCAGTTACCGAAAGGCATGCTGCCTGGCGGTAAGATGCCCAAGATGAGCAAGTTCGGCAAAGGCTTCCGCCTGGGCGGCTAGTGTGCGGATCGAACTTATTTCGCGCGCGCTTTAAAATTCCCTCATCTGCCCGGTGCTGCCTCACGAAAAGATGCGGGGAATCTGCAGGACGTGATCGCCTCCTTATCGGCAGGCTACATCTTTGGCATTTGATATTTCAGGTGTCGTCTTTTCAGGCCAAGCCATCGACTTTCGCGATTTTCTAGCCTGCAAAGGGGGGCATTTTACAGCGTAGATCTGAGGCGTTCCGCATGAGTGAAAATGTGTCACCAAGGTAAACCTTGGCCAGAGCGGTCCAATGTGTGAGCTACGCACCAGCCAGCATTCATGAGGAAAGGCATCGGGCCTCTTCCTCTCAAAAGATAAAGACCATCTTGCTCCATGCTATAGGTCTTCAAGTTCTGCTGCATGGCTACATCGTTTGAGGTCATGCGTGCATGCGCAGGCGGGGCTAGGCCATTGATCAGCTGCCACCTCAGGCTCACTTCAACCATGCTAGATGGAAGAGGATGAAAAAAGATTTCAAAAAACGACAAAAACCACTTGCGCCGATGACGGAGCCGCGCATTATATCGGCCCGCTCAAACTGAGCATGACCCCTTCGTCTAGCGGTTAGGACACATCCCTTTCACGGATGCGACACGAGTTCGATTCTCGTAGGGGTCGCCACTTCTCCCAAGTAACTGCGGGAGAGGTGAGGAACCCAAAGGGTTCTATCACCACTAAATAAATTCAATTCAGACGTAGCTTTTGCCCGAGTGCATGGTGCCGCTGCCTGTCTTTAAAATGTTAAACGCATCGTGGTTATTACCCTTGGCGCAAACGGCAATAGATGATTTTTCAGCACTTTTTGTTAGGCGGTTGCCAATAGGTTCAGTTGTTGCCAAAATTGTTTTCTCGTCTCTGGAGTTATGATAGGGATAAACCACTCATGTCTTCTTCTTCTGGTGATGGTGTCGCGCCAGACATACACCCTTCTGAGCAGATCCTGCAGCACTTGGCAGGGGCTAGGCAGTGGGAGCGACTGCTCCAAATGGCCAGAATGCGGCTAGAGCGATTGCCGGATGATCACACGGCGCATCGGGCCGCGGCATTGGCGCTGATCCGTCTTCGGCGTGCTGGAGAGGCGGAAGCCCATGTGGCTTATCTTCTGCGCGAAGATCCTGAACATGATTATCACCATGAACTTGCAGCGCTGGTGGCGATGCAGAACGGGAACTTCCGGAAGGCTCATGACCATCTGCGGGCAGGTCTGGCTTTGGATGCTGATAAGGCGGGCCTACATCGCTTGATGGCAAGCATCCAAGGCGTTTTGGGGAACTCTGCCGAGGCCCATTTGCATGCTAGCCGAGCCCACGAGTTAGGTGGAGATACGGAGTATTCATGGCTGGTTCAGGAAGTCGTATGGGAGGCAGATTTTAAAGATCCAGCGTCTATGGCGGCGAGAATTCAGTCGCTGGAAAAGGCTCTGGAGCAGGCACCTGAAAATGCTTTTTTACTTTGGCGGGTGGGCCGTCTTTTGCTGCGCATGGAGCAGCCAGCCGCAGCCTTAATTTGGCTGGGCAAGGCCGTGGCAGCAGATCCTTTTAACAAGGCCGCCGTCGAGGACTGGCATGAGGCATTTGAAAAAAAGAATGGGGTCTATCGTGTCCTGTCTTTTCCTTGGCGTTCCTGGAAGGATGCTCAGGCGGTCTTTCGAGCGACACGAATGCGGCCAGACATCCTGCGACTGGTCGTCATGGTTGCGTTGGTCTGGCTGCTGCTTTTGCCTTGGTGGCTGCTATCCTGGATCTGTCTTGCGCCCCTGGGGGGCTTGGTGAGGTACTTCATGCTTTTGCACCCTGCCTTTGATTTCTATTGGCTTTCCCGGCAGTGGCTTTATGGGCGTTCACAGGCAGTGCGGGCCGCTCTCATGATCGGCACATTGGGAGTGATGCTGGCGGGGGTCTGCCTGCTTTTGCCCTGGCAATATCCTGTAGGATGGCTGGCTGTCGCAGCGCTGCAACTGCTGCTTCAAATGCACCTGCACCAAGAGTCTATCCGCACTCGAAAAAAGAAGTGGCCTCGGCTGCCTTCATCCTGGTTAGACGCCACTTAAGTGGGAGACGTAACCTTGTGCTTCAGGGGTCTTCCCCCAGATACGCCGCAAGATGCTTGCGTAACTCTGCACGGGCGCGAAATAGCAGACTCTTCACTGCTGGGAGCGACATCTTCAGGATATCGCAAATCTGTTCATAAGGCAGTTCCTCGTGGCGGCGGAGAACGACGGCTAGGCGCTGTTTTTCTGGAAGGGCTGCGATGGCTTTATCCAGAGCCTGTTCCAGTTCCTCCTGTTGAGTGATCTGATCCGCCGCCGGCGCGGTGTGGTCCGCGTATTGCTGGGGCGTGTGACCGTCATCCTCCTGCTCCAGAGGGATTTCCCTGCGGCGGGAGCGGCGACGAGTTTCGTTAAAGACGAGGTTTCTTAAAATGGTGAACAGCCAGGTGGTGAATTTGGCAGTGGGTTCATATCGAGGCGCACTTTTCCACACTCGCAAAAAGACTTGTTGGGCGATGTCGTGGGCATCTTCCTGACTGCCAAGCATGCGGAAAGCAGTGCCGATGACCATGTTTTGGTGCATTTCGACGAGTTTTTCAAACGCCTGGATATCACCTTCCTTCACGCGCAGCATAAGACGTACATTTTCTTCATCATCAGAAAATGTATCTTCACCCGCCACGCTGGTGGCGTGTAGGGCAGGGGAGTCGGGCCATTCCGGTTCCGGCATGACGAGGGTGGGCAGTAGGCTCGCGACGCTAAAGGCGGTCATCCACGCTATCAACCACGCGCATGGGGGTTGGTTGCAGATTTGTCATGAGGGACTGTATTTGCATCTGGCCAGAGTTTGCGCTTTAAAAGGGGCGTGACCTTCCGCCACCCCAAACACGACGTCTTTATCCCTGATCAAACAGACCCCTGGACTGCGCTGCGTCGTGTGACGCATCTCGGCATCGTCTCCCACCAGGATGACCTGGAGATCGCCGCGTATCACGGCATCACCGAATGTTTTCACAGCAAAGACAAGTGGTTCGGTGGCGTCGTAGTGACTGATGGATCAGGCAGCCCGCGCCGTGGTCCTTATGCTGACTACACGGATGATGAGATGCAGAAAGTGCGTCTGGTGGAGCAGCGCAAAGCGGCCTTTGTGGGGGAATACAGTTTCATGGCCCAGCTAGGTTATCCCAGCGAAGAAGTGAAGGAGCAGCGACACGGCCCAGTAGTGGAGGACTTGAAATTTATCCTGGAACACTGCCAACCGCAGATTCTCTATGTTCATAATCCCTGCGACAGGCATGACACTCACGTCGCTACCTTTTTGCGCTGCTTAGAGGCCATCCGTGCGCTGCCTGTGGAACTGCGCCCGAAAAAAGTTTATGGCTGTGAGGTCTGGCGCAAGCTGGATTGGCTGCTGAGCGATGACAAAGCCATGCTGTGGGTGGACAAGTACCCTCACTTACTGCGCCCTCTGTTGGGGGTTTTTGACAGCCAGATCAGTGGCGGTAAGCGCTATGACTTGGCTGAAGAGGGGCTTCGTCACGCCAATGCAACTTACTTTGATTCTCACACCACGGATAAGACGAGTCTGCTGACCTTTGCCATGGATCTCACGCCTTTGGTCGAGGATGACCAGATTGACGTGCAGGAATACACATTAAATTATGTGCGTCGTCTGGAAGAAGATGTGGCTCAGAGGTTGAAGAAATTCGTTTAACTTCGGTTTTAGCCATTCTTTTCCGTCATGTCAGAAGAAATGACATTGACGCTAAACCCGCGTCCCGGCTAAATTCATAATTCTGTAATATTTGTCGTTTCCCCCGTCACCATGAGCGAATCCGAAAACACGCCCACTCCGCCACCGCCCAGCACACCTAAGACTGCCGCTGTGCCCCTGAAAAAGGAAACCGTGCGCATCACCCTGCGTTCGCGTCCAGGTGCCGGAGCCACTATGCCTCGTGAAGCCACGGCTCCCGTGTCTCCCGTCTCCTTGGGCATCGCTCCCCCAGACATCACGCCGAAGCGCTCCACGGCACCTATCCAGCTTCCGTCGGCACCACTGCCGCCACCGGCACCAAAGTCAGCCACGGCTCCCGTGAAGCTGCCTCCTGCGCCGATGGATGTGCGTAAAACCACCTCAGCAGTGCCTGTGGTTTCCTCTCCTGTGCCGAGCGCGCCACCGCCCTCCATGCCAGTGCCACCAGCACCCCGGCCTCTGGGAGCACCGCCGGCAGCGACTGTGCCCATGTCTGCGCCACGTCCGCCTTCGGCACCAGGGGCTCCGCCCATGGCTCCTGGCGCACCTCCGATGGCTGGTGCTCCTCCGCGCGCACCAGGTGCCCCTGGGGCACCCGTCGCGCCAGGCGCACCCCGCATGGAGACAGGTGCTACAACCGCACCTTTGAAGACCATGCCGACTCGCCCGGCTGTCAGCGCTCCCCGCACTCCCGGCACTGCGCCTTTGGCGGCAGGACCAGGTGCAGGCGCAGGTGCTCTGCCAAAGGCTACGGTAAAACTGCAGCAGACTCAGCCCATGGCTCGCCCGAGTATCTCGGCTCCGCCAAGTGCTCCTGTGAAACGCACCGCTGCGACGGATTCCCAACAGTTTTACGAAGAAAAAGATCCTGAAGAAGGTCTGATGCCACTCTCAGTCGCGTGCTTGCTCGCTTCTGTGGTTCTTCTGGTCATCCAGATGTTTGGCAGTGACCGCATTTCGGCCAGTGCCGATTCCCCAATCATGGTGCCACCTGCGGTGCCGGTGAAATGGGAAAGAGCTCTACCAGATGGTTCTTGGTCCAATGAGTTCATCTCTGGCGGCCACCTTCCTGCTCTTCCTCAGTAAGATTGGAGCGGAAAGTTTCATCCTTCTTAACTTTTTGTTTTTCCCTCTATGATTCTCGCTTGGGTTGTTTTCCTTCTCTCCGTTGCGGTCCTCGCTCTTAATTTCATCGCGAAGAGCGGTGGGGCAGGTCTTTGATGTTTGTTTTTTAGGGTGCGGAAACGCATCAGGCCGTTTGTGACTTCTCCTGCTGCCACCACTCCTATCATCGAGGTGATAGGAATTGGTGCGGCGACTCAAGATGATCTTTGGTTAGTCCCAGAGTTCAGTGATCAAGAAGGCGTCACTCAGGCTTTTCAGCATTTGCAGATGGGCGGTGGTCCTGTGGCCACCGCTCTTTGCGTACTAGGTAGTCTTGGCAGATCTACAGCGCTGTTTGACGTTGTCGGTGGTGATGCTGTCGGCCAGCGAATCATGGCCGAATTACAGCGTCATAAGGTCTCGACGGAAGCCATCGAGCTCGTGCCTACAGCGATCTCAGCTCAGGCGGTGATCCTGGTGCGAAATGGGGATGGCGCGCGCCAGATTACTTTTTTACCTTCCAATGCTGGGGAACTCAAACTCCAGGCTCATCATCGCGATCAGATCTCCAAGGCTCGGCTGTTGCATCTCAATGGGCGGCATGAAGAGGCCGCACGGGAGGCAGTGAGCCTAGCCACAGAGGCGAACGTGTTGATTTCCTTCGATGGTGGGGCAGGGCGCTACCGGGATTCGATCCGGGACTTGGTTCTGCGAAGTCATATCCGCATTGTTTCCTGGCAGTTTGCGGAAGCTTTTTGTCAAACTTCGGAGGTGGAGGAAATGTTCCTACAACTTCTGAATCCACCCGCTCAGGTGGTCGTGATCACCCAAGGAACCCAGGGAAGTTGGGTGGCGATGCCTAATGGCTGGCGCTTTCACCAAGCTGCCTCCCTAGCCTCTCCCCTGGTGGATACCACAGGCTGTGGGGATGTGTATCACGGTGCTTTTTTACACGGCTGGTTAGCACAGTGGACACCGCAGGAATGTGCGGACTTTGCCAGTCGTCTCGCGGCTAAAAACGCCGAGGGATTGGGAGGAAGGCGAGTCTGTGAGCTGCCCGTGCGGGTTGAACTCGCAGACTCTAAAGTCCTGGCTTCTCAAACTACTCGTGCTTTTTGACTTCGTTTTCGGCCAGCAGCATCTGGCCTTTGAGGTCGGCAATCTGCTTATTGATCGAGTCCAAGCGATTCTTGAAGTAGAATTTTTTGGAAGGTGAGGTAGCCGCAGCAGACTCTGTCTCTGTCTTTTTCAGTTCCTCTTCCAAGTAGGGGAGTTCCTTTTTCAGCCTTTCGAGCTGCTTCTGCGCCGCTGAGAGGAGGTCAGTTTTTGAAGCTGCCACAGGCAGTGAAGAGACCGTGGTGGTGGGCACACTTGAGGTGGCGGTTGAAGAAGCAACCGTTTCAGTGGGGCCACCTATGGGCATGCCAAAACGAAAGCGCTCCTTCAGTTCCAGTGGAAGCATGTCTGGTGTGAATTTGGAGATCCCTTCCGAATGGCTGATGGTAGTGACATCTTTATCCACTTTTTCAACACGTGCATTGCGCAGGCGAATCCCGTTAGGCAGGATCGGATCATTCAAAACGAGGCCCGCAGCATTGTTGCGGGAGTTCTCGATGGCCTGTTCAAAATCACGACGTGCCTGTTCCTCGCCCACTCGCAGATCCAAGATCTCTTTGCGAAGGCCAGCAGCGTCCTTTTGCATGATATTCAAAGCGGTGAGCTGGGCGACTGCTTCACCGCGAACCTCAATGTAAACCTTTTGTTTTTGAATCAAAGATTCGAGACTGCTGATCTGTTCAGTAACGGCAATCAACTCTTTGTTGGCGTCATCAATCTCTGTGGTGTGATAGATGCCGTAACCGACGCCCATAAGCGCGATCAATAACAGAACATAAATAAGATGCTTTCCTTCCATGGGGACTATAAAATGAGAGTTAACGAAACTGAGTGAGGTAGCGGGACATTTCCTGTTTCACCGCTTCGACTCTTTTTTGGGCAGATTCCTTGTCCGCCTTGAGTTGGGTGTTTTCCGCCTTCTGCCTCTCGACCAACTGTTTGAGTTCGATGATGTGGCTCGGCTGAGTGTTTTGATAACGGCCCAAATTACCAGTCGCTAGAATTTCATTTTCTAGCTTTTTTGACTGGCCTTGCAGTTCCATCATGGTCAGCCGCTTTTGCTCAGCTTCATAGATGATCTGAGATTTTTTTCCACAACTTGTGGTGAACGCTAGAGCGAGAGCCAACCAGACTCCCTGTGTTATCTTGGATAAGAAGTCTTGATGAGACATTGGAAATTCATTAGGTTTGATACGTGTTTTGGCAAGGGATTTCCGTTGCCACTGACGTAGGTTTTTTGTCCGATATTTAGCGAATGGGAGAAAAGTCCGTGGCGCGTAGGTAGATGCTTTTCACACCATCAGGCTGAGGAAGGGTGAGCGAACCGTCTTTCTCGCTTTCACTTTTCGCTTGGATCCATTCTGGGTCTGCCCGGAAGGCGGTGAAAGAGGCTTTACCTGCTTCTTGGCTCGCGTGAGATAGAATGTAGATGAGTTTAGTGCTTTCATCTTTTTGCCCCTTAGCAGGCACCCAATACGCGACATGATTCATGCCATGTTTGCTGAAAAGGGCCAGGGTGTGGTTTTTGAAGCGAGCATGCAGAGAATCTAGCTTGCCGGGGGGAGTGGTGTAGGTGCGCAGTTCAAAAATGCGATCCTGGGCAGCTGCGCCCAGTTTGATCAGGGGCGAGTAATCGGTGGTGCTCAAAAACAAAGACTCAGGCGGGCGGGCGAGAATCTTACCTTTTTCTTCACTGGCTTTTCGCGCAGTTTGCCATTCTGGATCTTTGCCGAAGTTAGCAAAGGCGGCTTTGGCGCCCTCCACACTTTCATGCTTGAGAATGTAGATCAGGGTGTTTTCAGCCCCGTCTTCCTTGGCCAGGGGAACCCAATAGCCGATATTGGCAATGCCGTGTTTCTCGAAAAGACGGCAGGTATGGTCACGAAAACGGGCCAGGAGGGCATCCAGTTTGCCTTCGTTGGTTGTATAAATACGCATCTCGTAAACCTCAGCAGCCGCTGTCTGAGCAAGGGCGAGGGTGGCGATCACGAAGGAACTGAAAAGAGGGAGCAATCGGCGACGGGTCATGACAATGGAAACTCTGAGTCTCTTCTGAGTCTTACCGCTTAACGGAGCTTTTGTGACATCAATTATTTGGAGCGAAGCAGTTGCAGATTCCAGTTTGACAGTTCTAAAAGAGTGCTCTATACACTCCGCCCTCTCTCTCAGCAGACTTTTATATGGCTAACATTCGCTCTTCAGAAAAAGACATCCGCAAGACCGCCAAGCGCACGGCGGCCAATCAATCCGTGAAGAGCCGCATTCGCACGCTGCGTAAGAAAGTTCTTAGCGCTATCGAAAAAGGCGACTCTGCTGCTGCTAACTCCAGCCTCAGCGAATTCTCTGCGGCTACGGACAAAGCTTCCAAAACCAAGGTTCTTCACAAGAACACCTCTTCCCGTTTGAAGAGCCGCCTTGCCCTCAAGGTGGGTGCTCTGACCAAGAAAGCTTAATTCGACTTTCGATTTCGATTTTAAAAAACCCGCCTTGCTTCATCGCAGGCGGGTTTTTTGTGCTTGCCCACAAGTCACTCGAACTTGTGATGCACTGCATTTTTGCGTTTTCAAATGCTTGGTTACCCTCTTCAATCGCTGCCTCATGATTCCTCGTGTTTTTCTGGCTTCAAACAGTCCTGCTTTTTCCCGTCTTGTTTATGGTACTTGGCGTTTTCTGGATGATCCTGCGGCAGCCCATTCCGATGACCTTCTAAAGCGTCTTCATGCCTGCTTAGAGCTCGGGATCACCACCTTGGACACGGCGGAGATTTACGGCCTCTATCGGGTCGAAGAATTCATCGGCCAGACTTTGAAAAAAGAGCCTGGTTTGCGGGAGAAATTTGAGATCGTCACCAAGTCCGGCATTTATGTGCCTTGTGATTTTCACCCCGACCGGAAAGTGGCTCATTACAATGCGACGGCGGCCCGAATCGTGAAAAGCGCCGAGAAATCCCTGCGACTGCTGGGCACGGACTATTTGGATCTCTTGCTGGTGCATCGGCCGGATTGGCTCACCTCCGCCGATGAAACAGCGGAAGGACTGAACCGCTTGCTCAAGGAAGGCAAGATCCGCAGTGCGGGCGTTTCTAACTACAATGTGCATCAGTTTGACTTGCTGAATTCAAGGATGGATCAGCCCTTGGTTACCAACCAGATTGAATTTAGTTTGTTGCACATGGACCCGATCTACGACGGCACGACGGATCAGAGCCAGAAGTTGGGATTCAAGCCGATGGCTTGGTCTCCTCTTGCCAAGGGGGCTTTGATGAGTTCAGAAAACCCTGCGGGAGCTCGTTTGCAGAAAAAAGCGGCCGAGCTCTCTGCAAAGTATGGCGGAGCCACGCTGGACCAATTAGCTTATGCGTGGATTCTCGCACATCCGTCTCAACCTTTGCCCATCATTGGAACCAATAAACTGGAGCGTTTGATCGCCACTGCGAAGGCCACGGACATTCAGTTGGAACGCGAAGACTGGTATGGCCTCTGGGAGGCTGCTCAGGGGCAGAGCATCCCATGATGCCAAGCTGTGAGCGAGTTTGAATCATGAAAACGCTGCCTGTTGCCACGGCTGACTTGCTGGCGTTTTTAGCCACGCAGAAGCCAGAGGTCTTTGATCTCTCGGGCCGCATTGATTCTCGGCGTTATTTGGGACGGCGATTTCCTGAGCCGCTGCCTTTGATCATGAGCCTGCAGCAGTATCCGGGTTACCGCCGGATGGTGGGAGAGAACTGGATGCACTGGCATGATTATTACGAGTTCTTTGTGGCTTTGAGTGGTCGCGGAGATTTTCGCAGTGGCAATGATCGTTTCCTGTTTGATCCGGGTGATGTCGTGCTTGTGGATCCTTTGAAGATCCATGGTGTCATGCGCATGGATGCCGCGCACACAGCTCTGGTAATGTTGTTTCCGTCTCACTTGGTGGCTCAGGCAGGGGCCGTGGTGGATCAGGGATTTTTACTGCCCTGGGATCGCCGCCGCACTGGTGTACTGCCACTTCTTAAAGTGGATCATCCTGCTGCTCCCGCAGTGCATGAGGCCTTGCTGCGTTTAGCCAAATGCTGGTTTCATGCGGAGGTGGGGGAAGAACGATGGGTGGCACTGAAATTTCATTTCATGGCCGTTTTGTTCCAAATGCGGCAGGCTTTTTCAGCGGCCTCCAGTCAAGGTTTACCGGTGACGGATCGAGCCGTGAAGGAGGAGCGGCTACGTCGCTCTCTGGACTACGTTTCGCTGCATGCGCATGAATCCCTTTCCCAACCGGAAGCGGCCCGGGCTGCTGGCATGAGCACCAGCCGTTTCAGAGCCTTTTTCAAAGAGACGACTGGCTGGGGATTTGCCCAGTATGTGAAGGAGCTGCGGGTGGAGCGAGCTGCTAAGCTGCTTCGTGAGACGGATGATTCCGTGGCTACGATTGCCCACATGACAGGCTTTGCGGACCAGAGTCATCTGCTGCGTTGTTTTAAGGGCAAGCATGGGGACGCGCCGCTGGCTTATCGCCAGCGCCACCGTTCTTAAGAGGTGAGCGAAATATTCTAATCTCCAAGCGATTCGTTCAAGCGATCTAAAGCACGATTTCTTATTTTCATAGGCACCAACCCAATCCGTGCCAATGACCAACAACTGGATACGACCTCTCGTAATGGCAGCCTGTCTGCCCTGTGTGCCTGCCTTTAGCCAGCAAGCGATCCCGGAATCTCCTGCGATCTGGCGGGAAGTGACAGGCGTGATTAAAAACTATTCAGGAGCGACGTATCTGAACAGTAGTTTTACCCGTCCTCACATGCCGGGCTTGCGCGTGACGCAGGATGGGCGTGTCGGCGTCATCGTTGAAGGCGGCGGCACGGAGGGCGGCACGCCACGGTTTGCCCTCATGATGCCTGAAAAGATGTCTCAGCCCTTTCTGCTGAATCCCGCAGGCTCTCACACGATGAGCAGCACGAGCTTCAAGTGGATGGACGGTTTTGCCAGTGCCTCGGCCAGCCGTTTTCAATACACCGATGGGGTAAAAGGTGTGTCCCATGCCTGCATGTGGGATGATGCACCGCCGACAGTGAATGCCAGTGGGCAAGATGTGTACGACATCAAGCTCTTTGTCACCAGCAACACAACGGACCCAGTGACTGCGGACAAACGCACCCAGTTCTTTGTCACTCCGATCCGCGTGATCGTGAGCAATCCCAAGACGACAAGTGCGGCCATTACCTCCATCACCAAAACGGGGACGACGTTGGCTGGCCCAGTTTACGGGTTTTCAGCCCAGGCGTTTGAGCCCATGGTCGTAGGTGATGGTCGTTTGCTAGTGGTGCGTGTGGGTGCTGGCTCTATGCCATGGACAGATCCGGTGACGGGTGTGGCCAAAGCTGCCCAGGGCTGCGACATCGTGTACTCTTATTACCCGACGGGGGCGACCGCAGATCCTGCCCAATGGACGCATCTCATCCCCATCACGCATGCTCCCTATGACACGCGGATTAACAATAAGTTCGGTTTCGCCCGTGCGCCTTTTCGCGATACGGAAGGCAACTTGATTCCGGATGGAGAAGACATCGGGGGTTCCTATCCTTGGATGGATCGCCACGCAAAGAACCTCATCATTGAGGCTGGCTTTGACCGACTGCATTATCTCTCAGGCGGGAGCTGGAATAACAGCCGTTATCCACAAACGGGCGTGCCTGAAGAAACCCCGATTTATGATGCCGAAGACGGTGGCAAACATCAGTGTCTTTCCATCATCGGTCTGTGGACCCATGGCAAGCTGGTGCAGTTTGATAACCTGAACAACGACATGGACTATGCCGTGGGGGCAGGGGATACCACCATGGGGCCGCAGTCGCGCCTGGTCTCTTTGTTTCAGCCGAACTCCGGCCCCTTGGGCACAGAGAATGGCAAGATCCGCCTGGGCTTTGGGCGTGCGACCAAGCAGATGCCGGTCGGCGAGAATGACAATGGCAACATCATTGATTCCCTGGAAAATCTCTTCAACTACCGCACGAAGTTCATGCCCATCAGTCTCCGGGATGTGGCCTGGCCCATCACCAATGGCAAACAGACCGATGAGCTCGCTTTCGATGATTATCTGGACCCAGATGCTTTCATCATCGCGAACATGAGTGGCTTGCTCACGTTTGTGAATTCTGGAACGGGGCAGAACTACTTCACTCATCACAGCGGGTGGAATACCTCGACGAATACCTTTTCAAACCCGGTCAAACTGCAAAACGCTGCCACCCCTTTAGCGACGAACTGGGTCGTGCCCAAGCATGGTCTTGTGATCGGCAATGGCCGTCTGGAACCAGCCGCGACCGGCGGTGTCCATGGCAAGGGTTTTTGGATGAATGGCAGCATCGGCCTCGAATTCAATGTACTGACCCAACCCCAAAGCGTGAGCACGAAGGACTGGTACATTGGCATGTTTGTGGACTGCCGCACTGCGGATGATGCCGTGGAACGTCGCTTGGTCACATTCCCAGATGGCACGTCCATCCGTCTCAGTGGCCGTCGTCAGCTCTTCTATGCCAATGCCGCAGGAACAGTGATCAACAAGATCACGCTGCCGCCAGTAAGTGTCACCACACCTGTCAGTGCCATGGATGATTTACTGCCAGACATCGGCTGGGCCCACCTGGCGTTTCAGGTGCGGAAAAACGGCACGGAAGTGGACTTCCATCTCAATGGCATTCTGTATCATCGCTGGCAGGATCTCTATACCTCTCTGTTCCAACCCACCGTGGGTAAGCTGACGCTCGGCAAACCCGCAGGGAGTGCAGTCACGGGTTTCACCGGTTGGATGGATGACTTTAAAATGATCGCTCATGCGGTGGATTATGAAACCGCCTGCAATCATGCCGGCGGCACATTGATCGGTCTGCCAGCTGCTTACACCGGTGAGTTTAAAACGAAGTTTGCAGATCGTTACCCCACCTGGGCTCACGATGAAATCTCAACGGTGCTGAAGCATAACGGTGAGGTCACTCATCCTCGTTACGCGAACTTCTACAACTACCGGGCTGATAACGGCGTGCATCGCGGAAATATTCCGAGCGGTACGGTATCCCTGCGCCAGAGCATTCATTTTCCAGAAGGGCCGTTGTTTTACAATGCGCCGCGTCCGCACTCTGTGCAGAACAAATTTTGTCTCACCTGCCATCACAGCGCAGGGCAGCCAGGTTTGGATCTGGATGCCATCGCTTGGGATGATACCTTCAATGCAGCGGATGACAATCGTCGCCAGCCCATGCAACCGCCCAAGCGTATCCATGGCCAGATCCCAGCGGGCCTCATTGACAGCACGAACCAACCTGCTGTGGCTACGGCACTAGCTGCCGGTGGCAAGCTGATTGACGAATGGATGCTGGCTGCCAAAACGGCAGCTCCTATCGTCCAGACTTTCACTGTCGTGGATGCGAATACGGGCAAAGACCTGATGCAACTGACCGCTGGGGCCACCGTGGACCCCGCGCGTCTGGGTAGCAACAATCTGACGATTCGCGCTAACTTGAACAGTGCCCAAGGTGCCGTGGTGATGCAGTATGACACTGCGGCTACCAACTCTCGTCCTGTTCCACCTTATGCGGTCTTTGGGACCTCCGGAAATCCGCTTCAGGGGGCCGTTCTTACCGCAGGCAGCCACACCGTTAAAGCCACGCCGACAGGTGGCGCCATGTCCTCCATCACCTTTACCGTAGCGGGTGGGGCTACTCGTGTGGTGGCGGATTATCGCGATGATTTCAAACCTGTGGCCCCGACGCCAGGCTGGAGCTACTGCTGGAATGCAGCCTCGGCGGTGAATGACCCGTCCGGCTACATTTCTCTCAACTGGAGTCCAACGGCGAACCGGTACATGTCCAATGGATTAGCCTTCCCGGATACCACCAGCTTCTGCTCCTACGGTTCTTTGACCTCTACAGGTGGCCATCCTGGCAAGGGATCCACTCAAGGGGCCACGGTGGACCGTTTCGCCATCGCTGGTTATACCGTGAAGTATGCGGGCTACTACGGGATCAATAGCAGCTACGTCACTCAGAGCAGTGCTCTCGGAAATGGGGGGCAAGTGGTGGTGTATAAAGACATGGATAACGGTGCCACCTTTACCAATACCTTCAGTGGAACGTATGCTCCAGCCAGCACGCTCAACTTCAATGGCAACGTCGGTTACCTAGAGCCAGGAGACACGATTTATGTCGGTGTCGGTCCAAATACCACGGATGGTAACGACGGATTCAGTGTGGATTTCAGCATCGTCTATAAGGAAACCGGAAATCCTTTGTGATGCTAAACGGGGGAGGGGAGCCGGTTCACGGTCCGTGCTTCTCTCCCCTTTGTCTGTTTTAAAAATTCGGCAAAGCGATCTAGTCTTCGATGATAATGATGAAGGCCCATAACCCTATGTCCCCACGTTGCGGGTAAAAGTGTGTGGCCTTTGAAGAAGCTGGCTTTGAGCCCACGTACTTAGCTGCGTGATGAAACGATTTCTCCTGGCTGCTTCCCTCTTACTGACTTGCCTGCCTGCTTGGTCGCAGGTCATTCCCCCACATGTGAAGACTGGGGATGTGGTGTATGGTCGCAAGTTGGGCTTCGCTCTGACATTAGATGTCTTTCAGCCTGAGAAGCCGAATGGTTGTGCCATCATTTACATGGTTAGCGGCGGTTGGGTGTCTGGCTATTCACCGAATACGCCGCCCATCTATGCCCCGTTTCTGGAGCGCGGTTACACGGTCTTTTCAGTGCGTCATGCCTGCCAGCCTAAGTTCACCATTCCCGAGATCACGCAGGATATTCATCGCGCCATCCGTTACATCCGGTACCACGCTAAAACCTGGAATCTAAATCCAGAAAAGTTTGGCATCAGTGGTGGCAGTGCGGGCGGGCATCTATCCCTGACGATGGGCGTTCAGGGCGGTCCAGGAAATCCTGAGTCCAAAGACGCCGTTGATCGTGAAAGCAGCGCCATTCAGGCCATCGCATGTTTGTATCCCCCGACGGATTTTCTGAACTACGGAAAGACGGGCGAAGATGCCGTAGGGGTAGGTATTCTGAAAAATTACAAAGCTGCCTTTGGTCCGGAATCAGACACGCCTGAAGGACGGCAGCGTTTGGGCAAGGAAGTTTCACCGATCTATCGCATCACGGCGAAGCTGCCACCTACCTTCATCATCCATGGAGATAAAGATGAGCTGGTGCCCATGCAGCAGTCACAGCTTTTTGTCGCGCAGGCCACAGCGGCAGGTGCCATTGCTAAACTTATGGTTAAACCGGGAGCTGCTCATGGTTGGCCAGACCGTCAGCCTGATTATAATCAGTTTGCCGACTGGTTTGACGAACATTTGCGTGGGCTGAAAAAGTAGAGCACCGCCATGACCGAAGCCGAGATCGCCAAAATCGAAACGTCCCTGAGTCTGCGTTTGCCTCCAGATTATCGTGGCTTTCTCACCGAGGAGGCAGAGTTGGATGGGACGCTGGATGACACCACCGCGTTGCGTGACGCCGAGGCGATCATCGAGGCAACAATGGAGTATCGTCAAGGCTTTGCCGGTCTTCCCCCGTGGCCTCAGCATTGGCTGTATGTGGGAGATGAGGCGGATGCCTGCCCCTACGTGCTCGATTGTCAAAACGGCAGGCTCTTGCGACTGGATAAAGGCAACCGCGAGCGGCCACCTCTGGCCGAGTACTCCTCCTTTGCAGACTTTGTCGCCGCTTGTGATCCTGCAGAGGATGAAACCGATACCCCGCCTGCCACCTGGCGTGAAAAAGCCCACGGTTGGCTGGTGATGGTTATTGCCTTTTTGCTGGTCTTTGTGGTGCTGCCAGGGGTGGCTTTCGGGACCAAGTTGCTCTACCGCTGGCTGATCTATGGGGAGGTCCCACGTTATGAGCCTTGATCATGCGTATCATGGTGGCCGTAGGGCTCCACATGCACGATGACGTCCAGAAAGCGGCGGTCAGACATCAGCAAAGCGCGCTGCACATCATGGCCGATCCGGTGCCCTTCATGCACACTCAGCAGGCCATCTACCTGCACATGAATGTCCATGTGGTAACCCAAGCCTGATTTTTTCATGCGCAGTTTTTCGATCATGCACACACCGGGTATCGCCGCACCGATGGCGCGTGCTTCCAGGTACAGATCTTCCTGTGCGGCTCCATCCATGGTCTCATGCAAAGTGGCTTTGAATAGCTGTCCGCCATTGATGAAAATGATGATGCAGCCGACTAGAGCGGCAACATCATCTGCCATCTCAAAACCATCTCCACCGATGAGCGCGATGCTAATCCCCACCAGGGCTGCACCTGAGGTGATGGCGTCAGCCCGATGATGCCAGGCATCGCCCTTTAGGGCCGTGCTCATCGTCTCATCACTCTTCTTCATGGCATAGCGGGACAGGCCTTCCTTGACCACGATCACAAGCACAAGCACAGGCAGCGTGAACCAGGCCGGCGATGAATGCCGATGCATGATGTTATGAATGCTGTGGTAAGCAATTGTGCCCCCTGCCAGGAGCAAAGAGAGCGCTGAAAAAAGTCCGGCAATCTGCTCCGCACGGCCATGCCCATAGGGATGATTTTCATCCGGTGGTTTCTCCGCCACCTTCAGTCCCACCACCACCATGAGAGAGACAAAGATATCATTCACGGACTCAATGCCATCGGCAATGAGCGCATAAGAATGGCCGATAATGCCCACCGTCACCTTCACGCAAGCCAGCACCGCATTGAGCGCGATGCTCCAAACAACAGCTTTAATGGCGACCTGGTTTTGGCTCATGCGCAAGGGGGGAGGGGGCTGAGGCGGTCGCGAGTATCGGAACCTCTCTTGGATAAGTCAATCAAAGATGGCTTCTCATCGCAGGTCTGAATGGCATTGCATTCTAAAGCTTTGCAGGAGAGCACCATCGGATCCAGACGGCTGCCACCGTGGCACCGATCAAGTTGGCCACCAGATCCCAGCCCGTGTTTTCATAACCTCCCACATTCGTATTGGGGATGGTGAGAACGGCAATGAACTCAATGACCTCGTTCAAGGCGCCAAAACCCACCCCAGCGGCAGCGCAGAGCGTCAGCATGCCAAAAGTCGGTGGTAACTCCACCTGCCAAGCCTTTCTGAGAGAGGTGCTCAGAGCATGCCAACATAACCAGGTGGTGATGCCAAATCCATAGGCATGGACGATCTGGTCATACTTCAGTTTCTCAGGGATCAGCCACAGACTGTACAGCACCCCATGCTGCCCCTGGAAGGACCACCCCTCAGGCACCGGAACCAGTCCTCCCGCCATGTGCATCATGCCCCAAAGAGAGAGGGCCCAAAGCAAAGGCGTACTCAGCCCTACACGGCGATGCACCAGCGCCATCACCCCGATGAGGATGCACATGATGACGATGTAGAAGATGAACTCGCGATTTCCCTTGATCATGGAGGCCGCCACCGCAGCCACCATGTAGCCTGCATTGAATAAGAAAACGGGCAGCAGGCGTGGAGGTGGGGTATCTCTCATAGCTGCATGACATCATGAGCCACCTCTTCTGTCTAGCTTCACTTGCCTTGAGGCCACAAAGATTCCTCGGTGATATCCAAAGATGCAGAGGGCCAAAGCAGTCACCTAGGCCGATACCCAGAGCATGACTTGGAAGTGGCTTACCCAAAATCGAATATTCAATCTGCTGTATCAAACGGTGGATAACTGGATTGAAGATGGTGCTCTCATGCTCAGCGCGGCGCTGGCCTACTACTCCATTTTTTCCATGGCCCCGCTGCTCATTATCGCAGTCAGCATCGCAGGACTGGTGTTTGGGGAAGAGGCCGTGCGTGGGCAGTTGGAGTCCCAGCTTCAAAACTATGTGGGAGACCGCATGGCCAGCTCCGTTCAGGGGTTGGTCGAAAGTGCCGCTCTCCCCGAGCAAGGGTGGCTGAATGCAGTCACAGGTTTTGTCATCCTTTTGGTTGGGGCATCCAGCGTCTTTGCCCAGCTGAAGGATGCCCTGAATCTCATCTGGGGGGTGAAGGAGACGAAGTGGAAAGGCATCATGAATTTCGTCATGACCCGGTTGCTGAGCTTCGGCATGGTCCTGGTCATCGGTTTCCTGCTGCTCATCTCGCTCGTCCTCAGCACCGCCGTGGCTGCCTTGAGCAAGTACGTTAGTTATGCCTTCGGGGTGCCTCTCGAGGTGTGGAGCATCTTTGGGGTGATCATTTCCTTCCTTCTCGTCACCGTCCTATTTGCCATCATTTTTAAAGTCCTACCAGACGTAGCGGTGCGGTGGAAAGATGTCTGGGTAGCGGCCATGCTCACCTCCGTCCTGTTTGAGGTGGGAAAACATGGCCTCAGTTATTATCTGGGGCGTGAAAGCGTTGCCTCCAGTTATGGCGCAGCAGGCTCCCTGGTCCTCATGCTTCTGTGGGTTTACTACGCCTCCTGCCTGCTGCTGTTCGGCGCGGAATTCAGTCAGGTCTATTCCCGCACCTTGAGTCGTGAAGCCAGCGAAGAACCCGAAGTCACCCCACCGCCCAAACGCGCCCGCGACATGGATGCCGAACCCCTAAAAAAGCATGGAGATCATCGGCCCCTCGACTAGAGCCAGGGAAAGGAAGCGAAATAGGGCCCGCCAAACCTACCGGGTTGCATTTGATTCTGAAACGATCTAAACACCACTTCATTCAAGGCGCTTGTAGCTCAACGGTTAGAGCAGGGGACTCATAATTCGACGATTTCATTTCGCTGAGAATGTCGCCAATCCCCGTAAAATCGGCATTTATCCTTTATTTATAAGGTTTCCAGGGCTCTTTTTGCTTCTGTTTAGCCAATTTACGTTGCCGCCGTTTGCCGCTATTTTCTGCTTGAACTGCTATAGCATTTCAGATAGCAGTCTTATAGCAGCAACATGAAAAACGCAAACCAGATTGGCGGTTACAACCTCGTTCGACAGGTCAAACCCAAGAAGCGCTGGAAGGATCCAAGCAAGCCCAGCTATGACCCGAACTGGATTGTCGAGTTCCGTTTGCCGGGGCAGAAACCCATTCGGGAGAGCTCCAAAATGCCCCTGTGTGACAAGTGCCTAGCTGAGGAGAAAAACCCCGTTCAGACCCGCCCAGATTGCCGCATTCAGAACTGCCAAGCGGACGTGCGCAGGTGGGCAGACTCACGCCTGGGCGAACTCTCCGGCGACTGGAAGCAAGACAGGCTCAAACCCAAGAGAACGGCACCAGGAACCGGTCGCCTGATGCTTGTTGAGGTCCTCACCCTTTACCGGGCCAAAGGCCCTGAGGAGCGTGAGGAATGCGCACGGCTCTTTGAGCAGGTCATCACACGCACCACCGGCCGCGCCATTGAAACGGTCGCCGTTGAAGATCTCATTCCGCGTTGGTGGCGCGATTGGGCGCGCATGTACCAGGAATACGGTCGCAAAGGCTGGACTGTAAAAGGCAGGGCCCCCAAGGACGCCTGGAAACAACTACGCGAGTCTCTCCCATCCTTGCCCGCGCTCGATTACGACACACCCATGACGGCCAACACCACCATTAAAAGCGTCATGGCTAAAGTGAAAAGTGTGGTCGGGCCGGAGTCTCGCAGCCGTTACCTCGTGGACCTGGAGGGTCGCTGGCCGCTCAAAACCCTGGAAGAGTGGCGAACCACCAAAATTTCTGTCCTTACGCCAGACACCACGTTTCAGCTAGATCCAGCCGTGTACACAAAGATGCATGAGGAACACCCCCTGCTGAAAGCCTCAGACCCTCAGCTATGGCTGGCCATCGCTTTGATGTGGCGGACTGGGATCCGGCCGGGCGAACTTGTTGCTTCCACCACGGAATGGCTCGAAGTCGGCACCATTCCTAATGTTGACGACAAAGGCAATCCCCTGGAGCCGACCAAACAGGTTTACCTCGTCGTAAAAAACCGGGACGGTTCATTCCAGATGAAGTCTCGCAGATCCAAGCAACAACGCATTTGGCCGCTGGATGACGAAATTATGAAGGTGATCGAAAAAGTAGCCATTCCAGGCGGTTCTCTGCTGGGGCTATCCGCCGAGCTGGACGGTGCGGAGGAAGCCACACGCACCACGCGCCGCGCCGACAAAACGCCGCAGGAACGTTTAGCCATTGAAGCCGACAACTTGCTGCGCCGCACGAGCTCCTGGCTTCGTGAATGTGGAGTCTCTGGCACTCACACGAACTATAATTTTCGCAAGGTTGTGGGCACAGTCAAAGCTGCAAAGGAAGGGGCTGGTGCCGTAGCTGTAGCCCTGGGACACACCAGCGAACGTACCGGTCAACGTTACTATGCGGGTAAATCCGTGCCAATCACGGCGCTCTCGCGGGAAGATTTGTCACCCGCCAATGTTGTCGGGGGATCACGTTCTACTTGGCTTAGCAGGGCGTAGAGTGGGAGGTTCCAAGCTCACATACCAAAAGTTCATCCACAAGTTCGGCGTACTTGCATGCATATTTTGAAAACTCCGTGCGAATGTAGGTCTGGACAGTTTTATTCTTCAAGTCTGTGATCAACTTGTCGCCTCTATAGAGCTCGATGACACAATGAGGATACATACACGTAGTGGGGTCGTGTCTTACCTTGAAGGTATATCGATCAACTGGTTCGGTCGGTGGTGTCCGCGACTCAGCCACCTTTTTAAGCTGTGATGGATCCTCGAACTCAAACTCTAGGATTGATTGATGGGCAATCGCAACAGCGCCCCAGCCTGGTCGAGGCTCACCTGTTGTTGGATCAAGCAAAACATCAGAACATTTGCCATCTGGTGTATTCAACAGTTTTGAGTTTACCGACTGATCCTCAAGATGATCATGTCCCGATATTTTGTCGTGTTCTTGTATTATTGTTTTAGCCGGAACTTTAACAAGAAACTTAAAACCATTCACGCCCGAACCGGTTGCAGGGTAACGCATGTAGAAGAAATCGTCTTTTTCGATTTCTTCTACAGTCTCTCTTCCGTTGACATGTAGTCTGGCGGGAAGGTTACCTTTGCAATTACACTCTAGCTCCTTTAACGACATCACGAATTAATGAGATAAGTTGTTCCAGTTCGGAAGTTTCAAATTCGTAAACATCATCACGTGGTTCGTTCCTTACCACAACAACAATTTCTCCGGTATCGTAAATGTCGATACATGCTTGTTTATCACTCGAAAGAAACTCAAGTAATGTGCTGTCATCGAATGTCCGGCTTGTTCGTGTCGGCTTTAAGCCAGCACTAGTAAGATGACGTTCAATCACTTTTGCAGTCGACAAATCAAGGCTTGTCTCCACACGAGATGCACTATAGCTCTGCTCCGAATCATAAGTGCTTATACAATGCGAGTTCGTTATAACATTTGGCTCGATTTGATGGTACGTAAATGTAGGATATTCTGATCCGTTCGTTACGCTGGACGTTAAGATCGTAAAGAATACGCCTCCGCCTATTCTTTTGAATGAGTCACGCGAAACACGTCGAGGTGCTGTTATATTTGGCTCATCAATGAAGGTGTCAGAAACCGTATTTATCATGGCACATCTCCTTTCTCAGATAGTTCGAAAGACCAGTCAACTAGTGTAGATAACACCGCGCTTTGCTCCTCGGTGTTCAAGGCGCTTATTTCAAATTCGTAGCTAGTGTTTATATCTGTCTCGAGAGAAGAGCCCCAGAAAACAGCATGTTGGACAGACTTTCCTGGGGCAACAAACTGCATTTCCGCTTTTAGCCCATTCCAAGAAGAAATTCGATTCACCATGAACTTATGTGCTCCGACCTTATATGGACGATATCTATTGATTTGATAATTAAAATCGGATGATTTTGGATCCAGTGTGACAGCTGGAATAAAGGGCTGAAGCGTTTTGTAAGCTGATTCATGTGAATCAGCTTTTGCAACGAAACGGTGTGAGACTGCTAAACGAACAGGTGTTATCAATTTCAAAACTGCTTGAGCAGCTTGGATAAATAATTGTCGAGATACTTTATCTTCTGCCAAAACAGGAATCTGATTTGGGAGCTCGCCCTGGCCAGAATATGTTGCCTCGCAAATAAAATCTAACTTATGCGGTAATGCCTTCAATACGCATGAATTTGTATCTGTATTTGCGGTCAGTTCAGTATAAAGCGCCCCTTTCCTATGAATCGTTTCGACAGATGGAATGCCGTGGAATGCCTCGAACAATGTCTCGTAATCTGCATCTTTGCTAGACACAAAAACTGTGAATCGAAACATGGGGACCTGCATAGCAGGGAGCTGTGGGGACAATTCTGACATGACGAGCTAAAATACGATATTTAATGGGCTACCGGCCGTGCAGCAAGCCGGATTCTCAGTTTCTGGCTAAAATCCTTACGTTGCGAGAAGTGTGTTCGGATGAACATTTTTCAACCAGCCCTCATACGTAAGGGATCGAGCCTAGCAGTAGTTCGAGAGCAAGAACGACACGTGACTGTTATGTAGCATGGATGTCGATACGTGTAGAAGAGGCTTGGTTCGGACCGAAGGACAACACGACGGTATCTCATGTTGATCAGGCCTAGAGGGCCTGATTTGGTCCCTACCGGCCTGCCGACCCCAGAGAGATCGACCCAGTCCAGCAGATATTTTCTTCAAGTGTACAGCCGTGCCCAAAATTCACGAGACTGTGAAAGCGATTCGTGTCGAATCCCGGTGGAATCAATGCCCTGTGCTCCGCCCTCACCCGTGACCGACCATCCCCTATCGCGCACCTGTGGCCCGTGAGTTGGCCGCAGCGCGACTTGATATTGACGATGTTGGAATTACATTATTAAATGGTCCGATTGCCCACATACATCCGTCGAAAGGCCCCTGTGCCTAACGACCAACGAAAGCATTTCGAAGCTCTGAGTTACAATGAATTAGCCGGGAAGCTCGAGGCATTTCTAAATAACCTCGAATTAGATGGCTCCGAGCCGCAAAGCTTTACATACGGGGAGATTGCAGCAAAAATCGGTTTTCCCATAGAGGTTGTGTCAGAAATCCTCTTCACTTTGGAATCAGGCCATAATGGAGTCACAGTTTTTCGCCGGGCTCGCTCATAACTGTCTTATTGTGTACCTAGAGGTTGATTGTTCTCGATAATATTCTCCTCTGGGTCTGTATCTGCTTTTTTTCTTTCTTCTAAGGACGCGAGGTATTGTTGTGCCATCTTACTAACAACGGGCATCATGTAACGAGGACTGATTCCTATTTTTTTAGTCTCATTAATAGCTTTTTCCCATCTCGCCAGGTCTTCTGCAGGCAAAGCCGCCTTATTTAATAAGTTTATATTTCGCAGAATGACAGCAAACCGCAAGCACTCGAGAAATTCGTGTCGCTCCCCTGTTAGATCCACGTAAAGACAAACTGCTTCATTGAGGAAATGGTCGTTTACCTCAGGCTGAAAAAAAATGCTTTGGTTCGCATCCTTACCTGCATGTTTAAAGAATCCAGCGGCAACGCTCAAATAAGCGTTTCCTTGGGTCTCTGAAATGCCAATTTTCATGGATCCGACCCTTTTGCCCGTGAGCCCTACTTCCACACCAGCATTATCACATAATTTCCTGAGGATTTCATGAGATGCGCAAGCGAGCGTGTGAATTGCTACTGGATCTCCATCCGAAAAATAAAGTAGAATGGCTGCTCGAAGTTGGCGAAAAGCAGCGTCAAGCTTGGACACCTTAATGGAATTTGGCCCTTCATGATTAAGGGCTATTTGCGCTTCTTTTCCTCGCATCTTTGTATAAATTACTTAAATGGAATTATATTGAGATTAGAAGACCTGTCCAAATCAAAATTGGCAAGCTTGAGAACTGTTTGGTCAGTCAGACTGAATGAGTGAAAAAACTATTGTTGCGTCATCACAGACTTTCTATGCAGTGCAGCAACGGCCTCCTCGATGACCTCCGCCTGAGATCCTATCCCGCGCACTTCAATAATCTCTTTGAGCTGTGCCTTGCACGCCTCACTGACCAACGAAAGCCGCACGCTACGGCCTGCATTTGGGCGACCTGCCCCAGGTGCCCGTTGACGGGGTTTGCCCTGCTTGGTAAGGTCGGTTTCGAGTGGCTTAGGCTTCTCCATGGTTCTTATCTGGGACTGTGTTGCCCTGGCCGGGGTGATTGCCCGGCCAGGGCTCTTTTTTACTCCTTGGACACGTCCCACGCCAGCGGAACGTTGATCAGCCAGGCCTTCACCTCAGAAGCCCTGTCATTGCGCCACTCAGCATCAAATGCGATGCCGGGGCCGTAGTTCATCCGGGCAATGTGATTGCCGCCGACGTGCCACTGACCGCCCAGGAAACGACGCAGAAACCGGCGCGCCACGTCCCGAGGGTCACGGTGCACCACAACGGCGCATTTCTGCTTGCGTAGCCGTGGCATCACACGGCCGCGCAGGCCTCTTAGAAGCGAGCTGAGAATAGTCACCTCGCGCAGTTCATCGGCCGTCCGGCCGAGGGCAAGCGTGCGTTGAATCTCTGGATCCGTCAGGATCTCGTCAGCTTTGGTTTTCCGTTTCTTCATGAGAGGGATGAATGGCCGGGAGGTTTTGAGGCCTCCCGGCGCTTGTTAAGGGTTAGACGATTTCTTCCAGGGGTTTAGGGGTCCAGTGAAGGTCCAGCTCTGCACCGACTGAGGTAATCTCAGAGATGGAGATGTAGCCGAGCTCCCCACCACACCCGAGGTCAGCCAAGCCGAAGGCTTGATGCTGGCCGGGCTCATCCTCAGAGCCCATGTCCTTTTCCGTGATGTACCAGTCACACCCTGGGGCGAAGTAGTGCAGGTAGGCTACGGCCTGCATTCCCTGGCCATCCGTTTGATAGGTGGCTGGCATGGTGGCCACGGTGTTGTTCAACTCCGTGATTTTGGAGATGAACCATTCGCCCTCTTCGCCTTCGCAGCATTCGAGGATGATCTCACGCTGAAAGGGCGGGAGAAACTCACGAAGCGGTTCGATGGCTTGGCGGGGTTTGATTTGGGTTTCGTTACTCATGTTTTTATCTGGTTTTGTGTTGTGTCTTTGATTGCTGACCGGTGGTGATTGCACCTGCCAACGACACCAGATTAACACCTTATTGTTGTATTACAACAATAAAGATGAATGGAGATGAATTTTTTGAGATTGCTCCACTTCGTTGACGACTATGTTATCTTTTCGCTATGAATATTTTCTTAGTCGCTTCCTCTCTGCCTGCCTGGATGATAAACTTTGGCCTGATGGCGGGAGGATTAGGTTTTACCATCTTTGCATGGTCCTTGCTCGAAAAGCGGCTGGGCGTTGAGCGGCTAATCGAGATGAGAAACATCGCAATCGGTCTGCTTCTTATCCTAGCTGTCGTGTTTGGGTTGTTGGGTGCGTTGTCAAAAAAGCCTACCAACTATCCAGCCGATTATGACATTGGCCCCAGGGGGCAACATTGGTGACTATCCGGCCTGCGGAAAGCAGATGATGTTTCCCGGTTCTTTGGCCCTGATCTGCGAGACGGGACATGATGAGCAGTCATGAACGAGATAGTGGGGCATTTTGATTTCACCATCCCTGACAATCTGCCCTGCAACAGCCTGCACCCCCAGGCTTACAAGGTGTCTAGGATCCATGCCGACATTGTGTGCATACTGTGAAACGACTTGGGCTGCCGGAGATGGGAGAATAGGTGTTTCATTCATAAACATTACCGTTCGGTAATGTTAAGAATGCCAAAATATTTATGCAGCGTGCAAGATTTTTTAAGCTGTCTTGCCAGATTTGCCTGACTTCTTGCCGGGTGGTTTTGCTTCTCTGATTTCTTTAGCCGCTTCGTCAATCAGGGCCTCGACATCTGCCCCAGGGATTGGCGGCGGCAGTTCTAGGAAGTTGCCCATTAGCTCCAGGATCTTTGAAAGATCGTTATCATGGCCAGCCCTGTTGATGATGTAGCGCAAGACCTGTTCTGCGCGCGGGGAGAGTGGAAATAAGCTCTTGAAAACTGGCCCGCCTAAACTTTCCGTTAGGCCTGCTTTGCTTACCTCCTCCGTAGGAGCAAAGCGGTTCATATACTCTGTGTCTCCGACAAAGTCTCGAACTGCGGCGTGGATGAGCAGCGTTCTGTCGGCTAATGCGACACAAGCACCCAAAAGCTTTTCGAGCTTTTGAGCTGTAAGGGGGGCGTCCTCTCTCACTAAACGACTAATGTCGCTCGTTTGCATGCCTGCTTGAGCAGCCATGGCCATTTGTTTTCCGTCAAAAGAACGGTCGAGGACCTGGGTTAGCGCCGTGGAGAACTGAGACATGGAGAATTGTTATCGAATTTGCAAAGTTTGCATCTTTTCGCTTGATGATTCAATCGCATTATTGCAAACTTTGCATATTAGCAAAGTTTGCTTTTATGATACGCCTAGACCTAAACCCATCGGCGGAGGCCCAGGAACTGCATTCAGTTCTGACCGACATCCGCGACCTGCTGATGCTTCGCATGAAGCGGAAAGACGTTTCCCCCACGCGGGTTGTCGTCATCGGCAAACTTCTCAACCATATTGACGAGATCGAGGCAGTAAATTGCCCTCACGTTCACGACAATGAAACGGAGGCGGCCGCCGCGCCGGTTGGGGCATGAGGCGTTACACTCGTGATCAACTTGATAGCTTCGCTGGTGTTCTTTGCGCCACTGAACAGGGCTGTAAAGTGTTGGAGCTTTTGCTGCCTTTTGTGGAGGAAACCTGCCGACTGAACCGAGACGCGCAGGATGCCTGCGTACACCTCATTTCGGCGGCGTGGAGTTTTCACCCGGAATCCACTATCGAGCTACTACGGCTCGCCCAGCCACCTGCATTGAAAGGAGGGCAGGGGACGTGAAGAAGATTCACCTTTTCGGGGGGCCGCTCGATGGTGCGGATCCTGAGATTTGCCAGACGGCTATGTCTGTGGTGGTGCCGAAGTTCGGTATTACCTATGTCTATTCTGAGTCGTGGTCGTGCCACTTCCAACGGCCTACCTACATTTGCTCAAATCACAAGGGCTTGCCGCCGTCAGGGAAGGGGGTGTCTGCTTGAGAGCGAACGAGATTCCGATTGGAGCCGGGTTCCTGGGGTCCATTGATTCCGAGGACTGGCGCGAGCATTTCAAGGCGGGGAAGCCCATTGACGGCAACCTCATCGGGGTAACGGCTGTTGTGCCGGTGGCATCATACGGATCCCAATATCTGCGTGAGTTACTCAACCTGCATGTCAATCACCTAACAAAGCATTCAGGTTCACAGCTCTGCAATAGCTTTTCCCTTTGGGTTGTCGGGGTGCGTGAATCCCGTTCTGCCAAGGTTCGCTTGTTTGATTGGAATAGCCGTCGCTCAGAGAGCCACCTGGAAGAGGTTCACAGGCTCTTGCACGAGAACCGGATCCTGGATCTCACGCACAAGCTCGAAACGATGCGCGACAAGGAGGTGCCTTACCAGTGAAAGCACCGGCCCCAGCTCCTTTGTCACAGGGTGATTTACCGTCCACCACGGGACACAGCCTTTTCCTTTCTGCGGGCTTTGCTGCGAAGGCTGGCCACCCGCTTCCTAATGGTGCTTTGCCTGTCATTGCGCCGGGCCTGGGCACGGTGCAGGTGCCTTTACAGGAGTGGGAGAGTTATCGCCTGCTTTGCAGTGCGGAGAGGGAAGGGAGGGCTGCATGAAGGAGCTTATGCAGATCGTGGGGGCCCTCCTTTTTTTTACATTTGCAGGGGTTTTCCTGCTGTTCGCCGTGTCCATCGGCCGTCGTGCTTTTGGAGCTAACGAACGGGACGATGAACCGCCACCACCGGCCACACGTCACTAATGGGCGCGAAGGATCCAGCATCTACCGAGGCACCCACGCCCAAGCGCGGCCGTGGCAGACCGCCTGCCTCGATCTACTCGCCTACGGACGTGGCGGATTTGTTGTGCGTGGATGTTACGCGCGTATTACGGGCGTTGGAATCTGCCAAGCTGCGGGCCGATGTGTTCCCTCATGCCTTTCAAAAGGGCAATGAATGGAACATACCGGCCCGCGACATGGTGAAGCTGATGGGGCCTGGATTGCCTCGCCTTTATTGGGTGTCTGAGTTTGCCGAGCTGGTGGGGCTGTCTGTCTCCTACCTTAACGAGTTGATAAGCCTGGGCGTGGTGAAACACAGGATGATCCTGGGCACCAAACGGGTGCCGGAGACTGAGTATTGGAATCTCCCGGCCTACCGCCCTTCATGCCTGCGGAAACGCCCTTCGATGGCGGATGGAGATGCCGCCCCCCCTTCTTTTTTTTCTGAGGAGGTACCAGACCAATGAACGCGCTCGATGAACAACTGCGGTTGTTGAGTTTGACGGCTGACGAATCCCAAAGGGCGTCACATTTCCCAATTCGGCCGCGCCTGTTGCAGCTCAAGCAACGCATGAAGGGGCAGGCCCGCGCTTTGATCCAGGCGAAGCGTGCGGATGAACTGGTGAATGTGCTACCGCGCACGCCCGAGGAAAGCACACATGCTCTTTTGTCCGGTGAGTTCATCCTGGGCGATGTGATTGACCGGGTGCGCGAGATCCATGGGAACCCGCGTGCTCTTTGGATTGCGACGCTCTCGGTAGGAATGCCCAACGTAGCCACGCTGGAGGCCGCTGGACGCGCCGGAATCGCTGTGACGCTCCTTGTGTCTCATTACTTCCAAAGCGCGGAGAAAGAGCTGTTTGCGGCCCTGCAAAGCGCGTTGCTGCCTATCCCTGGCTTCAAGATCATTGTTGGGAGGCTTCACACGAAGGTGCTTCTATTCGACTTTGAGGACTGGCCTTTGACGCTGACCACATCGGCGAACCTGCGAAGCTCAAACAACCTTGAGCAGCTTGATGCTTTTGCGGCCCCCCCTCTCTTTTTTTTCCATCGGGGATGGATGCAGGAGCTTGTTGAAAGAGCTGAGGCTGGAGTGAATCCGAGCTTTGCGGTGAAGATCAACACGGGAGGTGCGCATGGCTGACAATCTCCCCCGGCTGACTGCCGAACAGATGGCCGATGTTGAAACGAAACTGGTCATTAGCGGGCTGGCGAAGCTCAACACGGGCGTTGCGCCTACGGGCTTGGAAATGGACGCGATCAAGCGTGCTGGCGAGCGTCATGCCGTCGAGACCGACGAAGAGGACCGCGAGACCGAAATCACCGAGCTGGGCTTGGAGGTGCATGTAACGAATCGGTTAGACCAGCGCGGGATCCACGATGGCACGCGCCTGCTTGAGCGGAAGCGCGAGGTGTTTGACATCATCGCCCGAATGCTGGCGATGAACGTTCCTGTGCGGGACATTTGCCAGCTTTGCCGAGTGTCCGAGCACACGGTGCAAAGTGTGGCTGATCACCCGGCCGCTAAACTTCCTGCGGCAACACAAAAAGCACAGTTTGTCGCCAAGCTGAGGCTGGCGAGCACGCTTGGGCTTGAGGGTTTGATTGAGCGATTCAGGAGAGGCGAAGTCACGGCCGTCGAGTGGGGCATTGTCCAAGACAAGCTCGCTCTTGCTGAGGGTGGCGTGACCTCACGCACTGAGGTGCTTCATCGGGACGCCGATGAAGAAGACGACTTCACACGCTTGGTTAGGCAGGCACGCCAGGAAACCGTTATCGAGGCGGAATTAATTCCCGCAAAGGCCCTGCCGGTGCCCACCGAGCGCGCCCCGGTCTCCCCCATCCTGCCCCCTGAAACCGTGGCAAAGGATATTCAATCCCCTGAACATGTTCAATAAACCGTTGAAAATCAATGAAATACGATACTGCTATAACAAATGCTACTGGAGAGGGAGACGAAAAGCCCCCGGTGCCCCCTGTCAAAGGCGACCGTTTGAACACCGGGGGGGAGGGGGTCGGCTCCCGGCCCGGTCCCCTCGAATATATATTGGTTCCGACTCACAAAATTTTTTGCAAAGGAGGTGCTTTCCATGGCTGCCGCTGATGAACAATTGGCAGGGGAATACGGGGTGTCCGGTGCCGTGGTGGAGTCCCTCCGAAAGGAGCACCTTACCGAGGGGGAGCATTGGCACCGTGATACCACCGGCCGCGTTGTGATCCTCCCTCCAGGCCTCGCTGCTCTCGCCTGCCTTCTGGACCCCCAAAAAAAAATCGGGGGGGGCGGGCCGGACAAGCGACCGGTAGCCCTGCCTATCGCCCGGATTATGCCCAACCCCACCTGGGTGCGTGTGCGTCTTCCCGATGGTTCAGGGACCGACATCCGGGTGCGCGACAACAAGCGGCTGCAGCCCCGGATGTTGCTCGCTTGCCTCCAGCACGACGACGGCCGCTGGGAGTGCCAGCAGCGCGGCCAAGCCGTGCCCCTCAAGCCTTTGGCCTCCGATAAGGCCCAAACCGCAACGGCTGCGGAATAGCCGCCACCACAAGACCAAACCACATGTCACCATCCTACCGAATCGAGATCATCGCCGAGGGACAACACCACCTTGGGCACACGACCGGCAATCCTGACAAGGACGCCGATAACCTGATGAAAATGTTTCTTCCTGCACTGGAGAAGCACGGTCACAAAATCACCTTCGCAGCATTCCATCACGGGGAAACGACCGACATCCTTGTGGGGAAGCCTGACCAGATCCGGCCCGCACCTGCAGCCACGGAAAGCCCCGTGTTGAGCGAGGTCCAAGCCAATGTGCTTTCCGTCCTCGTTAAGCTGGACGGCCTTACCAAGCTGGTCAAAAACGCCACCAAACCGACGCCGGAGCCGAAAGCACCGCTGCCCCCGAAAAAAAATGAAGGGGGGGCACCAGACGCGGACAAGCCCGGTGACGATAAGCCCGCTCAGTCCTCAGGGAATACTGAATCAGGAGCCTCCAAAGAGACAATCGCCGACCGCAGCAGCGCCGAGGAGACGCAGGCCTAACCACTTTGGCCCGGTGCCGTGAAACCGGGCCAGCGACGCCCAAGACAACCCGGCCGGGGTGGACCGTGACCACCCCGGCCTAACAAACACCTTTTATGAATTTCATTGCCATTGACACCGAAACGGGGGGCACGCGTCCCGGCAAACACGCCTTGCTTTCCATTGCCGCGTATCCCTCCTGGGACGTGGCAAACCCCTTCATTGCCCATATCAGGCCTGAGGATAAATACAGCGTCGAACCCGAAGCGGCCAAGATCAACGGCTACACGCCGGAGCTGTGGGAGCAGCGGGGGGCCGTCTGGATCTTTGACGCGATGGCAGCGCTGGGAGACTGGCTAGACGAGCGTTTCCGCGAACGCCGCGCTTTGATGCTGGCTCACAATGCAGGCTTTGATCGAATGTTCCTCGACGAGGCCTCTGATTTCACAGGGATGCGGATGCCCATTCGCCACGCTTGGCGTTGCAGTATGGACAAGATGGGGTGCCTGATGGACCGGGGATTGATCGCCCAGGGCAAAGCCAACCTGAACCGCCTGGGAGTGCTTTCCGGGCAATGGCCCGAGGGGGGCAGGCCTGCTATCCATGAAGCGGGAGCCGATGCCCTGGCCTGTCTGCGTGGCTACCTTTGGTTGCTCGAAAAAGAGAAGCAGGAAATTGATACTCTTCGCAAACTCTACACCGATAGCCTAGCCAAACGGCGCGAATTGGAGAGTCGGCTTCAAAGGATCTGCGAAGTCACTCAGGGCAGCGCCGATGGTGCGCCAGACGAATCTCTTCCACTTCTCACCGATGGAGAGGAGGAGGGTTAATGAACAGCCACCTGTCGAAACTGTCCGGCATGGCCGGGGATGTGTTGGGAGTGGGCTCTCCTGAGCGAGGGGCAGCTCTCACGGATACAGACCGCTTGAACTGGATCCTTGAGCGTGTCGCTCAGTTTGGCACGAATGGACTGGCTTCCTTCCTGTGGACCAATCCGGCGGACGCGGACCCGCTGGAAGAGGATGATGCGATTCTGGACCGGGCAGCCATTGACCGCGCCAAGCTCAAAGAAAGGAGGGCCGCCTAACGATGAGTGCGCTTGCAGACGAGGCCACCAAGGCAGCAAACACGCTCATGGATAACATGCAGCGTCTCTGGGACGACGTGAAGGGAGCCAAGGCCCTCTGCATGGATCCTGCGGCCCGCGACGTGCTCACCCGTCTGCAGGCCGAAATGTTCGGCATCAAGGCGGATGCCCACGGCCTTAAAGCCCTCATTTCTGCAGCGCGCCAGACCCGCTATTTCGACACCTCTCCATTGCCATACCAGGACCGCAAAACAGCAGCGGCCCACGACCTCACCTTGGATCCTGAAAACGAACAGTGAGGCCCTTTAAAAACCCTTTTCAATGCACCTAATTCCTCTACACATCGGCGACCTTTCGCAGGCAACAGAACGCTTCAAACCCGTTCACTTGGGCCTCTATCTCCGCCTCCTGATGGAGTACTATAAAAGTGAGAAAGCCATCACCGACGACATCACCGAGCTCGAATTTATTTCAGCCGCAGAGACGAAGGCGGACAAAGACGCCTTACAGATGGTTTTGCGACGTTGTTTCGTCCACTTTCCAGACCAAAAAGTTTACCGACAGAAGAGGGCCGACCGCGAGATTGAATCGTTCAGGCTGGCAGGCATCCAGAAAAGACATGCCATCCTTTGCCGTCATTGGGATGGCGTAAATCCAGGCCATCAAAAACCCACCCTCGAAGAGTTTACCGCCGAACCAAACAAGTATTACGACGAAGCTACGGGACGCATACGCAAAGCATACGCCCGTAACAATTTTGTATTACAGGAAGGCGACGATGGCAATACGGCCCCAGGGCAAACGAATTACGTACCAGTAACCAGTAACCAGGAACCATCTTCCAGTAACCTAAGTACCCCTGTAGTCCCCACGGGGACAACGCACGAAAGGCCGCCAAGCGAGGAATCCCTGGCCGAAGCCATCTACGCCATTTACCCCCGCAAAGAGGGCAAGAAGAAGGCCATTCAATCCATCCTCAAAGCCATCAAAGACAGCGGCATCACCGAAATGGAGATGCAAGTTCGTGTGAAGGCCTACAAGCTCGCCACCGACAAGTGGGCAGCAAAAGACAAACAGTTCATCCCGTTCCCTGCGACGTGGTTTAACCAGCACCGCTTCATGGACGATCCTGCTATGTGGGAACGTGCCGATACGGGTGGTTCAACACCTGGATTTTTCGGGCAAAAAAAAGAAAGAGGGGGGGCGGAGGTGGGGGATGGCATCGAGCTGGGCCTGAACCTGCAGACGGCCGAGCCGGAAGGCTGGCGTGCTGCCTGGGCAGTGTTGTTTTCTGCGCCGTGCCCCGATGAATGGGCGGATGTGCCGAAAAATATCCGTCTGCAGATCTTCGACCACCTGGACGAGCCCCCACCCGAAACGGCCAAAAAAAAGAAATCGGGGGGGGGCGGCCTAACTTAAAGCGTGCAAACAATGGATAAGCCAAAACAGAAAAACCCATTCGGCAGAAAGCGTGATGAAGCGGCCGGAACCGAGGAAATGTTGGCGGGTGTGAACCGGCAACTGCCATTCTCAGACGAGGCCGAAAAAGGCATTCTGAGTGCCATCTTGCAGGATCCGGCCGACCGCCTGTCCAAGGTCCGCACGGAATTGCCTGACGAGGCGTTTTACCATGAAGCGAACAGGACTGTTTATCAATCCTTGGCAGAAATGGATGCCGCGAACCTGCCCATCGAGCCTGTCGCTTTGTCGAACCGGATGAGGGATAGAGGATTGCTCGAACGCATAGGTGGCCCGGCCGCCATAACGGAGCTTTTTAGCTTTATTCCTGTCCCGACGCACTTCGACTATTACCTGAAAATCGTTCAGGACAAATGGCTGGCACGTGAGGCCATTCACGCCCACACGGCCGCAATCGTGGAGATCCAAAACCACGGCCGCAATCCTGATGATGGCGACATTCGGGACGTCATCATGACCGGCGAGGCCAAGATTTTCAGCGTCGTAGAACGTTCGCAAAAAAAAGGGGGGGCGGGGCCGGTGCATTCCAACATTGTCGTGAACGAAGTTATCGACCACGTGGAGATGCTCCAGCAACACAAGGGGCAAGTCATGGGGATTAGTACGGGATGGCCCGATGTTGACCGCGCCATTGGCGGCCAGGGCCTAGAGCAAGGTGACGTTTTCGTCATTGGAGCCCGGCCCAAGATGGGCAAAACAAACGTCCTCTGCAGCATGACCAAATCAATGGCTGTGGATCAGCAAATTCCCACGCTTGTTCTGTCGCTGGAGATGGCCCGGAGGCGGCTTTGGAACCGCATCATGTTCGGCGGCTACGACATCTCGACCAACAAGGCGAGCACAGGTTTCCTCGATACCCGCGCGGACATGGAGAACCTCCAGCGTGCGACCCGTGAAATGGGCAGAGCCCCACTCTGGATAGAGGACCAGAGCATGAATACGAACGACCTTCGGGCCACTGTTCGACTCTGGCACCGCCGAAAAGTAAAACCGGGCCAAAAGTCGGTGGTCATGATTGACTACCTGCAGCTCATAACGGCCGTGACAAAGATCGGCATGAGCGAGGAGCGGCACCAGATTGCCGAGGTGATGAAGGTCATTCACGAGCTGAAACGAGAACTTAAGATTACCTTCATCGTGCTGGCACAGGCCTCCCGAGGGGCAGAAGCCAACCCGCGACACGAGCCGCAGGCAAAAGACTTCGACGGTGGCAGCGCCATCGAGAAATTCTTGGACTACGGCGCATTCATTCACCGGCCGGTGAAGTACAAGCGCTGGAAAGACCTGGACGAAAAAGCCCAAAAAGCTTTCCGCGACATCGTGGAACCTCAACGCAGGGCGAATCCGTCTCAGTGGAGCCCACAGGTTCAAGTACGCGACGGCATGGGGCTAAAGGTCAAGAATGGCGATGGCACGCCCAAAATGGAATGGGACATCGAGCAAGATTGGAACGAGCACGCAATGTTGCTTTTGTGCCTGAACCGCAACGGAGATGACGGCCGTATTTGGTTGCGATTCCGACCGGACTTTACGCGCTTCGATCCGCGAACCACCAAGCTCTATTCGAACAACAAGGATCATCGGCAGGTGGGCAGAGAAGACAGCTTTGTGGCCAGCTCACAAGAACCCGACCGATCCGAAATGGACGAAATGTTTTCAGGCCTTCCTGAGGAATAACAACAAACATAACTATGGCCACAATCAGACAAGAGATTCGAATTCGTACAGGCACCCAGGCGGGGAAGCCGGATTACCTCATTGCAGGTTTTATCACCGAAGAGAACTTCGGTGCGGGCAACGTGAAGCGGAGGACCTGGATTCACACGTCAGTGTTGAACCCCGTACTGTTTGCCCAGGTTCGCCCCTTCCTTGCCGGTGCTAGCTACATCTGCCTCGATCCGGTGGACCTGCCACGCGGCAAACCTGGACCTGCTACGCCAGAGGATGTTCCAGCCGAACAGACCGCTCCCCAACATCCCATTCATGGGATCCAGGTGCCTGAATACGGGCAACTCGTTGCCCACAACTGCGGTGGTGAGTGGGCGCTGTCCATGATCCACAAAGGAACCAAGGAAATCATTCATGAAGTCATTGAGTGGCCTGTCGCTTGGCCGCAAACGGTGACTCCTGAATTTCTATTCGAAGAAGGCTTCAAAATTGCACCATGACAGTTAAACAATGCACGGAAAGTGACCTTCACGAGGCCATGTACCAGTTTTTGCGCCTGGGGCCGGGCCATTGGGGCGCTTTGCATCTTTTCAACGGCCGTCGTTGGAACTCCTCACGCGCCGAAACAAAAGCCGCGTTCGAGGAGAGGTTCCCTCGCGGCATGGACAAAATGACTAACAAAAAACGACGCAACGGATGAACGATCTACCTGGAACATTTTATTTTAAACTGGAGTCTGGGGGCAAGGTGGTTTCTGGAGACGTGACAATCACGGATAACGTGAAAGATGAGCCGGTGCCCATGATTGCCCGATACTTGATCCGGCTAATTGCCGATGATCTTCCCGCTATCATGGAAGGGGATGTTTTCAGTCTTAAAGTCAAAAGGCTCCGCAAACCTAACAAGAAAGGTAGGAAGTGATGACCGCCATCGAAAAAATCCAGGTCGAGCTAACAAGCCGCCTGCAGGAGCAGTTAGACCACCCTGTCTATCCAAAGATCATTTTGGAGGGCCTAAACGCCGCAACGCTGCAGGCCGTCATCCGGCTGGGTGAATCTTCCGGGCCGATGGTGGTTGAACTGGAGGACCTGGAGAAGATACGCAAACAACGCGAGCTGAAAATCATCCGCGAAAAAGAGGACCGCTTCCGGTACCGCTGCGAGCCGAAGATGTGGAAGCGCATTGACTTGATGATGGCCAAAAAGAGGCTGGCACATCCAGGGGTGCAGCTCGAGTTGCTCGTGATGGGCGGCATTCGTGGAAGCAAAACGGACTTCACACACAGCCGCATCACAACGCATTTCTTTTACACCAAAGACGCCTGGGTATGGGGGCTGCACGAGACACAGAGCAGCTCGAAGACCATTCAGCAAAAGCGTATTATGGACTTCTTTCCCCCGGAGATGAACCCCGGATCCGGCAAGTTCAGAAAGGACCGAAAGACGCGCCTGAACTACGCGGATGGCTCTGGGTTCACCGGCGATATGTTCAACCTCATTTGGCAGTGCCATGATGAGAACGGCACCGAATTTACGGGCGGAGGCCTGTTCGATTTCAAGTTTTACAAATCCGACGTTTCCACACTGCAGGGCGCGGAGCTGACCTGCGCAGTGAGCGACGAGCTGGTGCCTCGCGCCGTCTGTGACACCGTGCGCGAACGTTTGCTCTCCCGTGCGGCCGACACACGCAAACCGGAATTCCTCGCGCGGATCCGACAAGCCGTTGAACTGCTCGAAGCTGGCAAGGATCTGCCAGGGCCTTTGCTGGCCGCCATCTACCACGGCGTACACTTGATCGGCTTCACACCGAAGGAAGGCTACTCCAACACGGTTTCCGATTTCCTTGATGGAGCTGTGACCATCGAAGAGAGCACAACCCACGTGGTGAAAGACGACATCCACGGTGTTGATGCCGAATTCAAACAGCGTTGGGGCGGGCCTGAATGGGGGCCGATGGGCAAAGAACTCCTCCCAGGGAAAAAGGTGCCGCGCTTCAAGCAACCGAAGAAACCGACGCGCCTCGTTGCCTACCTTTTCACCCATGACAATGCCCACCGGGGCAACTGGCCAGCCATGGTTCAACAGTGCCAGGGCGCGACAGAGGAGTACATCCGCATCATTGTCTATGGCGACGTTTCAAAGGGCTGGAGCACGCGTTTCCCGACCTGGAAAGATGTCGTCCATGTTGTCTCCCGTAGTCAGGTGCCGAGGAACGGGACGTGGTATCATATCGTTGACCCTGCAGGCGACCGAAATTGGTTCATGATTTGGGCTCTGTGCGCCGATGACGGCCGCCTTTACGTCGTGCGTGAATCACCCCAGGAAGGCGACTTTATTCCCGATGTGGGTGATCCGGGCCCGTGGGCTGAAACTTCCGAGTTGGGCAAGAGGAACGGAGACCCCGGCAGCGCACAGCAAGGTTTCGGCTGGGGCTTTGCTCGATACAAAAAGGAAATCGAACGCATCGAGGCCGAGATTGGCAAATGGTGGAGCCAGGACGGCTCGCCGATCAAAGTAACCGAACGGTACATGGACTCCCGTCTTGGTTCTTCCGGCACTCCTACCAGTGGCGGTTTTACCACCATCATGGAAGGCATGTCGGAGGAAGGCTTGGAATTTGAACCATCCTCAGGCGACAGGCTGCGCGAGGGCGATCAAGCCATTCTAGATCTGCTTTTCTTCAATCCAGAAGCACCGAAAGGCGCGGCAGATGCAGTTCCTCATTTGATGGTCGTAGAAGATTGCCACGCCGTGATTTTCATGTTCCAAAACTACGGCGATCCATTGAAGCCCAAAGACGAGGCCTGCAAAGATCCGCGCGACGTCGTTGCCTACCTCGTGCTCGCCGATCCGGTGTACCAGGAAGGGGATACCCTCGATGGCGAAGGCGGCGGCTGTTACTGAATTCCTCACTATCCCGACACAATGCTAAACACAGCTAACTACACACCCAGCCAGGCGAAAGCTGAATACCCACCGCAGCTCCGTCGCGCGGCCGTGCTCGAACTTGGAAGCAAGTTTGGGTTTAGCCTTTCCTCAATGCGGACCCTTATCGAGGGTGAGACAGCCCCGATCAAGTCTCACAAATTTGGGAAGCAAAAGAGAGGCTACTTTAACCGAGACGACGTGTTGAACGCCCTTTTTCCTCCCTCGACAAACCCCAAAGCTTAAATCATTCTCACGATGCCCTGGGCGCGATACGCGCCAAAGCCATGCAGCTACAGGGCGGCTGCGGAGATGACGCTGGAGAGGCGTCGAAGACATCACCGCCATGCCAGATCAAGCTACACCATCCCCCCTCACTTCGCTCAAGCCCCGAAAGAAGCTCGAAAGCACCGACATCCAAGCCATTCTCGAAGACATGAAAGCTGCCCTCCGTGGTGCCCATGCCCTGGACTACTTCGAACGGATGGAATTCAACCACGACACCCGTTTTGCTTGGTGGGCAGGACAGACCCGCGATGGCAGAAAATGGATGAATGATGAACGCCGAGAAGCAGCCTCCAGGCTGATGCCCGGACAAACCCCGAAAGTGTTTCCTTGGAATGGATCGAGCGACGTTCAGGAACGTCTCGTTGAAAAGGTTATCCGGGAACACAACACGTTCAAAAAATTGGCCGTGCAACGCCGCCAGGAACGAATTGGCCCCCGTGACTTGTCCCCCGACGAAAACCCTCAGGCTAAGGCCGCTTTGTGGGCGCAGGTGTCCAACTATTATCAGGACATCACTAAGCGTGAATTCCGCACAGCCATCGCCCAATGGGCAGACATTTCCCATGAGTATGGGCACTCCCTGCTGTTCGTCGGCTGGAAGTCAGAACCCCAAATGGTTGAACGCACCATTGATGCAGAGAAGGTCCGGGAAATTGTCGAGACTGCGGCTGTCGAACTCGCCCAGCAAATCACGGCCGCTGAATGGCTGAACAACGGTGGAGACGCAGAGAGCGTGCCGGAACTGGATGCTGAACAGATGGTGCTTATTCAGGATGGAGCGTCAGCCAAGCTCGATGAAATGATGGAGGATGACAGACAAAGGGCCGTCCTAGCAGCGCAGTTGATGCGTATTGATCCAGAGATGCCCAAGGATGAATCCATGCGCGTCGCCAAAGCCCTGAAAATGGGCGAGCCGGTGACCTACTATGCCGTCACCCTCGCGTCAGACGGTCCTGATTTCAGGGCCTTGACCTATGGGGTTGATGTTTTCTTTCCTGCGACCACCACCCGAGTTAACAAAGCCCCGTGGATTTGTATGCCCGAGTGGGTGACTGAGGTTGAACTGAAAAACCGGATCAACAACCCTCACGAGGCTTACGATGAGGACTCCGTAAATGAAGTGTTGAAGCACCCTGGCAAGGCTTTCACTCTCTCCGAGTTTGTCACGGGCTCCAGCGTAAACTGGCTTTTGAGCGGTGGGCATGTTCGTTGTGGAATGTCACAGGACGGAGTGGACGACACTAACAAAAAGTTGTTTCAGATACTTCACGTTTATTACCGGGCCAGCGCAGTAGGTAATGTGCAAGCGTTGTACCATTCCGTTTTGCATGGGCAGGTCACAGACAAGGCTCTGTATCACGAGTGCTGCGAACATGCTCACGGCCGTTATCCTTTCGTTGAAACTCTCTCAGACATTGAGGCCCCGTACTTGCTGGCGGCCGAAGGCTACCCCGAGAAAAGGCCAACCTGCCAAAATGAGGTGAAGATCCATCGCGACATGCGCAGTGACAATGCATCGCTGACGATCAAGCCGCCAATGAAAGTGCCGATCAATCAGGCCGGTGGACGTATTGACCTGAGCCCTGGAGTTCAGATCCCCACACGCAGTACAGCCGGAATGGGGTTGCTTGAGCCCTTGAAGCTTGGAGCCGATGCCCGAGGTTCTCAGGAGTTCGAGCAGACCACTCTTGATGCCTTTAACGAGTATTGGGCACGCGGCTCGAAAGTGGATCCAGAGGTGAAGCTTGCAACTCGTCAGGTGCTCATTTCCGACTTTTTGACGGACGTTGAAGCGGCGAGCGTGTTGACCTTCCAAAACATCCAGGAATTTGCCCCGGATGAACTCCGGGCTTCATTCTTCGGAGGCCTTCCGGTGGCCATGAAAGCCACGCGCGAGGAGATTCAAGGCATGGTCAGCATCGAACTCGACTATGACGTGGGCGAGCTGGATCCGACGCTACAGGACAAACGCATGAAAGGCCTGGCTATGGCCCTACAGTTCGATAATCAAGGTTTGCTGAATCGTGCTCCCATCTTGAAAGCCATCGTGGCCACCTATTTGCCGTCCCATTACAAGCTGCTTGTGGCGGATCCAAATCAGCAGGCAAAGGACGAAGAGGCCAACGAACAAGACATCCTGGCCAAGATCCTGTCCGGCACACTATTTGATGAACGGTCCAGTTTGGTGCCCGGCAGCAATCACGCTCTCAGGCTGCAAGTCATGCAGGCCATTTTCGGGCTCCAGGTGGACAAGAAAGGGGAAATCATAGCCTCGACCGCCAAAGGACCAAACGGCCAGCCTACGCGGGCTCAAAGGCTGTTTACAGAAGATCCAGAAGTTCAGGCACTCGTGATGAACCGGCTTCGCTTTCATGCGGTGCAAATCCAGCAGATGGAGAACGCCCAAACCGGAAAGATTGGCGTTGAACCCGTGGCCGAACAAGACGCACCCGCAGTAGCATGAACACTCGCGACGCATACATGCACGAGGCCAATATTGGCCAGCCTTTGAGCGACTCAGAAATTCTGCAGATGATTTCCCAACATGGGAAAGATCCTGTCACTTTAGCAATCCTTCAGATGCTCAGAAACAAGGCATGCTCGATGGAAAAGGCAGGTAGGCAGGTGCCAGCCGGTGCGGATCCTGGCGATTTTCGTGCCTACCATGGGGGGGCGGCCGATGCCCTGGAAGAGTTCTTTTGGGACGTTTACAGGGCCAAGCAGACCGAGCTAGATAAAGAGCTTGAGGAACCTCGTTGACGCGCCATTTTAAGGACACCGTGAACACGCCCCCGTAGCTCAATGGTTAGAGCAGGCGACTCATAATCGCTTGGTTATCGGTTCAAATCCGGTCAGGGGCACATTCATTATCTGGCCAGTGGTCGGGTATTGTTGCGCTAACTCGCGCTAAGTCACGTCAACTCGCGCTAAGTTGCGCACTCAGAATGGTGACACGGTACAAAAGAGGTGAACCAATGGAGCCACTTGCCCACGGGCATGACTCCACACATGGCTGATATACCGCAGAACCAGACCGCTGCAACGGACACCACCCCGGCCGCCACGCCTGCCGGGCAGGACAAAAAGTCCACCGTGACACCATCGGCTAAAGAAATCGTCACACCCCTTACCGAGCTGGACCTTGATGCCATGCTTGACGAGGAGCTGGACGCCGATCTCCCAAAGCCCAAGTCGAAACCGGACGAAAAGGCAAACCCCAAAAAGCCGGATGAGAAACCCGAGGGTGATGACCCGGATCCCGACGCCGATCCCGATCCAGACCCAGAAGGTGATACCCCGGAGAACCCCGACCCGGACAACAACGACGAACCAGCCGACATAGGCGACGACGACGAAGTTGACCCGGAGAAACCCCCAAAGGGTTTTGAAAACGTGCCCAAAGGCATCTGGAAGCGTCAGAACAAGCTGATCAAAGCTCAGCGCGAACTGAAAGCCCAGCTCGCTCAAGGCCCCGTCCAGATTGCGCCCACACCTGCCAACCCATTGGCCGATGTGGAATCCGTCGAAGCTCTCGACCAGCGTTTGACCACCGCCAAGGCGGTCCGCGACTGGTGCCGAGACAACCCCGATGGGGGCACGGTCAAAGGCGCGGGAGGTCGTGAAGTCGAACTCACTGCAGATGATGTCAGAGCCCGAATGGCAATGGCTGAATCAGTGATCGAAGCCGCGCCCGACGTTAAGGTGATGCTTACCCAACGCGCTCAGGAAAAACCCTGGGAGCTGGCCGAAGCGATAGCGCCCGGCCTGCTGACAAACAAAGCCTCGGAAGAATATCGGTTTATGACCGACCTCTTGAAGGCTGTGCCGGAGCTGAAACGCCACCCAGCCTGGGAGGTGGTTGCTGCTGCGGCCGCGAAGGGAATGCGTCAGACGGTGGAGGAACGCACGGGCAGGGCCAAGTACGTGCGCTACGAGCTGGACAAAGACGGCAAGATGATTGCCCCGAGGAAAGCTCAAGGGGACGGCAACAAGGACAAGGCCAATCCTGACAAAACGAAACCGAAGCCCACCACAACTCCGGCAGCAACCCGCCCAGCTTTGACCCGTGAACCGAAAAAGGACACGGCTACAGCTCCAGCCCGTCAATCTCCCAATGAAGGAGACGAACAGGTGGCGGCAATGCTAGCCGACGAGTTGGGGGACTTCTAACAAAAAGTCTGTTCACCCACTTACAGCCATGGCTGCTCTACTCGACAAAGATCAAAATCCCCAGCTCCGTCGCCGCGATGTGAGCAAAACGTTCACGGTTGCCCGTGCGGAGGAAACACCTGTTTCTTCCATCGCCGACAAAGGCGAAAAGCCCAAATCCACCCTTTACGAGTGGCCGTTCAAAACCCGGTTCACTCCGTCTGACAACGCCGTTGCCGACGGTAAAGACGTCACGGATGCGGATGTCGTCAACAATGAGGCAAACAAGAAGCTCATCCAGGGCCGCATTCAGAAAAGCCGCGTGGCCTATGGAGTCTCTGACATGGCCGAGGAGCTGGGAGACCAGTTCGCCATTTCTGGTGGCCTTCTGGCCGATAACCGCGCTGATGCCCTCGTGCTGATCAAGGAGTGTCATGAACAGACACTCCTGAAAACTGGCGATTCTCAGGCTCACATCGACGATGCCAACCCGATGAAGATGCGCGGGATTTGCAGTTTCATCCGTACTGCAAACCCTGCTGACGCAGACCTGCCTATTCCTGCCATGGCTTTGTGCCCGGCCGGAAACATCATCACCGGCAAAGCGACGGCCGCCGATGTGACGGAGGAAAATCTTTTGGATGTGCTGCAGTCCATCGCGACCGCTGCCCGCCAGATGAAGACGGTTCACGTGTACGCAACGCCCGCCATGCGTCGCGCGATTTCCTCGTGGCTCAAGTTCACTCCCGAAGCGGCCGGTAAAGTGATCGTGCGCCAGTACAACAACACGGTCGAGAAGGGTAAGGCGAACGAAATCACCATCACGGTGGACCGCATCACCTGCGATTTCGGCAAGTTCTTCCTGCATACCCATTTCTCTCTGCCTGCGGGCGTTCACGCCATCATCGCAGACATGGGAATGATGAAGATCCGGCCGGTCAGGACTCCCAAGCTTACCAAGCTCGAATATCGCGGCGGGAAGCATGTCGAGTTCTTCGAACAGGTGTCTGGCCTCGAAGTGAGCAACCCACTCTGCTTCGGGAAAATCACCACCTAACAAACTCTTGGTGCCTGTTCACAGGTGCCTTTTACCCACCAACTGACCGCTACCATTATGCCTATGACCACCGCTGCAGGGGGCGCAGCCATCGAAACAGCCCTCAAGGAGGAACTCGCCGAGTTCGCCCAGCTCCGTGCCAACCGCACGGAGCTTTCCCAAGACCAAACGTTCGAGGTGAATGCCTCTCTCGTGACCAAGCTCAAGACCCGCATCATGACGGATATTGACGCGGCATGGAGCGACTAAACCTCACCTGTTGTTGCTGCCAATACACCCCCGCTTCACAACCATGTCCGCTGCAAATCACGCTCTCGGTTTAGACCTGGATTCCCTTGGCCAAGTATTAGGCCCTGCCGGAATGCATGCCTTCATTGAAGAGGCGATTATCCAGCCAGTCTTGAGGCGTGAAGCGGGGGCGTTAAAGCGCCAGGAAACAATCGGTGCCTACAAGAACCTTGATGCGACCATTTCCCCGAAAGGCTTGTTCGCCATTGAGGAGACTTTCGATGCCTTTGCCTTTCATGACATCGTGCAGTCCGAAGGCCGCGAAGCCATGGAGGAAGGCGACCTTATCAAAGATCTTCGGAAGCGGAATGCCTCCGTCGTAGTGCGCAGCAAGCCGCGCTCAAGCTCGATCATCGTTCCGGCCACTAAATACACCCGAGTCGAGCGCATTGCTCCGGCTGGGAAGCGCCTGGAGGTCCTCCGCAAAAGCCTTGGAAAGGTCACCATCGTAGCCAAATGAGCGTTTCCACAAAGAGCTTTCGACAGGTGCTTTACGGTGCCGCCAAGCGCGCCGGAATGGTGCCCGAACAAGACGGGCTGCAGCGCACCGAGGCGGCTATGCTGACAGAGTTCCTGAACTCGGCCGTCAAACTGGCTTGGGAGTTTTACACGTGGCCAGATGCTCTACATATCCGTCAAGAAAGCATCATTGCCCATCCCACTGTGACAGGGGCCAAATACGTGCCACGCAGCAACAATGACCGGACGCTGAAAGTCATCACGGCTCTTTGGGATACCGATCCGAGGGTGAACCGTTCTGCTCATTCAGTGTTTCACACAAGCCAAGCAGACGGGCTCTATTTCTACAATCAAAGCAGCTCGACAGTCTGGGTGCAGTATCGTCCCGAACCGCCCGAATACACCGATGACGAATGGCTCGCGACGCGTGCCTATCCGGCCGGGGCCATAGTTTGGGATGCCGCCCTTGACGCTAGCGGCCACGTTTTCAAAGCCCTTCAATCCGTATCGGCCGGCACGTTGCTAACGAGCACCGCGCACTGGGAAAAGGTCCCGGTTCTGGCCTGCATTGCCGAGGCCGTGAAGGCCGGGATCGTCGGGGCCTGGAACGCCTCAGAGAACCAGCACGGAACCGCCCGCGTGAAACAGGAATACATGCTGGAGCTGCTCGAACACGAGATCCTTCAAATCCAAAACCAAGGGCAGCAGACCTTTGCACATCACTAGGCCATGAAAGTCACCGTTACCGACGCCCACAACCCAGCCAACGACATCCCGGCCAGGAATGGCCGCAAGCAACTCCTGATGCGCAATACCGGGGCCAATCCGGTTTTCTATGGCTGGGAAAGCAACCTCACCGCTTCTGGAGCGAACCAAGGGATTCCCCTTAATGCCGGAGAATTCATCGCCTTTGCAGGCAAAGACCTGGACTTGAACAGCTCTCTCAAACTCGTGTGCGCTGCGGGCCAGTCCACCACCGTCAACTACACAGAAAAGGCCTGATATGGGATCCATCGTTCTCACGACTCAAACAGCCCCAAGCGAAGGAGGGGAAGGGGAAAGCCCCGCCCTTAGCAGGCCAAAGATAATCTACATTGAGACGAACGGAGATGACGGCTCAGGGGAGATTGGCAACCCCGCCAAGCCCTTCGCAACGGGCACGGCGGCCTACAATGCAGGCCTTGTTTCGATGAACACTTTCGTTCTGAAGTTCGGCTTTGGAGAGTTCTCCATAATTACCGCAGAATGGACGAATGCATGCCGCGCTGTGATCGGTGTCGGAGCTGCTCCAATAGATTTTGATTCCCCTACAGTTGTCACCATTGAAGCCCCCTGGGTGCAAGGCATGCCTGAGGTTGAAAACGCCTTTGGAGCGTTAGGACCCACGATTGAGAACGGAGCCTTTTACAATCTTTACCTCAAGGCCAATCTGGTAGGGCAAGCTGTCATGGCAACAGATGGGATGACCTATGACGCAGGTAACGGCGGATCTTTCACGGCTTTGTGCCACGGCGTTGTAATGGACATAATTCTAACAGGTGGGGGCGGCACGTCTATGTCAGGTACTGCCAATGCCGGTAACAACGGCAATGCCTACATTCAAGGATCCTGGAAGCTCAAATCTTTGTCTGCGGCCAGTGTCGGACTTGATGGAGGGGATTTGCGCGGTGCCGCAGTGTCTTGGACGTCAAGCTTGGACATTGGCCGGTGTTCCTATCCATACAGCTTGGGCCTAACAAACGACATCGGAGGGAACGCTGCATATTAATATGGTTCGAATCTGGACACCCAAAATGTTTCAGGCCCGGTTCACAAACCAGGAGCTGAATACCATCCTCGAAGCTGCACACGCTAATGTCGAAGTGTGGAAAATTTGGTCGGAGTTCACGACCTCAGAAAGGATTCGCTCTGACTGGCCAACTTTGGCCCCAGGGATCCAACAACTCGTGACTGCCGGAATCCTCACACAAGAGCGTGCAGATCAAATCCTGGACACTGCCATTTGATGACTCTCGAAACCGCACTCATCTCAGCCTTGGGCACTGTAACAACTGCTTTAACGGTAGTTGTTGGGCTGCTCTGGAAGGAAATGCAGGACTGGAAAATCACCTGCATCAAACTCCGCCTCCGGGTGGAAGAATTGGAGAACAAGAACGGAGAAACCAAGGGGCATCTGAAAGCCTATCAGCGATGCCCAAAGCGGATCGAGTGCCCCTTCTTTGAGGAACCCAAACGATAAATTTCGGGCGTGGCCCATCACAGGAAACCAAGACAGAACCAAAATGAAAAAGCAGATGTTTTTCACGGCCCTCGCGGCCCTCACCCTCGCTTCGTGCGTGAATCCTGAAACCCTCGCGGTCGCCGACCGGGCTCTGACCATCGCAGAGCGGCGCGGTGTCATCACAGGTGCCGATGCTGCCGATGCACGGGACATTGGCAGTCTCCTCGTCAAGCCGCCCGTGCCCGCTCCTGTGGATCTCACCTCCACCAAGTAATAACGATGAACCGCGCGCCCGTCATCACAGCCTTACGCGATGCTTCCCTTGGCTTCGGGTTGCTTCCACGTTTTCTGTTTTGGTGGGTGCGTGGTCCTGTGTGGCGTCTTGAAGACAGCTACGTTTTCATGCTCGCCGGTCCTCGCTGTACTTCCCGATGTGGAGCTGTAATTTTCAAGATCCCAGCGGGGTATGAGTTCAACAAAGCCTCGGTTCCTCCGGTTCTTTGGGGACCTCCGTTAAATTACCTGCCAGATGGTCTTTGCACCATTCCGGCGCTTGAACACGACTACCTTTGCGACCTCCTCACAGGCGGATCCGAATGGCTTAGAAATGAGCTTGGCGTTCTCCCTGAGTGCCCCCCGGCCGCGATGGTTCACGAGCATTTCCGGCTGCGTCTTCACCAATGCAGAGTCCGCAGAGGAAAAGCCGAAGCCATGGGGCGCACGGTCGCGGCCCTTGGTCCCAAAGGTTGGGCATGGCCATGGCTTCGAGCCCTGGCAGTGCTGGCACTTCTAACAATCTATTATTTCGTCAAATGAGCAAAGCTACGGACAACGAAACGACAGTTCTTCTGCTTCAACAGCGACTCAACCAGCGCGGTGCCAAAATCACCGAGGATGGCCATGGTGGAAGCCAGACCCGAACGGCTCTCAACATCTACCTTCCTGCGATGGGAACCACGCCCAAAACTGAAACCATCCCGGTGGACGCCAAGGCACCCGCCAGTGAAAAGCACTATGCACTCGCCCTGCCTTACAAAGGCCTCACTGAACAGGCGGGCAGCGGCACCCATCCTGAATTGATTCCGATGTTCGCGTTGACACCCTCCTGGCTGGACCGCGACGACTCGAAAACTGCGTGGTGCGGAATCTTCCGGGGCTGGATTGGTCAGAAGGCCGGGACCGGACTTCCCCCCGAGCACTACAGGGCCGCCGAGTGGGCGAATTGGGGCACGAAGGTAGCCCGTGACATGCCGTCCACCTGGAAACGCGGAGACACCATCATCATGAAGAGAACTGGAGGCTATCATGTCTGCCTCCTGGATCGTGTCGATGGTGCTTACGCATGGTGCTTGGGCGGGAACCAATCGAACGCGGTCACCATCGCCCGGTTTGCTATCTCAGGTATCACGGCCGTGCGCCGATAAGCGTCCAAAACCTACAGCCATGCCCAAGGTCACCATCACTCACAATACCGGCGATGCTCCCGTCATCGCGGGTAACGCACAGAGGACCGTGTTGTTCATCCAGAACAATACACTTCTCAACGTGCGCTACCGCCTCTTTGCTGGCGTTTCCCTGTCCGATGAAGCCAAGGCTGGCTTGTTGCTGGCGGCGGCCCCTGAGGCTGGCAATCCTGGCGGGTCCGTGATCCTGACCGGGGCTCTCGCTCAAAGGCCCGTGTACGCAATTCATGCCGGGACCGGGGCGGATGTCGTGAAGCTCGATGTGGAGGGCGATGCAGGCTTATGATGGCCTTAGCACTCCCACCTCCAAACGTGCAGTTCAATACCGAACCGCCCCCGCCTCCCGATGGGAATTCCATCCTGTTACGTCAGGAGGTTTGGGGACCAACGGAGGAATTGACAAGCACTTCACGCTACATCCTGCGACTTCCGAAAGCGGTGACTTGGGACGAAATTGTTTTTGATTCGCCCACTCCAGGAAGCCTTTCGCTGGGCATTCAGGTGCAAGTCAATGGAGTCAATTTGTTCGCAGCCAGCAAGAGCATGAACACGGGGATCCTGCACGTTCCCAAAGCTCAGTGGGCCGTGGCCTTTCAGTCGGGTGCTCTCGCTCTCGATGCAGTTCTTTACCTCATCCTATCTGTCTCACCGCCTGGAGGCTATGGCACCGAATGGGCAGGCCTGGGCGTCACACTTGTCAAAGCATGAGAAGAGGAATTCCAGACTCCAGATCTTCCAAGGACTGGCGCGTAAGCAGTGCCCCAGGTCAAACAACGCAACCCTGGCAGGCCGGTGCCTGGCTGGGTGTTACCATCATTTCCCCCAGCTACCAGGAAGCCGGTGCTGAGGCCGTGCGCAGATGGAAACAGTACACTGGAAACCCGGTTCTCGTGATTCACGCCGAGGCCGAACCCGCCTTCTCCGTTAAGCTTCACCTGGACGAACTCTGTCCGGCGCGCCCCATCGTGTTCTTTGATGCTGATCTCTGGCTTTTGCGGCCCCTCCCATTCGAACAGCTTGATCCCGTGATGTGGAGTGCCGTTGGAGATCCTGGCGTATGGAATCCAGGCGCGTTTCCTCATTCCGATTGTCGCAGCTTCGACTTGGATTCGACACGCTATTTTAACAGCGGCTTGATGGCCCTGGACCTCGGAAACATGGACCATCGAGCAATTTTCAGTGCTGCCCGAGAAAAGCTCAAACAGGTGCATTCAGGTAAGGCTGAAAAGCCGGTGGACTGGACCGACCAATTCTTTCTGAACGCTGCTTTTCAGGCAAGCAACCTGCCTTTGCACCTGCTGCCCTTCGCTTGGAATTTCTACCGCTTTGCAGTGCAGGAAGGCAGCTTCCCGCACATACCCCGCGACATCATCGGCTTGCACGCGGCTGGCGTGCCGGTGGCCGAAAAACTCACCGCTCTGCAGGCCCAGGCCCTCGCCTATTCCATGCCAGAGCGGCCGATGTGGCCAGCCGCAATGGATCATTACAACTCAACAAAATGAGATCCGGCTTCTACGTCACCACCTACAATGATGTGCCGAGCTGTGCTAGACTGCTCGCCCAACTCGCACCTTTGGGATTGTTCAGTCAGTTCGACTGCTACTTGTCCGACCAGTCCGATGACGAGCACAGCGCCGAGTACATGAAGCTCGCAGCTTCCCACGGATGGGAATATGAGCGGCACGAAAACCAGGGAGCCACGGCCGCCAAACGCGCACTCGTGGAACACGCAGAAAGCTGCGGATACGAGTTCATCGCCCAGATCAGTGAAGACTTCGAACTCGTTACACCTGAGACTTGCGCGGCCTGGCTACCCTGTGGCCTTGAAACCTTCATTGATGATTCGTTGTTGCTGCTGAAACACCGGCCGGAACTCGCTTGCGTTCATTGGACCTTTTCGATGGGGCAGGGGAATCATTTCGGCCTGTGGAGCCGTGAACGAAAAGCAGAGCTGAGGCTCGACCGACTGCCCGGCATGACGTTGGCTTATGCTCTGGGGGAAGTAGCTGCTTCAAACTGGCCTTTCACCGCGCGTGTCTCTGCACTCGCTAGCCTATGGAAGCGCGCCGACGCAATCCGCCCGGCCACACCTCGCCATGAGGAGCTGCACCGTATGAGCGGTGGGGAATGGGCTTTGTCCCTGGTGTCCCTTGGGCAAGCGGCCGTCTTGCTCGCCAACCCTGTTCGCCATGCCGACCGCGTGAAACCTGCAGGAAGCCTCCCCTAAGCCATGTCACGCTTCCCCGAACAACTCCCCGGTGATGAAATCAGCCTGCCCGAGCTGGACGCGGGCTTTCGTGGCGTGCTGCAGCGCATCGAGCGGGGCCAGTTGCAGACAGGATACCTTTGGGATGCCGTAAACGTTCGTATGGATCTGCAGGAGGCCAGGACACGCCCCGGCTCCTTGCTCCCCATCCACTTCAATCACATCGAGCGCACAGCGATCTTGGGTGCCGGGATTTACAGCGATCCCCAGGGCCGCGAATGGATGGCAGTTTGTGAACCTCGCCAAGTCTGGCTTTGTGCCGATGGCTGGCAGCCAATTTCGGTGGCCATTCCGGCCGGTCAGGAACTCACCGGCAACGTTGAAGTGGTTCAGTGTGGAAACGAACTGCGCCTCTTGCGTGGGCCGGATCTTGATACCCTCACATGGAATGGTGACTTGCTTGTGCCCCTGTTTCGTGAGCTGCCTGCCCCGACCGGTCCAACCTTCCTTGAACGGCAACCCAATGCCTCCTGGGCAGTCATTCAGGCGGACAGAATGTGGGTGCCCATCTCACGTGATGAACTCGCCTGGAGTGACATCCTCGATTACAATGCCTTTGATACCGTTACGGCCAGCGTTCGCTTCAATCGTGTGACAGACGACGCTCTTGTCACCGCAGCACCCTACGACCGCGACCGTATGGTGGTGTTTAAGACCCGCTCCATTTACACCCTGTCCAATGTCACCGGCGACCTGTCCGAACTCCGCGCCGATGAGGTGTCCGTGAATCAAGGATGCCTTGCACGTCGTAGTGTGGTGGCGGTCGGGGATGATGTGATTTACCTCGCACGCGGCGGCCTGTATCGCCTCAGTGAAACCGAGCAGGCCACCAAACTGCAGGGCGTGCCCATCCCTTTGAGCTACGCCATTCCCCGGTGGATGGCGCGCGTCAATTGGAACGCGGCCGCTGATGCCTGCGCCTGTGTCAGCGGCGATTATTACATGCTCGCCGTGCCGGTGGATGGATCCACCCGGAACAATGCCGTCCTGGTCTATCACCTCCCGTCCAGGGAATGGCATTCCATGGACTTCTACGGGGAAGTGCCCAGCGCAACGGATACACTGGCCACACAAGAGTCTGGAGTGTGGATGGTTCAGCCCTGGGCAGGCCCTTCCGCTCTGTTGTTGTCGGAGGTGCCGGACATCTCCGTAGCCCGAGGCCAGGGCTTTGTTGTCACAACCCTGTTTGGCCTGCAAACAGCCTTCCTCATTGATGGCCAGCGCGTCATTGCCCTGGGCCACGGAACCATGGACCGATTAGGGGCACAGCGTCACATTCAGACACGCATTGAAACGCGCGGTTATGCCCTGGGTGACTTGTTGAGCAAGCCCGTAAAACGCGTGGTGCTGCAGGTGGCCACACGAAACGCCAGCCTGAACATGGACACTTTGACCGATGGCGTCAGAGAGTCTCAGTCAGTCCTGTCTAACGTAAAGCGTGACCGTAATCGCTTTACCCGTCTAGGGCATCCTCCGTTCAATCTCACGAACTCAGACGGCCGCTTTAACGAGCCCTACCGGGAAGACTACACCTGGATTGCTGGCGATGCCTTGCAGCTCACCGAGAACGGCGTGCGCCTGGGCGACCACCAGGACTTCGAGCGGGCTGTTCCTCTTGCCCGTCGCGGCCGCTGGCTGGCCTGCAACATCACCAGCACACGCGGCACCCTCCGAGTCATCGGCATCATGGCCGAGGGGCTCTCTTCCAAAAACCACCTTCGCACCCAATCATGAGCGCAGTTCTGCTTTCAACCGTCCCTGGCACCATCATTACGGCCGAAACCGTGATTGATGAGACCGTGCTTAACCAGCTTGGCAATCCTCAGGTAAGCATTCCAGATGGGGCCAACATCGGCCCCTCTCAGCTCGATATGGCCAGCATTGGGGCAAGCCTGGGCGTGGGTGCCACCGGCAGCAATCTTGTTCTGTGGGGTGACTTCTATCCCTCAGGCTGGCGTGAACCATCCGCCGAAGCTCCTGCAGGTCAAAAGACCGAGAACGCGCGCGGAGTCTGGGTGAAGCCTAGCGGGGCTTCAATCACGTATGCACGTCAGCAGGAATCCCCCGACACTCTCAGCGCGTGGAGTGCCTACCTGGGCGGTAACGTGGGCCTCACTGCATTGGAGTGTGGAACCTACCTGGGGCCAGACGCCACCAGCAAGCTCATGGAGGTGCCTTTCGTCGTTTCCATCTCGATCAAAAACCAGGGCAATACCGCCTTCCGTCCAACCCTCGAAGTCAGGACAAGCAACGCCCTGCAGGACGAGGACAATGTCACGATGCGAATCACCGACCAAGCGGCCGATCAAGTCGCAGTTGGCACCTGGAGACGTTACACATGGTCGCTCAACAGTACCGGCATTACCAATTGGCTCAACGGTGCGCAGATCGTGTTCAAGCTCGAACCCTTCTTGGCAACATCTTACTCGATCCTGATTGCTCAGATCGACGTGCGCCGGGGCACGGCGGCCGCTGCATTCAGTGTCGCACCCCGTGAGTCCGATTCATCCGGGGCCGTGCCCGTTGCTACTACCCTGGCCATCATGGGCAGTCAGACCACGCCAGACACGGGTTTCCTCATGTGCAACGGAGCGGCCGTCTCGCGCAGTGTTTACGCCAATCTCTTTGCCAAGCTGGGCACCCTCTACGGCGTCGGAAATGGAACCAGCACCTTCAACCTTCCTGACCTACGCGAACGCGGCCTGCGTGGTGCATCAAGCATCGGTGGCCAGCAAGTGACCGCCCGCGCCGTGTTTGAAGTTGCTGGCTGCACCATCACGAGCGGAAGTCAGGAACTCACTTTAGGAACTGCGACAAACATCCCCGTGGGCTCTTTGGTCGTCGGTGCAGGCATTCCGGCAGGTACTCAAATCATCGGGAGCAAAAGCACCACCGTTGCCTATCTCAGCGCGGCCGCCACAGCGACCGCCACCGGAACACTAAACGTCCTCTTTTCCCCTGGCGGAATTGACCTGCGGAGTCAGGGAGCCGTCACACCTTCGGGCATTGCCAGCTTCGAGCCTCGTTACGGGACGCGAAGCATTTACCATCGCCTGGGCACAGGGGCCAATGCGAATAGGCTCCTGCAGGTGAACCTAACCGGCCTCGGTTATGCCGTGCTGGACCTCCATGTAGGGATGGAAGTCATTGCTCCATTCATCCCGCCAGGAACGGTTATTGAGTCCTTTCACAGCTACCAAACGGTGTACCTCTCTGCAAACAAGACGGCAGCGATGGACCTGGATCCAGTGAGCTTTGCAGAACCTGCGGACCTCGCCACTCGCTTGCGCTGGCGTGAACGAGCAGCTCTTGAACCCGTGATAAGGGAATGCACGACAACCAATGCAAGCCTGAACGTCACCGTGCCCCAATACATGACTCGTGTGCTGCTGCCAGGGATGCGCGTTAGCGGCACCGGTATTCCAGCCAATGCCACCATCGCCAACATCGTCAGCGGCACCACCTTTCAGCTCAGTGCGGCCGCAACTTCCAGCGGCGGCGGCCGGATCCTCAGTTTCTCCGCGCCCGCTGAATACCTCAGCGCGCCCCTCTACAGTCATGAAATGACCTGTCAGTTCCAAATCAAAGCCTAGTCCATTATGACCTTTAAAATCGACGCCACGGCCCCAGAAACCCAGCCGAAAATCTGGACTCAGTATTACAAGGGTTTCACCAAGGAACAGGAAATCGACCCTACCAAAATCAAGCCTACTGAACAAGAGCAGGCCGTTACAGACACTTGGTTAGACCAGCTCAAAGCGACAGGAAAACAAAGTGAACTTTCCAAGTCCCTGAATTCCAGTGCCCTTTCCCAGCTCAACCTGGGCCGCGCACTCTCTCCGGAGGAAGAACGCGAGGCCCAGCAATCCGCCCGCGCGGCTTACAGCTCCCGTGGCCTCGTGTCCGGCCGTCCCTCTGCCGTTGCTGAGGTCCTCAACCGTGATGCCTTTGCCAATCAACGCCTGCAGGAGCGTCAAAACTTCGCGCTTGGAGTCGAAGACCAAAACCTGAAAGGCGAGGGCACCCGCACGGCTACGAGCACGGCCCTGGGTGGCGGGTTGCTCGATTACTTCGGCGGGATCCGCGACCGCGAACGCGCTGCCGATGAGTTCAATATCAACCGGCACGACTCCAGGTACTTCTTCGACAAAAAAGCCCTGATGGACAAGAAGGCGGCAGAAGCCAACGCACGCGCCGCTGAGAAAGCCGGTGGGCAAAGCATGATGGGCCAGCTTGGCGGCGCGGCCATCGGTGCCCTCGCCATGGCATTCCTGTAAACTTCACCCTCTCCAAGTATGGCATACTCACCCACCGATTTCTACGGTGCTTTGCGCGTCAATCCTGACCACAGCGCCACCATTTACCAGGGCCTTTCAAGCATGGGCTCAGGCCTTGCGAGCGGCATTAATTCCCTGACCAACGCCTTTGTCGAAACCAAGCGTGAAGACAAACGAATGGCTCATGCCGATTCGATGATGGATAAGCAAATCAACGCCCAACGTGCGGGCCAGGATGACCGCCAAGGCTTCGAGGAAATGATGTTCGGGAAGCGCGAGGCCTCCGACGCTGCACGCCGCAAAGATGACAAGGCCATGCAGGAAGCCGAGGTTGCCAAATTCGGCGACAACAAGCTGGCGGCCGCTTTCCACTTCGCGGAGTCCATCGCCCCAGGATCCTTCAATCAGCAAACCATTGATGTGTTGAAAGGCATTGAAGATCCAAAGGTAAAGGCCGCTTTTGCTGATCAGGTCATAAACGTCTCAGCCGACAAAATGCGCCAAGCCCAGGAGCAGGAACAGGCGATTGCAAAAGCACAACAAGCCAGGCAGACGCACGTCATTACAGACCCAATTTCTGGGAAACCAGACGAGAACTTTTACATGACCGGTAACGGCATGACGCTTCCCCGTCAGACCAAGGCCGCTACGCCAACAGCCGAGCAACTTCAATCCCTCGGAATGGTTCCCGAAACGGCCACGATTGGGGGAGTCAAATTCAAGGTGCCAGAAACACCCAAAGACGAATCCGAATGGGCGACCGATGCAGACGGTAAAATCATCAAAATCCCACCTGGAAGGGAGATTCCTGCAGGACTGAAACCACTCCCCAAAAAGCAAACAGGCCCAGACGGCAAACCCCTTAAAACCAGCGGCACCAATCTCTTCTAATTCGCATGGCAAACATTCAAGACATCACGATTGAAGACGTTGTTTCCGATGGCCTAACATTGGGTAAGTCTCCCCAGGAAATCGCCGGAGCCATTCACAAGTGGCGTAACCAAACGCAAGACTGGGCCGCAACTGCTCACGGTGACAAGGACGCGCGTCGTTACTCCGAAGGCGTGGACAAGCTCGATGAAGTGACCTCTGGGGCTTTGACGGCCCTTCGCCAAGCTGCAACCACACAGTGGATTCAAAACACGTTCGAAGGCCAGCCTGACAACGCCAGTGACTTCCTGACGAGCTACGAGGTGAACAAAGGCTGGGAGCAGCCCGAGCTTTTAGGCGGTTATGGCAATCAGGCAAAGGAACTGAATGCCCTTGCTCAAGATCCGGTCTGGATGCTTCCCAAACGCCGCCGCGACTGGCTTCCCATCAAAGAGCCCGGTGGTAACGAGCTGGGGACATTCCAGATTCTTCCACGCGGTGATTCTCAGGATATTTTACTCAACTACAGGGCAGGGGAGGAAACCAAACATGCCCGGTTCAACGTCAATCCTGTCACCGATAAAGACGTAACGGCAGACATTGAGAAGACAACGAAGCAACGGGATGAGCTCGCGGCCAAAGTGGCTGAAATGTCGAAGCAGTTTTCATTCATTCAGCCCGATCCTATGGGCTTGGCTGCGGGGCCGAACATCTACAACAAGGCAAAGCAGGATCTTGAAAACGCTGAAAGCCGTATCCGTGCTTTGAACAGTCCTCAGGCTCGCGACTTTCTCACGAGCGAACGTGTGGTGGAGACGGTCAAAGCAAGCCCGATAGCGGGAGAAATCGGGCAAGTAGCCTTTGGGGAAGACTTCATACGTGGAGTGGCTGGCTTCTATGGGAATACCAGAGTGGCCTGGAATGACATCACCAACGACACGGCCGAGCGTGACTCGTGGATAGGCCACATGAGCAACCTCAAGGAGTTGTTTCCCGGCTCGACTCGTGCGCGCATGAATGGCGGTGTTGGCGGCTTTGTCAGTGATGCCGTGGAAGGCATGGGCGGCATGACTCCGCAGCTTGTCACGATGGCTGCAACGATGGGGGCGAGCGTCCCCGCTTCCTTGGGTTTCACGGCCGTTAAAACGGCGCTGCAGGCCGGTGGAGGATTGATGATGACAAACAGCCTCGGTCAGATGGGCGTAAGTGCTTATGGATCCTCTGTGACGGACGCATTGACGCGTGCAAGCTCGCTTGAAAAAGAAGCACAACAACTGCAATCCCAATATCCCGACGTAGCCAAGCGCAAGCTGGCAGAAGCCGCCGAGATCCGCAGCACATACCGGGTGACATCGGCAATCAAAGCAGCCGGGGAAATCGGCAGTGAAATGCTTGTGCCGGAAGAAATGCTCTGGCTCCAAAAGGGTAACTTCGGCAAAAAGCTAGTCTCGACGGTCGGCAAAAACGCGGTCGAAGGCGTAGCGGCCGAAATGGTGAACCAGGGAGTGAATGCCAACGCTTACGACGAACCGGCAAACTTTGGGAATCTCGCCCGCGCAGGTGCTCTCGAAGCTGCCGCAGGTGCCCCGATGGTCCTTGCTGGCAGTTTTGGAAGCAAATCAGACAAAGCAGCGGCCCCAGATACCACTCGCCAGCCATCCCCAACATCACCTGCCGCGGCAGATCCAAATTCGATGGCAGCCATTGCCGCCCGCGCCGGATCCGAAGCCGTGACTTGGGCACCGACAGGCCGCCAACCCATTTTAACGAACGTCCCAGATGGCAAGCCAACGTTGACCGTTCCAGAAAGCGCAGAAACGCTACAGGAGCAGCTCGATAGGACGGCTGAAGGTCGGAAGCCTGCGACGTTCATCCCGACTCAAAGCACGGCACCTGTGACCATTCCCGAGGGCCTCGTGTCCACGCCCGTCACAACACCCGAGCCCGGCGTGATGGTCCACAGTCCAGACCTCACCCCAGAGCAGGTCACTGAGGCCGCTAAGACGGAACCTGGAATGCTGATGGGCATGGGTATCCCAAGTAAACCTGCCGATGCCGACCGCGCGATTGTACTTCGCAGGGCAGACGGCACGCCGGTGCTCGATGTCGGATCCAATGCGCAGACCGAACCCCAGGTGCGCGAGGCGCTCCAAAAGATGGCCAAAGAAGGCGACACCATCACCGTCGAATCACCAGCGGCCGTCATTCAGGAACGCACCGGGGAAACCCGCACGGCCCCGCGTGTCGGTGAGGTCGTGACATGGGAAGGTTACACCGGCCGACTCATGCAGGATGGAGCCAGATTCGCTATTCGAGCACCCACAGGAGAATTTGTCGAAGTGCCAAGCCTCGAAGGCGTCACTCTTGCGGACATCAAGGCCGTGCAGGCTCAAGGCCTCGCCGAGATCCAAAAGCAAAGCCAAACGGTGCAGGTCCAGGAGGCCACGTTTCAGGCCGCGCCAGACGGCTCCCTGGCCATCCAGGACGGTGCGGGCAATACCTACGTCCCGCACAATCCCCAGCTCTTGCGTTCTGTTCGGCCGGGCCAGAATGGCGCGGAGGTCCTGGTAAGGAATCCACAACAACCCGGGCGCATCATCAAGCTCTCAGGCAAGCAGGCCCAAAGCGCGCAGGACGCATTTCTGCAAGCCGCTCAAAACGTCGAATCCAAAGGCGGCAAAGTGAACTGGGGCACCACCCCCAAACCTCGCTTTCAGTTCTCCACGTTGCTATCCGTATGGTCGAAGCTGAAAGCCATTTCTGGCCCGCCATTGCGCTTCTTGCAGGGAAGCAAATCGGCCTTCATTGACCATGCACGCAACATACTGAAATCAGGCCCTCAAACCGTTACGGCGCCAGACGGTCGCATCGTGACTCTGGTCCACAATAAACAGGGCACCGAGGACGCACTGTTCGAGCATCTAGTGACCGAGAAAAACGGCCAGTCATCGCCAGACCGGGCCGCATGGGTTGGGCGCATCGCCAACACGATCCAGAACGCGGCCGTGCGACTGCAAAGTGGCGGAAACTTCGTGTACATTGCCCGCTACACCGAACGCGGGGGAGCAAGGAACGCTCATTTTGTGATCGTAACACCAGAGGGCTATGTGACAGCTCAAGGGCCGGTGTCCCGTTTGACTACCCACTGGCCACGCCAGGAAGTCCGGCCTGGACAGAAACCACGCCCCGTTGACCAAGTGCTTTTCGGTTTCTCCGATTTGGACGCAACCGTGATGCAGGGAAAGTCGACGAACCCTGCTGCAGCGGACAGCGGGTTCACCACAGGGACGCGAGACAATGTCTCCGTGCAATCATCAAGCACCCCAGGATATACCGTATGGGTAAATCCTGAGTCAGGTCTAACAGAAAGTCAAGTGCCTGACTTGCTCGACGAGATCCTGAACGCACCGGCCAAGGCTCCCATCACGCTTGCCGAGTCGTTGAAAGGCTCCGTAGCAAGCATTCAAAAAGCCGCTGCAGGTGCCGTTCGAATCCTGAATTCTCAGATGCCCGGCATGGTGAACGGCAAGGTCAAAATCTTTGCAACAGTGCAAGAGTTCCTCGACTCCGGCCACGTCAACCCAGCCGAGCTGACACCCGAAGAATTGGAGAAGATCCAAAATGCAGAAGGCTTTTTGGACAACACCACCGGCGATACGATCATCATCGGTGAAAACACCGTCCTGGAGCCAGGGGAGACACCACGGAGCGCCATCGCTCGCGTCATCCTGCATGAGCGAGTCGGCCATGAAGGGTTGAACATCCTTCTCGCGTCAGACCCAGCTTTTGCAGAGCGGTGGGCAACATTTGCGGCCCGGATACCACGAGCCGAGTTAAACGCCATCGCAGCTCAAAAAGGATACGAAGACATTGCCGGTGATCGAAACCTACTCGCCTTCGAGTGGTTCGCCCGCCAGATCAAACCAGAGGGCCTTAGCCAGGTGCCTTTGGTGAATCAGATGTGGTTCGCGCTAAAAACATTCCTCCGTGGAATCTATTCAGGTTTCGCCGGTCGCAGCGACTTCAACACCGAGCTACGCAAGATCATCATGCTTGCCCAGAATGCAGCCATAAACGGCACTGCGGATCCTACCACGCCGGAAGGCCTCGCCAGCCGATTCCAATTCTCCCTGGGCGGCACTCGCATTGCTCACCGCACAGGCCAGCCTTACCGCGTCAATGACCGCGCTACACGCGCCATTCTCACTGGCACAGCCTTACCAAGTTCGTTCGTCGAAACGGTCGCTGCGACCGAGCGCGAACGCCGCGCACTGGACCAGACGGCCGCGCAACTTGGGAGAGATCTAGACGCGGCCGCCAAAAGCTATGCCGAACGTTCCGGGCAGACCATCGGTGCAGTCTATGACCTCGTGAACCAAGCACTGAGCGGAGCCCCTGGAACCAACGCCGTGCTCATGCAAGCAGACCCGGCCTTGCACAGCCGTGCCCTACGCGCTCGCACCTTCCTAGACGACCTCTCCCAGGCCATCGCTAACACCCTCCCCGTGGGCAATCTGCGCAACACGATCGTACTTAACCAAGGCGCTTGGATGAAGCGCAGTTACGCGGCCTTTGACCCGGCCTCAGGCTGGAATTACGACACCGTCATGCAGGCGGCCAGAGATGGCCAAGACATCGCCGGACGCCCCGCCCGTCAGATTGTGGCCAATGCCATGCGCTACCTTCGCCAACAGAACCCCCAGCGAACCCGCGCCCAGCTCGAAGCCGATATGCGCAATCTCATGGACCGCGATTCCTGGGCAGGCTACCTGACCGGCAGTGCACAGATCAGCAAGGATGTTTCAAGCCTCATGGCTCGCCAGTCTCTACCGATAGAGATCCGAGCATTGATGGGTGAAGAGAGCAACCCCATCAAGCGTTTCGACCAAAGCGCCAGCTTCCAGGCTCAGTTCCTCCACCGCCACCAACAGCAAATTGCCCTGCGCACCATTGGCCTGGGCAACGGTCTTTTCAGAACAGACCGAGGAGGCGTGTACACCCAACAGATTCCCGCTGACAATCCGCGCTGGAGTCCATTGGCCGGAGTCTGGACCACTCCCCAGCTTTGGCAGGCCATGCAGGAAATGGACGGCCTGAACACCGGCAACACTCTTTGGTCGAAGGCCGGAGAGGCGCTGAAATGGCTTGGCAACGAAGCCAAATTCAACCGCGTGGCCGCGAACCCCGATAGCTGGTTGGTAAACGCCATGGGCAACGTCATAGCCCTCGTGCAGACCGGCGACGTCTTTTACTCGAGCTTTTTCCGCCGAGTTGGGCAGGCCGTCGCCTTGCACCGTTCCGGCCGCGCAAAGGCAGGCGATGCGGTGAACGCCGCGCAGGAGGCCATTACAGACGCCCAGCGCGCATTTGTGGCTCGTCTGACGGCCTCTGGTGTCATTGGCGAATCCTTTACTCTCCGAGACCTCGAAGCCAGCTTGCCGCGTCATATGCTGCAATGGGTAGCCGAAGACAAGATGTGGGATAGAATTACCGGGGCAGGGAAGGGCGCGCTTTGGGGCCAAGGAGCGGGGAGAGGTTTTGGAATCACCGGCCGAGTGGTTGGAGGTGCCATCGGTGCCGCTACAGGTGCAGCCGTGGGTTACACCAACATTCAATCGGCGATGCAGACACTTGCCGACTACGTGATGACCGGCCCGGATGCCATCGGCAGACTGACCGGCTTTCTCGGAAACTACGAAACCGCGCTTTCGGCCGGCATGAGCCTTGACCAAGCATTTGCCTACGCAAGCGAACGCACGCGCAACACCTTCCCGGACTATGGACGGATGCCAGAGCTTTTGAAGACACTCAGCCGCTACGGGGTTGCAGGATCCTTCATCGGCTTTCAGTTCGAAGTGTACCGCAACACGATTTGGAACGCTCGCTACGCGCTACAAGACCTGCGTAGCGGAAACGCGGCCCTGATTCGCAAAGGCATCGCCCGCACCATCGGAGCCGCAACCGTGGGCACTCTCGCGGCCGGAGGCCTGCAAGCCATCTTCCAAGGCCTCGCAGGCACAGATGACGAGCGTAACAAAAAGTGGCGCAAATGGTTCGGAGCCCCATGGGAAAAGAACGGCGTTTTAGTCTTCACCAACTACACCCCCGAGAGCGTGAGCTATTTCAACACCTCCTACCTGATACCCCAGGCCACGCTCGCCGAGCTGGTGAACGCTGCCGCTTCTGGTACCGATCCGGTGGACGGTGCCGGGAAGCTCGTGGCTCACGCTTGGGAACAGTTCATGGGATCCAGTGTCCACTTACAGCCAATCCTGGCCGCTTTGAACAACAAGGACCGGACAGGAAGGCCTTTGACCTACAAAGAGGGCATTGTCGGTGCCCTGGAGCGCGTAGATGCGGCCGCAGCGACCATCCTTGAACCAGGATGGGCAGCAAAGCTCGAACGCCTGGAATACGCCCTCAGGGGCGCAGAGAAGCGCGGCCGCCAATTCAGCGGGGAAGAGGAGCTTAAACGATTCATCGGGATCCGCGAATTCACCCGAACATGGCCCGACCTCGTGAAACGCGGCTACGATGCCTTTGCAGCCAAAAACACAGCTATTCGTGGACAAGCCAATAAGACCCTAGGCGACAACCTCCCCGGTGCCCAGGTCAAAGCCATCGCCGAAGCAAACGCCGCCATCCAAGCACTCGCCGCCGAGCTGCAAACCTACGAGGCCGACCTCCGCTCCCTCGGCGTCCCTGAACCCATCATCCGCAAAGCCCGAAAAGATAGCACCGTGCCCAACAAGTTCTCCCCACTTGAAATCGACCGGAAAGGTGGAAGCAAAGTCGTTTCAGTTAAATGAGAAAATTGCTAGTTGTGGCAAATTGCATGTGCAAACTTTCTGTATTCAAGGTAAGTGTGCGGAATGAATAGAATGATTAGTGGATCTTCCGCGCGCACCCTCTCAATACTTGAGCCACACATACAGGAAGGCACGCAATATCGCTTATGCGTGCGCGTGGCGGATGTACCTGCAAAAAAATTACAGCAGGCAGGGGTACCGAAACCTATAAAGAATGGCGTTTCCTTCCTTCCTGCAGCAGTGGGTAAGGCTACAAAACTGAATGCGATACCCCGTATAGAAGTCGACAAAACTCGCGGAAAGGTCCGCGTTCCCAAGATGATTTACGGAAGTTGGCCCGACTGGCACGGCACCATGCACAGCGGTCCAAAATGTGTGCATTACAAACAGTGGCCGCGTATTGTTCACCCGCCGATTGAAGAGGAGTTGGTAGTGCTTAAAAGTGGAGATGATCTTTTTATTGCATCAAAGATCTGCACTTTTACGGAGCCCCACAGGGATCAGAATATCCACACTTTAAATCTGTTTCTGGAGCTGTTCGGCGGATTTCAAATCTTTGACGAGAATGGGCGGCCACTGAAAGCACCAAAATTCGAGCGGGTAAATTGGGAGCTCTTGCCACAAGGCGACTTTCCATGGGAGAAAAAGGGGAGCACTTTGAATAAGTTCCTCGCGGAATTGCCAGAGTCTGATCGAGAAATAATTAAAATCCGGTTCAATCGAATAGCAAAATTGAAACCTGACATTCAGGCGACAGGGAGTGGCGGATTCAAAGGTTACATGATGTTTGGCTTCCTCAGTACGGATACATATCTGCTTGAGAGCACAGAGTTGGACAATGCTACCTACGTTTTTCAGGGTGACTGGAAATCACTCTCGAAACTGACGAAGAAGGAAATTCTTACGCATAATCTTCATAAAGCTCGAATAGTTCATGATCGGCGATGGACCCTAAAAGTCCGTGAAGCTGTGAGGAATTAAGAAGGGCAAAACCATTCAATGGGATATAGCATTCACGATAGCAAAGACTTTTAAAGTCGTAAGCATCTCATTATTAATGCCTTAAAACTTGATGGCAACGGTCTCATAATGCCTTGGTTCTCGGTTCGAATCCGGGTGGGAGCACATATTCTGATTAGAGCGCCGGATTTCTAATTGATAATCAACGATTTACGCAGTTTTGCATTGATTTGCGACAGTTTTTCAGCAGACCGTAGAAAACGACCGTGAATTTCTATTACTCTGGATCATGAGGTGAGTTTAGCAGGGGTTAAGATTTTGAGGCGTCTCGTTGCCGACAATGACGACTGCAGCAACATTGGCTCACATGATTTTCAGCGACTTGCCAGAAAGAAAAATCTTAGATATATTAGCGATAGTAACTAGGCGCTAGCTGAGTAGGCTACGCGAACAAGCCGCTTTATGACCGTTCAAGCTTCTAAAATCACAGTGCCTTTACCACCTCCGCTGCGGAAGAGAGATTCCAAGGTGGGCAGGGTCTACACTCGGCCTCGCAAAATTCAGGACGAACTGAAAGGATTGCTGACTCTGCCACGAGCAGAAGTTCTTTTGCGGTGCCAAATCGTTCAAAGATCAGATGCTAGGTACGTCTCAAGTGAGTGCTTGGTTCATTTGCTACGTGCGTGTCGGGACGAGCCTTCTAACTCCTATTTTGAGGGTATTTACAAAGCTCTGCTGAGCAGGATTTTACGTCGCCTGCGATCTGGTGTGAGCGCAGATGGAGATTCTGTTGCGCTTCAGGACCTCTCCGTTCGTGAAAGGGTTGTTGATCGCTTCAACGAACTGCTGATGAGGGACCGTAGTGGCTACGTCGACAAGCTGGATTTTTATGAAGTCCGTTTCGACATGACACTTAAATTGCTGGTCATAACTGCCCAAAGGCAGGTCTGGAAAGAAACCAAACGCTCGGCCCCTCTTCAAGATCCAGAATCTGGTGAGGTTTTTGCGGAAGTTGACGAGGCAGCCGGGGCCTACGATCCGTTTGAATCTGAAGAATCTGACAAAAAAGATTACCGGTTTCGGCTTCAGGCTGCGATTGACGCACTGCCAACTGAACAAAAGCAAATTGTCACGATGCTGAAACTGGGACTACGAATTGACTCCAAAGACTCTGAGGCCGTCACCATCGCCAAGGCGATGAAGAGGTCTGAGAAGACCGTCAGAACAATAAGAAATAAAGCATTCGCTTCAATCAAATCATTTATCGAAAAAGGAGACTCACAATGAAACAAGATCCCCATGCTTCAAAAGAAGATGTGTTGGATGAGTTTGCGGTCGAGCCTGATATTGATCGCCTCACACTGGAGCGCTACCTCCGCGATTTCCCAGAATTTACTGGTGATATTGTGGAGCTGGCAGCCGAGCTGACAAGAACAAGTGTCGAGGAGCCGGTGAGCCTTTTGGCGGACGAACAGGCTCTCATCGATTCTGCATGGAATCGCTTTTTAAACTCTGGCAAGAAAGTCGCTACAAACCCATTTGCCAATTTTTCACCCGCAGATTTCAGACGGATAGCGGAAGCTCTAGGAATAAGAAGGTCAGTGCTCACGGCGTTTAGAGAGTGCACCGTGATTGCAGCAACAGTTCCAGACCGTTTCTTGCGAAGGCTCGCTGAAGTGATAGGGAGCGAAAAAGAAGCGATTCTTTCGCATCTCAATAATCGACCAATGGTCGCCTCTGGTCGAAGCTATAAATCCCAGGAAAAACCTCACCTATCGGAACCAGTTAGCTTTGAGCAAGTGCTGATTGACGCAGCAATGTCGGATGCTGATCGAAACAGGCTTATGAAAGAGGACTGATATGCATGGGGTCGAGCTCATTCGCCGTATCGCAGCAGACCTGCACGCTCATGCAGTCGCAGGCGGCGATGATCCTTGGAAGCCCTATGAATTTGCGACAAAAGAAGCAGGAAGACGGAATATAGATGTCGAAGCTATCGCGCCAGGGGCAGCACAGCTCAATGGCGGGCGTGCAACTTTCATCTCGGCCGAACAATTGATTTTACATGAGGGTACAGGCAGTGATTTTGATCGTGCCTTTCTTGTGGCTCATGAGCTTGGACATGTCGAGCTGGGCGACGATGATAATGAGGATGAGAGTGACGAGGGACCTGTGCAGATTGATCCTGCGCGTGTTTCCGAGGCATCCCCGGTTGGGATTGATCGTGTTGTAGATTACGGACGCAGGCAAAGGCGCGAGGTGCAAATGGATTTGTTTGCGCGGGAGTTTCTGCTTCCACGTTTTCATGTTCGAAAACTTCATCTCGAAGACGGATTCTCTGCGTCGGAGATCGCCGAAAAACTAGGGGCACCGTTTGAGGTTATCGCTCAACAGCTTTTAGATGCATTACTCTTGCCATTCGTTGCAGCAGAGGAGAAAAAGCAAAGCACTGATCTGCCGCTGAACAAACTTCAACAGGACGCTGCAGCTCATCGTGGATGCGCCTATTTGTTAGAGGCTGGTCCAGGCACTGGGAAAACTCAAACCCTGGCTGCTCGGGTTGAAGGATTGCTGGCCGAGGGAGTCGATCCCAAGAAAATATTGGTTTTGACGTTCTCTAATAAGGCGGCAACTGAAATGGCAGAACGCATCGCCAGAAAGCATAAGGATGCATCAGCGGCAATGTGGATTGGAACATTTCACGCGTTCGGCCTGGACATAGTCCGCCGTTTTCACGCCGAACTGGGTTTGCCAAAAGATCCACGCATGATGGATAGGACTGAAGCAGTAGAGCTGCTGGAGCGGGACTACCCTCGGCTGGCTCTCATTCACTTTCGCAATATCCATGATCCGACCCAGCACATCCTCGATTTTCTTTCGGCAATTTCCCGGGCGAAGGACGAGGTGATCGATGAAGCTGAATATGCCTCCCTGGCCGAAGCGATGCTCAAAAAGGCAACCTCACCGGAACAGAAAGTTCGGGCTGAAAAAGCTGTTGAGGTTAGCCGGGTGTATGCAGTTTATGAGAAGCTGAAACGTGATGAGAGTTGCATTGACTTTGGCGACCTAGTGTCCCTTCCGGTCCGACTGCTTGAAAGCAACGCTGAAATCAAGAAGCACTTCCACACATTGTATGAGCACGTCCTGGTAGATGAGTATCAGGATGTTAATCGCAGCAGTGTGAGGTTGCTGTCTGCGCTTCGCGGCAACGGTCAGAATTTGTGGGCAGTCGGTGATGTAAAACAGTCCATCTACCGTTTTCGAGGTGCATCATCCTTCAATATGCCCCGGTTTGGAAAAGAAGATTTTCCTGGCGGAAGCCGAGGCAGGCTGAAAGTGAATTATCGTTCAGTGAAAGAGATCACTGACGCTTTCTCGAACTTTGCTGTCAGAATGAAGGTGGGTGATGCCCAAAGCGGGCTTGACGCTGAAAGGGGAAACAGCGGACATGAGCCGGAACTGCGAACAGTGGAACAGGCTGGGCAGCAGTCGGCGGCGCTCGCGGAAACGATTGAGGAGATGCGTAAGGAAGGGTACTCCTACAAGGACCAGGCGGTGCTATGCACCGGGAATGAAAAGCTGTCAGAGATTGGCCAGGATTTGGAAAGGGCGGGTATTCCGGTCTTATTTCTTGGAAGTCTATTCGAACGCGCAGAGATTAAGGACCTCTTGGCTTTGCTCACGACTCTAACAGATCGCCGTGCGATGGGATTGATCCGGATTGGCTGCTGGACTGATTTTTCAATGTCAATTTCAGACGTAGCTATTGTAATAGACCATCTGCAAGCAGCCGGTGGAGGGCCGGGTGAGTGGCTCTATAATTTGGAACTGCGTTCCCGTTTGAGTGCCTCCGGGCAGCAGTCAGTTCAATCGCTTGGCTTGGCGCTTGAGGGCTTCAATCACGAGTCCTTACCATGGGACTTCCTGGCGCGATTCCTCCTGGATAGGACACGCCTCGCCGCTAGGCTGGCAGCATCTTCCCAGGTGGTGGATGCCACACGTGCGATGGCAGTCTGGCAATTTATGAACTTTGTTAGGGCGCAGCCTTCGGCGCAAGGCCTGCCCATAACACGCCTGCTTGATCGAGTTCGAAGGTTGCTGCGCTTGGGCGATGACCGTGATTTGAGGCAACTTCCTGCTGCTGCCCAAGGACTTGATGCGGTAAGGCTGACAACGATTCATGGAGCAAAAGGTCTGGAATTCCCGGTTATCCACAGCCCTGGAGTTAATGCGAACACAATTCCACGGACAGCCCAAACCCCATCTTGTCTTCCGCCGGATGGTATGATTGAGGGAGGATCAGGCGATGCGTTGGAGACCTACAAGGAGGGACAGGCTGAAGAGCAGCAATGCTTGTTCTTTGTTGACATCTCCCGTGCCCGCGACCGCCTATTCTTTTACGCACCAACCAAAACGGTTGATGGCAAGAACAGGTCTGTCTCGCCGTTCATTGATTGGCTGGGCACTTCTTTAAAACGCACTAATTACCGCGTTAGGAAGGAAATTCCGCCGCCTGCGGAAGCGGCAGATGTTGACCTCGCTATTGACGGAAGTCTGAAGTTCAAAGCTCATCAAATGGCACTGTATGAACTGTGCCCGAGACGCTTTTTTTATACACATGTGATTCAGGTAGGAGGTAAGCGCACGGCAACCATGTTCATGCAGATGCATGAGGCGGTGCGGGCCACCGTTCACTCAGTTATCAGTGGTGAGACCGTTCTTTCAGATCCGACTTCTACGGAGAAAAAATTGGCTGAGGAATTTTTGAAGCAGGGAATTTCAGAGCATGGATATGAAGCTGACTACAGGCGACTGGCGTTGGCTATGCTAACATACTTCCTGTCCACCAGGGCAAACCACACTGCCGAACCTCCTGCCGCGCTGCACTTGAATTTTGGAGCGGAACAGCTGGTGATACTGCCTGATGATGTTCTTGTTCGCTCTGATGGCGCACGGGTGTTCCGGAAGATCCAAACTGGACATAAGCGCTCGGCCGACGGTGACGATCTGACAGCAGCGGCATTTGTGCTTGCCGCCAAGGAGAGTTTCCCGAGCGCTGTCATTGAGTTGGTCCACCTTGCTGATGAGGAAGCGATGAAGGTCGATTTGACTGATCGTAAACTTCAAAGTCGTAAGGAGAAGCTTTCCACAGTGCTACAGCACATCAGGGCAGGCCGTTTTCCAGCCGACCCGTCATCAAGGGTATGCCCTGGGTGCCCAGCATTTTTTATCTGCGGACCCACCCCATCTGGCACCTTGCTGAAAAAATTCTGAGAATTTTTACCGGTTTCATTTTTTGCCACCGATTGACCTCTTAAAGGCGGGCTAATTCGCCTGAAGAAAGAGAAATCAAATGACAAAAAATACTCCTGAACCACCTGATTATGAAGACGTTGGCGAAGCCATCCGCGAAAACCGTCCCCTGCGCCAAGCAGGCCGCTATCGCGTGCTATTCGCTCTGGAAGATCTCAACTTCACAGCACTCGACCTGACCGATCCCGTCCCTCTTGGGCGACAGATCTTGTCAGAGGCCGGGCATGATGTGGCAGGCGGTTACAGCCTGTTCGCCATCCTGCCGAGCGGCGAGTTTGAAGATGTTCGCCTCGATGAGGCATTTGACCTGCGCGGTCGCGGTGCCGAGCGCTTTGTCGCCTTCCAGACGGACCGTGAGTTCAAGCTGACCCTGAAGGGCAAAGAACTGCAATGGGGCAAGCCTATTATCAGCGGTAGCATCCTCTACAAGCTGGCAAACGCGTCTGATGGCGAGGCGGTCTTCCTCGAAGTGCCTGGCGGCACCGACAAGCTCATCAAGCCGGAAGACCTCATCGACCTGAGTGTGCGCGGCATCGAACGATTCATCGTGGCTCCCAAGCCGGTTCCTGTCTATGAGATTACCGTTAATGCGCGGGCAAAGACTGTTAATCACGAGAAAGTGACCTTTGAGGAGGTGGTTGCGTTCGCCTTCCCAGGCGCACATGACCCGAACATCCGGTTCTCCATGACCTACCGCCACGCAAAATCTCAGCCGCATTCTGGTGACCTTGGTCCTGGCGGCTCTGTCCTCGTCAAACACAAAGGAACTATCTTCAATGTCTCAAAAACTGTTCAGTCTTAATCCCGACCTCAAGGCTCTGAGGGACGACGGGTACTTCGTACAGGTAATTGGCGGCCTGCTGCTGATGCGCGAGGTGCCGTATGTGAACTCGAAATGTCAGGTGAAAACTGGCACGCTCATCTCCAGTCTCACTATGGCTGGGGATGAGACCCGGCCACCGGATACACATGTAATGAATTGGGATGGGGAATACCCTTGCAACCCGGACGGTAGCCCGATCAAGGAGATCTCTCACCAAACGGGGCTTCTAAACCTGGGCAATGGTGTGACGGCGCAGCACTCCTTCTCCAGCAAGCCGTCGGACACTGGCAAATACGACGACTACCACCAGAAAATGACGACCTATGCTAGCATCCTTTCTGGGCCGGCAATGGTTCTGAACCCGAAGGCGAATCCGAGGACCTTCCGCCGCCCTGAAGATGAGGAAGACAGCGTCTTCAATTTCACGGAGACGGCGTCGGACCGCGTGGGGATCGGAGCCCTGACTGAGCTGCTGGCGAAGGAAAAGATCGCCATTATTGGCCTGGGTGGAACCGGTTCATATATTCTGGACCTGACGGCCAAGACTCCCGCCCGGGAAATCCGGATCTTCGACGCCGATGAGTTTTTGCAGCACAATGCGTTTCGTGCGCCGGGTGCCCCGACCATCGAGGAGTTGAGGGAGGCTCCCAAAAAGGTGGACTACTTCAAGGGAATCTATTCCAAGATGCATCGCAACATTGTGGCTCATGCGGTCGCCCTGGACGCGAGCAACTTGCACCTTCTGGACGGTATCACCTTTGCCTTCATCAGTATGGACGCGGGAGAAGATAAGCTACAAGTCGTCAGGAAGCTGGAGGCTCTCGGGGTGTCGTTTATCGATGTCGGGATGGGGCTGGACCTTGTCGACGGTTCGCTGGGAGGCATCTTGCGCGTAACCGCGAGCACACCGGAAAAAAGGGACCACGTCCACGCTGGCTCCATTTCGTTCGCAGGTGGCGGAGAAGATGACATTTATGCGTCGAACATTCAGGTTGCCGATCTGAATGCCCTGAACGCCGTTCTAGCGGTCATCAAGTGGAAGAAAATCCGCGCCTTCTATCGGGATCTTGAGAAGGAACATCACAGCACCTACACAACCGATGGTGGTATGTTGCTGAATAGCGAGATGACATGATGCGCCACACACATTTGCGACATGAGTTCGTCACAACCATCCCGGAGATTCTGGAGCCGGGAGTGCTCTATATTTCCATGGAATATGCCACAGCAGTGCATAGCTGCTGCTGTGGCTGCGGTGTTGAGGTTGTGACCCCCTTTACCCCGACCGACTGGAAAATGTCCTTTGATGGTGAAACTATTTCCCTATGGCCTTCGATTGGGAACTGGAATGAGCTATGCCGTTCTCATTACATCATTGAGAGGAGCCGCGTGGTGGTGGCTCGGCCTTGGTCTGATCGTCAGATTAAAGCGGAGGTTGAGCGTGACGCGGAAGCTAAACGGGAATTCTATGCCGACAGAGGCCAGGATCAGGTGGTCTTCGACCAGCCCGTAAGCCCAGAGGCTCCCAAAGAAGAGGTGAAGCCAAGGCTCGGTTTCTGGCAGCGTCTGCTTACCTTCATCAGGGAAGGAAAATAGCCTGCCTGTCATAGCAGATTAACCAATTACTCTTCAATCGCGCATCGAGGTTGAAGAGAAGAAGTCAGGAATCGATGCATCAAAGAAAACACATATACATTATGCCAAACCAAAACGACAGATCAGTATTCAAACGGGAAGACGGCCAATGGGTGAACAAGCGCAATGACGCCGACAGGGCATCCAGCCTTCATTCAACCCAGGCAGATGCAAATTCTGCCGCCAGGGAAATGCTTCAAAACGCAGGTGGTGGTGAGCGAACTACAATGGGCCGCGATGGCCGGATTGTGAGTAAAGACACCATCGCCCCTGGCCGGGAATCTAGCACAAGGGACACGGAGAATTGACTCTGTTTTCCTAAAGCGCTACTGTCGGCTCAATAACCCACAGGGCTCCAGTTTGCCAAAGCAAACTGGAGCCTGTTTAAATTCAAATCAGGCATTTAGGTAACGTTTATATAGCCCGCTTTTTTTAACCACTCGGTTAGTGCTTCGTTCACGATATCTTGAACTGCTGCTCGTGATCTGCGCTCGATTTTCCGGTCCGTTGAAGCTCTCAAAAGTGCCGCGCTAATGTGCGGTTCGACGCGAGTATTTAAACCCACCATTCCAGAGTGAACATGTATCGGTGCCCTCACCTCAGGTTCCGGTACTGAGATGGTTTCCTTCTTTGGTCGTGAGGCATAATCTGATCTGTTCTGGTTGGTCTCCTCTTCAGGTCTTGTTTTCGAAGCATCTGGGGCATCGTTTAAAAAGGCCATTTCCTCGGGAGTTAATCCATCATCAAGTGTTCTGCGTTTAACCACGGGTCATCTCCTTCATGAGTTGCTGCATTTCGTGAGAAGCCACGAGAGCTGAGGCTCCCATTTGCCAGACCACTTTCGCCTGCCCTGCTGCATCTACAAAGCTTTGGCGCTGCGAGAGTCCGGCCAACAAAGGAACACCGAGTTTTTGAGCAGCGCCGAGCATTTCACGGCTCAGACGACCGCGTTTTTGCAGTTTGTTAGGAATGATCGTTCCGATGGGAGGACTCTTCCTAGATTTTTGGGCTTCACGTAGCAAAAGCACCGCTTTGGAAGCTGCGCGGAGATCGAGAATGGATGGCCCACATGGGAGGAATACCCGGTCTGACCGCAACATGATTGCCCGTGTGGTTGTGGAAAGTCCTGCGGGTCCATCGATGACGATGTCATTAGCGTCAGTCGCCAGCTCTGCGACTCGACGAATTATCTCCTCCGGTTCGGACAGTTTTTCGAGTTGAATGTCCAGATCGAGTTCACTGATCCACTGCGAGGCGGAAGATTGAGGATCAGCATCAATGAAAATGACTGTCCGTTTCTTTTTGACGAGCCAGGCTGCCAGGTGGACGGCAATCGTGGTTTTGCCAACGCCGCCTTTTGAATTAGTTAGACCGTAAATCATACGGCAATCATAAAGGAATGCGTTTTATCTCGGAAGCTTCCTGAGCTTTGGCTTCTTCAAGAAGCTTCGTATTTTGCGGTCGGTTGCAATGTTGCAACACCGCAATCACGTTTGCGAGCTTGCGAGTTTTCTCGCAAAGGTTGTGTTTTTGGAATGCACCCCGCAGGTTGACCCAAGAGTTATGAGAGTCTGAAGTGTGTGCGAGCACACCCACAGACATCATGAAACGCAAGAGACACACCCCGGAAGAGATCATCAAAAAGCTGCGAGAGGCGGCAGGCCTCATTGCAGGAGGCAAAACTGCGGAAGAGGCAGCCCGCCAGATCGGCGTGAGCGTGCCAACTTACCATCGCTGGAAAGAGCAGCATGGAGGGGCGGAGAAGAGCACCGTCAAACGCCTCAAGGAGCTGGAAAAGGAGAATTTGAGGCTCAAAAAGCTGGTGGCCGAACAGGCTCTTGATAACGCCATGCTCAAGGAGATCGCGGAGGGAAAATGGTAGGCCCGGCGCGCAAACGTGAGGCCGTGGTGCATCTGGAAGACAAGTTCCAGGTGTCCCAGCGCCGGGCCTGTAAAAGCCTCTCCCAGCCACGCTCTACCCAGCGCTACGTCAGCTGCCAGCGCAGCAAGGACGCAGTCCTGGCAGGAGAGTTGCGTCAGTTTGCCACGAGGCATCCGCGAGCGGGCTACCGCATGGCGCACAAGCATCTGCGGAGGGAAGGCGGCAAAGCCAACCTCAAGCGCGTGCAGAGGCTCTGGCGGCAGGAAGGCCTGCGGGTGCCGCGCAAGCAGCACAAGAAGCGCCGTCTGGGCAGCACGGAGGCAGGCAGCCAGCGCCAGCGTGCCACGCAGATCAACGAGGTGTGGTGCTACGACTTTGTCTTTGACCAGACTGAGGATGGCAAACGGCTCAAGTGGCTGCCCATATGCGATGAGTTCACGCGTGAAAGCATTGCCTTGGAGGTGGAGCGCCGGATAGAGGCCGTCGACGTGGTTCGGGTGCTGGAAACCGCTGTGGCCGCCAGAGGCTGCGCACCGAAATACATCCGCAGTGACAACGGACCCGAGTTCGTAGCCAAGGCAGTGCGGGAGTGGATCGCGGCCAAAGGCTTTGAGACGCTCTACATCAAGCCCGGCAGCCCATGGCAGAACGCCTACAGCGAAAGCTTCAACAGCCGCATGAGGGACGAGTTGCTCAATGTCGAAAGCTTTGGCTCGCTGCTGGAAGCAAAAGTGCTGGGCAAAGAGTATCGGGAAGCCTACAATCACCAGCGGTTGCACTCTTCGTTAGGCTACCTTCCCCCGGCGGAGTTTGCGCAGCGATGCCTTGCGGCTTCCTGCGCTCCGCTCCGTCAGCCGCAAGGCATCGCTGATCCCCAAAACGAAGACAAAACCGCTGTCTCAAACCAAAACCCAAACTCAGAAACTAAACCGCCAGCACACCCAGCACTCTCATAAAAACTGGCTCAAACTTCGGGGGCATTCCATTTTGATTATTGGAGGTTGAGTTGCCCTCCCCTTGGCGTTGGCAGGCGAGCCTATCTTATGGCTTGCCGCCTGCCAGCGGCGTTTAAGTGTTTAAGAATTAGTTTAAAAAGGTTTCAGGTTACGCTAAAGCCCAGTGGCTCGAAGTTTGAGGGCTGTTTGAGTCGCTGGCACCCCGATATAGGGTCGTTAGTCCCCCGATAGCACGGTCGCTGCCACCCCGACCTGTGGTTGCTGGTCCCCCGATAGGGTCGTCAGCCCCCCGATGTCCAAAGTCGCTGGTCCCCCGATAGCAGAAGGATATATCCTGATTGTGCGAAAGGTCGCTGGCACCCCGACAGGGTGATGATTTCTCACGGACACAGGCGTTTTAAGCCCAAAATGATAGATTTTTGGCACCTAACGGCAAAAAGGATATATCCAGAACATCCGAAAAGTCGCTAGCACCCCGATATGTCTATGGTGAAATCTTCACGGAGTCGTTAGCCCCCCGATATCAAATGTCGCTGACACCCCGATAACATAAATGCCACACCCAAAACACCAAAAAGGTCGTTAGCCCCACGTTATTGTTTTTCTAAATGAAGTATGCTATGCCCATGTAATGGGCAGGAAAATCGAGGGTGGAATCAAGGAACATCAAGACCTTACACGGTTTACAGTTTCCGCTGCCGATGTTGCTGCAAAAGACCAGATAGACTTGATGTCGCGCAATTGGTTTAGTTTGGTTCCAGGCAGGACGGAGCCTATTGATCACAAATATGTCGATCAGAAAACTGGAATGACTGAGTCAGTTCGGATTACAGGAAGCAAAGAGCATGGAGGCATTGCCACGATTCATGACCAAGACTTGCTGCTATTTGCCATTTCTCAATGGGTCGATGCTCAACGACTTGGTCTGGCAACATCCCGAAGGATTCACTTCACGCCGTATCAGTTCTTTGCGTGGTTGAAAATAGCTCCCCACGGGACGGCCTATGACCGGCTCAAGGACGCGCTTAACCGTTTGAAAACGACCAATATTCAGACCACGGTTCGCGCCGAAATTGGGAAACGGACACGTAACCGAATTAAACAATTTTCGTGGATCACAGAATGGGAGATCACTGAGGAGCAAGGTGAAGTGCGCGGCATCGAAGTCGTGCTGGCGGAATGGCTATTTGAGAGCATCCAGAACTTTCATGTCCTCACTCTGGATAAGCGCTATTTTGAGATTCCTGGCGGAGTTGAACGCTGGTTATATTTGTATGCCCGTAAGGCCACAGGTGGCGGTGCTGGCATTTGGAAAGAGACGTTCAAAAGTCTTTACCTCAAATCGGCTTCCCAGCAGGAATACAAACATTATGCCAGCACTCTGCGGAAGCTGATCAAAAAGAATGAGCTTCCTGGGGTTCGCCTTGAAAAGGTCAGCTCCGTTCAGGGTAAAGATATGCTCTTGATGGAGAGGACGGATAAAAGGCTTCTGGCGGAAAAATTGCCCGCCGCTGATCGGGAAGTGCAAATGGCTTTGATTGAGAAAACGCCTCTTGAAGAGGCGTGGGAGAACGTATTGGAAATCCTCAACAAGCATCTTGGCGAGGCGACGGTGAATGCCTGGATCAGGATCTTGAATCTGGTCGGCTATGAGGATGGCACCCTCACCTATCGCGCATCGACACAGTTCATTGTCGATACCGTGGAAATCCAATACAAGCCGAGGCTCATGCAGGCATGGGAGAGCTTGGGTTACGATCTGAAAGCCATCCGCTTTGAGGTGAAGTCATCGAAGAAAGGTTCCAGCTCAGCCGTGGGTTCGGCGAAAAAATGAAATCGCTTCATTGAGCTGGGCGACAAGCCCTTCATCTGAGTCGAGACCCTCATTTGGATCAGGATGAGCTTGCTTGATCAACTTCTCGTAATTCCGCTCCGCTTCATCCAAACGATAAGGAGGCATCAGCCTTAAAACCTGGGCATGCTGCCTTTCTGTGATTTCGTGAGCGGCCGAATGGGTGCTGGATCTGGCGCGGCGGATTTTAGCTTTCCCGATGGGTTTGGGGGCATCCACTGGGGTGGTGGTGGGTTCATCCTCGAAAATGTCTTCAGCATCGTCTCTGGAGTCTTTATGCCTCTTTTTCTGGCGAACCTGGAACCAGTAGTTGAGCAACTCTTTGACAGAAAGACAGGGAGCGGTGAAAACCAGCCAGTAAGAGAGATGGCGTTCTTTAACGACAACACCCAGAAAGAGGCCCGCCAGGAAGACGAAAATGGGCTCAACCCAGATATGCCATTTCATCTCGAAACTTGGTGTGCAGGGTCTGCCAAGCAGTCGCAACACGCGCAGCGTATGCGGGGTGCCCGAGTCGTTATCATGGGCACCTCCCCGGAACAGCTCACCGAAGAAGGCTCTGAGCATATGGGTGAGATAAAGGAAGATGGTCGCCGCGCCATAGAGGCAAAACAGACGATATTCCTGCCAAACTTCCTTTTCATTCCAGGCATAAATAAAAAACAGAACGAAGGCCCAAGAGAAGGCAAAAAAGACGCTTTTAGGTCGCAGGTAGGAATAGCCGAAAGAGCTGCGCAGAAACACAATAACGGTCATCGAAATGCAGTGCAGTGCTGCGCTGACAAATGGCACCCGCATTTGCAGCGGGGTTTGTGGGGTTTGCCTGTCCTTCATGAATAAAGCTGGGGGAAGACATGCCGGATGAAGTTCTGCGTTGTCTTGGCGGTTTTGCTGGCGGTAACCCAACGCCGCCCTCCCTGGAAAATGATGGCATCGACCTGCAAATCACATTCCTCCCCGCCTGTGCGCAGCATGGTGAATTCCTGCGGCTGAATCAGATATTCAAAGACCTGGCTGCCCCCTGCACTCTGGTTCATCCCTCCCCCGCCTCGGGCTCCGGTTCCCTCGGACATGCCACCATAAAATTGAACCTGCCGGGTTCTTCCGATGGAGTCAGCTGCCCAGTTATTGGTGGTTGGGTCGCCATTGGCGTGGAAAATCTTGGTCTGGAGATTGCCCAGAAACGTCTCCGCCTCGGCCCTGGAATTGGCACCTGAAAAGGTGGCCAGATAGCTGGGCAGGTTTTGGGTCAGATAAACGGTGCAAGCCCGCGAACTGCGGGCGGTGCTTTGGAACAGAGCGTCATAAGAATTGACGAAGAACTGTGATTCATCCGCCCAAAGAAAAACCGGACGGATGGTTTTCTCTGCCTGAGCGCGGGGAACGCCTGGCGGAATTCGGCGTTCGACAGCCCTCTGCCAGACGAATTTAAACAGCACCTGAGCGAACTGGCCCAACTCGTTGTATTCCTTCACGGGCAGATTCAAAATGATGATCCTGCCATTGAAGCTGTCTTCTGGGGTGAAATTGAGATCCGTGCAAAAAAGATCCCGGAGCATGCCGCGCAGGAAACAGTCAGCCATGCTGGTGAAGGTGGATACAATCACAGAGCGGGTTTCGACGGCTAGCCCTGGAAACTCCTTGAGCCAATAATCCCGCGTCAGTTCGTAATCCTGCACCCTCCCCTTTTCCTTGGCTTTGTCTCTGGAGTGTTCGATCAACGTGAAGCAGACCGAATCTGACTGCCACTTTTCGTCAGCCGCTTCGGCAATCGAACGCGGTGCGGTAGCGATGATTTTATAGAGCGATGGTAGGTCCACATCATCAGCCGCGAGGATAGCCAGATCGATGGCGTTGCGCAAAAGCTGCTTCAAAGTCCGCTGCCAATAGCTGTCATTGCCACCGCCCTGTCCATGCCTTCGGTCCGAGGCCTCGAGGACACTGCAAAACAGGTTCACAAGGTTTTCGGTATGCCCTGCTCCGATGCCTGGACGCCTCAGCTCATACCGGAGGAAGTTAAATTTGAGCGGTGCGCCCTGCTCCACAATGAGCAAATCTGTCTCTCTCCCTGCCTCCTTCGCGTATTGCTTCCAGGTAAGCACCTCATCGGTTTTTGCCGTCAGAACCAAGCCTCCCAGATTGGCTTCCATGAATGCGCGGGCAATGGCCTGCCCGCTACCTGAGGATTTGCCGGAACCTGTCCCACCGAAGATCTGCACCCCCTCAAAGGCATCCTTCATCAGCCACAAATTCTCCCTCTGCCGGTTCTTGGCGTCGGGGCTGAAATCGAGAAGCTCCTCGTCATTATCCGGCCAGTCTTTGACGACCTGCTGGGTCGAATGCCCCTGGCCAGTTCGACTATTTAAAGGGGGCGGAGGTCGGTCCATGCGGCAAAATGGGTCGAATTGAATCTAGCTGGATTGGGGCCAGCGGGCGAGCTGAATTGACATCCTAAGCTGTGCTTAGGGGAGATGTCTGAATGAAAAAAATTGCAATATTGCAACCTCGCAACATCGCGAGGTTGTCTGCTCGCAACGGGGCAATCTCTGTTGCGATGTTGTTACATTGCAACATCACTTGCGACCTCTCAACGTAACAATCTTTCAACAACGCATGCGATTTTCCTCGCAAGAGTGGAAGCGAGGTTTTTCTTCTGATAGGGTGGTGGAATGTTACGAGTCGTGTCTCATCAGAGCGCGGCGGCTGCCCGCCAATATTATGCCGAAGGGCTGAAGCAAGAGGACTATTATTCGGAGGGGCAGGAAGTCGCGGGCAAGTGGTATGGCAAGGCGGCAGAGAGACTTGGACTTTCTGGCGGGGTAACCCCTGAGGCGTTTGCAGCCCTGGTTGAAAACCGTCATCCGACGACTGGCGAGCGGCTGACGCCGCGAACCAAAGCGGACCGGCGGGTGGGCTATGACATCAACTTTCATGCGCCAAAAAGTCTCTCTGTGCTTTATGCTCTGACGGGAGATGATGACATCTTGAGGCTGTTCAGGTCGGCAGTTCAAGAGACCATGACCGAGATGGAAGAACGGGCAGGGGCAAGAGTCAGGCGCTCTGGAGCAGCGGTGAATCGAACCACCGGGAATCTCGCCTGGGCTGAGTTTGTGCATTTCACTGCCCGTCCCGTGGGGGGCATTCCCGACCCGCATCTGCATGTTCATTGCTTCACCTTCAATGCCACTTTTGACGGGGTTGAGCAGCGCTGGAAAGCCGCCCAATTCGGCGACATCAAAAAAGAGGCTCCTTACAGTGAGGCTGCCTTTCATGCCAGACTGACGGCGAAACTGGCCGGCATCGGCTATGGCATTCGCCGGACCAAAGTTGGCTGGGAAATCGAAGGCATCCCTCAATCTGTCATTGATAAGTTCTCACGCCGGACGGCTCAGATTGAGAGGTTTGCCGAAGAAAAAGGCATCAAAGATGCCAAATCGAAAGATGGGCTAGGGGCTGCCACCCGTGAGGGCAAACGGCATGGCATGACCTATACTGACCTGCTTGCTGCCTGGGGAGTGCGTCTGACAGAATCAGAAAAGGTCATCATCTCGAAGGTGCGTTTCGACCGGGAAGGGAACCGCCCTGCGGAGAAAATCACGGCTTCCTTGGCGGTGGATTATGCCACTGAGAAGATGTTTGCCAGAAACTCGGTGGTCGAGCAAAGGAGGCTGGTAGCTGAGGCGCTCCGTTATGGGGTGGGGCAAATTACCCCGGAGCAGATCTGGCGGGAATTGTCTCGCCGAGAAATGGTCGTGGGCAAGGTGAAGGACACTGTTCTCTGCACCTCTTTAGATGTGCTGGCTGAGGAGGTGGCTTTGATCAACTTTGTCCGATCCGGTCGGGGCATGTGCGCCGCCATCAACAAAGGCGGCATCCATTTTGGGAATGATAAGCTATCGGCTGAGCAAAAAGGGGCTGTCCGCCACATCTTGAACTCAACGGATCAGGTCATTGCCATCAGGGGCGGTGCCGGGGTTGGGAAGACCACCCTCATGAAAGAAGCTGCGGGGCAGATAGAGGCAAGCGGTCGCCGTGTTTTCGCCTTTGCTCCCTCGGCGGTCGCATCACGCGAGACGCTGCAAGAGTCTGGCTTTGTCGGAGCCAATACGGTCGCGCATTTGCTGTTGAACAAGAACCTGCAACGGCAGACGCGGGGGCAGGTCATCTGGATTGATGAGGCGGGTTTGCTGGGTGCCCGTGAAATGTGGGAGCTGATGCAGGTGGCCGGAAGCTCAACCAGGATCATCCTGACCGGCGATAGTGGGCAGCATGCTCCCGTTGCTCGTGGGGATGCCTTCCGTCTCCTGCAAAAATATGCCGGGCTGAAAATTGCCGAGGTAACCGAAATTCGTCGCCAGGAGGGAGAGGTTTATAAAAAGGCGGTGGCGGCATTGAGCCGGGGCGATTTGCCCAATGCCTTCATGAGCCTGGACAAGCTTGGAGCCATCATTGAGGTGGCAGATGATGGTGAAAGATACAGGGCATTGGCGGCGGACTTCATGGAATTGAGCCGCAAAGGCACCCCGCCGCTGGTGGTGTCTCCCACGCATGGTGAAAGTGCCAAGGTTACCGAAGCGATTCGGGATGCAAAGCGCAGTGCCGGAAAGCTGGGGGATGAGCGCAGCTACATCAGGCTGCATAATTTGCAGTGGGAGAGTGCGGATAAAAAGCGGATGGAGAATTACCGCGAGGGGCAGGTCATTCAGTTCCATCAAAACGCGCAGGGCATCCGGCGTGGGGAGATTTTTTCTGTCACAGGACGCGCTGAAAACGGTATTACCTTGGTAAGGTCTTCAACGGGTCGTGAAATGCCGCTGCCGATTAAATTCGCGGAGCGATTTCAGGTCTTTGAGGAACGGGAAATCCGTGTCGGCAAAGGTGAGCAAATTCGGATCACACGAAATGGAAAAAGCACCAATGATCGCAGGCTTAATAATGGCAATGTTTTCACGGTCGAGAAGTTCAAAAAGAACGGCAACATCGTTCTTTCGAACGGTGCGGAATTGGACCGCAATCACGGACACTTCACTTATGGCTACTGCCAGACTTCGCATTCTTCACAGAGCAAAAGCGTTCGCGACGTTTTGGTTGCACAAAGCGAGGATTCCTTCGTTGCCAGCTCACGGGAGCAGTTTTATGTTTCTGTCAGCCGTGGCAAAGAGAGCATCAGGATCTACACAGACAGCCGCCTTGGACTGCAAGAGGCGGTCGGCAATACAGCGACCCGCCAATCGGCGCTGGAGCTGGCAGGGATAAGCAAACGCGATATTTCCTCGATGAATTCCGACCTCCCTAACAAGCAGTGGCGTGAGGTCGTCCAGAGTCGCAAGGCTGAGGGGGAAGCTCGCAGCCATGTGAAAAACCTTCTGGATGCACGTAAACAAGATGTGTCGAAGAAAGATGCCGATATGAGCTGGCGGCAATATGTCGAGATGCGGCGCGGGCTGGTCAGTGCAGATGGTCGAAGCCGCTCCAAAGGTCATCCGCAAGGGACCGAGAAAAAGAGCGTGAACCTCGCCAACAAAAGGCGGAGTTTTCTCCGCCCAACTGAACAAAAAACTTCGACCAAAGAGAAAATGCAGGCCGGGAAGGAGACCAATAAAAAATCTCCAGAGGTTGAAAAGAAGCCAGCGCCTAAAGCTGAAAAGGGCGAGGCAAAGCAGCCTACCAATCCCCGCCAGAACCGGCTTGTGAATGCATACAAATCGGCGGTTTCCCACTTCAAGGAAAAGACGGGTTGGGATAAGGCTGCGGCTCCCGCCAAAAGCGCCAACGACAACCAGCATAAGAAGGCAGCGCCAGCGCCCACAAAAACGGCGACTCAGGGCATGGCAAAGCCGGTGCAGCAAACTCAGGCAAAGCCGAAAGCGTTGCAGCAAAGCAACGTCTCAAAAGTTGCTGACCATGCAGCGAAGCAAAAAGCCGTCGAGGCTAGCAAGGCGACTCAGCAAGCTGCTAAGGTGGCACAGGAAGTGAAACAGAAGGCAGCAACTCCGCCGCCGCCAACTCCACGCAAATAAAGAATTATGGCTTCTGATACGATTGAAGAGATTCTGAGACGAAAGCAGGCTGAAAAGTCTGCGGTGCCTGCTTCCCAGCCAACAGAGCAGGAGGATAAATTTTTCTCGATCCTGGTTGGTGAGACCAGTCAGGAGCATTTCTTTGAGATCCAAACTCGGGACGGGCTGCGCACTTGCTTTTCATATTCGGACATCATCTGGATTGTCTATGACCCGGATAACGGGCTGAACATCGAGTTTGGCGGCTATCTGGTAACGATAGAGGGGAGAGGGCTGGTTCCGAGGTTGTTTGATGGCATCAAACAGAAGCGCGTCGCCTGGGTGAAGGAAGCAGATCACGAACTGCAGGACCATAAAGAGAACCCGACTTTCATTTCAAAGATCACGATCACCCCGCCGAAGGGGTTTGCAGAAGACGAAGACGAAACCCCCTCCGAATAATAATGTTCAACTGGCGCTACATCAAAGCATTCCCCAAAGTCGCCTTGGTGCTTGGGGTCATCGGAATCAGCACAGCCATCTTTTCATGGTGGTGGCTGTTTGGCACTCCTGAAAAGCGAGAGCAGGCTGTGGTTCAAGAAACGAAAGCCAAGGAGGTTTTGGCTGAAAAGGTGGCGGTGGTTGAGGAGAGAATTGACCGGCTTTTCCTGGCGGATGACGACCTCTATGATGTCGAGACAGGGGAGGTGCTGTTCAAAGACTGGATCTCTGAGGACAGACCCAAGCATCTGTTTTATGACAAGGAGTCAAAGAAGCTGCTGGCGACCTTTCCTCGCGGAATCGCCCGCTACGGGATGGATGGAACGCAGGAGGCGGCTCTGAGCACTCGCTACACGGTGGGGTTCACCGATGGATTCAAGCAGGCCATGTATCCGAAAGCCAAAGATGTGTGGATGGCGGATGTGGATCTCCAGGCGCTCAAGTTGGTTAATGAGCGTCAAATCACCACGATGGGCATTTTTCTGGAGCAGTATTTCGCCGAGAACCTTATCATGGCGACAGACAAGGTGATTGCGGTCCGGAACCTGAATCAGCAATTGCGGGTCAATCTGGAAACGGGCGAGGTGAAGCCGACACGGATACCGACTGACGGAATCCAAAAGAGGCGTTCACCTGATGGCAGGGTGCTGCTGGGGCAGCAGGGCAATGAAGTGTATCACTATGACGTGCAGAGGGATTAGGTTCTTAAATTCCCGATTGGGAAAAGCCAGGTCAGAGATGCGCAATGGATTGATGGTAATCGCTGTGTGCTGCTCGTGGATGGCAAGAGCCTAGCCATTTTCGATAGAACTACTGGCAAGTTGCAGACTGACAAAGCACTCCCGTTGCCCTGCAAGGCTGTCATGGCCCCTTCACCGACGGGGCAGCGCATCTTCTGTGTGAGCAGTGCCGGATTGAGACTGCTGGATCTGAACACCATGGAGTTTGAGGAGATGCCCGCCGGTGTGGACATGTTTGTCTGGCTTGATGATGAGACGCTGATGTATCCGCGAAATGTGCCCGATTCGAGTTTGCGCGGAACCTGGCTTAAGAAAGTGGGCAAGCCAGAGCAACGCATCACACCTGAGCCGTGCTTGGTGGAGCGAAATGCCGGTCCGGTGTTTCTGGTGATGAAATCAGCGGGGCAGGTCGTGTTTGTAACGCGGCATGGTCTCAACCGAGTAAAACTGGATGGCAGCGATTTTGCGGAAGTGGCAAAGACAGCGCGTCCGCCGACTCGACTGCTCGGAATCAAAGAGTGGGGTGTGAAGCCGTAACTCCCTTTGCAAACGGCTAAATTCACAAATTAATTGCCGTTCTGATTAATGAGTCGAAGGGAATGAGATTATTTATATGTGATGGCTTTGAATTGTAGCCCACATGTGGGTGCTGAGTTACTTGCTTGAAATAACCCAGTTGTTTGATTGGCACATGTGCTTATTCCTTGAGATCTCAACGCGTAGTCATCTGGGTTTGCAACAACGGTATTGCCGCAAAAAGATTGTCCGAGCGTACATGAACTTGGGGCACTGATATAGCCTACGGAGGCTGCTTTTCCAGAAAAGGCATTGCCGTCATCAAGTTTCTTATCTAAAGCAAGAGCCTGTGAAGGTGTAAACGCATTTATCGAGCATCCCCAGAGGTCAGAAGCGGTACATTGCCTGCTTGCAGCGACTATCCAAAATAGTTCACGCCTCACATTTTGAACAGCGAAGACGCCGCTCCTACCAATCGCATCGAATGGGAAATGCCTTCCTGGACCAAAGCGCATTGTGTCGGGCAAGGTGAAGGAGTATTTTCCCGGAAAGCCAAGCATTGAGGAAAGCTGGGGGAAAATCATTGAGCATTCTCCAACTACACTCGGCGCGCATGGTAGGTTGCTGCCTCCATTTTGCTCCAGCCAGCCATCTTTATCAGTATCCCCCGGAAGATATTTAAATTTGCTGACAAAGCTTTGTGCTGCTATGTCAAGCTGCTGCAATTGTTTGACCTGAGCATTGATTTTCGCGCTATCAACCAAGCTCTGTCCAACTAGAATCCCGCCGATAAGGAGGCCGATAACAACCAGCACAATGGACAGTTCAACGAGCGTGAAGCCTCGACGTGATAAACGATAATTTTGCAAATTCCCTCTCTTTGAGCCCAGTATAACAAACTTCGCTTTGCGAAGTCAAGCTGCCGCAGCCATGCGGCCACCCACGGGATGGGCAGGGCGGGGACTCCACCAAGGTTTGGCAAAGCGAGCGAATGAGAGCGGTGCTTCTGCTACCGGGCATTTGCCCCCGTCATTAACGATATGACGAGGGCTGGGATTCGATATGCAGGTGCTGCTTCCTGCCATGCGCCATGTTGCAGGAAAGAGACACGGGGCTGTGATAGGATTTCACGGTCCCCATATGGGGACCGTCATTTGCACAACGGCTTTCAGCCTGTTGGTGAGGTGCTGCGATTGGCGAGAATGCCTCGCACTGTGGCGGCAACAACCGCCACGGGTTGGCGCATTGGGTCGCCCGTCCAGCCAAGGCAGGCGGCTCGAATGACGAGTTGGCTTTCCAACTCATCAAACTCGGCATCGCTCAAGCTGACTGATTCAATCAGCTCGGCGTCATTCAGGGGGAGAAGTGCCGCACTCATGGCTGCACCTCCGGTTGAATGTTGAGGATGTGGTTCGCTGCCTTTTGTGCTTGCGAGGCTGCGCGGATAATCCAGCCTTTGGCGTCCTTGGATTTAAGGGCGTTAATCCAGCTTTGCAGGTAGGCGGCAGAGTTGGCGTGTTCATCTTCCAGGATGCCCGCATGGGCATTCAGAAAGGCCGCTGCCATCTCGGCAACGAGCTCTTCCTCAGCATAGACTTTGCGGGCGGTGTCGCCTGCTGCATCAATGCCTTTATTCTCGATCAGGGACGCCCTAGCAAGCCGTGAGGCATGTCCGGTGCTGTGAGCCAGTTCATGAAAGAGGGTTGAGAAAAGCGCCTCCTCAGTGCTGAAAAAGCCAGGCTCCGGCATGAGGATGCTATCAGTGGCGGGGCGATAGCAGGGGATGGCGCTGCCGTAGCGGATCACTGGGGGCTTTGGCATCCCGGCGATGATCTCGCGGGCGCGGTCGGTCTTTTCAGTGAGAGAAAGCTCCGGCAGATTCTCCGGGGCAGGGAACTCGATGCCTTCAATCTGCGAGGCATGAAATACGGTGTAACCCTTGAGAAAGCGGCGCGTTTCGGCTTCTTCCTCGTTCTGGGCTGGGGCGTCTTCATCCTGCTTCGTGTAGGTGCCGTATTTGACGACAAGAGAACCGCGTTCTCCTTTGCGCACATGCCCGCCAAGCTCCTTGGCTTGAATGAAGGTGAGGAAGTAAGGCGAGGTGAAGCGGTGGCTTCCAAGCAAAAAGACGTTAATGCCCTGATAGGCTTTGCCTGTGGAGAAATTGCGGGGGAATCCGACCTTGGAAAAATAAGGCGACTTCCAGGGGGCAATGCCCTGTTCGAGCTGGGTGATGATGCGGTCTGTTACTTGTTCATAGATGTCTGATGTCTTCATGTTAGTTCCTCCTGTTTCGGTTTTGCGAAAAGCACGCACGCGCGCGCAAAACCTGCCGACCAACCGCCGGAGGAACGGGCAGACAGTCATAGGGAGGGTTCAAAGGAGGGTGCCCTTTAGGGACAGCCTTTGGATGCCCTTGACGGGCTGAACGTCTGAAGGCTTCAGAGCCGCCGAGTGATGAAAAAACGGGGCGGCGGCAATACCTGCCGTTAGGCAGGAAGGATCATCACGGGATGAAGTGAATGAGCAGTGGACGGCTTTGCCGGGAGCGTATCAGGCAGCTTCATCTGGTGATGCAAAGGGCTGCAATGGTGTGGGCTGGCTCTCCTGCGCGGTAGCGGTCTTGGAGAGGCTGCCTGCGCCATGTGGCGGGCGAGGGCGTTACGGGACACTTCCCGTTAGAAAGGGTAGCGCCGCACGCAGTAGGCGCGAGGGAAAGGCTTTTCCCAACTCCCGCTATGGATGAGTTCCTTGGCAAGGGAAGTCAGGGATTCAAGCCATTACAGACTCTTCCCAGCAACGCTGCAATACAGAAAGAAAATCACGTGAAGAAACAGCTTCCCGAATATCTTTGCCGCTCAACAATCCGACCACTGCATGGTCATGCGAAGAGCGCAGAAGCTCCTTTTTTAGCGCTGTGCCGAATCCATTCCATGAGACGAGGAAGCCGAGCTTGCATTGGCCTTTTCTGTTTCTGATTTTGGATTCAAACTGTACCAACTCGTTTTTGCCGCAGTTTGAAGACCAGTTCTTGCACTCTACAAGGATCAAAGGCCCGCAGTCTTTCCATCGCGCTTCGGAACTGTTATTGATGATTACGAGATCGATTTCCTCAGTTTCAGTTCGTGCATTCTTCTTCGCATCAAACCCATCTAATGATTGGAAGAGTTTAATCATGAGCTCTTCGAGCGCTTCGCCTTTCTTATTTTTATCCGGTTCGGTCTCAACGATTTTGAGCAGGGAATCGAGTTCCACGCTGGAGGCTGAAGCATTCAGAGTGATTCCCTGCTTTGAGAAATTTGCCTGTAGGATTTCGCCGTTTTCTTGAAATGACGCGAGAAGGCGCTCCATACGCTCAGAAATATCTGTCTCGCCTGGCCGAACTGTGATTTTTAGCTTCGCAGTGATCTCTACGACCGCCTCTTCGAATTTTTGCTCCTGTGGGGTGGGCAGTTCGGATCGTAGCTTCTTGAAGTTCCCGAGGATCGCATCCCAAAGTTTCTTCCGGTCTTTCTTGGTCCAAGTTGAAGGATTAAGCCGCGGATCATCTAGTGCCTCTTCAATGTCTTCATCTTCCCCGATATCAGGCTCGATCATGATGCCAGCCATCATAGGAAAACAAGCATGCTTATTTATGACGTCGATTTCATAGGGCGAGATCTGGAAACAGAGTGTCAGTTTAATTTTATAACCATCTATATTAGCAGAGATGATGATTCCGGGGATATCGATTAGTTCGTGAAGGCGGCTCAGCTCATCAATTGCAGATTTAGGCAGCTTGCCGTCAGGCGGGATGTCATCCAGATCAAAGGATAGCAGACCCGCCCCCATGGAAAACGGGAGAAAAAAGTCTTGGAAGGCCCTGGCTCGGTCCCGCTTTCTTTTTATTTGGTCCAGTTCATCAGTCGCTGTTGGAGAAAGAATTGGAGTATAACAATCACCGTTTTTCTCAATGCCCACGAAGTGTGTAAAGTGATGAAGAGACGTGTAGGTTGTCAGTTGCACCAGAGATTTCGCCATCGTTTTATAGGCTATTTCTTTTGTCCGGGTATTCTTCGGTGTGAGCGGAGTATATGGGATCAGGCGTGAAGCCTGACCTGTTTTCCAGTCCTCCCAGTCCCAAGTCATGGGGAAGTTGTAGTTAAGGAATGGATTTTCCCAGTTGACCTCGGGTATTTCCTCCTCCTCCAAATAGTGGCGAAGTTGTTTGAATCCGAACTCCATGATCCACAGAAGAGTTTCACCGATCCAATTAGGGTGATCTTCGAGGTAACTATCGACTACCGTTTGAAATTCTGAGGCATATTGCTCGATACGTTCGATTTCCTCAGTAGTGGGCGGCGGCTCCACACACTTCTTTGGAGCTTTAGCTGAATGATTTCTCAGGGTCGTCCGCTTGGTGGCCATCGTCAAACTATGAGGATTTGCCCCCTTCTATTCAAGCAGCAAAGCGAACAGCTTCCTTTTGTGCCTCCTGCATTGGAGTGAAACGGTTGGGCGCTCTTCTGTGCGGTAGCGGTTTTAGATAAAACGCCTACGAAAAGCTGCAGGAGGAGGCGTTACGGTAGAAGCCCGCCCAAGATATCTTGGGCGGGCAGGCTGCCAAGCTAGTATTCGCTGGGCAGCATCAGCACGTGGTCTGTGAAGTAGAAGGCGATTTCGTCGAGAGGGAAATCGGTGAATTCGATTCTCTTGGAAAAGACGATGTTTGAATTGCCGTCTTCACAGGCAAGCGTGGCTGAATGGTTGGGGCTGACCTTCAGCTTCCAGACCTGGAAGCCTTCTGCGGTAACTGCTCGGATGGATTGAGCGAAAGCGATTTCATCGAGCAGCCAGTAGGCTCCTGCGGATTCAGCGACGTGCTTTGCGCCATCTGTGTAAAGCACGTTTCGTGCGATGCTGTGGCGGTACCATTGCTCGGTGCCGGTGAACTGGTTCAATTCAGCTTTAGTGAGTGTTTTCTGCGTCATAATTTTGCTCCGTTTGTTTTGTTATCCCCCACTGCGGGGGCGACGGTGCAAAGGCAGGGGCCAAGAGGCTGGCGGTCATGCCCCCAACACGGGAGCGCAGCGAATGGAGCGGGCCGGGGGTTGACGGTCAGACGGCTTCTGCCATATCCCGAGCCATCACCCCGCGATGAGAACAAAACACGGGAGAAGCGCAGGACACGAATTGCTGACTGGCGGTGAATCGGCACTTCCAGGTATCGTTTTAATGACTGGCGCAAGGAGCTGAACTGATTTGCAGAGCCGAATGGCTGGATTTGCGCCAAGCCGTCTTGGCGGCGGCTATACCTGCCGACAGGTAGGAAGGTTTATCACGGCATGAAGTGAATGAGCAGTGGACGGCTTTGCCTGTAGCGTATCAGGCAGCTTCATCTGGTGATGAGGAGGGCTGCAATGGCGTTGGCTGGCTTTCCTGCGCGGTAGCGGTCTTGAAGAGACTGCCTGCGCCATGTGGCGGGCGAGGGCGTTACGGGAGACCTCCCGTTTGAATGGGTAGCGCCGCACAACGTAGGCGCGAGGGAAAGGCTTTTCCCTCCACCAGCCGTCTCATTTATTTCAGATATTGCAATTGTTTCAGATGTGTGATATGATGGCGAAAAGGAAGGTCATTATGCTCACACTTAACGAACCGCTCGTCCCCACAGAAAAGGATGTGCTCATGGCGCGGGAATCCCGTCGTCAGATTGGCAGCATGAAGTTTGGAAAAAGAGATTCCATCGGAATGCAAATTGAAGGTCAGGAAGTCTCGATTCCTGTCAGTGCGTTTCGTTTGCTGGTGGAAGCCATCAGTGGGATGGCGGATGGAAAGACCGTGGCGATGATGCCGGTGGATGAGGAGATCTCACCTCAGGAAGCGGCAGAGCTTTTGAATGTGTCGCGTCCGTATGCATCGAAGCTGTTTGATGAAGGGGCGTTTCCAAGCCGCAAGGTGGGAACGCATAGACGCGCCTATACCAGGGATGTGCTGGCTTACAAGCAGCGCGAAAAGGATGCCCGTCTCAAGGTTCTGGATGAACTGGCGGCAGAGGGTCAACGCCTCGACATGGGGTATTAATGACTTCTGCTCCTGTTGTTGTTCTTGATGCCTGTGTTTTATACCCGGCAGCGCTGCGTGATTTATTCATGCGGCTTGCCGTCTATGGAATGATCCAGGCAAAATGGTCGGAGAAGATCCATGAGGAGTGGATGACGGCGGTGCTGCGCGAGCGGCAGGATTTGACGCGAGAGAAGTTGCAGAGGACGCGAGAGCTGATGGACAAACACGCCCATGACAGCCTCGTGAGTGGCTATGAACGGCACATGGAGGCACTCACCCTGCCGGATGTTGATGACCGCCATGTTCTGGCAGCGGCAATTGAATGTGAAGCTGCTGCCATTGTTACGTGGAACCTGTCTGATTTCCCGATGTCGTTTGTGGGCACCCACAACCTTGAGATATGGACGCCGGATGAGCTTCTGATGAGGCTGCTAGAGACGAATCAAGACTTGGTTATCCAGATCATGCGCGAGCATCGGGCGAGCCTCAAAAGCCCGCCCAGATCTGCTGAGGACTACCTCGGCACGTTAGAGCAGCAAAGGCTCTTTGATGCCGTGGCTTTGATCAGGCATAAGACAGAGGACATTTAGCTAGGACGCAAAGATTCTGATCTCTTCCTTTCTGATCCAGCGAGATGCGCGTGCTAGGGCTTCAATGGCATCAGACGTGTGCGTGTAAAAGATTGTGCTTGTGCCGCTAAAAGACTTTCCTTGGTCATAAGAGCAAAAAAGTCTGATCATGTGTTGGGTAATGCCATATGTTTCTCTTCGAACTACGATAACTTTAATGCTGCCGATGGTTGTTTGATATACGTGTCTATCTGCTCTTTTCATGATTGTCTCCTTGATTGGTTACTCCCCGATGGGATTGGAAACGTGAAGAACAGACGGTTAAGCGGGATGTTGTCATGCCCAACACGGACACTTGGAGCGGGCAGGGTATTGACTGTCCTGCACGGATGTTACGATTTCCAAAATCTCAAGAGGAGGGGACCATTGAGAGATGAAAGGCATGTGAAAGCATTGAAGTTATCTATCTGTAGACCCTAGCTTTGAATTGTAATGCGCAACGTTTTGTACCTCTGGGCGCTGATGAACTCATTGAACCAAGGTTATATTCACCAGCAATAGTAAGTGCACAAGCTAACTCACCGCGTTTTGGTTCTTGAAAACCGGATGAAGGAGAGTAATCCATGCAGAATGCATGATGGCTAGAAGTCAGTAAACCATTTCCGGATACGCACCAGTTACATTGTGGCGATGTTGGCACCCAAGATGGGCAAGAGCTAGGGCGTGTCAGGCTGTTAATCGCTGTTACATCGCCGGAGAAGGCTAACCCATCATCAATCTTTTTATCTATAGATAATGCCTGAGCCGTCGTGAATGGATGGAAGACCCCTTGATAGCCTTTTTCTGTGGAAGTGTCAGTAGTTGAGTACTCTGCACTTCCAGAATCTGATTTTCTGCTTCCCTGTACTGACCAAAACAAGCTTCTATTGGCTGACATTCCGCTCGCAACAAAGCCGTTGCCAATTTCTGCAAAAGGAAAGTTTTTTCCTTCCCCTGCAATTGGGTTGCCAATCCCAGGCGTAATATAAGTAAAAGACTTGTTATAAAAGCGATAGGTGGAAAGTTCTTGGAACAACCTGGCGCAATCGCCATCTCCAGCTCTTCCACATAAAGCATTTCCCCCTTTCCACCATGCGCTTGAGCTTTCAAGAAGTCCATCACGATCATCATCACCCGGAAGGCGACGAAAGGTTGTTACAAAATTTTGCGTGGCAACGTCAAGTTGCTGTATCTGTTTTATCTGCGCATTAATTTTGGCACTTTCAATTAAGCTCTGCCCAATCAGCACCCCGCCAATTAGCAGCCCAACAACAACCAGCACAATGGACAGTTCAACGAGCGTGAAGCCTTGACGTAATAAACGATGCCTGAACAAATTCCCTCTCTACGAGGAAGAGTATAACAAACTTCGCTTTGAAAAGTCAAGCTGCCACTCTATTGGCAAGACATTATAAGAATATGTGATCGCTGTTTGTTAATTATCCAATCTGATTTTTACTGCTAACAAGCATTCAACCCGATTCAATGCTTCGGAACTACCTTCGGCGGATTCTTTGAGACCGGTTGCTGCATTCCAGACACCACCAATGTCATAATTTGGAGTATTATCATCGCAACCTAGGCGATTGCTAATATATGGCCCTGAATAGGGAAACATTTCTCTTGTGTTTCCAGTCAAAGGTTTTCCGTCATCGAGTTTTGCATCAACAGCGGCAGCCTCCTCGGCTGTCATGCACTCGCTGATACCTGCATTGACACCAGATGTTATGGCAAAAGCGGTGCCAAAATCTATTCCTGCACCCCAAACTGCCCTATAGTCATAAACTGTTAAGTAACAATTTGTTCCATATTCAAGTTTTGGAACAAAACCGGAAAAATTTCCATCAAAACTATCAGGTCCAGAGTAAGCTGAAAAATTGGCATTTACCATTCTTGTGATTGATAAGTGATTGAAAAAGTTTATCGGTTCGGAACCAGCCAGCGCCCATGAAGTCAGTGTATTGTAAAGGGTATTCACCCCGTGAATCTGACCGTCGTTATTGCCATTAGGTGCTAATTTATTTGTATCTCCGGGTATGGCGCGGAATTTACTTTTGAAGGTAGTTGCCGCAATTTCGTATTGCTCGATGGTTTTGACTAATTTCACCAATTTCGCGCTATCAATCAAACTCTGCCCAATCAGAATTCCACCGATCAGCAGACCGATTATGACCAGCACAATGGAAAGCTCAACCAGCGTGAAGCCTTGATGTGATAAACGATGATTCTTCAAATTCCATCTCCCATGCTAAGTATAACAAACTTCGCAAAGTGAAGTCAAGTTGCCAGTTTTTAAGAGCAGGGAGAGCCACATAGTAGAGGTGTGGCTCTCTTTAATAATTATGGCAAATGCACGGTGTATTGAAGGCAATGCTGTCTTAACCATCTTCTGGCATGGACGGTCGCTTCCATTATATCGGCTACGTCGGAAGGAAGGAAGCCATATTCTGCCGACCAATAGTCGTTTGGTTCAAAGCAGCGGATGATGTTCACTGTGTGAACCCAGGTAGATCCAATTCTTCTCCTGTGGACGGTGGCTTTGACTTTGCCTACGAGGATTTCAAATACGATTTTACCAGGGTGATTAAATTCTAACATAATGTTTCTCCTTTCTTGTTTGTGGCTGCGACTGTCGCGGCCTTGATGGCAGTGCATAAAAAGTCCTGCTAGACTGGAGCGCAGCGTGGCGGGCAACACGGATAATTGGGGGCGACCTTCAGGGGGAACCGATTATCTGTTTGAGCGGCCCAGTAAGGGCTTTAGCTTGCCAATCAGAATGGCGGCGCAGTGCATCCACCGAGATAGGTGATTCTGTGGCATACCACTCACACATGGGATCGGGTTTAAACGCTCACCGGCATCGACTTATAAGCCATTGATCTTAAACGATTTGGAACTGCCTAGCTTTCTCAATGCGTTGCACAGCAAGAGTGAATCCTGCTTGGTTATCGAAGGGCGTTACCTCGGCCGTAACCTGAACAATCGGATAGCGCACCGTTGCCAAACCGTAAGCGCGGTATGCATCAGCAAAGATTTCACATTCAACAATGCCTGACCTGTCGCAAATGGAGATGAACTTCATCGGCTCACCATTCTGTTGTAGATGTGAGCGGCTGACGATAATCAGACCGCAAACGGTTACCTTCTGGTGATGATAGCGGGGCAGTTCGGAGATGGGGCAATAGGTATCCCAGCGGATGTTGGGATGACAATCCAGCGGGTGGCCGCTGACTGTGTATCCCAGCAGCTCGGTTTCATCTTGGAGCATTTGAAGGATGCCTGGTTCCTGCCGGAATTGCGCCCGTATGGCTTCTTCCTTGGTGTTGCGGAAAAGCCAATCTGAATCAATAGCGTCATCACGCGCTGAATGCAGGCAGCGCCAAAACTGCTCAGTCCTGGTGCCCCCCAGACTGTCAAAGGCACCCACTCGGATTAGATCGAGGGCTTCTTGTCCTTGGGGACGCACCCGATCACAAAAACTTCGCACGTTTTGAAACGATGCTTTGCCTCGTTCTTTGCGCCAGCGAGCAAGTGTTGTCTCACTCAAGCCTTTAATGCTCCGCAGAGGAACGCGAATGGATTTTGCTAAAGCTGGCGCGTGGGTTCCGCTCGGCGTTTGCACGGGTTCGACTGTGAAGGCATCGGTGGAAGCGTTTACGTCTGGGCTTAAAAAACCAATCCCAAGCCGCCTGCATTCCAATGTGTACACCAGAGGTGAATAAAAACCCTTACCATTGGTTAGGACACATGCCATGAACTCAGCCGGGTGGTAGCGCTTGGCATATGCGCCTTGATAAGCTTCGACCGCGTAGGCGGTGGAATGGGCCCGGCAAAAAGCGTAGCCTTTAAATCCTGCTACTAGATCCCAGACATGGGCGATGCTGTAGGCATCACGCGAGCGAGCTTTTGCTGCCGCCATGAACTCAACTTTCACCTCGGCAATTTTGGCTTCATCCTGCTTTACCAGGGCACGGCGCAGAACATCAGCGCGGCCTCCTGGTAATCCGGCAAATTCTTCGCAGATTTGGAGGATATGCTCTTCATATGCGACAACCCCGAAGGTTGAGCGCAGCACTTTTGACAGACTTTCATGGACATAATCAACGGGCTCAAGCCCTTGAGCACGCCTTGCGAACTGGGTCTTTTTAAGACCGTTCGCGGCACCCGGTCTGATGACTGAGACGATGGCAACAAGCCTGTCGATATCCCGCACATCTGCCATGCAAGCTAGGCTGGTCATGGCCGGGCTTTCGATATGGTGAACTCCACGTCCATTGCCACTGGCAATCATCTGCCAGATTTCAGGATCGCTCCAAGGCTCGGCATCAGTGTTGCGTGGTGGGTCCTCGGTTCCTCCAATGCCCCCGATTTCAAGGTTATCTAAACTCATTGTGAAGCCCTGAGCCTGGAGCATGCTCTTGGTATCACGCAGCACGGCAAGACCGCCTTGCGCGAGAATATCGAGCTTGATCAGCCCGACAGCTTCAACGCTGTCCATGTCGAAATGGGTGGTCTGCCAGCCTTTGGTGCTTTGGAAGGTTGGGGAAAGATCCCGAATTGGACAGCGGGAAAGAACCACGCCGCAGGGGTGCATTTTTGGATAGCGGGGAAAGCCATCGAGCATTCCAGCCATGAGCAATGCGGTTCTCATCGGCTCTTCCTGCCACGGCGTATTGTCGCACTCACGCGACATCGCCACAGCATCGGCAGCGTGCTTCGCATCTGTCCAGGGCATGTGTTGCGTTAAGCGGCGGATTTCATTTTCGGCAACCCCAAGAACTTTGGCTATATCGGCGAAAGCTGACTTTGCCTGAAAGGTGTTAAATCCTCCCACAATAGCGGCATGTTCCGGGCCGTAGCGCTTCAGGAGCAATTCGACCACGGCATCTTTTTTATCATGCGCGAAGTCGATATCAATATCGGGAAGCTTCTGGAGAGCCATGCGGTCGCGGTTCAAAAACCTGCGGAAATACAGCTCGAACCTGATCGGGCAAACATTGCTGATGCCGAGGCAGTAGCACACGAGCGAATCAGCGGCGCTGCCTCTGGTGATCCAGTGAATGTCATGGGTGAGGCATTCTTGAAGCAGATCCCAAACGGTGAGGAAATATTCCTCATAGCCGACTTCACCGATGATCTCGAGTTCTTCGCGCAGTTGCGCCAGATGTGAATCTGCTTTGCTGCCGTAACGACGCTTTAAACCTTCATGCGCCAGCCTGGACAGCGAGGCGGCAGGGGTGGTTCCGTCTCTTGGTGCATAGTTGGGAAAACGAAGGGTTTTGAAATCAAAAGCAAACTCGCATTGGTCTGCCAGTTCATGCGTAGCCCTCAGTGCCTGCGGCGAATATCTGCCCCATTCGGCGGGGAGCGGGAAAGCAAAATCTCCACGCCGTTTCTGCGGGTGCGGTTCATGAAGCAGCGTCAATGTCTTCATGCTCTGCAGGACGCTGAAAAGCATTTTATCAGCGGCCTTGTGGTAGCGGATCTCTGGCAATGCGATTGCGTCAGCATTGCCGGGCGTAATGATAAGCCCCTCCCGGTGGGATTGTAGTTGCTCGGTCGTAACGCAGCCTTCTTTACCAAAGGAAAGTAACCGGCAGAGATGCTGGTAGCCGGTGTTGTTTTGCACATATGCCAGCAAGCGTGTATTCCCGCAAAGGAGCTCTGCACCAATGATGGGTTTGATGCCGGCTGCGCGTGCGGTCTGATAAAACGGAACAGCGCCGTGGAGGTTGGGGTCGGTGATGGCGAGGGCTCTAATACCATAACCTCCAGCGGCTTCGATCATTGCCGGAATGGTGAGCGCCGAATCAAGAAAGCTGTAACAGCTTTTCACATTCAACGCGGGAGCTGTCAGGCTCTGCGCAGATGGGACAAAGATGTGTGGACCGTTTTCTGCCCGCTCCCGCAGGACGCGGTGGGAGCTTTCTTTTACCTCGCCCGTGATGACTTGTGGCTTTGGCAGAGTCTCACGGGGCTGCTGACGGTGCTTCGACAGCCAGAGATCATGGCCGCGCATGATACTGCATTGCTTATGCCGGAGATTATCAACAACCACCGACAAAGTGTGAAGGCGTTCACGGGTAATATCGGATTGCTCCAGCCCGAGGCTGGCGCTGAAGCCAGCCTCATAAATCTTGGTGAAGCGAAGCCCGACCAACCGGATGCTGACGCGCCGTTCCCAGGCACGATGCAACAGTGCTTCAAGCAGCGGGTAAACATCATGCTCCAGGTCGGTTGGTTCCTCTAGGCTGGACGAACGAGTGGTTTCGTCCATGTCGTTGTATCGCACTCGCAAACTCACCGTGCGTATGCTTTTGCCATCATGGCGGACACGCCTCATCAGCCCATCAGCCATGCAGCGCAGGCGAGCGATGATGAACACGGTATCGGTTGTATCCTGCCCGAAGGTTTCCTGCTCACCGTAGCTCTTGGCCTCAGGCGCATCGCAAACCACGGGTCGGTCGTCGCGTCCAAGAGCATATTCATGCAGGGTAGGGGCGCTGGTCCCAACAACCAGCGACAATTCATCCACCGGTGTTGCAGCTACATGACCAACGCAGCGGAGCCCGGCGGTATTGAGCTTGGCTGCGAGATGAGGTCCGACCAGGGGGAGCCATTTGTTTTCCAGCGGCCATAAAAAATCCTGTTCACCGCCTTGTGATACTTCAATGAAGCAGTGGGGTTTTTTGAGCTTGGAGGCAATTTGGGAGACCAGCTTGTTCGCTCCAACGCCAACGGAAACAGAGAGCTTCAATGACTGGGAAATTGCCCTTTGGATCGTGGAGGCAGTTGAGACCGCACGAGCGTCCTTGGCACCTTTGAGGTCCATGTAACACTCGTCAATTGAAGCCACTTCTACTAGCGGGGTGAAATCATACGCATATGAAAACATCAGCTTAGAGAAGCGCTCATATTTCTCAAAATCACCCGGAAGAATGATGAGAGAAGGGCAGAGCTTACGCGCTCTCACTGTTGGCATGGTGGTATAGATCCCAAGCCGTCGCGCTTCATAGCTGGCAGATGCAATGACGCCGCGCTTTTGCCCGCCAACTGCTATGGGCTTGCCGCGTAATTTCGGATCGGCGGCTTGCTCAACCGCAGCAAAAAATGCGTCCGCATCAAAATGCAGCATCATAACGGTTCACTTTTTGGGAAGCCGGAGAAGTGCCACCATGACGCCCTGGATTACCAGCTCGCGGGCGGGAATGAGGTCCGGGTATTTGGGGTTGGATGCCCGCAGGTAGGGCACTCCGTTTTTCACGAAAAAGCGTTTCAGGGTGGTTTCCCCGTCAATGAGGGCTGCAACAATGTCCCCGTGCTTGGCTTCGCGGAATTCCATCACCACAACATCCCCTTCAAGAATGGCAGCGTTTCGCATGGAGTCGCCCTGAACTTTAAGCGCAAAAGTGCGGTTGTTCTTTGGCAGACCCAGAGTGTCAGGGTCAACGGTAAGACAGGCCTCCATCGTGCTTTCGGGCGCTTCGGCCCTGCCTGCAACGATGGTGCCGAGCAGAGGAATTGACCTGCGCTTCCATTGGCGTGAGAGGCAGCGCCAAAGAGTTCGAAGGGACTGATTCTGATCCGCCGTTATCATGGCGCACCGAATACTGTTCTTTAGAACAGTTTCAAGTACTCGTTTTCGGGCGGCTCTTCGGGCGGAGCGTCTCCCCAGGGAACAGGGGCAGAAATTGGATGAAGAACTTCCTCGGTCTTGTTTTTTGCAGAATTGGCATTGGTGGAAACACGGTACGCTTCCAAATGTGGGCATTCGTAGGGTTCAAGGAGCACCCGGAGATCTGATTCTGGCAGGTCAGGCTTCAACCAGCTCGAGATGGCGTCCTCCTCCAGGACTAGCGGACTGCGGTCATGGAATTTGCTCATGTAGGTTCCGGGTGGGGTGGTAACCACGCTCATTGAGGTGATTATCGGCTCTTCCTGGTCATCAGCGGCATTGCTCTCCCAGACATCCCAGATGCCAGCCAGCCAAAGCGGCTGATCGTCTGATCTGTGGATGTAGTAGGGGGTGGTGCGGTCAGGCCATTCATGCCAGCCCCGTGCTGGGACGATGCAGCGCCGCTTGCGGATGGCTTGCCGATAAGAGCCCAGCTCAAAAATGCTGTCTGAGCGTGCGTTGAAGGTGCGGGTAAACTTTTTGGACACTTCACCTTTGGAGCCTCGCGCCCAGTTTGGAATCAGCCCGAAGCGCATCCGCTCAACTGCGAGTCCATCTTCCTCCTGAATGACCACGTCGGCGTAATCAGTCGGGCAGATGTTGTTGAGGATGTAAATCCGTGAACGCTTATCTTCTCGAGCCTTTGCCAGATGTGGCTTGACCTCAAGCGCCAGCCCGGCGGCCCAGAAAGTCGGGATGTTCGCAAACTGGTTAAGTCGTCCGCACGTGGGAGGAATGATTTGCAAACTGGCTGCATTAAACTTAGTTAACCGTTAGGCTTCATCAATTTTGATCTAAACCTTTCTTTTCCTTTCGCCCATGGCTTTTTTCACTCTGCTGCATTTAAAATGGTGGCTGCCCAGGAAACTGCATGTGGCAACCGCTCCACATGGTGCGAAACTGTATTGATCAGAAGCGAATCGCGCAAATGTGAAAACGGTGGCAGATGGTCTATTCGGCCAAAAGACTAATGAGTTGACATAACCCCTGAAATTTAATAAAACTATGATTGGAATCGCAACAGCTTTGCTTGGAAAAGTGCGTTTCCTTTTTGGGTTTGAGGGGCGAATGGATGATGAAAGGGGGATGAAGGTATGTAGATGGCTGGATCGAATATTTAAGAGCTCCAGACCTTCCGCATTGCTTATTGAATTAGCAGAGTCCCATATATTACACACCGAGGAGGAGAGCACCCATGTTGCGCTGACTCATTCTTGGGCAAAAGATAAAGGCTTAGATGAGTGGACGCGTTGCGTGAGCGTGGCATTTTTTCAGGGTAAGGATGGATACCAGTTTTGCAGCTTTGTCACACGCGTCTATTTTCAAGGACCACATAACTTTTTAATAATTGAGTCAATACAAAATAGTCTTGATGAAGATGGGGAGCCAGTGGTTGAATTTTCTCACTATTTTGCAGACCGTGTGGATATTACCTCACCCCAATCGCTTGCTGAGGCATCAATGCGCTTTTTAAATGGTATTGATGCAATGATGAAGGGAAAAGTTAAGCTTCTACCGAAAGATCATCCGGCTGCCGCTACTACCGGAAATATTATCGGCTTTAGGGAAGACGAAAGAGGGCGCGAATAAGTGAGTAAATCTGATGCTAAGTCAGCCATCTTCACCGTCATAAGATAATCCAATTAGCCATGTTTCGTTGTCGTCTTTAAATAGGCGATCCACGCATACCCACCCAGACTTGAAAAGATCCATCTCGATATGGTAACGAAGGAGAATTTTATCATAACCTAAATATCTCCGCTCGACCTTTTTGGGGAAAATTTCAATTTCACTTATTAACTCAATGGCCAGTGAGCGCTCTTCAGTTATCATTAATTCTTGCGACTCTGGCGTTGCCACCAATTCGACTTCTTCCACTAGACTTGTTGTAGCCAAACTCTGAAGATTGGTTTCAGAGACATTTTTTTCAACGAGCCTCAGCAAACTGCGTGTGGTGAGCAGAATGACCTTCTCCAGGAGGCGCGTTAAAAAAAACGAAGGTGGGCGGGAGACCGGTGGCTTCGGCGGTTGCGGAGGGAGCGGAACAACCAGCCAAATCTGCTGTGGCGGGAATTCAGGATTCTCTTCGGAATGGCTGTAAACGTAGCCCAATCTGGCGATATCCAAGTGGCAATGTGATTCAAAGTCCATGTTGGCAACCTTTGATGGTCGATCAATATGGGTGATCTCCTTCCTGGTCGAACGTTCTATCGCCTTAACCTGTCGGACATTCCGTGTGATGATGGAGGGCATAATCGTATGGGGTTTCCGTTAAGCTTGACCAGCCGTAATGAGACAGGTTCTCGCTTAATACGTGCCATGGAAGCAAATTTTGCACGGCTTGGGAAGATATATTTTCTGCAACTCCCAATTTTGCACATCCAGGATTTCTGCAAATTCACACTTGACATTGGTTGCCGTGTGGTTCCGGTGTTCCCATGGAACAAGAATCCCCATCATGGTGTAATTTGACCCTTGGGCAGCTCTCCTTGCTGGTGGACGCCAACGAATTTCAGACCTTCAAAAATCTGCGTAGCGCTCGCCATCTGGACGCAGGAATGCTCAGTAAGAACTGGAGTGTTCTGGAAAATGCATTGAAAGTTGGGCAGCTTGCGGATCAGCCACATAGGACGTTAGAGCTGAATGCTCAAGGCAAGTTGCTTGCCTCGGCAATCGTTCCATTGATTGAGCTGCTGGAACGACTTCAGAATGGGGAGTTAAGTAATTCCTGGCCGACCACGTTCAGAATGGGGGGAGGAGGTAGCCTGGTGTCGTGGTTGATTGCTTCACGCGCAGAACAGTTAAAAAAATTGTTATCTGAGCGTCTGAATAACCCTGGTCAATTAGCAGAATTAAATGAGGTCTATAGTCCGTCACAAATCGGCAAGGTTAAATTGGTGGCAGAGCCTTACACAAACACGGAGATTGTTCAGCTTGTGTGTTGTGGGGCGCTCGATTGTGGACTGGTCAGAGACGGAGTGATAACCGACAAGCGTCTCCCAATTATAAGTTATGATATTGGGGTGATTTACTATCACATGTATGTTCCTGATGACTGGCTTCCCGAGGGGTGCGTAACTGCCGAAAATTTAATGCATGGCCTGCCAGAAAATATTGAAAGAGATTTGCTAAGAAAGTATCCAATAGCGACCGTTGGCAGAGGGCAATTTAGACAGGAGCTTGATAGGCGGCTTTCTGCGAAAACCGTTAATATCCAGCCGAACATTGAGTTTTCATATCGAGCTTTTCCAATGCTAATGCCGCATATAATGGCGAGTTCACACATTGCGATTATGCCCGACATCGCTCAATTGGTGCGTAAAGATGAAGCCGGGAAGTCGCCATACCTTCCAAGCATTATGGGGTATCATAAGTTTCCTTTGCGGCTTATGGCAAACCATCATAGAAACATCAAGATGATTGTCCACAAAAGCATAGCTGAGTCAATGCCTTGGCTTGATTTGAAAAAGCTCAGGTCTATCCTGGAATTTCAATAACGGAACCAAAGGGGCGGCAAGTGAGGCAACAATAGCGGTGGGCGAAGGTGGGCAATGTGTGTGCCGCATTGTAAGCCCCGTGGTTCTGTTTCGGGACGGCGGCGGTGGAAGCTTCTGGCCATTTGGCAGCGCCGGGGATTGTTTCGAGCTGGCGCGTGGCGGGAAGCTTGGGGGACGAATGGCGCGGAGCCACAAGGGCGGATGGGCGGGCGCGATACAGTTTGGCTTCCACTAATTCGGTTTTACGAAACAAGCCTCACTAAACTGCCTCATCCAATCCCGCTTTGGCTGAACTGCTAGAAAATGCTCCTCCACATCAAAGTCTTTGAATATCTTTCGTCCTCCGATAAAAGCTGGTCTTAGCTCGCCATCCCCATAGATTGCAGGTGGGAGTTCCATTGCCGTGAAATCAAATTTTACGTTATAGATATCTCCTTGGGCTTGGAAATTGTGGAGGCACGATGCAGCAATTGCTGGGGGAACATTGGGAAGATGAGACAATTGCTCATGTAGTTCCGAAAATGCTTCGTTTGCGGAGGTCTCCAATTCGGCCAATTCTACGCCGAACAGTTGGCATGCTTGTGAAAGGCTGGTTCGTGGCGTAGTTTTGCTGGCGAGTGCTCCCACGATATCACAAGATCGAGCTAAAACCGAAAAGAGCACTGCTCGGTCGCCAGCTGCCAGAGACGCATTTAGACGGGAGATTATCTCCTGCCGGTGAGGCGACCCGTCCAAAGAAAGTGCTGTTGCTACTGCATCAACTATTGAAAATTTCGGAATGTCTGAAGCTTTAAGATTTAGGCAGAAGCGAGAAATAATCGCCGCATAATAGTAGGCTATCATTGGATCAGTGATATTGTTCCGGTTGGCGATGAGGTGGGTGCAAACCGAATATTCTGTAAGCTGGTGATCGTACAATCGGTTCATGAAGGTTTGACCAAATGTTGAGTTTTCGACCCATTTTGAATCATCCGGTAACTGACGGATCAAGAGTGCATGTGACCTCAACTCTTGAAACGTTGATGAGGCCTCCAGCATAGAGAGCAGGCTTATCGGTGCTCTTGCGAGGAATTCATTTTCAGCATTCAAAAAGTGTAGAAATGGAATTTGGCGAGATGAGGGTTTACCGTTTTTGTCAAAAATGGAACCTGTAGAGATTCTGTATTTCCAAGGGCGTGTCGGCGAAACTGATTCCTGAATGACCGAGTAATAGTCAGGCATCTTGATCCCTTGAATTTGCTCATTCGCTTCCTTCGCGTGAAAGTACTTCGTTTCATCATCACCCAAGCCATATGCACGAAAGAGGCTTAAAAGAAGATCAATTCCCCACACGGTTGCCGTGCAATCCAGGAAGTGGGTGTATTCGTGAGCTGAAACTGGATGGATATGCTTTAGCTTTTCATAAAGTGCCGGTGAGATCGTCGTTGCACCGCTAGACTTCAAATCAGTCGCCAGTTTTGCCGCCTCAGCAAAATCTTGCTCAGAGATGCTCGGAAGCTCAATCGACTGAGTGTAGAAGCAATAGCTCCCTAGACTGCGGTAAAAGCAGTTATCTAGTCGTTGAGCTGAGCGATAGCGGTCCTTTATGGCTTGGTCGGGCATGGTGAGTGGATGAAATGAAACGTTACTTGGGCTCTAAAGCTCAGAATTCTGCGCAGAGGCTGTAGTGCGGAAGATCTGACTCCGGCAGACACTTAACCATCCGACCCAGAACCGGCATGATGCAATAATAAATATATTAGGTTATCTTGGCTGAAATCATGCCTGGGACAACATACCGCATTTTAATCATCAGAAAAATTGGGGTGACTCATGTGTTCATTTAATAGATAGATTATGTTACAACAATGGAGCCCTGCCATTAACCGCCCACCGCGAAATCTTTGCTTTTTTCTGGGGTGCTGAAGGAGAAGTGGGCAACTTTAGGTCCCTGAGTTGCTCGAAATACCAGGAGCGTTTTTGCAGACGCCGGAATAGTGCGATTTTTAGATTGTAACGACATGCACCTGTTCGGAGACCGCACCCACAGGGGCAGGGCAACTTGTTTGCAGAACGTTTCTTGGTATAAAGACGGCAAAGAACCTCTCTCAACTGATATGGCGTTTCGATGTGGAAAAGACTCAAATAGTCGGCAATGATTCCTTCTCTTCCGTGCGCAAGTTCACCAAAGGGCATCGGACCGCCATGTTTCAGCTTGTAGGAGATTGCGTGCAAATACGGAATAAGACATTTGATCGCAAAACCAGTTATAGTTGGATCTTTTTGCAACGCCAAGTGCAACGACAAAGGTGAGCCAAGGCACAGTGTATTATCTCCTTGATTGATGTGAAATTCAGGAATCTTAGGAATGCGGTTTGCCGTTTCGACAACTCGGGGAAGAGCATGTGGAAATGACAAGGGAATTTCCAAACGCAGATTGAAGGTGTCGTCAATTCTTCCAGTTTTAGCATGTGATGCAGAGAACTTGAATGGTCCGGATATTACAACTGATGAGGGCGGCGACGGTCGCCTGGCCATCATATTAAATTCTTGCAAGAATACATCCAGTCCTGCGATTGAGGCACTCTTGTGTGTCAACATTCTAGCCACGGACGCGCTGGATCCTCAATGATATGTGTTTTAGGCGAAGTAGTCACCGTTACGGAATGCCGATGGATTCTTTTAGTCAGCCGATTTTCATCAATAGCGGCCGCAAATTTCGTCATGGCTTGCTCAGAGATAACGTTAACATCGCGTGAAGCTGCCAATATGCCAAAGTCTGAGCGTGCCTGCTTCAACCATTCTGTAAAATTGTTCTCAAGATCTAAATGGGAACATTTCGGATCATCCCATTTATCGGCGAAATCTTCGTTTGGACTTACAGGGTTCGGAACTCGAGGAAACGACGGATTAATAAACTTGTCCATATTGCTGAGGATCTGTTCTAACGCCTCGTCAAGTTGCTGCTCTCCGCCGTAAGCCCGCCCCGAAAGGGTGGTAATAATCACTGAAATGGGCTTAGAATCTGGCGACTCTGCGAACATTACGTCACGGTGGCGTTTGAGAATTTGCACGCAGCGCTGTAGAGGGGATTTCCACTTTCGGGCCGGGAGATCATCAATCTGCGCAGCCCGTGCCTCAAACGCGTGCTTCTCCATAAGTACTTTGGCTTGTTTCATGCGGTTTTCAAACCAACGGGCATAGCCCTCTGAATTGCTGACCTTCCAGTCATTCGAGATGTTCTCGTAGTGGTCATGGCGATCATCGGTTATGGCACCAATGTGGTTCGCCACAGACACTGCTAATGTGCTATCGACCCCACTTTCAATCATTGCTTCCTTAATGAGGTGCCGCTTTCCTTGATCTTCCGGGATAGAAGGAACAACATCCATGTGAAAACTGAGCTTATCCTGATATTGGAGACGCCAGCACCGGTGCATCGGCTCAAGGTCATTTTGGATCTGTCGCGCCACGCGGTAGGCCTCCAAGTCGGCCCCGACAAGATTCTTTAATTGCTTTTGCGAATGCGTGGGTTTGGTGATCCCGCTTCTTAGACGACAGCCGACATCAAGATCATATTCGTCTGTGTCAGTAATGGGCCGTATTACAGTTCCAAGACGAAATGAGCCTTGGGGGTAAATGTGCGGATCATGCGGTGAACAGTGACCGCCCTCTCGACCAAACCAATCTCCAAGATCGGCATATCTGGACTCGGCTTTTTCATAGGCTGTATCAGGGATATCCAAGGTGGATGCCAGTTCCTCAAATATTTCAAGTCTTGCTAAATCGCTCATGTGTTGTCTCCAATGGTAAGGGTAGGAATAAATTTCTTGTGCTTATCGTTCTCGTCGTAAATCACGACTGGCACATCAGCCTTCGGCATTCTGAGCCTTCCAAATTCAAATGCGCAGGCGACAGGCATTGTTGGGAACACCAACAGTTCTTTCCCTATTGGAAAAGCATGCTTCACAGCCACGAAAACTTTGCGCACTGCTTGGCGAAAATTCTTCAACTGCTCTTTAGATCGCAGGAAGTCGTTATTGGGATTGGCGATTGTGATCTCCCAAACTGCTGCCTTTATGCCCTCCCCAAGGACCGTGGTAATTCGCTCATGCGCAATCTTTCCACTAAGAGATATGATAAGAACTGGCGTTCCGGTTTTATCCAGTGGCTCGTTCACGATTAATTCCATATCATCTGGGTCTGAAAGCCAATTCCACGTTCGGGGCTCACGGTGCAGCTGGTAGGTCTCCGCTGGAATGGTCTCGCTAAAAAGTGATCCCAGAAGAATCAATAGTGGCTGGGGAGCCAGTGCAAATACTGAAAAGTGGTTGGGGTTAGCTTCCTCTACCCTCGCTTGGATAAGGCGGGCGAATTCTTTCCGAAGGTGTTTGGCTTCGGTGTTCCAATAGCTTGATTCGCTGTCTTCATGAGAGCTGAACATCGACAGGTTGACGGAGCGATCATCTGCGGGGTAACGATCAGGCCACATTGCTTCAATAGCGGAATCGACTACCAGCGGCGAGCCAGTTTCGCCGATCTTTGCACCGTAAAGGACCACATGTGAGCGTTTTTGACCCGAGCCATCAGTGACCCTTCGAACCCGGTCTTCATGTTCCTGCTTCCATTGCTTCAGCAAGGCGGGTGTGTAGCGCGTTCCTTCTTTGTCCTGATCAATTTTATTGTGGCAGAGCAAACATACGAGAATAAGATTTGGTAAGTCATTAAGACCAATAGATGAAGTGGTGAAGGGTCCTTGGCCTCGGGGACCGTCCGGAGAAAATGAATAAATGTGGGCCATCTCTGCCTGATTGACCTGTTCTTGGGTTACGGCAGATTTATAGAGCAGTTGATTGCAATCGCTGAACTGGCAACGTGCAGCCGCACTGGAATGCCCCCGAAGTTTGAGCCAGTTTTTATGAGAGTGCTGGGTGTGCTGGCGGTTTAGTTTCTGAGTTTGGGTTTTGGTTTGAGACAGCGGTTTTGTCTTCGTTTTGGGGATCAGCGATGCCTTGCGGCTGACGGAGCGGAGCGCAGGAAGCCGCAAGGCATCGCTGCGCAAACTCCGCCGGGGGAAGGTAGCCTAACGAAGAGTGCAACCGCTGGTGATTGTAGGCTTCCCGATACTCTTTGCCCAGCACTTTTGCTTCCAGCAGCGAGCCAAAGCTTTCGACATTGAGCAACTCGTCCCTCATGCGGCTGTTGAAGCTTTCGCTGTAGGCGTTCTGCCATGGGCTGCCGGGCTTGATGTAGAGCGTCTCAAAGCCTTTGGCCGCGATCCACTCCCGCACTGCCTTGGCTACGAACTCGGGTCCGTTGTCACTGCGGATGTATTTCGGTGCGCAGCCTCTGGCGGCCACAGCGGTTTCCAGCACCCGAACCACGTCGACGGCCTCTATCCGGCGCTCCACCTCCAAGGCAATGCTTTCACGCGTGAACTCATCGCATATGGGCAGCCACTTGAGCCGTTTGCCATCCTCAGTCTGGTCAAAGACAAAGTCGTAGCACCACACCTCGTTGATCTGCGTGGCACGCTGGCGCTGGCTGCCTGCCTCCGTGCTGCCCAGACGGCGCTTCTTGTGCTGCTTGCGCGGCACCCGCAGGCCTTCCTGCCGCCAGAGCCTCTGCACGCGCTTGAGGTTGGCTTTGCCGCCTTCCCTCCGCAGATGCTTGTGCGCCATGCGGTAGCCCGCTCGCGGATGCCTCGTGGCAAACTGACGCAACTCTCCTGCCAGGACTGCGTCCTTGCTGCGCTGGCAGCTGACGTAGCGCTGGGTAGAGCGTGGCTGGGAGAGGCTTTTACAGGCCCGGCGCTGGGACACCTGGAACTTGTCTTCCAGATGCACCACGGCCTCACGTTTGCGCGCCGGGCCTACCATTTTCCCTCCGCGATCTCCTTGAGCATGGCGTTATCAAGAGCCTGTTCGGCCACCAGCTTTTTGAGCCTCAAATTCTCCTTTTCCAGCTCCTTGAGGCGTTTGACGGTGCTCTTCTCCGCCCCTCCATGCTGCTCTTTCCAGCGATGGTAAGTTGGCACGCTCACGCCGATCTGGCGGGCTGCCTCTTCCGCAGTTTTGCCTCCTGCAATGAGGCCTGCCGCCTCTCGCAGCTTTTTGATGATCTCTTCCGGGGTGTGTCTCTTGCGTTTCATGATGTCTGTGGGTGTGCTCGCACACACTTCAGACTCTCATAACTCTTGGGTCAACCTGCGGGGTGCATTCCAGCACGGCCCCAAAGGCTGCGTTCAACTTTGTTGTCTATGGATCTTCCCACCTTATTGACCTTTTTTACTGGGATAGGAGAATGTGATTTCTTTGGCATCAAGTTAGCTTAATTTCGTCGCGAGCTATTTACAGATAGGGGGATCTCGACCACTTAGCGCGTAAACGTTTTAACTGAAGGGATCTTAGAAAAAAGTTTACCCGAATTCAGGTATTATAATGCGATACATCACGATCGTAACTTTTTAATAGAATTATCGTAACAATAATAACGATTACGAATAAGGTATTGATAATGTATTTTATCAATACTATAATAAGTGATCGAGAGGTTCATTTGGAAAATTACAAAAAGAGTCTGGTCGCAGAATCGAAAACGCGGTTACTGACGGCAGCAGAATTTCAATCACTGGCTGATGTACCTCCTGAAGTTGAGTGGTTCGCAAATATCGAGAATAAGAACACCCGGCGAGCATACAAAAGCGATGTCCAGGATTTTATGGCGTTTGCCGGAATTCGGCAGGCGGAGGAATTTCGACTCGTGAAGCGGTCCCATTTGATCGCCTGGCGAAAACAGCTTGAGGCGCGGACTCTCGAAGCTGCGACAGTTCGGAGGAAGCTTTCTGCGGTGGCATCACTCTTTGATTACCTGTGTGAGTGCAACGCGGTGCCGTTCAATCCTGCTGACGGGGTGAAGCGCCCCAATATGGGCTCAAACGAGGGAAAGTCCCCGGCTCTGTCTGATGAACGTGCGAAAGCCATTTTGGAAGCCCCTGCTTCAGATACATTGAAAGGAATTCGTGACCGGGCGATTCTTTCTGCCCTGCTGTTTCATGGACTGCGGAGAGCTGAGCTTTGCTCGCTCAAGGTTGGCGATATCCAGGAGCGCCGTGGAGTAATGCATTTTAGGGTTGAGGGCAAAGGGGGTAAAATTCGATTCATCCCGGTGCATCCCCACACCAGTCAGCGAATCAGCGATTACTTGGCAATCACCGCGCACAAGAGTGATGTTCGAGCGCCTTTGTTTCTAAGGGCACGGTCCCGTGATCCTGATGAACACCCCTCTCCGCTTTCAGGCCATGCAATATATAAAGACGTGGTGCGCAAATACGCCCGCCAAATTGGCATTGAGGCCAGCGCCATTTGTGTTCATGGCTTGCGAGCTACAGCAGCGACGAATGCTTTGGATCACGATGCGGATATTGCCAAGGTTCAGGAATGGCTCGGTCATTCCAGCATTTCGACCACTCGGCTGTATGACAGGCGTTCAATGAAGCCCGAGGATTCACCGACATTCAAGGTTACCTATTAAAGACGATTCAGGTAGCTCAATCCACTGTAATAAAAGTGAAATAATTATTTGTTATACTGATGCGCAGGAGAGTCTATGTCGAAAATCGACGAAATTGAGAGCTCGAAACTTCAGTCGAGGATTTCGGATCTTGAACATCAACTTTCAAGCAGTGGAGCTTCGGTAGGAAGCTCCACCAGCATGCTGGTGGGAATTCTGAATGAGGCCAAAAAGCAGCTCACTGGTTTGCAAATGAAGGAGCAAAGCCACAATGACGAGGAGCGGCGAAAAGCAGACGCGCAACTCGTCGCGGTCGTGCATTTGGTGACTCAAGAAACCGCTTTGAATCAGCGTGAGCGCCAGCAATACGGCGCTTTCATTCAGAAAGAGTTTTTCACAAAGAATGATTTCACCGAGCTTGAGAATTTCTACGCAAGCGCTTGGGACAGATTGACGGCTGGAGGCAAAGCGCAAATGAGCCACCGTGTGTGGGAAGGTGTGCGACGTGATGAATATCAATTCTCTGAATTGCCAGACGAGGTTAAAGAGAAGGAAGCTCAGAGTGTCCGGGACATGTTGTCTGCGCTCAAAGAAATGCCGCCGGAAATGAAAAGGATTCCAGTGACTGACCGCAACGATTTCACCAGAGCCTGGGATTCAGGGCGCAAGGACGAAGCCTACACTGTGCTGGACAGGTCTTCGTTCAAAGAAAACGTAGCGATTTCTACAACGCCGGTTCTGGAGAGAAATGGTGAGGTTCAACAAACTTCCAGCCGCCGAGAACTTGCTGATAACGAGCAAGTCAATGAAGTTGAAGTTCAAAGCCCACCGCGAAATTCCGAGAGGAATGGCGGCAAGGCCTTTTCAACCGATTTACTGGCTGGTCTGGATAATTCAGCCTCAAAACCAACCGATCTGCCAACGCCGATTGGAATCGTCGAGAGAAGTCCGCAATAGGAAGTCACTGTAACGACCAATTCAGCATGCCGATTTCGAGCTCTGAATGCGCCAGTTCACAGAGATCCATAAAAAAGCTGTGCATCACGTTTTTGAGTTCGGTGGCTTGCTCTGTGGGAAGTGCAGCATCTATCTTTTTATCCAATGCGTGAAAACGGCCTTCGATAATGAGAGCATAACGAACAGCATCACGGCGCTGCGTTTCATATCCTACCAAGGTCACACTTGGTTTATCGAACTCCAGTTCTGTTTTGATCTTGGACCGTAAGCGTTCAAAATCGTTCCCTTTACCTGCACCCGACTTCATGCCTTCAATCACGAGGTCTTGGTGCTGATTGAAAATCTCAATGGCTATGGTGCCAGTATTGCGGGTGCCGCGTATGCCTTCACGCGCACAGCGGCCAATCTCTTTGGCAAATGTATCAAGCCCCAATCGGGGCGAGAGGGCATTCCAGTTCGAAACGAACTGCTGCAAATACTCATCTGTCATGTGAGCAGGCATGCGTCCTTTGTGTAGCTTGCCAGTTTTCTGCTCATACAGAGAGGATACGCGTTTGTGCTCCGCCTGCATGTGGCGGATGTAAGGCTCTGGGCTGCCATGATGCTCAAGGCTGCCTGCCATTTGCAGGAAGATTTGTGTGAGGCTGGTCTGAGCAGGTTTGAAGCCAGTCTCCGGGTTGTAATAAGCAACATATTCAGGTGCAGCGGGCGTCTGTGCAGTTGCCGCAGTTGAAAGAGCAATCGACACAGCGCAGATGGCTGAAAACCAGGACGTTAACGATTTGTGAACCAGTTTCATGGGAAACTGGTTCACGGAGGTGAAACATGAGCCGAGGAAACTACAGCGCCTATGACCATGAAGGTCGGCGCAAATATCTCACCCATTCAGAAGGGCGACGATTTCTCAAATGCGCCCGTAAACTGCCGCGCCCTGAAGGGCTGTTCTGCATGGCGATCTTTTACACAGGGATGCGAATATCAGAAGCATTGGCTCTGACGGTGCAGGATGTGGACTTCTCAACGGGCGCAATTCGCATATGCACGTTAAAAAAGCGTGAGCACCGCGAATACCGGCGCATTCCGGTTCCCAATTCATTGCTATCTGGGTGGCGTTATCTGGCAGGTGAAAGAACAGAGGGGCCATTATGGACGTTCTCCCGGACCACTGGCTGGAGAATCATCAAACGGGTGATGGACGAAGCAGCAATCACCGGCATCCACGCCACCACTAAGGGGTTGCGCCATGCGTTTGGTGTCAGGGGTGCACTTGCCAAGATCCCGCTGAATTTGCTGCAACTTTGGTTCGGCCATTCGCAATCGGCGACTACGGCCATTTATCTGGACGTGAGGGATGATGAAGAGCGAACGCTCATCCAGAGGACGTGGAAATAGCCGGAAATCCTGATTGAGAAACGCCTGGAATTTCGTATTTTGATGAAACAGAATCCCATGAAACTGTTTCACGTCCACTGATAGGTGAACATTCTGGCTGATATGGCTTCCCCGATTCGTGTTGCTTATTCTCCCGGCGAATTCGCCGAACTGTTCGGGAAATCCCAGACGTGGGGTTATCGCCAGATTTACGCAGGCAAGGTGAATGCTATCACAGAGCATGGCAGGATTCTTATTCCCGCCAAAGAGGTTGAACGCATCCTTGAAAAAGCAGGCATTTATAACGGCATCGAGAAACCAAAACAGGCCAAGGCGAGAGTGGAAAAACTTTCGACTGAACAGAAAAACATCTGGCATCGGTTCATTCAGTCTCGTCGGACTGGCGCGGGCGAACAGCATAAAGCTAAGGGCACCAAAATCTCAAGAATGCCCGGCGCAGCCGCTAAAAAATCGAGGAGCTCAGTTCTTGGAAAGATTGCAAGGTCCTGGGGCAAGAAATCGGCATCGAACTAAGCTGCATCTGACGGTTTGAAGGAAACCTTCAAGGCCTGGGACTGACTATGTTCACGGCGCAAGTGTCCGTAAGTTTTCATCGCGAGAATTCCTCCATCAAGATGCCCGAGCCAGCGCGAAACGGTTGGAATATCTACCCCACTTTCAATGCAGATGGTTGCAAAGAAATGACGCAAATCGTGATGGGTGATACGGATCATTCCGATTGTTTCTGCGGCACGGTCCATAGCTTTCTGGCATTCACGAACTTTAAAAACCGGAGCAGTCGGGTCTTCATCTGGGCGCTCAAGGCGCATTCTTTCGAAAAGCGCCCGGGCGCTTGGGATCATTGGAATTCTTCTGACTTCGCCGTTTTTAGTGCGGTCCGTCGGATCACCTTTCACCAAAATTTCTCCCGCTTTGAAATTGAGATCCTGCCACACGATGCGGCCGCCCTCGGTTTTACGACAGCCTGTGTATGCCAGGCCTTCCGTGAAATCTGCACAATGGGCTGAAAACCGTCCATGGCGGCCTCTGATAGACTCCACGAACGCTTGGAACTGCTGAAGAGATGGGAGTTCCAGAATCTTGCTCCGCACTGGCTTGCGCTCCAACTTGGCGGCGGGATTTTTGTGGATAATTCCTTGTTCGATTGCCACATCAAAGACATGGCGGAGAAAAGCGATGGAATTGTTATAGCGATTGGCACTTGCCGTTTTAGCAAAACGGGTTGCCCATTCGCGGCAGTCCGATTCTGTTAATTTTCTGATTTCCGAGGCTGGCAATTCCGGCCAGTATTTCCCAAGCGCAGTGAGAATCTGCTTCCAATAATGTCGGGTGCTGTCCTTGATATCCACCCTGCCGCTTAGCTGCTTTGAATGGAGGTCTGCTGCATCCTGGAAAGTCATTTTAACACTGGAAGCAGCAACCTCTTTCTTGCGGTGCTGCCGGTGCTCTTTTTGTGCCTCTGCAATGCGTGCTTCGGCCACAGAAAAATGTTTCGTTTTGAGAGGTTTCCAGACGTCCTTTCCATTCTCAAACAGTCTCGCATAGTAGAGGCCAGACTTATGCCTCTTCAGGTTTTGCACCCTTGTGTTTTCCCACGTTTTCACGGTCTTTGAGGCAGCTTTCATGTGCATACCGTGAATTTTAACTGTGAAAAAGCAAGTTCAAAACGGTTTAGAACCCCTGCGAATGCCTATAAACAAAGGGATTGGAGAGATGCTTCGAGGCTAAAGGCAGGGGACTCATAATCCCTTGGTTCTCGGTTCGAATCCGGGCGGGCGCACTTCATGAGGGGAAGGCTGGTGTGTGGATCAACCGAGTGCTGGCAGAAAGCGTAAATTGCGTCATAGTGGGTTCCACATGGTCAATGGTGTCGTCAGTCTGCGCTGCCCAGCTTGCACGCGTCCTTTCCTCTCTCTGCCTCAACAAGCAGGGGCCATGGTGACCTGTCCTCACTGCGCGCGCAGTGCGCCACGGGAATCTTACACGGTGGCATCCAGTGTGGGGGCTCATCCAGTAACCAGCTTGCCCATTCAGAGGCGGGTGATCCCAGCGCGTCCGCTGCAATCCATGGCTTTTCCTGGGACTGCGCCTGCCGCTGTCACGCCACCGTCTCCGGCGCAGCCGCCCGCCTGGCCGCGTGCGCCTGAGCAGCCGCCTCTTTTCAGTCCCCAGCAGTCGCTGCTTTTTCCCCCGGCACCTGCGGCCTCTCCGGGGTGGTCGCCACCGCCTACGGCGGCGACTTCGCCGTTTGGGGTGGCCAGGCCACCTGGAGCTGAGGTAGCTGCTCAAGCGCCGACCTTCTTCATGCCGCCTGCGGATGAAGGGCCTGCCCCAGCCTCCTCAGAAGCTCCCGTCACTCTCGGATTGCCTACGGATGCTCCGCTTACGCCTTGGGGGGCTGGTAGCGGCCCTTCAACGGTCACTTTCTCACAGAGGGTGGCACCTTCGACCCTGCCCGAATATGAGGCGGGGCCTGGATGGCAGCCACGCAGGGATGAGCGCAATATTCCCCTGGGGCTTTTTTTGGTATTGGTCCTTGGTTTTGGCGGTTGGCTGCTCTGGCAAAATGCGCAGCCACCTCTGGCGGTGGAGTTTAAAGCTCCTGAAAAGCCGGATGAGGTGGAGAAGTCGGAGATGGCCCCTGAGGCCTCTCCGGACGTGGTACCTGCGTCTCCCGTGGTGACTCCGCCAGTCCCACCGCCTGAGCCAGAAATCCGCCGGGCTGAGCTGCCTTTGTCTCCTGGCCAGGTGCCGCCGGCGCGGACTGCGCCACCGCTGGATCTCGTGGCTGCGGGAGAGGCCAGTGAGCGGCTGCTGAAGCTGCTTTTGGAATCGGACACACTCCAAAAAAGAGCCTCCGCCGTTGCGCAGGCGGACGAGCATCAAGTGGATCTCCAAGAGTTTTTTGGGAGAGGGGCACCGAAGTTAAAGGGGCTGAAGCCCTCGGAGATCATGCCTCGCACACTGCCTGGGCAGGAGGAGGTGCCTTTGTTTCAGGTGATGACGGATAAGAACCCCAAAGCGGGTGCTTTGATGCGGCTGGTGCCGCAGGAGGGCGGGGGATTTTTGTTGGACTGGCCACTCTTTGCAGAGACTCACGAGCGCCGTTTAGCCCAGTTTTTGGAGAAGAAATCAGATCAACCGGGTTGGTATCATGTGGTGCTCCGGCGGAGTCATGCGCTGGAGCTGTCTGAAGCCGTTCGGTCTGAACATCTTGTGCTGAGTTTGCAGAGCAGTGCGGATGGTTCAGTGCAGTGTTTGAGCTTGGTTCCTAGCGAGACGCCGTTAGCGCGATTCCTGGAAAGAGAAACTGAGTGGGGTAGCCTCTACGTAGCAAGGTTACTTCTCCAACATCGCACCTTAGCCTCGGGTGAAGCAGTGGTGGTGATCCTGGATTGTGAGGGGGCTGTCACGGGGGCTGTCTTTCCCAGTGGCGCGGCGAAGAGGTAAGTCCAAAAGGGGCGCGGCATCAGTGCGGTGCCGGGGTGCTAGCGTGCCACTTTTACTTTTTCTCACGAAATGCCAAGAAAAGTTTCTTTTGGCCCGATCTCTGCTTGATAGTATTATGCGCCAGTGAAAGGGGTGCCGCCAACCAACCATGGCAGACCAAGGACTTTACCAAACTCAGACCCAAAAGCTCGCCATCGGACCCCAGATGCAGCAGAGCCTGCAGATTCTGCAGGCCCCGACTCTGGAGCTGAGGCAGATCATCCAGCAGGAGATCGAGATAAATCCTGTCTTGGAACTTGAGGCTCCTGAAGTCTCCCTCGATGATGCTGTGCCTGATGATCCCGATGATCGTGATGGGGGAGATCGAGATGAGCTCGATGTCATGTCCCAGATGGACGAAGAGTGGCGTGAATACTGGGCTCAGAGCCGGATGCAGACTACCAATCGGTCTGCAGAGGATCAGGAGCGTTGGCAATTCCTCATGGACTCCATCGTGGCCCCAACCACGCTGCAAGAGCATTTGGTGACGCAGTTGCGCACGGCTGAAATCACCGATGCCAATTTGGTCACGAATGTCGAATTTCTCATCGGTAGTTTGGATGATCGAGGGTTCCTCAATTCCTCCGTCGAAGACATGAGTTTGCTGCAAGGCATTCCGATTGATGACCTGCATGCGGCGAAGGCAGTGTTGATGTCTTTCGATCCTGTCGGTGTCGGCTCGGATGACCTTCGGGAATGCTTGATCGTGCAGCTTGAACGCTTGGGTAAAAAGCACAGCCTCGCACATCGCTTGGTGGAGCAGTACCTGGAAGACTTGGCGAACAAACGCTACCCGATTCTGGCGCGTAAATTGGGCGTGCCTCTGGAGCAAGTCTCCCGTGCGGCCGATTTCATCAGCACGCTGGATCCGCGCCCTGCCTCCCGATTCAATCCCAGCAGCAACAACTACGTCAGCCCTGACATCATCGTTGAACGACAAGCGGGGGAATGGGTGCCCGTGATGAACAATGACGACCTGCCCAGCCTGCGTCTCAGCAATGCCTATAAGGATTTGCTGGGGCAAGCCAGCAGCAGCGGTGAGGTGCGTAACTACATCCGGGACAAAATCCGCAGTGGCAAGTTCCTCATCCGCTCCATCCACCAACGCCAGCAGACGATCCACAAAATCGCCACGCAGATCCTGGCTCATCAGCGCGAGTTTTTGGAGAAAGGCACCAGCTTTTTACGCCCACTGAATATGGCCCAGGTGGCGGATGAAGTGGGCGTGCATGAGACGACGGTTAGTCGTGCAATCTCAGGCAAATACATGGCCACACCTTACGGTGTGTTTGAACTGAAGTTTTTTTTCAGCCACGGGGTGAAGACCGATTCTGGCGAAGACCTCAGCAACACGAGTGTGAAGAACGCCATCGCCGATCTCATCAAGACAGAGGCCAAAGCCAAGCCTCTGAGCGACGATAAGTTAGCCAAATTGCTCGATAAACAAGGCATCAAAGTCGCCCGCCGCACCGTCGCCAAGTATCGGGAGGCGCTGGGTATCTTGCCTAGCCACCTGCGAAAATCGTTTTCCTGAGAAAGCAGAACAGACTGAAGAACACCTCAGTCTGTTCCAGCTCGTGATCTCCGTATTAAGGATAAAGTCCTCGGGTCTGCTTAGCTTCCCAAACTCGCTTGATCCCCAGGCTTAGCGCCGCGAAACGCATGGAGACTGCGCGTTTGCGATGCAATTGCAGCGTTTGATTGAATGCCTGCTCCAGGATTCGGTAGAGCTTATCCATGACTTCGCCTTCGCCCCAAAAGAAACTTTGTAGATCTTGGACCCACTCAAAGTAGGAAACGATGACGCCTCCGCTGTTGCAAAGGATATCCGGGATCAGGAAAATTTCAGGGCGCTGTTCCAGGATCAAATCCGCCTCTGGCGTGGTGGGTCCATTGGCACCCTCTGCAAGGATGCGGCATTGGATCTTGCTGGCGTTTTCTCCCGTGATTTGGCGCTCCAGCGCGGCTGGGATGAGAACATCGCAGGGAATCAATAGAAGCTCGGCGTTGCTCACAGGCTCAGCACCGGGAAATCCCACCACGCTTTTTGTCTGTGCCACATACGCATTGAGCGCTTGAAGATCCAGGCCAGCTGCGTTGTGGATGCCGCCGTAGGCATCGCTCACCGCTAGGATTTTCACGCCTTGCTTGGCCAGGGAAGAGGCAGCGACAGAGCCTACATTCCCATACCCTTGCACCACGGCTGTGGCGCCTTCTGCACGGATGCCTAGGGTATCCATGGCCCGGGAGATGAGGTAGGCGACACCCCGCCCTGTGGATTCACGCCGGCCTAGAGAACCGCCCAAGCCGACAGGTTTGCCCGTGACCACACCGGGCACGCAGTGGCCGATCTGGAGGGAATAGGTATCCATGATCCAGGCCATGACCTGCTCATTGGTCCCCATATCTGGGGCGGGCACATCGAGCTGCGGGCCGATGAACGGAATGAGCTCCTGGGTGTAGCGCCGTGTGAGGCGCTCAAGTTCACCGATGGAAAGCTGACTAGGGTCACAGCAGACGCCTCCTTTGGCTCCGCCATAAGGCAGCCCCGTCAGGGCGCACTTCCAGCTCATCCACATGGCTAAAGCGGCGACTTCGCCCATGGTGACATCTGGATGGAAGCGAATGCCCCCTTTGGTGGGCCCCAGGGTCAAGTGATGCTGGACACGATAACCGGTGAAGACGGTGGTGGTACCGTCATCACGCCGAACCGGGATGGAAACCGTCAGGGCACGGCGTGGCATCTTGAGGCGATCGCGAAGGCTCTCTGGAATTTCGAGAAAGTCGGCTACCAGATCAAATTGATGGCAGGCCATGTGAAACACAGGTGAGTCGTAAACGGAGGTACTCATAGCGATGGTTATTAAAGAACGCCTGTGGCGCTTGCCGAGATGATTGATGCGTTGTCTTTCCGCAGATCTCTATGCGTCCAGCCTCCCAAAAACAAAGACCTTTGAGAGGCTTTTATGACTTCAATCAGACACAAAAAATGCGGAGTCATGGAGGACTCCGCATTTTTAAATTTTCACACTGTCAGGGGAAGGAATCAGTTTCCTCCGCTCGCATTATTGGAATTTTGCGGTCCCGATAGGCCCGCCCCGTTCGCACTCGGCGCACCTATGGTCACCCCATTGATGGTGGCCGCCTCTCCAGTCTCTGCGGTATCGCTTTCACCATTGACGTCCACAGACGGGCCGTTAGCACCTGGGCCAGCATCGCTGCCAGTCACAGTCACATTCCCGTTGGCATCCACAGTGATGGTCAGATTGATCTGGCCGTTGGCTTCCACCGTCGTCACCACATTTCCATCGGCATCAGTGGTGGTTTTTACCGTAACACCTGTGCCACTGAAGACCACATTGGCCGCACCTGTGATAGACACAGAGTACGAAGTGAATGCTGGGGGGTTGAAGTCTGGCTCCCAGCGCAGGGCGATGTAGCGGGATTTGATGGCTTTGCCGGGCTTGGCTTTCACAAAACCAGAACCAGAGACGTCTTCTGCCTTAGCTACAGGCTCAGCAGCATCGAACACGGTGGGATCAAAAGCCAAGCGACCGCGCCAGTCTTCTTTCTCTGGCAGGGTATCGAATGCATAAACAGAGAAGCGCACTGGGCGTGGGGAGTGGACGGAACCAAACTCATTCAGGGTGCGGACCTGGCCGAGGTCATAGACTGCTGTGCGGTATTTCTCGTCAGATTCCGGGAATTCCAGAACGTTGCTTTTGACGGCATCATTGCGGGAACCAAAAAGCTCTGGGCTGATGTAGAGCAGACGGCCACCACCGATGCCAGCGGCAAAGTTCACCGGTGCTCCTGTGCCGTCAGCATTTTGTGTCACGGTGTAGTTGGCATCTGTGCTGGTGCCGATAGCCTGGAAGCTGCGGATCACGCCGCCGCGAACGAGGTCAAACTGCATTCTCAAAAAGCGACCTTGAGCGGCACCGCCATCCAGCTTGATGACGCGATCCGATGGGGAAAACACTTCATTGTCCACCGGGCTCCAGGCATTGCCATCCGTGCTGGTGGAGAGAGCCACTTTGCCCTCGATGCCATCATTGACGAAAGAAACACTTTTGACCACAGACTGCTTGGCAAACTTGAGCACTGCTTCGCTTTTACCAGCGGCGAGGTTCACTGGCTTCACGGGATCCCCCATGAGCAATGCATTGGCTGGGTTCAGCCCTTTGGAGTCATACACCGTGGTGCCTGCAAGGATGCCAGCGATGCTCACTGGTTTTTCATCCACAGACGGCAGTCGGCTCCATTTAGCCTGAGACTGCAAAGTTAGGGAAGCAAAAGCTACCAGGGTGAATAAATGGTGTTTTCTCATGATGGGCAATGCTGGGGGGGATTCGGTCGAAGCGGCTCAGCGCAATAAACGGACCATGTCTAAAGGGATTTGAATCACAGCGTGGATGGAGTGTAAACACTTTTTTCGCGAACAATCTAACTCTAAAGAGAATTATATTGCTCAGATTGATTTTTAGATTTTATTAAAAGTATGAATTGTCCGCATTGCTCGGCCCCCCTTGCAGTTGATGCCATGGAGTGTGGGCAGTGCCGTTTTAGCACCCTTGCCATTCGTTCCATTTTGGGTGCTGAGTGGGTGCGGCTAGAGCGATTGACTGACCATTTGAATGTCCTCAGTTTGAAGGAACAACGTCATCTTGAAATTGTGCTGGATGAATTCGAGCGCCGCTTTCCCCAATGTTTTTTTGCGGTTTATCTCGGGGTGATGCCCCAGATGATCACGGCGAGAGATTTGGGCTTTTGGTTGATCAACCATGGGGCTTTTCACACCCAGCAAATGGCCAAGCGAAATGATTTTGGCTGTGCGTTAGTTATTGATACTCAACGATCCATGGCTTCGCTGACTTTAGGGTATGCGTTGGAGTCTCATGTCACGGAGGGAGATCTCAATCGGTTACTAAATCTGGCGCAGGGTCCCCTCAGTCGCCATCGTTATGGACAGGGGATTGAACGCATCGTGAATGCTTTCGGGAAAAAACTGAAGTCTGTAGCAGCGCGTTCCCTGCCTGGAAGCCCCGTAGCCCCAAGCCCGAATGACTTGGATGGACTGGGTTTGCAGACCTTGAGGGCGGCGCACCGTCCCGCTAGGCTAAGCCATAAATCTTAGACGGATGAACTCCTCCTTCCAAGCTCTGAATGGCTGGCTGTCCGCAGCTATGGGACTTGTTTATCTCCTCACTGCCGGTCTCCAGGCCAATGAGGAACCACCCTTGCCGACTTGGGAAAGAGAGGCCGTTGCGACTCCCCAGGCGACGCCGGGAAGTCAGTTTTCAAATTTATTGCCCGAAAGCACAGGGGGCGAGGTCAACGATGGCTTTTTTCTCCAAGATCCAGGCATCCTCAAATCGCCTCCGCTGCTGCTGAATGACGCGGACTTGAGCTCGCATGATCTATCCCTTTTCTTGAAAGGGGGACTTCTAAATGTACCGAAAGAAGTCACTGTCGCGCATCCCACTCCGAGTCTGGCGCTCCAGGATGTTCCGGTCTTTGTTCTGGATTCATTGAAAAACTCCCCAGTGAATGAGTATTTGATCAATCCACAGTCACTTGTCACGGAGATGCCCTTGTTAGATTTGGAACGCTTGATGCAGTTCCATGCCAGTGAGTGTCGCATCCGGCTTTACATTTTAGTGCTGGATCGAGATCAAAAACTCGCATCCCTGGCCGCCCTCAATCCACTGATTGCGCGGTTAGGGACGGATCGGGAGATCTGTCTGGCTATTTATCCCCTCGGGGAACCCTGGCGTGCACGATTTATGGTGAGCCCCTTGGTCTCGAAGACGAGTTCACTGGCCAGTCTGGCAGAGATGGCGCAAGATTGCATTGACGATGCACAGCAGGTTAATGATGCCGAACAGCAGCTACAACGCTTTGCTGTGAGGCTTTCCACGCGTCTTTTTTGGTTGGAAAAGTCGCTGCCAGTCCAGGGGCCTGCAGCAGTCACAAGCAAGGTTGCTGCACAATTGACCGAGGTCGCTACCTCAGTCGGCATGGATGCTTCCAGTTCGACTTTTTCTTTCCCTTTTGGTGAAGGATTGCTCGCAGTCGTTGTGACCAGTCTGCTGAGTCTTGCCGCTGTGGTCGGTCTGTTTTTGGGATTACGATTTTGGGTGAGATTCAAGGCGGCCCGCAAAATACATCCCATCTGGGTTTTACCCGAAAGGGAGGTGCAGCCCCGACTTGGAGGTGCCTTTTCCGGCGGGGCAGGCGCGGTCATTCATTACCGTCCCAAAACTCCACCTGTGGCTTAACACATAGAGCTGCCTCAAAAGCAGAAAACGAAAAAGGGCCGCTGAAAAGCGGCCCTTTTAAAACGAGAGATCAGCGCTTGCCTACTTTTTAGCCAGACTGAGGATTTGATAGTTCTTCGCATAAGTGCCCAGGGCTTCTGTGGCGCTTTCTTTGGTGATGCTCTCATTGTGAGCTACCACGATGAGTTTCTGCGTATCGGGCGTTTCACCGGCTTTCACGTCCACGCTGACCACATCGGTCAGTTTCTGGCTCAGGGCAGCGGTGATGTGGGCTTTGCAAGAAGCGCAGACGACGCCAGTGATCTGGCCTTCATAAGTGACGGCTTTTGGGGCATCTGCGGCATGAATGGCCGCAGTCATGAGAAGGGAAAGGGTAAGAAGAATTTTTTTCATGAAGGGCTAGAGTGAATGGGATATAAAAACGCCGGGATACTGGTTTGTCCAGCATCCCGGCGTGAATCAGGTCAAAGAATTACTTCTCAAGGGTTTCGCCAGCCCTTTTCCAGCCAGAGATGCCGGCGGAAAGGTGCTTCACGTTGGTGTAACCCAGGGCGGTGGCTTTCTTAGCAGCAGCTTTGTAGGCGTTGCAGCTAGGGCCGCCGCAATAGGCCACGACGAGGGCGTTCTTGTCAGAAGGAAGGAGTTTTTCGAGTTCACCACCTTTGGCTTCGAAGTCCACAGCCGTAGGCACGCGGCCAGCGGCGTAGGAGTCCGTGCCATTGACATCAATGACGGTGACTTTCTTCTCCGCGATAGCGGTCTTCAGGTCGGAGATGCTGATGTCTGGATACTCAGCGGCCATGGCGGAGGCGGCGATGAGGGAGAGTGCAAGAGCGAGCAGTTTCTTCATAGGATGTTCGTTGGTTAGGTTTGTCGGTTTGGTCATTGCACGGTTTCCTCCAGAGAAGGGCTGCCGTGCACAGCTTTCAGACGCAAGGCTGGGCGAATTATTCCCAGCCAGGGTGATTTGTTTTCATTACGAAGCAAAACGTTGAATCGTGCACGGAATCGTCACTTACCGCCACCAAGCGGGCAGTCCTGGGAGGGTTTCCTTCAGAATGAGGCGAATGGCGCGTTTTTCTTCTGGTGGCAGGTGCGCGTATGCAGGGTCGGGGTTTTGATCTCGCAGGCCCTCGGCCATTTTGAAATAGACTCGCTCCCGTAGAATGGAGGGCAGCTTTTGCCAGGAGTCGGTATAGAGCATGTAGCTACAGCGGTATTTAAAGATACGGTTCTTCAGGTCTAGATCCTTGAGCGAAGGACCTGCCTTGACGGGCTTTTTGTTACGCTGGAATTCACGGATGAAGTCTGCATCTCCTTCGATGCCTTGTTGGGGCAGTTTGGCTTCCTCGACGAAGAGGATGTAACGGGCCAGTTCCTCCGCCAGCTCTTCCATCTCGGGTTTGGCCTTCATGGGGAGACTTCCCCGTCCATCGGCCAAGAGTTGGCGCATGACGTAGGCCGCATGGAAGATGCGATTTTCAAAGCCAATCTGATGTTCATGCACCAGATGCGGCAGGATATCGCTGGTGGGCAGGAGGTGAAGATTCAGGTCAGACATCTGCCCTGGTTCAATGCGGGTTTTTTCAAATCCGCGAGAGGCACTCGTTCGGCCCATCATGTTAGCCAAGTTATCTTTGAGATGATGCTGGCCCGTCAGGTGCCAACCCCCAAAGCGCTTTTCCAAAGGGATCTGGTGCCCCTGCTCATCACGGCGGTAAGTCTCTAAACTAGCGCCACTGAGCATGGGGAGGAGAGATTCGGCGATCAGCCCTGGAACACGCCGGGTGGCGTTGCCTGCGTGGCAATTGAAACACTTGTCCGACCGCATCATGGACGGTGGACTGCCGCCGGGCCGGAGTTTCTCAAAGATGTAGAACATGGCCCCCATTTCAGGATCCATGGCGATGATTTCTACTTTCCCCCCGGGGACGAAACCCACATAAGTATCCTCATTGAAATAGAGCGCGCGGGGGTTGCGAGGGTTGATGATCTCACTCTGGAGGGAACTGGCGGAAAAGACCAGAAGCTGAGATGAAATGGGGATGTCTAGCGCCTTTAGGATGCTGGAAAGAAAGCTTTTGTCATCCGTTGTATCCAGCTTCACCTCCCCTTTTTCGATCTGTTTTTGCAACCGCGAAAAGCGGTCATCCGGCAGATGTTCCAGATACTTATGCGGCGCCTCACGAAACGTCACCTGTGTCTCCAGGGCCATCACCGGCACGTACGAAAGAATCAGCAGCAATGTGGCCAGACGGAAAGGCATACGCAGGTAAACGAATGGAAAGGCAGGATTTGAAAGTTTTTTTGTGAGCGTCAAGGCTCAAGAATATTCCCCTGTGAGCCATGAAGAAGATTGACAGCCAATCAAGATAACAACTTTCGGGTTGGGAGCGCCTGGGATGGGTTAGTTTCAGGTTACGTAGCTCCCGAGCCATTACCGAATCAGCACCTAGCCTTTTTGTTTTCGAGATCGATTTAATGATTGACTACAGCACGATCAGATAAAGTCAGGGATGGGAAAATGAAAGCCTTGAGATTTATCCATGTGATAATAGCGGCGAAAACTGCAACAAAAAACGGACTCCTTTCGGAGTCCGCCAGGGATTCAATCGTAAAGGCTGACGATGAAAATTTAGAAATCCGTCACTAACTCGCAAAGGCCATTGGATCCGCCAAGTTTGCCACCACGGGTGATGGCCCGGGCACGTAGTTTACCGCTAGAAGGCAGGGTGAGGCCGCTCAGTTCCCAACCTCCGCTAATGCGGCTTCCGTTGCCAACATTGGTCCAGGTCAGGCCGCCATCAGTGGAGGTTTCAAACCAAACTGCTACCGCTTCTGGAAGACCTCCACCACGCTGCCATTGCACTCGGCCGACACCAGCAACCGAGAGGTTTTGAAACGGAAGATCGTTGTGCAGACGAGCCACGCGGTTGCGTGTGACAGACTGAACCTGGGTGAACTGGCCTGCGATGACGAGTTCACCACCCGCCTGCAGCATGGCGCTATAAACGTAGCTGCTGGCTCCTGGATTCATGGTTGTGTCGAGTGTGCCATCTGCATTCAGTCGCGCACAGCGGCCCCTGGACACACCCGAAATTAGAGTGAAGTGACCGTAGATATAGATTTTGCCATCGGCCTGTAGCGCAATGCCGTAAACATTGTCATTGGCCACAGAAGTGAAGCCGCTGTCCACGGTTCCATCGGCATTCAATCGTGCCAAGCGGGCGTGGGAGGTGCCGAGCACTGAGGTGAACAAGCCGCCGATAACGATTTTACCATCGGCTTGGATGGCGACGGCTAGAATGATGTCATTGGCACCAGCATTGAAGGAACTGTCCAGCGAGCCGTCGCTGTTGATGCGAGCGATGCGGTTATGTGTGGTGCCGCCCATCTGTGTGAAGACACCACCGACGACGATTTTGCCATCGGGCTGCAGGGCGATGCTGCGCACAAATTGGCTGGCATTTGGATTGAAACTCGTGTCTAAAGTTCCGTCTGCATTAAGGCGAGCAATGCGATTGCGGGTGACGCCATCCACCTGAGTAAATTCGCCGCCGATGAGAATCTTGCCGTCCGGCTGTAAGGCCATGGTATGCACATGGCTGCTCACATCGGTGATGAAGGTGGAATCAAGGGTGCCGTCAGCATTGAGACGTGCGATGCGGCTGTGAGATACACCGTTCACGGTACCGAACTCTCCACCGATGACGATTTTTCCATCGGGCTGGATCACAATAGCGTGAACTTCACTGCTAACTGTGGGATTAAAACCCGAGTCTAGACTGCCATCAAGATTCACTCGGGCTAGGCGAGAGTGAGCCACTCCGCCCATATTGCCGAAGATGCCACCGATCACTATCTTACCATCGAGCTGCTGGGCCGTGGCGTAAACGATCTGGCTGGAGTTTGGATTGAAACTCATGTCCAGATCGCCTGCTGTATAAGCGGTGAATTCGAGTTCCTCTCCCACGGTGCTAGTGCCGTCGGAACTAACCATCTGGCTGCTACCCACGGCCCGGACCACGCCAGAGGTGGGAAGGCTTGCGGTGACGCTCCAGTAGGCAGCGGTCGAAGAGGAAGCTGTGCCCAAACTTGTCCAAGTGCCGCCTCCGTTTGTACTCAATTCAAACCGCACTTGATCCACCAGAGGAGATGAATTTCCGAGACTCCAGAAAACAGTCTGACTGGGAGCTGTTCCAGAAATGGCTAGAGTATTTGTCACTACGTCGTTTTCCAGACGGGCGAGGCTAGGATGGTAGATAGAGTTAACGTAAGCAAAGTCTCCCGAAACCAGGATTTTGCCATTCATCTGCATCGCTATTTCATCCACACTGTCGAAATTGGAGGTGTAGCCAACTGCCGCGTTAAATGTGGTATCCAAAACCCCTGTAGAGCTCAGCCGTACCAAATTGTCTGTCGGCACGCCATCCACCGAAGCGATGCGTCCGCCGATCACGATTTTACCATCTGTTTGGACAACGATATCGGCCACGTCGCCACCTGTCAGTTTAGCATCAAAAGAGGTGATTCCCAAAGAAGGAGTCAATACTGCTAAATGCGTGATGGAGGTGGAGTCCAGCATCTTGAAACTGCCACCGATGACTACGTTTCCATTGCGAAGCAACTTGATGTCGGTGATCAATCCCCTGCTGGGATTTTCGTAAGGGCCGCTCATGTTCAAGGTTCCGTCAGAATTAAGTAGAACGATGCTTTCGGGGGTGGCGATTGGGAAGAAGGGGGGGGGTAGCACGGATCTTAGATCTCCGCTCACTACCACCTTACCATCTGGCAAAACCGCCATTCCGTAGGCATATCCTAAGACTGCAGAGTAAAAGGTTGAATCCAGAGAACCGTCTGCATTCAGTCGGGTGACGGATCGATGTGAACCGGCTGCATCTCCCGCCGTCATATACTTACCATTTGGCAGAGGAACTAGCCGACGGACGATATTGGTCACTGCTGAGACAAAGCTCGGATCAAGACTCCCGTTAGGAAAAAGGCGAGCGACGCAGTTTGCCGTGGAGCCATTGACGGAAGTAAAAGCACCCCCAATGAGAATTTTTCCATCTGCTTGGACGATGATCGTATTTACGTTGGAAACCATGCAGGAAAAAGAGGTGTCCGTTGTTCCGTTGGCGTAGTAACGCGTCAATTGAGAGGCATTGGCAGTCAGCACTTTACCATCGGGTTGCTCCGCCAAGGGGCGGTGGACGTAGCCACTGCCGGATAAGGTGGGCGCAAAGCTGGAGTCCAGGTCACCAGCTGCGCCGAGTGCTGGCCCCTGCATCACAAAAAGGGCGATAGCCCCTGCCAGTGTGGCCGCAAAGCGGCGCGGTAATGTCGATCTACTCTTCATGTTATGTGAATTTATTTAGACTAATATCTAATTGGTATTTAATATAAACGCCTATTTTTACTTGGTAAAAGGCATGTTATAATAAAAGCATGTTTTCATGAAAATAAAATAAGATATTTGCATAAATAAGAATAAATTTTTAACAAAATTAATAGCATTATTTAAAAAATATAAGCAAAAAATATTAGCTTAATAGCATTTACTTTAGGGCGTGCGGCACCAACTGGTGTGGATTGCCCCTAGTCAGGAAAATTCAAAAGCCAGGTTTATCGGGGGGCTCGTGTCCCTCTGTATGCGCCAGCAAAGAAGAGGCAGACGGCGGCAGTGAGGGCCGTTTCGCCTAACCAGAAGCGGGGCCAGTCCGTGATGCCGCTGTGGGTGCAGGTGGCATACCACCAGCCGCCCCCGAGGTAGCCGATGAGGTTGCCCACACCACTCATGAGGAGATAGAGCAGGGCCTGGGCGCGGACGCGCCACTTGCGGTCAATACGTTCTTCCAAGTAAATTTGGGTGGTGATGAAGTAGAGCGTGTAGGCGAGTCCATGGAGGGTGGTGCCCACCATGATCCAATTTTGAGTATCGAGCACGTTGAGGGCGTAGCGGATGACGCAGATGCCGATGCCGCTGAGAAAGACCCATTTGAGGCGGAAACGGGCGAGAACTCCCGCTAGCATGAGCATGGTGATGACCTCCGTCGTCTGCGCCAGGGAGATGACTGCGGAGATATTTTGGATGCCGAGATCCTTCAGATGCCGCGCGGTGTAAGGGTAAAAGGCGGCGAGCGGGATGCTGTAAAGAGCGGCGGTGATGAAGACGACGCGGTGGTCGCGGTGACGGAGGAGGTCCAGTGCGTCCAGGCCTAAGATCTGTCGAAAGCTGCGTTTTTCCTGAATGTCAGCTGGGTGGATGAGCGGGAGCATCCAGGAGAGGCCCATGACCACGAGCCACAGCGCTGCTGCTGTGTAACCGGCGACGAGGGATTCATCGGCATGGAGTACCAGTGAGACCATCCAGCAGCCTGCCATCCAGCCAAAAGTGGCGCAGGCACGCAGGGGGCCGAACTGGACTTTGGGATTGTGGAGCTGGGATAAGACGATGCTGCCGGCGATGCTCCAGACGGGAGTGGCGACGAGGGCCTGGACTTGGGCGCAGAGGAGCACAAGAGAATCACTCCAACCGAGTGAGAGTGATGTGCAGGTCAGCGCCAATGCCGCACCCGTGGCCAGAGCCAGCCAGCGGAGCAGCAGGGTGGGAGAAAGTTTCTGATCTGCCAGGGCCCCGACAAAAAGGGGAGAAATAAAGGCAGCGAGGGCGGTGGTGGCCAAAACCCAGGGAACAAGGTGACCGCGGCCATAGGCGGTATAAATATTCGCCAAGGGCACATTCCACATGCCCATGGGCATGGCAGTGCAAAAGAAAAGGAGGGCGAGCTTGCTGCGGCTGGTGGAGGTGTCCACGGAAGGGTTGGGAAGGAATATGGGAATAGCGCAGGACTTCTTTCCCTCCAACTGGCAACCTCGGAAAAAGCACACCTTGCACCTATCTCTGGCCTCCCCATCATTCGTTACCTCTTTTATACCTCAATCATGGAAAACGTCATCATCATCGGCACGGGCTGCGCAGGATTTACCGCAGCCATTTACACAGGACGCGCAAATCTGAACCCGCTGATTCTCTCAGGAAATCAGCCGGGTGGCCAGCTCACCACGACCACGGAGGTGGAAAACTTCCCAGGTTTCCCCAATGGGATCATGGGGCCTGAGTTGATGATGAATATGCAGACGCAGGCCGAAAAATTCGGTGCGCGTATTGAGTACACGTTGGTCAACAGCGTCAAAAAGACCGAAGCTGGGCATTTTGAGGTTTTGAGTGATGATGGAACCGTGCGCGAGGCGCATACGGTGATCATTGCCACGGGGGCTTCTCCGAAGCATCTGGGTCTGCCCAATGAAAAGGGCCTGATCGGCCATGGCCTGACAAGCTGCGCCACCTGCGATGGGGCCTTTTATCGGAATGTGCCTGTGTGTGTGATCGGTGGTGGTGACAGCGCCTGTGAAGAAGCGGGCTTTTTGACCAAATTCGCCAGCAAGGTCTATTTAATCCATCGTCGTGATAGCCTGCGCGCTTCAAAAATCATGGCAGATCGGGCCTTGGCGAACCCGAAGATCGAACCCGTATGGAACAGCACAGTCTGTGAATACTTAACTGATGAAAAAGGGGAGATGCGGGCGGTGATGCTGGAAAACCTAGTGACGGGCGAGAAGAGTGAGCTGGAGCTCAAGTGTGTTTTTGTGGCGATCGGCCACGTGCCAAATGCAGGTTTCCTGGGAGATTTGGTGGATACGGACGAAGGGGGCTACATCCTGCAAACGCAGGGCACCCGCACGAAGACGGAAGGTCTATTTGCGGCGGGAGATGTGGCGGACCACGTTTATCGTCAGGCCATCACCGCCGCAGGGCAGGGGTGTGCAGCCGCTTTAGAGGCGGAACGTTACCTGGCAGATCACGGCGTGCACTGAAGCCTTGAGAGCTTTGAACGTCGGCAAAAAAAGCCCCGCTGTCACCAGCGGGGCTTTTTTCTAAATGGGGGGCGTCGTAGATCCGTTACGCTTTGGGCTGCACATCTGGGACCGACGGTCCCATGGCCTGGGCAAAGCGGGTTTTGGCACGAAGCATGAGAGTACCCAGGCAAAGGTCTGCCAAAGGAAGCACCACATTGAAGTTCTTGTGCATGTAGCGGTGATGGAGCAAGTGGTGGCCATTCAAACGGCGGAAGAGCCAGGACTGCTCTAGGCGACGAGACTTCGGCAAATGCATGCACCAGTGGATGCGCTCATAGAGAACATAATAGCTGGTCATGCCGATGGCGGAACCAGTGACCAGACCCCATTGGCCGAAGATCCAGGAGACAGCAGCAAACGGGATGGAACTGAGCAGGATCAAAACGGGGCCGTTCCACCATGCCATGGGAATGGTTTCCTTATCATGATCATGAATCAGGTGATAGGTATGGTCCGCTTTGAAAACTTGATGGTGCACCACAGCGTGGGCACGAAAAGCATATTGAAAACCACCCAGGGGGCGGTGCATGAGGAACTTATGAACAGACCATTCAAAGAATGAACCGTAAACGACGGCGAGAGCGAAGCCAATAAGAGACCAGATCCAGAAGAAATCCATACAGGTTGTGAGAGCGCGGGCTTTCGTGGAGAAAGTGTTGATAGTCAAACAGGAATTACGTCAGCGAGGTAGAGCCAGCCGTGCCAAACTTGACACGGAACGTACAGGGCATTCTGACTCTAGGTGTGAGTCAGTCCTCTCGTAAGCCGTTTTGTTGAGTTAAAGATGGGATTCGTTGAGCTTCGAGTGTTGTTTTTTGGATTGCATTCTGCCTGGGATTGGTATTGACACCTTGGCGGAGTGTGAAATAAGCCTTCGCGGCTTCCTGTCACCGTCATCTAGAAGAGCATTCAGATATAAGAGTTTTCTGCGAGTTCATACCACCTCATGCTATTCAACTCGCTCACCTTTGCCGTCTTTTTCATTCTAGTCCTGGCGTTTTTGCCACGGCAGAACACGGCCAGGGCGAATGCTTTTTTGCTCATCGCAAGCGCACTTTTTTATGCGGCTTGGGATTGGCGATTTCTGCCGCTGCTCCTTTTTTCTGCGGTCTTTAATTATGAATGCGGTCGTCGCATCGAGACCGCTGAGGGGCCTGCACGCAAATCATGGATGGTGTTTAACGTCACCTGCAATTTGCTGATCCTGTTTTTCTTCAAGTATTACCTCTTTTTCACGACCTCTCTTCAACAAGTACTTGGCCATTGGGGGGTGAATTTGGCCCTCCCTGCTTTGACTCTGGTGTTGCCGCTGGCTATTTCATTTTACACCTTTCATTGCCTTTCCTACACGCTGGACATCTATCGTCGGGAGTTGAAATCGGCCCGTAGTTTGAGTGATTTCAGTCTCTATTTGCTGCTCTTCCCCCACCAGATCGCAGGGCCTATCGTTCGGGCTTCAAAGTTAATCCCTCAGATCACAGAGCCGCGCAAAGTCACTGCGGAGGACTGGCAGAGCGGGCTGTTTTTGATCTTTTGGGGGTTGTTTAAGAAGATGGTGGTGGCGGATAATTTGGCCCCCAAAGCTGATCGTGTCTTTGCCCTCGCGGATGCTTCGGCTGGCGAGGTAACGGTGGCCGTGGTGGCGTTCTGTTTTCAGATCTACGCGGATTTTTCTGGTTACACAGACATCGCGCGTGGCACGGCGCGTTTGTTAGGCTTTCACTTTGATCTGAATTTTAGATTCCCCTATTGGGCGACTGACCCGCAGGATTTTTGGCGGCGGTGGCATATCTCGCTTTCACAGTGGTTGAGGGATTATTTGTATGTTTCTCTGGGGGGAAATCGCGGCGGCCGCTGGGCCACGTATCGGAATTTGATGCTGACGATGATCATCGGCGGCTTGTGGCATGGGGCGGCGTGGAATTTTGTTTTGTGGGGCGCCTACCACGGGCTGCTTTTATGCCTGCATCGCTTTTACCAAAAGCACATTCAGTCTGCGTCCCCGGTTTTAGAAAACTGGCACCGATCCCTACTGGGACATGGTGTGGCGATGGCCATCATGTTTGTTTTTACACTTTATGGCTGGTTGTTATTCCGGGCCACTTCGCTGGAGCAGGTGGTGGCTTTCAGTTCCAGCTTTTTGGTGATGGAAGGCTGGACTGCCATGCCGATCTTTAAAGGCTTGGCCTCTCAGTCCATTTATATTTTGCCGATGCTAGGCCTGGAGTTTTGGATGCTGCGTCGCCAGCAGTCAGAGCTGATCTTTCAGGCCTCCTGGGCCAATGGCCTACTTTACTTTCTTCTCATTGCGGCCACCACGATCCTTGGCGCCTATGGCTCAGATCAATTCATCTACTTCAATTTTTAATCCTGCCTGGAGGCGTGTGTGGAGCAGCCTGAGTGTGCTGACCTGTCTGCTTCTTTTGGTAGAGGGGGGACTGCGTCTGCTGCCGGAGCCCTTTCCTTCGCGAACCATTAAGGAATTGATTCCTGAAATGATGACGCTGCCGACACCTGTCATCCAGGTGTATGGAGAGTCCGTGACTTATGGGGCTATCAATGATTGGGTGGTGGCTGACGCAGTGGGAATGAGCCTAGAGGAACTGCGCAATGATGCCGTGCCTTCGACGTGTGCTTTTTTTGCCTATCCACTTCTGAAGCGCCAGATCCAGAAAGGCATCGTCCCGAAGGTGATAGTTTTGGGCTATGTCTCGCGGTCTTACTGCGTGTCTATGGTGCCAAAGTTTCTTTCCCATGTGGCGACGCTGGGAGATATGGCTGAAACGGCCTTCATTTTGCAGCCTCCATTGGATCCCTTTTTACAGGGGATAATGGGACGCGTGTCATTTGCGTATCGCTATCGCGCTGAGTACAACGATCTTTTGCGGGAACGTTTCTCATCGGAGGGGTTAACCACTTTCACCCTGCCTACCACGAGCCTTTTGGAACGGCAGCGGGGCTTACCCAGAGTTCTGGCAGAAGCTGCAGCTGATCAAAATGCGAGTCAGGCGGAGGCCATGGTGCGCTTTTTTGATATCGCCTTTGCACCTCCTGCTGAATTGGAAAGATCGTTGGATCTTTTTCTGGCGCTAGCTCGTGAGCACGGCATCCGGGTACTACTCGTTTCGATGCCGAAACCTGCGAGCATGAAAGCCTCTCACGAAGCGAGCGGTTTTGACCAAGCCTATGACAGGTTTATGGATCGCATGACCCAGCATGAACATGTCTCGTGGCTCGTCCGGGAGCAGGCGTCCTTGCCGGCCTCGGATTTTATGGACGGGGTGCATCTGACTCGGGCAGCAGGCTTTCGTTTTAGCCAGGATTTAGGGCAAAAACTGAAAGCGTATCTGGAGAAGCATCCGCTGGAATGAGCTGTTTGGCACTGCCTTCGCTAGATACAAAAAACCCGTCAGGAAAGAATCCTGACGGGTTTGAAACGGTTTAGAGCTGAATTTTACTGCTCTTCTTCATCGCGGTCACGGCCTTCGCCGGACCCGATGGGCTTGGCGCCACTGAGCTGGAGGGCACGATTCATGAAATCTTTGCCTCCGAGTTCCTGCACAGCGCGGCGGGCTTCATCCACACTGCCCATGGTCACGAAGGCGAAGCCTTTGGAACGCTGAGTGCGGTTATTCACCACGACTTCGCAGTTACGCACGCTGCCCAGACCGCTGAAGAGTTCGAAAAGGTCGCTCTCGGTCGCATCATAGGACAGGTTGCCGACATAGAGACGCTCGGTGTTGATATCGGCCGGACTGACGGAGGCGGGCTCACGGCGGGGTTTCGGCTCGCGTGGTGGGCGGCTGTCGCGATCGCGGTTTTCGCGGTTGCTGGAAGATTCCGAGCGGGGGCTGCTGTTGCTGCTGCTCCGTGGCTGCGGGGTGGCAGCACGGGGAAGGGATTTGGTTTTACCGAGCAGGCCAAAGGAGATGGCGCTGAGGAATTTCTGGAGGCCGGTGGGTTCCTGGTGGCCTGCACGCGGGGTGCTGCCTGGGCGTGGGCCCTGGCTGCTAGAGCCGGGGCGATTGCGGCCACCACGGTTGCGGCGGCGGCGGTTGTTTCCTTGGGTAGTCGTGTCTGACATGGGTCGTTCGTTCTGGGGTGGGTTGGGTTCTGGGCACCGCGCCATGAGGCGTGCTGGGGGTCGGCAGTGGGGATGGACTCCAGGTCACATCCACGAGGCCGGGCCGGGTGACGGACCGCCGATGCGGGTCGTCGCAGCCCCATTGGGTGCCACAGTTGACTGAGCCGGACCACACGGGGTCCCGGTGCGTGTGACCACAAGTCACGATGAGGCCGCCCCGCGATGCTATCGCTGGTCCATTCATAGCTTTAGGCACGATCAGAGGTCTGGCGTGGCACATTCCGCAAGTTTAGGTGGGGGTAGTCGGCCTCAGAGCACCGATGCTCTGATTAACTGCAAAATCAGCCTAACTGTCTGGATGAGAGAGGTCAACTGCCGATTCAGAGGGGAGGGGAAAGTCTTTACCGAAAGAAATTGAGCCTCGCCAACGATACAAGCGTCCATCATTCTGTCCGTCATCCATGAAAGTCTCCTTTGCCCTCGCTCTCTTGTTTGCCACATTTGCTTCAGCCAAGACGGACTGGAGTCGCTTTCGCGGGCCTAACGGTACCGGAGTGGCTGAAACGAGTGGTTTACCATCCTCCGTAAATGCTGAATCCACCCTATGGAAAGTGGAATTGGACAAAGGCTGGTCCTCCCCCGTGCTTTGGGAAGATAAAATCTTGGTCACTGCTGAAACCGGCCCTGGAAAGCACGCGGTGATCGCCCTGAGTGCCAAAGATGGCCGCGAGCTATGGAGGCACGAGGAAAACTTCTCGGAGCATAAAAAGCATAATTTCAACAGCTTCGCCAGCAGCTCCGTATTCGTGGATGCCGAGCGTATTTATGTGAACTGGAGCACGGGGACCACCATTCAGGCTCTGGCGCTGGATCACAGTGGGAAACAGGTTTGGAAAAACGAACATGTGGCCGACTACATTCACGAGCATGGCACGGGTGTGTCCCCGATCGTGGTGGATGGCATCATGATCGTTCGCAGCGAGTTCGACTGGCAGCGTGACGGCAAAGTGTACACGGAAGATCCTGAGCAGCAGAAATGGAAAAGCTGCATCGTCGGTCTGGACGTTAAAACCGGCAAGCAAGCCTGGCGGTTGGAGATTCCCAACTGTCTGAACACCTACTCCACGCCAGTTCTCAACGTGCGTGCCGATGGCAAAAAAGAGATCATTTGCACCAACAACGCGAGCGGTGTCATGGGCATCGACCCGGCCACGGGCAAGATCAACTGGCAGCACAACGAAGGCTACAAGCAACGTAGCCTGGGCTCAGGCGTGCTGCATGATGGCGTGTACTTTTGCACCTTCGGCACGGGGGGCGGTGTGAAGGAATTTGCCGCCATTGATGTGACTGGGGCCAAGCCGAAGCCCGTGAGCTTCACGTTTAGCAAGGGCTTGCCCTATGTGCCATCTCCTCTGGTGATGGGGGACAATATGTATCTGCTGGGGGATGGCGGCATCTTGAAGACCGTCAAATTTAAAACCGGGGAGCTTATCTACGAAGAGCGCGTGAATGGCAGCGGTGGCAGCAGCAAGTTCTTCAGCAGTCCAGTGGCTGGCGATGGCAAAATCTACTGTGGTAGCCAGCAGGGTGATCTCATCGTCCTCAAAGCTGGAGACAAGTTTGAGCAGCTTTCGGCTAACAAACTCGACAGCACGATCAATGCGACGCCTGCTATTGGCGATGGGCGCGTTTATGTCAGGACGGAGAAGATGCTGTGGTGCATTGGGGCCAAAGGTGCACCTTTGCCCTAATGTTCCCATTTGCCCCCTTAATCAATCAGGCATATTGCCTGATTGATTAGGCCTGAGGCATGCAGAAGGCGCGGAAAGTCTTTCCTGATAGGGGGAACCTGGAAAAAAGGCTTTTCACTTCTTTGCCTGTAAAGACGGGCTTTGGAGTCATGCAGAAGGCGTGAAATGAAGCCGAGGTGAACAAAAGGCCCTCGGCTTGCTTCCAACAAAGGGTATGAAACGACTTTTAACTTTCGCCCTTGTGGCTGTCGCGGCCCTTTCACAGGCCCAGACTGCTTCAAAAAAGGGCAGCAAGTCCGGATCTACCTCGAAATCTTCCGCTGAGAAAACCAGTGCTTCCAAACCGAAGGCGGAGGTAGGCAAGGAGTCCTCGAAAGAATCTGAAGCTCTTAAAGAAGGGCCGTCCACGGATGGTCCAGCCGTGGCGGCTGTCAGCAGCATTGAGGTGGAAGACATTCAGGACTTCGAGCACTACGCACCTCAGATCCAGCAGTTGATTCGCAAGTCTCTGGCTTTGACCAAGCTGAATCTGACCTACACCTTTGGTTCAGCAGATCCCAAAAAAGGTGGCATGGATTGCTCTGGCACCATTTTTTATGTCTTGCATGACTTTGGCTTTAAGGGTGTGCCCCGGCAATCAAATGAGATGGCGGGTTGGGTGAAGGATAAGACGTTGCTCCACCGTGTGCAGAAAGCCGATACACTCTCTCACCCTGAATTTTCTGCCCTCCAGCCGGGCGACTTGCTCTTTTGGTCAGGCACTTATGAAGCAGGTCCGCGTGAGATTCCAGTGACACACGTCATGCTTTATTTGGGAAAGTTGAAGAAAAGCGGCAAGCACGTCGTCTTCGGTGCGAGTGATGGCCGTGCGTATCAGGGCAAGCGCCGCACAGGCGTGAGTGTCTTTGATTTCTCTCTGCCTAAGTCCACCAGTTCAGCCAGTTTCTATGGGTTTGGGATGATTCCGGGCGTGGGCAAGATCGAAGTCCAACCGGAGCCTGTGAAGCCAGCGGTGGTTGCAGCAGTCAGCCAAGAAACTGCGCCCATTGAGAAATCCGAAAAAATCAGTGGGCCTGCGGAGGCTCCAACGACTGAATCTGAAAAGAAAATGGACCTTTCAAAAGGCGACTCGCTTGCGATCCAAAAGGCAGAAGTCGCTGCTGAGAAAACCTCCCCTAAGAAGCAGGAGATAGCATCGACGAAGCCGGAAATAGCGACTCCTGCGACTCCCAAAACGTCTGAAGAGATCCGTCCGGCGATCCGTGTTGAGCCTGAGGCCGTGGCCTCAACTGCCCCGAAGAAGTCTAGTCCCGAGAAAACGGTGACGACTTCGGCATCTAAGACGCAGAAGGAATCTGCATCGCCAACAACTCAGGTGGCGAGTGCACCCAAAACCGCCACGACTAAGCCGAAAAGCACCACTCAAAGCCGTTCCACCTCGACCAAGTCAAAATCGGCGGCGAAGAAAAAACCCGCACCGCCGCCACCCACTCCCTTGGCCAAGGCGAAACGGGCAGCGGGTGACTTTTTTGAAGATGTGAAGAGGTCTCTTCCATCCGGGCGCTAAGGCTGGCGGATGCAAGTTAGAGGGTTCCCGGAGATGGGGCATTTTGGCCTCTAGGTAGGGCAGGGCACCAAGTAGCTCTTGCACTCTGGCGTTTTCCCCCGAATTTCCGCGCCCCTTTCAGCCATGATTCCGAACGCCTACCGCTCCCTTCACTGCAACGCCGTCCGCCCAGAGCACATCGGCCAGACCGTCACACTTTGTGGCTGGGTGAATTCGGCCCGTGACCATGGCGGCGTGATCTTTATCGACCTGCGTGACCGCGAAGGTCTCACCCAGGTGGTTTTCCGTCCGGAAGAAAACGCTGAAGTCGCTGCGCAGAGTCACGTCCTTCGCGACGAAGACGTAGTGCAGATCATCGGCAAAGTTTCCGCCCGCCTCACCGGTACAGAAAACGCCAAACTGCCCACGGGCAGTGTGGAAGTGGTGGCCTTGGAACTCAAGGTGTTGAACAAGTCTGACGTGCTGCCCTTCCATCTGGATCGTGAGCTGTCCAATGAGGACATGCGCATGAAGTACCGTTACCTGGACCTTCGCCGCGAGCGGATGAATAAGAACATCCGCACCCGTCATAAGATCACCAATGCAGCCCGCAACTATCTGGATGGTAACGGCTTTGTGGAGGTGGAGACTCCCATCCTTTCCAACCCGACGCCCGAAGGTGCTCGCGACTTCTTGGTGCCAGCGCGTCTGAGCCCGAGCAAGTTTTTTGCTCTCCCCCAGGCCCCGCAGCAGTACAAGCAGCTCCTCATGGTGGCTGGCCTGGAGCGTTATTTCCAGATCGCCCGTTGCTTCCGCGATGAAGATCTGCGCGCCGACCGCCAGCCTGAGTTCACTCAGATTGACATTGAGGCCAGCTTTATTGAGCAGAACGACATCATGACCCTCGTCGAAGGTTTGCTCGGCAGCATGTTCAAAGCCGGACAGGGTGTGGACATCCCCGCTTCGTTCCCTCGGATCACTTACCAGGAAGCCATGGACCGTTACGGCTCTGACAAGCCAGACACCCGTTACGGCCTGGAGATCACGGACATGGCCGATGTGTTTGCAGAGAGCGGCTTCAAGATTTTCCGCAGCACGCTGGAAAATGGCGGTGTGGTGCGTGCCATCAATGCCAAAGGCTTCGCAGGCATCACCGCAGGTCAGATGACTCGCCTGAATGATCTGGCGATCCAGGCTGGCATGAAGGTGAAGCAATTGGCCTTCATCAAAATCGAAAATGGTGAGTATAAGTCTCCGCTGTGGAAGTTCTTTGGTGAGGTCGAGCAGAAGGCCCTCGTCGAGAAGATGAACGGTGAAGAAGGCGATATCATTTTCTTCTATGCCGGCACCTGGGAAGATGCCTGCAACATCCTCGGCAAGGTCCGTCTGGAAATCGCCAGCATGATGCAACTGACGAAGGGCAGCACCGCGCTGAACTTCCTCTGGGTGGTGGATTTCCCGCTCCTGGCCTACAGCCCTGAAGACCAGAGCTGGGTGGCTGTGCACCACCCTTTCACCCGCCCGAAGGCGGAAGACGTGCCGTTGCTGGAAGCTGGCGAATACGGCAAGGTGCGTGCGGAAGCCTACGATGTGGTGCTTAACGGCTACGAACTCGGCGGCGGCTCCATTCGAATCCACGAAAGCGACCTCCAGGCGAAGATGTTCAGCGTTCTCGGCGTCACGCCTGAAGAGCAGCAGCTCAAGTTCAGCCACATCCTCGAAGCCTTCAAATTTGGAGCTCCTCCACACGGTGGTCTTGCTCTCGGTTTGGACCGCATCGCCATGCTGGTTTGTGGTGAAGAAAGCATCCGCGAAGTGATTGCCTTCCCGAAAAACAACAAGGCCTGTGACCTCATGACTGACAGCCCCACGAACGTGGACTTCAAAGCCCTCCGCGAGCTCTACATCCAGAGCACCTGGAAGGAAAAGAAGATCGAGGCCGCTGCCGGGACTGTGCCTGTGGCACCGATTATCTGAGAAAGATCCTTAGCTCATCACGTCCAGTTTCACCAAGACCCCATGGTGATGCTGGATCGTGATTAGAGTCCAAGTGGACAAGTTTCAGATGTCGTCCTATGTTGATGTCATGAGTGCTGTCCTTGAACGCATCAAAAAGGAGATCCGAAATCTGGAGCCAACGGACATCGAAGAACTGCTTCGTGACCTCCAGAATGAGTATGTGATGCCCTTGCCTGATGTTAACGAGATTTCCGTGGAGGCCGAATGGGATGCGGAGATTGACCGTCGGGTGCAGGAGGTCGAAGAGGGAACGGTAGGGCTGATTTCCGGTAAGGAGCTTCGCAACGGCACCGAAGCCCTTTTTGCCGAACTTGGGCTCAAGCGCAAGGCATGAGCGAGAACTTTGACATACATCCTGCAGCCCGTGATGAGTTGAAGGATATCATCCGATATTATGCCGATGTAGATGATGACGGTGAGCTGGCTTTCGACTTCGAAAAAACTTTTTACCGCTGCGTGGACCTGATTGTGAGCAATTCTCTGCTCTTTAATCTGCGCCGGCCACCGACTCGTAGAGCAAACCTTACTCAAAAATTTGGCGAATTTTACATCGCCTACATGATCTGGCGGGAGAAAGTTATCATTCTCGCCATCGCTCATGCAAAGCGTCGTCCTTATTACTGGCGTAACCGCATTGGCGAAGCAAAAAAGATCTTCTGAACTGTCGGCTCAGCACCTCGCAGATGTGAATGGAGTCATTCTCCTGCGGCCCTTTTTCTGCCTGCCAGAAGGGTCACGATGAGGACGAAGAAACACATCACGATAGAGAAGAGCGGGAACTGGAGAGCTGCTGGGAGGCTGTAGATCAGAGCTAGGGCAGGGATCCAGACGAGCCAGTTGGTCACCATGACGGCCGGGCAGGTGCGCATCCAGAAATCGCGGTCCAAGGAGGCTCGGGTGCGCTTCCAACTGGCTCCCAGGTCAATCCAACGAAGGGCAATGAGGTAGGTGGGCACAAACCAGACCGGGCTGAAAACGAATTGGTCGAGAGCTACCTTTTTGAGCAGGGTGAAGACATCATGGTCATGTCCAAAGAGGGTGCCCTGAAAGCGGTAAAATAGGTCGATTTCCATGCCGCGATAGCCCCAGAACAGCATGCTCAGGGTGAGGCGTTTGTACCTCCCGTCCTGAGGTAGGGTGCCCATGAGTGATTGAACACAAAAAGGAAGGACAGCGGCGGCAAAGATGGTGGAGGTGAGTGAGAAGGCAAAGGACCAGCGCAGTTTAAAATTGCCAATGGCTTCCCAGATTCCCGCGACAGCGGGGACTTGGTAATAGGAGGTTACCAGGGTGACCACCAGCACATTCAGCAGCAGGCAGGCGGTGCGGTTCTGCTGAAAGGCGGCTGCGATCATGCTGAAAATTCCGGACGACTGGTGACGGGGAGATTGCATGAATCGCAGGCAGGGAAGATTTAAAGGTGCCAGAATGCCATTGCTATGAGTCAGACTGCTGCGCAACTGGAGGTTCACTACGCACGTTAATCTACTACCCATGCCTGACGCCATTCTTGCCGCTACAGACCTACATCGCAGTTATGCCTTGGCGGAGTCGGCCGTACCTGCGCTGCGCGGCGTTTCATTGAGCCTGGAGGCAGGGGCGTTTGTGGCCGTGATGGGACCTTCGGGTTGTGGCAAGTCCACTCTCCTCCAACTTTGCGGAGCCATGGATAAGGCGGATGCGGGGTCGCTGAAACTCGACGGTCGCGAGGTGACCTCCATGAATGACGGCGACCTCACGAAGCTGCGGCGGGAAAGGATCGGCTTTGTGTTTCAGTTTTTCAATTTGTTGCCGACCTTAAGCGTGCTGGAAAACATCGCCATGCCGCTTTTGCTGGCTCGGGTGAGTGAGAAAGTAGCCTTTGAAAAAGCCCGTGTTTTGGCCCGGCGGGTGGGCATTGACCATCGGCTGGATCATTACCCTAACCAAGTGTCTGGAGGTGAGGCTCAGCGTGCCGCGCTTGCTCGTGCTGTGATCCATGAACCCGCGCTGCTGATTGCCGATGAACCCACTGGCAGCCTGGACAGCCACAATGGCCAGCGGGTGCTGGAGCTTTTCCAAGAGCTAAATCGAGATCTCGGCATCGCCATTCTCATGGCTACTCACGATGCCCAAGTGGCGTCTGCGGCCAAGCAGACCCTGCGCATGAAGGATGGCCGAGTGGTGGAATGAAAAACGCGATTCAGCCCATGATCCGTTTTTCTTTATTTCGTCGTTTTATCCTGCGCCCAATGCTGGGTGAGCCTGTGCGCACGGCATTGACCGCGCTTGGCGTGATGCTGGGGGTCGCGGTCATGCTCGCCATCCAGTTGGCCAACAGTGGCTCGCTGCGTGGCTTCTCAGCGGCCTTGGATGCAGTGTCTGGCAAGGCGGCACTGGAGATCACTTCAGCACCCTTGGGTGTGGATGAAACCTTGCTGCCGGGCTTGTCTTGGTTGCGTGAGTTTGGCATTGCGACGCCCGTCATTGAGTCCGATGTCATGGCCATCGCGGGGGCAAGTCGGGAGATGCTGCGTGTCATCGGTGTGGATGCCATGCGCGATCCTGCCCTGCGTGACTATGCCGTTTCTGAAGGGAGCTCAGGCACAGCCACTGGGATGGAACTCATGGCGCTGCTGGGGAAGCCTGATTCGCTTCTCCTCACGCGCACCTTTGCGCAGCGGCATCATCTGAAGCAGGGGGACTCGCTGAAGTTGCTGGTAGGGGACCGTGAACGTCGATGTACTATTTCGGCGATTCTGGGGGCCGGGGAAACCGATGGCAAAAAAGGGCCCCAGTCTGCCCTGGCGGCTCAGTCCTTAGCCATCATGGACATCGCGAATGCTCAGGTAATTCTGGACAAACCTGGACGCATTGATCGCATCGAACTGCGCCTCCATGTGGGGTTCAAGGTGGAAGTTGCCGAACAAGAAGTGAAACAACGACTGGGGGCTGGCCTCGCCGTTTCGCGTCCTCAACGGCGCAGTGCCGCCGTGGAGAAGATGCTGGCGGCGTTTCATTTTAATCTCACCATGCTCTCAGGCATCGCCCTCGTGGTGGGACTGTTTTTGATCTACAACACAGTTTCCGTGGCGGTGATGACCCGGCGGCGAGAGATCGGCATGTTCCGTACATTGGGTGTGACCCAGGGCCAGGTGCTTCGATTGTTTCTAGGTGAGGCGACCCTTCTCGGCCTCATGGGTGCTTTGTTAGGCGTACCATTGGCCAAGGTGATGGCTGAGGCGGCTATCGCGCTGACTTCCACAACAGTAGATACTCTCTATGTGGCGACTGCGGCTCAGGTGCCCGCTTTGACTTGGGGGCATTGGGCCATGGCCTTTGGGGTGGCTCTGCCACTGTCTTTGTTAGCGGCAGCACTACCTGCACGCGAGGCGGCTCAGGTGACACCGGTGGAGGCCATGAGAAGTGAGGCGGGCACTCACGCCAGCCCGGTCTCGTCCTCTCTATGGAAGGCAGGAGTGCCTGCCTTCATTTGTCTGATCGTTGGTTATGCTGCGGCAATGCAGCCCGCTGTGGCGGGGCTGCCTTTGTGGGGCTATTTTGCCTGCCTGTGTGCCATTGCCGGAATGTCCCTGCTGGTGCCGATGGTGTTGCGTGGCACGGCTCAAATGCTGCGTGGGATTTTGGGGCGAATTTTTGGTATTGAAGGACGGCTGGCGGCTTCGCAAATCCGGGCCTCGACCCATCGGCTTTCAGTTTCTGTCGCAGCCCTGGCCGTGAGTCTGGCCCTGACGGTGGCCATTGCAGTGATGGTGGGCAGCTTTCGCCAGACGGTACTGTATTGGGTGGATCAAACGCTGGGGGCGGATCTCTACGTGCGGCCAGGCACGCCGCCGCGCAGTCAAAGCCCGCCGACCTTTTCTGAAGCCACGCTCAAGACGCTACGGGAGCACCCGGCGGTTCTGGCTTTTGACGGGTATCGCTCCATGGACGTGCCGTTTCAGGACCGCATCATTAAGCTGGGCACGGGTGATTTTGAGGTGCAGATACAGCATGGGCGGATCGCAATGAAGACGCGTGGGGATGCCAAGGCTATGCTGCGTCAGGCCAAGGATAAAGGGGAGGTCTTCGTCTCGGAGAGTTTTGCGCTGCGTTTTGGCGTGAAGGAGGGAGATCTGGTGACCCTGCCTACACCGAAGGGGGATCACGCCTTTCGCATCGCGGCACAGTTTTATGACTACTCCAATGACAGCGGCACCCTGACGATGGACAAGAGCCTGTTTCAAAATTGGTTTGGCGAGAGTCTGCCCACCCATGTGGCGATGTATCTGAGACCTGGTGCCGATGCGGAGACGGTCAAAACGGAACTGGTGCAGCAGCTCGATGGGCGCGGCTTTGTCGCTATCTTTACCAATGCTGGGCTGCGACAGGAGGTGCTGCGTATCTTCGATAGCACCTTTGCCATCACCTGGGCGCTGGAAATCATCGCCATTCTGGTGGCGATGGCTGGAGTGGCGGCGACGATGATGACGCTGGTTCTGGAACGGAAAGAGGAGATTCGTTTGTTGCGCATTGCCGGGGCAGAAGCTGGGCAGGTGCGGCGTACAATCGTCATTGAGTCGGGCTTGCTTGGAGCGGTCAGTCAAGGGCTGGGCCTGGTGGTGGGGATGCTGCTTTCGCTCGTCCTTATCCATGTGATCAATCCTCAGAGTTTTGGCTGGAGCATTCAGTTTTATACCCCTTGGCTCTTTCTCCTGGGCTCGACGTTACTGACGGTGATCGGTACCATGATTGCAGGCCTGTGGCCTGCGCGGCGCAGTGTCTCACGCACATTTGTGGCCAGTGCGTTGGTGGTTCTATTTTGCCCTTCGGAAGCTCAGGCGCAGGAGTGGAAACCTTCCATGCCTGGTTACACCTATGCCTTCCCACGCGACCATGGGCAGCATCCTCAGCACAAGATCGAGTGGTGGTATTTCACAGGGAACGTGAGGTCCAAGGAGGGACAGCGTTTTGGTTATCAGCTCACTTTTTTCCGGATCGGAGCGGTGGCAGAACCCATGGTGAAATCTCCCTGGGCGCTGCGCGATGTGTGGATGGCACATTTGGCCCTGACGGATGTGGCCGGAAAGAAGTATTATCACGCCGACCGTCTCAATCGTGCGGGGCCTGACCTTGCCGGGGCGACGGAGCAGCGTGTCTGGAATGAGGACTGGCAATGCCTGACTCTGCCTAACGGGAAGTTTAGCTTAAAGGGTGGAGATCGAGATTTCTCAATCGAATTGGAACTGGAGTCCGGGAAGCCAGCGGTGATTCATGGGGCGGAGGGCATCAGCCAAAAAGGTGTGACACCTGGCAATGCCAGTCACTATTACTCCCTCACGCGCATGCCGACTGGTGGCATCATCCGAGTGGAGAGTGAAACCTTCGAAGTCAGCGGGGAGAGCTGGATGGATCACGAGTTCGGCACGAGTTTCCTGGAAAAAGGAACGGTGGGCTGGGACTGGTTCAGTGCGCAATTGAGCGACGGCAGTGAGCTGATGCTTTTCCAACTGCGAGGCGATGGCAAGAGCGATTCCAGTGCGGGCACGCTGATCCGTGCCGATGGCACCGTGGTGAGCTTAACTGCCAAGGACTTCAAGCTGTCTCCAGGGCAAATTTGGAAATCGCCGGGAGGGGCGGCTTATCCCATTCAGTGGCACATCGAGATCCCCAGCCAAGGCCTCACTTTGAAAAGCAGTGCGGTTTTGCCTAACCAGGAGTTTCGAGCAGAGTCCACGCCTGGGCTCGGTTATTGGGAGGGGGCTGTGGATTACACAGGGCAGTCCAATGGCCGCGAGATCACAGGGCAGGGGTACCTGGAGATGACGGGCTACTCTGGCAAGGCCATGAGCGTGTGGTTCGGCCAGGAACCCTGAGGTGCTGCGGGCTATTTGCCAAAGGCTTGAATGAAGCCCACTTCGAGGGCCAAGCCTTCGTTCACATTCGTGTGCAGGTGGGATTCCAGCTGGCGCAGGGTGCGCAGGCGTTTGGTGGTTTCACCGGGATCCCAACGCTGGGCCAGCGCTGCGGTCGCTGCTGCGTATTCGGGAAGGTCGAGATGCTCCGCCCCGACCTGCTGCCGGGCGATGTCGCCCATCCACGCCAGCAAAAGATCCATCAAAGCATCGCGCTGTTGGAGGTAGGTAGCTTCGATCTGCGCCGTTACCTGCTCCTCACGTTGCTTTAACCAAGTGCCATCCGTGGTCTGCTTGTAGTGATCTTGTTCCTTTTCGAATTCGTCTTCCTGCTCTTCCTTGATGTCGCCATGGAGGTCTTCGAGGATGGCTTGGAAATCGGCCTTGAGACCCAGTGCAGCGGAGATGCTGCCACCGGCTTGGCTCCGTGTCAGTTTTTCCAAAACGGCCAGTAGCTTTTGTTCGTGCTCGGTGAACTTGCGTGCGCCCCCAGGAGGTAGCAGGGGAATCTCGATGACGCGAGAGCGGATGGTGGGCAGAAGCTGGCCAGGCTGAGTGGTCAACAGCAGCAGCAGGGTGCGTGGCGGGGGCTCCTCTAGTGTTTTGAGAAAGGCATTCTGTGCCTGGTCGTTCATGCGCTCGGCATCCACAATGACTCCCAGCTTGTAGCCCCCAGGACCCGTGGTGCGGTGGATCATCCGCTCGAGATAACGGATGGTGCCCACGTCATCGGCATCGTCTCCCACCTTGATGCGGCGCGATTTGCTTTGGGGGCGCAGAATGATGGCTCCTTCCTGGGACCAGGCATCCAGATCTGCATGGCGGGCTGCGGTGACCAGGCTCATGACCTGGGCCGCAAAACCTTCACGATCAGCCTCGCGCGGCCCCGTGATGAGGTAGGCATGCGCTAAGCGGCCCAACTTTTGGGCACGAGTGATGAGGGTGAGGGCGTGGTCGGGCTTAAAGGGCATGGCGGCGTGTCTGCAGGAGGGACCAGATGTCAGCGTGGAGTGTCTCTGGCGGCTGGTCGGCGTTCAGCATCGTGATGCGTTGAGGCTGCGCTTGGGCGAGCTGGCGATACCCTTCGCGCACCTTTTCAAAGAAGGCGAGAGGCTGGCTTTCCATCCGGTCCAGCTCCCTGCCCGAGTCATCAATTCGCCGGCGGGCGGTGACGGCATCCATATCCAAGACCAAAGTCAGATGGGGCAGGGTGCCCCCCGTGGCAAAGGCATTGATCGCGTGCACACTCTCCAGTGGCAGCCCGCGCGCCATGCCCTGATAGACCGTGGTGGAATCGAGAAAACGATCCAAAATGACCAGAGTGCCAGTGGCGAGGAGAGGCCGGATTTTCTCTCGGACGATCTGGGCGCGGCTGGCGGCAAAAAGTAGCAGTTCTGCCTCCGGGCTCATGCCTTCGCCCGCTTTGGCATGTTGCAACAAATGGCGGATTTCCTCTCCCACGGCTGTGCCGCCGGGCTCACGCAGAATCACCACGGGCTGACCTGCTGCTTCCAGGCGATCTTTTAACAGGCGGATCTGGGTGGACTTGCCACAGCCCTCAGACCCCTCAAAGGAGAGGAAAAAACCGGGGGCTGTAGAGAAGGTGTCGTCCAGGGTCATGGCAGTGCCCTCCTTTCCTAGCGTGAGCCAGCCAGAAGTCGAACAAAAGCATTTTGGTTTTGGCAAAGTGGCGTATCTTCTTAGCCCCCAATGACAACCACCACCCCGTATCAATTCGGTTCCCGTGAAACCAAAAAGGTCATCGAAGAAGGCCTCGTTTTTGCCCCCAAGTTCGATGAGCATGGTCTCATCGCTGCGATGGCCGTGGATGCTCATACCGACGAAGCGCTGATGCTGGCTTACATGAACGAGGAGTCTCTGCGCATGACGCTGGAAAAAGGGCAGGCTGTTTACTGGAGCCGCAGCCGTAACCAGCTTTGGCACAAAGGGGAAACGAGCGGTGAATTTCAGGAAATTGTCGAAATCCGCACGGATTGTGACCAGGATGCGCTCATCCTGCGAGTGATCCAGCATGGAGGCGGCTGCTGCCACACCAAACGCAACAACTGCTTTTACCGCAAAGTTGTGGCCCCAAAACAGGGTGGGCTGGTCAAGCTGGCGATGGTGGAATAGGGGCTATCTGGCACCCCGGGTCCTGAAGGTGAATCTAAGAGCGGCTGGATATGGATGCGGACTGCCATCAACAGTGGCAGGCTGCAACTCCATGGTCAGAATTGCATTGGCGACCGTCTCTTGAAAGGCTTTCGGGACCTCCCCCAGGATGTGGATGTTCGTTGGACGCCCCTTTTCATCCACAATGAATGCGGTTGGGATCGTGCCTGTTTTCCTCGGATCTGGATGCCTTACATCGGTTGCTTTTTTTACGACCTTTGGCGGAACGACTTTTTTGCCCTGCTCGCGCATTTGTTGGAGCTTCCGGGTCAATTCAGGGAAAGCGCTTTGGATAACCCAGTCATTGAGGTTGATAGCCAGGCCTTCTTTCGCTTTTGCAGCTTCAATACTCTGGCGATCCTTGCCCATTGAGAATGTGACTTTTACCTGCATGGGAAAATGAGACGGCTGTCCATCAACGCTTCCCGGATGGAATTGCCATTGCAGGAGGGCTTTTTGGATAGCTGACTGGTAAAGAAGGGGCGTGTCTCCTACCGTCTTCACTTCACGCACTTTACCAGTCTCGCTGACGTGCAGCACAGCCCAGACACTGCCTTCAGCAGGCAGAGCCGGGAATTCTGGTTTTACCGATTTGATCAGTGCGGGATAAACCACCTCTCGCCCTGCTTTTACCTGGGCCTCGATCTGTTTGTCCAATGCCGGAAAAGCCTGCCGTTTGGGCGTGGGTGCGGCACAACTGGCCAGACCAAGCACACAGACGAGAGCAAGCGGGAAGGGGAGCGAAGACATCATCGGGACTGTTTAGGAAGACTTCCGGCTAAATGCTGCACGGCATCGTTGTCAAACCGGAGCTGATTTTATTCTGGACCGCTCCTTGACGCTGCGTGCCGAGTTTCTATGATGGAGTGCCCACGCCTGGGCAGCCCAGTTTTCCGCCCCCACACCATCATGGCCATCCTCGTTGACACAAACACTCGCATTCTCGTCCAAGGCATCACGGGGGACTTCGGTTCCCGCCACGCTAAGGCATCGCTTGATTACGGCACACAGCTCGTGGCCGGTGTGACACCTGGCAAAGGCGGCCAGACCTTCGACCACGGCAGCCACAAGGTGCCTGTTTACGACACCGTGGCGGAAGCTGCGAAGCAGAGTGGGGCTACGGTGAGCGTCATATTTGTGCCGCCTCCCTTCGCTGCGGACGCTATCCTGGAAGGTGTGGATGCAGGTCTGGACCTCGTCGTCGCCATCACGGAAGGCATCCCGGTCAATGACATGATCCGCGTGAAAGCTGCCATGAAAGGCAGCAAGACGCGCCTCATCGGCCCTAACTGCCCGGGTCTGGTGACCCCAGGTCTGGGTGAAAAATCTCACGGTGGCTGCCGTATCGGCATCGCCCCAGGTTACATCCACAAGCGTGGCAATGTCGGCGTCGTCAGCCGCTCCGGCACCCTCACCTATGAGGCTGTTTGGCAGCTTACCACCCGTGGTTACGGCCAGAGCACCTGCGTCGGCATCGGTGGAGATCCCGTGAATGGCACCAACCACTTGGATATCCTGAAGATGTTCAATGAAGATCCTGAGACTGAAGCCATCATCATGATCGGTGAAATCGGTGGCAATGCGGAAGTGGAAGCGGGCCTCTGGGCCAAGGACAACATCAAGAAGCCTATCGCAGCCTTCATCGCCGGTGCCACCGCCCCTCCGGGACGCCGCATGGGCCATGCGGGTGCCATCATCGGTGGTGCGGACGATACCGCTGAAGCCAAGAAGCGTATCCTGGCTGAGTGCGGTATTTCGGTGGCTGATTCCCCGGCCGATATGGCTGCTGCACTGCTGAAGGTGTGGGGCAAATAAGTTCCGTTTCGGCAGCCTTCATGCCGTGATTTTCAAGGCGCATCCTGGTTTTCAGGATGCGCTATTTTGATGAAGGTAGATCATCGGATCACCAATGAGGAGGCTCAGTCAAAACTTGCCGTAGCTTCGTCAGTAAGGTCTCGGTAGTGTAGGGTTTCGGGATGAAATGTTTGACCCCTGCATTCATGGCTTTGGCCACCATGCCGCTCACATTGAGCCCACTCGCAGCGATGATTCGTGCCTGAGGATTGATGCGTAGCAGAACGGGGATGGTGGTGGGGCCGTCCATCACGGGCATCATCATGTCCGTCAGGATGGCGGCGATGTGGTCTTTCTGCATCGCATAAAAGGCGGTGGCTTCGGCCCCGTCATTGGCCAGCAGGACACGATAGCCGAAGGCTTCCAATGTCTGCCGAGTGATCTGGCGCACGGCAGCTTCATCATCCACCACCAGGATGAGCTCGCCCTGGCCACGAGGCAGATCCAAAGATTTGGCCTCGCTCTGTTCGGGGCGTTTATCCGTCTGAGCTGGGAGATAAACAAGGAACTGGCTACCGACGCCCGGCTCGCTGTGAACGCGAATGAAACCGCCGTGGCTCTTGATGATAGCCAGCGTGGTGGAAAGCCCCAGACCGGTGCCTTTGCCGAGTTCCTTGGTCGTGTAAAAGGGCTCAAAGATGCGCTCGATGGTTTTTGAGGGCATCCCCATTCCTGTATCCATCACCTTCAGCACGATGTAGGGGCCGGGCTCGGCCTGCAGGTTCATTCCAGCAGACGTCTCTTCTAAAATTTCGTTATGGGCTGAAAGGGTCAGCGTTCCACCCTCCGGCATCGCATCGCGGGCATTGACGCAGAGGTTCACCAAGACTTGGTGCAATTGGGTCGGGTCTCCTTGGACGATCCACAAATCATCTGCTACTTGAGTGTTGACCTGGATGCTTTTGAAGAAGGTTTCATTGGCGATTTTTTCGACTTCCTGAATCAGGAGTCCAAGCCGAACGTCGAGCTGCTGGCTTTCGACTCCACGAGCAAAGGAAAGTACTTGGCTGACCATGTCAGCCCCTCTTTTGGCACTGGCTTCGATGGTCGAAAGAATGTTGAGGCGATTGCTGTCAGACTCATGAAGTTTCAAAAGCTCTATGGCCATCATGATTGGGGCTAGCACATTGTTGAGGTCATGCGCTATGCCGCCTGCTAAAGTGCCGATACTTTCCATTCGCTGAGCACGCAGGAATTGTTGCTCCAGTTTTTTGCGTTCTGTGATGTCTGTATTGATGGCCAGGATCGCTTTCGGTTCGCCGCTCTCGCTACGCACAAGCGTCCAGCGTGCTTCGACGATGATGTCCTGCCCATCTTTGTTTGTCTGCTGAAGTTCGCCATGCCACTCGCCTTTTTTGATCGTGGCTGCGGTGGCCTCCAGGAAGGCTGAAGGGTCATTGTACAGCATCTCTTGGATGGACCTGCCTAGAGCTTCCTCCTTCGTCCAGCCATACAGCCGTTCAGCACTCCGGTTCCAGTAGAGGATATGGTGCTCCAAACTGCGCATCAGGATGGCATCTTGGGCCTTGTCCAGCAGCGTGGCTTGTTCTCGCAACTTGATCTCCGCCGTTTTGCTGTCCGTCACATCGCGGGAAATGCCGATGATTCCGATGACGTTACCCTGATTATCCCGGTAGGGAGCCTTGGTGGCACTGTAGGTGCGTGTCACCCCTGCGGCTGTCAGGACTTCTTCCGTGATGAGCACTTGATTGGTGGCCATGACTTGACGGTCACTCTCCCTGACCACACGGGCCCCCTCAGGCCCAAAGAGGAAGAGGTCATCTTGGCCTAGCACTTCTTCGACAGATCTTCCCACCAGCTTGCAGGCTCCTTGATTGAAAAGGAGGTAACGACCTTCGAGATCTTTCACGAAAACCGCATCGGGTGTTCCTTCTGCCACTGCCCGCAGAAGGTCGGTGGTCAGTTGCATCTTGCTCTCCGTTTCCACCTGTTCAGTGATGTCCCGGCAGGTACCCAGGGCACGCAGGGGCTGCTCGTTATGATCGTGGAATACTTGCCAGCGCTCCTGGATGTATTTGATCCTTCCGTCTGGCATCCGCAGTCTGTGTTTCAGCTCGCACGGCGTTTTAACTTGCAACGATCCCAAAAAGGCTGCGTTCACTGCCTCGCGATCATCTGGATGGACGATTTGAAGAAATGCCTCATGGGTGGGGTGGAAAGTCGCTTCATGAGTCTCATGAATACGGTGAGCTTCTGCGGACCATTGCACCTCAAAAGTCTGGAGATTGGTTTCCCAACTTCCGACTTTGGCCACGGCCTGGGCGGTCACCAACCTCAACCGCTCCTTATCGAGCTGCCCAGCGAGCAGTCGCAGATCTTGTTCGCTCTTTTCAAACGCGACCTCAGATCTGTGCTTCTCCGTGATGTCATGGGCGGTGCCAATCATCTTCAACGGTGCCCCTGTGGACTCGTCGAAAAAGAGCTGAGCAATCTCGTGCACGATGCGTTCTTCGCCATCTGGACGAATGAGCCGATGGATGACGGAGTAAGGTTTTCTCTCCCGGATGGCGTCAGTGACAGCCGCACGAATAGCCTCATGGTCATCGGGATGCGCGAGGCGGAAAAAGAGCTCATTTGTCGCCTCAATGCTTCCTGGTTCATACCCAGCTAAGCGGAACATTTCATCGGACCAACGCATCGGATTGGCCGCGCGTTCTTCGAGGTCTTTCAAGTCCTGTTCCCAACTGCCAAAGTGACCGATTCTCTGAGCTGCGGCAAGACTGGCCTCATTTGCACGCAGAGCAGCTTCTGTTTGGCTATGTTTTTGGATGGTCTGTTTGAGCTCTAGGTTCTCTTGCTGGAGTTTGAGCCATGCCTCATCCTGCTCATGGCGAGATGCTGGGGTATTGTGTGCCATTGTCACCGTGTGGCCATGTTCCCTCAGCAGAGCCGCCACTTCGTGCAGGTCGGCTTTCTTATCATCAACGATCAAGACAGGAGTCATGGGCGGTGGGGCGATGGTCAAATCCGTTGTTAGGGAGATCTGGCAGGCTGATGGTGTGGGCTGAGGCTGGTTACTGAGTTGAAGTCGTGGCAAGGAGGATCCCTCGGTCTCGACTGTGCCCAACAAGGTTGAACGGACTCATGAAAGGGGTGGGGGTTGAGGCTCCTCAAGCACCCGCTTCAGCATCTTGAGCAAAGTGTCCGCCGTGTAGGGTTTGGGTAAAAAGTGACGGATGCCAGCACTCATGGCCTTGGCTACCATGCCGTTCGCATTGAGACCACTGGCGGCAATGATGCGCACTTGAGGATTCATGCGGATGAGGACGGGGATGGTCGAAGGGCCATCCATCACAGGCATCATCATGTCGGTGATGACTGCGGCGATGTTTTGCTTTTGTACTGCGAAGATGGCTGTTGCTTCGGCACCGTCAGCGGCGGTGAGCACTTTGTAACCAAAGGCCTCCAGCGTTTGGCTAGTGATGTTGCGCACCGAAGCTTCATCATCCACGACGAGGATCAACTCTCCCTGACCTCGCGGCAATTCTACCCGTTCTTCGGCGTCTTCTGCGCTGGTGCTGTGAGCTAGGGCGGGTAGATAAACACGAAAACGCGTCCCCATGCCGACTTCACTGTAAACTCGAATGAAGCCCCCGTGGCTTTTGATGATGGCTTGGGTCGTGGAGAGTCCTAGACCGGTGCCTTTACCCAGCTCTTTGGTGGTGAAGAAGGGCTCAAAGATCCTTTCGAGAATTTGTGGTGTCATGCCCACACCTGTATCTTCCACCTGGATCACCACATAAGGCCCTGGCGTTGCATCCAGATTCATGGCGGCATAGTGCTCATCCATTTTCTGATTGCAGGCAGAGAGCGTCAACTTACCTCCTGTGGGCATCGCATCCCGTGCATTCACGCAGAGGTTGATCAAGACCTGATGCAGTTGAGTGGGGTCTCCCTGCACTTGCCATAAATCGTTTGGAAAGTCCGTCTCTACCGTGATGCTTTTAAAGAAGGTCTCGTTGGCGATTTTTTCCACTTCGTGGAGTAGGCTGCCGATCTCCAGATCCAGATGCTGACCCTCAACTCCGCGCGCAAAAGAAAGGACCTGCTTGACCATTTCAGATCCTCTGCGGGCACTTGCTTCGATGGTTGAAAGGATGCTTAGCCTGCGGCTATCGGTCTCATCCATCTGCAGTAGCTCGATGGACATCATGATGGGTGCTAGCACATTGTTTAGATCATGGGAGATCCCACCGGCCAGAGTTCCAATGCTTTCCATGCGCTGGGCCCGGAGGAATTGTTGCTCGAGTTTTTTGCGGTCACTTTGGTCTGTCATTCCTCCGATCATCCGCACCGCTCGACCCTGAGTATCGTAAATGATGTGGCCACGATCCATTACGTCGGCGTACTGTTCATCCTGCCGACGAAAGCGATATTCAGCCGTCCAGGAGTCTTCGCCGCTGTCAATGGCGTGGTGGATGTTGGCGATCGTGGCTTCTTTTTCCTCCGGGTGGATACGATCATACCAAGATTGAATGGTGGGATCAATCTGGTCACGCTGGTAACCAAAAAGGGTTTCAAATCCCTCATTCCACCAAATCATATTTGTCTGTAGATTCCAATCCCAGATGGCATCATTCGTGGCTTTAGAAAGCATGCGAAAGCGTTCTTCACTTTGCCGGATTTGTTCGTCTGCCAGCTTGCGTTCCGTGATGTCACGCATGGTTCCTACGATGCGCTCCACGCGCCCGCTTTCATCCAAAACGGGCACTCCATGCTCATGTACCCAACACTGGCTCCCATCTGGACGTGTGACGCGGAACTCGACATTGGTGGCTTGACCTGCGAGCTGGAGTTCAAAAGCCTTTTCAGCAAAAGGGAGATCTTCGGGGTGGATGTATTTCAGATAAGAGAGTGGGTCTGCATAGACACTTTCGCAGGATCTTCCCCAGAGCTGGGCATACGCTTGATTCGTGTAGAGTAGGCGTTGTTGAATGACATCGTAATTGTAAAAAATCTCCCCGATGTTTTCAGCCATCTCATGAAAGCTTCGTTGGGATTCTTGCAGGGAAGTCTCCGCTTGCAGTCTGTGTTCTTCTTGCAGCCGCGCCTCGATGGCGAATGAGATATTGCTGGCGAGAGCTCCCAGGAGAGCCAGTTCTTCTTCCTGGAAGTATTCGGCGTGGTCTCCATACACGGTATAGACGCCGGAAATTTTTCCGCCAATCCTCAATGGAAATGCCGCGCATGAGAGGTAACCGCGTTGCCGCGCTTGTTGGTGCCACGGCTTTGTCTCTGCTTCATTGGCAAGGTCATTGCAGTAAACGATGCGGTCTTCATGATAGGCCTGAGTGGAGAGGCCACCGCAAAGGGCATCTTCTCCTATCGTTCGATCAACGCCGTCTAAAAAGCCTGCATCATGCCCGTGCTTAGCCAGTACATCCAGTCGAGTGCCGTCTAGGTTCACCATGCCGACCCAGGCCATTCGTAAGCCTCCCAACTCCGCAGCGATGCGGCAGGCTTGCTCGTAAAGTTCCTGGGTGCTCTGCAGACGCACAATGGCTTGGTTGATACTGCTAGAAACTGCATACAGACGATTGAGCCGGCGAATCTTGTCCTCCGCTTGCTGGCGTTCGGTAACATCTTGAACTATTCCGACCAATTTGATGGGGTCCCCAGTCCTATCATCATAAGAAACCTGAGCGGTTTCATACAGGATCCGCATTTGTCCATCTGCACGTCGAAAGCGATGAACGATGGAGTAGGGGATTTTCTCCTGGATGGCTTTGGCCACAGCCAAGCGAATAGATTCGTGGTCTTCTTCGGGGATTAAACTGAAAAACAGTTGGTTAGTCGGCTGCACTTCATCCAGAGAAAAACCTGCCATTCGAAACACTTCGTCCGACCATTTTAAGATCCTTGGTTTTTCATTCTCTGTCGGTGTGAGATCCATCTCCCAACTGCCGAACTGAGCAATGCGCTGAGCCGTGGCCAGGGTGGCCTCGCTGGCACGTAAAGCCTGCTCTGCACGTTTATGATCGGTGATGTCAGTATGGGTGCCTACCACTCTCAGGGGGCGCCCATGTGCATTTCTGGAGACCACTTTACCACGATCAAGGATCCATCGGTAGCTGCCGTCTTTGGCACGAAGGCGGTGCTCTGAAACGTAATGCGGGCTGGCACCTTCAAAATGCTTTTGCACTAGCGCTAAAGTGGCCTCCCGATCTTCTGGATGCAGTCTGCTGGACCATTCTTCGAGTCGGTTGCCAATTTCTGCCTGGGTGTATCCTAGCATGCTGCACCAAAGGTCTGAGTAATAAACCTCATCGGTTTCTGCATTCCAGTCCCAGACTCCGAGATCGCTCCCCAAAAGAGCAAACTGCCAGCGTTCTTCACTTTCTTGGAGGGCGATTTCCGTTCGTTCCTGCTGGCGCTGTTGACGTCGCAGTTGCAGGCGGGTCATCACCTGCTGTCCTAAAACAGTTAAGATGTGCTTTTGAGATTCCGTCAATTCACGAGGAACCAAATCCACCACGCATAGCGTGCCTAGTGTCTCACCTTCAGGGGTAATGAGTGGCGTGCCTGCATAAAAGCGAATTTTGGGTTCGTTTAGAACCAGGGGATTATTGGCGAAACGTGAGTCTTTGAGGGTATCTGGAACCAGCAGCAGCCCTTCATTTTCCAAAGCATAGGCGCAGATCTTGGCCGTGCGAGGGATGTGGTCCACGGCCAAGCCCACCTTCGATTTAAACCACTGCCGGGTGCCATCTACCAGGGTGATGGTGGAGACGGGTGTCTGGCAAAGATCAGCAGCTAGGTTTGTCAGGGCATCAAACTCAGGTTCCGCAGGGGTATCAAGAATCGCATAATCATGGAGAACTTTCAGGCGCTGGGCTTCATTAGCGGGATGGTGAGCCTTCATGAGAGCGATGGGGGGATCTGGAAAACGAGGCGATTAATGGAGTGTCCGAGTGCGGGAACTTTCACAAAAACGTTGGAGCCAAGTCTGCGGCAAAATGGCCTGAATCGCTTCCGTTCCTCTCAGCATTGAGAGACTTAGCCAGTTTAACCCGCTTTTTGCATCCTTTTTCGGCATCTAAAAAGTATGATTTTTTCAGCCCTTAAGATTTTGAAGTGCATTTAAAGATTAGCAAAAGGACGCGAAACAGTGCTTCAGCCCATATAAAATCAAGATCCCTCTTGCTTCATCGGCTGCTGACAGCCATAGAAAGAGACCGGAAGGCGACTTCATTTGCGAATCTTTGTGAATAAGACCGAGTTTCCGTTTGACACTTCGCGGGAAACTTTTACTCTCGCGGCCCTCATTTTAACGCGGCGGCTCGTTGCCACTCACCGCGCTTTTCTCAAGAACCTTATGAAGACATTCTCTGCCAAAGCCGAAGACATGAACCGCCAATGGTGGGTCATTGATGCCAAGGACAAAGTCCTGGGCCAGGTCGCCGTGGCTGCCGCTAACCTCATTCGCGGTAAGACCCGCCCTACCTTCACCCCCCACGTGGATACGGGTGATTTCGTCGTCGTCATCAATGCAGACAAAGTCCGCGTGACTGGCAAGAAAGAGCAGCAGAAGACCTACACCAGCAAGCGTGGTGGTTTCATCGGTAACCAGAAGGTGGAGACCGTCGAAAAAGTCCGTCAACGTCGCCCTGAGCTTCTCGTTCACCGCGCTGTGAAAGGCATGGTTCCACACAACCGCCTGGGCAATGCCATCATCACCAAGCTGAAAGTGTATGCTGGTGAAGAGCATCCTCACGTGGCGCAGAACCCGAAGGCTTTCTCCGTCGCCTAATTTTCCCTTAGATCACGTTTCATGAGCAAGCCCATCACCAACGCCACTGGCCGCCGCAAGACCGCCATCGCCCGCGTGCACATCCTGGCCGGTTCCGGTTCCATCACCGTCAACGGTCGCGACTTTGAGGAGTATTTCCCAACCGTCGCCCTTCAGAACCAGATTCTGACCCCTCTGGCCCTGACGAATACCCGTCAGCAGTATGATTTCAATGTGAACGCCTGTGGCGGTGGTATCACCGGTCAGGTTGGCGCTGTGAAGCTCGGCATCTCCCGCGCTCTGATCACTGTGAATCCTGAGCATCGTGGTGTTCTCAAGAAGGCTGGCCTTCTGACCCGTGATTCCCGCGCTAAAGAGCGTAAGAAGCCAGGTCGCCCAGGTGCCCGCAAGCGTTTCCAGTTCTCCAAGCGTTAATCGCTGGTTGTTGTTGGTTCCGTTGGTTGTTTTCAAAAAGCCCCGCTTCATGGCGGGGCTTTTTTTGGGTATCTATCCGTCCTTTGCAAAGCCCTGTTGCCAGATGTCCCCCGTCGAACGTTAATCACTCCTGTATGAAGGCCACCCCGCTTCTCCCCCGCCTGTTTTTGATTGCCAGTGTTTCCACGGCTGCTTTGGCTGCCGATTGGCCCATCTGGCGTGGCCCTACATTTGATGGCATCACGGCTGAAAAGGAGTGGCAATTAAAGGCGGATCCCAAGGTTGTTTGGGAGGCTGAGGTTGGCTTAGGATTTTCTTCTTTTGTGGTTTCGCAGGGAAAAGTGCTCACCACTGGCCATGCCGAGGATCAGGACACGGTTTATTGTTTTGATGCGAAGAGCGGTAAAGAGCTTTGGAAGCACAGTTACGCAGCCGATTTGGGCGACAAATATTACGAAGGTGGAACCTCTGCGACTCCCACCTTCGATGGCGACAAGATTTATCACCTCAGCCGCTGGGGAGATCTCTTTTGTCTGGAAGCCGCCTCTGGCAAAGTGGTCTGGGAAAAAAACGTCCAGAAAGAGACCGAAGCCAATATTCCTGACTGGGGTTTTGCAGGGGCCCCCCTGGTGCAGGACAATCTGCTCATTCTGAATGTGGGTAAAGCCGGCATGGCCGTCGAAAAAGCGACGGGCAAGACCCTCTGGAAAAGTGAAGTGGACAATGCCGGATATTCGACTCCGTATCCCATCTCCCATGCGGGCAAAAAACTGGCCGTGATTGGCTCTGGCGATGCCTACATCGCCGTGGATGTAAAAAGCGGCCAGCAGCTCTGGTCCTTCAAGTGGAACACCCGATATGGTGTGAATGCGGCGGATCTCATTCTTGTGGGGGATAACCTTTTCATCTCCACGGGGTATAACAAGGGATGTGCTCTTTTGAAACTGGGCGCTGGTGAGCCTGAGAAAGTTTGGGAGAACAAGGCTCTCAAAAACATGTTTAATTCCAGCATCATCCTGGAGGGGCATATTTACGGCATTGATGGCGACCACAATAGCCGCTGCGCCATGAAATGTGTGCGTCTCAGCGATGGGCAGGAAATGTGGGCAGAGAAAGAGGTCGGTTTTGCCTCGCTCACCGCTAGTGCCGATGGCCGCCTGCTCGTTCTTACAGCCAAGGGTGAACTCATTGAAGTCAAAGCAAGTCCTGAGAAGTACATCGAGAACTCTCGCGCTCAAATCCTCAACGGTAAGTGCTGGAGCACACCCGTCTTGGCCAACGGCCTCCTCTACGCTCGTAATTCTGAGGGCCACGTGGTCTGCCTGGAACTCGGAAAATAAAGGGTTCTTGTGAGATGATTGCCTTGAAAACCTCCTCGCAATCTAGCTCCGTTTTTCTCAAATACTTTTGACCGCTACAATAGACGGAGCGCTTTCGTTCCGTTTTCTGCCGCCTGCATGTCCCTCCCGACCGTTCGATTCAAACACGCCCGTTTCTCAGCCCGTTTTCCTGAGACTTATCGTTATTCCCGTTCCCATTATTGGATGGCCCCGGTGGAAGGTGAGCCTGGTCTTTGGCGTGTAGGCTTCACCAAGTTCGCTACTCGCATGCTGGGGGAGCTGGTTGACTGTGAATGGCCTACCCAAGATGGAGATCTCGTCGAGCCTGGAAAGAACATTGGCTGGGTCGAAGGATTCAAGGCAGCCTCAGATGTCTATGCCGTCATGCAGGGGCACTTCGCGGGTGGGAATCCCTACCTAAAGCAAGACGCTTGTGTGGTGCGTACCGATCCTTATGAGGTTGGCTGGCTGTATGCGGTGCGTGGCGAACCAGAATCGGATCATCTGGATGTGCATGGATACATCGAGTACCTCTCCGGCATTATTCAGCGGATGGCTGAAGAAGGTCACGGAGAGGAAGGCGTTGCAGAGGACTGAACCCCTGTAATCACTTCAGGGACTTCATCAGGACCTTGGAGTTACGACCGCTTTTATCATACTTCATCCGCCTTGGGGCAGGAAGGGAGTCGGGCGTGGTCACTTCAAAGCCCATCTTTTCTTCAAAAAAGCGAAAGGCTTGGGTGCTCAGCGCGACCAAAACATCGCAGCCGCGTTGGCGGGCAATCTCTTCGGCATAGGCCACCAGTTTCTGGCCGTGACCGCGATTCTTATGGCTGCGCCGCACAAAGAGACAGGCCAGTTCGGCGATTTTTTTGCCTCCTTCGTCGTAGCTATGAACGGCCACTGAGCCGATGGGGTTCTCATCCACTTCGAGGACAAAGAAGTCCTGGATTTTGGCCAAGATCTCTTCCCGGCTTCGCGGGACGAGGGCGGCGTCATCCATGGACTGCTGCATCAGAGACAGCAGCGCGGGTACGTCCTGAGCATACGCTTTGCGGATCTGTTGATAGTCATCGGCATGGATCATGGTGCCCACCCCTTCATTGCTGAAGAGCTCGGACAACAGGGCTTCATCCTGACTGCCGTCCACGATGTGGACGCGGGGTACACCTTCCTGGCAGGCCAGGGCCGCGTAGCGCAGTTTGGAAAGGAGATTTACATCATGGCGTGGGTCTTTGCTGCGGTAGATTTCCCGAGCATCGGCCACGGAGATTTGGGCCAGGCGAGTTCCGTCAGGTGCAGTCAGTCCGGCTTCAGAAACAAAAATGACCTTGGCGGCCCGGAGGGCGATCGCCACCTCCACCGCCACGGCATCGGAGTTTAGGCGCAGGGTCGTGCCCCGGCTGTCATACCCCAGCGGTGGCAGCACGGGGATGATGTCTGCTTTTAGCAACGCACTCAGCGTTTCCGTATCCACGCGCTCGATGCGTCCCGTGAATTCTTGATCGATTCCGTTGATGACGCCGGCGGGGTGCACGGCGAGTGCATTGGAAACAGCCACGGGCATTTCCAGCGCGGTGAGGTCTGCCATCAGCGCGCTGGTCTGGCGGGTGATGGAGTCCACTGCCACTTCGAGAGTCGCCGCATCGGTGCGGCCCATGCCGTCGTCACTGCTCAGGGTCACACCTCGCAGGTTGGCCAGGTAACGCAATTGCGCACGCGCGCCAAAAATGAGTACCACTTCAATGTTCAGAGACTGCAACACGGCCACATCCTGGAGCAGACTGGCAAAGCCGGGTTGATGCATCAGCGCACCATCAATCGCGATCACAAAGACGCGCTGCCGGAACTGCGGCACATAACGGAGGATACCGCGCAAATCTTCAAAGCGCGGGGCGGGTTTGGTCTGGTCGTTCTCTGCCACCCAACAGTCTCGCGCAAACGCACGTCTCTGCAAGGATCAAGGGGCCTTGGGGATCGCTCCAAGGGCTTTTTCTCAGTCCACGCAGACCGTTGCGCGTGCTGTAGGCTTGGTCGTCAACTCCAGGACCACTAGGGCTTCAACATCGTTGGGGGATTTCGTCGTCAGCGGCAGGTGATAAGTGACGTAGCCTTCCGTTCCGCGCAGGGTTAGCCGGACAGCGAGGCCTAACTGGCTGTTACCATTATCCAACGCCCACTCATGAAGGTAAAGGTAAGAGCGCGGCACCGTGAGGGTGATCTGCCTGGAGTCTCCACGGGTGATGAGTGCTGCTTGAAATTCTTTCGGCTCAAACGCCGCTGCATACCCATTGCCAAAGGCCCAGGCTGCGACGGGATGGACTTTGCCAGGACCATCCACGGCTTTGCCTGTGGCACGTACTGGGGATGTGCTGCCTTGTTCCAGGCGCTTGCCATAACTGCGGGCATCTAGATTCATCTCCACTTGCCAGGAGGGGCCAGTGCCATCCGGCGCATCTTGCAGGATTTCACCTGTGGGTAGGTTAAAAGTCAGCGTCAGGGACTTCGCTGTCGCCTGCGGGGTCAGAGTCACCGGGGCAGGGGATTTGACCTGTGGCGAGGTCTGGAGCGGCACACTTTGGCCCAGGCCCAGATTCCGGGTCAAGGTTACTTGCCGTGTGGTCGTTACCGTTTGATCTCCGGCTGTGACGGTCAGATTTAGTGGCACTCGGCTCACCGCAGGGCCATCTTTGGGCAAGTCAAAACGCAAATTCAGCGGCAGCGTTCCTTCTCGAGGCAGGTCCAAGCGCCCTTCTAACTTTTGGCCAGCAAACTCTGCCCGCCAGCTTCCTTGAATGGCTGAAGATCCTGGATTCACGACTTGGCAACCCGCCAGAAATCCCGTTTCCTGATTAAATTGAGTTTCCAGTCCCCAGACAATTCCCACAGGTTCCATCTTGGCTCGCAGGGTCTCCACCTGCGGCAGTGTTCCATCACAAATTAAAACAGGCAGGCGAAGAAGGGCTTCTTGCAAGGGCAGGGCTTCGCCTTGCGCTGCATAGCGCACCGTCATTGTTTGGGAGGCTCCCGGTTCCAATACCACGTTGGCTTTGGCCTCCACGGGTTTCCAGCCATTGGCAGTGAGGGGGAGAGCGGTTAGCTCCAGGGCCTTGGCCCCGGTATTTTTCAGGGTGTAAGTCAGTGTGAGCTGGGTTGCAGCCTGGGTTTTCACTTTGGCCTCTAGGGTTTCCCAGGGCAGCTTCGTGGGCACATCCAAAAGATCCCGATAGATCAGTCCACCCAGAGCCCGGTGCAGACTGGCTCGTGGAGTGAATTGACCGCTTTCGTCCAGGTAGAAAAACTCTCGGTAACTCCGTTCGATGCGCTCAAACAACTGTGCTTCATCTTGGGTCTGAGGAGCGGGGATGGCTAGCAGGCGAGAAAGATCCCCCAGGTCCACATGCAGCAGACCCAATTCTTGCGAGAGCTCTTGCAAAGCATCTGCTAGGGGTTTCGTCACGCCTAAGACGCTCTCAGATTGCCCTGCGACGGGTAACCAGGGACTGCATAAAATGACCTCAGCACCTAGAGTCTGGGCCCCTGCCAGAGCGGCCTGGATCGCCCTTGTGAAAACGGGGGCCTGCATGCCTGCATCTGTCTGCCCGTAGCAGATCAGGACCACATCCACAGGGGCTTGCCGTGCCGTGGACTCCAGAATCGCGGCAGCATCCAGAACACTCCCCTCTGGCTGGGCGAGGACTCGGAGATTGAGGGTGGGCACGCCTGTCGCGCGACTGGCCGGATTCATTTGAAGACCACCTGGGTAAAAAAACTGAGTGGCCAGGGCCTCAGCAAACATTCCGGGGAAAGTCTCTGACTGTTTGCCTTCGTGGATCTTGAGCGCACTCGCATCGCCTAAAACCAACAGATGGACCGACTCACGCTGGGACAGTTTGCGAAACAGTTTAGGCAGAAATTTTTTAAAGCGTTCTTCTCGCGCCGGGCTCAGGTCAAAACTAGCCCGAGGGGTCAGGGTGGGCACGGGCAGCCGCTTTTCCAGCGCTTTGGCCTGGGCCTGTTTCTCTGTCAGATCCGTTGCTGTTTGCCCCTGAGCTACCGTCGCCCAAAGGCCTAGCCACCCCATTGCTCGTACTGCGTTCCAGATCTGACGTTTACCTGCAATCATCATCCGCTCACTTCAGCGAGTTGAGCCAGCTTTTCCAGTGCGAAGATAAGCTTGCTCGACTGAAGGTCCGCAGCTTTGAGAAAAGTCTTGGGGGACTTCGGTTTGGCCCGCTGTGAGCAGCCGGACTCTCCTTGAAATACGAACTGGCATTACCAAGTTTCCTTTCGCCCCATCATGACTCTCGAAGACCAGCGCCAGTTCATCCTTACCGGAGCGATGTACAACGACCTCACGCCTGAACTCATCCAGGCCCGCGAGAAGGCCGTCTTTGCCGCTACCACTTACAACGCCAGCTTTGGCCAGCCCTCCGCCCAGCGCGAAACCCTCCTCCGTCAGTTTCTCAAAAGCGTTGGGGAGGGAGTCCATTTTGAACCCCATTTCCGCTGTGAATTCGGGTTTAACATCACCCTAGGAGACCGATTTTATGCCAACTTTGATTGCGTCATCTTGGACGGGGCCTTGGTGGACATTGGAAACAACGTTCTCCTAGGACCCCGTGTCAGCATTTACACCTCCAATCACGCCTTTGATCCTCAAGAGCGCAATGCAGGTGGCTGCTTTGCCAAGCCGGTCAAGATCGGGAACAATGTCTGGATTGGCGGTGGGGTCCACATCACCCCCGGGGTCACGATTGGCGAGGGGGCCATCATCGGTGCTGGCAGTGTCGTCACTCGCGACATTCCACCCCACGTCATCGCCGCAGGCGTCCCTTGCCGAGTGATTCGGGCGATTACGGACGCTGATCGGACGGGGTTTCAGGTTCAAGGATGATCATTCCGTGGGGAAAGGCGGCGGCGCAGCAGCATCCTCCCTGAACCTTTTCCGAAACCTGCTTGCATCCCCCCGCTCCCCGTCCAAATCCAGTCAGACACTTTCATGAGCGGATTCACAGGCACTCTCAATCCCCAGCAGCGGCAGGCGGCTACGCACATTCATGGACCGCTCCTGATCCTGGCTGGGGCTGGAACGGGCAAGACCCGTGTGGTGACGGCGCGTATCGCCCACATGGTCAATGAGGGGATCAAACCGGAAAACATCCTGTCTGTGACCTTCACCAATAAAGCGGCGGCTGAAATGCGCGAGCGTGTGAAGGACATGGTGCGTGGCTCCGCCGGGAAAAAGGTGGTCCTGGGGACTTTTCATGCCTTTTGCGCCAAGCTCCTGCGGGAATTTGCCGAGCACGTGGGGTACAAGAAGAACTTCGTCATTTACTCCCAGAACGATCAGATCAGCCTCATGAAGCGGGTGCTCAAGAGCCTGCTCATCAAGGAGGAGAACATGGACCCTCAGGTGGCTCTGGGGCGCATCAGCAAAGCCAAGAACAACGACGAAGATCTGGGGGACCCTAGCAAAGATCTCATTCCCGCTGTGGCTGAGAAGTATGCGGATGAAATGCGGGCGCTGAACGCCATGGATTTCGATGACCTCCTTTGCCTGGGAGTGAAGCTCCTCGAAGACACCGCCAGCGTGCGCGAGATCCTGCACCAGCGGCACAAGTACATCATGGTGGATGAGTTCCAGGACACGAACTCCCTCCAGATGCGTCTCCTGCGTGCCCTCACTCCCCCACCTTACAACGTCTGCGTGGTGGGGGATGACGATCAGTCCATCTATGGCTGGCGGGGTGCGGAGATCACGAACATCACCGAGTTCGAAAACTTCTTCCCCAACCCCACGGTGGTGAAGCTGGAGGAAAACTACCGCTCCACCACGCCCATCCTGCACACGGCGAATAGTCTGATCACGAATAACATTGGTCGTCGGGTGAAGACGCTTTGGAGTCGCAATGTGGGCAACGATCTCGTCCGCCTCATTGCTACGGAGGAAGATGTGGAAGAGGCGGAGATGATCTCCAAGGAAGTGGAGACGGCCTACTACTCAAACAAAGAGCCCTGGGAATCCTTCGCCGTTTTGTTCCGCACGAATGAGCAAAGTCGCATGCTGGAGCAAGCCTTCCGCGCCCGTAAAATCCCTTACCGCGTGGTCGGTGCGCGCAGCTTCTTTGACCGTCGCGAGATCAAAGACACCCTGAGCTACCTCACCGTGCTGCACAATCCGCACGATGACATCTCGCTGCTGCGCATCCTCAATACGCCGCCACGCGGCATTGGCGGAACGACGGCTGAGCTGGCACGCGACCACAGCATGGAAAAGCAATTCAGCATTTGGGTGGCCCTGTGCGATCCAGATTTCCTCCGCCAGATCCCGGAAAAATCACGCACGGCCGTTCGCCAGTTTACGGACATCATTTCCAAATACGCCGCCTCCGCCGCAACCTCAGGCAGTCACGGGACCGACCTGGTCACCATGACGGAGGCTTTACTCAAGGAGGTGGAGTACATGGAATACCTCCAGAAACTCTCGAAAAAGCCAGAGGAGTTTCATGCCTGGGAGCACGGCCTTTCTCTCTTCCTCACTCAGCTCAGCAACTACCAGGAGCGCAACCGCAAGGATGGCCTGGGAGGCTTTTTGGATGAAGTGTGCCTGAATGATGAGCGCGAGGATAAGGACGACATCGAGAAGAAAAAAGGCGTCTGTCTCATTACCCTCCATGCGAGCAAGGGGCTGGAGTTTCCCATCGTTTACCTGCCTGGTTTGGAAAAGGGCATCCTGCCGCACAAACGCAGCTACGACGAAAATCGTGTGGATGAGGAGCGCCGACTCTTTTACGTGGGCATCACTCGTGCCCGTCAGCGCCTAACCATCAGTTACGTTCGTTATCGTACCAAGTGGGGCCAACGCCAAGCCGAGTTGCCTAGCCCCTTTCTGGATGAGCTAGACCGCACCTATGTGGATGAGATGGACTACACCAAACACATGAAAGAGGCCCCTTCCGTGGAAGAGACCACCAACATGTTTGCAGGCCTCAAGGCCATGCTCAATCAAGAGTAGCCAAGAAGCCGGGAGCGGCTGCATGGTCCTTACTTCAGCGCTGCATACACGCGGTGCACATCCGCGTGTCCGTCCAGTCCCTGGAGGAAATTGGCCACAGACTCATGCTGCTCTTCCGAGAGGGCAGGATAGTCCTTCGGGTGATAATGAAGCTCTGAAGTGGTGATCTGCCAACCTGCAGCCTTCAGGGCCTTGGTCACGGTATCCAGCGACGTCGTGGCGCAGAAGAAACGGGCCCCGATGTGACCTGCGGCTTCGTCTTCATCCAGGTCCAGCGGCTCCACGTTGTCAGCCTCAGCCTCCAGAGCAGCGACTTCGATGTCCAAAGATTTGTCGGTATGCTGCCCTTCGATGAGGCCACAATGCTCAAACATCCAGGCCACCGAACCTGGTGTCCCCATGCTGCCAGCTTTGAAAAGCACGCGCACCTCAGAGGATGTGCGGTTGTTGTTATCGGTCAGGCATTCTACCATGACGGGCACTCGATGAGGGGCAAATCCCTCGAAGACCACCGTCTGGTAGTTCACCTGTTCACCACCGATCCCGGCTCCCTTAGCGATCGCACGCTCGATGGAGTCACGCGTCACGCTCTGTTTGCGTGCGGCGGTGATGGCGGCATACAGGCGGGCATTCAGATCTGGGTCTGCCCCACCTAGACGTGCGGCGACTTGAATTTCACGTGTCAGTTTACCGACGATTTTGCCCTTTTGATCGGCGGCCAGTTCCCGCCACTTTTGTTTCCATTGTGCACCCATGATTCTGTAAAAGTATGAATCTACATGCAAAGGCAGGCCGCATGAGAATGCAAGGCTGATCAACTTGCAGGCCGCAGGGGACCCGGCGAACATGGGCGGATGGCTGTCTGTCAGAAATCCTCAGGGTGGTTTATAGAAATTATTGCTTAAATGATCATGGATGTTAAAATTTCCAGAATGAACGGAACTTCCACAAACAAACGCCTGCTTTTTGTCTTAGGCACTCGCCCTGAGATGATCAAAGTCGCGCCATTGATTCTGGAAGCACGTCGGCAGGGCGTAGAGGCGATTCTAGTGAACAGTGGCCAACATGCCGATCTATTGACGCCGCTGTTTGATCTTTTTGGGGTGCATCCGGCGCATGACCTGGAAGCGATGGTGGCAGGGCAACCGCTGAATCGGCTGCTTTCCCGCGTCATTGATCGCCTGGATCCCGTGCTGGAGCAGGTGCAGCCAGACTATGTCTTGGTGCAGGGGGATACTGCGACGGCTCTAGGGGGTGCGCAGGCAGCTTTTCACCGGAAGATCCCAGTGGGCCACATCGAGGCGGGGCTGCGCTCTGGTAATCCCCTGAGCCCTTTCCCTGAGGAAATGAATCGCCGTTTGGTTTCCCAGATTGCGACCCTGCACTTTGCGGCGACTCAGCGGAATCGCTCGGCTTTGTTGGCAGAGGGGATTCCTGATTCTCAGATCATCGTCACCGGAAACACCGTGGTGGATGCCTTGCACCACACGCTGGCCAAAGCCTCTCCGGGAGCTGAAATCGCGGCGCTCAGAGAAAAGATCGCTGGGCGCAAAGTGGTGCTGCTGACGACGCATCGCCGAGAAAATTTTGGCGATACCATGCGCACTCATTTGCGACTGCTGCGCCGTTTTGCTGAGGCACATCCAGAGCTCTGTGTGGTCTTCCCAGTGCATCCAAATCCGGCGGTGAAAGAAGCTGCAGCTCAGGAGTTAGGCGGTTGTGACCAAATCATCATCACCACGCCGATGGGGTATGCCGACTTTGTTCACCTGCTTTCAGATGCTTGGCTCATTGTCAGTGATTCGGGTGGGATTCAAGAGGAGGCGGCCTCTTTGGGGAAACCCATCCTCGTGCTGCGTGAAAACACCGAAAGGCCGGAAGGGGTGGATGTCGGCGTGGCCCGCCTAGTGGGCGAGCAAGCCAGCGATCTTGAAAGTCTTCTGAGCGGCGCCGTGGCAGATGCCGCGTGGTTTGAGCATGCAGCCAAGGCCGAAAAAGTCTTTGGAGATGGGCGCGCTTCAGAGCGCATCATCACTCGTCTTCTCCAATCTTAAACCTTCGTGTCTTTTCCTTTGAACCGCATGCCTGCCAGCGTCTCGCTCGATCTCGATAACCAATGGGCTTACATGAAGACCCAGGGGCTGGATGGGTGGCAGGATTTTCCGAGTTATCTGGATCGTGTCACCCCACGCATTCTGGATACGATGAAGCGGGCAGGGCTGCGCATCACCGTCTTCGTGGTGGGGAAGGATGCCTCATTGGAAAAGAACCAGGCCGCGCTGCGCAGCCTAACCGAAGCGGGGCATGAGATCGCCAATCATAGCCACATGCACGAGCCCTGGCTGCATCTTTACAGCGCAGCCGAACTGCAGGCAGATTTCGAGGCAGCAGAAGCGGCCATTTTGGAAGCGACAGGACAAAAACCTCAGGGCTTTCGTGGTCCCGGTTTCAGCACATCATCCGCCGTGCGGGACTTGTTGATACAGCGCGGCTACACCTATGATGCCAGCCTTTTCCCCACGGTTATGGGGCCTGTGGCGAGGGCGTACTTCTTCATGACCTCAAAGCTCTCGGCGGAGGAGAAAGCAAAACGCAAAGGGCTGTATGGCAGTTTTTTCAGTGCCTTTTCACCACTGACTCCTTACCAGATTCAGCCTGGGCTTTTGGAGATGCCTGTCACCACGATGCCTCTGCTGCGCACACCCATTCACCTGAGTTACTTGCTCTTTCTAGCGCAGTACTCTCTGCCGCTGGCGCGTGCCTATTGGAATATGGCCATGGTGCTCTGCCGCTTCACGCAGGTTGCGCCTTCATTGCTCCTGCATCCCACAGACTTCTTGGATGCGACTGATGTGCCCGAGTTGAGTTTTTTCCCTGCCATGCAAGTGCCAGCGGAAAAGAAAATCGAGCTCGTCCGCCACACCCTCAGCAGTCTGCGAGGGCATTGGGGCACGGCCACTATGGGGCAGATCGCCCACCAATTAATGACACCTACCACCCCAGACCAGCGGGCGGTGCCTTGCTCCCCTTAAATCCCGAATCCCCAGATCATGAAACGCATCGAATCCGTCGCCGTTGTCCTGCCGGCTTTTAATGAAGAAAAGGACCTCCCTGCGCTTTTGGCGCGGATTCAAGAAACGCTCACAGCTCAGTCCTTTCGGTATCAAGTCATTGTTGTGGACGATGGCTCTAAGGACCGCACCGCTGAGATCGCCCGAGAAGCGGCGGGGAAAATGCCCCTCACTCTGATCCAGCACGAAGTAAACAAGGGGTTAGGAATGGGTATTCAGACAGGTCTGTCTGCTGCCATGAAGGTGGCCGATGTGGTGGTGGTGATGGATTCAGATAACACCCATGATCCCATCTATGTCATGGACATGGTGCGTCGTTTAGAGACGGAAGATTTGCAGTTGGTGATCGCCTCTCGTTACCAGCCAGGCAGCGTCATTGTGGGCCTGTCGGCTTTCCGGAAACTGCTCAGTCTGGGCTGTTTTCTTCTCATGAAGACCATCGTGCCATTCCGCAATGTGCGTGATTATTCGACAGGATTTCGGGCTTACGACAGTGCTCTGCTCAAGCGCATGGCGCAGGTCTATGGCGAGGATAAACTCGTCGAGGAAAGTGGCTTCGTTTGCATGTTGGAGGTGCTGCTAAAATTGCGCGGTATCGGCACTCAGGCGGGTGAGATCCCCTACACGCTTCGCTATGATCTCAAAGAAGGAGTGAGCAAGCTGCGAATCTGGAAAACACTGAAGCGTTACTTGGCGGTCGTGAATCGCTACCGTGCCACAAGGCCAGAGGCTGCAAATGTGGTCGCTCAGCAAGTAAAAGTATAAAACGGATCGGCTCGACTTATGGCTTCTGCTTCTTCACCTCCGCGTTCAGTGCTCATTTTGGGTGCTGGTATCAGTGGCCTCACCTGCGCTTTGCGATTGGCGGAACAGGGCCATGATGTCACCGTGATGGAGGGCTCCGATCAACTGGGGGGCCTCGGCACGTTCTTTGAGCACGATGGACGCACCTTTGAAAAGTTTTACCACTGCATGCTGCCCAGTGATGGGCCTTTGTTAGGCGTGCTGGAGCATTTGGGTTTAACGGATGAAATTTATTGGCGACCCAGCTCCTTTGCCTACGCCCACGCAGGCCGTATTTTCCCGCTGAATACGCCGGTAGATCTGCTGCGCTTTTCACCACTGCCTTTCCTGGATCGAATCCGCGTCGGCATCACCGGAGCCTGGGGCCGAGTCTGTTCAGACAAAGGTCTCGATGACATGACCACGTCCCAGTGGCTGCAGGGGCTCTCGGGGAAGCGAGCCTTTGCCACGTTTTGGAAACCCATGTTGGAGGCGAAGTTTGGGGATCGTTATCACGATGTCCCGGCCTTGTGGTTTTGGACGCGCTTCAATCGCGAAAAGGGTGAGAGCAAAGGTGAGGTCAAAGGTTACATCCGAGGTGGCTACCAACGCATCACGGAAACCTTCGCGTCTCGCTTGAAGGACCTGGGCGTGACTTTGAGGCTCAACGAGAAGATCGAAAGCATTGATCTGGATGCCAACGGAACGCCTTTTGTACAAACGGTTAAAGGTCAATTCCAAGCGGATGAACTTCTTATCACTCTGCCTTGGCCGACCTTGACGAAAGTAGCATCCGCAGCCTTTAAACAACGTGCCTCAGTGCTGACCTGGGACATTGATTTCCAGGGCGTAATCAATCACGTGCTTTTCCTCAAACGTCCACTCACGAAGCATTATTGGTTAGCTACACCTGAGCCCACGCATCCTTTTGATGGTGTGGTGGAGACCTCCACATTGACGGATGAAGCGGATCGGGGGCAGGGGCGTCATGTGGTTTATCTCACCAAGTATGTTCACCGCACAGATCCTCGCTTCACCCAGCCTGAAGAGGAGATCAAACAGACGTGGTTCAAAGCTTTGCAAAAGCTTTTCCCGGATCTGAAAGCGGAAGATCTGGAGGCGGATTACCTTTTCCGTGCTCCATTTGTCGAACCCATCTACACACGTGGGTTTAGTCGCAAGCGGCCTCCTGAGGTCTTGATTCCTGGTTTAGCAAGCTTGGCCACTACCGCTCAGGTTTACCCGGTCGTCACATCATGGAATGGCAGTGTGATTCAGGCCGATAAAACAGTGGGGTTGTTAAAGAGCTCTTCGTGAGCCTTACCGCTGTAATTTTACAGGTGCGATAACCGAAATTCTGGCTGAAAAGATTTTTAACCTTGGGATGCTAGGTGTCATGAATCGCCTCTGGGGTCACTTGGTTTTAGCACTGCTCTTTGCTGCCATCGTGTGGTGGGTGGATCCGTTTGTGTTGCGGGTGCTGATTTTCTTCGGGGTGGCACTGGGCTTGCCTGTGACCTTGTTGACCGCCTATCTCCTGGCGCGTGCTCGTCGCCAAGGACGCTCCATCACCCCGTTGATACAAGTCCTACGGGTGTTTGCCTACATGGTCGTTTTGGGCTTTCTGGCTTGGCCCTTGAACCAGTATGTTTATCAGCGGGCCATCGCCGAGGCCAAAGCCTGGCCTCAGATCTTGCTGCCTCACTTAGAGTCATATCGCACAGCGCATGGCACTTACCCTCGCACGCTCAGGGATCTGCCGTCGCATCCGCCCTTGCCGCGCCTCATCGGGAAAGACAGCTACGGCTCCGACGGCCGAAATTTTAGCCTGTGGTTTGGAGATCCCGTCGGCGGCTTTTTTGATGCCTGGGTTTACGAAAGCAGCACGGGCCAGTGGCATTTCTCCAGCTAGAGATTCCTCTCGGAATGCGGCCCCAGCTTGACTCCCCGCCTCTCCCCGGCAATTTGGGCGGCCCATGACTGATGCCATTTCCAATGTCCTTGCCGAACGTTACGCCACCCCCGCCATGCGCGCCCTCTGGTCGGGCGAGGGCAAGGTGAAGCTGGAGCGGGACTACTGGATCGCCGTTCTCAAAGGTCAGCGCGACCTCGGCATCCCCGTTCCCGATGGCGTCATCGAAAGCTACGAAAAGGTGAAGGACCAGGTCAACCTTGCCTCCATCATGGAGCGCGAGCGCGTCACCCGCCACGACGTGAAAGCCCGCATCGAAGAGTTCTGCGACCTCGCCGGGCACGAGCACATCCACAAAGGCATGACCAGCCGCGACCTCACGGAAAACGTGGAGCAGCTCCAGGTCTTCCGCGCCCTTCTGGAAGTGCGCAAGAAGAGCATTGCCGCCCTTTCCGGCTTTGCTAAACGTGCCGCCCAGTGCCGCGACATCCCCATGACCGCCCGCACCCACAACGTGGCTGCGCAGGTCACCACCGTGGGCAAGCGCATCGCCATGTTCGGTGAGGAAATGCTCCTGGGAGTCGAGGCGCTGAATGCCCTCATCGCTAGCTATCCCGCTCGTGGTTTGAAAGGCGCTGTCGGCACTCGGCTGGATCAGATCACCCTCTTCAATGGCGACTCCGCCAAGGCCCGCGCCCTGGAGGACCGCATCCTGCATCACCTCGGCATCAATGCTTCCCTGGATGCCGTGGGCCAGGTCTATCCTCGCAGCCTGGACATGCAGGTCGTCTCCACTCTGACCCACGTGGCCAGCGGTGCCGGCAGCTTTGCCAAAACTCTCCGCCTCATGGCTGGGCAAGAGCTCGCCAGCGAAGGTTTCGCCAAAGGCCAAGTCGGCAGCTCCGCCATGCCGCACAAGATGAACAGCCGCTCCTGCGAGCGCATCAACGGCTTCCACGTCATCCTTAAAGGTTACCTCGCCATGGCCGCTGGCCTCGCTGGCGACCAGTGGAATGAGGGAGATGTTTCCTGCTCCGTCGTCCGCCGCGTCATGCTGCCGGATGCCTTCCTGGCCATGGACGGCCTGCTCGAAACGCTCCTCACCGTACTGAACCAAATGGAAGTCTTCGAAGCCGTCGTCGAGCAGGAGCTGATGCGCTATCTGCCCTTCCTACTCACCACCACGGTGCTCATGGAGGCCGTCAAAGCCGGCGCTGGCCGCGAAGCCGCCCACGAAGCCATCAAGGAGCACGCCGTTGCCGTCGCTCGCGACATGCGCACAGGCAAGGTCAGCCACAACGACCTCCTTGCCCGCCTCGCCGCCGATGACCGCCTGGGCCTCAAGGCCGATGCGCTGGATGCCATCATGGCCCAGGGCAAGGCCAACTCCGGCGATGCCCCTCAGCAGGTGGACCACTTCGTCTTCCGCGTCTGCGAGCTCGTGGCTAAGCACCCCGAAGCCGCTGGCTATGAGCCAGGCAGCATCCTTTAAGATGCTGAAATTGGCTTTAGCTTTCCAATGATCTTGATAGGACCCATGCGACCCATGGGTCCTATTTTATGTTTGGAAGCCTAGCCGGCCATCTTCTCCCAGGATGAACTATCCCACTCTAAAAATTGCCGGATACGGGTCCGGGTTGACGAGGGTGGTCATCACGCCGTAGCCTTGTGGTATGAAGGATCAACCACTCCGCACCTCGGTCATTGGCAGCTACCCGTTCCCGGGTTGGTTGGAGTTTTCTGCTCAGCACCTGGACCAGTTTGGCCGCGCCGACCGGGCCGAGCTGCAAGACGATGCGGCCATGGTGGCCATTCAAGATCAGATCGCCGCCGGGCTGGATGTCATCACTGATGGCGAGCAGACCCGCTTTGACTTTAATCTCTCTTTCTACGGCTTCATCGAGGGCATTGCGCTCGAGCCTGCAAGCCCGCGCCGGTTTGGCCCGCCCGCGCACGATCAGCGCGGCAAGCATGAGATCGTGGGCGAGCTACGCGCTCCACGCGGTCTCGGTACGGTCGAGGAATTTCAGCGGCTCAAGCGGCTGGCCGGGAGTTCAGGCAAACGCCTCAAGGTCAGCGTGCCCGGCCCCTACACCCTCAGTGGCCGCCTCGCGCCTAACCAACAGTATGCCGATCGTTATGCCATCACGGAGGCCCTGCTGCCCATCGTTCGCCAGGAGATCGCCGATCTCGTCGCCGCCGGTGCGGAAGAAATCTGTGTGGATGAGCCCAGCATGAGCTGCTACGGCTTTCGCGAAGACACCCGCCGTTTTGTGGATCTCTTCAACCGCACGGTCGAGTCCGGTTACGGCCGCACCCGCATCTGCACCCACCTGTGTTTTGGCAACTTCAAGGGTCACCCCGTCGGCTACCGCAAATACGCCCCACTTTTCCCCGCCTTCTTTGACCTCCACTGTGACGAAGTCCACGTCGAGATGGCCAACCGCGAATACGCCGAGCTGGAAATCATCGGCCAGATCGCCAAACGCACCGATGTCGCCGTGGGCATCATTGACGTGAAAAGCTACTACGTCGAGACCCCTGAAAACGTGGCTGAAAGCGTGCGCGCCTGTTTGAAACATGCCTCGGCTGAACGCCTTGTCTTCGCCCCCGACTGCGGTCTCAGCCAGACCGCCCGCTGGGCCGCCAAGCAAAAGCTTGCCAACATGGTCTCCGGCGTCGCCCTCGTTAAAAAGGAGATTTGAGGGCAACGCCTCGCTTCTGAAACGTAGGCTGGATGTGTTTGACGCAAAGGTACTTGTTCGCTCTGCTACCCTCCATCGCCAAATTATCCGGCCCTCCTTGAACGCACGGAGTCCATCGCATCTCCACCTCTTCTGAAGCCAGGCTGTCCTTTGGGAGCGACAGCTTGGCATTGTGAATGCAAATGCATCCCTTTGGTTAGGCCCTTTAGAGCTTTTGCAGTTTTGAAACACGCTCTAAAATCAACGTCATGAATTTATTGAGACGATTGTTTGCTAGGGCGATGTCTGATGTTGCGACCTGTTCAGTTGAAAAGGAATGGGTTGCGAAGATTAGCTCAATGTCATTCGATGAAGCGTGTGATGCGGCCTCGCGACTTCTATACGACGACAAGCTGTTCGACCTACATGAGGCCGACTCTGAAATTCCATCCAACGTGCCGGAACACTATCGAACTCTATTTCAGCGGAACCGGGAATTTATAGCTAAAGGTCAGGACTTTGTTTTGGGATACGTCGGGCAGCCTGAATGGGTTCCCAAAGACAAAACCCGCGAGTACTGTATTCTTGGCTCTATGGGTGAAGCTGGATACATGGTTTGTTTTTATCACCAATCTCCGGTGGTTAGCATCATGGATACGACCTTCAACGAGGTGCATGAGGAGTTTCCAAGCTTATATCACCTGATCCTTTTAGAAGTGAGAGAAGGAGATAGAGAAAGTGATGAAGTACAAATGCCGAGCAGGACAAAAGCCATGAAGAAAACGTAGGCTGGATGTGTTTGGCGCAAAGGCACCTTGTTCGCTCTTCTGACCTCCATCGCCAAATTATCCGGCCCTCTCTGAACGCACGGAGTCCATCGCATCTCCACCTCTTCTGAAGACAACCGTGGAACGAAAGTCCCCCCACGTCTCCACATCCCCCTAGCCGGGTAATTTGGCGAATAGCCCACCTCACAAACGACCTCCTCCCCGCCAAACACACCCAGCCTACGGTTCAGCAGTCGTCCCGCTTTCCAATTGTCTAACAAAAAGCGTCTCAATTCGTCGCCTCTCGCAGGACCAGCCTTCCGGAATAAATCGGTGATCCTGGTGCGCTGCTGCCGGGGAGAAGGAAGTAACCTTCGGCACGGTCTAAGTGGGGAATGATGAGACCGCTGAATGTGCCTGGGCGTTGACGGTTCAGTCCTGGATTCAGAGGGTCAATGTCAATCTTGGTGCCACTTCCAGTCACGAGGCCTGTTTTTGTATTCAGCGTCATTTTGAGCTGATGCGGATTATTAATTCCCGTGGGGAACTGAGCGATATTTCCTGAGGCTAACGTGAAGTATTGAGTGAAATCCGTGTATAACCCCCCTTTGCTAAAGTCGAGCTGTGCATTGATGGAATTCATGGGAAGATCAAGCAGCAAGCCTCCAGCGACAGGCGGCGTGTAGCGAGAGCCCTGGCCGCTCAAAGGGTGGCGGGGAAATCCAGTGCCGTAATTTCGAGTGCCTGATGCTTGCTGGGACTTGACCCATTCTAGCTGTGCTTCAAATCTGGAAAGACCTTCCAGGAGGGCCAGTGTGCCTTGAACAGAGCCTGTGCTGGAATACAAGAGATGGTGAATAGGCAATAAGCCCATGCCAGTGCCAGTGCCTCCTCCGCTTAGAGTGGTGCCATCTGCCAAACGTCCCACATAATTGATGCGACCACGTTGGGTAAGCGATAAGGCCAAATAACCACTGCCCTGAGGGTAGTTCAGCGTGGTCTGCTGGGTGATCAAAGGCAGATGATAAGTGCCGGTAAAGCTACTCAATTCCCCGGGGAGTGCGGCCCATTCACGTTGGGCCCAAAGAGCGGTGTACTCTTCCTCTGGATGCCCCAGGCTGCCATCCAGGCGACCACTTTCGACCGTGAAGGTGAACTCCAAGGGCGGGGCTGAAGCAGGGCGGGGGAGACTGAGATTGACCGTGGCAAAGGATTCCCCCGGATAAGTATCCAGCGCACCTTTGAGGTATATCCGGACCTTTCCTTGGATGAGCGTCCCTGTGAAAGCTCCGGTCTTGCCAATGGTGACCACCAGGGAGCCACCATAGCCTTTGTTGTAAAGATCGTTAGGCTCGACCAATCCTCGGTAAGTGCCGACAAGTTCTGAAGGCAGACCTTCCACCACCCAGTCAAAGATCCGGGGTGGGCTGGACCCTGCGGAATTGCTGGCGATGATCGTGATGCGATAAGTGCCAGCGACGGTTGGTCGGCCAATGAGGCGGCCACTTCGGGCATCCAGCTTCACCCCTGGAGGCAGACCTGTGACGCGATAGCTGGTGGCTCCATTGTCGGCCAGGATGGGGAGATCGAGATAAGCACTGACGATGCCACTGTCTGGAGGAACGAAGTCCTCAAGGGTGGGTGGTTTCATGATGCTCAGACGCCCGCGCAACGTATCCAGAGGGAGGAAGTCGCCCATGCTGATGCGGCAGTAATAATCTTCGGCATCGGTCGTTTGAGCTTGGCGAATGGTGAGTGTGGCGGTGCGGGTGCCAGTGATGCGACCATCATCGCGTAGCGCGAGACTGCCGATGAACCACTGGTACCGCAGGGCTGGGCCGGCAGCCGTCACCTTAAATGTGGCCGTTTTTCCTGGCAGCAAATGTTGAGGGGGCAAGGTGCGACGCACCACCCCGAGAGCCACTGGTACTTCGATGTCGGTGGTGAGGTTTTCAGCGGTGTAACTGTAAATCCCTGCATCGCTCAATTGCACAGGATTTAGCGAAAGGGTGCCACCGCTCTGACCTGAGATAGGTTTGCCCGCTTTCAGCCACTGCTGCTCGGTTTTGCCATAGTCGGTGGTGGCTCCGGTGAGGTCCAATGCGCTGCCTTCGGCCACGATTTGACTGGTGGGTCTGCTGGTCAGCTCGATGCCCGGATAGGAAATCCCGTGCAGGGTGATGGTGACAGCTCCCAGCTCACCATCCACATCGTCTTCGGGTTCGCTGGCTACCAGGGACCAGATGCCTCGTGAAGACTCGCCCCAGTGCCGCACGCTGCTGAATGTCCATTCGGAGTAATTCGCTCCGATATCGAGTTTGGAATAACTGGCCAGTGTGCTGATGGTGCCGCTCGGGGACACCAGTTGCAGAGTGAGGTCACCACGGCGGCTGTGGGTGGCGCTGAGCTTGACGGTCACGTTTTCGACTCGCAGTGGGGCCTCTCCTGAGAAGTCCACATTCACGCGAGTGGCTTTGGTCTTTGCCTTCGTTTCCTCTGGCAGGGGAATGATGATGCTGGTGCCGGCCAGAGGAGCTATTTTTTGTCCTTCGATCGGCACTTCCGGCGTCACGGTACGCTCGATAGAAATCATGGTGCCTAGACCTGGCCAAGCCTGAGCCATCGCGACAGCTGACGGGGCGTGAATCATGCCGCCACCATAAGAATGGTGATGTTTGATCGGGGCAAAATCTTGTTCCCACACATCGCGGTTAGGCCGTTGTAGCCAACCTTTATCTTTGGGCTGAATTTGGGTGGAACTGCGCAGCAGGATTTCCTTCACATCGCGCCAGTTCAGGTAGGGATTGGCCTGTAACATGAGTGCTACCACTCCAGCGACCACTGGTGTGGCTGCGGAGGTGCCATTGAAATCATTCGTGTAATTCACTTCGGAGAGATTTTTCAGGCTCCCCGTGTTGTATCCAGAAATCCCAGTGAGGTCTGTGGTCACAATGCCGCCCTTCGTTTCAGCCGAGGGGGCCACTACGCAGAGATGACTGCCCGTTTCACTGTAAAAAGTCAGTACACCGGAATGCGTCACCGCGCCTACGGCGATGGTGTGCATGTTATTGCTGTAGGGATCTTTGTTGCCTTGCAGGCCGAGATGTCTCCCGTTGCCTGAAGCCCAGACGGAGACTGTGCCACGGCCTGAACGACCTGTGGTGGCTGCGTAGGTCATGGCTTCAGCCATGAGGGAACCAGAGTTCACAAGATCGGAAGGGCTCCCACTCAGGCCCCAGCTGTTGTTCTTGACCTCAATGAAACCAGCGCCGCGCGTGGCAGACTCGGCCTCAGTTTCATCGGTGACTAGGCCTGCGATGAGTCGAAAACCCACAAGGGTGGCTTGCGGGGCGACACCGCTCACGCCCAGATTGTTATTACCGCGTGCCGCCACGACACCTCCCACGGCTGTGCCATGAAAGTCCACGCTCGTATCTGGATTTGGGTCCAGATCACCACCGTTCCAGTCATAATGGTTAGGCGCGGGGTCCACATTTTCAGCCAGATCGGGATGGCTCAGTTGCAGGCCATCATCCACAATGGCAATGCGGATACCCTGGCCTTGAAAGTTATCCCAAACTCCCTCAATGCCGATATCTACCCCGGCCTTGCCCCCAGACTGACCTGTGTTTTTGAGGTGCCACTGATCTCTGAGGTAAGGGTCATCGAGCAGCACTCGACGCGTGCGCTGCCGCATCAGCAGAGGCTCGACGAGGGTCACTGCGCCATCCAGAGCCGCGATGGCATCCACAGCTGCGAGGGGATCTGCAGCCTTCGCAATGAGGTGCTGTTTTGCATACTCAGGACGTTTGGTAATCTCTAGCCCTCGGCTTTTAGCCAACTTCTCGGCTGCTTCCACATCGGCGGCTTTGACTAAAACTTGCTCGGTCAGCACCCTGCGGTGCGCCGCATCCACTGGTCCGTCTTCGGGGTAAATCACCAGCCCTGGCCAGCGCCCCTGCCGCTCGGCTTCGTTCTGCGCGAAACTTAGCAACTGCCCGACATTCGGTTGGGGGGCGATTTTGCGCAGGCGCTGATGCACTGGAGCCGTGGAATCGTAGAGCTCATTCAAAGCAAGGCGAAAGCGGGCTAACTGCCCATGCTCATTCATCGCAAAACTCCGCCCAGCTCGCAGATCCCGTCCGGCGCTCTGTAGGGCCAAGTGGACGGCTTCCTGTCGCTCGGGTGTGTTTTTATCTCCCGATTCCGGTGAAATGACTGGCATGCCAGGGACATTTTTCCGAGCTTCATCGGCTAAAAGGGCAGAATCTTCCTGGGGGGCGACTTCATCAGTCGGGGGGGCCTTTTCTTGAATGACTCGTGAAAGCCTGGAAGTCAAAGAAGGGCCGGACCAAAGACCGACGCTCAGCAGCCCTAATAAGGACAAAAGAGCCAGCAAGCGGCGTGAAAAATGGGGCAGGCGGACCATGGAAAGAAGGCAAGTCCAGAAACATCCTGCATAGAGTCCAGTAAGCCAAGCTTAATTTATAGAAATTATGGATTATAATGATTGTTTGAGTTTCTGCTTCGCCTCGGCAATGAATCCTCCTTCGGCATGTTCTAGATCTTCTCGTCACAAAAGAGCTTTCTTGCGGGCCTGCAGTTTGCCTTTCGCCCGGTTTTGCTTCACCCTCCGCCCTTCATGTCAGATCCCGCCCCGTCCCCCGTTTCTCTCCTTTCACGATACCGTGCTGGCGTGCTGTTCCTGGGGGTGACGTTGGTCGTCCTCCTGATCCAAAGTCTCACTGGGGTATGGACTTCCGACATTGGGGCGGATCCCGATGAGCCGGCGCATGCTGTCACCAGTCTCATGGTGAGGGATTATTTAGCCACGGGTCTCGGCCAGTCCCCGCTTACCTTTGCTCAGCAGTATTATGAGGCCTTTCCAAAGGTCGCCTTGGGACACTACCCCCCAGGTTATTATGCCTTGGCGGGTCTTGTGCTTCTGCCTTGGCCTCAGCCTCCAGTCCTACTGATGTTACAGGCCGTTTTCACGGGTCTGCTTGCTCTCCAGGTCTATTTCATAGGGCGGCGCATTTTGCGAGATTTCTCCGCCATGGCCGCAGCCATCCTCAGCGCGGCATTCCCGGTGACATTGAAACTCACGCAACTGGTGATGGCAGATCTCATGCTGGCCTGCCTCTGTCTGTTGGCGGTGGAGTTTTGGGTAAGGTTTTTGGAAAAGCCAAGTTATCGCTGGGCTTTGCTCTTTGGTGGCACAGCCGCTGCTGCCATTTTGACCAAGGGCTCTGGCCTTGCTTTGGCGCTGGTGCCTGCCGTCACGGTGCTAGTAATGAGACGCTGGGAGTTGCTCAAAAAACCCGCCTTTTGGGCCGCTGGCCTACCTGTGGGTCTCTTGGCTGGCCCATGGATGCTGTATTCCTCGAAGATCACCAAGGAGGGCATGGTGTCGTCAGGGTTGGTGGACTTCGCTCTCGGAGCCGTGACTTATTATGGATCCGTCCTTTCGACTTCTTTTGGATTTGTCACGGTCATGATGGCCGTTCCAGGTTTGGCGCTGTGGCTAGAGTTGACCAAGTTCAAGCTCCGTCCAGATGCCCGGCGCACGGCTTTGCTCGGCCTGCTAGTTGGCACGGTGCTCATCATGCTGTTCATCCCCACGGGGTATAGCAGCCGCTATTTTATGCCGGTGGTGCCAGTGGTGGCTTTATTGGCAGTCTCGTTTTTTGATTTCACTTTATCGAAAACCCCGGTGGGCCGTTTTGGCATCATTTGTCTGGTCCTACTGGTCGTTTTTCAGGTGCCTTATCTGCTGGTGAAAAACGTCCATGGTTTTCGCAGTGCCGTCATGCAGGCTCTGGAAAAACCGACTACAGGGGAGCTCACTCACTGGCTCGTTTGTGCCGATCCCCGTGGGGAAGGGGCACTCATTGCCTCGACAGCCTTTGCCCTTCGCTCCCGCTCGCCTTCGGCTCTTCACGTGCACCGGGCTAGCAAAGAACTCGCTGCGACAGATTGGCTGGGCCGGGATTACAAGCCGGTTTTTGACAGCCCTGAGGCTCTTCTGGCCTACTTGGACAAAACCCCCATCAGCCGCGTTTTCGTGCACCTCACAGCCGAAGGCGAAAGCCCGAGTGCTCATGAGGAACTCCTGCTTAAGGCCCTGCGCGGCCAACCTGATCGCTGGACCCTGGAGAGTAGCGGTGCCATTACGCGCCCTTACCAACTCGCCCCAGGTCCGCTGGAAGTGTATGCACGCAAGCCGTGAGTTCCCCCTTTGTCTTGCCGTCGCATGAAAGACGCAGGCTGGATGAGGGGTAATGTTCTTACTGGCACGTTTCAGGCTCCCCCCATCTCCTGTGACGTATCCAGCTACACGCATGGTCACCCGATATTCTTTTTTAGCCTCTTTGGTCCCCGCGCTCATCCTCAGCCTGGGTGCATTGCTGCACGCCGCAGATGGCCCGCATCCGGGCAAAGTGATCTATGAAAAGCTCTGCCTGGAATGTCATGGCGACAAAGGTCAGGGCGTAGATGGCAAGTATGACGAGCCTCTCATCGGCGATCGCACCCTAGAGGCGCTGGCCCGCAAGATCGAGCGCACCATGCCTGAGGAAAACGTGGGCGCTTGTGTGGGCGAAGATGCCAAGCAGGTAGCTGCATACATTTACGAGGCCTTTTATTCTCCCGAGGCCCAGGCTGTCACCCGGCCTCCGGCCAAAGATCTCACCCGTCTCACCATCGCTCAATACCGTACCAGCGTGATGGATCTTATTGGCCGTTTCCGCATGGGGCCAGGATTTGATCGCCCCATTTCCCAGGAAATGGGGATCAAGGGGTTCTATCGCGGCTTTGAGATTCCACCTCCGGAGGAGAAAAAGCCCGAAGAAAAACTGCCAGAGCAGGTCAAGCTCGATGAACTCGTGGCAGCGAAGGCCGACGGTAAAGTCATCGCCAATGCTCGCAATGAACTCCGCAAGGCCGAGCAAAAACGCCGCCAGCAAGAGATCGAGAAAGCCGACGAAAAGCGCAAGAACCGCAAGCAGTTCCGTTTCGAGCGTGTGGATGGCCACATCGCTTTTCACTGGGGCAAGGACAGCCCGGATGCAGCCAAAATGATCGGCGAGGAATTCAACAACCGCTGGGATGGCGGCGTGGTGGCCGAGGAGACAGGGGTCTATGAATTCATCGTCAAAAGCGAAAATGGCGTCCGCCTCTTTGTGAACGACGACCAAGAGGCTCTCATTGATGGTTGGGTGAGCAACGGACCCAAAGTCCGCGAGGAGCGTAAAAGTATCTACCTCGTCGGTGGTCGCACCTACCGTTTGGTGCTGGAACATTTCAAATTCAAGGAAGAGTCTGCCTCCGTGGAGTTGTGGTGGAAGCCCCCTCATGGCGTGGAGGAACTCATCCCTCAGCATGCGCTGCGGACCGACCGCTCCCAGCAGCTCATGATCATCAGTACGAACTTCCCCGCCGATGACCGTAGCGTGGGCTATGAGCGTGGTTCCAGCATCAGCAAAGCCTGGGATCAGGCCACCACGGAGGCTGCCATCGCGACGGCTGAACATGTGGAAAAGCATTTGGGACGTCTCGCCAATGTGAAGCCCGAGGACCCCGAGCGCCCGGCTAAGCTCAAAACCTTCGCCCACCTATTTGCCGAAACGGCCTTTCGCCGTCGCCTCAGTGAGGAGCAAAAACAACTCTACGTGGAATCCCACTTTAAGACGGCTAAAACTCCAGAACAGGCCGTGAAGCGGGTGGTGCTGTTTGCCCTCAAATCGCCCCACTTTCTCTACCCTGATCTGCGAGAAAACGAGCAAGTCAGTGACTTCGATGTCGCCTCCCGCCTAGCTCTTGCCCTGTGGGATTCCATTCCGGATAAAAAGCTCTTTCAGGCTGCCTCTGAAGGCAAACTCCATACCCGCGAGCAGGTGCAGGCTCAGGCTTGGCGGATGATTTCCGATGCTCGCACTAAAGCTAAGTTGCACGGTTTTTTCCATCACTGGTTAGACCTTGAGCACGCTGAAAACACCTCCAAGGACCCCAAAGCTTTTCCAGGCTTCAATCAAGAAGTGTTGGCAGATCTGCGTGAGTCTCTGCTGCGTTTCATTGATGACGTGGTCTGGAGCAAGAAGTCAGACTACCGCGAGCTGCTGCGTGCCGATTATCTGCTTCTCAATGACCGCCTCGCTAAATTCTACGGTCAGACGGTGCAAGGTGGCGAGTTTCAGCGTGTCTCGTTCGATCCGAACCAGCGCGCCGGCGTCGTTACGCATCCTTATTTGCTCGCCTCCATGGCCTACAGTAAGCAGACCTCCCCGATCCATCGCGGCGTTTTCCTCACCCGTAATATCGTGGGCATCTCCCTGAAATCACCGCCCATGGCCGTCACCTTTGATGAAAGCCACTTCAATCCCAGCCTGACCATGCGGGAGAAGATCACCGAGCTCACCCGCAACAGCTCCTGCATGTCCTGCCATTCCACCATTAACCCCCTCGGGTTCAGCCTGGAAAACTTCGACGCCATCGGTCGCTGGCGCACAAAGGATAACAATAAGCCTGTCAATGCCACCAGCGAGCTCGCGACGGAAGAGGGCAAAAACATTCGCCTCACAGGCCCTCGTGACATCGTCAACTACGTCGCTGACAATCCTGCCGGTCACCGCGCATTCATCCGCCACCTTTTCCATCACACCGTGAAGCAGCAGATCCCTGCCTACGGTCCTCAGGTCATGGACAACCTCCAGCGCAGTTTTGCCGCCAACGGTTGCAGCATCAAACAACTCCTGGTCGAAATCTCCTTACTCGCTGCATTGGACGGGGTACCCGTCGAAGTTAAGAAATGAAAGCGTCCTGGCTGGGGCCTAAATCGTTCTGTCCACGCCTCTAATCGCAAGAAAACTTCTTCACGCTGCGTAGCTTTTATCCCCTCATGAAATCTTTGAACCGCCGCCAATTTCTTCGCGACCTCGGCATCTCCGCCACGGCCCTGCCGTTCCTTGCGGGTTTGCCTAGCATCACGGGAGCTCCGGCACCGCAAAAGCGGCAGCGGCTCATCGTCATGTTTTCGCCCAATGGCACGCTTCCGGGTGAATTTTGGCCCGACAAAGAGGGGGATGGCATTGAGTTTAAATCCATCCTCAAACCCCTGGAAGCTTTCAAGGAGAAGACCCTCATCCTTCACGGCATTGCCAACAAGGTGCAGGGTGACGGTGATAGCCACATGCGCGGCATGAGCTGCCTGCTTACCTGCGATGAATTGTTGAAAGGCAACATCATGGGCGGTGGTGGCAACCCTGCGGGCTGGGCCAGCAGCATCTCCATTGACCAAGAGATTAAAAACTTCCTCCAGAGCCGCCCGGAAACTCGTACCCGCTTCGGCTCTCTTGAGTTCGGTGTAGCAGTGCCAGATCGTGCTGATCCCTGGACTCGCATGAGTTATGCCGGTGGCAATCAGCCCATCGCCCCAGTGGATGATCCCCACCAGATGCTGGGCAAATTGTACGGACGGATGAAGGACAAGGAAAGCCTCGTCAGCATCTTGGATGATGTGCGCGATGACCTGAAGCGAGTTTCGTCAAAGCTGAGTGCTCGCGATAAAGCTTTGCTGGACCAACACATGACCCTCGTCCGCAGTCTGGAGCAGGACCTGGAGAATGCCGATAAGCAGGGCCAGCTCGCCCATCCAGTGCCGCAGATTGACCCCAGCATTGAGCTGGTGAACGACAATACGCCGGAGATCAGCCGCGTGCAGATTGACCTCCTGGTCAACTCCTTGGCCAATGACATGGCCCGTGTAGCCACCCTGCAATACATGCGTTCCGTCGGCATGGCCCAGATGCGCTGGCTTGGCATTGAAGAAGGTCACCACTCCCTTTCGCACGATCCCGATGACAATAAGGACAGCTACGCCAAGCTGATGAAGATCAACACTTGGTTCGCGGGTGAATTCGCTTATTTGGCCAAGCGTCTCAGCGAAACTCCAGAGCCGACGGGTGATGGCAACATGCTGGATAATACTTTGTTAGTCTGGACCAACGAATTGGGTAAGGGCAACAGCCACACTCTCAATGACATTCCTTATGTCATGGTGGGCGGTGGCGCGGGATTCAAAATGGGTCGCACCTTGAAGTTTGATAAAGTGGCTCATAACCGTCTCTGGATGAGTGTGGCGCACAGCATGGGTCACACAGGCCTCAAAACCTTTGGAAAGGCAGAACTCTGCGAAGGTGGAGCCCTGAATCTTGTTTAAACCAAGCTCGGGTGTAGGCAATTTCGTGGTGTCTTAACGAACAGGCTTTTTCAGTGCCTGGGGTTTCTGTGCGCAACCACAGGCTCCGCCACAACCACCTTTTTTCCGGTTTTTCAAAACGGAATGGAGAAAGCATGCCGCCGTCACGAGGACCACTGCGGGAGCTGCCCAAGATTGCCAATCGTTCATAAGTATGGGTTAGACCTTTAGGAAGAAGAGATCGTTGAGTAAACGTTCATCAATATCCCAGCGCGCTGCCGACTTGGAAGATGACGAGTGATAGCAGGTAGGCGGTACCCGTCATGAAACCCAGCTGGAACCACATCCAGCCCCAACTACCTGTCTCGCGCTTGACGATGGCCATCGTGCTCACGCACTGCATGGCAAAGACGTAAAATACCAAAAGGCTGATGCATACGAGTGGAGTATAAACTGCGGAGCCATCGGCGCGCTTTTCTTCACGAATGCGATCACGCACGGGAGTGATGTCTTCATCATCCTGAGCCTGCACGGCATACACCACGGACATGGTATTCACGAAAACTTCACGCGCTGCAAAGCTGCCGATCAAACCGATGCCAATTTTCCAGTCGTATCCGAGAGGTTTGATGACAGGCTCAATGAAGTGACCAGCACGTCCCGCGAAACTCTGGGCAAGATGCTGGGAATTGAGCGAGGCTAGCTCAGCTTTGGCGGCCTCCAGTTGCGGTGCCACGGCTTCATTCTCAGCCTGCGGTTCTAGCTCGGCGATGCGTTCTTCCACCGTGGTTACCTGCGCACTGATGTCATGATTTTTAGGATAGGTGGAGGCTGCCCAGATCAAGATGGAGATGCCGAAAATGATCGTTCCCGCACGGACCAAAAAGGCCTTGGCCCGCTGCCACACAAGCAGGAGGATGGATTTCAACGCAGGCATTTTGTAAGTCGGCATTTCCAGAATCATGGGGGCGTTTTTCCCCCGCATGATGCCTTTGTTTAATACCCAGGCGAAGAAGAAGGCTCCCAGCGTTCCGAGTGCATAAAGACCGACCATGATCCCCGCCTTCACCCAGGTTGAGACGGTGTCGGGCATGAAGACGCTGATGAGTAGGACGTACACGGGAATACGGGCTGTGCAGCTCGCCAGTGGGGCGATGAGGATGGTGATGAGACGGTCCTTCGGACTATCAATCGTCCGCGTCGCCATCACCCCGGGGATAGCGCAGGCGTAAGAGCTGAGGAATGGAAGGAATGCTTTGCCATTGAGGCCCACGACGCTCATCAACCGATCCAAAATGAAGGCCACGCGGGCCATGTAGCCGGTATCCTCCATGATGCCGATGAAGAAAAAGAGGATCAAAATCTGAGGCAGGAAAATGACTACGCCACCGACGCCTGCAATAGCTCCCTGAACGATCAAATCGCGCAGATCCCCAGCGGGCATGATCCCGGTGACCCAGGTGCCCATAGCTCCGAAGGTCTCGTCAATCAGTCCCATGGGGATCTCAGCCACGGCAAAGATGAGATAAAAAAGGAAGCCCAAAAAGGCCAGCATGGTGAGGCCGCCCAGTACCGGGTGGAGGAGGAAGGCATCCAGCTTTTGAGTGATGGTAGGCAGTTCCTGCTCAGGCCGTTGCAGCACTTCGCTTGTTAGGCTTTCGATCTTGGCATAACGATCTGCGACGAGCTGGTCTTCCCAACCAGGATGGGTGGCGTTCAGTGCATCCCGACCACGCTGGATCTGGCCGAGGTAAGCATCCTTGATGCTTGCATGCAGGGGATCGTGGTCTGAGAGCAAGTAGAGGGGCTCTAGCAGAGTCGTCTTGTCATGGACAGCGCCAGTCAGCAGCAGTTCCGCACGGGTTGTCTGGAGGGTGGCGCGGATGTCATCGGGCAAGGGCGCTGACTGCCAGCGGGGCAGGGGAATGTCTTCGCGACTGATCGCGGACTTCAGTTCCAGAAAGCCTGTGCCAGTGGTCGCCTGCATGGGCACCACTGGGACACCGAGCTCCTCCGAGATTTTTTTGAGATCAATCCGCCACTCCTTAGCCGTGGCGATGTCCATCATGTTCAGGACTAAAATCGTTGGTAGGCCCAGTTCCAGGACTTGGGTGAGGAGATAAAGATTGCGCTCCAGATTGGCAGCATCGGCGATGAAGACTACCCGATCTGGCCGAGGAGTATCAGCCTGACGACCCAGCAAGACGTCTCGCAGCACCGCCTCATCTGGGCTGCGGGCATTGAGACTGTAAGCTCCAGGCAGGTCAATCAGACGCAGCTTTTTGCCATGTTGGCTGTAGCATTCACCGATCTTTTTCTCGACCGTGACACCGGGGTAGTTCCCCACCTTCTGCCTCAGTCCAGTGAGTTGGTTGAAAATGGTGGTCTTTCCCGAATTCGGGTTACCCACGATGGCCAGCAGGGGCGATTCGGCGCTCATGCTTGGGAAATGCAAATATCTGCCGCCTCATGATTACGCATGGCCAAGTGAGATCCGCGCACGGTGATCTCAATGGGCTCTCCCAGCGGGGAACGCCTCACCATGGTGACTCGGGCACCTGGAGTCAGACCTAGCTCGCGCAGGCGAGTGAGTCCCGTTCGGCCCGTGGGCATGGACTGAATGATGCCGGATTGGCCGACAGGGAGCTGGGAAAGTGTGGAAGGGGCGTGCATGGCTAAGGTGCAATTGAGACGCGCTCGCAGAGTAGAACGCTAGCGGAGGCATGAACCTTTGCAACCAAGACAGGGCATTTATGCAGAATTAGGTCGGATTTGTTTTCGGATTAACATCCTCTGCGCCGCTATTGCGTCGGGAGGAGGTTTCGTGAATCATCAAGCGTCCATGCTGTCACGCGTTCTTACCGCCCTCGTTCTGGTTTTTTTGCATACCCCATTGGTGGTACTGGTGGTCAATTCCTTCAATGAATCACGCTTTGGGGGCGAGTGGGAGGGCTTCACTTGGAAATGGTATGAGCGGCTTTGGGATGCGGATGAGGTCTGGTCCTCTCTTGGGCTGACTTTAAAAATCGCCTCCCTTTCGAGTGCCACAGCCATGATTTTGGGCACACTGGCAGCATGGGCCCTACATCAGTTTCGGTCCCGCCTGCAAAGCATGCATCAAAGCCTGGTGACTCTACCACTTGCCTTACCAGATCTGCTGATGGGCATGTCCCTGCTGGCTTTATTCGTGGCGGTGGGGGTAGAGACAGGGTTTATGACCCTATGGATCGCGCATGTGACTTTTTGCCTGAGTTACGTCACGATGGTGGTGCTGGGGCGTTTGCAGGATTTTGACCTCACTCTCCTGGATGCGGCTCGTGATTTAGGAGCTTCACGTTGGCAGGTGGTGCGTCTTGTTTTGCTGCCCTTGTTACTTCCAGGGATCTTAGCCGGCGGGCTGCTGGCCTTTACCCTTTCGATGGATGATTACGTGATCTCCTTTTTTGTCTCTGGCCCTGGGACGACAACATTACCTCTGAGAGTCGCCAGTATGATGAAAACCAGCCGAAGTCTGCCCATGATCAATGCTTTGAGCACACTCATGATCGCCAGCACCTTCCTTCTCGCAGCGGCCAGTTTTCGTCTGCAAAGGAAGTAAGAGACCCAGGCTTGAGCTCACTGAAACGCATCTGGCCTTGTTTCAAACTTTTCGCGTGCCCAGGGCTGAGGTGATGGTAAAGCATCCATCACTATGAAGCATTACATTTGGGATTCTTATTTCGTGGAATTGTTCGACGCCTGCGTGGACGAATACGATGACGGCAATAAGGACTTCGAGAGCTGGTTCAGCGATGAAGATCAAGACTTTCTGAAAGCCATCGGCTGCCGTGAGCGCGAGTTCTTTGACTTTGTGGAAGACAACGTCAGCTCAGGTGGCGAAGACCCCACTGCCATCACGGCCCTTTTGGTAGCTGCTGTGCGCCGGGATTATTTTCTGACGATTCAAAAAGGGGTGGCGAGTACACACGTCATCACTCCATCTGAACTCCCTGCCAAAACTTCCGACTTGGACGGCTTTGTCTGGCTGCCTCGTATCATCGTGAAAGCACGTGCAAAACTGCGCGGTGAGATGGACCCTGACACGATGTTTTGCTGCGGTGGAGATCGTGCCTTTTTGTCTAAACATGACATTCACCCGGCAGACTTCCTGCGTGTCGTCTGGGCAGCCGGAGACGATGACCAGAAAATCCTCGATTACGTTAAATCACGCCAAGCCTGAGGCTGGGGCGCGCTGAACCATGGAATTGTTTCGTGAACAGTTGCTGCTGCTCGTCAGTGTGCCGGTGATCTTGGGGGCCATCCTCCTAGAGATCATCGTCACACACTTCCATGGCATCCGGGCTTATAGCCGCCGGGAAACGCTGACGAATTTCTACATGGCTGCCTTGAATGGCAGCCTGGATCTGCTGCTGCGTGCCGTGCTGGTCCTGCCGTTAATGCTGTGGGCCTGGAATCATCGGGGCATGGATCTGGACAAAGGCTGGGTTTACTGGATAGCTCTTTTTCTCCTGCAGGACTTGGCCTACTACGCCCTGCATTACGTGGATCATCATTGCCGCCTGTTCTGGGCGGTGCATGTCACGCATCATTCTTCGGAGGAGTTCAATCTCACCACAGGGTTCCGCTCCTCTGTCTTCCAGCCTGTTTATCGCACGGTTTATTTCCTTCCCATCGCCTGGCTGGGATTTGAGCCGCTGGACATCCTCTTCATGTATGCCGCCACTCAGATCTATGGCAGCCTCATTCACACCGAACGCATTCAAAAGATGGGGTGGCTAGAGCATGTATTAGTGACGCCGAGTCATCACCGTGTGCATCATGCTTCTAATGGTCGTTACCTGGATAAAAACATGGGCATGTGCCTGATCGTCTGGGATAAACTCTTTGGCACCTTTCAGGCCGAGTTGCCGGAGGAACCCGTGCGTTACGGCCTAACCAAAAGAATTGAAGATCGTGGGCTGCTCAACATTGTCCTTCATGAGTGGAAAGACATGCTAAGGGATGTGAACCAGAGTGCTTTGCCTTGGTGGAAACGTCTCGGTTACATCTTCAGAGGGCCGGGTTGGAAGGCCGAGGAGTGAGCCCCCGTTTGGCATCAGGCTTCCTGCGGTAGCAGCACAGGGATCCCATTGTCTATCGTGTAAAGACGTGTCCCATCTTCACTAACGAGAGCTTTTTCTCCCGCTGCTAGGCCGTGGCGTTGTAAGTCTTCAGCCAATGCCCAGCGGAGCGACTGATGCGTGTGTGGGCAGCGAAAAGTCGGTAAAAAGTCGTTGATCCAGGAAAGGTCCATGAGGGGAGATTAGGCTGCGGGTACGGATGGATCGATGTCTTTGGCCCAGGCGATGATACCGCCTGAGACACTCCACACCTGGGTGTAGCCGAGTTCTTGCAAAGCTGCTACCGCCTTAGCACTGCGCATGCCAGATCGGCAATGCACGAAGACAGGCTTATCCTTGGGAATTTCAGCCGCACGAGCGGTGACCTGGCCCAGAGGGATGAGGATGGAGCCCGTGATGCGTGCGCTTTCATACTCATCAGGCTCACGCACATCCAGGAGGAAATGGTCTTCCCCTCGCTGGCGTTTGTCGTGCAGTTCCTGAACGGTGAGCGTAGGGACAGTGGTAGGAGGTGTCATGCCGCAAAAGCCTTGGTAGTCAATGGGTTCGGTGATGGTGGGGTTCTCGCCACAGACGGGGCAGTCAGGATCGCGCCGGAGATTGAAGGTGCGAAAGCGGAGGCTGAGGGTATCCACGTGAAGGAGCTTGCCTAACAAAGGTTGCCCAATACCGGTGATGAGCTTGATGGCTTCCAGCGCCTGCATGGTACCGACGAGGCCTGGCAAAACACCAAGCACGCCACCTTCAGCGCAACTGGGGACCAAGCCTGGCTTTGGTGGGGTAGGGGACATGCAGCGGTAGCAGGGCCCACCCAAGTGGGGCGCGAATACGGCCACCTGTCCCTCAAAACGCAGGATGCTGCCATAGACATTCGGAATGCCCAGCCAGACAGCGGTGTCATTCGAAAGGTAGCGAGTCGGAAAGTTGTCCGTGCCGTCAATAATCAAGTCATAGCCCTCGGCGATCTGCCGGGCATTGGCTGCGGTGAACATCTCTGCATGAGACCGGACCTCGATGTGCGGATTGATATCGAGCAGACGGTCCCGGGCGGCTTCCAACTTCGGACGGCCAACGTCAGAAGCCCCAAATAAAAGCTGGCGCTGAAGATTCGAGATCTCCACGACATCGGGGTCCACTAGACCGAGGCAACCGACTCCCGCAGCCGCCAGGTACATGCTGAGTGGAGAGCCCAAGCCGCCGGCGCCGACGCAGAGAACCCGGGCAGCCTTCAGTTTTTTCTGAGCCTCAATCCCAAACTCAGGCATCGCGAGATGCCGGGCATAACGCTGGAGTTCGGCTGTACTGAGATCTGGCATGAGATAACGAAAAGTAGAGGAGCACCAACTGGCATGAGTGGCAACTTGGTTTGTTCTAGCTTGATGAACAGGAAGCCAGATCAGGTCATGAGTTAAGCTCGGCGTCCTCTCAGACTGAGAAATGAGAGTGACATACCTGAGGGCGTATGATTAGATTTTTGGGATGATTTCTCGAATGTGGCTAACTGGACTGCTTGGGCTGATGGCCTGCCTCCTATTGCTGATGGTCTATCGATACTGGATGGAAAATGCAGGTGTGAATGGCAGCGCTGAGGAGAAGGGAACAGCGGTTGTGGAAGCAAGTACCTCGACAGAAGACTCGGTCCAGAAACCTCGCTTACAGGAGGCTCGTCAGCCTGAAGCAACTCAACCGCGAATTGTCATACGTCCCCAACCTGTTCTGGAACCTGATGAACAAGCTTTTATAAAATCACTCAAACCCAGGCGTGTTCCAGCCAGGGAGCCTCTTCAGGTACCGGAAGGCCATATCCTGCGTCTTGTCATCAAACTGGCGGATGATTTGTCAGCGCGGTCCGATGGTGATGGAAGGCTGATTTTACATGGAGATAAAGCGGAGCAATTTCAGAATTTCAGTCATCTGGCGGAAAATAGGAAGCTGAAGTTTCATCGCATTCATACGGCCCCAGATGAGGAGATTGCCGCCTTGACCCGCCGCGCAGCCATGAAGTCAGGCGTGGCCCAGCCAGATCTGGCTGCCCTGGTGGAGGTGAAAATTCCACAACCGGAAAGAGATCAGATCGTTGCTCTGGCTCATGAACTGCATGCCCTACCGGAAGTGGAGTGGGCTGAACTGGAGGCGCTGGATCGTTTGCCTCCGCCGCCCGCCTATGACATTTTGCCTGTGACACCCTTGCTCTCAGGCCTGCAGGCCTATCGTGAAGAGGCAACCGGTGTAAACATGGCGCATGTATGGAACCGTTATGGCATCCGGGGTGATTCTCGTATCCGGGTCACAGATTGTGAATACGATCTGAACATGGATCACGAAGACCTGGAGGGCCTGGTGCAGATGCAGCCCAATGTGGTGTCTAGGTACCAGGCGTTTGGCCAGGGGCATGGCACTTCAGTCTTGGGCATTCTTGCTTCAGGCTGGAATGAATATGGCACGATGGGTGGCGCGCCGGACTGTGATTTTTGGTTTTATCCTGAATCGTGCACTCTGACGACAGGATCACAAAACCGGGTAGCATGCGTCACCGCTGCCATCGCGGCATCGGGTGATGGAGACATGGTTATCCTGGAAATGCAGACCGGAGGTCCAGGTTCTGGGACCAACGATTATGTCCCCGCAGAATATACGATGGGGGTATGGACGGTGGTGAAGGCAGGCACGGATGCAGGAGTGTTGACCGTGGCTGCCGCTGGGAATGGTAACCAGAATTTGGACGACAGCACCTTGTTCACCGCTTACAACGCACGCGGGGATAGTGGGGCAATCATTGTGGGGGCTGGTAATTCCGCCCGGCAAAAGTTGAGCTTCAGCACTTATGGATCGCGTGTGGATCTACAAGGCTGGGGAACGGGTGTTTTTACCACCGCCAGTGTCACTACGGGCACTTATGTTTACGGGGGAGATGCCCGGCAGTCCTACACATCAGGCTTCAGCGGGACCAGTTCGGCCACACCCATCGTAGCGTCCGCTGCGGCCTTGCTGCAATCCGTGGCGCTGACCATGTCGGGTGTGCAGCTTTCGACTCACGAAATTAGGACTTTACTGGCAAATACCGGTCGGCCCCAGTCAGGCGGGGAGACAACACCTATCGGTCCGCTGCCGGATTTGAAAGCAGCCATTGATGCGCTTTTTGTGACCTACCCTCCGATGCTGAATTCCATGTCCGTCTGGGGGAGATATCATCTGGCCGATGAGACCCCGGATCTAACCGCTGATCCCGACGGTGACGGTCATGCCAACTTGCTCGAGTATCTGTTTGGCACCGATCCTGTTCGTAGAACTCCTCAAGATGCCACGCGTATCCCGCGAGTTTCTGTTCATGCACATGGCAGTGACGAGGCCCGAATTGCCTTGGAATTCCATCAGCCTGAAGGGCGCACCGCCGCATCATGGGTTGTTCAAAGGTCTAACAACCTAAGGTATGATTCATGGCAGGATGTCATCCATGAAATGGATGGAGCCCATGTTGCCCGTGTCGGTGAGGTCATCCATGTGACGCTGCCGTATTCGGATCAGGAACGCCTTTTCCTGAGGGTCAAGGCGGTACCAAACTAAATACGACATCGTTGAGAGCCCCGCCTACAACAACGTGTCGTAGCTGCGGCCACCTTTGCCTTCAAAGAAATTCATGAAGGCTCGGTTCACAGTGTAGAAGCCTCCCGGTGTCGGGTAGTCACCGCTGAAATACCAGTCGCCATAGTCAGGCCCAAGTGCCTTGTGAAGTCCGTCAATGGATTGGAAAATCACATGAATGTCACCTTGCCAGGTGGTGTTCTGCGGATAGACCAATTCGCTGATTTTAGCAGAGAGCTCCGAGTCTGTGAACGGCGCGTAAATGGCCTTTACGGCATTGCGCATCTCGGACTTCGGTTTGGTTACCTCTTCTTTACAGGCAAGATAGGTATCCTTCACGACATGACGCATGCCGCGTTCGTCCAAAAGGGCGATCGCGGCCTGGAAGGCGATGAACTTGCCCAGTTCCGACATGTCAATGCCATAGCAGTCTGGGTAACGGATCTGCGGTGCTGTGGAGCACACGATGATGCGGCGCGGATTGGTACGGGCTAGGATGCGCAACAGACTCTTTTTGAGCGTGGTTCCACGGACGATCGAATCATCAATGACCACCAGATTGTCATTCGGGGTCACAACACCATAAGTGATGTCATAGACGCTGGAGACGAGCTGATCACGACCGCTTTCTTGGGCGATGAAGGTGCGCATCTTGATGTCTTTGTGCGCGATTTTTTCCGAGCGGGGCCAGTTACGCAGGACGAGGTCATCCAGTTTGTTTTCGTCAAAGGTGCCACTGTGCACCATCTCGACGATGGCATCCTTCACTTCTTGGCGACGCCGATAACGCAGGCCATCCAGGAAGCCATGGTAGGCTGTTTCTGCGGTGTTTGGGATGAAGCTAGTGACGGTGTGCTCCCAATCGTTGCCGATGGCTTCGATGAGCTGTGGCACCATCTGCTCGCCCAAAGCTTTGCGCTGGCGGTAGATGACCGAGTCGTTACTGCGGGAGAAGTAGATGCGCTCGAAAGAGCACGGGCGCAAATGCTCAGCCTGCGGGGCAAAGGCGCTGGTCGTGATGGCTCCGGAGGATTTGATGACGCAGACATGGCCTGGTGCCAGTTCCTGGACATCGTTCTCGCCGACTTCGAACACAGTCATGAGAGCGACACGCTCAGAAGCAAAAGCGACTACCTCATCGTCTTCATACATGTGGCATGGGCGGATGCCGAGGGGGTCCCTCATGATGAAGAAATCCCCGTTACCGATGGTGCCGGCAATGGTGTAGCCGCCATCCCAAAGTTCGGCCGATTTGCGGATGATGTGGGCCACATCGAGCTGCTCGCTGATGTGGCGGGTGATGTCCTCCAGCGGAACACCGGAATCTCTCATCGTGTGATAGAGATCTGTGTGGGCCTCATCGAGTTGAAAGCCGATCTCTTCGAGCACGGTTTGGGTATCGGTATCGAAGACGGGGTGCTGGCCCCGTTTCATCATGATTTTATTCAGTTCACCGGAGTTGGTGAGATTGAAATTGCCCATCACCATGAGGCTCCGAGTGGGCCAGGTGCTGCGGCGGATGTAAGGGTGTAGGCTGCCTTTTCCGAAAGCACCGCTGGTGCCGTAACGGAGGTGCCCCATGTTCACTTCACCAGCCAGTTCAAACTCACGCTTGATGGCCTCGGGATCGTCTTCAAACTTGGTGTATTCCAGGCCGGATTCATCGCGGCGCTCCTTGCGTTCAGCATTCACCCGGCGGGCGATGCGGCCAAATTCCTTCATCTCATCTGCGAGGACTTCCCCAATCGCCTCAGCGGATTTGGTGGAGCGGACGCGGAACATGTAGGGGGCCCCTGGGGGCATGTCCAGTTTGCAGCAGCCAATGCCGATGCCGTCTTGGCCACGATTGCGCTGTTTGGCCATGAGGCCGAAAAGGCGCTCCAGTCCATACAGGGCAGTGCCATACTTGTCCTGGTAATAGGCCAAGGGTTTTTTCAGCCGGACTACGGCAATGCCGCACTCGTGTCGGATGGGGTCGCTCATGTGTTGGGAGCACTCATCCTTGGCAGACAATGCGGGGAGTGCAAGACGTGGCCGCAGCTTTTTCTCAAGTCAGGGCTTGTTCTCAGGGATTCAGAGGTCAAAGGCGGAAAAGCAAAGTTTTTTCGGAATCTGTGAAGCAGAAAAAAACCGTGTGGGTAAGGGTGTTTTTTCTGCTTCTGTGTCGTCGGATCGCAATAAAACGCTCTGGAGTGACAGGCGCAGCGTCATTTTTTGCGCCATGAAAGAGCGCTGAGGATGCGCCGACCTGGGGAATGAGTTCCTGCGAGTTCGGCGGCCTCCACTTCACTGTCGCTCAAAATATCTGGATCTCCCGAATCAAAATCTTCAGCGCGGGGCAGGCCCATAGGCAGTTCAGGTTCGGACTCCGGTTCGTGGGCTTCTTCTGCCACTGGCAGAGGGGCTGGGCTGATGTCAGGCTTCAATGCTGGCGCTGCCAAACTGGAAGGGACGATGAGTCCCCCTGAAAAGATGAGTTTCATGGCGTCCTCAACCGTCAGGGGAGCATCCGTTACCTGCTCGATGGGTACAATCAGAAGTAACCCTGTCATGGGACTCAAGGCTCCCGGGATGAACACAGCTGCGAGGACCTTGTTTTGCTGAGGATCCAGATACTGTCCGGTGACAAACCCCAGCATCTTCATATCGCCAGAAGGGTAGTCCACATACACCACTCGTTTGAAATTTTGTCGGCCCCCCAGTCCTTTGAATCCATCAATCACCTGTTTGAGTGACTTATAGATGAAGGAGACGATAGGCACGCTGAGCAGCAACTTATCCATGGCCATAACCACTCGCACCCCTAACACGTTGGTTGCCATGGCGCCTAAGGCCAAAAACACCATCAGGGGAATCAAGAAACCCACGAACGTCAGCACATGCTGGTAAGTGGGAGAGCTGGGATCCACGATGATCCGTCCCGTCAATTCATTGATAAAACGAGCAATGAAGTCCACCACTGGCACGCTCCAACCGTGCAGCAAATGATAGGCACTCTGGAGAATCCAGAACGTGATCAGTAGTGGCAAAGCCACGGCTACTCCCGCCAAGAACTTATTGCGCAGCCATACAAAGGGACTGCGCGGATTAGGCGGGGGGATGGGGGGGAGAGAGGACATGAATAGGTGCAGGCCCTGAGTATGCAGAGAAGTATCCTCTGCTATAGAGAACCTAACACCGATCTGTGTTCAACGAACAGAAAAGTTCGTGTCATTTCATGCACCAACGAGCATCCGGGCCGGATTCTCGATGCAGTCTTTGATGCGGATCAGGAAGGTCACAGCTTCTTTGCCATCAACCACACGATGGTCATAGCTAAGGGCGAGATACATCATCGGACGGATCACCACCTGACCGTCCAACGCGATGGGACGCTGCTGGATGGTGTGCATGCCCAAAATGGCACTCTGAGGAGGGTTGATGATCGGGGTGCTGAGCAAGGAACCATAAACACCGCCATTGGAGATGGTAAAGACGCCACCGCTCAGGTCTGGAATGGAGATTTTGCCTTCTTTGGCCTTGGCTGCATAACCCAGGATGTCTTTCTCAATGTCAGCAAAAGACTTTTGATCTGTGTCACGCAGAACGGGAACGATGAGGCCTTTTTCAGTGCCTACGGCGACGCCGATGTCATAAAAATGGTTCTGGACGATTTCATCTCCTTCGACGCGGACATTGATCGCAGGCACAGCCTTGAGGGCTTCGACGACTGCTTTGACGAAGAAAGACATAAAGCCCAGCTTCACTCCGTGTGTTTTCACAAAGCTATCCTGTAACTTGGATCGCATGGCCATGATGTTGGTCATGTCACACTCATTGAAGGTGGTCAGGATGGCCGCTGTCTGTTGAGCGCTGACGAGTTGGTCAGCGATCTTTTTGCGCAGAGGCGTCATCTTTTTGCGCGTGGTCCGGCCTTCGGGTTTTGCTGGGGCGGGAGCTGGGGTCGGCTTAGGAGCAGGTGCGGCCTCTGATTTTGGCGCAGGAGCAGCCTTGACCTCAGGGGTAGAAGCAGCAGGCTTTGCCTCTTCAGTCTGCGCCACAGGAGCTGCGGGTTTAGGGGCTTCGGCAGCAGGTGCTGCGGCACCTTCGGCAATGCTGCCAACGACGGCTCCCACTTCCACATCTTGCCCTGCTTGGCTACCGATGGTGAGGATGCCTGAGAATTCAGCGGTGACCTCGGCAGCCACTTTGTCGGTTTCGAGGGTCAGCAGGATGTCACCAACTTTGACGGCATCGCCATTGTTGAAGTGCCATTTGGCGATTTGACCTCCGGCGACGGATTCGCCGAGTGCGGGGATTTTGATGTCAGGCATGGCTAAGGAAAGGGTGTCAGTTCAGATGCGTGGACCGCGTGGTATTAAACAGAGAAGGCGTCTTCAACAAGTTTCGCCTGCTCCAATACGTGGATGGCTTTGGAGCCCGCTGCGGGGCTGGAGCTGCGTTCGCGGCCCGCGTAACGCACGCGGTGGCCGGAGATGTCAGAGAGACGGTTACGGATGTAACTGAAGGCACCCATGTTGCGGGGTTCTTCCTGGCACCAGACCCACTTCTTCTGAGCACGAGGATAACGGGCAACGATCTCTTTGAGGAGTTCTTCGTGGAGAGGATAAAGCTGCTCCACACGAATGATGGCCGCATTTTTGATCTTGTTCTGCTCGCGGAATTCCAGGAGGTCGTAGTAAACCTTACCCGTGCAAAGAATGAGTCGGGTAACGCGTTCCGCAGGTCCCAGCAGGTGTTCGTCGTCCAGGATCTCTTTGAACGAGGTGCCTTCGGACATGTCGCTCATCTTGGAGACGCACTTCGGATGACGAAGCAGGCTCTTTGGGGTCATGACGATGAGTGGCTTACGGAAACCGCGCTTCATCTGGCGGCGAAGGGCGTGGAAATATTGAGCCGGAGTGGTGAAGTTACACACCTGCCAATTACGTCCGGCAGAAAGCTGGAGGAAACGTTCCAGGCGGGCGCTGGAGTGCTCAGGGCCTTGGCCTTCATAGCCGTGGGGCAGTAGCATGGTGAGCTGACTAGGGCGCTGCCATTTGCTTTCTGCACTGGCGATGAACTGGTCAATGATCACCTGCGCACCGTTGACGAAGTCACCAAACTGAGCTTCCCAGCAGATGAGAATATTGGGTGCCAGCAGGGTATAACCATAGTCAAAGCCCAGCACAGCGGCTTCTGAAAGAAGGCTGTTATAGACACAGAATCGGCCCTGGTCTTCCGACAGATTGTTCAACGGGATGTGACGTTCACGAGTCTCCGTGTCATAAAACACGCAATGGCGCTGGCTGAACGTGCCACGACGAACATCCTGGCCAGAAAGACGGACTCCGAGGCCTTCAGTCAAAAGAGAACCAAAGGCGAGGGACTCTGCATAAGCCCAATCAAAGCCTTCACCCGATTCCACGGCTTTTTTGCGGGCCGCTAGGAACCGCTTGGAAATGGTCGGGTGGAGACGGAAAGTTTCGGGAGTTTGCAGCAACTTCTCCCCCAGAGCTTTCAATTCAGGCTCAGCAACGCCTGTCAGCACTGGGTCGAAATTAAACGGAGGCTGAGGCTCTGCCGTTGAGCCTTCATAGGGGTTATCCCCCATTTTGGCTTCACGTTCGGCCAGGGTTTTGACGCCCTCTTCCAATTCATCTTCCAACTCTTTTTGCAAAGCAGCAGCGCCGGCTTCATCCAGGACGCCTTTCTGAGCCAGGACGCCTTTGTAGATAGCCGCTGTCGAAGCATGGGCGGCGATGGAGCGCGCCATGTTAGGCTGGGTAAATGCGGGCTCGTCCGTTTCGTTGTGGCCGTAGCGACGATAGCAAACGATATCAATGACGATATCACGGGCGAATTTTTGGCGGAATTCGATGGCCAGTTTCGCCGCATGGGCCACTTCCAGTGGGCAATCTCCATTCACATGAATGATGGGGGCATCCACCATTTTAGCGACATCGGTACAATACTTTGTCGAGCGTGCATCTGCCGGCAGCGTCGTGAAGCCGATCTGGTTGTTCACGACCAAATGAATCGTTCCGCCGGTGCGGTAACCAGGAAGCTGGGAAAGATTCAGCACTTCTGTAACGATGCCCTGGCCTGCGAATGCAGCGTCTCCATGGACGAGGATCGGGATCACTTGTTTGCGGTCAGCGGTATCGCCAAGGAAACGCTGACGTGCACGGGCCATGCCTTCGACGACTGGATCTACAGCCTCAAGGTGGCTCGGGTTCGGGGCCAGCATCACGGCGACTTCGTGGCCATCGCGGGTCTTGCGAATGGTTTCAAAGCCCAGGTGATACTTCACATCCCCATCACCTGCGACCATGTTAGGCACATAGTTTTCAGTGAATTCGTAGAACAGGGTCTCCAAAGGCTTGCGAAGGAAATTGGCGAGAACACTCAGGCGGCCACGGTGAGCCATACCCATGATGATCTCTTTGCCACCCAGGCGCGGTAGGTTTTCCAGCACGGTTTCCAGGGCCACCAAAAGGGACTCTCCACCTTCGACCGAGAAACGTTTTTGACCAACGTAGCGGCGGTGAAGGAAACGCTCAAAGGTCTCTGCTTCAAGCAACCAACGAAGGGCGTCCACCTGTTCCTCAACTGCGGGCGCAGGCTCGAAAGGTCGGTTTTCAATGCGCTCCAGCAGCCAGTTTTGGATTTCTGGCGTGTGGATGTGCATGAACTCATAACCTGCCGTGCCACAATAAATGCGGCGCAGTTCCTCCAGCATGGCCTGTAGCTTCATCGGCTGGCCATTGCGGAACATGTGCGTTTGCACCTCTTCATTCAGTTCGTCTTGGCTAAAGCCAAGGCCTTCCACTGAGAGCGTAGGGGCATCTGGGGCAGAAGCGGAGAGCGGATCTACGTGGGCTGCAACATGGCCCAAAGAGCGGAAAGCGAGCAGAGCATTGGTCACGCGCATGCGGAAGCTCAAAGTCTTTTCGGAAAGAGCTTCCCCACAGCTTGAGCCGCTTTTGACTGTCTTCGCTTGGCGTTTGGTCAGTTCAGCGAGGCCGAGCTCAAAGCCCTCGAAGAAAGAAGCCCAGGTGGCATCCACGGAACGTGGATCTTTTTTCCAGTCTGTGTATTGAGCGTCGAGAAGGTCAGAATTTGCCCGGAAGGGCACGGTGGCAGTCATGGCGTTGGAGGTCAGGCAGAATGAGCCCTTTTGCTACGCTTGCAACTTTGTAAAGGACGTAATTCGACGAATCTTCATGCAACAGGGCCTGAAGATCATTCGAAGATGCAAATGCATGATGAAATGACCAGCCCTCTGCTGTCTCTTGATGTCACGCTTTCCCGCCTCTATCTGCTGCCACCATGCGCCTTGAACTCGTCAATACCGGTACCGAACTCTGTCTCGGAGACACCATCAATACCAATGCGGCCTGGATTGGCCAACGAATGGCAGCTTTGGGTATCGAAGTTGCTCGTCAGACCATCGTTCCTGACGGTGGGGCTGTGCGAGAGGCGATCGAAGAGGCGGCTTCGAGGGCCGATGTCGTTTTAGTCTCAGGCGGATTGGGGCCGACGAATGATGATGTGACGCGGGAATCCACGGCTGAGCTTCTCGGTCTGCCATTGGTGCAGGATGATGGAGTGACGGCCCAGCTAAATGCTTACTTTGCCAAGCGAAACAAAGTGCCCGAAGCTTCCAATCTCCGTCAGGCGATGGTGCCTGTGGGGGCAACCGTGCTCGAAAACGCCTTTGGAACAGCGCCAGGTCTCTATTTCCCCGCCGAACTCGGCGCTGCTAAAGGCTGGCACAGCCACATTTTCCTGCTGCCTGGTCCTCCACGTGAAATCAAGCCCATGGTGGAAAACTGCGTGGAACCGCGCCTACGAGCTCTTTTACCCGATGGTGCCAATCGTCGAGTGGTTTATCTCAAACTGACTGGTATTGGCGAGTCCGAGATCGTCGAAAAAGTTGAAAAAGACCTGGAGGCCATCGCGGGGCTAGAGCTGGGCTACTGCATCGGCAAAGGGGATGTGGATGTGCGTCTCGCAGGTCTTGCCGGCCCCGTGGAAGCGGGGGCTCAAATCGTGCGGGATCGTTTGGGTGAATTCATTTTGTCTGAAGATAGGCGGGTTTTGGAGGAGGTGATCATTCAGCTTTTGGCTGACCGGGGTGAGTGGGTCGCTACCGCAGAGTCTTGCACTGGAGGGTATCTTTCCAGTCGCCTCACCGATGTCAGTGGATCATCCAAGGTCTATGGGCATGGTTTTGTGACGTACGCGAATGAAGCCAAGGAAAAACACCTCGGTGTCGCAGCAGATCTGCTGCAACTCCACGGTGCAGTCAGCGAGCCTGTAGCGCGAGCCATGGCCGAGGGTTGCCTGCGCACATCCGGGGCGGATTACGCGCTTTCCATCACAGGCATCGCAGGCCCCACGGGCGGAACTGAGGAAAAGCCCGCCGGCACCGTGTATGTCGGGCTAGCTTCCAAGGGGCACGAGACGGTGGTGCGGAAGTTCTTTTACCCGATCTCTCGCGATCGGTTCAAGCTGCTGACTTCCCAGGCCGCCTTGGATCTCTTACGGCGGATGATTCAGGGATTGCCGATGGGATGATGCGAAGGCTCATCAGGTGGGCGAGCTGATCTTGAGGCCAATGATGCCGACCAGGATGCAGGCAATGCAGATCAGTCGCACCGCTGTGCGCGGCTCATCAAAAAAGACGATGCCGATGATGGCCGTGCCCACCGCGCCAATGCCTGTCCACACGGCATAACCTGTGCCGATGGGTAGCGTCTTTAGAGCCTGTGAAAGCAGGCCGAAGCTGATGATCATGAGGGTGGCTGTGAAGACACTGGGCCACAGACGTGTCCACCCATGAGTATGTTTTAGACCAATCGCCCAAGCGATTTCCGTGAGTCCCGCCAACAAAAGATAGATCCAAGCCATTTTAAACAAGTGTTGCCAGGGTCGTCCCTGCTGTGAAAAATGGAGCTGCGAGGTCGTCCTCGCGTCCGTGGTGGTAAGTCTTGGTATTTAGCCCACGTTTGGTCTCTGTCAACCCAACCCCAACTCTATGATCCGTCGTACTTTCCTGACTCTCACTGCCGCGCTGGCGGGCTTCGCAGCCCAGGCTGCTGATGCACCTAAAAAGCTTCTCGTTGTCACCGTGACCACTGGCTTCCGCCATTCTTCCATTGAAACGGCGGAAAAGGTCTTGGCTGAACTGGGCAAATCGTCCGGTGCTTTCACCGTGGACTATGTTCATCAGCCAGAAGGTCAGCCTAAAAATCCAGGCAAAGCCCCAGAGAAGAAGCCGAATGAAACGGATGAGGCCTTTAAGGCTAAGCAGGAGGCTTACAGCAAAGCTCTGGCCGACTACAATGCGGCCAATGCGGCCTGGAATGAAAAGGTGAAAGCCTACATGGCCGAGAACATGGCCATTGAGAAAATCAAAGGTTATGACGGTTTCATCTTTGCCAATACGACAGGTGATCTTCAGTTCCCAGACCGCGATGGTTTTGTGGAATTGATCAAGGGGGGCAAAGCTTTTGTCGCCATGCATTCCGGTGGGGATACCTACCACCCTTTCCGGGGTTATGTGGACATGCTGGGCGGTGAATTCCAGACCCACAAGGCTCAGGTGGAAGTGCAACCAGTCCTGCATGACCCAGCTCATCCGGCCACGAAACCCGTGCCCACAGGCTGGCGTGTGTTTGACGAAATCTACCTCTTCAAGAGCTATGATCCAGCCCAGGTCCATGCGCTCATGGGACTGAATAGCCATCCGAATGAAGGCACCCCCGGCTACTACCCTGTTTCCTGGTGCAAAGAGTTCGGTAAAGGCAAAGTTTTTTACACCTCCCTGGGCCACCGCGAAGACGTCTGGGATCCGACCTGGAAAGAAGGCACGAAGGATCGCAAAAACTCCCCTGAGATCGCCAAAACCTACCAGGAACACATCTTGGGTGGCATCAAATGGGCTCTGGGCCTCGTCGAAGGCGATGCCGAAATCGGTAACCTGAAGGCAGAGTTGGGCCCGGTGAAATAAAAGGGACTAACTCGAAGCCTGTCCGAAGCGAATTTGAAGGGCGTCCTGCCGAAGGACGCCCTTTTTTAGTCAACAAAAAGCCAGTCACCTCGCGATGACTGGCTTTCGGAAAATAAGGCTTAGCGTGTTAGATCAAGCCAGGGCGTCCAGCTTGCGAGACAACGCATCTTTAGACTGCACACCGACGACGGTTTCCTTCACTTCACCGTTCTTGATGAACAGCAACATCGGGATGGAGCGAACGCCGTATTGAGCCGCAAGGTTTGGGTTTTCGTCCACATTGACTTTGGCGACCTTAACAGCCGCGCCTTTTTCGGTCGCCAACTGTTCCAAGATCGGGGTAAGCATGCGGCAAGGGCCGCACCATTCAGCCCAGAAGTCCACGATCACTGGAACCGTGCTGCTGGAAATTTCCGTCTGGAAGTTGGATTCGTTCAGATTGAGGACTGCTTCGGAGGCCATAGGTAAGTGTGGATTGAAGGATTTACGGTAGAAAATGCACTGGCAACGCATGAGGTAGGCGCGCATGCCTGTGAATCAATCATTTTCACGTTTCATCCGGCGCTTTTGCGGCTATCGCGTGCAGGCATGAGCCTTGACCATCCCGATCCCATGACCCGTCTGCGTTACGTCGTGCATCGTCTGCGTGCACCCGGTGGTTGCCCCTGGGATCAGGAGCAAACTCATGAGACCCTCATCCCCCACGTGCTGGAGGAAGCATATGAGGTGGTGGACGCCATCCGCAGTGGAGACAATGCGCAGATTTGTGACGAGTTGGGAGACTTGCTTCTGCAGCCCGTGCTGCATGCAGAGATTGCCGCTGGGGCAGGGACCTTTGATTTGGATGCCGTGGCGACGGGATTGACGGAAAAACTCATCCGCCGTCACCCCCATGTTTTTGGGGATGCGAGTGCAAATGATTCAGCCGCCGTATTGACGCAGTGGGATGCGATCAAAAGGCAGGAAAAAGGCACAGAAAAAGAAGGTCTCTTGCATGGTGTCGGTGGCGGGCTGCCTGCCCTCATGAGAGCGCAAAAGCTGCAAAAGAAGGCTGCAAGGGTAGGCTTTGATTGGCCTGATACGGCACCTGTCTTTGATAAAATCCGGGAAGAGGCCGCTGAGTTGGAGGCTGCATTAGCTTCGGGACAGGCCATTGAGATTGAAGAAGAGTTGGGCGATTTGCTGTTTAGCGTTGTCAATCTGGCACGGAAACTAGGTGTGGAATCTGAGGCTGCCTTGGCTGCGACTAACGAAAAGTTTGTTCGCCGTTTTCATGCCGTGGAGCAGGCCATCACCCGTGAGGGAAAGAAGTTGGGCGAAGCGACTTTGGAGGAAATGGATGCTGCCTGGGAGGCTGCAAAGAAGGCCCGCTAATGATATGAACGCTATTCTGCGGGAACTCCTCTATCTGCTCCAGCCCTTTTGCTTGGCCTGGCTACTGCTCACGGTTTGGCTGCTGCGCATGCTGTGGAAAAGGCTTTGGCGCTGGTCTCTCTTGCCGATGGGCGCTTGGTTGATTTTGACCGTCATCTCCTGCACTTCAATACCCTCGTGGTTGATGGCCGGTCTAGAGTCTCGCCATTCGCTGCCTCCCGCCGAAGAAATGCAGGGCGCAGACGCGATTGTCTGCCTGGGTGGCGGCGTGGAGCCTTCTCTGATGGAGCCGACGGGGATGCACTTGGCTCGTGGGGCGGACCGTATCGCCACAGCTCTATCCATGGCTATTTCGGGGGTAGCTCCAGTCCTGGTGATCGGCGGTGGCGGTTATGAGCATGAAGGCCGGTTTGTTTCTGAAGCCGATGCCATTTTTGAAAACTTGGCCCATTATCCCAAGTTGAACTTTGAGCAAATCAGCCTGGGCGTCTGCACCAACACTCGTGATGAAGCTCTCAAAGTCGCTGCACTGATGGAAAAACGTGGTTGGAAGAAGATCCTCCTCGTGACCTCTGCCAGTCACATGCCGCGTGCGGTGGGTGCATTTAAGAAAGCAGGCGTTTCAGTCGTCCCTGTGCCTTGCCATTACATGAGCAGCTTTCACCGACTCGGAGATGTGGATTGGATCCATTTCCCCTACGTGGGTTCGTTCGAGCTGTTTGATGCTTGGCTGCACGAGTGGATTGGCAACCACATCTATTCATGGCGGGGCTGGTTATGAACGCACTCTCAGTTAGGCTGGGCTATCATTTAATTGCTGCGTAAAAAGCATCCGTTTGCTCGGCATCTGGCACGATCTCAATGAGGAGGGGGCCTTCTGGAAGGTCTTCCAGTTGGTCTGGATGCGTGACTTGCAGGTAATTCATGCCCCACATCTGAGCCCAAGGGGCGAAAGTGACACGGTGGCGATTTTCGATGATGTGGCGGGCCTGGCGTGACAGGCTGCGCAAAGAAGAAACTTGGGAAAAGATTTTACCGCCGCCATTGTTGATGACGACAAGCTTGCGGTTCCCTTGAGGGAGTTGGGGCATGATCCATGGAGCTGCCAGATCATACAGGGCACTGAGATCGCCAATGACGAGCCAACTTTCACGCACGATAGCACTCATGCCTAACCAAGTGGAAACGATGCCATCAATCCCATTGGCTCCACGGTTGGCGAAAAACTCCACTTCATGCTGAAGGGAACTTACCCCCAGATTGAATTCACGGATTGGTAAGCTATTTCCCAGAAACACGCGTGCCTTTGCTGGAATGTGCATGGCTAGCTCTCGGATCCAGGCCGGTTCTGAAAGCGGGTAGTCACTCATGCAGGCCTGCACATCCGGTGCTTTGCTGGCGACAATCGCAGGAGGTAGCTGGAATTTAGCCAACCCGGGGAGGCAGAACCAAGGTAGGTTCTGCACTCGCTGCTGGCGGGCTAGGCCGGGGAAGGGCAGACGTGAGATGTTGGTCACATGGATCTCTGGGCGATCCTCCAGATCTCGCCACCAACGGGCTGTCGGCACGCCGCCGATGCGGATAATCTGCTGCACCTCCAGTGCCTGAAAGTGAGACTCCGCGGCTACATGCAGAAGGTGATCCAGCTTGGGTTTATCTACCCACTGTCCCCATAGATTCGATGTGGCCTCGGCCATGATCGGCACCCCTAAACTGGCCAAGACCGGGGCGACACTTTGGGCCTCTGCTTTGGTCAATCCGGACGCTAGAATGGCGGTGGGAAGAGATTCCACCGCAAAAACGGGGGCCGCCGGCGCTTTGGCTGCGGCAGGACCATGATGGGCTAGGAAATCTACGCCGTTTTGATTGGTATCTAACGGCTCATCCAGGCAAATATTGATGTGCAAGGGGCGCGGACCAATGCGAGTGGGCCATGACATGCTGATACCCACTTCCACATCCAGGCAGGCGGAAACATAGTCACCAAAAAGATTTTTTTGCTCGATCGACTGAGGGGCTCCCGTACCACGAAAACGACGGGGCCGATCAGCCGTGATCAAGACCAGGGGCAGGCCTTGGTAGTGTGCTTCGATGGCTGCGGGCAGTAGTTCTGCCGCAGCGGTCCCTGAAGTCGTTAAGACAGCAACAGGGGCCCGATCTGCCAAGATGCGCCCGATGGCGAAAAAGGCTGCACTTCGTTCTTCGAAAAAATTCCAGAGCTTCACGCCCTCACTTTCGGTCAGAGCCGCGATGATCGGTGCATTGCGTGCTCCCGCAGCCACGCAGACCTCCGCCACCCCCATGCGGGCGAGTGCAGTGATGAGAGAGCGGATGATGTGAGTGTTCATGCAGAGGGCAGGGGGATATTGTTTACAGCCCCAGCATCGTGATCACAGATTCCCGCTTCAGCCTGAGCTCCCGCCATTCATGATCAAAAGCACTGCCTCCCACAATGCCACAGCCAGAAGGGAGCTGAGCTTGGTTGCCTGCCCAACTCATGCCACGGATGGCGACCACCATGTGACAGGTGCGAATTTCCCCCGGCTCGATAAACCCAAAGGGGGCACCGAAAAAACCGGGAACATTCAATTGGCTGCGATACTCCCGCAGGCGCGCAAGCCAGGGTTCTTCACGCGGCAGGCAGCCCACGGCGGGGGTGGGGTGGAGTTCCTTCACCAAAGCCCCAGGTTCTGAGGGGCGCTCCAAGGTCACCCGCAGATGACTTTGAAAATGCAGCAGTCCAGTCGTTTGGCATAGTCCGCGTGGCTCACGCTGCACCTGGCCCAATGTGCTGAGCCGATCTGTGAGGTAACGCACGACGATCTCGTGCTCTTCGATCTCTTTAACATCCGTGAGAAAGGCAGCCTGGTCACCAGGCTTGGCCGTTCCGGCGAGGGCCATGGTCTCCACCGTTTGGCCATGCAGCCGGAAGAGTAATTCTGGCGTAGCACCCAGATACCCGCCCTGGGCAGTCACCCAGCCGTAGCCCCAGGTATTTGTGGGGGCTGACATCACGCGTTCCAGCAAACGAACCGGATCCCCTTCCGTGATGGTCCCACTTTCCGTCAAGACGGGCACCATTTTTTCAAGCCGACGAGCGAGCACCTCGCGCCGAATCCTGCGAAAGGCCATTTTGAACCACTCGGTCGCCGGCTTCGCCCACTGGATATGGGGCGGCTGTGCGCCATTCCAGCCGGAGTTTTCGGCAAGTGTTTCTGTGGCTACCTCGATGAGCCGTGCGGGCTTCTTCCAAGGCTTAGGGTCGGTGAGGTCGAAATCGTTGACATAGAACACCCCGCCCCCGGCTGGGGCCTCTGCGAAAGACTCAAAGGGGCCTTGGCCGATCCACGCCCGTCCACCGGGCAACCTGAAAAATGCGATATCCGTCATGTGCATCGTATAGTGAAACGCATGTGCGGAGGTGCAAGGGGCGAGGATTTCGCTTTTCGGTTTTCTCAAACCGAGTTTACATAGAGATATGCGACTGACTCACTTTGCTCTGGCACTCACCATTATCCTTCTGGCCATCACCAGCTACCTAGCGTGGGAAGGGCAGCAAGAGATCAAAGGGCTGAAGCGCGAGCGTGAATTTGATAAAGAGCAACTCCGTGCGGAGAAGACCGCCAATCCAGATCAGGGATCTCTGATCCCTCTCCCATCTGCACCTGCGGCCAGCATCACGCCGCCTCCTTCCCCAGGCACCATCGCGCTAGCACCAGCGGTACCGCCTGCTGAAGCCATGGCGGGGACGAGCACACTGCCGGGCGGTGGCCTGACGATTCCTAAATCTGTCGCCGAGGCGGAGTCCAAGGGCATCTCCACGAACACCGTCACACCTTTGCAGAAGCAAATTCTGGCCTCGCTACCCATCGCAAAAGTGAAAACCGTGGTCAAGGAGCAGGGTTTCGTCGTCCTGGATGCAGGTTCCAAGCAAGGTCTAAAAAAGGGTCAGAAATTCGAAATTCGCCGGGCCAATGCGGTGCTGGCCAAAATCACCCTGACTGACGCCATCGAAGAAGCTGAAGCGGTGGCAGACCTGGATTTTGCCTCCATTCCTCCAGGAGTGGAAGTTGAGCCTGGAGACGAAATCATCGCCCCTGTGGTCCGCTAATGGCCAGGATTCGTCTTGATCTCGCCCTCGTTCAGCGTGGGCTGGTACCTTCCCGTGAACAGGCGAAGCGGCTCATCATGGCAGGGGAGGTTTTCCTTGGGGAAGAACTCATCACAAAACCGGGGTGGCTCGTACGGCAGGATGCGGTCTTGAGGGTAAAGGAGCCTCCGCGTTTTGTGAGCCGAGGAGGGTTCAAAATGGAGGGGGCCCTCGAACATTTTGGGATCCAGGTCGCCGATTGGGTGGCGATGGATGTGGGGGCTTCCACGGGGGGATTTACAGATTGTCTGCTCCAGCGCGGGGCTGCCAAGGTCTATGCCTTCGATGTAGGCACAAACCAGATGGTTTGGAAGTTGCGCAGTGACCCGCGTGTGATCTGCCGAGAGAATTTTAATGTCCGTCATCTCGTCCCTGCCGATGTGCCAGAGCAGGTGGATTTCATTGTCGCGGATGTCTCATTCATCTCGCTCACATTGGTGCTTCCTGGGGCGCTTTCTGCCATGAAGGCTGGAGGACAGGCCCTGGTCTTAGTGAAACCTCAGTTTGAACTCAGCCGCGAGGAGATCGGCAAAGGGGGCATCGTGCGTGAACCTGAGCTTCATCTCAAAGCCTGCGCTCGCATTCAGACCTTTGTGGAAGGGCGACCAGACTTAGAATGGCGTGGGATCGTGGAATCCTCCATCCAAGGAACCGACGGCAACCGCGAGTTTTTGGCTTGGTTCGCGAAGCGCCTCTTACCAGAGTGAAAAACCGATGGTCACAGCCTTGCGCACTTTGCGATGCAACATGAGGCACACCCCAGCGACGGCGTAGAGTAAATTCAGCGTTCCCAACCAGAAAGGGAGGAAATCACAAGGAATCAAAGCCTCATTTTCAGTATTTAAAGTGGGGGCGACTTGGGTCAAAAAGAAAACTCCGGTGGCGCTGAAAAGCAAAAACATCAGGCCTAACAAATGACGGCAAAAGCTGTTGGCAGACATCATTCCCAAGAGGGGGAGAATGGTCAAAATGTACCACAAAGCCGCAGCCACGGCCCATAACAACAAACCATGGCTGATGAATAAGGCTACGACCGAGATGCCGCACAGAAGGTGAGCAATCAAAATACGTCGGGTGAAGTGAACTTCATCCCGTAAAATGGCAGCGCGATTGCGTTGTACATCCAGCATCTTACTTACGGATTGTAGAGGGTTGCCTGTTTTGGTCAATCTGCATTTTCTATTAAGACTAAACAAAGGGGATCAAGGTGTTTCTTCGGATCAAAGAGACTTGATTCTTAACGATTTAATTTGGGTTTTGGGATTCTTAAATTTGCGATCAACGGCTTCTAATATCGCTAAACCGCCTCTGGAAGCGTCTTTTATCGGGATTCCAGGTTGTCTTTGACGAGGCTGGCTTTGTCTGTCTCGATCACAAACCAACCCTGACCCTTTGGAAGCTTACGTCCACAATCTGTGGCCAGGTTTTGAGTGATCATCATGCCTTTGCAGGGTTGGGTGCTCCAAATGGCAGCTGAGGAAAGTCCGCTGAAGGTATTCGCACTCAGCGTGCAATGAGAGGGGCCTTCGAGTAGAATGCCTGTGCCTTCATCAATGCTCATGGCTGTTTTACCTTCGGCAGGGCGTTTATCCTGCGCGGCTCCGATGTAGGTGTTACAGAAGTTGTTGGCGGAAAGGGTATTGCGCCCAGAGTCTGCGCTGATACGCACAGAAAACTTGTGGGCGATAGTGAAGGTGTTGGCGCTTATCGCGCAGCCGTGGGCATCACGAAGGTCAATTCCACCTTCCAAATGGTGAGCGATGACATTGGCGCTGAGGGTGATGCCGTAGCAATCACGATCAAGGATCACCGCCGTGCCATTGCACTCCTCAATCATGTTGCCACTGACCACGGAACCATAGGTGTTTTCGATCACCACTCCGTGACGTAAATGGTCATCTACGTTATTGCCATTCATGCAGAGGTTGAAGGAATCGGTGCAGTGTAGGGCATCTTGATTCTCCTCAAAGTGGTTGGCATTGACGACGATGTCGTGACAATTGATGATCTCAATACCACACTTTTTGTTATACGTAAAGATGCAGCCATTGATGCGAGGGTCTTCAAAACAATCCAGCAATTGCACGCCGTGGCCCCCATGGTGGTCCACCGACATGCCGCTGAGGTAGATCTCTTGGATGGATTCGGCAAAGATGCCATCTCCGCTTTTCTCCTGCCCCTGGATGCGGAAATCTGCCAACTGCACGCGCCAGAGTTTCGCCTTTTTATCCTGATCCAAAGTGGGTGGGCGCAGAATCAGGGCAGGTTTGCCTTCCTCGTTTTTATTGATGATGCAGGTGGCTGCACCTGATCCTACGATGCGGGTATCTTCCGTGTGAATACGTAAAGGTTCAGTGATTACAAATTGACCAGGGGGAAGGAGGACAATGCCACCGGATACAGGAACGGAGTCAAAAGCCGCCTGAAGGTTGGGAAACTTGGCGGCATCCACGGTGATGGGAGTGACATCGGCCGCGAAGGTCGTTACAGCCAGGAGGCAGAGGAGGGGAGCAAAACGCATGGCAAACCTACGTGTTGCCGAACGGGTATTGTGCGCGCGAGTTGCAAGTGATGGCCGGGAATGCTCCATTGGTAGGGATGTTTTCCCCCGCCCGGCTTTTTCTCTTTGTCTTTTGTCTCGGCTCATTCACAGCCGTGGCGGCTCCTAAGGCCAAAACCCGCAGCGCAGTGGGTAAACCGAATGTGCTTTTCATCATAGCCGATGATCTCAAAGACTATGTGGGCTGGATGGGCGGGCATCCGCAGGCGCTGACACCTAACATGGATCGGCTCGCCAAAATGGGCATGCGTTTTACCAATGCCCACTGCAACTATGCTCTGTGCAATCCCTCCCGCACGAGCCTGCTGACAGGGCTACTACCGGCCTCGAGTGGCGTGTTTGGCAATGAGCAGGATTGGCGGCGCAGTGTTCAGGTCATCGGTAAACCGACCTTGCCCGAGCATTTTAAAGCCATGGGGTTCGCCACAGCCGCCGGGGGTAAAATTTTTCATGCCAATCATGGCGGGCCTGAAGGGCGCCTCGCAGGCTGGCATGGGGGTCGGCGTGGTTTTGAGCAGGATGTCGCCTGGGATACCCGTTTTCCTGAGGCGGGAGTGCAGATTCCTGACCTGCCTGTACATACGGGGCAAAATTTCAATGGCCTGAATTCTTGGCATTGGGACTGGGGCCAGATTGATGTGCCGGATGAATTGACGGAAGATGGTGCCGTCACCACCTGGGCGGCTGGGTTTCTCAAACAGAAAGCCAAGAAACCCTTTTTCCTGTCGGTGGGGCTGTATCGCCCCCACTCGCCCTGGTATGTACCGCAGAAGTATTTTGACCTGTTCCCGTTAGACAGCATCCAGCTGCCAGAAGTGAAAGAGGGAGATCTGGAGGACGTGCCTGAATTTGCTCGCGCCTACGATAAGGCAGGAAGTCATCACGATGAAATCGTGACAAAGAATCAGTGGAAGGAGGCGGTGCGAGCTTACCTAGCCAGCGTGGCTTTCTGCGACGCTATGCTGGGCCAGGTGGTGGATGCGCTGGCCGCCGGTCCGAATGCTAAAAACACGATCGTCGTCTTCACCTCGGATCACGGCTGGTACCTTGGCGAAAAGCGCCTGTGGCATAAAGGCAAACTTTGGGAGGAGGCCACCCGTGTGCCCCTCACGATCTACGCCCCAGGTTTAACAAAAGAAGATACGGTTAGTGATCAGCCTGTGTCGCTGATAGATCTCTATCCCACCCTGTGTGACTTGGTCAAGGTGGCCAAACCTGAGCACCTGGATGGCCACAGCCTGCTGCCTCTTTTGCGCGACCCTTCGGCAAAAAGTGATGGACCTGCCATCACCGCGATGGGGGGAGGCGAAAAGACGAGCTACGCGGCGCGCAGCGATCGCTGGCGCTACATTCGATACGCAGATGGCAGTGAGGAACTCTATGATCACCAGTCCGACCCCCAGGAGTGGACGAATGTGGCTGCGGATCCCTCCCATGCTGCTTTGAAACAAGAACTCGGTGCCTTCTTTCCGAAGGAATTTAAGCGTGCTTCGCGCCTGCCTCAAGAGGTGGGGACTCAGCCTAGCGAGGACGGCGGGGTGCATTTGAAACTGCAGATCGGCGATGAGCTAAGTGCTGAAGAATCTCCAAACATTCAGGGAAGGGGGCTGTTTGTGGATGCCGTGTTTGAATACAATCCGCGAGTGGATGCGGACAGTACCCTCGTTTCCCAGGGGACAGCGCAGATGGGCTGGGCTTTACATTTGGTCGCAGGTAAGCCGACTCTGAGCATCTTCCTAGATGGGAAGGCGACCTCCATCACGGGAGATGGTCTAGCAACTGGCTCCTGCAATGTTCGGGCGATGATTGATGCTGATGGGCTCATGTCACTGGCTGTCCCGGGCCGGAGTGAAGTTTTGGGGGTGACTCCTTTTGCCGATGGTTTTCCTGCTCAGCCTACTGAAGGCTTGGGCGCTGGAAAAAGCTTTGGCCCACTGAGCGTGTCGGAGTTTCCTGACAGTACTCCCTGGGATGGCCAGATTCAGCGTCTTCGTATCACCATTATGCCGCCTAAAGAGACGGTGGCAAAGCCGGGCAATTGACCTGAACGCAGAAGCGGGTTAAATGACGCTTCCCTCCAAATCTCATGCGCTGCCGCATCATTAAAGACTTCCGCTTCGAGGCCGCCCAAACGCTGCCTAATCTCCCTGGCAATCACAAGTGCACCCAGATGCACGGTCATAGCTTTAAAGTGGAGATCGCTGTCGAAGGGGAAGTGGACCCGCATATCGGCTGGGTTTATGATCATGCCGAAATCAGCAAGGCTATGAAACCTCTGCTGGATCTCATGGATCATGCCTACCTCAATGAGATCGAGGGCCTGGAGAATCCGACCATCGAAAACATGGCGGCTTGGCTTTGGAAAAAACTGTCTCCTCAACTCCCAGGCCTCTGCGAAATCGTCATTTACGAGACCCCGACGGCACGCTGTGTTTTCCGTGGGGAGTTCTGAGGTGAGGTAACCTCATGCATTGGACGAAGCCCTTTCAGGCTCTGGCGTTGGCAGGGTTTAGCGTCAGTGTGACCTCTCACTTTCTCGCCATCACGGGTATGGTGGAGACTTTTCCTTCCCAGGTCAGGCTGATGCATGGGGGCATTTTACTCGTTTTTCTTCCAGCGATTGTCGCTGGAAACGAAGTGTCCCGAAAAGATTTCTGGAGGATGGTCCTCGGCGTCTGTCCAACCTGGGTAAGGTGGGTATTTAAAGTCGTCACGACTTACGCCTTCCTGAACTTCATCTTGACGGCCCCCCAGGAAAAGGTGTTCGCCGGAGGTCTGACTTCAGAGGTGGTGCGTGGCCACTCGGGTTATTGGATGTTTTTCTACTTCGCTGCGTTTGTCATGCTTTATGCCAAAGAACGAAGAAACAGCGCCTTAACGAAATACAGGAGAGAGTAGGAACGGGCTGGACTCACGGATGGCCGAAGCTTCTCGGCGTTTGCCGGAGCGTTGGCTTTCAAGATGAGCTTTTTTGCCACGGATGTTTTCCACCCGGGGCGAGGTCAGGAAACCACTCATCGAGAAACGTGGAGTCAGGCGGCTGATCTTGCTGTCCAAGGTGCGTAGGCTCTGAACGAGCAAAACAATCAATGCAGAATTCACCACACTGGCCAGCAGCAACAGAATGTATTTTCCAGCAACCTTGGCCAAAGCAGGAAGCCAGACAGAAGTTTCAGTGAGAAACTTCAATGCACCACTTTCGTGGCCGGAGCTGTGAGCTGAGGCGAGGTCGAGCATGAAGAAGCAGCCCACAAGAACAAAGAGGGCAGCTGTGAGAACAAAAGCAAAATCAAAACCAGACACGGGTGTCCGGGACACGGAGCGGGCAGGTAGCTCTGCCAAGTGCATGATCGGGGTGGCAGGACGGATCATAATAATTGGAGCGGATAATAGACTCCATACGCTATGTGCCAACTAAATATTTAGGTAAGTTAATATTTTTATACTTAGGTGTTCTTTAGAACATCTAAGTGAATTTGTGGCTCAGGCTATCCTGCTTCCAGTAACGGAAGCTTCTCAACGCGCCTTGGCTTCTAGCTATTTGTTGGCACGTCGAGCCATGAACTCTTCTGCTAATGCGCGGTAGGCCTGAGCGCCTCGCCCGGAAGACTCATACTCGATGATCGTCTTGCCGTAGCTGGGAGCTTCTCCCAGGCGCACGGTACGTGGGATGATGGTGTTGTAGATCACCTCCGCAAAGTAGCTCTTCACGTCATTGACGACTTGATTGGCCAGATTAGCCCGCTGGTCATACATGGTCATCACAATACCTTCCAAGAGGAGGTTGGGATTGACGCCGCAGTCACGGATCTGCTGCACGACCTGAACGATGCTTGAAAGGCCTTCGAGACCGAAGTACTCACATTGGATCGGCACCAGCATTTCATCGGCCGCAGCCAGCGCTGAGGTCATCAGCACTCCCAGAGAGGGGGGGCAGTCTAAGAAGGCGTAATCAAAATGGTTCGACTGGCGGAGTTGATCCAGCACTTCCCTGAGGCGGGTGAGGTGATTTCCCCGCTGGGCTAGCTCGATCTCACAGCCGGCCAGTTCCTGGTGGCTGCGGATGATGGAAAGATTCGGCAGGCGTGTGCTGCGAATGACGTCGTGGGGGTCGCTCCCTTCAACCAAGGCTGAATAGATGCTGCCACCTTCTTCCTTAGCCAGGCCGAGTCCACTGGTGGCATTGCCCTGGGAATCCAGGTCAATGAGCAGACAGCGAACGCCCCGCTGGGCGAGACAAGCAGACAGATTAACAGCGGTGGTGGTTTTACCCACTCCGCCCTTTTGATTGGTGATCGCGACTATCCGCATAAGTTGCCTTGACGGCAGACATTGAACGGGAACCATGCCCCGCGCCAGAAAGAAATGGAATTCACGGAGAAATGGTTGGGAGAAATCGGTGGCTGGCAGGCCATGAAGGCCGCGCGTGGCCTCGTGGAAGCCGGTCTTGTGGAACTGCAGACCGCAGAGGCCAGCCTTGTGCGTGGCCTAGCCGGGAGCGGGAAGGTGAAATTTGCCTGCGGCCTCCGCATCAAAAGTCGCAGCGATGTGGACAACCTCTGCACCTGTCCAGCAGCCCGCCGGAGCATGATCTGCGAGCATTCGCTCGCGGTCGCTCTTTTGCATCTGCGCCCGGCTCAGGCTCGATCGGTCCCAGGGGCTTCGCGTCCAGTGGGCGCATCCACACCGCCTACCATGGGGGCGCGTTCAACCTCGGCTCCAGTCCAGCCTGTGCCTAAAATGCGCCAGCCCCGGCGTGTGCCTGGCCGTTACACCTTGTTTTTGCCGGAGGGTCTTTTTCAAGGAATGGCGAAGGAGCCTTTGGGCGCTTATGTGAAGTTTGAAGCTGGCGGTGAAGCTGAGGAATCGCTGTTCGCTTCGTGGCTGGCGGAGCAGGGGATCCAGGCCCAAAGCGCCCCGATGTCTCTCAATGCCAAAGTTTTGGCAGATTTGCTGCCCCTTTTGGCGGGGCATCCTCGTGTTATTGCAGGGAAACCCTCGGGGGGCGGTGTGGGTGTGGCCGTGGCTGCTGAGCCGATGCGCCTCCCGTTGCTGATCGAATCGGCAGGTGACCAAGTCACGTTGAAGCTAGAGGGAGTCGGCCAGCAACCGCTCTTCAAGACTCAGCCCGCTGGGTGGTGGACTTGCCGTGAGACTTCGAGTCTCTTTTCGATTCCTGCGGCCGCAGCGGATGGGGCCAGGATCTTGACGGAGCTTCCCGCACGTCGGCCGCTGACTTGGCTGGTGGCTCAAAGGGAGGCTTTATCCGAGGTTTTCCAAGTCGAAATGCGGGGGCCTACGCTGGAGAAGTTCCATGTCGTCCCGGTACCTTGCCACTTCGTTCTTCATCTGGATGGCTCGTTCCAGGCGGCAGATGTGACCCTTTCCGCCGAATACGCGGGGCACCGCTGGAATCTCACTTCGGGTTCCACCTCCGCAGCGACTGAAAAAATATTTCCTCTTCAGGATCAATATTCTCCCGGCACTTTTTACGTTTCTAACAGACATGCTGAAGCGCGATTATTAGCCCGTCTTCAGTTTTTGGGATTCAAAACGGCAGGTATCAAACTTGGGACAACGGATACCGAGGTGTTTCGCCTCATGGGTCAGGACAATGTCATGCGGTTTTATGCTTCGGAGCTGCCTCGTCTCCGTCATGAGCTGCGAGTGGTCGAGGGGGAGAAATGGCGAGCTGCTACCCGGGGTGTGGGCAGGATTCAGCCACAGGTCCGGCAAGTGCCTACCGAGGGCGAGCGCGGGGCGGGCTCAGACTGGCTCGCGATGGAATTTGGCTATGAATCTCCCGATGGGTTCCGTTTGCCACGTGCTGAAGTGCTGCGGTTAGTGCGCTCTGGGCAGCGTTCCGTGCAGGGGAAGAATGGGAAAAAATACCTGCTAGATCTCCAGGAGGTGGAAGAATTTGAGGACACTCTGAAGGACGTTCCTCTGCAAATCACTCCGGATGGTGCCCGGATCAGCTCCCTGCATGCGGGGTATTTCCTGCCAGAATCTGACGCTAGCGCTCCTCTTCCAGATGAAACGACCACCCTTGCTCAGCTAGGGGAGCTGGGGGGGCGCTTGCGGCCCTATCAGTTGCTGGGGGTGCGCTGGATGACCTCCCTGGTTCTGGCTGGGCGCGGGGGGCTGCTAGGAGATGAGATGGGGCTGGGTAAAACGGTCCAAAGCATTGCCCTAGTAACCAGTTTCCTGTCAGAGAAAAAGGCCCAGGACCCGATTCTCATCGTTTGCCCCAAATCACTTTGTGGGAACTGGCTGTCTGAGTTTGAGCGCTTTGCGCCCCAGTTAAAAGTGGTGATTTCTCAAGGGAATAAACGTGATGTGGTGCTGAATAGTATTAACGAATGGAACGTGATAATCACCACTTATCAGTTGATTGTTAGGGACATTGACAAATTAAAGATCAAAAAATTTGGGCTCATTTTACTGGATGAAGCCAGCTACATCCGCAACCCGGATACCGATGCGGCTAAAAGCCTGCGCAGTCTGCGTGCTCATGCCCGAGTGGCCTTAACTGGAACTCCAGTGGAAAACAGCACCCGGGATCTGTGGTCCATTTACCAATTTCTTCTGCCCGGTTATCTCGGCAGTCGTGAAAACTTCAAAGAACGTTTTGATCAGCCTATCCAGACCGCTTTGGGCACGCCGGCGGGCCAGGCAGCGAGCGAGCGCCTAAAGAAGCTCATTCGCCCCTACTTTTTGCGGCGAACGAAACGTGAAGTGCTCAAGGACTTGCCGGATAAGATCGAGCAAGTTCTTTGGTGTGATCCCTCGCCTGCCCAGGGAGAGGTTTACCGCCGTCTTCTGGAGGAAGGGCGCGAGGAGATCAAGGCCGCCCGTAAACGTTCGGGACAGGGTGGGGCGAAGATGACGATGTTCACTGTTTTGCTGCGTCTGCGCCAGGCCTGCTGTGACCTGCGGCTCACTGGGCTGCAGGGGGATACCTTGGGTAAGCTGGAGCGTGAAGATCTGTCTGGAAAATGGCCGATGCTTCAGGAGCGGCTGGATGCCATTATCGAAGGAGGCGGCAAAGTTCTGATTTTCAGTCAGTTCGTTCAGTATTTACGCTTGGTTCGTGATTATTTGGGAGAGCAAAAAACACCATACGCTTATTTGGATGGTAGCAGCCAGGATCGGGATGCTCAGGTCAAGACCTTCCAGTCAGATCCATCCTTCCGGGTCTTCCTCATCAGTTTAAAAGCAGGTGGTTATGGTCTCAACCTGACGGCTGCAGACCATGTCATTCTGCTAGACCCCTGGTGGAACCCGGCGGTGGAATCGCAGGCGATAGATCGAGCTCACCGAATCGGCCAGCAGCGGGTGGTGACGGCCTACCGTCTGGCCATCCGTGGAACGGTGGAGGAGCGCATCCTCGCTCTACAAGCTAAAAAGCGGGGCCTGGTAGAGGCGGCGCTGGATGAGCAGTCACCTCTGATGGCGGGGTTACAGGAAAGTGATCTGGAGGCATTGATCGTAGGATGAGAATGTTTTCCCAAGGGGAAAAGTTCTGAACTGTTTGGAATCCGTGTCTGAAAAGTTGCCTACCTAGACTGTCTTTACAAGCGGGTGAGATTTCATTTCACCGCCCGGAAATGCGGCCCAGATACTGCTCACTCACAGAATTTATGATGACTACTCCTACCCCTTGGAAGATTCTTTCTTCATCTGCTTCTTTCAGTCTCCTTTCGGAAGGTTGGTCTCTAGCAACCCTAGAACCAGGGGAGGAACAAACGCGCAACTTCGCTGTGGAAGTAGTCTTTGATACTCCGTTTATGACGATTCCGGTCGTGCAGCTCGGGATCACCAGTTTTGATATTGACCAAAGAGACAGCGCACGGCTGACGATCCATGTCTCCCAAATCAGCGAGATCGGTTTTACGGCTGTCATCTCTACCTGGGCCAGCACTCGGGTTTACGCGGCAGGATTCAATTGGTTCGCGATTGGAGCTTAAAGGATACAGGTCTGTCTTGTGGGGGTGCTCCTGTGCTGGGTATCCCATCTAGACACAAAAATGCGTGCGCCTGATCCGGCGCACGCATCGCATGGAAAGACTGCTTATCCGTTTTATCAACTATCGTTCGCGGCGCTTTTGCTCAGCCTCGGCACCAGCGGGCTTTTTACCTGGCGCTGGTTTGGGCCGGGCCTGGGGAGTCGCCTGTTTAGGTTGCGGACGGGCTTGGGGAGCTGCCTTTTTTACCTCCGGGCGTGGGGCAGGTGGCGCTTTCTGAATCTGGGGGCGAGGCTGTTGAGCCGGTTTTTTCACCTGAGGCGCTGAGCGGGATTCCGGGCGCATGGAGCGGGGAGCCGGTTGTTCTGGCCGCTTCACCGCAGGGGTAGGGCGGGCTTCAGGTTTCGGCATTGGGGCCGGTTTGACTTTTGGCGCAGCGGGTTCTGGCATGCGCTTAGGTTTGGCTTCAGGGATGCGCTGGGGTTCCGGCATGGGAACTGGCCGCGCATTTGCAGGGGCGTTTGGAACGCCGCTTGGCCGGCGGGCGTCAGAACCACGATCTGGACGCATGTTGGGAGATTCCGGCCGGACCTTGGGGAGATCTGAACGATCTTTTGGCAGCTCGGGAGCTTTTGGGGTCACCTTAGGAGCTGGGGGAGCATCCTGGGTTTTAGGGGGAGTCATGGGAACACCTCCACGGCGGGGCACCTCATCATTTGGGACAACACCTGGGGCTAGTCTTGGGCGTGGTGCTTCATTGGGTTTGACTCCTGGACGACGGTCTGGGTGGTCGTCTCCATCGTTCATCCCTGGGCGACGATCTGGACGATCATCTTTATTCATGCCTGGGCGATCAGGTTGTTTGTTGGGTTGGCCACGGTCGGGTTGTTCGCGTGGATTGATGCCGGGTATACGACCTTCATCATTGCGAGCATCTGGATTGCGATCACGAGGCATGCGATCATCTCTTGGGCTGTCCCCAGGGCGGCCATCACGGTCTGGCATTCCTGGACGGTTTGGGGTCCCGGTGGTGGGTGGCATGTCTTTGACATCGGGTCTGCCGTCCCTGTCGCGAGGGTCACGAGGTTTCCCATCTGGACCTAAAGGCATGGCCTTGCGCACTTCTTCATCAATACGACCTGGGCTAGGGCGCTGGCCGGGGCCACGACGTTCTTCGGGCTTCAGCAGGCGACCCACGGCCGGAGGTGGAACTTTGCTCGTCACTAGATCAATCGCTTTGTCGGGCAGATTGGCAGGTTTATTTTTTGAAAACTCTTCGCGTTGACGCTCACGCAGGCGTTCGACGGCCTGGGTGTCGCTGCCACGCCAGCCACGGTCAATTTCAGGGCGCTCCAGCCTTTCTTTCACACGGGAAGGAAGACGGAGGGCATTGTCTCTGCGAATGGATGGAGCCGCGACGATCAATTCATCGCGCTCGATACGTGAAAGACTATCGTAACCACGCGGGCGTTCACCGCGCTCATTTTGCCACTCATTGCGGAAGCGATCATCATCGCGGCGCAGGCTTAAGCGGCGGATGCGGTTTTCACCACGGTCAAAACGGGAGGGGTCAGGTCCGCCCACAAAGATATTGTTCACCACATTTTGCCGATAAGAGATGTTGGTGATGTTCACCGAACGGTCAATGTAGGTGTAGTTGCGGCTGCGATCGATGATGACCGGACGCAGGGAGGTGCGACGGGCAAAGAGATTGAAGGGGACGAAGTTATAGTAGGATGGGCCGACATCGTAATAGCTATCAGTCCACTGATTGAAGCCGATGCTTACGGACCAGCGTGCTTCAGGGGGAAGGGGAGCCCAGCCGATGTGCTCGTCGGCTTGGCGCCAGGAGACCCAGGCGGGAGCCCATTCATAACCAGGTACCCAGACCCAGTTCCCGCTCATGCGGATCCAGCGTCCATAATGGTAGGTGGCCCAGCCAAAATCTTCGTTGGAGATCCAGGTCCAGCCTGCATCCGTGTAGGCCCAATAGCCATCGGAATAGGGAGCCCAACCGGGCTCTTGCGAAACAGCGGGCTGAAAGACATAACCGTAGTCATCGGCATAGATCCAGTCGCCATGGGGGCTGAGGGCATCAAAGAAGAAGTCAATGGAGACATCCACATCAGCGCGCGCCGACTGAGTCGGCACAGCCACCGCAAGTAGCGTGGCGCATAAGAGGAGATAGAAGTGTTTCATGGTGAGGGTGGTTAAAAGGAATCAAAATCTTTCGATGCGGGAGTGGCGTCATTCATTCGATCGAATTGAGGGACAGCCGTTCGCGCAGCCGAAAGAGGCTGATTCGTCTTGTTCCATGCAAGCTACCGGCCAAATGCTTGCGGCTATATAAAGCGTTGATAATCAGTGCATTTCGTGATGCATGTTAATGACGCGCTTCGTGCGAAGTGCATGAGGTTGAGCATTCTTCATGCAGAATGAAGCGTGCAGGTGATAATCCCTGCTTTTGGTTAGGTCGTGGATTCTATCCCCGATCTCCGACGAAGATGGTGTGGGTCTTCTTTTTGGCCTGCGGATAAGCTTTGCAGCCAACGATCTCCACTTTGAAGCCTGCTTTGGCCAGTCGGCGAGCAAAGGCTGAGTCCTGACTGGCGGACCAGAAGGTCACGCGTCCTCCGGGTTTCAAAGCCCGGGATATGGTGGCCAATCCTTGAGCTTGATAAAGGCGACCATTGCCCTCCTTGACCATCGCGATGGGGCCGTTGTCCACATCGAGCAAAATAGCATCGTAGTGACCTGCGGGTGCCTGGGCGAGGATTTGGAAAACATCCGTGACTGAGATTTCCACCCGGGGATCATCGAGAAGCAGGCCATTGACGGTGGTGAGAAATTCCCGGTTCCAAGCGACCACTTCGGGTAATAGTTCAGCGACTTGAACATGGGCCTCAGGCCCCACGCACTCCAGCACGCGCCTCAGGCTGAAGCCCAGGCCTAGGCCACCGATGAGTACTCGAGGTGTCTTTTCGGTGCGCAGACGGCTGCACGCCAGTTCCGCGAGAACCTTCTCAGACTCGGAGGCATTCGTCCCCATCAGAGGCTGACGATTCACCCGAATGTAAAATTCTGAGTCGTGTGAATGCAGTGTCAGTTCAGCTCCCTCGGGGGTGCGGGCTTGAGCGAGGGTGAGGAAAGGCTTCATGAAGGAGAGCTAGAAAAAGGGTGCGCCACGTGCCGCCTCCTATCTGCCAAAGGAGCGCGTTGCCGCTGTGGTGCAAGAGAGAAGCAGGCGCATTTAACGGGGATGTTTCCCGACACCTTTGAATGGTTCTTGTCGGAATGGATGCCTTGGTGGATGGGTGGGCCGATGAATGATTTTTTCAAGGACATGGGCCAGGCCGTTTTGAAGCGCTGGAAGCTGGCAAATTTCTCTTTGGAGAAGTTTCCCGGAATCGCTCAAGCGGTGCTAGATGAGCGCCCTCCTGCCCAGCATGTGGACCTCCCAGCGCTGATGCGGGAGTTTCTCCTGAATGATGAGCAGCCCCTGCAAACGCAGTCAGGATTTGGTCAGCCGGAACTCGTGGCTTATGAGCATCCGCGCTTTTACATCCAACTGCTGTTCTGGATGGATGGGACAACTGATATTCATCAACATGAGTTTTCTGGAGCCTTCCATGTGATGCATGGGTCCAGCATTCATGCGCACTTTGAGTTTGAGAAAAAGCAGGCCATCACCCCGCATCTCCAGATGGGGCAGGTGAAGATGAAAAACATCGAACTGCTGGAGACAGGACGCACGGTGCCCATCATCTCGGGTCGTCAATGCATTCACTCGCTTTTCCATCTCGATACCCCCTCTGTGACCGTGGTGGTCCGCACCCAGAATGATCCAGGAACGGGGCCCCAGTTTAATTACCTGCCACCGCACATCGCGCTAGACCCGGTGTTTATCGACGTGCTGACCATGCGCCGCAAGCAACTCCTGGATGTCTTGGAGCAGACGGAAGATCCTGAGTATGCGGACCTGGTGATCGAAATGATCTCAGACCTGGATTTCGAGCGTGGGTTTTACATCCTGCAGCATTGCATGGGGGCTTTGGCGACTTTGGGCGAGTGGGGGACTGCGCTATCGGTTTTTGAAACCAAACATGGAGAGCTGGCCCAGGGCGTGGCGGCCACCCTGGAGGAGTGTGTGCATCGCGATGCCATCAAAGGCATGCGCAGCAGCATTGGCGAGCCGGAGCATCGCTTCTTCCTGGCACTGCTGATGAATGTCACCAGTCGGGCGGATCTGCTAGCATTGGTGGCCCAACGTTTCCCGAAGGTGACGCCGACGGATACAGTGCTGCGCTGGGCGGATGAACTGATGGATACTTCCGATGAGGGATGCTCCATTCTGGATGCCCTGTTCCCAGAGTCCCTGGATATCGCCATTGAGGACCAGGGGGAGCTCTTCTTGGCCGTCTTGAAGCACTTCATGTTAGGTCAAAAGAAAGCTCCGGCCTCGCTCAAGCCTTTGGCGGCGGCCGGGCTGAAACAGGTAAAGGCTGCCCTGGCGGCCTCCAGCCTGCGCGTTTTGGTGGACTGATGGAACGCGCAGGCGGAGCTGCTTAAATCCTACTCGGCAGCTTCAGCATTCCAGACTTTCACGTCGTCAAAATAGCCGTCTTTGCCTGCGACACCGAGTTCGATCTCCGACTTGGTGGCGTGGGCGATGCCGGAGGATTTGAGGAAACCTGCGGGTTTGCCATCCAGGGTGACGCGCATTTCATCTCCCACGGTTTCCACAACCAGGGTGTACCACTTGCCGGTTTCCAGCTTGGCGGGGAAGGTGGCGGAACGGCCTGCCAGCAGTTTGGCCACTTCGGCTTTTTTGCTGGGGTCGTTGCGCATCTCGCGGATGTCATTGCGCATGCCGCCGTCGCGCTCGTCAATGAGCGTGACACCGTTCAAACGCACCTGCGCACGGCAGAGGTGGCCATAGTGAGCCCCGGTGTATTTGCGGTCGTCAAATTCGACATCAATCATCGTGGCCCCATCGAAGCGGATTTTCGTCTCCACCACGCTGTCCTTGGTGGGGATTTCCAGGCCGTGAACGGCGGCATGGGCTCGGATCTCAGGTTTGCCATTGGCGGCCGGGATGGTCACATCGCGGGTCTGGGTGCCTTTGAGCGTGCCTTTCTCGACGACAAAGGTAGGCACTACTTTGTGCCAGACTTTATCAGGGGTGGAGCCTTCGAAATCATCGCTGAAGAGTAGCTCCTTTTTGTTGGCAATGGACTTGGAAGGGATGGTCGGCAGGTCGGCAGCCAGAGCTGCGGAGGTGATGATCAGGAGAGGGGCGATGAGGAGGCGGGGATTCATGGTGTGAGGGAAGATTCAAAAAGGTGTCATGATAACTCGGCCAACGAGGCTTTTGATCATGAAAAAGCCTTTTCATTGGTGGTTTATACGATCCTGTCTTGCGCAATAAGACTTGATGTTCCTGGTGGTTTCAGGAGCATTCGTTTTATGGATGCTGATGAGTTAACTGGGCTGAGATCTCTTCCCACAGATGAAGTGCATGAATACGGGAATCCTGTGCACGTTCTCTACCGTGTGGCTTTCGTCGGAGTCATCATCACGTTGCTGGCAACGGTGGTGGCAGGGATAGGTCTCTGGTATGAAGGACGGCTGGGAAATCTCCGCTCTGGTGCGGCCCTCGGCGTGTTTTTGGCTTTGTTGACTATCATGCCGCTGGGAGTGCTGCCCACGGTTCTCTTTCGCATTCGTCTGGTCCGTGGCCGGGTGCAGCATGTTTTTCTCAACCGCTATGTAGTGAGCGACTATCCCATCCATGCGTATGAGAAAACCAAGCGAAATTCCCGTGGTTGTGCCGCAGTACTGCATTTTCAAGGCGGCCACAAGATCCACTTTTTCGGAGCTGACTGTGGGGAACTCGACAGGATGGAAAAGGATCTCAAACGCATGAAACGGGAAGCCGCTCAAGGATTGACCACATAGGCATAACGATAGAACTTGGAGTTGGTTAGGCTGACGCTGTGCTGGCAGAGGCCGTTGAGATCGGCGGTCACAGTGGCGACGGTGCTGTTCCAATTCACCAGATCCGTCGAAGACTGAAGCTGATAGGACAAACCTGGGACGGCCTGGCAGATGACCTTGGCCGTACTGCTGCCCGTTTTTTGAATGGCGATCTCAGTGGGCGGGAAGACGATGAGCGTGAGATTGCCTTGGTCATCAAAGGGATCAGACCAGCGGGCATCGGAGTAAACGGCGCTGCCGCTGAGCGTTTGAAGAAAGGCCACAAGACTGTCTTTCTGAGGCTGGGTCAGGTTAAGGTTTTGAGTCTGGTTGCCGGGACGGCGAAGTCGGTTGTCGAGACCTGTGTTTCCTCCAGGAGGATTGTTGGGTATGAGATTGTAGTGATCCACCACCTGGGCCAGTGAGATGAGGCTGCCATCGTGCATGAAGGCACCATTCGACTGGCCGCCCGGGCCAACAAGATCTCGCAAAGTAGGGGAGCGGGTGTTCGTCAAATCGGTGCCTCCGCCGATCTTGGTGATGACGCCGTTGTTTCCGCTGGCGGGGTCGATGTCAAACTCGCCGGGCCGATGGCATCCTGCACATCCTGCGCCTCCTGGAGGCGGGGCGAGGAAGAGCTGTTTGCCCGCGTTTTCCTGCGCGGTGTAGTTTGGAAAGGCGGTGTTAACGTTGGCCACCTGCACACGGCCTGCATCGAAACGAGAGTCAAAGGACTGGATGCTGCGGATGAATTGGGAGATGGCCAGTTGCATGCGAGCCTCGGTGATGGCGCTATCCCCAAAGGTCATGGTGAAAAGCACCCGATACTCTTCAATGGCGGCCAGCTTCACCAGCAGCTCAGAGAAAGCGGGATCTCCATTGGCCCCGCTGAATCCCATCTCGGCATGATCGCGGATGGGCTGGGTGGTCTGGTTTTCCAGCGAGGTGGCGCGTTCATCCCAAAAGAACCGCACCTCTTGAGCAAAGCGTGCATTGATGAGACGCATGGAATGCCGTCCCGTCGTGCCATTGACGCCCGTGCTGGCAATGGCTGTATCGCTGAAGGCATGTGCTTGCTTATGGCAGGTGGAGCAGGAGACGCTGTCATTCCGCGACAGTCGTTTGTCATAAAAGAGCACCCGCCCCAGCGTGGCTCCCTTGTCCGTGATGGCATTGCCTTGCGGGGTGTTGTTGCGGGTGATGTAGGCTGGCACCGTCTGGTTGGCGTAATTGGCCAGACTCGTCAGGTCAATGACTCCGTCTCCAGCTTGGGCGATGGAGGCCAGGCTGGTTGCTAACGTTATCCAAAGGACAAAAAGGGGAGAAATCTTCATGAGGCAGTATCCCGTTTCTCATGAACGAGTCCGGCGGGCAATGCCCTTTACCTGGGCTTAACAATTCTCAAGACAGGGGCGAACGAATTGGTAAAATGAGGCCATGGATTCGCCTGCTTCCCCTTCCGAATATCTCGTCCTTTCTCGTGGCCAATGGGACAAGGACCTGCCGCCTGAAACCATCCAGACGACCATTGATCATTTTTACTCTTGGATAGATCGGATGGTTGAAGAGGGAAAGATGCGTCACGGTCAGAGGCTGGCGACAGGAGGGAAAACGGTGTCGCGCAATCATGGGATTACCGATGGCCCTTACGGCGAGGCCAAAGAGGCTGTCGGTGGCTATTGGTTCGTCCTCGCTGACAGCCTAGATGAGGCAGCGGAATACATGTCAGGCAATCCGTGTCTGGCCTGCGGCCTCATGTTTGAGGTGCGGCCTGTGGAGACGATCAAGGCTTCGGCTTTCGCGGTGACAAATGAGACACCGGTGAAGTGATTCGATACACGTGAAAATCTGAGGCTTTTCGTAGTCTAACAATTTTTCCTCAATGCACACCAAAACAGAGAATAAGCAGCTTCATTTCGCAGCAGCCTTGGCCTGTTCATTCGTTCTGGTCACAGGTGCGTTTGTTGTGGACCAATCCATCCGATATACGAACCACCTGGAAGGTCTCGTCAGTGGGCTCGTACACGTGTTTTTCACGGGGATAGGGTGGGTTGTTTATTTCTTGCCTTGGAGCCTGTTGGTCTATGCGATGTATGTTTGGCGAAAGTGGAACCGATTTCGAACGGCTTGGATCATTACTCCGGCGCTTCTCTGTTTTTTGTGGCAGTTGTCGGGCTTGATCACGTCTCCGCCGACACCGCAGCATCGGCTGAAACAATACGCTAGTGCTACGTTACCTCTTGGTTCAGAAGGTCTCCGATATTACTTCCGGGGAGGTGGAGTGGCAGACAATTCCGATACCTATTATTTCAAGTGTTCGAAGGCAGATGTTGATCGTCTGATTCTAGAGATGCAGTTGGAGCAAGATCCATCGTTTGAACAATTAGAGGCGTGGTGGCCGATTGTGGCATTACCTGATGCCCCAGATCCAAAGACTTGGAAAGCCGCCAGAATGTACCGACGGAATGACGATGGATGGTCTTATTATTTGTTAGTCAATGCAGATAGCACCGAAGTTTATATCCATTACGGATGCATCTGAGTTGGATCCAAAATGTATTTGGATACCATAAACTCCTCCCTCACCACCCGCTCCGCACGTTCCATTTTTCCATGAGTTCCATAGGCAGCTCGGTGATGAAACGGCTAGGTTTCATGAGGATGTCGCCATCGCGGGCCTGGTGATTGATGAGCGGGTAGGTCAGGTACAGCTCATCCTTGGCGCGGGTGACGGTGACGTAAAAGAGACGGCGTTCTTCCTCCAGCCCGGCATCGCTTTCCTCAATGGCGCGGGCATGGGGGAACATGCCATCGGCCATCCAGACGGCGAAGACGGTATGCCATTCGAGTCCCTTGGCCTGGTGGGCGGTGGAAAGGGTGACGGCTTCGCGGTCCTGCTGATCGGGTTTGTTGTCTGTATCCACTCCGCTGAGCAGCGAGAGCTGGCTGAGAAACTCGAGAGGATCGGTGAATCGCACGCTGTAGTTGCTGAGCTGTTCCAGGTCCTGTTGGCGCTGCTCGGCATTCTTAAACTTGGACTTCATGTACTCCTCATAAACACCATCGTAGATGCTGCGGATCATCTCGGGAGGGGTGGCCGTCTTGCCATCCACGATGAGTTCATCGAGCGTGTAGGCAAACTGATCCCAGGTCTCGCGGGCTTTCTTCGGCACGCTCATGGGGATGAGCAGGTCCGAGAACTTGCCGGTCATGACTTCGGCCTGAGAGGCTTCGGTTTTCAGCCATTCACTCCAGACCTTGGTGGCACTGGCTCCGCCGATGCCGGGGATGAGTTTCACCATGCGCATGAAGCTGACTTCATCCCGACGGTTGACGGCGAATTTCATGAAGGCGGCCACGTCCTTGACATGCGCCTGTTCAAAAAATCGCAGACCGCTGGTGATCTGGAAGGGGATGCCGCGGCTGGTCAGCTCCATCTGGATTTCCATGCTGTGGAAATGAGCGCGGTAGAGGACGGCGATTTCTTTTAGCTCCACGCCTTCATCCTGAAGCTCCAGAATGCGCTGGGCGATGAAGGAGGCTTGGGCGCTGCCATTGTCCAGCGGCACCAGGGCTGGTAGCTGGCCCTTCGGCTCACGGGAAGGCTGCAAGTTCTTGCGGATCTGCGCCTTGTTATTGCCGATGGAGACATTCGCCAGTTCCAGCACTTCGGGCACGCTGCGATAATTGACCTCAATCTTGTGGACTCGCGCCCGGGGCCAGTGCTCATGAAAGTTTAGCACGTTGGTCACATCGGCCCCGCGCCAGGAGTAGATGGACTGGGCATCGTCCCCCACCACCATGAGGTTGCCATCCTCACCGGTTAGCATTTCGACAAACTGAGACTGCAGGCCATTGGTGTCCTGATACTCATCCACCAGGACGAATTCAAACTGGCTGCGGTAACGCTCCAGCAGGTCCTCATTTTCCTTCAGCAGGCGGACGGATTGGGTCAGCAGATCGTCGAAGTCCATGCAGTTGGTCTCCACCTTCTTGTCCTGGTAGAGCTTGCGGATGTGGATGATCTGGTCGGTGATCTTTTCGAAGTAAGGGTAGCGTGTGAGCAGGATCTCCTTCAGCGGAATGCAGGTGTTGTCCGCCATGGAATAGATATCTCCCAGCACCTCCGCCTTTGGGAATCGAAAGCCGGCGGTGTCAATGCCGCTGCTGCTCACGACGGTCTCCATGAGGTCCTTCTGGTCCTCACGATCCATGATGGAAAAGCCTTTGCGGTAGCCCAGGCGTTCAGCATTCCAGCGCAGGAGTTTGTTTCCGATGCTGTGGAAGGTGCCACCCCAAAGACGCTGCGTATCCACTGGGACGAGCGCGGTAACGCGCTCCAGCATCTCGCGGGCGGCCTTGTTGGTGAAGGTGAGGAGGAGGATCTGCTCCGGCAGCACCCCATTGTCCAGCAGCCAAGCCACGCGATAAGTCAGCGTGCGTGTTTTACCTGAGCCTGCTCCTGCGATCACCAGGGTCTGCCCCGGTGGAGTGGTCACGGCGGCATACTGCTGCTCATTGAGCTCCGCTTTGTAGTCAATGCGGGGTGCCGCGTGGGGCGCGGTGTGCAGGGTGTAGTTACGGGACATGGAAAAGGATGGAACGTGCTCAGTGCTCAGGCGGTTGCCGGGAGTCAATAGGGAAGTTCAGCAGAGCGAAGGTCGTTTCAGACTGCGGCTGCCTGCTTGGGGGTTGCGGAATGAGTGGTGCCACGTTATAACCGCAGCTTAATCTTTCTGCGCTATGCCCTCCGAAACTCTCGCCCGCGATGACCTCTTCGATGCGGCTTTTCTGGACCGGCTGCGTTCTCTGGCAGTGCGTCTGCGGAAACGGAGGTCGCTAATGCGCCGTGGGTCGCAATCCACTCCCGCCACGGGTTTTACGCGGGAATTCAAGGACTACCGCCACTACACGCCCCGCGAGGACTATCGCGCGATTGATTGGCGGCTGTATGCACGGTTGGACAAGCTTTTTGTTAGACTTTATGAGGAGACGCAGGAACTGAATCTCCACATCCTGGTGGATACCAGTGGCTCCATGGCGGAGCCTTTTGGTGAAAAGCGCCGTCAGGCTCTCCGGTTCGCCGTCGCCCTGGCTTACCTAGGGCTGGCCGGGCAGCAGAGAGTGAGCCTGTATTCTCTGAATGACACCGTGCGCCAGGAGCTACCGCCGCTGAGAGGGCAGGGGAACATCGAGAAAATCATTCAGGCCGCCACACGCCTGAAATATGGAGGCTTCACGGACCTGGAGCGCGGTTTCACGGAGTTTCACCCGACCCGACAGCGGTATGGGGTGATCTTTGTCATCTCCGACTTTTTTGGTCGCGATGTGAACACGGCGGCTGAGGCCGTGAAACGTGCGGCGGCTTGGCCTGGGGAATGCCATTTTGTGCAGATCCTACACCCGGAAGAACGAAAGCCATCTCTGGAAGGTGAGGTGGAACTGGCGGAAGTGGAGACGGGTGAAAAGCGCCGCTTCTGGCTAACACGCCGGGATGTTCAGCGGTATGTGGATAGCTTCGATGCCTTTTGCGAAAACTTGGCTCGTGAGTGTGCTTCGCATCGCATTGATTTCATGCAGTGCGGGGCGGAGGAGCCTTTTGAGGATCGTTTCCTGGATCTTTTAAACCGTGGCACGGCCCTGGCGGGTGGCGTGTGAGACTTTGAGGTGACTTTATGCATTTCCTCACCCCTCATCTGCTGCATTTGGCCTGGCTGGCGCTCATTCCTCTAGCGTTATACTTGTTCAGGAAAAAAGCGCGTCGGGTGCCGGTTTCCACGTTGCTGTTTTTCCGGTCGCTCTCGCGTGAACACCAGGAATCAGCATGGCTGCGACAGCTCAAAAAATGGCTGTCCTTGCTGCTGACATTGCTGGTGATTTGGCTCGCCGTATTAGCTCTTGGCAGGCCCGTGGGCCATGCGGGGAACGAATCTACCGGCGCCGTGATTGTGGTAGTGGATCGTTCCGCCTCCATGGCCGCGAAGGATGCAGCGGGAAAGAGTCGCGTGGAGGAGGCGCGGCGGCTTCTGCGGGATCGCCTGAATCGCCTACCAGACCAAGTGGTGATTTCACTGGTCGCTTACGATGCCAAGGCGCAGGTGCTGCTGTCACGAAACCGCAACCGTCGGGAATGCCTGCGCCTGCTGGATGAAATCCGCCCTCTGCCGATGGAAGGCCGACCTGATGCGGCGGTGACGGTGGTGCGGCGTCTGGCCGAGCTGGAGAAGGGGACACAAGTGTGGCATGCGGGCGATGAAGCCTGGGTGGATACGGCGAGCCTCGCGTATGAGTTTACCAGTGTAGCATTGCCCAGCCTGACGAATGTGGGCATCACGGGCTTTCAGATTCGCCAAGCGCCACTGGCGAGAGATCGGTATGAAGGTTTTGTCAAAGTCACTGCAGCGAGTGCCAACCCTGGAAAAGTGACTGCAACTCTGGAAGTCACTTTGGCTGGAAGATTGGCTCAGCTGCGAGAGTTAGAGCTTGAGCCAGGGAAATCCAGCTCGCTCATTTTGCCTTTGGAAGGCGTGCGGGGGCAGCGGGTGGAGATGCGCCTGAAGATGGCTGGCGATTGCCTCAGCTGGGATGATGCCGTGGCTGCTCCACTGCCGAATGCACGTCCTTTGGTGGTGGCTTGGGTGGCGGAGAAACCGGATCCATTCACAGAACTGGCCATGACCTCCATGATTGAGGCTGGGCGGATTGAAATGCTGAAGGGCAGTCCTGCTGCCTGGCCCATGAAGGATAAGCCTGATGTGTACGTCTTTGAGCAATGGCTGCCGCCTGAATGGCCGACGGATCGGCCCGTCATCGCACTGAATCCGCTCAAGTCCATGGGCCCGGTGCAAGTGAAGCCTCTCCAGGGGGCGGGTCTTCCGCATGACAGCGTGCGTAGCGTGGCACCGGATCACCCCGTGCTATTTCGCGTTTCACCCACTCGGTTGGCCATTACTCAAACGGGTGTTTTGGATCTGGGCAATTCGTTTGAGCCATTGTGGATGGCGGGTGCAGAGCCTGTCTTAGCGGCGGGAGAAGCCAATGGCCAGCGGGTCGTAGTCACGGCTTTTTCTCCGGCCAAGTCGGAGCAACTGGCTCTCCTACCTGCCTTTCCCCTGATGCTAGGCAATGCCCTCTACTGGTGTGCGGAAGGGGATGAGGCTGCCTCGGGATTGAAAGTGCAGCGCCCAGGCGACCTGCTGGAAGAAATGGGACTCATCCAGTGGACTGAGTGGGACGGCACGCAGTTCAATGAGGCGACCGATACTGCCCTGTCAGGCCTGCTCTCCATCCAGCGGCTAGGAGCTTGGCAAACGGCTGAGGGGCATGCTGGAGCTAGTGTTCTAGCTTCGGTCGAGGAAACAGACATAGCTTCTAAAGAGACGATGCCCGCCACGACGCCCCTGCCTAAGTTATCTGGAGCTAATCGTTTTAGCGACTGGCCCCAGATGTTGATTTGGAGTCTTCTTGGCGTGCTCTTGCTGGAGAGTTTCCTCTTCCATCGCAAGGCCGTCTTTTAGAGCGATTTAGACTACAGGACCTTCCACGGCGTCCCATTTTTGGTGCCACTCGCGGTAAACGAAGGGGCTGATTTCGCTAGGTTTGATCTCACTGCGCCCGCCCCAAAACACGTTCGTATATTCCACAGGAATGCCAATGGAGGCGAGGTGGTCATCAATGGCTTGTTTGTGCTTCATGATGAGGTCTTTGTCGGTGCCATGCACCACACCCATGATGTTGACATTGCCAAAACGAGGGCCGCCCTCCCGCCAGTAACAGTGGGTCATGATGGTGTGACGACCGACTTCGGCACCGCCGCGCTCCTGCATTCCCTCAGGCACTTTCCAGTGGAATAGGCCGTTGAATCGTGTCACCCGCACACCCGTCTGGCTTGGTTTGACGTGCTCAAGGAAGGTGGAGAAGCGGCCGATGACGCCTTTTTTATCGAGGTTTTTAGCCACTTCACAAAAGCGCTCCAAGGTAGTGCCAGCAGCGGCAGCACGGCCTGCCCAGGGCTCTGGACCAATCTCGTCTAGGGATAGCTCACCCTTCAGATGTAGCAGGACGTTCCACTCTTCTTCATCCAGATCGGCGATGTTGGTGGTCATCATTTTGGCCGGTTCATCAGACTTCTCACCCGGCTCCATCGTCTTGCGGCGGACATGGCCCACGCCCAGGGCGAAGATGCCATGCGCAGGCATGAGGAGGTATTCTTCCGCTCCGGTCAGGCGCTTCAGCACATCCGCATGCTCGGTCATATCCGTGCCCTGGGGAACTTTCAGCGTGGTCCACAGTTTGTAGTCACTTCCGCTGACTTCACGGTCGGTCGAACGAAGAACGACGTGTCCGCTGAAGGGGTCTTCCTTGAACATGAATTCAAAGGCAGCGTCCAGTTTCTCATTGGGGACTTTCCAGGCGACTAGGGCACCTTCGGCCAGCTTATTGGCCAACAAAGTCTGGCGTACCCGGCGGATGACGCCGCCGGCGACCATGGCGCGGATGCGTGCCACGACGGTCTCAAAGGGGAGACCGCTTTCTTCGGCGATGAATTGGAAAGGGTGCTGATGAAAACCCTTCACCCGGTCTTCACTCACCGCCAGGATGCGGGCGTTGGTTTCTTCCGTGTGTTCGATGGGGAGGGTGTCGGCGGTCATGTTGAGAAAAGGGTCAGAAAGCATGGCAGGTGTAAACACGCCACGCGGGGAGCGATTCTTAGCGCGCTCCGGGTGAATGACAAGGACGGCGTGTTCTTGGACAAGGTGGTGCAAAGATGATGGGAATGAAAACCAAAGTGCTTTGCCAGGAATCCTGTCTTGCCAGCGTTTGTTCCGCTCCTTATTCTCGCTCTTTCTTTCCCGATATGAAATCACCCGCTGCTAAGAAGCTGTTCGTCATGATGGTTTTGGAGTTCTTCATCTGGGGGGCCTGGCTGCCGCTGATCTGGGGGTACATGGGAAAAGACGGGCTGGCTTTCACGGACACGCAGATCACCTGGGTGGGGACCGCCTTCGTCATTGCTTCCGTTTTGGGGATCTTCTTCAGCAACCAGTTCGCAGATCGCAATTTTTCAGCGGAAAAGTTCATGGCATTCAGTCACCTCGTCGGTGGATTGGCCATCCTCGGAATGTATTGGGTGAAGGATTTTCCGACCTTTTTTGGACTGATGCTTCTGCATTCTCTCCTTTATGTGCCAACCATTTCGGTCTCGAATTCCATCGCCTTCGCGCATTTGCAAAATGCTCAAAAGGAATTTGGCTTGGTTCGCATGGGTGGCACCATTGGCTGGATGCTGGCCGCTTGGCCGCTTTACTTCGTGCTGGAAGGCAAGGCCGGAGCTGAAGCTGTCGCTGCAAGCCGGAACATTTTCCTCGTCTCGGGCATATCCTCTTTAGTGCTGGCAGTTTTCAGTCTCAGTCTTCCGCACACGCCACCGAAGCCTGCGAAGGCTGGTGAGAGTGGTTTCGCTTGGTTGCATGCTGCGAAGTTCCTGAAGAAGCCCTTCCTGCTCGTTCTTTTCATCGTCACGTTCATTGATGCCACCATTCACAATGGCTACTTCCTCATGGCTGGTAGCTTCTTGGGCAGCGAAACCGTGGGTATCAAGGCTCAGTGGATCATGCCGGTGATGAGTATTGGTCAGATCGCCGAAATCCTGACGATGGCCGTGCTCGGCTGGTTCCTCTCTCGCATGGGCTGGAAAACGACGATGATTCTGGGCGTGCTGGGGCATGCTGCCAGATTCGCCGTGTTTGCCTTCATGCCGCAAAACCAGACGATGATTATCCTGGTCCAGGTGCTTCATGGCGTGTGCTACGCCTTCTTCTTCGCCACTCTTTACATCTTTATTGATGCTGCCTTTCCAAAGGATGTTCGTTCCAGCGCCCAGGGGCTCTTCAACCTCTTGGTTCTAGGCTTGGGAGATTTAGCAGCCAAGTTGATCTTCATTCCATTGCAGGGTTCACTGACCACCAACGACGTGGTCAACTATCGTGAGCTCTTCCTTTGGCCTACAGGCATGTCTCTAGCGGCAGCGTTGCTCCTTCTGTTTGCCTTCTGGCCACCGAAGGAATTGGATGCGCCAGCGGATGTGTCGCACTGAGTTCTTAGATGGTTAGTAAGTGTTTTTTAGCTCGCCTCGTCAGCTGTGATGGGGCGAGCTTTTTTGTGCGGTAGAATGCGGCCTGAATTTGAAAAAAGATCGATTTGCTAGTGATGTATTTGCTTGACTGCGCAAATAAGATAATGTTTCGAGGGGCGTGTTTTCCCTCCTGATTCTCACCGCCGCGTTTGCGGTGGCTTATGCCAATGGGGCCAACGCCAATTTTAAAGGTGTGGCTTCGTTGTTTGGCAGTGGCACCACGACGTATCGTGTGGCGGTGAACTGGGCTGCGGTGGCGACGGCTGCGGGAGCTTTGTGCGCGGTGTTTGCTTCGACTCAGTTGTTGAAGGCTTTTTCTGGAAAAGGATTGGTGCCAGATGCTTTGATCGCTGAGCCCGCTTTCCTTCTTTCTGTGGCGACGGGGGCGGCTCTCACGGGCAGTTTGGCTACTTGGCTAGGCTTCCCCGTTTCTACCACACATGCGCTTACCGGGGCTTTGGTGGGGGCAGGCTGGCTGGCCAGTCCTTCAGGGGTAAATCTGACCCATTTAGGCAAGGTCTTTGCCCTACCTTTGTTTTTAGGTCCGGTGGTGGCCATCATCCTTGGGGCCGTTCTCCATGGGCTATTACACGCCATGAAGTGGGTGCCTGATCACCGCACTCGTACGCTCGATGCCGCGCACTTTCTCAGTGCAGGGGCGGTTTGTTTTGCTCGAGGTCTCAATGACACCCCGAAGATGGCGGCGCTGCTGGCTGGTCTAAGCTTTTGGGGCGGCTCTAAAGGATTACTGCTGGTCACCGTCGCCATGACCCTCGGAGGGCTGATCAGTGCCCGTAAAGTGGCGGAAACGCTGGCCCATAAAATCACCGGGATGAATCCAGGGCAGGGGTTTGTCGCCAACCTGACGACCTCCCTTTTAGGAATCACTGGGTCTATTTATGGACTGCCTCTTTCCACCACCCATGTTTCTGTGGGGGCTTTGTTAGGCATTGGCGTGGCCACAGATCAGGCTCGTTGGCAGACGGTGATCCCGGTGTTGCTGGCTTGGGTCATCACTCTGCCCTGTGGGGCTTTGCTGGCTGCGGCTGTGTACTGGGCTGCCCGAGCTGTTTGAAATTTTCCGATTCTCTCGACCTCAAATGAAAAAAACCATCTGCCTCCTGGCTCTTACCGTAGCTTCCTCACTTCACGCTACACCCACCGGACTCAACAACATTCCCACGGCTGATACTGTGCCTCATCGCACCGTTGCCGTGCAGGCCTTCAGCAGCTTTGGCGGGGCCAATCAGTTTGCCGCCAATGGCGAGGGGCAGCATTCCTTTTGGATGGGTTTTAAGACGGGTTGGGAATTTGGCCCAGCGCATCTGGAATGGGGCCTAGATAGTCCTCTCGGCCCAGACCTCAGCGGCCCCCTTTTCTTCCAGACAAAACTCGGCTTTAAACCTTGGGAAAATGGTGCTCTTGCCGTAGGCGTCGCTGGTGTTGCCTTGAGTGATATTGAACGCGCCGGAGATCCCTTCACTTATGCGATGCTGGCTCATGACTTCGGTCTGGCCCGTTTCCACCTGGGTTACGGTGTGCAGACGAATGGAAACAGCCTCCTTGTCGGCGTGGACCGGACCTGGAAACTGCTGGATCGTGATTTTAACCTGAATGCCGACTTGGTGCAGGTGCGTGATCAGGAAGCATGGTTGCTCTCCGTCGGGGCTAAGTATGGCCTAACGAAAAATATCGTTTTGGAAACTTGGGCCAATTTTCCTGACCAGGGTTCCGTGAGCATCATCGCCAAGATTAACTTCGTCTTCACTTTTTAATTTTAACCTTATCCCACCGACCATGAAACCTCTCCATACATTTGTTGCTCTGCTGGCCCTCTGGGCACCTGCTTCTCGCGCGGACATCGGCCTCATCACTCCTGCTGAAGCCAAGGCATTGATTGAGAACCCAGACGCCGCCAAACGTCCCATCGTGCTCGACACACGCGGCGGTTATAAAGATTACTTCCGTGGCCATTTGCCCACCGCTCATCACCTGAATTTTGATACGCTGCGCGGTACTGATGCTGGCGTACCTGTGCAGTATCTGCCGGAGGATCTGACCCAGGCTTTGCTCATGCGTGCCGGGGCTAACAAGGATCGCACGCATCTCGTCTATGCCACTGGGGCTGTGCTGCCGAATGACGAAATCCTCAGCGCGACGATGGTGGCTCACGTCTTGGAAAAAGCCGGTATCAAAGACATCCGCATTCTGGATGGCGGGCTGCCCGGATGGAAGGCGGAGGGCAACCCCACCACCCAGCATTACTTTGGCAATCCAACGGGAATTCTGCCTGCAAAAGGGGCTCCAGAGATCGCGGCTGACATCACGGCTGTGAAAGCTGAAAAAGATCAGGCAGGTGTGATCCTGGTGGATGCTCGCCCACTCAATGAATTCATCGGTGAAGACGATGTCTGGCTGCGCAAAGGCCACATTCCTGGGGCGGTCAGTTTTCATTGGGCTCGCCTCATGGAAAAGGACAATACTCATAAATTCAGACCCTTTGTCGAAGTGAAAGCCGAGCTCGAAAAAGCTGGCATCACGCCAGATAAAAAAATCATCTGCTACTGCGGCACTTCTCGGGAAGGCAGCTTAGTGCGCTTTTACCTGAAGCATGTCGCCGGTTACCCAAACGTGCGTTTGTATGAAGGTGCCTGGAAAGAATATGTCTGGCTGGAAAATCAGTCCCTGCCTGCTGAGACGACCGCACCTGCGCAGAAATAATTCTGCGTTTATTTCAATGCGAGACCGATGGTTGCTTGGGCAGCCATCGGTCTTTTCATAACCTACAAGACGAAATGAAATTTGAGCGGGTAGGTCACGATTCCATCACAAGAAAATGAAGGAATCCACTTAGCGCTGCGTTTTCCGTGCTCGGCCAACCAGCCGTCCTTTGATCATGAAACGTCTTTTGCTCATTCTATTCAGCCTTTGTTCGATGGCTGTGGCTCAGTCACCCAAACCGAATGTGGTCGTCTTCTTGGCCGATGATGCGGGTTGGGGCGACTATAGCCAAAATGGCAATCAGATGGTGTCCACGCCACACATTGATTCCATCGCCAAGGCTGGGGTCACCCTAGATCGCTTTTTTGTCTGCCCCGTTTGCTCTCCTACTCGTGCAGAGTTTTTGACCGGTCGTTACCATCCACGTGGTGGTGTGCGGGGTGTGTCCACCGGACAAGAGCGCCTAGACTTGGGCGAAAAAACGGTGGCAGATGCTTTCAAGGCAGCGGGTTATGCCACCGGGGCCTTTGGTAAATGGCACAATGGCAGCCAATGGCCTTATCACCCGATGGCGCGCGGTTTTGATGAGTACTATGGCCACACCTCAGGTCACTGGGGCGAATATTTTGACCCACCGCTTGAGCAGAATGGCAAGATGGTGCGGGAGAAAGGTTACATTGTAGATATCTGCACGGACAAAGCCTTGAGCTTCATTGATCGGAACAAGGAAAAGCCCTTTTTCTGCTATGTTCCCTTCACAACGCCTCACTCGCCATGGGCCGCGCCTGAGAAAGATTGGCAGCGACTCAAAGATAAACCCATTACGCAAACCGCTACCGATGCCGCTAAAGAAGTGGCGGATGAAACTCGCTGCGCTCTTGCCATGATCGAGAATCAAGATGCGAATGTCGGCCGGGTGCTCGGTAAGCTGAAGGAGTACGGTCTAACCAAAAATACCATCGTCATTTATTTCTCCGACAACGGTCCCAATAGCCATCGCTGGACAGGCGGCATGAAAGGCAAAAAAGGCACCACGGATGAAGGTGGGGTGCGTTCCACCTTCTACATTTCGTGGCCTTCCGCGTTGCCTGAGGGACATACCGTCACTCAGATCACCGGAGCCATAGACCTTTTGCCTACTCTCGTCTCACTGGCGCAGATCCCACGTGTGGGGGAGAAGCCGCTGGATGGCCTCGACCTGACCCCGCTTCTCAAAAAACAAGTTATAGACTGGCCTGATCGCATGATTTTCTCCACCTGGGCCTCCAATGTTAGCGTGCGTACTCAGCAGCATCGTCTGGACAATGTGGGTCAACTTTATGACATGAGCGCCGACCCCGGCCAGACGAGGGCGATCAATGACCAAGAGCCAGCCCTGGCCGCGAAGCTGAGCGCTGCGGTGGCCACTTGGCGCCAAGAAGTGTATGGAACTGCGCCAGGGGAAGCTAAGGCCAAAGGCAAAAAGAAAGGTGCAGGGAATGCCGTGGATCCCCGCCCCATTCCGGTGGGTTATCGTGAGTTTCCCATCACCATGTTGCCGGCCCGTGATGGCGATCCACGCGGAGGCGTGAAACGCAGCAGCAATGCTCCGAACTGCTCTTATTTCGTCAACTGGATGACCAAAGACGATCACCTCGTTTGGTTGCTGGATGTCCACACCTCAGGGCGCTACGAAGTCACGGTGGATTATACCTGCCCGGTTGAAGATGCGGGTTCGACTGTGGAGTTGTCTTTCCTGGACAGCCGACTAAGTGGCAAGGTGTCCCCAGGCTGGGACCCGCCGCTTTACACGAATCAGGATACTCTTCCACGGCCTGACGGAGAGTCGCAAATGAAGGAGTTCCGCACGCTCAACCTCGGCCAAATGAAGCTTCAGGCCGGGCAGGGCCCGCTGACTCTTCGTGCCATCGAGATTCCTGGGAAATCGGTCATGGACCTGCGCCGTATCACCCTCACTCTTTTGGACTAACTGCTGAATTCTTCCAGATGAGAGGATCGTTATTTCTCACTTTGACTTGGCTCGGTCTGCTGACTCAAGCAGTCACTGCGCGTCCGAATTTCCTCATCATCTTTACCGATGATCATGGCTACGGCGATCTATCTAGTTATCACAGCTCGGATATGCAGACACCCCATATTGATCGCTTGGCCAAAGAGGGGATGCTCTTCACTCGCATGCGGGCAAATTGTACCGTTTGCTCCCCCTCGCGGGCAGCCCTGCTGACAGGTGTGTATCCTGACCGCGCAGGTGTTCCTGGCGTCATCCGCACGCAAACTGAGAATTCCTGGGGTTACTTGAATCCGAAGTTGCCGACTCTTGCAGATGAACTGAAGAAGACGGGCTATCACACTGCCGCCATTGGCAAATGGCATCTGGGCCTTGAGTCCCCGAATACCCCAAATGAGCGGGGTTTCGATTTCTTTCAGGGCTTCCTCGGAGACATGATGGATAGCTACAATACCCATTTGCGCCATGGGAATAACTACATGCGTCGCAATTCAGAAATCATAGATCCCACAGGTCACGCCACGGATCTCTTTACCTCCTGGGCTAGTGATTACCTGAAAGAACGTGCAGAAAAAAGGGATCAGCCTTTCTTCCTTTACCTTGCTTACAATGCGCCGCATTTTCCGATCGAACCGCCTCTCGAGTGGTTGGAGAAGGTGAAGAGACGTGCACCACACTTGGAAGAGAAGCGGGCGATGAATGTCGCTTTTGTCGAGCATCTGGATGACCGTATCGGTCAGGTACTAGCCACTCTCAAAGCAACGGGGCTGGACCAAAACACAATGGTTGTTTTCTCTGCGGACAATGGAGGTTCACTGCCTCATGGCCAAAACAATGATCCCTGGAGAGATGGTAAACAAAGTCATTATGATGGTGGTTTACGAGTGCCTTTTATGGTGCGCTGGCCTGGTCATATCACGGCAGGTTCTCGTAGCGATTATGCAGGCTTGAACTTTGATCTCTTTCCGACTTTTCTTGAACTCGCCGGAGCTCGTCCCCGTGAGGGGCTTGATGCCGTGAGTCTTGTACCCACGCTCACTGGAAAGACCACTGAGACCGAGCGCAGTCTCTATTTTGTGCGCCGTGAAGGAGGGACTGCCTATGGGGGAAAAAGTTATGAGGCGGTCATTCGTGGAGATTGGAAACTGATGCAGAATGATCCCTTCAGTCCCTTGGAATTGTACAATCTCAAGAATGATCCTCAGGAGAAAATTAATCTCCGCACCAAAGCCCCGAAGATCTTCAATGAACTCTCAGCTGAACTTCGTCGTCACATTCAACGTGGTGGAGCTGTGCCTTGGCAGAAAGCCGAATGAGCAAGATGGAAAAATATCTTTCCTAAGGGGGCTTTAGCGTGGCATCCTGCCTTCATGAATTTATCGGTCTTGAGGTGGCTTGTCATGGGGCTGTTATTAAATCAGACCGTCTTGGGCTGTCTCTGGGACAAAGACACCCTTGATGCTGAACGTGCTCGATTCCCCGGTATCGGTGTTTTGATCAGCGGTAGCTTTGCCCGCCACTCGAAAGAGTTTCACCAGTGGCGCATTCAACAGCGTGAGAAAGACATCGCCTCAGATCAATCCTTGCCGATTCACTTTGATGACCTGGCCGTTTCCCAACACAAACTGGGGGATCATCAGGCGGCCATTCAGACGATGCTTCGCAAAGACAAACTTGTCCCCGGTTTGTACGAGACTTATTCCAACCTCGGCACTTTTTTCATCTATACCGGAGACCTCAAAGAAGCCCTCCGTTACATCGACAAAGCACTAGCTATCAATGCCAATGCCCACTTCGGCCGCGAGAAGTATCAAAAGTGGTTAGTGGAATGGATTCTGGAAACTCGCGCCACCGCGCCTGAAGCGGAGGAACCCTCAGAGATCGGTTATGGCGGTACTCCAGGGTTTGCCTCCTTTGTCGCCAGAATGGAAGCTGGGGGAATGCCTGTCAGCCGTACACAAAGTTTGACGCTGAGTACCAAACAACGGGCCGATGCCATCCGGGGCGTGACGGGCATGATCTTCTTTGCCGACTATGACAATCCCTTGCTCCAGGAGGCTCTGGGAGATCTTCTCATTGCCGGAGACATCCGGGACAATGCGGCAAACCTCGCGAGCCTTTGCTACATGCACGCCGCTTTGAAAGCCCCCAATGAAACGGAAAAAGCACGTCTCATGAAGAAGTGTGAACTGAGTGGCCGTGTTTCTCACGGGTTTGATATCAAGAAGGTCGAAACCAGCCTCAAGACCGCACTCAAGAAAGGTGCCGAGTACCAGGAGTCCGTTCGCCAAGATGAAGCGAAATGGATTGCCGATGGCCTAGACGTTTCGGCTGAGTTTCAGAAAAAGTACCTGATGCCGTCGTCACCGAAGAATAAATAGAGGCCTTTTCCTAATGAAATTCGTTTTTATCTGCTTATTGCTGACGGGCTTCAGTCCCGCTATTTCGTCCTTTGCTGAAAATCCTGCTCAGCATCGTTCTTGGATTGCTTGGTTTAAAATCCATGACCCTGTCGTTGACGCAAAATCCCGCGTTGAGGTCGGCGATGTTTTCGTTCTTTCAGCTATGGGCGTGGGTTATTATTATCCTGGCATTTCAAGTGACGAAGGGCAAAAGATCGAAAAGAAATATTCAGCCAAGCCGATCAAAGATATGTTCGACGTGGTAAAAGGAGATCTACACATGGCTTATATGGATGCTGCTGCTAAATATGCCTCATTCTACAATAAAGAGGTGCTCAGACTGTTGCGTGAAAAAGGAAAGTTATGATGTTTGCTCACTTGCATTCCAGATAGGCGGCGGTGCCTTTTTCACTGGCAAGATAGGGGCAGATGCTCCGTGATAGGGGAATGCGATTTTTCCTGCTTTTCGGATTCTTTTTAACCGCCCTGTCCGCCCACGCCGCAGATCGGCCTAACATCATCCTCATCATGGCGGATGATATGGGTTACTCCGACCTCGGTTGTTTTGGCAGTGAGATCAGCACGCCGAATCTTGATGCTTTGGCCAAGGGAGGCGTGCGCTTCACTCAGTTTTACAATACCGCCCGCTGCTGCCCCACTCGTGCGGCTTTGCTCACTGGCTTGTATCCTCATCAGGCAGGCATCGGCCACATGATGGATGACAAAGGTTTGCCAGGTTATCGTGGCGAACTGAGCCGGGATTCGGTGACCATTGCCGAGGTGCTCAAGCCTGCGGGCTACCGCACGTACATGGCTGGAAAATGGCACGTTACCCAAAAGGTGAAACCTCAGACTGCCGATGCCAAAGAAAACTGGCCACTCCAGCGCGGATTCGATCGCTTTTACGGCACCATTCATGGTGCGGGCAGCTATTTTGATCCCAACACGCTCACCCGGGACAACGAATTCATCTCACCCTTTGCCGATAGGGAGTATCAGCCCAAGTCCTTCTACTACACCGATGCCATTGCGGACCACGCCACGCGCTTTGTGGCAGACCATGCACGAGATCAACAGATGCAGCCTTTCTTCATGTATGTGGCCATGACGGCCCCCCACTGGCCCATGCACGCCAAGCCAGAAGACATCGCCAAATACAAGGGCAAGTATGATGGGGGGTATGATGCCATCCGCGCGGCCCGCGTGGAGAAGATGAAAAAACTGGGGCTCCTACCGCCAAGTTGGCAGGTGGCGGCGCAAGCAGGCGGATCTTGGAGCGCGGTTAAAAATCGCGAGTTCGAAACCCGTTGCATGGAAGTCTTTGCGGCCATGATTGACTGCATGGATCAAGGCATTGGCCGTCTCGTGGCTGAACTGAAAAAGCAGGGGCAGTATGACAACACGCTGATCCTTTTCTTCCAGGACAACGGCGGTTGTGCCGAAGGCATGGGGCGCAATGGTCTTTTTAAACCTCGGGCCGAGCAACCTCCTATGCCTGCGATGGCGTCCACCGATTTGCAGCCAGACATGATCCCCAAACAGACCCGCGATGGTTACCCGATGCGCCAGGGCTACGGTATCCTTCCTGGGGGGGCGGATACCTATCACGGTTACGGTGAAGCATGGGCGAATGTCAGCAACACACCCTTCCGAGAATACAAGCACTGGGTGCATGAAGGCGGCATCAGCACACCTCTCGTCGCTCATTGGCCAAAGGGCATCCCAGTCGCTCGTCACAACGCTCTGGAGCCTCAGCCTGCCCATCTCATTGATCTCATGGCCACTTGTGTGGATGTCGCTGGGGCTCGTTACCCCACGGAGCATGCTGGGCAGAAGATTCAGCCTGTCGAAGGCGTGAGTCTGCACCCGGCTTTCAAAGGTGAAACGATTGGCCGCAAGGAGCCCATCTTCTTTGAGCATGAAGGCAACCGGGCTGTGCGTGATGGTATCTGGAAACTCGTCGCCAAAGGCCCGCAAGGTGATTGGGAACTTTACAATATGGAGGCTGATCGTACAGAGCAGCATGACCTCGCGGCCAGTGAGCCAGAGCGCGTGAAGGCCATGGCTATCCAGTGGGAAACCTGGGCCAAGCGTGCCCAAGTCATTCCCTGGATTTGGGGACTGCCGCATGGCGATCCATTGCCTAACAAAAAAGGTAAGAAGGGTAAAAAGAAAGCCTGAATATGCACCGCAATCTTTGCTTTCTCTTCGTCCTCGCCACGCTGCATGCGGAGGCGAGTGCTCCTGCCCGTCCCCACGTCTTGTTGATATGTGTGGACGATCTCAAGCCTGCCATCGGCTGTTATGGTGATCCCCTCGCCAAGACCCCCAATCTCGACCGCCTAGCTGCACGTGGCATGAGGTTTGACCTCGCCTACTGCAATCAGGCCGTTTGTGCGCCATCGAGAAACAATCTATTGTTAGGTTCACGATCCACCTCCTTAGGCATCTACAATCTCAGCGATAACTTTCGCCAAGCTGTGCCAGGGGCGGTGACTTTACCCCAGTACTTCAAATCCCACGGCTGGCGCACGGAAGCCATTGGCAAGATTCTCCACACGGGGCATGGCAATCATGACGACGAGATTTCCTGGAGTGTGCCTCCCATTAAAGAAAAGGTGATCGAATACCTGGACCCAGCGAATTCAGCCGATGGCAATCTCACTCGTGAAGAAGCCTACTTTACGAATCAAGAGCTTAACAACATTCGTGATTTACCGCGCGGAGCTGCTTGGGAAAACCAGGATGTGCCGGACAATGCCTATGCTGATGGTCGCATCGCGGATGCTGCCATTCAGCGACTGCGTATAGCCAAAGAAACCCCAGAGCAGCCTCTTTTCCTAGCTTTAGGTTTTGTGAAGCCTCACCTGCCATTCACAGCGCCCAAGAAATACTGGGACATGCATGATCGAGCTGCCTTCACTCTGCCAAAAAGAGTCACTCCGCCCGAAGGGGCACCCGCGTATGCTGGAAAGACTTTGGGAGAACTGAACAACTACACGCCCATCCCTGCAAACCCACCTCTAACGCCAGAGATCCAGCGCACGCTCCTGCATGGCTATTATGCGGCCGTGAGTTTTATGGATGCCCAATTGGGGCGCGTCTTGGATGAACTTGAGGCCCAAGACTTGACCCAACAAACCCTCATTGTGCTGTGGGGAGATCACGGTTGGCACCTGGGCGACCATGGCATGTGGACAAAGCACACCAACTATGAGCAGGCCAATCGCATTCCCCTCATCTTCGTCGCTCCAGGCATTGCAGCTCCAGCCTCCTCGACCCGCCAGCCGGCTGAAACGGTGGACGTCCTGCCAACTTTGGTGGAGCTCGCTGGCTTGCCTCCGCACACAGGGCCTCAGCCTCTGGATGGCACCAGTCTTGTGCCTGTGCTGCGTGATCCTTCCTTGCGTGTCCGCGATCATGCCTCCCACGCCTTCCCACGCCAACGCGAAGGGAAACCCGTCATTGGTCGTGCCATCCGCACGGAGCGTTATCGCTTGGTAGAGTGGAAGCAACCTGGGGCCGCTGCAACCACCGCAGACATGGAGCTTTACGACTACCAAGAAGACCCGCAGGAGACCCGTAATCTGGCCGATTTAAAGCCGAAGGTCGTTGCTGAACTACGAGCCACTTTAGACCGTCAACCAGAGGCGAAATTGAAGCCTAACCAAAAGAAGAAATAGACTTGTGAAACTCATTGGTTTTTTATTATTGCTGTTAATCGCATCCATGGTTTCGGTGCAGGCCAAGCCCAATATCCTCCTCATTCTGGCGGATGACTGTACCTACAATGATCTGCCCTTGTATGGCGGTGTGAATGCCAAGACACCGAACATTGATTCGTTGGCGTCTCAAGGGCTTACGTTTAATCGCGCTTATGTCAGCGAGGCCATCTGTCAGCCTTGCCGGGCAGAGCTTTATACCGGCCAATATCCCATGCGCAATGGCTGCGCCTGGAATCACAGTGCCAGTCGTCCAGAGACCCGCAGTCTGCCTCACCATCTCTCGCCATTGGGGTATCGCATCGGTTTGGCTGGCAAGTCACATGTGCTGCCTGAAGCATCTTTTCCTTTCGAATCCGTTCCTGGATTTGACCCCAGTTGTGTCCGAAATCCCACTCGCGGGCATGATCTCGCAGGGGCCCGTGAATTCATAGGGCGCAAGCAGGATGAGCCTTTTTGTCTCGTCATCGCGCTTGTGGACCCGCATGTCCCGTGGGTTATGGGGGATGCCTCCAAGTATCCGCCCAAAAAGATTCAGCTCCCGCCGAACATAGCCGATACGCCCAAGACCCGCGATGACTTCAGTCGTTACCTCGCTGAGATCACCTACATGGATGGGCAAGTCGGAGAGATACTCTCGCTGCTCAAAGAGTCCGGCCAGGAACAAAACACCCTGGTTCTGTTCTCCTCCGAACAGGGCTCCCAGTTCCCGGGCAATAAGTGGACGAATTGGGACACCGGCCTGCATACAGCGCTGATCGCCCGTTGGCCTGGGCAAATTGTGCCGGGCAAGCGCACGGATGCCCTGGTGCAGTATGCCGATGTGGCCCCCACTCTGGTGGATCTAGCGGGTGGAAAGGGGACTCAGACTGCATTTGATGGGCACAGCTTTGCCGCAGTTTTACGAGGCGATAAAAAGGATCACCGTGCTTTTGCCTATGGCTTGCATAACAATATCCCCGAAGGTCCTGCTTACCCCATTCGCACAGTCACGGATGGTGAATATCGCTACATTCGCAATCTGACTCCTAACGAACTTTACATTGAAAAACACGTGATGGGGATTCAGGGCAATGGTGCCTTAAACAATGCCTATTGGCCTACGTGGGTCAATTTTGCTTCGGATAATCCGGCGATTTACACCTTAGTGAAGCGCTACGTCATGCGCCCGGCAGAGGAGGTTTACCACACATCTTCAGATCCTTTTGAGAAAAAAAACCTCGTTAATGATCCTCAGCATCATGCCATCCGTGCTCGCCTCGCGGCTGAGCTTGATCGCTGGCTTTTGGAACAGGGAGATCCTGGCATTCCACAAGACACCCCAGAGGCTCATCAGGCCGCGAAACGGGGACTGCACCTTTACCCCAAGCGTTGATTCAATTCTCGCTTTTGTCTTGCTGAATGGGGGCCTTTGGGACAGCATCGCCGCCTTTCCCCCACGCTCTCATGCTCAAGAAAAACTGGTACCTCTTCACTCCTCTGTTTCTCGTCGCCATTCCTGTGGCGATTTATTTCTATTATGCTTCCAGCATGGGTTACAACACCACGGATGCGATGAATGCGACCAAGTACTTTTTGGTCTCTGGCACACGCTACGCCATGGATTACAATGAGGTGAATTTTAATCGGTTGCAGCCCGGCATGGATGGTCGGCAGGTTTATCAAATCATGGGAAAGCAGCCTTCTGAACGGTTGGACAACGATTCCCGCTGGGTTTATGCCCTCGCTAAGCCAGGGGCCCGTGCTTACCATGAGCGCGTGGTCATCATGGAGCGAGATAAGCAGAACGTACCTCGGGTGAAGGAGCTGGTGCGTCGTTTCCACGCACCCGGTCAGTAAACTCGCGCTTGCTCCCAGTTGCGGGGGAGCTCCATTGCGTCCAATCTGTGTCACGATGTCCTTCCTCCGTGTTACTTCTTTCCTAGGGGCTTTGGTCTTGCCTCTACTCATGGCTTCTTGCGGCTCTTCACCGCCGCGTGGATTGCCACGTAAGTTGCCTGTGATTAATTTGAATGGTTCTCCGCAAACTCCGCCGCACTCCATGGAGAAAAAGGATTACCCCTTTGATCCTAATGGTAATTATGTGACGGCTTGGGCAGCGGAGGGTGAGCGCGCGGCTTCAGATGATGACGTGGCTCGCTGGCAGGCCTCACATGGTGGCAGTGTTTCTCGTAAACAGCCTTCTCCGGTGATGAAGGTGTCGTCCAAAAAGAAAACCACCAGCAGCAAATCTAAAGGTGGTAGTTCCTCATATACCATCAAGGCGGGTGACAACCTCGGTGCCATTGCTCGCAAGAACAATACCACAGTGGCGAAGATCAAAGCCGCTAATGGCCTGAAGTCTGACATGATCCGCGCGGGAAAAACACTGAAGATCCCACGCTAATCTTGAGACAGGAGCCACCCAAGACCGGGTGGCTTCGTTTTTGACAGCCCCTGCTTTAGCGAAGGCTACCTTCGTGGAGGTGCAGGGTGCGTCCCATACGCGCTGCTTGGGCCGGATGGTGTGTCACCATGACCAAGGTCGTGCCAGTGGTCCTCTGGAGCTCTAGCAAAAGGTTGGTGAGAGACTCGGCATTCTTTTCGTCCAGCGCGCCTGTAGGCTCGTCTGCGAGGATCAGTTTCGGCTCATTGATCAGTGCCCGGACCACCGCCACACGCTGACGCTCGCCGCCTGAAAGTTGGGCTGGTTTCCAGCTCAAGCGATCTTGAAGACCGACGGAACGAAGGAGACCTTCGGCTCTTTTTTGCAGGGTGGCAGCATCAGGCTTGGTTTTGAGTGCGAGAGTTGGTAGAAGCACATTTTCCAGGACACTGCACTGCGGCATCAAGTGATGCAGTTGGAAGATGAAGCCGATTTTTTCACTGCGAAGTGTGGCCAACTCCGCAGGGCTGCTACCGGAAAGAGCGTGACCATCCAGGATGTATTCTCCCTGATCTGGAACATCCAGTGTGCCAAGGATATTCAAAAGGGTGCTTTTGCCGCAACCCGAAGGGCCTACGATGGCTACCGATTCGCCTGCCTGAATGTTTAAAGACACATCGCGTAGCACGGGTACCACATTGCCGCTGCCCGGTTCGCGGTAAGACTTCGAAAGGTGGGTAAGGGAGATCAAAGACATGAGGCTAACACAAAGGTAGAAGGTGGCAGGGCGGCTGCAAAGGGGAAACGTCTGAAAAGCCCGCAGAAGCACAAGCTTCTCTATTTACGCCCCTTCCAATCCCAGACCTTCACGGAAAGCTGTGGGCGTCATCCCAACGTGCCGCCGAAACCAAGCGGTGAAATGAGGCGGATGCCGAAAGCCCAGGGCAAAAGCGATCTCTTTCAGCGCCGTGTCTTCATGGGTCAATCTCTGACGAGCAAGCTCTAACCGTCGTCTTTCTTGATAACGCTGGGCTGTCATCCCGAGTTCCTGATTGAGCAGTTCATGAACACGACGAGGCGTCAAATTCACTCGCTGCGCTGCTTCTTCAAGATCGAGGGGGCGATTCAGGGGGGCCGCCTGCAACCAACGGTGCAGATGTTGCAGCCTTCGATCTCCAGCCCCTGGCCGACTCATCGGCTTGATACCCTGTTGATCCAACGTTTCCACATAGTGGGCGAACCATGTGCGAAAAGCTGCCTCATGCATGGCCCAGTCCTTCAGATCACGGTCAGAGGCAGCTGTTGCTTCCGCATATGAAACCTGCTTCTGTGCACCATGAATCGCTCTGAAAAGGCTGCGTGTCGCTGTGTGTAGCGACTTGATCTCCTTGGCTGGTAGCGCGCAATTCAATCCCCTGAGATACAGGGGTAAACCCTCGGGCCACAGGCTACGCAACCCCACCGAAAGCAGTCGGGTCTTGGTCTGAAACCATTGTTGGCGAAGGCCGGGAGCTGAAAAAAAGGCGTGGCCCTGCGGCACTTCGGTTTCGACATTGCCCACCCGAATTTTCACCCCGCCACTTTCTACAAAAAAGAGACCTGCAGGCACGGTGATTTCCTGCGACCACACTTCCACACGAGGGGCGATGCCGTGATACACCCAGAGCCATTCGCAGGTGATGCCCTGCCATAAGGCAGCTGGTAGTAGGGGCGAGTGAGGCATGGTTAAGAAACGGAGCGCAGGTGCTAATCTCTGCAACCTTAGAGTGGGCAGGAGCAGCTGACTCTCGTGCAAGGCTGTAAGTGATTTCATCGCCGTGTAAGCTTCCGGTCTTGTCACTAGGGTAGCAATCATGCCAAATGTCTGGTCATGCGAGTTCTCCTCACCAGCCTTTGCTTTGTCTCCGTGCTCAGCCTTTTATCAGGGCAAGAGCCACGCCAGATCAGTGGAATCTATCCTCACCTGGCCATGTTCAATGAGGAAGGGGAGTGCGGAACCGGAGCTGTGGTGCCCTGGGCGGATCGGCTATGGGTCATCACCTATGGTCCTCATCTGCCTTTCGGCTCCAGTGATAAGCTCTATGAAATCACACCAGACTTGCAGCAGATCATTCGTCCTGAAAGTGTGGGTGGCACGCCAGCAAATCGTCACATCCATCGCGAATCTCAGCAGCTTCTGATTGGCCCTTACGTGATTGATGCCCAGCGTCAGATCCGCGTGATCCCTCCCAGTAAGATGCCTGGGCGTCTGACAGGCAATGCCCGCCACCTCAGCCAACCCACTGACAAGGTGTACTATGCCACCATGGAGGAAGGTCTTTATGAGGTGGATGTAAAGACTCTGGAGGTTACCGGCCTCATTCAGGACGGGAATAAACCCAAGCCTGGTTTTTCTAAGGAGACCGCACCTTCCAGTCTGGTCTCTCAACTGCCAGGTTACCATGGCAAAGGCCTTTATACTGGTCATGGGCGCGTCGTGTATGCCAACAATGGTGACCGCGACAAACGTGTCGTCACAGACCCTGCGACGCCCAGCGGCGCATTAGGGCACTGGACCACGCCCGGCTCAGATTGGCAACTGGTGCGCCGCAATCAATTCACGGAAGTCACTGGGCCTGGTGGCATCAGCGGCAATGAGCGCCCCGAAACGGACCCCATCTGGAGCGTGGGCTGGGATCATCGTTCCCTGATTCTCATGTGCCTAGCTAAGGCGGCGGACGCCGCTGAGCCACAGTGGCAGGCTTATCGTCTTCCCAAATCCAGCCACAGTTATGACGGCGCACACGGCTGGAATACCGAGTGGCCACGCATTCGGGACATTGGCGAAGAGTCTCTTCTGATGACCATGCATGGGGCCTTCTGGGCCTTCCCACGTGGATTCGCACCTGGGAACACAGCAGGTATCTCACCCCGTAGCAATTACCTCAAGGTCATCGGTGATTTTGCCCGTTGGGGAGAGAAACTGGTGTTGGGGTGTGATGATTCGGCTAACAAGGAGTTTCTCAACGTTCGTAAGGCCAAAGGTGAGCTGGCAGGCCCAGGCAAATCCCAGTCGAATTTGTGGTTCATTCATCCTGCTCAACTTGATCAGTTAGGGCCCGTCATCGGTCGCGGTGCCGTCTGGGTGCAAGACCCCGTCAAGGCGGGAGAAGAGAGTGAACCCTATTTATTTTCGGGTTACCAGCATCGTTCCCTGCATCTCGTTTCCAGCAGCGACAGCGAGGTGGAGGTAATCCTCAAAGTGGACGTGAAAGGCGACGGAATTTGGCAGGAAAAACAGCGCGTCAAACTTGCGGCAAACGGCAGCCAGTGGATTGACTTTCCAGCTAACGATTCGGGTGTTTGGATCAGACTGCAAGTCACCCAAGCCGTGGACAGTTTTAGCGCGGTCTTTCACTATCGTCAGAAGGATGCTCGCGAGCTTGAAGCATCCCCAATGTTTGAGGGCCTTGCACGACCGGAAGATCGTGAAATCACAGGCGGCGTGCTTCACGCTCGAGGTGCCGAGTTTAAAAACCTTCGCTTCATTTCTCAATCGGTGGATCAAGCTGCCGCCGTTTACGACTTTGGATATGCCTTTGATCTCGTGGCCAAGGAAGATCCAGAGGGCCTGAAATGGACCTCCAAAAATGCGGCTATTCCGGAAGGTGTATTGGATCACGATGCTGCCTCCATCCTTTATGAGGATGACAAAGGTCGCTGGCGCCTGCCTCGCGGAGACGCCGCATTTGATCAGCCCTGTAGCCTGGGCGCAGAGCGTGTCTGCCGTGAGGTATGCACGGAGAGGGATCTCTTCAACGCTGGCGGCACATTCTTCGAGCTACCCGCTGAAAATGCTGGCGGTTTTGCCAAGATCAGGCCCGTGACCACACACAATCGCCGCATCAAAGATTATGCTAGCTATCGAGGATTGATGGTGATGAGTGGCGTGAAAAACGATGCCCAAGGCGAGCACATTGTACGCTCGACAGATGGCAAGACCGCCTTGTGGGTAGGTGCAGTGGACGACCTTTGGAAGTTCGGTAAACCCCGAGGTTTCGGAGGCCCGTGGAAAGACACTGCCGTGCAGGCGGAGATCCCTAGCGATCCATATCTCTTCACTGGATATGATCACAAGCACCTTACGCTGAGCAGTGACAAACCCGTGAAAATTCGTGTGGAAGCCGATATCTCTGGCACCGGTCTCTGGGTCACCTACCGAGAGTTTGAAGTGAAGCCCGGTAACAACACCGAGCATACCTTTCCTGACTCTTATGGCGCCTACTGGTTGCGTTGTGTGTGCGACACCCCAGCCACTGTATCAGCCCAGCTTCGGTATGACTGAGTCGCTTCATCTCACTTCACCAAACCAGTGGCTTGCAAAAGCCACACGTAAAAGGTGAAGAGTCCAACGAGGAGTGCGATCAGAAAGACCACCAGGACTCCCAGGAAAATGAACATACGCGTCGTGCTGCGTTTCACCGTCTGCTGCTGCCCTGCCTGCCAGGCTTGAAGCAAGCGCAGATTCCTGACGTTCGACTTGAAAAAGGCGCTGACGACAGGCCCTCCCACCGGAAGAAAATCGAACAGAGTGTTCAGCAGCATGTTGCCGCCCATTCTCAGCAACACAGGAAAGCTGATGCCGGCGCGGATGGATTCCACCAGAATCAAAAGCCCGCCACCTGAAGCCACTGCACTGCCCACGCCAGGAAAAAGAGCCAGGATAGGATCCAATCCCACCTTAAAATTGGTGCCAGGAATGCGCAGCCAATTATCCAACCATTTGGCTAAAAAACGGGCGACTTCAGACTCTTTCCCCGATGGGCTTCCAGCACCGACTTTGCCTGAAGGCCGCAAGATTTCGTCAATGACAGGGCGATCCGGTGGTTGAGGTGGCATGGCGATGGAGGGAAAACTGTTCCCAAGTTATACGCAGCAAACGCACCAGGCACGGGTGCCAACCATCAAAGCATCGTATTTTCCAGGGCCTGAACCTCTTTTTTCACCAAAGCTCCGACACGATGTTTGGCCAAGTAAACTTGTGCTGCATTGATGCCTAGCGCCTCACTGGTTTTCTTAACTCCCCAGCCCTTCATGACATAGCAGTCAAAGATCTGGAATTGGCGTGGGGAGACCTTCGCTTTCACGCGCTCTAGAGCTGCGGCCGTGATGTTGTCCCGCCATTCTTTATCCCAGATATTTTCTAGCAGATTGTCCTTTTCATTGGAGAGCCGATCTAGGGCCAGATTGCTCGTCTCTTCGCTTTCAGAGTTGCCTTGGTCGGCCAGGGAGGGTTGGCGTTTGCGAGCGCGGAAGACATCCAGCACGCGCCAGCGGGTCATTTGCAGCAGCCAGGCTTTGAAGGAACCTGCACGCGGGTCGTACTGACCTTTCTGCACTTGGCGTGCGATAGCGATGATGGTTTCCTGAATGACATCAAAGGCTTCTTCTCGGGTCAGCCCTGCTTTGGTGGCTACGCTGTAAATGAGCCTCCAGTATGTCTGGTAAAATTCATTCCAGGTTCTCTGGTCCTCCCAGTTGTTTAGACGTTCGATCAGGCTCTTGCGGGTTTTCTCCCACAGGCCTTTGTCTTTTTTCGCTTCTTCAGGGATGTCTGGCAGTTCCTCCATCGCTGGGGATTGTCAACGTTTGCGAGGGACTGTCAAACCCCGTGTACAGGGGTTAGCCCCCCCGTCAGAAAAAAAACTGTCTTTCGCAAAAGATGCACAGAGATGATCTCAGCTCTGGCGGGCACGAATTTCCAGCAGCTTTTTCATCACATGGGCTAGATTTCCGCTCCACTGGGTGGTGCCAAAAGAGTCGTGCAAGTCCCGGTAGAGCGCATACAGCTCTGCATAAACCGCCTGGTTTTCGGGGATTGGGTAATAGACTTTTTCACGCGTGGCGGTGACCTTGGTTTGCAGATTTCCGATGCTGTCCACCTCTGCGGCTGCGGCGCCAAAGATCGCAGCCCCCAGAGCACAGGTTTGCTCGCTTTGGCTGACCTTCATCGGCTTACCGATGATGTCGGCATAGCACTGCATGAGCGTGGCATTTTTGATCGAAAGTCCGCCGGTGTTGATGATTTCACGCACTTCCACTCCGTATTCCTCGACTCGCTTAATGATCGTCAGCGCACCAAAAGCGGTCGCCTCGATGTAGGCGCGGTAGATTTCATGGGCCTCCGTATGCAGCGTCTGGCCTAACAGCAGGCCCGTCAGCCGCACATCCACCAGTACGGTGCGGTTGCCATTGTTCCAGTCCAGGGCGAGCAAGCCCGAGGCACCGGGTTTCTTGCCTGCCATGGCTTTTTCCATGGCGTTGAATTTATCGCCGATGGTGCTGCCGTAACTTTCTGGAACGAGATTTTTCACCAGCCAAAGGAAGAGATCGCCCACGGCACTTTGACCTGCCTCAATGCCATAATAACCGGGCAGGACTGAGCCATCGACAATACCACACACCCCCGGAATATCAGCCAAGGGTTGAGTGGTGGGGGTGATCATGAGATCGCAGGTGCTAGTCCCCAAAATTTTAACCAAGGTGCCTTCCTTGACTCCCGCGCCCACAGCGCCCATGTGCGCATCGAAGGCACCCACGGAAATGGCGATGCCTTCCGTTAGGCCTAGCTTCGCCGCCCATTTGGCGCAAAGGTTTCCGGCTTTGACGTCGGAAGTGTGAGCTTCGTGGTACAGGCGGTCACGCAGATCTGCCAGGGCAGGGGAAAGATGACTGAGGAATTCTTTATCAGGAAGACCTCCCCATTCACGGCTGAACATGGCCTTGTGACCTGCCGCACAGACACTGCGTTTAAGTGTCAGCGGGTTGGTATCGCCAGCGAGTTCCGCAGGCAGCCAGTCACAGTGCTCGACAAAGCTGTAGGCAGCCGCAAAGACCTCCGGATCTACCCGACTCAGGCGCAGGATCTTGCTCCAAAACCATTCACTGGAGTAAATGCCACCGCATTTGGCGATGATGTGGGGCCGCATCTCGTTAGCCAGTTGGGTGATCTCTGCCGCTTCGGCATAACCGGTGTGATCTTTCCACAGCCACACCATGGCATTGAGATTGTTTTGAAACTCTGGCAAGAGTCCGAGCGGCGTGCCGTCTTGATTTACAGGGATGGGGGTGCTGCCCGTCGTATCAATGCCGATGCCAATGACTTGCGCAGGATCAAACCCTGCTACCTTGACCGCTGCTTGCTCCAGCGCACCTCTTGTCACGGCCACTAAACCATCCAAATAATCCTGGGGATTCTGCCGCGCCACATGCGGATTTTTGGGATCTAAAAGCACTCCCATTTCGCCCGAAGGGTAATTGAAAACACTGGAGCCAATTTCCGCCCCATTTTCGAGATCAATGAGAAGGGAGCGGCAAGAGTTAGTGCCATAGTCAATGCCAAGGGCGTACTGGGTCATGGTCGGGAAAAAGGGAAATCTGCGCGAGTGTAGAGACTGCATCCCGCAGGGCCAGCAAAAACCGGACAACAGAAGTGAATGATGGCAAGCTTCTACCCGCCACCACGTTTACGCCCCCGATTTTTTTATGCCAGACCTCCCCCACCTCACGGAAACCGACCGCGCACTCTACGAATGGCAGATGTGGGTACCCGGTATGGGAGAGGAAGGACAGCGAAAGCTCAAAGGTGCCTCAGTCCTGATTTCACGCGTGGGTGGGCTGGGCGGCCTCGTCGCACTCGAGTTGGCAGCCGCAGGTGTCGGGCGTCTCATCTTAGCCCATGGTGGTAAACTCAAACTGCCAGACTTGAATCGTCAGCTCTTGCAGACTCGGGATCACTTCGGCAAGCCGCGCATGGACAGCATTGTTTCGAGATTGAAGGAGTTGAATCCTGATTGTGAAATTGTCGGCGTGCCTGAAAATGTGAGCGAGGCCAATGGAGATGCTCTCGTCGCCGATGCAGATGTGGTGGTGGATGCTGCTCCACTTTTTCAGGAACGCTTGGCTCTGAATGCGGCGGCCGTGCGTGCTCGAAAACCCATGGTGGAATGTGCCATGCATACTTTGGAGGCCACGCTGACGACCTTCATTCCTGGCACCACCGGTTGCCTCGCCTGTTATGTCCCCGAAGTACCCGCCTCCTGGACCCGCCAATTTCCTGTCTTTGGCGCTGTGTCTGGGACGGTGGCCTGTCTTGGGGCCATGGAGGTGATCAAACTCATCACTGGTATCGGCCTGCCTTTAGCTGGTGACATGCTGTGCATGGATCTCAGCCGCATGTCATTTCGACACCTGAAGTTACCTCACCGTCCTGACTGTGAAGTGTGTGGTTCGCGGCTTCTTGGCTAGCAAAGCATTCAGCGACCGACGGGCACCGCGCGTTGCACTTCGTTAGGCAGGTCTGTGGAGTTCTTGCCTGACTTTCCTTTAGGTTCCGCTGGCACAGAGTACCAATTCAGTTGCGGTACCCCGACGAGTTGGACCCACTGCTGGGAGCCAAGTTTGACCCATTCCAGTTCCACGATCGCCCAGACATGAGCTCCCCAGGGGATGCGATCTTTGAGCTCGCGACCGATCTGGGAATCCTTTTCCACAAAAACAGTATTTAGATATGGATTGGGTGGGGATGGACTGATGCGGAAGGCATCCTTGTTTTCTGAATTCGGCACCTTGTATTCAAAGTCATGTACACGGGTGATGCCGACATGAAAGCGGGCCGCGCCTTCCTGGTAACCTTCAAAAAACTTTTCCAGCAAACGGTCTTTAAATTCAACAAAGGAGAGCCAATCCACCTGGAATCCATCTTTGGTTTCCTCCAGCATGACAGGTACCGGAAACTCCCAGGTGCGACTCTCGACGCCAAATAAGGCATGGGCACCGCTGCCCATCTGAGGTTTGGGGTCCAGTCGAATCAGACCGATCGTATCCACACGGATCGGCCCATCCGGCTGGGCTTTGTAGTACATCTCCATCAAAGGTTTCATGGATGAGGCTGCGAGCGTGTAACGCATGCGTTCTTTCATGTCCTTGGCGTTGAGGAATTTCAGCAAAGCCTCTGCCGCAGGTTTCGCCTCCTCAGAAACCTTCATCTGGACTTCTGCCGTGCTCGGGGCCAACACGCTTTGGGTGGTACTCGGAGCTGAATCATTCTGCAACGATGGGGTTAATGCTTTAGAAGGCACTTCCGTGAGAGCTGGTGATTCACCAGGGGACATCGGGGTGCTTTGATTCAGAGCCGCCATTTCTGCGGGGGAGGGGGCCATGGCCTTAGGGGGCGCGGTTTCACCTGGATCAAACGCAGGCTTTGGAGCTGGCTCCACAGGGATTTCCACTGGCGGCGCTTCGGTCACCGTTGCTTTTGAGGATTCGCTGGACTCAGGTTTAGCCATCGGCATGACCACTGCTGGGGTCTCTGGCACGTCATCTTTCGGCGGCATGTAACGGTGAACCAATTCCATGATCGGCTCGCGAAACATCCAGCCCGCAGCGGCGAGGAAGCCCACTAAAAAAAGCACCGCCAGCGCAAACATGAAGACATTCGAGCTGCGGCTCGGCTTTTTGATGGGTCTAGCTGGGCGTGCAGGCGGCGTGGCAAAGTCTCGCCGTGGTTCAGGAATAGCCGCAGGAGCCGGCGCCGTGGCAGGCACCTCCCGGGACAAAAGAGAACTTTGGGGAGAGGAATCGCCCATTCCCATGGATCCAAGAGTAGGGAGTGTCGGGGAGCCTGGTATGAGATTGCTGTGAGAGGGGGCGCCAGAGCCGCTGGCCCTTGGTGAGGGAAATGAAAGATTACCGCCAGTATTGGCTGGTTGGTTGAGCTCCTGCGGTTGCTGAGCGGGCTGGCCTCCCCAGGCTGCCATTGGCTGTGGGAGCGAGCCCGTGAGTGGGGCTGATCCCTCATTTCGCTTTGGTGGAAGACCTCCGCCTCCGAAACCCATAGTACTAGGCATACCGGTTGCAGAAGGAATACCCCCCAGCAAAGTCTGCCCTAAGCCTGGCTGCTGCCAGGGAGGGGGCTGCTCTTGTGAGCTCGCTGGCGGCCCGTTTAAAAAGCCGGGAATTGCAGATGGTGAAGGAAAACCTGGATTTTGAGGTGGCGGGTTAAATTCACCAAGCTGTTGAGGAGCACCCGGAAAGCCGTTCCCGATTGGGGATGAGGGAAATCCTGTGGGCGTTTGAGGTAAGAGACCACCTCCAGAAGTAGAGCCATTGCCCGCGCCCAAGGGATTCAAATGCTGCGCAATCGAATTTGGCATGGGCATCACCAGTCCCTGGCCTGGAGCAGAATGCAGACTCGGTGGAGCGGCCAATTCAGGCTCCTGCGTGGGCCGATAAGAAGGCTGCGCAGGGGCTGGAGTCGTGAATAGGGAGACAGATGCCGCAGGTGGGGCAGCACTCGGAGACGTGACTGTTTGGCCACAAATCGGGCATGGCCCTGTGACCCCTGCCATGTGGGATGGCACGGTGAGAACGTTTTGACACGCACTGCACTGGAACTGAAGCACATCCGAACTCATGACAGGAAAAAAGGTTTTCTCAGGATTAAGAAAGTATCACCCATTACGGGTGTCTCGACAAGTCAGCTTTGGCCATTGTTTAAAAAAACTAGAATTTAAACAGTTTTTACTGGGGAGCATGAAAGTTATACCACAAAGTTCTACACATATAAACATCTCTGATTGTTAAAATGTCAGCATTTGTTAAATAACTTGGAATTCCCATGCATCAGAACACTTTCCGTGCCAGCACTAAAGAACGCGCGCTGAGGCGTACGGACCGTGCCCAACTCACCAACCTGGGCCGGAATCCTCGTCAGCAAAAATTGAAGCGAGTGAAGAGCATGAAGCGGATGCTGGGTGTTGTGCTGCTTTTCCCATTGGCCCTCATCACCGCAGTGACTCTTGGTGAGATGCTGTGGCGGGCCGTGATTCGGCTGGAATTCTGGCGCACCGAGGAGGTCATCTTTTTCCTAGTGGGGGGGCTCGCCTGGGCTGTCACTTATGCTTCGGGGTGGCGTCCGGTGCGCAGTTATGTTTTTGGCCACGAAGTCAGCCACTTGTTAGTGGCGCGGGCTTTCGGAGGGAAGATCTTGGATTGGGATTTTTCGGCGACGGGTGGCTATGTGGAAACCAATAAGTCCAATACCTGGATCACCCTGGCTCCTTACCTGCTGCCTTTTTATTCGCTCATCGTACTACTTGCCTTCGGTGTGGTGGGGATGTTTTGGAATCTCCATGCCATGCACCACGTGGGCGCCGGGTCTGTGGCCTTAAATTTTAAACCTGTCTGGTTTTTTTACGCCATGCTGGGACTGACGTGGTGCTTCCACGCCACGTTTACTTGGAAAACGGTCTTCATCGAACAGAGTGATTTGGAGCGGAATGGCGAGTTTTTTTCCATGCTGCTGATCTTCCTGGTGAATGTACTGCTGCTGGTGGCCCTCTTCATTGCGGCATCTCCTTCACCGGGGCTCGGCATTGCAGAAGTGGGGCGCTGCTGGGTGTCCACAGCTGCCTCCTTGTCGAATTTCTTCCTGAGCCCCTTTTGGTGATCACTTAATGCTGGCGGCATGGGGCAGCATCGCTACAAAGGGCCTGCCATGTCTGCTGAAAACGTCTTATCCGTTACGGAACTCACTCGCGAGATTCGAGAAGTGTTACAGGGACACATTGGCACCGTCTGGGTAGAGGGAGAGATCAGCAATCATCGGCTGCAAGGCAGTGGACATCAGTATTTCACCCTGAAAGATGCCGGCTCACAGCTTTCTTGTGTGATGTTTCGTGGGGCTCGGAGTTCTGTCCGCTTGTCGGATGGAGCCCTCGTGCAAGTGCATGGGGAAATCTCCGTGTATGAGCCGCGGGGGCAGTACCAAATGGTGGTGAAACAAGTACAGATGAAAGGGCAGGGTAGTCTGCAGGCGCGGTTTGAGGCGCTCAAGCGCAAGCTCTATGAAGAAGGGCTTTTCGATGCGGATAACAAACAGTCCATCCCAAAATATCCGCGTGTCGTTGCCTTGGTCACTTCCCCCACCGGAGCAGCCATTCAAGACATGCTGAACATCCTGACCCGTCGTGCACCATGGATTCACATTTTGGTGTTTCCCGTGCGTGTCCAAGGGCAGGGAGTCGAACATGAAACGATTCGTGCTTTGGAAATGCTCAATGATGCGACGGCACACGGGCTGCCGATCCCAGACACCATCGTTATCGGACGTGGTGGTGGCAGCATTGAAGATCTGTGGGCTTACAATGAAGAGGCCCTCGCGCGCGCTATTTTCGCCTCAGCCATTCCGGTCATTTCAGCCGTGGGTCATGAAATTGATTTCACCATTGCTGATTTTGTGGCTGATCTGCGTGCCCCCACTCCCAGCGCTGCGGCAGAGCTGCTGGCCCCCGATGTAACGGAGCTCAAGCGTCATTTCGATTCGCTCTCTCGACGCCTCAGTGGGCAGGTCACCACCTTACTGGATCGGCACGAACAGACGCTGGATTTCATGGCGCGTAGTGCGCTGAAAACAGCCCCGGCTTATCAATTGCAAACGGCCGAACAAGCTGTGGATGAGATGGAGGCTCACCTTAAAGAGACCTCTCGCGAGCAACTGCGGACGCTGGCAGATCAAGTCCAAGAGCGTCAGCAAATCATTGCGGAGCATCACCCTCGCATCATGCTCATGGAGGCTGCTCATCGGCTAGAGCACCAAGCCCGACAGTTGCAGCAAACGATGACGTATCGGCTGGAACGCCTAACCGACCAAGTCAGTTCACGGGCTCAGTTGATCAAGCACCTGGGGCCGGAATCCATTCTCTCGCGGGGGTTTTCCTACACCACCGATGCGCAAGGGAATGTCATCCGCGATGCGCGGGATGTCGCTAATGGTGAAACGCTGGTCACGCGCTTACAGCAGGGCACCGTCAAAAGCACCGTTGTGTAAAAACACAGCTTTTTTCAATAGGAGCGCAACTGAGCTTCAAGCGGTGGGTTGGAATAGCTGTCGTTGAAAAAACATTCAGCCTACCCAACTATGAAACCGCTCAAGTCCGTCTATTGTCTTCTTGGTTTGCTCTCCCTGAGCGCATCCTTGGCCATCGCTCAGGAAGGTGAACGTAAAGGCCCCCCTCCAGGTGGTGAGGGTGGCTCTGGCAACCGGTTGGGTGAGTTCCTAAAGCGCGCAGATACCAGCGGTGATGGCAAGATCAGCAAAGAAGAATTCGGAGCCCTCTCACGTGGAGGCGGCGATGAGCGCTTTGCCAAAATGGATGCCAATAGCGATGGTTATGTGGACCAAACTGAGATTGCCACCATTGCGGAAAAGATGCGTGAAGGCATGCGCAATCGCCCTGCGGGCGAAGGCGGTGAAGGTGGGTTCCGTCGTCCAGGGGGAGATGGTGGCGAGGGCGGCTCACGCCGTCCACCAGGGGACCGACCTGAGGGAGGCCCAAAACCTGAGGGCGACCGTCCTGCGGGCGGACCGGAAGGTGGGCGCCGCCCCGAAGGTGGACCCGGAGGTCCTGGGGGTGCAATCATGATTGATGAAGTTTTTGGTCGCATGGACAAAAACTCGGACGGCACCGTGGATAAAGCCGAATACGTGGAATTTTCCCAGCAAGAGATCGAATCTCGTTTCAGCCGTGTGGATCAGAATACCGACGGTAAATTGACCAAAGAAGAAATGAAGGAGGGCATGGAGCGCATGCGCAACATGATGAGAGGGCCAGGGGGACCCGGCGGTCAGCGCGGGCCTGGAGGTGAAGGCGGGCGTGGGCCTGGCGGTGAAGGCGGCCCTCGTCGCGGTCCTGAAGGTGGCGATGGCGGATTCCGCCGCCCCCCTTCTCAAGAAGGTGAAAAAGCGACGCCTCGTCCCGAATTCGAACCACCAGCTCCTAAAAAAGATCCAGCTTAATCTGGTCAAGTGAGGTCTTGATCTCACCGGCCTGGGCGGAATTCCTGATATGGAATTCCGCCCTTTTGCATTTTTTGTACATTGCAAGAAGCCTCAGGCCGCAGCGTCTATGCTTTGTGCCTGTGGCACCCTCATCCTATGCGCTATTTCGCTGCTTTTTTTCTACTGCCCACCATGCTGCTTAATGGCAAAGATTTTCCTGTCGCAGATGTGGTTAGTCTAGAATCCGCCGCTCAAATGGCCTCACCGGGGGATAGAATTGTGCTCCGAGAAGGAATTTGGGAAAATACGGTTGTCAAATTTCAAGGAAAAGGCACTGCCCAGGCTCCCCTTACCCTTTGCGCGGCTGTCCCTGGAAAAACGATTTTCACAGGGGCCTCCGCACTACGAATGGCAGGAGAATATTTGGTGGCTGAAGGTCTGTGGTTTAAAAATCCGGACTCTTCCATCGGCGATAGCATCGAGTTCCGGGTGGATTCCAAGCATGTAGCCACGCACTGCCGATTAACCAACTGTGCTATCACCATGTCGCCAGAGTTGGCAAACAAAACAGACAAAGAATCGCGCTGGGTCGGTCTCTACGGTAGTCATAATCGAGTGGATCGTTGTTTGGTGCAGGGGAAAGTCACCAAGGGGACTACGCTCGTCGTCTGGTTAGGCGGCCAAAACACAGGCCACCACATCATCGAGAGCAACTACTTTGGTCCGCGTGAGAAACTCGGCAAAAACGGCGGGGAAACCCTTCGCGTGGGAGATAGTAAAACCTCCATGGAGACAGCGTCCTGCATCGTGAGGCAAAACCTCTTTTTCAGATGTGACGGCGAGGCCGAATGCATCTCCAACAAATCATGTGGAAATCTTTATCAGGGAAATAGCTTCGTCGAGGTCAGTGGCACCCTGACTCTGCGCCATGGCAATGGCTGCATCGTGGAGCAGAATGGTTTCTTTGGCCATGGAGCCAAAGGCACTGGCGGCATCCGGATCATTGGAGAGGATCACATCGTGAGGGGGAATTATTTAGAAAACCTCACAGGCGATGAAACTCGCTGCGGCATCACTTTTATGATGGGGCTGCCGGATTCGCCAGCGAACGGTTATTTCCAAGTCAAACGCGCTCGTGTGGAAAACAATACTTTGGTGAATTGTGAGCACCCGATTCTCATTGCGCTAGAGGGTGACAAGGTACCTGGAAAGCCCACCTTACCGCCCGTAGAATGCGTCATCCTCGGCAATAAAATCCAGGGGGCTGAAAACCAAGTCATCGAAGCTCGTTGTGACCTAGCTGGCATCCGGTGGGAGGCGAATCATTTCCATGGCAAGGTTTTGGGGATTCCCGAAACTGAGGGCATCGCGTGGGGGAAAGATCCAGAAATTCAAAGGTTGGAGGCTATCGAGCGCAAAGCCGTGCAGCCGAGCTGGTGGGAGTAGCCTGCGAATAGCGATGTAGGTACGCAAAGTTTGGGGCGGGATGCGCGTTTTCCCATCATGAATTGCAGCACTTCACCTTTTGATCTCACGGGGCAGCGCATCTGGGTCATCGGTGGGGCAGGTTGGTTAGGCCAGTCCACCGTTTTACTGCTAGCTGAAATGGGGGCCAGTGTTTTATGTGCGGATCTGCCTGGGCGTAGTGCCGCTTTTTTGGAGAAAGCCGATTTTGCAGGGGATATTACCCCTGCGGATTTGGATGCTCACGATACCGAGGCTCTGGAGCCGTTCGTTCGTAAACATCAAATCAGCCATGGAGTGCCGCATGGTTTGGTCAACCTAACCTATGCGGCCACACCCAAGAGGCTAGCTGAACTCAGTGCCGCTGATTTTGATGAAGTGAATCACGGAAATCTGACCAGCACCTTTGTTCTCACCCGTGCTGTGGCGGAGCTGATGGCAGCCGCAGGGCAGGGGAGTGTGGTGCTGTTTTCAAGCATGTATGGAGGGGTGGCCCCGGATCCACGCATCTATGAGGCTCCATTAAATACCAATCCCATCGAGTATGGTGTGAACAAAGCTGGAATCCGCCAAATGGCGCGCTACTTGGCGGTGCATTACGGCAGTCGTGCTGTCCGCTTCAATTCCATTTCTCCCGGTCCATTTCCCAATCCAGGAATTCAGACAACGCATCCAGAGTTTATCGCGAGACTGTCGCAAAAGGTTCCTTTGGGCAGAGTCGGTGCTCCCGTGGAAATCGCTGGAGCGGTAAACTTTTTGCTGAGTGACGCAGCCAGTTTCATCACTGGAATTGATCTGCCTGTGGATGGCGGTTGGACGGCTTGGTGAGGCCTGTTTTTGGATTTAATTCGGAAAGATGAAAAGTCGTCGGATGCCTGTAAAATCAGGGCACGGATGACTTTGTGAAATTTTTCACAAATAAGTCTTGCCTCTCTTCCTCCCGCTGCTAAAACACACTCTGCCGACTCGGCCCGCTATTTGCTATGGACGTAAGTTTTCCCTTTTCCTCATCCGCCATCCTGCTCGCTGAAGTGAGCCGTAAGGCCGTGTCTTTGCTTGGTGGCGGAGATAAGGAAAGCTTTTGGGCTTTCGTGACAAACTCCTGTTTCGTCGCTGCTTTAGTCGTCGGCATCATCATTTGGGTGGCCAATAAGGCGACTTCCAAGATGACGCTCATTCCTCATCCTTGGCAGAATTTCTTCGAGTCCATTATTGAGGCTGTTTACAATCAAGTGGAGGCTATTGTTGGTCCTAAGCAGGCTCCTCGCGCCTTCCCCCTCTTGGCTACCCTGTTCATTTTCATTTTGGTGGCAAACTATTTCGGTCTGCTGCCTGGCGTTGGCACAATTGGTTGGGGTCACGGTCATGGCATGCTGAGCCTTGATCACGTAACTGCTCCGCTGCTTCGTCCTGCTACGGCAGATCTTAACATGACTCTGGGCATGGCTCTCTGCTTCATGTTGATCTGGTTCTACTTGACGATCCGTGAGCTAGGTGTTTGGGGCTTCATTAAGCATACTTTCGGTCCAAAGGGTGGGGCGAAAGGGTTGATGGGCATCTTCATCGCACTGGTGTTCTTGTTGGTTGGAGCTATCGAAATCGTTTCGATCATGTTCCGTCCGGGTTCGCTTTCTCTGCGTCTGTTCGGGAACATCTATGCGGGAGAGACCCTTCTCCATACCATGATGACTTTGGGCGAAATGTTCAAGTTGGGTAGTGTGGGGCAGTTCATTATTGCTACAATTGCTCCCATTCCTTTCTACTTCATGGAGTTGCTCGTGGGTCTGCTCCAGGCCAGTGTTTTCACCCTCCTTTGCGCTGTTTATATCCAGCTCTCCACCACACATGATGAGCATCATGGTGAAGAGCATGGTCACGATCACCACTGAAGCCTTTGACCGTCGGGACCATGCCTCTGAGTGTGGGCGACGGCCAGAACAACCAAATACAGAAAGACTAATACACTATGATGATGGAAGTTATGACCCTGGCAGCTGAAGCTGCCGCTGCTGCTCCTGCAGCCGCTGCTGGTATCTCCGGTTCCCTGACCCTGGGTCTCGCTGGTGCTGGTGCCGCAATCGGCATCGGCCTGATCGGTGGCAAGGCAGTGGAAGCTGTCGGCCGTAACCCAGGTGCTGCTGGCAGCATCCAGACTCTGGCAATCATTGGTATGGCGCTGGCAGAAGCCGTCGCTATTTACGCTCTGATCATCGCGTTCCAGGGCCGTTAATTCCCTTGAGGTGGCGGTCATTCAAATGGCCGCCACCTTTTCCTCGCTCACTCATTTGTTCCTGTCATGACCACGACTTTCCTTGCCGCCGCTAACGACATTGCAGACCAGTTTGGCCTCGAATTGCCAAAGCTGGTCGCGCAAGTCTTGATTTTCCTCGTCGTGTTTTATGTGCTGAAGACCAAAGCCTTTGGTCCTATTCTGGCTATGCTTGAACAGCGCCGCTCACGCATTGCAGATGGCGAATCCAAGCTCGATAAGATCGCTCGTGACCTTGCTGAGGCCGAAAAGAATGCTCAGGCCATTGTTGATAAGGCCAATGACGACGCAAACCGCCTCGTGAAGGAAGCTGGTGATAGCGCCAAGTCCCTCGCTGAGAAGCGTCAGCAGGAAGCCATTCAAGAAGCTGGCCAGATCCTCGCTAAAGCTCGCGAAGCTGCTAAGCTTGAGCATGAGCAGTTGATGGCTCAATTGAAGAGCGAATTTGGCCGCATGGTTTCTGACGCAACTTCCCGTGTGACTGGTAAGGTCCTCAACACGGACGACCAGGCTCGCATTAATCAGGAAACCTCTGCTCAGGTCAGCCTGTAATTCTTTTTCCTCGCCACCACGAACATGAAAATCAGCAAGGAAGTCCGTCGCACCTCTCGCCAGCTTTTCCGCGTCTGCCTGGTGAATGGCAAGCTGGATGATTCCCGCGTGCGTCTGGTGGTTAACCAGATCATCACCAGCAAGCCTCGCGGTTACCATGGCATGCTTGATTCCTTTGCTGCCCTGGTGCGCAACGAAGTCGAAAGCCAACGTGCTGTTGTTGAAAGTGCAACTTTCCTGACGGCGGATATCCAGGCTGGTCTCAAAGCTAGCTTGTCCCAGAAGTACGGTCGTGACCTGGCTCTGGAATTTCACATCAAGCCTGAACTTCTTGGCGGTATCCGCGTCAAGGTCGGCAGCGATGTCTGGGACGGTTCTGTTAAGGCCCGTCTTGAAGCCCTTAAAGCCTCTCTTTCCTAATCGTTACCGCCCGGCACCAGCCCTCATTTTCCCTTTTCAAAACCAGTAGTTACCATGAGCAACATCCTCCAGGAGATCGAATCCCAAATCGCCGGACTTAAGACGGCGGTCACCAAATCCAATGTCGGCGTGGTCCGCGAGATCGGTGACGGCGCAGCCAAGATCGAAGGTTTGAGCGATGTTATGCTCAACGAAATGATTGAGTTCCCCGGTGGTCTCTACGGTTTGGCTCTAAACCTTGAAGAAACGGAAGTGGGTTGCGTGCTTTTGGGTTCTTCCGAAGGCATCAAGGCTGGCGACGAAGTTAAGACCACAGGACGTCTTCTTTCAGTTCCAGTTGGTAAGAGCCTTCTGGGTCGTGTGGTCAGCACCTTGGGTGAACCTCTCGATGGCAAAGGTCCGATCAAAGGTGATGCACAGTATCCTGTTGAAAAACTTGCTCCTGGTATCATTACCCGTAAGTCGGTGTCGGTTCCTGTGCAGACAGGCATCATGTCCATTGACGCGATGATTCCGATTGGCCGTGGTCAGCGTGAGTTGATCATCGGTGACCGTTCCACGGGCAAGACGACCATTGCTGTGGACACCATCATTTCCCAGGCTCAGCAGAACAAAGCTGCTGAGCAGGGTAAGTTGGCTGGTCACAAGCCTCTCTATTGCATCTACGTCGCCATTGGCCAGAAGCAGTCTAACGTGGCTCGCGTTGTCAAGACTCTCGAAGATGCTGGTGCTATGGAATACACCGTTATCGTGAATGCCTCGGCTTCCGACAGCGCTGTTAATCAGTATCTCGCTCCTTACACAGGTTGCGCCATCGGCGAGTGGTTCATGGACCAGGGGCAGGACGCTCTGATCGTCTTTGATGACCTCTCCAAGCAGGCAGTTGCTTATCGCCAGGTTTCTCTCGTGCTGAAGCGCCCTTCCGGTCGTGAAGCTTATCCTGGTGACGTGTTCTATCTCCACTCACGGTTGCTTGAGCGTTCCGCTCGTGTGAACGAAAACTACGGTGGCGGTTCCCTGACAGCTCTGCCGATCATTGAAACCCAGGCTGGTGACGTGTCTGCCTACATCCCGACCAACGTGATTTCCATCACTGACGGTCAGATTTTCCTGGAAACCGATCTTTTCTATCAAGGCATCCGCCCTGCGATCTCTGTGGGTCTTTCCGTCTCTCGTGTGGGTTCTGCCGCTCAGACAAAAGCTATCAAGAAAGTGTCTGGCACGACCAAGCTCGACCTCGCTCAGTTCCGCGAACTGGCCGCTTTCGCTCAGTTCGGTTCCGATCTCGATGCTGCCACGAAAGCCAAGCTGGATCGTGGTGCTCGCATCGTGGAGCTCTTCAAGCAGCAGCAGTATCAGCCAAAGAGCCTGCCAATCATGGTCATCAGTCTCTACGCCATGCAGAAGGGCTACTTCGATAGCGTATCTGTGGATCGCGTGAAGGAATTCCAGGCTAAGCTGGAAACCTATCTCACTGAGCGTAAGTCGGAGTTGGTTGAAAAGCTCGCCAACGAAAAGGCTCTCGACAATGTCGAAGCTGACATCAAGACCGCTCTCGAAGACTTCAAGACCGCCTGGAAGTAATTGCTCCTGGTTCATCGCTCTCGTTTTTTTAGCTCTCCGCTCCCATGCCCTCCACCCGCGACATTCGCCGCCGAATCAAATCGGTCAAAAACACGGCCCAGATCACCAAGGCCATGCAGCTCGTCGCGGCTGCGAAGATGAAAAAAGCACAGGATCAGGCCGCCAATGGTCGTTCCTATGCTGAGCTGATGAACAAGATCCTTGTGAGTTTGAAGGAAAGTGCTGCTGAAGGCGTGCATCCTTTCTTCAGCGAAGGTTCGGGCAATAAAACTTTGGTGCTCGTTATCGCGACTGATAAGGGGCTTTGCGGTGCTTTGAATACTAATTTGCTCAAGAAGCTGGTTAACAGTCCGATTGAAGGCGAAGTGGAATATATCACCATTGGTCGCAAAGCTTCCCAAGGACTTGGCCGCCTCCGGAAGACCATCATTGCGGATTTCCCGATCAAGGACCCCGCCAAATTTGTGGAGACCCGCGTTGTTTCCAAGTTCATTCAGGAGAAATTCCTCTCGGGTGAATACAAACGTGTATTGGTGGCTTTCAATAATTACATCAACGTGGTCACTCAGGTGCCTTCGATGGAGCAAATTTTGCCTGTCAATCCAGTGACTCTTGGAGGTAAGCGCAATTTTGATGAAACTTCCAAGGAAGTGAATCCTTCGGATGTCCCAGATTATACCTTTGAGCCGGATGCTGCGACGGTTTTCCAGACGGTGCTTCCTCAATACGTCAACGGCACCGTTTACCAAATGGTCCTTGAAGCACGTGCTTCTGAGCACAGTAGCCGAATGGTAGCCATGAAAAACGCTACGGATAACGCCAAGCAGATGCTCAAAGACCTCAGCCTCGAATACAACAAACTGCGCCAGGCTGCGATCACCAACGAACTTCTCGAAATCACCACCGCCAAAATGGCTCTTGAATAGCCTTCTTTGCATTCTTGACCCTCTGATTCTTTCTGACCCCTTCCAATATGAGCAACATCGGCAAAATCGTTCAAGTCATCGGTCCCGTGGTGGACGTGGATTTCTCAGCCACAGGAAAGCTGCCTGAGATCTACAACGCATTGGAGATCAAATTTGATCTCGGCGGCAAAACTACTCGTCTGGTCTGCGAAGTGCAGAGCCACATGGGTGATGGCTGGGTTCGTTCTGTGGCCATGTCTTCCACCGAAGGTCTGAAGCGTGGTCTTGACGCTGTAGATGTCGGCACGCCAATTACTGTCCCTGTGGGTGAAGAAGTTCTGGGGCGTATTTTTAACGTCACTGGTGATGCTATTGATGACCAGGCTGCTCCTGTTACCACCAAGCGTTATCCGATTCACCGCCCAGCTCCGGCCTTGGTGGACCAGAATCCTTCTGCCCAGATCCTTGAGACGGGCATTAAGGTGATCGACCTTATTTGTCCCTTCACCAAGGGTGGTAAAGTGGGTGCTTTCGGTGGTGCTGGTGTGGGTAAGACCGTGGTTATCATGGAGCTCATCAACAACATCGCTAAAGGCCACGGTGGTTATTCCGTGTTTGCCGGCGTGGGTGAGCGTACTCGTGAAGGTAACGACCTTTACCATGAAATGATCGAGTCCGACGTTATCAAGGTGAAGAAAAACGGTCATGATATCGTTCGCAATGCCCAGGGTGGCTACATCAGCGAGCCAGGATCTAAAGTGGCTCTCGTTTATGGCCAGATGAATGAGCCTCCAGGTGCTCGTCTTCGCGTGGCTCTTTCAGCTCTTTCTATGGCTGAATACTTCCGTGATGAGAAGAACCAGGACGTACTTCTTTTCGTGGATAACGTCTTCCGTTTCTCCCAGGCCGGTTCTGAAGTGTCTGCTCTTCTGGGGCGTACACCTTCCGCTGTGGGTTATCAGCCGACGCTGGCCGCAGAAATGGGTGCCATGCAGGAGCGAATCACCTCTACCAAGAGCGGTTCGATCACTTCCTTCCAGGCTGTTTACGTTCCTGCGGATGACTTGACTGACCCAGCTCCGGCGAACACCTTCGCTCACCTTGACTCCACGGTGGTGCTTGAGCGTTCCCTCGCTGAGCTTGGTATTTATCCGGCTGTGGATCCTCTTTCTTCAGTGTCCAAGGCTCTTGCCCCAGACATCGTGGGTGAAGAACATTACCGTGTGGCTCGTGGTGTGCAGCGCGTGCTTCAGCGCTACAAAGACCTTCAGGATATCATCGCCATTCTCGGGATGGATGAACTTTCTGACGAAGATAAGCTCATCGTGTTCCGCGCTCGTAAGCTTCAGCGCTTCCTGAGCCAGCCGTTCCACGTGGCTGAAATCTTCACTGGTACCAAAGGTGAATACGTTTCTGTTAAGGACACCGTTCGCGGCTTCGCTGAAATCCTTGATGGCAAGCACGACGATGTGCCAGAGGCCAACTTCTACATGAAGGGTGGCATCGACACTGTGCCGAAGGCGTAAGCCTGCCGGTCAATGGTCAAGGTGGTCAACCAGTCAAGCCGGTCTGCCACCTTGACAAACTTGGCTCCTTGATTCTCCGTTTTCCGACCTTTCTCATGCCTCTCAAACTCGAAATCGTTACCCCTGAAGCCCGCATCTTTTCGGATGAAGTGGACACTGTTGTGCTCCCGGGTTTTGAAGGTGAAATGGGGGTTCTTCCCTCACATGCTCCTCTGGTGACGACTCTCCAGGTGGGAGAACTTCGCTACACTAAGGCTGGCAAAACAACCGAACTCGCTGTCGGTGAAGGGCTTGTCGAAGTGACAGGTAGCACCACCCGAGTGCTGACCGATATGGCTCTCAGCAGTGATGAAATTGACGAGAAAGCCGTCGAAGAAGCCATGGAGCGTGCGAAGCACTCTCTGGAGAGCCTCAAGCATGGTGAACAGCAAGAAGAAGTGGCTGCCGTGATGGCGATGATTCAGCGTAGTGCTGCTCAGCTCCAGTTGAAACGGAAGCGCAAGTCTATCTAATGGATTTCATAAAAGACCCCTGAATGCCTAGCATTCAGGGGTCTTTTGTTTTTGGGTGACACCTCCCACGTTGGTATCAAGTGCAGCCAAGATGGCGTTATCTGGGCCTTTGGCTTCAAGGATTTATACGATTTAGCGTGATGGATCGGTGAAATTGCGGCAGTTCGGGCGTCGCGCTGCGACGCAATGAGTGAAGGCGGTGCGCGAGCCAAAACCGCGCCTTGAAAAGGCGCGGCTAAGATACGGACGCCGCTCTTCGGCTGGGGAAAGAGGTATCGGGATGCGGGCCTGAAACTTGGTTTCACCAATCAGTGCGGCTAAATCGTATCACTTGTGGGTCTATTGGAAAACGAATGGATTAACAAATATGCGTGAACTCTCTTGATCGTTAGTCAAGAATCCAAGAGGATTGGAGCGAGGTCCATTTGTGCCGAACATATCCGATCCATGACCTCAGAGGAATGTAGGCCAGATGTATCAGCGCGCAGGTACTCCGATTCTTCTCAAAAGCCTATTGCCAGAAATCTGGCTGTTGGGGAAAGGTCAATGGGTATGGCTCGGTAGCTTCCCACACTGAGATCGTCCATTCGAAAATTCTTTTTGTGATTGGCGATAAGCTGGTCGCGTGGATGGATCAAGATACAGATTCTTGGAGACCGAAGACTTGGTGTACTTTTTCAGGTGTCCAGCCTTCTTCTCGCAGGTTTCGCAAAGAACGGGCGTTGTCTCTTTTGGCAAGCCTTTTGCCCAGATCATCTGTGACTAAATGATGATGAAGCCAGGAGGGGACGGGAAGTCCTAGAAGTTCTTGAAGCAGCCGGTGAAGATGGGTGGCTTCAAAAAGATCTTCACCTCGGGTGACGAGGGTAATGCCTTGCCTAGCATCATCCACCACCACGGCCAGGTGGTAGCTGGCAGGTGTGTCTTTGCGGGCCAAGACGACATCTCCAAAGATGTTGGGGTTGGCGGTTTGTAAACCGCGGCCTAGATCTTCCCACTGAAGTGAATGGCCAATGCGATGAGTGGCTTTTTCAATGTCTAGACGGAGTGCGTAAGGTTGGCCGGACTCAATGAAGGCCTGTCTTTCTTTGGGGGAAAGATGACGACAGGTGCCTGGATAAAGGGGGCCATCAGGACCGTGGGGTGCTTGGGGTGCGCGAGCGATTTCTTCCTGGATCTCGCGCCGGGTGCAAAAACACGGGTAGAGAAGATCTTGAGTGGCGAGTTCTTCCAAAGCTTGACGATAATCTGCGGCGTGATCGGATTGTCGCAAGACGGGTGTTTCCCAAGTGAGGCCTAACCAATGAAGGTCATCAAACAAAGCGGTCTCGTATTCAGGTCGAGAGCGGGTGCCATCAATGTCCTCCAAACGAATGAGAAACCGACCTTGATTCTGCCGTGCTTTTTGTTCGGCAAAGATGGCCGCATAGGCGTGCCCAAGATGCAGCCAACCTGTGGGACTGGGGGCGAAACGAGTGACGGTATTCATGGGTGATGCACCGATCAATTCACGCCATGAGCGCTGTCAGGGTTCTTCTGCCGGTGCTGGAGGTAGCAGGTCCTCGCGTTTCATTAAGTCCCGGACTCGGAGCAGGATCAGCTCGCCTTTCGGGGTGTTGCAAATTTCACCCAAAAATGGGGTGAGCCGATCCGTTTCAGCGATGGTGCTATGCACCAAGGTGGCTAGGATACGCTCATCGTAGCGATGAGGTGGAAAGATGTTGGTGATGCGAAACATCACGGCACCGCTGTCCCAATCGAGTTCAAAGTTACCCAGATTCAGTTCCTTGTTCGTGCGCATCAGAAGCTCAGAAACCTGCAAACGATGCGTGTGGGCGACTTGGAGGGAGGCTGTAGCTACGACCGTGGCGATGTGGGCCTCGCCATAGATCTGCACGTGCAAAGCGACTTTCGTGTGATGGGCTTCGAAGTCTGCTTCGAGGACTTCCATGCCCGCGACTTCGCGGTAATGCCAGCCTTGAGCTTTGAACGTCTGGAGAGTGGCGGCGTAGAGTGCGGACATCTGGTGTGCCAGTAACTTCAATGACTGAACCATTCTATTTGAATGGTCGGGGCGGCCAGATTCGAACTGACGACTTCTTGCTCCCAAAGCAAGCGCTCTACCAGGCTGAGCTACGCCCCGTGTGCTCGGGAGGCCTTGATTGGCTGCGAGCGGGCTGTCATAATGCTGCGCGTTGGGATAAGCGCAACTTAAATTCATGCATCTTTGATGAATTTAAGCGTGAATTTCTATCAGCCATCCGTTTGATGGACACACTTTATGAAATGGTTGTCTTCTCTTGCTTTGTTTTCGCTGACTTTCGCCACCTTCACTGCGGCGGCTGAACCTGTAACGATTCATTTGTGGCCCAAAGGGGCTCCCGAAAAAGAAGGATTTAAAATTGAGCCTGAAGCGGAAATCAAAAAGGAAAAGGACGATGGAGTTAAGCGTCTGGGAAATGTTTCAGATCCCACCATCACGATTTATCCTGCCGACAAGCCGAATGGCACGGCTGTCCTGGTGTGTCCTGGTGGTGGATATGGCATCCTAGCCATCGAGCATGAAGGTACCCAGGTCTGCGACTACCTACGCACTCTGGGCGTGACTCCGGTCCTGCTCAAGTATCGCGTCCCACGCCGCGACAATGAGGATCCAAGCCGGGTGCCTTTGCAGGACACCCAGCGGGCGATGGGCATCCTCAGGCATCGTGCTGCGGAGTTTGGCATTCAGCCAGATCGTATTGGCATCCTCGGATTTTCTGCGGGGGGGCACCTCTCGATCATGGCGGCACTGCAGTCTGGCTCACGTACTTATGAGCAGGATGCTGCGCTGGATGTGGCGGATGCGACGCCTAACTTTGCGATCCCTGTGTATCCTGCCTACTTAGTCGGGAAGGGGAATGAGTTTGAGCTCCTGCCTGAGATCAAAGTGACGGATAAAGCTCCGCCGATGTGCCTGGTCCATGCTCATGATGACCCGCACAGTGCGGCTGGCAGTGCGCTGATTTACCTCGAATACAAAAAGAACAAACTTCCCTGTGAACTGCACATTTACAGCACTGGTGGACACGGGTTTGGCATGAAGAAGAGTGGGCTTCCGGTGAACGACTGGCTTGTGCGGGTGGGTGAGTGGCTTCCGACGCTTTACCCAGCGAAGAAGTAAAGGCCCCTTCTCGGTGTTATCTGGGAGCTTGGGAGAAAATTCCTCGCTCCCCTGCTTCACGGATCATGTAACCATCTCCTCGCATAACGAGGAGACTTCCTGAAGGCATAAAAAAAACCGCGTTCCAATGAAGGAACGCGGTTTTCTAATAAGGTTTTGAAAGGCGACGAAATTATTCGCTGTCTTCAGTCGTGTCAGCAGCGGCTGCATCAGAATCAGCCAGCACCGTGAGTTTCAGGAAGCAGCTCACATCTGCATGCAGCTTCACTGGGATTTCAAAGGTGCCCGTGCTCTTGATGGGCTTGTCGAGCTGGATCAGGTGACGGTCGAGTTCCACCTTGGCAGAGCTTTCAGCCACGGCTTTAGCGATGTCCATGTTGGTGATGGAACCGAAGGCTTTGCCGCCCTGGCCCGTCTGAAGGGTGAGCTTCAGCTTCAGTTTCTTCAGCTTGGAAGCGGTTTTCTCCGCTTCCTGCAGTTCCTTGGCTTCACGCTCAGCGCGTGCGGCTTTCAGATGGTTGATATTGCGAAGATTGCCAGCCGTAGCTTCATAAGCCTTGCCCTGTGGGACGAGGAAATTGCGTGCAAAACCACGCTTCACTTGCACGACATCAGCCTCGGCACCGAGGTTTTTGATCTTCTCTTTGAGTATTACTTGAACGTTTGCCATAAAGTCTGCCCTCCCAGGGAAAGGGGGGCGATTGTACATGCAGGTGAGTGCGTGTCAAACGGTGAGCAAAGTTTTTCACAATGATTCTCGTTTGACAAATTCTGGCATGATCTTGGTTTCGCCCTTGGCTCCGGGCTGTCGGACCAGCCGAAAGATGCGTTTAGCGAAGGTGTTGGCTGTTACGCTGTAACGGGAGATTTGGGGTATTGTCTCGTCCAGGAAGACGTCGTCATCACGGCAGATGAGGGCCACGTCTTGGGGAATGCGGAGGCCACGCTGTAAAAGTGCGGTGCAGATGGTGAGGGCACTTGAGGTGCGGGCGATGAGCAGGGCCTGAGGTCTCTGCCTGGCTGTGAGCAGGCGATCCAGGGCTTTGAGGAGGCCTTCCCGGCTGCCATCATGCCGTTGAATATGTCCGGTGACACCCCGCGCGGCGGCAGCTTGCAGGCCTTCTACAAAGCCGGCCTCGCTTTCGCGATCTCCGGCATACTGGGGTTCCTGGATCATTAGGGCCAACCGCTGATACCCACGGGCGGCCATGAGGCCCACGGCGTGGCGACAGACGGCGCGGTGGTCGCGATCTACCGAGGGAAGGGAGAGCCCTTTGAAGACCGAGCCCACGACCACGCAGGGGATCTGCCTTTGCTCAAACCACTGTTGCATGGCCTCGGTGCTGCGATAGAGCACCCAGGCAGCCGCTGGAACGGTGGTGGTGAGGGTTTGTAGAGCGCGTGCGGGGTTTTTACCCCCTGACCAGGCGCGTCCCACATGCACCTGCAGGAGATGGCCTTCACTGGCCAATTGGCTGCGCAGTTCATCTACCCACAGCAGGACAAAGGGTGGCATGGCATGGAGGGGCTCGGGACTGAGAAGACCTACTGTCAGGGTAGGGGAAGGTAGCGCCGGAGGGCTAGAGCTGCCTGCTGGGTGGCAAACGCGGGTGGGTTTGCCCTGGGCGATGGTGACCCAGCCGTCTGCGGCGAGGGCCGTGAGGGCGGCACGCAGGGTCGGACGGCTGATGTGCCATTCCTCACAGAGACGGCGCTCGCCGGGCAGTTCCTCTTTCCAGCGGCCGCTGGCGATGGTCTCGCGCAGCACGCGCAGGGTTTCAGCCACCAGGGAGGAGCGTTGGGGGATACTTGCAGGCATGGCGGTGAATGAGTGTAACCTGTGGGTGCCCCGGGGCTGCAAGTCCCATCGTTTCTCAGTGGCCAACTTTTTAGACCAGTTCTTGGTCATCCGATCCAGGAATGTGGGCCACGATTTTGCTTCATGCCTGCGACAGGATCTGCTACACGCGTAAGGATGCTATACGGCCTTTCCTGCAAAATGAGTTTCCGGAGGTGCTTTCTTGTGATGGCTTTCTTGTGGCCAGTACTTGCGGCGTCAGGGGCGGAGCAGACAGGTCACCTCAAAACACCTCTGACAGCGATATCGCCGGATGGACAGTATCGTCTGTCTCTGACCCATGCGGAGCAGGGGCCGTCCCCATGGGATGAGAAGATTTCCTCTATTTCTGGAACTTTTAGGCTGGAATTCCGTGCGGATAAGGCGGCTGATTTTTTGTCCCAGTTGCCGGAAAATGTGTTTTTGGAAAAAGTAGATTTGCTCGAGGCGGTGCTATTGTCTGGAGAAAACGTGGCGGACCAAAAGGGCTCCAAGTGGACAGATACCTCGGACCTTACGGTGACGATCCATACCCAAGAGGTGGGGGAACCTTTGCAGCGACTTCGCAAGTTGAAGCTGGCGGTGACGCTGGTGAAGGTCACGGAATGGGAATCTCTCGAGTTTAAAGACATTCATAAAGCGGATGTCGCGCCGCTTCACTGTGGCCCGTTTGAGCTGGTGGTCAGCAAGGTTCAGCCCCAGCACCTAGAACTGTCTGCAGGCGCATTTTCTGAGCATGCCAAGGAGCACGAGGTCTATCGCCAGCAGATGCCGTTGCTATTTCTCACCTCTCGTTATGCCCTGGGAAGTCTAAAGATCAACGATGCTGCTAATCAGCGTCTTTCGCTGTCCTCGGGCACTTTTACCGGCGGTGGGAGCAGTGGACGGTATGCCGTCTTCCGTGAGGTGGCGGTGACTTTCCCCGCGAGCGGTGAGGCTTCGGATCCATCGCCTCCATCCCTTATCTCTAAGGTTGAGGACATTCGTTATCCAGTGACTATCGGGCTGAAACTTCCCCTCAAGTATGAAAGTGAGGTGGTGATTTTTGAGTTTCAAGATCTCCCATTCCCGGACTTTAAACCGTCGAAGTGAAATTGACGCAGCGGGGAGAGGTTAGTCCAGGTAACCAGTGATTGCTGGGATGTGACGAGCGTTAAATAGGCTCTCTTCAACGACTCTTTCCTATGCCCATCTCTCACGCAGACCTCTTGCAACTCAAGCGCTGGAACACACCGACCATTTACAATGGCTGGGAACAGATCACGAAGGCGGATGTGGCTGCGGAGGCCTTTAATCTGGAAGAAACTCGCGACTTCATGCCGCAGATGGGCCCCATGGTGGGATTTGCCGTGACGGTGGTGATCCAGCCTTCAGATAAAAGCCATCGTGAAGCCAATCCGGACGCCTGGGCGGAGTATCGTCGTTACGTCGCCAGTGTGCCAGGGCCGAAGATCGTGATCGTGCAGGATTTGGATAAACCTCGCGTCATTGGCTCCTTTTGGGGAGAGGTGAATAGCAATGCCCACCGGGCCCTGGGCTGTGTGGGCAGCATCGTGGATGGAGCTATCCGGGATGTGGATGAAATGACCAACGCTGGATTCAAGGCGCTCGCTCGGCGTCTCTGTGTGGGGCATGCGCATGTGCATCCGGTACGCTGGGGCTGCGAGGTGGAGGTTTTTGGTCGCAAGATCCAGCCAGGGCAGTTGATCCATGCGGATAAACATGGGTTTATGGCGCTGCCGTTTGGCGATGAAGATCGGCTTTTAGAGGCCTCTCGTTTCATGGATGCCAATGAGTGCGAGACGGTCATTCTTGCAGCTCGGGGCAGTGTGGGGCTGCCGCTGGACCAAGTGATTGAAAACTTGAATGCGGCAGGGAAACAGTTTGGGGAGAATGTGCGGCGCCAATTCCAGCGTGATGGTGAGTGGTGATCTGGCTTCGCCTCAGGAGTTCAGGAAATCTATTTCGTGATTTGCTATAAGCGTTGAGGGAAGGGGCCAGCCGCGCATTATCTGGTCCATCTGCCCATGCCTACTGACGCCGAAGCTTATTCGCCCATGACCCCCGCTGAAGTCCGTGATCTGCGTGACCAACTCGATGCACAGGGGAAAAAACTGGTCTTTACCAATGGCTGCTTTGACCTTCTGCATGCTGGACATGTGCGTTATCTGAATGAGGCGAGGGCACTGGGAGATGCGATGGTGGTGGCGCTGAATTCAGACGAATCTGTGCGTGAACTGAAGGGGCCCACGCGGCCCATCAATGGCGAAAATGATCGAGCTGAAGTGATGGCTGCCCTGCGTGCGGTGGATGCGGTGGTGGTGTTCGGAGATAAGCGGGCGACGGCTCTCATTGAAGCCATCCAGCCGCACATCTATGCCAAAGGCGGTGACTACACGGTGGACTCTCTAAACCCGGAAGAACGGGCCGCGCTGGATGCGGCAGGCACGTCCATTCGCATCCTGCCGCTGGTGCCGGGGCGTTCGACAACGGCCACGGTCCAGCGGATGACCCATGAAGGGGGCATTGGGCGTCTGCGCATCGGCGTGCTGGGCTCTGGTGAAGGGTCCAACCTGCGTGCGATTTTGGCGGCCATCACTGCGGGGACTTTGCAGGCGGATATCGGCGTGGCTCTCTCGGATCAGGCCGATTCTAAGTTCCTTCAAATTGCCCGTGAAGCGGGCGTGCCTGCCATTCATGTGGACGGGGGGGCGAATCCGCGCCGGTTTGATGATGCGGCGCAAAAGGAAATTGCCGAGCATCTGAAGCGTGCCCAGGTGGATGTGGTGGTGCTCATCGGTTTCATGCGCATTCTCAAAGAGCCGACGCTGAGCCTGTATGCGGATCGCATCGTGAACGTCCACCCATCCTTGCTGCCCAAGCACAAGGGTGCGAATGCGCCTCAACTGGCCATCGAAGCTGGAGATGTGGAGACGGGCTGCACGGTACACCTGGTGACGGCGGAGATTGATGCCGGGCGCATCTTGGCCCAGGCGACGGTGCCAATCCTACCTGGAGATACGCCGGAGAAGCTGCATGCGCGCATCAAGGAGCAGGAGCACAGGCTGCTGCCCCAGGTGCTGGCGGAGTGGAAGAAGTGAACGTGTTTCTGGTTAGGTGGGGCAGCAAGGAGGGCTTTGAAGCCTAGGGCTGAAGGATTGTTGCGGCGGGTTCGGGCGTCGCTCTGCGACGCTTCGTTACGAGGAAACACGAAGCCGTTTTTCCCGGCCTTGAAAGGCCGGGCTAAGAGACGAGTGCCGCTCTGCGGCACCCTGGAAGTCGGCTCTAAACTTTGTGGTTAGGCTGTGGCGCTCTGCCGCACAGAGCCTGATCATCCAAGGATGAAGGAGGCAAACGGCTACTAGTTTTGAACCGCTTACTTTTTCGCGAGGGCTTCGAGGTAGTCGAGCAGGGAGGCGAATTCGCGGACGGTGAAGTTCATCATGAGGCCGGGAGGCATCATGGACATGGGGAGCTTTTGGCGCTCTTTGATGTCGGTCGTTTTGAACGTGAACTCCTGGGCGGCGATATTGCGCAGTTTCACTTCGCTGGCTCCTTCGAGGGTGATGAAGCCCATCTGCTGGACACCGTCCTTCATGGTGATGAGTTCGCTGGCGAAACCCTGGGCGATGGTCTTGTTTGGGTCCAGGATGTTTTGGGCGAGTTCCGGGCGCTTGTAGGTCTGGGCGATGTTGCCGAGGTAGGGCCCTTTCTGCGCTTCAGATTCCTTGGTGGTGTGGCAGGCGATGCAGGTGGCGCGTGTGAAGATCTGCTCGCCCAGGGCGAGATCACCCTTGGTCTTGAGGACGGTGGCGATAACTTCTTCAGGCTTCAGCGTGGAGATTTTTGGGGTCTTGTCTTCCACCTTGGTCAGGCGCATGGCCTTCATGGCGCGGTTGGCGGCATCTTTAACTTTAGGATCTGGATCGTCCGTGGCAGCGAGCACTTTCGGTGCGGAGGCCATGTGCTTGATCGCGGAGATGGCATCTAGGATCTGGGCTCGGCGTTTGGCCTCCTGCCAGCCGTGGTCGAGGGCTTTTTGGGAAAGCTCGCGGGACTCGGGGCTGCCGGTGGTGCGTGCGGCGAGATTCAGCAGGGCGGCATCGGCATAACGGGAAGTTGGGCCATCGAGTTTCTCGGCGATCTGTTCGATGAGCAGGTGATGGTTTTCCAATTTCGGCGAAGCGAAGAAGGCGGCTGAGGCGGCTTCGAAGTCTTTGAAGGACTCTGGCATCTTCTGCATGGGGGACAGGACTGCCAGGGTGGCGCTGACGCCCTCGGCGCTGTCGGTTTTGGTGAGGGCGATGATGGCCTGGGAAAGCAAAGTACTCGAGAGCTTTAGCTCGGCGGGATTGACGATGCCAGGATTGGACGCCGTCTGGTCTTTGGGAGTCTTGGCGAGCTGAAGCTCTTGAGTACTTTTTAAGACTCCCACCAACATCGGGATGGCATCCGCCGGAATGGTCTCAGCAATAGAGAGCTGAGCGACGGCATCGGGGATGACTTTGGGGTCTTGTTTGGCCAGGGTGAGGATGCGCTGGAGGGCATCGTTGGACTTGATGCGGTTGCGGTTCATTTCCTTCACCAGGAAGGCGGCCTCTTCGGGGCTGGCCTTGGCGAGGGCGGTCTTCAGGGCTTCGGCGATCTTCGGGGTTTCGCTCCAGGCCTCAGGCTGATAATACGGGCCGCGTGTGTCGGGTCGCGTGCCCCAGGAATCGCCCTTCCATTCGCCTTCGGTGAAGTGCAGGCGGCAGAGAGCGGCGAGGATGCCCTGGCGGAGGGCTGGATCGGTGGCTTGGTTGAGCCGTTCGATGAGGCCGGTGACGACCTTGGGTTTGTGCATCATCGCGAGGGCGCGGAGCAAGTTGGTGCTTTCCTTCCCATTGCTGTGATCAAATAGAGAGAAGCATTCATCCACATTATTCATGGCTGCAATGCAACGAATGGCTGTGTGAGTGATTAATGAATTCTCTCCAACCGACTCTTTGGCAGCGAAAAAAGTCAGCCATTTGACCGTCGACTTGTCTGTTGAAAACATGGAAGCAGCGTGCAGGAGAGCTACCACAGAACGAGAGTTTCTGCCGGATGGTTGCGACGTATGCGAAGGCTGAATCCTGTTGGGTCCTAAGGCAGAAATAGCAAAACAACCCCATCCACGAAAGACGTGTTCTGTAAGCAGCGGGTCTTGATCGATGGAGGCTATCATCATCCCCTTAAGAATCCCCATTGTATCATCATCCATTTGAGCGACCCTACTTTCTGACAAGGTCTGTGATAGGCCATACAGTGCGGTTACTCTGGAGAAATCCGATGCCGTTTTGTTTTCTATAACCTTGGCTATGTCTAGAGTGGTGTTTCTGAATGTGTCTGGTTTTCTTGCCGATCGTCTTACCAGCTCCCTTTGAGCTTCCATCCGCCGCCTGTTGCTCGGGGACTCCAGTTCCTTCACCAATTCAGCATCGCTGACTTTGGCAAAATTTGGCATAGGCTCTGGTTTGAAGCCCTTTGGCTTCACCTGCACGATATACCCCACGTCGGGTCCGGCCCAGTTGAAGGTGGCGCCTTTCCAACTGGAGGCATAGACGCGGCTCATGCCATCCACTTCTGCATCGGTGGGGCGGGTCATTTTGATGAAGGGCTCGGGCTTGGCGGTTTCCTCGAAGGTGGCGCCTTTGGGTTTAACTGTATGTTTGTAAATGGCACCCGTGCCCCAGTCGGCGGTGAAGGGGGCGTTGTTCCAGGCTTCGCCGAAGCCGGGTTCGTCAATATAAACGGCTCCGCAGCCGGAGCCGCCGCCGTAGTCGGCGAGGGGCTGAATGCACTCGTCGTTGAAGTTCTTGTAGAGGCGCGGGTAGCCGTGGTCGTCTAGGCCGGTGAAGTGGTGGAAGCGCACGTTCCAGCCGCCGCCATCGTTGGTGTTGTCACGGGCGAAGATGTCCATGAGCGGGCTGATGGCCACCTCCAGGATGTTGCGGGTGCCGGTGGAGTAGATCTCCAATCCGGTGCCGTCAGGCCGCACGCGAATGACACCGCCACCGCGATGCTGTAGCGTTTTGCCATCGGTGCCGGTGGCCTTCATGAAACCGAAGTCGCCGCCGGCGATGTAAAGCCAGCCGTCGATTCCCAGGCTGAGGCCGTTGGTGGTGTGGTCGGCGGGGCGGTCCTTGAAACCAAAGGCAATGTCTTTGACGAGGATGTTTTGTTTTTCAGCGACGCCGTCGCCATCGGCATCAATGAATTCGCTGAGGTGCGGGGGATGGACGAGATAGAGGCGGTCGTGGTCCCAGACGAGGCCGCGAGGGCTGTCCACTTCGCAGAAGACCTTGGTTTCATCGGCCTTGCCATCGCCATCGAGATCGCGCAGGCGGATGATGCGACCCCGCTTGGGCTGGCGGCCCAGGGAGCCATTGCCATCGCTGCTGACGTAGAGGGTGCCATCGGGTGCGGCGGCGACATAGACGGGGTAGTTGGCGGCAGCGGAGTTGGCAAAGAGGGTCGCTTCAAAGCCTTCGGCCACTTTCACGTCCTTGAGGATTTCGGCTTCCTGTGCGGCGGTGAGCTTGACGATGGAAGGGGCGATGTTGCCTTCGTTTTTGTAGGGGTCAGACTCTTCTTTCACCACCTTCGCTGCCGTGGCCTGCTGCTGGGCGTTCATCTTGGATGCGAGGGATTTGATGCCGTCGCCTTTGAGCTGCACTTCGCGGATGCTGGCCCAGCCACCGCCGTTTTTGCCGAGCACGTGGATTTTGACGAACTTCAGGTTAGCTGTTTTGGCGAACTCGTTGGTGTATGGGGCGCCTTTTGTGTTCGTGGAGGCATCAGCGAGGACGTTCCAGGCTTTGCCATCGGTGGAGGCTTCGATTTTGTAGCGATAGACACCGTTGTTTTCCCAGGTGGTGGTGATGCCGGTGAGGGACTGGGGTTTTTCAAACTCGAGCTGAAACCATTGTGGGTATTCGCCGCTGTTGGCGCACCAGCGGGTGGCTTCATCGCCATCCACAGCACGCCAGGTGAAGTTGTTTTTGCCGCTTTCTTCGCTGCTGGCGGTGACCGTGACGAGAGTGGCGTCCTTGGCTGCGGGCGGTGGTGTGGCAGCGGCGGGTTTGGGCTGGGCCTTGGGCGGCTCGGGGTTGCCTTTGACAAAGGTGACTTTGTTTTCACCATTGAAGGCAGTCTGGTAATCAGGAGTCAGCTTGTCACAGGCCCAGAGGAGGCCGCGTGCGAGGAGATCGAGGTAACGGGAGTCGGCGACGGTGTCGTTGTTGTGCCCGATGGTGGTGCTGAAGCTACGAGCTCCCTGCTTTTCGTTGGTCCAGGCGACGATGTATTCGACGTCCTTGGTGGTGCCGTCCTTTTGTTTGACGGTCTGTTTACCCATGGCCAGCGGGTGCGCATCGAAGATGTTGACGTTGTTGTAGAGCTCTTCCTTGATCGTGGTCCAGTTGCCCAGGGGCTTGGTGATGGGGTGGTCCTTGTCCACGTAGGTGATGGCGATGGGCTCCTGCGGGCCGTGAGAATTCGACTGGATGCCCAGGTGCTTGTACCAGGAGTCATTGCCAGGGCGGAAGCTGTGCATGGCACAGTGCAGATGCACGGCTGGGATGGTTTTATGTACATCCAGGATTCGCTTGATGGTGCCGATGTCCTTCAGTCCGGCAGCGCATTCGTCGTGGATGATGATGTCGTAGCCTTTGGCCCAGTCGGGATTGTCGTAGAGAGGCAGGGGCGGATTGGTGGATTTGTCATCGGTCCACACTACGTCCACCTGCACATTGGCGCGGGACTGGATGCCTTTGCTGAGGATCTCATGCTGCTTGGCGTAATCGTGGCAGCAGCCACCGGCGATGAGGAGGGCCTTGAGGGGCTTGGTCTCTGCTGCGTGGGTGGCAGTGACCAGGGCGATGGCAAACAGGGCAAGAAGGGCGGTGCGGAGCATGAGAGAAAAAGGCGGCCCATAGAATCGCGCTAAAATACCAATTTTGAGCAGAAAAATGGGGAGCCTCCGAAAATAGTCCTGAAAGAGAAGGGCTTCAGGGGGAATAACAGCCAGGGCAAAGAAGGTGGGGCTTCTTTTCACTTGGCGCAGAGGCATGGGCTGCGGATACATACGGGACAATGAATCCCGCAGTGGCAATTTTGATCTCCGCAGTCGTCGGCTACCTCAGTGGTGCGATGCCCTTTGGCTATTGGGCTGGCAAATTGAAGGGCATGGACATCCGCCAGCATGGCAGTGGTAACATCGGCGCGACCAATGTGATCCGCGTGCTGGGGAAGGGGATCGGCATTCCGGTTTTCATTCTGGATGCGCTTAAAGGCTGGTTGCCAGTGTGGCTGGCGGCTTCTTTTTTGGCCAAGCAGGGGGCGGCCACGGAGATCGTCTCTGCTGGGGCTGTGGTGGCGGGCCTTTCGGCGGTGCTGGGGCACATGTTTACCTTTTGGCTCGGCTTTAAAGGCGGCAAGGGCGTGGCGACAACGGCGGGGGTACTCCTGGGCATTGCTCCCCTGGCGATGCTGGGTGGATTGGTGGTGTGGTTGCTGTTTTTCTTCACCCTGCGCTATGTTTCACTGGCCTCCATGATGGCTGGCGTGGGTGTGGTGGCGACGATGGTCGCCGTGATGGCGAAGGAGGGAAGGTGGGACTTCGTCATGCTAGGATTTGGCGTGCTGATCATGGTGCTGGTGATTGTTCGGCATCGGGGAAATGTCAGTCGCATCCTCGCTGGGACCGAGCCGAAAGCGGGTCGCAAAAAGTGATCGTTTCCTATTTCAGAGTGTGTTAGCTCAGTGATCTTTCTTTTATGCCTCAGCCTGTCGCCGCCGGACTTCTTAAACAATACCTGGAACAGCGCCAGGTAGCGGGGCAGACCCATGTGGGCCTGCGCCCAGGCGTGCTGGATAAAATGACAGGCCGCAGTGCGCGGCCTGCGGTGGCCCCTCAACGGGCACCCGAACCTCGGCGTGTGGTGGAATCCTTTTCTGAAGAGCGGGCGGCTCCCGCGTCCTTGTTACGTGAAGCATTCGAGGCTCCAGCGGTGGTGACACCAGCACCTGCACCCGCTCGGGTAGCGGCAGCGAAGGCACCTGCGGCGGTGCCGACTTTGATCGAAGTTCCTGGCACGACGAAGGCTGAAAAGCTGGCCGCTCTCGCCCAGATTGCTGAACAGTCTCCTGAGGCTCGCGCTCTAGGCACCCTGCGAGAAACCATGGTTTTTGCGGTGGGCAGTCCCGACGCAGAAATCATGTTCATCGGTGAAGCGCCTGGCTCTGAAGAGGAACGGCAGCAAGAGCCCTTTGTGGGACCCGCCGGGCAAAAGCTTACCGGTATTATCAAGGCGATGGGGCTGGACCGCAGCGAGGTGTACATCAGCAACATCTGCAAATTCCGCCCGGCGATGGAAAACCAAGGTTGGTCGAACAGGCCCCCTACACCAGTGGAAATGCAGACCTGCCTGCCCTATATTTTTACCGAGATCTCCATCGTCCAGCCGAAGGTCCTCGTGGCTCTTGGTAAAACGGCGGCTGAGGGCTTGGGCCTGAGTGGGCCGGTGAGTAAACTGCGTGGCCAGTTCTATCAAGTCCAAGGGCTACCGACCATGGTGACCTTTCACCCCAGTTACATTTTGCGAGAGGAAAAACTGGCCGACGGTGGACGCGTAGCCAAACGCCAGGTGTGGGAAGACATGCTGCAGGTGATGGAAAAAACGGGGCTGCCCATCAGTGAGAAACAGCGTGGGTATTTCAAGAAGTAGAAGTTTTTAGCCTACCCAACTTTGGTGCCATGAAACGATGTGTCTCCTTTTTTTGGGTAAGGTTTTTATGCTTTGGCTTACTGTCTTTTAGCGTGCTGCCAGCGCGGGGAGCTGATGTTCAGGACAAGAGCCTGAAGTCTCCTTTCAAAGGCTTGGAGTCCAAGGTGGCTGCACTGATCCGAGAGTTCCCTCGAGCCCTGGCTTTCCGCCCACCGGAGGAGGGGCCCCGAGGTGATTTTGTGCGCTTTGTGAAAGCGGCGGAGCCTTTGTGCGAGAGATTCCAATTGCCTCGTGAGGGACTCTACGAAGCTCTGCGGGATTACGGGAAAAAACGTCTTTCCAAGATTGATGTTCGCGATCTCGAAACGGCGCGATTTTACTTCATTCTTGGACGATATCCGGAGGCTGTGGAGATCGCCTTAAGTGCAGGTGATGAGGCGCATCGGTCTAAAAAGCGCCTGGCTGCAGAGGTGGTGGCTGCTTTGGAATTGGCGGCTTATGGCTCCATGGAACAACGCAAGTATGTGGATGCGCGGAAGTATCTGACAGTCGCGGCAACAGAGACGAATCCTAAGGACGATCTCAGCCTGTGGACCCAGATCCAAACGGCGATGGCGCATACCAGCTATTTGCTCACAGATTATCCGGCCCAACAAAAGATTCTGCGGGAAGTGATGGATCGTCATCGGCTGGCCCTGGGGCCTGGTCACATCGAGACTCTTCGTTACCACAATGAGTTGGCGGCAGCTCTTTATGATCAGCGGCAAGATGTGGCGGCGGAAAAGGAGTATCGGGCTATTTTGCAGCGCCTGGAAGAAAACGAGGATGCCGATTCTCCCGCTCTGACTTCGGTGCGAAAGAATCTTGCGGCCGTGTTAGAAAGCCTGGGACGTTTGGCCGAGGAAGAGTCACTTCGCCGTGAAGTCTTAGCCTCTCTGCAGCGTACTCTGGGGAAAACGCATCCCCAAGTTTTGAGCAGCCGGTTTCGTCTCGCGAACTGCCTCAGAGGACAGAAAAAATTTGAAGAAGCGGAGGCTGAGTTAAATTCGATGTTGGTCTTTACCCAACGTTTTTTTGGTCCGGATTCGAGCGAGGTGATTCGCAGCCGCAGCAATCTGGCGTCCTACTTTTATGAACTGGGCCGATACGCGGAGGCGGCTACTCAGTTCCAAGTGCTGTATCAGCAAGAGAAAAAGATTTTTGGGCCAGATCACTCCGAAACTCTGACTTCCTACAACGATCTAGGGGTGTGCATGAACGAACTGGGACAGCATGAAAAAGCTGAAGCGATCTTGTCTCACGTGCTGCAATGCCGTCTAAAAAAACTGCCGCCAGATGATTTGGATACCCTGGGAACGCGCAACAATTTAGGCATCGCCTATGAGGGCCAGAAAAAGTTGCTTTTGGCCGAGGAGCAATACCGCGCATCCTACACGGCACGTGCGCGCCTTCTGGGTCCAGATCATCCGAAAACGTTGGCCGTGCGCAATAACTTAACCGGGCTTTTAAAAGATGATCACACTCTAGAACAGGTGCTTCAAGAATATCGCTCCATGCTGGTGACTCTGGAAAAACAACAGGGGCCAGACCATCCACAAACCATGGTCGCCCACACAAACATTGCGAACTACCTGATCCGACTGAAACGCTTTTCTGAGGCAGAAAAAGAACTGCGCTGGATCTATGAAACTCGACTGAAAACGCTGGGTACCCGTCATCCTTTAACGTTGGAGTCTCAAATCGCCTGGAACTGGAATTTCTACGAGCAGCAGCGCTATGCGCAGGCGGAGGAAAAGATGCGGCAAAGCCTCCCGCTGTTCAGGGAAGTCTTACAGCCTGAAGAATTGCTTCTGCAACAATTCTACTGTCAATACAGCCTCTGTCTGGCGATGACAGGGAGGATGGATGAAGCGATTCGACTGCTTTCTAAAACCCAAGAAACGCTGGCGAAACATCATGGTAAACACCCCCTCACAGAGGGTGCCGCAACCAATCTTGCCTTGCTCAAAAAGGCCCAGGCAACACCGAACCTCCAGCCAGGTGGTGGGCAGATCATCCAAGGGATCTCACCGGCGGCCGTGATGCAGGCGAAATTTCAAAACACCACCGAACTGCCTTTGTCACTGCCCTGGTCCCTTCCTACCCAGGTTTCTCCGCCAGCATCCCTGTCGCCCTCGGCTTCAGCATCTCCGGCTGCTGCTCAATAGCGAAGCGAGTGGAACTGGAAGAAGGCCGCTGCTTTTAAAAGGGCTACACATCATCCTTGCGTCGCTTCCTTGACTGCGGTGTTATCCGGCTCAAATCTTCGCCTCCCATGTCTGACGCCCCCGCTGCCCCTGCCTCCCTGGATTTCATCCGCGAAATGATCGCTGCCGATGTGGCTGCTCAGCGCAATGACGGCTGGGTCATCACCCGCTTTCCGCCCGAACCGAATGGCTATCTGCACATCGGCCATGCGAAGAGCATTTGCCTGAACTTCGGTCTCAGCCTGGAAAACGCCCCCAAGGCCCGCTGCCACCTGCGCTTTGACGATACCAACCCGACCAAGGAAGAGGTGGAATATGTTGACAGCATCCAGGAGGATGTGAAGTGGCTGGGTTTTGACTGGGGTGACCATCTTTTCTACGCCAGCGATTACTTTGAGAAGCTCTACGGCTTCGCGGTCCAACTGATCGAAAAAGGCCTGGCTTATGTGGATGATCAGACACCGGAAGAAATGCGCGCCACACGCGGCACGCTGACTTCACCCGGCACCGCCAGTCCCTTCCGTGATCGTTCCCCCGCAGAAAACTTGGATCTCTTTGCGCGGATGCGTGCTGGCGAGTTCGAGGAGGGGGCCAAAGTTTTACGGGCCAAGATTGATATGGCTTCGCCGAACATGAACATGCGGGATCCAGCGATCTACCGCATCCTGCGTGCGCACCATCATCGCACGGGCGATGCCTGGTGCATCTACCCCATGTATGACTATGCGCATCCGTTGAGCGATGCGCTGGAAGGCATCACCCACAGCTTGTGTACGCTCGAGTTTGAACATCACCGCCCGCTCTACGAGTGGCTCATTGCCAATGTCAGTGGCCTGCCCGGGCAGCCTTACCAGCGCGAGTTTGCCCGTCTCAACCTGACCAACACCGTGATGAGCAAGCGCAAGCTGCTGCGTCTGGTGAAAGAGGGGCTCGTCAATGGCTGGGATGATCCGCGTATGCCCACGATCAGTGGGATCCGCCGTCGTGGCTACACACCTTCAGCCATCCGGACCTTTTGCAAGACGATCGGCCTAACCAAATATCCTTCCCTGACAGAGCTGACGCTTCTGGAGCATTGTGTGCGTGAGGACCTGAACAAGCACGCCCAGCGCGTGTATGGGGTGATCCGCCCGATCAAGGTGGTGCTGACCAACTATCCTGAAGGCCAGGTGGAGCATGTGGAGCTGGTGAACAATCCGGAAAACGAAGCGGACGGTAAACGTCAGGTGCCGCTGAGCCGTGAGCTGTTCATTGATGCCGATGACTTCATGGAAACTCCCATCCAGGGTTTCCACCGTCTGGTGCCGGGCGGGGAAGTGCGTCTGAAGTATGCCTTCTGCATCATCTGCCAGGAAGTCATCAAGGACGAAGCTGGTAACATCGTCGAACTCCGCTGCACCTATGACGATGCCACCCGCCACGGTGTGAAGCCGGTGGGGCGACCCAAGGTTAAAGGCACCATTCACTGGGTCAGCGCGGCTCACGCTCTGGATGTGGAAGTGCGTCTCTATGACAAGCTCTTCACCCAGGAGCAGCCCGAGGAGGCTGCTGGAGAAGATGGTGACTTCACGCAACTCATCAGCCCTCAGTCCTTGGAGGTAGTGACGGCCAAGTTGGAGCCTTCCGTGGCCGAGGCTAAACCCGGAGCGCACTATCAGTTTGAGCGTGTGGGGTACTTCTACACCGATCCCAAAGACAGCCAACCCGGCAAGCCTGTGTTTAACCGCACGGTGGCGCTGAAGGATGGTTTTGTGAAAGCGAAGTAACATCCAAGTCTGCAAACAAAAAGGGCCAGTCCGAATGAAATCGGACTGGCCCTTGTGTTGGAATGGATACGGTTAAAGTCCCAAGTCTGAGAGACTGGGAAAGTCGGCTGGACGTGGACCCGAGGCATCCCAGGTAAAGAGCCGCTCACTGGCCTGGATGGGCAGGTCATTGATGCAGGCGTAGCGGTGATGCATGAGACCTGCTTCATCGAACTCCCAATTTTCATTGCCATAGGAGCGATACCAGTGGCCGGAGTCATCGTGCCATTCATAGGCGAAGCGCACGGCGATGCGGGCTCCGTCAAAGGCCCACAGCTCCTTGATCAAGCGGTAGTCTAATTCCTTGCGCCATTTGCGTGTGAGAAACTCGACGATCTGATCTCGGCCACGAACAAATTCGGCGCGGTTACGCCATTGGCTTTCTGGGGTGTAAGCGAGGGAGACTCGCTGAGGGTCACGAGAGTTCCAGCCATCCTCGGCAGCACGCACTTTCAGGGTGGCTGTTGCATGAGTGAAGGGAGGCACAAGAGGGGGTTTGGCGATGTTGCTCATAAGGCAGAGGTTTGAGATTGAATGGGATGAGGTAGACAGGTCTGTCTATCGTGTGGTGGCATCAATAGATCGACAGGTCTGTATGTCAATGCTTTGTTAGGGTGTGCCTGCCTCGAAGAAGAAAGCCCCTGCCAAAAAAACCGTCCCGCTGAGCGCCCGGGAGCGCATTGTGCTGACTGCGTCGCGCTTGTTTTATCAGGATGGGGTGAGGGCGACTGGCATTGATAAAATCATCGCCGAATCTGAGGTGGCGAAGATGTCATTTTACCGTCATTTCCCCTCTAAGAATGATCTGGTGGCCGAGTACCTCCTCCGACGTCATGAGTGGTGGATGGGATGGTTTAGCGCCGGCGTGGAAAAAAGATTGTCACAGGCAGGCGCTGGTTTGGAGGTCATTGCGGAGGTTCTCATGCGCTGGTTTGAAGAGCGTGACTTTCGCGGTTGTGCGTTTATCAATGCCCAAGCGGAGGCTTTTTCTCAGGAGGAAAAGATCCATCAAATCATTCAGGATCATAAACAAGCGCTGCAGGCGTTTTTGCAGGAGCTGGCAACCCGTTTGGGACTGGAGAATCCCCTGCAAGTGGCTGCTAGTAGCTTGCTTGTGATTGAGGGCACGATAGTGCGCTCTCAGATGACAAGAGACGCAGGTGTTTTTGAGACCTGTCGGCTGCTTTTACGGAGAATAGGCCGCCAGGCCCGCCGTTCTGAGTTGGTAGCCATCGAGCCAGATCTACCCCCTTATTTGCCTGGATTCTGAATGGGCTGAAGGTACGCTGAAGGAGCCTCTTGGCATGAGATAGGAGGGCGTGTGTGTGATGTTGGTGACCTGTCTTTGACAGTCGCTGTGGACCATCTATTCTCTACGCCCCTTTTATTTCACAACCCCACTTCATCTATCCCCCTTACCTATGAGCAATACGACCACTGGCAGCACGCACGAGTTCCAGGCAGAGGTGAAACAGGTCTTGGACATTGTGATTCACAGCCTCTACACGGACCGCGAAATTTTCATTCGTGAATTGGTTTCCAACGCTGCTGATGCCCTGGAAAAAATGCGGCTGACGCAGCTCACTGAAAACGATGTTTTTGGTGCCGAGCTGCCGCTGGAGATCAATATCACCACGGATGAAACGGAAGGCACGCTCACGATCTCCGATCACGGAATCGGGATGACACGCGCAGAGTTGGTGGAGAATCTAGGCACCATCGCACACTCCGGTTCCAAAGCTTTTGCAGCGGCTTTGAAAAACGCAGGCAAGTCAGGAGATGCCTCGGTGATTGGTCAATTCGGTGTGGGCTTTTACAGCGCCTTCATGGTGGCGGATTACGTGAAGGTCTATACACATTCCTGGCGCCAAGACGGCGAACATTTGGTTTGGGAAAGCACCGGCACAGGTACTTATAGCATTGATGAAGCGCCGGATCAGGTGCGTGGCTGCAAGATCGTCATCAAGCTGAAGGAAGATGCGCTGGAGTTCTGCCGCCCTGATCGCGTCAAAGCTATCTTGGCTAAATACTCAAACTTCGTCAGCTTCCCGATCCAACTGAATGCGGAGCGTGTGAATACGGTGGAGGCTATCTGGCTGAAGAGCAAAGATGAGGTGACGGAGGAGCAGTACAAAGCCTTTTATCAGTTTACAGCGCATGCCTTTGATGAGCCGAGCTACCGCCTGCATTTCCAGGCCGATGCACCACTGGTGATCAATGCACTCTTATTTCTGCCAGAGCAGAATATGGAGTCCTTTGGCATGGGGCAGATGGAGCCTGGCGTGGGATTGTATTGCAAAAAGGTCTTGATTGATCCTCGTCCGAAGAAGCTGCTGCCTGAGTGGATGCGCTTTGTGCGTGGTGTGATTGATAGCGAAGATCTACCCCTGAATATCTCCCGTGAGTCCATGCAGGACAGTGCGTTGGTGCGCAAGCTGGGCGAAGTGGTGACGAAGCGACTCTTGAAATTCCTGGATAAGGAAGCTCAGGACGACGGCAAAAAGTTCCAGGAGTTTTATGCGAAGTTTAGCCGCTTCTTCAAAGAAGGCGTGGCGACAGATTTCCTCAATCGAGATGCGATTGCGAAGCTGCTGCGCTTTGATTCTAGCCTGACTGGAGAAGGGGAGGTGATCGGCCTGGCCGACTACGTTGGTCGCATGAAGGAAGAGCAGAAGGCCATTTATTATCAGGTGGCTCCTTCTCGCAAAACCATCGAAACCGGTCCTTACGTGGAAGCCTTCAAATCGAAAGGTTATGAGGTTCTCTATCTCTATGAGCCGATTGATGAATACGTCGTCAACAGTCTGCGTGAGTTCGATGGCAAGCCTTTGCAGGCCGTGAATTCGAATGAAGTGGATCTGGGAGACTTGGCCAATGAAGGCGAATCTCTGAGTGAAGGGGATACTGAGACCCTGTGCGGCTGGCTCAAAGATAACCTGGCAAGTGGTGTGGAAGAGGTGCGCAGCGGTAAACGCTTGGTCAATAGCCCTGCGCTGGCCATCACCCCGGATGGTGAGATGACACCCCAGATGCGCCAGATGATGCGCGCGATGAAGCCCGATGAAGTCGAGGCTCCGAAAGTGATTCTCGAAATCAATCCTCGTCATGAGATCGTCAAGAAGCTGTCTGTTCTCAGCCAGAGTGATGGTGAGAGTGCTCAGTTGATCGCCGAGCAGGTTTTGGACAACGCCTTGCTTTCTGCGGGCTTATTGGATGATCCTCAGCGTATCGTGGCCCGCACGGAGAAGATCATGGCGCGCCTATTGGCTAAATGATCGTCCCATAAAGTATCCCGGTTTTGTGATAAACCCCGCTGCACCGCAGCGGGGTTTTTTTTAGGCCTGCAGCGTCGTCAGATGATGGCGTGAGAGCATCATAAAAAACGCCGCCTGTTTCCAGGCGGCGTTCTGTGGGGAGAGTGATCGTTGTCGAGACTCGATTATGGCTTCGGCACTTCGGCGATGGTGGCCAAAATGCGGGAAGCGATGGCGTAGGGATCGCCCTGGGAGTTTGGACGGCGATCTTCGAGATAGCCCTTGTAGCCATTGTTGACGAAGCTGTGTGGCACGCGCACGGATGAACCGCGGTCAGCGATGCCGTAGGTGAACTTGTCGATGGACTGGGTTTCGTGAAGGCCGGTAAGACGCATGTGGTTGTCAGGACCGTAAACGGCGATGTGCTCGTTGAGGTTCTTGGCAAATGCGGCCATGAGGGCTTCAAAGTATTCCTTGCCGCCGACGTCACGAAGATAGTCGGTGGAGAAGTTGGCGTGCATGCCAGAGCCATTCCAGTCGGTCGCGCCGAGAGGCTTGCAGTGGAATTCCACATCAATGCCGTACTTCTCGCAAAGACGGATCAGGATGTAGCGAGCAACCCACATCTGGTCAGCGCACTTCTTTGAGCCCTTGCCGAAGATCTGGAATTCCCACTGTCCCTTGGCCACTTCGGCATTGATGCCTTCGTGGTTAATTCCTGCGTCCAGGCAAAGGTCGAGGTGCTCTTCGACGATCTGGCGGGCAAGGTCACCGACGTTTTTGAAGCCGACGCCCGTGTAGTAAGGGCCCTGAGGAGCTGGGTAGCCATTTTCAGGGAAGCCAAGGGGACGACCGTCCTGGTAGAAGAAGTATTCCTGCTCGAAACCGAACCAAGCGCCTGGATCATCCAAGATGGTTGCGCGGGAGTTGGAAGGATGTGGGGTGACGCCATCGGGCATCATGACTTCGCACATCACCAGCACGCCGTTGATACGGGTCGTGTCTGGGAAGACGGCCACTGGCTTCAACACGCAGTCAGAGCTGCGGCCTTCGGCCTGCTGGGTAGAGCTACCATCGAAACCCCAGAGAGGGAGTTGTTCGAGAGTAGGGAAGCTGGCGTATTCCTTGATCTGGGTCTTGCTACGCAGATTTGGCACAGGCTTGTAGCCGTCGAGCCAGATGTATTCGAGTTTGTATTTGGCCATGGTTGTGGTGTTCGACTTGTATGTAATGGGGCTTCGTGAAAGAAAACCTTCATCGTTGCCGCGCGATGGGATGAAGCATGGGTTATGCCAGAATAGAAATGATTTTTTTGAGTCGGGTGAAAAAAGATCTGGGCGATCTAGTTTTTAGCGGCACTTGCCCGGGGCGCTAAGCGAGGGTTTAATCCCATCTCATGGAAGCCAAAAACACAGCGCGTGCCCTTGTCCGTCTCGGCTACGATGGGCGAGTCCATAAGACCTTTAGAGGTCACATGGCTCAAGAACGATTTGAGCACGAGGTGCGTGTTCTGCGCTACTTGGAAAAGCAGGGCTGCCCGTTTGTGCCTAAGGTTCTCGAAACTGATCCTGAAAAACTTCATATGGTGACTTCTAATTGCGGCAGTCGTGTGGATCACCTCACCGAAGATCGGCTTAGGCAGCTGTTTGCAGAACTGGAACAGTATGGGGTCCGCCATGAAGACCCCTACTTACGCAATGTGACTTACAGTCCGCACCTGGGGCGTTTTTGCCTGATTGATTTCGAGTTCGCCACGATTTTAGACAAACCTGATCTGGGGCCACCGCCGCCTGAGCCGGATCCGCACGAACACGGGCCCAGGGGGTGGTGATGTGCCTCTTCAAACATGGGGTGCTGCGTGATTTGTCGCCTGTTTATTCCCATGGCCGTGGATGTGTGCTTTTTCAGCCACGCTGTTTTGGCTGTGAACATGAGATTCCTCGCTCGCATGATTGAGCTTTCTCACGGCGTCCAAGACGGAGCCTGCTTTGATGTTGGCCATACTGGGGCGCCGCTGTAGGTGGTCGTTGCGCAGATCGTCAGCGACGTGGTGATGCTCTTCGATCACGGGGGACGATACTTTTGGTGAGGCAATACTCTCCTGTTTAGAACCTCTTTTCGCGGCGAGGATGGCCTCCAAATCACTGCGTAGTGGGGCTACCGATTCGGTGAGCGCGGCATCCATTTGTTTTTCGAGCGACTTAATCTTCTGAAGAGTCTGGTTGAGCTGCTCATGCGTCTTTTCCATTTTACCGAGGCGCTGACTCTTGCCCAGGAACGCTTCTTTGAGACGAGTGGCAGCCTGTGGGTGCGCTAACTTATCTTCTCTATGGTCGAGGGCACTGACCGTTTTCTTCAAAGCTGAGATCTCGGCTTTGGCTGTTTCGACTACTTTACGGAGATTTGCGTTTTCGATGAGTTCCGGTGAGGCCTTTAACGATTCTTTAGCTTTGGCTTCTTGCTGGAGGTAAGCGGCAACATCAGGATCACGCATGGCCTTACCTGCACTCTCGGCTGGACGCATGATGGCAATGTCGTTCTCTTGAATGGCAATTTTGCCTTCAAAGCCGATTTTGTATTGCTGAATGAAGCCCAGTTGAGAAATTTTAGGCGGGTCTAGGAGCTCAGAAGGTGCGGCGGTTTCAAAAGTCGTTTCCTTGCCTTTTCGGGCCATTTTTTCGTTAAAGGCTACCTTTTGTGCCGCTAAGGTTTCTTTAAAGGTGGCGTCATTGAATTCTTTGACAACTTTGAGCCCCATTTCGGGGTGGTGAATCGCGTGCTGGAGTTCTTGGAGTCGGTCAACAGCTCCTTGGATAGCCTTCGGAGAAAGGGGGGAGCAGTTTTCTGGCCGTGGCAAGTTTTCAAGCGCATCAGCCAATTCAGTCGGGGATGTCGCGAGTATCTTTTTAGCCGTCTCCTCGTGCATCAAGCGGGGCAAGGTGGAGACGCCTTTATAGTCCAGGCCACAAGCTTTTTCGAGTGTGGGTAAATCCACTTCAGGGAAGGCTAAGTCATTGTCAATCCCGGTCACTCGGTTGGACTTTGGGTCAATGAATATATTGCCTGGGTGACGATCGAGCTGACCCGTGATGTAGTCATTGATTTCCAGATCGAACAGTCCGCGCTGGATGTCTGGATGAGAATAATCCACATCCAGAATGGCATCCAGTTTTTGGTCTTTGCCTGGAGGTTGCCACTCACTTTGTATGCCGGCCCCATCGGCTTGAACACTGATGCCAATGACCTTTCCATTCGGTGCAATTCCGAAACGTTCTTCTGCGACAACCTGCGTGCCCAGCACACGATCCACGGCAGTGGATGCAACAGAGCGTGTTAGCAAACCCATGTCATGAGTGCTGCGTATTTTTTTGGGATCTTCGAAAAGCTGAGAGGGAAGATGTTTTTTGTTTTTGAGTATTTCCAAAAGACTCAAGGAATCATTATCCGCGTTCTGCTTTTGATGGATGAGCTCCTGCTTTTCTGGACCGTCTTGAAGCGTGCCGATGAGCTTGTCGCGTTCTTCGTTTGCTTGAATGATGGCTTTTCGCTCCTCAACCAATTGAGTCAGGGTTTCGGAAATCTGATATTTGGCAAAGCCGAGTTGTTCACCTCCAGTGCCCATCATCTGTCCCTCGTGGGCCTTCAATTTGTAGGTCACCGTGGCCTGCTGTTCGACCATTTCGTCATTATCAGACAATGTGAAAGTCTCAGGATCTACAAGGACGGGGGCGGGCGGAAGATCTTCTTTGGGCATATCAATGATAGTTTCAAAAAACAACTAGCCTGCATGGAGCTGGTTGTGACAAAAACACGATTTCTGCGAAGTGAATGCAAATGTCTTGCTCAGAGGCGGTAGCTTGCGGCATCTTGGATATTGACCGTGACACCAACTGCTGATTCCCAATCTACTCCCCATCCCAGTGCGCTTTCTTGGTCTGGCATGACTCATGTCGGACGCGTGCGGAAAAACAACGAAGATGCCTTTCTGGCTCTGGCATATGATGCGCAGGAAATTCGTTATTTGGGCAAGGTGGGGGAATCCTCCCTAGACCACAGTGACTTTGTTTTCGCTGTGAGTGACGGCATGGGTGGGGCGAATGCCGGCGAGTTTGCCAGCCGTACGGCAGTGGAGCGCATTACTCGGCTCATGCCAAAGGTGTACCGTTTGGCAGCTCAAAGACTGGCCAGTGGGGTGAACGATGCGTTAGAGGAAATTTTCAGTCACGTTCATGCAGAGCTCAATCGCATGGGGCGTTCTTATGCGGAATGTTCAGGCATGGGGGCCACCCTCAGTCTCGCGTGTTTTTCACCTGGGTGGATGCATTTTGGCCACATCGGTGACAGCCGCATCTATTACCTGCCGAAGGATGGCGGCATGATGCAGGTGACTCACGATCATAGCTATGTCGGGTGGCTACGCCGGAAAGGTGAGATCAATGAGCGTGAGGCACGCAATCATCCGGGGCGTAACGTGCTGAATCAAGCTCTGGGGGCAGGGCACCAGATTCTCAATCCTCACTTTGGGGCGGTCAGTTGCCAGCCTGGAGATAAGTTTCTTCTGTGCAGCGATGGCATCATGGACGGTTTGTGGGATAACCGAATTGAAGAATATCTAAAGACGCCATCTGAACAGCCGAAAGCTTTTAAAATCGTCGAACGAGCCGTCACCGAATCAGGTCGCGATAACTGCACTGCCGTAGTCGTGGAATTTGGCAGTGCCGTCATTGCTTAACTCGGCGGCAGCTTATTGTTCGCGGATGACCTCTGCCTTCAGTGAGGTGACACGGTGAGACAGCTTGCCCAGATTGCCGTGTTCCCCCTCGGTAAAGGTCGCGCTATCTCCGTTGAAATTGGGGCCGTCAAATACCGTCACCCGCACCCCCGCTGGGACTTTCATGGAGAGGATAGTGTCATTGGAGATGCCAAGCTCTGACTTCATCACGATTTCATTGGCGAATTCGCAAGGCGCTTTGATCCGCGTTATACGCCCTTTGAAATCTGCCTCAATGTATAGGGCAATGGAAGGACGGCTCACTTTCTTTGCTTGGAGCGCTTCGATCCCTTTCTGCTCTTGGAAACGATCCGAGGCGGCATTGAGCGATAACCCTGCGAGACTGAGCAAAAGAGTCAGAAAAACGTAGTGTATTTTCATAGCATCAGTTGTTATGCCAAAGGTGGGTGACTCCCGTCAAGACTCTTTTACGGCGGGCTGAGTCGTCCACTCCAGACGGATGGGGAGCGCTTGCCAGGCCTGGCCTCTCCCCCTGGTATGACGATTTGGCTCCGCCAAGATACGGCGGGTGTCGTGACCAGTGAAAAGGGCAGATCTCCCATGCCTCCCCAACTATCGCTACCTGGGTGGTAGCTGAGGATTTCGCGAGGGAAGCCAGGGTGTTTTTCCTTCGGCTCAAAGTGGGCGAGAGCACCGTCATCTCCACCTAGGATCAAGAGGTGGCCATCCACCACGGGGGCCGGGCTGGGGGCGGCTACTGCGACGCGTGGTAGATCGGCTATTTTTTTCCAGCCTTGGTTAGGCTGGAAGCGCCAGGCATCCTTCAACCATTCACGCTCAGGTTTTCCGTCCACTCCAGACTTTAAAGCGGCTCCACTCATCAGATACAATGCGCCCTCATAAGTGGCCAGGGTGGCTAAGATACGGGCAGGACCAGGGCAGGGGGGGAGTTCACGCCAGCCTTGGTCCGTTTGTTTGAGATCCAGCGCCCAGAGAGTTTTCAAAGCTTCTGTTGCGGTAGGGGTTTCGATACCACCTGCGATATAGAGGATGCCATCCATTTCGACTCCTGCCATGAATGCGCAGGCTTTGGGTAGGAGGGGTAGAGCTTGGGTTGTGATCTTGCCTTCTACATATCGCAGGCGAAAGACATCCCGAAAGTTTGCCATGGCATCTCCCCCGCCCACGCAGATGAGATCGTCCCCCGTTGTGATGGAGACGCCATAGCCGTTCGGGCGAGGTAACTGGCCAGCCTTTATCCACGACCCTTCAGGGCTTTCTAAAGCGTAAATTGCGTCATACCAGACTTTCGTTCCACCTTCCCAAGGTCGCTTATCAGGGAAATTGGTGCCTCCTGCGACCATCAAAACTCCACCAGAAACACCCGCAAATGCCCCGGCAAAACCTTCGGGATCTGGCAATGGTGGCAGAGATGTCCATTCATCTTCAGCAACGGCAGCGGTGAGTGAAAGCATAAGCAGGGCAGCAGTCAGCAGGTGTTTCATCGAGATGGATGTGATAACATTGCAGCAGGTCTGTAGGCGAGATTTTCTTGCTGGTTAACGAAGCTGGCCATGGTTTTAATGTGGTGGAGATTTGATCTGGATAGCTTGATTGACCAGTGAGGTCTTGTAACGAGCGGCGTTATCCTCACACCTATCTCCACCATGATTGTTAAATTTATCACTGCTGCTTTTCTCGTCTTGAGCTTCCCCCTCTTCGCTGCAGAGCCTATTATGGCAAAGCAGGACCTTTTTAACGTTGGCGACATGGGGTATAAGATTTTTCATATTCCTGGCATTGTCGTCACGGCCAAAGGCAGTGTGTTGGCTTGGTGTGAGGCGCGTAAAAATGGCAGTGACTGGGATCAGATAGACATCCTGCTTCGTCGTAGCACTGATGATGGTCTAACCTGGAGTGAGCCAAAAAATATCGTTTCCGTGGAAGGCCCAAAAAAGAAAAACCCCTTCTCTCTTTTGATCAAAAATACAGATCCCAACACCGTCACCTACAACAACCCCGTTCTGATTGCTGACAAAGACGGCACGGTCCACATGCTGTTTTGCCTGGAGTACATGCGCGCCTTTTATCAGCGCAGCAAGGATGATGGCTTAACCTGGAGCAAGCCCACGGAGATCACTGCGACCTTTGAGTCTTTTCGCCCAGATTACGATTGGAAGGTATTGGCCACGGGGCCTAACCATAGCATCCAGCTAAAAACGGGGCGTTTAGTCGTGCCGGTGTGGCTCTCCACGGGCACGGGGGGGAATGCACACCGCCCTAGTGTGACCGCGACGATTTACAGCGATGATCAAGGCATGACATGGAAGGCGGGAGAGATCGCTGTTCCAAATACCGATGAGTGGATCAATCCCAATGAAACTGTGGCGGTGGAGCTTGCAGATGGCGGCGTGATGCTGAATGTGCGGAGTGAGTCCAAAACTCACCGTCGTCTTGTAACAGTAAGTCCCGATGGGGCAACGAACTGGAGCCGACCTCGTTTCGACGAGGGCTTGCTAGAGCCGATCTGCATGGGGGGAATCGTTCGTTATACCAAAGCTGAAACTGGGCAAAAAAACCGTCTCTTGTTTTCGAATCCTCACAACTTGAGCAAGGAGAAAGGTAAGGAAGAAGCGGGGAAAAGTCGTGATCGAAAAAATCTTAGCATCAAATTGAGTTATGATGAAGGTCAGACCTGGGCGGTGAACAAAACCCTTTCGCCGGGCTGGAGTGCTTACAGTGATATCGCGGTGACCCATCAAGGCACCATCTTGAGTATTTATGGAGCGGCCGAGGAAAAGCACCATTTTGCGGGCGAGCGACTGACTTTGTCTCGCTTTAACCTGGAATGGCTAACGGATGGGAAAGACAGCACCCCCGATGGGCCCAAGGCTTTTGTGCCATCGGGGAAGTGATGAGATCAAGCCTAAGGGACTTTTAAAATCGCTCCCGTGTCTGCACTGCTCACCATGGCTGCATAACGTGCCAGATAACCTGAACGAGCTTTCGGGGCGGGGGGCGTCCATTGTTGTTTTCTGGCTTCCATCAATTCCTCTGAGATCAGAAGATGGATGGAACGTTCAGGGATATTGATTTCAATCAGGTCTCCAGCCTCAATGAAAGCGATGGGGCCTCCGGCAGCAGCTTCGGGGGACACATGGCCGATGGCTCCGCCGCGGGTGGCTCCGGAGAAACGACCATCTGTGATGAGGGCCACGGAATCTCCTAAACCACGTCCGGCGATGGCGGAAGTAGGCGCGAGCATCTCCTGCATACCGGGCCCACCCCGTGGGCCTTCATATCGGATCACCACCACTTCGCCAGCTTTCACCTGACCTCCTAGAATCCCTAGATGCGCCTCCTCTTGCGAATCAAAGATCACGGCTTTCCCTGTGAAGCACATCATGGATGGGCTGACGCCGGCCGTTTTCACCACACAACCATCTGGAGCGATGTTGCCGAATAACACCGCCAGACCACCTTTGGGCGAGTGGGCTTCGGTGATGGAGCGAATCACATCGGTGTCTTTCACCTCAGCAGTGGAAAAAGTTTCACTCAAAGTTAGGCCGCTAACCGTTAATGCATCAGGGTGTAGCAGGCCGGGTTGAGTCGCCAATGTTTTCAAAATGGCCATGATGCCTCCAGCTCGGTCCACATCCTCCATAAAATAATGCCCCGAGGGAGCCACCTTACAGATGTGGGGCACACGTTCCGCAATGGCATTGAAGTCCGCCATGGACAGAGGCACGCCGGCTTCGTGAGCTATCGCGATGGTGTGCAGGATGGTGTTGGAGGAGCCTCCCATGGCCATGTCTAGAGCCAAGGAATTTTCAAAAGCTTCACGGGTGAGTAGGTCGGAAGGTCTCACGTTATCCCGCACGAGCCGCACAATGGTACGACCCGCACGCTGAAATAGAGCGTCGCGTGCGGGATCTGTGGCGAGTATGGAGCCATTCCCTGGAAGTGCCCAGCCGAGTGCCTCGCACAGGCAGTTCATGGAGTTGGCGGTGAACATGCCAGAGCACGAACCGCAGGTGGGGCAGGCATTTTTTTCAATGTCACTCAGTTGCTGTTCCGTGATCGATTGGGACGATAGCTGGCCCACGGCCTCAAACACGGAAGCGAGATTTAATGCGCGCCCTGTGGTGGGGTCTTTCCCGGAACGCATGGGGCCGCCTGAAACAAAGATGGAGGGGATATTCACCCGAGCCGCGCCCATCATCATCCCAGGCACGATTTTGTCACAGTTCGGAATACACACCACTCCATCAAAGCAGTGGGCGCGTAGCATCGTCTCGATGCAGTCCGCGATTAGCTCGCGTGAGGCGAGGGAGTATTTCATGCCCCCATGACCCATGGCGATCCCGTCATCCACACCGATGCAGTTGAATTCAAAGGGCACACCGCCAGCGGCCCGCACGGCTTCACGCACCTTTTTGCCCACCACGTCCAAATGGGCGTGACCAGGGATGATCTGCACAAACGAATTGGCAATGGCGATGAAGGGTTTGTCCCAGTCTTCTTCAGACTGGATCACGCCTGTGGCGCGGAGGAGGCTGCGGTGGGGGGCTCGGGTGTAACCTTTTTTGATGGTGTCGCTGATGGCCATAATAGATGGAAGTTCGATTGAGGCCTTTAAGGTGAGTTGAAGCAGCCATGATAAAATGATCGTTTTTGCTTTTTTGTGATACTAATTCGGTATGGACTACTCCCTTCGTGAAATCGAATGCTTCATCGCAGTTGCAGAAGAGCTTTCTTTTACCCGAGCTGCACGACGGCTGCATTTAGCGCAACCGCCCCTCTCTAGACATATTCGCACTTTAGAGGAAAAGATGGGTGCGATACTCGTTTCTCGGGAGCCGAGACGAATCTCGCTGACCACTGCTGGGAGCCTGTTTTATGAAGAGGTAGGCAATCTGCCGCGTCTTATAACAAGGGCAGGGGAGGCCGCACGTCGTTGTGCTTTGGGCGAGACGTCCAGGCTCCGTTTAGGTTTCGTCAGTGCCGTGATGAATGATGCCTTGATCGAATGCTTCCGGAGTTACCGAGAGCAGCAGGCTGCTGTGCAGGTGATGCTGCATGATTTGCCCCCCAATGAGCAACTGAAAGCCATTGCGGAAGGCCATTTGGACGGGGGCTTTGTCGGTGTCATCCCTTCAGTTAGGCCTCCTGGCATTCAGTTCATCTCCTGGCATCAGGAACCTTTGGTCTGTTACGTGCCTGTGGGGCATCGCCTTGCAGGTTCACGCAGTGTGTCTTTGGCCTCTTTGGCGGAGGAGTCTTTCATTGGGGTCTCGCATGACTCAGCACCTGCTTTTGCAGCTCATGTGCGAGACCTGTGTAAAGCGGCTGGCTTTCGCCCTCGCCTCATTTTGGAATCTCCACGAGCCCAGGCGGTGGCTTTGATGGTCGCCGCAGGGTCTGGCATCGCCATTCTACCTGCGGCTCTGGAGCAGTTCATGAAGAAATCGGTTTGTGCCATTCCCCTGAAAGGCACACCGAAAATCACCCATGTTTTTGCCTGCCAAAAAGGCAGACTTCATGGACCTCTAGTCGAACTCATTCGGCTGATACGGTCCCCCAAAGGTTGAACTCAATCCCCGACGAAATTAACGAGATGGCTCCAATTCTTCTTGGGTCCAGAAGGTCGTGCGCTCACTGGTGGCCGCGCGAACTTGTTTCACCTCTTCTGGAGTTACCGCAGGTGCTTGATTGCCAAAATGGCTTCGGACATACGTGAGCACATCCGCCATTTGTTGGTCATTCAGGCCCATGGGTGGCATGGGCAATGGGGCGATCTGTTTGAATTCTTTCCCGTCCACTTGGATCGGGCCACTTAGGCCGTGGAGTACGATCTTAATCAGTTTCGCTGCATCTCCGCGAATCCAGTCCGTGCCTGCGATGCTCGGGTAAACGCCCGGTAGTCCTTTGCCTTCAGGTTGATGGCAGTTTAGGCATAAAGCATCATAGATGGCCTTGCCGGGGTGAATCACGACGGGGGCTGCGTTGGCGATCTTCTTCACGTAGTCTGCCTGTGCAGGCTTGTCGTTAAACGTGAGCATTGTCAGCGCGGGCTGCCACTGTGGTTGTAAGGCCCTCACCGATTGGCGGAGGGCATAGTCTAAAAATTTGTCCATCGGGTGATCGAGAACTTGGGTGGCAATCTCCACCGCCTGAGGTTGATTGAGGCGAGCCGAGGCGACCACGGCTTCGAGTCTGACCCTTGGGTGCAGATCGTTCGCAGCTTTGGTTAATCGAGCTGCACTGTCAGGAAGGCGGTCTGACCAAGCTCCCACTACACGGGCCGCGTAGGCTCTTACTCGGGCATCTTTTGCCTGCTGAAGACGATCCAGTAATCCTAGATTGACGGTTTCATGAGCTTCATAAATGCCGCATACTTCCATGAGTTGATGTTCATTCTGAGTTTTGGCGATAAATGCATCGGCAGCGGGAATGACGTCTTTAGTTAGGCCGTCAAACAGCAGGCGTTTGGCTTGATAACGAGTCCAGCGTTCAGGTGAAGCAAGCTGCTCCAGCCATCCTGAAGGTTTCATCTCAGCAAGTTTGGGTTGCTTCACTGGGGCATGGCCTTTCGCCGTGATGCGCCAGATTCGGCCATGCACGCGATCACGGCGAGGATCTGCATAACTCGCCTGATAGTGACCAATGACGGGATTAAACCAGTCACACAGATACATGGCTCCGTCTGGCCCCACGCTCACATCCACAGGACGGAAAGAGGGATCGGAAGACTTCACTAGCTTCGGCAGTTGAGTCGTTTTGTAGCCTGATCCTTCGTCTTCAAAGCGGTGCAGCTCCACCACACTGCCAAAGTAACCGCCGATCAATGCTGCCCCTTGTATCTCTGCTGGTAAAGCCTTTGTGCCGATGATCTCGATGGAGTTTGTCTTCGGACTGGTGTCAAAAAGCATACCCGTAGGGTGGTATTCATCCGGGTCTTTCATGGCGATGAGACCGGGAGTACTGAAGTAGCCCGCAGGGCGGTCACCGCTTTTGTGGAAGACTTGGTTATAATCATCGAAGGCGACTCCCCAGCAGTTATGACCAGCTTTGCCACCGTTAAAGAAGGCATCCATTTTTTGCGTGCGCTTGTTGTAGCGCCACACGCCAGCTTTTTCCAAAACAGCCAGACCGTGGGAGGTCTCCACCCTGGAGTATGCATGCAGTCCTTGAGTGAACCACAAGCTGCCGTCTGGACCATGACAAATGGAATTCACCAACTGATGAGTATCACCAATGCCAAATCCTGAATAAAGCACCGTCTTCACATCGGCCTTATCATCGCCATTGGTGTCTTTGAGATGCAGGATCTGGTCAAAGTCGCAAACATACACACCACCATCTCCTGGTTCTACCCCTTGCACCATGGTGAGGCCTTCGGCGAAGCGTGTCGATTTGTCGGCTTTGCCATCTCCATCCGTATCTTGGAGGATCAGGATGTAATCGTTGGGTTTGATACCGGGTAAGGTGTGCGGATAGGTAGGGGAGCAGGCGACGTAAAGCCGACCACGCTCATCCCAAGAGAATTGAGTGGGCTTTGCGACATCGAGCTCTTCAGAAGCGAAAAGATTGACCTCATAGCCTTCTGCTACCGTGAAGGCAGCGAGTTGCTCAGCCGCTGACAAAACCTTCTCTGGGGTCCCTTTGGCCGACGGTTCAGGCACTTCATTCGGCACCGATTCTCCACGTGCGAGCTTGGCAATACGTGCATCCAGCTTTGCGACGAGGGGCTTGTAACTTTCAAAACTCTCACGCAACGATGGCGCGTTCTCAGCAGGCTTTCCAAACATTTGGGTCACTCGATCTCCATAGACGAAGGACCAGTTGGCTGGACGCCAGCAGTCAAACCAGAGCCGGTTTTTTTCTACGATGGCCTGTTTCAGCCCTGTCAGATCATCCCCTTCGCTGACGGACAGACCCAGTTGTCCTGCGACCAATTTGGCCACGACTTTCAATCCTTCGGCATTCAAGTGAAGGCCATTCTCCGTCAGTGGAGGTTCATTGGAGTTACGCTCAGAAAGTGGCGTGTAAAGATCCACATAAAGGGCACCACGCTGTTTGGCAATGTCACGCACAGCGTTCGCATACAGACCTACATCGGCATTCCTCAAAGTCAGATCAGGGGCATGAGGGGCGTTGGTTTTCTCAAAGGGCATGGGGCCGATGAGAATGAGACGCGGTGTGACGCTGCTGAATTGGTCTAACAAACGATGGTAGGCAGACTGAAATTCAGCCAGTCTGGCTGGACCGTCGAAAGACTCGACCTGACCAAACTGGGCGATGATGATGCCTGCACCTACGGCTTGCAGTTGTCCTTTCCAGTCACCAAAGTTTAGATCCCTCCACTGCTCATAAACGGTGTCACCCTCCCAAGCCATACTGCGAAAACGGGGGGCTTTTTCGACAAGAGCGTGAGTCAAAACGGCCTCTAAATCGCCGGCTTTTTGTTCGCGAACCAGATTGGTCTGGCCTGCCAGGACGAAGATTTCATCGGGTGCCACACTAAACTTCCCGTCTTTGAAAGGAAGCGCAGTGTTTTTGGTGGAATCCGGATTTCCAAAGCGATTCAGGATTTCCTTTTCCCCTGGAACGAGGGCATCCGGCATTTCCTCAATGACGATGTTACGAAAGGCAATTTCTGCCTTGCAGTTGCCGTGGATTTGCAGAGCAATGAGGCCTTTGGGGGCGATGTCCGGGGCACGTTCCGTGTAGTCCACCGTGCGTACGCCATTGACCAAGATACGAATGCGTTCCGCTTCGGCGATGATCTCATAGGTGTTCCATTCGCCGGGCTTTTCAGCCTTCTCGATGATCTCCTTCACGGCCTTGGCCAGCATCACCTTCCGACGTGATTCATCATAGAGACAGCCACTGTAACCAGCTCCGATATCGGCCTGGTAACCGAACATCTCGTTAGGTGGATTGGGGATGCGCACGCTGCGGAATTGCACCCCACCATTCACAAAACCTTCGGTGCCATTCAGTTTATATTCCAGTTTGAGGTGGAAATTCCGATAGGGCTTTTTCGTTGCCAAGAATTCATTTTGTGGATTTCCTTCCAGAGAGCCGCCCACAATGGTGCCATCCACGATACGCCAAACTTTTGTCGTTTCGCCTTCCCAGCCATTGAAATTCTTGCCATTGAAGAGGGAGACGGGCTCTGCCAGAGCCGTGGTGGCCAGCAGGCATGAAAAAAGGAAACGAATGATCATGGAAAAAGGGAGGGAAGGAACGTGGCTAAACCTCCATTGCTTGCGAGCAAAAGGGTGAGCAACGTTTATCTAATAAGTGTAGTTTTAGCGCGGCAAGATGGAGTGTCCAGGAGCGACAATTTCCACTCCATTTTCGGCCAGCCGCTGTTGAACTTCGGCGATGTGCTCGCGATCGCGGGTCTCGATGGTGCACAGCACATGCACGCGCGAAAGGTCTGGACCAGAGAAGGTGCGGTTGTGAACGATTTCGGTCACATTGGCTCCGGCGGCAGCTAGCAGTGCGGAAAGATGGGCCAGCCCACCGGGACGGTCGCTCAGTAGCACATCGAATCGGTAGATGCGCCCATCTGCTGCGAGTCCGCGCTCGATCACACGACTGTGGGCGAGGGGATCAATATTACCGCCGGTCAGCAGGACCACCACACGGCGGCCTGCGAGATCTGGGAGATGTCCCCCGAGGAATGCCGCGAGCCCTGCCGCGCCCGCTCCTTCGATCACGCATTTGTCCATCTCCGCCAGACGGAGCATGGCGAGGGCTAGTTCTTCCTCTCCTACCATCACCATTCGGTGAACGAGAGGACTGGCAATAGCCAAGGTGTTTTTGCCCACTTCAGCCACGGCTAGACCATCGGCCAAAGTGTATTTGGTGGAAATCCTTGTGGGTTCACCCTTGGCCATTCCGGCCGCAAAACAGGCTGCATTCGCGGGTTCTACGCCGATGATTTGCAGATCTGGTTTCAGGGCTTGAAGGACCGTTGCGACGCCTGCCAGGAGACCGCCACCGCCCACTGGGACGATGATGGCTTCTGCATCGGGTACTTGTTCTAAGATTTCAAAAGCGAGGGTGCCCTGACCTGCAATGACGCGGGGATCATCAAAGGGATGCACATAGGTCAGTTTCTTTTCCTCGGCGAGTCGAGTGGCCTCACTGCGCGCTTCATCAAAGGTATCTCCATGCAGCACCACGGTGGCGCCGAACTGGCGGCACCGGGCCAACTTCACCAACGGGGCAAATCGTGGCATCACCACGGTGACAGGAATCCCTAAAGCGCGACCATGCCAGGAAAGACCGAGGGCGTGGTTGCCTGCGGAGGCAGCGATGACGCCATGTGCTGCCTGTTCGGGTGTCAATAGAGCGAGTGCATTGCGTGCGCCACGCTCCTTGAAGCTGCCTGTTCGCTGCAGGTATTCTTGTTTGCAGAAGATGCGTGCTCCGGTCAACTCACTGAGTGCGGCAGACTCCACGCAGGGAGTGCGTGTGATGGCTCCGTTGAGGCGTAGGCGCGCAGCTACGATTTCAGACAGCGAGACGGTGCAATCATGGGGGGCTTTCATAGGGGGCAGGAACCAAAAAAAAGCCCCGAGTCGTGAAACTCAGGGCGGTGGATTAGATGCGTTGTCGTTTTGAAAAAGGCGCACGCTTATCCCTGCCCTGAGTGGGCTCCAATAATGATCGGCATGGGAAGGTGGGACGTGAAACGCATTCTGGAGGAATGATACTTCTCAGTATTAAGCCTCTTGTCAACTGCCAGCATGAGGACTCAATAACGCAGCAGATCCCGCAGCGCAGCGGTGATGCTGGAGGTGGTTGGGCGGTGGCTCTTCCAAAGATTCGGGTGGTAGGGGATCGGCGTGTCCTTACTGTTCAGGCGCATTGGCGGTGCGTCCAGCATGTGGAAGGCCTCGCTGCTGACGCGTGCGATGATCTCAGCCGTCACACCGCCCCAGGGGAAGGCCTCCCCCACGGCCAGAAGTCGGCCAGTGCGAGACACGGAGGCAAGGATTGTGTCCGTATCCATGGGCTTGACACTGCGCAGGTCCACCACTTCGACTTGGTAGCCATCCATCTGCAATTCTTCAGCGGATTTGAGAGCTTCATGCAGCATGGCGCTGTAAGTCACCACTGTTGCATCCCGGCCGGGTCGGGCAATCCGTGCTTTGCCGATGGGCAAAGATTCACCGAAGCCTTCGGACTTTAGGTGGTAGTAGAGGAACTTGTGCTCGCAGAAAATGACGGGGTCGTTCAGCTTCACGCTTTCCAAAAGCATCCAGTAAGCATCCTCGACCGTCGCTGGGGTAAGGATGACGATCCCGGGGTAATGGGCATAGATGCTCTCCATGCTCTGGCTATGAAACGGGCCGCTGCCCGGCGTGCCGCCGGAGGGCATACGAATGGTGATAGGGCAGGGGGTATTCGTGCGCCAGTAGAGCGTGGCCGCCTGGTTGACGATCTGGTTAAAACCCACCGATGAGAAATCGGCAAACTGCATCTCGATGATCGGTCGCGCGCCTTCCACGGCAGCGCCCACGGCCATGCCGATCATGGCATCTTCGCTGATGGGGGAATCAAACACCCGCCCAGGAAATTCCCGGCTCAGATTCTTCGTGGCTTTAAAGGCACCCCCGAAAGTGCTGATGTCCTGCCCGTAAAGGAAGACGTTAGGGTCGGTGCGGAGTGCCTCATACTGCGCTTCGCGGATCGCTTCAAGATAGGTGATACTCATCCGTGCTGTCCCTCTACAAGCTCACTGGTGGACAGTGCGTGCCAGGTTTCCCGGTAGGGATCGGGCGTGGGTTCTTTGCTGGCAATGGCCTGTGCCGCATCCACATCGCGGCGGGCCTCTTCCTCCCAGGTGCGGAAGTCTGCCTCTGTGGCCCAATTGAATTCGAGGGCCTGCTTTTTCGCTACCTCAATGCAGTCGCGCGCTTCATGCTTATGCTTGGCAGAATCGGGAATGTAAGAGGCATCGTCATGCTCACCATGGCCACCGAGGCGCAACAACTTGCCCACCACGAGCTGGGGGCCATGACCTGCGCGGGCGCGGGCAAAAGCGGTGCGAAAGGTAGCCACGCAGGCCAGAAGATCAGTGCCATCCACGCTGTAGCCTTCCACTCCGTATCCGATTGCACGATCTACCAGGTCTTCACAAGCATACTGGCGTGTGGTCGGCGTGGAGTACGCAAACTGGTTGTTGGCGATGCTGACGACCAGCGGCAATCTTTCCACCGCGGCCATGTTGAGCCCTTCATGGAAGGCTCCAGTCGAGGTGCCGCCATCTCCGATGCTGGTCGCGCCTACGCTGTCGCCAAGGGTGCCCCGCAACCGTCGTGCAAACAAGGCTCCTGCCACCACAGAAAGAAGGCTGCCTAAATGTGAAATCATGGCCATGCAGCCCTCTCTTGGGCGGCCACGGTGGATGTTGCCATCGCGCCCACGCATGGGGCCTGTCACCACGCCGAGGTAGGTGCGCATGGCGTCAAGGATGGGCTCACCATAGGCCAGTCGCCCAGCTTGATCACGAATCAGCGGACCATAGATATCTTTGCCATAACGAAGATTATTCCCCGCAGCAGCGCTGAAGGCCTCTTGGCCACGGCCGAGATAGACCCCGCCGACAATGCGCCCGCCAGCTCGGTAGAGACTGCCGAGTTTCTCCTCTAGAATTCTAGAGAGGATCATGCAGCGCAAAGTCTTCAGAAAGTCATCACGCAGGTCCGCTTGAGCGGCAACATCAGGGCTTGGGAGCGTCGAGGTAGCAGGCACGGTGGAGATGGGTCATTTCATCCGGATCAGCGCGATACGGATTTCACGCCGATGTTTTCACAGTCGTCCAGCCTTGTCCAGAGAGGAAAATTTCCCTCTCGGAACAAGAACAAAAGGAGATCAGGCCCAAAGATTCTCTGGATAAGCCCCGGCTGCCACGAGGGCACGGATGCTGGCGACAACGTCTGCCTTGTCTTCGGGGTAGGTCACACCGAACCAGGAGTCGTTCGATTCCAGCACGGTGACATCGGCTTTGCCATCGCGGATCAGCACATCCACTTCCTTGGGCACGTAGCACTCGGACTTGAGATCTGTGCCGCTCGTTTCCAGGAATTTGGTGAATGCGGCACGCAGGTGACCGAAGATGTCAGGTGTAAAGCCGAAAAAGTTCATGGACACCACTTCTTCTCCCGTCAGCGGAAGCGCAGGTTCTGTTTCCCGGTTTTCAGCTCCAGTTGGAGTGCGAAAGATCTTGGTCATTTCCGTGACGGAGCTCAGCATGCCATCAGCTCCGCGAGTACAAACACCACGGGCCACGCTGCCGTGGTCAGAAAGGGTATTTTTCAGGTAGAAGCCTACCATGGAGTAGTGGCTCTTGCCGTCAGCAGGACGTTCTTCGGCCAGATAGCTGCCGATTTTGGCGAAGGCATCCCGACCGTAAAAGTCATCCGCATTGATCATCAGGAAAGGCTCGTTGACGACCCCTTCAGCGGCCAGAACGGCATGCGCAGTCCCCCAGGGCTTGGTGCGACCTTCGGGCACGGTGAAACCTGCGGGCAGGTCATTGATGTCTTGGAAAGCATAATCCACCGCGATACGGTCACCAAATTTGCTACCGATCTGCGTGCGGAACTGTTCTTCGAAGTCGCGCCGGATCACAAAGACCACCTTGCCAAAACCAGCACGGATGGCGTCGAACACCGAGTAGTCCAACACCACTTCACCGGAAGGGCCCATGGCATCGAGCTGTTTGAGACCGCCGTAACGGCTGCCCATTCCGGCAGCGAGGATGAGGAGAGTGGGTTTCATGAAGAGATGAAAATCGAAGGGCAGCACTCATGGGCAGGGCACGCGAGGCGTCAACTGACGTTGCATGGTCAATTTAAGAGAAGACGCCCCGTTTTAGCTCAGGGTGGACTTCAGTGTTTGCAGGTCTTGAAGTCGGCGCACCACTTCATGTCCTGCCACTTTTTCAGTGGTTCTGAAGGCTTCCCGGATCCGGTCTTTTGGCAAGGGGGATGTTTCAGACAAGAGCTGTATCAAAGCCTCATCATCCAGGTTCACTAAGTGCGGATATCGCCGAAAAGCACGAGTGCGCACGGCATCTGCTGCCGCTTTGAAAAGAACGTCTGGACGCTTCAACCGATAGAAAAACTGGCCGAGCGCGCCGATATGTTCGGCAAAGTGTTTGGTGTCATGCAGGACCACCTGACGGAGCGGGCCAAAACGTGGCATGTGCAGCCAGAGCCAAGTCATTGTCAGCAGTGCGAGCCCCGCCAAAGGCATCCAGGCGCGATCCCATAACAAAGCCCAGAAGCTGCTCTGCAAAGTGACGATGAACTGCACCACGCGTGGCTCTTCGCCCACCAGAGCCAGGAGCCAGCCGGCATGGTCATTTTCATCCAAAAACCGATTCCTCAAAGGACGGGCGTGGTTGAGGATTGTCACCCGCCCAAAACCGTGAACGAGGCTGAGCGCAGGCGCACGATCCACATTCCCAGGGGCCTGCTCATCGCCAGCCAATGGCCGGTTGAGTGAGAGCTTTAGCACATCTACAAAGTCCACTTGAAAGGTTTCGTTCCCGACTTTCATCCCACTGCGTTGAGTGGGTACATCCGGTGGCTCAGGGGTGGGTGTTTTGGAATGAGGCACTGGTTTTTCCGTAGGCGCGGAAGGGGGCGAGTCTTTGGGCGTTTGAGGTTCCGAGGTGGAATGATCTTCCAGATTAGACATCTTCTGAAATGTCTCGATCAGAGCTTTGAGATTCCCCGCGCTTTCCACCTGAACTCCCAAGGTCTCCAAAATCGGGTCTGTTCGCTCTTCATTGCCTGTATAGGCATACGAAGATAGGCCACTAAACATACCCCAGTCATTGTAAGGGGCGCAGCCTGCGACCGCATAGATGAGGTGACCACCTTCATTCGCCCAGGCTAGCAATTGTCTCGCTCTTGCCTCCGGCATGCCGGATTCTCCAGACACGATGATGACCCCATGCTCCGCCTCAGGGAGCTCCTTCAGGGTTGGCAACCGCTCAGCTTGGTGGCCATAGACTTCCAGCAGTTGCTGCGCAGCTAAAAAGGGATTCGTCCGCGCTTTTCCTTCGTACCCCTGGGGCAGGGTAATTTCCTCCCAGCGACCTTCACAACCCGTGAGATGAGGCAGCAATAACAGCATGAGCGCCGCCGTCGTTATCATACGCCGTCTGACGGGAGGAGAAGTCGGGTGGAAGGGCCAAGTCCGGCATAAGTCTTCAAACTCCACCTCCCGGGCAGCCACTCCTGCATAGGCCATCCGCACCCACGCCAGAGTGAGATGACGAAAGAAATCAGTCACAGCCACATCGCCCATTTGAGCGACCTTGAGCAGGCAATCATCCTCCGTGTCACTATCACGAATGGGCAGGCGACGTTGCTCCACCAGTCGCGAAAGCGTGCCACGGTAAAGTAGGCTTAAGGCTTCCTTGGGCTGCCCCTCGGCCCAGGCTGCCTGGGCTGCTTTGACAATGTCTGTCGGCAGGCTCGCGCTGGTAATATCCAATCCCATGATCACCTTCGGACCAGCTTCAGGAGTGTGTTTTGATTTGAAGCGACCGGTTAGGAAAAGATGCTTGTTGAGTATCAACCACCGCGCTGTGAGGAGGAGTAAAACCGCCACGACGGCGATGGCAAGGCCGTAAAAAAGTCGTCCTAAGGTAGGGCCGTCTGGCAGTGAACCCTGACTGTTTTTTGCTTCTTCAGTTGGGTCGGGTATCCACACTCTCTGCGTGCGGCTGTGTTCTTTGAATTCAGGTTTCGCCAGGATCTCTTTCAGGGCATCTGCCACCGCCTGGCTTGTTTGCGGTTTAGAGGGAGATACTTGAGCCGAGAGTGCGCTTGGTAAAATGAAAACAAACGCCAGAGCTGCCACCGCCATCGGGCGCAATCTTGCCGCTAGCCTGCGGAAAACCAGTTCGATGTCCCATCCCTCGATCTTCGTGCGTGAATTCAGGTAGAGACCGAATCCAGCACCGACATAAAACGGTTCCACCACCGTCATGGCACAAAGATACAGGACGTAACTGAACCATAACTGGGCATGGGGCGTGTCCAGGTAGCTCTCCGAATCTAAAAAAAGCTCGCTCCAGTCCGGCAGGCCTGAGGCTGGACCTAACGAACTCACCAGTGCCATGATGCCCAACCAGACGGCTACTTCCAGCTTTACAAATACCCAAGTAACCGAAGTGCCGCTGCTGCCGCCATCCGCCGCTAGAGCACGGAGACGGCGCTTTACCGCCTTTCCTCGCTGCCCCTCCAGCATCCAAACGGGCAGGGCAAAGCTGCGGATAAAGGACAGCCTCCTAATAAAAAGGGCAGATAACAAAAAGCGTGACCATAACCGCGGCCACTCACGCAGTGTCTCTTTAAAACTGGGCTTGGACCCAAAAGCAGCCCGGCTAAGATAATAAAGAGGCAGACGATCATACAAAGGTTTGAGCCACCATGCGGTCAGCGCAAACACGTGTGGATGGTCTCGCAGCAGTAGGGCCAAGAGGATCCACAGCGGCACTGTGGAAATCAGCCAGAGAAGGAGCACCTGCCCGTAATCTCGCCGCACCAGGGCACAGCCCAAGTCAGCAGCTTCCCAAGGTTGCCGGGGCCGAAGGGCAATCGTTAAATCTTCAAGGCGCATGAGGTCGCTCCCTCCCACTCAAAAAAAGATACCCCAGCGTCAGTACCCACATGAGGATACCCACCGCATAACGCACAAGGGGAGGGAAGGGGTTGGCTGACCAAAACCCCTCAATCACTGCCGCAAATGCCGTCATGAGCGCAGCGCCGGCGATGAGGATCAGCGCCCGCCGCCCGCCTAAAACCAGGGCCGTTTTTCGGTCATAAGAGCCGGGTTTCACCAAAGATAAGCCCAGTCGCATCCCCGCCATGCCCGAGATCACCACCCCCATGAGTTCCGGAGCTGAGTGCCCTGCCACAAAGGAGTAAAACGTCTCAGGATTGCACGCATGGTGCACGTAACCCACGGCGGCTCCCAGATGAGCCCCGTTAAAGAGCATGATGATGATGGACCCGACTCCGCCCAAAAGACCTCCCGCAAAAGTACGCAGATCAATGCCGACATTGTTCCAGATGTAGAAGGCAAACATACCAAAGTTGGAGCCGAACTCTTCCCGCATGTAGTCATGGGGAGAGGTGCCTTTGCCATACATCATTTCCATTTGGATCATGCCGTCTGGCCCCAAGATGGACATGGCCCATTCTGGATCAAACGGAGTCCAGGCGGCCAGAAAAAGAAAGGGGCCCCAGAACATGACCATACAAAACCAAAAGAGCCCACGCTCCCCACGCACAGCTCGGGGGAACTCTTTGAAAATCATTTGTGCGAGTCGCTCCCACCCGCCGCTGATGCGTCTTTCTAGAGTACGATAGCCCGTGATCGCTAAGGCATTCAGTCGGCCAACCAAACGCGGGCCATACATGCGATGTTGCGCCACACTAAGGTCATGGCAAGTCTGCCGAAAAAGCTGAGGTATTTCCTCCGCACCTGCCGTCTTTGGGTTGGATTCTACCTCCTTCAACAATTGTTGTAACCGCTGCCACCGCGGCTCATTTTCTTTTTCAAACTGGGATGGGGTCATGGTCGAAAAGGTAGTTAGCCCTGCCCCCCTTTTTGCAACCAAACACCCATGGCGCAAGTGCGCGTGAGCCCCGCTAGACCTGTCGTCCCGGTCAAAGGTTCCAGCAAATCCGACAGTTCTGTCTTACGTGCATCAGACCACTGGGGCGCTCGTTCTAAAAACTGCAGCAGGGCAGCCTGCTCTGCACGGGATAGCGTTATGGCCGGGGCCTCTGGTTCTACATTTACCCGCACCCCGGGCACTTTTGAAACTTCTGGTTCGGCATACACCACCACCGTGTCTGCCACAAGGTCTCCGAGCCGCTGAAAACGCTGGGTGAAAAGGCAGCATACTAGGCCGAAAAGGTAACAACCAGGCATGAAGTCAATCACACGCAAAAGATTGCGAATGATGGATTGCGGCAATCTCACGGGGGCTCCAGAGACACTGGAGACTTTCAGTTTCATCAGCCTCTGTCCTGGAGTCGCCGCCATGCGAGTCATTTCAAAAAAAACGTTGTAAAACCACGACAACATAAACATGCAGAGCATCAAAATGCCCTGCACGGTCTTATCTCCCAAACTGGGGCCCAATGCCATCAAGCCTAAAAAAAGTGCCACGAGGATGGCCGCAAAGATGAGCAGGTCCACCAGCCAAGCCACGCTGCGAACGGCGGGCCCAGCGACCCGTAGGTGAATCTCAACCCCATCGGCAAGTTCCACGGGTTGTAGTGTATCAGCAAGAAGAGGGGCAGCCATAACGGAAGCAACGCCTGCGAATGAAGCGGTAGCCACCTTGTTTGACAACCCCGGAGTGAAACTTCTCCCAGATGGGGATTCTCTAGCACGACCGAAAAGCAATCGTTCAGCCCTGCGTCTCTAAACGCTTGTTCTTGTCAAAACGGATGTCCTCAGCGCGCTCAATGAAGATGGTGTCTTCGCAAATGTTCTTGGCATGGTCACCTACACGTTCCAGAAAACGCGCCACGAAAATTAAGTGTAGATAACCTTCCAAGGGGGCTTGGCGGGCTTCCATCACACGCAGCAGGGCCTGGTCCACAGATTTCTCGGCGGCATCCAGTTCTTTGTCCAGCAGACGGCTGGAAGTTGCTGCATCTGGATCAGCATTTGTGAAAGCCTGAATGCTGGCTTCCAGATTCCGCGCACAGAGGTGGTAAACTGGCTGGATCAGCGTCAATTCAGGAATCTCTGGGAGCAGATTGATCGCCCGTGCACGTTTGGCAATGCTGCAAGCTTGGTCCGAGATGCGCTCCAGATTATTGGCCACACGAATGGTCCCCATGACTTGGCGCAGATCGTGTGCGGTCGGCTGGAACTTGAGCAGGATCTGCATGCCCAGTTGATCAATGCTTTTTTCCAGCTCGTTCACGTCCTGGTCAGCAGCGATGGCGGCATTGCAGAGGTCCGTATTGCGCTCCAATAGGCCACGCATGGCACTGCCAAGATTGCGTCGGGCAATACTGGCCATGGTGAGAACCTGCTCACGCAGACGGTTTAGGGCTTGATCGAAGGTTGACAAAATATGATCGTGCATCAGTGGCTTGGGCTTGGTCTGAGGCTACATGGGTAATGTGACGTTTTCGACACCTATTTTCCCCTCATTATCAACTTCAGCGACGACAGCATCCCCTTTCGGTTCGCGGTTAGTGCGTTCGCAAAATTGATCGTAAGTGATGACTTCGAATTCACCATTGTCGTGTTCTAGAATGGCTGTCAGGGACTCCACCCAGTCTCCAGAATTCAGGTAGTGGGTGTTACCCACCACTTTATTGGCAGGGCTATGGATGTGACCGCAGATGATACCTTTGCAGCCTTTGGCCTTGGCCAGTTCCTGTAATTGTTCTTCATACTTACCCACGAAGCTGACGGCGGATTTCACTTTCAATTTGACCCAGCGACTGAGGGAAAAGCTTTCTTTGCCACGAACACGGCGATACCAATTGTAGGCGCGGTTCACCCGCAGAAGAATATTGTAGCCGATGCCTCCGAGTTTGGCGATCCAGGGGTGGTTGGTCGTAACGTGGTCAAACCCATCGCCATGTACAACTAGGTAGTCACCTGCACGGGTATGGTGAATGTGCTCATTCGTAATCAGAAAGTTATCCAGCCGTATGGGGATGAAACGATCAAGGATGTCATCATGGTTGCCACGCAGATAAATGATCTGCGTGTTTTCCTTTTCCATTTTCTTCAAAACGGTGCGGATGAAGTGCGTGTGCGCCTTGTTCCAGCCGCCAAGACGCTTCAGGTGCCAAGCATCAATGATGTCACCATTCAGCACCAATTTGTCACACAGGGTATTGCGGATGAAATGGGAGGCCTGGGCTGCCTTGCAGTCTGGCATGCCCAGATGCACGTCCGAAATGAAGACTGTGCGGGCGCGCAGCTTGGTCTTCGTCCGCTCCGGATTTGTCGGAGTGTCAGGCTGGTCTTCAAGATCTTCAGGCATGGGGTGGAGTGAACGCGGAGAATTGGGGGTGGGTCAAGCCGGGTCTTTGGCCAGAATGGGGGGGATGACCGATTTCAGTTCGGTTTCAAATTGCTCAATCACTCGTTGCCATCCTAGGTGGCGGGCCGCCTCACGTGCGGCCTGACGTTGAGCGGCGTCTTCCCAGCAGTTCGCCGCTTTTTCACATTGCGTTAGAAAGTCGGCTTCATCATCAAACGAGGCCAATAGGCCATTTTGACCCGTCTGGATCAGCAGGCGTGGGGCTGCATAGTCATAGGCCACCGTCATCAGCCCGCTCGACATAGCCTCGAGCACTACATTCCCGAAGGTCTCTGTGATGCTCGGGAAAACAAACACGTCCGCACTAGCGTAGTGGGCAGCTAGGTCTGCCCCTGTGCGACTGCCGGCGTAGTGGAATTCAGGGTGCTCGGATTGCAGGCTTTTTAATTTGGGGCCATCCCCCACCACCACGCATACCGCCAATGGGTTCGCTTCCCGGAATTTGGCGAAACCGCGCGTCAGCAACTCGAGATTTTTTTCTGCCGCCACCCGTCCCACGTATAGGGCCACAGGTGTGTCATTCCTTGCGCCCCAGCTTTCCCTCAATGCTACACTGCGCCGGGCGGGATCAAACAATGCTGTGTCCACACCACGGCCCAGCACTCCCACATTATGGATGCCCCAGCGTTCCAGCATCGCTGCCGTATCCGCGCTCGGTGTCAGAGTGCGAGCTGTTTGGTTATGAATGCTGCGGAGCAGGCCCTGGGCTACGCCTTCCAAACCAGGCAACGAATAGTCCTCCAGATATGTTTGGAAATTGGTATGGAACCCCGACACCATAGGAATGCCCATTTTGTTTCCAGCGCGGATGCTTGCGATGCCTAAAGGCGTCTCGGTAGCCACATAGAGGGCATCTGGGCGAAAGGTTTCATACAGGGACTGCATCTGCCAGGTGGTGGTAAATCCCATGCGCAATCCTGGGTAGCCTGGCAGTGGCATGGCCATGACGGTGTGGCGCTTGATCGTATCTTCACCCTCATCAGGTCCCGCATCCAGGGTTGTCACCACTTCCACTTCATGGCCGCGTTGTTTCAATCCAGCAGCCAAGGTTGCCAGAGTTCTCGCCACCCCATTGATGTCAGGGGGGAAGGTGTCGGTGATGAGTAAAAACCTCATGTCACATGCTGTGATTCAGCTTCATAGAGAGCAGATTATCCGCGTAACAAAGTGATCCATTGTGACGAATGCGTCACCCGTATTGTTGAAATAATGTGAAGCAAGATTTTCATTTTGTGACATAGATGTCACCAAGAACAGTTTGGTGACAGACCCTCTACTTATGTAAATGGCTAGCCGATATGAGTAAAATCTTGGTAGTTGATGATGAACCGGATATTTCAGAGCTGATCACCTTGCACCTCATGCGCGAAGGCCATGAATGCATCTGCATCACCAATGGTCTCCAGGTCATGAATGCAGTGATTGAAAATGAGCCCGACCTTGTCGTGCTCGACCTCATGCTCCCCGGGCAGGATGGTGTGACCATTTTCAAACGCCTTCGGGCAGATAGCCGCACCCGCTCGGTCCCTGTCATCATGCTCACCGCGCGAGCCCAGGTGACAGATAAAATCAATGGCCTGGAACTGGGGGCTGATGATTACCTCACCAAGCCATTTTCCCCTCGCGAGTTGTCTCTCCGTATTTCCGCCATCCTGCGCCGTACCAAAAAAGTCACGCATGTTTCGGAGGTCAAGACAGGGGCGTTCCTGCTCGATCGCAAGAACATGAAGTTCTTTCACAACGGTCAGCCGATTGATCTAACGACGACTGAATTTAAGTTGCTGGCGGTTCTTTTGGAAAATGTCACGGCAGTTCATACCCGTGCAGAGCTTCTCCGTGAAGTCTGGGGCTATTCAGACGATGTGGCCACTCGCACCTTAGACACCCACATCAAGCGCCTGCGTGAAAAGCTGGGCGAGGCCGGGCGTCACATCATCACCGTTCGTGGCACGGGTTATCAATTCATCCCAGATCCTGTTGCCATTGTGGCGGAAAGTCTGGCTTCGTCCTGATGAAAGACTTTCTGGCTAATTTTTTCGAAGGGTTAAGACGGTCCGGCACGCCCTAGGCGAATGGCCTTTTCCTTGATCCCTTAGTTCCTGGCCTAACCATATTTGTATCGCCTTTTTTCAGCTTCTCTCCGTTTTCCTTTCATGACCATCCTTTTGCTTAGCCTCGCCCTCTTGCTCCTCGCAGCCTGGGCCTGGCAGCGTGAGAAGCACTGGCGCCGCAGCGTCCAGCAAGTGACCAAAGCCGCAGGGCTCAGCATCTTTGAGGCTGATAAACTCAGTGCTCGTTTTCAGGGGCTAGCAGAAGCCCAGAACTCCCTCAACAAAGAGGAGTATTTGCGCCGTCTTTTTGAATCTCTTCTCAATGAGATTCGTCAGGGCGTGGTCATCGTCGATGACCACCAACGCATCAAATTCTGCAACCGTACCATGGGGCACCTCTTTCATCGTCCCTCCATTCACCGTGGCCGCACTTTGTTGGAAGAATTTTCCGACCATCAGGTCAGCGATACAGTGCAATTGGCCATCCAAAATCAACGCCGCACGGTGAAGGAAATTGATGTCCACACGACCTTAGGTTCCGGTGCCATCAGCACTCGTCATTACCTCATTGAGGCGGCTCCTCTCCCGGCAAAGGCAGAGGCGGGTGCCTGGCTCATGGTCTATGACATCACCGAGCAAACTCTGGCCGAGCAAGTGCGCAAAGACTTCGTGGCCAACGCATCTCATGAGTTGCGCACGCCACTCACGTTGATCAATGGCTACATCGAGACCCTGCAAAGTGGCCTCATCAAAGATGAAACAGCCATGCGGCGTTGCTTGGATGTCATGGAAAAACATGGCAAACGTATCATTCGTATCATTGAAGACATGCTCACCATTTCTCGCTTGGAAAATGGTAGCTCAGCTCTCAATCTGGAGCCCTTCACCGCACGCTCTTGCGTGCAAGACGCCCTCGATCATCTTTCTCCGATGTTGGAGGGGCGGGATACTCGCATTCAGCTTGATTTTCCACCCGATGGGGGACAGATGGTCGGTGATCGTTTCTATTGGGACCAGTTGTTTACCAACTTGCTTGAAAATGCCATCAAGGAAAATCCCAATCCAGGGCTCATCCTTAAAGTCTCAGGCCAGTGGTTTGCCGATCATTGCGTGCTCACTGTGGCGGATAACGGCATCGGCATTGCAGCCCACGATCTCCCCTTTGTCTTCAAACGCTTTTTCAGGGGGCACAAACATCACTCTCCTGAAATTAAAGGAACGGGCTTGGGGTTGAGCATCGTCCGCCGTACCGTCGAGGCCCATGGAGGCACGATAGATCTGACAAGCACTCCGGGTGTGGAGACCACTTTTCGCATTCGGGTGCCACTTGCTGCCACCAGTCTAGGCTGATCGCAATGTGGGGTTGCTCCCTGCGGCACTGCGAGTAGCCTACGGTAGCCATGTCTAGCCAGTCATCCCCCCCTGATGCAGCCCTCTCTGGCAGTCCCTCCCGCTTGCCCAAGGTGGCCTTCGTTGCTGCGGCTGCTGGGGCGCTGCTCAGCACTCGTTCTAGATTCAGTGGTGCCTTAGTTCTGGGCGGGCTCGTCTGGATGGCCTCTCGCCGAAAAGAAGCCTCACCAGCACCCGCAGCAGTAGTGGTCACGACCTCTTTAGAAGATCTTTGCGCTCCTTCGGATCCCTTTTTAGAAAGCCCTGCTGAAGAGTTTTTATCGGGAGAAAAAACACAGAGTTGGGAAGACTTGCGCAGCACGCTCCAACCACCAGCTTCGCTTTTTACACCAGCTCCACCCCCGCCCGCTCAGACGCCCAGTGGCCCCCTGGCAGATTCGCCGCTCTTGCATGCGGCTCCCGTCTTCATTGAGGTGCCAGAAGACATTCTGCCAACGACGGCTAACCAAGCCACCTTACCGGATACCATCGCTATCCCTACCACACCTGACCCTCCGCCAGATTTATTGGCTGGAGTCCAGCCTCCCGTGCGCATCCAACCACTGGTGCCCAGTCCGTTGCACGCAGTTCATCCTAAGGCTGGGCTTCACATCCCAACAGCGCATTTTCCCCTCATTTTGCCGCCACTTGAACCTTCCGATCTACCCTCCGCACAGCCTCGCAGAAAATCGTTTTTTCAGTGGTTGCGGGATCCTTGACCGCACTCTCAAAAAAAGGCTTTTGCTGCTCTATACCGCCACTATTCCCGGTGGTGAATTAAGGTGGAGGGGAGAGATGCTTGATGAGTTGGGGCGTGAGTGCTAGCTCCGCCCCTGTATCAACTTCGCTCGCCCTCTCAGGGCAGTTTTTTCGGGGCGGGACGTGGCTGTTTCGGGTGTCCCTCCAATTGGATGACGCTCAACTGCCCATCCGTGGGAAAATCGTTTGGCACATCTGCCGTTAGGCTGACTTGACCAGTCGCAGCCCATTCGGTCCCGCGCTGCAATGTTTCATAAAAACCCCGGCAGAGCATGGAGTAATCCGCATGGCCCAACGTGGTGTGAAAAACGCGGCCTTTGCCATAGCTCAAAACCATCAGATTCGGCTCCTGCTCTGCGGTGAGATCTGATTTAGCCGATGCTAAAATCTGAATGTTCTCAGCTGGACCACGTAGGCGACTGTAAAGTTCATCTTGAGCATGAAGCCAACGCTTCGGAAGGCCGCGTGTGATAGGATGATCTTTGTCTTGTATTTCCACGACAAATTCGTGTTGCGGGCCGTGCGCACCCCCAGGCCCTTTCACAGGATCTCGGAAAAGCTTGCCATCCTTTACATAAAGCCAGGGACCAGAGATTTCATTTCTGCCACCCCAACCGCCAACCCCAATCATCTGGTTGTATTCCTTCCATTCGGGGAATGAATTGTTAGCCGCATGAACGGAGATAAATCCGCCGCCTTTTTTCATGTAGTCATCAAAAGCGATTCGCACACTTTCAGGCCAGGGCTCACCATTGTAATTGCTCACCACTGCTGAGTAGCCCGTAAAATCAGGGTTCCATGAAGCCCAAGCCTCAACCGTTGCTCCCTTAGCGGGTGTTGTTGAAATCGTTACATCAAACGCCCCGCTGCTTTCCAGGGCATCTTTCAAAACGGGCGTCGTGATCTCCCATTTATGATTGTTTTGGCCGTCAATGATCAGAATCTTGAGCTTTGTCGAGGGCGCTGCCACAGACACAAAAAAAGCCAAGACCAAAAGGGCTAAAATAGGCACGAAAGCGGATTTCATATCCCCACTTTAAAGACCCACTGCCCGGTCGAGAACAAGCAAAATCTGGAACCCGCCTTTTGTAGTCGGTGATGGAACGTGAATTCACAGCTCGTCGAGGTCGCGGACAGCTGCATTCGACAAATCGAAGAGTCGAATCGTGCTGAATTGAAAAACTAAGGGAAAATTCCTCTGCAAAAATGAATCCCAAGAGATTTTTTTTGTAACGCAAACACATCAATCCTGTAGAGCCTAGTGTGAAGTACTATGGGACATTGCCTGACAGACGAAAAAGTAAGGAAAATAAAAAATGTCAGACAATATTAAGAGAAATTAATCATTTTATTTCGGTTTATAAGATTAAGCAAAATAACGAAAGCTTATAAATTAAGATATTTGTTATAAATATACTTAATTAAAAATTCCCATTTCCTCGCACACCCAGCAAAGACGCCTCGCTACCTCCCGATCCCATGAAACGACCCTCCCCCATCAAATTACGACTCTTAGCCGCTGCGGCTTTTTCCATGCTGTCGGGTCCCTTATCCGCAGCCACCATCAACGTCACGGTCGGAAATAGTATCCAAGCCGCAGTCAATAGCGCGACAGCTGGAGACGAGATCATTATTGGTCCAGGGACCTACAATGAGAGAGTTTTGGTCAATAAAGCTATTAAGTTGATTTCCTCAAATGGTCGAGAGGCTACGACCATCGATGGCTCTGCCGTTGCGAGTGGTGCTCAGGGGGCCATTGAATTAGTCGGAACAACGGACGGAGCTGTCATCGGTGAAACAGGGCACGGGTTTACCCTCGTCGGTTTTGATAACGTTCCTGGCAGCGAAGTTGGGGCCTTATACGTGCAGGGGACGCACAACAACCTGAAGATCGAAGGCAATGATATTGTGGCAAAAGGAGATTCGGCCCTGACGTTCCAGTTCAATGCTGTGTCCGGGACGAATATCCTGATCAATAACAATATTTTCTCTGGTAAAACATTCGTTGGGGACTTTCCCGGAACAGGAAATCAGTTCACTGTGCCGAATGTCGCGCGGCAGGTTATTGTTATTGGAAATGGTCCCTCGAATCCTGTGACCATTTTTAATCTGCAATTCACCAACAATCAGATCACGGCGATTTCAGGTGCCACGCAAGCGGGGGAAACAAGGGGTAACCTGCTCGCGACAATTGATGTGGATGGCGTGACTGTGACGGGAAACACCTTTGCTGGCGTCACTCCTAGCAGGGCCGCCTTCCGGGCTCGGCGTCCAGATCTCGTGCTGACTGGCAACACGTTCAACACCACCAATGTCGGCTCTTTGCTAGACATTCAAAACAACACGACACCGCTGAGTTCATTGGTTTCTGCGAATACTGTCACCAATAGCGGCACATCGGCAGCAGGTTCCGCCATTACGGGAACTGAAGCGTACACAACGATTCAGGCTGCTGTGAACGCCGCCATTCCTGGTGCCACCATTAGTGTGACACCTGGTATCTACAATGAGCGTGTGACCATCAGCAAAGCCGTGCGTCTCATTTCGACGGGTGGTCGGGGGGCCACCACGATTGATGCGAGCGCTGCGGCAGGCAGTGCTTTGGGGGCAATTGAAGTGCAAGGAACGCTTACTGGAGTAACCATCGGTGAATCTAGTGCTGGATTTACGCTCATCGGTTATGATGGTCCTCCCGGCATCGAGGCTGCTGCGCTGTATGTAAAAGGTTCCCAGACGACCCTTAAAATCGAAGGTAATGACATTCGTGCCAACGGTGATTCTGCGTTTACCTTTGAATATGGGGCTGCTGGTTCAGGCATCCTGATTAATGACAACCTTTTCTCTGGCAAAACCTTCGTGGGAGCTAACCCTGCTTTTGCTCCCTCATCCCAGCAATTCACCACCGCAAATGTCGCGCGTCAGTTGATCGTGATTGGCAACGGTGGTGGCGCTGGATCCTCTTTGGTGACTGGAGTTACTTTTAGCAATAACAGGATCGAGGCTATCACGGGAGGTTATGATACATCCGTCATGCCGCCTGTTGCCTGGGGCAATAACGTGGTCACGATTGACGTGAGCAATCTGGTGCTCACGGGAAATCAGTTTGTCAGTACCGTTAGCTTTGGGACTGCTTTCCGCGTCCGCCGTTCAGGTGCCACCATCTCGGGCAACACCTTTGACACCACCAACATGGGGCCAAATACGGCACTCATCATAACCGAAAATAACACCACCCCCATTGCTGACTTTATCGCGGCTAATACGCTGGTCAAAAATGGTCAGCCTGCTGGTGCTGCACTTACCGGAACCAACGCCTTCACCACGATCAATGCCGCTATTGCGGCTGCCACACTGAATGCAAACATCAATCTGCTGGCTGGCACTTACTCTGAATATGTAAACGTCAACAAAGCTGTGACATTGATCGGTGCCCCTAATCGTGCCTCGACCGTTCAAGCTCCGGTCGGCGCAGCGACTAGTGCCGTTACCATTGCTGCTTCCAATGTAACGGTTTCAGGTCTGACGATCACTCGTTCTGGAAATACAGTTGCAACTTGGAATGACGTCTTGAGTTCTGCGGGAATTTCCATTCAGGGGGCATTCACCAACGCGCGGATCACAGAAAACTTGATCACCGGGATGCGCACAGGGATTGATATCAATAACAGCAGCGGCCACACCGTGTTCCGCAATGTTCTTGAGAATAACCATACCGGGATGATTCTGCGCAACCAGACGGATAATCTTTTGGTCGAGCAAAACTACATCATCAACAACCGCACTGTTGGAGTTCTTTTCCTTGATGCTGGAGGAGCTCCTCCTCCACCTCAGCAGGCTGCTAACAGCAAGTTCAACAGCAATGATATCAGTGGTAACTGGTATGGGCAGGTGGTTGATCGCCAAACCAATCCTACCTCGTTGCCAATCAAGTTGAAGGATTTCAGCGGCAACTGGTTTGGCACGGCCACGCCTACAGTTGTCACGGCCAATAGTGCAGAGCCTGGCTACCCGACTCTTATTCCAGTCGTGTTTGGCGGCACCGCTTCTGCTCCTGGAGGCCAACCTGAACTTGCGGGCCCCGGCTCTGCCAACATCGACTTTTCTCCGATCTTCACTTTAGGCACTGACGCAGAACCTGCGACTTACGGTTTCCAAGGTGTGCCTGCCAATCTACAGGTCAAAGCAGACATCGCGGTTGTTGGTGCGGCAACCATCAGCAACATCCAACAGGCCATCAATGCAGTGACCTCGCCTGCCACTGTCAAGATCCCTAACGGCACTTACTTCGGTGCGGTGAGCGGTGCTGGTAAGGCGATCACTTTTAGCATTGGCGCTAGTCCTGGTGCCATCGTGGTGAACGGTGATTTCGCCATCGATTCTGATGACACTCTGGAAATTGAGATTGAGGGCAACCAGCCAGGCACGGGTTATGACCAATACACCATCAACGGCACCGTTTCTCTCGGTGGCGCGAATGTGGTCTTCTCTGGCGGCTACAGCCTGCTTGAAACGGACCAGATTCTATTCTTGGTGAACGATTTAGCAGACGCCGTCACCGGGACCTTTGCTGGCAAGCCTAACGGCACCGTAGTGTCTTTCGGAGGTGGCTCGGCCATCGGTTATCTTTTGGGAACCGGCAATGACATCGGTCTTGGCCTTTCCAATATCTCTGTTTCTCAGGGTGCTGTGACCATCACGGATGGTCAGATTACTCCATTGATTGACATTGGGACAAAGACTCCAGACTCAGGCGATCCATCCAAGGTTTTCACCATCCAAAACTCGGGCGTTTCGCCGGTCGAGATCACTGAGGTTAGTGCTCCGGCAGCCTATGCCGTTTCGGGCATTGTCATGCCACTGTCTTTGGAGCCTAGTCAGACGACAACTTTCACTGTTACGCTTACTTCTGACACTGCGAACACGCACACTGGCACGGTATCTATCACCAGCAACGAAGCCGTAGGTAGCCCATTCACTTTTGGAATCACAGGTTTTGTTACCCCTGACGTAGTTGTGACTCCAGGTGGTATGGCCGGAGAAGCGGATGTGGACGTCCAGATTTACAACGCTGCTGGCGCGGATCCGTTCACTCTCACGGTCGCTGTGCCGAATGACACCACTTACACCTTGACCCGCAGCAGCGGGACCTGGGGGACCATTGCTTTGACGGGTGTCAGCAGCGCCAATACCGCAGTGTTGACCATCACGAAGTCTGAAGTGGACAAGGTAAACATCAGCGATGTGGTGGGCCTGGGATCAGGCTTGGTGCAGGTAACCTTCAACGGACGTGGATCGGTCACATCTGGCCGGACTTTTGACGATGACTTTAATGTCGTGCTTGATGCTGCCACGGCCGGAGAAGTGAGACTCGACGGCAATTGCGAGTTCACTGGTGAGGCTTCATTGAATGCAGAAACCCCTCTTAACATTTACCTTACTGGGGCCTCGCCAGGCCGCACGGTTTCTGTCGTGGAAGGGGATCTTACCTTGAAGGCCAACCAGGGCTCAACGGCACGCTCGGGACAGTTTAACGGCATTCATTTCAATCGCTTTACAGCCAGTTCCAGCGGTGGTGGAAACATCACTCTCATGGGACGCGGTGGTGATGGTGATAATGGAGCATCCAACCGTGGTTTCTACATGCAGTCCGGTTCAGTGGTCGAGAGCACTTCGACGGATGTCATGACCGCTGGAACCATCGAGATCAGCGGAACCGGTGGAGCGACAGGTGACGATACTAATGGTGCCCGGGGCGTTTTTATCTCGGGAATCGGCACCCGGATCACTTCAAACGCTGGAAGCATTGAGGTGATTGGAAGCTCTGCCTCCACGGGAACAGGTGGCGGTCTAACTGGTGTCACCGTCGAAAATCAAGCGCAAATTCAGGGTGTTGGTGATGCAGATGTGACCGTCACGGGAACAGGTGCAGATGCTGCAAGTGGGTCCAGCAATTTTGGGGTGTTAGTCAACGCTACCAATTCGTTAATCACCGTTGAAGATGGAAGTTTGATCATCAGCGGCACTGCGGGTGATTCGCCCGCCAGCAGCTCTCAAATTGGTGTTCGCATTGCAGCCGGTGGTGTTGTCAGCTCCACTGGAGAAGGTCCAATTTCTTTAACGGCGATCGCTGGGGCCGGAACTACGGATAACATCGGGTTACAGATCACGGGTGCAGGGAGCCAGCTGACCTCACTGGATGGTGACATCACGGTGACGGCGACCGGTGGAGGCTCTGGTGCCACCAATGGTAATAACGGCATTCGTGTGACGACTGGGGGGCGTGTTATTTCCACGGGTGCCGCTGACATCAACATCACGGCTATTGAAAAATTCAATGGTACCAATTCTCAGGCCTTTAGCCTGGATAATGCCGATTCAGCCATTGTCTCAACGGCAGGAACTGGTGACGTGTTCATTAGGGCGAACACGATGCGGATTGTAACCGGGGGTGTCATTACCGCCACTGGCAATGAGGTCACGGTCGGTCCCCGCACTGCAATTCCTGCCACGTTGGGAGGCGATGACGTGGTTTCGATGGGCTCTGTGATCAGCTTTGGCATCCCCCAGGCTGAAATCAACAGCATCACTGCTGCCAAACTGACAGTCGGTGATATCACCAATACCACGACGATGACGGTTGGTGTGCCAGTATCCATCCCAGCGGGCATGGACCTCGAATTGGCTGCCAGTGGCAATGTTGAATTGGATGCAGTCATCACCTCTGCGGACGATGTCATCTTCACCTCCGCAACAGGCGTTGTGAATCCAGATCTCACAGGCAATGACGTTACCGCTGGATCAGTGGCTTTCGGGAGTGGAACGACTCTCCAAATTCCTATCAAAGGAACGACTGCTGACATTGAAGCTGGCTACCGTAAACTAACTGTCACAGGCGCAGTGAACCTCACTGGTTCTGACCTTGATATTCCGAGCGATGTCTTTGCTCCATCCGTCGGTGCCCGGTTTGTTATTGTAGAGAACGATGGCGTCGATGTCATCACCGGCAATTTCACGGGACTGCCACAAGGCTACCTGATTCCCAATTTCCGGGGAACAGCACGCGAGCTGCTTGTGCGTTATAATGAAGATTCCACGACCCCTCTTGCTGCCGGCAATGACGTGGTGCTGACTCTGGTCGCCCCTGAGATCAAGGTCTTCGACGGACTCACTGAATTGGCGGACGCCCAGATGGGAGTCACCGCTTTTGGTTCGACGACGGTGGGTGGTCCAGTCGGCAAAGAGTTCACCATCACCAACGATGGTCTCGGCACCCTGGCCATTAGCAGCATTACTGCTCCTACAGGATTTGCCGTGAGTGGCGCGCCGACTTCGATCGCTCCTGGGCAGTCAGCTAACTTTACGGTGACCTTCACCGCCGCTACGGCAGGCACCTTCAGTGGTGACGTGGAGATTGTCAGTGACGATGTCAATGAAGCTTCGTTTACCTTCCCCGTCAGTGGCACCGCCACTCCACAGGTCGTGGTTACTGGGACTGAGGTGGAAATCGAACTGGCAAATACTGGCAATGATCCGTTCAACATTGTCATCGCCGTGCCTGCCGCGCCGAATGACAATCGTTACACATTGACCCGCAGCGCTGGAACCTGGAACTTTGTCGAGACCCCAGGCGTGGCTACTGGCAATGGCTCGACAGTTCTGACTCTCTTCAAGAGCGGCGTTACTGAAGTGAACATCACCGATGCTGTTGGCCTTGGAACTGGCGTTGTCGGTGTCGAGTTCAATGGGCGTGCTGCGGTCACGACGGGTAGAACCTTTGATGATTCTTTCTCTGTCGATCTCGACACGGCTACTGCTGGTGCGGTGACTTTCACGGGCAACTGCATATTCACTGGCACTGCCTCCTTGGACGTGGAGACTTTGCTGAATATCTCGGTCAGCAATCGCACGGTTTCGGTCGAGGTCGGAAATCTTAGCTTGATCGCCAACCGTGACGCTGTGGCTACTTCTGGAAATTTTGTGGGTGTGCGTCTGGATGGCGGTAGCGTAGTCAGCAATGGCACCGGCGATGTCACTGTCAGTGGACGCGGCGGAAATGGGGTGACCGGGGGGCCGACCCCGGGGACCGGCGGTGAAAACCGTGGGGTGCTTCTGATTAATGGCGGCAAGGTGCGCAGTCTTTTCGCCGGAACTGATCCGGGAACTGTGACGGTTAGAGGAACAGGGGGCCCAGTGGCCGGATCTACCACTAATTCCTCTGGGGTCACTGTGACTGGTGCTGCAAGCATCATTTCTTCTGCTGGCGGGGATGTGCTCATCTCCGGTGACAGTGAAACGCAGGGTACGGGTGGCAGCCACTACGGTGTGGCAATCAACCTGATGGCCGATGTGGTGGTGGAAGGTGATGCCGAGCTTTCCATCATCGGCGTTGGAGCTCCCGGCAATGCCGGCTCTGGTAACCACGGTGTTTTTATCAATGCAGTCGGCACAGTCATCAGCGCTGCTGAAGGTAAGCTGAGCATTCAAGGAATGGGTGGTTCCTTCGTGGGTGACACGACAGGAACTTATCGTGGTGTGAGCATCGGGGGCGGTGCCATCGTTAGCTCTACGGGTGCGGCACCCATTGAAATCACGGGAGTGGGCGGCATTGGCCTCAGTGATAACATTGGTGTTTTTGTGGATTCGAACGCTGAGATTACTTCTGCGACGGGCAAGATTACTCTGGCTGGAACGGGTGGTGGCCACAATGCTGCCGCCAGCCAGACCAACTACGGGGTCCGAATCACAGCCGGGGGTATTTTGGCATCCACTGGCACTGCTGATATCGAAATCAGAGCCGCAGGCAATGGCCTCCCATTGGCCGCTTACTTCCCTCCATTCAGTTTGGATGGTGATGGATCATCCATTGTGTCCTCAGGCACTGGTGACCTCGAAGTCATCGCCAATGGTGTTCGGATTATCAGCAGCGGTGCTAACCCCTATCCTACCATCAACGTGGCAGGCAATGGCGTGACATTCCGTCCGCTGAGCGCAACGGCAGTTTCTATCGGCGGTGCTGATGCCGCCGGAATATTGGGTCTGGTCGGGCTGGAACTCAACACCATCACCGCTGGCAGCATCACGGTGGGTGATCTGACTCACACAAGCACGCTTACAGTGTCTGCGGATGTGACCGTGCCGACAAACGCGAATCTGCTGCTGAAAGCGGCTGGTGACATCACTCAAAATGCAGGTGCAGGGGCGATCACTACTCAAGGGACTGGTACCTTGCAGGTAACTTCCCAATCGGGTGCCTTTCGACCGCTGCGCACGACCACCGACATGACGATTGCAGGAGCCGCAGGCCTCACCTTCGGGACTGGCGTGACAACGGAGCTGGAGATCTCGGTCAGTGGCTTGGCTCAGAACAATGAAGCCACTGGTTATCGCGCCTTGACCGTTGCAGGTGGAGTATCCCTGCACAACACAGCGCTGCTCCTGACAGGCAGCTTCCCTGGGGCGGATCTGGGTGACAGCTTTGTGATCGTTGAGAACGATGCTGCCGATGCTGTGGCAGGCACCTTCCTTGGTCTCAATGATGCGACCCTTGTAACCGCAGATTTCCAGGGTTCGGGCAAACCGGCCTGGGTGGACTACCTCGGTGGAGATGGCAATGACGTGGAACTCGTGGTCGGCAATCCCGATCTCCTCGTTGAGCAGCCCGTCAGCACGACCCTGGTGGTAACGCCAACGCCTGTGATTGATTTTGGTGATGTAGCACCTGGCACCAGCGATGTCCTGACCTTCACCCTGACCAATGAAGGTTATGCGAAACTGGTTTTGGGCACCATCCTCGTTCAGGGGGGCAGCGACCCAGAATTCAGTGTGATCAATGCTCCTGCGGCTTCGACTGTCCTGAGGGCGGGCGAGTCCACCACGTTCCAGGTCAGGTTCCAGCCGAACAGCCTGGGTGGCTACACCGGCAGCGTTCTCATCTCGAGCAACGACCCCGATGCTGAAGGCAGTTTTGTCATCAATCTGGAAGGCACTGGAGCCTTCGACCCTCCATTGCCCGTGCCTTCATTCTATGGTGACGTCGTCACCGGCAACTTGGCACCGGATTCGACTGGAATGGGCAGCGTGGGGACCTTCGGTCCGCTCATCCGTGGTGCGTATCTTGCTGAAAACGGCGGTCTCGTGTTCCCCGGTGAACTTTCGGGCGGTGAAAAGGGCATCTGGAAAACGGAGAACATCCTGACTCCCAACTCTCTCAAGTTGGTGGCTCTCACGGGCGAAGAACATCCCGAAAGCGCGGTCCAGACATATGACTTGCTGCCGGAGATCCCCGCCATCAACCGCACTGGGCAGGTGTCCTTTGTTGCACGGATCGCAGGTTCTGGAATCACCGCAGACAATGATACAGGTCTGTGGAGCGAAGTTGGCGGACCTCAGGGTCCCCTGCTTGTCGCCCAGGAAGGTGAGGATGAAGTGCTCACTGGTGTGAAGATCTCTGGATTTGGCTCTGGAGGCACCACTGCTAATGCGCCGCTTTCATCTGCCGCAGGCTGGGGCACCGCTCAGATCGGTGCGGATGCGGAGGTCGCCTTCTCGGTTTCATTGAAAGGAACGGGTGTCCTCACGACCGGGGCTGACGCCAATGTGACTGCCATTCTGCGCGCCAGCTTCGTGGGTGGTGTGGCTCAGCCGCTGTCCATTTTGGCTCGTCAGGGGGATGTGGCACCAGGGGCCACCACCGCCAAATTTGGTAATCTTGCGGGCAACTTCAGCGATCCTGTCCGTGTGGATGATGATGGCAATGCCGCCTTTGGTGCCGTCATCACAGGTGGTTCCGGTGTGTATTATGCAGCGCGTGGGCAGGCTCTCACCAAAGTCGCAGCGACTGGTGACGCAGCTCCTGATGCCGGTGCAGATACGACGTTCAGAACTTTGGAGGCACCCACTCTGGGCACAGATGGCTACGTGACGTTCCGCGGCCAGTTGAACAACACGGGAACCAATGCGGATGGCAAGACCAATGATGGTATCTGGGGTGGTATGGCGAATAATCCAGCAGGGCTGCAAGTCCTCCTGCGCCGTGGCTGGGTCATTAATCCTGACCGGACCGTCACTCAGACAGGAGCCCCTGGACGCCCCAAGGTGGGCAATCCATGGGGAGGCTGGCTGACACGCAATGGCGACAACCGTGGTGCTTGGCGCGCCTGGGTGGATGCCGATGGCGATGGTGTGCTGACCACCCGTAACGCTCCTGAAAATGATTATCATGGCATCTATGCCAATACGGCTGCTGACGGCATCATGCGGATGGTCGTTGCTGAGGGAGACATTGCCCAGGGCTACGAGGCCGCTACCTTCATCTCTCTGGATCATCCTCTGGCTGGCGGTGACAACCAAGTCGCGTTTGTCGGGACTGTGGGTGGACTGGTGACAGTTAGCCCCCCGGTGGCAGCGAACTCCTCCAACGGCAACAACAAGGGAATTTGGCGCCAGTCCCCTAACGGGGGTCCGTTCTACCTGATCATCCGCACAGGCCAGACTATCCTGGTCGGTGGCGTTCCTCGTGTCGTCACTGATGTGGATCTTCCTGGTTCCGGTGTGAACATCACAGGCTCACGCCGCATTGAGCAGCCGCTCATGGATGGTAGCGGACGTCTGGTGATCTTTGTGACCCTGCAAGGTGGAGACACTACGCAGGTCCTGGCGCCTTGATCTGATTCAACCCACCTGGGAGTCAGAGGATACGTCCTCTGACTCCCTTTTGCGTCTATTTCATCCTTTTTGTTATGTCATGCTTTATGCCTCGATTTGATCGGTGCCTGCGCGGTTTGCTCAAGACCTCCATTTTGATGTGGATCTCGGCCGCATCCTCGCTGTCTGCCGGAGAATTTGACACAATATCCACCCTGGCTTCTGGCCGTAGTGGCTGCACCGCGACCCTGATGACAAACGGGGAGGTGCTGATCGCCGGAGGACTAGGAATCGGAAACTTGGCTCTGGCCTCGACGGAAAGCTGTGATCTGCGCACGGGCAAGGTGGCGGAGTCCACTCCGCTGGCGGCGGCGCGCAGCGGTCACACGGCTCTGCTCCTTCGTTCGGGCCGCGTTCTTGTGACTGGCGGGACTGGAACAGGAGGGGTCATGTCTTCTTGTGAGATATTTGATCCTAAGACCCGGGTTTGGTCCGCCGCTGCGGCCATGGGACAAGCGCGCAGCGGACACACCGCAACCATGCTGCCTGATGGGCGGGTGCTGGTCGCTGGAGGGCTGGGAAACGGAACTGCTCTAGCGTCCGTGGAGATCTATAACCCTGCCGTAAACCAATGGACCGTGGCTGATGATCTGGGAACGGCGAGGTATGGACATACGGCTTCTTTGTTGCAGGATGGTCGTGTGCTGGTACTCGGGGGGCTGGGGGGCGGTGGACAAACCCTGGCTGTGGCGGAGATCTACGACGTAACAGCCAACCAATGGGATGGAGCTCTTTCCATGGGAACTGCCCGTCATCACCATACCGCTACACGTTTGGTTGATGGCCGGGTGCTCGTGGCTGCGGGGCAGGGTAGCGGACCCTTGACCTCCGCAGAGATTTTTCAGCCTGCTACAGGGCTGTGGAGTTCCGTAGAGGCTCTTTCGACCGCAAGATCCCATGCAGCCGCCATACTGCTGGTGGATGGAAAAGTACTTGTGCTCGGTGGCCAAAATGCTGGGACACCGTTGGCGGCCTCTGAAATTTTTGACCCGGTGACAGGCGATTGGTCTTCTGCCGGCGACGACCTCACCCAGGCGCGTCATTCTGCGGCCGCCCTCTTGTCTCCGCAAGGTGACGTCTGGGTGGTGGGAGGTCAGGGAACTTCAGGAAAGGTGGGTGCTGTCGAACGGTGGCGTCATCAGGCTCCCAAGTGGCTGCCTGCGACAAGCCTGCCTGCCGCACGTTATCTGTCTTCATCCGTTTTGCTTACTGATGGAAATGTTTTGATGAGCGGAGGTTCCCGTCCGGGAGGCACGCACTCTAGTGCGGTTGTCTATCAAACTGGCAGCGGACAATGGGCCGCTACAGGTAGCCTGCTGAATGCGCGTTATCTGCATACCCAGCACCCTTTTGCATGATGGCCGGGTCCTGGTAGTGGGCGGTCTTGGGTCCAACAACATTCCGCCTGTGAGCTGCGAGATATTTGATCCAGTGGCAGGGACGTGGAGCGCTTCAGGAAATCTGGGCACAGGCAGCTACTATCATACGGCCACGCTGCTATGGGATGGCCGGCTGCTTCTCGCCGGAGGCACCTCCACGGGGGGCATCCTCAGCAGGGCGGCTTTGTTCGAACCTTTGTCGGGTACCTGGCAGATCACCGGGAGTTTGATGCTCGCCCGTTCGAACGCCTCTGCCAGTTTGCTCAAAGATGGCCGGGTCATGGTCAGTGGCGGGATCACTCCGTTGGGTCTAGCCAGCGCATTGGTGGAGATTTATGATCCGGTGACGGGAGCCTGGTCTTCAACGGGGAGCATGGTGCATGCGCGCAGCTTCCACACCTCCAATTTGCTACCGGATGGACGAGTGCTGGTCACAGGCGGTAACAATGATGAATCCCAACCGGAGGAGGAAGCCGAAATTTACGATCCAGGCACTGGCCTATGGTCCGTTGCTGGCAGCATTGCCATGGCGCGCTATCTGCACGAATCAGTTTCGCTGCCCAGCGGAGAGGTCGTTATTCTGGGTGGATTGGATGTTGACGCCAATTCAATCTCCGCAGCGGAAATCTTTGACCCTCACACATCCAAGTGGACTATGACCACCTCCATGCCAGATGCCCGCTACTACATGAATGTCGTGTTGTTAGGGGCTGACAAGGTGCTGGTGGCTGGTGGTATCGGATCCGAAGGAGCCTTGGACTCAGCCGCAGTTTATGATCCAGGCTCGCTTGCAAAGCTGCAATCCAGACCATTGGTCAACTCGGCTATTTTCGATTCGGGCGACCGGCTGATGGTGGACGGCAGCGGTTTTACAGATCGTCCGGAAGCTGGAGGCGGGACGACACAGAATTCCGCCGTTAATCATCCGATGGCCCAGTTGAAGTATCTGACGAACGGATATTCGGTCTTTGTCGAAGCCGACAGCGCTTCGACCTTCTCCGATTCGCTGTTTTCCTCCGCACAGGTTAGAAATGTCCCGGTGGGGCACGCCCTGTTAACACTGTATTCCGCAGGAGTGCCCAGTGCCGGGAAAATAGTTTATGTGCCTGAGCCTGCGGTTGCCAAGCTGCGAGTGCAACAGCCTGTAGGTGCTGACTTTGCCAGCGGTGGCCAGACCAATTTCGGCCTGGTCCTGGTGGGGCAGGAGAGCAGCCGCACCTTTGTGATCACCAATGCGGGCCGTGCCGATCTTATTTCAACCTGTGGCCTAGAGGGGGAGGATGCCACCATGTTCAGCATTACCACTTCTCCGACCTCTCCTTTGTCCGGTCCAGGCAGCAACACAGAACTGACGATCCGCTATAGACCCACGGGACCCGGGCCCCGCACAGCCATGCTTAGGATATCCAGCAATGATCCGGACCGCCCTGACTTTACAGCTCTTCTTCGCGGCACCAGCTTTTCCAGTGACGCGAATCTGTCCGGTCTCGAGGTGAGTTATGGTACATTCGTGCCGGCGTTTTCTCCGGCTGTCACCGCTTACAGCCTGGAAGTGCCTAATGGAATTTCCACCTTGAAGGTGACTCCCTCGCTGGCTCAGGCGGCAGCGACTCTGAAGGTCAATGGGGTTACCGTAAGTTCAGGGCAGGCCAGCCCGAATATTCCACTGAATGTTGGGGTGACGTCCATACAGATTGTCGTGACGGCGGAGGACGGTGTGACCCAAAAAACTTATGGGTTGAGTGTCGGTCGTTCGGGGCCTGTAGAAATGCTCGTCGAAGAGGCTTCGGGCAGTGCCTTGGTTGATGGGGGGACAAGTGATTTTGGTCCGTTGTTGACCGGCTCGGCTCTGACGAAAATCTACACCATCCGCAATCTCGGATCTGACAATCTGACCGGATTGCAGATTCTCAAGGAAGGTTCGCAGGCTGCCGATTTTGAGGTGCTGACCCTCCCGGCGGCTCCGCTTGCAGGCGGCGGTACGACAACTTTTAGTGTTCGATTCACCGCCTCATCTGGTGGCGCCAAAACAGCATTTCTTCGGATCAGCAGCAACGATGTGCTACGCAATCCTTACGACATCCGTCTCACCGGTCATTCTCTGGCTTTCAATGTGGATGGAGACAGTGATGGTCTGAGTGACGCAGCTGAATTTCAGATGGCGTCTTTGGGCTTTGACTGGCAAGTGGCGCAGGCAAGCCGCGTGCAGACCTATTTTTCCACAGCCTCTGGGGCCGGTCTCTACAATTCAGCACAGATCGAGACTCTCCATGTTGGCAAGCCTCTGCTCAGGCGTGATCCTCAAACGGGACACTTTACTTTGACTATGGGGCTGCGTCGTTCTACGAATTTGTCGTCTTTTACCTCATTTCCATTCACTGCACCCCAGGTGACCATCAACGCTCAGGGGAAACTGGAATTTCGGTTCAATCCTGTGGGACCGGTGGAGTTTTTCAAAGTGGATGCCGAGTGACCGGGGGGCGGAAAGGGGCACAAAAAAACCGCCAGGAGCACCCCAAGGACTCCAGGCGGTTGATGTGAGGAGTTTATCAACTCCAGTCAGATCCTATTTTTCCACCCAGCGGACAGCTTCCATGAGCAGTTCGCGTGCGGAGGCAAGACCCAGTTTCTGGCGGATGTTGGCTTTGTGAGCGTCCACGGTTTTGGCGCTCAGTTGAAGCTTCTCAGCGATTTCATGGGAGTCAAAACCACGGCCCACCATTTCGAAGACTTCAAGCTGGCGGTCGCTCAGCATGCGTCCTGGTTCACCACGAGAGCCGGAGCGGGGACCGCCACCGGAAACGATGCTACCGAGGAGGTTGGCGCTGAAGAAGAAACCACCGCCGAGCACCTGGCGCACGGCCTGGAGTACACGGACTGCGCTCTCGCCCTTCATGATGTAGCCCATCGCGCCTGCACGGAGGCAACGTTCGGCATACACGTTTTCATCATGCATGGAGTAAACCAGGACATGAATTTCTGGATGGCTCTGCTTGAGTTTTTTAACAAGATCCACACCGCTGCGGTCTTTCAGGGTAATGTCCAAGATGATAACATCAGGCTTCAGCTTGGGGATTTGGAGCAGGGCCGTATTGGCATCTTCAGAACTGCCAACGATCTGGAGGTCTTCTTGATTTTCGAGGATTTTCTTCAGACCTTCGATCACGATCGGATGATCATCGAGGATGTAGATTTTGTATTTCACGGTTTGTATTTTTGCTTTTGGTTTGGTTTTAACGTCGCTTGGGGTGACCCCTCCTCGGAAGGTAGGGGAAATTTGCAGGTGATTCTGACTCCTCCTTCAGGAGGGCAGTTCACAGAAAAGTCAGCATGGATCAGGCTGGCGCGGTAATTCATGACGCGGAGGCCGATGCCTTCAAAGCCGGGTCGGCAATCAAAAGCGCGACCGTCGTTGTAAATTTCCATCACGGCTTGGGTCGGGCCTTCTTGACGGAGGCTGATCTCAATATGAGTCGGGTTACCATGCCGAATGGCGTTGTTGATGGATTCTTGGGCAATGCGGAAGAGGTGACTGCTGATGCTGGAATCCGTCACTTTAACCTCCATCTCGGTGATGAAGGTGCACTCCCGTCTAAAGCTGGTCCTGACCGTATCTGCTAGCAACTCCAGAGATGCAGCCAAGTCGCGATGCTGAATCGCGGTTGGGGACATGTTGCGGGAGAGTTGCCGTACTTGTTGGATGGCCTGCCGCACAAGCTCATGGATGCGGGCGGCTTCAGATTCCTCCGTGCCTTTAAGGCGTAGCTGGAGCATCTCCACCAGGGCACCGATACCGGTGAGTAGCTGGCCCACGCCGTCATGCAGGTCATGGCCGATGCGGGCTTGCTCCTGCTCGATAGCTTCCATCAGGTGATGTTGAAGGCGCTGTTGCTCTGTGATGTCAATCGCCGTGATGATGAAGCCTTCGATCTGCTGGTCAGCGTTGCGTGTGGCCGTGTTATGGACCTGGATGATGCGGAGGTCACCCGACTTGGTTCTCGCCCGTGAGATGGCCGTCACGCGGGGGGCTCCTTCGACCAATTTTTTCAATCGTTCACGGGCTCGAGGTAACTCTTCCGTATCCACCAGACCACTTTCCCAGATGGTCTTACCGACTAGTTCCTTGGCGGAATAACCGGAGATTTTCTCGACCGCTGGATTGACCTTTTGAATGTGTCCTTCGAGATCAACGAGGCCGATCATCGCGGCTGATTCTCGAACGAGGGTATCATTGAGTTGCGATTGTCTTTTTAACTCTTGCTCCGCCTGGCGCCGGGCACTGATATCGGTAAAGATGATGATGCCTTGGCCACTTTCATGGGCGGTATCTGGCAAGAAAGTGACGGCTGCGTGAGCGTAGAGACTTTTTCCCTCGCGGCGTTTGAGAGTGATCTCTATCTCTCGCCTAGGTTTGGAGTTGGCCTCCACCACCTGTTTCCAAAAATCTTCTTCAGGTCTGTTTTGCCCATCCAGTAAATCTGGAATGCGCATTTGTGTGAGCTGCTTATCCGTGTAGCCCAGCATGTATCGCAGGGCGGAATTCACTTTGGTGATTTGCAAAGTCGTATCGAAAACGGCTACACCTGAAGGGTTGTTTTCGAATAAACCACGGTAGTAAGCGGCCTGCCGGCGGGTGAATTCTTCTGCGGCGAGTTGTTCCCGAATATCACGTGTGGTGACGAGAACTCTTTCTCCTGGTAGCCTTCGTAGCACCACCTCCACCTTATGCTTGCCACCGTCTTTTTGCAGATGAGACCCGCGGATGGTTACCTTCTGGCAGGTTTTTGGAAGGGTGGGTTCCTTTTTCTTTCCTAAATCCATCTGCACCACGTGCTTGATGGAACGACCGTGCAATTCTGCCTGGGTATAACCTAAAGTATCTAAAGCACCTTGGTTGGCAAAGAGGATGCGCCACTGCTCATCCACCAAAAAGATCCCGTCCACCCATTCCTCCACCAGAGTACGACACAATGCATTGAGGGAAGCTTCATTTCGTAGGGCTTGGGTGGAAAGTGCCAGTGGGGTGATCACTTGCACAAAACCGATGGCCCGCGTCATCTCCCCCTGGGGGTTTCTTCGCAGGGCCCTCCAATCATGCTGAATCCATTCCCAGCGGCCATCCCTACAGGCTACTCTCATCTGGACGGTGACCGTCTCGGCTTGACCCCGTGTCAGTGTTTCGCGCCCTAGGCGCACCCGTTCCAAATCGTCTGGGTGCACCAAAGAGTCCCACCCTCCGGGCAGGGACTGGATTTCTTCGGAGGCATATCCGTAAAGTCCTGCAAGACGTTCACCATTCTCGATCAACTGCTGGCTATCGAAGTCATAAATATACGCCACTCGATCCTCAATGCCATCAATCCAGGCATTGCAAAGAGGCTCGGAATCTTGGCTGTCGAGGAGGGCAGATCTGGCTGAGTAACCATTTCGCCGTTCGATTTTGTGGACGAGGTTTCTTTCCTGAAGGTCAATCTCAGTCAGGTCTCTTTTTGCTACAGCGCCCCCCTCTACGCGATCATGAGGATCTCGGAGAATATAGTTTTGCTGGGGGTTGATACTCACTTTTTCAGTAAGAAATATTTTCGTTTTTTAATTTCAAATGACAGCCTTAGGAAAGCTGATCCTGGGCTAGGTGCAATTCTTTTTTCTAAATACGCACGAAGTACCTGCAAAAGGTCTTCCCTAGGCCACTCTCTACAGGGCTGTCTCGCTTATTCAAAACCTCCTTGGGAATTTGAAGGTCACATTCCTTTAATGCTCGTTTGAAGTTCTCAAACGGCTATTTTTTCATGGGGGGCATTCACACCATTCATCCTCGGATTGCTGGCATGAACCGTTCATTGTCAGCATGATGCGAACATCGGAACCGAATGGAAACTACCTAGAATGAGGCGGCTGGCCTAAACTTTTCATTTTTGAGAATCATCGGTTGCTGGATCCTCTCGTCTTTTGAGCGAAATGCGATGAATGCCCTTCCTTAAAACAGGCACTTGAAAATTCACAATCAAACCGGTCTTCAATCCACTGAGTTTTAGCCAAGTTTCCATGCCTCGTCGTTCCATTTCAGACATATCCTCACACGCTAGCACCCTGACCATGAGTGCCTGCTCAATGACGAAGTCTAAGCTTGCCGCCGCTAGGATCTGCTGACCACGGTAGATGAAATTCAGAGGTTTTCCACGCTCATAGGGAATCTCCAGAGTTCGTAGTTCTACAGCCAAGCACTCCTCGTATGCTTCACGTGTCAGTCCTGGGCCCAGTGTGGCATGCACTTGCATGCAGGCACGAATGACGATGTGTGGGAGGTCTTGAACGTCCATGGGCGAATACCTCGATTTTTTGACCACCTTGAAGGCATGCTAAACACATTCTCAAGCTGTCGTTGCGGCATGAATAAATCTAGGAAATCTGGCATTCTTGTCAAAGTCTCAAGGCTCTTATTTGCAGGGCTGGCCACGGAGTCGAAGGTCTTCTTTTCTAGCGAACTCTTTGATGAGTTGTTTCTCATTTTGAGCTTTGAAGTTGCTCCTTGATCATTAAAACTCCATCACCATGCCAAAAAACAGCCTCTCCAAAGACGAAGTTAAATCCATGCTTTTGCTAGCCTGCGAGCGCATCATCGCTGCTGAGCCGGAGCTTTCTGAGGCAGACCGTAATTTGGGAGATGGCGATCACGGGCTGGGCATGGAGCGCGGGATGAAGGCTGCGACTGAGAAATTGAATAGTGGTGAAGTTGAGTCAGTCGAAAAAGCTTTTTCATCCGTCGGCATGGCGATGATGAGCAGCATGGGAGGGGCTTCAGGGGCGATCTTCGGGACGTTCTTTCGCAACGGAGGGAAAGCCTTGAATGGAAAAGAGTCTTTTGATGCAGCGGGCCTCGAGGCATTTTTGCAAGCCGGGGTCGATGGAGTGAAGCAGCGTGGAGGTGCTGCGGTGGGAGATAAAACGGTGGTGGATGCGATGCAGCCGGCGGCGGATCAAGCGAGCCAAGTTGTGAATCAAACCTTGAGCGACGCAATTGTGGCTGTTCACGAGGCTTCACTAGCTGGGCTAGAGGCGAGTAAAAGCATGATCGCTAAATTTGGCCGTGCCAAAACTTTAGGAGAGGCCTGCCTTGGTTTTCCTGATGCGGGTGCCCTTTCGGTAACCGTCATCTTAGGGGCTATGAAGGACTACATTACCCGGTGAAGGGGAACAAACCTGTGTCATGGAGGCCAGTTACGAAGCATTTCATGCCCTTCGCGAAAGCGAGGGGCCAGGGAAAGGGCATCTAGCAGATGTTTTTTGGCCTGGGATGCGTCTCGGTTCTTGAGCAACTGAGCTAGGTGGAAATGAGTTTGGGCAGCTGTCTCAGGGGCGAGAATCAAAACCCGGCGGTAGCTTTCGATCGCTTCTTCGATACGCCCTTCAGCCTCAGCAGCTTCGGCAAGTGCCTGCTGAGGAGTCTTTAAAAAGGGATTAAGGGCAATGGCGCGCTGAGCTTGAGTGCGTAGAGAAGCCCAATTTTTTTGCGACCGATCTTCTTCGATCAAGCGCAGAAAAACAGGCATGGCACTGCTCTCTTTTTCAGCGATGTAGCGGAGAATTTGAATCTCCTCATCTTTGCGCCCCAATTTGTTTAAGGCGTCTGCTTTGATTTGGTAACCGCTCTTCGTGCTGGTGTCCTCTGGAACGAGGCGAATGAGTTGATCTACAGCCAGAATGACCTCTTCCCATTCTTCCTGCTCGCGCATCATTTGCACATAACTTTGGGTGGCTAACAAATGATTGGGATGACTTTGGCGATAGGACTTAAGGGCGGCAAGGTCCTGGAGATTGACCTCTTCGGGTTTGGGCTTTTGCCAATCCGCGAGCGCTCCAAACTGCTTTTGAGCTTGTTCTTTGAAGTGTTTTTCAAACTCTTTTTCGAGTTTGCCTAATTCTTTAGTATGGGCAGCCAAGGCTTCATTGATGCGTTTGCCCTCAGCCAGGTCTTTGAGAATACGCTGGATGGAATCCTGCCCGAAACGTTCTAACAGCCAGGCGACAACACGGCTGGACTGAAAGTAAGCGAACATTAGGTGATCTTCATCCTTGGCATTTAAAAAAGCACTGGTCAGTTCACCAATGGGAGTGATGGCCTCTTCGTCCAAAATCATCTGGCGGAACTCTGCGTTCATGTTCATTCCCCAGGCAGGATTTTGTAGAGCTTCCTCATGCACACTGATGCCTTCACTGAGCCAGCGAGGCATTTTGTTGCGGGTCAGAGTCAGGGTGACAACGTGACAAAACTCATGCCACAAGGTGGCCTCCCAGTTATTCCTCCCATGGGCCAAACCGCCAGGGCTATTCATGGTGATAACGGTGCCGAAACAGACGCCTAAAAGACCTTGGCCGCCCAGACTGCCAAAGGTGCGAATGGCAAAGTCCTGCTGGGCCCCGAAAAACTCTACCATGACCGGTCGCTTGAGTTCGAGGCCATATTTAGCGGCTAAGACTGATTTAGCCTCACGCAAGACAGTGAGCGCCCGCTCTCCATAGATAGGCCAGTCTCGCTTCGGCATCTTGAGAATGAAGTCATCATAACTCTGGGTGACATACCCCTTCATCTCAGCTTCCAAAAGACCTATGTTGTGGGCCTGAATGTTGTAGCCATCGCGGTCACGAATTTCAGCCGCCAGTTTCCAGGCTTCCTCTTCCTCTCCCAGGCGCAAAAGATCGTGGCAGAGCTGCACTTTTGCCGGAAGAAATTTAGAATCAAAAGCAAGTGCCTGGCGCTGGTGAGCCTGCCCTTCGGCAAAGCGATAAGCGCGCGAAATCACACGGCCAAGGATGTGATCTACCTCTGGGTTTTGTGCCCAGCGCTGTAGGCCTCGCTCTCGTGCCGCTCTGACCTTCCCCTCTCCAGCAGCACTGAGAAGGGCCACTGCGGCGCGTAGAGCCCAGGCTTCCGGACAATTTTCACGAACATCCAGCACTTTCTGGATCGCTGCCTCAGCATCCATGAATTTCTCTGCGCCGATGAGCATCTCTGCCTGCATGAGGTAGGCTTCAGCTTGAAGGGGATTCAGCTCCAGCGCACGGGCGATGTTTTCCATCTGTTTTTCGCGGTCGCTGCTGGCAAAAGCCTGAGCGAGCCCAGTGCGGAGAAGGGCGGTTTCGCCATGGGCTTTGAGCCCTGTGCGAAAGACATCCGCAGCGCGGGCATCATCGTCTTTAGTTAGGGCTAGACGGCCTTCGGCTAGATAGGCCGCCTCAAGTTTGGGATCCTTCTTTTGCGCGACGGCGAAATATTGTTCAATGACTTTTTTGGCATCGGCTCCCAGTGCTAAAGCCGCTTGGCCTAAAGATACCCAATCTTGGGCGGTGCGATCTTGGGGGCGTTTCGTTTTGGCTGCTGCATTGACGGCCGTTAAAGCCTGATCTGCTATGTCCTGACGGCCTAACAATAAAGCATTCTCATGCTGAAGCATGAGGAGTTCTAAATTTTCCGGGAAGGTTTTTACGGCCAATTGTACTTCATCCCGAGCGGTCTCTTCCTGACCTTGGCGCATGAGAGCTCTTATTCGTAGGAGCCTCCATTCAGGGGCTTTCATCCCGCGTTGAATGGCAGCTTCGCAGATGCGTCCACACAGTTCGTAATCTCCTTTGGCCAGTAGCTGGGCCACGGGACCTAAATTTCGATCCTCAAATAAGCGGTCGAGATCCAGCTCCTGAGCCGATAAAGGCAACAACAGCGAGCAACTGGCGGCGATCAGACAGAGAATTCGGCAGCGCATGACAGAGAGCAGAGCACAGAACGTGCGTGGTGATAGCAATCCTGCGTTTATTCAGCAGGTTCATTCAAGATCTACCCCATCCTACGGGGGGTGAGCTCTGCACTGGTAGGAGTTAAAGACTTTTAGGGGACCAAAAACTCGCAAAAAAAAGGGGAATGCATGTTACACGCATTCCCCTCGAATCAGTTCCAATCTAAAAATTGGAACGGAAAATTTATATTAACGACCGAAGTCACTTACGGGCAGCAATTCAGTCGAAATTGGAGACAAGTTGGCGGAAGAGGCTGCCAATTCATCACCTTCAAAGTGACGGCTGAGCAAGATGCCTTCGATTTCAAGTTCCTGCTGCTGTGGCAGAGCCTCTTTGATCAATTCGCTGTCCACTGCAAAGGAAGGTTTATTTTGTAGGACCGCAGGCATGGAACCATCTGAGGTCATGGCAAAGTCGGCTCCTTTGTGAGTCGCGGAACCAACGACACCTAATGTGCCCCATGCAGCTAAGATGGCAAAGCCCGCAGTGGCGGTCGCCGTGGCCCATTTGGGAGAGATGATATCGCTGAAAAAGGTATTCACGCGCTCCCAGAGAAGTCCTCGGGCAGATTGGCGCAGAAGCTCAGAGCGCTGACGCTCGCGGAACTGGGTCACAAAATCTTCCACAAAATCATCACCAGGAGTCTCATACTGTTTCAGACGAAGCAGCCTTTGGATGTTTTCGAATTCGTTCATGGTAGTGCGTCGGAGTTGTATCAGGAGCGTAATGTTAGCAGGAACTGTGTCACCTTACGAAATCTTCAAGATATGTCTGAAGAAGCCGATGAGCGTAGAAAAGCCTAGATCTCACAGTGCCTTCTGACACTCCGAGAATCTTGCTGATCTCGTTGTGTTGAAGGCCCTGGACATCGTAGAGAGTCACTACGGTTCGGTGGTCTTCGGACAGCTTCATCATGGCTGTGTTCAATCTTTTTTGCAGCTCATGGATATTTACCTCACGAACCGTATCGCGATTGGCCGTGGTGATTTTGATGAAATCGGGGTCGTTTTGGATCCCGCTATCCACATCATCCAGGCTAATTTTGGCGTGACGCCCCCGTTTTTTGAGGAAATTGAGGGTCATGTTCACCGAGATCGAATAGATCCAGGTGTAGAAGGATGATTTCCCCATGAAACGCTTCAAGGAACGGTAGGCCTTCGCGAAGATCTCCTGTAATAAGTCGGCGGTATCTTCGCGATTGGAGGTCATGTTGTACACAAGACCGTAAAGTTTGGGGGTGTATTTACGCACCAATTCATCAAAGGCGCGGGTGTCACCCGCCTGGGCACGCTCCACCAGCGCGCGATCTTCGGCTGCGCTGCTACTGGCTGGGGGCTGATCCGGCGTGGTCTCCATGGTTCCTCTGACCGAGCGATCCGTGTCGCGCGATTCACCAAGCAAACCATCCATCGGGGTATCAGACAAGCTTTTCTTCGGGGTAAAGGGTGATTCAGGGGCGGATAAGACGCACTGCCACGTGGTCACACCCAGGCAGGATACGTTTGCGAAGCTGCACGGTGACAGCCTTTACGCCAAACTCGTTTAATAAACACGCCGCGATTTCTGCGGCCAAAGTCTCAATCAGTTGTCGGGGTTTCTCCGCCGCTAGAGCGCGTAACCGAGTGGCAACTGCCGAGTAATCTGTGGTTTGGTCGAGCTGATCGGCCATTTTTTCAAACCGATTGGCGACTTGGAGGGTTATATCCGCCTGGAGCGTTTGCCAAGCTGCGCGTTCTTCATCTGGGACACCGATCTGGACAGGCAGGTCCAGCCCTTGGATCAGGATTTCGTCTGCAGGGGCAGGGGAATTCATATTTACATTGTCAACGAGCGCATGAGGCGTGTCAAAGCAGACAGATTTTTCACCAGAATATCCGGCTCGGCTTGCATGAGAGTGGGGACGGACTCATACCCGGTCGCTGTGGCGATGGTGGTCAGTCCGCCTGCTTTACCCGCTTGAATATCATGTCGCATGTCGCCAACGAAAGCCGTTTCGTGGGGGCTAAGGCCATGCTGTGCCAAGAGGCTGGGGACATGAGCGCATTTATCAATGATGCCACAGTGGAAATGCTCAAAGAAGTGAGAGACACCATTGATCGAGGCCTGGGCCTGCACATGCTCCAGGGGAGCACTGCTGCAAATGAACATGCGCCTGCCGGAGTCTGCGGCAAATTGAAGAAACTCCTGGGCATGATCGAGCATCGGGACCGAGTGTGCCGTCTCTTCAGGAAAGTGTTTTAAATACAGTGCCTGGAGATCAGGTAGAGGCACATTGGGGAGGATCTGACGGTAAAATTCCGTGTAAGGGAGCTGGAAGACCTCCCTGAATTGATCCCGGGTAAAAGGCGGCTTTTCATAGTGGGCCATGACGCCATTGGTGGCAGCAATGACGGCCCCTAGATCGTCAGCCAATGTGCCTGACCAGTCGAGGATGAGGTTTCGGATCATGCTCCTACTTTTAATGCCCAGTTCACGCGCTCAACAACTTGGGATTTACCTTTTTGGGGAAGGAAATCAGGGCCGCGAGCGAGCCTTGCGTTGGCGATAGATGAGCCACTCCACCAAAAGCAGATTCGGCACGAAGCCTAGCCACGCGACAATGCGATACAGATCCATGGGCCGGGGCTCAAACAGAAAAACCAGCGAGTATTTCCAAACCCGCAGTGTAATGGCCGAAAGCGTTAAGGCATAGCTGCGCAGCATCCACTCACGGTGCCGTGTCCAATCCCGCTGCAATGCCGTGCGCCAACCCATGGCGGAGGTGAGCATCCAGCTCAGGGCAAGGAGGATGAAGGCGAGTCTCGAGGTCCATCCACCATTGGCATAAAAAGCCATGACTAGGCTGGCTGGACCGGTGATGAAGCAGACATTGATCAGGTAGGCTCGGCCCATCCAGCGGTGGATCTGCGGCATTCGGCGCAGCAGGATGGGGAAAAACTGTGTGAAGCCCGCTAGCAGGGCAAACATGCTGGTAAAAACATGAATCCAAAACGCAGTTTTCCAATGCTGGATACCGAGATACTGCTGCTTGATTTGGAGAAAAGCTGCGTCGTCCCTGAGGGGGAAATACTCAAGAGTGATGCGTAGCATCAGCCAAGTAAACCAGGCCAGGGCAGCGAATCGTAAGATCTTAAAGATCGTTCCGAACTTTGGCTTGGTAGGCATCTTCAAAGAAGTATAGTCGGTCTGAATGATCACCCTTCAATCTCGATTTATGACGTTGGTCGCCATGGCTTGCCTAATCACGGTTTTGCCCATGCAAGCCCAGCCACTGACGAATGACGACATTCAGCAGGCAGACAAGATGGCCTCCTCTGCTATCGGAACTTACACTGGGATGTTTGATCAGCATAAGATCACGGTGAGCATCGAAAAAGTGGTGGGTCAGACCGTCCTTGGCTACAGTGTGGTGCAGGGTAACGAGCGTGCCTTTAGCGGGGCCTGGAGCAAGGTGGAGGAGGGGATTGCCTTTGTTGGAAAGGAGCCGGGGGACCACGCAGAAGATGGTGTTTTTAACCTGACGTTCCATGCGAAAGACAAGGCTTTGACAGGCAACTGGGAACCCCAAAACAAAGAAAAGACGGGCGTACCGCTGACCTTGAAAGCGCAAAAGTTTAAATACAATCCGAAGGCGGGTAAATACCCTCAGACCTCGACCAAACTGCTCAAGGAAGCCGATGTGGAAAATTTGAGGCAGGAGGAACTGCGATTGATGCGGAATGAGATCTATGCCCGGCACGGCTATTCTTTTACCATCAAGGACATGCAGGAACACTTTGCCAAAGTGGATTGGTACATGCCTGTGGCGCTGGATGTGGCGGGAAAACTGACGCCCATTGAGACCAAGAACGCTGCGCTGATCAAGCGTTACGAAACCTATGGAGCAAAATATTACGACCGCTTTGGTCGATGAACGGCCCAAGCTCCAGATTTCCGCAACAGTTTCGAGTCGCGACTGGATGGTTGGGGCTGGGCTTGAGGCGCTTTGTGGACCGAGTCTTCAAAGATGACGATAAATTCGCTGCTGGACATCCCTCGGCCTGTCGTTTCCAATACCGCCTGCGCCTGGAAACCGGCGCGCTTTTTAGCGATCCAAAACTATAACCGACAGCAATCCCTACTTTATGGCAAAAATTGAATTTGGCTCCCAGGTCTATACCTGGTTCATGCAGGGCACCGGCAAGGGCTACGACAATAAACTGGACCACATGATCAAAGTGGCTGGCGAGGCCGGCTTCACGGGGATCGAGCCGATGGTCCTCCAGATTTCTGAAAGCGCTCTTGGTTGCGGCAAATATTGGCTGGGTGATTTCTGTGACCCAATCCGCCTGAAGGACGCTTTGCAGGAGCACAACGTCAAGCTTGCCGGTCTGGCTCTGGTTTGCGCGTGGGATGGCGATGAGGAAACACCTGCTGAAAAAGAGGCGGCTGACTTCACGCTGGATCTGCTCAAGCATTTCCCAGGTTCCATGCTGGGCACGGTAACGCTGCCAAGCGGTCGTAAAAACGATCTTCAGCGCCGCCGCCTCAATGTGGCGCGCAATGTCAACAATGTCTCCAAGCGGGCCGCAGATCTGGGGATCAAGGCTTCCTACCATCCCAATAGCCCACCACCATCTCTGGTGCGCACCCAGGAAGATTACGATGTGGTCCTCAGCAGCCTGGACCCCAAAGTGACGGGCTGGACGCCTGATGTGGGCCATATCATCCGTGGCGGCATGGATGTCATTGCCACGCTGAATAAATTCCAGCACTTGGTGAACCACATCCATTACAAGGACTACTCCGGCAATGGTCCTGAGCCATGGGCCCAGATGGGAACAGGCAAGCTCGACTTCCACAAGATCACCGAATGGCTGGTCGCGCGGAAATATGAGGGCTGGATCATCTGTGAAGATGAGGCCCACATCGCCGTCGAGGATCCCGATGGTGTGACCAAGCAGAACGGCCAGTGGTGCAAAGAAAACCTGCTGCCCCTGGTGGATTGATCCCCTGGTCTCATGTCGTGCCCCCATCCACGGGGCACGCTATCAGCCCCGCATGATGTGTCTGAATGTTGAAAGTTCAGGACCTATCGGCGGGGCTTTTTGTTAAAACTGGTAATCTATCAAATCAGGCTTTGGCTGAGGTTTGGCGGCGTCGATGCACCCAGCATGCCGTGCTACCGATGACAAGGAGCAATAAGCGGGAGGGCTCTGGCACCAAAGTGACCACAAGGGTGCCATCGGTGTAGAGATAACTCAGATCCCACGTCAGCCCAGCACTGAGCGTGGGAAGTTCCGTTTGAGCGAATGTGCCATACACAGGTTCTACGAGGCCACTCCAGTCGAATAGTCTCCACGTGTCCCCGGAGGCAAATTGAGTCATGTGATTGGGGTTGCCGACTTTTAAAGTAGTGCTGGTGCCGAGATTGATGGCATTGGTCACCACCAGGAGATCTGCGGCTGAGGCATTGCTCGATTGATTGAGTCCTGAACCTCCACCTGAAAAGAGATCCATTTCAAAAACGGCATTGCCTTCCACCATCAAGGCACTGCCGCCATTAAGGGCGATCTCCAGACGACCCGGGGCAGGGGATGCCAGTGTTTTATCACCGACGCTGAGAATGCCTGCATTGAGGTAAATGTACTGATCTGCTGCAGGAGCGATACGGCCAGTGCCTCCGAGCGTGGCAGCACTTTGAACGGTCACGGTGCCTAGGCCTGTAGCAGAGCCGCCTGCGGCTGTATTGCCTGCTTGCAGCGTGCCTTCAGTGACAATGGTACCTCCTGTGTGGGTGCTGCTTCCTGTGAGCGTCCAGGTGCCACTGCCGTATTTTTCCAAGACAAGCCCAGGTGCACTCGGATTTGCTATGGTATCGCCAATGCTGACGATCTCATTGGCTCCTGTCTGGGTGCCGCCAAGTCTCAAGTAACGCGGGGCAAGATTGCTGCCACCCGCAGTAAATGGGCTGGTAAACTTGACCGTGCCTGTGCCTGTGTTTTCGATGTTGGCGGTGACGGAAAGGACATCACGAATGACGTCGCTGTTGGTGATGGCGATGGGGCGATTGGTGACGGAATCTGTGCTGCCGATGTAGCGCAGGGTGGAAACGCCAGCCACGTTCGTTGCGGTGGTGGAAAGGGTCGTCATGTCAATGATGGCAGCGGCTGCATTGGCATTGCCAGTGCCTAAAGAACTTGGTAGCCCGACGTTTGCCAAGGTGGTGACTTCCACCGTGTCCCGTGAAATGTTGGTTTTCCCTTTGAATGTATTGGCGGGGCCAAGCTGGGTGGTGCCGATGCTGATGGTGAGATTCAGATTGTCTTCATTCACGCCAGGGCCGCCGATGAAGCCATTGCGAAAATCATGGGTGCCAGTCGCATAGGTCAAGAAAGTGGAATAGGTGCTGCTGCCACTGACGACGGCATTGTTAGTGCCATAGCCGTCGGTGCGCAGACCTCCATATTGAAGAATGGGCACGGTGCCACTGCCGAGCACAAGCTTGCCACTTGCTGCCCCTGAACCCAGGGTGAAAACGCTACTGTGATACACGGGGTAGGTGATGGTACTCCCTGTGCTGGAAGCCAGTTGGAGTGTGCCTTCCAAGATACGATGAGCCCCGCTGTAATCGCCAGCGAGGTAGCCTGCCGAATATTCTAACAGCAGGGTGCCAGGACCGGCTTTTGTTAGACCTGTGACAGTGGCTCCTGCATTGTTGCTGATTTTGCCCGTAATCTTGAGCAGACCCTGGGTGTTGTTTTGAATGATGACCAGATCAGCCGCTGAGGTCGGCGCACGCAAGGTGCTGGCTGAGATGGTGACATCATGAGCTCCTACCTCTGGCGTAACTAAAATACCTCCGGTGGTCAAGATTCGGCCAGGGGTATCCTGAGTGATGAGGGTGGTTTGCGGTTGGTTGAAACGCAGGCTGGAGATGGCCGTGTTGGCTGTCAGGGTCGTCGTGGTGACTCCGAGCGCAATGTCTGCATTGCCTTCCAGCGTTGATGAAGTGCTGGCGGTATAACCATTGATACTGGAAAGGCCGACGATGTTTCTGGATGTTGTGGCTGAGGTGGCTGTGGCTGCCCAGTCACTGCTGCCTACCGTGGCGTAAGCCACCCCGCCTGTGCTTGTCAAAAGCGTATTGTTTGCCCCTGTCGTGGTGGTGATAGTTCCTGTGGTAGGAAGATCAAATCGCAGAACCGTGGCGCTAGGGCGAGTGAGAGTAGTGAAGTTTAGGCTCAGACTTGCAGCACCATTTTGCTGCGCCGAGATGCGGTAGCTGCCTGAGTTACCTAAAGTCAGTGTGGTGAGGGCTTGACTATTGGTAGCTCCACTTTTGCCAGTGAGGATGAGAGAGGCGCTGTTGCTCAGGGATAAGGCTGCTGCGGTAACCCCGGTGTAAAGAATATTTGCTGCGGGCGCGGTGGTGCCTGCAAAGTTGAGGCTGAGCGTTCCATTCGTCACCGTCGTGGTGCCCGTGGCCGTGTTGCTCCCGCCAAGGGTTAGAGTGCCGCGACCTTCTTTGGTCATTGTGCCCGTGGCGAGAGCGAGATTTCCCCGCACATCAATGTTTCCATGACCGCTGAAGGTGACTCCCGTGCCGCTGTTCTGTGCAGTGACGCCGCTGAGGATGAGTGTGCCACTGTCAGAGGCGATGCGGGTGGCTCCCTGCACACGCAACGCAGTAGTAAGCGTATTGGTGCCGCTGAGGTTACGGATCGCTCCTTCTAGCAAGACGCCTTGGCCATTGGCTTGGATGTTTTCGGCCACGGTGATGTCACCGGCTAGATTGAGAGACGCTCCAGTCATGACTTTGGTGATCGTCGCTCCGGCCGTGCCTAACGAAAGATTGTTGCGAATCTCCAGCGTGCCGCTATGGACGGCTACTGTGCCGGTGAAGGTATTTGCCCCTGTCAGCTCAGTGCGGCCACTGCCATTGATCATGAGTGAGACTGTACCTGTTCCGTTGTTTTTGATCACCGAGTTGACCACAAGAGACTTGATGCCGGAGAAATTCGTGAGAATGACCTGACCTGCTGCATTGTCTGTCGAACCTGCCGTTAGGCTGCTGCCATCACCACTTTGGCCGACGGTGAAATTAGATGCGCCATTGATCAATTGAATGCCTCCATTAATTCCCAGTCGAAGTGTGTTTGTGCTACCGATATCAAGCAAGCGATCGGCTCCAGCATCGGTCATCGAAAGTGTGGATAGAGTGGTCTGCGCTCCTGCTAATGTCACATTTCCTGCGGATGAGTTTGAGATTCGTAGGTGAGCTGATGTGTTATCAACCAAGGGTGTACTCGTGATGTGATCTGTATCCCCTGTGAAGTGGCCAATGACTCCGCCTGTGAGACCTGCCCAGGTGCTGATCTTCCCATCTGCTGTCGTGTAAGTGGCCCATGGGCCGATGAAGGCTGTGCCTGCGCCACCGATGGTCGCCGTTATATTGCCAATCGCGGGCCCGCGAATCGCCAACGCGCTAAGGTCCGTGCGTGTGATCTCACCCAAAGCCAGACTTGCACTGCCACCTGAACCTGAAAAGACTTCGATCACCGTGGCTCCTTGCTGCACATTCAGTCCGCTGAAGCTTTGGCTGTTAAACTCGCTGATGGCCCCATTCATCCGTAAGACGGTAGGGACGACTTGCCCACCGATGAGGCTTAGCGCGCCCGGTGCCGTTCCCTGGTAGAAGATATTGTTATTCGGGGCTGTGGCGGCAGTGAAATCGAGGATGTTTAAGCCGCCTTCGGTGGCAACTGTTTCCGTCGTGTTGGTTAGGTTTGTCACACGTCCAAAAATGGTGCTGCCAGTGTAGGTATTGGCTGCACTGTAGGTGGTAGCTAAAGCAGAAGTGGTCAAAACGGGCGCATAAGCAGTGCGGGTAAAGCTTTTACTGCTGCCTGGTGTTTCCGTAATGGGAGAGGCGATGGTGGCGTTAAGCACGTTGATATGCGTGTGGAAGCGAGCGTCCCCACTCAAGGTGATGCCGCCAGTAAAATTCGTGCTCGAAGTTCCCACTCGAATGGCCCCCCACTGAGCTCCGCCGATGCCTGAGATGGTCATTGGCACGGCGAAGTTACCACTGCCTGAGGTGGAAGCCACGGACCCGGCCTCCACGATCATTCGTTCAAGTCCAGCGAAGCGCGTGGGATTCACAGTTAAATAAATTCCACCTGTCACATCGGTGGCACTCTTGAGTGTTAGCGTGCCAGTAAGATTGGGATTCGCGACATTAAGATTGATGTAGCCCAGCAGTGTGCCTTCCGGTTTGGACAAGACTAGATTGTGGCCTGCAATGGGGACGCTCACTTGGATAAATCCAGAACTCCCATTGGTCGAACCTGATGAAATGCTGAGGGTCGAGTTCGGCGCAAAATTGAGAGAGCCCGTGCCGATGAATGAGTAGGCTAAATTGGCGCTGGGAAGGCTGGCTGAAATGGGCAGGAAATTCATTCCCGACAGAGAGATTGCCTCATTCACCGTGATGGCGGCGCCTGCATTGGTGGTGGTAGCACCGAACTGGGCGGTGGCACTGCCTGACCAAGTTTGATACGCCGCACCGTCATACCAACGTTGATCGGTGAGATTCCAAATGCCCGGGGCATTGTCAATGATGCCTCCAGTGCTCAAAGTTCCATCCCAAGTGTATAAGGGGGCCTGAGCCTGAATTCGCGGGCAGGCCATCATGGCTGCCGCAAGGATAACCAACGGGGGGAGGTCAAAACGCATTTGCAGTGGGGGGTTACTGCATGGCAAAGCATAAGATGCTCCAACCCCACGCATGGGCCGCGTGTTGGGCATGGAAGTATCATTTGAAGAGACTCCTGGTGCATTTGGACGATTTCTGGAAGGGCTCGTTTTAGGATCCTTCGTTCACGTGGAGCTCTGGGCTCTTACAACCTTGCCGATTGTGACGCATCTCCGTGCGGATGTCACGAATCGTCAAGTGGGGGAAAGGCGCAAAGGAATACCGCGTAATGACAGTTCTCCATGATTCGCTCTCTCATCACTCTTACCTTGGCGTTGCTCGCCAGCACTGTGGCCTCGGCCCAAAACATTCGTGCGGGCATCATTGGCCTGGATACTTCGCACGTCTTGTCCTTTACCAAGACACTGAATACCGACCCGCAAAAGCCTGAAGTCATGGGGGTGCGCATGGTGGCGGCTTACCCCCAGGGATCGAAGGACATCGAAGGCAGCGTCAAGAGAGTGCCTGAGTACACGGAAAAGGTGAAGGCTATGGGCGTGGAAATCGTGCCCAGCATTGATGCCTTGCTGGAGAAAGTGGATGTCGTCTTTCTGGAGACCAATGATGGCCGCCCGCATCTGGAGCAGTTGCTGCCTTGTCTGAAAGCTGGCAAGCCTGTCTTTATTGACAAGCCGATTGCCGGAACTTTGGTGGACGCGATCAAGATTTTTGACGAGGCAAAGAAGGCTGGCGTTCCTGTGTTTTCTTCATCTTCCCTGCGTTTTGGTAAGAATACCCTCGCCGTGCGCGCAGGCAGTGTTGGCACCGTGAAACAGGCTGACACTTTTAGTCCTGCTTCTCTGGAGGCCACACATCCCGACCTTTTCTGGTACGGCATTCACGGAGTTGAAAGTCTGTTCACAGCCATGGGCACAGGTTGTGTTTCTGTGAAACGCAGCACCACAGCCGAGGGGAAAATTACCGTGACTGGGAGTTGGTCGGGAGGCCGCACGGGCACGTTTACGGAGGGTAAAGGTTATGGCGGAAAAGCCATCGGTGATAAAGGCGAATCTCCGATCGGTGCCTACGATGGTTATGATCCACTGCTCTTTGCCGCAGTGCATTTTTTCCGCACCGGGCAGGCTCCTGTAACGCCGGAAGAGACCCTGGAGATCTATGCTTTTATGGAAGCTGCGGACGAAAGCAAACGTCAAGGAGGTGCCGAAGTCACCCTCAAGTCTGTCATGGACAAAGCCGTGGCTGAAGCTCGCAAGTAAGGCGCGCTAAATCGTCTTCATTCCATTTCATTTTTGATGGAGCCGTCATCATCACGATGGCGGCTCTTTCTTTGTCGCTCATAACTCAGGTGTTGTTTTCTTGGCTGAAGAGTTCCTCTTTCCTTCATGAATAAACCTGCCTGCCCGATGTGTGAGATGGAAGAGATTTTTGACCATGCGGATCATTTTGAATGTGCGACCTGTGGGCATGAATGGCCTCATGATGCTGAGGTAGAGGCCCCTGCGGCGGATCGTGTGGTGAAAGATGCCTATGGCCATGTTCTCGCCGATGGAGATATCGTGGCGATGATCAAGGACCTCAAATTAGGCGGCACCTCGCAGGTTCTTAAAGTGGGCACGAAGTCCAAACCAATTCGACTGGTGGATGGTGACCATGAAATATCCTGCAAAATGGAAGGGTTAGCAATTGCGTTGAAGGCCTGTTTTGTAAAGAAGGTGACCACGTAAAAAAGCTTGCTCCATTTTGACTTTTGATGGGAGGCGTTGAAAGTGCAGTTTGATTTTTCTTCCGAATTTTGCAGGTAGAAAAATTTGCGCAACTCTTGAGGCCTAACTGGGTTTCAGACAGAGTAATTTCTTTGTCTCATGAAGCTCATCGTTTGCGCCATTTTTGTTTTTTCCTCTTGGTTACCGCATCTCTCGGCGGCTGAGGTATCACATGGAGAAATCTCTGCTGATAAGCTTCAGTTTTTTGAATCCAAGATTCGCCCGGTTTTAGTGGAGCATTGCTACAAATGCCACTCAGTAGAATCGGAAAAGGTCAAGGGTGGGCTGAGGTTAGACACTCGTGAAGCTACGTTACTCGGCGGCGAATCTGGGCACCCGGGTATCACTCCTGGTAACCTAGCGGAGAGCAGTCTTTATGAGGCCATGACCTGGGCGAATGACGACATGCAGATGCCGCCGAAAAACAAATTGCCGGAGGATGTCATCGCCAATTTTAAAAAATGGATTGAGATGGGAGCCCCCGATCCACGCGAAAGCAAAGTCGGCGATAATGCGGGCGCCAAGCGAGAAATCAACATGGCTGAAGGTCGCAAGCATTGGGCCTTTCAACCGCCCGTCAAAGTCTCGCTGCCTAAACTTAAAAATGAGGACTGGGCAGTGTCCGATGTGGATCGGTGGATTCTAGCGGGGTTAGAGAAGGCTGGATTAAAACCGATGCCTGCGGCAGATCGTCAGACTCTTATCCGTCGTATCTCTTTCGATCTAACCGGGCTGCCGCCTACGCCTGAAGAGGTGGATGCGTATGTGAAGGACGGCTCTCCACAGGCCACCGAACGTGTGGTGGACCAGTATTTTGAATCTCCTCGTTTTGGAGAAAGATGGGCACGTCATTGGTTAGACGTGACGCGTTATGGCGAGAGTAGTGGTAAGGAGGTGAATCTTCTCTATCCACACGCCTGGCGTTATCGAGATTACGTGATTGATGCGTTCAATCGAGACAAACCCTATGACCAATTTCTGAAGGAGCAAATTGCTGGCGACCTCATGCGTTATGAAAACAAACGCGACCAAGCTGAGAAGATCGTGGCTACGGGCTTTCTAGCCATCGGTTCCAAGGGGCACAATAACCGTGATCGCCGGCAGTTTAACATGGATTTGGTGGATGAGCAGATAGATGCATTGTCGCAATCCATGTTAGGCTTGACTCTTGCTTGCGCACGCTGCCATGACCATAAGTTCGATCCTGTGACCCAGCGGGATTATTATGCTCTCGCGGGTATTTTCCTGAGCAGTGAGACGTTGTATGGCACTCACCAGCAACTCCAAAATAACAATCCTGCGAACCTGATCGAGCTGGAGAGTGAGGCTCAGCAGGTCTCTGCACTGGCTAAAATTCGTCCTGAAGAAGTCGCTGAGTTAAAGCGGCGACATGAGGCTGCGGAAAAGGTGAGTGCAGAAGTTCAAAAAGAGATTTCATCTTTACGACGCGAAGATCGAGAGCGCGCAGGTGCGGCGAGTTTTCTCAAGATTCGTGCAGCTCGGGATCGTGAGGAATCTATAAAGGCCGATTTGGATCAGTTTCATGAGGATGGAACCCCTCGCACTTTAGCCATGGGGGTGCTGGACCGTGACCGTCCGGTGAATAGCGCCCTTTTGGTCCGAGGCGATTTGAAACAACCTGGTGAGACGGTACCCCGCGGATTGGTGGAAGTTCTCTGTGCTGAAGGCGAACCACGAAACATCAGCGAGGGCAGTGGTCGCCTGGATCTAGCGTGGTCCATTGCGTCTAAAGACAATCCGCTGACGGCACGTGTGATGGTCAATCGTATCTGGCTCAAATTGATGGGCAGCGGACTGGTGAGCACGCCAGATAACTTTGGCGTCATGGGACAAAAACCTTCGCATCCTGAGTTGCTTGATGCCTTGGCGCTTTCCTTTATGGAGAAAGGGTGGTCGGTGAAACGGATCATCCGTGAGATCATGCTAAGTCGCAGTTATCAAATGACCTCGACTTACGACCCGGACAACTTCGCATTGGATCCAGATAACAAGCTGCACTGGCGCATGAACCAGCGGCGGCTAGAAGCCGAAGCAATCCGCGATGCCATGTTGGCTGTCGCCGGTATCCTGAACCTTTATCCTGTGGATGGCTCTCCCGTGGCCCGCGCGCCGGAGGGCAGGGAAGGGCTCTTCACGCTCAATCGTGAATTGGCTGGAAAACCCTACAACTATCGCAGCGTTTATTTACCCATCGTTCGCGATTTGATTCCTGAATCTTTGACCGTCTTCGATTTTCCTGATGCCAGCTTGGTCAATGGTGAGCGGGACAGTACCAATGTTCCGAGTCAGAGCCTCTTTCTGATGAATAATTCTCAGGTGCTCAGTGCCGCGGATGCCATGGCTGCACGGATCGCCAAATACCCAGGTGATCCGATGGATCGCCTTGTGTATGCATATCAACTGGCCTTTGCGCGTTTACCCACAGAGCCGGAATTAGCGGCCATTCGGGGTTTCTGGATGCGATTCGCTCAGCAGGCCAGCGATGGGAAAAACACGCAGCAGGCTCGTGATCAGGCCCAGTACGCAGCTCTTTCCGCCTTTTGCCAAAGTCTGTTCGCAAGCGCGGAGTTTCGTTATTTGAACTGATCCTTTGTTAGTCGAGTTAACTCTTCATTGCCATGAACGATCCTTTGAACCGTCGCCAGTTTTTAAAGACCACCTCCAATGGTTTTGGTTATTTAGCTTTTGCCGCTCTGGCACAGCAGCAAGCCCTGCGTGCGACTGCACCCCTCGCGGTTAAAAATCCGCATTTTCTGCCACGCGCCAAACATGTGATTTTCCTCTGCATGCAGGGAGCGCCCTCGCATGTGGATCTTTTGGACTACAAACCGAAGTTGCTAGCCGATAACGGAAAAAGTGCTCCTTCCATCGCCGGACGTTATGGCCAGGCTAAACTGATGGGGTCTCCTTGGAAATTTAGCCAACATGGCAAAAGTGGGTTATGGGTCTCAGAGTTGTTGCCCAGCTTGGCTAAACATGCGGATGATCTTTGTATCATCAATTCCATGGCTACAGATTTGCCAGCGCATCCTCAGGCCTTCACCCAACTTCATACCGGAACCACTCAATTTGTTAGGCCGTCATTGGGCTCTTGGGCTTTGTATGGTTTAGGGACACAGAACGAGAATCTGCCTGGCTTTGTGACGATCAACCCTCCCGGAAATGCAACGCGGAGTTATGGTAGTGCTTTTCTCCCGGCTATTTATCAGGGGACGAAGATCGGCGGGAACGGCGGACCCGGTGGTGGTGGGCTAGCACGTAGATTCGGTGGTGGTGTAGATCAGGCCAGCATTGCCAATATCAAAAATGGTCGTTACAGCACGGAGGCACAGCGCACTCAGTTGGATCTGGTGCAGTCTTTGAATAAAAATCGCATGATTCAGGATGGGGGCGTCAGTGCTGAAGTGGAGGGTGTCATCGAGTCTTATGAACTTGCCTTTCGTATGCAGGCAGAAGTACCCAAGGTGCTGGATTTGACTCAGGAAAGCCGGGCGACTCAAGAGATGTACGGCATCCCGAATGAGGCGACGGCTACCTTTGGAAAGCAATGTCTCATGGCGCGAAAGCTCGTCGAGGCTGGGGTGCGTTTCATCGAAATTACCCATGGTAATTGGGATCAGCATTTTAATCTCAAAGCTGCGCTTGAGCGCAATTGTGACGCCATTGACCAGCCGATATCGGGTCTACTCCAGGATCTCAAACAGAGAGGGTTGCTGAAAGACACTCTCGTGATTTGGGGCGGGGAGTTTGGTCGCACTCCTCACAGCCAAGGCGAGGATGGCCGTGACCACAATAACAAAGGTTTTACGATGTGGATGGCTGGCGGCGGGGTCAAGGGCGGCATGACCTATGGCAAGACGGATGAGCATGGTTATGAGGCCGTGGAGAACCGGATGCACATCCACGACTGGCACGCCACCGTTCTGCATCTGATGGGGCTTGATCACGAAAAGCTGACTTATCGTTATGCGGGCCGGGATTTCCGCCTCACTGATGTCTATGGCACTGTGGCGAAGGAAATTTTGGCGTAATTCTTCGGCACGACTTCTGCGCAGTTCTCAAATCGTTGATTTGTTCTTTAACGAAGCTGCCATTACACTGGACCGATGACGTTGCTAGACATCGGCTGGAATGCTGCTTTTGAAGAAGTCTTTACCCCCTACTACAAGGAGGGGTGGGTGCCCGCGCGCTTGACCCGCGACAATAAGATCACTTATGGGGCGTTGGTCGGGGATGGAGATGAGTATGACGCTATCATGTGTGGTAAAGTTTACCACGATGCTGAAACGGATGCCGATCTGCCTGCGGTGGGAGATTGGGTGGCTTTGGAAGTGGGCAGTGAGGATCAAGACCATGTCATCCGAGCTCGCCTGCCAAGGCAGACCTGTTTCTCCCGCAAAATGGCCGGTAAGAGCACGGAAGAGCAGGTCATCGCGGCCAATGTGGACGTGGTCGTGGTCGTGACAGATGCCGGGACCGATTTCAGTCTGCGGCGCATGGAGCGCTATTTTACCATCATCACCCGCAGCGGCGCTAAAGCTGTGGTCTTGGTGAATAAATCAGACCTCTATGAAAAGGCTGACAATGAGGAAGCTGCGGAGCAGATCCGCGCACTGAATCCTGAGGCGGATGTGCACATCACTTGTGCGACTAAGAAGCGCAGCCTGTCTGTTTTGCGTCAGTATTTGAAGAAAGGCCAGACGGTGACGCTCATTGGCTCTAGCGGAGTCGGGAAATCCTCCGTGCTGAATCAACTTCTCGGCGATGAGTATCAGTGGACGGATGATGTCAATGAACTCACGGGTAAGGGGCGTCATACCACCACCGCGCGTGAATTGATCATCCTGCCGAAAGGGGGGATCCTCATTGACAATCCCGGCATCAAAGAGGTGCAGATGTGGACCAATGAAATCACCCTCAGGGAAGGGTTTGCCGACATCGAACAACTCGCTCTCCAGTGTAAGTTTGGGGATTGTAAACACGGTAAGGATGCTGGCTGTGCGATCCGTGCGGCTCTGGAGGCCGGCAAATTAGACGCCGGTCGTTATGAGGGGTTTCTCAAGTTAGACGATGAAATCGAAAAACTCCGCCGAAGCCGCAAAAAACGGCAGATGACCGTGGAGCGCCGCTCCAAACGAGAACTACGTGCCCAGGTGCGCCAATATGAAAAACGGCGTGATCCTGAGCATGAACTGGAACCCCGCGAACGCCGACAAGGCGGAAAATAGGCAATCTTTTGCGGCAGAAAAACCTCCCCATGTCGTTTTGAACATAGAGGTCCTGTCTTGACTCTCACTACGCCACCGTTGATTTTTCCTTTAATCCATGTCTGAAATCGTCCCTCCGCCCGCCGTTCCTGATTCGAGCTCGATTGAGAAAGCCTCCACCTGGGTGCAGCCCCTGCGTAATGAGATCGGGCGAGTCCTCGTCGGGCAGACTGAACTTGTGGACCGCCTGCTGGTTGCCTTATTGACCAATGGCCATGTTCTTTTGGAAGGGGTTCCAGGCCTCGCCAAGACTCTAGCAGTGCGTACCCTTTCCAGTGCGCTCCACGCCGACTTCAAGCGCATCCAGTTTACGCCTGACTTGCTGCCTGCGGATGTCATCGGCACCATGGTTTATCATCCCAAAGAGGGAAGTTTCACCGCGCGTTTAGGTCCCATTTTTGCCAATCTCGTCTTGGCCGATGAAATCAACCGTGCCCCGGCGAAGGTCCAAAGTGCCTTGTTGGAGGCCATGCAGGAGCGTCAGGTCACCATTGGTGAAAATACTTACAAACTACCCGATCCCTTCATGGTTCTCGCCACGCAGAACCCGATTGACCAGGAGGGTACCTACACCCTTCCAGAGGCGCAGCTGGACCGTTTCTTGTTTAAAGTCCGTGTCGTTTACCCCACACCAGCTGAGGAACGCCGCGTGCTGGATGCCATGGCTACCAGTGCTCCCAAGTTGGAGGTGAATCAAATTACCAAGACCGAAGACATCGTTGCAAGCCGGACTTTGGTGAATGCTATCTACATGGATGAAAAGATCCGGGATTACATCGTCTCCATCATTCAGGCCACTCGCACCCCCGATGCCTATGCACCGCATCTGAAGCTGCTCATCCGTTGTGGAGCTTCCCCGCGTGGAACCATCAATCTGGCTCTGGCGGCCAAAGCTTATGCCTTCTTGGCGGGGCGCAATTACGTCACCCCTCAGGATATCAAAGATCTGGCACCGGACATCCTGCGCCATCGCATTCTACTTTCCTATGAAGCGGAAGCGGAAGGCGTGAGCAGTGAAGATGTGATCAAGCAGTTGCTGGACAAGCTGCCTGTGCCGTAAGCACCCAGGTTAAAGATCCAAACGATCTCTTAGATCTGCTGTCTCATGTCTGCTTCCACTCCTGAAAACGACGAACAACTCACCCGCATCCTCAAGCGAGTGCGGCGCATCGAGTTGATTACCCGCGGCATGGTGAAGGAAACCTTGGGCGGGCAATACCACTCTCGTTTCAAGGGGCAGGGGATCGAGTTCGACGATTTTCGCGAATATCAGGCGGGTGATGATGTGCGCTTTCTGGATTGGAATGTGACTGCGCGCATGAACGAGCCGTTTGTGCGCAAGTACATTGAGGAGCGTGAACTCACGGCCATGATCGTCGTGGATGTGAGCGGGTCCGGTGACTATGGCAGCCAAGAAGACAGCAAACGTGAGCGTGCTGCAGAGGTCGCTGCGGTCTTCGCCTTCAGTGCGGTACAAAATCAGGATAAAGTGGGCCTCATTCTGGTCTCAGACCGGGTGGAGCACTACCTTCCTGCACGCAAAGGCAGTGCCCATGCTCTTCGCATTTTGAGAGATATTTTGACGATCCAGCCGAAAAGCCGGAAGACCCAGCTCGCACCGGCTTTAGATCTCGCCTTAGAGCGTGTCGCCCATCGTGCCTTGGTCGTGTTAGTGTCGGATTTTTTGACCCATGAAAACACCTGGGAGGCGAGCCTGCGATCTCTGGCTGCCAAGCATGATGTGGTCGCGGCTCAAATCAGTGATCCAAGGGAATGGCAATTGCCTACGGCAGGGCGCATTTGCCTTGAAGATCCAGAGACTGGTGAGCAATTCACCGTGAATACATCCCACCCAGCCGTGCGCCAAAAGTATGCCGAGGCGATGAGTGAGCGGCAGGCGGCGCTGGGCAAGTTGCTCCGGAAAAATGGCGTCGAGCGCATTGATGTTCGCATGGACGATGATTATGCGCCTGCGATGAAGGCTTACTTCCGAGCCCGAAGAAGGAGGAAGCGCTGATGATGAACTTTTTGTTAGCCCAAGCGCCTGCACCACCCCCGCCGCAGCCCCTACCTCATCCAGAGCTGCCGGAGGTGTTTTTGCCGCCTGTGCCTGAGCCCACTTGGATTTACGCCGTGGCATTGTTGGCATTGGTCGGTCTGCTTGCGCTCGTTCTTTGGCTGCTTCTGCGGCCACGCCAAGCCGGGCTCCCGGAACCTAAACGGCCCTGGAAAAAAGCCATGCGCGCGCTCAAAGAGCTTTCTTCGCAAGCCCGGGGTTTACCTCCAGGCGAAGTCAGTGCCCAAGTCTCAGAAATTCTGCGCAGGTATTTTTTCGATCGTTACCAAATACCAGCCCCCTTCCGCACGACTCATGAGTTGTTTGATGGCGCAAGCACTCAGCCTGTTCCGAGGCTCCAGAAGTATGCGTCTTTAGCTACCTTGTGGGATGAGCTTTCGTTTGCTCCGGCTCCAGCTTCAGAAGAAGAGACGATGGAACTGCTAGCCAAAGCGATCTCTGCTTTGGAAGATGATCATCCCGTGCAGGCTGCCGATATCGCCCATGAGGAACGAGTGGAGGTGCCTCTACCGTCCCTGGATAGTGCTGTCAGTCTTCGTAATCTTTCCTTTGGGCTCGCTTGGTTTTATTTTTTTATCGCAGCCTTACTGGTTTGCCTCCTGTTCTTCCATGAAAAGTCCCAAACGATGTGGTGGGCCGTATTGATCGTCGCCGCATTAGTTGCCTTCTTGGGCTTTCGCAATTTCCGCGATGCGAGTGCGATGGATCCTCGGAGAGTGGAGTTTGATTTGGATCCAGACACCCCTCTGGAAGAACAAATCCGTTATTATCAAATACGATTGATTGGTGCTCCATTGATCATGCTTCCCCTCACCGCCTGGGTGGCTTATGACATGGAAAGACTAAGTTCAGGGGAAGTGGAACAAGTGCGTGTGTGGGCTCCTGTCGCCCTTTTATATGACCTCTTTGGTTATTGGGGTGCCGTATTGGTTTTTCCGTTGTTCGCTTTAGCCACTGTTGTTTTGACCTGGTCCAGATTGAAGGTCCTGAAGCTGCATCTCGCTCATCAAGCCCGCTCTAAATGAACCTTCCATTTTTACCAGACATCATCTTGGCCCGGTGGGAATGGCTTTTGGCTCTTCTTCTCCTGCCGCTCATGATGTGGTGGCGGGGTCGGATCGGGCAGGCTCCTGCTGTGGCTTTCCCCACGGCCTTCATTCTTCGGGATCTAGGTTTCAAAGCCAAGTCCACTTCGGGTGGGTTGACCTTTGGACTCGTGCTCGTGAGTTTAGCGGCAGCCATCATCGCTCTGGCGCGCCCTCAGCAGGTCATCTCTCATGATGAGGACAATTCCGAAGGTATCGCCATCTGTCTCACTGTGGACGTATCCCTTTCCATGCTGATCGAAGATTTCTACATCGGCGGCTCTCCGGTGAATCGCATCACGGCGGCAAAGCGCGTGATGCGTGACTTCATCCGTGGTCGAAAAAGTGATCGTGTGGGCATCGTGGCCTTCGCGGGGGCACCTTATCAACCTTGCCCATTGACCTTAGATCATGAGTGGCTGGAATCGAATCTCGATCGTGTCCAAACGGGGGTTATGGAAGATGGCACAGCCATCGGCTCAGGGCTTGCAGCTGCCTCCCGTCGTTTGGACAAGGAAACAGTGCCAAGCAAAGTCATCATCTTGCTGACGGACGGTGCCAACAACAGCGGTAAACTGAGTCCTCAAGATGCGGCCAAATTGGCAGCGACTTTGGGGCAGAAAATTTACACCATTGCCATCGGCACACCTGGGGTTCATCGCATTCCTTTGCCGGATGGGCGTGTCATCACCAGTGGCAGGCAGGAATTTGACGAAGGCACACTTCAGGAAGTCGCCCGGATTGGCAGTGGTAGCTTTTACATGGCGCAGGATCTCACGGCACTGAAGGAGATCTTCAGCACGATTGACGCCCTGGAGAAAACGGAGATCAAGCGCCGCACGATTAGCGAGACAGAAGAGTTGTTTTTTTTCCCTGCCTCTTTGGCCGCCATGCTCCTCGCGCTGGTGTTGCTTCTACGACTTACCTTTTTGAATTCAGCGCCTGTGGCCGTGGCCACCTGATTCTGCTTGGCCTATGACTTTTGCGTCTCCAGATCTCCTTTACCTCCTGCTTGGAATTCCCGTTTTTTTGGGATTACGTTTGCGGGCCGCATGGCGTGCGGGGCAGGTCGTGCAGAAGATGACGGCCCCACGGCTGCGCCCTCAGCTCCTGATGGGTATTTCAGCCGCTCGTTCGAGCATTATTTTTGCATTGCAACTCCTCGCCCTAGCCTGCTTCATCATCGCTGTGGCGCAGCCGCGCTGGGGAGAAGATAAAATAGTACAGGTCGAATCAGGTAGAAACATCATCATCGCCCTAGACACCTCGCGTTCCATGTTGGCGAACGATGTCACGCCAGATCGTTTGACTCGGGCTAAATTGGCCGCCCAGGATGTCCTGAATTCCTTAAAAACAGATCGCGTGGGTCTGATCGCCTTTGCTGGCAATGCGTATCTTCAGGCCCCTCTGACCACCGATCATGAGGCAGTGGTCGAAGCGATCCAGTCACTGGACTTTACCGCCGTTCCTCGAGGTGGGAGTGAGCTGGGGAAGGCCTTGAAGCTGGCGATGGAGACCTTCGAAAAAAGCCCCGCGCGTAATCATGGATTGATTCTTTTCAGCGATGGCGGCGAGCCCGATGCCCAAGTGCGCGAATATGCCCAACAGGCTGCGAAAAAGAATATCCTAGTCCTCACCGTTGGCGTGGGGACTGAGTCTGGCGCACTGATTCCAGACCCAGATCCTGATCGTCAAGGTGACTATGTCCGTGATCGCAGCGGGAATGTCGTGAAAACCTCATTGCAAGGGGCTGTCCTGCAAGAGGTGGCTGCTGCGACACGTGGAAGGTATCTCAAATTGGGGTCCCAACCTCTAGCCGTATCTGTGGTGCGAGATCTGCTATCTGCGCTTCAAGCCCAGGCGAATGAAGCTAAGCAACTTGTGAAACCCATCGAACGTTTTCAGTGGCCGTTGTCTATTGGAGTATTGTTTCTTATGATCGCTTGGTTCCTCCGCCCCTCCTCGCCACGCCGCCGTTTCGTGCCAGCCATAGCTGTTCTATTATTGAGTTTTGGGTATGGCACCCAGGCGGCTTTTTCTGCTTCAGTTGCGCCACCATTGGCGACTCTTTTGACCGAAAATCAGGAAAAAGCACAGGCTGCTGAGGAGGCCCTCAAAAGTGGCAATCATAAGCTGGCTTCTGAGCTATTTGGGAAACTTCTCAAGGAACAAAATCCGCCCCCAAGTCACCGTTATCGCTACGCTCAAGCTCTGGGGTATTCGACTCATCAACTCAAAGACTATGACCGTGCAGTCGGAGCCTTTAGCCAAGCTTTAGAATCCGAAGAGCCCCAGGTCCAAAAGCAGGCTCATCAGGGTTTGGCTCACAGCCTGTATGACCAAGGGGACCGATCTTTGGCCAAGCAGCCTAAATACACGCTGAAAGCTTGGCGAGATTCGGTGAAGCACTTTGAGGCCATTTTGAAAATGGATCCTGAAAACAAAACCATTCAGGAAAACCGTGACTTTGTGAAAAAGCGTCTGGAAGAGCTGCAGAAGCAATTGGACGCCCAGGAACAAAAAGGTAACAAAGGCAATAAGGGCGACAAAAAGAAAGGCCAAAAAGGGGACAAGGGCGAAGAAGGAGAGGATGGCGGTGAAGAAGGGGAATCCGGTGAGGAAGGTGACGAAAATGGCGAAGGCCAAAAAGATAAAGACCGCAGTCGCAAAGAAAGCCTGGGAAAACAAAAGGGTGAAAAGAAGGAAGAAGAACTGCCTGAAGGTGAACTGAAAGCCGCAGATAAGGGCGAGCCCAAAGACAAGGAAGGCCAGCAGGCAGAGCAAGCTGAGGCCTCTGAAGACAAGGCCGATGACGCGACGGGTTTCAGCCGCAATGAGGCCCGTGCCTTTCTGCGCACCTATGCAGACGATCAAAAGAAGGCTCAGATCGTGCGTCCGCGAGATCCGGCAGTGAATGGCAAAGATTGGTAACTGGAAATGAACATGATGGGACCCATGACTAATGTGATTCGCGATTCCTGCACAGCCTGGCGCTTACTTGCTGTTTTCTGGCTGGCTTTGACCAGTTTGTCTCAAGCTGCCACGGTGCGTGCTTACATCCAGCCAGCCAAGGCAAGGCCTAACCAAATAGTGATGTATGTCATTACCGTGCAGGATGGCCAGGTTGAGAGTGTGCCAGATCTTCGACTGCCGCTGCAGATCAATCAATCCACAGCAGTCTCGACCTCTCAGCAATTCAGTCTCTCTCAAGGTCGGCAGACCACGTCAATTCAACTGAGTTGGGGAGTCGCAGCGTCCGAGCCTGGGGAGTTTGTTATTCCTGCGCAGACTCTTCGCATCAATGGGGAAGAGGTCGCGACGAATGAAGTAAAACTTTCCGTCGAGGCCAGCAGTGACCCCTCGGGATTAGGCTCTGGCGAGGATGCCAATCAGCCAGTTCTTCAAATCGAGCTTGGCAAAAAAGAAATCTATCAAGGGGAAGTCATGCCAGTGACCTGTAGCTTGTATGTGCCTCGCCAGACCCAACTTCGACGCCTGGGCTTGATTGAGATCGAAAAGAGTGACTTCGCCATTTCACGGTTCCCTCAGCAAAGCGATCAGACAACCACCGTCATTGACGGGGTGGGTTATGTTGTACTCACGTTTCGCAGCACCCTTTCATCTTTGCGCACAGGTGATCTCAAGGTGGGGCCTGCCTCCATGGAGATTTTGGTCGAAGTTCCCATGGAAGGGGTTCGTCGCCCCAATTTGCCCCAGAATTTACCCCAGGCTTTTTTTGGCGTCCCCACTGAGCCACGGAAACTGGTGGTCAAAAGCCAACAAGTAACTCTCAAAGTATTGCCTCTGCCGACTGAGGGTAAGCCCGCCAGCTTCAGTGGAGCTGTGGGAGATTTTTCCATGACGGCCACAGCAAACCCGACTGAGCTCACAGTGGGAGATCCATTAGCCGTGGAGTTAATCTTGGAAGGCACTGGTAACTTTGATGCGCTAACGACCCCTGCGCTGACTGCTCCCAGTGGCTGGAAATCTTATCCGGCGAAGCGCTACAACATCGAAGGACAGCTTGACCAGAATCAAGTGCCTACTTTAGAGCGCAAAATTGGTTATTCGCAGGTTTTCATTCCTGAGGCGGTTCATGCCTCGCTACCTCCTTTTGAAGTCAGCTATTTCAGCGCCACTCAGAAGCAATACGTCACTCTTCGCACGGAGGCGATCCCACTGACGATGAAACCTGCTGCGCCGGCCTCTGAGACTGCTCCAACGTCTTCGGTGACAGGGAGCACGCCCGTGCCGCCACCTGTTACAGATCCCTCGCCAGACATCACAGACATCGTGATTAAGCCTGCCCCCACTGCTCGCTGGCTGGCACCTACCAGCACTCTATTCATCCACAGCCGCACTTTTTGGAGTCTTCAGATCGTCCCTGTGGGATTGCTCCTAGTGGCAAGTGTATTTGCGATCACTCGTCGCCGTCGTTCCGCCCGTATGGCCGGTCGGGCAGGGGAGCTCCGGGCTGCCTGGGCTGAATTTGAGTCGGGGAAAACCTCAGAGGCTAATTTTCTGCGCCACGCTGCCCAGTTCATTCATGTGGTTAGCGCTGGAGCTCCAGTGAAAGATCCTGATTTGAAAGCCATCGTCGAGCGCTATGAAAATACCCATTTTACTGCGACAGGTGCTAGCCCCATCCCAGCTCCTGAGCAGCGTCAGATTACGGAGACTTTAAGTCGCCTGTTCAAACAAGCTCTCGCCAAGGTGACTTTGCTGGCCTTTTTGGGAATTCTGGCCTGCACTAGTTTATCGGCACAATCTCCGAAAAGCTCAGCCCTCGCGCCAGATGAGGTCTATCGGGAAGCTTTGGCAGAAATGGAGAAGGGGAATTTTGCCCGTGCTCAGTATCTGGCGGAATCACTAACGAAGAAGAAACCTGCTCAACTCAGTCCCGAGGTCTTTCAACTCATCGGTCATGCCCGTTATCGCCAGGAGGATCTGGGTCGTGCCGTTCTATGGTATCAGCGAGCCCAGTTGTTTGATCCACGCAACCCTGAGTTACGTCAGAACCTAAGGCATTTGCATGAGCGGTTACGTTTTTTATCTTTTGGTGAAAAATCGCCCTTAGCTGAATGGAGTCTGTGGCTGACTCCCAATGAATGGGTGCTTTTGGCTGCCGTTGGTTTTTGGCTTGTAATGTTCTCCGTTCTTTGGCGCATCTTAGCCGGGCGTCGGGCTCTTATGGGGGCGGTGATAGTTTCTGTTTTGGGGCTTTTGATCGCCCTTCCAGCAGCTACTTTGGCTGCGTTTAGGCCGCAGGGGCTGGAACGCATTCATAATATTTCTCTGGTCACAGTTCCTGACGTAAGGGCCTACACCGCTGCCACCGTGACATCTGGGACCGTGATGGATCTACCGCCAGGTTCTCAAGTGCGAGTTTTGGAAAAACGTGGTACTTGGACTTACATTGAGATTCCAAATGCGCCCGAAAACTTGCGTGGCTGGGTCGAGGGAGGAGCTATCACACCTCTTTGGATTTGGGATGATGCTCTGGTCCCCTGATTTTTTACCGTCACGAGGAATAATTTCGTCGCTGTGGAGTCTCATGGTTAGCATTGCCGCATTTGGGATGCTGAATTAAATCCAACCACAACTTACTTGATATGAAAGCCATCCTTCTTCTTTCCCTCGCCCTTGCCAGCCTGGGTCTCTCCAGTTGCGCCAATTGCTGCAAAAAGAAGCCTGCTGATTGCACGAAATGTGCATCGTGCGATTCGAAAAAGATGTAGAATAGGAATGAGCTTTTGGAGCTCGACCTCTCATTTTTTATTGTCAGCTGCGTCACATGGAGTTCGAACACTTAGTTCAAGAGCACTACCAGGGGCTTTATCGCTTCGCGCTGAGCCTTGCCCAGCGTGAGGCTGATGCAGCTGACCTTACACAGCAAACTTTTTTGCGTTGGGCTACCCGAGGTTTTCAACTTCGTGATCGTAGCAAAGCCAAGACTTGGCTTTTTACGACTCTCTATCGTGAGTTTCTCACTGGCAGTCGCCGTTCGATTCGTTTTCCGCATGTGGAACTGGCGGATGCGGAGCCGGAACTCCCTGCGGTGCAGGATCGCACCATGGAGGAACTGGATGGTCAATCCGCCCTGGATGCGCTGAGTCAATTGGACGAAACGTATCGTGCACCTTTGACTCTTTTTTATCTTCAACAGCACAGTTATCAGGAAATCTCGGAAATTCTCAATGTTCCAATCGGCACGGTGATGTCTCGCCTTTCGCGGGGGAAATCCCAGTTGCGTCAAAAGCTGTCCCCGGCCCGCGAAGATCAAGACTCTACGGCTTCTCTACCTTCTCCTAAAGTGATTCCTTTTGTTGAACCCCCACGTTCTAGCCGCCATGGATGACTCAGAAATTCAGCTTCGTCTGAGTGCCTGCCGCCCCCACGGTCAGGACAATGATGATCCTCTTTTGAAAGAGGCTCTGGAGACATTGCCTCAGCGTCCTGCTTTGATGGAGTGGTTTGCTCAGGAGCAGGAGTTCGACCGCAAGATGTGCAAGTGCACCTGTGAAGTGCCAGTGCCTGATGCCCTGCGGTCAGAAATTTTGGCGGCCGCTAAATTGACCACTGCGGTGCCTCGCTGGCAGCGACTTCCCTGGTTGGCTACGGCGGCAGCGATCGCTCTTGTGGGAATTTTATTCACGCTCTCCGAGCCCTCGGCTACGGCGGGAACTCCGACTTTGGCGGAATTTGAGACAGAGATCGTGGATATTTTCGATTCCATGAAAAATCAAGGCTTCGGCCTGGATCATGTCACCGGTGAAATCGCCAATGTGAGTGCGTGGCTGGGGACGCAGGGTGCACCTAAACCTTACGTGGTAAAACCTTGCACGAAAGAGGCACGCCCTTTCGGTTGCCGCACGGTCACATGGCGAGGTCAAAAAGTCGCCATGGTTTGTTTTGGACGTGGGGATCAAGAGGCACATCTTTTTGTCGTCCTGAAAGAGGCCTTAAAAGACACCCCAGACCAACTAAACCCTGAGAAGGTGGAACGTGTGGAGGGTTATCCCGTGGCCTCCTGGTCCTGCCGCAAGTACGTCTATGTGATGATGGGGGATTCCCCTGAAACGAATTTGGACGAATTCCTCGTCGCTAGTTCAGATCTCAAATGACACGGGCTGGCGGACTTTGTCCCGCTCGAGTACGTCGGCTAATGTGGTGGCTTGCAGCCAGGCATTGACGTCATTGCGCAGGTTGCCAAAGACTTGGCCGAGCCCGCATCCCCCTGGAATGCCGCATTCGCATTTGGCCCCCGGTTGATCAATCATTGTCGCACAGTGAATGGGCTCAAAAGGCCCATCAATCAGCTGGACGATTTCGCCAAGGGTGATGCGGAGAGGTGCTTTTTGAAATTGGTATCCTCCACCCACGCCTCGTTTGCTCCGCAAGAGACCGCCATTTTTAAGGACTAGTAAAATCTGCTCCAAAAATTTTAAAGGGATGCGTTCGTTCGCGGCAATATCCTGGATGGAGAAGGTGGATATCTCAGGCGAGCGAGCCATGGCCAACAAGGCGCGCATGGCATACTCGGCTTTACGGGAGAGCTTCATGAAGGCTATGCGTTAAAGGAGTTTGATTTTGAGGCAACCAGCAATGGCAGCATTTACGAAATTTTTTTTGACAACTGGACTCGTTTCTGGCCAAACTCTCATTGTTCCTATGAAATGGATTTTCTCCCTCATCACCCTCTCCGTTCTTTCTTCTTGCACCACGAAGCCCTACATGGTGGGCAGCGTGAATGAGCAATTCTACAAACGCTATCGTACCCCAGGTGCAGGCTACCACAAGAAGGGTGAAGTGCGTGAATTCGACTACACTTGGCAAGAGCGCCTTCAGGGCACTGCTCACCTTCCGGTCGCCTTCAAGCAGAACCGCGCCAAAGTGGTCTATGTTCAGGAAGAGACTGTGGTGACCACTCCTTACACCAGCAGCAAATAAGCTCGCTAACAGAACGATTTAAATGAGAACGGTCAACCTGTTGAGGGTTGCCGTTCTTTTTTATGGATTTGTTAAAGCGTTGCCCTCTTCCGCATGCTTCTGCTATTCTTCCAGGCTGAATAAGTTAAAGGGAGTTTAGAAATCTGAAAATAAACCTTGATTCCCCAGGTTTATCTAGCATCCTCCACCTCCCCGAAAGTCCGAAATACTATTTGATCTCATGGCAGTAGCAATCCGTCTCCGTCAAGAAGGCTCCAAAGGCCGTCTGTTTTATCGTGTCGTCGCCGCTGACCAGCGTTTCAAGCGCGATGGTCGCTTCCTCGAAATCCTGGGCACCTACGACCCACAGAAGAAAGGTGCGAACACCAACATTGACCTTGAGAAGGTGAATTCTTGGATCTCCAAGGGTGCTCAGCCTACAGAAACAGTTCGTAGCCTCATCAAAAGAGCTGCCGCTGCTGCTAAGTAAACTCTGGTCACATCATTTTTGGTTTCCGTTGTTGCTCGGGCTGACGGAAACACTTAATTGCTTGTCATGGACGCCCCCGAAGCTCTTCGCGAATTCCTGACCTATGTGGTGGCCAATTTGATTGATCACCCACAGCAAGCTTCCATCGCCATTGGCCATAATGCCAATGGCGTTTTGGTGTTTAGAGTGCAGCTAGCTCCCGAAGATGTGAAGCACGTTTTGGGGAAGAATGGTATGACGGCCAGTTCCATCCGCTCACTGCTAACCACGGCCGCAGAGAAACACGGCATCCGTGTCAGCCTCAAGATCGGTGCTGCGCGTGATTTGGAGGGGGAAGAAACCCCTGAGCAGGAGCAACAACGCGAAGCTGCCGCTGCTGGCTGTTGAGGCGGGACCTTGACGAATTTTCGTCCTGTTTTTTTTGATCTGCCAGCGGTTGCAGAAAGCACCGCGCCGCATTATCCCCCGCTTCCTTTTCATGTCGCTGACTCTTCACGATACTCTCTCTCGCTCCCCGCGCGCCATCACGCCTTTGGATGGTAAGACGCTGCGCTTCTACTGCTGCGGCCCCACGGTTTACGGTCCTGCCCACATCGGCAATTTCCGTACCTTTGTCGCGCAGGATGTTTTCCGCCGGGTTATCGAGCAAGGCGGTCTCGCCACCTTGCACGTGCGCAATCTCACGGACGTGGATGATAAAACGATTCGCGATTCTCAAAAAGCGGGCCAGAGCCTCACCGACTTCACTCAGTATTGGACAGGGAAGTTTCATGCCGATTGTGCAGCCTTGAATCTTTTGCCACCGCATGTGGAGCCGAGCGCCGTGGCTCATATTCCGCATCAGATCCGCATGATCGAGACGCTCATTGAGCGTGGTCACGCTTATGCTACGCCGGATGGCAGTGTCTATTTCAAAGTCGCCTCCTTCGCGGATTACGGCCGCCTTTCTCATTTGGAAGATCGCGAGCTCAAGCTAGGGGCCTCCAGCGCTGCCAGCGCGACGGATAGTGACGAATACACCAAAGACTCCCTCGCTGATTTCGCTCTTTGGAAAGGTAAGAAGGCGGAAGATGGCCCGAACCATTGGTCCAGTCCTTGGGGCGAAGGCCGCCCCGGCTGGCACTTGGAGTGCAGTGCCATGTCCCTAGAGTATCTCGGGGAAGACTTTGATGTTCACGGGGGTGGGGTGGATCTCATCTTCCCGCACCATGAAAATGAGATCGCCCAGAGCTGCTGCGCTACCCATGGCAAGTTTGCCCGCCATTGGTTTCATGTCACCCACCTCATGGTGGATGGCGGGAAGATGAGCAAGAGCCTTGGAAATCTCTACACGCTGGAGGATCTCGCTGCGCGTGGTTATACCCCTGCAGAAGTACGGTATGTGCTCATCAGTGGGCATTACCGCACGCCTTTGAATTTCACCCTGCATTCGCTGGATGCTGCTCGTCAGGCTCTGCAAAAGCTGGCCAAGTTTGACAAAGCTCTGCGTGAAATCAGTGGTCGAGTGGGCGAGGTGACGGGCTCTGCGCCAGGTCCATTTGCGAATGCTTGGGAAACGCTGAATGAGGACCTGAACGTCCCCGGTGCCTTGGGCGATATTTTTGGTGCCATCAATAAGACGAAGCCTTCGACTTTGTCCAAAGACGAAGCTGCGTTTACACTTGAAGGGTTCCACTTTTTGCTCCGCGCTCTTGGCTTGCAGCTTCCTGTCCTGGTGGATGAATCTGCCACTGAGGTTCCTGCCGATATTGCTGAATTGGCCGAAAAGCGCTGGCAGGCTAAACAGTCTAAAGATTGGGCTGCCGCAGACGTTCTGCGCAAAGAACTCGATGCTGCTGGCTGGATCATTAAGGACAGCAAAGACAGCTATCAAGTGCTGCCGAAGTGATCTTCATGCTGAATCTTGGATAAAAAGGTGCGCCCAGAACGGGCGCATCACGGCTAAGCTAGGCGGAAAAGACGACGTGCGTTTTCGAAGAGGATTTTTCGCTCAACGGCTTTGTTGGGTGAAAGCTTCCGGATCATCGCGATGGTCTGGGCTCCCTGGCAGCCGGGGCCTCTCCCAAAGTGATCCGTGCAGTCGCTGCCATAAAGGATTTTGTCTTGGTGACGCTGGAAGAAGGCGGTGGTGTGTTCTTCATCGCGAGTGAGTGCATTCAGCCCTGAGCCGGCGGACATATCTGCAAATAAATTGGGGTAATCAGCCAGGTAACGATCCGTGAGACCGCCAGGAGTGATTTTGCCTTTCGGGTAGAGGTTTTTGGGCTCATGAAGTTTGTCCAGATTGCCCCAAAAAGTCTGCGCGTGACCGATGAAGTTTGTCTTGGGATACTTGGCCAGCATGGTGTGAAAACGCTCGTAACCCCGGTTGTAGGTCTCGTTTTGGAAATGGAGGAGGATCGGTACTCGGTAAGCGGCCGCTAGTTCATAGAGCTTTTGGCTATGTGGGGAGTCGCACTGCACATCGAACTTTTGTTCGGCAATGATGCAGGCACCTAACTTCAGCCACTTTTCGATTTCAGATGGGGCGGTATCCAGGTCGGTCACTTCATTGGCACCCCAGAGATAGGCACCTGGATGCGCCAGTGCGAGCTGCCGACAGCTTTCATTGCCCCAGCATTCTGCCGCAAGGCCATTGGATTTCCCCTCATGCGTGGAGGGGCGAGTCGTGGGCGTGCCGGCTGGCAATAAGATGGTGGTGGTGACGCCCATCGCCCGCTGATGGGCTAGTAGGTGCTCATCCTTGCGTTGCCGGTAATGCGTGTGCTGGTGGATATCTGCGATGGGCTCTGGCGCTGTGGATTCTTGCGCGAATGTCGCGGTGGCAAGGGTGCCAAGGCTACTGCTCAAGAACGCTCGGCGGGAGGTATTGTGGCGCATTTACCCACTACGGGATAAACGGGTGGTCTTTAACAACGGGTTTCCGCTCCACCCATCGGCTGAGCCAGGGCACGATGAGGACGCTTCCCATGATGATGGAAGCGCCGATGTAAAAGCCGCCGCTCATGTGCTCCTGCGACCCAAAGATCAGCACGGCCAAGATAATGCCATACACAGGTTCTAAATTATAGACAACATTCACAGTGAAGACAGACATCCGGCGCAGGACCGCCATGTAGCCGGCATAAGCCCCGACCGTGCAGACCGTGGCCAAGAGGAAGATCCACAGGGTATCAGAGGCTTTAGGCATGATGATCTGGCCCGGAGTCGTTGCCAGCCAGGCGAAAATGGCGATCACCAAAGCCCCGAGCATTTGATAATAACCCATGACCGCGTAGTGGCTGCGCGCGACCAATTGTTTATTCATGACCGCAAACAGAGCCGCCAACAGAGCGGAGACGATGCCCACGGTAAAACCTAACCAATAACGCAATTCGACCTCATAGATCATCCATACCGCTCCCACAATGATGATGCCGACGAGAAGCTCCAGTGGCCTCCAGCGCCGAGTGCCATCGGCATAGGGCTCGATAAGGCTGCACCAGAGCATGGCTGTGGGGAGCGCGGCAAGGCTAACGCTGGCCGTGGCAAGGCGGGCAGAAAGGAAAAAGAGGATCCAGTGCAGGCCTAGAATGGCCCCTACGCCCAGCATTTTCCAAAGCTCGGCACGGGAGACTTGGAGCTTTTGTTTCAGCCCCCTGGCAAGGAGCGCAAAACCTGCCGCAGCAATGGCTGTGCGCCAGAGAACCACGTCAATGGGGGGGAGTGTGATCAGCTTTCCCAAGATCGCGGTGAAACCCCAGGCGAGGATCACCAAATGCAAAAGCAAGTAGTCACGCATACGCAGGTGAAGGCGTTCGCGCAGAATGTCATGCAGATCAAGCTTCCATGCGTGAAGCCTGTGAACGACTGATTCTGAGGTCTTACTGGGGCGTTTTGGCCGCGGATTGCGTGGCTCACGCGATACAGGCTTTCAACTCTGCCATGGCGGCAGCGGTGTCTGAAGGACCGTAAAAGGAAGTGCCGCAGACAAAGAGATTGGCACCGTTGGCCTTTGCGATGGGAGCGGTGTGAGGATAAATGCCGCCATCCACTTCAAGATGATACTTCAAACCGTGGGCGTCACGGTAATCGCGTGCCGCGGCCAGTTTGGGCATGGTTTCTTTTTCCATGAAAGGCTGCCCACCAAAGCCTGGGACCACGGTCATCACGAGTAGCAGGTCAATGTCATTGACGTAAGGTAGAGCGGCTTCGAAAGGCGTGTCTGGATGGAGAGCAATGCCTGCGTGCTTCCCAGCGGCGCGAATGTGGCGCAGGGTCTCAAGCACAGAACTGTCATAGCGGGATTCGACGTGAATGGTGATATTGTCGGCTCCAGCGTGGATGAAACGGTCCACATAATGGTCTGGGCGATGGATCATGAGATGCACGTCTAGATACATGGAGGTGCATTTACGCACAGTCTGCACCATCTGAGGGCCAAAGGAGATATTGTCCACAAAGGCTCCGTCCATCACGTCCAGGTGCAGCCACTGCACCCCAGCATCTTCAGCCCGCTTCACTTCTGCGGCGACACGGGACCAGTCAGCGGCGAGGAGAGAGGGCAGAATGAGGGGTGTTTCGTGAGTCATGAGAGAATGGTCCATTGGGTAGAAGTTCCAGGGCTAGGGAGCAACTGGGAAGTGATGAAAAGGTGGCTGTCTGAGGCTTTTGCCCCACTAAGAGAAAGTCGGTTCACATCCAAGGTTGCCTTTCCGGCTAGGGCGGTGTTTGAATCCCGTGTGTTTTCCTTCCGCCACACGTTTGGCTTAGCCCTTTTCCTGACTCTCACGGCCTGTCGTGTGTCTCCGCCGCAGACACCGGATACACCTGTTTCGGCTTCGGATCCTGCTGGCAGCGTGTGGGTGGTGGATGCTCCTCAAACGGGGGGACGTCTATTCCTCTGTGGGACGATCCATATTTTAAGGGAGGATGATTACCCGCTTTCTCCGGCCTATGAGGCAGCCTATGCCAATGCCGACCGAGTGGTTTTTGAGCTGCCTCCAGGGGCAGGTGAGGGCAGCAGTATGACCTCTCGCATGCGTGAATTGGGGGTGTATTCTAGCGAAACCTCCTTGGAGGCCAGTGTTAGCTCAGAGACCTGGGTAGCCGTGAAAAAATGGGCTATGAGCCGAGGTGTCGAACCTTCATCACTCAATCGTTTTAGACCCTGGTTTGTGGCCTTGCTGATCACTTCAACGGAGTATGCAGCGCTGGGGGCGAAACCCGAATGGGGAGTGGATAACCATTTTGAGGCCCGAGCAAAGCGCGATGGGAAACCAGCCTCGGGACTGGAAACTGTAGAATTCCAACTCCAGCTTTTTGCTAGCCTGACACCTTCTCAGCAGAATGAGATGCTAGACCAGACCCTCGGAGAGGTCAGCACTCTGCCGCAAGAGTTTGCGAGCATGATCGAGTCCTGGAAGCATGGTCGCCTGGATGACTTAGGCGAAATTCTTTTCCGTGAGCAGGCGAAGTTTCCTGATCTCATGGATCTGTTCCTCTTCCACCGCAACCAGGCATGGCTAGGGCGCCTGGACGAGATGCTGCAAAAGGGAGAAAAAGTGATGCTGCTTGTGGGTACGGGCCACTTCGTGGCAGACAAGGGCTTGATCAAATTGCTGGAGGCCCGTGGTTACACCGTTCGCCATTACAATGAGGTCAAGGCTGAAATGTAGCTGGGGAATAGCCCTTTTGTTTTAATCTCGCAGAGCCACTCTCAGTTGCAAAGCCGTCGTCTCTGTCTGACGGTATGGCTATTCTAACCAACCATGAAGATTCTCGTCACCGGCGGCGCCGGATTCATTGGCTCTCACACCGTTGAACGTCTGCTGAAAAGCGGAGGTCACGAGGTGACGATTTTGGACAGCTTCAATGACTATTACAATCCGGCCATCAAGCGTGCAAACGTGCGCCATTTTGGCGGGCAGGTGACGGTGCAGGAAGGGGAGCTCACGGACGCTGCATTCGTCCAACGCGTGTTTGAGCAAGGCCAGTTTGAGGCCGTGATTCACCTCGCCGCCCGCGCAGGGGTACGCCCTTCCATTGAACAGCCAGAGCTGTACATTGATACCAATATCAAAGGCACGTTTAATCTCCTGGAAGCTGCGCGGAAGATCGGCTGCAAGCACTTCGTTTTTGCCAGCAGTTCCTCGGTCTATGGGGTGAATAAAAAAGTACCATTTAGTGAAGAGGACCCCATTTTACAAACCATCAGCCCCTACGCGATGACCAAGATGGCAGGAGAGCAGATGTGCTCAAACTACAGTCATCTGTATGGTATCAAAACGGTGTGTCTGCGGTTTTTTACAGTCTATGGGCCACGGCAGCGCCCTGACTTGGCCATTTCTAAGTTCACTCGTTTGATTGATGAAGGTCGGGCGATTGATAAATTTGGAGAGGGGCACACGGCTCGTGATTACACCTTCATCCATGACATTGTGGACGGCATCATCGGGGCGCTGAATTATCGCTCAGGTCCTATTTGTGACATCTTCAATCTGGGCGGTTCTCAGACGGTGACGCTCAATGATCTCATCACCACCATCGAAGATGGCGTGGGCAAAAAAGCGATCATCCATCAGTTGCCAGAGCAGCCTGGAGATGTGCCGTTGACATCGGCCGATGTGAGCAAGGCAAAGCAGTTGCTGAATTTTAAACCCACCACGACGATCGCTGAAGGTGTGCCTACTTACGTGGAGTGGTACCGTCAGATGCGCGCCGAAGGGGTGGCTATTTGTTAGCCGTTTGGGCACCTACTTTTTCCGCAGTTTATCCACCAGTACGGCCCCTAAGATCACAGCGCCAAGCACGACCTTTTGCGTGTAGCTTTCTACATTGGTTAGATTCATACCGTTTTGAATCACGGCGATGATGAAGGCGCCCGTAAGGGTGCCAATCATGCTGCCTTTGCCGCCGCTGAGGCTGGTGCCGCCCACCACCACGGCGGCGATGACGTACAGCTCATACATACCGCCATAGGTGGGGGATCCGCTCTTGAGCTGCGAGGCCATCACCACGCCGCCCAGGCCTGCCAGCAGGCCGCTGGCCACGTAGGCAAACATCAGCACACGCTCCACGGGCACGCCGGAGATGTGCGCCGCCTCGCGGTTGCCGCCCACGGCATACAGATACCGACCGATGCGCATCTGCGTCATCACCAGATGGGCGGCGGCGTAGAGTAGCAGCATCAGCAGCACCGCATTCGGGATGCCTAGGACATCGGCTCCACGGCCTAACCAGACAAAAGTGTCCGGGATCTGATAGATGGACTGCCCCTCCGCCAGCGTGTAGGCAAAGCCGCTGGTCACTAGCATCATGGCTAGGGTGACGATGAAGGGCGGGATGCTGAAGCGCGTGATCATCAGCCCGGAGAAACTGCCCGCCAGACCGCAGGCCAGGATGGCCACCACACTGGCCAGCACCATGCCGCCTGTGCCCGCCTCCAGTGCGCCCGCCTTTTCCCGGATGAACCAGGAGACCAGCACGGCGGCTAGCGCCAGCAGGCTGCCCACGGAGAGATCAATGCCTGCCGTGATGATGACCATCGTCATGCCGATGGCGATGATGGCGATCACGGCGATCTGGTTGGCGATGTTCAGGAGGTTGTCGCCTTTGAGAAAATTGGGCCAGCGATAGCTGTCGGGCTTCACCAGGCGTGGGGTGCCCAATGGGGCGAAGTCCTTGGCCAGCTCCTCCAGTACCAGCCAGCGCACGGTTTCATCCGTGCCGATGATGACATCCACCTTCGCTCCTGCGGCGGCCTGCTTTTCCAGTGCGGCCCGCACATCGGCCGGCGCACCCTTCACCACGGCTGCAACATTGGCTCCTGCTGCCTTCACTTGCGTGGCCACAGCATCCGCATAGGCGGAGTCTTCAGCGGATGGCCTAACCACGACCATGACCGTTTGCCCGGCCTTCACTTCCTTCACCACCTGACCCACCGCCGCCTCGCCCGTCACGGACTGGTTCGTCAGCGTGACCAGGCTGAAGAAGGCGCACAGCGCGGCCAGCACGAGGATCATGCCGTGGTCTGACAGCAGGCGGAGCAGGGGACGTTTCATGGCTTAAAAAAAGGGAAGGGGGTTACTTCAGTTCGGGGTCCTGCTGGGCATCCGCCTGGCGGTAGAGCTGCGTGGGGATGAGGATCTGCGGCGGCTGCGGCAGGCCGCGCGACCACGTCATGATGGACTGCACCAGTTGCACGCCCATCTTGTCCGGGAACTGGATGGGGTCCGCGTAGATCTTGCCATCCTTGATGGCTTGTTTGCCCTCCGGCTGGCCGTCGAATCCGATGATGACCACCTGTTTTTCCTTGCCCGCTTTTTCCAGCGCCGCGCGTGCGCCTAGGGCGGCGGGATCATTGATGGCAAAGATGCCGCGCAGGTCCGCGTGGGCCTGCAGGGTGTCCTCAGCCGCCTTGTAGCCCAAGTCCTTCGCGCCGCCGCTTTCCAGCTCCGCCACGATGTCGATCTTCGGTTTGCCACTGGCATTGTGCGCGTCAATGACTTCGCGGAATCCCTTCACGCGGAGTTGGCAGGACTCCACCTGCTTCAGGTGCAGCACGGCCACCTTGCCGCCGCGTTCGCCCAGGGCCTCGATCATCGCCGCGCCCGCTTCCTTGCCGCCGCCATAGTTGTCCGTGGCGATCTGAGTCACCAGTTTCACGCCCGGTTCATTGCAGGGCACATCCACGGTGAAGACGGGGATGCCAGCCGCATTCGCCTCCTGGATCACCGGCACGATGGACTTGGAGTCGCAGGGGCTTAGCACGATGGCGCTCACCTTTTTCACGATAAAATCCTTCACCTGATTGCTCTGCTTGGCCACGTCCTTGTCACCGCTCACCACGATGACGTCGTAGCCCTGCTTGCGCCCTTCGGCGGCCAGATTGTCGCCGATGACTTTAAAGAAGGGATTGTCCAGCGTCAGCAAGGATGCGCCGATGGTGCCGCGTGTGGGCGCAGGGGCCTCCGGCTGGCCGCAACCTGCCAGCGCGATGAGGAGGCCGAGGCCGAGATAACGAGAAAGGTGTCTCATGCGTGGGGTCGGTGGGGTGGAGGGTTAATGCCGATGCTGAAGGGTCCATTTGAAAATGACAATCATGGAGTGAGAGAAACCCTCATCTTTGCGGCGTTGGTTTATCCCGTCATGCTTCGCCCACTTCTCATCGCGTTTGCCTCCCTAGTCGGCCTCACTTTCGCTGCGGAGGAGGCTTTGTTTCAAGCCAGCCCGCTGACGGAAAAGGGCCAGTTCACTGATGGCATCGAAGGCCCTGCCTGCGATGAAGCGGGAAATATCTACTGTGTGAAATTTGGCAGCGAACACACCCTGGGCAAAACCACACCGGAGGGGAAGGCGGCCCTGTTTGTGAACCTCCCCGCAGGCAGCACCGCCAATGGTATCCGCCTCGGCCCGGATGGCTTTCTCTACGTGGCCGACTACACCGGGCACAACATTTTAAAGGTGAACCGCCAGACTGGCGAGACCATCGTCTGGGCCCATGAGCCGACGCTGAACCAGCCTAATGACCTCGCCATCCTGGATGACGGCAGCTTCTACGCCAGCGACCCGGACTGGAAGGCGGGCACCGGGCAGATCTGGCGCATCAGTCGCGAGGGCAAATTCACCAAGGTCGCTGCGAGCATGGGCACGACGAACGGCATTGATGTCAGCCCGGATGGCAAGACGCTGTATGTGAATGAGAGTGTGCAGCGCAAGATCTGGGCCTTCAGTATCGAGGCGGATGGCTCATTGACTAACAAACGATTGCTCAAGGAGTTTCCTGACTTCGGCTTTGACGGCATGCGCCTGGATGTGAAGGGGAATCTCTACATCACCCGCCATGGCAAAGGCACCGTGGTGAAGCTTTCGCCCAAGGGCGACATCCTGCAGGAGATCACCCTACCGGGCAGCAATCCCTCAAACATCTGCTTCGGCGGTCCCGATGGCCGCACCGCCTACGTCACCGAGATGCAGAACGGCCAGCTTGTGCAGTTCCGCGTGGACCAGCCCGGCCTGGAGTGGCAGCGCCTGCAGGACTGGCGCGCGGCGGACCAGGAAAAGAAACCCGCCCAGGTGAAAGCAGCCGCCGCCATCCGCGATGTCTGCGCCTGGCCAAATCTCACCCCCCTGCGCGATGGCACCGTCATCGCCGTGGTGCACAACCAGCCCGGCCACGGCACGATGGAAGGCGACATTGACTGCTGGGCCAGCACGGACGGCCTGACGTGGGAAAAGCGCAGCACTATCACCCGCCACGTACCCCACACCATCCGCATGAATCACGCCGTCGGCCTCGCCGCCAATGGCGACCTCATCGTCCTCTGCTCCGGCTGGACCGATGTGCAGCAGCCTCAGCGGCCCAAGCAGGCTGCCTTCCGCGATGACATCCTTTCCAACTGGGTGCTGCGCTCCGCCGATGGTGGCCGCACCTGGACCCAGCATGAAAACTTCCCGCAGCCCGAGGCTGGCTGGTCGCACTACATCCCCTTTGGCGACATCTGGGCCCGTGACGGTGCGCTCTACACTTCTTGTTATCATGGTCAGTTTGCCGATGCCACAAAAAGCTCGAAGACTAAAGGTTACCGCTCCTGGCTCTTCCGCAGCGATGATGACGGTGCCTCCTGGAAAACGGTGTCCATCATCGGCGCACGTCACAATGAGACCGACCTCTTCCCCCTCGGTGGCAAACGCTGGCTGGCCGCTGCCCGTGCGGAGGCCATGGACCTCTTCTTGAGCCAGGACGATGGTGCCACCTGGCTGGCCCCCATGCGTGTTACGGGCCGCAATGAGATCAATGGCCACCTCACCCGCCTTCAGGATGGCCGCCTCCTCCTGACCTACGGCGTCCGTGTGGCCCGCCAGTATGGCGTCCGCGCCAAGTTCAGCAGCGATGATGGCGCAAACTGGAGCGACCCCATCCGCGTGGCCCACAGCCACAGTTGGGACTGCGGTTACCCCAGTAGTGTCCAACTCGCCAATGGCGACATCGTCACCGCTTACTACTCCAAGGACTCCCCCCTTTATTCCGGTTATCACATGGGCGTGGCCGTGTGGAAGCCGTGATGAGGTGATTTAGCTGCCTGCGTCCCGCATGCAGGATGGCCGAAAACACTCACGTCCCGCTCTTTGGGGCTCAAACTTTGGAGGCCTAACATTCCGCCCTCGCCAGCTCTGCTGGTGTTTAGCCTTTAGGCGATCTGGAGAAGGTCCGGCAGGTCATGGAGTCGCCTAAAGGCTAAACACCAACAGACCGAACACCTCGCCCCTTTTCCACACTTCTTGTTAATCCTGTCCATCTTGTCAATCCTGTTAAAAAAAACGCGCCCATTCCACCGCCGACCCAAAAACCGGACTTGGCCTTCTCCCCGTCATCCCCACCTTTCGTGTCTTCCGCATCTTCCGTGGTTGAAAATTCATGTGCCACCCCCGCCTAAAGGCCCACCAGGATTTCCATCCCCTCAAGACGGTCTTCTTGAGATCAGTTTGCACAAGACTTTGTCGGGTTCGCTTGTTAGAAAAAGAGCATGCCCCTGCTCACTGACCGTAAAACCCAACCGCAATATGATGTCATCGTCGTCGGCTCCGGCGCAGGTGGTGGCATGGCGGCGATGATCCTGGCCCTCAGCGGCGTGAAGGTCCTCATGGTCGAGGCCGGGCGGAACTACGAGCCCGCCACCGAGACCCCCATGTTTAACACGCCCGAGATGGCCCCGCTGCGTGGCGACCGCACCCCCGTGCGCCCCTTTGGCCATTACGATGCCACCATTGATGGCGGCTGGCAGGTGCCTGGCGAGCCCTACACCAACAAGGCTGGCACCGAGGGCGACTTCTGGTGGTGGCGCGCACGCATGCTCGGTGGCCGCACCAATCACTGGGGCCGCATCTCCTTGCGGTTTGGCGAGTTCGACTTCATCCCGAAATCCCGCGACGGCCTCGGTGTGGACTGGCCCATCAGCTACGGCGACATCTCCCCCTGGTATGACCGCGTGGAGCAGCTCATCGGCGTCTATGGCGAAAACGACGGCATCGCCAACGCGCCGAATTCCTCCCCCGGCGTCCTCCTGCCACCGCCGAAGCCACGCCTCGGCGAGCTCATGGCCAAGAAGTCCGGCAAACAAAGCGGCGTCCCCATCGTCGCCGCCCACCGCGCCGTGCTCAGCCAGCCGCTCGATTGGAAAAACCTCCCCGCCCAGCTCTTCCCTGGCAACCCCAAGGCCCAGGAGATCATCGGCAAGGACATGATGCTGCGTGCGCCCTGCTTCTGGGCCACCGACTGCATCCGCGGCTGCAGCATCCGCGCGAATTTCCAAAGCACCACCGTCCTCCTCCCGCCCGCCCTCGCCACGGGCAATCTGGACATCATCACCGATGCCATGGTGCGCGAGGTCATCATGGAAAATGGCAAGGCCGCCGGGGTCCATTACATTGACAAAAAGACCCGCCGCGATGCCGTGGTGAAGGCCCGCATCGTCATCCTCGCCGCCAGTACCTGCGAGACCTCCCGCATCCTACTGAACTCCAAATCGCAGGACAAGGTCGGCCTCGCCAACTCCAGCGGTCAGGTGGGCAAAAACCTCATGGACAGCGTCGGTACCAATCTCGGCGCGCACATCCCCGCCTTGGAGAATGCGCCCATCCTCAACGAAGACGGGGCAGGGGGCCTGCACGTGTACTCCCCGTGGTGGCTCGTCAATGAGCACTCCAAGCTCGGCTTCGCACGCGGTTACCACATCGAGATGGGCGGTGGCCGCCGCATGCCGCAGATGAGCAGCTTTGGCCGTCTGGATCAGACCAGCCCCGGCATCTACGGCAGCAAACTGAAGGAGGAGGCCAAACGCTACTACGGCGCCAGCTTCAGCTTCAGCGGCCGGGGTGAGATGGTGCCTAACAAGGATTGCTACGCCGAACTCGACCCCCAGGTGGTGGACCAATGGGGCATCCCCGTCCTGCGTTTCCACTGGAAATGGAGCGACCATGAAATCAAACAGGCCGAGCACATGCAGCAGACCTTTGCCGAACTCATCGAAGGCATGGGCGGCAAGGCCAGCCCGAAGAGTGGTCGCGAGGCCATCCAGCGCCCCGGCGAAATCATCCATGAGGTGGGCACCGCGCGCATGGGGGCCAAGGCCGGCGACTCCGTGACCAACCAATACTGCCAGACCTGGGATGTGAAAAACCTCTTCCTCATGGATGGATCCGTCCTCCCCAGCAACCCCGACAAAAACCCCACCCTCACCATCATGGCCCTCGCCTGGCGCTCCTGCGAATGGCTCATGGGCGAGATGAAGGCCGGCAATGTCTAATCCAAACACACTTCCAGTTATGTCTGAAAACCTTTCCCGTCGCCACGCCCTGAAATGGCTCGCTGGCACCGTTGCGGCCCCCATCGCGCTGAAGGCCGCCCCGGGCGAAACCGAACCCGCACCACCGGCCTACCCGCAGCGTTACACCCTGCACGATCCCGACTTCTCCAAGGCCCTGTCCGGTCCCTGGGACAAGCTGATGACCGAGGCCGAGCTGAAGACCACCACCGCCCTCGCCGATCTCATCCTGCCCAAGGACGAACACGGCCCCGCTGCCAGCGAAGTCGGCGTCCCCGCCTTTCTCAATGAATGGATCAGCGCCCCCTATGATAGGCAGCGCGAAGACGGCGAAGTCATCCGTGGCGGCCTCGCCTGGCTGAATACCGAGTGCTTCAAACGCCACGCCAAACCCTTTGAGGAACTCACCGCCGATCAGCAGTCCGCCATCGTGGATGACATCTGTGGCCTCGAAGAACCCAAGCCCGAGCACCGCATCGGCACCGCCTTCTTCAAGACCTTCCGCCAGCTCTGCCTCGGCGGCTACTACACCCACAGCGCCACCTGGAAAGGTCTCGGTTACATCGGCAACATCAGCCTCGGCGGCCCCTATCCCGGCGTCCCCCAGGACATCATCGAGAAATACGGTCTGCAGGACGTGGCGTGAGGGGGGGAAGCAGAAAGAGGAAATGGGAAAGCAGAAAGGGAGGGGCAGGGAAGGGGTGCTCAGTTCGGAGGTCAAGGGGGCAATGGTCAAGGCAGTCAAGAAGCCGCAAAGCGTCCTGGACTGCGCCAGTACTCTGGCGCTTTCGAGTGCTCTCCTGCCTGCAATCACAACCGACCCCGAGAGGAGCGCGGACACTTTGTCCGCATCCTAAACCACCCGGATGCGAAGCATCCCACTCCCATCGTCCGCCCCCATATCCTTCGAGCTTCCATGACACCCCCAAGGAGCGGGACTTGCCAAGTCCCGGCCTCTGAACCTGCGCACATCCTCAGCGTCTCCATCTCTCCGGAGAATGGCAAAGAGATGCCTGGCAAAAGATGGATGCATCATTCAGCATAACAAAGAGTGAGAAACCCATGTGCCGCATCCTCACCCCGTAGGTGCCCCCAAACCACGGGACTTGGCAAGTCCCGCTCCTTGGTGGGCATCCCCGTCCTCCCGACCTTCCGTGTTTTCCGCCTCTTCCGTGGTTGAAAATCTCCAATAAAAAACGCAGGCCAGTGCGCTTTCACGCCCACCGCCTGCGTCTCCCAGTCACTCTTGGCCGCCTTACACCCCCTCGCGCGAGTAGCCGCCATCAACGAGGCGCAGGGCCTTCGTGGGGTTTGAGTTTTGCAGCGCCTCAGGCAGGCAGTCATCGGGGAAGCCCTGGTAGCACACAGGCCGCACAAAGCGGTAGATGCTGCCGGTGCCGATGCTGGTGTAGAAGCTGTGGCTAGCTGCCGGATACGGACCGCCGTGGTGCATGGAAGGGCAGGGCTCGATGCCGGTGCCGAAGCCGTTGAAGATGATGCGGCCCACCTTGCGCTCCAGCACGCGGATCAGCGGGGCATACTCGCGCAGATCGTCGTCCGTGCCATGAATGGCCGCCGTCAGCTGGCCTTCCAGGTTGCGGGCAAATGCCAGGAGATCTTCCAGCGTCGGGCATTGCGTAATGATGGAGCAGGGGCCGAAGACCTCCCGGCGCAGCTCCTCGTGCGACTCCAGCACCTGCAGCGTCGTGGTGTAGATGCGGCAGGCGGCCTGGGTCGCGTCAGGGTCCGCTGGGGTGGCGGATTCACCGGCCAGTTGCAGGCCGTTGATGGTGGACCACACCGCCGTGCCCGCATCGTAGCTTTCGCAGATGCCGCGATGCAGCATGGACTGGGGCGGCACCTTGGCGGCAAAATCGCCCGCGTTTTCCACAAAGTTGGTTAGCTCTGCACCTTGCAGACCCAGCACGATGGCCGGATTGGTGCAAAACTGGCCTACGCCCATCGTCACCGAGCCCACATAGGCCTCGGCAATTTTTGCGCCGCGCTCCTTCAGCGCCCCTGGCAGCAGGAAGACCGGATTGATGGAGCCCATCTCGCCATAGAAAGGGATCGGGTGCGGGCGGGCAGCTGCCACATCCATCAGCGCCCGGCCACCACGCAGGGAGCCGGTGAAGGCCACGGCCTGCGTCAGCGGATGCTTCACCAGCTCCGTGCCGATGTCCGTCCCGCGCCCGTGCAGCAGGGAGAAAGCAGCATCAGGCAGGCCCGTTTTGCGCAGGGCCTTCACCACCGCGCGGCCCAGGAGCTCGCAGGTGCCTGGGTGCGCCGGGTGCGCCTTCACCACCACCGGGCAGCCAGCTGCCAGGGCCGAGACCGTGTCCGTGCCCACCACGCCGATGGCAAAGGGGAAATTGCTCGCGCCAAAGACCACGATGGGGCCCACCGGCAGCAGCACCCGCCGCACATCCGGCTTGGCCAAAGGCTGGCGGTCTGGCTGCGCGCGGTCGATGCTGGCCTCCGCCCACGATCCCTCGCGGATCAGCGCCGCAAACATCTTGCACTGGTTCATCGCACGACCGCGTTCACCTGTCAGGCGTGCCATCGGGAGGCCCGTCTCTGCATGGGCGCGCTCCAGCAGCGGCTCGCCCAGTGCCAGGATTTCATCGGCGATGGCCTCCAGCAACAGCGCCCGCGTCTCCGGCGTGGCTGCACGCAGCGCATCAAAGGCTCCGTCCGCCGCCCGCAGCGCCTCATCGGCATGAGCACTTGTAGCTTCGCAAAAGGCAGGCTCCAGTTTCTCGCTCGTGCTAGGGTTCGTGGCATGGAAAGGAGCGTGGTCGCAAGGAGCCTCGCGTCCGGCGATAAGTTGGTGGCCAGTGATCATGGTTGGGAAAAGGGGGGAATCGGATTTCAGAAACGAGTTTTCAGTATTCAGACATCCAGCAGCGAAGCAAATGCCTTTGCACACCTCCAGATCGTTTCAGGGCAGGGGGGCTGGCAGATGAATTTTTCAACCACGGAAGGCCCGGAAAACACGGAAGGTGGGGATGACGGGGAGCCGCCCAAGGAGCGGGACTTGCCAAGTCCCGTGGTTTGGGGGGGGCTTGGGGCGGACGAGGATCGGTGGTGGTATGGGGCTATTTTTACAGGATTGACACGATGAACAGGATTAACAAGAAGTGTGGAAAAGGGGCGGGTTTGTTCGGTCTGTTGGTGTATAGCCTTTAGGCGATCTGGAAAAGGTTCTGCAGGTCATTGAGTCGCCAAAAGGCTAAACACCAACAGAGCAGGCGAGCACGGAGGGGTAGGCCGACCCCAAAGTTTGAGCCCTAGGAGCGGGACTTGCCAAGTCCCGTGGTTTGGGGCGCTTGGGGCGGACGAGGATCGGTGGTGGTATGGGGTTATTTTTACAGGATTGACACGATGAACAGGATTAACAAGAAGTGTAGTAGGGGGCAACGAGGGCCTATGAGCTTTCGAAAGCGCCAGAGGACTGGCGCACTCCAGGACGCTCCGCGCGGCTTAAAGTCCTTGACCGTTGACCCCTTGACCTCCGAATTGAGCACTTCTTCCCTCCACCCTTACCCCATCGGATTCGCTAGCGTGCCGATGCCATCGATCTTGATGCTCACCACGTCCCCGCTTTTCAGGGTGAACTCATCGCCCGGGACCGTGCCCGTGCCTGTCATCAGCAGTGCGCCGGTAGGGAAGGTGTTGTCGCGAAACAAAAACTCCGCCAACTCCTGCGGTGTGCGTTTCAGCTGGTCCAGCGTCGTATCACCTTCAAAGGCGACTGCCTCACCGCGCGTGATCTTCACGCCGATCACCGTCTCTGGAGGCAAAAGGTCCGGCGTCACAAAAATGCAGGGGCCCACAGCGGCGCAGAGCTTAAAGCACTTTGCCTGCGGCAGATAGAGGGGGTTTTCCCCTTCGATGTCCCGGCATGAAAGGTCATTGCCCACGGTATAACCAATGATCTCACCGCGATTATTAATCGCCAGCGTCAGCTCGGGCTCTGGCACCATCCAGGTAGAGTCACTGCGCAGGTGCATGGCCTGGCCTGGATGCGCCACGCGCTGAGGCGTTGCTTTGAAAAAGATCTCAGGCCGCACGGCCGCATACACGCGATCATAGAAAGTGCCACCGCCAGCATCCTTGCTCTCTTCCATCCGCGCCGTGCGGCTACGGTAGTAGGTCACCCCCGCAGCCCACACTTCCTGTGTGCCGAGAGGGGCCAGCAGCGTATTGGCCTCTGGTCCAGGGACTGCTGTGTAAGTCACCACAATTTCCGCGAGGTAAGCGTGCAGGTCTTCGTGATTGAAGAGACTATCCCACTCTAAATCTGCCAGGCGGTACCAGTGGTTCGCATGGTTCAGGTAGATGCCTTGGGTGGTGCGGTACAGATGCATAAGAGTGTGAGCGAGCCTAGCGGATGCCTTTGGCATGTCAAACCTCACGCAGCTTGGCTGAGGGAAAGCTTCACCAGCAGTTGATCCAGCTCGGTGAGATCCATAGCCCAGTGGATATTCAGATCCGTCAACTGTTCAGAATAACCTCTCGCAGCTCTGCCACCGATGATGAGCGCCATGGATTCGGGTAGCAGATTGCGGATTTTACGCAGCTTTTCCTGGATCACGGGGCACTGGTCTGGATACACCACACTCAGGGCTACAGCCCTGGCCTTTCGCGCCCGTGCACAGGCCACGATCTCCTCCGTCGGCAGATTGGGGCCTAGATAAGTAACTCGCCAACCCAGATCCCGTGCAGAGGAGGCGACCAGAAGCGCTCCTAATTCATGTACCTCGCCCACAGGCGTGGAGATCACCACTTCCGGGGCAGAGGCTGCCACTTGGCTGCCAGGGACTGGAGTCATCAAAATCTCTCGCACGACCGATGTACAGATGTGCTCATGGCTGGGACGAATGTCGCCCGCTTGCCAAGACTCACCGACTTTTTGAATCAATGGACAGATCACTTTATGTACTGTGCAGCGTTGCCCAAATAAAATTCGAGCCCGATGCAGCAGTCTTCGGAGCCGGTCTGCGTCATAACCTTTAGCGGCCTCCAAGCACAGTTTAACAAAGTCTGCTTCAGTTTCCAACGGCGTGGTTGCATCCACGGTAAAGCTGGCGGTAGCGGAGCTAGGGCGTTCGAGAGTCTGTTTCAGCAGACTTTCTAACTCGCTTTTTTCCAATTTGGCGATGTTGCCAATTCGGTGGCCGTTTTCTGTCAATTCACGTAATAGCGTGAGTCGTTCGATTTCATCGGCGCAATACATCCTCCTGTTGGTCCCTGTGCGTGTGGGGGTGAGCGCCTCGTAGCGACGCTCCCAAATGCGGATCACATGGGGACTCAATCCGCTGCGGATGCTGGCGGCCTGGATGGTGGAAAGCATAAGTTGGGGAGCAATACGACACCCAAAGCAGCTTGGGAACAACTGCTTACGCCTGTCACTAGCGAAAGTTCTTGGTTGAATCTTGGCCCACGAGCACTCCTATCCACGCCATGTTGAATTACATCTGGGCCTCACTCATCCTCATCGGCCTCCTTGTCGCAGGGCTGCTGGGACGCTTCACCGGGGATCAGGGCGTCATTACCGCCGCGCTGGACATGTCCAAGACCGCTGTCATGGACATTGCCCTCCCCCTCGCCGGCATGATGATGTTTTGGCTTGGCCTCATGCGCCTGATGGAAAAGGCCGGTCTCCTCCACTTCGCCGCCCGCGCCCTCTCCCCCATCATGCGCCGCCTCTTCCCCGATGTGCCGCGGGATCACCCCGCCATGAGCGCTATGATCATGAACCTTGCCGCCAACATGCTCGGCCTCGGCAACAACGCTACCCCCCTCGGCCTCAAGGCCATGACCCATCTTCAGGAGCTCAATCCCCACAAGGACACCGCCAGCAACGCCATGGTCACCTTCCTGGCCATGAACACCGCCGCCTTCACCCTCATTCCCATGACAGTGATCAACTACCTCAGCGCTGCGGGCGTCAAAGGGGCCTATCAGATCATCGTCCCCACCATCATCGCCACCGCCTGCACCACCCTCACCGCCATCTTCGTCGCCAAAGGGCTGCAAAAGCTCCCCATGTTCCGCATCCGCCCCGGGGCAGGGGACAGCCCCCTGGTCGCCGCCGCCCCCGGCACCGATCCCGCAGCCCCCGTGGCCGAGGCTCCGCCTGAAGAAACCCCGCGCATCACCTCCCGGGGCCGCCTCTTCCTCGCCGCCATCCTCATCCTCTTCACCGGCGGCATCGTGCTGGAGCTCGCCGCCCCCAGCCTCCGCCAGTCTGTGCTGGATACCACCGGCCTCACCCAGGTCGTCCGCAGTGCCGAACAACGCGCCGCCACCGCCAAGGCCGATGCCGCCGCCCGCGCCGCCGAAAAAGCCAAAGCTGCTGAGGCCACCAAAGCCGCCGCCCCGGCCACCCCCGACCAAGCCACCGCCGCTGCGCCCGCCACCCCAGCCGAAGATCCCCCCTCCGCTGGCCTCATTCGTCGCCTCATGGATGGGGCGTCCGGCGTCGCCATCCCCCTGCTCGTCATCGTCACCCTCGGCATCGCCCTCGCGCGTCGGGTGAAGGTGTATGAAGAATTTGTTGAAGGTGCCAAGGAAGGTTTCGGGGTCGCCACGCGCATCATGCCCTTCCTTGTCGCGATGCTCGCCGCACTGGCTATTTTCCGCAGCTCCGGTGCCCTCCTCCTGCTGGAGCATGTGCTCACCCCCGTGCTAAACCTCGTCTCCTTCCCGGTCGAGCTCCTCCCCATGGCCCTCATGCGCCCCCTTAGCGGCAGCGGCTCCCTTGGCATCCTTAACGAGCTCCTCGCCCGTAACGACATCCTCGAGTACCTCAAATACACTGCTGCTATCATGTTCGGCTCCACTGAGACCACCTTCTACGTGCTCGCCGTTTACTTCGGCTCCGTCAGCATTCGCAAAACCCGCCACGCCCTTGCTGCCGGTCTCACCGCCGACCTTGTCGGCCTCTCCATGTCCGTCCTCATTGGCCGCCTCATGTTCGCGTGAGGAGAGGCGGGAAGGGTGAAAGCAGAAAGGGAGGAGCGGGGAAAGTGCTCAGTGCTGAGGTCAAGGGGGCAACGGTCAAGGGTCAAAGTCAGTCAAGAAGCCGCAGCGCGTCCTGGACTGCGCCAGTCCTCTGGCGATTTCGAAAGCTCACCTATCCCCGAGCTTCCCCGCTCCTTGGGCTCAAACGATGGGTCCACCTACCACTCCGTTCTCGCCCGCTCTGCTGGTGTCTAGTCTTTAGGCGACCCCCTGACCTACCGGACCTTCTCCAGATCGCCTAAAGGCTAAACACCAACAGACCGAACAAACCTGCCCCATCCACGCCATTGCCACACATCTTGTTAATCCTGCCCATCCTGTAATCCTGTCTAAAAATCCCCGCCCCGCTCACCGATCCACGTCCGCCCCAAACCCAAGTGACTTGGCAAGCCCCTCTCCTTGGGTCCTCCCCGTCATCCCTCACCTTCCGTGTTTTCCGCCCCTTCCGTGGGTGAAAATCCGGCCACAAAAAATCCCGTTGCCCAGGAGATCTCTCTTCCAGACAACGGGACTCAAAAAACGTGCAACACCTTCCGTTAGGTCGGCATGGCTATAAGGCCTCTTAGAACTTGATCGTCGCCCCGGCCACCACGCCAAAGCCCGGCTCATTGCTGCCAGAGCCCGCATAGCGATACTCCTCATCCAGCAGGTTCTCCAGCGCCAGCGTCACTCCGATGTTCTGAGTGATCTGCCAGCCGCCGCGTACCGTCAGGATATTGAAGCTCGGGTTGCCATCCGCTGGCATGCGCTGCGTATCGCGCTTGTCGCTCGAGGTCAGGTTGTCATACTGCGAGTGGGACAGGCTCACGAACTCGCCCCAGAAGCGACGGTCCGTGCTCTGCCAGCGCACCCCGGCGCGGCCCATCCACGGCACCACACGGCTGGCGGATTCGCGGCGCACGTTCGGGTCGTTCGCCCGCGGATACTGGTCCACTTCGCCTTCGGTCCAGGTCACATGGCCAAAGACAGACCAATTGTCATCGAACCGTACCTCACCGGCCAGCTCGATACCCTGGATGAAACCTTCGCCGGCATTTGCTTTGATGGCCGTGCCCCCGCCGAGCGGACGGCGCACGATCATGTCATCAATCTGTGTGTAGAAATAGCTCAGGCTACCGCTGAAGTGCTGCGTCTCCGCCTTCAGGCCGATCTCATAGTTGATGAACTGTTCCGGATCCAGCCCTGGGGAGGGCAGCTCCGTCTCACCGCTGAGCGCCGTATCCAGACGGGAAAGGTCCGACAAGTTCGGCGCACGGAAGCCCTGGGCGATGCCACCAAAGACCTTGAACCGGTCCTGCGTGTCCAGATCGACCACGATTCGGCCACTGGCCGAAAAGTTCGTCCAGCTGTCGCTGTAGGAGTCCACCGCCTGTGGAGTGGAAGGGACCGCAAAGCGGCCAATGTCCACCCGTGCATACGTCTCACGTGCACCCAGGAAAAGATGCACACGGGAGCCCAGGTCCACCTCATAGTTCAGGAAGGCACCCAGCAAGTCGTAGGTCGAGTCATCGCCAACTGGACCTTGAACGCCTTGCGAATGCAGCGTGCCGTTCAAGCGATAACGTTGGCTGCCACTGCTCACCCAGTCACGGTAGTAGTCCACCCCGTAGATGAAGCGACCGATGGAGGTATCGCTCTGCAACTGGAGGTCCAGGCCCAGTGTGCGCAGCTCTACCTGTGTGTAGTCCACGCGGTTATCCGCAGGCCGACGGATGCGGTGCTCATACTCATCAGCGCTTTGCAATGACACCGTCAGGCTCGCTGCATCAATGAAACCCGCCAGATTCTCCAGCTTCTCACCTTCCAGCCGCACGTAGGAAAGAGTGCGCTCTTGATCATAGGCGCGCTTCACATCCGTGCCCACCGTCGTCCCGTGCCAAGACACGCCCTCGCGAGTCTGGTGCGTACGCCAGGCATCATTCTGGCGCAGTTGCTGGTGCACTGCGGTCAGTGTCCAGTTGGCATCCAGTGCCACATCCAGGCGCATGTCATAGGCCCACTCATCATAGTCCGTCTCCGGCTGGTCGCCGATGCCCGCTGCGTGGACATCGCCAAACGACTTCAGGCTGGCTCCGAGATGGAGGCCCCAGCGGCCCCCTTCACCGAACTGGAACTCCTGCCGGCCCATGTTGCTCTCTTCTGCTGTGGAGCCACGATAAGCCGTCAGCCCGTGGAAAAAGTAGCCCGCCTGCTCGTTGCGGAAGTCCGCACCCTTGGTGAAAAGGTTCAGCGTCCCGCCGATGGCATCGCTGCCATACAGCACGGAACCCTGGCCCGGCACCAGCTCGATACGGTCGATGGCATACGAATCAATCGTGTTCCAATATTGGTTAGGGCCGTCGCGGAAGGTCGAGTTGTTGAAGCGGATGCCGTCAATCAGCGCCAGGTTGCGGAACCCGGTGAAACCACGGATGTAGGGGGAGCCCTGCGCATTCGCCGTCTTCTGCACCATCACGCCCGGCAGTTCCTCCAGGGCCTCCGGCAGGGAGCGCACCTGGCGTTCCTGCAGTTGCTCCGCATTCAGTTGCCTCACCTGGGCCGGGGCTGCAATGGCAGCCTGCTCGGTACGCGTGGCTGTCACCACCACTTCAGGCAGGGTGGGGGATTCTTTTATTTCGGTCTCAGCTGCTTCCGGGGTCGCACTGGTCGGCGTGACTTGAGGTTTTACGGCATCAGCCGCATGCACCGGGGCTAGCCCCGCCAGTAGAATAAGCGTCGTGATTAAAGTTGGTTTTAACATCGGGAGATTCCCAGAAATCCCATTGTCGTCACTTTGTCATTTATTGTTGGTGGTATGTGACGCGCAAATTGCCCGATGGATAAAAATTGGACCACCATTTTTAATTTGGAGCATTTTTGATGCTTCTTTCCCTGGCTTGGAAAGGTCTCGCGAATCAAAGCGGACGATCATAAATCTTCTCAAACACGGCATCTGGGCCTTCTGCGATTCGGTTCGCATCCACAATCGTGATGCCATCAGGCCCGAAGCGAGCCGTCACAGTGGCTCCCTTGCCCTCATTCAGGTATTTGAAATTCAGGTCTCGCACTCGTGCGGCAGCATCCACCAGGGCGCAGGTGATGCGTGCTTCCTCGGCGGTCGGATATAACTCCGCCACAGCATCCCGGCTTTCTCCAGCGAACTTCACACGACAAATCGCAACGAGACCCACCGTCAGGCTATCCACTCCGTAGCCGATGTAGCCCTTCGTCCCGTCTGGGCGTGCGACATCCCGTGTGAAATGGTTATTGCTCGTCCGCGAGCCACCGCCTTGGTTCCACCAGCGAAAACCGCGATACTGCTGGTCACTTTCCACCTTGCCATCTGCGCCCACGATCTCGTGGCCCTGGTTCACCGGCCCTTCAAAATCCGCCGGGGTCACCCAGTTGTTGTGAAAGTTGATGCTCATGCCGTTTTCGAAGTCCACGCGGACCTGCACCGCATCGTAGGCATTGATACCATCGCGAATCAGTCGCTTCTTTTGCCCCACGGCTGTTAGGCTCACGGGCTTTGACTTGTAATAACTCCAGATGAGGTCAGTCCAATGGGGGCCGACATAACTAAAAGGATCGGAAGATTCCACCCACTTAAAGGTGCTGGTACTCACTTCCAGAGGTTCTTCCAAATAAGCTGTGCCATACAGCGGTGCACCGATGCGATTTTGAATGTCATCACGGATGCGCAGGTGATCGGGGTCGTAGCGCTTGTGCATGTCCACTGCGACAATGCAGTTCTTGGCCTTCGCTGCCTCAATGATCTCATCGGACTCACTCGTGCTGAGGCACATGGGCTTCTCCGTGAGTACGTGAACACCCTTGGCCAATGCTGCCAAAATGGGTTGGGTATGGAGATGATCTGGGGTGGCTACGGCCAGCACATCGAGATCAGGAAAATCTCGCAAAATATCGTCCCAAGGAGAATCTCCAAAATAAGCTTTGGGCTCATGTCCGGTCCATTCCTTGAAAGCTGCGGCCGATTTTAAGGCAGACTTTTCTGAGCGTGTTGCAACAGCCACCAGATCAAACTTCACGGGGGCGAGATCTCGTGCATGTTTATCCAGTCCCACTCGGGCGAGTTGCCCCGCAATGCCAAAGCGCTGCAAGTCAGCGTAAGCGCGTAGGTGGACATCTCCGCCGAACATGCCGGCACCGACAAGAGCAATCTGAATGGTTGGTTGCATAGAAGAGCCTGAGTCAAGGCAGCCCAGAGCACTCCGCAAGGAAGGACGTCAATATCGAAGTGACCAACATCCGCCTTCCAATGACAGCTCCCGTAAAACACACTCCGCAGCCAACTCTGACGGATGATGGAAAGTCGGTCATTCAAAAATGAAGGCTTCATTACGCCCTCTTCTCCTAGGTCATCCGCCATTCAGCTTGGTGATCTAAGGCAAGCTTTGAGTCGGGGTTTTCGCTTTGGGGAGACACAGGTTTGAGAGTGGTACTACCCATGTTTGTCAGGAATTTGTGAAAAATATGAAAATTTAGTTTGCGTGAATTAAACGAATAAATTATAAATACCATATTCCGAGCAAGAAGCCCTTCACGAGTTTCGGGTTCGGAAGACAACGAAATCCAACAGCCCAAACTGAAAAACAACGACTATGAAAAAAGTTAATCTCAATGCCTCCCTTAAGGCTGGTTTCTCCCTCGTGGAAATGCTGGTCGTGATCGCCATCATCGGCATCATCGCTGCCATCGCGATCCCAAACATCGGTAACATCAACGACAGCGCCAAACAGGCTACCGCTCAGCGCAACGCCCAGTCCGTCGCTTCTGTGATGAACGCCGCTATCGCTGCTGGTTATGTTCCCGCTTGGACTTCCGAAGCTGAAGTTCTCGCTGCTGCTCAGGGTGACACCGTGTTCCCAGCAACAGGCCCATTCAAAGACAAGGTCTTCACCGTCGGCAACATTGACGACGAAGAAGAAGCTGCTGTGCTGACCTATATGGACTGGGACAACACCAACAAGCAGGTCAAATACATCGCTCGCGACGACGGTTAATTCCGACTCGCAGCTTCGCCCGGCTCCAGGCTTTGGACGCCATCTCTGATCCTCGGATCATGAGCTGACGAAACCGGGCACACCTTAGATCCGCCGGGGATTCGACTCCCCGGCGGATTTTAGTTTGATTAACCTCTTGATATTCCTAAGGAAAATGGTCGGTCAAAAACATTCAAGAAAAGGCTTCACTTTTGTGGAGGCTGTATTCACCATCGCTATTATTGGCATCATGGCATCCTTGGCTGTTAGCGCCATTTCCAATGGAGCCCGTGATGCAAACAAGATCATGGCCCGCCAGCAGCAGGCTGCGGTACAAGAAGCGCTGAATGCCTGGGTGCTCTCTCAGGGCCGCGTGCCAATCGAAGGTGGCAGCACAGATACGGCACAGGTGCAGTCCCTGGAAAATATCCGGACATTGTATAACAACCTCCCAAGTACCGTGGCGCGCTTTCAAAAACTGCGCCCTAACAATACCGGGTCCGACCCATTGAAGCAGCTAGGCTTCCTGGATGCTACCACCTTGGCTCATTTTGATGCTTATACCGTGGGGTCAGATCGCCTCAAGACCGCTGCTTTGGAGGGTGCACGCCAGTACTTGAGTTTGCCCGACTGGGCCCTGGGTGAAGAGCCCCAGGTTCTTCTTTTGGATGAGTAATGAGCTTGATCCTCCCACTCCTGATTCTTTTTTCCTATGACTTACTTTCATCCAGTTAACCTTTTGGTTAGCCGCATTCGCCGAGGGTTCTCATTGGTCGAAATGATGGCCTGCGTTTCCATCATTGGCATCATCGCCTTCATGGCCATCCCGTCCATTACCCGCATGCGAGGAGAGAGTGAGCGTAACCTCGCCATCACACGTGCTGAAGCTTTAAATCTAGCTCAGGCGACTTTCATTCAAGTCAAAGGGCGCACCGAGGCTGCCTTGCTTTGGAACAACGCTTCCTCGGATGAAAATCGCTACAAGCTTTTGAAGGAATACATGAGCTATCCAGAAGCTTCTCTCAGCCTCTACATGCCTTCAGGTTACGCGCTGAAGTTCAGCAACAAAATCACCAACATGGAGAAGGCGGAGCTGAAGCTCGGCAATACCAAAGTTTTCTATTGAACCTTGTGTTCTCATGAATTTGTCCCAGAAAAGCATCTCTTTCCGCAAACCTGCCGCACAGCCTACGGGCTGCCGCGCAGGTTTTTCCATGTCAGAGATGATCGTGGTCATTGCGATTCTGGGAGTACTGGCAGGCGTCGTGATCATCATGCTTCAAGGGGCGTTTGGAGCTAGCCAAGAGGCCTTGGCCAAGGCCCGGGTCGAAATGCTGAATTCCGCTCTCCACACATGGTCCACGGCGAATCGGGAGATCTATTTTCCTCCCAATGATGGCAGTGGGGAGGAAGAACTTTATATCTTACGCGAACTGCAGTTCCGTGACCCAGATCCGCTGAAAGCCAAGACGGGTTCCCCCTACGTTCCGCCCGAATACAATCCTGTTGCTTCCTCAAACAAGACGGACTTCCGCATTCGCTGGAATGGCCGTCTCTTTGAACTTCTCCTGCCTGACCAAGAAGGCTCAGGACTGCTCATGGATTTTGCTGCGTCGGACTTTACGACGCCTCATCAATTTCCAGAGAACTACAAATCCGGCAGTTTTTAAAACGGCTTTTCCCGCTTCTCGCCCATGTCTGCGAACTTACTTCCATCGCCCCCGCTTACTCCTCATTCTTTTGGAGAAGTGAGTAATCTACCTACCGCGACAATTGATGCAAAGGCTGCGGCAATTCTTTCGATCGAGGGCATGGCTCTCCAATACAATTTGCTTCCAGTCACACTCCTGCGGGAATCGTGCTCGCCAGAGGCGGAACGGATTGTCCGCAAGTTAGGCCGTGTGCCTTATGTGGCGGATCCTTGGTTGCCCGTGACGATGGTGGGGCCGCTTTTGGTGATGGCTCATCACAATCCGAGGGCAGGGGATACGTGGGGGGTGCCTAGCTTTCTCACCATCCGCATCCTCATCAGTCCAGACCAGTATCAAAAGACCCGCAAGGATCTGGTGCAACGGTTTGGTCAACTGCCCATCGCCCAACAGAATGCCTTAGAAAATGTGCAGCCGCCACGTTTTCCGGAACTGGGGTTGGAAGGCTCCTTTGAGTGGCTCATGGAGCATTATCCTTTTGAGCCTTCCGAGGTGACGAAGATGCGTGGCTTTTTTGAAAGCCAGAAAGAAAAGCATTCAACTTTAGAGCCCACTCATTTCAATTCCGTCCAAAGAAATTTGGGGCCTGCTCTCCAACATTTGGTTAGCGGGGGGCGGCATCTTTGTTTTGCTGCCAGTGAGGCTCAGCGCCAGACCTTTTTCCCCTTGCCTCTTTTAGAGCGGCATACCGTTTATCCGCTCTACATAGGGAAGAACGCGGTGTTCTTGCTCAGTGAAAACACGGATTGTTATTCCTTTGAGGATGAGTGGCTTTCCATGGGGAATCCGGCGGTCAAGATCATCCCTGTTTTGGCAGATCCTGCGGCCATCCGTGATGCCATCAATCGAGCGGGTGCCACGTTTGATCCCAGCGGCATCGCCCGCATGGATAAGTCCACTCTCACGGCCTCGGTCACAGGCAATGAGGGCGTTGTGGACATCATGCCTGAGGACATGGCCCGCATCAATCCTTCGAGCCCGAATCATACGGCGGAGGAACTCGTGCAGTGGGCTCTTTTCACCGCCATTCGCTGCAGGGCATCAGACCTTCATTTGGAGAAATTTTACAACCTTGCCCGTTTCCGTGCCCGCATGGATGGAAACATGAAAACCATCCTCACTGCGCCCGAATCTCAGCTCAACCGATTCGTGGCCTTGCTGAAAAACTACGCGGGCATGAACCAGAACCGGCAAGAGTGCCAGGACGGTCGCTTCAGTCTCAGCATCGGGCGCCGCCGCCTGGATGTTCGTGTGGCGGCTGTCCCCACGCGACGTGAATTTCAGAAAGTCATCATGCGCTTTTTGGATAAGCAGGATGGTGTCAAACGTCTGTCGGACTTCAATTTGGGACAGCGCCAGATTGATATTCTCACCCGCACCATGACGCGTGACCAGGGCCTTGTTCTTGTGACCGGCCCCACGGGTTCAGGGAAGACCACTACCCTCTATGCTCTGCTCAATAGCGTGAATGATGATGGTGTGAATATTCAGACCATCGAAGACCCCATCGAATATGAGGTGGAGGGCATCAATCAAACCCAGACGAATCACACCGTGGGACTGGATTTTGCCAATGGACTGCGTTCGCTCCTTCGTGCCGACCCTGACATCATTCTCATTGGGGAATCTCGAGATGCGGAGACGGCCAATGCGGCGGTGAATGCAGCTCTCACAGGGCACTTGGTGCTTACCACACTGCATGCCAATGACAGCCTGCGTGCCGTATCCCGTCTCATGAGCATGGGGGTGGAAAAATATCTACTGGCCGATTCTCTGGCACTTTCTCAGGCCCAGCGTCTCGTTCGCCGTCTCTGCACCTATTGCAAGCGGCCCATGCCAGTGCCGCAAGATGTGCAGGAACTCATGGCCAAGCAAGGTGTGATCACCCAGCCTCTGACCCAGCCCATCTACAGTCCCGTCGGCTGTCAGGAATGTCATGGCACTGGTTATTCAGGGCGTGTCGCACTCATGGAATTATGTGAGATCAGTTCTGAGCTGCGGGATCTGATCGAGGAAGCTGCACCCATGTCTGCGCTCCGGGCCTGTGCTTTTAAGAACGGCTTTTTCTCTCTTTACCAGGAAGGTCTCATGCAAGTCATCGCAGGTCATACCAGTCTGGATGAGATCAAATGCCTCGCTTACACCGCGGCTTGATTCGTTTCGCCCCTTTTTGTTAGCCGACTCTCACTCTCCCTTCATCTCTTATGTTCACATCTACTCCCGCCCACTCTCATCGCTCTCATGGGCGTATCTTAGTCGTGGATGACGAGCCCCAGATGCTCGCTGTCGCCAAGGCCATCCTGAATGCTCACAGCATGGACGTTGAGGTCTGTGACTGTGGTTCACAGGCCCTGCAGGTCTTCAAGTCCGCCATTGCTACGCCAGGTCGGTTTTCGTGTGTGGTTCTAGATCTCACGATGCCGGGTGGTCTTTCGGGCTTTGAGGTGATGGAAGAGCTGCAAAAGCTGGACCCAGATCTCTCCGTCATCGCCTGCAGTGGATACTTCCAGGAAGATGCCAGGGATCTTTGTCAGGCCATCGGCTTTACCGATGTGCTTCAGAAACCCTACACCTTAGAGCATCTCGTCGCCACTGTGCGCCGTGGCCTCATGCGCGACCGCGCTACTCACGACAACGCATGAAGCTCCGCTTCTCCATTTCTGCGCGCTTCATGGTCCTGGGCCTTTTGGCCGTTGTGATCGCTGTGTGCGTCACTGCCTTTGCCTTTCTTTGGCAGGATTTTCAGATCCTGCGGATGGTGCAGCGTTCTTACTTGGGCTCGATTGTACAAGCCGCTCAAACGGAACTGCGCGCTCAAGGGCATTCACCGGATCAATGGATCTCAGCTCCTTCACTGACCAGTGAATCCATTGTCCATTTGAAAATGCGCCTACAGATCGTGGATGTTCCCCCCATGATCCAAGACCTCGGTCTGCGGATTGAAATTGTGGCTCCTGGTGCTGCGGCTACCCAAACGCCGGTATCGAAAACTCCCTACGTTGTCGTTCATGACACGCCCTTGGAGTTTCAACCAACGGAGCCCGAGGCTTCGCAGCTTCATGACATTATCTATCGGGTCATGGCGGGCTCTTCGGTCGTCATTGGAGACTCGACACCTTTAATGCCAACTCAGTTGTTGGATGCTCCTCATGAGTGGCTTCTCGCGGGGGCTCCGCTCACCAATCCGGCGGGACGTATTGGCGGGGTCATCATCGCACGGCAGCCTGAGGTACACTTCAAGCATTTGCTGAATCTGCCACGTCTGATGGTGCCCATTTTGGGGGCCTGTTTGGGGCTCCTACCCGCGATCTTGGGCTTTTACTTGGTGGGTCGAAGTATTTCGCGCAAAACCGCTCAGCTAAAAGAAGGCTTTGAAGCTTTGCGCCAAGGTAACCTGAACCACCGCCTCCCTGCCGCAGGAAGGGATGATCTGGATGCACTCCAGGCCCAGTTTAATGACGCGATCACTGGATTCCAGCAAGAGGAGTCTCGCAGGCAACAAATGGTGGGTGAGTTTCAAGCTGCCCGCAAGCAAGCTGAAGTCGCCACAGCGGCAAAAGGGGATTTCCTGGCAAACATGAGTCATGAGATCCGCACGCCCATGAATGGCATCATCGGCACGACCTCGCTGCTGATCGAGATGGGGCTGGACAATGAACAAGAGGAACTGGTGCGCATGATTCGCAGCAGTGGCGAGTCCCTCCTGCATCTCATCAACGACATCCTGGATTTTTCCAAAATCGAATCTGCTAAAATGGAGATCGAAGACATCCCTGTGGATATGGAAAAACTCCTCGCTGAGGTAGCGGATGTCTTCTCCTACCGTGCCGCCGAGAAAAAGGTGGAGATCAATTTTCACATGGATCCAGCCCTGCCGCGCATGTTCCGCGGGGACTTTCAACGCATCAAGCAAGTGCTGGTGAATTTGGTCGGCAACGCCATCAAATTTACGGAGAAGGGGGAGATCCTCATTCTTGCGCGTCAAGTAGCACGTAAGACCCCGCAAGGTGACATGCCACACCTCCATTTTTCAGTGCGGGATACAGGCATCGGTATTTCAGCCGATAAGATAGGCTCTCTGTTTCAGGCCTTTACTCAGGCAGACACTTCCACCACGCGTAAATACGGTGGCACGGGTCTGGGGCTCGCCATTTGCCGCAAGCTATGTCACCTCATGGGTGGAGAGATCAGCGTCATCAGTGATGAAGGACATGGCTCAGATTTCTTCTTTGAGTTGCCCCTGCGCATCGCGCAGGACGAAGCGGGGCGTGAGGAGGAATTTAGCTGGTTGGACAGCATCAAGGAACGGCGCATCACTTACCATAGCCCGCACACCACCACTCAGCAGATTCTGCAGCAAACACTTCAACAGTGGGGCGTGGCTACCCTCCCATTGGCGATTCTACCTGCGACTCCGGAGGCCTTGAGTCGAGAGTTGGGAGATACCCCAGTCTTCATCATGGATGCAAGCGAGCATACGCCTACCTCCCTGGCCCCATTCCTCCTCGCTGCTTCAGTCCATGGCACGGGAATTCTGCTTTTATTGCCTCTGACTTTATGGAAGTTGCGTGACCAATTTGCTCCTCCTGGTTACACCCGTTTCATCAAGCTCAGTAAACCGGCCAAACGCCGTGAGCTATTACGCGCATTAGCCGAACTCGTTCGCATGCCTCGAGTGGCCAATGTTCCTACGACAGCAGTTGCGACGATGCAGAAGCCCATTTCGCAGACGAGTCCGATCATCGGGAATGCTGGCTCGTTTCATCCTGCCAGTGCGCCTGCCTCAGCCTTGCCGCCTTTGGTCAGTCCTTTCCCCAGCAGTCCTCCCCCTATCGGTAGTGAGTTCAATGCCGCTAACGTGAGTGCGGCACCCGTATCTTATGCACAACCCACATGGGCCGTGCCTCCTGCTTGGGGCGGCCCCGCTCCCGTTTCTTCTTCTGCCTCTTTAACTTCTCCGCCTGCTATGCCAATGCCAGATCCAAATCCAGAGTGGCTGAAGCCCGCCCCCCCGGCCCCGCCGACGCCTCCTTCACTCACTGGGTTCTTTCACGAGCATCCAGACCCCCTCCAGAATCATAGCCGTGCGGGGCAAGCCACCCACGATGCTCAAATCTCTCAAGAGACCAACCGCGCCATCGCTGCCGCAGCGAATGCCAACGGAGATAGTTTTGCCAAACAGCATCCGGCACGCATTTTGTTAGTCGAGGACCAGCCCCTGAATCAAAAAATTGCGACCATGCTTCTCCAGCGTTTGGGATACGCGCAGGTAGATGTGGCTAACAATGGGCAAGAAGCCGTGGAGATGGTCACCGTAGGTTCCTACGACCTCATTTTCATGGATCTTCAAATGCCAGTGATGGGGGGCATTGATGCGGCGCGGGCCATACGCGGGAATTTCCACCTTAAAAACCAACCTGCGATCATTGCCATGACGGGGCATGCACTAACGGGCGTCAAAGAAGAATGCAAAGAAGTCGGCATGAATGCCTTCCTGACCAAGCCTGTGAGCCTGGATGACTTTCGCAAGACCCTGCCGCCCTGTTTGGAAAAAGAAGCAGCTCTGCGCCCCATGGTGCTCTGATCTGGCCTTTGCGCCTTAGATCACTCCATCACATAAGTTGCGCGGAGGTGGCGGCTTGGCTAGTCTGGTGGCCTCATGCCTCCCGTTCGTAAAGCTGTCATCCCTGCTGCCGGTTACGGCACCCGTTTCCTACCCATCTCGAAGGCCATTCCAAAAGAGATGCTGCCCCTGGTGGACAAGCCTGTCATTCAGTATGTGGTGGAGGAAGCGGTGGCTTCTGGGATTACGGATATTTTGATGGTGATCAGCCGGAGCAAACGCGCGATCGAGGAACATTTTCACCCGGCGTTTGATCTCGAGACAGAGTTGGAAGCTAAAGGCCGAATAGAAGAGCTGGAAGATCTTCGCCGACTGCAATCGTTGGCAAAAATACATTTCGTCTGGCAGCCAAAAATGGGCGGTCTGGGGGATGCCATTTTGTATGCACGAGATCATGTGGGAAATGAGCCGTTTGCCGTGCTGTTAGGAGATACGGTGGTGACCACGAAGGACGAGTCCCGGCCATTGACACGCCAGTTAGCTGATGTGGTGGAACGGCGCGGTGGTTCGGCTGTGGCTCTGCAGGAAGTTTCTTTGGAGAAGGTGAGCCGCTACGGCATCCTGGGTGGGGAGGAACTGGAGCCTGGACTGATCCGGGCGACAAAGTTTGTCGAAAAACCAAAGCCGGAGGAAGCGCCCAGTCGTCTAGCCGTGAGTGCTCGCTATGTCTTATCTCCGCGTATCTTTGACCACCTGGAAAAGACACCGAAAGGCAAGGGTGGGGAACTCCAGCTGACCGATGCTATGGCCTCGCTGATGCAGGAGGAGGCTCTGTATGGTCTGCGCTACGAAGGGCAGCGACATGACATCGGAAACAAACTGGATTTCATCAAGGCAAACCTACACTTCGGCCTGCAACGCGCGGACATTGGCGAGGCACTTCGGGAATACATCCAAAGCCTATCTTGAGCGGATGGCTAATAAGCCACGCTTACCCTTAGCCTTTATGGGAAAGATGGGAAGAATAAGAGCGCGGGGAAATCAGCTGGCTTTTTTAGCGGCCGCTTTTTTCACCGCAGGTGCTCCCAAGTTTTCCTGAAGCTCTGCGGAAGTGATGCCGAGAAGTTTCGATGTCTTGGCGGGATCTTCCTCGTAATGGCGATAAGCCATGCGCGAGAGTTCACGCTCGACCCAGGGCAGCAACTCAATGTCTGGGCTGTTTTGCGCAGTGTTCAACAGCATGGTCAGGGCATCCCGCATGCGAGTGACGGTGCTGGCAGAGTTACCATGGCGGCTACCCGTACTGCCCAGAGGGATGTCGGATGCAAGAAGCACGTCCGAATTGCACAGAGCGCAGGCACGCTGAATGGTATTCTCCAGTTCACGCACGTTGCCAGGCCAGTCATAGGCTTCCAGAAGTGCGAGGGCATCTTCCGTGAAGCGCATGGTCAGACCCCGCCGGCGGGCCGACTGACGGTGCAGGAAAAACTCGGCCAGTAAGCGCACATCTTCACGCCGTTCGCGAAGGGGCGGGATGTGGATACGGACAACATTGAGGCGATAAAAAAGGTCTTCGCGGAAGGTTCCCTTCGCGACTTCAGCTTCCAGGTCTTTGTTCGTGGCGGCCAGGACGCGGACGTCGCATTTCAAAACTTGATTGCTGCCCACGCGGCAAAACTCGCCTTCCTGAAGCACTCGCAGCAGCTTGCTCTGGACGGCTAGAGGCATGTCGCCGATTTCGTCGAGAAAGAGAGTGCCGCCGTCGCACTGCTCAAAGCGGCCGATGCGCTGGGTCACCGCACCTGTGAAGCTGCCTTTTTCGTGACCGAAGATTTCGGACTCCATCAGATTATCTGGGATGGAGGTGATATTGATACCGACGAATTCTTTCTGGGTACGCGGGCTGAATTTATGGATGGCGCGGGCAACGAGTTCCTTACCACAGCCACTTTCACCGGTGACCATGACGGGAGCATCGCTACGGGAAACACGGCCGATCATCTTGAAGACATCCTGCATCGGGCCTGAGCGGCCAATGATGGTCTCCTGAATGGTTTCAGCGGGGACTTCAGCCGCATTGGCTCGGGTGACGCGGCGGGATTCATTGGCCCGAAGTGCGCTTTCCACCACAGTGCGCAGTTCATAAGGCAGCTTTTCCTTTCCCAGCACATCGTAAGCACCGAGGCGCATGGCTTCGATCACGTTGCTGGTGCTGGCGATGCCGCTGAAGAGGATGACCATCGCATTGGGATCAGTCTGGCGCAGTCGCTTGAGCAATTCGATGCCTGAAGTGCCAGGAAGTCGCACCTCCGCGAGAACGAGATCGGCACGAGTTTTTTGGTAGTTAGCCAATCCCTCCTCGGCGCGTTCAGCTGTGCTCACGGAGACACCGGGAGCTTTCAGGTGGCCAGAAGCCCAGACGAGGAAGTCTGGATCTGTATCCACGATGAGAATTCTAGAGTCCGGGATGTCTGCCATGAGTTGCGCTAAGACTGCGTTCCTATCTTGATTCAGCGGTGGCGTCAACACGTGAATCAGAGCAACCCCGTGCAGTTCACTTCGCCCTCACGCAGACTTGAGAGGGTAGGAGCGTAAAAGTCCGAGGCTGAAGTCCAAGTTTTCACCACCCAAAGCCTACGCCACCACGGCGGCATTAGGCACCAAATGTTCTGCCGCTTTGGCTGCCTGCTCTCGCAATTCGGGATTGGCATTCTTCTGCTCAAATTCGCGACACCAGCCTTTGATCTCAAGTTCGTTGAAGATTTTACCAATCACGCGACGGAGCAGCCCTTTAAGGTTGGGTAATTCGACTTCTTGGAGGCTGCGAATGGCGGCTTCCTTGTAGGTTTCCAGCATCAGGGTGGATTTATCATAGGCCCCAGATTCCTCAGCCCAGCGGCGGATGGTGGGCTTGTCTGGCAGCGTGGTGGCTTGACCATTCCAGAGTGCTTCCATGATCTCCTTGACCTCTCCCTTTCCGCGTTCCCGCAACAAAGCCAAAATGATGCTGGGGCGAATGCTGACATTGTTGTCCGCAGCGGAGTCATCGCCAAGATCATCCAAATCGTCGCGGATCTGGTAGGCAATCCCGAGATTTTCACTGTAGGTATGGAGTGCGTCGGCGGTTTCTTCGAGCTGGCCAGCCATGGCGGCTCCGATTTTGAGAGCCACCTCAAAGGCAGGGGCTGTTTTGCTGCGGAAGATTTCCAAGACTTGGTTATTGCTCAGCGCCACAGGATGATTATTCCAAAGCAATTCTGCGCCTTGGCCACGGCAGAGTTCTCGTTGACCTTCGGCGGCCACTTTTAAACAAGCGCTGCGGATGTGGCTGGCACATTTCATTTCAGCCAGGAGGCGATACCCCTCGCCGATCAAAAGATCTCCCACGTTTAGGGCCACGGGAATGCCGTATTCTGAATGCAGGGTGGGCTCGCCATAACGTTCTGCGTCGTTGTCCTCAATGTCGTCATGGATGAGGGAGGCTTTATGAAAAGCCTCCACGGAGATGGCCGCCAGTTTGATATCGTCTGAAATGGGGGCTTCTGGATCTTCGCGCAGTGCCTGGTAAGCGGCGATGGTGAGGAAAGGGCGCCAGCGCTTGCCAGCGCGGCCTAACCATTCACGGGCGATTTGTTCGGTCTGGCAGCTGGGTTTGCCCAACAGTGCTTCCAAAGCCTCTGGGGTGAACCAAGTTTTTACTTCTTCATGCAAGTCATTCAGGTTTAGACGGCGAGTTTTGTCTTCGCTGGTGAGGTGGATGTAATCCCAGACCCAGTCCACATCCACCGTGGTGTCAATGCAGTCATCTTGCAGCAAAGGCACGGCGACAGCTGGAATGGCGGCCGCTTCGACGTATGGAAAAGTACGCTCCAGCACAGGTAAGCAGGAGATGCCCACGATGGCCTCGATCTTGCCTGTCTGAATCAGAGACATGACGATGGCACTGCCTTCTGCGACCAGAACCGCATAGCCGAGCTTTTCTGCTTCATTTTGGAAGTCCTGGATGCTGCAAAGTCCACACTGCTTGCATAACAGGCCGAATTCATCAAAGGGGGCTGGGCATTTGCTCTCGATGCGCAGGCACTTGGGCATCAGTAACAGCCGCTTTTCAAAGGGTACCGTGGCCAGCGACTCGCGCCAGGTTTCATTCGCGAGGAGCACGCCTGTGTAGTCGCGATAGATTTTTTCGATCCCGTTGAGGGCCATGATTTTATCCGTGTGCACCTGAAGTTCATCAATGGGCACGGGGGGAACGAGTTTTGTCTGCTCTGCATACTCACGCACCGCCTGGAGCACAAAATCACGATCTTGTTTTGTCTGCGGGATGTTCTTTTTAGGCTGCCTGAAGCGCCTCACAAGACCAGGAATGGCAGGAGGCAGGGTAGCGGAGCGGACAGCGACGGTGGACATGGGGGAAGGGGACAAATTTCCTGAAAGCAAACAACCACTTAGCCATACGTCCTCGGTGGAGCAACGAACGGCAAAAGAGTCAGCCTTGTAACCGTGCCGCTGCCTGACAGTCTTGCAAGGATTGCGAAAGGATGTGCGGATTTTGTGCCGATAAGGAGGCGGTCACGCTGTGTTTTTGAATTCTCAGACCACCGTGCCTCGGCTTTTGCCCTTGTTACCTTTGGGTTTGGTGGGGGCTCCAGGGATGCCTTCTTCTTGCAGAATCGTATCCTGGGGAAGGGGGGCCGCTTCTGTGTCGGACTTCGGTTCGGTATCCGTATAAGGAGTTTGTTTCTGATACAATTTGAGGCGCGTTTGGAACTCGGTTTCCAGATTGCGTCTCTCTTCCTCTGCCAGCTCTTTGTCGGCTGGCAGCAAGGCCAGGGCCTTTTTTTGCCACAGAACAGCCTCTAAGTACTCGCCGTTGCGGGCGAGGCAGGCGGCTTTGGTATCAATCATTTCATAACGTTGCTCCTCTCCTGCCTCATCCATGATGCGCAGTGCGCGGGAGGAAAGTTGCACCGCTTGTTCACCATTGTGAAGGCTTTCATCAGGGCATGTAGCCATGAACCAAGCGAGGTTATTGGCCGCCCATGGGTCATCACTGCGGGCTGCCCGCTGATACCACGCGCCAGCCCGGCGATAATCCACAGGCACCCCTGAACCCGAATAATACAGATTGGCTAAACGACTCATGGCGGGCACAAAATCTTGCTGTGCCGCTCGTAGATAATAAAGGGCAGCTTTGGACGGGCTTTTGGCGGTCCCCACTCCCCGTTCATACTTGGCTGCGAGGGCTGTCTGCGCCTGGGGGTAATTTTGTTCAGCTGCTTTTTCTAGCCACTCGGTGGCCTTTTCGGCATCCAGTTTAACGCCACGACCTAAATCATAAGCCATCGCGACGGCATGCTGCCCTGCGGCAAACCCATTTTCGGCGGACTTGCGATACCATTCAAAGGCTTTGGCATCGTTTTTCTTCACTCCCACCCCATCTTCATAAAGGGAGCCCATCACGAATTGAGCCCTTAGGTGTTTCTGAGCTGCCGCTTTTTCCATCCACTGCATGCCCTCAGCTTCATTTTTCTTTAAACCCTCGCCCGTGAGCAGCCGCAGTCCCAGTTCAAATTGAGAGTCCGCGTCGCCATCGTTGGCCCAGGCTCGCAATTCTTTGTCGTTGATGACTTCTGGAATCTGCTGAGCAGAAACGGTCATGAAGGCAAGGCAAGTAAAGGCAAGACAGCGGAAGAAAATTTTCATGATGGAAAACACTACGTTTCGAGAATCGTGCCTACAACAGACAAACTTACGGATTGGTTGCTCGATTGCGGCATGATTTGGGCCAGTTCTCAAAAAAGAAAACACAAGCACGGATGTAAGGCGACCTGGAGAAGCGCGAGTGATGAGTGACAAAATCTTATTTTGGCCTTTGTATTGAAAACATGCCTGGGGAGAGCGCCTCTCAAAGGATCATTGAATCTCTGAACCCAGGTGTAATGTCTGGTGGATTGATCCTGGGGGACCTCACGACTTTTTCTGTGGTTACTCAGTCGATGATTTAGAAGCCTCGAAGAGTGGAATGGCTGCAAAAAAGCAATGATGATGTGGATTGCGCCAAGTTCGCAACGTTCTAGCGGCGAGAAATGAACGCCATTTTTTTAAATTTATCTGGGAGGTGGTGAATAAAAATCTTGTCTTTTCAGCTGTCATGGTTGATAATTCAGCGTTGTTGAATTCTTGAGTTTGAGAATTTAGTATTCAGCAAGGCCTGTAATTTATGGATTCTATGGAATTAGCTTGCGCTTACCATTGGTTCTGGTTACATTTTAAATAGATATTCAAAATTTTCCTGCCCGGCCAAGCCTCTAGCTCCCCATTTATGTCCAACACACTCCAGCCTGAAATCAAGGATCACGCCAAATTGGCCGACTTCATTTTGTTCAGCCAGCGTGAATTCTTGCTCAATTTGTCCAAGGAGCTGAACCGCGATAACATCTCATTCGCACAGTTCTTTTTGCTCAGTTACCTGGCCACTTCAAAGGAACTGACGATGACTGACATTGCGCGTAAAATGGGGCATTCGACTGCTGCTGCGACTGGGTTAGTGGATCGCCTTGAGAAGCTGGGATACATGGAGCGCACTCACGCGATTGATGATCGCCGCAAAGTGATGGTACGTGTTACCTCCAAGGGGCTAGACCTTGTGAGCCGCCTTCGCGATGGACTTCAGGACCAAATTGCCGAAGCCATGTCAGAAACAGAGGCTACAGATGCAGCTTCGTTCATGACTTCCTACCGCACGATGGATACGAGCATCGCTAGCAAGTAAGATTTCCCGTTGTATTGTTTGTTTCGAAGGCGCATGGAGCTTGTATGCTTCATGCGCCTTCTGCTTTTTTACCTGCTTAAACCGCTATGGATGACCCTTTTTGGATGACCTTTCCTCTCTTGAGTGACTTGCCGGACTTTCGGCATCGTTTCACGCTGAGGCATCCAGACATCGCGGTGGATGCTGAGCGCGCTGTGGTGGTGGAGCGTCTGTGGGATTGGCATCGTGAGCAGGCTGTCGAGTTGGGCTTCGATCCGCATTCTTTATGCACCGCAGAGCAAGTTCACGGTTCTAGGGTCGTGGCAATTGATTCGGTGCCTACGGCCCCTATTCCTGGAGTGGATGGCATCGTCACCGCCACAGCTGATCTGGTGATTGGCATCTATGTGGCTGATTGCGGGGCTCTTTATTTGGCGGATCCTGTGACAGGAGCTTGTGGCATCGCGCACTCGGGAAAAAAGGGATCGGAACTCGGCATCGCTGCAGAGGCGGTGCGCCTGATGCAGGAAAAATATGGCACTGATCCCCGTGACATCCGTGCGCAATTGGGTCCCTGCATTCGCCCCCCTGCTTATGAGGTAGATTTTGCCTCTCAAATCCGGGCATCTTGCCTGGAAGCGGGGGTTTTACCCGAGCACTATGCGGATTGTGATATCTGCACTTCCAGTGACTTGCGGAGATTTTATTCTTACCGCATGGAAAAAGGACGGACTGGCCGCCTACTCGCACTAATGGGGCGGCTATCCTCAAATATTTAATTTCCCTAAACCCGACCTGTTGTGGAGCTTTCCTCACCTGCGAAGATTAATCTCTGGCTGCGTATTTTGGATCGCAGAGCTGATGGATTTCATGAAGTCGAGACGCGACTTTGCAAAATAGGTATCTCAGATACCGTGAAACTGGAGCTGATGGGTCCAGGAAAATCCATCGAGCTTTCTTGTAACATCACCGGTATTCCGCTGGATGATTCCAACTTAGCCATCAAGGCAGTGCGTGCTTTTGAGGACCGTCTCGGCAAAACAAACTCTTGGCGCATCCATCTGGAAAAGCGAATTCCTTCAGGTGCCGGGTTAGGAGGAGGCAGTAGCAACGCGGCCTCCATTTTAAAGGCAGCGAACGAACTGACGGGAAAACCTCTCCCACTCACTGAGCTTCTAGAAATCGCCGGAAACATTGGCGCTGATGTGCCCTGTTTTTTATTGGAGACGGCTGCGGCTGACGGAGCTGGGCGTGGAGAACGGGTCACTCCCGTCGAGTTTTCTTGGAAGTTGCCTTTAGTGCTTATCAAACCGGCTTTTCCTATTCCTACCCCGTGGGCTTACAAGCACTGGAAAGACTCGCAGGAGCTCAAAGGTGTGCTTTACGCACCGCAGCACTGCCCCTGGGGGCACATGGTGAATAGCCTGGAACGGCCGGTTTTTGAGAAATATCGCCTCCTCGCGGCGCTGAAAGGGTGGTTGCTGGAGCAAAAAGGAGTGCAGGCGGCGCTCATGTCTGGATCTGGCTCGACCATGTTTGCGGTGACCAAAACGCACGCTGATGCAGCCACTCTGGCTGAAGCCGCCCAAGTTTGGTGTGGTCCTACCGCCTGGATAAAGGCCACGGAGACACTGGTGTAAAAAGATTGAGGCCGGGCGGCTCCCGATTCCGCCCGGCCTCTTTGTTTGCATCAACCTCAACACTGACCTGTGTTTCCACAGGGGTGATGACAACAACCAATCACTCTCAAGACCAGTTAGGGGGACTCTCTCCCGCCATCACTGTTGATAAGTTAGATTCCTCCTCTGAAGAGATGTTGAATCATTTTTGAAATTTTTTTGATGATTCTTTTCGGCACCGATTCAGAGGGGTGAGCCGTTGATATGACGAGTTGAATCCATGGACGGGGACTGTCACCATTCACTGGAACTCTTTTCTGATCATGAGCCCCAAATTTGCTGCCTACCACACACCTGACATCCTGGTTGATACGGATTGGCTGGCTGCCAATCTCGACACTCCAGGGATTCGAATTATTGAAAGCAATGAAGACCTTCTTCTCTACGATGTGGGGCACATTCCTGGGGCCGTTCACATTGACTGGCGTCGCGACCTGAATGACCAGACGACCCGCGATTACGTTGGTCCAGAAGCCTTTGCGGAGTTGTGTCGCCGCCATGGCATCACACCAGAGACCATCCTCGTTTTTTATGGGGATAAATCGAATTGGTGGGCTTGTTATGCCTTCTGGGTTTTTCAGCTTTTCGGACATACCAAAGCCAAGATTCTGGATGGTGGCCGCGACAAATGGGAGGCGGAAAACAAGCCTCTGACCCGCGCTGTGAAGACCTTTCCGGCCAGCGATTATCCAGTGCCATCCAAGCGAGATGACGAGGCGCATCGTGCCTATTTTCAGCAGACGTTGGAACACTACAAAGCTGGCAAAAAGCTAGTGGATGTGCGCAGTCCCAAGGAATACTCCGGTGAGGTCACCCACATGCCTGAATATCCTCAAGAAGGAGTGTTGCGTGGGGGGCATATCCCAGGTGCGAAAAGTGCTCCCTGGGCGCGTGCGGCCAATGCCGACAAAACCTTCAAATCTCGTAAGGAGTTGGAGGCTATTTATGCTGATGAATTGGGGCTGAAAATCGATGACGAAATCATCGCTTACTGCCGAATCGGTGAGCGCAGCAGCCACACTTGGTTTGTGCTCAAATACCTTCTCGGGTATAACCAAGTGCGTAACTATGATGGCAGTTGGACCGAATGGGGCAATATGGTGCGCACACCTATCGAGGTGGGGGCGTAACTTTCCCAAGTCTAGAAAGGTTTTGATCGCAAATTCTCCTCATGTCCTATCCCACTGCCCTCAACGAGATCATTGAGCTGTTTGAGTTTTTGCCAGAGGCGGAACGTCGAGAAACTCTCATCAATTACGCAGATGCAGCCGCAGCCTGTGGCCGCAAGGAGGGTGTGAAATACGACCTGGAAGACGTGCGTAAGGACGAAGAGTGTACCGATACGGTAGGCGTCTTTGTGCGAGTGGATGAAGAAGATCGACTTCAGTTCGCCATTGAGTTGGGACCCAAAGTGCAGACACTCACCAAGGCGATGACGGCCATTCTCTGTCGGGGGCTCAATGGGAGTACCTTGGCGGAGGTAATGGTGGTGCCTGCGGATTTTGTGCCACGCATCATCGGTGCGGAATTGGTCCGTTTGCGTAGCCAGACGGTCTATTATGTTCTTGGCCGTATGAAGACTGCGGTGAAGATGTTTACGGATCGCCGCCGCGCTGCGCTTTCTTGAGGGAAAAAGGAAGCTCACCCCACTTTCTCTGGTAAAAAGTCTTCTTTTTCAGGCGGCGTTCTGGCCTCGCTTTTTCTTTCAGTGGAAAGTTGCGAACAAACCTGCCTGGAATCGGCAAATTAGGTGACATCACTCTTGCCATTTTTGGCAGCGCTCCGTACTCTCGCGCGCCATGCAAGAAAATAAACCACCGGTGGATTGGGACAGACTCGAAGCGAAGCCTGAATTCCGCGCTCTTCTTGGGCGCAAAGCCAGCTTCATCATTAAAGCCACCATTTTCTTCATGGCCTACTACTTGGCCCTACCGATTCTGGTGGGGTACGCCCCTGATTTGATGAAAAAGAAAGTCTTCGGTGAGGTGAACATCGCCTATCTTTTTGCCCTTTCTCAGTTTTTCATGGCCTGGACTATGGCCTTTGTTTACGTGCGAGTCGCCTCCCGCTGGGATCGTGAGGCCGCAGCCGTGATTGCCGATGTGAAGTAAACCGTCTTCGATTTCATTTCTCTGCTGCGGGAAACCCAGCGCTTCTCAAGCCTTTCTTTTTTCAGACTTCATCTGCATGTTCATTTCTCTTCTTTCAGCGGCTGCTGCGACGGCGACCTCCCCGGCTTCTTCCAAAAGCCTCATTCCCCTCATCATGTTCACTGGCTTCGTGGCGCTCACGTTGCTGATCACTTTCTGGGCCGCCAAGCGCAATACAGGTGCCAGCGCCTATTTTGCTGCGGGGCGTAACATCACGGGTTGGCAAAACGGTCTCGCTGTCGCTGGAGACTACATGAGTGCGGCCTCCTTTCTGGGGATTTCAGGCATGATCTGTTTCTCTGGTTACGATGGCTTCATGTATTCTGTCGGCTTTCTGGTGGCCTACATCACGGTGCTACTCATCGTGGCCGAGCCTTTAAGAAATGCAGGGAAATATACCATGGCGGACCTGCTGGCTTACCGCCTTTCGCCACGGCCTGTCCGTGCCATGGCCTCTCTCAGCACGCTCACTGTTTCCACGTTTTACATGATCGCTCAGATGGTGGGTGCTGGGGTGATCATTGAGCGCCTCATCGGTCTTTCCTTTGCTCCTGCGGTCATTGGCGTGGGGGTGCTCATGCTGGTGTATGTCGTCTTTGGGGGCATGCTGGCTACAACCTGGGTGCAAATCATCAAAGCGCTGCTGCTCATGGCAGGCGCGATCCTACTCAGCTATCTCGTCCTTCAGTATCATCACTTCAGTCTGGCTGGCTTCTTCGATGCCGTGTCCAAGGCAGACTATGCGGGTACCGCTGAACCGAAAAACCTTCTGGAACCTGGACTCAAGTTCGGTGTGGCCGTCGCTGGTAAATGGGGTCCCCTTGATCTCGTTTCCTTGGGATTGGGTCTTGTTCTGGGCACTGCCGGTCTGCCGCACATCCTGGTGCGTTTTTACACTGTTCCAGATGCCAAGACGGCACGTTCCAGCGTGGTTTGGGCGATGGCCATCATTGGTGTTTTCTACATCATGACCACCTTCTTTGGTTTTGGTGCCGCCACCATTTTGAAAAAGGCGCTGATCCTCACGGAAACCGGCGCGCCGAATCCGAATATGGTCGCTCCGATTCTGGCTCAGGAATTGGGAGGCGAGCTCTTCTTTGCCTTCATCAGTGCCGTCGCCTTCGCCACCATTCTAGCCGTGGTCGCTGGTCTGACCATGAGTGCCTCGGCCTCCTTCGCTCATGACTTTTACTCGAACGTTCTCCATCACGGCAAAGAAAACCGCCCAGGAGCCGAGGTGAAAGTCGCCCGCATCACCGCCTTCATTGTGGGGGCCGTCAGCATCGGTATTGCTATCTATCTAGGCCCTGCTGTGAACGCGGCGTTCCTCGTCGGACTCGCCTTTGCTGTGGCTGCCAGTGCCAACCTTCCGGTCATCATTTTCAGTGTCTTTTGGAAGCGGTTCAATACGACCGGTGCTGTGGCCGGTCTGGTCACCGGATTGGTCTCCGCCATTGTCCTCATCTTGCTCAGCCCGAACGGGGTTTTTGGCAAAGCTGGGGCTCCATTCCCGCTGGAAAACCCAGGCATCGTCAGCATCCCCCTCGGCTTCTTGGCTGCCTACTTGGGCACTATTCTCACTCCGCGTGATCTGGTGGCCGAGGCCAAGTTCTCAGAACTCACGGTCCGTGCTCACACAGGTCTGGGTGCTGAGAAAGCGACCCATCATTGATCGTCCAGCGCTGTCTGCGTAGAAATTTAGCTTTTTCAGTGGCCATCACGTTTCACGTGATGGCCACTGTTATTTGAGTCACTCGATTCCGGTCCCCGGGCATTCATTCAGTGCCTGCCCGAGATGCCCTTCTTGGGGCTTTCCATCTATCTAGCCTAGCGCTTCTTCTCTTTCGGCTGTTTGCCACGCACGCTCATGCGGAAAGGTACGCCTGGGGCTGGCCATTCTTTGCGGATCACGCTTTCGAGGAAGCGCAGGTAGCCATCGGTCATCTTGGCCGCACGGTTGGCGAACATCACGAAATGAGGCACGGGAATGGAGACATCTTCCGTCTCGTTCACCTGTGTCACGTAGAGAAGCTTGAAGGTCTGAGGACTGCGGCCGAGCGGGCCGGGAGTGTTCTCGATCGTTTCATGCATCAAACGATTCAGCACGCCTGTTCCGATGCGGCCCTGCGCGCCTTTACGCACTTTTTCGATCTGCACAAAGAGCTTGCCCACGTTGTCATTGTTCTTGGCTGAGATGGCAACCAAGGGGGCGTAGCTGAGGAAGAAAAACTCGCGACGCATGGTTTCAGCCAACTCTTCCAGGCGATCTTTCTGCTGGGCATGAGGGTGGAAGAGGTCAAACTTATTCATCACGAGGATGCAAGGCTTGCGCTCTTCCACGATCATCTGGGCGATTTTGCGATCCTGCATCTTAGCACCGTCGGCGCAGTCAATGACCAGAAGGCAAAGGTCTGCCCGCTTGATGGCAGCGTAGCTGCGCTGGATGCTGAAAATCTCTACAGCATCTTCCACCTTGGCCTGCTTGCGGATGCCGGCGGTGTCGATGAGTTGGTAATGTTTGCCGTTATACGTGCAGTGCACGTCCAGGCTGTCGCGCGTGGTGCCAGGAAGGTCACTGACGATGGCGCGTTCTTGACCCAGGACGGCGTTTACCAGGGAGGACTTGCCTGCATTTGGCCTGCCCACGATGGCTAGTTTGAGGGGGCGGGCAGAAAGGCGTTCATCACGAGCTTCTTCGGTTTCTTCCTCGGTCAATTCCAGTTTCTCCACGATGGAGTCCACCAAATCATCAATACCGTAGCCATGCACAGCGCTGACTTCTGCCGCGTTGCCAAAACCGATTTTGGCGAACTCACCTGAACCCAAGCGACGCTTTTCCGAATCTGACTTGTTCGCCACCAGGATGACGTGCTTATTTGTCCGGCGCAGCATCTGGGCCAGGGACTGGTCAATCGGCGTGATGCCCGCCGTCACGTCCACCACAAAGAGCAACAGATCCGCCACGTCCAGGGCGATAGCGGCCTCGACCTGCACCTGCTCGGTCAACACGTCTTCCGTATTGGCTCCGATACCGCCCGTGTCCATGATGTTAAAGACCTGCGGCCCACGGCGGCATTCAGCCGTGATACGGTCGCGAGTCACCCCTGCAAGGTCATGAACGATGGAGATATTCATGCCGGCAAGGCGATTGAAGAGGGCAGATTTGCCCACATTCGGGCGGCCTACGATGGCGACGGTTTTACGCATGGGATGTTTTTTTCTAAAAGGGATGAGGCAGGTCAGTCATGCTTTCCTGAATGCTCTTGCACCTGGCGCACGCCAGCCGCGAGATTGAGGAAGCCGGAGATGGCCGTAAAAGCCCCGGCCAAAGCCGTAGGCCAGATGAGGAAAGGGATGTCTAGCATCAGCCAGAGGACGGCAGCAAATTGGGCAAAGGTGGCCACTTTGCCTGTCCAATGCGGTTTGATCACGCATTTCCCCGTCAGATAATCAATGAGGAAGGCCCCGCCGATGCTCGCAAGGTCGCGGAAAATGACCAGGGTAGGGAACCAGAGCGGAAAGTGCTGTCGCCAGCCGGTAAAACTCAGAGTGATAATGCCGGAAAGAAGCAAAAGTTTGTCTGCTAGGGGGTCCAAAATGGCTCCCAAACGGCTGCGCTGATTGAAATGCCGGGCCACATAACCATCCACCGCGTCGCTCAATGCTGCGATGGCAAAGGTGGCGATGGTCCACCAGCGGAGTGTTTCATTGGCCTGTCCCGAAGCCACGCTTTCCCCATAATACACCGCCAGCCCGATAAAAACCGGGATGAGGAGAATGCGGAAAATCGTGATCTGGGTGGCGAACGTCACAGCGAACCTTCCCTTTAAACCCTGGGGAGCGGATTGCAATGCCTACTGTTTTGTTCGTCTTTTGGTCAGTTCCGAAAATGCCCTGAGCTGACCAGGAAATGAGATGATTTTAAGAGAAAGCAGCTCGGGCGGGCATCTCATTTTCCTGGAATGATTGACCAAACGGATGGGGCGGGGGACAGTTGCTGAATCTGCGTAGTGTCCTCCACCCTAAACGTGGGTTACTTCTTGTTAGCTGAGCTTGACAGCCAAGTATCGAGTCTTGTGGGGCCAAGAACAGGGTTTTCCCCTGGGGTGAGGCTTTGATCATTTACTTCCGTGCCGAAATATCCCGCGCCGGCATCCGTTTCCACCGTCCGCTCATCTCCCGTAGCCCTGAGGTAACGGCGCACAAGTTCATCCAGGGGAATCGGTTCCGGCCCGGCCAGTTCAATCTGGCCCTGGCGAGGTGAGGCGAGGGTTAGATCCGTTAAGGCTGAGGCCACGTCTTCAGCAGCAATCGGCTGCATAAGCACGGGAGAAAGGCGGACTGTGTGCCCAACCGTGCTGGCGTGGGCAATGCTGCCGATGAACTCAAAGAACTGAGTGGCACGAACGATGGTGTAGGGAATACGGCTAGTCTCAATGAGCTTCTCCTGAGCCATCTTGGCTCGGAAATATCCACTTGAGAGCAGCCGTTCGGTGCCGACCACCGACAAGGCAAGGTGATGTTTCACACCTGCGATAGCTTCCGCTGCCTGGAGGTTGCGCCCAGATGTTTTGAAAAAATCCATCACGGGTCCGTCTTCGAAGGATGGGGCATTTGCTACGTCCACCACCACCTCTGCACCTGCGAGTGCTTCGGCCAGACCTTCACCTGTCAAGGTATTGACTCCTGTTCGGGGAGAAGCGGCAACCACTTCATGGCCGAGTGCGCGAAGTTTGTTCGTCAACTTAGAGCCGATGAGGCCCGTGCCACCGATGATAACGATTTTCATATCTTTGTTTTTCGTGTTGGATGCGGATTCATTCATGACGAGATCAGCGTGCCCTCAGTCGTGGGTGCTGGGTAGTTGGCCTGTGCGCATAACAGTCATTCAACTTTTGCATGAGAGCTTTTGAAGATCTGACCCTACTCCGCGCCTTCGTTTGTATCGTCGAAGGTGGCAGCATTTCGGCTGGAGCACGTCGTTTGAGAGTATCTCAGCCTACATTAAGCCGCCAATTACGGGCTTTGGAAGAACTCTGCGGCACGGCCTTGCTCCGCCGTGATACCCATCAAATGAACGTAACAGAGACGGGGCAAAGGGTACTTGCCGATGCGCGAACGATGCTGGCACATGCTGAAGAAGCGACCCGCCGCCTGCATGCAGATCACACGACGTTGAGTGGTCAGTTGCATCTATTTGCCTCTCTCGATCTCGGGCAGTGGGTCGTCACACCTTTGGTTAGTCGGTTCCTCCAGGAAAACCCTCAAGTCAGCGCCACACTGGCCCTGAATAATCGTCCTCTTCACATGATCCAGGAGGGGTGTGATGTGGGGATCGTCCCGGGAAAAATTACGGATGACAGTGTTGTCGCTAGGCCTGCCGGTGTCATCTCTTTGCATCTCGCTGCATCGCCCACATTAGTTGCTAGCAGACCGAAAGTGAAAACGCTGGCCGATTTAAAATCATGGCCCTGGATTTCGCTTTCGGGATCCCACTTTTGGGGGACAACAGCGATCCATCTCTATGATTTTCGAGGAGTAGAACAAACTTTGGCAACTGAGCCGATCTTGATTTCTGAAGGGGTCACTAGCATCCGTGAAGCCGTGAAAGATGGACTGGGTGTTGCCTTACTCCCTGATTGGTTGATCGAGGATGATCTGAAGTCGGGATCTCTGGTGCGGGTGCTGCCAGGACTCAAAGCCAAGGACCTCCCCATTCATGTGGTCTATGCGGGGCAAAGAGTGTTGCCCGCCCGTGTTAGCGCTTTCATTGACTTCGCCACTCGTTACCTGGTGGCCTTTGGAAAAACAAACCCAAAGGATCAAGCAACGAATGAGAGTCCGACTGCGGATTGAAAACTAGCGACCTAGGACTTGCAGCAGTTCCACCTGGAAGATGAGGTCGCTGTTAGGCGGGATTTTGCCGCCGATGGCTCGGTTGCCATAGGCCAGCCGGGCAGGGATGTGCAGCAGCCATTTGTCGCCGGGTTTCATGAGTTGTAGCGCCTCCGTCCATCCTGGAATCACTTGGCCGACACCAAAGCTCGCAGGCTGACCACGCTCGATGGAGCTATCGAAGACAGTTCCATCGGTGAGGGTGCCATGATAGTGGACAGAGACGGTATCACTGTAAGTGGGGGACACGCCTGCATCAGGCCCAGATGTCAGAACGCGATACTTCAGTCCGCTGGCCGTGGTCACCACACCGGAAGGGGAAATGGTGGGTGTGGCCGCTGGGAGGCTGGCGCTCTGAGGTGCCTGGGAGGGCGGTTGCCGAACGGTTTTCTTCTTCGCTGGGGCTTCAGTCTGGCAAGCGGTGAGGCAAAGCAGCAGGGCAGAGGGCAAAGTAACGCAAAGGGACTTCATGGAATAAGAAAAGATGAGGTGACAGTTCGTGAGTATGCTCTGAATGGAGGGGAGGGGGCTAGTACTTTCTTTCGCGCAATGGCCGATCTTGGACTGGCCTTTTTTAGTCGTCAGGCATCTCAGGTAGGACGATCTCTAGACGAAAGGAAATTTTCCAGGTATTAATTGTCCCTGATGCGTGCCGTGCCGCGTATCGGTGAAGCCTCGGCTCATCGCCTTCTGTTCATTGATCCCCAAGAGAATACTTATGTCAGACGAAGCTCAAACTTGCCCTGTAGCCCACACCGCTGCTGCCCCTCAAGGAAAGTGCCCTTTTCACCACGCACCCAGTACGGGTACAACCAATCGTGATTGGTGGCCGAAGCTGTTGAAGATTGATCTTCTGCATCAGCATTCGTCCAAGTCCGATCCCATGGGTGGAGACTTCAATTATGCCGAAGAGTTCAAGAGTCTGGACCTCGCTGCGGTGAAGCAAGATCTCGCGTCATTGATGACGAATTCGCAGGACTGGTGGCCGGCAGACTTTGGCCACTATGGTCCTCTTTTCATTCGCATGGCCTGGCACAGCGCGGGCACCTACCGCACAGGCGATGGCCGTGGCGGTGGTGGCCGTGGGCAGCAGCGTTTTGCCCCACTGAATAGCTGGCCAGACAACGTAAGCCTGGATAAAGCACGCCGTCTTCTTTGGCCCATCAAGCAAAAGTATGGTCGCAAGATTTCCTGGGCGGATCTGATGATCCTCACGGGCAATGTCGCCTTAGAAACGATGGGCTTTAAAACTTTCGGATTTGCCGGTGGCCGTGAGGATACCTGGGAGCCAGATCACGATGTCTATTGGGGCCGTGAAACCACCTGGTTAGGCGGCGATAAACGCTATGCTCACGGGTCTGAAGGCGTCGCCAAATCGGGCGGTGTAGTCGTGTCCGATGACCAAGCGGATGGGGATGTGCATTCGCGCCTCCTTGAAAATCCGCTGGCTGCGGTGCAGATGGGGCTGATCTACGTGAACCCTGAAGGCCCGGATGGCAACCCCGATCCCCTCAAATCTGCCTATGACATTCGGGATACGTTTGCTCGCATGGCCATGAACGATGAAGAAACCGTGGCACTCATCGCCGGCGGTCACACTTTTGGTAAGACCCATGGCGCGGGCCCGGCCTCTCACGTGGGCGCTGAGCCTGAAGCGGCGGGTCTGGCTGAGCAGGGTTTTGGCTGGAAGAATAGCTTCGGCACGGGCAAGGGCGGTGACACCATCACCAGTGGTCTTGAAGTGACCTGGACCACCACGCCTACCCAGTGGAGCAACAACTACTTTGAGAACCTCTTTGGCTATGAATGGGAGCTGACCAAAAGCCCCGCGGGTGCCCACCAGTGGAGGCCCAAAGATGGGGCAGGGGAGGGCACCGTACCCCATGCGCATGATGCGACGAAACGCATCGCGCCTAACATGCTGACCACCGACATCGCTCTGCGTGCGGACCCGGATTATGAGAAGATTTCTCGCCGTTTCCTGGAGAACCCAGATCAGTTTGCCGATGCCTTTGCACGTGCTTGGTTCAAGCTGACCCACCGTGACATGGGGCCGCGCGACCGTTACCTCGGGCCTGAGGTGCCGGAAGAAATCCTGCTTTGGCAAGATCCCATCCCGGCGGTGGATCATCCCCTGGTCAATGCGCAGGACATCGTCTCTCTGAAAGAGCAGATCGTGGCCACCGGTCTGACCGTGTCGGAGCTCGTCTCCACGGCCTGGGCCTCGGCCTCCACTTTCCGGGGTTCGGATAAACGCGGCGGTGCCAATGGTGCCCGCATTCGTTTGGCTCCACAAAGAGATTGGGAGGCCAATCAGCCAGCTCAACTGGCGAAAGTCCTGGAAAAACTCGAGGGCATCCAAGCTGCATTCAATGCCTCCCAGTCTGGGGGCAAAAAGATCTCCTTGGCGGACCTCATCGTGCTCGGTGGCTGTGCAGGTGTTGAACTAGCGGCCAAGAAAGCTGGTCATGAAGTCACCGTTCCCTTCACCCCTGGCCGTATGGACGCCACCCAGGACCAGACCGATGTCGAGTCCTTCGGTTTTCTTGAGCCTCTCGCCGATGGCTTCCGCAACTACCAGCGCACGAAGTACAGCGTCTCGGCTGAGGAACTCCTCATTGATAAAGCGCAGTTGCTCACGCTCACGGCCCCCGAAATGACCGTGCTCATCGGCGGCATGCGCGTCTTAAACACGAATGTGGGCGCAGGCCAGGCAGGCGTGTTTACTCAGCAGCCGGAAGCGCTGACTAACGACTTTTTTGTCAACCTGCTGGACATGAGCACCGAGTGGAAACCTCTCTCCAAGGATGACGATGCCTTCGAAGGGCGTGACCGGAAAACAGGGGCTCTTAAGTGGACGGGCACACGAGTGGATCTGGTCTTCGGCTCCAATGCACAGCTCCGTGCTTTGGCTGAAGTTTATGCCACCTCGGATGCTCAGGCTAAGTTCGTGAGCGATTTCGTCGCCGCTTGGAACAAGGTCATGAATCTGGATCGCTTCGACCTTGTGTCATAGCGACGGGAGGCGCTGCCGCGCCCGAAATGAATGGTAGGGACGCGCTGCGCCGCGTCCGACTTCAAAAAGTATTGAAGCTTCACCCTCACACGCAGCAAATCGGACCCGGCGCAGCGGGTCCCTACCATTCAAAGGAATTCCCACCCTGACTGGCCTAATGGGTTGGTGAGGGCTGTTTTTGATTCAAAATGTCCCCATAATGCTTCGCGGCACAGCCCGGACAAACGCCGTGGCTAAAGAGGGCGTCGGTCCTTGAGGTAACGTAGTCCTCGATCTCGTGCCAGTTCCCATCCTCATCACGGATGTCTTTGCAAAAAGAGCAGGTGGGCAGGATGCCTTCGAGTGTTCGCACCCGGGCGCGCAGGGCCTTGGTTTGTTCCGCAAGTTTGCCAACTAGGAAAGTGATGAAGAACAAGATCAATACCCGCAGGGTAGCATTGATGATGGCCACGGGCAGTGTGTAGGGAATGCCCCATGTGTATTGAATGGCGAAGCGGATCACGCATAAGATGGCGCCGAGGATGAGCGCGGTGCGGAGGCCGCAGTTCCACGCCATCAGCGTGACGGGAATAACAAACAAGACGGGGAAAAAAATAATCGGGCCGGCGAGAAAATCAAAGCACGAAACCACCAAAGCGATGGCGAATAAAACCCCACGTTGATTCCACGGATAGCGTTCGAAAAAGTACTCAGTGGATGGGGGAGGGGGCCGCTCGCTCATGATCGTAACTGCCTAAGGAGCAAGGGTTTCGCACTGCACAAGTCAGGAATGACAGGCGGGATTGAATATCCCGGGGTTGGGATGCGCCCTGTCCCTAAACACCTTTTTGCTCTCGGCTGCCCAGCCACTGGACATGGCTGGGCCTGCTTCATTTGCCTGTCTCATGTCCTGTTTCCACGAGCTAGGCCTGAGGTTGTATTAGATCATGCCTGGATGACGCCTCTGAGCACGTTCATCTGGGACTTCGCGCGCTCCTCCACATAGGCCATCGCCTTCTTCACTTTCGCTTCCGCAGCTGGGTAGTCCTGGTGAATGCCCATCAGAATTTCAAACATCTTTTCCGCCGGGGTCGCATCAAATTCTGGGGCCCATTCTTCCAGGTCGATGTCCTTGAACATCCAGCACTTGGGTGAGTGAAATTCCGAGAACGTGTGCATCATTGGCGTGCCCATCGCCAGGGCCATGATGGGTGTGTGCGGTTCATGGCAGATCACCGTATGCGCCCGCGCATAGAAGGAGCAGGCCTCATCCACATTCCAAAATTCGTCAAAGTTCACCACGTGCTTTTTCAGGTCATCAGGTAGCGGATCATAGACAAACTTTTTGTTATACTCCATCTCCTTCCGCACCTCGGGGGCGATGACCACCTTGTATCCTGTCTCTTTCACCCACATGGCGATGAGATCCTGGTACACCTTCGCGCGACGCGTGTCATCCGCGATGTTCTCCGGCGTCGGGTTCAGCGGATTCAGCTTCTGCGGTCGTTTGTCATCTACTCCCGGGCTGGTGGGGGAATGCGTGCGCAGTTGCAGGGTGATGAATTTCTTCTCCTCCAGCCCATGCTTTTTCATCCGCTCCAGCGCCTTCTCCTCATTTCGCACATCAATGCCGAAACAGCCATCCGGACCGAACTCTAGCATCGGTGGCTTTACACCCACGTCCTGCAGCAGCTTCAGCGTTTTGGAATCTCGGCAGTAGATGAAGGCCGCACCATTCAGCAGGGCGATCCGTTTCTCCGCATCCTTGCCCGTCACCATGTCTGGAAAGTACGACTGCCCCTGTAGCCCCCACGGTTTGCCGATCTTCTCGCAATAGGCCATGAAATCCGTCGGCTGCCCCATGCCCGGCCCGCGCAGGAAAAAGTCACTGCGCCCCACCGCCTTTTGCACCGCGCCGTCTTTCTCGGAGAGTGATCCCTTCACGATCTGCAACTTCGGAAACCGCTTCATCAGCATCGCATCCACCTCCTCATTCGTGCTCGCTGCCCAGAGGATGACTTTCGCCTCCGGCAGATACTGCTCCAAAAACCGCAACGTCCCCGGTGTATGCCCAATGTCCCCAATGTTTTTTGTCGCCCAGGCACACTGGAGCAGCACGGTCTTCTGCTTTTCAGACGCTTGAGCAAGAGCAGCAGGTAAGGCCGCCGCGCCAAGCACAAGACCGGAGTTTTTGAGGAAAGAACGACGTGAAGGCATAAGAACCAAAAGTGTAGAACGGATAAAAGGGCAACAACAACCCTATTCTTGTCCTGGCTGTTTCAACTGAAGTGCAAACTTGAGGTCTCCTAATGGCGCGGTTTCAAAATCAGATCCGGCGCAGGATGTCGAGCGGCGGATGATTGGAAACACCTCTGCTGAGCGCGAGGCCTCCCAGAACGGCGATGGCCGTGGTGGTGAAAAAGGCACTCAGTAGCAGCCCGACGTCTGGAGCAGGCGACGTTTTGAAAACATAAACGGCGAGGACGGAGGTGGCTCCTACGGCGAGAAGAGTTCCGGTGAGGGCGGAAAGGAACCCCAGGGTGGAGTACTCGATGACGAGGATGGTGCGAACCTGCCGCGCCGAAGCGCCGAGGGTGCGGAGCAACACACTTTCACGCAGCCGCACATCTCGACCATTGAGCAGCGTGCCCACCACGATGGGCAGCGCCGCGATCAGCGTGAATCCTCCCATGATCGTGATGACCCACGAGATCTTCGAGAAGAGCGAGCGAACCGTTTCTAAAATCTGAGACAGGTCAATCGAGGAGACGTTGGGAAACTCTCGTGTGAGGCCTTGCTGAAGACGGCCTACGGCGACTGCATCCGGGGTGCGGGTGGTCACCACATGAAAGCCCGGTGCACCGTCCAGAGGTCCGGGAGGAAAAACCATGAAGAAGTTGAGGTTAAACCGGCTCCAATCCACCTTGCGAATGCTGGTCACGCGGGCTTCCAGGGTGATGCCCTGGACATCCAGCGTAAGCATGTCGCCAAGTTGAAGACGCATGTCCCCGGCGATTTTTTCTTCGAGCGAGACCGGGATGGGACCTTCTGGGCTGGGCAGGCTCTCATGCCATTCTCCGGCAATCAGAGTTTCACTGGAGTTCAGATTCGCTCGGTAGGTGGACCGGAATTCGCGATTGGCAATCCAGCGTGGGACCCCTTCCGCCTGGGTCACCGGAACGCCTTTGAGGGCCTGGACCCGCATGGTGACCATGGGGGCGGTTTCCAAAACGGGAAGCCCCTGGCTTTTCACCAGCGAAGTCACGCCTTCGACTTGATCGGGCTGGACGTCGATCAGGTACAGGTTGGGGTTTTCCTGAGTCTCGCTGATGCGGAGACGCTGCTGCAAAAGATCCCCGGTAAGCAGGATGGTTAGCAGAAGGAATGTACCCAGCCCGAGTGAGAGCAGGAATAGCAGCGTCTGGTTACCCGGGCGATGAAGATTTGAAATGCCCTGCCGCAGGAGGTAGGGCCAGCTTGGGCGCACGATGCGGCGCGTGATGGACATCAGTGCCCGAGCCACCCCAATGACCAGGGCAAAGGCAGCGCCCAGTCCGCCAACCAAAAGCACCGCACGTTTCCAGTCCGCATCATTGGTTAGGGCAAGCAGGAGCAGCAGGGCGGTGAGAAGCAAATAGACTGGCAACGTGCGGAGAGGACTGCCGGGCAAAAAGCTGCCGCTGCGCAGCGTGGCGGCGGGTGAAATTCGATGAATTTTCAGGATGGGGATGAGCGCGAATCCACAGCACACACCCAGGCCCGCCAGGGTGGTGCGGAAGACGATGGCCCACTCGGGGGCAGCCTCCACAGCCACCGGGAGACTGTCTTTAAATAGGACCAGCAGGCCGGTTTGTAAAAGAACCCCCAGGCCCGCGCCCAGAATGGCCCCCAGAAGGGCCAGCGTGGCGCTCTGGGCGATGTAAACAGCCGCAGCGAGCTGGCGGGGTGCGCCGAGACAACGCAAGATGGCGATCGTCGTTACGCGGCGGTTGATGTGAGACTGCACCGCCCCCGCCACCCCCAGGGCACCGAGGGCCAGGGACGCCAGCGCCAGGATGCCGAGGTAGCGTTGAAACAGATCCAGGGCATCGCCCAGCGTTTCCTGGCGGTCCTCCGGTGTCTCCAGGCGCCAGGACGCGGCGGGAAATTCGCGGCGCAGGTTTTCCTTCAGTCCGGCGGAGGGAGTTTTTTGGGCGGTCTCGAGATGGACCAGATGCGTCACCATGCTGTTCGCGCCAATGAGGCCGCTCTGCTGGATATCGGACAGGTGAACATACGCCTCGGGAGCGATGCCACTGAATCGGCTCGCGCGCGGCGGGGAGTTGAGGATGCTGCCGAGAATCTTCAGATGCAGACGGCCCAGCTCGATCTCGTCGCCTGGCTTCACCTGGAATTGCTCCAAAAGAGCGGCCTCTAAAAACACACCGGGTTCCTCCGCACGACGCTGCCAGGCATCCGCAGGCAGGGTTTCCACTTTCCCATAGTAGGGATACTCCCCTTCAAGCGCGCGCACGTTCACCAGCCGGGCCCCGCCATTGGGGAAGGTCATCATGGAGGGGAAAGCCACCTCGCGGGTGGTCCGGGAGGAAATCTTGGCCAGCTTGTCAAACTCCTCCGCCTTGATCGGCTGCGACGAAGAAACCTGAAGATCCGAACCGAGGAGTTCCTTGGCCTGGGTTTTGATGCCGGTTTCGACACTGCCTTTCAGGGAATGAATCGCGACCAGCGCAGCAATGCCGGAAACGATGGCCAGGGAGAAAATCAGCAAGCGCAGGCGCTGCGTGCGGCTGTCCCGCCACGCCATTTGCCAGGTCCAGGGATGGAGTAGGGCAGGGATGAGGTGGGTCGGGAGCGGGCGTGGATCAGACGGCATTTTCTTCCTCCGCGATGATCTTCCCACCCTCCATTTTCACCACGCGCCGGGCTTTCGCAGCCAGGCCGGGGTCATGCGTCACAATCACCAGTGCCGTGCCTGCTTCCCGATTCAGCCTGAACAACATCTCCACGATGGGCGCGCTGGTGGCGGCGTCCAGGTTGCCGGTGGGTTCATCGGCCAGCAGGATTTTCGGGCGATGCACAAAGGCTCGCGCCAGGGCCACCCGCTGCTGCTCACCGCCCGAAAGCTGGGCGGGGTAATGCCCCATCCGCTTGCCCAGGCCCACTTCATGCAGCAGGGCTTCCGCCACCTTTTGGCGACCTGTTTCGCCCCGCAGTTCCAGCGGCACCAGCACGTTCTCCAGGGCTGTCAGGGTCGGGATGAGTTGGAAGTTTTGGAACACGAAACCCACCAGCTTATTGCGCAGCGCCGCTCGTGCATCCTGGGAAAGGTTTTCGAAAGCCTGCCCATCGAGTTTCAGGGAGCCGGACGTGGCATCGTCAAGCCCGGCGCATAGGCCTAACAGCGTGGTCTTGCCACTTCCTGAGGGGCCGGTGATCGCCAGCGTGTCGCCCGCATCCAGCGTCAGGTTGATGTCGTTCAGCACCGTCAGCTCATGCTGGGGGCTGCGGTAGATTTTTTGGAGCGCCTGGATCTCCAGGATGGGCCGTTTGACAGCCGCAGTCGATGATTCTAGTCTAGCAGATGACATGGATGAAATGGCTGGTGTTCGGACTGCTGATGTCAGTGTCGGGGGGCTGGATGGCTACGTTGCCCGCCCAAACTCCAGCCGTAGCAAAAAAAAGAATCGTCGTTTTAGGCGACAGCATCTCCGCCGGCTACGGCCTGGATCGTGATCAAGCCTACCCAGCTTTATTGCAAAAGAAAATGGATGCCGAGGGCCTGCCCTATGAGGTGGTGAATGCCGGTGTCAGTGGCGATACCACCGCAGGCGGCCTCCGGCGGATTGACTGGGCCCTGGGCCCGAAAGGCGCGGACGTGCTCGTGATCGCCCTCGGCGGCAATGACGGCCTGCGCGGCGTCTCCCCCGAACAAACGGAAAAGAACCTGACCGGCATCGTCGCCAAAGCCCGCGCCAAAAACCCCACCATCAAAATCCTCATCGCCGGCATGCAAATGCCCGACAACCTCGGCCCCAAGTACGTCGAGGCCTTCAAAGCCGTGTTCCCCAAAGTCTCCACCGCCGAAAAAACCGACCTCCTCCCCTACCTCCTCGAAGGCGTCGGCGGCGATGAAAAACTCAACCAACCCGACCGCATCCACCCCACCGCCGAAGGGCAGCAGAAAATCGCCAGCTTGGTTTGGGCAAAACTGAAAGCCATGTTCCCTGAAACGACCCGGTGATCCAGGTCGATGGAGCCCCTTGGGGTAAACTTGGCTTCTTCGCGCATCAAGGGTTAGGAATCGCAATGATGCCAGAACCCGGCTCCACCCTCGATCCGCCACCTCCCATCGCACCGGCGATCCCGCACACCCGCCAAGCCAGCCTGAAACCCAGGTTATTTTTTTAATTTTCTCGGTCTGCTTTTTTCGAAAAGCAGACCGACATTTGGCAAGCATCTCTGCATTTTGGTTTTCCCGGCAAGATTTTGGCCTTGAGCGGAGGGTATCCCATAGCCCCCTCGACCATCCCCGAAAGAATTTACCTCCTGGTCGTGCATCTTGCTTGCCATGAGGGCTCAAGACCGCTTTATAGGATTCTTACACTAAACAAGAAACTTAGCTTCATCCACGTCGCCAGATTAATTGCACGCAGTCCATGTCATGCTGACCTCAAAATTCACCTACGAACCGCCTATTGTAAGCGTGGAAAGGCTGCGTGGAGGAAATCGCCAACAGCATCTTCCTGATGCAGAGGCCAATTGCCTTAGTCAGAAACACTCAATACATTCATGAGCACAAATGACAAGTTCTCTGCGGGTGAGCAATCACTCGGGTATACTTACCAAGCGCGTTTTGCACTTCTCCAATTGCTGAGACTACCGGAAGAAACGGGCGTTCTGATAGAAAAGGATGATGACCTTGATTTCGTTGATAGAGCGGGATCTAAAAGTCTCGCATCTCTCAAACACAAAGCGACAGGGGAGCGATTGACTGACCTCTCTGTAGATTTCTGGAAATCAATCAACATCTGGCTAATCAGATACAAGCGAGACGGGCGCGCTGCATCCTGTCTGCGCTTTTTCTTATTCACTACGGCAGCGGTATCTGAAAAGTCATTCCTTTCCAGGCTCACGGCGAATGGTGAAAGAAAAACTGTGGATGTCGTCAACTTAGCGAACGAGGCCTTGGCAGCGACCTCCTCTGCGGTAATTCTTCCCATTAAAGCGGATTTCGATGCGCTGAGCGAATTGGAAAAGCAAGACTTCTTGGAGAGAATCTACATTTTCGACCATAGTCCAAGAATTGAGGATATTCCTGCCATTGTCATCGACCAGCACATGCGGACAATTCCAACAAAGTTTCGAGTGCATATGTTTGAAAGTCTTGAAGGATGGTGGAACGACCTTGTCATTCGCCTATTGACCGGGTTGCGTACCTCGGAGGTGTACAGTAGAGAGGTATCTGATAAATTAGCAGCGATCAGCGATGAGTATAAGACAGACAACTTGCCGATTGGGTTTCGTCGTAAAAAACCCGACGGAGGTATTGACGCTCACAATGACCCTCGCCTGTTCGTGACTCAGTTACGCGGGCTTGGGCTAAAGACTGAACGAATTGAAAGTGCTATCCTCGACTATTACAGGGCATTTGAACAACGGGCATCGTGGGCACGTCAGCATGTTCTCCTTGATGGCGAAGTCGATGATTATGAGGATCGCTTGGTTGATGAATGGGGCCGAACACGGAATGTGGTCTTCGAAGAACTTAGCGAAACTGCGACTGAAGACGTGATGACCAGATGTGGACGTGAACTATATAAGTGGGCAGAAATGAATACTGATCATTTGAGGATACGTGATCGAGTTTCAGAGCCCTACGTCGTTCGTGGAAGTTTCCACATACTTGCGAATGCTCGTCCATTACCCAAAGTATTTTGGCACCCATTGTTTTTGACGCGGCTTAATTCCGCATTAACCAAGCCCGCAGAATGAAAGCCTGGATCGACCGACCTTTTGAGACCAGAAATCTCTTTAACCCTGCCTTCTGTGCAGTTGTTCTACTTCGTTCCTTGAAGGCCTACGAGGCAGAAGATCACGAGGGAATGCCATTTTCATTGGCTATCTTGGTTCTGCCTCTTTGCTTACATAGTGCCACACGTGACATTGTGACTGAGAACCACAGGTCATATTTCATTAAGACCATTGAAAATCATCCAGAAGTGCTTGTGGGGCTTGCAAAACGCGCTCACAACTTACTTCCATTCAGTCTAGAAGCGTTGGGGTTTGCGATGCAACTCGGCTGCTTCACCGTCACGGAAACAGGCCGGCTCAAGACCGTTTTAAAGGCTGTGCGGGTAAAGATGGACGGCACAGATGAATCGATTGACTGTCAAAAGGCAGCTCAGGTAATCGGAAAACACTTTGGAAGGATAATTGACCGCGTGACCATTTATACAACCCTCGGAATCCGACCATGAAAATTAAAACGATAATCATTTATAGCCATGATGGCCGAGTTCGGCATCTGCATTTTAAAGCTGAAGGGCTTAACGTGATTACAGGGCGCTCTTCGACTGGAAAGTCAGCACTTTCGGAGATCGTGGAGTTTTGCCTGGGAAGAAGCAGCTTCAATGTTCCCGAAGGAACTATTCGTGATCGAGTCGCATGGTTTGGTGTCATTTATTATTTCGAGGGCGAGGAAGTACTCATTGCAAAACCGACCCCTGGACCTGGTAAATCCAGTTCTAGCGTGGCAATGATGCGAAGAGGAGTAAGCCTGGAGATTCCTCAGTTTAGTGAACTCGCGCCAAATACGGATGATGACACCGTTGTCTTAACGCTCTCTCGGCTTCTTGGCATTCCAGAGAACCGAACGGATGTTGCTCTCGATCAAAGCAGACCAAGCTTTTCAGCGAACATCAAGCACACACTTTACTACCTGTTTCAGAAGCAAGGCATTGTTTCAAACAAGGATCAGTTGTTTTACCGCCAGAATGAGCCGCACCAACCACAAGCTATAAAGGACACATTGCCGATCCTCTTGGGCATTTCCTCTGATGATCGGTTTGAGCTAGATGCAAAGCTACGAACTGCTAGGCGTGATTTGAAACTTCAGGAAAAACTGATAGCTGATGCAAAAGACTTCATTGATACACTTGTATACAAAGGAGTCAGTCTGCTTTCTGAAGCAAGGGCAGTCGGCATCGCGAACATTTCGAGCTTGCCCTCAGGTGTGAACGAGATCACAAAGCTTTTGCGAACAGCTTTGGAATGGAGGCCCCAAACCATCCCTGCGGAGGACGGAAGCCGCATTTCCTCAATTGAATCAGCCCTGTCACAGTTGCGTGAAGATCGACAAGGTTTATCCCAAAGGCTGGATGGTGCCATGCAATTTGCAAAAAGGGCTGAGGGCTTTAGCAGCGAAGCCAGTGAACAGAAAGACCGATTATCCTCCATTAAGGCTCTTCCGCATGATCCTGAGACGGGCGTCTGGCAGTGGCCTTTTTGCGAGGCTAATTTGGGAATGTCATCGCCAATAGCGCACATTTTAATTCAGGAATTAGAGTCCCTCGATGCTGAGCTTCGCTTAGTGGCAGGTGACCGACCAAACCTGGACGCTTTCATTGCCGAGCAAACGGAAGGGATTCGCGCCATCAATGAACAAATTAAGACTAAAGAGCTTGAGTTAGCCTCGGCAATTTCAGCAAACGAAGTGATTGCAGCGATGGGATCAAGGAATAACGCCGCCGCTAGAGTAGTTGGGCGTATTAGCCTTTTCCTCGAAGGGGCCCGTCCAAACGCCGAGTTGGAAACTATGTCCAAAGAACAACAGCGGCTGAAATTGAGAGTGGAACAACTTGAACGCGAGATTGCGAAAGATGACCGCGACGAGCGGCTGGCCTCAGTTTTGAACAACATTTCATCTCTGGCTTCTGGTTACATAAGGAAGCTAGGGGCGGAGTTCTCAGAGTTTCCATTTCGTCTTGATCTCAATCAGCTAACACTCGTTGCAGACAGGCCAGATCGTCCGGTTCCAATGTCCAGAACGGGAGGTGGCGAAAACCATTTAGCCTACCACTTGGCCGCCCTCCTTGCTCTCCACCAGTTCGCAACAGCAACCAAAAGACCGCTCCCTGGCTTTTTGTTTATAGATCAACCGACACAGGTCTATTTCCCGTCCGAGAAAGCTTACGATGAAGCAGGCGGCTCGGTCGAACGGACTGAAGCCGACGCGGATATATTGGCCGTTCGTCGTCTGTTTGAATTGTTGCTCGACTTTACTCAAAAACAATGTCCTGGATTTCAACTTATCGTGACTGAGCACGCTAATCTCAGGGATCAGTGGTTCCAAGATGCGCTTGTCGAGTCCCCATGGACAAAGCCTCCCGCTCTTGTGCCCGAAGACTGGCCTACTCTGTGAGTGGGATAGATTTACTGAAACCTTCTATGAACAGTAAAATCAACGACCACTTAGCAAATTTGAGCAAAACGGGACAGGTTGCGTCCTTTGACGAGCTTCAGAAACTTGTGTTCGACTTCGAGAGCGTGTTGAAAAGATTCGACGTTACCATCCAATCCGGTTCGGAACTTGAGAGCGCGTGCTGTTCCGTTTTGGAAGTTCTCGGTAAGCATCAAAGCAAAACTATTCGCGACCCAAAAGAGGATATTCGGGAGGTTTTCACTGAAGTGCTCGGTATTTGGGCGTTTCTCAAGAAGGTTGTCCGACTGCAAGACCATGTTTGTTTCCCGCAGTTCGTGCCCCACCTGAATTTGCTCAACAAAGGAACCGTCGTGCAGAATTGTGCGATTCCGATCTGGCCAAACCAAGAGGCAAATAACAAAATTTTCGAGCTTCTGTTTGCATTAGCTCTTTTAGACTTAACTAATCAAGTAGTTCTCGATCACCCTGACCGGGCAAAAGGTGACAATCCAGACGTTTTGGCGACAATCGATGGTGTGTGCTGGGGATTCGCCTGCAAAACAATCTATGGCCCTTCTGGAAAAACCCTTTTTGACAACCTAAAGAAAGGTGTGGAGCAAATCGAAGCAGCTTCCAAAGTGGAGATTGGCATCGTGGTGGTGAATCTTCGGAATGCCATCAACCACGATGAATGCTGGCCTATCCTAAATGATGCTGAATATCGTGCCGGCGCGGAGCCGATATTTCGTGCATACGCTCAGCCAGAAGTTGATGTTCCCAACCTGATTTTGAGGGCAGTCGAACAGAAGCGAATGGATATGTTTAACGAGATTGAGCTTCCGAACGTTATAAATTTCTTCGCCGGAAAGAAAGCGTTACCAGCCTTTCTGGCCTTCTGCCAAACATGCACCAGCAAAGCCACTGCTGTTGGCGCGGTTCCGGTAACAATTCTGACTTTGATTGTGGAGTCTTTTGGCGACGTTCAAGCGCACCAAGCTGTGTTTGAGAAAATCAATTTGGCGCTCCATGAGAAGCTTTAAGCAGAATCCGAAGAGGCGTAAGGTCAGCTTTACCCCATCATCATCTCCTCAATCCGCTTCGTCGCGATGCCAATGGGGCGATCCAGGGGCACGCCTGCGCAGGTCAGTAGTGTGGTGAGCAGATCCCCCTGATTACCCTTGGTATCCGCGAGGAAGCGGCCGGTTTTGACGGAACCGCCGCCTTTGCCGGCGATGATGAAGGGGAGGTTTTTGCGGCTGTGATCGTTGCCGTCTTCCAGGCCGGAGCCCCACATCATGAGGCAGTTGTCTAGCAAGGTGCCGTCGCCTTCGCGGAGGCTGGCCATCTTTTTCACCATGTAGGCAAACTGGGTGATGTTAAAGGCGGTGATGGCGGCGACTTTCGCGACCTGGTCGGCCTTGTGGTTGTGGTGTGTCTGGGAGTGATGCGAGTCGGTGAAGCCGAGTTCCGGATACGAGACACCATTGGGCGTGGAGCCGATGTAGGTGCTGACGCGGGTGGTATCCGTCTGGAAGGCGAGCACGTTGAGGTCGCACATGACCTGCATGTATTCGCTGCGTTTGTCGCCCTCGGGAATGCGGATCTCGATGGGCGGTGAATCCGTGGCGCTGCGTTTGCTGGAGGCGACGCCGGCTTTCTCCAGGGCAGATTCTTTCTGGCGCATCTCAATAGCGGCGATGCGGCGCTCCACGGAGCGCACGCTGTCCAGGTATTCGTCCAGCTTGTGCTGGTCATTCTGCGGCAGCTTCTTGCGCAGGTCCCTGGCTCCGCCGATGACGAGGTCGAGGATCTGGCGGTCGAGAGGATCGGCCTTACGGATGCTGCCGGATGCGTCGGATTTGCCGAACAAACGATTCAGGACGTTGCGGGGATTGATCTCCGCCGGCATGGCCTGGGTGGGGGTGCTGTAGCTGCAGTGCGAGTAGTAACCTTCATTCAGACCTTCCTGATTTTCCTTGTGCGTCTGCGGCATGGTGGCCAGCTCCAGCGAGGGCAGGGACGTCATGGCGCCGATGTAGTTGGCAGCGATTTGATCCGCTGAGATAGCGATGTGGATCTGGTTGCGCTTGCTCGGGTCCGGCAGGCAGGCGGTGAGCCAGGTGGAAAGCTCCAGCGCGTGCGGGGCTCCATTGAAAGGGGCGATGGGGACGCCGGAGATGCCTTTCATGAGCAGGCACTGATCCAGGATGGGCCGCAGGGACTCCAGCGCGGGCGGTGGTGCAGACAAGTAACTTTCTGGGGAGGTGGGCCAGAACTGATCTGGGATGACGCCATGCGGCATGTACATGAAACCGAGGCGCACGGGCGGCTTGACCGGAGCCCTGCCTTTGACCGAATCTGCCCAGCCCATGGTCTCTAAGAGCGGCAGGCCGAGGGAAGCGCCGATGCCTTTCAAATACGTGCGGCGATCAATGAGGTGTTTGCGGGTCATGGGAAGTGGGGATTCAGTCTTGGACGCGACGATTGAGGAAAGGGTAGCTGGTGACGATCTCGGTGATGAGTGTCTGCATGCGATAACCGTCTTGGGCGATGGTTTTCAGGCGCTGATCCACGACGATTTTGTCATAACCTTCGAGCTGGCGACACAGGGCGTAGGCCAGGAGTTTCTCAGTTAAATTACGGGCCAGATCGTCCTTTCGTGCAGCGATGATGGCTTTGAGTTCCTGGGGGGAAGAAAAGCGTTTGCCGCCTGGGAGCTCGCCCGCCGCGTCAATGGCCCCGCCGGTATCATCCTGATCACGCCAGCGACCGATGGCATCGAAGTTCTCCAGCCCGAAGCCGATAGGGTCCAGGATCTTGTGGCAGTTGGCGCAAACGGCATTGGTGCGGTGGAGTTCCGTGCGCTGCCGCAGGGTCAGGTTGGCCACGGTCTTCTGGTTCTGCTTTTCCAGCGCGGGGACATTCGGCGGGGCAGGGGGCACGTGCTCCCCCAGCACCTGCTCCAGCACCCACACGCCACGATTCACGGCGCTGGTGCGGTTGGGGAACGAGGTGGTGGCCAAGATGCCCGGCATGCCCAGGATGCCGCCGCGATTCGCATTCGTCAGCTTCACCTTGCGCATCTTTGGCCCGGTCACTTCTTTCTCCAGGCCATAGACCTGGGCCAGCGTGTCATTGAGGAAGGTGTAGTCGCTATCCACAAAGGCGACCACGCTGCGGTTCTCCCGCACGATGCTGTCGAAAAACAGCCGCGCCTCGTCATACATGGCCGTGCGCAGGGCAGGGGTCATCTGAGGGAATTTTTTGGCATCGAAGGTCTTGCTATCCAGGCTGCCCAGGCCCAGCCACTGCGCCCCGAAGCCATCGAACAGGGCCCGCGCCCGAGGATGAGCCAGCATGCGCTTGACCTGCGCCTTGAGCACTTCCGGCTGGTGCAGTGTGCCTGCATCGGCCTGGGCGGAAAGCTCCGCATCGGGCATGGTCGCCCATAGAAGATAAGAGAGACGCGAGGCCAGGTGGTAGTCATCCAAAGGCACGATGGTCTTGCCCGGTTCAGCCTCCTTGGCCGGGGTGATGTAAAGGAACTGTGGGGAGACAAGGACGGCCTTGAGCATGAGCCGCAGCGATCCCTGATAGTCCAGTTGGTTAGACCGGCCTAGATCAAACACGCCCAGCAGCGTGTCCACCTCGGGCTCCGAGGGCGGACGACGGTAGGCACTCCGCGCCAGTGAGCGGGCCACCTTTTTAGCCGCTTCACGCTCATCGGCTCCTGGGGCGGGTGTTTGGCCTAACCAACGATTTTGCATCTCCGTGGGGGGCTTGCCCGCTGGGGCCAGGATGCGATCCAGCACCTCGTTGGCGATTGCCAGATACTGCTCGGTTTGCATGGGCGACAAGGAATTCAGATAACCCTGGCCAGCCACTTCATCGGGTAATTCCTGAGCCACGCTGGCATCCACGCCGAAGAGATCGTGCAGCGTATTGCCATTCTCCATTTTGGTCAGGCGACGGATGACAAACGGCCCGGGATCTTTGGCGCTCAGATACTTGACTTTGCCCAGGCTATCGAGGAATCGCTGGCGCTCCTCTTTGGCAGGCTGGTCCGAATCATCGGGCGGCATGTCATGGGCATTCACATTGGCAAAGGCCTGCATCCATTTGCGGCTGGCCGAGGACTCGCCCGGATTTTTCAACGCGGGCTCCAGGTTCAGTCCACCTTTCGTGCGCCGATTGCTGTGACACTCGATGCAGTAGGTCTTCACAAAAGGTGCCACGCCCTCTTTAAACGACTTCTTTGCGTCTGCTTGAAGTGCGGCAAATTCTGCATCGGCCACCTCTGCTGCCCCACAGGGCATCGCCAGCATCAGACCAAGGCTCAAGACACACAGGACCCTTGGGCCAAGGCTGTTCGATGTAAATTTCGTCATTCGGATCTTCAAAGGGGGGCGATTAACTACGGACGGATGCCCGGTGGCTTATCATAAGAAACACAGTCGAAAATGAAGCACTGGTGTTGCTGCTAAGAGCCCGCGCCAAATAAATGGCAGCAGAATGTCCTTTGGCTTCAACCTTGTTCGTCGTTGAATTGAAATCTCATTTCTTACCCTCATGAATACCGACACTCATACCATCCGCCTTCACCGCGTTCTTCGTGCCAAACCTGAACGTGTTTATCGCGCATTTCTGGATGCCGATGCCAAGGCCAAGTGGCTTCCGCCTCATGGTTTCACGGGCAAGGTGCATCACCTGGAAGCCAAGGTGGGCGGCACCTACCGGATGTCCTTCACCAATTTCACCACGGGCTCCAGTCACTCCTTTGGCGGCACTTACACGGAGCTAACGCCGAATGAGCGCATCTGCTACACGGACAAGTTTGAAGACCCGAATCTGCCGGGAGAAATGCAAGTGACGGTGGAGCTGAAGGAAGTCTTTTGCGGCACCGAATTGAACATCACCCAAGCAGGGGTTCCTGCCATGATCCCCGCCGCTGCGTGTTATCAAGGGTGGCAGGAATCGCTGATCCTGCTGGCTCAGTTGGTGGAGCCAGAGATTCCGGATGAGGCCTAACCAAGCCCCCCTGCGCTGCTGCGACGGGCCACCCGCTGAGCGGGCAGCTACAGAGAGAGGCGCTCGCTGGCGCGGGCTCAGGCGGAGGCTTCGGGGCTTTGTTTCTCGGCCTCCATGGCAGCTTTTTCGGCGGCGATGGCGGCTAGGGCTGCAGCGCGTCGAGCACGTTCTTTGGCCTCTTGTTCGGCACGGGCTTTAGCCGCAGCAGCTTCGCGGCGGGCTTTGGCTTCTTCTTCGACCAATCGGGCAGCTTCTTTCTCGGCATCCTGCTTGGCCTTCAGGGCGGCGGCAGCGGCTTTTACGGCCTCCAGTTCGCGGCGTGCGAGCTCGCGGGCGGCTTCCTTCGCGGCCTCACGTTCGGCATCCGCTTGGGCTTTGGCGGCGGCGGCGGCCTGGCGTGCTGCGATCTTCTCGGCCTGGAGACGTGCATTTTCAGCGGCCTTTTCGGCTGCGGCTTGGGCTCGGGCTAGGACAGCAGCTTCCTTCTCCGCCTGGAGGCGAGCTTTCTCAGCGGCCTTCTCAGCGGCGGCCTGTTCACGAGCAAGGTTGGCAGCTTCCTTCTCAGCTTGGAGGCGGGCCTTCTCAGCGGCCTTTTCAGCAGCAGCTTGTGCGCGAGCGGCGATGGCGGCTTCCTTCTCCGCCTGGAGGCGGGCCTTCTCGGCGGCCTTCTCAGCGGCGGCTTGTTCACGAGCGGCGATGGCGGCTTCCTTCTCAGCTTGGAGGCGGGCCTTCTCGGCGGCTTTTTCAGCAGCGGCTTGTTCACGAGCGGCGATGGCAGCCTCTTTCTCGGCTTGAAGGCGAGCTTTTTCAGCGGCCTTTTCAGCAGCAGCTTGTTCGCGGGCAGCAATGGCGGCCTCTTTCTCGGCTTGGAGACGGGCTTTTTCGGCGGCCTTGGCGGCTGCTTTTTCGGCAATCGCTTGTTCGCGAGCGAGGATCACGGCTTCCTTAGCGGCCACATCGGCAGCGAATTTGGCCTCCTGGGCCTCAGCTAGCTGAGTGGTAAACTCACGCAATTGACGGGCGAGATCCGTGGCCGTTTCTTTCAGCGTCTCCGCAGCGTCCGCCGTCACGCGAGGTAAAAGTTCGAGCGAGTCCAGGCGGGCGGCGGTGTCGCTGAGAAGGGTGGTAAACTTGGGGTCGAGCTTCGTGATCATCGAAAAGATTGGCTGGGACAGGGCCGTCATGAATGGAGACAGTTTCCGCCCTGTAAAGTCACTTTGATGGTCAAATGAACTTCATTTGGCTGAGCGGGGGAGATTGGGGTTTGCCCATTCGGCAAGGTGGATGAAAGGGAGCTTGAGTTTCCTCGCAGGACTGCCTCATGCTTTGCCCAAACTCATGAAGAAAAAGCTCCTCTATCTCGGCCTGGCCGCGCTGCTCAGCGGTTTTGCAGCCTCTGGCGAAACGCTTCCAAGGGCCGATGAAAAGCTGGCCCTTCTACGCACGCTGAAGATCGACACCGGCACAATCACCACCGTGGAGCGTGATGCCTCAGGGACGCGGACCGTCGTCAAACTGGTGCTCAATCCTGCCAAGGGATCCAACATCCATGTCGAAGTCTGGCTGCCTGATGCCGACAAGTGGAATGCGCGCTTTCTCGGGCTAGGCAATGGCGGCTCAGCGGGCAAGATCAATCCCGGGGGCCTTTCTTCTGCGAGCGCGCAAGGTTACGCCGCAGCGACGACGGACATGGGCACTGCGCCAAATCCTGACTCCGGCATCGGCAATCCGGAAGTGTGGAAGGACTTCGGCTACCGCTCCACCCACCTCATGACCGTCGTGGCCAAACAGATCGTGCGTGCGCATTACGGCCGAGAGCCGGAGTATTCGTATTTTAGCGGCGGCTCCACGGGTGGCCAGCAGGCCTTGCAGGAGGCGCAGCGTTACCCAGATGACTACGATGGCATTGCCGCTGCCGTCGCCGCGCACTGTCGTACCCCGCTGCATGCGTACTTTCTGTGGAATGAGCAGATCTTGAAAAAGTGCCCCTTCACGAAAGAGCAAGACGCGAGCGTGATCGCCGCTGCCAATGAAGTCATGGCCTCACGCGAAATCCCGGTCGCGGCAGGCAAGTTCGTCTCGGATCCCCGCTGCACACCGCAGGACATCGAGGCCGTCATCGCCTTGGCTCGGCAAAAAGACACCACCCTTACCGACGACCACGCTGCCGCGCTAAGAAAGCTCTTCGGCGGGCCGCGCCATGCGGTGACGGGCGAACGCATTTTCAATGGCATCCCGCTCGGCAGTTCCATCGAGGCCGCGCACGGGCATCTCTATCTCTTCAAGTGGGTCTTCGGCGTGGACAAGAACATGGAGGATATCAACTTCGGTGCGGACATGGATACCTACACGGCCAAACTTGCCCCCTATCTTAATGCCGAGAACCCCGATCTCAGCGCCTTTGAGAAGCGAGGTGGCAAGCTCATCATGACCCTCGGTACCGCCGATTCCGTTGTGCCTTATCATGCCTCGGTGGATTACTACGAGCGCGTGATCGGCCACTTCGGCAGTGTGGAAAAAGCGCGGTCGTTTTTCCATTTTTACATTGTCCCTGGTCTGGCCCATGGCGGTGGCCCAGGGATCAATCAACCGCCCAATCTGCTGGAGGCCGTCCGTGCCTGGCGGGAAAAGGGCACCGTGCCAACCTCCTTGTTAGGCCGGCACGCGACAGAAAATGGCAAGGGCAAAGTCGAATGGGAAATGCCCCTCTATCCTTATCCCACCCGCACCGCCTGGAACGCTGCGACATCCCGCTACGAACCCATGGATGGGCCGCGTGGCGGCGTGGACAAGATCGCTGAACGTTTCCGCCCTGCTGCATCCTGGTAGGGATGCACTGTTCCGGGCCCGTATAATTCAGAAGGCTGAACTGTTCATCAGGTGACCTGTTTAAAATCCCATCCAAAAACCTAACCATGTCTATCACCCCAGCCTCCCAGTCCTGCGACTTCTGCGGTCGCCCTGAAGCCCACCGCGTGGCCGACATGCACATTTGCGATGAGTGTTACATCGCCAAAGGTAGTTGCTGCGCTGGTGAGGATGACGAATGCATCCCGGACATTCAGCACACAATGCATGAGAGCCCCAAAGAGGCTTAATCCAAGGCCGAGGCCCAGCATGCTGCCGATGAAAAGCGCGGCATCATCCACTGGCTGCGGCCCGATTACCCCCCCCTGGCCGAACCATCTGCGCTACCGAACGAGCCCTCCACGCTGCCGCCACCCCGTCACCGCTACAGATCTCACCCCGCAATTCTCCCGGGCCAAGCCTCATGACATCCAAGAGATTCTGGAAACCCTCGTCGCACTCGGTCGTGCCCAGCAGCACGGCGAAAATTCGGGGTTTAGGGGTCGCCCCCTCATGAAAGTCTCTCCATCTACCTTGCAAGGCTTGCCTTGAACGCTGCGTTTTCTAAGCCCTATTTTTCTCATGACCACTCCGGCCCGTTTATTGACCCTGCTGTCTCTTTTGTCCCTTCCGGCGCTCCAGGCGGAGCCGCAGTGGATTTGGTCTTCCAAAAAGGCGGAGGCGCAGGAGAAGGCGACCTTTAAACACAGCTTTGACTTGAAGCTGACACCTAAGTCGGCCCTGCTGAGCGTGACCTGTGACAACGGGGCCACGGTTTTCATCAATGGCAAAAAGGCGGCGGTGAATGAGGACTGGCAGAAGCCTGTGAAGCTGGACGTGATCAAGCTGCTGGAACTGGGCGCGACGAACACGATCGAAATTCAGGCCACGAACAAGGGCGGCAGTGCCGGGTTGATCGCCAAGCTAGAGCTGGCCAAGCAGCAGGGCGGCGTGGAGGTCATCGAAACGAATGGCCAGTGGCAGGCGACCGCGACCGGCAAGACCGAGTGGAAGCCTGTGGTGGTGCTGGGTGCCTATGGTGTGGGCCCCTGGGGGAAGGTGTTCGATGGCAAGATCGGCTCCGCCAAAGGCGACGGCACGGTGGTGGCCGCTGCGGACGTGACGGTGCCGAAGGGCTTTAAGGTAGAGCTGCTCTACACGGTGCCGAAAGAAGAGCAGGGCTCTTGGGTGGCGCTGACCACGGATGATAAAGGTCGCCTGATCGCCTGTGACCAATACGGCAGCCTTTATCGCATGGCCGTGCCCGCCATCGGCAAGACGGAGCTGCTGAAGCCGGAGAAGCTGAAGGTGGATTTCGGCAAGGCCCACGGCCTGCTTTACGCCTTTGGCAGCCTCTATGTAATGGTGAACGAAAACGGCAAGGACAATGGCCTTTATCGCCTGAAGGACAGCGATGGCGATGATCAGTATGACAAGGTGGACAAACTGGTGACCATGGCGGGCGGCGGTGAGCATGGCCTGCACAGCATGGTGGTGAGCCCGGATGGTAAGCGCATCTACTTCAACGGTGGCAACCACACCAAGCTGCCTGACGTGCTGGACAAAAGCCGCCCGGCCAAGCTGTGGGATGAAGACCATATCCTGCCCCGCATGTGGGATGCCAATGGCCACGCGCGCGGCATCATGGCCCCGGGTGGATTCATCTGCAGTATGACGCCTGAGGGCAAGGACGTGGAGCTTTTCTGCTATGGCTTCCGCAACCAGTTCGACATCACTTTCGACCTCAGCGGCGAGCTCTTCACGTATGATGCGGACATGGAGTGGGACATCGGCTCCCCCTGGTACCGCCCGACCCGTGTGAACCATTGCGTGAGCGGGGCCGACTATGGCTGGCGCAGCGGCAGTGGCAAATGGCCGCAGTCTTACCCAGACAGTCTGCCTACCACATTGGACATCGGCCCAGGTAGCCCCACAGGAGTGGTCAGCGGTAAAGGGGCCAAGTTCCCAGCCAAGTTTCAGCGCGCTGTCTTCGTCAATGACTGGACCTATGGCACCATGTGGGCTATCAACCTAGAGCCGAAAGGCGGCAGCTTTCTGGCGGAGAAAGAAGAGTTCGTTTTCGGCAAACCTCTTCCGCTCACCGATGTCATCATTCATCCACAGGATGGGGCGATGTATTTCGCCATCGGTGGTCGCCGCACCCAGTCGGGCGTGTATCGTGTGACCTATGTGGGCGAGGAATCCACCGCGCCTGTCCAGGCACTGCCTTTGGATGAAGAAACCCGCATGCGCCAGACTCTGGAGGCCATGCATCAGAACGGTGGAGATCCGCAGAAGATCCTCGCCGCCGTCTGGCCTTACCTCAGTCACAGCGACCGCCATGTGCGCTACGCAGCACGCGTGGCCATCGAAAGGCTGCCTCAGGATCTGTGGCAGGAAAAGGCGCTGAATGAAACTCAGCCCATGGCCATCATTGAGGGACTCATCGCCCTGGCCCGTGTGAATGGCAGCAAGACCGAGGCCCCCGTGACCAAGCCCGCCGCTGGATCTTCATCGGCCCCGATTGGAGGTGTCTCACCCGACAAGGTAGAATTGCAGCTCAAAATGCTTGAGACTTTGAGCCGCCTGGAAGGGGCCGAGCTGAGTGTAAACCAGCATCTGGGTGCGTTACGTGCTCTCCAGCTCATCCTTATCCGCCTTGGCAAACCCTCCCCTGAAGTGTGCGAAGGCATCGTGGAAAAATTGGAGCCGCTTTTCCCAAGCGCCGATGACAGCATCAACCGCGAACTGGCCCAGATCCTCATTGTGCTGGATTCTACCCAGGCTCCAGCGAAGACGCTAGCCCTGATGGCGCAGGCCAAGGATGACTTCCAGGCTGTGGCCACGGATGCGGTGCTCAGTCGCAATGATGGTTATGCCAATGCGGCCCGTGCCGCTGCCGGCAGCCGCCCGAATGCCCAGCAGATCTCTTACATGTTTGCGCTGCGCAATGCCAAGGCCGGCTGGACGCCGGAGCTGCGCAAGACCTTCTTCAGTTGGTTCCCTCGTGCTCGCACCTGGAAGGGTGGCAATAGCTTCAAGGGCTTCATTGAAAACATCCGCAAAGACTCTCTGGCCACCTTTGTGCCGGAATCCGAGCGTGCCGAGATGGATGCCATCAGCAGCAAGGTGGAAGGCGCGGACATCCCGAACTACGTGGCCCCGAAAGGCCCAGGCCGCGCCTGGAGCGTGGATGAAGTGGTGGCCCTCACCAGCGGTGGGCTCAAAGGCCGCGACTTCAAAAATGGCGAGGCTATGTACCGCAGCGTCATGTGCGCCACCTGCCACCGCTTCAATGGCGACGGAGGCAGCATCGGCCCGGACCTCACCGGCAGCGGCAACCGCTACACCATGCGCGACCTGATGGAAAACATCGTGGACCCGAGCAAGGTCATCTCCGACCAGTATGACAGCCACCAGATCACCAAAAAAGACGGCAGCACCATCCTGGGCCGCATCGTGGTGGAAGAGAACGGCAAGGTCTTTGTGATGGCGAATCCCTTCGCTCCGAATGACCAGACGGCCATCAATGAAAGCGAGATCGCTAGCAAGGAAACGCGCAAGGTGTCCATGATGCCTCCAGGCCTCATCAATGCTCTGAACCAGGACGAACTGCTGGACCTCATCGCCTACCTCATCAGTGGTGGGAATGAGAAGGACAAGGCTTTCGCGAAGTGACTTTGCCCGACTGCAGTGGAAGGAGATGTTTCTTCCGCTGCTGTTGGCTGTTGAGCTCAGCAGGATTATTTAAAAGTGGGCTAAAGACAATGCTACGCAAGCTCTGCTGGTGTGTAGCCTTTAGGCGATCCTGGGAAGAACCGAAGCACCTGGGGATCGGCTAAAGCCTGGACACCGGCAGAGCGAATCAAGCGCTGCGGATTTCGGGGGGGCGGCTACAACGCTAGATGCCCGAGGGCGAGCAGGCCGTAGTAGGTGTACTCGGGGTCTAGGGTATCGTCGGTCCAGTTGCCGTGGAAGCCGCCCTCGGCGCTCCAGAGGCTGTCCACAAAATCCAGGCAGGGTTCGCGCACTCGTTCGATGGCGGCGTCATTGCCTGACAGGGCATGCAGGGCCACAGCAGTGGAGAGGAGATCGGGGATCGGAGCCCCAGGGATGGCCAGGAAACCGCCGCCGGGGAGGCATTGGCGGACGAGCCAATCCACACTGGCTGGGGGCGCAGGCATTTGCAGATGACGGTAAAGGGAAAGCATGGCCGAAGTAGCTGTGGTGGAGCCGAGGCGGATGCCGGGCTCGTTGGACCATGCGCCATCGGGCGTCTCCAGGCCGTCCATGCACAGGGCGATGTTCATCGCATCAGGCGGCAGCAAGCCGAGATCCTGATAGGCACCCCAGGCGATGAGGCAACCGTAAGCACTGCCATTCTTTCGGTTAGGTGCTTGGTGATAACCGCCATCAGGTGTGCGGTATTTTTCAATGCGCGCCGCCATGGAAGTGCGCTCGGCTTCCGGCAGGCCGTCCATGCCAATCGTGGCCCAGCAGCGGGCCAGACAGCAGAGATGCACGAAGTCATGCCCCTCGCCATTGCCATGCTTGCCTAACCAGGAGCGTGTCAATTCGATTGGGAGCTTTTCCTGGAGAGCGAGCAGCCCTTCCAAGCCAAAGACGGTGTAATAGAGGTCCGGCTTGCCATCGCGGTCCATCACGCCGCCTTCAGGATGAAAGCGGGAGCGAAGGAACTTTGCGACCAGCTCCGTGGAATCCCCCAGGAGCTTTGGGGCCACACGGGCCACCTGGAGCATTTCGAGCCGGAAAGACATGAGCGTGTGATTATCCAGCAAAGGCCACGCTCGGCACGCCCTGGGCACCTGGACGGCATACGAAAAGGCGGCCCGCTGCTTCTTCTTTGAGGTCTCCCTTCACCCCGGTCGTGACATAAAGATCCCGCAGTTCAGGTCCGCCAAAAGCGCAGGCGGTGGTTTCCACGCAGGGGAAGTCCACCTGCTGAACGACGGCCTGGGTCTTCGGGTCAAAGCAAACGACTTTGCCACCGTGGCAGAAGGCAATCCAAAGACGGTCCTCACTGTCAATGGTCATGCCGTCTGGGCTGCTGGAATCAGTACTGGTATCCCAGATGACACGCTCGTTGCTGATGGCGGAGGTGCTGCCATCGAAGTCAAAAGCACGAATCTTTTTGCTCGGCGTATCAATATAAAACATCGTCGCACCATCGCGGCTCCAGATGATGCCGTTGGAGTTTGTCACCGGGCCAAATTTCTTTTCCACCGTGAGGTTCGTGTGCAGGCAGTAAAGGGCGGCTTCCTGACGTTTTTTAAGATTGATCGTACCTGCCCATAGACGGCCCTGGGGATCGCACTTGCCATCATTGAAGCGGTTATCGGCGAGTTGAGGCTCGGGGTCGGCGATGGGTGTGCTGACGCCCGTCGTTTCATCCAGGAAGAAGAACCCCTGGTCGCCAGCCCAGACAAGGCCGCCTTGCTCACGCGCCACCACGGTGCCCACACGCTGGCCCACATCCCAAACCTTTTCTTCTCCGGTCACCGGATTGAAAGCAATGATCTTGTGCGTCTCGATATCCACATAAAGCAGACGGTTTTTGTCCCAAAGCGGGCCCTCGCCCCAGACGGATGTGTATGCGCCAACAATTTCAGGTGTGATCATGGAGCCGAGGAGATAGCGAGGGGGGAGGGGGAGGTCAAGGGGGCAAGGCGCGGTGTATGACCAGTACCACAGACTTCCGTTTTGACATTCTTGACCATTGACCCTCTTGACTGTTGACCGCCCCCCTCTCTCACCTCAGATAGATGAACTCATTCGCCATCATGAGCGACTGGCAAAGCAGTTCCCACACGCGCATTTGCCGCTGGTCATGATCGTTGATGCTGGAGGCCAGCATGGCATCAGCGGCGATGAGAAAATCCTGCGCTTGAGCCAGATCTGCCGAGTTCATCTCACGGGCATAGGCAAGGCGGATGGCTTGGGCGAGTCGCTTTTCCACCGTTGTGCCTTCTTTCGTTAAACGCTGGGCAAAGGCACGGGCACTTTGCGCAGCGATGGGGCTGTTCATCAGGAGTAGAGCCTGGGGCGAGACCACGGTGCTGTTGCGCTGGCCCGTAGAGACGGTGGGATCTGGATAGTCGAACTGTTGAAAGAGATCGTATAGATTGTTACGGATGATCGGCAGGTACAAGGCGCGGCGTGTGCTGTCATACTTGGTGGCATCTTTGGAGGTGTGGTTAAAGACAAATTGGCGATTGCGCAGTGGCACGGTCTTACCGCCCATGCTCAGGTTCAACTCACCGGCCACGCTCAGCAGGGCATCGCGGATTTCTTCGGCTTGGAGACGGCGAACAGGGAAATGATGGAGAAGACGATTCTCAGGATCTGCTTGCTGACTCGGTGCACTGGCTTGCTGGTAAACGGCACTCGTCAGGATGAGGCGGTGAAGGTCCTTCAGGCTCCAGTCATTCTGAGGCAGCCAGGTGGCCAGCCAATCCAGCAGCTCAGGATGGGTGGGGGCATCGCCCAGGAGGCCAAAGTTGTCGGGCGTGCGGGCCAGGCCATGACCGAAGTGCCAGGTCCAAACACGGTTCACAATGACACGGGCTGTCAGTGGATGCTCCGGCCTCGCTAGCCACTGGGCCAGTTCCAGGCGACCACTTTTTTCTTTGGGAAAGCGGGCCTGTGGCTCCAGAGCAGCCTGCATAACTTTAGGAAATCCTCGTTCGATGGGCTTGCCCAGCGTGAGGTGGCTGCCACGGATGTGAATGGGGACAGTGGTCTTGATTTTAGAGTCGTCCTTGACCCCGACCACGGTGGGCAGATCGGGTAGATTTTTCTCCACTTCTTCCACAGCGGTCATCACCTCTTCAACCTGGGCTTTAGCTTCAGGTGTGGGTGTTTTTTTTGCTGCAGCCACTGCCAAGGAAAGTTCCTTCTTTTTGTTAGCCAGCGCGCGTTCAGCGGACTTCACGGCGGCAAATTCATCCAAGCCACCGATCGGGGTCTCATGCCAATAGGAGATAGCTCCATTCATCTCTTCGGTGAAGGAACGGGTGCTCTTGAAGATGGCCGCAAGGGCGTAGTAATCCTCGTGGGAGATAGGGTCGAACTTGTGATCGTGGCAGCGCACGCAGCCTAAGGTCATGCCTAGAAAAGCCCGCCCGGTGGTTTCAATCTGTTCATCCACCACGTCCATGATGAGTTTTTCCTTGTCAGCCTCGGCCAGCACTTTGGCCCCTAGGTTCAGGAATGCTGTGGCGGTGGCCTGTTCATGGCGGTCTGCCAAAGTCTTGGCGGGCAGGAGATCCCCCGCGATTTGCTCAATCAAGAAACGATCGAAGGGCTTATCCGCATTGAAGCTGCGCACCACATAGTCGCGGTAACGCCAGGCGGTGCCGAGGGCGATATTTTCGTCGAGGCCGTTGGAGTCGGCATAACGGGCCACATCCAGCCAGTGACGGCCCCATTTTTCTCCGTAGTGCGGACTGGCCAGAAGGCGGTCAATGAGGGCGCGGATGGCCGTCTCACGATTTAGTGCCACGGCCTTTTTAAACTCAGTCACTTCCGCAGGTGTTGGCGGCAGGCCGATGAGGTCAAAACTCATGCGGCGAATCAATGTCACGGCATCTGCCGCTGGGGAGAGGTATAGATTTTTCTCAGCGAGTTTCTTCGTGATGAAGGCATCTACGGGATGACCCTGGTTTGAAGCCGGGGTCACCTTGGCGATGGGGCGGAAGGCCCAGTGCTGACGGCCTTTGTCCAGGTCAATCTTGCGGGGGCCCTGAGCCACCACCTGAGTGCGGGGATCTGGAGCACCTCGTTGCACCCACTCTTCCAGCACCTTAATTTCAGCAGGAGGCAGCGCGCTCTTCGGCGGCATCTGCATATCGCGGTTTTTGTAACGGATGGCCTCAATGATCAGGCTTTTGTCCGGCTGACCCGCGACTAGGCCAGGGCCATTGTCACCGCCTTGCAACAGGGCCGCTTTTGAATCCATAGCCAGGCTGCCTTTGGTCTTGCCACTTTCAGTGGAGTGGCACTCATAACAGCGCTCGATGAGAATAGGACGGACCTTCTTCTCAAAAAAATCCAGATCGGCGGCGGTCGGCTCATTGGCCGACAGCACTCCCAGAGGCAAACCAGCCAGGAGTGCCGCGAATAAGCGGGATGCGAAGGCGATGTAGTGCATGAGGTGTCGTAAAAAGCTACGCACCCTTTCCCCCGCTTCTTGCGTGCCAGGACTTTAGCGGTCTTTCAGGCGGGTGAAGACTTTGGCATCGCCAAAGAGCTTGTCCCACGCGGGAGATTTCTCCAAAAGCGCCTTTTGGGTCGCGGCTGCGCTGGCCGTGTGCTCGCCTTCCGTTTTCAGCGGACGGATGGAAAGTTGGCCATCTCCGGCCTTTTCCACGAGCAAAAGCGTGTAGTTAGGCGAGTCGTTTTTCGGCAAGCCATCTTCGAAGGTAGCCGCCAGCCGCACCTGCCAAACGTCCTTTCCACCGACCTTCAAAGGACGCACCTCAAAGTAGCTACTTCCTTTAGCGTCAACGGGATAGTTCAACATGAAGGCATCTGTGCCGACCGGTGCTAACACGGCAAATTCCCGCCCTCGGGCATCTCCCGTTTCATCTTCAGTCATCCATACTCCAGCTACTTCAGGGTCCGTGGCTACGAACCCGCCCGTGAAAATAGGTTCTTTAAACAGGCAGGAGGAGAGACTGAGCACAAGGGCCACAGCAGCGACGAAATGGAGGATGGGTTTCATGAGGGAGAACACCTCTAAGGTGCATGTTTTTGAAGACTCCTTTGATATGAGGAGTATTCAAAAGTTTCGATTTTGAGCATAAAAGCGCACGTGCATTTAGCATGAATTTTATGTCCGTTTTTCGTGCATAATGCTTGTTAGGAGATGGGTAAATTGAGCTTCTTCCCAGGAGATCGATGACTGGCACGATGTTTGCCCTGAGAAGGAGCTGTGGTGAACATCCACCTCTCTCACAAAACTAAATCGAACAACATCATGAAACGCATTCTCTTCAGCCTCATCGCTGCTTCGTCCTTGGTTTCCTGCGCAACGGGTCCCAATGCTCAAACGGGCACTGTGGTGGGCGCGCTCGGCGGTGCAGCCGCTGGAGGCATCATTGGCAATCAGAGCGGTCGTGGCCTAGAAGGTGCCGCTATCGGGGCTGGCCTTGGTGCCCTGGCCGGCAATGCCATCGGCAACTCCCAAGATCAGCGCAATTATCAGCGCGCCCGTTATTATCACAACGGTCGGTACTATCACAACCGCGGTTATCGCAACAGCCGCTACTACTATTATTGATCCTGACGGGCTAGAGGATGCGGCCCTGCTCCACCACGGCGCGGGCCGCTTCGATCTCGTCATTGATCACCACCGTAGCTCCAAATCGCTTCAACCTTTCAACGTCTGAAGCGAAGCGTGCTCTCGCGAGCACTGGAATATCTTTCCGGTGCTCGCGAATCAGTGACAGAGCCTCCAAAGTTAAGGTGGCATCAGGGAATGTAAAAGCGACCAATCGCGCATGGGCTAAACGAGTCAGTTCCCAAGTCTCTGCGTGGGCTGCATCGGCAAAGAGAACGGCCTGACCTTGGCGTTTCAGCTGCCGTACCGTTTCTGCGTTCAACTCCACAACCAATGTTTCTACCCCTTCGTCGTGAAGGGATTTATTGAGTTGCTGCCCCACTGGACCAAAACCACAAATGATGGCGTGGTTGTGCATGACGCTCATCTTTTGGCGCATAGGGGCGGACTCAGGCAGTGCGGGTTTCTTCTTACCCCAGCCTAGTTTCTCTAATTTTGCGCCCATAGGCCCACCGGCACGCATCAGGGCAGGTAGCAGCCCCATACTGAGGGCGGCACTGGCGATAAAAGTCTGTTGCAGGCCTGCGTCCCAAAGACCTGCTCCACCTGCCTTTTGCAAAAGGACAAGAGAGAACTCACCTGCGCTGCATAAGCCAATGCCTGCCATGAGGGCCTGCCGCTGTACCAGCCCCAGCTTGCGGGCGATGAGGGTGATGATGCCAGCTTTGGCCACCATCATCACCACGGTCAGAGCCAGGATGGGCTTCCAATAAACAGCCGCCACGTGCAGATCAATCATCAGTCCCACGGACACGAAAAACAGTGTCAGAAAGAGGTCCTTGATCGGCATGATGTCGGCCAGGATGCGGTGCTTGAAGATGGATTCGCTGACGGCCAGACCGGCGACGAAAGCGCCCAGCGCCAAACCGAGTTGCAACAGGCCGCCGATGAAAGCCAGGCCGATGCAGGAACCGATCACGCTCAGGGTGAACAGTTCGCGATTGCGTGTGCGCGTCACCGCATTGAGCAGGGCCGGGATGACCCATCGTGCCGCCACCCCGGCGAGAAGGACAAAGAGCCCACCGCGACCGAGCAGGGAAGCGATGCGCTGCCACAGGCTTTCATCCGCAGGCCCCTCATGCAGCAGCAGAGGTAGCACCAAAAAGAAGACGATGATGAAAAGGTCCTGGAAAATGGCCACGGCGAGGGCCATGCGCGCGCCGGTGCTGGACTCCAGCCCCAAGTCCTGAAAGCTCTTTAGGCTCACGGCGGTGGAGCTCATGGCCAGGGCGACCGCCAGTAAAATGGAGCCTGTGATTGAGATGCCGCCCAGCCATGCCGCCATCCCGCCCAGGGCACCGCATAGCGCCATCTGCCAGCCACCGCCGACGAAGGCCAGCCGCCGTACGTAGCGCAGGTCGCTGAGGGAAAATTCCATGCCGAGCGTGAACATCAGCAGCATCACGCCGAACTCGGACATCTGGGCAATGCGCGCCTCGGATTCCCCACCGCCCAGCAGATCCAGCACCCCACTGTTCGCCACGATGACCCCGCAGATGAAGTAGCCGGCTAAAAGGGATTGTTGCAGCCTCAAAAGCAGCAGAGATACCACGACGACAGTCGTTAACATGACTGCCAAAAGAGTAAACAGCGGCGGCAGACCCTCGGCAGCAGCGAGCAGGGGAGACAGGCGGGGTAGCATCCCTTGTCATGGACAAGGCCAGCGTCCGTCTCAAGCAGGAATCTTAACCAGGTGAACTTTCCTGGAGGATGAGCAGCGATTTATTGCGTGGCAAACTTGGTCAGAAGACCGCGTTTGCGAGTGAGCCGGAGGATCCACAAAAAGAGACCGCCTGCGGCTGAAAGGTAGATGATGTTCAGGACGAAAGCCTGGGTGAGTAAAGTCAGATTCATCGTTCCCGTCTTCATCACCTCGCGCATGCCTTCAAAAATGTAAGTCGCCGGGAAAGCCCAAGCGATGGGCTGAGACCATGAGGGCATGTCAGAGACGGGATAAAAGACGGCTACGGCTGGCTGGATGAAAAACGGCACTGCCCAGGCCAGCGATTCCGCCGCCTGTCCCCAGCGCAGGATCAGCGCAGTGGAGATCATGCCGAGGGACCAGCCAAAGAGCATCAGGTTCAGGAAAAACGGCACCAGCCACCATTCCAGGACGAAGATGTTAAAGGAGTAACCAAACCAGGCGATCAAGCCCAGGACGACCCCCGTGACCATGATGCGCAGAACGCCCACAGCAAAGGTGGCACCCAAGTATTCCGTGGTGCGCACAGGGGCGACAAAGACATTCAGCAGATTCCGCGTCCAAACGTCTTCCAAAAAGGAAATGGCCACGCCTTGCTGAGCGCGGAACATGATGTCCCACAGAATCATGGCCCCGAGTAGGAAGAGAATGTAATTCCCAAATTCATGGGAGGTATTGCGTTGGAGAAAGAGTGTCAGGTTGCCCCAAACCAGAAGGTCCACCACGGGCCAAAACACCATCTCCACGAGGCGAACCGGGTTTCTTGTGTAGAGAAAAATATAGCGGAGCACCAAGGCCCAAATGACACGCAAATTCATAATCCTGTTAATCTCGAAATCTTGTTAATCCAGTCAGTAAGCTGCAGGTTGCTCAGCTCTAGGCTTCCAGTTCTCCGCTTCGGGCGATCTTGATGAACACGTCTTCAAGGGAGTTTTCAGAGAACTTTTTCACGATTTGGTCTGGTGTCCCTTCAGCGACGATCTTGCCCTTATGGAGGAAGATCACTCGGTCGCAGACTTCCTCGATGTCCTTCATGTTGTGGCTGGTGTAGAGGATGCCGATGTTGCGCTCACTCTGCACCCGGCGCACGACCTTGCGCACCTTATCGGCGATGTCGGGATCCAGGCTGGCGGTGGGCTCGTCCAGCATGAGCAGTTCCGGGTCATTGAGGAAAGCCTTGCAAAGGTTCACACGGGTGGATTCCCCGGCGGAAAGCTGGCCCGTCACCCGATCCCGCAGGTGAGCCACTTCCAGCAGTTCCAGCAGTTCGGCGATCTTCTTCTTCGGTTTGGGCACGCCGTAGATCTGGGCAAAAACCGTCAGATTTTGCCACACTTTTAAGTTACCTGGCAGGCTGACGTAGGCAGAGGAAAAGTTGGTCTTCTTCAGAATCTCAATGCGGTGGGCTTCCAGTGTTTTGCCAAAGGCAAAGAGGTCGCCAGAAGTCGGCAGGGTGAGTCCCAGCATGCAGTTCATGGCGGTGGTCTTGCCCGCACCATTGGCTCCCAGAAGGCCCAGGATTTCACCCCGGTGAAGCTTGAAGGAAAAACGGTCCAGCGCCTTCACTCCTTCGAATTCTCGGGTGAGTTCACGGGCTTCCAAAATGACTTCGCGCGAGTCGGTGTCTGACATGGGGTGGGCAGATTCGCTGGGATATGTGGAAATGCAAGGGGCAGCCCGAACGGCTTCATGGTCTGCTTGCTGGGACAGGCAAGCCAACAACTCTGATACTAAATTTGCAGGAAAAGATCAAATGAGTGTCCAAATCACGGGCCTGCCAGCCTATTAAAAGCTCAACCATGAAGAAACTGCTCTGTCTCGCCCTCTTCCTCACTGTCAGGCTCCATGCCGCTACCGAATCTCAGGTGCTGGTCTATGGTGCCACCCCTGGCGGATTTTGTGCCGCCATTGCCGCTGCTCGCGAAGGGGCATCCGTGATCCTGATCGAGCCGACGGACCATGTGGGCGGCGTGAACACCGGGGGGCTGAGTTTCAGCGACTCCAACCAGACGGTGCGCAGTTCTGTGATGGGCCTATTTGATGAATGGCATAGCCGCATTGAAAAAGACTACCTACAGCGCGGTGTCACGCTGCCTTATAAGGTGAGCGAAAAGGACAACAAAGTGTGGACCTATGAACCTAGCGTGGCCATGCGCATCACCCGGCAGATGCTGGATGAGGCCAAGGTACTGGTGCTGACCAAAAAGGTACTGAAAAGGGTGATCAAAGACGGCCCACGCATCACACTCCTGCAAACTTCAGATGGGGAGTACAAGGCCCGCGTCTTCATTGATGCGACCTATGAGGGAGATTTGCTGGCTGCAGCCGGGGTTAGCTGGACCATTGGCCGCGAAGGCCGCAAGGAATACGGCGAGTCCCTGGCCGGGAAGCAGTACCCGAAGACCACCATGCCCATCTCCGGCTTTGATGCCGCAGGCAAGCCGCTGCCGCTCATCACCACCACCGATGCCGGGCCTGAGGAGGAGGGCGACAAGAACGTCATGGTGTACAGCTTCCGCCTTTGCCTGACGAAGGACCCTGCCAACCGCGTGCCTTTCCCGAAACCGGCCAATTATGACCCGGCCCGCTTTGAGGCCGTACGCCGCTATTACGCTGCTGAAAAGCGCCCGCATCTGCTTTGGGATCTCTATCCCCTGCCTAACCAAAAGTTTGATGCGAACAATGGTATCGGCAAGCAGTTCTCCATGGGCCTCGTGGGAGCGTGCAACGGCTGGAGCGAGGCCGACCAAGCCGGGCGTGAACTAAGCTGGGAAGCTCACAAACAATACACCTTGGAGCTTTATCATTTCCTGACCACCGATCCTTCCGTGCCCGAGCACTTGCGTACGCAACTCAGCGAATACGGCCTGTGCAAGGATGAGTTCGAGGCCTACGGCCACTGGTCGCCCCAGCTCTATGTGCGCGAAGGTCGCCGCATGAAGGGGCTGTATGTCGTCAGCCAGAAGGACATCCTGGACCAGCCGGAAAAGGAAGATCCCGTGGTCGTCTCCTCCTTTCCCATTGATTCTCATGACTGCCAGCGTGTTGCCCTGAAGGATGGCGGTGTGGTCAATGAAGGCACCATCTACCCCGTGCGCATTACGGGCCGCCGCCATGGGTATGCCTACCACATTCCTTATCGTAGCCTGCTTCCAAAAGGCGAGGAATGCGACAATCTGCTGGTGCCAGTGGCCCTCTCTTGCACGCATGTAGGCATCTCCTCGATCCGGGTGGAACCCACGTGGATGATCCTCGGCCAGAGTGCAGGCATTGCAGCAGCGCTTTCTGCCAAACAAGATGTCGCCGTGCAGGCCCTGCCGTACCCGGTCCTCAAAGAACGTCTGCTGGCGCAGAAACAGGTGCTGGATCTACCCGTTCTCGCCCCATTGCCTCCGGCACCTGTCACCCCGATGAATGTGGACCCGGCGACGCTGAAAGGCATCATTTTGGATGATGCGGATGCCGAACTGAAAGGCGCGTGGAGTCACTCCACAGGCTTCAAGCCGCATGTGGGGCGCGGCTATCAGCATGATGAGCAGCGGGGCGATGGCCAGGCCTCCGCCCTTTTCCGTTTTGATGTGCCCGAGGCGGGCAAATACGATCTGCGCATGGCCTACTCGGCCCATGAAACGCGGGCTAAAAAAGTGCCGGTGGAGGTGGTGAACGGTGGCCGCAGCATGAAGATGACGGCGGATCAAACCTTGCCGCTGCCTCAGGGGGAGGTTTTCCGCAGCCTGGGAACGGTGGAGCTTTCCAAAGGGGAAACCACCCTCCAGATCCGCAATCAGGGCACAGAAGGTTTTGTGATCTTGGATGCCCTACAGTTGCTGAAAGTGGACTAACCAAAAAGTGGGTATGAAAAACCCGCATTGTGGCCACCCGGGTTAGGGCGGAACAATGCGGGCTCAAAAACAGTCCACTAAAGGCTGTCGGTCAGATGCTAGTAACGGCCACCGCCGCCGCCACCACCGTAACCACCTTTGCCGCCACGGCTGCCGCCGCCGCCACCACCACCGCCGGAATAGGCAGGGCGATCTTCTTTCGGACGAGCTTCATTGATAGTCAGAGCGCGACCACCGAAGTCTTTGCCATTGAGAGCCGTGATGGCTTCATTCATGGCCATTGCGGAGTCCATGGTCACAAAAGCGAAACCACGCGGGCGACCGGTGGCATGATCCATCGGCAGGTGCATATCGGTCACGGTGCCGTAATCATTGAAGAGAGCGCGGAGTTCAGACTCCATGGCTGTGAAGGGCAGGTTGCCCACATACATTTTGGTATTCATAACGTTAACTTGATGCCGTTCCCCCTTGCGGGACACCAACCAAGCTCCGTTATCGGATTTCAGAACATCACCGAATCCAAAGAATCACCTGATGAACAACTTAGCTTAGCCTTCACCAGGGTAACTTGCATCTCTTCATTCGTCCTGAATGCTGCAATAGCAAACGATAGTTAAGATAGTTTCAGCGCTCCAACTTGACGTGGGCTCACTCACAGCGCAGGCGTTAAGGGTGCGCTCGTTGCTTCCTTCCCACCGTCCTGCCCTCGTTCTTGCCCCCATGCAGGACGTGACAGATTTGCCGTTTATGCGGCTGATCGCGCGCTACGGTGGGCCTGATCTCTACGTCACCGAGTACTTTCGGGTCACGCCAGATTCCAAGCTGGATGCCACCATTTTGAAATCCATCACGCAAAATGATACGGGCATTCCTGTGATTGCGCAGATGATCGGACAAGACATTCCAGCTTTGGTCCGCACAGCTAAGGCTTTGGAAAAGCACCCAATCGCGGGGATAGATCTCAACCTGGGATGTCCAGCTCCAGTGGTGTGCCGAAAAGATGCCGGCGGGGGGCTTTTGCGCCAACCCGAACGTGTGAATGAGATCCTCAAAGTCTTGCGCGAGACCATCCAGGGACGTTTTACGGTGAAATGCCGGGTGGGCTTTACGGACAAGGCGGAGTTTCCTCGCTTGTTAGAGGTCTTCCAAAATCATGCGATCGATGGCCTCACGGTCCATGGTCGCACGGTGAGAGACGCTTACAAAACGGCAGTTCACCCTGAATGTGTGGCTTTGGCCGTGCAAACGATGCCCTGTCCCGTGATTGCGAATGGTAATGTGGTGGACGTTCCCACAGGCGTGGCCTACCTGCGCCATACTCAGGCCGCAGGTCTAATGCTGGGGCGTGGTGCCATTCGGCATCCCTGGCTCTTTGACCATCTAAGAGCTCATTGGGAGGGGCGGGAAGTCAGGCCGCGCACCGGGCGCGATATGATGGACTACATCCAAAATCTCTATGACATGACGGCGGCTTTTCACCCGCATTATGAGACGAACTCACATGTGCAGAAGATGAAACGTTACATGGTTTACATCACCACGGGCATTGCAGATGGGCAGTTTGAATACCGCATTCGGCGTGTGAGTACAGAGCCGGAATTCTTTGCTGCCTGTCATGAATATCTGGACAACGACCTGCCTTTACCTGTGCGGCCTCCTGAGACTTCGAGTGTCTTTTGTGGCTTTGCAGAGTTGAAATGAGGCGGGCTTGTCTGGCTGAGGAAGCTTCTGCATACTGGAAGTCGGTGGGTTTCACAGATTCCCCTTTGCGCCTTTGCGTCTTTGCATGACTCATAGGCGTCTCTAGTTTAATCATGCCTGCGCTCGACTATCCGCCTCCTCTCCAGCGTCTCATAGCGCAGATCCGGACTCTGCCGGGGCTAGGGCCGCGCAGTGCCGAGCGCCTTGTGCTTTGGCTCATGCAGGATGGGGGGCGTATCGAACCCCTAGTGGACTGTCTTCAAGATGTCGGGCAGCGTGTGGAGGCCTGCGAACAATGTGGTTTTTTCATTGAGCGTGACGAAGCGTGTGCTCTCTGCCACAGCCCGAAGCGGAACCCGCGTCTCATTTGTGTGGTGGAGCAGGCGGTGGATGTTCTGCGGCTAGAGCGCTCGGGTGCCTTCATGGGGCATTACCATGTGTTAGGGGGGAAGCTCTCACCTTTGGACAATGTGACGCCAGATGACTTGCGGATCGAGCCGCTGATTCATCGGGTGAAAACGCATCCTGTGGAGGAAGTGATTTTGGCCGTGGGCAGTGATGTGGAAGGAGAGGCCACCGCCAGTTATCTCAGTGATCTTTTGCGTATGGAGGGACTCACAGTCTCGCGTCTTGCCCAGGGAATGCCTGCGGGTGGGGGGCTAGACCACGTGGATGAACTGACGCTGTATCAAGCTTTGCAAGGCCGACGGCAGATTTAGGTGGAGCCATCAGAAGTTTCTCCTCAAAGGGATTTGTCAGGCATGGGATATTCACTATCTTAAGAACACCCATGAAGATGGTTCACACCCCCCAGGGAGAGGTCTGGCTGCATGAGCCGCAAGTGGAGATGCTACGGGCCATTCGTGCTTTCTTGCCTTTTGGGGCCGTGCGTTACAGCAGTCCTCAAAACGGTGCGGATTATGGTCTCGTGATGCAGTGCGGGGAACGTGAAGTTTACGGCGTTAAACAACAGCCGGTGGATTGTGATGAAGCGCAGAGCCGGGTATCGTTCAAGGCTCACTCATTGCTCATCGCCCACAGTCTTGCGGGCTACCGCACCTTTGGTTTTTCTGGCCTTTTTATGCCCTGTCCTTATTTGCGAAGCAAGGACGGCGGGCGGCATGAATCTGGCATCGCCTACTTTGGTTGTCCTTCAGATCGCGGGCATGAATCGCAGGAGTACCCGTATGAGTCTGCTTTTGACGGGAGTTTTGGCCACGGGTTCACCACCTTGATGAGATCCTTCATAAAGGCTTTACAGCAGAGCTCTCATGATATGGCCATCACTCTTGGGCGTCCGGTAGGGCTGGATATCCGATCGCGATTGCAGATGGGTTCTGTAGGCTTCGGTTTTATGGTTTTAGGGCAGCACATCATCTGCCTGAAAACCCATGTTTCAGAGCAGGATCCCGTGTGGACAGTGCTGCGCAGCACGGGAATCAGTGACGTCTATCACCTGCCTAGCCAGCCCATTGCCATTCGTGAAGAGGACCTTCATTTGGCTAAGCCTGAAGCGAGTTAGTCCAATCAAGGCTCAGGGAGCTTTGGTTGGCACGGCAAATCTGGAATCGTCCCACTGAAAGGGTTTCTTTTGGCCTAACAAGAGATCATAAATCGCGTGGTTGGTCTTCATCATCTCCTCCAGCATGTCCTTCCACGGGCGGTCTGCCACGCTGATGAGACCGGTGTTATAGCTTTCACCGTTGTATTTGCTGAACCAGCGACCCGTGGTGGCCTGATCCACCAGGGTGAACCATTCAATGCCGACGACAAAACCCAGCGCAGCGCTTTGTTCGACGTAGTTCCGGTAGGCGAGGCCGCGCTCCCGCTGGCTGCTGACTTCACGGCCGCCGATGAGTCCGCTGTCTTTGGGCGATGACCAGAAGAACTCGCTCAGCATCATCGGTTTGCCCCCAGTCCATTCATGGATGCGGGTGAGTTCCGCGGTATCCACGCCATAGGTGTAGTAGTTGTAGGAGACGACATCCACGTGCCGTCCCATGATGCGGCAGAGCGTCTCATCCTGAATGGTGATGGGTTGCAGGCGGCTGCCGAGAAGCAGATGGTTGCTGTCATGCAGGCGGTAAAGCCGCTCGATCTGGACGAAGTATGTCTCCAGGAATTCGGCCACAAACGCGCGCACATCCGCCTTTGCCTGATCCGTGCTGACGGCGAGCCCGGCATCTAGCAACGACTCAAAGCTGGGTGCCTGCGATTGCCAGGCCTGATTGTAGGCATCGAGAGTGGCATGCTTTTTTTTCAGAAAGGCCACTAGTTCCCGTTTGCAGGCATGTTTGCCCGTGAGGGAAGGGATGACGCGGGGCAATTCATCATAGCGCGGTTCATTGACGATGAAGTAGCCGATGAGTAGAGGATCCTGCGCCTGGGCGGGCAGTTCGCGAGCCAAGTTTTCGGCGATCTTGGCCTCGGTGGTAGGTTCATACGGATCCCAGACCTCATGTGCCCCTGGGATACGGGGCAGGCCTTCCCATTCATTGATGGGCAAATGAGCCACGTAGGGAAAGCTGGCCTTCTCACAGGCGGTGGGCGGTTTGGGACTGAAGGCACCGATGGAGTTGAAACCCCATTGCCGGACACGTGGGATCATGCGCGCGGCGTGTGCATCCAGGCTGTAAGGCGCGCTGAATTTCTTGATCGTGTTCGCCAGGTAAAAGGAAAAATGCGCATGGTCATCGCCTGGCCTGAAGGCGGAGGCAAACTCGCCCTGGGGAGAAGGCAGCCACTCATAGATGCTCTCGCGGCCCTTGATGTAAGTGTAGTCATCATTCGGGGCGAAGCCGCAGATGCCGAGATGGAAAAAAGCCTGGCCCTCCGGATCCACCAGCCATGTTTTTGGGCCTTTCACCTCCACATGAAAGAAGCCCGTGGCCTTCAGGCCCAGCTTTTCACCGCTTCCTGGCAGGCCGCCGAATTTGCCCGTCACCGGTGGTTTCAGGCTGGCGTAATAGGCTTCATCAGCTGCCACATCCGCCTTCAGGTCGGCTTCATTCAATAGTTTGTTAGAAAAGGCATCTTTAATGGACTGGCCAAAGGCATCCACCAGCTTGGCCGAAGCGGCGAGCTCCGTGGTGATCTTGAACGTGGCCGTCGGGTTATCTGGCAAATAGGGCACCAGGCACATCCAGTGATAGACGGCCCAGTTCCACTCGCGGTTGTCCGTGAGCTGCTGGAAGGCAAAGTCAGGTGTAACGATGTCCAGGCTCTGGCCCTGGGCGTTTTTGACCTGGAAAGTTGTGCTGCCCACGCTGGCCATCTGCGGGGTTTTGGGTTTTTCAGCGGGGAAGGGGCCTGCCGTTTCGCCCACCTTCCAGGTGCCGCCCTTGCCGAAACCAATGTCAATCAGGGTGGTGACCTTCCATGAGGCCACGTCCGCTGGTATCTGGCTGAAGGTGAGCGTGATCTCGTCCTTCGCCACCGTCACTGCGCATTGTGCCCCGCCTTCATACTGCACGGTGGCAGTGCCGCCGCTGGCGCTGGCCTGCGTTTGTTTATGCACAGGCTGGCTGCTGGCATTGACGAATTCAGGATACGTCAGGACGAAGTTTCCCAGGCTACCCGCCACCACTTCAACGCCGGTGGGTGTGGTCTTCAGCTCGGCGGCTAGGCTGGGCAGCGCAGTGGAAATCAGGAACAGTGTAAGCAGGTGGCGAAACAGCATGATGCGCAGTCATTGCTGCGGCAGGTAACTTTGCCAAGCATTCTCGATGGGGAAGCATCATTCTTTTGGGAAGGATGTGTGACCCGATAGAAAAGAGGCAGCGCCCTGTTTGGAGCTGTGGCATGTCACCACTTCTCTTTTTCTCGGTCCATTCGTTTGCCGCCAGTAAAGGCTTTGGCGAAGCCCTGAATCAGCAGCGAAGCTGAGTCGCAAGTCGCAGCAAAGCCAGCACGCTGACGCTGTCGCGAATGCGGCCATCCAGGGCCATCTGGATGGCTTCCGTCAAAGGCAGGCGCTTCACGGCGAGCTGCTCCGTTTCTTCCGGCTCTGCCTCGCCAAAGCTGAGATCGCGCGCGACGAAGATGTCGCAGACCTCATTGGTCGTGGAGTTCGAAAGCTGGAGGTTCATAAGCAGCGGTTCGATGGTGGCGGCGCGGATGCCTGTTTCCTCCAAGAGCTCGCGCCGGGCGCATTCGGCGGGTTCTTCCCCGGGCGGGCAGCCGCCTTCGGGGATCTCCCACTCATAACGTGCATGGCTGTAGCGCCACTGGCCCACCAGCCAGGTGTTTCCCTCGGCATCCACCGGCACCACGCCGATGGCGCGATTTTTATACTCCACCACGCCATAGATGCCGCGACCACCGCTGGGGTTGATCACCTGGTCTTCGCGCACACGAATCCAGGGATTTGCGTATCCCTCACGGCTGCTGAGCGTGGTCCAGGGATTGGTGGTTTCGAGGGAGTCGGAGGTGGGCTGGTCCATGGCAGAAAAAAGGGCCTGGTGTCAATCCAGGCCCCATTCACTGCTTAGCCAGCATTCAGCGGTGGCTCAACCTTTTACTGAAGGCGGAAATAACCATCCGGGTTATACATCCAGTAGGCATCAAGCGGATTCAGACGCGGTAGCACGGCGACAGGCTTGCCGCGTTCGTCGGCGCTTTCCACGACGCCATTGTCCAGATGGCCGGGGGGCAGGATGCGAATGGGCATACCGGTCTGCGGCTGGGCGGGCTGAGTGCTGTCCGGGTGACGGATCAGGGCGGTTTCTTCGATCTCTTCGACGATGGTGTCCACCCACTTCAGTTTCTGGGCATTGTCGGCGAATTCATTCCAGTCACCGGTGGATGATTTTTTGTACATCTCGGTGATGAATTCGTCCCGAGTGAGGCCCATTTTTTGCGCCACGGGATCGGCCAGGCGCTTCCACCATTCTTCCAGTTCCTTCACGCTTTCGCGGTGCTGGGTCAGGTTCCCCATGATGCCGGCAGAGAGCTGATGGTGGAGGATAATCGCATTCGGATAGGCGAAGGATTTTTTCGACAGGGTGGTGATGCACGCGGCCATGCTGGCGGCGAAGGATTTCACCACCGTGTAAACCGGGGCCTTGGAACCGTGCATGGCTTTGATGATCTTGTAGCCAGCCATCACGCTGCCGCCGGGGCAGTCATCAATGACGATGAAGATGGGGGCCTCCTCGTCGCGATTGTTAAAGTAGGCGATGCGGTCCGCCAGACTGTCGGCGGTCTTGGAGGTGATGACGCCGTTCAGGGCGATGGTGCGGTCGGAAAGGATGAGCTTGTTGCCCTGCACTGGCTCTTTCAAGTAAGCCGGGGCCTTGCCTGCATAGGTGCGGGATTCAGTCTCTTTTTGCTGAAGCTCCATGGCGAGCGAGAGCGCGGAGGTCTTGCGCCGGATGGCGTTTTCTTCACGGCGCATGGCATAGCCTTCGGTGTCCACCTCGTTTTTGGCAATGGAGGCCTCCATGCTGCTGCGCTCGCCCTTGCGGCGCAGCTCCATGATGTCGGCGTAGTCCTTGGTACGCTGCTCGGCCTCGGCGAGGTCCGACTTCGCCTTCATCTCCTCCAGCTTGATTTGGATCTCAGCCAGGGCGCGTTTCCTAACCGCAAGTTTTTCATCCAGCTTCGTCTGTTCCAATGCCATTTGGGCAGCGATTCTTTCGCGCTCTGCCACCAGCTTGGCGGTTTCCGCCTTGATAGATTCCAGCGGGTCGGGCTTGGTTGGCTCCGGTGTTTTCTCCGCCACGGAAATTTCGATTTTCTGGCCCGAGATGACAGCAGGCTTGCCGTCCTTCGTGGCCGGTTTTTCGTCTTTCGGTGCGGCGTGCTTTTCCTCCTTGGCCGCAGGCGGTTTCGGCGGGAGGGGTTCACCCAGGGCGAGGCCCGTCAGCAACAACGAAAAAAGGGCGGGGGTCGTGCATTTCATCACGGATGACTATACACCGCCCGCGCCCTGATTGTTCAAGAATGTTTTGTTCACTTCCTTGATGAGAACGGGCAGCGGCAGCCTTCAGCAGCCCCGCCCTCTGCCAGGATTACTTCACCTGGGCCCGGATGGCCTTCACCACTTCGGCTCCCAGGGCCTCCGATCCAGCAGGGGTAAAATGGACATTGGCCGGCTGGATTTGCAGTTCCTTCATCCGGGGCTGGGCAAAGGCGTACAGATCGTTCACCGGGATGTCATTTTCCTTCATTACCCGCACGGCGGCTTCGTTGTAGCGGATGACGTCGGCATTGTTGCGATAGACCTTCATGGGTTCAGCCGGCGCAGGCGTGGTGGTGGCAAAGACGAGCTTGGCCCCGGTGGCCTTCAGTTTGCCGACGATTTCGCGGAGCTGTTTTTCATACACTTCCACGGTGGCCTGGGGGGGATCTGTGGCTAGGTCGGAAGTGGCTTTACCATCGGCCTTCACGTGCTTCAGGTCATGCAGGCCCCAGTTGAAATGGATCACGTTCCATTTGCCACCGTCAATTTGCAGCCAGCGATCAATATTGGCCACGCCCGAGTTAGTGCCACCGCAGTTCTCCGCCTTGCCGTTTTTGGCCATGGGCCGTAGGACCGTCATTTCATCCGCCAGCAGTTTTTGTACCACTGGGGTATAGCCCATGGAAATGGAGTCGCCGAGGAGGAGGACTCGGGGCTTTTCAGCCGCGTGGGCAGAGGAGAAAGCGATGGCCGCTGTGGCCACGAAAAAGAGAAAGCTGGAGCGTTTCATGGACTCGTCAAAACGACGAGCCGCCAGAAACATTTCAGCCCTTCTTTGCCGGATCGGGGGCCACGGTGCTCAGCCACAGTCCCTCCGGGGTCACCTTTACCTGACGGATCGCTTTTAGCACAGTGCCGATAGGTTCCACCTTGCGATAAGGGGCCACCCACTGCCAGATCTCCATGCCGGTGATGAAGCCATCGGGCACTTCTTTGCCGGGCACCTTCACGTCCACCACTTTGGCATCCACGCCTTCCTCATGCACATGCACATAGTAGGTGAGCTGGCCGATAAGGTAGCGCTTTTTGTCTTCCCAGAATTTGATGTTGTTCAGCGGCAGGCAGACTTGGCTGGTGATGGCATCTTTGTCCGGCATGGTTCCTTCGATGCGGATGAGATCCGCATAGCTGCCGTAGCCGGTATCCGGAGCGATGCTGATGATGCCGTTAAGGTCGGCCACCGTCAGGGATAGCTCCGCCGGCTGACCTTTTTTGGCTACTTCGGCAAAGTCGCTCAACCGCTTTTCCAGGGCCGTGCGGGCTTCCGGAGTCAGCTCCACGGGGGGCAGCTTGATGGGGGCATCTACTGTGATTTTCGCGATTTCCTTGTCCTGGGTGAAAAGCGAGTAGGCGCTCCAGGCGATGATGCCGCCGAAGACCAGGGCGGCCATGATCATGATGGCACAGCCGTAAAAGGGGTTGAAGGGGGCCGTGGGGACTTTTTGAATGCGGGACATGGTCGGGGGATGGGAAATCTTGGCTCAGCCTGAGGGCGTCGCCAAGCGGGAATCAGGGCTCTTTGCCTGCCTCTTCGCGTGCTTCTTCAGGAGTCAGCAGGACTGCACCCTTGATCATGCGGCAGAATTCCTTTTTGCTCACTTGCTGCTCCGCGCCCTGCTTGGTTTTCAGGTCTTTCATGCCTTTGTAAACGATGAACTGGCGGTCCCAGTGCACGATGCGCAGGTAGAGGTCGCCTTGTTTCCAGATCTGATTCTGTTCCAGTTTCATGCATTTCCTTACATGGGGCTCGCGCCACAGGCCAGAGGATTTGTCTGGCCTGTTTCCGGGCGGTCTGTTTCAGTGGAGCAGCCCCCGGCTAGGCGAATGCGAATGGCTTGAAATGACCCGCCTGCGCCGACGTTCAATGGGCTGCCCATTCCCCTCCAACCGACATGTCCAAACCTGCCGCCACTTTTTTGACGCTGATTGCCCTCGGCCTTGCCTTGGCCACCACCAGCCTTTCCGCCGCCGAACGGCCCAACATCATCTGGATCATGGCGGATGACCTGGGCTATGGCGATCTGGGCTGCTTTGGCCAAAAGGTCATCACCACCCCAAATCTGGACCGCATGGCCAAGGATGGGATGAAGTTCACCCACTTTTACGCCGGGGCCACGGTTTGTGCGCCCTCTCGCAGCGTTTTGATGACGGGCCTGCATCACGGGCATACTCGGGTGCGCGGCAATTCCGGCAAGACCAATCCTGGGGCCCAGGCCCTCAAGGAAGGTGATGTAACAGTCGCGAAGGTACTCCAGGAGGCGGGTTACAAGACTGCCCTCATCGGCAAATGGGGCCTAGGTGACGAAGGTGCCGCAGAGACGGGGCTGCCGCGCAAGCAGGGCTTTGATTACTTCTACGGCTACCTGAACCAGACCCACGCGCACAATCATTACCCGGACTATCTCTGGCGCAATGAGACCAAAGAACCTCTGTCAAACATCGTCACACCTCTGGGCGAAAACGGCGGGGGCTATGCCACCCAGCCTGTTCATTTTTCGGACGATCTCTTTGCCGATGAGGCGCTGAAGTATGTGGAAGAGAACAAGGCCGCGCCTTTCTTTCTCTACTGGAGTATGGTCGTCCCTCACGCGAACAACGAACGCACCCGCGAACTCAAGGATGGGGCTGAAGTGCCTGACTACGGCCCCTATGAAGGCAAGGACTGGCCAAAGCCCGACAAAGGCCAGGCGGCGATGATCACCCGCCTGGATGGTTATGTGGGCCGCATGCTGGACCTGCTGAAGGCTCAGGGGCTGGCCGAAAAAACACTGGTCATTTTCACCAGTGACAACGGGCCGCACAACGAGAGCAACCACGACCTCGCCCGCTTCAATCCCTCCGGCCCCTACACCGGAATCAAGCGCAGTCTCACCGATGGCGGCATCCGTGTCCCGCTCATCGCCTGGTGGCCGGGCAAGGTGAAGGCGGATGTGGAGACGGGCCATGTCGCCTCCTTTGCCGACTGGCTGGGCACCGCCGCCGATCTGGCTGGAGCCAAGGCTCCGGAGAAGATCGACTCCATCAGCTTTAAGCCCACTTTGTTAGGCCAGGAAGGGCAGGGGAAGCATGAGTTCCTTTACTGGGAGTTTCATGAGGGCGGGTTTAAGCAGGCTGCCCTTTATCAGGGGCGCTGGAAAGGTATCCGCCAGGGCGGGCCAGAGGCCCCCGTGCTCCTTTACGATCAGCAAAACGATGTCGCTGAAAAAACCAATGTGGCCAAGGAGCATCCCGAGATTGCCGAGAAGATTAGCACCTACCTGAAGACTGCACGCACGGAACTGCCAGAGTGGGAACCTCACTGGAAAGCTGACGGGAAGAAGAAAAAGAAGTGATCGTCTGCCATCGGTATTTCTCCTCATGAAAGCTCTCTTCTCTCTGTTATCTGCAGTGTTGTTGCTGCCTTCCGTTCTGCCTGCTGCCGACACGAAGCCGCCTAACATAATCTTCATTCTCGCCGATGATCTGGGCTATGGCGACATCGGCGCTTACAAAAAGCAGCCTTCCAAAATCCCCACGCCCAATGTGGACCGCATCGCTAAGGAGGGCATTCGTTTCACGGATGCGCATTCTCCGGCCTCGGTCTGCTCTCCCACCCGTTATGCCCTGATGACCGGGCGCTATGCTTGGCGGTCCAAATTACAGCAGGGCGTGGTTGCACCCTGGGGCGCTCCCTTGCTTCAAGACGCGCAATACACCGTGGCCGAACTGCTACATGATCATGGTTATACCACGGGGCTAATTGGCAAATGGCACCTGGGCATCCAGTGGCCCACGAAGGACGGTCAGCCTGCCTCCGCTGGGGAGAACAGGCTGAGCAATGTGGACTTCAGCCAGCCGTTCAAAGGTGGTCCGCTGGATCACGGTTTTGATCATTACTTCGGTGTGGATGTGCCCAACTACCCTCCTTACTGCTTTTTGAAAAACGATCGTACGGTGGGGATTCCCACGTTACCCGATACCGGGCGCGCGGATGGCTTTAACCGTCCCGGTCCCATGATGCCCGGCTGGAAGCTGGTGGACATCCTGCCTGAGCTGAACCGCCAGGCCGTGAGCTTTGTGGAGACCTCTGCCAAAAGCGGCAAGCCCTTTTTTCTCTACTACGCGCTCACCGCACCTCATTATCCCGTCGTACCTGCGAAGGAGTTTCAGGGCAAGACGACCGTGGGTGACTATGGCGACTTCGTTTTTCAGACGGACTGGTGTGTCGGCCAGATTCTCGAGGCCCTGGAACGCGAAGGCATTGCCGAGAACACCCTCGTCATCTTCACCAGTGACAATGGGCCGGAAGTCACCGGGGAGGTGAAGCCCGGAGTCTATGATCGCGTGCAGCAGTATAAGCACCACAGCCTGGACGGTCTCCGTGGGGCGAAACGCGACCTCTGGGAAGCCGGGCACCGGGTGCCTTTTGTCGCCCGCTGGCCCAAAAAGGTCGCCGCTGGCAGCGTGAATGATGAAACCATCTGCCATGTGGATTTCTTGAGCACCGCCGCTGCCATTGTCGGGGCTGAGTATCCTGCCGAGACAGCCGTGGACAGCCACAACCTACTTTCCCTTTTGTGGAATGAGAAGCTCGGTCGGCCCGTGCGCGAAGCCACCGTCCATCACAGCGGATCCGGCCGTTTTGCCATTCGCAAAGGCGACTGGGTGCTCATCTCCCACGTCACCGGGGATGACAACCGCCGTGCCGGGGAACCGGAGTGGATGAAAAAGCAACGCGGCTACACCGCTCATGATCAGCCCGGGGAACTCTACAATCTCAAGGAAGACCTCATCGAGAAGAACAACCTCTATGCCACCAAACCGGAACTCGTGGCCGAACTCCGCGCCCTGCTGGAAAAATACGTGGCCGAAGGCCGCTCCACACCCGGACCCACCCAGGCCAATGACGTGCCGGTGATCATCAGCAAACCTCTCCAAAACCAGCCTGGAAAAAAAGCCAAAGCCGCCCGCCCATGAAGCTGCTCACCCTCTGCCTGTTCCTGTTCGCAAGCCTGCTGCATGCAGCGGACCGGCCTAACATCTTATGGATTACGAGTGAGGACAATAGCCCTTACCTCGGCTGTTATGGCGACAAGCTGGCCATGACACCGCATCTGGACAAACTTGCTTCCCAGGGGCTACGCTATCGTCATGCCTATTCGAATGCACCCGTCTGTTCAACAGCGCGGACCACGCTGATCACTGGCATGTATGCCAGCACCTTGGGGGTGCACAATCACCGCAGCGCTGTGGCCATCCCGGCAGCGTTCAAACTTTACCCGGAGCATCTCCGGGCCGCCGGATACTACTGCACGAACAACAGCAAGACCGACTACAACGTGGCCGGGGCAGGGAAGAAGCTGTGGGATGAAGGCAGCAACAAGGCGCACTATAAAAATCGCGCCCAAGGCCAGCCATTCTTCGCTATCTTTAACTTCACCACGAGTCATGAAAGTCAGGTAGCACCCAAGCCCGGCAAGACCACGTTTCGTATCTCCCCCGAGGCCATGCCGCTGCCTCCCTACCACCCGGACACGCCGGAGATTCGGCGTGACTGGGCCAACTACTATGACCAGATGACCCTGATGGATGCGCAGGTGGGGCAAGTGCTGGCGGAACTGGACAAGGCGGGCCTCGCTGATGACACCATTGTCTTTTATTATGGCGACCACGGTGGTGCCCTTCCTCGCGGGAAACGCAACATCCACGATTCCGGCACCCGTGTGCCTTTGATCGTTCGCATCCCTCAAAAATGGCAGCATCTGGCTCCTGCCAAACCGGGTGAATGGGTGGAGGATCTGGTGAGCTTTGTGGACTTCCCAGCCACCGTTTTCAGTCTCTGTCAGGTGCCCATTCCCGGGCATTACCAGGGCCGCCCCTTTCTGGGTGAAAAGAAGGCCTTGCCCCGCGACCACGTCTTTCTTTACCGGGGTCGCATGGATGAGCGATATGACACCGTCCGTGCTGTTCGTGATGCGGAGTTCCGCTACGTGCGCAATTACTCCCCGCATCGTCCCTGGGGGCAACATTACAGTTACCCATTTCAAGTGCAGCCCAGCATGCGCTCCTGGTATGCCGAATTTGCCGCAGGCCGCTGCAATGAAGTTCAGTCGGCCTATTGGAAACCGAAGCCCAGTGAGGAGCTGTATCAGCCCGGGGAAGATCCTTTTGAGCTGACCAATCTGGCCCAACAAACGATGCATCAAGATCGCCTGGCCAGGATGCGTCAAGTGTTGCGTGAAGAGATGCTGCGTGCTCGCGATACTGTCTTCATACCCGAAGCCATGTACGATCAACTTTCAGTCGGCAAGACGCTTTATGATTATGCTCAGAGCGATGACTACCCTTTAGAAACGCTCATGGATATCGCGGATGCGGCGACCACGCGAGATGTTGCCCATCTCCCAGCGTTCATGGGCGCTCTTGTGGATAAGAATCCACTCATCCGTTATTGGGCTGCCACCGGGTGCTTGATACTTCAGGACAAAGCGGCTCCAGCCAAAGAGCTTCTAACCTCATTGCTCCAAGACGATTCCAAAGATGTAAGGGTGATTGCCGCTGAGGCTCTTGCCTATTTAGGAGAGAAAGATTCTGCTTTAGCAGCCGTGAAAGACGTGATCGAAACGGGCTCGCTTTACGAATCACTGGCTGCGCTCAATGCCCTCGATTTCATGTGGAAAGCAGGTCATCTCACGCGAGATGAAGCTAGGGCAGTGGTCAAGAATCTGAAGACTACGGAGCCTAACGATCGCATTCCAAAATACCTGCTCTCTGAAGACTGAAAGTCGATGGCTGATTCACAACATATCGATTTTTATTCTGCAACAGCCCCAGTTATCCACAGTATCTGACAGGAACATCCGTTCGCACTTGCCCGTTCTATACGTATCTCTGTTCGCATGAAATTTGTCCCTTTGAGATTGCTTTCCTTTTCCGCTGCCCTGGCGCTGGTCTCGTTTTCGTCTGGTTTTGCGCAAGCACCGGGTGACTGGGTTCATTCAAGAGGGAATGAGGCCATGACGGGAGTTTCGCCCACTGAACTGCGGTTTCCTCTGGAACTGGCCTGGGAATTTAAACTCCAGGAGAAGCCCAAGGGGCAAGGGGAGATGCTCGTCAGCTCGGCTGTCGTGAGAGGCGGAAAAGTCTATGCGGGCTGCAAAGATGGTAAATTTTATGCGCTGGATTTGACCACGGGGACTAAAAAATGGGAGGTCACTGCGAAAGGCGCTTTTGATGGTGCTGCGTCTTTTGCAGGTGAACTCGTGGTCGCTGGCTGTCAGGATGGTTTTGTCTATGCCTGGAATGCGGAAACGGGTGCCGAGGCCTGGAAGTTCGAGACAGAAGCCGAGATCCACGCCGCCGCAAATACTTGGACCGATCCCAAAACGGGCGAGCAGAAGATCCTCATCGGAAGTTATGATTACAATGTGTACTGCCTAGATGCGAAAACGGGTAAGAAGGTCTGGTCAGCCGAGACGGGATATTACATCAACGGAGGCTCTGCGGTGGGAGATGGGATGGTGGTATTCGGAGGCTGTGACAGTGTTCTACATGTCCATGATGTTCTTACCGGTGTGGAGAAGCGTCAGATTGAGGTGGGCTCCTACATCGGCAACAACGTGGCCATTTCAGATGGGGTGGTTTATGTCTCGCACTACGGAAATCGAGTGGGTGCTTACAGCCTCAACGATGGTGCCAAGGTGTGGGAGTATGGTGAACGTGAATTTGAATTTTACGCGGCTCCTGCGATCTGGGAAAAAGCCGTTTATGTGGGCGGGCGTGACAAACGATTTCACGCCATTGACCGAGTGACTGGGGCTAAGCTGTGGGAATATCGCTGCCGTGATCGCATAGACAGCAGCGCCGTTATCTGTGCGGGTAAAGGTGCCCTCTTTGGCAGTGACGACGGTTATGTGTATGCCTTAGATCTGAAGGACGGCAAAGAGATCTGGCAGTATGAAATCGGTGCGCCGGTAAAAACCTCTCCTGCTGTTGCTGGGGACTATGTGATTTTTGGTGCTGATGATGGGGTGCTGTATGCCTTTAAAAATGCAGCCGTGAAGTGATGGACCTGCTGGTGCGTGGAGTTAACCAGTGAGACTCATCGGGAGAAGACGTTAACTTCTTCTACCCGATGAATTTGATCCTTTCTCGATACCTCTGCATAGGGCTAACAAGCGCGGTCCTGGGTTTTACCTCAATGCTCTTTGGTGCAGATGTCATCCAGGCGGATGTGTGTGTCTATGGGGGTACCAGCGGCGGAGTAGCTGCTGCCGTGCAGGCAGCGCGTATGGGTAAGAAAGTGGTTCTTGCAGAACCTGGGGGGCATCTTGGTGGGATGACCGCTGGGGGGCTCAGTGCCGTAGATATTGGCGAGCCGCGGAGCGTGGGTGGCATTGCACGGGAGTATTTTACCCGACTGGCAGCCACCGTGGGGACCACTCTATCATGGGACCAACCCTTTAAAAATAAAGCCGGTGGCCCTGCCACAGGTGGGGCCTATGCGATCGAGCCTCACAAAGCCGAAGCAGTCTTCTTTCAGATGGTCAAAGAGGCGGGTGTGCAGCTTCATTTCCAGGCGAAGTTAGCCACGGTCGTCAAAAAGGGCGCGCGTATTACCGAATGGGAAGCTGAAGATGGGACCATCTTCCGGGCCGCTATGTTTATTGATGCCACTTATGAGGGGGATCTCATGGCTAAGGCGGGTGTCAGTTATACGGTGATGCGTGAGGGCAATGCGAAGTATGGAGAGACCTACAATGGCATCTATTATGATGCTAAATACAAGCCTCGTACTGATCACCTCCAGCCAGGTGGAAACGGGCGCATCAAAGGTGGGCAAGGGGTGTGGGACCGTGATTTCCCTCTCGATCCTTACGTGATTAAAGGGAACCCCAGCAGTGGTCTTTTACCACTCGTCCAGGCAGGTGACCCTGGTGTGGTGGGTGCGGCTGCTCCAGGCGTCCAGGCTTATTGCTTCCGTTTGTGTTTAAGTGATGATCCTGCCAATCGCAGCCCCATACAGCCACCTCCGAATTACGATCCTAAGACCTACGAACTTGTGGTTCGATTCATTGAGGCCTGCCAAGCCAATGGCGATGATATGGATCTGCGCTGGTTTTCCAAATATGATGCGTTGCCTAACCATAAGTGGGATTTTAATACAGCCACCTTCGGGGGGAACTTGCCAGGGGCAAGTCATGAGTGGCCCGAAGCCAGTTATGCACGCAGGGTGGAGATCGCCAAAGAGCATGAAAACTATCATCGTGGTTTATTGCACTTTCTAGCCACCGACCCACGTGTTCCTCAAAAAGTACGTGATGACATGCAGCGTTTTGGCCTGCCGCGGGATGAGTTTTCTGAAAACGGCGGCTGGCCGCACCAGATCTATGTTCGTGAGGCACGGCGAATGATCAGTGACCTCGTTCTGACGGAGCATCACACCTTTGGCCGCCAGACGGCTCCTAAGTCTGTGAGCCTCGGGAGTTATGGCACGGATACCCATGAGATTCGGCGTATTGTGAAAGATGGGGTGGTGACTCGTGAGGGGAAGACGGCTGGAGGAAGGGGAGGCTTTGGTCCTTACCCAATTGGCTACGGATGCATCGTGCCGAGGCAGGAGGAGTGCGAAAATCTTCTGGTCACTTTTGCCCTCAGTTGCAGTCACACAGCCTTTAGCAGTCTGCGAATGGAGCCGGTCTTTATGGTGACCAGTCAAAGTGCCGCCACGGCTGCCGTTTTAGCGTTGAAAGAGGACCTGCCTGTTCAGGCGCTGGACTATGAAAAGTTACGCCTTCGATTGGAAAAAGATGGTCAGGTATTGACCTGGAAATTTAAGGATAAAGGGAGCTACTGAATCATCTGTTCCGGCTCCCGGTGCATAACAAAAAAGGCAGGAAAGGCCTGCGCCCCTCCTGCCTTCTCCAATCAAGCTGCGAATCAGCCCAGGTCGGCGATTGCCACAGGCTTGCCACCTAGCTCAGCGCTTTTGTCGGAGGCAAAGATGACTTCAAACGTCCGAAGTGATTCAGTGAAACTCGTCAGGGGCATGTCCTTGTTCTCATCCAGGGCATCAAAGAAAGCTTGGAACTGGGTCTGGTATGGATGGTCGCTCACATCACCAGAGTCCAACATGTGCATGGACAGATTACCCCAGGCTTTTTTGTCTGTTTTCAGTTTGTTGGAATGCAGTTTGTTATCCAGCAGGCTTCCTTCGCTGCCGACCAGGTGCGTGTGGAAGTAATAGGGTTGCAGGCAGTCCACCACGGCTGCGGTTTTGCCCACCGCACCGTTCTTGAATTTCACCAGTGTCACGCTGGTGGTGTCATATTCGTAAGGGGCAAAGATTTCACTTTTTGACTTGGTGCTAAAGCTAGTCACGCTCTCCACCTCGCCTGGCATCACCATCAGCAGTGCATCCAGTGCGTGGCAGCCTGCAGTTAGCAAGGCGCTGCCGCCATCCTTTTTACCGATGTTCCAGCGGAACTGGCCGTACCAGGGGCCAATACCATGGTAATAGTCCACCTCGCCATAGTGAACTTCTCCCAGAAGACCTTCGTCAAGGATCGCTTTGGTGGATTGGAACTGACCAGAGAAACGGCACTCAAAGCACACGCAACCCTTCACACCATTGGCCTTGGCGGCAGCGACGATTTCCCGCACTTCCTGCAAGGAATTCGCCATCGGTTTTTCGAGAATCACATGCTTTTTGGCATTGGCCGCAGCCACCGCTTGGTTGCGATGCTGGCTCGGGTAGCTGGTGATGTCCACCACATGGATGTCTGGGTTAGCCAGCATCGCATCCAGATCCTGATAGGCCGTGATGGTGCCTCCATGTTTCGCACTCAGTTCCGCGCTGTCTAGAGGACGGGAAGAGTAAATAGCCGTCACCTGCGCCTGTTTGCTCGCATTGATCGCATCAATGTGTGCCGTGGCTGCCCAACCGTAACCGATGATACCGACATTGTATTTTTTCATGGGAAAGAAGTCACATAGCTCCAAAAAGACAGGAGGTATGTCAAATCAATACCTACCCCAGCCTGCAAGACTTTCACCCACCCATGTCTGAAACACGTACTTCTGTGTGTTGATGAGCAACGTGAGCGCTTTTGACCTCCGCGTGAGCCCTATGATTTCCTTCTCCATTTCAGGATGACCGTTCCCAAGGCTAGGAAAAAACAGCCTGCGGAAAACACATCTCCATAGCGTGCATAAAACGTCATTTCGCCAGCCTTTGGCACTTTCACTTCACCGATTAAAAAGCTCTCAATAAAAGTGTTTCCAGTCTCGGGGTCTGCAAGGCGGGATTTCACTTGGCCATTGATGTCAATGAAACAGCTCACTCCCGTATTGGCGGCACGCACCATGGGGCGGCGGAGTTCGATGGCGCGGAACTTGGCATTGGCCAGGTGGACCTCCGTTTCCACACTATTGAGGAACCACCCATCATTCGTGATATTCACCAACATCTGAGGCCTGGGTCTCACAAATTGCCTAACAAGCCGCCCCACGGTGTCCTCAAAGCAAATCATGGGAATCAGGTCCACCTCGGGTTTAGCCAGACGCAGAGGTTCAGTGCTCACTCCAGGTTGGAAGTCTCCTGGGAGCACTCCTTGGAGGAAAGAAAACGGCGGCACATTCCGGTAGGGCAGATACTCGCCAAATGGCACCAAGTGCACTTTGTGATATTCCTGCCGCTGCTCATACTTCTGGCGGAACAGAACGGCCGAAACATGCCCCACTCGTGGGGCCTCATAGATTTCGGTACCCGTTAAGAGGCTATAGTCACCTGCGCCTAAAAGATCATTGAAAAAAGATTCGTGTGCAGGTAATCCATCCGCAGCTTCAGGCATCCCGTGCAGGTGGACGGGCAGGGCGCTTTCTGGCCAGATGACCAAGTCTGTGTGAGTTACGCCGTCTCGAGCTTCAGCGTTTAGCCGGGTAAAGTCATGCAAACGTTTGTAAACCTGCGGCCCTAGAGCACCGGACCACGCATCTACTTGCGCCACATTTGGCTGCACCAGCACAGTGCGGACGGTGACTATCTCGGTTCCTTTTTTTGGGATCAGCCGCATCATGCCATAGCCTGCCACGCTGAGTAAAAGCACCATGGCTAAAGTGAAGTCGAGTCGGGAACGGCAGGTGCCTTCACCGCGATACACCGATACAATCCGTGCTATGGCATTCCAGGCCGTACAGACGACGAAGACGGGCAGGAAAGATAGCCCCATGACGCCGACAAGATCTGCGGCTTGTATCAATACCTGGTTCTGGTGTAATCCCACACCCAAGCCATTCCAGCCGAATCCCGAGAATAACAAAAAGCTGCGCACCCACTCTAGACCTGCCCATGCTGCCGCAGCCAGGAGCGAACAACGCAGAGAATGTAGGGTGCTCACCTGCCAGGGGCCGGTGGCCAACTGTTGAGGATTGGGGCGCGCAAACCGCGCGACGAACCAGGCCCAAACGCCAAAGTACAAAGCACAGTACATTGCGAGCCCTACGACAGCGGCCATACCTAGCAACTCAGCACCCCATCCGCACCAAGTGTCATCTCTCGCCCCCGCGAGCACTCGCGACGAATGTCGCAACCAGCTTAGGTTGGGTATCCAAAAAGCCACGCCGGCCAAATAACCCCATAAAAAAGGCTTCCGTGGCCCTTCTGTGGCGAGTCGTGTGACGGGCCATAGCAAAAACAAAAGTGGCAGCAGCCAGGCCCACACCATGACTTCCAGGTTCCATCCTGGATAAGCCAGCGATAACGCCACGCCGCTGATCAGCGGCAGAATCAAATGAAGGGGACGGGAAATAGCTGACATGAGAGATACTACCTAGACATGTCCACCGCCGCGTCTCTGTCCACGGCTTATTCCTGACAAAGCGGACGTGATGCAAATCTCGACGGATGGTTCTCGATTGATTATTTTTTATTCAATCTCAACCGCACCCAGTCTCCCATGATGACATAATCCGAAGCCAAAAAAATCATTGCCGTCAATGCGGCCTTCTGGCTGGTGGCCATGCTGCTGCACCCAGTGCTACGTCTGGTGTCTACCAGTTCGGGCAACCCAGCGAAGATCTTCGAGCTCCTTGTGCCACTGGTGTTTATTCTACTGGCTTCTGGGTCAACCTACCTGCTGAAAGCCGCCATTGGAAAAACCAAGAAAGAGAATTAAGTTTGTCGCAAAGACGGCTCAGCAGATGCTTACGTGAGTCTGTATTATCTTGAAGGACAACACGGCTCGTTTACGAGAGCTTACTTGGCAGGGAATGGACTAACCGCCAGCTTTTTGAAGTCGGTCGTGATTTTGGCAACAGCAGCTTTTGGCCCGGTGAGTTTGATAAAGACGGGGGCGTCTGGTCCAGGAATGATCGCACCGAGGAGGGTGTAGTCTGCTTTAGCGGTCTTGGGACCGAACATGGCGCCATCCATGTAGGTGCCGGTCGCAGTGACCAGAGACACTTTGGTGCCATTGGCATCCAGTTCTTCCGTGGAAGAGGTCGGTGGGCTTTCAAATTGACCGAGCCAGCGATCAATGTTGGCTTTGGTATCGCCACCCTGTCCGCTACCGAAATAATAGAAGACTGCCTCTAGGGGCTTATCGGTGCCTTCGACAGTGATTTGGAGCGTGGCCGCGCGCATGGGACTGCTGGTCGGCACGGCGGTCCAGAGATTGGAAGGAAGTGTGAAACTCAGATTTCCGGCGGAGACTTTGCCCTCTTCAGCGCGAAGGCTGGTGGTGGCAAGGCTGAGAAGAGCAAGGGCGGTGAGCAGGCGTTTCATGGTGGGTAATGTGGCTGGTAGAAATGGAAAGGGCGGACTCGTGAGTCCGCCCTGTGGATGCTATTAAATTATTTGGTGACGTGCAAGACACCTTTCATGAGCAGCCAGTGGCCTGGGAAAGTGCACATGTAGGGATAGTCGCCAGCTTCGGCAGGAGCGGTGAACTCGATGGTTTCGGTGCCGTTTGGCATGACCAACTTGGTGTTGGCAATGATGTCGTCTTTAGAAGCGTCTGGGACATAGCTCTTAGCCATAGCCTGAGGGTCGGTCATCATGGCATTGGCCTGTGCGCCGACAGCCTGATCCTTACCTGGCTTGACGAGGATGAAATTATGCGGTTGTGGGGCCACGCTGCCGGTGTTGTTGAGGGTCAGCTTGACTTTCTGTCCAGCTTTCACGGAGAGATCGGTTTTGTCATAACCCAGGGGATTGCTGGCGTGTGGCTTGAGCTCGATGGTGGCGACGTCAGCCTCCTGAGCATTCACGTTGAGGGAGAGGAGAGCGAGGGCGGTAAGGGCTGCTAGTTTCTTCATGGTATGGTTTAACGGGGGTAGTACGCTAATCGGGCGTGGAAGATCTAGATTTTCAACCAATTTCGGTGGGTTGCCTTGAACTTTGCGATTTGCGTCAAGGAAAGTTTCAGCGACGTATTTGCGTATAGTCTTCTATCCCCCATGAATCCCTTTCACGAAACCGCTACTGCCGCACATCAGATGAGCCGCCGCCACGTCCTCCGTGGACTGGGTACGATGATGTCTTTGCCTTTCCTGGAATCCCTGGGAGGAAAAGCTTTTGCCGCAGCCGTGAAAGAGCCCGTGAAGGCACCCATGCGTGCGGCATGGCTGTACATTCCGAACGGGGTCAATGTGAAGCAGTGGTTTCCTACGGGTGAGGGCACCAGTTACGAGCTGAGCCCGACACTGAAGGAAATCGAAAGGCACCGCCAGGAATTCATGGTGGTTTCCGGTTTGGCGCAGGATAAAGCCCGCTCTCATGGCAATGGCGGTGGCGACCACGCACGGGCCACTTCGACTTTCTTGACTGGCTGCATGCCGAAGAAGACTGCCGGTTCCGATATTCAGTTGGGAGTCTCTGTGGACCAAATTGCTGCTCAGAAAATCGGTCATCTCACAAGGCTACCATCTCTGGAACTGAGCACGGACGGACAGCGGAGTTCGGGCCGCTGTGACAGTGGTTACTCTTGTGCTTATCAGTTTAATTTGGCTTGGAAAAATGAAACGATGCCGATGGCACCGGAAATGGACCCTCGTTTGGTCTTTGAACGGCTTTTTGGTTATGGAGCCTCCGGGGCTAAAGGGGCGGATGGTGCACGCCGCCAACGTCTGCAGAAGAGCATTTTAGACACTGTTTTGGGCGAGGCAAAGTCTCTCCAAGGCAAGGTCAACGGTAATGATAAGCGGAAGCTGGATGAGTACTACAGCAGCGTCCGCGACATCGAACTGCGCATTGAGCGGGCAGAAAAATTCACGGCTAGCTTGCCAAAAGATTACCCAGTGCCAGAAGGCATTCCAGAATCTTACGAAGAGCACATTCACATGATGTTCGATCTTCTGACCCTCGCTTTCCAGACGGACACGACTCGCCTTTGCACCTTCATGCTTGCTCATGATGGCAGTAACCGGAGCTTTCCGCAGATCGGGGTTCCTGATGCTCACCACTACCTCTCTCACCACGAGAGTGATGAGCAGAAGTTGGAGAAAATTGCGAAAATTGATCAGTTTTACATGCGTCAATTCGGCTATTTCTTGGATAAACTGAAGGCGACGAAGGAAGGCGATGGCAATCTTCTCGATAACAGCATGATTGTGTTTGGTGGGGGTATCGGTGACGGGAATCGACACAATCATGATAATCTTCCGATCCTTCTAGCTGGCCGTGCCGGTGGAACCTGGACACCAGGCAAGCGCATCGTGCTCCCGGGAGAGACGCCAATGACTAATCTGTATCTTTCTATGCTGGATCGCTTGGGTGTGAGGGCGGAGAAGGTGGGGGATAGCTCGGGCGTCCTGCAGGTAAGTTGATGGATTTGACCGCACTCCGAAACTTTGGAAAATGCCTGATTGCGTTGCAATCAGGCATTTTTTCTATTCCCTTACGAGATAAGCGCGCTAAGTTGTAGGAATTTAACACTTCCGTATATTTAACATGAGAGGGGCGTTGCATGATAGCGTCTCCAGTTTTAATAATCACTGCTCATGGCGGCTCAAGCATCCGACTCATCCACGGCATCAGCCACTTCGCAGGAGCTTGCGCTCTTTCCCGAAGAGGCTGAACGGACCCTGGCGATGGATGCAGGGCCTGGGACTTTTACCAATGAGGCAAAGTCACCGGCAGTGACGCAGGCATCAGAGACTGCTGGGGGGATTGAGGTTCCTGCGCGAGCACTGCCCCCGCTGCCGCAGGAGCTCAAAAACGTCGCCAAGACTTTGGAGAAAGTTCTGCATGATCCTGGACAGCTACAAGGGGCTTTTGCCAGTTTTTGCGCGGCTGCCTATGTGAAGCCAGAGTGGGCTGGCGCAGCGAGTGACTACCTCACGACACTTTTTGAGGATCACGAAGACACGCTGGCCGAGATGACGCGGGTGCCAGATTTGATCATTGAGCTAGGCTCAGGACACTACACACTGACTTTTATGGTGGCCTCCCGCTGGGCGGCTAAGGCGGATTTAGCACGTTTGACGCGACTTGCGGAAGCGTTGATCGCGACTCAGTCAAAGATGAATAGCCCAGAGGTGGTGGATCTCATGCTGGCCTTGACGACTTCATTGGCCATCAGCCGATATTCGCGGGCGGAGCAACTGCTATCCGCTGCAAGTGCGCACGCTGGTGAGGATGAAGAGGACGCTTTGAGAGAAGCACACTTGTGGTTAGGTGCGGGTGGAATAGTCCGTGGCTGCACTCAGGAGGCACGAGATCTCTGGGATGTGCGCTTGCGCAGACCTCGCGTCGCTTGGACATGGACGAGTGCAGAGGAATGCAGTGCCTTGGCTCAGTTAGCGGATTCACTGGATCCCCGTAGTGAAGCGGCGGTCCTTTTCCAAGCAGTGGTTCCTGTCTGCTGGTGGGATCTTCTTATTGGTCGTGCAAAGGATGTGACCGCTTACGAAGCCGCCCTTTCTGCCGCAAAAGCAGCCGCACAGGAGCGTTCGCGACAGGGGGATGAGGTTGTTCCAGAGCCGCCTAAAACAGTGGTGCGGCAACCAATCATCGTGTGGCGTGGCGTCCCCTTTTTCATTGGCGGGCTTGTCGGGGCCTGGGCATTGGTCCTGGGAATTTGGGCGGGGCCTTATGACTTAGTGAGAACGACTCCGGACACCCCTGTATTGGCTGAAAGGAATACGATGCCTGAAGTGCCTCAGACTCAGCCGCCTGCGTTACCCGTGCACCCGCATGCAGCGTGGAGAAAGGCACAAACCAAATCCCTTGCGGCAGAGGTGCCAGAACTGCGACCATGGGTCGAGAAAATAGAACTCGGCGAATGGACGGAGTTTGAGACCTTGCTCAAGGGAGAGTCTGCTGAATTGCCCAAAGATGATCCCAAGTATCAGAAACTTCTTTTATGGTTACACCTGGATCCGCCATCAAATGCAGAGATCCGCAGACAGGTGCCACTGCTGCTGGCTAGCTTGCGACAGGATAGTACGGTCATTGAGCTTTGGGAAAAATTGGTGTATCCAGGTTCCTTAAATGCACCGGACATTCAGGACGCAGCCTTACGGACACAGCATGAAAGTAAGGAGGCGTGGTCCCCGACACAGCGCGCTCAACTGAGCCGCCTTGTGGAGGCCAAGGTGACATCTCCCTAAGCCATAGAAGATGGCTTTTTTTTGAAAAGTATATTGAGAGCAAAGATACCCTTGGTCGCAAAAGATGGAAGATTTGGGTGACTTTATCCGCTATCCTTCATTTCTTACGTCCCGTGAATTTGCTTCAATCGCTCGATTACTCTGTCCTCCAACAGTGCATGCACTGTGGCATGTGTCTGCCTACCTGCCCGACTTACATGGAGACAAAGAAGGAGCGGAATAGTCCGCGCGGGCGCATCTCGTTGATGCGCAGTGTGGCGGATGGTGAGTTGGAGATAACCCAGGCTTTCTCAGATGAGATGTATTATTGTCTAGGCTGCCTGGCCTGCCAGACGGCCTGCCCGGCGGGAGTGAAGTATGGAGAGCTCTTTGAGACCGCGCGTGCAGAGGTTGAGCGTGCAGGAGTCGCACAAAATTCAGAGCGCGACTTTTGGCGTTGGTTGACGCTGAATGTGCTGTTCATGCATCCGCGTTTGCTTCGGCTCGCTGGCTGGGGCCTGAGGCTATGGCAAAAGAGCGGCCTGGACACAGTCATGCGGCGGGTGAATTTTTTGGGACTACTGCCGAAGAACCTTCGGGATTTGGAGCCGCAGACCCCGCGGGTAGCTGAAGTTTTTTCAGATGCTTTGATCGAACCTGTAGAGACGCCCACGCAGAAAAAATATCGAGTAGGCCTGCTCACTGGCTGCATTCAAGATCTGGCGTTTTCAAACATCAATCGTGATACCGCAGATGTTCTGTTGGCTAATGACTGTGAGGTGGTGACACCGCGGGCTCAGTCCTGCTGTGGCTCTTTGCATGCACACAACGGGGCGGTGGAGTTAGCTCAGGAACTGGCTAGACGGCAGATTGATAGCTTTGATCTCCAGAGCCTGGATGCCATCATCACCAATGCGGGGGGCTGTGGCTCTCATCTCAAAACTTATGGCCACCTGCTGCATGACGATCCCCTCTACGCAGAGCGTGCGAAGTTATGGGATCGTAAGGTCAAAGACATTCATGAATGGCTGGTGCAAGTGGGCATCCGCAAGCCAGCACATGGCGCGGGAGTGATGGAGGTCACCTATCACGAAAGCTGCCATCTCTGTCATGGACAAAAGGTAGTGAACCAGCCACGCCAGGTTTTGCAGGCGATTCCAGGGTTGGTCTTAAAGGAGCTAGCGGAGAGTAACTGGTGCTGTGGCAGTGCTGGGATCTACAACATCACTCAGCCTGAACAATCGGCTAAACTGCTAAAGCGGAAGGTCAATCACATCCAGCAAACCGGTTGTAAGGTAGTGACGACTTCCAATCCTGGTTGTCATCTGCAGCTGGCCAATGGCCTGGGAGCCAGCACTGAGGTGACCCAGCCCGTGACCTTGCTAGCAAGAGCGTACCGAGAAGAATCAGCAGTGGGCTGAGAGTTCTCCGTATTTAAAGTTGGTTAGGCTTCTAGCGAAGGAAACGGAATTCGGGTGTAGCCCAGAGAGTCTGGATCAAGCGCGCCCAGGCATCTCGGCGCTCATCGTTGGTGGCATTGCCAGAGATGGAGGCTTCTAGGTAATCCTTCGCGATGCTGATTTCCTGTGGTGTGGCTAGGCGATTTAAAGAGCTGCGATAGGCCTTTTGAATGCCTTCTTCAATAGAGGTCACCTTCAGGGAGCCTAGAGCTGCTGTGCGGGCTAGTTCGATGACTTGGGGGTGATTCATCAAATAAAGAGCCTGGGTAGCTACCGTGCTGGTCGTGCGTTGAGCGATGGGCTGATTGATATCGGCAAAATCGAAGACTTCAAACAGGGGGTGACGCACGTTGCGAAACGCTGCCGTGTAAACGCTGCGACGAGTATCATTGAAAGGATACCCATACTCGAGGTTCTGCACCTTCGTGTCGTTGGAGTCCACGGCTTTGGCATCTCCAACATTCGGGCCAGCCCAGCGGGTATCCATGGAATCGGCAGCCGCAAGCATGGCGTCACGCAGGCACTCGGCATCCATTCGCTTGCGGTTCATGCGTGATAACAGGCGATTGTCCGGATCTGTGGTGGAAATTTCGCCTTCGGAACTCATCCGATAAGTGCGGCTCATGACCATTTCTTTAACCAGCCGTTTCAGACTCCAACCATCTTCCATAAATCGTATTGCGAGGTGATCGAGCAATTCTGGGTGAGAGGGCAATTCTCCGGTGACACCAAAGTTATCGGTACTGCGCACCAAACCTGCACCGAAGATCCAGTGCCAGACTCGGTTCACAAAGACGCGGGCCGTGAGAGGATGTTGGCGGGAGGTGAGCCACTCCGCCAACTGTAGGCGGCCACTTTGCTGGGCGGGAATGATTGGCCCGGGGCCCCTGTGCGCGACTTGGATGAAACCACGAGGTACGGGAGCCCCAAGATTCCGAATGTTCCCACGGACATGAATACGTGCATCCTCAGGCTTTTCATCTTCGGCCACGGTCATGGCTTCTTGCCTTGTGGGGCCTTCTTTTTGCAAGGCTTTGAGTTGTTTTTGAAGCTCAGCCAAGCGGCCTTTCAGCTCTTTTTCTTCTTGGCTAGCTATGGGCGAAGGCATAGCAGGCATGTCTGCTTCGGCAGGGATAAATTGCAGAGCATCCACCGTCACATAACCTTCAGCTCCAGCATTGGAAAGCATGACAAAATTTTGCCCAGTGGTTTCAAAACGAAAGGTGCCCAGTGAAATGAATTGGAGGCCTTCGAAGCTCTCGGTGGCTTGTTTGAAATAGACCAGTTCTTCACCATCGGCATGGAAGATGGTGGCCGGGATGCGCTCCGCCCGGCCTGGACCTCCGCTGAAGGCGACACGCACTTCATATCTTCCTGCCACGGGAATTTTGGGCGTGAAGGAAATGGTCTTTTCTCCACGCCCTAGATTGTCGTCATGGACATACCCACCACCGATGAAGGGCGGGTAACGGCGGCTGGATTTCCATTCTCCCACCTTCTGTGCTTCGGTGTCATCCACCACCACTCCTGGAAGATCCGTAGGAGTCAGAGTCTTGCGTTTGCGGAGGGTGAGACCACCGACATCTCGCAAGGCATCTTTGAGACTGGCTATTTCTTGGGTCAGTTGGCCGACTTGTTTTTCCTTAACCTGCATCTCTGTCTCCTCGTCTCCTTCAAAAGGAAGCGGGCTATCAATCCAATGTGCGACATTATCCGTGTAGTTTTTTAACGTGCGCGTGCTGCGCATGATCCCCGCAAGGGCGTAATAGTCGCGAGTGGGAATGGGATCAAATTTGTGGTCATGGCAGCGGGCGCAGCCGATGGTCATGCCCATGAAGGACTTGCCGATGGTGTCGAGTTGTTCATCCACGATGTCCATGCGGAGCATCTGTTTATCCTGTTCCTCATAATTGGTTGGGCCAAGAGCCAGAAAGCCAGTCGCGGTGAGATTTTGCCGACGTTCAGCCGCATTCTTGGCGGGTAAAAGATCCCCCGCGAGCATTTGCTTGATCATGTGGTCCACGGGTACATTGGCCTGGATGGATTCCAGTAAGTAATCGCGGAAGCGCCAGGCATCCTTGAACGGCAGTGAACGCCCCCCACCGGACGACTCCGCAAAGCGGGTCATGTCCATGAAGTGTGAGGCCCATCGTTCGGCAAAAGCTGGCGAAGCCAGGAGAGAATCGACCACGGATTCCAGCTGATCAGGCGCAGTGCTGACAACGTCCTTCGGAGGGAGGCCTGTGAGGTCAAAGCTAAGGCGACGAGAAAAGGTGGCCGCATCTGCATCTGCGGCTGGCTGAAGCTTTTCAGCCTCTAGCCGAGAGAGGATAAAGTGATCAATGGCATTGCGCGGCCAAGCGCTTTGTTTGATGGGACCTGGGAGCTTGGCAACAGGGAGTTGAAAGGACCAGAAACTGCCATCGGCTTTTGGACTGCTCGAGTTATTTTTTGTGTTGGGCGCATCATCCCTAGGATCATGCGCGCCACTGGCGATCCATGTTTTAAGGTCTTCCAGAGCTGCTGCCGACAGTTTTTTCTTGGGCGGCATTTTAAGGTCGCGATCCTCGTAACTGACGACTTTCCAAAGAAGGCTTTCTTCGATCTTGCCGGGAATGATGCTTGGGCCTGAATCACCACCGGCTTTCCAGCCCGCACGGTGATCGAGTCTTAAACTGCCTTTTTGCTTGTCTGCACCGTGGCATTCCGTGCAGTGCTCGATCAGCAAAGGGCGAATGCGTTTTTCAAAAAATTCCGCAGGATCTGCGGTCACTCCCTGGGCGAAGGCTGGCAGGAGTGGCAGTATCCAGCAGGCGAGGCGAGCGACGGCTTTCAGCATGGGCAGTAAAAGCCAAACGGTGCAGGGCCAATCGCTCTTTCACTTGCGGTGTCGAGGGGCCACAAAGCGAGATAAATGGGCACAATCATAAACGGCGTTGCCATTGGGTGCGTAATTCCTTTACTGTCTCTTTTTCCATGCGCTTCCTTCCAATCAGCGCAGCCTGGTTCTGTCTGTCCCTGGCTGTCCATGCCGCCCCAGCTTCACGGCTGGTGTGGCAGCCCGTGCAGGAGTATTTCATCCGTATTCAGCCAGGCAAGGCCCCTGTGCCAGTTGCTGGCACGCAGCGGTTAAACTCCTTTGTGGCTTACACCCATCTGGGCACAGACTTTGGTTTCCATGGGCCCGCAGAGCACACGATTCAGTGGCAGACAGACGAAATCTGCGCGCACCTTGGGCAGGACCCGGATGCTTGGGCAGGTTTGTGGCATAGCTTGGCTGGATTGGCTCGTGAAAATGACAAGGTGCTGAATTTCGCGGCTCCTTGGCCAGAATTCATCAGCCCACGCTTTCAGCCGAAAATCAGCAGTGTGATGATCCAGGCTAAAGGGCAGGGGCGGTTAAAGTTGGAGATCAAATCGAACGAGCAAAAAACACTGTGGGAGCATTTTCTGGATGTTCAGGCCGTGGCCTGTGAAACGTACGTCCTTCCGGTGCCCACACTGGCGATGCCTAACGCCAAGTTGATCAACTGGACGGCTGAACCGGGCAGTGAAGTCTGCGTCACAAGTCTGAATTTGGGGGTGGAACTGCCACCCGTACCTTTTGACGAATATGTGGTGGCTGCGTCGTATGCGAAATTGGCGCGTTGCTTTGATGCGAAGTCTGGTTTTGTCAAAGACCGTGCTCATACTGAGGATGGTGCCTTTGAGTCCCTGGCTTCTACGGGTATGTTTGCTTTGGCGACTGCGGTGCTGGCACAACCGCCCTTGGAGATCGTCAATCGAAATGAAGCGGCGAAGATTCTTCGCACCATTCATCGTTCCGCTCGTGCTTTGGATCGTCCCCTCGGGTTGCTGCCGCATTTCGTTCGCCGTAGCGCGACGGGTTATGTCATCCATCCAGGGACTGAATATAGCACGGTGGATACAGCCATTTTTTACCACAGCCTTCTGCTAGCTGCGCAGGGCCTGGGAGATGAGGATCTACACATGGAGTTGGTCTCTGCTGTGGATCAGATAGACTTTAAAGCCTTACGCCTGCCAAATGGGAGTCTCAGTCACGGAATGAAGGATGACGGCCGCACATTGCTACCGCACGGCTGGACGGACTGGGGTGGAGAATCTGCATTGGTAATGATGCTTGAACGCATCACCAATGACCAAGCGCCGCGTGTGAAAATGGAGCGGCCTGGCCAGTCCTGGCAGGGGACCGGATTCATTCCAGAGATACAGAGCCTGTTTTATCCAGATTTTGATCAAGATGTGCCAGATGCTCTGGATGGAGTGAAGTGGCTGAGCGCACGTACCCGCATGTTACAGGCACAAAAAGATTACATCCAGCGCACATGGCCTGACAGTCTAGCGGCCAAGATCGGCATCTACGGTCTGTCTGCCGGTGAAGGAGAGCATGGAGATCGCTACCATGTGGGAGGGGTGGATCTGCCTGACCAGGCAATGATTCATCCCCATTACATTTTGATGTCCGCAGCTCTCACAGCGCCTTCAGAAACTTACGCGCTTTTAGATCGCATGGAAAAGGCTGGCTATTTCCCTCCCTGGGGCATGGTGGAAACCATCTGCATCACAGGGCATAGCTACCTGCCAATGACTGGCTCTCTTAACGCCTCCTTTGAGGCGATCGGTGCATACCATCTGCTAGCCAAGAATCGAGGCATTCCCGATCTCATTTATCAGTCCAGCCGCCAATCACCGGAACTGCGGCGTGCGGTCGAACTTTTTTATCCTACGGCCACTCCTCCCATGCAATCTGCAGAACTGAAAATGCCTGCCGACAGCCCGACTTCCGGGACGAATTAAAACTCCGTCGGTCATTTGAATCAGCCTTGGTTTTGGACACAAAAAAGCAGCCATCGTCAAACGATGGCTGCTCATCAACAAAGGACTATTTCAAGACCTCAAAAGTCTGGCCGATCTTTTTGTCCAGGAAGTCTCGGAGCTTGTCCAAGCCCAGACCCGTCTCCGCAGAAACGGGGAAGATCTTGACGCGTTTGAAGCGCTCTTTCAGGCGCTCCACATTGGCTTCCGCACCTTCAACGTCAATCTTGTTCGCCAGGATATGCCAAGGACGTTTAGACAATTCTTTGGAGTAGAGTGAGACCTCTTTGCGGACAGTTTCCAGATCTTCGACCGGGTCACGTCCTTCGGTTCCTGCTGCATCCACCACAAAGAGCAGGATGCGGCAGCGCATGATGTGACGCAAGAAATCATGGCCAAGACCAATGTTCTGGTGAGCTCCTTCGATGAGGCCGGGAATATCGGCCAAGGTGCCGCGACGATGATCGCCAAAGTGAATCACCCCCACCATGGGTTGGAGCGTGGTGAAAGGGTAGTTGGCGATCTTGGGCTTGGCCGCACTTAGCTTGGAAAGCATGGTGGATTTGCCAGCATTCGGGAAGCCGACAAAACCCGCATCCGCGATGCTGCGCAGTTCAAAATGGAAGTAGCTTTCTTCGCCATCTTCACCTGGGGTGAACTCGCGCGGAGCCTGGTGAGTGCTGGTTTTAAAGTGGATGTTGCCTTTGCCTCCCTTACCACCTTTGCAAAGAACGAAACGCTGCCCGACTTCGGTAAGGTCCGCGAAGGGTTCATAGCGGGTGACGATCTCTCCCGTCTCGGGGTCTTCTTCTTCGACCACTTTGGAGATGACCGTGCCACTGGGAACTTTATAGATGACCTCTTCTGCACTGATGCCGGTGCACATGTTGCCTCCGCCTTTTTTGCCATCTTCAGCAATGAGTTTGGCATTGAAAAAGTACTGGCGCAGACTGTTGGTGCTGGAATCCACCAAGAGGACAATATCACCACCCCGGCCTCCATCGCCACCATCAGGGCCGCCTTTGGGACGGAACTTGCCCCGGTGAAAGTGCATACTCCCATCCCCACCTTTACCGGCGCGGGCATAGACTTTGATTTGATCGACAAACATGAACCGGGCATGTAGCTCGTTTTGTGTCCCGTTACAAGCCGTTCGCGAACGAAGTTCTGTGAGAAAGCGCTGTTTGGTGCTTTTCCCCAGGGGCACAGGCTGCTAAACACCCTGTATGCGCTGTTTTTTCGCCGTTTTATGGCTTCCTTTGATGCTCACGGCTGCCCCAGAAATGCCTTTTGGCATTCAAGTGGTGGATGCACAAACGGGGCGTGGGGTCCCACTGATGACGCTTACGACGACGAACCATCAGGCTTACGTCACGGACAGTGCCGGCTGGGTGGCTTTCCAAGAGCCGGGTCTCATGGAGACGGAGGTCTTTTTCCATGTTAGCGGTCCAGGCTATTCGGTGGCAAAAGATGGTTTTGGTTATGCCGGGGTGCGATTGAAACCGAAAGCAGGTGAAAAAACCGAGGTCAAAGTGCTGCGCCATAACATTGCTGAGCGGCTTTACCGAATAACTGGCCAAGGAATCTACCGGGATTCCACTCTGCTAGGTTTCGAGAATCCATTGCCCAAGTCTAACCTCAATGCTGCCGTGACAGGCCAAGACAGTGTGCAGGGACTGCCCTGGAAGGGCCGACTTTTTTGGCTATGGGGGGACACGAATGTAGCAAATTATCCTCTGGGCAACTTCCACAGCACCTGCGCTTGGTCTGACCTGCCTGCGAAAGGAGGGCTGGAGCCGGGCGACGGTGTGCATCTTGAATACTTGATGGGGACTGATGGTCGAGTGCGGAAAATGGTGCCGACTCAAGAGAAAGGTGTGGTGTGGGTTTTTGGTCTCCTAAACGTGGCTGATAAAGCGGGAAACGATCATTTGTTAGGCCATTACGGACGCTATGAGCGACTGGATAAACGCGTGGAGCATGGTCTCGTGGAGTTCGATGAGACTGCGGGGCATTTTAGGCCGGTGGTGCAATTGGGCGACGAGTTTTCTTGGCAGCACCCCGAAGGAAACGCTGTGCGGGTTTCTTCCGCTGCTGGCGATTTTTTTTACTTCGTGGAGAGTTTTGCGCTTACCCGTGTAAAAGCAGAATATGATAGCGTCTTGAATCCCGCTAGGTATGAGGCTTTAGCGTGGTCTGAAGAAGCTCAAGGTTATCAATGGCAGTCGAAATTACCCCCAGTGACTCAGGTGTCTGAGCGCCAGCAAATCCGAGCCAGAAAACTGCCTGCGGATAAGGCTTTGTTACAAGTGCAGGATGTCGCCACGGGCAAGCCAGTTCTCATTCACCGCGCCTGCATCAACTGGAATGCTCATCGTCAGCGCTGGATCATGATCGCAACCCAGAACCAAGGAGAAGTATCCATGCTAGGAGAAGTCTGGTATTCAGAAGCCTCCTCACCGGAAGGTCCGTGGAAAAAGGCCGTGAAGATTGCCTCGCACCCCAAATATACTTTTTACAATCCGCGGCATCATCCCTTCTTTGATGAAAAAGAGGGGCGGATCATTTATTTTGAAGGCACGTACACCGAAACCTTTTCGGGCAATCCTGTCGCCACTCCTCGCTATGATTATAACCAAGTAATGTATCGTCTGGATCTGGATGACCCGCGATTGGGCGTATTCAAATAAAAAAGCCTGAGCTTTCGAAAAAAGTCTCAGGCTTTTAAACTAAGTCGATCTGTTATCAATCTCCGCCTTCGGCGCGTTCGATGCCACCGCCTAGAGCTTCCGCAGCGGAAGCAATGGCGTAGTCGCGGTTAATCTTGGTGATCCAGCGCACGCTGATTTCTTTCGGGCAGGCAGCTTCGCACTCATATTGGTTGGTGCAGTTGCCAAAGCCTTCCTTGTCCATCTGACGAACCATGCCGAGAGTGCGGCGGTTTTTCTCAGGTTTGCCCTGCGGCAGGGAATTGAGCTGGCCTGCTTTAGCTGAAACGAATAGCATGGCGCTAGCATTTTTACACGCAGCGACACAGGCACCACAGCCAATACAAGCGGCTGCATCCATGGCCGCATCAGCCACTTCTTTACCGACAAGGATGCTGTTGGCATCCGGTGCGGCACCCGTGCGAAGACTGATGTAGCCACCTGCACGTTGAATGCGATCAAAAGCACTGCGGTCCACCATCAAGTCTTTGATGACTGGGAAAGCGCGAGCGCGGAAGGGCTCGATCCAGATGGTGTCACCCGTGCGAAACTTGCGCATGTGCAGCTGGCAGGTAGTCGTGGCTTTTTCAGGACCATGAGGCATGCCATTGATGGTCATGGAGCACATGCCGCAGATGCCTTCACGGCAATCATGGTCAAAGGCAATGGGGTCCTGACCTTTCTGAATCAAGCGCTCATTGACGATGTCCATCATCTCCAGAAAAGAGGCATGATCTGGAATCTCTGGCGCTTCGATGTCTTGAAAATGGCCAGGCTGGCCCTGATTCTGGCGCCAGACTTTAAGGTGAAGATTAAGGAGTGACATAAACCGAAAGGAGTGAGTAAGCGAGAATGGGGGAGTGGCAGATCACTTGTAGCTGCGGACGGAAAGATGGACTTCTTCGAACGTTAGCTGTTCCTTATTCAGGATGGGTTTGGAGAAGTCCCCGGTGTATTCCCAGGCTGCGGCATAACAGTAGTTTTCGTCGTCGCGTTTGGCTTCGCCATCAGGATACTGGTGCTCACTGCGGAAGTGCCCCCCGCAGCTTTCTTCACGATCGCTGGCGTCCAGACAGAGGAGTTCGGCAAATTCCATGAAGTCTGCGACTCGACCTGCTTTCTCCAGTTCAGGATTGGCCATGATGCCAGAACCTGGAATGGTGACATTGTTCCAGAATTCATCACGGAGCTCAGGAATGCGTTTCAGGGCCTCTGCGAGACCAGCCTTGTCACGTGCCATGCCGCATTTGTCCCAGACGAGAAGGCCGAGTTCGCGGTGGAAGCTGTCCACACTGCGTTTGCCTTTGATATTGAGAAGGCGATTGGTGCGAGATTGACAGTCTTCCAGGGCTTTCTGAAACTCTGGGTGGCTGGTGGTAACAGAACCAGGGTTCTGGGTGACCAAGTAAGGCGCGATGGTGGTCGGGATAACGAAGTAACCATCGGCAAGACCCTGCATGAGGGCACTGGCCCCGAGACGGTTGGCACCGTGATCGGAGAAGTTGGCTTCCCCGAGGACGTGAAGGCCAGGGAGGTTGCTCATCAGGTTGTAGTCCACCCACAGACCGCCCATGGTGTAGTGCACCGCTGGGTAGATGCGCATCGGCTGTGCGTAGGCGCTTTCTCCGGTGATGCGCTGGTACATTTCAAACAGGTTGCCATAACGCTCTGCGATGGTCTTTTGGCCGAATTGACCGATGGCTTCAGCGAAGTCGAGGTAAACACCCCGTCCTCCAGGACCGACGCCACGACCGTCATCGCAGGCTTCTTTGGCGGCGCGGCTCGAAATGTCGCGAGGTGCCAAGTTACCAAAGCTAGGGTACTTGCGCTCAAGATAATAATCACGATCCGCCTCGGGGATCTGATGGGGTGGTTTGCCGATGTCAGCCGCTTTTTTGGGCACCCAAACGCGACCGTCATTGCGCAGAGACTCTGACATGAGGGTCAGTTTGCTCTGGTAGTCACCACTGACGGGGATGCAAGTGGGGTGAATCTGCGTGTAGCAAGGATTGGCAAAGTAAGCTCCTTTTTTGTGAGCGCGCCAAGTGGCCGTCACATTGCAGCCCATGGCATTGGTGGAGAGGTAAAACACGTTGCCATACCCACCCGTGCAAAGAAGAACGGTATCGCCCGAATGGGCTTCGATTTTGCCGGTGACAAGATCACGGGTGATGATGCCTTTGGCATGACCATCCACCACGACCAGCTCTAGCATTTCCGTGCGGGAATACATCTTCACACCGCCCCGGGCGATCTCTTTGTTCAAGGAAGAGTAGGCACCGAGGAGAAGCTGCTGTCCCGTTTGGCCGCGTGCGTAGAAAGTACGACTGACCTGGGCACCGCCAAAGGAACGGTTGGCCAGGCCGCCGCCATACTCGCGGGCGAAGGGAACGCCCTGGGCTGCGCACTGGTCAATGATATTGACGCTTTCTTCGGCCAAACGATGCACGTTGGCTTCACGAGCGCGAAAGTCACCGCCTTTGACCGTGTCATAAAAGAGACGATGCACGCTATCGCCATCGTTTTGGTAGTTCTTGGCGGCGTTGATGCCACCCTGAGCCGCGATGGAGTGTGCGCGGCGTGGGCTATCCTGGAAGCAAAAGCACTTCACTTGGTAACCGAGCTCTGAAAGCGTAGCGGCAGCCGAGGAGCCTGCAAGGCCACTGCCCACGACGAGCACAGTGTATTTGCGCTTGTTCTTCGGGTTGATGAGCTTGGAGTCCTGCTTGTGCTTGGACCACTTTTCAGCCATCGGGCCGGAGGGAATCTTAGAGTCGAGAGGCATGGCGGGGAAGGTGAGTGAACGAGTGCGCGTGATGGGAGTGCCGAGGGATTATCTGCCGTAGCCAAAGACCAAAATGGCGATCGGGATGGAGCAATTGCCTACCAAGATAAGCAAGGCGAAGGCGACGCCGAGCTTTTGAAACAGCGGCCACGTGCGGTGAGTGGCAAGACCGAGGGTCTGGAAGATGCTAGCAACGCCATGACTAAGGTGGCTGCAAAGTAGAACCATGGCGACGATGTAGAACGCCGAGGCTGGCCACCAGGAGAATCCATCAATGACCATTTTATAAACGTTATGAACTTGTTCTCCGTGGAGCTCGGTGCTGTAAAGAGCCGGATTGTTATACTCATTCCCCACACGCACGGTGAAATGCATGAGGTGATAAACGATGAAGGCCAGGATGGTGAGGCCGCTCCAGATCATGGTGCGGGAGGCCGTGCTAGAAACCTTGTGTGCTTCTTTACCGTAGCGATCTTTGCGAGCAGCCCGGTTAGCTTTCGTCAACTGGACGGTGGCGACGATATGGATAAGCACTGCCGCGAGGAGGCCAATGCGGGCAATCCACACGCCAGCTCCATGGAGGGAAGTCTGTAGCATGTGACCGTATTCATTGATCGCGTCGGGCCCAGCAAAGACGAGTAGGTTTCCAACCATGTGCCCCAGGATAAAAACGACGAGCATCAAGCCAGTCAGGGCGACAAGAAACTTCTTGCCAATGGAGGAGCTGTAAAATCGGGATAAAGAGTCTAAAACGGCGCTCATGGGTGGTGTGTTTTCACCTTGGCAATACGAACCCATCGTGCAAGCCGCACCTCAAAAATTCATCAACGTTGATCTTGCGAAATGATGTCAATATCTTGTCATGAAGCTGATTTTCGGGTGCTAAGTACCGCGTCCTGCACAAAAGTATCCGATTCAGGCACTTTCTTTTCGCTCTCCAGCAGGCATTTTCAGACATGTCATTGCCGAATGATGAAGCTTTGCAAAAGCGACTGACGAAACTGCGAATCCATGAAGAGGATTTACAGGAGGAGTTTATCCGTGGCAGTGGCCCTGGCGGGCAGAAGGTCAATAAGACTTCTTCAACCGTGGTGCTCCGGCATGTGCCCTCAGGTTTGGAGGTGCGCTGTCAGCGGGAAAGATCGCAAGTGATGAATCGCTACTGGGCGCGGATGGAATTGTGCGATCGCTGGGAGGCGGCACTGAGTGAGGCTAAAATGGCGCTACAGAACGAGAGGGAAAAAGCCCGTCGCCAAAACCGACCCAGGCCACGAGGCCTGAAAAACCAAATCTTGAAGACCAAAAAGAATCGTTCAGGTGTGAAAAAGAATCGCGGACGTGTCAGCGGCGATGACTGACCGGGGCAAGCTTTGAGAAGCAGCCTTTACGCTAGTGTGTGGCACTCGGGAAATCCTTGGCGCAGATTGGACCAGGGTGCCTGAGCGGAAACGTCTTGAGGGTCTGGGATCCCCGCTAAATCTTCAGGGAGTTTCGCTGGAGAAAGAATGGCGAGAAAAACGAGTGGCTCCTGATGAGGATTGTACGTTGCGTGCACGACACCAGGAGGGATGTGCGCCACTTCTCCGGCGCTGAGGATGCGGCATTCATCTCCCACCCATTGTTCTGCCCGGCCATGGATCACGTAGATGATTTCCTCCCGATGCGGGTGAAAATGAAAAGGGTGGCAATGCATGGGGGCCATGTTCGCACGGACAAGCAGCAGCTTTTCCGCCTCGACGAGATCTGGGCGGCATAACCATTCATTGTTTGTCCAGGGATTGGTTTCGCGAGCAGCGTCATTGATCTGCACAAAACGGGAAGGGGAATCAGGCATGAGGCAGCCTAGGCAACCCTGAGTTTGAAATCAATCTGCTGTTGCCGCCTGAGGTGCACTTTTGGCTATCTGATACCAACTTATGGGCGATTGCGACGCTACAAAATCGAAGGCAAAAAAGACTGGTCAAAGGAATGCCTAGACGTTATCTCCCCTCCATGCGCACGTCGAATCCCCTGCTCAACGACTCCACCTTTCAGTCTCGTGCTTTGCAAGGCCATGGCCAGATGACCCTACAGGGAACGGTGAACAAAACCGCCTTCCTGCTTTTCCTGACCTTCGCTACGGCGATTTACACCTGGAACATGGCGATGACAGATCCCGCCGCTGCCATGACATGGGTGATTGGCGGGGCCATTGCCGGTTTTGTCTTGGCTCTGATCACGAGTTTTAAGCCCGTTTGGTCTCCTGTGACAGGCAGTCTCTATGCATTGGCGGAAGGTCTGTTTTTGGGCGGTCTATCGGCCCGTTATGAGATGCAGTTTCAGGGCATTGCCCTCCAGGCCATTCTACTCACGGGGGGCGTGTTGCTCGCCTTGCTGGCCGCCTATTCCATGCGCCTCATCCGCGCAACGGAAAACTTCAAACTGGGCATCTTCGCTGCCACAGGTGGCATTGCTCTGGTCTATCTAACAACGATTGTCCTTGGGTTCTTTGGCATTCAGATTCCCTACATTCATGACAGCGGGTTGATCGGCATCGGCTTCAGTGCCGCCGTGGTCGTCATCGCCGCCTTGAATCTGGTGCTCGATTTCGATTTCATTGAAAACGGTTGTACCCAGGGAGCTCCAAAGTACATGGAATGGTTCGCGGCGTTTGGACTGCTGGTCACCTTGGTCTGGCTCTATGTCGAAATCCTCCGCTTGCTTTCCAAACTGGCCCGCCGGGATTGATGGGCATAAAAGGAAGTTCTCCGTTGGACAAAGACAGACTGGGCCATGCTGACCATCCTGCTTGCTACAGCCACCGCATCTGAGGAGCTGCCGGATGAACTTGGTTTCATTGCGCTGGCCTGCTTTTTGATGGCCTTTTGCCTGGCCTTGATTGCGGCTCTGACGCGCTTGTTTTCCAGGTCCCAAACTCAAGCTTCGGCTTGGATGGCGGCGACTGCTCTGCTGTTGGGAATTCTGCCCGTCGTTTTTGTCGCCTACGTGCATCACATTGATTTTGTGCCCCAAGCGGCAGATGGCACTCCCGCCAGCGGCCCGCTTTGGAGGGCCTTATGGGTTCCATGTCTGCCCATGATCATCTCGGCCGTCGTGCTGATGGTGCGGAAACGTGCGGCTCCGGCCCGGGACGTATAACTCCCCATTTCTCAGAAACCTGTTCTTGCCTCCTCTCGGAGGCGCGTTACCATCCTGCCCTCATGGCCACCCAACTAGCCATCTTTGCGATTCGAATTATCAGCGGGCTCCTCTGCGCGTAACGCAGCCGCAGGAGTCCGTCACGGCCTGTTGTCGCCGCATCCAAAGGATGCCTCCAGCGGCAAAAGTGTCTCCCGCGTTCATCGGGATTGCGCCCTCTCCTTCGCTCCCATGTCCTCGCCATCGTTTCACACTGTTAAAACTCTCTTTAGACCTCCCTTTTCCTTTCATGTCAGTTCCAGTAACCATCTATGACACCACCCTGCGTGACGGCACCCAGGGCACCGGCATTTCCTTCAGCACCCTCGATAAAATCCGCGTGGCGGAGAAGCTCGATGATTTCGGTGTGCATTACATTGAGGGCGGCTGGCCCGGTTCCAATCCTAAAGATGCAGCTTTCTTCCAGGAAGCTGCCAAGCGTCCTTGGAAAAATGCCAAGATCACTGCCTTCGGCATGACCCGCCGTGGCAAGGTGAAGGTAGAGGACGATGCGCAGGTTCAGATGTTGCTGGATGCCCAAACTCCTGCTGTCACCATCGTGGGCAAAACGTGGCCTCTCCACGTGACTGAAGTTTTCCAGGTCAGCCTGGAGGAAAACCTCGCCATGATCTCCGACACCGTCGCCTACTTGAAAAAGCATGGCCGCGAGGTCCTCTATGATGCTGAACACTTCTTCGACAGCTTCCGCGAAGACCCCGAATACTCCCTAAAGACCGTCAAGGCCGCCAAGGATGCCGGCGCAGACCTTGTGGTCCTTTGCGAAACCAATGGCGGGGCCCTGCCAGAATGGGTGGAAGAAGTCACGCGCAAGGTCATCGCCCATCTCGGCGGTCCGGTGGGCATCCACACGCACAATGACGGCGGCGTAGGTGTGGCCAATGCGCTCGCTGCTGTGCGTGCCGGGGCCAATCAGGTCCAGGGCACCATCAATGGGTACGGCGAACGTGTGGGGAACTGCAACCTCATCACCGTCATGCCTAACCTTCAGTTGAAAATGGGCTTTGACCTCGGGCTGGACCTCACGCGTCTCCGGGACCTCGCCTTCTTTGTGGATGAGCTGGCCAACGTCCCGCATGACATTCGTGCGCCTTATGTTGGAATCGCCGCTTTCACTCACAAAGGCGGTCTCCATGTTCATGCCGTGCAAAAGTTGGCCCGTACTTATGAGCACGTGGACCCTTCTCTCGTTGGCAACGAGCGCGTCATCACCATCTCTGACATGTCAGGCCAATCAAACGTCCTCATGAAGGCTGAGGCCATGGGCGTAGCCCTCACCAAGGGCAGCCCCGAGGTCCAGAAGATCCTCGCTACGGTCAAGCACCTGGAGAGCGAAGGTTTCGAATTCGAAGCCGCCGAAGCCAGCTTTGAACTCCTCATTCGCAAGCAGTTGGGGCAACAAACGCAGTGTTTTGACCTCATTGAGTACCACACGACTCATCGTTATCATTCGGGCTCCTCAACCGAGACCACCGAGGCCACGGTGAAGATCCACGTGAATGGCAATGACGAATACACCGTGGATGAAGGCGACGGCCCCGTGAATGCGCTCGATAAAGCCTTACGTAAGGCCCTGCTGCCTCACTTCCCCGCCATCGCCCAAGTGCGTCTAGAAGACTACAAGGTACGCATCATTGACAGCGGCAGCGGTACCGCCGCCAAGACCCGTGTCCTCGTCGTCAGCAGTGATGGCACCCGCACCTGGGGCACCGTGGGCGTCTCCACCAACGTCATTGACGCCTCCTGGCAGGCCCTGGTGGATAGCCTGGAACACTACCTCTTCAAACAGCCTTAAAAATCGGTTCGCTCGAAGAAAAGGCAGAGGTATCCCCTCTGCCTTTTTTGTGCCTTCGTGGACTCATTTTGAGTCGTTGGGTTCTGCTCCAGGTCTCACCTGAATGTCCGATGCTACGCCTCCGCTGCCCGATTCCATTGCTCGAATAGACCTGCTTAAGGCCATCGTTGTGGGCCTCGGTTTCCAGTTCTTTGTCTTTCTCCTCAGCTTAGTCCTGCTGAATGGTGGTTACTTTACCCAGTGTGTCGTCCTCTCCATGGCGGCCTGGTGGGCCATGCTTCTCATCATGGTCCTGGCCCGGCGCAAGATCACGGTCGGGGACCTCATCGCCATTCGCTACGGTTTTTTAATGATTGTAATCCTCGTCGTGATCGGCCGATTGCTTCAGAGAAATCTCCTGTCATAGCCCCGCGAGCGTCGCCCGTCCGCGTCGCTTGGTTTCAGGATCATCCTTCTCCCGGTTAGGCATAGCCAGGCCCTTGTTGATGGCTGTCTTGGCCTCCTCTGTCTTGCCCATCTGCGCATAGGTTCGACCTAACTCAATGTGATGCAAAAGACGATCTGGTTTCAAGGCGATGGCCTTTTTGAAATACATCACCGCCTCCTCGTTCGTCGCCGCAGGCAGCTCCCCATACACTAATTGGGCAATCCCTCGTGTCAGGCTGCCCATGCCCGCTAAAGCTTGGTGCCAGCGCCCCAGCAGATGCCATGCATAATCGTCTTGGGGATTCAGTTTCGCTGCTTTCTCGGCTGATTCTTTGATCTTCTTGGACGCCTCAATTTTGCCTCGGTTCCCCAAGAGTGGCGTCATCTTGCCATGGACAATGGCGATCGAAAGGTGGGCATCACTGCTCGTCGGGGCAGCTTTCACCGCTCGTTCCGCATAGGCTAATGCTGTTTTGGACTCCGCCAGCTTTTCCGCGTTTGTTTTTAACCCATCCATGCGGAACACGTGCTGCCGGGCGATCTTCACCAGCAGCGCCGCATCGTTCGGGTTTTGCTTTTCCGCAGGCAGATAATATTTCAACGCCTCGTCCGGCTTGAACTCTTGGTCATAGACATCGCCTTGGCGGATGAGGTCGTTCGCCTGTCCACGCATCGCCAATATCAAAATGGCTAGGCTCAGTAAGAGGGGGAATTTCATAACTTTGGTTAGTCGGGTTTGATGAATCGGTAGTGGGAGACAATCCATTCCTCGCCATCGCGGTAGCCCCATAGTTCGGCGCAGGCCATGTAGAAAATGCGCCAGTAGGCCCACCATTTGACCGCTTGATCTTTGCCATAGGTGTCTGCAAACAATGGCATAATTTCTGCCTTGTTGGCATCCATCTTGGACAACCAAGCTTCAGAAGTCTTGCTGTAATGCATCCCGCTCACACACCAGTGGTCTTCGATTTTGAGGTCATCTTGGAAGTACAACAGCAGATCATCTGACGGCATTTGACCTCCCGTGAAAAAGTACTTGGCCATCCAATCTTCGTCGCTAGTGACTTCGTAATGGTAGGCATATTCACGGTGCGTGAAGATATGGACGAAGAGCTTACCTCCTGGTTTTAACCAAGTCGAAACACGGCGTAGAAGTTCTTGATAGTTCTTCATGTGCTCAAACATTTCCACTGAGACACAGCGATCAAAGACACCCTCTCCGACGCCTTCAAAATGAATCATGTTCGCCGTGATAATGGTCAGGTTGCCAAGCCCGCGCTTTCTCGCCTCAGCATCAATGAACTCCTTCTGCGTCCGTGAATTGGAAACGCTTGTGATCTGCGCCTTTGGGTAGTGTTCCGCCATCCAGAGCGAGAGAGACCCCCAGCCACAACCGAGTTCGAGGATGCGTTGCCCATCCTTCAGTTCTGCTCGTTCGCAGGTCATCTTTAGCATGATGGCCTCAGATTCATCAAACGTGGTGCTGGGTTCTGGCCAGTAGCCGCTGCTGTATTTGAGATGCTTTCCGAGGCACAGTTGGTAAAACCGAGTGGGGACCTCGTAGTGTTGCTCATTAGCCTCTGCCGTGGCGATGGCTACCGGACTCTTTTTTAATCCTTCAATGTGTTGCAGTAAGACTGCTTTTTGTGCCTCAATGTTAGGCTGCTTTTGCTTACGCAAAGTATTCGCCAGACGCTGGCGAATGCCAAAACGAATGGCAGCATCTGGTAGGATGTCTTTGGCGAGGAGATCGTTAAGATTGAGCATGACTTGAAGGACGATGAAAAATGCGTTCGGTGTTGAGCCCTGGATTCACTTCTTGGGAAACCAAGGCACAAAAGCGCTGGTGCGGCGCTGGTAGTCACGATAAACATCCCCACGCTTTTCGACGGAAAGTTTCTCGGTGAGAGGGATGCCAGTGACGTTTAACAAAAAGTGTAACATGGCCAGCGGGGCTACAATCGTTGTCCAGCCCCAAGGTGCTGGTAACGCCATCAGAAATAGTCCCCACCAGAGTAGTGATTGGAAAAAATAATTTGGGTGGCGGCTGTAATGCCAGAGCCCTTCCTCACAGATGGTCTTGGGATCTGAATTGGTTCTTTTGAAGTGAGCGAGCTGTGCATCTGAAATCCCTTCGCCAATCAAGGCGATGAACCAGAGTCCTAGACCCAAGTATTCCAGGGCATGAAACGTCTGTGAGGGCTGTTGTGAAAGGAGATGCACTGGCAGCATCAGCAGCCAAACAAGCAATGCCTGAACGAGAAAAAACCAAAGGAAAGAAAGGGGTAAATTAGCCTTCCACTTTTCTCTTAGCACTGCATAACGAACATCCTCTTTAGGATGATGGCTGGCCACACGCTTCCAGAGATGAACTCCTAAACGCAAGCTCCAGGCTGATACCAAGACGGCAATTGCAAGCCGTCGCGGAAGCCAACCGCTCCCACTCACCGCATACCAGATAGCCAAGGGGGCAAAAGCCAAAGACCAAGTGACATCCACAAAAGAATAGTTGTCCAACTTTTGGCTCAACCACCAGGTGAATAAAAACAGGCTCAATAAAATGAAGCCACCGATTGTGAGAATCATAAGGAAGTGGGGGCCGAGGTTCGTTGCGCCAAACGCTCAATGAGTGGTTTGGTACTAAAATAGAGAATCGCCAAGATCACGGGGGCTAACAAACACCACACGACGACTCCGTATAAGGCTGTCATGCCATAGTCCCTGAAAAAAGGGCCAGGTTCGGCAAAAAATCGCTCTATCATGCTAGGGATGTGAATGCTGACATGAGGGGCATTGAACAACCATTCTCCTGCGCGATAAAACGCTAGAAGGAGTGTCCACTGAAGAGGATAAGTTAACGTTTTGAAGACCTGTAGAACAGGCTGGTTCAGCTTCAGCGGTATGCCCACCAGAAAGGTGAGCAGGGTGTTAGAACCAATGATGGGGAAGATCCCAAGAGCGACTCCAAAAGCGATGGCTTGTGCAATTTTGGCGGGCTGAGTCCCCTGCGTGAGTTGTTGCTTGATGGGCACTAAGACCCATCTACGCCATGCAGATGGTTTGCGTTCATTCATGCCGTCCTCCTCAAAAGCACATCTTCGATCTTGGCAGTCACTGGCACTCGGAAGAGTTGAATGAGCGCATAGAGAGCCATCGCAATATTGCCTAACAACAAGATGGCGATGAGCCAGGCTATTCGGCTGAGCCCAGAAACTTCTTTGTAAACGACCCAGCAATAGAAAGTGAGAAAGCCCCAGTAGGCATCAAACAAAGTCGCAATCCACCACGGGTGGGTCCAAGTCTCATACGGGATCTTCCACAGTGGCAACTGTTTGCTTGCCCAGGTGGTCACCGCCAGCATGGAAATCAAAACAACGATGAAGAAGATGCGAAGGGTTAATATCATAAAACGAGTGAGTGAATTCGAGGTGAATCACCAAGTGCGATGCAAGGCACCATTGTTAGGCCGAGTATAGACTGCTTGAACCACGCTGATATTACGTGTGGCAAATGCGGCCTCGCAGTATTGAAGGTAGAAATTCCATTTACGGATGAAAGTCTCATCAAACCCGAGGGCCTTGACTTCTTCCACTCGCGCATTAAAACGTTCGAACCAAAGACGCAAAGTTTTGGCATAGCCTGCACCCAGATCTTCGAGTCCATGCAGGAACATGTCCCCACTTTTATTGATGGCCTGATTCACCCGAGCCATGCTGAGTAACAGCGAGCCTGGAAAGATGTGTTTTTGAATCCAGTCCACCCCTTGAACCAAGTTTTTGTAACGGCAGTCTGGAACGGTGATGACCTGAAAAGCGAGGATGCCGTGAGGTTTAAGCACTTCATGACATTTAGCGAAATATCCATCGACATAAGCTTCCCCAACAGCTTCCAGCATCTCGATGGACGCGATTTTATCGAACTGTCCTGTGACGAGGCGATAGTCCTGAAGACGAATTTCGATGAGGTGTTCTAAGCCCTCTTTTTTGACTCTCTCGGTCGCATATTTGTGTTGTTCTTGAGAGATCGTTACGGCGGTAACTCGGCAGCCATATTGGCGAGCTGCATGGGTGCAAAAGCCTCCCCAGCCGCAGCCGATTTCCAAAACGTGATCTGTGGCTTTCAATTCTAATTTCTGGCAGAGGGCGTCGTATTTGCTGAATTGAGCCTCTTCCAGATTTTGCCCAGGAAATTCAAAACGCGCCGCCGAATACGTCATCGTTTTGTCCAGCCAAAGAGAATAAAAATCATTCCCAAGGTCATAGTGCTCAGCAATGTTTCTCCGGCTGTTTTGCAGGCTGTTAGGCCGAAGTCGGTGCAAGAATCGGTTATAAATTTTCAAAAGATTCATGCCTTTCAGCTTGGTGGATGACGCTGTGCTCCCTTGCGTATGATGGATGTTCTGGATGAACCAAGCGATCACTCCTGCAACGTCTTCCGCATCCCAGTCGCCGTGAACGTAAGATTCTCCAAAACCAATGTTTCCATAAAGGGCACAGTGGCGAAAAAACTCCAAGTTGTGGATTCGCATCTCAAGGCAGTGAGATGCTTCCTGGGTTCCCAGGCGATATTCACGGCCATCGGGTAAAATCATTCGCAGCGCCCCTGAAGGAAACGTTTTGAGCGTGTGCATGACCAACCGTTCGTAAAAACCCACGCGACCGGCTAAACTGAGGTCAGGGGAGACAACTTCGTCTTCTTCGAGGCTGAGCGTGGTGGAGTTCATGGCTTAATAGGAGAAATGGAGCGATGCGGGCTGTGGACACCCCGTTGCAGTTCTGGATGAGCGGCTTTTCGATGAACGGTTAGACCCTTCATCCAGAGGCGCAAAGCATGCCAGTGAATGAGAAAAATCACGCGTAGAGTGAGCAATGGATATTTGAGGGCACAAATAAGGAGCGCCGAATCTGTGAGTTCGCGACGCTTGCCCGTGAGGCTGGTCAACATAACCCGTTCATCCCCTTTGCGGTCATCAATATGAATTTCGAGGTGATCCGTGGGGAGACGTAGCTTGAAATCGAAATTCAGTTCTAAGCCAAAAAATGGAGAAACGTAAAAGTGCTTGGGCGTGATGAGCTTGAAACGCCCTCCATCTTGCTCGGTGAGCACGTAGGGTTTTTGTTCATGAAACGTATTGGTCACTTCAGCCACAGCACAAATTGGCTGTTCATGCGCATCAAAGCAGTAGTAGAAACAGACTGGGTTGAAGATATATCCCAGAACGCGAGGGAAAGTGAGCAGTCGCACTTTAGAGATACCAGATGTGTCCACTCCAGACTCTCTGAGGGTCTGTAAGACGCTGTCTTTAGCTTTTTGGCTGTCCCTCAAAATATGATCGGTATCAAAGAAAGAAAACAGCGACCAGCGGTTGTGTTTAAAGAAGCGCAGCCGACTTGAAAGGGTGTCTAACTCGTCCAGGTCTAACCATAAATAAAACAGGCGATAACTAAAGCGATGCACTTTCGGGCTGAGCCGATGATGCATAACATTGCATTCGTAGATGGCCGATGGCGAATTCACCAAGGATCCTCCCCGAGCAGATCTCGACATAGATTGACTGCGGACATGAAGCCATCCTCATGGAAACCGTAACGGAACCAGGCTCCGGCATAATAAGTGGTTTGGTCTTGTGAGATGCGATTTAGCTCTGGTAGGCGTTTTTGAGCGGCCGTCGCTTCGACGTCGAACAAAGGGTGTTCATAAGAAATGCGACGAAGTACCTTGGCCGGATCAATCGCTTCAGCACCATTGATGCTGACGAAATAATTCGTTTTCTTGGAGACTCCTTGAAGGAGATTCATCCAGTAGTGAGTGCTAGGTTGGATGATGCCCGAACGGTCAAATTCGATATGATAATTCCATGCGGCCCAGCACTTTTTTGTTCGAGGCATGAATCGATCATCGGTATGCAGCGTAGCTAAGTTCGCCTGATATTTGAAGCGCGGCAGGAGGTCTTGCTCTAAAGGTGTGGGGTCAGCCAGCATCTTCAAAGACGTGGGCGCGTGAGTCGCTAAAATGACCTTATCGTAAGTTTCAGGTGAATGGTCTTTCGTATGGAGAATGACTTTGCCGTTTTTCCGCTCAATGCGTTCGACTGGGGTTTTGAGGCGGATCCGATCTTGAAATGGGGGGATAAGTTTGCGCACATACTGGCGAGATCCATCCACCACGGTCCACCAAGGGTGGCGCGTTTCCATGCCCAAAAAGCCATGGTTGAACCAAAAGTGCATCAGTGTGCGAGCTGGGAAATCCAGCATCAGATCTGGCGGTGTGGACCACACCGCACTGCCCATAGGAATCACATAAAAGTCCAAGAAATCTTGTCCGTATCCCCTGGCTGCCACATATTCCCGCAGGGTCATGTGTTCAAACCTAGGGTCATTCATCGCCGCTACGGTCTCTTCATTGAAGCGTTTGATCTTGAGGAGAAACTTCCAAAAACGTGGGCTGAGAAGATTGCGGCGCTGTCCAAAAATGGTGTCTAAGTTTTTACCATTGTATTCGTAACCTGTGGGCAAATGCCGGAGACTGAAGGACATGTCCGTGCGTTTGGTCTCCACACCTAGCTCTTTAAATAAGCGGCAGAGCAGGGGATAGGTCTGATGATTGAAGACCATAAATCCGGTATCAATCGGCAGTTCCTGCCCGTCTTCGGTGACCGTGACGGTATTGGTATGCCCCCCCACATAGTCTGCAGCCTCATAGATCGTCAGGTCATACCGGGTGTGCAAAAAGTGAGCACAACCCAGCCCTGAAATACCGGATCCGATGATGGCGAGGCGTGGGAGAGACATTTTGTCGAAGGTGCTTTTGTCTAAGTTCCCCATTTCTTCGATTGAGACCGCTTGACGGATTCATCTCGTTTGGGTCACCCGCGATAAAAGTACCTGTTCCTGTGATCCGTCGGGGAGAGGGTTGGCTCGCAGAAGCGTTGGTTAAGGGGTATTTCTCGTTATGAAGCAACTTCTCTACCTCACTTTGAGCTTCGCTGGATTTGTTTTGGCTGCGCCGCCGCCCGCCAATGACATCAAGTCCAAGACCACTCATGCAGAGGCCTACGGTCCTACCAAAAACGCAGTGATGGTGGATCCTGCCAAGGATTTACCGCGTTACCCAGCCGTCGAACCGAGGGCTGCCCGTAAAACTTGGCAAGTGAAAAAAGGCTTCGATCTGGAACTTGCAGCCCATGAACCTCTCGTCCGCGACCCCATCGCCGTCTGCTTTGATGAACGCGGCCGCATGTTCGTCTGCGAAATGATTGATTACTCTGAGATGCGCGACGTCACCCCCCATTTGGGCCGCATTTCCATGCTGGAGGACAAGGACGGCGACGGCTTCTTTGAATCCAGTCACGTTTTTGCCGACAACCTTCCCTGGCCTACCGGACTTATCTGGGCCAATGGCGGCCTCTACGTAGGTGCCACGCCCGATATCTGGCGCTTCGAGGATAAGGATGGAGATGGCAAGGCCGAGATCCGCGAAAAGGCGTTCACCGGTTTCGGCACCGGCCTGAAGATCCTCAATGTCCAGGGCCTGATGAACAGCTTCCAGTGGGGCCAGGACAACCGCGTGCACATCCTCGCCGGTGGTGGGAACCGGGGCATCGTCACCTGCCTCAAACGTCCCGACCTTCCCGGCATTGAGATCGGGGGCAAAGACTTTTGGTTTGATCCACTCACCCATGAGTTCGGTCTCGAGGGCGGCGGTGCCCAGTATGGCATGAGTTTTGACAACTACGGTCGCAAGTTTGGCTGCTCAAATTCAGACCACCTCCAGTACTGGGTCTATGACGGCCGTTATGCCTCCCGGAATCCTCTCTACTCCATGCCTGCCGCGCGCAAAAGCATTGCCGTGGATGGCGGTGCGGCTGAGGTTTTCCGCCTCAGCGCGGATGAACCCTGGCGCATCATCCGCACCCGCTGGCGCATCGCCGGGGTCGTCAAAGGTTCGGTTGAGGGCGGGGGCCGCGTCAGCGGTTACTTCACTGGCGCCACCGGCACCACCATCTACCGTGGCGATGCCTACGGCCCGGACTTCGTGAACAACAGCTTCAGCGGCGATGCTGGCGGCCAGCTCATCCATCGCAAACAGATCCGTTACGCTGATAACGGCATTGATCTCCTAGGCGAACGTCCCGCTGATGAACACGGTTACGAGTTCGCCGCCAGCAAGGACACTTGGGTGCGTGTGGTCAACTTTGCAAATGCCCCCGATGGCCACCTCTACGTCTGCGACATGTATCGCGAAGTCATCGAGCACCCCTGGAGCGTGCCCGATGAGATCAAGAAATACCTCGACCTCAACAGCGGCAATGATCGTGGCCGCATCTGGAGAATAACCAAAAGTGGCGAAACGAAATCGGCTCCGTACCGCACCCGTCCTGCCTTGGATAAAGCCAGCCTGGAAGAGTTGGTGGCCGCCCTCGCCCATCCCAATGGCTGGCACCGCGATACCGCCGCCCGGCTTCTCTATGAGCGACAGGACAAGGCCGCCGTAGCCCTGCTCGAAAAAGACCTCACAGAGCTCAAGGAACCTCTGGCCGTCATCCATCGGCTCAATGTTCTTCAGGGGCTCAAGTCCCTCAGCCCGGATACCCTCATCATCGCTTTGCAAAACGACGACGCCTATGTCCGCGAGCACGCCATCTTCCTGGCCGAGCCTCTCCTGCAGGCCGCTTCATCTCCAGAGGGCCTGTGGCAGAAGCTGCTTACCCTGACGGCAGATCCGAATGCCCGTGTCCGCTTTCAGCTCGCCCTTACCCTCGGCCAAGTTTCCCATCCTGGGCAAGCTCAGGCCCTCGCCTCCATCGCTCCTCGCGAGGAATGGCTCCGTCATGCCCTCCTTTCCGCCCCGCCCGAACAGGCCTTCGCCGTCTATCAGACCCGCTCCTCCGGCAAAACGGAAGCCGACGAAGCCCTCTCTTTGGGCCTCATTGAAACCATCGCCGCCTGCAACAGTGAGAAGGAAGTGACAGCCCTCATCCAGTCTCTCGGGGCCTCGCCATCGCCCAAAGCCATCCGTGCCCTGGCCGAAGGTCTTCGCCGCTCCGGCACCACTCTTGAGGCTGTGGATAAAGAGAAGAAACTCACCCCCGCCTTTGCCACCGCCACCGAGACCGTGGCCAACCTGAAAGCTTCCGATAAAGACCGCCTCGCTGCCATGGAACTGGTAGCCCTTTCCCGGCCCGCCTCCGCCATCCCCAGCTTGCAGGTCTGCTTGGCCGCAGGCCAGTCGGAAGCCCTGCAGGCAGCCGCTATCCGTTACCTCGCCACCTTCAGCCAGCCTGAGGTCACGCAGGCCCTCATCACCTCCTGGCCTCACCTCGCCCCCCAGGCCCGCATCGCTGCTTTGGCAGCCCTCGTTTCCCGCGATGATCGCGCCACGGCCCTGTTGACGGCCCTGGGCAAAACCGAGGGTGCCCCCACAGCGGCAGATCTCTCCGCCTCCCAGGTCCAGGATCTCGCCAAGCATAAAAATGGCAAAGTGGCGGCCCTCGCCCGCACCGCCCTGGCCACCGTCATTCCGCCATCGCGTGAGGCGGTGGTGAAGAAATTCCAGGCGGCCCTCTCCCTGAAAGGTGACGCCACCGCAGGCAGTGCCGTTTTCATGTCCCGTTGTCTCGCCTGCCACGTGGCCAACGGGCAGGGGATCGAGGTCGGTCCCAATTTCACCACCGTGAAAACCCGTGGCAAAGACGGCCTCCTCACCGCCATTGTCGAGCCGCACAAAGAGGTCGCCTCCCAATACATCGCCTACACCGTCAATACCAAGGACGGCCAGACCCTCAGCGGCATCATCGCCAAGGACGACGCCAGCAGCATGACGCTCAAAATGATGGGCGGGGCCGAAATCACCGTCCAGCGTTCAAACATCCTCGGCAGCAGTTCCTCCGGCCAAAGCCTCATGCCGGAAGGCCTGGAGCAGGGGATCACCGAGCAGGACATGGCCGATCTCATCAGCTTCATCGAGGCTGTTGAATAGCCATCCGCCTCCAGGAGGCTTCGTTCAGAACATCGCGCCTCAATTTGACCTCCCCGCTGCGCTGCCCATCTTGGCAGGATGAATCTTTCCATCCGCCCGCGCCGCAACCGCCAGTCTCCCGCCATCCGGGATATGGTGCGCGAAACTGTGCTCACTCCTGGGAATCTGATCTACCCGCTCTTCCTTCAGGAAGGCGATGAAAACACCCCCATCAGCGCCATGCCCGGCTGCCAGCGCTGGTGCCTGGCAGATCTCGTTCAGGAAGCAGGTGAAGCCCACGCCCTAGGCATTCCGGGTGTCGTTCTTTTTCCTCGCATCCCTGATGAGCTGAAAACTCCCGGTGCTGAGGAATGCCACAATGATGATGGCCTCGTCCCTCGCGCCATCCGTGCGCTCAAGGCCGCCCATCCCACGCTCATGGTCATCACCGACGTGGCGCTGGATCCCTACAACAGCGACGGCCACGATGGCCTTGTTGCTGCCGATGGCCGCATCCTCAATGACGAGACTGTCGCGGTCCTCTGCCAGCAGGCCCTCTGCCATGCCCGCGCTGGGGCAGACATCGTAGCTCCTAGCGACATGATGGATGGCCGTGTCGCCGCCCTCCGTGCAGCCCTCGACTACGCCGGTTTCACTCAGGTCTCCATCATGAGCTACACCGCCAAGTACGCCAGCGCCTATTATGGTCCCTTCCGTGGCGCGCTCGATTCCGCCCCAAAAGCAGGCGACAAAAAGACCTATCAGATGGATCCTGCGAACACCATCGAGGCCCTTCGTGAAGCTGCCCTCGATGAATCTGAAGGGGCGGACATCCTCATGGTCAAGCCCGCTGGCCCTTACCTCGACATCATCGCCCGCATTCGTGATTCCAGCACCCTTCCCATCGCCGCTTATCAGGTCAGTGGCGAGTATCTCATGATCAAGGCCGGAGCCGCCGCAGGCTGGCTCGACGAGGACAAAGTGGCCATGGAATCCCTCCTCGGCATCCGCCGCGCTGGGGCCAACATGATCCTAACCTACTTTGCCAAAAAGATCGCCGCCGTCCTGTAATCATGTCCACCTCCTCACGACTCATCCAGGCTGCGCGTGATCTCAGCAGCAGCCTCGCCTCCCTCACCTTCGCCCCACCCACGGCCTACGTTTATAATCCTCTCGAATACGCCCGCGTTCCTCATGAACTCTACCTCAGCCGTTACGGCGAAGGCAAGAAACGCGTCGTCCTCGTCGGCATGAACCCTGGCCCCTTCGGCATGACCCAGACGGGCGTGCCCTTTGGCGAAATCGCTTCTGTCCGCGACTGGATGAAGATCGAAACGGAAGTGGGACATCCCCAGCACGAGCATCCCAAACGCCGCGTCACTGGCTTCGCTTGTAAAAACTCCGAAGTCAGCGGCCGCCGCCTCTGGGGCCTCTTCGCCCAGCGTTTTGGCGCGGCTGAAAACTTCTTCAAGGAGCATTTTGTGGCCAATTACTGCCCCCTCGTTTTTATGGAGGAAGGCGGTCGCAACCGCACCCCTGACAAGCTCCCTGCTAGCGAAAGCGAGGCCATGGAAAAGCTCTGCGATGCTCACCTCTGCGAAGTCATCGCCACCCTTGATCCGGAATGGGTCATCGGCGTCGGTGCCTTTGCTGAGGCCCGCGCCCAGCGTGCTAAGGACACCCTCGGCACTCGCTTCAAAGTCGGCCGCGTCCTCCACCCCAGCCCCGCCAGCCCACTCGCCAATCGCGACTGGCCCGGCGAAGCCACGAAGCAGCTCATCAAACAGGGCGTCTGGGAGGCCTAACCAGAAGCGTTTATACCCCGGTCGCCACCGCCAGCGCATCTCGCACTCGCAGGATGTCCTCGTCCTTCATCGCCGGGAACATCGGCAGCGTGATCGCTTCCTGGTAGTACTGCTCCGCCTCTGGGAACATCCCCGCATGAAAGCCCAGCCTCACATAGTCAGGCTGCAAATGCACCGGGATGTAGTGCACATTGACTCCGATGCCCTGCGCGCGGAGGCTGTCAAAGACCTGCCTGCGTGTCTGCGAGATCTCGGCCAGGTTCAGCCGGATCATGTAAAGGTGCCAGCCGCTAACGCCCTTCGGGTCCCTCTCCAGCGGTCGCAGCGGCAGCCCGCCTAACGCCTGATCGTACAACGCCGCGATCTCACGCCGCCTCGCGGAAAAGGCATCCAGCTTGGTCATCTGGCTCGCCCCCAGCGCCGCCTGGATGTCCGTCATGCGGAAGTTGTAGCCCAGCTCCAGTTGCTGGTAGTACCAGGGCCCGTCAGATTCACCCACCATTCGGTCCGCATCGCGCGTGATGCCGTGCGTGCGCAGCATGCCGATCCTCCAGGCCAGTTCGTCATCGTTGGTCGTGATCATCCCGCCTTCGCCGCTCGTCACAATCTTCACCGGGTGAAAGCTGTGCGATACCGCATCCGACCACCGGCAGTTGCCGATCCGTTCACCTTCATAGCTGCCGCCCAGCGCATGGGCACCATCTTCCAGGATCTTAAAGCCATACTTCTGCCCTAGCGCATGGATGCGGTCCATCGCACAGGGCTGCCCGGTGAAATGCACCGGCACGACGATCTTCGGTAGTTTGCCTTCTTTTTCGGCCTGCTGCAGTTTCGCCTCTAGCCGCTGCGGGCACAGGTTCACCGTTCCCGGATCCACATCCACAAAGTCCACATTCGCTCCGCAATAACGCCCAGCATTGGCCGAGGCGACAAAGGTAATGGGGCTGGTCCACAACCAATCTCCATGTTTGAGGCCCATGGCTTTAGCGGCAAGGTGCAGCGTGGCGGTGCCGTTTGACATTGCCACGCCATGTTTGGCACCACACCAGCCAGCGACGGCTTCTTCGAAACGACCGATGGCAGGCCCTTGAGTGAGGAAGTCGGACTTCAGCACATCCATCACCGCCTGGAGGTCATCAGCGTCGAGAGACTGGCGACCATAAGGAAGGAAAGAACTCATGGATCAGAGTGAAAATTTTCGGCCAATTTGCTAGCGACGATGCTTTGGCTACTACGCAGGCAAGGGATCCCCCCCAGAATAGGATACGCCCGCATGGATTCTTTGCTGTACCAGCAGTCGCGCATGGGCGTGAGTTCGGTTTTATAAACAGGGCAGCAGCGGCGGGGTGTTACAGGAGCCGCTGTTTCGTCTTTGGCCAAAATGAGGAGCGCTGTGGGGTTGAGAGGATTGCGATTGCCCGCAAAGATCTCGTGCCGCATCACTCGAAAGCCTAAATTTTGAGCAATTCCGGCTAGATTGCGGCAGTAACCATGTTCATCCATGCGCTTGCGAGCTTCATCACTTCCTAGTTCATAAGCGGGCTCCAGCATGACCACGTAGCGACTGCAAACACGATAGAGTTCCGACAATATGGCGGCCTCCCGCCCATGATTCGGTTCAATGGAATGGTTCGTCCAGACCACATCCACACTGCTGTCCATATAAGGGATTTCAGTGAGACTCCCGGTGCTGATTTGAATATCGAAACTGGGTTCTTGCTTTTCTAACCATTGGCTAGCGACAGCCATGCGCGACCAGCAAAGGTCAAACCCATGGATTTGCACGGGTGGCTGGGCCATTTGCGAGAGGGTCAGCCAAAGCATGTTACCTTCCCCCATCCCGGCATCCAGGATACTGCGGATCGGGCCAAGGCTATCGAGTAAGGCCGCCACGTGACTGCAATACTCACGTTTGCGAGCAAGCAAGGTTGAGTCTGCCAGAGCACCCACATAGGACCCCGCTTGTAGATCGTATGAAAGTTCGATCATCTTTTCATCATTGCCCTGAGCCCCTGCTTCTTGGCGAAGCATCTTCATCAAGTTTTGTCCCTGCTGATAGGCGCTTTTTAAATGCCACGGCTTGATGCTCGAACTCATAAGCTAAATAGATGACTAGATGACGAAGCTTGGATCAACGTGTGATTTGATGAGCGTGCGTATCTCTTCCACCGTCATCCATTCCGTGTTGGTGCCTGAATTGTAAGCGAGGCCGGACGATACTGGAGTTGCGCCATGATGATCGCAGAACGCCTTGATAGTGACATCCAGAGGCTGGCGATGTTTGTTCGGCACGATGATGTAGTGCTTCTCCGTGGAGATGGTTTGCAGGGCATCTGTGGCCGTGACCATTTCTTCGTGAATCTTTTCACCAGGTCGGATGCCGACAACGGGTTTTTCGCATTCTGGTCCGATGGCTTCCGCGACATCCGTGATGCGGTAGCTCGGAATTTTGGGAACAAAAATTTCACCACCAATGGCGTGTTCGAGTGCGTGCATCACAAGTTCCACACCTTCTTCCAGCGTGATGTTGAAGCGGGTCATTTCAGGATCTGTGATCGGCAAGACCCCGGTCTTACGCTTCTCTAGGAAAAACGGAATCACAGAGCCGCGCGAGCCCATCACATTGCCATAGCGCACCACACTGAACTTGATCTTCCGATCCCCACGCACGTTGTTCGCAGCGATGAAAAGTTTATCTGAGCACAGTTTGGTCGCTCCGTAGAGGTTGATCGGGGCAGCGGCTTTGTCCGTCGAAAGGGCGACGACGTTTTGAACATCGCTGTCGAGGCAGGCTTCAATGAGGTTTTCTGCGCCTAGGACATTCGTTTTGATGAATTCCATCGGGTTGTACTCCGCCGCAGGTACCTGCTTGAGCGCCGCAGCGTGAATGACGGTATCTACCCCCTCAAGAGCACGCTGGAGGCGATCCTTATCTCGCACATCGCCAATGAAGAAACGCAGACGTGGGTCTGTGAACTTTTGGCCCATTTCAAACTGCTTCAGCTCATCGCGTGAATAAATAACGATGCGCTTCACCTCCGGATTGGCAAGCAGGGTGGTGATGCATTTTTGACCGAACGAACCGGTGCCTCCGGTGACGAGAATCGAGCGAGCTGATGACACGATGATAGAAATTCCTGGGTTGTAAAAGGGCAAAGGCCCGACAGGTGACACTTGTACGCAGGCAAGAGCCTCGCAAGGTCTAAATGTCAATTGGGTGGGCTTACTGGCAGTTGGGTGGTTTTTCCCCCAGCTTGGTTTTCGAGATCAGATAGGGTGAATTTTTTGATTTGGCCTGCTTGATTGGCTTGGATGAATTCACCGCTATTCACATCCATGCAGGTGAGCCACCCTTCGCCATAAGCCCAGGTATCCAGGCAAATCGCATGAGGTCGCAGAGTGGGGATACCACTTTTCTGCGCCGTGTGTCCACAGACCATGGTTTTTCCTGAGACATGGGGATAGCTGTCGTCAAAACGGGTCCAGAAGAGCCAATCATCACTCTGTTCAGAAAGAGGAAAAACGGCGTTAGCATTGGCATGAACAAAGAGATGCTTTTCAGTCTCCCAGTGGCGGAGACAGCGCTCATTCAAAAACTCCATGTGTTCTGGCAAAACATGATTCCAGGAAAGCGTGGTGTGATCCGGCGCATAGGAAAGCAGGGTCTCTCGGCCTCCGACCCGCAGCCAAGCTTCCACATCCAATTGTTCGGCCATGGCATCAATGAAAAGGATTTCATGATTGCCGAGAAGCGGTTTTAGTTGCGTGGTTTTCTCCAACTCAAGAAGGGTATCGAGGACCCCCTTAGAATCCGGCCCGCGATCAACGTAATCACCTAAGGTGATCAATACATCATCGCTCCCTGGCTTCACCGCATCCAGCAGTGTTCGGAGAGCGATGGAACAGCCGTGGATGTCTCCGATAGCCAGGATTCGCATCGGCACACCTTTGCGCGTCCTAGCAGTGGCGTAAACACTATTTTGCAGGCAGACGTGACTTGGGCGTCAGCGGCTGGGTTTCATTCATTCGCGCAAATTCTTCAGGCATCAGCAGTTCCACATCCGAGCCAAAGCTCATTGGGCCAAGAAAATGCAGTTCGGTCAGCTCCGCAGACTCTGCCAACCATGCGTAGGACTGGTGGTAAAGGTGAAGAAACCGATCCACAAAAGGCGCGATGACCTCAGAGGCATCGGCTGCCATTTTCGCAGATAAAGCGCGGATATCTACCGCAGCTCCAGGATTCATCGAGATGTTGATGGGCTCGGGTAACTTCCCTTGGAGCAAGTGCTCATTGAGGGGCACTGGGCGTTTAACGGGGGGCAGGGCATACATGGCACCATCCATGGTGGAGAGGATCTGCCGGACGAGGTTGGTCATTTTCGGCACCACGGACTGCAAAGCGGTGAAAAAACTTCCGGTATCATCGAGACTGGCGTATCGAGCCCCTAAGGTTTGAAATGCAAAGAAGGTCGTCAGCAATTCACGAAAGCTGGGAAGGGCACCCGCCATGGCTTCATAGACGGAAACCCAGGCCGCGAGGTCCCGTCGGCGATCCGAAAGCCTATCGTCCAGATCACTTTTTTCGCTCCACCACAGCAGGCCTAGTGCGCTGGCAAATCGGCTTTCCATCTTCATTTCGTAGGCGACAAGGGCGGTCTCCATGTGCTCCATGAGCATGCGCTGGCGGGCAGCTTCACTCCGCAAGGATTGTGGGGTGGTATCATCGGTGCCAAATTGAATCCGAGACACGGTGAAGCCTGCAAGGCTGAGAACGGCGGCCGCTTCCAGATCCCGCCGCCGCTGCCAGGCGAGATTCCATTCCTGAAGGGCTAATTTGAGTCGGTTGCCCCATTCACGAAGCTCTTTGCGAACGCGTAAAATTTCCTCCTGCAACTGAGCCCGACCAGGAGAAACATGATGGGTGGCACCAAGGCCACACATGGCACGTTCAGGGTGGGCTAAGCCTCCAAAATAGCGACGAATGGTGACCAAGGACTCATCTTCCCGTCGGTTTTGATGCAGCACTTCCTCGTCTGCAACCAGTCTGTTTTCATGAAGGCCGATGCCCAATTCATGCTGATAATAGAAACAGGTCACTTGCCGTGCGAGATCAACAAATCCACGAATAAGAGCCGCAGCAGGAGCATCGGTGGGCAGCTCTTTTAAAAAGTCTGCGATGGGAGCTGTGGTCGATTGTGGCTGATGAGAGCTAACTGGACTTTTTTGGCGAGTGGCCCGGGCGACATGTCGTGCAAGAAGAAGAGCCAGGTTTTCAGGCAGTCGCTGCTGAGTGATGCCGCGCTGGATCTCTGTGCGAGATGCGTCCCAGGCGATTTGGAGAAGATCCATTTTTTCCTGGAGACTTTTCCAGGCCTCTTTGCCAAGGACTTTGATTCCGGCTCGGTTTGCTCCGCTGCTGAGCCTGATCAAAGCCGCTGCACTGATGAGCTTCGCCCCCATCACAAAAAGCCCAAACGGAAGTTTGGAGAATCCCATCCAGAGCCAGGTGGCGACTCGTATCCAGCGTTGGAGAGAGTTTTCTTTGAGGCGTTTGTTCTGCAATTCCAACTCCCATGGATCACGCTCGTGCAGGGCTCGATAAAACCACGTATTGAGTTCACGAACCAGATGCGAAAAAGTGGTTCCTAACCCCCCGGCATTCAGGGCTAATTCGCGAACTAAAAGGGCGGCAAATTCTCTGGCACTTACCACTGATACGATGGGCAACCCGATGTGGAGGATGAGCTCCCCCCCAGCAACACCGAGCACCCCATCCCTGACAGAAGAACGGATGCCGATGGAGGTATCCAGCCAGATTTCCTGGGGTGGGTCCAACCTCAAATGCCAGCAAATTTCATCCACCAATTCAAAGATGCGGGGTTGGCTAGAGGGGGTGATTTGCAGTGCCACATGGACGGAGCGCGGTCGTGGCATCAAGGGGCGTAGCATGAAAATCCAAGTGACGACGCCGGCTGCGATGTAAGCTACAGGGAGAGCATCCTTCCAGCTCCAACTTTCGGCTAGGGCCAGGGCTGTCACCCACTCAAACCCCAACCATCCCACAAAGAAACCTGAGATGATGACCAGAAGCAGGTATGCTAGAGGCAGCATCAGCGTGAGACTGCTGGTCGCCAAAAGCAGCAAAAAATGGAATGGCCCGCGCCAGGGAGTCAGGCGCACACGCTTCAGCGGCTGAGAGGCGATGGGTTCGGGCATTTTGTGTCTTTGTGATGAAAATAGCTTATAATTATGGAAATTAAAGTAAACAGATCAAGAAAATGAACATTGCCGGATTTGGGCCTCAGCGTTGCCAAATAGCCATTCACCTGTTCATTGTGCCCCCGTTTTTAATCATGGAATCTCTGAACAAACCGCTGGTGCTGGCACACATCCAAAAAACACTGGATGACGAATTGGCCGTGCTCACCAGGGGGGCGCGTGCCTCTTTTGCGGCAGCGACGGATCCCGATAGCCGCGCAGAAAACAAGTACGATACTCGTACTCTGGAAGCTTCCTACGTCGCCCGCGGGCAGGCTCAGCGTGTTCAGGAGTTGCAATCCGCGATCCATCTTTTCCAGGCTGTTGCTCAGGAGGTCGCGTCCAGTCCCAGTATTCGACTCGGCTCTCTGATCCGTTTGGATGAAGATCAATATTATTTCATGGGGCCAGGTGCAGGTGGGACAGAGGTCACCTTAGATGGAAAAGAAATCCTCATCATCACGCCCGCCTCGCCTCTGGGGCAAAAACTCATGGGTAAAAGAGTGGGAGATCAGGTGGAACACAAACCTGGAATGGGATTCCGAATTACGCAGGTGGGGTAGCGTGGAGGACCCATCTTTGGATTTCCCCCTGGAGGAATAGTCGTGGTATGATGATGGATGTTTCCGTCCTATGGGTCATTTTTTATGCTGTTTTGGCCATGAAACAGTTTTGAATGTGAATTCTGATTGCGGCTTTCAGGAGTTGTAGAGAAGGAATTCTCCATCGGCCTTAGCTCTACAATTCGCTCTGTCGGTGTTGAGATATTCCATATTTGCACCCAAGCACCTCGCGTTTGGCGATACAGCTTCTCCTTTTCGTTCGTTATCAGAGTCCTCCAACCATGCGTCTTTCTTCTCTTTTGGTCTTCCTCGCCCTCGTCGGCCATCTCCCAGCAGCGGAGAAAAAAGAACAGCCCATGACCCCAGGCGGAGTGTATCGCGCGCATGACATGCAGCGTCCTCGGCCCCAGGTGATCAACCCACCAGGATTCAGCACCCAGGAAAAAGCTGGTTCTCCGCCATCAGATGCCAAGATCCTTTTTGACGGTAAAGATCTGTCTCAATGGAAGAGCGAACCCCGCAAAGACTCTCCTCCAGGGAATGATAAGCCCGGATGGAAAGTCGAAAACGGCTACATGGAAATCGTCGGCCGCAGCGGCAGCATCCGCACTCGTGACACGTTCAAGGGCGACGGTCACCTGCACCTCGAATGGGCCACCCCCGCCACCGTCGTTGGTAATGGCCAGGGCCGTGGCAATAGCGGTGTTTTCATCGGCGGTTTTCCTGAAATCCAAGTGCTGGATTCTTATCAGAACGACACGTATCCCGATGGTCAGGCATCGGGTCTTTACAGCAATTACCCACCCATGGTCAATGCTAGCCGTAAGCCCGGCGAATGGCAGACCTACGATATTCTTTTTGAGCGGGCGAAACCTGGTGCTAAGGCCAAACTTACCGTCATCCATAATGGCATCGTCGTTCACTTCCAGCGTGAGTTTGATAGTACCTTTCAGGAAGGTGACCTCATGCTCCAAGATCACCTGAATCCCGTCCGGTTTCGCAACATTTGGTTACGCCCTCTGCGAGTGGATTCCGACAAAGTCGGCCAGAAAACTCCAGTGAAAGCGGCGATTGAGATGAAGAAATCGCCGACCTCAACGCCGGTCAAAGTCATCCGCATCAAAACGATGACGGCGCAGATGAAGTATGACCAAAATGAGTTTGTTGTTCGTCCGGGCGAGGCCGTGAAAGTCATCTTTGAAAACGGAGACGACCTGCCTCACAACATCGTCTTTTGTCAGCCAGGCACTGATACCGCCGCCATGGCCCTGAAGCAGATGGAAAACGTCGAGGCCGCTCTCAAGCGCAACTGGGTGCCGGATGACAAACGTGTTTGGCTGCATTCTAAAATGCTCAATCCGCATGAAGAGGAGGCCCTGTCTTTCACCGCTCCAGAGAAAGCTGGGGATTATCCCTTCGTCTGTACCTTTCCTGGCCATGCACTCACCATGAACGGCAAGATGAAAGTGCTGCCTCTCGGCGAAGGCCTCAAAGATCTTAAATTTGCGCTTTATCAGGGGGCCTGGAAAAGCCTTCCAGATTTTTCAAAACTGAAACCGCACCGTGAAGGCATCGTTGAAGATAACCTCATTCAGATCAAGCTCGACGACTACAAGAACGAGTTCGGCGTCGTCTTCACCGGCAAGCTTCACGCTCCGCGCAAAGGCAGCTATCGTTTTTACATCACGGGGGATGATGGAGTTCGACTTCTGGTGGATGGAAAAAATGTTGTCGAGTTCGATGGCATTCACCCTGCAGGCGATATCAAGGAAGGCTCCACCCAGCTTGAGGAGGGGCTCCATGATTTCCGTCTCGAATATTTCCAAGATGGAGGAGACATCGCCGTCTTCGCCGCCTGGAAAGGTAGCAATTTCGACATTACGCCTCTTTCGAAGTGGACACCTAAAGGTTGGGAAAAAGGCGCCAAGCCAAAGCAGAAGAAGGACTTTGATCCCATCCCTCTTGTGGTTAAAAACGATCCAGTCATCTACCGCAATTTCATTGCTGGAGCTGGTAATCGGGGCATCGCTGTCGGTTATCCCGGCGGCATCAGCCTTGCCTGGAGTGCGGAACAGATGAACCTCGCCCTCATTTGGCGCGGAGCTTTTATGGATGCCTCCAAACATTGGAATAGCCGCGGCGGTGGTTATCAGCCCCCTTTGGGTTATGATGTCCTCAGTCCCTCCCAGGGCCAGCCCTTCGCCATTCTTGCCTCGCCGGAGGCCGCCTGGCCTGAAAAGCAGGAACGGGCTCCCGGTTATGCTTGGAAAGGTTATCGCCTCGATGCCTCACGCCACCCCGCCTTCCTTTATGAATGGAATGGCCTGAAAGTGGCCGACCGCTGCACAGCCGCGCCTAACCAATTGAAACGAATGTTAAAGTTGGATGGTAAGGTTCCTCAAAACACCTGGCTGCGCCTCGCCTCTGGCCAGATCGAAGCTAAGGACGGTGGGTTCCTCATTGATGCTGGCAAGCTCAACCTTGAAGGGCGTGCTTTTGAAAACAAGCTCCGCATCACTGCCGCAGGAGCCCGCATCGTGGGTGAAAATCTCCTGCTCCCCATCACGGGCTCAGAGGTCTCCATCACCTATTCCTGGCCTCAGTGATTCGCCCTCGGTCCCACGTCTTCTCTTTCGTTCTCATGAACCGTTTTGTTTTGCTCTCCCTCCTGGCCTCCCTCGGCAGCACGATTTCCGCGGCTGATCCTGTCGAAGCCGATTTTTACAAGATCACCACCTACACCACTCCGGCTGAGACCGCGATGGAAGTGGGTTCCATCGAGCTTTTGCCTGAAGGCAAACTCGCCCTAGGCACCCGCCGAGGAGAGATATGGATCGTTTCCAACGCCCAGCAGCCCGATCCCTCAAAAGTCAGCTACAAGCTGTTTGCCTCAGGCCTTCATGAAGTCCTCGGCCTTGGTTACAAGGACGGTGCTCTCTATGCCACCACCCGTTATGAAATCACCCGCCTCACGGATGAGGATGGGGATGGTCGCGCGGATGTTTTCGAAAATGTGAACGATCAATGGGGCGTTTCAGGCGATTATCATGAGTACGCCCTGGGCAGTCGTTTTGACAAACTAGGAGATCTCTGGGTGACGCTTTGTCTCACCGGTTCATTTGATAGTAAGGTGCCGTTCCGTGGCTGGGCCGTCCGCATCAAGCCAGATGGAACGCTCGTCCCCACCTGCAGCGGCATTCGCAGCCCCGGTGGAGTCGGCTTTGATGCCGATGGCGAAGTCTATTATGTGGATAATCAGGGGCCGTGGCATGGTTCATCCACCCTTCAGCACCTTGTCCCTGGCAGCTTCCAGGGCCATCCCGGTGGCAATATCTGGTATTCTCTCGCTCCGAACATGGGCCCTCGTCCGCTCGATCCCATCCCTGAAGCTTTCAAGGGCAACCGCAAGCGCGGCGAAACCAATCCCAATGGCGATCCTGATCGCATTGTCACCGAGCGTAAACGCATCAAGGAACTCCTCCCTCCCGCCGTGTATCTCGTTCATGGCAAGATTGGTAACTCGCCGACCTTTATCCTCTGCGATGAAACCGGCGGCAAGTTTGGCCCTTTCCAAAAGCAGCTTTTCATTGCCGATCAGAGCCACAGCAATGTCAGCCGTGTCTTTCTCGAAACTGTCAATGGCATCAAACAAGGGGCTGTCATTCCTTTCCGCACCGGCTTCGCCAGCGGTCTCATTGGTGGGCGCATGGACGCTGAAGGTCACCTTTATACAGGGGGTAGCGATCGTGGCTGGGGTGCCCGTGGTGGCAAACCGTTCTGCTTTGAGAAGCTGGAATGGACTGGCAAGGTGCCGTTTGAAATCCATGAGATGCGTGCGACTCCAGATGGCTTTGAGCTGACCTTTACCGAACCTGTGGATGCTAAATCCGCCGGCGATGTGGCCAGCTACTCCATGCGCGAATTCACCTACGCCTACCGCGAAGACTACGGCGGTCCCGAGGTGGATGAGATCCTTCCCAAAATCAGTTCGGCCAAAGTCGGTGCTGACGGTAAGTCTGTGAAGTTGACCCTCTCTCCCATGACGCAGGGGCACGTGCATGAATTGCACCTCGATGGGGTGAAGAATGCTAAAAGCCAGCCATTGCTCCATTCTGTCGCCTATTACACGCTCAATGAAATTCCCAAGCGATAGAGGCTAGGCCCGTCAGCGTTATCAGGGGCGTTATGAAGCCTCTCTTTTTACTTCTGGCCTTTGGGTTAGCCGTCCAAACTTGGGCAGGGGATGCTCGACCGAATGTTCTCTTGATGGTGTCGGACGATCTGGCCGCCACGCTTGGCAGTTACGGTCATGCTCAAGCGCAGACTCCGCATCTGGATGCACTTGCCAGGGAAGGGGTGCTCTTTAGCCGCGCTTACTGCCAATTCCCACACTGCAATCCCTCCCGCTCTTCTTTTCTGAGCGGTTTGCGGCCTAACCAGACCCGTGTCACGGACAATGCTGACAACCTTTACGTCAACATCCCCGATGTCCTCACCCTGCCGCACCACTTCCGCCAGCAAGGCTACGCCACTGCTCGCTGTGGCAAGATCTTCCACCTCGGCATCCCCACTGGCCTGGAAAGCATGGACGATCCCCAAGCATGGGAGTTTGGCACTCCGTTTAAAGACGAGCGCCCCTACCCGCCCAAACGCAGCTCCGCCGTCACCGTCCAGACAGGCAAGAAGCAGGGGCTGGTCTGGCAGGAAATCCCGGGGGATGACGACCAACTCTGCGACGGTGCCTTTGCCACCACCGCCATCGGCTGGCTAAAGAAGCGCAATGCAAAGAAGCCCTTCTTCCTCGCCGTCGGCTTTCATCGTCCGCATCTGCCCCTCGTTGCTCCGGCCAAATACTTTGACCTCTATCCTCTGGAGAAGATCACCCTGCCTGATACTCCCGCAAATGATGTCGAGGACATCCCCACTCCGGCTCGCAATGGTTCCGTGCCCGGTTATGCCATGACCTCCACGCCCGAACAGCGCCGCGCCTCCATCCGCGCCTATCTCGCCTGTGTCAGTTATGTGGATGCGCAGGCTGGTCGTTTGCTGGCTTCGCTGAAGGAACAGGGCCTGTTGGAGAATACCATCGTCATCTTCACCAGCGACCACGGCTGGCATCTCGGTGAGCATGGTCTCTGGCACAAGCGCAGCCTCTTTGAGGAAAGCGCCCGTGTCCCTCTCATCATCTCAGCTCCTGGCGTGAAGGGCAATGGCCGCACCGCCCTGGGCCTCGCAGAGCTTACCGATCTCTATCCCACTCTCTGCGATCTCTGCGGCATAGCGGCCCCTTCTCACTTGCAGGGCAAAAGCCTTCGCCCTGTGCTGAATAACCCCGCCTCATCCGTTCATGGAGCGGCCTTCACTCAGGCCCGACGTGGCGAAGATGCGGAGCATTGGGGCCGCAGCTTACGCACCGCCCGCTGGCGCTGCACGGAGTGGGACGAGGGCCGCAACGGCATCGAACTCTACGACCATGAGGCTGATCCGCTTGAATACACCAATCTTGCCCAGGTACCTGAGCATGCCCCCATTTTGAAGGAACTGCGTGCCATGCTCGCTAAACACCTTCCGCCGATAGCGCTTTCTGAGAAACGCTGATCGGCGTTACTCAGAAAGCTTCATCATTCGTTTAAGCTTCCAGTTTCCATGGACCGCGATACTCGCGGGTGAGCAGCTTGCTGGCTTCAGGATCGTCCAGGATGATTTCCTTCACTGGATCCCATTTGATCGGACGGTTCACCAGGAAGGCGATCAGGGCCAGGTGGCCAGGGGTGGCACTGCGGTGGGCCGTTTCCACAGGGGTCACGGTCGGTTTCCGGCTTCTCACACAGTCGAGGAAATTGCGATGGTGGCCCGGGGTTTCATAGAGGCGGGTCTTGATGACATCATCTCCCAGTTTCGGGGCCGTGGCCGCTTCCACCACCTTGTCGCCCTCACGCTTTTTGATGATCTTTTTCAACTCGGGTTTGGAGGCATCGTAGGAGCCCCGGTTCACATGCACCCAGCCATCTGTGCCGATCCACTTGGTGCCCATCTTGATGTCATCATGACCGCCTGCGATGGTCATCACGATGTCACCTGCATAGGTCGCTTCGGCGCGGTACTTGGTCGCCGTGTTCCAGATGTCCGTGCGCGCTGGCATGTCCACTTGCAAAGGCTTGATGAGGGAAGGGCCGCTGCTATCCATGTCCATGCCCCAGTGGGCGATGTCGCAGTGGTGGCCAATCCAATCCAGGAGCTGGCCGCCGCCGATGTTGTAATCCCAGCGCCAGTTTTTATGGACTCGGCACTCGATGTAGTCCTGCATGGCGGCAGGGCCGATCCACATCTCATAGTCCAGCTCCGCCGGTGGTGGCGTCACAGAGCGTTTATCACCAGTTTTGGCGAAGTCGTTGTGACCTGCGGGTAAGCCCACTTCCACATGGGTGAGCTTGCCGATGAGGCCGTTGCGTACGACTTCTGCACCGATGCGGAAGTTGTTCTCGCTGCGCTGCCAGGAGCCCGTCTGCCAGATGCGGCCATAACGCTTGACGGCATTCACGATAGCCTGCTGCTCTGCAATTGTACGAGCAAGGGGCTTTTCTCCATAGATGTCTTTGCCATTTTTGGCGGCTTCGATGGATGTCAGTGCGTGCCAGTTATCCGGCAAGGCAAGCATCACCGTGTCAATGTCCTTGCGGGCCATCACTTCGCGGTAGTCATGGTAGCCTTTGCAGTCGGTATTCTTGTAGGCGGCATTGACGGTGCCCACGGCTTTTTCCAGATTGCGCTTATCAATGTCACAAGCCGCCACGATTTGGCAGTCTGCTTCAGCGAGGAATTTATTGGTGTTGCTGGGGCCCATCATGCCCCAGCCTAAAACGGCCATCGTGATCTTGTTGGAAGGAGCATTCTGCCCGAGAACGCTGGCTGGAATGATGGAGGGAAACCCGAGGATACCTGCCGACTTGGCCAGGAATTGGCGGCGAGAAGAAAGAGGAAATCGTTTCATTAAGGTCACGTTTGTAGCTAAAGTAGGGGAGGGGTGTCCAGAATGAATTGAGGATCAAATGCCGAGTTTTCTCGCCACAATCTTCATTCCCCCCTAAAGCTAGTGATTCTGGTCGCAAAATCCGTTTGCAAATCGGGCAGAGGCAACCATAAAGCGCCCCGCGCGTTTTTGAACGCTGCAGAGTGTCTGTGTGTCACAGTGCACTCCCTGTTAAGACAACCCCAAACAACCATGATAGTGACAGTATGATCCAAGTGCAAAACCTCCGAAAAGTGTTCGGCAGTAAGGTGGCGGTGGATGACGTCTCCTTCTCTGTCGAAAAGGGTCAGGTCCTCGGCTTCCTTGGCCCAAACGGCGCTGGCAAATCCACCTCTATGCGCATGGTCACGGGCTATTTCCGCCCGACTTCCGGCAGCATTAAAATTGGTGGCATCAATATGCTGGAAGAGCCAGAGCTGGCCAAGCGGTCCCTCGGCTACTTGCCGGAAAACGCCCCACTTTATTCCGATATGACCGTCGCGAGTTTCCTCGGCTTCTGTGCCGAAATTCGTGGTGTCACCGGTGCCGCTAAGAGCAAGGCGGTTGATCGGGTGCTGGAACTTTGTTTCCTGGAAAATGTGCGCAATCAGAGCGTGGACACCCTTTCTAAAGGCTATCGCCATCGTACCTGCTTCGCCCAGAGCATCATTCACGATCCCGAAGTGCTCATTCTCGATGAACCGACGGATGGTCTGGACCCGAATCAGAAGCACGAAATACGAGGCCTGATCAAACGCATGGGTGAAACCAAGGCCATTATTTTCTCCACTCACATCTTGGAGGAGGTGGAAGCGGCTTGTTCGCGCGCCATCATCATTGACCGTGGCAAAGTCATCGCTGACGGCACACCTGACCAACTCAAAAAACTCGTCCCAGGCGTCAATACCCTGGATGAAGTGTTCCGCGCGATCACTCGCCCTGACACCGTGAAGTAACTACTTCTTCAACCCTCTTAAGACCTTTTTTAACAACCTCATGAAAAGCAGAGACCTGGAAAACACTCTGGCGATTTTTAAGCGGGAGTTTCTCTCCTACTTCAATTCGCCGGTGCTTTACGTCATCGTCGTGATCTATCTTTTGGCCACGATGGCTTTCACTTTCTTCTTCGGCCAGCAGTTGCTGGAGACGAACAACGCCTCACTTACGGAAACCTTCTTCGTCTGGCATCCTTGGATTTATGTCGTGTTAGCCCCTGCTGTGGGCATGCGTCTGTGGTCTGAGGAGCACCGCCTGGGCACCTTTGAATTGCTCATGACCATGCCGCTGTCTCCCTGGCAGGCCATCATCGGCAAATTCTTTGCCGCGGCCATGGTCTGGCTCATCGGACTGGCTCTGACATTCCCAGTGATCATCACTGTTTGCTGGTTGGGTAATCCTGATCCGGGTCCTATGATCACTGGTTATGCGGCAAGTTATCTGTATGCTCTCGGCTGTTTGGCAGTCACCAGTGCAGCAAGTGCCTACACTCGTAGTCAAGTGGTGTGCTTCATTGTTTCTGTGGCGCTTTGCATTGCCCTCACTTTGATCGGTCACCCAGGCATTTTGAATACCGTTCTTAATACCGTGCCGTCAGTCCTTGAGCCCGTGGTCCGTTTCATCAGCTACCTCAGCTTCATGGATCACTTCTTTGAAATGACCCGTGGCATCTTCGTGCTGAGGGATGTGCTCTACTTTGTTTCTGTGATCGTCGTGGCGCTCATTGTGACTCACATGGGCCTGCGTTCCAAACGTGCTTAAGCCAGGCGTTACTTTTCAACCCTTTCAGAATCCTTTTATGAATTTGAATAGCAAAGAAGGCACCGCAGGCATCACGGCACTGCTGGTCATCGCCATTGTGTTGGCCGTGAATTTCCTGGTCGGTGGACTGGGCCTGGGCAATGCCCGTGTGGACTTGACCCAAAACAAACTCTACACACTGGCGGATGGCACGCGCAATATTCTGGATCGTCTGAATCCGGACAAGCCTGTCACCATTCGTTATTACGAGACGTCGGATGATCGAATCATGCCTCCGCAGCTAAAGATGCGCGCCACGGTGGTTCGGGATCTCCTTTTGGAGTTTCAAACCGCCGCCAAAGGCAAAATCATCTTGGAGCGTCTGACGCCAAATCCGAACACGGAAGATGAAGACCGTGCCCGTGAAGATGACCTCCAGGGCATCCAAGTGAACCAAGATGGCGATACCCTTTACTTCGGTATGGCGATTCAGTCGGCCGCACAAAAAGAAGTGCTGCCTTTCCTGAATCCCGGTGAAGAAACGTCTCTGGAATACAACATCACCCGTGCCATCCAGAAGGTATCCAAAACATCCAAGACCGTGGTGGGGGTCATGACCTCCATGCCGATCATGGGCTCTCCAATGTTTCCTTTCCAGCAGCAGCGCGGGCAGCAGCCTTGGATCCTCATCCAGCGTCTGCGAATGGATTACGAGGTGCGTGATGTGCCCATGAGTTCTGATAAGATCGATTCCGATATCAACACTCTGGTTGTGATCCACCCTGCCGATATCACCGAGGCTGCCGAGTATGCCATCGATCAATACCTCCTAAAAGGTGGTAAGGTGATCGCCTTGGTGGATCCGCAGAGCATCGTGGCGAAGCGCGTGTACAGCAACCAACCCAACCCCATGACTGGTCAGCCTGGTGGGGTGATCAATCCAACTTCAGATTTGCCGAACCTTTTAAAGGCATGGGGAGTTACTTTCTCCAAAGCGCAGGTTGTGGCAGATGTGAATTATCGCAGTCCTCAGGGGGGGCAAAATCCATTGGATCTCGAACTTCCTGCGGAAGCCCTGAGTCAGACGGATCGTATCACAGCCAGCTTGCAACCTCTGCGTGTGTTGGTTTCGGGGGCGTTCACTTTGGATACCCGAGATGGGATTGAATCCACGGTCCTCGCTAGCAGTTCTAAAGCAAATGAGATGCTCGATGTCTCGGAAGCAGAATCGCTGACTCCAGAACGCATGAACACTTTCAGCCCCTCTGGTCGGCCTCAAATTTTGGCGGTGCGACTGAGCGGGAAATTTAAAACAGCTTTCCCTGGCGGTCGTCCAAAAAATCCGGCTGCAGGATTGGAATCCGGCGGTGCACAGGATGATGCAACGGCCCCCAAACCTGCGGATGCCCCAGCAACGCCTGCCGCACCTGCCGTGACAACACCATCTGCTGCACCATCTGCTGCACCTGTTGCTGCACCGAAGGTGGAAACTGCCGCTGCTGCGAAGCCTGCCGATAAGAAGGAAGAATTCAATATCAGCGACGGCACCATCAAGGAATCTGTCAGCAATGAAGGCATGGTCGTTTTGTTTGCGGACGCCGATATGATGTATGACGAACTCTGCGTGACACGAGATCGCTTGGGTGAAATGGTCGCGGCCAATGCTAACCTGCCTTTGATGCTCAATGCCATCGAGGTTCTTAGTGGTGGCGGAGACCTTCTCCAAGTGCGTAGCCGTGCTGCCACTCAGCGTCCCTTCTTAAAGATGGCTGAATTGCGTGAAAAAGTGGATCAAAAGTTCCGCCCTCAACGTCAAGCTCTCCAGACCAAGCTGGATGAAACCGCTCAGAAAATGGGTCCTCTGCGCGTAAAAGACGGTCAGTTGGCCGATCCTAGCCAGATCAAAGAGCTCAATGAGTTGATGAAGACGCAATCGGATATCAACCGCAAGATCCGTGAAGTGAAACGTGAGCAGAATAAGGAAATCGAGTTCACCAAATCCATGATCGTGCTGCTGAACTTCCTGGTTGTGCCTTTGCTGGTGGTCTCCCTGGGGATTCTGTTGGCCATTCGTCGGCGTGTGATCACCGCCGCAGTCTAATTTTTCATTTTAACTCTTCAATTTCTATTGATCCATGAAGAAAATTCTCACTCTTCTTATCATCCTTGTTGGACTGGTCGGAGCCGGGCTCGTTTATCAAAAACAGCAAAACGAGGGGCTGAATACGGCTGCGAATCGTGGCGTGAAAACACGTGAAATGCTGCTGCCAGATCTCGATATCCAAGGGATCAAAAAAATCCGACTGAAGGATGCGACTTCCGAAACCACTGTGAAAATCAGTGAAGATGGGAAATCGGCTACAGTGCTAGAACGGGGCGGGTATCCAGCCAGCATGGACCGAATCAGTACCGTGCGTAGCGAACTCTTCCAGCAGCGCATTGCCAACAAACAAGAAGTCCGCAAAGGTGCCTGGGCCGAAATCAAGGTGCAACCTCCCGGGGAAGCTTCTGAAGGCGTAGGCACTCAGGTGGAACTCTCAGATGCTGGCGGCAAGGTCATCAGTTCGTTCGTCTTGGGTAAAACCATTGACACCGCCGGCGGACGCACGAGCAACCAGTTCGGCGGCGGCAGCCAGCGTTTCGTTCGCATCCCTGAAGATGGCGACACCATCTGGGTGGTCAGCAATCCCTTCACGGATTTGGAAGCCAAGCCCGATTCCTGGTTGGACAAAGCCTTCATTGATATCCAAAAAATCAAAGAGATCACCGTGGTGCCTCCCCAGGCTGAAGAAGGCTGGAAAGTCGGTCGCAAGACGGACGCTGAGTTGGAGTTCGCTCTGCTGGATGCTAAAGTGGGTGAGGCCCTGGATGGAACCAAGTTGGCTGTCAGCAATCTGCTTTCGACTCCGGTCTTTAATGACGTGGTGACCAAGGATAAAATGGCGGAAGCACTCAAAGGCGCGATCAAGGTCAACATCGTGACTTTTGAAGGCTTCGTCTATGACTTGCAGGTCGCTAAACAGCCTTCTGAAGATGGAGTCGGCAGGTTTTATCTGAGTGTGAAAGTGACAGGGAACTTCCCCAAATCACGTCCACCTGTGAAAGACGAGAAGGAAGAAGATAAGAAAAAAGCGGATGAAGCTTTCACAGCCCAGATCAAAGGGCTGGAAAGTAAGTTGGCTAAAGAGCAGAAATTCGCGGACTGGGTTTTTGAAGTGTCGGAATACACGGTCAATAACATCTTCAAAAAGCGCAGTGAGATCGTGAAAGTCGATGCGAAAGCCACCCCTGCACCGGCAGCGGCCAGTGCGCCTGCTTTCCCAGCCCCTACTGCGGCCCCGGCAGCCGCGGCCACGCCGCCGATTCCAGTGCCTGCGGCACCTGCTCCGGCCGCGCCTGCGACGGAAGAGAAGAAATAGAGCTTTCTGACAAAGCGAAGTGCTTCAACGGCAACCTGTGTAACACGGGTTGCCGTTTTTGCTGCGAATGGGCGACAGGGACAGTTATCAAGGTGCGTAATTCTATTTCTCCTCTCCTGACTATGTCTTCCCGCCGCACTTTTTTCCGTCAGACTCTGGGCGTTGCTGCGCTCAGCCTCGCCCCACACATTTCGCATGCAGCCGCTACGCCACGCAAATTACGCAAGGCTATCATGGGCGGAACTCTTGGGATCAAAGGCACTTTGATCGAAAAATATACGGCTGCTAAAGCCGCTGGTTATGAGGGAGTTGAGCCTGCTGGTGGAATGAATCAACAAGAGGTATTGGACGCTTTAGGTGCGGCTGGTCTGGAGGCTGCTAGTGTGTGCTGTCACACGCATTGGAAACAGACTCTCACTCACAATGATGAGGCCTTAAGGGAAGATGGCCTGCAGGGCGTTCTCACCACTTTACGAGATGCTAAAGCCTACGGTGCGGGCTCGATTTTGGTGGTTCCTGGGGTGTGCAATGAAGAGGTGCCGTATGATGTGGCTTGGGAAAGATCCATCACTCAGCTCAAAAAAGCCGTGCCTTTGGCGAAGGAATTGGGGGTGAAGATCTCCATCGAAAACGTTTGGAACAATTTTATTCTGAGTCCCTTGGAGGCGGTGCGTTTTCTAGATGAGATCGGTGACCCGATCGTGGGCTGGCATTTTGATATTGGCAACGTGCTCCGTTACGGATGGCCAGAACAATGGATCAAAGTCCTCGGGTCACGGATCAATCGTATCCACGTCAAAGAATACAGCACCAAAAAGATGAAGGATGAAGGTGTGTGGAAAGGCTTTGATTGTGATCTCACCGAGGGGGACAACAACTGGCCCGCCATCATGAAGGCGCTTGATGACGTTGGTTACACGGGTTGGGCGATTAGCGAGCAGCGAGGCGGGCTGAACCCGAACGGTCTTAAAATGCTAACGGAACGCATGGACCGTATCTTTGCCATGTGAGATAGAGCGTTGGAGGCCTTCGGCTGTCTATCAACAGAGGCATTGGGATGAAGTGATTGGGTGCACAAACTGTCACCATCTTCTTTTTGGTTGAGGGGTGGGGAGCTGTTACCAAGCTCACCCCCCTCATGAAAACCAAATTCAATCACTCTCCCCTTATCCATCTTTTAGCTTTGGGGCTCGTCGCCTTTTTTAGCTGGATGGCTTATCGGTCTTCCGTGGATCCATTCGCCCGAGGCGGCTTTTTACTGCGGGGGCTGATGGTAGGAGGCTGCGGAATGTTGGCCTTGATGGTCGTGGGGCTTTACTTGCGAGGCGGCATCAATCGTTACTTCGTGGAAGAGACTGGCTTGAAGATCCAAAGATTGGGCCATAGCACCTTTCATCCCTGGTCGGACATCCGGCGAATCGAACTCAACTCGTCACTGCATTACCTCGTCATCTTTGGGCATGAGGGCGCATTGGCTTTAACCACCACAGATTACTTCCCTCATCTAAAGGAGTTTATCCGTGCCATTCATTCGCGCAGTCGTTGTGAGCTATCACCTCAACTTGCGGAAAAGATGACAGGCAAAACCAACGAGGTCGATGCGCCTATCATTGGTTTAACTTTGGGTCGTTGATCCATCGCCAAGGTCGCCCGAACGAAACTCAAGGGCTGAGTCGTTCCATCTTCCAGCCTCCCTCCAGGCGGGTGTAGCGCAGGCGGTCATGCAAGCGACTCACGCGGCCCTGCCAAAATTCGATCTCAGAGGCTAGTAACGTGTAGCCTCCCCAATTAGGGGGGCAGGGGATAGGGCCAGTGCCGAAGCGAGTTGCCAATTCAGTTTCACGCTGGTGCAGCCATTCGCGTCCAGGGATAACCGCGCTCTGATCCGAAACCCAAGCCCCTATCTGGTGACCGATGGGGCGACTGTTGAAGTAGCTCTCCGCATCTTCACGTGGAAGTTTGTTAATGATCCCTCGCACGCACACTTGATGATGGCGCTGCGTCCACAGGAAGGTGAGTGCTGCGTGAGGGTTTGCAGCAATGTCCCGCCCCTTGCGGCTGTCATAGTTGGTAAAGAAATGAAAGCCACGCTCATCCAGTCCCTTCAGTAGGACCGTGCGGCTGTTCGGCCCACCATCACTGCCGATGGTAGAAAGAGTCATGGCATTCGGTTCAGGTAGCTCATGAGCCAGGGCATCTTGAAGCCAGAGATTAAACAGGATGTGTGGATCCACAGGGGCTGTCTCCTCGGTCAGGCTATCCAGATCGTAGCTCACACGGAGGTCGCGTAGGTTGGTGGGTGGGAAGTCTAGCATATGATCAGCGAAAGAAACGTGCGTCAGGCCGTTGCGGCAATCCCATGTTTGCGCCTTTATCCAATATTCTTGCTATGCCTGTCCTTTCTGGAGTCTTGAGCGATCTACACCGCGTGCTGCTCAGCGCGGAATCCATTCGCGGTCGTGTCACGGAAATGGCCCGGGCGATTGAACGCGATTACGCGGGAAAAGAGATCACGGTGGTGGTGCTCATGGATGGGGCCTTGTTTTTTGTGGCAGACCTTCTTCGGCAGATTGACCTGCCGATGCGCATTGTCACCTTAGGAGCCAGCAGTTACCACGGTGGCACAGAATCAACTGGGCAATTAAAGATCAACTGGCCGGCTGGGGTGGAGTTCAGCGGTCAGGATATTTTGCTCTTGGATGATATTTTAGATACAGGACTGACTTTGAAAGCTCTGCGTGACCGACTGCTGGGAGAGTCCCCCGCCACACTGAGAACGGCTGTTTTGCTCGATAAAAAGCGACCCCGTGAACATAATGTTTCGCTGAACTACTGTGGGTTTGAAATCGAAGACGAATTTGTCGTGGGCTACGGCATGGATTATCAGGGCCGTTTTCGTAACCTGCCGTGCATCGGAATTTTGAAGCCATGATCACACGTGTCCTTTTTTTCTCGATGTTACGAGACATCACAGGTAGCGAAGAAATTACTTGGCAGATGCCTGAGGGGGCGACCGTCGCAGATTTGCTGGAGAGTCTTTACCGTCGCTGGCCCAAGCTGGGGGAATGGGATGCCAGCCTACTGGTGGCGGTGGATCTAACCTATGTGAAGAAAACGGAACCTTTACGTCCTCAATGTGAGGTTGCACTCATGCCTCCTGTGCAAGGAGGATGATCCTGCATTGACCACAGCCTGGAACCGTGCGAAACACCGCGCACTCTGCAATGAAGGACATCGTCGATAACCGCCGCCACATCTCGTTAGGTAAAAAACTGAGCCTAGCCTGGCTCATCGTCAAGGAAAACGGCATCATCTGGTGTGCCGCCTTTGCGACCTACTATCTCGCCAGTGCCTTGGGAGCCCGCGCTTTCAAGCTGATGGATCACATCCGCCGCCGTGATGGTGTGCCTGGTATGAATAGCCGCGCTTTGAATAAGGCGATCTGGGAGGCTTGGGACTGGCAGGCTGGTGGTGAGGAATGGACGCCGAATGAAGCCTGGAAGACGGGAATCATTGAGCACGTTCTGCGTGGTTACATGCCGCAGGGTGGGCAGGTGTTAGAAATCGGCCCAGGGGGTGGGCGATGGACGGGCGAACTCATCCAGCGTGCAGATGGGCTGCTCGGTGTCGATATTTCAGCTTCCTGTGTGGAAGTCTGTGCAGAGAAATTTGGCAGCACAGGCAAGGCTAGATTTGTCGTTGGTTCAGGCAATGACCTTTCCGGCGTGCCAGATCGCAGCATGGATGCCCTGTGGAGTTTCGACGTCTTCGTGCACATCAATCAGGCTGAAGTAGAACGCTATGCCGATGAATTTCGCCGGGTATTCAAACCCGGTGCCGTGGGCATCATTCATCACGGCAGCGTGGGCGGTGGCCTGGGCGGCTGGCGCAGTAACCTGACCCATGAGGCCATGCTGGATCTACTCAAAAAGCGTGGTTTTGAGATCGTGGCTTCCTTCAAAGAATTCACTCATGCGGGAGTGACGCACCAGACTGGTCTCTATGAAGATGTGGTGACGGTCTTTCGCCAACCAGCCTGATCAAATGGTGGAACGAAGCTCTCGCCTAGACGGCGGGAGCAGCAGACTTTAGCCAGGCTTTCCAGCAGGTGACAAAGCCTTTGGCAAAGTCTTGCGGACGGGCCTCGACCCAGGCAGTGATCTGGGCGGGGCTAAACCATTCCCCATAAGGCACTTCTTCTGGCAAGCAACGCATGGGCCCATTGTGGCGGGCGATGTGGAGTTCGACAAACTCGTGATCGGTGTGCTCTCCAGCAGATAATTGGGCTGCCAGTTCCGTGCTTGTGATTTCCAAGCCCACTTCCTCGCGCACTTCACGGATGGCGCAGGCAGCGTAGGTTTCACCTACATCTAGGTGTCCTGCGGCACTGCTGTCCCATTTCAGAGGGGAAACATCTTTGAGGTGTGATCGCATTTGCAGGAAAACATCGCCGCGAGGGTTGATGACAAAGACATGCACCGCCCTATGTAGCAGGCCCTGAGCATGGACTTCACCGCGCGGCTTTTGGCCGATGACTTCATTGAGTTCATTCACCACGTCGAACATCTCGCTGGCCTTCTGTCCTGCATCGGCGGAGTTGCGGCCCTCATACCATCGCGAAAGGTTCACCCACTGGAGAACGGAAAGTTCCTCTGCCCGCATTGTTACAGGCATCTGGAGAGATTCACACAAAGCCTCCCAACTTCCCGGGGGTGGGGGAAGTAGATTCTTCATCTGTTTGCGGCGTTGGCTAAAGCCCATGCGCACGAGTTTTTCAAAAGTGCGCCGTTCATACACCGGGAGGCTGGATGGATCGCGCGGGGTGAAGCGTACGATGGCGCTGTCCACCTTGGGCTTCGGAGAAAAGGCTTCTGGCGGGATGATGCGCAGCAGTTCCACATCCCAGTCGCGCTGAACGAGCACGGAGAGCGCCCCGTAGCCGTCCTTGCCATGCTGGGCCGCGAGGCGTTCACAGACTTCCTTTTGCAACATGAAAACCGCGCTTTTCACCGGAGTTGGAGGCGTGAGCATGTGCTTCATGATCTCGCCACCCACGGAGTAGGGAAGGTTACCGATCACGCGCACGTCACCATGCTGGTACCACTCTCGCAAGTCCACCTGGGTCGCATCTGCGTGCTGTACCGCCACCCCTAGGTGACCATATTTCTTTTCGAGTTGAGGGGCTAATTGATTGTCTTTTTCAATCAGCAGCAGTTTCTGGGGCCGATTAACCAAATGTTGCGTCATGGCACCTAGGCCAGGGCCGGGCTCGACCACAAAGGCCGCTCCATCCGGCTGGATCTGGTCTGAGATCCAGCGGGCCACTTCCTCATCCACCAGGAAGTTTTGCCCCATGCTCTTGCGGGGGGTCACTTCCTGGCCGCCGATGATGCGGGTGGAGCGGAATTTGGGGCGTCGGTTGAATTGCATGGCTGCTCCATCGCATTGCTGGGGAAGGACTGGCAACTGGAAAGCTGTTGTTCTGCCAAGTGAAATAGAAAGAGCATAATGAGATCGTACATAACCCCAATCAGCTTATGAGACTGCCCACCCTGTTAAAAGCCTGCGCCTTGTTCTGTGTCCAGGGACTGTCAGCGAGCCAGATTGAGAGCTTTCGAGCTTTGGTCAAGTCCGGGACTTGGACGGAGAACTGGACTAATGCAGAGGGGAAGTCCCAGCCTCATGAGGTGCAGGGTGAGCTGTGGAGTGCCGCAATCCAGGCGGCCTTAGCCCAGCACAACACGGTGCATCTTCCCGCCAGGTCCGAGCCATACTATTTAGATACGCCCATTGTACTGAAGTCAGGGCAGTCGCTGACGGCAGACCCAACGACCGAGATCAGGCTGCGGCCAGGCTGCAACACTTGCATGATTCGCAACGAGCATGTCCTGGGCTTTCGTGAAGGGCCAGTACCCGCGGACCTACAACCGGACACGGACATTCTTATTGAGGGCGGAATTTGGAGCACTCTGGCCAATGGTGTCAGTGGGGCCAATGGTAACCTGCGCGGGTCTTCTGCAAGCCAGGATAGTGTACCTGGTTCTCACGGAGTTATCCTTTTGCACAATGTTCGCCGTGTCACGGTGCGGAACGTGACCATTCGCCAAAGCAAGGCTTTTGGAGTGCATCTGGCCAATGTGCGGGAGTTTCTCGTCGAGGGCGTGAGGCTTGATCGCCAGGAACGGGATGGAGTGCATGTGAATGGGCCTGCTAGCGAGGGTGTCATTCGGCATGTTTCTGGGGATTCGCATGATGACCCAGTGGCCCTCAATGCCTGGGAATGGGAGAACTATGCACCCACCTTTGGTCCGATTCACCATGTGACTGTCGAAGGGATTCGAGGAGCGCCAGACGGCAAGCACAGCACGGATGCGATCCGCCTGCTACCAGGAGTGAAACGTTTTGCTAACGGTTCCACGCTGGATTGTCCGATCCACGACATTGTTCTCCGGGACATCACGGATATCCGTGAATTCAAATTCTATGATCAGCCAAACCTGGAATTGGGCAGGGATAACGACTTCAGTGTGGAGTTGGGAAAGCTGCGTGATATTCGACTGCAAGGCCTGACTTTCTCCCGGCCTGGCATCATTCAGATTGCGGCTGAAGTGGAAAATCTGCAGGTGGACGATGTGAGACTAACCTTCACTCCAGCGTCGTCCTATCGGCTCATCGCCATTGGCCCCATGTCAGCCACTTATCGTCATGGGTCTGATCCATCCAGTTGGGTAGAGATATTTTCTCCTGACCGTGATGTGACGGTGAGGGGGCTTCGTCTGGGAAAAATTACGGTGAATGGCCAGCCTGTGAAGGATGCAGACTTGAGATTTATCTCCGTGAAGGATCAGCAAATCAATCCCGACTATCCGCAGACTGTGCCACGTGGCGGCCTGGGCAAAGCGAGATTACTGCCGTGACCGCTGAGAATCGGGGTGGAGTTGAAAATTAAGCGTCACATTGCATCGCTGTGGAAAAAGCGGCAATGGGAAGCACTCCGTCAACGGGCATCTCCTGAGATTCCCCTTTTCAAACGATTTCCTTTGAGGGCGGAAAATACCAACTTCTTAAGTCGATCAGTTCAAAACAATAGGATAGATTGACGCGTCATTCTCCCCATCCGTTTATGAGTTGTCATCTCATCTCCCTCAAATCGTCCATCTTCTTGCTGGGATTCCTGGTGTCCTTTGTCGCCGCTAAAGCGGAAGCCATAAAAAAGGATGGCGACTCCGTGATCAAATTTAGCGCCGAGGGTATCCCTCTTACTCTCCCTGCCATTCCTGGGTATGGTCGGTTGGACGGAATTTTGGACGAGCTGGATCAAGGGTTTCAGAAAGTAGCTGGCGCTTCAGGTTTGGAAGTATTGGTGGTTCTAGCACCAGATTCGGATATCAGAACCGCACGGTCGGGTCAGATACCGCCGATGAAACAGAAAATTTTCATTCAGCGAAACGCGAAGGTCTCCGGTGAATTACTGGCCAAGGAGTTTCATAAACTCCGCGATGGATTTGCGGTCGAGGCGGAGGCAACAAAAACACGCACAAAAGACGAGACGGTGGAAGGCAGAGAAAAAGCTATTAACGAAGCCGTCTCCTATCTAGAGGTCAACCCGAAGAAGCGCAGGATCAAGACGCCTGAAATGCTCGGCTTTTTTGGTGAGGATGAATCCAGTTTCTGTTATGCGATGCTGGCTTCTCACACCATTGGGAACCCCGGGGAGGGAGTAAAGCTAAAGTCGAATGTGGTCTGCCTAGCTTTTGTCAAGGTCTCTGGAACGGTGGTTTTTGTGAGTGTGAATACCCCGTTCGAGAATAAGAAGAGTATGGACTGGGCCATGAAAATGACGAAGCAAGTCAGAGACAGCCTGTTGGGGCGGCGTTAGTTCGCTTGCTTCTTTTTGCGGTCGGATACCCAAGAGCGTTCGGGATCATACTTCTCATTTGCTGCCGGGAGCTGGGCGCCCACCTGAGTGCGCCAGTCGTTGAGCTGCTGTTGCATCTTTTGTGCGATGTCTGGTTCTGCAGCTGCCACATTGTCGGCCTCACCTACATCGCGACGGAGGTTATAGAGCTCGACATGCTGGTCTTCGAAGAATTCGATGAGCTTCCAGTCGCCGGCGCGGATGGCGCTGTAAGGAGTGGCGCTGCCGGGATGATAATGCGGGTAGTGCCAGTAGATGGCTTCGCGTTTAAGGATGTCCTTCTGAGTGAGTAGTGGCATCAGTGATTCACCATCCACCACTTGGCCTTCCTTCAACGGCGTGCCAGTAGCCTCAAGAAGTGTAGGGACGTGGTCATAGCTGATCACAGGGGAATCATTGACCGTGCCTGCTTCGATAGTGCCAGGCCATGCGACAATGAGGGGGATGTGCACACCGCCATCGTAGGGGCCACCTTTGCCCAGGCGAGAAGGACTGTTGTCCGTTGGTCCACGTTTCCAGCCCTGGGCCCCGACCGTGCCGCTGAGCCCACCGTTGTCACTGGTGAAGACAAAGAGGGTGTTTTCGCTGAGGTCGAGTTTCTTTAAAGTTTCCCGCAGGCGACCCACACCGTCGTCCACACTTTCCACCAGGGCTGCATAAACGGGATTGCTGTGCCCGCCATCGGCTTTTTTGGCCTGATACTTGGCCACGACCTCGGGTTTGCCCATGATTGGGGTATGGACGGCGTAATGAGGTAAATAAATGAAGAACGGCTGGTCTTTATGCTGTTCGATGAACCCAATGGCCTCAGTGGTGAGGCGGTCAGTCAAAAATTCGCCTTGGGGCCCGTCCGGCAAAGTAGCGATCTTGTAAGGGGAGAAATAACTGGGTGGAGAGCCTGCATCGGTGCCGCCGATGTTGACATCAAACCCATGTTTTTCGGGGTAATGATCGGTCCCTCCGAGGTGCCATTTGCCGATGCTGGCAGTGGCGTAACCTCGTGTTTTTAAGCGCTCCGCCAGGGTTTCTTCGGCTTCGGGCAGGTGCTTGGTCCACTCGGGGATGGTGAGGCGGGCATTCGGGCGATTATGTCCGGCGATCCAGTCTGTAATATGCAGACGGGCAGGGGACTTGCCAGTAAGCACGGCCGCCCGGGTGGGGGAGCAGACGGTGCAGGCGGAATAAGCCTGGGTAAAACGCATGCCATCCTTGGCCAACTGATCTAGGTGAGGCGTCTCGTAGTATTTGCTGCCATAGCAGCCCAGATCCGTCCAGCCCATGTCATCAATCAAAATGAAGATGATGTTGGGGGGGCGATCTTGCGCCTGACTCGTGAGTGAAAAGGCAAAAGTCAGTGTGAAAAGAAATCTAAGCAGCATGGTTGTCGCAGGAACGATGAACAAGACGCAAAGATTGCAACGATCTCTATGAGTAAAACCTGAATTTTAGCCGGGGACGGCTCACCTGCGGAGGCTAAACACGACGTTTCTAACGCCAGCCTTGCCAGCTTTAAAACCCAGCCTAGTCTGAGGCATACATGGTGGTGCGAATATTTGACCGTTATCTGGGTAAGCAGGTTCTCTCGGCGACGCTGATGGGCGTCCTGCTGCTCAGTGGCGTGATGGTGCTGGGCAACGTCTATAAGAAGTTGGATGAGTTGCTGGGCGATACACAGCTGCCTCTAGGCTTCGTCTTGGAGTTCGTCGCCCTCATCATTCCGTTCTCGCTCATTTTTACGATTCCCTGGGCCTTTCTGACGGGCATCTTGCTGGTCTTTGGGCGGCTGTCGGCGGACAATGAATTGGTTTCACTCCGGATGACCGGCTGGTCCATGTCGCGGATCTGTGCCGCTGTGTTTGTTTTAGCCTTTGGGCTATCCAGCGTGTGCTACTGGGTGAACGTCAGCGTCTCACCCATGGCGAAGGATCGTATCAAACGAATGTTCTTCGAAGTGGCTTTGGATAATCCAGCGGCTCTTTTCCAGGAAGGCCGTGTTTTGGATAAAGTGCCAGGTTTCCGAATTTATACGGGAAAACGGGACGGTAATGTGTTGAAGGATTTGGAGATTGTCGAAGTGGAAGGGCGGCTGCCACAGCGTGTGATCCATGCCCAGCAAGCTACCTTACAGATGCAGCCTGGAGTGCTGGATTTCATCATGCAACTGGAAGGGGCAGAGATCGAAAACATCACCTACACCGAGGATAAAAAGGTGGATAAGATCGAGTTCATCAATGCAGGCAAGATGGCCATGCTTTTTCCACTCTCGCGACTCAAAGAGGATACGGTGAAAGTGAACGCTAGCATGAAGTCCACCAGCATCCTTTGGGGGGAAGTGCGTAGCTGGCTGGATGGAGTGACAGGCAAAAAAATGGATGAGAAGGAGCATAGCAAGTCTCTGACAGAGTTGAGCAAAAGGTACAGCTTCTCCTTGGCCTGCGTGACCTTTGCCCTGGTCGGCATTCCGCTGGGTGTCACGGCGCAACGGCGGGAAACGTCCACAGGCTTTGCCCTCAGCCTCATCACCGCGACGCTCTACCTAGTCTTCATCATCCTCGCAGATACCCTGAATAGTAAACCTGCTGCCATGCCACACCTCATCATGTGGGCACCGAATGTTCTCTTTATGGGCATTGGGGGATGGCTTTTTTACCGTTTAAGCCGCCGCTAGATCTTGCCTGCTTGTATGAAAAACCGTTTTTTTGTGGGGTTGTCTCTGGGGGCTTTGAGTGCGGCCTTCCTGGTGGGTTGCGACCCGAAGGGACCTGTACAAACGCAAATTGAGGAACCTCGCAAAGTGGTCTTCCTCTCGGCGCATGGTGATCGTGCCTTTGAAACGGGGCAGCGCAATCTCTTGGCACGCTTGATGGCTAACGAGCCCTTTTATCAGCTGCAAACTTTGGATGCAGGAGTCTGCGCAGAGACTCAGCTCCAGCAGTTTCAAGAGGCTGTGGCGAGCAAGCCTTATGCGATCATCCTTGATCCACTGAATCCTGAGCTCCTCGAAACTGAAGTGAAGGGAGCGCTGGCTCAAGGTATTTGGGTGATCGGGCTCGGGGAAACGAGTGTGTCTTTGGGCTGCACATCCGCGCTCGTGGCCGACCAGAAAAAGGTGGGACAATTGGCAGGTGAGCTTGTCATCAATGCCCTGACGGCAAAAGCTTCTGCCAGTGGACAAACGGAAGTGTCTGGGCGCTTGATCGAGATCCGTGGGGATGATGAAAGTGGCGTCTGTCAGCGACGACACGAAGGTCTTGAGGCCGCGCTTAAAGCGGCACCCGGTATCATCCTGGTCCATGATGCGCCGGGTTTTTGGAGCATCGCCGGAGGGCGCGAACGCACCCAAGATGCGTTGCGTTTGCAGCAAAGTTTCGACATTGTTTACGCTCACAACGACCTGATGGCTTTGGGGGCTGCCTCGGCGCTTCAAGATCGCCGAGAGGATGTGATGATCATTGGCACGGATGCTTTTCGTGGCCGTGAAGGGGGCCTGACCTTGGTCGGCGACGGTGAAATCGACGCGACCGTGTATCAATCACTCTTGGTGGATTTCGCCTGGGTGATGTTAAAGAAGCGAGCTGAAACAGCCGACTTCAAACCCCAGCCTCGATACGAAATGCCCATGCGTTCCATCCTCCCCAAGGATGTGGATGACATCCGCCGAAACGGGTGGCCTGTTTACCCGGCTTTTTGAGTGGGATTTACTCCCACCAGTGGAACCACTGGTTCATCCAGCCGACAGCAGCGACGAGGGAGGTGACCACCACGCCAAATTCTAGCATGAGGGCCATGCGGCGACGTTTTGCCGCACGAAGCTGATGCAAAGGAACGCGCTGCGGGGAACGCAGGGCCTTCTTGGAAAACATCGCTTCTGGGGCTGGCAACACGTCTTTCGAGGCCATGCGACGACGACGCATCGTATGAGGCGCAGCCACGATGGCACACTCCAGAGAATGAATTTCTTCCTGGAGCGCGAGCGAGCGAGACTTCATCTGCTTCAGCTTCGCGGGCTTAGCTTCCTGAGCCAAGGCCTGAACAGTTCTCGGACGACGGGTAGCGACGCGTTTGTTCATAGCTGGAAAGGATTAAAACATGAGTTTGATCAAGATCACGGCGATCAAGATCGTGGCCATCAACGGTAAGGTGAAGGCGAAACCACGACGCACCCAGGTGCCAAGATCATCAGCGCCAGAAAGAGCATTGGCCAAGCGACCACTGGCGCTATACTCACCCTCGTCCTCGTCTTCACGCTCTGAGTTTAAATGCAGAGGTGAGGTCTCAACTGGGCGATGAGAGGTGACACGGCGGATGCCTTTTTCAAAGCTCGTTTCAGCCTCAATGAGCGCTGAAATGGCTTTGTCCAGTTCTTGATCGAGCTGGCTGCGGTGCCAACGCTCCGGCAAGAAGAGTTTGAGTTCATCCAAACGATCACGGAAATCCTGCTGGGTGGAAGACATGTCTTCGACACGGCGGCGGGCATCTTCCAGATCTTCAGTGATGGCGCGCAAGCTGCGCTCCAGCTTTTCCGTGATGTCTTTGCGACCTGCGATGAAACGCTCCTGCTTTTGCTTGAGGTTTTCAAGAATTTTACGCTGATGTTCCAGCTCTTCCTGCTCAGCGCGCAACTTGGTGAGGCGGTGCTGGGCTTCACGGACTTGCTGGTCCATGTCCTCCATGGGAGATTCTTCGGCGTGGCCGATGGTGAATTCTGGGGCCTCATCGAAGCGGAGGATATTGTTATCCTCTGATGTGGGGACCGAAGCGAGAGCGGGAGAGCGGCGGGCCATGGCTGTCATGAATTTTATTTCAGTGACAGTAATATTACAGCTCTTTTAAATAATCTAGACTTTTCGTGCGCTTTTTCGCCATCCAGTAGGGAATGGCCCCAAAAACGAGCGACAGAAACAAGACGGCCCCCAAACCGGAGAGGTCCTGGATGAGGATCATTCGAGGGGATAGGGGAAGGCCAGTAGCCTGGGCTTTCCACCGAAGGGCTTCGGGTAGGGCGAGAGCCGTGGCACTGAAAAGAATGTATAAAAAACTGCTGATGAGGCAGAGCGTGCCGCCAAATCCCGAGATGATGCGGGCTGGATTGGGCTCGCGAAAGTTAGGCAAAAGAGCTCCGAGAGACAGGGCTAAGGCATTCAGCGCGTAACTCATCATCAAAACTGCTGCGCAGAAGAACACTGTGCGTTGCCAGGGAAGCGAGAGAGAGAGGCTGGAAGTAAAAACCAGAAGGGTGGTGAGCAAGCCCATGATGCCAGCGCTGAGCCTGAGTTTGAGGCTCAGCACTCTTTGGAGAGACAGAGGGGAAAGACCCAAAATCCAGAGGCGCTGCCCCTCCATGCTAAACTGCGGGAAGATGAAGCGTGTGGTCAGGGTGGAGAGCGCGAGGCAGCAGACGAGGAGATTTAAATGGCTGATGACAATGATCCAAAAGGGACTTTGGAGGTCATACCCCAGCCGCCGCAGATTGGACGTGTACATGAGTAACAGACCGAAGATGAGGAGGCTCTGCCCCCACTGAGTGGGTTCACGCAAAAAGGTGCGGATGTCTTTGAGGATGGCTGCATGCTCGGCTCGTTTTAAACCCCAGAATCGCGCGCTTAAACTGCGTTTGTTTAGTTTCTCTGGGTGTCTAAACCAGGCCTCTTCAGCAGCTTGTGCCCGCGCCATGGGCACGGCAGACATGACGCGGTGCCAGGCGGGGTAAAAGAGGTGACTGCCCAATTTGGCGGTGAGTGTGAGTGCAAAGAGGGCATTGGCCAGTAAGGCAAAACTGAAAAAAGTCGCCTGGGGGAAAAGACCGCGACCTGAGGCGAAAATGACCTCAGCGACCCATGAGCTTGGCAGCAGTGGATGCATGCAGATTTCCGTATGTTGCAGCACCCCATGAAGGCTGGAGACGATGTCATTGCCGTTGATGGATTCCAGATCCGCTTTGGAAAAGAAGCTGTAGATCGTGGTCAGGACGATGTAGAGACCCAGCGCCGCAATGGGCTTCCACCACCAAGGGCGAGCATGGCGCACCAGGATGAGAAGAATCCAGGAGGAGAGATTGGCCGCAATGGTAACGAGGCAGAGTAAGGCTGGGGCTCCCAGAATGTAAAAGGAAGGGCCGGCATCATAGATGCGGCCCAAGGCGACCAAAATGGGAGCACTGAGCACTAACAATCCCCAGCTGGCTAGCGCCATGCCTTCCAGCGTTTTCCACAGAACCAAACTGCGATAAGGCAATGGCAAGGCGACTTGCCAATCCATGTCTTTTCTTCGGAATAGCCCCATGCCTGTGATGGTGGCATTCGAGATGACCAGCATGACAAAGAAGAAAAAGAACAAGATGTAAATGAGCCGCTCCAACAACAGGGGGCCGAAAAGTGGCATGCGGCTGATGAATTCTAGCCCGCGAGAAACCAACACATACGCAGCTACGCAGTAAAGCGCCAGAAAACAGCCGATCGTGAGAACCAATAGCCGGTTTTCTGAGAGCCCATGCTGCACCCGATGCCGGAGCATCTGCCCGTGGACGCGGGCCAGCAAGAGCGTGGCAGAGGCAGATGACATGGGGGAGGCGCGGCAGATGCCAAGCTATGTGACAGGTGGAGCGTGAGGTTGCTGCATTATTTATAATATTTCCGACGATGTTTGTCCATCCGGCACAAAGTGGGGGCTATCTTCTTTCTTGGTCTGCGGGGAGGTTCTTCGTCCTTGCCGGAGCCTGGATGCTGAGGCAGAGCTAAAGGACTCCATGCGCATCCTTGGCCTTTCAGCCTACTTCCATGACTCCGCCGCCTGCCTCATTGAAGATGGTGAGGTGGTAGCCGCCGCGCAGGAGGAGCGTTTCAGCCGTAAAAAACATGATGAGAGGTTCCCTCGTCACGCCGTGGAGTTTTGTCTGAAACAGGCGGGTGTCACGATGCAGCAGGTGGATCATGTGGCCTACTATGAGAAGCCATTTTTGAAGTTTGAGCGCATTCTGGAAACTCACCTAGCCTTTGCTCCGAAGGGATTAAAAAGCTTCATGATGGCGATGCCGACTTGGTTGAGTCAAAAGCTTTGGTTACCTCAGGTCATTGCGGATGAATTGGGCTGGGACGGGCGCGTGCTGTTTGCAGAGCATCATGAGTCGCATGCAGCGTCGGCCTTTTTCCCTTCGCCCTTTGAACGTGCTGCCGTACTCACTCTGGATGGTGTGGGGGAATGGGCGACGGCTTCTTACGGTGTGGGCAGTGGGAATCAGGTGGAGATCCTTCATGAAATGCGCTTTCCGCACTCGTTGGGGTTGCTTTATTCGGCCTTCACTTACTTCACGGGTTTTAAAGTTAACTCGGGCGAGTATAAGTTGATGGGCTTGGCCCCGTATGGTGAGCCGCGTTTTGTGCAGACGATCCTGGATCATGTCATTTCGCTCAAGGCGGATGGCTCCTTTGCCATGAATCTGGAGTACTTCGACTATGCGGCAGGGCTGAAGATGACGAGTCCCAAAATGAATTCGTTGTTAGGCGGTCCTCCACGCCAGCCTGAGTCTGCTTTAACCCAGCGTGAGATGGATATTGCAAGATCCATTCAGGTGGTGACGGAGGAGATTGTACTTCGCATGGCCCGTCATGTGCGCCAGGAAACGGGAGAAAAGTACCTCTGCTTAGCCGGGGGCGTGGCATTGAACTGCGTGGCCAATGGCCGACTTCTGAGAGAGGGAATCTTTGATGATTTATACATCCAACCGGCCTCTGGGGATGCAGGGGGAGCTTTAGGTGCAGCGCTTGCCATTCAGCATCACTTCCTGGATCAACCCCGGGCCTTTAAATCCACAGGAAACTGGCAGCGTGGAAGCTACCTAGGCAGTGAGTATGGGCCTGATGAAGTGTGGCAAGCTTTAACCAACCTGGGAGCTAAGATGAGCCGCTGCGCATCCACGGCTGAATTGGCGACGAAGACGGCCCAGCTGGTTGCAGAGGGGAAGGTCGTGGGTTGGTTCCAGGGACGCATGGAATTCGGCCCACGTGCGCTGGGAGCACGTTCCATTTTGGGAGATCCACGAGTGGCAGATATGCAGCGCAGGTTGAATGTGAAGATCAAGTTTCGTGAGGGCTTTCGTCCTTTTGCACCTGCCATTTTATCTGGGCGTGAGGCAGAGTGGTTTGAGCTGGATCGCCCTAGTCCCTACATGCTGCTGGTGGCTCCAGTGGCGAAGAAGCATCGTTTGTTAGTCTCTGAGGCAGATGATGCGGCCTTGTCCGGCTTGGATAAGCTAGGTTTACCTCGCTCAACAATCGCAGCTGTGACACATGTGGATGGCTCGGCCCGCGTCCAGAGTGTGGATGCTGAAACGCATCCAGCGTTTCATGAGTTGATCCAGCGTTTCGATGAATTGACGGAGTGTCCCATGGTGGTGAACACTTCCTTCAATTTACGCGGAGAACCGGTGGTGGAGTCTCCTGCCCAGGCTTACACCTGTTTTATGCGGACTGATATGGATGTCTTGGCTATCGGGCCCTGGTTGTTACTCAAGGAAGACCAACCCGCGTGGGTAGAAAAGGAAAACTGGAGGGAGCAATTCCAGCCTGACTGACATGGCTAGACAAAACATCATTCTTCAAGAACTGCGCGAAGTGGAGCAGTCGCCACGCGCTTGGCGTGGCTTTGGTTGGGTCATGGCGGGGGCCTTGGCAGTGCTGGCGGGCATCTCTTTTTGGAAACATGGCCAGGTAACTGTCTGGACGCTGAGCTTAGGCAGCGTTGCGGCTGCATTTGCGTTGACGGGACTGATTTTTCCAAGATTGCTCAAAGAGCTGCATCTCAGCTGGATGTTTTTATCGCTTTGTTTGGGGTGGATCATGTCGCGAGTGATCTTGATCCTGCTTTTTGTCTTGGTGGTGATCCCAACTCATGTGGCGGGGAGGGTGCTGAATTTATCTTTTATGCAGATGCGTTCAGGGGCCGAAAAAGACAGCCTGTGGGTGAAGCGAAAACCTCGTGAGAGAAGGCATCACGAAAAGTTATTTTAACCGAGCTAATCTGCTCTAAAATTAATGACTCCCACTCTGCATGAAGCGCACCCAAATCATTCGCCAATTTCTTTCGTTCTTGGCTCAGTCTGGCAAGTGGTGGCTGATGCCGTTGGTCTTGATGCTTTTGCTGCTCGGCACGGTGCTGGTCTTCGCTAAAGGCAGTGCCATTGCCCCCTTTATTTACAGCCTCTTTTAGCCCGAAGCCAAGCCGCCTTCATGCTGCGCTGTCTTTATGGAATTGGATGGCGGCGATTTTATCGGCCATGTCATGGCTGGCACAAAAGGCGATTTCCGCACTGGCCGCACGGCTAAGGCGTGCACGAAAGGTAACGACTTCCCCCAGGCTGAGTCCATCCACAAAAGCTTCGACCGGACGGTGCTCGGGGCTAAGGCTGCGAATCTCGACCGTGGTATCTACGGAAAGAAGCGCGCTACGCCAGTGGGCTGGTTCCATGACATTTGATCCGACCAGCAACCAAGCGGGTGTATCTGCCAGCAAAGGACTGGCCCCCATGCTGCGGGCATAGGCGGTGGAGCCCGCCGCAGTGGCGACGAGGGCTCCATCACTGACAAGTTTAGGAATGCGTTCGACCCCATTGACGATGATTTGCAGCCAAGCACTTTGACTGGTGGCTCGCTCCAGCCAGGCATCGTTAAAGCCGTAGGATTTGTGAATGGTACCCGCTTTGTCCTCCACTTCGATGTAGAGCATGGGCATCTGCCGCAGAATGACATCTGAAGGCGGAAATGGGCAGCCCAGGACCTGCTCTGGTGCATTCATCAAGAAGCCGAGATGGCCTGCATTGATCCCAAAAAATGGGCGGCGTTCACGCCAATTTTCACGAATGCAGCGCAGCATGGCTCCGTCGCCACCGAGCACGGTGATGAAATCAGGCTTATCATTTGTGCCTGGGCCGATCTCGGCAAGCCATTGCTGAGCCTTGGTATTGTGGGGATCAGCCTCGATGATGTAGGTCTTGCCGTTGAGGCTCTGGCGGGCCCAGTTGCCGGGGTTGGGGGCACGATACAGACCGTAACGTTCAATGTAAGCCTGGGCACGTGCATTTAGGAGTCCATTGACGGGCTGCCCGTGGCTGAGATGATCCCGGATCAGTGTGCTCGATCCAGGCTCTTCGATTTCGAAGACGATGCATTGAGGGGGGAGATCGGCTTTGTTGATGCTGTAACCGGGGCGAGTGAGTACTGCGAAGTGGGCGTGATTCCAAAGGTGCTCTCCCTCTGCCCAAGTGCGCTGGATCAATGACTTGCCAGCCGCACCACCAGAAACGAGATCTCCGCCAACAACATGCCAGATCTCGCCTTCCTGCTCAAAACGAGTTTGCAGAGCGTGATTACGGGTGAAGGTAGCTTGCTCGAGATCGAACAAGTCCACGATGACGCCCGGTAGGTCACCAAACGTCAGGTCCGCAAGGGCGGCTCGATAAACGGCTGGGATGGAACCCGTCACGGGTTTGTCAGGCCGAGGGCCACAGGGAATGATGCGCACCTGATCGAACTCTCGCGCCAGTCGCTGGGCGATGACACGATGATGCAGGCCAGGGGGATTGAAGCTGCCTCCAAAGAGGGCAATGCGCTGGGGCATGCCACATGGTGGCGCGGAGTGGCCAGAGGGCAAGTGCGGAGTGCCTGGTGAGTATAAAATGCTAGCGGCTTCCTCACAGGCGAGCTGGCCCGTGATCTTCCTAGCTCACGACACCTTCAGCTACTTTTCCTGAAACGTTGGTTAGGCGAAAGTCTCGGCCCCCGTAGCGGTAGGTGAGGCGAGTGTGATCCAGCCCCATGAGATGCAGTATAGTAGCATGCCAATCATGGATATGCATGGGATCCTGCACGGCTTTATAACCCATCTCATCGGTGGCTCCGTAGGTGAGCCCTCCTTTCACCCCACCGCCAGCCATCCAGATGGAATAACCTTTGTGATTGTGGTCACGCCCATCGGTACCCTGTGCATACGGCGTACGGCCAAACTCACCTGCCCAGACAACGAGGGTGTCTTTGAGCATGCCGCGGGCTTTCAGATCCGTCAGTAAAGCTGCGATGGGGCGATCCGTGGCAGCGCAACTTTTTGCGAGGTTATCCTTGAGAAGGTTGTGGTGATCCCAATGGGTTGGCGAGGCGATCTCAATGAAGCGCACACCTGCTTCGGCGAGGCGACGAGCTAACAGGCATTGGCGGGCAAACTGGTCCTTGCCTTGTCCGATGCCGTAGAGCTTACGAGTGGATTCCGGCTCACGGCTAATGTCCAAGACTTCAGGAACTTCGCTTTGCATGCGAAAGGCCAGTTCAAAGGATTGAATGGCTCCTTCGATTTCTGGGTGGTGAATTTCGCGTTCTAGTTTGTGCTGATTGAGGCCGCGAATTAGGTCTAATTGTGCACGTTGTAGTTGAGGTGAGATTTGAGAATTGGCGATGTTTTTCATCGCTGGTCCAGGAGCCTCGTCTTTCTTGAGTAAGGCCGCGTAAAGTTCAGGTAACTGGCTGCCACCAATTTTTGTTCCTTGGCAGATGGGCGGTAGGAAGGCACTACCGTAGTTTTGGGAACCTCCGTTATCTGCCGGTGGGTTTAGGGTGATGAAGCCGGGTAAGTTTTCGTTTTCACTGCCCAATCCGTAAAGTGTCCAAGCTCCCAGGGAAGGTCGCACAAATTGAAAGCTGCCAGTGTGCATTTGGCCGAAGGCCTGTGCGTGATTGGGCAGATCGGTGTGCATTGAATTGATGATGCAGAGATCATCAGCATGTCGTGCCAACTGTGGATATTGGCTGGAAATCCACTGTCCCGATTGGCCGTACTGATGAAGAGGATGAATGGGGCCCAGCATCTTCGCTCCAGTGGCGTCTTTCCCCAGACTGGCGGCTTGGCCGCTGCGGCGGATTAGTTCAGGCTTGTAATCAAAGAGGTCCACGTGGGAAGGGCCTCCCCTCATGGTGAGAAAGATCACCCGTTTGGCTCGTGCCGGAAAATGCGGGACCGGATGCCGAATCTGGCTGCCTTCCTGTGCAAGCGCTGCAAAAGCCAACCAGCCAATCCCTGAAGAGGTTGTCTGCAACATCTGGCGGCGAGAGAAGGGCAATGCGTTCATGAGTGGCAAGGTGAGTTTAGCCGAACAAAAGATGTGTTTTATCTTATTTATTCTGACATGGCTATCTATGCCTAGACGAGCAAAAAAATCGAAGCGCTGCCTTTGCCGTTGCGACACTTGCACTCCCATCCTGCCCCTGCTTCCTTTCTTACATGTCGCTCCCTTTCGTCAACAAACCCCACCCCTTGCTTCCGCAAATTGATCGAGTTTATCGGGCGGAGGAGATCAATGCCTTTGGCAAAGATCGCGGACCTGCGTTTTATGAGACGTGCCACCTTTATGCACAGAGCCTGTGGCGAATCGGCTTCCCGGCAAAATGCATTTTGCTCCTGAATCGGGCCCTTTCCTCCCCGATGCCGGGTCACGAAGTGATCTTGCAGAAGTGGCCGCTACCCTATCAGGCCATGTCTTGGCTGCTCCTCTATCGGCCGGAAGGTCAATTCATTGGCAATCCACGCCGCCACTGGCAGCACCTAGCCACGCGCATGGTGGAGCCCAACAAGGAACTGCGAACTTGGCGGGCCTGGGCTTGCTGGTATTTGGCCAAAGAGATTTTGCCTGAAGGGGAGTACCCTGCCGATCTGGAACAGATCCGAGAGGAGGGGGTGGTAGAGCCTACGCATGGAGACATTGTGGCGAACCTAGCCCGCCTTTCTCCAGCGGATGATCTGGCACGTTGGCTGGCGGCATTAGCTTGGACGCATCAACAGTTAGGCCTTGAAAGGCGAATGGCATTGCCGGTTCGGGTGCGACGCATCGCTGAAAGTGAACTGTCCGTCATTCAGCGTCTGGGACATGAAATCTGGCGCAAATGCTATCCTGGCATCCTCAGTGAGGGGCAAATTGATTACATGCTGAGTGTTTGGTACCAACCGGATGCGATGGCGAGGGAGATGCAGATGCGAGGCACCTGGTTTGCCCTCATCGAGGCTGAGGCCCTTGGCGCTGTAGGCTATTTATCCTTTGAGCGTTATCCGGAAAATGTACTTTTTATCAATAAGCTCTATGTGCAGCCAGAGATCCATGGCCAGGGCGTTGGCGCTGTGGCGTTGGCGTGGACGGAAGAGCGGGCGAGGGAACTCGGCTGCGATCGCCTGCAACTGCGTGTGAACAAGCGCAATGCTCCTGCCATCCGCGCTTATCAGCGGGCAGGTTTTAAGTTCCTCGAAGATGTGTGCAGTGACATTGGCAGTGGGTATGTCATGGATGATTTTCGCATGGAGAAATCACTTTCATAAAACTCTGCAATTCCCAAGTGCTCAAAGTCACACCTGGGAGCGAAGTCATTGGCATGGCTACTTGAGCGTCTTGATATACATCACCAAACTTTCGATCTGAGACTCGTTGAGGATGCCTGCATAGATGGGCATTCCGGTGTCAAATTTCTCGAAACCTTTCACAACCTTGGCACTTGGGTTGGTGATGGATTCGCGGAGGTAAACTTCGTCCGCCATCGCTGTTTTGCCGCCTTTACCCAAGATGCGCTCGGTGCCATAAATCCCTTTCCAACTAGGCCCCACTTTACCCACAGTGCTGCCATCAATGCTGTGGCAGGCCATGCAGCCGATCATTTGATAGAGCTTGGCTCCTTCTTCCACGGTGGGCTCAGTCATCGCTACCGATTCGGTTTTTCGCGGGGTGAGATCCACTGTAATGTCTCCAAATCCTTCTTTTTTGGGATCAAACTTTGCCAGCTCCCATGGGCTGAAATAAGCGGTATTGGCTGCCTTGAGCCCATCGGCACTTTCGAGTCCCCATCCGATGCGCATTTGATGCACGCCTGCCTTCATGTCGGGAATGCCAACGAAGATGCTCATGCCATCTTGGCTGAGATAGGCGCTGCTGGCTGTCACCCATTCCTGGCCAGTGCTACCATCCAGTTTGAGGTGCGGGGACCCATAGTCAAAGGTGCGTTTGTAGTTCCAACGCTCGGCACTGTAACTGGCGGGGTCGGTGGCCAGTTTTTCATTCATGCGTGCGTTGAAGCGCAGTAACAGACCTTGATCCATGGGGGTGACTTCCTTCAGCAGGACACGGGGTTTGTCGGTGTAACGCAATCGCACAAGGCCGCTGAGTTTTTTGGCTGTGGTACCCCAAACTTGGAAACCGACGACGTAGAGCTGGCCATCTGCCGGATTCACTGTTGCGTTTAATGGGCCGAAGTCGAAATCGCGTTCAAAACTCATCACGGTAGCCTGCGGGCGCTCGAACCGATCATTCATCAGCACGCGGAAGAGTTCCGGGCGGTTGTAACCGACGTGGATCAGTTCGTCATTCAAGGGCCCCATTTTAGCTCCGATGAGCCAGGTCTGAGTGGCTCCGCTGGGGTTCACTGGGTGTGGAAGCCAGACAAGGGGCTCGGCGATGGCGGATGGATAAATTTCCTTTGGCGCAATGGTGGGAAGATGACCGTAAAACTGGTTATCCTTGATGATCTGAATGGGCGTGGAAGGGACGTAGTTGCCCTGCTGATCGCTGGCGGTGACGAGGCCGGTTTTAGGGTTCACTCCAATGAAAGGTTGGCGCAGGCCGTGGCCTATGACTTCGAAGGATTTGCCATCTGGAGCTACTTTGATAACGGTGCCGTTGTGCTTACCAAACGTAGTGCCTTCTTGGCCGCCTTTCGAGATGTAAAAAGATCCGTCCGGACCGAGCTTCATGGAGTTGGGGAACTCGCGGGTCTCGGCTGTTTGCGAAAAAAGATTGCAGAACATTTCATACTGGTCGGCCTCATGATCGCCGTTGGAATCAGCGAGTTTCCAGATGCCACTGCGGTCGAAAACGAAGAGTTCTTTGTTGCGAAAGACGATGCTCATGGGCTCGTGCAAGCCGGAGGCAAAACGTTTCCAGGCGACTTTTCCCAAATCCCCCTTGAGTCCGGAGATCAGCCACACATCACCGTCAAAAGTCACGGCTGCTGCGTTTCCCTTATCGTTGAGAAAAGCAATATCCGCCAAGCGGACGTTGCGCTTCCAAGGATTCGGAACGGGCAGGGGAATGTCGTCAATGACGTAGGCGTCTGGAGATTTGGACAAGATGGCCTGAGAGGCGACGGTTTCAGGCCAATGAGGTCCGACAGCTTTCTCGTTAGCGGCGATAACGGGCTCCTGCGTAGCTACAGGAAGGGCGATGGTGAGGAGCGTATCTAAAGTGCTAGCCTCGCTTGTGGGAAGGAGAGAGACCCAAACGTGATTGGATTCGTCGCGCCGCAGCTGGATACGGCTGGTGGAATAACAATGAATGCCGAAATAACTATCTTTGGTTTTGTCTGCCCCCGGGGTATGGGCCTCCACTTTTTCTGGACTGAAACTGAGGTTTTCTAGCGGCGGAAGCTGTCCGATCTGGAAGGTGAGTGGCTGAGCGTGCGGTGGGATTTCCCAATTCTGTGCGAGAGTTTTTTTCGCCACATCCAGCATGATGTGGCCGATGAGTTCTAGATCGCCCAAAGTGGCGCGAATTTCAAGGTGCTGGTAGCTCTGTAACCGTAGAGATTTAAACCGGGCTCCGGTGGCGGGCAGAGCCCCACGACCGACTTCTTCAGGACTTGCTCCTGGCTCTCGTGGATCGGTGAAAGTAGGCTGGCTGCCGATCTGCCAGCCTGGGTAGATGCCATTGGTCAGCCACACTTTGCCCACGGGTTTGGGCAGGTATTCTTGGCCATCCTTGGTTTTTTGCCCGGCGATGTGATATGAGCCAGGAGCTAAGGCCTCAGGAGTGACAGGTGGCTTCCCGGGTTCGCCTTCCCAAACACATGAAATACGGAGGAGGTCCGTATCGAAACAGGCCCAGAGATTATGGCCGAGATTGAGAATCAATCCACGGGGAGTTAAATTATCCTTAGGAAAATCAGCGCCTAGGTCACGGCAGTCGAGGACGCTACTGAAGAACGGAAAATCTTTTTCCACGAAGTCTCCCCAAGGCGTGTCCGCAGGAACAGCCGGCGCTTTGGGTGATGAAGCGGCTTTTTTGGCCTTTTGTTGAGCAAAGGCAGGGACAAGAGTGACAAAAAAACACGCGAGGAGGGTGAAACGCATCGTGTAAGAACACATGAAAAACCCCATCTCTGTCAACGCGGATGAGTCAAGATCGCATACCTTGGTGACATCTGGTTTGCCAAATGCCTGAAATTGCCTAATCTGGATGACTTGTTTGGCGGCTCAGCCGCGTTTTTCACGCTGTTCGCTTTCCATGAGATTTGTTATGCTTGCTCCAATCCGTCCCGTCCGCACCTTCACTCTGGCGCTGGCGACCCTGGCTTTTTCAGCAGCTCAGGCTGATGTGAATGCTCCCGAAGAGGACAAACCTGGTTTTATCGGTCGAGTGCTCAGTTTTGGAAAAAAGAAGGAGGAAGCTCCGCCTCCCCCACCTGCACCGATGGTGGAAGAAAAGCCGAAACCCACCTCCCCAGGGCCGAAGCCTAAAGTCACAACGATCAAACCCAAGTCGGGTAGCAGCTCGAAATCTTCAGGAACGACAGCCAAAAAAACGAATCCGACTCCTGCTAAGAAATCAACTCCAGCGCCAGCCGTCGTTAAAAAGACAGAAACACCCGCGACCAAACCTGCGGACACAGAAAAAGTCATGGCTGGTAAGGACAGCGATGGTGATGGCGAATTTGGTCATGCTAAAGATGATGATAAGCCAGAGGAGATCAAGCCGACCGCCCCCGTTCGTCCAGAGGTGGCAACCAAGCTCCCTTCTAATTCAGGCTGGCAGATTGTGAAGATCAACGGTCGGGACTACATCACGGGAGAGAGCATGCATCAGTTCTACCGCTTTAGTTCTTACAAGGTCGAGGGCAAACATGTCTGGTTTCGCTCGAATAACCTGATCCTGAAAGGCACCATTGGCAGTCAGGAGTTGTTGATCAACAACATCAAATTCATCCTGAGTTATCCCGTCCAGGAGTCGGGTGGTCGTGCGCTTTTTTCCCGCATTGACCTCTGCAAATTGATCGATCCGGTCCTGCGCCCCACCTACATCACGGATGGCGAACCTTTTGATACAGTCGTTGTGGATGCCGGACACGGCGGCCATGATGCCGGTGCGCGCGGCATTTATGGATATGAGAAAGATTTTGCTCTGAAGATGGCCGAAGTGCTGAAGCGGGAGCTGACGAGACGTGGTTTTAAAGTGGTGATGACTCGTAGCACAGATACTTTCATCACCCTTAGCGGGCGGGTGGCCTTGGCTAATTCGACGCCTAACAGCATCTTCCTCAGCCTTCATTTCAATTCGGGCCCGAACAGCGTCGCTAGTGGGATCGAAACTTTTGCGCTAACTCCCCAAGGAAGCTCCGCCAGTTTAGAGCGTGGAGGTGGCTACAATGCGGGTGGGCTGACTGGAAATTCGCATGATTCCGCCAATATCGCCCTGGCCACAGCCGTGCATGCGATGGTGATTAGCAAATTCAAGTTTGTGGATCGGGGCATTAAGCGCGCTCAATGGAGTGTGCTGACAGGGTGCAAGCGCCCGGGTATTCTTTTTGAGGGGGGCTTTGTGACAAATGGCAATGAGTGCCGTCTGATCGCTTCTGACACTTATCGTCAATCTGTGACCAGCGCGATTGCCGATGCCGTGGTGAATTACCGTACAGCTCTTCGCGGTGCGATGACACGCACCCGGTAATGGCTACTGTGGCTAAGGATGCCAAAAGTCGCCAAAAGTGATGCGCTTGTGAGCAGGTGAAGTCAGCAATGACAGGAATCCGCCCTTCGTCGCGTGATATGATGCATGCTGATCAAGGAAACTCTCGCTATCCTGCTTTTTTGCTTAATGGCTGCCAGGCCTTTGCAGGCGGCTGATTTACCTCCGGATTTAGGTGATCAAATTCCGGCTGAAGGCAAACGAGAGACAGTGATTATTCGCGCAGGAAAACTGCCTGAGGTCCCACCACATGCTTTGCCGGACGGTTATGTTCTTGAAGTGGCCGCAGCCTCGCCATTGGTGACGCACCCCATCATGGGCTGCGTGGATGATCAGGGGAGATTATTCATTGGCGATGCTGTGGGCGTTAACTGGAATAAGGCTCAATTGGAGAAAAATCCCCCTAACCGAATCTTGGTTCTCGATGATACCGATCAGGATGGTGTCTATGATCGGAGCACCGTCTTTGCAGATAAGATGACTTTTCCCCAGGGGGCGGCTTGGCTGAATGGCAGCCTTTATGTTTGCAGCCCGCCGGGACTCTGGAAGCTCACAGATCACGATAAGGACGGGGTGGCCGAGGAGCGAGAGATGATTGTCAGCGGATTTGATTACACAGGAAATGCGGCAGATGTTCATGGACCTAAAGTGCATCCCAATGGTCGTCTTTACTGGTGTCACGGTCGTAAGGGGCATGCCGCTGCCGGGAAGGATGGCAAAGTGGTGCACGAGGGCAAAGCCAGTGGGGTCTGGTCATGCCTACCTGACGGCACGGATGTGCAATGGCACTCTCTGGGCTGTGCAGACAATCCAACAGGGCTCGCTTTTACCGCTGAGGGAGATATTTTAGGCACCTGCAATCTCTATTACAGCAACCCACGTGGAGACACGCTCATGCACTGGCTCTATGGCGGTGTGTATGAACGGGCAGATCAGATGCAGGCCATTGCTGGGTTGTCTCGCACGATGGATGTCATGCCAGTCATCCATAATTTTGGTCATGTGGCGGTCAGTGGCTGTGCCTTTGGTGGATGGGGAACCGGTCAAATCAACGATGGAAAGCTTCATTTATACGTGACGCACTTCAATACCCAACGCCTTGTCCGCATGGAGTTGACAGCCAGTGGTGCCACTTTTAAAACCACGGAAAATGAGTTTCTGAAAATCAATCATCCAGATGTCCATCTAACCGATGTTATCGAAGATCGGGATGGCTCTTTGCTGGTTCTGAATACTGGTGGCTGGTTTCGGATCGGTTGTCCATCTTCTCTGATGGCGAAGCCCGATATGATGGGCAGTGTTTATCGAATCCGAGGGCCCAAAACTGGGAGGAAACTTGCTGAAAGCTCAGCCCAGGCTGTGGGTTCTGATTCTTTATTGTTAGGCCTTCAATCGCCAAATCTGCAAACGCGGAGACGTGCTTTGGAAAAGATGGCCCATTTAGGTAGCCGTGATATTCCCCATGAAATTCTAATTTCCGTATTGGCAGATGTATCGGACGCAACTTCAGAACATGCAGCCATTTTAGCGAGCTCGCGCGCCCTGCTTTTGGAATCAGATGCCCGTGATTTTCTACGTAAGGCAGTGCTACGTCATGATGCGGCGCTGAAAATTACAGAGGCTCAGCCGAGTCCAGAAAACCAATCGAGAGTGGCAACTAAAGAGGAGCGTTTTGCTGCTCCCGAATACCTCGCGCGAGTCTTAAAAGTGGCTGATCTCTGTGGCGTCAAAGATCAGGTTTTTCACGAACTCGTTATCCGTAGTTCCGTCCAGCCAAATACCGCTCTGTTTAAAACCGCCATGGGTATAGCTGCGGGTGATCCTGAACTGGGGCATGCCGTCATGGGTAAGTTATCAGAGCAAGTTTCTGTGATAGATCATGCGACGCAGGATCAAAGATCACTCTCTGAATTGGGTGCTAAAAAACGGCAGACTTTAGTCTCTCAGATTGAGGTTTTTTTGCCTGCATTCCTGAGTGAGATCCAGGCCCAGCAGCTTCTGACGCAGTTGCTTGTTTCCTCGCAGGATGCCTTCAAGCAATGTGCTCTCCGAATTTTGGCTGGGCAGACCACGGGGATTATCCACGAGTCTTGGCTGGAACCCTTGAAGAGTCACCTAATTAAAACGCCGACACCTCTGCTGCTGGATGCCATCAAGAAACTCAAGTCTGCCCACTTTGATGCTGCCTTACAGGATCTAGCGGCCAGTGCCCACTGCCCGCTGTCTATCCGACTAAAAGCTTTGGATGCGGTGCGGAATGTGAAACTGACGACGGAAATTTTTGAGATGATTACCAGTGTTTTGAAGGACGCAACAGCTTCGCCTGCTGCCCGCATCCAGGCCGCGAACATGATTTCCTCGGTTCCAATGACGAAGGAACAACTGTTGTCAGTTGCTCCACTATTGACTTCAGTGGGGCCTGTGGAGCTCAAGTCCATGTTGACCCTCGCACGAAAAACCAAGGATCTAGAAACGGGACGCAAATTAGCTCTACACTTAGCTGCAAATCCTGCGATTGGCAGTCAGCAGGAAAGTGTTTACCGGACTGCTTTCAGCGATCACGCTCCTGAGATTTTCGAAACACTTCTCCATCCCGCTTATGAAAAAGCGACAGTAGCGATGGAGAGAAAAAAACGACAGTTGGGTGCGCTGGCGGATCGAGTCATTCAAGAAGGACGAATTCAGGAAGGAAAGAAACACTTTGAGTTAGGCATGGGCACTTGCTTGGCCTGTCACAAGGTGGGTCCTATAGGCCGGGCACTAGGGCCCGATTTATCCAAAATCGGTGCCATTCGCACCGAGAGAGATTTGCTGGAGAGCATCCTTTTCCCTAGCAATACCCTTGCGAGGGATTATGAGGCGCATGTCATCGAAACGCGGGATGGCCAGAGCACCCTGGGCGTGATTCGTAGCCATACGGCAGAGGGGTTGCTGCTCATGGATGTGGCGGGGCAAGAGAAGACGGTGGCACATGACCACATCCTATCAGACACGACGCTCACGACTAGCCTCATGCCTATGGGGCTAGATGCGACAATGCCCGAGCAAGAGTTGCTGGATTTAGTCGCCTATCTGCGGAGTTTGAAGTGAATCATTGAAGCGGTTTCGCAGCCGACTTGGTGATAGTTGGATGGGGGCTTGCTCTCAGGGACGGTCCCCCTTAATCTAAGGCATGGCTGCTTCCAGACCTCCCAGTCTCCCATTTCCCAACTCACCCAATCTCAAGATAAACCCTGGCCGCATTCTCATGGGGATTTTGGCTTTGCTTGTGGGCATCGGTTTGCTGTCCAGCTTTTATCAGGTGCCTGCTAACTCGGTGGGGGTGGTACAGCGTTTTGGCAAGTATTTGGACACCACGCAGCCCGGCCTCAACTTCAAACTTCCGTTTGGGCTGGATCAAGTCACCCAGGTGGAGATTCGTCGTCAGCTAAAACTCGAGTTCGGTTACGGCACGCCGGGGGCGACTAACGCCTACCAGTTTAATGAAGACTACACCGAAATGGAAAAGGAGAAGAACATGGTCACGGGGGACCTGAATGCGGCTGTGGTGGAATGGGTGGTGCAGTTTCACATCGAAGATGCACGCCACTACGTTTTCAATTTCCTCGAGCCTCAGGCTACCCTTCGAGATATGTCAGAGGCCGTCATGCGTGAGATCATCGGAGATCGTTCGATTGACGAGGTTCTCACTGTTGGCCGACAGGAGATCGAGGTTAAAGCTTTGGAAAGATTGCAACTCATCGTCCACGCCTTGGAGATGGGGATTCGCATTGACCAGATCCAGCTTGGTAATGTCAATCCGCCTGCTGAGGTCAAAGACAGCTTTGATGAAGTGAACCGAGCGCAGCAGCAGAAAGAATCCTCCATCAACCAGGCGAACGGGGAATATAATCGCGTCATTCCTGAAGCCCGAGGTTTGGCCGAGCAGAGCATCAGCCAAGCAGAGGGTTACGCCACACAGCGAGTGAATGAAGCCGAAGGTGACGCCTCCCGATTTACAGCGCTTTTAACCGAGTATCAAAAAGCGCCCGAGGTCACCAAAAAACGCATTTACTTGGAGACCTTGAGTGAAGTGCTGCCAACGATCCCTGGTAAAATCATTGTGGATGATCGTGTGCCGCAGTTTCTCCCTCTCATGCACTTGCAGCAGAATCAGCCCGTGTCTGCCCCAACCCCAGCTCGCCCTTCCCGATGAAACCTGCTTTTTCACTTCTCGCCCTCATTGCTCTTTTTGCATCCTACGTTCTGGGCACGGCTAGTTTTTATACGGTGAGTGAGACGGAACAAGTCATCATTACCCAATTTGGCAAGCCCGTAGGTGAGACTGTTACCGAGGCTGGACTGCACGTGAAGGTGCCTTTCATCCAGAAAGTGAATCGTTTTGAAAAGCGCATTGTGGAATGGGATGGCCCACCAGCCAATATGCCCACCAAGGATAAAGTGTACATTGTGGTCGATAACTTTGCGCGTTGGCGCATCACGAATCCGCGCTTGTTTTTTGAAAACTTGCGTGACGAACGCGGGGCACAGTCCCGCCTTACAGACATCTTAGGGAGTGAAACACGCAATGTGATTGCGAAGCATGACTTCATCGAAGCTGTGCGTTCCACGAAAGACCGCAAAGTGGCTCGAGATGCAAATGTAGGCACTTCTATCGCCGATGCACGGATTGGTAACTTGCCGCCGATCACCAAAGGTAGGTCTGAATTGGAGAAGGAAATTTTCGCGAACGCCTCTCCTAAGATGGCTGGCTTTGGCATCGAATTGATGGATCTCCGCTTCAAGCGCATTAATTACAATGAGTCAGTGAGTCAGACGATTTACCAACGAATGGTCAGTGAGCGCACACAGATCGCCGAACGATTCAAATCTGAAGGGGCAGGGGAGGCGGCTAAGATTTTGGGCCAGCGTGAGAGAGATCTGAAGCTGATCCAGTCTGAGGCTTACCGAAAGGTACAAGAAGTGGAAGGGGCTGCCGATGCGAAAGCCACGGAGATTTATGCCAAAGCCTATGATGCCACGCCCCAATCTCGTGAACTTTTCGAGTTTCTTAAAACCATGGAAGCTTACAAAAAGGTGCTGACGCCTGATACAAGTCTGGTTCTGAGCACAGACAGTGACTTTCTACGTTATCTCAAGTCATCTGAGAAACCTGTGCCGAGTCCAAGTAAATCGATGCCAGCTTCGGCGAGTGACGATCCTTTGAAAAATCTACCGACGCTTCTAGACGTCGCTAACCCACAATAAGAAGTCATGGCGACTGTGATACGCCATTTTTGGGGCTGGGACGCGCCCGTCTTGGAGAAAGCCGTGAGTTATCTCATGCTTGAACATACGGGAGATACGGCGCTGGATTTGGAGGATACATTGTTGATCGTGCCGACTTCAGAGGCTGGCCGTCGGATCAAGGAAGCGCTGGCGCGGGCTAATCAGGCCGGAGCTTTAGTTCCCTGGGTGTGGACGGCTGAGCAGGCGTTGTTGCCAGTGGGGGCTAGAAAATGGGTAGCTACCCCATTGCAGTCTCAGATGGCGTGGCAGAAGGCTGTCAAAAAGGTGGACCTAGCCCAGCTCAAGTCTTTGTTCCCTGTTCTCCCTGAAGATCTCGACTGGAGATGGCAGGCGGAAATGGCGCGCTTGCTTTCTGAACTCAATACTTTGTTAGGCGCAGCGGGGCAGACATTCACGTCTGTCGGGCAGCAAGTGAATCAAGATAGCTCGCGCTGGGATGACTTGGCATTGATCGAAAAATTATACACCCAGGAGCTCGAAGAGGTGGGCTTAGTAGATGCGCAGTCTCTGAAATCGAATGGGGCTGAGAAACCCCAGTTACCTGAGGGAGTGCAACGTGTGGTGGTCTTGGCTGCACCGGATCTGCTGCCGCTTTTCAGGCGTTGGGTGCAGGCCTGTGAGGTGCCTGTGACGGTGGCGGTGCAGGCTCCGGCGGGACTTGCACATTCATTCGATGAAATAGGTCGTCCACTGCCGGTTTTTTGGGGAGAGGATGCTAGCGTGACAGTGCCACTGTCTCATGATCAAGTGCATCTCCATCACTATGCCTCTGCGCAAGCAGCTCAAACGATCCGTTTGCTCGCAGATCTAGCACCTCTGGGCAGAGTGGCAGTCGGGGTGGGAGATCCCGAAGTGGGCGCCGTTTTACAAGAAAAGCTTTTCCTGGAAGGAGTCCGTGTCTTTGAGCCTGGGGGAGTGGCACCTACCGAAGTAGGGCTTTGGCATGTGCTTGGACAAATGCTAGCACTGGTGACTTCTCGCTCATGGAAATCCTTTGCGACTCTGCTGCGAGTGCCTGAGGTCCGAAGTGCCTGGATGGGAAAAAAGGCGGAAGGGATGAAGTTGCTGATGGAGGCTGACGACTTTGCTTTGATGCACATGCCTGTCACCTTGGATCATGCGGCAGAACTCGGAGAGCTGTGGCCGGACGAAATTAAATTGCTGAAACCTGTCATGGATGCAGCGCTTGCTCTCGTGGCGGAGTTTAGAGATTCACCTTTGCCTCAGGCGGCACGCACGTTGCTCATCCTCCTTTATGGTGAGCGAGACTTTTCTCCTGATGCTCCTCAGGATCAACTCACCACGTCATTAGCAGATGCTTGGTTAGGCTGTTGCCGTGAGATTGAGGAGGAAATTGCTCGTTTTGGTTTAACTCCAAACCCGGAAGAGGCCCTGGCGCTTTCCTTGGAGGCTTTGTCGCGGGCTTCACTTTCGGAGCCCCGTGGAGAGATCGATTTGGTCTTGCAAGGGTGGCTTGAATTGCTCTGGGAGCCTTCGCCAAATCTCGTGATCACTGGCGTGAACGAGGAGCACGTACCAGGCATTCTCATCGCCCATCCGTTTTTGCCAGATCGCGTGCGGCAGCAGCTAGGTCTTCCTTGCCAGGCGACTCGATTTGCCCGTGATGCTTACACGCTTGCCGCTTTGACGGAGCAAAGAGTCTCAGAAGGGAAACTGCATGTAATGTGTGGTCAATGGAGCGAGCGGGGCGATGCGCTGCGGCCATCCAGACTGCTGTTTCTCTGTGATGATGCCATCTTGCCTCAGCGTGTGACTCATCTTTTCCCCAAAGAGGAATCTAGCGGCGCTGAAGGGCAAGAGCCTGTCCGTACTCTGGCCTGGAAATTGACCCCTAAAGTGATGCGCTCGAAGGTAGAGACGATTTCTCCCTCTCGCCTCCGATCTTACCTGGAGTGTCCGTTTCGCGATTATCTGAGCCATGAGCTACGCATGGAAGAGACGGAGGTTGGCAAACGAGAATTGGCTCCCAACGAGTTTGGTACTTTAGCCCACCATGCTTTTCAAAAACTAGCCGTGCATGCTGAGATGAAGCTGAGTGCAGATGCAAGTGCTCTGGCCGATTTCCTGATTGAAACAGCCGTGGAACAGGCTCATCAGCTCTATGGCCAAAGACCAGCTCCCCTGATTCACCTCCAGTTAGAAAGTCTAAAGCAGCGCCTAAGGCATGCGGCTGAAACAGAGGCGGCGGAGCGTGCGGCAGGATGGATGATTTACGCTGCGGAATGGGTTGCTGCTCCTGAATCCCCGCTGCTGATTGAAGGTGCCCGGCTGAGTTGCAAAGTGGATCGCATTGATCGTCATCTGGAGAGCGGCCAGCTACGTGTGATTGACTTCAAAACGGCTGATCAGGCGAGTGATCCCCTGGGGGCGCATGTGCGCAAGATTACTGGCCGCAGCCAAGTTCTGGAAAGTGATGAATGGAAGTGTTTTGAGCTGAGTGATGGCAATCGCTACCAATGGAAAGATTTGCAACTTCCTCTCTATGCAGCGGTGCTCCAGCAGCAGGGATTACGGCCTGACAGCGTAGGCTATTTTACCCTGCCCAAGAGTGTTCAGGAAACAAAGGTGCTGACTTGGAAAAATTTCAGCGAGGAGTGGGTGGATCATGCTCTGACCTGTGCGGCAGAGATCGTGCGGCGTTTACGTGAAGGCTTGTTTTGGCCACCCTCAGCGAAAGCTTACCGTCGTTCTTTCGATGAGCTTTTTTTGGGTGATATGAAGGGAAGTACAAACTGGGCTGGCGAAAGGCCCCCGGAGTCTTTTGCATTAACGGAGGTGCCGAAGAACTGACTTTACTCGAGTCTTGCCGGATTCTTTGACTCAGCAGAAATTCAGCGCATCATGGAGGTCTCCCCCGTGAAAAAAAAGGCTGCAAAATACCGAGGCTGCCTCAAGACGCTGCTGCTCCTAGTACTGGCTGCGTGCGTTTTGTTATGGCTGGGAGGAGTGGCCTTTTTTAATGTGGATAGTAACGTGGTGGCCTTGACGGTCAGGGATTCGAAAGAACCTTTATTGATCCAGAGTGGAAGAGGCATGTGGAAAGCAGCCCCTCAAATCACGGCCGCTGAAATCAGTCAAAGCCTGATCGAGCGACATGCAGAACTTGGCATGCGCTGGTGTACACTCAAGGTGCGACGTGAAGGTGGAGTTATGGCCAAGGTGGCACACCAAATTCTAGGGGCGGAAATCCAGGTCATCACACTTGCACCTGAGCATTTTGAATTCATGACCAGTTTTGAAACGCAGCCTAAATTTGCTGGAACCACGGCTGCGCGGCGGATGGAGGCCGATAACCTATGGTTTTCCATCACTGCTAACTTTCGTGACCCTAAAGGTAAACCTCTAGGCTGGGTCTGGCATGAAGGGGTGCAGGTGAATGGAGCTTTCCCTGAGTGGAGCGGCTGTTTTTTTGTCAAAGCGGGGCGTCCTTATTTTGGCCCGAAATCACTGCTGGATGATGTGCCAGGGCCTGTGGAGGAAGGAACTCAGGGATACCCCTCGGTGATGAAAAACCACACTACGTTCTCTTACGTTTCGATGAAGCCGGATCAGTTTTTTGATGGATCTAAGATCAGCTATCGGTCCCTGGCTGGCATGAAAAAGGATGGCTCCATCATTTTCATCGTTTCTGGAGACGGGGGCGTGATGAATGTAGCTGAAGTGACGGAAATCGCTCGAAAGCTAGAAGTGCAACATGCGACCCTTCTGGATGGTGGCAGAGCTTTGCAATACAGCATCCGCACAGAGGATGGTCCCTGGCACTTTGCGGCGCTCAATACGCTACTAAACATCAAGCACCGGTGGCTTGAGCGGCAGCTTTCCCCGGTCTTCATTGGCGCGCGTCGTCGTGCCCCCAATATTATTCGGGTACCCCTGGCTCCTTGACCCGTCATGAAAATCTCCACTTGCCACGTCAAGTCTGCGCGGGATGGATGAAGGCTGCCCGCACCATGCCTTCGTCACCCGCTATTTCTGTCGTCGTCCCTTTATACAATGAGGAGGACAACGTTGTCGAACTCCAGAGTCAAATCGCCTCCGCTCTCGCGGGGATGGATTACGAACTGGTGCTGGTGGATGATGGAAGCACCGATGCAACGGTACAACGAGTGCAACGAAACGAACGGGTGAGACTGCTGGAATTTGCCAAAAATGCCGGTCAAAGTGCAGCCATGCACGCTGGGATTCATCAGTCTTATGGAGATGTCATCGTGACGCTGGATGGAGACCTGCAGAATGATCCCGCAGATATTCCGGCGATGATTGCCAAACTCCACACGGGGTTTGACCTGGTCTGTGGTTATCGAGCCAAACGCAAAGACACTCCTTTCAAGCGCCTGCAAAGTCGGATTGCAAATGGGGTCCGTTCACGCTTCATCGGCGATCACGTGCGTGATACAGGCTGCACACTGAAGGTGATGCGCAAGGAGTGCCGTGAGGCTTTGCTACTTTTCAATGGCATGCACCGTTTCATCCCGGCGCTCATCCGCAACATGGATTATCGCGTGACGGAAATGCCGGTCAACCATCGCCCTCGTGTTCACGGCGTGAGTAAATACGGCTTTGGTAACCGGGCCTGGAGAGCCACCTGTGATATGTTTGGCGTGCGCTGGCTAAACAGCCGCCGCACTCGCTACCAGATCAAAAGCTGAGGCTTAGGCCTCGACGATAACTTTTTCTTTCTCGCTTTCCATCTTGACCAACATGGTCCGCCTCTTGCATTCTCCAGCCTCTTCAGATCCCTTCGCTGGAATGAACCTGCGCGAACAACTTCGACACATCCTCCCGGACATCTTACCTGATGATCCCGAGGAGGCTATTAAAGGCACTGAGCTGATCCGCCTGGTGCGATTGCGCTTAGGCGATGACTACAGCGATGCCACGCTGCGTTACCATTTTTCCATTCTGAGCTATGATTCAACATCGCCCATTGCGAAGGTGGATCAAGGGCAGGGGTACTATCAGCGCCTGAGTAAACCTGCGCAGGCTCACGGCACGGGACGTCTTTTGTTCGGTGGTGAAATGGAAGGGGACTCAGTGCAGTCTCGCTTTCAGCGTTTGCTGGCCATTTATGAGAGGCTCTGTCTTTTGCGCTCTCATTATCCATTCCGCCTGAACGGTCGCGCAAGCACACCGCTGGATGAACGCGGGCTGTGGGACATCCCGGACCTGGTGACTGCCGAGTGGGATCTGGAAACGGGGGCTGATGAAGTGACCCGATTTGATTCCGGCATGCTGGATCTCCGTCGCCACTTGGGCGGACCTGAAGTGGGGCTTAGTGGGGTGCAGCTCAAAATGGGGCTGACGCTGGACAATTACACGGCCCAATTTTTCCAAGCACTGAGTGCGACTCGCTGGACCCTGCAGAGTGAATTGGTGATTGCTGAGTCTCTAAATGATGAAGCGCTGGTGGATGCACTGCGCAGCTTGGGAAACCAGTTTGGAGTGGGCATCAGCACCCTAGGCATCAATAGCAGCCAACTGGATGAACTCCCTAGCGCGAATGATCTGCGCATCATGAGCGCGGCTGAGTTTGAAATTGTGCAGGGAAAACTGCGCATTCAGAAAATTACCGTGGCGGCACCTCGCCAACGGATTGACTGGCAGTCCCTCTCGGCTTTGAAGAAAAAGCACGAGTCGGTGGATGAATTGGTTCGCTGGCTCAGTGATTGTCTGCATCGCCGTCAGCCAGAGTGGAAGTGAAGGGTAGCTCCGAAACAGGAGTGCGTATGCCTGTGAATTGTCTGTGAGTCTCGGGGTTAAGCGACGTTTGTTCTGCTGGTTTATCTCCACCAGGACATCTCCATGCAAACGCTCACTCTACTGGCCGCCCTTGCTCTGCAGCTTCCTGGCACCGCTCCGCTGGAGCCCCAGCCTGATCGTTCGGCTGCTATGGTCGCGGGGATCGACCGTTTTCTTCTGCGACAGACGGAAACTGCCAAAGAAAAGCGTGCCAGTTATTGGAAACGTGATTTTACTTCACCTTCAGCTTATGAAGCATCTGTGCAGCCTAACCGAATGCGGTTAAAAGAAATCCTGGGTGCTATAGATCCACGTTCGCCTATTGCTGCGTTGGATTTCGTGAGTGATACGCAGACTTCTGCCGTCGTTTTGGAGACCGCTACAGCGACGGTGTCGAGAGTGCGATGGAGAGTGTTTGAGGGCGTGCATGGGGAGGGATTGTTGATCCAACCCAAAGGGATTGTACTTTCGAGAATCATCTGCCTGCCAGATGCTGATACTCCTCCTGAAAAGATGCTGGATGCCATGCTTGTGAATGCAGGTGCGCAAATTGTCATCCCCATGTTGATCTCGCGCGATTCTTCTTACTCGGGCAGTGAGCGATTGGGCATCTCGACCAATCTTCCTCATCGCGAATGGATTTACCGGCAGTCGTTTATTTTGGGACGGCATATTCTGGGATATGAATTGCAGAAGGTGTTATCTCTGGTTGATTGGTTCAGGAACCAGCCAGATCAACGCCCTGTCTGCGTGGCTGGATTTGGCGAAGGCGGCCTGTTGGCGCTATACGCTGGGGCTTTGGATCCCCGCATTGATTCGATCTATGTGTGGGGGCACTTTGGGCCTCGTGAAGGGCTTTGGCAGGAACCTATTTATCGCAATGTCTTTGGTCTCTTGCACGAGTTTGGTGATGCAGAGTTAGCCTCCCTCATCGCCCCTCGCCATCTAGCCATTCAGCACGCTGATTTCCCCAAGATTAAGGGGCCGCCCGTTGCGGCTCCTGGCCAGCGGAATGTGGCTGCTCCTGGTTTCATTACCATGCCTTCATGGACTGCTGTTTTGGAAGAAATGGAGCGGGCGAGGCAGTTGGTACCAGCTTTTCACGATTGGGCACGTGTGTATGACGTGAACAGTAACAAGGCGGACATTGTTGCACATCTTTTCCCGGGTGAGACTGCCACCGCGATGATGACGTGTATGGCATCAGCGTCAAAGAGCCCGCTCCCCAGCATGCCAGCAGGACGAGTGATGGCACAGCAAGAGCAAGTGCGTGAATTGGAAGTATTCACCCAGCGGTTGCTGGTGACTAATGAGGCCGAGCGAAAAAATGAATTTTGGAAGAAGCTGCCCCTGATCTCAGTGCCGGCGTTTGAAAAACATATCGCCATGGAGCGTGAACGTTTTTGGTCTCAGGTGATCGGCCGGTTTCCTGATCCTGATGTACCGATGAATCCACGCAGTCGAATGATCAAAGAAGTGGGAGAGGTCGTGATTCATGAGGTGACTCTGGATGTCTGGCAAGATGTCTTTGCTTGGGGGTGGCTGGCATTGCCCAAGTCATTGAAACCGGGTGAAAAACGTCCGGTCATTGTTTGCCAGCATGGTCTGGAGGGGCTGCCCGAGCATTGCTTTGAGACGGATGAGAATTCTGCGGCCTGGAAAGCTTACAAGGCCTTTGCGCTGAGACTGGCCGAGCGGGGATATATTGTCTTTGCCCCACATAATCCCTATCGGGGACGTGATGCTTTTCGTTCGCTTCAACGGAAGCTTAATCCGCTGGGAAAGTCACTCTATTCAGTCATCAATGGGCAACATCAGCTGATTCTTGAATGGCTCAAAAGCCAGTCGTTCACGAAGCCTGACAAGATTGCTTTTTACGGTCTCAGCTACGGTGGTAAGAGTGCAATGCGCACTCCGGCAGTGCTTACCGATTACTGCCTCAGCATTTGCTCGGGAGACTTCAATGAATGGGTGCGGAAGTGTGCGGCCACGGATCTACCCTTGAGTTATGTTTTCACCGGCGAGTATGAGATCTGGGAATGGAATCTGGGGCGCACTTTTAATTATGCTGAAATGGGTGCATTGATCGCTCCCCGTCCATTCATGGTGGAACGTGGTCATAAAGACGGTGTGGGAGTGGATGAATGGGTGAACTACGAGTATGCCAAGATTCGCCAGCTGTACAACCAGATTGGCATCGGCAACCGCACCGTTATTGAGCACTTTGACGGCCCCCACACCATTCATGGTAGGGGCACCTTTGAATTTTTACATCAATGGTTAGGTGATCCTCAGCGCTAAATTTGATCACCCCACATTCATGGGATCCACATCCCAACTGACATAGATTTCAGAGGGCACCGTCAGCCCCTCGACCACCCGTTTAACATGGGCGCACAATGCCCGGATTTTATCACTGCGAAGCAATAACTGAAAGCGATGCTGCCCATGGGCCTTTGCCAGTGCAGCTGGGGTGGGTTCTCCCATAATGGTGCCCTCTGGCAAGTCTTGCTCTAGCCTCTTATGCAGAGTTTGCAGAGTGAACTCGGCCTGAGCTTCATGTTTGCCGCGTGCACTGATCAGCACCATGTGAGCAAAGGGGGGATACTTGAAAGCCAGACGGTGCTCCAACTCTTGTGCCGCGTAGCCTTCGTAGTCATTGTGGCGGCTGAACTGGATGGCTGGACTGTGGGGGGCATGGGTTTGAACAAAGACTTCGCCTTTCACTTCGCCACGGCCTGCTCTTCCTGCCACCTGGACCAAAAGCTGAAAGGTACGCTCGGCTGCACGGAAGTCGGGCAGATTTAGTGCGGAGTCTGCATTCAAGACGCCTACCAGAGTAACATTTGGAAAGTCGAGGCCCTTGGCGATCATCTGGGTGCCAATGAGGATGTCTAGCTTCTGGGCACGAAAATCTTTGAGGGTGTCGCGCAGCTGATTCTTGCGCTGCATGGTGTCTGTATCCACGCGGGCCATACGCGCTTGCGGAAAGACTTCCCTCACCGCCTGCTCCACACGTTCCGTTCCAAAGCCTGAGTACTTGAGTCCAGGTTCCTTGCAGCTCGGACATTTGGTGGGGGGCACTCGCCGGGCACCACAGATGTGGCAGACGAGGCGATTGTCCTTTTTGTGCAGGGTCATCGGGATGGCACATTCCTGACATTGAACAGTCTCGCCACAGGAGACGCAGCCCAGGCTGGTATTAAAACCGCGACGATTGAGAAACAGGATAGTCTGTTCCTTTTTTTCCAAACGGTCATTGACCGCGTTGCGCAGTTTTTGTGACAGGATGCCCGTGTTGGTAAAGGAAACTTCAGTGCCTTTGCGTCGTTCCAGTCGCATGTCCACAATGCGAATCAGCGGCATGGACTTGCCGTCAGTCCGCTTGGTCATGTGAAGCAGTTCGTACTTACCAGTGGTGGCATTTTGAAACGACTCGAGGCTGGGCGTGGCAGAGCCTAGCAGGACCGCACAGCGTTCAATCCGCCCACGAACAACAGCGACATCGCGAGCGTGATAGCGGGGTGCATCCTCCTGTTTGTAGGAGGGCTCATGCTCTTCATCCACGATGATGAGGCCGAGGTTTTCCAAGGGGGCAAAGATGGCGCTGCGCGCACCAATGACGATCTGGGCACGGCCTTCGTGGATCTTGAACCATTCATCGTGGCGTTCGCCATCGCTGAGATGGCTATGCAGGACGGCGATGGTATCTTTTTGTTCTGAAAACCTAGCCTTAAAACGCTCAATCGTTTGCGGTGTGAGACTGATTTCTGGCACCAGTACCAAGGCGGTTTTCCCCCGCTTTAGCACCTCAGCGATGCTTTGTAGATACACCTCAGTTTTGCCACTTCCAGTCACGCCGTGCAGTAATAGGGTGGGATGAGTGCGCAGTTCCGGGCGTGGAGTCTTCGCTGGAGTATCGGTTTCACCCTTCACCTTTCCATCCATGGCGACGATGACGGCCTCATAGGCGGTCTTTTGTTCTTCGGTGAAGGTCAGAGGCTGGCTGGGTAAGAACTCCTCGGTTTGAAACGGGTCCCTTTCCACTCGGACCTCGCTACGGGTGATCCAGCCTGCCTTGAGAAGGGGTTTAATGATGGCCGTTGCGCGTGGCAGTTCACGTCGCAATTCACTGAGGGTGGCCTCGCCTCCATTGCTGCGCAGTTTTTCCAGAATGCGAGCCTGCATGGGGGCCGTGCTGTGCAACTTTTCAAAGACATCCGGCGGAGGTTCTTTGGCCAGCTTGAGGTGGCTGTCGGTGAGAAAGGTTTCTGGCTTTTCCCGCACGGCTTGCGGCAGCATGGTGCGCAGCACACGGTTCACTGGCACTACGTAGTAATCGGCGATCCAATTCGCCAGCTTGAGCAGCCCTGGGGTGAACATGGGGCGAGAGCCAACCAAGGAGGCGATTTCCTTTAACTTTGCGTTGTACTCGGTGGATTCTAGCAGCTCAATCACCACGGCCGAAACTCGCTGATGCTGAAGGGGCACCATGACACGTGTGCCGATTCCGATCTGGCGCTCAAGCTTTTCAGGAATGGCATAGTCCAGTTCCAGCGCGGCAGCGGTCTCGATCTGCACACGGGCAATCCGCTGCGCCGTCTGGAGGGCAGGGGATTCCTCACCACCTAGGCGCGGCATGCCCAAGTCAAACAAGGACTGGGCGGCAGGTCGAGCGGGACTGGCTGGGTGGTCAGGCATTCAGAGTCTCCTTTCTGAACCACGGATCCCTTCGGTTTGCACGAAGGATTATTGATGGGAAGGTAGCCAGTCCCCCAGAATTTCTCATTCGCAACATAGCCTGTCCTAGGCACGTATTCTCACCATGGCTTCAGATTCAGTTGGTTCTTGTTCTCCTGCACCTTGGTCGCGCCGTCGTTTGCTCACGGCGGGCGGTCTGGGCATGCTGGGATTGACAATGCCGCGCATCCTTCGTGCGAGTGAGGCCGTGGTGACGGAGAAAATGATCGCCCGGGCGAAGTCCGTGGTGTTTCTGTTTCAGTGGGGTGGGCCGAGTCACCTGGAGACCTTCGACATGAAGCCGAATGCCCCAGAGGGGATTCGAGGTTTTCATAAACCCATCAAGTCCAGTGCGGACGGTATCTACGTTTCAGATCGTCTGCCCAAGACGGCCAAGATCATGGATAAGGTGACGCTCATCCGGTCCATGCATCACACGATGAAGAATCACAACAGCGCTGGTTATTACGCGCTCAGTGGTCATGCCCCGCCGAGTGATGATCAACGCCTCAAAGATTCGCCGGATCTTTTTCCTGCTTATGCTTCCGTGGTGGATCGTTTGGCTCCAGGCCGGGGGGAAATCCCCACTGCTGCCAGCTTTCCGTGGACGGTGAGCGATGGCTCTTTCACCCCCGGGCAGCGTGCCAGTTTCCTGGGCAAGCAGCATGATCCTTTTTTTGTGCTGCGTGATCCCAGTGCCCCCGACTTCGCCCTGCCTGAACTGAGCCTACCCTCTGGTATCAGCTATGAGCGACTCACAGCCCGGCGGGAGTTGCAAAAGCTCGTGGATTCCCAGACCCGACTCATGGACCATTCCGCAGAGGCTCAGGGCATTGAGGGGTATTACGAAAAGGCGCTTTCCATGCTCCACAGTGAGAAGCTGCGGGCTGCGTTCGATCTTTCCCAAGAGCCCGATAAAATCCGTGATGCTTACGGACGCACGGCCTATGGCCAGAGCTGTCTCATGGCGCGTCGGCTCGTCGAGGCCGGGGTGAAGTTTGTAACGGTGAACTTTGCCCCCAGTATTGGTGGGCAGAGCACCACCTCAGGAGGCTGGGATACCCACGGATTCAATGATACCCGGATGTTCCCCATCATTGATGCATACCACATGCCGATGACAGATCAGACACTGCCTACCTTTCTGAATGACATGGATGATCGAGGCTTGCTGGATGAGACCCTCGTCGTCTGGGTGGGGGAATTCGGACGCACGCCCAAGATTAATAAAAACATCAGTCGTGATCACTGGCCTCAGTGTTACACCGCTCTTCTGGCTGGGGGCGGCGTGAAGCGTGGTTTTGTGCATGGTGCCTCGGATAAAAATGGCGAATACCCAGCGGAAAAACCTGTGAAGCCAGATGATCTGGCGGCGACCATGTATCATTTGTTAGGCATTCGACATGATACAGAAGTTCATGATGTGGCAAATCGTCCAGTGCCGATCAGTTATGGCAAAGTGATCCAAGAAGTGATCGCTTGATTGCCTTGCCTCTCAGTGTAAGGGCGCTAGCAATAGCGTGTGCAATTGATGCAGGCACTTGCATTCATCGGATAGGCGATTATCAATAAGACCCAAGGGTCAAAACAACCCCTTCCACATTATGGCTAAAGGCAACAACGCTCACAAAAAAGAAGTCAAAAAGCCAAAGAAGGAAAAGCCGAAGCCTGCCCCTACGGCGCGCAAGCCTTAATTCCGTCTAGTTTTTAATCACGACTCAAAGTGGAGTAAGCTCGCCTCGTTGCGTTCGCTTACTCTTTTTGTTTTGCAGTTGCTGTGCCCGCCGAAATATCGGGCTTGCCCACACGCTAGAGGGCATTGTAGCGTTTGGGGATGAATCCCACACGCCGCGCGTTTCTCCAACACTTCAGCCTCGGCAGCGTGGGGCTCTGGCTAGCGCCGACATGGGCGGAGACCACTGCACTTGCTAGTGGTAAGTTGCCACGCAGTAGCCCTGCGGATCAATCGGTCTCCTCAGAGGCCGTGCTATCATTTTTGGGGGCCCTGGAGCAGAATAAGTTTGAGCTGCATAGCTTCATGATGCTCCGCCATGGGCAGGTCGTTGCCGAAGGTTGGTGGGCACCTTATGCGCCAGACGAAGTCCACACGATGTACTCCATGAGCAAGAGCTTTACCTCCACGGCGGTGGGGCTGGCTGTAGCTGAAGGGAAGCTGAGAGTGGAGGACAAGGTGGTGTCTTTTTTTCCTGAGGATTTGCCGGAAACCATCAGCGAAAATTTGGCGTCCCTGCGGGTCAAGGACCTTCTGACCATGTCGGTGGGCAATGAAAAAGAGCCGACTCAGGCCGTGGTGAAATCGGAAAACTGGGTGCGCACTTTTTTGGCCCAGCCGATCACCCACAAGCCTGGAACAGTTTTCATGTACAACAGTGCCGCCACTTACATGTGTTCCGCCATTGTGCAGAAGGTGACAGGACAAAAAATCCTGGACTATCTGACCCCGCGTTTGTTTGTGCCACTAGGTATCACGGGCATGAAATGGGAAACCTGCCCACTCGACATCAATACGGGTGGCTGGGGCCTGAGCATCCAAACGGAGGCCATGGCCAAGTTTGGTCAGCTTTACCTGCAAAAAGGGAAATGGAAGGGTAAGCAACTCCTGCCAGCCTCATGGGTGAGCGAGGCCACGGCTTTCCATATTCAACAACCTGGGGGTGACAAACCAGACCGCCCGAAAGCCCAGAACGACTGGCTACAGGGTTACGGTTACCAATTCTGGCGCTGCCAACACGGTCACTTCCGCGGCGATGGCGCTTTTGGTCAATTCACCATCGTTCTGCCGGAGCATGATGCTGTCATTGTGATGACGAGCGAAAATAAAAACATGCAGGGGCAGCTAGATCTTGTGTGGGAGCATTTGTTGCCAGCGTTGAATGGATCTAGCCCGGAAGCAGATGCTGCCCTGGTGACAAAACTATCGGCGTTGAATCTTCCACCAAGTAAAGGTAGCGTGGATTCGCCTAACATGGAGCGTGTTAGCGGCAAAGTTTTCAATCTGAATGATAACGCCTTGGGGCTAACGGCTGCGACTTTTGTTTTCCAAGGAAACACCTGCGTATTTACTGCGCGTTCGGCTAAAGGTCCCCATGTCGTCGCCTGCGGTATGGAGCGCTGGCAGACGGGGATCACTGCTTTTCCAGAAACCCCGCCTAGGCTCATCTCTGGAGGCAAGCCTAAAACCCAAGTTACCTCCAAGGTTGCCAGCAGTGCCACTTGGTCGGATGAGAACACACTGGTCATGACCTGGCGTTATTATGAAACGCCTCATCATGACACGGTGACCTGTCGGTTTGAAGGCAATAAGCTCAACATCAGTTTCCTCAACAGCATCACAGCAATGAACCCCAAAGCACAGGATGTTCGTTTGCCCATCACTGGTCAGTTGGCAGCCTGAACGTAAAGGGGCGCTTCCGGTAAGTCAGAGCTTTAAATCGTGGGCGAAAGCTTCGCCCAGCGATTGGCCAGCAGCCCGTTGACGAAAAGCTGGAGTGGATGGTAGAGCATGACAGGAAGCAGGATCAGGCTCAAGTCTGGGCGATCTCCGAAAATCAGCATGGCTAGAGGAACCCCCATGGCGAGAGTTTTCTTCACTGAGCAAAAGTAGGCTGCGATCAGGTCTTCACGATTGAGCTTCAGTCCTTTGCAGGACACCCACACAAGCAACGACATCAAGGTGAAAAGAAACAGTACCCAACCACAGGTATTGGCTGTCAAAGATGGGCCGTAACGATGCCAGATCTGCTGTTCCACCGAATCACAGAAGGCTGCATACACAATGAAGAGGATGACCAGATTGCTGATCCTGGCTAGCCAAGCTTTGTTTCGATCCACCCAAGATTTGAGGCTGGGGCGCAGAAGCATGCCTAACGAAAAGGGTAGCAAAGTCAGCAAGGAAATCTTCAGAAGTAAGGGACCAAAGTCACCGCTCTGCCCCGTTTTTTGCATGAGCAGATGAACTAAAAGGGGAGTGATCAGGACTCCCAAGATGTTTGAAAAAGCGGCGTTGAACAGTGCGCCGGCGGTGTTCCCCCGAGCTAGAGCGGTGAGCACGACCGAAGTAGAAATCGTGGAAGGCAAAACACAAAGATAGAGAAACCCATCTCGCACGGCTTCCGGCTGAGTGGTCCAAATCAAAGGTACCACGGCATTGAGCAGAAGACCGATCATGGGAAAGACCCCGAAGGTGAAGGCTTGAATCACCAAATGAAGCCGCCAATTGGCCATCCCACTTTTGATTTTCTCCAAGGCTAAAGACAATCCCTGAAGAAACAGAATGAGGGCGATGCCTGCATTGCTCAAGATGTCAGGCTTCAAAATACCATGGCGCGACCCTGGTCCAGGAAGGACAAACCCTAGTGCCACCGCCACGCCCAGCCCGATGAGAAACCCATGCACACGCCACCAGGCAACTTTCGGTGTGGATTGAACGGACGCCTGAGACGGGGGGATGAAACTCATTTCGGTGCCATGACAATGAGCTTGCGCCGAACCTTATCAACCAAAACGCCAGACTTCTAAGAAGGTGCAGATGATAGGCTGGCAGGATATTACCGCGATAATAAAAAACGCGGATGGCCTTTCAGCCACCCGCGCTTCACGGTTTTGGGGTTTAAAAATCAGGCGGACGCCGGATTAATAACGGTAGTGGTCCGTCTTGTAAGGGCCTTCGACAGGCACGCCGATGTAGTCGGCCTGGTCCTTGGAAAGCACGGTCAGTTTGACGCCGATTTTGGCCAGATGCAGGCGGGCAACTTCTTCGTCCAGCTTCTTCGGCAGCACGGTCACGCCGATTGGGCGGCTGTCCTTGGTTTCCCAAAGTTCAATCTGAGCCAGGGTCTGGTTGGTGAAGCTGTTGCTCATGACGAAGCTCGGGTGGCCAGTGGCGCAACCAAGGTTCACGAGACGACCTTCAGCCAGCATGAAGATGCTGTTGCCAGCCGGGAAGGTGTACTTGTCCACCTGGGGCTTGATGTTCAGACGCTTGACGTCTTTGCGCTCATTAAGCTTGTCCACCTGGATCTCATTGTCGAAGTGGCCGATGTTACAAACGATGGCCTGGTCCTTCATCTTCTCCATGTGTTCCAGAGTGATGATGTCCTTGTTGCCTGTGGTGGTGACGTAGATGTCGCCGTAGCCGAGGGTGTCTTCGATCGGCATCACGCGGTGACCTTCCATGGCGGCCTGAAGGGCACACACAGGGTCGATTTCCGTCACGATGACCTGGGCGCCCATACCGCGGAGAGCCGCTGCACAGCCCTTGCCGACGTCGCCATAACCGCAGACCACGCCGACTTTGCCAGCGATCATCACGTCTGTGGCGCGCTTGATGCCGTCCAGAAGGGACTCGCGGCAGCCGTAGAGGTTATCGAACTTGGATTTGGTGACGCTGTCGTTGACGTTGATGGCTGGGAAAAGCAGCTTGCCTGCCTTGGCCATTTCATAGAGGCGATGCACACCGGTGGTGGTCTCTTCGGAGACGCCCTTGAGATCTTTGACGATCGTGTGGAAGATGCCTGGCTGGTTCTTCGCGATGTCCTTGAGGAGGTCTTTGATGACCTTCACTTCGTGGTTGTCCGAAGGGGTGTTCACCCAATCGTCACCGTTTTCCATTTCATAACCCTTGTGGATCAGGAGCGTGACGTCGCCGCCGTCGTCCACGATCAGTTCTGGGCCTTTGTCTCCTGGGAAGATGATGGCCTTCCAGGTGCACCACCAATATTCTTCCAGAGTTTCACCCTTCCAGGCGAAAACAGGGGTGCCAGTAGCGGCGATGCCTGCGGCAGCGTGGTCCTGGGTGGAGAAAATGTTGCAGGAGGCCCAGCGCACGTCAGCGCCCAGTTCCTTCAGCGTTTCGATGAGCACACCCGTCTGGATGGTCATGTGGAGGGAGCCCGTGATGCGGACGCCAGCAAGGGGCTTCTTCGGGCCGTATTTCTCGCGAGTAGCCATGAGGCCGGGCATTTCGCTTTCAGCGATGTCGAGTTCCTTGCGGCCAAAATCGGCGAGGCCGATGTCTTTTACTTTATAGTCGGACATGTGTGGTGTGTCGTGGTTCAGGTTTGAGATGAAAATAACAAATCATCGCATCAAGATGCGTTGATATGTTCCTGAGCGGAGGCCGGGTGTCAATCAAGGATTTTGACTTGTGACGGCTTCGATTCCGGCACCCGCCTAAAACAAAAAAACCACTCTGGGCGGACCCTGGAGTGGTTCTTCAGTGAATGGATGCGGGCTGTATTAAGCGCCCAGGACTTCCTTCAGATAGCGGATGCTCTCGCGGGCAATGTGCTGCGGGCCGGGCCGGTAATCGAAGACTTCTACCGAGAGGTAACCCTGGTAATCCACCTCGCGCAGCGCACCAATGATCGGCTCAAACTTCACGTCACCCATGCCTGGGCCGAGGAGGTTAGGATCATTGGCATGGAAGTGGACGAACCAGTCTTTGCTGTCACGAATGATGTCGGGGATGGACTTGGTTTCATCACTCATGGCCTTCACGTCGAGGTGGAGCTTGCAGCTCGGGTGATCTACCATCTGGCATAGGCGGATGGTTTCCTCGGCAGTATTGAGGAAGTTGGTTTCCTTTTTGCCCAAAGGCTCCATGGCAATCACCACACCATATTTACCCGCCTCTTCAGCTACGGCACGGACGGAGTCAGCAGCGCGTTTAAAGGCATCTTCATACTGCCATTCTGGCAGAGTGTTGCGGGCTTTTGGGCTACCCCAAACCATGATGCGGCCGCCGGTCATGGCGCAGAAACGCGCGAGGTGTTGGCCGAACTTGGCCGTCTCTTTGCGCAGCAGCGCATCGGGAGTGGTGATGTGAAACCAAGCAGGTTTTGTCAGCAGCCAGTGCAGTCCTAAGATCTCTAGTCCAAAAGAAGAAGCGATGCGGCTCAGGCGTAGAGCATCCGCCTCAGTGAGTTCACGGGGATCTTCTTTGAGCGTAAAGGGAGCGAGCTCTAGTGCGTGATAGCCTGCCGCAGCGGCGTCTTCACACACTTTTTCAAAAGGCCAGTCAGGGTAGGTCTCGTTGCAGATGGCGAAGCGCATAGGGTGCGCAGACTGGAATGGGGAAAAGCAGGCGTCAACCTTGCTTTTATCACGAGTCTTAATCTCCGAGGTGTGAGAAGAGTTGGTCCATCGCATTGGCGATACGATCGTGCGCCGTGAGTTTCGCAAGCCAGCTCTGGGGCAGTCCCTCATAGCCATGAACGGCACCTAGCCAAGCCCCAACCATGCTCGCACGCCCTGCATTGTCACCACCTGCTCGCACGGTGTTTAAAATAGCTTCCTCAAACTGATCATGATGACGCCAAGCTGCATGCAAGGCGGAAGGAAAACTTTGGGGCAGGGGACAGCTTTGTCCAAAGCGTCCTGTCGCCGTCACGACATCCAGTTCCCGTAGCATGTATGCGAACTCAAAGTAGTCTGAGCCATCGCAACTCACCTCTCGGGATTTGCGAGTAAGTTCGAAAGCTTCTTGGAACGGGGTGCCCTGCAACAATGTGCGCAGCAAGACGGCTGTGGCGGTCGCACAGGCCTGGGCCGTAGCATGATTCTGCGTGACCAAGGTCAGGCGCTGAATGGCATCTGACATGGTGATGAAATCTTCTTTTTGGTAAGCCACTACCACAGAGGCTAAGCGAGTGACGGTGGCCAGTTGGTCATCATCGGCACCATTTTGAAAATTTCCTGGCTGCTGCTGCAAATGGTCCAGCGTTTCACGGGTCGCGTGATCTTTGTAACTGCGGCAAGTCGCACTTCCAAAAAAACTTTGGAAGCGCATGCCAAAATCATTTTCACGGAAGCGGCCGCCACACGCAGCAAGAGATTCCAGGAGGAGCAGTGCAGCGTCCCCATAATGTGTTTGATCACCACTCCTTTTTCCTTCGTGGTAATGCCCTTTAAGCGGTGTCTCGAAACCCTGGATACCAGCGGGAAACTTTTGAGCCATGTCATTGAGATCATAAATCCAATGCGTGCCCAAGGCAGCAGCATCGCCGATAAATTGACCCCAGAGGGCCCCACGAAGACTGGACAGGGATGCGTTCACGGTACCTGTCTGTGCCTCACATCCCCGGTTAGAGCAAGCCTGAACGTGTGAATGTTTCCTTCATGGGCTGGCTAGACTCACGTTTACGGCGCAGTGCTTATAGCTAGGCTGTCGGCTGTAAGGGTCCATGCTCCAATGCGTGAGTTGATTCACCCTGCCATCATGCATAGGCAGGAAAACCTGCCCCTGGCTGACCCCGGGCGAGATGCGAGCTTTCACGGTGAAAGACGCACGCCGTGACTGGATGGTCACTTGGCTTAGGTCTTCAATCCGCCTCGCCTGAGCATCTTGAGGGTGAATTTCCAAGAAAAGCTCTGTGGGCGCTAATTTCCTTAAAACCTCCGACTTGGAAGTTCGCGATTCTGTGTGCCATTGGGCACTGCTGCCACGACCTGTGATGAGAATGAGTGGATAGGATTCATCTGGCAATTCAGTCGGTGGCGACGTGGCCTCGAAGATAAATTTAGCTCGCTGATCTGGTGTGAAAAAACGACCATCCGTAAACAGTCGGCGCTCGGTGTCGAACGTGGGAATGTCTGAGGTCGCATCGGGTTGAGAAGCGCGGAGCAGGGGCCATTGAATGCCACCACTCGCCTCGATCATGGCATAGTCCTGAATGCCGGTGATCTCGCAGGGCTGGTCTTTGCTAAAACGTTTCAATATCTGGAATACGGCTTCAGGTGACGTCCATTCAGCGAATTGGTCGCCAAGCCCCCAGGCATGGGCAATCAGGCGAAAAATGCGAAAATCACTCAAGGCTTGGCCTGGGGCTCTGCGCACCTGACGGCTGAGGCCGATCCGACGCTCTGAATTGATAAACGTGCCTTCTTTTTCTCCCCAAGCAGCCGCCGGTAGAAATAGATGAGCTTGTTTGGCTGTTTCCGTGGAGGAATACATGTCCTGAACCACAAAAAAATCCAGCTTGGAGAGGAGTTGGTTAAAACGGGTTTGGTTAATCCAGGAATGGCTCGGATTCGTGGCAATGATCCAGAGCGCTTTGATCTTGCCGGATTCGATGCCTTCAAGGATTTGATCATAGGCCAGACTGGGCTGATCCGTGATTTTCTCGATGGGGAAGCCTGAGGCTACGGCGATCTTGGCTCGGTGATCTGAGTTTTTAAAGTCATGTCCTCCGATTAAGTTCGTCGTGTTGGAAAACAGCCGCGAGCCCATGGCATTGCATTGGCCGGTGATCGAATTTGCTCCCGTGCCCGGTTTGCCGATGTTGCCTGTCATCAAGGCGAGATTGATGATGGCCTGGGCCGTGCGGGTTGCCTGATGGCTTTGATTCACCCCCATGGTCCACCAGAAGGAGACTCGCGGAGTGCCTGTGCGAATGGTGTCGGCGAAGCGCTGCAGTTGAGCTGCACTAAGTCCTGTTTCTGCAGCGACAAACTCTGGGGTGAAACTTTGTACAAAGGCCGAAAAAGCTTCAAAACCACTGGTGTGGTCGTTAACAAAATGCGTGTCAATGGCTCCATCACGGATCAACAGATGGGCGATTCCATAAAGAAGGCTGAGGTCACTTTTGGGTTTGATGGCGTAATGCTGGGTAGCGGCCATGGCCGTCTCTGTGGTGCGCGGGTCCACCACGATGATTTCTGGCTGCCGTTTATTTCGCAGTACCCGCTGCCACATGATGGGATGTGCGATGCAGGGATTGGCCCCAATAAAAACCAATACGTCACTTTCTTCAAAATCAGCATAGGTGAAGGGGGGCGCATCAAAGCCAAAACTCTCTTTGTAAGCGGTCACTGCGGTAGCCATGCACTGGCGGGTATTGCCATCACCGTGGATCATGCCCATGCCAAATTTGGCCAGTGTGCCGAGGAAGGCCATCTCTTCACACATGATCTGCCCCGTGCTGATGAAGGCCGCTGATCCTGGGCCATGCTCAGCGAGGATCCCTTTCATTTTTTCACTGAAGACATTCATGGCTGTCTGCCAGTCCACAGGTTCACCATGCAGCAAAGGAGTGGTGGCGCGATCAGCGGCATCTAGTACAGTCAGCGCCTCCCAGCCTTTGGGGCAGGCGGTCCCCTGGTTCACGGGATAGTCAGGGTCGGGTGTCGCATTGATGGCGACGCCATCTTTGAGGTGCAGCTTCAAACCGCAGCCCGTGGAGCAAAAACCACAGATGGATTTAGAGGTGCTATCTGGCTGGAGACGGCGTGGAAGTTGCCCCAAACCAAATCGCGCCGGATCACGAACAAGATCCTCTGTTAGGGGGCCATTCCATTCGCGAAAGGTTGGTGCGGGGAGAGTGAGCATAGCTTTCAGTTTCCTGGCATTTTAGGACCTGCGGCTGCGGTGAAAAAGTAGCGGCGTTCGATCAACTGACTGATAAAGGTCAGTAGAACAGACAAGGGCAGCAGCCAGTGGAGTGACGCCCCTGCGGCGAGGGTGACTGGAATCACAAGGCCTGTTAGAATCAGCAGGATACCCCGCACTTCGAGCTGCGTGCGTAGCTGCTTGTGGATAATGCTCGCTGAGCGATGCCATGGAGACCCCTCATCTTCCAAAGCCCTCCAGTAGCGTGACATTTCCCAGATGGAAAGTGACCAGCGGAATAACAAAGTGGCAGTCATGGCCCAGGCGACCGCTGGGTGGCCTAACAAACTCCAGGTGGCCGCGCATAGGCCAGCACCCAGCACCAGCATGGTTCCCAAAAATTTACCCGCTGTGAGTGGAAAAGCCCAGAAGGGCCGTCGAGTGTCCACATAAACCATGACGGAGCACAGCACCGCAGCCAAGGCCGCCCCGGCGGTGCCTGTGACGGCCAGTCGCATCCACTCAGGATCGCCCAGCCACCATGCGGTGGCGATCGTGCTACCTCCAGCAGGCAGGGCACCAAAGGCCAAGATTTCCCGGGAAAGCCAAGATTTTTTCCAGCCCATGAAGGCTCTCCAAGCTTTCAGCGGCTGCCCCAGATGGAGCACGCTGAGGGCGATGCCAAGAAGTCCGAAAGAGAGGGCTACCGCGCTGGTGATGGCCGCCGCGTCGAGGGACAGTACACCAGCCCACATAGCCGCCGCACAGCCCATGAAAGCGCCTGCACTCATCTGGGTGAGCACCAGCATCCAGGCTAGGGGCTCATGGCCATGGTCAAGTTCTAGTTTTGCGGCATCTGCTGCGCGAGCATGGTCGGGCAGTGGTTTACTGCTGAGGTAACGTGTAGTGGGACGCGTGTAACTGGAATCATAAGCCCCAGCAAGGATGTTGCCAAAAACGGGGATGGACTCCACCTTCACCGTTTTAATTTTGATGGCTTCATTGGGGCAAGCCTGCACGCAAGCAGGGGCTTCGCCATCGGCTAAGCGCCCCTGGCACATATCGCACTTGCGTACAATGCCACGCTTGAGGTTAAACTTGGGAACATCGTAGGGGCATTTTAGTATGCAGTAGCTGCAGCCGATGCATTGATCATCAAGATGACGGACGATACCGGTGATGGGATCTTTGTCATAAGCCAATACGGGGCATCCATTCAAACAAGCTGGGTCAGCACAGTGATGACAGGCGGTGGTGACTGTTTGTAGATAAGGTTTTTTACGGGTGCCTACCAGCAGTCCCATATCCCGCCAGCTTTCATTTTCGTCCAGTCCATTGAGCGAATGGCAGGCGGCTACACAGGCCTTGCACCCTGTGCAAGCATCCAGGTTCACTTCAAATGAGTATTGCTCATCAGGCTGTGGTTGGCTCAGAGGGATGAGATGAGCAAAGCGTTTTGCTGGGGTGTCTTGATCATACGCTTTTGAAAAGACTGCGACGGGGGTGCGTAGGCACTGCTGCTCTTCCAGCAAGTTTTCCAGTAGCAAGCTATCTAGGATTGACGATTTATGATCATCGTTCCCGCTGGCTGCTTGGCTGCTTCCAATACCGGGTTGATCTAGATCATAAATCATAAGTCTTAAATCCTCACTCAAGCGCGGTTACTCTTCGCAAAAGATCTCCTGCAACTGTCCCACCGTGTGCCGATTGCAAAAGCCATGGAAGCTTTCCTCTGGAGAGCGTTTTTTGAGGAAGCCTTTCAGCATGGTTTCCAGCGTGCTGCCGAGGGATTCAAAAGGCACGCCGCTAAATATTTGTCGGCCAATTTTGCGATTCTCGCCAAAGCCGCCTCCAACGGTGATGTGGTAGCCTTCTCCTGATTCTGATTTCACCTTCGTGCCTAACAAACCGATGTCTCCCATAAAATGCTGGGCGCAGGAGTGGGCACAGCCTGTGAAGTGAATGTTGACGGGCTTGTCCAACTTCACTCGTTTGTCCAAATACTCCATCATCGCGATCGCATGTCCTTTGGTATCACTGGCGGCGAACTTGCAGTAACGATTTCCCGTGCAGGCCACGAACCCACTTTTGACATTCGATTGCTCGCAAGGAAATCCCAGTTTTCTCAAAGACTTTGCCAAGGTAGCGGCATAGGCTGACTTTACATTGGGAATGATGAAGTTTTGCCACACCGTGAGGCGCACTTCACCTGAACCGTAACTCTCGGCAAGATCGGCGATACGCTCCATCTGTTTGGCTGTCATTTGGCCCACTGGCACGGTGGCTCCGATGTAAACGAGGCCTTCCTGCTTCTGGGGGAAGGTGCCTATGTGTGAGTGTCCTTGTTGGGTGAAGCTGCGCTTTTCCTGGATGGCTGATTCTGGCGTGAGACGGGTAAGTTTGAAGGGCAAAAATGTTTCTGTCTCTGTCAATACACCATCCAGTCCCATGCCTTCGACGACATATTTGAACCGTGCTTTTTTCCGGTTGGTCCTGTCCCCATGCTTGATGAATACTCTCAGCAAAGCCACCATTACATCGTTGAGTTGCTCGGGCTTGACAATCACTCCCCAATCGCTGGCAAAAGTTTGATGTCCAGTGACTCCACCAAGGGCAATACGGAAATACACACCAGGTTCGATGCCATCGCTGTTTTCCCCAATCCTCACCGCGCTCGCTCCGATGTCGTTGGTGTCTTCCACGGCACTGATGAGGCCTCCCCCGTCATACGCAATGTTGAATTTACGCGGTAAATCGTAGAACTCTTTGGAGGCGATGATCAGTGTAGCCAACTCATTCACCAGAGGTCGCACATCAATGATTTCATGTGGATCATAACCCGCGCATGGATTCATTGTGATGTTGCGAATGTTGTCAGCACCTGCGCCTTTAGAATGAAGTCCACAGGACTGAATGCGGCGCAGAACCTCTGGGCAATTTTTGGGCTCGATAAGGCGGATTTGAAAATTGTTCCGCGTAGTGATTTGGATGTAGCCACTGGTCAATTCACTGGTGATCGAAGCAAGCTCCCGCAGTTGGTAGCTTTTCACCACGCCACCTGGAATGCGCAGACGGCACATGTAACCATCCTTCACTGGATTGAGCCAAAAAAGCCCGTTCCACTTGTAACGAAAAATGGATTCAGGCTCGGGCTTGGCGTTCCAACGCGCGTCCATCACTAGCTGTTCGATGGCATCAAAGGGATGCAACTCACGCTTGATGCGTTCCTCCTTCGTGAGGTCATCTAAAGAAGGACCTTCCGGTAAAGTGGGCTTAGCGGCTGAAGATCCTGAGAGATCCGCAAATGAAACACCCCCAGCGGTCACCCCGGCGAAAAAGCCTTCAAGGTAACGTTGCTGTTCAGCGGAGAAGTTTTTATCTGCCGAGGACGAAGGAATAGCAAGAGTGGTCATAGCGGTAAAATTGAAGGGTGTTTTTGGAGGCTGGCCTTGGCAGAGGCTTCAATACACGTCGCGCTGGTAGCGTTTGTTTTTCTTCATGTCGGCGACATAAGCACTGGCCTCTTCTGCTGTGCGACCGCCTGCGTTCTGGATGATTTCATGAAGCGCGGCATCCACATCCTTTGCCATGCGTTTAGCATCACCACAGACATAAAAGTGAGCACCTTCCTCCAGCCACTGCCACATTTCAGCAGCAGCGGTCAGCATGCGGGTCTGTACGTAGATTTTTTCTTCCTGATCCCGTGAAAAGGCTGTGTCCAGGCGGGTGAGGACGCCCTTCTGCACCCACTCGATGATCTGGTCATGATATAGGAAATCGGTGGTGCGCCGCTGGTCGCCAAAGAATAACCAATTTTTACCTGTGGCTCCTGTGGCTTCCCGCTCCTCTAGAAACGCACGGAATGGGGCAATGCCTGTTCCTGGCCCAACCATGATGACGGGCTTGCTGAGATCCGTCGGGAGGCGGAAGTGTTTAGCCACATGGAAGAAAACGCCGGTCGTTTCCCCCAAATCCAGACGATCCGATAAAAAGGTGCTGGCGACGCCTTTATGCTGCACGCCGTGGACGTCGTAACGCACAGCTCCTACACAGAGATGCACTTCTTCGGGGTGGGCCTTGATGCTGGAGGCAATGGAGTAAAGCCGTGGCTGAAGTTTCCTCAGGCTGGTGACAAAATCTGCTGTATTCAATAACTGGTTAGGAGTAATCCCGTGAAGATGACGCACTTCATAGTTAGAAATAAGGGCGTCACGAAGGGGTGCCGTACCGCCATCTGGCAAGGCTGCCTCTGCCTGTGGGTCCAGACTGTGGGCGGAAATGATGGCATCTACGACTTCAGGGCAGTTTTTGACATACACGCCCAGAGCGTCCCCCACTTCATAGTCAAGACCAGAGCCTGCGAGGGAGAAAGCAATGTGTCGGGTGTCTTTGGAACTGCCACTCGCGTTTAAGGCGACGTTTGCGATCAGTGGCGCAGGGAAGGGATTCTTTTTGCTGTAGCCTGTTTCTTCGATCTCCTTTGCGGGAGGAACTTCTGCGATGACGTCCACAGATACTCCTTTGCCTGTTTCCAAGGCACTGAAAGCGGTGCTGCTCCAGGTCTTAGCCAATTCATCAAATTCGACGTCACAGTCCACGCGCTCCGTCACGCGTGTCGCACCAAGCTCTGCTAACCGAGCATCGATTTTTTTGCCTGCTAGGCAAAAAGTTTCACCATAATTTTTATCACCTAGAGCGAGGACGCTGTACTTAACGCCATCCAGTTTAGGGCTGCTGCCATTCTGATTGATGCTGTCCCAGAAAGAAATGGCATTGTCCGGCATGTCACCCTCACCCCAGGTGCTGGTGATGAGTAGAACATTTTGTTCGCGAATCAGGTCGGCCGGTTGCAGCGAGTCGAGGCCTGCCGCACGTGCGGCAAAACCCCGGCTCGCTGCTTCCCTGGCCAGCCGCTTGGCCAAACTTTCCGCATTGCCGCTTTGGCTTCCAAAAGCGATGAGTAGAGACTTTTTCGCCATTTCGGCTGCGGGGGAAAGGGAGACACCTGGGCTTTCTCCACGACTGATCAGGCCAGCCAGAAAGCCGTTGAGCCAAGCTCGTTGCTCGGCGGTGAAAGGGGCGGATTCAGGTATGAGGGGAACGCGGGACATGGCGGTGATTAAAGTGAAAAATTCAGGAAAGGGTCATCAGCTTGAAAAAAAGAAGCAGAGAGATAACCAAAAGGATGAAAAATCCGGTGCGGTAGAAAATGAGCGGGTTGCGCTCGATCAATGGCGTGAAGTTTTCGAAGAACGGCTGCACCCGTTCTGGATTGGCCAAATCATGGGCCAGTTCGGAATAGTGCTGGTAGCGGCGCTCAGGTTTCAGCGCGATGGCTCGGCGCACGACGGTCTCTAACCACGGCGGGATATTTGGATTTAATTTGGTTAGGCTTTTGGCCGCGCCGAACGCGGGGGTCTGAAAACGTTCGATGTTGCCATAAGGCAATTTGCCAGTCAGCGAGAGATAGAGGACCACCCCGATGGCGAAAATTTCTGTGCGCTCACTGTTGGGTGCCCCTCGAAATCTCTCAGGGGCTAAGTAGCTGGCTGTTCCAGCGCGGGAGGTTTCTGAGAAGATCTGCACGGCACTGCCTAGATCCACCAATTTGAAGCTCAATCGGGCATAGTCACCGGCACAGAGAATGTTTTCTGGTTTGATATCCCCGTGGGCCAAATCCATCCGCAAAAGCGTCTGACAGGCCTCCACAAGAAAGCGCCCCAGGGCTACGGCAGAGTCCACGGACAGTATGCGTTCACGCAAGACTGTGTGCAGGCTGGGTGCATCCACAAACTGCATGATGTAGTAGCTGGCGGTCTGCCCCAGCGGTTCATAAGCACGCACAAAATGCTCAGATTGTGCACGCGTGGCATTCCATGTTTCACGAGTAAAAGCAGTTAGGTGGGCCTCACTGCTGCGTGCTTCATGAGGGGCAAATTTAATGACCACTCTCACTCCATCCTTTTCAGCCAGCCAGACTCGGTCGGTGCCATGAAAGGAACGCAGCAGCTCATAACCATCGATTTTATCGCCTTTCGTTAACGTCTCGGGAACGGGTAGAACTCGCTGGCTCATCGTGCGTAGTTTGCCGGTCTGGCGGATGTCCAGCACCACGGCGCTGATGTCATCCAAGGTTTCTTGACTGGCATTCCGGCGTGCGTCCAGCACGAGGTTGCGTGCGCTGCTGCGTTGTTGCATCGCAGCAGCTAAGTCGGCTGTATTCAGATGGTTGGATAAACCATCGCTGCACAGGAGGGTTACATCACCGTCCTGGAGATCACATTGAAAAACGTGCGGATTGATCTCCTCTTCCATGCCTAAGGCACGCGTCAGCATGTTTTTCTGGAGAGCATCCACGTGGTCTTCGGAAAGCTGGATGAGCTTCTGATTCCGCCACAGTGTCACTCTCGAGTCGCCGACGCTGATGCCATAGAGGCGATTGCCCTCCACGACCGTGACCGCCAGTGTCGCGACCATCTCTGGCCGTTCGTAGCGGGCTACCGATTCATGGAATAAAGAGCGGTTCAGTAAATGGGTAAACTCATTCAATGCACGTGCCGGATCCCATGAGCGAGGTCGCACGCTATAATTCTCCATCAATGTCTCGACGGCTCTCTTGGCGGCTTCCCGTGCGGGGAGTCCAGTCCCTGCTCCATCACTCAAAACAGCGATCACTGTTTCATCCCAAGCGCGAACGGCAAAAGCATCCGAGGAAGTTTCTCCCTCGGTCCTTGGCAGTCCGTAGCTGGTGGTGTGAATCTTCATGCTGCGCTTTGAACGAAACAAAGATGGTTAGGTGGGCTCAGATGCGTGCCTGGGCCATCGCGCCCCATGTTGTGCGCCAGCGCGTTTTCACCAGAGCAAGGCCAATCAAGGCCAGCACACAGAGGAATGCGAAAGCCAGCACGCCGGTGGTATAGCTGCCTGTCCATCCTTTGGAAAAGCCCAGGGAACTGGCCAGCATGAAGCCGCCAAGTCCACCCCCGCAGCCGACTAAGCCCGTCATCACTCCAATATCTTTGGCAAAACGTTGAGGGAGTAGCTGGAAAACGGAGCCATTGGCCATGCCAAAAGCACCCGAAGCTAAAAAGAATCCGATGGCTGAAACGAACAAGCTTCCTGCGAAGGCGGCGAGGACTAATGAAGTTGCAGCTATGATGAATAGAACATGCAAGGCACGGATACCCCCAAGGCGATCTGCTATGGCTCCACCGACAGGCCTTCCTAAGGCACCGATAAGAGTGCAACCTGCCGCCCAAGTCCCTGCATCCACAGCGCTAAGGCCGAACTCCGATGTGAAATAGATAATCAATGAGGCGGCCAGTCCTGAAAAGCCGCCGAAGCTGATGGTATAAAAGAAGCAGAACCAGTGAGCGTCTTTTTCTTTTAGAAGGTTCAGATAATCCTTGGGGGTCTTTTTCTTGATCTTGACCTCAGCCTCTTTTGAAAAGACTCCATAGATGACCAAGACAAGAAGCAATGGAATCAAGGCAAATCCAAAAACGGCCTGCCAGCCGTAAACGGCGGCTAAGCGTGGAGCTAGAAGTGAATCAATCACTACGCCGACGTTGCCAGCACCCGCTAGCCCCATCACCAGGCCCTGCATGTTTGGCGGATACCACCGGCCAGCCTGAGGAAGGGCTACCGCGAAGCTGGCCCCAGCAACCCCCAGTACGATGCCTAATATCAAGGTGTGTGAAAACTGATGCAGGCCCGTTAGCCAAGCTACCGTCATTCCTGCAATGACGATGACCTGTGCGATAAGCCCTGTATTTTTAGCACCGATCCGATCCACTAGCAGTCCGAGTAGGATACGGATAAAGGCGCCAGACAAGTAGGGTACTGCGACCATGAGACCTTTTTGCTGAGGTGTCAGTTCTAGTGTGGCACCGATCTGTGCCCCGAGTGCGCCGAGGATGGTCCAGACCATAAAACTGACATCAAAATAGAGAAATGCAGTCAGCAAGGTGGGCCAATGGCCGGAGCTTTTGAGGTCGGATAATTTCATTCTGGGCGGTTGGTTGATGCCCCTTTCAAATAGCCACCTGCGTGCCAATTGCGCGTATAGCTTTCAGTTACACTGTGAATCTTTTATTGGATATGCATGAATATAATTCATGAATAGAGGAGCGTGCCAATTCTGTTTAGAACAACTTTACCCGGTTTTCTCCGGTGTGTTGGCGGCCTAGTTTGGCCACGCTCCTCCGCCTGTCAGGCTTGCCTAGACCAATGCCTGTCGTGTAGCATCGCTGCGGCTTTGCAGTGTTATTGATTGTTAGAAGTCAATCTGCACCTGCACGTATCCAAAGTGGGCATTATCATCCGCTCCAGTGTCTGAGAGATAGTCTCCAGCGATGAATAGGCTGTAACCCGCCTGAAGTGCCACGTGAGGATTTAATTTGTAAACAGCAGTCAGGTCCACTTCCTGTCCACGAAAGCTGCTGGCGTTACGAGCGGCAGCATTCACTGGACGGACGCCCGTGACACCATTTACACGGCGCCAAGCGTCGTCGTTACTAGCATTCCAATAGATGTGATAGTCCAGCATGAGCTTTAGCTTTGGCGTGGGCATGACACTGAAGTTGATCTGAGGATTGTGCATGTTGGTCCAGCCGGTGGTGTCCATGTAGCCATAGAACAAGTGGTTCGTCGGATACAGGTTCTGAAAGGTTTCAATGTCACCGTCCGCAGGGTTTTGGTCGCCTGTGGCATAGTTGTATTGCAGACCTAAACGTGGTTTCCATGGATGGCTCAGCCAGTTATAACCGGCTCCCCAGTGGCCGGCAAAGGCGGTCAGATCGCGTCCGTTGACTTCGCCGGTTTGGAATGCCATTTCGGTCTCGTAGTCCCAACCCCGTAGCTTCTTTGCATCGCCCTTCCACAGGGTGCCGAAGGTGAGGAAATTGGTGTCGCCGAGTTTGGGTCCGAAGTTGGCATTGCCGTCATCCATTTTGTGGAAGACATAAAAATCCGTCGTTGTATTCACCGGCACGAATTGTGTGCTGAAATAAAGACCACTGAAGATTTCATTCAGATTGTCATCATCATCAAGGAAGGTGGACTTGTTCCACTCATGATCTTTAAAGACCACGGGACTCGAACTGAAAAAATCCAAGGACCATTTTGGTGCGGCGTAACGCAATTTCAGCGCATCAAAGGTACGCGCTTGGTTGAGCCACTCCAACGGGCCCACGAGTCTTTGATCTCCATAACTCAGGAATTGACGGCCAATGGTGGCGCTGGGGCCTTTTTTGATGTCCCCCAATTGCACATAGGCCTTGAGGAGATCAAAGGTATCATCGCCTTCAGCTGCAAAAGTTCCGATTTCATTCGGTCGGCTGCCGCCGATCTCTCTCACATCTTGTCCTTGGGCGTAGATTTTAAACCAAGGAGTGAAACTGTATCCGAGGCCTAACCGAAAGCGCTGAAGTAGCCATGAGGCATCTTGAGGGCCATTAACGGCACTATTGAAGTCAAAGTTGTTTTCACGAACTTCGACGCGCATCTTCTCTTGGATATCCACGGTAAGTTTACCGTCCAAGAGTGTGATGGGTGCATACCCTGGAGGGGGTAGCGGTGCGGGAGGCACAGGTGTTATGGGGGCGGGGGAACCTGCTTGGGCCAAAGAGGCCGTTGCCAGGAGGAGTGCTAGCCTTTTCATCAGTATTGAGGATGGTGTTGGTGCGTTATTGTTGTTTTTCTCGGCTAAGCGGCGGCTGTCGGGAAAGGGATGACGTGAGCTGCCATTTCGGCAGCCATGTCTGGGGAAGGTTTAAACTCAGGTTCGCGGCTGGGACGAATGTGAGAACGATCATTGAGGAAGGTGATCAGGCGCTCTCGCAGTTCGTAATAGCGTGGGTCTTCCATGATTTCCTTGCGATTGCGTGGGCGTTTGAAGGGGATGCTCAAAATGTCTCCCACTTCTGCTTCGGGACCATCAGTCATCATGACCACACGGTCAGAGAGGAAGATGGCCTCATCCACATCGTGAGTGACCATCAATGTGGTGATGCGATTGCGACGCCACAGTTCTAACAGCACTTCCTGTAACTCGTAACGAGTCAGAGAATCCAGCATGCCAAACGGCTCATCTAGAAGCAGCATTTTAGGCTGCAAAGCAAAGGCCCGTGCAATGCCGACTCGCTGTCTCATGCCTTGGGAGAGTTCCGATGGATATTTATGCATCGCATCGGATAGACCGACGATACTGAGGTAATACTCAGCCATTTGGCGGCGTTCCATCTTGCTAGCAGTGAAATACACTTGGTTAACGCCAAGCATGACATTCTCAAAAGCCGTCATCCAAGGTAGCAGGCACGGAGACTGGAAGACGATGCCTCGATCTGGCCCCGGCCCAACGGCCTCTTTTCCCGCAAGAATCATGTTGCCCTGACTGACCTCACTCAAACCTGCGACCATCATAAGCACAGTGCTTTTTCCACAGCCGCTGTGACCAATCAGAGTCGCAAACTCACCTTCCTTCAGTTTCAAATTGAAGTTTTTGACGATCGTTGCTGGACCTTTGGGCGTGTCATAAATCTTCCACAGGCGATCCAGTTCGAGCATTTTGGGATTAAGTACACTCATGCGTTTACCTCCACTTCTTCGTTCTTCATTTCGTTGCGGCGTTTAGGGCCCCGGCGGTTCAGGAACTCAAAGCTGTTCACTAGATTTAAATCCTCTGGAAGGATGTCTGGCAGCGCCAGCTTGAGGGTGGATTTCGTTTTGTTTTTACCTTTGGCATCCAGCAGAATGCTGATCAGGTGTGCACGGAGTTTTTTGAATTTAGGATCGTGATTGATGGCCTTGCGATCGCGAGGGCGTTCGATGTCCACCTGAATCGATTCTCCCAAAGTTGCTGGAGAAGTCGGTAGAAGGGGGATGACTCGATCCGCCACTAAAATGGCTTCATCAGGGTCATTGGTGATCCAGACGACGGTGGTTTTATTGCTCAGCCAGATCTCAGCAATCTCGTCCTGGAGAGTGGCGCGAGTCAGAGCATCCAGGGCGCTTAACGGTTCATCCATCAAGAGGACCTTGGGGTTCATGGCCAGTGTGCGGGCCACGGAAACGCGCTGCCTCATACCACCGGAAAGTTCCTTGGGTAGTTTGTGAGCTGCATGGCTCAATTTTACCATGCCAATGTGTTTGGCCACATGGGCAGCCCGTTGTTCTTTAGTCCAGTCTTTGAATACTTCATCTACAGCTAGAGAGATGTTTTCCTCCACGGTCAACCAAGGCAGTAAGGAGTAGTTCTGGAAAACGAGTCCACGATCTGGGCCTGGCTCTGTGATTGGCTTCCCCTCGATCATAGCTACACCAGTGTCTGGTTTCACTAAACCGGAGATCAGGTTGATGAGGGTGCTTTTCCCTGAACCAGAATAACCAACGATGACGACAAATTCACCTTCTTCGACAGAGAGATTGATATCGCTTAAGACTTCGGTTCGCTGGCCAGGAAGGCCGAAACCCTTCGATGCATTTTTAATTTCGATGAGCGGCATATCGAATGAAATTTCTCCTGTTAAGCAGTTTTGAAGCGGCCTTCGATCACACTCATCAGACGGTCTAAAACGTAACCGATGATGCCAATGGTGAGGATGCAAAGAATGATGTGGGCGAAGCTATTGGCGTTGTATTGCTGCCACAGGAATCCGCCCACTCCTGGCCTGCCAGTAAGCATTTCCACCGCTACGATGACGAGCCAAGCGATGCCTAAGCTGAGTCGAAAGCCCGTGAACATGTAGGGCAGGGTGGCCGGCACGAGCACTTTCCACAGCGTTTTGCTTTTCGACAACTTCAGCACTTTAGCCACATTCAGATAATCCTGAGGTACAGCACGCACGCCTACGGCGGTGTTCATCACCGTGGGCCACGTGGCACAAATGGCGATAGTAAAGAGAGCTGCTGCATCTGAGGCCCCGAAAGTGGTGCGACCACCTTCGTCCATGATCTTGACGCCGCTGAAAAGAATCATGCCCAAAGGTAGCCAAGCCAAAGGTGAAACGGGTCTTAAGACTTGAATGATCGGGTCAAACGCGATGGTGAACTTCTTTGACAGTCCCAAGAAGAAACCAATGGGGGTGCCAATGACGAGGGCAAGAAAGTACCCTTGGGCCACAAGCTTCAGTGATAACCAGGTGAAGCGTAAAATGCCCTGGTCCAACTCTCCCCGCTTGGCGAAAGGTTCCACCACATACTTGCGGCTGGCCGTCCATGTTTCCCCGGGAGTAGGTAGGTCTTTGGAGATGCCGTAGCGTTTGGTTTCTTTGACCGTGTCCCCCCAGTCATCTTTCTTTAGAGTGGTCACAGATTTCCCGGCGATGGCATACCAGATAAAGCAGCAGACGAGGATGGCGCCTAACGGCAGGAGGAATGAATCAAGTTTATAACGTTGGAGCAGGTTCATAAGAGGAGTGGAATGATGAAAAAGAGGGGGCTCCGGACATGGAGCCAGATCCGGCGCAGAGAAAAACCTCTACCGGTGCGCCAGATCTGGCTTTTAGGGTTAAAGTTTGTTAGGCTTTAAGGCTTTTAATAGCGAAGCTAGCTGCGTAAGTTTCGAGATCGCTTTTCGGATCAAAGACATTCCCATCGAAGAACGATTCGGGTTTTGTGTCAGCACCGCCATGGGCGAAGCCGATCTCCTTCATCGCTTCTTCATAGATGTCTCCACGCATGACCTGCTTCGTAACGGCGGCGTAATCAGGAGCACCTTCTGTGAAGCCCCAGCGGCGGAGCTGCGTGAGCCACCATTCACAGAACTTCGCTTGTGGGTAGTTGCAGTTACGGTCACTGAAGATCATGTAATTTGGGTCCCGGAAGCGGCGGCCATCTCCCATGTCGTATTTGCCTTGCAGACGGCCCAGGATGGTTTCTGGAGGGCAGTTGATGTAGGTCGGGGCACTGACGATGTTTGCCTGCTCTTCGCGGTTTTCCATTTTGTCCAACCAGACACTGGCTTCATGCAATGCTTTCAGGACGGCTTTGACGGTCTTGGGATTTTTCTCGGCAAATTCTTCGGTAAAAGCACAGACCTTTTCTGGGTGGTCTTTCCAAATGGACTGAGTGGTGATGGAAGTGAAACCAATGTCATCTGCGATGGAGCGCGCATTCCAGGGTTCTCCTACACAAAAGCCATCCATTTGGCCGACCTTCATGTTTGCCACCATCTGTGGAGGTGGAATGGTGATGAGGGAAACATCTGCTCCAGCGCCGCCGGCATCCCCTGGGTGAATACCCCCGGCTGCCAAGTAGTAACGCATCCACATGGCATGAGTGCCTGGAGGGAAAGTCATGGCAAAGGTCATGGGCTTTCCGGCTGCTTTAGCTTCATCCACAAAAGGCTTCAGCGCTTTCGGATCATCGGCCACTTTACCTTTCAATTCCTTTTTGAGGGTGATGGCCTGACCGTTGCGGTTGAGAAGCCAGGGAATGATCATGGGCTTTTTAGGGGCACCTCCCAGTCCCATCGTGCTAGCAATCGGCATGCCGATCAACATGTGCGTGGCCTGAATGTCGCCATTGCTCAATGAATCGCGAATAGCCGCCCAGCTAGCACCTTTGGTAACGGTGGACTTGATGCCGTATTTTTTAAACAGGCTCTTTTCATGAGCGATAACGATGCTGGAGCAGTCCGTGAGCGCGATGATGCCCAGATTGACATCGGGTCGTTCAGGAGAGTCGTCGGCATAGGCGCTACCGACCCATCCCTGAGGGAGGCCCGCTAAAAGAGTGCCTAGGCTGGCTGCGGTGGACCGCTGTAAAAGACTGCGGCGGGAAAGAGTGGGGACGGGTGGTTTCATGCGAGGGCGGATTTGGATCGTTTATTGGTTTTGCTGGTTTTCTTGGCGGCGGCTAGCGGTGCAGGGAAAGGGAGGGCATCAGAGTTCCAGCATTCACGCAGGGCCTCACTGGCTTCGTTGCGTTGACTGGGAAGGATGAGTCCGTGGGCAATGAATTCATCCACAAGCCAGCGACCTCGTTCGCTGGTGGTTTCATTGGCCTCGTAACGATGGAAGATATGAAATTTGGAGGCCTCGATGCTTTTGCCTACGCCTAGGTCAAATGGACCTATGAGTGAGCGCTTGAGAATGTCTTCACCGTTGGAAAAATAACCGCTATCAGCGAGGATTCGGACCACCTCAGGGCGATTTTCAGACACATCACAAAAAGCGCAGGATTCGCGCAAAGCCTCTCGAATGGCGTGAGCTTGGTCACCATGTTGCTCAATAAAAACCTCATTCATTAACAACACTTTTTCTGGGTGCCCGGGGGAGAGATCCTCACTGGTCGCCGCGATCCAGCCCACGCCTTTATCTACGGCTACTGAGTTCCAGGGCTCCCCCACACAGTATCCATCAATAAGGCCAGCCGCTAAATTGGCGGCCATTTGCGTTGGGGGAAGGGCTACAATGCGAACTTCCGTATTCGGATCAATGCCGCCCGAGATCAGCCACCGGCGCAGTAAAAAATGGTGGGCGGCATAGCGGGAGACCATCCCAAAAGTCAAACGACGAGATGTTGTGCTGCGGATGAGTTTTTTCAGGGTCGCTGCATCACGCACGCCGCGGTTCCAGAGGTCACGACTCAGCGTGATGGCATCGCCATTTAGATTGAAGACGAATGGGGCCACCACTCGGCAAGGAGGCGTGCTTAATCCCAGGCGCATGGCTAATGCCAGCCCGGCGATGGCATGCGCAGCGTCTATTTGGCCATAAAGCAACTTCTCCCGAATGGTGGCCCATCCGACCTCACAACTTAATTCGACCTTAACTCCATGTTTCCGAAACAGCTCTTTTTCCTTCGCCACCAGCAGAGGGGCGCAGTCGGCCAACGGAATAAATCCGATGCGGACCGGCTGGACGACACCCGCAAGAGGGGCAGAGGATAGGGGAGCAGACTTTGGCATGACACTAGATTCCATCAGCATCAGGGGTGCCAGCGTGCCAATCTCATGCAGAAACCACGCGCAATCTTTTTCACATGCAGTATGAATGTAATTCATGGATCATCCGCTCGATACCCGACAGCTTCGCGCCTTTATCTCGCTGGCACGCAGCGGTAGCTTTACCCAAGCTGGCCGCGAACTGCATCTTACCCAGTCTGCCATCAGCCACGCCATCAAGGCTTTGGAGACCGACCTCGCTTGCCAGCTTTTCCATCGGCAGGGTAAAAGTGTCCATTTAACCCACCATGGTCGTGAGCTATTGCCGCACGCGGAAACCATCATGCAGGAAATGAATCAGGCTCGTGCCATGCTGGGTGCTCTGGACATGACCCCTCGTGGCCGCCTAACCATCGGTTGTACTCCCGCAGCCTCCCAATTCATCCTCCCCACCGTTTTGCGGGAATTTAAAGAAAGCTTTCCTCAATATGAGATCCGTGTGGTGCCAGGGGAAACCCCACAGACGATCGAAAAACTTCTCTCCAATGAAGTGGATCTAGCTGTAACGCTGCGTCCGCCTGATGTGACACGCCTGGATTGCCACCCCATTTTTGAAGATGAACTCGAGTTTCTGGTTTCGCCCCTTCATGCTTGGGCAACCAAACCTCCGCGAATCAAAGATGCCACTTCAGAGACTTTTATCGTCTCCAGCCGTAGCAGTTTAAACTTTGCCATGATCCAGGAGTTCTTTTTGAAACAAGGAGTGCGTCTCAATCACTTCATTGAGTTAGGCAGCAGTGAGGCGATCAAAGAACTGGCCAAGCTTGGGTTGGGTGTGGCGATTGCAGCGCGGTGGATTGCGCGGAATGAAATAGCAGCAGGGCAGCTTATTCCGGTGCCATTGCCGAAAGCCCGCCTTCGTCGTCGTTGGGTGACATCACATTTGAAGGGACGGCCTATGAACCTTGCCGAAAGAACCTTTGTTGGGCTTTGCGAGCAGGTGGGTAAATACATGAATTAAACTTTGTTAGGCTTTCATCATGCTATCAGGTTCTCCTTATCAATACTGTTCCAGATGTGGCCATGACTCCATGGCTGCCATTTCTGAACGGCAGCATGTTTGCAATGAGTGTGGTTATAAACACTATATCACTCCCTTTCCAGCCGCAGGGGCCTTGATATTAGATGCTCAAGAGCGACTGCTCGTCACCCGCCGTGCCCATGAGCCTGGGCTTGGCAAGCTAGGTCTGCCCGGGGGAGTCGTGGAACCTGGGGAAACCGGCGAGGAAGCGGCTGCACGGGAATCAAGAGAAGAGGTAGGCTTGGACATCCCTCCGTCATCGTTTCGTTATTTTATTTCTCTGCCTAACTGGTATTGGTATCAAGACTATCTCTGGCCTACGTTGGACCTTTTCTTTCTGACCCAAGTGGAAAGTTTCGAGCATTTCAGTCCTTGTCCGGCGGAAGTTTCTGAGATTCTTCTGATACCTTTGGGCGAAGTCTCCTTGGAGGATTTTGCTTTTGATTCGAACGCTGAAGCTGTGAGACGGTTGCAAGAATCTCGTGCCCGGCTTGTATGATGCTTCATCATGATTCACCCACTTTTTAATCTTACTGGTAAAGTTGCCCTGGTCACTGGCGGCAGCAAAGGACTGGGCAAGGCGATGGCCCGTGGTTTTGCCGAGGCCGGGGCGCATGTATTTATTTCCAGTCGAAGCGAGGCTGATCTGAGAGCTGCGGCAATAGAGATTGGCGAAGGCTTGCCGGTGAGGGTGGAATGGATGGTCGCGGATATGATTGATCGCGCCCAGGTGAAAAATCTGGCTGAAGAGGCCGTGAAACGTTTGGGAAAAGTGGACATACTCATTAACAATGCGGGCTCAAATCAACCTCAAGCCATTGATGAGATCACTGATGAGGCCTGGGACCGGATTGTGGAACTGGACCTCACTTCGTGTATGGCGCTCACGCGCTATTTGGTTCCGGGGATGAAGGAACGCCAGTGGGGGCGGGTCATCCACATTTCCTCGGTTTTAGGCGTGGGCTCGAAGGAAAAACGCAATGCCTACTCAGCCTGCAAAGCTGGCCTCATAGGGCTGGCGAAAGCCAGTGCCATTGATCTCGGGACTTTCAACATCACCGTTAATTGCCTTTGCCCAGGCCCCTTCCTGACGGATCTACCCATGAGTTTGCTCAGTGATCCTGAGAAAGAAGCTTTTGCCAATCGCACTGCCCTCAAGCGCTGGGGACTGCCACGTGAACTGGTTGGTCCTGCCTTGATGTTGGCTAGTGAGGCTGGTAGCTACATCACTGGGGAGGCGCTTTTGGTGGATGGTGGGGCCTTTGCTCGAGCTTTGTAAGGAGATAAATCTTTGCTGGCGCTTTTCTCCAGTGCCCTTTCAGTACTTGAATGTCATCTTCGTCAGCTCCCCCCGCCATTTCTCACCGGCCTGGAATCATTTTGGTTCTGATCACTCTTCTGGTTTACGGCGTGCTGTCTTATCTAAGGCACTCGGAAAGACCGATGTGGGATGAGCAGCGTTATCTGGATTACGCGAGTAACTTAACGCAGGGATATTATGTTACGGAAGCGGAGCCAGACATCGTCAACGGCCCAGCCTACCCCATCCTTCTCATGCCCTTCGTGGGGGGAGGAGCTGACCATTGGTTGTTTGCGCGTTTGTTAAACGCTGTTTTTATGGCTGGGGCGGTCGGCTTTGTTTGGTTGACTGTCCGTCATTACGCTAACTCCGCATGGGCTTTCGCGGGTGCCTTGATCACGGCTTTTCATCCCACTTTACTTTGGATGGGGGCCGCGCTCATGACGGAGCCTCTCTCCACCTTTACATTCACGGGCTTCATCTGGAGCTTCACTCACGCACTTAGAACCAAAAGATGGACTTGGACTTTGCTCGCCATCGTGTTTTTTGGCACGCTTATCTTAACCAGAGTCTTCTTCGGTCATGTACTCATGGCGACGGCCGTTCTTTGCGGAGGTCTGTTACTGGTCAGGGAATGGCGGCCAGCTCTTATGCGCACGCTAGTCATTTTGGCGGGTTCTCTCATTTTCTGCTCGCCTTATTTAGCTTATACCCAGTCTAAAACAGGAGAATTTCTCTGCTGGTCCACCAATAGTGGGGAGCTTCTTTACTGGATGAGCAGTCATCACGAGGGCGAAAATGGCCACTGGTTTGGCAAAGCTGATGTGCGAACCAAAGAATTTCTAAATCCCGTCCACCGCGAGTTTTATCAAGAGCTCCTGACTCACCCCATCTTAGAGCGTGAGGAGCGGCTGAAGGCTGCCGCCATGGCAAATTTCAAAGCCGCCCCAGCTAAGGTCGCCTACAATTGGGTCTGTAATCTCACCCGTCTAGCGTTTGGTTTTCCGCGCTCCCACCAGCCAGAAGAGCTTCGGACTATCGTCTTGATTGCCTTCAACGGTCCCGTGATTGTATTGGCAGCTGCGGCTGGTTTATTGGGATTGTGGTTCTGGCGCAGCATCCCGGTGGAAATTTGGCTTCTCATGGGCATGGCCGCCTTTTACCTGGGGGGCAGCACCCTCGCTCCCAGCCTGCCGCGCTATTTTGTCCTAATGGTCCCCGTGCTTTGGTTGGGGATTGCGCATGTTTTTTCTCGGCACGTCCGGGTGAGCCTCAGGGATTGAAAAGATCAAATCGGCACTGGAATTGGCCCAAGGTGCGGCTAGAATCGTATCTCCCCAGCCGTCAGACTTCTTTTGTTCTGACGCAGTTCTTTCCAACTTCCCTATGCCCAGCAAGAAGACCCACGTCTGCGACTCTGTCGAATCCGTCATCGCGGACATCCGTGTCGGCCGCATGGTGATCGTCACTGATGACGAGGACCGTGAAAATGAGGGCGACCTCATTTGTGCAGCCGAGGCGATCACGCCTGAGATGGTCACCTTCATGGTTCGTGAAGGCGGAGGGATGCTCTGTGTGCCTGTTTCTTTAGGAATTGCCCAGCAATTGAATCTAGAAAGCATGGTTCCAGAAAATCGGGAAGCTTTCCGCACAGATTTCACGGTCACAGTGGATGCGGCAGAAGGGATCACCACCGGCATCAGTTCTGCAGACCGTGCTCGTACGATTCGTCTGCTAGGCGAGCCGAAAAGCACCATTGCCGACTTTGTCCAACCTGGACATATCAATCCTCTCGTGGCAAAGCCAGGTGGGGTCCTCCGTCGTGCCGGCCACACTGAAGCAGCGGTGGATCTGTGCCGATTGGCTGGGTTACGCGAAGCGGGTGTCCTGATCGAGATCATGAATCCCGATGGCACCATGGCCCGCATGCCAGATCTTCAAAAGTTTGCCAAAAAGCATAAACTCAAGATTTGCTCCATTGCTGACCTCATTGCCTACCGTCGCCGCAGCGAAAAACTGGTAGAGAAGATCGAAGTCGTGGACATGCCGACTGATTTCGGCGTTTTCAAACTCCATCTCTATAAAAGCAGTCTCGATGGGGTGCATCACGTGGCCTTAGTCATGGGTGATATTGATGCCGAAACTCCCACCCTCGTCCGCGTGCATAGCGAGTGCCTCACTGGCGATATCTTTGCCTCTCGCCGCTGCGATTGTGGCAGTCAGCTGCACGCCGCGATGACTAAAGTGGCGGAGGCTGGCCGAGGAATCATCATCTACATGCGCGGACACGAAGGGCGCGGAATCGGTCTTCATGGGAAGATCATGGCCTACAAGTTGCAAGAACAAGGGCTGGATACCGTGGAGGCTAACCTTAAACTGGGGTATGCGATGGATCTCCGTGACTATGGCATCGGGGCTCAAATCATTTCGGATCTCGGTGTGCGTAAAATCCGCCTCATGACCAATAATCCACGCAAAGTCGTGGGATTGGAGGGCCATAAACTCGAAATCACGGAGCAAGTCCCCGTCATTTCAGAGCCCAACCCCCACAATAAAAAGTACCTCGAAACCAAAAAGAAAAAACTCGGGCACAAGCTCTGATCTGCACCGCCTCATCCACAGGCCCTCTATATCCTTCTCATGTCACAATACGGTCCCAGTCGTCCTCGCCCCATCCAGGATCGCGTTTCCATCGCGATCGTGGCCAGTCTTTATAACAATCAATTCGTGCAGGGTCTGATTGACGCTGGTCGTGAAGAACTCGAAGAGCTGGCCCCTAATGCCACCATCACTGTTTATCGTGTGCCTGGGGCCTTTGAAATCCCGGTCTGCACGGAGTTGGTGATCAAAAATACCAAGCCGGATGCAGTGATAGCATTCGGCGTCATCATTCGTGGCTCCACGGAGCATGCTGACCTGGTCGGTGCCTCCGTTACGGATGCCCTCCAACAGATGGCCGTGCGTCACACGCTTCCTGTCGTTCACGAAGTGCTGCTGGTGAGTTCTGAAGAACAAGCCGAAGAGCGTTGTCTCGGCGTGAAAATCAATCGTGGTACAGAGGCCGCCCAGGTCGCTGTCAATATGATCGCCCTATTCCGTAAGATGCGCGCCAGTTTTGCCGGCCAACCTGAACTGGAGACTGCTTAACCATTATGGGAAAACGCCGTGAAGGCCGTGAGGCTGCCGTCCAGTTTTTATTCGCCAGTGAGCTTCATGGGGAGCATACCCCAGAGGAACAGGAGGCCTTCTGGACCATCCACAACGCCAAGAATTCCGTCCGCACTTATGCAGAATCCCTCATCCAGGGCGTGCAGGCGAATCTTTCTGAGATTGACGGTTTGATCGAGCCCGTCCTTGAAAATTTCCGCATTCAGCGTCTGGCTCATGTCGATCGCAATGTTTTGCGTCTTGCCGTTTATGAGATCGTGCACGTGCCAGAGGTGCCCGCGCCCGTGATCATCAACGAGGCCATTGAAATTGCCAAAGCGCTTGGGGCAGGGGAGTCTGGTTCTTTCGTGAACGGAATCCTTCATAAAATCGCCCAAAAGGCACGCCCGAAATCGAACATTTAAACAAGACCCCTTGTCCACATCTGACGCGCGTCATGCCGTCGGATGTGGACACTTCAGATGGTACTTGTTTGAGCTTGCAATGAGCCGGAATTGACCAAATCGCGGCAAATGTTTGAAAAGCGCGTATTCAGGGTAGAAAAGAACTTGTTGAGACGCCCACAAACGCTTTCATAACACCCCACTTGCCCATCCCCATAAACCATCAGGAACGAAGGAGAATCGAACTGTGAAATTTAAGTGCCCCTCTTGTGACATGCAGTTGAAAGCCGAGCCAGAAATGGCAGGTAAGATCGTCCGCTGCCCCGGTTGCAATACCAAGCTTTCGATCCCGGCCAGCGTCGGTGGTCTGCCGCCTCCTTCAGGACTTCCGGCTCCTAGCGGTTATGCACCTTCGGAAGAAGGCGGCTTCACTGATGAATCATCTTCGGACCAACAGGCTCCTGAGTTCGAGCAGCATCGCCAAGAACGAGGAGGATGGGAGGAAACCGACCCTACTAATCCCAGCGCCCTTTTGGCTCTGGGGATCGGTAGTGTGGCCACCCTAGCTTGGTATGGTATCCTTTTTCCTTTTGGCGTGGGTGAATACAATGCACCCGCAGCCAATACTCTGGATTATATCCACGACCTTTTCTATGAGCGCACATGGGTGAACTACATGGAGACCTTTTTCTTCTTCTGGGCGATTGCCATTCTTTGGCTCAAGATGAAAAAACTACGCCATCAAAAAGACGCCATGTTCCTGGACGTGCTGCCTTCAGATATCAGCCAGGAAGTAAACGCCCAGAACGTCAGTTTGTTCATTGACAATCTCTATGGCCTTCCCTCCCGTCTGCGAGATAGCATGATGGTTAATCGCATTCGTAAAGGTCTTGAACTCTTCGAGGTGCGCCAGAACAACGGTGAGGTGAGCGGCATGATGTCTGCCCAGAGCAGTATTGACAGCGCCCGTATCGGCGGCAGCTACTCCCTCGTGAAAGTGTTCTTGTGGGCCATTCCGATTCTCGGATTCATTGGAACCGTTTTGGGGCTTTCCCAGGCCATCGGAGCTATGGACCTGAAAAACGTCTCGGATATGGACAAGATCATGGCCTCTATCGGCAACGTTACCAGTGGTCTAGGAACTGCTTTCGACACTACACTCCTCGGACTCGTCCTGGCCATGTTCCTGAACTTCCCCATGAATACGTTATCCAAGGCGGAAGATGACAATCTGAATGACATTGATGCCTTCTGTAACGAAATCCTTATGCCACGCCTCAATGATGGTGGCGGTGTTGCTGGCGGAGACACCAATGGCATGATGGATGTGCTTGTGAAGGCGGTTGCCAATGCACAAAAAGAATTTCTTGTCGATCTCAATGCACTCTCAGCACGGATCAAGGAGCAAGCGGTCAATCTGGACAAACGAGCCACTGCTCATCAGGAACGTGTGGACGCCGAGTTTGCCCTTGCCATCAATCGCATGCGTGAAGACCTCTCGGGTGCCGTCAAAGACAGTGTTAAGACGACCACTGAATATACCCGCGCTCTGGCCACGGGCATTCAGGGCCTTAACAATGTGCTGACAGAGCTCGGGAGCAAACAGATCATTATCCAGCAGGTGAAGAAAAAAGGTTGGTTCAGCCGCCAGTAATCCTCATCCCACTCCTCACCCCATTCTGCTATGGCCCAGCGACGTGAGTCATCCGGCGACGAGGTCTCACTCTTCCCATTCCTGAGCATTCTAGCGTGTCTTATTGGCGCGCTAGTCCTCATCATCGTTGTTCTGGTGGTAGCTCAGGCTGGTAAAGCTGAAGGCCGGACGCCGGAGGAAATCCGCATGGCGCAGGACTTCCAGCGCATGAAAAAGGAACTCGAAGAGCGTAAAAAACTCGACATCGTTCTCAAGGAGAAGCTGGCTGAATTGGAGAAATTACAACTTGAGGTCAAAGATCGAGAGCAGCGATTTATCAAACTGCGCAAAATCATTGACTCATCCAAGGAGGTGCAGGAGCAGAACAAGGAGATCAGCCAAAAATTACAGAAGGAGCTTGATGACCTTTTGACAGAGGTTGACGGCATCAAACGCCAGCAGACCGAAACCAAGAAGGAAATCGAGCTGCTGATGGCTGAGATCAAAAAGCGTCAGATACCCGAAAGCAAAAAAGTTCCGCCAGTCGTCGTCCAGCCATCTGGCTCTGGCATGTCAGACAACACCAAGGTTTACTTTGTGGAATGTAGCTCTGGCTCATTGAAAGTCCTCGGTGCCTGGGGCGAAGATTACCGTCTCAGCGCTACCCCTAGCGTGGTCGTGGCAGATGTGAATTATAACCACTTTCTGTCTGAAGTGGCCAAAAACAAAGATTCGCTCATCCTGTTCCTTATTCGTGATGATGGACAGGGTGCATTCAATACAGGGGCGGGGCGTGCCGAAGCCGATTACAACGTCCGCGTTGGCAAACTTCCTATCCCCGGACGTGGCGTTCTTGATCTGGCGCTCTTCGACAAATACCGAGGCAAAATTCCTGCCCCAGTCCCTGGTGCCCCTGCTGCTGAGCCTGCAAAGCCACCAGCTAAGCCTTAATCCTTCATCCCCCTCAAATCTATGGCCAAAAGAAGATCCGGCGGTGGTGGCGAGCTAAATCTAGACTCTCTCATGGACGCCGTCACAAACGTCGTCGGTGTGCTCATGATTGTCTTGGTGATGATGGCGCTCAATACCGCCCAGACAGTTAAAAAAATCCTTTCTGACCTACCTCCCGTCACCAAGGAAGAGCATCAAAAGATACTAGAACAGGTGAAGGCGTTACCGCCGCCACCAGCTGACCCGAAAAAAATTGTTGAGGACAAACTCAAAGCTGAGCAAGACCTCAAAAAAGCCATCGAGCAGCTGGCTACCGTTGACACCGCAGATGTGGCCAAGCAAATGCAGTTTATGGACTTGGACAGCTTCCGACAGAAGCTCGATAATGCCAAAAAAGAACGCGAAACTCAGAAGGTCGAAGTGGATAAGCTTTTGACTGAAGTAGAACGACTCAAAGCCTTATTGGACCAGACGCCCGTTTACACCCCGCCGCCACCCACTTACGTTCGTCTTCCCAATCCACGTCCATATCCGGCAAAACCGAACGAGACGCGTATCCTGGTTGCTAAACAGGGGGTCCTGACGCTGAATGAGGCTGAGTTTATCAAACCCATCATTGATGGTCTCGATAAAGTAAAAAGTCAGCTCGAATACAAGGATGTTAAAATTGATCCTTTTTTGCCGATGTTGACCAAGATTTTTGGCACCGCGCAAGCAGCACAACAGGCATGGCCAGACATCGCTCCCTCGGTCAATACTTTCCAGATGGATCAAGTGGCTGAAGCATACAAAACCTTGGCCACCGCAGGTTTACAGCCTAACAAAAACATTTTGGCATCTCTGGGTGATATCGCTGTAGTGATCCGCTCCACCTTGCCAGCCGTTGCTGATGCGGTTGTCGCCGCAACCAAAGGTGATTTAGCCAAATGGACAGCACTGGACCCTTCCAAAGATCCTTTGAAACCCACCTTCAAAGCCACCCTGGCAGGAGCCAAAATTTCTTTCACCTACGGCTCGGGTAAGCCAGTGGAAGTCAAAACCACTCCTCGCGATGTTTTGAGTTATTTCGTCAAGGATTTGGCGGATCTCGATAGCATTAAAAACAAAAGCCGCAGCAAGGTCATCTATGATGCTTTTAAGCTACAGGCCATGCTGGAGCGTGCAGCCTCGAACCCGACTTTGAGTGGTTCTTATGTCATCAAGCCAACGGTGCGGCCAGGTAGCACTTTGGTTGCATTGGCTTTGACTCCTCGGGCTGGCGGTGGTGAAACACTGGATCAAATGCGGACGGAAGCTTCGAATTACCAGCGTTTGATGCGCCAGATCAAAGGCGATCCGAACGGCGTAGCCGTCTTTCAGGTCATGGCAGATGCGTTTGATGCTTATTTAGAAGCTCGCAAAATCGCGGATGAGATCGGCGTTGCCGCCACTTGGGAGTTTTTGGCCCGCCTAGATCTATCTGTGAACGTCGCCAACTATGAAGTGCAGCGCTTCACTCAAGTTGCGGCGGCGGCACCGAGAAAACCGGGTGATCCAGATCCTGTCCGCATCGCTACGCCCAAACGTTCGCTAGACTAGTCAATCGTCGTTTCCCATACAGCAAAGCCGAGGTTCCCTGGACGATCCTCGGCTTTGTTATTTGTACTTCATTCCAGCATGAATGATTGCATTACTCCGGCTACGATTTCCTTCATCCCCCTGGGTTATCGTGAGAGATTGTGAGCAATCCCTAGCAAAGGACAGGTTTCTCCATTTGACGTTCTTCATGGTGCGGGCTAAAAAGCCCGAACAATCCGCGATCACGCGGGTCTAAGCTGACTCTATGCATTCTGCCCTTCCTCTGTTTCGCCTCTCTGTGGCCCTGAGCTTCCTTGCCCTCGCAAGCTCCTCCTGGAGCGCTCAACTGCCACTGGATCATCCATGCGCCACCATGGTGAAAAAGTACCTGGAGAGCGTTGTAGCTCAGGATTGGAAAACCGCTTCCGTAATGCTTTTGCCAAGCTCCCTGGAGCGCAAGCAGAAGGAAACCATCGCCATCATCAAGACGGCCCCAACCATGACGGAAGAAGCCCAGATGCTGGAGCGCTTCGGAGTCAAAGAAATCCGCGATCTGGAAGTTCTCTCCCCTCAAGAGTTTTACATCACGGACCGCAGCGCATGGCACAAACGCGTTAATGCAGCGCCTGAAGTCACCAAGAAAAAGCAGGATACCCTGAAGATTGATGTCCTGGGCCTCGTTGAGGAAAAAGAAAAAAATTACGTTCACGCGACGGTTCGCACGTCTCAGGAAACTCTGACAGACCGCATTGAAGAGCTCTTCCTCATCTCCTTCGTTAAAGAAGGCGACAAATGGCTCATCTGGCCAGAAATGAAAGATCGTCCGATCATTACCCCATTGGATGGGGCTAAAAAGGACGACGGCGAAAAGAAAAAGAGCAAGTAAGGCTGTGAGTTGGGTTTTGTAGGTAGGTCGGCACTGTGATCATTGTCACCGCCAATTTGCCTCCACTCTGCCCTCTTAACCGCAAAGTTGCTTTTCAATGCTTCACGATACCATCGCCGCCATCTCCACTGCACTGGGAGAGGCGGCGATTAGCGTTTTAAGAGTCACTGGTCCGCAGGCTCTAGAGATTGCACAGAAGGTATTTCATACAGCTAGAGATCTTGTGAGCTTACCTGCTCGGCAAGCTCATCTGGTAACTGCTAAAGATGCCGATGGCACAACCTTAGATCAAGGCCTGCTCCTCCTCTTCCGCGCTCCATCCAGTTACACGGGTGAAGATGTCGTCGAATTTCAGGGACACGGTGGCTTGCTGGTAACACAAAAACTTCTGGAAAGCCTCCTCGCTGCGGGTGCCCGTGCTGCTGAGCCAGGCGAGTTTACCCAACGTGCCTTTCTCAATGGGAAGATGGATCTCACCCAGGCGGAGGCGGTCATGGATCTCATCCATGCTCAAAGCACCCTCGCTCTGAAGGCGGCACATGAACAACTCGGTGGGGCGATTGGCAAAGAGGCCATGGCGCTGAAGGACGAGCTCCTTCCTGTCCTAGCCCATGTCGAAGCCTATATTGATTTCCCAGAAGAGGACATCTCGCCAGATACAGGGGCTGCTCTGGTGGCCAAAATGGATTTGGTATTGGAGCGGGCGATGCGACTCATTGCCACCAGTGAACAAGGCCGAATCCTCCGCCATGGTGCGCGCACCGTCATTTGCGGCGAGCCCAATGTAGGGAAGTCCAGTTTGTTGAATCTTTTGTTAGGCTTCGAGCGCGCTATTGTCAGCCCCACGGCCGGCACGACTCGTGACACCATTGAGGAAATCATTCAAGTCCACGGCATCCCTCTGCGTTTGGTGGATACCGCCGGTCTGCGCAGCAGCCAGGATGAAATTGAACGCGTCGGCATCGAGCGTACCCAGCGCGAGCTGGAGCGTGCGGATCTGATCTTAGAAGTGGTGGATGGCAGCCTCCCTCCCTCAGTCGCCCAGCGTGTGTCCCTGCCTCCTCAGGCCGAAGCCCGGCGCATCCTCATTTTAAACAAGGCCGATCAGGGGCTCCATCCGGACTGGGCAGGCGGCGTCCCGCTATCCTGCACGGCCAATGTCGGTGTCGAAACGCTGCGCGATGCCATTCGCACTCTCATCATGAATGTGGGCAGCATGCAGGCAGATCATCCCATTGCCATCAATGCCCGTCATAAGGTTTGCTTCGAGCGCATTGTCTCTCAGGTTCAGGCGGCCCGCGTCGCTCTGATTGATGGTGCCGCCCCTGAATACGTGGCCTTGGATCTTCGTGAGGCTCTTCAATCCCTCGGTGAAGTCGTCGGTGTGGTGGATGTGGAGCAGATCCTGGACGTCATCTTCTCCTCTTTCTGCATCGGCAAATGAGGCATCTTGAGGCCTTGTTGGGCTTCTAAGTTCGTATTTTAAGCGCTCTCAACGAGCTTCAAAGGCATCGTAGTAACCGCGCTCAAAGCTCCTGCGGAATCGTGGGTCATAACGGCCTACATGGGCCCCGGCATCGGCTTGCCTTCCTGCCACACGGTCACGCAGACCATATTCGTATCCCTGGCTATAGGAGGGATCATTCTGAGACGCATTGCTCGGCGGGAGTGCAGGTGGCGTGTAGCCGCCGGGGCTCGGGTAGCTAGGGGCAGGGCCGTAGCCCGGCATCCCACTGCTGGGAGGCATCGAGGAACGGTAAGCCTGTTCATAACCATCATTGTAGGCAGTGGCTTGGGTGGAGGAATAACCAAAAGGATTGCGCTGTAAATTTCGTGGCATCCCACTCCGGGCATCATCACTTCCATCTCGCTGCCCGCGGTCATACGCCTGCTGTGCCTGTCCGCGTTCTTGCTCGCGCATGTCCGTGCGGTACTGCTCTCTCCCATCGGTATAAGGAGCGGGTGCCCCTGGGCCGAAAGGGGACATCGGATTGCCATAAGGATCGACGCATTGGGTCAGAGCGACGAGCAAACAGCAGAGGAGCAGGAGACGCATATGCAGTAAAACTAGCGCAGCTCATCCCCAAATGCCAAGAGGAAGATCCACTCAGCTTCCCCGCGTTGGGAGGTTGAAAATCTCACCTACCATCCTCATTGCAGAATATAAAAATGTCCGCTAAAAGCCTCGCATGATTTTCCTCGCTTTCCTGCTTGCCACGGACACCTCCTCCGCAGCGTACGAGTCAGGGCGACACATTGCCACCAGCTTGACCTTGGTTCTGCTTTTCGCTGGGATCTGCAAATGTGTTTCTATCATGCGGCGTCCGCACACGAGCACTCTTTGTGTGCTACCCCTGGCCATACTGCTAGCTGTTTTCATGGGCGGTTACGTGTGGAGCTTCGTTGTTGATAGTGGCTGGGTGCCAGCAAGTCTGAATTGGGCCATCTTGCTGGTGAATGTCCCCATGCTCATGACCTCTTTGATCTTGGCGATTGTCGGTCTCGCTTTGTATGACCGTCAACGATTCAATCAGGGGCGCAAGCAAGCGATCTGGGCTTTGGTGCTTACCCTCATCGCCATGGTGAGCATTGCTGCGCTCCACCTCGCTGAGCCTCTCGACCAGCTAGCCAGAAAAGTGGCCGAGCGGGCGAATACCCAGGTGGCCGGAGGAGTGTCCGTGCAGGAGGAATGGAATTTTTCTCTAACTCCACCGGATAAAACTTGGTTACCTCAGTCGCCCGCCTCCTTATCTCCGCTGGCCTGCACGGCTTTCATCAAACAGCCCGATCAAATCTATGCCATCGTAATAGCCGAGCATAGCGCCGCTCTTTTGGACAATGGCCTGGATACCATGCTTAATTCTGTAAAGGCTGGTCTGACCAACAAAAGCAAGGTTCTTCAGCAGCAGGAAAAGCGTGTCAAACTTGCGGGTTTGGACTTCGTGAACCTCAGCACCGTTGCCTGGACAAACTCAGTCAAAAAAGAAATCGCTTATGAACATTGGATGGCCACCCATCAAGGTTTTGCTTGGCAGATCATGGTCTGGGGCGATTCGGATCAAAGATCCACCGTGGCTGATTCAGCACGCTCTCTAGCGGCGGGTTTCCGCGTTTTAGACATGGCACGCCAGGCTCCCGGGCTCGATGAAAAGTTGGATGTGAATCGCCCAGCCTTTGGTTATCGTACAGACATCTCCAAGATGGGTTGGCAATCTTGGCCCTCGGGAAAAGAGGCAGATCCTTTGCCCTCGTTGGCAGATTTTGGCGCTCAGACACTGGCAAGTGTTGTCCTTGTCATGCCGTATCACCATCAGATGACTTCACCTCCGCCGGCCGTAGAGGCGCTGGCCCGTGCTTGCATGGCCGAATACGATTTCACCTACCGCCGTGAAGGCAATGACTACACCACCCGAACGATCGAAAAACCCTTTCCAGGCCTGGAGATCACCACTGAACGCGAGTCTGATGATGGGAATCGTTACCTCTACCTTTTTCGTATTCATCAGTCAGGTGAGCATGCTTGGATGCTCGCGGGCTGGACTCGCAAGGCTCCCACCGCCACGTTGGCTGGTGTGCGAGCAGCCTTGGATGGCATTGAACTCTTCAAGCCCTCCTCCGCGTCTCCAATGACGCTAAACAACGAGCCCAGGACCGAAGCCCTCTCCAAATTCGTCAATCAAATCGGTCTTTGGTACAATGATCGTGAAGAATGGCCTGCTGCCCTGAGCTATTTCAAAGAGGCGAGTTCCATCAATCCGGATGACCGTACCTATTTTGAAAACATCACCCATGTGCTCGAATCGCAGGAGAAATTTGGAGAAGCCCTCGCCGCCATAGATTCAGCGAAGGGGCGCTCCTTTGCTAACGATCACGGCCACCAGATGCGCCAGGCTTGGCTGCTGCTCAAAGTCGGTAAGATTCAGGAGGGCACAGCTCAACTCCAGCGTCTCGTCAAAGAGGGCTATCAGCAACACGATGCTGTGCTGGGTTTCATCAACGAATTATTGAAAGGAGATCATCATAGCGAAGCCAGTGCCGTGGCGGATGCTTATGCCAAAGCGTATCCTGAACCACGGCCACGCTTGTGGCAGGCTCAAGTGGCTGACCAAGCGGGGGATTCCAAACGTGCAGCCGAACTGCTGGAGGATCTGATCCAATCAGAGCCCGATTTCCTCGAAGGCTTCTATGCTCTCGGAGAGCATTCCAATCGCCAAAGCAATCATGAGCGGGCATTGGAATTGGTAGATTTGCTGGAACAAAAAAAGCAAGACACCGCGCGACTCGATCTCATGCGAGGGTGGGCTCACATGGGACGCAAGTGGTACCGCGATGCCAAATCCAGTTTTGAAAAAGCGGCCATTAAGGCACCGAATGACGAAGATGTGAAATCCGCCCTCAAGGATGCTGCGGCTTTCCTCGGGCAGGGGAGCAATACCGAGATCAAGACACCCATTGAGGCCGTTTCTCTGCCGAAATCCGTCGCCGCCAACCTGGACAAACTTCGAGCCCTGCCTGCAACCTACGGTGAGGGGCACAATGCCGCCATGCTTCTCTGGGCACGCTCGATTCAATACACGAAAGACAAACCCATGCGCAGCACCATCCGTCGTGTCATCCGCATTCTCAATGACGAAGGGGCTGATGCCTTCAGTTCCATGGAATATGCCTATGATCCTTTGGTCGAGCGGCTGCATGTCAATAAGGCCGAAGTTCTGGATACTGAGGGTAAAGTGGTGGCGCGTGCAGGCATAGATGATGCCTATGTTCTTGATTCGGATGATCGCTCCATGGCCACCACAGAGCGTAAGGTCCACATCCAGGTGCCAGGCATGAAAGCAGGCCTAACATTGGATTGTGAAATTACGGTGGAACGCCTTTCATTGACTGATACCTTCCCGCTTACTCGTCATCTGTATGCAGCAGGCATCCCCACTCGCTCAGAGCTGATCAGCGTCACGGGAGACACCGAGTCACTTTCAGAAGACCTCGTCATGAAGGACCGGATCAAAGTTACCCGAGAGCCTGGTAGCGTCATCTATGAAGTCACCGATGCTCCCTTATCTTCAAATGAATCCTATCAGCAGCCCATCGAAAAATGGGCCCCGGTAGTCATCCTGGCGGGTAAAAAAGAAACTTGGGAGCAAGTGGCGGCCAAATACCTCAAGAATATTTCAGACCGGCTGAAGCCCGACCCCTCCATCGAATCTGAAGCGAAGAAATTGACGGATGGCCTCGAAAGCACACGGGATAAAGCTCGTGCTCTCGCTTCGTTTGTCCAGAAATCGGTGCGGTACAAAGCCATCGAATTCGGGGTGCGTGGGCAGATGCCCAATGCGCCTAGCCTCACCCTCCAGCAACGTTATGGGGACTGCAAAGACCAAGCTATGCTGCTGCATCACATGCTTCGCGCTTGCGGCATTACCTCTCATCTAGCCCTCATCAACACCCATTGGGAGCTTGAGCTCAATCAACCGACCTTGGATGCTTTCAATCATGTGATCGTACATGTCCCTGCTTTGAAGGACACCCAATTCATCGATACCACAGCCTCGCATCTCTCTGCTGCGGATCACAGTCCTTATGGTCTGTGGGGTTATCCAGCTTTTGTGCTGGATCCTGAAAGGCCCCATATCAAAAAAGTACCAGATCCACTCAAACACAGTGGCGATGTCTCGTCTCAGCGCAAACTCACCCTTCTTCCTCCAGACAGCATTCGCGTCGAGGAGGTCTTGACCCTGCACGGCTACTACGCCAGTAGCATGAGAAGTGCCTTTTCCCGTCAGGAGCCCAAGGCTAGATTCCAACATGCGCAAGACCTGCTGGATGACATGGGCAGCTATCGGCTTGAAGATTTTAGTTTCGAAAATCTCACCGCTCTCTCCCAGCCCGCCGTCCTTCGCCTAACGTACAGTTTGCCAAACGCGATCGAAAAACGGGGCGACGTCACCAAGCTGCGTTTGCCAAATGCCTGGGAGACAGATTACCTGAGAGTGCCTTTCATTAAGGATCGCCAGACGCCCTTTTGCTGGAATATGCCCTTCACTTTTCGCAGTGCGGTTACCTGGGATAAATCATTGCGAATCTCTACCGAGTCTCTTCAAGCCATGAAGCGGAAAAACGATTCACGCTTTGGCCAATGGGAGATGAAGACAAATGGCGGCCTCCAGTTTGAATTTACTGCAGTGCTGGGAGACCATCCGCCTTCTGCTTATTCAGAGTTTCAATCTCTATGGTCTGGAGCCCACGACGTTTGGCTCAAAGAGTTGACTCTTCAAAGCGATTGAAACCCGAAAATTAATGATTGCGCGTCGTTAGGCCTTAGAGGGCAGAGCGATAAAGCGCCACGAAGTCTTCGTGGGAGAGAGGGCGGGGATTGAACTGAGCGGTCCATTGTTTCATCGCCATTTCAGCGAGGGATTGGAGGTCCGGTTCGGCCACCCCATAGTGGGAGATCTGGATGGGCATCTGGGCCTGAGCCAGGAGCTCCTGGATACGTGCGGCGAGGTCGCCTGCATAGTAGCTGGCATACACGGTCGCGCATTCGGGCAGGGCGGCATTGAAGCGGATCACGTGCGGCAGCATCACGCCCACCGCTTCGCCATGGACAACGTGGAACTTGGCGGTGAGGGGGTTAGCGCAGGAGTGGGCGGCACCGAGCATGGAGTTCTCGATGGCGATGCCTGCATAGGCAGCGCCGAGCAGCATCTGGCCACGGGCCTCCAGGTCCTTGGGCTCGGCCAGGATGCGGGTGAAACCTTCGTGGCAAAGGCGGAAGGACTCGCGGGCAAACACGGTCGAGTAGGCGTTGCCTTTGTTGGTGACTGCGGCTTCCAAAGAATGCGAGAGCGCATCCACGCCGGTGCAAACGGTGACGCGGTGAGGTTGCGAGACAGTGAGCTCGGGATCGAGGATGGCCACCTTGGCGGCGGCCTTCACATCGCCACAGGCCATCTTCACATGCGTCACCGCATCGGAGATCAGGGCGTAGCTCTGGCACTCGCTGCCGGTGCCTGCCGTGGTGGGGATGGCGATCATGGGCAGCATGGGCTTGGTGGCCTTGCCCGTGCCCCAGTAGTCCTGCATCTGGCCGCCATTGGTGTAGATGAAGTTGCAGCCCTTGGCGGTGTCCATGCTGCTGCCACCACCGAGGCCGATGATGAAGTCGGCGCGGAATTCGCGGGCGGCATCCACACAGCGGTCCACATCCTCCGTGCTGGGGTTTTCGCGCACGTCTCCGAAGACGCGAGTCAGCACGCCTGCCGCTAGAAGGTAGGAGGCGGCCCGTGTCACGTACCCTGCCTTCACGATGCCTGGATCACTGACGATCAGCGCCCGCTTGCCGCCCAGTTCCCGCGTCAGTTCACCGACCTGGGAGAGGGTTCCGTTTCCAAAGATGAGGCGAGTGCGAGGCTGGTGATCGAAAGGAGAAAAAGGCATGAGAAGAGAACAGTGAGCAAAGCCACAGCTAAGGGAACATGAAACACTGGCGCAAGCGCCCAATCCTATCAAGCCCGGTCAATGGAGCGGCGCTTGTAGAGGAACTCGAACATGTTTCCTTCATGGGGCTGGTCCCAGCTGATTTTCATCGTGCTGATGGGGCCCAGGTTCAGGCGGTCAATGGTGGGGCACTCGAGGAGCTGATCTGTGAATTCAGGGTCTTCGGTGATGGCGGTGACGATGAGGGAATAACCAATTTTGCTGAGGACTTCGGACTGCTTCACCTCGACCACGCTGGCATAGGGGCAGAGGAATTCGCGGTTGGCCAGGGGGTGGTCCCAGCTGTTGCAATGAATAATCGTGGGGCGCAGGAAGGTGCCGCCCTGGAACTCCACCTTGCGGGGGCCGTTGCGGTACTTCGCGGTCACATCTTCGGCACCGGGCTTGTCGGCGAGGTCGGAGTCGATCACGCCGTCAATGTAGTCGGCCATCTTGGTGTTGGCGAAGCCGGAGAGCCGGGCGTTTTCATCGTCGGCTGGCAGGGGCTCCACGGGGCCGAGGCGCTGGGCGATGGCATCGGCGATTTCCTTGCCGTATTTCGGCACAATGACGGCGGAGGCATTGATGCAGGAACGACCGCCGTTGTCGCTGATGGAGCTGACGATGACGTCAATATACTCCTTCCAATTTTCGATCTTGTCTTCACCGATGATGATCTTGCTCCAGCCGGGGCCGTGGACCTGCACGCGGGGGTTGCCTTCGTACATCTTGGCCATGGCCACATCGCCAAAGACAAGGTTGCGACCACTGAGTTTCACCACTTCACCGCTGCCTTCATGGTCGGTGGGGTAAAAGCCAAAGGCCTCTGCCGGGGCTCCGGCGGCGATGAAGGCCTGGATGAGGCGGAATGGGGTCCAGGGCTCTTCGCGGCCTGGTTTGATGACCACCGGGATCTTCAGGGCAATGGATGGCAGCCACAGCGAGTTCACGGCGGGGGAGTTGCTTGGCATCACGAGGCCGAGGGCATCGGTGGTGGGGAAGTAGGCCACGGGGCAGCCGGACTGGGTGCCGAAACCCTGGTCAATCACCGTCATGTCCAGGCCTCGGGACAGGCCGTTGAGGATGACATCCATGTGGGTGAGCGCGTAGTGCAGCTTGGCCATGTTGCGCTTCACCATGATGTGAGGCAGGCCGCTGGTGCGAGAAAGGGTGGCGATGTATTCTTCCGGGCTCTGAGTGTGGCCTTTGTCGCCCAGGGGCAGTGTGCCATTCAGGAAGAGGTCGCCCGCCTTGGCGGTGATCTCGATGAGCTGGGCGACAGTGAACTTCTTCAGGGCCTTGCGCGCCTCGCTGATCTTGCCCAGGTCCTTGCGCACGATGCCTGCATTCACCTGGCTCACCTCGGCGCAGACCTCGCCCGTCTTGTGGTCTTTCACCGGAACTTTATCCAGAGATTCGTACGGGCGGCCTTTGCGAAGAGCGGGGAGGTGGGGAACGGAAGACATGGGAGAATGATTGGAAGACGGAGGATTTACGAGTGGCCTCCGAAAGCGGCAATAAAAAACAGGAGCTGGGGCTCTAGTCTTTCAGGTCAAGGCGAAGCTGGCACGCGCTAACGCGTCCCGAATTCATCCATCTCATGCAGGGAATTCATGGATCTGGCCTGCACATCTGAGTTGCACGGGGGCGGGGGCGATGCTCCTTAGGCCACGCATGAGCACCACTAGTCACTGGGATCGTTTCCAAAAGTTCTTCGTCCGTTATCCGCAGATCGGTTTTTCGATTGATATCAGCCGCATGGCTTTTGAGGAGGGGCTGTTTGAGTCACAGGCGGCTTCTATTGAAAAAGCGTATGCGGACATGACGGCGCTGGAGGGCGGTGCGATCGCGAATCCGGATGAGGGGCGCATGGTGGGGCACTATTGGCTGCGGAACTCTGACCTGGCCCCGACGGCGGAGCTGAAGGCGGAAATCGATTCGACCCTGGAAGCGACGCTGCAGTTCGCGGCGGATGTGCATGCGGGCAAGATCTTGGCGGCGAATGGGAAGAAGTTTACCCGGGCGCTGATCGTGGGCATCGGCGGTTCGGCCCTGGGGCCGCAGCTGGTGGCGCAGGCGATCACCCCGGCGACGCCGCCGATGGCGATTGATTTTTTTGACAACACGGACCCGGACGGGATGGACCGGATCGCGGCCCAGATCGGTGCGGAGATCACGACGACGCTGACGCTGGTGATCTCCAAGTCCGGTGGGACAAAGGAGACGCGCAATGGGATGCTAGAAGCGCAGGCGGCCTATCAAGCGCAGGGGGTGGACTTTACCAAGCATGTGGTGGCGGTGACGGGCCTGGGCAGTGAGCTGGACAAGCACGCGATCGCGCAGGGCTGGCTGGCCCGTTTCCCGATGTGGGACTGGGTGGGCGGACGCACGAGCGTGATGAGTGCTGTGGGCACCATCGCGGCGGCGCTGCAGGGGGTGGATGTGCGCCAGTTCCTGGCGGGGGCGGCGGCGATGGACGCGGAGACGCGCAATCGCCCGACCCGCGAGAACGCGGCAATGCTGCTGGCCCTGATGTGGTACAGCGCGGGCAAAGGCAAGGGCGCGAAGGACATGGTGGTGCTGCCTTACAAGGACCGGCTGGTGCTTTTCAGCAAATACCTGCAGCAGCTCCTGATGGAGTCTCTGGGCAAGGAGCATGACCTGGATGGTAAGGTGGTGAACCAGGGCATCGCCGTTTACGGCAACAAGGGATCGACCGATCAACATGCGTATGTGCAGCAGCTGCGCGATGGGGTGAACAATTTCTTTGCGGTCTTCATCCAAGTTTCCAAGTCGCGGGACACGGCGGGATTTGAAGTCGAACCTGGATACACGAGCGGGGACTACCTGCAGGGTTTCCTGCGCGGTACTCGCACAGCGCTGGCTGACAAGGGGCGTGAATCCATCACGCTGACGATCCAGGAAGTGAATGCTTTTAGTCTGGGGATGCTGGTGGGCCTGTTTGAGCGTGCCGTCGGTTTCTATGCGACTCTGATCAATGTGAATGCCTACCATCAGCCGGGTGTGGAGGCGGGCAAGAAGGCGGCGACGGATTTCCTGAAGCAGATGGGGCAGGTGCTGGCGGCGCTGCCTGCAACGGGTGCCGGGGCGACGGCAGATGAGATCGCAGGCCCACTGGGCATTGACGCAGAAGACGCCTGGCACATGGCAAGCCACCTCGCAGCAAATGGCAAGGTGAAGTCCGTGGAAGGAAACACACCAGCGGAAGACCGATTCCTAGCAGTGTAAAGATATCCTTTATTGCCTTTTTCGGATGCTGGTCGTAACGGAGGGGAGTCCAAAACTCCCCCCTGTCTATGGACGAGCGTTTTCCACTCATCTACCAAATCATCTGCATCGTCTTAACGGCGCTGTTTGTCTGGTCGTTTGTCGTTTCGCGCGAACCGCGGCAGTGGCGGCGGCTCTACCAATCGAAGTTTTGCCGGGCGGAGGATTTCTCGGTGAACAAGAATAAGGTGATCGATGAGAACCTGAAGAAATACGGGATTCTGATCTCAATGTTTTTTTTGGTGGCGGATGTGGGCTTCTTTTTGTGGGGAGCTTCACATCATGACCGCAACAAGAACGAGCGCACGACAGTGGAGGAGCGGCTGCAACTGAATGAGCTGGAGAAGATCCAGAGCAAGGCGCAGGCGCTGAATCGCACGACCAACTGAGTTCTTTGAGCGAAGGGAGAGACCGGCCTAGATGCGGCCTGCGGCTTTGAGATCGAGGTAACGATTGGCCAGGGCGATGGGAAGATTTTGAGCCGTCTCATCCACGGTGACAATGCGGCTGGCACGCAATGAATTCAGGAGATGCTCGCGCTGCTGCTGGTAGTGGCAGAGGGCACCATAGCTGAGTGCGTCCTGGAGATGGGTGATAGGCTGATCAATTCGAGTTTCAATCTCAGCCTCGCGAAGTGTGGCAACCAGGACGAGGTGGCGCTTTTGCAGGAGGGCCACGGCACGGGTGAGGTGGGAAGTATCCTCGGTGCGGAGATTCGTGAGTAGGATGATGAGTGCTCGGCGCTTTTGCAGGCTCATCACACGCTCGGCAGCTTCAATGAAGTCGCTGGGCTCCGTGGTGGTTTCGTAGTCATACAGATGGTTCAGCAAGGTGGGCATGGCGGGCGCGCCTTTGACGGGCTTGAGCCAACGCTGACTGCCGCCAAAACCGGTGACGCCGACTTCATCCCCCTGCCGGAGGGCGATGTAGGCGATGAGCAGCATGGCATTGAGGCAGTGATCAAACTGGGTGAGCTCGCCATCCATCGCACGCATGCGGCGGCCACAGTCTGGAACGAGGATGATGCTCTGATTTCGCTGTTCCTCATACTCGCGGCTGACGAGGATCTGCCGGCGGGAGGTGGCCTTCCAATCCACGCGGGAGAGAACATCGCCGTCTTGGTATTCGCGGAGCTGATGGAAATCCAACGTGGCTCCACTGCGGCGGCGTTTGACGATGCCCATTTGTTCTTCGCGGTTGGCGGTGGCGAGGAGGGCAAAGCGGACGACGGGTTCGTAGTTGGGGTAGCAGCGGGTTTCGCTGGCTGGGCCCACCCGATAGAGCCGCCGCCACAGGCCTAACTGGGAATGCACCAAAAGGTGCGCGGGGGTGAAAGTGTGCAGGCCGCGTTTGGTGAAATGGGCCTCATACGAGAGGGTGAGGTGCTCCTGCCCCGGCAATTCGATCTGCCAGGGTAGGCCCTCAGCGACGACTTCAGGGGGCAATCCATCATGAACGAGGATCTTTAAAGTGCGCCCAAGAGAATGGCGCAACGTGAGTGTGACGGTGGCCTTGACGCCGAGTGCGAAGCGACCCGGAAGGGGCCTCTCCACCGAGAGGCGATGTTTGCCCGGCAGGGTGGACAAATCAATAAGAGCAGCCAGGACAAACAGTGCAGCCATGCCGACCCAGAGCATCTGCGCCCAAGGCCAGATCGAGGCGGCAAGACCTAGTACAGTCCAGGCAGCGACAAGGCGAAAGGTGAGAACGGAGGGGCGCATGGGGCAGGAAGCTGGATGCGACTGATGCGTGAGTCATGATGACACGCGCACACTGAGGGGCTTATGCGCGGGGAGCTTCCACGCTGCGGATCACGGTATCGAGCACTTGGTCCACACTTTGGCCGGAGATGGTGACTTCCGGGGTAAGGGAGATGCGGTGACGGAGCACGGGAAGAGCGGCGCGTTTGACATCGCCTGGGGTGATGTAATGGCGGCCTTCGAGGAGTGCGTAAGCTTTGGCCAAACGCACCAAGCTGATGGCCCCGCGGGTGCCGGCACCGAGGGCGATGGCTCCGTTGCTACGGGTAGCACGGGTGAGATTCACCGCATAGGTGACCACGCTTTCTACGGCCTCGACAGCGGCGGTTTCAGCCTGGGCTCGGAGGATGTCTTCAGGGGTGCAGATGGACTGCACCTGTTCGGCAGACAGGCCCCGGCCAGCGGCACCCGAGGATACCGATTTAACGATCCAGGCCTCTTGCTGGGCACTGGGGTAATCGATGATCACCTTGATCAAAAAGCGGTCCAACTGAGCCTCGGGCAGGGGGTAGGTGCCTTCTTGCTCAATCGGGTTTTGCGTGGCGAAGGTCATGAACGGCGGGGTGAGCGCATGCGTCTCGCCATCGATGGTCACCTGAGCTTCCTGCATCACTTCGAGGAGGGCTGACTGGGTCTTTGCCGGGGCACGATTGATTTCATCCGCCAGTAACAATTGAGTGAAAACCGGGCCGAAACGGACACGAAAACTCTGGTTGCCCAGATCATAAAGTGTGTGCCCAGTGACGTCTGAAGGCATCATGTCCGGCGTGAACTGGATGCGCCGAAACGTGGCCCCAAAGGTGCGAGAGAGAGCTAACACGAGATGGGTTTTGCCCAAGCCGGGTTTGCCCTCAAGCAGCACGTGGCCGCCGGCCAAAAGCGCCGCCAGCACTTGATGAATGACCTCTGTCTGCCCGACAAAGACCTGCTCCACGGCGAGGCGGATCTGCTTCAGGATCTCAGATGTCTGCCGTGTTTGGGGTGCGGTAGAGGGATCTAAAGTCGAGAAGGGAGGTTCGGGAATGGGCGGCGGGGCCGGCGGGGCATAAGCAGAGTCCGGGGCGAAGTCATTCATGGCGTGTGCGGCGCAGGATCAAGGGGGAAAAGAAGGAGACCTAGGGGAACTAGGCATCACTTCTGCTCCTTGGGAAGCACTTTCACGGCCACGGCACGATTCGCCTGAAGGAACTCTTTGGCGAGGGCCTGGATCTCTTCTTTTTTGATGCCTTCGAAGTCGCTGAGCAGGTTCTTCGCCCACTCGATCCGCTCAGGATGCTCCTGGCAGTTGCGCACGACGTTTTGCGACCAGTAACGGTTGTCACGGCGCATCTGCTCAAGCTGGGTCATGAGGGGCTTTTGGGCGCGCTCGAACTCATCGTCGCTGATGGGGCCGGCGGCGACTTCGGCGGCGATTTTCACCACCAGTTCGGTGATGGGCGCGGCCTGCTCAGGCTTGCACTCGATCATCGCGGTCATGTAACCGTAACCGGTGAAGGTGTCGCTGGCGACGTGATAGCAAGCAGGACTGTAGGTTTCCCCCAGTTCCTCACGCACTTTGATGCGGAGGCGATCATCCAAGACGGAGCCGAGAAGAGTCAGGCGGCGGGTACGCTGGATGTCCAGCATGTCGCCAGTGGGCCAATACATGGCTGCGATGGCTTTGGGGATCTCGGTGTCAAAGGCGATGTCCTTGGTGACGGGGCCCTGAGGGAAGGGGACGACTCGCTCTTTTTCATACTTGGGTTTGTCGGCACGTTTTGGCAGCGCACCCAGGGTCTTGGCGAGGGATTCCAGAACGGCTTTGGGCTCCACATCACCCACGATGGAAACTTCCACGTAGTCTTCGGTGAGGGGCTTCTTCAACCAGGCTTCCAGCTCGGCCAGATTGCGCTTCTGCATGGTGGTGATCGGCGGGAATCCAAAGCGTGGATCGTCGCTGTGGATGTAGGCCACGACTTTGTCCGCCATGATGCCTTCAGCCGTGTGCTGGAGCTGGACATACATTGGCTCGAGGTTCTTTTGGAACTGACGTGCGGCCTCTTCACGATAACCGGGGGCTGTCATGTAAGCGGTGAGGAGCTGCAATTGAGCTTCGAGATCGCCCGGGGTGGTGCGACCGCTCAGCATGAAGGCTTCATCGCCGACCGCGAAGTCGGTGCCGACGCTTTTGCTGGCGAAGATGCGGCGGATGTCATCCACGCTGTGTTCCTTGAGACCGCCCATGATGAAGGTGCTCTGGGCAAAGGGGATGATGCCCTGCTGGTCTGCCGGAGTGCTCAATTTGCCGCCGCCGAAGTTGATGGTCACGCGGACGGTGCCCTTTTCAAAAGGCGTGGGCTTGATGTTCACGCGCACGTTGTTTTCAAAGGTGGCCTGGGTGAGCTCCAGCTCCTTCACGATGGACTCTTGGACGACCTTGCCCGGTGTGCCGAAGCTGGTGTAGGCAAAGGCGGCGGTTTCCTCCTGCTTGGGAGCTTCCACGGGCTTGCTTTGGCTGTCGCGATACACGGTCTTGATCTGCTCGGCGGCATCGCCTTCCAGCTTCAGGTTGCCACCGACAAAGATCTGCACGTCGTCGCCCTTCCAGGTCTCGGCGAGGGCGGTGTGGCACTCCTCTTTTTTCAGGCTGGCGAGGGCCTCTTTGACGCGGGCGAGATCATCCGACGGATGGGTGAAGACTTTCTTGGAAGCGAGAATGCTGACGACACCGCTGGCCAAGTCACGCGACTTGCGGGAGTCGGCCTGGGCTGCGCGCAGTTCCACCGTCTTCAGCAGGGAGGCCTTGGCCTCTTCGAATTCGGCCTCGGTGAAACCATGCTGCACAGCGCGGCGGATTTCGGTTTCCAGCAGGGTCAAAGCTGCCTTCCACTGGTCTGGAGCGCACTGGCCCATGATGCCGATCACCTCGACAAACTCCAGATACTCGTAGCTGTAGGATTCTCCGCTGAGGAAGGGGGCACCCTCGGCCTTGGCCAGCTTGGAAAGGCGCTGGTTGATCATTTCATCGGCCAGATCGCGCACCATTTTTTCGCGGCGGCTGGCGGCGGTGTCGGGTTTGTTTTTGGCGGGGCGTAGCATCTCCACGGAGATGTCCACGGCCTTGGCTTCCATCTCGGTGTGCAGCTTGGCAATGAGGCCGCGACCAGTGCTGATTTTGCCCAGGCTAGGGTCCGCTGGATTGGGCGTCTTGGCTTTGGCATCGGCAAAGTTTTTCTCGATCTCGGCCTTCACGGCTTCCACGTCCTTGAAGTCACCCACGGCCACGATCACGGCGCGCTCAGGAGTGTACCATTTGTTGTAAAACTCCACAAAACGCGCCTTCTGCATCGTCTTGATGGTCTCTTCCGTGCCGATGGGCAGGCGATTCGGCAGCAGGGAGTCGGGCAGGGCAAACTTGTATCCTTCCAGCATCGTGCGGTAGTCAATCGAGTCGCGGCTCAGCTTCTCGCTCAAAATGATGCCGCGTTCTTTATCAATCTCCTTTTCCCCCAGGCTCATGCCATCGAGGTAATCGCGGAAAAGCTGCATGCCTTCACCCAGCATCTTGGTTTCCACCTTGGGCAGTTCCAGCATGTACACCGTTTCCTTGAAGGAGGTGTGCGCATTGGTATCAGCACCGAAGCCCATGCCCAGACGTTGGAAGTACTCCACCATCTCACCGCCGGGGAAATGGCGGCTGCCATTGAAGGCCATGTGCTCCAGGTAGTGCGCCATGCCCTGCTGGTCGTCCTCCTCCATCAGCGACCCCACATCCATGTAGATGCGGATGCTGGCACGTCCTGGGGGCTCCACATTTGGCAGGATGACATAGCGCAGCCCGTTTTTCAGGCTGCCAAACGTCGCCTTCGGATCGGCTTTCAGGTCGCTGGTATCTTGCGGCCATTGGGCGGTCGCAGAGAAACAGAGGAGGAACAGGGCACAGGTAAGACGAAGGATCATGATGGTTGTTCCCTGTAAGAACGCAGCGGGAGCCGGACCTGTCGAGAAAAAGTCACTTTTGGACCAAACTCATCTCCGGGTTTGCCTGCCTCCGAGTGAAATCAGGGTTTACGGGCAGGATCATACAGCCACTGAGAGAGTCTCCCACGATGCGGAAACGGCCTTTGATGACTTGTCGGGCAGTGAATGCGCACAGGGCTGCATCCAGAAGATCCATGCTGTGGAGTGAAGAGGTCTGGATGCCTACCTCCTCAAGCAGAGCCCGCCGGACTGTTCTTTTATCTCCGGCCTTCACCACCCGGCCTGCCAGCACACAGGCCACAGCCTGGGGAAAGGTTTCAAAGCAGACTGGATTTTTCAACGGTTGGTCCTCGCTGATAATCTCAAAATTTCGTCTCAAAGCGTGATGCAAGGCCATGCCTTGAAGCATCCATTCATAGTAGCCTCGCGGGTGGTTCCGGGCCTCTTCCTCCGTGGGGGTGGAAAAGCAATAAATGCCTTCCCTAATGAGTTGTCGTTCCGCCGCACGTGCGCTGCCTCCAGGGGTTCGCCAGCAGCAGGGTGCATCCACCCCCACGGCCAGCGCGCCCTGGTCTCGGCACCAGGCTGCTACTTCATCGGCGTTTGTGGACTGAAGGGTGGCGACCACCTCCAGCCCCTCCAGCAAGACCGCGTGGAAGCCTTTTTTGACTCCGCCAACATCCACCCCCGCAGTGCGTGGTGAATGGAGGTTACGAGTCTTGGCTTGGGAGTCGGGCATGAATGGTTAAAGCTACGTCCCGCGTGTTTTGGGCGGAGGTTTTTCTGCGCTGTGCTGACTCCTTGAAAAGCATTGACTCGGGTGACGCTTTCGTGGTGGCATGTTTTATGAAATCCACGCGTTCCTTTTTTCTGCCTCTTCTGCTGGCCTGGATCACCAGCCTGGCCATGGCCCAGAGTGTGGCGACGGATGAATTCAATTTCAGCCAAGTCATCGGCAACTTGGAGTTTCTGGAGCGCACAGACTATCCAGAAAAAGAGCTGGGCTACAGCCTGCGGTACGAAAATGACAAGCTGCTCAAGGCCGACATCTACGTCTATGACAACGGCCAGCCTAACCTCAAGGACGGCATCGCCTCCTCCGAAGTGAAGGCGGAGATGGCCTCTGTCGCCAGCGGCCTGCACACCATGGAGGAGATGGGCAAGTATGAAGGCGTCAAAGAATTGAAGCAGGGCGAAAAGGTGACCCAACCCTCCGGCCTCAAATTTCTGTGGTCCCGCCACAGCCTGCGCCAGATCGGCGGTGCCGAAGTCATCTATCTTGGCAAGCGCATCTCCGATACCTTCCTCATGGTGCGCAAAGGCAAGTTCATCAAGATCCGCATCACCACCAAGGAAAGCGACCTCGCTGAACACGACAAGGAGATCGAGCGCTTTGTGAATCAGGTCGGTTCCTGTTTGCTGTAAAGCCGGGCAGGGGATGTTCTCCTGCTTTTGTTCCATTCTGCATTCCTCCCCCCATGAAAATCGAAGGCATCAAAAGCTGTTACGACAAGACCCGTGGCCTGTTCTACTTTGCCCGTCTTTGTTCAAAGATCCGGCTGCATGCCGCAGGCCAGCTCCCGGCGGAGTATCACGAGCTTCTGGGCAAAGGTTTCGATGGCCGCACAGTCCGTTGCCTGGAGGTGTCTTATGACGATTTGCGCGCCCAGGTTCTCGCGGGCAAGACCGATGAAGAAGCCCTGGACTGGTGCTACGCAAACGGACGCGCCCTCAATGACGAGCAGGTGCTCATTTTTAACAGCTTCATGAGCAAGCGCGGCTGGCACGACGACGAAACCGACGAGTTCATCCCCGAGATGATCCGCCAATACGGCTTCCCCGATGATGGTCGCATCATCACCGATTTCGACCTCATCGAAATGGACGAAGGCCGCTGGACCCCGGATCAATGGCGTGCGGCTTGGAAGTAGGTGTGGGGTTTGGCGAACTGCCCGAAGAAATGAAGCCATGCGTGAAAACGGACCAGTGAATCCCAAGAAGGGATGGGGTTATCTGCAATGGAGCCTACTACTGGCTGTGCTGGTTCTTATGGCGGGCCTTGCCACTTCGATAGTCAGCCACTTTTTGGTGAAGCGTGATCAGATGCGGGCTGCCAGTGATCTTAGTTTGGTGCTCAATCTCATGCGCTCCTATGCGAGTGAATTCGACGGTCACTACCCAGACTTTGCGGGTCAGAATCTTTCCAATGGCAAAGACTTGCCCAAACGCACTTCCAATTCGGCCTTTCGTCGTTTGATACAGGAGGGAATGATTCAGGATGAACGGTTATCGGGTTGCGCTTATTCCCGTTTCAACCCTGATGGCAATATAGGCACGGCACCGGACTATGAAGAAGCATTCGCCCCCGGAGAAAACCACTGGATGATGGTCGCGGGTTTGAGCGACCGTTCTCCTGGTCACTACCCTCTGATCCTAGAAAACGCCGTTGATGCCTCGTGGCCACCCAAGTGGCTGCCTTCGCCGTTACTTTTATCCAGATGGTTTGCCAGCCTGCGTGGTGAATTGCCTCCACGAGGCCGCAGTTGGCCAGGCAACACCATTTTGATAGGCTTCAATGATGGCTCCATCAAAACGGTTCAACTCGACTCTAAAGATGGCTTCTTGCACCTCCCCGCCAGCATCCTCAAACCTGATGGCCAGGAGCCGTTGCCGACTCTCAAAATTTTGGACATTGAGTTGCCCTAAATAAAACGATAGTTCTTGTCTCGTTCGGATGATTTCGAACATGATCAGGCATGAGCGAGAACGAACCGGAGAAATCCAAGAAGGGATGGGGATGTCTACAGTGGAGCGTGGTGCTGGTGGTGCTCGTTCTTGTGGTCTATAACTTTTTTCCGACCTATGGCCTTATCTCAGTCAAAGCCAATCAAATGAAAGGCAGCAGCAATGCCCGCCAGATCACAGGGCTGCTGCTGACTTACGCCAGCGACAACAGCGGCCATTACCCTGACTTCGGGAAGGATCTTTCAAAGTTGACTTCCAATCACGCCTTTCGGGATCTGGTGAAAGAGGGGCTGGTTCAGGATGAAACGATCTTCAGTTGTCCGGGTTCACCTTTCACGTCCGATAAAGACATTGGTCTGGCTCCAGATTATGCCAAAGCGCTCACCCCTGGCGAAAATCACTGGATGCTGGTGGCTGGCTTACAAAACAACTCTCCTGCGCATTATCCTGTGGTGATGGAGAATGCTGTGGATGCCACTTGGCCTCCGAGATGGATGCCTTATCCCTCTTACATCGCCAGAAAGCTCGCCTCCATCCCTGGCCGCAAACCGCTTCGAGGCCGTAGCTGGGAAAACAACGCTGTCCTCATCGCCTTCAATGATGCCTCGGTTCAGGCCGTGCAGATGGATATCAAAGACGACCGTTTGCATCTGCCTGAAAGCATCCTCAAACCTGAAGGCAAGGAGCCGTTGCCTACCCTGAAGATTCTCGACATTGAGGTGCCTTGATTTAGACAATGACCTTGCCGTCTCACAGCCGTCTTAACCATAATCATCCATGAGCGAGAATGAACCGGAGAAACCCAAGAGGGGAGGGAGTTGGCTGCAATGGAGTGTGGTGCTTGTCGTCCTCGGTTTGCTGGCCTGCTTTGTTATTTCTGTTGGATGCAACCTCTGGGTGAAGCGTGATCAGATGAGGGCTGCTGACAGTCCCCGGCACATTCTGTGGTTGTTGCTGACTTACGCGAGCGAGCACAACGGCTATTTCCCTGATCATGGAAAAGATCTGGCAAAATTCACTTCCAATGAAGCCTTCCGGAGTTTCTTCAAAGAAGGCTTGCTTGGATCCACTGCCGCCGACGAGACTGAGTTCGTCTCCAGCGAAATGATCTTTGGCTGCCCAGAATCCCGCTTTAATCCAGATCAGCAGATTGGCATGCCACCTGATTATGCAGAGGCACTGACCCCTGGCGAAAACCATTGGATGATGACCGCAGGTTTGAACAATAGTAGTCCCGCCAATTATCCACTGGTCCTGGAAAACTCCGTCGAAGTCTCCTGGCCTCCACATTGGTTGCCTTCGTCGCCCAAGCTATCCTGGCTGGTCTCTAAAATCCGGGGCATCCTGCCACCTCGTGGACGCAGTTGGCAAGGCGATGCCATCATCATCGGCTTTTGCGATGGATCTGTTCGGACTGTGATACTGGAACGAAAAAACAATCAGCTTCATCTCCCCGCCAGCATCCTCAAACCTGAAGGCAAGGAGTCGCTGCCAACGCTAAAAATTCTCGACATTGAGGTGCCTCTACCAAAGTAGGCCCTTGCTCATCCCGCTCCCTGAACCGTGACAAAACGACTTTTCGGAGGCGGGGGCAGCCTTTCTGATTCACGATGCGGGGATGACTCCTGCCGAATCCTTTCTCGACTGCTCTGCGGCCTTGCTTGACCGCGTCCGTGCCCAACTTCCTGCCATCCAGCAGACGGCGGACCTGTTTGCCAAGACTATCCTGGCCGGTCAGATGGTGCATGTTTTTGGCTCGGGCCACAGCCGCATTTTGGTGGAGGAAATGTGGCCGCGTTATGGTTCCTTTCCGGGCTTCAATCCCATTGTCGAGCTCAGCCTCACCTTTCACAATCTGGTCGTCGGGGCCAATGGCCAGCGGCAGGCGATGTTTCTGGAAAACGTCTCGGGCCTGGCCAGTCGCATCCTGCGCAACTTTGATCTGAAGGCAGGCGACAGTGCGCTCGTCGTCTCCTCCAGCGGTTGCAATGTCGTGCCTGTGGAGATGGCCGAGGAGTTTCAGCGACGCGGGGTCAAGGTGGTGGCGCTCATTTCCAAAGACCACGCCGAGGCCAGCACCAGCCGCCACCCGGCAGGCAAAAAGCTGCAGGATTTTGCCGACATCATTTTGGATACAGGGGCACCGATTGGCGATGCCATGGTAAAGATCGAAGGCCTGGAAACACCCGTCGCTCCCGGCAGTACGATTGGCGGCTGTCTCATCGTGAATGCCGTAAAGGCGGAGGTGGCACAGCGCCTCACCCAGGCTGGCCAACCACCGAAGGTGCTGACGGCCGGCGTGCTGGTCGGAGCCCAAAAAGCCACGGAAATTTTCGAGGCGGCTTATGATGAACACGCGCGCCGCATTGCCCCCTACTATCACGGGCTCGGGGCCTGAGCATTGACGGGTCGTGTGAAGAAGATGGCGAGGATGCCGGACATGGCCAGGAAGGCGGCCACGCCATTCATGGCCAGTTGATGGCCTGCGTTTTCCAGCGCCCATTGAACCAGCCCTTTCGGCAGCAGGAAGTTGGGGGTCGGTGTCTTCAGCCAGTCAATCAGCTTGGGCCCGACAAAGCCCGCCAGATTGCCGATGGAGTTGATGCCCGCGATGCCCACTGCGGCGGCAGTGCCGGAGAGCATGGCTGTGGGCAGGGTCCAAAAGCAGGAGATGCTGCTCATCACCCCCGTGAGGGCCACGGCCATCATCGCCAGCACCAGCGGGGCAGGCAGACCGGGCAGGCCGCTGAGTGAAAAGGCGATGGCGGCGGCTGTGGATGACAGGCCGATGTGCCAGCGGCGCTCGCCCGTGCGGTCGCTGTGACGCCCCACCAATACCATGCCGATGGCAGCACAGCCCCAGGGGATCATGGAATACAGGCCCACCTTAAATTCATCCTGAGTCAGCGTGTCCTTGATGATCTGTGGCAGCCAAAAGGAGGTGCCGTAAAGGCCGACAATGGCCCCGAAATAGATGCCGCAGCAGATCCAGATCTTGGACGATTTGAAAGCGCCCAGCAGTCCTTGGATGCCGTGGCCCTCGGCGGCCTTGGCTTTCTCATCGGCAGCCAGGTTGCCTTCCAGCAGGTCCCTTTCATCCGAGGTCAACCATTTGGCTTTAGCAGGTCGATCCGAAAGGAGAAACGGCACCGCGATGCCCAGCAGTACGGTGGGGATGGCCTCCAGGATGAAAAGCCACTTCCACGCAGGCAGGCCGTGCCAGCCATCGGTGATCTTCAGCAGCCAGCCGGAAAGGGGACTGCCGATGACACCGGAGACGGCGATGGCGGTCATGAACAGCGCCACCATGTGCGCCTGACGGCGGCGAGGGTACCAGTAGGTGAGGTAGAGAATGATGCCGGGAAAGAACCCTGCCTCTGCCACGCCTAACAAAAAGCGCAGTGCGTAAAACGAGGTCTCGCTGTAGCTGAAGGCCATCGCCCCGGAGACAAAACCCCAGCCGATCATGATGCGCGCGATCCAGATGCGTGCGCCCACACGGTGCAGGATGACATTTCCCGGCACCTCAAAGAAAAAGTACCCCAGGAAAAAGATGCCCGCGCCCGTGGCAAAAACGGCGTCTGTGAACCACGCCTCCGTCTTCATAGAGAGCTTGGCAAAGCCCACGTTCACCCGGTCAATGTAGGCCAGGATGTAGCAACCGAAGAGCAGGGGAATCAGCCTCCAGGTCACCTTGCGATAGACGGCGGCTTCCTGCGGGCTGGGAGATTTGGGAATCATGGAGTGGCTGTTGATACTCTGGTCAAAGCGTCCGCTGGAATCTTTTTCCTTCACCCGTTCCCTGAAAAAACAGGCACTTCGTTCTGGTCGGCCCAGTTCGTCTGGGCAAAAAGAGGCAGCGTCAGGTCAAGCATTGGCATCCCTTTGGGCTTTGCCTGGTGGGCTGGATGTGATTAATGGCAGCCTTCCCAACCCCATGAATACCTCCCAACCGCTGGATTCCGGTACCTCTTCCGTTTCGCGCACCGCCTGGCTGATCGTGGGTCTGCTCTTTCCCGTCGCCCTGCTGAACTACCTGGACCGCCAGATGATCGCCTCAATGAAGGTCTCAGTGATGGGCGATCTTAAAGACATCGGCAGTGAGGAAAACTGGGGGCACATGCTAGCTTCCTTCAAATGGGTCTATGCCATCTTCAGCCCCATCGGTGGATACATCGCGGATCGTTTCAGTCGCAAATACACCATCTGTGGCAGCCTGTTTGTCTGGTCTCTCATCACTTACCTAACCGGACATGTAAACAGTTTTGACGATCTGTATTGGGCCCGCACGGCTATGGGCATCAGCGAGGCCTTTTATATCCCAGCGGCCCTCGCCCTCATCGCTGATTTCCACACAGGCCCCACTCGCTCGCGCGCCGTGGGGGTTCACCAGATGGGCATCTACTGTGGGGTCATGGTGGGTGGTTTTGCGGGGTATGCCGCCGATTGGCCGGACTTCGGCTGGCGCGGGGCCTTCGATATCACGGGTCTGGTGGGCATTCTGTATGCCATCCCTCTTTTGTTCCTGCTCAAGGACGCGCCGCGCTCGGCTGCCGAGATCGCCAATCCGGTGGAAAAACCCTCCGTCGGTACGGCCATCACGGAGCTGTTTACCAATCCATCGTTCCTCCTCTTGGTGCTTTACTTCACTCTGCCAGCGCTGGCGGCCTGGGTGGTGCGCGACTGGATGCCGGCGATTCTACAAAAGGAATTTAACATCAGCCAGGGCAAGGCTGGCGTCTCTGCCGCCCTCTACTGGCAGGGGGCCGCGCTGGTCTCCGCCATCTTCGGCGGCTGGCTGGCGGATCGCTGGATGCGCAAGACTCCGCGTGGCCGCATTTATGTCAGTGCCATTGGCATGCTCTGCATCATTCCCGCCCTCTTCGGTGTAGGCAATGCCCCGGCTCTCGGTTCCTTCACATTGGCGGTCGCGGCCCTCATCCTCTTCGGCGTCGGCTGGGGCTTCTTTGATTGCAATAACATGCCCATCCTTTCCCAGGTGGCCCGGCCCGAACTCCGCGCCACTGGCTATGGCATCATGAACTTTGTGAGCATGATGTGCGGCGGTGTGGCCGACTGGGGTTTTGGTTTCATGAGGGACAAAGGCGTCGCCCTCAATGTCATCTTCGGCGTCTTCGCGGCCGTCTGCGTGGTGTCGGCCTTCCTCGTCCTGCTCATCCGCCCTCGCGAGCACGGCGGGGCGCGGTTGTAAGCTATGGGGCAGTCCGCTCCTGGTGCTTGACCAGGATCGAACATCCTTTTGGGGGCGGCAGGTTTAGTGCCCGCCCTTCAGCAGCAAAAAGCCGACGATGACCAAAATGGGCAGCAGCACTGGGATGGAGAACTGCCACATGTAGCGCAGGAAATCCGGGGTGTGGACCTTGGCTTTGTCCGCAATAGCCTTGACCATGAAATTCGGCCCGTTGCCGATGTAGCTCCCCGCGCCAAAGAACACCGCCCCCATGGAGATCGCCATCAGCAGGTGCGGATGAGATCCGGCAAAGGCCAGAACGTCTGCGGTGGAGTCCACGGATAGCCCCTCTGCGCCCATGGCTGCGGCGAGAAAGCTGAGATATGTCGGGGCATTGTCCAGGAAGGCGGACAGTGCGCCTGTGGTAAAGTAGTAGCCGATGGGTGTGCTGATCTGCACCGCTTCCCCGCTCTGCAGGATCTGCAAAGCCGGAATCATCGTTAGGAAGATGCCCACGAAAAGGTAACCCACTTCCTTCACTGGGCCGAAATTGAAATCATTGGCTTCATGCAGCTCGGGTTTGGTGGTGAAATAGGAGGCGACGGCTGCGGCAATCATCACCATGGCAGGCACGCTGAGCACCCCGCCGATGACGGTTTCCTGCAGGCTCTTTGGCAGGAAGACGGCCCCCAGCACCACGCCCAGAAACACCAGGTTCAGCAGACCCCGGATGTAAAAATGCTCCTCGCCCGTTTCCTTGTCGCGAACCTCTTTGGGGGCGCGACGGAAGTTCAGGGTATCCACCACAAAGAAGACCGCCAGCAGCATCGCCACGGCCAGACCCCAGCCGCTCCAGCAATGGTCCAGAACCCAGCCGAACGGCACACCGCGCAGGAAACCCAGGAACAGCGGCGGATCGCCAATCGGTGTCAGGCAGCCGCCGACATTGCTGACCACAAAGATGAAAAACACCACGTGAAAACCTGTGATGCGATACTTGTTCATTTTGATCCAGGGGCGGATCATCAGCATGGAGGCGCCCGTGGTGCCGATGAAATTGGCCAGCACGGCACCGATCGCCAAAAACACCGTATTGCGGAAAGGTGTGGCCTCGCCTTTCACCCGGATATTGATGCCGCCGGAGATCACAAACAGCGATCCCACCAGCGCCATGAAGCTGACATATTCATGCGCCGCATGCTGCAGCGGATGCCAGTCATGCTGCACCGCCACGTAATAAAGGGCCGTCACCAATCCCAGGCCCACCGCCACCTTGGGGTAATGATGCTCCCAAAAATGACCCGCAAACAGTGGCATCAGCGCAATGCAAAGCAGCAGCAGGGCAAAAGGGGCCACCGTCCAATACGGGGGCAGGGAAGCGGCATGAGCGGCGGCAGCAAGTAAGAAGGTCACGACGGGATATGCACAACAGCCCCCTTTTTGGCAAGCGATGAATGTCTCACGCGCCGTGCCCATTCTTGAGTATGGCGATTTTTGGTCCATTCCCCAGCAAAACGCCGCCGCGAAGCCCGCCGGAAGCTTTGCTCGCCATACGCGAATCAAACGTGGACAAACCGCCCATCGGATGCCCCAATAGCACCCGCATGAACGCCCCCGCCAGCGCCGTCCCTTTGGTCGCCACCGATGTCCACCGCACCTACACCCTGGGCGGTCATCAGCTTCCCGTACTGCAAGGGGTGAATCTGGAAGTCGCTGCGGGTGAAAAGGTGTTTCTTTGCGGCCAGTCCGGTGCTGGTAAGACCACGCTGCTTTATGTGCTGGGTGGCTTGGAAAAGCCCACCCAGGGGGATGTCCTCGTGCATGGCAAGTCCTTGTATTATGGCGCAGCCAAGGCTCGTGCTCAGATGCGCAACCAGACCATGGGCTTTGTCTTCCAGCACTACTTCCTGCTGCCAGAGCTCACCGCGTTGGAAAACGTCCTGCTGCCCTCCATGATCGGTGGCAAACGCGCCGAATCCCGCGCCCGGGAGCTGCTGGATCGCGTGGGCCTGACACCCCGCATTGACCACCTGCCCACTGAGCTTTCCGGCGGCGAGCAGCAACGCGTCGCCATTGCCCGTGCCCTGATCAATGACCCGGGCATTCTTTATGCCGATGAGCCCACGGGGAACCTGGATGCCAGCACGGGCACAGGCGTCATGGACATGCTCATCAGTGTGGTCAACGAATCCCGCAAGACCCTCGTCGTGGTGACTCACGATCAGCAGATGGCCAAACGTGGCGATCGCCGTCTCATCCTCAAACAAGGCATCCTCGAAGAAGGCTGATCATAGCCCTCCTGTTTCCCTGACCCATGCCCAAACCGCGCCGCAAATCCCGAGGCAAGTCCCGGTCTTTCCTCCGCCCTTTTCTGAAGCTGGTCCTCGGACTGGTGCTTTTAGCCGCACTGGTGGGCGGGGTCGCCTGGTGGTACTTTCATCCGCCGGTCATTGCTACTCGCGGCGTCCTTTACACCACGCGGAATGGTCATGACCTGACGCTGGATGTCTTTCGCCCCGCTGAACCCAGTGGAGCGGGTATTCTCATGATGGTCAGCGGCGGCTGGCAGTCAGCGCCGCAGAAATTTCAGCCCTGGATGGCGGCCTCCTTTCTGCGCCGGGGCCATACAGTCATCGCCGTGTCGCATCTCTCGCAGCCCGAGGCCAGCATCATGGAAATAGTGGAGGACGTGCACCGTGCCGTTCGTTTTGTCCGCCACCATGCCAAGGAGTACGGGGTGGACCCGCTGCGGCTCGGTGTCATCGGCGGCAGTTCAGGCGGCCACCTTGGCCTCATGCTTGCCACTCGAGGCGGCCCTGGTAGCCCGGTTTCCAATGATCCGGTGGACCGTGAAAGCAGCGCCGTGCAGGCTGCCACCGTCTTTTATCCCGTGACGGATTTGATCAATCTCGGCGACTCCACCCAAAACCTTCGCGATGGCGGCCCGCCCAAAAGCTTCCGCCAGTCCTTCGGCCCCCATGGCACCAATCTGGCGGCCTGGAAGGTCATTGGACGAGACATGTCCCCCATCTTCCACATCACGCCTGCCCTGCCACCCGTCTTCATCATTCATGGCGATGCCGATACCCTGGTGCCGGTGGATCAGTCCCAACGTTTCCAAAAACGCGCCGCCGAGGTGGGCCGCAAGGTCGAGGTGCTCGTCCGCCCCGGCAAAGGCCACGGCTGGTACACCATGCTCTGGGATGCGCATCTCTTTGCCGACTGGATGAACGAGCAGCTCTCGTCACCATCTCTCTGAGTCGGGTTTTCCTACCCGCCGATAAAATCTCATGTCGCAAATTTCGCGACATGCGCCAGACTGCCCACCCCTTTCCCATGTCCACCGAACGCAAGACCCTTGAAGAACGCGCCCAGATGTCCGACATCGAGCGCCTGCGCCACTCCTGTGCCCACATCATGGCCACCGCGATCCTGCGCATCTGGCCAGACGCCCAGTTCGCCTACGGCCCGCCGATTGAAAACGGCTTCTATTACGACTTCAAGATGGCCCATCGGGTGACCCCGGATGACTTCGAGAAGATCGAGGCCGAGATGAAGAAGATCTCCAAGGAGAACCAGAAGTTCGACTGGAAAGGCATCAGCCGTGAAGAAGCCAAGGCCATGGCCGAAAGCGGTCGCCTCGGCGGGCTCTCCGAGCGTCCGGGTAACCCGAGCATCTTCAAGCTGGACCTCATTGATAAGATCCCCGAAGGCGAGCAGATCTCCTGCTTCCAAAATGGCGACTTCATTGACCTCTGCGCCGGTCCTCACGTGGGCTACAGCGGCAAGTGCAAAAACGTCAAGCTGACCTCTGTCTCCTCCTCCTTCTACCTGGGCGATGAGTCCAAAGGCCAGCTCCAGCGCCTTTATGGCACGGCCTTCCCGACCAAGGAAGAACTGGACGCCTACTTCGTGAATCTCGAGGAAGCCAAGAAGCGCGACCACCGCAAACTGGGCAAAGAGTTGAAGCTTTTCCACATTGATGAAGACGTGGGCCAGGGCCTCATCCTCTGGACGCCAAATGGGGCCGTCCTCCGCCAGGAACTGCAAAACTTCATTGGCGAAGAGCTACGCAAGCAGGGTTACCATCAGGTCTTCACCCCGCACATCGGCAAGCTGGCCCTCTACAAGACTAGCGGTCACTTCCCGTATTACAAGGATGCCCAGTTCCCGGCCATCATTGAGCAGGATCAGCTTGAAAAGATCGCGCACGAAGGCTGCGGCTGCGCTGAAATGACCGCACGTCTGGATGCCGTCTCCGCCCAGTTTGCCAGCCAGCTCAATGAGCGCGCTGGCCGTGAAATCATCGGTCAGGACCGCATCATGGATCCGGAGAAGCTGCTCGACGGTTTCCTCCTGAAGCCGATGAACTGCCCTCATCACATCAAGATCTTCGCAAGCCAGCCCCACAGCTACCGCGACCTTCCAGTGCGTCTGGCCGAGTTCGGCACCGTCTATCGCTGGGAGCAGAGCGGCGAGCTCAATGGCATGACCCGCGTCCGTGGTTTCACCCAGGATGACGCCCACCTTTTCTGCACCGAAGATCAAGTCGCCGCCGAAGTCCTCGGCTGCCTGAGCCTCGTCAAGATCGTGCTCAACACCCTCGGCATGACGGACTACCGTGTGCGTGTGGGGCTGCGTGATCCGGATAACAACAAGTTCACCGGCAATCCCGCCCAGTGGGACAAAGCCGAAGCCGCCTGCCGCGAAGCCGCCGCCACCCTGGGCGTGCCCTTTACGGAGGAACCCGGCGAAGCCGCCTTCTACGGACCGAAGATTGACTTTGTCATCAAGGACGTCATCGGTCGCGAATGGCAGCTCGGCACCGTGCAGGTGGACTACGTCCTCCCGGTCCGCTTTGATCTCAGCTACAACGGCCCGGACAACAAGCCTCACCGTCCCGTGATGATTCACCGTGCGCCCTTTGGCAGCATGGAGCGTTTCTGCGGCGTGTTGATTGAGCACTTCGCCGGTCACTTCCCGACTTGGCTCGCCCCGGAGCAGGTCCGCATCCTCACCATCAGTGAGAAAACGGACGTCTTCGCTGCCGAGATCTTCGCCCAACTCAAAGAGGCTGGCCTGCGCGTGACCCTGGACAACGATGCCGACAAGATCGGTGCCAAGATCCGCAAGGCCCAGCTCGACAAGATCCCCTATATGCTGGTGCTTGGCGAAAAAGAAGCCGCCGCCAACAGCGTCGCCATCCGCCACAGCAAACGCGGCGACCTCGGCGTGAAATCCGTGGCCGAATTCCTCACCGACGTCACCGCCGAGGTGAAGGAACGGAAGCTGTAAGCAGACTGTCACAGACTCAAAAGCGGGCAGGGTTTTCCCTGTCCGCTTTCTTTTTTGGGGATCCCTGGGTTATCTCCTTATTTTGTAGGCTTCTCCTGACAGTTCGCCTGCTTGAGAACTTTTGTTCTCGCGCCAGTATTCCGTATGGATGCCGCGCCCAGCTTCAAACTCCTCTTCGTCTGCCTCGGCAACATTTGCCGCTCTCCCGCCGCAGAGGGCGTCATGCGCCGCGTGGTGGCGGAGGCCGGCCTGACCGAAACCATCCACATCGACTCGGCAGGCACCGCTGGCTGGCACACCGGTAAGCGGGCCGATGAGCGCATGCGTGCCGCAGCCCTAACCCGTGGTCTGGAACTCACCAGTTTTGCCCGCCAGGTGCGGGATGCGGACCTCTCCGAATACGACCTCGTCCTCGTCATGGACCGCAGCAACCACCAGGACATCCGCGCCTTTGACCGCGAAAAATGTCATGCCGCCAAAGTGCGCCTCTTCTGCGAGTTCTGCACGGATCACGAAGAGACCGAAGTGCCCGACCCCTACTACGGCGGCCCGGAAGGTTTTGAAAAAGTGCTCGATCTCCTCGAAGACGGATGCGCCGGAGTCTTGAGACACGTGCAAGGTCATTTGCAGCCTCGGGTCTGAGCCTCATCGCATTTCGTGCTGGCCATGCCGCCCGGTTTCTGACTAAACCGTCCCTGTCATGAATCCCCGCATCGCCCTGGTTCTTCTCTCTTGCGTCCTCAGCATCGCCACCGGGCTGGTTTTATCTCGTGGCAAAGGCGGCTCCACGGCGAAAAAAAGCGGCAGCTTTGTTATAGGTCTCAGCATGGACACCTTGAAGGAAGAGCGCTGGATCGGTGATCGTGACCTATTTGTCGCCAAAGCTCGCGAACTTGGGGCTGAGGTGCTGGTCGAATCCGCCAACAGCGACGATACCCGCCAGCTTCGCGACGTGGAAAGCCTCATTACTCGTGGGGTAGATGCCCTCGTCATTATTCCCCACAATGGTGCAGCCATGGCGCGTGCGGTCGAAATGGCCCATGCCGAGGGCATTCCGGTGCTCTCTTATGATCGCCTCATCACGGGGGCGGATACCGACCTCTACATCACCTTTGACAACGTCAAGGTGGGCGAGCTCCAGGCCCAGTTCATCGCCGATCGCCTCCCACCCCAAGGCAAACTACGCCTCATCCGCATCTATGGGGCAAAGACTGATAACAACGCCGTGCTCTTCAAGCAAGGTCAGGACAATATCCTGAATCCTCTCATCCAGTCCGGTCGCGTTGAGGTGGTCTTTGAAGACTGGGCGGAAGATTGGAAACCTGAGAACGCCAAAAAAATCACCAACGCCGCCATCACCAAAGCGGGGCAGGGGATCGATGCCATCCTCGCCAGCAACGACGGCACGGCAGGCGGAGCCATCCAGGCTTTGATCGAAGAAGGCCTCGCAGGCAAAGTGATCGTCACCGGTCAGGATGCTGATCTCGCCGGCTGCCAGCGCATCGTCGCTGGCACCCAAACGATGACCGTTTATAAGCCCCTCAGCGTCCTGGCCAAACAGGCTGCCGATCTCGCCGTCAAGCTCGCCTCCCGCCGACCGATCTTTGCCAAAGAAGAAAGTGACAACGGCAAAGTCAAAGTCCCCTCCGTGTTCCTGCCCATCCATTCGGTGACGAAGGAAAACCTTCGCGAAACCGTCGTCAAAGATGGCTTTCGTTCTGCCAAAGACGTTTACGGCGAATAGGGCTGCGATGCTGTCATTGTGTGCGCAAGAACGAGGTTCTCTGTGAATAACACACTCAAAGTTAGGCTGCTCATCATCGCCAGATCCCCTTTTTCGTCCCTCAAAGAAAGAAGCCCTACAGCCCCTTCACTTTCTCCCTCACCGCCTCCAGGCTCGTCTGCTTTAGCACGATCTTGCCATCCGGCCCGATCAAATAAAACGTCGGAAAGTTGCGGAGATTGAAGAGGGTGGTGATGGGGCCCGAGGTGGTGCCATCGGACCAGTTGCGAAAGTTGACTTGGTAGTCAGCATAGGCTTTGCGGGCTTCTTCGGGAATGTCGGTATTGATGCCCAGAACGGTAACGGGTTTTCCCTTCATCTCCGTGACAAACTGGTTCACCAGGGGCAGCGCACTGTGGCAGGCGTGGCACCAGCCCCCCCAGAAGATGAGCATCACATGCTGACCACGATGGTCGCTCAATTTGAAGGACTGGCCATCCAAATCCTTTCCCTCAATCTCGGGTGCTTGGCTACCGACGGAAAGATTGCCCATTTCAAAAAGCATTCGCCCGGCCTGATCAGCGATGGGGAAACCCTGAATGGTCACCTGACCATGGGTAGCCACAATTTCCTGGAAACAATCCATCGCTTGTGTCTTCGCTACTTCCGCCTCAGTGGGCGAAAGCGCCGCCTCAAAGCGCCTAAAATACTGCATCCCTAGCGCATACAAAGCCGCAGCCTTCTCTTCAGGATGAGGATTTTTCTGCCGAATGGCCTCCAGAATCGGTCCGACTTTATCGAGAGGCTGAAACTCCAAAGCCTTCACTGCGGGAGCAATGCCCTGAAGGCTGACATGAGTGGTGGCAAGGAGTGACAGGGCTGTTTGAGATTCAGGAAAGGCCGCCGCTTGAGTGAGCAACCAAACAATGCCCGTCGTGCTGCCAGGATCCCCGGGTGCTGCCTGCACAAGCGCCAGCACCCGCGTAGCGTAAGGGGCCGCACTGGGGATGGTGGACCGATACTGCGCCCGCTCTTCTTCCGTGGTGGCGGCGATGATTTTCTGAGTGTTTGCACGGACATTCGTCTCGTATTCATCAATGATACTCCGCACCTGCTGCTGCACTGTCTGCGCTTGCAGTGAAGAAAAAAACGTTAGGCCGAAAACGAGTAAGACGAGGCATTTCATAACACTAGGATGAACAGGGTAGAGAAGACCCACGAGCGAATCATTAATTTATGGTAATTATAAGGAAATGCAAATTGGAAGTGTGTTTGGCCTTAACGATTTGAGACTCACGGAACTCTATGCGATGAAACGGGAATGAAGATTTTGGCCGCGGTGTCAGGGGGGGTGGACAGCAGTGTCGCTACGGCACTTCTCGTCCAGGAAGGGCATGAGGTGGTGGGGGCCTACATGAAAAACTGGATCAACGAAGAAAACATCGTTGGGCATTGCCCATGGGAGGAAGACATCGTGGATGCACGCGCTGTGGCGGATCAACTCGGCATCGAGTTTCACGTCGTGAACCTCATGCGTGAATACCGCGAACGTGTGGTCAAATACCTATTGGAAGGCTACCAGGATGGCATCACGCCCAATCCTGATGTGATGTGCAATCGCGAAATGAAATTCGGTGTTCTCTGGGACTGGGCGAAAGAGCGCGGATTTGATGCCATCGCCACCGGCCACTATGCCCAGAAAGGCGTGGATGGGATGTCCATCCTCCGTGGGGCCGATCCTAACAAAGACCAGACTTATTTCCTCGCCATGATGAAGCCGGAGCAGGTCGAGATCGCCCGTTTTCCCATAGGCCACCTTTTAAAACCTGAGCTTCGGGAGGAAGCCCGCAAACTTGGACTTAAAACCGCTGATAAAAAAGACAGCCAAGGCATCTGCTTCATCGGCGAGGTGAAGATGGAAGACTTCCTGCGCACCTTTGTGGACGATAAACCCGGCCCCATCGTGAATCTGGAAGGCAAGGTGTTGGGTGAACATCGGGGTCTGCATCTCTACACCCTCGGTCAGCGCAAAGGCATCGGCGTGGCGAGTAACCTCTACAAACAAGCTTATGTCGTGGTCGCTAAACGCCATGAGAAGAATGAACTCGTCATCGCCATCGAGTGTCCAGATACTCCGCTCCTCTGGGCGCGCAAATGCACCCTCACTGGCCTTTCCACCACAGGCCTGCCTTTCGATGCCCCCCGCCTCCTCCAGGCCCAGCCACGTTACCGCTGCCCTGCTGGCGATGCTGAATTTCGCCCCCTCGGCGATGGCCGGGCCGAGCTCGTCTATGCCCAGCCTCAGCGCGCCCTCACCCCCGGCCAGATCTGCGCCCTCTATGAAACAGATCGTTTGTTAGGCGGAGCCGTATTCGAGCACATCGAGTACGAGTCATAGCGAATGCACCAGGTAGCCCGCACAGTCCCCTGTGCGGTCAGTCTTCTTGCGGCGCAGCCGCTCGAGGGGAGCGCGGAGATTCGCTTCGCGGCTTCGCACTTCTCCGCAAGCCGAAAAATGATGCGGCGCAGCCGCCACTCCATTCAATGAAGGTGACGAACCAACACACCTTCCTCCATTCAAAACGCTTGGTGATTCAAGGTAGTGCGGGCAGCGGCCTCGCCCACACCAAACCACCGCCCTTTACCTCTTCAGTCTGACAGAAGTGAAATGGCCAAAAGCCTGACTCCCGCACAAGCCCGCCGCTCCCCTCACTCCCCGCCCCGTGAGACCAGGAAATCCACGATGGTCTCCGCCAGCGTGCTGCTGATCCCCGGCACCTTCGCGATCTCCTCCGGCGTCGCCTTGCGCAGCCGCGCCACCGAGCCGAATTTCTTGAGCAGCGTCGCTTTGCGGGCCTGGCTCACCCCTGGACAATCATCCAGCAGGCTTTCCTCCACCCGTTTGCCTAACAAAAGTTGGTGATACCCGTTGGCCCATCGGTGGGCCTCGTCGCGGATGCGCTGCAGCAGCTTCAGCGCCCCCATCTCATGCGGCAGCACCAGCGGGTCCGGCTCATGCGGCCGGTAGATTTCCTCGCGCTCTTTCGCTAGACCAATGATGGGCAGGTCAGAAAGGCCCAGCCGCTGCAGCTCCTTCATCGCCATGCCCAGTTGCCCTTTGCCACCGTCCACGATGACCAAGTCCGGCAGCCGGACAAACTTCTTCTTTTTCTCAGGCGGCAGCTCCGGCAGCTTCGCAGATTCCAGTCGGCGCATCATCTCCAGCGGCGTTTCCTGGGAGTAGTCCGCCTCCTCGCCCATCACCTCTCGGCCCTCCAGCAGGATGCGGGAGAATCGGCGGCGGATCACCTCCGCCATGCTGATAAAGTCATTCTGCCCCGTCACCGCCCGGATGCGGTAGCGGCGGTAGTTCGCATTGTCCGGCGTGCCATCCTTGAAGCGCACCATGCTGGCCACGCAGTGCGCCGTGCCGATGTTCGCAATGTCAAAGCACTCCATCACCAGCGGCGGTTTGCCCAGGCCCAGGGCCTCCTGCAGCTCCTTCACATCCGCCATCGGGTCCATGGTGGAGATCACCTTCGCCCGCGCCCCGCGTTGGAAGCTGCGCGTCGGGCTCAGCGTCTTCTTCAGGTCCTCCACCATGTCCCGCAGTTCAGCCGCCTTTTCAAAGTCCAGCTTCATCGCCGCCTTCTGCATCTCCTCCTCCAGCAGAGACACCAGGTCCTTTGTTCCTTTCCCGTCCAGAAAGGAGCAGGCCTGCTCCATGCGTTGCCGGTACTCTTCCACGCTCACCCGCCCGATGCACGGCGCGCAGCAATTTTTGATGATGTCGTTGGAGCAATGTTTGTAGTCCTGCTCATCCGGGCGGATGGGCCGGCAGACCCGCAGGCCAAACTTCTTGTTAAGCCAGTTCAGCGTCGTGCGCAGCGCACCCGAATGGGCAAACGGCCCAAAGTAGCGTGCCCCGTCATCCCGCTTCATTCGCGTCAGGGTGAATTTGGGAAAGTCATCCTGCAGATTCACCCGCACCATCAGGAAGCGTTTGTCATCGCGGAAGCTGATGTTGTACTTCGGCCGGAATTCCTTGATCAGTTTCCCCTCCAGCAGCAGCGACTCCGGTTCATTGCGCACCTCATGAATGTCGAAATCCCAGATGCTGGCGATCAGCGCCCGCGTCTTCCGGTCCACCAGCTTGGATCGCGCCGGGGTAAAGTAGTTCGACAGCCGCTTCCGCAGGTCCCGCGCCTTCCCCACATAGATCACGCTGTTCAGCCGGTCCCGCATCACATACACCCCCGGCGTGTGGGGCACATCACGCAGTTTCGCCATCAGGTCAGGTTTGGATCGGGGATCGGGCACAGGGGGGGAAGAAGGGTGGGTAAAAACGTCTCCAGAATGGAACGTTTTCCTCACTCCCGCAAGGTGCGCCAAAAAGCACGACGTGCACTCCTGCCTGCCCCATCAGTCCTTCGAAACCGCCGCACACGCACAAACCCATCCCATTCTTGCGAGACATCAGTTACCCCACCTAACCCCCACTCCAACTCGTTCGAGCACCTTAAAAACAGGCACTTGCGAGCCCTTCGCTGGCCTAAACGCCTCAACCTCCCTTTGACTGCCATTTTCAAAGATGAGTTCCTTGATCCCATCTCCATCTAAATCTTTAAAGCACAGCTGGAAGGCGTCACGCCCCCAAAGTGGGTCCGTTAATTCTCTCGCCCTCACCTTCCAAACACATTTCCAGGTTCGGCAAAGTCACAGTAGCTCCCACCGACCATTTGATATGCACACCCAAAGGTTCCCACTGATTCATATGACGCATAGAATAAAGCAATACCCAAGGCGCCGCCAAAAAGACAACGGGCACCACAATGCACATCCATTTGATCCAGGTCATGAGTTCTGATGACAGGGGTATAGCTGCCCGCAATCCCAATCTTAGTCAGCCCCAAAGGGGCGAGACAGCATAGCCCAGGGCGCGTGAGCCAAAGCGAGCAATGCCCTGGGTAGATGAGCAGCATGCAACATGACCCAGAGCCCCAAAGGGGCGAGACATCACGCAGCTTCCTCTATTTTATTTCCGGCAGAGTTATCAGCCCAGATTTCATCGCGGTAAGTATACAAAACAACACGATAAAAAGGAGAATGAAAAATTGTGACGCCTGTTTGTCACTCCGAGTGGTAGAACGATACTTTTTCGATTCTAGCACTGCCCATTCAGTGTCAAACAACTTAGCCGGCAGAAAGGTTTCAAGCGCAAGAACCACCTTAGATTTTGCCTGACTCAATGTACCATAAGACACAATCGTCTGATGCCAATTCACACTCAAAAGAGATCCCAAAAAAGAGAGGATCATCGCCCCGTATAGCGAGGGCGTTGCCCCCACATCCCTGATGTTTCCTATAAAGACGCCAATTGCAGCGATTATTGTGGCATTTCCTGTTAAATATATATTATTAACCGTCTGACGGCGGTTAATAAGAGACTCCCAACTCTGAACCATCAAGCTATACTGATTCCAAATTAATGTCAGTTGTTCGGATGGAGTCGATGCTGACTGACCACTTAGAAGTGCTTTTGCTATTAATAAATCACAAATTTTTTCAGCCACCCTGGGAGGAGTTGCGGGTATCGGCTTTATCCCGAGAGACTTGCATGCGTCTGGCAGATCAAACTTTTCATATTGAGCTACGACTATTGGCTTCTCTAAGCGAAAGGCCTCTTTTATCTCCCAATTTACCGGTTCACTTGAAGCAGTGTCTTTACCAACAAGACAGATCAATCCGTCACAGCCTTCAATTCTCAGCCGTGCATGATCTTTCCATTCAGGGCAGAATGGAATTTCAGCTGAAATATCCTGTATGGGAAAATTGGGCAGTAGGTGTGTAATTCCACGCACGAGTTCATCAACCCGGGCTTTGTCACTCGTGCGAAAACTAAAGAAGAATTGGTGCGTTTTCATTTACAAAGCTGAATTTGGCTTGTGAATAACAGGACATCTCGCTCCACGCCTTGATGGCCGTCAGTTGCAAGTCATTTTTGAAGCTTCAAACGCAGCGGATTTTGACCGCTATAGTTTATTTCTTATTTTCTTCCTAACTTATCACGCTCAAAAACCCCAGATAAATACCGATTTAGAGGGTGCGTCTGCTCTGCCAAGGTTCCCCCCATTTTCCCTCCTTGCATAAAGCCTCCGATTAGAGATGTTAAAACCCCGGTCATCCAACCGCCTCCCGACTGGGTTTTGCCATGTCCACGTCTGCCCATTTGCCGCGTCCTGTCTTGAACCATGTGAGGATGTGGGGAAGGGATGGGGATTTTCATCCCCATCGCAAGGCGTTCGTTTTCAATTGTTTAACCCCGAAAATCCCCAAATGGGGAGAAAAACGCATTCTTCCCCATCCCCACGTTCAGCAGGGGATCCTCCCAGGAGCGTTGAGGGCTGAGGCCCGGGTGCCTGCTCAGCCAGCCTCTCGTGCCGGGGCCGCCGAGGGCATTCACTCGCGGTTGATTGAGTGCCGGGCCTGTTTTTAGACGTATCCTCCTTACCCCAACCGCTTTCGTTTCTTTCCTTCCATTTGCGACCATGTCTGCGACACCCATTTCTGCCCAGCCCCCGGAAAAGCTTACCGGCATCCACATCGGCAAGACCAAGCACTCGGCTGCTGGTGTGCCGGCTGTGGCGAATTCTCTCAAGCACGTGTACGGCAGCAGCGGCCTTCTGCGCGGTACCTCGGCCATGCTGAAGCTGAACCAGACAGGGGGCTTTGACTGCCCGAGCTGCGCCTGGCCCGACCCGGAAGACCACCGCAGCGCCTTTGAGTTTTGCGAAAACGGGGCGAAGGCGATTGCCTCCGAAACCACCAAGAGCCGGGTCACCCCGCAGTTCTTTGCGGACAACAGCGTGGCCGAGCTTTCGGAGTGGAGCGATTACGAAATGGATCAGGCCGGACGCATCACCCATCCCATGATTTTGCGGGAAGGTGCGACCCACTATGAGGAGATTTCCTGGGATGATGCCTTCAGCCTCATCGGGCAGGAACTGAATGCGCTGGCCTCGCCCGACGAGGCGGTGTTTTACACCTCGGGCCGCGCCACCAATGAGGCGGCCTTTTTGTACCAGCTTTTTGTTAGGCATTTCGGCACGAACAATCTTCCTGATTGCTCCAACATGTGCCACGAATCCAGCGGCGCGGCCCTGGGTCAAAGCGTGGGTGTGGGGAAGGGGACGGTGACCCTGAAGGACCTGGAGACGGCCGAAACCATTCTCATCATGGGCCAGAACCCAGGGACGAACCACCCGCGCATGCTCAGCAGCCTGCAGCGTGCGGTGGAAAACGGGGCCACGATCATTGCCGTAAACCCAATGAAGGAGGCGGGCCTCACCGGCTTCATGCACCCGCAGCAGGTGAAGGGCGTGCTGGGCATGTCCACCCCGCTGGCAAAACACTTTCTTCAAGTGAACCTGAATGGCGACCAGGCCTTGCTCAAAGGCATCGCCAAAACCCTCGTGGAAGATGGCAGCCTGGACGAAGGATTCCTAACCGAACATGTCCAAGGCTTTGAGCCCTATCGTGAGCATCTGCGCGGGCTTGACTGGGCGGAGTTGGAAAAACTGTCCGGCATCCAGCGCGATGTCATGCAGATGGTGGCCCGCCAGGCAGCCAGCGGTCAGCGCAAGCTGATCACCTGCTGGGCCATGGGACTGACTCAGCACAAGAATGCAGTGGCCACCATCCAGGAGGTGGTGAACATCCACCTCATGCTGGGGGCTATTGGTCGTGAAAGCGCAGGTCTTTGCCCCGTGCGCGGCCACAGCAATGTGCAGGGAGACCGCACCATGGGCGTCTTTGAGAAGATGCCGGAGTGGTTCATGGATAACCTGGAAAACGTCTTCCAGTTCCCCGTCCCTCGTCATCATGGCTGGGATACCGTAGCGGCGATTCAGGCCATGCATGAAGGTCGTGGGAAAGTGTTTTATGCTCTGGGCGGAAACTTCCTCCAGGCCACGCCGGACACCGAATTCACCGGCGAGGCCCTGCGCCGCTGCCAGCTCACAGTCCATGTTTGCACGAAGCTCAACCGCAGCCACTTGGTCACCGGGCGCGTCGGTATGATCCTGCCCTGCCTCGGGCGCAGCGAGTGGGAAGTGCGCGGGGACCTCACCCAGTTTTGCACGGTGGAAAACAGCATGAGCGTGGTGCACTCCTCGCATGGTCACCTGGAGCCCGCTTCACCCCACCTTCTGAGCGAACCTGTCATCGTCGCCCGCACCGCAGCGGCCACTCTGGGCGCAAGATCAAAAGTGGACTGGGCCGCATTGGCGGATGACTACGACCGCATTCGCGAACTCATTGAGCGAGTGGTCCCAGGCTTTGAGGACTTCAACAGCCGCATCCGTGAACCTGGCGGTTTTTACCTGCCCAACACCGCCCGCCAGCGCATCTGGAAAACCCGCAGCGGCAAGGCCGAGATCCACACCCACGACCTTCAGGTCCTGGTGCCTGGGCCGGGCCAGCTGGTCTTGCAGACCTTCCGCAGCCATGACCAGTTCAATACGACGGTCTATGGTCTGAATGACCGCTACCGTGGCATCGGCAATGAGCGCCGTATCATCTTCATGAATCCTCAGGACATGAAGGACCGCGGCATCGGACCGCTGGAGCCGGTGGACATCACCAGCCACTTCAAGGGCGAAACCAGGCATGCCCCGCGTTTCCTCGCCGTGCCCTACGATCAGCCGCCCGGCAATTGCGCCGCCTACTTCCCCGAAGCGAACGTATTGGTCCCCATCGGCAGCTTTGCCGACGTCAGTCTTACCCCCACCTCCAAGAGTGTTTTGGTCACTATCCAACGTTCTGCTTAATATCGTGTCGAACCTACCTTCTATGAAACCCGCCTTGATCGCCCTCTTTACCCTGATGACCGCCATGTCAGGGGCTGCCATCGTCGAAAAACCTGTCGAATACAAAGCGGGCGATGTCGTTTGCGAAGGTTGGCATGCTTATGATGACGCCGTCCAGGGCAAGCGCCCCTCCATCCTCATCGTCCACCAGTGGACCGGGGTCAGCGACAATGAAAAGATGCGCGCCAAGATGCTGGCAGAGCTCGGCTATAACGTCCTCGTGGCCGATGTGTATGGCAAAGGCATCCGCCCCCAGCCGCCTGAGGCAGGCAAAGAAGCAGGAAAGTACAAGGCTGATCGCCCTTTACTACGGGACCGCGTCAATGCTGCCCTGGCAGTGCTGAACAAGGATGCGCAGACGGACACCTCCAAGGTGGCCTGCATCGGTTACTGTTTTGGTGGCACGGCCGCGATTGAGCTCGGCCGCAGCGGTGCAGCCGTGAAAGGCATCGTCAGCTTCCATGGCAGCCTGGATTCCCCGAATCCTGCGGATGGCAAAAACATCATGGCCAAGGTGCTGGCCCTCCATGGCGCCGATGATCCTTTCGTTGCGGCCAAAGATCTTGCCGCCTTTGAACAGGAGATGAAGGATTCCGGTGTGGACTTCAAACTCGTACAATACCCAGGTGCCGTGCACAGCTTCACCCAAAAGGCCGCTGGCAATGACAACAGCAAAGGCGCTGCCTACAACGAGGCGGCGGACAAAGCTTCCTGGGATGAAATGAAGGCCTTCTTTGGCCGCATCTTCGCTGAATAAAGCTTCCATGAAAACGCTGCGATTCCTCTCCCTCCTGGTCGCAGTGACGGCCACGGTTTCAGCCCCTGCGGCTGAGACCAAACCCACGCCTGCGAGTCCCGCACCGCTGGGTGGCCTAGTGGAGGCGGATGCCACAGATTTCCTTCGCTTCGTCGAAAACGACGACGGGGAATCTTTGCAAACAGCCATCGTCACGTATGTTTCCACCTCAGGCGTCAAAGTGGACCTCGTGGGGGCCGTCCACATTGCCGACAAGGCGTACTTCGATGCACTGAACGCCCGCTTCAAAACTTACGAAGCAGTGCTCTATGAACTCGTCGGCCGCCCCATTGAATTGCGTGAGGATTTGAAACCTGGCGATGGCTCAGAAAAACTGCAATGGCTGGGGCAAGTGCAGGAAACCATGCGCAAGACATTAAAGCTCGAGAGTCAGCTCCGAGGCATTGATTACAAGGCGAAGAATTTCGTTCATGCAGACATGAGCGTGGAAGGTTTTTTTGAATCTCAGGAAGAGAAAAAGGAAACCTTCATCAGCCTCTGGCTCAAAGCCATGCAGGCCCAAGCATCTCTGGACCGTAACCGCCCCCAACCCAGTATGGTGGAACTGCTCATGATCATGCGCCAGGAAGATCCCTCCATGGATCTCAAACGACTCGTCGGGCAAGAGTTCGACAGCATGGAAAAGCTGATCATGGGAATGGAGTCCAATGGAGGAACCAGCATCATTGGCGAGCGCAATCGCTTCGCATTGGAAGTCTTGGATAAGGAAATCCAAACCGGCAAAAAGCGGCTCGCCATCTTTTATGGAGCCGCCCATTTACCCGACATGGAAAAGCGTCTTTTGGCTCAAGGATTCAAGCTCCAAAAAATCGAATGGGTGAAAGCCTGGGACCTTCCCTGGGAGGAATGACAATGGCCTGGTCGAAACCGCATTTTTTTGCTCAAAAAAGCAAAACAACTGTTGCATGTTCCAGTGGCTGGCTATACTCACGGCCCTGCAAATCAGCAGCCCTGCTCGGGTGGCGGAATTGGTATACGCGCAAGACTAAGGATCTTGTGCCGAAAGGCTTAAGGGTTCGAGTCCCTTCCCGAGCACCACTCATTTCTCAATTGGAGAAATGAGGCCAACTCAAAGAGAATGATGAGGGTGGCAAGATTCCTGCATGTCGTTACGTAGGTTCCGTTATGCTCACCCTTTCTGGTCCTTCTCATGGCAAACTTTGCGACGGCTATTCACGTCGCGATTTTTTGCGCATTGGCGGCTTGGCCATGGGCGGGTTATCGCTGCCAGACCTTTTGAAAGCTGAGGCTGAAGCACGTGCAGGGAGGAGTTTTAAGTCCATCATCATGATCTACCTCTGTGGTGCTCCGCCGCATCAAGACATGTGGGATTTGAAGATGGATGCTCCTTTAGAAATTCGCGGGCCTTACAAACCGATTCCGACGAATGTGGCAGGCATTCAAATCTCAGAGCATGCCCCACGACTGGCCAAAATGATGGATAAGCTGGTCCCCATCCGCAGCATGTATGGATCTCCCACGGGTGCGCATGATTCCTTCATCTGCTACACGGGTCGCGCTCCAAACCCAGCAGGTGGCGCCGCCCCGACTGGACGGCAGGCGGATCACCCCTCGTTGGGAGCTGTCGTTTCTCGTTTGAAAGGTCAGGCAGATCCAGCCATGCCTGCTTTCATCGGCCTTTCGCCCAAAGCGGGTCATCCCCCTTACGGGTCGCCAGGGCATCCTGGTTATCTGGGGCCTTCCCATTCCGCGTTCCGTCCAAATGGTGCTGGGGTGGAGGACCTGAAGCTGAATAATATCTCCATGAGCCGGCTGGACGATCGCCGCGCTTTGCTGACGGGGTTTGACCAGTTCCGCCGTGATCTGGATCACTCGGGATTGGTGGAAGGCATGGATTCGTTTAACCAACAAGCTTTCAACGTTTTAACCTCAAGCAAGTTGCTCGATGCGCTCGATTTAGAAAAAGAGTCGCCCAAAGCTCGGGAACGTTATGGCAAGGGAGATCCAAAGAATTATGGGGATGGTGCCCCGCTGAATCTCGAGCATTTCCTCATGGCGCGTCGTCTCGTGGAGGCCGGAGCGCGTGTCGTGACCCTGAACTTTGGCCGTTGGGATTTCCATGATCGCAATTACCCCCAACTGTTGCGTCACCTACCCTTGTTTGACCAAGGCATGAGCGCACTCGTGCAGGACCTGCATGACCGTGGTCTGGATAAAGATGTGGCGGTGGTAGCTTGGGGCGAATTTGGCCGAACACCCACGGTCAATGCCCAAGGCGGGAGAGATCACTGGCCACGGGTCGGCGGTGCCATGTTAGCCGGCGGTGGATTCAAAACGGGGCAGGTGATCGGTGCCACGGATCGGCTGGGAGGTGAGCCTACCGAGCGTGGGGTCCACTTCGGGGAAGTGTTTGCCTCGCTTTATCAGTTCATGGGCATTGATCCTCACAAAAATACGTTAGACGATCTTTCCGGTCGTCCACAGTATTTGGTGGATGGCTGGCAGGCGATGCCTGAACTTGTTTAAAAGTAAGTCGGTAAGAGTCTGATGAATGCCTGCGTATGAATGCGCATGTCGTTACTGCATCCACTGCGCAGGCACACACGCCGTGAGGCGATCCAGGCGGGAGCGATAGGCCTCTTGGGTTTTGGGATAAATCATCTCACGGCCCTTCATTCGCTGGCGGCTCCAGCCTCGCCACCACGGGCCAAATCTGTGATCTACATCTTCCTTTCAGGCGGCTTAGCGCAGCATGAAAGCTTTGATCTGAAACCAGACGCACCGATGGAAATTCGCGGAGAGTTTAAACCCATCCGCACTCGCACACCGGGCCTCCATATCTGCGAGCACTTGCCAAGACTCGCCAAGATCTCGAACAAATGGTCGCTGGTGCGTTCCCTGACCCATGGCAGCAACGATCACTCCTTCAGTCATCATGTCATGTTGACGGGACGGAGTGAGCTGCCAGTCGGAATTGATCGGACAAAACCGCAGAAGTCAGATCACCCGAGCATGGCGGCTTTAGCCACGGCTCTCCTGCCTCGCTCAAATAATCTACCTCCCGCCATCGTGCTGCCGGATAAATTGATTCACCGGACAGGCAGCATTCTCCCAGGGCAATTTGGTGCTACTTTAGGGGCTAAGCACGATCCTTGGTTTCTAGAAATGTCGCCTTACCATCCCAAGCATTATGGCGCATTTCCGCAGTATCTATTCCATCATGAGAGAGGATTCGAGGTGGATGAGAGCCTGCGCTTTCAGGCCCCGCATTTATCCCTGCCTCAAGGTTTAACCTTGGATCGCGTGATGGACAGAGTCTCCCTACGCAATGCGCTGGAACAACAGACCGATGACCTAACCACGATTGCTGGCGACGTGTCATTCGATGCAACTCGCCAAGCAGCCGTTTCACTGTTAGGAAATAGGAAAGTGCATGAAGCGTTCAGCCTCGATAAGGTGGACCCAAAATGGCTGGACCGATATGGCCGCCATAGCTTTGGCTGGAGTTTGCTGATGGCAAGGCGTCTGGTGGAAAGCGGTGTGCGAATGGTGCAGGTAAATTTGGGGAATAATGAGACCTGGGATACCCATCAGGCAGCTTTCCCAAATTTGAAGAATCATTTGTTACCGCCCATGGATCAGGCAGTGAGTGCATTGATCGAAGATCTTGATGCCCAGGGTTTGTTGGATGAGACCTTAATCGTGATGGGCAGTGAATTTGGCCGCACCCCGAAGATCTCTAAGCTCAGCGCCACCGCACTGCCTGGGCGTGATCATTGGGGGAGCGTTCAAAGCCTGCTTATTGCAGGGGGCGGAGTCAAGGGGGGACGGGTGATCGGGTCCAGCGACAAAACAGGAGGTTACCCGGCGAGCGATCCACAAACCCCTGAAAATTTAGCGGCGACGATTTACGAGGCTCTAGGCTTACCTCGCGAACAAATGTGGCATGATTTCACTGGCAGACCACACACCCTTTACATGGGGTCACCCATCGCAGGTTTAGTCTAAATAAGACATCGCTGATATAAACTGTAGCTGGGTGCACGTATTGTTTTTGATTCGAACTATCTCCCGTAATCATGCTTTCGATCCACGGTTCCTCACATACAGGTTTTTGCGATGGCAGAAGTCGCCGTGACTTTTTGAAAATCGGCGGATTAGCTATGGGCGGGCTTTCGCTACCCCAGCTCTTGAAGGCTGAATCGCAGCAAGGTAGTCGAACGAAACACAAAGCTGTCATCATGGTCTTCTTGCCCGGTGGACCTGCACATCAAGACATCTTCGATATGAAGCCGGATGCCCCTTCCGAAGTAAGGGGGGAATTTAAGCCCATTTCGACAAATGTGACTGGAATTCAAATCTGCGAGTTGTTGCCACGCATGGCCAAGATCATGGATAAGTGTACGCTTATTCGCTCAATGACAGACTGCGACAGCAGTCACGATGCTTTTCAGTGTCTGACAGGACGCAGTAGCAAACGTCAGCCTCCGGGTGGATGGCCGGCGATGGGAGCGATTGTTTCGCGTTTACAAGGACCTGTGAATTCGGCCATGCCGCCTTTTGTGGGGCTCTCCCCCAAGATGGGACATGCACCCTGGGCAAGAAATGGCGAGCCTGGTTATTTAGGCGTCGCTCATGCACCGTTTCAGCCAAACCGAGGTGGCGGGACAGAGGATATGACTCTGCATGGAATTTCGCTGGATCGTCTTCATGATCGCGCTGGCTTATTAAAGAGTTTTGATCAGCTACGTCGTGACATGGATGCCAGTGGATTGATGAGCGGTTTGGACGCATTCAATGAACAAGCACTTGGGGTGCTAACGAGTCCCAAGTTGCTGCAGGCTCTCGATTTGAGCCGAGAGAATCAGCGGGTTACGGCACGCTATGGTCAGGGTGAAAATCGAAATCGTGATGATGGTGGGCCTCGTCTGACAGAGCACTTTTTGGCAGCTCGTCGCTTGGTGGAGGCGGGCGCTCGTGTCGTTACCCTGGGGTTCAGCCGTTGGGATTATCATTCCAATAATTTTGGCCAACTTCGCGAAGATCTCCCTCTTCTTGATAGCGCCCTGAGTGCCCTGATCACGGACTTGCATGAGCGGGGTTTGGATGAAGATGTGGCCGTGGTCGTGTGGGGGGAATTTGGTCGCACTCCCACCATCAATCCCAAAGGTGGTCGTGATCACTGGCCTCGTGTTTCCTGCGCTCTATTGGCAGGTGGCGGCATGAAGCACGGTCAGGTCATTGGCTCTACAGATAAACTGGCGGGAGAAGCGACCGATCGGCCTGTGGCCTTTGGAGAAGTCTTTGCCTCACTGTATCAGCACCTTGGAATTGATGTGAACAAAGTCACTCTGGATGACCTCAGTGGCCGCCCCCAATACCTCATTGAAGGCGGTCACCAAGCCATGCCGGAATTGATTTAAAATTTGTAGCTTTCATGCGCGTCTCATTTCTTTTTTGTCTTTGGATCAGCTGCTTGAGCTATGCAGATGAAGCTCCGCGCCGTTTAAACTTCGCCAATGATATCGTGCCTATTTTGACGAAGGGCGGCTGCAATTCCGGTGGCTGTCACGGCAAAGCTAGCGGTCAAAACGGCTTTAAGCTGTCGCTGTTAGGTTTTGAACCGCAGGAAGACTACGAGCACATCGTGAAAGAAGCCCGGGGGCGTCGTCTCTTTCCCGCATCACCAGAGCAGAGCCTGCTTTTGACCAAAGGCACAGCCCAGTTGCCTCATGGTGGTGGCAAAAAACTAGACCCTAAATCTGAAGATTATCAGGACCTCGTTCGCTGGATCCGGGAAGGCATGCCTTATGGCAAAGATACCGATCCCAAGATGACTCACATCCATGTGGAACCTGCGGTGCTGACCATGCCACTCAAAGGCAGCCAACAACTCAAAGTCACCGCTCATTACACCGATGGCTCCACACGAGATGTCACGAAGAGGGCACTCTACGAGCCCAACGAAAAAGCCATGGCTGAAACGAGTGAGTCAGGCAAAGTGACTCTCTTCGACCTACCCGGTGATGTCGCCGTGATGGTGCGATATCAGGGGAAAGTCACCACCTTTCGCGCCACGATCCCACTTGGAGCGCCTGTGGAACAGACACCTCCCGTGCGGAATTTCATTGATGAGCTTGTCATCGCCAAACTGAAGGTGATTGGCATGCCACCATCGGAGATATGCGATGATGCTACCTTCCTACGTCGTGTTACCTTGGACGTCACAGGCCGATTACCCACTCCTGAGGAGATGAAGGACTTCTTGGCCTCTAAAGACGTAAATAAGCGTGCGCTGCGTGTCAATGAACTAACCGACAGCCCCGAATATGCGGAGTACTTTGCCAACAAATGGAGTGCTTTGCTTCGCAATCAACGCACCCAACCCAGCTATGCACGCGGGAGCTATCTTTTCTGGTCATGGATCCGCGATAGCCTCGCGGATAACAAACCGTTTGACCAAATCGCCCGCGAGGTTGTGACAGCCTCGGGCAGTTTAGATCAGCATCCACCGGTGGCCTGGTATCGGCAGGTGAAAGAGCCCAAGCAACAAATGGAAGATGTGGCTCAGCTCTTTCTAGGCACTCGCATGCAGTGCGCCCAGTGTCACCACCACCCCTTCGAAAAATGGAGCCAACAAGACTATTATGGCTTCGCCGCTTTCTTTGCCAATGTCAGTCGTAAAGCCTCGGGGGCGAAAGATGAAGATCTTGTTTTTAATAAGCGTGGCCTCGCCCAAATGACGAATCTCCGCACCAAACAGCCTGTGTCTCCCACTAGTCTTGGAGGGGAAGCTTTGAAGCTCCGGCCAGAGCAGGACCCTCGCCAGACATTGGCTGACTGGATGAGCCACGAAGACAATCCCTTCTTTGCTCACACATTGGTAAATCGTTACTGGAAACATTTCTTTAATCGTGGGCTGGTGGAACCGGAGGACGACATGCGCGAAACGAATCCGCCAGTGAATCCAGAACTCCTGAATGCTCTGGCTGCTGAATTCGTGAAGAGTGGTTATGACCTGAAACACTTGGTGCGCACCATCACTAATTCCTCCATTTACCAACTCAGTGCCCAGCCTAACCAATGGAATGCCAAGGACCGCCAAAGTTTCAGTCGTTACTATCCCAAACGTCTGAATGCTGAGGTGCTGTATGATGCCGTGAATAACCTTTTGGAAACTGAGAGCAAATTTGCAGGGCAAGCTCCAGGCACACGAGCTGTGGCCCTACCCGACAATAGCTACAATCAAAGCACCTATTTCCTCAATGTCTTTGGGCGTCCAGACTCCTCAAGCGCCTGTGAATGCGAACGCACGCAGGAGGCCAGTCTGGCTCAAAGCCTTCACCTGCTGAACGCCGCGGACATTCAGACTCAGCTTGCCAGGGGGGATGGCCGTGCAGATCGGATGGCCAAAGACACGCGGCCCGATGATGACAAGATCACAGATGTGTATCATTTGGCACTGAGCCGTGACCCGACTCCTAAAGAACTCCATTTGGCGCAGGAACACCTAACCAAAAAGATCGCGGGTAAAAAGGATCTTGAAGTGCTGACTAGTCGCAAAGAAGCTTTCGAAGACATTCTCTGGGCCTTGATGAACACCAAAGAGTTCTTGTTCAACCATTAAGCCCATGCGTTTTTTACCTCCGGCGATGGTGTTTTGCCTTGTCATGATCATTGCGTTGGTGCTCGGGGCCACCGCAACGTCAGTCTGGGCCCAGGCTACTTTTCCTTCCCCTGTGCTTACCTCAATCTCACCATTGGGAGGTAAGCCGGGCAGCCGTGTGGAGATTGAGTTCAAAGGATCGGATCTGGACGGGGCGAAGTCGCTCGTTCTGAGTAGTCTAATCCGGACGGATTCCATCAGTCTCCCACTGGAGCCCTTGGCAGGAAAGAAAGGGGTGTTAGCTGTGCGGCTGCCAGCTGACCTGCCTAACGACTTGTATGATGCGAGACTGGTCGGGCGATACGGAGTGTCAAATCCTCGAGTTTTTCAGGTGAGTCACCTCGATGGCGTGGAGTCTCCTGGCACGAATTCCAAATCTGCTAAAGCTTTGAAGGTGCCTTTAAATGTCGCCATCCAAGGCATCTTCAAAGAAAGCATTCCGCATTGGTTCGCGTTCGATGCACAAAAGGGACAGAGAATCTTGGGCGTCTTTGTCGGAACTAACTTTAATTCTAAAGCTTCCCTGGTGGGTGCCGTCACAGATCATTCAGGTCGCGAATGGGCTAGGTTACGAGATGGACTGCTGGACTTTACTGCTCCGAGTGACGGGGAGTTTAAGCTGCAAGTAAACGATCTCATGTATGGCACCGGCGACGAGTATGGCTATCACCTTAGCCTAACCACAGGTGCGGTGATCTGGGGCATCGCAGGAGACGTTGTGTATGGATGGGACCTGCCTGGCGGAAAAGCCGAACCTGGCCTACGAATCAGCCAAGCAAATCCCTTGGAACGTCTAGTGGTGGACTCAGCGAAGAGAGCTGATCTCCTCTCCACCAGCCCCGTTATCCCATTTATTCTTGGGAAAGAAGCGGACATGGTTGTTACTCCTGCCGCATCTCCAGTTTTCCTTCAACTGGATCAAGAGACTGGAGGTTGGTTTCCTGAGCACGGAGCTTCACAAAGCTTTGAGTTGGCTTTTAAAGCGGGGGAGCGTTTTACCTTGGAGGTGATCTCTCAGCAAATGGGTCTCCCGACAGATCCTCTTTTGACTGTTGAATCCGTGAAGAAAGACAGCGCAGGGAAGGAGACCGTGACTCTCCAAGCCGATGTCAATGACCCAGTCGTTAGCATCCCGGGCCCGTCGGTGCGACTCACACGTTTGGATCCTTTTTATAGTTACGAATCAAAGGCCGATGGCATCTTTAGACTCTCCCTGAGTGATCCTCTTAATGCGGCCAACGGGAGGCGTTATCCTTATCGTTTAAAGGCTTTAAAAAACAATGAATCGAGAGTGGAGAATGCCATCGCCATCCACCCTACGCTACCTCTTGCAGCGGCTACGGGTCCTTATGAGATTCCGAGTGCCAATGTTTGGCGTCAGGGCATGACTGCCATTGAGGTTTTTTTGCCAGGACGCTCGGCCAGCAGTGAATTCGCGAATCTGACGGTGACGAATCTTCCTCAAGGTGTCACCTGCTTGGGGGGCTTTGTAGGGAAAGGACAGTCATTGGGCTACATCGGCTTTCGTGCATCAGAAGATGCACCACAGGGAGCCTCCGTCCTTGGGGGATTAACACGGACCGCTTTCCTCAACTGGGCTGTGAAAGACACGGGGCGCGAGGTGATGTCCACCCGCCTCGCCGGCACCCCCGCAATTGGCGTGGTCGCAGAGCAGGCCCCCGCCATCATCGAATGCATAACTCCTGGGATTCCAGAAACGAGTCCCGATGGAAAGCTGGAATTGGCGTTTAAAGCCATTCGTCACAGTGCCTGCACGGATGTGCTAAAGCTGAAAGTCTTGGGACTCGTGGATGTGGCCAAGGCACCTGAAATGACAATTCCTGCGAAAGCACTGGATGCTAAATTGACGCTGGATGTGAAGGCCCTGAAACTTCCTCCTGGAGAGTACGGTTTCATCCTGCAAGGTCCAGCGAAGATGCCTTACCGACGAGAGGGAGGCGCGATGGCAGAGGCGGAGGCCACAGTGCAGAGAGCCTCACAGTCGCGGGCGGAAACCCAAAAAGAACTGGAGGCTGCAAACGTAACTTTGAGAGCGCTCAAGCCTGAAGATCAAGCTGGCAGAGCTCAGGCTCAGGCCCGAATCAAAGAAGTTACAGCGAAGTTGGCAAAGGCAGATCAAGTCAAAGCGGTTGCGCTCAAAACGCTGAAAGATCTCACGGCTAAAAACCCCGCTAAAGACACCACCTTCATTGTGTATTCCAACCCCATCCGCATTCGGGTGAAGGAGCCTGCCAAGAAATGAAACATCTACTTCTTCGCCTGACTCTGCTTTTGGCGTTCGCCCTTCCCAGCGAGGCCGCGACGATTAACTTTGAAAAACAGCTTTGGCCGATTCTGAAAGACAATTGCCTCGCTTGTCATAACAAAACCACCACCAAAGGGGAGCTGAATATGGAAACCCCTGAACTCATGATGAAGGGGGGTGAAAACGGCACAGGAATCGAAAGAGGGCAGGGGGATAAGAGCCTGATCTATCTAGCGGCTGCTGGAGAATGGGATTCTGAAATGCCACCGAAGAGCAACAAAGTAGGTGCGGTGAAACTGACATCAGGCGAGCTAGCGCTGCTAAAGCAGTGGATTGATGAAGGAGCACTTTACTCAGCCAAACAACACCAAGTGATCGCTTGGGAGCCTTTGCCTGAGAGTTTTGGTCCCATCTATGCCACCGCCATCACCGCAGAGGCGCAATATGCGGCCGCAGCACGGGGCAATCAGGTGACCTTGTATCACCTGCCGACAGCAAAGGTCGTGACACGCCTAACCGATGATTTGTTAATCAAGTCAGGCCTCTATAAAAAGCCTGGAGTCGCACATCGTGATATCATACCCGCCATGGCTTTCAGCCCAGATGGTAAACGACTCGTCACCGGCAGTTTCCGTGAGGTTAAAATTTGGCATCGTGAGGAGCTTAAGCCAAGACCTGCGACAGCCACCGCTCCCGAAAAGGATTCAAAATTCACGCTGGTTAAAACTTCCCCCGAAACGGTGACTCTCATGGATCAACCGACCGGCAATAAGCTGCGTGACTTTAAGCACGGGGCAGCCATTTCAGCCTTTGCGCTTAGCGCGGATCATCAGCGCCTAACCACAAATGCAGCCGATCATCAAATCAAGATTTGGGAGGTTGCTACAGGTAAAATATTATTGAGTATCCAAGGGGATTTGGCTGCTGAAGTGGCCTTGAGAGAGAAGACGGATGCGATTGCTAGAGCAACCTCTGAAGTGGCCTGGCAAACCGCAGCGATTGCCAAAGCTGAAAAGGAAAATACCGATCTCACCGCTCAATTAAAGAAGGTCAAGGAACTCGCTGACGCCGCTAGAAAAGAACGAGATGAGAAAGCCAAAGCGCTGAAACTCAAGCAAGACGCTCATTCGGCTGCGGATAAGGCATCGACCGAATCCGAAGCGCTTCTGACGAAGTCTCCTGAAAGCAAGGCAGATGCTGCACTGGCCCAGAAGAACAAGGCAGCCATTGAAGCCGCCGCGACCACCAAGAATCAACTGAGTGAGGCTCAAGAAGCTCTCAAGCGCGCCGAAACAGCAATCCAAGATGCTGAGACTGAGATTAAGCTGGTGACAACGGCTATGGCCAAGGCCACGGGGGCCGCGACCACAGCTAAACAGGCTCTTGAAGGAGCCAAGAAGGACCTGGCAGCAGCTACCCTGGCAAAAAATGAAGCAGCCAAAGCCACGGCCGCCGCCATCCCTATTCAGTCATTTCTATGTTTTTCACCCGATGCACTGCAAGTGGCAGGCGTGAACACTGCTGGCGAAGTCCGTGTCTGGTCCACCGAAACCGGGGCCCCCATCAGCCAACAAACGGTGACCGAAATCGGTCAAGTTCAGGCCTTGGATTGGCCAACCCCGGCAGGTTGGGTGATCACTGGCGGTCAAGCGAGCCTGCTGTTTCCCGATGAGTCGCAGGCTACCTGGAAACTTGAATGCACCGTAGGTAGTGGGGATGATAAATCGGTCATCACCGATCGGGTGAATGCCTTAGCTTTTTCAGCTGATGGCCGAATCCTAGCTATTGGCAGTGGGGAACCTTCACGCAGCGGCGATATCCTTCTTTGGGGAGTCGCCGAAAATCAGGTGATAGCCAACTACACCGAGCGTCATCTGGATAGCGTCTTATGCCTGGATTTTTCACCCGATGGAAAACTACTGGCGTCAGGAGGTGCGGATAAAGTCGCTCGTATCACAGACCTCAAAACGGGCAAGGTGGTCAAGGTTTTTGAAGGGCATACACATCATGTGTTAGGCCTATCTTGGCGTTATGATGGGCGGATGCTTGCTACCGCAGGGGCGGACAATGTGGTTAAGATCTGGGATTGGACAGCAGGAGACCGGCGCAAGAATGTGGAGGGTTGGGACAAGGAAGTCACGGCGACGGACTATCTCGGCAGCAGCGATACCCTGGCCACCACCTCAGGAGATGGCCGGGTCAGGCTCCTCAACAGTGCAGGAGTAGAAGTGAAGTCTCTGCCCGGCGTGAAGGACTTTATGAATGCACTGGCCGCAAACCGAACAGGTGATTGGCTGGTGGCGGGCGGTGAGGAAGGGGTGCTACACGTTTGGGAGGTGACTTCAGGAAAAGAGATCGCTCGTTTTACCCCAGAGCGCCCTTGAAGGCGTTGTGGTTCAAACAAGGCGCATCTTTTTGCGCAGTAGCCACTCGACGCTCAAGAGAATAATCACAGCCCCAAACCACCACCAACTGGACCAAAGGATGGTCTCAGAAATGGTGGTCTGCTTGCGATCAATGGATTGAAGAAGGTTCGGCAATTCGGTGGCGGCTTGTTCCTCGCGCAGGAAGCGCCCACCAGAGGTCGCGGCCATGGCCTCAAGGAGTGGACGATTCATCGTCAGAGTCGCCCATTCAGGATTGCCAGAGTCCGCGACCCTGAGAGACAGTCGAAGATCACTCCGCTGAGCCGTTGGACTTTCCGCGACTGCGATCTCATAAGCCCCGGCTTTGAGGGGCGGTGTGACGGCTCGGTAAATGCCAAAATGGGTTGGATCAGCCTCCAGTTGGAGTGTCGCCACTTCTTTGCCATCCAGCAGTAGAAAAGCGCGTGGCTCGGCATTGCTCACGAGGTCACCCGCCGCGTTGCGGATCCGAACGCGGATCTCAGATTGCTCGCCCGGAATATATCGGAGCCGATCTGTGCCGATTGAAATTTGTTTATCCTCTGCCTGGAACGGCGGGGCGGCGATCCAAGCCGCAAGCTGCATCCAGAGGCGCTGGTGATAAAGATCCCCCACCTGATAACGCCAGCGCCAGAGATCATCCGTGCCCAGATAAAGAACTGCCCCTGCGCCGACGGAGCGGAAGACGGCTGCGGGACGACCCGATTTGGCTGATGGAGCCGTACTGGCTTGAAAATAGGCCAGCGTGGTTGCCCCAGGTTGGGCCTGCACATGAGAGGCCCAGCGCATGTCAGGCAAGGTCGGCCATAGGGTGCTATTTGCGCTCGGGCTGTCGCTCAGGCGCAGGGCAGATTCCCGCTCACCCTCGCTGGAAAGATTCCAGACAATCTTTTGGTTAGACGGTGTTTCAGCCGTCCATGTCACGGGGAGCAATGGAGCTGTTTTCCCCTGAGCCCACTGCTTCAGATGCCCCCGCGCGCCATCAATAAGAATGAGCCCTCCACCGCGCTTTTCCACGAACTCCAGCAACCAGTCTGTTTGGGTCGCACTAAAGCGGGAAGGCTGTACATCGCCCAGTAGCACGAGGTCATAGCTCAATAGGTCTTCTCTTGTTTTGGGGAATTCCCTTTGCAAAGCACCATCCTGGGCTTTCTCCGCGTAGTCATCCAGAAACAGCTTCGATTCCCAGCGATCATCACGATCAAAGTGATTGTGGATGTACCGAGTCTCCCAGCGGGGACGCCCGTCGAGGATGAGCACCTTGCGTTTCCGGTTCAGCAAGTGCAACGCCACTTCACGCATGTTGTTAGCGCGTGTCTTTTCAATGCCTGACCGCTCACCCTGCACGGCCACCTGGACTTGGAGAAGACGGAGAGTTTTATCCCGCTCACTCGCTGCTGCTTCGGGCAATTGTTTGACGGGAAAGGTAAAGTCAAAACGGCGTTCACCTTTTCCATCAGCGGTGAAAGTTTGCTCCCAAAGAGTCTTGCCACTGCTGGTGATGCGCACCTGAGCGGGAGTGCCCGAGGGCAGGGAATCACTCACCATGACTCGCCCCTGGAGATTCTCTTCCGTGAATACAGACTCAGCCGTGACGACGTTCAGCACACTGAGATCGGGTGGAGGAGTCTCGCTGCCAAAACCGATGGTGAAAATGGGCGTGCCGGCTTGCTTCATCGTGGACGCGAATTCCTCGGGAGACCCAGCGGCATTGTGTTGACCATCCGTCAGCACCACCAGGGCAGTGCCTGGAGTGGCAGGCCCCAGCGCATCCCGCAAAGTGCTATCGAGGTTGGTAATCGGCACATCGGCCTGGAGATCAAATTCACGAGGCATCTCCCCAGACGTGTCCTTGCCCTTTTGCCGATGCCACCACAGGCGCTGGGTCTGCTGACCTCGCAGTAATACCAGCTCAACATCCTGAGTCTCCGTCAGTTTCTTCAGCAGAGGTGTCGTGCCCCCGAGGAGCATTTTTTCCGCCCGTGTCAGACGAGAATCGGTCGCGCGAGCTGTGACCGTTGTCGCCTCCGATGCATTTGGTGCAGGTGCGAGATCATCCTCCAGCTTCATGCTGGCAGAGGTGTCCACCGCCAGCACCACACGGCCTAACTGACGTTGGGTGGTCTCCCGTCGCATGACAGGACCGGAAAGCGCCAGAACAAGAATGAAAACAGCCGCTGAACGCAGGGCAGCGGGCAGCCAAGTCGCCGCCCCCGTTTGATGTCGGGATTCCCGGCGATAAAGAAACCACATCGCCGCCGCGAGCACGACGGCCAGTCCCCAGACTGCTAGGGCAGGGTAGTCCCCGGTAAAACGGAGGGTAGTTTCGGTGGTGGGATTCACTGAGAGGTCAAAAGCGTTTTGGCAAGAGAGTAGGCGGGTGTCCGCCACCTCACTGTCGCCTCGCCCTTAAACTCACAAAGTCAAAAGGGCATCAAAGAACAGCGGCAAAACCCAAAACCTAGCGAGAAAAACACGAGAAGTTTTTGTTCTTCGTGGCCGTGGAGCTCCTAGACATGGTTCGATGCTCTCTTTTGTGGCCAGGGACCCCTCACCTCCAGGTTGCACAGCGCCGATTTCGCGCCCATCATCGCGGCCCCCTTTGGCCCTTTGCCATTCTTTTCCCATGCTCGCACAACTCGACTCCCTCAAAACCGAAGCCCTCGCCGCGCTTGATACCCTGTCTGATGAAGCTGCGCTGGAGGCCTTCCGCATTGATTACCTGGGTAAAAAAGGCAAGCTGACTGCCCTCAGCGCGGGCATGCGCGATGTCTCACCCGACTTGAAAAAAGAAGTGGGGGCCAAACTCAATGAAGTGCGTGAAACCATCACCGGTGGCCTCACCACCCGCCAGGAAGCTCTTCAATCCGCCAAAGACGCAGCATCCGTCGCGGGCATTGACCTCAGTCTGCCAGGTCGTCCTGGCGCAGGCGTCGGCACCCTGCATCCGCTCACACAGATTCGTGATCTCGCCGTGCGCACCTTGCGTCGTGTCGGTTTTACTTTGGCCGATGGTCCTGAGATTGAAACGGAATGGCATTGCTTTGATGCTCTGAACACGCCTGCCGACCACCCTGCGCGCAATGAGAGCGACACTTTCTACCTTCCGGATGGTCGCCTGCTGCGTACCCACACCTCCAGCGTGCAGATCCGCACCATGGAAACGGTTAAAGCACTGCCCGTGCGCATCATCGCCCCAGGTGCCGCTTATCGCCGCGATGAAATTGACGCCACGCACCTGAGTGTCTTCAACCAGATCGAAGCCCTCTATGTGGATAAAGAAGTCAGTCTGGCCGATCTCAAGGGCACGCTGGAATTCTTCTTCCGCGAAGTCTTTGGTCCTAAAACCGTCGTCCGTTTTCGCCCCCACTTCTTCCCTTTCACGGAGCCTAGTTTCGAGATTGATGTGAAGCTCGAGGCCAAAGGCAAAGAAGCCCGCTGGATCGAAATCGCTGGCTGTGGAATGGTGGATCCAGCCGTTTTTGCCGAAGTCAGCAAGAAGCGTGGCGACGACCTATTCGACCCTGAAAAAGTCACCGGCTTTGCTTTTGGCATGGGTCTTGATCGCCTCGCCATGATCCTTCACGGCATCAGCGATATCCGCCACCTCATCGAAAACGACGCCCGCTTCTTGCAGCAGTTTTAAAGGACTCGGTGTTTTCGAAAAACTCTTCTCTTTTCTCCTTTCCCATGCAAGTTTCTCTCTCCTGGCTCAGCACGCATCTCGATCTCAGCGCTTACTCCACTTCCCAGCTTTCAGACCTCCTGACGTTTGCCGGTATTGAAGTCGAAGGCATTGAAGAAACGGGGATTGCTTCGGACAAAGTGGTGGTCGCTCAGATCGAATCTTTTGTTCAGCATCCGAATGCGGACAAGTTGAGCGTCTGCCAGGTGGACGATGGTTCAGGCACCATGCGTCAGATCGTCTGCGGGGCCAAGAATTTCAAGGCGGGTGATAAGGTGCCCCTCGCGCTTCCCGGCGCAGTGCTTCCCGGCGGTTTCACCATCAAGGAAGGCAAACTTCGCGATGTCATCTCCAATGGTATGATGTGCAGCGGCAAGGAAATCGGCCTCGGGGAAGACACCGGCGGACTCATGATTCTGGATTCGTCTCTGCCCACCGGTAAACCTCTGAAAGAGATCCTGACTTCTGATACCGTCTTTGATCTGGAAATCACCCCGAACCGGTCCGATCTCCTCAGCCATCTGGGCTTAGCGCGGGAACTGGCGGCTCTCACAGGTCTGCCCTTGAAAGGAGTGAGGGATCACACCTCCCCGACATTCAACTCCCGCCCTGCCCAAGAAGCAGAAGTCGCCCTTCAGGCTACGGATGGTTGTCCCTACTACACAGCCCGCGTGATCAAAGGCATCAAAGTCGCCCCGAGCCCAGATTGGCTCAAAGCCCGCCTGGAGAGCATTGGCCTGCGCCCCATCAACAACGTGGTGGACATCACCAATTATGTCCTCATGGAAATGGGCCAGCCCCTGCATGCCTTTGATCTGGATAAGCTCAACGGCGGTATCATCGTGCGCCGCTCAGTTGAAGGGGAAAAGATTTTAGCTCTCGATGGCACTGAGCCGTCCCTTCTTCCGGAAGATCTCGTGATCGCTGATAGCCAGCGCCCCATCGCCATTGCAGGCGTCATGGGCGGGGAAGAAACGGGCGTTACCGATGGCACCGTGAACATGCTGCTAGAGAGCGCCTACTTCACGCCCTCGGGCATTCGCCGTACTTCCCGTCGCTTGGGGATCCATTCGGACTCCAGCTATCGTTTCGAACGGGGGAGTGATCCACATCAGGTCCAGGGTGCCTCGGATCTCGCTGTGAAGCTCATCCTCGAAATCGCGGGTGGTCAGGCTGAGGAAACCGTAGCCCTTGCTGGCTCGGCCCCCACGCTGGTGCAGGACGTCACTCTGGATGAAGAGCGTGCACATCGTTTGTTAGGCATTCCCGATTTAAAGACGGATGAAGCCCATAGCATCCTTACTAAATTAGGTCTGACCAAGACCGGAGGTGATGACGCCAAAACCATTTGGTCCATCCCCAGCTACCGCTTAGATCTCGTCCGCAGCGTGGACCTTGTCGAGGAGGTTGCCCGTGTGGTCGGTCTGGATCGCGTGCCTTCTCGTTTCACGGCTGTCATGGCCAGCGGAGATGCTACGGATCGCCAGTATGACCATGTCATGCAGCTCCGCCAAGCTCTGGCAAATCGAGGGTTTAATGAAGCCCAGACTCTGCGGCTCATTTCCACAGCCCAGATCTCTGATAGCTTAGGCAATGCCAACCCGGCTGCCGTGAGCGTGGCTTTAAAAAACCCGTTGAGTGAAGACCTTACCACTCTGCGCCCTAGCCTCATTCCGGGTCTGCTCGCCACCGCCGCGCTGAACAATCGCCAGGGACTGCAGCGCCTGCGTTTCTTTGAATCTGGACGCATCTTCTTGAAGCTGCCAAATGGCCAAACGCGTGAAGAAGATCGCCTCGCCATCCTGCTCAGTGGTCCTGTGGCCGCCAGCTCCTGGCATGGTCGCGAACCCCAGGCCGCCGATATCTTTGATCTGCGCGGATTGGTGGAAGCCCTCCCCGGTGTCACCTCCCTGGACATCAAGCCTCTGGCAGATAACGGCACCTTCCTGCTGCACAGCGAGCTGAAAGTGGGGAACCGCGTCCTGGGCTGGATCGCTCAGGTGCATCCAGCTCGCGCTCGGCAGTTGGATGCTCGCCACCCTGTGTATGTGGTGGAACTCCTCCTCAGCGCGCTTCGTCAGGGCAGCAGTGGTCCGGCTAAATTTGAGGATCTACCTCGCTACCCTGCCGTCACTCGTGACGTCGCCTTTGAGCTCCCGGCGGATCTGCCAAACACCAAAGTGAATGCCTTCTTCGCAGGCATCAAAGAAGCATTGTTGATCAAGGCCGATCTCTTCGACGTCTTCATGGACCCGAGCGGAAACAAACTGCCTGCAGACCGCAAATCCGTGGCCTGGACGCTTACCTACCGCTCCTCTGAGAAAACCCTGGAAACGGCGGAAGTGGATGCCACTCACGCGCGAATCCTCGCCGCTCTGGAGAAAGCTCTGCCTGCGACGATTCGTCGTTAGCGCAAGTTCGTATCACTGCCTTAGGATTACCGTAAAGAGGGGAATCCTAAGGCTGGGTGTTTCAAAGAAGCTTCCTATCGCCGCAGCCCAAGTTTTAGCAGCCACCCGTTCTCTCAGGTGGCTGCTAAAAAATCAGTTACACATCGTCGTCTCCGTCGCTGTCACCGGATTTTTTACCGCGGAGCTTGGCTTCCATGAAGGCATCCAAATCGCCATCCATGACGTCAGCAACGTTGCCCGTCTTCTCGCCTGTGCGGTGGTCTTTGACCATCTGGTAGGGCTGGAAAACGTAGCTTCGAATCTGGCTGCCCCAGCCGATTTCGGTCTTCTCGCCATACTGGCGAGCGATCTCAGCTTGGCGTTTATCTTCTTCGATCTGGTAGAGCTTGGCCTTGAGCATGGCCATGGCTTTGGCTCGGTTCTTCGGCTGGGAACGCTCGACCTGACAGGCGACGATGACTCCTGAGGGAACGTGGGTGATACGGACGGCCGTTTCCACCTTGTTCACGTTCTGGCCACCTTTGCCACCCGCACGGTAGGTATCCACCTTGAGATCGTCATCGCGCACTTCGATGTCAATTTCCTCTTCGTTATCAGGAGTGACATCGATGGAGGCAAAGGACGTGTGTCGCTTTTTGGCCGCATCAAAGGGAGAGATGCGCACAAGACGATGCACACCGCGTTCGGCCTGGAGAAATCCAAAGACGTTCTCACCCGTGATTTCCAGCGTGGCAGAGCGTAGCCCCACATCATCACCTTCCTGGTAATCAATGGTCTGCACCTTGTAACCTCGGCGTTCCGACCAGCGCACAAACATGCGCATGAGCATGGCTGCCCAGTCGCACGCCTCCGTGCCACCAGCTCCTGAGTGGATGGTGAGGAAGGCACCGCCACGGTCAAAGGGCCCCTTGAGAAGGAGCTCCAACTCATAGTTGCCAATGGCTTTTTGAATCGCATCGAATTCCGCCTGAACTTCGCGGTAACTTTGGGTATCGCCTTGTTCTTTGGCCAGTTCGATCAGCACGGGGAAGTCTTCCACACGTGCATCCAGCTCACCCAAAGGGGTGATTTGTTTCTTGATCACATTGGCGCGATCAATGACTTTTTTGGCGGCATTCTGGCTGTCCCAGAAGCCTGAGTCGGTCATCTTGTGTTCGAGCGCCGACAGCTCTTCGGTCAGTTTAGGGAGGTCAAAGATACCTCCGGAGTTCGCTCAGGCGGCCTTTAAGGCTCGCCACGTCGAACGCCTGGAGGTCGGTCAGGACGGACTTGTTGGTCGTTTCCATAGAAAGGGCAGATAGGACACGGCTTCGCTGGATGCAAATGCGAATTACTTCATTCCTTCGAGGACAGCGTGATCTTCTCTCCACACTGCATGACTTGAAAAGGCTGACTCAGGCGCTTACAGGCCTGGGTAAACTCTGCCGGTGTTTCAGTATTGAAGGTGAACATGTCGTAATGGCAAGGCACCACCAGTTTAGCCCGACATGCCTTGGCTAAAGCCGCCGCTTCCGTACCATTGAGATTACCTGAGACTCGCCGCTCCGGACGGTGACCATTGATCGGCAGCAGCATGAGGTCACAGGCTAGAGGGCGAAGAGTTTCAATCAAACCGTCATGCCACAGTGTATCCCCACTGTGATAGATTGTGAAGGGACCACACCGCAGAACGAACCCAATGTAGTGATGCCTCCCCATCTCATCAGTCTTCAGCTCATTGTGAGCTGAAGCAACGCCCTCAATGGACCATTCGCGTTCCAAATAACAATCGCCATCATTCAGTTCTAGATAGGCAAGGTCGGCCTGCCCAAGTCTGGCTTTTGCCTCGGGAATGATAGGCGCTGGAAGAAATATTGGCAGCCCTGGATTGGCTGTCGCAATAGGGATCAGCGTTTGAGCATCCAGATGATCGGTATGCAGGTGACTGGCGGTAACGAGGGCTAGATCCGTCAGCCGGGCAGGGGAGATGCATCGCTCCGTCATTCGAACATGCGGTTTATCTGTCTGGGCATACTTCTCGGTGAGAGAGTCTGACAAGTAAGGATCCAGCAGAAACGCGTAGCCATTCCATTTTATCAGAAACCCACTCTGCCCTAGCCACCAGATGTCCAGGCGGCTTTCATCGGCAGGCACAGAGGCGATGTCATTGAGCAACGCATCTTCCTTTTGCAAAGGTTGAATCATGGCAGCGATGTTTGGCTAAAAAACATGAAAAAACCAGCAAGAGTAGCATTCTACCGGTTCGCCAGTCGCGAAAATGGAAGGTGAAGAGCTGTTTTGGGGCAATAGCTCCGTTGGAGTCGCTCAGATCTAAGGCTTTCCTGGGCGGTTTTGCTGAAAATTAGAGACTGGGTTTGGGGAAAGTTCGAGATTGAGTCAAAACCGCCGTTTGCCAAAGGCCTGAAATCTGCTAGTCTCCGCGCCCCTTCCCCCATACGCCCATCTAATGACCCCTCCTTCCAAGATCCGGAACATCGCCATCATCGCACACGTTGACCATGGCAAGACCACCCTTGTGGACTCCCTGCTACGTGCCAGCGGTAACTTTCGCGAAAACCAGGCCATCGCCGAGCGCGCCATGGACAGCATGGACCTTGAAAAGGAGAAAGGTATTACCATCAAGGCTAAAAACACCTCCGTTCACTGGGGCGAAAACATCATCAACATTGTGGACACACCGGGCCACGCCGACTTCGGTGGCGAAGTGGAGCGCGTGATGAAGATGGTGGACGGCGTGATGCTTGTCGTGGATGCCTATGAAGGCCCCCAGGCGCAGACTCGTTTCGTTCTGAAAAAAGCCATGCAGCAAGGCATTAAGCCCATCGTGTTCATCAACAAGATGGACCGTCCGCACATCAAGCCAGGCGAAGTGCATGACAAAGTGTTGGAACTCCTCATGGAATTGGAAGCCACGGAAGAGCAGTTCAATGCCCAATTCGTTTATGGTAGCGCTCGTGCCCTCTGGGTCAGCGACACGCCAGAAGGCGAGCAGAAGGACATGACTTTCCTCCTCGAGAAAATCGTTGAGCATATCCCAGCACCCAAGGCTGAATTGGAAGGCAGCTTTGAAATGCTGGTCTCCAACATTGATTGGGATAACTTCGTGGGTCGTGTGGCCATCGGCAAAGTGACTCGCGGCACCGTGAAGATGGGTGATAAGGTTTTCCTTCAGGGCAAGCAGCCTGGTGACAAACCAACCCCGATCAAGGTCACAAAAGTTTTCCAATACACCACCCTGACCACCAGTGACTCCGTCGAAGGCGGCGCTGGCGATATCGTGGGTATCTCAGGCTTTGAAGATGTGGATATCGGTCAGACCGTGACTGGCGCTGCTGATGCTCCCGTGCTGCCATTCGTGGCGATTGACCCTCCAACCATCGTGATGCAATTCGCGGTGAACGACGGCCCTCTGGCCGGCCGTGAAGGTGATCACGTCACTTCCCGTAAGATCAAGGACCGCCTGGAGCGCGAGCAGAAGATGAACGTGACCCTGTCTGTGAATGACACGGATACGGCTGGTATCTTCGACGTCAGCGCCCGTGGTGCCATGCAGATCGCCGTTCTCGTGGAGCAGATGCGCCGCGAAGGTTTCGAAGTGCTGGTTTCTCGTCCAATGGTTATCACCAAGCGCATTGACGACGTCATCTGCGAGCCTTTTGAAACCCTCTACATTGACGTGCCGGATGACTACCTCGGTGGTGTGATGAAGACGATCTCCGAGCGTAAAGGCCGCATCGAAGATATGAACGCCCAGAACGGTCGCACGACCCTTCAGGCTTACATCCCGACGCGTGGTCTCATCGGCTTCGAATTCGAACTGATGAACTTGACGAGCGGTCACGGCATCCACAGCCACCTTTTCCGCGAATACGCCCCTCACGCCGGTCACATGCAGACCCGCAGCACGGGCACCCTGGTGAGCACCGAAGCTGGCGAAGCTACCTCCTATGCCCTGGACACCATCCAGGAGCGTGGCAAGCTCTTCGTCACCGCAGGTGACTTGGTTTATGACGGCATGATCATTGGTGAAAACCCACGCACGGACGACCTTCCGGTCAACCCATGCCGCAGCAAGCAGCTCACTAACTTCCGCGCCGCTGGTGGTGACAAGGGCATCCAGCTCACTCCTCCGGTGAAGTTTGGTCTCGAGCGCGCCATTGAGTACATCGCCCCTGATGAGCTCGTGGAAGCGACGCCAAAGAATATCCGCCTGCGTAAGCGCACGCTGGATTCTGCCCAGCGCCAGCGTGAGCGCAAGCGCACGGAAGCTGAGATCGCTTCTGCGGGTTAATAGGTTTATCTTGGAGCGCGTCGAAGAACCGGGTAGAACATCCGTTTTCTTCGACGCTCCCCATGACTCGCACCTTTTCCCCACGCGACTTTTCGATTGCCCTAGCTCTGCTAGGGATTTGTGGATTTTTCGCAGTGGTCGAGCCCAAGTTTCTCGACTCACGCAACCTGTCTCTGTTAATGACAGAGCTGTCCATCACGGCCACCCTGGCCATGGGCATGCTGTTGGTGATTCTCCCCGGTCATATTGACCTTTCTGTGGGGAGTGGACTAGCCCTCCTCAGTGGCATCGCCACGGTTTTAACGACCAAAGCTGGCCTTCCTGCGCCTCTTTCTCTCGTCATTGGCCTAACCACAGGTTTGCTTATCTGGTGGGGGAAAGGATGGCTCATTGTCAAAGAGCGCATCCCGGCCTTCATCGTCACACTGGCAGGTCTGTTGTTTTTTCGAGGGCTATTCTGGCTAGTCATTCAGAACCAGACCGTGCCGGTTGTGCCTGGCGGGCAAAGTAATTTGTACTCGCTCATCAGCACCTTCTACTTACCGCCGCTGGCTGGGTATGCCCTCATCACAGTGATCATCGGCACACTTGTGTTCACCACCCTACAGACCCGCCGCCAGCGTTTGGCCCACGGCTTTGAGGCCGAAAGTGGTGAATCCACCTTCTTGCGTGTCTTTATCGCCGCTCAGGCTCTCGTCCTCTTTGTTGTCGTGACGAATCAGTTCCGTGGCATTCCATTACCTGCCGTGATTTTTGGTGTTGTGGCGACAGGTGTTTACTTGCTCACCCAGCACACCGTTTTTGGTCGGTATCTCTACGCCATCGGCGGTAATCCCGAGGCGGCTTTGGTCTCGGGTGTGCCTGTCGGGCGCGTCGTCATCGGGGCCTTTGCGCTCATGGGCGGGATTGTCGCCATCACTGGTTTCATGCTCACCTCCTACACCGGCAACTCCACCACGGATATTGGGGAGTGGATGGAGTTGGATGCTGTGGCCGCCTGTGTCATTGGCGGGGTGAGTCTGCGTGGCGGGAGAGGCACAGTGCTCGGCGTCCTGGCGGGAGCTTTGATCATGGCTACTTTACTGAATGGCATGACCTTGATGTCCGTTTCCCCGGAGTATAAACTGGTGGTTCGAGGCAGCGTCTTGTTACTCGCCGTCTGGATGGATGTACGATTGTCACGTCAGTCATAACGAAGTTCGTCCAGGCTATTTTCGCTGAGCCTTTGTTGTGCTTGGCCACTCAAATTTAGGTCTTCCAATGGACGTCGTGCGGATCGGACATGATTCCAGCATAATCTGGCATGAGTAACATGAACAATTCCGCACGAGATCAGCGTTGATAATCTACACAACTGCAAGCAACCGTTCCCACCATGTCCCATCCCTCCAGCCAATTCAGCGCCCCCAAGTCCTATGTCGGCACCTGGGTAGCCACTTTGCTGCTGATCGTCGGTTTCGTCATCGGCCTGCTGATCTTCCCACCCATGTTTGAGAAACCCTCCGCAGAAGCTTCCAGCGGAGTGCTTTTCATCGGTCGTTTTCACCCGATTCTCCTGCACATGCCTGTGGGCGCTTTAGGGTTGCTCTGCATCATGGAATTGGCCTGTTTGACCCGCAGTGGTGAGGAAAAACTTGGCCCTGCAGCTCTATTGACTCTTTGGGTCGGTGCTGCCGGCTCGGTGGCAGCAGTGCTGGCGGGGATCATGCTTTCTCGCGAAGGCGGCTATGAAGGTGGAAATTTCACCCTTCACCAGACCTTGGCTTTAGTCGGTACCGCCGGTGTACTGCTGGCCTTAGTCGTCCGCATCATGGCGATGGGGCAAGGGAGCCAGGAGCTACTGCACGGCTATCGGGCCGTATTTTTTCTCTCCTTCGGCATCATGGGCCTGGGTGCCCACTTTGGTGGCAACATGTCTCATGGCAGCAAGTTCCTTACGGAGCACGCACCGGAGCCGATGAAGAGCCAGATGATCGGGATGGAAAAATGGATGCTAGGTTTTGTCGAAAAACCCAAAACAACTCCCCCAGCTGCCCTCCCGCCCAGCGCACCCGCAGCATTGCCCAATCCCGATCCAACCAAGCCTTCGACTAATGCTCCCACTGCCGCAGTTACGCCACCAGCACCTCCCGCTGTAACACCCGTTCTAGGGGGCATTGCGCCACCAGTCATGGCAGGCACGGACAAGCTTGTCTTCCAGCATGTCATCCTCCCGATTCTAGAAGCCAAGTGCAACAAGTGCCACAATGAAGAGAAGTCCAAAGGAGATCTCCGCATGGATAGCTTTGAAATGGTCATGAAAGGCGGCGAAAACGGAGCCAACATTGTTCCTGGTAAGCCTGCCGAAAGTCTCAGTATCCAGCGTATTGATCTCCCCGCAGACGATGACGAACACATGCCACCCGACGGCAAGGATCAACTCACTCCGGAAGAAACCACTCTCCTGCGCTGGTGGGTGCAACAAGGTGCCTCCGCGACTCAAAAAGTCGCCGCGGCTAAGTTCCCAGCTGAAACCCAGGCCACTGTGGATGTTGTCTTGAAAGGACAGCCCTAGTTGCAGCGAACTGTCTCCCTTCACTTTCTCACTCTTTCCCCCTCACGTATGCGACTTCGTTCCCACCTTTTCTGCCTCTTGGCGCTGGCCTCTGCCGCCATTGCTGCTGACCAGCCTACTGCTGATCCAGCCATCAAAGCAGTTTTAGACAAAGTGAATGCCACGGGTGCATCCCTCATGCCGGTGGCTGCCGATGGTAAAACGTACCGCTTCACAGCCCTGAATGTGGCCAAAGATTTCACCGATGCAGGCCTGGCCGCCCTCGCCCCCATCGCGGATAAAATTACCTCGGTAGATCTCGCCCGCACCAAAGTCACCGATGCTGGTCTTGCTGGCCTAACAGGGATGAAAAACCTCACGGAGCTGCACCTGGAAAACACGGGAATTACCGATGCAGGATTGGATCACTTGAAAGGCCTTGGCTCTTTAGAATACCTGAATCTTTACAACACCAAGGTCACTGATGCAGGGGCGCAAAAACTGGCGGAATTTCCAAAACTCAAGGCGCTTTATCTCTGGCAGACCGGGGTCACCAAAGCCGGCGTTGCCCAGATCAAAGCCAAGTTGCCCGCCGCGCAGATCAATACTGGCTGGACCGCAGAAGACGATGCCAAGGCAGTGGCCGTAGCGGCTGCGCCCGCAGTCGCCGCAACCAAACCTGCAGCCCCTGCTCCCACAGCTGCCAAACCTGCAGACGGAGCCAAGCCAGCCCCAGCTGCCGCCGGAGCAAAACTGGATCCAGCCATCGCCGCGAAGGCCGTGGTGTATAAAGACGTCATTGCGCCGATTCTCGAAGCTAAGTGCGTGAGCTGCCACGGAGCCGAGAAAAAGAAAGGCAAACTGCAACTCCATGAATTCGCCGCCGTCATGAAAGGTGGTAGCGAAGGTGATGTGAACGTGGTGCCTGGAAAGCCTGACGACAGCCTGCTTCTAGCACGAATCAAACTCCCAGACGATGATGATGAGCACATGCCTCCGAGCGATGAGCCGCAAGTCACCAAAGAAGAGCTGGCGCTATTGAAGTGGTGGATCGCCGCTGGAGCTTCTGACACCGCAACGGTCGCTGCAGCGAAGCCAACTCCTGATGTGGAGAGTGCCCTTGCTGCCTTGTTAGGCAAAGGCGCTCCTAAACCGGCTGCTGCCAAGGTCGTTAAAGAAGAAAAGGCCAAGGCTAAACCCCTCACCGAAGCCGAGAAAAAGCAGGTCGCGGAAATCACGGCGAAGATCCAAGCTCTCAATGCCTCTCTTATGCCCCTGGCTCAGGACACGGAGCAACTTCGCCTCAGTGTGATCAACGCCACAGATAAGTTTGGCGATCAAGAACTGGCCTTGCTGGCCCCCATCGCTACTCACATTGTCTGGGTGGACCTCGCCCGCAGCAAGGTGACCGACGCTGCAGCCGATACCCTGGCGAAAATGTCTTCTTTGGAACGCCTGCACCTTGAAAACACCCAAATCTCCGACGCTGGATTGGCCAAGCTAGCTGCGCTGCAAAAGCTGGCGTACCTGAATCTTTACGGCACAAAAACCACCGATTCAGGCATTGCCAAACTTGCCGCAGCCAAAGGCCTGAAAAAACTCTTTGTCTGGCAGACCGGCGTGACTCAAGCGGGAGCGAAAGCCCTGGAAGGGCAGCTCCCAGGACTGAAGGTCAATGTAGGCCTCAGCGAAGCGGAAATCGCCAAACTCACCGCCGCACCTCCAGCGCCTCCCGCAGCTTCAACCCCTGCCAAAAAAGAAGAGCCGAAAAAAGACGCGCCTAAGCCAGAAGCGAAAAAAGCAGAGGTCAAACCCGCAGCAGCCCCACCTGCGCCGAAACCAGTACCCGCAGCCAAAGCGGATACGCCACCTCCGGCAAAGCCGGCTGACGCAAAGCCAGCGAATCCCGCACCTAAAGCCAATTGAGCCGGATGGACTTTTGAGTCCACCTGCCTAAGTTTCCTGAACGCCGTTCTTGCGCGAACCAAAGGCAAACGGCGTTCGTTCGTTTAACAGACAACCTGCATGATGTCCCCCCTTTCCAGTACAGCCACAATCAAGCTGGCCTTCCTTTCTTTCATCGGCCTAACCACGGCTTTGTCTTCGTGCAAACGACTGGAGGAACGTGAACCCATCACGGAATCGCGGGAGCTTTCTCAGTATGCTCGCAAGCAACTTGTGGACATCAGCAGTGCAGATCGTTTTTATGATCAGGAAGCCCCCGCAGAAGATCCCAATGCCCCCCAGCAGCACCCACTGATTTGGGTCACTCCCGAGGGCTGGTCTGAAAAGCCATCCTCACAAATGCGTTTGATTGATTTCACCTTTGGCCCGAACGGCGAAGGGGAATGTTATCTCTCCGCGCTGCCGGGTCCTGCAGGTGGCCTTGCCGCCAATATCAATCGCTGGCGTAGCCAGATCGGGGCCTCGTCTTTGACCGATGAAGAAATCGACAAGCTGCCCCGCAAAAACTTCCTGGGCGGTCCTGCCCATTTTGTCAGCGTAGATGGCAACTTCAAAGGCATGGGAGATGCCGCCTCGGCCAAACAGGATTACCGCCTCCTCGGCCTCATTCATCAAGCTAGCGAGCTCACTCTTTTTATCAAGATGACTGGCCCTAAAGCTCTCATTGAAGAGAATACGGCCAAGTTTGATGCCTTCTGCCAATCGGTTCAGTTCCGCAAAAAAGCAGAAAAGATTCCATCGCATTGATTCGCACCCTCGTTCTTCGCTGAAACGCTATTTTCCGCCCTCTTCTACCGTGTCCGCCCCTGCCTCCATTCCCTCTCGTGTTATTGCATTTCTGAGTTCCTTCGGTCTTGCCGCCGTCGTGCTGGGGCTTCTCCTCATCTTGACGTTTTTAGGCACCTTGGAACAGGCTGAATATGGCCTCGTCGCCAGTCAGGAGCGTTACTTTGAATCCGTGTTTGTGGATCGCATTGACATCGGCGCCTGCTGGCGCGCGCTCGCGTTTGATCATTACTGGAACATCGGCAATGTCATCCTGCCCGTAAACATTCTGCCAGGTGGCTATCTACTGATGGCCATCCTGTTTGTGAACATGTTCCTGGGCGGCCTCATCCGCATCCGCAAATCCCCCCGCACGATCGGTGTGGTCATTTCCCACTTTGCGATTCTGTTCATGATCGCTGCAGGGGCCGTGACCTATCACTTTGCCAAAGAAGGCATCCTCAATCTTACCGAAGGCCAGACCCACGACGAATTCCAGAGTTTCCACGAGCGCGTCATCGAGATCGAAGCCGTCAAACCAGCCGGAGAAAAAAGAACTGCACTGGTCATCGATCAGCGGCTCTTCACGGATCTCAGCAACAGCACGGACCATGGCAAAGCCCGCACTTTCACTCACGAAAGTCTCCCCTTTGACCTCGTCATCACCAACTGGAAACAGCATGCCGAGCCCAAGCGGGCCACTGACGTCACTCGTGGCGATGCCGTAGATGGTTACTTTATCCAGGCCCTCTCACGCACAGACCCGCGCACCAGCCAACTCCTCGCCGATGAAGCTCTCTCCCAGGCCTGCATCGCCATTGCCAAAGACAAAAAGACCGGCGCTGAGCAAAAGGGTATCTTGTGGGAGTATGCCGCTGCGCCTTGGACCGTTACGGTAGGGGACCAGAAATACCTCATCAACATCGGTCGTCGCAGTTACCGCCTGCCCTTCGCCATCCGTTTGGACAACACCGAGCAGGAAAAACACCCTGGCACCGAACGCGCCCGCCGTTTCACCAGCAAGGTCACCAAGCTGCATGGCCAGCGTGAAGAAAAGCGCGTCATCACGATGAACGAGCCCGTGCGTGGGGAAGGCTATGCTCTCTTCCAGTCCAGCTTTGACGATGGCACTTCTTCCAATGCGGGTGGGGTCAAGCGTTCCGGCTTCCAGGTGGTGGAAAACCCCTCCGATCACTGGCCTCTCATTTCCTGCATCATCGTTTCCGTCGGCCTTCTCATTCACTTCATGATGATGCTCTCCCGCGCCATGAAATGGAATCCTTGGATCGCCGTCACCAATACGCTTCTCATCGTCACCGCAGGCTTTGTCATTGCCTACTGGAAGCTCTAAATCCCTCGCCCCTGAATTTGTATGTCTTCCATTCCATCTCTCCGCGCTTGGGTTGCATCCTCGATGCTGGTCCTCGCGTCGGTGGCCCCTGCCAAAGAATTGCCGCCCCTGGATCTTTTCCGCGACCCTGAAATCACAAAGCTTTTTGAGTCTCTTCCCGTTCAGGAAGGCGGCCGCATCAAACCGCTCCTGAAGATGGCCAATGTGCGCCTTCAGGCTTCACGTGCCGTGCAGAGCATCTGGTTAACCGACAGTGGTGAATCCGATGGTAAACCTTTGGTGGACCCTGCTACCCAAAAACCTTTGCTCACCGAAAAAGGCAAACCTATCAAGCTTTCTTCCGTCCAATGGCTGCTGATGAGTTGGTTCCGCCCAGACATCGGCCGCACGGTTCCGCTGTTTAAGGTGGATAACTCCTCTGCCGTGGCTGAGCTGGGGTTAGATACACGCGCTAAACGATCCCAATACACCTACCAGGAGATCGAACCCGCGCGTGAAGTGCTGATGCAGAAAATGACGGAGTATCGGCAGATCCCCGCCAAGGAACAGACGCCTGAGCAGCGCATCATTGTCGAACTCGCTGCCAAGTACCTCGACTATGACATGATCATGGGGCACTTCGATTTCATCCGCTCCCCTGTGGGTGAAAATGCAGACAAACTGCCACCAGAAATCCCCCAGCCACTGCGCCTTTCCAAAAGCCTGCCAGATATCGCCAAGGCTCTCACCAGTGGTGGCCCTCCCATGCAGATTCCGTGGTTTCGTGATTTCGCTCAGGCGGCCTTGGGCGCGATGATGAGTGGAAACCCTGAAGGCCAGCTCCGCATCTTCCCCTCCAGTGACAAAAGCATCGAAGTCTGGCATGGCCCTGGAGAAATGATTTTTGGCGCCGTGAATGGCAGCGTCAACCCCACGCCTGAACAGCTCCAGTGGCTGGCGCTTTATGAGGATTTGTACCTCGCTTTACCAGACGCGGCCAAGTTCAAAGCCACGGCTGAAACACTTGTTTCTAAGGTCAAAGCAGCGGCTCAGCAGCGCGGCGAAGGGCAGTTTGTCAATTTGGAGATCCAGTCCATCAAAGCGGACTATTTCTTCTACGCTCAGTGGCTCTTTGTACTGGGATTGATTGGCGTCGGCCTCACCTGGATTTCCCCAGGTGCTCGGCTTGATAAAATCGGACGCTGCATCGCCTGGGGTTTTCTTGGTCTTGCGACAGCACTCACGGTGACAGGCGTCATCCTACGCTGCATCATCATGCAGCGTCCTCCCATTGCCACCTTGTATGAGACCATCCTTTTCATCGGCGCTTCCTGTGCCCTTTTCGGCCTGATCTCAGAATGGATTTCAAAACGCGGTCTCGGTCTCTTGATCGCTGGTCTAGCTGGCGGCGGCTGCATGTTCCTTGCCATCCAATTCGACACGGCCGACGCTACAGACAACCTCCAGCAGCTGCAGGCTGTGCTGATCACCAATTTCTGGCTCTCCACCCACGTGCCGATCATCAATCTTGGTTATGCCGCCTGCATGGTCGCCACTTTGATCTCCATGAAATACTTCGTTCAGCGCATGTTTGGAAAGGTCACTACAGGCGATGATGAAGCTCGTTTCATGACCCGTACCGCTTATGGATTCGTGTGTTTTGGTCTCCTGCTTTCCCTGGTTGGAACGGTGCTCGGTGGCATTTGGGCGAACTACAGTTGGGGCCGATTCTGGGGCTGGGATCCCAAAGAAAACGGTGCCCTCATGATCGTTCTCATGTGCCTTGTCATCCTGCACGCCCGCCTCGGTGGCTACATTCGTGAGATCGGTCTGCATTGCTGTAGCTTGATCCTGGGCTGCATCGTCATCTTTTCGTGGTTCGGGGTCAATCAGTTGGGGGTCGGCCTGCATGCTTATGGCTTTACCGATGGCACTTGGCCAAAGATCTACAGCTTCTGGGCCGTCCAAATGCTGTTGCTGACATACGGCCTGATTCTGGCTTACTTAGAAGGCCGGAAATCGGCCTCGGTTAAGACATCTGCGGCTTAATCAATTCTCGACTCAGTCGGGTCGTTATTAGCACTTACCCTTCATGAACATTCCCCTCGAAGATCTTTTCAATGACGTCGTGAACAAAGCCCAGCGTGGTCTCGGCTACACCACAGATGCCTTGGCAGATCGAATCGGAATCGCCGCTGCATCCATCGAAGCCACAAAAGAAGGTGCGACCGATGCTGCCATTTTGCTCAAACTCGCAGCCGCACTAGGACTGCATGGCCCATCACTGGCGGAAATGTCTGATCAGGCTTGGTATCCTAATCCGGTGAAAGTTGAAGGCCTTGCCCAATTCAACACCACTTTCCATGACATGACGGTGAATGCCTATCTTGTCTGGGATCCTGCCACCCTGGAAGCAGCGGCATTTGATACAGGTGCCACGGCTCAACCCATGGTGGAGAAGATCCAGGAACTCGGGCTAAAACTGCGTTACCTCTTTCTCACCCACACCCACCCAGATCATGTGGCAGACATCGTCACACTGAACGCTCCTGCGATTCTCATCAGCGAACTTGAGCCTCACCCAGAGGCTCAAAGTTTCACTCCAGGCAGTCAGTGGAAGCTCGGCAGCCTCAGCATTTCCTCTCGCACCACCAGTGGTCATTCCAAAGGTGGAACGACGTATGTCATCGAAGGTTTGACGCAGCCCGTCGCCATCGTGGGAGATGCCCTTTTTGCGAGTTCCATGGGCGGCGGTGCCGTGTCTTTCACGGATGCTTTGGCGACCAACCGCAGCGAGATCTTCACACTCCCGAATGAGACAATCGTTTGCCCTGGCCATGGTCCGATGACCACTGTGGGTGAAGAGAAAGCCCACAATCCGTTCTACCCCGAGTTTAAGTAAGGCCTCTTGCTGGGGGGCTTCGAGGGAATGGGGAAAGGGTTGGAAAAGTCTTTCAGGGGTGTCTCGCAGCGAGTCCGCAAGTTTGCTCTCGACTCGACGTTGCACTCTGGCTACACCAACCCTTCCATGAAGAAACTCATCGCCCCCATTCTCACGCTCGCGCTAGCCACGGGCCTTTACCTTGCCCAAGCTGCGGAGACCACCGCGAAGCCTCTGCGTGTTCTCATCGTTGCCGGCGGTTGCTGCCATGACTATGAAAAGCAGCAGTCCATTCTCAAAGATGGCATCGAATCTCGCCTCAATGCGACCGTGGATGTGGCCTACAATCCTGACAAAACGACGAAGGCCACTTTCGAGATCTACAAAGCCAAAGATTGGGCCAAGGATTTTGATGTTATCATTCATGATGAGTGCTCGGCCGATGTCACAGACCCTGCTTATGTGGCTAATATCCTGGACGCTCACAAAGCTGGCGTGCCAGCCATCAATCTGCACTGCGCCATGCACAGCTATCGCTGGGGCAACTACAAGGAACCTGTGACAGCTGGCAGCGACAATGCAGGCTGGTATGAGTTCATCGGTCTTCAGTCCACGGGGCATGGTCCCCAGTCACCGATTGACATCAGCTTTACCGATGCCAGTCACCCCATCACCAAAGGCCTGGAAACCTGGACCACGATCAATGAAGAGCTTTATAACAATGTCCAAATGCTCGGTGCCAAGCCCCTGGCCAGTGGCCGTCAGATGCAGATGCCCCGTGTGAAGAAGGGCGAGAAAGCAGATCCTAACGCCAAAGGCACAGAAGCCAATGCGGTCGTCGCCTGGACGAATGAATACGGCCCGAAAAAGACCCGTATTTTCAGCACGACCATTGGCCACAACAATGACACCGTTTCAGATGCTCGATATTTGACCCTCATCACCCGCGCCCTTCTGTGGACCACAGGTAAACTGGCTGAAGACGGCACAGCAACCGCTGGTTACGCCAAATAAAATCAGCCTCATTTTACCTTCACAAAAAAGCCCCGCACAGGAATGTGCGGGGCTTTTTTAGATCAATGCGACCAGAGGTGAGAGAATCTAACTCAAGGCATCACTGGATCTTTCTTCTTGAAGATGCCTTTAACTTTGGTGAGGAAGCCCGTCTCACTGCCGGGCACATTGCGTGCAGCAGGATCTGGAGTGACCGCAGGCAGGGCCACGGGCTGCGTTGTATCCCAGCCGCCACCCAAGGCTTTGATCAAAGACACGCTAGCGATCATTCTCTGGCTGGCCAGCTGTACCGTCGCACGTTGGGTGGCCAAGGTCGTGCGGTTCGCCTCGATCACGTCCAGATAGGGACTGGTGCCGGATTCATAACGAGTGCGAGCCAGACTAGCAGCTCGTTCTGCACTGTTGCGAGCACGCTGCTGAGCTTCCGCAGAGTTGGCCAAATTACGAATGGAAGATAGGCTGCTCTCCACATCAGCCACAGCCGTCAGGAATGCCTGCCGATAACCCGCCAAAGCCTCGTCATGAGCGGCCTTGGACTTCGTCAGGTTAAAGCGGTTCTTACCCCCTGAGAAAAGAGGCAGGCTGATGCTAGGACCGTAGCTCCAAATCAAGGATTCAGGCTGCATTAGCAAATCAATGTCCGTGCTCTGGAATCCAGCACGACCGATGAGCTTAATACTCGGAAAGAACTGCGCCTTCGCCACTCCGATGCGAGCCGTCGCGGCGGCAAGAACGCGCTCTGCCTGAGACACATCCGGACGTCTTTCCAGCAAGTCGCTGGGGGCTCCCACCGGGATGGCAGGCGGGGAGGCCAGACCTGAACCACTGGCCGTGATTTTAAAGCTGGCCGCATTCGCGCCTAGAAGAATGGCAATGGCGTTTTCCAATTGATCACGCTGGGCCTGCAATGAGGCGATTTCTGCCTCAGCACTGGCGACCTCGGTCTCTGACTGGGCCTGCTCCAGCTCGCTGCCAGCACCAGCTTCCACACGAGCTTTAGCAATTTTAAAAGCTTCACCACGCAGTCCCACTGCTTCACGCACCAGACGGATCTCTTGGTCCAGCGAGCGCAACTTGAAGTAGTTGGTGGCGACATCAGCCTGTAGGCCTAACAAAAGATTCTGTACTGCATCCGCTGCGGCTTCAGCATCGGCACGGCCAGCCTCCGCACCCCGGCGGATCTTGCCAAAGAGATCCAGCTCCCAAGTCAGGTCCGTCGCCGCATTGTAGGCAGGGCCTTCGTAAAAAAGACCGTTCAGCGGAATGGGGCTGATCGCATTTTCAGACGTGCGCTGGCGATCTGCGCTCAGTGGGATACTGGCGACAGGGAAAAGATCTGCACGAGCCATGCGGGCCGTGGCACGCGCCTGGTCAAAGCGGGCAATGGCCGCTTTCAGGTTTTGGTTATTGGCCGTCGCCTGTTCCATCAGGCTGTTCAGTTTGGCATCGCGGAAGACCTTCCACCACTCGCCTTTGGGCTGGTGAGAAGAAGGCCTCGCTTCACGCCAAGCCACTCCTTTAAACCGGGCGGCGGTTTCAGTGGCTGGACGCTCATAGTTAGGCCCCACCTGGGCCACGAGGGCACCGGTGCTGATAAGAAGGGGAACGAGAAAACGCATGGGATTCGGGAGAAAAAGAGAGGTTAATAAAGAGGTCTCAGTGTTCAGCTCCCGCATGGGTGGCCGAGAGGGGCAGGGGAGCTTCGCTCGTCTTCTTTTTGCGGCCAAGTTTCATCACCAGCACATAAAACACAGGTGTGAGGAAAAGCCCCAAGAAAGTCACCCCGATCATGCCTGCGAACACAGCCGTGCCCATGGCGCGGCGCATTTCAGCACCCGCTCCCGTCGAGACCACCAGCGGATAAACGCCAGCGATGAAGGCAATCGAGGTCATCAAAATAGGACGAAGACGCAGGCGGCAAGCCTCAAGGGCAGCTTCAAGAGGACTCAGTCCGTGGTCGTTCTTCTCTTTGGCAAACTCCACGATCAGGATGGCGTTTTTACAAGCTAGACCGATCAGCACGATGAAGCCAATCTGGGTGAAGATGTTGTTATCACCATTGATCTGCAATGGCTGGCTGAAACCCGTGGTCATGATCTGATCCAGGATGCTGTTATCACCTCCTAGTAATGCCACACCGCCGAGAGCGAACAGGAGACAAACGGGCACGATCAAGATGATGGCCAGTGGCAGGCGCATGCTTTCATACTGAGCCGCTAGCACCATGAACACGAGCAAGATGCAGAGCGGGTAAATGTAAACCGCCGTGTTGCCTGCGATGATCTTCTGATAGACTAGATCAGTCCATTGAAACTCAAATCCTGGAGGCAATGACTTTGCCAGTTCCGTCATCGCATCTTCACCTTCACCCGAGCTGAGGCCTGGGCCCGCAGCACCATTGATGTCGGCAGCCAGATAGCCGTTGTAGTGAGTCACTCGGTCTGGACCGTTGGTCTCTTTAACCTTCAGCAAAGAACCGATGGGCACCATTTCGCCGGCGGCATTGCGCGTTTTTAAGCGGGTGATGTCGCCCACGTCATCGCGGAATTGGGGCTCAGCCTGGGCCACCACCTGGTAGGTGCGACCAAAGCGGTTCATGTCATTCACATAGAGGCTCCCCAGATTGATCTGAAGCGTCTCGAAGAGGTTGGCCAGTGGCACACCTTGCACCTTTGCTTTCTCACGATCCACCTCAGCTTCCAGCTGGGGCACATTGACCGTGTAACCGGAATAGACCTGCTGTAGCTTACCAGATCCATAGGCAGCACCGATCAGGCCCTGCGTGGTTTTATAAAGCGCGTCATAACCCTGGTCGCTACGATCCTGGACCATCATTTTGAATCCACCGGTCGTCCCGATGCCGTTCACTGGCGGAGGCGAAAGCACCAGCACCATGGCATCCTGAATCTCCATGAATTTTCCGTTCAGAGCATTCGAGATGGCCTGAGCCGAAAGCTCCGGCGTGGTGCGCTTTTCAAACTCGTCCAAGCCGACAAACACAATGCCACTATTCGGGCTGATGCTGAATCCATGAATGGACAACCCAGGAAACGCAATGGCGTCCTTCACCCCAGGGTGTTTCAACACGATGTCAGACATACGGCGCATCACATCCACCGTGCGATCCAGAGAAGAACCATCTGGAAGCTGGGCAAAACCCACAAGGTACTGTTTATCCTGCCCTGGCACAAATCCGGTCGGCACTTTATTAAAGGCTTCCACCGTGAGCCAGACAAAACCACCGTAGAAAATCAGGGCGATGACACTGAAACGAATGATCCGCTTTACCCATGCCACATAAACATTGGAAGACCATTCGAAGAAGCGATTGAAGGGACGGAAGAACCACCCAAGCATGGCATCCATCAATCGTGTCAGGATGTCTTTTTTCGCCTTGTGATCACGCAGAAGTAACGCGGAGAGAGCGGGGCTGAGGGTCAGTGAATTGATCGCCGAGATCACCGTGGAAATGGCAATGGTGACTGCAAACTGCTTATAGAACTGACCACTGAGGCCACTGATAAAGGCCGTGGGAATGAACACAGCGCACAACACCAAAGCGGTAGCGATGATGGGCCCAGTCACTTCCGTCATCGCCTGCTTCGTCGCTTCCACCGGACTTAATCCATTGCTGATGTTACGCTCCACGTTTTCAACCACCACAATCGCATCATCAACCACAATCCCGATCGCTAGAACGAGACCGAAGAGAGAAAGGTTGTTGATCGAAAAGCCCAGGGCATACATGACGGCAAACGTACCCACCAGGGAGACGGGCACGGCCACCAAAGGAATGATGGATGCGCGCCAAGTTTGCAGGAAGATCACCACCACGAGCACCACCAGCAACACGGCTTCGATGAGGGTGTGAATGACCGCATCAATGGACTTGTCCACAAACACGGTTGGGTCATAAGCAATGGCGTAGTCGAGATCTTCAGGGAACTTCTTTTTCAACTCCTCCATCTTCTCGCGCACTCCTGTTGAAAGGGCCAGTGCATTGGCACCAGGGAGCTGGAATACAGGGATGCCCACCGCACTTTGGTTATTCAGCAAACTGCGCAGAGCATATTCACTTGAGCCCAGCTCGATGCGAGCCAGATCCTTCAGGCGAAGTTTCTCACCATGCTGACCGACTTTGACGATGATGTTGCCGAACTCTTCCTCGCTCACCAAGCGGCCTTTGGTGTTGATGGTTAGTTCAAATGGGACGGCACTTTTCACAGGCTGCTGGCCAATGACACCTGCTGCCACCTGAATATTCTGCTCACGAATGGCATTGACCACATCAGACGAAGTGAGGCCACGGGCAGCAGCTTTATCTGGGTCAATCCACACACGCATGGCGTAGTCACCACCTCCGAAAAGCTGGACCTGACCAACCCCAGGGAGACGCGCCAATTCATCCTTCACGTTCAGCGTCGCATAGTTACGGAGATAAAGCTCATCATACCGTCCTTTTGGGGAGAGGATATGGACCACTAAGGTGAGGTCAGGTGAAGATTTAACCGTCGTCACCCCAAAGCGGCGAACTTCTTCCGGCAGTTTCGGGAGCACCTGTGACACTCGGTTTTGTACCTGCACCTGAGCGAGGTCAATGTCGGTCCCAAGCTTGAAGGTGATGGTCAAAATCATCACGCCATTCGCAGTACTCTGGGAGGACATGAACAGCATGTTTTCGATGCCGTTGATCGTCTGCTCCAGGGGGGAAGCCACCGTTTCTGCAATGGTCTTTGGGTTAGCGCCTGGATAGGTGGCCGTAACAATGACCGTAGGCGGGGCCACTTCGGGATATTCCGAAATGGGAAGTTGGAAGAGCGAAATCCCCCCTAAAAGGAAGATCAGGAGAGATAGCACACCCGCGAAAATAGGGCGGGTGATGAAGAACCGGGAGATGTTCATAACGGGAGTTTGAGGGGGCGTGACAGGGATGCAGATCGCCCATGACTTCCCCGTAAATTAGGGAAGGTGAGGTCTAACCGCAGAGAGTGATGGAGACGCTTAGTTAGCAGCAGCCGTGGCTTTGGCAGGAGGTGCCTCGACGGGGGCTACGGGCATGCCAGGCTGGGGCAGACGGGCCTGGCCATTGATGATGATCTTGTCGCCAGCGCTGAGACCACTCCGGATGATGCGCTTGCCATTGATGCTTGGGCCGATGACGACAGGTTTGTAAACACTGATGTTTTTGTCATCCACACCCAGCACAAATTTGTTCGCTTGATCGGTCAGGATGCTTTTTTCATCCACCAGCAGAGCCTGATATTCAGAAGTCATTGGCAGTCGCACACGGGCAAACAAACCTGGGGTTAGGCTGCCATCCGTATTTGAAAAAACAGCCCGCAGGATCATGCTGCCGGTGCTTGCATCCAGGCGGTTGTCGAAGGACTCGACGTGACCTTTGTGAGGAAAGTCCTTCTCATTGGATAGTTGCAGTTCTACAGGGACTTTGCCTTCGGTATTGGTGAAAAGCTTTTTGTCACGCTGGAGAGCCTGCAGACGCAGCAGACTGTTTTCATCAATGTCAGTGTAAACATACACGGGGTCCACCGTAACAATCGTGGTCAGCAGGGTCGTTCCCGCAGTCACAAAGTTACCCGTGGTGGTGATGGCGCGGCTAATGCGTCCTGAGATGGGTGCTTTCACTTCGGTGTGCTCCATTTCGATCTCAGCACTGTGCTGCGTCGCTTTGGCAGATTCGAGAGCCGCTTCTCCTTGGCGGAACATGGACTCACGCATTTCACCCTGCTCAGGAGCGATGGCTTTCGCCGCAAGCAAGGCAGAAACGCGATCATATTCTCGCTTCGCAGCGAGAGCACTGGCTTCAGCGCGCTGCACTTCGGCTGTCGCCACACGCAGCTTGGTCTGGAAGGGGCGCTGATCAATCGTGAAGAGGATGTCGCCCTTCTTCACCAATTCGCCAGCTTGAAAATGAACCTCAGTAATATAGCCGGCCACGCGCGGGCGGAGTTCGACAGTTTCAACGGGTTCGACACGACCCGTGAACTCCTCCCACTCGACGAGTGCTTTTTGCTCAACGGGCGCAAGCGTCACCGGAGCGGGTGGCATCTGTCCACCAGGACCAGCTTGTGGAGTCTTTCCACAGGCGGCGATAAGCAAGACGAGCGGGAGGAGGGTTTGGGGTTTCATGTCGGTTTCGGGGGGGGGGATTGTTGGGAGATTGAGGGGAAGTTGACCAGTTGGTTAATTCGGAATCAAAAAATCACTTTTTCTTCACGCCTGTTGGGCTGCGTTTTGTCACGCCAAGGATGATCATGGCTCCCGCTTCGAATTCATCGAGATAGCTCAGGTCATTCCACATGCGAGCGTGCAAAAGCAGGCCTTCACTATAGGCGAACACGATTCGTGCCAAGGCACTGGCATCTGGAGCTTCAATGATTCCCTGAGCATCGGCATCTCGGACCGCGCATTCATAATAGAGAATGAATTGACTGAGGATTTCCTGCAATTTGTTGCGCAGGCGATCATCCACAGTGCTGATCTCTGCCCCTAGAGAATGGATCGGGCATCCCAGGACCCGACCATGTTTGGCGAGCAACTCTTCCTGTTCTTTGCGGAAGTTGCGGAAACAATTCAAAATGCGTTCCAAAGGGGGAACCACAGGTGAAAAGGTCTGATCCAGTTCGCGGCGGTGCTCGAGCCAGCTGTGATCAATACCCGTGAGAGCGAGATCCGTCTTCGATTCAAAGAAATGGTAAAAGCTCCCTTTTTTCACCCCCGCGCGCTCACAGATTTGGTCCACGGAAGTGCTTCCGTAACTGCCCGTCCAGATCAATTCGATCACGGCTTCGATCAGTCGGATTTTGGCATCACTCGTTCGTCCCATGCGCCGGACATTGGCGATACTAGACGAACAGTCAACTATTTTTCTGCACGGCCACCATTCGCGGTTCTGGGATTCGCTGAAGGATGAACATGGAGATCAAGGCAAAAACAGCCGCTACGGCCGCCACCCATTGAAAGGAATGCGTGAATGCATAGAGCTGTCCGCTGATAAACGTGGCCAGCAAGAGGGCGAAGACATTACAAAACCCCAAGATGGCCTGCAGGGTAGAGCGCCGCTCCAGTGGGCAAAGCTCAGCCGCTAAAGTAAGATCTCCCACGCGGTCTAGAAAGAGGCCAAAGCCAAGCACAAAATAGGACAGCATGAAACCGATAAACGACCCGGTTAGCGCCACCCAGATACATAGAGCGATGCAGACGATGCGGGAAGCCTGGAGGAGCACTTTGCCTCCGCAGCGGTATCCCACCCAGCCAGCCAAGAGGCTACCCAACACCACGCCTACAGCTTGGCACGTGACAAACCGCCCCTCATCTGCCTCCGGACGTCCTGTTACATTGAGCGCGTGAATGGTCAAAAACGAGACCACCATCAGATAGCCCATCCCGGTAAACCGGGCGAGCACCAGCTTGATCAAATGAGGCTGTCCACGCAGAAGCCCCGGCAGGCTGCGCAAATAGTCCAGGTAAAGCCCTTTTGGCTGCGCAGGAGGATGCCGATGCCTCACATGCTCATCTTCATGCATAAAAAGTTGGGAGGCCCAGGAGATGAAGAGCAAAGTAAAAGCCGCTAAATGCAGCCAGCCATAAGCTTCATGATTGGGGTAATGCGTCAAAACATAGTGAATGACAGCCCCGGCTAATGCCCCAATCACAGCCTGGATGATGTAGCGCACGGCCCACCCGGCAGCGCGGGCTTTTTCAGGTACCATCCGCGTCACCATCTCCATCCAGGCCACCACCGTCATACCACCGATCAACCCTGAAACCACGGGAGTGAGAACCACAATCGGCAACAAGATGCCTTCAATGCGGTCGGCGAAGAGCAGGATCAGACCTGTGATCAGGTAGGGTAGTCTCTGGAGGAAACCAAACGTCAATACCCAGGGTTTGAATCGCGGTAAACGCTCAACCACAGGAGCGATGAAAATGCCCATGCTGGCAAAAGCAGCGGGCAAAAGCACGGGCATCATGGCAATGATCCAGGCTCGCCCGCCCAAGGTTTCCACCATTTTAGGCAAAACGCTTTCAGGGGCCAAAAAAGCTGTGCCCCCCATGTAAAAACCACCCTCCAAGCAGTGACAGATAAAATTTCGCCGCACCGCATGGGTATGTGGATGCTGAAGAACGGCGGCAGACATGTGCAGAGCCTCTAAGATGGCTCAAAATTCATGGGAAGAAAGCACTTTGCGCAATCTTAAGCACCCACCTGCCGCAGCCAATCCTCCAGATTGTAATAGTTCGTCACCCGGGCCACCCGCCCCTCGCGAATGTCAAAAAAGGCCCCCACCCGCAGCCGATAGGTCTGGCCGGTCGCCGGAGGCAGGCCTTCATCCGTGTGGAGATAGGTGCCCAGGATGTAAAACTCCGCTGCGGCCCGGCTGCCATCCGGATGCGTCATTACGGCCAGTTCTGTCACTTCCTCCCGGTAGCTGCGATCCATCCGCTGGAGAAAGACCCGGAAGGTTTCCCTCCCTACCTCGGAGGCTCCCTGATTGATATCGTGCACCACATCTTCTGTCAGCAGGGCCAGCATGGCCTCACGGTCTCCGGCATTGAAGGTGGCGTAATAGGTTTCGATGAGACGGGCGGTTTCGATGGCAGCGGACATGATCTTTCAGAATGAATGCGGGCGGGGCAGGGGTCAAGCGACCGACCTCACTTCTCCCCCATCCGCCCTTTGACAGATGGCACGACCCGGCGCACTGGACAAAGATTCTCCCCCCTAAGATCATGGCATCCCAGACCATTTCCTTTCTTCGCCGCATCGCACTCCTGGAGGGCGGCTCCCTTTTGCTCCTCCTCGGCATCGCCATGCCGTTGAGACGCTTCGCTGGCATGCCCCAGGCGGTTACCTGGGTGGGCTGGGTCCATGGCATTTTATTTATCCTCTTTTGTTATGCTCTCCTGCAGGTCACGCTGAAGACCCAGTGGTCTCTGGCACGCTGTGCTCTGGTCTTTGGCGCCTCAATCCTGCCCTTCGGTCCCTTCCTTTTGGATAAGCAGATGAGGGCCTGGCAAAACGAGGCGAAATAAAAATCACTTTGTTGTGCAAAGTTTAGTTTGCAATCATCGCTTTATATCACAAAGTGAACCCATGAGCACAAAGCAAGACGCCCTCGAACATCTTCGGGTGATCCGTTCCCTCATGGAAAAGGCGCACATTTACCGGGCAATTTCTGCTCCTGCCGCTTTGTTGGGGGGGCTCCTGGCGGTGGCTTGTGCAGGCTACACAGGGTGGCAGATGCGACAGATGGGCGGGCTACCGGAGGCGATGGGGGATCTTTTTTTGTGGCAGTGGCTGGGGATCTTGGTGGTCGCCAGCAGTGTGAATGTGACCTTGTTAGCGCGGGAGGCTACTCGTCGCGGTCAGCCCCTGGTCTCTGAAGGCATGCGGATGGCTTTGCGGGCTATTTTGCCCCCCTTGCTAGTGGGCGGTGTCTTTGGATGTGGTCTGATCGTTTACCTCCAAAATCACATCATGGCCACGTTGGTATGGGTCGTCTGTTATGGACTGGCCTTGCTGGCGACAGCCAGTTTTTCCCCGCGCTCCTTGGTGCGCTTGGGCTGGGTGTTCGTGGCCCTGGGACTGGCGCTTTTCTGGGCCTATGCGGCCAATAGTGACATCCGCTTCATGCCGCATGACGATGCGCCGGCCAACTTGATCATGGGGCTGACCTTTGGTCTGTGTCATATCGGGTATGCCGTGGCCGTTTTTTGCAGTCAAAAACCGGAGGCTGTGACGGCTCGCGAATGATTGACTTCGACCAGCTCGATAAGACGATTCATGAAAAGAGTCGTCTTTCCATCATGACGCTGCTGGCCAGCCGCGGCGAGTGGGCTTTCCAGGAATTGAAGGCCGAGCTAGGCATGAGCGATGGCAATCTCATCACCCACCTGCGGACCCTAGGTGCGGCGGGTTATGTGCAGGAAAGCCGGGATGACTCCGGCACCCGACCTCGCACCACGTACACGGTCACGCCGGCGGGAACCAAGGCCTTCAAAAGCTATGTGGATGTCTTGGAAGCCATCGTTAAGACCATCAACCCCGGCTGATTTAGCCCCTTTTTTAAACCTTCACTTTGTGACACAAAGTTAATACACCAACACCTCATCATCCTCTTTATGACCATTCATCTCGCTCAACATTACGGCATGTGCTTCGGCGTACGCGATGCCCTGCGTAGCACTCACAATGCCGCAGCTCAAGAACCCGTCACCACCCTGGGGCAGCTGGTGCATAATCCGGTGGTGGACGCACATTTAGAGACTTTGGGCGTGCGGCGGGGGGACCTAGACCAGTTAGGCTCTGCCACGACTAACCGGGTGGTCATCACGGCCCATGGCGCTTCGGACGGGCATCGCCTGCGCTGGCAGCAGGCAGGTTATCAGATCACCGATACCACCTGTCCCCTGGTGACCAAGGCCCATCAGGCCCTGGCCAGCTTGGTCGAGGAAGGCTATCACCCCGTCATCGTCGGCCAGCGCACGCATGTGGAGGTGCGCGGTCTGTTGGGGGATCACTCTCAGGCCAGTGTACTGCTATCGCCGGAAGATGCCTGCTGCATTCCGTCGCATCGCCGGATCGGGGTCATCTCGCAGACCACCCAGCCCCTGGATCAGGTCCTGCGGGTGGTGGAGGCGGTGAAAAAACAACATCCAGGGTCTGAAGTTCGCTTTGTGGACACCGTCTGCCGTCCCACCAAAAAGCGCCAAACGGCCTTGGAGGAGTTGGCTCGCCAGTGCGAATTCATCGTCGTCATCGGCGGCCGCAACAGCAACAACACCCGCCAACTCACTGACAAGGCCCGCGCTCTCGGGGTGCAGGCGCAGCAGGTGGAAACGGCGGCCGATTTGCAACCTGAATGGTTTCGTCAAGTCACCCATGTCGGTGTCACTGCGGGCACCTCCACGCTGGATGAAACCGTGCGCGCCGTCATGGATCGCCTGCAAAGCCTCTCCGCCGAATGATCCCCCAATTCCCCCTGCCAACTCTTCAAAACCCACGCCTCCACCACTCATGAATACTTCCTTTTGGATCCATCACTTTCAGACCAATGCCGCCATCCATGATCAAATCCTTTTCGAGGAGGCGAGCTCATTGCCGGAGTCCATTCGGGCGCCCCTGGTGCATTCGTTAGCCATTTTCCAACTGGGGGAATCGGGCGGCGGGACGCGCCTGCGCCGTTACGCTAGGGAAGTGGCCCCGCTAGAAAACTTTCGGGGGTATCAGCGGGCGATTGACCTGTTTGTCTGCGAAGAGCAGGCGCACTCGCGGCTGCTGGGGCGGCTGGTGGATCACCTGAAGGGGAGCCTCCTGCAAAAACAATGGACGAACTCCATCTTCCGTCGCCTGCGCTTCCTGGTTAATTTGGAATTTGCCATCCAGGTCCTGCTCACGGCGGAATTGGTGGCGGAGGTCTATTACGGCAGTCTTTATCTGAGGGTGCCTGATGCTGCCGTGAAAGCGGCCTGCCGCCAGATCTTGCGGGATGAAATGAAGCACCTGGAATTTCAGCGTCAGTTCCTGGCCGAGCGTGTGGCCACGTTTACTCCTGTGGGGCGTTACCTTTGGCGTTGCCAGTTTAAAGTGATTCACGCCCTCACCACCCGCGTGGTCGCCTGGGACCATCGGCATTGTTTGAAGGCACTCGGAATGAGCTCCTCCAGCTTCGTTCAGCGCTGCCAAGAGTCGCACGAGCGTTTTCAGGCACGTCTGGATGATCGAGTCGAAAAGCTCGATACCGTGCCTGTGGCAGTCACATCGGCGGAGCCTGTGAGGTCTGAAGCACAGGCACAGCGTTAGGTTGATTCATCAGCGACCCAACTCAAAGTGTCGGATGGCGAGCCGGGAGATGTGAGTAAAAAGTCTTGAAAAGTGAGATTGCAAAAGGCATGCTGACTTTTTGTTCAAATAAAATGTTGGAATTATTTATGAATGTATAATATTTATAAATAATATAACTTCAATTCCCGATGAAGACACGACCCCACACTCCCATTGCTCTCGTCGCCTCGCTCTTATCCAGCTGCGCCCTCTTCACCCAAGCGGGCAGTCCACCGCCCGTGGAGGCCGCAAAGCCGCAGGCTTCCGCGCTCGAGCGTTATTTCATGCAGGATTACATGCTGGGCGACTGGGGTGGGCTACGGTCCAGGCTGGCTGAAAATGGGGTGGAGTTTGAGTTCTTTTTTGTCGGCTCCATGCCAACCAATCTCGGCGGTGGCCTCCGTGCGGGGTCCGCTTACCAGCACGGGTTTCTTGCGGCGCTGGATCTAGACACGGAAAAACTGGGCTGGTGGAAAGGTGGCCAATTTCACGTCTCCGGCGTGTCTCTGGAGGGGGACCCCTTCGCCTCCACTTACGTGGGTGATTTGAACAAGACCAACCTGGTGGATTTCCCGGCCGATACCCGCCTCTGGCAGGCTTGGTACCAGCAGGAGTTGTTCGATAAGAAGCTGACGCTAAAAGCGGGTCTGCTCTCCGTGGACCGCGATTTCATCATGCCTGAGTTGTACAACTCGCTGGCTTCCATCAACTTCCTGAACCAGACCTTCTTCTTCCCGACGATGGCTTTCAACTTGTACGACATTCCGGGTTTTCCGGTGGGACAACACTCCCTGCCTTCCACGCCGTATGCCTCCCTGGGTGCTTTGATCAAATGGCAGCCTACGGAAGAGCTCTACATTAAGGCAGCCATTTATGATGGCAACCCCGACGACAGCTCCTCCGGCACGCGTCTGGCTCTGCGCAGTGAAGAAGGCGCACTGATGTATTTTGAGGCGGGTTATCGCCTGAATCAGGGCAAGGACGACACGGGACTGCCAGGTAACTACAAGGTCGGTGGCTACTACCACACCGACGAGTTTTATGACATTTACACGTCCGCTCTGGCCGCCGTGCCCGGCTTGGGCGTGACCCCTGAGACCCACAAAGGCAATTACGGGGTGTATTTCCTGGCGGAGCAAATGCTGTGCTATGAAACAGGTCGGGACGATCCTGCCCAGCAGGGGATCGTGGGTTTCTTCCGGGTGGCAGGTGCTCCTTCAGATCGTAACCTGGCCGAGTTCGGCATTGATGGCGGTTTGGTGTTCAAGGGACTCATTCCTGGGCGTGACTATGATACCCTGGGTTTCGGAGCTTCCTACCTGAAGATCAGTGAAGACGTGACCCGTGCCCAGCGCGATATTAATCAGTTCCTGCCGCCGGCTGCTCGATTTAAAGAAGCCGATTACGAAGGCGTGATCGAGATGAACTACAAGCTGCAGCTTGCCGCTTGGTGGACACTGCAGGCCAGCCTGCAATACGTCGTCCATCCGGGAGCACGCGCCGCTTTCTCCAGTGAGGCGATTCCTGACGCTTGGGTTCTGGGACTGCAAACGACATTGCGTTTCTAAGACTGAACGCCTTACCATTTCGCCCTCTGTCCTGTTCGTGGGGCAGGGGGCTTTTTGTGTTTTTGAGCGGTCTTGCTGCGTGAGAAGTAAGCGGGGTGCTCTTGCCGGAACTGCCCACTTCACGGCTTCGCTGCTCTTTGAAATACGGCGGACAGGAGTGTCCACGCTCCTCTCGATGCGGTTCCTGGGTGGGTACCCTTCCCTTCAAGCGATCTCACAGTGGCGCGCTTGCCGATCCTAGAGATGAGTGGTGCGCTTGAAGCGGTGTCGCGAAGAAAACTCAGGGACTTAAAACTTAATTAACGTTGATAATCAGTTAATAATAGGATGTTTTCACGACATACACGTGAGCTTTGAAAGCTTTATTTTCAGGACTGTGGTAAGAACGGAGAGGTGGCAGGCATTGAGTTCCAGAAGCGTTGCTTTAAGGAAAGGGGCAGTCTTTCCAGGCGGACTGTCTGCGTGCTAAGACCACCCCCTCACCTTGGCCTCTCCCCCCAATTCTTGGGGGAGAGGGAACGCAACTTTGGAAACTCTGGATGAGAGATCGAACGAGGTGGTGAATCGCCCTTGAATTCACTCATAGACCCAGTCCGCCCTTGGCCTTTAGCATCATGAGAGATCGGGAGCTCGAATTTCCGAGGGACCAGGATTGGGCGAACGGTGAAAAGTCGGACGCGGCGCAGCGCGTCCCTACCATGAGATGTCTGTCAGATTTCGGCGCGTTGATCTTAGATTTGAGATTAATTGAATGTTTCGATGTCTGGTTATCAATTGGTTGAGGGTTTTATTACGCGCAGAACGGATTTTTAAAAAAGGCTGTCGTTTGACCAGAAAGTCTGAAAATACGGTTGTCCACACTCCCTTCGTCAGACTGATGTTGGGAGTTGAGAGGGCGTTCGGGACCCCTTGATTGGGAGAGTGCGGACCTGGAGGTGGGAGAGCGGAGCCGGATCTGAGGTGGGCGTTGTTGCGAGCTAAAGCTCTGGAGTACTTTGGTGGGCGTCCGTGGAATTTGGGCGCTACCGCCGCAGGTGGCTCCGGGGGGGGGGTTGGGGCCGATTTTTCCTCCAGGGACTGAGCGGGATACCGTTTGCTACTTTTGGGCGGGGAGAGCTTTGCGGGCGGGGATCATCGTGTCGTGTTCGACTTCGATGTATTTGACTCCGGTGACGATGTGGCCATCGGGATTGCTGGGATCTGGGACGAAGGAAACGACGGGGGTGTTGCCTGTTTTTTGGACGGGGGCTGCGGAGGCCGACTGTTGGAGGTAAACGGTTTGGTGGATCTCCTGTTTCTGTTCCCAGACTCCCGCCGGCACTGGAATGATCTTCAGGGCGGTCCAGATGGGTTGGGCGGTCTGGGGAATGAGCAGGGCCGCCAGAAGAAGGAGGGGCATCATCATGACGGCGACCAGGAGGAGGATGACGCGGTTCAGGGAGCTGCGGAGGGAGATTAACTCGCGGTAGGTTGCAAAGGAGTCTTCGTTGCTCATGGTTATAATTACCATATAAAGAGATTCATTCCATAGGTCAAGCGCCCGGTGAGGAGTTCTAACGGGGAGGGGGTGATTTTGATTTGGGGCAGGGGGCAATGGGGAGGTAGGGCTTACGGCCGCGAGGCGGTGCGTCCGTACCAGCAAGAAGGCGGGCAGGAGTGCCCACGCTCCTCTCGGAGATTTGGGCGTAGGACTCGGGGAGGGTGAAGTTATGGATGCAACGCAGCGGATCTAAAGTGGGGGAAGGCGGGCAGGGGGACCGTTTGCGGGCATCGGTAGCGGTAGGGTAAAGATGCCTTTGGCGGATGTGATGCCGAATCTGGAAATGGCGTTGTAGCGAGCTAAAGCTCGGGAGTACTTTGGCGGCCGCCTGGGAGATTGGAGATCGATGGAGTTTCGAGGCTGCTTTCCGCACAGGGACTGTGCAGGCTACCTTTTGGCACTGGCTGCGCAGGCTGTTACGGGGAGGAGGTTTCAAGGTGGCTTTGCGCGCAGGGACTGTGCCATGGTGGCTTTACTTAGCGCCAGTTTATTGAGTGTTTTATGTTATCGATCTGTGATTTGCGTGACTTTTTAAGTTATTGGCGGGTTTTTATTTTGGACCTTGGGAAGGGGAGCTGTCGGGAATTTGAGGGGTGCGAATGCGAGTGCGGGGAGACTTAGGCGAGCCGAATGCTCGCGCTCCGGGTGGGCTGGTCCGGGAGAATGGCAAAGGGCGATTTCCGTTTCGCTCACGCGGCAATGTTCCCAGTACGCGGCCAGCGTCAGACCTCGACGCGCTGGCATCATCTGGGGGTAAAGGGGTCCGTCCTGGCTCTTAGCCATTGGACGGGCAATCGGGCGGGAGAGGAGAATTTCAGCCGTTTTTCTGCGCTTCCTCATGTCGAACCTTCGGTTGCGAAGGGGACGGAAACGGCAGCAAGAGTTGGATGTCCTCTTTAGGTTGACCTTTGCCCAGATCTTGCCGGGTAGGTCTTAGCACCCGCTCAAAAAAGAGGGGTCTAATACACGAAATCCCATTGGGCACGCGTCGCTATGCTTTTGAACCTTTCATTGTTTTGCTGACTATGCCCGACCTTGTAAATCGGGGCTGCTTGTAACAGCCAAGCGATTAAGCTTTATGGTAAAAGCCTCGTTAACAATTTTCTTTGCAGTCTCTTTTTCGCAGATTCCTCCAGTTCGCAAAGCCACTTTTTCATCTCATAGTCTGGCTTTGCCTTTTCCATTTCGATGCCTACATGGTCAGAACTTTCGGCAGATCCGGCCGCCGTCAATTCAGCGAGGAAATCTGCAACACGCTTGTGTGGAGGCATTCTTCTATAATTGTTCCAATCTTCTCGGAAGGAATCAGCCTGTTCGCGGGGCAGACCGGATACAATGCGCCATACCAAAGGCTCTAACTTGTTCAAGCTGCGTTCGTAAATTGGATCAATCTGGAGGGTGAGCCATTGTCCAGATTTGTCCTGCGGTCGAGCCGTTACGGCCTCATTGAGCTCATAGAGCGTTTGATCTATCTCTGCCAGAAGGTGCTTAATGTCGTTGTCATGTGAGAGATTTCTCTCGTGACATATCTGGAGCCACCAAGTTAAAAGCCCGCCAAAAAATCCGATTACTGATCCCAATAGACCCGACAAAAGGTTGTTCCACATATGTAATAAACGAAAAACGCGCCGGAGTTCTTAGGCTCCGCGCGTTAGGCCTGAAGGTTACAAGCAATCAGGCGGGCTGAAAGGTTCGAAGAATCAGCACGGCTAGAATAATACTCAGTTATACTGGCGCAAGCACAAACCCATGGTCTGTCAACCATTTGCATTTCACATTACATACATCGTATTTCGGGGAGTTACTTACCACACCCCAGAATTATGATTACCTAACTAGTTTTGTAAACTGTTGCTTTTCAGCGTGTTACAGAAATATGACATAGGTAACTGTTTTTTATGCTAATTTAGCGTGTTTGTCAAATCGGCCTTAGGATCTATAAGAATCACGACGATAATTTTGTATTGCCATTGTTTCTCAAAACGGCCCTTTTTGCAGCGAATACCGGATCTTTCCGAAAGGATTCGTCTTCCAATTTTTCGAGAACTTGACCTAGGAGAGTATGGTAACCGCGTAATTCCTTGAGCCGGGTTTTCTTGTCTTTTTCGTTCCTCATTTCTTGAAATTCTTCCGCTGTAAGCCCGAACTGTTTTAAGTGGTATAACAAAAGGTTAAACAATTTCACCGCATTCTCCTCATTGTGAACCGTGTGATTTATTTAGGGTATATTAAGCATTTGGCAAACATGTTTTGGGGTGGCTAGGGCCTTGCCGGACAGGCCCACCGACGAAGGACCCGCAGGGCTGACGATGCGGGCACGGCTCCGCCTTTCTGTGCGCGTCCATTAGCTAGGCTAGCCCTGTAACAACGGGCCAGCGCCGAGCCTGTCAGCTCGTCAACGGGTTTCCAGGTCTCCATAAATGGACCCTCCTGGAAACCTGGCCCTTATGGGCCACCAAAGGCTTTTGACTAGCTGACGGACGGCCCGGCACCTCTGCGAGGAGTTGGAGGCTACGCCTCCGAAGGAATGGTATTCCATCAGTTAAAAGGGACAAGGCACACGCCCCCCGCTGGTGGACCGCACGAAAGGACTCCGTCAGTATGAAAATCAGCAAAGCTCTCTCTGTCTTGTTACACATGGCCCACTATCGCGCCTGGGTGGCCGCTGGAATCAGAACCTACCGCCAGCACCTGCGGAGGGGGCGCATCGAGCGCGCCGTCACGTGGCGCAATGAAGTGCAGGCCCGCTACGAAGCCCTCAACGCCTGGAGGGCCGCAGCGTGAACGCGTGCCTTGCCTACACGGTGCGGATTCTATACCGCTTCAATGGTGCAGAGGCCAAACACGTTTACGAGATGCACGTGACGGCCAAGGATGAAACCGAGGCCAAGCGGGCGGCCCGCCTGGTCTGGATCGACACCACGCCCGCAGGCCAGGGCGTGCAATGGTTGGGCTCATCGGCTGAGGTGGACAACGGGCAGATGCATTTGCTATGACCCGTAAACTGACTAAAGCGTCCTGCTATACTTGCGGTGCACCCTTCTGGGCGCACCGCAGCGACGCCAGGACGTGTGGCCCCCGTTGCAAGAAGGCCTTGCAACGGGCTATTAAACGCGAGCTGGGCCAGGCCACCGACTGGACGGCCCGAGATGTTACGGGCGCTATGCCCTGGATTCCGGCAAATCGTGGCGCAGATCCAGCCGCCTCTAGGATTAAAGGGGACAATCTGCGGGAGAAGTGGCCGCAGGGCACAGCGGTTATATTCAGCCTAGGCTATGGACACAAGCCGGAACCGGCTCGCGTAAATTGGCACTGCAAATTGGCAGCAGAGGCGGGGGAAGACGATGTTCCCTTTGAAACATTAACTGGGTACGGGTGCCAGCCTTACTGGTTCCTGCGGCGTGAATGATCCCTAGAAAGTTGCAGCCTCGAAGGATGAATCTAGCGGGCCCTGGTAAACAGGGGGCATATCTGGATAAGGGCTTTTGATGCGTTTTGGGTCGAGCAGAACGCAGATGAAGGGTAATTCGGCCCAAAAACCGAGCTCGTTCTTTATCAGATGGAAGTGGGACGTTACGGGGCCTGTGGTGATGGTGATGAGGTTCATGGTCTTTTGTGGAGAGTGGAGTGAGGTTTCGCATTGGTATCTACTGCGAATTTTTCGCAGGCCTTTCATTAAAATTAATACCTAGCAATTCTTTTTTGGGGGGGAGAATTGGTTAAGATGTCTTAATTAGTTGGCGACCGCCAAAAATTTTCAACCCGCGCCGCGCGGGTCTAAGGTCAATCCTCGCTTGCAGAGCGGATCAAGCGCAAGGCCCAGATGATGCTAGCACCTGCTGCCCATCCAGTCATAAAGGCGGCTGCGTAAGTTGCGTATTCCATGGGGTGTCTTTCTGCTGATTTTCGACTGAGCGCCTAACAATGTATTCGTCATAAGCGCGTCTCTCTTCGTATGTCCGAGGCCGCAGGTAAAAAACTGTGTCCTGTTCGGTGCGTGCAAAGTAGGCGCCATTGTGGGGGATGATTTCTTGAATCCTCTGGCCAGCCACAGGACGGCCCAGGCTCCAACGTTCCCCGCCTAGGGTGTAAATGACTAGATCAGCGCCGGACCTGTAAACTGATGTCACAATGCGTTCGTTCGCCGCATCCCACTCAATCCACTGCATGACGTGCCCAGATGCTGGGCCGGAAGGGTGCAGGGCAGGGGGATAGCTAACGCCCTGCTGGGTAGGCGATATGGCTTCGCCCATGCGATCGGCAAAGGTCTTTTTGTCTGCTTTCTTGGAGGTTTCAGAACCTGCAGACTTTGTTCCGGAGAGTCGTTTCTCCTGGTTCTCCGCCATCGTGTCGAAGGTCTGTTTCGTGGTCCAGAGGCCACCGATGATGGCCGCAAGAATTACAGCGCCGGTCAGCTTTAGCCAGGCGGGTGTCTTGGCTTTCTGCTGGACGGTGCGGGTAACTTCCCGCTGAACGCGAGAAGCCGCGCCCCTTACAGCTTCGGTGACGTAGAGGCTCCCGACCTCTTTAGAGAATCGGTGATAAGTGCGGCTGATTTCCTTGCGGGTTTCAGGCTGTCTGATGATGCGGAGGAAGTCCCCTTTAAGGCGCTTGATGGTCGGCCCTATAATGGGGATTTTTGCAGTCGAAACACAGCGAACGTCATACTGTGAGATGCGCCGGAGTGGTGAGCTGATGTTGTCGGCGTGCTGGCTGATGAAGTAGCAATCCAGGCCCAACTTGCGACTCATGACGAGCATGTCAAAGAGGTCTCTATCGCGTTTCTTCTGTTCCTGAATGTCCCAGGCGTGGAAGATCATGGCAGACTCATCCACGATCAGCAGGTTTTCTTTTCCCTCCTGGCCACCTTTGATTACGTCGATCCACTTTGTAGGCTCAATAGGGAGCTTGATGTGCTGATCTGCGAAGCCTCGCTTTTCAAGCTCGGTATCGTCGAAGTCCATGTTGCTGTGAACTATAGCGCCTTCCTTGAATGCCTGGAGGGCAAGCTCTGCGGCCCAATAGCTTTTGCCGCCGCCCATTGTCCCGCTGATGGTAGTAAAGCCCATATCAATTCACGGTAGGAATCCAGGATTTGACAATCCTGATGATTGCTGCGGAAACCTTGAGGCCGATCAAGATTCCCGTCATGCTCATCACCTCAGACCAGGGAAAAATGCGGTTGGCCTGCCCCAGGAGGCTTCCAATACCAGAGACTGAAATCGTGGCGGCCGCTTGATTGACGCGGACTGCAAAAGCTTCGGTGAGTCCCGTTATATCCCCGACCCAGGCGAAAATGGCGAAGACGAAGGAAATCAGGGTAATGCCCGTCATGAAGAGACGAACCAGGGGGTGCAGGTTCGCTATGAGAGAAGCAAAGGCGGTCCACATAATGTTAGGCTATTGGTTAGGCGAAAGCACCGCGCACCACGCGGATGTAAGCAAAAGCGAAAATGACCGTGCAGACCCAGCGCAGAGCGGTGCGGACGGTGGCGAAGTAGCCAGAGTATGCCTCTAGGCTTAGGGTGCGGGTGCCTCCTATGGGCATTTCGATTGTCCACGAAAGGCTTGTGCCTCCACCGGGTCCGGTGACTTGAAGAGCGTTCGCTAGTCCACTGAAGGATGCAATTAGAGCACCGACGCTGCCGCGGATTCCGTCAGCTTCGGCGCTTTCTGCTTCCCCGGGGCTGTCGGCTTCGCCTGGACCCTCGTTGGCGAGCTTGTCCAGGTTTGCGGAGTCGTCAGGGCCGAATCCGTCGCCCTCTCCTTCTCCTTCGCCCATCTTGCCTGCTAAGTCGCTGATACCGTCTTTGATGCCGCCTAACAAACTATTGCCTTGTGCGGCGTCTGACTTGGCTTGGTTGCCTGCTTGATTCGCTGCGGTGGTGGTGCGGTTCACTGCACCGACCAATTCTTTGTGGCGGGCTTCGTCGTTTGCTTCGCCTGCGCCTGGGCGCGGCTCAGGCGTTACCGCTGGCGGTTCTGGTGTTGGGTTTACTGTGACACCACCGCCGCCGCTTCCTGGACCTCCTGGGCCTCCCGGCTGGCCTACGTCTGGGAGGGGTGGGTCTTCTGGGTCAGGGTCGGCTTCGTTGACGGGGTCGGAGTCTCCTATAACAGGATCCTCTCCTAAATCCTCACCGTCTGCGGTTACTGAGAGGACGATTGTAAAGGGCTTATGATAGTAGCACCATCCTGTGTCATACGTGCTCTGAGGTGGGCAACTGGTTTGTTTCTGCTTCACCAGTGATCCTTCTGACATCCAGACTTCCTTGACGGTTTTAGGGTAGTTAGACAGGTTTGTATAGCTCGCCCGCGCCTTGTGGCGCTGGGCAGGTGGTGCTTCTGGATCGCCGTCCGAATTCACGGGGTCGCCGTCTGGAGTTTCAGGAACTCCATTGTCATAAGGGCCTCCCTTGGGTGGCTTGGGGTCGCTGGCCTTATAGGCTTGCTGCCAGTAAACGGGGATGTCTGGAGAACCATCCGTGGTATTGAGCATGATGGTTAAGCGGACACTGGTCACCGAATCGGGTAGGGAGGTGCTCACGGAAACGCGGGTTCCGGTGCGAGTGCCAGCACCTGGACCCCCAGAGCTAAAAGCGGCAGTGGGGCCGCTGACAAGGCCCCCAGTGCCTTCCCAGCGGTAAGAGCAGGATGAACCCGCATTGGCTGGCCTGACGAAGGCATAAGAGAATGCCGGCACGGTCCAGACGGTGGCCGCTTGAGCAAGGGAGGCGGATAGTAATAACGAAAGTAGGAGGATGCGCTTCATGAGCTAGACGGAGCTTTGGCGCGCCCAGATTAAGCCTAACAAAAAGCATATCGTAGCGCCCAGGGGGAGAATTGCCTGTGTTTGCGGGTGCAGCTCTGCGAGCCTTTCCACCGTCCCGGCCTGGACGAGGACAACGCCGCTTGTGATGGTCTCCGACCCGTTAACCACACTGGAAACATCCAGGGAGCACGGGCCGGAGATTGTGACGCCCTGCGACACCACAAAGGAGGAATCTGTGATGTGCAGGGCAACCACGGCTTAGACCTTCCCCAGGAGACGTTTGCCCAGCTTGATCAAGGCGAAGACGACGGCAACGCCAATCACCGCAGCAGCACCACCGCCGACTGAAGTTGCCATGTCCCCCATTTCAGTGATTGCCTCGGTTACCCCGTCAGCCTTTGCGGCTCCTGCGGTTGCAAGGGCAATGCCCGCGACCGCTGCGCGTTCCATCCACATTCCGTTTTTGTTGACGTGCTTTTTCACTTTGTCTGTTTTCTCTATCCCTCTCTTTTGCTTGCCGTCCCCGAGGGGTGGACGGGCAGGGCTCCTAGTTATGGAGCAAGTGCCACGTTTAACGCCCCCCGTCCCGTGGCCCAGGGCAGGGGGAAAGGTTCACGACGCCCGAAGGAGGCGAAGGATCAAATAACCAACGACCAGGACTAGGCAGGTGGAGAGCCAGTCCACGCGATGCAGTAGGTTTAGGTATGTCTGCATACTAGCTATTGGATGGAGCGAAGGCGCTTGGGATTGGCTCATCATTCAGGAGCTGGACGGTGATAATCGCATGTGTGTGATCCAGGCGAAGGACCTCACAGAGACGTTTAAGGCCCACGTTCGTCTCGCTTGATGGGCCGGAGCCGTCATCATCGAAGTCCTCCAGCGCATCCACGAGGACGGCTGTCTGATACTGGTGCAGGTCAATTGTAGTCACGGCGATTGCCAGACCCAGCGCAGCTTTCAGGGCATAGGTTCCCCTTCAAGCAACCGCCGGAGTCTGATTTGAGGGGCGGCGCGCTACGCACTTCCGCCCCTCAAATCAAACCCCAGGACCACGTTTTCCCGCACATCTCACAGAGGAGAGCTCATCACGTTCATGGCAGCATTCTGGCCGGATGTCCCCTTTAGCAGGGTCGCTTTACATCGGGCGCGGGTTTGTCCGCTTCGCCGTTCGCGTAGTTGCTCTGTGCCGCCTGTGCAGCGTGGTCCTGTCGGTTGATTATGTCACAGCGGGCTATTCAGCGCCGGGCCTGTGCAAGTCGTGTTAGCCTCCCACTTTCGCGGGCGTCTCGTCTCCAGTCTGACAGTAACGAGACGCTGGGAATCAGCATCAGGGTTTCGTCGCCGTTGAACTTGCCGACCTCGTAGCGGTTAGCGCCACTGTTCGACCAGTCCGACTCCTTACCCTCTAACCCTTTGGTGACATACGATACGCCGTCCTGTGCCGCATCATACACCCGAACCCGAGCCATCCCGCCGCCAATTCCTTCCCAATAGCCCATCATAAACAGGCAAGTGGTAGTCCTGACGAGGGACGGTTTCAGGCCCGACACCAAAGCGTGCCAGTGTAGTCTTGAGTTCTGCTCTCCAAACTCCTCACGGATGACAAACCGCAGGTTTCGAAGTGCAGCGTCCCCCTTCTTCTCGCCCTGGTGCATCGCGGCTAGCCTGCGCATCCATTGGAACTGCATGGAATGACGGGCTTTCGCACTCATCGTTCGGCTGTTCTTATAGGTGCAGGTGACGAAGAATTGCCATTCGCCGCGCTGGATCAGGGAGAGAAGAGACATAAAGGGGACAGTGTCCGGTTATTTGCTCGCAGGCTTGGCAGTCGCGGCCTCTGTCTGAGGCGGTGTTTCCAGTTTGACCTGGCAGACCGGAATCCCGTTTCGAAGCTCAAGGATTTGCATGATGTGCAGCTTGAAAGCCGCACCCTCGCAAATGTTGCGTTCCTTGATGTCGTCTTCTGTCGGGTTGAACTGGATCTGACCAGGGAACCGGAGCAGGGGGTTTGGCTCCGCATCGAGCGCGAATGCGCTGTAATACGTTACCGGGGTCCCATTGGCGCGGGTTGCCTTGCGTGTGGTCACTTGAGCGATGACGGCTGAGATATTCATGGCCGATTAAAACCCTCCTTTGTTGTTTGCGAGGAGTACAGGGGAGGTGCCTGCCTTGCCTCGTTTCCGTCCAGGAAATTTAACCCGCCGCAGCTCAAGGCCACCGACGCGGGGGCAGTTGCACCGACGCCCCAGGACGGGAGGGCCGCGCTTACTGCCAAAGTTGACGCCGCTCCCGCACGGTTCGGGTTTCGGGAACAGCGGGTGAGGCCTGCGGGTTGACCGCTGGCTTTTTCACCAAATTCTTGCGGCTCCTGGGCCTGCTTGGTCAAAGGGTCCAGAAGCCGGGGCCGAGGCGAACGGGTCGCTTTCCGTTTCTTCGCTTTCTCGGCAATTTCTTCCCAGTATGCAGCCAGCGTCAGACCTCGACGCGCTGGCATCATCTGGGGGTAAATGGGTCCGTCCTGGCTCTTAGCCTTTGGACGGGCAACCGGGCGGGAGAGGAGAATTTCAGCCGTTTTTCTGCGCTTCCTCATGTCGAACCCTCGGTTGCGAAGGGATCATAAGCGGCAGCAAGAGTTGGATGTCCTCTTTAGGTTGACCACTGCCCAGATCTAGCCGGGTAGGTCTTAGCACCCGCTCAAAAAAGAGGGGCCTAATACGCGAAATCCCATTGGGCACGCGTCGCTGTGCTTCTGAACCGTTCATTGATGCTGTTCTTTCCCGGCTGCGAAACCAGGGGCGCTTTACTGAATTTTGGCGGCACGCCGCATCGCCAAAAAATCTAACCACCAGCCATATGCAGAACCCATGACGACAATGGTTTGGCACATCAGCATAAGGAAAAACCACTGCGTAAGCATGTGAAATTCCTCCGATGTAAGTTGAACCATATCCATAACCCGAGATGTGAATTTGACTGATCCGGCTGCGAATCCGGGTCGCTGCGAAACGACGATTTATTCCTAGTGCATGACCAGTACTGCCGTCAAATACTTTTTATTTTCTCAGTCACGGCGGCGTCTTTTGCTGCTCATGCTGAAGTAAGTATTCAGGATCCAAAGGATAGCGAAGGCTCCAAAAATCCAAGGACTTTTGACCACAGCTCCCCACATCATGTCCCAGAAATCGAATTTCATACAGCTAAGTGATATGCAAAAAATTGCCCGCCAGGATTCGCAGGCCCTGGCGGGCTTTGTCTGGAAGCTTACAGGCATCCAAACGGGTTACTGAACGGTTCGGAACAGCGGGGGCAGCATATGCAACGGACCCCGTCAATCAAGACCTTTCAGAATAATTCGTATCAGTTTCACATTACATGCATTGTATGTAGTTATGGAATAGCGGATGGAACCTTGGTTTTAAGGGGCTTGGCAGGTGTTTGGCTGGCTGGAGTGAGATGGTTTGGCTGTTTGGGATCTGGATCCAGCTGTGTGGGTTGGGTGGAGTTTGTTTTGGGGGTTGGGGTGATGGTGGTGTGGGGGCTCCGGGTGGATTCGGAGTTTAGGCGAGCTGAAGCTCGGGAGTACTTTGGCTTGCGAGTTTGGAGTGCGGTTTGGGGCGTTCGAGGATTTGGGATGGGGCTGAGACGGTGGTGTTTGAGTGGCGAGGCTGGTGAGATTTTTGGGGGGCTGGGGGTTGGGATTTGGGTTTTGAATGATTCTGATGGAGGGTTTTTGAGGGTTGTTTTGGCGTTTTAATTTGAGTTGGATTCCTAGGTCGGACTTGGGGGGGTAAGTGGATTGTGGGTGTTTTGGGGTCTCTCGGGAGTTTCAGGTGTGCGGCGATTCTTGAAGGGAGTTTGAGTGAGGTGCTGAGTGTGTGGATCTTCGAATGGGGGTTTTGCTGAGTATGGGGGGCTGGGTTGTTCAGCGGGTTCCGGAAAACGCGGGTCATTCGGCGGTGGGTGGCTGGGGCTGACGGGTGTTCGGGGAGAGACGGGTAATCCGGCGATGGAGGTGGTTGGGAGTGGCGGGATTCTTTTGCGCCGGACACACCCGTCCTACGGGTCTGGGGTTTGTGTTTGGAAACCCTGGAGTCTTTTGGTGGGATCTCTTGATTAATGATTTTAACGTTGATTTAAGGGTGTTTAATTAGCTTTTGCCGTGTTTTGCGTGAATAGGCGTTTGGGGATAGTGGGGTGGGATTTGAAGCGCGTTTCTTTGGAATGGGTGGAGATGTTTGATTGAGGTGGTCTGGGGTTATCAAGGCGGGTCCCCTGTCCTCTTGGGGTTTGACTTTGAGGTGGTCTTTTTTGGGGGTGATGTCAGGAGCGCACTGGGACAGGTCCTGGGTTGAGGAACGTATTTACTTTGGATGTGTTAACTATTCGATTTTGTTTATGATGAGGGATTTAGCGGTTTTATGTCGTGGGGAACGTGAATGCGCCATTGGGCGTTGAGGAGGGTGAAAAGGAAGGGATAGCGGGAGTGGGGAGATTTGGCGCTCATTGAGCGATCTCGCCGGGCGTAGGTGCGAACCACAAATGGGTGCCAGGGTTGCTTGCGGGCCGTGCGGGTGTGGAGTCCGTTTCTTGGGGGGTAATCACGGACGCGGAGCAGCGCGTCCCTGCCTTGGGGCTGAGGGGCGGGCGGGTGCGTTTTTTGTTCGGGGTCCCCTGCCCTTTGAGGTTGTTTGGGTTTCTTGTTGTTTAACATGTGTTGATAAACAAGGCTTCGGTGATTTATTCACGTGTGGAACGTGGGGGCGTGAGAGTGGGGTCCCCTGCCCTCTGAGGTGGATTTTGAGGGGGTGCGCGGCGGTGGGCTGGGTATCCACGGGCCTTTGGAGGTGTGGGCACGTCTCTCGTGGGGGGAAATAGCGGACGCGGCGCAGCGCGTCCCTACCTGTGGGCGCGGTGCGGACCTAATACGATTTAGCGTGATGGATTGGTGAAATGGCGGCAGTTCGGGCGTCGCGCTGCGACGCAATGAGTGAAGGCGGTGCGCGGGCCAAAACCGCGCCTTGAAAGGCGCGGCTAAGATACGGACGCCGCTCTGCGGCTGGGGAAAGAGGTATCGGGATGTGGGCCTGAAGCTTGGTTTCACCAATCAGTGTGACTGAATCGTATAAGACACAGAAAGCGGGCAGGAGTGCCCACGCTCCTCTCGGAGATTTTGGGCATAGAAGAACGCTCGTGGAAAATTGGGGACACTGCGCAGCGCGTCCCTACCATGAATGAAGGGGGGCAGGAGTGCCCACGCTCCTCTCGGCGTTCTATTCGGAGAGTCAATTACCGGGCGGCGCAGCGTGTGCCGACCCTACCCGGCGCGTTGGGGACAACGCGCCCTACCTATTTCGGATAAAGCACTCTACCCATTGGGGTTTAGGGCTTGGGGGCGGTGGGGGACGTGGACGGCGCGGGTGTGCCTGACGAGGGGGTGGCCGGGGTGGCTGGTGGCGTGCTACCTGCTGCGGGAGATGGGGACGGGACGGAAGAAGCTGGGGCTGCGGGCGGCGTGGTGGTGCCACCTGTGGCTGGGGTACCGCTGCTGGCGGGGGCGGCGGCGACGGGTGGGGGCTCGGGCTTTTTGAAGAGGTCTTCCCACTGGTGGAGGGTCTGGGCGGCATCTGGGCTGCCGAGTTCCTGGAGATAGGTGGCGCATTTCTGGTGCCAGTGGCCGAGATTCGGCGGGGTGTTGGGCTTTTCCGCAGTGCCAGGAAAAATGAGGTAGGTGACTTTGAGGTCGCTCTCGGGCCGGCGGTAGGGGGTGGCGCTGGGGTTGACGGTCTTGGCCATGCGGAGGGAGGCTTCGCCCATTTTGTGGCTGGGGCCGTAGTCGCCACAGATGGCGGGGTACATTTTCCCTTCGTGGATGACGACGGCGTAGTCGCCGATGCTGGGGGTGTGCTTGTTGGTGGTGGCGTAGGGGCGGAAGAGGAGGGAGATGACGATGAAGGGGTCCTTTTCAGCGATGAGGCTGCTGCGGGCTTTCATTTCGGCGACTTCGAGGCCGAGCTGGGTGATGGCGGCTTTGAGCTCGCGGTTGCGGTCGGCGCTGAGACCTTTGACGTTGAATTGGTCTTTGGCCTTTTTGAGGCGCTCTTCCCAGCGAGCGAGGAGCGGATTGGGCGTGGTGGTCTTTTTCGCCCAAGCGTAGCTGGTGAAGGGCTGGTAGTAGTCCGACATGAAGATGTATTCATCGAGGGTGGGCATGCGGTCGCCATCGGAACCATCGGCGACGACGTCCATCTCGGACTGAACGAGGAGGGCCTTGCGGGAGGTCTGGGGGTGGGTGAGCTCGAGGATGGTCTCGCAGTCGAAGAAGTTGTGGCGATCGAGGATGCGATTGAGGCGGGTGATGTCGCGCTGGATGCCGTTGGTCTTGTTTTCGTAGAGTTTGTGGTAGAAGCCGGAGACCTTGGCGGTGGGGAGCATGGAGCTGAGGCCGGGGAGGAGCTCGGGCAGCTTGGGATTGATGCGGGAAAGCTCGGGGAGGGTCTGGCTGGCTTTGGGGACGCGGATGGAGAGCTGGAACTCGGCCTTGTAGGCTTCGGGGTCTTTGCGCTCGAGGCTGGCGTAGGTGCCCTGTTCGGTGATCAAGTTGGTCTTGATGGTGATGCCGTTGTAGAAGCTGGAGACATCCACGTCTTTTCGCGGGATGAAGTTTTCTGGGAGGGGGGCTGGGGGAGCGGGGACCTCGACCTCGCGAACGATCTCTTTGACGACTTCCTTGACGACCTCGCGGGGGACTTCGATGCGGCGCTCGACTTCGCGAGTGATGACGCGCTCTTTTTGAGCGGCGGCGACGATCTCTTTCAGGGCGGTTTTGATCTTGCCTGCAAAGGGGGTGAAGGGCAGGACGAGGAGGGTGGCGATGATGACGAGGAGGAGCAGGCGGATGAGCTTGCCCAAAGCGCTGCCTTGGGGGGGCTGCTGGGTCTGCCAGGGGCTGGGACCGCGCTGGTCCATGGGGGTCAAGGAGGGGTCTGGACGCTTGATCATGCCGGGGGTGGGGGTAAAGGGGGGACGGGACTTTTTTAAACTGTGCCTTTGGCGAAGCGCTGCCGCAAGAGGGGACGCAGTAGGAAACGCGGAAGGTGATGGAAGAGGCGGGCGGCCATTTTGACTCCGAAACCTGGATAGACGCAGGCACGGCCGGCGCGGAGGGCGGCGAGGGCCTCCGAAACGACCTGGGTGGGTGGGATGCGGAGGAAGTCCTGGCCGTCGCGGTCGGTGTCTTCGCCCTCAGGGCGGCGGGCGGTTTTGCCGAAGCTGGTGGGGGTAGGGCCGGGGCAGACGCAGGTGACGGTGATGTGGTCTGGGGCGAGCTCGATGGCGAGGGCCTCTGAGAAGCTGGAGACGAAGGCCTTGCTGGCAGCATAGACGGCCATGGCGGGAAGTGGCAGGGTGCTGGCGAGAGAGCTGATATTGACGATGCCGCCGGGTCGCTGAAGCAGGGTGAGGCTGGCATGGGTGAGCATGACGAGGGCGGTGATGTTGAGATCCATCTGGGCGCGGAGCTTGGCGGGATCTGCACTGGCGACGGTGCCGTAATCGCCGAGGCCGGCGTTGTTGATCCAGAGATGCGGGCGAAAGCTAGACTGGCGGATGGTTTCCAGCAGGAGTCCCCTGCCCTCGTCCGTGGCGATATCGCAGGCACAGAGGTGGATTTGCAACGATGCATTGAGAGCGAGGCACTGGGCCTTGACGGACTCGAGGGCCTCTGCGCGGCGACCAGTGAGAAAGAGGGCCTGGGCGGTGGGGGCGAGCTGGCGTGCGAACTCGGCACCCAGGCCGGAGGAGGCGCCGGTGATGAGGGCGCAGCAGTGGTGGGGATCGAAGTTCATAGGAAGTACACTTGCACGCAGCGTGCGGTGGCTGACCATGCGTGCATCCGCATGACCATCAACTCCCTTTCTGACCAAGTGCCCTTCACGACGAAGGATGGCAGCACGATCCGCAGCATTTTGGACCGAACCAATGCACCGGTGCAAAACCAGTCTCTGGCGGAGGCGACGGTGCCGGTGGGGAGACCGACGGAGCGGCACTACCACAAACTGAGCGAGGAATTTTACTTCATCCTCGAGGGAGTCGGCAGGATGGAGATCGACGGTGAGGAAAAGGGAGTGAAACCGGGGGACGCGATCTTAATCCCACCGGGGGCCTGGCACCAGATCACAGCGACAGAGACGCTGCGCCTGCTGTGCTGCTGCGCACCGGCTTATGCGCATGAGGATACGTATTTTGAGTGAGTGATTTCAAGCGACATCTGGTGCTCAATATCCGGTGACTGCTTTCACTCCACTGATTGGACCTCGCCAGATTTTGACACGCATTTTGTTCACTCATCCAGATAACCAGCCCTCGTGCGGCTCCGCTCTCAGCTACCAATGTTTGGCATTTGACTAGTGACAGATTTAAGTAAGAAACCTCTTTTCAAATCCATGGACAGAAAAAGCAAAACCCCAGCTTTCAGTGGGTTTACAAAGCAGGAAATCTACCGTGAAATTTTACGCACCACGTTGATTTACATCCGCAATTTCCAAAGTATGCCATTTTGGCGGCGCTGGCGAGACAAGACCGTTTACATAGAGGCCGAGCTTATCCACAACATCTGGCCCAGTCTATTCGATCAAGAATTTAAAGATCACGACATTTGGTTTCTCAATATTCAAGCTAAGATCTATTTTCGAGAGGCGCAATTCAGTCCGCTCTACACTCAGCATGTCGCGCTCATCCGCGAGCTGTTTGCGCTGGTTCCTGCCTCCTACCGAGCTAAACTACAGTGGCAGCCTGCTCCTTAAAATCTTCTGACCCTACAGTGGGCAATTTAAGAACCCAGAGAGTATTTGTCAGGGAATCTGCTCTCTTTCTGGCAAGGAAATAGCAGCCTTAATATTTGGGGAAGATGGCAGGCGTGGGGAAGCGGTCTTCGTGGCTGAAGGTTCCGCTGTTGAGATATTCTTCCCGGGGTAGGTGGACATCGGGCCAATTGGCTGGGCGGACGCGGATGACTCGGGTGGGGCGGAGTCCTTCGGTGATGAGGTCTGTCTCAAAACGGATCTGGATGCCGCTGCTGCCTGTGGGGATGTTTCCGGAGGACGCTGTGACATTGAGAAGGGTACCACGTGAGGCCAATTGGGTGGGCCCCGCGGTGCCGCCTTCGGTGTGCTTGAGGGTATTTTCCACGCCGTTCATGAAGGCAGGTATGTCCTTTTTGAAGTCGGCGTAGAGTGATGCGTCCATGCCGCCGAAGAGGGTGGCGGTGACGGTGGCACGACCAAATTTGCCATACTCGACTGCATCTACCCAGGCGGGCATCCAGCGGCTGCGTATGAAGGATTTGTGTGCCTCGGTTTGGAGATGGGCGGCGCGTAGCATGGCGGCATCATCCAGCCAGATGTCTGAGATGTGAAAGCGGGTGAATATTCCGCCGAGGGTGGGCTTCCAGGTGATGCCCAGCAAGACGGCCTGACCGCCGAGTGATTTCTGGCCGGTGGCTGGCCAGGTGCCTTCGGCGATCAAGTCAGCGAGCGTGAGTGATTCGCGGCCACGCCAGATGCGGGTGGCGGCGTCGAAGGTGAGCTTTTCCTCGGAGGCTTTGGGGGGCTTGTTGTCAACGCCGGCCTTGGGTTCGCGATGGGCAGTGAGGATGCCTTCGTTGTTGTTTATCTCGAGTTCGTTGAGCTTCCAGATTAAGCCTTCGTGCTGGCAGTGGCTGGGTTCGTCTTCAAGGAGAAGGACGTGGTTTTCGGCGGGTGCAATGCCTGCACCACGATTATGATCGGCGTCTTTTTCCTTGTTGTTCACGGGGAGGACAGGCACGGCGGAGATCTTCGGGTCGGGTGGAAGAAAGGCCCGGACGTGCAGAACTGTGCCGAGGGGGATATCGCGAAGGTCCGCTGGCGCGCCGTGGTAGCGGACGATGCCGTAGGGGAGAAGTGCGAAAGGGTGGGGATCATTGCGGCGGAATGTGCCTGTCCCTTGTACACGCAGGCTTCCCCGGCGGTTGGCGTGATCCACAAACACCAGTTCGCCCCTGTAGGAGTGCGCTTTTTCCAACGCGGGAAATTTCCCTGCTTCAGGACGGAATGGCTCGTCTGCAGCCGAGGTGAAAGTGGTGAGCGCACACCCGAAGGCAGCGAGCAGGGTGACGGCAGGCTTCATGAGGAAACGAAGTGGGGAGTGCCTGGATTGGAGCCCGGGACTGAGATCAATACTTGGGGAAGAAGTCTGGTGTGGGGAATCGGTCTTCGGCGTTCGAGCTATCGCCTAGATATTCCTCGCGAGGCACTTGAACCTGGGGCCAGCTAGCCGGGCGTATGCGGATGACTCTTCCTGCGCGGATGCCTTCGATGACGAGATCCGTTTCAAATTGGACTTGGATGCCACTGCTGCCGAGGGGGGGCTTTCCAGAGGCCGTGGTCACCGTGAGAATGGGGCCCTTGGAGGCCATGTGGGCAGGGCCGTAGCCACCGCCTGCATGCTTGAGGGTGTTCTCGGCTCCATTCACCAGAACCTGACTGCCTTTTTGGAAATCGGCATACAGAGAGGGATCCATGCCGCCGAACAAGGTGGTGGTTACCGTCGCACGGCCGAACTTCCCATATGCGACATTATCCACCCAGGCAGGCATCCAGCGGCTGCGGATGAAGGCTTTGTGCGTCGCGGTCTGATTTTGAGCAGCGCGCTGCATGGCGGTATCATCCAGCCAGATGTCTGAGATGTGAAAGCGGGTAAACACACCGTCTGGCGTAGGCTTCCAGGTGATGCCGAGTTGGACAGCCTGGCCGCCGAGCGATTTCTTGCCGCTGGCGGGCCAGGTTCCCTCAGAGATCAAGTCGGTGATTCCCAGGCATTCGCGGCCGCGCCAGATGCGGGTGGCATCGTCAAAGGTTAGGCTTTCGTCGCTGGATTTGCCCTCTGCACCAGCTTTGGCTTGGCGACTGGCGATGATCATTCCTTCGTTGTTTTTGACTTCGAGCTCCTGGAGTTTCCAAATCAGGCCTTCGCGCTGACAGTGGCTGGGTTCGTCTTCGAGGAGTAGCATATGGTTTTCAGCCGGAGCGACACCCACGCCACTGTAGCCTGCGATCTTGTCCTTATTATCGACCGGGAGTACCGGAACGGCAGAGATCTTGGGGTCTGGAGGAAGGAATGCCCGGACGTGCAACACCGTGCCGAGGGGAATATCCCGAAGTTCTGCCGGTGCGCCGTGATAACGAACCATGCCGTATGGGAGCATGGCGAAGGGCTGCGGGGCATTGCGGAAATAGGTTCCTGCCCCCTGCACCCGGAGGCTGCCGCGGCGGTTGGCATGGTCCACAAACACAAGCTCGCCTCGGTAAGAATGTGCTTTTTCGAGAGGAGGAAACTTCCCCACCTCAGGGCGGAAAGGTTCCTCTGCCGTGGCTATGGAGGTGCCCATAACCAAGAGTGAAGAAGCCAGTGAGAGAAAGAAACGCATCATAGTGAGATCACCTTATTGCTGTCGCCAAACTGGTCGGTCTCAACGCCCATGCGCTGGGCCATGAGAAGGAGGAGATTGCTCATGTGGGCATCGGTGTTTGCTGGGCGGCTGCAGAGTTGGTAATGCGCGGTGGTGAGTGCTCCTTCGGGGTCGAGCGCGTAGCCTTGGAATCCTGCGGCCGACTTGTTAAAATCCAGATGCTGGCCGTGTTTCAGACCGAGGTCGGAGCCGCCTGCTAGCACCAGAGGGAGATTGGCATTGCCATGGCTGTGACCATAAGACATGCCGCTGCCGAAGAGTGCCATGGTGGAGCCGAGCAATGACTTGCCGTTGAGGTCATTGGTCTCAGCGAGACGAGTGAGGAAGTAGCTGAACTGCTCGATAGCAAAGGTATCATAGTTGGTTAGCTTTTCCATGTAGCCAAGATCTCCGCCGTGGTGGCTGAGCTGATGACGTGACTCGGTGATGCCGATTTCAGGGATGGCAATGGCTTGGCCCTCACCTCCCAAGCTGAAGGTAGCCACGCGGGTCATGTCCGTCTGAAAGGCGAGCACCATGAGGTCATAAACGGTGCGGAAATAATCCCCCGCCATGGTGTCGGCGATGTCGCGATTGGTGCGCTTGCGATCGGCTTCGGAGACGGCGGGCAGTGGCGTGTCAAGCCAAGCATCTGCCCTCCGCGTACGGATTTCAGCCTCGCGCACGGAAGTCAGGTATTGATCCATGCGTCCTTTGTCCTGGTTTCCCATTTGCTTCTCCAGTCGGCGCACCTCGGCGAGGTTACCATCCAGGACGCTGCCTTTGCGGCGCAAGGCCCGCCGCTGGGCTGCGATGCCGCCTTTGGGTTCCTCAAACATGGACGAAAAAATCTCACTGCAACGGCGCATGGCGGGCAGCCGAACTCCGTCCGCTGTCCAAGCGAGAGATTCCTGAGTGATGGCGACCTCCAGAGATGGGTAGCGCGTGTGCTGCGCTGTCACTTCGGCCATCTTTTGGTCCACAGAGATGGTGTTTTTATCGGAAGGGCCGAGTTTTCCTCCGGTTAGCCAAATGCTGATGCAATTGTGGTGATGACTGAGACTTCCCGGGTGATGCAGACCGCTGATGGGGGTGATGACCTGGCGGTGTTTTTCCAGAGGCTTGAGCGACCTCGAAAATTGGTAGTCCTTGCCAGACGTGGTGATCTGGTAGTTCAGGGAATGGACACCGTTTGCCAAATAGATGAAGGCACTGCGCTTGGGCGTGGCGGTGATCTTCTCAGCCGCTGCTGCGCGCAGTGGCACCATGCACTCCAGCAAAGGCAGGGAGATGAATGAACCCAGTGCTTTAAGGGCATGACGGCGGTCGATCAGCCAGGATTGGGAAAGGTAGTTGCTCATGAGATGGAGAGGGTTGGGGATAGGGGCTTCAGCGTTTGCGTATCAGTTCTGACAGGGCCACGGCGCGAAGGATGTCCTGAACACCGCCTGGGGTTTTCTTTACCAGTTCAACGATGGCGGAGATGTCTTCTTGGTCGTCCACGGTCAGCACGCGGCGGAGACTGTAGGTGCAGAGGTGCTCGATGAAGGCTTGTATGAATTTCTCGCGATCTTTGATCAGCAGACGTTTGAAATCATTGGCATCCTTGAAGGAACGGCCATCAGGCATCTCGCCACTGGGATTGACCAAGGGATTTGCACCGACTCCAGCCGCGACGTTTTCATGCGTGCGCCACTGACCGATGGCGTCGTAGTTATCCCAGGCGAGTCCGAGGGGATCAATCTTCGCATGGCAGGCGGCGCAGTTTGCATCGTTGCGGTGCGCTTCGAGTTTATCGCGGAGGGTGGCTTTTGGGCTTTTCGGAGGATTGGGTTCGATGGCTGGCACGTTGGCCGGCGGTGGAGGTGGTGTTTTGCCTAGAATCACCTCACTGAGCCAGACGCCACGATGCACTGGACGATGGCGAGTTCCGTCCGAGGTCAGGCCTAAGGTCGCGCCCATCGTCAGAAGTCCGCCACGACGATCCTCGGGCTTAAGGGAGACGCGTTGGAAGGCGTTCATCTTCGGCTCTGGCAGCCCATAGAAATCACAAAGTCGTGGATTGGCCATGGTCCAGTCCGAATGCAGGAAGGACTCCATAGGTAAGTTTTTTGCGAGCATCTCGCGGAAGAACTCCACAGGTTCGGCGCGCATGCTTGTCTCCAGCCATCGATCGTAAGAAGGGTAGAGCTTTTTGTCCGGTGGGAACATGCCCACGCGGTGCAGTTGCAGCCACTGCCGGGAGAAGTCATCCACAAAGCGGTTGATCCTGCTGTCCGTCAGAATACGATCCACCTCCTTCTTCAATCCCTCACCTTTCAGGGTGCCGCTTTGTGCTGCGGTGAAAAGGGCAACATCGGGCATCGAGCTCCAGAGGAAATACGAGAGCCGAGAGGCAAGCTCCATGTCGGTGAGTTGTTCGCGGGCCGTCGGCTCGCCTTCAACGAGGTAGAGGAAATTACGGGAGGTCAGCACGCCCTGCATTGCCACCCGATAGGCTTCGGCTGGCTTTTCCCCAGCCTCGCGTTCGATCCGGTAGGATTGCAGATAGGGCTCCAGCTCCTCCTTTTGGATTGACCGGCGCCAGGCACGCTCGGCAAAGCGTTGCAGATGTTCTGCGACGACTTCGGGTGTCGCTTCATCGGATGGAACCACATCCTTGCGCCGGGACTTTTCAACCTCCGTGGCCAGTGGTCCTTCCCATTCGATCCAATCGAGGAGTACCGTCGAGAAGAGGCCGTTGCCTTTGTCATCGAACATTTGCGGGGCGTTTGGATTCAGCAGCACCGTCTCGCTGCTGTGCGTAAAGATATAGCCGCCTCGGCTGGAGAGTGCATTGCGGAAGGCCGCACCACTTCTTCTGTCCACCACATCGGTAGCCACGATGCAGAAGTCCAGCGTGGCAGGCATTTCGAGAAAGACTTCGAACTCATACAATTGCGGTTTGTCCTCTGGAGCGGTGATGTCTAGATCAATGATGCTGTCCACGGTCTCCTCACCCGTGCGCTTACCAATGCTCAAATGAGCGGGCTGACCATCAATAGGACGGCTACCGCTGGCTTGGATGCGGACTTTATAAAGCCCGCTGTGCTCAGGCCCCATCTTCCCGAACCACTGAGGGGAAAGTGCATTCTGAACGGTGCCGGGAAACAGAAGATAACGCAGCGGACGCTTGATGCCGAAGCGATCCAGAGCGGCCTGCTGATCCTTGCCACCAGCGTACCGAAGATCCGCCGCAGTCTTGCGGACTTTGCGAACCTCGCCTGCTGCTGCGGGAGGGAAAGCGCGGTCGAGCACCGTGCCTGCCGCGCGGTAATAGCGGTCCACATGCGACGGCGAAAGCGATAGCTCCGAGCCGATGCGCTCGAACCCATGCCACAGCGTGTCTTCGTTCAGCTCTCCTGGTTTGGCGGGATCATAACGCACGCCGAGCAGATCATAGACCGTGTTTTGATACTCTTTCCGACTCAGTCGGTAATGAGACACCGCTGGCCGCGCGGCCATTCGCCCTGCCCTGCCCTCTTTGATGCGAGAGTCGAGACTGGTGACAAAAGCCTCGATTTCCTCCTGCGTGGGCCTCTTTTCTTTCTTCGGGGGCATCTCACCAGAATTCACCTGTTCGATCACCTCCGCCCAATGATGAGCATCGGCACCGAGTTTAAAATCGCGAGACAGTTGATCAATCCGCATGTCACCTTTCATCTTCTCGGGACCATGACAGCTGATGCAGTGCTTTTCTAAAAAAAGGTCAAAGGGCTCGGCTCCACGAACGACATCGGCAAGGCCAAGGCTGGCGACGAAGATGGAGGGCAGACTGTAAACGAGGCGTGTCATGGTATGGAGAGCAATACGTAGCAGACACTGCTTTTGTGCGGCCACCCCGAGTTCTCGGGGGGCAGGCGCACACCAGCCTGAAAAATAGGTTTTGCTGGAGGTATCCGTCTATGACCACCTTCGATGGCGATTCAGCAGCGGCACCACTGAGTCAGCGGACATGAGTCAACATCCACTGAGCGATGGTGGCGTAGGTGGGAAAATCGGTAATGAGAACGTTGTGATGATCTGCGGAGGGAATTTCGACCCACTTCTTTTCAAGGCGGGCAGGCAAGGATGCGAATAACTGACGACCAGACTCGATGGGCACGATCCGGTCATCCGTGCCATGTAGGATAAGGGTAGGAATCTGAAGGTGCGCCGCGTGGGTGTGTGGCTGGATATCACTGAGCGCGAGGTCTGTTTTCCACTGATAGATCCACCCTGCCCCATCGGCCCAAGGTTTGCCTAACCAAGAACCCGCCAAGCTGGAGGCCTGAAGCTGGAGGGCCGGCTGAAAAGCGTGAAAGCTGGAAATGATGACAAGAGCCTGCCAAGGAGACGAAGGCAGATCCGCCGCATGCATGGCCACTGAGCCGCCCATGGACATGCCTAACAAACCCGCTGGCTGAGGGGGAAAGCTGAATTTCTCGGAGGCTTCATTAAGCACTTGGGCAGGAAGTTGGGCTTCTCGGACGCCGTAATAAATCAGCGGTGAAGGATGCTCTCCATGAGAGGGGAGATCTGGAAGTAGACAGCGAAAGCCGACTGCACAAAGGCGCTCAGCGATGGGGAGGTAATCCTCCTTACGCCCCTTGCGACCGTGGACCAGAACCAAGGTTCCGAGGACCTGGCCAGCAGGGGGCAAGGGATAATTCTTGGCCGCAAACTGGCTGCGGATGGTCTCTCCACGACTGCCTAGTTTTCCCGAAGGATCGGGTGCGCACATGAGGCATGGGGTACCATCCTTGAGCGTGAACTTTTCCACCTGCATGCCATGGGCAGCAGGATGCGCGAGGAACTCCAAATGATAGTCATGCAAGGGCCGACGAGAAGGGCTGGCTAGCTCGCTGCCTGCCCACCAGGTGAGGGCGGCACAGACCAAGCTAAGAAGGACCAAGATGAATAAAAACAAGCGGCGAAAGGAGCGCAACACAGGCACCATCATGCAGCAACAATCCAGGTCCCGCAAGACAGGCTGGAAGGAGGCTTGATGTGGGCTAAAACAACTCAACTCATGGCCTTTTCGCTTTCACAATTTGCATGAATTCCTCAAAGTTCCTCTTGAGGTCATCTCCCATCCCATGGGGCGCACCCTCACGAATTGCGAACACTTCCAAACGCTTCAGTTTGCTTTCGATCACCCTTTGATCGCTTTCGGGATCTTCACCTCGAATAAGTTGGCACTCTCGATAGGTAGCGCTCACCATTACACCTGCCTTAAACGGACAAATCCACTCCCGGGTCTCGCTAAAATGAGTGGTCATGGTCTCGACGAGAACCACCTGTTCATCTTTTGACGTCACGGTGATCGCACTGCCCTCGCAGGCCTGCTTCCAATCAAGAATCGCGGTTTTGAGATCACCTGCGAGGATTTCATGACCTACGAAGAGTGAGACTAAATAAACGAGAACAGAACGCATGGCACAGGGAGATAAGGGGGTTGCCCTACTGTAGCGAGCTTCTTTATGAGGCGGCTCAGCAGCGGCGAAATGGAATATTTCAGGCTGACTGTCGCTGTAAAATGGGAGCCAAAAGCCCCTTTGGGGCTAATTGGCTGACGCAGCTGCTCCATATCTCCAGTTGAGACGGGTGAGTTTCTTGCTATCGAAACGCTTCAAAAGTGGATTCTCAGAAGCCCACTTGCAAAAATCCCGAAGCTTAAGCATACTTAATTAAATCAAAACATGGACGACCTTACCATTGTAGAAGTCATCGCACGTGAAGTCCTGGACTCACGTGGCAATCCAACCGTTGAAGTGGACGTCCTGCTGGACGGTGGTGCTATCGGACGTGCAGCGGTGCCAAGCGGTGCTAGCACGGGTGAACACGAAGCCCTGGAACTGCGCGATGGCGACAAGAAGCGTTACCTCGGCAAAGGTGTGCTGAAGGCTGTGGATGCAGTGAACAACGAGATCGCTGACGCGATCATCGGCAGCAATGCCGCAGATCAGGTCTCCATTGACAAGGCCATGCTGGAAGTGGACGGCACGCCGACCAAATCCAAACTGGGTGCTAACGCCATCCTGGGCGCATCTCTGGCTGTGGCCAAGGCTGCCGCTGCTGCCATGGGCCAGCCCCTCTACAAATACATCGGTGGTCCAAACGCCAAGGTGCTGCCCGTGCCGATGATGAACATCATCAACGGTGGTGCTCACTCGGACGCCCCGATTGATTTCCAGGAATTCATGATCATGCCGAAAGGCGCGCCGACTTTCTCCGAAGCTCTCCGCTACGGTGCCGAAGTGTTCCACGCCCTGAAGAAGATCCTTCATGATCTGGGTCTGAATACCGCTGTGGGTGACGAAGGTGGTTTTGCTCCCACTCTGAAGAGCGCTCATCACGCCCTCGAAGTCATCGCCCAGGCGATTGACAAGGCTGGCTACAAGATGGGTGAAGATATCTTCATCGCTCTGGACGTGGCCTCCTCTGAATTCTACGACAAGGCCAAGAACAAGTACGTCTTTAAGAAGAGCGACAAGTCTGAGCGCACCGCTGCTGAGCTGGTGGCCTACTACGCAGAACTGAAGAAAGACTTCCCGATCATCTCCATCGAAGACGGCTGCGCCGAAAACGACTGGGACGGATGGGCGATCCTTTCCAAAGAACTGGGCGGCAGCACGCAGCTGGTCGGTGACGATCTCTTCGTCACGAACACCAAGTTCCTCCAGAAGGGCATTGACCAGGGTATCGCCAACTCCATCCTTGTGAAGGTGAACCAGATCGGTTCCCTGACTGAGACGCTGGACGCTGTGGACCTGGCCCACCGCCACGGCTACACCGCTGTCATGAGCCACCGCTCCGGTGAGACCGAAGACTACACCATCGCCGACCTTGCCGTCGCCACGAACTGCGGCCAGATCAAGACCGGTTCCCTTTCCCGCAGCGACCGTATCGCCAAGTACAACCAGTTGCTCCGCATTGAGCAGGAACTGGGTGAAAACGCGATCTTCGGTGGCCGCATGAAGGTCTAACCAATAACGTCGCACGACGGCACCGCTATGGAATACCGCGAATTTCAAATCGAACACGAGAGACCGCAGCAGATGGAACGCTGGCTGCGGGCCCTGGTGCGCCTTGGGAAATTCTGCCTCCTGCTCCTGGCGGTGCCTGTCGTCATCGCGATCTATAAAAAACCGCTGGCGGAACAGAACGCCATGCGTGCCAAGCTGGCCGTCATGGAGAGCCAGCGTGACACTTTGAAAAACGAACGCGACAAGCTGTTGCGCCAGGTGGACTGGATCAAGACCGATCCTAACTACCTCGAGATCCGCGCCCGTGATCATGAAAACATGCACAAGAAGGGCGAATACGTGATCCGTTTTGTGGATTAATCGTGGTCCAGGCAGAACGGCTTATTCTGGAGTAAGTGTCTTGTTTTATTGAGACCATGCCCTGCGTAGAGAAGGGCCATCCAGAGTCTGTGCCACTGCCCCGAGAACAAGTCGGCATCAGCAAACGGTTCAGGTTTGAAGCGGCCAAAAAAGCGTAAAAATCCAGGCATTCTATCGACGTTTGAGCCCCCTGGGTTGTCGATCAGCCCCGCGATGTCTCAGATGGTTTTTCAACTAAGACCTAGCGGCCAGGATTGGTACGCATCCCCTGGCGAGGTTCTTCAGTCGGGTATTCTTTGAAGAATCGGTTTGAACAAGACACAGCCAGATCACCTTGCCAGCCGAATCATTGCAGCCTAGCCTTAACTCATGAAAAAGCTCTTGATCCTTTTCGTCATCCTGATCGTGCTGACGGGCGCAGGTCTCGGAGGTGCGTCTTGGTGGTTTATGCGCAAGATGGGACCCGAAACGTGGGTGGGGCTGATGGAAGAAGACTGGAATTGCCGGGCCCAGATCACCGATGCCAAGCTGAGCCTTTTCACGAAACCCGCGACACTGAAATTGACCGGGGTTAAACTGGCCGCCCGAGATGCGGAAGTGGGTAAACTCTACGCGGAGCGCCTCCCCTTGGCGGAAGGTGCCGCCATCTTAGAAGTCCCTGAGCTGACCTTGGAAGTCAAACTGGATGACCTCATCAATCGCCGTCTCTTTGTGGAGCAACTCCGAATTAAGAATCCGCAAGTCCGCGAAACTCAAGATGCCCAGGGCAAGAGCTCACTGGAGGCTCTCTTTAAAAAACCTGGCACACCGGAGGCCTTGGCCGCGACTCCCTCCACATCTCCGGAGCCTGCCAATGTGGAGAGCCAAGCCTCCGATGAACCTAAGCCGATCTTTGCCTTTGCTATCCAGGCTGCCAGCATTGAAAAAGGCCGCTTCGAAATCACCAGCGGAACCACCCATGTCTTGATTGAAGATTTAGACTTCACCCTCACGGGCATTGATGTGGACAAGAATGACCTGACGAACCACAACCGCATTCTGGCGACCCTCAGTACGCATATTTCCGTCAATGGCATGGCCCGGATCGCTGGGGCCAAGCGACCTGCTGAACTGGCCAATCTTTCTCTGACGGGCCAGGCTGAAATCACGCCCTACAATGTCACCACCAAGGAATGGAAACCTTTCTCTAAACTGGCCCTCACCCTAGCCAAAGGCTCCACCCTCGCAGGCCACATGACCATCGGGGATGCTGCGGGGAAGGAGTTGCGCAAACTGCAGGAGTATGGTGTGGATTTAGCTCCAGTCGTTATTGGAGGTCCGCTGATGGAGGATGCCATCGTCACCGGAGAGTTTGCCAACGATCGTTTCATCACACGCACGCTCACACGGTTTGTTTTTCCTGAGTACGAAGTGGCCATTGAGCCTAAATCCTGGATCAATGCAGCACAAGATCGTCACGACATCGAACTGCGCCTTTCCTGTGGGGCAGCACTTCAATCACGGCTGATGAGTGGCATATCTCAAGCCAAACTCGGAGAATCCATCGCCCGAGCTGTCACCAAAGCACTTTCGGATGATCAGGGGCGCATGACTTTTGACATCGAATCTTCCGGTTCACTTTCTGACCCCAAAGTGAAACCGCAGACGGATCGAGTGCTGAAAAACCTCATGAGAGGCGAAGGCTTGGGGGATCTTTTGGAAGGTTTGCTGAAAAAGCTTTAAGCCATTTCACACATTCCCGGGACTGGAATCAGCCTGCTTGAAAGCCTTTTCTGCCTGTTGGGCCATCTTAATGTCCATGGAAGTTATTCCGCCTTCACTGTGCGTGGTGAGACGTACGGTGACCTTACGCCAGCCGACAAAAAAATCTGGGTGGTGGTTTATTTCCTCGGCTGAATGAGCCAATAACCTAACAAATTCAATGCCGCTTAGATAAGTAGAAAAACGATATTTTTTCACCAACTCAGTTCCCTCACGCTTCCACCCTGGCAGCTTTGCCAGAGCCAATTCGATGTCATCGAGAGTGAGTAAAAGACGCATGCAGTAAAGTTAAAAATGAGAGTGCCAGCTTTGTCTAATATCGCAAAATTGAGCCTTTTATACGATAAAATTCATAATTTATAAAATAAATCAGGCGAAATGTTCATTTCTATAACGATGTCCTAATTTTATTCGGAAGACTTAAGTCTTATTAATTAGGATTAAAACTCAATGAAGCTAAAAGGTTGAATTTATTATTTTAGATTTGTGTTTAATCAACACATCCTTTTTTCATTTTCCTACCATTTTAACCCTCTTGGCCAGTGACTAAGTTAGACAAACGCTGACCTGTATGTCTCCGAATGAGTTCCCCTGCCTCGTCGGTTGACACTGAGCAAGCCTCCTCCATGCTCACGGAGTAACCCTTCCAACCGAATTTTTTCTTTCCCCCCATGCATTCCTCCCTTGAACTGAAACGTGAAGTGGAAGCCATCCAGATTCCAAGCGGTGACTCCATCAACCTGCCGCTGGGTATGAAGGTGATTATCACCCAGTCCCTGGGCGGCACATACACCGTGGCTACTGACTTCGGGCTGGCCCGTATCAGCGCCAAGGATGTGGACGCCTTGGGCATTGATCCAGAGGCAGCGAAAAAAGACTCTGAAAGTAGCTCTTCAAACATCCCAGAGGGGGCCACTGACTTGGAAGCCCAGGTGTGGAACCAGCTCAAAAACGTTTATGATCCTGAGATCCCGGTGAACATTGTGGATCTGGGTCTTGTTTATGACTGCCAGGTCGAGCAAACGGAGGAGGGCAAAAATCGCGCCGTGGTGAAAATGACTCTCACCGCTCCTGGGTGTGGCATGGGGCCTACCATCGCTGCAGACGCGCAAAGCCGAATCATGACCATCGAAGACATGGACGATGCCGCCGTGGAACTCGTTTGGGAACCTGCTTGGAACCAAGGCATGATCTCGGTAGAGGGTAAAATGAAGCTGGGAATGATCTAAGCCTCATCTCCAGAACACTGGAAAAGCCCCAATGACCTTGGGGCTTTTTTGTGCCTAAAGACTCAAAGGATCAACATGCAATCGCCGTAGCTGAAGAAGCGATAACGTTCGCGAATGGCTTCTTCATAGGCACGAAGGATGAGTTCTTTCCCGGCGAAAGCGCTAACAAGCATGATCAGGGTGGACTTTGGTAAGTGAAAGTTTGTTAGCATCGCCCCGACAGCACGAAACTGGTATCCGGGGTAGATGAAAATGTCCGTGCTGCCACTTTGGGCGACCATTTGGCCATCATGGTCACGTGCGACGGTCTCCAGGGTGCGCATGGCCGTCGTGCCCACGGCCACCACGCGTTTTGCTGTCTGTATGGCAGCAGCGGTCTCGGCACAGACTTCGTAGTTTTCGCTGTGCATGACATGATCTTCCAGCTTGTCTGCCTTTACAGGCTGAAAGGTCCCCACGCCGACGTGTAGAGTCACAAAAGCATGCGGAAGCTTTTCCAATATCTCAGGCGTGAAGTGCAGGCCCGCAGTGGGGGCGGCGATGGCTCCGGCCGCCTGGGCAAAGACGGTCTGGTAACGCTCACGATCTGCAGGCTGGTCATCCCGGCCCATGTAATGCGGCAGAGCTAGGTGACCATGGGCGGCCTCATTCACCTCACGATCCCACTGGAGAATGCGCTCACCATTTTCCAGGATGCCTTCCACGATGCCAGTCGCTTCGCCGATTTGTACGGTGTGGCCCAAGCGGAACTTCTTACCAGGCTTCACCATGCAGCGCCAGCGCGTGCTCGTGAGGGGCTCCAGCCGCAACACCTCACGGCTACCGTCATTGGAAAAATAGCGTGCCGGGACGACCCGGGTGTTGTTCATCACCCAAAGATCACCAGGCCTGACAAATTGGGGTAATTCGGCAAAGGAGCGGTGCTCTAGAGTGCCTGCTTCCCGGTTCACCACAAGCATGCGCGAGGCCGCTCGGTCAGGTAGTGGCTCGCTGGCAATGAGTTCAGGAGGAAGGTGGTAATCGAAGTCGGAGGTGAGCACGGTAGGAACAGGTAGGTTTAAAGTCGAAGCCGTAGGCATGAAAGGGGAAAAATCAGCCGGGGAAAACCATGCATCTACTTGCCAGAGAGACGGCTAGCTTCCAGGATGAGATTTCCATTTATGCGCCTATCATCGCTCGCTCTTCTCACGCTGCTCACGGCGGCTCCCCTTCTCGCTGCCGATAAGGACTTTCCTGTGGTACAGGCGCAGGAATGTCGGCCACGCCATGGCCTACCCAACTTTTTGGCCAAAGTGAGCAAGCCGGGGGCTGATGTGCGCATTGGTTACCTGGGCGGCAGCATCACTGCGCAACAGGGCTGGAGACCCAAGACCCTGGCACATTTTCAGAAGACCTATCCGCAGGCGAAGATCAGTGAAATCAATGCGGCCATTGGAGGAACGGGATCTGACCTTGGTGTGTTCCGCTTGAAACAAGATGTGTTGGATCACAAACCAGACCTGCTGTTTGTGGAGTTCGCCGTCAATGACGGTGGAGCTGCGCCTGAGCAGATCCATCAGTGTATGGAGGGCATCGTGCGACAGACATGGAAGACACTGCCTGATTGCGACATCTGCTTTGTCTATACCGTGACTGAGGCACTGGTGGGACCACTGAAAGAGGGTAAGTTCCAGCGCTCGGCGAGTGCCATGGAATCCATCGCGGATCACTATGACATCCCGACCATCCACATGGGGCTGGAAGTGGCGAAGCTGGCAAAGGAGGGCAAGATTGAGTGGAAAGCGAAGCTGCCCAAAACGGACGAAGAACGGAAGGCCCTGGCGGACAAATTCGTCTTTGCCCCAGACAGCGTGCATCCGCATGTGGAGACGGGCCATGAATTGTATCTCGCCGCGATTGTCCGCTCATTAGGCCCCATTCAATCGGCTTCCGCAGCGCCAGCGTTGCATGCTCTGAAAGCACCCTTCACTGCGACGAATTATGAGCAGGCCCAACTAGCCCCAATCACGGAAGCCACACCCTCATCAGGCTTCAGCCTCTTGGACCCAAAGACTGACGAGTTTGGCAAACGGTGGGCCAACCGCATGACCACGCTGCACAAAGGCAGCAAACCGGGTGAAACCATCACCTTTAAGTTCAAAGGCACTCGCTGTGCTCTCTATGATCTTGTGGGCCCTGACTGTGGCCAAGTGATCGTTACCCTGGACGATCAACCGGAAAGAATCGTGCCACGCTTTGATCCTCATTGCACCTACCACCGACTTGCCACGTTGGTGATCGGAAGCAACCTGGAAGACAGAGAGCACAGCGTTAAGATCCAGATCCATCCTGACCAGCCAGACAAGGTCGCCATTCTGGCTAAAAACAAAAATGTCATGGATAAGCCAGAGCGTTTCAACGGAACGTCTGTTTATGTCGGCGCTATCCTGCTAGTGGGTGAAATCGTGAAGTGACTCCCCTCCCCTGTAGCCGGGCAGGAGAGAAATGATTGGCGAATGGGTGGCTCGGAAAATCACTTCCGTAGCCGCTCAAAGCGTCGCTTTTTTCACCTTGCCAAATTCGGTGCCGAGGAATCGTTTGGCCAGAGCCTCGGCCTGTTCAGCAAGGTCGGTCAGATAGATCTCCAGGGTGGGTTTGCTTTTGGCCGTGCGCAGCAGGCCTTTCTCTTCCAACATGCGCTGAGTGTGTGCCGCACAGGTGCTGGCGCTGTCCACTAAGCGCACCTTATTGCCGAGCATGCGTTTCAGCACGGGAATGAGCAGCGGATAGTGAGTGCAGCCCAGCACCAGCGTATCCATTCCTTTGTCCAGCAAGGGCTTGAGATATTCTTTGAGGACGGACTTCAGTGCAGGGTGATCTGTCCAGCCTTCCTCGACAAAGGGCACGAGCAAGGGAGTCGCCGTCGCATGGATCTGGAGATCAGGCTTGCGCATGGCCAGCGCGTACTGGTAGGCACTGCTGCGGATGGTTCCCGCTGTGCCGATGATGCCCACACGCTCGCAAGAATCATCGGCCAGAGTTGCCTCCACTCCGGGTTCTAACACGCCAATGATGGGGACTCGAAAGGTGGCCTGCAAAACGGGGAGCGCATGCGCAGTGGCCGTATTGCAGGCTACTACGACAGCCTTCACCCCGTGGCTGACGAGAAACTGCGTGTCCTCCACCGAAAAACGGCGGATGGTATCAGGCGATTTCGAGCCGTAAGGCACCCGCGCCGTATCCCCGAGGTAAATGATGGATTCGTTCGGCAAAAGCTCCCGCAAAGCGCGGACAACTGTCAACCCGCCGACACCAGAATCGAATACACCAAGGGGGGCAGAGGAGTCAGGAGAGGTCATAGGAAAGAATAACAGGCGCTGGGAATAGCATTCACACGAAATGCAGGATGAACAGGAAGGATTTCGAACTACCTTCACTTCCGGTCAATCCCGTTTCATCCACCCGATGCTCACGCCTCTCGATCTCAAACTCTTCCGCGATGTCAATCGCATGAAGGGCCAGATCATCGCCGTCTCCCTGGTGATGGCTTGTGGACTGGCGATGATGATCATGACGCGCAGCCTCATCCTGACGCTAGAAGGCACTCGCGATGCCTACTACCAGCGTTACCGGATGGCGGATGTGTTTGGCTCGCTGAAACGCGCGCCTCTTTCCATGAAAGAGCGGATGGCCGAAATCCCAGGAGTCGCCGCGATTGAGACCCGGGTCGTCCTGGATGCCGTGCTGGACCTGCCTGGCGTGCTGGAGCCTTGCACGGCTCACATCGTTTCCTTGCCAGAGGATCGAGCCCCCATCCTGAACCAGATCTTCCTGCGCCGGGGGCGTATTCCACGCGTGGATGCGCGCGGAGAAGCTGTGGTGAGCGAGGCCTTTGCTCTCGCAAATAAATTGGATCTAGGCGACAGCGTGCATGCGATCATCAACGGTCGAAGGGATCTCATCACTGTAACAGGCATTGGACTTTCACCCGAGTTTGTTTTTGAAGCCCGAGCGGGTGAGACTCTTCCAGATAACAAACGGTTTGGCGTTTTCTGGATGAATTATCGTGCTGTCGCCGTGGCCTACAACATGGATGGGGCCTTTAACGATTTCGTGGTGGACATCGCCCCAGGGGCTGAGGCGGGACCGGTGATCGCAGAGATGGATCGCCTCTTGATGACCTATGGGGCCATCGGTGCCTACACACGAAGGGACCACGGCAGTGCCTCAAGGTTGGACGATGAACTGCGGGTGTTAAATGCACTGTCTGTCGCCTATCCAGTGGTCTTTCTCAGCGTGGCCGCCTTCATGGTGAATGCAGTGCTGGCGCGCTTGGTAAGACTGCAAAGAGAGCAGATCGCCCAGCTCAAAGCATTGGGTTACTCCTCCTGGCAGGTGGGGCGACATTATTTGGGTTTTGCCATGGTCATTGTCGTCGTCGGTTCCATCCTCGGTGGCGTGGCGGGTCGCTTTATGGGCAATGGGTTGCTGAGCATGTATGAGCTGTTTTTCCGTTTCCCAGCTCTCAACTTCAGGCTGGATTATAATGCCTTGGGGGTAGCCCTAGCGGTAAGTGCTGGCGCATCCTTTTTAGGGGTTCTCAGTGTGGTCTGGATGGCTGTGAAGTTACCCCCTGCCGAGGCCATGCGGCCTGAGCCCCCGGCCGATTTTAAACCGAGTTTGATGGAGCGGATCGGCCTCACGCGCGGCACCGGACCCGCCTTCCGCATGGCCCTGCGCAACATCGAACGTCGCCCCTGGCAGTCTGCATTCACCGTCTTAGGGCTCTCCTTAGCCACGGGTTTGATGGTTCTGCCAGGCAGCATGGAGGACAGCATTGACTACCTGCTGACCTACCAGTGGAATGATGTGCAGCGGCAGGATGTGGTAGCATTCCTCATTGAGCCCGGCAGCGCCAGCGCGCTGCATGATCTGGAGCATCTGCCAGGGGTGATCCGGGCAGAGCCTATTCGCGTGGTGCAGGCACGGCTGCGGTATGGCCATCATTCACGAAAACTCTCCATAACCGGCATGCCCAAGGGGGCAGACTTGAACCGCGTTCTGGATGCGAAGGGCAAAGCCATTGAGTTGCCAGACCAGGGCATCGTGATGTCGGTCAAGCTGGCAGAAATCTTGGGTGCCAAGTTGGGCGATGAGATTCAGGTCGAGGTTTTAGAAGGTCGCCGCCCGGTGTTGAATGTGCCCATCACTGGCCTGAGAGAAGATTTTGCCGGGGTGGCTGCCTACATGGATAAACTGGCCTTGCATCGGCTCATGCAGGAGGGGGATTCCATCAGCGGTGCCTACCTAACGGTGGACCAAGAGAGGTGGACAGACTTCATGACGCAGGTCAAAGAAACGCCCCGCATTGCCGTGACGCTGGTGAAGAAGGAACAACTGGCTGCCTTTCGCAGTACCACCGGAGAAAGCATCGGCATCATTCGCAAGCTTTACCTCACCCTAGCCGTCATCGTTGCCTTTGGGGTCGTTTATAACAGTGCCCGCATCGCCCTGTCTGAACGCGGGCGCGACCTTGCCACGCTGAGGGTGGTGGGTTTCACCCAGCGGGAAGTGGGCAGCGTTTTGCTGGGCGAGCTGACCATCCTTGTGTTAGTCGCCCTGCCTGTGGGGCTGCTCTTTGGGCGCGGATTGGCCACCTTTATCATGGCCGCCATCAGCACAGAGACCATCCGCATGCCGTTGATCATCAGCTACAAGACCTACAGCATCGCCATTTTGGTGGTGCTCACAGCAGCAGGGGCTTGTTTTTGGGTAGTCGGTCGCATGGTGCGTAAACTGGATATGGTGGGGGTCTTGAAAGCGCGTGAGTGATTGGACGAGCTGAAAGAGAAAGAGTCTGGAATAGTTTCAGCCACCGTGTCTCGTATAACCACCATGCCTCCAAACATTTCGCGCCTTTTGTTAACATGCTTACTGATCATCTCAGGCATGCAGCCAGTGACAGCCCAGTTCAGCCTAACGGCAGATACGGCGAGCGCTAAGGTAAAGGCCAGCCTGGTATCAGAGGTGAAGACAGCCGCCGCCGGCGAGCCCTTTCGAATCGCCGTAAAACTGGAGCACCAGCCGCACTGGCATACCTATGGCAAGGTGCTCCCGGCGGATGTCATCGGCAAACCAACCACGCTAAAGTGGACACTGCCGGAAGGCTGGACCGTGGAAGAGCTTCCCTGGCCAGAGACACATGAAGTGCCCTCCACCGATGGCAAGACTAGCCAGGGCTACGATGGCACCGTTTACTTGCCTGCGAAAGTTACACCTAACGGCAAGTCTGGCAACATGGCCGAAATCTCCGTGAAGGTGGATGCCCTGGTGTGTGATCCCCAGAACTGCATGCCGGCCAAACCTGAAGCCAAGCTGACTGTGGCAATCGGAGCCAAGGCAGAGGCAGATTCAGCGATGGCGGAGGTCTTTGCTAAAGTAGCTCCAGCAACCCCTTCCATTGTTTCCACACCTCAGACGCAAGCTGTGGCGGCGAAAGCCCCGCAGAGGAGCTTCGCAGGCTACTTGCTCTTCGCCTTCATCGGCGGGCTGATCCTGAATGTGATGCCCTGCGTGTTTCCTGTTCTGGGCATCAAGATCATGGGTGTGGTGCAGCAGGCCGGTGAGGATAAACGACAGGTGCTCATGCACGGGCTCGCTTACACTTTGGGGGTGCTGATTTGTTTTTGGGCACTGGGGGGGCTGGTCGTCTCACTGGGCAAAGCCTGGGGCTTTCAATTGCAGTCTCCTGGCTTCGTCTATGGCCTCTGCGCCTTCTTTCTGATCTTTGGCCTGAACATGGCGGGCTTGTTCGAAATTGGTGCTTCTGCTGTAGGCGTGGGGGCGGATCTACAGGCCAAGCAAGGTGTCAGTGGCTCCTTTTTCTCGGGCCTGCTGGCGACCGTCGTGGCGACCCCTTGTTCCGCCCCGTTTCTGGGGCCTGCACTGGGTTACGCCGTCACGCTACCTGCTGCATTGGCCATGCTCATGTTTACGATGATCGGCCTTGGATTGGCCAGTCCGTTTCTGCTCCTGTCACTCGTGCCGAAGCTGGTGTCTTCCCTGCCCCGTCCTGGCGCGTGGATGGAAAGCTTTAAACAAGGCATGTCCTTTCTACTTTTTGGCACGGTCGCTTTCCTGGCCTGGGTGCTCACAGGGATGGTCGAGGGGCAGCCGATGCTCTTCACTCTTTTCGGTCTAGTCATCATCTCCCTCGGCTGCTGGATCTATGGTCGCTGGTCTCTCCCGCATAAACCTTCGCGCACCCGCTTTATCGCCGTCCTGCTCACATTCTTGTGTGTTGGTGGTGGGCTAGCCTTTGGCTGGCCGCAGGTGGAAAAAGGTGCTGTCAGTGAAGGCAGTCATGTGGAAGGTGGCCTGACCTGGGAAGCGTGGTCTCCCGAAAAAGTGGCCGAACTGCGCGCAGCGAACAAAGCCGTTTACATCGATTATACCGCCAAGTGGTGTTTCACCTGCCAGGTGAACAAACGCGTGTACAAAGATCCAGCCCTGCAAAAACTCATTGCAGACAAAAAGGTAGTCCTTCTAAAGGCCGACTGGACGAACGAAGACCCACGAATCACCCAAGCTTTATCTGAACTCGGCAAAGCGGCGGTGCCTGTGAACGTTATCTACACTCCAGGTAACGCAGAACCAATGATCCTTCCGGAATTGCTCAGTGTGGACAATGTTTCCGCTGCAATTCAGCAACTCTAAGTCGGTTTTTGGGAATTTGGCAGTCTGTGATTTTTTATCCAGATCCTCGCTAAAGGTTTGCATCCTGGCATCAAATCAGGTTCTCATCAGGGCATGGCAGCTATCACTCCTCAGGAAATCGAAGCTCATCAACTCTGGTTACAGTCTGAAGGTGCTCAGGGCACTCGTTTGGATGAAACCGGCATGAATCTCAGCGAAGCTGATCTAGCAGGTCTCAATTTGGCTCGAGCTCAGTTTGTAGGCACCGTCTTTGATGGAGCTAATTTGGAGGCTGCCAATCTTTCAGGTGCTGACTTCAGCGGTGCCACCTTTGAGGGGGCTAATCTCGCCGGGGCAGACCTGCGGGGCGCAGACTTGGGCGGGGTCACACTCAGCGGAGCCAACCTCACGGGGGCTTTGTTATGCGGGGCAGATCTTTCTGGAGCACGCATGGTAGCCTGCAATCTCAGCCATGCGGACTTTACCGATGCCGATTTGATTGCCGCAGATCTCACAAACTCCCTGCAATCCTGCATGGTCCTTACCGGAGCCAAGCTGACGGATACCCAGGGACTGGTGTGAGGAGCTAAAACTGCTTTCAACACCAGCCCCAGGGACTTCGAACAAACTCAGTGCATTTCAACGGCACAGCTTCCGAGGCCACCCCGGAAGTAGTTGAATTGCACGTTTTGGTGGTCTGCCAGCAGTGACATGGGAACGGATGAATCTGCAAGGCGCTTGGAGATCATCAGCGCGGTGAGGCGCTGGCCCAGGGGATTGTCATGCATACCTGCCTGCCAGATGCTTACCTTTTCCGCCATCCAGGTTTCTTTAGGGCCCACCGTGATGGCCATTTGTGGCACCATGGTGATGTTACCGCCGCCTGAGGTTCGGGCGTTTTGGGACAAAGTCACCGGGTGTAGGTCCACAATACGCGTGCCCAGTTTGCGGTATTCAGCTGGCGGTGGTGGCTCGTTCTTCCATTTGCCCGTGCGCTTGAGTGGATCATTAAAAGCCCAATGTTTAATGTCACCTTGGCCGCCCTGCATGACGATGCAGCGCACCCCAGAGTGCCAACTTTTCACGTATTCGGTCACATCCGCTTTGGGGAAATGCATGTGGGCATCGGGCATGACCAGCTTTTTCTGAATGCGGTCAAAGCACAATTCGCGGTCGGCTTTTTCAAAAGAGAGTGGGTGCTCCATGGAAACTTCCTTTTTAGTTTCAGGGTCATACCATTCATCCATGCCCCAGAAGTGGCCATCCTTGATGGAGATGCCGAGGTCATTGACGAGACGCGCTACGAGGGGGAGCTGCTCGGTCGGGCCGATAGGGCCACAGATCCCCGCAGGATTGTCCGCAGATGCCTGCTTCCAGGCATGGATATACTCCAGAGCCTGGGCTAGGTAAAAGTCTTCAAGCGTGTCATACATGACCACCTTGAATCCCGGCCTAGAAAGCTGGCGCAGATCACGCTCGGTGAGGCGGGCCGCGTCATTGATCAGGTCATGGTCGAGCGTGGTGTAATCCCACCAGTCAGGGGCGATGTGGCTGAGTTTGCGAGGCATAGGATCAAATCAAGATGAGGGGTTGCTGAAAGACAAACGCGGACAGAAATAACAGTTTGTCGGCTAACCGCAGCTTTGCCAAGACAGAAAAGTCCCCCATTCCTGTCCAAGGACTGTGTTATTGTGATAAAGCTGAATCAAGAGGCGTAGAAACTGCCTAGCAAGCGCGCAACTGTAGGTAGGAACGATGTTTATACATGAACCTGGAAAATCTGACCCAATATCTCAAAGACCATCTCGCAGGCTCTGTGGCTGCGCTGCAACTGATGGAGCATCTCGTCTCCAGTTATGCGGATCACCCTGAAGCTGAGCAGATGCAGATCCTGAAGAAGGAAGTGGAGGCTGACCAGCAGCAACTCAAAAGTTTGTTAGACCGTCTGGGCCAGACTGAAGGGGGCGTCAAGAAGGCTGGAGCCTGGATGGCGGAAAAGCTGCTGGAAGTAAAGACTGGCAGTGGTGATTTAGGTCTCCTGGAATCTCTGGAAGTTTTAATCCTTGGCATTGAGGGGAAACTGCGACTCTGGCGCTCCTTGGAATGTCTGGATACAGGGCTAAATCTCCCCTCTCTACAACTCACCGCTACCAGCCAGATTCACCGGGTGGAGAGTCTGAGGATGGATGCTGCCAAGCGTGCTTTTCTGGATCAGCCCCGTCTGAAATGATAAGTGTGCTCCCACCTTGCATTCCAGTGGAGGCTGCATTCCGATGAAGCCTGCCGTTCAATGCTACACATCGTCCTTTACCAACCTGAAATCCCCCACAACACCGGGGCTGCGGGGCGCCTATGCCTGGCCACGGGCGCAAGGCTGCATCTGATCAAACCCCTCGGGTTTAGCCTGGAAGACAAATATTTAAAGCGCAGTGGACTGGATTACTGGGCGGAAGTGGATGTGCAGGTGTGGGACACCTGGGAGGAGATGCGGGCCACTGCAGCTACGGAATCGGAATTTTTCTACGTGGAAGTACAGGGCGAAAAGCTGCACTGGGAGGCGGACTTTACCCGCAGCCAAGATCTTTATCTGGTCTTTGGACCTGAAACACGAGGTGTCCCGGAGGCCTTGATGAAAAGTCATCCGGACCAAGTCCTCCGCATCCCGATGCGGGGCACTCGAAGCCTGAATCTCGCCACTGCGGTGGCGATCACGCTCTATGAGGCTGTCCGGCAGCGCGGCGGGCTGTAAATGGTGAAATCAGGTGTTCGCCAACTTCTCATGGCTGCCATCGCAGAAAGGTGGTGTCTGCGTGTGCTTGCAGTTACACAAGCGCACGGTGCAGCGTTCCATGAGGATGAATTTTTTAGAACGTAGCCCGGTCCCGGTATGCTCACCATCGCACATGGGCTGGTGCCCACTCAGCCCGCAGGAACACCAGAAGTACTCCCCAGGCTCTAGCTCCAGGATGGCAGGCTGGAGAGCATGGATCTTAGGCAGCATGGAGGTACGAGAATGAAGATCATGGAGGGATTAATGCACCCCTTGCCCCACCTTTTGCAAAATATCCTGGACGAGACCCGGACCACGATAAACCAGACCGCTGTAAACCTGCACCAACTGAGCACCTGCCTGGAGTTTATCTGCGGCCTGCTGGCCACTGAGAATGCCGCCAACACCGATGATGGGCGTGCCTGGATTTAGCAGACTGCGAAAGGCACGGATGACCTCTGTCGAACGTTGGGTGACGGGTGCCCCACTGAGACCACCAGCCTCGTTTTCCAGAGGGTGGCCCACCACGGCGGCACGGTTGATGGTCGTATTCGTGGCGATGACACCATCTACCGCCAGTTCATTGAACACACGGGCCAGGGCTTCGATCTGCGACTCTTCCAGGTCTGGGGCGATTTTCACCAAGACAGGTTTGGTTTTTCCATGCTCGCCGGCTAAGCGGGCCTGCTCGGTCTTCAACGCGCCTAACAAAGAGCGTATCGAGTCCTCCGCCTGGAGGTCGCGCAGGCCTTTGGTGTTTGGGCTGGAAATGTTTACGGCGATGTAGTCAGCCACCGGGTAGGCGGCTTTCAGGCCTAGCAGGTAGTCATTCACCGCGCCTTCATTCGGGGTATCGAAGTTCTTACCGATGTTCACGCCCACCACTGCCGATGTGCGGCGATTTCTCAGACGCTTCACAGCGGAATGGATACCAGGGTTATTAAAGCCCATACGATTAATCAGCGCCTCATGCTCTGGCAGGCGGAAAAGGCGCGGTTTGGGGTTGCCTGGCTGCGGCCTCGGCGTCAGCGTGCCGACCTCGACGAAGCCAAAACCCAGAGCCGACCAAGCCTCAACGGCGGAGGCTGATTTATCCATTCCGGCAGCCAAACCGAGCACGTTGGGGAACTTCAAACCGAGGCATTCCACCGCCTTCACGGGTATCTTCTCCTGCCCCACCGTCAGCAGCCCCAGGCTGTGAGAGATCCGCATCATGCGCGTCGTCCACTCGTGAGCGCGTTCCGCGTCCATGCGGAACAGCCAGGGTTTCATCAGCGGGTAGAGATTGGCAATGAGAGACATCATTCTTTCCTGCCCGCGAAGACACAGAGTGTCAAGACTGTGCAACCCCCCTCTTGCAATCTTCTCAGCCCGCACTGAAAAGTAGGGGTTCATTGACCATGTCTTATCCCGCCCCAGCCCCAGCCCGTCTTGATTTGTCCCAGCTCGGAGAGCCTGTTTATCTCGGCTCCGTTCAGCACCTGTATGCGGTGCCAGATCATCCGGCTTACATTGTCTGCGAGACGACCCCGGCGGGTTCAGTTTTTGACGTGGGTAGCATTTTCAGCATTGCTGGCAATGACCTGAATCGCGCTATTTTCCGCCACGCTATGTACACCCGGCTAACCCAGCCCGGCACCTGGACGCGTGTACAGTCGGCCTTGCTGAAAGAGGACAAGTTGGGCACCACTTGGCGGGACCAACTGATGGATGGCCCTTTGCAGGCCATGCTGGAAACCGGAGCCCACACCCACCACGTGGGCATGCTGGACGGTGAAAGCGGTGAGGTCGCGACTAGCGGCATGCCTACGACACCTAGCTGCTACAATGTTGTGCGTCGTTTCCCCGTTATGAAGCCCGCACAGCGCAATGTGATGGGCAATTTCGTTTTCGACTATGCTCAATTTCACCAGAGCAGTACCTATGTGGTGCCTCTGGAGTACATTGTGCGATTCGGTGTGACCAGTGGCAGTTCTATACTGCGTAAATACGAGGCTCTGAGCGAAAAGGAACGTCGTGCCTTTGAGCAAGAACTGGGGCTGACGGGCCCGATGCAGGCCTGGCAGATGCTGGACCGCCCGATCTACGATCTAACCAGCAAGTACGAGCCCGAAGACCGTGCGGTGAGCAAGCAGGAAGCTCTCTTGATGTCTGGACTCAGCTCCCAACATTTCACCGACACCATCAAAATGGCTCTGCTCGGGGCCTGGGCGGTGCGTGATCTGCTCGATGAGATCGGCCTGCAGCTCTGGGACTTAAAATGGGAGTTTGCTGTGGATCAGGAAGAATTGCTCTTTGTGGATACGATCGATGCAGACAGTTTCCGGGCCACCAGCACAGTGCCTGTGGATGGACGTAACCTCATTATTCACTACAACAAGCAGGCCATGCGAGATTACTACCGCCTCGTGTGTGCGGACTGGTACGCAGGAATCAATGAGGCGAAGGCTCAAGCCCAAAAGCTAGGTACTCCGTTCAAGCAGGTGCTCAAAGAAGGTCAAGCCGCAGGTATTTATCCAATCACGCCCGAAGTGGATGCAGGCTTTTTGGATCTCCAGGCACGCAAGACCGCTTTGATCAAGTCTCACGTTTTGGGCGAAAAAGATGCAGCCGCTATCCGCGCTGGTTTGGTGGAAACAGGGCTGGCCGAAGCCGAGTTTTATCGCAGTCGTGGACTGTTGGCAGACTTGCTCAAGCTCAACGGCATTTAGACCGACGGCCAAGCTTGCTAAGGCGGAATTTAGGCCATCGGCAGAGAATAAAAAGCGCGTCCACCCGAGGGAGGACGCGCTAATTTAGATTTGGGGATCGCTGCCCGCCAGTTGATTACTTGGCAGCTTTGTCCTCAGCCTTGGCAGTTGTCGGACGCTTGCTGGTGAGCTCCAAGAAGTCACGCATGATGTTGACGGTTTCCAGCTTGGTAGGCTCAAGTCCGTAAGGGAACTTGGAGAGTTCAGAAGCACCCTCTTCACCATCAGCTTTGGCAGCCATTTTCATGCCTGTGCTTTGCTCACGGGTAAAGGCAGACTCAGGCACGAGTTCAGCCGCATCCACATTATCGAGTGTGAGGTGGTAGGTTTTAAAACCATCCAACTTCAGCTTGTCGTTGAGGACTTTGACTCGCTCAGCACGCTCGGCTTCTTGCTTTTCACGCCGTGCCTTGGTTTCTGCGGTTTCTTTTTCACGTTCTGCTAGGCTGAGAGTCGCGGTGTTGCGGTCAATGCGCTCCTTGAGACGCTTGGATTCTTCCAGGATATACTGAAACTCAGGATTGCTCCCCAGGCGTCCAGTCAAACGATTCCGCAGCTCTTCGAGCGGGTAAGGCTTTTCACTGATGAGTCCGTATTTACGAGCAGGAATGGTGTCGTAAGGAAGGGGGTTTTCAGCAGAAGCTTCACCGATGTCCAGGACGTCACGGATGGAAGGAAGAACGAGATCGGGCTCGACTCCCTTGAGCTGTGTAGAGCCACCAGCGATACGGTAGAACTTCTGAATGGTAACCTTCAGGTTTCCAGCTCGGCTCTTGTCGCTGAAAAAGGGCATGAAACGATCCACGGGCAGAATCGTCTGCACGGTGCCTTTTCCGAAGGTGGATTTGTCCCCGACGATCAAGGCGCGGCGGTAATCTTGGAGTGCAGCGGCAAGAATCTCAGAAGCCGAGGCGCTGGTCTTGTCCGTGAGGACAATCATGGGGCCATCATAAAACGCTTTCGGGGTCTCACACTCGCGCCAGGAGATGGAACCGCGCCAATCTTTTGCCTGAACGACGGGGCCTGCGGGAACAAAAAGACCTGTGAGACGGATAGCTTCCTCAAGAGAGCCGCCGCCATTACCACGAAGATCTAGGACAAGACCGTCAATCTTCTCCTTCATCAGGCGAGAGAGCAGGCGCTGGACGTCATCGGTGGTGCTGACAGTGCCTTCTTCCATATCCGCATAGAAGGAAGAAAGATTGATCCAACCAATCTTCATGGGGGGACCCATTTCGGCTGGGGTCAGAAGAAGCTCGGCATTCGCGAGTTTTTCCTTAAGCTCGACTTCACCACGAACGATGGTGATGATCTTGGTAGCCGTTGGATCATCGGCAGGATTGACACGAAGGCGGACGGTGCTGCCGTCTTTGCCGCGGATCATGTCCACGATCTTCTGCAATTTCATGTACTTGGTCTCGACGAATTCGGCATCTCCCTGAGCCACACCGGTGATCTTATCGTTGAGCTTTAACTCTCCTTGTTTATCGGCTGGACCACCAACAACGATGCCTTGAATTTGGGCAACGTCATCCACTAAACCAAGAAGCGCACCGATACCGACGAGCTTGTGCTTCATCTGGATGTTGAAGTTATCGGTCTCGTTGACGCTCATGTATTCCGTGTGCGGATCGTACGCTGCGGAAAGGCTGGAAAGAAAGAAGTCCACGACATCTTCCCGGTCATTTTCCTCAATGCTTTCGAGCAAACGTTCATAGTCTTTCAAGACGCGTTCCTCAGGAGTCAGAGGCTTTTCCTCTTTAGCTGGAGCAGCTGGCTTGGCCGCGACGACTTTGTCAGCTTCAACTTTTGGAGTAGCTGCCGTGTCTGGCTTTTTCTCAGCATCCTTTTTGGCCTTTTCAGCTGCTTTCTTTTTGGCGTCCTCTTCTTTAGCCTGATCTGCCAGTTTTTCCTGAAGAAGATTGTCCTCAAGAATATCGTACCAAATTTTATCCTGCTCTTCCTTAGTTTTAGGATAAGGAGCGGCGTCGCGTTTCAACTCGATCGTCCGCGTGGAGTCGAAAGTGAATTTGTGATCTTTAAGAGCCTTTTGAGTAAATTCGATACGCTCTTTGACACGCTGTTTGTAGATGTCGTAGATCTCAATGGCAGGGCTGATATTACGCATCAGCACATGGTCATCGAGGGTGGTGTCATACTTGCTTTTGAAGCCATCCACATCTGCTTGAGTGAAGAAGACGTGTCGAAAGTCGAGCAGATTAAGGTAATTCTGAAGGAGTTTGGCCGAAACTTCATCGTCGAAGTCTCGGTGAGAGTAGTGCTGACTCTGAAGCATGTAGGCCACATGCATGGCGACTTGACCAAAATTGGTCTCGGCACGGGCAGGCGTGAATGCCAGGGATATGGTCGCCATGCCGGCGGCCACGAGGGACAAGGGGTTACGAGTCATGGGGTTTGCTCACTAATTACGCATTCCATCGGGAGAAATCGTCATCAATTTTGCTGTTTGCAGCTTGAAATGTCCACAGGTTTCCCACATCAGCAGCAGGTTATGTTACAATTGGAAACTTATACAGGGGGAATCGTCGAAACCAACGGCCATTTGCTCCGCATGCCGCGATTTAATCTCCTTGTGGATGCACCCCAGGGGGTTGCAGGATGGCTAGAAAGTCAAAACGTGGAGGTGGATGCGCTATTTTTGACTCATCAGCACTTTGATCATGTGATGGATGTAGCCTCCGTGAAAGAACGACATGGATGTCCGATTTATGCGTGGACTGACTTCGATCGCAATCTGACACTGGAGAAATTCTTTGGTGCGATGGCAGGCAGCGCTTTTTCAGTGCCTGAATTCACCGTGGACCATGTGCTGAAGGATCAAACTGAGGTGACCGTGGGAGATAAGGTTTGGAAGCTACAGCATATCCCTGGACACTCACCCGATAGCCTTTGTTTTTGGCTGGGGGAGGAAAATTTACTTTTCAGTGGCGACGTCCTATTTAGCGGTAGCTTGGGGCGGTCTGACTTCCCTGGTGGCTCACACCAACAATTGGTGACGGGCATTCGGGAAAAGCTATGGTCATTGCCCGAAGTGACCCAGATCTTCCCGGGCCATGGGCCTGACACGACTCTGGGCGAGGAACGACGCAGCAATCCCTTTTTGCAGTAAGGCGCTGTCCAGAATATGAATGCCGGGGCCAAAGAACACCAGACATCAAGCCCAGGCTGGACGTGCTGTTTCAAATTCTGCTGACTTCTTGGTCAAAGGATGCGTGAAGGAGACCTTCCAGGCATGAAGACAGAGAGGGGCTGACTCGGTATCGAGAGTCTGGGTATCACCGACCGCCTGCCCAGGGAGGTAAACAGGATCCCCGATGATCGAGTGACCTAGCTGCCAGAGGTGGATACGGATCTGATTGGTCCGGCCTGTAATCGGGCGGGCCTCAACGATCGAAGAACCATCCGCTTCACGACTGACAACACGAAACTCTGTTCGCGCCGAGCGGCCCTGATCTTCATCCACGTCACGACTGCCAAGCGTGCCAGGGATATCGCTGATGGGCGCCTCAGAATGAAATGAATCTGCAGCAGGATGACCACGGACACGGGCGAGGTAAGTTTTAGCCACTTTACCCTGGGCAAATTGAGTCTGGATATTGCCTGCGAAGTGACGTGTGCGGGCGACGATGACTAGGCCCGTGGTATTCGCATCCAGCCGATGGCACGGCCGAGGTTTTTGGGGCTGGTAAACCTGGTGCAAGATGTATTGCAGCGTGTTGCGATTGAAACGACCCCCAGCGTGCATGGGCAATGGGGCAGGTTTTTCCAGCACGATGAGGGCCTCATCTTCATGTAGCAGACGAATGTCCGCATTCACGGGTGGCTCGACCATGGCTGGGAGTAGGCGCAGGTAACGCTCCCCTGCCCTGACGACCTGATGTGGAGGTACCGGCTGGTGCTCCTGATCAAGAATACGTTTATTTTCAAAACGAGACAGCAACTCAGCCAACGGCACATGTGGGAGGACCGCAGTGAGGGTTTCTAAAAGAGTCCGCCCATCGCAGGCCTCCGGCACATTCAGCGGCTGCTCGTGATCATAAGGCACGCTGCCAGGGAGAGGAGTGGTTTCCCGCTGAATGGCGGCGTGGCGAGTGGCGATGTTTTCCTGCATCTGCTGCTCTGTGGTTTTGAAGCAGTAGGGACACGAAACATGCTCGACAAAACGGGAGTCCTTTTGATCCTCCTCCGTCAATGGGGACTGGCAGACGAAGCACTGGGTGGACTCAGTTTCCGAAAGCGCTGGATCTACTCCGACCCGTTGATCGAACACAAAGCACTCTCCGTCGTAATGAGCAGCGCCGACTTCCTCGAAGTACTTGAGGATGCCCCCCTCCAACTGCCAGACCTGCTGAAAACCTTCACGCTCCATGAAGGGCGCTGCTTTTTCACAACGAATGCCCCCTGTGCAGAAGGTGACAATGGGCTGCTTCTTGAGCTCTTCGGGTAGGCGGCGTACGGCGTCTGGAAAGTCGCGAAAGCTATCTACGCCGATGATGTGAGCGTTCTTGAAGGTGCCGAGCTTCACCTCGTAGTCGTTGCGAGTATCCAGCAATGTGATCGGGCGACCTTCATCCAGCCATTGCTTGAGCGTTTTAGCCTCAATGCGTGGAGAGGTGTATTTTGCAGGCTCGATCCCTTCGACTCCAAAGGCGATGATCTCTTTTTTAATTCGCACCAACATGCGACGAAAGGGCTGATCCGCGCTTTCACTAAATTTCGGGGTCAGGCTTTCGAGCCCAGGTAAGGCACGCAGCTCAGCCAATAAAAGGTCGATTTGAGGACGCAGTCCAGCAATGAAGAGATTGACCCCTTCCGTGCTGAGCAAGATGGTACCTTTGAGCCCCCAAGCTTTGCACTGTGCCACGAGACGTTCCCTCAGCGACTTAAGATCCGTCAGCGTGGCGAATTGATAAGCTGCAATGTTGGTGATGAGGGGCGATGGAGCGGTCTCAGGCATGGGACGAGGCAAAAAAGTGCGGGGAAAGAGGGGAGCGCAGAAAGCCGTAGGGTGCAAGAGGCGAGCGTTAAGCGAATGCTGGGAGAAACGCGCTGATCTTTGCGACGATAGGAAGCCATTCCTAGATGAAATAAAAAAGCGCGCCCTTTTGTGAAAGAGACGCGCTGATTGAGGAAAGAGACGGGATTTAGCTGACTTCGAGTCCTAGGTAGGCCTTGGCATTGGCGTAGCAGATGTTTTTGAGCATGCTGCCAGTCAATTCGTCATCGTCCGGGATGAGGCCAGCTTCGATGTCGTTGCCCAAAAGATTGCAGAGGGTCCGGCGGAAGTACTCGTGACGGGGGAAAGACATGAAGCTGCGGCTATCTGTCAGCATGCCGATGAAGCGGCTGAGCAAGCCCAGGTTACTCAGGGCATTGATCTGCCATTCCATGCCTTCTTTCTGATCCACAAACCACCAGCCTGAGCCGAACTGGACTTTGCCGGGGGTTGTGCCATCGGCAAAGTTACCTGCCATGGTGCCGAAGACATAATTGTCCGCAGGATTAACGTTGTAGAGAACTGTCTTGGGTAGGGAGTTTTCTGTATCCAAGGCATCCAGGAAGCGGCTCAGAGACTCGGCCTGTGGGTAATCGCCGATGCTGTCACAACCGACATCTGCACCGACTTTTTTGGCGAGGCGGGAGTTGTTATTTCGGACGGGGCCGAGGTGTAGCTGCATGGTCCATTTGTGGCGCGCATTCAGACGGCCCACGTGGAGCATGATGTGTGTGGCGAGGAGTTCATGATCCTCTGGGTAGAGCCTTTTGGTGCGGTGGCTGCGATAGCGATCAAAGATGCGTGAAGCAGCGGCCTCAGTGGAGAAATTTGCGTAACAACGGTTCAAGCCGTGGTCACTGAGGCGGCAGCCCATGCTGTGGAAAAAGTCATGTCTCTTTTCCAGAGCGGTCAGGAGGGCGCTGAAGTTATTGATGTCCGTGTTGGAGACGGAGGCCAGTTTATCACACCAGGCATTCCACGCTTCCGGCTGCTGCACGGCCAAAGCTTTGTCCGGGCGGAAAGTGGGGTAAACACCGATTTCGAAACCGTCATCGGCACACTTTTTGTGCCAGGAAAGGTCATCTGTAGGATCGTCCGTTGTGCAGAGGGCCTTCACGTTTTGACTGCGGAGAATCCCTCGGGTGCTCATTTCTGGGCGGGCCAGGGCGGCCTGAGTCTGCTCCCAGATTGCCGGGGCGGTCTTTTCATTGAGGAGTTCATCAATGCCGAAGTAGCGTTTCAGCTCAATGTGGGTCCAGTGGTAAAGAGGGTTACGCAGCGTGTGCGGAACCGTTTTTGCCCACGCCATGAATTTTTCTTTGGGGCTGGCATCGCCAGTGATGAACTCTTCAGGGATGCCATTGCAGCGCATGGCGCGCCATTTGTAATGGTCACCTTCCAGCCAGATTTCATGAAGGTTTCTGAATTGGCGATCCTCAGCGATGTCCTTCGGCGGCAGGTGATTGTGGTAATCCAGAATGGGTTCATCCTTGGCAAAGGAGTGATAGAGGCGGCGTGCGGTCTTCGAAGACAGCAGGAAGTCATCGTGGATGAAGGACATGAACAAAGGTTGGGCTGAGGATGGGGGGAAAAGTTCCAGCTTGGTGGAGTGGCACTTTCGTAGCATCGTGACGCGATGAAGCGCAAAGGCAACAACTTAGACACATGGCGATGCGTGTTTAGTCTTTTTTTAGGGCTAGCACTCACTTCTTGTTCGACGGTGGGCTTCTACACGCAGGCCCTGCGAGGTCAGGTGGAGATCCTGAGCAAGGCCCGTCCCGTGGACAAGGTGCTCGCCGATCCCAAGTCGAAACCCCTGCTGAAGGAGAAACTCAACACAGTGGCTCACGTGAGGAAGTTCGCGCAGGAGCATCTGGGGCTACCTGCTGAAGGGCAATATGAGCGCTACACCAATCTCGGGCGCCGCTATGTGGTGTGGGTGATCTTTGCCACCCCGGAATTTAGTGTGGAGGCCAAACGCTGGTGGTATCCCCTGGTGGGGAGTGTGAAGTACCGTGGATTTTTCAAGGAGTCTCTGGCCGAAAAAGAGGCGGAAAAATTGCGTGCTGAAGGGCTGGATGTGTATGTCGGTGGGGTGGAGGCCTACTCCACCCTGGGTTATCTGCGGGATCCGCTGCTGAATACGTTTCTAGGCCGAGATGATGCGTCCCTGGCTGAATTGATTTTCCATGAGCTCACTCATCAGAGGATCTATCTCCAAGGAGACACAGATTTTAACGAAGCTCTGGCCACCGTAGTGGGGCGCGAGGGCACCCGGCGCTGGCTGCGTGCTCAAGGCCGACTGAAGGATCTCGCGCAGTATGAAAAGGAGATGTGCGTGGAGAAGGATTTCATACGCGAGGTGCTGCAAACTCGCTCCGAGGTGGCTCATTTGTATGCCCAAAAAAATCTCGACGAAAAAGCCATGCGGGAGGGCAAGCAGGCAGCCTTTGCGAGGATGAAATTACGACTGGAAGCGATGAACAAACGCTATGGTGGGTCCCTGAAACTGGATCGGTGGTTTAAAAAACCGATGAACAATGCTCGCTTAAATACCCTGGCTACTTATTACGATCTGGTGCCTGCCTTTGAGGCCCGACTGAGAGCGAATGGTGGGGATATCGAGGCCTTTTTGAAAGAGATGGAGGGCCTGAAGACATTGAGCCCAATCGAGCGGCGGGCTAAGATCCAACCTTCCAAGTCCCGATGAAAGCCTGGTGGTGTCCCATTTCGCTTTGCTTGCTGATCGCCATCTGTCACTTCAAGCAAGATTCATTGCGACGTATTTTGTTAGGCCTGGAGAATGAGATCTCCGAAAAAGAGTTCAGAGAAGAAGTCGCACAGCTCCAGTTCCGTGGATTGACGGCAGATGCAACGGAAGATCGTTTACGCGCAGCGATCAACATCCGCCGAGAGAGGCAGGGAGCGATGACCTTTGATCGAGATGTGAGCAAGGCCCTGGAAAGTGAAATGCAGGCCTGGCGACGACAGTGGGAGAAGCCCATGGAGCGGGATCAGCGCCTAATTGGCCAAGGAATGACCGAGATAGAAATGGAAAATCGTATCCGTGAAGCGCTCTTAGACCAAGCTTGGCTGGAAGCACGAATGGCTCCATCTAGCCTCGTCACTGCGGAGGAACTTCAAGCGGCATACCAAGCCCAATCTACCGCATTAACATTGCCTCAAATGCAGCGGATTGAACACCTTTTCCTGGCCCAAAGTGGGCGTGAGGCCAGAGACCGGAGCGCGGAAATACGGAAGCTGCACCAGCGACTGTTAAGTGGTGCAGACTGGGCCACCCTGGTGCAAACACACAGCGAAGATTCGCGGACCAAACGGAAACAGGGGGATCTAAGCTGGCTGGGGCTATCCAGAACACCTCAGGCAGTGCTTCTAACCGCTCAAGCCTTGCAAACTGGAAAGATGAATTCCCCCATCCAGAGCGAGTTAGGGTGGCACATCATCCGTCTCATCAAACGACAGGATGAACGGCTGCCTCGGCTGGATGAACTGCGCACAGAACTTCTCTCCGTGCTGCAAGCAGACAAACGGCAGGCCGCACTGGAGTGGATCTTGGAGATGCCACTTCCAAAACCAGCGAGTGACTAGCCAGCACTCAAGCTAGAGTCCATGGGCCGCGTTCAAGGACAATCGGCGGCACCAGGGTACGCCAGCGCTCATCGTGCTGAAGGATCATCTGGCGGACATCGGCACTGGTCTGGAAGATGCTGTCATCCAAGCCATTCTGGATGGGGTGGACGGACCCTGTATCCAGGAGGTAGTTGAGCAAATGCTGTTGTTCACGGGTGACGCGGGCATTCCATGCATCGCGAATCTTCCCTGTCATCGGATCGCCTGCGGGATACACGTAAAGGCGAACTTGGTTGCGGAATAGACGGCCAAAGGCCTCCATGAGCCCACCTTCCAGATCCGTGTACCAGCGTTCATTGAAGAGTTCTTCAAACAAAGGCAGTCCGAGGATGATGCCGATGGGATCGCGAGTGTGCCGTGCCAAGAAACCACTGAGGCGATGGAACTCAGCGTATTTAGAAATCAGCACATTTTTTCCCAAGGACTGAAGGATATCGGCACGAGCTAGAAAGTTGTCGTACTCCACAGCGCAGTCTTCCATGCAGAGCAGATTGTGCATGGTGATTTCCAGGATCTCGATGTGGTTGTCGGCCAGCGGACCAAAGTCCTGAACGAAGGCTTTACCACCCTGCTCAAGCATATCCAAATTCACCCGAGTGATGGGGTCAAAACTCCCACGATTAAGCAACACCGGGCGTTTATAAAGCACATCGGAAGCTTGGCAGATCTCGCCATTGGCCCCGAAAAGTGCCGCATCCGCGAGGTCACTGCGAACCAGCTCCAACGCCACCAGTCGGTCTTGAAACACTGAGGCCTCGAAGGCAGGGCCGCTAAAGTCCACCATGTCAATTTCCACCCGCCAGCGAGTGAGTTCATCCATGAGACTGTGGAGGAAAGTCGGCAGATGATCCCGCAGATGATATGCCGCGTAGAGGAGATTGACCCCGAGGATGCCGAGGGCCTCGGCCTGGCGGGCGTTGGTGGCATCGGTGAGACGAACGTGGAGTTGGATGTCATTGCACGGCCCCATAGGTTCGGTTTGAAAACGCAGCCCCATCCAGCCATGGCATTCCTCCTTGGTATCTCGAAAGCCCTTGGCGCGAACGGTATTGGCCAAGGCGAAAAAAGTCGTCCCCTGCCCTCTCTTTTCCGCGAGGCGCTCATGCACGATCTCGTATTCGTGATCCAGCATAGCGACCATGCGCTGCCGTGAGACATAACGGGCACTCTTGCCATAGATCTCATCGCTAAAAGTCATGTCATAGGCAGACATGGTCTTAGCCACCGTGCCGGAAGCACCGCCGGCCCGGAAAAACCAATTGGCGATTTCCTGCCCTGCCCCGATTTCAGCGAAGGTGCCGTAGATCTTGTGGGCAAGGTTGATCTTGAGCGCTTTTTCGAGAGTGCCAGGTCGGTCAGAAGGGTTCCCATTATTCATAGACAAGGTAGAGTACGCAGGACCTGCTGAGGGGGAAGTGGAGATTCTGTTTCATGACTGCATCTTTTGCATTGACGACGGCCCCAGTGTCGCGCTAATAGTCACACCTGCCCGCACTGCGGCAGACAGTTTTGGTGAGATGGCTGAGTGGTCGAAAGCACATCTTTGCTAAAGATGCGTAGCCTTACCGCTACCGAGGGTTCGAATCCCTCTCTCACCGCCACTGTCCTTTATTAAGTTTCCTCACTCAGGATTGGACTAAATGAGGGCTGGTTGGAAGGGCATCAAGAATGCTTCATTTGTTAAAATAGATTACTCTGCCAGGACTGCGTGGCGGCGGGCCTTCCAATAAGCGGCGAGGTGGTAGATGAGGCCGCAACTGGAGTTGCGCAGATAGTCCGTCTGTAGGATCATTTTCTCCAAAGCACCTTTTTGCTCGGGGGTAACCGTTCCGGGATTGATCATGAGAATGACGAGGGCGGATTCGCCAGCTTCGCGAGTGAGATGCCAGATCTCGCGGTAAGGCCCCCACTGAGGGACCTGGTAGCCCTTTTGGTCCTTCCACACGGCGACCTTGCGCCAATCGGGACCTAGCATCCGCATCTCTTCAGGGCTTTTAGTGGCGATCTTTGCCGCAGTGCTATTAAAGCGCTTCATGGCTAGATCACGGACATGGGCCATTCGAGCCTGAAGAGTCACCTTCAGGGCTGCATCAGGCTCCAAGTCATGCAGCACTTCTAAAGAGCATTGCATCTGGAGGAGGGCGTAAGCGGGTTTGTTGGGATCGGGCGAGGCGGATTGCTCTGTGGCCTCGACCACATACTGACGCCACATTTTGCGGTAGCGTTCATCGCGCGTCACATCCCAGGCGGCGGCGTAGATCATGGGCAGGCGCGCGGCCTCATGGGCCTGCACGTTCCACATGCGGCAGATGCCCAGCGGACAGCGTGTGCCATCGGCACGGCAGAAGTCATAGTCGTTTTCAGGCGTGACGAATTCGATCATCCGCTCGGCCACATCGGCCAAAATAGTGCGGGTTTGCTGGCGGGTGAGATCGGTGGAGAGCGGGCTATGATAATACTGCCACAGGCCGTGGACGAAGTGGGTGACCTGATCCCGGGAGGAATTGATATAAACACTGGTGCCATCCTGGGGGCAGACATTGCGGGCAACGAATCCACGCACGCCATGCACGATGACGCAGCGGCGGAGGCCAGCAAAGACACTGGCCGCACGATCGCGCAGTTGCGCCTCACCGGTCACTGCAAAACGATCACAAAGGACACTGAGCATGGCTCCGCCCAGGATGGCTCCATCTTCCATGCCTGTGCCATAACCGCAGGGATTCGGGTATTGACGCTTCACTTCATCCGCCGTGGGCAGGTGAGATTGTTCTAGGCCTTTTTCGTAACTGCTAAGGTAATCTGCAAAGGTTTGAACTTTATCGAGATAAAAGCGGTTCCACACTGCATCCCAAGCCTGATTCATCGGCTCGGTGAGCTGAGATTTAGGGGACGAGGAAGGATCAACCGCGAGGAGAAAGGAGCTGTGGAGAGCGACAGAGAAAAGAAGAAGACGAAACGGCATCCAGCAAGGTACGGAACGCCCGCTTGATTTTCAGCCACAAATTACCTTTCCCCAGGATCGCCCCTTTGTTTTTAATGACTTCTAAGACGTGATTTTAATGTCACACAGAAGAGGTGTCATGGTGAATGAAACCCTAACACCCGTGGTTTTAGGGGCTTGGCGTTAGTTCGCTCAAACAGGCGGAAAGCTTGTGTCGAAACCTTCACTTGGGAATCGGTGAATTTGGAGTTTTGAAGCGATTAATGGCACTCCTGCCTTATTATTCTGTTACTTGCTTTCGCCTGGTGCTGTTCAGCCTCATTTGGGGTTGTGCTGCGCATGCTCATGGCCATGGAGATTACCATGAAGTGGTGAGCGAGATCGAAGAGGCTTTAAAAAATGAGCCGGAGAATGCAGATCTGCATTTCCGTCTTGCCATGGCCTGTGAGGAACATGGCGAGTGGAGTTCTGCCTTAGTGGCGCTGGAGCGTACAGAAAGGCTGGCCCCAGGTAAACACCCAGTGTCGCTGGTGCAGGGGCTGGCTTTAGCGAAAGGTGGTCAATGGCAAGCGGCGGAAGCCATGCTGAATCTGTTTCTCGAAACGCATCCGAAACACGCCAAGGCACTCACAGAACGTGCAAGGGTGAAGCTTCAACTCAAACGATCTGACGAAGCTATCGGTGACTTTCAAGCCGTGATCGAAAACTGTAGCCAGCCAGAAGTTGAAGTGTTTTTGGAAATGGCTGATGTTTGGCTTTCAAAGGGCAATCCAACCGAAGCAGTGAGGGTCTTGAATGAAGGGGTTACGCGTTTGAGTTTGCACCCTGAACTGCTGGAGAAAGCGTTCCAAGTCACGATGGCAGCGGGACAGTACGAGGTGGCACTAGGTCACCTGGATGCGCTGCAGCAGGCCAGTCCACTGCCGCAGGAATGGATGGCGCGAAAGGCCCAGCTGTTAGCGGAATGGGGACGGCCAGAAGATGCTCAGAAGATCTGGCGGGAGTTAAGAGATCACATCCTAGCCCGACCAAATTTAGAAAGAGGGCAACCTCACTTCGTTAGCATGTTAGAGAAAGCCCAGAGAGCCCTCGATGAAACACCCCCGACCGCTGTTGTAGTGGCTCCTCCCGCTCCTGTCAGGGCCGCTTCGTCAGTCCGCTAATTCGTTTTCAGGTTTGTCCATCCCCCCGATGATATGATTCGTTTGCCCCATTTTTTAGCCATTGCCTGTTTCTGGCTGCCCATTTTCGCCGCGGCTCAAAGCACCGAGTTTGGAGGGCTCACGGTGATACAAAACGATGCAGGCAATGAGGAGACCTCTGTCACACTCACGAAGAAGGCTGGAAGTTCAGCTCACTTTTCTATCGAAGGCGGAAACCGAGGCGACTATGGTATAAACTTTGGCGCTGGGGTGGATCCAGATGTCGGTGTGCTCATTCCGATGGTCTCTGAATTGTCGCGTGACAACACGGCCCAAGGGGACACCATCGGTCGGTTTTTCGCCACGGCGGGTTTTGGCCCCAATGATGGCCTAACCGATTACACCATCGCTCTATTCAGTTCTCCGGCAGGGGGAGAGGTGAACATGAATGTGAATTTTGGTTTCTTCCCTTACACTCAATGGATCGGTGGTATCGCTCGTAATACCGTCAACAACGGGGAGCTAACGCAGTTGGTTGGAAGTTCGTCTCTGGTGCTCAATACGCATTTTATTGATCTCGCCTCGCCCAGTGGGCAATACACCCTCAACCTCAATACCCTCACTGGAAACAACGCCTCACAGAACGGAATCCTCCTGGTCACGGGAGCTCGAAATGAAGACAACTACGCCTTGTCCCAAGCGAACTCGAATGGCTCGTTTACGATCTATTGCCATGACAATGGGGTGGATGGAGCCAGCTATGAAAATGACGGAGTCGGTTTTGTGTATCTGCCACTTGATAAGGTCGGGAGCGAAAAGCTCACCGCAATTGGCCGCGTCAATGGTGATGCGAGTCTGGACATTTCCGCTCATGTTCCAGGTAAAACCATTACGGTCACCAAAGGCACGACGGGGATCTGGTATCTCACGATCGCCGGAGAGTCTAATCTCACGGGCACGCTCTTGGTGAGTCCAGAGGGAGGGGTAGGAAATACCACAGATAACATCGTTTCATCTGCCTGGGATGATGCGAATAGCCGTTGGGTCATTGAATGCCGAGATCTACCGGCAGCCACACCTAACCTTCAAAACACTTCAGCGGCAGCCGATGATGTCTTTAGCTTCGCCTTCTTCACGGCGCCCGTATTACCCGACGTAACGCTGACGTCCCCTGCCCCGGCAGCCACGGCCACGGGATCCGCAAACTTTTCCCTTGAAGCGACTGCAACGGATGCAGACGGCAGTGTTATCCAAGTGGAATTTGTGCGCAATGGTGCCGTCATTGCGACAGACACTTCTGTTCCGTATTCGTTCACGGATCTCAACCTCTCAGCAGGTCATTATGACTACCAAGCTAGAGCAACCGATAATGAAGGAAATGTGGCGACAACAGCCATCACACAAGTGACCGTAACGCTGGATCCCGTCAACATCCCAGCAAACACAGCCCTGTCCTTTGATGGTCTGAATGACTATGTGACGATGGGTACTGCACCGACACTGAATGTGGGGCAGATGAGCGATGCGGGATTCACCCTGGAATGTTGGTTCCGACGTGAGGGGGCAGGCCGCACATCGGGCTCAGGTTCAGGAGGAGTGAATGCTACCCCCCTCTTTGGCAAGGGCCGTGGTGAAAGCGATGGAAGCAACGTGGACTGCAACATCTTCTTTGGCATCAACGAGACGGGCCGTCTGGTGGCTGACTTCGAAGCCCAGCCAACCACGGGAATCTCTGCGGGGGAAAATTTTCCCATCACGGCCATTCATGAGCCTGTGACTAACAATGCCTGGCACCATGCGGCCGCAACGTTTGACCATGGCACGAGCACCTGGAAATTGTACCTCAATGGGATCGAAGTTGGCTCGACAACAGTCACTGCGAATGCGCGGCCACGCTTTGATAGCATCCAGCATTTTGGCATAGGCACCGCCATGAACTCTACTGGTGTTGCCGAGGGTGCATTTAGAGGGCGTCTTGATGAAGTGCGTGTTTGGAATTACGCGCGTAGCGCGGCTGAAATCGCTGCTGGAAAAGATCAACCTATCAGCAGCGCATCGGGCTTGATCGGCCGATTTGGACTGAATGAAGGCAGCGGCACAACGACTGCGAGCTCGGCTGGAGCTGATGTCGGCACACTGACCAATGGCCCCCTTTGGGTGGCTGGTGTGCCTTTCGGTGTGCCAAACATCGAACCCACGATCACACTGACTCAGCCGGCACGAGTGTCCAGCGCGGCAGTCTCATCCCCCGTTACTTTTGAAGCTACCGCCGCTGATGCAGATGGCCCCGTGGTTAAGGTGGATTTCTTGGTGGACGGTGTGAAAGTCGGGGAAGACTCAACTGCCCCGTATCAATACATTTGGTTAGCCCCTGCTATCGGTCAATACACAGTCACTGCCCGGGTGCTGGATGAACGCGGTGCGACTCGTGAAAGTGAGGCAGCCAACCTGCATATTCTTCCCACGGCGAATCATCCTGCGGTGGCTTTATCCACACCAGCGAATGAGGCCTCCTTCTCAGGCACCTCTGTTCAGCTGCAGGCGGATGTTTTTGACCCTAACGGAGATGCAATGACTGTGACCTTTTATGGTCGTCACACCACTCCGGTCGCTCCAGGACCTGACTTTAACCTCATCCAGATTCCTGACACGCAGTTTTATTCCGAGGGTGCTTCCGGTCGTGCGGACACCATTACGGTCCAGCAGCTCATTGCCACTTTTGGAGCTCAAACGAAGTGGGTAGTGGACAACAAGAATGCGCGCAACATCGCCTTTGTGAGTCACATGGGAGACATCGTGCAAAAGGGCAACAATGGAGGAAACGACATCGAATGGACACGAGCTTCCGCTGCCATGTCGCGACTGGAAAACCCGGTGACCACATTGCTTGCTCATGGCGTCCCCTTTGGCCTAGCACCTGGGAATCATGACATGGACCCCATCGGCAACTATGACGGCGGTTCCACTTCCTTTTACAACGAGTACTTTGGCATCAGCCGTTTTGCCAAGCGCACTTATTGGGGGGGGAACTATGGCAGTGACAACACGAATAACTATCAGCTTTTCAGCGCTAGTGGGTTGGATTTCATCGCCATTCATTTTGCCTACGATACAACTCCCAACGCAGCCATTCTAAACTGGGCGGATGCTTTGCTCAAAGCCCATCCACATAGGCGTGCCATCGCCACCAGCCATTCCATCATCGGCGGCGGCAATCCTGCGAATTTTAGCGCTCAAGGCCGAGGCATCTATGATGCGCTGAAGGACAATCCGAACTTCTTCCTCATGCTGTGCGGGCACATTCACGCTGAAGGACGGCGGGCAGATGTGTATCAAGGCCGAACCGTTTACTCAGTGCTTTCCGATTACCAAGGGACGGCCAATGGTGGCAATGGATTTCTTCGCACGTTGACCTTCTCTCCCGCAAGCAATTCCATCCGTCTGCAGAGTTATTCCCCCACGTTGGATCGAGCGGTCAATGCCAGTGATGGTGTTCCTTCATGGGAATCCACCGTTCAGCTTCCTTACAACATGCAGATTCCGGTGATGAACTGGGTGCCGCTGGGCACAGTCACCGTGCCAGCAGGAGGCAGTGTGGCCTCCCTGAACTGGACAGGACTAGAAGCAGGAAAAAACTACGAATGGTATGCTGCCGTTTCCGATGGAAGCCTAACCAGCAGTTCTGCCCCCCGACGTTTCAGCACGTCAGTGAACCAGGCACCGACCATTACCTTAGATACACCGGTATCAGGGGCTGCTTTTGCCACACCCGTAACCATCCAGCTCACTGCCACGGCGGCAGATGCCGATGGTTCTGTACGGCGCGTCGAGTTCTACCGAGAAGGAGTGAAGCTGGGAGAAGACACAACGGCACCGTATGCCTATGCCTGGACGAACCCACCGTTAGGCAGTCATAATATTTCCGCCGTCGCCGTGGACAATACGAATGAGGCAACGCTTTCCACCATTGCTAACATCACCGTTCAGGTAGGTGATGAATTGCCTACCGTTGCGATCACTTCACCTACCAATGGCACAGCGATCCCTGCACTTGGGAATGTCATGTTGGTAGCCAACGCCCAGGACACTGAAGCACCTGTCAGACAGGTGGAATTTTTCAAAGGAAGTGCCACTCTCACTTCGTTGGGTGTGGATACGCAGGCTCCATTCAGCCTCAGTCTAACCAACCTGCCGCCGGGCACCTACACATTCACAGCCAAAGCCACCGACAGTTTAGGGCAAGTCGTGGATTCCACCCCTGTGACGGTGTCTGTATTCGTCGAAGCACCAGCACCCACTGATTCCAAAAAACGCTCCGTGGGCTTGTTTGACCCGCCAGCGTGGACCGTGGTGGGAACCAGCCTGCCGCCCTATGATTTCAACTTGCCTGGAAACAACGAAGGTGATTTGTCTCTCAAGATCTCAGGTGCAACAGTGCCGTTTAACGCTGGCATTACGTTGGCAACGAACTGGAACAGCCCAGCGACCATCTCCAGCAGTTTAAATGCTCTGGACAATCTTGCCCTGCCTTTCGCTGGGACGGATGGCAGCGTCAATGTGAGCGTGCTGGACAATGCGAATGACAATAGCTCTACCGCAAACCCTGCCACAGCCGAAGAGACTGCGGGTATCAGTGTGGCCTACTTGCCGTATGAAGCAGGATGGACTGGAGCGAGTGTGGATAGCACGGGAGCGATTTTGAGTGGCAATCTTCCTGCCGGGGTCTCTGTGTCACTGTTAAGTATTCCGGGGACTTATGGGATTGATGGACTGTCCACCGCAGGCAATTTACTGGCGGTGACCAATGGCAATGGGGGATCTTTGGGAGACAATGTCTGCTCGATCCGTATTGAAGATGGTCGGTGGGTGGTGGATGTGCGTGACAATGATGCGTCTGGACAAACTGGCACCTTTAGCTTTGTGTACATTCCCGCACAGACGACGGGCGTTTTTTCAGCGGCTATCAGCAGTGGAGGGTCGGTCACCCAAATGAATGCAGGACTGACTGATTTTGGGCTGACGGCCACACCTGGATCTGAGGGAATGGACCTGCTTTTCGGAGATGGAACGGTCATCAATCCCTCGACGGCAGCACTCTTTATCACCGCCGATTCATCCCGATCCGCTGCGGCGGAGGATAACCTTGTGGCGTGGTCCACCAACGGTAATCAATTCCGCATCTTCACACAGGACTTGCCGCAGATCAACGGCACGCATCAGCCGATTGATGTGCGCATCCTGGTGATCCCGTTTTCGACATCCAACGCAGCCAGCGTTGTCACCCTGACAGCTCCTGATTCTGCCGCCGGTGAGAGCGTAAGTGACCAATCTTTGTTGTTTACCATTTCACGCACTGGCAGCACGACCAGTGCCCTGACGGTGCCTCTGGCCGCGACTGGCAGCGCTACCTCGGGATTGGATTATTCAGGATTTCAGAACTCCATCGTCATCCCAGAAGGGCAATCCTCGGCGAATTTACCCTTGATCGTTTTACCGGATGATCTTGCCGAAGGTGCGGAGACTGTCCAAATCGCTACGCTCGCCGATGCAAGTTACACCCTCGGCCTGAATTCAAGTGCCACTGCGAGCATTGCCGACCGACCTGTTCAAAACTGGTCTTTCAACCAGATCCAAGATCCCGCGAAACGAGGTGCCAATGATGATGCCGATGGTGATGGTGTGTCGAATCTTTTGGAATACTACATGGGTTCTCTGCCCGGAGATAGCCGGAACAAAGGAATGACGTCCATCACTGTGACTCAGAGTAACGCCATCTTTGGCTATAACCGCGCTTTGAATCGGCAAGACACGACAGCCGAAGTCGAATGGTCCACAGACCTCACTCATTGGTTCCGGAGTGGCCAGAACAATGGCAGTCTGACCCTCAATGTCGTACTCACCACCGAATCATCTCCTGCAGATGATCCACAAGTGATGCAAGCCATCGCCACTCCCGCGACCGGCGGATCATTGCCGAGCCGTGTCTTTTTCCGCCTGAGCGTGCGAGAGTAGCCGAGCTTCTTTTTTTGGTTCAAGGAATGCGATGATTCGCATCGTCCACACTTCCTAAGGGCCAGTTAGGTAGGCGGTAGCGATGAAGGAGAAGAAACTCGACTTCTTATGAAAGCCCTGCCTGAACTTCTTATCGTTACGGATCGCGGACACTTCATTGCTTATCGCGGACATGCAGAGGGGCGAATCACCGCCCTAGATGCCATGGACATTCCTGAATCCCTGGAAAAACTGAGCGACCAAGTCACCGACAAAGCCGGTGGCTTTTCTGCCATGGAATCCATGGGGCAAGGCAATTCATCCGCCGAGCGTTTGCCATTGGAAGCCGAGTTGGAACTTCGTGCTATCCGCAAGATCGGCCAGCGGATTGGGGAATTGATCGACGAACACAGCATTGATACCTGGGGACTGGTGGCTGCACCAGAGATCCATGGAGCAATTATCGATCAATTGCCGCCACTGACGCGTGACAAATTGGTCCTGCGGGTAAAGAAAAACCTGAATGGGCAAACGCCAGAAGAGCTCCTGAAGAGACTGGCCGAGGCGTAAGACTTTGGGCCATGAGAAATATCTCATGGCCCCAATCGGTTTCTTGGCAAAATGGAGCCGCCGTCTCTGCTAGTCTTTCAGAGAGGCTTCGTAGGCCTCATTGATCAGGCAGTCTTCACCCAAGGCATCTTTGAGAGGGTCCACAGCGGTGGCGCTGTAGCCCAGGTGAAGGTGGCGGCGCCAGCCTTCGGCGAAATCGAACTGGCCGGAAAGAGCCCCGACCTTGCGGGAGGATTCGTCCATGCTCACGAGGTAGGAGTCCATGCCCTGCGTGACATCCAGCCAATGTTTCTGGCTGACGTGGGCGGCGAGGGATTCGCGCTTTTGGGCATGGACGCGGGTGGTGTTGACATAGGCCCCCGCGTGGATGCGCTTGCGGAGGGGATCGCAAAGGCCGTGAGGCATGGCGTGATAAACGGTCACGTCATGGAGGAAGGAGGGCCGCTGGGGATCGGTGACAAAGTTCTGGATGGGATGGGCAAAGGCAGCGGTACAGGCCAGGCGCTGGGCGTTCTGATGGTCCTCCATGTAATCGGCGGGCGAGTGCGTGAGGACGATCGTGGGCTGGGCCTCGCGGACGACGGCGGCGACTTTGCGCAGGAGCGGCACGCTGTAGGTGAGTTCCAGGTCATCGGCGATGGGCGGGTAAAAGGTGGCCCCAAGGATGCGGGCGGCCTCCTGCCCTTCCGCCAAGCGAGTGCGGGAGGTGGTTGGGCCATCCATTTGCACCGAGCCGCCATTGCCGGTGCACATATTCATGTAATGCAGGTCCCAGCCCCGCTCCTGCAAGAGGAGCATGGTGCCAGCGGCAACAAATTCAATGTCATCTGGGTGGGCGAAGAGAGCGAGAACGGAGGGCATGGTGGGCGCGGATTATCGGCGAAGAAAGCAACCAATAACAGATACTCTATCTACGCTCCATTTCACACACTCTTGTCACCGGTTCAGATGCGGATAAACCTTTGCGAGTAAAAGTTCGTAAGCTCGCTTAAGCCTGCGGCGAGTGCGGCCAGCGGATCACATTCAGCAGGCGAGCGTGAATATCAGGCCAGGCCTGGCCGAGGTCCACACTAGCAACCGTGAGGTGGTGGCCCATGAAATCATAGTGGTGCAGGAAATTACCATCTACAGCCGGATAAAGCAGCACGCCATGCATGGCCCCGCCTAACGCCCGCAGCGGATGATGGTGCAAATAAGCGGCCATTTGATACAGATTGCCCGAGTCAAGTTTCGGCTCGCCGAAAGACCGGGTGAAGCTGTGCTCGTAAAATTTGCAGTCCAAAACGGTGCAATGGCCGCCACCCCAGTCGATGGTTACATCCGTCTTCATCAGGGGCAGCAGAGCCTGGGCTTCCATTGAGTGCCCACGGGCATCCCAATACATCTGTTTCGCCCCCACTTGTGCAGCGGGCAGATGCCGTCGGAGAAAGTTTCTGACAAAGGTCTCGAAAACCCGGTGCATTGTCTGGCCAGCCCATGGATCAGCAAAAGAATGACTCCTTCCATCCGAGTCTGGTTGAGCGATTTCGAACAACAGTTCGCACACGGATAGAGCCATTCGGTAAGTCCGATGGTACCGGGTGACTCTTGCACGGCGGAAACACCCCCGACGCAGTGCCGCTGGTGGCACTGCCTGCAAAACAGCCTCTGTTTGCCGCAGGCGTTCTTTCACTATGGGGGAGAGGGATCTGGAACCCAGCAACCGGTCCAAGGAGGCCCGAAGGATGCCGTTCACCTCGTTGTCTGTCCCCAATTCATCAAAGTGACAGACCAAGGATGCCTGCCGATGCTGTAGATGGCGGAGACTTGCCACGAAGTCGATCCTCCCTTTGAGGCGCTGAGTATTCTCCACACGCGACTGGTAATCTTGGAAAAGACCGCGTTTGCCCAGGGTTTCAATGCCGCCAGCCAGCAGCAGAGCCAGCATTTCCGGTGCCGAACGGGTGTCATCCAAAACCGCGTAGCCTGGGTCTCCCTCCCCCAGCAGATCCCAGGCATAGGAAAGCAGGTAATACAGGTTATGAACGGGAATGAGGGACATCAGCGAGTGCGGTCCAGGTAATTCGTCAAGCCTTCAGCATCCGTGCGGCTTCGACCACTTTGTCCGGCTCATTCGGCCAGTATTCCTGAAGCAGCGGCTCCACCTCATGATCGACCACCTCCTTCAGCCATTCGTCCCAATCCGCAGGAAGGTTCGTGGGAACAGGAGTGAAGAAGCTGTGCCCAATGCAGCACCCAGATCCAACCTGCCGGTCATCTGCGATCTGCAGGTTCAGCCTATGAATCCTGTCCACCAGCGCCGAGACAAAAGTAGGAGGAGCCTTGCATTCACCGACCATCCACCGTTGGTAGGCTCCGCCAAACTCTGGCGGTAATGTCACGAAAGCAAAGCGCCGCCGCATGGCGAAATCCACCCAAGCCAGGGACTTGTCCGCTGTATTCATAGTGCCGATCACATGCACATTTTCCGGTACCCAAAAAAGTTCCGGCTCCTCCGACTCCCCGCTGGCATATGCCAGTTCCACCGTATGCTCTAGCCCGCGTTTATCATGCTCCAGCAGCATCAGCAGTTCGCCAAAAATCTTCGATAGGTTGCCGCGGTTGATTTCATCAATTATGAAAAAATAATCCCTATTCGGATCGGCCTGCGCCAGCCTGCAAAACTTGTAAAAATGGCCCTGCCGAAGGCTGAAACCGCCTTCTTCACGGGGCCGAAAACCCTGGATGAAATCCTCATAACTGTAGCTCTGGTGGAACTGCACCATCTTCATCCGCGAGTTGTCCACTTCCCCCATCAGGAGACAGGCAAGGCGCTTGGCGATGAAAGTCTTTCCCACCCCCGGCGGCCCCTGTAACACGACATTCTTGCGCCGTCTGAGCTGCGCCAAGACGAGGTCCACCTGCGCCTCTGGCATGAAGAGATCTCTCAGCGCGTCCTCCCTTGTGTAACGCTTACACGCCACCACTGGCGACACGAGAGCAGGGGCAACCTCCAGGTCGTAAAACTGACGGATGACAGGGTGTAATTTCCACCACAGCCGGATGCACGTCAGCGTCTTCGTCCCCATCATCAAGTCCGCTGGCAGTACCCTCACCTCCCGAGACATCCACTGCACCGAGCGGCGGTGCGGGTAGTGCTCGCCTTCGAAACGATAGTCCGATGTCACCACTCCCCAGCCAAGCAGACGGCTTCGTCCCTGCTTTACAAAGACCTGGTCCCCCACCTTCATCTCATGACCGAACTGGTACATAGCCAGTACATCATTCATGCCACCGCTGCCGACTTCTTCCACCAGTGCTTCACGGATTTCCTCCTTGGAGGTCATCTCCCGCACATCGCCGATCTCCCACCCCAGCGCGATGTATCCGCTACTTTCCCAATCCTTCCAGTAGCAGGCTCCCTCCCCTGCGCCAATTACCCACATCTGTGTGCCTGCCTGTACTCTAGCCTCAGTTGGGGCATCGCTCACGCCCGCTTTATTATCATCTTCCTCGTCGTCATCGACTTCGTTTTCTTCCGGAATCCTGCCGCCATTGGCAGCGCTGGCTGCTTCCACCTCATGGTACGCTATGTCCCAAACCACACTCTGGATCTCAGTCAGGTTTGCAGGCCCCCATTGCTCCACAATGTAGGGCGCGAAGCCTAGCACGAACTCCCGCACTGTCGGATAATGCTCAATGGACAGTCGTTTCTTCCTCACCAGATCGACGCCCAAAAGCTTGCTGAAAGCGCGCAGCTTGGCGATGCCGATAGGGAAATAATTATCGGGACGAAAGGCCCAAAGAATCTTCAGCACATCCCAGTCAGGCAAGGTCCCGGCGTCATCTGTCGCCTCCAGTAACGGCAGCAGTGTTCCCGGGCCACTGTAAGGTTGCTGAATCGTTTTTAGTAAACCACTGAGCACAATACATGCTTGTTCGTCCGTCGTGCCGAATTGAATATCCCAAGCATAGAAACTAATCAGATTCTCAAAATTAACACGTTTCAGCAGCTTCAGCGCCTCCAGCCCTTTCCCTTCCGCCACCAACCGAGTAATTTCCTCTCTCACCCCCCGTTCTTCAAACCGACGCAGGATGCCACGCTTATAATCCAGTTCCGCCCTAGCAAAGCTGACTCCGGGCTGGCTGAAGCTCACAAAATCAGGGTGCCGCTGCAAAAAGCGTTCGCGTAAACTAGGCCATTGATTGGGAGACAGAGTGGTCATGAAAAGGTGGGGAAATCCCCTGACCGCCCATCCTGTTCATGTCAAGGACCGACATCGGTAAACTTCCGAGGGGGAAACGAGTGCCATATTCACATCTAGCTAGGCTTGTGGGTGTGATCTGCTATTCCTTTAGGGTAAAAGACCTTTCTTGCGAAAGTTTTACCGCTGCGGCTGCGACTGCATGATGAAATTAAGCGCGCCGCCTTCGCCAAGCCTTGCAAAAGCATGGCTGACGTTGAAAATCGGCTGTCTTTTCATTTTCCCAACCCCACAACCATGCCCAAGAAAGCCGCCGCCAAAGCCTCCCGCACCGAGCCTCCTGTATCGAGCATCCGCCCGATCAAAAAGCTGATGGTCGCGAACCGTTCTGAGATCGCCATCCGCGTGATGCGGGCGGCCACGGAGCTGGGGCTGAAAACGGTGGGCATCTATGCCCAGGAAGACCGCTTTTGCCCGCACCGTTTCAAGGCGGATGAGGCCTATGAACTGAACAAGGACAAAGGCCCGCTGGGTGCCTACCTGGACATTGAGGGTATCGTGACCCTGGCCAAGGAAAAGGGCGTGGACGCCATCCACCCCGGTTACGGGTTCCTTTCGGAGAACCCGCAGTTTGCCCAGGCCTGCGCGGATGCAGGCATCATCTTCATTGGCCCTGAGGCAAAGATTCTGGACATGATGGGGGACAAAACGGCTGCCCGCAATGTGGCACGCAGGCTTAACGTGCCGATCCTAGAAGGCACGGATGAGCCGGTGAGCGACCGCAAGGAAGCAGTGACCGTGGCGAAGAAGATCGGCTTCCCGCTGATCATCAAAGCGGCCTTCGGCGGGGGCGGGCGCGGCATGCGCGTGGTCCGCGAGGCGAAGGACTTGGAGAAGCTGCTGGACGAGGCGCAGACGGAGGCGCTGCGCTCCTTTGGCAACGGCGCGGTGTTCCTGGAAAAATTTGTGGGCAAGGCGAAGCACATTGAGGTGCAAATCCTGGCGGACAAGCACGGCCATGTGCTGCACCTGCATGAGCGCGACTGCTCCGTGCAGCGCCGCCACCAGAAGGTGATCGAGCAGGCACCGAGCTATGGCGTGAAGCAGGAGATCATCGACGGCCTGTGCGAGGCGGCGGTGAAGCTGGCGAAGGAAGTGAACTACACGCACGCCGGCACAGTGGAGTTCCTGGTGGACCACGAGACGGGCGAGTGGTTCTTCATCGAGATGAACCCACGCATCCAGGTGGAGCACACGGTGACGGAGGAGATCACGGGCATCGACATCGTGCGCAGCCAGATCCTCATCGCACAGGGCTATCAGGTTCATGAAGAGCCACTGGGCTTGCCAGCGCAGGACAAGATCGAGAAGAGCGGTTACGCCATCCAGTGCCGCATCACCACCGAAGATCCAGAGAACGGCTTCACACCGGACTTTGGCAAGATCCTCACCTACCGCAGTGCGGGCGGGTTTGGCGTGCGGCTGGACGGTGCCCTGGGCGCGACGAATGCGGTCATCACGCCGTATTACGACTCCATGCTGGTGAAGATGACGGTCTATGGCCGCACCTACCAGCAGGCGCTTGACCGCATGGACCGTGGCCTGCGCGAATTCCGCATCCGCGGCGTAAAGACGAACATCCCGTTCCTGATGAACGTGGTGCACCATGAAGACTTCAAGACAGGCCAGGCGACCACGCGCTTCATTGATAACAATCCAGATCTGCTGAAATTCGTGGCGCGTAAGGACCGTGCCTCGAAGCTGCTGAGCTATCTGGCGGATACCGTCGTGAACGGCAACCCGTTTGCCAAGGGCCACAAGATCAGCAAGGCCTTCATCGCCGCGCCGATTCCGAAGTGGGACCACAAAGTGGCCCCGGCTCCGGGTACGAAGCAGCTCCTCACGGAGATGGGCCCAGAGAAATTTTGCAAAAACTGGGTGGCCAAAGAGAAGCGTCTGCTGCTGACAGACACGACAATGCGCGATGCACACCAGAGCCTGCTGGCCACCCGCATGCGCACCTATGACATGCTGGCCGTGGCGGATGCCGTGGCGCGGCGCACGCCGGATCTTTTCTCCCTGGAGATGTGGGGCGGCGCGACCTTTGACGTGACGATGCGCTTCCTGCGCGAAGACCCGTGGGAGCGCCTGCGCGACATCCGCGAGAAGGTGCCTAATATTCTGCTGCAGATGCTTTTCCGTGGCAGCAATGCTGTTGGTTATACCAACTACCCGGACAATGTGGTGAAGGGATTCATCAAACATGCCGCCCAGAACGGCATGGACATCTTCCGCATCTTCGACAGCCTGAACTACCTGCCCAACCTGACGGCGGCGATGCAGGCGGTGCGCGAAGACACGAGCTCCATCTGCGAAGGCACTCTTTGTTATACCGGCGATATCCTGGACCCGAAACGCGACAAGTATGACCTGAAGTACTACGTGCGTCTGGCCAAGGAGCTGGAGAAAATGGGTGCGCACATGCTGTGCATCAAGGACATGGCCGGCCTGGTGCGCCCCTATGCGGCGAAGAAGCTGGTGAAGGCGCTGAAGGACGAGGTGGGTATCCCCATCCACTTCCATACGCATGACACCAGCGGCCTGAACGCGGCCAGCATCATCGAGGCGGCGAATGCCGGGGTGGATGTGGTGGATGCGGCCATCGCCTCCATGTCTGGTGGCACCAGCCAGCCGAACCTGAACTCCATCGTCGCCGCCATGCAGCACACGCCGCGTGACACGGGGCTGGATACGGAAGCGCTGCAGGAATTCAGCGACTACTGGGCGGCCGTGCGCGCCTTTTACAAACCCTTCGACACGAGCGAACCTTACGGCACCGCCGAGGTGTATCTGCATGAGATGCCCGGCGGCCAGTACACGAACCTTAAGGAGCAAGCCATCGGCATGGGCCTGGGACCACGCTGGCCGGAGATCGCCCACGCGTATGCGGAGGTGAACCAGCTCTGCGGTGACATCGTGAAAGTCACGCCTTCATCCAAGGTGGTGGGGGATCTTGCCATCGAGTGCGTAGCGCGTGGCGTGAAGCCAGGAGACATCTTCCAGCTCACGGGCACGAAGTGGAGCAAGGATGTGACCAGTATGTTTGAAGGCTGGCTGGGCGAGCCTTTCTACGGCATGGAGGCTAACAAGGCCGCCGACAGCCGCAAGAAGTGGAATGCCCTGGCCGATGCCATCGTGGGCAAGGGCGGTAAGAGGATCAAAGGCCGCCCCGGAACGCACGCGGCGAAGATCAAGCTGGACGAGGTGCGCGCCGAGCTGGAGCAGAAGATGAAAAAGAAGCCCACCGAAGACGATGTGTGGAGCTACCTGATGTATCCGGATGTGTTCCTGAAGTTCGCAGAGTTCCGCAAGACCTATGGCGATGTCTCGGCCCTGCCAACGCCAGCTTATTATTATGGCTTGCAGCAGAAGGAAGAGATCAACATCGAGCTGGAAGCAGGAAAAACGCTCTTTGTGCGCCTGTTGAACATGACCGAGCCTGATCAAAACGGCCAGCAGACGGCCATCTTTGAGCTCAACGGCTATCCCCGTCACACCACGGTGACGAACAAGCTGCTGGCCAAGGATGCGGTGACGAAGACCAAGGCCGACCCGGCAGACCCGACCCAGGTGGGCGCACCGATGCCCGGGATGGTGGCCAGTATCGCCGTGAGTGTGGGCCAGAAAGTGAAAGAGGGCGAAACCCTCGTGACCCTGGAGGCCATGAAAATGTTCGCCGCCGTTTCCGCCCCGATCTCCGGGACCGTGCAGGAGATCTGCGTGAAGATCAGCGAAGCTGTGGAGAGCAAAGACCTGCTCGTCCGGCTGGCAAAGTAAGCCATTATGATGAAAGTGCCCAGACTTAGCGGTCTGGGCACTTTTGCGTTTATTACTCTCGTCGCTTCATCATAAGCACTATAAAGCCAGAAGCTCGAAAGAGAGCTTCTGGCCTTATTTGTCTAAAGACTCAAGCGTGGAGGTCAAGCAGCGACGGCTTGCATCTTGTGGATGCAGTCCATACACACACCAGCCTCTAGGATAAGCGAAACAGGACGCACTTCATTGCAGCGTTCGCAGTGACGGAAAAAACGGCGGTCTTTGAGAGCTGCACGACGGGCTTGCTCGACGTTCTCCGGCAGGGCGCGCACGGGAAGCATGCGGCCGACGCCTTTCCAATGAATCTGCGGGGTAACGGCCAAGGGTTCCTTGACCACCATGGCCTGAACCCACTGGCCCAGGCTGGTTTTCACGACGCGGGTGTACTTTGTTGAAAGATCTGTGTCTGTCATAGGGGGGGGAGCCTAATGAAACACCAAGATTCGTGCCAATCTAGGCAAATCACCACGAAAGCATCTCAAACGGACCAATAGCGGTCATAATCAGAGATGGTAATTCACGACCTCGTGACGAGATTGTTGCTTTGGGTAGAAAAGGGAGATGTTTGGCAGCGGTTTGTGGATGTTTTAGCGGAACTACAGCTGCTGCTAACCCACCGCATGAATGAGCCATACCTCACACCGCGAGGGATGAACACTGGCCACAATTCAGTTGAGGCCTTACCCTTGAGGTCATTGACTTCACTGCACCTCCGCAGTGCCCTTTCACCCAAAAGCTCAGGCGCCGGGCGTTTGTCGCAGGAACTCAAGCTTGCTCCGTAGTTTGGAAGTCGGGGTACGCATTGGCCGCATGTTCTGAGAAGTCCAGACCATTGATCTGCTCCTCCTCAGTTGCACGGGTGGGGACGACCAGTTTGATCACGGCAAAGATGATGGAGCATGAGATGAAGGCGTAGAGACTGATGCTGAAGGTTCCCAGAGCCTGGATGCCGAGGCGCTCGATGCTAAAACCTTTTTCATCAAAGAGGGCGACACACAAGGTGCCCCACCAACCGCAGGCGAGATGCACCGGAACGGCCCCGACGGCGTCGTCAATCCGCAGACGCTCCAGCGCAATGGTGGCGATGGTGGTGATGATGCCGCCGAAGAGACCAATGATGATGGCCGCTGCGGGAGTCACATTGCCACAGCAGGCGGTGATGGCGACGGCACCACCGAGAGCGCCATTCATGGCGATATTCACATCTGCCCGCCCCTGGATGAACCACATGGCAACCATGGCAGCCAAACCCGCCGCTGCCGGGGAGATGGTGGTATTCACGACCAAGCGACCAATGACCCCGCTACCGCTCAAAGATGATCCTGCATTGAACCCAAACCAACCGAACCACAGCAGGAGAACTCCCAAGGCTACGAGAGGAATATTATGCCCCGCAATGAGACGAGGGGTGCCATCTTTGCCAAACCGCCCCACGCGAGGGCCGACGGCAAGAATCCCCGCTAAAGAACAAGCGCCGCCGCAAGCATGCACCACTGAAGAGCCAGCGTAATCGACAAAACCAAGTGCCTCCAACCAGCCTTTCTCCCCGCCGAGGCCAAAGCTGCCGCCAAAACTTCCCCAGACCCAGTGACCGACCACCGGATAGATGAAGATGGTAAAGAGGGCGCAATAGAGCAGGTAGCCCATAAACTTTGTTCTTTCCGCCACAGCCCCAGAAAGAATGGTGCAAGAGACTCCAGCAAAGCCTAACTGGAAGAACCAAAAAACCCAAATGGGATGATCCGCTCCGAACGTGGAAAGCCAAAAACCATCCATGCCCAAAAGCCCTTTCCAACTGGTGCCAAACATGAGGCCAAACCCGACTAAAAGGAACACAATGGCGCAGATGCAAAAGTCCAGGAAGCTTTTCATCACAATGTTGATGGTGTTTTTCGCCCGGCAGGCTCCAATCTCCAACATCACAAAGCCTGCCTGCATGAAAAACACCATGGCAGCGGTGATGACGATCCAGACATAATTGATGTTCGACTGGAGCGTTTCAAGGGCACCTGCAGGAACCGAACTCCCTACAGGAGCTGGCCCCGGGAGGATGCCTGGCGTGGGTGCAGGGGAAGTAGATTGAGGGGCAGGCGCTTTGTCGTTCTGGCTGAGTTTTTCCAAAAGACCATCGAGGCGATCAGCCACCTGATCATTCGCATCTAGCTTTTTTAGAATGCTATCCAGGCGTGCATTGACGCGCTCATTGGCATCCAGTTTATCCATGATTCCATCTAGCTTTTGCTCGATGGCTGGAGGGGCGACAGATGCATCTTGGCCATCTGCGGAGTGAGCCACGGAGATAGCGATCAGGAAGAAAAAAGAACGGAGATGACGGATCATGAATGACAAAAGGAAAAGCGTGAAAGGAGGGTGAATTTACTCGGCCAGGAGAGTCTCTAGCTCACTCAGGAGGGCCTGACGTTTGGTGGTATTGGGCACCTGTTCGATTAGGGCTTCGGCAAGTTTTCGAACCTCAGCGGGTGGCAAACGATAAGGATCTTGCACCCCTCGTTTCGCCATGACTCGGTCAATCATCATGGAAAGTTGGGCACGTCCCATGACCTTTCCCAGGATGCTTTCGACTTGCTTCCGAACTTGCCCCCAATTGTTGACGACGACTTCGGCCTTGTCTGTGATTTCTTGGAGGCGGCGAGGACTGCTAACCACAAGTTCTTCAATCCCATCGTGAGCCCGAGAAACCGAATCGGCCGCTTCGGTGGACAGCTGCGTCAGTACGAGTGCATGGTCATTCAGTAAAACGCTAGCGGCACTGGCCGCTAAGTCCGCATCGGCCCTGGCTGTGAGAAGAAACACCAAGATCGTTTCATCCTGAATGAGGACCAAAAGGGTTCCCCCATCGAACTCAAGATACACCTGGCGCATCTTCCGGCGCACCTGCCGGTATCCCTCCAGCATCTGCCCAAGTACGTCCATGAGATCCAGCGCGCGTCCTTCGGAAAAAGGCATCTGTTTATGCACCGTGTTCCGTCCTTTGAAAAGCATGACACCTGCCACACCCTCCAGCCGCTGCAGAGCGGCTACCGCCCCGATGAGTGAATTTACATTCATGCTTGGATGTCCCTTTTCAGCCTCGGGTCAGAGATTCACGTACCTGTTTCAAAGAGCGACGATTGCTACTCACGACACCATGCCATCCATTGGCGGAATTTTGAAAAGCGGTCTGGCCTTCCCGGTCCTCAATGATGCCTAGTTGGAGCTGATGCATGCCCAGGGTATCGGCTAGTTTTTGGGCATAGTAGGTGACGTACTTCACCTCGCTGGCGAAACGCTGGGAAGACTCGGCATCTCCTCCGGACAGCGATTCGCGTCCCTGCTGAGTATCCATTTTGATCAAACCAGGATCGGGTTCCATGCGAATGACATTGGCAGGTTGTTGACCATGTACGGGGCGGCTGGCTGAGATGGGAATGATTCTGGTGGCTTCCACTCCCAATGAATAAGCACGCAGCGTGCCACTTTTAGGCAGTCTGCAATGTGACTTCTGGCCTTGACGAACGTTCTGTATTCGACATGGGCAAAAGTCTTGCTCTTACTCTTGCCGAGTCATTGCGCTTCTCCCCTTCCCCATCATGTCTTCCATCTTTGAACTTTTTTCCCTCCAGAATAAAACAGCCGTCATCATCGGAGGCACCGGTGAATTGTGCGGTGCCATTGCCGAAGGTTACGCCAGTGCTGGTGCAGAAGTCGTGTTAGTCGGGCGTGATCCCGCCAAGGCGGAAAAGCGCCTGGAGGCCATCCACGCGGCTGGGGGCGAAGGCTACTTTGTCAGTGCGGATGCTTCCCGCAAAGCGGATCTGCAACTGCTGCTCGATCAAGTGTTGGAGCGCTCCGGTGGTTGCCACATTCTGGTGAATGGTGCCGGGGTAAACTCCGCCACCCCCTTCCTGGATATTCCAGAAGAAGAGTATGATCGCATCATGGGCATCAACACCAAAGGGGTGTTCCTCGCCTGCCAGGTGTTCGGCAAATACTTTGTCGAACAGAAAGTGCCAGCCTCCATCATCAATCTGGGCTCCATGTCTGGCCTACTGCCGCTGAGCCGAGTCTTCACCTACAGCATGTCCAAAGGGGCCGTGCATAACCTCAGCAAAAACCTCGCCCGCGAGTGGGCTCCGCTGAATATCCGGGTGAATACGCTGGTGCCGGGCTTCTTCCCTGCCGAGCAGAACAAAAAAGTACTGACACCAGATCGTGTGGCCAAAATCATGGGCCACACCCCAATGAATCGCTTTGGCTCCGCCAACGAACTCGTGGGTGCTGCGCTGCTCCTGGCCGCCAATGGCGCAGGCAGTTTCATCACCGGCCAGGAAATGGTGGTGGATGGTGGCTACAGCTCCATGACCATCTAGGGTTTTCTTTGCGCCACCCTGCCAGGATTCAGGGTGGCGTTTGTACATTTTACAGCGAGTTGGACTGATCTCATCGATCTTTGCTTGGCTCATCCGAAATGGGCGGAGCCACTTTTGCCCAGGGTCATTCAAAAGCCTTCACACGATTGTTTTTGGAATTGGGTCAAAAAAGTTGTTGTTTAAAAACAAGCGGACTGATAAAACCGCGCCCTTGTGATTTCCCCGGTTCGTTTTTCCAGCCTCCTCAGCCTTCTCTGCGCCAGTGTTTGTGCACAGGATAGCCTGCTGCCTCTGCCTGAAGGAGGCCCTGAATTCCCTGTCCAGGAGATACCTTCTGAGACCCGTTTTCTAAAGCCAACCAAGTCCATCAAGCCTCCGGTGGCAGCCGTCACCGCCAGCGCTGCGATGGCCCAGCCACAGATCCATGCGCCTACCGTGGCACGTCTGCGCAAGCTCATCCTCATGCCGGGCGGCCTGTCCCCGGAAATGATGCGTGAACAAATCCTGGCTAGCGGTCAAAATCGCACACCTGTGACCATCGTCGGCATGGAAGCCCCTGCCCCGATCCTGACCAACTTAGCCAATTTCTTTGGCGGTGACGTGAATGCCGATACGCAGAAACAACTCTTGGACACCGTCAGTCAAGGGATGGGCAGCAAAACCTCCAAGACACCTCGCCGCGTGGAAGTGGTGGGGTGGTTGCCTAGCGAAGGTGTGATGGCCGTGGCCGTGTACCCTGAAAGCTAAGAGCGGGGAAAATGCTTCACCGCAAAGTGATGCCAATCCGTCGGGGAGGAAGTTGGGTGCGTATGTGTAGTTGCACTCACGCCAAACCTGGGAGCAGCGCTTGCCTGGGATAAATCACACAAAGCGACATCTTTGACCGCCTTCACCTTTCTCCTGAATAGGAGGGCTTCGCCAGGCACCGCTCCTTGGCATGGGATAGGAATGCTCGAAATGAGGTCCAGCTTTAGCGGCTGCCTTCAGGATGTTTAGCGCCCTACTTTTGGGAAGCCGCGCGGATGAACTTGGCGAGATCTTCCTTTTGCTTTTTCAGGTCAGGCAGATTGAGATACATCATGTGCCCGGCCGTATAATCATCCTGGGTGATGTTTTTCATCAACTCCGGGTGGATGTTCAAGTGAGAGAAGGTGTAGCGAGCCGCATAATAAGGCGTGGCCATGTCGTAAAAACCATTGGAGACATGGACTTTCAGGAAGGGATTCGCTGTCATGCTTTCGGCGAGAATTTCGGAGACATTGGCGAATTGGTTCTCTGCATCCCAGTTCCATTTGCCCACTCCACCCAGGATGTTGTAGGGGCGATCATCTTCAAATTTGAGGTCATGGCGCACGTAATGATTGAAGGTGGAAGCAAAGGCACTGAAAACGGCATCGGCACTGGGATCACGCTCAGCCTCATTGCCTAGACGATCACGCATGTAGCTCGTGTAACGGCTGTCAAAACGACCTGTCACGAGACGTTTCTCTCTCAACAATTCGGCGTTAAAACGACTCAGCGAAACACGCAGATCTGAGGCCGCGACAAAGCTCTCTGACAATCCCGTGAAACGCGCCATCTGCTTCACCACAGCAGCGCGCTGCTGGGCAGGTAGAGATGCCCCTAGCAGGAGAGCTTGGTTGTAGTCGCCACTGGTAAATTTCTCGGATTCCTGCAAGACCTCAGCCAGCGGTTTTTTCTGCAAATCGGCGGGCAGTTTCTGATGATACCAGGCCGTGGCCGTGAAGCTCGGCAGGAAGAGAACGAATGGCAGGTCATTGCCTTCTGCACCCCAGATAGTCTGAAAGTTGAGCACCGTCGAGACCAGCATGATGCCATTGAGATTCATCCGATGAGTGCGCAGTAACTCACCGCTGAGAGCCGCCGCACGCGTGGTGCCGTAGCTTTCACCAATGAGGAATTTAGGCGAAGGCCAACGAGTATTCTTGGTGATGTAGAGGCGGATGAATTCGCCAATGCTGCGGGCATCCTCATTCACGCCGTAGAAGTTTTTGGCTTCTTCCGGCTTGCTAGCACGGCTGTATCCCGTGCCCACGGGATCAATGAACACAAGATCCGTTTCATCCAGGAGAGAGAACTCGTTTTCAACCAATTGATAAGGAGGCGGCACCGCAAAACCATCGTCTCGCAATTTAACGCGCTTCGGTCCCAGCAGCCCCAGATGCATCCACACGGAGGAAGACCCTGGACCACCATTGAAGGAAAATGTGAGAGGACGGCTTGCTGGATCAGCGACACCTTTTTTGGTGTAGGCGATGTAAAAGATATCGGCGGTGACTTTGCCTTCACCATCCTTCAGACTGAGCAGACCAGCCGTCGCGGTGAAATCGATTTTCTGGCCGTTGATGGTCAGGCTGTGATCCGTCTGAGTCTTTTTCTCGGATTTGTCCTCAGGTTTGTCTCCCTTAGCCTTATCATCCTTGGCCTCTTCAGTTTTTTCAGCGGCTTCCTTTTTGTCACCCTTGTCCTCTTTCACGGACTTCCCATCCCGCCCTTCGTCCGCCTTCTTTTCCGGAGACGGTACCGCCGCCTTTTCTGGCTGTGTTGAAGTCGCCTGGGCGTGAGCTATCGAGGTGGTGAGCGCGATGAAGCAAAGGATCCGCAGAGAGTTGGGCATCTGGAACATGGTTAAACATAAACGGATCTGCCGACGACTCCTTTAAAACCTTCATTTATTGCAAAAAAGAACTGGCAAAGGTTGGATCTAGCGGTTAACTAGCCATTCCACACACCGCGCGGTTAGCTCAGCGGTAGAGCACTGCCTTCACACGGCAGGGGTCGCAGGTTCGAACCCTGCACCGCGCACCATTTAATCTTTAGGTAGGCAGTCGGCTCAGACTGCGAAAAGTTATTGAGGTGGTTTTCGTTTTTAATAACGAATTTTCTTTTGATGACGGAGATCAGCCGTCTTTTCACAAAGTGCGTCACACCAAAGCGTATCTAGATTTCCAACTGGTTGGGATGCTCAGTTGTAAAGCGTAGAGATAGCGAATTAGTTGACCATGGTGAGCGGCTTCATGCTCCAAGAGATCGATGATCAGGCGATTTTGGACATCGGTATAAGTCTCGATGGATTTCAGGACGTCTGAAACAGCGTGGGCGGAACGACTGAGCGCCTCTGCGACTGGAGTTTTGAGAGATGCCGTTTCCAGCGAGCAGGTAAAACCTACCCATTGATTGGCCTTGATCGCTTGGCTGTAGCTCTCTCTTGCGCCCACCACGCACCACAGTTGGAGACCCAAAGTGTTGGAGGGTAGCAGAGGTAGTTTTGAACCCAGCACGGTTTCATCTACAGACTCGATGAGGTCATGGTAGAGACTGAATGACCGCTCCAGGCTATCTGAAATGATGTTGGTGATCGGCATGGACAGTTATTCTACACGGAAAATCAACGATGGAGCATTTTCCTCCAGGAGCGCTGCATCAATCTGAAGCTCTCTGGGGCCGCGAAAATGACCAGGAGTGGTAGCCCAATCAGCACTGCGAGGGTGATCCACCTGCCCCCTAAAGTGGCCGAAAGGAGGTCAAACCAAGTGCTGTTTTTGCTACCCAGGGTGAGGTCTTGAGGGTTCGTCGGCGAGGCCAGCATGGTGACCTGATGGCCGATGGGCAACTGAACTCTGAAACCTTGGGTGAACCGTCGCCCATCTACTTCCAAACGATAGTCATACGTGGCTCCACCTTTGGGAGCGTAGGTGGTTCGATCCAACCTCAAAACCAGCACTCTTTTTTCAATCCCGTGCTGCAATAGGTCATGATGCCGCCAAATGGAATAACCTAGACCACCAAGCATCAAGGGGAATCCCACCAGCAAACCGAGGCAGAGCAGGAAGTTTCCTAGCTTCGAGGCACGTCCCCCCGTTGTGACAGGGGAAGATAGTCGAAGCAAGTGGTAGCGGTTGTTGGTCGGTTTTCCATCCATAGACACCTTTTCCGAGCTGTTGGCGGCGCGGTGTGTTAAGCCCTCTATTTATTCCCTTCGGATGGCTTCGATGAGCTTCCCACGTACCGCGCTGGAGACGGCGATCCAGCAGATGAGGATGCCGAAGAGGATGATGGTGGTGATAAGGGCGCTGAGGAAGGAAATGGGAAGTGCCGTGCCGCCCTGCTGAAGGCTGGGCCAAACGGCGAGGATGGCACTGATGACACCTAACAAGACACCGACGATGAGGAGGACGACGTGCTCGCCGAGGATGAGGCGGCGGAGAGAGGCTGGCTGGAAACCCACTGCCTGCATGAGGCCGAGTTCGCCACGGCGCTCAAGCACATGACGGGCAACGAGGATGCCTAGACCGGCAGTGCCGAGAAGGACGCCCAAGCCACCGAGAACGGTGAAGATGCCAATGTAAGTATTCTGCACGCTCATGAAGGTCTCCAAACGGTCCTTGGCGCGCTCAAGGGCCAGGCCACGCTGCTCAAGCTGACGGGTGAGATGAGCACTGACTTCATTCACCTGATCGGCAGGGGCATCAATGAGGAATGCACGATAACCGGCCACATCCGGGTAGGTGGCGAGGAAGGACTGCTCGCTGATGATCATTTTTCCCTGGAGGACAGACCCGGCGAGCATGGCGTGAAGCTTCACCTGGAGGGTGGCTCCAGCAGCATCTTGATAATCCAGCGCGCCGCCCACTCCGAGACCCAGCCCCCACATGGCTGTGGCCTGGTCCGCAATCGCTTGGAGAGGTTCGTTGAGACCTGACCAGCTCCCCTTCCCAGCGAAACTGAAGCGGCCTTCAAGCTTGGCCGGATCCACCCCCACGAGGGCAGGTTTTTGTGCGCGGTTGAGATTCAGACAACTGGCGTCATCCCCCTGACGGACGCGGAAAGGAACGATGGTGACGCCTTTTAGGATCTCTTCATCCAGACCAAAGGCATCACGTCCAGCGGGAGTATTAAGGTCTTCATAGATGGGCAAGGAGGACTCGCCAATGAGCGCAAATCCGCCGGTTCCGGAGGTGGGTTTGGCTACATCACCAGCGCTCATTCGGAAAGCATTCACTGCCGTAACGAGGAAAATACCGCCGGCCATCATGCCCATAACCGCAAGGCTACGAGAAGGACGACGGGTGACATTGCGCAGGCCGATCTGCCACAAGGTCTGGGCGAGGCCTAACGAACGATTCATCCAACGACGCGCCAGGGAGAGCCCTCCCATGAGGAGCAGAAACCCGCTGCCGAAGAACATGCCAGCGACAGCCTCCGGTGCTGTGGCCTGAGTGCCTGCCGCCATGAGAGCAGCAGCACCACCAAGCCAGACGAAAGGCATGACCTTTCGCCAACGCGGTTGTGGAGTCCCCTGCCCTGCGGCGTCATCGGCACTCCAAGAACCGAGGAGGTCGCGCGCTTGCTGTTTGAAAAGACGGCGGCTAGCCCACCACAAAGTGAGCAACACCACAATGACGGCGCCAACTCCAGCCCCAGCTTTGGTCGCCATGCTACCGGAATAGATGAGAGGCAGGCCCTGGGAGGCACCTGACCAAGCGCCACTAAGACCTTTGAGAGCCAGCCTGGTGTATAGCTCGCCCCCGAAGACGCCAAGGATGGCGCCGATAACAGCAAGCACCCCTGCTTCACCTAACAAGGAGCGTCGTACCATTTTGGAGGTCCACCCCATGGCTAAAAGCAGCCCCACCTGGGCGGAGCGGCGCTCAAGAGTGAAGAGGAAGAGGAGCGCGGCGAAAATGAGGGCGGCGGCGATGAGGAACATGCTGAGACCGATGAAAAGCCCGCCAAAATCCACGCTGCCCTTTGCTGCCGCTGTGGCCTGGCCTTTAAGATCGGTGGGGGTGAGACCGATATCTGCGAGGGCGAGGCCCGAGGCCAGCTCGCTACGCAAGGAAGATTCATCTTGTCCCTCATCGGCAAATCGAATCGAGGTGAGGTTGCCAAAACGATTGGCCCAGAGTTTTTTACCATCTTCCAGGCTGATGAAGCCTTTGGGTGTGCCTTTGTAATCGTCCCAATACTTCTCGTCCTTATCGCGGATTTTTTTGGTATCCATGGGGATGCCGGGATCCCAGTCACGGCAGTTGTCCACATCCGACACGCCCGGGAAATCAGGCGTCCAGGCACGGGTTACATTGGGATCATCCATGGCCAGGATGCCACTCACGGTGAAAGTGGCCGTTTGTTCTTTTAACTCACGACCGATGCCAACGACGTAGTAGATGATGTTCAGCTTATCCCCCACAGAGAGGCCGTGATCCTCTGCTAGCCATTGGGTGATGACGATCTCGGAAGGCCTAACATTGAGTTTATCCGTGGCCGTAACCATGGAATAAGGGGTGGCTCCTTTGGCTGAGGTGAAGCCATTAGCGAGATAGGTCAATACGCCATAGCTTTCCGGACGAGCGAGCAGTTTACTCGCAAGGGAACGGTCCATGAAAACGCGATCGGTACTGACTTCCCATTCCTTGCGGGGCGCGGTTACCCGTTGGAGTTTGAGCGCAAAGTCAGGCAGCGTTTTGGCTTTATCTAAAGCCGTGCTGTCGCGGGTGAAAGTGGGCTGGGAAGCAAGGAGAACATTCACCTTTCCGTCCATTTCGATTTGAGTCTGGAGATCGGCCAGAGGGACAAAAACGGAGTCTGGAGAAACTTGAGAAGCGATGAGCTGGAAGGACCCAAAATCCTCAGCGCTGACGATAGCACCCACGGTGCGACGGAGGGACACATCTTCATTGGTGCTGCCGGAGAGAGGTGCATCGCGAGAGATGGCGCTGGGGCGCTCTAGGCGAACAAGGACTGTATCCCCAATCTTTGCGGAGAGCTTGCGGGCGAGAGGCTCGTTGAGGGCGATCTGGCCCTGGGCGAGTTCGATGGTTTTACCGCTGGTGCTCAGTTGCCAAAAACCAGTCTGCACACCGAGAACTTGGGTGCCATTGACGCGAACTTTTCCATTTGAGGAGGCCGCAGAGCCGATGGCCATGATCACAGGGGCCGACTGAGACTTGGCGCCCAAATCTTGGGTGAACCAGCGGTCACCACCAAGGACGCCAGCCTGGATCTTTCCTAGACGCAGATCTGCAACCCGACGAAGGCTCGCGCGGACGGAATCTCCTACCAGGAGAGAACCGCTCAGAATGGCGGATGCTAAAAAGGCCCCGAGGAGAAGACCCAGGTGTCCGCGCCAATAGTGCCGGGCTGAGGAGAGGACGAAAGAGAACAAAGACATGCTCCCTATACGTGGCTGCGCCTGCGATGCTGCGCAAGCGGCACGCAAAAACTGCGCGGGAGCCGAGGCACCTGCGCAGTTTTAACAATCTGCGGTAAGATAACTCACAGGGCACGGGCTTTGGCACGAGTCTTTTTGACCGGCTTCGGCGCGGTGGTCGGGCGAAAGGCTTCGCCGAAAAGGTATTGGCGAGCGCTGTCCACCTGCCCCATGACGCGGCCCATCCACTTGGTGAAATCTTTGCCGAAATGCTCGTCGGCCTGAGGGTCCATCAATGCATCATCCAAGCTGGCGTGGTGCGAACGCAACTCCATCTCCAGGTGCATGCCGATTTCGGGAATGTACAATTCAACCGCCTCGAACATGTCCATAACGCGGGCGGCATAACTGGTGTCCCAGACTTTGTCATCGTCTTCGTAGCTGCTGGTGATGAGGTGGGCGATGGTGTATTCGGCATTGTCCGAATAAACTTCCGCAGCCTCCAGGACGGAATCGAAGCTATCGTGCTCACTGGTGACTGGCAGGACCACGGACAGGCTAACGCTGGCCTCAGGCAGGATGAGATCCAGTTGAGAAGTCTGATAAAGTTTTTGAAAAAATTCCCCCATTCCAGTCGCCACTTCCAAGATGGTGATGGGACTTTCATCGAGTTTATCCAACAGACTATCGGCCGTGAGAGTGGTCGCGTCAAAAACGCACCCAGAGGTGTCATGCCCCGCTTCGTCCACTAGGGACAGCAGTTGGTGTGGAGCACCGTACTCATTGAGATAACGGGCACAGCAATGAGCCAGCGTGCTCTTGCCAGTGGAAGGATAGTCGTTCTGGATGAGGATCAGCTTTTTCATAATTTTGTAAGGCTTCGTTAACAATCTATAAATTATTAAAATTATTGCAAGCGTAAATATTAAACTTTTCCATAATTTCTGTAAACAGGTGGTTTAAACACCAGTCAAAGCTGGGGGATTTCGTTTTGATGGCGAAGGGAATGCGAGGGAGAGACGTTTAGAGAAAGATGCGTCATCGTTTTCTGCTTTTTATGCTTCTGGGTCTCGGGCTACAGGCCCAAGTATCAGCCCCTCCTCCTGCTTTGACGGAATATCAGGGGCGAGTAATCGCCCAGACCATGCATTGGCAGGGGGCGGGCTGGCTGATTCGCAACAAACGAGACCGAGAAGAAGCGACCCTGCGAATGCGCGAGGAGTTAAAACTCAAACCCGGCATGGCTGTGTGTGATATGGGCAGTGGCAATGGCTACCACACGCTGCCGATGGCCGAAGCGGTGGGGAAAGACGGCAAAGTGTATGCCGTGGAAGTGCAGACAGAAATGATTGAGATGCTCAAAAAGCGGGCTGAGGCCAAAGGCATCACGAACATCGTGAGCATCATCGGTGAGATGCATGATCCCATGCTGCCTGCGGCGTCTTGTGATCTAGTCCTGTTAGTAGATGTATATCATGAGTTTTCCCACCCAGAGCAAATGCTGGCGGGCATCCGTAAGGCGCTAAAACCCGATGGAGTGGTCGTGTTGGTCGAGTTCCGTGCGGAAGATGACAGTGTGCCCATCAAACCTGAGCACAAGATGACCAAGGCCCAGATCAATAAAGAACTGACGAGCAATGGCTTTAAGCTGGTGCGTGAGTTTGATGAACTGCCCTGGCAACACATGATGTTCTTTGGTCTGGCTCAAGAGTGACTGTATTTTGGGAACTGCGGGCGGGGCTTGCAAAGCTTGCCAGCGATGGCGCGTTTTGAGAGGATATGGGCATGAATCTCCACCTCTTCATTTCTGGCGCGGCGGTCTTCATGTGCTGTGCCGTATCGGTCATCGGGAGTGAAACGGCTTTTTTTGAAAGCAAGATCCGCCCAGTTTTGGTGAAGCATTGTTATGAATGTCACTCGGCAGAGTCTGGCAAGACCAAAGGCGGACTGTCACTGGATACAAAACAAGGACTGCTGATGGGCGGTGATACAGGCCCTGCAATCATTCCGGGAGAGCCTAGCAAGAGCCTGCTGCTGAAGGCCATGCGGCATGAAGACCCAGACCTGGAAATGCCGCCCAAAGGGCCGGCCTTAACGAAAGCCGTGACGATGGATTTTGAAACGTGGATTCGAGAAGGGGCCATGGATCCACGAATCTCTTCCTCACCGACTCAGGACAGGCCCCCATTGGATGTGGCTGCTGGAAGGAAATTCTGGAGTTACCTAAAGCCGCAGAGACACCCAGCCCCGGAGGTTCAAAACAAAGGGTGGACACGGCGGGATCTGGATCATCACATCCTTGCAAAGTTGGAAAGGGAGGGGCTCTCCCCTTCCCCAGATGCGGCTCCAGCAGTGCTATTGCGGCGCCTTTATCTGGACCTCACAGGTCTGCCCCCAACGCCTGAGGAATCACAAATATTTGTAAAGGCCTGGGCAAATCTAGAGACGAGAGAGCACCTCCTGGCGAGTACCGTGGACGGGCTTCTGAAAAGTCCCAGATTTGCCGAGCGCTGGGCTCGTCACTGGTTGGATGTAGCGAGATTTGCCGAATCCAATGGCCGGGAGTCAAACCTAGTCTTTCCACATGCTTGGCGTTACCGCGATTATGTGGTGGATGCCATCCAATCGGACAAACCCTATGACCGCTTCATCGTAGAGCAGATTGCAGGAGATCTTCTACCTGCCAAAGATGAAGCCGAACGGGCGGAGCATCTGATTGCCACCGGGTTCTTAGCCATGGGGGCGAAAGGTCTGAATGAAATGAACAAGGCCCAATTTGCCGCTGACTTAGCGGATGAACAATTGGACACAGTGACACGGGCCTTTATCGCCAGTTCCATAGCCTGCGCACGCTGCCACGATCATAAAAATGAACCTTTCAGCATGGAGGATTATTATGCGCTGGCAGGGATTTTTCAAAGCACCCGCACTCATTATGGCACCTGGATTGATTCCGAAAATAACAATAGCAGCAGCCTGATTCGACTGCCCAAACTGCCAGGCCAGTTGATCCCGAACAAGCCTCTCTCGCCATCTAAGGTGGAGCAACTCAGAGCCGATAGAAATAAACTGGATGCCGAACAGACTGCGCAGGAAGCTTACATCAAGAAAGCTCAAAAGGAGAGTCGCGACATCAGCAGTGAAGGCTTCAAACTGCTGAGCAATGCCATCCGCATCCTATGGACACGAGGTGGCATTGATGGCCAACTGATGACGGTGGATGATGAAGGCAAGGCCCTACCTCTGTGTATGGGCGTCGAGGATGCTGCGCACATTCAAGAGGCCCAGTTGCTCAATCGGGGAGAAATTGCTCAGCCAGTCAAAGCCGTGCCGCGCGGTTTCCCGGCAGTATTCGAACTGCCTGTATCTGCCCCGGGGCCACTTCAAAGTGGTCGCCTAGAATTGGCCAAGTGGCTGACTCACCCTGAACATCCACTGACTGCTCGCGTCATCGCGAATCGCGTGTGGCGGCATCTCTTAGGCGTAGGGTTGGTGCGGACGGCAGACAATTTTGGCTACAGCGGCGAAAGGCCCTCGCATCCAGAGTTGCTGGACACTTTAGCCCAACAAATGATTCAGCAAGAATGGTCCCTCAAGGCGCTAGTAAGAGAAATCGTGTTATCCCGAAGCTATCGGCAAGCCTCCGACTACCGAAAAGATTGCTTTGAGAAAGACCCGGACAATCGCCTGCTGTGGCGGGCACATAAACGACGTTTAGATGCTGAAGTGATTCGTGACTCCATGCTTGCTATCTCTGGAGAGCTGGATGTCAGCCGCCGTCCAGGTTCTCTGGTAACAGAGTTTACAGGGCAGTCCGTTTCTTTGATGGGTTTCAATACCGCTTTGCCCGCTGATTTGGATGGCAGCTTGCGTCGCTCCATTTACCTTCCCGTGGTGCGAGATCACCTGCCCGATGTCCTGGAATTATTCGACTTTGCAGAACCCACCTTGGTCACAGGGCATCGTGATGTGACGAATGTTCCGCTGCAAGCTCTCTACTTGATGAATGGCCCCTGGGTGCAGCAGCGGGCGGCTGCTTTAGCCAAACGAGTGCTGCAAGAAAAAAACAATCCAGAGGGCTACCTGGATCGAGCGTTTGAACTTTGCTTAAACCGGGAGCCAGACCAAGCGGAGAAAGAATTGGCGAATGCCTTTTTTCAGGTGGCACGAGGTACCATCGAAGGGGAGCGCGAATCGGATGAATACCGACTACTCACGCTTTTCTGCCAATCCTTATTGGCCAGTGCAGAGTTTCGTTACGTGGATTAAAAACAGCGGATAGTCACCGGCGAGATTCATTTATTTTTCTTCATCCGACCTCTGCGGAGTGACGTAAATTGCGCCATGCCTCAGCACTCCACCGTCATTCATTGGTTCCGCCGCGATCTCCGGCTGATGGATAATACCGCCTTGCATCAGGCGGCTAAAGAGGGAGCCCAAGTGATACCGGTGTATGTGTTGAGCGATTGGAAAGCCCATCACGGGTGGACGGGCTCTTCGCGACAGCAGTTTCTTTGTGGTTGCCTGGAATCCCTGAGTAAAAATTTAGAAACTTTGGGTAGTCGGCTCATCCTTCGCTGTGGGCGCGCCGATGAAGAGCTGGAAAAGCTTATCACGGAGACTGAAGCCAAAGCCGTGTATTTTAATCGCGACTACGATCCCTATGGACGTGAGATGGAAAAGAAGGTGCAGGAAGTGTGTCGCCGCATCGGCATCGAATGTCATAGCTACAAAGACCGTGTATTGCATGAGGCTGATGAGGTGCTGACAGGCAGCGGCGGTCCTTACCGGGTCTATACCCCTTACTCGCGAAACTGGCTAGGTCTGGATAAAACACCAACACTTGGAAAGCTGGGCAGTCTTGGAGCTGCACCTGGGGGAAATATAGAGAGCCAGCCACTGCCGACGCTTCAACACTGGGAGCTTCCCGAGAATACAGCCCAGCTCCCCACTCCAGGCGAACGAGCAGCACGGGAGCGAATGAAGACCTTCATCGAAAATCGTACGCTGCACAGCTACGCTCAAAAGAGAAACATTCCCGCTGGCACGACGACCTCCCGGCTCGGCCAGGATCTGCGCTTCGGTCTCATCTCCATTCGGGAATTGTATGCCCGCTGCCAGAGTGCTGCCGCGCAAGCTACGACGGCGGATGCCAGAACTTCCATTGAGACTTACATCAAAGAATTGGCCTGGCGTGAGTTCTATCTCGCCATTTTGTGGAATAACCCATCTGTCTTTGAAGAAGAATTTTCCCCTGAATTTCGTGGCATGCCCTGGCCCGGTTCCGATGAGCATTTTCAGACCTGGTGCCAAGGCCGCACTGGATTTCCAATCGTGGATGCAGGCATGCGCGAGTTGCTAGCCACGGGGTTTATGCACAACCGCGTGAGGATGATTGTCTCCATGTTCCTCACCAAAGATCTGCATTGTCATTGGCGGCTGGGAGAGAGCTTTTTTATGCAGCATCTCCTGGATGGTGAAAATGCCAGCAACAATGGCGGCTGGCAATGGAGCGCTGGTACAGGTGCAGATGCGGCCCCCTATTTCCGCATTCAGAATCCCTGGACTCAAACCAAAAGTTATGATCCAGACGGCACCTACATTCGCACCTGGGTCCCGGAACTGAAAAACGTGTCGCCGGAGAAATTTCTCGCTCCCCCCAAGGATAATCGGGCCCTTGCCCCCGGTTACCCGCTGCCGATGGTGGATCACTCCACAGAACGAGATCGCACACTGGCAATCTTTGCTAAACATCGAGGCAAGTAACCGAGTCTAACCAATGATGCGAGCGGCAATCATCTCCCCTTATCCAGCACCTCTGCAGTGATCGTGACAGGCAACTTGAGAGGACTGGTGACGGTGTCTTCTTTGGTCTCATAATGGAAAACACGCACGGGTGGTTTTCCAGCTTTGCCTGTAAGGACAAAGAAATCCAGCTGAAGGAGACGCTCCTCTCCAGCGGGGATGTCTGTCGGCTTGATGATGAGGGATACATCATTTGCTCCGTTTTTGAGGCCTCCAATAACAAAGAATTTTTCGGCATGATCCTGCATGACTGGATAGTCAAACCCATTCACCCGCATGCGGGTTTCATATCCAAACGACTGGAGTGTGCAGCCCGCCATGTTTTCAGGAATTTCGCACAAGGCTGGCACCGAGGGAACCTTGCCAGGAGGGGTGAACTCAGGGTAGTCCAAAAAATCCATCGGCGCATTGCCCTTCATTTGAGCGATGAGCTCTGGATGATCCAGCAGCTTCAGAACTTTGCTGCTATCAAAACGCCAGCTCCCATTTTCGTTAAAGAATTTCAGCATGAGCACACTGTCAGGAATCTGCCCAGGATCCCCTCCCAGATTCACTTTACCAAAATACAAAGTATGGGCAGTGGGCCCCACGGCTTGGGCCTCTAGAAGACGAAGGCCTGAAATGTCCGGCGGATCCAGTGGCACCGCAAAGACGGCTTGAGGGAAAGGCTGCTTTTGACTGACGATCAAATTACGAGTGACGACCTGACGGTATCGAGTCACCGAATTTGCCCAAGCTCGAGCATCCTGCGACAGGATAGCGGCGCGCCATTTTTGATAGGCAGCGTCTAAATTTTGTCGCAAGGCAGGGGCTTGCGCCTCAGACCTAGTGTTGAGATTGAGAACCAAAAAAAGGCAAAGAAGTCGGACAAAAGTGTTCACGGGGGGAGTGTCGCAGAAATTAAGGAGACTTGGCACGTAAATACATCCTTAATGAGGCCTCGAAGCCAGGAAAAGATGTTGCTGGATCGCGTATTTTTGCAAGAGTCACAATTCTGCCACACGCAATCATGGAATCACCCGGCGAAGGTCATCAACGAACACTCCCACTCGACCGAAATCGGGAACTCCTCAAATCTGCTCGCGAAGAGATCTACAAGACCGTAGGCGACATTAGCCTGCCAGTGTACATCTGGGAACCCGACGCAGATAAGGCTCCCCCATACCCAAAATCTGTGGCGGCGTTTTTCTTCAGCAGTGGCTGGGACAATGGACAGATTGCGCAGTTTGCACCTCACTGTGTTTACTTTGCTTCTCGGGGCATGATGACGATGGCCTTTGATTACCGGATCACTCACCGGAATCATGGTGGCCCTCTTGAAGCGATTGCAGACGCGCGCTCTGCCATGCGCTGGATTCGCCTGAATGCAGTGGAGCTAGGCATCAACCCCGGCAAGATCGTCGGTGTTGGCGGCAGTGGGGGGGCTCATGCCATCACGTCTTCTGCCATGCTCAGTGGTTTTGATGATCCTGCAGATATTCTGGATAGCAGTCCCTCACCAAACGCCCTGGTTCTATTCAACCCAGTGCTGGATACCTCGAAAAAGGGCTTTGGTTTAGATCGCTTCCCTGACGCAGGAGTGGCTAAAGATGCGAACCTCATTCGTGCGATCAAACCGGGCTTGCCACCGATGTTGATCATGCATGGTACGGCGGACCGGGTGGTGCCTTTTGGCGGCACTTATGAGTTTGCGAAGAAGTCTTCCAAGAAGAAGAACTTTTGCCGCTTGATCGAATTTGAAGGTCAGGGCCATGGCTTCTTTAATTTCAATCTCTCCTTTGAGATGTACGAGGCCACCTTGATGGCCATGGATGAGTTTTTTGTGGAATTGGGCTTTTTAGAGCCAGACCCCGAAGCCGGCTTGGGTAAGGTGGATTGAGGCGAAGCAGAAGAAGGACGGAATTTATTCGTCTGAATTGTTCAGACTGAAGGTTTCCCGCTTGAACCGGGTGGCGACGCACGTTTAAAGCTGCCTCTGCATGATTTTAGCTGCCTTGCCCGAACCCAGTCCCTTTGGAGATGTCCTGATGGCCTTCCTGAGCATCCTTTTTGAAGGGGCTCCGTACATCATGATTGGCACGCTCCTCTCAGGGCTGATCGATGCCTTTCTACCCGCAAAGTTGCTTGAGCGGGTGCTGCCCAGAAACAAGGTTTTATCCACCCTCATGGCAGGCTTTTTGGGCCTGATCTTTCCCGTCTGTGAATGCGCAGTCGTTCCTGTGATTCGCAGGCTGGTGAAAAAGGGTCTGCCGCTTTCCTGCGCACTCTCCTACATGCTTTCAGCGCCGATCATGAATCCCATCGTGGCGGTGAGCACGTTGACAGCTTTCAAGGAATTCGAAAAAGTGACTGGCTGGGCCACCTTTGGCAATGCCACGATGACCATTTCTCGTTTGGCCCTCGGCTACTTGGTTGCGGTCACGATCGGTCTTATCGTATTGCGTTTTAAACCTGCGCAGGTTCTGAAAACGAACATCGCTCAGGAGATCGAAGATTCGGCCGCTGAAAACGCCAGCGGAAATGCTCCAAAAGCTAGTTTCAATGCCCGGTTAGTGCATGCTTTCCGCACTGCCATGGGAGACTTCCTGGATACAGGCATGTACTTCACCATTGGCGTCATCATTACCTCTGTCTTCAACACACAGGTGGATCAGAGCTTGCTCGATCGTGTGGCGGGCAATGAACTCTTGGCCATCCCGTCCATCATGGGGCTGGCCTTCGTATTGTCTCTGTGCAGCACATCGGATGCTTTCATTGCCGCCCCCATGGCTTCGTTCTCCATGGCGGCCAAACTCGCCTTCCTGGTTTTTGGCCCGATGATGGATATCAAACTCATGTTCATGTACGCGGCCGTCTTCAAACGCCGCATGGTCATCGCCATGCTTCTCGGCACATTTGTGCTCATCGCTCTGCTAGCCGGCCCCATGACCCTGTTCGTTACAGATCCCCGCGCCTTCCCTGAAAAATCCTGGGAATTTATCACGAATATCCTTCCCAAGTAGTCTCAGTCTTTAGCCACTTCTCATCTCATGAGCGGAACTCGTACTTTAATCCATCTCATCAGTGTTGCCCTGCTGCTTCTCTGGAGCGCAGTGCTGCTCTACTTTCATTACTCGGGTCGCGTCAACGAATACCTCCCCGGCGATGGAATCTTCCGCCCGATGGTGCTCTATACGGGCATCGGGTTGGCCATCATGGGCCTGTTCAATCTGCTAACGATGGGCTCTGAAGTCGCTGGCTGTGAAGGTCATGACCATGGAACCGGCGGCTGTGGGCACGATCATAGCCATGACAAGGGCTGTGGACATGATCATGGCAAAGAAGCGAAATCCGGCTGCTGTGGAGGGCACGACCATGACCACGCTCATTCGCATGCCCATCACGAAGGCTGCGGGCATGACCATGGACACACTCATCATGCTTGCGATCACGATCATGGGCACAGTCATGCCCATGTCCACAGTCACACGCATGATCACCATGGGCATGGCATCTTGGAAGAAAGTGGCTGGACCGGGCGTCTGGTTGCCATTCTCATTCTCGCGGCCCCGATCACCTGGGCCGCCATGCAGTCTCCAGACCGATACAGCGCGAATGCCGTGCTCAACAAAGGGGTCTATAACCAAAACTACAATTCGACCGCCCGGGCCGATGAATTTACCCTGCGCGGAGATGGCTCCAAACCGAGTCGCGCAACTCCCAAACCCGTTCCATTACCGGACACGCCTCTTCCTGCCCCAGAGAAGTTCAATGACCCTGAAGCTGTCGCCAAAGCTTCTTCGGCCCCACCGAAAGAAGCCCAGAGTTATGGCAGCTTCACGCTTGAAGATTTGAAACAGCAGATCGAACAAAACAGCAAAGGCGAATTTGTTCTCCAAGTGCCTGAAATTTACTACACCGGTGGCGACTTGGAAGTACAACGAGTCATCACGGGGCAACCGATCGAAACCACCGCTCAGGTACTGCCTGAAAAAGTGAACAATGCCGAAGGCCATCGCCTGCGCATCTTCCGCATGCTAGTGCAGTGCTGTGCTGCGGATGCCCGCCCTTACTCAGTGCCTGTGGACTTTGGCAAAAAGGCACCTGACTTCAAAGAAATGACCTGGGTGAAGATTTCAGGCATCATGAGCTATGAGAAGGACGGAGATCAGACCATTCCTGTGATTAAAGCGACCCACATTGAGGAGACCACAGCTCCAGACAATACGATGATCTATTGATCTCAAAGCTCATTGCACGAACCCTTTTATTTTGATCCACATCCCCCTGAGGTTTTTCCACTCCAGGGGGATCTTTGCGATCAGGGTTTGGGAGTCGCGGCTTGAATCTTGGTTTTGTTCTGGGACCAGTCTGACTTGGGCAACGCCTCCCAAACCTTCAGATCACGAACACTGCCTTCCACCCCCATGACGAACATGAGGCTGTGTTTTTCACGATCAATTAACTCGTGACTTCCCGTTAGGCTTCGGCCATTCACTGTCGCCACCATCTCATTGCCCAGGACTTCAAAGACGACGGTATGCCACACGCCGAGTTTTAAAGGCATTTTAGCAACTCCGAGCGGAACTGACTTATCCGGGCCGGCATGATCGTTATCATCTTTGGTGATGCGAAAGCCGCCTTCGGTGAGGTGAATGCTGCATACGTAATCTTTAGCGTCCACCGTACGCACACTCAAGCTACGGTATTTGCGCCCAGCAAGAGGGACGTCGTTCATTCGCACTTGGCATTGAATGATGACATTTTTGTACAAAAAACCGTAGGAGGCTGTGGCCGGGTGTTTCACTTCAGCGGTTTCACGACCGGTAAAGACGCCGTCCTCTACAGCCCATTTGCCACCGCGCGGCACGGCATTCCAGCGCCATCCTGAGAAGCCGCTGGCGAAGCCGTTCGACTTGCCATCGAAGGGTTTCAGCGGCTTGGAGAAGTCTTGGTCCACCAGCATTTTGCCACGTGTGGTCATGAGCGTGGGTTGCTCGTCCGCAGCCATGGCGGAGAGGGGGATCAAAGAGAGGGCAAGCCAGAGAACGGAGATTTTTTTCATCATCAGGGCCTGTCAAAACGCCGCTGACAACCCGAATATGACGGCCAATCACGTCTTAAACGAGGTGGCTCCAAAATCCGTATCGCATCAGTAAGGCAAACAGACCACGCAGAGTCCGCTCCTCCGCCTGAGTAGCCAAGTAGTAGCCACGATCCCCTGATCGCCAGGTAGCCATGTGCCAGTCGCCTTTTTGAGTAAACAACGGCTCAGTCGTCGTCGGGGCTCCCTTCAGACCGGTGATCTGAAAGGTGACTAGATGCGCAGGGCTGTCTGCCGTGACCTTGAAACAAACCACGGAGGCCGGACGCCCGCCGATCTCGATGACCTTGCATCCCAGGGTATCGTGGGCGGTCAGCGCCTCGGGCAGGCCATCGGGCACGGGCACGCTGGACTTGGCCAACACCACCTTGAGATGACTCAGATCCGCAGAAAATTCATCCAGTGGCAGCGTGCCGGCATTCAGACCGCTCACCACAGCAAAGGCCTGAGACTCCCAGGTGGCAGGCCGGATGTTCCACCACCACCCGATGGCACTGAGAGCGATCACCGCCGCCAGGGCCAGCCAGGGCATGCGTGAAGAACTGGCGGCTGCGGTGGGAGGAGGAGTTACGGACTCAGCCTGGGCTTCCACCATCATGGCGGCCAGCAGGCGCGCATTGAGTCCTACGGGGACCGGGGTGGCATTGAAGGCATCGGCGGCTTTTTCATCAAACGCCGCGCGCTTTTCCACCCAGGCTCCAAGTGCGGCATCGTCCCCGGCGAGCGCACGCGCACCCGGCTCCGCATCGCCAGGGCGCAGCGTGCAGGCATCGAGGTTCAGTCTGGCTTCTTCGGGTGTCATGGTCGGGCTTTCAAATCAGTTACGCCTGCGGTCTGCTGCAATATCCTGCGCAGGCCGTCTTTGGCACGAGATAAACGGGACATCACCGTGCCGATGGGAAGGTCGAGAGTCTCCGCGATGTCGCGGTAGGAAAGCTCCCGAAGGTAGAAAAGCACCAGGGGCGCGCGGTAGTGTTCCTCCAGGGCATCCAGGGCACGCTGGAGGGTTGCCGAATCCACGGTCGGCGCTTCCTCCGCGATTTCTTCCGTGCTGCCATGCAGGTCTGGCTCGAACTCCACATGCTCATGCTTCTTTTCCCGCCGGGCGATGGCCAGCCATTCGCGATACAGTGTGGTGTAAAGCCAAGTCTTGGCCTTGTCCGTATCACGCAGGGTGTGCCCCTTGCGCGCCCACTGCAGAAAGGTCTGCTGCACCAGATCTTCGGCCATTCCCTCCCGGCGGCACATGCTCTGGGCAAATCGGAAAAGCCCCTGGTAATGGGCCTCGATCAGTTGCTGGAAATCAGGGGCGGCGACCATGGGCACGGCAGCAGAACGTGGACGCGGCTTGCGGTCAACTTCAATCTCACGGCTCGAATCCAGCCACGATAAATTAAACAAGGGTTGGGCGGCGAAGGAGTGCATCGATGGAATATTTTCCGGGTCCAAAAACAAAGATGATCACGGAAGCGAGCAGGAACAGGAAAGGTGCGGCTGTCACAAAGGCATCCGCGTCCGACCAGATCCCGACGACCACATCCCGATGGGCCGTGACGTAGGCGACGATCATGGTAAAGATGAGCGGCAACGCAGTCAGCCTAGACGCTAGACCGATGAGCAGCAGTGCCCCACCGAGACACTCCGTACCGCCCGCCAGGAGGGCCTGAAGCTTCGGCAATGGCAGTCCTAGTTCTGCAAAAAATCCAGCTGTAGCATCTAGGTTCATCAGTTTGCCTTTCCCGGTGAGAAAGAACTGCCAGCCCCAGTAGAGCCGAACGCCCAGCAGCAGGGTATTTGGAAGACAGGATGCGGTTTTGTCCGCCATTTGGTTAGCGAGGGTCCAGAGTTTGGAGATCATGGGATTGGGTGTTAAAGTTCAGGCTGTCTTGCAAAACCAGCCGAGCGCCGACCAGTTCTCGAACCAGTCACGAATCTTCACCAGCCAGTCGTCCGCTGGATCCGCCTGCGCCAGGGCCTCTTCCAGCGCACGGCTCAGGGACAGGCCCTGGCGCAGGCCTTGAAGGGTCAGGAAGGCTTCCCGTTCCAGGCGTTTGAAATAAATCTCATTGTCACTGCGATGCACGGCCAGCCAGATTGACTTGGGTTTCGGCAGGGGGACTCGTTTGCCACGCACGTGTTTCGGGGCTTGGTCGCGGGCGTTGCTCGCGGCATCGCGGAGGCCTGACTCTGCCTGGCGCACAGCCATGAAGTATTCATCTACGGCATGGTCAAGCGGCACCAGGGAAAGGTGCGGCTGCAGACCAAGGTACAGTTTAGATGGATCACCGCCCAGTAGATCGTCCACGTGCAAGGGCTTCTTTTTTGCTTCGTCAAAAGCCACGACCTGAGCCCATTCAAAGCGGGTGATGTCCAGGGCCATAGCAGTCAGCGGCGCTGTCAGTCCAGGCTCATCTTGAATGAAATCTGGCAGGCGCCGCCCGAGGTTTCTCAACGTCCAGGAAGCACTGGGACAGCGGGCGAGGTAGGCACGGCAGAGTTTGTGAAACTTGCGACGGCCTAACAAGGAGCGCAGTCCTGGATAATCATCGTGCAGGCAGTCTAGCAAACGGAACCAGTATTGCCGATTGTAGATCTCTAGACGGTCAAAAGAGGTCAAACGGTCATTGGGTTTAATGAACTCCTCCACGACCTCCTGGGTGGACCTTCCATCTTCCCAGGAAGTCTGCATGGAATCCTTCGCCGTGAGTGGGCGGAACAAGGCAGCACCCATCACGCGCTGGAGCTGACGTAGGTCTGCGAGACTGCGAATGCTAGGCGGTGACAGGCGTGTGTTCATGGAGGTAACGGCGGGCTTTCAGGGCTTCATCGTGCACTTCGTCAAAGCTGGGGATGCTGGACCTTCCATCTTCCCAGGAAGTCTGCATGGAATCCTTCGCCGTGAGTGGGCGGAACAAGGCAGCACCCATCACGCGCTGGAGCTGACGTAGGTCTGCGAGACTGCGAATGCTAGGCGGTGACAGGCGTGTGTTCATGGAGGTAACGGCGGGCTTTCAGGGCTTCATCGTGCACTTCGTCAAAGCTGGGGATGCGGTCGTCCCACTCCAACAGCGTAGCCGTGTGGCCGCTGCGGCGGATGGCCTCTTCATACAGCGCCCACACGGGGTCCGGCACGGGATGGTCATGCGTGTCCAGGATGTATTTACGATAGCGTGAATGCCCTGCGATATGGATCTGCCCGACCCTCTCCGCCTGCACCCCGCGCAGGTAATCGAAGGGGTCGAAGCCATGGTTCTGCGCCGAGACATAGATGTTGTTCACGTCCAGCAGGATGCCGCAGTCCGCCTGATCCACGACCTCCGCCAGAAACTCCCATTCCGTCATGTCGCTTTGGTGGAATTCGGCGTAGCTGCTGACGTTTTCCACACAGATGGGCACCTCTAAAAAATCACGAGCCTGACGGATCTTCTCCGCCGTGTGCCGGGCCACGGCCAGTGTGTAAGGCATGGGCAGAAGATCATGCGTGTAGCGTCCATCCACACTGCCCCAACAGAGGTGATCCGAGAGCCACGGCGTGTTTGTGCGTTTAACTAGGCGTTTGAGCTTTTTCAAATGCTCGCGATTCAGCGGATCCGCGCTGCCAAAATAAAGGGAGACCCCATGCTGGACCACGCGGTATTGCTCCAGGATGCTGTCCAGCACCTCCAGTGGACGCCCTCCATCCACCATGAAGTTTTCCGAAATGATTTCGAACCAGTCCACCACGGGTTTCTTTTCCAGAATGTGGCGGTAGTGCGGCACGCGCAGGCCGATGCCGATGCCATAATCCGTGTATCCGTTGTAAGCGTTCGCTGGCATGAAAGTGGAGTGGTGAGAAGCCTGGGGTAAACCGCCTGGAGACGAGGGTTCAAAAGTAAACGGGTGATCCCACGGCTGGCCGGACATGCGGCCCAACCAACCGTGTGATCACGGAAAAGGACTACTTCTTCGGCATGGTGTTGCAGCCGCCTTTGCCTTTGCAGGAGTTCTTGCCCTTGCAGCCATTGTCACCCGCCTTACAGCCACCCTGGCCCTTGCACTCGTTCTGCCCTTTGCAAGCGTGCTGGCCTTTGTCAGCCATCTTCTGGATGGATGTACCTGCATTCAGCACCTTGCCGGAAGCCGGACTGGCGGCCTGGGCTGCGAAGGAACCGGAGAAAAGGCCAGCGAGTGCTGCACCTGCGATGATGTGTTTGTTGCTCATGTCTGTGATGTTTTTGGGTTCGGATGGCCAGCAGGCATCTGCCTCGGGCACACACGTTTGAGCGCGCGCTTTGAAGATATTCCAAAGTTCTCGAACATTTTTAAAAGACACCCGGCACAGACACCAAGAAGCCCTGGATCCAAGGCAGGACCACAGGGCTTACATCAGCACTTATTGTTATGCCGCCATCCTCAAGGCTTTGGAACCAACCCCAGACCGGCCAGAAAGGCATCACTACGGGCTAGGGTGTCGTCCAGGAGCGCCTTGTCCCGCATGAGGTAACCGTGGGTGCCACCTTCATTGATCACGAGTTCGCTCTTGTTCCCCGCCTTCAGCATGCCCTCATGAAAGGTCTTCGCGCCGATAAAAGGCGTGACCGTATCGCCGGTGCCGTGAAAGGTGATGGTGGGCGGCAGGCCTGCCCGCACGTGATGAACTGGGGAAAGTTCCTGCCAGCGGTCACCGATCTTTGCTTGGCCGTAGCCTTCCGTAGAGCAGTCGATCACCGGAAATAGCAACACCAGGGCGGCGGGAGTGGTGGAGACAGCGGTGTCTTCCCCATCTTCATTGACCATGTCAAACTGGGCGGTGGCCGCCGCCAGATGCCCGCCTGCAGAACCGCCGCTGACAATGATCTTCTGCGGATCAATGCCCAGTTCCTTGGCATGCTGTTTGACATAGCGTATGGCGCTACGGGCGTCCTTCACGCAATCAAAGACGCTCACACTCGTTTTGGCGCTGTGCAGGCGATACTGCACGCTGATGCCCACCAGGCCTAACTTTGAGTAGTGAGCTGCAAATGGATACATGCGCTGCGGATTGCCCCCCGTCCAGCCTCCCCCATGAATGGTGATGTAGCAGGCACGGCGATCCGTTGGCTGGAGCCCCTCTGGCTCGAAGACATGAAGAGACAGTTCACGATTGGCGACTTTTTTATAAACCATTGAGCGAGTCGGCTTCAGCGTGGCCGCTAACTCATCCACTGGATCCATCTTCTTCACTTGAGCCTGGGCGGAGATAGCGGTGAAGACTAGGGCCGTAAAAAGGTAAAGGAAGCGCCTCATAAAGACTTCATTAACGCACTGGGTTGAGACAACATTGCGTGAAGTCAGATGACTTTTCAGGCCCGAGGATGCGAGGCATCATAGACCTCCTTCATGCGCTGGGTGGAAACGTGCGTGTAGATCTGAGTGGTGCTGAGGCTGGCATGGCCCAAGAGCTCTTGGACGCTGCGCAGATCCGCGCCATTGTTCAGCAGATGTGTAGCAAAGCTATGGCGAAGTTTATGCGGTGTGACATGCACTGGCAGTCCTGACTTCTTCCAATACTTCTCCACCACATCACCGATGGCTTGGTTGGTAATGCGCTTGCGCAGCTTACTCAGAAATAGCGGCCCGCTGTGAACACCGGCCTTCACTCGATAACGCTGAATCGCCTCCATCGCAGGTGTTCCGATGGGCAAGAGCCGTTCCTTACTGCCCTTGCCAAAAACGCGAACGGTATCGCTGTAGGCATCCACATCCTCGACGTTCAAACCAGCCAGTTCACTGAGGCGCATGCCAGTGCTGTAAAAGAGCTCCAGAATGGCCGCATCTCGCTCCTGAGCCCAGGCCGGGGCCGTGCGCTCTTTCTCTGTTCTCATCGGCAGATCCAGCATGTCAGTGATCTGCGTCACGGTGAGTACCACGGGTAGCTTTTTTTCTTGCTTGGGCAGCTGCACATCCAGCAAAGGATTCGTCTTCCAGCCCTGGCGGCGAGTGAGCCATTTGAAAAAAGAACGCAACGCGGAGAAATGCAATCGGATGGTCGCCCGGCTCATCTCGCGCTTCATTTGATCAAATAAATAGCGGCGAAAGTCATCCGCCGTGAGCGCCTCCCAACTTGTGAAATTCTTTTGTTTCTCCCGAAAGGTATTCAATGCGTGCGCATAGTTTTCCAAAGTGCGGGGAGATGACCGCCGCTCCACTTCCATAAACTGGAAGAAAGCCTCACTAAGAACATCAGGCGCGTGCGGTGAAGGCATGAGGGGGAAGATGTATGACTCAGTTAAATATAGCGCAGCAGCGCCCAATGGAAAGGCCCGTTGCCGTGATGTTGAATGAGGACATGAAGACTCCCCTGCCCCTTGACTCTCCCCTGGCAGCCTTTAATCTTCTCCTTCCCATGCTCACCAAGCGCATCATTCCCTGCCTCGACGTCAAAGAAGGCCGTGTGGTCAAAGGCACACAGTTCCTACAACTCAGAGATGCAGGAGATCCGGTGGAATGCGCCAAAGTGTACAACGCGCAAGGAGCGGATGAACTGGTGTTTCTAGACATCAGTGCTACCAACGAAAAGCGTAAAACCATGGTAGATGTGGTGGCCCGCACGGCAGAGTCCTGCTTCATGCCGCTAACAGTTGGGGGCGGGATCCGTACCGTGGCGGACATGCGTGAAATGCTGCTCGCTGGAGCTGATAAAGTGGGCATCAATTCCGCTGCGGTCTCCACACCCCACGTTATTGATGAGGCCGCTGAGGCCTTTGGCTGCCAGTGTCTGGTGGTCGCGATCGACGCCAAGCGCAACGAGCGCGGTTCATGGAGTGTTTATACGCATGGCGGGAGTCGTATAACTGAACTTGATGCCGTGGAGTGGGCTGCTGAAGTCTGTCGGCGTGGCGCGGGCGAAATCTTGCTCACTAGCATGGATTCAGACGGTACCAAGGCTGGCTATGACATTGCTCTGACGCGGGCTGTCAGTGAAGCTGTCAGTATTCCCGTCATCGCCAGTGGTGGTGCTGGAAATATGCAGCACATGGCGGATGTCCTCAGCCAGGGCAAAGCCGATGCCGTCCTAGCAGCCAGTATCTTTCACTTCGGCGAATACACTGTGGGTGACGTGAAAGAATACCTGGGCCTCCAAGGTGTGCCTGTGCGGAGGCTTTGACACCTCCGCTCGAACGCAGCTTTAGAATGACCGTCGGATCTGTTCCACAGAGACCAAGGCTTCTTCCAGCGAATCTCCCAGCACGGTGTAGTGCCCCATCTTGCGTTTGGTGCGGGCACTCGACTTACCGTATAGATGCAGGTGGGCACGAGGATGATCCAGCACAGGTGACCAATCTGGATGCACGAGTTCTGAAGGCCAGACATCGCCCAGGAGATTGACCATCACGGCAGGACTGTGCTGAGAAGGATCCCCCAACGTCAGGCCACAGATCGCGCGCAACTGCTGCTGGAACTGATTGGTCACGCAGGCATCAATCGTGTAATGACCGCTGTTATGTGGGCGTGGGGCGATTTCATTCACCAAGACACGTCCTTCAGCGGTAACAAAAAGCTCCACCGCCATGGTACCAACATAATCCAAGCCCTCGGCCACTGCTTCCCAGAGCTCCAGCGCCTGCTCGACGATGGCGGCGTCCACACGGGCCGGGGCCAGAGTGACATCCAAAATGTGATGGGCATGCTGATTCTCCACCACCCCATGCATGGCCATGCGGCCATCCACACTGCGTGCGCCTACCACCGAGACCTCACACAAAAATGGCACCCACTGCTCCACCACGGCATGATGCCCCTCAAAAGCCTTCCAGGCTTCGGCGAGATCCGTCTCCTCCACGACCTTGGCCTGGCCTTTGCCATCGTAGCCGAAAGCCGCTGTTTTGATGACACAGGGGCGCCCCAGTTCCCCCACAGCTTTTTCCAGTTCAGCCAGGGTCTCAACGATTCTAAATTCAGCGCAGGCAATGCCTTTTTCCCGCAGGAACAACTTTTCCCGCTCCCGATGCTGAGTGGTATAAATGGCTCTTCTACCCGGGCGCAGGGGTTTGACGGCCTCCACTGCTTGCAAACAAGCATCAGGGATGTTTTCGAACTCGGCCGTCACGACATCCACCTCGGCCAGGAAACGATCCAGCGCTGCACGATCCTCGTAAGCAGCATTGATTTCGAGATCGGCAAACTGGCCCGCAGGGCAGCCCTGCGGTTCATCGGTGAAAATCACCACACGGTAGCCACTGCGGCGGGCCTCCAAGGCCAACATACGGCCGAGTTGACCACCGCCAAGGATACCGATCGTGGAAGGCGGAAGAAGAGGAGAGGATGGCATGGGAGAGGAAAACAAGTCCGTCAAAGTCCGCAAAGGGTTCTCTGATCGAATGAGGGAGGGATGAACAAACGAGCCAGCACGGGGCAGAAACAGCATCACTCCTTTTCAATTTCAGCCTGGCTCTCCAGCACCTTGGCCGTTTGTTTATCGCGGAAGGTGTGGAGTTTTTCAGCTAGCTCCGGCTTCTCATTGGCCAGCATGGAGACCGCGAAAAGTCCAGCATTCAGGGCTCCTGCATTGCCGATGGCAAAGGTGGCCACGGGAATGCCCCCGGGCATCTGCACGATGGAGTACAGGCTGTCCACCCCGCTTAGGGCTTTGCTCTGCACGGGAACGCCTAGAACCGGGATGGTGGTCATGCTAGCGGTCATGCCTGGCAAATGGGCAGCACCACCTGCCCCAGCGATGATGCATTTCAGCCCACGAGATTGTGCCGTAGTGGCATAATCATAAAGCAATTGAGGTGTGCGGTGAGCGCTGACCACCTTTTTTTCAAAGGGCACGCCAAAGTCCTGCAACACGCGGGCTGCATTTTCCAGAGTGGGCCAGTCGGAACTGGAGCCCATGATGATACCAACGAGGGGTGAACTCATAACGCAACTAGCCCGAAGAAATCGCGGCTGCAACCATTTGCCAAAATCACTTACCCTTTCCATGATAGAGATACATGAGCTTCAGAGAGAAACTGGAAAAACGAATCGCTGCCACGGGATCAAATCTTTGCGTAGGCCTAGACGTGCGTATGGATCAGGCCGATGAGGCCACCAAGCGGTTCATTATCAAGGTGATTGAGGAGACCGCACCCCACGCGGCAGCCTTCAAGCCAAACTCCGCTTACTACGAAGCGATGGGGTGGAAGGGTATGAGGATTCTTTCCCAGGTCCTCAAAGAGATTCCCAAAGAGATCCCCGTCATTTTCGATGTGAAGCGTGGGGATATTGGGGAGACGCAAGGTTACTACGCTCAGTCCGCCTATGATTCCTACGGCGTAGATGCGGTGACGCTCAATGCTTACATGGGCAAAGATACCTTGGAGCCGTTTTTGAAATATGCCGATAAAGGCATTTATCTCCTGGGAGTGACCTCAAACCCGGGTGCGGTGGATGTGGAGTTGCAACCGACAGGTGACCGTAAAGTGTTCGAACTGGTGGCAGACATGACTCAAGTCAGCCGTGAAGTCGGGTTAGTCATCGGCCTCACCAACGCCGCTCAAGACGTATTGCAGCGCACCCCTGACGTGCCTCTTTTGATTCCTGGACTCGGTGCACAGGGTGGCGATTTATCCTCTTTAAAAGGCAGTGGGCGCAAGGCCCCCGTGCTGGTGAATGTGTCTCGCGGGATCATGTACCACCAGGAAAAGCGCAGCGGGTTTGCCACCGTCGCCGCCGACTGGAAACTACGCATCCAAGAAGCCCTGGCTTGATAAAGGCGATATAAGTGACAAGAAAGGCACTCTTTGCCTGCTTGCGAGTTTGCAATCACCCGCAAGCTTGCCGCCTGTTTTTTCGATGATTCTTGACCTCCGCGATTACTTGCGCACCCCCCTCCAGCGTGGTGCTTATCAGATCCTGGGCCCCGTCCTTGACCGGACTCTGGGACTGCGCGGGCTGGATGAGATCTACAATGGAGCCTGCGAGCTTCAAAAAGATCATCTGCAGGGGCAAACCTGCCAGACATGGTTTGAGTCCGTCTTGAAAACCATGAACGCCACCTATGTGGTGGATGCGGCCACTGATTTCGAATTCCCCAAATCAGGTCCGTTGATTGTCATCGCCAATCATCCCTATGGCATTCTAGACCCGGTCATCTTAGCGCACTACGCGGCGACCCAGAGGGCGGAAGTCAAGGTGATGACGAACTCCATGCTGGCCGCGTTTCCAGCCCTGCGCCCCCACATCATTCCAGTGAATCCCTTTGGGGGTGAAGGTGCTGCGCGCAGCAATGTGAGTGCGATGAAAGAAGCCCTCAAGCATCTGAAAGCAGGTGGCACACTGGTGATTTTCCCGGCCGGCGAGGTCTCTGGTTACAAACCAGGATCTGGCATCGAAGAGCCTGTTTGGAGTTCCCATGTCGGCTCCTTGGTACGGCGCACTCAAGCGACGGTACTACCTGTTTTTTTCCCAGGTAGCAATAGCCCACTTTTCCATGCGGCAGGTCTGCTGCACCCGCGTCTGCGCACAGGTCTTTTGCTGCGTGAGTTTTGCAACAAACGCGACAGCGAAGTAGAGATGCGCGTCGGCACCCCGATTCCTTTTTCGAAACTGCGTAAGTTTGAAGCCAACGAGGCCCTGACCAAATACCTTCGCATCTACACTTTTATTTTGGCGAACCGCCGCAAAGCCATTGTATCGGTGGAAGCCTCTGCGCCGCACATAGAACCCTCCCGAGAAGTCGTTCTGGCGGCAGAACACCGTGCTCGAATTCTTCATGAAGTACAGGCACTGGCGGAGCGCGGAGGTCGTCTCACCGGTCAAGGCAACCTCAGTGTTTACGCCGCTCATTCTCATGAGATCCCAGATACCCTTCAGGAAATCGGGCGCCTGCGTGAAGTGACCTTTCGCAGTGTGGGGGAAGGCACTGGTAACGAGGTGGACCTGGATAAGTACGATCGCTACTACCAGCACCTTTTTTTGTGGGATGAGGATAAGCAGCAAATCGCAGGTGCCTATCGCCTTGGACGTGCTGACATCATCCTGCGTGAGTACGGGCCAAAAGGCCTTTACACAAGCACTCTATTCAAGTTCGAAAAACCCTTCCTCGCGCACCTCGAAAGCGCTGTGGAAATGGGGCGCAGTTTCATCATCAAGGAATATCAGCGGAATCTTTCTTCCCTGCCCTTATTGTGGAAAGGCATCGCTCACTGGATGGTGAGAAACCCAGGCTATAAAAAACTCTTTGGCCCAGTCAGCATCAGCAAGGACTACGACAGTCTGAGTCGTAAAATGATCGTCGAATTCCTCCAGGGCAATTGCTTGCACGAGGACCTTGCCAGCTTTGTCAAACCGCGCAATCCATTCCGTTATCTGCGCAGCCGCCGCCTGATGCGCGAGTTCATCAGCGCCAATCTCCAGGACGTGGATGACTGCTCGGCCCTTATCTCCAGCGTCGAGACGGATGGCAAAGGCATCCCTATTCTGCTCAAGCACTACCTGCGGCTCAATGGCACCATCTTAAGCTTCAATGTGGACAAGGATTTTTCCTCCGTGGTCGATGGCCTCATCCTCGTGGACCTGACTGAAACAGACCCGAAACTCCTCGCCAAATACATGGGGGAAGAAAATTGCCGCAGTTATCTGGCGAGGCATCAGAAGCAAGGCTGAAGTCCAGAGCCTTTGCCATAGTGCTTGCGCCCAGTCCTTGACCGCCGTTTATCATAGGGCATGGCGCAGGACTTTATCCGGGTGAGGGGTGCCCGGCAGCACAATCTCAAAAACGTGGATGTGGACATTCCACGGCACAAGCTCGTGGTGCTCACGGGCGTGAGTGGATCTGGCAAGTCGTCTCTCGCTTTTGATACCCTCTATGCCGAGGGCCAGCGCCGTTATGTCCAGAGCCTCTCCGCCTACGCACGGCAGTTTTTAGATCAATTGGAAAAACCGGATGTGGATTTCATTGAAGGGCTGTCACCCGCCGTTGCGATCGAACAAGTCCACAGCGCGCCCAATCCGCGCAGCACGATCGCCACCGTCACGGAGATCTACGATTACTTGCGGGTGCTCTACGCCGTCGCAGGTCAGCCCCATGATCCGGAAACGGGAGAGGTACTGCTCAAGAATACGCCGGCGGAGATCGGCGGCCGCTTGCTCTCTTTAGGCGAGGGCACCCGAGTGGTCGTACTTTCGCCGCAACCCCCGTCAGACGGTGCTGCATTGAGGGCTTTGTTTGAAAAACTACGCCGCCAGGGGTTTGTGCGCGTGAGATTGGATGAAGAGATTGTCGAATTGGAAGAGGACCTCAAACCCAGCCTGAAGGAAGAACACAGGGTTGAGATAGTCGTGGATCGTCTGGTCATCCGCGAGGGAGTAAAAGCACGATTGATGGAGAGCATTGAGGCAGCCCTGCGCTGGAATGAGAACGAGATACAATTTTTGGTGAGTGGAGTAGATGCCCCCAAGCCGGATTTATTGAGCTTCACCACGGCTTATGCGAACCCACGCACCGGCTACGTCATTGAGAAACTAACGCCTCAGCACTTTTCCTTCAATACCCACATCGGCGCTTGTCCCACCTGCGAAGGCGTAGGCACACTGATGGCACCTGACCCAGGACTCATCGTGCCTGAACCCGAACTGTCCATCAAGGATGGAGCGGTGAAGACTTGGTGGTCACGCAATCCGAAACTGAAAGCCCTTCATCAGCGTGGGGTCGAAACCCTGGCGAAACACTTCGGAGTTTCCATAGACGCTCCATTTAAAAGCCTTCCAATCGAATTTAAAGGGGCACTATTTCATGGAACAGGAGACCTAGCCATCGCAACAGGCTGGGCGACGAGCGCCAACAAACGCAGTCTTGCCAAACCCTATGAGGGCCTTTTGAAAGAAGCTGAAAGGCTTTATGCAAACGCTGAAAGTGATGCACTCCGAGGCCAGCTTACGCGCTTCATGAATCCTCTCCCCTGCCCTGCCTGCGAAGGTAAGAGATTGCGGCGAGAAAGCTTGGCCGTGGTTTTAAGCACCCAAGCACCTGAAAACGAGAAGGACTCGGCCCTAACCAAAAACAAAACTTCGACATCGGAAACTTCATCCCCGCCTTCCATCACCAGCCTCAATATCCATGCCTTGTGTTCGTTGCCGATCCGGGATGCGCTGAATTGGGTTCGGGGACTTGCCTTGACTGAGCACCAGCGCAGTTATGTGCAGGATCTTCAAAAGGAGATTCTCAAACGGCTCGATTTCCTGGAGCAAGTGGGGCTGGGCTACTTGGCTCTGAATCGTGAAAGCGGCACCCTCTCCGGCGGTGAAATGCAGCGCATCCGCTTAGCCACGCAGATTGGCGCAGGATTAGCCGGGGTGCTTTACGTGCTGGATGAACCGAGCATCGGCCTGCATCCCGCCGATACGGAACGCCTCATCCGCACCCTCCTACGGTTGCGAGATTTGGGCAATACCGTGCTCGTAGTGGAGCATGATGAAGCCATGATGCGTGCCGCCGATCACGTCATCGAAATGGGACCTGCGGCAGGTGTGCATGGGGGCCAGCTCATGGCACAAGGCACGCCGGCTGAAGTCATGGCCATGAAGGAAAGTCTCACCGGGGCTTATTTGAGCGAGCAATTACGCATCACCCCGCCGTCAGCCAGGGTGGCCCCCAAAGGCCCGCAAGGAAGCACCCGCCCCGCCTCACAGGCTGAGGCATCCATCTTCAGTTCTCAGGCCAAAAAGAAGGCGCGGGCTGAAGCTTTCGCTTTGAGTCCCGGCCCGATGATCGCTCATTGGCTCACCATTCATGAGGCCACGGAGCACAACCTTCAAAATGTCACTGCCGCCTTTCCCATCGGCTGTCTCACGGCTGTCACGGGCCCCTCTGGCAGTGGTAAATCCACACTCATCAATCGCATCCTGATGCGCGCGCTTCAGCGGCACTTTTACCATGCAAAGGATGAACCTGGAGAGCATTCGAGCATCACCGGAATCGAGGCCTTCGACAAAGTCGTCGTCATTGATCAGTCGCCCATTGGTCGCAGTCCACGCAGCAATCCTGCCACTTACACCGGAGCCTTCGGCCCGATCCGTGAGCTCTTCTCAAACCTGCCCCTGGCCCGCGTGCGTGGCTATGAAGCAGGTCGCTTCAGCTTCAACGTGGCGGGTGGTCGCTGTGAAAAATGTCAGGGAGATGGTCAGATCAAAATAGACATGCACTTCCTAGCAGACGTGTACGTTACCTGCGACCACTGCCATGGCAAACGGTACAATGCAGAGACTCTAGAGATCACGTTCAAGGGCCGCAACATCGCTGAAGTCCTCGAGATGACCGTCAGTGAAGCGACCCGTTTTTTTGGTAAAGCTAGCGCCATCGCAGAAAAACTCCGCACGCTAGAGGAATGCGGCTTGGGATACGTACGGTTAGGCCAGGCTGGCAATACCCTGTCTGGTGGTGAAGCCCAGCGCATCAAACTTTCGGCTGAACTTGCCCGCCGGGCCACGGGAAACACCCTTTATGTGCTAGATGAGCCCACGACTGGGTTGCACTTTGCCGATATTCAGACACTGCTCAAAGTTCTTTTCCGACTGCGCGACTCCGGGAACACAGTCATCGTCATTGAGCATCATCTGGATGTGATCCGCTGCGCGGACTGGATTGTGGATCTGGGGCCTGGAGGAGGCAATGAAGGCGGGCGAATTGTCGCCGAAGGCACTCCCGAACAAGTCGCGAAGGTGGAATCCAGCGCAACAGGTCGGTTTCTTGAAGCGGAAATTTAACCGTGACGTGGTGGGAAGCGTTCGCTATCTTAGTGTTCTCCCCCAACCGCCTTTTCTTTTCCAGCAGTGCTTACCAACCAGACGATTGATCCGAACCAAAACGGACAGCCGAAGCCTTTCATCCTCATCCGCCCTTTTGTCACTCTGTGGCACTGGTTGGTACCGCCTACGCAGGCACACCGGGATCGTCAGTCCAAAACAGCACGTTGGGCGGCACGGATCGGCGTTGCGACCTTTTGCGTCACCTTGATGGGATTCGGCATCTATTATGCCAAGCCAATCCAGGACACCTACCAGGACTGGAAAGCGGACAAGATGGTCGCTGAATCCCGTCGAATGGCGGAAGATGGCCAGATCGTGAATGCCGTGTTTAAGGCTCAAGAAGCCTACAAACTGGCACCTGACAACATCGGTGCGATCCGTCTCAATACGGAATATCTCACCGCGATGAAACGGCCTGAAGCCCTGTTTTTCCTGGACCGTTTGGAAGCTAATGGAGCCACTGAGCTGAAGGATAAGCAGACTCGGGTCAAAGCCCTGATGAATCTTAACCGGGGTAAAGAAGCCGCCAGCCTTTTGGAAGAAGTGCTCAGTTCGTCCCCCACAGATCCGCTCTCGATGAAATTGGCGGAAGAGGTGTGGAGTAGCAGTCAGAAAAATAGCATTCTTCTCAAGACGCTCAAAAACTATGCGGAGAAACATCCTGAAGATGCAGCGCACAGCCTGCGAGTAGCCAAAATTCAAACTGACTCAGCGAACCCCGCTGAGCAAGCCGACGGCATGCGCCGCGCCTGGGCGGTTGCAGAACGAGAAGATGCCATCGGACTCGAAGCCATCGAGTTTCTCGATAGCTTCGAGATCTTACCTCCCGATGAGGCAAATCGGCTGATCGAAAAACTGCGCAGCCACCCAAAAGCTACCGGCTGGCACCAAGTAGCCGCCTTAAAGCGCAAGCTCCAAATGAACCCCGCGCAACAGATTCAACTGGTTCAAGAAGCGATTGAGATGGCCAAGGGTAAAAAACGCGAAGATCTGGTGCCCATGGTACGCTGGCTGGTGGAACAAAAAGAGTTCCTTCAGGTTTTGGCTCTTGTGAATGAAAATGACGCCAAAGAATACCAGCCACTCTTGGAAAACTATCTCACAGCGCTGACGATGCTCCAGCGATTTGAAGAGTTAGAACGCTTGGTGAAGGATCCCAAAGTCGAAGCCATCCTTAACCAGAGTGTGAGCGCTTTTTACCGGGCTCATCTGGCCTTCGTCACCCGCAAACCTACAGAAGAAGTACGCAGTGCTTTGACTGCTGCAAAGAACGCCGCTGACATTGAACGACGCGGAGAACTGTGCATGAAAATTGCCGAATACGCAGAAGCTCGTGGTTACGCCGACATCGCTGAAAGCGCCTACAAAAGCGCCGCTTTGAATACCCGAACAGACCGGCAGGGTTATCAAGGATTGATTCGCGCCTCCGAAGCCAATGGCAATACGGAGGGCCTGCTCGAAGCCGCCACTGAGGCTGCACGTCGCTGGCCGGATGATCCCGTCTATGTGGAACGTTTTTTGTATGTCAATTTGCTCACGGGTCGCCAACTAGAATTGACGCTGGATGAGACTCAAAAACTTCTCCAGCAACGTCCGGATGACCATCTGCGCCGTCTCCTGGTGGCGTTATCACATTGGCGGTTAGGCGATGTCAAATCCGCAACGGCGTTGCTACAAAATTTGGATGTCAATATCCTCTCGCCTGGGCAACGCGCCATTCTCGCCGGCATTGCGCGCGGAAGTGACGCTAGAAATGCTGCGGATGCTGCACGCAGCGTCGTCCAGACCATCGGGCCTCAGGACAGAATGCTGCCTGAAGAGCGTGCTTTTTTGGCTAAGGCCTTGCGATAAGGAAAGGTCGTTAGACCAGGTGTCGACCCAAGGTCACTTCCAAATTTCGTTCGACGACAGCTCCCATGCTATCGCAGCTTTTGAAGGCATCGGAATGATGGTATTCGCCTAACTCGCGAGCCAGTTGAGCGACCTTCTCCGCAGGTTCACGCGGATTGTTTTTCATGATCTGAAGCAGTGCGGTGATGCGCTGATGCTCACTGATGTAACGACGAGCAATCAGACTGCGCTCCTCATCCTGGTACTGATTCATCGTCGGTAAGTTCAACAACTGACCGCACAACCAAACCACGGGATTATTCTCTTTAAAAAACTGTGGCAAGTACAGGCTTCGGCGCCCTTCGTAACTTTGTTGGTCGAAATCAATCGCCCGCACTCGGTATTGCACATCTTCGAAATCAGGAGTGATATCAATCACGTAATTGTAGCTGCGCATGTCTCCAAGTAACCGGAGAAAGCAGCGCTCACTGAACTTCACAAATTCTTTGGCGATACGCACCTTGTTTACATCAGGACGGTCCAGGTGATCACGGATGAACACATCTCCAGGCACGCCCGCAATGTGCTCCTCCACCAGAGTATTGCGCTGGGCTAGGTAGTTGATTCGATTGGGCGAAAGCAAATGCTCCAACTCCAAACCATACACGCGAGAGGCATCCGCCGTCTTGACGTAAAAATGGTCATAGTTGTCGTTATACTGATTGACCACACGAACACGGAAAGGCCTGGAATTCCCAAATTCACAATAGTCAACGCGCTCGACAAACAAATGCGGTACCGCATGCAAATCCCCTGTCCGCAGAAGGGAGTAAATGCTGGTCAGTCGAGGGTAGAGTTCATCTTGAAGCTCGCGTGGATACAAGACACTGGCCCAGTGAGTGGGGTTGCCGTTTTTATCATCCAGAGGATAACTTTCCGTGAAACCCAGGAGGTCTTTATAGGAGGCAGGGAGAGAATAATGCCGCCCAAACTCATCCAGGTAGGTCTCCAGTTCCTCGGTGAGCGGAAGGAAGTCTTTACGTTTGGTGATTTGAACGTCGGTGTCCATTATGGACCATGGCGGAGGTGCAATCCTCAGTCCAGCAGCAGCATAAAAATGCCGATAGGTTTAAAATTGCACCGCAAAAAGGCAACCTTACCGGGCGGGAACCGCTTTAGTCGGACCACGAAAGCAGCCAAAGGCGATAAACGCAGCCCCGATGGCGATCATAAAAACCGAAAAGAACTGTCCGCGAGTCAGACCCATGATCATTGCAGAGCCCGAATCCGGCTGCCGCACGAACTCCAGGCTGATGCGAGCCACCGCATAAAGAATAAAAAACAGCCCCGTGAGAATACCATGAGGGAGGCGAGGGTAACGCAGACGCACAGCCAAAAGGATGGCGGAAAGAAACAAACCTTCCCCCAAGGCCTCATAAAGCTGTGAGGGGTGACGTGGATGAAGGATGGATTCCAGCCCAGCCACACCCTCGGGCTGAGTTTGGAAAAAAGCGATGATGTCTGGGCTATGCTGCGAGCCGGGAGGCAGAGAAATTGGAGTCCCCCCCTGAGCGACAAAGTCTTCGTGCAGCAGCTCGGTGGGAAACTTCATCGCCCAAGGCACTGTGGTGACACGCCCAAAGAGCTCCCCATTGATGAAATTCGCGATACGTCCGCAGAAGATCCCAAGCGGTGCACCACACACCAGCGTATCCCCCAAGCCCGTCCAGGAAATCTTGTTCTTACGCGCATACCAGAGCAGGAATAGGGCGACTCCAGCGATACCGCCATGGCTGGCCATGCCACCTTGATTGAGTAAAAAAAGGCTCCAAGGAGCCTTCACAAATTGTTCCCAATTGTAAAGTAACATGTAACCCAGGCGCCCGCCCAAGACGACTCCAAAGAGAGCCACCATGGTGATAAAATCGGCCACTTGATCGGGTTTGATCTCCGAAAGCCCCCGTTTCGCCAGAAATAGCATCACACGATAAGAGAGGTAAAAACCCAAAACGTATGCCAGCCCGTACCAATGCACGGCAAAGCTATCCGTGAAGCGGACGACGTAGGGGCTGAGATCGTGCAGGTAGTAAGCAAGTAAATCGGTCATGCAGGCAGGCAGGCTTTCGGGTCAAAACAGAGTTCTGGCAAGCGACGGATGTGCAAGCTTACGCCAGAGTCACCTCGTCGTGGTCAGGCTAATGATTGGCCGCTTCGCTAGACTCATCAGGGTCCGTGTCTTCGATCTTCGCTTCTTGTTTCAGTTGAGCGATCAACTCATTAAACTTTGTGTCCTTGTGTGCTTCAAGCAGCCGCTGCCGCACAGCTTCCTTCACCGCTGCAAAAGGTATCGCTTCAGGGACTTTGCGACCGAGCACGGTGCAGAGATGAAACCCCAATTGGGTGGTGAAGACTGGACTTACTTCCCCATCCTTCATGGAAAAGGCGATGACCTCGAATTCTTCCATGAATTCACCTCGTTTGAACCAGCCCAGATCAATTTGCTGCTGTTCATCAGCGCGGTGTTCTTCGGCCAGCGTCATGAAATCTGCCCCAGCCAGCAGTTGGGATCGCAGTTCACGCATCGTCTTGAAGACTTCCGTGCGGCTCTGTGCGCCTTGCAGATTTTTCGTGATGTGGGCCACGCGAATGATTTCTTCCGTCATGTAGAGAGGCAGATCGCGCTCATAAGCTGCGCGTAATTCTTCTTCACTAAAATCAGGATCAGCACCGTAAATGTCCCCCAACATTTTGTCCAAACGGACGCCCCCTTTCACGTTCTCACGGACGACGGCTTCATCCTTGTAAGGCATGCCGATGTTCATGTAGAACTGCGTTTCACCACCCGCTTCCTCAATGAGCTTTTGCAATCGGCTGGTGACATCCTCTTCTGAGATCGTGGGAAAACGCTTGAGGGACTCTTGATTCAGGAGCACTCGAGAAATCAGATTATCCTTGGCATAGCCCCGAAACTCTTGATCGCGCTCGCAGCAGGCTACCTGGAGCGTACGCTCGTAATGCCCTTTCACATTGCGGAATTCTCCTTCGATGACTTCGTCGTCAATCTCTTCGCCATTAATGATCAGTGCCATGCCGCACACGGAGCGCGGAGGCAGCAATCAGGCAAGGCGAAAGTAGCATCCTCCAGGCCCGGCAGGTGTGCAGGATCCCTCCTGCCGACTTAGCTCAAGGGCGCCTGAGGAGGCCCTGGCTCTTCAGCCTTGGGCGTTTCAGGCACCAGTTTCGGTCGGGGTAAAATTCGGTGAACGAGGGAGGAAGCCGACTTGAAGGGAATGAACAAGACCATGAATAGATTCCCAATGATGAGATCGTATAGTCGAATCGGTAGCATGAGCAGTCGAAGGATGGGCTTCGAAATCGCCTTCACAGACTCATTTCGTGAATAAAGAAGCGAAAACCCGATGATGGACACGATTCCCACAAATTTCATCAAGGTGGTGATATCCACGTGAAAAGTCAGCTCCGTGACGAGAATGAGCCCCACGTAACCAATAAGGATAAAGGCCGTGTGTTCCAAGATCGGGAATTTTTCAATGAGCCCAATGCAGTAACCCGCGACAAAACGCAGTGCCAGGATCCCAATAAAAACGCCTGTACAGACCACCCAGAATTCATCACTGAGCGCCACGGCAGCCACCACATTGTCCACACCCAGGCTCAGATCCATAAGCTCGATAGAAGCCACGGTTCCCCAAAATCCTCGCTTGATGGTGTCGGTGCCATTCTGCTCAGCGTGAGCATTTTTGTGGGCAGTGGCTAAGTGGTGAGCCATCAAATGGATCAGGTAGGCGGCACCCACCAGCTTCAGCCAAGGGTTTTGGATAATGTATCCTGCAAAAAGCAATGCAAGACCACGAAAAACATAGGCCCCGATAATCCCCACCCGGAGTGCCCAGAATTTTTGATGATGCGGCAGGTGAGCTGCCATGGCAGCAATGGCTAGCGCATTGTCCACAGACAATAGACCTTCAATAATGATCAATGACAGAATGACCGGGAGGGCCTCGGTGAGAATCTGCCAAACAGCAGGAGAGAATATTTCCGCAAGCATCAGTTGTTGTAAGACCCGAGCACGCTCCTCAGCGTTGAAAGCGTATCTCAGAGGTTACGTTTATTAGCCTAACGGATGTGGGGAGTCAAGGTTGACACCAGGCGACCCGCCCGCCTAGATGCAGAACGTTTTCCTCGCGGCATCCATCTTGCGCAAACACGTCCCCTCCCCCCCTTCTGTATGTCTTCACTCACTCGTTTTTTACATCTGACAGTCCCAGCAGTGCTGATCCTCTGCCTCTCTGCTTGTTCCAGCCCTGAACAGCAGATGCGTTCTGGCGGGGACCTGAGTGGTCGCAGTTTCGTCCAGGCCGCCTATCCCACAGCTCAGCCTGTAGCTTACACCCCCGGCTGGGATGTGGAGGCGGAGCCCATGTTTGCTGCGGCTTCCAATACCCCCTACATCCGAGCTTCCTCGTATTTGTTGATTGATGCCCACACAGGGAAACACCTGGCTTCTAAAAATGCCGAAACCGCGCGCGCCGTGGCCAGCACACAAAAACTCGTGACTGCTCTGGTGGTGCTAGATGCAGGGAACCTCGACAAGCGCGTCACCGTCACAGCCTCCGACATTCGAGTGGAGCCCACCTGTTTGGGGCTTCGGCCTGGAGAAACTTACACCCGCAGACATCTGCTGTACGCTTTCTTGATCAAAAGCTGCAATGACGTCGCCAACGTCTTAGCCCGAGACAATGCAGGAAGCATCAGCGCCTTTGCTGCCAAAATGAATGCCAAGGCTAGGTCTCTCGGCTGCTCAAACTCCAATTTCAAAAACCCTCACGGGCTCACAGCCCCGGGACAATACTCCACAGCCCGAGACATGGCTCGCATCGCCATGGCAGCTTACCGGAATGCGCTCATCCGGGATGCCGTGCGTCGTCAATATTACACCTTTAGAAAAAATAACGGGAGCACTGTTACTCTTAAAAGTACCAACAATTTGTTGGGAAGCATGCCGGAATGCAATGGTATGAAAACAGGTTATACCGTAGCGAGCGGGCGCTGCCTCATCTCTACTGCTAGCTCACGTGGACGCGACGTCATTTTGGTGCAGCTGGGCACGAAAACAAAGTACATCTGGGACGATGGTCGTCTTCTCATGTCCTGGGGTTTGCAACGAGCCAAAGGTGGTGGTCTCACCGCCTCCAACTTTTAAAAGACAACGCCTCACAGGCGTTCTGTCCGCAGGTCTAACAAAGGTTGTAAATGATCCGCAACAGCCTTCATCTTGCCCCTGAATGGAGCACAACCATTGTTAGGCTACTGTCCGCGCGACTTCCAGCCTGATGGGATAAGGAACGAGTGAACAATGATGCAGAAACTTGGCACGGCCAATGCTTTGCATTCGGGGAGTGGCGGAAACCAGGGATAACCCCCAGGTAGCCACCTCTCCCTAACAACACCGATCCAACCCATAAACATGATGCGAATCCTGCCCCACTGGCGCACGTTCACGTGCGGACTCCTGGCATCCGCCGCTCTCCTGACCGGCGCTCTCCATGCCCAAGACGCAGCTCCAGCGCCCGCACCGGCGCCAGTTGCTGCCCCAGCCCCGACTCCCGCGCCCGCACCGGTCGCAGAGCCAGCTGCGGCCCCTGCTCCTGAAGCTCCCGCCGCTCCGGCAGAAGCTCCGGCGGCAGGTCCTTCAGTGGAACTGTTTACGACTAACAACCTGTGGATGATGCTTTCGACCGCTCTGGTCTTTATCATGCACCTGGGTTTCGCCACGGTGGAAACAGGGCTCACGCAGTCCAAAAACACGGTGAACATCCTGTTTAAGAACACCCTCATTCCGTGCATCGGTCTGCTGACCTACTTGCTGTGTGGCTTTAACCTGATGTATCCAGGCTTCGCAGACGGAGATTCTCAGTATTGGTTCAAGTTCGCTGGATTTGGTATCGGCACGGATGAAGCAGGTGTCACTTCGGCTTACAACGTTGGTTATACTTACTGGACGGATTTCCTCTTCCAAGCAATGTTTGCAGCCACCTGCGCCACCATTGTCTCTGGTGCTGTGGCTGAACGTGTGAAGCTGACAACGTTCATGGTATTCTCTACCATTTATGTTGCTCTTGTTTACCCGATCGCTGGTAGCTGGAAGTGGGGCAATGGCTGGTTGAACCGCCTCGAGACTCCGTTTTATGACTTCGCGGGTTCCACCCTTGTCCACTCAGTGGGCGGCTGGGGCGCTTTGGCTGGCGTGATTCTCCTTGGGCCGCGTCTGGGTAAATTCGCTGCTGATGGAAAGGTAAAACCGATTCTCGGTCACTCCATGCCTCTGGCTACAATCGGCGTCTTTCTTCTCTGGCTGGGCTGGTTCGGCTTCAATGGAGGTTCCGTTCTGTCCGCAGATCCTGCCCTGGTGTCCCTAACACTTGTCACCACATGCCTTGCCGCAGCAGCTGGAGGTGTCGTCTCGGCCCTGGTTTCCACAATCATTCTGAAAAAGCCTGACCTCTCCATGGCGCTTAACGGGATCCTCGCAGGTCTGGTGGGCATCACAGCAGGTGCTGACCAGATGAGCCCAGTGGACGCGGTGGTTATCGGAGCAATCTCTGGAGCCATCGTAGTGGTATCCGTCATCTTCTTCGACAAAATCAAAATTGATGATCCGGTTGGTGCCATTTCCGTCCATCTGGTCTGCGGTATCTTCGGAACTCTGGCTGTGGGTCTCTTCGGAGCCAAAGCTGGCTCCGCCCAGCTCATGAGCCAGCTCACTGGGATTGCTGCTTACGCTTCGACATTTGTGGCAGCCTTCTTGATCTTCTTCATTCTGAAATTGATCATGGGCCTTCGCGTGAGTCCTGAGGAAGAATCTGAAGGTCTGGATCTGGGTGAACATGGTGCTGTTGCCTATAACATCACACCGAATCACTAAGGGATCGAGAGGCACATCTTCGACTTAAAGTCATCAGTCCCCGGCCGTTAAAATGGCCGGGGATTTTTGTTTTCCCTTAACGATCCGTTACTTGTGCCTTGCAGCCACGGCTGAGTCGGTTAAAAACAAGGAGCATGGTTCGACTCACAGTTCTCGGCAGCGGCAGTTCAGGCAATTGCGCAGTCGTGTCCACGGGTCGCACCACCCTGCTGGTGGATGCCGGACTCAGTGCCAAGCAGATTTGTGTGCGCCTAGAGGCTGCAGGCTACACTCTAGATCAGTTGGACGGTATCTTACTCACTCATGAGCACCAGGATCATACGAACGGGCTGGAAGTGCTGAGCAGCAAACGCACACTTCCCTTGTATGCCACCGCGCTGACACGAGAAACATTGCAAGGCAGCCTTAAATTCCGCAACTCCCCCACCTGGCGGTTGATGACGACCGGCAGCGCTTTTGACTTTCAAGACTTACGAATCGAATGTTTCCCAGTCCCGCACGATGCCGTGGACCCCGTGGGTTTTGTCGTTGCTGACGAAGAATCCCGACTCGGCCTTCTGAGCGATGTGGGTTTTGTAACCAATCTAATCAAGGACCGACTCAAAGGGGCCGACAGTCTTTTTGTGGAAGCGAACTATGATGCGCAACTTCTGGAAGCCGATACCAAGCGTCCCTGGGCAACCAAGCAGCGGATCAGTTCGCGACACGGCCACCTTTCCAATGACCAAGCGGCCGAGTTAATCGAAAGCGTTGCTCACGCAGGGCTGCATCACGTGGTGCTAGGTCATTTGAGTGATGACTGCAACGACCCCGATCGCGCCACCCAGCGCATCCAGGAATCTCTCCATCGAATCGGCATCAAAGACACAAAAGTACAGTGCGCGCAGCGCCGCTGCCTGACCCCCACCATCGAAGTGGCACGCCGTCGGGTGGTCATCAGCCTCAGCACCAGCCCCCCTGCCCCATCCATGCAGCAGTTGGCTTTATTTTAGATTCCTGTGTCATGATCCAACTCGAACGCATCGCCTGGAAAGCGCCTGGAGGATTCACGTTGCAAAACATCACTGTGGACATCCCTACGGGAACATACGCAGTGCTGATGGGGTCTACGGGCTGCGGAAAAACCTCTTTGCTGGAGATTCTTTGCGGATTGCGCCAGCCCCTTTCAGGGCGGGTCTTGTTGCAGGGGCAGGATGTCACCCGAATGGAACCGCGCCAGCGGCAGATCGGTTATCTCCCACAAGATCTGGCTCTGTTCCCGGGCAAAACCGTTCGGGAGCAAATCGGGTTTGCAGCAGCTCTTCGAAAATTACCAGAACAAGAAGCGTTGGTCCAAGAGCTGTCTGTGGAGTTGGGCATCCGTCATCTGCTTGATCGGATGCCAGATCATCTTTCCGGTGGGGAGAAACAACGCGTCGCCCTGGCCCGGGCTTTAGCAGCACGGCCACGCGTTCTTCTTTTGGATGAGCCCCTCTCCGCGCTGGATGAGGCCACGCATGCGGATGCTGTTGAATTGCTCAAAGGCCTCCAGGCTCGCCACTCCCTCACCGTTCTGCATGTGACTCATTCGCGAAGGGAAGCGGATCTCCTAGGACAAATGAGATTGAGATTGGAAAAGGGCCAACTCAGCCCGGAAATTTAAGCCTAGCGCACCCATTCAGCACTCTGAAATCTAGCTTGCACCATCTCTTAACGAGTCCTAGCTAAGGTGTAACTTTTCCCTCATGACCCAGCCGAACTCCTACCCGGAACTGACCTCCGCCCGCGATGACATGCGGTCCCAGGACGAACTTTATCGCCCAAGCGTCTTCTGGGATGAAGCCTCTTCCCGCATCGTTAACGAACTGTGTGAGAACGGCATCGAAAACTTTCGTCGTCTGCCCAATACCCTAGGCTTTTTCGTCCCCACTTTTGGAACTCCAGGTAACAGTTTTACCCCAGCCCAGATTGAGGGCCTGACCGCGACCCTACAGCGGGCGCACCCCGAAGCTAAAAAGGCCCATCTGGGGCTGGATCAATTCCTCTCTGGCGAAGCGGCGGCACTGGCCGATTACCGCGTTCTTTTGGCGGCTGATAATCCAGCGAAGCTTCCTCACCTGCACACCTTTTCCGAAAGCAAGGTAGGAGAACCCGTGGAGCATTTTGAATTCGATGGGCGCTGGTTCTCGCGCTCCGCTTTGAATTACCTCCTCGGTCTAGCCTTGCTCAAAAAGCATCTCGGTCTGGATGACCTGCCCCGCACGGTATTAGAGATTGGCGGAGGCTTCGGCACTTTGGGAGAGGTCATGGCCAGTGCAGGCATCGAAGGTTTGCGTTACGTGGATATTGATATTCCGCCGACCAGCTATGTGGCCCAGCATTATCTCAGCGGTGCCCTCGGCGCGGAAAAAGTCACCACGTATGCCCAGACACGTGACCAGGCTGAAATCGAGATCGAATCCCTCACTCCCATCTCCGTGCTGTGCGCCTGGCAGATCGAAAAATTGCGTGGGAATGTGGACCTTTTTGTGAACTTCATCTCCTTCCAGGAAATGGAGCCCCCAATCGTCCAAAATTACCTCAATCATGTCTCCCGCCTGAATACCCGGTGGGTGCTTCTGCGCAACATGCGCGAAGGCAAACAGTTGCGCAAAGCTGGCGGCTGGGCAGGTGTAGATACCCCTATCTTGAGCGACGACTACCTTGCCATGTTGCCTGACTACGAATTGGTCGAGCGCAATGTTCATCCTTTTGGTTACCGCACGGTGGATGGTTACCATTCCGAACTCCTGCTCCTACGCCGCAAGGCATGAAAGACCGCTCCGTCGCCATCATCCCCGCGCGCGGCGGCAGCAAACGCATCCCACGCAAAAACATTCGTGAATTCGGCGGTCGCCCCATGATTGCTTGGTCCATCCAGGCAGCCTTGGAAAGTGGCGTGTTCGAAAGTGTGATCGTTTCCACAGATGATCCTGAGGTAGCCGAGATTGCTTGTGAATGCGGAGCCCAGGTTCCCTTTGTGCGTCCCCCTGAAATCTCTGGCGATCAGGTCGGTCTGAATCCCGTTTTAAAGCATGCACTAAACTGGCTGGAAATGGAAGGAGGCGGACGTCCAAGTTTCTTGGGTTGCATCTATGCCACAGCACCATTTTTGAGGGCTTCAGATCTACGCGAGGCCTTTGAGCGCTTGCACAAAAAGCCAGAAGCTGAGTATGTGCTATCCGTTTGTACATTTCCCTCGCCCGTTCAGAGAGCCATGACTACTGATGAGGCAGGAGAAATCCGTTTCATGTGGCCCGAACTGCGCCTGACGCCTTCCCAGGACTTGCAAGAGTGTTTCCATGACGCGGGTCAGTTTGTCATCGGCAGAGCGACTTCCTTTTTGGAGCAGGACTCCGCGCTCAGTGGTCACTGCCTGCCTTTTGTCCTTCCGCGCTATCGTTGTCAGGACATTGACACGGCCGAAGACTGGGAACAGGCACGCCATCTCTTCTCCGCCCTGCAAGCGACTTCCGCCTCATGAGCCCCCAGCCCAGCTTGCTGCTCTTTTTAGTGGAGGCCTCCCCAAACGTAGGCACTGGGCATCTTCGTCGGTGCGTCACCTTAGCTAAACATCTCAAAACTTTAGGCTGGCAGACAGAGTTCCAGATATTCGGCCATCCTTCAGAATCATTACCGCAAGCAGCGCTGGGCGACATCTTGGGTGACTTGCCATGGCATCCATACATTGCTCCCCTTTCACATCTCGCTAAGGTGGTCATTGTAGATGTCACGCCGGCACTCCAAAAGGCGGCTATTGTAGCTTGCCGAGACCAAAATCTCCCTTGCTTGGCCCTTGATTATTTACAGCCGGATTTGCTGCCTGATGAAGTTGTTACTTTGAGAGATCTCAGCGGCCAGATGCAAGAGGCGTTTGCGCAGGCTAAACGCCCACAGGCTTATCATGAAGGTGTCGATTATGCCATGATGCGTCCGAGCATTCTTCAGCAGCGGGCTGGTGCTCCCCTACCGGGACAAAACGGAGTATTGGACGTCGTGGTAACACTCGGTGGAGCAGATCCAAAGGGGTTAACCTTGGAAGCCATGGACCTGCTGCGCCCTTGGCGAAATAGGCTGGATCAGGTCATCATCGTCCTAGGCCCCGGAGTCGGTCACGAATTGGAAGCTCAAGTCCGCCACGAGGCGGCACAACTTGCATTTAACACCGTCAAAGCCCCTGCCAATTTTGACGAATTACTCAGCCACACGGACCTCGTTTTATGCAACGGAGGGGGGACAGTTCTGGAGGCTCTGTTCCTAGGACGCCTGGTTGCCGTGCTGCCACAGACCGATGCAGAATCTTCGTTTAGCGCTCCGTTTTGTGAGCAGCAAGCTTGCGTATGGGCTCGCGAAATCGGTCAAATCATTGAAACCACCGAGCAAGAGCGGCTTGAGTTCGCCCGCCGTACTGCCAGTATCGTGGATGGCAAGGGGCTTACCCGCCTTACGGCTGTGATTAGCAGCCTTGCCAATCTCAAAAACTGACCTCCCGAATGAAAGAAAAGATTCTCTTTGTAGCCGCTGGCTTAGCCCAGGCCCCTGCCATCAGGGAGGCCCAATCCATGGGCTATGAAGTGGCGGCTATGGACGGAGATGCATCTGCACCAGGACTGGCCGATGCACCGACCACCTATGTGGCCAATATTCTTGATGCCCAGGAAATCATCCGTGTAGCACGTGAGTTTGGGGCCCAGGCGATTGTCAGTGTCTGCTGTGACGTCGCGATGGAGGCCGTGGCGATCGCTTGCCAAGAGTTAAAACTTCCAGGTATTCCTTTGGAGGTGGTGCGTGTTTCGAGAAGCAAACTTTTGCAGAGGGAGGCTATGCGCCAAGAAGGACTTTTGGTGCCGCAATTTGCTGCCGTTCAGACAGCCGAAGCCGCGCTGGCCACCTGGGACACATTTAAAACGGCAGCCGGTGTCATCAAACCGGTGGATGCTTCCGGCAGCCGGGGCGTCAGCTATGTCGATAACCGGGATCAAGTCAGCTCCGCCTTCGAATTGGCAAAGCAGAATTCTCGCTCAGGTCAGGTGATGGTGGAATCCTTCATGCCTGGCATTGAATACAGTGTTGAAGCCTGGGTGGTCGGGACCGAGGTCCATGTCCTAGCCACCTCCATGAAGGTGCGCACCCAGCCCCCTTACCTCTTGGACCGCCAGGTGCATTTTCCAGATGATTTGTCTCCGGAACACCGACGGACGATGATTGCCCATGCCATTCGTGCCATCCAGGCTTGTGGGTTCCGTGATTGCCCAGTGCATTTAGAGTGCATCTATTCTCCTGAGGGCCCCATGATTGTGGAACTCGCCGCACGCGGGGCGGGCTTCAAAGTGTTCACTGAAATGCTGCCCCGTGTGACCGGCCTTTCCACGGCCAAGGCCAGCATCCAGGCAGCCCTGGGAAAAGTGCCTGAGCTACCAGATCTACACCATGGCCAGAGTGCATCCCTGGTTTTCATTGACCCCGTTCCAGGTAAATTTGTCCGGGCGGAAGGTTTAGATGCAGCGCTCGCCCTCCCCGATGTTTCGGAGGTGGTCATTTACCCGCAGCCTGGACAAGTTCTCCATGAATTGCGCTCAGGGTCTGACCGCGCCGGTCATATCCTCACCTACTCTACCGAGCCTGCAACCTGTCGTGCCACTGCCCAGGCTGCCTTGAATCACATCCGACTCATCACCCGCTGATGATTATTGACGCCCATACTCATATCCATCCAGACCCAAAAGGTTTCGGCCCCCATAAGGATGCCAGTGCGGCAACTTTGGTGGCGAATCTTAAAGCCGCTGGAATCTCCAAAGCCGTGGTATTGGCCATCGAGCCGGACATGGGCAATGCCTATGTCGCGGAAAAGTGTGCAGAGCATCCCGAGTTGATCGGCTTCGTTTCTCTCAACCCTCTCGAACCCGAATCCGTCACCGAGGGACTAACCAATTATGTTCGCAGCGGCAAGATGCATGGGGTCAAACTGCATCCGCGTCGCCAAGGCTTCACCATTGAGCATACCCGGGAAGTAATCCAACTGGTGGAACAGGCGGCCGAACTGCGGGTTCCCATCCTGTTCGATGCTTTCCCCTACGGAGATACTTATTATAAAATCCAAGAGGTGCGGATGATCCATGAAGTAGCACAAGCGGTGCCTCAGGCAAACATCATCATGGCGCATACCGGTGGCATTCATGTGATGGATGCACTGATGGTGGTGAAGGGTAATCGCAACGTGGTGGTAGATGTGTCATTTACCCCTTTTTGGTTTGCAGGTTCCACCGTTTATTCTGATCTCATTTTTGTTCTTCGTAAGCTAGGAGCAAACCGTATCCTGCATGGATCTGACAGCCCCGAGGTGCCTGTTGGGCGCTCCGTGGAAGACACCCTCGCACTTTGCGACCAGTGTGGCTTCAACGAGAGCGACCGGAGCCTCATCTTTGCAGGTAATATTCAGCGACTTCTTTCTAAAGCCTCCGCCCAATGACACCTGACGAAAAACAACGCATCATTCAGCGTTACAACGAACGCCTCAACAACCTGGGTGAAACCGCCCAGGCCTTGGGCTGGCGGGATAGCTCGCAACAGCGACTTCGTTTTCGCATCTTGGCGGAAGTGGCCAATCTGAGTGACTGCTCTGCCCTGGATATCGGCTGTGGATTTGGTGACCTGCTTGACTACATGACAGAAGCAGGCGCCCAGAACGTGAATTACACGGGCACAGATTTAAATCCTGCCCTTATTGAAGTGGCCCAAAAACGTCATCCCGCAGCGAGTTTTTTTGCGACGACAGATCTCAGTCAATTTCCAGACTCATCCCAGGATTACGTGTTTCTCAGCGGCCTTTTCAATTTCAAAATTGAAGACAATGAAGGCTTCATGCATGACACCGTGCGCGAAAGTTTTCGCATTTGCCGCAAGGCTGTTACTTTTAATCTTCTCGGTAGCTACGTGGATTTTAAAGAAGAGCATCTGTTCTATCACACCGAGCAGGAAGTGTTTCACTTCGCTAAAAGTCTCTCACGCTTCGTCACTTTGCGGGCGGATTATCCGCTCTATGAGTTTACCGTTTATCTTCACAAGCCTGAAGCTGTCAAAGCCCTGCACGCATGAGAAAGCTCATTGAGACTCTTTGGACCCCGGTGGCCTGCGATGTGTGTGGCGCTGAAGAGACTGCCTTGGCTACGCTGGGCACTCGCATTGGACGCATCATTCAAAAGCAACATGACTACACCTGGCGTCATGAAGACGTGCAATGCACACAGTGCGGATTCGTTTTTAATCGCCTGAGACCAACGGCCGAATTCCTTCGCGACTATTACACGGACTGCTGGCCCATCGCATCTACCTCCATTGACATCGCCCCTGACTTCGATGTGACCACACGCTTAGAGCTGCTTCATCGCTGGCTCAAACCTCAAGCACGGGTTTATGAAATCGGCGACAAGTTAGGTGAGTTTCACACCGCCCTCCTCAAGGCAGGCTACGATGTCGCAGGTGATGACGTGATGGCTGAAAGTAGTGAGCGCGGCGAGTGGCTGGATGGGCTGTTTCGTCGGGGTTGCGTTGCTGTTCCCCCGTCGCCATGAAGCAGGCCTTCGATGCAGTCCTGGCTTATTTCGTTGTCGAGCATCTGGCCAATCCTCGGGATTGGTTACGCTCCATGCGTGGATTATTGGCCCAAGAGGGTGTGCTCGTGATTGAAGTTCCACATTTAGTTAGGCATCCCAAGGAAGCCTTGATGCACGAACACTTCCTTTACCTGACTCCAGAGTCTCTCTCTGCCCTGGTGCAGGAAGCTGGGTATGAAGTGGTGGAAATCCGGGAGACCGGTGCAAGTCGTACTTTTGGTTTTTCTCTTGTCGCTCGGCGAGTCGAGGCGTCTCCAGTCGTGGACTTGATTCCATTGCAGGATCAAGCGGCTGAATTGCAAGCCTCCTACCAGCGAGGGCGGGCACTTTTGGACCATGCTCGAGATAATCTAACCACCAGCGCGGACTTGATCACTCAGGCAGTCGAAGCAGCAGAAACGCCCGTTCGTATCTGCTTTTTTGGCGCGAATCAAACCGCCAGCGAGATCGCTACCCTCATTGGCTCGCAGCTCAAACAGAAGGCCATCAAGATCCTAGCTTATGACAACTCCGACATCAAAACCGGCACTCATCTAGAAGGCTTTGACGTCAGTGTCAAAAAACCGGATCCTTCTGAATTTCACCCTTCCGTCCTGCATATTTGTGTGATCTGCTCCCGCGGTTGGACCCAAGCCATTGCCAGTCAGATTCGTCAATTCGGCCTCCCTCGTTTCATTCTTGTGGATGGCGCTGCTGGTGAGCTGCTTCCCAAGCATTGACCCGTGACGCCACGGCATCTCTCCCTCATCCTTTTATAAAGTATCTTTGCTCCATGGAAACACCCGCTCAAATCCTCGACTGCACCATCCGTGATGGCAGCTACGTGGTGGACTATCAATTCACGGTGGAAGACACTTACATTGTAGCTCATGGAATTGCCGCAGCTGGCATTCGCCATATTGAAGTGGGTCACGGGCTTGGTCTCAACGCTCAAAATTGTGGCAAAGGCAATGCCGCCATCAGTGATATTGAATACATCACCGCAGCTAAAGCTGCCGTGCCGGACAAAGCCCTGATTGGCAGCTTTTTCATCCCTGGAATCGGCACTGAAGATAGCCTGCGCGCCGCTGCAGATGCCGGGCTGGGTTTCATCCGCCTCGGGATTGATGTTGATGATCACACGAAGCTGGAACCTTTCGTGAAACTGGCCAAGTCTCTCAACCTGGAAGTCTGGGGTAATATGATGAAGTCTTACCTGCTTCCCCCAGAGCAATTCGCCGAAGTCAGTCAGAAAGTGGGTGAATTTGGGGTGGATGTCGTGGCCATTGTGGACTCTGCCGGCGGCATGACTCCCAATGACGTTGCCGCTTATACCCAAGCCACGCTGGCCCGCAGTTCACGGGTGCCTTTGGCCTTCCATGGCCACAATAACCTGACTCTCGCAGTGGCCAATTGCCTCCGTTTTGTCGAATGTGGGGGTGTTTATGTGGATGGCAGTCTGGCGGGTCTAGGGCGTAGTGGTGGCAATGCCGCAACAGAACTCCTCGCCGCCGTTCTCTCACAGCGGAACAGCCTTGCTTGGCCCATTGATTGGGAACGCTTGGTTGAATTTGCCGATTCGGTCATGCAGTTCTGCGTGCCCGACCACGCCCGTCCGCGTGCCTCGGAAATTGCGACCGGATTAAACTACTTCCATTCCAGCTTCAGCCCCGTGGTGGAAAAAGCCAACGCTGACGCCAAAGCTCCTCTCTACCGCACGATTTTGCGTCTCCCCAAAGACTCGCGAAAAAAGGTCTCCCAAGAGGTCGCTGTAGCTGCCGCCCAGCAGGCCGCCTCAGAACCACGCCACAGCAGTCAGATCTCAGATCTGCCGAGCCATGGTGATTCACTGGAACGTCTGCAGCCAGCATCTCTCGCGGCCCTCGCAGATCGTCTGCGTGTACAGAAGGGCAAGAGCCCGCAAAGACGCGTGGTAACCATCGCGCATACCCCAGACCTCATTGGAGCCCGCATTGGTCCTGTCCGCAGCAGCCGCATCAGCATTGTCGCTCACGTCGAAGTGAGCACCACTGAAGCCCTCACCGAAGTCCAAAACGCTCTCGCCGATTCTTGTGATTTTTGGCTCCTGGATAAGCGACTGGAAAAGTCGAGCGGCCAACGTCCCTCTCAGCCTCAGTTCCTGTATGACGATGATGCAGTCATTGCCCAGGCGGTGGCAGATGCACTGCAAATGCTGCAAGCCACTCGAGTCTCCGTAATCGGCGATGATGCAGGGCAGCGGGCAGCTATCAGCCAGATCACTCAAGTGGTAGGAAATCACATTCCTGTGGATGCGCTGGTCACCAGTGATTCGAAATCTCCAGCGAGCAGAGATGATTTGCTGCAAGTTCGGGACGGCGGTGCCGTCCTCATGGTGCGAGCTCGGGCGCTGACAGACGAGGCATTTGCGGAAGCTCGTCGTCGAGGTATTCAATTGTGGCGGCTGGACTGTGGCCCAGCCCTCGTTGCCGAGGCTGAGCGTCTCATTCATACTTATGATCGTTTCCACCTTGCTGCGGGTCAGGTTGACTTGGATGACCATACACACATTGTAGCTGGCGGCACGGTCGGGCAGGCAGGAGACCTCGTGGTAGATCATCTCAAGTCTCCACGATTCATCTTGGGGGAAGCCGATGGCCAGGGCGGCATCCGGCCATTGTCAGAAGCCACACGCTCTCGCACACTGGCAGCGCAACAATGGATCGTGGACCAGTGGGGCCTGTAAACTTTGAATCCTAACTCATGACAAACGCTGAATTTTTAGACACCCTGAACCAGCCAGCGGGCACACGCCCGCCACTCATCGTGGCAGAGCTTTCAGGCAATCATAATCAGTCTTTGGACCGGGCTCTACAGCTCATAGATGCAGCCGCTGATTGTGGTGTGGATGCGATCAAACTCCAAACCTACACGGCAGACACCATCACCCTGGATGCGGATAGCGAAGAGTTCTTTGTTCGCAAACCAGGCTCCGTGTGGGATGGGCGCAGCCTGCACAGTCTCTATGCTGAAGCCCACACTCCCTGGGAATGGCATGCTGCGATGGCGGAACGAGCCACGGAAAGAGGCCTCGCTTGGTTCAGTAGTCCCTTTGATTTCAGCGCGGTGGATTTTCTAGAAACGTTAAATCCTCCTTGCTATAAAATTGCTTCGCCCGAGATCGTGGACCTGCCTTTGATCAAAAAGTGTGCACAAACAGGCAGACCTTTGATCATGTCTAGCGGCATGGCCACGGTGGCCGAAATTGAAGCCGCCGTAAAAACGGCACGTGAAAATGGAGCCCCCCAGATCGTGTTGCTCAAATGCACCACGGACTACCCAGCCAGCCCTAAGACATCGAACCTCCGCACCATGGCACACTTGGGCCAGCTCTTTGGCTGCCTCACTGGTGCTTCGGATCATACCTTGGGTATTGGGGCCTCGGTAGCCGCTGCGGCCCTCGGTGCCTCACTCATTGAAAAGCACCTAACTTTAGCCCGTGCGGATGGTGGGCCAGATTCCCACTTCAGCTTGGAGCCGTCCGAAATGAAGGCCTTAGTCACTGAATGCCGAGCTGGATGGGAATCTGTGGGCTCCATTAGCTACGGCCCTGCAGAAACAGAGCGGGGCTACTTACGTGGCCGCCGCAGCCTTTACATTTGCAAGGATCTCAAAACTGGAGATATCTTGACGCCGCATAATCTGCGCAGCATCCGTCCTGGTTTTGGCTTGTCCCCAAAGTATTATGAAGCTTTACTTGGAAAGACAGTAACACGCGACATCAAACGCGGGACGCCGGTCGGATGGGAGTTAGTTTAACATTGATTTGTATTCATGGCTATCAGCAGAACAGAATCTACCGGGCGACTTCTCATTACCCTGCCAGTTATTTTTGCGGGCCTTTTTGGGTTGTTTTTTGGCCTTCCATTCAAGCAGATTGTAACGGAGCAGCAATGGTGGCTTGGAGTGTTCAGGGCCGCTTATGGAGGATTGGTCCTCATTAGATTACAGCGTAGTCTTCCCGGGGCGGCATTGATGCACGGATGGAGGGAGACAGCCCGTATCCGCAGAATATATAGGCTTTGGATGGTAGTGGCATTCATGATGACCATCGGCCTACTTACCCCTCTAGCTCTCATTCTACATTGGTGGTTGGGGGCTACTATCCAACGTAAGAATCGCGTCTATTCTGTTGAGGACGTATTGTTTCGTGCCGCTGGCTTCTGTCTCCTTTTTCTTCAAACTCACTTGGCATTTTCGCTGGATGCATGTCTGAACTGGCATTTTGGCCTGATCCATCCTTCCGTCCTTGGGGTCAATTTTATGGCTTGGACCGTGGCGCTACTAATGTTTTCCGCAAGCTTAGAAAAATTCTGGTCCCCCATCTGGCACAAAGGACTTGGCTTTTACTATTTCATGTCTTTGCCTCATTTGGTTAAACCAGCCTTTTCCTGGATGAACCGAAGCCGCCCACTGTCGGTGGTATTGAGTTGGATAACAGTATTTGCGGAGCTCCTACTGGTCCCAGCAATGTTCATGCCCTGGCTGCGGTGGCCTTTGTACTTAGTATTAGGCGGCTTTGCCCTGTCACTTTTTGTGGTTGTAGATATTTCTTTTATAGGACAATTGACCCTACTGCTAATTGCCGGATTGGCGCTGTTGGACTGGGCAGCCAGCAACGTTACCGTACTTTTGCCTAACTACCAAACTTGGAGCTCAGGTGAGTGGTTGCTCTTCTGCTTTCTTGCTACCCTATATATTTTATCCTGCATCAGCGCTTCTGGACTGGTTAAACTGCGCAGCGGTGTGATCAGTCATATCATGGCTTGGACGACCCACTTCCGTCCATTCACCGTCTTTGTAGAAATCCATTTTTTCGGACTCTATATGTTCCGCTTGATCGGACGATTTAAATCAGGTGAAACCCGCCGGTTACTAGACGTTTTCACGGATAAAGGGAGTCCTGGTCGACTCCAAATTTGGCGGCCTAGGACCTTTTCCGGCTGCATGTATCGGTTTACTGATTATTGCATTGCTGTACTCGAAAATCTTGAAGAACGTCGTGTTCAACGGGAGACCTTTGTGGAGGATATCGCATACGCTGGTTTTGAAGAATTGTCAGCCGAGGATAAGGCAAATCTCGAAGCCATCGATATTCAAGTGAGAGTCTTCGACCCTGCTGAGGATTTTGAACCCGATACTTCTGGATGGCTTTCACCTGAATGGATCCCCATTGGCTACGTTAATGGCTTTCCTGATCATCTCAAACTCACAAACACTGCACCCCCTCCACGTTATAAGAAGACATACCGCTGGCCTGTCACTTTCCAGTGATTAGAAAAGCGCCTCGGTTATGACACGAACGCTTTTTATTTATGGCTCTCTTGCACCCAAGGCGTGCAAGAACGAAACGCGTCGAATCTGGTCTCAGTCCGAGATTACGGTGCTTGAAGTCGAGACTTGGCTACCGCTCGATCAACGATTCAAAGCCAGTGAGTGGATTAATGCGTTGGATCTCCTTTCACCTGAAGATCAAGTGAACTTGGACACACGGACCAATGAGATTCTAGAAAGTTACCTTCAGGCCCTACCCATAACGGAAAACGTGCCACTACAACGCGCGTTTCGAGCTGCCTGTTTAGGCATGACATGCCGAAAGTGGATCAACCCCTATCTCGTCAATTTAGAATTGGCGAGGCATGTATTTGCTGGACGCACTTTTGACCGTATCCTCGTAGCACCGGGAGCTGGAATTAGCTTTCGAGCCTGGAAGCAAGTCGCGGCAAAATACCAAATCCCGATTGAGTTTTTATCCATGGAATCTCGTCCGTGGTCTCTTAAACGCCGTTGGCAGCGATTGGTGAATCGCTGGAAAAAACGTCCCTCCCCCGTTTCCTCTACCACACAAACGCCTCGCTCATCTAAACAAGGTGCCGTTTTGTGTTGCAGCATTCGACTTTCCAGGATGCTTCAAAGCCAATCCAAAGACACTCAGCTTGACTGGAATTACGTCTCCGATGAGGTTTTTGGTCAACCTGAAGGTTCTGAGTTCGAAAGGCTCAAGAGGGGTTATGCCACATGGTGGCAAGCTTCCGAAAACAAACTGAGCAGCTTGCTAAAAGATGATCCGGGAGATCCGCGCTCCATTTTGTTAGACCTTGGCCAGCAACAATCTCGTGAGACCTATCCTCGTTTCGCATGGAAGTATTTACGCGCTCGGGATTACTTGGAAAAAGCCCGTCCTAGCCTACTTTTGTGTGATACCCAGGAAGGCAGTGACGAGCGAGCCTGGAGTTTAGCCGCCAGTGAGTTGGGCATTCCGGTTGCAGCCTACACCTACGATCACATTCCCCAGCCTCGCTTCAGTTTCAGTCCAGACTGGTTGCTTTGTGATAGCGGCCGCAATACCCACATTGCTAAAATGCGTGGACATCAGGCTGAGCGGATCATTCCCGTCTCGTCACACCGTCGCCCCCCTTCCCTGCTTCAAGCTTCGTCACCGGCTAAGGAAAACATCATTCTTTATGCCGATAGCTACTATTCAGGCACATCGGCCACGGTGGATCCACAGCGCAGTTACATGCATTACCAACTCATTGTGGATACGGCACGGCAAATGCCTAACCATGAATTTAGGATCAAATTCCACCCTTTGAGAGATCGCAAGAAAGTGGAGCAATGCTTCATCGGCATGGATGAGGAAGAATTGCATGTCCGAACTCTCTACATTGAGTCCCTGAATCCCCCCTCTAACGTTCATCTCATTCCACCGGAGGAAGACATGCTCAAGCATTTGCAGGATGCCGGAGTGCTGCTCAATTCTAATTCCACCGCAGGCCTTGAAGCCTTTGTCCTGGGCGTGCCAGTCATCTTCTTGTATGAACCGAACACCGAGCTAGGCTTTCCACTCATTCACGAATTTCAAGCTTGTTTGGTGGCTCAAACTCAGGCTCAACTCAGCGATACCATCTCCAAACTAGCCAGCGACACAGTCTTCGCGGCGAAGCAGATCCAGAACCAGCGGCGGTATGTTGATGACTTCTACTGGTCATCAGGTCGTCAAAGCCTCTCCGAAGGCATTCAAGGCATCTTAGCGGCACAGACAGCCTCCCACATGGCGGAAACCGGAACACCGGATGCTGGGCCGTATGACTGCGATTCATTGTAGTTTCTGGCGGCTAAAGCAAGGTGACGCGAAGTAGGCCAATGCCATTTGCCTTCATGCGTCGGACCAAAAACGGTCACGGTGGGCACCTGAAAAGCCTGAGCTAAATGCGAGGCCGCCCCGTCAATGCAAACCACCAGAGAGGCACCCGCCAGGAGATGAAGGTATTGCTTCAAAGATGTCTGCCCTGCAAGGTTCACCACCGGAGGGCCAACTTTTTCAACAATAGCAGCGCAGTGGGCAATCTCTCGTTCTGAACTTCCCCCAGCGATGACCATCGTCACCTGGGGATCTTCGTTAAACAAGCGTGAAATCAGCTCGGCCCACTGCTCCACTCCCCAAAATTTCCTCTGCCATGCTGCAGTTGGGTTGATGAGGATGTAGCTCCCCATCGGTAATCCAGGATGACGCCATTCTGGAGGTGGTAAATTCAGTCGTGGAGCAGTGAAAGACTCCGCAGACTTACCACTCACCACCCGCCAGAAGTAACGCGCCCAGTATTCTGCCGAAGGAGGCTCTAGGCGGATTTCGTGGAAAACCAAACGATACCACCACCGCCTGTGCCTGGATTTATTGACGATCAGACGACGATCTGGAGTCCGCAGTCGGAAGGCCTGCCAAACAGCCCGCGAACTCCAACTGGTGGACCAAACTTCACTGAATTTCTTTTCTCCCTCTGGCCCCCAGGCACAACCCGGCATCAGCTCAATCATGGGTTTAAAAACCTCCCTAACAAACAATGCCGTAGGTTTGCCCGTCTTTTCTGCGAGATAGTCACCACTGGGCTGCAGCAGTAAAACGTCACCTAACTGTTTGTCACTAACGATCGCAGCTCCAGAACTCATGCGCTTTGAGATAATAGTCCGGCGTAGATGCCTTTTAATTTTCGCACCGTTCCTGGAGTCGAAAAGCGATCTCTTACCACTTGATGGACCGACTCGAAATGAAATTCCGCGATTCTTCCAGGTGGAGGTAACTTGATCAAATGCTCGAGCCGATCCGCCAAAGCGGCAGAATCTTGGGGTGGGAAAAGAAAAGAAGACTGAAGCACAAATTCAGGAATCAAACCCGTAGCCGCCGCCAGTAGAGGCACCCCAGCTGCCACACACTCCAAAGCCGCCATGCCAAAGCTTTCGCTACGAGAGGGGTGTACTGCTAGGCTATATTGACGCAGACAAGCACGGTATTCTTTACGCACTCCCAAGAAAGACACCTTAAATCGAGTGAGTCGATGGGTCGCCAAGACGTCTTCAGGCTTTGTGCCTAACAAGTCCCCCAAAAAATCAATCTCAGGAACAGGCCCTGGTGGTAACCGCTTCTCCAATATCAAGAGAGCCTCCATGAGATCTTGCCAGCCTTTTCGAGGAATGATGGATCCCAGAACCAGGAGGCGAGTCACAGACTCGGGCACTGAAAGCAGGGGCGCTAAAATCTCCGCTTCCGTCACTCCATTGTGCACCAGAGTGAGAGGACGTTTCCCTGAAACCCAAGGGTGGACTTTGTGAAAAAGATCGTCTCCGACGGCAATCAAATGCGCATGATTCGAACAATGATATTTTTCAAAATCACGCAGACTCATTCCCGGAGTTCGCAATGTCAGCACCGGTAGCGCGCTCAATTCTCGTGCCAGCGCCAGGCCCAGGAGACTATCGGGGTGGTCATTTGTGTGAACGATGATCGGCCTTCCAGGCTGAAGAGATTGAGCCAAAATTTTGGCAGCCTTTTTGGCAAACAAACGATTTCCAATCATGCGCGCAGGCAGGCTTCTTGAAGCAGGAAAAGGCAGGCGTAACCACTTTACCCGGTGTTCTTGACAATGCTCAGTAAGCCAACCTTCCTGACCCGTGAGCAATATGGGGTCATGTTCCTGCATGGCCGGAGCAGTGAGAAGTCTAGACAAAGACTTCTGAGCCCCGGCGAGATGCACGGAATTTTGAACGAAGACGACTTGAGGAAGCATGAACAGCCCCTCTTTGGCTCACGCAAAGCGATTCTGCAAGGCACGCATTAATCTCCAGCCCAATCGTCGCCCCAGAGTCACCTCTGCCTGGGACATCCGCTCGACCGCGCGTTCAGCATCCAGGCGCATCTCCTCGCGGCAAAAACTTCTAACGGCTGGGATCGAAAATGCGGCTAGAGCATGGTCGTAATGCTGGTAGCAGGCAGAGACCAAACCCAGGCGAATCAAACGGCGTAGTGCCTGCGGCGTATCCGTCTTCAGCCACTCTGGATGCTGAAGATACAGCACATCTGCATGCATCAGTTGCCCTCTCGAAAAGGGCAGTGCCCCGTCTGCCATGGAGTAGGGTTTCTTTTTGGTCGCACGCCGCCATTCATGATTCTCAAGCCAACGCATAGGCACAAACCCGTCTTTACGCACGCGCTGGTCAATTTCAGCGAACAAAGGTTGCTCCTCATACATGGGAAAAAAGGAAACTTCCGTGCGAATACCGACAAGGTCTTCCTTTAATGTTTTTTGTGCCCCATCGAATACTTCGACCTCCATACTCTGCACGTCAATTTTCATGAACGCAGGTTCAGTGATGGCTTCACTCACTAAAACATCGTCCAGACGCTGGCAGGGAACTTTAACGACTTCATCGAGATTATAAAAATCGCCTCGAGCAAAGAGTTGTCCTAAATCTTGACGAGCCGTGTATTTTGAAGAACAGCCCCGCTTCGAATAAAGATTCAGCGTAAATTCTCCCGGCTGAGCAGCGAGAGCTACGGGGACGAATTTTACATTCTTCCATCCTCCGCCGATACCCGTCCGGCTCAGTCGTGCACACTCTTCAGGATCAGGCTCAAAGCCGACATAGTTCGTTGCGCTAGCCAGCGGCCCGAGGTCGGTATTCACACCTCCACGTGCACCTACATCTAGGGCTGTCAGTCCGATTTTTTGAGCTAGTGCGAGCAGAGTTTGATCCATTGTTTAAAAGGCTAAATCAGAATAACCTTTACCGCAAGGCACTGCTCTTCAGAGGCTTATTTTTTGAATGACTGGACTCGAATGACTGCCCACTTCAGGCATAAAATGAAGTCGCGATCACAACATTCAATCTTCCGAAACCGGAGGGGGAGTGGGGGCCTTCGTTCTCACGATGTTCATGGCTCCATTCAGTTCGCCCCCAGGCTCAATGGAGACGGAACGTGCCGTTACATCTCCATTGACGGAACCTTGGGTGCCAATGATGAATGGCCCACTGGAAAAAAGGGTTGCCGTAATGCGCGCCTGGATGTCCACCTCTTCAGCGTGGATAACATTAAGGAATACCACGTCAGCCCCTTTCTCGACAATGAATCGGCGGCAGTGAATTTCGCCAATCATGGTGCCTGTAGCACGGATGATGACATCGCCTGAGGCTTTCACATTTGCTTCTAAGATCCCTTGGCAACGAAGATCCTTGCACTGGATACTCTCAGCCGAAACCTGACCACGCTTGCGGATGAGAACATCCCCACGCGTTTTGATCGACTGGCCGGAATGCATGTTCACCTCCACATCTTCTAAAGAGATCAAGGCACCGCAGGTGGGGCACTGAGTGGAACGAGACGAACGACTGACTTTAAATTTATGGCCACAGTCAAAACAATCCGCATCCTTGAAATACTGGTTCCTGTACATCCCCTCATTTTTCATTTTCTGGAGCGTGCTAGCGCTCATGGGGGCAGGTGCGGGAGTCGGAGCTGGGGCGTAAGATTGAGGCCGCTTGGTGGCAGCCACCGGAGACTCGACTTCAGGTATTGCAGTCGAGTCTTCTGGCTCGGCGGTAAGGCAAGGTTCCGCAGCCGCAGGTGGCTCGGAGGTAGTCGAAGGGCTAGAGCTGGCAGGGGCCGAAGCTGGAGTAGCCTGTTGTTTTAAAAAGACGCCGAAACCACCCTCCGCAGCTTCTTCATCCGACACCGGTTGACTCATTTCTACCGCTACAGGGTCTTCAATCACGGCAGGTGGTGCCTCAGCTACTGGAGCAATCTGAGGCTCCGGCTTGGGGATGGGTTTGGAGTCTGCCCAAGGGTCAGGCATGCCCATGCCCGAGCGTGTGACACTGGAGGCCACGACTTTTTTGCGCTGGATGCTCAAATGCACCCCGCACTTTTTGCAAAAAGTGGAGACAACAAGGCGCGGCTCATACTGAGCCGCGCCACAAGCCGGGCACACCACCTCGATTTGATTCTTGGGTGGACCCGGACGGTCGCTTTTAGAGCCGAAAAGACTCCGAAACACTCGAAGGTGATTCTATAATTTGAGGGTTAAGCAGATGCTGGGCGATTGCCACCCAAAGGTGCTGGCTTGGCAGGCTCCGGCTTGCGGCCGACTTTAGAGGCCCCCATGAAGGTAGCGCCTTCTTCGATGGAGAGGGTGCCAGCTTCGATGTCACCTACCAGGATGGCATTGCTTTTCAGTTCGCAGCGCTCCAGGACGGTGATATTACCTTCCACTTTGCCGAAGATGATGACGGATCGAGTCTTGATTTCGCCTTTGATCAAAGCGTTTTCACCCACAGTCAGGCTGCCGTCGGACTGGACTTCCCCTTCGATTTTCCCATCAATGATGAGATCGTGGGAGAATTTAATGGAGCCTTTGATTTCGACGTCGTTGGCGAGAACGTTTTTGCTGGAAGTCATGTTGTAAGATTGGGATGCGCGTTGGGGTTGTGCAGCAGGAGCGGGCGCGGAGAAGCTGGTTCCACGATCAGCCGATGAGGCCGGTGCGGGGGCCTCAGCGCGGCCTGTTTCCTTTTGCCCTTCAGTAGGTTGTCCGATGATTTGCCTGAGCATGGCTAGTGAGTATAAGGGGCCTGCGAGTTGAGTGTCAATGTTCTGCTGTATTTTTTTAATGCTCGAACAATTCCGAAAAGGAAAACTGCGATTGTTCGTGGTGCACGTGACTGCACACCGTGCAAAAGCCATGCCAGCGAGGACGTTTGTTTCTAAAGATCTACCCATGCACCCGGTCGAGCATCAGATTCTACAAACTCGTCGTGAGTTTCTTGCCACATCGGGCACTCGCTCTCGGAGCGCTGCTGCCCCAAGAAGGCCTCATTTCGTTGGCTGCGGTGAACTGGGGCACTAGAAACGTCGTTGCCCCCCGCGCTCCGCACTTCCTTGCCTGAGGAAAAAGTGCTTTTTTCTTCAAGAAAAGGGCTTCCCCCGATGGATTTTTTCGACCCAGAGCCGGTCCACCGTGATCTGCTTATGCAAAAGCTCCCGTTTGCTGAAAATCGCAATGGCTGCAGAGCGGTCTCTGGGCCAGACCGTCACTTCTTTACCTTCAAGACGTTGATGGCTTGGCGAAGGTATTAAAAGAGGGTCGGATCTAAAGTGAAACCGATCGTATCGGCTGGTGCATCGTCCGAGCCACTGTGGACTTGCATGATTTCCACGCAGCGTCGCTGCAGCAGTTCGGATTTAACAATCTTCGACTCAGCCATCGCCTCCAAGGCCGGGATTTCCGTCGTCCGGATGTTGCTCGATCAGTGATCAAGAGATGGATCAGCAATCAAAGTCCCTGCTCTGCGGCGTCTTTACTCAATAGGTGCTCGCATCAAATTGAGCAACTCTTTACGGTCCACTTGCGGGGTGGATTTAACGGTAGGTCGCGAGTTCGATACAGGGGTTCTATCGGCTTTCTTCGGCACAGCTTTTGGCACGTTAGCCGTGACAGGAGCCTTAACTGCATCCAGAGACTTTGTGACAGGCCTAACCAAAGGTTTTTCGGGAGCTTTGGAGATGGGTTTTACAACCGGCGCGGGGTCCACGATTTCTGGTTTTATCACAACTGGGACAGTGGCTCCGGCCATCGGAGTGATCTTACCTGTAGCTAGATCGCGAATGAGGTGGGGCCCTTCTACCTTGACTTGGACACCATCAATAGTGATCTCCGTAGAGGCTGCCTGGGCCGTAATCAAACGTCCATCGTGTTTTACCAGAGCTTGGCTACCGCGAAGGACAGCTGCGTCTGGAGTCACCTTAATCTCTGGAGCCTGGGCGTAGATGGGTGGTTCGACTTTTTTCACTAGCAGGGCTCCTCCAGACGCTAGATACACCACATCGCCAGCATCGGATGTTTGGGCTTTTAGTTTGCGACCAGAGAGCTGAACCACACCGATGTTTTGAGCTTTTGGAAAACGCGAACGAATCTGGCTTTCGCTCCAATTAAAAACTTCAGGATCAGCCACCACGGAAGTCTGCGGAGCTGAGCAAGCAACCATCAATGACGCCGAACAAACAGCCAAGGCGAACCGAAAATGAGTCAATACATCAACGAAATATAAATTCATGGGGGGGGAATTAATTATAGCGGTTCCACTAGGCCATTTCTAGCAAGAAAGCGACGTGGGTGCATGCTTGCACGCACCTTTGTTTTGCCTGAACTCAGGCAATGACAACGATTCCTACAAGGGCTTAAAAAACCACCCCCTGTTACAGCCTTATCTAAAAGCTGACCAGAGGAGGGAGTGTGATCAAGACCATGCTTTACGAAGCTCCGCCCCTGCCCGCTCATGCGGCAACCACAGGATACCGATAGCAGTCGGCTGAATCTTCGTCTTCGTGGGTGTCAGCTTGGTCGTTTCGAGTGCTAGAGCCGTGGGGTCGTATTGATCACGGATCTTCTGAGTGTCGTCCGCCAACTGCTTTTCCAGTTCGGCAATGTCAGCCTGGAGACGTTCTAGCTCAGCCTCTGCTGCTGCCGCTTCTTGGTGCTCACGCATGACACGGGCTGCGCCAGTCACCGTACTGGCCTTGGCCACAGAGGCGATGCCTTTTTTGCGACCAAAAAATGCGCCCAGCAAGCTCGTGCCGATGGATACGGCTGTGGACAGTTTAGCACTCGTTGCCTGGGACTTTTGAGTATCCACTTTCGTCTGGGCTCGGATGGCTTTCTCCTCCAATGCCTTGAGTGCCTTCGCCGTCTTTTCTCGCAGTTCTTCGATGGCTGCATCGCGCAGCTCTCGGGCTGTCTGGGTGATACGGACTTTGAACTCATCCACTTTTTCACCGGGGTTGGAATACGCTTCTAACAAAGGACTGTAGCTGACCTCCAGACTGTGGTTCGCATACACCCAGTCCACATAATCTTTCTTGATACTGCTGTATGTGCTCGACTTCATCGCCGCTCCAGGCAGGTCCGTGTATTCAGCCCCCTCAACAAAGTCAGTGTTCCAAGAATTTAGATCCACATCCCGGGCAAGCTCGACAAATTTGTCCCACAATACACGTTGGTTTTCCACATCAATTGGGTTCACCAATGTCACCGTGCTTCGGCCATTAATCTTGCGCCGAGGATCGTCAAAATTCACCTCTGCACTGCGGAGAATCGCAGGAACATAACAAAGAGTATCGGAAGGGGCATTGGTGGGCAAAAAGTATTCCGCTGTGCCTTCTGGCAGCTTGGGTTTGATCGTATTACGATCTGCGGCGGGGGCCGCTGTAGCGCCTGGGGGCAGAAATCCGTCATCTTCGCCGGCAGGTGAAGCACTGTTTTTAGCCGGGCGTAGGGGATCCATGAGACGTTTCACTTGGTCGCGTGCCAGTGGACCGCTCAGGTAGCTCATGATCCAGCGCACGTGGAAGATGGCAGGGCCATCTTCATGGACATTGTTCATGAGGAAAACTCGGTTCCCCAAGCCTGAAATCGCTGTCTCAAGCGTCTTGCGATCAAACTGACCACCACTGCTACTAATGGCCCCTTCCAGCCCATCCAGTAGGCGCGCTTTATCGCGCTCCGTCTGCAATCGACCGATCCACCAAGTGCCGATATTGGCCAGGGCTTTATAATCGAGGTCCACCGGGTTCTGAGTCGCCACTAGGATGCCAAGTCCAAAGGCACGCGCTTGCTTCAGAAGGATCATCATCGGCTTCTTCGAAGGCGGCATGGCGCTGGGTGGAAGATAACCGTAAATTTCATCCATATAGAACAGCGCACGCAGGGAGGTGGTGCCCTGCTGACTACGCATCCAGCCTAACAACTGATTCAAAAGCAACGAAACGAAAAACATCCGCTCGCTATCTCCTAGATGCGCAATGTTAAAGATGGTGATGCGCGGCTTACCTTCCGGCGTGTAATACATGCGCTGGATGTCCAGAGGCTCCCCCTCCAACCAAGTAGCAAAACCAGGCGAGGCGATGAGGTTATTCAGCTTCATGGCCAGCGCCGTGCGCTTTGTCTCAGGACAGAAAGTGTCAATGTCCACCACACCGATCTTTCGCAGAGGTGGTTGCTGGATGTGACGCACCAAATTTTCCAATGAGACATTCTGCCCCTTTCTCCAAGCAAAAGCGATGATATTGGAAAGCAGAATATGCTCAGGCGACTGCACGGGATCCGCCTCAATACCCATTAGGCCTAACAAAGAAGAAACGGTGCTTTCGATTCGGTCCGCCAGCGTCTCTGCATCATCCATCACGGCCACGGGCGGGCAATCTAGAGAGCTAAGAATGGAGACAGGGAGCCCAGCATTGCTACCAGGAGTGTAGATGGCCATATCCACCGTCTCACGAAGCTTGCGGATACGCTCCCCACTTTGCCCCCAGTCAGCGAGGCCTTTCGACCACAACTGAGACTGCTGGGCTGCGTAATCATCCACACTGATGCCTTTGCGACGGGCATCGTCCGCATTGACCCAGGGCTTAAACTCATCTGGACTCAGGTTTGGAAAGGTCAGCAGTGCGTTGCCAATATCTCCCTTCGGGTCAATCGCAATTAGCGGGACGCCATCCATAGCGGCCTCTTCCAGCAGGGCTAAACAAAGACCTGTTTTACCCGAACCGGTCATCCCAAGAACCACGCCATGAGTGACAAGGTCCTTCGAGTCGTACATGATGAGGTCATCCTGCAGTTGTTTGGTCGCGAGGTCGTAACCACGTCCAAGGTAGAAGGCACCGAGTTTCTCGTATTGATCAGGAGAGATGGTCATGGGATTTAGAGGATGGACGGAATGATAGAGAGCGAATGAAAAAGACGATAGAAAAAAGGCAGTCGTCCATGCACCTTAACCCGCAGCGCGCCTTCGCGCTTCACTCGGCGTGATGCCATAGGTCCGGCGGAACTGACGATTGAAATTGGAAAGATCTTCAAAGCCAGAGGCAAAGGCCACTGCAGCAATCGTTTCCGGGCTTTCTGCCAGCAAAGCCAAGGCACTGGCCAGACGAATTTGGATCAAAGTTTCAATGAAAGTGTGACCTGTAACACGACGGAAGAAACGACTGAAAGACTCCGGACCGAGTCCCGCTACCTTCGCCACCTCAGGCAGGGCCAAAGCACGCCGATGATGGGTGTGAATGTACCGCAGCACTTCATCCAGACGCTTCCGATCCACCAGCGAGACTGTCTCCTCAGGAGCCTGTGCTTTGAGACAACGATAGCTGCGACTGGTGGCTGCCTTTTCCAGCAGTTCAACTAACAAAGTGAGGCGAAACAATGGCGTGAGCTGACTCAGGGAAGCTAGCCCCTGCTGTATCTCTTGTGCGAAGTGACCCGTCATCACGAGGCCACCTGAAGCTAGCTGCAAAAGCTCTCTTACATTGTCCAATTCTGGGGATTTCAACACACCACCACCGAAAGCTTCGGGATGGAACTGGACCACGATCGCCTCGGATTGCTGACAACGCGCTTCGCTGAACCACGCATGAGGCAACTGCGACCCTAGGAGAACCGCATCTCCAGCCTGGAAGGGTTCGACCGTATCTCCAACGAACCTTTGTCCGTGACCGGCCGTGATAATCGTCAACTCGATCTCAGGGTGATGATGAAATGGGGCCGTGAAATGCCGACCCGAAATTTCCTTCCACGCAAAGGAGGAATCACCAGGCATTTCAATGCGTTCGAATTGGGATCGGGTACGTGACTGGGTCACCATGCGTAATGAGTGTAATGGAGCGAAGCACAGAAGGTCTAGCAGTTTACGCCTGCTTGTGCTAGATCGTTGCCATGTCCACCCCCCAAGACCACGGCCCACGCCGCGAACTGAAGTCACGCAAAACGGGCTGGGCACGCCTACTTGCTCGTTGGGCTTGTGCCTCCCATCTGTCTCCGAATGCGATCTCCGTGTTGAGTATCGCTTTCGCCGCTGGGGCCATGGCTTGTTTTTTAGCGGTGCCAGAGCAGACCAGCCCGTTTGCCTCGGCTATTCTTTGGTTTGGCGCTGCGGCAGGCATCCAGTTCCGACTTTTATGCAATTTAATGGACGGAATGGTAGCTGTGGAAGGTGGGCGTGCCTCGGCCACGGGGCCGATTTTCAATGAAGTGCCAGACCGTGTGGCGGATGTTTTCATTTTGGTGGGAGCGGGTTACAGCACTCGCGTGGACCCTGGGGTGATCAAGCTATTCGATACCCTGCCCCTTGGCTGGTCCTGCGCGATCTTAGCGATGGCGACGGCCTACGTTCGGCTACTCCAAGGCACCCTAACAGGAAAACAGAGCTTCATGGGTCCCATGGCGAAACAACATCGCATGGCTGTGCTCACCTTGGGAGCTTTAGTCGCGCTCGTCGAAAGCCTTTATGGTAGGGAGCCTGTAGCCATTTACTGGGCACTGGTGATCATTTTCGCTGGCTCGCTCTTCACTTTTAGTCGCCGGCTCAATCTCATCGTTCAAAACCTAAAAGAGCAATCGTCTCGTTGATCATTCCAAACAAAAAAAGTCCGCCTCGATTAAAGGCGGACTTTGAAAGTCAGAGACACTGTCAAAACGGTGATCAACCACCGTAAAAGCTGGCGATTTTTTCATTCACCGAACGCAGACGGCGGGCGATGGTCTTGCCGATCCCGATGAGCAACCACGACGCAGGACGTGGATATTCATTGAGATAGGCTTCCAGACTCTTGGAATCGATATGCCAGACCTGGCTGAAATCTACGGCCGTAACGGTGGCACTGGCAGCGGAAGGATCGAGGAGATTGATTTCCCCCACAGTTTCGCCGGACTGTACACTGCCTAGTAGCACTTTGTGCCCACCGCGCATGGCCGTGGCGTGAAGCTTGCCGGAAATGATGTAATAAAGTCCTGTCTGGGCCATGCCTTCCTCGATCAAATGCTGACCAGGCTGCACCGGACGAAAAACTCCGTATCCACTGAGGATGTCACGATCATCGTCGCCAAGAGGTTCAAGAATTCCGACAGGGGGAAGTTGGGGGGAAGTGAAATCAGCGCTCATTTTTCAGGAGAATTCGATTTTTTAGGGGGTGGAATCCGGAATGGCAAGCCTGCGGAATGAGAAAGCATGAAATCAGCCATAGAAAGTGACGATAGGACTGGAAATGACAGGCGTAGAATTCCAACAGGCGCGCTTACTTCGATTCTCTGGCCTTTAGCATCTAAATTTTGCTGGATTTCCCAGGTGACTCGTTCAGAATCGCCCCTCCTCACCCATACGCCAACTCAGTACAACCAAAACATGTCCGATCAAAACTCCTCCTGCTGCCGCCGCCTCGACCTCGCTTTCGCCAACCTGATCACACGTCTCTGGGTGGCGCTTCGCCTGTTCATGGCCGGTGTGGATAAGTTCCGCTCTGGTGATGGCGCTGCGGCCACCTTTAATGCCGGTAACTACCAGACCAAGACGGACCAGATCGCCAAACTGATGACAGATAACAGCATGCTGCCATCTTTTCTCCCTCCTTCTGCCATTGATGCATACGCTCACAGCATCGGCTACGTGCTTCTCGCCGTTGGTCTTTGGGTCGGCATTGGCCTACTGAGCGAATTCGCCCTTCTCGCTGCCGGTCTCGCATTTTTGTCCCTGGGCTTTGGCCTTGCCGCCCTGCCGGACGATCTGGAACTGACCGCCAACATTGGCGTCGGCATCCTTCTGACCGCTTTCGCCCTCTACACCAACAAGAGTGGTTATCTCTCCCTGGACGGCCTCTTTGGTCGTGGCCGCGCTAAAAAGTCCGTCAGCACCGAAGGCTGATCGCCACGGCGCAACGTAAATACGTGAAGCTATGAGCACGACTCCTTCCCCCTCTTCCCCAAAGCCCAGTGGGCTATCCAAATTCCTGGACCGGCGTTCTTTCTTGCGCACCAGCGCAGTGAGTGGCGCAGGGCTCTACCTGGCCACCAGCAAAGGTGCCATTGCCCAAGGCACTGAAGCCGGACGCAAAATCAAATGTGCCCTCGTTGGCTGCGGTGCCCAGGGTGACCGCCTCCGCGCAGCTGCATCTCAGCTTCCTACGGGTATCCAGTGGGTAGCCGTTTCGGACATCCGCGAAGACAAGCGCCGCGTGATGGCCCGCTACATGGAGCTTCAAAATAAGCACCAGGTTGACGGTCCCGTGGCCCAGTTTGAGACCATCGAAGAGATGCTCGACAAACAGACTGACATCGAAGCCGTCTTCATCGCCACTCCAGACTTCCTGCATGCTCCTTTTTCCCGTTTGGCACTGTCCAAAGGTAAGTCGGTTTATTGTGAGAAGATGATGTCTAACACCATTGAAGGTGCCCGTGACATGGTGAAAGCCGGTCGTGAGTTCAATGGCATCTTCCAGATTGGACACCAGCGTCACTCCAACCCGCGCTATGTCCACCTTCGCGAGAAGATCATCAAGAATGATCTGCTCGGTCGTGTGACGCATTGTTACGGCCAGTGGAATCGCGGCGTTTCTGCCAGCACGCCTCTTGGCGCACCGAAAAAGAATCCTGTGTCCCCAGAACTCCTAGCCCGTTACGGCTACGGCAGCATGGAAGAGTTCCTCAACTGGCGCTGGTTTGCCAAATACGGTGGCGGCCCCATCTCCGACCTTGGAGCCCACCAGATTGACATGTTCAACTGGATGTATGAGACCACTCCCGTCTCCCTCTATGCCGCCGGTGGCGTAGATTATTATGATGGCACGCCAGGAGCCGATGGTGCCCCCAAGGCCAAATTCGAACTCCCGGATAACGTCATGTGCCTTTATGAATACAAGCTGCCTACCGGCACGATGCGCGCCTATTATCAGGTGCTCACCACGACTGGCAGCCAAGGCTACTATGAGAAGCACATGGGTGTGAACGGCTCTGCCATCATTTCTGAAAGCCCTACTTCCAACCAGGTCTATGCCGAACCTGGCCAAGACTGGACGAAGTGGACGACAGGTGACAACCCCATCCTAGTCAAAGCTCCGGACAACATCAAAAACAAGTTTTGGGAGCATAACCGCTCCTGGACCAAACCCGCACCGAAGTCTTACGCCGTCTCTGGCGTAGCTAAGGCCGTGGCCGATGCCCGGGAATCCAAAGCCCTCGATCCCTGGGAAATTCCAGTCACACTCAGTGTTTACCCGCATACCCCTCACGTTGCGAACTTCATTGAAGCCGTGCAGATGAAGAAGCCTGAGCATCTCACCTGCAACGTCATGGATGCCTTCAAGTCCTGTGTGACCGTGCTGAAAGCCTATGACTGCTTGCAGACAGGCCAGAAGTACACGTTCACCCCAGCGGACTTCGAAGTCTGATCGTTCGACTGAATTGGGAATAGAATTGAGTGCAAAAAAAGACTCAAGCCTTCACCGCTTGCTTCCATTTGCACTTTTCTGTTCCCTCTTTTCAATATTCTGCCGTTCTCAGCGTCTAAAGAAAATCGGCCTTGATCCAGGCCCTTTCACCCAACCCTTCCCCCACATGAAACACACGACCCTTGCCCTCGCTGCCCTCGCAGCTCTCAGCACTTCCGTCTCCGCTCAGGAAATGGAAGAGATCAAAATCGAATTCCCAAAGCCGATGTTCATTGGCACTCCAGTTCCGGCCAAGCTGCCGAACCTTGAGCAGCCGGATCCATCCAAGATCATCAAATCCTTCCAGGCTCCTAAAGGCACGGTGAACCTCGCCAAGGACAAAGAAGTCACCTCCAGTGATCCAGCTCCGATCATCGGCGAACTTTCTCTGGTTACCGATGGTGATGCCGACGGTTCCGATGGCTGCTTCGTCGAACTCGCTCCAGGTCCTCAGTGGGTACAGATTGATCTCGGTGCTCCAACCTCGATCAACAAAATCGCCACTTGGCACTACCACAAGCAGGCTCAGGCTTATGTGGACGTGGTCATCCAGGTTTCTGACGACAAAGAATTCAAGACCGGTGTTACCACCCTCTTCAATTCTGATCACGATGACACCCTGAAGATGGGCGCTGGCGCAGACCCAGCTTACATCGAAACCAACCACGGTCGCGTTATTGACGGCAAAAACACCAAAGCTCAGTACGTCCGCCTTTACAGCAATGGCAACACCTCCAACGAGATGAACCATTACTGCGAAGTCGCCGTTTATGGCATTCCCGGGAAGTAATTCCTTCCGATTTCTTTGACTGATGACCGCCGCTGGAGAGATCTAGCGGCGGTTTTCTTTTTCGGATGACTGATCCACAGACCTCCGAATGGATTGAACATCACGCCTGCATTCGCACGGCATGGATTGCTTTTGAACGATGCCCGGAAAAGATCATCATTCAGGTTAGGACACCGCCTTGACGTGTTGCATCCAGCTTCCATCTTGTCATCCTGCTTACCATACCTCATGCCGACCATTCCCATCCTGATGCCCCAGTTGGGCGAATCCATCGCCGAGGCCACCATTGTTCGCATTTTGATCGAACCCGGCCAGCAGATCGAAGCAGGCACGGACATCTTTGAGGTGGAAACCAATAAGGCTACTATGGCCGTCAGCAGCCCCTGCGCTGGCCACGTTTCCATCATCACTGCCCAGGTACAAAAGAGCTATGCGGTAGGCTCAAACCTCGCTTCGTTCGATGTGTCTGAAGAAGATGCCCAGTCCATGGGCTTTACGGAATCACCTCCGGTGGTCTCATCATCGGCACCCACGAGTATGCCCAGTGCAGACTCGCTGCATTTTCAATTCAACGAAGAAGATAACATCACTGGTTATCAACCCAAGGTGGAGCCGGTGGTAGGCGGTGCCCTGCCTGTGCCCGCAGGTGCGACTGGGGCCAGCTACATCTCCCCCCGTATGCGGGCCCGCATGAATGAACTGGGATTGAATGCCTCTGATCTAGCAGGCATTGCAGGCACAGGCGCAGGCGGCCGCGTCACTGTGGAGGATTTCGAGAATTTCCTGCGCGGGCTTGAGCAGCATCGCCTCACCCCCGCTTCTCCCATGCGCATTGCCGTGGCGGATTCCATGCGCCGTAGCTGGAGCCGCCCCCTCGCCACGGTGGGCAGTCCCGTGATTCTAGACGCCATTCTTTCACATCGTAAGCGGGCTAATCCAAAACCAGGTCCCGCCCTGTACATCATCCGTGCTTTGGCCCTCGCTTTAGCGGAAAATACCGCCGTCGCGGGCCGTCTTATCGGCAGTCGTATCGTGCATCCTCGGGCCATTGATATCGGTTTTGCCGTTGAGGTTGAAGACGGCGTGCTCGTCCCAGTGCTGCGTGAGGTCGAAAAAACTCCGCTGGTGCAATTGGTGCCTACTTACAACAAACTCGTGGAGCAAGCACGCGCGCGGCGTCTGCCCATGGATGTGAATCGGCCTGGCATTGCCACTGTGACGAACTTTGGCACCTTCGGCATCGTCTGGGCTACCCCTATTCCCCTACCCGAGCAAAACCTCGTTCTTGGCCTCGGTGCAGGCAGCAAAGTGCCGCGCTGGAGTGAGGAGGTGAAGCAATTTATCCCCGTCACTGAGGCAGAGCTGACCCTCAGTTTTGACCACCGCATCCTGGATGGTGGTGGTGCTGGCCGCTTACTCTCGCGAGTGGCCCAGCTTCTTCAGGAACCTGAGAAGCTGTGAAGAGTTGCATCCACCCCAAGAGCCCCTATTCTGCCCTTCATGAAGTCTGATTCCCGTGCCACTGCTCCCCTTCTCTGGGTGCCCCTGCTGCTCGTCCTGCTCGCCCTCGGCTTGAAATGGATGAAGCTGAATTCAGATGGCATGAGCCTGTTGCCAAACTTCTCTCCTTGGATGGCTCTGGCCTTCACGGGCACGCTGCTTTTCCCACGCGGCACCATCCCTTGGTGGTCCTGGCCACTGATGCTGGTGGCCATTGATTTCGCTGCCATGGGTGGGCAATTTCTGGCCATGGGCGCAGGCCACCCTGAAGCTTACTTCATGTATGTTCTCTATGGCGTTGCAGCCTGGGCTGCGCACCAAATGCGCGGTAAAGTCGGCATCCTCCAGACCTTGCTAGGTGCCACCGCTTGTAGCCTGGTCTTTTACGTCGTCACCAATGTACTTTCTTGGTGGACAATGCCTGAATACAGCAAGAGCCTTGAGGGCCTTGTCCAGGCACTCACGACAGGCCTTCCCGGTTTCCCGCCTACCTGGGTCTTCCTGCGTAATTCGCTGCTGAGTGATCTGGGCTTCAGCGCCTTGTTACTGGTCGCGTTCAATGCTGAGGCTAAGGTCCGCTCTGCCCCGACCCTTCGCTGGGCGACAGCCGCAGCTTAAGCCCTTCGGCTTTACTGATGAAATCCGTGCCGGAGATTTTCTGGCAACGGATGGTTCTCATCCATGTCGTGAACTTCAACAATGCGTCCATCATCCATGGAGGCAATGCGGTTCGCGTGAGGAAAGATGCGATTGTCATGCGTCACGATGAGGACGGCCCGCTCAGGGCTGCGTGCCACTTTTTCAAACAGTTCCATGACGAGCTGCCCATTCTTCGCATCTAAAGCTGCGGTGGGCTCATCGCAGATGATCAGCCGGGGTTCATGCACTAGGGCGCGAGCGATGGCCACACGCTGCTGCTGACCGCCGGAGAGTTGGTTAGGCCGACTCTTCGCGCGATCCCCTAGTCCCACCAGTTCCAAAACTTCACGCGCTTTTTTCTCCGCTGCTCCGGCACGTACGCCACGGATCAGCAAGGGCACACTAACATTTTCTGCCAGGCTGAGCGTGGGGATAAGATTGAAAGCTTGGAAGATGAAGCCGATGTTTTGGGCACGGAAACGAGTGATCGCCCCCGTGCTCATTTTGCGCAAATCCTGGCCTAAAACCGTGAGTTCCTGAGTGGCGGCATCGGGTTTTAAGGTACCAGCCAGAATGCTGATGAGCGTGGTCTTGCCACACCCCGAAGGGCCGATGAGCATGGTGATGTCCCCTTGCTTCACTTCCATGTTCACATCCTTAAGCACATGCAGGCGCGAGGCCCCATCGCCAAAGGACTTGTTCAATCCGCGCACCTGGGCGGCAAATGGAGCAGCAATTTCAGACATGAGACATCATCCTCGGAAGACCATCGCTGGCTCCAGCCGGGAGACACGTATGATGCCCAGAAGAGCCGACAACATGCAGATGACCACAATGACGCAAAGAACCACCGGAGGCACGGCTTCCGGCATGTAAAAGGGCGGCTGCTCATTGGCCAGAGCGCCCTTGGCAAAACCAGCCGTGAAAAACATGCCTATCCCGTAGCCGATCAACCCAACGGTGATGGCTTGGGTGAGCAGCATCATGCATAGAGTCCATGTGGACGCCCCCATGGCCTTGAGTGCTCCCAGGTGTTTCATATTCTCCAGCACAAAGGTATAAAATGTCTGGCAAGAAATGGCTGTGCCCACAATAAAACCCACCACCACCGTGATGCCAAAACTGATGGGAATGCCCGTATTCCGCACATACCAGGCCACCGTCGTCGTATTAAAATCCTGAATGGCAGGCGGGTTTTCTGCGGTGAAATCGTTCCAGTTAAAACCTTTGTTGAGGTACCCTTTCAGCCCTGTTTCACGCTCAATATCCGCCACACATTCAGCTTCGCTGATGCCTTCACGCGGGGCGGCAATGACGGCGGAGAGCATCTTGCGCTGAGGTGGGGTGTATTGCAATGCACGTTCATAGGTCGTCCAGACGTAAGGGCCGCCAGTAAAGCTCTGCATGGTATCTGCAATGCCCACTACACGAGCCTCCTGGTCATTGATTTCAAACGTATCGCCAATTTTCACCTTACCACCCTTCTCCTTCGAAAGCCGTTGAACGCCCAGATCATCAATGATCACGGCATGCGGTAAGCGCAGGTCTTCAAGTTTTCCTTCGAGGAGTTTTACCGGTGCTCCTGCCAGCGTAGTCGCATCAATGCCGATGAGTTGGATGATCTTAAAATTACCGTTTTCCAATCGCACCCGCTGAATGCCGGAATAAAGCGGCGCAGCCCAGGCCACGCTGTCCACACTGCGGACACGTGCGACATCTGTGTCCAGCAGTGGATTGGTTTCATTCACCTGCTCCACCCTCCCCTCCACCACCCAAATAGGTGCGGGAACATTCTTCAACGTGGCCGTAGTCCAACTCATCAGACCGCAAAATACGGCGGTCTGCTGCGCCATTAGAAATGTCGCAAAGACCAGCCCAGCCACCAGCATGAGGTACTTGCCAGTGTCACCAAACAGCATTTTGAGGGCGAGACGCAACATCGGAGTGGTGACGAAAACACATAGGCTTCACGACGACAAACTCGTCGTTAAGAAAACCTGTATGCTTTACGTCTTCAGGACAAAATGCGGAGACGAAAGAGCGGAAAAAATTCCACCCTGAATTAAGAACGTCCCCCGAACAAACCTCCAAGGCCATTCTTCATCACGCCTGTCAGGACCTCCTGCAGTTTATCTGCCGAGGGATGGGTGTCTTCGATGCTGCCGTTGGGAGTTAACCGATCAATGATCTGTGGGAGAAATTGGGAGAGCAATGGCAGCACCATCTTCGCATCAAAGCCCAGCTTGCCCGCCAGATCCTTGATCGCATCACTGCCCAACGCGGCCTCGAGTTGAGCTGGCTGCACAGGCTGATTTTCGTCTTTGGAAACCCAGGAAGCAAAGGTATCCCCCAGGCCAGCCTGCTGAAACTGCTGCATCAGCCCGCCTAATCCACCCGCTTGGTTCAACAACCCCGTGAGCATGTCGCCCTGTTTGTTGCCTCCAAAAATACCGCCCAACGCCTGCTTAGCCAAAGAATCAAAAAGTCCCATAGGCGCTCAGAATGACAAGGAGAATGAGTTAAGTCAAACAGGACTCGACAGGCCCTGACAATGACTGTCTGAGGGTTGCCGAGGCAGAGTCCAGTCAAAGACAGTCATGGCACATTTTCGTCAACAAACAGAAGAACCGCTTGAATTAGCAATAATATCAAAGGCTTTTTATTCCTTCAAATCCTGAGTTCGCTCACCGGATAAAACAGGTGCACCAAGCTTTTTAGCTTTGGTGCACCCCAGTGGATTCGAACCACTAACCTTCTGATCCGTAGTCAGATGCTCTAATCCGTTGAGCTAGGGGTGCTTTGGCTTTCGCCCCGCAGTGTTGGCTGCGGATTGGGAGATTAGATGAAGGTTTAGTTTTGTCAAACAGTGTGAATGAAAAAGTTTGAAAAAGTTTTCAAATCTTGTCGAAACAGCCATCCATAAGGCCTAGCGGCTCACTCCCCTGGCCTTCTCGATGAGCTGGATGAACTCGCCACGATAGCCCAAAGCATCGGCTCCTTTGCCTTCCAGGGCAAGCTGGCGCACCTGGTCCCAGGTGAGCTGCCCGGCATAAGAAGACTGGCGCAGCAGCAGGCCGAAGCCGGCTACGGCAGCGGTAAACTTGAACTCGCTGCTGGCCGTTTCCATTGCCCTAGAATCATCCTTCACAGGCACCTCGATGAGGCTGCTGGTGCTGCCCTCCGGTTCTTTGTAGCGCAGTTTGACGGTCAAAGCCTCGCCCGTTGCCGCCGCAGTAGCTGCGATGGGGGCTGCGGGAGTGATTGGCTGCTGATACTTCAGCGCATCCACTCGAGGCGAGGGCTGCGCACCATCGGCCAGATAGGCAGGCACCAGTTCATACAGAGCGGTGACACTGTGCCCAGCGCCGATCTCCCCGGCATCCTTGGTGTCGTCATTGAAGTCTTCCTTGGCTAACAAACGATTCTCATAACCGATGAGGCGGTAGCTACGGATGACCGCCGGATTGAACTCCAGCTGGATCTTCACATCCTTGGCGATGGTGACCAGCGTGCCGTTCATCTGCTCCACCAGCACCTTGCGGGCCTCGCCCAGGCTATCAATGTAGGCGTAGTTGCCATTGCCCTTGTCGGCCAGGGTTTCCATCGTGCGGTCCTTCAGGTTGCCGGACCCATAGCCCAGCACGCTGAGGAAGACACCGCTGCGGGCTTTCTCGGTGATGAAGGTTTCCAGTTCCGTCGGGCTGCTGATGCCCACATTGAAGTCGCCATCCGTGCATAGCACCACCCGGTTTACACCACCTTTGATGAAGCCTGCCACGGCCTGCTCATAAGCGAGGCGGATGCCTGCACTGCCATGCGTGCCACCGCCCGCTTGGAGTTGGTCAATCGCAGCCATGATCTCGCCTTTATTTTGGCCAGTCGTAGAGGACAAGACCACCTGCGAGCCGTTGGCATAGGTCACCATGGAGACGCGGTCATTCTCTCCCAGTTGTCCAGCCAGCATGCGCAGACTCTGCTGCACCAACGGCAGTTTGTTAGGCTCCGCCATGGAGCCAGAGACATCTACCAGAAAGACCAAGTTGCTAGGCTGGCGATCCAGGCCAATCTGCTTGCCCTTGATGGCGAGGCGGGCCAGCCGATGCTGAGGCTGCCACGGGCACGCGGCCAGCTCCACCTTCACGGCAAAGGGCTCCTTCGCCCGTGCCGCCGGACCCGCTTCATCCGTGGGGAAGTAATTGATCAGCTCTTCAATGCGCACAGCATCCCGTGGTGGGGCACTGTTCTGATTGAGAAAGCGCCTCACATTCGCATACGAGGCCGTATCCACATCAATAGAGAAGGTGGAAAGCGGCTCGCTCATCACACTCTTGAGCGCGTTTTCAATGATCTGCGTGTAGGACTCTTGGCTGCGATCTCCCCTGGCTTCGCTATCAGAATCCATGAACTCATTTCCGAAGCGAGAGGCCGCTGGCACACCTGCCGGCGCAGGCATCAACACGACGCCCCCTGTGTAGGTGGTGCGTCCTTGGAGGGTCAGGGTCCCTGCACCAGTTAGCGTCAGGTTAGCACCGTCCCCCGTCATATTGCCAGTGACCACGGGAGCCGCAGGTTTAGGTGCTGCAGCAGCGGCCTGCCCAGGTGCCACACTGGCGGTTGTCGGCGCTGGGGATTCCCACGCCTCATTCACTTGGTTCAGCATGCGGGCACGCTGCTGATCTTGGGTTGCCGCCAAATATTCATCCTTGGCTCTGGCAACTTTCTCGACACCACGCCTAGCCGCACTGTTGTAGGGATCAGCTTTCACCAATTCTTCAAAACTGCGGGTCGCTCCAGCATAGTCGCCCATCTCAAGTCTGCTTTTACCCTCATTGAGAAGGCGTCCCGCCACAGCCTCACTTGTATTCGGCATCGGTGCCGCCGGGGCCGCAGCCACTACCGGAGCTGGTTCCTCGGGCACAGGACTCGCCAGCGTAAGGTTGGTTTGATCATCGCCAAGGTTCCCACGAAGGGTCGGCGTGATCTCGGCCATCTGGCCTTCGCTCTCCATCTGCTTGCGGATGAGCAGCGTCGTGCCCATCACCACGGCGGCAGCGGCAGCCAGATTCATGAAGACATGGCGTCTCCAAAACGTCGGCTGTTTCGGTGATGCGGGTTGGGGCGCTTCAGTGGACAACGAAGCAGCAGGGGCATCGGCACGACTCAGGCGCTCGCGTTGTTCGGGGGTGAAGGCGAGGGAGTCGTCGCCGAGCTCTGCTGTGAGGAAGTCGCAGAAGCCCTTGGTCTGGCTGGCCTGCGTGCTGGCCTCGGCATCTTCCTGGATCAGGGCCTCAATCTGGGCGCGCTCTTCGGCGCTGAGTTCGTTCAGGGCCCAGGCGGTGATTTGTTCCGGTTTCATGGGAAAAGTGAATTGAAAATTTTAAACAAAGGTTTGGTTAGGCCAGGACGGATTTCGGTTTGCCCGGTGTGGCGTCTTCCTGGGCCTGCCATTTCAGGCGCAGGGCCAGCACGCCGTGATGAATGAGGTAGCCGACATTGCCGATGCTGGTCTGCATGGCGTCGCTGATCTGTTTGTAGTCGAGACCCGCGATGAATTTGAGGCGGATGGCCTCGCGCTGGCGCAGGGGGAGTTCTTCGATAAAGCCGCGCAGAGCGGCGGCGGTCTCCCGGCTTTCCATTTCTGCTCCGGGCTGGGGGACCTCGGAGGCTTCCAGGTCTAAAGTTTGCGTTTCCATGACGATGAGGCGTTGGTGTTTGCGCTGGTGATCCAGGGCCCGGTTTTTACAGACAGTGAAGAGCCAAGGTGCCAGCCGGTCCGGATCCAGCGTGGCGAGGTTTTGGCTCAGTTTGATAAACACGTCCTGCACGACATCGCGTGCCTCTTCAGCGTCGTTGGTAAAGCTGTGGGCATACCGCAGCAGCGGCCTCTCATAGCGGGTCAACGTATCCAGAAACAGGCGGTGGGTGTCGTTCATGGGGTCGTGTTCGCCAGGCATCACGGCAGTGTGCGGGGTTTCTTGGGGGCCGGGGAATCTTTTTTCGACGATTCTCCTCACACGCCTGGGCATGCCTGACAGTTCAGCTTTCTGAAAACGAGGAAGTAATACCGAATCCCCCTTTCCTAGGGGGCGCTTTCTCGCTAAAAAAGAGGTCGCATGACTCACGCTGAAGCCTCCGCCCGAGCCGAATCCCTCCGCACCGATCTCCACCGCCACAACCACCTCTATTACGTCGAGGCCCGGCAGGAGATCACCGATCAGGAATTCGATGCTCTCCTGCGCGAACTCCAGGCCATCGAGACCCAGTTTCCTGATCTCCTCACCTCCGATTCCCCCACCCAGCGTGTCGGCGGTGCCCCCATCGAAGGCTTCACTCAAATCCGGCACACCATCCCGATGATGAGCCTGGACAACACCTACTCCGAAGCCGAGCTGACCGCCTTCTTTGCCCGCCTGCAAAAGGGTCTGGGTCGCGAGAAGATCGCCTGTGTCATCGAGCCGAAGGTGGATGGCGTGGCCATCAGCATCCGATATGAAAACGGCGTGCTGAAACATGGCATCACCCGTGGCGATGGCCAGACCGGGGACGATGTGACCACCAACCTGAAGACCATCAAAGCCCTGCCCCTGCGCCTGCCGAAAGACGGCCCGCAGACCTTCGAGGTGCGCGGTGAGGTCTTCATGACCAAGGCGAACTTCGCCAAGCTCAATGAAGAGCGTGAAGGTGCAGGCGAACCCCGCTTTGCCAACCCCCGCAACTCCACAGCCGGCACCCTCAAACTGCTGGACCCAAAAATCGTCGCCAAGCGCCCGCTCGACATCGTTTTTTATGGCTTGGCCGACTCCTGGGGCATGCCGATCGAGGCGCAGACAGAGGTTTATGAACTGCTAAAAAAAGCCGGGCTGCGCAAGGCCGATAAAGTCTGGGAAAAGGACAGCGCCGAGGGCCTGCTGGAGGCCATCCATGAACTGGATGCCATGCGCAAGTCCCTGCCCTATGAAACCGACGGTGCCGTGGTCAAGGTCAACTCCTTTGCGGATCAGCGCGAGCTTGGCTTCACCAGCAAGGCCCCGCGCTGGGCCATCGCCTACAAGTATCAGCCTGAGCAGGCGGAAACGAAGCTGCTGGCCGTGGACATCCAGGTGGGCCGCACCGGGGCCCTCACGCCCGTAGCACGCCTCACCCCCGTCTTCCTCAGCGGCTCCACCGTCAGCAATGCCACCCTGCATAACTTCGAGGAGATCGAGCGTAAAGACATCCGCGTAGGCGACACCGTGGTCATCGAAAAAGCCGGAGAGATCATCCCCGCCGTGGTCATTGTAAAAAAGGATCTGCGTACCGGCGACGAGACCCCCATCCCAGTGCCCACTCACTGCCCCATCTGTGGCACCGGAGTGCACAAGGATGAAGAACAGGTCGTCATCCGTTGCCCCAACCCCAAATGCCCGGAGGTGGTGAAGCGTCGTTTAGAACATTTTGTTAGCCGTGGAGCCATGGACATCAGCGGCATGGGTGAATCCGTCGTCGCCCAGTTGGTGGACACCCCCTTGAACGGCGTGCCCACTGTGTCAGACGCCGCGGATCTTTATGACTTGAACGAGCTGAAACTCGCCCGCCTGGAACGCATGGGCACCAAGAGCATTGATAACCTCATCAAGGCCATTGAAGCCAGCAAACAGCAGGACGCCTGGCGGCTCGTCTTCGGTCTCGGCATCCTGCATGTCGGTGCTGGTGGTGCCCGCAAGCTGCTGGAGCACTTTGGCAGTATTGATGCCATCGCTAAGGCCAGTATTGAAGAACTGACCCAGTGCCCAGACATCGGGGCCATTGTCGCCCCCAGCGTGCATGGCTGGTTTAACAACGAAGATAACAAAGCCCTGCTGGAACGCCTCCGTACTGCCGGATTAACTTTTGCCCAACGCACCGTCGAGGCTGCTAGCGACAAGCTCAAAGGCAGCACCTGGGTCATCACCGGCACACTCAGCCAGGATCGCGAAACCATCGCCGACACCATCCGCGCCAACGGCGGCAAGGTCAGCGGCAGCGTCAGTGGCAAGACCACCTACCTCCTGGCCGGAGCCGATGCCGGCAGCAAGCTCGACAAAGCCACCAAGCTAGGCGTGAAGATCCTGAGTGAGGAAGACTTCCGCGCGATGCTGTAAGGAGCCTGGTTCGGATTCGACTAGCACATGCCAGTTGCCACTGAAAACTATAAAGAACTCCACGCACGTCCCTGTTGCTAACTCCAACCATGCACGCCAGCCAAATCCAGGTCATTAGAGCCTTCAGATCAGCCCAAGATTTGGCGGTGACCACATTGCACGAGCGCCTTGGTGTTCCCTTACCCAGTTCAAATCTTGAATGGGCAAAGTCCTGCCATCAGATGGAACTTCCAAAGTTGGGCCAGAGCATTGGCATCCAAATTCGTCCGCACGGTTATGGAGTCGAAATGAAATTCCCAGGCATCTCCATTGACTTCGATTGGGGCGAGTTGGGGGAGGGAAACGGATTTGATACCTGGCGGCTGTGGAATCACTGCAAAGAAAATAAGATCTCCCTGAATTCCATGACTTACGACTTGCTCGAAATTCGCGTCCAAAAGGCCTGGGAAGACTCAGAACTTGTCGGTGACCGCTTACTTTATTATTTGCCCGAAGAGCGGTGGCAGGCTCGACATACCAGCCAAGCAGGATAACCCATCCACAGTGTGGCGCAAAAGTACGCTGGAAGGGTCGCACATTGAATTCCGCGCCCTTGTGTCCAAAGACACTAACCAAACAGCCGTTGGTATGAGGTAGTCTCACGCCTTTTCTTTTCCCAATGCCGCAATTCCTGCTGGAGCTTTGGGTCTGAGAGCCGTTATCTCTTAGCCAGTTGTTTGAGCCATGACTTCTGAACCCCTTCCTCCCGCCACCTTCGCGCCTGTCGCGCAGCAGGTCCGGCGTCGGGTTTGGTTGCGGCGCTGGCTGGGCTGGCTGGGGCGTACGGTGTGGACGGTCAGCGGCTTGCTGGTCATCGTGATTGCCACCCTGCTCACGCTGGGTGGTTCAGGGGCCGCTATCTGGGGCAGCCTCTTTTTTGGCCTCTGGATTTTCGGCAGTGCCGCGCTGGCCACCTGGAGAATGCCGGGCCCGTACAGCGCCCTCGCCTTTTGGGATTCCCAGACGGGCCGCCGCGAAGCCTTTGCCAGCGCCTGGTGGTTTGAGCAGCAGCAGACCCGCACCGCCACCGAAGAGGGTCATTTGCAGCAGCAGCGTGAGGTTTTGCCCCAGGCCCAAAAGAGACTCGCCAAGGACCTGCCACTGCCGCTTTTCAAACGCTGGCTGGAGCTTCCCCTGGTCCTGCTCCTCCTCCTCCACAGCATCCCCCTGGTGCAGAGCCGCAGCGATGAAATCCCCCTCGACCCCGCCATGCAGGCCGCTGCGAAAGCCGAGGCTGACAAGCTGGCAAAAACGGATTGGGACAAGAAAAACCTCGCCGGACTGGAAGAAAGTGAAAAGGCCGACCTGGAGAAGCTGAAGGAAAATCTGAAAGCCACCGCTGCCAGCCTGGAGAATGCCAAGGGCCAGGATGCCCGCCAGGTGATGTCCGACCTGGAGCGTAGTGCCCGCGAGGCGGAGAAACTGGCGGAGCAGCTGGCCAACGACAAAGAGGCCTGGGCCTCCGACAAGCTCGTCGAAGCCCTACGCACCCATGCCGATACCGCCGATCTAGGCGATGCCGTCGCCGCAAAAAATGCAGCCCAAGCCGCCAAGTCCGCCGATGCTTTGGCGGATCAGCTCAAGTCCCCACAATTGCCTGAAGCCGCCCGTGAACGCCTGAAGGAGACGCTGGATGACATCGAAAAGGCCTCTGAAAAGGAAGACCGCACGCGCACCGTGGGCCAGCACGTTCTGCAGGCAGGCGACGAGATGAACCAGGGCAAGCCCGCTGCGGCTGGCGGCGAATTTGAAAAACTGGCTAACCAAATGCGTGACATGGCCCTGCGTGAGAAATCCCGCGAGGAGCTGGAAAAGCTGGCCCAACAACTCCGCGATGCTGGCAGCAACATCGCCGGGCAGAATGAAGCCGGCGGCATGCAGCAGATGAATGCCGCTGCGGGCGACACCCCACAGTCAAAGTCTGGGCAGACACCGCAGGTCGGCCAAACTCCCGCCGGGCAGCAAGGCCAGCAACAGGCCCTGCAGCCTCCCGGCTTGGGCCAGCCCAATCAGGGCCAGTCCATGCAGCCGCAGCAAAACCCTGGCCAGCAGGGGCAAGGCCAGCAACAGCAAATGCAGGTGGGCCAGATGGGGCAGCCTGGACAGCAAGGTCAACCCGGCCAGCAGGGCGACCCGGGAACGCCCATGCTCATGGCCCCCGTCCCTGGACAAAAACCGGGCGACAAACCGCCCGACATGCTCATTCTCGGCGGCCCTCCGGGCGATCCCAGCGATGGCACCCCCAACATCACCCTCTCCATCCCAGGCGGGCGCGATCCCGGCGTGGGTAAGGCCGATCTGAAAGCCGACCCCACCGCCAAGCAGGACACGACCAACAGCACCGTTGTTAATGCCCAGCAAAACAGCGAGGGCCAGTCCAGCACCCGCGCGGTGGAAGGTGGCACACGCCAGGAATCCGCCACCCGCAACGCCACCCAGACCGCTGTCGAATTTCTCCAGGCCGAAGAAGAGGCCCTGGATGACTCCGCCCTGCCTCCCAGCCGCCGCGAGCAGGTGCGCCGTTACTTCAACGAACTCCGCCGCCGTTTCGAAAAGCAGCCCTGACCGCGAAGACTGCCCACTGAATCCTGTTTACCGATTTCCCTCCCCATGCCCGCCTTTCCCAAACTCTTCCAAAACCTCAAGACCGAGCTGCAAAAGTCCATCGTCGGTTACGATGCCCTGCTGACGGATGTCCTGGTGGCCATCTTCTCGGGCGGCCACGTCCTGCTGGAGGGCGTGCCTGGCCTGGGCAAGACCTTCCTCGTCCGCACCCTTTCCCAGGTCATCGGCCTGGAGCCTGGCCGTGTTCAATGTACGCCCGACCTCATGCCTGCGGATATCCTGGGCACTCACATCGTCAATGAAAACGACCAGGGCCGCCGCATGATGTTTTTTGAAAAGGGGCCTGTGTTCAAGAACCTGCTGCTGGTGGATGAGATCAACCGCGCCACCCCCAAGACCCAGGCAGCTCTCCTGGAAGTCATGCAGGAACGCTGCGTCACCACTGGCGGCGAGCGCCACATGCTGCCCGAGCCGTTCTTTGTCCTCGCCACCCAGAACCCCATGGAGATGGAAGGCACCTACCCCCTGCCTGAGGCGCAGCTCGACCGTTTCATGTTCAAGATCAAGGTCCCCTTCCCCGATCTCGATTCCCTGGTGGAGATCTCCCGCCGCACCACCGGCTTCACCGAGCCCACGCTGAACTCCATCCTCACCGGCACCGACCTCATGAAAATGCAGCGCGAGCTGGCCGAGGTGCCCGTGGCCGAGCCCGTAGCCCGCTACGCCTCCCAGCTCATCCTCGGCACCCACCCGGAGACTCCCGGCGTGCTGCCGGAGATCCAGCGTTTTGTCTCCTACGGAGCCAGCCCCCGTGGCCTGCAGAGCCTGATCAAAGGTGCCCGCGTCTGGGCTGCCCTGCATGGCAGCACCGCCGTCTCTACCGACGACATCCGCGCCATCGCCCACGTCTCCCTCCGTCACCGCATCATCCTCAACTTCGAAGGCGAAGCCCAGCAGATCAAAGTGGACGACATCATCACCAAAGTCCTGGATCAAGTGAAAACGCCCGCTCAGAAGGCGGCGTGAGAGGCGTTGCTCCCAGTGCATCAAACGGTTTTGGAACACGACCCCTGTTGTGGCCTAGGTACATCGGCGAATAAGATCTTCGCATGAAAACTTGGCTCATTATCGGTTTACTTCTGTATTCCTCCAGTCTCAATGCCCTCTCACAGGAGAGCATGGAAGTGAAACAAAGCCGCTCTCCTGATGGCAAATATCGGTTCCAGCTCAGTTCGGTCAGTGAAGACCGTTCCTTATCAGCCGTAGAACTTATTTCGGCCAAAAACGGCCAACCCGTAGGCGAGCCCTTGGTCGTGGGGTATGGCTACTACCCCAGCACAGCAGATCCGGAAGTTTTGAAGATTTTGTGGGCACCGGATTCCAAAACCGTGGCCGTCATGACACGCGGCACCAAACGCACATGTCAGGTGCAGCTTTACTTACTAACCGAAAAAGGGCTTCAGCCCATCCCCCTTGCTCCAGCCATTACCGTAGCTGCCCAGAAAGAGCTAGGTAGCACGGAAAACACCCGCTCCATCTGGGAAAAGCCTGTACAATGGCTCGATTCAGACCGAATCATTATTCGCGCCACAGGATCCACCCAGCTCGCTAGACAGCCAGTCCAGTATGAAGTGGATGTCACCTGCTCCGTCTCTAAAAAATCCGTGATCTCGGCAAAGAAGGTGTCTATAGGCCCGGTCAAAAACTGATTCTCCCGGTCACAGTTCCATGGTACCTATTTTCCATGATTCAGATTGCCAGCAAAGTCGGTTATTACTTTTGGGCATTTCAAACTTTTGTGATCGGCGCAGGATTCATTCTGCTCGTAGTTGTTTCGGTATTAACCGATGAGCAGCCTGTTAAAACCGAAGCGTTACTGGGTGTAGGCTTGTTTCTCTGTGCTCCGGGTGCGCTTAGCTGGTTTGCATATAAACGATGGAGGAGCTTGGAGCATAGTGTCATCCTGGATTCAGGTGAGCTAAAAACAGAATCATGGGGGCGGTCAGATGCGATTCCACTTCCCCTGAATGTGAATCTGAAGGCCGAAAAAATAGGATTCCGCATCTGCTTTTTGGTACTTGAAGATGGAACTGGCCAGACAATCGCCAGATTTGTTCCTCGATTGGACCACTACGCTGAAATCAAGGCACATGGCCCTGCAAAATTCTGGGAACGTCTTCTGAGCAGCCCTGCAGCGAAAGAATCCCTGGGTTGCAAGTGCACGCATTAACCCTGCAAAGGTTTCAGTTTTCACAGCCACCGTTCCAGTGTTTATTGCATGCTCGAATCTTCATCGGAATACTGAATACCGCAGACTGAATCCTCCCCCCATGCCTCGCACCGCCGTCTCTACCGACGACATCCGCGCCATCGCCCACGTCTCCCTCCGTCACCGCATCATCCTCAACTTCGAAGGCGAAGCCCAGCAGATCAAAGTGGACTACATCATCACCAAAGTCCTGGATCAGGTGAAAACACCCGCACAGAAAGCGGCGTGAGAACAAGCCAGAAGGCGGAAGCGTCACTGAATCAGTGACCATGACCTTAGATGCATCCAGTAACTCAATTGCTACTCAAAGATCTCGGGCGCGTTCATCGCTTCTCCCGCGCGGCCATGTGCAAAGCCTTGGTGGAGCGGGGAGTCAAAATGGTGCCTTTTGAGAACCTTTATCTACGGTTTGAATATCAGGACGACGCCCACATGACAGGCATGATGGCCTTTGGACCAGAGGATCGGATCGCTTTTATTTCCATGACCCTCACCCTGCCTGGCGATGAAGACGGCTGGGATGCTTGGTCCGAAAAACGCGAACGGGAACGCCTGAAACGACAATCCGAATGGCTTTGCCAAAAAGGTTACCGGCCAGGCCGTCAGGGCCCTATGGAGATCCAAAATCTGTATTCAGCCAGAGACGGTTGTTCCAGCATCATCCTGAGTCCAACCTCTGGTGATATCCCAGAGCATTCGCCACACTGAAGAGGCCGTGAACCCGGTGTGCCCCGTCACTGAAGCCATCGCCCCTGAAAGGTTTCAGTTTCCAGTGTCCAGTTTCCAGTGTTCATTACAGGCCCGGTCTTCTCTTGAAAACTGAAGACTGAATACCGCAGACTGAATCCTCCCACCCATGCCTCGCACCGCCAAACAGCACCGCAAGACCGCCGAAACGGACATCCAGATCGAACTCAATGTGGATGGCTCCGGCCAGTCCACCATTGACACCGGCGTGCCGTTTTTCGACCATATGCTCACGCTGTTCACCAAGCACGGTCTCTTTGACCTGAACGTGAAGGTCGTCGGCGATGTGGATGTGGATTATCACCACACCGTCGAGGATACCGGCATCGTCATGGGCCAGTGCTTCCGCGAAGCCCTGGGCAACAAGGCAGGCATCGTGCGTTACGGCTTTTTCCTCCTGCCCATGGATGAGACCCTGGCCGAAGTGGCCATGGACCTCAGTGGTCGTCCCTTCCTCAGCTACCACGCCCCGGAAAAGATGGAGGCCATCGGCGGTCGCGCCGGGGTCTTCAGCTATCAGCTCGTGGAGGAGTTCCTGCGCGCCTTTTCCAGCGCCCTGCTGTGCACCCTGCATGTCGAAATCAAACGCGGCCGCGATTCCCACCACATGGCCGAGGCCATCTTCAAGGGCCTCGCCCGCGCGCTCGACGCCGCCACCCTGCATGACCCGAGAGTCGTCGGCATTCCCAGCACCAAGGAAGTATTGTAATCCATGAATCTCGGTGTGCTCGACTACGGCGCTGGCAATCTGCGCAGCGTATTGAATGCCTTCAAGGCCATCGGCCATGAGGCCCAGCTTGTCACGGAACCGAAAGGTTTCGAAGGTCTGGACGTGCTCGTCTTCCCAGGCCAGGGGGCCTTTGGCGACAGCGTCCGCATCATCAAGGAGCGGCTGCTTTGGGATCCCCTGAAGCAGTGGCTCAAGGATGAACGGCCCTACCTCGGCTTCTGCCTCGGTTACCAGCTCCTTTTTGAAGCCAGCGAAGAATCCCCCGGCGTCGAAGGCCTCGGCGTGGCCCCCGGTATCGTCCGCAAGTTCCTTCCGGATCACGGGCTGAAAATCCCGCACATGGGCTGGAACCAGGTCCACTGGGAAGAACGCGGTGCCAAGTGGTGGACAGGGCTGCCCAACCCCTCCTACCTCTACTACGTGCACAGCTACTACCCTGATGTGGCGGACAAATCCCTGGCGCTCTGCACGACCACCTACGGCAACGAATTCACCGCTGGCATCTGTACGGACAACCTCATGGCCGTGCAGTTCCACCCGGAGAAAAGCCAGGACACCGGCCTGACTCTGCTCCGGAATGCGGTGGCGGTCATGGAAAGCAAGATCCTGAGACACTTTGATTCGTAACCGTCACGGATCCTCTTTCTCAAACACCTCAGCCCCCGTTATCGGGTCTCAATGTCGAGAACCGTTGGCGATGGCATAGGATGCGCTGGATTGGGAATGAGTAAGCTGTCGGGCAGGACCAGCTTGCCTCCCCTCAGTTCCAGTTTGGCCAGCATCACCGACAGATCGTTTTGACAAACAGCCACCCGTCCGTCAGGCCAGGCGCGTCCACGCTTGGGTTCCTCCTCGTTTTTTTGCCAATGAGGTGGCCAGGATGCGTTCACACTGTTTTCGAAGACCAGTATTTCATGGGGCGCAGTGGAGTTGGATTGTCCGCCAAACATCATCCAATGATTTTCGTTTGCTTCAACGGCGTCTTCAAAAGCTGGATTGGAACCAATCTTCCCATCCGGTTTGAAGGGAGACTCCGGCGCTGTGAAGACTAGTTCATCCTCACAAATGCCGTTGGTGAAAAGTTGCCGGAAAACCCGGTTGGCCGTTTTGCCTTCAGGGAAATGAAGGGCGTCAGGGAAAATCCCGCCATTCTCCGAGGCCCACGCGTGGAGCATTCCCCCGACCGCCCTTAAATTCTTCACGGCGGCGGCCTGTTCGCCTGCGATCGTGATCGACCTGAATGTGGCCACCGAAGCAAAACCCCAAAGCAAGGCCACTCCCAGCGTTATCGCCCATTGAAGCGGCCCCCATTTCCTAGCCGGTCTGGCCTGTTGATGCATATAAGATTTCAGCAGATCTCTAGCGGTCAGGCAAGGCTGAATAATTCCTATGATCTAACCGATCATCAAGAGCACCAAATATTCAGCCTAACAAACATTGTAAAAAATGTCTGTTTGGTCATTGCTTGCAAATCGGCATCCGTGGTAAAACAAAAATCCGGAAAATCCGTCCCGATGATTCACCTCATCCGCAGCGGAGGATCTGGGCATCTGCTCTCCCGAGCCAGCCGGTCACTTCCATCGAAAAGTCTCACTGCGAACTGTTCATGGAAAGGTCCCACGTATGCCCGAACCCATAGCCAATGACCCCTGCCACCTGCACTGCAAGTGGAACGGGAAAGACATGTGCCTCCGCTGCCTGCTGTCGCCCGAGGCCATTGCTGAGCATCATCTCAGCCTGGGGGGTCGCTTGCGGCCTTCGTCACATCTACTTCCCCAGCGAGCTGCCTCCCTGCGTCCACCTCAATGGGGAGGTGGACTGGCACTACTCGGAGGAAGAGGAGGAGCATGAGGCCATGCTCGTTTGATCTTCCCACCCTCAGACAAAGAAGCCGCCTGTGAGTGAACACAGGCGGCTGGTAGAGCCTGGCTGTTAACGCGGATTACTCGCCAATGGGCACCTGGGGCAGGTTCCAGACTTTCTCCGCGTATTGCAGGATGGTGCGGTCACTGCTGAATTTGCCCACGCGGGCGGTGTTCAGAATGGCCATCTTCACCCACTTGTCCTGATCCTTGTAAGTGGCGTCCACTTGGGCCTGCGCATCCACATAGGACTGGTAGTCGGCCAGGCAAAGGTAGGGATCGCCATGGTCCAGGAGACTGCGGCGCAGCGGCTGGAATTCCTCGGCATTGCCCGTGAAGTAGTCGCTGCTGATCCAGTCGATCGTGTTGCGCAACTTCTCGTTAGCCCAGTAGTAGTCCCAGGGATTGTAGCCCTTGGCTCGCAGCTCCGTCACCTCTTCCACGGTGAGACCAAAGATGAAGATGTTTTCCGAACCGACTTCTTCTTCGATCTCCACATTGGCTCCGTCGAGGGTGCCGATGGTGAGCGAGCCATTAAGGGCCAGCTTCATATTGCCCGTGCCGGAGGCTTCTTTGCCTGCGGTGGAAATCTGTTCCGAAAGATCCGAGGCAGGAATGATTTTTTCCGCCAGGGAGACGCGGTAGTTCGGCATGAAGACAACCTTCAGCTTGTCACCCACACGAGGGTCATTGTTCACCTTCGCAGCCACGGCGTTGATGGCATGGATGATGTTCTTGGCCAGGAAGTAACCTGGGGCCGCCTTCGCACCAAAGATGAAGACACGGGGATGGAAATCCGCGTTCGGATTGTCCAGGATCTCGCGATACAGCGTGACGATATTCAGCAGATTCAAGTGCTGGCGTTTGTATTCGTGGAGACGCTTGATCTGCACATCAAATAACGCATCCGGGCTGACGGTCACGCCGCATTCATCCAGGATGATCTTGGCCAGCACCACCTTGTGGTCGCGTTTGATTTTGGCATAGCGTGCCCGGAAGGCCGGATCATCCGCATACGGATCGAGTTTGCGCAGGAGGTCCGCATTCTTCTTCCAGCTCTCGCCGATGGTCTCGGTGATGAGCGCGGAGAGCTGCGGATTGCAGACATCCAGCCAGCGACGGAAGGTGATGCCGTTGGTCAGGTTCAGGAAACGGTCGGGATACAGCGCGTAGAAATCCGCAAACAGGCGCTCGCAAAGCAGGCGTGTGTGCAGCGCGGCCACACCGTTGGTGGCATGGCTGCCCAGCACGGAAAGATTGGCCATGCGCACGTATTTGCCGCCGCGCTCCTCAATGAGAGAAAGGCTGCGCTTTTTCTCGCTGTCGCCGGGCCACTTGGTCTCGACATCGCCTTCCAGGAAGAGCTGATTGATCTGGTAGATGATCTGGAGATGACGCGGAAGCACACGCTCAAACAGACCGACGGACCACATTTCCAGGGCCTCAGGCAGAAGGGTATGATTGGTGTAGGCAAAGGTTTCCTGACAGATCTTCCAGGCGTCGTTCCAAGGCAGGCCTTCCAGGTCCACCAGGATGCGCATCAGCTCGGGGATGGCCACGGCAGGATGGGTGTCATTGAGCTGGATGGCAGCCTTGGAGGGGAACTCGCTCCACGGCAGGGTATAACCAACTTTGAAACGACGGACAATGTCTGCCAGCGAGCAGGCAACAAAGAAGTATTGCTGCACCAGGCGGAGTTCCTTGCCGCTTTCGGTCGAGTCATTTGGGTATAGAACTTTGGAGACCGTCTCGGCGATGGCCTTGTCGCGCAGGGCCTCGACATAGCTGCCTTCATTGAAGACCTGGAAGTTAAAGTCTTCATCCGCCTGGGCCTGCCAGAGGCGCAGGACGTTCACTGTGTGGCTGTCATAACCGACGATGGGGATATCCCAAGGGAGACCCAGCAGGGCTTTGGTTTCCACCCACTCTGAGCGTGGGTGCCCGCAGTCATCAAACTTCTGCACCACACGACCATAAAGCTGTACCGTTTGGCGGTAGCTAGGGCGGGCGATCTTCCAGGGGCTGCCATCGCGCATCCACGCATCGGGATGCTCCACCTGCTTGCCATTCACAAACTCCTGACGGAACAGGCCGAACTCATAATGAATGCCGTAACCGATGGCAGGCAAGTTCACTGTACTGAGGCTGTCCATGAAACAAGCAGCAAGACGACCAAGACCGCCATTTCCCAAGCCCATGTCAGGCTCGCAATCCAGCAGAGCATCCAGGTCCTTGCCCATCTCGCCGAGAGCGGCCTTGGTGGACTCATAAAGACCTGAGTTGCGCAGGTTGTTTTCCAGCAGCCGTCCCATGAGATACTCTAGAGAAAGATAGTGCACACGGCGCACGCCAGACTGGCGATGCAGGGTACGGGACTTCGTGGCATGGTCCATCACTCGATCCCGGATGGCCAAGCAGGTGGCCACCCACCAATCGTTCTTGCTGGCAGACTCCACGTAGGCACCCAGGGTAAAGCGCAGATGGTTGATGATGGAGTTTTTGAGACTGTCCTTGGAGTTGCCGAGGTCGCAGGGGGCGGGTGTCATAAGAGGATGGGATGGCGTAGAAAAGCAGTTCTGATCATCACGAATGGACAGCGGTCAAAATGCCAAGAGGCTGAGCAGAAAAGATGGCAGGCAGAGCACCGCACATCATTCGGCTTTGCCGGGGCGTTCGGATTTCGTCATTCGTCATGGGAACCAGGTTGGAGGTCACCAAGTCACCCATTTCGGAAGCTCACGCGGGGCAATGACCAGGGTGATTTCGCCTTTGGGTGTCTTGGATTGGTAATGAGAAAGCACGTTCCGGGCCGGACCGCGCTGGAATTCCTCAAACTTCTTCGTCAACTCCCGTGCGACCACCACCCGATGCTCTGGAGCCTGCTCCGCAATCATCGCCAAGGTATCCACGATGCGGTAGGGGCTCTCAAAATAAACACTCGTGCAGTCTCGGCCCACGGCTGCTGTCAGCTCAGTGTTGCGCTGGCCTTTTTTATGCGGCAAAAAGCCTCCAAAATAAAAGGGGGTGGTGGGAAGGCCTGAGGCGGCAAGGGCCGTCAGCACGGCACTCGGGCCGGGAATCCCTTCCACTCTTAATCCCGCAGCCACCACGCTCTGCACTAGCCTCTGTCCCGGATCTGAAACCGTGGGCATGCCCGCATCTGAAATGAGCGCAACGCTATTTCCCTGCTGAAGCTGGACGACGATTTCCGGAATGCGCCGCGCCTCGTTGTGCTCATTCAGACTGATCAGCCTTGAGCGAATGCCATGATGCGAAAGCAAGCGGCCCGAGTGGCGCGTGTCCTCACAGGCGATGGCGCTGACGGACTTGAGTATGTGCAGCCCGCGCAGGGTGATGTCAGCCAAATTGCCGATCGGCGTGCCGACCAAATACAGGGCAGGCTGCAGGCTGCTGGGCAGGAAGTCAGTCAGGGCCTCATCCTCTTCTGCGGTGCCTTCGGCTGGTAAGCGATCTTCCTCCACCCGTGTGGAATCTTCATCTGTGCGACAGTAATCCTCGATGGGACTTTCCGGCACCGGATTCGGGGACTGGTCGTCTTCGATCATCACCAGCCTTCGGTGATGTCTGCGGCCACGTTAGCCGCAAGACGCTGGGCTGCATCCTCGAGGGCCTGCGCTTCAGAGTTCTGAACGTTGGAATCCAAGATGGTGTAGGAATCTGCCGAAGTGCGTCCACGGTGGATGGTGCTACCGCTGCCCGCATCCTTGATGATGTACTCGGTGCGCAGAGTCATGAGCAACTGCGAGGTACGCAGCACATTTCGACGGTCTGAGCGAAACTGAGAGCGGTCCACATTGATCACCTTGCCATCCAAAACAGCCTCTGCATCGGCCAGAGAGACGATCTCATAACCGCCGCTGTTCTGGATCTGTTTGATAATGGCATTGGTCACCAGTGAACCTAAACGTGGCTCCAATGTCTGATTCTCGAAAGTGGGGATAGCCAGCTTCGTCACATTCGTGAGGTGAGCCGGCTTCTGACCGCCGAGCTGGTAGCCAGCACAACCTGTGAGAGATACCAGCAAACCGAAAACACAGGCGAGGAGAGAAATTTTCATCCGAGAGAGAAAAGAGAGCTAGCAGAAAAGGCAAAACAGCGGATCACGGAGCCGGTGTAGGCTTAGGCGGCACAGGCAAGCTCGTCGGTGGCTGTGGTGGGATCCCTGGAGCAGCCGGCGCAGCGGGGATCGGCAGCAAAGCAGGCTTTTCCTCAGACACAGGAGGAAGCAGGCTGCCACCCGTAGGAGCCATTCCTGGTGTCAAAGGCAGAGTCGGCTCTTGAATCGGAATTGGGAGGAAGTTGTCGTCCCCAGCGCGCATTTTTGGCTTCTGGCCCAAACGCGTCAATTCAGGAGAAAGCGGACCGATGTAATCATCGCGAGTCTTCAAATTGCGTGCCCCGGGGATGGTATAATCTTGGTCTGGCTGACCTTTTTTTGCATCGGCTACTGCGTCTGGATCTGCCGCAGCAAGTTGAGCGAGCAACTCACGAGCTTCATTGGAGGCCTCAGGAGATCCGTATTTGAGAGCTTCATTGAAATAGATGGCTGCGGCTTTGGTTTTACCCATGCGCTGATAAAATTTGCCCACGGCGAGTGACTGAGTGGCCTCAGCAGCATTCACTTGCTGAAGGATCATCTCAGCTTCGCTAGCACGGTCACCCTTAGGATTGGTGGACATGTAGGTGGTCAAGGCATCGCGAGTAGCAACCAGATTGGACTTATCTTCACTGCGGCTAGCGGCCACATTGCTGATGGAACCGATGCGGAACTGAGACTCACTCGCCTGTTTCGTGTTCGGGTAATTTTCCACCACGTTTTGGTAGGCGAGGACAGCTTTATCCTTCTCACCCATGTCTTGGTAGATTTCCGCGATGCTGAACTGTGCTAGGGGGGCCAGTTTACCGAAAGGAGCATTCTTAATGATCTGCGTGTAAAGCTTGATCACTTCCTCTCCGCCCATTTTAACAGGAAGAATAAGCATGGCGCGCTGACGGCGACCACCACGGGCTTCTTCTGCCAATTCATACTGCTGCTGGAGCGCGTCGTTAAAGCGAGCACTGGAGCGATGGTCATCAATAAACTTTTGAAACGCGTCAAACGCAGTGGTCACATCACTGTTAGCACGAGTGATCAGGGCGCTGGCATATGCAGCCTCAGAGGCAGCCACCGTGAATGGATACTGCTTAACGATGGCGTTATACTGGCCTTGAGCGCGTCCAGTCTTACCTGCATTCTGGGCCTCTCGCGCAGACATGAGCATCGCGGTCGCCTGGGCTTCCTGCGCTTGGCGCTCATCGGTACCAGGGGCTTGTTTGTCCTTCTTTTCGAACAGCCCCAAGAAAGCTGGAGAGCTGGCGGGCAGAAGAAACAATGATGCTGCCGCAAGGGCGCAAGCGGACAGTCTAGGAAGAACAGGTTCTCTCATCGGGGCGTGATACTAAAGGCGTGTCAATGGAACGTCAAGTTGCCGGAACGGCAGGTTTTAAAACGAAGCTTCGGCTGCTCCACACTGTGGGATTCTGACCTCCAGCCATTCTGTTTGGGGCTCGGCAGCCAAAATTTGGCGGTCTTTTTCCTCCATGCATGCTGGAATCAAGGCGAAATCCCCTGCCCTTAAAATGCAATTTTGAACCGTTAAACTCCCACGAATAATCACCACCGTTAGGTGCACGCCCGCTTGACCCACGATACTACTGCGGGGGTAAGCGACTTTTTTCACCTCAAAAAACGGACAATTCACCAAAACTCCTGTAGTTGTAGCAGGCTGGATTTGGGGCTCGAAATCCTCAAAGTCCAGGCTTCGAAGGGAGGCTTCCACATGCAATGCGCGCGGCAGGCCATCCAGTCCTGTGCGGTTCCAGTCAAAAACCCGGTAAGTCGTGTCGCTATTTTGCTGAATTTCAAAAAGCACCAGTCCAGCTCCGATGGCATGCACTCGCCCACTGGGAAGGTAAAGGCTATCTCCTGGCTGCGGCAGGATGTGATGCAGCATTTTAGCCACGCTGCCATCCGCGAGAGCCTTTTCAAAAAGTGCCCTCGTTGCGCCTGCTCGCAGCCCTGCATAAAGCCGTGCCCCTGGAGCCGAATGAGTGATGAACCACATTTCCGTCTTCGCTTCTCCCCTAAGCTCTTGGGCAACCTCGGCCGGCGGGTGGACTTGAATGGAAAGATCTTCGCAAGCATCCAAAATTTTCATGAGGAGCGGGTAACGCTCTGAAGGATGATCCACTAAAGCCTCCCCGAAAACTGCCCGGCGATGTTTCTGCCAGAGGTCATGCAAAGTCAGCCCTGCAGCGTCACCTTCGCACACTTGACTCACAGCCTCAGGACGATCACAGATTTCCCACGATTCGCCATAGGGCAGCGTAGGGTCAGGCAGTTTACGCCCGAATTTCGACTCCAAATTTCGGCCGCCCCAGACGCGGGTTTGATAGATGGGGACAAAGCGCAAAGGCTGATTCCATGTCATGTGAAGAGCCTAATTCGCAGACTTACCCCACCGTGCAACCCCCCATTGCAGATAAAGAAATGTGACCAGCCTGAAATTCGATCAATGAAACTCAGTTCCCTAAACGTTGTTGGAGCCACAGGAGATGAAATCTCACGATTTTGCTTCCTCTTCAGCTCTCCGATTGATCACACTCAGCCTACCATGAAGTCCCTGCTCCACACCACCGTCCTTCTGGCTACCTGCCTAGTTACCACCACCTGGGCCCAGGCACCCGCCACTCCAGGGATGCCGCAGCCGGGAACGGCACTGACGGAAGCTCAGGTCAATTCCGTCATGACCCAGCTCAAAGAATTGGAGAACCAAATCCTCCAAATGCGAGGGAATACCCTGGGCACCATCCTCGCCAAATTACGTGCTGGCATGGCCAGTGACCAAGCGGCCATGAGCCTTTTTCTAGAATGCTCCAACGTTGTCAATCATGAGCGTAAAGAAGTGGACAAATCAGAGGCGCGTGAACGTCAAGCAAGGATGGAAAGCCGCAGCAAAGGCAGGGATGCGGACGAGGAGGGCGATGTAGGCTTCGCCGTCCGGCTGGGCATTCAATACCTCGTTCTGACCTTGGAGGCCCATGAGGCGAAGGAAGAGGACTTTAAGAAAATGGTGCCCAAGCTTCAGGAATATATCAATACCGTAGTCGCGGCAGCCCCGAAGCTCAAAGGCCGCGCTTACAGTCAACTGAGTAACGCACTTTCTCCGAACAATGCGATTATCGAAGCCTTTAGCCTCAGCCGTTACCTGAACCGTAAAGAATGGAGCCAACGCCCTGCTGACATCGGTAGCATGTACATGCTCACCCTATTGCCCTTAGCCGCAGAAACCAATAAAGAGAGCCTGCCAGCTCTGTGGGATGCCCGCATCACGGCAGAGGGGATTTTTCGCAAAGAACAGATGTTTGCTCCAGAGTTCGAGCTCTGGACTCAAAATGAACTGCCCACCCTGCGCTGGCAGCGGGCCTTTTACCTTTATGAAAAGGGCCCTTCCACCATCAACGCCTTGGCAGACATGCTAAAGCTCATCAAAGAAAACCCAGGTCATGCGGATGCTCCGACATGGGTGAAGAGTCTTCGTCAGTTGGTCAATCAATCTGCTCCTGAGCAAAAAAGCGCCAATATTGAACCTTCTTCAGGCTCCTAAAGCATGATCGTTTGGTGCAGCAAGGTCATTCGCAGCTTACACCATGCTTTGCGGGGCATCGGCTATGCCTTGCGCACCCAGCGGAATCTTCAGATCCATCTCGCCGCCACGGTGTTGGCTGTCAGTTTGGGGTTTAGCCAAAATTTAGCTGACTGGAAATGGTGTTGTCTAGGCCTCACCATCAGTCTTGTTTGGATGGCTGAGCTGTTTAATAGCGCGCTTGAAAAGCTTTGCGACCGTGTAACCACCGAGCAGGAAGACGCAATCCGCCAGGTCAAAGACATGGCGGCAGGCGCGGTGCTATGTGTGGCATTGTTGTCCATTTTCATCGCCATCATGATTTTCAGTTAGCGCATGGCGTGAGCTGCGATCCAACTTCCCCCGCAATAGAGCGACGCTCCTGGCCTCCAATTAGGTCGAAAAACCAACTCCATGTAGGACAATCCGAAATATTCCAGCTTTGATGATTATTGAATCTGGTGATATTAATGCGCATTGCAAATAATGAATAAAACGCCCGATTTTTCATCTCTAAGGCCCGAGCGGTCTGTGGATGAACGATGGGAGTTAATGAAGCTTCGCTCGCTCGAAGCCGATATTTATGCCTGCTTTGTCCCTAGCGAGAGGCCATCACTAGGACCGCCCCTGATCGTTTCACACGGGGCGGGCGAGTTTAAGGAAAACTATTTTGAGATGGCCCGCAGCTTAGCTAAGCAGGGCGTTTCCTGCCTCCTGCTCGACATGCATGGACACGGCCAGAGCGGAGGGAAGGCCTACCATGTCTCGATGAAAGAGTGGGTGGCAGATCTACAGGCCGCACTTGATTACCTGGAAACCCGACCGGACGTGGACCCAAAGAAAATCGCGGCTTTTGGGCTATCCTCTGGCGGCACGGCCATCCTGGAAGCTGCGGTCATTGATCCACGTCTCAAAGCCCTCATTGCCCTTGATGCTACGGTGATGAACACCCTTCCCTGGTCCATCACCCTCACGATGGCCAGTCTTTCTGCGGTCGGCTATCTCAAGCGGTGGTTAACTGGCAGCGACTTGCGTATCTCGATCGTTCAAATGCTCGAAGAAGTGCAACTTGCGGCAGATCCAGAGATCAATGCCCGTTTAAAGGTGGATCCTGGAAAACTGCGAGCTTTCGCCAATTTCCCCCTTCCGGGAGCTTCCGCCGCATTTTTCGTCAATACCATCCAAAGGGTATCAAAAATATCTGCTGCCACGCTGATCATCTGGGGTGAGCAAGACAATCTCGATCCCGTCAGTACGGCCTACAAACTTCATGACGCGCTCACCTGCGTCAAACATGTGGAAGTAATCGAGGGTAATGGGCACGCCGGTCACCTGGACCGCAATAGACAGCGTGTTTTTGATCTTACCGGAGATTGGCTACTGAAACATCTTGCCTAGCATGCTCCCCAAAAAGGTGTAGAACCTACCCCTTCACTCAAACCATGCGCTCAATCTTAGGAAAAGAAGCCGAAAATTTCAATGCGGAAGCCAAATGGTCTTTACTATCGGATCATCTCAAAAAGCATGGTTGCGAAGCACTTTCCTATGCAACTCTCCAGCAGGGCATGGAATATTTCGTGCATGAATTGGGGTACATTGCCTTTATCACCGCCACACATCCGGTGTTTGCGAGGAAGCCCAAACGGATCGCTTTAACTGACCCTGTTTGCGCCCCAGAGAATCTTCGCCCCCTTGTTGCTGCATTCCTCCAGGAATACCCAGCCGCAGTCTTCGGGGTCGTTTCAGAGGCCTGTGCGACCGTCTTGCGGCAAATGGGGTTCAAAGTCAATTGTGTTGGTTACGAGCCCGAACTTCCTGTCCAGACCTATAACACCAAGGGAAACTGGAAGGAGTTGGACATGATCAAACGCGCGCGCAATGAAGCCAAGCGCGAGGGTATCAGCATCCGCGAAGTCAACATTGCCGAAGTGTCTGTGGAGGAGTTGCACGCCTTATCTTCGAAATGGCTCCAGGGGAAAAAAGTCAATGATCGGGAGATCTGGATCTACGCTCGCCGTCCGGTTTATCAGCCAGAGCATGATGTGCGTAAGTTTGTCGCATTCGACAAAGAAGGCATCGCCATCGGATACGTGTTTTATGATCCCATGTACCGCGATGGTAAAGTTTTTGGTTACTCGGCCAATACTGTTCGCTGTGACGAAGCCCGCTTTGGCCGCCTAGCCACAGCTGTCCATATGGTGGCCATGGAAGCCTTTAAAATGGAAGGCGTGGAAGTGCTCAACCTTTTGTTATGCCCATTCACCAACCTTCAGCAGGGCATCTACTCAGATGACTTGATGACTCGATGGTTTTTCCAGATCAGCCAACGTTTTGGTGGGGAAATCTATAATTTTAAAGGACTCGCTTTTCATAAGTCCAAGTATCGTGGATTTGAAAAGCCAGTTTATTACGCCTCCAATAGCACGCTCCCGTCGAATGATGTCTATTTGGCCTTTCTCACGGCTGACATCGCGCGCAGCTACTTCACCACCATGAAACTGCTGGGCATTGGCATCGTCAAAGAACTGCTCAAACGGAAGCCTGAGAAAGCTGCTGCCCCTTCGGAAAAACCACCTCAGTAGCGCATCTTTGCCACATCAAAGATTGCGCAGCAGTCCTTGATCAAGACAAAGCTTTAACAAGCAGATCGCCCAGAGATCGCCCTGCTGCCGTCAGGGAAGGAATTCTTCTTTTTAAGATTTGGCTCATTTCAGCAAAGCCTTGAGCGACTTTGCCTGGTTATGGGCAGACTAAAATTTTAATCAACCAGGGGTCTGATGATTAATTTTTTAAAATAATACACACAAATTAATGATTTTGTGCGAAGATAAACAGTATGAGCACATCACTTGACCCGACGAGGCTGCGCTTTTTGCTCCAAAATCTGCACCATGAATTTCCAGGGGTGGATTATGCGACCCTAGTCAGAACTGTCATGGAGGTCGAATCCCAAATTCATCTCGATGAATCCTGGGACGACTATTGCGGCCGCATCCGCGGAGCCATCGAGAAAGAAAATACGGTCACGGCCCACCTTTCCATCCGACGCAGTGGAAAGATCATCCGGACTCGGAGTCTGGTAGAGGCTCACTGAGCCGCCACCTATTGGAGACCTAAAAATCTCATTTCATTTTCAAAACAACGCGTCGTCGTGAGATGACGCGGTGTTAAGAGCGAGCAGCTAGACCCAAGAAGCCGATTCAAGGCTTTTGAAATTCAATGGGCCATGCGACGAGCTCATTCGAAGGGGCTGTGGAAAGGGCTGGTAGGAGGAAATGTCCGCCGCCTAGAATGCCTTCATTCTCACTCAATGGCTGACGAAGGATGCCCACGAAAGGCACCGTGCGCAGGACGGCTTTTCCTGCGACTGTGTCTGACAAGACAAAACTACCGCTGAAGAGACCCGATGCTGCGGTGAAGGTGACCTTCCATTTGGTCGAATTGATGGGGACCGTCACAGGCGAAGCCACGGTGATCTTACCTGCGGCATCTAAAGTGACAGATACTGGCAAGTTATCATACGACTGACTGGAAAAGGCACCATGGGCGACAGTGAGCTGGCCGGAGGGGTTCAGCCCAAGACGATTCGCGAGAGTGATAGCCGCTGCCGTCTTGGTCGCTTTGGTGGAAGGTAGCCAAGGATCCAACATGATTCGGCAGGCCAGAGGGCCAAAACCTCCACGGTAAGATTTGTCTTTGACCTCAGGCGCTTTCTGCCAAACAAGGTCGGCCTCAGATTCGAAGTCCACATACTTGCGGCCAGTCTGAGCCGGATGATTTTCCAATGGAATATTGCCTGCGATGAAACTGTTTAACCTTTTATAAGGAAGGAGGAAGAGACGATATCCGGCCTTTGAATCTGCAGCGAGAGAAGCTGTGAGCGGGGTGCCATCCCCCAACTTTCCAGCCAGCTTCAAAACACCCTTCGCGTCCACTGTGGCTGTGGCATAGCCCACTCCTTCAGGCAGAGGCATGACGGAGGTATCGATCATCTGCCCGGCCCCAAGAATCAGGGTATGGGTGCCCGCATAGGTCAATGCCTGCCCTTTCACCAAAACCAACAGTTTCTGCCCGTCTTCTGTGGAGGCAATGAGATTGTCATTCAGCTTGAGTGTGGTTTCAAACTCACCCTGCAATGGAAGAACAAAATCCAGCACATAGCTGTTGGCCCCTTTGGTAAACATAGCCTGGCCCGTGACGGTTTCGTCCTCCACATCTGTGGTTAGGCTACCCTTGAACGGCAGTGCCGCCAACTCACCGGCAGTGGTCAGCTTACCAGTGAAGGTTTTACCCGTAGCCGCCACAGTGATCTCCGCCTTTGCAAGTGGTAGCGCACTGCCTCCGGTGCTGGCCAAAAGAGCCTCATACTGGCCGGCAAAGGTATCCACCGTGAGAGTTCCATTCACATAAATGAAGAGATAATCTAACGCCACTGCTCCAGCAGGCTTGATCGGGTAGGCCCCGCCAGCGCTGGTCTCTTTGGCCGTGGTGGTGAGCACCGGCGGCTTAGTTTTGGGCTCTTCAAAAATGGTCAACTCACTGTCACTGGCCAGGAAGCCCGAGTAGCTGAAAGTCAGGGCTGGATTTGGCTGTCCTACCAGTTTGCGCTGGTTGTCTGCCACCACAGTCAGGGGCGCTTTATTGATGACGAGGCTACCCGTTTTCTTCACGCTACCAGCCATGGCAACCACGGCGTATTTGCCGGCGTGGATCGGAGGTGTTTCGCTGCCAGCATAAGTGATGGTGACTTGCTCGGAAGCATCCACACCAGTGTAACCGACTTCGATGGGCAAGCCCGTGTAGGTTTGCGTCAGGTTGGTCAACGTCAAGCCAGTCGGGTCTGGCAAGACTTTGAAGGTGCGGGTGACAGGCGTGGCCGCTTTGACTGTGGCAGATCCAGCCTGCACAGCGCGGACACTCACCGTCCCCACACCAGTCAAGCTTAGTACACCAGGGACGGAAAGATTAGCCGGGCCGGAGACCACCTCAAAACTCACTTCCAGTCCTGAACTCGAATAGGCATTCAAGGACACGGTTTCTTCACTGAGATAACGCGTCGGTGGCAGGGTAAAGGTGATCGTCTGTGCCACGGGCACCACCGGAGTATTACCAGTCATGAAGAAGCTGCGTGTCACGCTAGGGGCGGCCAGCCAAGCTGCATCTCCTGGCTGAGTGGCACGGATCGTGACGGTGCCGCTGGGACCTGTTGGAGAGACCGTGTTGCCTATCAAAGTGGCGGGCCCAGAGACCAGCTCAAAGGTGACGGCCAGACCGGAAGAAGCCGTGGCACTCAGCATGAACGGACCATTCGTTGCCGGGCGATCCGCCAGAGGAGCAAAAGTGATCGTCTGAGGCTCTGGATCTGCAGGAATGTCTAACGCTTCAAAGCTACGCACGACCTCAAGGGCAGGTTCATAATTCGCATTTCCAGTCTGGGTAGCGCGCAGAGTGACTGTGCCGACTGTTCCATTCAACGTCAGCGTGCTGCCATTCAGTGTCGCCGGGCCAGAGACTCGCTCCAAACTTACAGGAAGACCAGAGCTGGAGGTCGCTGTCAGCGTGAAAGGCATGCTCAGCATGGAACGATTGGATAGAGCCGCGAAGCTGATGGTTTGACTCGCCTTTGCCACGGTGAATGTCCTGACCACAGGATCAGCGGCCGCAAAGTTTTCGTTGCCTGCTTGGGTCGCAGTCAGAGTAACCTCCCCTGCCCCCGTGATCGTTAAGGTGTTGCCATTGAGGGTGGCAGGGCCACTGGTTACCTCGATAGAAACAGGCAAGCTGGAAGTGGATGTGGCACTTACTTGAAGGCTATTCGCTGCCGGGTTGAAAGTGCGATTCGCTGGTTGGGCAAAGGTGATCGTTTGTGGCGGCAGCAAGCCATCACGCGAGTCAAACTCACCACCATTGAGGATGGCAAAACGATTTTTGAGGACCCCATTGATCTGCGTGAAGTTCCCTCCCACATAGATGCGCCCCTGGGCATCCAGAGCGATGTCATTGACCTTATTGTCTAAAGACACAGCCAAATCCGTGTCCTTGACGAAATCTTCATCCATTCGGATAAAGGTCTGTAGAGCACCTGAAAGGAGCTTGCCGTCAGGCTGCCGTGCCACCGTATTCACCACGCTAAGGTGGCCTGTCACGGAGAGTCCGAGATCAGCCCCCGTCGTCGCATTCAGTCTTTTCAGATAAGGCTGTCCCAGATTATTACCACCGACAAATAAGGAGCCATTAGGTAGTTGCAGGATGTCGTAAACAATCGTGAAAATATCTGGCGACACAAAGTTGCCATCACGTGCGCCAGTGGCAGAAAGCTTGACCAACCGTGCCATGGCATTGCTTCCCCAAGTGTTACTAATGCCACCGACATAAAGTGTGCCATTTGATAGGCGGTGAATGCAATTGACGTCATTGACGGCCCCGGAAGTGAAGTTAGCCATCACTGCCCCATTTGCTCCCAGGCGTGCCATCCGATTCACAGCCGCCGAGGTATTCGAACCGATCTGGGTAAATTTCCCACCGATATAAACGGAGCCATCTCCCACTGGGGCAAGAGCGAGAACACTTTGGTTAGGTCCAGCCGCGTTAGGCGTCACGCTCACCGTATCAAAGGCTGTGTCGAGAGCCAAGGCCGACGTGAAACGAGCCACGCGCGTCACGTTTGTTGTTATGCTACCGATGACTACATTTGTGAAGTCCCCACCGACAAAGATGCGACCCTCTGAATCCACAGCTATCGCACGAATGCTGTTATTGAAACTCGGTGAGAAGTTCGGGTCCAGCGTTCCATCCACCAGGAAACGCGCTAAGCGTCCACGGTTAACGGAGGTGGCTCCATTCACGGAAACACTGGTGAAGTTACCACCCACCAAATAGGAGCCATCGGGATAAACGTGAATGGCATGGACCTCATTGTTGAAGGTTGGATGAGGGCGATCTCCGGTAAGCGCATTGGGTCTGCGCTGAACCGTAAGGTTTGCCACGGCTGACAATGCTGAGGAAATCGTATTGGTGACACGCAGGCGATAATTGCCCGCATCAGCGAAGTCCACCCCCGTTAGTGTCAGAGTAGGCGTGGAGGCCCCACTAACACCGTTGCCATTGCTGAGTGCGACATTCCCTAAAAGCCACTGATAGCTGAGTGTCCCCGCCCCCCTAGCCGTTCCAGTGAAGGTCACGGTGGCTCCTGTATCCACGACCTGCCCTACAGGGGAGCTGAGAATTTCAGGTCCAGATAGTACGGTCAGCAGCGCATTATTACTCGTCACTTCATCATCTGGGCTGGTGACGGTCACTGTATAGTTGGCGGCATCACCAAGGGTGATATCCGAGAGTGTCAAAGTCGCCGTTGTCACGCCCGAGACACGATCACCATCACTGAGAGGCTGCCCGTTTTTCTTCCACCGGAAAGTAAAGCCGTTGTTGCCTGTCGCAGTGGTGGTGAACTGGACCGAAGCCGTGCCCACATCCACCACCTGACTTGCGGGATGGGTGATGAAACGAAGCACCGGCCCATCTCCCTGAAGGATGACCATACGGTTCGCCGCCACCCCCTGGTAGGTGGTGAAGCTGAAACCTGAGATCCACAAACGCCCCTGCAAGTCCACTTCGATTGCGGTGATGCTGCCGTTGTTGAAACCTGTGCCGACATTAAAGCCGTCATCCAGGCTGCCGTCTTCATTCAGACGGAACAAACGGTTTGTCGGACTGGTAAAGTTGCCCCCCACCAGCACCTTGCCATCCGGCAAGGCCGTCATCACTGTGGGCGGATTGCTCAACGTAGCCGTGAAGCTGAACGATGCATCAGCAGCACCATCGGGCAGCAGTCGTACCAAACCGAAAGGAGACGCATTGCGCGCCACGATAATGCGGCCCGAAGCATCCACTGCCGCAGTGGCTATCGTGCCAGTCGGCAGTGCCGGGACAAAGCTGCTATCCAGAGTGCCATCCACATTGAGTCGGATGAGGCTAGGGATGGTGGTGCTCGCATCAAACGGACCATAGCTGCTGAAGTTACCAGCGACGAGAATTTTCCCATTCGACAGCAAGTGCATCGCATTTACCCCGCTGTTCAATTCCAGTTTGAAGGTGGTATCTAGAGTGCCATCAGGATTGAGGCGGACTAGATAGTTGTAACCGTTGTTTCCACCGTAGCCCGCGAAACCACCCGCCACATAGATGCGGCCTAGACCATCTGCAATCACTGCCGAAGGCACACTGGAAGGCCCCACAGGCACGAACGATGTATCCAGAGAAAGGTCCGCATTCAGACGTGACAGACGTGTGCGACCAGCACCCTCAATGGTCGCTACGCTGGTATAATTGCCGAAGACGAGGATCTTGCCATCTGGCTGGCGGAAGAATCCATTCACGCTGGAATTGCTGCCACTGAAATTCCCAGCCAAAGGTCCAGTCGCACGACCATCCGTATCAATCACGGCCAATTGATTTCCAACATTGGTAGGACCACCGTTGAGCGGATTACCAGCAATGCCGCCACGGGCACCGATGAGTGTACGCCCGTCGGGGAGGTGCAGGAAGGCATTCACATAATTGCTCGAGTTTGTGCTAGTGGTGCCTAAGGCTACGAGCGTTGGATCTCGATCAGAAGGGACTTGATTCACAGCCACAGTGGTTGGCGTGGTACTGGCCGTGCCGAGACCATTCGTGACAGTGAGGGTGTAAAGCCCATCATCTGCATTGTTGACACTGCTGATGACTAAGCTGGCTGTATTCGCGCCCGAATAACGCCCGCCATTTTGAATTAAGACGCCATCCCGACGCCATTCGTAGGAAGCCGGAGTTGCAGCCAAAACTTCAGCGGTCAGAGTCAAGGTCGTTCCCCTCTCAGGTGTTGCATTGGCGGGACTGTTTACGACCACAGGACCATATAAAACATTCAGCTTCGCTGGAGCGCTGGTCATGGTGCTGGAGGGTGTTCCCCCCGTCACTGCCACGGTGTAAAAGTCGTCATCAGCCACGCCCACCTGGGTGATGGTAAGGACGGCCGTCGTAACACCTGAAATTCGTCCACCATCCGTGAGGGGCGTGCCGTTTTTAGACCAAAGATATGTGAGGTTTGTGCCCACAGCACCCACACTCATCTGGGCCGTAGCTCCGCCATTCACGCCTACTTGTGCTGGCTGATTGACGATCTGAGGATCTCCCGGATCTCCCAATAGCTTTACGACCCCTCCCGTTGTCACCCCATTAAAGGTGGTAAAGTCACCCGCAATCCAAATAGAACCATCCGGGCTGTGCGTCACCACCTTCACATCGCCATTGGGCCCGGTGCCGACATTGAAGGTGGCATCGCCATCACTGGACCCCGGAGAAGGCAGCGGATTGGTGGCCTTGATCCGGTAAACGGAGCCGCTGCCACCCACGCTAGCACGCACCACCATGACCTTGCCATTTGGTGCCTGAGCAAGCTCATACACTTGATTGCCTGAACCGAGGTTAGAAACCAAAGTCCCGGTATTACTGATCTCGGCAAATACTAAGCTCCCCAAGGAACCTGCTGCGAAGATTCGACCATCTTTCACCACCAGGAGATCGTTGTAAGTTGAGCTACCAGATATTCCTGAAAGGGTAAAGGTGGTATCCCGTGTGCCATCCGTGTTCAGGCGCCCAAAGCGGCTAACCGTAGAACCTGCAAGCTGGGTAAAAGACCCACTAACCAAAAGCTTGTCATCATTCTGCACGGCAATGTTGGTCACTACCCCATTCACGACCGGAGCGAAAGCGGCATCCAGCACCCCGGCTGAACTGAAGCGGGAAATCTGCCCGCTGGTGCTGATAGATATCCCCACATACACACGGCCAGCGGAGTCCAGGGCGATGTCATTCACCTGTCCTGAGCTGAGGCTGCTGCCCACATTTGTGTTAAAATCCGTGTCCAGGGTCAGATCGGCATTCAGGCGCATCAGTCGGGTCGCCGGACTGGTAAAGCTGCCTCCCACCAGGATTTTCCCATCTGGCTGCCGCAGCAGCGCATTGGCGCTGTTATTCAGCGTCAGAGGAAATGCCGTGTCCGTCGAGCCATCTGGCCGAATGCGGATGAGGTAGGGTTTATTGACGTTGTTCCCAGCATTCTCACCAAAGAAGCCGCCAACGAGGGCACCGCCATCATCTGTGGCCACGATGGCCTGGGGAGAACCACTGGTAAAGGCAGGACGACCTGCGGTGGCCTGCCCGGCAATGATGCCTCCCGACCGCGCCGTGACGATGACCTGCGCGGCGGCACTGCTAAAGCTGCCCGCTGCATTGCTAGCTACCAGCACATACAGCCCAGCTTGAGCCTGGGTGAGGGCCGCGATGTTAAGGGTGGTCGTCGTCGCCCCAGCCACTGGCGCGCCATTGAGGTGCCATTGATAGCTGATCGGCGTCGGGCTCGTTGCCGCCGCCGTCAGGGTCAGGGCTTCACCGACCAATCTTGATGTGCTGGCCACAGGCTGCGTGGTGAAGGTCACAGGCGTATCAGAATCCAGCAACGTGACGGTGGCATCAGCTCCTGTAGTGACCGGCCCTTGCGGATCGCTGAGCACCACACGGAAGCTTTCAGTCGTCTCCTGAGTGGCATCTGACAAAAGTGTTAGAGTGATAAACTTACTCTCGGAGTCTCCAGGCACCCAGCTCAATGTGCCCGTGGCTGCCGTGTAGTCTGTGCCAGCCGTCGCAGTCGTGCCTGTGAGAGCATCCGCAGTCGTCCACTGCACGGAAATAGGATTTGTCACCGAACCGTACCGTCTAACCAACAAAGTCACTGTCCGAGCTGCCTCCGTGTAGGTCCTGCGAGCAGGCTCGAAGCCCAAGGTTCCCACCTGAGAATTCCCCAAAAGAACGGCGGCATAATTTTTTGTCACCCCATTCACTGACGTGAAATTACCAGCAATGAACAAATCACCAGAAAAGGTGAAATGCAGACTGTTCACGTTGCCATTCGTCCCGGGTCCCACGACAAAGGAAGAATCAATGCTACCATCCAGTTTCAGGCGGGCTAAGCCACGAAGATTGAGGCTGCCGATGGTCAAAAACTCTCCGGCGATCACCAGTTTCCCATCCTGATCCAGGATGCCTGAAACTTTGCCATCCAGATTGCTAAAAGGGCTGATAAACGAAGAATCCGCCGAACCTGCTACATCTAGCACGGCGATGCGGGGGCCTGGATTGTGGGGCCCATTCAATCCAGAAAAACGTCCACCAATCGCAATCTTTTGCCCATGGGCAAAGAGACCGATGGCTTCGATTTCGCCGCCGATGGCGGAGACAGCCGAGAACCCAGAGTCCAGGGTGCCATTCGCATTCAAGCGAGACAGGTTGTAGGTAAAACCTTGCCCATTTCGACCAATCATGTGGGCGACAAGTACCTTGCCTGAGATCCCCTGCTCCACCACCACATCCACCTTCCCTTGAAGATCACTGCCTAAGTTCGCAGGGGCTGTAAAACCACTATCCAGTGTGCCATTCGCTAAATAACGGCGTAATCCGCCGCCGGAACCAAACCCCACATAAAAACTGCCATTGGCACCAGGGGCAATCGTCTCCACATAGACATTGCTGATGGCAGGCAGCGAAGGTGAGAAGGTCATGTCTAAAGCACCATTGCCCTGGAAGCGGGCTAAGTCCGCACGACTGACGGCAGAACCACCCGCCGGACTGCTGATGGTATCAAAAGAGCCCCCCACAACGATGCTGCCATCTGGAAGCACATGCACAGCAGAAACAGCGCTATCAAAGGTGGACTCCGTGAAGGTGGTATCTACCGTTCCATTGGCCAACAAACGCTGAAGCGTCCTAACGGCAGGGACACCATTCTGGTTAGTGACCACGATCCAGCGCCCCTGGAGATCTGGGGCCGCAGCAGAAATAGCTCGATTAATTCCTAGAGAAGATGTGAAGGTGGGGACCACTGAGCCTGCTGGGGTGAGCACATTCACTGTCGCAGCAGTCGAAGGCACGGCCCCTTTGACACTGGTAACGACCACACGATACTGTCCAGCATGAGCTTGCGGTGTGACTTGGCTGATCAGTAGATTTCGGGAAGTCGCTCCAGGAAGGTTCGCAAAGCCACTGCCATTGTTGTATTCCCATTGGAAGGTCACAGGCACGGGACTATTGACCGTTACCGAAAGATTTAAATTAGCCCCTTGGTTCAGAGTGACACTGGCTGGCGGTGTGATGATTACGGGCGGTGAGTCATCATCTAAAAGAGTGACTTCAGCCACTGATGCCGAGCCAATGGAGGCCCCACCAGTAGGGTTTGAGAGAGTCACTTGAAAAGTTTTAGCCGCATTCGCTACGGCATTGTTTGTTAGCGGGATGGTGATGCTCTTGGCCCCTCCCTCGCCATCCGCCCAGCTGAGGCTGCCCGTGGTGGTGGTGTAGTCCGTACCCGCCACAGCATTACCACCGCCAGTTGAGAAGTTCACACTCACTGCCCCAGCGATACCCGCCGTGCGTGCCACCTGCACCTTTACACTGCCACCATTCTCCAAAGCGGCGTATTTTGTGCTGCTGAGTTTTAATGTGCCTGCCCCCGCGCTGCCATCTCCTTCAAAGGCCACTAAATTATTGATTTCCAGCTCAGGATCTGAAATGCGAGTGAACCACCCACCCACAACGAGACGGCCATCATTCAAAGGCACTGCACTGTAAATGTGCGTGATGTAGCTGCTACGATCCACTGAGTAAGGAGCGGGGGTAAAGGTGGTGTCGCGGGTCCCATCACCATTTAGAATCACCAGGGATGCCACAGGCGTTTCATTGAACACATTAAAAATGCCCCCAGCTAGGATGCGCCCATCGGGCATGAGTTGAAGCAATCCCCCCACCCATCCATTGGACCCCGTGCCTAGGTTTGCGTTGAAGGCCGTATCTGGCGAACCATTGGCGGTCAAACCCGAAATGAAATCACTCTCTGGCCGCCCGACGAGTGTGTAACTGCCACCGATGATGATTTGGCCACTGGGCAAGGCCAGAACACGATTCACACGCCCATATTCATTGGCGAAAGGCACATGAAAAGAGGTGTCTTCTTGCCCCCCTGGAAGCAGCCTAAACACATAGGGATAACCACCAAAGTTGCCTGCACTGCCAGAAACATAAATGCGGCCATCCTGAGCAAGGCTGATACAGTCCACCACGCGGGAACTGCCGACCAATGAGCTCGAATCGAAAGTAAGGTCTTGAACTCCTGTCTGCGCGTTCACACGAATGAGGTTAGCCCGACCGCCGGCAGAGAAAGCGCCACCAATGAGCAAACCGCCCTGATCATCTAAAGCCAGACTTTGCACATATCGGCTAGCCCCATTTGAACCTAAAGTCGGAGGGATAAACGTGGTGTCTAGAGTGCCGTCAGCTTGGACCTTGGCCACTAGGCCGCGCACCACGCTACTAGGGCCATAATTTTCAAAAACCCCACCGATGAAAAAGGAACCGTCCGCATTCACCAAGATGGCATTTACTTCTGAGACCTGCCCCATGACCGTCGTATGCGGCCCTTGGGTAAAAGCACCATTGGGAGGAAAAGTCGGGTCCAGGCTGCCGTCAGGCAGCAAACGTTTTAAGGCGGTCAGTTCACCCAGGTTGTTATGGCGCCCCATTCCACCGCCCCCCCCGACTAAAATTTTACCATCAGGCTGAATCCCCAGGGCCTGCACAGCTCCCGTAGGTCCATCGGCAGGATACGAAGAGCCTGTTATGCCCAGCCCCAAGCCATTCAGGAAAACGGGATCCAAATCACTCGGCGCAGCCACAACTGAGGCGACAAGGGAAAGGCTGAGGCAGATTTGGGTGCAAAACGCACGGATTAAGCTCATAGTTAGTGCAAAGTGAGAGGTCTAAAACCTTAGAAAACCTTTTTGCAATGGCAAGTTACCGATGGGCTTACATTTGCATGAAGATTTCTCTGTTGGGTCATCCATCTAATTTCAAGAGGTGTCAAGAATCGTTGCCCTTCGACTCGCTCCGTGACAGTTCCCTCCTGTCAGTCTATGATTTCCGTCATGGGACGTTTTTTCACTCGGCTAATGGACAGTATGACTCCTTCTTTTGATGGAGATGGACGGCGCGGCTTCGGATGTCATCCGCGCATCCTCCTTGCCTTACTCATCATGGGAGGCACTTTGGCTTACCATTATTTAGGAACAACAGAATACCAGAATGAATTCACCGGCCGCACGCAGCGGCTTGCCTTTGCCACAGCAGAGGAAGAAATCGCCCTTGGGTTACAGTCAGCACCCATGATGATCCGGGAGATGGGGGGACAATCCCGGGATACACAGGCCCAGGCACTCGTGGATCGTGTGGGTGCAAAGTTGGTCCAAAGCACTCTGGCGCGCCAAACGCCATATCGCTTTGAGTTTCATCTGCTGGCAGACCGTCAAACGGTGAATGCTTTCGCCCTTCCCGGCGGGCAGATTTTCATCACAGAGGCCCTCTTCCGCCTCTTTAAAAATGAAGATCAACTCGCTGGGGTTTTAGGACATGAAATCGGTCACGTCGTCGGTCGTCATTCCAATGAGCAAATGGCGACGAGTAAGCTCTGGCAAGGTCTGGCCTCAGGAGCTGGCATCCTGCTTTCGGATGGACAAAGCAGTGCTGGCACCCAAATCGCAGGCATGGTAGCGAATATGCGTGTCATGAAATACGGCCGCGATGACGAGCTAGAATCCGACGCCCTCGGCGTGCGTTTTCTGATCGAAGCAGGCTACAATCCCGAAGCCATGATCGGGGTGATGGAGATCCTTGCCTCAGCCTCGAAAGGCGGTGGCCAGCCCGAATTTATGAGCACGCACCCTGCGCCTGAAAATCGTGTGGAGCGTATCCGTGAAGTGATCGCCAAATACCGCAACAAGTAACACATCTCAGCCCTCAACTGGCCTGTTAGACACCTACTGAATCCCCCAAAGATCACCGCGCCTTCACCATGGCTCCACGCGTCCTCTGCTTACTTGCCGAAGGTTTTGAAGAAATCGAAACCATTACTCCCGTGGATCTTTTGCGCCGTGCAGGCATTGAAGTGGTGATGGCAGCCCTCGGGGAGTGCCTTTTGGTCAAAGGACGATGCAGTGTCATGATTCAGGCAGACACCTTTTTAAGCGAGTTAAACACGGCTGATTTTGACCTACTTTTCCTCCCTGGAGGGCCTGGCGTTGCACACTTGCGTCACGATGGACGTGCGGCCGCTTTAGCCAAAGCTTTCATGGAAAACGGGCGTCGAGTCGCTGCCATCTGTGCCGCCCCACTGGTGCTGCATGATGCAGGCATCTTAGAAGGAAGAAGACACACCGCCCATGACTCCACCTACGCAGTCCTGACAGAGGCCGAGCCTGCCGAAGAGGTCATCGTTGATTGGACGCTCATCACCTCGCGTGGCGCAGGCACCGCTCTTGCGTTTGGCCTGACCTTGATTTCACAACTCCTCACTGAAGTCGAGGCAGCTAAAGTCGCGCAATCCATCATGGCCTAACGGATGTATTGTTCATGCGTATTTCGAGATGAAATCGAAATTCGGCAGAACCCCAGATTGAATCTCGCTTCTTAGCGGCGGCGGCGGAAGCAGAGTCCCATCAAACCAAGAAGGAGGAATAAAACGCGACTCGGTTCTGGCACCACCACAATGATGCCATGGCTCGCGAACAGACCTGTATCCCAATTCAGCAGGCCCGTGAGGGTCGGCAGATTAAAATTAGGTGAGCCTGTGGCGCTGGCAGTGCCCAGAGAGGCCCAGTCCAGAAACTGGAACACTTGGCCATAAGAAGGAACAAAACCGTTGAGGTAAGAATTCGAGATCTGAATAGTGGTATTCAAAACCGGCGGATTGACATCATTGAAAACCAACTGGTCGTGCTGCGTGATGCCCGCTTCATATTGAGTCCAGGAAGCTGGCACGGAGAACCCCGAAGGATTGCTGAGATAAAGCTCCACAGCAGCAGGATCTATGGCGGTTGCTCCTCCGATTTGGAACAGTAAAACGGATTCCGCCGAAGAGGTTAGGCTACCAATGTTGAGCTGGCCCAAGGTGCTGACCCCAAAACCATCCACACCGCCGGGGGCTAGGGTGCCACCATTGATCACAGAGCCAGAGATCCGCCCCGTGCCGCCTAAAAGGGTGCCTAGATTCACACTCACGCTGCCGGTGCCCGTACCGGAACCTGTGAGATTGTTCACCAGCAGAGTGCCACCTGTGATGCTGGTTCCTCCCGTATAGTTATTGACGCCACTGAGGGTCAGAATGCCAGACGTCGCTTTGATCAGTGCCGCGCCGCCATTGAATTCGCCCAGATTTCTGAGGGTGCCTGACGCCGCCGTGAGACCAATAGGATTTGTCAAAGACCCGATCGCGTTCCCGCTCATATCCAATATACCACCATCCAGGTTGAGACTGCCGATAGCACTGCCAGCGCCCGTGTTGTTACCGCGAACAATATTTCCTGTGACTGTCACAGTGCCACCTGTGATATTGATGGCAGAGCTTACAGTGCCTGAATTAGTATTGCTGGAAAGCGTGATGGCCGTTCCAGAACCCGACCCGATGTTCACGGTGCCACCGCCCAGATTCAGGGTGTTCGTACTATTCCCTGTCGCCGTTTTAGATCCCATGGTTAGGCTGGTCATCACCAGCGTACCCTGATCAAAGGCAAACAAGTTTTCCAGGGCACCTGTGCGTCCATTTTGAGTGCCTATGTTCACACTGCTAAAGAGTAAGTCTGCGTCGTGACCTGTGACATCAAAGGTATTTCGGTTGCCGGTAGGCAGAGTTGCACCCGTCGTTGAAGTTCCCGTCCCCATGTTGAAGCTCGTCGCACTGACACCATCTGCCGCGCGCACTTTCAGACTGCCTGCATTGGTCTGGAAAGTTAGTGATCCCAGATCTCTCGTTCCAGTGCCGATATTCAGGGTGTTGACGTTCAGTAGCGTTTCACCGATGCCCAGCTGCATCTGATTGATCTGCCCTGCACTGCTATTGTATTGACCACTATCACCGATCGCGAGAGTCGCTGCGGTGACCGTCGTATCCTTTGCCAGCTTTAGAACAGAGAAGGTGTTACTCACGTTTGTGCCCGAAGTAGACCCCACACGGAAAACACCATCGGTGGTGTTTAAGCTGACATTCAATTCGGCCAAGGCACTCAAGTCTGCTTGAGTCACATTCCCAGAACCGCTGGACCCACCTACCCGGAATTGAGCTGCTGAACCGAGGTTTGTGACATTCCAGACGCCATCACCTGATGCATTAAAGAGGGTGTTGCTGAGAGACGCGACGCTTGTACCAATCACCACATTACCATTAGTGTTGAAAGACTTGCCCGCCGCTAAGATCAGGCGATTCGTGTTGGCGTTTGAATTGGTCTGTACAACGAGGCCCCCAAAGGTGGAGGATTCATTGACCTCTAGCGTGCCTGCCGTTGTGACGTTGTTAGCGCTACCAAAGTTGAGCACACCAGTAAGATTTTGAGCGACCTTCAACCTGAGAACTCCCTCATTAATGCTCGTAGATCCAGTGTAATTGTTTTGAGCGCCTAACACCCAAGTGCCAGGCTGTGACTTGATGACCGAAAGCACCCCGTTTTGTCCTTCTTGAATGACTCCGCTGATTTCATTCGCAGCTGTATTGGTGCCTTGGAAGGTCAGCGTTTTATTACCAGGGCCCGCATTGCGGATACCACCACTGAGAACCAGGGCCTCGAGATTGCCGTTTTGGGTCAGCGTTAGGCCGCCCGTTGTCCCAACCAAATCAATCCGGCGGTTGCTGCTATGGCCGCCGCCGTTGTAGAGCAACGTGCCAGTCGTGGTTGTCAAGCCCACACGAATGGCCGCAGTTTCTGCCGTCGTCGCTTGTCCCAATGCGCTGACTCCCCCCACATCCGCAATCGAATTGAAAGCCAGGGTTCCTGCCCGCACCTCGGTGACACCAGTGTAGGTATTGAGCCCAGATAGAGTGACTGTATTGGCTCCCGTTTTAATGAGCGAGGAGCTGCCAGCCAAAGTGGAAGTAACCGCGCCTTGGCGTAGATCGAACTGAGAATTATGACTCGTCAGCACTCCTGCACCCGTGATGGTGGACCCCGCAGCATCGGCTAAAGTCACCAGTCCTACCGTCGCGTCGAATCCATTCAGGTCAAAAATGGCGTTATTAACGACCAAATCCCCGGTGCCGATTCCCTGAGAAATTCCAAGACGCAATGTGCCACCAGCCACAGTCATGATGCCAGTATTTGAGGAAACGGCCGCCAACGTCAGTGTTCCGAGGCCAGTTTTAGTGAGTCCCCCGCTCATCGTCCCGAGATCTGACAGCCCAGACAGCAAAGTGAGGTCAGAGCCATTTGTATCTAGCGTGCCACCTGCCTGAGCGAGGCGAATCCCCCCGCTGCGAGTGAAGTCCCCTGTGAAACCTGGAGCCAACTGCAATGTGCCTCCGGCAAACACCAAGGGTGCTGTACCTGAAGCCCCACCAATGGCTAACCAATTATTAATGACCAGCATCCCTTCATTCAAAGTCGTCCCTCCTGAGTAGCTGTTATTACCCGTGAGGACCAGAGTCCCTGGGCCAGACTTTGTGAGAGATGTGTTCCCTGTTGCTGAATTGACCAAATTCGACTGAATGGTGATACCAGACCCGGCCGTGTTCATGGCATGAAAGACGAATTCATTTCCAACGGAATTTGCTGTGGGGCCTACCGTGATGGAGTCAAATCCACGGATGGTGATGCCTTGCGGAGTCGCCAACTGCGCACCCGAAGCGCTTACCCCATCCACAGCGGTGAAAAGGAAGGCTCCACTGCTCACCACCAGATTACCGCTGCCCTCAACAGCAATCGGGCTCACGGCTGAAGCATTATCAATTACCAGCGAGTTGATGGTCTTCCCCGTCAATCCTGAGAGGTCGGTTGTTAGAGACTGCCGGACGTTATCAGAGACACCTCCAACTGCATAGGTGGCATATTCATTGGTGAAGTTCAGGGGGCGGAAGCCAACGCCACTCACATAGGTCACTAGGCTATTGCCTAACTCATTATTCGACACTGTGCCGAAATTATTGGATATCAAATCTTGCCCGATCGCCCAAGGCACAATTCTCAGATTGGCAGCCCCCGCCGTGCTACCTGCGCCGATTTGATGATTCGCCATGAAGGCTGTCTGAGCAGCAGTCACATCAATACGGAAACGTGTACGTTGAATGGATGCACCCGAGGCCAAATTTGTGCCACGGACGCTGAGAGTGGCGTTGTTACTCCGTGAAATGTCATCAAAGAGAAATTCAATAACCGTCGAAGTTCCCGTGCTGGTGCCGACCCCCTCCAAAGCTGCATAGCTGGAACCTGAATTTACCGACAGAGCCCCTAAGTTTTCCCCACGGGTGCCATTCTGGTTGGTTGCACGCGTCCAAAGACCTCGTGTAGCAACCGAGCTTGCTCCGTTTGCACTGTTGACGATGATGGGAGCTGAATTTCCAAATCTGTCTGGGGCACTGCTTGAGCTATTGTTATCAATAAGGAAAGCTGCTCCCGGATTCACTGTGAGGGAGGTGCTGTTAGTCAGGTTGGCAATACCATTGCCACTGAGTTGGAAAAGCCCCTGATTCACAATCACGGAACCGGTGAATTCGGAGCTATTGAAATTGGCTACATTGAGATTAGCCGTCCCCCATTTTACCAAGGTCCCACTGCCAGAGATTTTACCGCTGAAAGTAGATCCATTGGTTAGGGTCAGCACATGGTTGCCAATGTCCAGCCAGCCGCCATCAGAACCACCGCCTGCAAGACTGCCAATGCGTTCATTCGCCTCAAGTTTCAGCAGTGCACCGGTGACGGGATCCAAAGTCACCGCTCCTGTATCCGTTAGAGCATTGCCACCGCGAGTGATCAAAGTGCCACGGTTGATGAATACGGCCCCAGAGGTGTCATTCAATGATGAATCCACAATCAGAGTGCCCTCGCCATTCTTCGTCAGCGAAGTATTCCCACGGATCGCGGAGCCGAGAGTCAAGGCGGCAGCGGGATTGTGCTGGTGCACAAACAAAGCAGCGCCTGCAGAGGTGAGCTCGCCACCTGAAATGGCCGTGGTATTTGCACCGACAGAAGGAGCTACCAAAATGCCTCCACTGTTCAGGTTGAGGTAATCTCCCACCGACAGATTTGTGGCCGTTGCAGAACTGAAGGCCAAGCTGTTGATGCGCGAAAGAGAAGCCGTCACACCTGTGAAGGCACCTGAGTTCACCACATTTTCATCCATGGCCCAGGTAGAAACGTCATCTTTTACAGATGCGGCCAATCCAATCACGTGATTGCTCGCATTGAGTGTGGCAAAACTGGAGCTGTTGAAAGTGGCCCAACCTCCCAGAATGCCATTCGCCAAAGTCCAACCAGTGGCTCCAGTTGTGTTGATGGTGGAACCACTGCCTCGCAAAGCGAAGTCAATCGAACGTCCGGCCGCTGTGGAAGTGAGGGCACCCGTAATATTTAGGCTAACGTTACCACCAGCAGCCGAATCCAGGAGAATACGATTTGCCCCCGTGCTAACGGTCAAACCTGTAATGCTCTGAGCGACATCCAACGATGCATGACGGATGAGTTCCAGGGTGCCTCCAGCCATCGTCAACACACCCCCAATTTTGTTACCTGTATTGCCACGATAATCTAGGCGCAAGATGCCTTCATTGACGGCGGTATTGCCGTTGTAGGTGTTGGTTCCCGTTAGCACCAGAGTGCCATTGCGAGTCTTTGTGAAACCAGCGGCTGTGCCGCTATTATTCACAATGGCAGCATCAATCACCAAATGTTCACTCGTCCCATTTGAAGGGCGGACTTCAATCGTGCGGCTAGCTCCATTCAGATTCAACGCGCCTGTTCCATTGATGCGGGCGGTGCCTGTAACGGATGAATTCCCAACATAGATAATGGCTCCTGTCAGATTGTATGCCACGCCAGCCCCATCCAAGTTCAATGTTGGCGTGCTACCAGAGACTGCGGTGTTGGAAAACACAATCGAGTTTGTGGCTGTTTGGTTGCTCATGCTGGCCTGCAACTTCAAGATGCCGTTATTCACTCGAAGCTCATTGTTAAAAGTCGGGCTAGTTGTGACAGTCACCGTACCTGCACCATCCGTGCGGAAGGCACTTGATCCTGTGCTGCCGTTGGCGATGACTCCGTTGATCACGGCTTCTGAACCTGCATTAACATTGAAAACCAATGTTCTTCCCGTGCTACTCTCCGTGAGGTTGATGTTGTTAAAGGTCGCCGTTGGTGCCGTCACGGTCACCGTGCGATCTCCGCCACTCTGATTGAGCGCATTGGTGAAATTGACCGGAGAAATACCACTGACATTGGAGCTGGCACTTAGGGTGACAGGACCGCTAAGTGTCAAGATTCCTGGGCTGCTATTCCGAATCGTAGAGGTCGCAGTCGCGACGGCCACGGGGCCAGACAGATCCACCCCACCGCTGCCGATGTAGTCCAGAGTACCTCCGGCGAAATTGAGGGGGATTGCCGCACTGCCGCCCAAATTGGCCACGGTTGAAAATTGCAGCGCACCTGCATTCAGGGCCAGGTTTCCGGAGAAACTGTTGTTACCTGCCAATTGCAAGGTTCCTAAACCTGTTTTTGTCAAAGTCACTGCGCCACCGCCACTTGCAGTTAGGTTGCCTGAGATCACCGCTTTATCCGTCGCGACATCCACATTGTCATTCACGGTAATCGTGCGCGTCACTGCACCGGAAGTATTATTCAGATCTATGTTGTTGGTGAAATCCACCACGCTGTCGGCAGACAGTGAACCAAAGATCAAAGGTGCTCCTGTCGGTACAAAGAAGGGAGTGACTCCCCAGACGAGCGGGTTTGGCCCGCCACTGATAGCCACTGTGAGATTTCCACCCGCCGCCGAAAAGCCCCCGCCGCCGGTGCCAGCAGCCCACTGGACTTGATTTTGCCCTGAGCCGAGTGCGCGAGTGAAGCTGCCATTCCCCTCAAATACACCCCCGTTGAGAATGATATTAGCATCCCCCTGATCCAGCCCCACGATGGCACCTGCATTGATTTGGTAAGAAGTGGCGTTGTAATCAAAGTTGGTTACGCCTCCCACATCCAAAGTCCCTGCGCCAGTCTTAATGAAAGCCCCGCTGCCAATCACTGTATTGATGGACCAAATCATATCTGAATCCAAAGCTGTATTGTCTGCCACAGAGACGGTGATGCCGTTTGTCCCGAGGTTCAGCGTACCGGCCCCCGTAATCACTGAGGCCAGATTATTGGTACCCGTGTAGGTGATGGAGGAGGGTGTTAAGATGCGGCCCGCAGCGACCTCGATGAGAGCAGAGTTGCCAGCGGTACCACCACCCATGGTCAACGTGCCGACAGTCTGATTCGCTCCTTCGATTTTCAGGATACCTGCGGTCACTGTAAGATTACCCGAGCTCAAGGAGCCGCTACCCGTCAGCCGCACAATGCCCCCCTCACCATTGATGGTCGTGGTTCCTGTGTATTGGGCTGCAGTGGTGATTTGCAAATTTCCAGCTCCAGTTTTGATGAACGAAGAAGCCGCGCCAGGGCCATTGGTGATGATGCTGTTTACCACCACATTCCCAGCATTCACAGCCAATGTCAGAGTGCGAGCCGAAGCCGACTCAGATAACAGGATATAATCTCCATTCAGCGTCGTAGTGCCAGCACCCGTGAAGGCTAATGTGCGGTTCCCACCGAAGTTGACCAAATTTCCTGTGAGTTCGAGCGCATTTCCCACATTGAAAGTGCCATTGGCAGCCAGGGATACTTCACTGAGCACACTGTTAAAATTCGCCACATCCAACGTTCCTCCAGCCAGAGTCAGATTGGTACTCGCAGGCAATGCCGAGGCCGCTCCATAAGCCAGAGTGCCGGCGGTGACGGTGGTGATCCCGGTGTAGGTAACGGGTGCACTCAACGTGAGCGTGCCTAGCCCAATTTTATTAAAGCCCCCATTTCCACCGCCGCCGATACTGTTGGCAAAAGTGATATCAAAACCATTGGTATCCAAAGTTCCTCCCAAAGAAGTCGCGACCGTTCCGGTGGTAGGCACACCAAAAATCACCGGAGACTGCGAGAGATCAAATGCGGCGCCAAAGCGCAGCGTGCCCGCATTTAACAGGATGCCTCCACGTCCGTTGTTCCCTAAACGCGCCAGAGAGTCAATCTGTAGCACGCCTTGGTTGATGGCAGTCTGCCCAGTGTAAGTGCTACCAGATCCCGTCAGAATCAAAGTACCTGCGCCAGACTTGGTGAGAGCAGCAGCAGTGGTCGTGAAAGGAGATGCGATGGTGACGCCAGCCGTGGCGGTGTTTGGCACATGCAAAACATACTCATTCAGTGCACCTGTCGTGATGCTGCTGAATCCACTTAAAACAAGAGGCTGACTACCCGTAAAAAGGAGGGCTCCTGAGGTGATGTTCAATGCAGCATTAGCTCCCGCTAGGGTCATACTGCCCGAGCCAGTATTTTCCACCAGCAACGAGTTCATCGTTTTAGCCACACCATCCAGGGTCAAGCTAGCCGCAGAGGAAAAGCGCACGTTATTCGTGGCAGTGATTCCACCCGTTGAGATCAATTGTTCGTATTCAGTCGTCAAATTCAACGGTCTGAAACCCGTTGAGGCTGCGTAGGTCACAAAACTGGTCCCCGTGCTGGTGATACTTTCGGCACCGATTGCCCAAGGTAGAATACTTGTCGTCAAAGTCCCTGCTGCACCAGCTCCACCGGTCAGAGTAGGTGCCGTGGTCACCACAATACGACCGGTATGAAGCGGATCCAGCGGTGCAGCCGTTAGCTGTGTCCCTAAATTTTGACCCCTAACCAGAAGGGTGGATTGATTGGAGCGAGCCAAGGTAGCAGCTGTGATGGTCATAGCTCGCTGTGTCGTCCCACTGGTGGAGCTGGCACTCGCAGTGATGGTGTTCGCCCCGCCGAGCAAGGTTGTTGCACCGATGGTCTCCGCCTTGCTCGCATCGTTGCGATCATTATTTGCACGGAGGCCATCAATACCCCCCGTATTGATCAATGTCACAGGCGCTGAACTGTTTAATTTGTTAGGCGATCCCTCAGTGCCACCTGCGAAATCAAGTGTCAGGCTTCCGCTATTCAAGGTCAATGAGCCAAGGTTAGGAAAATTTGCCACGGTGCGGTTCCCCAGAGTGACAGCCCCCTGATTGATGATCAAATTGCCCGTGAAGTCCGCGTTTGAAACGGTGTTGAAAGTGAGGGTGGATGTCCCATTCTTGATGAGATTACCAGCCCCAGACACAAAGCCTGAATAAGTGCCCGTGGCGAAGACATTGAGATTCAGTGTGCCCGTGCCCAGATTCACGGTCCCTCCGTCCACTCCACCGCCGGCTAAACCGCCTATGCTCTCGGTTCCATTGTTCAGGTCAAAAACGACTCCAGGTAAATTCTTGAGATAAACAATCGAGCGGTCTCCGATGGCATTGCCACCCTGCACTCGCAGAGTACCTTCTAAAATACTGGTCTGACCGCTATGCAGCGACGAGCCATTCAGCACCAATGTACCAACTCCAGTCTTGGACAATGCCAGAGTGCCATTGAGGGTGGAGCCCAAAGTAAAGTCGTTTGAACTATGCTGATGTACAAAGAGTTCTGTCGAGCTGCCATTGACAAAACCGCTACCCAAAAGCCCGCCGACGATTCCTCCAGAACCAGCACCCGATTTCACCAAAATCCCTCCACTGCCGATGGTTAGGCGAGTGTTGTCGGCGACGGTGACAGTCGAAGCACCAGCTGCTTCATATGTAAGGCTATTGACACTACCACCAGCTGTAAGCGTGCCATTGTAACCTGCGCCATCAATGACGTTATCCGCTGCGGTCCATGTGGTAATGTTGTCTTTGACGACAGTTGCCGTATTCGCGACGATATTGCCGCTAGATACGGTCGCAAAATGTGAATTATTAACAGTGGCCCAACCGCCCAAAATGCTCTGGCCAGAAGGATTATTCGTGGTCGTCGTGACGATCGAGTTACTGGAAGGAAGGATCACATTCAAGACCCCACCCACCGCTGTGCGCGTGATGGCACCTAGATTAAGCGTTAACGTGCGGCCTGCACCAGGACGAAGATCCAGAACCGCACGGCCAGCAGAAGTGGTGCCACCTAACGTTAGACCATTGACGGTATCCACCGTATTGGCTCCGCTATTGCCGTCGAGAATCAGCGACGCTCCATTCATGGTCAGCAGACCACTGGAAATTTTACGAAGGTTATTGGTCGTGTAATCCAGCTTCAGAGTACCATTCGTCAAAGTCGTCGCCCCCGTCAGACCTGAGTTATTTCCAGAATAGATAACTTCGCCTTGCCCCAATTTTAATGTAGCCCCAGCACCGCTTAAATTAGCTGCGACATTGCCTCGAAACAAATTGATGGCTGCGGTCACAGTCAACGTGCCCGATCCTGTAATGATACCCTCTAAACCCGCACCTACCTGGCCCAGATCCAACCTAGGAGTGGTCAGATTAAAAGTATTCATGTTGAGCGTGCCAGGCAAGGCCACACCCGAGTCAGATAACAATATAAAGTCTAATCCATTGGGCTCCACAAAGACGTTGTCTGCCAGTAAATTCACCACACCTCCAGCGCGTGAATACAAGCCATTGCTCGTCCCAGTCGTATGGCTGATGCTTCCCGTTCCGCCCAAGTTCAAGACACTACCTGCATTCTGACTCACCAAGTCATCAGCCAAAATGCTAGATCCTGGGGCACCATTGATGGTCCATGTCCCCGAATTCACATACACGTCAGCAGCAGTTCCAGTCTGGATGATACCTCCGGTGATAAAACCTTCGCCAGTGCCTGTCAGCGTGAGCAAATTTCCAGCCGTATTGATCGCACCTGTGTAAGTGATGGTGGCCCCACCCGTGCCGTTTGCTCCCAACGCAAGAGCACCCACAGTCGTGCTAGAAGCTCCATTCAAGGTGATGCCGCGATTGGTCACCTGACTCACTGGCCCCACGAAGGATAAAGTACCGGCTGTGATAAAGAGGCCATTGCTCCCCTGCCCCAGGTTGCTCGGCCCCCCTGCATTATCACTGACAGTGCTGAACTGCAACACCCCTTGAGTCACCGTGATGTCTCCCGTGAAAGTATTGGCACCAGAAAGCTCCAGAATACCATTGCCCGTTTTGGTTAGGCTGCCATTGCTCAACACGCCCGACAACTTGGCCCAGTCTGTTGTCAGCAGAGTGTTATCCACCACCTGCACCGTGCGCAAAGCGCCATTGAGATTTACATTATTCGTGAAATCCACCACTGCATCCGCCGTAACGGATCCGAAAATCAGCGGGGCGCCATCTGAAACAAATTGGGGGGTACTAGCCCAAATTAAAGGGTCTGGCGCAGAGCCTAAGGCCACCGAGAGATTTCCTCCACGAGCCGAGAAACCACCCCCTGCCGTACCCACGGCCCACTGAACTTGGTTCGCTAAAGTGCCAAGGGCGCGAGTCAATGATCCAGCACCTTCATAGACACCACCATTGAGAATCAAATTATTGGTTAGGCTGCCAAGGCCCAAGATCGTGCCGGCATTCACTTGATAAGGTCCCGTGAAGTTATTGATGCCGATGCCACTGATATCCAGTGTCCCAGGCCCTGCTTTGATAAACGTACCACTGCCTAAAAGCGTGCCAACAGTCCAGGCCATGTCCACATCCACCGCTGTGCTATTTCCCACAGTCACGGTCACATCCGCAGCCCCCAAGTTCAAAGTCCCCAATCCTTGAATCATGGAGGTTAAATTGTTGTTGGTCGAACTGTAGGTCACTGCCCCCACATTCAGCGTCCTACCAGCTCCGATATTCAGCCATGCTTGAGAACCAGCGACTGCCCCACCCGTCGTGATGGCTGCCACAGTTTGGTCCACTCCCGAAGCTAAAACATTCAGCGTACCTGCATTGAGATTCAAATTTCCCACAGACAATTTCCCCGCTCCATTGAGAGAGAGTGTGCCATTGGTGTTATTGATGGTGGTAGCCCCCGTGTATGTGTTGGCTCCCGTCAAGGTAAGCGTGCCATTGCCAGTGTATTGAAGCAAGACCGTGCTCGCCGCTGGCGCGGTAGCACCAGGATTGTTTTGGATGACTCCTGTGATCAAAATATCGCCAGGGCCCGCAAAAGCTTGTGCACGATTGTTAGTGGTCTCCCCCAAAGTCATGAGACCGTTGAGTTCCACACCTGCGAGAGTATTGACCGTCAATGTGCGGGTTCCACCAGAGGTCAACCACGTTCCATTGAAAATAAACTTGTCCACTCCACCCAGAGTCACAGTACCTGTGTTGTGCGTCACATTTTGGCTGAGCGTTTTAGCGCCAGATCCATCCCCTTGAAGGGTTCCTGAAGTCAAGGTTAGCGCGGTGCCCAAGCCAAAAGCCTGATTGTTATTGATGGTGACCGTTCCCACACCTGTATTGACCGTGGTTGTTCCCGTATAGGTATTGAGGCCATTTAAGGTGATGAGGCCCGTGCCCGTGAGATTCAAGCTATTGGCAAAGGCATCTCCATTACCATTGGAAATAACACCGTTAACCACCGTGGCACCAGTCCCAGCAAGTGCCATCGTGCGTGCTACCGTGATGTCATTATTGATGCCCACATTACCCAGAGTCAAAGTCCCTGTAGTAAGATTATTCGTGAGTGTTCGACTTCCCCCCGTTGCACCGATCACAGGAGCATTGAATGTTAGACTCTCCGTTCCCGCAATCGTGACGGCAGTGAGCAAAACGTCATTGGCGATGGAAATTCCTGATTGTAAAGCCTGCAAAGTGCCTGCGACGAGATTCAGCGAACCACTGCCCAAACCACCGTTGCTGGCATTGTTTAATTGCAGCGTACCCAGCGTCAAAGTGGTCGCTCCTGTGTAAGTATTGGCCTGGGAAAGCTCCAAAACCCCAGCCCCGATTTTATTAATGCCCCCATTTACCCCAGACAGAACGCCGGAAAGAATGGCCTTGTCATTGGCCGTGGCGGCATTGTCGAGCACCTGGATAACTCGAACAGCTCCATTGAGATCCACAGGATGAGTGAACGTGATCACATCATCCGCAGACACGGAGCCAAATAACAACTGACCTGCACCATTCACGAAATTCGGCGTGCTGTCCCAGACGAGCGGACTGGGTGCTCCAGCCAAGGCCACAGTCAACGGTCCACCTCGTGCCGCAAAACCACCATTCGTTCCGGTCCCCCAACGGACTTCGCCATCAGCCGTTCCCAGTGCGCGAGTGAAGTTCCCGCTTGTCTCAATGGTTCCCCCGCTCAGAAGCAAATTCCCCATGCCAAGGCTACCAAAAACAGAACCTGCCTGGACCTCTAACGGGCCCGTTAACGCATTCACACCGCTGAGACGGAGTGTGCCTGCACCTTGTTTGATGATGCCGATACCAGCATCCCCCGTGAGGTTGGACGAGACCGTCAGGTCATCCACAGCACTGGTGCTGTTGCCGATGTTAAAAAGGCGGCTAGTATTTCCCAGTGAAAGTGAGCTGACGCTAATGACGCCGCCTAACGGATTATTTGTCGAAGTGTAAGTAACGGGTCCTGCCAAGTTGATGGTCGAACCAACTCCTGTAATGATCGGCGTGCTGGTAGCGGTCCCACCTTGCAGCGTGAGACTCGCAGCGCCCTGAGAAGTGCCATTCAGATCCAAAATTGCCGTCGCACGTGAAAAGAGCGCATTCGATACCAAGGAATAACCAGCATGTGAAGAGCTACTGTTTAAACGCAAAGTTCCGTCACGAACGGTGACACTGCCCAATCCTGTGCTCAATGCGTTGGCGAGAGTCAAAACACCATACCCTTGTTTAGCCAAGCCAAAACCTGTTGTGGTCCCATTGAGAGTGGAATTGAATGTAGAATCTGCATGATCCAACAAGGTAAGCACCGAATCGCCTACTAAGGTTCCTGCGCCGGTTAGCTGGAAAATAGACTCTGCATTGTCCACATTGAGGAGGCTGCCCGAGCCTAACTGAATCGTTAGATTATCGCTCAGTACGTTCGCTGCATTCAGGCGTAAAGCTACCCCTGGGGATACATCGATTAAGGCCCCTGGATCTGCATTCACCGTAGCAGCAAAGCGGACTTCTCCTGTCTTCAAATTGCCATCAATCGTACGCGTGGAACCCACCGTCAGTGTATTCGCCCCTAAACTCATCACGTTCTGCATGCTGAGAAACGTGCCCGTTGAGGCAGCGATGATTCCGCCCCCAACGCCTACAGAAATAATTCCATTGGCCGCAGCAGCCCAGTTACGATCTGCATTGTCATTGGTGATGATGCCCCCATTATTTAGATTCAAAATGACGGTCCCGGGTGCGGTAGGGTTCGTCGCGGCTGAATTGGCCCCAAAGATCTGGTAGATGCCAGCCCCGGAAAAGGAAGGCTGCGTCAGCAAAGGTTGAGTCGCGCTGCCAAACCCCACGACACCTAGCCTCACGATGACTGAATCTGGAAGCAGTGTTGCATCGGCTTGCACACCACTCCATCCAGTGGCCGTCGCCACTTGCAAAATTGAACCGGGATCAAAAGTCAAAACTCCGGTTCCATCTAAGCCATCGGGGTTTTGCGCCAAGAAACGCCCCCCTCCTTCAACCGTGACAGAACCATTGAAAGCCAAGTCTGCTGAAATTCCTGCTGTCGCGATTTGCTGCAATGTTCCACCAGCCGTGACACGCACATTCGCGATGCCACTTCCACTTCCCAGTGAGTTGGCCGTAGATCCCTGCAAAATGGCACCAGGCTCGACCACAAATGTCATGGGTGCAGACACCGAGTTACCAAACACGGAGTTCTCATCATTCAAAGCCACCACGCCTGAGGTGATTCGAGCATTGAAAGCATTCGTGTTATAAGGATTGATGGTGAAACCGCCTCCGGTAGCTGCTGCATCACCTAATGTCAGAGTCGCGGCGGTCACCGCATTGCCCACCGAGTCTGGGTACACTAGCCCTTGGAGATAAATATCTGTGGTGTCAAAAGCCACATTCAAGGTGCCCAATGTCCATGCTCGGGAAGTGCGATCCGTACTGAGTCCCTTGAAGGGAGTTCCGACACCGACTGTGACGGACCCCGTCGTGCCAGCCGTGCCCAGACCGAAGTAGATATCATTCAAGCTGCCTAAATCTTTTACGGCCAAGTTGGCCAGATCAAATTCTCCAACAAACGTACCCGCATACGCCAAGATGGAATCCGGCGCTAAAATGACCTGCCCACCGCCTGAGAACGCTGAGACACGAGTGAGGCTGTTAAACCCTTGATTCGCGGCAGCCGAGGTTCCCGTGAGAGTGCTACCCGCCGCAACGTTAAAACGATCTCCAGTTGAGGTGTAGGCAATGTTGTTGGTCAGTGTGATGTTGCCACCATTCTTCACACGATAGCCCTCTGTAGATGTGGTTGCACCATTTCGCTGGAGCACTAGGCTCGCGGAATCAACGAACACAGGGCCAGTGCCGAGGTAGGTCCTACCTGCCGTGCTGCCTGTGGTCAGAGTACCACCATTCACATAAGTTCCGCCTGTGTAAGTGCTATTCCCTCCGGCCCCTAAGGTCAATGCGCCCGCTTGGTCTTTAACCAGTGCTGTAGAGACATCGCCATCTTGAATCTGTGAATTCAGCGTCAGCGTGCTTTCATTGTTATGGATGTACAACCCGCCCCCGTTGGCCTTGATAAATCCCGTGCTCGTTCCGAGTGTTTTAGTAAAATTCCCCAGAGCGATAATCCCTCCGGAATCAATCGTCAAAGTCGTGCCTGCCGTCTGGAGTAAGGCTGGAGTGCTCGCTGACGCCGCCAATCGGAGTGAATTGATGGTTAGGTTGCCGAGGGTCGCAATCGTCCCGTTACCCGCGGTGATGGAAACATTTTCTACTGCCGTTGCAGTGCCGATGTCGGCACCCGTTCGCACCGTGTATGCGCCAAAGCCAGTCGTACCCAGAGCTCCCACTCCTTGCGCAGCATTGTAGCCTGCGAAATCGGAGCCATTGATCAAAGCCCATCCGCCGATCATTTCATCGTTAAGCGTAGGCGCGGTACGAAAAGTAATGCGCGGGTTGTTGCCTGTAGCACCGAGTGAAGTCGCCACGAAATTCACCGTAGCCCCGGCTTGCTGAGTCAAACTTCCGAGATCCAACACCGCTGCGGAAGTAGCATTGGTACGTGTCACGGCAATGCTCGAATACCGCTCGGCCAAGATCACATTTCCCGCCGTTTCGGTGAACACGGTATTACCCGCTGCATTGTTGCTCACAAAGCTGAGACGCCCACCGTTGAATGTCAGCGGTGCGGTATCTGAAATCATATTCACCACTGGATTCGTTGAAGTCGCGACCGAATTGTCCAAAATCAATTGAGCGCCATTGCCAAAGACATAACCAGAAGCTCCGCTCAAACCGGGATTGAAGTTGTTAAGGCCGTCATTCACGCTTGTCCGCATGCGGACGATGCCACGGTCCACATTCAGGATGCCTGTGAAACCTGGATTGTTGCTATTTAAACGGAGCTCACCATTGCCTGTCTTGGTCAATGTCCCCACACCACTAAGCACACCATTGATACTGGCAGTAAAGTTTCGCCCCACATCCAATGTGCTATTGGATGCCACCTCCACTCCGCGAACGAGAGAGATAGTACCGACTTGGAGCGTACCGCCCCCCAGTCTTAACAACTGATCAGCGGCCCCAAGATTGCCATCATTCCATATCCTTAAAGCACCACCATTGAGATCCGTGCCACCCGTATAACCATTCATCCCATTTAACGACAGCAGCCCGGCACCTGCCTTTATCAAACCCTGGGTTCCTAGTACCTGGCTTTGTAATAAAACAGATTTCCCGGCACTGACTGAAATCGCATGGGCCGATCCCAAAGTCAGGTTCCCCCCTGTCAGCGAGTAGTGATCAGCAAAATTCAAAGAACCCGCCAAGCTACCAGCGCCTAACAAGATTTGTCGTGGATTTGCTAAAGAACCTGGATTCAAAACAGGAGTGCCAAATACAACATCGTCAGCAAGGGATGGCACGCCAAGACTCCAGTTGGCCGCCGTTCCCCAGCTTAAGTCAATGGCACTGCCTGCTGTCCAGTTAATCGTCGCCGCATGAAGGGGCATAGTGATCTGCCAGAAACCAGTCAGCATGACCAGAAAGACGTTCACGATGAAGCGATGATGACGCAGGCTTTTCATAAAAGGTTGGGGAAAAGGAGCTGCCTTGAGTCGCTGCGCGCTTATCCTGCGGTGTCAAACACCAGCGCAGGATAAGACTCAGACGGGGGGTTGGTTGAACTCAGGGAAGGCCCTTAAAATCAGCATTTTCAAAGAAGAGACGGCTGCGAGTAAAGATTTTTTTCGATTCCAAACAAAAATATTCCAAAAGATCCGTAACCTAACTTTAGCCTCCTACGCCTAACGGCTTATTCTCAAAAATGATTTCCTTGCGAAGTGAAGTCCGAAATCTCCGGATTTATATCATTCATGCAAATTGCAACTGTTTGATTTGAGGATTCACACTCACTTCGGTATTTTTAATTCATCATTATAACCGAATGTCTCATTCCCTCGGAGTGACGCATTTTGTTTATCGAACGATGCGTTGGTATCAGCCTATGCTTCGCCGCCTTTTCTCTGGATGTCTTGTCGCCTTGGTCTTTTGCGGAGTTTCGGCTCACGCGGAATTCCGCGCGGGGGCTTTTGCACAGGACATTTCCCCCATTCAGTTCCCGACGCCTGTGAATGGCAGCATGAAGGGAAATTTCGCCCAGGGAATTACCGATCCCATGCACGCTCGCTGCTTAGCGCTCCATGATGGCAAACGTGCGTTAGTTTATGTCGTGGTGGATGCCTGCATGATTCCTCGCGAGATCTGTGAGGAAGCCAAGGCCTTGGCCAGCGAAAAAACCGGTATCCCCGCATCTCACATCCTCATCTCAGCCACTCACACTCACTCTGCCGCCACCTTGGCCGGAGTCTTCCAAAGTGATCCCGATCCCGAGTACGTCAAAACAGTGGCCCCGCGCATTGCTGCAGGTATCGCTCAGGCCGTAAAAAATCTGGAACCTGCCGAGTTTGGTTGGGCCTTTGGCAGTGATCCCGCCCACGTCTTCAATCGCCGTTGGCACATGAAGGAAGGCCAGTATTACGAGAACCCTTTTGGCATCACCACCGACCGGGCGAAGATGAATCCAGGCAACGTCAGCACCAGCGTTTCCGTGCCCACTTCCGCCGTAGATCAGGATGTCGCCATCATGGCCGTCCGCTCTTCAGCTGACCAACGCCCCATCGGTCTTTTGGCGAATTATAGCCTGCATTATGTGGGCGGCAATACGGCCATCAGTGCGGATTACTTCGGCGCATTCGCTCGTGAGATCGCTACCCGTCTAGGTGCTGGCGATTCCCGTTACGCAGGGAAACCCGACTTTGTCGGAATCCTCTCCAATGGCACCAGCGGCAACATCAACAACATCAACTTTGGCTCATCCATTCGTTACAAACGAAACCCCGGTGAGCAAATCAACATCGTCGCCCGCAGCGTGGCCGATGCGGCCATGGGAGCCTACGAAGCCATCAAGTGGGAAAAAGAAGCCCCACTTGATTCCGAAGAAACAGACCTCCAGTTAGGCGTGCGCAAAGGCTCAGCTCAAGATCTCACTCAGGCCAAAGAGTGGCTAGCCACCCTCCCCAAAGATAAGGATGGTCAGTGGGGCGATAAAAAGGCCATCTATGCCCGTGAAACCGTCCTCCTGGCAGACTATCCCGATACCGTCCCCGTCAAGCTCCAGGCACACCGGATCGGCACCCTCAGCGTGGCCGCCATCCCATGTGAGGTCTTTGTCCAGATTGGTCTTCGTTTGAAACAAACCACCCCTTTTGCGCGCCACTTCACCATTTCATTGGCCAATGGCTACAATGGTTATCTTCCAACCGAAGAAGACCACGCCATGGGCGGTTACGAAACCTGGCGCGCCCGCAGCAGCTACCTAGAAGTCCCCGCAGCCACCAAGGTGACTGACAAGCTCGAAGACATGCTCGGTGCTCTCAAACGCCGCGCTCAGTGATGCTCAAGAGCTCCCTAACAAATGATGCGATGTCTTTCGAAAGGTGTGGAGTACCGTGAATACGGAGTCCAAACACCACCCTCTCTTTCTCCCCTTCAGCGTCGCCGCCGCATGGCCCACATCACACCACCCACCAGCACTAGCATCAGGCCCGATGGCTCAGGCACGGGAGCAAAGTAATTGTCCACCACATAGCCACCCACCGCAGCTCCCGCTGTGGCTGCATCAGTATGCCCGGTGCCATAGCTCACCCCGCCCCAGATTTGGCTCAGCCCGGCTTCTTCTGCCGCTTGGCTGAAGGAATCAAATGGCCGTGTCATGTCTGCCAGGCCATCACCATCCAGGTCACTGCTCAGCATGAAGGCCACATCATCGCCTAAAAACTCCGCCAGCACCCGCGCTGCCGCCGCACTCAGGGCACTCTGCTCAGAAAAATACGCGGGCGAATTTAGCTCCGCTAGCAAGGCCGTCCAGCCAGCATCGCCCAGGGTATCCAGATTGCCATCCGCGGCCCCGTTCACGATCGCCTGGAGAGGGCTCCAGAAGTCCACATCGTATTTCGTGTCCCAGGTCACGATGGCCGCATCCGCCATCGCCACATTCAGCGCGGCAAAAAGGCGCGCACTCTCTTGCAGGTTCAGGCCTTCACTCGCCGCGACGGTTTGGGCGACCTGATTCCACAGCCCCGCCGTTGTCTCGGTCCCCGCCGCCGCAGCCCAGAAAAAGGCGGCGTTCAGTTGATCCGCCGTGCGTGTGCCACTGCTGCTAGCCCCCAGCTCCTTCACCTGATTGTAGTCCGCCGCATACTGCGCCGATTGAAGGTAGGTCTCGATAGTCGCAGGCAGGATGCCATTGTAAGCAGCGGTGCTCGTGATGCCAAAAGTCGTCACCGCGCCCCAGCCCGGTAGCACTTCCCCATTCGGCACCGTGGGTTGCCAGCGCCCCACCGTGCCCGTAGGCGTGTACAAGCCCGTATTTGAGGCCGCATTGGAGTTGTCTCCCGCCCGCCAGTTCAGCAGGCCATTGCCCACCACCGTGCCAAAGTCCATCCCATCCACCCGCGCCTGGTCATCCGCCATGCCGCTCAGTTGGGCGGAATACAGCGCGGCAAAGTCTCCCGTCAGGCTGGGGTACAATCCTTGTAGCACGGTGAAGGCAGCCGCAGCGGCCGCTGCGTCCATGGAGGCTCCATCCAGCGCCGTTTCCGAAGGTCCCGTGTAGCTACCACTCGCATACAGGTTGTGATCCCCCGCGATGCCCTCCACGGCATTGTAGATCGCCGCATTCAGCATGGCCAAAGTGCGCGAGGCATCCGGCCCCGCTTGAGCATCCCCACGGATGGCCATCAACGCCTGCGCATTCCAGTCGCTGATCAAGTCCGCCCGCGATGTCACCACCAGACTGGCCAGGCAGACACCTGCCAACCAGCCGGCTCGTAGGATGAGAAAAGTGCGCGGCATCATTGATTCGCGGTATTTTGCCCTTCGGACATCTTTATTTCAAGCAAAAATTAGAAATACCATAACGCCCTCCCATTTCATCTCTTCCGAAATACGCTTTGACGAAACCTCCCCCCGTCCGGTATATCCTTCCCTGTTACGACAGGGGCGTCCCATTGCAGGGGCTGAGATCTCGCCAGCGCGGGAAACCCTCCGAACCTGATTGCGGGTCATGCCGCCGAAGGGAGTCGCTCGGAGGAATCTCAGTGCTTGGCAAAGAAGCCCACGTCCCCCCCCGCTTTCGCGCCCATTTTTCTAATCCACTGCCAACAACCGCAAACAAGGCCAGCCATGGCCAACGTTTGCTCCGCAAACTCCTCCTCATGATCGCCTCCAAAGACTCCTTCGAAGCTCACTCCAGCGAGCAACTCCCCGCCTCCTCCCGCGTCTATGTCGAGGGGCAGATCCACAAGGACATCCGCGTCCCCATGCGCGAGATCAAGCTCAGCCCCACCAAGAGCTTCAATGGCAAGATCGAAGAAAACGCCCCCGTCCGTGTTTATGACACCTCCGGCCCCTGGGGCGATCCGGATTACCAGGGCACCGTCGAGACCGGCCTCCCTGCCCTGCGCAAATCCTGGATCGAAGGCCGTGGCGATGTCGCCCCCTACGAAGGCCGCGCCGTCGAGCCCCGGGACAATGGCTACCTCACGGAAAACCACGCCGAATATGCCGCCGCCAAGCGCGAAGGCCTCCTCAGCCCTCTCAAGGCCCCCATCAACGCCCAGCGCCAGCCGCTGAAGGCCAGCAAAGGCCACCCCGTCACCCAGCTCTGGTATGCCAAACAAGGCATCATCACCCCCGAGATGGAGTTCATCGCCATCCGCGAAAACATGCGGCTCCAAGCCGAGCATGGAGCCCAGGCGTCCCGCCTGGGTACACCTCCCGCAGACCTCAAAGACGACATCCTCCGCGCCGATCTCGATAAGCAGCACGCTGGCTCCACCCAGATCCAGAACGAATACACCCCCGGCATCTTCAAGCGCTTCCCCCAGCGCATCCCGGATGAGATCACCCCCGAATTCGTCCGCTCCGAGGTCGCCGCCGGCCGCGCCATCATCCCGGCCAATATCAATCACCCCGAGCTTGAGCCCATGATCATCGGGCGCAACTTCCTCGTCAAAATCAATGCCAACATCGGCAACAGCGCCGTCGCCTCCTCCATTGAGGAAGAGGTTGAAAAAATGCGCTGGGCCACCAAGTGGGGCGGCGATACCGTGATGGACCTCTCCACCGGCAAAAATATTCACGCCACCCGCGAGTGGATCCTGCGGAACTCCCCCGTGCCCATCGGCACCGTCCCCATCTACCAGGCCCTCGAAAAAGTGAACGGCAAGGCCGAAGACCTCACCTGGGAACTCTTCCGCGATACCCTCATCGAGCAGGCCGAGCAGGGCGTGGACTACTTCACCATCCACGCCGGCGTCCTCCTCCGCTTCGTCCCCATGACGGCCTCCCGCATGACCGGCATCGTCAGCCGCGGCGGCTCCATCATGGCCAAGTGGTGCCTCGCCCACCACAAGGAAAGCTTCCTCTACACCCATTGGGATGACATCTGCGACATCATGGCCGCCTACGACGTCTCCTTCTCCATTGGCGACGGCCTCCGCCCCGGCTCCATCGCCGATGCCAACGACAAAGCCCAGTTCGGCGAACTCGAAGTCCAGGGCGAGCTGACGAAGCGCGCCTGGGCCAAAGGCGTCCAGGTCATGAACGAAGGCCCCGGCCACGTCCCCATGCACATGATCGAGGAAAACATGGCCAAGCAGCTCGAGTGGTGCCACGAAGCCCCCTTCTACACCCTCGGGCCCCTCACCACCGATATCGCCCCCGGTTACGACCACATCACCTCCGGCATCGGTGCCGCCATGATCGGCTGGTACGGCTGCGCCATGCTCTGCTACGTCACCCCCAAGGAGCACCTCGGCCTGCCTAACAAAGAAGACGTCAAAGTCGGCGTCATCACCTACAAGCTCGCCGCCCACGCCGCCGACCTCGCCAAAGGCCACCCCGGAGCCCAATACCGCGACAACGCACTCTCCAAGGCCCGCTTCGAATTCCGCTGGGAAGACCAGTTCAATCTCGCCCTCGACCCCATCACCGCCCGCGAGTACCACGACGAAACACTCCCCCAGGACGGAGCCAAAAGCGCCCACTTCTGCTCCATGTGCGGCCCCCACTTCTGCTCCATGAAGATCACCGAGGACGTCCGCAAATACGCCGCCGAACAGGCCATCTCCGAAGAGGAAGCTCTGAAGAAAGGCATGGAGGAGAAATCCAAGGAGTTTGTCGAAAGCGGGGCCGAGGTCTATCAGCCAGCCTAAATCCCATTGACTGAGATGGACTCTCCCACCCTCCATCTTTTTGCTGGTTGTAATGGCGCGGGCAAAACCACCTTTGCCCGCGCCTACCTCAGTCAGTTTCCTTCGCCGCCTCGCTTTCTCAATGCCGATGAAATCGCGAGGGGCCTTTCCCCTTTGGATCCTGCTTCCATGGCCATCAAGGCAGGTAAACTCTTGCTCCATGAGATCGAAGGTTGTCTCTCTGCTGGGCAATCTTTCGGGCTGGAAAGCACTTTAAGTGGGCAAGGCCATGTTCGGTTGCTTCAGCGCGCCAAGGCCTTCGGTTTTCAGATCGAGATTCATTTCCTTTGGATCCCCTCACCCGCCTTAGCCATTCGTAGGATTGCCCAGCGCGTAAGAAAAGGCGGTCATGCCATACCTTCCAGCGACGTCCACCGTCGCTATTCGCGCAGCCTCGAAAACTTCGCTCACATCTATGCACCGCTGGCCGGGACCTGGCTGCTGTGGGACAACACTGCAAAACCTCCCCGCTTGCTACTGCATTCAGGTCAGGCTACCCTTAATCAATTACAGAGCCAACTCCTGCCATGAAATCGGTTCCAAAAGTCATCCCGCCCATCCATGGCGATCTCATGGCCGTGCAACGTGGCCTCGCCGCAGCGAAGATCATGGCCCGAAACCTCACCGCAGAACACAAACGCTGGCAAATGCCCCTTCTGACTTGGAAACATGGCCAAGTGATTAAAGTCAGTGTCTCAGGACGCTGACACAAACGGATATCCCCAAAAAATATGTTACCAAGGCTGATTACCTTCACATCGTGATGCACCTCCTTCCTGGCAAAACGTACTTCCAGGTCACGCTCAAGGAGCACCTCGGAGTGCTTAACAAAGAAGACGTCAAGATCGGCGTCATCACCTACAAACTCGCCGCCCACGCTGCGGATCTCGCCAAAGGCCACCCCGGTGCCCAATACCGCGACAACGCCCTCTCCAAAGCCCGCTTCGAATTCCGCTGGGAAGACCAGTTCAACCTCGCCCTCGACCCCATCACCGCCCGCGAATACCACGACGAGACATTGCCCCAGGACGGCGCAAAGTCGGCTCACTTCTGCTCCATGTGCGGCCCCCACTTCTGCTCGATGAAGATAACCGAGGACGTCCGCAAATACGCCGCCGAACTCCAGATCTCCGAAGACGAAGCCCTCGCCAAAGGGATGGAGGAGAAGAGCAAAGAATTCGTCCAATCCGGCGCTGAGGTCTACACCACAGCCTCTTAATCCCCCAACGCCCAACGGGCTTCCGTATTTAAGCCCAGGGTTTGCGCGAGAGCGCAACCCTGGATGACAAACATATCCTCCGCCTATCCGCCGAACCCATACGGTTTCCGGCCAAAGTTTCGAAGGCCCCTCTAACGCCCTTTAGAAAGAGACGCCCAGAAGACTGACCTGAAACAAAATTCGCGGGAATTTGCAGAAGGGGGCGACGAAGTGTATACGAAGGCATGAAACTCCTGCTTTCCACGACGAGCCGAGGTCCATGGCGGGGGCCGGGGCAGATTCGCCGTCAGGCGAACCCAAAGGGTAAACCTGCCCTGAGGGGGCAGGTTGATCAAACCCTTCCCCAGGACGGAGCCAAAAGCGTAAATCCCGCTAAGCGGGACTCCTTGTTCGGCTCCCACTTTCGGCGTAATAAGCCGAGCCGAGGGATCAGAGGCGAGTCAGACAACCGCGCAGCTGTTGCCCGAAGGGCGACAAGGCAAGGTGGAGGCCAGGTCGTCAAAATCACCGAGGACGTCCGCAAATACGCCGCCGAAAAAGGCATGACCGACGACGAAGCCCTCAAATCCGGGGTGGATGAGAAGAGCAAAGAGTTTGTGCAAACTGAATCCGAGATTTATAAACAAGGCTGATAACCAATTATATTCAAGTTCACCAGAACCGACCGACAGTGGAGACCTTCACTTATTCTCAACCATGATCGACGTCGCCTACATTTTAGCGCTTCTAAGCAAGGGCTTAGTGAGTGGGATCGGATCGTTTGTTGCACAAAAGGGTCTTCAAGGAGTGAATGAATGGCTTAAGGAGGCGGCTAAAAAAGACGGTCGCGAATTAACTCCCCAAGAATTTTCATGGGTTGAAGCTATGCTTGCTTCTGACAAAGCAGGCTTCTGGAAGGCACAATTTAAACTTACAAATCGCAGAGGAATTGCAGTCATAGGTCCAAGTGGTGCGGGGAAAACAGCCCTTTGGAGTCATTTAACGGAAGGACAATTTGTTCCACCTTTGGTTTCAACGCCAGAACGCGAAAATAAGGATGTCCGTTTCGGTGCTCGCTATGTGCGTGTAACTGACACGCCAGGATCCGAATGGCACGTGGACATCAAAGACGAGACGTATGATTTTATAAATCAAGGAGACGTTGATGTACTCATTCTGGTGCTGGCAAACGGATATCTGGACACCACAGGCTTGAGTGGATTTCGGCGCCCAGGCTCAAAAACGGAAATTGCATCTAGCTTGGAAGGTTATCATCAACACTGTTTAGATGAGGAGGCTGAATGGCTTGATCAACTTATCGCCCACATCAAAGAACCAAAGCCCCGCATACCCTATCTCATGGTTCTGATCAACAAAATAGATCAATGGATCCCTCAATCATCTGAAGTGTTAGAGCATTATCAAGTAGGTCCACCATCGAGAAAAATCACAGAAATTGCTAACAAGCTTTGCCCCAAAGGAGTTGGCCCAACATACCACTTAGGAGCATGCACCTATGACGCGTTTAAAGGCACCGCTCCTCTTGGAGCTTTCTCACAAACAATGAGCCGAATCAGCATGAAGGTTCTTCGCACTGAGATTATACAACGCTTAATTGAACAATAGTATGAATTCACGTCTAGAATGGGAATGGATCCAACTGAGAGGAGCGATTCTCATGAACGCATCAGGCTTCGCCATCGCATCAGCACAATTCATTACAGTGACTGTTTTGGCCGCAGAAAAACTAGCTCCGCGTTCATTTCTAAGGATTAATTCCTCCATCAATGTCGTGACAGGTATTCCAGAGCCACAACTCAGCACCACGGGTCAGATCGTTTGGTTCCTTATAATTATAGGCAGTTTGTGTTTGATGATATGGTTCTGGGCGTCGTGGAACAGAGCAGCGCGCTATATTCGGATGATGCGCACGGAGTTGTTAAATCATGATAGCGAATGGTTTGGACGTCTAGGAGGCATGGCCGACATGTTAGCTAATCGGCACACACCTAGTTTTGCTTTAGCTCTAGTTCTTCAAATGGTAACCATCGTGACAGTCGCGAAAATTCTTTGAATTAACAGAGAAAATCTCAGGGCCCTCACGACTCTACGAAAGTGAAAAAATTCATCTACTTCCCTCGGTTCGTGTCCCTAACATGGCGAAAGGCTTAAATTAGGCCCTCAAAGCCGGGCCGCCTCTCTCTAAAGCTACCTTTGAGCGGACAGAATCTCTAATGATCGCCTGCCTTGCTACTGCAACGGCACCCAAAATCATCTGACAGTTGCCAGCCACATGACAAGTTACGAACTCAATCGACTAAATGATAAAGAATTTGAGGCATTGGCAATCCACATGGCTCAGGAGTTTACAGGACAGAAAGTCGAGCGATTTAAGTCAGGCAAGGATAAAGGGGTCGACGGACGTTTCTTTACAGTTGGCAATACAGAGGGAATCGTGCAAGCCAAGCATTGGGAAAAATCCGGCGTGACAGCATTACTTGCCTCTTTAACTAAGTTAGAGGCGGTTAAGGTCCGCCTGCTTGCGCCGGCGAGGTATGTTTTGGTCACCTCGGTTCCGCTGTCGCGCGTGAACAAACAATCTATTAAGAAGATTTTTTCGCCCTATCTAGAGTCTGAAGCCGACATTTTCGGCAATGAGGACATCCAAGATTTTTTGCGAGATCACCCGAAAATTGCAGAACAGCATTATAAGCTGTGGCTAGCCAGCGCTGAAGTTTTGCGCATGATCTTCAGTGCACCCATTGTTGGTAGAAGTACGTTCAAGCTTGATGAGGTAGTCACGTTTACACCAAAATATGTTCTAACTCGCTGCCACGAAGATGCACTTACTATACTAAATAAATCAGGTTCCATAATCATTACCGGTGAACCTGGAATTGGTAAGTCAACCCTCGCCGAGCAGCTCGTGCTGCATTTCGCAGTCAAAGGTTACGAATTGTGCTTTGTTGAAAATTCACTAGAAGAAGCTGAAGGAGCTTGGGAAACTGATCGCAAACAAATCTTCTATTTCGACGATTTTCTTGGGCGAAATTATCTAGAAGCCATAGATCGAAATCACGATTCTCATGTTCTTGCCTTCATGCGGCGAGTGTCCAAAAATAAGTATAAGCGATTCATTCTGACGTCGCGAACAACAATTCTACAACAAGGCAAGCGTTTGTCGGAACAATTCCGGACATATAATATCCAGCAAAAAGAATACGAAGTACGAATTACAAACTTAACGCCGTTAGAAAAAGCACGAATCCTCTATAATCATCTCTGGTTCGGAGATCTTGATCCCATATTCATTGACCAGCTTTATATTGACAAACGTTACAAGACTGTCGTGCAACACCGAAACTTCAATCCACGATTGATCGCATTCATCACGGATAGCCACAAAATTGCAAGTATCGATGTTAATGGCTATTGGGACTATGTCATCGCAACATTGGATAATCCTCAAGACATCTGGCGTGGTGTATTCGAAAATCAACTCGATGCTATGGGACGGCTCATTGTTTCTTTAGTTGTTTTTCAAGGAGGTCAGATAACTGAAAAAAAATTGCGTTACAGCATTAACTTAGCACGAGTTGATATAGCACTTCCACCTGCGGCTAATGAATGGAGTTTAACCTTTGAACGAAGCTATCAGATGACAGTTGGTGCAGTCATTGAACGCATGGTTGAAAGGTTTGGAGGAGAAACAAAAGTAGGCCTTTTCAACCCTTCCGTAGGAGACTTTGTTTTAAGACAATTCGCGAATGACGCTCCCAGCCTCGAAAGATTTTTCTTCTTATTACGCGATTACACATCACTAGCACACCTTAAAGCAATTGTGCGCAATGGAATTGTGGATAAAACTGTCTTCGAAGAAGTTATTAAGAGGCTAGCTACAAGATTTTGGTCTGAGCCTCTCAAATCTCCTGAGTTTACGTCAATATTAGCGGCGTTTGTAGTCAATGATTCAAACTTACAGTCTAACCTTTATAACGAGTTGATAGATCTAACTTCCTTTTTCTATGAAATAGCTGAGCAAACAAAACAGACTCAAGATTTAATTTCCTTAGGCATCTTTTCATTGGAAGAGAATTTGATATCACCATGTGATCAACGTTGGCTAGAATTTGTAAATGCAGTTATTGTCCAAACCGAAAATGACGAAGAATTGATCGAACTTTCAACACTTGTAGTTTTATTAGATAATGAACTTCAAAGCCATGCAATTCCGATTCTTCGTGAGCACGTCGTTCGAGTTTGGCAGGAGAAAATTTCTACAGAGGTTTCAGAGAACAGCATTGCTTCAGACTACAACAACTTAGACTCGACAGCAGAATTCGATATGGCGATAGAAGAGGTCAAAAAGTTCATAAATGACGCTTTGAACGTGTATGAGATCTTTTTTTATGATAATGACATTCGCATGATTATTGATAAGTTCGATGTGATTGAGCATATCTATGACAATCAATCATCTATGCGCGAAGATCATGATGAAGACCGGTATTTTGAGAGAAGCAGTAACAATGGAGACGGTTTAGATCAAATTGATGATTTGTTTGAACGGGATAGACCAACTTAGCACTGTTAACTACCATCAATTAAGTCTCGAAAAGCCACGGGCTAGAATCGGGTAGATCGCTCCGATCTGCGGACGGCTAAACTGTTAACCCCGTGACATCCGCATCGATATGAAGAGGGGCAACTGCTGCCTCACTATCTTGAGTACTTCCATTGTGGTCTCACAGTCTCTCCCAATGGCAAATGGATCACCAGCCATGGGGCAGTGTGCATTGCTGGAACCTCTCGCGTTGGCTGGACGAAAACGTATGGGAGTCCGAAGATGGGCCCTCGGTTACTTCGCTGTGTGGCGCTCTCTATTACTGGGACCGTCCTCTGTGCTGGGTGGACGACAATACCGTGGCCTGGTGGGTGGTGGGTAATTATGATTTGACCATGGTGCCAGCCCTCGTGCTGCACGATATGGAAAAGGCTGCCGAACGAACCATCTTCCCTGGCTCATTTGGCGGCGCGCCTCCAGGCAACTCGGCCTCCATCACGCCAAACGAGAATCAGACGTATGATCAAACCGCAGGCAGCCTTCACTTTGATCGGTGGCTCTTTGCGTGGAAACCGCAGCACGGCCTTTCCGCCTGGGATCTCGCCGATGGCAGTCGTGTCTATCACCGCCCCGACATCTGCCCCGCCGCCTACCATCCTGGCCGACGTGAGTTTTTATTTCGGAATGGAAGCGAGTGGGCTGCACTGCGGTTCATCGCTGGATTCGATGCGTGAACCCCATGGTAGGGACGCGCTGCGCCGCGTCCGATTTGTCTGCGGGCGGAGGCGGTGGGACGACGATGGACGTTGTTAGGCCTTCGGCGGTGAGGCGTCGCTGTCGCTCCTTGGAAAGTCGGACGCGGCGCAGCGCGTCCCTACCATGATTTTTCTGTGGGCGGAGGCGGCGGGACGGGATGGACATTGTTAGGCCTTCGGCGTTGAGGCGTCGCTATCGCTCCTCAGAAGTCAGACGCAACGCAACGCGTCCCTACCCGTGATCAAGCCAGGTTACCCAAGGCGTCAGGAAAAAGGCCGTTGAAGCATGCGTCGCAGGCTTTGGAATGGGACTTCTCCCGGATGGCATGGGCTTCCAATTCCCGTTGGAGGTGGGCCCGCTTTTTTCGGTTCAGTCTCAACCGGGCAGGCAACGCCCAGCGCCACCAGGAGGCGCGGACTTCTTCAAGCCCCACATCCCACCTTCGACAGCCATCGCTGGAGTCAGTGTGACCACAGGCGAGACAGCCCTCGACCCAAAATCGACCCAACCGTGCCGCCGTCTTGCGCAAACCTCGCCGTGAGTAAAGACGCTCAAATTCGTACTCGACCAGATACATTTCCCGACAAGCCGGACAGCGGATCAGGCCGAACGAAGTGAAAGGGCGATGGAGACATCCCCGCTCCGCCCGCACCCGCGTCACAATTCGTCGTTTGGAAAGCCAGTAGCTCATCTCAAGCATTTGCCCAATCATGCGCCATGAAAGTTCGGCCCTCCAGCTAAACCTCCGCCGGTCGTGGAACAGCGACGGAGGCGGAAGCTAATTGGTAGGGACCCGCTGCGCCGGGTCCGATTTGTCTGCGGGCGGAGGCGGCTGGACGAGGGGGAACGTCCTCAGGCCTTCGACGTTGAGGCGTCGCTATCGCTCCTTGGGAAGTCGGACGCGGGGGAGCGCGTCCCTACCATGATTTGTCTGCGGGCGGAGGTGGCGGGACCAGGATGGACGTGGTTAGACCCTCGACGTTGAGGCGTCGCTGTCGCTCCTTGGGAAGTCGGACGCGGCGCAGCGCGTCCCTACCATTTTAGACCCAGCGCAGCGGGTCTCTACCAAAAGATCTGATCACCATCGAATCGCATTCACTCTTCCCTGCCACGGCCAGAACTCAGAATCATGCACCAACTTCTGGCGAACGGGATTTTGGCGCATGTAGATCATCTTGCCCAAATAATCCTGCTCGCTGCGCAGCCGATGATGAAACAGACCGCGCTGCCATCGCCATTCCGGTTTGCCGCAACGTTTCGCAAACTGATCTTTCCAATACGCCGTCCAACGCTCGATTTCGAAAAATTGGTTAGGCGAGGGAGCACAGAAGAAATGCAGGTGATCCGGCATGAGCAAGTAGTCACCGACGAGCCAGCCCGTGGCATGGTTTTGCCAGAGATCATGCAGGAGATTCATCACCTCCGCCTGAGCGCACCATTCACCTCGCAAATCGGCACACACCGTGCACCACAAGATGGTTTCGCCGTCAAAGGTGGGCAGCACACCCTGCGCCGGCGTATGCCGCCCTACCGGGCGCTTTTCGTCCGGATCGGAATGAGAATCTGTCCCCGATAAAGTCATGCCAGCTATCAAGTCCTAGGTGGCTGACGGAATCAAGACCAACTGGTAGGGACGCGCTGCGCCGCGTCCGAATTGTCCGGGGGCGGAGGCGGCGGGACAAGAGCGGACTTCGTCAGGCGGCGAACTCGAGGGAGTCGCTGCGCGCTGGATTCTTCGGACCCGGCGCAGCGGGTCCCTACCATGGCAGGCGGGCGTCGCTTCGCTCCTTGAGAAGACTGACGCGGCGCAGCGCGTCCCTACCAAAACCGTTCCATCTCAAACTTCCGCCAGCGTGAACCGCTGGCGGAATGGAACGATGCTTCAGCGCATGCGGAAGACCACGACCCGGCGGTCCAGACGGCGAGTCGCTTCGTTGGCATCGGCCGGAGAGGAGGCTTCGGCTTCGCCGTAGCCCACGGGCATGAGGCGCTCGGCATTGACGCCGTGATAAACGAGTTCCCGGGAGATGCGCTCCGCGCGTTCCTGGGAAAGTTGGAGGTTCTGCCCATAGTCACCTTCGGCCGAGGCATGGCCTTCGATGACGAAGGTGTCGTTGGCAAGGGCCGGGGCTTTCATGGCGTTGGCCATGTCAATGACAAGGTCATAGGAATAAGCGTCGGCAAAGTCGGTGGAGCCTTGGCGGAAGAGGATGGAATCCGTGCTTATGGCCGAATCTGGATCGACGCTGTAGGAGACGGCATAGGCATCCCCGGAGGTGTAAGAGGCGGGAATGTCATTCTGGTAACGCTCCTGCTGCGCTGCCTGGGGCATGACGCGGTAGGTGCTTTGCGCCTGGGGAAGAAGCTGGACGCGGTTAAGCTCCTGGGAAGCGACGATGATCGGCGGGATCTCCTGCATGGAAGAGTAGCGGATCACCCGGCGGTTGCCGTCGTAAAACTGGGTGCGGCGTTGGGTCTCGGTGGTTTCGAAGATTCGGCGTTCGCGATAACCGTTGCCGGAAGGCACGACCTGCGGGGCGCGGCCCTGGAATCGGTCCACAATAATACTGACCGCGCGGTCACGATCCTGCTGGGTCCGGCCCACTTCCTCGAAGGATGGGCGGTAGCGCGGCCTGGAATCATCCCGGCGACGCCTTGGGTCAGAACGATCGTTTGAGTCTCGCCGATCATTGGGACCACGACGATCATCGGAATCTGCTCGGGCAGCACCGCCACCGAGGATGTTCATGAGCAGGCGCTTGGCATCTTCAGGGGTTTCGATCTTCCGCGCCTGGGCAGCATCGGCCTTGCGGTCACGCTTGGGTTCATCGGCAAGCACTTCGGTAGTCTCCTGCGTCGGGGGCTTCTGCGCGGCGGGGCGTTCAGGCCTCTCGCGACCCTCAGCTTGACCAGGTGCTCCAGGTCGCTCTGGCTGTCCAGGTCGTTCAGGCTGTCCAGGTCGTTCAGGCTGTCCAGGTCGTTCTGTGGGTTTAGGTTCACCAGGGATTGCGGGCGTAGGGGTCTCGCTAGGCATCGGGGCACCGGGGGCTGGCGTTGGAGGTACCGTGGGATCAACGCCCCGTTCTTGCGGAGCGGTGGGCCTTTTCCCAGGCACGGGACGGGTGCCAGGGCGGGCCGGTGGGGTGTCGCTAGGGGCTGACGGCATCTCGCGAGTGGTCGGTGGTGCATCTGGGGTTTCTGCCGGGCGAGTCGAAGGCCTGTCCCTGCCTGGAGCCGGTGCCTTGCGCTCGGGCTTGCCAGATGGATTCCCTTCAGGTGCAGTGCCGCCGGGAGCCCTGGCTGGAGCCTCTGGCTCGCCGGTTTGATCTTTCGCTCGGGGTGCTCTGCGGCGTTCAGCAGCGCCAGGACCGCCTGGGCGTTCAGTTTCGGAAGGGCCACGACGGTCAGCTCCAGGAGGCCCCGAGCGCCCGGGGCGATCCTGTCCAGGGGTAGCTGGTTTTTCGCGCCGGCTGGACCCGGGAGGAGGAGATCTGTCTGGGGTCTTCTCGGCCGGCACCGCAGGAGGGGCCTCCGGCACGGCAGCTTTAGGAGCCGGAACGGGGGCTTCCGGAACCCGCGGCTTGTCTTCGTCTGGAGCCGGAGCGGAGGATTGCGCCATCGCCAGAAAAGGCATGGCAAGGGTGGCGAAGGCGGATGGGATGAAGCGTTTCATGGGGTAAAGGGGCGCGGCAGGCTGAAGCTGGACGATTGGGGCATTCTGTAGGGACGTATTCGTTCCCATGATTTGCCATGGCCAAGCCGCCATGGCTTAATCGCATCTCACGCCCATATTGGCCTGCCCCCGGCGGTTTTTTCCGCTGTGCCTCTGCGTTGGAACGGGCGCGGAACGATGAACGGGGCGTCAGGCACTGGCCATTGAGTCCCTGTTGGGCGATGAGCCGCCTTTGCCAGGTGGCAGCCTTGCCATGGACGGTGCTAAGTCCATGCCCTCTAGCAAAACGGCGATCCTCGAAAGGATCGCCGTTAGGTTCAGGATAATGATTTCTCCGCGCTGATTAGCGCATGGAGGCGGCAGGGGCGCGAGGCTTTGGCGGTGGGTTTTCACCGAGGAGGAGTTTTCTCAGCATGGGGCGGATCTTGGCATCGGTGTGGCCGAATTTGCTCATGTCCGAGCCACTGGTCTTATACTCGACGCTGCCTGTCACCTGGCCGCCCTGGTGGAGCTCGGCCTTGAAATAACGCAGGTACATGGCCAGATCCCAGGCCCAGTTGGCGGTGAAGGTCAAATAGGGTTCATTGGTCACAGGCGGTGCATCTACCAAAGTGGTGGCGATGCCCATCTCCTGGACCTGCTTCACCACTTCGGGCTGCATGCCGGACATGTGGAGCTTGGTATTTTTGACAATCGCCAGCTTGGTCAAAGGCGGGTTGGGAGCGCTGCCTGTGTACTGAAGAGAATTACACTGACAAAGGAGGAGGCTGGTGGCCAATAGGCCTAGGATGTTTCTCATGGAGACTGTTTTGTATGTCTGGGCAGGATTCTTCTCAAGGCGAGATTGAATGCAGGAACGGCTTTTTTCACAACCACGCAAAAATGACAAGAAGCCTTTTGAACGATGACGATGCCCACCAGACTCATTTCGTTCAAAAAACGACATTTTAATGAACCTAAATACACAGATGACACGCCAGTTGACTTAAAATCATCAATTTTCAACACACCCACAGACCCCAAATACCCAAACTAACCCCCAAATACCTCATTTTTAGATTGTATTTTTTCAAAAACCCTTCAAACTAGTCCTCGAAAAAGTATTTTTCATCTGACAACTCTATGAGCACACCCCAACTGGATGGCGCACAAGCGCTGATCAAAACCCTGGCCGATCTCGGCATCGAATACGTGTTCGGTTATTCCGGCGGCGCCGCGATCCCGATTTTCGACGCATTGGAAACCATGAAGACGAACATGAAATTCGTCCTCGTGCGTCATGAGCAGGGTGCCGTCCACATGGCAGACGGTTATGCCCGCGCCACTGGCAAGCCTGCTGTGGTGCTGGTGACCTCCGGCCCTGGCGCTGGTAACACCATCACGGGTCTGATGACCGCGCAGATGGACAGCGTGCCCATGATCGTGCTCTGCGGTCAGACGGTGAGCTGGATGCTGGGTAAGGATGCCTTCCAGGAAGCGGATATCTTTAACATCACGGCTCCCGTGGTGAAGCACAACTACTTGGTGAAGGACACCAACTCCATCCCCCGCATTGCCCGTGAGGCCTATCACATCGCCACCACCGGCCGTCCAGGCCCGGTGCTGATTGATATCCCGAAGGACAAGAGCCAGGCTCCTTTCACAGGCAACTACGACGAGCCGATGGACCTCCCAGGATACCATCCGGAAGAGGCTTTCAACATTGATCCGAAAGGTATCAAGGAAGCCGCCCGCCTCATCGCCCAGTCCAAGCGCCCGATCATCCTCGCAGGTCAGGGGGCCATGATCGCCCGTGCTGACAAGGAACTGCTGCAACTCGCGGAAACGCTTGGCTGCCCGGTAACCACCACCCTGCTGGGCAAAGGTGTGTTCCCAGAGACCCACCCGCTGTCGCTCGGCATGCTGGGCATGCACGGGACCGCCTATGCGAACAAGACCATCTGTGAAGCCGACCTCATCCTCAATGTGGGTTCCCGCTTTGATGACCGCATCATCGGCAAGCCGGATAAGTTTGGCCGCAATGCCACGCTGATCCACATCGACATTGATGCCGCTGAGTTTAACAAAATGATCAAGGTGGACGTGGCGATCAAGGGGGATGCGAAAGCCGCTCTCAGCGCCTTGCTGCCGCTGGTGGAAAAACTGCCCACCGAAGATTGGCTGGAGCACGTGGACGGCTTCAAGAAGAAGTTCCCTCTCGGCTACAAAAAGCAGGGCGGCCTGCGCATGCAGCAGGTGATCGATGAACTGTATAACCTCACGCAGGGCAAGGCCATCGTCACGACCGACGTGGGCCAGCACCAGATGTGGGCGGCCCAGTTCTACAAGAACGATGCCAGCTATCACTGGATCAGCTCCGGCGGTGCCGGCACCATGGGCTTCGGTTTCCCTGCCGCCATCGGTGCGCAGCTGGCCTGCCCAGACAAGCTGGTGGTTTCCATCTCCGGCGACGGCGGTTTCCAGATGACTCTGTTTGAATTGGCCACAGCCGCGATTCACAAGCTACCGATCAAGATCATCGTGCTGAATAACAGCTACCTGGGCATGGTGCGCCAGTGGCAGGAGTTGTTCTTTGAAAACCGTGAAAGCGGCGTGGATCTGGTGGGCAACCCCGACTTCGTGAAGCTGGGTGAAGCCTATGGCATCAAGGGATTCCACATCCGCCGCCCGGCTGATGTGGAGCGCATCCTGCAGCAGGCTCTCGATTACAATGAAGGCCCGTGCATCATTGAAGCCGAGTGCATCAAGTATGAAAACGTGTTCCCAATGATCCCTGCAGGCGCTGCCCTGGAAGACATGATCATCGAGGCACCGAAGCATAAGATGGAAAAGCCGACCGGTTCCACGTGATGAAGTGCGGCCTGTCGTGCCCTGCCCTTTGCGGCAGGGCCCCTGGCCGCCCTTCCCTGCCCACATGAAACTCAACACCGTCATCAAAGGTGATGCCCTCAAAGAGCTGAAAAAGCTGCCTGATGCCATCGCCCAGACGGTGATCGCCGACCCTCCCTATTTTAACGTCCTCGAAGATGAAGCCTGGGACACGCAATGGAAAACGCCTGAAGACTACCTCGCCTGGTGCGAGAGCTGGGTGGCGGAATGCCTGCGCGTGCTCAAGGACGACGGCCTCGGTTTCATCTTTGGCCAGTTAGGCAAACGCGAGCACACCTTTATCCACCTCATGTCCCGGCTCTGTCAGCAGCACCAGTTTCACGATCTCATCATCTGGGATCGTGCGGTGGGCTACAATGAGCGCCGTGACAGCTTCACTCCGCAGTATGAGATGATTCTCGTGCTGAGGAAAAGTGAATCCGTGAAGTTCAATAAAGGCGCGGTCCGCATCCCTTACGATGCGGACACCATCACAGCTTATTTGAGAGATCCACGTTACAAAAATAAGGAAGCCCGCAAGGCCCATTTGGATCAGGGAAAATTCGCCACTAACATCCTCCGCGTGCCCAGCCTGAAAGGGCTGACCAAGGAGAAATGTGGGCATCCCAGCCAGAAGCCCCTCGCATTGATCCATAAGCTTGTCGCCTGTGCCTCAGACGAAGGCGACCTTGTGGTGGACCCCTTTCTCGGCAGCGGCACCACCGCCATCGCCGCAGAGAGCCAGGGCCGCCAGTGGATCGGCATTGAGCTCAGTGCTGACTACGCCAAGCTGGCCCGCAAACGCCTAAAGACACTCCGCGCTTCCGCCTAACCTTTTTTAGTTCAAAAATTTTTTCAAAAACATCAGTACCATGAGCGACCGCATCCCCGCCACCACGGACAAAAAGCCCGCCCCGCAGGCGGACATCATCAACATCCACACGCTGAGCGTGCACGTGAACAATCAACCCGGTGTCCTCGGCCGCATCTGCGCCGTCTTCAGCCGCCGTGGCTTCAACATCGAGTCCCTCGTCGTGTCCCAGACACGGGATCCCCGCTTCAGCCGCATGACCATTGGCATCAGCGGTCATCCCGAAGGCCTGCACCAGATCATCATGCAGGTGAACAAACTCATCGATGTGATCCATTGTGTGGAGCACACCGACCGTGACGCAGTGGCGAAAGAAATGGTGCTGGTGAAAATCTCCGCCGGTCCAGACCAGCGCACCGAGATCCTGCAAATCGTGGAACACTACGGCGGCAAGACCGTGGATCTCCAGGAAGACAGCCTCATCGCCATGATCACGGGCAACACCGACAAGGTGGACGCCGCCGTGCGTCTGCTGAGCAAGTTCGAGATCGTGGAAACCGTGCGCACTGGCAAGGTGGTGATGGCCCGCGGCTTGGAGACGACCTAGTCACCGAGACGGGACGCATTCACCTCACGCAGTCCTTTGAAGGAGCCGGTTTCCCCGGCTCCTTTTTTGCAGTTCGATGGCACGAGACATAACTGCCTCAAAACTTCTGCAGCAGCGCATGGGAATCAAAGCTCAGGTAGGGCGCGTTGTCCCCAACGCGCCGCCGTGCCTCAAAACTTCTGCAGCAGCGCATGGGAATCAAAGCCATAGCGCGTGATGTGAAAGACCACCGGAGCGGCAAAGCATAGGGAATCCAGACGGTCCATCACCCCGCCATGACCGGCGATGGCGTGGCCCCAGTCCTTGACGCCGCGATCACGCTTGATGGCCGACATCACCAGTCCGCCGAGGAAACCCGTGAGCACGATCAGCGCACTCATGCCTGCAGCCTGAAGCGGCGAATAAGGGGTGACCTGCCATGAGGCGGCCCCGATTGCGACTGTGCAAAGCCCACCGCCGATGAGGCCCTCCCAAGTCTTGTTTGGGCTGACGGAGGGCGCGATCTTATGCTTTCCGCAGGTCTTTCCCCACACGTATTGCAGCACGTCGCTGATCTCCACAATGATCACGAACCAGAACAGCAGTTTCGCATTTTGACCTTCGTAGTTTTTTAAATCCAGCTTCAGCAGTGCAGGAGCGTGGCTGACGCAGTACACGCAGATCAGCAATCCCCATTGGATCTTCGCCGTGCGTTCTAGAAACCGCTCGCAGTCGCCAGCTAAAGCGCTACGCATGGGCACAAACAGGAATGCATAAACCGGGATAAAGATGCAGAACATGCCATACCAGCCATCTTGCAGATACCAGTAGTGCAGTGGCGTGATGATGAAGAAGACCCAGAACAGCGTGCGATGATCCCCTGGACGCGTGGGCGTGAGCGTGATGAACTCCCGCAGTGCCATGAAGGACAGCAGTCCAAAGAGGATGATCGTGCCTGTCTGGCCAATCAAGATAGCCACGGTAAACACCACCACCATGCCCCACCACGCGCGCGTGCGGGCCAGCACATTGTCCATCGTTGCACGTGCTCCTTCAGAGCGCGCCCTTTTTCTCAAGATCCGCGTCAGCACGCTGGCGATGATGAGGATGGCGACAACGCCGGAAATCAGCCAGGTAAGTTCACGGTCCAGGTTCATGGGCAAAGTCAATTAAGAGCAGGTCGTCTCGCGCAGGCAGATCACAGACTGGCGCGCGCGCTCCAGGAAGTCCACCTTCGTCTCCCCTGCCTCCAGGCGGATGGGCGTGCCGAAGACCAGACTGCCTAACAGCGGTGCGGGCAGGAATTCGCCCTTGGGCAGGATTCGGTTGAGATTCTCCATCCACACGGGCACCAATTCCACCTCCGGACGACGTTTGGCCAGGTGGAAAAGCCCCGCTTTAAAAGGCTGCGGATCTAGGCTGGTCTGGCGACCTCCCTCGGGGAAAATGATCAGCGAGTGGTCGTCGCCCAGGGCCTGAAGCATGGTGTCGAGTGGGTTACACTCTGCGGTGGGCTTTTTGCGTTCGATGAGGACGGCATGAAAGACGCTTTGAGCCAGCCAGGGGCGCAGCCTTCCCACGCTCCAGTAATCATGGGCGGCCACCATGCGGGTACGCATTCGGAGGGGGGCGGGCAAGCTGGCCCAGAGGAGGGGGCCGTCCAGGTTGCTGGTGTGATTGGCAAAATAAATTCGCTGGCGGAGTTCCGGGCCGCAGCCGTGCCAGCGGGCGAGCGCCCCGGTGGCTATGCGTAAGGAGCCTGCGATGAGACCGGAAATCATTGGACTGATTGAATCTGCAAGTCTGCCATCCTGCAACCTCGATTCTACCACCTCACTTCTCAGAGACATTGCATCCGCCTCTTGCATTCATCGTACAACGACGCTAGGTGCCCAAGTTTCCCATTTTAATGAAAGCAATCCTGGCACTCGAAGACGGAAGATATTTTGAAGGTGAATCCTTTGGCGCACCCGGCACCCGCACGGGCGAAATTTGCTTCAACACCTCCATGTGCGGTTATCAGGAAGTCCTGACAGATCCCTCCTACCGTGGCCAGATCGTCGCCATGACCTACCCGATGATCGGTAACTACGGCATCAATGGACTGGATGACGAAAGCAACGAGCCCCACGTGCGCGGCTTCGTCATCGAAGAACTTTGCGATGTGCCTAGCAACTGGCGCAGCACTCAGTCACTGGATGCTTATCTGAAGCAGCACAACATCCCAGGCATCCAGGGCATTGACACCCGCGCCCTGACCAAGCACCTGCGCACCCTGGGAGCCATGCGCTCCGTGATCACCACCGAAGTCAGCACCGTGGAGGAGGCCGTGAAACTGGCCCAGGAAAGCGCCCCGATGAGCGGCAGTGATTTCGTCAAAGAAGTCACCACCAAAAGCATCTACACTTGGGATCCAGAAAGCGAGCTCAGCCGCCAGTGGGACATCCCAAGCCCGAGCCAGAACCGCGAAGGCGGCCCTGAAGGTGCCTTTCATCCTCTGCCTGAGGCACGCCACCACATCGTCGCCTATGACTTTGGCATGAAGCGCAATATCCTGCGCGGCCTTCGCCAGAGCGGCTTCCACGTCACCGTCGTCCCAGCCACCGCCACGGCTGCGGAAGTGCTGGCGCGCAATCCCGATGGTGTTTTCCTTTCCAATGGTCCCGGAGATCCCTCCGCGCTTGGTTACATTCACAAGGAAGTGAAACAGCTCATCGGCAAGACCCCGGTGTTTGGCATCTGCCTTGGCCATCAGATTCTCGGTCACGCCTACGGTGGCAAGACATTCAAACTGAAATTCGGTCATCGCGGTGGCAATCAGCCCGTCAAAGACCTGCGCACAGGCAAGGTCTCCATCACCAGCCAGAACCACGGCTTTGCCATCGATCCCGCCAGCCTGCCCTCCAATGTGGAAGTGACACACATCAACCTCAATGATGGCACCGTGGAAGGCATGCGCCACCGCGAAGCCCCCGTCTTGAGCGTGCAATACCACCCTGAGGCAGCTCCCGGTCCGAACGACGCAAAATACTTTTTTGACGAGTTCGCCAAGCTGATTGACAGCGCAGACTGAATTTGGCCTAGCTTAAAAGCCTGATACCAAGCGAATGACGGGTCTCAACGGCCCGTCATTTTTTGTGCATGAGTGAGAGTCGTCAGCCCAGTATCAACTCCGGCGACAAGATCATCACTCTGAGGAGAGTATTTTGATTACCTCATGAAGTCTCTTCTACTGCTTCTATTGCCGATGTCTGTTTATGCCGGACGTTTCCCTGAAAAGACTCCGGATTCCCCCGGCGCGCGAATGCTGGACAATTACATGCAGCAGCAGACGAAGGACATCGAGGAAAAAGGCGGCCTGAAGGACGTCACCACAGAGCAAGAGTGGCGGGCCAAGGCACCTGGATACCGAAAGCAGCTTGCCGAAATGCTGGGGCTAGATCCCATGCCAGAAAAGTCACCGCTGCAGGCCACCAAGACCGGGGAATCAAAAGGCGCTGGATACATCATTGAAAACATGCACTACCAGGCGGTGCCCGGCCTTTATGTGACGGCAAATTTGTACCTGCCAACAAAGGTGGAAAAACCGCTGCCCACCATCCTCTATGTTTGTGGCCACGCCAGCGTGATGAAAAACGGCGTGAGTTATGGCAACAAGACAGGCTACCATCATCATGGTATCTGGTTTGCCCGCCATGGTTATGCCTGCCTCATCATTGATACCGTGCAGCTCGGGGAGATTCGTGGCGAGCACCACGGCACCTACAGCAAGGGGCGCTGGTGGTGGATGTCGCGCGGCTATACCCCCGCCGGATTGGAGGCCTGGGCCGGCATTCGTGCACTGGATTACTTGGAGACCCGACCTGAGGTGGACAAGACACGCTTTGGTATCACCGGCCGAAGTGGCGGCGGTGCCTACTCATGGTGGGTAGCCGCCCTGGACGAGCGAATCAAGGCAGCGGCCCCCACAGCGGGCGTGACGACGATGCGCAATCACGTGGTGGATGGCTGTGTGGAAGGCCACTGCGACTGCATGTTCCAGGTCAATACTTACCGCTGGGATTACGACCGCCTCGTCGCTCTGGTGGCCCCGCGTCCCCTGCTGATCTGCAACACCGACAAGGACGACATCTTCCCCATTGACGGTGTCTTCAACATCTACCAAAACGTCCGTCGAATCTACTCTTTGTTAGGCCAGGAAAAGAACATCGGCCTTCAAGTAGCCGAGGGTCCGCATAAGGATCTGCAACCGCTCAACAACGGAGCTTTCCACTGGTTCGAGCGCCACCTCAAAGGGGCCGATCCGATGGCCGTTCTGGACGAGGGTGCCAAAAAGTCCCTGGAACCTGAAGTGCTGCAAGTCTTCAAGGAGCTGCCCAAAGACGAAAAGAACACCAAGATAGACGAGAGCTTTGTCCCCGCAGCCGCCGCTCCAGCCCCCGCAACGGCCAAGGGCGAGTGGGAGACACAAAAGACCGCATGGATGAAGGCCCTGAAGGAAAAAGTCTTCGTCAATTGGCCCCAAGATGCCCCATCACTGACGCTGACCCCGGCAGGCAGTGCCGCGCAAGATGGAGTGAGCCTAACCGCTTATGATTTCCAAACCGACAGCGCCTTTAGCCTGAGGCTTTACATCGCCCATCGCGAAGGCCTGAATGCCGAAAATCTGGAACTCGTCGCGCTCAATGTCCTGGATGCCCAAGGCTGGCAAGACTTCACCGCCACCTATGGGGCGCGATTTGGCAAACTCATCGAAGGCCCTGCAGCAGCGGCCAAGGATGACAGCGCCTTCGAGAGCGAGAAGAAGATGTTCCAAAGCTTCAAATGGGGCATGGCCTATGTTTGCCCGCGTGGCATTGGCCCCACCGAATGGACTGGCAGCGAGAAAGCGCAGACACAGCGGCTGCGGCGTTTTTATTTAGCAGGACAGACTCTGGATTCCATGCGCGTCTGGGACATCCGCCGCACAGTGCAGGGTCTGAAACAAATACCCGGTTTTGCCAAGACACCCCTGTGGTTGCAGGGCCATCGCGAGATGGCGGCTAACGCCCTTTACGCATCTCTGTTTGAAAATGGCATCACCCGACTTGATTTGCATGAGCTGCCCACAAGTCACCAGCAAGGACCGGCCTACCTGAATGTGTTGAAATTTTTAGACCTTCCTCAAGCTGCCACTCTTGCCGTAGAGAGAACCCGCGTCATTTTGTACAGCCCAGATCCGGCCTCCTGGGATTACGTCAGTAGCACTATCAAAAATTTGGGCTGGGCAGAGAAGCAATGGCAAATTCGTAAGCCCGCTAACTGACGTTTACTGGAGAAAAATGGCATCGCCAGATTCAGATCTCAGAGGACAGGTTGTGTCCATGTTATGAAGTCTCCCAATCGAGACTTGGCATTTGAATGAAATGCCCCCAGATTCTCTGGGCCTGTCATGGATTTAAAACTCATCAATCGCGAGATTCTCCTTTCTTTTTGGAAGGTGCATATCTTGTACCATGCCGCAGATGGAGATTTGATTGGTCAATGGATGATCAAAGAATTGCGACATCATGGTTATGATGTGAGTCCAGGCACTCTTTATCCTTTGCTCAAACGCATGGAAAAAAATGGCTGGCTAGCTTCTACGGTCGAAGCTGATCGTGGTCCCAAAGCTCCGCGTGCCTACCGTATTACTCAAGCGGGACGAGAGGTGCTAAAAGTCGTGCGTAAGCAGCTCAAGGAGTTAGGCGTGGAAGTGAATAAACACTGAAATTCAGAGGCGAAAAATTGCTTTTTTTGAAAGAGGTTTGCGTTTCCATTGTTTTACGACGCCCGTAATCGTAGTCCGTTTAACTTCATGGCATCCGTCGTCTTTTTTTCTGTATGAATCTTGCCCGTTTTGCCCTTCGTCATCCCTGGACGATTCTTGTCGCAGTCGTGGCAGTGTGCTTGGGAGCTTGGTTAGGACTGCAACGAATGACGCGGGATATTTTCCCTCCTTTGGGCATCCCCACCATCTATGTGGCGCAGCCTTATGGCGGGATGGATCCCCTGCAAATGGAAGGGTATCTCACGTACCGTTACGAGTACCACTTCCTGTACATTGCCAACATCGAGCACGTGGAGAGCAAATCCATTCAGGGAGCGTCCATCATGAAGCTCCAGTTTCATCCAGGCACGGACATGAGCCAAGCCATGTCCGAAACCGTTGCGCAAGTAAACCGCTCCCGCGCCTTCATGCCACCCGGAACGGTAGCTCCATTCATCATGCGATTTGATGCGGGCAGTGTGGCCGTGGGTCATCTGGTATTTTCAACAGATGACCCCAACATTACCCTGAATCAGATGCAGGATCAGGCGCTTAACAAGGTGCGCCCAGCGTTTGCTACCCTGCCAGGAGTTTCGGCCCCCCCGCCCTTTGGTGGCAGTTCACGAGCCATCGTCGTCAATGTGAATCCAGACCGCATGAAAGCTTATGGTCTGTCACCCGATGACATTGTTAAAGCCATCTCGCGCGGAAACCCCATTAGCCCATCGGGTAACATCAATCTCGATGGCCGTTACCCGATTGTTCCGACGAATGCCATCGTCTCAAACGTCAAAGACCTCGAAGCTGTCCCACTCAAAAAAACGGATTCAGGCGCTGTCTTCATACGCGACGTCGCCACGGTCTCGGATGGAGCCGATGTGACCACCTCTTATGCCTTGGCAAATGGCAAGCGCACCGTTTATCTGCCCGTCACCAAACGCGCCGAGGCATCCACTCTAGAGGTCGTCAAAAAAGTGCGCGAAAGTGTGCCTGAGTTTCAAAAGCTTCTGCCCCCAGGAATCAAAGTTAGTTTTGAGTTTGATCAAACCCCCGTCGTTAACCGAACGATCCAGGACCTCCTCAAGGAAGGAGCTTTGGGAGCCATTCTCACCGGTCTGATGGTCCTCATTTTCCTGCGCGACATGCGCACGGCATTCATCGTGGTCATCAACATCCCGTTATCTCTCATGGCAGCAGCCTTTGGCCTTTGGATCAGCGGGCAAAATATTCATCTCATGACTCTAGGCGGTCTCGCCTTAGCCGTGGGTATTTTAGTGGATGAAGCGACGGTAACCGTCGAAAATATCCACACGCATTTAGTTAGGGGGAAATCTCTCGCACGCGCGGCACTGGATGGCACGATGGAAACCACCCTACCCCGTTTACTCGCGATGCTCTGCATTCTGGCCGTGTTTATTCCGGCATTCTTCATGGTGGGTGCGGCCCAAGCTTTGTTTGTGCCATTGGCGCTAGCTGTGGGGTTCGCCATGTTTGCCTCCTTCATTCTATCCAGCACCCTAGTTCCTGTTCTATCTGTCTGGCTGCTGCCTAAAAAGCATCAACGCTCGGAAGAAAAGCTCGGTCTGCTTGCCACTGCTTATCAAAGCATCCTCAAAGGTCTGGTGACTCTTCGTTGGATTGTGGTGCCAGCCTATTTAGCAGGCGCAGGCGTGATCATTGTTTCATTAGCCCCCTTTCTCGGAACGGAGATCTTCCCCAAGACGGACAGTGGCCAATTTGCCATTCGTTTCCGAGCCCCCAGTGGAACTCAAGTGGGCATCACGGAAAAAATCGCTCAGAGGATCCTAAAAACGATCGCGACAGAAGCTGGGGGAGAAGACAAAATTGACATGTCCATCGGCATGGTGGGTGTTCACAATTCCAGCTTTCCAGTAAACCTTGTCCACCTCTGGAATGGTGGGCCTGAGGAGGGTTGGCTAGCCGTGCAAATGAAACCTGAGGCCAAGGTAAACGTCGAAGCTTTCCAAGAAAAATTACGGGGTATCTTTGCCAATGAATTGCCGGACGTGCGTCTTTCCTTTGAGCCGCAAGACATTGTTAGCCGAGTCATGAGCTTTGGTTCACCAACGCCCATCGAAATTGCGGTCAGTGGCCCCAATCTACCGACCAGCAAGGAACATGCAGAAAAGATTTTGGCCAAGTTGAAGGAGCTGCCTTTCATCCGCGATGCCCAAATCGCACAGACACTGGATGCACCCACGGTTAACGTTCAGATCGACCGTGAGCGAGCCGGATTGTTAGGTGTGGACGTGGAGGACGTCACACGTTCGCTCGTCGCGGCTACCACCTCCAGCCGTTTCACGGCCCCCGTTTTTTGGGCAGATCCTGCCACGGGTATCAGCTTCAACGTGCAGGTGCAAATCCCCGAGGAGCGCACTCAGTCTTTGGAAGATTTGGGCAACATGCCCGTCACCTCTAAAACAGGCACGCCAGTGCTACTACGCAATCTGGCGAAGATTGAGCCCGGCACTGCAGTAGGCACGTACGAACGCTACAATCTTGTGCGCATCGTCAGCGTAACGGCCAATCTTGTGGACAAAGATTTCGGCAGTGCCATCAAGGCGGTACAAAAGGTTCTAACAGACTTAGGACCAGCCCCCGATGGAAAGACCAAGGTAGATGTGCGCGGCCAAGTCATTCCGTATAACCAACTTTACGAAGGTTTCAGCAATGGCTTGATCATCGCCATCGTGGTGATTTTTCTTTTGCTGTGTGCGAACTTCCAATCCCTGCGTCTTGCCATCGTCGTGGTTTCGACAATGCCAGCAGTGATCGCCGGAGTGACCCTTGCACTCTTTTGCACAGGAACCACACTCAATATCCAATCGGCAATGGGAGCTATTATGGCGGTAGGGGTCGCGGTAGCAAATGCCATCCTCCTCGTCACCTTTGCAGACCGTGCACGCATCGCTCACCTCGGCGATCGCCGGCAAGGTGCCATTGAGGGAGCGGTGAGCCGTCTGCGCCCCATTTTAATGACCAGCTTCGCGATGATCGCTGGCATGATGCCGATGGCCTTAGGAATGGGTGAAGGAGGAGCACAATCGGCCCCCTTGGGGCGTGCCGTGGTCGGCGGTCTCGCCCTCGCGACGGTGGCCACTTTGTTTTTTTTACCTGCTGTTTTCGCTCTATTTGCCAGCAAGAAAGCCACTTCCGCATCTCTCGATCCTGATGATGAAAACGGGGCTCTGTATGAAGTGCCCACCGCTTAACCTGATGCATTTCTCCGATCTGCTCTGCAAATCTTGTTATTCCTAACATCCTGTGAAGACCTCCATTCAAATAATCCCGCTCTGCCTGGCATGCATCACTTCCAGTATCTTCGCCGTGGAGATGCCCGTGACAAAGCCGCAAAAAGGCACCATTCACCGGTGGATCAGCCTGCCCGCCACACTCACTCCATGGCAACAAGTCGCCTTAAAAGCCCGAGTCGCTGGCTATGTCAAAGGTGTCTCGGTAGATCTCGGCGATACTGTTTCCACCGGACAGAAACTCATTGAAATCGAAGTTCCAGAACTTGCGGCTGACCTCATCAGCCATCGCGCCGAGGTAACAGCCGCCGAGGTAGAAGTGAAGCGCCTTCATGAGGCCCGCAAGAAATCCCCAGACCTCATTTTACCTCAGTCCGTAGATGATGCGGAGGCAAAACTCGCGATTGCTCAAGCGGGCCTGGACCGTGCAGCGACCCTGCTAGAATTTGCGCAGATTAAGGCCCCTTTTGCAGGTAGTGTGGTGGCACGTCATGTGGATCCCGGAGCCTACGCTGCCGCTGGAGGAGAAACCCTTTTACACTTGATAGATACCAGCAAACTGCGTTTACAGGTGCCAGTCATCGAACTGGAAAGTGCCTTTGTAAAAACAGGCCAGCAGGTGGAAGTAAAAGCAGAAGCTTTAGCGGAAGTGGTAACACAAAGCAAAATCACACGTATCACGGGCCAACTCGATCCAGCGAGTCGCACGCTTCTCATTGAAGCTGATTTGAAGAATGACGAGGGACGCTTGCGCCCTGGCCTTTATGTCACCGCTCGTATCGCAGTGGAAGAGCATGATGACGCCACACTCATTCCCGTGGCGGGACTGGTGAAGGAAAAAGCCAACAGCTTTGTGTTCAAGCACATCAACGGCAAAGCGGTGAAAACTCCTGTCAAGCCCAGCTTCAACGATGGGGTGAACGTCGAGATACCTGAGTTGAAAGAGAATGACGTCATTCTTTTACCAGGCACCACCGTGCTGACTGACGGACAAAATGTCACCGCCAAACCCTAATGAGGAATAACAAAAAGTGAGGCACTCAAAGCCACAGTTTTTAAGTTTAAATCTTTTGCTATGAAAACCCTTTTGTTTTTGCTGCTCACCGCTGTCGCTAATGCAGCTCCCATGCACGTGAGTCTGCCCACGGTCATGAAGTTGGCGGGTGCGAACAATGACGAGATCCAGCAAGCCCAGGTCAAGCATACGGAGATGATCGCGGAATCTAAACAGGCCTGGCAGCGCTTTTGGCCCACTCTGTCTTTAAATGCAGGTTATCGAGGCCATGAAGGCCGGGTGCAGGACATCGCAGGTGCGGTTTTTGATGCTCGTAAGCAGCAATACACGCTGGGCACAGCAATCCTGGTGGACTGGTCTCCAGGAGATATTTATTACAGTGCCTTAGCCGCGAAACAAAAGGCCATCGCTGCCGAGGAACTCGCAGAAAAAACGCGCCGAGATATCCTCCAAGAAGCTGTCGCACGTTATTACGATCTTCTCGCGACCGAAGCGGACATGGCCGTTATTGAGGATGATCTCCGCCTAACAGAGGATTACGCAAATCAACTCGGCGGAGCTGTCACCGCAGGCACTGCCTTCAGGGCAGATCTTCTGCGGGTAAAAACACAAGTAAGCCGAGCCAAAATCTCTGTCCGGCAGGGGCAAGAAAAGCGTGATCTTGCCGCAGCTGCACTGGCTGAAACGCTTCGCTTAGCTCCAGACACGGCTCTACGGCCAGCTAAATCTGACCTTGTGCCCGTGAGCTTGGTAAGCACCCACGGAGTGGCCACGCTGATCTCTCAGGCTCATCAAAATCGCCCCGAATTACGCGCCGCCAGTGCCGCAAACACAGCCGCAGTGCTGGAGAGTGATCGGACACGCATCGCCCCCATCATTCCGAGTGTGCAGGCGGGCTACAGCATTGGAGGTTTAGGCGGAGGTTTTGCTGGAGAATGGGGTAACTTCAATGACCAACAAGATTTCTTCTTGGGTCTGGGCTGGAAGATCGGCCCGGGGGGACTCTTTGACCGCCAGCGCCAAAAAATAGCTGACGCACGTGAACAAGGAATCGCGCTGCAAACCTCGCAAGTCAAAGCCGCCATTGGTCGTGAAGTCGTGGAGGCAGCCTTAAAAGCACAGTCCTCTAGGGACCAACTTCAGATCAACGAAGAAGCCGTCACTGCTGCGGAAGAAATGGTGCAGCTAGCCAAAGACCGCCAGGCCAGTCAGCTAGGTGTCGTGCTGGAATACTTGTTAGCCCGAGAGGAATTAACGAGAGCGCGCCAAGGCCGCGTGAAGTCGGTCACCGACTACAACAAAGCACAGCATGCGTTGAAAAGAGCCGTCGGGAAATAGCGGTTACCAGGACCTTACTCTTTTCGCTCGCCCATGGCTTGCTCCAGAGCACGCCAGCCGAGCATCGCACACTTCACTCGCTGGGGAAATTTTTGGACCCCTTCAAGAAGGATTAATTCGCCTAGAGACTCCTCATCTTTCACGGGTGCATCTCCCAGCACCACATGACGGAAATCTTCCAGCATGGCACGGGCTTTGCCCCCCTCAGCACCTTTGATTTTAACGGTCATCATGGAGGCACTGGCCTGGCTAATGGCACACCCCTGCCCTGTAAACTTAATGTCTTCCACCTGGCCTTCGGAGCCAAATTTCACCCACATGTCAATCTCATCTCCACAGGTGGGATTATCGCCATGCACATGAACACAGTCACCTGTGAGTTCACCATGGTTACGAGGATTACGCGAGTGATCGAGAATCACTTGCTGATACAGGTCGCGAAGTTCGTCAGAGAGGGCCATCAGGAGAAAAATTTAACAGCCTGGTGTAGGATGTCCATCATCCGATCCACCTCGGCACGGGTGTTGTAAAAGTAAAAACTAGCGCGGCTAGTCCCGGGAAGCTTAAAACGCTTCATCAAGGGTTGCGTGCAGTGATGCCCACCACGCAAAGCCAAGCCGTAAGTATTCGCATACTCCACCAGATCATGAGGATGGGCACAGGCTAAGGCGAAGGCAATGAGAGAAGCCCGTGGCTGCTGCGGCCCTAAGATGCGGATGCCAGGCAGAGTGGACATGCACTCATAAGCATAAGCAGTCAATTCAGCGCCATGAGCTTGGATGTTCTCCAGGCCAATGGCCTCCAAATAATCGATGGCAGCTCCCAGCCCTATGACATCGGCAATGTTAGGAGTTCCTGCCTCAAACTTCGCTGGCGGGGCTTTGTAGGCAGAGGTTTCCAAAGTCACCGTGGTGATCATCTCGCCACCACCATGCCAGGGATCCATTTTTTCTAGCAATTCATAACGACCATAAAGTGCGCCGATCCCCGTAGGAGCGCACATCTTATGGCCTGAAAATGCGTAAAAATCACAGCCAATGGCCTGCACATTCACGGGGATGTGTCCCACGGCTTGCGCCCCATCCACCAAAGTCATTGCGCCCAAAGCTCGAGCCTTGGCGCAAAGCTCGATCACAGGATTCAGCGTTCCCAATGAATTCGAAATATGCACGCAGGCAAAGACCTTGACCTGCTCATTCAAAAGTGTTTCAGCAGTCGCCAAATCCAGTGTACCGTCCTCTAGAACTGGGATGTGTTTTAACACCGCCCCACTGCGTTTCGCGGCCATTTGCCAGGGCACGAGGTTGCTGTGGTGCTCCATGCCCGTGAGGAGAATGACATCCCCAGGTTTCAGAAACTGTGCCGCCCAGACTTGCGCGACCAGATTGATCCCCTCAGTCGTTCCACGGGTGTAAATGATTTCCTCCTCCCGTGCAGCGCCAATGAAGCGAGCCACTTTTTTCCGTGTGCCTTCAAAGGCATCCGTGGCACGCATGCTGAGCTCATGCAGCCCACGATGCACATTGGCATTGTCCTCTTGATAATAACGCACGAGCGCATCAATCACCTGACGTGGTTTTTGACTGCTCGCTGCATTGTCAAAGTACACCAGCGGCTGCCCATGCACCTCCTGATCGAGAATGGGAAAATCTGCGCGTAAGTGAAGCCAGTCCATGAGAATCAGGTGCCCTATCACCTCCCTCAGCATCGTGCAAGTGGGCGGCGTGGTCTAAGGTGCCTGTTTTGTTAGTTTCGTCGAACAGGAGACCCACTTTGTCTTTTGCATGTCTGGGTGCATTCCTTTATGACTGCTGGGGCTTTATCCATCATGCGTTATCGTTTGCTAGAACATCCGGCGTTTCCCGGGCTACTTTCCAAGGAGGACTTGTTTCTTTTGGTTGAAAGAGGCTCGCTGGCACGCGGGGACCTGTGCCAAGATACGACCTCCGGCCGTGATCACACCGTGGGAGATGTCATCAGTGGCATGCGTGCACCACGGGCTCATGCAACGGCCAGGATTGATCGCCCTTTATTCCGCGAATTTCGTGCAGATGTACCTCATGAAGAGGGTTCTGAAATCGAGGACGACGAAATTGAACAGGTAGAGTCTGAAGAAGAAATTCCTAAAGGGATAGAGCGCTACACTCCTGCCGGAGAATTGATTCTGCATGAATCGCACCCTTCTTGGTTGGGGGCTGGCAAAGCACTATTTTTGGCGCTGTTGCTCCTGATCACCACCTTGATGCTCCTGCAAATAGACCCGATCTATGCACCGATTAGCGGAGGACTCGGACTGGCCCTCTTTATTCTGGTCGGCATCGCCCGTTCTACCCGGACTTATCTAGTGACCGAAGAGCGTGTCGAAGTTGTCTGGGGACTGCTAGGGCGGAGTTCTAGAGAAGTGCGTATTTGCGACATTCGTAGCATTGATGTGCATGAAAGTGGCCTCAAAGGCCTGTTAGGTCTTGGAACCGTGAATTTTTCATCAGCGGACAATGCTGACGTAGAGGTCCAGTTTCGCGATATCCGGGGCGCCCACGAAGTCAAAGAATTGGTTAGGCAACTGCAGCGACTGACTGACGAATAATGCCCATATTGATTTGGCTCGATTTACTTCGCTAAGCGAATGCAATAGACAGCCTGCTCGCTCCGCAGCAGCAGGCGATCCCCCGCCACAGCAGGGGTGCCGTGGAATTGAGAGGCATCCTCAGCTAAGATATTGTGGGCCAGTTTCTCATAGGTAGGTTTTGCGGCAATGACATACGTCCCACCCCGGCGGGAGACGCAGTAGAGCCGTTCCCCGATCAACACCGGAGACGCATAAAAGGGCTTTCCCCGTCCACGCCCACCACCGGTGTCAATGACCCTTTCACGATATATGTCCCGACCAGTTTTTGCATCCATGCAGATGGCAAAGCCCTGGTCATTGACCACATAAAGATGCCCCTGATAAAGCACCGGCGTCGGCACATACGAGCTGCTTTTGCTCGTCCATAGAATGTGAGTCGCTGTGACATCCCCTTCCCCTCCCAGCTTGATGGCGGCACTCCCCTGAGTCGGGTACCCGCCGAAAAGATAAACCCAATCGCCGTCATGAATCAAACAGGGAGAGATATTCCCAGGCAGACCATGGGTGGCAAACCAACGCATTTTACCCGTCTCAGGATTCAGCCCCCAGATTTCCTGAGCAATGGCAAAAACCAAATCGGTGCGTCCACCGGATTCAACGATGGATGGAGTGCCGTAGGCTAGATCGATGATATCGCCACCCGCTTTCCAGATCTGCTTGCCCGTCCTTTTATCCAGAGCGTATAAAGCTTGGCTCTCATCGGTCGCATTTACGATCAGACTGTCTTTGTATAAAATTGGACTGCCACCAGAGCCCCACTTTCGGCTTCCAGACCCCGTGCCTAAAGAGGTGTGCCAGAGTTCTTTCCCGTCCAGATCAAACGCATAGGCCCCACTTTTGCCGAAAAAGACATACACCCGCTCGCCATCACTCACCGGTGTATGGGTGGCATACCCATGCTCTGTGATAAACCCTTCAAAAGGATCTTCAGTCACAGTCGAAGCAATGGTCTTATCCCAAAGTTTGCTGCCATCTGCCAGATTTAGACAAATAAGGTGGCGCTGGAGTTTCCCCATGTCTTTGGCGTCGGGCTTGTCTCCATACCCACTCCAGCATGTGACGAACACTTTATCTCCCACCACGATGGGACTAGATGAGCCAGGGCCAGGCAGGTTAGCCTTCCAGGCTAAATTTTCAGTCTGCGACCAGGTGAGAGGAATACCGGTTTCAGGCAGCACCGCAGCCCCCGTAGGGCCTAAAAAGCGCGGCCAATCGGAGGCTTGAAGCGCCATACCAAAGAGAAAGGTGAACAGAAAGGGATAATTCATGACCCTCATGAAACCTGGATTGCGCAAAAAAGTTGCGCCGCTTGAGCAGCCTGGAGATAAATCATCGGCGGATGGGCTGAACACGGGCCTTGCCATGCTGGCTGGCATGGCTAGGGTTCACAAAGTGTTTGATTCCCATCCGAATCGGCATGGTTTTTGCCCTAATCTCTCTTCTGTGAACCTCGCGCTCTTATCCGGCTTTTGCCTGTGGCTTGGCGGGCTAGCGCTGCTAGCCGCCCCCACGGTTATGCCCGGTGCTGAGCCAGATCCTAAACGCACGCTCGACTTAGCCAGGTTGAGCTTCCAGCGAAACATCCTTGAGGCTAGCCTCGCACCGCTCAAAAAACACCTTTCGGAGCTCATTCTGTTGGAAAAAAGCCGAGCCGAGACACGGGATTACACTGGGGCCATTGAAGCCCGTGATTTGCGCAAACGCTTGGAAACGGAATTGGAACGGCTGGATAAGGAGCTGCTTCTCCTGCAAACTCGGGAGCAATCCATCAAGGCCAGCCTCCTGCCAGACCGGATCCGCCTACCTATAGAGGCTGCTAAACTCTCTGGAGTGCGGCGTGATGGCGGTGCACTCACAGGCTGGGCCAAGCCAGGGGCTACGGCCGAGTGGAAATTGGGTAATCTTCCTCCCGGCGGTTATGAAGTTGTTCTGCGTTATCGCTGCACGCCTCTCGAAGGTGGGGCTCTGGCGGTTCAGGAAGCTCGCTTCGCCCTCATGGCGGATGTGGAAACGACCCTGAAAGGTCCCCAAGAAAAAAATCTGGGTACCCTGAAGATCACCGATGGCACAGGCCCGCTCAAGATCAGTGCCCGCACTGTTCTAAAAGACAATTTGATGCAACTGCTGGCCGTAGAACTGGTGCCAGCCAGCAAATGATGACACCTCCGCGCTCAACTTATCACCTGAGCCTCCGCCTCCTCGCAGGCTGGCTGGTCTGCGCGTCAACTACGTGGGCTCAAAAGCCAGACCCAGCACCGCTTGCCGTCACGCGAGCAGGGTTTCTCCGCCAAATCATGGCCGACTCGCAGACGCTGACAGATCAGTATGAACGTGCGCTAACGAAGGTGGAGCAAGAACTCGCCGAAGCGACCGACTACGAAGAAGCGCGACTGGTGCAGCAGCGCCGCGCTGAACTCAAAGCCCTCTACCCCACGAATGACACAGCACAGGCTCAGTCCTTAGCATTCCCACTGCTCCCGGCTCAGGCACGCTTCATTGGCTCAGCCGAGACCCGTGGTGACCTCATCACTGGCTGGCGCACAGGTGGTAGCGGTGCAGAGTGGGCCAACCTGCGACTCTCCCCAGGAAAATACTACCTCGAACTGGAGGCAAACTTGGTCGAGTTGCCTTCGCTTCCAGGGACATTAGTCCCCGGGCGCTCACAACCTCAAGAAAGTGCCGTATTTGAGTTTTTAGAAGTCTCGTTGCTCGCAGGCGCAGCTGAAAACCGTCGCTCTTTTGAGGTCAAACTGAGTCATGACGACACCACCTTCGAGCCGCTAAAAATCGGCCCAGTCAACTTCACCCGCAGCCCAGTCACCCTACGACTTACGGCTGCATCTGGCTATCCCGGCAATCTTCTACGGCTGCGCAATCTGCGCCTCATGCCCATGATGGTAGAGGCGCCTACCATCACCAGCCCAGCACCTGAAGGCCCTTCTCTCGACGCTCTGAAAAAATCACTCAACGAAGATCTCACGACGGTTCAAAAACCCATCGTCGAGAGTTATCTTGAGAACATCCGTGCCCTCTCGGCCACAAATCCTGCTCTGGGAGATGCGGCGGATGCCGAGATCAAACGCCTACTCAAACTGATGGAAACCAGCCGCGGCCAAGCTGCCGGCCCACTACGTTTGTTAGGCAACAATGGTGGTCTCAATGGTTTCGAAGACTTAGATGGTGCTCGGTTTGTCGAAGATCCAGCCAACCGAGGAGACCGTTTTGTCATTGATCACGAAGGACGTCGCCTAACGATAAAGCTCCTCTGGTTGCTTTGTGCTCCGCTGGATGAGGGGGACAAAGACGCCGCCAAAGCCTTCGCACAACACTTTCGGTTAGGCAGCAACGACATCACCCCCCTAGGTCGAGCCGCTCAAGAGTTCACCGCCGGTTATCTCGAAGGCAAGGCCCTGCGTATCCTTGTGCGCCCAGGCAAGAATAAGGACGGAACAGTCAATGCCTTGGTGTTTTTGCCCGAGATCGGTCTTTACCAAAATGTGTTAGTAGATCAAGGTTTGGCCGCAGTCATCTCCCCCAAAGACCGCCGAGGCATGATGGAGAACGGATTGTTCGATTCTTTGCTGGACCGCGAAAAAACGGCCCGCCGCCAAAGCCCAGCCCCAGGGGCATGGTCGTTATCGGAGGATTCACAACCATGAGCATGAGGTATCTTCCCTTCATCCTTAGCTGCCTGTGGGTGCTAACCGGCGCAGGAGTCGCACAGATATCATTGCCCGTGAATTCAGCACCGGTGGCGGCTAGCAGTGATGCCTCGCGTCTCCGGCAGATGGAAACCATCTACCAACTTCAGTTAAGGGCCAAACACATTCCAATACTGAGCAAGTACATCACGGACCTGCAAAAACTGGCCGCTCAAGCATCCGACCCCAAACCCTATCAAAACGAGATCCAACGCATCCAGGGCATCATCTCAAACGGTGCTGTGGTAGATCTGGCTGCGGCCGTTCAGTCCCTGAAGACACCTTCTGAAATGCCGGTGGCTCAGCCCATGCCCGCGCTGGTAAAAAACTCGCGCGCTTTTATAGCTCTTACCCCAGCCCTAGCACGAAGCATCAGTCCAACTCCATCTAGCAGCGCGAGTCCCGAAGCTGCCGCGGTCGGCGAAATTGATTGGCGCATTGAATCCCTGCCTGCTGGCACCTATGACATTGTCCTGAACTATGCCTGCCCGAGTCTTACTCAACCCCTTGCGGTTCAAGTTTCATTAGCAGGAGAAAAAGCCGAAGCATCCTTAGATAGCAGCAAGACAACGGCCAATGCGACGACGTATGGCGTCATGAGGTTGGGACAAATCACCCTTTCCGCCGAGGCGAAAGGAGAAACCCTCCGCCTGAGTGCAGGTGATCGAGTCAGCAGCGAACTTTTGGTCAAACAGCTTGTCATTATCCGAGCTCGGGCGGTAGCGAACTGAATTACAATTCCACCAGTCTGCGTAGCCGTGTGAATAGCAGGCTGCATCTGACGGAGTCTTCTGGAATCGAGGTGAGTTTTGAGATCGCATTTCGGTAAAGCGCGATTTGGGGACCATATCCGGCCAATTTTTCCGTCAAAGCCTCTTCATTTGAAACCTCATCCGTTTTGAAATCCACCACCCACGCATGTTGGTAACGTCCATCTTGGTCACGGGTCAAAATCACGCGGTCGAAAGTGCCAGAAATCCATTCCCCATGGAGCACTAAGTCAAAAGAGCGTTCGCGCCAGACTTCAGCATGCCCCACAGGGCGCTCAAAGGCTCCTGCGCAGGTGTCCGTTTGCAGGACTTCGCACACCATCTTGAGAGCCATCCAGGCAGGTCCTTCACTCGCGCTCAGATCATCAGGAGTGATTAGGCCTTTGGCCAGCCAGCGAACCTCCAGATCCGACAAATTTGGAGTCCATTCGACCTCGGCAAAAAGCTCATGAACTAAAGTTCCCAGGCGCCGCCCCGGCTCACGCCCTTCACCAAAAAGGATTCGCCCCTTGACCTTAAAACTCTCTTCACCGGACGGAGTGCGGCGGCGAGGCATCGGCTGAGTTTGACGCAATAATTCCCCTAACGGAGAGTGTAACATCGAAGGCTGGGGCGCAGATTCAGGAATAAACGCATGAGCTTCGAACCAATCCGCCATTCCGGTCTCCCACTCCACGATGCCTTGACTGGCCTCACGGGTCAGAGGGCGATTTCCATCGCGCCCCAAAGTCGCCCGGAGCAGTTTAGATTCTTTAACGGCCTTGCCAGCTTTAGGCTCCGTCTCAGTGATAAAATAGAGCCCGCGTTTTGCCCGAGTCATCGCCACATAGAGACGGCAGAGTGACTCAAAAGCAGTGCGACGCTGAGATTCTAAAAGTTCAGCACGGAGCGTTGCATCCAATTGCGCATATACTTTGGGTGGTGTTTCCAAAACCCAACGTACCTCACCCTCCATTCGACTCACTAAAAGATCATCTCGCCGCGCGTGATCCATCGCAGTGCCATCCAGATTGGGTAAAACCACCACATCAAACTCCAGCCCCTTCGAAGCATGGATCGTCATCACCTGAACGGCTGCCGCTGCACGGCGAGTACGCAAAGGATACTCCCTGGCAAACTCAAGGAAGCGGTCAATGTCACGACTCCCCGAAGCATCAAACTCAGCCGCAATATCCGCCATCTGCCCCAGTCGTTGAACATGAAAGGCGTCCATCTCTGGAAGAACTAGGCGCAGAAGTGGAGTCCAGAATTCCAGATAAGCTGCAAAGCCCTTTTCAAAAACCAGGCTCTGCACTTTGGTGATGGTGTAGGGCCAGGAAGCATCCAAGGTCTCGATCTGCGACCACAATGGCGTCATGCGCAGATGCTCCAATGCCTGTTTATCGCCAGGATGCGCAGCCAATGAAAGTAGAGATAATAGGGCCAGATTGACCGCATTATCCGTACAGGGATGCTGATCAGATTCACAGACAATCTCCATGCCCGTGAGCGCCCGCAGTTGCTCCGTCACTTCACGTGCTTCCTTGTTAGACCGGACCAGAATGGCACAAGTCAGACCTCGCCTTAAGGGCTGAATATGGTTCAAAAGCTCTGCAGTCAGATGCGTTGTCGCATTCTCCACATCCAGTTTTGATTCGGGTGAAATGAGCGCTGCATGCCCCGTAAGATCCGTTTGAGCCGCCGTGTGGTCTTCGAAGGAGAAACCTTTGAGAGCCCCCAAAGGCAAAAGTTCAGTCAGAACGGAGCCTTGGCTAAAGACCGCATTGACAGTATCCAGCACAGCCTGGGCACTGCGAAAAGATTGGCTCAGACGCGCTGTGTGTAGCCCTCGGGCAGCATGGGCTGGGTACGCACCTAAGATGTCATCAAAGAGATCTGGCTCAGCCTGCCGCCAAAGATAGATAGATTGCTTCGGATCTCCCACCGAGAAGAAACTGCGCTCCCCACTGTCATCCTGGATCACTTCATCCACCAGTCCACCAATCACACGCCATTGTACACGACTGGTGTCCTGAAACTCATCTAACAACCAGTGATGATGCCGACCATCTAAACGATACCATAACTCCCCTTCCCCAGAGACCCAAGGAGACTCCTTCTCGGCAGCTTGGGACAACAGGCGCTGAACATCTGCAAACGAAAGGCGACCACGTGAGCGCACTGTCTGCGCATACTCCTCAGCCAGCAGGGATATGACCGTAGCTAACCCACGTGTTCGCTCCGCGCGCACCACAAACTCACGTGCCATGAGAGTCCGCACCAGCCGCACCCAGGCCCGCGCAGCAGCTCCCTGAACGGGTGTCTTTTTACGCATCCACATCAGTTCCGCATCGCCTGCTAAAAGGTCCGCCCAATTTTCCTGCGCTTTATCCAGCAGCTCTTTGGTTCGCTTGGGCAAGGTCATGCCAGGCACAGTCTCCAAGATAGCATTCAAGGTTTCTTCCAACAAATCTACCCCCGCTTCATTGAGGGGAACAAAGCTGGCGCGCAATTCAGCAATCGCATCCACCAGAGAAGTAGCAGTGGGCTTATCCGTCCAGATTGCCTGCATTTCTCCCCAACCACGAAAGTCAGCCACCTGCTCGTTATGCTCTTCCGATAGTCTTGGCCGACTGTCTTCCCAAAGAGTCAAGCCATCGGCCAGCCAATCCTGGAGCGTTCTATCCACCGTCTTTTCTTCCGCCCCGAAAGTGGCCTGTTTGTAGGCCTCCATCAATGCACTCTGCGCCTTGCCATTTTCCTCCCCATAAAGACGTTCGAGCAGGCCATCCAGCGCCTCTCGCCGGGCTTGGCGTGTTTCATCTTCATCCATCACACGCGCACCCGCAGGCAGCCCGAGTTCCATAGGAAAACAAGCCGCCACGTTGGCAAAAAAACTATCCATCGTCCCCAGACGCAGACGATGCATGCGGCGGGTGACACGGCGGAGCAAGAGACCATAATCTAGAGTCTCTCGAACGGCGGGGTGACTCCCCTGAAAGAAGGCTGCCGCGCGTTCAGGATGCTGTGCCAGCTCTGCCAGCCGTTGAAGAATACGGCTAAAAAACTCCCCCGCAGCCTTCCGGGTAAAGGTCATGGCTGCGATGCCTTCCGCTTCCTGGTCCAGGGTTAGCAAGTGCAGGTATCTGCGCACCAATTGGTACGTCTTGCCAGAACCTGCTGAGGCACTGATGAGCAGGTGATTCAGGGAACTGGATTCTGTGGGCATAAGGGACAAAGCCTTTATGCCCCATTCTCGCCGAAACGGAAACTTTTATGGCTTAACGAAGCGAACATCACCGGACAAAACCTCATTGGAAGATGCCCCCGTCAGCGCAGGGAGGATAAAATGCCCCGAACCAACAGGACTCCCCACATCCGCAATCGGCGGCTGTCTCAACACACCACTAAATTTGACGGTGCGAGAAATCGGCTTTGAGGCCACTGTATCCTTCAGCAAAAAGCTACCTATGAATGCGCCCGTCGCGGGAACGAGTGTGATTTTCCAACCCGTGGCATTCGGCGGAGACGTCACCGGGAGTTGGACCGTCACGGCATTGTTACTGGCCAATGAGACCGAAGTTGGAAGGCTTGAAAAACTGTCACTATCGATCATTCCATGGAACACATTCAGGCTGGCTCCACCGAGGCCCAACCTTTGGCTCAGAGTCACGCCAGGAATCGCGCCTTTAGTGGCGATGGGCGGCAACCAAGGATCCAGCGTCAGTTGCGTCTCCAGGGGTCCAGCCTCAATACCAAAACCTGCTCGATAGGCCGTGTCTGTGATTTTCCCGGCCTTAGCCCAGAGCAGCAGAGTCCCAGATGCCTGCGAAATGTAGCGGCGTCCTGGCACATCAGGATGTGGAAGAAGGTTCAATTTACCCGCAAGATAGCTTCCGGACCGAGTTTGATAAGGCAGTGCAAAAAGCCGATAGCCAGCAGCGCGATCACTCGCCAGTGACGCCGCCAGTGGCGTGCCATCCGCCAGTTTACCCACCAGTGTCAAGCTGCCGTTGGCATTGATCTTGGCCGTGGCATAGCCAGCCCCTCCAGGCATTACAGTCCCACCTGTGGAGGGAGCTAATCGAAGGGTATGCGCGCCCGTGTAAGAAAGCGTGGCAGGCTTGACCAGGACCAGCAGTTTTTGACCCACCGTTGTCGAACCGAGAGGCAGCGCATTACGGGTGGCTGAAACTGTCACATCGCCTTCCAAAGGCACATTCACCGTCACTTGGTAGGTCGTGTTGCCCAGTTTACCATTTCCCACCCCAGCCGTTGATTCAGAGGCAAAAGATGTGGTTAGGCCACCGATAATGGGCACCGTTTTTGCATCCACCGCAGAGGTAATCTTGCCCGTAAAGGTAGAATTTGAAGCCGCGATGTTCATCTCCAGCTTGGCTGTCGCATCGCCAAATTCATTCGTCATCAGCGCTTCGTATTGACCCGCAAACCCTTCCACCAACAGGGTGCCTTTAACATAAATTAAACTGTAATTTGCTGACACTCCACCCGCAGCCGTGATGGGGTAACTACCCGCTGGACTGGTGCCCTTGGCGGTGGTCTTGCCCACAGGAGCGACAGACATCACCGCCTCGACTGTGTCCGCCCCCAGCAAACCCTGATAGGCCAGAGTCAGCACAGGATTGGGCTGTGACACCAGCTTGCGCTGAAAGTCAGGAATCACCGTCAACGGAGCTTTCGTGATGGTCAGCATGCCTGTTCGCGTGATTCCACCTGCAACCGCCTTGACCGGATACTTGCCCGCCTGCGTGGGGGGCAGGGCCAAAGGATCATTGTTATACGTGACCACCGCACCCACTGCGCCGAGCGTGGTGATGGCACGAGGCGTGCCCGTGTAAGTCTGCACCAGATTGGCCAGAGTCAGAGTGGTCGGATCCTCCTGGATGGTGATGATCCGATCCACCGGTTTGGCCGCTTTGAAAAAGACATTGCCCTCCTGGCTCGCACGGATCTTGATCGGCCCCACGCCCCCCGTGAAAGTCAGTGTGTTGTTTCCTAACGTCGCCGGACCCGAAAGCACCGTCAAAGTGACGGGAAGCCCTGAAGTGGAAGTGGCTTGCACAGGGATCTCCACCTGACCCAAATACACCTTCGCAGGCGGAGCAAAGAGGATCGTCTGCGGCTGCGCAACCGGCGTGAAGTTGTAACTCCGCCCCCGAATACCAAAAGTGTACGGGCTTTCGTCAGGGTCACTGCTGGAGATGCTCACGGTGGCATTGCGGAAGCCGCTGCCCATCGGGCTAAATCGAATGGCGAAGCTGTTCGCGCTAGAAGGATACACGATGGTGGAAGGCTGCACGACCACTGAAAAATCCGCCGCATGAGGTCCGATGATCTGCACTGGGCTGGCATACAGTTCACCGTTGCCGCTGTTTCCAACGGTAAAAATACGCTCCACCGGACTGCCTGGAATGGTGGCTCCAAAATAGGTGTGATTGGAGACGTCCGGATTGTTGGCCCCATTGGAAATGGCATTCCCATTCCCGGTCAGATGAATGTCAGGCACCCCAGCCTGCCCCTGGATGGCAAAGGTAAAAGGATCTTCATTGGCATCATCATTGGCGATGTTGACCACGGCCGTGCGCAACCCACCAGCGGCAGGGGCAAAGCTAAGGGTGAAAGTCGTGGACGAAGATGCTCCCACATTGCTGGCAGGCGGAGTGGTTACCGTCAAGTCGGATGCATGAGTGCCGGTGATCGTCACGCCAGTGACGACGAGCGGCGCATTGCTGAAGTTAGAAATCGTGAACGTCCGTGTGGGTTGTGGCCCGGTGACCGTGGCAAAGTCAAACTCCGTAAAATCTGCGGCATCGGGTGTTACATCGCCGTTGAGGATATCCACAAAATTCCCACGCACGGTGATCTCCGGCTCTGGTGGCAGCACTGCATGGGCAATGCGGCCCGCATCCTTGTCCCCCATGCGGGTAAAGGCACCGCCTGCATACAAATGTCCGCCATCAGGAGAGGCGGCCAGTGCAGATACCAAAGCATTGCCACCCGAGCCAAGTGGTCGCCAGACCTTGCCGTTCCACTTGGCGATGCAGACTGCCCCCACCGAACTGAGAACGAAATTTCCCCCGGCATACAAATAAGGGCCGGACACGACCAGGGACACAGCCGCCGTGGCCGTGCCGCTGCCCAGCGGGTGCCAGGTACTGCCATCCCAGTGGGCGATACGACTGGCCGCAACGCCCCCTGCGGAAAGAAATTCCCCGCTCACATACACATCCGCACCTGAAGCGGCCACCGCACCGACAGACGCATTCGTTCCACTGCCGAGGGCGCTCCAGGCACTGCCATCCCATCTGGCAATGTGATTGGCAGGAACACTACCGACCTGGCTGAAAAACCCGCCAGCATAGAGATGGGTTTCCGTCGCCGCCAGACAGTTGACAGTGCTGTTCGGACTGCTGGGCAGGGCGTTCCAGACACCGCCTTCGTATTTGGCCAAAAAAGGGGCAGCGGTAGCACTTGACCCAGTAAAGGAGCCTCCGGCATACAAGCTGCCATTAAACAGAGCCAGGGATTGAACAGCACCATTCAGTCCCGTTCCCAGGCTGATCCAGGACGAGCCGCCCCACCACGCCACATTGCTGGCGGGGATGCCGCCCGCCGTGGTGAATTCGCCGCCCGCATAAACGGTGTTCCCCAGTGCAAACAGCGCATTCACAGGCCCGTCCAGCCCGGTGCCCAGCGCACTCCATGAAGTGCCATTCCATTTGGCAATGTAATTGGCCTGCACACCGCCTGCCGTGGTGAAACTGCCCCCCGCATACACATCGGTTCCAGACACGGCCACCGCCCGCACCAGACCATTCATGCCAGGAGCCAGGGCATGCCAAGTAGAGCCATCCCAACGGGCCACACGGGTCGTTGTAACACTGCCCGCCATGGTCAGGCCCCCAGCAGCATAAACATTGCTCCCATGGACAGCGAGGGTGTTCACAAAACTGTCCACGCCTGATCCCACCGCACTGAATGCCGTTCCATTCCAGCGCGCGATGCAGCTCGCGGAAACACCGTCAGCCGTGGAAAAACCTCCCCCCACATACAGATCTGTTCCAGACACGGCCAGACTCAGAACAGCGCTATTCATGCCTCCGCCCAAAGCCACCCATGAGGAACCGTTCCAGCGAGCTATACGGTTCACCGGCACGGCACCCGAAAGCCCAAAATCACCACCGACGTAAACCGAAGTCCCGATAACAGCCAAGGCCCGCACATTGGAATTAAATCCATCTCCCAGAGTGCTCCAAGACGACCCGTTCCACTGAGCAAAATTCGCCACGCTGTTCCCACCAGCCGTTGAAAAGGTACCCCCGACAAACAGCGTGCTGCCAGAGATAGCTAGCGCCCGCACCGATTCGCTCAATCCGCTGCCAGGGCTCCCCACCCCGCTTCCTAGCGCGTTCCAGATGGTGCCATTCCAGCGCGCTACCCGCACGGCGCTCACCCCACCTGCCGTGGTAAAGGCCCCGCTCGCATAGAGGTCCGACCCCGAAACCAGAAGCGCAGTTACCGAGCCGTTCATCCCACTGCCAAGAGCGCTCCAGGCACTGCCATCCCAGCGAGCAATGCAGGGTGCCGATACACCCCCTGCTGTCGAAAAAGGTCCACCCGCATACAGGGTGGTGCCGGATACTGCGAGGGATCGAACTTCACCGCTCAGCCCGCTGCCCAGCGCGCTCCAGGCGGCACCATCCCACTTGGCCACATAGTTCACCGTCAGGCTGCCCACCTGAGTAAAGGCACCTCCAAGGTAAAGATTGCCCTGGCTGTCAACGGCTGAAGCATAAACCGTGGAATTGGGGCCCTGCGGTCCATTCATGCTGAACCAGTCCGCATCGCTGAAGGTAGGGTCGATCCGCACGGGGTAAACGGCATCCACATCCTCAACGCAGATCTCCAAATCGCCAGGCCCTGCTACGGAAAAACGTGCCTTCAGTTCCCGACCTTTGGCATCCACCACCTTTAGGCGGCTGTAGGCGATCTCACGCCCGCTGCCGTTCAGCGTAAGCAGCACGCCGCTGTCGGCCAGAGCTATCTTTGCCCCCTCTACCAGCAACTTGACTCGTAATTCTCCGATGCCCTCAGGTGCTTGCATCACGACAAAATCCTGCCGAACCCCATCGGTGCTGACACGATACTCCTCCACCAGACCTGATCGAATGTAGGAAACCAATTCAGACGACATTTTAACCTGCCCCTTTTCTGCCAACTTCATCTGAGACTGTGCCCTCCCTACAGAAGTCGCCCGCACTCGAAATTGGCAGCCGCTCCCCGTCATTGCATCCGTTGATTCTAACCATAGCCCCTCATCGGAGACCTTTCCTGTCAGTTGCTGAAACTGGACACGTAAACGGGCTTCTTGACCCAAGGCTGAAATACCAATCCCATCACCAGAATACTGTTTTTGCACTTCTGCCCCGAGCTGGCTAAAAGGAATCGTGAGGGGGTCCGCCAGTCGAGAGGTGACTTTATCAGATGCTGCCACCACCACGGTCAAAGGCTGCAAGCAGAACAAGGCGACTTGCGTGGCCACAAGTAGCAAAAAAGGGCGGGGGAAAAAAAACATGGCGTACACTTATTTAATGCGATCCACGGCCAAAGATTTCTGAAAGGGAGGCGGAAAGTACAAAAAACAGCTATCTAGAACCCCTACCTGACGGCTTGTAACACATACGTAACATCGCCAAACAAGCTGGGCAGCGATATCCGCACAGACTTTTGCTTGGCGCAGCGACCCATTTCCGCTAAATCCCGGCTAGTCCCAGTTCTCTGCGAACATGGATCATTTCAGTACTTCAACACAACCTTCCTTCAAAATCATGCCCCACGTCAGCACCAACGGAATCCAGATGTATTACGAAGAACGCGGCAGCGGCGAACCGCTGGTCTGCATCATGGGTGTCACCGCTCCTGGCGGCGTGTGGGAAGCGCATGCTGCCGAATGGTCTAAACACTTTCGCTGCATCCTAGGCGATAACCGAGGCGTGGGCCAGACTGATAAACCCGAAGGTCCTTACACCAGCGCCATGATGGCCGATGACTATGCAGGCCTGATGGACCAGCTGGGCATCAAGCAGGCCCGTGTCGTGGGCTGCTCCTTAGGCTCCGTCATCGCCCAGCAGCTCGCCCTTCGTCATCCAGAGAAAGTGAAGAGCATGATCCTCATGTGCACCTGGGCACGGCAGGACCGCTTCGGCCTCTACACCTGGCAGCACATGATGAAGTGCAAGGCCACCATGCGCCCCGAAGACTTTATGCACTATGTGCAGATGCTCATCTTCACCAAACCCTGGTTCGACAATGACGACTGCTGGAACAACATGCAGCAGGGCCTCAAAGACGCTGCTATCAATTCCGCCCCGCAGCCAGTGCATGCCATGGAAGCCCAAGCAGCTGCCGCCATCACACACAACACACTCAGCGAACTGAAAAACGTCAAGTGCCCCGCCCTCGTCATCGGCGGCAAAGACGATGTCTTCACGCCAAAATGGATGGGCGAAGAAGTCGCCGCAGCCATCCCAGGTGCAGATCTTCATCTCTACGACAATGCCGGTCATGCCTTCCATTGGGAATGCTTATCTGACTTCAACCCTCGCACCACCGAGTGGCTTCTGAAGCACTAAGGATGATAAATTGAGCGCGGAATCGTAACAGACAGTCTTCTAAACGTGCTATGATTCCGCTGTCAGCCGCCAGTCTCAAACCCTAGGACATCACAACTCTCTACCTTACACGATTATGGGCCTCATGGATTACCTCAAAGGACAGTTCCTGGAAATCATCCAGTGGACAGATGACTCACGCGACACGCTCTCCTGGCGTTTCCCGGACGAGGACAAGGAAATCAAACGCGGTGCTCAGCTCATCGTGCGTGAGTCCCAGGTGGCTCAGTTCGTTTACCTGGGTCAGTTTGGCGATACGTTTGAGCCTGGAAAACACAGCCTCACCACGGACAACATCCCCATCCTTTCCACGCTGAAAGGCTGGAAATATGGTTTTGAGTCCCCCTTCAAGGCGGACATCTACTACGTCACCACCCGCCTTTTCACGGGTAACAAATGGGGCACTAGCAACCCCATCATGATGCGAGACCAGGACTTCGGCATCGTCCGCGTCCGCGCCTTCGGCACCTTTGACTTCAAGATTGTGGACCCCAAAGTGTTCCTCAAAGAAGTTGCCGGCTCCGACCACCATTTCCGCCTGGATGAATTCGCCGACACCATGCGCAGCCGCATCGTCAGCGTCTTCACGGATGCCCTGGCCAGCGCCAAGGTGCCTGTTCTTGATCTCGCCACCCGTTACAGCGAGCTGGGCGATGCCCTGCTGCCGATCATCAATCCGGCGACCGTCAGCAAATACGGCATTGAGATCACCACCTTCCTTCTGGAAAACGCCAGCGTGCCGCCAGAAGTCGAAGCCGCCATTGATAAGCGCAGCAGCATGAGCGCCATCGGCAACCTGAACGACTACGTGAAGTTCCAGATGGCTGAAGGCATGGCCAAAGGCGAAGGCGGTGGCCCCGCGGGGGCAGCAGCTGAAATCGCGATGGGTTTTGGCATGGCTAACCAAATGTTTAATCAGGGAGTCTTTAATCCTAACCAGCCTCAGGCAACCCCTGTAGCAGGCGCTCCAGCCGGCGCCCCTGCTGCGGCACCGGTGGCGGACATCCTCACCCCGGCTCAGGTGGCCCAGACCCTAGGCGTGACTGAAGGCGATGTCCTCGCCAGCATTGAAGCAGGAGATCTGAAAGGCAAAAAGATCGGCACCCAGTACCGCATCACCAAGGCGGCGCTGGATGAGTTCCTTTCTCACTGATCCAATTAATATCCTTCAAAGGCCCGCATCTGGAAACAGGTGCGGGCTTTTTCATAGGAGCAGCTTCAGCACCTTTTCAGAGATCGCCTTAGCCACTTCAGACTCTCCTGGCGGAGCCGGAAAAGGCGGCTGCTCAGGGTAGCCTGAAATAGATGCCCTTTCAGACGTTCGATAAAGAACGTGCTCGCCATACGTGCGCCAGATATTACGTCCGCTGGCCACATCATACAGATGATGGCAGGCCACCAGCCTACGGAAGCTCATAGCCTGGATGGTGTAAGTTGTCGTAGAGTCACAGGTCTCCACGTTTCCATTCTCGTCATAGGTGGTGTTGGTGTGAGTCAAAGCATCACGGTCAATCTCCTCATGGGTGTTGTTTACCGGCAGGGTGACCACCAGGAAGTAATGAATGCCCAGGAACTGGACCCTGGCCTTTTGCGCCGGGGTCAGGGCCAGTTTCAAGCTGCCAGATTTCTGCCACAGGGCACGATCCCAGACCTTCCCCACCTTCTGCTCAAAAACCTTTCCTCCGATGACGGTTCCCATTGCGGGCGAAGCCTTGAGCAAAACCTCCAGATCTTCGCCGATCATGGCTTCCTGCACTCGGTTGGGCGGAGTGATGTGGGGACCCACCAGCACACCCGTGACGGCCACCGTTTTTCCTTTCAGGGCCCCCTGGACAAACGCCGGATCCCGAAAGGTGACCTCCGACTTCACCCGTGCCCCCACGCAGCTCCCCAGGCAAAGGGGCAGCAGGACAACCAGGGCATGCAAGCCGTGACAGGCACGCAGCAACAAAGGGAGGAAGTTCATAACCAAAAGTTTATCAGCCAGGACAACAACGGCATGCCTGCGATTTCATTAGACTTAGGCAAAGGTAAAGGATCCACCCGTCACCACCGACCAAAATGCCGGACAAAAAGGATTGTTTTCACCCCCGGCTTTCGTTCAACTTCCCTTCATCCGTCTTATCCCATGAACACCCGCCGCCATTTCCTCACCACCCTCCTCGGCAGCAGCGCCACCGGCTTTCTCGCCGCTCAGGAGGCTAAGCTCAGCTACAAGGGCGAAAACATCCAGTATGGCCTGGTGACCTACATGTGGGGTGCGGACTGGGATCTTCCCACCCTGATCGCCAACTGCGAACAAGCTCAGGTGCTGGGCGTGGAACTGCGAATCGAACACGCCCACAAAGTGGAACCTACCCTGACCGCACCTCAGCGAGCCGAAGTTCGCAAACGCTTCGAAGACTCCCCTGTGAAAGTGCTGGGCATGGGCACCAATGCCGAGTTTCACAGCGCCGATGCAGCGCAGGTGCAAAAGCACATTACCACCGCCAAGGACTACATCAAGCTAAGCCACGATATCGGCGGCAGCGGCGTGAAGGTGAAACCAAACGCCCTGCCCAAAGAAGTCGCTGTGGAAAAGACCCTGGAACAGATCGGCAAGTCCCTGGCCGAACTCGGCGATTACGCCCTGGGCTTCGGCCAGGAAATCCGCCTGGAAGTGCATGGCGGTGTCTGCGACCTTGGCCATATCAAAACCATCATGGAAGTAGCCGCGCGCGACAACGTCCGCGTCTGCTGGAACTCCAATGACGAAGATCTGAAAGGCGAAGGCATCGCCGCCAACTTTGCCAAAGTTCAATCCTTCCTGGGCAAGACCACCCACATCCGCGAAGTCAACGAAGGCAAGTATCCCTATGATCAACTGGCCCGACTCCTCGTTGAGGCCGACTACGAAGGCTGGATCCTTCTGGAGGCCCGCACCAAACCAGCAGATCGAGTGGCTGCCCTCGCTGAGCAGAAAAAGCTGTTCATGGACCTCGTCACCGCAGCCCGGAAAGCCGCAGCCTAGCCTTTACACGACTGCCCGCCCAGGATAAAAGCCACCTCTCATCATGCTCCCGAAACTCCTCGCCCCCCTGGCCTGTCTTGGCCTTGCCATCAGCCTTATCTTCGCCGCACCCGAAGCCAAGAAACCCCGCATCCTCTTCTTCTCCAAGTCCAGCGGCTTTGAACACAGCGTCATCTCCTGGAAAAACGGCCAGCCCAGTTATGCCGAAAAAGTGCTGCTGGATCTCGGAGCCAAACAAGGCTGGGACTTCGAGTTTTCCAAGGATGGCTCCAAGTTCGGCAAGGACTATCTGGCTCAATTTGATGCCGTGTTCTTTTACACCACTGGCAATCTTCTTGAAGAAGGCACCGACAAGCAGCCCCCGATGACCGCTGAGGGTAAGCAGGCTCTTTTCGACTTCGTCAAATCTGGCAAAGGTTTCATCGGCACCCACTCAGCCAGCGACACCTTCCACACCAACAACGAGTCCAAAAAAGGTCCGGATCGTTACCTCAATCACGGAGAGCAGGCTGATTCCTATGTGCGTTTCCTCGGCGGCGAGTTCATCAAACATGGAGCTCAACAAGCGGTAAAAAACACCGTGGTGAACCCCAAGTTCCCAGGCTTTGAAAAAGTTGGTCCAGAGTATTCCCTCCATGAAGAGTGGTACTCGCTCAAAGACTTTACCCCAGATATCCATGTGCTCAGCGTGATGGATGCTCCTGCAATGACCGGGGATGAATATAAGCGCCCACCGTTCCCTAGCACTTGGGCACGCAAAGAAGGCGAAGGCCGCGTGTGGTATACCGCCATGGGCCACCGAGAAGACATTTGGACGAATCCCGTCTTCCAAGACATCCTCATTGGCGGTGTGCGCTGGGCACTGGGTCAAGTGCAGGCCGAGATCCCTGCCAACCTCAAAGACGTGGCTCCTGGAGCCTACACCAACCCTCCTTACGTCGAGCCGAAGCCCCCCGCACCGGCGAAGCCCAAGAAGTAAGACGGACGAGCCTCTTTATTTAGGCTCAATCGCAATCGGCGTGGTTTCGATCTTGGATTCGATACCACGCAGATACAGATCAAAGAACTGCTGAATCCGCTGATCCAGCACTTCACTGCGGAAGCCATGACCTCCATTGGTCATCTCTTGCAGGAGCGAAGGGACGCCTGCTTTCATCAGCGCCGCATGGATTTCCTCTCCCTGCGCAAATGGAACGAGAGGGTCTTTCGTGCCATGAGCGGTGAAGAAGGCAGAGTCGCCCGCAGTGACATGCGTGACAGGAGAGGCCTCCTTGGCGATGGCTTCTCGCTCAGTGACTGGCCCGCCTAACAACAAAGCTTCGGGGTAATCTTTGCCTTTCGTGCGGTCAATCGTGCTAGGCTGGCGAACCATGGTGAGGAAGTTTTCAGGACCGAAGAAATTCACCACGCAGGTGACTTTGCTGTCTTGATCCAGGTGCTTGCCCAGGTTGCCTTCAAGCGCTTTCACATCTCCACTCGTGCCGAGCATGGACACCAGATGCCCGCCTGCTGAAGTTCCCCACACGCCAATCTTTGAGGCATCCAGCCCGTATTCAGAAGCATGCGCTTTCACCCAACGGATGGCGGCTTTGCAATCATGAATCTGAGCGGGCCATTGAGCTTCATTGGTTAGGCGGTAGGCCACAGACACTCCCGCATATTCCCCTGAGGCGACAAAACGTCCCACATTGCCAATGCCGCTGCTTTTATCCCCTCCCCGCCAGCCGCCACCATGGATAAAGATGATGACTGGCAGAGGCTTTTCCGTTTTGCGTTGCTTAGGAAGATAGAGATCTAGCTTCTGACGTGGGTTATCAGACTCTGCATAAGCCAAGTCCAATTTCGCCTCGACCCCAGCTGGTAAAGGGCGCTTTCCAGGGGCTGGACGCCCTTGCTGGGAACGCCCGACGACCGCTAAATGCTCTTCACGAGAAATGAAGCCATCCTTATCACTATCCACCCGGCCGAAATTGGGACGTAGCCGCTCAGGCAGTTCCATCTGGCTTAGTTTGCCATCTTTGTCGGCATCAATTTGATCAAACAAACGCTTCGTGCGTTCGGCCGGCGCGGCAGGCTGTTGAGCCGATGCAAAAAGTGAAAGGGAGCACAACCAATAAAAGGCGGGAGAGGGCTTCATACCCCAGCTATAACCCCACAAGCAGTGAAAAAGTTTCAGACTTACTCCGCAGGTTCCATGGAGGCTTTCATCGACCCCTTACTCTCTTTGGCCTGTGGGTCTGGCCCATATTCATGGATTTATTCTACCCGTAGCTCAGCCAATTCCTTGTGGCAGGTTACCACGATTGCACGCCCCTGCTCATTCACAGCACGCGCGATCTGAAAGCCTTTTTGCAGTTCGTACCCGAAAAGAGCATTCATCATCTCAATGACGTACTCGAAAGTATGCTCATCATCATCGTGCAAGATAACATGATACGGGGGTTCCAGATCTGGCAACAAACGAGGCTGCGAAGGGGCTACGCGCGGTCTCCCCGGCAGCACGGGAGAGGCGGCAGCGGGGGGATGGCCATGGAACGAACCTGTCACAGGGTGAAGATGGACCCATTGCGTCTTTTCTCAACCCTTGAGCACAAAAAAGCCCGTGCCCTCGGACGGAAGGCACGGGCAGAAACGACGAGTCAGCCAATCAGTTTTTGTTCACCATGAAAAGCATGGTGTCACCACCTCGATAGACTTTCAGCATCACGGTTTTTTCGCTGGTCTTCGCCATCTCATGGGCTTCTCCGACTGCTCGGACGGGATTTTTATTGACCGTCATGATGACGTCCCCCTCCTCCATCCCCATGGCAGCGGCTTTGCTTTCAGCTTCCAGCTTTGTGACGATGACTCCCACGACGTTGGCCGGGATATCATAGCGTTCACGCGTGGCCGGAGTGAGATTCTGCACCGTCACTCCAGGGATGATTTCGGCAATGCTCGTACCCGTGCCACCACCGCGAGGCGAATTGGTGTTCGACTGAGCCACAGCATCATCGGTCATCTCGTCCAGAGTCGCCGTCACAGGCACGCTCTTGCCATCACGCAACACCGTGAGGTTCACGGCTGTCCCTGGTTTGCGACCACTGATGACAAGACGCAGTTTGGCACTGCTATCCACACGCTGACCATCCACATGAGTCACCACGTCTCCAGGTTCCATACCAGCTTTTTCAGCCGGTGTATCGTTGAACACGGTGCGAACGACGGCTCCCCCCTGATCCTTCAATCCGAGGATTTCCGCTTTTTCACGATCCAAATCCATCAGCACGATGCCCAGGCGACCACGGCGAACGGAGCCGTTATCAATCAAGTCCTCGACAATGCGCATGGCCATGTTCACAGGGATGGCAAAACCAATGCCTGCATTCATGCCTGAGCGAGAAAGGATGGCCGTATTGATGCCGACCACACGCCCGAGGGCATCCACCAGAGGGCCACCAGAGTTGCCAGGGTTGATAGACGCATCCGTCTGGATGAAGTCTTCATAACCCGCCATTCGGCCATTGCCCACGATGTTCATGCCACTGCGACCAAGAGCGCTGACGATGCCCTGGGTTACGGAGCGGTTCAGTTCCATCGGCGCACCGGCAGCGAGCACGATATCACCTACGCGAAGCTTGTCGCTGTCGCCGAGAGTCGCTTGGGGCAGATCGGTGGCATCAATCTTGATCAAGGCCACATCCGTGAGAGGATCGGTCCCGATCACCTTGGCTAGATAAGTGCGGCTAAGGCCATTGATTTCCACCACCGCTTCAATTTTCTCAGCTTCGCCCACAACGTGATTGTTCGTCATGATGTAACCGTCGCTGGAGACGATGAAGCCAGAGCCGACACCATTGGGCCGTGTGCGTTCTTCTTCCTCTTGCTGCTGGCCACCCCGACGCCCGCGTGGATTGCGAGGCTGTTGTTGAGGGGACTCTGGATTGCCATTTTCATCAAAGAAACGATCAAAGAAGGGACGCAACTGAGGAGGGATGTCCTCCAGCTTCGGCGTTTCTGAATCTGACTTGCCACCGTAGGCAAAGATGGTGACGACGCTGGGGAGGATCTTTTCCACCACTGTGGCGTAGCTCATCTGCAATTGCCCACCAGCGGGCAGGGCAGCATCGTCTTTCAAAAGACGAGCATGGAATTCGCTAGCGGCCAGTTTAGGTGGAGCTTTCAGATCGGCAACTAAAGGGCTGATGGAGAGAGTCAACAGTCCCGCCGCGGCCAGGATTTGAGTCAATCGAATGGGTGTTTTCATGGGTTGGGTAAGTTTTCAAAAACGCGTATCTGCGCAGAGGCTATGACGGAAACGTTGAGCGATTGTTGAAAACTATTCTACACACAAAAACGAGTGGCGGCGACGTTTAGCCGCCCTTCGCAGCTCAAAATCACCGCTAACTTGGACGGACTTTTAGCGCGCTTTCAGGATCGCCTCCGCCACGCGCATGCCATCGGCAGCCGCAGAAATAATCCCACCCGCATACCCAGCGCCCTCACCAGCCGGATAAAAATTCTTCAGCGAGACGCATTCATAAGTCGCGGGGTCACGAGGAATCCGCACCGGCGCTGAACTGCGAGTTTCAGCCGCCGTGAGAACGGCATCCGCCAGGTCAAAACCTGGCAAGCTTTTGTTAATGCGAGGCACCGCTTCCTTCAGCGTCTCGATCACTGCCTCAGGCAAAACTTCCCGCAGGTCCGTCCAGACGACGCCAGGTTCATACGATGGCTTCACGCTGCCTTGACTGGTGGAGGCACGCCCGGAAAGAAAATCTCCCAGGAGCTGAGCAGGAGCATGGTAATTGCTGCCGCCGACTTCATAAGCGCGGCGCTCAATCTGGCGCTGAAATTCGATCCCGGCCAGAGGATGCGCCTGCCCATAGTCCTCAGGCCCTACCTCGACCATGAACCCAGCATTGGCATTCGCCTCCGCGCGGGCATAGCTGCTCATGCCATTGGTCACCACCATGCCCGGTTCCGAAGTAGCCGCCACCACAAGGCCCCCAGGGCACATGCAAAAGCTATACGCGCTCCGTTCTGTGTCACAATGGGCCACAAATTTGTAGGGGGCAGACCCCAGGCGCTCATGCCCGGCCCATTTGCCAAAGAGCATCTTATCCACCAACTTTTGGGGGTGCTCGATTCGGACCCCCACGGAGAATGGCTTCGGATCAAAGGGAATGCCTCGCGCATGCAGCATGCTGAAGGTATCGCGACTGCTGTGGCCGATGGCAAAGACGATAGGACTGCCTTCGATCACAGCACCATCCGCCAACACCACGGCACGCATCGCACCTTTTTCCACCACCACGTCACTGACGCGGGAACTGAACCTGACCTCTCCGCCGAGAGAGATGATCTCTTCCCGCACATGCCGGACGACCTTGATGAGGCGATCCGTCCCAATGTGAGGCCGGGCTTTGATCAAAATATCTTCGGGGGCTCCTGCAGCCACCATCTCTTTCAGCAGCCAAGGAATGCGATGTTCCCGGTCACGGATTTGGGTGTAAAGCTTGCCATCCGAAAAGGTGCCAGCGCCACCTTCGCCATACTGCACATTCGACTCGGGATTAAAATCCCAGCCGCGCCGCCAAAAGCCAGTCACGTCTCGCGCGCGGTCTCCCGCTGCCTTGCCACGCTCGAGTAAAATCGGCTTCAAACCTGCCCGTGCCAGCAGCAGGCCTGCAAAAAGTCCACAAGGCCCTGTGCCCACAATCACGGGCCGCCCCGCCCCTCCAGATTGACCACTGGGGGGGGCTGTCACCGCGACATAGGTCTCATCGGGGGCTGCGATGACCTTCGTATCCTCCTTCAGTGCCTTTAGCACACGGGTTTCATCAGCCACCTCCACCAGCAGGGTATAGCTAAAATTCACATGACCGCGGCGGGCATCAATGGCGCGCTGTTTCAGGGTAAAGGTCGCATCCTTCACTCCGAGGCGTTTGAGTAGAGCCGCACGCAAATCGGCATCCGTGTGGTCCACTGGGAGATTGAGTTGAGAAACTTGCAGCATGAGAGGCAGGAATCTCGTTCGTTCATCCTGGCCGTTGTTGCAACCAGATGACTGCCGTCCTTGCCATCCCGCCCCATCCCTTCCACACTGCCCATCTTTGATGTCCCACTTGTCTTTTTCTTTGCGAATCCTCAGCCTGCTAATCTGCCTAGCAACTCCCGGCATGAGCGCAGAGCCGATTCAGGCCCCAGGGGTCCCCTCTCACGTCGTTCTCAAGCCGACTTTTATGAGCGGGCAGGATTCCTTTTCAGGTGGCACTGCGTTTCTTTGCCGTGTCCCTGGAGTACCAGAGCCTCTTCTGCTCACGGCCCACCATCTGTTTGGGCCAGCCTGTGGACTCGAACGTGACTTCACTTGGCAGGAAGTGCCCCAGATTTTCGTCGCAGTTACGGGGCTTTCTATCGCAGATCCCACCAAAGCCATCACCTCCACCCGTCCAATGACCATTCCCGGAGCTCGGGGTTCAGACAATCAAGGTTACGCCCATGATTTGGCCGCCTACCGCGTGGATCTCCCCAGTGTCCGCGCTACCTTGCACCTTTCAGAAACGCAGCCTAAGGAGGGAGACACAGTTTATCTTCATGGACGGCAACGAGGCAAGGAAACCCTGGATATGCTGCCCGCCATTGTTCAGGTCTCCAACGAGACAGAACTCGTCTATGCTTTTGTGGCCAAAGATATCGCCCTAGCCGGAACTAGTGGTGCGCCAGTCCTAAATCAAGCAGGCGAAGTAGTGGCTCTCAATGTCGGCGGCGGAGAAAGCCAAGGCTCAATCCTGGGCATGGGAAATCCAGCTAAATCCATCCTCAAAATGCTGGCCCGCGCCAAGTAGTGCGTGCATCGCGTCCTTTTCTTGATCTATCTCCCCTTCTGAATTTTCATGCCTGACACTCCTCCGACCAAAAAAATCTGGGACCGCGCTGCTTGGCGGGATGCAGCTTTCTTCCTGCGCTATCTGCGGCCTCACTTCAATGTTTTCATCCCTGCGTTGATAGCGCTGGCCACGACGGCCTTGCTCTCGGTCACGTTTTTTAAGCTGACGGCAGAGGTCGTTGGCAAAGGTCTCGGGGGCGCTAAGGGACCTGAATGGATGGCCGAGTTGCAGCACTCCATCTTCATTCTGGCAGGCATTGTGACGGTGCAGGCCTTCATTGCCTTTTGGCGCATCATGCTGTTTGCCAAAGCCAGTGAACGTGCGCTGGCAACTCTGCGGAGAGAAACCTACAGCCGTATCATTCGTCTGCCCATGGGCACCCTCAATGCGCGCCGCGTGGGGGAACTCGCGTCTCGCCTTGCCAATGATGTGGAGTCTATGCGTGAGACGCTGGTGGTGGCCATCCCGATGACCATTCGGCACAGCGTCATGCTGCTAGGCTCCCTGGTGCTCGTACTCCAGATCAGTGTGAAACTGGCGTTGGTGATGATCGCCACCATTCCGGTGGTCATCGTCATGATTGCTATCTTCGGTGCCCGCATCCGCAAACTTACCCGCAAAGCCCAGGATGATCTGGCCAATACTCAGGTGGTGGTAGAAGAAAGCCTCCAAAGCATCATCAGTGTCAAAGCCTTTGCCAATGAAGCCCATGAAATGGCTAGGTATAACCAAAACCTCGGCAATTTCCTCACCACAGCCATCCGTGCCGCCGCTCCTCGAGCCGCCTTCGTGGCCTTCATCATTTTTGCCTTCAGTCTCGCCCTTATCGTCGTTACATGGGTCGCTTTGAGGATGCTCAGTGAAGGCCAGATTTCTTCTGAGGAGCTCACTCAATTTGCCGCTTTCAGTGCCGTCATCGCCTCCTCCGTCGGCCAGTTTTCTGAGCTCATCACTCAGATCCAGCGCACCCTCGGCGCGACTGATCGCGTGCGTGAGATCCTGCTAGAACCGACCGAGCCGGAAGTCCTTGATGCCCCTAAAGTGCGGTTCAAAGGCGAGATCGAGATGAACGACATCGGCTTTGCCTACCCCACCCGCCCAGATGCACCTGTGTTGCGTGAATTTTCCCTGCAAGCCAAAGCAGGCCAACGCATTGCCCTCGTTGGCCCAAGCGGCAGTGGTAAAACAACCTCCATTTCCCTGCTCTACCGCTTCTATGAGCCTACAAGTGGTCGCATTTTAATCGATGGCCAGCCCATCGCCGACATGGCCCTGCCGACCTTGCGTAAAAACCTCGCTCTCGTCCCCCAAGAGATTCTTCTCTTCGGCGGCAGCATTCGGGAAAACATCGCCTATGGGAAACCCGATGCCTCCGAGGCTGAGATCATCGAAGCCGCAAAAAAGGCCAATGCGCATCTTTTTGTCGAGAAGCTTCCGGAAGGCTATGACACCCTCGTCGGCGAGCGTGGCACCCAGCTCTCTGGGGGACAGCGCCAGCGCATCGCCATCGCCCGGGCGATCTTAGCTGACCCGGCGATTCTCATTCTCGATGAGGCCACCAGCAGTCTGGATGCCGAAAGCGAGCGACTCGTCCAAGATGCTTTGGATAAGCTCATGGAAAACCGGACTTCCATCATCATCGCCCACCGCCTTTCTACGGTTCGTCGTTGTGATCAGATTCTCGTCCTTAGCGGTGGCACCATCGTCGAGCGTGGCACCCATGAAGAATTGGTGGCCAAAGAAGGCAGCCTGTACGGGACCCTGGCACGTTTACAGTTGGAATAAAAACCTGAAGCCCACGTCTTATCCACGTGCCCATCACGCACCTTCAACTTATGAAAAAGCTCATCACTCTCCTTGCCGCCGTTTTTGCCCTGCCTCTGCTCGCAGCAGATTTCCCAGCTGGCAGCCCTAAATTTGGTACCGATTACAAAGCCGCTATCGAGATGGCCAAGAAGGAAAACAAGCCTGTTATCCTTGTCTTCTCGGCGGCCTGGTGCGGCCCTTGCCAGTCCATGAAAAAGGCAGTCTATCCCAGCAAGGAAGTCACCCCACTGCATGACAAATTTGTCTGGGCCTATCTGGACGTTGACCAGGAAGCCAATGCCGCCCCCTCCACCAAATACAAAGTGGAAGGCATCCCACACATTCAGTTCCTCAGTGCAGACGGTAAAGATCTTGGCAACCAGATCGGTGGCACCACCCCCGGCGAATTCGCCGGCACGCTGGAGAAAGTCTTGGTAAAAGCCAAGTAACCGTCTTTTAAGCATTTGATATTGAACCCGCCTGCGATCTCGCAGGCGGGTTTTTTCTTGCCTGTTTATTCACAGCTTCAGCGACTATTCACAAAAAAATCAGGCACTAAAATCACACATCTTGTTTAAGATTAATTAATTAACCACAAGATATAGTAAATTATTTGCTTCTCACTTGCTCGATAAGGGCTGAGTCTGGCACCTTAACAGGTTCACCTTTTCCACTCTCATGTACCTCAAAAGCCTCACCCTTCACGGCTTCAAGTCTTTCGCAGACAAGACGCACTTTGAGTTTCACAAAGGAGTGACTGGCATTGTCGGTCCAAATGGTTGCGGCAAATCGAATGTGGTGGACGCCATTCGTTGGGTTTTAGGAGAGACCTCCGCCAAAGCACTGCGTGGTGAGGAAATGGCAGACGTCATTTTCAACGGTACGGACAAACGCAAGCCCGTAGGCCTTGCTGAAGTGGTGCTGACGATGGCCGACTGTGAGCAGGCCCTGGGCGTGGAATACAATGAAGTCGCCATCTGCCGCCGTGTCTTCCGCGATGGTCGCAGTGAATACCGCCTGAACAACACGGTCTGCCGTCTGAAGGACATCAATGATCTCTTCTCCGGCACGGGTATTGGCCGTCAGGCATACTCCATCATGGCACAGGGCCAGATTGACATGCTGCTGAGTTCCAAACCGGAAGACCGCCGCATGGTCTTTGAAGAAGCCGCCGGCATTACCAAATTTAAAGGACAGAAAAAAGAAGCTCTACGCAAACTGGAGTACACCGAAGCAAACTTACTGCGCGTGGCCGATGTCATCGCCGAAGTGAAGCGCCAGATGGGAACCCTCCAGCGGCAGGCCGCTAAGGCACGTCGTTACCAGACTCTGCTGGATGATGTGCGCATGTTTGACACCCATCTCGCACATCGCCAATACAGCGAGTACAGCGCAGAAAAATCCGAGTCCGAAAATCATGTACGCATGATGACGGAGCAACTGGAACACTTACAAACCCGCCTCCAAGCGACTGAACAGGAAGCCACTGAAACTCGCGAAGCTTATCACTCTGTCGAATCTCAAATCAATCAACTCCGCCAGCAGTCCCAGGAACTGCGCAGCCAAGTCCAGAGTGCAGAAGGTCGCATCGGGTTTAACAATGAGCGTAATGAAGAGCTGCAGGGCCGCATCCGTCAGAATGAGGAGCAGATCCAGCAAGGCCAGCAGCATCTGGAACAGCAGCGCGCCGACATGATCAGCGCCGATGAGCAACTCATCAGCATTCGCGAAAACATCGAGACCCGGCAGATGTCTCTTAATGAGCACCTCTCTGTTCACAATTCCATCCTGCCAGACCGCAGTCGCCTGGACAGTGATCGCCGCGCCGTGCGGGAGTCCATTCGTCAGTTTGAAGGTCAAATCGCTGCGGCAGATGCCCGGGCGCAATCGTTGACCAACCAAATTTCCGCCGACCGTCAACGTCACGAAACCCTCGCCCATGATCGGCAGTCTTCGGCGCAAGCTAAAGAAGCCAGCCAAATCGAATTCGACAATCTTCAGAGCGAAATCCAGGATCTCGAACAAACCCGTGATGAGCTGGATGAAAAGGCCAAAAACTGTGCCCGTGACATCATTGAAAAGCGCGCTCAGCGCGATGCCCTGAACGAAGAACTCACCGAGCTTCAGCGCGCCGTCACTCAGCGACGTTCCCGCATTGAGATCATCGAGCAGCTTCTGCAAAAAGGGGAGGGCTTAGCCGAAGGCACCCAGCAAGTATTGAAGGGCCTGGATAACCCGGAAGTCTTTTCTGTCGGGGTGCGCGGACTTTTGGCCTCCTCCATTGAGGTGGAGCCTCAGTTCATCGCCGCTATTGAAGCCGCTCTCCGCGACCATCTCCAGGCAGTGCTATTGACCGATAGCGAACTCGCCGCGCAGATCCTTGACCGTCTGTCTAACAAACAGCTTGGCAAAGCAGCCTTACTTCCACATGACTTCGCGACCATGCGGGCCGTGCCAGATCGGCAACTGGTCCCCGAGGGCGGCATAGCTTGGGCTGTGGACAAAGTGAAGGCACGCCAAGGCGTCCAAGAACTGACGGACCGCCTGCTCAATAATGTCCTCATCGTCGAAGATCTACACACAGCCTTGCGCCTGAAAAAGCAGCTCCGAGATGTGGCCATCGCCACGATGAAGGGCGAATTCATCGGTGCGGATGGTGTCATCCATGGAGGAGCTACCAAAGAAGAGGCCGCTTCCATGCTGCGCCGTGAAGCCGAAGTGCGCACCCTCAAAGTCGAATTAGAAGGCTACGAATACCAAGTTCTCGAAAAGGAAGAGGCGGTGGACCAACTGCGCGCGCAGGTGGAGGAAATGCAGCGGGAAGAATTGACCTTACGCGAGCAAAGCCAACGTGCTCGCGAAGGATTCTCCCAACTCACAGGCAAACTCTCCGTGGTGCAGCGGGCTCTCCAGCAGGCCACGACGAAACTGGAAAGTGTGGAGTGGGATCAAAACCAAATCACCAGCCGTATCCAAGCTGCCGAAGCTCAGATCGCCTGGCAACGCGAAGAATCCTCCGTGGCTCAGGAGCAGCTCGAAGGTGCGCGCATCCATGAGGGGGAACTAGAGGTAGAAATGGAGGCTTTTCTCCGTCGTGAATTGGAATCCAGTGAGCGACTCAATGAACTCCGCACCGCCCTTGCTTTGGAACAAAGTGCGCTTCAATCTCTGGAGCGTCAAAAGGCTCCCATGGCGACTCGGTTGCACGAGTTGGAAGCCTCCATTCAGCGCTTCGATCTTGAGATCAACACCTGGCGCAGCCGCATGGAACAAAGCATTGCCGAAAATGCTCGTTTTGCGGAACAGGTAGAATCGCAACGGGGTGCCATTGAGGCCATTGACGAACATCTGCAAAACAAGACAGAAGATCGCGCCGCAGCTTTTGAGCGTGTCACCGAGCTCGAAAACCAGCTCATGCTGCTGCGCCAGCAGACCACGGGTTTGAGCGATTCTCGCAACCGTATCGAGGTACAATTGACTCGGGTGGACCTGCGACTAGAAAACCTCATCAATCAGGTGCAGGAACGCTACTCCTTCCACATCTCTGCCTTTGAGCCCGACTATCATGCCTTGATGTACAGCATCGAGGAGCAGAAAAAATCCAGAGGTCGAGGGGAGAGGAAAAAGACCGCAATAGCTTCGGCGGAAATGGACTCTGCGGACAGCGGCCAAGTTTCCGAATCAGAAGACACTGCCTCTGAAATTTCCTCCGAAGCGGTTCCAATTCCCGTCTTAGATGCAGACGATGTGGATCTTGAGACCATTGAAATCCCGGGCGAAGAAGGCCATCCCGACTGGGATTTCGTGAACGAAGTCGTCGGTGAACTGCGTCAAAAGCTGGAAGGTATCGGCCCGGTGAATTTGGATGCGATTCAGGAATTCGAAGAACTCGAAGAACGCCACAATTTCCTCGACACTCAGCACAATGATTTGATCAATTCCAAAGAGGAATTGCTTCAGGTCATCGCCAAGATCAATGAGACCACGAAGCTGATGTTCTTAGAGACTTTTGAACTCGTGCGTGGTTTCTTCCACAACAACTTCCGCGAGCTCTTCGGCCCCACCGCGAAGGCCGACCTGATGCTTACAGACGACACGGATCCTTTGGAGTCCGGCATTGAGATCATCGCCAAACCACCGGGCAAAAAGCTTCAGACCATTTCGCTACTTTCCGGCGGAGAGCGCAGCATGACGGCCGTGGCTCTCCTCTTCTCCATCTATCAGGTGAAGCCCAGCCCCTTCTGTGTGCTGGACGAGCTTGATGCCCCTCTGGATGAATCGAACATCTCACGCTTCCTGAAGATGCTGGACAACTTCATTGATAACTCCCAGTTCATCATCGTGACGCATAACAAGCGCACCATGAGCCGGGCAGACGTGATCTATGGAGTGTCCATGCAGGAATTCGGCATCAGCAAACCCATCGGCGTGCGGATGACCACGGAAGACACTCGCCCGACGAAGCAGGAGGAACTACGCCTAGCTGCGGAAGTGGCCGCAGACGAAGGGCACCATGAAATCGAAGAGCAAACGCCATTGCTTGAATTAACAGCCGAAGAATCGGTGCCTGCTCCCGCAGAAGAACCGGTGCTTGCCTCATAATCCTCTGCCTGAAGGGCCTTATTGCGGCCTTTCAGGCATTGATTCAGCTTTGTAAAATTCTCTACTGCTTATAAATGACGACCACGGACGTGGTCGGCCCAGACGGGGCTGAATCATGACCAAAGCCCACCGTTTGAAGATGCGAGGCTTCCACACCTGCTTCGATGAGGTTCTGACGCACAGCCAGAGCCCGTCGTTCAGAGAGAGCTCGGGCGTAGTCCTCAGGCAAATCAGGCGGGGTATAACCAGCGATGAGGTAGCGTGGTTTTGTTTCCTTCCAGCTTTCCGCCATTTGAAGAAGCTGCTTTTTATGAGCCCCATTGAGCGCATAACTTGTCCCCCGAAACACCAGAGCCGGACAGGCTGGCTTCAAAGACGCCATCATTGGGCTAGCGAAGCCATCTTTTGAACCGAGGGCAAAAACGATGTCTGCCTTTTTCTCCTGAAAAGGAGAAGTTACGCCACCACAACTGCAAAGCAGGATTGAAGTTAAAAAACTGGTTAGGCAGTGTCTCATCGCATCCAGCGGGGTTCAGAAATGGTCCCGTACTGGGTTAATACAGTGCGGCGGACGGACGTTCGCAGATCATGCACATACAGCGTGCCATGCTGGGAATAACAGAGGTAGCGCCCATTGGGGCTCCAAGACGGATGCTGAGCACCTTCTGCCTGGATGACCTGCGAGGCCCCCTGAGGATATTCCTTGATCACCACCGCCGTTTCTCGACCGATCCGCGTGGTGAAGGCCACATGGCGACCATCTGGAGAAAATTCCGGATCTGTGCAAAAGGAGTGTCCTGCACGCCATAAGAACAGCCGGGCTTCGGACCCGTCCTTTTCCGGTACCTCTGCCACATACAATCGCGGCCCCTGGCCTCGATCATCGGCAAAGATGACTTGCTTGCCATCAGGATGCCAGGAAGGGCTGCTAGGGGCACCAATGGTATCGCTGATGCAGCCGGCAGTGTTGGTGCTTAAATCCGTAACAAATATCTCGGGGTTCCCCAGAAAGCTCATGACCAACGCCAGTTTTTGACCGTCGGGAGAAAATGCTGCTCCAAAGCTACTGCCGGGAGTATCCGTCACCGTGCGCTCCCAGCCTATGCCCAGATCTAAAATCTCCACCACAGGGAAACCGGAGCGATAGGCTGTGTAGGCGATGGCACCGCCATCAGGTGATAATGAGGGAGACACTGCGCCATGCGTATGGCGCGTGATTTGCTGCACCTCTTTCCCCTGAACATCGCAGGTATAAATCTGCTTTGTGCCGGTGCGATCACTGACAAAGACCAGCCGGCTTGTAGAAAGCCCTGGTTTGCCAGTTGCGGCAAAAATGACATCGTCGGCGAAAGCTCGCAAATTTTCATCCAGTCCAGGCGCTGCATAGGTGCGCTCAAAGACCAGTTTACCATCGGCACGATTCAGACGCCCCATCACACGTCCGCCCACTGATGAGCCTGAAACCACAAAATCAGCACCCAGATCGGTGATCTGAAATTCTCGTGAATTGGTCAATTCAGCCAGGAGGGAATTTTTGGCACTCACCCCGGTCGCACCCGAGAACTCCCCCAGGCTCAGCTTACGCGGAGGCAGTTTGACCGAAGCCTTTTTAGAAGCTGGAGACAGCTTCAACCATGACGGCAAAGTCACAGCTTGTGCTGTTGACTGAGTCAGCCAAAGCAAAGCTAAGAGGAATATTCGCAAGCCAGTCATTTACTCAATGTGGAAATTAACTTCCACAGTGTAGCGGTCTTTTGGGAAACTTGAAGGAAGAGACTCGGAAATCTTTTTCAAAGCCTTCGCCGCCTGAGTGACCGATTCGTCCAAAGCAGCGGCTCCAGATTTTTTAGTCATCTCGGCCTGTAACACCGTTCCATCTCGACCCACGATGAATTGCAAACGAGCGTCGCGCTGAAGCACCGGCACCTCATTCACGGGGGGCGGATTCCAGCTTTGGCTGAGAGCTTGCTCCAGTGCCTTCAAAACACGGTCCATGTTCGCACCACCGGTGGCTTGACGCTCAGCCTCTTCTAGCTTCGCCTGCTTGAGGATCTCCATCATGGTGATCGGTGGGCGAGAAGACCTCACCTGAGGCTGAGCATTTGGATCTAACTCCAGCACTGGGGAAAGTGTGATGATCTTACTGGTAGGTCGCGCAACGGCTGCCATACTCCCCTGGGGCGAAACTAGCGGCGTTTCAGCCAGTGTGCTGGGTACATCTTTGGGCTCGGCAGCTTGTTTAATGGGTGCATTCGAAGAAAGCGCAGCTAGTGGAGGCTCGCTTTTCACAGGTAAGATCGTTATCGGAGCCTGAATCCGCCGAAAATCACCCGGAGAAAACCAATGATGGGCATCTTTGAAAGGTGCCTCAACAGGCGGGGTAAAACGAGCGAGCTTAAACAAGGGCAGCACAGTCCAAATGACAACGCCTAATAAAACATGCCCTAAAACGACAGCCACCATCACGGCCCTGACGGGCTCCAGAGGCGGGTGTTGCGACTTAGCTGGCATAAAGGAAAAGGAAGGGATCAGGGTTGGCTACCGTCCAGCACTTCCACCGCCGTGTGCTTAACACCCACCCGATGCATTTCCTCCATCAGACGAGCTAAAGAACCCGCCGCAAAATTCGCCGGCATGTGCACGAGAACGCCACAATCAGGCTTCGCGGAGAGTATCTTCTTCAATTCTGGAAGCAGTTGTTCACCCGTGACCTTTTTACCATCCAATAGAATGGACTGATCCGGCTGAATGCGCAGATCCACCTTGGCAGTCGGCATCGAACTTTTAATTCCTGGATCGGGAGTCACAGGGACCTTTTCAATCACCTTTTCGCGACGGAGGAGGGGGACGACCAGAATGACCGCCAGCAAAAGGATCAATACGAGATCCAAAAGAGCAGCGAGGCTCACCTGGCTGACATACACGGGAAGATGACGCTGGGAGACACGCTTCATGTAGTGGCCAGTTTACCTTCAGGTGCCAGGGACTGATTCGGTGAATTGCTAAATCCTGGCATGGTCGGCGTGCCCATAGCCCCCAGGCTGGGCAACGACTCATCAGGACTGCGATGATCCACAAACTGGCGATCCAATACCCCGCTGAGTTCATTGGCGAAGTTATCCAGTCGCACAATCATGGCCCTGATTTTGCCCACCAAAAAGTTGTGCGCTAGCAGGCTCGGAATGGTGACAAACAGCGCCAACAAAGTTGTCAGCAGGGCTGAGCATATACCCGGGGCTAATTCAGCGATACCCGCTTCACCTTGGGTTTGAGCAAGAATGGCAAAGACATCCAGCATTCCCCAGACCGTACCGAGCAACCCCAGGAAAGGAGCGACGGCCAAGACGGTGGAAATCAAACCTAGACGAACTTCCACACGAGTGGCTGCGGAGACCACCGCACGCTCCATCGCATTTTGAACAGCCCCCATCTGGGAGGAAGTGATGCGTCCGGCGCCTTGGAGCCGACTGTTAAAAGTTTTGCCCGGTTCCTCTTCTCCGACGAGGTAGAAGGCTAGCTCACGACAAGCTTCGTGATACACATGATACATGGGGGAAAGGGCCACACGCTCACGGATGAGATAAAGCGCCAAAGGGTGAGCACTATCACGAAACTTGCCCATGAACTCATTGTTGGCCGTGGTGGCTTTGCCCAGTAAATGCCACTTGGCGACCAGCACCGTCCAACTGATCATGGAAAGCACAGCCAACAAACCAGCGATGATTAAGCTGGGTAGGGAAAGACTTTCCAGCCCAAACTGAAGGCCAGAAACCGCAGCGAGAAAGGGCGAATGCATCGGGAACAAAGTGGTGTAGTTAAACGATCTTGAATGTCTGGCGTCAACATGAGATTTAGCCCGATGGAAAAACGATTACTTTTGGGACCTTCGTTGGGAGGTCAAATCCCGCGTGTCGAAAGCGCTCTTCCCACGATTTCTGTCAGTTCCAGCCCTCTTACTTTCCCGAGATCACTCCGAGGAATCGCCATGCAGAAGAAAGACTGACTGATGCGGAGCCAAGGCGGTGATTGCTGGTGAAAAGCCTGCATTAACTCCTGGGGATCAGGCATTCCTGACTCCACCACCAGGATCAGCTTTGTTTCCGCCCGAGCATCGGGCAATGGAACCAGCACAGGCAAAGATGCCCATCCTAACTGTCGAGCCAGATTTTCTATCTGTTCTTGCAACGGGGCTAGGTGAACCAATTCACCCAAGATTTTGACATACCCGGACTCCCTCCCTGTGAACTGGAGGAACTGGCGAGTGCCGTGCATCCAAAGCCGGACTCGATCTCGCGTCGTCAACCCTTCCTTAGGGATGGCCTCCCAACGCCACTCGCCCGATGCAGAACGAGACGCATAACCCGAGGCTAAAGCGGGACCTCGTAGAGTCAGTGTGTCTGAAGCATCAGTCGTGAGTTCCCAATGCGGCAATACTTCCAGAGATTTCACATCGAAGACTGGACCAAACGAATTGTAAGGCTGGGTGGCAATCTGTGAAAAAGCCTCGGTCATTCCGTAGCTTTGAAAAACTCGCCAGCCTAGCTCCATAGCGGAATCTGCCAGGGCCTGCGACATTCCCCCGCCCCCCACGATAGCGGCGCGTATGGAGTCTGGGCACATCACACGAGCCTGCACCACATCATGCACCTGGGTGGGGACCAACGACACGAGCGTGATGCCCTCACGTTCACATAAATCGGCAAACTCTTGTGGATTCCACCTTGCCAAACTTTGCGTGACACGGCTGCCACTGAGGTGCGCCCGAGCTAGGATGGAAAAACCGCCCACATGATGCAGGGGCAGAGCAATGAGCCAGTGATCCTCTGCAGTGACCTCAAAATGAGCATTCACCGCCGCTGCAGAAATCAAAGCCGCGCTTTTGGTTAGGCCCACCCACTTAGGAGTGCCTTCACTGCCCGAGGTTTGAAAAAGGCAGAGCCCCTGCAGGTTTCGACTCTTTAAAAAATCATCCAGCCCTTCTGCCGCCTCAGGCTGAGCAGGATTGATGGCCAGATGATTGTCAGCGCTCTCCCATGGGATGTTCATGATGTATTTGAGGAACCTACCCATCTACTTCAAAGGCCGCCAGGGCAGTCTTTCCAAGACATCGCCAAAACCCAGTCCGCCACCACTGAGGTCAGGCGTCATCCATCCTCCATGAACTTGAATGCGCTCAAAAAAACCATCGGGTTCAAACAAGTGTTGCGTGCTGAGACCACATAGCCCGACCCTTTCTCCGATCTCCCTTTGCGCGACGGCAGCTTCATAAGCAGCAAACATTTGCCCGAGTCCATGATCCATAGCAGAGGTGAGGATCAATGGCTTTTCGGGATGTCTTTCGGCCACGCTGCGCCAATCTCGCCTGGCCGGTTTGACGACCACCGCGTCAAAGCCTTCGGATCCATCACGCCAGCCTTTATCCAACGCCAACTTCACTCCCCAGCGGGACTGCGCCCCCGCCCAAAGCGGCGCATCGTATGGGAAAGGATCCTCCACAAAGTCCATTTGGCGGTAAACCCGCAGGGGCATGAACTCGATAAACTTCTGAAAGGCCTCGGCATCAAGGCAGGCATTGAAATCGACCCGGAATCGCAAATCCTGCCCGCCAGACATGCGCGAACAGTTTTCCAGGAAACGCGTGGTTTCGCCATAATTCGCATAGCCTTTGGCCTTGATCGCCAACCATCCTTCCTCCATCACCCGCTCAAATTGAGGACGAGTTTCCTGGGCAAAACTCCAAGAATAGTGACTTCGCGGGATCTCCAATCCCTCAAAAAGACTCGCCCCCGCCTCGCGGGCAGCCCCATCCAGTGCGGCACAGCGCAAGGCCATGGCGGTCACGGGAGTCGTCACTCCAGCCGCTAAAAGCCGCAATTGTTCCTCCACAGGGGCATCCCCAAATTCAGGCCAGGGATGCACGCAGCCGTAACCTTCGCCGACTCGCAATAAAGCCCCAGGAAAGACCCGGCGGTGAGAGGCCGAATTCAAGGCCACCCCACTGCGCAGCAGGTATTCGTAAATGAAGATGGGCTGGTGATCAGAACTCAAAGGTGCGTCAGGTGTGTTCGAGATACGCCCCAGCAGAACAAAGCGGCAAAAAGCAATAACTGCATGCCACTCAAAGCGAGGAGACGATTGTAAGCCGGGCCAGGAGGTAAAACCCAAATCCTTAAAATCAGAAACAAGCCCACTGGAACCACCGCCAACGGCACCGTCAACGCCCGAGGGAAATCATTTTCCCACCAATACAGGCCAGCCAAATGTGCCAGGATGATCAAGGCCGTAATTTCCACTCGAGCAAAAGTCACTCCGAACCGGACCGCCAAAGTGCGCTTTCCCGTGGTACGATCCTCCGCCTGATCCCGCAGATTATTGATGGCAATCAAGACGGTGGAAAGGCAGCCAATCTGAAATCCTGCCACCAGCCCGGCCACCAGCCACTCCCCAGACTGGACAAAGGCGGAGCCCAAAACGGCCACAAAACCAAAAAACAAGATCACAAACAGCTCGCCCAATCCACGATAAGCCAAAGGCATGGGCCCACCCGTGTAGCCGTAGCAAAAATACAAAGACGGGACACCGATGACCACAATGGCCCAGCCACGCGCCTGGATCAGCGGTAGAGACAGCAGTGCCGCCACTCCCAGCATGCCCCAGGCGGCCGTCATGACGGTGCGTGGTGACATCACCCCCGCTGCCGTGATGCGCCTTGGCCCCACACGGGCCTGAGTATCTGCCCCCTTCATAAAATCCAGGGCATCATTGAACCAATTCGTCGCTACCTGGAGGGCAATCGTGCTTCCCAAGGTGCAGAGGAGAAGCCAAGTGCTCCACTGGCCACTGATTTTCCACCCTAGAACAGAACCCACCACCACAGGGGCAATCGCAGCCCCTAGAGTTTTCGGGCGAGCAGCGGCAATCCAGTCAAAAAGCATGAGGTGAAAAATTCGGGGTCAGGAATTAACGTCCCATCAAGAGACTGGGTCAGCTTGATTTCAACTGTGAACGTAGAACCCTATGAAAGGCGAAAGAAATCTCTCGCATCCTCCGCCAGCCGCTTTTAACTGCCATCGTGTGAGCACCCCTGTGCCATCACCCACCTGATTTAAAGGCTATGTCTTCCCTCCAGGCAATCCGTGACGCTCTTGAGCAGTCGCCCGACAACGTATCTCTACTTCTACTCTTCGGCCGTGCTTGCATGGATTTGTTGCAGTTAGAAGATGCCCGTGAGGCATTCGAACGTGTGCTGGCGATTGATCCTGACCATACCGACGCCCAGTTGGGAGTCGCCCGCGTGCTTTTCACGGAAGGCGATGCCTCCGGGGCCGCTGTGCGTGCTGAACGCGTCCTGCTGCAGGAACCTGATAACGCCTCAGCCCACTTGCTCCTGAGCCGAGTTCACTTGAGCGAGAATGATCGCGCCAAAGCCATCGAACATTTTGACCGTGCTGCCCAGATTGATGGGACGATGAGCGATCCTGCTCTGGAACGCGAGCTGGGCCGCACCGCTCGTGATGCTCGCCGCACATCCCCTGCCCCATCCACACCGGAGCCTCCAACCAGTGGTAATGACACGCTTGAAGAAGGAGAATCCTCACAGGAATTTTACGACGATCCTTTTGATGAGCCACCCTATGACTGGCGGCCAGAGACATTTTTTACGCCAGGAGATCCAAATCGCTTCGAGACCACCTTTGCCGATGTCGGCGGCATGGACGAACTCAAAGAAGAGATCCGTTTGAAGATCATTTATCCTCTTCAATACCCAGATCTTTACAAAGCCTACGGTCGCCGCACCGGAGGTGGCATCCTCATTTACGGCCCTCCAGGCTGTGGTAAAACACTCGTTCTGCGCGCTGTCGCTGGAGAAGTCCCGTGCAATTACCTTTCGGTAGGTCTGCATGAGATCTTTGATCCTTACTTCGGCAGCACTGAGCGGAATCTGCACCAGATCTTCGAAACCGCCCGGGCCAATGCCCCATGCGTGCTCGTTTTCGATGACCTGGATTCTTTGGCTCAAGATCGCCGGAACGTGCGCGAAAGCCAACTTCGGAATTTGGTGAATCAATTCCTTCATGAACTTGATGGTTTGCGTGAAAACCAGCGGGTGCTCGTCATTGGTGCCACCAATCAGCCCTGGTCTCTGGACCCCGCTTTCCGCCGTCCAGGTCGTTTTGACCAAGCCATCTTCGTTCAGCCTCCAGATGCTGGGGCACGCGCGCAGATCATCACTCTATTGGCCAAAGACAAACCTATCTCCAACTTGAATGTGGAGGCTTTGGTCGAGGCCACGGTGGGCTTCTCCGGCGCAGATCTGGGTTGGGTTTTTGACCGAGCAGCAGAACTAGCCCTTTCGGCGGCCATTCATACCGGACAGGCAGTCCCCATCACCATGGAGTTGCTGCTGAAGGTCGCGAATAGCCACACCCCAAGCACCCAAAGCTGGTTTGAGGGAGTGCGTGACCATGCCCAGCAAGCGGCACCTGACGGCTTCTTCAACGAAGTGCGTAAATTCCTGAACGCGCCCTCTTCCAAAGAACGATGATTGTGCTCTCTCCCTGAGAGAGGCTCGAAAACACTTCCAGGAGTTGTCTCCTGGAAAAAATCAGACCAGCTCACCGTCCATAAAACGGCGGGCTTGCTCCACCCAACGTTCGCGTTCAATGCGATCCTTAAAGGCCAAACGACGGGAAAACTCACGGACATGAGAGTGATTCCAGCCAGCGATTTGCTGAAACCGATAGATGCCCAGTTCTTGAAGCCGGTTTTGCAAAGTCGGCGAGATGCCTTGAAGACGAGTCAAATTGTCCACATCGGCAGGACGCTCTTTGAAAATCAATCCCAGAGCAGGATCATTCTCAGGGATGACGGAAGGAGGGGCTGAAACAGGCGCTGTAATCGCGGTGGAGTCTGGATCCAGGATGAAACTCAGCGCCGAGATTGGCGCGTCCTCGGGGGGCTCCGCATCTTCAGGTGAGGTGAGGTCTGTCGGCTCTGGCTCTTCCTCCGGGAGGAGGAAAGAAAAAGGCTCTACCACCTGCTCTTCCTGGGCAGGAGCGGGCGCAGGAGACTCAGCGATGGACCTCAAACGCAACCGAGAACGCAAAATGGGAGCTTCCGCAACCAGGCTGCGCTCAGGCCGAAGCGTCTCTGGGAGATCGGGAATGGAGGGAATCGCCAAGCTAGATTCCATGACTGGACTAGGCGGAAGCATTGAGTCCGGACTAACACTGGGCCGCCCAGGAAAGACACTACTGACGCTAGGTAAGACCTCTGTAAGTAAAGATGCCGGGACCACGGCGGGCAAAGCACCAGTGACAGGTCGCACAGCCTGTTCCGCCAGTTTTCGCTTCAGCCCAGCCATCTCTTCCCTCAGCAGATTGGACTCCTCTTGCAATCGCTGATTCTGCCTCCGATAACGCCCCCAAGTGAGCGCACCAAACCAAAGTCCCAATAGAAAAAAAAGGCCCCCAATCCCTGCCACAAAGACCCCACTATGCAGTAAAAAATACAGCAAGGGGCCGGATTCGAGGGATGTGAACTCGTACTTCATGTCAAAGGATCAGCGCAGCAAAATCTCGACACTGTCAATTTGCGCAGGAGCGCCTGCTGTGCCAGCAGGGACTGAATCAAACGCCATTGTTTTCACATCACTCGCAGGAAGTCCCTGCTCGATCAAAAAAGCATGCACCTGCTCCGCTCGAGCGAGAGCCAAAACCTGATCTTGGGATGAGCTTGCCCCAGCGGCAGCATGACCGCCTATCACGAAACGCGCGGCCGGGCCTGCTGTCAGTAATAGAGGCGTCAAGGCGGCCAACCTCGCTTGTTGTTCTGGGGTTAGCGTAGCGCTGCCGGAGGAGAAAGGGATGTATTGCCCAGCCAAAGCCTCTTGGAGAATCGTCACTTGATTCGCCTGAAGTGGACTTTGGGGTCGGTAATCTGGCAGGTGAAATTCGGAGGGATAAAAAGTTAAATTTAAAACGACCTTTTTCCCACCCGTGACAGGCCGCAGCAGGGCCAACCATTCACTTTCCAAAGTGCGCGTAGCCGCAGCCTCCAGCAAAGGTTCTCCCTCATCATTGATTGAAAAGCGGCGTGGGGAAGACCCTTGAAAAAAGCGCGTCACCAGCGGCAGGAGCAATGCAGGATCTGAAAAGTCGGCAGGCAGTGTGTGAGTGCTCTCCAAGAGCTCTTCCATTTTCACCTTTGGGAAATGCGCCATTAAGGCCGCTTTCAGGCCATTGGCAGGTAAGATCCCCTTTGCCGCCACCTCCTCAGAATCAGAGTTTATTTCCAACCAAGGTGCCACCCGCAGCTTTTCAATGATCGGCCCCAAAAGCCGGCTATCCACAGTTAGCGGTCCCTTTTCTCCCTCAGGCCAACGGACCTGTGCATCTTGCTTTAAGCCCCCCGTCTGGAGATCCAAATCAGGACGTAATTTGCGCAACAGTTGCTGGACTTGACGAATATTGTCAGCCTCAGGCAACCAGCCATCTAGAAATAAAGTGCCCCCCTCTAAACGAGCACGCAGGTTGGCTGGGATCCCCAATTCATCTGCCACTAATCGCACAGGCCCTAGCAAAGCCAATGCAGCCCTGGCTTTTTCAAGAGAGACAAGATCCGCGGCATTCCCAGCCACTCTCAGGTCCAAATATCGCAAGTCGGCGACGGCCGCGCGAATGCCGTTTTCCTGCAACGCGGCCAAGGCCTCCGTCCGCAGGTGGGGCAGTTGCTTTTCAGTAAAAATCCAGCCATGCAGGATCATCGCCAGCGGCAGTAACGCCAGCGTGATCAAGACAACGGAGAAACGCATGGAGGCAGGCGGACCAAGGATGAACGATATTGACACGGCAGAGGCCCAACGGATACTCCGCCGCCTTCTGCACCCGACAACCTACGGAGGTCTGGCGCAGCGCTGCAAGAACTATTCCCAAACGCCTACTTATCTCATGTCAGTCATCATCGCCGGAACCGTCGCCCTGGACAATGTCAAGACCCCTCAAGATGCCCAGGAGAACTTGCTCGGCGGCTCTGCCTCCTATGCAGCTCTGGCAGCCAGCATTTTCACCCCCGAAGTTCACCTCGTGGGCATCATCGGCCATGATTTCCCTCAGGGGCATCTGGACCTCCTGAGCAGCAAAGGCATCACTCTGGATGGCCTGGAGCGCAGCACGGGAGCCTCCTTCACTTGGAGTGGCGAATACCATGATGACATGAACAGCCGCACCACCCACAATGTGGCGATCAATGTCCTGGAACATTGGACCCCCAAGCTCTCCACCGCAGGTGCCGCTGCCAAGATCGCCGTTTTGGCGAACATGAGCCCGGACAACCAGATGCAGACTCTGGAGCAGTGCACCGGAGCCGATTTCATCATGGCCGATACGATGGATCTCTGGATCAGCATCGCCAATGAGCGCCTGCATGACGTCCTGAAGAAAATCGACCTCCTCGTCATCAATGACGGTGAAGCCAAAGAATTCGCAGGCACCACCAACCTCGTCGAAGCAGGCCGCCGCCTCCAGGCCAAGGGCCCACGTTTCGTCATCGTCAAGCGCGGTGAACACGGCAGCTTCTTGTTCGGAGAAAACACCGAGGATTTCTTTGCTTGCTCGGCCTACCCCCTCGACTCCGTTTTTGACCCCACAGGTGCCGGTGATTCCTTCCTCGGCGGTCTCGCGGGTTGGCTCTCCGCCAACGGCAAAACCAAGCCGACTTTTGAAGATCTCAAGACCGCCGTCGTCCACGGCAGCGTCACCGCCAGCTACACCTGCGAAGCCTTCAGCACGCACAAGCTGCAGACGGTGACCCAGGCCGATGTGGCCGCACGTTTGAAGCAGCTCAAGAGCTACACAGACTTCGTTGCTTAACCAAGTCTGCCGTTGCTAGCGGTGGGTGGCAGTCGTTTGGTTTTTGTAAACCATCGCCATCCACTGCAACCACGCACTGTGCCAACCACCGTAAACTTCCTCTCTATGTGGCAGACCATCCAGACCTTTCAGGACATCAAGCTTGAGAAAACCGCTGACGGCGTCGGCAAACTCACCATCAATCGGCCCGAAGTGCGCAATGCCTTCCGCCCGCAGACGGTGAAGGAGATGCTCATCGCACTGGACATCCTGCATGAAGATCGGGAAGTCGGAGTGATCATCCTCTGTGGTGAAGGGCCACTGGCTTTCTGCTCCGGTGGAGATCAAAAAGTACGTGGAGATGCGGGCTACATCGGTGACGATGGCGTGCCTCGCCTGAACATCCTGGACGTTCAACGCAAGATCCGTACCCTACCCAAGCCCGTCGTCGCCATGGTGGCAGGATACGCCATCGGTGGGGGTCATGTCCTGCATGTCGTCTGTGATCTCACCATCGCCGCAGACAATGCCCGCTTTGGCCAGACAGGACCTAAAGTGGGCTCCTTTGATGGCGGGTTGGGCTCTAGCTATCTAGCCCGCATCGTCGGCCAGAAAAAAGCCCGTGAAATCTGGTACCTTTGCCGCCAATACGATGCCCAGCAGGCCCTGGAAATGGGCCTTGTCAATACGGTGGTGCCGCTGGCTCAACTGGAAGAAGAGACCCTGAAATGGTGCCGCGAAATGCTGGGCCACAGCCCACTCGCGCTACGCTGCTTGAAAGCTTCTTTGAACGCAGATTGCGATGGGCAGATGGGTTTACTCGATCTCGCCGGCAATGCGACGCTGCTGTATTACATGAGCGAAGAAGCGAAAGAAGGTAAAAACGCCTTTGTCGAAAAGCGGAAGCCCGACTTCGACAAGTTTCCGCGTCTTCCTTAACGTCCGCTCGCCTACTTCACGAAACGACGACTGGCCCGCTCCAGGGCTCGTCGCTCGTCATCGGTTAGGCTACCCATGCCGTGATCATTGATCTTGTCTAAGATGGGATCAATCTCGTCTTTCATGAGATTGACCAAGGGATCATTGCGCGGATTTTCTTTTCGTACTGCCTCTAGATCCACCTCCACCATCGGGCGTCTGGGCCGCCTGGCACTCACCATTTGTGGCTGCCTCCGTAAGCTGGAACCCGGAGTGTGCAGAAGATGAGCAGGCACCCCACCATACCCCAGGGAACGTGCAAAATACCAGCCCGCCAAGGCACCCCCTAGATGTGCAAAGCAGTCCCCTGCCCCCAGTGGCACCCAGCTAGGCAGCGCCCCAAAAAGTGAGAGCCCCCCGACAAGGGCATACCCGCCCAAGACGAACCGCAAAAAAGTCCATAAACTGACAGAGAATACGGGCACCTCCTCTTCCGGCATGGCCACAGCATAGGCCAATAAAACCCCGAGAGACGAGGCTGTGGCCCCCATTAAAAGCACAGAAGTGGACTTCAAAACATAAGCAAAAACGGCCATTTGAACAGCTGCCCCTACGACTCCAGCCAGAAGGTAAATGATCACCAAACTTCGACTGCCAAACAACACCTGCACACGCCTTCCGGCAGTCCACAAAAGCAGCATGGTCCCCAAAAAAGACCACCAGCCGTCGTGAACGAACATGAAGGTGAGCGGGGTCCAAAAGTGCCCTGAAGTTAGCGCCTCCACGCTGATGCCTCCCCAGGGCCGGATCAATTCCCCCGTTAAAGCATCCCGCACCCAGGCCTCATGCAAACCCCACTGGAGGAAGAATACAGCTACATTGAGCGCGAAGATCACATGGAACGCCGTCCAGCCCTTCAGCCATTCGCCAAAAGACGGAGGTCTGCTGCGCATGTAATCGCGTTCATCAAGTGACATGGACGGAAGAAGTATGATCGGTCGAGAGTTAAATCCTGGAACAGTGAAGAGACGTGATTCAAACTCGGACCTGATAACCACACATTTTACCGCAAATGCTGCTCCGCGTCCATCCCGCTGATGACCTCATCGTCGCCCTCCATGATTTACCTGCGGGTAAAACTGTTTCACTGGAGGGGCAACAATGGACTTTGAAGGAACTCATCCAGGCCAAACACAAATTTGCCGCACGAGATTTTGTCGCCGGCGATTTAGCCACCATGTACGGAGTCACCGTGGGGCGAGCCACTCAGAACATTTCCGCAGGGGCACTGGTACACACCCATAACCTCAAGCATGAAGCCTCCACGTTTTCGGGGAAAAAGCAGCACATCGCCTGGTCGGCACCGGATGTATCTCGCTGGAGGAACCGCACTTTTCAGGGATATAAGCGCCACGATGGCCCAGCGGGAACAGCCAACCACTGGCTGGTCATCCCTCTGGTTTTTTGTGAAAACAGGAATCTCGCTTTCATGCGTGAGGCTCTCACTCGTGCTTTAGGTTATGCTCAAAGCTCCCCCTATGAACGATATGCCCAGCGTTTGGCTGACGGTTATCGGAATGGCCAAGATCTAACGTCATTAACAACGCTGGAATTGGACGCTCTAACTTCGTCTCCGCCTCTATTCCCTAACGTTAGCGGCATCAAGTTTCTGGAACATGGTCTCGGCTGTGGGGGGACACGTCAAGACGCCATCGCGCTCTGCCATTTATTAGCCGGTTACATCGCCTCTCCGAATGTCGCGGGTGCCACGATTCTGAGCCTGGGTTGCCAGCATGCCCAGGTCAGTCTTTTGGAGGACTCTCTTTCCAGCCTTTATCCAAACTTCAATAAGCCCATGCACATCTTTGAGCAGCAGAAAAGCAGCTCTGAGCGGGACATGATGGCGCATGCCATTCGCACCACTTTTGAAGGGGTGGCCCTGGCTAATGAACAGAGCCGTGTCCCCTGCCCGCTTTCGGACCTTATCATTGGCGTGGAATGTGGAGGCTCAGATGGCTTCTCAGGCATCTCGGCAAATCCCGCCATCGGTCATACGGCAGATCTTTTAGCGGCTCTTGGAGGTGCCCCCGTACTCTCTGAATTTCCGGAATTGTGTGGAGTAGAGCAAAGCCTGTGTGACCGCTGTATCACCCCAGAGTTAGCGGATCGGTTTGTGCATCTGATGCGCACTTATGAAGGCGCTGCCCAGGCCTGTGGCTCCGGCTTTGATGCCAATCCATCCCCAGGAAACATCCGCGATGGCTTGATCACCGATGCCATCAAATCCGCCGGTGCGGCGAAAAAAGGCGGAACATCTCCCGTCGTGGATGTACTGGATTACGGGGAACCCATCCGCAAACATGGCGGCCTCACGCTCTACTGCACTCCAGGAAACGATGTCGAGTCCACCACTGCTTTAGCAGGTGCAGGCTGCAATCTCATGCTCTTTTCCACCGGCCTAGGCACCCCGACGGGCAATCCCATCTGCCCGACTCTGAAGGTCTCCACGAATAGCACCTTGATGAAACGCATGAGCGATATTCTGGACTTTGATACTGGCCCCATCATCAGCGGGGAACAAAGCGTGGAGCAGATGGGGGAAAGCCTTCTAGAACTTTGCATCGCCACAGCCAGTGGCACCTATGTTCCTAAAGCGGTGGCACTGGGGCAGGACGACTTTTTACCGTGGAAACGCGGCGTCTCACTTTAAACACACAGGGCCTTTGATCTTCGCTGGCTGTGCTAGCCAGCGGGATCAAAGGCCCAAACTGAAGTTCATCAACCACGCTAGTGGCTCATCTCTGAAGGCGGTAAAGAAACGCGAGAAGTCAGTGGGCGTGGTGGCAAAGGATTTCGAGTAATCCCTTTAGTGAGCGCTTGTCCCACCGCATTGAGGAGGTCTAGCACATCAAAAGGTTTCGGCAGGTAATTGATGCCTAACTGCAAAGAGGTTGTTTGACCCAAAATATCGGGGCAATACCCACTGGTAAAGATGATGGGCAGTGTTGCATCGTCGCCTAAAATCGCACGGCCCAGATCAAAGCCACTGGCATCTCCTGGCAGATTGATGTCGGTAATCACCAGATTGATGGAATGGCGATGAGCGCGCCACAGTTGCCATGCTTCATGGGCATCTTTAGCCGAGTGCACGGTATGCCCTTGATTCTCCAATACGTAGTTCATCACATGACGCACGCTGGAGTCATCATCCACAATCAGAAGATTGCAGGGGGACACATCATGCAGCAAACCATCAAAATCTTGATTGCCTGAAATAGGCGTCACGATTTCTGTTTCAGGGCTCGCGATGGGTAGGTAAAGTTCAAAATCCGTTCCCACGCCGACCACACTCGAAACAGAGACCCAGCCGCCCATGTGGCGAGCCAATCCACGTACCATCGCCAGTCCCATTCCCGTTCCTTTGCCTGGCTCTTTGGTGGTGAAGAAAGGATCAAAAATCTGTTTCACGATTTCCGTCGGCATCCCGCTACCACTGTCACTGACAGTCAAAACGGCAAAGTGCCCCGGGTGCGCATCCACATGCAGAGCACGCGCATCTTCCGCTGTTGCCAAATGCGTCTGGCGGGTGCTGATGCGCAAAGTTCCCCCTTTAGGCATGGCATCCCGTGCGTTGACGGCCAGGTTAACCACCACCTGCCCGAGCGATCCAGGATCTGCCATCACTTCTGGCAGATCAGCCAGAAAGTCTGTTTCCAAAATAACGTGCGAACCCAATGTCCGCTTTAGCAAATCCACCTCGGCTTCAATTTCACGTGCCAAGGAAACGGGACGTGGCGTCTTGTAGTCACGACTGGTGAAGTTCAGAAGTTGTTTGGTCAGATCCGCCGCGCGCCTTGCAGCCAGGAGGACTTCGCCCATGGATTCGGAAATACCTGGAGGCTGATCTCCACTCATCAAGTTCATGCTCAGATGTCCCTGGATGACAGTCAGCACATTGTTAAAGTCATGGGCAATGCCAGCAGCCAAGCCACCTAATGCATCCATTTTCTGCATTTTACGGATGTCTTCTTCGAGCCGCATCCGGTCATCATGCTCCTGACGCAGACGGGCATAAGTATCCTCCATGCGTTTGGTACTATCCCATAACTTCGTCTGTAGCCCGAGCTGGCGTAAAGCTGACTCACGTTCAAAACCCCACTTCGAGGTCAACGCATTGGCGATCTGGATGACTTCGATGGGATCAAAAGGCTTTTTCAAAATCACCAACCGATGGGAGATCCCCAGATGATCCACAATGTCATCCCAGGAATAGTCGGCATAAGCAGTACAAATGGCCACCTGTAGATCAGGCTGGAGACGCCACAGATTTTTAATGGTCGCGATGCCATCCATACCAGGAGGCATGCGTACATCCACCAAAGCCAAGGCAAAAGGACGCGCCTGCTGAAGCCCCATTTCGACCAGTTTCACCGCACCATCTCCCTGGGCAGCAAAAGCGAGCTCAAACTCTGGCATGGAGCGGGAGGTCTGGGCATCCCCAAACACGGCCGACTCAATCATATTCAAATCTCCTTCACCAAAATCCGTTGGTGAAAGGATCTTGCGGAAGTCTTCATGGATCGTCGTATTATCATCCACGATCAGGATGCGGTGGTTCACATGCAACGGATCTTGAGAAACAAGATCTGCAGCAGGATCAACGTTAGGGCGGTGTGGGTTCATGCGAGGGTTCACGGTAGGTTGACGCAGAGACAGAGTTAGCGAGTGGCGACGTGGCTTTGGAATCCTTGCGCGCCGGAATCTCGAGGATGAAGCGGGCCCCCTTGCCCAGACCTTCACTTTCAGCCTTGAGGCTGCCGCCCAGATCTTGGGCCAGCAAACAAGCATGATGAAGGCCAAAGCCATGCCCGTCCTTTTTAGTGGTAAAGCCTTGCGTGAAAATGCTGGTCAGATGCCTTGGCTGGATGCCGCATCCTGTATCCTCGACCACGATCCTTACATGAGTCTCGCCTTGGGGCTGGATACGCAGGCTCATTTTCCGTTCTGCCACGGGCTTATCACCCATCGCCTGGCAAGCATTGGCCAAAAGGTTCACCAAGATCTGGAGTAGCAAGCCCCGGGCCGAATAGATCGGAGGAAGATCTGCAAAGTGCCGCACAATCTTCACCTGCTGATGGGCAATGTTGACATCCATCTCCAGTCGCAGCGCCTCTTCCATCACGGTGACTAAATCTAGGGGCTCCCATAGCGTGCGCACACTGCTGTGAGATTGCTGTAGCATGATCATATCACGGATATGCTCGATTCGCTCGATCATGTCACTGACGGTTGCATTCAGGCGGTTTTGCTCATCGCGAAGGTAGCTTGAGAGGTCCACCAGATATCCTGGCAGCACCTGACCGCGTTTGTCGTCGGTGAAGAATGTGGGGTTATCAGGCAAATTCTCTTTCAGCAATTGAGTTGCTTGGCAGAGCTTATCCATGCGGGATTTTTTCAACCGATCGGCAAGCAGTTTCGCGCCGACATTCAGACTGTTCAGCACGTTACCCACATTGTGGAGTACACCCGTAGCGATCTCAGCCATCCCGGCCTGTCGAGAAGCCTCCACCATGATTTTATGGGTATCTTGAGTGCTCGCCTCATTTTCCCGCTGCGTCGTAATATCCAGCAAAATACCCCGGAGAACTAAACCATTGAGCATCAATTTGGCAGCTTGGCCATACTCTTGAACAAAAGCAGTGGAGCCATCTGCCCGCACCACTCGGTACTCCATCTGGTAGCGTTTTGAATCCGCTGCCGCCTGGGTCCAGGTCTCTTGAACACGGTTGCGATCTTCAGAGTGAATCACCTCCAATAAGAAACCGTTTTCATTTCCCCAACGATCCATGTCATAACCCAAATATCCTTCAGCACTCTGACTGAGGTAGGTAAAGCCTCCCCCGGCAGCAGGCCGCTCCCAGACCACTCCTTGAATGGAGTTAACCATCCCATCCAGGCTTTCGATGTCTTGCAGCAAAGGTTGAATGGCTTTTTCCAATTCCTGCTGGCGGCGCTTCTCGCCTTTCACCACCAAGAAACCGCCTAAACAAACACAGATGATGAGTAGCCCGGTGAACTCCCCGACCACACGCCATTGCTCCATGAATCGAGTTTTATTGTAAACCTGGGGGAAGAACTCCAAAATCATCACCCCCTTAACGGCCTGCTGCTCATCCAATAAAGGAATCATGGCCATGAGAGAGGCAGCCTCTCCTGACTTCGAGACATCCATGCACCAAAACTCTTTGCCAGTGAAACAACGCTGCAGTTTTTCATCACACGCAGCTTTTATGGTGGGGCGATCTTCATGGTGTTGCAGTCCCATGGACTGGATCGTCGGCTTTCCTTTTTCCCCAGAAGTTGCGATGGAAAGCGTGCGTAAAACGGAGGCTTCATGCCCTAGGCGTAGCTGCATTTTTTCCACTACCGGTTTTAGAGTCTCAAGCGTCAATGCTCCCGTAGCTGGGACGGCACGCTCCAGAGCATGGGCATGGACTCGCGCCAATCCCATCCAGGTCAGCATCAGCCTTTCAGCCACCGCATCTGCCGAGCGGGTGATATGCAATGGGGCCAAGTAGGCGATCGCTCCAACCAGAGCCAAAACAAGCCAATGGTGATGCGTCGTATGATACCGACGCTTCAAAAACCCCAGGCACGCTCCCCCCACAGCGAGTGTGGTGGCGAGGAAGACCAAAGCGGGGGTGCCGAATTCCATATATTCCAGATATTATAGCAATTATATAAACAAAGGCAAAGGATCATATTCAGCAAAGCAAAATATCTTTGTAGATTTGCAAATTTCCCGCTGTTTCGAACCGTTCTCACAGAAATACACCTACGCCTACAACCCGTGCAATTTTACCCTAACCATTCAACCCACAACTTTAACAGTCACCCTGGCGTGCTGTGCCTGATCCCCTTGAATGATCGCTGCTCACGGCAATTCCACCGCTATATCCGACTGACAAAATACTCCCATTGCCCTACAAACCACGAGAGCAAAAGTGATGTCTGATAAAATGGCCGACTTGATTACAAGCTTAGCCACCCTGCCCATGCAATGGCGACATAGGCCACCTTGCAAACCACGTGGAGAATCTGATCTTGATTGAAGGTGGTCTTGCCTTCGCACTTGGCCACATCAATGCACCAGTGAACAATCAACTCAATCCCCCCTAAAAGTGCGGAACCCGTGATGAGCCAAACCGCCCCTGCGTGAATGAGACAGTGCGCACTCATGCAGGCAAACCAAATACTGACAGGCCGGGAGGGGTCCTGAAGCCGAATCAAGAATCGTCGGTTTTTGCCCGTGGCCAAATATTCCCCCTGCAAAGGGAAATCTGCAATCGCGTGACCGATGCAGAGAGCGAACAGCGCCTTCAGCGCTGCCAGCCAATTGAGCGGGGGAAACTCCACGAGTTCGAACATGACGGACAAGCTCACATCCGGCTACCTAACTGGCAACTTGAAAATGAAGTCTTAAGGAGGTGGTAAAGGAACATCCCCTTTGGGCGTCATCGCCGGATTTTGCACGGGGGGGAGGAGGGGTGAACTGAGAGCTGGTATAACCGCAGGACGCGTCTGCAGAGCTGGTGCGGTTGGGGTCGGGGGCGGAGCTTCCGCAAAGCTGACCCACCCCGCTTGATCTCCTTTTTGCAATTGCACGCGCGTTTTGTCCATCGTGGCACCGGGGGTCACTTTGCGGATTTTGATGCCATTTTCATTTTCGGCATCCAGTCGCGCTTCACTGATGAGGGAAGTCGTGCGGTCCACCAGCACCGCCACCACCTGACCATCCACCTCATAGACACCGACCAAAGAAAGCGTGTCGGTAAACAATGGCCCCGCCGGGGTATCGGGCGAAGGCAGATCCCGAGTGGTGAAAAGGGACCTCTCCCACAGCGGCGCGTAATGATTCAGCTCCGGGAAAGCCACAGGCGGAGGCAATTTCACGGCTGAATCTTGCGCAACAAGACTGCCTGCAAAAAAACACCCTCCTAACAAAAAGAGTTTCATGGTTTTTTCCCTCCATTTGGGTCAACTGCACCCATTGCATTTTCATGGTAAAACTGGGTGACCTCCACCTCCGCATTCACACTTTTCCCCTGCCCGGTTGGATTGATCAAGAGACGCGTAACTCCCAGGAAACGACCGGGCTGCTGCACGCCATGCATCCATTTGAAAAAAGCCTGTTCCTTCACAGCACTCAAGGTCAGTCGCACCGTAGCACGGTCAAAGTACCCCTGCCCTGTCTCAAGCGGAAGACCGTCTTCGGCGATTTCTTTCGGAGCTTCTAGAAACTCGCGGCCAGCCAACGTGAGCCCGGCTTTTTCCGCCTCTTTTTGGATCACCTCGAGAAGACGCGCTGAAGCCTCCTGCCGCGAGGCGAAGGTAGGCACTGTTTCATTTAGCCACTCACTGCGCCGCTGCCATTCAGCCCCTTCCATGATGGTTTGATTCATATCCACCAGCCGATCACGCAGCCTTGTGGTTTCGTCGGTGATGCTGCGGTAATGATTGAGGCCAAAGGTCAGCGCCCCACCGCCAACCACGACCAGAAAGACAATGGCAAATAGGCCTAACAAAAGGCGTTCACTGCGCTTCATGGGCGGGCAGCTCCTTTCACTTCAAAGGTCGCGCTGTTATCACTAGCGATCACGGGAGCCGGAGTTTCCCAAGAATAATCGGCCAGACCCGGCACCTGTGAGATCTCCCGTGCATACTGGAGCGCCAGCGAGGGCGAAGGCATGCGCCCCCGCAGTAAAATCCGCTCTGGCACCCATTCAAAATGCGTCATCGAGACCTCTTCTGCGGCTTTCGGGATCATGCAGTCCAAAAGAACCTGCATGGGGAAATGTGCCGGATCCACCGCAGGGGCAGCCTCCTGCCAGCTTTTCCTCTGGTCCAGAACCTGGGAGGCCTGCGGGGTCAGTGCCGCCACGCGCTCGCGCAGCAGGTCACGCTCCTGCGTGGCCCAGGCGATCAGCACGGCCATGACAGCCACCGCAGCAGCGAGGGCAAAACCAGCACTCAGGGCCAGCAAACGCACGCGGGCACTTTGGGCCTTTTGAGCGCGTGCAGCCAGGACCTCGGGTGGCACCAAGGTACTGCCACCAGAGGCAGGCATGACAGGGATGGGCCGCTCCTCACGCACAGCGGATAAACCTGTCACTCGTTTGATTTGCTCCAGATCTCCCTCATCCTCCAGCCAGAGTACGAGGTGGCGCACATTTCCCAGCACCCCTTGGAAACCTAGCTGCAGACACAGATGATTGACCTCCCCCAGGGCATGTTCATCCACTGTTAGTGAGGAAAGTGGGCTGGCATACACAAGCTCTGTGCCGTGGGTAATGACGAGTACCAAACGACCCAGCTCACGATAAAGAATCATGGCATCCTGTGGCAGCGGCAGGCACGTCGTCGCTGGCAGGATTTCATTGGGCTGGCGACTCAGGTCTGTCAAGGGCACAGGCATCTCCTTCAAGGCCGTCATGCACACCAAATGCGCGCCTTCACGCTCCGCGATGCTGCGGATCTGCAAGCCATGGGTGAGATCCGGCACGCGCACGCCCAGACGCTCCAGATGCAGAGCCGCCATGTCCCGAAGGTGGGCGGCGTCCCCCTGTAACCACGCCGGCAGTACCCACAGGTGGGCTAGAGGTAAGGCCAATAAACGAGTCTGCGATTCTTTGCCAAAGCCCATTCCGCCCGTGCGGCCATCCACCGCCAAGGCACAAGATTCCCCCGCCACGCCTGTCCAGCGCTCCCAGCCCGTTGCTCCTGGCAAAAGCAGGTCTTGAGTGGGTTTACGAGTTTTGGCCATGTGTAGGGATCTCTCCGCGCCAGAGCGCCTGTTGGTTTTGCGTGATCAGGATCAAACGACGTCGAATATCACCGAACTGGCCAATACTTTCAATGCGGCGGATTGGCCCGCTGAATTGAATCCATTGTGTGAGTTGCTGCACCACCTGCGGCTGATTCACACCCAGTAGCTGCGCCACCTGCGGCACAGATCCCAGCTTCACATCATCCTGTGTTCCGCGTGCGCCGTCTCGGCCTGCCCGCAGGGCCAGCAGCGGCTGCACACGATCCACGGGCACATTCGCTAGAAGGGCGATCAGCTCTGCCCGGGCATCATTCACATCCACCCGCCCATCACCATGCACCGTGAACCATTCACGCCAATCTGGGCGTGCTAAATTCACCTCAGCCATGCCGCGCACCAGCAGCATCTCATCCACCTCTTTGAATGGGCGATTGAAGGGCATCCCCTCATGCCCGGCTTTTTCATAATCACGTTTCTCCGCCCCATTCAGGCCCGTGCGGTCATCCGCATCTACCCAGTCTTTGAGTGCATCTCTCAAGGCCGCCGCAAATTCCGGCTTCATGCCCCAGGCTGCAAACAAGCGAGGCAGCAGGATCCGGTCATCGTTTTGCAAAAGGGTATTGATGTTTAAACGCGCCTCCTCCGCCACGATTTTTACCTCATAGGAGCCTCCTTCGGGGCTGGTGTAACGCAGCAGCGGATCATGTTCGGGCAATGCCGGATGGCGACCAATCTCGATGCCCATTTGCGCCAGTCGTTTCGCATAAGTCCGCCCACGCATCTGGCGGAAATAGCTGGAGTCTGTCTCCAAAGCCTTAGCTCCTGCATAGACCACCAGCCCCAGGACCGCGATCATCCAGAACACCGCGATTAACGCGGAGCCCTGACGGCGAGGTGGTGGGAGATGAAAGCGCATAAGGGTGAGTGAGGTCAGAGGTAGCTATAGATTTCCAGGAGGTCTTTCCTGACCCGGTGTCAGTTGACCCGTCACCCCTTGCCCATTCCCCACAAGGTCATTCGCAATCCAAAAGGTCGCTTCATGCTCACGGGCATCTTTGAGGAAAGTAAACTGCATCCGCATGAACAAAGGCGGTGCAGGGCGTTTATCTGGATCCCAAGAGGAAAACCATCGTTTGTCTTCTGCCGAATAAAACTGCGTTTTGAATTCCTTCAGCCCCGTGAGAAGTGGCAATTCAGCGATCTGCTCGTAAGCATCCATGGCCGTCGGCTTTTCCAAACGCTTGAGGTGCCGAATCAAAAGTGTGAGAGACTTCGGTTCTTCTCCACGAATGGTGGCAAACTCCACGGCATCAGCCGGTCGCAGAGAAGTATTCCAAGTAAAAGGAACGGACCCACCCTCCACCAGCAGCGTGCCAGCCGCGCCGCGCTTCACCTTGTCCAGTCCTGAAGAAAATCGCAGGCTAGGTGGCACATTTTCCAGCCAGTCACGCCATTGATGCACAAAGTTACTCACGCGCATTTCAGCGATGCGAGCCCTATTCATGGAGGCCCCCAGCTTCAGAGATCCATCCGCAACACCATAGACCCCGCCAATGATCAGCGAGATCAGCGCCAAAGCAGCGATGACTTCCAACAGCGTGAACCCACGCGCCGGATGTCTATAGGCTGTGGGGTGAATAAACATAGGTTTCCATGCGCCGTTTGAGCGACTTCTTGAGGCCCGTTTCTAGCCAGGCTTCAGCCCGCACGTGGAACATATGATCCAGCTCCGTCTTATCTTTAGTCATGAGCTTGACCTTCACGATGCTGGCACGGGCATCTACACCATCGGCACTTCGCGGGAAACTGACCGTCGTCGCTTTCAACTCAGGCTGGTGAGACACCTCTGCCAAGACTGATTCCAACACACGCAACACTTGCGCCTCCTGACGGGATTGCTTGGAAGTCTGTGCGATCTGGTCCAGAGCCTGCGTCATGCCTACAGCAACCAGGGAAAAAAGCCCCAGTGCCAGGATGATCTCCAACAAGGCGAACCCTTGCCGAGCTTGATAGAATGGAGGTGAAGATAGCGAATGGCTACCTGAAGGGCGCGTTACGCGCGAAAGCCTAGAAGACGCCCAATAAGTATTTTCTTCGGTGTTCTTGCGATTCCCCAAACCGACAAAGCTTCCTCTTCTTTTGGTTAGGCCAGTCTTTTGAATCGATTTCATGATTTCACTCGCACCTCCTTTCTCACGGCACAGCCTGTGAGAGGATCGAATCCGAGTTCGATTTCTCCTACCTCGTTACTCACACGCACATCCACAGGCTCACAAATGCCCGTAGGACTGAATTCCCACACTTCACCACGAAGAGGCTGGCGAAACGTTTTATCGCCCACACGGCGCACCTGCAGCCTGCCCTCAGTGCCGAGGCCGCCCTGAAGATCCAGAGTCACGACGCGCTGTTTCATCACAGCTTGCAGCAGCGACTCACGCGCCAAGGATTCAACTTGGGAAGCCATGCGCTTTAACTTCACTTCCCCCTGCAAGCCTGCCATGCTGAAGGTGGCGACTCCCAGAATCAAAACAGCGATGGCCATGGCCACACAGACTTCCACCAAAGTGAAGCCAGCCTGTCTGTGTGAGCGATGAGGTGTCATAAGGGGATACAGACCAGCGAGGTCGTCTTAGAGGTCCCAATTTCCAATGTCATCCGCGGTATCAGCCAATCCATCTGCACCTGCGGAATAGACATCAAAGCCGCCTTTGTCTTTCGCGCCAGGGCGCTTGTAATGGTAGGGGTTACCCCAGGGATCCAGAAGCAACTTTTTAAGCTTCGGTGTGTAGTTCGCAGGCGCAGGGCGGGAAGCAGGTTTTTGTACCAGCGCCATCACACCCTGCTCAGTGCTAGGCAGAAACATATTGTCCGTCTCATAGCTTCGAAAGGCCGCTGTGAGGGTATTCAGGTCAGCCTTCACACGGGTCTTTTTGCCAGAGTCCAGCACGCCCACGAGAGAGACAATGCCCGCCCCAACCAAAAGCGCAACAATGCCCAGGACGAGCACCATTTCTACCAAGGTAAAACCGGCGGATCTGGCGTGACGGAGTTTGGATGAGTGAGTTAGCATCTTCATGTCGGTGTCTGTAAAATGTCTATTTTCTGCTTTAACAATTTCTGCTTTTTCCAAGCCCTACTGACTCATCCCAGAGATAGTCTGGAAGATGGTCGTGATCATCAAATAGGCCATGATGCCCACCATCCCCGCCATGAGGCAGACAATGAGTGGCTGAACCATGGCACTGAGTTTTTCCACCTTCTGGGCCAGCTCACGATCAAAGCGCTCTGCGGCCTTAGCTAGGGCAGTCGAGAGATCTCCAGTCTGCTCTCCCACGCTAACCATGTCGAGCAGGAGGGGTGGAAAAATGGCACTGCGATCCAGGGCACGCGAGAGGCTCACCCCTTCCCCGACATGGCGCATGACGCCTTCAAATTCCTTTTGGAAGTAAGGATTCTCAATGGCCTGGTGAGTGAGCTGCATCGCCTGCACCATGGGTAGTCCGCTGCCTAACAAATTAGACATCGTCTCCAAAAACTGCACGTAAAAGCGCGCCTTCAGAATGTTGCCAAACAAGGGCAACCGCAGTAAAAACCGTGCCCACGGCACCTGTGCATCAGGTCTTTTCAACCACGCCTTCACCGCAATGAAAAGGCAAACGCCGCCCAATCCGAGCATCCACCACGTGGCCTTAAACAGATCACTAAACTTCAGGATGATCTGGGCCCCGAGCGGTAAAGAACCACCTGTTGAATCTAGCAATTCCGTCAGCTTCGGGATGAGGTAAACAATGAATAGCAGAGTGACCGAAACAGCAGCCACCACGAGGAAAGCTGGATAAATGAGGGCAAAAGCAACCTTGCTGCGTAAAGCCGCCAAAGAACGCAGGTAAGCCACCTGACGACGCAGAATGTGGGGGAGTGTTCCGCTAGCCTCACCCGCAGTGGCGAGGGCGCAAAAGAGATGACCGAAGCTAGGACTGGTAGCCGCTATCGCTTTTGAAAAAGGCATGCCGTCGCGGACCTTTGTCCGCAGCACGCTGGCCAGTGTTTTAACTCCAGAAAGCTCCCGTCGCCGCTCCATGGTCGCGAGAGCGGGCTCAAGCTGGATCCCAGCCCCGAGAAGGTCTGAAAGCTCCTCCGTAAAAAGTAATACCTGAGCTAACTTCAAACGCAAAGGCCCCACGGGAGCAAGAGGTGCAGCCGTGCGACTGACGGATGTGGCAGCAGCACCCGCTTGTTCCAGCTTAAAAGGCTGCAACCGCTGCTTGCCCAGCAGGCTCATGGCTTCGGCCCGATCCGACGCCGCAAGCTGTCCGGTGATCACACCGGAGGGGCCATGAGCGCTGTAGGAAAAAGTGGGCATGAAAAAGCGTGTTCAGAAATGAAACTCAAGCCGCCACGAGATGCAGAGGCTGGGTCAAAAGGCTCTTGGCAGGCACATCTGGGGTACGCTCCATGGCAGTCACGCTGAGGACCTCTTCGATGGTGGTTTCACCCGCGAGGACCTTTTGGAAACCATAGCCTCGCATGGGTACGTAGCCATCCTTCAATGCCTGCTTGTAGAACTCCGCCGGGTGAGCGCGGATGTTGATGAGGTGCTGGAGGGCGTTGGTCATCAGCACGGCTTCATAGATGCTGAGGCGGCCCTGATAACCGCTACCACGACAGGCTTCACAGCCCACCGCATGCATGATTTGCCCCGAAACATTCAGCGGGAAGCCGATGCTGCGAAGATACTCTCGCTCGACCTCGGCAGGAGCCTTGCAAAGCGGGCAGAGTTTCCTAACCAAACGTTGCGCAAAAAAGGCGCGCACTGCACTGCTGACCAAGAAAGGCTCCACGCCCATGTCCACCAGACGAGTGATGCCGCCGATGGCATCATTGGTATGCAGCGTGCTAAAAACAAGATGCCCCGTAAGTGCCGCCCGAATGGCGATTTCCGTGGTCTCCAAGTCACGCATTTCTCCCACCATGACCACGTTGGGATCACCCCGCAGGATGCTGCGCAGCCCCGTGGCAAAAGTCAGACCTATCTCTGGCTTCACGGCGATCTGTACCATGCCTGGCATCTTGTACTCCACCGGGTCTTCGATGGTAACGATGCGCCGATGCGTCTGATTCATCTCGCTGAGAAAGGCATACAGCGTGGTACTCTTGCCACTACCCGTGGGGCCCGTGATGAGGATGATGCCATTGGGCAATTTGAGCAATTCATCCACCACAGGTTTCACCGTATCGGTGAGGCCCAGGCGGCCAATCGTCATGGCCTGTTGCGAAAGCAGACGCAGGGAGATGCTTTCCCCCTCCACGCTGGGGATGGTGGCCACGCGGACGTCAATGGGCAAGCCATCGAGTTCCAGGTTGATACGGCCATCCTGAGGCAGGCGTTTTTCGGCAATGTCCAGCCGCGCCATGATCTTTAGACGGGCGATGACGCTGGATTGCAAGGACTTGATGTTTTCTGGCACAGGCAGCTCCTCCAGGCGGCCATCAATGCGATAGCGGATGCGCAGGCGATCTTGCTGTGGCTCCACATGGATGTCCGTAGCACGCTGTTCCAGACCTCGGCGGATGATCTGGTTCACAAATCGGACCACGCTGGCTTCTTCATTCTCCGGCTCATCTAAAACGGTGACTTCATCCCCCATCTCCTCTGATGCCCAGTCGGCACGTCCCCGAAGGATTTTTTCAAACGTATCCGCGCCCAGGCCATAAAGCTTTTGCAAACCTTCCACGATGCGAGTGCGCTGGCCCACATGCCAGACGACGGTGACTTGCAAACTACCCGCCACACGCTGGTGAGTGACGAGGCTCAGTGGATCAAACGTGGCCAGGTGCAGCACACCACGGGATTTTCCCTCCACCTCTGATTTGTCCTCGAAAGCGATGGGTAACAAGCGATGGCGAAGAGCGATCTCAGCAGGAAGATGACGGCGTAACCCCGGCTCAGAAGGTTTATCCGCACTGCCTTCCCACCACGGCAGAGACAGAGTGTGGGCCAAGGCCATGAGAAAGTCCCTTTCCCGAACACCTTCACAGTCCAAAACAGCCTCGACAAACGAGACCTGGTTATAACAGGCCTCCTCCACCGCAGCCTGAACCGATGGCAACTCGGCACAGCCCGCCTCAGCGAGGATCTGGTGGATGAGGGGCATCATGGAGGAAACGAAAGTGGGGAGAACCGATTCTATTCGACACAATAATTATGGTTTTTACCATAAAATGCAAGAATTAAATCATCCCAAACCTTTTGCTTCTCCTGATCGTCACGACTGCCTGGAATCCCCTTATTCCGCAATTTCGATCATCCCCTGGCTCTGAAGCTCGATTCTCAGGCTGTCCAGAGCCTGCTGCAGCTCCTCCCGGCGTACCCGCGAGGCGTTGGTGGCGGGAACGTCGAGCACGCCTTTGAGGCTGAGGTTTTCGATGGAGGTGCGGTAGCCGTTGTCAGCCCAATACACTTCAATCTGGTTTGCAGTGCCGGAAAGGGTACGGGCGGCGGCGACTTGATTGATGGCATCCAGAGTGACGATGCTTTGCGCGCCTTGCAGCCAGAGCACGGCGCGACGGGAGCCTTCCTCATCCTCTTCCACATTGGAGATCACCATCTGTCCACCGGCACCTGGGCCGGTCTCATTCACCCGCAGGCCGGGCAGCTCATGCGCCTGGTAGCGGGTGTATTTGCCGTCTTTGGTCACGAGCACCAGCACACCGGCGGGAGCGAAGCTGCTGGACTCTGCCAGGAGATAGCCGGTGAGGGCACCACGGGTCGCCTGCTCTGCATCCTGGGTCGTGGTGGTGCCGCTGAGCTTGTAAACGAGCAGGCCGTACTGCTGAAGATTCAGCCGGGCGGAAGCACTGATTTTATCTTTCCCACGGGTGGCGGTGATGGTGTAGGTGCCCGCATGGGCAGGCAGGGCCGCAGGGATCTCCAGAGTGGAGTAAATGGCCCCGGCCATAGGCTTGCCATTGAAAGACCACTGATAAGAAATGTCATCCTCGGCACCTGCGAGCGTGGTATTGGGCGTCTGCACCGGCTGCCCCTCCAGGGTCTGCGAGCTCTGTGCTGGCCCACCGGAGGCATACACGAAGTCTCCGGCCAGAGCGACAAAGCTCGCTGGTGCCCCAGGGGCAACATTGGCATCCCCCGGCAGCATGGTGAAAACGATGCTCTGGCCCGTGGTCAAGTAAGCGGTCCCGCTGATGGCTTTGCCATAGGCATTGGAGACGACGCAGACATAGATACCGTCATCCGTTTTCTTGACGGGCTTCAGGACGAGGTCCGGGAAGTTGGTCTTCGGCAGATTCACGCCATTGCGCCGCCACTGGTAGGTGACGCCGGAGGGATCACCCTCGACTCCCACACTGAAGGTGACCTCCGCCCCGACCTCTGCATGGGTGCTGCCCCGCAGCAGGCTGACGACGGGTGGCAGGCCGACGGTGCGCACTTCCGCGCGGTTCGACGTGCGGCTGCCCGAGGCGTCAGAAACCACCACTTCATAGCGGTCAGTGGTCCCAGGCGAGGCGGCCTCCGCCAGCAGTAAACTATCGAGGCCCCCAGGTCCCTCAATGATTTCGCCATTGCGCTTCCACTGATAGCTGAGAGGGGGCTGACCCACGGCTACAACCCGGAGCTGAAGGGTCTGCGCAGGACGCAGCATCCCGCCCACGGGATGCTGGAGGATGGCCAGAGGCGGCTGGACCGTCAGCAAAGCATCCGAAGAAAGGCGGATGCCGTGGGTGCCCGTGATGAGCACATCGTAGTTGCCGCGGTCTGCCAGAGCCGCCTTGGCGATGGTGAAGGTACTGCCGGTGGCCTTGCTGATGGCGAGGCCATTGCGCCGCCACTGGTAGCGGAGACCGGTGCCGATGGCATGCACAGAGAAAGTCACCCCTTTGCCCAACTGGACGGAGGCGGCCTGGGGTTGCTGCAAGATGATCGGATCTGGAAAGACAACTTCGAAAGGATCGGAAATCACGCTGCCTTTGGCATTGGTGATCTTCACATCATACCTGCCCGCTTTGTCAGCGGCATCAATGGGTGCATGCAGGGTCGAGTAGATGGCTCCCTGAATGGGCTCTCCATTGTGCCGCCACTGGTAGCTAACCTCCGAGGTGGTGGAAGCAACTACGGCCAGACGGAGCGTGCCTGGAATCTGAAGAGGCACCGTTAAAGCAGGCTGGGAAGTGATGAGGGGCAGTTCATCCGCAAACGAAGGAGGCAGGGTGACATCTGGATTTCCATAGTCTTCCATCGGAGTGTAACGCGAGGATTGCACGTCCTCCTCGGCGACAAAAGGCGCATTGAACTCGACCAAACGAAGCGTGTCCGACCCATAATGAAGCGGGCTATTGTAATCCGGCGAATCATAGGCGATGCGGGCCGTGGGATCTGAGTTCAGCACCCCCAGCGGGAGCTCTTTCACATCGGGATAGAGGAAGCTCGAACGACCGTAGAAAAGGCCTTCACACCGGGCACGCGCTGGGTGTTGGACCGGGGATCCACCGCGCTGAGGCCGGTGCCACTGACCAGATCGGGCACAGCCAAGTGCAAACGTCCGACGGTGGGGGGAGACGTCACTAGTTCTCCCTCGGCGGTCAACCGCCCCAGCGGCCCCGAGCTGTTGAATGACCACCAGCGGGGAGCCTGAATGACAGGGTGCTGGTACTGGACCATGCCATGGCCCTGAGGCTGTACATAATTAATCCCAAACGAACCCGCTGTGACCAGTGTGGGAGAGGGTGCCTGGCCGGATGCCACGCGGACATGCACGACCTGTGCCGGGATACGGTTTCCATAAGGAGCGTGTGTATTGTAAATTTGGATCCTGATGTTTCCCGAGGCAAAGGACAGCAGGCTCTGCCGGTCTACAGTGAAGAACGTAGAGAGAAGATCGAGATCCAGCACCGACTTCTGCTGGGGATTGCTATTGTACCCGATATCCCCAGGCATATTGATCATGGGTCCCGCCGCGCGCCCCAGGGTCTGCTCGCGAGCGCTGGCCACGCTGGCCGTCTCCGTATTGCCGACATTGCGAAAATGGCTGCGGTCCAGCTTGAACACCACGTCGCTAACTACAGCAAAAACAGGGTGGCCATTGACATCAATGCTGGAATAATCCGCCCCAGGGATCACCAAAGTGAAATCCATGGGGGCATCCGGATCTGCCAGCGGCGGATGCAGAATTTCCAGGTGCAGGCGTGCCTGGATGCGCTTTTGATGGAACTCCAGCGGCGTGTCATAGTCCAGCGTCCAGTTCCAATTTGCCGGATCATAACCTGGATGGTTTCTGAAGTACCGGGCGTAGTTGGCCTGGGTGGGAGCGCTGGCAACGCCGGTGGTGAAGTAGCGTCCGGCCTGGTTCGGGTTTTGCAGCGGCGGGTAGTTGGAATAGAACCGATCCTTCATCATGAAGGTCCCTGCGTCGGGATCATTGGCGTTGCGCCAGTGGACTTGGTCCAGATTCAACAGACGGGCCGAAGCGCCTTGGAAAGCCGGGGGATGAATGTGGGCGATGCGGGTGCTGTTCGGCAATGTTGAAACCTTCAGCGCCGTGCGACCACCGGAGACGATGGCCTCATTGCCCACGGAGGCAGCGCCCAAATTGGCGTCAGATATCACCGGGATGCTGAAATCACCCGGTTGTGCTTCCGTGCCGGTCTCCATCGTGGGCAGGCGCCAGCTATACATATCTGGCTGGCCATCGGCAGTGCAGATGAAGTGCAGGCCCACTTGGGTCACGACCAGGCGTGGCACCTCAGCAGCCCGGATAAACCCAACTGATATTCCGAGTGCCGCTAAAAAGTATGCGCAGGCTGAATAGGTCATTAATACATCCTTCATCATTTACGAAGTAATGACAAGATAATCCGAGCGACTAACCCGATTTCAATGAACCGAAACTGGAAAACCAAGACCTGCACATTCCTTCTGGCCAATGATTCGATGAGGCTTTTCAAGTGGACAAGGCAGGGAGGCCCCCGTCTAATCCTTGTCAGCATGCATTTTCTCCTGACCAATGACGATGGCATCGAAGCCCCTGGCTTAGCAGCTTTAACGGAAGCTATTTTGGCCATCCCAGGTGCTCATGTTTCCGTCGTGGCACCCTGTGCAGAATTCTCCATGTGTGGACACCGGGTAACCACTCGGGAAGTGCTGAAGGTGGAACAGAAAGGCCCCCGACGCTGGGCGGTGAATGGAACTCCGGCGGACTGCGTACGCATCGGCCTTTTTGCTCTGGACCTCAAGCCAGACTGGGTGATCTCTGGCGTGAATGCGGGGGGCAATTTGGGGCAGGATGTGGTGATCTCCGGCACGGTGGCGGCAGCACGTGAAGCGGCTTACCATGGCATCGCCGCGATGGCTTTTTCCCATTACATGATCCGGGGACTGGAGATGGACTGGCCCCGCATTTCCTCCTGGGTGATTGACCTCATCGGCACCCTATCTGGCGAGCGATTGCACGATGGTGAATACTGGAATGTGAATTTTCCACACCATGCGCCTGGGCCGCGTCCTTTACCGGAAGTCGCCCGTTGCTACCCTGAGCGCCTTCCTCTGAATGTCGCTTACCAGAGTGCTCCAGATGGAGGTTATCATTACACGGCGTCTTATGCCGACCGTCCACGCACCCCGGGATCTGATGTGGATGCCTGCTTTGCGGGAAATATTACCGTCTCGCGCCTGAAGGTATGAGAGTCTGGTCGGCCCCATTTTTAGCTCGACTGGAGGGGATAGCCCGTCGTGCCAGGCTCTGGGGGCGCAGGCAGTTCATGCGCTGGAGTTTTAAACTCCACAGGCCCTTCCACGGAAACTTGTTCGGCCAGCCGATGACGAGTCGGGAAATCGGCCTCGTGGGAGAAATCCTAGCCGCCCGATGGCTGCGAAAGAAAAAACGCAAAGTGCTCTATCAGAATTACTCGGCCCCTGGAGGCGGCGAAGTGGACATCGTCGCCCGGCATGGCGAGGTTTTGACATTTGTGGAGGTCAAAACACGGACGCGAGATGATCACGGGCGCCCGGCAGATGCCGTCAATGCGGCCAAACGCCGACTCATCCAGCGCGGAGCTCACCACTGGCTGCGAATCTTACGCAGGCCCTGTGTCACCTATCGGTTTGATATTTTAGAGGTCTATCTACTCCCTGGGGAAAAGCCGAGACTTCATTTGATTGAAAATGCGTTCCCCTTGAGTGATTCCGTCATGATTGGACGATGATCACTTCCTGCTTTGACATCGCAAAGCCTACCCGCTACACCTTGCGGCCCCAAATCCATCGCAACCGACTATGAGCAAGAATTCCGCGAAGAAGATCATCAATGATCCCCTGAAATGTGCAGACGAACTCTTCGAGGGCCTTGTGCTGGCCTACGACGGCAAGGCACGTCGTGTCGGCAAGCGTTCCATCGTGATGAATGACCTGCGTCCTGACGCCCCTGCCCTCTTGATCGGCGGCGGTGCCGGGCATGAGCCCATCTATCATGGCCTTGTGGGCAAAGGCATGGGCGATGGTGCCGCTGTGGGAGACATCTTTGCCGCCCCCCCACCGGACATCGTTTTGGAAGCCACCCAAGCCGTGAACCGCGGCAAAGGCGTGCTGTATCTTTATGGCAACTACGCGGGCGATATCATGAACTTCGACATCGGCGCTGAGCTCGCTGAAGAAGAAGGCATCACCGTCAAAACCGTCATCATCAATGACGACGTCTGCTCTGCCCCACCTTCCGAAAAAGCCAAGCGCCGCGGCGTTGGTGGTCTCGTCCCAGTGGTCAAGCTGGCCGGTGCGGCTGCAACCCAGGTCGAAAGCCTCGATGAACTGGCCCGCATCGCCCAAAAGGCCGTGGATGCCACACGCACCGTCGGCGTTTCCACCAAACCGGGCTCGATCCCAGCCACAGGAGCACCGACTTTTGAGTTGGCGGATGACGTCATTGGCCTAGGCATGGGCATTCACGGGGAGAAAGGTGTGGGCCTCATCCCCATGTGCACCGCCGATGAATTGGCAGCTAAAATGATTGATCTCCTCTTTGCAGATGACCTGCCTTTGAATGCAGGCGACGAAATCGTGTTTTTCGTCAATAGCCTGGGCAGTACCCACATGATGGAGCTTTTGATTCTCTTGCGCGCTGCACGCCCCTTGCTGGATGCACGCGGCATCAAAGTCCACCAAACCATCGTGGATAGCATCGTGACATGCCAGGAAATGGCGGGTGTGAGCTTCAGCATCACGAAGTTGGATGCCGAACTCAAGGCTCTCTGGGATCTGCCTTGCGAGAGCGTCGGCTACACCAAGCTGTAAGCGACTATCGTCATTTCTAGAGGGCGGAATCCACTCGGGTTCCGCCCTTTTTGTTAGGCTGGATTCTCTTCCAAGCAAAGAAGAAGCCGACCCTTGGCAGCGTGGCACGCTCTTTGCAGAACATAGCCCCGTCACGCCCATCCCTGACGCAAACAGTCGAGTGCCTTTTCTGGCCCTTGGCTGAATGCGTGAGAGAACTTTCTGGCAACGGTTTTTTCATTCGCCAGAAAGGGCAGTTGGCCTTAAAACCACATTCGAACCCGTATCCCTATTCCAGCTTATGAACGAGCCCTCCATCCCTGATCTCGGTTTCGGCAGTCCATCTGCCCATGATCCCTTCCAGGCCGCCAAAGCCAGCGCCATGAAAGCCGCAGAAGAACTGCGTGCAGCAGCCACCCAAAAAGCCAATGAACTGCGCGGCGCGGCTGAATCCCGCGCTCAGCATCTGAAATCCGTGGCAGAGCAAAAGGCCACCGAATTGAAAACGGACCTGACCGAAAAGGCCAGCGACATCCGCCACTATGCGGACGATGCCCTGAGCCAGGCGCGAGATAAATACGACAACCTAGTGAATGAGGCCGAGACCATGGCGCGTGAAAAGCCACGTCAGGCCCTGCTGACCGCTTTTGGCGTAGGCCTAGTGGTGGGACTCCTGCTGCGCCGGTAATCCCTTTTTTAGAAAAGCCTGAATCATGATGGACTCCGAGGTTTCCCGGGTGAGGTCGTTGCTGCGCACTTTGGCGCTCTATGCTGAAGCGCGTGGCAGGCTGCTACAGATCGAGGCACAAGAAGCTGGCAGCAAGCTGAGCGAAATTTTGATTTTCGCCGCGCTCCTCAGTGGCTTCCTACTCTTTGGCTGGATGCTAGCTCTCCCGGCACTGGTCTGGCTAGTGGCAGAGAGCCAGGGCTGGCCTTGGTGGAAAGTGGCCTTAGGGGCAGCCGGCGGGCACCTTTTTTTAGCCATCCTATTTTTACTGGGTCTCAAAGCACGCTTGAAAAAACTACGCGTGTTTGAAGAAACCTTCCATCAATTCCAACGCGATCGCGAATGGATCGGAAACCCACCCCCTGGCGTATGATTTCCAAACATCAAGCCATCAAAGATCTGGATTTGGCCAGAGCTCAATTGGGCTCACACCTGCATCTCGCCAGCGAAGAACTGAATCCCAAAGTCATCATCTCTCGCTCCTTGCGTGAGCACCCCTGGATTTGGGCCGGCGGTGCAGCCATAACGGGCCTTTTATTGGTCCGTGGACTCATGCCTGCATCCGGATCCAAGATTGAGCGTGACAACTTGGGCGCATCCGCTACAAAAGGCGGCCTTATTGCGCTAATTCTGTCTCCCATGCTTGGCATGGTGCGGCAGGCAGCGTGGAAATATGGAAGCCAGTATCTTCAATCTTATCTGACCCAACATTTCTCTCAGCACGAGGGTGACCGCCCGAGTGCGTGATCTACCCCTCTCATGTCCGACCAAGCCGCCCCCCAAGATCTCGTGCCCGTCCTGGGCCATGTGGATGATTATCTGCGTTTTTGCATGCAGTATGACGCATCCGACCTGCACCTGGCCACCGCTGCCCAACCCATTTGGAGACGATTCGGTAACCTGACGCCGATCTGGGGCAACGCCGTGATGCTCTCCGCTGAAGACACGCGCCGCCTTGCCTACAGCTTCCTCACTGAGGCTCAGATCCACCAACTGGAGACCAAAGGCGACGTGGACTTCGCTTACTCCCCTGACTTTGGTCGCTTCCGGGCTTCCGTCATCCAGCAGCGTCTCGGGATTGACATCACCTTCCGCATCATCACCACCCACATTCGCTCGGTGGATGAGTTGGGACTTCCAGACACCGTCCGCACCCTCATTCGTTATCACAACGGATTGGTTCTTGTCACGGGTCCTGTGGGTTGTGGTAAGTCCACCACACTTGCATCCCTGGTGGATGAGATCAATAAGGAACGCCAGGATCACATCATCACCCTGGAAGACCCAATCGAATACGTGGTGGAGCCGAAAAGTTGCCACGTAAACCAGCGCGAGGTAGGCACCCACACAGACTCCTTTGCAGCGGCTCTTCGCGGCGCTTTGCGTGAAGATCCGGATGTCATCATGGTGGGTGAAATGCGCGACCTTGAGACCATCTCTCTCGCCATCACAGCGGCTGAAACGGGTCACTTGGTTCTTGGTACTCTGCACACGGGCAACTCTGCCCGTACTCTTGACCGTGTTCTCGACGTGTTCCCACCGGATCAGCGTGACCAGATCCGCATCATGGTGTCTGAATCCCTGCGCGGCATCATCTCCCAGCAGTTGGTGCCTAAAACAGACGGCAACGGGCGTGTCATGGCGCTCGAGCTCCTGGTCAACACGCCTGCCGTGGCGGCCTGTATCCGTGAAGGTAAAACTTACATGCTCAATGGGGTGATGCAGACGGGTAAAAACGTCGGCATGATCACGATGGATGAGTCCCTTCGTAACCTTTACAGCAAAAGCCTCATCAGCCGCGAAGAATGTGAATCGCGTGCAGAGGACAAGCAGCAAATGCGCCTCTTCTTCCAGAGCTAGTCCGCCCTCGTCTTCCACCGTTTTTACATTTTTGAAAAGCCATGCCGATCATTGACAATTACTTCCAGCAACTCATTGAGCTGGGCGGATCTGACCTTCACCTCAGCCAGGGACAGCCACCCAAAGTGCGCGTCCACGGCAGCATCAAACCCATCGCTCCGGACATTCTCACGAAGTCCACGATGGAAACCATGATGCGCGAAATCTGCGAGGCCCGCGCTTGGGAACGCTACGTTGAAAAAGGCGATCTCGACTTCGCTTACGAAATGGATGCCGAACACCGTTTCCGCTGCAACTACTTGAAGCAGCAAAACGGCTACGGTGCCGTGTTTCGTATCATCCCGACGAAGATCGCCAGCCTCGAGCAACTGGGCATTCCCCCCGTCGTTAAAGAATTCGGCCACATGCGCAGTGGCTTGGTGCTAGTTACTGGCCCGACGGGTTCGGGTAAGTCCACGACGCTTGCGGCTCTGCTGGATTACATCAATACCAACTTCCGCCGCCACATCATCACGGTTGAGGAGCCCATCGAATTCGTTCACAAGAACAAGAAAAGCATCATCACCCAGCGTGAGGTGCCGATCCAAACCCCGTCTTTCGCAGATGGTCTGCGCGCTGCCTTGCGTCAGGATGCGGACATCGTCCTGGTGGGGGAAATGCGTGACCTTGAGACCATCTCTCTGGCTCTCACCGCCGCTGAAACAGGCCTCTTGGTTTTCGGCACGCTCCACACGAACAACGCCCGTAAAACCGTTGACCGTATCATTGACGTGTTCCCGGCCGATCAACAAAGCCAGGTGCGGACGATGTTGGCAGCTTCACTCAAAGGTGTGGTCGCCCAGCTTCTCATGAAGAAAGCCGATGGCAAAGGCCGTGTGGCGGTGAATGAGATCATGGTTTCCACACCTGCCGTAGGTGCCATCATCCGTGAAGGTGCCACCCAGAAGCTTTACGACATCATCATCGGTGGCAAAGCCCAGGGCATGCAGTTCATGGATGACGCCATCTGGCAGAAACTCCGTGACGGCTACGCCAGCCCAATGGAGGCCTACATGAAAGCCATTGATAAAGGTCGCTTCAAAGCCTTCCTGCCTCCTGAGATGCAGGCCTTGGCCAATGCGGGCGGTGGTGAAGCGAAGAAGTAGTCTCGTTTCTTTCAATCAAGGGTGCAGCCTCCGGGTTGCACCCTTTTTTTGTTAGGCCACGCAGTCAGACCGATAAGCAAAATAATCTGGCGCTGCCAAAAAAGCAGCAGGCCCTACCGCACTCAAATTCTTGCAGGGTTACCTGGAACGGAAAATCTCACTCGTGAGACATTCCGTGATCAGCGTGTGCAGACCCAGTCCATCCTTCTTCACCACCGCATGGATTTCATCGAGCTCAAAATCATCGGTGGGCTCCATGTGGCGACCGGTGGTGTAAGAGAGGACCTGGCGGATGAGGTGGCGGGCGAAGAGGTCTTCGCGGGTTTCGCGGATGATCTTTTTGAAGCCGACAAAATCTTGGTAAGTTTCACCCGACGGAAATTCGCCGGAGGAATCCACCTTCGGTGCAGGCACCTTACTGTTTTTGGGCTTGGGGTAGCTGCTGCGCCAGCGGCCGATGGGGTCGAAGGATTCCAGGCTGAAACCGAGGGGGTCGATCTTGCGATGGCATTCGGCACAGGTCTTGTCGGTGCTGTGTTTGGCGAGGCGCTCGCGGATGGTGGTGGCACCGGAGATATCGGCCTCGATGGCGGGCACTTCATCCGGTGGCGGTGGTGGCTGGATGCCGAGGATGTTTTCGCTGACCCACACGCCGCGGGTGACGGGCGAGGTCTCGACGCCGTTGGCGCTGACGGTGAGCACGCCGGCCATGCCGAGCAGTCCGCCACGACGCGGGTTGTCCTTGAGGCTGACTTTTTGAAAACCATCGGCCAGGCGCAGGGTCTTCTGCTCGGGCAAATCGTAGAGCTTGGCCAGCTTCTTGTCGGCAAAGGTGTAATCTGCGTGGAGGAAGCGGGCCACGGAACCGTTGTTCTTCAGCAGGTCGCGGAAGAACAGGCGTGCCTCGGTCTTCATGGAGGTGGGCAGATCCTCGGCATAGTAGCCACGGTTGGTTTCGCGGGGTGGCGGCATGCTGCCGAGGTCGCGGAGGTTTAACCAACTATCGAGAAAGCCATTCGTGAAGCCGCTGCTGCGCTCATCGGCGATGAGGCGCTGCACCTGCTTTGTCAGCTCGGCCTTCTGCGTGAGCTTGCCGGACTTGGCAGAGGCGAGGAGTTCGGCATCGGGCGGGGCGGCCCACAGGGCATAGGAGAGGCGGGTGGCCAGGTCGTGGGCGGTGAGGGCCTTGGCGGAGTCTTCCGTGATCTCGCTGAAGTAGAGGAAGGACGGCGAGCAAAGGATGAGCTTCAGCGAATCCAGCGCGGCCTGGCGTGGGGTGGCTTTTTCCGCGAGACGCTTTTCATAAAACGTGCGGATGGGCTGGCGGTCGGCATCGGTGAGCGGGCGGCGGTAGGCTTTCTCGGCGAAGGCCTGGAGCTGATCTAGCGCACGTTCGGGCTGGAAGCCTGCTTTGCCAAAAACGGCCTGTTCCTCGGCGCTGCCGCCATTTTCGGGCATGGGGCCCTGGATCTTGATCTCACTAATGCGGATGTGGGGCAGCTTACCTTGTAACAAAATGTGCGCACGGCCCACGCCGGAGTCGCCCACCTTGCCTTTGAACTCGTCCTTGTAGCGTTTGTTGATCGTGACCACGGAGGCGCGGGATTCAAAGGGGCCGTTGGGGAAGATGAAGCGTGGGGTCTGCCCGGCCTCCAGCCAGACGCGAAATTTCAGCCAAGTCGGCTTTTCATCCGGCACCACACTGCTGGCCAGCAGCGGCTCGATGGGCTGCGGGTAGTGGATGTGGCCTTTGGTGACATCGCCAGGCACGACGCCGAGAACGAAGGGCTCAGAGAAATCGATGCCGAAGATGGTCGGATCGTAATGGGTATCGCGATGCAGGGCCTGAGCCTCCACCTCGATGTCGTACAAACCAGAGACGGGCACGCCTTTCAGGAAGTCCTCGATGTGGCCGTAGCCGCCCTGGCGGGTGTCCGTATTGGGCTGTTCGTAGAGATTGAGGTAACGGTAGTTGAAGGCGGACTTGTGGGAACCTTGCAGTTCTTCGTACTGAACAAAATGGCCATTGAAGCGCCAGTTCTTGGGCTCCATCGCGGGCTTGCCTAGGCGCGTTTCTACTAGGCGGTTCGCGGCCTGGAAGTATTGGTCCACCAGGAAACCGGAGGTCACCAGGGACTTGCCGATGGTGTCCATGTGCTGGCTGGTCTTCTCCTTCGGGAAATCGCCGGTGAGGCCGAGGGTATCCACGCGACGACCAAAGAGGCTGGCCAGCGTGTTTTCATACTCGCGGCTGGACAGGCGGCGCATGACGGTGCGAGCGCCGGAGCTTTCGATCTTGCCACGGGCGGCCACGGTGCCTTCGCGCAGCGCACGCAGCACGGCCAGGCGTTCTTCATCCGCCGGCTGATCGGACTTCTTGGGCGGCATCTCCTTGAGGGTGACCTGATCAATGATCTCCTTGGCCGAGATGAGGTCAGCCTCCGTCTTCAGTGGGAGGGCGAAGTTTTCAAACTCGCGATCCCCCTTCTGCGCATCGGCATCATGGCACTCCAGGCAGTACTTGCCGAGAAACTGCTGCACGATCTTCGGCGGTGGCAGGGCCTCCTCCGCGTGAGATGCGGCCACAATGAAAAGCATCGTGGCCAAACTGGCGACGAGACGAGCCGGGGGGAAAGCAGGTGTGCGCATCAGGAAAAGCGGCCTGTGCTGCTGCCGAAGGAATCGGTCTCCACACCCATGCGCTGGGCGATGTCCACAAAGAGGTTGCAGAGCGGCACCTTGTTGATGCCGTCACGCGGCACTTCGCGGAATTCGCCATGCTTGTAACCGCCCCCTGCGAGGATGATGGGCAGGTCGGTGTTTTTGTGCGAGTTCGCATCACTCATGCCGCTGCCGAAAAGCACAGCGGTGGAGTCGAGCAGCGAGCGTTCGCCATCCTGCATTTTGGAAAGGCGGGTGAGGAATTTGCCAAAGTGCTCGATCTGGTATTTCTCCAGCGTGATGAGGTGAGCGATGGCCTCCGCATCATTGCTGTGGTGGGAGAGGCCGTGGTAAGACTTATCAATGCCCAGATCCTGCGGCAGGAAGTCGCCGCCGATCTCCAGGGTGGCGATGCGGGTGGAGTCGGTCTGCAGGGCCAGGGCGATCAGCTCATACAGCATGGGTAGATCCTGCACCGGGTTGCGGTTCGCCGGTTTTTCAAAGGGGGCTTTGGGCTTCGGCTGGCTGGCCCAGCGCTTGCGCAGTTCCAGGCGCTTTTCCACATCGCGCACGGAGGTCAGGTATTCGTCCAGCTTGTCCTTGTCCTCCTTGTTCACCTGACGGGAGAGGCGGTTCGCATCTTCCAGCACGGAGTCGAGGATGGAGGCCTGCACCTGGTTTTCCTGCACACGGCGCGCCTGCCGTTCTTTGGAGTCGCTGATGAACAGCCGCTCGAACAATTCTGCCGGGCCGGTGATAGGCGGCACGCGCACGCCGGACTTGGTCCAGGCGATCTGGCAACCGCCGTGGATGCCGCCTTCGGACCCGACCGTGAGGGAGGGAAAGCGGGTCTCAAAGCCCACTTCGTCGGCGAGATACTGGTCAATGCTGACGTTGCCATCGGGGCGGTTTTGCGCCTCGGAATTCAGCACGCCGGAAAGGAAGGAATGGACGGCGAAATGCCCGCCCTTGACGCCGTGGTCCAGGCCCTTGAACACCGTCATGTGACTGCGATTTTCCCACAGCGGCTCCAGCAGCGTGGTCTTCTCGTAGTTGCGGCCCGTGGTGGTGGGGAAAAGCGACTTCGTCTGGTAACCCAGCAGGTTGCCGATGGCGACAAACCTCTGCGCCCCTGCCCCGGCCCCCTTCGCCGCCTGCACCGCCGAATTCCCGCCCACGGACTTGGCCATGAGCGAAGGCAGCCCCGGCAACGCAAGCGAGGTACTGAGGGATTGGAGAAGGAAACGACGACGGTTCATATGGGGTGCATTCAATACGTCAGGGACAGGCCGTTTGTTTCAGGAGAGAACGCAGGCGCGGACGCATGGGGAAATAGGTATCGCGATGGGGAGATTCCGGCCACGGGTATTGTTGTTCAATAGAGTAGCTCGGTTGGCAGGCCTTTTCAAGTGGGTTGGGGGGCTGGGGCGGGCTTGTCCATGGGAAAGTGGAATGTCATAGATGAACTCTCTGGCGCTGGGAGCAGAATTTAATGAGTCGCATGAGGAGCCCCAGCAGATGGACGAGGACGAGCAGAAATTCGTGATCACGCCTGGCAGTACACTCTGCGAAAGAAAGCGACTGAGCCAAAGGTGACCTGAAGCAAACTTGCAATTCCCCCGCTCTATTGCCGCATGCAACAAAGCTAAAAAAGGCCGATATTTTTTATCTGCGTTTAGTAGGTCTCTAAAGCTCGATTTGTCGCGATTGCTACGCTACTTCCCAAGAGACTCCGGAGCTGACTGTATCGTAGGTAGTGGATCAGGTATTTCTTGAAACTCTTCGGCAGAGAACCAACCACTGTCCCGGATGCGCGCTAAGGCCGCAGTTGTGTTTGAAGACCAGAGAACAAGTGCAAGCGTTTCCCGAGCACGGCTGCAAGTAATATAAAGAAGCCGTAAAGTTCGGTCAATGGTCGTTTCCTTCCCGATTTCTGCATTATCTTTATCTCTATCGCTGAGATCCTTGCCACCAAAGATCTTATCGTAGGAAATGAGAAAGCCGCCAGCCGATGCATCGTCCATCACAACCATGACGTCTGGATACTCTGAACCCTTGACGACCTGATGTGTGGCGAGTACGGATTTACCGCCGAGGTAATTGCGGTACTTCTGCAACTGGGGCCAAGGAGAAGCGAAAAGTGCGCACCAGCCCCGCCTCATCCTGTCTTGCTTCGATTCCTCCTGGCCTTTTGTGGGGGCCACTGGGGGAGTAGATTTGTCCGCATGCGCTTCCGAAAGTCGGTAGTCTACCTCAAAAAAATTTGCGGCCAACAGGGGGGCGATTACCTCTCCAATTGTGGAAGCAGGGTTGGCGCATGCAGCACCAAATTCCCTGACCGCGTTAAGAATTTCGGCAACCCTCCCTCCCCTTGCCGCCACATCTTTGGGCAATATTTCGAGGCAACCGTGCCGGCGTAAAACCTCCGTGAGCTTAAACTCGTCGATAGACTCGTTTCCACTCACACATCGTTCGAGTTCAACCAGATCATTTAGCATGAACTTTGCGACGGCAGGCCCCTTATTTTCTCCACTGCCCGAAGGTGCCGCAGCATTGGGGTCGAGGAGGTCCATGGCACCATAGACATCAAGGAACGATCCGCGCGTCGCTACAAGTTTGTGTTCTAGTGCGAGAACTTGGTGCCCACCGTCGTTCCATGCAGCCGAACCACTTTCAATGCGCATTTGATCGGCGCACCAGCGCTCGCCAATAATCTTGTTCTCGGAGGACAGAGAAGTGCTCCCAACAAACAGCCGCACCAAGCCACCAGTCTTCTCGGTCCTCCAATGCTGTTCTACGCCGTTTGCCGGTTGGGTTCTACCCTCTAGCTTGGCAACCCAGATGCTGTTGATTAGGGTGACTATACGCCGCTGGCTCCGATGGTTCATCTGCAGTTGGGGCGTCGCCCAGCTAGAGGGCACCCGACTCGGGAGGTCGGAATGACCGTCCGTGTAGATCCGCTGCCGATGGTCCCCAAGCAATCCTAGAGTCAGACCACTACCCCTCGGCTCTGCCAAGCCCATCAGAGCATCCAGCACGCCTTTCATTGTATCCTGTGATTCATCGATAAGAACGATAGGATAGCGATCCTTCAGGATCGTTCTAAGGGTTGGTCTGTTGTTTAATAGCCAGGCTGTTGCGTCGAGCACGTTATGGTGAGCAAGTGCTCCAGAGCCATGCGACTCGCGGTCAGGATGGTAGATGAAGACTGCAATTGATCGAATCGCTTCGATCTCTGCCGTCATCTCATCGAGATCCCGCTTCTTGGTCGGTGTGATACCCTTTGGCTTTGCAAGCGCTTCGGACCTTACCTTTTCAAATTGAATTTCTTTTAAGGCGATGAGCGCCGCGCGGATGTCATCATTAAACCCGCTGATAAGCTCCCAGCAGAATGCGTGGATCGTGGAAACTCCCACTAAACTATTGTCCCCCAGGCGGCCATTGATCACGGCTACCGCATTTTTTGTATAGGTGATCACGCGTATCGAACGACCGTACATTCGCAAGCGCAAGGCAAGTTGATCGCCTTTCTCGTGCTCCACAACACCGGTAATCCGGCGCAACACCTCCACCAGCGTACGGGTCTTTCCAGAACCTGCGCCTGCGAACAGGAAATAGCTGCGAGGAGGATCTTCGGTAAGATAGCCGCAGATTTCTTCAACAACCCCTGGAATGCCCCCGAAGTTTGAGCCAGTTTTTATGAGAGTGCTGGGTGTGCTGGCGGTTTAGTTTCTGAGTTTGGGTTTTGGTTTGAGACAGCGGTTTTGTCTTCGTTTTGGGGATCAGCGATGCCTTGCGGCTGACGGAGCGGAGCGCAGGAAGCCGCAAGGCATCGCTGCGCAAACTCCGCCGGGGGAAGGTAGCCTAACGAAGAGTGCAACCGCTGGTGATTGTAGGCTTCCCGATACTCTTTGCCCAGCACTTTTGCTTCCAGCAGCGAGCCAAAGCTTTCGACATTGAGCAACTCGTCCCTCATGCGGCTGTTGAAGCTTTCGCTGTAGGCGTTCTGCCATGGGCTGCCGGGCTTGATGTAGAGCGTCTCAAAGCCTTTGGCCGCGATCCACTCCCGCACTGCCTTGGCTACGAACTCGGGTCCGTTGTCACTGCGGATGTATTTCGGTGCGCAGCCTCTGGCGGCCACAGCGGTTTCCAGCACCCGAACCACGTCGACGGCCTCTATCCGGCGCTCCACCTCCAAGGCAATGCTTTCACGCGTGAACTCATCGCATATGGGCAGCCACTTGAGCCGTTTGCCATCCTCAGTCTGGTCAAAGACAAAGTCGTAGCACCACACCTCGTTGATCTGCGTGGCACGCTGGCGCTGGCTGCCTGCCTCCGTGCTGCCCAGACGGCGCTTCTTGTGCTGCTTGCGCGGCACCCGCAGGCCTTCCTGCCGCCAGAGCCTCTGCACGCGCTTGAGGTTGGCTTTGCCGCCTTCCCTCCGCAGATGCTTGTGCGCCATGCGGTAGCCCGCTCGCGGATGCCTCGTGGCAAACTGACGCAACTCTCCTGCCAGGACTGCGTCCTTGCTGCGCTGGCAGCTGACGTAGCGCTGGGTAGAGCGTGGCTGGGAGAGGCTTTTACAGGCCCGGCGCTGGGACACCTGGAACTTGTCTTCCAGATGCACCACGGCCTCACGTTTGCGCGCCGGGCCTACCATTTTCCCTCCGCGATCTCCTTGAGCATGGCGTTATCAAGAGCCTGTTCGGCCACCAGCTTTTTGAGCCTCAAATTCTCCTTTTCCAGCTCCTTGAGGCGTTTGACGGTGCTCTTCTCCGCCCCTCCATGCTGCTCTTTCCAGCGATGGTAAGTTGGCACGCTCACGCCGATCTGGCGGGCTGCCTCTTCCGCAGTTTTGCCTCCTGCAATGAGGCCTGCCGCCTCTCGCAGCTTTTTGATGATCTCTTCCGGGGTGTGTCTCTTGCGTTTCATGATGTCTGTGGGTGTGCTCGCACACACTTCAGACTCTCATAACTCTTGGGTCAACCTGCGGGGTGCATTCCACCCCGGCATCTCGGTCGTTGCTGGGACGGATTACAACAGTGCTCATTTCACGAGGGCTTGATTGGATTCAGCTGTGCTTGCAACCAACTGAGTGCGTTCGAAATGTATAATGGGCATGCAATAGGCTTACCCAACGAGACCATTTCAAAGATGCTCGCTGAGAAGTCGCCTTTACTGAATGAGTCGTGCATAGATGTGTGGAGCGAATCGAGAAGAGTTAGAACATCTGTCTCTTTGGCGACCAGCCTCGCAACAGAACCAAGCGCACCAGTGGGCTGTTTGATAATTTTCCCATTATCGTCCAACTTATTTTCCGTGAGACTTTTAAACCATGGCAAGTTCGTAAGAACGAGTGAGTCTTCAAAGGTGCTAGGCCAACAGCCATCGGCTTTTTCGATCGGTAATTGCCAAGCAAATCGCACGGAGCAATCTGTAACTTCTTTCCATATATGTTGGGCCTCTTCAGGGTTTTTATAGTCGTCGAGAAACAGTCGCTTTGGATGCCAGTTCCGAAGTGTTGGATTACCGCAGTGAAGGCCGGATTGCCCCTTGTTTGCAACCGCGAAGAGCTTCTTGGTTAGATCACCATTCTTCTTTGGCTCGCCATCCCTTTCTTCGCAAGGATCGACATCGGTAATGATGACCGTGGGAATCCGTAGCTTTTCGACAAGCGGTTTCAGTCGGTGGGCATGACTTCCGCCAATATCAAGGAAAGAGATATACCGGCTGTCCAGGTCTCCGAAATCCCGCTCAATGAAAAGCGGCACCAACATTCTCTCAGCGACTCCTTCCACGAAGATGGCCGCATTGGCGAACAGCAAATCCGTGTGCTGCACGCGGAAATACCGCTCAGCGAAAATGCGTGTCGCATCGTCGCTACCAAAGACCTGTCCGAGATTGACCACTTCGGTCGAAGGCATGAGATTCCTTTCACTCCTCGCAACTCGACGAACATATCGAAGTCTGTCGAAATTCTCTGCATGAGCAAGGTGACTCGAATGAGTGCTTATCAAAAGTTGACTTTTAAGGTCTGATTGATCCTTTTCGGTCGGGCTAATCAGCTTATGGGCTTTGTCTGGAAAGATGCGTTGCACCTGAACATGAAGATGCGCTTCCGGCTCCTCAATCATCACGAGGTGAACAGGCGCAGGAGAATCCATTTCAGGCTTCAGACGAGCCGTTTTGAACGAAACCAACTGGTAGCTTAGAGATTGGAGATTCTGGTAGCCAAGACCTATAGAATATTCCGGCAAAAGCTCTTCAAGAGATTCCGGGTGCATGCTATATTGGACCGCCGTCCCATGATCGAGCAAGTCAGCCGTTTGGATGCGCGTGCGGAAGCGAATATCTTGAGGATCATTCAGGCCGGGATAGCCGAAAAGCTTCACTTCCTCCACCGAGTCAGCGAGTGCCGCGTGAATTTTTCCGTCCAACGCCCGCTGAGCCTCAGCGACGGCCTTGATGAGGTCAGCACGATGGCCGTGCCCGGTGCTGGCGACATTGAAGTGTTGACGGGCGAATTTGAGCAATTGGTTGGAGAACATTCCTATGCGATGAGCTCCGACGGCGGACCGTGAATCAGCCTCTTCGCTGCCGAGTCCTCGTTGGGCCGCGACGAAATCTACGCGTATCAGTTTCTTGACTTGCTTACGGTCCACTTGAGCCGCGTCGAGGTGCAATACCTGCCTCTCATAGCTTGTAGAAGAGTTCAGCGGATTGTTGTCCGTGTTCAACTTGTAGGCTCGGACTTGTCCCAGTTTGATTGGTTCGCGGAGCCAGAAGTCCAAAATGTCGATGGGCCAAGCAAGGGAATCGTTTCCCATGTCTTTGACTGGTGCGCGTGCAGTCGCATACGTCCAAGCAAGCTGCTTCAAGGCGTCGATGTCCGACGCTGGTTCCAGCCTCAAACGAAGTCCAACAAGTCCGCCTTTCCAACTGAGTTTGGAAAGAAAAGGAGAAACGTAGTGATACATGCCAGCTTCTGCGTGGAACCAGAGATCCAGGGAAGGCATGCAAGAGAGAAGCGTTTCGAGCTGTGTCTGCCAAACCTCGTCAGGCCCTCCAACGGTTGAAGGATCTTCCGTGAGATTCTCCCAAGTTTTACCGAGCGCCCGCAGTTTTGGCCATACCGACAAACTGATGTCGAAAGCCCCGAATGCAGTCCCATCTGCAAGAAAATGGCGTATGGCCGATAGGATGGACGTCTTTCCGCTATTATTGGCTCCGACTAGAATGGTGGTCTTCTTGTCGATATCGAGTTGAACGTGACCAAGTCTGCGAAACTGGCTAAACTCTAAGAAGCGGAGATAAATTTCTAAGGACATTGTAGTTCGTCGATCATATTCCAGCTTATATTGTGAGACGCCAGCACGAATTCTTCTGAGTTCAAATGTCAGCAGTGAAGCCTTTTAGCGTCGATAGGAATTATCAAGTCACTCTCGATGCGCGCCTTCGGCTGATTCGGTGGAGGGCGGGGAGCGGGGATGATTTTTCTGTTCCTGTTTTTTTTGGTATCAGAGTTCATTTCTGGGCGAAGCGGAAGATGGCTGATTGAATCGGGGGTTTGGCGAAGTAGGTCTTTTGAAAACCATGCCTGTTCATCGCCTATCCTTTGTCTTTTTTGCCTGCGCTCTGTCCTGCTTTGGGGCGAGTGATGTTGCTCTGCCTGCGGAGGCGAAGGGTGGGAGGGAATCGGTTTGCCTAACAGCGAATGATTTATCCATCGCGACGGGTGAGCCTTCGCGGGTTCTGATGTCGAATGGATCGATGCATGTGCCGGTGTGGTCGTTGTCTGGAGGTACGGTGGGGCAGTCGGTGGCGGGACTGGTGGGGGGCCTGCCGAGGGATTGCCAGGCGGTGAAGGTGGAGATCGTGGTGACGACATCCGACGCGGGGACGAGTGCGGAGTTTGCGGATGTGTATCGGGTGCACCTGTCGCAGTTGGTGGAGGGTGCGCCTTTGATGTCGCGTTATGTGCTGGGGACTCCAGTGCGGACGGCGCTGCCTGCAGGGCCGTTTCACTCCCGGACGATCCTGCTGGAGTCGTACTACGAGGTGGTGGAGAACGCGCCGCTGTGGGTGAGGATCCAGCGGGAGCCGGGGGAGGCGGGGGATACTTTTACACGGCCTACGGGGCTGGTGATGGTGAAGGTGACGCCGGTGGATGCGCCGGCGAAGACGCACGTGGTGCAGGACGGGGGCGGCTACAATTCCTGGCCGATGATTCAGGCCCTGGGTGACAAGCTGGTGTGTGTGTACAGCCGGGGCAAGGCGCACACGATCAACGATGATGAGCGCGCGGTTTTCGCACGCACCTCCCCCGATGGTGGCAAGACCTGGACGCCCGAGACGGTGGTGGCGAATACGCCGAACTACGGGGAGGTGGAAGTGGGGAAGGGCCTGGACTCGACGGGGGCGATGCTGCTGTGGGTGCGGAGGATCGGGAAGGAGTGGAATCACGATCTGTACCGCAGCACGGACGGGGTGAAGTTTACGCTTTTGGCGACGCCGAAGCTGGCGGTGCAGCCGATGCAGATCACGGATGTTTTTGCGGTGCCGACGGTGGGGCTGATGGCGCTGTGGTTCTCCGGGGACTATGGGGACAAGCCGACGAATGGGTGGGGCATCGTGACGAGTAGCGATGATGGTGCGACGTGGACGCAGACGCCCGTGGAGACGGGGCTGACGAAGCCGGAGTGGCCGACGGAGGCTGCGGCGGTGTATCTGGGCGAGGGGCGGATTTTGGTGATCGCCCGCACGGAGACGGGGCCGGCGCAATTCCAGATCGTGTCCACGGACTACGGCAAGACGTGGGCGCGCAAGCCGACGAATATTGGTGATGTGGCGGGCTCGACACCGAGCCTGGTCCTGGATGCGAAGACGGGGCTGGTGAGCAACTACTATTACCATCGTGGCAAGGGCCTGCTGCGGCGGCGAGTGGTGGAGCCTAACCAAGTGTTTGACCACCCGCTGGACTGGCCTGCCTCTGAAGTGGTGGGCACGGGAAGTAAGGTGATGTGGGATGCGGGCAATGCGAACGCGACGGTGATGGGTGACACGCACTACGTTTCCTTTTACTCTGGCAAGGCCCCCGACACGGCGGTGTTGGTGGCGGAGCTGCCTGCGCCAGTGGGGGTGGAAAAGAAGGCGACGTCCCCTGCCCCGGATGGGCCGAAGAAGGAGTGAGCGGATGCGGGGAGGGCGGCTGTGTGGTGGGGGCACGGCTGCTGAAGCGGGCAGGTTTTTGATAAAAAAAAGCGATGGGGTGTCCTGCATCGGCTCGCTCATTCGTCGAAGAGGTGAGTGGAAACTGACTCCCTGAAATGAGAACTCTTAAAATCATCGAACACATCTCGCTGGACGGCGTGATCCAGGTCTCCAACTGCGACGACGACTTCCCCTATGGGGACTGGACTGCGCCGTATCGGACGCCTACGGGCGCGGAGGCAGTGCTGGCTGCGCATGGCGGGAGCTTTGATCTGCTGCTGGGGCGTCGCACGTATGATGCGTGGTCGGCCTGGTGGCCCAAGGCGCCGAGCAGCCCGATCGCGGACGCCTTCAATGCGGCGACGAAATTTGTGGCGACGCACCGTCCAGAAAGTCTGGAATGGGGGCCGTGCGAGGGGGTGGGGCCGGACATAGGGGAGGGCATTCGCAGCCTGAAATCGCAGGTAGGCCCGGACCTTGTCCTCTGGGGCAGCTCCACGCTGACATCGACGGTGCTCGAACAGGGGCTTGCGGATGAAGTCCTGCTGATCGTCTATCCGGCCCTGTTGGGGACGGGGAAACGCTTTTTTGCGGAAGGAACTCCGGCACGCTCGCTAGAACTTGTCAGCACGAAGACTATGCCGTCCGGCATCCTCTTCAATGCTTACAAGGTTATCGGTTCGCTGACGACCGAGTCATGACGCTGGGCGCTGTGACTGCCTATTGCCCAAATGCCTGAGCAGGTGCGCGGGCCACCCCCTTTGATATCCGAAAAAAATCACGCCCTGACTTTTATGAGACCCCTTCGATATGCCATCAACATCACCCTGGACGGCTGCTGCGATCACCGGGAGGGATCTTCGGATGAAGAGCAGCACCGCTACTGGGCGGAGAATCTGGCGCAGGCGGATGCATTGCTCTTTGGCCGAGTGACCTATCAAATGATGGAGGAGGCGTGGCGGCTGCCCGCACAGACGAGGGCGAAGCCGGAGTGGATGGCGGACTGGATGCTGCCCTTTGCCCGAACCATTGATGCAGCGAAGAAGTACGTGGTTTCGACGACCCTGGAGCAGGTGGATTGGAATGCGGAGTTGGTGCGCGGGGATCTGGGGAAGGCGGTGGAACGCCTGAAGCAGGAGCCGGGCAACGGGCTATTCGTGGGAGGGGTGACGCTGCCGCTGGCCCTGGCGGAGCTGGGATTGATCGATGAGTACGAATTCGTGGTGCAGCCCAGGCTGGCGGGGCATGGGCCGACGCTGTTTGCGGGGCTGCCGAAGGGGATCGACCTGAGGCTGGTGGGTCGGCATGAGTTCAGCTCGGGCGCGGTCGCGCTGCGGTATGAAGTGAAAAGGTAGATGGCGGAGAGGGTGGTCTGGGGGCCTGAGATCAACGTGAGAGGTTGTTTACCCCTTGGTACTTGAGCGTGGTTTGGACTTGTACAGTTTTAAAACAGGCTCTAACCATAGATACACATTTAGACATGAAAACTACGATCCTGGAATATGCCGCACTGCGGCTCATCTCTGCAAAGGCCGAGAAATTCCCAGAAGGCACAAAGGATGCGTTTGCGACCATCGAGAGCAGGCTTCCGACCCTGCAAGGGCGGAAGATGTATGGTCTGGTCTTCAACACTCCGAATGGCCTCGAATACTATGCAGGACTCGTCCCCGAGAGCGCGCACGAAGAACAGCAGTTTGGCTTTCCAATTATCGAGGTTCCCGCTGGGCTCTGTGTCCGCACCAAACTCTTCGATTGGTCGGAGCATATCGATCAGATCGGTCCGCTCTTTGGCCAAATGATTGCGCAGTTCGGTATCGACCCTTCGCGCCCAACCATGGAGTATTACCGCAGCCAGCGTGAGCTTCACTTGCTCGTGCCCATTACTCAACGTCCCAATGGTTTATGAGGGATTCAATGTCGCGTTCCTCGTTGAGCGGTCCGCCAAATCAGCGACAGTGTGGCTGAAGAAGTGGGAGTTTGGAGAGTCTGAACCAGATTGGTCAGAGATTTATGCAGCCTAACGACGCGCAATCATAGATCCAGCCTGAGCGTCAAAGGGGCAATCGTAGCATTCTACGGTTTGCTGTTGCCGATGTGACCATGAAAGCATGTAAATTCTATGGTGACCTCTCGCAACCTTGCCCCTTGATTCCCAAGGCCGTCCAAGCATCTAAGGTGCTCAAAAACGGGATGGCGGAGAGGGTGGGATTCGAACCCACGGTGAGAATTACCCCACGCCAGTTTTCAAGACTGGAGCCATAAACCACTCGACCACCTCTCCATGATGCGTTCGGGGAACGGGAAGTTATTTTAAAGCATCTCGGCGAGTTGAAAAGGGCGAACTTGGTTTTTGATCAAGTTCGTTTGGCTGAAGTGGGAGATGAAAGTGGCAGGAAGCTAAGCTTGTGGAGACGCTCTTTTTCCCTAGGTTGAAATCATGAAGATGGTTCATTTAAAATGGAAGGTGCAGCGCGGACTGGCGATGCTGATGAGCGCGGGGACAGTGATGGCACAACTGCCTGCGCGGGATACGAACTTGGATGAGACACTTCGCCAAGCGGAGGAGGTGATGGCGGCCTCGAACAAGGACTTTGTGAATGCGGCCAAGGAGGTGAACCGGGTCTTTCAGGCGGCGCGGGCGCTGCATGAGAAGGGCGATGAAACGAAGGCGGCGGAGTATTTTGCCAAGGGGCTGCAACTGAGCCCGTGGAGCCTGGAGGAACAACTGGTGTACGCAGCGGTGCTGAAGAAGCTGAAGCGGGATGAAGAGGCGGTGGAGATCGGTGAGATGGTGGTGAAGCGAGCGGAGACGGATGCCCTCGCGAATGAGGCGCTGAAGCTGCTAGGCCGAGGGCCGGTGGAGGGGCCTCCGGTTTTCAAGGGTCCGTCAGAGGGGCCGTGGCTGTGCTTTATCAAGGTGGGGCCGGTGGAGGACATTGTGATGAAGGAGGCTATGGAGCGCATTAGTCTGACGCTGGGGATGCCTGCTTATTTGGCACCGGATACGCTGGGACTCCCGGCGGCAGATCGCAGCGCTCTAGACCGATGGGTGACGAGGCAGGTGATCCCGGGGATCAAGTGGAGCCACCCGGTGGCGCGGCAATTGCTGAAAGATCTGGGCGGTGAGGTGCCCACGGATGTTGCACCGAAGAAGCTGCTGCGGGGACTGGTGGAGCAGATGCGTAGCGATGGCCAGGATGTGCAGGCTGAGAACTTGGAGAAAGAGATACTTCACTTTGAAAAGTGGGATAAGCAGTGGCGGGCGACAGGTCTGCTGAAGATGTTGCAGAGTTATCTGCTGCGGACACCCATGCCTGGAACCGTCACGGTGGTGGGGGTGACAGGGGGCGGACCTGTGCGATGATGAGGTAAATTTTCTCTTTGGGTCTGCCCTGACGGGGGGGAAGCTGGCGGTGACCTCCTATGCACGGTACACGGCTGAATTTAACCACGTGCCACCGGAACGGAAGAAGGTACTGAGCCGACTGCACAAGCAGTTGCTAAGCGGGATCGGCTATGCGCTGGGGGTTCCCCGGCCGACGGACCCGACAAGCGCACGCGCCTACCCGGCGAGCCTGGCGGAGCACGATGCGAAATCGGAATACATGTCGGCAGCGTGCCGGGCGGGCTTCGAGAAGGCGCTGGGGCGAAAGTTGCCTATGGAAGCGATGCCACCTGAGATGCGTGGGCCACTGCGGCCGAAGTGAGAAAGGAGAGAGAGGCGAGACTTCCTTAACGATGCTTTTTGTTAGGCTGGAAAGATTGAAGGTGGACAAGTTGGTCCGGTGGGGTGGCGCTTGCCGAGGCTCTCCCGCGAGCTTTCGGGCCCGTCAGGTGGCCACAGATTGGCGCGAGAATGCGCTGTTTGTTATGCGTGTGTGACCGATCGGTGCTCCTATCCGCAAAGGGAGTGTGTGAGGGCTACCTTTACGGTGTATATTTGGCATGCGTGGCCCATCGCTAAAGGGATGCAGACATCCGCACTCAGGCCGCTACTTTTGGCGAGCCGCGAGCTTTTTCTTGGCGGCTTTAGCGGTCTTCTTTTGAGCTACTTTGGTGGCAGGTGGGGTTGGCTCCCCCAACTCATCGAGTTGTTGCTGAAGCTCTGCTGCACGAGCTTCGAGGGCAGCAATTTTTTCGGCACGCTGGGCGCGGGCTTTCAGGATGCGCCGTAGCTTCGGCCAATATTGTTCATCGACGATGTAACCGATGCATGAAGGTTTGCCGCAGCGGCAAGGGTGATCTTCCCAGGTATCGAGGGCAAAGCCGTAGTTGAAGGAAAGCTCCTCGCCTTCGGGGATGTCGTGTTTGGCGTGGATCCAGATGCGACCACGACTGATGAAGGCCTCGCAGTTTGGCTCGCAGGAATGATTGATGAGGCGGGCGGTATTCCCGGAGGTGCTGCCGTCGAGGTCGTGGGTCTTATTCAGCGTGAAGATGTAAACAGCAGCACCACCCGTCTTGGCAGCGCGGGCAGCGAGGGCATTGCCTCGGCGCTCGCTTTCGGCCTTGGTGATTTTTTCACCGGTGTATTCGATGATGGGCGTGCCCGACGGGATAAAAGTGCGGGAAAAAATCCCCCGCTGATGGATGGCGGAACGGCGGACGATCCACCATTTTTGGGGAGAAGCTGTGGGCATGAGGCGATGTGCAGCGGATGTGGTGCCGATGCCACTAGGAAAGTCAGGCAGACGGCAAAGTTTCCATCTAAGAAGCTGGCTGTTGGCTAGGCTGGGCAGCGAGAGCAGCGGCGGCACGAGCCTTGGCCACTTCGGCCTTACGCAGGATCTCGTCTGGGCTGGGGAGGGAGGCAAGAACATCCATGGGGATGAAGCCGTCACTGACGAGTTTGGTGAGGCATTTTTTGCGCTCATCGAGAGCTTTGTCTGGACTGCGCTCTTTGCTGAAGCGGCTCTTAGCGGCTGCGCTGCGGTCCTTGAGCGCGGAGTAGATATCGCCCCCGAGGAGGGAGGAGATGTCCACCTTCATCTTTTCACGGCCATGGTCGGCAGCACTGACGTCGTCGCCATTGATGGGGCCAGCCTGATACTTGGGGAACATGATGGCCACCTCTGGGCAGACGCGGGAGCAGGCGGGGCAGTTGGTCTTACAGTTGTCGTTGTTCTGGACCTGGATCTTGTTTTCGTCGCTGACGCCATAGACGTCAAAGAGGCAGAAGCTGAGGCACTGCATGCAGTTCGTACAGCGGCTGTAATCAATGACGGGGAACCAGGGCTTCCACTTGCCCGGTTCGTTCATGGGCTTGTCGCCGCGTGTTTTGTCCACCAGGGCGACGACGGTTTCAGGATCGAGATCCGTGATGTCGCGGGTTTCGATCTGAATGCGGCCGCTGACATCCTCCAGAGCTGGAGCCTGGCGCTGGGGGAAGGTGCCAAGGAGGAGCAGCGTGTGATCGTCCGACGGCGTGGCGGTGGCGCTGGTGAGGGTGACGCGTGAGACGGCGTAGCCTTTGTCCAGCAAGGCAGTCATGACCTTGAGGCGGGCCTCAGGCGGCAGTGGCAGGGCGCCATTGCCTTCATAAAGGACGACTTTCAGCGGGCGGGCGGTGTGAGTGATCATGACGGGGGCAGGCGGGGTGAAAAAAATCAGGCTTGAGCGGCAGCGGCGGCTGGCGCGGGGAGTGGGGCATCGGCCAGGCGCAGCATCTGCTGGGTGATGTCCTCGGCAGTCTGGCTGCGCATGTTCAGGATCTCGGTGCCCTCAGGCAAGGGTGCACCGGCCTGATGGAAGAGGCCGGTGACGGCGCGGGGATAACAGGCTGCGATCCGTAGGCGGCCGCACTGGGCGAGCTCCTGCAGGCGGGGATCGCGATGGGCGGCCATTTCGCAGAGGTCCGAGACCGTCTCAAAGCTGGTGCCGGAATCACAGAGCTGTGCGAGGACAGCGTTTTTGACCCCGGAGGGGACGACCTGGGCATAGGCGCAACGGCAGTAAAGGAGGACGGGAGCTTCGGGCATGTGGGGGGACGAAAGAGATAACGTGGTGCCAGGTCAGATATGACGTCAAATATTGCCGTTTTCAGCCTGGGGATGCAATAGCTGAGATTGCCTACATTTTGGAGAAACCTGCTCAGCGCACCCCAGCAGCATAGAGCTGCTGGCGGAGCTGGGGCCAAGTGGCCTTGGCGGGCCAGGTGCGGGGATCGCGATGACTAACGGGGATGACTTTGGGCAGGCCCTGCTCACGCTCCTTTTGGTTCTTTTTCCAGGCGGACTCGCCTCCGGCGCGAACGCCGGCATAGATGGCCTTTCTTTTTACTTCACCCACCCCACAATCTTCCATAGCAGCGGCGAAGATGCGATCAGCCTCCGCGCGGGTGGTGATCTGGGTCCAGTAGAGCCAGTCGTGGACGATAGCCGGGTATTGGTAAGCCTGACCGCCTGCCTCAAAGTATTGACGCAGGCTAGGCGGGATGCTGGCATGATCGGTCACGAAACCCGCAGGTACCAGGATCTTTTGTCCGGTGGCGGCATCCACATACTCGAGGTCTGCGTGGAGCATGGCATGGCGGTGATCGGTAAACGCCACGGTCGGCACGGGTGTGATGCTAGCGCAATGCGTGAGCAGCCACGCGGCAAACAGGGCCTGGGTGGCGCGGAAAAAGAGGCGGAGGACAGATGGCATGGCAGTGAAAACGGCTAGGGCACAAGCAGCCTAACAAAAAGAATTACCACTTAAACCGATTTAAAGTAGCTCTATAAAATGCCGCTCCCCTACCCTACTTGCCGCCCTTTTCAAAGAAGAGGGTAAACTCGTGACGATTGTAGGTGAGATGGGTCTGGGCAAAGAGGCGGAGGCCTGCGGCGGTGGCGGTCTTGACGATTTTGCGGAAGAGGTCGCAGGGTTCCTCCACGGTCTCGATGCGGGGCACCTTTAGCGTGAAGACGATGAGGCCCCGTGGGCGCAGGGAGCGTGAGAGGCGGATGACGTGGTCCAGCGATTCAAACGGCGGGCCATTGAGATCTGACAACAGAGCATCATAAACGGTGCCGTCCTGAGGGGTGAAGGTGGCGACATCGGCATGGATGAACTTTAGCCCAGCGCGGCCATTCAGGCGCTTGTCCAGCGGGGCGCGATCAATAGCGGTAACACGCTGCTCGCGGGCGAGGAGCTCGGAAGTCATGCCGCCGGGACAGGCTCCCAGCTCCACCCAATGACTGCCTGCGGGCATGGCCGGACGATGCAGGAGGAGATAATGAAGAGCCTCAGCAATCTTGGCCCCAGCCCGACTGATGGTATCGGGGGAATCTTGATCAATGTACTTGCTGCCGCCGGGGTAGAGGCCATTGCAGAGGCGGGGGGACTGCAGGCCGGTGAAAAGGCCTTCTTTGCCGACGAGGCAGTAGAGCGTATTGGCAGCGGGATCCTGCTCCTCGACATTGCCTGCGGCCATCTTTGGGAAGACCTGGAGGGCGCGGCCACGGAGGTTTGAGGCAAGGCTTTTGTAGTACTTGTCCGGCGAGGTGGGATTAAGCTGGCCGATAAAAAGGCCCTGAGGCTGACTATCGCCAAACTTTTTCAAAAGCGTCTGCGCTGCTTTTTCGATGAACCCTTCCATTTTTTGAGGATTGCATGGCCAAGTGTGATGCATGGGCAGATTCCATCGCACGAATTTAGCTACTTCCGACTGATGGATAGCCTGCGGTTTGGCAGCCTTGATCAAATAGTATTCATGCCCCAAGCGAGTGCAGGATTCGGCAGCAAATTGTCCCAAGATCTCCTTCGAAAGACCTTCAAAAATTTCAGGTATGCGTACCAACCAGGGATGAGTCTGGGAGGTGGTGGAAGAATCTGCTGCAGGAGTCATGAACCCGTGAAGTCGCCCCAGGCAGCGTCGAGTGCAAGTGGGGGCTTCAAAAGGAATGGGCTACCAATGCTAAACAATTGTTTCCCTCAAAAAAGCACCGATCATGATGGTTCAAGCCATGGCCACCTCGGAGGAAACAGAAGGAGCAGAAAGAGAAGTCCAAAAAGAACTCAGAAAGCGAATTTTTGAAGAGGCCACTGGACGAGTGGCTGCTACAAAATCAGCGACCAATTCTGCGTTTACAAAAGAGGTCGTCGTCTGTCCGAAGGCTCCCATAGATGTCCAGCCAAGAGAAATCTGATCTTCAGAATCGCGAAACGAAAAGTTGGAATGCGAAGGAGTGCTCATAAAATTGAGAGGCTATTTACCAGGATTGCGATTTTATTGAATTTGAAAAGCGTGATTCTTTAAATTGGCTCGCTCAAGTGATTTGAATTTGAGAAACGAGTCACAAAAATGAGAATTAAAGACCAAAAGGATGACGAGGAGTGAAGCCAGCGTAGCTGCGGCCCTTGGTGCGCCAGCGTGGGCCCTCGCCCACCTTGCCACCTGACGTGTCCAAGCGAAGGCCGCACACCGTCATGAAAACATGATCACCAGGCTTGACCCAGATGGTGATAAAGCGGCCCTCTCCTGCCTGGCCATACTTGGCGAAGCCAGCAGAAGTCAGGGGGCTTTTCAGCAATCCAGCCTTGATCAAGGTGTAAGATGTGGAGCTGGAGCAGTCATAAGCGCGATCTTCCACGCGGCCATGACCAGCACCACGAACATAAGGGCTGCTCTGAAGGTGGTTCGCAGCATTGATAAGGTATTGGACCTGACCAGGGAGGCTTGCGGAGCAGGCTGCATATTTACCATCGAAACGAATCAGTGAACCAGCTGCTGGGACGGTGCGAGCCACAGGAACAGCCCGAGCTGCCATCATCTGCTGCTGCATCTGAGCCTGATAAGCGGCAGCCTGCTGCTGCGCGTGATAAGCCGCCCAGGCCTGCTGTTGCTGCATTTGGGCGTGATACGCAGCGGCCTGCTGCTGCTGGGCGTATGCGGCCTGCTGGGCGGCATAGTGGCTAGCTGCGTAACCATACTGAGCGGAAGCAAACTGGGGGAAAACAAAAGCCGCGAGGAGAAAAGTGAGAGCGGCGAAGGTTGTGGAAGCTGTTTTCATGGCAGTTTCTTGTGATTGATATGGTAATTATATCAAAAACTAGAATCACCGCAATGATTAAATCATCATTTTTTAGAATTTCCGTAAAATGAGAGGCTTTCCAATATTCATCAGTGGGTTTCACTTTTTTAACGCCACCCAAAAACTGCTTTAAATCACTCATTTTCAATGTTTTACCATAATTTTACATCCACAGAGGCTTATTTTCATACTGGAATGAATTTTGATACCAAAAGCCAGACTCCTACCATTTTCTGGATTTTACTGTGAAAGCAAATTTTCTATCAGGCGAATTTTAACCCAATTTTCTCTGAATTGTAGAATCCAGAGTCCTATTTCAGTAGGTGGGGACAGAATTTCTCAGGAATGCAAAGACACCCCAAGATTCGCGTTCTTAAATCAGTCGCTCAATTCTTCCGGCTGAGATTGGCCACTCTCGCGAGCCATGAAGAGGTGAGTGATGTGGAATGAAAAAATGCATCGGAGTCTTCGGCCCCGATGAGCAGGCATAAAAAAACCCGCTTTTTGGCAAAGCGGGTTAAAGTTATCAGATCTGCGAAGATTAGGATCAGGCCTTGGGCTTACTGGCGGGAGGGGCTTCTGTGAATGAGGCGATGGCAAGGCAAATGGCTGCCACGACCACGCAAGAGTCTGCGACGTTAAAGGAAGGCCAGGGGTTGAAAGGACGAAATCCGAAATCAAAACGCAGGAAATCCACCACATAGCCGTGAAGCAAACGGTCCGTAAGGTTTCCAAAGATACCGGCCACTAAAAGAGCTACCGCTGTGCGACTGAGTGTTCCAGGAAAGGCGCCTTTCTTGTACATCCAAATGATGAAAGTGAGAGCCGTCAGCGAAATGGCCCCAAAAGCGTAATTCGCGTATTCAGTGCCATTAAACATGCCGAAGGCGACGCCTGTATTGGCCGTGTGGTGCAACCAAAAAATGCCGGGAATGACTTCCTGCTCGGTGACATGGAGCTCGAAATGTTTCACGATCCAAAGCTTCGACCACTGGTCGAGGATGTACAAAGGGATGGAGAGAAGGAGCAACAGACGGATCATGATATGGGAAATGAGAAGCCGAGATTCGGCCGGAGGTCTCCATAAGCAAGGCTAGAAGACTTCTCAAGCACTCACCCAGCCGATCCAGAGATGAACTTGCAGTGCCGCCTACCGACGGCTTACTGTGAACCAACCCCAAAAAAGTGAGCAGCCCGACCCTTCAGGACATCGCCGATCATCTGGGCGTCTCCAAGATGACGGTCTCGCGCGCCCTCCGAGGGGAAGCCTACGTGGCAACCGCTTTGCGAACGCGTATTTTAGAAGCCGCGGCAAATTTAGGGTATCGGCCTGATCCTGAGATCTCTAAACTGATGACACACATGCGGCGCAAACGTCTCTCTGAGGCCCCGCGCACATTGGCTTTCGTGTGGGCGGAGAAGGAGCCTCTGGACCTAGGCCTTTCTACTTGGTCTCGCCAGCTTATCCGCGGAGCTAAAGCACGGGCAGAGATTTTGGGGTTTCAGTTGGATGAGTTTCATTTAGCGAGCAAAGGAATGACGGGGCGCAGGCTATCAGACATATTAGAGGCACGCGGAATCCCAGGTTTCATTCTTTCCCCACTTATCTCCCGCAGCCGTGGGCATGTTTCCATGAGATGGGAAAAATTCAGCAGCGTGGTCATCGGCTTGGGGTATGCACGCCCAGCTCTGCATCGCGTGCATCATCACCATTACCTAGGCATGATGACGGCGATGCGGCAGTTGAAAAAACTCGGCTACAAACGCATTGGCTATTACGGAGGCAGTGTGATCAATGAGCGGATGTTCGGTGCGTGGTCATCCAGCTTTTTGGCGCACCATCCACTACCTCTTAAACAGGCAGAAACGCTGCTGGGCCTGCGCCGAGAACCCAACCGCCCGGACTTTTTAGAATGGCTCGCCAAAGTCAAACCCGATGCCGTCATCGAAGGTGGACATCTTGTGGCGGACTGGCTTGAGGGTATGGCCGCCGCCAACCATCTGGGCGTGGTCACGCTGGGCTGGCGGGCCGACCGTCCCCAAGTGGCCGGGGTGGACCAGCAGGCCGAAGTCCTTGGGGCAGCGGCGGTGGATCTCCTGGTCGCTCAGGAACAACAGAACGAGCGCGGATTACCCCAGCATCCCAAGATCGTCATGACCGAGGGCGAATGGCGGCCCGGAGAATCCGTTCGCCAGAGACGCGATCTTTGATCATTTGAGCCCAAGCGCGCTCTATAAAAGGCAATCGTTTAATCTCAGCCGCATGAAGTTCAAAACTTTCTGGATTCTGCTCCTCGTGGCGCTGGCATTGGCCTTTTTCGGTGCCAAGCCAGCGCAGACGATGTGCGTTGATTGCTCCCTCGTCCCTTCTCTGCCAGAAGTCTCCACTTGGCTAAGCAGCCCCAGCAAGATGAAACTCCCCTACCCTCCACTGCCATCTCCTGAGGAGTGGCGTCTGCTCAAGCCTGATGAAAGACTGAAACACACTCGAGAACGAGTCCTCGAACCTTTGACTCAGGAGCTGATGGAACGAGACCTTGAGCTTGGCTCTCCCGCTTTCTTGCGCGTTTTCAAAGAGAGCCTCGAAATGGAACTCTGGCTGGAATCTCAACGAGGATGGAAACTTTTTCGCAAGTATCCCATCGCCGCCATGTCTGGAGAGTTAGGACCCAAGTTAAAAGAGGGTGATGGACAGGCACCCGAGGGCTTTTATGGAGTGACCCATTCTAGCCTCAATCCAGGCAGCAGCTTTCATTTGTCTTTTAATATTGGTTATCCAAATGCCTACGACGTGCATCAGGGCCGCACGGGCAGTTTTATCATGGTGCATGGCGGTGACGTGAGCATCGGCTGCTTTGCCATGACAGATCCTATGATCGAGGAGATCTATTTGATCGTGGAAGCGGCTTTGATCAAGGGACAGCATGAGGTGCCTGTGCATGTCTTTCCCTTTCCTATAACAGCGGAGCGTTTAGCTACGGAGCCGAACCATCCTGCTACTGCTTTTTGGCAAGAACTGAGATCGGGGTATGAAGCCTTCGAGCGAAGCCACACTCCACCGACTATCGAAGTCCAAAAAGGACGTTATGTTTTGCAGCCGTAAGAGGATCTTGATTGCCGTAGGTAGCCGGGACTGTTAGCAAAAGGTGAATCATGCGCGCGCTACAGCTTGCTCAATCTCGCAGCCTTCAATGGATAGACCTTCCAGAACCGAAGCCCCCAGGCCCTGGAGAAGTGCTCGTGGCTATTCGGACTATCGGCATCTGCGGCACAGATCTCAGTGGTTATCTGGGGAAGATGCCTTTCATCGAGTTCCCACGTATTCTCGGGCATGAACTCGGTGTGGAGGTTCTCGCTTTAGGGCCAGATGTTCAGACTTTGAAAATAGGAGACCGCTGTTCCGTCGAGCCTTATCTAAACTGCGGCCACTGTCATGCTTGTCGTCAGGGCCAAACCAATTGTTGCGAAACGCTCGCCGTCCTGGGGGTGCATTGTGATGGTGGCATGCGGGAAAGGTTGGTGTTGCCAGCCCACAAATTGCACGTGAGTGAGACGCTGGACTTTGAACCATTGGCTTTGGTCGAAACATTGGCCATCGGCTGCCATGCGGTGAACCGTGCCGCAATCTTGCCTGAGGATGACGTTCTGATCATTGGCGCAGGCCCCATTGGACTCACGGTGTTGGAGTTTGCACGTCTGGCGAGTTCTCGCCTCACGGTGCTGGAGCTCAGCGCCAGCCGTCGGGCTTTTGTCAGACAACATTACCCAGGGGTAACGGTGGTGGAAACATTGCCCGATGAATCAGCCGCACAGGTGGTCTTCGATGCCACGGGCAATGCCACATCCATGGCGAGGGCGCTCAGGCTCGCTCGTTTTACCGGCCGCATTGTGTATGTGGGTATTACCAAAGAACCCGTGTCTTTGGATGATCCCTTACTGCATCGGCGGGAGCTCACGCTTTTGGCCAGCCGAAATGCCCAAGCGAGTGATTTCCCCCGCATTTTGGGCCTCATTCAACAAGGACAAATCAATACCCACCCCTGGATCACCCACCGTGCTGACTGGGATGATTTACCCGCTCTGATGGAAACCTTAACAACTCCTGGCACAGAATCCGTCAAGGCCATCGTGAGGATTTCTGGTTCTTAAAGCTCCCAACATTGTCCCTCATTTTTCTCCTCGCTTCCAGGTGGTTCCCGGCCATAAGCTCGCCAGGTGGAAGACAAGGATTACAAGGTCAAACTGGAAATTTTCGAGGGCCCCCTCGACCTACTGCTGTATCTCATCAAAAAGGATGAGATTGATATCTATGACGTGTCCATCGGGCGCATCACCAAGCAGTACCTCGACTACATCAACACCTTCAAGATGCTGAACATCGAGGTGGCCAGTGAGTTCATCGTCATGGCCGCGAATTTGATGTATCTGAAAAGTCGCGAGCTTTTACCCCAGACTCAGCAGCCGCCCGATGAAGATGCGGATGAGGAAGATCCTCGCTGGGAACTCATTCGCCAGTTGGTGGAATACAAAAAGTTCAAAGACGTGGCTCAGTTCCTGGGAACCCAGGAAGTCAAAGCCGACGAGTTTTTTGCCACCACCCCCGAATTGCCAGACCTCAGTGCACCCGCACCGGACGTGGTGGGTCAGGTCGGCATCTTTGACCTCATCCGCGCCTTTCAAAAGGTGCTGAAGCGTTTTGAAAACTCCACAGACATCCGAGAGATCGTCAGTGATCGCTACAGCGTTGCGGACAAGATCGAGCATCTCCTCGAAGCCATCCCCATGGGCGGACGAGTGCGATTTGACTCCCTCTTTAGTTCAGCGGCCAGCCGAGTGGAGGTCATTGTCACCTTCCTGGCGATGCTTGAATTGATGAAGCTGAATCATCTCATGGTGGAGCAGGAACAGATGCTGGGAGACATCGTCGTGATACGACCCGTGCTGTGACCGGACGGCTTACCGTTGACAGGTTGGGCAGTAGAAAGTGGAACGGTTACTCATCACCACCCGTTTGATGATGCCGCCACACTGATGACATGCGTCCCCTTCCCGATCATAAACTCGGAGGGTTTGTTTGAAGTAACCCGGTTCCCCTTTTTCATTGAGGAAATCACGCAAAGTGGTCCCCCCCATTTCGATGGAGGCCGCCAAGACTTCCTGGATCGCTGCTACCAGCTTGACCAAACGCGGCAAGGTCACTTTTCCCGCCGCTTTTTGTGGCGAGATACCCGCCATGAAGAGAGCCTCACACGCATAGATATTACCCACACCCACCACGGCGTGGCTATCCATAATGACCGCTTTGATGGGCGCACTCCGTCCTTGGCACTGGCCTTTTAAATAGGCAGGAGTGAAGTCTGCGGAAAGCGGCTCTGGCCCCAGCTCTGCCAAGAGCGGGTGTGCCCCAGATTCGCCTTCGATGAATAAAGCCGCACCGAAACGACGAGGATCATGCAGGCGGATCTGCATGCCACGATCTGTCGTCAGCGCAAAGTGATCGTGCTTTCGCCACGGTGTCGCGGGATCCGTCACTCGTAGGCTTCCTGACATGCCCAGATGCAGCAGCAAAGTGCCTTTAGGTGAGCCAAAGAGCAGATACTTTCCCCGGCGTGCGCCCGACGTGATGCATTGCCCTTCCAGTTCATGAATGATCGCCGGCACAGGCCAGCGCAGGCGTGGATCACGAACGATCACCTCACGTACCACTCGACCGACAAGGTAAGGAGAGACCCCGCGCAAGGTGGTTTCGACTTCAGGAAGCTCAGGCATGGAAAATCAATGACAAGGTGGAAGTGCTAACCGCCGATCTCAAGCACCGCTCTGCCTTTTCGTCACAGCGAGATCAGGGGCCCATCAAAGCTTGAGCTGTCGCACGGGCAGGCTTTTCCCATTCACTGATATCTGCCTGGCCAAAGGCAGTGACCATGCGCCAGGTGCCTGAAAATCCCGCAGGCACGGTGGCATCGCTAAAACACTTCAGGTAATATTTTCGGTAACTGCCTGGCACATTCCAAATCATCGAAATGGACTTTGCTTCAGGAGGAGATTCGAGGAGACGTGACACGGCAAACTGAGAACTTTTCGGTTCATAAACGGACATCCAATCCACCGGACCATTGATGAAAAAATTCCTCGCCGTGGCCGGGTCATCCGTGAGAGCGCCTGAGAGGATTTGATCGGGCGTGTCGTCACGCCCAGCGAGGAAAGCAGAGACGGTGGGTGCCCAAGCATGCATGAAGTGATACACCAACTTCAGAGGCTGGGCCTCGGCTGTTCGAAAAGTGGTGGTTTCATAAACACGGTTGTCACGGACTTCGATGATGTTGGTCAGGTCAAAAGAACGAATGCGAGAATGCCGCTCAAAGCGAAAGCTTTGCCCCTTCATTTCCGCCGTCGGCTTTTCCACCCGTTTTCCATCCAAGATGAACGCCAGTGATTTCAATGGCTCAGGCTCATTTTCCAAATGCCCGGTGCCGATGAATCCGACATCCGGAAAGGAGAAGACCGTACTGTAGGCACTGCGTTCTGTCGTCATGGCGGCTCCACGGTAGTCCAGCCTTGCGGGCGTCCATTGAGACGCCTGACGTAGCACCAAAGTCACGTCACCACACGTGACCGTCACCCTGGGAAGGTCGGGCCCCAAATTTGGTTTAAAAGACTCTTTGGCAGCGCTCCAGTTCCCTGAAAGACAGATGAAAGCGGCGACAAGAAAAGGTGAAATACGAACCATGAGAGAGAGCATTACGCGGACTCATCGGTCATTCCTTGCGGCCAGCTTTTTGCAAATACCTCGCCCTCATTCTTCCGGAGCAGTTTCCGATGAAATAGCCCCTTGCAACTGAAGCAGGATTTTGATTCGCTCAACCGCCTGCTCCAGCGATTCGGAGCTCTGATGCGCATCCGCCGTGAAGGGAATATCCAGGACTCCTTTGAAGGCAATTCGATCCAGCTGCACACCAAGGCCCGATCCCGCCAAAGAAGGCTCCATGTGGTCACACTGTCCGGTCAGAGTTCGAGGAGCCAGGATGCTCTCCAGCCCTTTTCGCAGAGGTATCAAACTGTTCGTTCCTTGAAACCAACGCAGAGACCGATCCGCAACGGGGTGCCCCTCAACCACACTGCTGAAAATCGTCATCGCTCCAGGTGCAGCCCCCGTGGAATCTGCTCGAAATCCAGCCAGATGCTGCACACTAAAATGCTTTAGCTTGCCCGCCTGGGTGACCAAAATCATGGCGGCGAGATCTGCCTCGGTAGCGGTCCTTTCGACCAATAAATAACCCGCCACACCCATTCGCACATTCTCGGTGCCAGAATAGGTCTGGCCTGTTCCGGTCAGTTTATAGATGAGCACTCCCGGCTGCTTCAGAATCAGCAACGCGGAGGCCGAAGCTTTGAGCGGGGGCTTGCTCGCCGTCACGGTGTAGGTGCCCACTTGAGCGGCATTCACGCCAGCCACGGATAAGGTCGGGTAGATGGCCCCACTGATGGGTTTGCCATTGAGTACCCATTGGTAGGTCACGCCCAGATCTCCACCCGCGACGGCTGCGGTGAAGGTAGCGGTTTCCCCCAAAGTGACGATTTGATTCTGGGGCAAAGTTTCAAAACCCAGAGACTCCCCAACACTCAGGTTGGCCTGCAATGAAAGAGCGCGACCCGAGGGGGTTGTGACGAGACAATCGTACTGCCCCTCGTGGGTTTTTTGGGCGTTCGTGATGATGAGAGTACTCGCAGTCCCTTGACGAACATCCACGCCATTTCGACGCCATTGGAACTTCAAATCACTCTGCCCGATAACCTCCACGGTGAAACGAGCCTCCGCACCGATGGCCACGCTCAAAGAACTGGGGTGCTGAGTGAATACGGGCGCAGGCTGCAGCAAGGTCACGACAGCTACTTTTGAGACGATGGTTTCGCCCTGAGGATTACGCACAATCACATCAAATCTCCCGCCAGCGTCGGTCAAAATGAGTTCGGGTCCTGAAGCTCCTTCAATCGGGGAACCGCCATTCCTCCAAGTGTAAGAGATAGGCCCGGGTCCGACAGCCAAAACCTTCAGCGTAAACTCTCCGCCAGCGGGTAAATAACCTCCGATGGGGTGCTGAAGAATCTGCAATGGAGACTCCACCGTCAGACGGGCCGATTCAGAAACCACGGTCCCTAACTCCCCGGTGATCACCACGTCAAACATCGCCTGATCTGTTTCTTTGAGACGCGAGAGCTCCAGCTTCGCCGTCGTGGCCTTGGCAATGGCTCGGCCATTTCGCCGCCACTTGTATTTCAACCCCGTGCCGTTCGCCACCACCGTGAAGGTCACGTTCTCCCCGACCTTCCGCATTTGTGACTGCGGCTGGGTGACAATGAAAGGATCCAGGACGATCAAGTCTGCTTTCAAAGAGGTCACAGTCGTCTGGCCATTGGAGGCGACCACATCATACTTTCCTTGAAACTCCTTGCTCACCTTGGGCACCGTGTAGCTGGAGCCAGTGGCATCTGGAATGTTGGCCCCCTCATACCGCCATTGATAGGTAAGGGGCAGGGTGCTCGCTACCTGGGCAGTGAACGTGACAGCCTCTCCAAACGGGATGGACTGGGACTGCGGAGGCACTCTAACCTGCGGGGTATCAAACCCACGCCCACGCGCCACCCGGACGTTGGGATTGTCATAATCAGGAGGAGTGATGAAATCCTGCTCCAGAAGAGATGGCCTCGGTTCCAGGGCATTGGTGGCCGCCACAGTGCGCAGTACATCACTCCCAAAATGCAGCGGGCGGTTGTAGTCCGGGGCTTGATACTCAATCCGCAGCAGAGGATCTGCCTCCAGTTCCCCGACGGCACGCAATTGGAGATCTGGGTACAACACCGGATCTGCCACATAAATCAGAGCACGAGCTCCCGGTAGCCTTTGGGTATTGGAAATGGGCATCACTGCGGAAATGGCAGAGGACCCTCCCGTAATGGTAACATTATCCCAGTTAAACAATCGACCGCGCTTTGCATTCTCACTCGGAACAAAATCAAGTTGCGTCTTAGCTCCGAGATCATCATAGCGCGCAATAACCCCATCCCGGTTAAACCCCCACCACCGAGGAGCCTGCACTGCGGGATGGCTGTAAACCTCACCCGAAGGCTGAACATACTGCACAGCATGAGTACCCACCGTCACCAGATCAGGTTGCGGAGCCTGACCTGAGGGCAGGCGCACCTGAATGGTTTGTATCGGTTGGGCCTCCGTCCAATTGTGAGTATCATAGATACGAAGGGTGATCAGGCCGGATTGAAATTGGAGTTTCTCGTCCCGGGTTATCGTAAAGTAGTCAGAGTCTAATTCCAGATTCTGCAACCCAATCCTGGGGTTTGTTGGCGTGTGAGGACTGCTATCATAAAAGTCGTCCGCCGGCATCGGTGGTCGATACCCGCCTCTTTTGCTCAAAGACAATTTACGGGAATCCGCAAACCCACCCACTTCAGTCACGCCAGTGGTCTGAAAATGGCTTTTTCTCGTCTTAAAAACTCGATCTCTCGCCGAGGAAAAAATGCTTCGGTCATTGACTCGAATCCCATTCATGTCTTCGCCGGAAATGACAAAGGTAAATTCAAAAGGCTTGTCAAGATCCGTCGTGAGAGGGTGATGCAGTTCCAGGTGCAACAAGGCCTGCAGCCGCTTTTGATTGACTTGAAGTGGCGTCCTAAAATCCAAAGTCCAGTTCCAATTTCTCCAATCGTAACCAGGATGGTTTAGGTAATATAGACCATAGTTGGCAGAACCCGGTATCCTTGGAATAACAATTGTTCCGTATAATCCTGAACCGTAATCAACGGGCGGAAAATTTGAATAAAAACGCTTCTTCATCGCATAAGCGCCTGGAGCACCACCATCTGGTGGGGTGCTGCCATCTCTCCAGTGAACCGCATCCAGGTTGATCAGACGAGCTGAGCTACCTGGAAAACCTACTGGATGTTCGTGCTCTAAAAACAAACCATCCAAATCTTCTTCTCTCACCCGAAGAGCCGTACGCCCGCCGCTGACTACAGGAAGGGTGCCTTGCGCTAATGCCTCCAGATCTTCAGTGGCTATTTCTGGAATCTTATAGTCATAAGGGGAAGTATAATTATAAGGGTTCGTATCCCTCACCGGAATGCGCCAGCTATACATGTCTGGCTGGCCATCCGCCGTGCAGATGAAATGCAAGCCCACCTGAGTCACGGACAGGCGCGGACTTTGGCCCGATACGGCACCCGCCCACAGGGTCAAGAAGGTAAGAACCAAAAGAGTGCAGGACAAGAAACGGGCAGGCATGAGATCCCTCTCTTTATTACATAAAATCCTTTTGATCGAGTCTTTTATCACGGAGGGGATTTCGAGGTGAATGCCTAGTGGCAGGAACAATTTGGCCAAGACTTTAACTACCAGAGAGCTCATCAGGACATCGTCCCAGAGCCCAGGCTTGCCAGACGGATGGGAGCGTCTATTTTCGCAACCCGTTTTGACAGGTGTCCCCGGGGCATGCATGTGACTGGTGCACCTGTTGCAACCCCTCTCCCTTTTTTATCGTGGCCAAGAAATCTACCAAGACCGAAGACACCTCCCCCATCCTGGCGGACAGCGCTCCCATCGAGATCAAACCGGTGGATGATCTCTACGGGGACTGGTTTCTGGACTATGCCAGTTACGTGATTTTGGAGCGCGCCGTGCCTCACATCAATGATGGCTTCAAGCCCGTGCAGCGCCGCATTTTGCACAGCATGGATGAGCTGGAAGATGGCCGCTACAACAAGGTGGCCAACGTGGTGGGCAACACCATGAAGTATCACCCCCACGGGGATGCCAGCATCGGGGATGCGATGGTGCAGATCGGCCAGAAAGACCTCCTGATTGATATGCAGGGGAACTGGGGAAACATCCTCACGGGAGATAATGCGGCGGCACCTCGATACATCGAAGCCCGCCTGTCCAAGTTCGCTCTGGATGTGGTCTTCAGCCCCAAAGTTACGGACTGGGCCGCCAGTTACGACGGACGTAACAAGGAGCCCGTCACCCTGCCGGTGAAGTTTCCGATGCTGCTAGCGCAGGGAGTCGAAGGCATCGCCGTGGGTCTTAGCTGCCGCATTTTGCCGCACAATTTCAACGAGCTCTGTGATGCCAGTGTGGCTGCGCTGCGGGGTGAGGAGGTCTATTTGGTACCGGACTTCATCCAGGGCGGCATCATGGATGCCAGCGATTACAATGGCGGCCTGCGAGGCGGGCGCATACGCGTGCGTGCCAAGATCGAAGAAGGCCAGAAAAAGAACACGCTGCGCATCACGGAGATCCCCTTTGGCACCACCACCGGCGGGGTGATGGACTCCATCGTCGCGGCTAACGATAAGGGCAAAATCAAGATCGCCCGTGTGGATGACAACACGGCGGAGTTTGTCGAAGTCATGGTCCAACTGCCCGTAGGAACGGATGTCGAGACCACAATCCAGGCGCTGTATGCTTTCACGGATTGTGAGGTCTCCATCGCACCGAATGCGGTGGTGATCCAGAATGACAAACCGCGTTTTGCCAATGTAAACGATCTCCTCAAGGAGAGTGCCGAACACACCAAAAAGATCCTTGGAGACGAATTGCAGATCCAGCTCAATGAACTGGAAGAAAAATGGCACTTCAGCTCCCTGGAAAAGATTTTCATCGAGAACCGCATCTACCGGAAAATCGAAGAAGCGGAGACCTGGGAAGCCGTGATGGCCGCCATCTGGAAAGGCCTGAAGCCCCATCTCAGCATCCTCAAACGCCCTGTCACCGATGATGATGTGGCGCGCCTGACGGAGATCAAAATCAAACGCATCTCCAAGTTCAACAGCTTCGAAGCGGATGAACACATCCGCAGCCTGGAGAAAGACATTGAGAGCGTGCAGAAAAATCTGAAGCAGCTCACGCGCTTCGCCATTGCCCACTTTGAGCGATTGAAAAAAACCTATGGTGCAGGCCGTGAACGCCGCACCGTGGTGAGCAGCTTTGACCGTGTGGCAGCGGCCCAGGTCATCATCGCCAATGAGACTTTTTATCTGGATGCGAAGGAAGGCTTTGCTGGCACAGGTTTGAAAAAGGAGGGCGAGCCTCTGTGCAAATGCTCACCTCTGGATGACATCATTTGGTTCACCAAAGAAGGCACGATGACGGTCGCCAAAATGGCACCCAAGATCCACGTGGGGAAAAACCTGGAATACATCAACCTCTTCAAGAAAGACGAAGAGGCCGTTTATACCCTGATCTATCGCGATGGCAAAAACGGCCCGGTTTTGGCCAAACGCTTCCGCATTGGTGGCATCACCCGAGACAAGACCTACTCCCTGGCCAAAGGTAGCCCAGGAACCAAAGTGCTGTTCTTTGCCCGTCACGAAAACGAGGCCGATAGCGATGCGCAGAACCTCCTTGTGCATCTCAAACCAGCCCTCTATTTGCGCACGCTCTCGCTCAAATTCCCTGTCGCCGCCCTGGCGATCAAGGGTCGCGATTCCCAAGGTAACATCGTGACTAAACACGCCGTGGATCGGGTGGTGAACGAGCGCAAAGCAAGTACGGGAGAAAGTGCCTGATGCCAGCGTAGTAGAGGGTGACATCCTCATGCGCCGGTCTTTGCCCTTTTTCTTTATTCTGACTTCCCTCTCTGCGATCCAGGCGGATACGCAAGTCGCCATGCGTGTCTTGAGAGACGAATGCCTGGGCTGTCACAAGCCGGGCAAGGCCAAAGGGGGACTGCTGCTGACCACCCGTGAGAAAATGCTCATCGGCGGGGACAACGGCACTTCCGTGGTGCCAGGCAAGCCCGCCGACAGCCCCCTTTACCAACTGGTGCTGGAGGAGGCGGACCCTCACATGCCGCCTAAGAAGCAGCTGGGAAAAGACCAGATCGCAGCGTTGCAAAGCTGGATCCAAGCAGGTGCGTCCTGGGATGCGGCGGTGTTTGATGAACTGCCGAAGGCTTCCCCGGTCGCTTTGTCCCCCCTGCCTGCCGCTTATCAGCCTGTGCTCGCCCTGGCCTTATCTCCCGATGAAAAACGGCTGGCCATCGCAGCAGGATCGCGGGTGCATTTGCATGATCTGACTCAGCCACAGAATCCGCGAATCGGCAGCCTCAGCGGTCATGATGAAGCGGTGCAATCCGTCGTCTGGACGGCCGATGGAAAGATGGTGATCACGGGAGGCTTCCGCCAGATCAAGCTCTGGGATGCCGCCACTCTGCAAAGTAAGGGAGAGATTCGCGCGAGCTTTGTCGGGAATCTGACAGCGCTGGCCCTAACCACCGATCAGCGCACTCTCTTTGCTGCCGATGGAGAAGCCGGAGGGGCAGGCTTCATCCACCGTGTGGACCTCGCTGAAAAGAAGATCGTCGCCACCTGGAAAGCCCACGACGATACTATCTACTCCCTGAAACTTTCCCCCACGGGTCAAGGCCTGGCCAGTGCGGCCGCAGACAAACTCGCTCGGCTGTGGAATGTGGCCGATGGCAAGCTGATCTCCAGTTATGAAGGGCACACGAATCACGTTCTCTCCGTGGCCTTTAACCACGACGCCACTCAACTGGCCACGGCGGGAGCAGATCGGGAGATCAAGGTCTGGGATGTCAAAAGCCGGGAGCAGGATGTGACGTTAGGCGACAAAAAGACAGCCTTCACAGCCCTGGCCTGGACACCCGATGGAAAGGCCCTCATCGCGGTCACGGAAAAAGGCAGCGGCAGCATCTATACAGAACTGAAAAAGCATGACGGTGCGCAGAGGAGTGATACGGCCAAACAGACCAAACTCAGCAGCACCGGAAACATGCTGTACAGCGTGGCCATCACAGGCGATGCCAAAAAGATCTTCGCCGGTGGCGATGAAGGAAAAGTCTGGCTTTGGGATGGTGCGGGCAAACAAACGGGCAGCATTGCCCCGTGATCCGCAGCTGGTTGTTCCCTTGCATCACGGGCATATCAGGGTTCTCTTCGCCATCCTAGGCCTATGAATGAAACTCCCCACTCACGCCCAGGTGTTTCCCTTTTGACTGCCACAGCCGTGGTCGTGGCGAATATGATCGGTACTGGGGTCTTTACGAGTCTCGGTTATCAAGTCGGTGGGCTGCCATCTGGCTTTGCCATCGTCATGCTATGGGCCGTCGGCGGGGTGTGTGCTTTTTGTGGAGCCCTCGCTTATGGAGAACTGGCGGCCGCTTTGCCTAGATCTGGCGGGGAGTATCATTTCCTGTCGCGGATTTTTCATCCATCGGTGGGTTTCGTCGCTGGCTGGCTTTCCTCCACGGTCGGTTTTGCCGCGCCCATCGCTTTAGCCGCGATGGCTTTCGGCAAATACTACACGGGGATTTTTCCCGGAGCATCGGCCTTGCACCTTTCCATCGGTGTCAGTGTGGCGGTGACCATCATCCACATGTTTGGTATCAATGTGGCCTCCAAATTTCAAAACCTGGCCACTTGGGGAAAGGTCACCCTGATCCTCATCTTCATTGTTGCAGGAATGCTACTGGCAGAAAGACAGCCTGTGAGCTTCCTCCCCACGGTGGGAGATGGCACTTTGATCGCCAGCAAGTCATTCGCCATCAGTCTGGTCTTCGTCATGTACTCCTATGCAGGCTGGAATGCAGCAACGTATATCACAAGCGAGATTCGCGATCCTGCGCGGAACGTCCCCAAAGCCATTGCTCTGGGTACAGGACTGGTGACTTTGCTTTATGTGGCCCTGAACGGCGTCTTTTTATATGCCGCGCCCATGAGTGCCCTGGAAGGAAAAAATGAGGTGGGGCATGTGGCGGCAGATTTCATCTTTGGCAAACTCGGTGGCAATCTGATGTCTGGGCTGATCTGCCTCGGACTCGTTTCCAGCATCAGTGCGATGACGTGGGTAGGACCGCGAGTCACCATGGCGATGGGGCAGGATCTGGTGCTGCTACGTCCCTTCGCCAAAAAATCTGCGGGCGGAGTTCCCGTCGTCGCCTTGCTATTTCAGATCTGCATCGTGGTGACATTGCTCACGACCTCCAGCTTCGAGCCCGTGCTGAAATACGTGCAGTTCAGCATTCAGCTTTGCTCCTTTGCCACCGTTCTAGGCCTCATGGTGCTGCGGTGGAAACAGCCTCACCTGCCACGCCCAGTACGCTGCTGGGGTTACCCCCTGACACCCCTGCTATTTTTGGGCATCAGTCTGTGGATGCTCGCCTTCTTACTTTGGGAAAGTCCCAAGGAGTCTTTGGCCGGCTTGAGCACGATTCTTGTGGGACTATTGCTATATGCACTGTCACCCAAAGAGAAATTGCCATCAGCTTAATGGCTAGCCCGCATTGCGTGCAAAACACCGGATAATAAACCAAATCCCTATTGTTGTTTTTTTTCGAATTCAGTTAATCTCGAAAAATGCAATATTCCTCCACGACACGGCGGGGCTTCATCACCGCCGCTGCGGCTGCATTTAGCAGCACCGTTTTAGGCGCACCTGCTCCGCTGTCCACGCCCCTTGGAGTTGCATTGCGTCAAGAGCCCCTGTCCTTTGATTTTGAAGCCTTGGAGCCCTTCATGAAAGCGAGCACCTTGCGGCACCACTATCGCGAGACCCATGCCCAATATTTGCGAGAGCTGGAAATGACCCTTCATGCCGAGGCAATGACCGTGGGCAATGTCGTCTCCCTCATGCCTGGCATGGATAGGATGATCCAGCCGCAAAAGTCAGACTCCCTCATGCCAATCGGCCGACTGGTAAGCCAGGGCTTGTCGTTCCAAGCCCCTCAAACACTTTCCAAAGAATCCATCCAGACCATCCGCCGTGCCGGAGGCGGCCACATCAATCACACTACTTTTTGGCGGTTTCTCTGCCCGCCAGATTCGGGTCCTTCGGGCCCCCAAGGACGGACGGCGCGGGCCATCCAAGAAGACTTTGGCAGTGTGAAAGCCTTTCGCCAAGTTTTCAAAGAAACCGCGATGAACCACACCGGTTCCGGCTGGGCCTGGCTGGTGTATCGGCCAGATGGATGCCTGGTCACGAGCACCACCATGAATGAGGACAATCCCCTCATGAAAGACCACATTCCATGGCATCAATCTGGCAAGCCTCTTTTGGCCCTCGACTTGTGGGAACACAGTTACTACGAGCAATATCAAGAGGATCGAGAACAATACATTGATGCGTGGTGGAAAGTCGTGAATTGGGAATTTGTCACCCGAGCTTACGCCATCGTCACGGGCAAAGTTTGAACTTCCAAAAGAGGACCAATCTTTTCTTCTGGCAAGGATGGCTAGGCTGATGCTGTATTGGCTTTGCCCCCTTCCCCAGCCACATGAAACGAATTCTCCTCAGCTTGCTTGGCCTTGTCGCTCTTCAGCTTCAAGCGGCAGCCCCGCCGGATCATCAAGCCCGTTTTCTCGCGGGTCTATCTGTGGATGCAACAGAGCTTGAACCCTTGGCGAGGGAAGAGGCCTGGCAGACCCATTCGGCCTCTTTTCATCGTGCATGGCTCGATCTCGAAGAGCGGCAACTTTCAAAGATCCGCACATGGATGCCCACCACGCTGAACTACATCTATGAGGATCCCAGCCCTTTATTTTATACCTTCAGTGGCCCTGACTTCCTCTACGCGAATGCCTTTTACCCAAATGCCAGCACTTATATTTTATGTGGGCGCGAACCTGTAGGCACCCTACCGGATGTGGCTGCCCTCAGTGACGGAGCGAGAGCGGGTGCACTGGCCAATCTACGAACGGCACTAAATGCTATTTTAAGCTTCAGCTTTTTCATCACTGCAGACATGAAGAATGACCTCAGCCAAACGCAGCTGAGTGGCACGATTCCGGTGCTTTACGTGTTTCTTTCGCGTGCAGGTTGTCGCATCACGAGCGCTGAATTGGTGAAACTGGATGCCGCAGGGAATTTCACCACGGATAAGTCTAAAACTCCAGGAGTGAAGATCCGTTTCATCGGCACCACTGGCAAAGAGCAGACCCTCTATTACTTCACCACGGACCTCTCCAACTGGGGCATCAAGAGTAACCCTGCGTTCATCGAGTTCTGTAAAAAACAAGGTCAAGGAAATGGCTTCGTCAAAGCTGCCTCTTACTTGATGCACATGACCGAATTCAGCGACGTGCGAGACTTTCTCCTCACCAACACACGCAACATCATCGAAGACGACAGCGGCATCCCTCTGAAATACTTCGCCGCCGATCAGTGGATGGTCAGCCTGTATGGGAACTACCCAGGCCCGATTGAGCTTTTTAAACAGCACTTTCAAACCGATTTGGATGCAGCCTTCAAAGCAGGTGCTTCAGGCGATCTACCTTTTGGTGTCGGTTACCAATGGAAGCCCGGCATCTCCTCCCTCATCGTGAGTACTGCTTTCCGTGCGGCACCGAAGGCCCAAGCAGTGGACGAATAAACATGCTCGTTTCTGCTTGTGGCCAACGTTCGGGCGGCTTTAGCGCACCCATGGAACAAGCGGTCCGCAGGGGGCAGGACCAACAAAAAACCCGTTCATTGCTGAACGGGTCTTTTAATATACTCACTGGCGGAACGGACGGGACTTGAACCCGCAACCTCCAACGTGACAGGCTGGCGCTCTAACCAATTGAGCTACCGCTCCTTTGCCTTGTGAGTGGGCGTAGATGGTAGATGAGGTGAAGGTTTTGGCAACTAAAAAGGGTGTCTTTTGCACCCTTTTTGTTTTTTTAATCAGTGCCTACATACAGACTGCGGCTCTGCCCTGACTCTCGCTTCTGCCATTTAGCGGATCTGTCGCATGGGCCACTTCACCAACAAAAAACCCGTTCATTTCTGAACGGGTTTTTTAACAAACTCACTGGCGGAACGGACGGGACTTGAACCCGCAACCTCCAACGTGACAGGCTGGCGCTCTAACCAATTGAGCTACCGCTCCATGCTTCGTGAGTGGATGACGATTCTAGATGCAGGTGACAAGTTGGCAACTTGAAAATGATCTTCTTTTGAAGATTGTTTTCATTTAGTTTCTGCGGCCACTTCCACCCCCACTTCGATGTCATCAAAATAGATGGGCGTATTCGAATATGGGGTGGCCCAGATACTGGCTTTCCCCTGCCCTTTCAGTCCCTTGTCCGTGTGTTTGATCTGGGCCTCGGCAGGCTCCGCTGCATCCGCAGCCCAGGTCTTACCAGTGATGACCCATTCTTCGCCCGTTTTCCTGACTTCCAGCTTCATCCACAGCCAGGCATCACTTGTCCAGGTAAAGGGGATAGTGGCTAGCGTTTCATCGCTCTTGACCAACTCCAGGGTCTTCTTCGGTGCGTTGACAAGCAACCGATAACCACTCATGCCATGAACGGCGATGCCGAAGCGCGGATTGCTGCGACCCTGCTTGCTGGCGAAGACCTTGGTTTTGATCACCGAATCACCTGCGGCAGACACTGCAAACTGGGCACTGGCATCCACCAGATTATCTGGAGAAACCATGACGGCCTTATTGCCATCTTTAGCAGCAATTTTGATCGTGCCATCCACCACAAAAACCTCTTTCGGAGGATCTCCTTCCGACCATTCATCGGCCGTAAAGGTGAAGGTCTTCAAGTCGGCGCTGTAAGCTTGGGAAAGCAGCAGCAGTGATGAGGCGAGGAGGGCAGGCGTTTTCATCATAGCAGGGGATGAGCCAAACTGGTTTAACGAAGAGGTTCTTTCAAAAGAGCCAGGGCTTCCAGTGCCGAGACATCTTCATGCACGACCGCAGAAAGGCTGCGAGCAATCGCGGCAGGATTCTGATGCTGCCAAACATTGCGACCGATCGCAACGCCGGAAGCTCCAGCCTCCATGGCATCTTCCGTCATTTTCAAAAGTGCTGCATCGTCATTAAGAGAAGCGCCACCCAGAATGATCACGGGGATCCACACCTGATCCACCACTTTGCGGAAGTCACCTGGTTTGCAATCAATCGGATAGGGTACCTTGACGACATCTGCACCCAACTCCGCCGCGAGACGGGCGGCAAAGGCTACGTTTTCCAGCGTGTATTTATCCGTCTGGCCCAGACCATAAGGCAGGGCCTCAATGATGACGGGAATATCCAGATCCATGCTGCTGCGGATGATATCCGCGCACTCCTGGAAATTGATGCGCTCACTGATGGAGTTGGGGTAGAGCATGTTCATCACCGCATTGGCCCCCACGGCTTCCGCTTCTTCCACACCATAAACATTGATGCTACCCGCGCCATCGCCTGTGATGCGTGTGTTGTACACATCCGTGCGGAGGCAGATGCCCTTGCCCGCCATAGAATCTGCCGCGCGCATGGCCACGCCGAGGTTCATGACATAGCCGTCCACATACGGACTCACGGAATCAATCAACGCAAAAGGATTCTCCATGCCCGGCACCGGGATGGCCACGGCGTGGTCAATCGGGAGAATGACGGTCTTGCCGTCACGGAAGAAGATTTCAAGATTTTCTTGGCGGTTCATAACGAGACCTTACGGATGGCGGCGGATGCGTGGGGTGTAAAGTGAGGAAACGAGCTCCAAGCCCCGACTTTGAACAGGGGAGGATCTTGGAAAAACAGAGCCCCCTGTCATTCTTCCGCCAATTCTAAGAATAGTCACACGGTCGTGGCTAAATGCAGTTTTCTGCGGATATGAGAGTAGAAGATTTGTTTCATCTGCCCCATGCCATCTCCTGAACCCTTCTCCGCCTTCATGGCTCGCGCGCTGTTTGATCCCGTGAAAGGTTATTATTCGAGGCAAATCCGAACGGTGGGGGCCCGAGGTGATTTCTCCACCACGGCGACACTGTCTCCTGTGCTAGGGCAGGCCATTGCAGGGTGGTTAAAAAAGGAAGCTGCGCTACAACCACAGGTGAGGCAGGTCATCGAAATCGGAGCGGGCAGCGGAGTGCTAATGGCCGGAGTGAAAAAGAGCCTGGGCTGGTGGCAGCGTCGCCGCTTTCACTGGCACATCGTGGAGACATCTCCAGTCTTGCAAAAACAACAGCAGGCCCTCTTAGGCAGACGCGTGACGTGGCATCAGGATCTAAAAGATGCACTGACAGCATGCGGTGAGCAGGCCTTCATCTATCACAATGAAGTGCTCGATGCCTTCCCGGTCACGCTGCTGCAAAATCATGAAGATTCCTGGCAGGAAGTCCACCTGGATGACCAAGGTCGTGAAGTTTTACTACCACTGACTTGGGATGCACCCCAAAGATCGCTATTCAGCGTTTTCGGTGTCTGGCCCACGCGGGCAAAAGCTCAACGCGTGGAGTTGCATGAATCCGTGAGGCAATGGCTCCAGCATTGGGCTCCAGCGTGGAAGCGCGGAGCCATGCTGACCGTGGACTATGGTGACCTCTTCCCTGCCCTCTACCATCGGCGACCCGCTGGCACCCTGAGAGCCTACCTGCATCAGCATCGGCTAGAAGGTGTGGCTGTTTATCAGAACCCAGGTCGCCAGGACATCACCGCCGATGTCAACTTTAGCGACTTCCGCCTCTGGGCCCAAAAGCTCGGATGGCAAGAAAGCAGCTATGGGACCCAGGCAGACTTCATTCATCAACACCTAAAGGATTTAAACCCTGACACCCGAACAACCTTCATCTTAGATAATGATGGAGCAGGCTCAGCCTTTAAGCATGTCGTTCATCGAGTGGGGTCTTGGTCCCAGTAAAATACTTTAGTTTAAACTCTTGGTTAGGTGTTTCAGAAGATAGTCCGTAGCCTGCTACGCAAAGCCGCACCCATGAAAAGGCTCTATGAAACGTATGTTGTCGTGGAAGACACCGTAGCTTCCTCAATTTTTTCCTCCCACTTTATGCGATTTCCCATCCAGCTCACTTGGCTGATGATTAGCGTCTGCTTGGCTGCCTGTTCTCCTGCTGAACCCGAAGGAGGTAACTCAGGCCGTAAACCGGCAGCCTCAGTCCCTGTGGTTGTGGCTACAGTGGAGCAGAAAGAAGTCCCCCTGCAATTGCAGGCCATTGGCAATGTGCGAGCCAAGTCCACCGTCGCGGTGAAAGCCCGGGTCACAGGGCAGATCGCCGAAGTAAACTTCACCGAAGGCCAAGATGTGAAAAAGGGCGATGTGCTGGCCAAAATAGATCCGGCACCGTTTGCCGTCGTGCTCGCTCAGGCGAAGGCAAGACTCGCCCAAGCGACCACTCAGGCGGAGATCGCAAAACGGCAGTCGGATCGTTATGCCAACCTTTCTCAAAGTGGGGGGGTATCACGGGATGAGGTGGATAATTTTAAAAGTACAGCTGATGCCGCCAGGTCCAATCAGGAAGCCGCAGCCGCAGCCGTCAAAGAGGCGGAACTTCAACTCAGCTACTGCGATGTCATTTCCCCCATCACAGGTCGCGCGGGTAGGCGGGTGGTGGATGCGGGCAATGTGGTGAAGGCAGATGAAACGGATCTGGTGGTGATCAATCAGCTCAGGCCCATCGAAGTCATCTTTGCCGTCCCAGAGCAGCATTTCACGGACATTCAGACTTACATGAAACGTGGGGATTTAAAGGTCACCATCACGCCCAGTGGTAGCACGGCCCAGCAAATCCAAGGTCTGCTTTCGTTTGTGGATAACGCTATTAAGCCGGCCACAGGCACACTTGAGGTCAAAGCCACCATGCCAAACGAAGACCTCGCTTTATGGCCAGGGCAGTATGGCGAAGTCGCACTCACCCTCACCACTCAGCCCAATGCCATCGTCGTCCCCGCCACGGCCGTCCAGACTGGACAAAAAGGGCAATACGTTTTTGTCGTCAAAGACGATAGCCATGTGGATCTGCGAGAGGTGGATCTGGAAAGAACCGTCGGAACCGAGGCCATCATCCGAGCGGGTTTGAAAGCTGGCGAAGTAGTGGTCATTGATGGGCAGTTGCGGCTCACTCCAGGCAGCAAGGTGGAGATCCAACCTCCTGTCGGGCTGCCACCCGTGGCTAAACCTGAAAACGGTAAAATCTCTCAGGCAGCTCCTAAAATCCCATGACCCCCGAACGCTGCATTCATCGGCCAGTCATGACCACACTGATCATGGCGGGCATCTTGGCCTTTGGTCTCTTGGCATTCCAGAAACTGCCCGTCAATGATCTGCCGAATGTGGATTTCCCCACGCTCTCAGTCTCCGCGACTCTACCAGGGGCAAATCCCGAAACGATGGCGGCCTCAGTGGCGACACCTCTGGAAAAGCAGTTTTCATCCATCGCTGGCATTGATTCCATGAGCAGTAGCAGTGCTCTGGGCAATACGAGCATCACCATTCAATTTAACTTGGATCGCGACATTGATGGAGCGGCTTTGGATGTCCAGTCCGCCATCTCGGCAGCCCAGCGTTACCTGCCGGATGACATGCCTAGCCCGCCGTCTTTTCGAAAAGTGAACCCCGCAGATTTCCCGGTGTTGATCCTGCAACTTAGCTCTGCGACGCTGCCCATCTCGACGGTGGACGAATACGCGCAGACCGCACTCGGCCAACGCATCAGCATGGTGGAAGGGGTGGCTCAGGTGCGTGTTTTCGGCTCCCAAAAATATGCCGTGCGCGTGCAGGCAGATCCCTTGAAGCTAGCCTCTCGCGGCATCAGCCTGGATGAAGTGCGCGATGCCATCGCCGCAGGTAATAGCAACCTGCCAGCCGGCGTTTTACAGGGCCAGGAGCAAAACTTCACCCTGCAAACAAGTGGCAAGCTTTCCACCGCTGCCGCCTTCCGCCCACTGATCATCGCCTATCGTGATGGCGCCCCCGTGAGACTGGATCAAGTGGCCAATGTACTGGATAGCGTGGAGGAAGACCAAATTGCCAACTGGTCAGGCGATGGCTCACGTTCCATTCTGCTCGCCGTGCAACGGCAACCGGGAGCGAACACCGTGGAGGTGGTGGATTCCATCAAAAAACTACTGCCTTCCGTTAATGCCCAAATGCCTGCGGCCATGGAGTTGAGCGTGCTCATTGACCGCTCCCAGGCCATTCGTGAGTCGGTCCATGATGTGCAGCTCACGCTCGTGCTCACGATCGGCTTAGTTATCGTGGTGATCTTCATGTTCTTGCGGAACTTCCGCGCCACGCTCATTCCCAGCATCGCCATCCCTCTATCCATTGTGGGGACTTTTGCGGTGATGTATTTGCTGGGGTTCAGCATGAACAATATATCGCTCATGGCTTTGACCCTCAGTGTGGGCTTCATCGTGGACGATGCCATTGTGGTGCTGGAGAACATCGTCCGGCACATCGAGAAGGGCGAGACGGTCTGGGATGCGGCTTTGAAGGGCTCGCGAGAAATCGCTTTTACCGTCATTTCCATGACACTGTCTCTAGCCGCCGTCTTTCTACCCGTTCTTTTCATGGGCGGCATTCTTGGACGCTTGCTCAATGAATTTGCCGTCACCATTGGCGTGGCCATTCTGGTCTCCGGTTTTGTCTCGCTGACGCTGACGCCCATGCTTTGCAGTCGCTTTCTGAAACCGCATGTGCAGGAAGAAAAACATGGCTGGTTTTATCGAGTCACCGAGCGCTTTTTTGACGGGTTACTTCACATCTATGATGTGACGCTCAAGTTCACTCTGCGTCATCGGTTTAGCATGATGCTGGTCACACTCGGCACAGTGGTAGGCACAGCCTGGCTGTTCATGCATTTACCCAAAGGTTTCATCCCCACGGAAGACACGGGGCAGATCCAAGTCGTCACGGAGGGAGCCCAAGATGCCTCTTTTGAAACCATGTCGCGTCACCAACAGGCCGTGGCAGCCGTGCTAGCGCGTAATCCTCACATTGCCTCGTTCAGCTCCAGCGTCGGAGCCAGCGGCCCCAGTTCGACAGCGAACAGCGGGCGCATGTTCGTCAGCCTAAAACCCCGCAGTGAACGGCCGAATGCACAGGCCATTGTGGACCAGTTACGCCCCCAGTTAGCCGCCATACCAGGCATACGCGCTTTCCCACAAGTTCCAGCCACCATCCGCATCGGCGGACGCAGCACCAAGAGTCCCTACCAGTTCACGCTTATCGGCGTGGATATCAAACAGCTCTTCGAAGTAGCGCCTAAAGTGGAAGCAACCATGGCAGCTCTGCCTGAACTGGCCGATGTGACGAGCGACCTTTTGATCACCAGTCCGCAGGTCTTTGTGGAGGTGAACCGCAACAAGGCTTCATCCTTAGGCCTCACGGCCACGCAGGTGGAAAGCGCGCTGTATGATGCCTATGGCTCCCGTCAGGTATCCTCCATCTACACGCCGACTAACCAATATTATGTCATTCTCGAAGTGGACCCCAAATACAGGTCGGACATGGCCTCTCTGGCCCAGCTTTATCTCCGCAGCAGCACAGGAGAACTGGTTCCTCTGGGGAGTGTGGCTGAAATCACCCGCACCGTGGGCCCGCTCACCGTTACTCATTCCGGTCAGTTACCCAGTGTGACGGTGAGTTTTGCCACGAAACCCGGTATCTCCATCGGACAAGCGGTGGATGCCATCAATCGTGCAGTGGACCAGCAACTCCCGGCCGGAATCAGCACGGCCTTCCAAGGAGAAGCCCAGGCTTTCCAGGCATCCCTTGATGGTCTCGGCCTCTTGCTCATCATGGCCGTGGTGGTCATCTATCTGGTGCTGGGTATTCTTTATGAAAGTTTCATTCATCCGCTCACCATTCTCTCAGGCTTGCCGTCAGCAGGCGTCGGGGCCTTGCTTACTTTGTGGTTCTTTGGTTATGAACTGAACCTCTACGGCTTTGTGGGGGTGCTGATGCTCATCGGCATCGTCAAGAAAAACGCTATCATGATGATCGACTTCGCTCTGGAGGCGGAGCGCCATGAGGGCAAGACACCTTCGGAAGCCATCTACGAAGCCTGTTTGGTACGCTTTCGCCCCATCATGATGACCACCTTCGCCGCCATCATGGGTGCCTTGCCGATTGCCCTAGGCTGGGGAGCTGGCGCAGAAGCACGTCGCCCGTTAGGCCTCGCTGTGGTGGGGGGTCTGCTGCTCTCCCAGTTGCTCACCCTTTACATCACGCCTGTTTTTTACATCTACATGGAGAAAGTCAGTCTTCTGTTTCGGCGAAACAAAAAGGCGACATCGAAGGAGGTCATGACCGCGTCTCCCACACCTGCCTAGGCGGCTACAAAAGCGCCATCGTTTTGGCAGTCGCGCCTTCATGCATCGCGAGTGCCGCATGACCATTGCCACCCAGTTTTTGGCGTAACCCTTCATCCTTTAGCAGCGCATCTAGACGCTGTTCCAGCGTCGCTACATCGGCGACTTGAATGGCGCCATCTCTGGCCAGCAGGAGATCAATGAGCGCCTGGAAGTTTTCCATGTGCGGCCCAAACAACACAGGCTTGCGGGCCATAACAGCCTCCGCCGGGTTTTGCCCTCCCGTCGCCAAAAAGCTCTTCCCCACAACCACCACCGTGGCCAGGGCCTGCCAGGCCCGCAGCTCTCCCGTGGTATCAATAAGCAAGTCCAGCGATGAGGACTGCACCTGGCTACGCCTTTGTGGGTGGAGACCTAAGTCACGAAGTTCTTCCAGCAAAGATGCCGTGCGCTCCACATGCCGAGGCACGATGAGCAAGGCCAGCGTGGGATGCTTTTGACGCAGACGCTTGGTCATTTCCGCCAGCAGGACTTCCTCCCCTGGATGCGTGCTAGCCAACAAGAGAATGGGCTGGTGTGATGTGATTCCTACCTGTTCTAAAATGCCGCGCAGGGCCTGCACTTGAACCGGATCCGGAGCCGCGCCTTGCGGGTCAAACTTGATGCTACCCGTGTGATGTACACGATCAGCGGTAAGCCCCAAGCCCGTCCAGCGCTGCACATCCTCAGGCTCCTGCACCAGCACCTGATGCAGCATGGAAAACACCGGACGGATGATGAAACGAAGCTGCCGATAGCGCCGCTCTGAACGAGGCGACAAACGGGCATTGATCAAAGATACGGGAATGCCTAAACGCACGGCAGAAGCCACCAGATTTGGCCACACCTCGGCCTCCACCAAAACCAATTGCGAGGGAGCCAACTCTTCTAAAAAACGAGCGCCCACCGTGGGTAGGTCCAAAGGTGAGTAAAGCACCACCACATGGCCTAACTGCCGCGCTGCAAACTCAGCCGCAAGCGCGTAGCCAGTCGGGGTGGTGGTGGTCAGCACGATGCCCATCTGCGACCTTTCACGGCGAATCAGGGCTATGAGCTTCGTCGCGATTCCCACTTCCCCGACACTGACGGCGTGAATCCACAGCCGGTTCCGGCCTGCCGGCAGGGCAGCGAGAGCCCGCTTTTGTTCAGCCGAAAAAAAACCTAACCTTTGCACCAGATCCCGCCAGTGACCACCGCGTTGGCGCATCTTTCGAATGGCTCCAGGCAGCATGCAAAGCACACCGATAGGGAGTAGCAGGTTATAAAGGCAAAGGCTGAAAGTCTTGGACATGCAAAAGGACGACCCGGTCTCAAACAAAGGCAAAGATTGGGTGGGCAATTCCATGCCATCGCCCAGCGCAGACGCTACCGCTTTCTCAACCAGAGAATGCGCGTGCCACCATATTCCCGATCCCGCACCATCTCCCATGGGCCCCATTCGATGGGAGCATTTTTCGTGACGCGGCATTCCAGAATGAGGCTACCGCCTGGGGCCATCACGGTCTGCAGTTCGGGTAAAAGAGCCAGCTTCATACTCAAGTCTTCCTCTCCCAATTGATGCGCATACGGAGGATCTGCAAAGACGAGGTCGAACAACGCCGTTCCAGCCATTTGCGAAAGAACTTTGAAGACATCCCCCTGCCTTACCGAGGCTCCTTCAAGGCGGGTTTTGGCAATGTTTTTTCGAATGACCTCACAGGCAGCACGATCTTGCTCAATGAGTTGCGCACTGGCCGCCCCCCGGCTGAGGCATTCCAGGCCCAGCGCTCCAGAACCAGCAAACAAATCGAGCACACGTGCCCCATCCACCAGCTCCCCCAGCATATTAAAAATGGCCTGCTTCACCCGGTCCTGGGTAGGACGGGTGACGTTTTTGGGGACGTCCAGGGGTATCCCCCCAGCACTGCCTGAAATGAGCCGCATGCGTGACGCTAGCGAGGATGCGCCCCTTTGTCGAGTCCTGGCCTTATCTCAGTTGATGGGTACCGTTGCAGGCAGACCATATTGCTGCATCCACCACCCTAGACGCTCGGTATCCGAGGGTTCAGTCTTAAAGCCGCGCTTCTTCCAGATGCGAAGGTAATCCTGCTTTTTGGCATTCTGAATGTCCATCAAAGAAGGCTCTGTGGATGCAGCAGGTAAGGACCCAAAATCCCCAGTAACCCTGATCCAAGAATCCAAAGCGGATTTCAGTTTTTGCACCTCATTCGCCTTCTCCGGTTGGTGAACCACATTGACCAGACCTGAGGGATCATTCTCCAAATCATAAAGCTCTAATGGCTCACGTTTGAGTGCTAGATAACGATCTTGGAGAGGGGTCAATCCACCACTCTTGTGCAATTCTCGAATCAAAACCATACCCGGATACCCTGCTTCTTTATAGCTGGACCAATTGAGACGGGATAACTCAGGGTGAAAATTTTCCACCATCAAAAATCGTGTAGTGATGACAGCTCGGATACGATCTTGCGCATCACCACAGCGGTCACGCGCCGCAAAGATCTGTGCTCGATCTGGAAAAGGTCCCTTGAGCAAAGGCCGCCCCTGCATCCACTCAGGAATCGAACGGCCTGCGAGAGAAAGCATCGTCGGAGCCAAATCTATAAGACTCACCAAACGCTCCTCCACACTTCCAGCTAAAACACTTGGTCCACGGATCAGCAGAGGAACCTGCAAGCCTTCGATGCTCAACCACTGCTTCCCCCATGGCATAGGGCGACCATGATCAGCAAAAAACATGATGATGGTTTCATCCAGAACTCCAGCCTTTTCGAGTTGATCAAGAATGGCCCCGACTCGCCGATCCACGACTTCAACACTACGCAAGTACGCGTACCAATCCCGCCTTATCAGATCATGGTCCGGATAATTCAAAGGAAGCTCGATCCGTTTCAAAGCATCTTCATCGTAGTTCGCCGGAATGGGAAAAGGGCGATGCGGCTCAGAGATCTGAAACTGGGCAAAAAAGGGCTGTCCAGACTTACGCTGGGTCCAGTCCGTCCCATCGAACATTTCAGCAGAATCATGGGCGAAGTTGTAGTGCGTTTTAGCTTTCGACTTGGACTTCTCTCCACCGGGTGCCACGGCATTGGTAACAAACCAGCCCGCATCCCGGAGCAAAGCCGGAAGGTGTTGATAAGGTGCCACCAAAGGTTGCGGATTCTCCACATCATGAGCGTGAAGCCCAGTCGTAGTCTGATAGGTGCCCAGGATAAAAGCTGAGCGCGATGCACTGCAAACGGGTGCAGAGGCATAAGCACGGGTGTAACGGCGACCTTCCTTGGCCAGCCGATCAAGGTTAGGTGTTTTAACGCCCGCCGCTCCGTATGCGCCGATATCTGGCGACATGTCATCAGCAACGATCCAAACAATGTTGGGACCCGCCGCCGAAAGCATCTGTGCAGCCAGTCCAACTAAACCCAGGAAAATGATCCGCATCATAGATGGGGATCAAACGAACTTCTTCGCGCGATGTTGCAGGCGGTTCAACATCCAGTAGAACCTGTCGGCAATGCACCCTTAGATCACGCAATCAACGCCTTGATGACCTTGGCCGCTTCCACACCCGTGAGCTTCTGGTCGAGGCCTTGGAACTTGTAAGTGAAGCGATCGCTATTGTAGCCAAGCAAATGCAGCACCGTCGCATGGAAGTCACGAATATGGAGAGGATCCTTGACGATGTTGTAGCTGAATTCGTCCGTCTCACCATAGATCGCTCCACCTTTAGAGCCCCCACCCGCCATCCACATGGTGAAACAGCGAGGGTGATGATCGCGTCCGTAGTTTTCTTTGCTCAGGCCACCTTGACTGTAGATGGTGCGGCCGAACTCCCCTCCCCAAATGATCAGCGTGTCCTCAAACATGCCGCGCTGCTTGAGATCCTCAATCAAGGCATGGCAAGGTTGGTCAATGTCCTTGCACTGGCTAGGCATTCGCCCACCTACATTGCTGTGATGATCCCAGTTGTTCAGGTAAATCTGGGTGAAGCGCACCCCGCGCTCCGCCAGACGGCGGGCCATGAGCACACCATTGGCAAAGGTGCCAGGCTTCTTAGCCTCGTCCCCATACATCTTGAAGATGTGCTCAGGCTCTTTGGAAAGGTCCGTCAATTCCGGCACACTCGCCTGCATGCGGAAGGCCATTTCATATTGTTGAATGCGGGTGTGGGTCTCTGGATCTCCCACCTGCTGGTAGTTCAGTTCATTGAGCGCGTTTAATCCCTCAATGGTGCGTTTACGCACACTGCTGGGCACACCTGGAGGGTTGTTGATGAAAAGGATGGGGTCTCCCTTGCTGCGGAAGGAAACGCCCGCGTGCTCACCGGGGAGATAACCGCTGGACCAAAGGCGGGAGGAAATCGCCTGCTCCTGTTCACGGTTGGTTGGAGTGGCAATGAGGACCACAAAATTAGGCAAATTAGAGTTCACCGATCCCAGTCCATAAGAAGCCCAGGAACCCAGGCAAGGACGCCCGGTGATCTGGTTCCCCGTCTGCATGGCGCAGATGGCAGGCTCATGGTTGATGGCCTCTGTGTGCATGGAACGCATCCAGCAGATGTCATCGGCATTTTTGGAGAGATGCGGCAGCAAGTCAGAGTTCATCCACATGCCGCACTTGCCGTATTGGGAGAAGTTAAACTTCGAGGGTGCAATGGGGAAGCGCGCTTGGCCACTGGTCATGGTGGTCAGGCGTTGGCCATTGCGAATGCTTGCGGGTAAGTCCTTGTCATACCAGTCCTTCATGCCTGGTTTGTAATCGAACAGATCCATCTGCGAAGGACCGCCGACCATGTGCAGGTAGATCACCCGCTTAGCCTTGGGTGCCCAATGTGGGGACACACTCCCCTGCCCAGCTTGGGCTTGACCACTCATTGCCTCGCCTAACAAAGAGGACAGAGCCGCCGCACCCAAAGCATTCTTCCCACGTGAGAAGAACTGGCGGCGTGTTTCAAATGTATTCCATTCGTGAAGAAGGCTCATAGTCAGGAAAATCAGATCGTTATTTATTCAGCACTTCATCAAGGTTCATCACCTGGCTGGAGACCATGGTCCAAGCGGCAAGTTCCGCTGGAGCGAGTTTTTCGTCAGGTTTGGTTTCACCCACGGCAATGAGAGCTTGGGCATCTTCAGGGGTCGCCTGATAGTGGCCGCGTAGGTCTTTCAAGCTAGCTTGAAGAATGGCTGCTTCCTGCGGTTTGAGTGGACGGCAAAGCAGGCGCTGAGAAATGGCCAACAGCTTCTGTTGATCATCTCCACCGACTTTAAGAGCCTGCTGAGCCAAATTGCGAGAAGCCTCAATGAACTGAGGGTCGTTCATGACCACAAGTGCCTGCAAAGGCGTGTTGGTGCGGTCACGCCGAACACAGCTTACCTCGCGGCTAGGCGCATTGAAGACATCCATGTTGGCAGGAGGTGCCATACGCTTCCAGAAGTTGTAAAGCGTGCGCCTGTAGAGATTCTCGCCTTTGTCCTGCACGTATTTTTCCGTGCCCATACCGACGACTTCCCAGACATTTTCCGGCTGGTAAGGCAATGTGCCCGGACCGCCCATTTTTGGGGAAAGTGAACTGCTGGCCGCCAGGGCATAATCGCGGATCATTTCTGCATCCATACGGAAACGAGGACCGCGGCTGAGGAAGGCATTGTCGCGATCTTTTTCGATTTTTTCCGGAGTGATGATCGTGGCTTGGCGATAAGCCGCAGACGTGACGAGCATCTTGTAAAACCGCTTCACATCCCAACCGCTTTCACGGAACTCCACCGCCAACCAATCAAGCAATTCTGGGTGCGTGGGAGCTGTGCCCATGATGCCAAAGTCTTCACTGGTGACGACGATGCCTCGACCAAAAAGCTCCTGCCACATGCGGTTCACCGTGACACGCGCCGTGAGCGTGTTCTCCTCACTGACCAGCCACTGGGCGAGACCCAACCGATTCTTCGGTGCACCTGTCTTCAGCCTGCCCAGAGCTACCGGAACTGCGGCATCAACAGCCTCACCCACTTGGTCATACTGGCCACGCATCAAGATGTTAGCCATCGCCGGCGTATCCATTTTCTCCTCTTGGATGTGGGTCAGTGGGCTTCGAGCTTTGATCGCCGCCAGTTCTGCCTCCAGTTTCACGGATGTTTGATTCGCCGTCTGATACCCTGCATGACGGGTCACGAGGTAGTGCTCAAAAAGAGCCTCTTTTTGCTTCGGCCCACGTTTGGCCGAGGCCAGCATGAGACGGAGAGGGCCCACCTTGGAAATGGTCTGGATCTCCGTGGCGGAAAGCAGGCGATCATAGATGCGCACATCCTGAACGGATCCTTCATGAAACACCTGAACATGACTGCGCTGGCCGATGCGGGTCGGCGTCGTCGTCTTGATACTGCCTTTCAGAGCATTCGTATCAATCTTCATTTCCTGAGCCACGCCATCAATGAACAGCTTCACTCCTTGAGCCTTACCACTGCCATCATAGGTCACAAACACATGCTGCCACACCCCAGGGCGGATGCTGGGTTTCTTGGTGCTGACCTTCATAGCATCGTCAGGCCAAGTATTGACGATATGTACGGAGTAGGTGCGGTCATTCTGATAGAGATCCCACCCCCGGTAGCCACCCTTTTCATCCATGCGGGCCAGGATGCCACCGCTCATGCCCACCTTGCCCGCACGCACCCAGGCCCCATAGCTGAAGGCCTGGTCCTTTTCAAAATTGCCGACGTCGCCGATTTCAAAGGTACCATTGGTCTTCATCACTGGCGCGGGGCCAATCTTACCGTCCGGCTTCCAAGAGACTTCACCCGTGGCTTTGAATTTCTTGGTAGCGCCGCAGGTGCCAATCACTTCACTGCCCACGCCTTCGTTCAATGGCACGTGAGCGACCATGCCCTTCGCAGGTACATCCTTGTCTAAATCTTCCGGCTTGGCGGAAGTGAGCCATTGGTCAAACTCACCCGAGGCCAGCTTCCGATTTTCCTCCAGTTTGGTTTTCGTTGCAGCTATTTCCACCGGCAGTGCATTCCAGCGCGGACGATCTTTGGCCTCAGGTAAAACCAGGATGGGGCCATTGCCATCCTTCACATTGCCATCCTTCGGCTTCTGCGTCGTGTTGCGGAAGAAAGCGGCGAGGGAATAGTAATCCCGCTGCGAGATCGGATCAAACTTGTGATCGTGACACTGCGAGCAATTGGTGGTTAGGCCCATGTAAACCCAGCCGAGTGTCTGCACGCGATCCGAAGCATAGTTGGCCAGGTTTTCTTCATCAATCGTCCCACCTTCGTTGGTCGTGATGTTACAACGCTGGAATCCCGTAGCGATCAGCTGTTCCTCCGTTGGTTGTGTCAAAAGGTCACCCGCAATTTGTTCAACGGTGAACTGGTCGAAAGGTTGGTTTCGGTTAAAAGACTTCACCACCCAATCACGGTAAGGCCACATCTCACGGGGTTTATCAAAGTGCAGGCCATGGGTATCTCCGTAGCGGGCAGCATCCAACCAATAACGAGCGCGGTGCTCACCATATTGAGGAGACTTCAAAAGCTCATCCACCAACTCATTGTACGCACTATCCGACAGACGATTGTCCACCGACTTTTTCATGTATCGCTCCACCAAAGCAGGGGCAGGCGGAAGCCCTGTCAGATCCAGAGTGACTCGACGAATGAGTGCATGAGCATCCGCATCAGAAGCAGGCTGCAGACCGATCCCCTCTAATTTAGCAAGGACGAAACGATCCACAGGAGTTTTTACCCAAGCGGAATTTTTCACCTCAGGCGCAGGGACACGCTCCGGCTTGATCAACGACCAGTGAGGCTGCCAAGCCGCACCTTCCTCAATCCAGGTCTTGATCTTGGCAATCTGATCCGGCTTCAGCTCTTTGTGAGATTCCGGCGGCGGCATGATCTCATCTTCATCTTTGGAGAGTAGGCGCTGATAAAGTGGACTTTCCTCAGGCTTGCCTTTCAGGACGGTGGGAGATTCACCTTCTTTGGCTGTAAAAAAGCCGGCCTCTGTATCTAAACGCAGCCCTGCTTTGCGAGTGCCTGGGTCTGGACCGTGACAATGAAAACAGGCATCTGCGAGGATCGGGCGAATGTCCTGGTTAAACAGAACCCGCCCGGTATTGGCACCGAAGAGACTCCCTTGAAGGGCAATCAAGCCTAATGTGACATGGAGACGTACTAAAATCATTGCGAACAAATTACGACGGAGATTAAAATTTCTTACTTTACCATGCGCATTTTCGCCCTCGCACACACGCAGGAATCAAAATGGGCCAGACCTTGCTCAAAATATGCCAACCTAGGAGTAGCCAAGTCTCCGAAGCGACTCACGCCATGATCTCTGGGATGGCTTTGCCGAAGTCTCTCTCCAAACGCTTGCGACCTGGTATCTCCAATCGGTGCGGATTGAGGCCTAACAGATGAAGAATCGTCGCATGGACATCGGTGACGTAATGCGGATTTTCTGTGGCATGAAAGCCCAGTTCATCGGAGGCCCCATGAATGGTCCCGCCTTTGATTCCCCCACCTGCCATCCAGATACTAAATGCAAAGGGATGATGATCCCGACCATCGCTTCCCTGAGTGCCAGGAGTGCGACCAAACTCGGTCGCGAAGACCACCAAGGTATCTTCCAGCATGCCACGTTGTTTGAGATCTTTGAGCAGCCCCGCAATGGGTTTATCCACTTGCTCAGCAAGTTTCGAGTGACTGCCGCGCAGACCTGAATGCGAATCCCAAGCCCCCGCGGCTCCATCTCCATGCTGGATCTGAATGAATCTGACCCCACGCTCTGCCAAACGCCGTGCCACCAGGAGTTGACGAGCAAAGGACTCCGTTGCCTTTTGATCCAAACCATACAGGCGCTGAGTTTCCACGCTCTCAGCCTCTAGGTTGAGAGTCTCTGGCACTGCCGTCTGCATCCGATAAGCCAGCTCATAACTTTTCATCCGTGCCAACAAAACACGATCCCCCGGATACTGCTCAGCAGTCAGTTGGTTCAGCTGATGGATCAGGCTAAACTGAGCGGCTTGCTCATTGGTCGCCATTTCCGCTTCAGGTTTAGCATAGGAAAGTGGGTTTTTAGGATCGACCTTCAGATTCACCGCATCGTAAGCAGGCCCCAAATAATGCCCATCCCGAGTATCAAAATAGCGCGGTCCCATGTTTATGAATGAAGGCAAATCATCCGTCATCGCCCCCAGTCCGTAATTGACCCAAGCTCCCAGAGTCGGCACACGCGGTTCCAGCATGTGACGACCACTGGCAAATTGCACCTGCGCTCCATGATTGTTATCCGTGGTCCACATGCTGCGGACAAAAGCTATCTCATCTGCACAGGAGCCGATGTGCGGAAACCAGTCACTTATCTCCACCCCACATTGGCCATAGCGCTTATAGCCTGTCTGCATCGGGTAGATGACATTGCGTTGCTGGCCATTCGCATCATTCACCACGACGACACGCACATTTTTCAGCTTATCTGGATTGAGTACTTCTTTGAAAGGAGTGGCCTCAATACTTTTGCCGGCATAACGATTCAGCATGGGCTTGGGGTCAAAACTCTCCATGTGGCTGACACCACCCCGCATAAACAGCCAGATCACCCGCTTGGCCTTAGGCGCATGCATTGGGAATCCATCCGGAGGTGTCCAAAGGCCGCTACCTTGTGCTTCTTTGGCCATCATCGCCTGAAAAGCAATACCTGTTAGACCCAGCCCAAGCCGCCCCAAGAAATCACGGCGATTTGGCACTGAGTTCATCGGCAATAAGGCATCCTTTTTCATCGCAATGTAACAAAGTCATTATGGTTAAACAAGGCTTGAAGAAAAAGCTCCCTCCGCAGACTCGATAAAGACTGAAGACACATTTTCTCTTCTGAGTCATGGGGTTGACGCCCTAACACCCAGACAAAAGCTTCCTGAATAAAAGTGCGGTCATCCAGCCCCGCTAATTTCTGCATCAGCGCTTTCGCGCAATCATAAGACAGCTTGCTATTGGCCAAAGCCAGCGCCTGCTGCGGCACGATGCTTTCTTCTCGACGGTAACAATCCAGCACATTAGCGTTGTCAAACATGGCCAGGAAACGATGCTCGGAATCGGCTGTTTGATTGAAGTAAATTGAGCGTCTTGGACTGGTCTCCATCGTCACAGGATCCAGCGTCGCCCCACCCTGAGAAAGATTGAGTTTTCCAGCCAAGTGGAGGAGGCTATCACGAATCACTTGTGACTCCATGCGCCGAGGATTCATTCGCCAATAGCAGGTGTTATCAGGATCCTTCTCTACAGTTTTCGCAGCAACGCCGACCGAGGACGAACTCCGTGCATACAGCTCAGACAATACCATTTCACGATGTAACTGCTTAAGGCTCCAGCCACGATCCATCAAGCCAACGGCCAATGTATCCAATACGTCTTGATGCAAAGGTGCAGGGCTACGGCGACCAAAATCACTCACATCTGCCACTAACGCACTGCCAAAATGACGCAACCAAACATGGTTCACTAGCACCCGTGCCGTCAGCGGATTCTGTCGGCTAGCGATCCAACGTGCCAACGCTAAACGCCGCCCTGAACTGAATTCAGGATACGTTTGAACTTCCGTGTTTTTGGGATCGTCGGGCCCTTCCTGCGCCTTCAGCGTGACATGAATCGGAGCATACACCACACCAGGGTTAGCGACCCTTTCCTGGGCCTTTTTGAGGTCTGCACGAGCAGCATCCAATCTCTTCTTTGCCGCAGCCTTCTTTTGATCATCCTTGTCCGCCCGTGAGGGGTCATTTTCTGCTTTGACTAAAAACTGCTCCGCAACGGCTAACTGAAAATTTGCATCGGCAAGGGCTGCTTCAGCGGCGAGCTTTTTGTTAGTGGGGGAAGACTCCGCGGCATGCACTGCGCGCAACATGACCGGGCGAGCCTCCGCTACAGCCAGGGTCTTCTCTGCCAGAATTTTGAAAGTAGGTTTAGCTGATTTCATATTTCGAGTGGCCCTGACCAATTCCAAATTCGCCTGACTCAAGTGATCCTGAAGCACGAAGGGTAACAAAGTAGGTCTCACTGAGCTGACGGGCAATGCCTGCGAGATTGGCTGATACTTCGAGCCGCCAAGAATCTTTGGTACGCCAGGCCGTTGAACGACGGAGCGGTCTTCATTTTTCTCATCACCTCGCACATGTCGGTAAGTGGGACGATCCAGATGCAAATCGAAGACCCGAGGAAGCCCATTTCTTTCCAGATCAGTTTCCCCCGGCCAGGGATCTAGACGTACATGCATAGGCTCAAACACCGCCCTCAGGCGATAATATTCGCCATGCTCAATCGGGTCATACTTATGATCATGGCACTTAACACACTGCATGGTTAGGCCGAGAAAAGAACGGCAGGTATGCTCCACCGTTTCATCCAACCATGTCGTTCGATTGAATAGGTAGTAGCTGCGCGCCAAAAAGCCCGTGGCGCGCAGATTATCACGATCATCAGGAGCAAGTTCATCGGCTGCCAGCATCTGAATGATCATCTCATCATAGCCCTTATCGGCATTCAGGGATTCGATGATCCAGTCGCGCCAATGCCAAAGATGCTTCTGGCTGTGTCGGAGCTGATTCCCCAAACCATACCAATCGCTATAACGCCAAATATCCATGAAGTGACGCCCCCACCGCTCACCATACAGAGGAGAAGCCAGGAGTTGCTCCACCACTTTCACTCGCGCTCCTCCGCCAGGTTTATCTTCCTGAATAAAAGCTTGTACCTGAGCAGATGTCGGAGGCAGACCAATGAGATCTAGGTAAACACGCCGCAACCACGTTTCTGACGATGCCGCCGCCTGGGGCTTTATATCCAGAGCACGTAAGCGCTCAGAAAGTAAGGAATCTAAAGAGGCTCCCACAGATTTAGGCAATTGATAAGCCCAGTGCTGACCAGGATCCGTTTCGGGTTTCTCATCCACGGGGCCGGGAGCTCCCGCAAGAATCCAGCTCTGAAGCAACTCAACCTGCTGCGCTGTCAAGGCGGCACCTTCCCCCTCTGGCGGCATCCGATCGTGAAGGTCTTTGGTCGTCACACGCTCCAAAATCAAAGCATGATCTTTGGCAACCGCATTGCCCTCATCCCCTCCCTTTTTCATCAAAGCCACCGTATCCATACGCAGCCCGGCTTTTTGTTTTAAAGCGCCATGGCAGGCATAGCAACGCTCCTGCAACAGAGGCTTGATGTCCTTGAGGTAATCCACTTCAAGGGCAGCCGCAGAAAACGTCCAAAGACCTATCAAACAAGCGAACCTTTTGGATATGTGCGCCAGAGTAGAAAAAATCACCTAACAACTACGCTAACGGGCGGGTGCTTTTTGCGCAAACATGTCAAAAATAACCAGAGCACGAAGTGGGACTTTCCTGCCCAACAATTGATACTGTTGTGCTGAAATAGCAGCCCCAGTGACGTCTCGGCACGACCACTGCTTAAAGTTGGTTATCCCCCCGGACATTGACATCAAAGAACAGCCTTTTGCTGCTCAGGGATGTCCACGATCTCGATGCCGGAGGGAAACTAGCTAACCATGAAAACAACCCTGTTTCTTTTGAGCCTCCTACTCCTGGCACCCGCCTTGAACGCTCAGACATTCACTTTCGATGGCGACCTTGGAACGGCAGGCATTCAAAATGGCAGTGGCACATGGAGTACCAATGCGGCACTGCCCGCGAATATACGTTGGTTCAAAGATAGTTCCTACTCAGCCTGGGACAACAGTGGTTTAGCCATTGCTGAATTTGGCAATACAAGCAGCACCACAGGGGGAACCCTCACTCTGGATGGGGAGATCAAAGTGGCAGGCATGAATTTTAATCCCTTAGGCGCCCCGATCGGTTCCACTGCTTATGGTTTTACGGGTGGGACTTTGAATGTCGGCAATGGCAGCATTATCAACATCGCCAACGCAGCCTCTGGCGGCAGTCTCGGTGGGCAGTGGATCACCTTCACCTCGCTGCTAAAAGGGAGCAATCTCACCTTCCAAAAATCAGCCGGTTCCACCATCGCTTTCATCCGCCTCAATTCCATCAATGCCGAGCTTACGGGGACGTTGACCTTAAAAAGTGCCGTGGGGGCGACGAGCGGCATTTACGCCAGCGTGGGCAGTCCCACCTACATCAGCAATCTCAGTGGCATTGATGTCCAACCCGGCTCCGTCTTTAACCCGACGGGTGCAGGAAACTACGCGGTGCCCGTCACCCTGAGCGGAGCGGGTGCGTCTAACTATGGAGCCATTCGTGTGGATGCATCCAACAGCACCTTCAGCGGTGCGTTAACCTTGAGCGGAGATGCACGCTTTCACACGCACATCAATACGGTGAATACAGCCATCTCATCGGGCATTGGCGAAACTGGAGGCAGTTGGGCCTTCACCCGCACCGCCGCTACTCCGACTAACGTGGCCCTTCCCCTTACCACCACGTTCAGTGGCATTAGCACTTACACCGGGGCTACCATTCTAGGGCGAGTGACCAATATCATCAGCACCACTGAAACCAGCGGCACTGAAGGTGGAGTCAACGTGCTGGATTTTGCGGCGGCAACTGCACCTGTGAGCAACATGCTCTATAACAACAGTGCCGCAGGTGCCCTTCAACTCATCGGCGGACTCACCGTTCCTACCGTCCTTCGGCTCAATGGGGCGGCGACGAAAACGAACTCACAAAACTTCAGCGGAGTCAGCGTGCAACAAAGCGCCACAGCCATCACCGTTGTATCAGGGTTTGGTGGTAGCATGACTCTAGACATGGGTGCGATCAGCCGCACTGGGAATGGTGTCCTGGCCATCACCGCTCCCCTTTCAGGCCAAATCAAAGGTCAAATCGGCGGTAATAACGATGGCCTCATTGGCACCTGGGCCACCTACAGCAGTTCTGATGGTAAAGCAGGCGGTTGGGCAGGCCTAACAGGAGGTGTCGTCGGTCTTTTCAGCGGCAATCTGGGTTATCAAGAAGGAATGACGGTGACGACTTTGCCTGGCTACTCCACGGCGTCTCACTTACAGCTCACTTCTGCATCCACAAATGCGGTACTTTTTGACAATGGCACCACAGATGTCAGCACCGTCTCCATGGCCGATACGGCCCAGGCTCGCACCCTTGATCTCGCAGGTAAAACATTGCGACTGGGCGCTACAGGCGGGCTACAGATCCTGCAAGGAGCTCAAAGTCTATCGGTGGGAGCCCCCTCAGATGGGAGCATTTTGACAGCAGGAGGTGCGATCAACACGGTCGGCCAAATCATGCTGACCAATATGTCTAGCAGCCAACCGCTGACGATCCATTCCAGCATCACCAACAATGGCACCGCCGCAGTGAGTCTGAACCTCAATGGCACAGGCCGTACCGTGCTGACAGGAAACAACACATTCACGGGCATAGTCGCCCTCCAAAGCGGGGTATTAGAAGTGCGTAGCAACCAGGCTCTCGGCGCGACAGGTGCCGTAGGAGTGACCAAAATCATGGCGGGTGCTTCTTTGAATCTTTCTGGCGGTATCACCCTGGGGGAAACCATCCAGGCCAATGGCCATGGCATCGCCTCTGACGGAGCCATCCGCAACCTCAGCGGCATCAATACCATCACTCCCACTGTCCGCATCCAGTCCAGCATTCGATTCACTTCGGATAGTGGCACCCTCATTCTGGCTGGAGGCATCACGGCTCAGAGCAGCGCCACAGGTTACACCTTCTCTGGCAGCGGTGACAGCGAGGTAAGAGGGGCGATCACAGCCACCAGCGGGCTGCTCACTAAAGAAGGCAGTGGCACATTGACCCTTATCGGAACTAGCAACGCAACAGGCATCACCACCGTCAACAATGGAGCCTTGCACCTCAACTTCAATGGAATCGGTGCCCCTGCCACAAACATCCTCTACACTGGGGCCACGCTGAGTAGCACGGTCGGGACCTTGACCCTCGGCGGTGGGGCCTTTCGCACCACAGGCAAAGCGGATAGCATCAGCAGTCAGGCTTTAGGCACACTGACTCTGAACAGTGGCCATTCACGCATCGCCTCCACCTCGACTGGCAGTGGAGCTATGGACACCACCTTCGGGGCCATCACTAGGAATCTGGGTGCCACCTTGCGTTTTGATCTCCCAAGCAGCGGCAGCATCAAAACTACCGGGGGCACAAACAACGCCCTGCTCACCAGCACAGGCGGTGGGGCCTATGCCACAGTGGGGGCGGATGACTGGGCGGCTACCACCACGGCAGTCTCTACCCTGCGAAACATTGTCGGCCTATCCAGCATCACCGGTTACACCGCCAGCACAGCTTCGACCCTGAGTGGCAATGCAGATATCACCTTCAACGTCGGCACCACCACCCTAACAGCAAATACAACCATCAGCAGTCTGAGGTTTCACCAAGCCCAGGCCACCACCATCACCCAAGATGCCACGGGCCGCATGCTCACCACCGGAGGGATCTTAGTCACCCCCTCGGTTGGAGCCAATGCGACAGCCATCCGCACCACCAGCCTCAGGGGAGCTGTTGGCTCGGCTGATCTGGTCATCTTCCAGAACAATCCCGAAGCCCCTCTAACCATCAGCAGTCGCATTTTAAATAATGCAGCCAGCGGAACTGGAAGTGCCGCCGGATTGACCAAAGCTGGCCCTGGCACTCTGATCCTCGAATATGACACGGCTTATGCTGCAGGGGACTACACAGGTGCCACTCGCATCCAGGAGGGCACCCTTCAGCTCATCAAAAACACAGCCACCAGCATCAGCTACTACCTTTATGCCAGTACCCCTTTCATTTTTGGAAGTGGCAGCACCAGTGGTAAAATGATTCTCGGCAGCACCACAACAGGCCACGCAGTAACGCAGTAACGCAGTACGGAGGTCTGCGGATCGAAGGCAGTGGCACGGCCAATTCACTCGTCGGCGGCACGGCTGCACTTTCCACCTTTCTTCATTACGTCAGTGGCACTTTTGACTTCCGCGCAGGTTTTATCGGCGGCTCAGGCACAAATGAAGACAACCTCAATCTCACCATTTCACTCGGCACTTTGCAGTTAGGCCAAGCCAATACTTATCGGGGGAAAACCACCCTGCTACAAAATACGATCGAAGTGACCAAGCTGGCTGACCGTGGCCTCCCCAGTTCCCTAGGCAAAGGCGATTTCAATAGCACCGCTCATATCATTGATCTGGCCACAGCCACCACCACGTCTCAAAACTTCAATGCGCTCGCCACGCTGAGATATACAGGCATCACCGATTCAATCACCAACCGCCCACTCAATGTCAGCAACGCAGACATTCCCGGTGATGTCATATCAGTCGTCGCTGTCCTAGAAAACACAGGCACAGGCACCGTTAAATTCACAGCCCCCTTCACCGCCGGCGGCACCAATACCGTGCAGCGCGTGCTACGACTGGGGGGCACCCAGGCAGGAGCCAATGAGATTGTCAGCTTCGCCAATGTCAGTCCGACCATCACCAGCAAAATCGAAAAGACGGGCACAGGCTCTTGGACCATAACTGGCAGCAGCACACACAGCGGCGGCACATCTGTAGAAAATGGCACCCTGCTGGTCACCAACACCACGGGTTCAGGCACGGGGACAGGCTTGGTCAATGTGAACCCCGGTGCTGTCTTGGGAGGCAGCGGTCGCATCGCCCCCGCAGTGGATACAAACGTCACCCTAACGGGAGCCACCTTACAGATTGGCACAGAGCTGCCAGGCCTTTCATCCAGCAGCGCCAGCAGCCTCACTATTCAAACCTCGGGCAATGGGGTAATGAACATGCTCAATGGATCTACCTTTGCGTTCGATCTATTTTCTGGCGCAGGGCAAGGCGATAACAGCCTCCAATCTACTGCGGCAGATCTGGCGGTGATTTTGGGCACCCTCAATATGGAGGCTAGCACGGTCATTAAAGTATCCAATCCCACAGGGATGGTCGCCTGGGCCGCCAATGATCAATGGCGGCTCTTTGACTGGTCCGGGCTCATCCAGCCGATGGCTAACACCACAGCTCAATACGATCTCCCAATCCTCCCTGCGGGTCTCATGTGGAATACAGATGCCTTATTCAGCAGTGGTATCCTCAGCATCAGCCTTGTGCCAGAGCCTACACGAACCTTGCTCCTCCTAGCGGCGGGGGCCGCTCTAGCCATGCGACGCCGGCGGGGCAGCCAGCATCCAAAAATGAACTGATCTCAAAGTGCTTTATTCGCAATTGCCATTCGCCCGAGAGCCATTGAGCCCAGCAATCCTGAGCGCCCACCCAGTCCTGGTTTAACAATAAAACGCTCGATGTCATGGCTGAGTTGTGGCACGGAAAGATAGCCATTCATGTGCTGCATAAGCTTGCCCTGGATGAGCGGAATGAGGTGCGGCTGCTCCATCACTCCTCCGCCTAAAATGATGCGTTTAGGGGCGAGTGTGAGGGTCAAGTTCATGAGCGCATAGCCCATGACATCGGCCACCTCTTCCCAGGCAGGATGATCCGGCGGTAATGCATCCGCTTTCACTCCCCAGCGTTTCGCGATGGATGGACCGCAGACATACCCTTCCACACAACTGCGATGAAATGGGCACTGACCTTCTCTTTGAATGGCGAGGCTATTGTGTGGCGGTGGCACGATGAGATGGCCGATCTCTGGGTGAAGTAACCCGTGCAAAAGCTGCCCATTCACCAAAACACCACCACCCACACCCGTGCCCACAGTGATGTAAATGAGTGGGTCCATTCCCTGCCCCGCGCCCCACAGGTATTCCGCCAAAACCGCCGCATTCACATCCGTATCAAACCCCACAGGGACCTTGAAACGATTTTTGAAAAACGTCACCACATCGGTCTGCTGCCAGTGGGGTTTCGGTGTGGTCGTGATGTATCCATAGGTCTCACTGTCACGATTGAGATCCACAGGGCCAAACGTGCCAATGCCAATGGCAGCAATCGGACCATGAGCCACCTTCATTTTAGAGATCCAGTGACTCACATTCTCCAGTGTGTCATGGGGCGTCGTGGTATCGATTCGTGCAGTGTCTAGAATGTGATGCGGATCGGTACCGATACCGCAGACAAACTTGGTGCCACCACCTTCGATGGCGACGATCAGAGGGGCATTTTCACTCATGCAGGGCGTACGGCTGCAGAATCACGGATGCCCAGGCTGGCGTAGATCTCGCGAGTCGCTTGGGATTTATTGAGGGTATAAAAATGGATGCCATCCACGCCATTTTCCAGCAGGTCGCGGCACTGTTCCGTCGCGTAATGCACGCCCACACGCTGCACCGCATCTTCATCTCCACCACAACGCTGGATAGCGCGCAGCAATTTGGCAGGATATCGAGCACCCGCAGCCAGTTCAGCCATCCGTCGCATACCACTGGCACTGGTGATGGGCATGATGCCAGCAATGATTGGGATATGGATGCCGGAGAGACGGCAGCGATCACGGAAATCTAAAAAGTCGTGATTATCAAAGAAGAGTTGGGTGCAAATGTAGTCTGCGCCAGCATCCACTTTAGCTTTCAAATGTTCCATTTCTAACACGCGGTTAGGCGTAGTGGGGTGCCCTTCTGGAAAACCTGCGACTCCGATGCCGAAACCGCGCGGATCGGGGTGAGCCCCACTCTCATTGAATTTCTTGATGAAGCGCACCAGATCCGCTGCTTGCTGAAAGGCATCCTTCTTGCGGTCATAGCCTTCCAGGTTCTTTGGGGGGTCACCTCCGAGTGCCAAAATGTTGCTCACCCCTGCCTCAGCATAGCGCTCCAGGATGGCAGCGATGTCCGCTTCGCTGTGGCAGACACAGGTAAGGTGGGGCACTGGATCCAGGCTTGTCGTCTTCTTGATCCGCACCACAAGATCGTGCGTCAACTCCCGGGTCGAACCGCCAGCCCCATAGGTCACGCTCACGAAAGAAGGTTTGTAGGCCTCCAGTTCACCGATGGTCTGATACAGCGCTTCCGAAGCCTCCGCCGTTTTAGGAGGAAAAAACTCAAAGGACAGCGTGGGACGCTGGGCGGCAAGAATATCGGCGATGTGCATCGGGGCAGAAAGGAGAGTCGGAGAGAAAGCTCATTCAACGCGGGACTCGCGCCGGGGCAAGTCATAGAAATAGCAGCCCTCCATCTTTATGAGCGAGTGACCAGGCACTCAAAGCCTCAAAAGCAGCCCCACCCCTAAGTCGGCATTACTCCAGACCACTGCGGTCAACCCGGCGGCAAAAGCCAAACCCAGGACGGTCACAAACGCCACCTCCGTGAGTTTCGTCAACGCTAAGGCTCGCCGCGAAATCCCCAAATCATCCAGGGTGGTGAATTCCCGCGTCCTCAGCCGGAAGGTTAGCGCAAAAACCAGCGCCGCCACGCTCAGCGCCGCAAAGGCCAACAAAGAAAGAACCACCAGCGCCAGCGTTTCGATCTGGAAAAGGGTGTTCATGAGGGTCTCAAATTCATCCAATGGGCGGATGATCTGGGCCGGGAGGTCACTCTTCAAATAGCGACCAGCCAGCAGAGCCTCAGCTTTCGCGTCGGTAGGCTGCATGAGGATAGCGCTCAGCGGGTAGGCCGTAAGATCTCCATGAAAGTGAAAGCTACCCAGGTTCTTTTCAGTGACTTGGTTAAACATCCGCACGCTGGCGTTACCCACTACATTGCCATTTTCCTTCGTCAAAATGGCTTCTTCGCTCACAAGGTCGTCGTGACCGTGGGCTAGCCCTTCAATCAGCCAAGTGGTTTTTAAGTCAGTAAAAATGGCCTCATCATCCGAGGTGCCATTGGCAGCTAAAATCCCTGTGACTCGCATTTTCAAAGGGTAAATACCCGCCAGATCGAAGACCTGCTCCTGAGAAGAATAAAGGTGCCCGCCGACCGCAATCCCCTTTTTTTTCGCCAATTCAGCCCCCACCACACAATCCCCAAGTCGAGCAAACATCCGCCCCTGCTCTACCTGCAGCTCTCGAAAGGAAAAATAATCAAGCTGAGTGCCCACAATGGGAAACTCCTGGGCATGAAAACGCGTGTAAACCGGAATGGCCGTTCCCAGCTTAGCGGCGCGGACTTCCTCCAGCGCTTTCACCGTCAGCGTCGGCAAAGGCTGGCGTTTAAAATAGAGCGCCGTCAGCAGGAGGTCCAGCGCACTGCCGCGCGCACCGATCACCTGCGGCGTGGAAGCAGCCCGCTCTTTCATGGCTGACTCTGCCGCGCGTACGATCACCCGGATGGATAACGGCAACGCCAAAACCAGGCCAAGAGCTGCTGCCAGCAGCAGAGTCTGCAACCGATGACGCACCACATAACGCCAAGCGAGGTGGAAACAGGCGGCGATCATACGATCAAGTCCTCCACACGCAGATGCTTAGCGAACAGAGGCATCAATTCCGTATCATGAGTCACCACCACCAGGCACACTTGTTTCTCACGGGCATAGTCCATCAATAAATCCATCACTAGGCTGCGCCTCCCTGCATCCAAAGACGCCGTAGGCTCATCCGCGAAAACAAAACTAGGCTGGTGAGCCAACGCCCGTGCAATGGCCACACGCTGCCGTTCACCTTGCGATAATAAACGAGTGCGTCGGCTCCAGTGCGGGTGGATTTCGAGGCGTTCAGCCAATTCTCGCGCCCTCGCCAAAACGGTAGATTGACCGGTCGCGTCCGCTTTCTCGCCAGAGCCAAACCGTGAAGGCAAAAGAATATTTTCTTCCACCGTGAGGTAATCCAACAGGGCAAAGTCTTGAAAAATGAGGCCTATGTTTTGGAGACGAAAACGACGGCGTGACTCAGGGGAGAGATCCGTCAAACAAATGTCTCCACAGTTAACGGCACCCGCATCCGGCGCTAAAAGTCCCGTCATCAAACGTAGCAGCGTCGTTTTTCCCCCACCGCTAGGCCCCAAAATAGCCAGAGGCTCTCCAGCCCTGACCGTGAGCGACTTCACCGCCAGGCCAAAGGCACTGCCGGGATATTGAAAACTCAGGTCGGAGACAGCCAGATCCATGCTTAGTGAAAGCAAACGCTAGCGCAGACAAAGCAGCAAGATCTCTTTTCGGCAGACCTTGCCGGTCGATCCTTCTCACACTCTCACCATCGCGGGCTCAGGATACTCGAAAGTACGACCTTCGAAGTTACGAATCAAGGTCCGTTGCTCATCCCGCAGCAGCACATAGTCGGGATTCACGGGTACTTTACCGCCACCCCCAGGGGCATCAATGACGAACTGCGGCACTCCATAGCCGGTGGTATGTCCACGAAGTTGCTCAATGATTTCCACCCCGGTATTCACGCTTGCCCGCAGGTGCGAACTGCCCTGGATGAGGTCGCACTGATACAGGTAATAAGGCCGCACACGGCACATCAACAATTTATGAACGAGTGCCTTCATCACATCCGCATCGTCATTCACCCCCCGTAAAAGCACGCTCTGGTTGCCCAGGGGCACGCCATGATTCGCCAGCATCTCCAGACCTGCCTTGACCTCAATGGTCAACTCACGCGGGTGGTTGGTATGGATACTCAGCCAGAGTGGGTGATACTTTTGCAGCATCTGGCAAAGTTCAGGCGTGATGCGCTGAGGCAAAAAGATCGGCACTCGGCTACCGATTCGTAAAAATTCAATATGCGGGATGGAGCGCAGACGCTTCAGAATAGCCTCCAATTTGCCATCGCTAAACAGCAGTGGATCGCCCCCACTCAAAAGCACATCACGCACTTCATCGTGCTGCTCCAGGTAGCGGAATACCGCCTCGTAATCCGTATGCAGTTCCTGCTCGCCCACCCCGCTCACCACACGGCTGCGAGTACAGTAGCGACAATAGCTCGCGCAGCGGTCTGTCACCAGAAAGAGTACCCGGTCTGGATACCGATGCACCAGACCCGGAACAGGCATGTGACTGTCTTCCCCACAGGGATCGGCCATTTCATCTGGATCATCCCAGGTTTCCTCAATGCGGGGAATGACCTGACGGCGAATGGGATCTTCCGGATCTTCCGGATCAATCAGATTGAAATAATGCGGGGTGATGGCCATGGCCAATTTTTTCCCGCTCAAGAGAACACCCGCTCTTTCTTCATCGGTCAGCGTGATATGCTCCTCCAGGCCTGCGAGGGTGGTGACTCGATTCCGGAGCTGCCAGGCAGCCGAATTCCAATCCTGGGCCGGGATGAGTTTATCTTTCCAAAAGCCCGGGGCATGAGAACGAAAGTCTTTCTCCGGGAGCAGGGGGGGCGTCGTGCGCATCGAGGTTGTAATTAGATAGACGTTACGCCTCTGGATTTCGGCGTGTCAAACTTGTTGCTGAAAAAGATCGGGCATAGAAGACGCCTGGGTAGAACCTTTATTCCCCTGGAGGAACCAGTTTTCTCCTTGGCTGAAGATTCACGGTATCCTATGCTTCGGATCCCCCCATGAAAACGAGCCCCTCATCGGTCGCCTTCATTCTTAAAAAATTTCGACGTCCCTGCATCACCCTAGCAGTCGTCGCTTTGTCTAGCATCTGCTTAAAGGCTGCTGATCAAGTTTGGCTTCAAGCCAATCTCAACAACGAATGGAGCCTGACAGCTCCCAACTGGGATGCAGGTGTTCCTTGGACCAATGGCAACAACGCTATTTTTGGCGGCACCGGAGAGAACGTGGAAGTGGCCAGCGATCTGACCATCAATCACCTGACTTTCAACGGCAATGGCTACTCCATCGTGGATGCCAATAACGATAGCCTACTGAACCTGACGGCTAGCAGCATCATCACCACGGCGACAGGCGTCACAGCCACGATTAGTGAATCCATCGCCACTGGCAGCCTGACCAAAGAAGGCACAGGCACCCTGGTGCTCTCAGGTGCCAATCTTTTTTCCGGCCAAGTGGTGATTAATACCGGGCGTTTGAGCGTGGCAAATAACGCGGCTTTGGGAGATACCACAGGAACCACCACGGTCTCGACCAACGGTCAGCTTGAACTCCAGAATGGCGTCACCATTTCAGGTGAAACCCTCAGTCTGGGAGGTAGCGGGGCCGATTTCTTCGGTGGCCTACGGACCGCAGAAAACGCAACCGCCACCTGGGCAGGAGCGGTAACCTTACAGGCGGGAGGTCGCATGGGCAGCCTCGGTGGTGGGGTACTAAACATCAGCGGGCCCATCCAAACGGGCAGCAGCGGGAACCTCATTATCTCCGCCACCACTTCTGCCGCAGGTCTCGGCACCGTGCGTATCTCAGGCACGGCGAATACTTACAACGGTGCTACCACCGTCTTTCGCGGGCGCTTACAGCTGGGTGCTCAAGATGCTCTCCCCGTGGGCACCACCCTGGACTTGGATTCTACCTCAGCTATCGAAGACTCCATCTTTGATTTGAATGGCTTCAATCAAACCTTAGGTGGCCTCACCCGTTCAGGAGCCGCTGCGGGGACAGGTGGCAGCTTCATCACCAATACTGGCAATGTGGAAGCCCGACTCACCGTGAATCAGGCCGCCAGCACGAGCTTCAGCGGCATCCTCCAAGACGGCGCATCTGCCCTGGGGCTGACCAAATCGGGCGCTGGCAGTCTCACCCTTTCTGGCAACAACACCTACTCCGCCAGCACCATCCTGACAGGAGTCAGCAATAACGAAATCGTCGTGGCGAGCAATACGGCGCTTGGAAACACCATCGGCAGCACCACCGTGGGCGCAGGAGCACGCGTCACCCTGGCCAATGGCATCGTGGTCTCAGGAGAAACGATCTCCATCACGGGCACTGGCGGTAATAACAACGGAGCACTCCAGACCGCCAGCGCCGCCATCGCTGAGTGGGCTGGCAACATCCAGGCCACGGGCGCGGAAGCCCGCATCGGCGGAGGTGTGGGCGGGACGCTCATCGTCTCTGGGGTCATCAGTGGTGGCAGCAGCACCGCCATCCTCCACAGCCGCGCGAACAATGCCACCACGGTGCTGAACAACGTCAATACCTACACGGGGGATACTCAACTGTTTGCCAACGCTGGCAGTGGAGCCCGCCTGGTCATCGGGGTTAACAACGCACTGAATCCAGCCAGCCGACTTTCCGTCATCGCTACTCAGGCCACGGTGAGCATGACTTTAGACCTCAACGGTAAAACGCTCGCTCTCCGGGGCCTTGACACCACGGGGAACCATCTGAGCGGAGCCGTCTTATTTGTGGAAAACAATGGAACAGCCCCCTCCACCCTCACCATTTCCGATAGCACAGGCACCTCCATTTTCGCGGGCCGCATGCGCGATGGAACCGGGGGCCTTTCCTTTGTCAAAAATGGCAACAGCACTCAAACCATCATCGCTGCCCAAAGCTACACAGGCAGCACCACGGTGAATGCGGGCAATTTACAAATCGGCGGCGCGGTTTCCACCCTCGGCGTCAATGGCTCCCTCGCCTCTACCAGCCTCATCCTCAACAGCGGCACCCTGGCGCTGGATAACTTGGGCGCGAACAACAACAGCACCAACCGCCTCAGTGACGCCGCCAACCTCACCTTCCGTGGAGGTAGTTTCGTTTACCGAGGATCTGAACTGGCGACCTCCTCCGAGACCGTTGGAAATCTCATTCTAGAACCCAAGCGCTCCACGCTCACGACGAGCTATGGCAGCGGACAAACAGCCACCTTCATCGCGAATCAATTCACTCGCTCAGCCAATGGCGGCACTCTCCTAGTCAATGGCCAAAACCTAGGACAAGATGGCACTAGCACCACCAATGTAGCGCGCATCCGCCTGACGACTGCCCCCACCCTTGTCGGCACCACTGCGGCCCTCACGTCAGGCATCAACGCCGCCGCTAAAAACACGCAGATCGTCCCCTTCCTTTTGGGAGAGTCCGCTCCTGCTTCCGGAGGCACAGGCACAGCAACGAGCGTGGCGAATACCTTTGTCACTTACGATCCCACAACAGGCCTACGTCCGCTGAACCTGGCCGATGAATTCTCCACCAATGCCTTTGTTTCTGGCGATAACACCCAAATCACTGCCAACACCGCTCTGACGGCTAATACTTCCATCAATTCCCTCATCGTCAGTGGCAACACCACCACCATCACCGTCAGCTCTAGCCGCATCCTCAATGTGGCCAGTGGAGCCATTCTTTTTTCCAGTGGCACCAGCCCTGCCATCAATGGCGGGATTCTCGACTTTGGCACTCGCGAAGGCATCGTGACCACCAACGCAGCGGGCAACACCTTCATCACCTCACTCATCACTGGCAGTGCAGGGCTTTCTTATTACGGCAGTGGCACCGTCGTGATGAACCAGCAAAACACTTACAGTGGAAACACTGGGCTCTACGTCGGCACCGTGATCCCTCAGTCCAGTTCACTCGGCACGCCGAATGCACCCGCCAGCGGTCCCTTCGGCACGGGCACACTCATTCTCGGTGGCTCTGCCATGCGGGCCAGCACAGGCAGCGATGTCTTGCTGCACAATCGTGTCCGCTTCCAGGCAGATACCACCATCATCAATGGGTCCGTCAACAGAAGCCTCACTTTCGCAGGCGATGTAACGCTTGCCGATGGTACACGTACCCTCACCCATCAGTCTGCCACCAACTCCCTTTTCACGGGAGTGATCGATGACGCAGGCCTGGACCACGGCCTCACCATCAATGGCACCAGCACCGGCCATGTCATTCTCAGCGGAAACAACACCTACACGGGTCCCACCTCCCTGACAGGCAGCACCACCTTACTCATCAATGGCAATCAAAGCGCGGCCACAGGAGCTATCCTCGTCAGCGCCGGCGTCTTGGGCGGAACAGGCACTCTCGGTGGAGCCACCACCATCACTGGCGGCGGAACCCTCAGCCCTGGAGACCCAAATATTCTGGGTGGCCTCGGCCGACTGAATCTGGCACAGGAATTGACCTTGCAGGCCGGAGCTCTGACCACCCTGCAAATCACGGGTGCCACCTTCACCAGCATGGACTCTTTCGGAGGCAATGCCCCTGGTAGCCCTGCTTACCTAGCTTACATCTTGGCCAATGCGTCGGGTCAAGGCAATCACGATCAACTCAACATCACAGGTACGATCAATCAGGCGACCGGAGCCAAAATCCAAGTCCTGGCCGAAAGCTTCGTCCCCGCCGCAGGGCAAATCTTCAACCTGCTCGATTGGGGAGCTGCGACAGGAAACTCCTTTTCCAGCAATCTCGGCAGCAGCTACCGTTCAGGGTCAGAGGACAGCGGTTTTGACTTGGATCTACCCGACCTTACAGGCACTGGGCTGAGTTGGGACACCACCCTCTTCACTAGCCATGGTCTTATCGTCGTGATTCCAGAACCAGGGCGTGCCTTGCTTCTGGGGTTAGGATTGATAAGCCTACTGCTACGCCGTCGCCGTGCTTAAGGCGCTTTGCACGAAAAGTCCTCAATGGGAGGTTGGCAAAGCAAGCCAGCCCGGCTATTTTGCCGCTAGATCCGGCGGTTATGATTTTCCCCATCCTGCGTGACATCCTGCACACCCCGGCGGTGGATATCATTCTGCACTTGAAGCAGTCTCCCGGCATGACAGTGAAGGAACTCTGCGCACTCATGAAAATGAGTTACATGGGGGTGAAACAACACTGTGACGCTCTCGCTGTGAAAGGTTACCTTGATACCTGGCGGCATCCTGTCCCCCATGGCAGACCGGAAAAAATCTATCGCCTAACAGCGAAGCTCGATCCTCTATTCCCCTCTGCTTCAGCCGATCATTTTATAGAGTTACTCAGCCAGGCCGAGCGCCTGTTTGGTGCCACAGCCCCAGAAAAGCTTTTGTATGCTTTTTTTGCCTCCAAGGCGGAACGTTACGCTCGCAAAGTCTCTGTAGAAGCTGAACTCGAAAACAAAGCACTCGTTCTCGCCCGTCTTCGCAGCGCAGATGGCTGCATGTCTGTCGTTGAAATGAGTGGTCAAGGCGGACTGCGCATTGTGGACTACCACTGCCCATACGGCGAGGTGCTAAAGCAATATCCCCTCATCGAGGAAATCGAATGTGAGATGATCGAGCGACTGCTCGGCTGCCCGGTTGAACGCAATGTCGTGGAAAAGTCAGGCTTACGCCGTGTGACATTCACCTTTGGAAAATCTGGCCTGTAGGACAAGAATCCCACGCGGATCATCCTCTCACGGAAAATCCATGGCTATTTTCTAGGAAAATAGCCACAAATTGCAGCCATTAAAAAGCATTTTGCATCAATTTTACATTTTCCAGATAGAAATCCATCCGTTGAATTGCATATTCGATTTGTTTTTCAAATTCGAGAATCAATCATGATTTCAACCTCACCCTTTAAGCTCGCTCGCCACATGATCTTGGCGGCTTGTTTATGGGCGACTGTCTTACAAGCCCAAATCTTCGAGCTCGAGATCCAGCCAATTCTTGCAACCGGTCCAAAATTCAGCTCCCCAGAAAAAAAATCCTCCGCTTCCAGCGAAATTCAGCGGTTGGATTTCCTTCTCTCCAAATTGGCGCTTCAACGGGCGGATGGAACCTGGCTCGAATCTGCCGATTGGTTCGCCTTTTACAGTCTAGAAAAAGGTCGCCTCAAAGCCCGTGCCGAAGGCATTCCAGCAGGTAAATACACGGCCATTCGTTTTGATGTGGGTATTCCTCCAGAAGCAGATCAATCCGACCCCAATCAGCGCCCTGTAGATCATGCCTTGCACCCCGATGTCTGCGGCTTGCACTGGGGCTGGCAGGGAGGATACGTTTTTATGGCTCTTGAAGGCCGTTGGAGCCGCCCGGATGCCTCACAAGGAGGATTCTCTTACCATATCGCCAAGGCACCCAATTCAGCCCACGTGGTGATACCTGTGGATTTTCAGGGAGGCGGCCCGCTGACGGTGAAACTGCGTCTGGATGCGTCCCGCCTCTTGCAAGGTGTGGATTTCGCACACCACGGCACCTCCACTCACTCGCGTGACGGGGATCCCCTCGTGCCTCTTCTTCGCAAAAACATTGAGCAAGCTTTCAGTCTCCAGGCGGTTCATTACGATCTTTATCAAACTGCCACTTCAATCAAGCCGAGTCTCAGCTCAGCATCAGCACCCTCGGAATTTTACAACCTAGCCATCACCAGCCGCTTTCCACAGGTCTCACTCCCATCAGACAATCCGCTTACCCGCCAAGGTGTGGCCTTAGGCGAGGCCTTGTTTCACGACCCACGTTTATCCATCAATAACAGCCAGTCTTGCGCCAGTTGCCACCAACGGAATGTGGCCTTTGCAGACTCCCGAAAGTTCAGCCTCGGTGCTGAAGGCCAGCTAGGAAAGCGTCAGGCCATGCCGCTTTTTAACTTGGCTTGGGAACCCGCCTACTTTTGGGATGGGCGCGCAAAAACCCTTCGTGAGCAGGTATTGTTGCCCATTCAGGACAAGCATGAAATGAATGAAACGCTGGAGCGCGTGGCCGCTAAAATCAGCGACCAAAAAGAGGCTTTTTTAGCCACATTCGGCACCACTGAAATCACAGCTGAATTCATCGCCAAGGCATTGGAGCAATACTTGTTATCCCTCATTTCTCAGGAATCACGCTTTGATCGTGCCGTAAGAAAAGTCGCCCACCTGACGGAAGAGGAAAAGCGTGGTTTGCAGCTCTTCGTGACCGAATTCGATCCCGCACGAGGCCTTCGTGGCGCAGATTGTTTTCACTGCCACGGCGGCACTTTGTTTACGGATCATCAATTTAAAAACAATGGTCTCGACCTCATTCCCTCCGACCTGGGGCGGATGCAGGTGACCGGCTTAGAGGCTGACAAAGGCAAGTTCAAAACGCCTAGCTTACGCAACATCGCCGTCACAGCACCCTACATGCACGATGGCCGCTTCACCACTCTGGAAGAAGTCGTGGAGCACTACAGCACAGGAGTGCATCGCAGTGAAAATCTCGACCCCAATTTGGCCAAACATCCCGACGCTGGACTCCAACTGACCAAGGAAGAAAAACAGGCACTCGTCGCCTTCCTCAAGACTCTCACCGACGAGGACTTCATTGCCTCCCCCGCCCCTTCCGAACTTGCCCACCGACCATGATGAAGTTTTCCGTTTTTTTTGTGATCTGCACGGGCGGGTTGATTCTAGGTGGGCTTGCCTCAGCCGCAGATGACCACGCCTTGTCAGACCTCCTTTCAGCGGAAGCCCAGATGCTGGCCCCCACCTTCATCGCCCCCACTGGCCCTGCACCCACGCCCACCCAGAGAAACCAAGTGGGCGTATGGTCGCCCATCATCAGTTGGACACCCCACATCCCAGTCACTGCAGCCACACTTCCAGATGGTCGCCTGCTGACCTTTGCCTCCAATCAGCGCACCACTTTCCCAGTCGGTGCAGAGTTCACCTATGCCGCCGTTTGGAATCCCGCCACGGGTGTCTTCACCGAGATCAATAACAACCGCCACGACATGTTCTGCGGCGGTACCGTGCTGCTGCCAGATGGCCGTTTGGTCGTCAATGGTGGGCGCAATACCACCCGACTGACCAGCGTCTTCGACTGGCGCACCAGCAAATGGGCAGTAATGCCCAACATGAACGATGGCCGCTGGTACAACACCAGTGTCGCCTTGACCGATGGCAGCATCTTTACCGTCACGGGTGATGGCGGAACAAACACTGCCGAACGCTGGACTGCGGCCAATAACTGGACACGCCTCAGCAGCATCAATTGGGCCACCGTGGTGGGACAGCCCGGCTACGTCACCCGCTGGCATCCCCTGATGGTCATCGCCCCAGATGGGCGCCTCTTCCATGGCGGTCCCACCCGTCAGATGAACTGGGTCACCACCTCTGGCACCGGCAGCCTAACGTACAGTGGGGTCAATGTCCCCGGCACCCACTATCCTAAAGAAGGGTGCTTCGCCATGTATGATGAAGGCCGCATCCTGGTCGCCGGCGGCTCACTGAATACCAACTCAAATCCAAACGATAGCTCCACAGGTACCAGCACCAACCTCGCTTTCACCATTGATATCCGCAGCGGAACTCCCGTGGTCGCAGCCACGTCCTCCATGAAGTATGTCCGTCAGTTTGCCAATTCGGTCATCCTTCCCAATGGCGAAGTCATGGTCATGGGAGGCAATTCATCGGGCCTGAAATTCAATGACACAGGCAGCATCCTGTCTCCCGAAATCTGGAATCCCACCACCGGTCAGTGGCGCGAAGTCACGGACATGAGTGTCCCACGCAATTATCACTCTCTCGCACTGCTGCTACCCGACGGTCGTGTGTGGTCAGGCGGCGGCGGGCTTTCTGGTAACAGTGCCGACCGTCGCGATGCGCAACTCTACACCCCGCCCATGCTCTTCAAAGCGGACGGCACCGCTGCCGTGCGTCCAGTCATCCAGCAGGCTCCATCCTACATCGGCACAGGCATGACCTTTACCGTCCAGGCGACACCAGGACTGACCAAATTCAGCTTCATCAAAATGTCTTCCCAGACACACTCGATGAACACAGACCTGCGCTACCTCAGACTGCCTTTCACGGAAACTTCTCCAGGCATTTACGCCGTGACATCGCACGCAAATTTAAATGTGATGACACCGGGCTACTGGATGCTTTTTGGCATCGGAGCAGATGGCGCGTATTCTGAAGCAAAGATCATTCAGGTGGACCCTGCCACCACCGTTGCCATCACCAATCCTGGCAGCCAATTCAGCGCCATGAATGCAGCCACCGTTTTAGCGGTTTACGGCCTCGCACCTGGCAATGGCAGCCTCAGTTTCAGTGCCAGTTCCCTGCCCCCGGGTCTGGTCATTCAGAGCAGCACGGGCATCATCAGCGGCACCCCTACCAGCACAGGCACCTATGCCTCCCGAGTCACCGTGACAGACGGTATCACCAGCGCCAGCGCCGACTTCACCTGGATCATCACCCCGGCCAATATCACGCATGACTTTGCCACCTTCAGCGGCAGCAACAACAGTCTCCAATTGAATGGCAGCGCCAGCGTCACTGGCGGAGTGCTTCAACTGACCCCCAATGGTGCCAACCTCGCGGGTGCCGCCTTCTTAAAAACACCAGTGCCCATCACCCAGGGCACCTCCTTCAGCACTCGTTTTGTCTTTCGCATGAATGGCTCTGGGGATGGTGCTGACGGCATGACCTTTGTATTACAAAACGACCGTCCTGACGCTGTCGGCAGTGCAGGCGGCGGTCTCGGTTATGAGGGGCTCATCGAAAGTCTCGCGATCGAACTGGATACCTATGCTGGCGGCACCGACCCCAATGCCAATCACATCGGCGTGCTGACCAGCGGCATCATCTCCCCACACCTCTCCACCTATGCAGCCCCGTTTGATCTTGAAAATGGCGCCAATCACACCCTCTGGGCAGAGTATGATGGCAACACCAATACCTTGCGTGTTTATTTGGCTCAAGGAGTCGTCACCACGCGACCTGCAACTCCCATTCTCACAACAACGGGGCTTGATCTAACAAGCCTCATCGGCTCCAGCACCTGGGTTGGCTTCACCGGCGCTACCGGAGGAAGCACCAATACCCATGAGGTGCTAAGCTGGAGCTTTTTCAGCAACGCCTTTGCGCTGCCCACGGCCCCAGTTGTGACCAATCCTGGCCCCCAGAACGGTGTCATGGGCATCGCCGTGAATCGGCCCATCCTCGCCACCGATGTCAATCAAGACACGCTCACCTACAGTGCGACTGGCTTGCCTCCAGGTCTCTCTATTCATGCCACCACGGGAGTAATCAGCGGCACTCCAACACTCGCTGGCCCTTACTCACCCACGGTCATCGTCAGTGATGGCAATACCGCGCCCATCAGCGTGAGCTTCTCCTGGACAATCAATAGCACTCTGGTGTTACAACCCCTGGCCACCTCCGCCGTCATTACGGGTGTCAGTGTCAACTTCATCGCTCAGAGCAGTGGTGGTGCCAATCCACGTTATCGCTGGGACTTTGGAGATGGCAGCCCCATCACGGCCTACAGCAGCGCCACCCTGGCCTTACACCCCTACTCTTCCCCAGGTCGCTTTTTGGTCACCCTGACCGCTACTGATGACACGGGAGTCATCGCCACCACCAGTGTCTATCAAGTTATCCATGCACCTCTCACGGTGAAAAAGCCGACGCATTCCACCAGCATTGCGTTTGAAGACCGTGCGACAGGAAATGACCGCGTCTGGGTGGTCAATCCAGATAGCGATACTGTAGCCGTCTTGGATGCCTCTACAAAAACCAAGCTGGCTGAAACGAACGTCGGCAAAGCGCCTCACACTGTCGCCATTGCACCGGATGGGCGCGTCTGGGTGGTCAACACCGAAAGCGCTAACTTATCCATCCTCAACGCCAGTACGTTTGCAGTCGTCTCCACTGTGGCCTTGCCACCAGGCTCACGCCCTTTTGGTCTAGCCTTTGATCCCAATGGCAGCGCCGCCTTTGTGGCGCTTGAAGGGTCCGGTCAGATCCTCAAACTCAATCCCACCACTGGGGCCACATTAAGTGCCCAAAACTCCGGGCAGCATGTGCGTCACCTCTCCATCAATGCCAACGGCACCCGTATCTATGCGAGCCGTTTCATCAGCCCCCCGGTGCCCGGTGAAAACACCGCTACCCCTGATCCCAGTGGCAAAGGCGGCGAAGTCCTCGTGTTGAATGCAGGCACCTTAGGCCTCGAAAAAACCATCTTGCTTCAGCACAGCGAAGAAGAAGACACGCCCACTTCCGCCAAAGGCTTGCCTAACTATCTCGGAGCTATGGCCTTGTCTCCAGATGGCCTCTACGGTTGGGTCCCATCCAAACAGGATAACATCAAGCGTGGTACACTCCGCAACGGCATCGGATTGAATCATGACCAAACTCTCCGTGCCATCGCTAGCCGCATCAATCTCACGACCCAGACAGAAGATTACACTGGCCGTGTGGACTTTGACAACGCCGGGATGCCCAGTGCCGCCGTCTTCGACCCTTGGGGTGGGTATCTGTTTGTCGCCTTGGAAAGCAGCCGCTCCGTCGCTGTGGTAGCAGCCTGGTCTCAAGAAGAACTGCTGCGTTTCAGTGTCGGGCGCGCACCTCAGGGCCTCACGCTTTCACCCGATGGACGCACCTTGTACGTGCAGAATTTTATGGACCGCAGTGTCAGCATTCATGATGTTAGCACGATCCTAAATGGCGGCGTTCAATTGCCCCCTGCCCCCATCATCGTTAGCACCAGCAACACGGAAAAACTGCCCCCCCAGGTTCTCACAGGCAAACAGCTTTTTTATGATGCCGTGGATAGCCGACTCGCTCTCCAAGAGTACATTTCCTGCGCAGGCTGCCACAACGATGGAGGGCATGACGGGCGCACCTGGGACCTCACCGGTTTTGGTGAAGGACTGCGCAATACCATCACCCTTCGAGGGCATGGGAATCATGGAGCCTTGCATTGGTCTGGCAACTTCGACGAAGTGCAGGACTTTGAAGGACAGATCCGCAATCTCGCTGGTGGCACCGGTTTGATGCCGGACGCCCAATTCAATGCCGGCACCCGCAATCAACCGTTAGGCGATGCCAAAGCAGGCCTCAGCAGTGACTTGGACGCCCTCGCCGCTTACGTCAAATCCCTCACTTCAGAGTCCCGTAGCCCCCATCGCAGCTCAGAAGGTCAACTTACCGCAGCAGCCATAGAAGGCGAAAAAATCTTCCGTCAGCAGAACTGCGCCAGTTGCCACAGTGGCACGACTTTCTCCAACAGCGCCTTGAACATCTTCAGCAACATCGGCACCTTGAAGCCTGCCAGCGGCAAACGACTGAACGGAGCCCTCACCGGCTTCGATGTCCCCACTCTGCGCGGTCTGTGGGCCACAGCCCCCTACCTCCATGACGGCTCTGCCGCCACACTCGCCGACGCAGTGCGCGCTCACAACGGCATTACATTGACGGATCCTGAGATCTCCAATCTCACCGCCTATCTCCAGCAATTGGATGACAGCCCTACCACGGCACCACTTCCCGTGACCGTCACCCTAGCCAGCACAGCAGGCAGCGTGATCTCGCAGCCCGTCACCGTGACTGCGACCTTCAGTCACCCAGTCACGGGCTTCACCCTTTCCGACATCAACGTCACGGGTGGCAGTGCCAGTGTTCTGTCAGGTAGCGGTAGCACTTACAATTTCACACTCACACCCACGGCGAATGTGACTTTAACCCTCGCCGCAAACGTGGCTCAGGATTCCACCGGCTTAGGCAATTTGGCATCGGCTCCTTTCACCAAGATCTTTCAAGCTCCTGCCCCCGTTCTCGTCGGGCAGGATATCGGCGGCCTACTTTTACCCGGTAACACAGCCTTGGATACATCCACCGGCACCTATACCTTAACAGCCTCAGGCCGGGATATCTTCTTCAACGAAGACGGCTTTTACTTCAGTAAACTTGTGCTGAATGGTGACGGAGAAATCCGTGCTCGAGTCCGCAGTTTCACAAACACGAATCCCTGGGCGAAGGCTGGTGTGATGATCCGTGAAGATCTCACCGCAGGTTCACGCCATGCCACCCTCTTCATCACTCCACCCGCCGCTAACAACGGATTTGGTTTAGTAGCCCGCACCATCGCGAATGCAGAGACGGCTTATGCCCAAGGTCCAGCCCTGAACCCGGTGCCTAACAACTGGGTCCGTCTTGTCCGTGCCGGAAATCTTCTCACGGGCTACGCCTCGGCAGATGGTAACATTTGGACTCCCGTCAGCAATGTCACTCTAACCAGCCTTCCATCTCAGGTATTCATCGGTCTAGCAGCGACCTCTGGACGCCTCAACGAAACCACCACAGCGGTCTTCGACCAAGTTCAGATCACTGGCACCCAGACCATTCTCCTTCCTGCGGTGACTCTCAGTGCCGCCTCCAGCCTGGAAACAGGGCCTTTCACAGCACAGGTGCAGTTCACCCAGCCTGTCACCGGCCTGACCTTGAATGACTTTGTCTCCACACAAGCCACGCTCTCTAACCTCACAGGCAGCGGCGCTAGCTACAGCCTCACCATCACCCCCACGGCCACCGGCAACATCACGTTAAGCCTTCCCGCAGGCACGGTGACCAATGCTGGACTCATCGCCAACACCGCCTCAAACATCCTTAACGTCAGCTATTCACCACCGGTCGTCATCTCACTCCAGGGACAGGATGTGGGTACTACCGTCGAAGTCAGTGGTTCCACCGCCTTCGAAAACGGCCTCTACACATTAAAAGCAGCAGGGGCAGACATCTTCTTCACTCAAGATGGCTTTCAATATGCGCTGACCCAACTAACCGGTGATGGTGAAATCCGAGCACGAGTCTTGAGCCAAACGAATCAAAACCCCTGGGCCAAAGCAGGTGTCATGTTCCGTGAAAATCTAACAGGTGGCTCTCGTCACGTCATGATGTTTACCACCCCCATGGGTGCGGGTAATGGTTTCGGAAGTGTCGCACGCACAACCGCCAATGAGACGACAAACTACAGCGCAGGTCCCGCTTTGAATGCGGCCCCTAACAACTGGGTTCGACTGGTGCGCGTGGGCAATAACTTAACCGCTTATGCCTCTGCCAATGGCACCGCGTGGACTCAAGTAAGCAGCACCACATTCACAGCTCTCCCCTCCTCACTGTATGTGGGCCTAGCTCTCACCTCCGGCTCACGCTTACAACTTAGCACCGCGACCTTTGATAGCGTTCAAGTCGTCGGTGCTCAGAGCATCGTCGCTCCAGCGGTGACATTGACATCCCCTTCTCCGCTTGAGACTGGCGCATTCACTTTACAGGCACAGTTCACTCAGAATGTCACCGGACTCGCGCTCTCCGACTTCACTGTGACCAATGGCACAGCCTCCAACCTCAGTGGCAGCGGCACACAATACACCCTCACCATTACTCCCACATCCGAAGGCAATGTCAGCATCACCCTCCCCGCCGGCGCTGCACAAAACAGCAATGCCGTTCCCAGCACGGCCTCAAACACACTTGTGGTTAACTATGTGCCGCCAGCAACGATCAGCCTCCAGGGGCAGGATATCGGAAATATCGCTGTCTCAGGTTCCACTTCGTACGATGCCAGCACTGGCACCTACACTTTGAAAGGAGCGGGCGAAGACATCTTCTTCACTCAGGATGGATTTCAGTATGCAGCTATCCAACTCGTGGGAGATGGGGAAATCCGTGCGCGCATCACCAGCCAAACCAATCAGAACCCCTGGGGTAAAGCAGGAGTCATGTTCCGTGAATCGCTGACCCCAGGCTCACGTCACGCCATGATGTTCACCACGCCTACTAGCGCTGGGAATGGATTCGGTTTCGTCTGGCGCTCCGGCGTCAATGCCGCAGCAAGTTACGCAGGAGGTCCAGCCCTGAATCCCGCGCCTAACAACTGGGTCCGTCTTGTGCGTTTAGGAGATACTTTCACCGCCTATGCCTCGGCCAATGGCACAAGCTGGACCCCCATCAGCGTCATAACCTTGGAAGGTGTTTCTACAACCATGCATGTGGGCCTTGCCGTCACCTCATCCCGAGCCGCAGAACTTTGCACCACCACCTTTGACAATGTTCAAATCGTCGGCACTCCCTCCGTGGTCAATGGTGGAGGCAGCACTCCGGGCTCCACCGATCCCCTACCGGGATCTTCCAATGCCAAAGACCGCGATTTCGATGGGGATGATGTCAATGATCTCATCGAATATGCCTTGGATAGCGATCATCAATACGATGCAGGCTGGTGGCTCACCACCACGCCAGAAGGCCGCGTGGATGCCCACCTCATTCGGCCACGCTCAGTCTCCGATGTCAGCTTCAAATTAGAAACCAGCACCAACTTGCGTGACTGGCAGCCCCTCGCCCTTGCACCGCTTAAGACCGACCTCGGAGCCGATGAAGAACAACTCACCTGGCCAGGTATCAGTCACATCACCGGGCAGTCAGCCCAGCGGGGCATCGTTCGTCTCCGGGTCACCCATAGCAGTGGCATTTCAGCCGCCAGCACTCCTCAATGCTGGCAGCAGCAAGCCTTGATCCCTGGGAGTCAAACCATCGGCGTCAGTTGGGTCAATGCCCCACTTTATGCGGGTTTTGTGGCAGATCTGGCCTCTGCAGATTCCCTCCATGTGCAAGGCCCCATCCTCGCCCCCTCCCCCGCCCATGCCTCTTGTTACCTAGAGGTGCGGGACGGCGCTTACGCCGGTCATCGTTATGACATTCGCAGCATGGTGGGCCAGACCATCTCACTGGCTCTTGACTCCCCCTATTCCACATTGGCTTCGCTGCCCGCTGACCTCGCCGGCGCACGCGTCGTCATTCGGCCCCATGTTACGCTTAATCAGGTATTCCCAAAGACACACCTACAGGGGGCTTACAGCTCCACTCAGGCAGATCAAGTCCTGACTTTCGAACAGCTGGAGTGGAAGAGGCATTGGTTGGAACTTTCCTCCACTCGCCATGAATGGCGCCCGACGGGCGATAGCACCCAGACCTCAGATGATGACATGATCATTCCCCCTGGAACGGGTGTCATGGTCAAAATAGCCAGCCAGCCCGCCACGTACACCCTCACTGGCCATGTGCGCACCGGTGCCTTTGTGCGTCCCTTGGATCAAACTCATAATTTGTTAGCTCTCCCCTGGCCCGTAGATGCCACGCCTCAGCAATTGCAATTCGCTGCGACCCAAGGTTTCACCGCAGGCAAAAACAGTTCCGTATCCGATCAGCTCCAACTCTGGGCTGGAGACCACACCCCAGGATCCTCCACTTACACAGTCTATTGGTTACGCCAGAGCAGCACCACCGGTGCCTGGATGCCAAGAGCCGATGCCTCGGCACCCGATGTCAGCGCAACCCTTCTCCTGCCAGCGCATCGCAGCTTTTTCTTGAAGATCATTCCTCGTTCCGGCCAATCCGAATGGAAAATGCCGCAGGTGAGCCCATAACACGATTTCTCAGGAAGAAGAGGTTATAATCAGAAAGCCAGAGCCTCCTCACGATTCAGGAGCGCAGGCTTCAGGGCGTCCGTGAATATTTTCTCGGAAAGTTGAATCCATGGACTCATCTCCATCGGATAACCCCACCAAGAATCGCCAGATCAGGATTCCACGCTGAATCCCAGAGGGTGATTTTTAATCTCACACTGCCTACCATGAAAACACTCAACGCTCATTCCCATGCGCAGCCCATGCGGCCCCGCGCAGCCTCGGCCAGACCCGGCCAACAGACGGCGACCTATCGAGGCTCCGCATCCTCGGCAAAAACTTGGCTCTGTAGCATCGCTTGTTTATTGGCTCTTCCATGGGCAAAAGCCGCAGATTTGACCACCCCAGTGTATCTTTTGAATGAAGATAACACACTTGCCACCGCCACCTTGGGCACGGTTTCTACGCCTGCAAGTTCCATCGCACTCACTGGCGTGCAGGCAGGAGACACCCTCGTAACCATGGATGTGCGTCCACAAAATCAGGCTCTTTACGCTTTGGGTGTGAATGCCACGGCCGAAACACTGAGCCTCTACCACATCTCGCCAACCACCGGGCTTGCTGTTCTTTTAGGCACCTCCTCGTCTCTCGCGGATGGCACGGGTCTAACCATTGATCTACCAGCCTCAGGCTGGGATATTGACTTCAATCCTGCTGTGGACCGTCTTCGCGTCATAAACTCGGTGGGATTCAATTTCCGCATGAATCCGAACAACGGTGCCGTGGTGGATGCAAACGTGGGAATCGTTGGCAACCAGATTGATTCAAATATCAACGGAGCTACCACGACCGTATCGGCAACGGCCTACACGAACAGCCAGCCTAACAATGGGAACATCACCACCCAATACACGCTGGATGCATCCACAGATTCTATCTACATCCAGAATCCGCCCAACAATGGCACTCAGACCAATGCTCTTCCGGTGACCGTCAGGGGAATGCCCCTTGCGATCACTGAGGTCAATGGATTCGACATCGAACCAGGTGTCAATGCACTCGCCAGCAACGCCGCCCCCACGACAGGCATCGCCTACACGATCCTGCGCACATCAGGATCTTCAGGTCTTTTTGAAATCAATCTCACCACTGGTGCGGCCACCTTTCTAGGCAGCAGCACGGTTCGTAGCTTTGCCCTACGCACGCGTTTAGGCGCTGCCGTCTCCCTAGATGCCACAGGCATTAACTTAGTCCGTTTCTCCCCTTTCACGCCAGGGACGGCCACGACTGTCGCAGTCACAGGCATCATGAATAGCGAAGTTCTCGTCGGCACAGATTTGCGACCTGCTACAGGCCAACTCATGGGCCTCGGCGTCAATGCTGATTCAAACACAGCGACACTCTACTTGATAGATCCACAAACAGGCGCAGCCACACTCGTAGGCACCACTGCCGGAATGATCGCTTATCAAGATGCGACCGCTACTCCGATTGATCTCCCATCTCCCTCCGCCGCAGGTTACGGCTTCGATTTCAACCCCACCGTGGACCGCATTCGTGTAGTCACCAGCACCGGACTTAATTTCCGAGTCAATCCTTTGAATGGCACTGCCGTGGATGGAAGCACCATCGATGCAGGCACCAATCCAGACGGTGGAATTAATGGAGGTGCCACCGGCGTTTCCCACACGGCTTACACCAATAGTTTTGGCGGCACGACCGTGACGACTCAGTATGCCCTAGACGATGCGAACAATTTGCTCTTCATCCAAAATCCACCCAATGCTGGCACCCTCACCGCTGGCTCCCCTATCACACTAGGAGGCGATATTCTTGATCTATCCAAAACCGGTGGTTTTGATATTCCTAACTTCGTGACCGTGAGTGCTTCCAATGCACCTGCAGTGGGTCAAGGCTGGCTGCTCACCGAAGTCGGCGGCATTTCATCATTATTCCAGCTCAATCTCGCAGATGGAACAACCACCCAGATCGGGGTGACTTCTGCGCCGTTGTCTTCTCTTTCCATCTTCTCGGTGCCAGTAGCTCCCACCGTCATTTCGCCCACGGTTGCCAACGTCGAGGCGTTCACCGCGACTCTTGGCGGTTCACTCACAGACCATGGTGGCGCGCCTATCCTTGATCGTGGCATTGTTATTTCTCTGACCTCATCGAATGCCAGTCCTCTCATCGGTGGAACCGGCGTGACCCAAGTCACCACCATGAGCACGAACAATACCTTTACCGTTCCCGTAGAAGGCCTAACAGGAAATTCAGCCTACAGCTTTAAGGCTTATGCCACCACCATCGCTGGCACCAGCTATTCGCCAGTGGCTACTTTCACCACAGGTCTCGTCGAAATCCCAGAATTTGCCGACGCCAGCGTGGGCGCATCCGTCGCGCTTAGTTTCGATAAAGTAGCTGGCACCACCCTGGCGATCACAGGACTGCCTTCGGGTCTCAAGTTCAATCCAGCCACTGGCACCATCACAGGCCGCGCCACCACAGCAGGTGTTTACATCGTTTCCATCACCGCCAAACTCGCAGGCGGTGCCACACAAGTTTTTGAAGAAATTCTAGTGATTCAATCACTTCCAAAAACAGCCGTCGGCACCTTTATCGGCACGGTTTCAGCCGAGCCTACCGTGAACGCAAATGCAGGGGGCCGCTTTGATCTCACCACGACAACCACGGGCGCTTTCACGTTGAAGATTGCGCAACTCAGCAAGACGCTGATGTTTAAAGGCTTCCTCAATACAACTCCTGGTTCGGACCCCATCCTCTCTGCCACTGCGACAGACGGCACCGCAGTCCTACTCACCCTCACTTCAGGTAATGAAGTCGGTGGCACTTTCACCACCACAGTAGGTTTCACTGGACTCAGTGGCTGGCGCAAAACCTTCGACAAAGTCATCAACCCAGCCCAGGACGAAATGGGTTATTATTCAGTCGCGCTTGATCTCCAGTCTGGCTCCGTCGGAAACGTCGCCATTCCCCAAGGCTCCGGTTATGCCGCAGTGACCATCGCTCTTGACGGCACCACCACTGTCAATGGCCGCACTGCCGATGGTAATAGCCTCCTCTCCTCCGGCTTTGTCGGCCCGGATGGTGAAGTGCTCATCTTCCAGTCACTCTACAATAAGTTAGGCTCCATCCAGGGTCGCATCACCCTTACCCTCGGCGGCTCAGGCAATTACGCAGAAAACGTTCTCGACGGCACCGTAGCTTGGGTCAAACCAGCCACGGTGACACGTACGTATGCCAATGCCTTTGGTCCTATCACTCTGGATGTCTATGGTAAATACCTAGCTCGCGCGGCGGCTGGAAGCGTGGTTCTCGGACTGCCCTCCAGCAGCGATCCCGCCTCACTCGTCTTCGCTCAGGGTGGAATTGCTCTTGCCTCCATCAACCCGAATATCACCGAGGGCGTTTCCCTTCAGCGCCCATCCTTGAAACTCACCTTGCCAACACCAGGCAGCGCTGAAAACCCAGCCCGGACGACCTTGATGCTGAAAGCCGCCAATGGCAGTCTCACAGGCAGCTTCACTTTGAAAGATGGCACGCTTCAGCGCAAAGCCACCTTCCAGGGCATGATCGTACGCGGCCCAGACAATAACTTCCTCGCCAGCGGTTACTTCTTACTGCCCCAGATTCCAGTAGGCAATGAGACCGCCGCAAAGGCCCCGATCTTATCAGGTCGTTTTGATCTCGTCCCATAAATGGATGAGATAAGCAGTCGCTTCTAATAGTATCCAGAGCGCTTCTTTGTCCGTGTGAAACCACCGTTTCACACGCAATCAAAGAAGCGCTCTTTTTATAAAGGGGGCCACCTTTCGTTAACATTCCCTTTCATGATAGAGCTTCGGGAAGCCTTCGTTAAACGGGGAGAGTTTTCCGATGAAAATTTTCGCTCACACCCTCCACCTCTCACTCCTGTTTGCACTCAGTCTTCAGGCGGAGGACACACCATCTGCAGTAGATCTCGATCTCCCGCAGCCTTTGGATGCCAGTTTTGCCGAAACGTTATGGGGAGACTCTCCATTCACCCGTTCAGTGAACTTGCAGGAAACTCTCCAACTCAGAGGCATGGCTTACATAGCAGGGCGCCCGGTCGCCACCATTTACAACACCGTGACGAAGCAAAGCTACCTCGTTACCGATGAGCCTAACGAATTCGGTTGGCAGCTCACCTCAGGCACTGCGGGTGTAGATCTCAGCAACTCCCAAGTCGAACTGAAGGTAGGCTCTGAATCCCTTGTGATGCATTACCAGGGCCAACAGGCAGCCCCGGCGGATGGCCGAAATGACCTCCCAAAAAACCAATTCGCAGACAAAGGAAAAGGCAAAAAATCCACTCAAAAAATCGCTACCGTCTCTTTGTTAGGCGAACAAGGTCGCGAACTATACACATCCCTCTCCCCGGAAGCTCGCGGCAAGTTCAAAGACCAACTCAAAGCCCAGTTCGATAAAAAGCCAGACATGACACCCGAGCAAAGCTCGGCTTATGCACAGAAAATTTTCGCCAGAATCAAAGAAACGGATCGCCCCACCGCCTCCGTCAATTCAAAGCCACCCAAAGCGGCTAAGCCCAACCGCAAAAAGCAAGGAGCCTAACTACTGGATGGAAACGGCCACACCTGCCCGTAAACGGGTGGCCAAACGGGCGATGTCCCAGTTCGCCAAACGGACACACCCATGGCTAGCACTGCGGCCGATCGCATCTGGATCACTCGTCCCATGTAAGCCGATTCCTCGCTTATTCAGCGCGATCCATACCACCCCCACGGGATTGTTAGGGCCGGGCGACAACAAATAGGTCTCATCCCCGCGTTCACCCGTTTTCAAAAAAGACTCATCGTAGCGGAAATCAGGCAATCTCGCGATGCCTCGCACCGTCCATTCGCCTAAAGGAGATTGCGTCTGTTCAGAACCGATGGTGACCGGATACGCAGCCACCAACTTCCCGCCTTCAAACAAACGCAGCATATTATCCGCCTTGTCCACTTTCACGGCGATCTCAGTCTCAGCAGCTGGCACATTACTCTGCTCAAGTTCATCCTTTTGTCCCTTATCTTGAGCCGTCTTGCTCAGATCCAGCAACGGCAGGTCTTTGATCGTATGCACATCAAACGGCTCCACATTTGGCACTCGGATTTCATCCCCAGCCTTCACACCCTCCATTTTACCTGGATTGAGCTGTTTGAGAAAATCCAGATCACAGTGAAATTTCTCCGCCAATGCTTCGGCAAGACTCGCGTAAGGCAGCCATTTTAACTTAGCCATCACCTTTACATCTTGAGGCAGTTCACCCACCGTTTTCTGGTCTGCGTCAGTCACTTCATAATCAATGAAGGCCGCACCCACACTCGCTAAATCCAAATCCTTGAGATCTGGCAGAGGCCGCTTTGTTTCATCTCCTGCCGTAGGGATCGCATCCATCTCTTGCCCATGAGCTTGGCGATATAGCCTCAGCGCCTTCTCGGTGAAGCCTCCATAATGGCCATCGATCTTACCGGGACCGTAGTTTGCCCGATCCAAAAAAACTTGAAGAAGAGTCGCTGCCTCAACCTCCTCACTAACGGAGCTCGTAGCGGACTCCACTGCAGCAGAAGATAAAAGCGGACCGCAGAGGCAAGCCGCCAAAATGAAGAGATGCGATGATGGTTTCATGCACACCATTCGCAGCAATGCGCGAAGGTGGCTGTGCTCTATCCCCTTTAACGCACCATCATCCACAAGGTGCTAGCACCATGACCACTCGGAAAATCCACTTGCGGCGCGATTCGTAGATAATCCACAGCACGACGCTTGATCTTCGCACACAACCTAGAGCGACGCTCCAGCGCCACAGTGTCCAGCTTCGTGCAATTGGTAGAAAGAAGGATCGCACATTTTGGCATAGCCACTTCCAGCGCCGCATTGACCAAGTCTTCAAAATGCTGCTCGACCTGCCACAGACGCCCCTTATCATTACGTGAAAAAGTCGGTGGATCCAAGATGATGACATCGAAGCGCTCACCTTTGCGTTCCAGTCTAGGCATCAACTCTTGAACATCATCAGCGATGAAACGATGTTTGGCTTCAGATATACCGTTTAGAGCGAGGTTTTGTTTGCCGCGTTCCAGTGACTTCTTAGAAAGATCTACACTCAGCGTCTCTGCTCCCTCCAGTCCTGCCACCACCGTGAAACTACACGTGTAGGCAAAGGTGTTCAGCACTCGCTTAGGCTTCAGCAGGCGGAGCTGCGCCCGGTTCGCGCGTTGGTCGAGAAACAATCCATGACTGTAACCCGCCGCGAAGTCCAGCCCATACCGCACGCCACCTTCTGTGACCACTGTGTTTAGAGGCAAAGTTGTCTCCCCACTGCGAAGAATGGGCGAGATGCGCTCGTCATTCTTCAGTGGTAAAAATCGTGCAAAGAGACGGGTTGGAGCCCAGCCTGATTCCTCGCTCCACTTTTCCAGTCCCGCCATTAGCTCAGCTAAAGCCGCGTCGTTCTTATGAGAAATCATGGCATCATCACCTAGACGCTCCACCCACCCCCCTGCCCCTGACGCCAACCGATGGGCCGTCGTGCCAGCCGTCTCAAAGATAGCTCGCTGTGCAGGCGCAATCCAGGTGGTGGGTTGAACAGGAGGACGACGAGAAAAAGAGGCATTCACAATGACGACCATGCCGCAGGATCCACAGGGGATCAAACGCCCACACAAATAGAAGCATCGAAAGCCAAAACGAAGAAGATTTCGCTTTGCCAAAAGCCCCCTCCTCCGCAACGATTTAATCGTTCATAGGTTCAGACCTCACTTCTCCCAATCAAATTCCCTCGTCCATGCGGAGTCAGAAACAAACCAATAAATCCCCTCGCCCCTTCAAAAGCGGTAACTCAGCACGGGGTTGGGGCAACCAAAACAGTGGATTCATACCCGGCCAAAAGCCAACTCCCAAGCTCAAGAAAAAAGAAACACAGGCAACCCCGCCCCCTGCACCACCGCCAGCACAAGAAAACCCTGGTGAGATAGCCTCGACCTAAGTGCCAGGTCTTGTCTCACTGAGGCTAACCGCGAATTCTAATTCCATGAAAAATCGCCTCCTTTTCCAGGTTCTATCAGCCCTCCTGCTTTTGCCTCTCGGCAGCTTTGCCCAGGAGGTCACAGCTCATCACCGAGCCGTTTACCAGCAGATCAAGGAACAAGAAAAGACGCTCGTCAAAACCACTGCGACCTATGAAGACAGCCCACTCGTCTTCTCACTGACAGGCTGGCTTAAAGAAGGGCGGATCAAAAAAATCGTCGCTAGATCCAGCGAAGACGGTGCTGGTACCGAAGAATATTACCTGGAAAATGAAAAACCACTTTTCGTTTACAGCACCTACTCGAGAAACCATCTGAGCAAAGCACCTCAAAAAGTCGAAAACCGACTCTACTTCAGAGACGGTCACATCTTCAAATGGCTAACCAACGATTCAACAGCTGGCATTCTTCATAGTGAAGACTACGCAGCCGAAACAGAACGGCTCACCTCAAACTGCACAGCTTTTATCAAGGCACTAAAGGCAGACTCCAAAGAACAAACCGCTAAAACTCAAGTCACCGAAGGCATCTTCCTCGGCATTGAGCAGGGAGATTACGCACACTGGAACCTGCGCACCTCGACAGGCAAAGAGCTTTCTCTTTTCGTTCTGCAGCCAGACTCGTCCCTTGATAAAGCCTTAGAAAACCCACAGCCTTTCACGGGCAAAAAATGCAAAGTCACTTGGAAAAAATCCATCGAAGACATTCCCGAAGCCGGAGGCAAAATAGAGGTCGAGCAGATTCTCAGCGTCGAGTGGCTAAGGCAAAAGTAGGCACAGCTCGGTAAAAAAATCAGCTTTCAAATCATGCCACATCAAGGCCCGCATTGACGGATTGGACCATCCACTTTGAAAAGACCTCATCACTTTTCGTGACGTCATACGGCCCAGGTAAGAACCCATAAAACGCTTTACAGGCTGCCCCAGCAAAGGCTCGCCCACAGCAGCAGAGAAAGGCTGCAAAAGAGAACTCCGAACGAGAGCCGATCCAGGCCTGTGCTTGACTACCCGCATTTTCACTAAACAATCATATCTGGTCTTCAGCGAAGCTTTCGTTCTGGGTAGAAGCGTCGTTTTTAACGGCCCCATCGCCCTGAGCAGATAGCCATTCGCTGAAGACCTTTTTCGCTTTTTTAATGTATCAAAAGTGCGGAACCAAAAATCTTTTTAGACATCAAAGCTGTCCAAGCAGACCTTCCCTCTAGTTAATACAAGAATATTTCAATCCTTGTTAGGCAAGCATTTGGCATAGATCGGCCCGAAAAGAGAGCACCCGTATCCTCACCAAATCGGCGACTTCAACAGGTGATGTAATTCCTGAAATTTCTCTTTTCAACACACTCACCCCCTTGGAATTGTATGTTCTCAGGATACCTCACCAAGACGCAGATCCGATGACTCGGGAAGACATGTCACTGGCTCACCTGGATTCATCACGTTGAATGTCTTCAAAAAGATCGGAGCATCGCTCTCAGGAATCGCGTCGTGAAACTCTACGGAGAAACCCCGCCAATATTCTCACCTTCTCAAGATTCTACTCACACTCTATCCGCCCCAAATATCTAGCCTTAATCCGGCCCCCATAGTGGAGCACCTCTACTTCATTGGCTCCATGTAGTAGATGCCCGTGGTCATCGTGTAGGCATTGGCAATCGGCATGCGTTTGAGAGCATGATCAGCCCCCCAAGAATCCGTGTACAGAAATTCATTGGTTTTGAGGTTATACCCAATGATCAGACGCATGTGACCACCTGAAGCTTGCGGAATTTCTGGCTCAGGCAAGAGCCCCAGCATCACCCCCCACATCACAGGGATTCCCTGATCCACCAATCCAGTGATACTACGCTGGAATTTGCCAAAGCCCGAACGGTCACGGCCGATACGAGAGGTTTTGAGCACCTCGCCATCCATGGCACCATAGATCTCATCAATGTAAATGGTACCACCGCGTGGAGCAGCGCTGACCTCACGCTTATCGGCTCGTTTGGCCTCTTTATTGTAGTCCCCCACCATGTCCATGAACGTCTTGTAATCCCAATTTTCAATGACCCGAACTCGGACCCGAAGACGCCCTTCAAGCTTATTCAAAGCTTCGTACATTTTAGCCGGGCTCGTTCCTCCATCACTGCTACTGTCAGCCACCTGGGCCATCTCATGCTGATCCACGGGAATGCCATAGTATTTAAAAACCCGCTCCGCAGTAGCGACTGCACAGTAACCTTTGGGACCCTGATCCACCATCGGAACATTGGCAATGAGGACATCCCCATTTTCCTCACGCTTCAAATTCGTCGCAAGAGAATCCTTCGTCACTGTGGTCGTCTTAGCCGCCACAGGTGTGCCCCCTGTTGTAGCCCCCGTTTTAGGTACCGGCGCCATCAACAAGCGGATAAACTCTGGGCGAAAAGGTAAGTCACGAGACTTCACCTCTCTCTGGAAGGAATATTCCAGAAGGTAAGCCGTAGGAGGCTTGACCCAAACGTAACCCTCAGCAGCCACGGCCGAGGTTTTGTCCTTCCCGCGCTCCGTTGAAGGCACAGCCAGTATCTGACCGATTGTGGTACGATGACTTTCGACTAGAACTTCAAATTTTTCGCGATTTACAAACTCGCTGTCACTATCCCCACGATTGAAAATAGAAAGGCTGATGCGATTAGGCTGGCCTTCGGGACTAAAGTTAACAAGGGCTTCGGTCACCTTGACCTGCCCTTGCCACAAACTCAGCCCTGGGCCAAAAAAACGCGCTTGATCACGTTTTTCAGAAAGCCACTGCAGGCCCGCCTTCTCGAAATGTTGCTGAAATTGATCCGTCGAGATTTGCCAGATACTTTCACTGGTGAGAGCATCTAAAGCTCTGACAGGAGCATTCGTCACTGTCTGCTGTGCAAAAGCTTGAGGCGTGATCGCCAAAGTCCCCAGCAACACCACGACAGAAAATCCACGAAAAAAATTCACCCAGCCTGATCTTATAAGACCCGGGCAAGACGACAAGTGAGCAAAGGGAATGGCCATCGGCGTTTAGATTCTTTTCTACGGGGGATGCTCAAAAAAAAGCCCACTCTGGATATTTTACCAAAGTGAGCCTAAAGGACTCCGCAAAATAACGAGAAAGCCAGCGAAAGTCTTTCCTCGGATGCGTGAACTCAATGCGCAGCAGGCTTAGCAGCCTCGGGTGCATGAGCAGCAGGCTTCGCGTGCTCTTCAGCTTTACCGTGATGCGCATCACCGTGACCTTCTTTGTGCATGCCTTCATGCAACACCTTCGTTTCCTCCCAGGAATGTTTATCACAGGAAGCAGAGACTAGAATAAGAGCGGCGAGTGCGAGGATAGCTGGGACAGATTTCATGAGCGCACCTCAAGATTAGAGGGGGTTTGTCGGCGTGCAATCGCGTTTTATCTGAGACCCTTTTTAGAAAAGAGAGAAGTTAAAAGCATCCGAATCCACAACTGCCAAGCGATGCCCCATTTACCCATGGGATGCCGATTGCGAGAAGTCCATCTCGGCTCTACTCTCCACACTTCCCTCCCCCCTTCATCAACGCATGGCTGACCATACTTTTCGATTGTCCACAGGACGCACGTTAGGCTATGCCCTGCATGGTGACCCTAAGGGCACCCCTTGCTTTTACTTTCATGGTTGGCCCAGCGCACGCGTCCAAGGAGCCTTGATGGATGAGGCAGGTAAAAAATACGGTCTCCGATTCATCTCTCCAGATCGCCCTGGCATCGGGCTTTCCGACTTCCACGAAGGACGCGAACTCAAAGACTGGCCCCCACTCCTCACGGAGCTCGCAGACCATCTCGCTTTAGATCAATTCCACCTCCTCGGCTGGTCCGGTGGTGGCCCCTACGTCCTCGTCACCGCCCTCCACATGCCTCAGCGCCTCTTGAGCGCCACCATCATCTGCGGTGCCCCCCCTCTCACCTTTCTGGGCTACGAGCACATGTTCTGGTTATACCGGATGATGATCCGCCTGCGCCATGCCTTCCCCACCGTCCTCGGCATCCTCCTGCGCCTGGGCGAAAAAATAGCCCGTGGCCACCCCCATCAAGCCCCTCTCAAATGGCTCATGAAAATGCTCGGCCGCGCAGATCGCGCCGTACTGGCAGACCCCATCGTCTTTGAAAAAGTACGCGCAGGCATGCTCGAGGCCCTCCGCCGCGGCCCCAAAGCCGTCATTGCCGATGCCGATATCTATCTCTCCGAATGGGGCTTCGAAGTCGGCTCCATCGGTTACCCCATCCACTTCTGGCATGGCAAACAGGACCGCAACATCGACTGGCGCTACACCGAAAAACTCGCCAGCATCATGCCCCATACCACCACCGAGTGGCTCGCCGAAGAAGGCCATTACTCCCTCCCCGTCACCCATCTAGACGCCATTTTGGAAAAAGCCCTCGCTCTCTCAAAGCATCCCGCTTCATCCACCGCCAGCCATTGATCTCCCTCACGGAAGATCAATAGCTCGTCGCAGACACATCCTCGGTTAGACCAGCCCCAGCTTCGTCAGAGTCGCCCGCAGCTCCTCCGTCTTCGCCTCCTCCATCGGCACCAGCGGCAGCCGCAGCTCATTCGTGCAGTGCCCCGCCAGCGCCATCGCCGTCTTGATCGGGATCGGATTTGTCGCCAGCTTCAGGAAAGCCGCAAACAGCGGGTAATACTGCTGGTGGATAGCCAGCGCCCCCGCAAAGTCCCCCTTCAGCGCCAGCTTCACCAGATCACTGATCTGCTGAGGGATCAGGTTCGAGGCCACACTCACCACCCCCACACCACCCACCGCCATAAACGGCAGCGTCAGACCATCATCCCCCGAAAGGATCTCAAAATCCGCCGGCAGCACCTGCTTCATCTGGCTCACCCGCTCAGGGTTCCCCCCCGCCTCCTTGATCGCACGAATGTTCGGGCAGCTCTCCGCCAGCCGCACCACCACATCCAGCCCGATCTCGATCCCGCATCGTCCCGGAATGCTATACAGCATGATCGGCAGCTTCGTATTATCCGCGATCGCCTTAAAGTGCTGGTACAGCCCCTCCGGCGTCGGCTTATTGTAATACGGCGCCACCTGCAGAGAAGCATTCGCCCCCGCAGCCTCAGCCTCCTGCGTCAGCTCGATCGCCTCCCGCGTGCTGTTAGATCCCGTGCCCGCCATCACCAGGCCACGGCCCTTCGCAAACTCCACCGTCAGCTTCACCACCCGCTCATGCTCGTCATAGTCCAGCGTCGGTGACTCACCCGTCGTACCACACGGCACCACGCCCGACACACCATGGTCGAATTGAAAATCGATCAGCTTATTCAGCGCATCCTCATCGAGCTGACCGTTGAGAAAAGGGGTGACAATAGCGGTATGGGTTCCTGCGAACATGAGAGTAGAAAAAAGAACTTAGAGAGTAACCGTCCCTTGGAAAACAAAATCCGCCGGGCCAAAAAGCGTCACATCAGAATATTCATGCGGAGCCACCTCCGTAAAGCCCACCCGCAGCGTGTCCCCCCCCTTGACCAAGACACTCACCGGACTGGTAGCCCCTGTGAGCTCGTGGTGGATCAAAGCACACGCCACCATCCCCGTCCCACACGCCAGCGTCTCATCCTCCACCCCGCGCTCATACGTCCGGATCGCAATGCTCCCCGGAGCCAGCACCCTCGCAAAATTCGCATTCGTCCCCCGCGGCTTAAACGCCTCGTGGTACCGCAGCCCCGCACCCCACTCACGCACAGGCACCCCCTCCAGATCCTCCACAAACACCACCGCATGCGGCACCCCCGTATTCACACTGTGCACCGTCAGCACCTCCCCCGCCACCGGCAGCTCAGCCCCCAGCTTCAGGCCATGAGGCGCACTCATATTGATGCGCACCTGCTCCCCCTCAAACTCCGCCGAAATCATCCCCGCCAGCGTCTCAAAGCGCACCCGCGTCAGCCCATCCTCATGCAGCCGATTCACAAACCGACCAAAGCACCGCGCCCCATTCCCGCACATCTCCGCCTCCCCCCCATCCGCATTGTAATAGCGCATCCTAAAATCGCCCCCCTCCGTCGCCGGCTCCACACACAGCAGACCATCCGCGCCAATGCCGCGATGCCGATCACACAGCCGCGCGATCATCTCCCCCGAAAGCACCAGAGACAGATCCCGATTGTCCAGCATGACAAAATCATTGCCCGCCCCATTCATCTTCCAAAAATTCAGAGTCATAAAATCAAAAAGAACCCCCAACAAAAACCAAAAAACCCCCACGTCAATACACCTCACACCAGCGCCTTCACCGCCGCCACCAGAGGCCGCACAAACGCCTCCACCTGATCAGCCAGATCCGCCGCCGCCCCCTCCCGCTCGATCAACTTCACGATCGCACTCCCCACAACCACCCCATCCGCCATACTCGCCACCGTCGCCGCCTGCTCCGGGTTAGACACCCCAAAGCCCACGCACACCGGCACCTCCGTAAACTGCTTGATCAGCGCCACCTGCTCCGCAATCCCCGTCGCGATCTCCACCTGCGCCCCCGTCACCCCCAGGCGAGAAACATAATAGATAAAACCCTCCGCATTCCGCGCGATCAGCTCGATCCGCTCCCTTGGAGACGTCGGCGCGATCAATTGAATATGCGCCAACTCCGGCGCCGGCTTCAGCTCCGCATTTTGCAGCGCCTCCTCCGGCGGCAGATCCAGCACCAGCACCCCATCCACACCCGCCGCCACCGCATCCGTGTGAAAGCGCTCATACCCATACGTATAGATCGGGTTCAGGTAAGTAAACAGCACCAGCGGGATCTGCGATCTCGTCCTCAGCACCCGGATCATCTCCAGCACCTTCGGGAAAGTCGCCCCCGCCTTCAGCGCCCGGTCCGCCGCCATCTGGTTCACCACCCCATCCGCAAGCGGATCCGAAAACGGCACCCCCAGCTCCACCACATCCACCCCCGCCCGCTCCAGCGCCAGCACGATCTCCACCGTCGCCTCCAGCGTCGGATCCCCCGCAGCGATATACGCCACAAAGGCGCGCTTCCCAGAAGAACGGAGCTCAGCGAAATGACGGTCAAGGCGGTTAGAAAAAGAAGACATGAAGGACCCGCTATCTAGCGCGTCCTCACCCACCGCGCAACCCCAGCGCAAAACTTCCCGCACCCCATCATACCCCCCATCCAAAAAATCATCCCCCCACCCACCTCTAAACTCACATCTGAATTGCAAAATTCACGACCGCCTGCCTAAATAACCCCAAATATCCCTTAAATCATCTAAGCGCCCAACTCACAGCATGCCCCAAGATTTCACCACCTTCTTCCCTGCGGCATTTGATGACTCACGCCAGCCCTACGACTACCAAGTCCGACTCGCCAATGCCCCCTGCCAAAGCCAGCTTATCAGCGTTCCCACAGGCCTGGGCAAAACCGCCGCCGTCATCCTCGCTTGGCTCTGGAACCGCGTTCATAAGCAGGACCCTTCATGGCCTCGCCGCCTCGTCTTTTGCTTACCAATGCGCAGCCTCGTCGAGCAAACCCGCGACGAAGCCCAAAAATGGGTCAATAATCTCATCAAGGCTGGCCACATCAGCCAAGACAAAGCCCCCCGCATCGTCTTCCTCATGGGCGGTGAAGAGCCCAATGACGACGAAAAAAACTGGGACCTCTACCCCGAAGAAGACACCATCCTCATCGGTACCCAGGACATGCTCCTCAGCCGCGCCTTGAATCGCGGCTACGGCATGAGCCGCTACCGCTGGCCCATGCACTTCGGCCTCCTCAACAACGACTGCCTCTGGGTCTTCGACGAAGTACAACTTATGGGGGCAGGTCTTCCGACGACGGCACAGCTTACTGCATTCCGTGCTCATTTTGGATGCGCTCAGCCAACCCATTCGTGGTGGATGAGTGCAACGAGTGATCTGGATTGGTTACGAACAGTTGATTTCGATCCAGCAACCCTACCTGAAGCGATCAAACTGGAATCTCCCGATCTCAATGCGGAGCCAGTTAAGAAGATTCGAGGTGCCCAAAAGACGATATCCCGGTGCGAGAAGACGAGCAAAGACGCCAAGGCTCTCGCCACCGAAATTCTGAACACGATCAAAGACCGCGACGGCCTAACGCTCGCTGTCGTCAATACGGTGAAACTGGCGCGGAGCCTGTACTCCGAAATCAGCAAGCTTCTAAAGGATGCACCGGATGATGAGCGCCCCATCCTGCTTCACTCGCAATTCCGTCCAGAGGATCGGGCCAGACAGTTGAAGAAAGTGACAGAAGCAGAGGGAAAGCGCCGCCTCGTCATCAGCACACAAATCATCGAGGCGGGCGTGGACTTATCCGCCGCGACCTTGTTCACAGAGATCGCGCCTTGGTCTTCCCTCGTTCAGCGATTTGGCCGCTGCAATCGGCGCGGCACTGAATCCGACGCCCGCATCTTTCTCATCACACCGGAAAAATCGCTCCCCTACACCGATGAACAACTTGCTGCGGCAAATGTGGAAATAGACAAGCTTCTCGCTTCCGGTGCCAATGCCAGCCCTGCATTGCTCAGTGTCGTGCCGATTCCGGCAGTGGATCGCCCACCTGCACGCCACGTCATTAGGCGTCGGGACTTCATCGACCTTTTCGATACGACTCCCGATCTCGCCGGGCAGGACATTGATATTGATCGCTGGGTTCGGGAAATCGAAGACCGCAGCGTGCAGCTCTTTTGGCGAACTTGGGACGGGGCTAAAGGCGCACGCCCTCCAGCAGCCGATTTTTCCCAGCCGCATCGGCGCGAACTCTGCCCTGCTCCAATTGGCGCAGTGAAAGAGTGGCTGAAAAAGAAGAAGCTGACTCCGTGGCGCTGGGACTACTTGGAGAGTGAGTGGGCGAATTCAGCATCGTCCCAGGTCAAATTTATCTCCTTGCATCGGAAGCCGGGGGCTACTCACCGGATACGGGATTCGACACCTCCATTGCTACAAGCGTAGCACCGCTTCCCACTGCCGTATCAGGCACCGACGACGAGAACGAACAAGACCCGGTATCCGGCGGTAACTGGCAGTCCATCGCCCAGCATACCGATGATGTATGCGGTGAGCTGCAAGCGATCCTCAAGGAAACTGCGGTGGTCTGCGCCGCTCTGCACATCGCTGCCCGATGGCATGACCTCGGCAAAGCGCATGAAGCCTTTCAAACAAAGATCAAACTCGACTACCGCCTCAGCCCCGATGGTAGAGACCATACACCAATCGCAAAAGCGCCGGACGCAGCATGGAAGCAGCACTGCGAAAGGGACACAGAAGGTGAAACACTTCAGCGCCGCCGACATTTCCGTCACGAACTCGCCTCAGCACTCGCCGTTCTCCAACCGACCGTTGGTGGCATTCCAGAAGAACTCCGAAACCTCGTCGCTTGGCTGATCGCCTCGCATCACGGGAAAGTCCGCCTTTCCATTCGTTCTATGCCGGATGAATTCGTTCCGCCGAGGGACAAGAGATTTGCCCGTGGCGTATGGGATGGTGATTTGCTCCCGGAAGTTCCGCTCGGAGGCGACATCCTATCGTCAGCCGTGACGCTTTCGCTTGAGCCTATGGAGCTTGGCCTCTGCATAGAAAAACCGTTCGAGAATCAACCTAGCTGGGCCGAACGAATGCTCGCCCTGCGCGATGCCCCCGAGATTGGACCCCTGCGCCTCGCCTTCTGGGAAACTCTCCTGCGCGCCGCCGATGAACGCGCCTCTGCGAAAAACCGTATTAAGATCAGTCAATGAACGTCATTGCCCGCCATACTATCCAGCTCCCCGGCTGCACGCCGGAGCCGCTGATGAACTACCTTAAGGCGCTTGGTGTTTTAAGGATCGTCGCCCAACAAAAAGATGCTGGTGCTACAGGAAAGTGGGACTCTGGTATCTTCTCACTCAAATCCACGCTCGATGAACAGGAGCTTTCCACCTTTTTTCTCGACGAATACGCCCCTTCTCCAATTATGGGGCCATGGGCAGCACGCTCAGGTTTCTTCAAAGGCAAATCTGAAAGGGCTGCTCGTGAAGCACTCCAAAAAGTAAGTCGGCTTGCGCGAGGTGAGAATTTTGGAAAGCGGTTCAAAGATTTTAGACGGGTGATGGCAGACTTCAAGAATCTGCTTCGCCGTCAGGGCATCACAGAAAAGGCGAGTGATGAAAATAAGCTCGATTTGCTAGCGGCCTGCCGCAGTTCTGCATCTGAAGTCACGCTTAGTTGGCTCGATACCTGTTTCGTTTTGGTGGGAGAAGAACGAAAGTTTCCTCCCCTGCTTGGAACCGGTGGAAATGAAGGGAGTGGCAGCTACGTATCGGGGTTCGTGCAACAGCTTGTCGCTTGCGTGATAGACCGCGAACATGACGAGGCTATTGAGGCTGCACTGTTCGGCAAAATAGTGCGCGGTGTTTCATCAACGCAAACGCCCGGCCATTTTTCGACAACGGCAGCAGGAGGACCAAATACCTCGCAAGGCTTTGAAGGAGATTCGAGAACGAATCCGTGGGATTACGTTCTGGCTCTTGAGGGCACCTTGCTATGGGCTTCCAGCGCCCACCGCCAGCATGGCACCTCCGGCTCTGGTGTTGCTGCATTTCCGTTCACGGCGAAGGTCTCATCGGTAGGGACCGGTAGTCTTGCTGCATGGGAGGATAGTAAGCCGAAAAAGGCAAAGCGTGAGATTGCGGAGATGTGGTGTCCTCTCTGGGATAGACCAACAGGTTTGCGTGAGCTGATGAATCTGCTTTCCGAAGGTCGCGTGTCAGTGAATCGCCGCTCGGGTCGCACGGGATTGGACTTTGCTAAAGCAGTGATTTCACATGGCGTAGATCGCGGAATCTCATCGTTTAGCAGATACGCCTTCCTCATGCGCAACGGTCAGAGCTTTATGGGGGTCTCTCTGGGCCAGGTTGCGGTTCACCCTCACGCGGATGGCGATTTGTTGAAGGAAGTGGAAGAGTGGCTGAACCGCTTCAGAACGGCGGCCATGAAGAAAAACAAGGAAGACGATGAAAAGCGTGGTTCTGCCCGCTTCCGCTCCGCCCTACGCCAGATCGAACGCGCCATCTTCGACTATTGCCAGCATGGCGGCCCTGCGATGTTCCAGCACATCATCATTTTCCTCGGGCGGGCAGAGGCGCTCATCGCTTCTGCACCACGCTTCCGGGAAGAGGAAAAGGGGCTTCGTCCCATTACTCTCACTGGCGCATGGATCGCGGCTGCAGAGGATCCGAGCGACGAGTTCCGCATCGCCCTCGCTCTCTCGTCCATCTTTGAACCAGAGCCGAAAGTCGGTTCCATTCGGCGCAATTTGGAACCTGTCGAAGCCAAAGGACGCTTGATGGCGTGGGCGGAAAAGGATCGCTCTGTCGTCTGGTCGAGCAGCGATTTGTCCGACAATCTTGCCGCCATTCTCACCCGTCGAGCAATGGATGCTGAACGAGCAGGCGGCAAGGCCCACGCCTTGAAAGCCAGTCACCACGCGCCGCTCAGTTCCGTGTGCGCCTTCCTCGCAGGCTCGCTGGATGAAAACCGTATTGCGGATTTGTTCTGGGGCCTTTGTCTTTGCGATTCGCGCAACTATCGCCCCGATAGTCAATCGGCATCCGACTCCCAGCCACTCCCGAGCAGCTATTCGCTTTTGAAACTGCTATTCCTTCCTCCTGACCGCGACTCCTCTGCCGACGAAGCCAAGACCATTAACGCTCCCGACGCCCGAGTCCTCGGTCTGCTCCGTGCGGGCCGTCTCGCCGAGGCGTGCCAGCGAGCTGCGCAGGTGCTTCGCGGCAGGAGTCTCCTCGCCCAGCCAAAAGCCATGCACGGACACCCGAGCCGCGACAGCGAATGGGCCGAAACCCGCTGGCCCGGTCTCACCGCCGCCCGCCTCTCCGCCACCCTGCTGATTCCCATTCATCCGCTCGCCGTCGAATCACTCAAAGCCCGCATCCTCCGGCCCGCAAAGCCCGACGCTGCATGATTTCCACTCTCATCGAATCCAAACCAGAAAACAAAAGCCAACCGCTAAATTCATGAACTACACCGCACTAGCAAACCAACCTCGCCTCTTATTGGAAGCCACACTCAAACCGCTGCAAGGTGAGCGATTCCAATCCACCGGATTCGCCGACCTTGGGCCAGCCCGGTATTCATTGCCGAACGGCACCGAAAAGCTGCTCGTAGAATCAGCTCAGTCCGTAGCAAACCGCCTCGAAATGGCGATCTGGGACGAGGAGAACGATGACCTCATCGCTGGGCTGCGTGGTCTGCCTTACATCCTCGTAAAAAAGGACGGCAAAAACTTCACCAACTCTATCCTCGAAGCGCATCGCATCAACTCGCCTTACATTCTCAAGGGGAAGGACAAGACCGTCTTTGACCGATTAAAGAAAGATGCGTCGACACTCCAAACAGGACCCGTTAAGCTAAGAGACCTTGCCGCAGTTGTTTTTAGATATGACGCAAACGCGATCATTCATGGGGTTTTTCTGGCAGATGGAGAACTTGCAGGTGGACGCCTGCGCCTTGCCCGCGCACTGAGCGGATTCATCGAGGCGACGGATGTGAAGGCGGCGGAAAGCGGTGGCGTGAAGAATGACAGAGTCGATCCCAGCGGCGATACGAAGCAAGGGTTCGGCAATGTGCCGTTTCATCGCACGGAGTTTGTTGCGGGCGAAATCAAAGCCTTCTTCAATCTCGATCTTGCCCTGCTTCGCGGCTACGGCCTCGGAGCAGATGCCACGCAACTCTTGATCGCGCTTTCGCTGCTGAAAATCCGCCGCTTTCTCCATGCGGGCCTTCGCCTCCGTTCCGCGTGCGACCTAGAGGTTGCTGGCGAATTGACCGTCAAACGACCATCCGACTTCATCGTTCCCGAAGAGGCCGAGCTTTTGACGGAATGCACGCGGCTCATCGGCGTCTGCTGCACAGTAGTGAAGACCACCAACGTCGATTGGGTGCCGGACAAGAAGCTCAAAAAGGTGACCGTTGAACTTCCTGAAGTGACAACATTTGAAGTTCCAGCAGCGTTCAAGACGGATAAGATGGTGGAGTTCAAGAAAGCAACGAAGACCAAGCCCGCATCCTTGATCATCAATCCCGGAGCACTGGAAGGAATCGACGTTGCAACGCTGGCCGCGCAGTTATTCCCCGACAACGAAGATCTCAAGGAACTGGTGGTCGCCGCATTTAATGACGACGCCGATGACAACAACGACGACGGAACCGCTGCCGACCAACCATGATCGCTTTATCCCTCCGCTTTCTAGCAGGGCGGTTTCACGCGACTCCGTGGGGCCACCACGTCAACGAAGGGTGCGCGGAATGGCCGCCATCACCTTGGCGCCTGCTACGTTCGCTCGTCGCTGCGTGGCAGGGCAAGTGCCATGCGGCTATCGCCGAACCAGTGGCACAACGCATTCTCCGAATGCTTTCGGATTTACCGGAATACGCATTGCCGCCTGCATCATCAAGCCATTCCCGGCATTACATGCCTTGGTTCAAGAAAGGGCCGGGGGATAAAACCCTGGTCTTCGACACATTCGTCGTCATGCCGCCGGAAAGCGAAATCCTGCTAGTGTGGCCAGACGCAACATTGGGGGCTGAGGATCTCGTAACGCTTGCCGATTGGCTGGCCCAGCTCGGCTATCTCGGGCGAGCGGAATCGTGGTGCGAGGCGCGGCTCGTGCCGGAGACGGAAATTGAAACGCGGCTTGGAGAAATCAACACCCGCCCGCTGGGAACACGCTCGGCGGAGCAAGGGATGGAAGTCGTCCGCGTCCTCTGCGCAGACCCTGCCACCGCTTTTGAAGGCACACACACACCAAAGGAAACCACCACAATCGGCAAAGGGAAAGCCAAGCAAACCACGATCACACCGCACTACGACCCCGACTGGCACTTGTGCGGCGAGACGCTTTGGCTGCACGACGAGAAGTGGTCAGAGCCGCCCGGGAGCCGATGGGTTCGCTACACCCGGCGGGCCGATTGTTTCAAAGTAACGCCACAACGTCGCCCTCGTGTTTCCTCGCAACCACGCCCCCAAGTCATCCGATTTGCTCTCGATTCCTCTGTTCTGCCGCTCTCCACGCACACCCTGCCCGTCGCAGAGGCCGCGCGGCGGAATCTCATGGGCATACTTGGCAGACAGCTTGAGCGCATCCAGGGAAGCCGTGGAAACTCGGGGGTTTTCTCCGGCAAATCTGACGCTGGCGTTATAGCCACTGGCCATGGTCACACATTTTATCTTCCGACAGATGAAGACAACGATGGACGGCTTGATCACCTTACCTTGGTCGCTTCCGATGGCTTTGGGCCGGACGAACTCCGGGCCATTGACTCAATACGTGAAATTAAGAGCCGCGAGCGCGAAGAATCCGGGCATCCCCTTCGCGTTTTGCTGCTCGGGATAGGAAGCCTCGCAGACTATCATTCAGCGCAAGATAGATCCGTGCGTCACGGCCCACTGGGTCCTTCATGTGAATGGGTAAGCACCACTCCATTCCTCGCACAGAGGCACCCGAAAAAGAGTGGCACCAAACGCGACCCAGCCGAATGGGTAAATTCGCCGGAGACGTTCGTAACTGCGATGCTTCGCGAAGAACTGCGCCGTCTCATCGAACGTCATCCGCAACTCGTGGACGTTGATCTGGGATCAATCGAAATCGAAGCACTATTGGAAAATGGCGTCTTTCGGCTCGGCCCACAAAAACGTCGTCCAATCGAGTTCAAACGCTTTCGCCAGAAGCACGATGACGATGGAGGGCGTCGCCTTAGTGGCTCATTCCGAGTCACCTTTCCTAAAAGCATTCAAGGTCCAATCGCTCTCGGCCACAGCTCCCACTTCGGTCTCGGTCTCTTCGTTCCCGTTGACTGAGAGAGTTCCCCCATCTTTTTTCCCTGGATGAAAGAATACCATCTCACCCTCCAACATGAAGATTTCCAAGCCGAGCTCGCAATCGACGGCGAACTCTCCCTCTATGATCTGGCAGCATTCATCATCAAGACCGTAAAATTCGACTTTGATCACGCCTTCGAGTTTGGTGACAACGTCAAAAATCCCTACCAGAGCAAAAAAACCTACAGCCTCTTTGCCGACATGGGGGAAGAGGTCAAAGAAACCGACATAGGAGTCAAAAACACACCCATCTCCAAAGTCTTCCGCCCTCGGCGCAAAATGATCTTCCTCTTCGATTACGGCGACGAATGGTTATTCCTCCTCACCTGCCGAAAGGTCCAAGAATCCGATCACAAAAAAGGCTATAAAAAAGCCCACTCCAAAATCGGCCAACCACCCGTCCAATACCCAGCCGAACCCAACGACTGAAGCCCCCAGGCTCACCCCTTGGCCTAACCAACCATCCCCAACCAAAGCGGCCCACCGAAACACCACTTCCCGTTAGGTCCAGGAGCCCCCATCCAAAGACCAAGCCAAAGTACTCAAGAGCTTTAGCTCGATAAAATCCACCCCGGCCAAAACAAGCCGCCCCATCCCCCCAAGTGATGCGGGCACTCCAGCCTGCACTCTCCCTCGGTAGGGAGCGTTGTCCCAACGCTCCGAGCTCTCGAGTCCGCCCAGATCAGCTCATAGCACCAACATCCCACCGCTTCCATAAAGCCCCGAGAGGAGCGTGGGCACTCTTGCCCGCATCCAGATCCAGGATGCGCAGCATCTCTTCAAAAGCCCCAAAACCATTCCGTGTCTTCCGCCACTTCCGCGGTTAATCCATCCTCCAAGTGATGCGGGCACTCCTGCCTGCACCTCCCCAGGTAGGGGGCGTTGTCCCAACGCTCCGAGCTCCCCGCATTCAGCTCACGCCCAACCCCACCATGCAAGCCCCCAGGGTAGGGAGCGTTGTCCCAACGCTCCGGGCCCCCCTCTTCGTCCGCGCACCTCCATTGCCACTTGCCCTACACCTTAAGTTAGGCCTATAGTGATAAATTCTCGGACTCGCCCATGAATGCCTCCTACTACCGGACCGCACGCGCCCTTCATCCGTATCCCCTGGCCCCCTGGGATATCGAATACCTCTACGAGCCCCTGCCCATCCCCGAGGATCACCCCGAGCTCGACCTCTTCGGCTTCCATCGCGTCAGCCAGAACCAGGCAGCCATCCCAGAACCCTTGAGCATCCGCGAGCCCAACCTAACCAAAAGCGCCGCAGCCGATCCCCTGCCCGCACGGCAGCTCAACGAATACATCTACTGCCCCCGCCTCTTTTACTACGAGCACGTCGAAGGCATCTTCCTCGACAACGCCGACACCGAACGCGGCTCCGCCATCCATCAAAAAATAGACCGTGGACGTGGTGCCCTGCCCAAAGCCAAAAACCCAGACGCGCCCCCAAATCCCACGCCCTCAGCCACCACCGAGCCCACATCCGAAAACACCCCCACCCCACCCGAATCAGCAGCCCCACCCGAGATCGAGATCATCCACTCCCGCTCCGCCATGATGAGCTCCGAACGCCTCGGAGTCGTCGCCAAAATGGACCTCATCGAAGTCCAAATGGCCCTCATCCCCCAAGCCACCCACAACTGGCAGCCCCAACCCACCGTCAACCTAACCAAAAGGACAACCAAAAAATCCCTACCCAACACCGACCAGCCAGACCTCTTCACAGCCCCACCCACAGACTCAACATCGCCCGACATCAAGGACACCACCGTTCCACAGCCCCAGCTCCTCCACGTAAAACTCCACCAACACCAAGTCCAACAAGTCACCCCCGTTGACTACAAAGTCGGCTCCCCCCGCATTGGCCCCGAAGTCAACGAACTCTGGGACGCCGACAAAATGCAGCTTGGCCTCCAGATCCTCGTCCTCCGCGACAACGGCTACCACTGCAACGAAGGCGTCATCTACTACCGCGCCACCAAACAACGCGTCAAACTCCAGATGACCCCCGAGGTCGAAACCTGGATCATCCAAAACATCGCCGACGCCCGCCGCACCGCCGCATCCCCCACAATGCCGCCACCCCTCATCAACAGCCCCAAGTGCGTCCGTTGCTCACTCGCCCCCGTCTGCCTCCCCGACGAAACCCGCCTCCTCGCCACCACCGCCCGCCTTCCCGAAAATCCGCCCTCGCCCACACGCATTCCCCTTCCCCCACGTCGCCTCATTGCCGCACGCGATGACGAACGCGCCCTTTACCTCAACACCCAAGGCTGCAGCGTCGGCCTCAAATCCGAACGACTCACCATCAAAGACGGAGACACCACCCTCGACGAAATCCGCCTCAGCGACGTCACCCACGTCTCCCTCTTCGGCAACATCCAGCTCACCACCCAGGCCATCCAAGAACTCTGCGAACAAGAAATCCCCATCGCCTACTTCAGCATGGGCGGCTGGTTCTACGGCCTCACCCGAGGCCACGGCCTCAAAAACGTCCACACCCGCATCCGCCAGTTCGCCATCGCCAGCAACCCCGTCCAGTGCCTAGCCCTCGCCCGCAAAATCGTCCAGGCCAAAATCCGCAACCACCGCACCATGCTCATGCGGCTGCACATCGATCCCCCCAGCACCGCCATCCGGGGCATGAAAGAAATCGCCAGTCGCGTCCCCGACGCCCGAGGTCTCGATGAACTCCTCGGCATGGAAGGCGCCGCCGCCGCCCTCTACTTCCAAAACCTCCCTGGCATGATCAAAATCGGCCAAGACGACCCCGACGACGACATCCCCGGCCTCGACATCAGCACCTCATTACAGAAAAAGCTAAGGACCGAAAAAGAAACCTTCACATTCGACTTCACCCAACGCCGGCGCCGTCCCCCCACCGATCCCGTTAACGCCCTCTTATCACTCGCCTACAGCCTCCTCGCCAAAGACTGCACCATCGCCGCCCTCGCCGTCGGGTTCGATCCCTACATTGGCTTTTATCATCAGCCCCGCCACGGTCGCCCCGCCCTCGCCCTCGACCTCATGGAAGAATTTCGCCCCCTCATCGCCGAAAGCGCCGTCCTCACCGCCATCAACAACCGAATGATCACCCCCAGTCACTTCGTCCGCGCCGGAGACGCCATCAATCTCACACCCATCGGCCGCAAAGCCTTCTTCCAGGCCTATGAGCAGCGAATGAACACCCTCATCACCCACCCCATCTTCGACTACAAAGTCAGCTACCGCCGCGTCCTAGAACTGCAAGCCCGCCTCCTAGCAGGTTGGCTCACCGGAGAAATTCCTGACTACATCCCCATGGTCACCCGGTAAATCCCCATGTCCGCCCGTAATAACTGCCCCAGCTCCAGACACACCTACCTAGTGTGTTATGACATCGCAAACGACCGCCGTTTGAGGAAAGTTTTCAAAATATGCAAAGATCACGGAACACACCTGCAGTTTTCCGTCTTCGAATGCGACTTGAATCCCCGAGAGCTAGTTCAATTGCAGCGCACATTAAAGGACGTCATCAAACATGATGAAGACCAAGTTCTCTTCGTTTCTTTAGGCCCAGCCGAAGGGCGCGGAGATCGAGTGATTTCAGCTTTGGGATTACCCTATTCCAGGTTTGATGCGCCCTGCTACGTGGTGTAGAACACCCACGTATTCTGTTCTTTGACATTTTAAACCCTTTCGAGCGGCCAAGTCCCGCTCATCCCCCTCGTAGCCGCTCGAGTGTTCATTATCAGCAGTTTAATGCTCTCAAACATGAGATCCATCAAATCCCCTGTCGATAATTTCGCCACCCCTCGCAAAATACTTCTGGATAGCCCATTACTCCAAAGGATATAACGCGACTCTCTCCACGATCCCAAAATCGTGGCCCCGTTGAAGCTCGCCTGTTGATAACAACTGAGCAGCGGGGGCCGTCTCTCCACGATCCCAAAATCGTGGCCCCGTTGAAGCCTGACCTTCTGAAGATGGGCCAGGACGGGCGCTACCGCTCTCCACGATCCCAAAATCGTGGCCCCGTTGAAGCTGGATCGTAAGGCACATCACCAACACGCCCCTCAGTCTCTCCACGATCCCAAAATCGTGGCCCCGTTGAAGCCGCAGCTTCGTGAACAGAGCGCCAGTGCCCAGCTTGAACTCTCCACGATCCCAAAATCGTGGCCCCGTTGAAGCTAACCACTAATCTTTGGTACCAAGGCGACATCCCCAACTCTCCACGATCCCAAAATCGTGGCCCCGTTGAAGCCCGGCATCGTTTGCATGATCTGCAAGAGCTACCAAACTCTCCACGATCCCAAAATCGTGGCCCCGTTGAAGCAGCACCATTGCAGTTAGCGGGCAGTCTAACGTGGTTCTCTCCACGATCCCAAAATCGTGGCCCCGTTGAAGCGATCAGTCGGTGGGTGGGGCTAAAGAGATGGCCCAATCTCTCCACGATCCCAAAATCGTGGCCCCGTTGAAGCTGTGAAGGCTGCATTTACGTGGATAAGGTACACCACCTCTCCACGATCCCAAAATCGTGGCCCCGTTGAAGCTCGGTCATGGCGATGGGCCTAGGCAGCGGCGGAGGAGGCTCTCCACGATCCCAAAATCGTGGCCCCGTTGAAGCGGCGCTGCGGTCGTCGAGCTTGAATGGAACCGTCACTCTCCACGATCCCAAAATCGTGGCCCCGTTGAAGCGCCGCTCGCGTGAAGGGCTGCCGGTGGGGGTGAATGCTCTCCACGATCCCAAAATCGTGGCCCCGTTGAAGCGTGCCTTTATAGGCGAAAGAATAGGCAATGAAGCCGAGCTCTCCACGATCCCAAAATCGTGGCCCCGTTGAAGCCCCGCTCCTGGCGCGTCAATTTGCCATGGTGGAACCCCTCTCCACGATCCCAAAATCGTGGCCCCGTTGAAGCGGTGCCGCGATATTTCAGAGCAGCGACGTAGATTCGGGCTCTCCACGATCCCAAAATCGTGGCCCCGTTGAAGCTCGACAGCGGCAGCAAATCCTCAGGCGTCAGCACCGTCCTCTCCACGATCCCAAAATCGTGGCCCCGTTGAAGCATCCGCGTCCTGAGTCTGAGCGGCCAAAGGATGCGCTCTCTCCACGATCCCAAAATCGTGGCCCCGTTGAAGCTATCAGGCCGTAGCGCCTGCTTGGAATCAGGCTATGCTCTCTCCACGATCCCAAAATCGTGGCCCCGTTGAAGCGATTCCGGTGCTGAAAGAGGGGGAGAAGCTGCAAATGCTCTCCACGATCCCAAAATCGTGGCCCCGTTGAAGCCGTGATGCCATCATACACCTCACCCTCGAAGCGGTAACTCTCCACGATCCCAAAATCGTGGCCCCGTTGAAGCTACGCGGATGAGCGGAACCGTGCGGCGGGGCTGGCGGCTCTCCACGATCCCAAAATCGTGGCCCCGTTGAAGCGACGGTGTAGAGGTTGCCTTTGACAAACTCCGACGGCTCTCCACGATCCCAAAATCGTGGCCCCGTTGAAGCATCGTTCAAGGCTGTTACACGGGTAATCAATGGTCTCTCTCCACGATCCCAAAATCGTGGCCCCGTTGAAGCGCGCAAAAGTTGCTGTGGTGGATGTATTTGGCGCTGTCTCTCCACGATCCCAAAATCGTGGCCCCGTTGAAGCTTGCTCATGGAGTGAAACTTACCCGCTGCCTGTTCGCTCTCCACGATCCCAAAATCGTGGCCCCGTTGAAGCTGTTACCTTTTTGCACTTGTTTTCGTCCACGTAAACGCCTCTCCACGATCCCAAAATCGTGGCCCCGTTGAAGCTGGATGGTCTGGGCGATGACCTGCGAGGGCTGCCAGGAGCTCTCCACGATCCCAAAATCGTGGCCCCGTTGAAGCTGCGCGGTGGCAGAGCCAGAAGGTGCCCAGGCAATCGCTCTCCACGATCCCAAAATCGTGGCCCCGTTGAAGCCCCCGTCACCGTTGCAAAGAACCTGCTTGAACGCTGCTCTCCACGATCCCAAAATCGTGGCCCCGTTGAAGCTGATGGAGAAGCTGGAGACCTTGCCTCCGCGCATTCCTCTCCACGATCCCAAAATCGTGGCCCCGTTGAAGCATCAGCACGGATTCATTCAGCGTGTTATCCAGGCTTACTCTCCACGATCCCAAAATCGTGGCCCCGTTGAAGCCCATCGGCGTCGCGAATCCACGGTGGGTTGTGGCTGGACTCTCCACGATCCCAAAATCGTGGCCCCGTTGAAGCTGGGCATTGTATTGGTCAGCCAAGCGACGGAGTTGGGTGCTCTCCACGATCCCAAAATCGTGGCCCCGTTGAAGCGACGATGCCGAAACGCTGAAGCATAACACCGTGCTCACTCTCCACGATCCCAAAATCGTGGCCCCGTTGAAGCTCCACCTTCAGCACCTCACTCGCCTGGTGCATCGCATCTCTCCACGATCCCAAAATCGTGGCCCCGTTGAAGCAAAATCACCGTATCCGGCACAGACATCACCCCTGATCTCTCCACGATCCCAAAATCGTGGCCCCGTTGAAGCTCGAAGTATTCCGCTAGGCGAAAGGCTTCCATCTCGAACTCTCCACGATCCCAAAATCGTGGCCCCGTTGAAGCAGCTTTAGGCGTGCTGCACATTTGATAGGATGAGAAATACTCTCCACGATCCCAAAATCGTGGCCCCGTTGAAGCCACTTCCCAGGCTCTGCACTCGCCTCGCTACTGAGCCTCTCCACGATCCCAAAATCGTGGCCCCGTTGAAGCTTACCGCGACACGATGGGCCAGCAGGGGGTGAATGATCTCTCCACGATCCCAAAATCGTGGCCCCGTTGAAGCCGACATACCCGCCCCCGCCTGTCAAAATAACGCACGCCCTCTCCACGATCCCAAAATCGTGGCCCCGTTGAAGCCCGAATGAGCCGCCAATTCAAACAAAATCACTGTGTCTCTCCACGATCACAAAATCGTGGCCCCGTTGAAGCCAGCGCCTCAGTGGAGCGCAGGAGGTCATTGCAACGCTGCTCTCCACGATCACAAAATCGTGGCCCCGTTGAAGCCGGCCAGGGTGGAAGACAAATTCCTCAATCAGTTTAGCTCTCCACGATCACAAAATCGTGGCCCAGTTGGAGAGTGGCGGACTCTGAGAGGGACTGGGTCAGCTCCATTTTCTCTCGACGACATAAAAAGCGGTGTCTCCGCCATTCTTGCACGCATGTAGATCGCCACATCATGCGTTTCAGTGGGATGAAGATGTCTATCCGCACCCCTTTGCTTTTGATTGTTTTTTCGGTCTCGCTGGCCATGCCTGCGGCGGAACCAACCCCGCCGCCTGGTTTTCGGGCAATCTTCAATGGTCGCGATCTTGAGGGCTGGCATGGGCTTAATCCCCATGCTGTGACTAAACTCACGGGGGAGAAAAAGGAGGCAGCTCTTCAAAAAATGCGTGCTGAATTTGCGCAGCATTGGCATGTGGAAAATGGCGAGTTGGTGAACATCGGCACGGGGCCTTATGCCACGACCGATGCTTCTTTTGGCGATGTGGAATTGCTCATCGAATACAAAACCGTGGCTAAGGCAGACAGCGGTGTTTATTTGCGAGGTAACCCTCAAATCCAGATTTGGGATATCCATCAACCTGACGATGCGAAGAAACCTGATCGGCATCCCAGACTTGGCTCAGGAGGCCTTTTTAACAACACGCCGAAAACTCCTGGGCGAGATCCTTTGGTTCTAGCAGATAAACCCTTTGGTGAGTGGAATAGCTTCCGCATTCGCCAGATTGGCGATCTTACCTGGGTATGGTTGAATGATAAACTGGTGGTGGATCGGGCTAAGATGGAAAACTTTTGGGATAAGACGATGCCGTTTCCTGCCAGTGGACCCATCATGCTACAAACTCACGGCGGTGAGATACGCTGGAGAAATGTTTTTCTCCGCCAGATCAGCTCGGCGGAGGCTTCCAAAATCCTCGCTGAGAAGAAATGAGAAACATAGGCCGAATGGCGCATCATTCGGCCTTGAGCGTTTCTTTAAAAAACGTGAGAGTCCGCTCCCAAGCGAGTTTGGCGGCGCTATCATCATAGCGAGGCGTGGTGTCATTGTGAAAGCCGTGATTGGCCCCTGGATATAAGTGGGCGGTGTAACGAATGCCTGATTTTTTGAGCGCTACTTCGTAAGCGGGCCAGCCTTCATTGACTTTTTGATCCTTTTCTGCGTTGTGGATCAATAAGGCCGCTTTGATCTTCGGCACGTCTTCAGACGCAGGTTGGCGGCCGTAGAAGGGCACGGCAGCTCGGATGACTTCAGGCAGCCTAACGGCAAGTGTGTTTGACATACCCCCGCCGTAGCAGAAGCCGACCACTCCGACCTTGCCATTGCAGTCGGGGTGGCTGGCTAACCATTTGGCCGCAGCGATAAAGTCTTCGGTCATCTGGGCAGGATCGCGCTTTGCCTGCATCTCTCTGCCTTTGTCATCGCTGCCCGGATACCCACCCAGAGGAAATAAGGCATCTGGTGCAAAGGCCACATAACCTGCAACGGCCACACGACGGGCGACATCTTCAATGTAAGGGTTTAGGCCACGGTTTTCATGAATAACCAACACACCGGGGAGCTTAGCTTCGCTTTTCGCTGGCTTTACCCATAAGCCTCGCATCTTCCCTGCACCCAGGGGGGAGTCGTATTCAGCATAGCTAGACTGGATTCTAGGATCGTCTTTGGATACTTGCTCGGCTAGGGCGTAGTTGGGGCTTAGCATCTCCAGGAGCATCGCTGCCGTGATTCCGCCTATGGCGAACCGAGATGCACGATCGAGAAAGCTACGGCGATCTAAACGACCATGGGCGTAATCGTCATAAAGATTGAGGAGATCTTGATCAAAGTCGGCGGCAGTTTTGCGGTTCATCAGCAGCAGCGTAGAGAATGATTCGACGATTGGGAAGACTGGATTAGGCGAATGTGAGCCATCGGTGGCTGATAAAAAAGAGTGGATAGACACTTGCCTTTTTATTGCTCCCAATTATTTAACCAAATGGTTAAATGTGAGGCAGGAATTTTAAATCTTACTTTTGCGGCGCTCGCCGACCCCACGCGCCGCAATATGTTGAATCATCTTTCTCAGGGTGACTGTTGCGTGACGGATCTGGCCAAACCGTACACGATGTCACTGCCAGCCGTGTCCAAACATCTTCGTGTGCTTGAGGATGCAGGGCTCATCCGTCGTCATCGTCAGGGTAGAATGCATTCCATAAGTCTCAATGCGGCTCCGCTGCAAGAGGCCCAAGCTTGGATGGAAAGCTACCGCCGCCATTGGGAAGCCAGCTTTGACCGTTTAGACGACTACCTCACCCAACTCCAGACGACCCCAACCTAATCACTCAACGGACTTTTTACCTCGATGAACACACCGCAATCCAACCATGCCCAGAGTGAAATCTTCATTTCACGTATTTTCCAAGCACCTCGTGAACTTGTTTGGGAAGCCTGGACCAATCGCGATCATCTCGCTCGCTGGCATGCGCCGGAGGGGTGTGAGATTTATTTTGCGCACTTTGATTTTAAAGTTGGTGGCGGCTTTCATTCTCGCATCAGCAATCCCAGCTTTGGTGATTGCTGGTGTCTCGGCACCTATGTGGAGATCGTTCCTGGTGAGCGTCTGGTTTATACGATGGCCATTGCCGATGCTCTGGGAAATCTGGTTTCACCTGCCCTCGCTGGTCATGACTCTGAGTGGCCTGCTGAGACGACCATTACGATCACGCTGAATTCAAACTCCGACGGTAGTACTCGACTCACGCTCCACCAGAACGTGCAGGAATCTCTCGCTCGTCGTACGGGGGCCTATCCGAGTTGGTTATCCATGCTGGATCGGCTGGCGGATGACCTGGCCAGCTGTCAACCCGTTTAACAGCGGCGCGACTCTATCTTCTTTCCAGCTTGGATGCTTCACCTCGCATTCTGCTGGCAATCCGACTGATCTTGACGGAAGGCAGGGATATGTCGCAAACATTTAGAGAGCTAGGCATCCGTGAGGACTTGATTCGTGGGCTGGAGGAGCTGGGTATCCTCACGCCCACGCAGGTGCAACAAAAGGCCATTTCCTTCCTGCTCAAGGACGGCAGCGATCTCGTGGCCCAGGCCCAAACCGGAACAGGGAAGACGGCGGCGTTTGGCCTGCCATTGCTGATGAAAGTGGACCCGAAAGTGAGGCACATCCAGGGATTGGTCGTCGCACCTACACGGGAGCTGGCCAAACAGATCGGCAAACAGCTTTTCCGATTCACGAAGCATGTGGAGACGAAGATTTTCGTCGAAGTGATCACAGGTGGGGACAATATGGACCGCCAAGAAGAGGCCCTGCGTCGCCCCACCCACATTGTGGTCGGCACGCCAGGCCGCATCATGGACCTGATCGAACGTCGTTCACTCTCGCTCGAAACGGTCAAGCATGTGGTACTGGACGAGGCGGATGAAATGCTGAGCATGGGCTTCAAGAAAGCGCTGCAGGAGATCCTGAAGCTCACACCCCAGAGGCAAAGCACCTGGCTATTTTCCGCCACTTTTCCGGAAGCGATCAACACCCTGATCAAGGGCTGCATGGCCCCGAATCCCCACACCATCCAGATTGACCAGGGTCACGTGGTGAACCGGGATATTGATCATCGGTTTGTCATCCTCAAGCCAGAGGAAAAAACTGAGTTCATCAGTGACTTCCTCAAACGCCAAAAGGAAGGACGAGGTTTGATCTTTTGCCGGACCAAAGCAGATGCCAATACCCTCTGTCGTGAACTCGTAGCCCTGGGCCTTCCCGTGGATGTGCTGCAAGGTGACCTCATGCAAAAGGAACGCGACAAAGTCATGCGAGCCTTCAAAAAAGAACGTGTTCAATTCGTGGTGGCCACCGATGTGGCAGCTCGTGGCATTGACGTGGCCGACCTTGCTTTTGTCATCCACCATCAGTTGCCGGACCAGCTCGAATACTACACGCACCGCAGTGGCCGAACCGCACGAGCAGGCAAAAAAGGTACTTCCCTGTGCCTCATCCACCCGAAGGAAAAATGGAAATTGCCCCAGCTAGAAAAAGCTCTGCATGTGACATTCCGCGAACTCCGGGTCTAACCCCGAGAGAGAATTTACTGGGGTGGGATTAAAGTGGGCTCTCCTTGGATCCATCCCAAGGAGGCCAGGAAGCGATCTGTGGCCAGCAGGGTTTCGTGATAATACTTTTTGTTACCCTTGCCTGCATTGAAGAAGCCGTGCCCCTGCCCTTCATAGAAGAGGGCTTCGCACTTGACCCCAGCTTTGTGCAGGTTGGTTTTGAACCTTTCCACCACGGCGACAGGAATCAGCTTGTCCTGCGTGCCGAGAAAGACAATGGCGGGAGGATCATCTGATGTAATGTTATGCGCTGGTGAAAACTCCTTGTAGCGATCTTTGACGCGTGCTGTTCCCCAACCTTGGTCTGGACCGTTGTCAAAGACTGGATTGAAGAGCACCAACGCATTTGCTTTGGGTGAAAGAGAGAGGTCATCTTGGGGATCGTCAAGGCCTTCCACCATACCAACAAAAGCGGCCAGATGCCCGCCTGCGGAGCCCCCACCGGCGCCGATACGCTGAGGGTCAATGCCCAGCTCAGTCGCATGAGCCCGCACCCAGCGCATGGCGGATTTAGCATCCTGCACGCAGACCAGAGGAGGTGTGTCCGGTGCGGTGCCTTTTAGTAAACGATACTCGACCTGGATACACACCAGACCGCGAGTGGCGAGATAATCACTGTGCTGACTGAACTGGGTGGGGCCGCCGCCGACCCAACCGCCACCATGAAAAAAGACCATGGCCGGGCGCTTATCTGTCGCTTTCCAATCGGGAGGATTGATGGCGGTCAGCTTCAGCTTACGCCCTTCCACCTGTTTATAAATATGAGTGATAGGGTCTGCGGCGGTGAGGCAGGCAGACAGGGAGATCCCCAGCAAAACGATAAGTGGCAGGCGCATGTGTCCTGGAACGTCGGCTTGAAGATTTGCTTTCATGGGACTTCAGGCTGGAATTTTTAGGATGAATGGTCGTATCGTCTTGGAAATACCTATGCGCACTGCTCTCGCCGCCGTTCTTTATGAATCTGGAAAACCGATGGTGATCGAAGAGGTCACTGTGCTACCGCCACAGGCCGGAGAAGTCACCGTGAGAATGAAGGCAGCTGGGGTTTGCCACAGTGACCTGCATGTGATCAAAGGCGATTTACCGATGACCTGCCCGATCATCCTGGGTCATGAGGGGGCGGGTATTGTGGAAGAGGTGGGGGCAGGTGTCACAAGCGTGCAGTCGGGGGATCATGTCATACCCATCTGGCGTGCATCCTGTGGCCGCTGTGAATACTGTCTGAATGGCAAACCCGCTTTGTGCGACATGGGCACCGCCATGCGATTCACAGGCACCATGCCCGATGGACAGACACGTTTCCGAAATGCTAGAGGGGATAGCATTCGACATTATGCGGGGGTCTCCACCTTTAGCAGTTTATCCACCATGCCAGAGGCTGCGGTGGTGAAGATAGATGCGGATTTTCCTTTATGGAAAGCTGCCCTTATCGGCTGCGGGGTGATCACGGGGGTGGGTGCGGTGACTTATGCAGCCCAGGTGCGACCAGGGTCCACCGTCGCTGTCTATGGGTGCGGAGGCATCGGGCTCAACATCATCCAAGGAGCAAAGTTGGTTAGCGCCAGTCAGATCATTGCAGTGGATACGAAAGCGAATAAGGAGACCTGGGCGATGCAAATGGGTGCTACCCACTTTATCAATGCCAGCACCTGCGATCCAGTCCAGGCAGTGAAAGAGCTGACGAAAGGACGCGGTGTGGATTACGCCTTCGAGGCCGTGGGTCTGCCTCAGCCTATCGAGCAAGCCTACGACAGCGTGCGCAAAGGAGGAACCTGTATCGTCTCCGGGATCTGCCGGGCCGATGCACGCGCTGCGATCAATGTGAACCAACTCGTTTATGCTGAAAAAACCCTCAAAGGCACACTCTACGGCAGTGCAAGACCCCGGATTGATCTCATCCATTTGATCGAAATGCATCGTCAGGGGCATCTGCTGCTGGATGAACTGCTGACGCGCACCTATCCGCTCGAACAGATCAATGAAGCTTATAAATCCCTCGAACGTGGGGAAGTGGCCCGCAGCCTGATTCTCTGGGAGTAATCCTACCGGGACTCCGCCTTGACGGTGCGCGGGATAACCGCCATGATCTTATCACACATGGTCACCACTGTTGCTATCATCGTGATCCTCGGGGTTCTCCTCATGATCTTGGAGACCTTTCTTCCAGGCATGATTGCCGGGATCCTAGGTGCGCTGTGTGTGCTGGCAGGTGTGCTGTTGGTCATGACGGCAGAGGAATTTTCCAACTGGCCGAGCTGGGGACGCGGCGCGGCGGCCTGTTTCATCATCGTCGGTTCAGTCGTTTTACAGCTAATCTGGCTACGTTTCTTTGCGGTGAAATTTTGGAGCCGCTCTTTTACACTCCAGGCTGAAATCCCCTCGGCTGAAAATCCACAAACCCTAGCCTGCGGAACAGAAGGTGTGGCCATTACCGAGCTCCGCCCTTTAGGGCGTGCCGACTTCAATGGCAGCCGTCGGGAAGTGCGCAGTGAGGACGGTTTTGTGCCTGTAGGTTCACGGTTGTGCGTCACAGGCTCAGAACCTGGCAACTTACTGGTTCGCCCTATTTCTTTTAATAATTAGTTAGACCTCATTTTATGATTAACCTTGAAATCCTAGCCATCGGCGGTGCTATCATCGTTGCACTGGTCCTCTTCCTCATCGTGGCCAAGTTTTTTAACTTGTGGCTGCGGGCACGTATTTCCAATGCCCCGGTGAGCATCGTCAACCTACTAGCCATGTATCTGCGGGGCGTGCCCAATGCCTTGATTGTGGATACCCGCATCACTTCCGCCAAAGCCGGCATTCCCATCAATACGGATCAACTGGAGGCACACTACTTGGCGGGCGGTGATGTCACCCATGTGGTGCTTTCCCTCATCGCGGCGGATAAGGCAGGTATCCCCTTGGACTTTCGCCGTGCTTGTGCCATTGACTTGGCCTGTAAAGGCACCTCCAAAACCGTGCTGGAAGCGGTGCGCACCAGCATCAATCCCAAGGTGATTGACTGCCCGCATCCTGACATGGGGCGCGGTGGCAAAATCGACGCTGTCGCAAAGGATGGTATTTCTCTGCGCGTGCGTGCTCGTGTCACCGTGCGAACCAACCTGGATCGTTTTATCGGCGGTGCGACGGAAGAGACGGTAGTCGCCCGTGTGGGAGAAGGCATCGTGACTTGCATCGGCTCCTCCGCCTCCTACAAGGATGTGCTCGAAAACCCAGATAGCATCTCCAAACTGGTGCTGCATAAAGGCGTGGATGCGGGGACCGCCTTTGAGATTCTATCCATTGATATTGCCGACATTGATGTGGGTGAAAACGTAGGTGCGAAGCTGCAAGCTGAACAGGCTGAAACTGACAAAAAGATCGCCCAGGCAAATGCTGAAGTCAGGCGCGCTGCTGCGGTGGCTGTGGAACAGGAAATGGCCGCTCGCACTCAAGAAATGCGCGCGCGAGTGGTGGAGGCTGAGGCCCAAATTCCCATGGCCATGGCTGAAGCTTTTCGCAATGGTAATCTCGGCATCATGGACTTTGCCCGTTACAAAAACATCGCAGCGGATACCGACATGCGCGCAAAAATCGCTGGCACGGCGACAGGGTCACCTCAATCCTGAGCATGCCCATGCGCCGACTCTGCATCCATACCATCACCACCAAGCCCTGGACCACTGAAGAATGCATCTCCCGATATGCTGCGGCAGGTGTGGGGGGAATCACCTTTTGGCGCTACAATCTGGAGGGTAGAAATCCCGCCACGGTGGGCAAACAGGCACGTGAGGCAGGGCTGGACATCGTCAGCCTTTGCCGTGGAGGTTTCTTTCCCTCGGCTTCCGCTGAAGGTCGCCAAAAAGCCATTGATGACAATCGCCGCTGCATTGAGGAAGCTCAAGCGCTCGGGGCGCCTCTGATCGTTTTGGTTTGCGGTGCCGTTCCAGGTCAATCTTTGGAAGAATCCCGGAAACAGATTGCGGATGGCATTGATGCCATCTTGCCTGATGCCGAGGCTGCAGGAGTCAAACTCGGCATTGAACCGCTGCATCCCATGTATGCCGATGACCGAAGCGCCGTGAACACGATGCGCCAGGCCAATGACATCTGCGATGCCCTTGGCTCGCCTGAGATGTTGGGCATCGCTGCCGATGTGTATCACATCTGGTGGGATCCAGAGTTGCAGCACCAAATCGAATTCACCGCCGCGCAGAAGCGCCTTTTTGCCTTTCATCTCTGCGACTGGAAAACGCCAACGACAGATTTCCTTAATGACCGCGGTCTCATGGGCGAAGGCTGCATTCCTATCCGGCAGATTTCGGATTGGGTGGATGCTACGGGATATAAGGGGCCGCGTGAGGTAGAAATATTTTCCAATCGTTACTGGGCCATGGACCAGGACGAATGGCTAAAGAAAATCACCGGGGCCTATCGCCAACTTTACGTGTGATCGCATCTTGACGCAGCGTTGAGGAAGAAATGAAAAATCTCCGCTCCTTCCTCCACGTTTTAGCGGCACTCGCCCTGGCAGTTACCAGTCTCCAGGCCGCGCCCGGCACCCAGCGTCTGAACGTCGTTTTCATCCTGGCAGATGATCTAGGCTGGGGTGAACTGGGCAGCTATGGCCAAAAGAAAATCCCCACGCCTCATTTGGATCGTCTGGCCAAGGAAGGCACGCGATTCACTCAGCATTATTCAGGAGCTCCGGTCTGCGCACCTTCCCGTTGTGTTCTCATGACAGGAAAGCACCTGGGCCATGCAGAAATCCGAGGCAACTTGCCAGTTCAGAAGCGCCTTCCACAGTTCACTGAAGGCCAGTATCCTCTTTCCGAGCAAGCAGTCACTATCGCCCAGCTTTTTCAAAAAGCGGGTTACGCCACCGGTGCCATGGGCAAGTGGGGGCTGGGGCCCGTAGGCAGCACGGGCGAGCCTAACAAAAAGGGTTTCGATTTGTTTTTTGGTTACAATTGCCAGTCCCTCGCACACAGTTTTTATCCTGAATACCTGTGGCGGAATGCAGAGAAAGTCCCGCTCAATGCCAAACCGATTCCAGGTCATGGTAAACAGCCTGAGGGTGAAGTGAAAATGGCAGAGTGGATCGGTGAAATCTACGCGCCCAAGCTGATGATCCAGGAAGCGGAAAAATTCATCCAGACTCATTCCGCCAACCCTTTTTTCCTCTATCTTGCTTTCATCGAGCCCCACGTCTCCATGCACCCACCGCGTGAATCGGTGGAGCGTTTCCCCGCTGAATGGGATACGGAGCCGTATCGCGGAGAAAGCGGTTATGTTCCACATCCGCGCCCGAGAGCAGGTTATGCAGCCATGATTTCAGACCTCGACAGTTATGTTGGGCGTGTTATGACGGCCTTGGATCAAGCCGGAGTCGCAGAAAACACGCTGATCATTTTCACCAGTGACAATGGCACCACGCACCCGCGTTCACCCAAATCTCATTTTCATGTCGGGGGAGTGGATGCCGCGTTTTTCAATAGCACGGCAGGTCTGCGTGGCTACAAAGGCAGCGTGTATGAAGGCGGCATCCGAGTGCCGATGATTGCCCGCCTTCCTGGACAGATCTCTGCGGGCAGCGTGAATGCAACGCCTAGCTACTTTGCCGACTGGTTTCCCACTCTGTGTGAAGCCACCAGGCTGGAAGCACCCGCAGGACTGGATGGGCAGAGCCTATGGCCCGCACTCACGGGTGGAAAAAATCAAACGCGCACCCGCCCCATGCTCTGGATCTTCCCCGAGTATGAAGGGCAAGTCGCGGTACGTCTGGGTGACTTCAAGGGCATACGACAAAAGCTCAAAACGAAGTCTCCAGGCCCGTGGGAAATTTATGATCTAGCCCAAGATCCAGGCGAAACGACCAATATCGCCGCTCAGCATCCTGAGTTGATTCAGCAGGCCGAGGAGGTGCTGAAACGTGAAGTTTCTGAGAATGCTTTATTCCCGCTGAAGGTGCCTGGGATTAACTAGCTGAGCTGGTCCATCTCCACATTATTTCTCTGCCTCTTTCTTGCCCTTGGCGAGTTGAGTCGCCTTTGAAGGATCATGCCGAGGATTTGGAGTTGGCATCTGGGCTCCCACTCTTTTTCTCCATTCAGCGAGGTCTGAGCGCATCTTCGTGGCCTTGGCAGGTTCACTTGCGCTCAGGTCCTTTGCCTCGGAGAGATCACTGTCTAAACGATAGAGCTCGGTGGTCTCTGTTTCATAAAATTCGATGAGCTTCCAGTCTCCTTGACGGATCGCACTGGCAGGGCTGCTGTGGTGATAATGTGGGAGATGCCAATAAAGGGTATCACGTGCAAGTCTAGCCTGCGGATCACGCAGGACGGCAGCTAAGCTCACGCCATCTTGAGGCTGCGAGTTCTGTGATTGCACGTTTCCTAGCTCAACAAATGTCGGATGGATATCCATGGTGATAGCAGGCGTCTGGCATTCACTGCCTGCTGGAATACGACCTGGCCAGCGAGCTAGGGCAGGAATGCGAATGCCACCTTCATAAAGAGTCCCCTTCTCACCCCGCAAAGGCTGGTTGGAGGTGACCACGCGACCACTTTGCTCATGCTCGATCCCGCCATTGTCAGACAGAAAAACGATGAGTGTTTTTTCAGTCAATCCTGCTTGATCCACAGCCTGGACGATACGCCCCACACTTTGATCCAATTCCTCCAGGAGACCTGCATACAGTGGATTGCTGGGATAACCCGCCATCGGTTTTTTGGCTTGGAACTTTTGCTGCAGCTCGGGTGTGGTGGAGAGAGGGATGTGGACGGCGTAATGAGATAACTGCAGTACGAAGGGGTGCTCACGATGCTCACGAATAAAAGTCTCGGCTTTCCTTGTCAAAAAATCGGCCGTTCGCTGGGGTTGGGAGTTACCAGTGACCTCAGGTGGCTGGGTGTGCCCCTGACATTCCACGGCAGTTTGCCACCCCTGATCCTGAGGTCCATAGCCAACTTTGCCTAAATGCCATTTGCCAAAGTATCCGGTGGTATAACCAACGGTACGGAGACGCTCTGCATAGGTCTCGACCGCCAGCGGCAAGTGGGACGCAACGACGGGATCCGTCAATTTAGCAAACGGACGCCGATGTCCCGGAATGTGCTGGGTGATACCGAAGCGGGCCTGATCTTGGCCGCTTTGCAAATTGGCCCGAGTCGGCGAACAGACAGGGCCAGCATAAAACTGAGTAAACCGCATGCCCTCTTTCGCTAAGCGGTCAATGTTCGGCGTTTCGTTGTAAGTGTTCCCATAACAACCCAGATCAGCCCAGCCCAGATCATCCGCGAGAATCAGGATAAAGTTAGGCCGATCCGGCTGAGAATAGAGCGGCCCACAAAACAGCCCAGAAGTGAGCAGAACGAGGAGAAAATGTTTCATGACCATGATGGATTCCTCAGGAACGCACCACGCTTCTTCACATTTCGCCGAATGTCATGCCAGCATGAATCCGCGAGGCTCAGGGATGAAGGTGTTTGACCAAAAACTCCATCAATAAGCGCGATCCAAAAGGTGTCTCTGCCGCCCCATGCCCTGTGCCTATGATCGGCATGAACTCGAAAGATTTCCCGGCTTTCTGCAAAGCATGGACAACTTGGAGAGTGCTGGAGGGATCCACATTGTCATCCAATTCTCCCACAATCAAAAGCAGCTTTCCCTGAAGCTTCGCGGCATCTTCGACATTGGAACTGCGTTTGTAGCTTTCATCCACGGGCCAGCCCATCCACTGCTCATTCCACCAGATTTTATCCATGCGATTGTCATGACAGCCACAGTCTGCCATGGCCACCTGATAAAAGTCATGATGGTCTAACAACGCCCGCATGGCACTCTGTCCCCCTGCACTGCCGCCGTAAATACCAACGCGCGTGAGATCCATCCAGGGCCTGGAAGCACCGGCTGTTTTCATCCAGGCGATGCGATCTGGGAAACCCGCATCCTTCAGATTTTTCCAGCAGAGATCATGAAATTTTTTCCCTCGATGATTGGTCCCCAGGCCATCGGCTTGCACGACGATGAATCCGAGTTCCGCGATCCGATGTTGTTTGGAAAGCACTCCAAACGTCTTGGGCACAAACGCACTGTGAGGCCCTGCGTAGATTTGCTCCACTACGGGATACTTCTTCTTGGGGTCAAAGAATGAAGGCTTGATGATGATGCCATGGATATCCGTCTGATCATCTCTCCCCTTGGCGACAAAACGCTCCGGCATCTGCCAACCGGTGGCTAGCAATGCTTGAGCGGTAGCCTCTTCTAGAAGACACACTCGGCTCCCGTCCTCGCTACGCCGAAGCTCGATCACATGAGGTAGATCGGCCCGCGACCATGTATCAATAAAATAACTCTTGTTAGGCGACCACTCAATCTCATGCTGACCGTCTCCTTCCGTCAATTGCTTGAATCCTGTGCCATCCAAATGGATACGGCAGAGGTGCTGGTGGTAGGGATCTTCCCCCTTTCTCAAGCCTGAAGCCATGAACCAAACCTCCCGCGTCGCCTCATTCACCTCCAGCACCTTTCTCACCAGCCATTCGCCCTGAGTGACCTGCTTCTTTACTTGCCCAAGGCGACCGTCATACAACCAGAGGTGGCACCAGCCATCCCTCTCACTCATCCAGAGTAACTCATGGCTTTTATCCAACCACTGTCGCCAAGTTTTCTGGGTGTGATCAATGAAAGTCTTGCTGCTTTCCTCCACCACGGTACGAGCATTCGCAGAGAATGCATCAACCCCGATGATTCGGTAAAGCTGGTGTCCACGCTGGTTGTAGTCGAAATAAAATTCATGGCTATCGGGGGCCCAACGAATATCGAAATGATGAGCCTGAATAAAAGGATTCGAAAACAACTCCATTTTGACGGCTTTGCACGAATGCCCCTCAGGAGTCAGTCTAACAATGACCGGCATTGGCTTAAACAAATCATCTCCCGCTTTGGGATAAGTGATTTCCTTTCGTTTGGGTTCCAACTGATCGGTGGGCGAGGAATCAATGAGAGTGATGTGGCGCTTCTTCACATCCGCTGCACACGAGACGACTAGACAAGAGGAATCTGGAGCCCAGGTGATGCCACCTTGAAATGGAAGTGCTGGCTCAAAATCTTTCTTCACTTGCACGGTCTTATCCACACGGCGGTCCTTCAGCATGAGCTGTCCATTTTCCACCCACGCTGACCATTGGCCATTCGGAGCTAGGATCTCGCCTGCTTTCAACTTGGGTTTCTCAACCTCTTCAACAGCCGATGAAATGGCATCAATCTCCACTTCGAGAGGCACCGCTTTGGCACTGATCACTGCGATCTGCTGACCACCAAGGTCGCTGACTAACCAGACATGATTCACAAAAGTGCTTTGGCGAAAAGTTCCACCCGGAGGCAGCGCCTTGTAGGGGTGCTGCTTTCCACGGGAATCAATCCAGGCCATGCGAACAGGTTTTGAAAGGCCATTGAAAAAGGCGATGCTTGTCTCAGGGCCATTTCCTGAAGGATGGATTTTCTCCTGACTCTGAGAGGTTTTAAGTTTTTCAACTTCAGGCAAACCGATGCCTTGGCGGTTGGCAGCCGTTCTGCGTTCACCAGTCCGTGCATCTATGCGGACGTATTCACTGCTTTTGGGTCCGGTTTGAACCCGATACCAGAAAGTATTTTCGTCCAACCAGATAGCTTTCACCTCATGACGAAACAGTTGGTTATCCCATTTCTTTGAAACGAGTAATGCTTCATCAACCGTGACGGCCTGAAGGCTGACGGTAAGGAGAACGAGAACAAAAAGAAGGCGATACATGAGGGAAGTATTCCAGACAAACGTTCAGAATGCTCAAACCTTGGGTCTCAATATCCCCCGTAGCAGCCCATTTAGCGAAACACCACATCCACCCCCATCGCACTTTTAGAAGCAAATCCTGGAATCCAGTGAGGACGACGAGCCGCAATGAATCGGTAGATGAGAGATAGTGCACTGAGAACGACCAAGCGATCCACCATCCGATACCCACGCTGTCGCCGCATTAAAAACTGGATGGCCCAGCCGAGATGGCGTGGATTGAGGAGCAAGGGCTTAAAGTCGGTTTTGACTCGATAACGCGCACGCAAGCCGCGTTTGTTATACTTAGCCTTATAAGCTGTTTTAGCGGCCAATATCCGCTCCTCAATGTCTGTGACATCCTCAGCAAAGTAGTATTCTCTAGCCAGCGCCAAAAGGGCAAAGGTGTCACGCATGTATTCGATATCTGCCACAGGCACACCTGCGCGTTCGGCCAGAGGTCTCATGCGATCCAGGTTATCCATGCAACGCTGGGCGCTACGCAGAGCGCCATCGGCGTCACGAACGAAATAGCGCAATAGCTTGCGCAAGCTGTGGCTGACGAACAAGTTCCCCCAATAAACCGTTAGCATGGGGGGGATGCGCACACGCCGGAAGAACAGCTTTTGCTGGGCAAATTCCTCCACATAAAGAAGCTCCCTGACGCATTCATCAGAAAGCCGCAGGAGCTCCAGCAAAGCATCCGAATCCCCCAAGCGACGTTCTTTGGCAAAATCACGAACGGCATCTTCCACCAGAGCTTCGTCCTTGATCACCCGAATGGTCACGTACGTGTTCAGATCATTCCAAATGGCCTCACGATCTATGAAGGCCAGTCTTCGAAAAGGTACCCAGCCACCAGTCTGACACCAGACCATGCAACCGATGACATTTTGGGCCTGCTTAAGCTCGCGCACGTAGCGCTCATACAACCAACCAGTGAAGCTGGGATACTCTCCGCACCCTTCGTATTCGCGTCGCGTCTGAAACTCCACGATTTTAGCTAAAGGTGTTCGGAAGAAATTTCGATTCAAAGGCAGGTAGCGGAAAAAATCCGTCTCACCATACTTCATTGATACCACCAGGGCATGGCTGGTGATGTCTTGAAAAGTCTCTGCAAAGGTCCCGCGATGCCACATGAGATCCCCAATAGGATAGGCACCCACCGTCCAAGTACGGAAAATCAAACGGCGCTGATGCTTTTCAAAAACGGGCAAGATTTGCTGAAGAAACGCACGTGCATCTGCCGGGGTTTTGATGACGAGTTGGCTCCGAAAATCATCATGTACATCCTTACCGTCGGCCTCGCCAATGCGAACGATGACGCCGGCAACTTCTGGGAAGTCTATGAGGAATTGATCCAGCAACCCACACAGGTACTCATTCACGCTCATTCGCTCGTGCTCCAAGCGCTGAAGCAAACCTGGAGTGGCGGAGAACACATCCATGGTCACGTACACGGCGAGTCCAGAGCGTGAAAGCACCTGAAAACAATCGCGCATCTCCAAACGATACCGAGCGATACGACGGCGAATCTCGGGCTCAATCCAGGCGTGATCCGCCAGATGCGCCACATCATCCATGGAGGCTGCGTTGAATCCCCAACTGGCCGCTTGGCGCGCGATGACATTCAACTCACGGCACACCGTCTCCCACCAGGCAGCCCCCTGCCGGCCGGCGTGATCCCAAGGAATTTTCGACCAATTGATGACACGACGATCGTACCCGCGAAAAAACGGGCCGATGGTATCAATGAGGAGCAGTTCAGTCACATGCGTTGCTGGATGCAAAGTAGGGTACGATGCAAAGGACAGTGCGTGACGTTTTAGTCACGCCCATGTTTCCGGGGCCTGGAGGAGCCGCCTAACATCCTACGGCTAGTGCATCATTTCACGCTGAAAAGCGTGCAGGGAATCCGACAAAGTCTGGAGGCGTTCCGTATGACTAAGGAGGAGTTGCTCGCGTCCATTGGCCTCTGTTTGTGCGGGCTGCAGCAGTGGCAGGAAACGGGCAAAAAGAGCCTCCACATCGCTTTGCACCTGAGTCAGCAGCATCTCGCGAAGTTTCATGGTGGATGTTTCCAATCTGTCCACCAACTGGCCCCGGGTATGGTTCAAAGCCGACTGGGTGATGAGCAGAGCAAACCCTACCAGTAGCATCCCACCACCCGCTGAAATAGCCGCGCCGATGGGCCCATCGAAATACCAAGCAGCCCCTACGGCAGCAAGCACTGGCAGAATCAACCAGGGCACCCAGCGCGCCCGTTTGCGGGCTTTATTGAGACCTGGCTCGATGGCTTCATCCAGTTTGAGACTCAGAACAAAACGACGGATGGTACTGTCAATGTGAGCCGCGAACAGCCGCCGCAATTCAGGATCTGCCTCGGTGGGTAAAACCACATCTGCCGGGAAAAGCGTGCCTCGTCCCTGGGAGTGAAGAAAGCGATCGTACTGCAGGCAATCCTCTTCCAAGATGATGCCAACCTGACGCCAACGATCCCCCGTTCGATGCTGCAAATCTTGGAACAACCGATGATCGAGACTTTCCTGTTTGATCTCTTCTTTTTCCTCCGACGGATCTTTTTTGAAAGCCTGCCGTGTGGCCAGCGCATCATCGGCTAAGCCCGCCACGCGCACACAGGATTCATGATAATCTCTCTCGGTAGCATCCAGAGCAGGCAGGATTTTTTTCAGGGTTCGATCCACCTGCATTTCCCGCTCCGTGAGAAACTCCTGGATCAGAGCAGCGGAATGCTGCGCGTGCTGAGCCTGCTGGGTGACGTGATCCCGCAAATTCGTCAAGAGCTGTCTCGCGAGACGAACGGTGCTGGAAAGCTTATTGAGTCGGGAAGCATTGCGCCCGACCAGATTGGAAATGTGATCTTCCAACCCCTGAAATCCACTTTCGGCCATGAGCCGTTCGCGATCCACGCCTGAGCTGCGAGCCAAGTAAGCCTTTTTAGCCGAGACGGGAAAGAGCGGAAAATCCTGGCCATAACGCTGGCGGGAAAGCTGCCCCATGTAGTCCGTAATGACCTGGATTTCCTCCGGGCTGCGCAGATCACACTGCTGCAGGATGAAGACGACATGCCGCATCCAGTGCTTGTGCACCTTGTCCAGAAATTGCCAGGCAGAAGCTCCCCAAGGATTCATCGCGCTGAAAACAAAGATCACGAGGTCTGCGATTGGCACGAAACGCTCGGTGATCTCTTGATGCTCATTCTCGATGGAATTGGTCCCGGGAGTATCCACGATGTGGAAATCCCGCAGGATATCATTGGGCACATGGACCTCATCCAGCGTGGGCGTGATGGGCACAATCTGCTGCTGCGGCCCATGTTTGAAAAACAGGATTTTATCCGTCGTCGGCATTACCCCAGTGCGGGAAAAGTCCTGACCAAAAAGCGCATTGAGAAAGGTGGACTTGCCGACATTCACCTCCCCCACAACCACGAAGACGAAAGGCTCTTTGAGACTCGCGATGAGATTCTCAGCAATGGCGATGGATTCCGTGTCCCCGCCAAGATCACGGATGACTTCCGCAAGCGCATGCAGGTGCTCGCTCAGGCGAGTGCGCAAATGAAAGTATTCGTCACCTATCATGGGATGGGGAATTCAGAATCTGAGGATCAAAAGGGAAAACTAAAAAGTGGCTGGCACCTGCAAGGGTGCAGCCACTCTAGTTCTGAACCCTCAAACTAAAACCCTTAACTCACTGCGGCAGTGGCGCAGGGTCCTTATCATCCACAGCCATGGCAGGGCGGATGACTACACCCACGGGCATGTTCGCCTTCTCCATGTTCAGCAACTGACTGACCGTGACGAATTGATACCCTTTGGCCAAAAGCTGGTCAAACATCGCCGGCATGGCCTCAATGGTCGGAGGGTGGATGTCGTGAGCCAGCATGATTGCGCCTGGATGGGCACCATTGACGAGACGGCTGGTGACCACTGAGACACCCGGACGGCGCCAGTCCTGGGGATCCACAGACCACATGATGGTGGAGTATCCGAATTCCGAGAACATCAATTGCTTGATGCGGGTATTGATCGCCCCGTAAGGAGGACGGATAAGGTGAGGACGATAGTTGGCTGCCGCCACCAAGGCGTCTTCACTCTGCTGCAATTCCGTGCGGATTTGAGCATCCGATCGGCTCGTGAGGCTGGCATGGGTCCAGGTGTGATTCGCCACCTCATGCCCTTCAGCGATCATGCGGCGAATGATATTTGGATAGGTCTTGGCACTGCGACCAATGACGAAGAAAGTACACTTGATGTTGCGAGCCTTCAGGATGTCCAGCAGCTTCGGAGTCAGGGTCGGGTGAGGACCGTCGTCGAAGGTCATGGCCACGACCTTCTCCGTGATGTTCACCTGGGAATAGCCGATTTTTGCCCCTGCTGGAGGGACCGTGGGCATGGTGGAAGGGTTGTTCATCCGCTTGGCCAGCGGGTTGTCCAAAAGGATCGGATCTGGAGCTGCAAGGGCTGCTTGACGAACTTCGGCAAGGGCTTCCGGCTTTTTGTCCGTAGAACTGCAGCCTGAGCTGCCCATGAGGATGCCTAGCCAGATACTGAGGTACATGCGTTGAGAAATCACGGCGGCGAGATTAGTTCAGTGCGCCATTTAGGAAAGCATGAAGTTTGTGGAAATTGAACATTCGTGGCTCTTTCCAGCGCGGCTAAGCCCAAATCCATGGTCAAAGAAAGGGCCTCACCCTGGAGGTGATGCCCTGCTCAAAGGTCTTTCACTGACTCTTACCGCTACTTCTTCATGGCGTCCAACTCATTGAGTTTCAGCCGCACACTCATGATGTAAGGCATTTCTCCTGCCGTCCAATGACCGTAGGTCGTTGTGACCACGGTATCGTCGGGCAAGACCTCCACCCCTGGGTAGGCGCAGTCATAACCTTTGGTGTTGTCCATGAGGCGGACGTGATACTGGCCGGGTTTTCCCTCAGCAAGGTCTTCATAGTGGCCCACCCAGGCGACCCAATCACCCAAAAACGGCGTCGTTTTCCCCTTCGGAGCCACGCTGCGGAAGGAAATGAAGAGACGACCATCGGCAGTGTACTTGCCGGTGTGGCGGTCGCCATTGAGAGAATCTGGGAGTTCACGTGGTGCAGTCCAGGTTTGGCCTTCATCCCGGCTAAAGATGATATGCGAGTTCTTTTTGCGGGCATTCTCCCGCAGCAGCACGGCGATTTCCTTGCCATCGGGGGAGCGAATGAATCCGGGCTCGCAGAGGTTGACCTCGCTGCTTTGGAAGACCGGCTCCGGCTTGCCCCAGGTGAGGCCACCATCTTGGGAAAAGACTTTGTAGAGGATGAACAGTGGCGGCTTGGCGTGAGTATTGGTGGTGCTAAAATAGCGCCCATCATCGTGAAACATCGCCATGTAATGGCCCGGTGTTTTCAGCGGTTCCGTAAAGCCCATGACCACAATGCCGCCCCAGTCCCCGGCAGGTTTCAGCCCGCTCCAGCTCGTCCCGTCGTCCTCACTCACCGCCAGCCGTGCCGGATAAAGGCCGCTCCACATGATGAGACGTTTTTTCCCCGCCGCATCCACGACGCGATGCAGGGTGGGCACCTCACGTGAGGTGCTCCAGTTTTCGGGCGTAGGCAGGCGGTCGCTCCAAGTCCGGCCACCATCCAGGCTGCGTTTGTAAACGATGCCACCTTTGCCATGGCCTTTGGGATACACACAGAGCATGGTTTTGCCATCTTCCAGAAGCACCGTGGTCGGGTGCCCCAGGTATCGGCCGGACTCGCGATCCACCTGGACCTGGCGCGCCACATCCTTGGACAGATCCAGGGCTGGCACTGGCAAGGAAGATTCCTGCGCCATAGAAAGCGCGGCGAACGACAGAAAGGAGATTATATTACGCATTGTTTGTTAGGTTGCTGACATTGAAGATTCCAATGGGATTGTAAAAAAATGGCGGCTACAGCTTAAACTCGGCGCTCAGTAGCCCCATCCGGTCCAGGTCGGCAGACAAAGCCTTTTCCTGGGCCGCATCGAGATTTGAATGAGGCAAGCGTGCGGGACCGACATCCACCCCGAGGATTTTCATCACGGCCTTGGCGGCCCCCATGTAGCCCACGGAAGCCAACCGGGCGACCAGTTCGACCGACCGCTTTTGCTCTGCACGAGCCGTCTCAAAATCCTTTTCGGCAAAGGCGCGGATGATTCCCTGGTAAATCGGCGCGGCAAAATTATAGGTGCTGCCCACAGCGCCCGTGGCCCCGAGGGCCAAGCCAGCCAAAAGGCATTCATCCGTTCCCCACAAAATGGAAAACGCCTTCTCCGTATGATAGAGGCACTGCTGGAACATCATGCCATCTGGATTGGTAAACTTGATGCCGGCCAAGGTGGGCAGACGCTCTTTCCCCAGGCTCAGAAACTCAGGCATCGAAAGTGAAATGCCCGTGAACGAAGGAATGTCATACAGAAAAAACGGCAGTTCCGGTGCTGCGACGGTGATCTGCGCACAGCAATCCACCAGCGAGTCCACACTGCGCGGCTTGAAGTAACTGGGAGCCAGGGCGCTGATGGCATCGGCCCCGAGCACCTGCGCCTGGGCAGCCAGCGCGGCCACATCCCCCAGGCAGTTCGCGCCCACATGCACCACGACTTTCAGAGACGTGCCTTTCGTGACTTCCATCCAGCGTTCGGTCAGCGCCTGCCGTTCCGCCAAACTCAGCGAATGGCTCTCCCCTGTGGTGCCGCCGATGAACGCCCTGGCCACTCCTGTATGCAGAAGGTGGGCTGCCTGTTTTTCAACGATGGACAGGTTCAGAGAACCGTCCTGATGAAACGGGGTATGCGTCGCTGCGACAAGACCGGCAATGGGGTGGGATAGCATGGCGAGGAATATAACGCCCGATGGGCGCGCGATAACTCCCCCGATCACCTGTCCTTTTTAGGAATGGGTTGGAGGCTCCTTGGACTCCTGTAAAATTTGAGAGCAATACCAGAGCATCCTGGGCAGGTGGAAGGGGCCCTTGAACATGTTTCCCTTCGCCCTCTGGGACACGCTGCCATCGCGGTGCAGGTAACCATACCACTCTCCGTATTCAGGATCGGCAAAATGGGCAAAGCTCCAGTCGTGCACCAGCTGGTGCATCGCCGCATACTTTGTATCTCCAGTCACCTCATAAGCCAACAAGGTGGCAATGATGGCTTCATTGTGCGGCCACCAGAACTTCATATCATGCCAGTATTCCTGCACGGGCTTGTCATAGACATCCCGGTAATAAAACAGACCGCCCATCCCTTCATCCCAGCCGCGCTTCCACATGCAGTCTAGAATTTGTAGGCCTAACTGAATGTAACTCTTTTCACCCCGCAGGCGGCCTTCATGAAGGATGAACCAGGCACACTCAATGGCATGACCGGGATTGAGAATGCGCCCATCCAGGTGATCTAAAATGCTGCCATCAGGGGCGACCGTCTCCAGCAACACCTCCAGCTCCGGTTTGTAAAACAGGCGCTGGATGTCCAGGATGAAGAGGTCAATCCACTCCGTCAGGCTGCGCCCGGCCACCTCCTTGTGCCCCAGGTTGGACCGTAATTCCTGCGCGGTAACAATGCCGATCATGAGGGCTCCGATACCGACCATAGGCCGCGTCGTTGAGTCCACCTTGGGCATCATGTAGCCCGGCTCAAAAGAATGGCGGAGATAAAATGAAAAATCACGCAGCGCAGCCTCAGCATAATGGGCATCACCACTTGCCTTAAAGTACGCCGCGTGTGCGATGCTGGCAAAAGCCTCACTGTAAGCGTAACGGCGCATCCGCAGCGGCTTGCCCTCCCGCGTGACGGTGAAGAAAAGTTTCCCATCCGTAGCATAGCCATGCTTCTCCAAAAAGGCTAAGCAAGATCCCGCCGCATCGAAGTAAGCTCGATCTGGACTGACTGTATTAAATAGCGTGGCAAACATCCATCCTGCTCGCCCCTGAAACCAGACACTTTTGTCCGTATCCAGCAGGCTGCCATCGCGATCCAGCGCCGTCATGATACCATCATGCTCCGCATCCATGCCGTGCTTGAGCCAAAAAGGGATCACATCTTTGAGCAGCGTATCTTGGTAAAAAGTGGCCAGTGCACGGCGGCCATCTGGATGGATGAGAGGATTCATGAGAGGTGAAAAGATAAGCACAGACCTACCAGAGTCCTTCAGAGAAAGCGGCTGTCTTATCTGAGAACATCGTTGCAGATGGCACTGGCGGTCGGGCCGGGACTGCTCTTTGATAGCTACGATTCACCCGACATGTCCTCTCCCCTGCCCTATTCAAATGCCCTCGTCATCGGAGCCGGAAGCTGGGGGACGGCGCTCACCGCCGTCCTGGCAGAACGCGGCCTGCAAGTGCAGTTCTGGGGACGTGATCCCGTCCTGATGGAAGAGATCCAAAGCACGCGCAGAAACTCGCGCTACCTGCCGGGCCTCGTCCTGCCGGAAAGCATCCAGGCGACCGCCCGGATGGAGGATCTGCGCCCTGCGGATTTGGTGGTGTTTGTCGTCCCTTCCAAGGCCGTTCGCGAAACGGCTCACAGCATGACCGCCCTGCCTGCGCTCAAAGACGCCCAAGTGATCATCTCCTGCGCCAAGGGCATCGAGCTGAACAGCGGCAAACGCCTGACGCAGATCCTTGCGGAATCTTTTACCCAGACACCTCTGGCCGTGCTCACGGGCCCCAATCATGCGGAGGAAGTGTCTCAGCGCATGGCCACCGCCGCCGTGGTCGCTTGTGACAAAGAAACCGTCGCACTCGACGTGCAGGCCTGCTTCACCCTGCCCTGGTTCCGCACCTACACCAGTGATGATGTGACCGGTGTGGAATGGGCAGGCGCGATGAAAAACCCCTATGCCATCGCAGCCGGCATCGCGCTGGGATTGAAGCTGGGAGACAATGCCATCGCCGCCCTGGTCACCCGGGCCCTGGCTGAAATGGTGCGCATGGGCGTGGCCATGGGGGGCCGGGCAGAGTCGTTCATGGGACTGGGCGGCGTGGGCGACCTGATGGCCACCTGCTACTCCGAGCACAGCCGCAATCACCGTGTGGGCCGTCTCATCGGTGAAGGCATGCCCCTCCAGGAAATCATGTCCAGCACCCGCATGGTGGCCGAGGGCGTGCCTAATACCGCCAGCCTGCATGGAGCCGCCAAAGCCAAAGGCGTACGCACCCCCCTGCTGGATGAGATCTACGCCATGCTCTATGAGGCCAAACCGGCCAAAGAAGCCATGCGCGCCCTCCTTTCCCGCGATCCACGGGCTGAAACGGAGTAATCAGGCCGTATAAGACCCTGTTGTCTTCACGCCCCCAATGACAATATAAAGGAAACAAATCCTTCATCATGGAATAATTTTTCTTGCCACTTTACCGGATTCACGTCCAATATACCGCCACACATGAAAGCGCTCGTCAAAGCTCACGCGGAACGCGGCCTCTGGCTGCAGGATGTACCGGAACCCGAAGTCGGCATCAACGACGTCCTGATCAAAGTCCGCAAAACGGGCATCTGCGGTACGGACCTGCACATCTATAAATGGGATGCCTGGGCCCAAAAAACCATTCCGGTGCCGATGGTGGTGGGGCATGAGTTTGTGGGCGAAGTGGTAAGTGTGGGCGCAAACGTCAGCGACTTTCACCCTGGCGAAATCGTCAGCGCCGAAGGGCATGTGGTCTGCGGCCGCTGTCGCAATTGCCTGGCTGGCCGCCGCCATCTGTGCAAGGACACCGTGGGCATCGGCGTGAACCGCACGGGAGCCTTTGCCGAGTACATCAGCGTGCCGATGACGAATGTCTGGCATCATCGTGAAGGGGTGGATGAAGAGGTGGCCTCCATTTTCGATCCCTTTGGCAATGCGGTGCACACGGCGCTAGCCTTCGAGTGTCTTGGTGAAGATGTGCTGATCACCGGCGCGGGACCTATCGGCATCATGGCCATTCCTGTGGTCAAGCATGCAGGCGCACGCCACGTCGTCATCACCGATGTCAACGAGTACCGCCTGGACCTCGCACGCCAGATGGGTGCAACTTTGGCGGTCAACGTGCAGACGCAAAATCTGGCCGACGTGCAAAAACAGCTCGGCATGAAGGAAGGCTTCGATGTCGGTCTGGAAATGAGCGGCAATGCCTCCGCCTTTCACAGCATGATAGAGAACATGTGCCACGGCGGCAAGATCGCCATGCTGGGCATCCCCTCCGGGCCCATGGCCATTGATTGGAACAAGGTCATCTTCAACATGCTGACCCTCAAAGGCATCTATGGACGTGAGATGTATGAGACCTGGTACCAGATGAGCGTCATGCTGGAGTGCGGGCTAAATTTGAAACCTGTCATCACCCACCGTTTCCACTACACCGATTTTGAACAAGGCTTCGCCGCCATGGAGTCCGGCCATTGTGGCAAGGTGGTCCTGGACTGGACCACCTGATTTGATCTTTCCTTCCCCTGCTTTTATGAAAGCCTATACCTCTTTCCAAGCTCATCTCGCCACTCAGTTGGAGGCCGTCCGCGAAGCTGGCACCTACAAGCGTGAACGCACCCTGACGACGCCCCAAGGAACGCTTGTCCGCGCCAATGGTGGCAAGCCCGTCATCAATCTCTGTGCCAACAACTACCTCGGCCTAGCCCAGCACAGCAAGGTGCGTCAAGCCGCCCATGAAGCCCTGGAACACTGGGGTTACGGCCTGGCCAGCGTGCGCTTCATCTGTGGTACGCAAAGCGTGCACAAAGAACTGGAAGCCAGCCTGAGCGATTTCCTCGGAACGCAGGATACCATCCTCTACAGCTCCTGCTTTGATGCCAATGGCGGTTTGTTTGAAACCTTGTTAGGCCCCGAGGACGCCATCATCAGCGATGAACTGAACCACGCCTCCATCATTGATGGCATCCGCCTCTGCAAAGCCCAGCGCTACCGTTACAAGAACAATGACATGGCCGATCTGGAAACCCAGCTCCAAGAAGCCAGCGCCAAAGGTGCGCGTTTCAAGCTCATCGCCACGGATGGCGTGTTTTCCATGGATGGCTACATCGCCAATCTGAAGGCCATCTGCGACCTGGCCGACCAATACGGAGCCCTCGTCATGGTGGACGATTCCCACGCCGTCGGATTCATGGGCAAGCAGGGACGCGGCACCCATGAACACTGCGATGTCATGGGCCGGGTGGACATTCTGACAGGTACCTTGGGCAAAGCTCTCGGCGGAGCCAGCGGCGGCTACACCAGTGGCCGCAAAGAGATCATCGAATGGCTGCGCCAGCGGTCACGGCCCTACCTCTTTTCCAATACCCTCGCCCCCACCATCGCTGGCGCTTCCATTGCCGCGCTGGACTTGCTCAAAAAATCCACCCAGCTTCGCGACACATTAGAAGCCAACACCCGCTTTTTCCGGCAGGAAATGACGGCAGCCGGATTCAACCTCCTGCCGGGGGAGCATCCCATCGTCCCCATCATGCTTGGGGATGCTTCACTGGCCTCCAAATTCGCCGAAGCCATGCTCGCGCGGGGTGTCTATGTCATCGGCTTCAGCTACCCGGTCGTGCCCCAGGGAAAGGCGCGCATCCGCACCCAGATCAGTGCAGCCCATACGAGGGAGGAACTGGAGCGGGCCGTGCAAGCCTTCGTCGAAGTGAAAAAAGAACTGGGTCTGTGAAAACAATTCTCCGTCCTGTTTCCTGACGTTTGTTTGCATCAAACGTCATTTGTCCGACGATTTCTCAGCCACCTATCCGGCATGAATACGAAGCCTGCTCGCTTCCTCCTTTGCATCCTGACCCTCTTTTCGTCAGGCCCTCAGCTCCTGGCCCATGGGCCAGGAAAGGGCAGTGACTTTGAAGGTCGCAGGGTCCTGTTCATTGGCATGGATGGCTGCCGCGCGGATGCCATCGCTGTGGCCATGGAAAAAGGCCTCGCGCCTCACCTCAAGGCCCTGGCCGCCGATCCTCAAGGTCTGCACAGCAGGCAGGTTTATGCAGGCGGCGAATTGGGACAGGCCACCCACCAGCCCACGGTCAGCGGTCCAGGCTGGTCCAGCCTGCTGACCGGTGTATGGATGGACAAGCACCGCGTCAAAGACAACCGTTTCTTCGGCGCACGCTTTCAGGCCCACGGGCATTTCATGCGTCACATCAAGAATGTGAAGCCCACCTCCTGGTGCGCCTCCTTTGCTGACTGGAAACCCATTCATGACATGATCGCCGATGGCTCCCGGGTGAATGGGAGGGAGTTTTTGGACGTCAAGTTCACCCTGGAATCCCATGCCGAACAGTACGTGGCCCATGATGAATCCATGCGTGATCAGGCACTGCAAACGCTGCGCACCCAGAACCCCGACGTGATGTTTGTGTACTTTGGCCAGGTGGATGAAGTGGGCCATGCCGCCAGTGACAAACGTGGAAGCTTTTCGCCAGACAATGAATGGTATCTGAAAGCCATCTCGGCTGTGGATACCCACATCGGCAGCCTGCTGGAGGCCATGCGTGCGAGGCCACAGTTCAACGAAGAAGACTGGCTGGTGATCATCACCACCGATCATGGCGGCACCGGCACCAAGCATGGCGGAGACACTGATGAAGAACGAAAGATCTGGCTCATCGCCCACGGGAAGGAGCTGCCCAAAGACAGGCTGCTGAATACGCCAGTGCCGCAGACAGCGATCGTCCCGCTGATTTACGATCACCTGAAAATCTCGGCCCCGCTCCCAACCGAGCCCTGAGTCACCCAAAGACTAAATCTTTTCTCGCGCGATATTTCGCGCACTTCCCTGCGTTTATCACGCTCCATGATTCGCCGAATTCTTCCCATCCTTGCCCTGGCCTGCCTGAGTGCTGCGGCGGCTGAAACCAGCAAGCCTAACATCCTGTTCATCATGGCCGATGACGTCGGTTATGGAGACCTCGGCTGTTATGGAGCCAAGCTGGTGAAGACGCCAACGCTGGACAAACTGGCCGCGCAGGGCTGCCGCTTTACCGATGCCCACTCACCCGCCGCCACCTGCACCCCCACACGCCGGGCCTTTCTGACAGGCACCTACTCCTGGCGGCAGCAACCAGGGTCCAGCATCGCCCCTGGAGACGCCGCCATCACCATCGAGCCAGGAACTGTCACCGTGGCCTCCCTCATGAAGCAGGCAGGGTATCGTACCGGCATCGTCGGCAAATGGCATCTGGGACTGGGCGGTGAAGGCGGGCCGAACTGGAACGGCGACATCAAACCTAGCCCTCTCGACCTGGGTTTTGACTCCTCCTTCATCATGGCCGCCACCGGCGACCGTGTGCCCACCGTTTATGTGGACCAGCGCCGCATCGTCGGCCTGGACCCTGCCGATCCCATCAGCGTCAGCTATAAAGCCAAAGTGGGCACCGAGCCGACAGGCCAGGAAAACCCGGATCTGCTGAAGCTGAAACACACTCACGGTCATGACATGACCATCGTGAACGGCGTGGGCCGCATCGGCTGGATGACTGGTGGCAAGGCCGCGCGCTGGCGCGATGAGGACATGGCCGACACCTTTGCCAAACAGGCCGTCAAATTCATCGAGGAAAGCACCCAAGAGCCCTTCTTCCTTTTCTTTGCCACCCATGGCATTCACGTGCCTCGTGTGCCTAACGAACGATTCATTGGCAGCAGCACTTTAGGTGCCCGTGGTGATGCCATTCACGAATTGGACGACACCGTTTCCCAGGTCCTGGCCGCTTTGGAAAAACGCGGCATCGCTGACAATACCCTCGTCATCTTCACCAGCGACAATGGCGGTGTCTGGGATGACGGTTATGAAGATCACGGTCCCGCCGATGTCCATGCCATGAACGGAGCCCTGCGCGGAACCAAAGGCACCCTCTTTGAAGGCGGCCATCGTGTGCCCTTCATTGCCCGATGGCCGGGTAAAATCAAGGCTGGCAGCGAGAACAAAGCCCTCATCGCCCATGTGGACATGCCCGCCACGCTGGCCAGCCTAATAGGCATCAACCTGCCTGCTGACGCCGCCCCAGACAGCTTCAATGTCCTCCCTGCCCTGCTGGGTGAAAGCCAGACCGCCCGTGAGCACGCCATCTTCCACGTCGGGGGCACCAAAACACCGCTGACACTGCGCCACGGAAACTGGAAATTCATGGAGGCAGGTAAAGGCGGCTACGGCAAAGCAGCCGCCAAAAAAGACAGCGGAGGCAATCAGGTCCAACTCTATGATCTGAGCCAGGATCCCGCCGAACAAAACAACCTCGCTGAAAAGCTCCCTGAGAAGGTCCAGGAGTTCGGCGACTTTCTGCGCCAAGCTCGCGAAGCCGGACGGACACGGCCTTGAGCAGCAGGTCTCCCTGGTGGTAGATGTGGTTGTCAAACTTGCCCTGACAAACATTTACCCCTATTTGGCCTAAAATGATCACCCTGGAGAAAGCCCTCGAAATCAGAGCCTCTACCTATGGCCCAGGTTATCCGCAGGCTGGGGAGATCAAGGAAACTGATACCTATTGGTGGTTAGACCACGCGGAACCGTGCATTGGCTCAGGAGGCATCATCATTGATAAAACCGATGGTCATGTGCATCTGCTAGGCTCAGTTCTGCCTTTGGAAGAATGGCTGTACGCTCACGACCACGGATTCCGTCATCGCGAGTATGCATTCAGAATCTCTGCTATCCGGAATGTGGATCGAACCTTTCATCTTCTTCGAAAAATGCGATACGAAGTCACCGAAGAGATGTTGAGTGGTCCTGCTCTAGAAATGCCCTTTGGCTGGATGCAGTATCCACATTTACCATCTCTCACCAGAGCTGACTATTTGACCTTTGAGTTCTCGGTGAAGGCTTGTGATTACGCTCCCTGCACTGCCATAGGAACGATCCTTCCCAATTTCACACGCGCCGCAGTTCCGGCTCATTTGAATAGGCTGAAGAAGCTGGACACCGCCACCTCACGTCGGCTCTCTGGAGCTGATCACAAGGCATTGGCTTTGTGGGCAGCGACCTGCGCAGAGCATGTCCTTCCCTATTTCGAGGATAATCGCCCTGGGGATCTCCGAACTCGCGAGGGCATCGCTGCCGCACGCGCCTGGGCGCGGGGTCAGATCAAGGTAGGCCAGGCACGGTCAGCAGCCTTTGCGGCTCACGCCGCTGCCCGCGATACAACGGACAAGCAGGCCCAATCAGCCGCACGTGCCGCAGGCCACGCCGCCGCCATCGCTCATGTCGCAGGGCATGCGCCTCACGCCGCAGACTGCGCCGCAAAGGCAGCGTCCGACCTTGTGACTGAGCGCCAATGGCAATTCGAGCAACTGCCCGAGGCTTTACGGTCTTTGTTTGATAACAACTAAGACCGAACGGATTCAGACCCATGAGATGCTTTTCCTCTCTCTTGATTTGACGAAGTGGTCTCTGTCATGCTGCATCCGTCATTGATGACCCGACTCCTTCATTATCTGCGCGAACTCTCCACCGGAAGAGTCATCCTGTGGTGTTATGCCATTTGGTACACGGTCAATGTCATCGGCCACTTTGATTCACGTCCGCGCATCTGGCTCACCTCCCTGGGCCTCAGTGGCATCATCGGTGCGGCTCTCATCATCAGCACCCGGCCGGCGGGTGTTCAAAGGACCCGCATGGATCCCTGGGTGACCTTTCGTCTCTTCCTGATGCCTTTTTGCGTCAGCAGTTTCGCGGCCTTGGTGAAGGACGCAGGTTTCGTGCTCATTTTCCCGCCGTCTTGGCGAGAAAATCTGATCGGCCTAGCAGCCATCGTGGCTTTTCTGGCCATCGTTTACATCGTCAAGAAAACTCAAGCTCAGGCCGCCAAAGGCAGCCCGTAAGGCAAGTCGTCAGGCAGCTTTACAAACTCGCGGATGCGGTTCCAAAGGGGGGTGTAGTCTTTGTTCAAGTCACCGGATAGACAGTCAGTGAGCTCGGCTCCCGCCTCAGGATACTTCATCACCACATCCTTGAAGGAGAAGTTAGGATCGTAAAAGGCATAGACCAGCTTGCGCATGTTTTCCACACCCTCACGAATCTGCCGGCCATAGTCGGCAAAACGCTCCGGTGACAGGTCATTGGCCACCAGGGCTTCATGCACCGCATCGCCTGCCAGCACCCCACTCTTCAGTGCAAGCATGACACCACTGCTGAAGACAGGATCCAGGAAAGCAAAAGCATCTCCCACCAAAAGCAGTCCTGGCGAAGAGCCATATTTGGAATGACGCGAATACTCGCTCGTTAGCCAATATTCCCCGGTGCATTCACCCGTGGAAAGATGCTCTTTAATCCACTGGTTTTGCCCGATCTCACGCTGGAACATCGCCTCCGGATCGCGGAATCCATCGCGAGTTAGATACTTGCCCTCTGCCACGATGCCCACACTCACCATGTCATTGTGCTGCGGGATGTGCCAGAACCAGCCCTTGTCAGGCACAAACGCAATGGTGGTGGCCCCTTCATCCAGATCCTCCGCACGTTTGGATCCCTTGTAATAGGTCCAGATGGCCACCTTGTTCAAGTAGGGATCGCCCACACGCCAGCCCTGGCGACTGGAGGCAAAGGCCTCCTTGCCTGAGGCATCGATGACCAGCTTGGCATACAACTGTTCCAGGCTGCCGTCCTTGTTTTTGACTTCCACGCCGATGACGTGACCGCTATCATTTTTCAGAAGCTGAACCACCGTGGTTTCTTCCCTCACGTGGGCCCCCTTGTCGCGGGCATTGTTCAGCAGCATTTCATCAAACTCAGAACGCAGCACCTGCCAGGTCTGGGCGATGGTTTCCTTGTCATAACGGGTGTGGAAATAAAACGGCTGCGAGCGGCGGCCATCCGGCTGCACAAAGCTGACGCTGTACTTCTTCACGAAGTGGCTCTTCTTCATCTTCGGGATCATGCCCAGCCGCTCCAAGGGGCCAAAGGTAAAGGGGATCAAGGACTCGCCCACGTGATAGCGGGGGAATTTGGCACGCTCGATCACCAAAGCCCGGTGGCCATGCTCAGCCAAAATCGTGGCCACGCTGGCTCCAGCAGGGCCACCACCGATGATCAGGACGTCGTATTGGGAATTCATGAAAAAGGACTGCTTTCAGTTGAGGTTCACCAATCATTACGACTGCAAATCATGCAACTATGATTCCATTAACGCATCATGGTGATGCTTTAATGCGATAAGTCGCCGCCACTGTGCACATCCATGCCCATGATGGCAAAGATCCGGTCGCGAGTGGCCAGATACCCGGGTGCATCCAGGTCGCGGGGGCGTGGCAGATCCACGGTCACCGTCTCTGCCACCGTCGCTGGGCGGCGGCTCATCACCACCACACGGTCGGCTAGCTGCACCGCTTCTTCGATGTCATGCGTGACAAAGAGGACGGTCTTTTTTTCCGCCTGCCAGATGCGGATCAGATCCGCCCGCATTTTCAGACGCGTCAAAAAGTCCAGCGCGCCGAAAGGCTCGTCCATGTACAGCACGTCCGCATTCGCCGCCAGCGCACGGGCGATTTCCACCCGCTGGCGCATGCCACCGGAAAGCTCACGAGGATAGGCTTTCTCAAAGCCTTTCAGGCCCACCATCTCGATGTAATGCCGCACCCGCTCTTCCCTCTCAGCCGCAGGCCGGGACATGAGGCCAAAGCCCACATTTTCCTCCACCGTCAGCCAGGGGAAAACGCCGTTTTCCTGGAAGACAAAAATGCGCTTGGGGTCAGGCCCGAGTACAGGCCCCCCATCCACGCGCACCTCCCCCTGGGTCTCTTTGATAAACCCGCCAATGATGTTTAGCAGGGTGGATTTGCCGCAGCCGGAGGGCCCGACAATGCACAGAAACTCCCCCTCATGGACATCCAGATTCACGCGCTCCAGCACGTGGATCATTTCCCCGGACTTGCCTGGAAAAGACTTCCAGCAATCCCGGACCTGAATAAGTGTTTTAGCGTTGTCCATAACCCCAGCGAACTTCATCGAATTTCTCCAACTGCCGCACCAGCAGATCCAGCACCAGCCCGATCAGACCGATCATCACCATGCCTGCGACCACGAGGTCGTAGCGTTTCCCTGCATTGCGCGCATCAATGATGAGATAGCCCAGACCGCTATTCACGGCGATCATCTCCGCCGCCACCACCACCAGCCAAGCAATGCCCAGGGCGATGCGGATGCCCGTGATGATCTGAGGCAGGGCCGCGGGAAGAATGACCCGGCGGAACAGTTGTGACCCCTGCACTCCAAAGTTCTGCGCCGCACGCAGATACACAAGCTGCATGTTCTGCACTGCCGCCATGGAGGAGACCGTGATGGGAAAAACACTGGCCAAAAAGATGAGGAAGACCGGTGCGGTGTCATCAATGCCGAACCAAAGAATCGCCACCGGAATCCAGGCGATGGGCGAGATGGGACGCATGATTTGAATCATCGGATTGAGCGCCTCATAAGCTGGGCGGAACCAGCCCAGGGCCAGACCGAGTGGCACGCCCACGACCACCGCCAAGATGAAACCCCAGCTCACGCGAAACAGCGAGGCCACAATGTATTTGAGCAAAAGGCCTTTTTCGAAAAGCTCTTGGATGCCTTTGGCAACATCCAGCGGTGTGGGGAAGAGATCGCTTCCAGACAGCTTCACCAGCACATGCCAGAGCACCAAAAAGAAGAAAGCAGTGAAGACCGGCAACAGCGTGCCTCGGAGAGACTTGTTCATGCAGTAAAAATTAAAGAACGTTAGACCCGGGGCCTCATTCCTTGCCAACTCCCTCAAAGACATAAGGCTTTACGAGGGACTCATCCGGGACAAAGGACACATCGGTGTAGTCTTCAAAGCGGGCGCTGCCCGTCACAATGCCTGCATCTTTGCCGAGTTCTTCGATCTCTTCAAAATCAGCCTTCCTCAGGGCCAGGTTGGTGTATTTCACGCGGTCTGGCGGCTTACTCAGCACAAAGGTGAGCAGGCGCGGATGCTGGTTGTAGTAATTTTTTGAAACGAACTGCGCCGCGTCCATGCGGTGATCCATCTTTTCATCCAGCCATTTGCCGCTGCTGGCGATGCCATCCACCAGCTTCTGCACGGATTCACGGTCGTTTTTGATCATGTCCTCATGCACGGCCAGCACACAGGAAATGAAGTTTGGCCACACATCCTTGGTTAGCCAAAGCACACGCCCATAACCGTCCAGTTCAGTCTGGGCCATGAAGGGCTCGCCACTGGAGATGGCATCCACTGCCTTTGAATACAGGGCGGCGGGCATGTCTGGCGGTGGCATCTCCACCAGCTCAATGTCTTTCACCGTCATTCCCGCCTGCTTCAGCGCGCGGAAGATCAGCAGCCGCTGGTTGGAGTAACGATTCGGCACCGCCACCTTCTTCCCACGAAGATCCTCCATCCGGTAGATCTTCGAATCCTTGTGCACCATCACCGCACTGCCATCTCGATGCCCCAGATACACGATCTTGATCGGCACGCCCTGCTCGCGAAGGGCGATAGCCATGGGTGCCAGGATGAAAGTCGCAGGCGTGTAGCCGGAAAGGTAGGCTTCCTTCAGCTCCGGCCAGCCGTTGAAGCGCACCGGTTCAAAGATGCCATCGCCCGTCGTCTCCTTGTTGATGAAATCCGTCACTGGGCAGGTCAGGTGACAGGTCACGGGCAGGAAACCGATCTTGTATTTCTCTGTTGTGGACACCCCGGGGGCACGAGTCGCAAACCACTTTAAATTGAGCTTGCCGTGCATCACCGTGATGAGAGCCAGCCATAGGCTTCCAAAGAGAAAGGTTGCGGTGAGAAGTTTCATTCCCTGCTTATCCATCATCCCGATTGATAATATAATCCCATTCCAGCATCATGTTCATGCCCAAACGGCATCACCGCTAAAACGCCCGGAGAAAGTTTGTCCCGTTACCGTTCAGCTCTAAAGGTCACCTCGTTTATGAAACACTCCCTGCTGCTTCTCTTTTTCAGCCTGCACATCCTGGCCGCCGAACCCGAATTTCCCCTGACGGCGGATTCAAAACCGCAGGCCGACGTGGCCAAGGGCACGCTGATCAAGGACAGCTACACCGCTCCTGAAAGCAGCGTCTTCCCAGGCACCGTACGGGAATATCAGATCTACCTGCCTGCGGGCTTTGATAAGGCCCAGCCCACTCACTTCATGGTCTTTCAGGATGGGGTCATCTACCAGGCCCCCGTGGTGTTTGATAACCTCATTGCCAAAAAGGACATCCCCTCCCTCGTCGGCATCTTCATCAAACCCGGGGTCGTCCCGGCTGCGAATGACAATGCCCTGCCCCGCTTCAACCGCAGCTACGAGTATGACAGCATCACGCCAACATATTCGAAATTCCTCATCGAAGAATTCCTCCCAGCCCTCGAGAAAAAGCACGCCATCACTCTGAGCCAGGATCCCAATCACGCCGCCATTTCGGGCAACAGCAGCGGCGGCATCTGCGCCTTCATGGTCGCCTGGCATCGGCCCGACCGCTTCCGCCGCGTCTTCACGGGTGTAGGCACCTACGTCGGCATCCATGGGGCGGATCAGCTCCCCGTGCTCGTCCGCAAAATCGAACCCAAACCCCTGCGTATTTACCTGCAAAGCGGCACTGGCGACAACAACCTCTACTGCGGCGACTGGTGGATGGCCAATCAGATGATGGAACGCAGCCTCACCTGGGCCGGCTATGACGTCAACCACGCCTGGGGCGAAGGCGGGCATAACCAAAAGCATGCCAGCCAGATCTTCCCCGACGTCCTCCGCTGGCTCTGGCGCGACTGGCAAACCGACATCGAAGTGAAAGCTAACCCCAAGGGAGAGTCGAAGTGGAAGGGGTATGAGGTGGTGAATACAGGGAGCGAATGGATCAAAGCCCGATCTGCGCCAAGCATCCCACCAGAGAAATGGGGCGCCAAGGGTGTGCATCCAGAAGATTACTCCCGCTTATCCTCCGACACCACAGGCACTGTCTATGGGTCAAGCTCAACGACTCCCCTCCTTGTGAAACTGTCTGGAGAAACTTCCGTCATTGAGTTGGCTGCGCCCTCAAGCTGTGTAATTCCCGTTCAGAAAGGCGGACTCCTATGGACCTATGAGAGTGACAAACAATCCCTCAAGCCTGACACTTCCATACCAGAACATCTTTTGTTAGGCTATCATCTGCTCTCAGACGCTCTTATCACGAACAGTGGCATGGTGATTTCCACATTCAAAAACGAGCTTTCCACCTTTCCGCTCCAGAAAGGCGATGTGGAGACTTACACCTATCTGCGAACTCCAGGATCTTCACCATGGCCGCCGGAGAACAGCAGGTTATGTTTGAGTCCCGATCAGGCCCAGCTTTATTTAGCGGGCAAAGGAATCGATCTCATCTTCGCCGTGCAAGTGAATGGATCGAAGTTACAAAACGGTCAGCCCTTCTGTCAACTTGATGGTGGTGTGGATGGCTCAGGCCTCTGCGTGGACACCGAAGGCCGTCTCTACGTCGCGACCTCTCTCGGCATCCAGGTGTGTGATCAGGCTGGCCGGGTGAACTTCATCATCCCGACGCCAAAGCCCGCCCACGATGTCTGCTTCGGCGGCAAGGATTTGAGCGAGCTCTTCATTGCCTGCGGCGACACCATCTACAAACGCCCGACGAAAGTCCACGGTGTCGTCAGTGGCCAGCAGGCCCCCATCAAACCAGCGCCGCCCAAGCTGTAAGAGCTAATACGATTTAGCCACACTGACTGGTGAAACCAAGCTTCAGGCCCGCATCTCGATACCTCTTTCCCCAGCCGCAGAGCGGCGTCCGTATCTTAGCCGCGCCTTTCAAGGCGCGGTTTTGGCCCGCGCATCGCCTTCACTCATTGCGTCGCAGCGCGACGCCCGAACTGCCGCCATTTCACCAATTCATCAGGCTAAATCGTATAAGCAGTTAAAAAAGGATGTAGCCCGCCTGTGCAGGATGAATTTTGGGGCGGTTCACACCTCGTTCGATCTCTCATCCAGAACTTCCCAAAGCGCATTCTCTCTCCCCAGCGTCCGCTCCATTCATCTGCGGCGCTCTTCCTTCGTCTGCACCTTCGAAGAAGGATACACCGCAGAGATTGGAAGACCGCAGAGAAAAGCCATCTTAAATTCATCTCTGCGGTCTTCCAATCTCTGCGGTGTAAATTCTGGCCGTCTTCCCCGTTCGCCTCCTCAATCCCAAGTTCTCAAAGAGCCCTGGTTGGCTAAAGGCTCAGAGCGGATTGGGGATGAATGCGGCCCACCAATCCTGCGCAATTCGAAGATTCAATCTTTAAGGTGGGTTACACAATGATTGAAAAAGGTCGAGTTGCCCCTGCTCGACGAGCCCCTGGGCATCATTCCACCCTACTCCACCGCTTTCAGCAGCCGGGCCTTCAGAGCCTGCGCTGCGGCCAGTGTGGTCGGTGTGTCAACCGTTTCAGGCAGGGCCGTGATGACGGTGCCCGTTTCCTGCACACGGAAGGCTTCGTTGAGGGCCTTCATGGTTTCCTCGGAAGGAGCCCCGGCCACGAGCACCTGCATGAAGCGTTCATCCTTACCAAGGGCAGCGGAGACAAAACGTTCGATGGCTCCCTTCTCCGCTCCCACTGGCACCACCGCCAAGCGCAGAGTCTGAGAACCTGCCTCACCCGTGATGGCATGGGCCAGTGACATCAGCAAAGCGATGGAATGGACCTCGGCGTTGAGACGGGCCGGATCGCCATACGGCACCAGCAAAAGCACCACCTCACGGAAGCGTGTCTTGCCCGTCAGTTCCACATCCACATTGGCGAGTTCCAGCGACTCTTTCTGGAAGCGCACCCGGCGCACCTGATAGCCCATGTTTTCAGCCCCCATGCTGGACTCCAGATAAGCTGCCACCGCAGGGATTTTTTGTGCATCCGGCTGGCTCATGACATCCTTGAGGATGTCCACATGCCGCTGCAAACCGGCCTCGGTCAGATCGCGCCGCAGGGCCAGGGCATACTTGTAGCCACGCTCCTCCACCTTCACCTTTTTCGTCCACCAGATGCCAAAGGAGGCAATGCCCAGAATGACAGTTCCAAAGGGGAAAATGATGAGGGCTGCGCGAATGACGCGGCCCTGAGTGGTGGAGACGGGGGTATCAGACATGAAAGGAAGTTTGCTCAGGAGAGACAGCCTCCTGAAAGGCATGGATAGCGAGGACGGGGCAGCAGCGCAATGGTCACTCCGCCTCCGCACCCACTCGCATTTTTTGGAAAGGCACACTTTCCACGACAGCGAGGATCAGCGAATGGAACTTGTATTCCCCCTCCTTCGTGCGGCGCACGATTTCCTTCACCGCAGGTTTGTCACTGTGCTCCAGGCCGCGGCCCAGGGCAAAGGTGAGGATGTTTTCCGCCAGATTGCGGGTGAAATCTTCCGCCATGTCACGGGCCAGAATCGTGCGCAGTTCCGTCATGTTTTGGAAAGACTGGCCACGCACCAGGGTGCCTGCGGCATCAATGGGCAGATCCTTTTCCTTCTCACGATAACGACCGATGGCATCATAATGCTCAAACGCAAAACCCATGGGATCCAGGAAGGCGTGACAGCCTGCACAGGAGGTGTTCTCACGGTGTTCGGCGAACTGCTCGCGCAGCGTCATCTTGGACCTTCGCACCTTGGTTTCATCCAGCGGCGGAATCCCACCCGGCGCAGGTGGCGGCGGGGTGCCTAGAATGTTTTCCAGCAGATACTTACCACGCTTCACCGGCGAAGTGCGGGTCTGGCCAGAGGTCAGAGTGAGCACGCTGCCCTGAGTCAGGATGCCACCGCGCGGCGTGCCCTGGAGGGAGACCTTTTGAAACTTCTCACCCTGGAAATCCTTGATCCCATACCACTCGGCCAATTTCTTGTCCGCAAAGGTATAGTCAGCATTCAGGAAGTCGATCACGCTGCGGTTCTCACGCAAGATGTGATCAAAAAACATCTGGCTCTCCCGCTTCATGCTGAAGGCAATGCCGCCTTTCCATTCAGGGAAACGCCTCGTGTCGGGTGAGACGATGTCCATGTCGCGCAACTGCAACCACTGGCCAGCGAAATCCTCAGTCAGGGCTGCCGCCTTCCAGTCCCCAATCATTCGGGTCAACTGGGCAGGGAGGTTTTTCCGCAGTTCGCCCATAGCAGCCAGTTGTAGCAAAGCTTCATCAGGCGGTGCCGACCAGAGGAAGTAAGACAGGCGTGCCGCCAGACTATACTCATCAATCAAAGCCGAGCCATCTGCCACAGCCCCAGTCGGCTGGGGATCACCACGGAAAAGAAAGGAGGGCGATACCAGCATGCCTTCCAGAACATAACTCAGGGCGCCGAGTGGCTTCTCACCCTCCTTGATGGCGAGCTCGGCAAACGTCTGCCACTTGGTCTTTTCATCGGCCGTCATCGGGCGGCGGAAAAGTCGCGTGCCCATTTTCTCAACCAATGCAGGGACAGCATCCGCCGCCAAAGCCCCACCTTGATCCACAGGACCCTCCAGCTTCACCTGATGCACCCACAGATTGCGATCCGCCTTGGTGGCCTCGTCATAAAAATCATTGAGGAACCAGATCTGAATCTCATGGCTGCCTTCTGGCAGATCTGTATCCAGGCTGAACCATTGCGGGGCCTGATTCTTGGCCGTCACAGAGAAAGCCCCCACCGTTTTGCCAGCAATGCGCACATCAAATTTGGCGGGATCCTCCCCGGCCTGCTGCGCCCCGGCTTTCACCGTGATGCGATACTTGCCAGCCTTGGTCAGTTGCAGCGGATGTTTGACATAACCACTGCTCGCCAGGGCGATGCCGCCCGTGTCACGGCTAGCATTGCCCTGACCGCTTTCCAGATCTTCACCCGTGAGCTGGATCGCAGGCAGGCCGACGGGTTTGCCATCCAGCAGCCAGCGCAGGAAACGGCTGCCACGGGGGGCCAGCAGGCTGTTGGGCCCTTTGATCTCCACCTTGTCCAGCACCACATTGCGGTCACGCTTGGCAGGATCCGGGTTTTTGTCATCACTGAAATCATTCAGGAAGGCGATGGAGAGCTTGGACTCCCCTGCTTTCAAAGCCAGCGTGTAGGTGATCTCCTGGAACTCAGGCTTCTCCGCCTTCCAGCGCTTGGTGACATCAAAGGTGGATACATCCTTGCCATTCAGCTTCATCCCGATTTTTGCAGGTTCGCCACCGGCCTCGGTCGCGGCCACATGCAGGGTCACCGTGTAATTGCCATCTGCTGGCGCACCAAATTTTTGCGACACCTCAGCATTGGCGAAAAAAAAGCGGCGCGTGCCATCCTCGCGAGTGTCTCCCTTTTGTTTGTAGAACTTGCGGCCCTGAATCTCCAGGTCGGCATGACCAGGCGTCTGGGTATCCATGGCATCCTCCGCCACCGCACGGGAGGCACGCAGATACTTCTCCATCAGCATGGGGGAAAGGCTCAGGACATCGCCAATGTTGTCGTAACCGTAGCCGGTATCGTCTGGCGGAAACTCGCGAGCCGGGCGACTGTCCACGTAAAGAAGGTCACGCACGGTATTGTTATACTCCGTGCGATTGAGACGACGATAAGTCACATGGCCAGGGTCAGGCTTGGTGGGATCAAACCAAAAGATGGCATCGTCAATCCAGGCCACCATTTCATCCCGTTGATCGAGGCTGGGTTTGTCCTTTTTCTCAGGGGGCATCACGTGCGTGACGATCTGCTGCCGCACATGATCCCAAAACTTCATGTCCCCGCGCAAGGAAGTGTAGTCAGTATGCTTGTCCCAGGTGAAGCTGCCTTTGTCCATGCCATCGGCGTGACAATCAAAGCAGTACTTTTCCAACATCGGTTTGATTTTCTGTTCATAGGTCGCCTGACCACGTGTGGCCAAAGCCTCTGCCGCAGGAGCTGCGACAGGAAGAACCAACAAAAGAGGAAAAAAACGGGAGAAGTGCATGGAAAAGGTCTGGGGGAAGAACCGTGGCGTCAAAGGACACTCATAACCAATACGCACCGTCCGGCCAGGAGATTTCCCAGAGTGTGAATTGTCTTCAAGTCCGCCTGTTTTGACGTCAAATAGCAGTTGATCCCCCCTGAGTCTCTAGCTGCGGCGTTTACTCCCAGAGCCGACCTGCCGCTAACCACTCCCCCACCAATTCCCGAAAAGCGATGACTGGTGGCGGTTCTTCTTCCGGATTCCACACAAGTACCAGCGGCACCGTGCGCTCGGGTGTGACACTCAGGTAGCGCAAAGAGGGGGACATGGAGACTGCTGCCACACTGTCCGTCGCGATCCCGACACCCGCACCCGCCTCGACATAACTGAGCACCGTCCCCATGAGGCTCGGGCTGTAAGCGATGCGTGGGGTAAAACCAGCCGCACGGCAGGCTGCGAGGATTTCATCATGCAACCCCACCCCCTCCCGACGCGCCAAAACAATCAAAGACTCCTGAGCCAGCATCTTCCAGGTCACCGAGTCGCGGGCTGCCAGAGGATGGTCCAAAGGCACCACGATGCCTAACGGCTCCTTGCGTAAAAGCAGTGTCTCCAAAGAGCGTTCCCCCTGCCCAGGCAGAGGCCTGGTGATCGCCACCGAAAGCCGACCTTTCGCCACCATTTCCCAGACACGCTCCGGTGTCCGCTCTTCCAGATGCACAGACACCTTCGGATAACGCGCCCGATAGTCATGCAGTAAGCGCCCCAGAAAGCCCTGCGTAGGAGGGCCAATATAGCCCAGGCGCAATTCACCTTCCTCACCAGATGCAGTTCGTCGCACGCGGCGCATGGACTCCTCAAACCTCTCCAAAAGGAGCGCGGTTTCATGCAATAAGACAGCTCCAGCCGGGGTAAGGGCCACGGTGCGGCGATCACGCTCAATAAGCCGAGTCCCCAATTCGCTCTCCAAATCTTGCACGGCTCGCGAAAGAGCTGGCTGGGCAATGTGCAAACGACGGGAAGCCTGAGAGAAGCTTAACTCCTCCGCCACTGCTTGAAAGTAACGTAAATGCCGCAGATCCATGATCTACGGCATTACGCTTAAAGCCTTCAAGAGGCAAGAAAATGGCAGGGAGCACAGCCCCCTTTTCAATTAGGCTTTTTTGTCGGCCTTTTTCTGCTTAGCCCAGCGGAGGCGCTGGGCGGCAGCGATCTTCTCCTTGGCTTCAGGAGACATGATACGAGTTTTGCGACCATCCAGTTTATCAGCCTTAGCCAGTCTCTTCGCGGCTTTGCTATCGCCGCCGAGAATGGAGGCCAATTCAGCCTGCAATCTTTCAATTTGCTTGGTGATTTCCAGAGCGCGGGTGAGTTGATCTACAGAAGGAAGGGATGAAGTGGCCATAAGTTATGTTGAATGAATAGAGCTAACCTATATATACTTTGAGGAAAGTTAACCCGTGTCAATCAAAGGTTAAACCTTTTTACACATCGTAGGTTAAACTTAATCTCAGGGGTTTTCGCCCTTTAACTTAAGTTTAGGACTGAGGGAGGTAACTGGCCTCCAGGTCCAGTTTGAATCGCCAAGTCACCACTTCATCTGGCAATCCCTCCGCTCTCTTAAAGCTCAAAGTAACCGCGCAATCCTGCCGACGAAGACGGTAAGGCATACGATAACTTACGGTCATGCTGGCAGGATCATACACGGCAGGCACAGGCCCTAATCCGGCGATCCTCAGCCGCACACTCCCCGGCACCACGGTGCCGACACGTGTCAGACTAGCCTGTATTGTAGGTCGGCGGTCCTTGATGACTTCTTCAGGAGCGGGGCTCAAGGTGATGAGTTGATGGCCTTCGGCATCTTTAGCGTCCGCTTTAAGGAAATGATTCGATGTGACATCCCCACGCCCTCGGAAACTGGTGGCTAACTTGAAGTTCGTATCACTTTCCCCGTGGATGATGAAACGCCCGATTTTTCCCATTGGTGTATCCCAATTTACTTTTTGGCTGTTTACCGTCACGAGGGTCTCATAGCCCACCTGAAGACCCGTTTCAGCCATGGTGTCATCAAAGATCCCGAAAGGGTATGCAAAGCTGGTGCAGGGCACACCCAGATTCTTCTCAAGGAATTCTTTCGAGTCTTTGAGCTCAGCCAACACCCACTGAAGATGCTCGGCCTCGCTGCGTCCTTTTTTCGCACGCAGACTTTCATGAGAAACACTGTGACTCCCAATCTCGCAGCCGTGTTTCATCATCTCCTTGATTTGCTCCCAACTCAAACTGCGTCCACCTATGTTGACGTACTTTTTATATACATAAACCGTGAAGGGAAAACCGTACTCTTTAAGTACCGGGTAAGCATAGGTATATACCCCTTCCCACCCGTCATCCATCGTGATTACAAGACACTCTTCAGGAATGTTCTTCAATCCCTTACGCCAAGCTAAAACATCACTGAGTGAAACCACGGGAATGCCGGATTCTTTAATGGCTTTCATCTGCTCTCGAAACTTGGAAGCAGCAATGATCATCGGGCTACCGCCACGTTCTTTAAAGTCGTGATACCCCAAGATAGAAACCACCGCAGATTTATTTAACTCGAAAGCAACGGCCTTGGGCACAAGATCCTCAGCTTTTGCAGCCTCAAAAACAGAGCTTTCTTGCAAACGTTTCTCCATCGCCTCCTGTTCAGGCGTGAGCACAGGTTCTGCCACTTTAGGGGCAGGGGGTGGATCTTGCGTGATGCCCGCAGCCCTCGCAAGACGATCCAATTTGGATTCGATCCGTTTGCAGGCTGTGATTCCTAATAAACCAATGAGGGAAAGTGTAAGCGCGAAATATCGCATGCTCAGAGCTACATACGCCCGAGTGGAAATGCAACCTTGACGCGCATTCAGCTTTCAGGCCACGGCAGACTCGAGATCAGCCAGCCAATTTAACATATAGCTTTTCCAGACTCTCTGGCTTCCGGCTAGCCACCGCAGCTTCCGCCAGAATCATGGCCACATCCAATCGGCTAATTTTAATCCCCTGCTGCACTTGCTCCCAAGTAGCAGCCTCCATGCGCCGCACCGTTTTTGCACCTAACAATAAAGGTAAGGCTGTGGCATAACGCAGCTTTCCATCGCTGACATGTTGAACATACAAAAGCCCAGACCTCAGTCTCTGGCGGCAAATGGCTAACCAGTGAGACCAGGCTGCCTTAAGTTGTGACTCCCCTTGCAATCCGCCTGGAAGATAACAGCGTCCGTCACGCCCGTCTTCCCCCACATCTCGGAGGATATTGATGAGTTGGAGTCCCTTGCCAAAATCGGATCCCCAGCTTTTCATCTGCTCAAGAGAAACACGGGAATCAAGCGAATCCGGCTTTTCAGCCGCGCACATTTCCGTCCAAAACTCCCCCACACACCCAGCCACAAGCCAAGTGTATTCATCCAGCTCAGCCTCACTGTTCAGTGCCCGCACCTGACCATCATCAGGGAATCGCTGGATATCTAAAATCTGCCCTTGAATGATGTGGTGCAAGACTTCTCGGATGGCCTTCAACGGCCCATCACCGATCGTTCCCAACCACGCCACCCCATCTGCAAAACGCTCCATGAGGCGCCTTTCAGCCTCATCTTCCTGAAGGGAAACAAACTGAGTCTGGATGGTCTCCGCCAGGAGGTTCACCTCATTTTCCTGCCCTTGCACCAGTCGCTCATAATCCCGCAGGCAATCTAAACGCACTTCCGCAGGCACCGCCGCCGTATCGGCAATGGTATCTGCGGTTCTAGCCAAGAGATACGCGAGCGAGATCGGCTCACGCAATTCCCGGGGTAGAGCTTTCAGCGTGAGGTAAAAGGAGCGTGATACAGAGGCCAACAACTGGCCGCCGAGCTCACGCTCGTGAAGGGATTCATCCGTCATGATGGACTCCGATAGGGCCGAAGGCCCCCATGCTCCAGCACAAAAACAGTACTCAGCGTGTGTGCTTCAAAATGAAATCCACAATGGGCTGGCTGTCATCCAATCCATGCGGGTGGTGCCCCACACCTGGTTTAGCAATCAGAGTGATGTCTCCCCCAAGGGCCTTATAACGTTGAGCCATAATTCCTGTGTTTTCCTCCCACGGCACCACGTCATCAGCATCCCCATACACGTGTAAAAGTGGCACACTCTTTTTAGCCAGAGCTTCCAGTTGATCCACCGGATTCACCTTGGCGCTCAAAGCTTCAGCTTCATCTTTAAAATCCCACAGTTGTAGCACGAGCGCCCAATTCTTTGGGTCTCCTTTCCCCTTCCCCTTGCCTCCAGGCCAACTTTTAAAATCACATACAGGGGCATCCGCATAGATGCAGGAAACTTTGTCCGGATTTGCCGCAGCCCAATTGTAGCAATACAAACCTCCACGACTCAACCCCACTAAAGAAGGCTTGGTGCTGAAGCCATACTGAGTGGTGAGCTCTCGATACAGCGCATTCCAGTGCTGCACCGCAGGTGGAGAGCCCAGCATGTTCTGTACGTTCAGATACACGATGTGATAGCCTTTCCCCAGCAGCGCAATATCAGGCGCAGGCTTGTGACCAAAAAACTCGCCATGCCACACCCAGGGCTTGCCTGGCGCAGCTTCTTGGGGAGCGACTACAGAGACCATTTTCCCACCCACGGTGAAGTCATATTTGGAGTAGCCATTCCAGTTCGAAATCGTCCCAGGATAGGCTTGGGCAGTAGCACTCTTCGCCAGATGGAGGGCATGGGCATCCAGAGTAGCCGCTTGTATTTCAGCTTCAGCCAGAGGCAGACCCTCCTTCACGCCTGGGCGTTTATGGCCCGTTTCCGTTAACCATGCATCGCGTAACAAATTTTGCTTCTTCTGAATGGCTTCAAAAATAGCCGCTCCATTCGCATGTGTAGGGTGGCCATTCGCCGTGACCTTTAGCTCCCAATGAGCCAAAAGTGGTCCCGCCATCACCAAATGTCCCTCTGTATTAGGGTGAATACCATCCTTGCAAAAACTAAAGTCTGCCTGATTGCGGCGGGCGCTAGCCAGCGCCGTTGTCATCGCCCCATGCACATCTAGAACCTGCCACCCAGCGCTACGCTGCTCCAACAACCACTGGGCATAAGCCGTCAACACCTCATCATAGCCTGAATAGGGCTGGGGATAATCTTTCAATCCAGCAGGCAAAACTCGCGCCTGAATAGGCAGCGGATCAAAAACAGGCGGCGTCAGGTGAATGATCGAAGCACCGATTGCCATAACCTTTTCCCGCAGTTTTTTCATCCCTTCCTGATGGGCCTTCATTCGCTCTGGGCTCAACGGATAATAGATGCCATCATTCATCCCGTAACAGGCGATGACGAGTTGGGGTTTGATCTTCGCCAATACACGATCCAACCGCTCATGCAGATCGGGTCGAGGAAACTTCCCCCCCGCATGTCCTTCTTCAGACAATCCTGAAACGGTCTCGCTCGATAACCCTAGATTGAGGATCTCAAAGTGTTTATCAGGATGCTGGGCCACCAGAGCCGCCTCAATGATTTGAACATAGGTGCCGCCATACGTGATGCTATCGCCCAGAAACAGAATTCGCTGAACCTCTGGCAAAGCAGCATGCAAAGGCAGCAGACATAGACACAAACAAGAGAATAAAAAAGCGCGCATGAGTAGGGTGGCTATACGGACTGAGAAACCAGCAACCATCAAGAAATAGTCAAGCCATTGAAGTGCCCTTCAAATAGACTTCATCGGCCTTTCTAGATATTCAATGGAGGCTGGAGCTTTTCATGCTCTGCAGCATCTCAAGAAGGCGAGCAGTGATCTTTGTGCTGGCTTGGACCTCGAGCCGATTCGTTCCCAGCCAAGTCTCATACCCGCCCAGTTGATGATGCTCAGGCGTCGGCAAATAACCATAATAGCCCCCAGCAATGCTGTGGGTAAACGAAGGTTTAAACGGACTCTTCACTTTGATCTCCAACCCAGTTTCCACAAAGGTCTCACAAGGGATCGCGCAAATGCCCGCTTCACCAATCCGAAGAGTCTGCAACGGTAGATCAATATGGGGTGCCACATCTCGAAGCTTCAGGGTACGCTCCGCATACACCACCTCCAATAAGTTCTTGCCACCCAGCACACGAGGCTTAGCCACAATCGCCTCCGCACGCGCCAATTGCTCAGCAGTCGGACGGCGAGCTTCCAGCCTGAGTTCGCTGAAGCGTGAATCCAAAGGCACCCAAGTCTGATAAGTGATTCCCTTCATGGCCTCAAAGGCAGCCTGGGCCACTTCATCCGCCACCGCGCGGATCTTGCTATAAGGAGGACCAGCTTTGGCAGCAGGTTTGGAATAATCGTTGTTATTGATGTTACCGCTGGTGCCATTGCTTAACATGGCGACGAAAGGCACTTCCTGCCGATCTGCGCCTAACAAGTGTTGCAAACGATCACAAAAGACAGCGAAGTAATCAGCCGAGATATGCCCAGGCCCCACATCCCCCACATAGTGAAGTGAGTAATTTGCTAGTACAGCTAAAGGTTTGCCCTCAAGAGTCTGGAGTGAAATCACAGCGACTTCTGGGTCTGTGGGACCCGCAGGTTTGACCAAATTCGCGCCGCGAGGCGGGTTCATTTTCACCTGGTCTATCCCGCCAAAAGGATTGGGCGGCACCGTCCCCTCTTTCATGAACCAGCGGCGATTGAAGACCTGATCCGGCTCTTGCCCAACAGCCCAGCCTATCCGAGCCGGAGCTAGGTTATTGACGGCACGCGTCACACCATCCGCAATGCGTCCGGCGACAAAGGTCTGGTAGTCACTCAGAGGTTCATCCAACGAGTAGCGGTTTTCACTCAGCGCACTGCTGGCGGAGTGCGTGTGTGTGGCAGACATCAGCACATACTCACGGGGAATACCCGTTTTGACTTGGATCAACCTTGCGGCTTCATCAAACATCTGCCGAGCTCCACCCAGAAGATCACAAACCACAATGGCCAAGCGCTTTTCGCCATTATCCAGCACGAGACAACGCGCATGCAAATCGTCATGAATGTGCGTGGACGGAAAAGGTGAAAAACCACCTACAATGGCTCCACCAATCGAGGGCGTGATGTTGCTGGTAGCCGCTCCGGCTAGCAAGATTCTAGATGGCTCTTGTGCCAGAATGGAACTCAAGCTCAGAGCGATCAGGAGAAAAAGGTAACGCATCTCCAAGATACGCCACCCATACACCCGATCCTTCGTCGAGCCATCAGTGAAGCCTTCTTGACCTGAAGGATGCCACTTTAACGAAAGTAACCGCTCACCTTGAGCTTGCGGCTGAAGATCTTATCCCCGGCCGCGACATACAGGATGTCATGGTCCTTACCCGCGAACTCTGCACTGACGATTTTTCCATCCATCACCGGCTTAGCAATGATACCCGCTAGACGACCCGCTGGATCAAAAATCTGAACGCCCAAGTCCGTCGTGACGAAATAACGCCCCTTGGACTCCGTGGTTGCCCCATCTCCGGCAGCCGTTTCCTTGCCCACGGGCAACCACATGGTCATGAAAGGAGCCCCCCCAGTGAGGGTGCCATCTTCTTCGATCCGCCATGTCCACACATGCTTACCGCCGTGTTCAGAGACAACCAAAGTCGCTTCATCCGGAGAAATGGTGATGCCATTCGGCTTCGCCACGTGGCCTTCATCTGCAATGAGGTGCTTCTTATCTTGGGTAATGAGGTGGATGCGTTGCGTCGGGGTTTCCGTAAAGTACAAATGACCCTTTTTGCTGACCACCAGATCATTGCACTTCACGCCTGTTAAGAGCACCTCCACTTCGCCTTTCATCGTGATGGCGATGATACGTTGCTCCCGGTTATGACAGGCATAAAACCTCCCATCTGGGCCAATTTGAAGGCCGCTGATACCGGGTAGATTATCCAGGAATAAATCCGTTTTGCCCGTTACTGCGTCCAGCTTGTAGATGCCCTTGCCTGCTTTCACATCGGTAAAAAACAAATTCCCTGCCGCATCAGTGCAAAGGCCATCTGTAAAGGTATAACCCGAAACCGCCTCCTTCCAGGGCTGGTCATCACTGAGGTATTCATGCAAGGAAGTATCCTGGGCTGAGGATAACAAAGGGAAAAATGCCAAAGACAGAAAGGCGAGATGTTTCATAGAGAGAATAACCAAAAGTTTAGTCAAAACGACCCACTTATTTTTTCCAAAGCCAGCGCAGGGTATCTGGCAACATTGCCGCCCCGTGCTTGCCATTGTGAGTTCCTTCACCCAGCACAAACTGGTAATCATAGCCGGCAAATTTTAATGCCGCAGCCATGTCTTGGTTCGCCAAAGGCCAATTCCCAAATTGGTTATCCAAATCGTTTTTTCCGTCCTGTAAAAAGACCTTGAGAGGCTTTTTATCCGTCTTCCGAATCAAAGCAGGATAAACATGGCCTCCATGAATATTCGTAAAAGAACCGATGTGGCTCACCACCTTGCGAAATGACTCTGGTTTTTCCCAAGCCACTGTGAACGCACAGATTCCACCGCTGCTATTCCCACAGATAGCTCGATCATCCGGGTTACTGCTCAGATTGTAGTCCTTCGCCACAGCAGGCAAGATTTCTTCCAGCAGGAAACGGGCGTAAAGATCCCCCAGAGAATCATATTCGAAGCTGCGATTGCTGCGGGCTTTCACCTTCGGATCCTTATTGAGGAAGGAGCCGGGCTGAATGAAAATACCAATCGTGATTGGCATCTCACCTTTGGCAATGAGGTTATCAAAAACCACCGGAGCGCGGAACTGACCATCTGCTTTTACAAAGCCCGCTCCATCACAAAAAACCATGACCGAGGCTGGTTTCTCTTTGGAATATTGGGCAGGTACATACACCCACCAATCTCGCGTGGTCCCCGGAAAGATCTTAGACTCAGTCCAAGCTGGCATTTGGGTCACCTTCCCTTGTGGCACTCCCGATTGCACTTGGGAGTCAGGGCCCAGGACATATTGGTCATCCTGGGGAGCAGCGTAAAGACTAAAACTGAGGGCAAGAAATAGACAAGCGACGGAGAACTTCATAAAGAGCGTGAACAAACGTCTCTCAATGACGCTTGTTGCATCCACAAGCGCTCAATTCTTCCAAAAACTCAGTGCGCAACCACCGATGCTGGTGCCGGCATAAGGAGCTGCTGAAGGGGCTTCGGATAAACCCCAAGCACCACAATCACCACCGCGAGGGCAGCAGCGCCAGCTTTTGTGCCGACTGAAAGCTTCAAGAGATCAGCTTTCTGAGCATCGCTCGTGTACATCACCAAAATCGCCCGGAAGTAGTAGTAGAATCCCGTGGCCGCACCGATCACTGCGCAGACAAGAGCTCCCCAAGCGGCTTGATCCACAAGCCCAGTAAACACAAAGAGCTTGCCCATGAAACCTGCCGTCAATGGCAAGCCCGCCAGCGAGGCGAGGGCCAGAGTCATGGCCAGAGCTAGAAGCGGGCTGCGTTTGGACAAACCTCGGAAATCCTGCAAATCTTCGCCACCGCCATGAGCACGCAGAATCGCCAACACGAGGAAACCTAAAACCGTCATAGGCAGATAAGTCGCCAGATAAAAAGCAACCACACCACCCGAGTTCAGGTCAAAACGAGCAGAGCCTGCCCCAAGAGCGAGGAGCAAATAACCCGCATGACTGATGCTGGAGTAAGCCAACAGACGTTTTACGCTGGTCTGGAAAATAGCAGGCAAGCTACCTAGCAAAATCGTCAAAGCCCCACCCACAATCAGCAGTCCCTGCACCTCGGAAGCAATGATCGAACCTTTAACGACAAACGCCTCTACCGTGCGTGTGAGAACGACGAAACCAGCGGCTTTAGATCCGACAGAAAGAAATGCCGTCACAGGAATCGGCGCACCTTGATAAACATCAGGCACCCACATTTGGAAAGGCGCTGCAGCTACTTTGAAAGCCAAACCGGACAATAAGAACGCCGCAGCCAAGAGAGCAGCCGATTTTGAAGTCGCAGGGAGAGTCAACGCTGCACCGATACCTTCAAAAGTGAGAGCACCTGTGACGCCATAAATCCACGCAATACCGTAAACTAAAACTCCTGTGCTAAGAGCCCCCAAAATCAGATATTTCACCCCGGCCTCGAGCGCCAAGTTACTTTTGCGCGCGAAAGCGACCAACACGTAAAAGGAAACAGTCACGAGTTCCAAAGAAACAAACACTGTGATCAAGTCCTTTGCCGAAGCCATCCACATCATGCCAACGCAGACAAAAATAGGCAGACTGAACAACTCACTGTAGTTTCCGCCAGGAGTAAACTTTGTAAGATAAGCCGAGCTTTCAACCGTCAGCCAAAGCACCAAAAGGGTAATGACTAAAGCGAAGCCCTTGTAAAACACGGCCAGGGTATCTAGCTGATGGTAAGGCTGAACAAAGGCTGGGAGGTCCGCGGCCGATTTCGAGGCGAAAACGAACAACACGAAAGCCAACGCCACGCCACCGATGCTGATCCCCGCAAGTGTGCGGCGAGTCAGAGCAGGAACGAGGGCCTCAAGACACAGAAGTGCGAGACCAAAAACAACCAAGAAGATTTCGACGGAGAAAACAGACATGGATCAGAAGAGAATCAGTTTCTACATCGCAGCCACTTTAACGGCAGATAACGACTTCAGCAGGTCCAGCAGAAGCCAAGGGCAGCAACCGACAATCAGAAGCGCAGCGGCGAGGAGAATCAAAGGAATGCGCTGGCTGAGCACAGGGTCATTCATGAACAGCCCAGCATTGGCCGTGCCCTGGAAAATATCACGAAAAGCTCTCAGCATATACACAGCGGACATCACCACTCCCCAAAGAGCTACAACGACGGTCCATTGCATAGGACCAAACTCTGTGCTGCCATTGCTACCGAAAGCCCCGAGGAAGACCATCACTTCACCAGCAAAGTTGGCCAAGCCCGGAAGGCCTAGAGAAGCAAAAGCCCCAAAAGCAAACAACAGGGTGAAGATTGGAGCATGGGAAGCAAGCCCGCCCAATTTCGACAATTCCAAGGTTCCCAACTGATTCCTCATGCGACCTGCCAGAGCGAACAAGAGAGCAATTGAAATTCCATGGGCGAACATCAGCAATACAGCACCCTGCAAGGCTACCTCTGTGCCTGCGGCAATGCCGAGGAAAATATAGCCCATGTGCATCACCGAAGAATTACCCAGAACCTGATCCAGGGATCGTTGAGCGATCGTGACGAACCCCATGATCAAGATATTGCCCAGAAGCATGAACAGCAGTGCCTGCTGCACCCATTCTACCTGGGCACCCTGAGGTAACAATGGCAGAGCGATGCGGATCAAGCCATACAAACCAAATTTCTTGAGCACTCCAGCGTGTAGCATCGCTACGGGTGTAGGAGCGGTCGCATAGGCAGGAGCGGCCCAGCTATGCAATGGAAACAAACTCACCAAGGTGCCGAAGCCTAGCAGCAAGACGAAGAAAATAAGGCCCTGTTTTTCCACGGGCAGCGGAGTCAATGCAGCCTGTGCACGAAGAGCATTGAGGTCAAAAGTCAGTTTCTGCCCCCCGCTGTATTCTAGTACCAACCAAGCGAGACCGGCCAATAAAACAAGACTTCCAGCACCCAAGTAAATGGTGGTTTTCCAGGCAACCGCCTTGCGGTGAGAATCCTCACCGTGACCGTACAAGCCAATCATGAGGAAGGTGGGAATCAGGGCCAGCTCGTGGAAAGCGTAGATAAAGAAAACATCGGTCGAGAGGAAGGCTCCCAAACCGCCACCAGCAATCAACAAGGATGCAATGTGATAAATGGCCGGTTTATCCGCAGCGATCTGCCAGACTGCCGCGAAGGTGACGAGTGCAGTCAGTAATGCGAGAATGAGAGAGACGCCGTCAGCACCTACCCCAAAGGTAATGGCTGGATTATCCAATACCACTCGGGCGCTTTCGAAAGCCATACCGGAACCTCCAGCCGAGGCTGATTTGAACTGGAACAGAAGTCCCAGCACAATAAGCAGGTTGAGGATAGCCGCGCCCACCGAGGTGGCACGAGCTGGTGCCCCAAGCCAGATGGCTAGAGCGGCGATAATTGGCAGCAGGATGACGATTTCGAGAACGCTCATTCCATTCCTCCATCAATGGCCCACAGAGGGCAGGACAAACACGACAACATAAACAACAAGCAGGACGCCGAGACCCAGCAGGAAGGTATAACCCTGCAAGTGACCGCCCTGAAGAATCCGCGCGGCAGAACCGACACGTGCAGCGAGATAAGCAGGAAGGCGAGCCATGACACCGTCCACAATGAGACGCTCAAGCCCTGCTACAATCCACGCCACCGCATCCTGGAAAACCTTCACAATGACCGCGTAAACCTCGTCCACGTAAAACTTATTGGCGAACAACTTGATGTTCAGCGGGTCTTTGTCTTTGCCCTTGTACAAGATTAGCCCGCCGACAAACCCAACAATGAGAGCACAGATAGAAATGATTTCCACTGTCGTGTGATGTTGAGCATGAGTTGGCTTCATGGCCTCAAACACCCTGGCAAGAGGCACAGAACCAAGGGTTAGCAAAGCCAGGACGATCAAAGGTAGAACCATGATGATTGGGGCCTCGACCGCATGATGTGCAGAGTCTGTTCGAGGTTTGCCAAAGAATGCTACCACAAACAAACGGGTCATGTAAAAGGCAGTCAGTATGGCGGTAACGATCCCGATCCAAAACAAAGGCCTTCCACCCTCTACTTCAAAAGCGACGCCAAGAATAGCTTCTTTACTCCAAAAACCGCTCGTGAGGTAGGGGAACCCCATAAGGGAAGCCGTGCCGATAGCGAAAGTCACAAAGGTCACTGGCATGTGCTTTCTCAGGCCACCCATTTTCCACATGTCTTGCTCATGATGGCAGGCGTAGATGATGGCACCCGAACCGAGGAAGAGCATAGCCTTGAAGAAGGCATGCGTGTAAAGATGGAACATTGCCGGATGGCCTGGGCCAGCCTCATGATGATGTCCGCCCACCTGCATGGCGAGAAGACCGACTGCCATGACCATATAACCGAGCTGTGACAAAGTGGAGTAAGCCAGCACGCGTTTGATATCGTTCTGCTGTGTGGCCATCAGCGCGGCAAAGATTGCAGTGATGCCACCGACCCAGGCAATGACCTGGGCTGCATCTGGTGATGCTTCGATCACAAAGGAACAACGCACGAGCATGAACACGCCCGCAGCCACCATGGTCGCTGCATGAATAAGTGCAGAAACAGGGGTCGGGCCTTCCATGGCATCTGGCAACCAGACGTGCAGAGGAACCTGGGCGGACTTACCCACCGCACCCATGAACAAGCAAAGCGCAGCTGCAAACATGAACCAAGGCTGAGTCTCCGCAAAATGGTGCAAGTTCCCTGTCGCGAAACCTTCCCGCAGACCATCCGCACCTGCAAAGTCCACATTGCCATGATTGGCAGCAAACAGCATCAGGATGCCGATCATGAAACCAAAGTCTCCGATACGGTTAGTAAGAAAGGCTTTCTTGGAAGCGTCTGCGGCAGACGCTTTTTCGAACCAATGTCCAATCAACAAGTAAGAGCTAAGACCGACCAACTCCCAGAAAATGAACATCATCACCAAGTTACCGGCCAGAACAATTCCGGTCATGGAGAACATGAAGAGGGAGAGAGCCCCGAAGAAGCGGATCTTGCCAGCATCTTCCTTCATGTAGCCTAGCGAGAAGATGTGTACCAACAAACCAATGGAGGTGACGATCAACATCATACCGCGACTCTGCTGATCAATCAGCGCATCAATGGCGATCTTGAACTTCCCGACGCTCACGAATGGCAAGAGAACGGGATTGGAATCTTGGGAGTGCAGCAAGAGCACACTGATCACAAAGCAAACAGTGGCCGAAGCGACCGATAGAAACACGCTGGCGTTTTTCAGCAGCTTGTGTCCGAGCAAAATGGTCAGTGCCGTCAGAAACGGCAGCAGCAGCAGCAGAGAGGGGAGTGTGGGGGCGGCGTCCTGGTCGGGCATGGAGCGGGAGATTCTCGGTTGCGCTTAGCCTTGCAGCTTGGTGACGGATTCAGTTTCGACGCTCTGCTTCGCACGGTAGAGCGCAACAATGATGGCAAGGCCGACGGCCACTTCAGCAGCGGCCACCGTGATGGTGAAAAATACCAGAGACTGAGCGGCATAGTCAGGGAGCCCATCCGTCACACGAAAACGAGAGAAGGCAACCAGGGTGAGGTTCGCTGCGCTCAACATCATCTCTAAACACATATAGATGATGAGAATGTTACGCCGTGCGATGACCCCAGCTAGGCCGAGGGCGAACAGCATCCCGCTGATAATAAGGTAATGATTGAGTGTGACCATCAGGCGTCCTTGACTCCTTTCTCACGCTTGCTCAGCACCACCACGCCGATTGTGCCCACAAGGAGCAACAGTCCGACCACCTGGAGGTGAAAGCCGTATTTCTGGAACAGAGTGAGACCCATCAGTTTGGCATCAGGCAGCACGCCTGCTTTGAGGTCATTGGCGATGGTTGGAAGCTGGGCCAACTCGCCTGCTTTCTGAAGCGCGAGAGGAGCGTCCTTAATTTTAACAGCGCCATTGTTAAAGCTGCTGCAAACAGTCGCGATCTGTAGCGCCAAAATAACTGCCAGAACAATGCCACCGATAACCGCAGAGAGGTTGGGCTTCTTGCCTTCTTCCGCTTTGATATCTAGCAGCATGATGATGAACAGGAAAAGCACCATCACAGCACCCGCGTAAACAAGGATCTGGATGGTTCCGATGAAATAAGCATCCAGGCTCAAGAAAAGAGCCGCCAGACCGACAAAACTACCCGCCAAAGATAAAGCACTGGTGACTGGATTCCGCGCCGTGACGACCAGTAGGCCAAAGCCTAGAGTCATCGCGCTGAAAAGATAAAAGAGGATGGAAGGCATGGCTCTACTTCAATTCATTCCACTTGTTGACGAGGCCAACGCGCTTGCCGCCGATCTCATAGAGCTTCTTCTTGTTGTGCATCAATTCAGCACGGGATTCACCCGTGATGGCGTAATCCTTGCGCAGATAAATGGCCTGTTCAGGACAGACTTCTTCGCACATGCCGCAATAGATGCAGCGGGTCATATCAATATCAAACTCCTTGGGCCGCTTCTCCACTTTCGCCCAGGGATCATCGCTGGGGATTTCACCAGGAGTGATGCGGATAGCCTTAGGGGGGCAAATGAACTCACAAAGTTGGCAACTCACGCACCGCTCACGATCCTGCTCATCCGTCACCAAGGCGGGAGCACCACGGTAGTAAGAAGGCAGATTGGCATCCCATTTCTGCTCAGGGTATTCCATGGTCACCTTCTCCTTACCGCCAACGATTTCGCGGAAGGTCTTGAGGGCATGCCCGAGCGTGATTTTCAAACCTTTGACGAGCGTGGAGATGAACCATCTCTCATGCCAGGCGAGCTTGGGGCGTTGAACGATAATTGTTGCCATCGGAGGGGGAGATTACTTCGTGAAGCAGGCCATGATGACGGCAGTTAGGATGACATTGGCCAAAGCCAGTTCGAACATGAACAGCCAGCCCAATTTCATAAGTTGGTCAAAACGGAACCGCGGCAGGGACCAGCGAATGAGGATGAAGAACAGGATGAAGACAATGACCTTCAAAAAGAAGATACCAATGTGCAGAAGACCAAGCCAAAGAGGCGTCGAACCTGCTGAGTAGTGGAGCTGAAAGCTGCTCCCAAACCAGCCAAATACGGTATCCAGGCCAATCATGTTCCCGACATACTCAAAGAAAGGCCAGAAAGGAATGCTCCATCCGCCCAGGAACAAAGTGACGGCCAAACCTGACCCGATGATCATGGCGGCATATTCGCCCAAGAAGAAGAGGGCAAATTTCATGGAGCTGTACTCCGTATGGTAACCTGCAACGAGTTCGGTTTCGCACTCCGCAAGGTCAAAGGGCAGACGATTGGTCTCAGCAAACATCGCCACCGTGAAAATGCAGAAGGAAATGACCATGGGCACCAACAGCACCCAACGCTCAGCCGTCAAACCTTCCCCCCAAAAAGGCAACAAGAGCCAGCCGTTGGCATCTTGGAAAGCTGACATCTTGGAGAGATTCAGCTCACCGAACACCATCAAGACCGGGATGATCGAAAGCCCAAGAGAAAGCTCATAGGAGATCATCTGCGCCGAGGAGCGAACACCGCCAAGGAAAGGATACTTCGAGTTTGAGGACCAGCCTGCGAGAACGATTCCGTAAACCCCCAAGGACGCGATGGCGAAGGTGAAAAGCGGCCCGACATTCAGGTCTGCGATCACGGACTTCACAGGAGCGGAAAATCCTGTTCCACCCAATTTTTCAATCATCGGATTAAGGAAGGAGAAATCCAATTCGCTACCGAAAGGCAGCACGGCGCAAGTCATCAGCGCCGGGACCATGGTCAGCGCTGGGGCTAGCCAGTAGTAGAAAGTATTGACCGACTTCGGTGTGAAATCTTCCTTGAGGAGGAATTTCAGACCGTCTGCCATGGGCTGAACCAAACCGCCAATCCCGAAGATCTGGATGTCCTTCTTGAAGCCAAACAGAGTTAGGGGAATCCCGGTTCGGTTGGGGCCGACACGGTCCTGGATGATGGCCGAAAATCGCCTCTCCGCATAGACGGAGTAAGCGACCATGGGCAAGATGACCAAAAAGGTCAGGAAAACGATCTTCACCACCGAAGTGATGAGGAAGGCAAAGTCGAAGCTGGCGAGAAGTGCTGCCATGGGGGCGTGTGCATTATCAGGAAGGCTTTACGACGGGCAACCCGAATTTGTGAAAAATTTCACAAGCTCATGCTTTTGTGAGTCCTAACCCCCCTCTTTTGACCCTATTTTTACCGAATTGAGAGGTTGCCGGATGGGTGAAACCATGCAGCGAGGCATCCTTCTCGCGGCAATGTCTTCACAAACAAGCAGACTTGGTCTTCGATTTCTGCGTGTTTTGGTTCAAAATGGCCAGATGCCACCCTGGATTGAGTATTCTGCTTGCGCTGTCTGCGCCGTTTCTGGCGTGCTTGCGGCAGAAGGAAAACGCATGGACCTCTTTGGAGCTGTGGTCTTGGCTCTCGTTGCGGCTGTGGGTGGCGGAACGATCCGCGATCTTTGCCTGGGCGTCCGCCCCGTTTTCTGGATTCAGGCTCCTGACCACATCACTTGGTCTCTGGTGGCTGCTGTAAGCACCTTTGTGCTGGCGCGCTTTATTGAAATGCCCAGTCGTGCGTTGACCTTGGCAGATGCCTTTGGGCTGGCCCTCTTTGGCATCGTGGGCACGGAGAAAGCCCTTCTCCAAGGCTCCCCAGCGGTCGTTGCGGTCCTCCTGGGCATCGTCACGGGAGTTGCCGGAGGCATTCTAAGGGATGTTTTGCGCAGTGAAATCCCCTGGGTTCTGCGAGCGGAGGTGGAGCTTTATGCGACTGCGGTTGGCATAGGTGCCACCGTCTTTGTTTTGCTGGAGCGATGGCTTCCACCTTCAGAAAGCCATCGCTACCTAGCGATGTCGGTAATCTTGATTCTGCGGCTCGCCGCCATGCGCTGGAAACTGCGATTACCCACTTTCCAGACACGACCCAAAAAGTGAAATCTCCCTGTTAAAGCGGCTCGCGCCCAGTGGCCTCAATGAATTGCTGACGCAGGCTCTGGTAGCTGGTTTCCCATTGATCCAGTGAGCGCTGATATTCCACGATTTGCTTTTCTAAAAGGCCGACACGCTGCTGCAAAAGCGCGTCCCCACTTCCCTTTTGCAGATCTGGCCACTGGGCACCCACCAAGGTAGTTTCGGCGCTGCGCGTGTGATGCGGGCTAAAACCAAAGAAGGCCTGATCTGAAAGCCGGGATTCCGTGGCATCCACGCAATTGATCAGAACGACATTTTCATCAATTTCTCCTGTGGCTAAAAACTCCTGAATGGTAGCGACATTGGTCGGCCCGTAAAGATACTGATCCGGCATTTGGATCAGCCAATCCATCTGCAATTCCTGGATCATGGGTGCCCGCTGCCAGGTCTGTCGCCCGTCATTGGATAACTTATCCATGGGCGAAATTTTAGCCTCGCTCGCCCAGCCCAAAAGGGTCTCGGTGGTGATGGGGCCGTATTCTTGATTGTCAGCCGCTTTGATGAGATGCCAAGTCGTATCGCTCATGTCTGAGATGTTAGCGAATGCCTCCTAGCCACCGGAAGAAAAAAATGAGAAAACCGACGACCGGGCAGAACGCATGCTAACCTGGGACAAAGGACTCCCGTTTAAGGGCCATCAAAGATCGTCGAGTCCGATATCTGAGGAGGCGTGCCAATCCCCTTCGTATGGGCCAGGCCTAGGGCCTTCCGCTTGCGAGCATCGGCAAAAAAAGCCTTCAGCAAAGCAATGCTGTCATCCGCCAAAACGCCGGGCGTGATCTCGCTGCGATGGTTGAGATTGGGAGCTTGTAGCAGATTCCAAAATCCCCCTGCCGCCCCACCTTTGACATCCACACAACCGAAGATGACCCGCCGAATCCGGCAGTGGACAATCGCCCCGGCACACATGGGACAAGGCTCTTTGGTAACGTAGAGATCACACTCCGCTAAACGCCAGTCTTCCATCGCACTCTCCGCCTGAGTCAAAGCCAGCATCTCGGCATGAGCGGTGGCATCTTTCAGTGTTTCCACCTGATTCCACGCACGACCGATGATCTGCCCTTTGTGAACGATGACCGCGCCAATGGGCACCTCATCCTGACGGGCTGCTTTTTTGGCCAGACGTAGAGCCTCGCGCATGAAGTGCTCATCCGAGACAAGATCAATGGTTTGGGGAAGTTCCAGGCTCATAGCAGTTCCTCGACGAAACGTTGACTGTTGAAGGGCTGAAATTCCTCCACTTTTTCACCCAGGCCGATGTAGCGGGTGGGCACCCCCAGTTCCTGCTGAATGGTCACTAAAATGCCGCCTTTACCACTGCCATCCAGCTTGGTGACGATGACGCCCGTCAGTGGGATGATCTTGTGAAACTCGCGTGCCTGCTGGAGGGCATTGGCCCCCGTGGTGGCATCCACCACCAAAAGAACTTCGTGGGGAGAGGTGCTGTCTTTACGCCCCAGGATGCGGTGGATCTTTTTCAGCTCTTCCATGAGGTTGTGCTTGTTGTGCAAGCGGCCCGCCGTGTCACACAGCAGGAAGTCCGCCTGAGTGCGACTGGCGAGGTCATACGCCTCAAAACAAACAGAGGCGGGATCACCATTTGGCGGCCCTTTCACCATGGGGATGTTTAGGCGCTGAGACCAGACTTCCAGCTGCTCCACGGCGGCTGCGCGGAAAGTATCCGCAGCAGCAAGCACCACCTTTTTTCCGCCTTTATGGAGAAGATGGGCCAGTTTGGCCGTGGAGGTGGTCTTTCCAGTGCCATTCACCCCGATCACCAGGACCACCTTGGGTTTACCTTCCAGAGGCGTCAGTGTCTCAGCCTTTTCAGGCAAGATTTTGCGGATGTGCTCGCGCGCTACCTGCACAATGTCTGCGCCATGCAATTTACGGCTTTGCGCTTTCAGGTCATCCACGATCTGCATGGATAACTTCGGCCCGAGATCTCCAGTGATGAGGGCCGCCTCCAGTTCATCCCAGTCAATGTCGGGTTTGGTGAAGCGCTGAAGGAGAGATTTAAAGAATCCGGCCATAATGGGAAGTAAGAGAGGAAAAGGGGCCGTCTGCTTACTCCATTTTAGCGAGGATGCCATCACGGAATGATGAATGCCGACCGGAAGAATACACGTTGCAGCGGCGTTGTTGTATGCCCTTGTTTCACCCTCCATCATGAAGTTCACGCCCTTGCTTTCCGCCATCCTTCTTGGCACCTTTTCATTCACTGCTGCAGCCGCCACCTTCACGGTGGAAAAAACCGCCACTGGCGGGGCTGTGGTGAAAATTGACGGTGAATTTTTCACCGAATACGTCGTGGATCAGGCGAACAAACCCTACCTCTGGCCCATCATCGGCCCAGGCGGCCAGACCATGACCCGCGCCTACCCCATGAAAACCGTGGAAGGTGAGCAGCATGACCACCCTCACCATCGCGGCCTGTGCTTTGGCCATGAAAACATCGGCGGATACGATACCTGGGCTGAACGCGCTACCTTTGGCGACAAACCCAACGCGAAGTCCGAAGAGCGCGTGAAGCACCTGGGTGCTATCAAACATCGCGAGCTCAAAGACATCCAGGTAGGCGAGACAGCAGCCTTCACGACCGTGGCCGACTACGTAGATGCCTCCGGCAAAAAGACCCTCGAAGAAGTGCGCCGCCACACCTTCAAAGTCGTCAATGGCACCCGTCTGATTGATGTGGATATTGATCTCATCGCCACTGAAGGCGACACCCTGGTGGATGACAAAAAGGACTCTGGCCTCAGCATTCGCGTGCCGACTAACATGGCCGTGGAAAAGGAAAAAAAAGAGCGTGGCACCGGCAAGATCATCAACAGCGAAGGCCAGACCGACGCTGACGCCTGGGCGAAGCGCGCCACCTGGTGCGACTACCACGGCATCGTGGATGGCAAGCACGTGGGCGTCGCCATGCTGAATCACCCCAAAAGCTTTCGCCACCCGACACCATGGCACGTCCGCACCTACGGTCTTTTCACCGCCAATCCCTTCGGCCTTCAGTCCCTGGACCCGAAGTCTGAAAGCGGAGCTTTGACCTTGAAGAAAGGTGAAAAGCTCACTCTGCGTCATCGCTTCATCTTCCACCTAGGGGATGAGAAAGCCGCAAAGATCGCTGAAGCCTACGCGGATTATGCCAAGGAGCCCTGAGACCTTTGATCGAACGGTCTAACCAAGTTCAAAATAAAAAGTCTTCGGCAGTGATGCCGAAGACTTTTTTGTTAGGCAATTCAGGCTAAGTGTAGAATCAGCTCACTTGTTACCCGATCACGCATAATCTTCTACCCGGTAGGTCCAAGGAAGCGGGCCATTGAAGGCATTGTTGTAAGCTACACTGTCCATGAAGTAGGCAATGTCATAACCGGCACCTCCATCCACATCAATGTAGCTATTGAAGTCGTTCCCCACAGTCTCAACGGAAGGATTGGCTCCGGCGAGGAAAACGTCATCGCCATTTCCCAAGAGCACCCGGACGTAACCGTCAAACACGCTGTAAATGGAGGACACTTCCGTATCCGTATCAAACTGCACGTAGTCCACTCCATTGCCCGTCGCCACGGTCACATTGCGATCAAAGATGCTGTCGCGAACGAACACATCACTGTCCGCATTGCCACGCAGACTGACGGAGACATTCCCACGGAAATCACTTTCCAGAAACTGGACGGTATCCACAAAACCGAGTCCAGCGGTGGTGATCACACTGAGGTTGCCATAGATGTCACCATTGCGCACCATCACCTCTGAATCCCCCGCCCCAGTGCTGATGCTCACAGATCCACGCACAGTGATGAGATTGGAGTCACCCTCGAACTGGCCGATGTCCACGATATCCTCACCCGTGCCACCGGTGTAACGGACGCCCCCCACACTGGCAGCTACAGCATTTAGGCCAAAAGAATTGGTCCCACTGGAAGCATTCATGGTGACAATGCCGCCCACGTAAACCTCAGGACCATCGAGAATCAGGTCATCTTGGCCGATGCCACCCGTGTAAGTCAGGGCGCCAGAGGCACCGAAGTATTCCGAAGTAAAGATGTCCAGCTTATTGGTTCCAGCGCCAGCGCTGAAGGCAAAATTCCCCTCAATGATTACTTCTCGCGCTTCCAGCAAAAAGTCATCAGTGCCAGTGCCACCCGTGTAGGTAAAGCCCCGTGAGGCAAGTTCATCTAGATTCGTCGTGATGACCGTGTTTGTGCCATTTCCCACGCGCAGGGCCAGCAAGCCGCCCACATTCAAGTCTCCCCGCAAAGTGACATCATCAGACCCAGCCAGGGACTGCAACGTCATGGCCTTGGTCACGGTCAAAGAATCCGTCACCGAATCACCAATCTCAAAATCGGTAAAGCTGTTGGTCGTGGTTCGCAGAGTCAGTGCCCCATTCACCTGGCCGACACCCGTTTTGAACAAGAATTCCTGCTTTTCAAAAGCCGTGCCACCAGACAGAGCTGAAATGTTACCATTGGAGGTCAGCGCAGTCGCATTCACCTCAAAGGTGTTGGCGCCATTGCCCAGGTTGACACTCAGACCCTTGCCAAAAAAAAGGTCTCCACCTGCGGTAAAATAATCTCCCCCATTGCCCATGAGCACTGTCACCGTACCGCCCAGCGTTGTGGAGGTCAGATCGAGGATGTCATCGCCATCCCCCGTATTCACGTTCAGTGCGCCAGGAAGCAAAACACCATCCAGGATCATCTCATCATCGCCAGCTCCTAAAACAGCTTTGACGGAAAGAGGAGCATCAAAGGTGAGCGTCGTGGCCTCGGCACCTCCATTCAGACTGAATCGGGTTGCGGTGGCACCATCCGTCAAAGTCGAGATAGTCCATTGATCACCCGATTCCGTAATGACAAAATCATTGTGATCCACATCTCCAGTCACAGTCAGAGCACCCGCAGCGGTGAGGTTGAGAGTCACCAGACCAGCAGGAGCTAGGCGGGACTCCAATGTTTCCAGAACGGAAGTAGAAGTGAAATTTTTCATGGGGGAAAGGGGTTGGTTACTTCTGCATAGACCTCTCCCGACCTGGAAGTATTCACCCTTTGTTAAAAATCCGTTGTTTCATGAACTTTGCATGGTTTGGCTAACAGGCTCCACATCCGCTGATTTCCCATGCCTTTGAGCAGTGATCACCATGCATGCACGAAATCCATGCAGACAAAGACACGTATGTTCCTGCATACTGTGAATTGCCCCTGCCCATGAAGTCCCCGCTGCTCCTATTCTTAGTTTTCACCACCGCCGCCCACGCTGCGCCCGAGGGCAAACTGCGCTACAACCGGGACATTCGCCCCATCTTGTCGGACTACTGTTTCGCTTGCCATGGGCCAGATAAAAATCACCGCGAGGCGGATCTGCGGCTGGATGTGCGTGAAGCGGCGATCGAGATGAAGGCCATCTTGCCAGGAAAACCCGAAGCTAGCAGCATCCTGGAGCGCATCCACAGTCATGATGAAGATGACGTGATGCCACCGCCAGAGTCCAAGAAAACACTGACTAAAGCTCAAAAAGCTTTATTAACGGAATGGATCCGCCAAGGGGCGGAATACGAGCCACATTGGTCCTACACACCTCTAGTTAGGCCCAGTCTGCCACAACTGCGCCAAGTCGGCACCCCGCCTCACCCCGTAGATGCATTCATCCAGGATGCTCTGGCTAAACGGAATATCTCCCCTTCCCCCATCGCTTCCGCACGCACCCTTCTGCGCAGGCTCAGCCTGGATCTCATCGGCCTACCGCCTACACCGGAAGAGGCCGCTGCATTTGAGCAAGCCTTCAAGACAGATCCTCAAGCTGCTGTGAGCACCTGGACGACACGCTTGATGAAGTCGCCCCACTTTGGTGAACGCTGGGCTGCCTGGTGGCTGGATGTGGCGCGCTTTGCGGACACTGTCGGCTTTCATGGCGATCAAAATCAGCGCATCTTCCCCTACCGCGACTACGTCATTAACTCCTTTAATTCTAACAAAAGGTTTGACCAATTCACACTCGAACAACTCGCCGGAGATCTGCTGCCAAATCCCACGACCGAGCAGCTCGTGGCCACAGGCTTTAACCGGCTGAATATGATGACGCGTGAGGGCGGTGCTCAACCCAAAGAATACTTGGCCAAATACCAAGCTGATCGCGTGCGCACCGTGGGTGGCACCTGGATGGGAGCCACCCTGGGCTGCGCCGAATGCCATGACCACAAATTTGATCCCTACACAGCGCGGGATTTTTATTCGATGTCAGCCTTCTTCGCCGATGTGAAACAATTCGGAGTTTATGCCAGTTACGGTTACACCCCGGTTGAAGAGCTCAAGGGGTGGAGCAATGAGCACCCCTTCCCGCCTGAAATCCTGGTGGACAGCCCTTACCTCAAAAGCCGTTTGGGTAAACTCAAAAGCCAAATGGATGCACTCGCACGTCAAGCCATCCACGACGCCCCTATGGCGCAACTGAAGCCATGGGTTCAGCAAACACGGGCGGCCTTGAAGACAGAGAAAGATCTTTGGTTCTCCCCCACGCTGGAAGCCACCACCGTTCCCTCTCCGCCAACCAAAAAAGGAGCCCAGGCTCAAAAAGGGAAAAAGGGTGATACCTCAGCAGATTCGTCCAGCGTCTCACTCACTGCCGAAGGCCACCTTCGCATCACAGCCAAAATGGCGCAAGACACCACGATCACGCTGAAACCTGATGCAGGCCCAATTGCAGCCGTGAAGATTGAACTCCTCCCGGACTCAGCGCATCAAGGCAGCATCGAACTCGCCGGGGCGGCCAATGGAATGGTGATCACTCCAACTTTCAGCCATCGCCCCCTGGGCACAGACAAAGAGAAAAGCCTGCCTATCTTTTTTGCAGATGCTGATCACAAGGAAGCCGTCTATGCAGGCACGGTCGAAAAAACAGGCGTAACGGCAGGTTGGAAGACGGCCGCGAAACAAGCCCGAACCAAACAGACCTCCGTCTGGCTTCTAGACGAACCCGTGGATCTCAAAAAGGGAGAGACCTTCACCGTCCGTCTTCCTAACCACACAGCAGGCTGTCTGCAAATTTCCATCGCCCGCATCGCGCCCCCCAGCCCTCTCGCAGAAAATTGGAGCCAGGCTTTGATTTCCGCCTTAGAAAAGAACGACTTCAATGACGCCATGCTGGCGCAGACTTGGCTTCTACAGTCAGGCCAAAACCTCAAGGTCAAAGCCCTTTGGAAAGACCTTCATGCGCAGATGTGGGAATGCAATCAGGGCAAAGCCTGGACGCAGGTGACCGTCCCAGTCAAAGAACCGCTCACCATCCGCCGGCTTCCACGGGGAAACTGGATGGATGAAACGGGAGAGATCTGCCCTCCTGCTCCGCCTCAGTTCCTGACCGGCCCCCTTCCTGAGGGCACACGTCAGTCGCGTGTGGATTTGGCGAAATGGCTGACCTCGGCTGAGAATCCCCTCACCGCCCGCACCTTCGTCAATCGCCTTTGGAAGCAGTTCTTTGGAAATGGCCTCTCCATGGCCGTGGACGACCTAGGCGCACAGGGCGAGACGCCTAGCCATCCAGAACTCCTAGACTGGTTAGCCGCCGAGTTTCGAGACAGCGGCTGGGACATTCAGCACCTCATGCGACTCATCGTTTCCAGCCACACCTACCTTCAGGATAGCCGCACCCGGCCGGAACTGAAAGACCTTGATCCTAGCAATCGCCTTCTAGCTTTCCAGAACCCACGGCGGCTAGAAGCGGAGTTCGTTCGCGATAATGCCCTTTTTGCCGCAGGGCTGCTCAATCTGGACATCGGGGGCCCCAGTGTGAAACCCTACCAGCCAGGCGGTTATTATGAAAACCTTCAGTTCCCTAGCCGTGATTATGTAGCTAGCACGGATGATCGGCAGTGGCGACGGGGTGTTTACATGCACTGGCAGCGCACCTTCCTACATCCGATGCTGGCCAACTTTGACGCGCCAGCTCGCGATGAATGCACCGCCACACGCAACGTCTCCAATACTCCGCAGCAGGCGCTGACCTTACTCAATGATCCGACCTTCGTTGAAGCGGCAAGGACTTTGGCTGAGAGCTTGATTCCAGGCACTGACTCGGAGCGACTCGAGACCATTTTCCTGAGAACCTTAGCCCGTTCACCCAAGCCTACAGAAACGCAAAGCTTGTTAGGCTTTTTGCAAAGCCAACGAGAAGTCTTCAAAGCCTCCCCTGAGGACGCACAGAAACTCCTCGCCACGGGTCTTCGCCCTATCCCGCCGTCTCATCATTCAGAACTGGCCGCATGGACAAGTCTTTGCCGGGTTGTCCTCAATCTCCATGAGACCATCACGCGATACTAAAGGTCGCGAAGTACTCGACGAAAAATCCAATCTGCGCGGCTACCATTGGCCAACGCCATCATTAAGCACTGATACGATTTAGCGTGATGGATTGGTGAAATGGCGGCAGTTCGGGCGTCGCGCTGCGACGCAATGAGTGAAGGCGGTGCGCAGGCCAAAACCACGCCTTTGATGAAAGGCGTGGCTAAGACACGGACGCCGCTCTGCGGCTGGGGAAAGAGGTATCGGGATGCGCGCCTGAAGCTTGGTTTCACCAATCAGGGTGGCTAAATCGTATGAGTTCCTTTTCTTGGAGAAAGAGCTTCTCAGCTCTTCTACAGAGATCATGAGCGGACTCCATCCGTTCGCGGTGGTAATCAACAACCACAGCCCTCCTTTAAAACAAAGAACCCCCAAGTTCATTCGAACTTTGGGGGCCTTGCTTTTTGATACTCGATCAAGCCTTGGCTGGAGTCTGAGGCACCTCTTTTTTAGCCGCCGGCGTGTAATAGTAACTGGCGTAGTTGTAGTAGGTGTACTCTTTCAGGCTCGTGGAAGCGCGGTTCAAAATGACACCGCCAACATTGACCTGACGCTCATAAAGTGAGTCGAGAGCCTTGCCGCTGAGGCGTGCCATGGTGGAAGACATGCGAACCACGAACAACACGGTGTCCACCTTTGGGGCAAAACTTCCAGTGTCATCGGCCACCAGAACAGGAGCGCTATCAAAGACAACGTAGTCGTACTCAGCGCCCATTTCGTGAAGCACTTCCTCAGCTTTTTTGGAGAGAAGCATTTCAGAAGTTTGGTCAAAAACCTCACCACGCGCTAGCAAGTGGAGATTCCGGGTGGAGGTCTCTTGGACAGCATCCCGCCAATGAAGACTGCCACGCAGCACCTCGCTGAGGCCAGGGCTAGTCGGCAATTTAAAGAGCTCGCTGACACCACCACGACGCAAGTCGCAGTCTGCCAATAGCACACGGGCACCGCCTAGAGCCAAGGTAACGGCCAAGTTAGAAGTCACCGTCGTTTTACCTTCATTCGGCACTGCACTCGTCACCAAAATCGTCTTCGGCATTTTGCCCTGCCAGTTTTTGAATAGGATGGAGGAACGAATGTTGCGGAAAGCCTCGGCGTAAAGATGACGCTCATCATTGGGTTTCAGCAACTGCACATCACCACGCTGACGCTGATCAGGCACTTGCCCCAAAACAGCCTCGCCTGGAAACAACGCTTGGAATTCACTGAAGGAATTCATTCGATCATCCAAGTGATCGAAGATCAGAAGAATCAAAATGCCTGCAACGAGGCCGACGACCAAGCCGATGCTAAGGGGTGGAATCCACTTCGGATTGGCCTTGATCGCCAAGGAAGCATGCTCCTGAACTGCCACATAGTCCGTTTGCACATTCTGCAACTGTTGGAATTCCTGCACTCGCTCAAACATGCGGTCATGAGCCAGTTTGGTAGCCTTAAACTCCTCTTCCAGGCGTTCATGCTGGGCTAACTTGGATCCCAATTCGATGGCTTCTTTTTCCTGAGCAATGATTTGCTGCTCCATGCCACGAACACGCCGCTCAAGATCTGCCTGCTGACCACGAAGTTCCTTGATAATCTCCTCTTGGAAATTGGCCAAAAGAGCTTTTTCAAACTCAATCTTTTCATCCACATCCACCACCATGGGATGCTGAGATTTAAAGGATTTCAGGAGTTTCAAACGCTCATTCTCCAGCCTCAAAATGCCTTTGCGGGTCTCCAAATAATCACGCTCTACCGAAGTAAGCCCAAGGCTATTCTGCGCGGTTTCGACGTTAGGAGTCGCATTTTCCGTTGGAGAAGCCGCACCTGTAGGAGCGGCGCCGGCAGGGGCAGATGTCAGAGAGCGTTCACGATTGATCATCGCCTGGTCCACGTCTTGCAGTGCCAGTGTGATGTCATTGAGTTCAGTCTCAAGGGACTTCTTTTTGATCTTTAGGCTGATGAGAAAGGCGGCGGCCTCATTGTTGCCATTCGTCAGCGTAACGATGTTATTGCCTTTGCGGAAAGCTTCGAGCTTGGCCCCACGATCTTCCAACTCTTTGCTCTTTTTCACCACGGTTTCGGTGAAGGTGTTGAGCGCGCGCTCCAACCCCTGCTCACGGATCTGTTGGCGGAAAGAAACGAACTCATCCAGCAAAGCCTCCAGGAAAATCTGCGTGTACTTCTGCTCTGCACCGATAGCAAAAACATTGAAGATAGCCGAGCCGCGAGTCTGACTGACTTTGATCTCCACCTCGGAGTCTTTTAAGTCTGGGTGCAAGGCCTGCACCCGCGTGAGCGTGCGCTTTTTGAGATCGGCACTTTCCAAGGTCTCAATGATGGTGCCGTAGAAATCCTGCATGGTCTCCTGCCAATTCAAATCTCCCTGAGCCACCATACGACCACCCGCCACAAGCTTCGCCAACGACGTGTAATTCACGGGCTGGTTCATCAAATGCAAGGCAGCCACACAAACCCCAATGCTAGCAGTCAGAAGCAAAAACCACCAACGACGAGCCAGCAAAAGACGATAGCGCTGAAATTTGGCCGAAGTCTCATGAATCCGGTTGAGGTTCGTGGATGGGTTCTGTCCAGGTAGAGACAGGCTGGCATCCAGGGGATTCGGTGGTGGGTTGTTCACGGCAAAGAGAAAAGATCGTCTGTGACGAAAAACGCACAGTTTGGCATTATGCCACGCAAAAACAGTCTCCGCATTGGAAAGTTAAAGGTAGGTATAAGTTCAAAAACACATCCCACCGCTCCTAACCAGGGACTTAGAAATTCACTTTTTTCTCGTCCACGATGATGACATCGTTTTTGCGGAGATAGACATCATAGTCAAGGTTCCCTTGGCGCATGATGCTATCCAAATTCACCAAAATAGTCTTGTTCCCCTGGGCCGTCTTGCGAACCAGCTTCACTTTTTGCGGGTTGGCGAACTGAGCAAAACCACCGGCACGGAGGATGGCTTGGCTAATGGTAATGTCTTCGTCCTGTGGCAACTCGTATTTGCCCTGGCGAAGCACCTGACCATAGACGGTGAAGAAATCGATCTCCGAACTGCCATAACGCATGCGCGCATTCGGGTCATCCTGGCGCTTGAGGTCGATGGATACCACGACGGTCGCAGAATTGTAGTAGTTCTGCTCCAAACGGCGTTTCACCTCGTTGGCAAGTTGACGACAAGTGCGCCCAGCGGCTTTGACCAAGCCGATGTGGGGTGCGGTGACTTCTCCTGTGGCACCCACGCGCATCTGCTGCGGCTCACGGCGGTCTTCGACCACACGCATGCTGATGAGATCCCCTGGTTCAATGATCTGGGTGTCATCCAGAACTTCCATGGAATTCAATACAGCAGCAGAACGTGCCACGTCACCAGTCGGGGTGGCGGCAGGAGTTGCCGTGCGACGCTCATCAATTTCACGGAACCCAGGATCCTGAGCTGTGGCAAGACTGACAATAGAGACGAAGACGAGAAGGCTCGAACGGAAAACGGACATGGTGGTCAGGAAAGAAATCATACCGGGCGCTCTAGGCCCAACTCAACAGCATCAAAAATTATAATTGATACCCAGGATAACGCGATTCTGTTCGAAATCTTGATCGTCAAAATTGCCAGGACCATCCGTGACATCGGTCAAGTAGAAGCGATATCCGAGGGAAATGTTGCATTTAGGAGACAGCACATAAGTGACGTCCAAATTGAAGGCGTGCTGGTCGAAGTCACCGCGAGTGGCGAGTCTTCCAACAGCGTCGGTGCTATTGCGACCGAAGTGGTAACCTGTGCCGAGATTGACCTTCGAGGAAAGGCGATGAGACACATGGAAATCAAGCCCATACTGTCTGACATCCTGAGCATAAACTCCACCTGAAGCCGAAGCATCCTCATAAAAACCACTGACCGAAATGCGACTGCCCTTCCAGGCAATTACAGAAAGACCATAATTGATGTAGTCAGAAGTAATGTAGTTCGAGGTAACGTTCAGCGATGATTCATGACCAAAGGAAAGAGACTGGCTGATCCGTGAATTCAACTGATTGCTGATCGTGACACCGTAGTAGAAATCGCTCAGGTCGGAATTGTCTTCGGTAGTAAGAGGCAATACACCCCCGCGGCGAGGGAAACGAGCTGGAGTCCCGATTTTTTCAATATCATCAAAGCTGAAGCCTTGATAACCTGCGGCCATTCGGATGTAAGTCGTATTACCGACTGGTAGGACAAAGAACGCACCGAAGTTGTTCAGTGTGCCTGCGTTGTTGAAGCCACCTTCATATTCCAGACTGGTAATGCCGCCTTCGATCCCTGCCACCCAAGTATTCGTTGGGCTGTAGCTAAGGGAACCGTGAATCGAGTCGGTCGTGCGACCAAAGTTCTGAGAGTCGTCCACACGAGCTCCATTCGGATTCTCAGCCTCTTCAAGTGGGTCTGCGAACGAATGCATGTAGTTCATGGCCAGAGTCCAGTCGGAATTGATGCGCCAGTTGGCAGCAATACCGGTATCATTTTGCAACACGCCAAAAACCTGATTTTGGGTCAAAGCAAAGTCGTTGCGCACAGCCGGACGAACGGAGGTGCGGTTGTAAACCGTGATAAAGACCGGACCTGCCTTGATATCGAAAGCAATGGTGCTGCCAGGGAGAACGTTCAGCACAAAATCACCATTACCGTAGGGTGCGAGATCGGGATTGTTAAAGTAGTGGTCAAAACCAATGGCGGTCGATATAGACAAGCGATTGTTTTGCGTGATTTGATAATTCGCATCAATGTTCAGCAAAGAGGTGCTGATGACGTCCGACTGCGGATTGGTTCCCGACCGGTTGATGTTGTCGTTGTATTCAAAACCCTGGTAGAAACCAAAACCAACATTGATCGGACCGACACGGACATTTCGACGACCGTTCAGGAATGGATCTGAGACGTAGGTGGGGGCGAAAAAGCCTGTCGGGGAAGTGTATTGACCGGCGTAGTTGGTGTAGTCCCCCACTGTGCGGGCGGAGTAGGCAGCACCACCGCTGCGGACGGATGGACGGGCAATCTCACGAGCCGCCTGATAATCAGTGGAACGCTGGCCCATTTCGGAGTCTTCGTTCGCGCGATAGACCCCGCTCTTGTAATCATACGTGACATCCCCATCGCGAGTACCAGAGTTTGTCGCAGCGCGCTCCGCCTTTTGACGAGCACGAAGGTCATCGAAGAATAAACCGGTCTGCGTGGGAGAAGCCCCATACTGGGCCAGGGCTGAAGAAAGTCCCATCAACTGCACGCCGCCTAATGCGATGGCGATCAACAAAGAGCGACGAGGATGGGGTGAGCGGGCTGTCATACGTAAGGGGGAGTACGGAGATTGGGGGGATAAATTCCGATTCGCTAAAAAGTGATAAAAGCAACTGTGATGCCGCTTGTCTATCCTAAAAACGACCTTTGAGGTGAATGGAATGTTTCAAATGTCATTTTTTTACCACTTGGAGCCCCATTCAAACGCATTGAACCTCAAAGACATTTCTCACTTTTTAACCCAATATCGGGTTTAATGCAGGATGGAGGCTTCGGCCTCACTGACCGCTAGCCACCTCTGGCGGGCTAGTGCGCTACGCGTATCCCCAAAGTCCAATTCCAGTTGGATATCTCCCTGACGGCTTGAAAGCAAATCCCGACGGCGAACCAAGGATCCATTGTCTGTATGGATCACGTGTTTCAGGTGACGAATGAGACGAGAGATTTTGTTGTGGCGCTGTTGGTTCATAGAGATGAATTATCATGAGATTAGTTCTTTTGAACAGTCTTGCAATAACTCATTTGAACAGTTGTCACAATTATTCCAATTTTAGCCTTCTTCGTTGACGATTTTTGGCGCTAAGGCTCTTTCATGAGCATGCCAAGTTCTAAGACCCGACTGACGATTCCTGAATATGCGATGGCGCTGGCACACGTGGCCAGTCTGCGCTCTGAGGATCCTTTTCGCAAAGTGGGTGCAGTGGCGATTGATTTTGACAATCGGGTCATCGGCACCGCCTACAATGGGTTAGCGCCTGGCTATGACGCAGCACCGGAGTTCTGGATTGATCGGGATGATCGCCGCAAATACATGCTGCACGCTGAGGTGAATCTCTGCAGCCTGTTCACCCGTGGAAACGTCAAACTTGTGGCCTGTACGACGCAACCCTGCACAAGCTGTATGCAAATGCTCTGCGCTTATGGGATCAAAGAAGTCTATTATAGGGATGAATACCCAGAGTCTGAGGCGGCAGCCATTGCACACCGTTATGGCATTCAGCTGGTGCAACTCACTGATTACCCACAGATCGTGTCGCCCTTTGAAAACTAAAAGAGACCCTTTTTGAGGGCCTCTTGAGTGGATAAATCTTAAAATCAGGCAATTTGCCTTTATTTTGGTGCCGTGCCGGAAGCTGACACCCATTTGCCGCGTGTCACGACACGATCCCAATGGACGCCTAAGGCGGTAGCTACCGCTAAACAGGCGGTGGCCTGAGTTTTCAAAATACCAGATACCATGAGCGTTCCTCCTGGGCGCACTGATCGGACAATCTGGGGAAACCCTGCTTCTAGAATATCATAGAAGATATTGGCAATGACGATGTCGTACTGCTCGCGGGCTTTCCATTTAAGGATGTCCGTTTCAGTAAATTTGATCTCTGGAGTGCCATTGCGACGCGCATTATCTTCAGAGACCTCCACCGCTTTAGGGTCGAAATCGCAGCCCCAGATTTTGGTGGCTCCGAGTTTAGCCGCTGCGATGGCTAGAATGCCACTGCCACAGCCGAGATCTGCCATTTTCCACGAACGTCCCTGCAAAGGCAGAGCCGCATCTACCAGCATCCGCAAAACAGTGGCCGTGGTCGCATGGTGACCGGTGCCGAAGGCCATGTCTGCGGGAATGGCAATGATTTCTTTGCCAGCATGCTCGCTGCGAGCCTGTTTGATTTCTGTAGCTGTTCGCGCACTGCACACAACCAATTTACCGCGCACCTGGATGGGCGGCATGGCCCCGGCCGATAGAGCGGCCCAATTCCGGTTTTTGATTTCTCGGACACTGCCTCCAAACATTTTTTGAATGGCAATAACGTCTTTGCGTTTCTCCGCATAGACTTCGACACGAATCGTGGTGCGACCAGGTACGGTGGTGATGACCAGATTGAGAGCGGGATTGCCTGTGAAACGCTCCTCCCAGGCGTCGCTCCACTTTTCAGAAGACAGCTTGGACCAGACAAACATGAATGAATAAATAATTGGCTGAGGGTGCCCTCCAGTTCTTTGTTTTTTAGAACTGGAGCGGGTGACGCGATTCGAACGCGCGACATCTTCCTTGGCAAGGAAGTGCTCTACCACTGAGCTACACCCGCTTTTTGCTGGGCCGTTAGTATGGAGCATTTCCTGAAGCGTGCAAGACATAAATGCATGTTTTTGCGTTTTTTTCGTGTTTTGGGGTCAGTTGAGGGGCTTTTTGGGCTATTTTCGGGTCTTCTGGGCCTTTTTCAGATGTTGGTAGCCCCTGTTTCTCTCCATTCTGGGTTCTGAAGGCCAAACTCGGGGGCCGCCTGTGAATATTCTCACTGGCACGCAGGCTGAGAGCCGCCATCTTAGTGGCACATGGCCCCGCGCAAAGAAGTTACCCTCTCCCTGTTTACGCTTATCCTGCTGGCGGCTTTCGCCCTGGGATTGGCCTCCTTTTACAGACTGCCCAGTCTGGGGACACGCCCCATGCATACGGATGAAGCTATCCTAGGAGTCAAATTGGGGGAGTTTTGGAAAACGGGACATTTTCAGTATGATCCGAAAGACTTCCACGGCCCTGCGCTGCACCAAACGAGCCTTTTGTGGGCGAAATTAGCTGGCTGGGGCACTCCAGAGACATGGACTGAGGCAGATCTGCGGCTTGTCGTGGCCCTCTGCGGATTGGGAGTGCTACTGACGACACTGCTTTTTGCCGACGCGCTAGGTCGCTACGGCACGGCGATGGCCATGGTGCTGACGGCGGTTTCGCCCATGATGGTTTACTACAGCCGATATTTCATCATGGAGATGCAACTGGTCTTACTGATCTCCCTGACTTTAGGCTGCTTCTGGCGCTATTCGCAGGGGGGGACACGGCTGTGGCTCATCTTAGGCGGTTGTGCGCTGGGCTTTCAGCATGCGACGAAAGAAACTTTTGTCCTGAACGTCGGCGCTGCTGTTGCAGGGTGGCTCGTTGCACGTGCACTGGTGGGTGAATTTGTGCCGCGCAAGGGCAATAGCATGAGCCTGGGTCCCTCCCGTGCCAAAGGCCGTCCTACACGCCCGTGGTTATGGGTGGCGGTGCCAGCCGTTTTGGTTTCCGTCGCGGCTTTCTCAAACGGTTTCCGCGACTGGCAAGGAGTGGCCGATAGCTTCACCACCTACCTTAACTACCTGGAGCGCAGCGGTGGCAGTGGGCATGAAAAACCCTGGCACTATTACTTGATGCTGCTGGTCTGGCATAAAGATACCCTGGTGTGGTCAGAGGCGCTCATCGTGGGATTGGCCGTGATTGGCATGGGCTACTCTATCGTGGCCGAATTCAAAAACACAGGACGACAGGCCTTTCTGGTTTTTCTCTCCGTTTACAGTCTCGTGCTGTTGAGCGGCTATTCATTTCTGAGCTACAAGACGCCTTGGTCCATTCTGAGCGCGCAGCATTCCTTGACCTTGCTGGCCGGGGTGGGGGCGAGTGCTTTGTGGTCGGCCATGCCAGGACGCACGATGCGCTGGATTTTTAACGTGGCCTTAGCCGTGGGGCTTTATCATCTGTGTGACCAGTCCATCCGTCTCACTGGAACACACCGGAATCCCCAGTTTGAATACTCGGCCGATGCCCGAAACCCGTACGTCTATTCGCACACTCAAAAGAGCCTGCTGAAAATGATGGATGAGGTGAAGACTTATGTGGAGGCACAAACAAAAGCCCCTAAAATTCAGGTCATCACCCGCGACATCGGTTGGCCCCTGCCCTGGTACTGGCGCACTTGGAAAAATGTGGAATACCAAGACAAGGTGCCAGCGACTTTAGACGCCGATGTCATAGTGGCAGACACTGAGTTTTACGATCAGATCAAAGCCCAGCTTCCTGCGGACAACTACAGCGAGCACTACCCCTATGGCCTGCGCCCTGGCATCATTTTGACCCTGTTCCTGCGCAAAGTGCAGCCGACACCCACGGCGGTTCCTGAAAAGCTGGATGCCGCGCCAGCGAGTGCCGTCACCGACCCGACGCTACCGACCAATCCCCCGCCCTCCATGGTGCCGCCAGAGGGCACCATCTCCAAACCGCCCATGTTTTCCCCCACTCTGCCAGCTTTTCCTGGGGGTCTCCCGCCACAACCATGACCGAGTACCATCGTTTCTCCCATGATGCGATGGCCACCTCCTTTGAGGTCATCATCGCCCAAGATGATGTGGATGAGATCTATGCGGCGCAGGCTGCGCAGGCTGTGTTTGCTGAGATAGATCGCCTAGAGGACGAACTCAGTCGCTTCCGGCCTGGCAGTGATATTTTCAGACTCAATCAGTTAGGCGCAGGGGAGTGCCTCGCCATCTCTCTAGCAGCCTGGGATTGTCTGAATTTGGCCAAAACGGTGCATGAAGAAACGGCGGGCGCTTTCGACATCACCGTCGGCCCCTTGATGCACCTCTGGCGTGATGCGGAGGGCAACTTGATTGAGCCTGCTGCAGAGCGTCTGGAGTTGGCGCGTTATAGCATCGGCAGCCAGCTTTTTGAATTACGCGAAGAGGGATGTTTGGTGCGTGTCTTGGCAGACCACATGGTCTTCGATCTGGGGGCTGTTGGCAAAGGCTATGCCCTGGATCAGGCAGTGCAGGTATTGCAGGAATGGGATATCACACGGGCTTTTTTAAATGCCGGAGACAGCACCCTGGTGGCTCTAGACAGCCCATCGGGCGAAGACACCTGGGCTGTGACCTTGGCCGATGGCACCCAGGAAAAAAAGCTTCTCCACCAGGCGCTCAGCGGCAGTGGTTTCATGGTGAAGGGGGCTCATATCATGAATCCTCGCACCCTGAAACCCGTTCCTGTACAAGGAAAACGCAGCTACGCCATTGCCCCCACAGCCGCGCTTTCAGACGCTCTTTCGACCGCGTTTATGATCATGACGCCTGATGAGATACAAGCTCTGTGTGAGCGGTACCGTGAAGTGGAGTGGATGGAAATATGAAAAGGTGGTGAGCCCCAAGCTGGCCTCAGAGCTCATTTTTTCACAGCGTCCCAGACCCGTGTGTACTTGGCCAAATCAGCGCCAAGATCTTGGATCACCTCGCTTTTGGCCTTGATCTCCACGGGGATCGTTATGGCTGGGTTCTGGAGAAATTCTGGGCTGACCTTTTTCAGGGCCTCAAGGTTAGGACACAGGTAGCCCATCCATTCCATGTTCTCTGCGGCGATTTGTGGATCGAGGAGAAAGTTGATGAAGGCATGTGCCAATGCCGTTTGTTTGGCCGTTTTAGGGATCACCATTTCATCACAGCTCATGGTCACTCCTTGCTGCGGAATCAGTAGCTGGACTTTACTATTTTCCTGAGCCACCTGGAACAGATCCCCACTGTAACCGTGGACGAGCAAAAACTCGCCAGAATCCAGCCCTGCCTTATACCCCTCATTGTCGAATTTCGCGATGTTGGACTTCCATTTCAGCAACACCTGCTGGGCTTCATCCAACTGCTTTTCATCGCGAGTATTGATGCTGTAACCGAGGCTCTTGAGGGCCGCACCGATGGTTTCCCGCATGTCATCCAGCAAGGTCATGCGGCCTGCCAAAGACTGGTGTTCAAAAACCTTCCAAGTATCTGGATCAGCTGGCAACTTGTCTTTTCGGCACGCTAAAATGGCATAACCCACAGTGTAGGGCACGCTGCGTTTCATGCTGCGGTCGTGGATCTTTTCCAAGACCGAGGGATCTACATGCTTGATGTTAGGCAGTAGAGCATTGTCTAGGTCCAGCAACATGTCCTCTGCCTCCATCACCTGGATCATGTAGCTGGTGGGAAAGATCACATCGTATCCTGAAGCGCCGGCCTTCAGTTTGGCAAACATCGCTTCATTCGAATCGAAGGTGTCCACCACCACTTGGCAGCCATGCTTTGCTTCGAACTTCTCCACGACCTCAGGTGAGACATAATCTGCCCAGGTATAAACGTGCAGAGTCTCTGCGGCTAAGGCTGGCCATGCTAAGCCGACCAAGAGAAACAAAAGGGTCTTCATAAGAGCTGAGAAAACTCCATCTGGGCAGAACGGCAAGGCGAATGACACAAAACAAAAAGGCTGCCCCGACAGCTAAGCTGAAGGGGCAGCCTCTTCACAAAAGGACATTACTTGAACATGGCGTTGGACTTATCCCCACCACTGAGGACGTAGGCCAGAAGATCGAGAATTTCTTCTTTCTTCAGCATGGCCAGAAGCATAGGCGGCATCGGTGAAACCTTGCTTGGCTCGATGCTTTTCACCTCTTTGCGGTCCACGTTGGTACGTTGGTTAGGATCGCTGAGGTCGGTATTCAGAGTGACGCTGTCACCGCTGAGATTCACCACCACACCGCTGAGCACTTCACCGTTGTTTTTGGTGACGACGATGGGGGCGAATTGCTCATTGATCTCTTTGCTCGGATTGATGATTTGATCCAGCAGATCATGTGGGCTGTAACGCCCGCCAGCACCGGTGAGATCGGGGCCATTCATCCCGCCAGCGTTGCCAAAACGATGGCAGGCATAACAAGCCGCAGCACCAAACATTTTACGACCATTGTCAAAGTTGCGATCTTTCATGCCGGTCTTGGTAGCGGCGCTGAGTTCTTCCAAAGTCCACATCGTGGGTGTGCGACCGACGAGCATGGCACCGACGTTCTCGATGGCCGATTTGCGCTCTGGCTTTTTGGCGATGAGCGCTGCGAGCTGTGTTTTCTCGGCTTCGGTGAAAGTGGCGAGACTGTCGTTACGGATGAACTCAATGAACTTGTCGAAGCTGGCTCCACCCTTGTAGTTCGCGGCTTTCAAAAACCACTCCAGCTGGGCGGTGCGAAGCTCCGGTGTCCACCCGGCTTTCAGCATGCGCAGACTGCGAGCAAACTCCATCTGCGGCTCCTGGCTGTCTGCGGCGGCGATGAGGGCCATGCCCTTTGCGGCTGTATTGGGTGCCTGGAGATAAGCCAGCGTCTCGCAAAGCAGCCAATTTAGCTCAAAGCTCTCGGCTGGGAAAGCTGGGTCCAGTTTGGCAATAAGGGCCTCGACGGTGGCTTGATCAGGGTTGCCAAAACGATGGAGGATGATCTGGGTAAGGCGCACATAGGCGAGGCGCTGATCTGCCGAGAGTGCGGACCAATCGAGCTTCAGCAGGGCGGCAAACATTTGATCCCGGCTGGCGGTATTCACCACGGCATCGGCAGGGCGATGAACGACGCTGCTACCCGTGACGCGAGCGAGAGCTAACAAAGCCTCAAGCTGACGGCCTGCATCCGGCTCTGCGAGGGCCTTCGCTTGCCACTCAGCCACAGGTTGATGCTCCAGTACTACCCGTGCTGCGCTGCGGATGAAGCGATCTTTGTGGTTCAGATGTGGCCAGGCAGCAGCCACAGCTTTGGGATCTTGTTTGCCATGAAAAGCCTCAAGCTGATGACGCAGCGCGCGATCAGGTGTGGTTTTGGCCGTCATATCTACGGGTGAAGTGTCTTCACTGCCGACGTAGGTGACGCGATAGAGGCCGGACTGCACTCGGCGTCCGCCGATGGCAAAGTACATCGCTCCATCTTTCGGGTTAACAACCGCGTCTGTCAGCGGCAGAGGGGAGCCTGTGATGAAGTCTTCTTTGACTGCACTGTAGGTGGATCCATCCTCCTTCAGATGCACGGCGTAGAGCTTTCCCCAACTCCAATCCATGACGTAATAAGCCTTTTGATATTTCGCTGGAAACTTTGCGCCATAACCAAAAGTGGTACCAGTGGGTGAACCTGGGCCGATATTCAGTGTGGCAGGCAAGTTGTCTGAGTAAAATTCAGGGTACTTCCCTGCCCCATTCCGCCAGCCATACTCGCCGCCACTGACGACGTGATTGACGCGAGTTGGGCGATACCAGGGCGTATTGAAGTCATACTCCATGTCAGCATCGTACGTGAAGAGTTCACCATCGCTGTTGAGCCCCGCGTCATAGATATTGCGGAAACCGGAGGCGAAAATTTCGGACTGTTTGCCGTCTGGAGAGACGCGATAAATGATGCCGCCGGGAGCCAGGACGTGTCGGTTATGACCACGGCCATCAGGCATGCGTGGCAGCAGATGGTCATCGCCCCACAGCTTAGCGACAGGAGAGCTCGCGGGAGTACCTGCGATGGGGCCTTCATTCAGCACTGCATTGTTTCCCGTGATCAGGTAAAGCGCTTTACCATCTGGGGTGGGCATCACGGCATGAACACCATGATCGCTTTTGGAATCAAAGCCACGCAGCAGTTCCACCTTGTCGAGTTGGTCATCACGATCACTATCGGAGATGCGATAAAGGCCACTCTGGGTCTTCTGCTCGTAATCATTCACTCCCGCATACAAAGCGCCAAAGGCAAAGACCATGCCATTGATGGCGCGGATATTGACAGGCACTTTTTGCACGTCCTCAGCCTTCAAGGCCTGCCCGGCAGCAGGTGGAGCAAAACGGTAGAGATCCCCGTACTGGTCACTGGCATAGATGCGGCCTTTATCGTCCAGGCAAAGAGCCACCCAGGACCCCTGCTCGCCGCCAGGGACGGAATAGAGCAGTTCCACTTTGAAATCTTTGGCTGCCTTGATGCGGGCCACTGGGGTGGCTTTGTTCTCACCAATGGCAGGACCGACGGCATCAGGCCGACGCGCTTTCGCTGGAGCAGGTGCAGCCGCTTTAGCCCCACCTTTAGCTTTTGCTGCCTGAGCCTTCTTCGCACCTGGAGCTGGTTTTTCGACCTTTTGGGCGTCGTTCGGAATTTCGGTTTTAGCAAAAGAGATGCGACCGCCTTCGGGCAATTCTTTGAACATCACCTCTTTGATCTGCACTTGCATGGCAGGTCCCCGATGGATCTGAAAGGCCAACAAGCCTGAAAGCGACAAGGCTTTTTCCTCATGATCCACCAAGTCGATGGTCACCTTGCCATTCAATTTATGAATGAGGTGATTTCCCTGAGCGATGACGGTGTATTCATTCCACTGGGCCACGTCTGCGGCTACAGGGTCACGCTCGGCGACGATCCACTGGCTAGCCTGTGGATCAATGACAACACTCTGGCCATTCTGGCAGATGATGCCGCGCCCACGCTCCTCATAGACCATGGCATTGTTGGGGGCTGCGGGGTGAATGTCACACTGGTACCCCCCCACGGACCACTTGCCGACTTCCGGCAGTTCTTTACTGCGGTATTGAATGCCGGTGTTGTTGCCTGTGACTTTGGCCTTAATACGAAGCTCGAAGTTTTTCACCTCGCCCCCCCGCCAGATGAGGAATTGATTGTAGCTTAGCTGCTCTGGCCCAGTGGTTTTACCTGTGATGCAGCCATCTTCCACGCTCCACAGCTCGGGGTTCCCATCCCAGCCGTTAAGGTCTTTGCCGTTGAACAACGGGCGAAATCCGTCTTGGGCCTGGACTGCGGAGAGTCCGAAAGCCCCCAGGACGAGGGTCAATAGTAGAGTCAATTTCATGGTGGGTGGGCGCACAGCCAAGGTGCGTGGTTGCGTAATCTGAAACGTTATCTTTCACAAAAACCCACGGCAAAAGATGTGTCGGATCCAGCAATGACACGTTATTCCCGTGGGCCTAACCTAGCCTTTAGAAAACCATGCAAAGCAGAGCGTAGCAACTGTGAACCAGGGCCATGCTGCGCGTAATCAAAGGCATGTGTGGCCCAAGGCAAATCCATGAAAAGATGGGGGACACCTTGTTGCCGTAAATGTTCAGCCAGCCGACTGCTCTGCAGATGCCAGACCAAGATGTCACGCTGCCCGTGGACCAAAAGCATGGGGGGGCAGGAAGAATCTGCCGTGAGTGTGGCAGAGGCAGATTGAAAAAGATCTGGCCGCTTTTCAGGGTCTCCCCCCATGTATTGCCCAATGAGTTTGAATGAATCCAACACATCTTCAGGGTCGGCAAAACGATGGGCAAACACCATGTCCGCCGGCGCATAAAGGCTGATCACGCCGCGAATGGAAGAATCTCGCAACTGCACTGCTGCTGCGGTAGCAATCTGACCACCCGCACTGCGACCAAATAAAACCACACGATCGGCGTCCACATTCATTTCAGCGGCATGAATTCGCAAATATGCCAAGGCATCGCGGACATCGTCCAAAGGAGCAGGCCAAGTCCACTTAGGCGCCAAACGATAGTCTAAAGACACGACGGCATATCCTTCGGTAGCCCACTGACTGCTCCAGCCTGGAAACTCCTCCGCCGAGCCGTTTTGCCAGCCGCCACCATGAATCACCAAGATGACAGGAGCAGGCTGGGATGATGCTGCGGGATAGAGCAAAAGACGCCTTGCTACAGGGCATGAAGGAGTCACCTCCATCTGATACTCACGAGGAGCGACTTTAGCTGTGGTCCAGCCTAACCAAAGATCTTTCCTGGCTAAAGGCTCACCCGAGACGGATTCTCCAAAGGCAGCTTCCATCTGAGATGGAAGTTTTTGAGCCAGCCATGCGGCAGATAAAAGAGGTGTGAGTAAAATGCAGGTTGCCGTGAGAGCCATCAAACTCGCGGTCACTTCCTTCCCCCGCCAGCACCACCAAGCAAGCAGTGCGGTCACGAGCGCAAGACGATGACCGTATTCCCCCACCAGGAGCGTCACTTTCCAAAACCATAGGGTGTGGATGGTGACCAGCAGTGGCAGAGAAAGGAGCAGGCCAAATGAAGCCAGGGTAAGACGCAACATCGGTGGAAAATGCGTCTGGCAAATGACCTTGGTTTCACTTTTTCAGAAGCCAAGGCAGGCTTCAGCGATACTCTATGACAGAGGTGGATTCGAAGCGCACCTTCGGCAGGCTAGCGTAACGATCATCCGGATGACGATAACCCGCAGGACACAGAACGGCGGTCGTCCAGCCCTGGGTATCAAGGCCCAAAATCTCATCGAACTTCGCGGGAACAAATCCCTCCATGGGACAGGTATCCACGCCTAACAAAGCGGCTGCCATCATGAACTGACCCAGGGCGATGTAAGATTGCAGTTTGGCCCACTGTTCCAGCCCACCCTTTGCCTCCATGCCGTCGCGAAATCCCGTGAGCATCTTGCGAAAACCCATGAGAGCATCTGGAGTGCCTCCCCGGACTTCAGCCATCCGCATGAGATTGGCATCAATGTGGGATTCAGGCATCACCTTCGGAACAGCCATGACGACCAAATGCGAGGCATCGGCCACCTGTCTTTGATTCCAGGCATGTGCGACCAGTTTTTCACGCAGTTCCACGTCTTGAATAACGATGAATTTCCATGGTTGCAGACCAAAACTAGATGGAGTGAGAACCAGAGATTCTTCCAATGCGGTCCATGTTTCAGCAGAGATTTTTTTAGCTGGGTCGAAAACTTTACAAGCGTAACGCCAATGCAATGCAGAAAGGATATCAGAAGAAGTGCTCATGTTATGGGAGATCTGTCCTTCTAACCGCATGAGGTCAAAGGAGAAGTTGCCGGGGGCCGGATCTCTGACCCAGTTGAATTAGATGCTGGGGGAATGCGCTTTGGGATCTAGCTGCTTATAGACGCCAAAGTCGTGGTAAAAGTAACGTTTGGCAATTTTGTACATCCAATGCTTTTCCGGGATCTCTTCCTCTTCCCGCCACTGGCTCGTTCGAGGTTTCATTGCCTCTAATTCCGCCATGGCAGTCTGCCGGATGGTGGTGTCTTTCGCTCCATGTTTGAGCGCCAAGTTTTTCACCAAATCTGGGCGTTCTAAAACAATGCACCCACGGGTATGCTGAGCGGCTGTTTCACGGAAGTCCTTGAGAAAACCTGATTCATTAAAAACATCGAAGATATCGCGATCAGTACGGATGTTTTCGGTCGCAAACTGAATGATGGGGCAGGGCTCAAGACCGCCCGTCGGACCAATGTGATGACTAATCCCTGTGGCCATGGGGCAGAGCGCCTTGCCATTGTGATCGTAATAGGCATCCACGATAGCGATGGGCATCTCTGCACGCATGCTGGTGACGAAGCGGCGCACTTGGGTGATCTGCTCAGGCGTAAGTGCCAGTTGATCGTTGATCTTGGGTCCGACCGGACGGTAGGTGTGGTACCAGGTGTAGTGAACACCCATATCAATGAGCTTTTGCAGCCACTCACGGGTCAGTAAGTCATTGATATTGGTCTGGCAAAGACTGGTGGCGACGCCAGTCATGAGCTTGGCATCCAAACAGTTTTGCAGGCCGCGGAGCGTCTTGTTCAGTACATCTTTTTTACCGCGACGCTCGTCACTGACCGTGCTGTTGCCTTCGACACTGACCAGAGGTGTAGCATTGCCCAGCTTGCGCAGGGCTTCGGCAGTCTTCGCGGTGATGAACTGGCCATTGGTAAAAATCTGGAAGTAACAATCTGGATGCATGGCTAGCAGATCCAGCAGTTCGGGATGCATGAAGGGCTCCCCACCCAATAGACCAAAAAACGCATTGCCGTGTTTTTTGGCATCGTTCACGATCTTATTCAGCTCATCCAGATTGATGGCCTCACGGGGTTTATCCACATCCACCCAGCAGCCCTGGCAACGGAGATTGCAGGAGTTCAGAATGGAAATGTACAGGAACGGAGGAAAATAGGTCCCCTGCTCCATTCGTTTTTTAAAGAGCAGCACGGAGCGTGCGCCTTTGTAACCGAAGTTCCAGGCGATTTTCGTGAGACACTTTGGGTCCACGGTGCGCAGCATGCGTGAGGTGAGAGAAAAAATCATCTGAGCAAAAGGACGGTCAAAAAAGAATGAAAATGAGTAACGAAGGCAAGGCACCCATCATCTCACGAATGCGCGGCGAATGAGAGTCGTCTTCACAAATATTGAAACGAACATCTAACCCCAGCTAGTGCGAAAAAAACAAAAGGCAGCCAATAAAGGCTGCCTTTTGAAAATATTAAGCTCGAAAGAGATTTATCGGCTCTGTGGCATCATGGAGCCATAACGAGCGTTGCCTTCCCATTTCGGGGGACGATTCCATGGTAGGCTGCTGTCACCTACGGCAGGAGGCGGAACACGCTCACGACGTTTCCGATTGTCCGATGACGAACAGGAAGAAAACATCTGAACCATGGCCAAGGCCAAAAGAGTCTGAAGGATGAAACGGGGGTTCATGATCTCAAACTACGCACGTTTTGGGATTACTGATACAGATTTTCCAAAATGACGCGATCACCAGGAGCGATGGTCATGCCTTCAGCCAAGGTGTCAGGCAGAATGTTAGCAATGGTGCGATTTCCCTGGATGGAGACGATGCTGAGTTTGCCGACAGTCTGGGTACCACGAGTCACCAGCAACTTAGTCGCTTCGGTGATGCCTTTGCTCTGGCCAGCATTCACGACCACGAAACCCCAGTCGCTATTTACAGCCACCACTTGGGCGGTGAGGCCATTGCGCTCGAAGGACTTTTTACGGTCTTCGATCTTGCGGACGAGATCATCCAAACCCTTGCGAGCCTCGACCACTTTAATTTCTTCAGCAGCCACTTCTTTTTTCTTCAACTCTGCGGCGACTTGAAGTTCAGCAACAGCTTTCTTGATGGTGTTTTTATCTTCTTCAAGAGTCTCAGGCTTCACACCCTGGGGAAGTTTGGCGAGCTTGAGCTTCAACTCATCCAGCTTCTTTTTGCGGCCATCAAGGTCTTCTTGAGTGCGCTTGGTGTCGTTGTCTGCCTGGGTGATTTTCAGTTTCTGGGATTTGATCTTCTCAGATTCAACATCCAGTTCTTGTTTCACCGCATCCACGTTATTCGCGACGTCGGTGACCTGTTTCACGATGGCGGTCGCAGCTGTCAGTTCACTTTGAACTTTAACATTGGTAGTAGCGACGCTCTGGCGCACGTCCACAAAAGCTCGGCCATTTTGGTAGGCGAAGAATGTGGCGACGAGCATGACGACCGCGCTGAGGATAAATAGGACTTTGGTCATTGGGGAGGGAAAATAAAGTGGCCTGAGAGATGAAGAACAACGGAGAACAGGGTTCTCTTAGTTGGCTGGAGCAGGAGCAGGGGCTGCGCCGAAGGGATCAGAACTCATAGGAGCGCCGCCAGCAGGAGCCGCTGGAGCAGGAGCTGCACCGAAAGGATCGGAGTTGGCTGGAGCCGCAGGAGCCGGAGCTGCTGGAGCACCAAATGGGTCGGAGTTCATCGGAGCTGCAGGTGCTGGAGTGCCCGCAGGTGCAGCGAAGGGATCACTCATCGCTGGAGCGCCGACAGGAGGCGTCACAGGAGCAGGAGCTTCAGCATTAGGAGTAGCTGTCTGATTGGGAGTCGTCTTCTTCTCATCTTCGGCGCTCTGCTTGGCAGCAGCCACGACGACGTCACCCGTGCGGATGGCATCCCCTTTCGCGAGGGTTCCGGGAATGAGGTCCGCGATGGAACCATTCTGCTCAACGTTACGAACTTTCAGCTTAGCGATGACCTGACGGCCGCGCTTCACTTCAAGGTCAGCATTCGCGAACACACCCTGAGAATTGCCTTTGGTCAGGATAGCGAAATCCCACTCAGGGAAGTATTGCGCCACACGAGCGGTGAAGTCAGCCGCTACAACACCACGGCGGCCTTGAGCCTCAGTATCGCGGAGCTTGGTAGTCTGACTCACCACGTAATCATACTGCTCTTTGGCAGCGGCCACGCGCTGGCTCTGATTTGCCACAGCACCTTCAGCGTCCTGCTGCTCTTGTTTCAGTTTTTCAATCTGAGCGACGAGTTTTTCGATATCACCAGCGTCTTCGATTTGTTTTTCAACCGAAGTGACCTGGGAAGAAACTTGATCCAGATTGCCTTTGATAACGGCAAGAGCGGCTTCTTTTTCCTGAGCCTCAGCGGTTTGCTTCAGCACTTCTTCACGAGCAGCATCGCGCTCTTTCTGAGCATCTGCGAGAATCTGCTGCTTTTCTTTCAAGGCAGCATCACCTGTGGTTTTACGCTCTTGCGCAGCCTTAAGGTTGGCATTCGCGGCAGCGAGGCGGGTACGCTCATTTTTCAAGTCCGCTTGATTGGACCATGCGAAGTAGGCGGCACCTGCGAGGCAGGCAGCTGTGAGTGCAGATAGAATCTTCCAGACCATGATATTGTTGTTGGGAAATGTGAATTAAGTCCCGTCTTCTACCGAATCTGTGCTTTTTCGACAACACCATTTTTCACATCTGGGCATTTCATGTGATTTTTATCCGAGAAAGATCTCTTTTGCTGCTTGTCGAAGTGCTTTCTTTGCACTAATCCAAAAGTGTCAGGGGCCGCGGATGTCCAGCTTGTGAATCCCGCCAGGTCCTGACGGAAGCAACGGCAGCATGCCTGTCCATGCTGCGGTTCCCTGACACTCCTTTGCTCCACGATTGAGCGGGAGTTGCCATGTGCGGCAGGCTCGCCACAGTCGTAGCCCCTTTCTCATCATGTCCAAATCATCTGCACCTTCCTCCCCAGGCATCTGTTACCTCGTTGGCGCTGGCCCGGGCGATCCCGGCCTGCTGACGATCAAAGGTAAAGAATGCATCGAGGTCGCTGACGTTCTCGTCTATGATTACCTGTGCAATCCAGAGTTCCTGCGTTATGCGCGTCCTGGAACGGAGCGGATCTATGTGGGGAAAAAGGCCAAAGACCACACGCTGACTCAAGACCAGATCAATGAATTGATCGTCAAACTCACCCGTGAGGGGAAAGTGGTGACGCGCCTCAAGGGAGGAGACCCTGTTTTATTTGGACGTGGAGCGGAAGAAGCGGCTGAACTGGCTGAAGCTGGGGTAGCTTTTGAGATCGTGCCAGGCATCACTAGCGCCATCGCAGGCCCTGCTTACGCGGGCATTCCTGTGACGCATCGAGACCATTGCAGCCAGCTCACGATTTTCACAGGCCACGAAGACCCTACCAAAGAGGAAACGAGCCTGGACTATGCTAAACTGGCGAAGGCAGATGGCACCAAAGTTTTCCTCATGGGCGTGGAGCGCATGGAGGAAATCACGGGTAAATTCATCGAAAACGGAGCCAATCCAGAAACGCCTATGGCCCTGGTCCGCTGGGCCACTCATGGCCGGCAGCAGACGCTGATCGCCACTTTGGGCACCATGGCAGCCAAGGTGAAGGAAGCCGGATTCAAGGCCCCGGCAGTAGCCGTCGTCGGCGATGTGGTGAAGGAGCGTAAAAACATCAATTGGTTTGAAAATCGGCCTCTGTTTGGCAAGCGCGTGGTGGTCACCCGCACGAGACAACAGATCGGCGCGCTGAGCAAAAAACTGCGCACTCTGGGTGCCGATGTGATCGAACTCCCCACCATCCGCATCGAAGAACCGCATAATTTAATGGCCTTCGGGGAACTTGTCCAAGATTGCCACACCTATGAGTGGCTGGTTTTCACCAGTCCGAATGCGGTGGAGGCCTTCTTCAAGATGTTCTACAAGCTATATAATGATGCTCGCAGCATCGGCGGTGTGCGCATTGCTGTAGTAGGCCCTGGCACGGCAGAGAAAGTGAAGGAGCACCATCTGGCGGTGGACTTGATGCCGGAAAAGAATTTTGTGGCTGAAGGCTTGGTCGCCGCTTTCAAAGACTTTCAGAACATGGAAAACGTCAATGTTCTGTGGGTTCGCGGTGAAGAAACACGTGAGGTGATTGCCAATGAACTGACAGGCTTAGGTGCGATCGTGGATGAAGCCATCGCCTACCGTACCGTTCCGGAGAAGGATGATAACCTGGAAGCCATCGCTCGATTAGTCGCTGAAGGTGCAGACATGATCACCTTTACGAGCGCGAGCACCGTGGAGTGCTTCCTGGACCTGAATATTCCCCTGCCCGCTGATATTCAGGTGGCAAGCATCGGCCCGATCACGTCTGAAGCTGCCCGCAAAAGAGGGCTAACGGTGAATGTGGAGGCTGAAACGAATACCATTCCAGGCCTCGTGGAGGCCGTGCTGAAAGCCCTGAAATAGCCGATTCACACCCAAACGGGGCACCTGGCAACAGGTGCCCCGTTTTAGTTATTGCGACGCAATCGCGTGATTTCGCTTGCACGTTTTTTGTCCATTGCCACCATCAGCGCGAGCAAAATGCGACCGCTTCTCAGTCGCATGAGACGCTGACCCTCCACCCATGAAACGACTTTATTGCCTATCCGCCCTACTCCTCGTTGGGAGCACAAGTGCATTTTCTCAGACTGTTAGCCCACAAGAGCAGCCATCTTCAGATGCGCCCGTGCTGGAAGAAATCACGGTTTATGGCGAGGCCGAGAACGATTCGGTGATTCAAAATCCCTTCTTGGCGCCTGTGGAAGGCACCAAAGTCTTTGCAGGCAAACGAGCGACGGTGATTGACCTGGATGCACTGCCAAAAGTGCAGGCAAACAACTACCGCCAAGCACTGGCCTTGACGCCAGGCCTGCTCTTCTCTGAAGAAACCACGCCGCTCGTCAGCTTGGGCTATCGCGGGATCGGCGAACCGCACCGCATGCAGTTCATGCAGGTGTTAAAAGATGGCATCCCGATTCATGCCGATCCTTTTGGTTATCCCGAAGCATATTACACACCGCCCTTGGATACGGTGGATCGCATCGAATTCATCCGTGGAGGGGGCTCCCTCATGTATGGTCCTCAGCCTGGAGGTGCTCTCAATTATATCACCTACATGCCCAATCGAGAGTCCCCCTTTTCGTTCCGGACTCAAAACATTGTGGGTTCCGATGATCTTTTCTCCAGCTACACGGCGGTAGATGGCACATTGGGAAGCCTCGGTTATTATGGCTACTTCAATCACCGGGAATCGAATGGCTTCCGCGAGGCAAACAGTGATTATCGCCTGGACGGAGGACACTTCAAATTGGCCTGGGACATTGATGCAGATACACGCCTCATCTTCGGTTTCGATGGTTATGAGGAAGAACATGGCGAACCGGGTGGGCTGACCGCTTCTGATTTTGCCAAAAACCCGGACAAAACGACCCGTTTCAACGATCAATTCCGTCTGAAGCGTTACGCAGGCACTCTGGAACTCCAGCACACCTTCCAACCAGGAACGGAACTGAGTGTGAAGTCCTGGGCGGGCTATTATCAACGCTGGAGCAAACGCCAGCGCGGGGGTGGTTTTGGCACCTTGCCGACTGGTCCTGCTGCCACGACCAACTCAATCGAAAACCAGGAATTTTACACCTTCGGATTTGAGCCCCGTGTTCGCCATGACTGGGAAGCCTGGGGAAATACTCACACCCTGGCTGCGGGCATGCAGTTTTATTACCTCACGTCTCCGCGCCAAGATCAGCGCGGCTTTGAGCCGGATGCAGACAACGGCATCACCACCCAGGATTCCCTGCGTGAGACCGTTTACGGCTCCCTGTTTGTCGAAAACAAATTCACCTTTGGCAAATTATCCATCACTCCGGGTTTCCGCATGGAGATGATCAATCAGTCCGTCAATGTGCAGAACTACAATCCGGCAACAGGTGCGCTGACCAGTGAAGCAGCGCGCGCTGATTTCGAAGCCCAGCCTTTATTCGGCCTGGGTATTTCATACGATCTGGGCAGCGACACAGAATTGTATGCCAACGTGTCCCAGAGCTATCGCACCACCGTTTTCAGTGAGGCGATCGTGGCAGAAACAGGGGTGACCACCACCGATGCAGGCCCTGGAGTCGGCTGGAATTACGAAATTGGTTATCGCGGAACGCCTCGCACCTGGATCACTTATGACACCAGCCTTTTCCTGGTGGATCTGGACAACCGTTTTGGTCTCAATGGCAATGTTCTGCGCAGTGTCGGACGCAGCATCAACTACGGCTGGGATGGTGCCATGCAGGTGGATGTCATCGGTCTGGCAGATCAACTCAACGGAACGAATAACGTCGAGCGTATCGGCTCACTGAATGTGTATGCCAATGCCACCCTCCTACAGGCCAAGCTCTACGGTGGTCCCAATGACGGGGCTACCCCTCAATATGCCCCCGAGTACATCATTCGCACAGGCTTGATCTACAACTTGAAGAACAAGGTTAAAATTTCCTTTCTGGGAACCTTTGTGGATGACCATTTCGCCGATGATGCCCAGACAGCCAATCGGTTCATCCCCGGCTACATGACATGGGATTTGACCGCCGAAGTGAAAGTGACCAAAAACTTCACCGCCATGGCCGGCCTGAACAACGTCTTCGACGAAAGCTACTACTCACGAGTTCGCAACGACGGTATTGATCCAGGTTACGGTCGTAATTTTTACGTGGGTGGGTCTTTCCAGTTTTAATCCCTTCCGTGAAATTTCCCAAGGTGCCTGTGAGAGCAGGCACCTTTTTTTATGGGGAGCTGTGCCCCCATGCACCATCTTACTGCTTTTCCAAAGAAGCTGCCGTGAGCATTTGACGCTCCGTTTCATTCAATCCTTCAGCCCGCAAAGCCAGTAGCAGAGAGGCACATTCGCGTGCCTGAGGCAGGTTGGGAGAGTCCACATGCAGGCAGAGCCGCAGAGTCTCGTACATCTCCTTAGAATCCAGGGTTCTAACGGCGGTTTTCCCGACCAGTTCACGGACTTCAGGATCTAGCGGTGGGTCTAGCATCAGCCAGCGAAGCAGCGCCCGATGCTGGCGACTGCCCTGAGAAGCCACCATGGTGCGGCCTTGAACATGAGGGATTGCCTCCCGCAGGCTACCACTTTTCACCAGGCTGTGCAGACGGGAAAGGTCTGGCATGGCACTGGAGATTTTTGCCGCTACGGCGAGGCGGGACTGCATAGCCGATGACAACACCACAGGGACAGTGGTAGAAGAGGCTGGCGCTTCAGGTCGTTTAACACTGGCGATTTTGACTGGAGCCCCCTCCTTAACGGCCAGGCCATCAGCAGGTGGTTCCAAAGGTTTCACCTGGGGCTCCACGGCATGAAAAGAAAACACTGGTGGAGAAGATCCAACGGGAAGCGGACCTGGTTTGTTGGCGATTTCGGCCACGGCCTGCTGAGACTCCGCAAAGTAAACCCACTCGGGTAGCGGTAACTTATAAAGGACCCACCAGCCAGCCAGCATCATGCACCCGACGCCAGAGACCAACCCCAAACCAAAGGTGGATAAAGAACGTGTCCCGACGACCGTGGGCGGGCTGGAGACTGGCACAGGCACCGCCTGCTGAGAACGCCAAAGTGCCCACCAGCAGCGTGGAATGACGGCCTGGAACAGAGGCAATGTTTCATGCTGTTCTGGAAGCAGCGGAATCAACCTCTGTAGGGCCTCCAAAGCTTCATGACTGTCCCATTCCCAGTCATCTTCAGGCTCCCGCAAACGACGGTTCCAAAAATGCCGATCTTCTTGAGGAACTGATGCGAGCAATTGACCCACACTGACCCACTGGGCCGCCTCTTTCAGTAAGTGAGGATCCACCGAATCCCGCAAGAGTGGGCGGCTGGACTCCAGCCAGCGAGGGGCCTGCCCAGGACGCAGCACGCCCAGCAAGCTAGCCATCAGAGCCATGATCTGCCCGGCTTCATGGGATAGGACAGGCGGCTGAGCTTCGAGTAAAGCCTCCGCTAGCCGCACCAACTTATGGGTTTCTCCCTGGCGCGTCCACTGAGTGACGACCACTCGGGTGAGCAGACTGCATTGCTGGCGCAACTCTGCCACCAAATGCACGGGCTGCACCAGACTGGCCAGCCACAGACCACTATCATCAAAAGCCCTCAGGAGCGCCTGACTCCCCTGCCGGGCAGAATCAGGGTTGATAAATGACTGCTCGCAAAAACGAGTCATGCCAAACTCAGCCCCCGTTTTAACCACTTCGGGATCTGGCAATGGGGCGGTTCCCACCGCTGGAGAAGAGAGAGGCGACGTCGGTTTCTCGACCGAGAAATCTAAAGGCCCAGGCTCCAGAGACGAATCCCCCAGCGCTGTGGATGCGTTTTCAGAGCCAGATTTCGAGTTGGGTTCCATTTTCAAAGATCACTTTCATGCCAGAGCCAACGGGTTATCAAGCACGAACCTTGCTCCCGGACATTCCTTCGGTTATTCTACGCGATGCTCCCCTGGCTGCATAGCGATCAATTTCCCCTCTACTTAGCCCCCATGGCGGGAGTCACTGACGTGACTTTCCGTGGCATGTGCAAGGAGATGGGTGCCGATGTCATGGTCACTGAATTTGTGAGTGCCGAGGGCATTTTACAGCGGGATGATCGTACCCGTCATTACACGGACTTTGATGATGGCCAGCGCCCTCTCGGGGTCCAGCTTTTCGGTGCCGATGGCGTCAGGATGGGAGAGGCAGCCCGGAAGGTCATTGACTGGAAGCAGCCAGACTTCATTGACATCAACTTTGGCTGTCCCGTGAACAAAGTGGTGTCAAAAAATGGCGGTTCGTCGTTGTTGAAAAACTGCCCTCTGCTGGCCGAAGTCGCACGCGAAGTGGCCAAAGCAGTGCCCATTCCAGTCACTGCCAAGATGCGCATCGGTTGGGATGCGGAAAACATCAATGCGGTGGAAGTTGCACGCATTTTAGAAGACAACGGCATCCAGGCCATCACCGTCCATGGTCGCACCCGCGCCCAGGGTTACACAGGTGTGGCAGACTGGGACGTGATCGGCCAAGTGGCAGATGCGGTCAAAATTCCCGTCATCGGAAATGGGGACATCACCAGTGGCATGGATGTGGAAGTGCGGCGAGCCCAGACCAATGTGAAGGGCATCATGATCGGCCGTGCAGCGATGGCTAACCCCTGGGTTTTCCAGGAGGCAAAACACTACCTTTCCACAGGCACCCATGCTACGCCAGCCACGGTGCAGCAACGCTTTGCCCTCATGCGTCGGCATTGTGAACTGGCCGTGGCCCGCAGCACACGCGGAGGAGAGTTTGAAATCGTGCGCTCCATGCGCTCTCGATTGATGAGCTACACCCGCTGCATTCCTGGGGGCAAATTCTTGCGAGGCCGTTTTGGCCAAATCGCCAGCATGATGGAGTTGGATGATATTTTGGCAGAATACCTGACCCACAGTGACCGATTTAACAGCCGCTCAGACATGGATGAAGATGTTCCCGTGGAGACTAACTGAACGGTCATAGGTCTTGGCAAACACCGAGTTTTGGCGCATGGTGGGCTCATGGCTGACGAGATTCCCCCGCCTATTCCCCGTGATCTGCATTGTGAATACGAGGAGCGTGCGTTCCGCCACTGCACGCGTTGTGGTGAAACTCTAGCGGATGACCAAGGTGGCTTTCAAATCTCCAAGGCCTATAAAAAAGGCGAGTGCGTGATGGAGTATGCCCTGTGCGACCACTGCCGGGTCGCCATGATGGAGGAGTTTTCACAGGAGTCTAAAAAGCGTCTCTCGGACTACCAACATGAGCACGTGGATCTGCACCGTGGGCTTTACCACTGCTCCGTCTGTGGAGTGCCACGCAGTGAGGAAGGCGTGGATGACTTTGTGATCACGGGCATCTGTGAGGGGGCCAGTCTTCTGCATAGCATCATGGTTTGTGGGCAGTGTGGAGATGGTATCCAGGAACTCATTTCGGTAAAAACACGCGATACGTGGCGCCGCTTTGTGGATGAAAATTTTCCAGGACCTCCTAGTGAGGGTGAATACCCCGAAATCGAAGAAGTCACCGCCCCTCAGGCACTGCCTGTATTCTCTGCACAAGGCGGAGCTTAACATTGGCACGCCCTTTGCATCATCCCACTCATGCCTCGTTTCTTTTCCTGGTTTGGTTTCGGTTCATTACTCCTCCTGGCCTCCTGCCAAAGCCAACCAGGAAGCGGGAGATCCAGTACCTATGGTGACAGGCCTGGCCCCCAAGGTTTCAATACCGTGATTGTCGATGCTGGGCACGGCGGGAGAGACTCAGGGGCGAAGGCGCGCGGGCTGGTTGAAAAACAACTGGCTCTAGATGTGGCCAAACGAGTTCGATCTGAACTTTGGCCCAGCTACAAGGTGGTGCTCATGCGTGAATCAGATCGCTTTGTGGAATTGGACAATCGTGTCTCCATGGCCAATCGCTACCCAAATGCAGTCCTGGTCAGCATTCACTTTAACTATGGCAACCGCCGCCGCGCTGGGCCTGAGACCTATTACTGGCGAAGCGACAGCTACGCGCTGGCAAAGCGCGTTCAGAGGAATCTTTCGGCTGTGGCACCGTATGAATCCGGCAATGCGGGCCTCGTGCGCCGTCGTCTGCGTTTGACGCGTAATCCCACCATCCCCTGCATCTTGGTGGAATGTGGCTACCTCACCCACAGCGGTGAGGCCAAGCTGGCAGCTTCCTCTACCTACCGTGAAAAATTAGCCGAAGCCATCGCCCGCGCGATCCGCGACCAATCGCGCGACGGTGATGCAGGCATGGGCCCGATTCCGCGCCCCATCTATGCACCTCCTAGCCGTGCCGGGGATGCCCGAGGCTGAGCGATGCTCCTGCCCACTGAATGAACCTTTTGTATCCACGCTTCACGTTACGCCAATTTGGCTGGATGCTGGTGTTTGGCCTCGTCGGCTCCATCATCGCAGGCCTTTACGGGATCGTGCACGATCAAATCACGCTGCGACTGGGGGTGGAATATTTTACCAAGTTTAAGCTCCTGCAGTTTTATTACCTGGATGCCTCTGCCCCGATCCACATCAATGCGATGAAGATCGGTTTTCTGGCCACTTGGTGGGTGGGTTTCTTCGCCGCTTGGTTTATGGCCAGACTCACGCTGCCGCATGAACCGCTGCTCTTGGCGGCCCGTCGTTGCGCCTGGGGTGTGGGTGGCATGATGATCACTGCGGCAACGCTGGCTCTGATCGCGGCCCAGTGGGCTCCCCAATCTTTGGCAGATCCACGCCTCCCTGCCTGGGAAGACATGCTGATTTCCTACAACATTCAGGACCCTCTGGCCTTTATCCGTGTGGGTTACATTCACAATGCCAGTTACCTGGGCGGCTTGCTCGGCCTCCTGGCGGCTTTACTCTGGTTGCGCCTGACGCGCCCCGCGAAAGTGACCTCAGCTTAACTGAAAAAAGCGCAGTCCCAAAGGACTGCGCTGAGGTGAGAGAACTTGCCTCTTCCTAAATTGCTCTCTACGAAGCGATGGATGGCACCGGGACGTTTGGATTCGTCTCAGCCGCATAGTCCACACCTTCCAGCCCGAAGCCAAAAAGACGCAGGAAGCTCGCCTGGTAACCGGCAAAGTCTCCGTATTCACTGAGATTTTCGGTATTCACTTCGGTCCAGCGCTGGCCGACCAGGGCCTGCACTTCAGGCTTCATTTCCCAGTCATCCACACGGATGCGGCCTGCCTCATCTGGCTGAGGATTGCCACTGTAAAGGCGGTCACGGAAAAGGCGATCCATCTGCTCGATGGTATCTTCATGAGTACCTTCGGCCTTCATCACCTTGTAGAGCAAGGAAATGTAGAGAGGCACCACAGGGATGGCGGAACTGGCCTGGGTGACCAGGGCTTTGTTCACCGAAACCCAGGCCTTACCATTCAGAGGCGCTAGCTTGGCATCCAGGGCCTGCTGCACCTTTTCCAAATCTTCTTTTGCCTTGCCGATGGTTCCATTTTTGTAAATCGGCCACGTCACTTCAGGCCCAATGTAAGAATAAGAGACGGTCTGCACGCCAGGGGCCAAGACGTCTGCCGCGATCAGGGCATCCATCCACATTTCCCAGTCTTCCCCACCCATCACGGCCACGGTCTGCGCCACGTCATCACCCTGAGCAGGCTCGATGGAGATCTCATTCACGACGCCCGTGGTCGTGTTCAGGTTCTTATTCGTGTAAACTTCACCGATGGGCTTCAGGACCGACTTAAAGACTTCAGCCGTTTTTGGGTGCGTGCGGCGAGGGGATGCCAAGCTGTAAATCACGCAATCCACCTGACCGAGATCGGTCTTGATGGCCTCAATGACCTCTGTTTTGATGGCATCGGAGTAGGCGTCTCCATTGAAAGAGCGTGCATAAAGACCTGCTGCTTTCGCCTCATTTTCAAAAGCTGCAGAGTTATACCATCCCGCCGTGGCCGTGCGGTCATCTTCACCTGGACGCTCAAAAAACACTCCGATGGTGGAGGCCTGAGCTCCAAATGCTGCGGCGATGCGGGAGGACAGGCCGTAGCCGGTGGAGGAACCGATCACGAGAACCTTTTTGGGGCCGTTTTCAATGAGGCCGCCTTTTTTCACAACGGCGATTTGCTCCGCCACGTGTTTAGCGCAGCCCTCAGGGTGAGCGGTGGTACAAATAAAACCTCGGATCTTGGGTGCTACGATCATAGTCAGTCTCATCGGGTAATGGGGACAGGGCCGCTGGCAACTGATTTTATTGTGTCCAGCGGTCAGTCTTTCCCTGGGCGAGGGATCCCTTGATTAAATTATGTGTAACAGGTGCAACAAAAAGGAGAATCAACTTTCTCAGTCTCAATATGCCTACCGCCGCCCTGTCCAAAGATCTCCTCACACGCATCCTTCTCAAACTTGGCTTACCCTCTGCCGACACAGCGTCCATGGAGGTCCTCGCTCAAATCTACACCGCATGGTGCCATCGCGTCCCTTTCGATAATGTGCAGAAACTCATTCATGTGAGAGGAGGCCATGACACTCCCCTTCCCGGCAGCACAGCCCAGGATTTCTTCCACAACTGGCTAGATCACGGCACTGGCGGCACTTGCTGGTCAGGGTCCAATGCGCTGGCGGCCTTACTCACCAGTTTAGGATTCAATGCGCGGCGCGAAATCGGAACCATGCTGGCGGCACCCGACCTTTCGCCCAATCACGGAACGGTCGTCGTGCATTTTGGACCTGAAGAAGATTACTTGGTGGATACTTCCATCCTTCACCATCACCCACTTCGCCTTCACTCCGGCGGCATCACGGCCATCGCCCATCCAGCCTGGGGCATCCAGGCCACCCGCCAGCAAGAGCGCTGGCACCTGCACTGGCGGCCCTTGCACATGACCGCCGGCTTTGTCTGCCGCTATGAGCCTGTCGGTGAAGATCACCCCGACTTTGAACATCGTTATGACCAGACCCGTGGCTGGAGTCCCTTTAATTATCAACTCAGTGCCCGACTCAATCGCGGTAACGAGGTCATCGGTTTCGCTTTTGGAAACGCTGTAACGCTGCACGAAGACGGTCGCGTAACGAGTCAGCCCGTCACGCACCGAGAACGCACGGCTTTTCTCGTCGAAGAAATGGGATTCAGCGAAGAAATCGCCCAACAGCTGCCCGAAGATGTGCCCACTCCACCTCCCCCGGGTTCCCGGAAAGCAGAGCTGCACATGGCATGAACGGGTAAGGGACTGCGGGTAGGCATCTTATTTGCACAGCCGATGAGGCAATAAATTTTCTCCTGGTGCGTCCTACCTTCGTGTGGAGACTGGTCTCCGTCACGTTTAACGCTTAGAAGTGAACGATAACCCGCGTTCCCTGTTCACACTTTTATCATGTCCACCACCCTGGAATCCCCCCCGAACACCGCTGAGAAAAAGGTCGAGCAGACCGAAGCGGGTAATTATTTCGTCAGCAATTACCCGCCATTTTCCTTTTGGAAGCCGGATCAGGTATCGGTGATCGAAAACGTGCTGGCCAAACCCGCCCCTGCGGACATTCCCCTGGGTGTCTATTTTCACATCCCCTTCTGCCGCAAGCGCTGCCACTTCTGCTATTTCAAGGTGTATACCGACAAAAACGCCTCTGAGATCAAGGCCTACATTGATGCCGGTATGCGCGAGATGGAGCGATTTGCTCAGCAACCGTACATCAATGGCCGTAAAGCTCACTTCGTCTATTTCGGCGGAGGCACCCCCAGCTACCTCAGCATCCCGCAGCTGACGGACCTGACCAATCGCATGAAGGACCTCGTCAGTTGGGATGGCGCGGCCGAAGTCGCTTTTGAAGCCGAGCCCGGCACCCTCAACGAGAAAAAACTCACTGGCATCCGCGAAGTTGGCGTCACTCGCCTGAGCTTGGGCGTGGAAAACTTCGACGATCACATCCTGGAAACCAACGGTCGCGCCCACCGCAGCGGCGAGATCGAGAAAGCCTACCGCTTTGCCCGCACCCTCGGCTTTGAGCACATCAACATTGATCTCATCGCCGGGATGATGAATGAGACCTGGGAGAACTGGAAGGACACCGTGGCCAAAGGCATCGCCCTCGGGCCGGATGCGGTGACGATCTACCAAATGGAGGTGCCCTACAACACCACCATGTACAAGCAGATGAAGGAAGAGGGCAAGGTGACCGCCCCCGTGGCTGACTGGCAGACCAAGCGCGACTGGGTAAGCTACGCCTTTGATGAATTCGTCAAAAATGGTTATACCGTCACCAGTGCCTACACTGTGGTGAAGGACCCGCAACGCATCAAGTTCGTTTATCGCGATGCTTTGTGGGAAGGATCTGACCTGCTGAGCTGCGGCGTGGCCTCCTTTGGCCACCTGGGCGGCGTGCATTACCAGAACCAGGCCGAAGTGGGCCCCTACATGCAGGCCGTGGATGCCGGGCAGCTCCCTATCTTCCGCGCCTATGAGACCACCCATGAGGAGCGCTTCGTGCGCGAGTTCATTCTGAAGTTGAAGTTAGGCCACAGTGAATTTGCCTATTACCAAAACAAGTTCGGCCAGGACCCTCTGGCCTTCTTTGCCCCCCAGCTCAATTATCTGCAAAACGAGGGCTTTGCCAAACTCACCGACAAGGACATCACGCTGACTCGCGACGGCCTGCTGCAAGTGGACCGTCTGTTGCACGAATTCTTCCTGCCCCAGCACCGCCAGTATGCCCGCTACACTTGATGCTGCCCTGCGCACCGATGCCGTCCGTGAGGATGATCTGGCCCCGCTGGTGTTCTTCTATGGCATCGGCAGCGCCCGTCCGCGTGTGACCTTCGTGCTACCCGACGAACTGCCGGAGCATGAGCGCTGGCTGCTGGTCCATGACATTGATATGACCCCGCGCCTACGCGAGGGCCACGCCTGTGACATTGACCTGGATGTGCATGCCAAGGCCCGCATCGGCAACTATCTAGTCCGTGCCAGTGTGCTAAATCGCCGCAGCGATGGCAAGCCAGTGGAGTTCGGCGCCATCGGCATCCACCTCGACCTCCTGCCCGAAGAGGCCCAGGCCCTCGTCATCGAAGGTCGCGTCCCCTTCGGTGCTATTTTAGAACGTTACCAAGTCCCCCACAGCAGCCACCCGCGCGGCTTCTTCCGCATCGCCGTGGATGCCCGCCTCGCCGAACTGCTGGGCGCCACCAGCGGTCAGATCCTCTTTGGCCGCTGCAACGAACTCCGCCACGGCAGCGGCCGCGTGCTGGCAGATGTGGTTGAGGTCCTGCCCCGGGGGATGTAGGTTCTGCCGATGAACAGCCACACGGAAAAGCCAAAGACTCCCCTGGGGTTGCCGCTTGCCCTGTTCTGGGATGCACGCCCCGAATCGCTGGATGTGGACAAGCACGCCCGACAGATCATTGGCCGTGTTGTCGAACGCGGAGGCTTGGAGGGATGGCACAAATTGCGCCGCCACTATGGTGACGAAAAATTACGAGAAGTGGTGACTACCCTGCGCACGCTGGAACCACGAACCGTCAATTTCCTCTGCCTGATGCTGAACCTTAAAAAGGAGGACTTCCGATGCTGCACTTCGCAGCCCTTCCCATCGGCACCCTCAGTGAATTTTCCTTGGTGGGAGAAGCCTCTCTGACTCGATTAAAGAATCGTCTGTCCTTCACTTACCTCATCCGCTAATCACCGTGTCCTTTGGAGAACCTTTTTTTGACCAACTCATCCTGCATCTCGATGGTACCCATGCAGGGCCGATGAACATGGCAGTGGACCAGGCCTGGCTGGAGCACAGCACAGTTCCGGTGCTGCGCATCTATACCTGGGACCAGCCGACAGTGACCCTGGGCTATGCGCAGAGTTTGCCCAAGCTGCAGGATGCCCTGCCCGGCTGGCCTGTGGTGCGCCGCTGGACGGGCGGCGGCGTGGTCCTTCATCAGGAGGACTACACTTACTCCGTCATCGTGCCGCCGGCGGATCCTTGGTCGGAAACGACGGCCCTGGAAAGCTATCGGCGCATCCATGGTTCCCTAGCAGATGCATTGAGTGCCCATGGCCATCCGGGCTGTCGGCTGGCCTTGCAGGAAGATGTGATTGAGGCCCCATTCTGCTTTGTGGCTCCGGCGGTGCATGATGTCATCCGTGGACCGGTGAAAGTGGCGGGCGCAGGACAACGGCGGGGCAAGCTGGGGCTGCTGCATCAGGGCAGCGTGCAGCAGGTGATCCTGAAGCCTGAGTTCTGGGCTCAATGGGCCACTCGGCTGGCCAAGGAAGTGCTCAACGTGGAAACCGCCCCCGAGCCTGTCCTGGCCCGCGCGGCCGAACTGGAAGAAAAGCGCTACGCCCTGCCCGAATGGCTGGCCGAGCGCGATGACCACCTGCCCAGAGTTTGACCCTCCATGGAAACCCGGCTTCTTTTTATCTACGGCACGCTGAAGCGCGGCGGGTCTAACCATGTTTACATGCGCGGACAGCGGTTTGTGGCGGAAGCCAGCACCGCCGCTCATTACCGGCTCCATGATATGGGCGGTTATCCGGGAATGGTCAGCGCCGAGAATGGACTGAGCATCACGGGCGAGATCTGGGAGGTGGATGCCGAAGGACTGACGCGGCTGGATGAACTGGAAGACATCGAAGGGGGCGAGTATGTGCGGGAGGTGATCCCGCTGCTGCCGCCGCATGAAGGACTGCGGGTCGAAGGCTATCGCTACCTGTGGTCGGTCAGCGGGCACCGGGATCTTGGCAGGTCGTGGTAACTCGTCACATCAGAGTCACGATTGTGGTGGCACCTGCAACATGCTGAGGTTATCACCCTGTATGCTAGTTGAACGATTCAAATACACCATCTGGGCCGCTGACATGGCTCGGGCACTGAAATTTTACACCGACGTCTTTGGGGCCAAGGTCATCAAACAAAACGACTACGTGAGCGAGGTGGAGATCTGCCAAGGCATCCTGGCCATTCATGGCGGCGGTGAAGGCGAACGCACCTGGACCGGGCTGACCTTTCAGGTGCCGGATGTAGTGGCAGGAGCGGAAGAAATCGTGGAAGCTGGAGGATCTTTGACACGAGAACCTCAGCCCGAAGGTGATGAACCTCCGCATCTGGCGATGTGTGCCGACCCGGAAGGCAATGAGATCATGCTGAGCCGTAAGAGGTAGGCGGGCGGGATTGGCAGACTTCTTGTTAGCCAAAGGAGTGGAAGTGGGACACTGCGAAGCGAAACTCCGCGCTCCTGACGGGGGACGTGAGATGAGCGCACGTTCAAAGAGACGGGACTTGGCAAGTCCCGCTCCTTGAGGGGGCCGCGTAAGAAAGCTCGGAGACTGGTGGGCTTTCGAAAGCGCCAGAGGACTGGCGCAGTCCAGGACGCTTCGCGGTGAGTGTCGATCTTACTTACTCACGCCTTTCCAGCCGCCGCCGAGGGCGCGGAGGAGCTGAACTGTAGATGTGAGACGTTGACCATCAAGCTGGGCGAGGGTGAGGCGGGTGGTGAGGACCACGCGGTCGGCATCCACGACTTCGAAGTAGCTGGCGAGGCCTTTGTCATACCGCAGGCGGGAGAGGCGGCTGGTATCCTGGGCGGAGGCCACGGCGGAGGCCACGGCGGTGCGCTGTTTCTGGAAGGCTCTCAGGTCCAACATGGCGTCTTCGACTTCGCGAAGGGAGGTGAGGATGGTCTGGCGATAGGTGGCCAGGCTTTCGTCATAACGGGCCTGTGTGGCACGCAGATTACCACGGAGGCGGCCACCTTGGAAGATAGGCACAGTGAGCTGTGGCCCGATGCTGGCGGTGCGGCTTTTCCATTCGAAGAAGTCTTCAGCCCCGACGGACTCCAGGCCACCGGAACCGGTGAGGCTGAAGACGGGATAGAAATTTGCTTTGGCCACGCCGATGTCGGCATTGGCGGCACGCAGGGTCTGCTCGGCCGAGCGGATGTCCGGGCGGCGCTGAAGCAGGGTGCTAGGCATGCCAGCAGGGACGCGGGGAGGAGCAGGCAGACGGCGGTTTTTCGAGAGGCCAAAGTCAGCGGGCGCATCGCCACAGAGGACAGCCAGGGAGTTTTCCACCGCACCGCGCTGGCGCTCGATGGCGGCAAAGTCGTTCTTGGCGAGTTCGAGTTCCGTGCGGGCGCGGGCAACGTCCATCTCATTGGCAAGGCCGCCTTCAAAGCGGGACTGCTGTAGCTTGCGGGCCTCTTCGCGAAGGGAGATGGTTTCGCGCAGGATTTGTTCCTGATTGTCGAGGGAGGCGGCGAGGAAGTAACTGCGGGCGACTTCGGCGGCGATGACCAAGCGCTGGGCGGCCAGGGTATCCACGGAGGCATCTTCGCGGGCCTTGGCCCCTTCGACACTGCGGCGCACGCGGCCCCAGAGGTCCACCTCATAGTTCAGGCCCAGGGAAGCACGATGGCGATCACGCTCAAGGTTAGGCAATCCGGCGCCGGAAGGGAGGTTGGCGCCGATGCTGTTGGCGGAGGAATGCTCGTAGGTGGCGTTATTCTGAAGATTGAGCTGGGGGAACCAGTCGGCACGCTGGATGCCGGTGAGAGCGCGGGCTGCATCCACACGGGCTAGGCCAGCGCGGAGGTCCTGGTTATTGGCGAGGGCGCGATCCACCAGACCATTGAGGGAATTGTCACGAAAGAGAGTCCACCACTGGTCCGGGACGGGAAGATCCGAAACATCGGCCCGCTGTTTCCAACGTTTAGACACCTTGGCCTCCGGTGACTGATAGTCCGGGCCGACGACGCATGAACTAACGAGGCAAACGGTCCCCAGAGCGAGGGCGACGGTGCGGCGGGGACGGAGTGAGGCGATCTGGGGAGAGGGGCGGAAAAACATGGGGAGGTGGTTAGAGATCGTCGCGGGCGATTTATTCGTTCATTTTTTTGCGGCTCGCATCCACAATAAAGACATCCATCTGCTGACCGACGAACAGAGCGGCAGACGCAGGTTTCTGCAAACGGTAGATGACCTGAAGTACGCGTGTGTCCACTCTTTCGGTCGCATCCCCCGTAAGAGATTTCTTGGGGATGACGAGGGGCTCGAAGCGGACGAACTCCAAATCTGCCTTCAGTTCTGGGTTTCCCCGCACGTGAGCGATGGCGGCGGCCTGGGACTGGATGCGCCAGGCTTCATGCTCATCCACATCCGCCCGTAGATGCAGGGGGCGGGTCTGACCGAGGGTCATCCAGGGGCTGCTGGCGGGGGATGCGGAGATGAACTCCCCTGCCCTGACTTTGAGCTGGAGGACGGTGGCATCCAGGGGGGCGGTGACGGTGCTGCGCTGAATTTCCGTGCGGGTGACCTCTACCCGGGCCTGGGCCAGCCTCACCGCAGCCTGTGAGGCCTCACGGCGGGCACTGACGGTGGCGAGGGAGGTTTCACGTTGGGTGCGCTCCTCCGCCGAGATGGCGCGGGCATCGTCCAGCTTTTCAGCGTAGTCGAGATTGCGCCTAGCCTGCATGCGTTCAGCCTCGGTCACGGCGAGCTGGGCCTGGGCTTCGGCAAACTGTGCCTGAGCGACGGCGAGTTCGGCCTCGAGGTCGCGCGTGTCCAGCTTCAGCAGGGGCTGGCCCTGGCGGACTTCATCGCCAAGTTTGACGAAGACTTTTTCCACCACGCCGCTGCGGTGGGTGCCCACGGAGATGGTCTCGCTGCTGGGCTCTACTAAGCCGGTGGCGGCGATGGTTTGAGCAAAGGAGGTGCGTGGCGGCATGACGGGAGGCTCGGTGGCCTCCCGCCGGGGCTGGCTGCTGAGGACGTAGGTGACGGCCCAGGCAAAGCAGCCGAGGGCGACTAGGGGAAGAACGGGGATTTTCATGGGAGGCTAGGGCTTTAAAACAAGCAGATAGAAAGAGGCTCAACGACGGGACTCGGACCGGACGACGACGCCGTCATCCATGTGGGCGATGGTGTGGGCGTAGTGATAAACGCGGTTGTCATGAGTCACGACGATGACGGCACGCTGTGGGGCTAGGGCGGCGGTGGCGAGGAGTTCCATGACGGACTCCCCCGTCTTGTGATCGAGCGCGGCAGTCGGCTCGTCGCAAATAATGAGGCGGGGTTCATGGACGAGGGCACGGGCGAGGGCCACGCGCTGCTGCTGGCCGCCGGAGAGGACCCTGGGCATGGAGGAGGCTTTGTTGCCAAGGCCGAGACGGTCCAGCAAGTCGGTGGCCTTTTTCACAGCGAGGCTGCGTTTCATGCCATCGGCGATGAGGGGGACGGCGGCATTTTCTGCGGCTGTTAGCGAAGGCAGCAGATTGTATTGCTGGAAGACGAAGCCGAGGTTTCGACGACGAAAAAGGATGCGCTCCTGCGCCTTCATTTCGGCATGGCGGGAGTCGAGCACTTGCAGGTCGCCGTCGCTCGGATCCAGCAGACCCGCGATGACGGAGATGAGGGTGGTCTTGCCGCAGCCACTGGGGCCGACGAGGAAGGTCATCTCGCCGAGGCGTGCGTGGAAGTCCACGCCACGGAGAACCTCGACACGGGCATCGCCCTCACCGAAGTGCTTGCGCAGGCCCTGGCACTGGACGGCCTGGGGAGAAGAGGGAGCATTCATAAAATTAACGGAAGACGGAGGCGGGCTCGAGAACGAGCACTTTGCGGACGCTGAGAAAGCTGACGGCGGCGACGACAACGGCCATGAGCACGCCCACCCCGGCCACGGCCTGCCACATGAGGACGATGCCCCGGGTAGCGAGATTGGAGGCGGTGGCCTCAAAGAACGCCGCCGCCATGCCGGTGCCGATGGCGTAACCGATGGCCCCGGCGACGAGGGCCTGAAGCAGCACCATGGTGACGAGGCGGCCATTGGTGACGCCGATGGCCTTGAGCGCGCCGAACTGGCGGAGATTTTCCACCGTGAACATGTAAAAAGTCTGCCCGCTGACTGCTAGCCCAACAATAAGTGCAACAGCGATGGTGATGCCAAAATTGACCGGGATGCCGGTGTTCTTCATGTAGTAGATGACGCAGTCCCAGGCGAACTCGGCGGTGGTGCGGGCCTTGAGGCCGGTTTCACGCTCAATCTGGCGAGCGAGGGCTTCCGGACTCATTCCGGGCCGGGCGCGGGCGAGAACAAAACTGAGCTGGTTGCGTTCACGGCCCTGAAAGTTGATGGCCTCGCTATAGCGAGCATGGATGACGGGAAAGCTGACGAAGGGGGCGCTGCAATCTGAGATACCGACGAGGGTGACCTTGTGGTCATTGAGTTCCAGCACGCGACCGAGTTGCATCGGCTCGCCAGGAAAGAGGAGAGCGTAACCGGCGCGGTCCATGATGATGCTGTTGGCTTCGCGCAGGCTTTCCCAGCTGCCGAGGAGCATCTGGCGTGGTGCCCCGACGAGCGTGCTGTCATCCACGCCGAGGGTGAAGGTGGAGGCAAACTTTCCCGCCAGGGTGCGGGCGGTGGGGTTGCCTTTGAAAAGACGCACCGCGTAGTCAACTCCAGAGACGCTGCGCACACGGGTGAGGTCGGTTTCCTTGAGCGGCTTGGTCTGCTCGAAATACTCCGTGTAACGGTCCATGACCCAGACGTCGGCATCGGTGACATCGAGTATCTGGCTGCCAGTGCGCTTCATGATACCGCAAAAGATGCTGACCTGGTTTTGCAGAAGGAAGGTGGAAAAGGCGAAGGCGAAGATGAGGCCGAAGTACTTGGCCCGATCCGACATGAGCATGCGCAGGGCGATGAAATTCATGGCGCGACCTCCTGAGGACGGCGGTTCCAATGCGGGCGGCCCGCGCCGATGCCATCCTGCGTGGCCTGAGTGGCGAGGCCCCCAGCGGGAGCCTGGATGCAGAGGAAGTGCAGGGGTTCATCCCTTGTATTCCGCCAGCAACGGATTCCTTGAGGCACCACACGCACGCAGGAACCGGGACCGACGGCGAAGATGGCATCCCCCACCATGAACTGGCCGCTACCGGAGAGGAAGATGTAGAGCTCTTCATTCAGCCGGTGGCTGTGGCAGAAGGGCATGCCCTGCCCTGGGGCCATGACATTCACCGAGACCTCCAGGCCGGTGAGGCCGAGAAGCTTCTTGAGGAAGAGCTTTCCTGAAACGCCGCCGAACTCCTGCTTGGAGAGAATATCGAGACTGCCCCAGTTAAAATGCTGGAAGCAGAGGCCGGACTCGGTCGAGGGAGGAGAAGCAGTGGAGGAAGTGCTCATGAATAAAGGTCGTTTATTGACTAACGGTCATTTTACAGGCAAAAAAAGTCAGTTTTCCGGGTAGAGCCAGGAGGTGGCATTGGGGAAGACTTCCTCAACGATGCGGCGGTCAGTCGCGGCGTAGTCGTGCTCATGCAGGAGGGGCTTCCAGCCTAGGCCGTCGCAAATGATGTCTTGATTGAACCGGACGGAAAGCATGGGGCTGGTGATGCCTGCCTGGACTTTGAGCTGGGGCTCCTGGCCCATGAGGTGGCTGCCAACGGTGACGGAGACGAGGGCAAAGGTGGCCTGTTCCGGCGTGAAGTGGGTACGGGGCATTTCGCCGAGGGCCATGGCCTCGACAATGATGTGATTGAGCACGCGCCAGCAGCGGGCGCCCTGGAAGGCATGGGCCTGGCGACGGGGCTCGCTGGCCTTCTCCCAGAAGGAAGCGGACTTCAGCATCATCTCGACATGGAAGTATTCTGGACAACTGACGGCGAACTCGCAGCAGGCAAAGCCGATGACACGGCAGCGTTCGCGGGTGAGGCCTTTGAAGTTGGAAGACTTTTCAAACAGATCGGCCCGCTGGCGGAGGGAGGCGGTGGCGACGGCGAGGACGAGATCTTCCTTCGACGTGAAGTGCTGGTAGAGGGTGCCTTTGGAATACTCGACCGCTTCAGCAAGCTGCTCCATGTTCCAGGCCTGGAAGCCTTTCTCGATGAGCAGGCGGCGGGCGTGGGAAAGGATCAACTCCTCACGCGCCTGGAACTCGCGTTCCTTGCGGGTGGGGGCGGAATGAATCCCTGACATGGGCGGAGTATTCAATATTTTGACCAACGGTCAAATACTTTCCAAAAAACATCCGGTCGAGTTGACCGGATGTTTTTGAAAGGGAGGCATCAATGAGCCATCAGTTAGGCTCATCTACCAATGCCTCGCCACTGAGCTGGGGTGCGGTCTTCACCGTCTGGCCAGGCTCTGGAGGCTGGGCCAGGAGGAAGAAACCGGCACTGGTGAATGTGCCAGTGGTGAGGCGGATGAAGGTTCCCTGGTAAGTGGCGGTGCGGACGAGAGTCTTCACTGGATTTGGAACAGTGAAGGTACCGGAGTAGTGGCCCACAGGAGAGGCGATGAGCTTGAAGGTGACACTGTTCGGATTAACAGCCAGGGTCTTATCAATGACGACGGTCTGGACGACGCCGGTGGTCTTCAAGTTGCGGATGCTGAAGGTGAAGGGTTCGATCCCTGCGAGTGCAGAACCACCCTCATTAAGAAAGAGGACGGCATTGTCATCATCATTGTTTAGGCCGGCGATGACACCGCCGCTGGCAGGAGGCTGCCATTTGCCGCCGAAAAGAGTGAGTTCGATCTCATCAAACCCGGCGCGGTAGGCGAGTTCCTTGGACTTGGCATCGGCGGCCACCTTCTTCCAGGAGAGGGAGCCATTGAGTCCGTTGCTATCGAAATTCGTGCCCGCAGGGGTGAGGGCAGTGAAGCCCATGAGATAACCCTGGGTAAGGGTGAACGCAGAATAGAATGGAACGTCGCCCTCTGGGGCCACGATAGAAGAGAAGGTGAACTTGCCACCATCAGCCGTGCGACCGACGAAAGCGACAGTTCCCGCGGTGGTCACCGTAGCAGCACCAAAGCCTTTGCCCTGCGGGATGTCGAGCATGCCGACAAGATCCGCAGGAATGTTCAAACCGAAGGTGTAGCTGCCTGCGTAGCTGGTGGCTGCCAGATCGGAGCTGCCGACTTTGGGCTTGGCGACCCAGGGGTTGCGGTAACCTTCGATTCCGGTGCTCCCACCATTGTAGGGATCATCCAGACGGCCTTCCATCGCCACGGCGACGGGCTCAGTTGAATTGCCTCTAAGGACAAACTGAACGGTGAGATTGGGCAGGCCTTTGCGGGCAAAGCTGACGGTGGCCAAGCCATCTGCTTCATTGGCATCGCCAGAGATGTAGAGCTGGCCTTTCCCAGAGAGGGTGGTGGTGCCGAGAATGAGCTTGGCAGTGTAGGCCCCCTTGGTAGTGACGGCGACATCAAAACGGCCCCCGAGCGGCGCGCCGGCCGATTCATCTGGGCTGACCAGACCGATGTAGTTGCCAGCGAGGAAAGCGGGCGGAGCGACGACTTCTTCAAAGATGCTCACGCGGATGATGCCGGTGGTGAGCGGGGCGCTGCCGTCTTTCGAAATGACACAGGTGTAATCCCCTGAATCGAGGGCTGTGGCGTTCGGGATGGTGAGAGTGTCGGTGGTCTGGCCGATGGGGTCGCCCTCTTTTAACCAAGCAAAGGTGAGGCCGCTGCCTGCATTCAATACCTTAATGCTGACGGTCGTGCCTTCAGCCTGGACGACGCTGCGGGCGGAGGTATCCACGACAGCGAGGTCGAAATTGGCGATGAGGGTGTCAATGCTGTTACGGACATCCACTCCGTAAGTGCCAGCATCGGTAAGCTTCACACTGGCGAAGGTGTAGGTGGGGAGGGTGGCCTTGGCGATGTTGGTCGCACCTTTGCGCCACTGGTAAGCCAGGTCGGGGGTGCCGGTGGCTCTGCCATCGAAGACCACCTTGCTGCCGAGACGGACGAGCTGGGAACCAGGGGCCTGAACAAAGACTGGAGGACCGTCGTTGTCCTGGATGGTGAGGGTGTGGACGTCGTCAGTACCAACGGTGACGCTAACGGCAGACGGAGTCCCCAGGGTGAGCATGACGGTTTCATTGGCATCCAGCGTCAAGTCGTCGCGGATGGCGACACTGACCGTGGCGCGGCTCTGGCCGATGAAGAAGCTGACAGAACCCGAGGCCGGGGTGGTGACAAAATCTCCTGTGGCCCCTTCAGCAGCCGTGCCGCTGACGGTGAATGGCAGGGTGAAGGACTCCGTTGCAGGAGAGGTGAGGGCCACTTCGACAGCTACGGTACCGGCGGATTCCTGATAGGAACTTTCGGTTTCGTCAAAATTGGCAACGACGGCAGGGGCGGTGCCGAGGGTGGTGAAGATGCGGACGAGGCTCTGGCCAGAACCGAGGATGTTTTCGGCCTCGACGATGACAGCATAGCGGGAGCCTTGATCAAGCTCGGTTAATTCTTCGACGACAGTGACGGGAGTGCTTCCACTACCGATCACACCAAGATCGATTTCTTCCTCGTCTTCACCGCCGGTGAGCTTGATGAGCTTGAGAATGGCGGAGGTGGAGTTTCCGTTGGGATTGATCTTAACGGTCACCGTGGCGGAGTCCTGGGTGATGTTGGCAATGGACTGAACCTCCACGACCGGGAACTCAGGGATATCGAGAACCCAGACGTCATTGTTGCTGTTGGCCCCGTTGGTGCCGGCGAAGATCACAAGATTGCCCTCAGCATCGGTGAAGGCGGAAGAGCCTCGGCGTGCACCAGGAGTGGACGTGGGCGATGGAACATTGATCTGCCCGTAAGAAGCCAAGCCATTAAGAGTGGAAGGTCCCTTCAGCCAAGTCCACTGGTACTCTTCGGTATCGAAGACCCAGACGTCATTGAAGTGACCAGTGCCCTGGCCGCCGAAGAGGACGAGGGAACCATCGGAAGCAAGCCATGAGGTGGCTCCGGCGCGAGCACCTGGGACGGTATTGAAGGAGTGATCGCCAAGCGTGCCATAAACGCCGACGGCATTGACAGCCGGGGAGCCGGAGATCCAGGTCCACTCATTGGAGATAAAGTCGAACTGCCAGAGGTCGTTTAGGTTTCCCAGTTTGGTGGCATTGCCACGGCCATTGCCGCCGAAGAGCCAAAGGTTGCCGCTATTGCCCACCCAGGCGACTGCGCCGGAGCGGCCACCGGGGACGTTGCTGCTGGCAGGCTGGCCGAGTGCGCCATAAACGCCGATGGCATCGAGACCGTTGCTGCCACTAAGCCAAGTCCACTGGCCAAGAGCGGTGTCAAAAACCCAGAGGTCATTGAGGAGACCCGCTTTAGTGCCGCTGGCGGGAAGACCGCGACCGCCGAAGATGAAGAGACGGCCGGAGGCATCCTTCCAGGAGACAGCATTGGTGCGTGCGCCGGGGGCATTGAGAGCATCTGGCTGGCCGAGGCTGCCGTAGGTGCCGGTGGCGTTGGCAGTATTGGCTCCGCCGACCCAAGTCCACTCATTTTCAGTCAGGTCGTATTTCCAGAGATCGTTGAGGAGGCCCTTGGTAGCATTGGTGCCACCGAAGACCCAGAGGACGCCGTCATTGTCCTGCCACATGAGGGCACCGCTGCGCGCTGGTGGGGCATTGGTTTCAGAAGCTTCGCCTTTGGTGCCATAGGAACCCAGGACGTTGACATCTTTACTACCACTCATCCAAGTCCACTCGCCCGTGGATGAGTCATACTTCCACAGGTCATTAAGGACGCCAGTCTTGGTGCCTTCACCATATCCCAGGCCACCGAAGTGATAGGAAGTGCCGCCGGAACTGCTGACGCTGGCAGCCTCGGTTCTGGCACCCGGCTTATTGCCTGGTGCAGCCACTCCCGCCTCACCATAAATACCGCGCTGTTTGGGGAGGTTGTCACCATCCACCCAGACCCAAGAAGGAATATCTTGCTCAATCACGATCTGCACCACAGCGGTGGCTGAATCAACGGTGCCGTCATTGATCTTGAAGGTGAAGGAATCAGTACCGACGAAGCCCGGGTTAGGACGATAGGTAAAACTGCCATTGCTTGAGAAAGACTTGATGACCCCGGAGGCGGGCTGAGCCACCACGGAGAAAGCTAAAGGATCATCGTCGCCATCGGTGCCTTCAAGGACTCCAGCAATGATCTCGCCAGCGCGGCCGTAGATCTCTGTCGGGATGGCAACAGGGGCCTCGTTTGGCGGTGGCTCGGAGATTGTGATGTTAATTGTGGCCGGCGCGGAATCAAATTCGCCGTCGTTCACCTTGAAGGTAAAGCTGTCAGCACCAAGCTGACCGACATTGGCGGTGTACGTGAAGTTGCCGTTCTCCTGGACCTCGACGACGCCCTTGGTCGGATCGGTGACCTTGGTAAAGGTCAGCACGTCGTTATTGGCATCGGAGGCGGTGAGGACGCCATTTTTCGCCACGCCGGAGAAGGCTGCCAACACGCCGTTATTGGCGATGGGAGCCACATTCGAAGAGGTCGAAGTGGAAATCATCTGATACAGCGGCAGTGGACCGCTGCCCTGACCATAATCATAGGAACCAGGGCCAGCAGTACCAGCGAGGATCGTGGAGACGCCGACGGGATTCACCGCCACTTCTAAAACTGTAGGAGGAAGAGTTTCCGAATCTACGGGGAACAACGAATTCAGACGGATGAGCAGGTATTCGGTGGCATTGCTACGGTTAGCCCCTTTGTAGAACCAAACGTATATCGGGCTGCCGCCATAACCGGGGCGCACAGAGTTCCGGGTATCGAAATTCAATTCTGCTTCGAAAGCGCCGGCCACCCCGAGGCTGTCGAGGGCAAAGTCACTGCCAAAAGGTTGGAAAGCAGCATTCAGCCCGGTGATGTCCCCGGCGGTCGCTTTGTTGGCGACTTCAATTTCTGAAAGTCCATTCATTCTCCCGATCACACCACGGCCAGTCGTTCCAGCCAAGCGGGTGCCCGCCAAATCAGCAATACCATGATTGCCATTGCCTGCCGGATTGTAGTTAGAGACCGTCAGCGAGGCACCTTGGCTGCTACCGATCAGCAACAGGCAGCTGCCAAGGAGTGAAAAAAAATTCTTCATAGGGGGAAAGAAAAACAAAAGAAAGTCGGAACCGGACTAGAAGTTACCCTGGTTCACCTGAATCTGCACGGGAGCTCCACGGCGGAAAATAATGTAGGCTCCATCGGGGAGCGCCACACCCGATTGGTCTGTCACACCGCCACCGATACGCCTCCAGCCCTGGCCGGGAAGACCACCCGTAGAATAGTAATACTGCGAATAGCCTTGGCCATTCCAAATCAAAACAAGGTCAGCCTGAGTAGAGGCGATGCCACCCGTCAACCCGGCTTGAAGACCCGAGTTACCCAAAGTGCGACCTTCCGTAGAAGGAGTATCGCCAGAGGCATTCACTGGGCAGAGGTTAGCCACAAAATTGTTTCCTGTCTGAAGGGTGATCATGGTCTTGCCCGGTTTGATCTGCCCGACAACAACAATGGACTTCGGTGAACGAGCCCGGATGGCGATACCGCCGCTAAATTCCAGAGGTACTGCAGCTTGATTCGCTGTTCCCTGCCCGACTTGACGCCAGCCAATGCCTTGTGCCCCGCCTGTGGAGTAAAAGTATTCGTCGAAACCGGAACCATTCGGCAGTTGGATCAGATCCGCCGTTTCAGGAGTCTGTCCGCCTGTGAGGCCTGCTGAATTATCTGCCCCAAAAGCATCCGCCAGCGTCCACAGCTTCCAAATCTTGATGGTCGCGCCATCCAGCACGCCAGCCGGGATGGCGTCGGCAAGAACGATCTCGTTGCCCGTCGCCAGAGTATCCACGATGGCACTGGTGAAACCAAGTCCCGTCCCTGCACTGACAATTTCAATTGTGTGTGAAGGAAGGGCACCCGGGTTGAATTGATCATCCGTCAAAACGACTTGAGGGGCACCCTGGACAAAAATGTGAGTGCGATCTCCAGCGGCGATGTTCACCACCGCTTGCAATTCCATGGAAGGCAGTAGGGCAAAGCCCATGAAATTTGTCCCAGCCTGAAGATTCAAGGTTAAGAAACCCATGACCGGCGTGGTAACCAAGGTCTGAGCCGTGGCGGCAACGGCCAGCAAACAGGAGGCGGCTAAACAAAAAAGTCGTTTCATGGTCTGAGACAGAGTTGGGAAAAGGGCGATTCCAGAATATCCGATGCACTAATCTATGACATTGCCCGACAGATGTTGAGAATATTTTTCAAAAAAACTGGAACATTGATGACAAGCACCCTGGTGTTTAACACCCTGAAATGAGACATCTGTTACAGATTTAAACTCAAAATCTTCTTTCCGAGCCCACAATCGGACCTTTAAAAGGTGCTCTACCCGAGCAGCTATCCGTGTTATCAGAAGATTGAGGAAAGACATCGTGCAAGACTCGGAAAGAAACCCTGCTATGGCTTCGTGTCTCCACGGTCCACTTTCTGCCCACAGTCCATTTTCCCATGTCCGATACCGCTGCCGCCGCCGCTTTTGTCTCAGGTTACCAGAAACTCAAAAAAGCGCTCAGTCGGCGCATCGTTGGGCAGGAGGCGGTGATTGAGCAAGTCTTCATCGCCATCGCCGCCGGGGGCCACAGCCTCCTTGAAGGTGCGCCAGGCCTGGCCAAAACGCTGCTGGTGAAGTCTCTGGCGGATGCTATGCACCTGGGCTTTCGTCGCATCCAGTTCACCCCCGACCTGATGCCAGCGGACATCACCGGCACGGAGATCATCCAGGAAGACTCAGAGACTGGACGGAGGAAGCTGGTGTTCCAACGCGGGCCCATTTTTTCCCAGATCATCCTGGCGGATGAGATCAACCGAACTCCTCCGAAGACGCAGGCAGCCCTGCTGGAAGCGATGCAGGAGAAAAGCGTGACCGTAGGCCAGGAGACCTACATTTTGCCCAAGCCCTTCTTTGTGCTGGCCACGCAGAACCCTATCGAGCAGGAAGGAACCTATCCCCTGCCCGAGGCGCAAAAGGACCGCTTCCTGTTCCTGATCAAGGTGGACTACCCGAGCCGTGAGGAGGAGCGCGAAGTCATCGCCCGGACCACGGGCGGGGTGCAGGAGGAGATCGAGGCGGTGATCACCGCTGAGGAGTTGCAGGCGGCCCAGGCCCTGGCGCGGCAGGTGCCAGTGCCAGACCATGTGACAGACTTTGTGCTGGACCTGGTGCGTGCCACCCGGCCTAACGAGCCCGATGCCCTGCCCTATGTGAAAGAAATGGTGGGCTGGGGGGCGGGACCACGCGCCAGCCAAATGCTGGTGCTCGCAGGCAAAGTGCGGGCCCTGCTGCAAGGCCGCACGCATGTGACCACGGACGACATTGAAGCGCTGGCCCTCCCTGCACTGCGCCACCGCATCGTGCCCACTTTCCATGCAGAAGCTGAAGGGGTGACGGTGGACATGATCGTGAAGGAACTCATCAATAAGATCAAGAAGCCCGGCGCAAAGGTGCTTTGAAGATGGTCAAATAGTCAACAGTCAAGGAGGTGCCTTTCATACATCCTTGACCTTTGACTTCCTGACCGATGACTGTTTGAACCCTCCCCCATGGCCACCCTTTCCTCCATTCTCGAAGCGGAAGACATCACCAGTCTGCAGAGCTTGCAGCTCTTTGCGCGGACGGTGGTGGAGGGTTTTACCACAGGCCAACATGCCTCGCCACACAAGGGATTCAGCGTAGAGTTCCGCCAGCACCGGCCCTATGTGCAGGGCGATGACATCCGGCGTCTGGACTGGAAGATCTTTGGCCGGGCGGACCGTTTTTACATCCGTGAATTTGATGAAGAGACGAACCTGCGCGCCACGCTGGTGCTGGATGCGAGCGGCTCCATGAACTATCGCGGGCAGAAGGGCGTACTGAAATTTGACTATGCCCGAAAGCTGGCCGCCGCGATGGCCTACCTGCTGATGTCGCAACAGGATGCCGTGGGGCTGGTGACCTTCGACACGAAGATCCGTGACTTCATCCCGAACCAGACGCGCATCACGCACCTGCATCACATGCTGGAGACGATGATTAAAACGCAGCCAGGCAAAGACACAACGCTAGCTCCCGTTTTGGAATCGCTGGCCCAGCGGCTGAAGCGCCGGGGATTGGTGATCCTCATCAGTGATTTCTTCGACGATGCCGCCTCCATCCTGAAGGCCATCGGCGTGCTGCGGAAAAAGGGCCATGAGGTGATCGCGATGCAGCTCTGGGACCGCGATGAGCTGGAGTTCCCGTTTGGCCAGTGGTCGCGCTTTGAGAATCTAGAGAATGCCGAAGACTCGCTGCTGCTGGATCCTGCGGCCGTACGGCAACGCTACCTGGAAGTGCTAAAGACCTTTCAAGGACATCTCAAAGAAGGCTTCCGCAAACATCAGGTGGACTACCTGAGCCTGCCCACGGATGAATCCCACGCGGCAGCGCTGAGGAGTTATCTAGCGCTAAGGATGCGATGATAATGCCGAACCAGATTTTCATCCCGGTGTGCAACGTTTTTGAGACGGGTCATGCCAAGATCAGTCAATTTCATTCATTTATTGTTAGGCCCATCCGATGACCTTTCTCAATGTCTTCCTCCTTGCCGGTGCGGCTGCTTTTTTGGTGCCGCTGCTGATTCACCTGCTGAACAAGCGGCGGGTGCAGACGGTGCGCTGGGGGGCCATGCACTTGCTTCAGGAAGTGCTGCGACAAAAGAAGCGGAAGCTCAACATCGAGCAATGGCTGCTGCTGGCGGTGCGCATTGCGATCCCGATCGTGCTGGCGCTGTGCCTAGCGCGACCGGTGCTGACGGCGCTACGTTCCTTTGGTCTGGGCAAGACCTCGCTGGTGATGCTGCTGGATGATTCCTTTTCCATGCGGGCCCCAGCCCCGGGCGGCTCCCCCGCCGAGCGAGCCCGGCAGGATGTGGGCCAAGTGCTACAGGCACAGCCTAAGGGATCCGACGCGCAGGTGGTGCTGGCAGGTGGCAATGCGCGGCGGCTGCTGGACCAGAGCACGAGCACGCTGGAAGTAATCCCTCAGCAACTCGCGGAGACGACCAACCAAGCCGGGCCGGTGAAGGTAAACGAAGCACTGCAAACGGCGGTGGCTTCCCTCTCCAGCGCACCCAATGGAGCGCGGGAGCTGGCCATTGTTTCCGACTTCCAGTCCAGTGACTGGAAAAGTGCTGCCGAAGGGGCAGCCCTGCCCGCGCTGGATGCCCTGATGAAGCAGGAGCCGAAACCGCAGGTGACCTTTTACCGCCTAACCAGTGATCTGACTGAGAACCTGAGCATCGCCAGTGCCGACCTTTCCGCCCTGGTGGTGGCGGAGGAGCAACCTATCGGACTGCGGGTGCGCATCCAGAACCACGGCAAGCGCCCCTGGCAGGATGTGGCGGTGCATCTGGAAGCGGATGGTGCGCGGCTGCGGACTTCGCGTGTGACGCTGGCCCCGGAGGGCGAGGCGCTGATCAGCTTTACCCATGCCTTCACGAGCATCGGCGATCATTCCCTGGCCGTGCGGCTGGAGGGGGACAGTTTTGCCGATGACAATGCTTTTTACTCCGTGGTGCAGGTGCGCAATCAACTGAACGTGCTGCTGGTGGACGGGGATCCCGGCACGGAGGCCCTGAGCGGTGCGGCGGACTTTTTGGAACTGGCACTCACGCCTTATCAGTCTGCCAGCGCAAGCCTCAAGGACCTCATCCGCATCACCAAGGTGGAGGCCAAACGGCTGCGCGAAATGGACTTTCGCGGTCAGGAAATCATCGTGCTGGCGGATGTGGACCGGCTGCAAGGCAACCGACTGAGCGAACTTGACAAGTTTGTGAAGGCCGGCGGCGGACTGATCGTCTTCACGGGACCGCATTGTGACCTGAATTGGTATAACCAGGAGTTCTACCGCAAAGGCGAGGGCCTGCTGCCTGCCGGTCTGAAAGGGCTGCAACGCGCGACCTCAGCAGCCCCGGCGCGTATCCTGCAACAACGGCTCACCCACCCGGCCACGGTTTACTTTAACGATGCCCGTGGGGGGCGGCTTCAAGAAGCAGGCTTCCAGGCCTGGATGGAGCTGGACACGGCCCAGGACGCTGGAGCAAAACCGCTGCTCATGCTGGATCGCGGCACGCCATTATTTCTGGAGAAAGCCCGGGAACGAGGCCGGGTGATCCTCTCCGCCACGACGGCGGATGCAGAGTGGTCGAACCTGCCTTTGCAGCCCTTCTTTGTGCCGCTGATGCAGCGGCTGGTGACCTACCTAGCCACACAGAATACGGTTACTGCGTGGGATCAGGTCGGCTCACCACTGCGGGTGGTGATGCCCAAGGAACGCGTGGGGGTGGAATACACGCTGCGCGATGTGACCGGCCAGACGCAGACACTGAAAGTGAAAGCTGAAGGCGACCACGCCCTGCTCGAATCTCCCCCGATCACGAGTCCAGGCATCTACAAGCTGACGCAGGGGAACAGCACGCGCCTGCTGGCCTACAATCTGGACCCGGCAGAATCCAACCTGGCTCCCCTGCCCCAGGAGCAGGTGAAGCAACTGGCTCAGCGGTACGACGCCGCCTTTGTGGAGTCCTTCGACGCCTGGCAAAAGCTGGACCGCACCCGCCGCCATGGCAGTGAACTGTGGCAGCCGTTTCTTATTGGGCTGCTGGTGCTGCTGTTCTTCGAGGTTCTGCTGCAGCAGCGGATCGCGCGGGGGTAACTCTTTGTGGAGCGCGGGCGTCCCGCCTGCTGTTTCCTGCGTCTCGCGGGAAACGTTCTCGTGACTTGTTGCCCTTTTATTTCCACGAATGCAATAGAGCGCACTCTCGCAATCCAAAGCTCAGAACACCACCTGTTAGGCCTCAGGCTGAGATGGAGAATGGTGAAGGCTGACGTTATCGCCATCACTGCTTTTCAGACCCCAGAAGGTGAAAGAGGAAAGCATGGTGAGGATGCCCATGGTCAGGAACGCATGATGAAGAGCGGGAACAGTTTGCGCAGGATCGGTCTGATTCAATCCGCCGAGGAACCAAGCCGTGAGCATGGAGGCGAGGGCGACGCCAAAGCTGGCGGACATCTGCTGACCGGTGCTAGCGAGGCTGCTGGCCTTGCTGGCTTCGCGGTCGTCCACATCGGCAAAGATGAGGGTGTTCATGCTGGTGAACTGGAGGGAGGAAAAGAAGCCCTGGGCGAAGCTGAGCGGGATGATCATCGCAATGGACGTGCCGGGGCCCACCTGGGTGAAAATAGTGATCGTAAGGCCTAACAAAACGGTGTTCACGATGAGCACGGTGCGATGACCAAAACGAGCCAGCAGCGGACGGCTAATGACCTTCATGCCAATGGCGGCCAGGGCCAGTGGGATGGTGAGCAAACCGGCCTGCCAGGGGGGAAAGCCAAGTCCGATCTGATAGAGCAAGGGTAGCAGAAACGGCATGCCACCGACGCCCAGGCGGGTGACAAAACCGCCGAGCACTGAGAGACGGAAAGTGCGGATGGCAAAGAGGTGCACGGCAAGGAGGGGCCGGGCCACATGGCGGGAATGACGGCAGTAGGCGGTGAGCAAGATGACCGAGACGAGAGTCATGCCTGCGAGTACGAGGGGCGGCTGCGAGTGCTCGCCAAAGACTTCTAGCACATAGGAGAGAAGGGCGATGCCTGCACCGAAGAGCACAAAGCCGACACGGTCCAAGGGTGGGGCCTGGGTGTCCTTGAAATCCGGCATGTGGCGATGGGCCAGCCAGAGGCCGATGATGGCAAAGGGCACATTCAACAGGAAGATGATGCGCCAGGAAAACCAGTGGATGATGGCCCCGCCCAGTGAGGGACCAATCAAGGGACCGATGAGCGCGGGAATGATGACGTAGGTGGTAATGCGCAGCATCTCCGAGCGTGGAAAGGAGCGCACAAGAGCGATGCGGCCCACCGGCATCATCATGGCGCCACCAATGCCCTGGATGATGCGGGAGACGACCAGCATGGGCGGATTGTAGGCCACGGCACACAGCAGTGAGCCGATGGTGAAAAGGACGATGGCCAGGGAGAAAACCCGTTTGGTACCAAAGCGGTCCGCCATCCAGCCACTGACGGGAATGAAGACAGCGAGACTGAGGGTGTAGCTGGTGAGGACGGACTTCAGGCTCAGCGGCTCCACGCCGAGGCTCGCCGACATGGTGGGCACCGCTGTGTTCAGGATGGTGGCATCCAGGTTCTCCATGAACAGGGCCACGGCGACAAGCCAGGGCAGGATGGCCAGAGACGGCGAAGGGGCAGCCGATTGGGCAGCAGGGGGCGCGGTCTCAGGTGTCATGGGGGCGTCAGACTTCGTGCTCTTTTTTCCAGGCTTTCAGAATGGAGTCCAGCAGGCCGGGAAAGCGGCTGTCGAGTTCCTTACGCCTCACACGGCTAGTCAGTTCCACCCCGCGCCGCTCGCTGTGGATCACGCCCGATTCCCGCAGGATGCGGTAGTGCTGGGAGCAGGTGGACTTGGGCATGGGGCACTTCAGACGACTGGTGGTCTCCACACAGTTTAGGCCATCCTCGGCCTTGCGCAGCTCGGCCACGATACTGAGACGCACCGGATCCGACAGGGCATGAAGGACGCCTGCGACGGTGATGCTTTCGACGGGGGGATGGTGGAGCGGTCTGATAAAAACATTCTACACAATTTTGCTTGCAGTTCAATGATTCTTTAGTTCCGTATTTATGAACAAACGAACAAACCTCATGCCCACACTTTTTGATTCGCTCCAAGTCGGTCCCCTGCTCCTGCCTAACCGTATTTTCATGGCTCCCCTCACCCGCAGCCGGGCTGGCAGCCAGCGCGTGCCGAATGCACTGATGGCCAAATATTACCGCCAGCGTGCCAGCGCCGGTCTGATCCTCAGCGAGGCCACGTCCGTGACTCCGATGGGTGTGGGTTATGCCAACACACCGGGCATCTGGTCCGCTGCCCAGGTAGCCGGATGGAAGCTGGTGACCCAGGCGGTGCATGAGGCGGGCGGGCGCATCTTTTTGCAGCTCTGGCATGTGGGCCGTGTCTCGGACCCGCTCTTTCTGGACGGAGCTCTGCCGGTGGCCCCGAGTGCTGTGCGGCCCGCAGGCCACGTCAGCCTGGTGCGTCCTGAGAAACCGTTTGTGACACCGCGTGCGCTGGAGCTAGCAGAGCTGCCAGGCATCATCGAGGCCTATCGCAAAGGAGCACAAAATGCCCTGGAGGCCGGGTTTGACGGCGTGGAGATTCACGGGGCCAATGGCTACCTGCTGGATCAGTTCCTGCAAACCAGCACGAACCAGCGTACGGACGAGTATGGCGGTCCGGTGGAAAACCGGGCGCGGCTGATGCTGGAAGTGACCGATGCGGTGATCTCCGTGTGGGGTGCGGACCGTGTGGGCATGCACCTGGCACCGCGCTGCGATGCGCATGACATGGGCGATGCGAACCCGCTCGAAACTTTTGGTTATGTCGCCCGGGAGCTAGGACGGCGGAAGATCGCCTTCATCTGTGCGCGTGAGCGTCAGGGGCCGGACAGCATCGGGCCAGAGCTGAAGAAGGCCTTTGGTGGCCTTTATGTGGCGAATGAAAAGTTCACCCTGGAATCCGGCAACGCGATCCTGGCTTCAGGCGATGCCGATGCGGTGGCCTTCGGAGTTCCCTACATTGCCAATCCAGACCTGCCGGAGCGTTTTGCCCAAGGAGCCGCCCTGAATCCAGCCGACCCGACGACATTCTATGCGGACGGCCCGGTGGGCTACACCGATTACCCTGCGTTATGAAGACTTCCTCCGGCCTGCTTTACTCCGTTCTGGATCTCGCCCCGATTTTGCAGGGCGAGACAGCGGCAGATTCGTTCCGCCATTCGCTGGAGCTGGCTCAGCAGGTGGAGAAATGGGGATATCACCGCTTTTGGTTAGCGGAGCATCACAACATCCCAGGAGTGGCCAGCGCAGCCACCTCCGTGGTCATCGGCCACATCGCAGGCGGCACGTCCACCATCCGGGTAGGCTCCGGTGGCATCATGCTGCCTAACCATGCGCCGCTGGTGATTGCCGAGCAGTTTGGCACGCTGGAGTCGCTGTTTCCGGGGCGCATTGACCTAGGCCTGGGCCGTGCGCCCGGCGGGGACCAGACCACCTCCCGCGCCCTGCGCCGTGGCCTGGGCAGCAGTGGCGATACCTTCCCGGGAGATGTTCAGGAGCTGCAAGGCTACTTCTCCTCTGCCCAGCCGGGGCAAAAGGTACGAGCCATTCCGGGCCAGGGGCTGAACGTGCCGCTTTATTTGTTAGGCAGCAGCACCTTCAGCGCCAGTTTGGCAGCGGAGCTGGGCCTGCCGTTTGCCTTTGCCTCCCACTTCGCCCCGGAAATGCTGCACCAGGCCATCGGGATCTATCGCACGCATTTTCGCCCCTCGGCCACCCTGGCCAAACCGCATGTGATGGTGGGGCTGAATGTCTTTGCCGCCGATACGGATGAGGAGGCCACCCGGCTGTTCAGCTCCCTCCAGCAGGTCTTTCTGCACCTGATCCGGGGCTGGCCGAAGCAACTGCAACCGCCTGTGGATGACATTGATGCGCTGTGGAATCCGGTGGAGGAGGCGCAGGTGAGCCGAATGACCCGCTGCTCCGCCGTGGGCAGCCCGGAATCCCTGCGCGCCCAGATCGAATCCCTGCTGGACGAAACCGGAGCCGATGAAATCGTAGCGACGGCCCACATCCACGATCCGCAGGCTCGGCTGCGTTCGTTTGAAATCGCGGCCCAGGTCTTCCAAGATCTGCAAAAAGCACGCACCAGACTTTCCCCTAACTAAAAACACAACAAGACGATTATGGAATACAGACAACTCGGCGGCTCCGGCTTCAAAGTCCCCGCCCTTACCCTCGGCACTGGCACCTTCGGCGGCGGCACGGAATTTTTCAAAGAGTGGGGTGCCTCCGATGTGGCCGAAGCCTCTCGCCTCATTGACATCAGCCTGGAAAACGGCCTAACCATGTTTGACACGGCAGACATCTACTCCGACGGCATGGCGGAAGAGATCCTGGGCGCCGCCATCAAAGGACGGCGCGACCAAGTGCTGATCTCCACCAAAGGCACCTTCCGCTTCGGCGAAGGGGCGAACAACGTGGGCTCCTCCCGCTGGCACCTCATCCGCTCCGTGGAAAACAGCCTGAAGCGCCTGGGCACCGACTACATTGACCTCTACCAGCTCCACGGCTTCGATGCCATGACACCGGTGGAAGAGGTGATGAACACGCTGGATGATCTGGTGCGCGCGGGTAAGATCCGCTACATCGGGGCCTCCAATTTCTCCGGCTGGCAGCTCATGAAGGCACAGGCTTATGCCGAGAAGTTCAACCTTTCCCGCCATGTGGCGAACCAGACTTACTACTCGCTGATCGGCCGCGATTACGAGTGGGAGCTGATGCCCCTGGGTCTGGACCAAAAGATCGGTGCCGTTGTCTGGAGCCCGCTGGGCTGGGGACGGCTGACGGGCAAGATCCGCCGCAACCAACCACGGCCCGAGACGAGCCGCCTGAACCACACGCTGAGCAACCAGTATGGTCCGCAGGTGGATGATGAGTATCTTTACAAAGTGGTGGATGCGCTGGACGAAGTGGCCGAGGAAACCGGCAAGTCCGTGCCCCAGGTGGCGCTGAACTGGCTGCTGCAGCGCCCCACCGTCTCCACCGTCATCATCGGTGCCCGCAATGAGGAACAACTGCGCCAGAACCTGGGTGCCGTCGGCTGGAACCTCACCACCGAGCAGGTGGCGAAACTGGACGCCGCCAGCGACAAACCCAAGACCTACCCCTACTGGCACCAGGTCGGCTTTGACGAGCGGAACCCGTTTCCCGTGAAGTGAGGCAGGAGCTTTGGCTCCTCCCCAGCCACGCCTGAAAGGGCGTGGCTTTTTTATGGTTTCCGGCTCGTGAGCGAATCACCGTCCACGGAGAGATACAGATCTGGGCGACTATGCCATTCATGAGAGATGCCACGCATCAGAAGGGCACAATCCACTTCCGCAGAACCTGCTGGGAAATACTGTGGATCGTCAAAGACGCATGATTGGGCGGAATCCACGGACAGTGGAGCAATCGTCCAGTCGTGAGAGCGAAGCTCCATGCCGTGATAGTGGCCAGGAGAATGCGTGGCGGAGTAGCCAGTGGCCCCCAAGGAAAAGAATCCGGCAGCCTCCGCGAGGGACGGGAAGATGCTTTGCGCGGGCAAGGCCCCGGCAAGACTCCCTCTGAACGCGATTTCCGTGCCGCCATCCTGGCGCAAAACCGAGAGTGAAAGATGGGTTTCAGATTCTTGAACCTGGAATTGGCTGCGCTGGAAGATGCCAGGAAAAACCACTCCCCCCAAGGTCTTGTTGAACCAGGAATTCGTGTCACGCCTGGGGATGTACACGCCTTCTTGCACGGTGCCATCCTGGTCCCATTCCACTGCAATGCGGTGAGCAGCATTTTCCGAGGCCATTCCCAGCCATGAGGGTAGCAGACGAGGACGGAGCTGGCCAAAACGGATCATGCACACACCTCCCACTCCATGACCTGAATACAGCTTCGGACGAAAGGGCCTGGGCAGCACCTGAGAGAGGATGTCTGGGGCAATCCGGTAATTGAGCAGCACCCTTCTTTCGATCAATCCGTGAATGGTGTCCAATATCATGCAGGACACTAGAACAATGGGCAGGCAAATCCACCGCTAAGGCCGGCAGCCCCCCCGCAAACAAAACAGCCGGAGCATGAGCTCCGGCTGCCTTGGTTAAAGAATCGTAGATTGAGAATTAAGCGGCAGCTTTGATCTGCTCGTTCTTCTTCTCCATCGCTGCTTTCGCCTGATTGGCGAGGGCAACAAAGGCGGCCTCATCCTTGATGGCGATGTCGGACAGCACTTTGCGGTCGATTTCGATTCCGGCAAACTTCAAGCCTTCCATGAGACGGCTGTAGGTGATGCCAACGTTACGCGCAGCGGCGTTGATACGCTGGATCCACAGGTTGCGGAAGGTACGCTTACGAACCTTGCGGTCACGGTAGGAATACGTCATTGCCTTGCGGACAGCGTCCTTGGCATAACGGAAGTGGGTGGAACGGAAACCGCGGAAGCCTTTGGCTTTCGCGAGTGTGCGCTTGCGGCGTTTGCGGCTAGCGGGGGCGTTTGTGGCTCTTGGCATTTTCTATTTCTCTGAACAGGCTGTTGTTATGGATTCGATGACCGGCCTCACCTGATCTGAGGCTTTCACACGCGTGAAACCAGACCGGAGCATCGTGGTCCCGCTAGGGGACCGTGGATTAACCGCGATGTGAGAATGGCATATTTGCCAGCACACCTGCTTTATCCACTTCTGCCACGAGGGCGACTTTACCGAGGTTACGCTTACGTTTGCGGCTCTTGTTCTGCAAGATGTGGCGCTTGCCTTGTTTACGGCGGAGCACCTTACCTGTTGCAGTTACTTTGAACCGTTTAGAGTAAGCTTTTCTCGTTTTTGCTATACCAGCGTTTTTGGACATAGGGGCCGCGAAGGTGGCGGCAAATGCACAAACGGCAAGGTTTTTTTAATCGAGATGTGAATAAGGACGCAGATTTGGGCGATTTCCAGGGAAATGGAGGGGTCCCAGCCTGCGAAACCCCACCAAATTAGCAAAACGGCCCTTAAAGGACCGGGAAACCCGAAAGGGCCTTCGACCTAAATGAATCTCGATCTGCGGAAAGAATGCCATTCAGGTTGCCAGTTTCGCTGCCGCCTCTTAGCTTTCAGACCTTCTTTTTTCTCCCGACCTCATGCTCATCACCACGAAAGCCTATGCCCGCGCCGGTTTGGTGGGCAACCCTTCGGACGGCTACTTTGGCAAGACCATCTCCTTCATCATCCGCAATTTTGCGGCGGAGATCACCTTGTTCGAGACGCCGGAGCTGACCATCGAGCCGAACCAGCGGGACCATTCCGTGTTTGGCAGCATTGAGGAGCTGGCCCGCGATGTGCGCCAAAACGGCTACTACGGGGGCATCCGCCTGCTGAAGGCGAGCGTGAAGCGTTTCTTTGACTACTGCACGAAGCAGGGCCTGCCGCTGCACGGGCGAAACTTTACCCTGCGCTACCACAGCAACGTGCCACCGCAGGTGGGCATGGCTGGCAGCAGCGCCATCATCACGGCCTGCTGGCGGGCACTGATGGCCTTTTATAATGTAGATATCCCGAAGCACGTGCTGCCAAGCCTGGTGCTGAGTGTGGAAAATGATGAACTGTGCATCCCGGCAGGCCTGCAGGACCGGGTGATCCAGGCCTATGAGGGCGTGGTGTACATGGACTTCAACAGGGCCTCGATCGAAAAGCTCGGCTACGGCATCTATGAGGAGATTGATCCCGCCCTGCTGCCACCTGTTTATGTGGCCTACACGGCCAAGCTGAGCGAGGGCACGGAGGTCTTTCACAATGACATCCGTGGTCGCTGGAACCGGGGCGAGCGGGAAATCGTAAGCGCGATGTACCAGTGGGCCAATCTGGCCCAGCGGGTGCGCGACATGTTGCTGGAAAAGCGCGGCCACGAGATCGGCCCGCTTCTAAATGAAAACTTCGACCTGCGCCGCCGCCTGTACAAACTGGGCCAGGGCAATCTGGACATGGTGGAGGCGGCCCGCGACTGCGGAGCCAGCGCCAAGTTCACAGGCAGTGGCGGAGCCATCGTGGGCACCTATGAGGACGAGGCCATGTTTCAGCGCCTGCAAGCAGCCCTGGAGCCGATGAACGTCGCGGTGATCAAGCCGCAGATTGTGCCGGTGGGGTGAGTGAGCGGGAGGTTGAAGCACTGAGCCGCTGCCCCTGTGACAGCGACGTTCTTCCCTAAATCTGCTTCACTCATGAGACCTAAGTCAAAGCTTGACGCCCCATCACCCAATGGCAGTCTGGCGACCACTGTGTCCCGCCTCTCTCAAGAATTTCCCTTTGCCGCAGCACCAGACGCGCCGGACAGGCTGACCGTGGATGAGCTCAAAAATCTCTGGCACGACTACAGCCAGATCTCGGCCCATCTGCAGGTGCAGCTATGTCCCTCCACCGGCCTTGATAGCCAGGCGGCCTCTTGGGTCATCCGCCCCGCCGGGGCGGGTTTGCCAGCCACCCAGCTTGTGTACGCGGTCGTAGGCGGCACCCAGAAAGTTCACCGCGAGCAGGCTGCGATGTGGGGCAGAAGCGACGATGAACTGTTTGCCACAGCCCTGGGAAACACGCTCGGCAGTCTCCGGCTGGAATCAGGCCTCATGCGGATCGGCGATACTCGGATCCGAGTTTTGGACAGTCCCCAGGATACCGCCGCTACCGCCATTTTAGAACCCCGGCTTCTGGAACTCCAGGAAGCAGGCACCGACTGGCTGATCAGCATTCCCAACAGCCGCTGCATCCTGGCCATTCCACGGCGCAGCAGCGGGCAGGAGGTGGAAAATTTGGCCTTTGCCGCCCACTGTCTCTTCCAGGCTTCGCGGCATCCGGTCAGCCCTGCGCAGTTTGCCTGGAATCCGGCCACTGGTCTCCAGCCCCTCAGCGCGAGGGTGGCCCGGCGTGTCACGAGGAAAGGTCGGATTTGGCCTTACTGGCTGGCAGGCACCCTCGCTGCGCTGGCCCTGTTGCAGGTGCTAGTGCATGGCATCCTGGTGGACAGCGCACGCAACTTCTCCCGGACCAAGGATCCCCGCAGCTCCCGGATTGCTGCGGACCGGGCCCTGGCGATATCGCTCACGCCCAGTCAGGAAGCCCGGGCCCGCCACTGGCGCGCGGTCAGCCTTTATGATGAGGAGCACGAAGACGAAGCGCTGGCAGAGGAACTGCACGCCCTGTCTCTGAACCCGGAAGCCTCGGCCCCGCAGGCTCTGCTAAGCGTTCTGTATCTTCGCAGAAACGATTTGGAACGCGCCCAGGCACACGCCCAGCGCGTCGTTGAGAAAAAGGACACGTATGCCGAAGTGCATTGGGTTCTGTCCAAGATCGCCCTGAAAAAGGGCCGCATCGCCGCTGCACGCCTCCACATGCAGCGCGCCATCACGCTGGCTCCCGGCGAGTCCTATTACGTCAACGCCCTCAACAAGCTGCCCCTCCCTCCCACTCATGGAAACTGAACAGTTCGATGAACTCATCCGGTCGCTGGAAATCCGGGCCGGGGCAAACAGGCGCGGCTTTGTATGGCGCACGGGCGCACTGGCACTGCTTGGCTATTTTTTTTTGCTGGTCGTGCTCATCGGTTCACTGGCCATCACCGCCAGTCTGCTGGTGCTGATGTTCATGGCCCCCAACGGGCTCACCATCAAACTTGGGCTCGTTTTCGGCATCATCACCGGTGGCATCGCCCTCTCCCTCCTGAAGGCGCTGTGGGTCCGCATGGATGCACCCGAAGGCCTGCCTCTGACCCGGGAAAACGCACCGGAGATCCTCGCCCTCGTGGAAAAACTCCGCAGCCAGCTCAGGTCTGCTCCCTTTCACCACATCCTGCTGACCAGCCAGTACAATGCCTCCGTCTGCCAGATCCCGCGCCTGGGCATGTTTGGCTGGCACCGCAATTACCTCCTGCTCGGCCTGCCTCTGCTCCAGAGCATGCAGCCCAGGGAATTTGAGGCTGTGCTGGCCCATGAGTTCGCCCATCTTGCCAGCGGTCACGGGCGTTTTGGCAACTGGCTCTACCGCCTGCGCCGTTCCTGGGAACAGCTCATCGACGACATGCGCAGCGGCAGGAGTTCCGGAGGCCATGTCCTCATCGGCTTTTTGAAATGGTTCTGGCCTCGCTTCAACGCCCACGCCTTTGTACTTTCGCGGGTGCAAGAATATGAGGCCGACGCCGTCGCCGCCGAATACGCCGGGGCGGAAAACATCGCTCGCTCCCTGATGCGCATCTCCGTTTATGACCGGCATCTAGACGAAAGCTTTTGGGACCGGGTGTCCAGCCGCACCACGCATGAGCCGAAGCCGCCGCAGGACATTTTCACGGAACTGCCAGCCCTCTTGCGGGCGGGCCCGCCTGATGAATCGGCAGGCAAATGGATGCGCCAGGCTTTCCTCATCAACACCAACAACAGCGACACCCACCCCTGCCTGAGAGAGAGGCTAGCAGCACTGGGCCAGCTCCCGCCAGAGGATCACCGGGCGGCCTTGCCCGTGCTCGACGGCCCCACCGCTGCTGAAGCTTTTCTTGGCGAGCACCTCGTTCTTTTGCAGGACATGCTCAGCCGTGATTGGGCCGAAAAGGCCCGGCTTTCCTGGATGGAACGCCATGAAACCACCCGAAAGCTGGCCGAGGAAGTGAGCGAAGCGGAAGCCGAGATCAACCGGGCTGGAGAAGCGGGAGCCGAACTCACGGCCTTGTATAAAAAAGCCTCCGCCCTCATCAAGCTGGAAGGCGGCAAGGCAGGCCAGCCCTTGATCGCCCAGATTCTCGAACGTGATCCTGGCCACGCCGACGCCCTCTACATGCGCGGGGAGTATCTGCTGAGTGAAGACGAGGAGGCCGGCATCGCCGATGTGCGCCGCGCCATGGAACTGGACCCGGACTGGACCAAGGCCGGGTTGGATGTGCTCGCCGGTTATCATCACCGGCACGGCAACAAAGCGGCCCTGCGCGAGCTCGAAAAGGAATGGGAAAAACATTCAGAGATGCTCGATGAGGCCGAAAAGGAACGCTCCATTGCAAACCCCAGCAACATCTATGAACCCCACGGCCTCGATGCGGAGGTTGTCGCCCGCATTGCCGCCATCCTGGCCGCTGAAAAGGAGGTGCAGGCCGCCTGGAGTGCGCAGAAAAAACTGTGGTATCTCACCAAACATCCTCTCCATGTCCTGGGCCTGCGCATCAAATTCCCCTTCTGGCAGCTCCGCCGCTCTTCCGCAAAAAGGAAGCTCATTGACCGCCTGATCGCCCAGCTCCCCTTCCCTGAACAGTTCATCGTTTTCATCCGTGAAAAAGACCTCCGGGAACTCGGCAACAAAATCGCCAAAGTGGAGGACTCCCTCATCTATCAGCGGCCTCCTCCGCAATAGGACGAGACCATGTTTCAGCGCCTGCAAGCAGCCCTGGAGCCGATGAACGTCGCGGTGATCAAGCCGCAGATTGTGGCCACGGCCTAAGCCGCAAAGCTCAGGACTCCTCCCGGGGCCAGGCCAAAAATTCCGACAGGTGCGGGCTGATCTGGACCAGCGACGGCGAACCGTCATCCCCGAGGCATTCGAAGACCGCAGGATCTTCGCCCCCCAGTTCGAACCAAAGCTCCGTTTCATCGCCCTCGGCAAAGCACACCCACTCTCCCGCCTGCGCCGGATGCTTCCGCAGGGCACTGGCTCCTGCCGGAATCAGCCGGGTAAACTCATGCACCGTCTCATCGTCCTCCATTCCCCGGGATACAGCGTCCATGAACGATCCAGCCAGATGGAACCAGGGCGGAACAGGTTACGATAATCCTCAGGCACTTTTTTGCCGGTCTGCTGCTCGATGGCATCAAAATCAGGATGCGCCAATTGCTCGGCCCGCAGATCGGCCAGGGCTTGCTCCTCCGCTTCGGTGGTGGTGGAGAGACGGCTGAAAGGCAGCCACAAAAGGATGACCGCCAGGACCAGAAAGCCGAGGCCAAAGCCCCACATTCCGGCGGCTTCCATCCATGAAGGTGAGTTGCTACCCCCAGAAGCTTTCAAGGTAGCGGCACTCATGAAAGCGCCCACGAAACCCGAGACCAGGGCCAGCAACCAGCAGCCCAGCCAAATGAGGCTGCGAAAGAACCACGAGCCTGCTGTCCGTTCGTTTTTCCAGTCCAGGTAGTGCTTGAGCTCGATCCCCTGCAAAAACCCAATGCTGGGAACCACAAAAATGAGAAGCACCCAGGCCAAGATCGTCAGCCATTTCCAGGATCCCTCTTCGACACCCGGTTGCCTGGAAAACCCGAATATCCAAACGAGAGACAGAACCCAGAGCCCCCAGGTGATCAGGCAACCCCGCTTTTGGCGGTAGGTCTCCTGCTGTTCATGGTCGGAGATGGGAGGCGGCATAGTGGGCATACTGCGGGCGACCCGTATTTTATCAATTCGGTAAGCGTCGTGCAAAGGTGGCCTACTGCCCCGGCACGAAGAACTCCCGCCGCAGTTTGCTGAAGACAATTTCTGAGGTGCCAAACTTCGGCAAGAGACGACGTCTGCCTGTCGAGTAAGTGACATAGACTTCATCCCGGTAAAGGCAGAGAAAGGGAGTGTTCACAGCATTGTAATCCACAATGGAAAAGGCGCGGGTGTAGCGGCTGTAGCTGGGATCAATCAGCACCACATCACACTTGTTCCGGGACATCTGCATACCGCCCATGCTCACGCTGGGAGCTGTGAACATCGCTACCGTGCCGATGGGCTTGCCATAATCCACAATGGTGGGACGGCCGATGCCATAGGTCCATTTTTTCACCGGGGCATCGAAGCTGTAGAGATCGGACTTTTTGGCTTTGCAGAGGACGTAGCCACCTTCCACCACATTGGTGCGGAGATGCAGATACACATGCTTGCAATCCTGCGTCATGGCGGGCTCGGCCAGGATTTTGACCTCCGTGGTCAGCAGGCGCGGGTCCGGTGCGCCCAGAAGTTCCCACGTGGCCCCGCCATCGGCACTGCGCATGAGCACGTTGGTGAGCAGGCGAGTCACGCCATCCGTGGAGTTTTTGATCTGGATGGTGCTGTAGAGCTGGCCGTCGAACTCGAGAAAATCCCCGGCGGTGCTGATGCCCTTGGCGAACTGGGCTCCGAAGCCTGGGCCGTGCAGGAAGTCGAGATGCTTTTGGATGGCGGGCACGGCCAGGTCCATCACCTGGGCGGGGTCTTTGGCGATCGTGCAGCGCAGGGCATACAGGCCGGTGAGCTTGCCGGTGGCGATGTCGTAATCTTTGTAGAAGGCGCGGTAGGCGGGCACCTTGTCCTCGGCCAACCGTGCGGTGAAGAAGATGCGCAAGGTCTTGTCATCCCTCGCATGCAGCATGGGGGCGGAGACAAAGGTGCCGCCGAAGCTGATGCCATTGGAGGCTTCCCCCGCAGCGGCGATATCCACCCAGCGAGCGGTGGCCATGGGATTCAGGATGTTAAAAATGGCCATCCTCGCCACCTGCCCGGCCTTGTTTTCATCCGGGGTCTTTTCATTGCACTGGTAAACCGCGTAACCGATGCCCTGCACGATGCGGAGAGAAGACTGGTGCGCGTACTGCTCCACCGTGAACTGGCTGATCAGGGCAGACTGGTCCACAAAGGACCGGGATGACACCTCCCCATTGGGGAGCTTTTGAGTCGTACGTTTAGCCTCTTGAGCATGGCCCCAAAAAGCGCCGAAAAGCAGAAAAGCGGTCAGGACACGCGCGGATAGGACTAACATAAAGGATGTTCACTGATTAAATAACCGTCAACGGACCGTCAAAAATCGTCAGACTGATCACTTCAGTCTTCGCGATATGCGGCCCATGAGGCTGGCCTTTGGGGGCGTGAAACAGGGTGCCGGGCAAGTAAGTAACGCCATCCTCCTCCCATTCACCGGAAAGCACCCAAGCCCACTCATTGGCTACTGGGTGGATGTGAGCTGGAACGCTGATACCCGCATGGAATTTACGTAGCACTACGACTCCGCCGGTAGTTTCATTTTTATGCAAGATTTTCAACTCCACCCCTTCATAGGGACCAGGTTGCCAGGCTTTCTCTTCAGCAAGGGCGATGTATTGGAACATATCAGAAAAACAACGGTGGAATCCCTCTACGTGCAAGCCTGCAAATAAAGACGTGCCACTCTACTTTTAGAGGAGTGTCTGGCACATGATCCATGCCCCCTGGCAGTCCAGCAAAAGAAATCCCCCCTGTGACTGCGAGCGGAATCTCAAAATTAGCCTTCGCCCCTGGGGCGCACCTTGCAAACATACACGCCCACTGAATTACATCTCATGTCATCCACAGTGATGATCAAAAGCTTGTTAGGCTACTTTTCCACCCCAATTTCACTGCCCTGCCCAGAGAACACCGTCAGCATTAGAATAAAAGTACGAACGATAGGTCTAACAAACTCTAAGGCCACTAAGCCATTCCAAAAAATGGGGTTAATTTTTGTCTGCATCTAGACCTCCTTTCCCTACTGTAGTCATGTTAGCAACTAAAGCCGAGTAAGGCTTAATGCAGCCTAAAATCAAAACCCCGCCGCCCAAAGGGATCGGCAGGGTTCATCAACGATCAAAGATTAATGTAGTCGTGAATTTAAGGGCGCGGGGCTACGGTGCCCGTGTTGGCGCTGCCGTCCGCATTGCTTCCACTGGCGCTACTACCCGTGCCGCCCGTGGTCCCTGTGGTGCGATTTTTCTCCGTGGCTTTAGCCGCAGCCTCTTTTGCAGCTTTATCAGCCGCGGCTGCGTCATCAGCCGCTTTTTTGGTTTCTTGGTCTTTTTCGGCTTCAGGTTTCTTCATTTCCTTCGCCTCGCCTTCACGGGGTTCGCGCTTGCTTTTACGCTCCATATTCTTGCGCGGCTGGCGCGTGCCCATTTTGACAAATTCTTCGCGACTGAGACTACCGTTTGAATCTGCGTCGAGCCGATCAAACATAGTGGCGAGGTTGCGAGCTCGAGTTTCTGGATCCTGGCGTGCAACGCGTCTTTCTTTATCCTCCCCCGCTTTATTGACCCGCGGTGGATTAGTGGTTTCAGGCGTTGCTGCACCTTTGGACTGAGCTTGGGCAATCACAGGTGCCATCGCCACTCCGGCGATCACGATTGTTTTGATGAATGAGTATTTCATGAGATTTGGATTATGTTTGACGACTGCGCAAAGGCCTAACTAACATTAGGGTCCAGGCCTAACCGGTGGTGGAGGACTCGTTGGCACGTAAGAACCCCCATTTTGACTCACCGGGGGAACACCCGTCGGTGGAGTATAAGTTCCCTGAGGGCCTGTCATGGGCTTCACTCCTGGTGCTGGAGCAACTCCATTATTAGCGGGCACCCCGGTGTTTGGGGCATAGACCCCATTCGTGCCATTGGCAGTTGCAGGCACTGCCACTTGGGTGCTCAGAAGCCCCACACGAGAAAACTCGTTATAGTTAAGCAGTCCATCTTTATCCACATCCAACTGCTGAAACAAGGCCTGAGGATTTGCCAGCCACCAAGCAGCCTCTTGACTGATCAACGCCACTTGAGGCGGAACTCCGGGATCAGTGGTGGTTGGCGTTGGATTTGGAGGTGCCTGTGCCAGTAGGGCACTCTGAACTGCCATCAAACCAGCATAACAAAAGATTGCATATTTCATAAGAAAATCGGGTTAAAATTCACCAATCTCCACCTTTTGATCAGGCGTCATAGGGATGGCTAATGTGAATTCGTCTTTGGCCAGATAAATGGATGTAACACACCTAACCAACCACACTTCAAGTCGTATCTAAGATACCCAAAAGCGAACTGGACAGCCTCCATGATTTATTTTAATCTTTGTTAATCCAAAGCCGTGCCGGGGCTATAGCTCAGTTGGTAGAGCGTCTCGTTCGCAATGAGAAGGTCAGGGGTTCGAATCCCCTTAGCTCCACGGTTTTGCGTCGGCCGGCGATTTGAGAGGAGTAAATGGGTTACGATTTCGTCACCCCGTCACTTCTTCCACTTTCTTTCAATAAAATTTAACTTCCCCATCGCATTGGAGGTCAAATGGCACAATCCATGCAGAGGATATGACATCCACCCCTGCTATGTCACCTTTTCAGGCCATTCCCTACCTCACGCTTGTCCTTCTACATCTGATCAGTGGTGTAGCCCAGGCTGTGCCGGAAGAAGTGGCCGAAAAAGAAGTGGCACCAGCGAGCCCGCTCGCACAACCAGTGCCGCCACTCGAAATTCCTGAGGACACTCTGCATGGGATCGGACTTAGCCGCCTGAAGTTCCCTCGTGAATTTGATTCGCCTGTCTGCTTGAGTTCTGCCTTACCCGGATCAGACGGGGAGCAAATCATCGCGCTACAACGAGGGGAGTTTTGCGCGATCAAACTGGATGGCAGTGGTGAGTGGCGGTCCTTCCTCGATTTTCGTGAGCGCATGTCTGGCATTGTTCTTTTCGAGGAAGGCGTACACGGGATTGCCCTTCATCCACAATTTGAAAAGAACCGTCTTTTTTACTTGAGCTACACCCAGAATGAACCGCGCCGCACCGTCATCAGCGAAATGCGGGCAACAGACGGGGAATCACCCACCGCGCTACCAAAGACGGAGCGCATCCTGCTTGAGATTCCACAACCGCTTGCCGACCACTGGGGTGGCCACATCACCTTCGGACCTGATGGGCAGCTTTACATTGCACTGGGGGATGGAGGTCTGCGCAGTGATCCCTACCGTCTCGCCCAAAACCCATGGGTGCTGCATGGCAAAATTCTGCGTTTGGACGTGAATGGCCGCAGTGGCAAACTGCCCTATGCCATTCCTGCCGATAACCCCTTCGCCAACGAACAAACCGTGCGGCCTGAGATTTTCGCCCTAGGCTTCCGAAATCCCTGGGGACTCGCCTTTGATCCACATACAGGCCACCTCTGGTGTGCAGATGTGGGGCAAGACCTCTGGGAAGAGATCAACCTCGTCAAAAAAGGCGCAAATTACGGATGGAGTGATCGCGATGGCCCGACGGACGCGACTTTTCATCCCACGCCCCTCATTCCAGGCACAGCGACCACGGACCCGGTTCATGCCTACACGCGCCAGCGGGGCGAGGGGCTGTGCATCGTTGGCGGCCACACTTACCGGGGAGAAAAAATGCCAGCGCTACAGGGCATGTACCTTTTTGCAGACTGGGGTTACGGCACGGTCTGGGCGCTACAAATGGACGCCTTGAACGAACGTGCAGTACGCCGCCTCACCCTCTACCGTCGGCCAGAGGCAACGAAACTCAATCCAACCCTCATCACACCGGATGCACACGGAGAGCCCATTCTCCTTTCTCAAGAGGGGGCGCTGTACCGCCTGGAATACACGGAAGACATGGCCTCTGAGTGAAGAGCAAGCGCCGGAGCTACCGTGAAGCCAAGATAAAACGCCACACGATTAACATCGCAACACCAGACCACATCATCCAACGGCCAAGCTCACGGGTGCGGGCATCGTAAGTGTAAAACTCGCCCTCAGCATGAGACTCTTTCATGTAGGCCAGCGAGTAGCCAATGCCCATGCCGATGATGCCACCAAGCGCCACAGAAACCCAACCCAAAACCAAATGCCATTGAGCGGCCGGTTTCCCGGTTTTCAAAGCCTGGATTTGCTCGGCAGATTTGACCGTGATTTCGGCAGGCTTGATGTCCCGCTCTACGGCTAGACGACGTGCATGCACGACCACAAACGGATCCCAGTCCGCGGAAGCTGAGAGGATCTCTAAAATCTCTTCGTCTGGGGCCGTGTGTAGGAAATGGTCTGCGGGTAATTCCGTCTCTGCAAATGACCCCTCCAGGGCTAAACGAGCAGCTTGCAAATCTGTCCGGCTCACCATCACCATCATATCTGCGGGGTAATCTCCTCTTCCTACCTCCGTGATGTCAAATCCGGCCCTGGTGCTGGACACGCGATGTGGCACACCCGCCGTTGTCAGGGTTTCCACCACCGCAGCCAATTCATCACTGCTTTTCGTGCGAACCAACTCAAAGTCTTCCCTCATCATCGTTTGTTAGGTTGAGATTTCATTCGGGATGCCTGGCCAGTCATTTGCCGGGTGAGCGTTTTTTGATCGCTTCTCCTAGAGCACGCTCAGCATCCTCACAAAGGGTTTTCAGCATCTCCGGGCTGGTCCAGTCGGCCCCACAGGCCAGGATGGTTTCACGCACCATGCCATCCGCAGAGACCACCTGCATGGGATGCTGTTTAGCATAGCGATTGGCTAAACGTTCCAGAATGGCATCTGCCGTGGTCGAGGCTTCGGCATAGATCACCTGAAGACCTTCCGGTTCCCTTTCCTCGCTGCGCTGGGAATGAGTACCATCGAAAACCACCACCACCTGCTTACCACTCATGTCCTGGTAAGTGCGCAGCCGTTTCATCAGTTCCAGTCGGGCCAAGTGCCTCCGGCTAGCGCTTCGCTGATCTTTCTTCAGCTCCGGCCAGGCATGCATCACACTGTGACCATCCACCAAAAGATAAGCTAAAGCAGGCATCCGTAGCAGGAATGGGAGGCTAAAGATGGCACTGAAGCCAGAGGTTAAAAATCACCTCCACGGGTTACCTTGCTGAGATACCAAGACATGACCTGAGGCCCGTAAAATACCCACAGGGCTGCCCCAGCGGCGAGATAGGGGCCAAAGGGTAATTTCGTTCCCCATTGAGCACGTCCCGTCAGTCGGGTAAATCCTGAGACTAAGGTGCCCAGCACACTGGCCGCAAAGATGGTAAACAGGACGGCTTTCCACCCCAGGAAAGCACCGATCATCATCAAAAAGTGGACATCGCCTAGCCCCATGGCTTCACGCGGAATTTGCACCCCGGTGGCCGTTCCTTCTAGGCGTGTAACGCCTTCTAGATCGAAGGTTTCCACTTTGCCAGAAGCATCGGTGACCTTCATGCTTTCCACATACAGCTCCACATTCACATCTTTAAAGGTACGCTCATTCACCCGCAAAGTCGGGCTGGTCACCACGAGGCGATCCGTCGGCCGCTGCATGCCGAAGAGGTCCACCCATTCGATCTTATCTTCACCCATGGTGACGATGGGAGGCTCGGTCTCCACCGGTTGGCTCACATTCCACGCCTCAGGTTTTTCAAAGACGATCTTCTTGCGACCGAAGGCGAGTTTGCCCAACTCGACCACCAACCGTAGCCCGCCAAACCCCACGGCAGCACTGGCCAAGGACATCAATCCGCCGATCCACCACACCGCCTCCCCTTGCAGACTTGGCACCCAGAGCGAGGCCAACACGCCGGCAATGGTGCCGTAAAAGGTGATCTCCGCAGGCAGCAGATAATGCTCGATGTCAATGAACGTGCCCGCGATGAGCAAGCTCATCAAAACCCATAAACACAGCACCTGCGGCCCCCAGAGAGCAATCGTCGCCCAGTCTCCCTTAAAGGTCCAAAAAACGGCGTAGAACATCAGCGCCGTGAAAAGTTCCACCCCCAAATAACGCGGAGAGATGCCCGTTTTGCAGTTGGCACACTTCCCTCCTAACAGCAGCCAACTCACCAGCGGGATGTTGTGGTACCAGGGGATCTGATACTCGCAACCCGGACAAAAAGAACGCCGAGGCTTATTGACGGAGATGCCCCGAGGCAGGCGATAGATGACCACATTCAGAAACGAGCCAATGCCCGCCCCGATGAAGAAAAACAAAACATGCAGCAAGGCATTGAGGATCTGGTAGCGCATCATCGGGCAAAAAGAGGGAAAAGACGAAGTGGCGGAAACTTGCCTTGCCAAAGGCACTAGAGGAAGCAAAAAAAGCACAATGTCACGCATCTGTCGGCTGTTCCTTCCCTGCCTTCTTGGGCTCGTTGTCGGGCTTCTGATGACTGGCTGCCGCACTTCTCAACCATCCAGAAAAGGTCTGGTGGACATTCGTCGGGAAGTTCCCAGTGCTGTCGTGGATCTACGCTATGGCACGGCCGACAATATCACTGGCCATGCCCTCTACCCGCCTGATATGCCCTGCCTGCTGCGCGCCTCCACAGCCCAGAAGCTGAAGAAAGCCCAACGACGCCTGCGAGCCCAAGGCTATGGCCTGAAAATCTGGGATGCGTGGCGGCCCACGGAGGTGCATCAGCGTTTATATAGACAAGGTGCGGGCACGGGTATGTTTCTAGATCCCAATCGGGGTTGGTCACGTCACTGTGGGGGGATCTCCGTTGATGCCACGTTGGTGGACAAACACGGCCAGGAATTGCCCATGCCGACCCACTTTGATGAAGATCTGCATCGCGCCTCTAGCCACGAACAGCCAAAAGATCCGACCATACGCCACCATCTTAGTGTGCTGCATGAGGCGATGACCACCGCTGGTTTCAAGGCACTCCCTGGTGAATGGTGGCATTTTGACGATGTGGATTTCCTCTACCGCCCCATTCCAGTGATCAAAGCCGTAGATATCGGAGTCAAGCTATCTCTGCCATGATGGTGCAGTGAGGAAAACACTATGTGTAAAGGTCTATCCAGCTGGCTAGCGCCCCCCTTAGAGTTCACTTCAGGGGCAGGCGGGCATAGGCGCTCAGGGGCAGTTCCAGGGTCTTTTGCCGACTCCCTTCCCCACGTAGTAGGGTCACTGCACTCTTGGCACATCCCAAGGTTTTCGCCAGAAAGGCGATCAGTTCCACATTCGCCTTCCCATCCACAGGAGGCGCGCCCAGCTTCATCAGCAGAACCGAGCGTCCTTTTTCATCCATGCCCCAGCCAGCAAGCTCGGACTTACGTGCGTTGGGCGTGACACGCACCACCAGTTGAGTCATCTCCTCCATCCTGCATTCATCCCATCATTGTTAAATTCCTCAAACATCACTTCGTTCTCCAGGTTTGGCCGCATCATCCTCGTGTGGCCAGGATGCCAGCAGCGATTCCCTCAGCGATCGCCTGGCGATGTGCCGGGCTGGCACATCGTTTCGATTCCGTCCGGTTGCTCAAGTAGCCGCATTCGATGACCGTGGCGGGCATTTTTGTGCTGCGTAGGACTTTGAAATTGCGGTTAAAAACTCCGCGATTGGTGCCGGTAATCCGCCGATCCATACTCCGGAGGATACTGCGGGCGAGCGTTTTCCCTGAAGCACTTCGATAGTATCCCTCCATCCCATGGATGCTGGTTTTCCGGTTGGCATTGAAGTGGATGCTTACGAACACAGACCTGGAGTGACGGTTGGCAATGCTCGCCCTCGAATCCAGAGCGACAAAGGAGTCGCTACGCCTCGTCATGACCACCTTCATTCCTTTCGCTTTTAAGATTCGTTCGACCCGCTGGGTCACATCTAGGCAGAGCCGTTTTTCGACCAATCCATACCACACGGCCCCACCATCATGCCCGCCATGTCCCGCATCCAAAACCACCGTGTTGAAAGAAAGCGCCTGCAACTGAGCGGCAGCACCCAGCCAAAAAAAACAAACGAACCAACGGCACAGTAGGGGAAAAAAAGCCATTTAATTAATTTTACTTAAAATTCAGGCACAATGAAACCCCAAAATAGGTCGGTATTCCCCTTTGAGAAAAGCCCTGTTTTCACCCGCTTTACTCCCAACAGCGGGCTCGCTACGGGCCAAAAAAACCTCCGGGACGGTCTCATTCCTCAATTTCGCCTTTGATCCAGCCTCCTCTCTGCTAAAACATCTATATGCCCGGACTCACCAAACTCGATCATCTCATCTCCCTCCTGGACGATGACTCCCAGGTCGTCCAGGAAGCTGTGCAAAAGGAATTGTGGAGCATCCGCCAGGATCTGCCCGAAAGACTCGCCTTGATGGACCGGCCCCTAACGGAGTCCGAAGAAAGCCACATGAGCCGCCTGCTGGAACCCGCGCGCAGGGTCGAGCTCGAAGAAACCTGGATGCGCTGGCGCTGGCTGGATAATCCGACCACTCAGCTTGAAGAGGGCATCGCGCAAATTTCGGCCTACCTGCATAGCTGGCGCACCCAACCTGGAGAACTGGCAAAACGGCTGGATCAACTGGCCGAAGAGGCCTTCCAAGAACAAGGCCGAATGGATGCACGTGAATTGGCCGAATGGCTCTTCACCATGCGCAATGGCAGCATTCGTTTTCGCGGTAACAGCAAGGACTACTACACCCCCAGCAACAGCAATCTGCTTTGGGTGCTGGAAACTGGATTTGGCAATCCCATCAGCCTTTGCTGTCTCTATCGTTTGTTAGGCCAGAGATTTGGCATCGAAATCCACGGATGCAATTTCCCTGGGCATTTCCTGGCTCAGGTGGAACACGCGGAACGCACCTGGCTCGTGGATTGTTTTAATCGGGGCCGATTCATGCTTTCGAGCGATGTCGCCCGGCATCACCCTGCGGCAAATCCCTCCATCGAAGAAGTCGTCCGCACCCCTGCCAGCACGGACGCCATTCTTCTGCGGATCCTGCGGAACCTGGACGAAGCTTTTGATCGCCTCGACCACACCATCTACCGGCAAACCATGCGCTCCTTAGCCATCAAGCTAATGGAAGATTGATCTCCACGTCGCCAAAGGGCCATCCCCCACCACGACGCTGCCCCATGCCCAGCCCTGAACAACTTCAAGATCGCTTCCTCCGCGCCCTCGCACCCGAGAGCCAGTTTTACCGCTTGCTTGATCATCTTCCAGGCATCTCATTCTTTGCGAAAAACAGCCGTTTCCAGATCGTCTGTGCGAATCAGCACTTCGTCGAAAGCGTGGGTCATCAAAATGAGGCGGAGCTCATTGGCAAAGAAGACTTCGATCTGTTTCCCACCCGCTTAGCAGAAAACTTTCGTCGAGATGATGAAGAAGTCCTCACAAGTGGGGAAGCCCGCCTCAACCTCGTCGAACTCTTCTTTAACTCACAAGGTATTCCCGACTGGTTCATCACCAACAAACTGCCTGTTCGTGATCGCCAAGGCCGCCTCATTGGCATCATGGGCACTACGCAGAGTTATAGCCATGCCTCGCAGACGGTTCATCCGTATCGCCACATCGAACGGGCCCTGACATACATCCGAGAGCACTTCCGTGAACGCATCACGGTGGAGGAACTTGCCTCCATGGTCCACCTCTCCACGCGCCAGCTTCATCGGAAATTTGTTGAAACCTTTGGCTTTAGCCCCCAGACGTTCATTATGAAACTGCGCATCCAGGCTGCCTGCGATGCCCTCCAGCAAGAGGATGCACAGATCATCGAAGTCGCCACAGCCCTGGGCTTTTGCGATCAAAGCAGCTTCACCCAGCATTTCCACCGCCACATCGGCATCACTCCGCTGAAGTATCAGCGCCAGTTTCGCCTCGTCAGAAAAACCGGAGAATGACATCCAAAACCGCTACCGAAAAAGCCCTCCTTCTGCCCTTCCTCATTGCCGAATGGCCTGAGGTCAAACGCACCAAGATCAAGCAATGGCTCCGCTTTGATGCCATCAAGGTCAATGGTCGCACAGTGACCCAGCATGATCACTCTCTGCAGCCAGGAGATGTCGTCAGCATCCAACCTCAAAAGGCCCCCCCCAAGACCACGCCTCTGCCAGCAGGCCTCAGCATCGTCCATGAGGATGATGAACTGCTGGTGATTCGTAAACCGGTCAACCTTCTCACCATCGCCACGGATACGGAACGGGACAAAACCGCCTTCCGTATCATGACCGACTACTTGCGCGAAAGCAGTCATGGTCGCCAGGATCGTCTCTGGATCGTTCATCGCCTAGACCGCGAAACGTCAGGGCTGCTGGTTCTGGCCAAAAGCGAAGATTCCAAAACTTGGCTCCAAGAAAATTGGGCTAGGATGGACAAGCGTTATCTAGCCATCGTCGAGGGCATTCTCCCGAATCCTTCTGGCAAGATCATCACTTACATTGACGAAACGCAGCCCCACCGCGTTTTCTCCACCAGCCACGCCAGCCCTACGGCCCGTGAGGCCACCACGCACTACCGCGTTCTCAGCACTGGGTATGGGCGCAGCCTCTTGGAGGTCACCCTCGAAACCGGTCGCCGTCACCAGATCCGTGTTCAGCTCGCATCCATCGGCCACCCCATCGTGGGAGATGAAAAATACGGTGCCAAAAGCGATCCTGTTAAACGCATCGCCCTTCACGCCAGTGACCTCAAACTGCTGCACCCTGAAGACGAGCGTGAGCTCACCTTTCACTCCCCCCTTCCGCAGGAACTCACGCGTCTGGTACCCATCACCAAAGTGTAGCGCTTCGAGCCCTAACGCTTCACCGCCCGACCGTTCTTGTCCAGCCACTGGGCGAGGTCCTCAGTCACTTCGGCACGCTGCACGTCATGCAGCAGCAGGTGGTAACTACGCGTGTACCACAGCAGGCGCTTTTTGGGAGAGCGCACCTGGCTAAAAAGTCCCTGCACCTGATCTGGGGAAGAGAGAATGTCATTGGGAGAGGCCAAGAACAGCACGGGCATCCGCAGGCGTCTGGCCGAGTCCGGGTTTTGATCCAGCAATCGCCCAATCTCTGTCAGCAGTCTCAAGGTAAAGCTGTTGATGTGATGCTCCGTCACGGCCATCTGCGCACCATGTGTGGTTTCGCTCGTCACCTGGATCTTCTTTTCATCCACCCCTGCTAGATCCCCTAACGAATAACGTGACCGTGGCGACAGGGTGGCTGCGGTCTCCAGTAAAAACCGCCGGAAGCCGGATACCGTCACCCTCAGACCCGCCACGGGGGAGGCTAAGACAATGCCCACGGGGTCTTGCCTCACATTCAGACGACTGGCCGCAGTGTGCAGACAAATCAGGCTGCCCAGACTTTCTCCATACCAGAAAATAGGGACCCCAGGATTCCGCTTGCGCACCAGCAGATGAAACGTTTCTAAATCACGCATCCATTGTTTGGCCGAGCCAATGTCTCCCCGCGCCTCCTTGATCGGGTCTTTGCCCTGCCCCCGCAGATCATAGGCATAAACCGCATACCCCTGAGGTGGCAATTTATCCCCAATAAACCAAAAGTCAGAAGCTGCCCCACTGAGCCCGTGCACGGCGATGACGATCCCTCGCGGCTTTGTCCCTACGGCGACTGGCCACTCTTGCCACGGCATGACCTTTCCATCATAGCTCACCCAGGAGCCAGGCCGCAGCTCAGGAGATGACATCCCCTTTGGAAGAGATGAGCAAGACGCTAAAAAAAACACCAGCCCTAGCGCGCACAGCGCTAGCCACCGGCAGACAAGGTTGGTCATGCCGCAGTATTCCCCGCAATCACCGTCGCTGACAAGACCGCATTCACAAACTCCACCTGTGCCCGCACCCGAAGATCGAGGCCGAATTCCGAAGGCGTTTCAAACGTCAGCGTGAGCCCACAGCCAAGTTCATGTAGTACGACGGCCTCCGGCAATCCAGGAAGGTGCTTTGGCACTCGACTGCGGCGAATGACTCCCCCCTGGGCGCGGCTTTCATCGATGCGTTTACGCCCATCAGGGGGGATGGAATGCACTCCCGCCAGCATTCCAGGCGCTAGCTTGGGCGCACCTCGCCGTCCCAATTCATAAACGTAGCAGCCCTGGCCGTCGTAGTCTTCGTGAAGGCAGACAGCCACCTTCAGACGCCGGGACGTCACGATTTTCCGCCAGGGGCCACACACGACATCCTCCTGCAAATGGAAGCGGCGATTCAGATCCTGCCCCTGATAGTCAGCCCGCGTATTGAGCATTAACCCATGGGGATTAAGACAGGGAAAGATGACGAAATTTCCTGCACGCAGACGAGCCTCATTTTCTTCAGCCCAGACGAGCAATCCCCAGGCCGCAGCAGGCTCGTCCCCATGCACCCCTGAAGAAAGATAGATGGCCTCCGCTACGGGAGAATTTTTCGATTCCAGCCAGAATACCGACACCTGCTCCACTACGGCCAAAGTCTTCATCTGCACCCCTAACCGACGCGCCAAGGCCCGCCATCGCTGGATCAAGGCGCGGTAACTGTGAGCCGCATGCAGAGGAAGCAAAGACATCGGTTATAGAAAAGCACCTCACTTTTGAGCGGCTTGCCACGCAGGCCAGCCGCCCTTGAGAACATAACAATCGTCCAGAGGCACAAGTTCTAAAAGGCGCTCCTTCACCTTTCGGCTTGCCTCACACTTTTCACCGCCACAGTAAATAATCACCGGCAGAGTCGTCCTTTGCAGCACCTCCATCAGTTCAAGCACCTGATCCATAAAACCTTGCTCATTCAGCAGCATGGCTTCGGGGATGTGAGCTTTTTCATAGGCCTCAGCAGGTCGCGCATCAATCCACAGCACCTTCCCCTGCCATCGCTCCTGAATGTCCTGCAGATTGACCTCATCCTTCATTCGAGGTGCCTCACTGAGGTGCAAAGCGGGAGCCCGCGGATGCATCTCACGAGTCACTCCGGCAGCCACCGCCGCAAGCACCAGCAGTAAAACGGCCTGTATTACTGACTTCATGGCTGCTGAGAGCTAGGTTTCCGATAGACCGAGAAAAACGCCATCTGCCGCTGGTATTTGGGGATGGTGCTGTCCGTCTCTATCCGCAGTGCACCCAGCATCACTTCTGCCGTGTTTTTGGGTGTGACGGAAACTTCATAGACACGCCCGGGCTCGATTTCCTTCCAGTCAAACTCCACATTTTCTCGGGTGGAGGTGATGTTCTTGATTTTCATTGGCCCACTGCCGGTCATGGTAACACGGGTGGTCTTCTTCTCTGCCGCATCACCTAACCACCATTGCAAAGTCTTGGGCTCAATCTTGATGACCTCTGGCACCTCCAATACAAAGGGAATCACCCATTCCGCTTGCTCGGGATCATCCGTCTGCACGTGCACACTCTTTTCCTGCCGTCCCACGAAGCTGGAGACTTTGAACTCCGCTTTTCCAGTGCCCATTTCACCCGGAGCATATACGGCTTTATCCAAGGAGGCACTGAGGCAACTGCACGCACTTTCGATGTTTAACACCTTCACCGGTTTGCTGCCTTTGTTGTGGAAAACAAAGGTGGTCGTGATGGATTCATCTTCGGGCTTCGGCTTCAGCTCAATCAACGGGATCTCTAGCGCCAGCTCTGCCACTGCCATGGTGGGCAGAAATGCGGCGAAACAACCTAGCCAAAGAAAAGCTCTCATGGAGAAAATAAACCCGTCAGGAAGCTTTACGTCAACCAGTCCCTCAAAGACGTGCCAAGCCCCGATTCACCCCTTGGCCTTCGCATCGTTATTTTCCCGAGAAACCTTACGCGCCACGGAAACGATGTGATTGCAGGCCTCCATACACAGCAGTGGCACACAGCGCGCGGCATCCATACCGGGCACGTGCCCCGCTTGGGCCCCCAGCTTCACCTCGGCACTACCACCGAGAGGTTGCACCGCATCCAGGTTGAAGACGATCCTTCGCAGGCACTTCGATTCCCCCCCACAAAAGCCACCGATGATCTCGCCAGCCTGCGCATCGGTAATTCCGTTGGCAAAGCGATACATACCCGTCTGCCGACCTAGAAGACTGCGCAAAGGGACCGGCTCCAACGCCCCTCTTGCCTGGGCCAAAGCCATACCTACCGCTGCGGGGTAGAAAAATTCCAGTGCCAAGAGCAACTCACTCACATCCTTGACCCGCAGTACCCAGCCCCGGCGCAAAGTAGCAGCGGTTTTGATCGGGCGAAATGCGCCAGCTTCATCACAGCGGGCGATCTCCCGTGCAGCCACCGCCCCTTCGTGCGCTGTCAAATCAGCCAGCGGCACTCCCACATCCGCCAGATGACGAAGTGTAAAACCTGACTCGCCGGCGGCGAAGTGAACCTCCCCCATGACGTCTCGCCCTTCCTCAATCCAGCGCTGGAGTCCTGTTTTGAGAACCTCCGGTGAGGCTTCCTTACCTGCGGACGCCTGGATGCCATGTTTGGCATCGAAGTCATGCACCTGGTCTAAAATAACCTCCGCCATGAGAGGCTCCGTCCCGATGGCACTGCTGTAATACAGTTGCCGCCCGTGCATGGAGATGGGGTTTTGCCGAAAGACCTCCATCTCGCTCAGAGCTTTCCCCGGTTCCTTTTCCATCCCGAGCAGCACGGGGATGTCTTGAAAACTGTGCAACCCATCGGCGATGAAGAACGGCACGACCACCACATGGGCTGCCGTCGTCATATTCACCCAGTCTGAGACCAGCGGGGCCTCCTCCATGTACGCATCCACCACTTCAGCAAAGCCATAACCGCCGTCACGGATCAATCGGACTTGTTCCTGGATCGCTTTGGTCGAATTATCGTTCAGATTCGTCCCATGCCCGACGATGATGAGGCTGGTTTCGCCTCTCGGCACACCCGGTGCCACCTCATCGGCCCTTTGAAGAAGAAGGCGGGTCATGTTGGGGTGAATGCCCACAGGGTCACAATAAAAAATTGTCCGCCCGTCACGCTGGGTCGTCGGCCCAGCCAAACGAAGTTCCCGTGGCAGCACCTGCTGGCAAAAATAACCTTCACTGATGAAATTGGGCACAATGTAAATCACCTCGCTGTCCACGGACTCGAAGACTTCACGCATGGACGGCTCTTCTTTCCAAAAGCAGCAGGCCACCTCCCGGAAAATCCCCCGACGACGGATCTCATCTGCATGCCGATGTGTGGGCGCACTGGAATCAGGATTCAGGGTGGAACCATGACCAACGATAATGAGAGCGGCTTGGGAATAGGGAGAGTTCAAAGCGGTATGATATACGCCACCACTCAAAGCACAGACCCACACAACTCCCATTAAAAAATTTGTCGGCTCAACTGATCAGCAAAAGGCGAGCCGGATCCCCCACAGCCGTTTCGGGAGCCCGGTGCACACAAGGAGGCACCCTACAGCCCGGATACTGCACCGCAATCCGCCACAAATTCGCCAGCCCAAAAGAGTAGGGTTTTGCTCCGGGCAGCGGTGAGTAGTGCAGATCAAAACAATTTTCGCTCAGGAATTCCAAGAATCCGGCATCATCCTCACCGCCATAGAGCTCCAGTAATTCCGCCCGTGTCTTTGGCTCATCCACAAGCCGGATCACCTCTTCATTTCGGATGCCTTCACTCGGCGCACCATGATAAGTGCACAGAAATGTATCGGCCTCCACGGTCGCACTGTCGGCATGGAATGAATACACATCCGTCCGCACGCCGATGGGTTCCTCATCCTGGGGGTAGGCATAGATGCAATTCAGCTCCGGCCCCCGGCCAAGATCCCGCAATCGCTGCAGATCCTCGACCATCATTTCAACCGCTAACCGACCTGATTCAGACAAAGGCAAGCCCCTTAGCAACGCCTCATCCAGGGCCAAAATCCCCTCCCCAGTCCCAAGGCAGCGGACCACTTCTTCAAAATCTCCCTTGAGTTCCCGCTGCCAGCACAGCGCATTCACGCCCCCTTCAAAAGGGGTGGTCAGTAACTCTTCAAAGCTACTCACCCAACGAATGCTGGGGTTGCTGGAATTGGGCGTGGGAAAATCCATGAGAAGCAAATGTCAACGAAACACCATCTGTGCGCCCAAGGGCCGCTCATCAAAGGTGATGGGAAGCCGAATGGCGCGATCAAGGAGGTCCAGGTATTGCGAACAAGGGATCTCGTAGCCCCCTAAACTCGCGAGGTGAGGGGTGGTCCACTGCGTATCGTGAACGATATAGCCGCGCTCCTTCAGCCGCCATTGCAGGTGAGTCAGCGCCACCTTGGAGGCCTGAGTCTCCCGACTGAACATACTTTCCCCAAAAAAAGCTCCTCCGATGGCGACGCCATACACCCCACCTACCAGCCGTCCACCACGCCAAACCTCGACGCAGTGGGCAAACCCGAGCCGATGCAGCTCCTCATAGCTATCTAAAATCGTGTCCGTGATCCATGTCTCTGGGCGATCCGCGCAGCCTCGCATCACATCGCCAAAAGCAGTGTTCCACCGCACCTCAAAAGGGTGGTCTTTGAGGTAACGCGCAAACCGCCGTGGAACATGGAAATCTGCAATCGGTAAGATGCCTCGATAGGGCGGCCGAAACCAAGAGATACGCCCACTCTCATCTCCCATGGGAAAGGCACCTTCACAATAGGCGCTGAGGAGTTGGACAGGATCTAGCATGGCAAGAAGAACCTTAGCGATAGGGATGCCCAGCTCATTTGCAACCTACCCGTGTAGCAAATCCCACGCCCATCGCTCTGCTCTGTATTTTCTCGTGCCCTGTGCCAGGGTGGGATGCGTTTCACTTCATATTATGGAAATAGATCTCACTGGCCCTCTGCGCGAGGATGCCTACCGCATGCTCTCGGGTCTTGTCACCCCACGCCCCATCGCCCTCACGACCACAGTGGACCCTGAGGGGCGCGTCAATGCAGCACCCTTCAGTTTCTTCAATGTATTGGGCGATAGTCCACCCATCGTGGGTTTCTGCCCGGGTGACCGCGGCCCCGGCATTCCCAAAGACACGGCGCGCAACATCCGCTTGACGCATGAATTCGTCATTAATTTGGTGGATGAATCCATCGCCGAGAAAATGAATCTTTGCGCAGCTAGCCTAGAGCCAGGTGAAAATGAACTCATCCACGCGGGCCTTACTCCCCTGCCCTCCACCGTCGTCAAACCACCCCGCATCGCCGAAGCGCCGGCCAGTCTGGAGTGCCGTAGCCATAGCATCATCGAGATTGGGGATAATCGGCTTATCATCGGCGAGGTCCTTCGCATTCATGTCCGAGACGGCATTTTCGACCCCGAAACATGGCTGATCCAACCTGGCACCTACCTTCCTATTGGCCGCATGCAGTCCCCCAACTGGTACTGCCGCACCACGGCAATGTTTGAGATGAAACGACCTCAGTAAAAAATCTTGGGCTGTTTTCAGCCCCCCAGGCAGTCGATAGTACTGCCTGAGACAGGCCTGATTCCGGGTTGCTTGTGCGTCGTGACGTGACTAGAATCACCCTTCAATTCAAAAATTGCTCTGCCTTTCCTCATGAGACTCTCGTGCTTACTCCTTGCCGCCAGCGCTGCCCTCACCCTTGCTTCCTGTGGAACCGGTGGCCGGGTGGATGCCAGTTACCCCACGGTGGCCGAGTTAGATCGCCTGGATACCCAGTGGGGACTGCCTGCACGCACCTCACGCGGTGCTCCTAAGCGCACTTATCAATACAGCGCTCCCACTCCCACTTATGGTGCTCCTGCGGCCTCTTCTGCGCCCAGTGCCCCGCCCCGTGAAGTGCTGAATACACCGCCACCAGACATCAATCCCGTGCCTCTGGATCCCGCTCTGCGCTAAACTCCAGGCCAGTTTCCCTGTGCCACTTTTTTCCAAAATCGCCCACTCTGCCGTGAAGCTCCTCCCTGCTCTTTTCCTGCTCGCCGTCGGCCTTAGCCAGCCCATCATCGCACAGGAAGCTGCGCCCCCGCTGCCAACCACCACGATACCTGCCACCGTCTCTCCGCCTAGCTTTCCGGTGGCTCCCATCACCCCCATTGATAAAATGGCGGAGCAGGCCCAGCGGGAGCTTTTCGAGGCTGCTGAACGTGGCAACAGCACGGGCGCGAATACAGCAACGGTCATCCCTGGCGGCCCTATTGTGACGACCACCGGCCGCAAGACGACCTTCGCCGCACCAAAGGTGGAAGACCCAGCTGGCTGGCCTAAAGACTCACAGCGAAAGCTGGCCGTTATGGAGGTCAGCTTCGGCGGAGCCATCGAAACCATCATGTTTGAGCTTTATGCCAACGATGCGCCGATGACCGTCTCCAATTTCCTCGACAACTGCGAAACGGGTTCTTACAATGGTTTGGCCTTTCACCGCGCCATCGAAAATTTCATTGTCCAGACGGGTGATCCTCTTACCTCCGATGAAGGTGCCCGCGACCGCTGGGGCACGGGAGGTGAGTCCAAAACCATCCCTGCGGAAATCAAGCGCAGCCACCGCAAAGGTGCGGTCGCCATGGGCCGCCGCAGTGACAAAGTCAATCCAGGACGCAAATCCAACGGCTATCAATTTTATTTCTCCTTGGGCAACTACTCTTCCATGGACGGCAAATACACCGTTTTTGGCCAAGTCGTCTCAGGCATCGAAACTCTGGAAAAAATCTCCAAAATGCCTGTGGATGGCAATGACTGCCCCATCGCCCGCATCGAGATCAAATCCCTCAAGGTCGTTGACCATAAAGGCCCCCTTTACGCCACCCAGCAGGACACGGGTGACTCGCGCAAGTATTCCAAACCCGCTGCGGCCAAAGGTTTCTTTGAGCGGTTCATTGAGCGCGTTTGGTAAAAAGAAAGTGGGCTCCACTGCCACCCGTCCCCTCTCCGGACTGTGGCCCCTCACATGAACTTCCCCGAACAAGCACGCCGCGTCATCCGCCTCGAAATTGAGGAGCTGGAGCGGCTGCACCAGCGCATCGGCGAGGCCTTTACCCAGGCCATCCACCTCCTGCACACCTGCCTTACCTCGCGAGGTAAGATCATCGTCTGCGGCGTTGGTAAAAGCGGCAACATCGGCCGTAAACTTGCTGCAACTCTCAATAGCACCGGGGCCACCACCGTCTGCCTGGATGTGGGCGATGCCCTGCATGGGGACCTGGGTGTGATTGATCCCGGCGATCTCGCCATCCTCCTCAGTTATAGCGGTGAAACGACTGAATTGCTCGACCTCCTGCCCCATCTCAAGCGTCAGGGATTGCCACTGATCGGCATCACCGGCGTCGCCACTTCTACCCTGGCCCGCCAGGCAGACTGTGTGCTGGATGTGGCCGTCACACAGGAAGCCTGCCCTTTGAATCTGGCACCCACGGCCAGCACCACCACCATGCTAGTGCTCTGCGATGCCCTCGCCATGGTATTGCTAGAAGCGCGCGGGTTTCGCCAAGAAGATTTTGCCCGCCTGCACCCAGGAGGCTCACTCGGCCGCGCCTTGCTCACCCGCGTTTCGGATGTGATGCGCCAGGGAGAGCAACTGGCACTCATCGAACCTGAGACGACTGTCCAGGAAGCTCTGCATGCCATGACACGTGCCCGTGCAGGGGCCGCCATCGTCCAGCAGCCTAACGGCAGCCTCGCAGGTGTCTTTACGCATGGTGATTTCGTCCGTGCGTTTCAGGCAGATCACGCCATCGCAGCTCACCCTGTGTCCCGCTACATGACCGTCCGCCCCGTCAGCATCCAGGCGGATAAGCTCGCCGCAGAAGTTCTCTCCACACTCCAAACGGCTCGGGTGGATGACATCGTCGTCATTGACGATCTCGGCCGCCCTGTTGGCCTAGTGGATACACAGGATCTCACCCGCCTACGTTTGGTCTAGAGATAGAGTATTGCACCAGACCTAACCAAACACCGCCTAACCAAATCTTTAACATGACTGAAAACGCCACCGCCCCGACTGAAGAAACCGATGCCGAAAACCCGATCGAGCGCAACTTCGGTCCCCAACCTCTCGATGCCCTCCTCACGGAGCATGAGCTCGACAACCATGCCATCGTAGAGGCCAGCACCGCCCCCATCACTCACAAGGCCGTGCAACGCGCCCGCAAAGGCCGCCGCCTCACAACGCGCATGCAAATGCGCATCGCCACGGCACTCAATAAAGCACTCACCGTCAAGGGCACGCCGCCCGAGCGCGAACTCACGCGCAAAGAACTATTCAATTACTGAGAGCCCACGTTGACCAGCCGTGCCCGTTCTTCCCGTTATCTCATACTTGGCCCTACTGCTTCTCCTGGCAGTCATCTCAGCCACGGAGACGGCCATTCATATGGCGAGGGATCTGGACACGCAGGCAGGCATGGCACGTGAGGGCGTGGCACGGAAGTTGCGAAGGATTACTGCGAATCCATTCGCTCAATTGCATCGCACCCTGTTACTCTCAGCCACGCTTAACCTCGCTCTCGCAGCGCTCGGTTTGCATTTGGTATCAGGGCCGATGATGACACTAGGTTGGAATCCGTGGCTGGCTGCTTCCCTTCTCTTTGTCGGCACCGTCCTTGTTGGAGATGTCGTTCCCAAGTTCCTCGCGGCGCGTTCACCTTCCGCCGTTCTGCTTGGCAGCTTGCGTCTTCTCAATCCACTGCGCAGCATTTTAGATCCCATCTCCACCTTTGCTGACCGCAGCACAGATGCTCTCATCCGGCGCTTCATTCCACAAAAGGTCAAACCACGGCTGCCCATCACCCGCGATGAATTTGAGACCCTCGTGGAAATGCGTGAAGAACAGGGCCAGATAGACCCGGCCGAGGCAGCGATGATCCGTGAGGCTTTGGAGATCGAAGGTTTGACCGTGCGTGATTGCATGGTCCCACGCGTGGATCTCACGCTGATGAGTGCTTTTGATAAACCGGAGAAAACCACGGCAACCTTGGAGCAATCCGCAGGCCGTCATGTGGTGGTTTATGGAGAGACTCCCGATGTGGTCGAAGGCGTCATTGACACCCTAGCCTGGCGTCTTGCTGGCCGTCCTGCCTGGGCAAACATGCTGCGCCCTGTGCAGTTCGTGCCAGAGACCATGCCCGTCCTGGATGCCCTTCACCAGCACCTCCAGTCCACCTCGCAGCCCCTCCTCATCGTGGATGAATACGGCGGCTTAGAAGGCATGGTCAGCCAGGATGAAATTGCGGATTGGCTGCTGTATGAAGCTGCCCCCTGGCAGGGTGAAGGTGCGGAAATCCGAGATCTGGGCAATGGCCGCTACCTCCTCGAGGGCGGCACAAGGCTGGATGATGTCACCTCCGCACTCCACATCACTTTGCCAGATGCCGATGGGCTAGATACCATCGGCGGCCTTGTGTTTAACCTTTTGGGCCACTTACCTAAACCCGGTGAGCGTGTGCAGCTGGAGGATGCAGATCTGAAGGTCCGCCGCGTCGTTCGTGCTCGCGTTCAGCAGGTGGAGTTGCGACTCAAAAAACCTTTAGCGGAGGACTTCACCCCAAGCAAATGACCTGGGTTTTCTTGCTTATCCTCTCGCTCGCCCTCTCCTTCGCTCTCTCAGGGCTAGAGAGCGCTATCCTCTCCGTCAGCCGCGTGCGCGTGCGGCATGCGGCCAGTGCAGGAGATCGCCGGGCCATTCGCTTGCTTCCACTCATCGAAGATCGCGATGCTCTTCTGGGGGCCATCACCGTCACGAATCATATCACCAATCTCAGCGCCTTTCTTATTCTAGCCTGGAAACTCATTCGTCTCTCTGGCCCTTGGGGACATTTCCTCGCGTTTGTGATTGCGCTGCCCATCTTTCTCATCGGCCTGGAGGTACTGCCAAAAAAGCTCTTCCGCCGTTATCCTTTCCGCAGCATTCGCAGCCTCACCCCTCTGGTGCTTAGCGTAGGGCTGTTCCGTCCACTCTTCCGTTCTTTGGCGGGAACACGCACAACCGCCGTCACGATTCCAGACCAATCCGCAGGACGGGATGACCTTCATCATCAGGCGGATCTGCTCAGCCGCCAAAACCAACTCAGTCCAGCAGCGGCACGGTTGATTCACAGCACCCTACGCTACCGCCAGTTACGCACCTCCGCCATCATGCGCCCTCTCACGCGCAGCATTGCACTCTCTGGAGATCTACCACTGGAGACTGCTCTCATCATGGCACGGGAACATTCGGCGACTACCCTGCCCGTCATTGGAGAAAAGGGTCAGTTTGTCGGTGTGCTGGACCTAGCCTCCCTGCCCCCTCACTGTCCGCCAGATCGGCTCGTACGCCATCACATGCGTACCCTAGATAGTGTCCATGCCCAAGACAGCGCCCTTCTAACCCTGCAACGCATGCGCAAGCGGGCCCGCACTTTGGTCCTGGTCCTAAATGATCAAAATGAACCCATCGGCCTTGCCAGTGAAGAAGACCTTCTTCATCGCCTCATGGGGACCCGTGAACCTAACGCCTGAGTGCGTCAAAGGTAAAGCCCCCCCATCCGCAGAGATGCGGAGATTTTGGATTTATGCTAGAGCTCCTCCGCCTCTGCGCATTTGGGATTGGTGGACCATTTTGTACCCTAAAAGAGTCCTCTTGAGGCTCCCCTCACGTCCGATTAACCCCAAAAATTGTCCTTTAACCTGAGCCTAACTTCCCGTTATAACCACCTCACTATGCCAAGCCCAAAGAAGCTCAACATCGCCGTCGTCGGTCTCGGATTCGGGGCCGAGTTCATCCCCATCTGGCAGCGTCATCCTAACACCGTTTGTTATGCCATCTGCCAGCGTGACCCCAAAAAGCTTCAGTCCATTGGCGATGCTTTCGGTGTAGATGTTCGTTACACGGATTATCGGGAGATGCTGAAAGATCCTGCGATTGACGCAGTCCACATCAATTCCCCCATCCCGGACCACGGCTGGATGTCCATTGAAGCCCTGAAGGCGGGCAAGCATGTCGCCTGCACCGTTCCCATGGCGACGAGCATTGAGGACTGCAAAACGATCTGTGACCTCGTCAAAAAGACCGGTCTCAGTTACATGATGATGGAGACCGTCGTGTATGCTCGAGAATTCCTCTTCATGAAGGAGCAGTACGAAAAGGGTAAGCTGGGTAAGCTCCAATTCCTCCAGTCCAGCCACCAGCAAGATATGGACGGTTGGCCGAATTATTGGCCAGGCCTTCCGCCCATGTGGTATGCCACCCACTGCGTGGGCCCTGTGGCCGCTCTCGCAGGCACTCCAGCGGAATACGTGAGCTGCTTTGGTTCAGGCACCATCCGCCCAGAACTCATCAAAGAATATGGCTCACCCTTCGCAGTAGAAACTGCACACGTGAAGTTTAAGGACAGCGATCTCAGTGCCCGCGTCATCCGCAGCCTGTTCGATACCGCCCGCCAGTATCGCGAAAGCATCGATGTCTATGGAGACAAAGCTTCCATCGAGTGGCCACTCGTTGAGCATGAGCCGCTGGTGATGCATACCGCCAAACTACCAGAGCACAAAATTCCCAAGCTGGTCAAAGCCCCTGACTACGCCAAACGCCTACCCAAGAGCATCCGCGACTTCACCACCAAAGGCGTTTATGACTTGGGCAAAAAGACCCACCTCAGCTTCGTCCAGGGCAGTGGCCATGGAGGCAGCCACCCGCACCTTGCGCATGAATTCGCCTCAGCGCTCACGGAGGGGCGTCCACCTTTCCCCAATGCCAAACAATCTGCCAACTGGACCTGCGTCGGACTTTGCGCTCACGAATCCGCCGTTGCGGGAGGCAAGATTGTGAAGCTCCCGGCCTTTACGCAATAGTTATTAAAAGGTTCACTCTTATACATCAAAGCCGCGCACCTCCCTGAGGAGCGCGGCTTTTTTGCATTCATAGACTTCAGGCTCACCTGATACGCTCGTCACCAAAACCCATCTTTTAGCCACCTCGCCGCCAGACAAAGCCCTATGTAGAAGCCTTGGCGCGACATCAGCCCTCCAAGCTCCCCCGCAAGAACCCAGGCCCAGACGCGTATTTTGGCCATGTTCCGTCTTTGCTTACTGGCTCTCGCCCCCCTTACCCTGGCACTTTTTGCCAGTGGCAGTGAGCGCCCAGTGAGTTTCATTCATGAGGTCATGCCTCATCTACAGAAGGCAGGTTGTGCGGCGGGCAACTGTCACGCTAAACCCGAAGGGCAGAATAACTTTAAGCTCTCCGTTTTTGGCTACGATCCCGCTAACGACTACCACGAAATCATGCGCGATGATCGTGGCCGTCGAGTCTTCCTCGCCGCTCCTGAAGAAAGTCTGCTGCTCAAAAAAGCCACCGGCAGTGTTCCGCATGAGGGTGGCGCACGCATCTCCAAAGGCAGCCTACCTTATCAGCTCATCATCACTTGGTTGCAGCAGGGAGCTCCGGCCAAACTGGCAGATGAGGCAACGCTACTGAGCGTCTCCGTCACACCCCGTGAAAGCATTTATAAAAAGGGCCAGAAGCAGCCGCTTAAAGTAGTCGCCACCTACAGCGATGGAAAAACTCAAGATGTCACCTCCCTGACTGAATTCCTTTCACAAGACAAGGAAATCGCTCAGGTGGATGAACATGGCCTTGTCGAGGTAGGTAGCACCAGTGGCGAAGGCGTCGTGCTTGTCCGGTTTATGGGGCATGTAGATGTGGCACGCATCACCGTGCCGGCGGATAAACTTTTACCTAACGACAAGTACGCTCAGCTTCCTGCCAACAACGACGTGGATCGTCTTGTCCATGCCCGTCATCAAAAGCTTGGCCTCCTCCCTTCAGAAACTTGCACCGATGAAGAATTTCTCCGCCGTGCTTCGCTGGATGCCATCGGTCTGCTGCCCACACCTGAGCGCGCCAAGGCTTTTCTCACCGACACTCGTCCCGATAAACGCGATCTGTACATCCGTGAACTTCTCGAACATCCCAACTACGCGGACCACTGGGCCGTCAAATGGGGCGACCTCATTCGCCCTAATCCTTCCCGGGTGGGCGTGAAACCCGTTTATCTTCTGGACCAATGGCTGCGTGAAGCCTTTCGCCAGAACATGCCTTATGACGAGATGGTGAAGCAACTGCTCACCGCTGAAGGCAGCACTCATGAGCATGGGCCTGTGGCTATCTTCCGCGACAAACGCGAGGCGATAGATGCCTCAGCCTTTGTTTCTCAGATCTTTCTCGGAGTGCGTCTGGATTGCGCCAAATGCCACCATCATCCCAGCGAAAAATGGACTCAGGAAGACTACTATCAACTGGCTGCTTTTTTTGGGCAAATGGGCCGCAAAGGCCAGGCGATCTCAGCCCCCATCTCGGGCGAGCCTGAATACTGGTGGTACAGTGGCAAAGGGCAAGTGCAGCACCCCATTACTGAAGCTGTGATGGTGCCCAAACCTCCAGATGGCCCGGAGATGCCTTATGTCGCAGGTCAGGACCCACGCGCACGGCTGACGGACTGGATGGCCAGCAGTGACAACCCCTTCTTTGCCAAAGCCATCGTCAACCGCCTTTGGTCAGAATTTCTCGGTCGTGGGATAGTGGATCCCGTGGACGATTTCCGCGTCTCGAATCCCCCCACCAATCCAGCTCTTTTGGACTGGTTAGCTCAGGATTTTATCGCCCATGGTTATGATCTAAAACACCTCATTCGCACCATCCTCTCCTCCCGCACCTACCAGCTCAGCGCCCAGCCCAACGAACACAATCTCACCGACACCAAAAACTTTTCCCGCTCCATCAAACGCCGACTCAGTGCCGAGGTTTTGCTGGATGCGCTTGGTGACCTCACAGGCGTGCGGGAAACTTTCAGTGGCCTGCCCCCAGGCTCCCGTGCAGTGCAGACTTGGAATCACAAACTGGACAGCACCTTCCTTGATGCCTTTGGCCGGCCCAATGCCAGCATGGAATGCCCCTGTGAACGTGAACGCAAATCCAGCGTCATCCAGGCACTGCATCTGATGAATTCCAATGACCTTCAGGCCAAGCTGAATGCCAAAGAGGGCAAGATCAGCATGCTGGTGAAAAGCAATCTAACCGAGCCCCAACTCGTTCAGGAAATTTACCTCGCTGCCTACAATCGCCTACCTAAAGCTGAAGAATTGCAGACCGCTTTGAAGTTCTACACCAGCCCAGGTACCTCACGGCAGACAGCTACCGAAGACCTTGCCTGGGCTCTGATCAATTCCGCAGAATTTGTTTTCAATCACTAAGACGCGGCAGATCATGCGCATCGCCTTAGGTTTGGAGAGGGGCTCATGCCCCGCCTCACGAACAAACCTCATTACCACTTCACGCTTCCCAGAAACTGGACACTCGCGGGAATCTGCTTCTCTGAAATGGAGCTTTCGTCTTCAATGAAGTAGTACTTCACGCCCACTTTTTCTGCGGTGGAAAGAATGGCTGGCCAGTTCATTTGCCCCGTGCCCAGGGTCACATCATTTTCGACATCGGTCTTGCCTGAGAGATCTCCAGTTACGACACCTTTTTTGAGGTCTTTGAGGTGCATCAATTCCCAGCGACCAGCGTATTTTTCCAATAGCTTCACGGGGTCTTGACCCGGAAACACAACCCAAAGGACGTCCATCTGGAACTTCACGTTAGTGGGGTCGGTTTCTTTGATAATCAGATCAGCCAAGGTCTCCCCATCTTTCCACGGCTGAAATTCAAAACCATGAAGGTGGTAAAAGAACTTAATGCCGACCTTAGCCAGCGCTTCCCCCGCTTTATTAAAAGTAGCGGCGATCTCACGTGCCTGAGGTTCATCCATCGGCGCTTTGTGGTCAGCCCAAGCGCAACCAGCGTATTCCAGGCCCAAGGCTTTAGCTTCTTGCGCCACAGCCTCAGGCTCTTTTTTCCAACGTGCATACGGGAAGTGAGCGCTCACAGCTTTCAGCCCACGGCTGCTCAACTCTTGCTTAAAAGCTTCAGCGCTGAGATCGTAAGTGCCCGCCAGTTCCACATTTGTGATACCAAAGGATTTAACAGTATCCAAGGTGCGTGGGACGCCTTTCAGCTTGAAGCTGGAGCGGAGACTGTAGAGCTGGAGCCCTGGGCTCGCAGTGAATTTCTTTTCCTGCGCCTGCGTCTGAGGGCTGAAGACGAGGGCCAAAGCCGTGAAAGTAAGTGCAATTCTAAAAAACATAAGAAGTCCCATGGAAGCGGAGACTTTCTCCAAGGAAAAGCCAATTTCCTCGTGAAGGGACAGTTTTTTTGCCCGTATGCTGCTTCTAAATCCGTCGGTTCTCGCCTCTTGCATCCTTCACCCTCGCGCCTACTGTCGCCCGCCCATGCATCGCCCTACTTTTTTCGCTTTCGCCATTCTCACTGTCCTGATGACGTGGTTGGCCCCTGTGGCTCATGCCCAAACGCCTTCTTCTTCCCCACCTTCCGCCGTCACGCTTCCAGGTGAAACCATGACCCCAGCCACGAGTGCAGCTGCAGGCGAAGATCCAGAAAACCCATTTGCGAATGCACTGACACTCAAAGGTTTCATCAAAAGCACTGGGGTGATGGCCTACCCACTGATTGTATTATCCATGATCACCGCCTTTTTGATCGTGCTGTTCACCTTCACCGTTAGGCAGGGCACAGTGGTAAGTGATGCCTTCATGAATTCTGCTGACGCGCTCATCCGCAAACAGGACTACCTCGGCTTATTAGCCGTGTGCAATCGGCGCAATGAATGCATTGCCCGCATCACCGCCAAAACGCTGGACTTTGCCACACGCAACCCCACCGCGAGCTTTGAAGAAGTGAAGGAGGTCACCGAAGCTGAAGGCAATCGCCAGTCGAGCCTTTTGTTAGCCCGGATTGCTTACCTGGGTGATGTCGGAGCTGTCGCCCCCATGTTGGGATTGTTAGGTACCACGCTGGGCATGATCACCACTTTCCACGCTATCTCTGGCAAGGAATACGGTGGTTCCAATCAGTTGGGTCTGGCTCAAGGTGTTTCCGAAGCCCTGCTGTGCACGGCCTCAGGCTTGGTGATCGGCATTCCAGCACTCATTTTCTACGCCATCTTTCGCGGCAAAGTGAATCGCCTGATCTGCGAAATGGAGGCCGCCACCACTCACCTCATGGCCCTGCTGGCCGTTCAATACAAACGGGCCGCCCGTGCTGTCGTGAACCGCAGCGGTGAATAACAGTCTTTGTCTCACCATGAACTTTCGCAAACAGCATTCCATCGAACCCACACCCATGCAGCTCGCCCCGCTGGTGGACGTGCTGTTCCTACTGGTGATCTTTTTCGCAGTGACGTCTCACTATGCGAAAAATGAGCAAGTGCTGGACATCAGCGTACCCGCCGCAGATGAGAAAGAAAAGAAGGAAGAAGAGCTCCGCAATGTCGGTGAGATCGTCATCAACATCAAATCTGAGGGCGAAATCATCGTCAATGGGCAGACCCTGACCGAGGAAGAGCTGCTGGTGAAGCTGAAGAACATCACCTCCATCTACAAAGACCAAGCAGTGATCTTGAGAGGTGACCAAGTGGCCAATTTCCAATACATCATCAACGTGCTCAACGCCTGCCAAAAAGCAGGCATCTACAACATCGCCTTTGCCACGCAAAAGCCCGAGACGGCAACCCAGAAGTAAGATGCGCCGCCATAAACTGTCCCGTTTAGTCCTCCTGCCATGCCTCTGCGCTACGGCACTTTTGGGTCAAGCTGTGCCCCGTGCCATCCCTGTGGATGACGATGAGGCCCCCTCCAAGCCCATACCGCGTGCGATTCCGGTGGATCCCAGCACCATGCCTGCGCAACCCACAGCCCCGGCAAAACCGAAGTCACCAGACCAGGATCTCATTGATTACGCGAACATGATCTATGATCGCGGAGAGTTTGCCATCGCAGCTCAGTCCTTCGGCCAGTATTTACAAAATTACCCCTCTGGGGCGCAGGTGCCTCTGGCACTCTTTCGCATCGGTGAGTGCTACATGAAGCAGAACCAACTGAAGGTAGCAGAAGCCTACTATACCGAGGTCGTGAGCCGCTACCCAAATTCTGAAGGGGCACCTTCAGCAGCTTATCGTCTAGGAGCCATGCGCTTCAACGGCAAGAATTTCGAAGAGTCCGCCCAGCAGTTTGCCTTTGCGGAGGCCAAGTCTCCACTTCCCCAGGTGCGTCTAGCGGCTGCCTACAATCGCGCTCGTGCATATCAGATGCTGGGTGATATCAAACGACAGAGTGCAGCTCTGCAATCGGTCCTGGCGACGACCACCGACAATCCCTATCGCGAAGCAGGGCTGTTGATGCTAGGCACGCTGTACCTCGCTGAAGATAAAAAAGCGGACGCGCTGCCTCTTTTCGAAGAGTTGCTAAAACTCAGCAAGGACAACGCCGTGCTCTCTGAGGCCAGCGTGAAAGCCGCCGTTCTTTATGCAGAAACAGGCAAGCCGGAAGTGGCTGTGCCGCTGTTTGAAAAAGCGCTAAGCTACCCAGAGACGACCCCCATTAACCGCAGCATCTCACTCGTGGGTGTGGTCCAGGCACTTTTTGCCAAAGGCGACTATGATGGAGTGATTGATAACTACAATCGCAACTCGGGCGTCCTTCCTGAAGGTGAAACCCGTCCGAAAATGCTCCTACTGGTGGGCAATGCCTATCGCATGAAAAAAGCCTACGCCCGGGCGGTGGAGGTTTATCTCATGATCGAACAGGGATACCCGACGACCGACCAAGCTTTTGAAGCTGGTTATTGGAAGCTCTACTGCTTTTATCTCCTGGATGACAAAGATCTGGGTGAGTTTGCCAATGCCTTCATTCAGCGTCACCTCCAAGAGCGCGCTCAGCATGAGTTTCTCAATCTCGCCCGCCTCATCCGTGCGGATTTCTATTTCAACAAAGGTGAAGTACGCGAAGGCCGCCGATAGTTATGTGGAAGTGCAGCTCGAAAAGCTTCCCGTAAAGCTCCAGCCCGGCACACTCTTCAATAAAGGCTGGGCTCTAGCGGAGGCCACTCGTCACCAGGAAGCCATCGGAGCCTTCACTCAATTCCTCGCTGAGTACCCTGCCCATGAATTTAAACCCAAAGCTTTGGCACGCCGCGGCTTAGCTTATCGCGAAGCTAAAGACTTGCCAAAAGCCGTGGGTGACTTTCAGCGCGTGGTCAAAGAATTTACCAGCTCTGAAGCGGCGGAAATCGCTTACTTGCAGTTAGGCCTCATCGCCATGGAACAGCGCGACCCTAAGGCCATGGTCGCAGCCTTTGAAATGCTGGTGAATAAGTATCCGCGCAGCCAAGCTGCCGGCCAGGCTTGGTATGGAATCGGTCGTGGTTACTTTGACCAAAAAGAATGGGACAAGGCCATCCCGGCTCTAGAAAAAGCCATCGAAACCGATAAAGCAGCTAACCTGGACCGTGCGAGTCAGATGCTCATGCTGGCCTCTTACGCCCAGCAAAATGTAGATGGCCTTAGCACGGCCATTGATAGCTACCGCAAAGCCAACCCGAACGCCAATATCCCGCCTAATGTGGTGTCATGGCTGGGACTGAAACTTTACGATTCCAAGCTTTACGCACGCTCCGCCCAATACCTGAGTTTAGCGACGACTCCTGACGCCCCGGAAAATACAGATCCCCGCGTTTGGAATTACCTCGGCATGGCTTTTTTAGAAACCAAGGACTACGAGTCTGCGATCAAAGCTACCGATCACTTTCTGGCCGTCACCCCAGAAAGCGCCGTCAAAGCCCGTGCACTCATGACTAAAGGCCGTGCGTTGTTAGGCTTGGGTAAAATTGATGAAGCTGAAAAAATCGCTCAAGAAGGGTTGGGCTTCGCTAAGGACGGCAAACCTCAGGCTCTGCTTTTGATTTTAGAAGGCGATGTCGCCCTGGCTGCGGGTGAGAGCTTAGATAAATCTGGCGATGCTTCTGGAGCTCTTGAAAAATACAAAGCTGCTGCGGGCAAATTCATGTTTCCAGCTCAGTTCTTTGACGATGAAGAAGTCACACCTGAAGCCATGGATAAAGCAGCCAAGGCTCTAGACAAGGCGGGGCAAGCCGAGAAAGCCAGTGAGTTTCGCAAACTGCTGAAGGAGCGTTATCCGCGTTATGGGATGTAACGCACGGGTGACTTTTTGATTATCACCTACCCAGCATTCGAGTAACAAGGTCGTCATTCACGGCCCCTGTCTTGACGATACCTGCTCCCCCCCTCTATTCTGCAACAAGCATGGATCAAACAGGGTCGGACAAAATCACCAAAAACTCCCAGCGCGGGCTCCCCCTCATCGCAGGGTTGGCTTTAGCGGCTGCCGGTTTCGGCATGGGATTGATTTTACAACCCAGCTCCCAATCACTGCTCTTTTGGTTAGGCTTCACCGCCGTACTTGGGGGGCTGATTTGGGCCGCCTTAGCAGCTTGGCTTCCGCAAGGGGTGGCACTTCGTTTTCAGTGTTGGCTGACGGGCAACCTGCTCGTTTTTACCCTAATGCTTGGCCTAGCTGAGGGAGGTTTTCGTTTGGCTGGGGTCAATTTCAATAACCTCACAGGACAGACCGATGACCCACGCGCTCACTATCCGCTCTGCCTGCGCATGCCAGACCGTCCTCTGGGAGAAATTTATTTCACCCGTGCGGGTCCACTCACTTGGACAGGACGCCCTCTCTCCACATTTCTGAAGATCAATCACGGCACCGATATCGCGTATGAGGACGAGGCAGAATTCACCGCTCGTTATGATGCCAATGGCTTCCGGAATCCCGACGACCAAACCGACTGGCAAGCGGTGGTGGTGGGAGATTCCTTCACCGAATCAGGAGCCTTACCTTACGAGCAGATCTTCACCACCGTGGCGGCCCAAAACAGCGGTACCAGCATCCGCAATCTAGGAGTCTGCAATACAGGCACCTTGGCCCATCTGGAGTATCTTCGGCGCTTCGGTAAAGGACCTTCGACGCGTCGAGCGATCCTGGCTTTCTACGAAGGCAATGACATCCTCGATACCGAAGAGGAGCAGTCCCACCTCAATCGTTACCGTGATAGCGGCTGGCGTCCAGATCGCACCCCGCGCCCCCAGACTTCATTGATCAAAGCCTCCTACCAAGTGGCCAAGCATCTCATTTCCCGCCCTCCAGCTATTCGTTATCAAAACGCTTGGCTGACAACCTCCACCCCGGAGATACCCATCACTGTTCGCGGAGTCCCCATGCCACTGGACCCCGAATCTTTTTCCTCCGCTCAAAAAGCGCTTTTAGACGACGTCATCCAGCAGTGGGCACAGACCTGCCGGGCGTTAGATCTTGAGCCCTGGCTACTCTACATTCCTGCCAATAACCGCACTTATCATGGCCTGGTACGATTCACGCCGGATGCCGAGGAAACAGCACGTGACTGGCAGCCTGGTAGCATGCCCGATTACATGCAGCGGCTCTGTGCGCAGCAAAGCATTCACTTCATCAATGCCTATCCCGTCTTAAGAAGATCCGCCGAAGAGGGCATTCTCGTTTATAATCGTATCCTGGATACTCACCTCAATCAAGAAGGCTCACAATTGATCGGTGAACTGCTTGCAAAACATCTCTCCGATGCGAAAACAGGCAGCCTGGAGAAGACCCGACCATGAGCCTGATGCCCAAAATCGTGCGCGGATCCGCGATGCACGTGATTGAGCAGGTTGTCCGGCTCGCCTGTGGGTTGTGGATCACCCCCCGGATGGTTTACTATCTGGGAGAGAATGGCTTTGGCCTTTGGGGCATCTTGGCAGGCATCTTCTCTCAGTTCCTGCTCTTAGATTTAGGGCTATCCACTTCCATGCCGCGTTTTTTAGCGCGGGCCATTGGCAATGGAGATGTGGATGACCTCCGCCGCACCGCGAGTACTGGTACCTTGGGTATGCTCATCATTGGAGTCATTGCCCAAATTGCTGGAGCAATCACCTGGCTCACCCTGCCCTGGTTCCTTTCCGAAGTTCATGAATTGGAGGAAGCGCGCCATGTTGTCATCGCCCTCACCATCAGCTCATTAGCCTTTTGGTTAGTCCGGCCCATCCTGGTTCATCTCCAGAGTCAGTTGCGACGTGACATCATCGCCATCGCAGCCATCACTCGGGTGCTCCTTTGCACCGTGGCGGTGGCTTGGGCTCTTGGTCATGGCAAAGGGCTGGTCACCGTGGCCTGGATTCACACGATAGGAGGTCTGGGCGAACTCGCCCTCATGGCGCTGATGGACCGTTCGTTTTTCCCACTCGTGCGGTGGCATTGGGCTCAGCGGAACAAGGCGAGGGAGTTGCTCATTTTTTCTCGCTGGAGCTACCTTCTAACCACCAGTGAGCGCATCAGCTTTAGTGGCACAGACATCTTCATCCTTGCCGCTGTCATCAGCAGTGCAGCCTCGGGCATTTATTCTTTGGGACAAAAATTTGCCATCATGTTTTATGACGTGGCTTACGCCATCGTCGGTGCCCAGTTACTTTCAGCCTTCAGTCAATTGGACGGGGCGGATGACCGCAGTGGGTTAGAGCGTGGGTTCATCGCCGCCTCACGCATTTCCGTTCAGGTGGCGGTCATTGGCGGTGGTATCTTGTGGGCCATCGGCCCGGCCTTCCTGACACGTTGGGTACCTCAGCAGGCAGCGGAGGCTACCCCGGTCCTGCTGGCCCTCATCTTCCCCCACGTTTTAGGCGCAGCCCAGATTCCGGCCCGCCATCTGCTCATCAGCCTCGCTCGCCATCGCGCCCTGGCTCTGACCTTCCTCGTCGGCATCATTTTGAATATCTTGCTGACCTATATTCTGGTGCGTCAGCAAGGCATCACTGGCGCAGCGATCGCTAGCCTGGTGGTTATGAGCCTCGTTTATGGCGTGGCTATGCCGTGGTTGGTGGTTAGCCAGGTAGGGCTATCTTGGCGCACCGTGGCCTGGCAGTGCCTCTGGTTACCTCTAGTGCGCAGCACCGTTCTGATGGCTCCCGCTTTTTTCCTGGCTCGCCAGTGGTTGCAGGAGGCGACTTACTTTCACATCATCCTTACTATCACAGCACTCTCCGTGATTTTCTTCGCTTTCCTCATGCTGGGTTTGCTGGGTCGTGATGAACGCACGTGGTTTAAAATGGGGATTCAGGTTCTTTTCAAAAGGAATAAAGCGGCCGCAAGACCACCCTCCGCCTCGCCGTAGGTTTGGGCAGTGAAATCAGGTTCTCATTACAATTGCGCGGGCGTCGGGCGTCGCGACTTTCTCCAGATCGGCTTCGGGGCCATCGGCGGGGTCGCGTTTTCAGACATCTTAGCGATGCGGGCGCAAGCTGCCCAGGCGCGGGGCAAGGCGAGCCCAGACGAGATCAACTGCATCCTCGTTTGGCTCGACGGTGGTCCTTCACACTACGAGACTTTTGATCCGAAGCCGGATGCACCGCGTGAGATCCGGGGCGAGTTCAAGTCCATCCCCACCAGCGTGCCGGGCGTGCATTTCTGTGAAACCATGCCGAAGCTGGCAAAGTGCTTCGATAAGTTCACGGTGTTGCGCTCCCTGTGCCATAAGGATCCAAACCACGGCGGTGGGAATCATTATTTGATGACAGGCACTCCCACACCGGTGCCGGTGGGCTGCGGGGCCTTTGTCTCGTTCCATCCTTCATTCGGCTCCATGGTCTCTCACGAGCGCGGGGTGCGCGGCGGCCTACCAGGCTACATGAGCCTGCCAAGCGTGACACGCTCCGGCGGCCCCAATTTCCTCGGTGCCCAGCATGCGCCTTTTGTGATCGGGGGTGACCCGAGCAGCAAGTCCTTCCGTGTGCGTGATTTGGCGATTCCCCAGGACATCAGCGAAGGCCGGGCACTCAGCCGCAATAGCCTGCGCGCTTCTTTGGATAACTTGAAGCGTATCAACCACAAGGCAGCGGAAGATCCCACGGTGGGCTTTGACCAATTTTACCAACAGGGCATGGAATTGGTCACTTCCGATACTGCTCAAGCAGCCTTTGAATTGAGCAAGGAACCCGAAGCCACACGCAAGCTGTACGGTGAAAATGACTTTGGCCAGCGTCTGCTGCTGGCCCGCCGCCTTGCTGAAGTGGGCGTATCCTTCACGGTCGCTTACTGGGGCGGCTGGGACCACCATCGTGACATTTTCAAAACCTTCAAAGATGGTTACGCAGCGAAGCTGGATCAAGGCCTGAGTGGCCTGATCACGGACCTAGACCAGCGGGGCATGCTGGATAGCACGTTGGTAATCTGCCTGGGTGAATTTGGCCGCACGCCGAAAGTGAATAAAGACTCTGGCCGCGATCATTGGCCAGGGGCGATGAGTGTGTTGATGGCAGGCGCGGGCATTCCTGGGGGACAGATCATCGGTGCGACCGACCCCAAGGGTTACTACGCGGCTGAAAACATCTATTCGCCGGAAGACTTTGCCGTCTCCCTCTACACGAAGCTGGGCATTGATCCACATCAGGTCCTGCACTCGAACACGGGGCGTCCCGTACAGCTCGTGAACGGCGGCAAGCCCATCAAAGAGCTCTTCGCGTGAAGCCCTTCACTGGACTGCGGGCCACTTGGCCCCATCGTCTTCTTTGCACCGTCGCTCTCGGGGCCGCCGCTTTGTGGGCAGAGGCTCCCAAGTTAGAAGCTCTGTTCCCTGCCGGTGGGCAGATTAGCAGCAGCTTTACGCTAACGGCCACGGGCAAGCTGGATGAAACCGTGAGACTGTGGACAGATGCGCCGGGGCTTTACCTGACGCCGACGGGCAAAAAACGCGAGTGGCTAGCGACGGTGACCGACCAGGCCCAGCCCGGTCTGCATCACATCATAGCGCTGAATGCGGAGGGCATCTCTGAGCCACGGGTCTTCAGCATCGGCCATCACCCAGAAATTGTCGAAGTGGAACCTAACGACATGGTTGGCAAAGGCCAGCCTGTGGTGAAGCTGCCCACCTGTGTGAATGCACGTCTGGATAAGAGTGGCGATGTGGATGGCTACACCGTGACCCTGAAGGCGGGGCAGACGCTGCACGCGCTAGTGGAGGCCTATGCACTGGGCTCGCCCGTGGATGTGATGGCGCATGTGCTTGACCCAGCGGGCCTACGCGTGATGACGATGAGCGACGGGCGAAATCTGGACCCGCGTCTGGTTTACACAGCTCCCAAAGATGGACCTTACACCGTGCAGCTCGCAGGCTTCGCTCATCCGCCTTTAGCCGATGTACGCTTCACAGGAGGCCCCGCAGTGGTCTATCGCCTGCATCTCAGCACCGGGCCCGTCGTCACGCATCTGCACCCAGCAGCGATCACCATCGCGGGCAAAACGGAAGTCACCCAAATAGGCAGCGGGCTAGACGCTAAGAAACTCAGCCTAACAGTCGATGGAACCATGCTTCCTCCTAGCAGCGACAAGGTGCGACAGATCATTGTGGCAGGAGCATTGCAGCCTATCCAGGTGCTAGCGGTGGATAAGCCAGCGCTGCTGGAAAAGGAGCCGAACAATGCAGCGGCCAATGCCACGCCCGTGTCTGCGGGTACGATGACGCTAGCGGGGGGCATCGCAAACAAGGCCGATGTGGACCGCTATGCGCTGACGATGAAAAAGGGCGAGAAGGGGCAGGTGCGCTTGTACTCCCGCCAACTCGGTTTGCCCCTCGATGCGACGCTGAGCATCGAAGGGCCAGATGGGAAGGTACTGGCCACTGCGGTTGACCAAGGCGAGCAACCCGACCCAAATGTGACCTGGACAGCGGCAGTGGATGGGGTTTACCAGATCATCGTCGAAGACCAGTTCCACCAGGGCGGACCTAACCATCATTACGTGCTCGACCTCTCCCCAGCAGCCCCAACTTGTGCCGTGACCCTGCCGGAGCGAAAGCCCATCACGCTCGCCCCTGGTAAGTCAGCGGTATTGAAGGTGAATGTGAAACCCCTGAACGGCTACAAGCAAGCGATGGTGCTGCGCGTTAGCGGCCTGCCTGCGGGGGTCTCGGCGGCAGAGGTGCCTGTGCCAGAAAAAGGTGGGGACGTGGAAGTAAAGCTGCTGGCCGCCACGAATGCGGAGCCGAGCCAATCCCCCCTACTCTTCCAAGCTTGGACAACTCAAGAGCCAATGACTGTGATCACAGCCGATTACCCGATGCGCAGCGAGGATGTGCGCGGCACGACGCTGCGGGACCGGAACTCGGTGGTGTGGCTGCTGCTGGAAAAGAAGAAATAGGGAAAGTGGAAATGTGGGGGCGCTGGGGGAGAACAAAGGTCAAACAGGTCAAGATGGCGCGAAGCGTACTGGACTGCGCTGGTGAATGGTGGATGCAACCCGGAGAAATGGGCGCACCATTGCGTGAGTTGTACTTGTGATCGCCTTGGCGGAAGGGCTTTAGAATGGGGGGGGCCCGGTGTGTTGGGCCCGGTGTGTTGGGTCCGTTGGTGTTTGGCCTTTAGTCGACTCAATGACCTGCCGGACCTTTTCTAAGATCGCCTAAAGGCTAGACACCAACAGAGCTGGCGAGAGCGAGGGGACGGAAATTTGACGAAAAAGATCCTGAACACCCCAAGAGGTGGGCTTGTCTCTCGTCATGCGCTTTGGTAAAACCCACACTGCGGTATGAAACATTTTCTCTGGCTCCCCCTCGTCTTCCTTCTCATGCCCACCCCCAGCCCTGCCCAAGATGCCCAGGCGACCCTGGAGAAGGTGAAAGCCCTCAGCAAACGGGGCAATCACCGGGAGGCGGCGGACCTAGGGAAGACGGGGCTGAAGGCTGCGGATGCGACGGCGGAGCTGCTGGACGCCACGTTTCAAGCGCTGGCTAGCCTGAATGCGCCTGCGGAGCAGGAGGAGCTACTTGAGACGACTGTAAAGACGCACCCGAAAAACTGGAGGCTGCTGATGCAGGCAGCCGTGGATTTTGGGAGTTTGGAGCACACGGGGCTGATCGTGGATGGGAAGTTCCAGCGTCAGACCTACCTTTACGCTCGAGGGCGCAACCTAGTGCAAACGGAGTTGCGCGACCGCCATCGTGCGCTGCAGCTGCTGGAAGCGGCCTGGAAGGCGCAGCCAGCGGAGGCGACGGTGTCGGAGAAGATCACGGTGATGAGCCTGCTCGCCTCGGGGTTAACGCCTAGCCACAGATATAGCGGCAGAGGCCTCTACGAATCGAGGGTGGCCTGGAGCCTGCAGCACCTGACCAACATCCAGGAGCCACTGCCGGACTATGATGAGCAGAGCGGGTTGGATGCGCCGGCCGCTGGCTACCCGGTGGATGAAAAGGGGGATCCTGTTTACTTCAAGGCGGCGGAGTCCTGGGCGGCGGCCAAGAACAATGGCGAGCGTATTTTGTGGCTCTGGCAGGAGATGGGAAAACTGCACCCAGGGCAGAAGAAGGATTCGCTGCGGACCTTCGCCGAGATGGCCAAGGCGTGGTTCTCAGTGCGCACGCTGGGCGGGCTGGGCCTGCGTTTTGAAGCGGATGAAAAGGAAGGGGCGAAGCGCGAGGGCATCGCGGCGCTGCACACGCTGAAGGATGATGAAACGGTGGTGCGGCTGGCCACGGGGCCCAAGCGAATCACGCTGCCGCCGGAGTGGAACTTCATGGAGCTGTTGAAAGCTCGGGCGAATGATCCCGAGGAAAGCGCACTCAAACGGGCGGAAATCTGGAAGGAATTGGCGGATGAATGGACGGACCGCCGACAGTACCCGAAGGCGGTGGAGGCCCTGAAGAATGGCCTCGCGGTGCTGCCGAAGCTGACAGAGAAAGAGCAAAAGCTGCTAGATAAGCGGCTTAACCGTAGTTCCTCGAATCTCCTGCCGGATGTGGCTGGCGATGACTCTTCTGTCACACCCGAATCCACCTGGACTCAGATGCTGACGACAAGCCTCCAGGCGATCACAGACCACCAGGGTCGGCTGGAACCGCAGCTCCCGCAGGCAGCGGGCAGTGAGGCGAAGCTGTCGCTGACGTTTCGCAATGCGACGCAGGTTTCCTTTTCCGCCCGCCGGGTGAATGTGGCGAAGCTGCTGGCGGATACGGAGGCGTACCTGCGCAGCTCGCCCAAAGAGTTTGACTGGCAGCGGGCGAATATCCAGAGCATCGGCCAGCGCCTGTTGGAGGAAGGCAATGGGAAGAAATATTTGATCGGAGATCCGGTGGCCTGGGAGCAGAAGCTGGAGCCGCGTGAGAACCACTGGGACCGCCGGGTGACGGTACCCACGCCGCTGAAGGAGGCAGGGGCCTGGCTGGTGGAGGGCAGCTTTGAAGGCGGGCACCAGACGCGGGCACTACTGTGGCTGGAGGGGCTGGTGATCGTGCAGACCAAGCAGGCTGAGGGCGGTCACTACTTCATCGCAGATGCGGCCACGGGCGCACCTGTCACAGGGGCCACGGTGCGGTTCTTTGGTTATCATCAAGAGTGGAAGGAGAGCAAGATCCTGCGCCGCCCCCAGATGCACTACACCTTTAAGGATCTGCAACTGACCTCCGATGCCGCAGGGCAGGTGAAATCAGAGCAGGCGAAGATGAATAATTACCAATGGCTGATCCAGGCCAAGGCGACGGACGGTCGGCTGGCCTTCCTGGGCTTTCAGAACATCTACTTTCATGATGGGCGGGATCGGTATGATGCGCAGACACGCCTTTACACCATCACGGACCGCCCGGTCTATCGTCCGGGCCAGGAGGTGAAGTGGAAGGCCTGGGCACGGCAGGTGGGCTATGATCCGAAACTAGATAGCAATGCCTTTGCCGATGCGATGATGAAGGTGACCATCACCGACCCGCGCGGTGAGACGGTGACGGAAAAGACCTACAAGGCCGATGAATCCGGGGCCATCAATGATGTGTTGGTCCTTGGAGATGAGGCCACCTTAGGCAGCTATGACGTGGCCGTGGAGGCGCAGCGGAAAGGCGGTAACCTGGACCATGTGGGCAATCACAGCTTCCGCGTGGAGGAGTACAAGAAGCCGGAGTTTGAAGTGAAGGTGGATGCCCCCACCACGCCGGTAGCGCTGGGCGACAGCTTTGAGGTGAAGGTGAAGGCGGATTACTATTTTGGCGGTCCGGTGAAGGAAGGAAAGGTGAAGTACAAGGTGCAGCGCAGCGCGCACACGGAGCGCTGGTTTCCCGTCGGCCCTTGGGACTGGCTTTTCGGTGCCGGCTATGGCTGGCGCGCGAGTTATTATGACTGGTATCCGGGGGCAGATCGCTGGTGCTTCTGCATCCCGCGCTATCCGTGGGTGCGCTGGGATTCGGATCCGCCAGAGCTGGTGGCCGAGGGCGAGTCCCCGCTGAATGCGGACGGCACCTTTACCATCAAGGTGGATACGGCGCTGGCCAAGGAACTGCATGGCCAAGAGGACCACCGCTATGCCATCGAGGCGGAGGTGACGGACCAGAGCCGCCGCACGATCTTTGGCACGGGCAGCGTGCTGGCAGCGCGGCGTCCGTTTGAGGTCTATGTCTCGCTGAACCAGGGCTACTACCAGACGGGCGAGGCGGCAGAGGCGACGGTGAATGCGCGCACGCTGGATGGCCGCGAGGTGCAGGCTACGGGCGGCCTAACCGTTTATCGGATCACGTATGGCAAGGATGGCCAGCCGATGGAAGAGGCCGTGCATACGGCCGAAGTGGCGCTGAAGGAAGGCGAGCCGACGGTGAAGGCGCGCTTTACCCTGGCGCGTGGCGGGCAGTATCGCGTCTCGGTCAAGCTGAAGGACAAGGCGGGGCATGAGATCGAGGGCATCAGCTTCACCACTGCCCGTGGCGAGGGCTTTGAGGAGGGCAAAGACTTCCGTTTTGATGACCTGGAGCTCGTCACCCAAAAGGATGAATACGCCCCTGGGGAAGAGGTGGAGATCACGCTGAATACGAACCGCCCCGGCAGCACGGTGGCGCTGTTTTTGCGGCCAGAAAACGGGACCTATCCGGACCCGGTCTGGATCAAACTGGAGGGCAAGAGCACGACGCACCGCTTCACCCTGACGGATGCGGACCAGCCGAATGTTTTCCTGGAGGCCTACACCGTGAGCGCCGCGCGGGTACACCAGGTGACACGCCAACTCATCGTGCCGCCGAAGAAGCGCATCGCCACGGTGGAGCTGACGCCGGACAGCGCGACGTATCTGCCGGGCCAGGGATCGAAGGTGAAGGTGCAGGTGAAGGACCAGGACGGAAAACCCTTTGTGGGAAAGGTGGTGCTGACGGCCTATGACAAGGCGCTGGAGTACATCTCCGGCGGCAGCAATCAGCAGGACATCAGGCCCTTTTTCTGGGGCTGGAAACGCAGCCATTACCCGCAGGTGACGGATTCTCTGCACACGCTGGAGACAGGTCTTGGAGGCTGGATGAGTCCGCTGGGGATCTTTGGCGGCAGCGTGGCGGATGATGCGAGCGATTCCTTTGCCTCAGGGGGCGCACCTGCAGCAGGTGGTGCGGCCAGGACGCTGATGAGTATGAAGGATGGCAGTGCTTTCGCGGCAGCCGCTCCACCCCCACCACCCGGTGCGCCGATGGCGAGCCCAGCGCCAGTCATGGCCCTCGAAATGTCTGAAGGTAGCGTTACCGCAGGCGGTGCTGCTGGCGCGGAAGAAGGCCCGCAGCCGATGATCCGTAGCAATCTGGCGGACAGTGCGGTGTGGATCGCAGACTTCACCACGGATGCACAGGGCACGGGCGAGTTTAACTTCACGCTGCCGGACAATCTCACGACGTGGAAGCTGCGCTCCTGGGTCATGGGCCCATCCACGCAGGTGGGGGAGGCGGCGGTGGAGGTCATCACGCGGAAGAACCTGATGGTGAGGCTGCAGGCACCGCGCTTCTTTGTGGAAAAGGATGAGGTGGTGATCTCGGCCAACGTCCACAATGAGATGGATGTGGCGCAGAGCGTGAAGGCGGTGCTGGAGCTGGAGGGTGGCGTGCTGGAATTCCTGGAGAAAGGACAGGCTGCCCAGGCGGCAGCAGACATCGGTGCGCATGGCGAAAAGCGCTTTGACTGGCGGGTAAAAGTCACCGGCGAGGGCGAGGCGAAGATCCGCGTGAAGGCCCTGGCGCAGAAGGACAGCGATGCCATGGAAATAACCTTCCCGGCCTACACCCACGGAATGCTGAAGACGGACTCCTGGAGCCTGGCCCTGCGCCCGGAAGAGGCCAGTGGCAAGCTGACGCTGAAGGTGCCTGCGGAGCGCAAGCCAGAGCAGTCCCGCCTGGAGGTGCGCTACTCCCCCACGCTGGCGATGGCCCTGGTGGATGCGCTACCGTATCTGGTGGCCTATCCCTATGGCTGCACAGAGCAGACGCTGAACCGCTTTGTCCCCACCGTGATTACCCTGGGCGTGCTGAAGGACCTGGGCGTGGACCTGAAGGCGGTGAAGGAAAAACGCACGAACCTGAATGCTCAGCAGATCGGCAAACCGGAGGAGCGCGCGAAGCAGTGGAAGGGGCGGTCTAACCAAGAGCCTGTCTTTGATGAGGACGAGGTGAAGAAGATGGCGAAGACAGGCATTGCCCGCCTGGAAGCCATGCGCAATGGCGACGGCGGCTGGGGCTGGTTCCCGGGCGGGCGCGAGTCCTCACCCCACATCACGGCGGTGGTGATGCACGGCCTGAAGGCGGCGGAGCGCACCGGCTTTGACCTCAATGACGGCCTTATCCGTCAGGGAGTAGAATGGTTGGCACGCCATGAGGCGGAGGAACTGCGCCGGCTGAATCTGCCGGTGAAGCATAAGGACCGCAAAGGCTACCCGGACAATCTGGATGCGCTGATCCACAGCGTGCTGGTGGAGTACAAGGCGGGCAACAAGGCGATGCGCGACCAGCTTTATGAACAGCGCGAGAAGCTCTCCCGCTACAGCGTGGCCCTGCTGGGCCTAACGTGTGATGCGATGGAGGAGGATGAACGCCGCGACATGTGCCTGCGCAATTTGAAGCAGTTCCTGAAACAGGATGAGGAGAACCAGACGGCCTACCTGGACCTGCCGCAGGGCGGCTGGTGGTGGTATTGGTATGAGGACCAGATCGAAACTCAGGCGGTCTTCCTGCGCCTGCTGGTGGCGGCGAATCCGAAGGATGAAACCGCCCCGCGAATTGCCAAGTACCTGCTGAACAATCGCCGCAACGGCACCTACTGGAACAGCACCAAGGATACGGCGGCGGTCATCGAGGCCCTGGCCATCTATGCGAAGGCCAGCGGTGAAACCAGCCCGCAGCAGACGGTGGAGCTGCTGCTGGACGGCAAGTCCGTGAAGAAGGTGGAGATCACGAAGGAGACGCTGTTCACCTTTGATGGCAGCCTGGTGCTGGAGGGCGAGGCCCTGAACACGGGCGAGCACACGCTGGAGATCCGCAAGCTGGGCGAATCCCCGCTGTATGTAAATGCGTACCTAACGGTGTTCTCACAGGAGGACAACATCCCCGCCGCCGGGCTGGAGGTGAAGGCGCGGCGCAAGTTTTACAAGCTGATCGAGGAGAAGCCGGAGCAGAAGGTGGCAGGCGGGCGCGGCCAGGTGGTGACGCAGACGGGGCTGAAGTATCGCCGCGAGGAAATCGCCAGCGACAGCCCGGTGAAGAGTGGGGACCTCATCGAGGTGGAGCTGTCGGTGGAGAGCAAAAACGACTACGAGTATGTGCTGATCGAGGACCTGAAGCCCGCAGGGTTTGAGCCCGTGAAGGTGCAGAGTGGTTGGACCTATGAGGGCCTACCTGCGTATCAAGAATTCCGCGATGAGAAGGTGGCCTTCTTTGCTGAGCGGCTACCGCGAGGTACGCACAACCTGAGCTACCGCGTGAAGGCCGAGATCCCCGGCCGCTTCAGCGCCCTGCCAGCCAAGATCGAGGCCATGTACGCCCCCGAACTGAAAGGTAACTCGGACGAATGGAAGGCAAGGATTACGGAATAAGACTTGAGGCAAGTTCACTCAGTCGTTCGAGCAAACCTCGAACGACGGTGTAAGCATAGGCTTCCGCCTCAGGGCGGCGACTGGCTCGCGGACCCGCCACATTGAGAGACTTTAAGCGATGTCGCTGAACAAAATCCAATGCCAGTTCAGCCCCACGTTCTGGAGTAATTTCCCATCCATTGATCAACCGATAAGGCCGCTGAGTTTTGATGCAGTGAAAGACGGTCAATTCCGTCCCACCTTCCAAATCGCCAAAGTAGAGGACCAGGGTTCCATCGGCATCATTCAGATTTTGGATCGTGCGAGCCTTGTAGCCACCTTGAGTTAGTTCTCTCAAAGGATAACGAGCAGGAATGATTCCCTCCTCATCAATCCGTCCTGAGGGGCACCAGCCACCACAGGGAAAGTCAAGTTCCAACGCCGCATCAAGAGCCCCACGATCAACGCCCGTCTGCCCGCCGGAAATGATGGTCAATGAAGACGACCTCTTCTTTTTCGTCATCATCGGTTAGGCCTCTCCTTCGTTCAGGCTTTGCAAATACCCTTCCACATCGGGAGGCGAGCCATAGCTGTTCCACGGATATCCGTCTTGCCATCGCAGGGGCCTTCGAGGTCCTTCATCTGTAAGACACCAGTCAATCAACTGCCGCACGTTACCAGGAGTGACCACAGCATGAGGGTCAAAGCAGGGGCAGTAAAATCGGCTCCAATTCCCACCGGTTTCCGCCCCGGCAAACTCGGACCCAAGGATAATGATCAGCCGTTCGGCTTCTTCCTGCCCCAGCACATAATGTGCAATGAACCGCTTATCCTCACTCACCACATGCAGAATCAAGTCCAGGCTATCGCGATCCTCCTGAACCCACCAAAGAAACAGGCGTCCTTCGCGGACAAGTTTTCGACGATTTTTCTTGGCTACGGACATGATCAAGGGGCTTTCCAGTTCCCTCTGAGCTTGCTACAAATCGCACATCGATCAAATGTTCATTTGAACATTTTTAACAAAGAAGTGTTCCTCACCCTTAAGTCATTAAGAAGGCCGATCCGTGAGCTCTTTCTGTTTTTGAAAAATTCGACTGATGAGCGTCATTGCCACCAGCGTTAGCGGAATATCCACAATCCCAGAAACAATCGAAGCAATCGTCGCTGTTTTTAAGGAAGGCAGATCCGTGACGGCCATGCTGGTGCGGAAGGTGATCTGGCCCGTGATGCTCGATAAGATCCACAGCGTCCACCAGAGTGGCAGAACTCCCGAACCTTCCTGGGTCTGCCAGCGTTTGGGGTTGCTGCTCACCTGCCAAATTTCGCGCATCGCCTGATAGGGCCTAACTAAATTTAAGAAGGGAACAAAGTACCATCCCACGGACCAACCCGGTGTGAATTTCATCCCTTGAGCACCAAATCCGTGACAGTTCGCATTGGCCCGGTAGATCCACTTCAGGAAAGTGATGCCCGTGATGAGAAAGACCCCAAGATAAGCGATGCCGATGACCTGCTGTCTCGCATCGTTGGCCTCAGCCTCAGCATCCGTAAAGCCACCTTTCTCAATCATGCTCATCTGAGTAAAGTCGCTCAGTAAGCTTGCCACCATCAGAGACAGGTCTAGCCAAAGCATGACCTTGAGAAACTTCGTCAGCCCGGATGGATCCTTGGTAAAACGATACGGAGCCGTTTCACCAAACAAAGAGTCGGCAGTAGCCGCCTCATTTCCACGCTGATCCGTGGTTTCAGATTTAAAGGCAGGAGTCGGTTGATAAACGGTCGTGGGCGGAAACAGCTTTGAGATGGGCTGCCACTCCCCCATCCCCTCACGCCAAAACAAGGCACCCTCTCCAAACTGGCCCTCTAACCACAATGCACGTGCCTGATCCTCCTCATAAATTTTCGATTCTCCGGTGCCTGTATTGATGTAGATGGCGCTCATGCGTGGCCTGACTATTCGTGAATAATAAGCTCTGTCGAGAAATTTCCTAGCCCACCCCGCCTTTCACCGATCCCGCGTCAGCCCCCACACCCGCGAAGCTTCATGGAGTGCGCCACTCCCTCTGGCGCTTACGATAAGCTCACCCGCCCACCATCTTGCCACACTTCCTGTTAATCCTTCCCGCGACTGCGGGACTGGAATCCTGTCTAAAAAGGCCCACATTCCATCACCCATCCTCGTCCGCTCAAAGTCCCGCTCCTTGGGGTCTTCCCCGCCATCGGTGCCTTCGCCCACCGTGGTTGATCCTCCCCGTCCCGCCCCTTCACTAACCTTTGGCGGACGGCGCAGTCGGCGGCTTTGATTCATGCCCGCCCAGCCTTTCCAGCAGCTCCTTGCCGCCACCCAGGAAGTCATGCAGCCGCACGATGCCATACCCAGCCGTGTGGATGCGGTGCCACTGCATCCCTGAGGAGTAGTCCAAGTACCGCACCGCCTCGATGGGGATGCGCCGAGCCTTGCGCCAGGGCGACCGCGTGTAAATTGTCGTGTCATCCCAGGTGATCTCCACCCCGAAGGCCTCCAGATGCAGGGGCAGGATCAGCAACCCCAAGATGCCAATCGCGATCACGGCCACCCAGGATACAAGTCCCACCGAGATCCCGAGCATGGCGGTAATCATCGCCACCGCACACCAAAGGCCTATCACCACCCGCTTCATCGCCTTCGTGTAGCAGGCCCGCCGCTCCCCCGCACGCGCCACAGATTCCGCCTGGGCCCCATGAATCAGGTAGCGCAGCATCCAGGCCCCGATCACACCCGAAAGGGCAGGCCCCAGCCAATCGCTCATGTTTGAATCTGCCAGCATCATAGATGCCTCACGGATACCGCTTCGCGGCCTGCGTCGAAGCTTTTTTCAAAATAAATTCCCGAAACATGGCTAGGCGCACCTCATCATAAAGGAGCCCGTTCAGTCCCCTGAGCAGTAAGCAGCCACGTAGCTCCCACACCTTCCTTTCATGGCGCGCCGCGCCGATGGAACCCTGTGCATCCATCTCCATTCACGCGCTGTTTGTAAGGATTTGAGGCGGCTGTCCGCACAGGGACTGTGCGGGCTACTTTTCACCCCAGCTCATGGGCAAAAGTCAAAAACAACTCAGAGCGGTACCCGATGACACACCTCAAAACGGTTCCCGCACAAATCCTCAAAAAACACCGCATAATAGCCCGGCTCATAGGCCAGTGGCCCCTCCACGCGTCGAGCGCCAGCTTGAACGGCTACTTCGGCCAGTTCATCCACAGCCTCCACCGATTCCGCCCGGAAAGCCACTCGGTTCTCATTAGCCACGTGACTGCCAGATTCCGTCACGCCAAAAAACTCTGTCACTCCGTGGCCTGCCGCCTCAAACTGCAGCCAGCCCTCAATGGCCTGCCGCCGCACAAAGCCCAGCGCAGGCAGCAGAGTTTCATAAAAAGGCGCCGCCTCAGCTAGGTTCGGGACACGGAGGTCCAGGTGATCGTAGATTCGTCGCATCGGATCAAGGGGGGGGATGAGGTGGACGCGCCACCTTGATTATCCATCGTTTCGCAGCACACCTCCGGCCTTGCCGAAAAATCGCCCACCCCGGTCATGCTTCCGTCACCCTTTCCCGACTATCTCGGGCTTTCGTAAAAAATGTAATTTGTCGAGTGGTCACTGAATTCAAAGTACACCCGCTTCTCGCCATTGTTCTTCACGCCGTCCAGGTTCTCATCCAACACGCCGTAGCCAAAGCGGTAGGGGCGCGCTACCACATCGGTGGTCGCTGTGGCAGTCGTCAGCTTATCCACCTGGATGAACTTCCGCACCAGTTTTTCCCCCGCATAAACTTCGAGGACACCATTCACGCCAGTCCAGTTTTGGATGGAGCGGCTCATCTGGTTTTGAGACTCCTGAGTGCAGGCCGGGATCAGAGCGAGGAGGCACAGGGCCAGAAAAGGTTTCATCATGCCTATTGATTCGTTTCCCAGCCCCAGGCTGCGAGTAGAAAAAGCCGCCTTTTTTCCAACAGCGAAAAGCAGCCCCCCTCTCGCACTACCCCCACTCCCCCAAGGAGCGGGACTTGCCAAGTCCCGGCCTTTGAACCTGCGGACAACCCTCACACCTCCGTCCGCCCAAAGCCACCCCGAGAGGAGCGTGGACACTTTGTCCGCATCCGAAACCCACCGGACGCGCAGCGTCCCACTCCCTCCGCAGTAGCTGCCCGCGCCAGCGGGTGGCCCTCGCCGCAGCCGCGAAGCGTCCTGGAGTGCGCCAGTCCTCTGGCGCTTTCGAACGCTCACCCGCCCACGTCCGCCTCCTTGCCACACCTCTTGTTAATCCTGAAATCTTGTCAATCCTGTCAAAAAAACCCTACCCCGTCCCCAAACCCGCGTCCGTCCCAAACATCCCCAAACCACGGGACTTGGCAGGTCCAGCTCCTTGGGGTCTTTTCGTCATCGCGACGCTTCACTGACCTACCCCTCCGCCACCGGCACTTCGTCAACTTCAGTCGCCACCGCCATTTCGCGTGGCTTCGGGCTAGCCACCAAAAAGGCCAGCAGCACAGGTACAGCGCCTGTACAGGCAATGACGAGCCCTTCATCGCCATCCATCACGCCCCCAAAAACCAACCCAAGCAGGACGACCAACCAGAGTGCCACCAGGGCAAACCGTCCATGTCCCCACAAGCCCACTGGCCGCCGCCAGCGAATCTTTTCTGGTAGCGAATACCCTGCCAGCAATCCACAAAGCAACACCCAGGATATCGCCCAACCAACCGCCAAGAACAACCAGTCGCTGAAGATCGGAATAGCAATCGTATCCGCCCACCAGGGATAATCATGACGGTTTGCACGCAGCACATAGTAGATCACGATCAGTGGCACCCGCAGCAGCCATAGCCCGAACCACGCCCGCTGGAGATACACCCACTTTCCATCCAGGCTCTTCCGCTCATACTTCCAGGCCAGCCGCCAAGCGAACCCCAGCCCGGCCGCCAGAGCCATGAGTCCACGGCCCAGGTCAGTGCAGCGCTTGTGCGGAGTCTCTATCTTCGCCAGTTCTTCGAACCACTTTTGGGTTCGGCTTTCATCGGGTATATCATCGTAGATGCTCCCCAGGTCATTCGGGCCGTTCATGTCCGTGTAAACAGGAAAAGACTGCCCATACAGGTACACTCCCGCTCCGATCCCTAGGATCAAAATGATGACAAAAATCTTCCAGTGTTTCCTCATAAAACATCACTCCAGCCTAACTAAAAACACTCCCACGTCTCTCACACAAACAGCCGGGCGGGCACAAACTCCCGTAACAACTCAAAGGCATGCCCCATCTCCAACAGCCGCGCCTCTGACCATGCGGGACCGATGAAAGACAAGCCCACAGGAAGACCTTCTGCGACTCCCATAGGCACCGTTAAGTGGGGGTAACCTGCCACAGCAGCTTGGGAACTAAACACCCGCACATTGGCATCACCCAGTCCTAGATCAATGCGCCCTGCTGGATCATTGGTTGGGCAAATCAGCGCGTCCAATCGGTCTTTTTTCAGTGCCACATCAATGCCCTCTGGCCCAGCCAGACGAGTTGCCAATTGTCTCAGTTCCACGGCTTTCGCCAGATGCTCAGGCGTGTGACGGGTTTCAGCTTCGATGAAGAACTCTTGATTAAAGTGCGGCATCTCCTGCGTGCGATGCTCTTCGTTATACGCGATCAATTCAGCCAATGATTTCACCACACCGCCGCGGGCAATGAGGTAGGCATTCAGCTCCTTCCGAAACTCCGTCAACATCGCTATCCACGCAGCGGAACTTGCCTCACGGTGATTCGGAATCTCCACGTCTTCCACCAGGATCGCCCCCGCTTCTTGCAGGGTCAAAAGAGTGCGCTCAAAGAGCCTCCAAACATGGCGATTGAATCCACTCAAAGATCTCAAAACGCCCAATCGCCGGCCCTCCAGTCCTTCTTTTTTCAAGGTGAAGCTATAGTCCTGCGCCACCTGGGCCTTTGATGTGGCGGCATCCCTCTCATCCGTTCCTGCTAGCACATTCAGCAGCAGGGCCGCATCCCGCACTGTTTGCGTCATGGGCCCGGCGGTGTCTTGCCAGCGTGTGATGGGAATGATGCCCGCACGGCTGATCAAGCCCAGCGTTGGCTTGAGCCCCACAATGCCGCAAGCTGCGGCAGGACTAACGATGGAACCATTCGTTTCCGTGCCAATGGCTGCTGCGCAGAGACCGGCAGCCACCGCGACGGCAGAGCCACTGCTGGAGCCACTGGCGCTATGCTCGAGATTATGGGGATTCAGGGTGAGGCCGCCGCGTGCGCTCCAACCGCTGGTCGAACTTGGAGAGCGAATGTTCGCCCACTCACTTAAATTTGTTTTGCCTAGAATGACCGCTCCAGCCTCGCGCAACCGTTTCACCACTGTCGCATCCTGCGCAGGTTTCGGCGCACCCAGCAGCGCCAGCGAGCCCGCCGTGGTCTCCATGGCATCGGCGGTTTCGATGTTGTCCTTGATGAGGATGGGGATGCCTCGCAGCGGGCCCGAACTCCCGGTTTTTTTGAGATCCGGGTTCAGTTCTATGATCGCCTGCAGTTTCGGCCCTGTCTTGTCCAAGGCGCCAATGCGTTTCAGGTAATGCTCCAGCACGCGCTTTTCACTGACCCGTCCCGCGAGCAGACGCTCCAGCAATTCCGCGATGGATGTGCCCTGCCCTGCGGAAAGGTCTTCTTCACGTCGGCAACCTGCAATGACAGCCACAGCGGAACCGATGAATAAACGTCTTTTCATGATGAAGAACACCAGCCTCTCAGACAAAAGCCCATGGGGTCAAGCCCAGCCTCGTGCGCTGACCTACTTCAGGCCACCAATCTTGCAGCCTTGTGCTGGAGGATGGGGAGAAACCACTGCCTTGCCAGAAAGCACCGCCTCCAGCGCATCCCGCAGGTCCTTCGTACTGGCGGCGCGCTGGCGCTTTGTGGGGCCCAGGTAGAGGTCATTGATGCGACCTTTGTAGAGCACCGTGCCTGCCGGGGACAGCAGCACCGCCTCCGGCGTGATGGCAGCGCCCACTTGCCGGGCCAGCCTCTGCTCCTTGTCCACCAGCACCGTCGCCTTCACTGCCGACATGTCCGCATGCTGCAGCGCCACCTCCACGGTGATCTCCGCATCCGAATGCACCAGCGCCATCGCCACGCGGTCCGCATACTCCGCCGCGATCGCATTGATCTCTGGCATGAAAGGCCGGGTGGTGGAGCAAAACGGCGACACAAAAAACAGCAGCACCGCCTTCTTTTCCCCCGCCGCCAGCGGTGCGTGCATCTTCCCATCTGTCCCCTGCAGCTCCAGCGTTGGCTCGACGGCAGCTAGATTGAATGCAAAGATTAAGCACAGCAAGAGGGGCAGGTGTTTCATGCAGACAGGTAAACGCCACCTCAGGACGCGACTCTTTCCGAAAGTCGCTCCATTGAAACCCGAAGGAATTATCCGGGGCCTTACGGCCAATATCAGTGACGACTTTCCACGCTTTTATTCCATGGCAAAGCGACACCAGTGGAGGAACCTAAAATCGAGCCTCGGTTTACATTCAGCCTCTTTCGTCGCGATACTGGCTCAGAAGGACCCACGCCCACATCCCATGGAGGAAGACTGGGAAAATCGCCATCGGGTGTCCGCCAATTATAATAAAATCAGGCAGCCAAGCTCCAGCACCAATGAGATTTATCAGCCATCCCAACCATACCAATGATCCAAACGGTAGATCTGCCCGAAAAAGCATCAGGGATCCATAGATGTAAGCGCCACCACAGATCACAAACGCCAAAACGCTACCATCGCCTCCACGCGACATGCCCATACTTACTAAGGTCAGGGGGAGTGCAATGATTGCGTGAAGAATCGCAGCTAATAAGAAAAACGTGCGGGCCAGGCCGAGCGCATCTGAGCTAAAAGAATTTGAATCATTCATGCAGCCTTACATGCGCCGAAAACGGAGATAAAAGATCACTCCGGTATAAAATCGCTCCCCCGGGCTTGTCCGCCCCTCCCCTTCCAAACCCGCCAGTTGACGCCCCCCCTGTCCTGCACTATGCACCTTTTATCCGGCGCGCTTCCTGCTGCGGCGGGTAATTGCAAATCCCACTCTCATACAACAATGGTCAAAATCGGCATCAATGGTTTCGGGCGCATCGGCCGCCTCGTGTTTCGCGCAATCTGTGATCAGGGCCTCCTGGGCAAGGAGATCGAAGTCGTCGCCGTCAACGACCTCGTGCCTGCTGATAACCTCGCCTACCTCGTGAAGTATGACTCCACACAGGGCAAGGCTAAGGAAGAAGTTTCCTCCAAAAAGAGCAGCCCTGAGCTGGCTGAAGACGACATCCTCGTGGTGGACGGCCATGAGATCAAGTGCCTCGCCGTGCGTGCAGGCCCTTCCGCTCTGCCTTGGAAAGAACTCGGCGTGGACATCGTCATCGAATCCACAGGCCTCTTCACCGAGCGCAGCAAAGCCCAGGGTCACATCGACGCCGGCGCCAAGAAAGTCATCATCTCTGCCCCAGGCAAGGAAGAAGACATCACCATCGTCATGGGCGTGAACCATGAGAAGTATGATCCGGCCAATCACCACGTCATCTCCAATGCTTCCTGCACCACCAACTGCCTGGCCCCGGTCGTGCACGTGCTGCTGAAAGAAGGTTTCGGCGTCGCCGAAGGCCTGATGACCACCATCCACAGCTACACCGCCACCCAGAAGACTGTGGACGGCCCGAGCGCCAAGGATTGGAAAGGTGGCCGTTCCGCCGCCATCAACATCATCCCGAGCGGCACGGGCGCAGCCAAGGCCGTCGGTCTGGCCATCCCAGAAGTGAAGGGCAAGCTGACCGGCATGTCCTTCCGCGTGCCGACCCCAACCGTCTCCGTCGTTGACCTCACCGTCAAGACTGAGAAGGAAACCAGCTACGCCGAGATCTCCGCCGCCATGAAGAAGGCCAGCGAGACCTACCTCAAGGGCATCCTCAACTGGACCAAGGACGAAGTGGTGAGCACCGACTTCATCCACGACCAGCATTCCTCCATCTTTGACGCCGGTTCCGGCATCGAGCTGAATAGCAAGTTCTTCAAGCTGGTCAGCTGGTACGACAACGAGTGGGGTTACTCCAACCGAGTCGTGGACCTCGTGAAATACATTGTGAGCAAAGGCCTGTAATCGCCAAGAAAACAGCACCCCTTTTCAAACCCTTCCACGGGCCGGCTCGCAAGAGTCCGGCCCGTTTTTTTGGCGAGGACCGTGGGCACTCCTGCCCGCCTCATTCAAATCGCGGCTTTGCCGCCAGTTGTTTTCGATGCGGACAGGAGTGTCCGCGCTCCCCTCAAGCCCCTCCTGTAAATCCTGTCCATCTTGTTAATCCTGTAAAAAAAGACCCCTCCAAACCCTCCCGCCCCACCTCCTTATCGTCACTCCCCGTCCATCCACCATCCACTCTCCACCATCACCCCCACACCTCATGAACTCCTCCCCACGCCCTAACAAACACCGCGACCAAAACGAACTCCGCAGCTTCCGCCTCGTCTGCCAGCCCCTCCTGCTGCCGCCTCCCATATCATAGTTTGTTAGTCCGCCCCCGTCGCGCGTCCGGTCAATCGCGCACCGCCCATGTCCCAGTACCTCTCCCAGCTTCGCAGTCTCCCCCGGCCATTTTGGATCCTTGCCGGGGCCACGTTCGTCAACCGGTTCGGCCTCTTCGTCTGGCCCTTCCTCACCATCTTCATCACGCGCAATGGCAATACGGCCACGCAGGCCGGCCTCGCCGTCGCCAGCTACTCCGCCGGGGCCATGGGGGCCGCCGCCCTCGGTGGCTGGCTGGCCGATAGGCTGGGGCGCAATGTCACCCTCGCCCTCTCCGCCTTTGGCAGCGCCGCCTGCATGCTGGCCATGTCCCAGGCCACGGACTGGCGCGTACTCTCCGTCATCGCCTTTGCCACCGGGCTCATGGGCGAGGCCGGGCACCCTGCGGGCAATGCCCTCATCCAGGACCTCGTACCGCCGCACCAGCGCGTGCTCGCCTTCGCCGTGAACCGCTTTGCCGTGAACCTCGGCTGGTCCTTCGGCCCCGCCGTCGCCGGACTGCTGGCGGAGGGGTCCTTCTTCTGGCTCTTCGTCGTGGATGCCAGCACATCCGCCCTCTTTGGCCTCATCGCCTGGACCTGCCTGCCGCGTGGCAACCGCACCCACGCCCACCTCGCTGGCTGGGGCCCTGCGCTTGCCTCCATCCGGAAAAACCGGCCCTTTCTCGCCCTTTTCGCCGCCTGCTTCTGCGTCGCCTGGATCTTCCGCCAGACCTCCACCAGCTTTCCCCTGCACTTTGAGCGCAGCGGCCTGCCCATGTCCTGGTGCGGCCTCGTGCTGGCCATGAACGGCGTCATGATCTGCGTGCTAGAGATCCCCCTCGCCGCCGCCACCCGGCCCTGGCCCGTGCGCATGATGCTCGCGTTCGGCTACCTCCTCATGGCCGGCAGCTTCCTCATTCTCACCCTCGGCGGCAGCCTGGCCATCTTCATCTTCACCATGGTGGTCTTCACCGTCGGGGAAATGTTCGCCTTCTCCCGCCAGCAGGCCTATGCCGCCAGCCTGGCTCCGGATGACATGCGGGGTCGTTACTCCGGCTTCCTCAGCTTCGCCTGGTCCATCGGTGGAATCATCACCTCCGTCGCCTCCCTGCACCTTTATGAGACAGCGCCTGCCCTGCTCTGGTCCGTCACCGCCGCCCTCGGCCTCCTCGCCGCCCTACTCATCTTAAGGGTGGGACGGTGAGGGATCACAGTTCGATGATGTCCAGGATGCGCAGAATTCCCCAAAGCTGTCGTAGCGAGACAACGGAAGGAACCTGAACCGAGATCGCAAGATAGAGCCGTTCTTTTGGGTGAAACGTCTCCCTGAGTTTTGTCACCTCCTCGGATACCTGAGGCATCACTCGGCTCTAAACTTTGTGGTTAGGCCATGCGGATGCCGGAGGCATCCCAGCAGGTAGCCAAGAGGTAAGCGCAGCGCACCCCTGGTCATGACGTGCGATCAACCAGATCAAGGGCCCATCCCGGCAGGGCTGGCAGTGGCGTACGCACCCGCCTGCGCCGGATCGCCCAATCGCCCGCCTCAGTGCCCCTGCTAGCATCCCTCCAGGATGCGAACTTGAGAACAACGGATATTCTGCCTTACCGGGGGTGCGCTTCGCTTCACCCCCGGCTACCCGCTAGCATGACTCCGGCATCCCCCCCTTTCCGTCCCATCCAGGTGCATTCCGGTCACATTCCCGTGTGCATCCGTTGCTAGGCACCTACCATAGGCCACGTACACCTTCCCTCACATGACCCTGGGCCTTTTCATCCCCTGCTACATCGACCAGCTTTACCCTCAGGTAGGACAGGCCACGTACACGCTGCTCACCCGTCTCGGTCATCAGGTGGAGGTGCCGGAAAGCCCCGCCTGCTGCGGCCAGCCCATGTCAAACTCCGGCTTCGCCCAAGCCGGCGCGGGCTGCCTCACCGACTTCGCCCGCGAATACGCCCGCTTTGACCACATCGTCTCCCCTTCCGGCAGTTGCGTGCTGCATTTGAAGGAGAGCCTGGAGGCCCAGCACTCCCCGGTGGCCCACCGCGTTTATGAACTGTGCGAGTTCCTCCACGACATCGCGAAGGTTGATTCCCTGCCCGCCCGCTTTCCCCATCGTGTGGGCCTGCATCAGAGCTGCCACGGCCTGCGGGGCCTGGGCCTCGGCAGCCCCAGCGAATGCATGGTGCCTGCGTTTTCCAAACCTGCCCGTCTCTTGCAAATGGTCGCCGGCTTGGAACTCGTCCCGCTGGACCGCTGCGACGAATGCTGCGGCTTTGGCGGCACCTTCTCCGTCTTTGAAAGCGACGTCTCCGTGAGCATGGGCCGCGACCGCATCCAAGATCACATCAGCCATGGTGCCGAGTTTATCACCAGTGCAGACATGTCCTGCCTCATGCACCTCGGCGGCCTCCTCTCCCGCCAGGCCCCGCATGTGAAGGTGCGGCACATTGCCGAGATCCTCGCTGGGACTGAATACCAACCGTCTGCCGATCTTCACCATGTTGATTAAGTTTCTTGTCCTCTCAGGTTTTGTCTGTGGCGCTGCGGGCATGCTGTTCATTCTTCTCAGCTTTGTCGCTTTCGATTCGGCCCTGCGCAAAATTGCCCAAGACCACCCGGAAAGTTGGATCAAATTTGGCAAGCCGATTGGTTATTTCTGGATGCCCAAGCTGACGTGCAAAACCATCAGTGGCGGATTTGCCCGAAGCACTCTTTACGCACAGTGGAAACATCGTCCATGGGCGGAACTTTCCGCCGCAAATTTGCCAGCCCCGGAACTCAACCGCTTGAGGGGTTTTGCCAATATGGGAGCCATCTTTATGTCATTGTCTCTTGCCCTGATGCTTGCAGCCATCGCCACAATCATCCTGGCCTAACCAAAGCTCCCCATGACTCACTCCGCCGCCGCTCACGAGTTCCAGCGCGATCCCGCCCGCGCCGCGTGGCATGACCAGACGCTCTGGATGGTCCGTGCCAAGCGCGACCGCATGGCCGCCCGCGTACCCGAGTGGGAGCAGCTCCGCGAGGCCGCCTCGCAGATCAAAGAACACACGCTATCCAAGCTGGCCGACTACCTGGAGCAGTTCGCCGACCAGGCCACTGCCAATGGTATCCACGTCCACTGGGCCGCCAATGGCGACGAGCACAACCGCATCGTCCACAGCATCCTGCAGCGGCACGGCGCACGCAAGCTGGTGAAGAGTAAGTCCATGCTCACCGAGGAATGCCACCTCAATCCCCACTTGGAAAAGCACGGCATCGAAGTCATCGATACTGACCTCGGCGAGCGCATCGTCCAGCTCCAGAAGATGCCGCCCAGCCACATCGTCATGCCCGCCATCCACCTGAAGCGGGCCGAGGTGGGCGAGGTCTTTCACGAGCACCTCGGCACCCCTGCCGGGCTGGATGATCCGCAGCAGCTCACCGAGGCCGCACGCCAGCATTTGCGCAATCATTTCCTCACTGCCGATGCCTCCCTCACCGGGGTCAATTTCGCCGTGGCCGAGACCGGCGGCTTCGTCGTCTGCACCAATGAGGGCAATGCCGACATGGGTGCCCACCTCGCCCCCGTCCACATCGCCTGCATGGGCATTGAAAAGATCATCCCACAGCAGGCCCACCTCGGAGTCTTCCTGCGCCTGCTCGCCCGCAGCGCCACTGGCCAGCCCAGCACCGTTTTCAGCTCCCACTTTTTAAAACCGCGCCCCGGCCAGGAAATGCACGTCGTCATTGTGGACAATGGCCGCAGCCGTCAGCTCGCCCGCAGCGACTACCGCAAATCCCTTGCCTGCATCCGCTGCGCCGCCTGTTTCAACACCTGCCCCGTTTACCGTCGCAGCGGCGGCTACAGCTACAGCTACTTCATCTCCGGCCCCATCGGAAGCATCCTCGCGCCGAATGTGGATAAAGCCGCCCACGCCAGCATGCCCTTCGCCTCCACCCTTTGCGGCTCCTGCACCGCCGTGTGCCCGGTGAAGATTGATATCCACTCCCAGCTCCTGAAATGGCGGCAGGACATCACCGCCTCAGGCCACGCCCCCTGGTGGAAAAAAGCCGCCATGCACACCACCGCCTTCGTCGTCCGCCGCCCCGCCCACTTCCGCCTCGGCGGCTGGTTCATGCGCCGCACCACCCCGCTGCTAAATCTCCTCCGCCTCGATCCCTGGACTAAATCTCGCGACCTCCCCCCCGCCCCCGCCCAGACCTTCCGCCAATGGCATAACCAACAGTCCAACAAGAAGTAGGCATGCGTGCTCAGTGCTCAGTGCGAGGTCAAAGGTCAAGAATCTCCCCCCTCAACCATCACCCATCCATCCTCAAATCATGAGCCACGGTTCCCGGAGGGAACCCGGAACGTAGCCGGTGGTGAAGGTGGCGCAGCCACCGGGAACCACCGGACCCCAACCAACCAATAATGCAACACCACCCAAGCGTCCCGGAGGGACGCCGGAAACCTCCGTCCGCCCCACCACTCCCCTTCCATCAACCATCAACCCCTCAACCATCAACCCCTTCCTCCCCATGAGCCGCGCCACCATCCTCGCTGCCATCCGTCAGGCCCAGGGCAGCCCCACGCCCTCGCCCGAGGCCCCCGTGGCCGCCCTCCGTGCTTTGCCGAATGAGGCCTCCCTGCCGGACTTCATCGCCACGCTGGACCTCATCGGCGCACGCGTCATCCGCGGCCACAGCTTCGCCGAAGCCGCCACCTGGCTGCGCGAAAACGTCCCTGCCACCGCCTTCCTCGCCTCCCACGTTCCGCAACTCCCCGGCAATGTGGATCTCACCACCATCACCGATCCCCACTCGCTCGATGGCATCAACACTGCCATCCTCCACGCCCGCTTTGGCGTCTGTGAAAACGGCGCCGTCTGGCTGGATGAAACCGAGCTCGGCCCCCACCGCGTCCTCCCATTCATTACCGAGCAACTCTTCATCGTCCTCCACGCCACCGATCTCGTCCCCACCCTGCACCACGCCTACGAGCGCATCGCCACCATCGGCAGCGGCTTCGGCCTCTTCCTCGCCGGCCCCTCCAAGACCGCCGACATCGAACAATGTCTCGTCATCGGTGCCCACGGCGCACGCGGCGCCACCATCTTCATCCTCGATTAAACCGCCCCCGAGAGGAGCGTGGACATTCGCTTCGCGGCTTCGCACCTGTCCGCATCCTAAACCCACCGGACGCGCAGCGTCCCACTCCACCCTCCCTATCCAACCATCATTCCCCGAAACATGGCAAAAAGATGTTTGGTAAAAAATGATTTAAATTCTCACTTTATGTTAGGCCATAATTTGGAGTATCATTCCCCCCTTTTTGAGGGCAATCTTCCTTGGACTCAAACTGAACGTCGTCCTTCCACTCAGCTCCCGCCAGCTCTGCTGGTGTTTAGCCTTTAGGCGACTCAACGACCTGCCGAACCCTCTCCAGATCGCCTAAAGGCTAAACACCAACAGACCCAACAAACCAGCCCCGCCACTCGTAAACCTCAAAAAAAATCCTGTTAATCCTGCCATCCTGTTAATCCTGTAAAAAAGCCCCCCTTCCTCCACTCCGCCCCCATCCGCTCTCACCACCCCCGTGCCCGCCTCGCCTCCACCCCTTATCGAGACCACCTGCGACGGCCCCAAGACCGCCCGCTGGGTGCTGGAGGCCGCCGATTGCCGCGCCCTCGCCACCCACCGCATCGCCCGGCTCGGCATGGATGAAGCCGTGCCACCCTATGAGCGCGTGCGCCTTTCCCCCAGTGGCAGCTTCCTCATGGTCTGCCTCAGCGGCAGCGGTCGTGTCCTCCTTGATGGTCGCTGGCACCGTGTCGGCCCCGGCACCGCCTGCATGGCCCCGCCGCGCGTGCCCAATGCCTTTCACGCCCTGCCGGGCAAGCCCTGGCACTTCCTCTGGGTGCGCTATGACGAGCCCGCCTTTGTCACACCTTTGGTTAGCGCCGCCTCCCCCGTAAAGGTCAAGGTGGATGCCGCCCAGCTCCACCGCATCTGGGCCGGCCTGCGCGGCGAGTGGGAAAGCACCCGCGATGTGAAGGCCTTGCATCACTGGACCGAACTGCTCCAGCACCATGCGCGCCGTCTCGCCGAACCCTGGCGTCGTGATGAACGCCTGCGCCGCCTCTGGCAGGAGGTGGAAACCCGGCTGGCCGAGGACTGGACGCTCGCCTCCCTGGCCCATGCCGCCCACGTCAGTGAGGAGCACTTCCGCCGCCTCTGCTGGAAGGAACTGGGCCGCAGCCCCATGGCCCACCTCACCTCCCTGCGCATCCAGGCCGCCCAGGAGATGCTCAGCAACACCCAGGACAAGCAGGAAGTTATCGCCTTGCAGATCGGCTATCGCAGCCCCATCGCCTTCTCCCGCGCCTTCCGCCGCTGGGCCGGCTGCCTCCCTTCCGACTACCGCGCCCGGGTCTAGGTCTCACTCACTCTCTTCCAGCGCCTTCGCCTCCTCATCACCACGACCTTCATCCCCAGGGCGGCGCGGGTCCACCTTCAGCGCGATGAGGCCAAACGTCACCGCCCAGGCCCCGCCCAGCGTCCAGCCCGCCAGCACATCCGTGGGCCAGTGCACGCCCAGATACACCCGGCTGCACCCCACAAGTAGCGCAATGATCACCGACAGCGACACAATGTACAGCCGCACCTTCCGGCTGGGCTGCGTGCGCGCCAGCATCACGCCCAGCGTCAGATAGACCACCGCCGCCATCATCGCATGGCCACTGGGAAAGCTGGCGCTCGTCACCAGCACCCCATGCGGCACCAGGTCCGGACGCGGACGGCCAAACAAACTTTTCAACCACGCCGAGGCCTGCATCCCACCCGTGATGGCCACCAGCGTCAGCAGCGACAGCCGCACCCGACCATACAGCAGCATCAGCCCCATGGAGACCACCGTAAGCCCAGTCAGGATCGTAAATCCCCCCAGCGCCGTCAGGTCCCGCCCCATCTCCTCCATCCACGGCGGCCCCAGTGGATCCGCTGGATTCCCCGCCTCCCGCATCGCCAGCAGGATCTTCTCATCATAGCTGTGTGACTCCTTTTGCTGCACCTCCTCCGCGATCTCAATAAAGCCCAGCAGCCCACAGGCAATGATCAGCAGCGCCGCCGGGATCAGCGGCTCCTTGCGCCACTGGCGCACCTGATTCAGAAAAAGTTCAAACGAACGCGCAATCATAGAGAGACTCCCCCACACCTACCTCACATCCGGCCAAAATCCCCGTGAATTTCGACCCTCCCGTCACCCATTTTTCGGCCCTCCCCCGCCCTGCGGATGCCTCCACAAAAAAGCCTGTATACAACGCAGCCGCGAAGCGTCCTGGACTGAGCCAGTCCCACGACGCTTTCGAAAAGCTCACCCGCCTTCGTTCGCCATGGAGCGCGGGCGTCCCGCCTGCCGTTTCACGCGTCTCGCGGGAAACCGTTCTCACACTCCGCAGACCCAATTCCTGGCACCTAGCAGCAGCCACCTCGGTCCACGGTCTTCGGCGGGACGCCGAACACAGCAGGCGAGACGCCCGCGCTCCACGAAGAGCTGCCGCCCCTCTCACACTTATCCCTGAAAACTGAACACCGAACACTGCCTCCCCCTCCCCCTTGTGCATTTCGGTCACCTCCTTGTGGACGCCCTCAAAGGAATCTGGTGAAATGCCCGCGTTATATCGTTCCCACCACCATGCGCCGCTTTGCCCTCCTCTGCCTGCTGCTCACCACAGCCCTGCCCCTCTGGGCACAGCCCGTCTCCCTCTTCGATGGCAAATCACTCACCGGCTGGGACTTCGACCCCGCCGTCTGGCGCATCGAGGACGGCCTCATGACCGGCGGTTCCCTCACCGAAAAAGTGACGCAGAACTACTTCATCTGCACCAACAAGAGCTACCAGAACTTCGATCTCAAACTGAAGATCAAAGTCAGCGGCGATCCCGCCACTGGCATGCTGAATAGCGGCATTCAAATTCGCAGCCTGCGCGTCCCCGGCGGCCATCACATGAGCGGTTACCAGGTGGACTGTGGCAAGGGCTGGTTCGGCAAAATTTACGACGAGTTCCGCCGCAACAAAGTCATCGCCGAACCCCTCGACGCCGCCGCTTTGGACAAAGCTGTGGACGTCTATGGCTGGAATGAATACCGCATCCGCGCCGAAGGCCAGCGCATCCAGGTCTGGATCAATGGCGTCTCCGCAATCGACTACACCGAGGCCGACAAAAACGTCGCGCTCGATGGCCAGCTCGGCCCCCAGGTGCACAGCGGCGGGGCCTGCCTCGTGCAGGTGAAGGACATCACGATTGAAGAACTCCCCGCCACCCCCGGTGCGCCCACCTGGCAGTCCCTCGGCGGCGTCGAGGCCGCGCGCAAGCTCGTCGCCCCACCCGCGAAACCCCAGGCCGCCGCCCCGGCCAAAACCGGACGCGACATCAGCTACAACAACGTCCAGGCCACCGCCAAAACCGCTGCCGAGCAGCAAAAGCTCTTCCACCTGCCCGAAGGTTACGACATCGAACTCGTCGTCCAAGAAAGCGACGGCATTGGCAAATTCGTCAGCGTGTATTTTGATCAGCGTGGCCGTTTGTGGACTCAGACCGCCTTTGAGTATCCGGTGGATGCCAATGAAAACCCCGCCGCAGCCGAGGCCATCTACAACAGCCCCGGCAAGGACAAGGTCCTCATTTATTCCCGCGAGGCCCTCAATGCCCCGCTGCCTCCCGGCGGCCTAACCAATCCTGTGGTCTATACCGAAGGCCTCGCCATCCCACTGGGCATCCTGCCCTGGGGCAATGGCGACACCTGCTACATCCAGCACGGCCATGACCTGAAGCTCTTCAAAGACACCAATGGCGACAGCCGGGCCGATACCCACGAAGTCCTCCTCACCGGCTTCGGCGTGCAGGACAGCCACCTCTTCCCCCATCAGTTCACCCGCGCCCCCGGCGGCTGGATCTGGATGGCCCAGGGCCTCTTTAACAACAGCCAAGTCCACAAGCCCGGCAGCAAGGACCTCGTGGATTACCCCAAGTGCGGCATGGCCCGCATGCGGCCCGATGGCAGCGACTTTGAAGTCACCAGCGTCGGGCCTAACAACATTTGGGGACTCGTCATCACCGGCGAGGGCGAGACCTTCATCCAAGAGGCCAACGACTACGGCTACCCCATCATGCCCTTCCATGAATACGCCTACTACCCCGGCGGCATGGAGGCCCTGAAAAAAAGCTATCAGCCCGATTTCCCCCCGCAGGCGGATTTCCGCATGGGCGGCACCGGCCTCAGCGGCCTCGCCCTCATTGAAAACGGCCCCCTCGTCGATGCCCAGGCCGCCCACACCCTGGCCGTCGCCAACCCCATCACCTCCAAGGTCCAAACCCTCGCCATGCACCGCGACGGCGCCTACTGGAAGCTCGAACAAAAGCCCGACCTCATCACCTGCGACGATCCCTTCTTCCGCCCCGTGGCCCTGACCAACGGCCCCGACGGCTGCATCTACATCGTGGACTGGTATAACAAAATCATCTCCCACAACGAAGTCCCCCGCGCCCACCCCGACCGCGACAAGACCCGAGGCCGCATCTGGCGCATCGTCCCGAGAGGAGCGCGGACACTCTTGTCCGCCTCTAAAAACGAAGCGGCGCAGCCGCCTATCTCCAAGCCATCGCCCAACCAGCCGACTCCCGACTCCACCTCCAAAGCAGCGGGCAAAAGTGCCCACGCTCCCCTCGCCCCCATCCCCGACTTTACCCAGCTCACCACCGAAGACCTCATCGCCCTCCTCGGCACCAAGCCAACCGCCAAAGCCCACCTCGCCTGGCAGACATTGGCAGATCGGCTCCCAGGCACAGACGATCACTTTCGCCTAACCGAATCTGCTGCGAACTCCAGACTCCTGACACCCATCTCATTGCTCTGGGCTGTCAGTGACCGTCTTGGCGAAGAGCCGCCCATGCGGGGCGACCTCGTTGCCATCATGACTGCCGCACGCTCCAGAGACGCCAAAGTTCGCAGGGAAGGACTCCGCCTTCTTCAGAGCGTCCTCACTCATTTCGCCGCCCGCCGGGACCCCACCGAATCTTATCTGATCCACGAGATGCTGACGCTCTTGCAAGGACTCAAAGCGGAAGATGGAACGGTCTGGCCCGCAGTGTCCGAAGCCCCTGAATTTGAGACCCGCACAGCCGCCATCCAGTGTGTGGCGCAGGCCCTCCAAGGAAGCCCGAAAGAAGAGGTCCAGCACCTCGCCATGAAAATCCTCCTCTCCTTCGCCAAGCCCTCCCTCACCAGCGGCCCCACCATCCAGTCCTCGCGGGGTGCCAAACAAATCCCCGTTCGCGAAGCTTATGACCGCGAGTTCGAACGCTTCCTCGTTCGCATGTTCCTAGAGCGGCATCCAGAGGCCGTTGCCAAGTTCCTCGATTCCGAACCCGCCGCCTCACTCCCCGTCGAGGCCCGCGTCCTCGCCGCCCTGGCCCTGGATCCCAAAACCAGCGCCACCCGCGTCGCCAAACTCCTGCCCCAGATCGACCGCGCCCCGAATGACGAAGAGCTCCTCCGACTCGCCCAGTTCCCCAAAGAACCCGGCGTGGGCGAAGCCCTGAAGGCCCTGCTCTCCCAGCCTACGTCCGGGGCCGTCGTCGCGGAAAAACTCCTGGCCAAACGCACCTTGCTGGATGCCGCCCGCGTCGCCCCCATCCTCCAAGAAACCGCCCTCAGCATGCTGAAGAGCGACGACTTGCCCACCCGCAAACAGGCCCTCGTGCTGTGCATCGGCTTTCAGATTCCCTCCGAGGAAAACGTCATCGAGCCCCTCTACCAGCGGCAGCAGCAGGTCTTTGCAGGCCAGTCCGTGCCCCAGGATGAAAGTGGCGAACTCGCCCTCCGCATCGCCGCCCTGGCCGCCATCCGTTCGCCCGAGACCCAGCTCTTCTACGTCCTCGCCGAATCCGATCCCGACGCCACCCTCCGCGATGCCGCGCTGGATGCCCTCATCGCCGCCAGCACCAATGCCGTGCAGAGCGCCTGCGAACGCCTCTTTAAGCTCTACCCCAAGCTCACCCCGGCCCAGCGCAAGCGCACGCTCAATGCCCTCTCCGGCCAGGCCGAAGGCGGCGCTAAAAGCCTGCTCGCCTCCATTCTCGACAAAACCATCCCCCAGGCCGATCTCGACGGTCCCGTGCTCGAACGCCTCGCCACCGTCCTGGGCGAAGATCCTGCCCTCGCCCAGCTTCAGCAGCAACTCGGCGGTGTCTTTGGCGAGGTGCTTTTGCTCGATGGCCAGGACAGCGCCTGGGTGGATTCCAAGCTCACCCTTGAAGGTCCCTTCACCGTCGAGACCTGGGTCCGCCTAACCGAAGGTATCGGAAATCAGGACAGCATCCTCGGCTCGCCCAAACAGATCGACCTCAACTTCTTCGGCTCCAAATTCCGCGTCTGGCTCGGTGATGGCATCGGCGATGTCGTGGCCGCGCAGAAGCCGATGACGCCCGATCTCTGGACCCACGTGGCCATCACCCGCGATGCCAGCGGCACCTTCAAGCTTTATCAAAACGGCGAGCTGGAAGCCACCAGCAGCAAAAAATCCACCGCCGCCTTCAAAGACTGCCGCATCGGCTGGAGCGGCCCCAACCAGGGCACCCACGGCGCGCTCAGCGAATTCCGTGTGTGGAAACAGGCCCGCACCGAGGCCCAGATCCGCGCCCACTTCGATCGCATCCTACCTCCCGCCGCCGAAGGCCTGCACTTCACCGCCGCCCGCGACCTGAAGCCCGCCACGCCCAAACTCTACGGCAAGGGCGCACGCATCGCCAAGACCCTAGACACCCCGCCGCTGCTCACCGCGGCCCAGGCCCAAAAGCTGGATGCTCAATTCACCCGCTACACCGCCCTGGCCGCCCAGGGCAAGGCACCGCAGGGCCAGCCCCTCGCCGCCCTCTGCCTCGCCTGCCACCAGATCGGCAGCACCGGCGGCCAGATCGGCCCCAACCTCAGCGGAGCCGGGGCCATGGGCCTGGAGGCCGTGCTGCGCAACATTCTCACCCCCAATGCCGCCATGGAGCCCGGCTACCGCATCTTCCGCCTGGAGATGATGAATGGCGACCTCCTGGATGCCTTCTACGTTAGCGAAGACGCCCAGGCCTACGTCGTCCGCCAGCCCGGTATGACCGACCGCCGCGTGCCCAAAAAAGACGTCCGCACCACCCGCTACATCCGCCGCAGCCTCATGCCCGAAGGCCTCCTCGATGCCCTCAACGACCAACAAGCCGCCGACCTCCTCGCCTACCTCATGACCCTCAAAGGGTAAGCGATCAGCTCCCCCGCCCCACAAGGAGCGGGACTCGCCAAGTCCCGTCATCTCACGCCCCACTCGAACCTTGCTCAGGCTTCAGCGAGTTTCCCAAGCCGGGACTTGGCAAGTCCCGCTCCTTGTTTATCCTCCGTCGCATGAAGTTCTTCAATCCGTTCGCGGACATTCGCGTCACGAGGAACAACTTGACGCACTGGCAGCAACCGGGCGCGACTAACTTCATCACCTTTCGCCTGGCAGACGCGCTTCCCGCCCAGATGCTGCGGGATCTCGAGGCCGAGCGCCGACTTTGGCAGCAAATCCACCCGCCCCCGCTCTCCCCCGAGGATGAGGCCGAATATCACCAGCGTTTCTCCACCCGGCTGGACCAATGGCTGGATAGCGGGTTTGGTTCCTGTGTACTGCGTCACGCAGATCATCGCAAGACCATTGAAGAATCGCTGAACTTCTTCCAAGGACAACGTTACGAGCTGCTGTCTTACGTCATCATGCCCAATCACGTCCATGGGCTGATGATGCTGCATCCCGAATGGCCCCTGGAGAAAGTCATCTTCAGTTGGAAACGCCGCACCGCCAGAGCGATCCATGAAAAGCTCGCCCAGGAAGGGCAGTTCTGGCAGCACGACTACTTCGACCGCATGATTCGTGACGAAGATCATTTTAGAAACGTGATCCGCTACACCCGACGCAATCCCGCCAAAGCCGGACTTGCCGAAGGTCACTACACTCTCTGGGAAAGCGAGCTAGCCCAAACAGTGCGCTAACAAAAACAAGGAGCAAGGCTTACCCCGACTTTGAAAACTCGCTGCGGACTTTGCAAGGATAACACGAACGCGTCAGATGACGGGACTTGGCAAGTCCCGCTCCTTGTTTATCCCTCATCACCTCTTCACTCAAACTCCCCCGCAAGCGCTCCTACCCCAAATATTCTTCATTCCACGCAGGCTCACCCGCCCCCAAGGAGCGGGACTTGCCAAGTCCCGCATCCCTGAATCCACCCCAGCCCTTCCGCCTCGCTCCTCGTATCATCCACCGCTTTTCCAAGACGGGACTTGGCAAGCCGCGCTCCTTGGGATAAGCCCAACCCATGCAGCCCACCCCCGCTGAACTCACCGCCAAACCTGCCGCGCCTCCTGATCTGGAGATCAAGGACGCCCAGCTCATTTTTAACCAGGTTTGGAAGCAGCTCGAAGACGACTACGGCCGCGAGAAACTGCGCTTCCCCAAGGAGCTCATCCTCCTCGGCGGGGCCCCCGGTGCGGGCAAAGGCACCAACACCAACTTCATCCGCAAGCTGCGCGGCATCACCGCCGAGCCCATCGTCGTCAGCGCCCTGCTGGACAGCCCTGAGTCCCAAAAGCTGAAGTCTCAGGGTGGCATGGTGGGCGACCGAGAAGTCGTCGGCATCCTCTTCCGCAAGCTCCTCGAGCCCGAGCAGCAAAACGGTGCCATCCTTGATGGCTTCCCCCGCACCAAAGTGCAGGTGGAGTGCCTCAAGCTCCTCTTTGATGAAATGATGCGCCTGCGCCGGGACTTCTCCGCCACGCCCGATGCCTTCCATTTCAAACAGCCCATTTTCCACATCATGGTGCTCTTTGTGGATGAGGCCGAAAGCATCGCCCGCCAGCTCAAACGCGGCCAGGAAGTCCTCGCCCACAATGAGGAAGTCCGCCGCTCCGGCCTGGGCGAACTCTGGGAAGAACGCGCCACCGACTTCGATCCCACCCTGGCCCGCAACCGCTACAAGGTCTTCAAAGAGAAGACGTACGATGCGCTCGTCTCCCTGAAGGAGATCTTCCACTACCACTTCATCAATGCCCAGGCCTCGCTGGACCTGGTGCAGGAAAACATCGTGCGAGAGCTGGAGTACCAAAGCTCCCTCGAGCTGGATCCCCGCACCTTCGACCTCCTGCGCAAGCTGCCGCTGGCCAGCGAAATCATCCGCCATGCCCGCCAGGACCTCGTCCGCCGCCTGGACAGCTACAAGGTGGAAAAGGCCGATCTCATGCAGGCCGTCGTCGATTTCATCGAAGGCAAAATGATGCCCATCATCGTCCGCCACGCCATCTCAGGCCGCGCCGACATCAACTCGGAAAACACCCTCTTCCACGACCCCGAAGCCCTGGCGATTCTCATCGACATCTTCTCCGAGCGCGGCTTCCACGCCACCGCCGATCTCCACCTCATCGAGATCCCCGAACGCTTCGACCTGCAGACCGGCGAGATCCAATGCCGGAAGAAAAAAGTCTTCCGCTTCAACATCCGCTTCAAAGGCTCCGAGATCCGCCGAGGGTAGATTGGATGACCAAAGGGCCTCTGGACTGGAGCCGTAGGCTGGGTGTGTTTGGTGCCAGGAAACTTCGACGACATTTTACACCATCTTCGCCAAACTACCCGGCTGGCTTTTGAACGCACGGAGGCCAAGTCCGACAACACCTCAGCTAATCAGGCTGAAAACTTGCGGCGTCCAAGACCTGCCCACCTCACCCAGCCGGGTCGTTTGATGAAGCACTTCATTCACAAACGGTCTTCAAACCGCCAAACTCACCCAGCCCGCATCGCACTAAGGCCCCGCCACCGGCAGCAGCATCACCGCCCCGCCCTGCCCCAGGCCATTAAGGGGCTTGGTCGGGGCGCTCAGGAAGTAGCCAAAGGTGCCCTGGTACTCGCCAGGCTTTTGCAGAGTCGTGGCCTTGTAGGCGGGCAGCTTGCCATCCGTGTGCAGGAAGCTGCCGCTGATCTCACCCGTGGTCGGCACCAGCTTCAGCGTGAAGTTTTTGGTCTTCAGCGGCAGAGGAGTGACGACATTTTTCGGGCTGATGTTGACCGGAAACATCTGAGGCGCAGCCAGCAGTCCATCCATAAAGGTGAGCGTGGCATTCCCGATGCTGTTGGTTAGGTCAATGGGGCCCAGCCCCGGGATGACGCTAGTGTTTTCGCTCGCGGCGGGCACGCTGTACCGGGCCCCCACCATGTCCAGATTGATGCCGCCGGGCCAGCCGTCCGGGTACCACTGCATTTTGTTAGGCAGTTGTGCAGGACGGTTCCACAGATAGTTCACCCCAAAGGTGTCATAACCAGGATTGCTCACTGGCACGAGGGTCACCGGGCCCGCGAGATGGCCTTTGTTGGCATAAAGGGAAACAAAAAGCGGGGCCTGATGGTAGGCCGAAAGAGCCGCACTGGCGATGAAGGGCGTGTTGTCCGCCAGGGTCCCGGCAAACTTCACGCTGCCGCTGGAACTGAGGATCATCGAGCCGATGCCCGTTCCCGGCGGATAGTCCGCCGCTGTCAGCGCGCCCTGCGGCACGGCGGGAAAGGTGAGATTGAACCGCTGGCTGGCACCGCTGACGAGGGCGGTGGGGACTTTGCTCTTCGCGCTGTAGTGAGCGCGGTCGGCCACGAAGTTGGACACAGCCACGGTGGCTGCCCCTTGCTTTTGCGTCAGCACGCCGGTCATGCGTGCCGGATTGAAGCTGACCAAACCAAACGTCAGTTCCAGGTCCGCCTTGCCCTTGCGCAGGATTTTCAGCGTGTCACTGGTTGCAGCACCCGTACCAAAACGAACAGCACCACCATGGGTCATGAGGGCCTTGAAGGGCAGGCTGGAGCCATCCACTTTCAGCGTACCACTCATCGCCCCGGTGCTGCTGATTGTGAGGGTGAATAGGCCGGTATTGGCATTGCCCGGCAGCGTGCCTGCCGGGGCTGGAGACACGGTCGAGGGCAGGATAAGCCCACTGTACGTGCCCGAGATTTCAGGCGTGAAAAAGTTCTTGGTGAACCGGGCCGTCACCGTCAGGCCCGGCTGCATGATGAAGGTGTAGGAAGGCAGATGTGCATTGAATTCGGACCATCCCGTGCCGGCCTGATTCACCGACCAATGAGAAAATGTATAACCGGGAAGCGCCTTGGCTGTGAGCTTGAGGGGCAGGCCCACGTAATAGGTTCTCGCCACGGCCTTGTCCACGGAGGCAGGCAGGACGACGGCTCCCCTAACCAAAGTTGTATTCGTTTCGGCATCCAAAGTGGCCGGGATATTCACCGTCAGCACACTGGTGACGCGGTAGGTGAAGCTGCGCTTCGTCAGGGCGGAGATCTTGCCCTTTTCATCCACTGACCTAACCACAAGTTGGTTCACACCAGGAACGGCGGTCACCGCAAGGGAGAAGGTGGGGTTGATGCCCGGCACGGCGGGAAGCAGGGCCGCATCCACAAAGGCACCCCCATTGATCTGCACCTGCACGGCGTGGATGCCCTTGTCATCCTTGGCACTGCCGGTCACCGCGATCTGCGGCCCCTGCACGGCCGTGAATATGGCGTTGGCCTTGGGGGTGGTGAGAGTCAGGGTAGGCACGCTGGCATCTACGGTGTCCAGGATGCGCACCGTCGTGCTACTCTGCGCCCCCAGGGCACCACCGCCAGTGACATTGGAAAGTGTGAGGAGGAAATTTTCATGCGGCTCCTTCAAGGAAGGATCGGGGAAAATGGGAATCTGGATGTTGGCCACGGCCTGGCCGGGGGCAAAAGTAAGGGTGTCACTGACAGGGATGAAATCAGCGGAGGAGGCTAAGCCAGGATCGGTGCCTAGGAGGGTGGCCAGATAGTCCACGGTGAGAGTACCAATGCTGCCGCCAGTGCGATAGACGGGGATAGAGGCGAGGCCGGCGTCTTCACTCACCCGCACCACCGGCCCAGCAAAGGCGAGAGTCCCCGGTGCATCGGCAGCGCCCGCTTCCACCGCGCCGATGTCCACACTGTCACCGGCGATGCGGGGCTGGCCGCGCTGGTCCACATTGAGAGGAAAGAAAGGGGCCACGGCGGGCCCATTGGCGGGATCACGCGCCGGGCTGCCGGGCAGCGGCGGCAGGGTCTGGGTGGCACCGCCGTAGTCGCCCAGGGGGGCCAGCATGGGGTCCAAAGGCAAGGCTGTTGTGCCGGTGAGATCTGTGTCCTGCCAGGTGACTCCGCCACCATTTGCTTGGCCGATCAAATTGTTACCCAGGCTGGTGAGAGTGCCGCTGCCGCTGACGGTGACTTCCGGGGAGGTGCCTGCGAGGCTGTTTCCCGCAAGGATGCAGCCATCCAGCGTGATGGACGAGGCTGCCCCTGAAAAGCCGAACGCCGTCACGGCTCCACCACTGGTTGTGGTGGTATTTCCCGCGAGGGTGCAGCGGTTCAGCCGCATCTGGCTGCTGCTGCCAGCCGCATCAGCCAAAGAAACCACCGCACCGTCGGATGCCATGGAGTTTTGGTGGATGGTGCATTGATTCAGCGTGGTGGAGGCTGTGCCTTGGCTCCAGCAAAGGGCAAACACCGCTCCACCACCGCCGCTGACTTGGTTCGCCTGGAAGGTGCAAGACTCCAGCGTGACCTCAGACCGCCCCCCATTCGCCCAATGATGAACGGCTCCGCCGGCATTGGCTTGGTTGCCGGTGAAGAGGCTGCGCCTCACCGTGCTCTGGCAGGAACCGCCGCCCTGCGCATAAAGGCTGATGGCACCGCCGCGGCCAGCGCATAAGTTTGTTTGAAACACGCTGTCCTCCACCGAAAGTCGCGGATTCGCTGAGGGGCCAAAGGACAGGAGGACGATGGCACCTCCATTGCCCGCTTGGTTTCCTGAGAAGACGCAGCGGTTGATCGCAAGCGATGAATTATTCACGGCCACGGCACCGCCATCGAAGGTCGTGCTGTTTGCCGTCAGGCTGCAGTCGCTGAGGGAGAGGCTGCCATCGCTGGCGATGGCTGCTCCATTAGCCCCGGTCACATTAGCCCCGGTCAAATTCAGATGGGAGACCCCCAGGGACCGTTGTGACGGCAGATAAAAGATGGGGTTGCCGACCTGCGGGGTCAGCGTCACTGGCGCAGCCAGGCCGCTGGCGCTGATAATGACGGAACGCGGCGGCACTAGCACCCCGCTGGCACCCAGCGTCAGCGTCTGCCCGGAAAGGTTCGGGTCAAAGCCGATGATGGATCCTTCGGGTGCGTCACGCAGGGCCTCGCGCAGGGAGACATCATTCGCGCCTGCGGGTACATCGAGTTCATCCTCCGCCACATCCACCCGCACGATCACGCTTTCCGCCGCACCGATGTCCGGCAGCGCACTGCCATTGAAGTCGCCATCCACACTTCTCGTTAGGCCACGCTGGTCGGTGATGAAAGTCATTCCCACCGCGCGGTCCAGCGCCGGGCTGCCGGGCATGGGCGGGCAAGTCGGCGTGCGGCCACCGTAGAGGCCCACGGGGGCCACCAGGGCCGTTAACGGAATGGCGGCGCTGCCCACGTAGTCGCCATCGGCATTCGGTAAGCCGGCGGGAATGGTGGTGCCAGTGGCGGGTTCCACGCCGATGACATTGGCTCCCGTGCGGGTGAAGATGGAGTTTTCCACCACCAAGTCCGGGCTGATGGGAGCGCGGTTGCCCGCGATGATGCAGTTGTCCACCGTCGTGCTGTCGCGACAATTCTCCAGGGCCACACCGCCGCCGCGCAAAGACGCTGCCTCATTGCCAGTGAAAGTGGATTGGCTGATTTTCACCTGTACGCCGGCGGCAAACAGGCCGCCGCCGCGCGACCCGGCGCGATTGCCAGAGAAGGTGCATTGGATCACCTGCTGCTGGAAAAAGCCCCTATCATAGTACAACGCACCACCGCGGAGGGTGGCGGTGTTGTCCGTGAAGGTGCAGCCCTGCATGGCGACGTTGCCGCCTGCGGAGTCCATGGCCACCGCACCGCCGTTGCCAGTGACGCTATTACCACTGAACCAGCAGTTTTCCAGGTTGAGAACGGCGCCATTGAGAATGGCACCGCCATTGCCGGTGACCTTGCCGCCTTTCAGAATGAGGCCGCGCAGGTGCACTACGGAGGCACTGTCGGTGAATTGAAAAATCCGGCTGGTACCTCCGGCATCAATCGTGAAGCCGGCGGCGAGATGGCCGGCATCCAGGTAGAGAGTTTTGCTGCTGTTGCTCATCTGCCCCAGGGAGGGGTTCAGGGTCAACGTCTGGCCGTTAAGGGAGTCATTGATACGGATGATCGCACCGTTGGACGCATCGCGCAGAGCCTCGCGCAGAGAGACATTGGCCCCTGCAGGAGTGTCCAGTTCATCCGCAGCGGTGGTGACCAGAACGGCGGGGGCTTCCACAGCGCCGATGTCCGGCTGTGCACCGCCGATGAAGTTGCCATCCACGGTGCGTGCCTGGCGGTTGCGGTCCAGCAGCACCGTGGTGGCCCCAGCGACATCCAACAATGGGCTGCCGGGCAGAGGAAAGAAGGTGTTGGTCTCCAGATTGACCTGCGGCGAAAGAGGGCTAACGGCGGTGCCTGTTAGGTCCGTTCCCGCCCAGGTGACGCCACCGGAATCACCGATGCCGATGAGGTTAGGGCCGCCGCTGGTGACGGTGCCGGAGGTGCGCTGCACATCGGGTCCGGTGAGGGCGGTATTGCCCGCGACGATGGTGGAGGTCAGGGTGGTCAGCGCCATTCCAGGGCCCTGGCTGCTATACAATCCGCCACCACTGCTGGCTGCGGTGTTGTTCATGAGGGTGCAGTGCAGGGCGCTGAGGGTGGCGGGGCCGTTGCCACTGGAGTTGGCCACCGCGCCGCCATGGCGGAGGGAGGCATTGCTATAGATGAGGCAGTTTTCCAGCTCCACGGTGGCCGTGCCGCCACCAGCAGTGCTGTTGTAGATGGCACCGCCCTGGGTGGTGGCCTGGTTGCCGCTCAGCGTGCAGCGTTTCAGCGTCAGCCGACTCGGGGTTGCGGCCATGCCGCTGGCGATGGCCCCACCCTGGCTGGCTCCATTGCGGGTCAGCGTGCAATCCGCCAGTGACAAGGTGCCCTGGTTCAGAATAGCCCCGCCCTTGCCACTCTCCACCGCGCCCAAACCGGCGCTGAAGCTGATGGCGATGCCTTCGCTGTTTAAAACGGGCGTCCCCTGAAAGTCCACCCGTGAAATGTGGAAGCAAACCCCCGGCAGGATGTGGAGGGCACGGGTTTGGCTCTGGGTGACGGTGATGCGGGTGGCGTTGCTGGTGCTGGCGAGGATGAGGGACTTGTCCACCACCAGCTCACCCAGGCTGAGGAGCGAACGCGCGCCTACAAAGTCTGTCGAAGTCAGCACGGCCCCCACAGGAGCGTCCCGAACCGCCTCACGCAGGGAGACCTGGGCACCGGCCGGAGTGTCGAGCTGGTCACCAGGGGCGTTCATGCGCACGACGAAGCTCTCCGCCGCGCCGCTGTCTGCCACGGCGTTGTTATCCAAGTTGCCATCCGCTGGGCAAACAAACCCGCGCTGGTCCGTGGTGGCGGTGGAGGCGCTGGCGCGGTCGATGGCCGGGCTGTTAGGCAAAGGCGGCAGGGTGTCCGTCAGGCCACCGTAGCGGCCCAACTCGGCGAGGTTGAGCTGGCTGGCGGTGACATTGCGGATGTCTGTGGGCTGATTGAAGTTGGCAAAAAAAGCATCCAGGCCCAGCACGTTGCCGCCGCCGCTGCTGGGGGTGATTTGCGCTAGGTCTGACGAGAGACCAGAGAGTCGCAAATCCTGCCCGAGATTTCCAGCCAAGATGGTCGAATTTAAAGTTAGACTGTCACCCGCCTGAATGAAGATAGCGATGCCGCCGTTGTTGTTGGCGGAGGTATTTCCAGAGAGGGTGCAGTGCGTGAGGGTCAGCTTGGTGCCATTGACGGCATACAACGCTCCACCGCTTGTCGTGTTGGAATGGTTCCGAGTCAGGGTGCAATGATCCAGCACCAGAGGAGAGGCGTAGGCAGTAATGGCACCGCCAGAAGCCTTCGCTGTGTTGTCATAAAACGTGCAGCGGGTCATCTGAACGGGATAATTATTGAGATCAACGGCCCCGCCTTCCACCAGCGCCGAGTTATGATGAAAGGTGCAGTCCACCAGACTGAGGGGCGCTAGGCATTCGATCGCCCCACCGAAGCCGGAGTTGGTCCTCCCAACCCCACCGCCGCCAATGAAGGTGAGGTTTCTAATCGTGGTGTTGGTTAGCCCGATGATCTCGAAGTGGCGATTGGCACCTGGGCCTGCATCCAGGGTGAGCCCGGCTGGCAGGGTGGAGGCATCCAGCGTGATTCCTTTGTTCCATTCCATCTGCGCTTTGACCGAATCAAAGACCAATGTCTGGCCGGAGAGAGCCGGGGCAAAGGTGATGACAGCCCCCGCAGGTGCCTCCCGGATAGCTTCACGCAGGGATAGGCTGGCCCCAGGCGGGGTGTCCAGTTCATCTGCAAGCGTATTGACCACCAGTGCGGGCGCATCCCCCGCTTCCACCGCGCCGATGTCGGCCACAAAAACAAAGTCGCCATCGCCATCCCGAGGCCGCGAAAGGCCGCGCTGATCCAGAGCGGGAACGATGCCAGTGGCCCGGTCCAGCACAGGGCTCCCCACCAAGGGCAGGCGGGTCTGGGTGGGGCCGCCATGGGCTGCCAAAGGGCCGAGCAACGCATCCAAGGGAGCAGCCGCCGTGCCCACGTAGTCGCCATTGCCATTGGGCAGACCTGCCGGGAAGTCTGCGCTGGCACCGGTATGATTGCCGATGAGATTGGTGCCCGTGCGTGTCAGCGTCGCCCCCTGGAGGTCCAGGTCGGCTTCTGGACTCAAGCTGCCATTGCCCGCGATGATCGTATTGTGCACGCTGAGGCTGCTGCCGTTGATCAAGTACAGACCGCCGCCGGAGCCCTCCGGGCTGAGGTTTCCTGCCACCGTGCAATGCGTGAGCGAGACACTCCCCCCGAAGAGGGAGAGGCCACCGCCCGTGGCTGGACCTGTGTTTCCATGCAGGGTGGATTGGCTCAGCGTCGCTGTTCCAGCATCCATTTTGATCGCCCCGCCATGGGCACCGGCGAGGTTGCCAGAGAAGGTGGAATCCGTGATCGCCAGGGTGCCTGCCGTCATCAGGATGGCACCGCCAGAACCTGCGGCATAGTTTTCTGATAGCGTGCACTGGTGCAGGGTGAGGACGCTGCTGGTGGAGATGGCACCGCCGCCGCCCAATGACCTCAGCCCCGTGAGGGAACAGCGCGTGAGGTGGAGCGCACCTTCATTGGAAATCCCGCCTCCATTCAGAGGCACGATAATCGCCCCACCAGTGAAGTGGACCTGAAACAAACTCGCCGTGACACCTGGGGCAACGGTGAGCAGCCGATGCGTGCCGGAGCCCAAGGTGATGCAAAAACCCGCCGTCAGGCTGGACGCATCCACCACGAGCGAGCGGGTGAAGGAAAGGGCACCCAGGGTGGAGTCCAACGTCACACCCGCCAGGCCTGGGGCAAAGGTGATGATGGCCCCGCTGGGCGCATCCCGCAGGGCCTCACGCAGGGAGACATCGCCCACACCCGCGGGCACCTCCAGTTCATCCTCCGCCACATCCACGCGGAACAGAGAGGTCTCTACAGCACCGATGTCTGCCAGCTCGCTGCCATTGCCATCGCCATCCCGCAGCCGGGGCTGCCCCCGCTGATCTGTGAGGAAGACAGGCGTGGGCGCAGCATCCAGAACGGGGCTGCCCAGCAGCGGTGGGCAGGTCTGCGTGGCGCCGCCGTAGTTGCCCAGCGGGGCCAGCCGTGCATCCAGAATTGCATTGAGGTTACCCGTCAGATCTGTGCCTGACCAATTCACGAAGCTGTTCGTGGTGGTGCCGATGAGGTTCGTTCCCAGGCTGGTCATCGTGCCTGAAATCCGCCGCACATCCCGGGTCGTAGGAGCCGTGTTTCCAGCGATGATGCAGGAGACGAGGGAGGTGGTGGAGATGCCCGGTGATGTTTGTTCCTGTGCAAACCCACCACCTTGGGAAATTGCGGTGTTTCTGGTGAGGGTGCAATGGGTCAGCGTCAAATTCGCAGTCCCGGTCGCGGTGGCCACATTATGCACCCCGCCCCCGTGCAATTGGGCGGAATTTTGCGCCAGAGTGCACTGCTTCACCGTCATGTTCGCCGCACCGACGCTGCCGATGTTGTAAACTCCCCCCGCATTGATCGAGGCGGTATTGTCCGTGATCGTGCAGTCTTCGATGGAAGCCGTTGCCGTGTTGCCATTGATCACCACATTGGCCACCCCGCCGCCACTCCCAGCGACCACACTGTTCCCAGAAATCACACAGCGCTGCAGGATCAGCGACGAGTCCTGGCTGGAATAACCGGAGGCGAGCGCCCCGCCAAACGCCCCGCTATTGCCGGTGAATTGGCAGTCGGTAACGATCAATGTACCGGCATTCAGCACCGCGCCGCCGCGCCCGGTATTCGCAGCGCCCACACCCCCACCACCAGTCAAGGTGAGGTTCTTGAAAGTCACCTCTTGGCCTACGGGGATATAAAAAAGACGGCTGCTGCCATTGCCCTGAAGGATCACACCACCCGTCAGGGCAGAGGCATCTAGGGTGATGTTTTTGTTCAGGATCATCTCACTGGCAGGCATCTGCAAAACCTGCCCGGCCAAGCTGGGATGGAACACCACAAAGGAGCCGGGGACGGCGGCGGCGAAGGTCTCCGCCAGAGAGCCTGCGCCGGAACTCGCCGCGCTGGTGACGGTGAAGGTACCGGTCATTGACTGAGTCACGACGCTCGAAACGCTGCTGTTGTAACGGCTGCTGCCGCCGTAGCTGGCGGTGATGCTGTGGGCACCCTCCGCCAGGCCGCTGGTGGCGTAGGTAGCCACGCCGCTGCCATTGAGTGCGACGGTGCTGAGGGTCGTAGTGCCGTCTTTAAAAACGACTGATCCCGTGGGCGTGCCCCCGCCTGATAAAGCGGCGACAGTGGCAGTGAAAGTGACCGATGCACCCGGCAGCGCCGGATTGGCGCTGGAGGCAAGGGTGACGCTGGTGTTCCCTTTGCTGACCACCTGTGCCAGCACGGGCGATACCTTGCCATGCAGCGTGGCACTGCCACCGTATGTCGCAGTGATGTTATGGATGCCTTCACTCAGGACGCTGCTGCCGTAGGTGGCCACGCCGCTGCCATTGAGTGCGACCGTGTCCAGCGTGGTGCTGCCATCTTTAAACACCACCGACCCTGTGGCCGTGCTGCCGCCTGAGACGGGCGTGACGGAGGCAGTGAAGTTTACCGGGTCCCCCGGCAGCGCCGGATTCATGCTGCTGCTCAGCGCGACATTGGTCTGGATGGCAACTTTTTTGAGGGCCACCGCATACAGGTGAAGCGTGCGGTTGAAGGGATTGTCCACCTGGATCACAAACGACCGATCCCCGGTGGTCGCGGTGAAGGTGCAGTCAATCCGCAGGCCCTTGTTGCCGCCTAACATATTTTGATTCACGCTCAGTTCATCGGCCCCAGAGATGAACTTGACCCGTCGCTCCTCCACCCCGTCGCCATCCCAGCCGACCGTGTAAAAGGACATGACATAGGTGTGCCCGGTGGTGAGGCTCTGACTGCGCACCGTGACCGTCTCCGTGGGCACACCGCCATAAGCAAAGCGGGTGGCCATGAGGGCACTGGCCGTTCCCCCCAGGGCAGTCAGGTCATTTGAGTCATGAAAGGTGATGACTTCCGCGAACCCGCTGAAGAACACGCGATCCGGGATGCTGGCATCCTTCGTGGTCAGCACGGGCACGGTGACGCCATTAACAGTCGCATCTCCCACATCTCCAAACCGATAGCCCCACACCGTTTCACCATTGACGATGCCCGTGCTGGCATCGCCCGTCCAGGCCTGTGTGGTCCAGGTATCTGCCCGGGCCGAAGAAGCCGAAATCAAAACCACCAAGGCGAGGGAGAGAGAAGCGAAGACGGCTTTCATCTTGAGTCAAAGTTTGCGATGCGCAGCGCCTTTGTCCGACAAGCCGGAGATAGACTTTGTAGGATGCTTCCTAAGACCCAGTTGTCGAGTGCTAAAGCAAACACCTCCCCTGCCCCGTCTCGCACGTTGCCACATTGACCTCCCCTTGACCTCCCCTTGACCTCCCCTTGACCACCGCAACCACCCTTTGCCCTCGACGCCGCTCGATTCAGCGATACGGAAAGAGTGTCCATGTCCCCCTCCCGACTCGATTTCCAGCTCGAAGCCCAGGCCACAGGCTCCCGCGCCCGTGCCGCCACCTTTCGCACCCTGCACAGCACGGTGCGCACGCCCCTGTTCATGCCCGTGGGCACCCAGGCCACCGTGAAGGCCCAGCTTCCCGAAACCCTGCACGAGTCCGGCTCGCAAATCTTGCTGGCCAATACCTACCACCTCCTCTTGCGGCCAGGGCCTGAGGTGTTTAAAAAAATGGGCGGCATCCACAAATTCATGCAGTGGCCCGGCTCTGTACTTACGGATTCCGGTGGCTACCAGATCTTCTCCCTGCCCCACTCCCGCTCCATGACGGAGGCCGGCGCCGTTTTCCAAAGCTACGTGGACGGCCAGCGCATCCTCCTCAGCCCGGAGCTCAGCATCCAGACGCAGATGGCCATCGGCAGCGACATCATGATGGTGCTGGATCAATGCATCCCCTCCACGGCCGATGAAAAGGCCGCGCGCAAAGCCCTGCAAGTCACCCAGCGCTGGGCCGCCCGCAGCCTCGCCGCCCGCGAAGATTCCCCCCAGTCCATGTTTGCCATCGTCCAGGGCGCGCTGTACCCGCACCTGCGCCGCGAAAGCGCCGAGGGCCTGATGCAGATGCCCTTCGACGGCTTCGCCATTGGCGGTCTGGCAGTGGGCGAGGAAAAGGCCGAACGCGAAGACACCTGCGAGCTCACCGCCTGCCTGCTGCCTGCCGACCGTCCCCGCTACCTCATGGGCGTGGGCACCCCGCTGGATGTGCTGGAGGCCGTGCATCGCGGCGTGGACATGTTTGACTGCATCATCCCCACCCAGGTGGCCAAACGCGGCTCCGTCTTCACCTCCCGGGGCGTCATCCAGCTCCGCCGCACCGTGTACAAATTTTCCGAGGACCGCCTGGACCCCGACTGCACCTGCCCCGTCTGCGCCAAATACACGCACGCCTACCTGCACCACCTCACCAAAACACAAGAGCCCCTGGGCTGGCAGCTCATGGGCCAGCATAACATTCACTTCTACCACCAGCTCATGCGCGAGATCCGCCAGAGCATCCTGGAAGACCGCTTTCTGAAACTCTACCACGAGAAGCGCCAGATCCTCCAGGTGGAGGACATCGACCACCCCGTCACCACCGTCAAACCACCCGTCATCAGCCCAGACCACGCCCAGCGTGTGGGCGACTACGAACTCAGCGTCACCCCGGGCGAGCCCGCCCGCATCTTCCACATCACCACCGGCCAGGCCGTTTCCACCGATGCCGCCGCGCCGATTTGGAATGAAGAAGTGCCCCTGGCCCAGCACCTGCGCCTGCCCGCCGCTGCGCCTGCGGAGGAGGCCACCCCGCTCATCCTCTGGGACATCGGCCTCGGCGCCGGGGCCGCCGCCATCGCCGCCATCCTCACCTACGAGGCCGAATCTGAAAAAGGCCCCCTGCGCCCCCTCCACATCGTCAGCCTAACCAACGATCTGTCCGCCCTGCGCCTCGCCCTCAGTCATAAACGCCACTTCCCCTACCTCCGCCACGGCGCGGCAGACACCCTACTCCATCGCGGCACCTGGACTTCCCGCTACAAACCCGGCCTCACCTGGACCCTCCTCCAAGGCCCCCTAGACGAAACCCTCCCCAACGCCCCCACCCCGCCCGAACTCACCCTCCACCAGCCCCTCCCCGGCATGGAGTTGCCGCAAGGTATGCCCGAGAGGTGAGGGTTGGAGCAACGGTTAAGTGCTCAGTGCGGAGGTCAAGGCGTCAATGGTCAAGGTAGGTCAAGAAGCCGCGAAGCGTCTTGGACTGTGCCAGCCCCCTGGCGCTTTCGAAGGCTCTCACTCCACAAAGGACCACCGGTCCCCGAGCGGAGTGTGGGCACTCCTGCCCGCATCCAAAAACATCCGGATGCGCAGCATCCCACTCCCTCCGTCCGCCCCCTCATACTCCGAGCTTCCATGACACCCCCAAGGAGCGTGACTTGCCAAGTCCCGGCCTTTGAACCTCCTCATGCCCTCACACTCGCCTCCAAGAGAAAAAGAGGTCGAGTAAAGACAAGCCTTCATCAGACCTAACAATGGATGCAACATAAAGCAGTATCTCTTTGCCGCATCGGCACTTCCCAAACCCCGAGACTTGGCAAGTCCCGCTCCTTGAATCCTCTCCATCATCGAACTCCCGCTCCGCCGACCTTTCCGTGGTTAAAGACCTCCCCTCCCCCTCCTGTAAATTTTGAAAATCCTGCCATCCTGTCAAAAAACGGATGGACCATGCCCGAATAGTCCAAAGGCAATGCCTGCACCCTGCATGGCCGGATGCGTACTCTATGCCATGGTACCGTCCATGCTGGTTCGTCTTCTCCTCGCCATCGCCGCCCTGCTTCCGCTTCTCGCCCAGGGTGAAGAGCCGCTCAGCTTCAGTCGCGATGTCCTGCCCATTCTGTCGGACAACTGCCTGAGCTGTCACGGCCAGGACGAAGCCCACCGCAAGGCCGACCTCCGCCTGGATACCCATGAAGGCGCGCTCGCCGTGATGAAACCGGGCCAGCCCGAGGCCAGCGACCTCCTCGCCCGCATCCTCACCCAGGACCCGGACGAGCTGATGCCGCCGCCGAAATCGCACAAGCCCCGCCTCACCTCTGTTCAGGCCGAGGTCATCCGCCGCTGGATCGCCGAAGGGGCCGTGTGGGGTAAACACTGGGCCTTTGAAAAGCCCGTCAAAACCGCCGTCCAGGGCCATCCCGTGGATCACTTCGTCTCAGCACGATTGTCCAAAGCCGGGCTCGCCCTCGCCACAGCAGCCCCCGTTCACACCCTCGCCCGCCGCCTCTCCTTTGACCTCACTGGCCTCCCACCCACTCCTGCCGAAGTAGCGTCCTTTGCCAAGACCTCTTATGAGGCCCAAGTGGACCGCCTGCTCGCCTCGCCCCATTTCGGCGAGCGCATGGCCATGGCCTGGCTCGATGCCGCCCGTTATGCCGATACCGATGGCTTCCAGGCCGATGCCAACCGCACCAACTGGCCCTGGCGCGACTACGTCATCCAGTCCTTCAATGACAACAAACCCTTCGACCAGTTCACGCTCGAGCAATTCGCCGGAGATCTCTTGCCCGATGCCACCGCCGAACAAAAAGTAGCGACATGTTTTCACCGCAACCACATGACCAATGGTGAAGGTGGCCGTGACAAGGAAGAGTCCCGTGTGGACTACGTCATTGACCGCGTCAACACCACCGGCACCGTCTGGCTGGGTCTCACCCTCGGCTGCGCCCAGTGCCACACACACAAGTTCGATCCCATCACCCACGCGGACTACTATAGCCTCGCCGCCTTCTTCAATAGCGTGGATGAGGACGGCTCCGCCGGGACCAAAGCCAAGCCCTACCTCAGCTACCAGTCCCCCCTCGCCCCGCGAGCCGTCGCCGAGACCGTGGCCCTCGTAGCCCAGCGCCAGCCCTTGGAAAAACAGGCCCGCACCGACGCTGAAAAGCCCTTTACCCAATGGCTCACCGCCCGCCATACTGAGGTCCGCCAGGGCTTCAACGCCTGGCATCTGCTGCGCGGCAGGCTGGAATCCCAGGAAGGCACGTCATTAAAACAGGAGGCCGATGGTAGCGTTCAGGCCTCCGGGCCTAACCCAAAGCAGGATGATTACCGTCTCATCACCAGCATCTCCTTGCCCCGCATCACCGGATTGCGGTTGGAGGTGTTGCCCCACGCCAGCCACACCCAGGGAGGCCTTTCACGCGGGGCCAGCGGCGAATTTATCCTCACCGATATCAAGGTGCAGGTGCGTCGTCGGGGCAGCTCACAGATCCGTGACATCCCCGTGCGCAATGCGGTGGCCGACCATGAAGGCGGCAAAGGGGTCTCCCGTGAATATGGCGCGGTGAAAGGCACCCTGGATGACGATCCGCGCAATGGCTGGACCACCCTGGGCGCACCACAGGCGCAGCCACACACCGCCGTCTTTGCCCTCGCCGCCCCGCTGGTCCTTGAGCCCGAGGAAGAGCTCATCTTCACCCTCCTTCACCGCTCGACGAACGGAGACGCCAACATTGGCCGCTTTCGCCTTTCCGCCACCGATCAGCCCGGCCCCGCCGTCAACGAACTGGCCACAGCCCCGCTGGAACAACTCGCCGCTGCCAAGACCACCGATCTCGCCACCCTCGACAAAACCTTGCGTGATCGTTTGTTCGCGCAATTCCTCGAAGACCACGCCCCCTATCAGCTCGCCAAGGCCTCCCTGGACCGCGCCAATGCCCAGCTCAAAGAAACCAAGAATGCCGCTGGTAAGCTCAATGTCATGGTCCTAGCCGAGCGCAAAGAACCCCGCGACACCCACATCCTAGTCCGGGGTGTGTGGGACAAACACGGCGACAAAGTCACCCACAACGTCCCGCCCGCCATTGCCCCCTGGCCAGAGGGCCAGCCACGCAATCGGTTAGGCCTCGCCCGCTGGATCACCTCTCGCGACAATCCCCTCACCGCCCGCGTCTTTGTCAATCAGGTGTGGCAGATGTGCTTCGGCGCAGGCCTCGTCCGCACCCCCGATGATTTCGGCCTTCAAGGCGAGCGCCCCACGCACCCCGAATTGCTCGACTGGCTGGCCGTGGACTTTATGGAGCACGGCTGGGATGTGAAGCACCTGCTCAAACGCATTGTCACCAGCACCACCTACCGCCAGGACTCCGCCGCCAGCGCCGCCCTGCTGGCCCGCGATCCGCAGAACCGCCTGCTCGCCCGCGGCCCCCGCTTCCGCCTGCCTAGCTGGATGCTGCGCGATGCCGCCCTCACTGCCGCCGGCTTGCTGAATCCCGCCCTCGGCGGCCCGCCCGTGCGCCCCTACCAGCCCGAAGGCGTGTGGGAGGAAAACTTCATGGGCCGCTTCACCTATGAACCCAGCGAAGGGGCCGCGCAATATCGCCGCACCCTCTACGCCTTTTGGCGGCGCAGCATCGCCCCCACCTTCCTGTTCGACAGCGCCCAGCGCCGCGTCTGCGAGGTTGGCGTCAGCCGCACCAACACGCCCTTGCAGGCCCTCACCCTCCTCAATGACGCCAGCATGATGGAAGCCGCCGCCGCCCTGGCCCAACAAATGATTCGTCAAAACCAGCCCGTCGAATCCCGCCTCCACCGCCTCTGCCAGCACACCCTTTCCCGCAAAGCCACCCCGCAAGAACTCACCGTCCTCACCCGCGAGCTCGACCGCGCCCTCACCCACTATCGTGCCCATCCCCAGGACGCCGCCCAATACCTCGCCGCCCTCCCCGTCCCTCCCGCCAAAACCGCGCCCCTCCCCGACCTCGCCGCCCATACCCTCATCGCCAGTTTGGTCCTCAACCTCGACGAAGCCATCACTCATGAGTGACTCCCCCCTGCACACCACCCGCCGTTATTTCCTGGGCCAGTGCACCGGCGTCTCCGTCGGCTCCATGGCTCTCTCTTCTTTGTTAGGCCAGGCCTCCGCCGCCAGCCAGGCACCTGCCCTGGGACTGCCAGGCCTGCCCCACTTTGCCCCCAAGGCGAAGCGTGTCATCTTTCTCACCCAGTCCGGTGGCCCCTCCCAGCTTGAGCTTTACGATCACAAGCCTGGCCTCATGAAATGGGCAGGCATGGAGCTTCCCGAATCCGTCCGCCAGGGGCAGCGCCTCACCACCATGACGGCGAACCAAAAGCAGCTCATCCTGCCCGGCATCACCAAGTTTTCCCGTCACGGCAAAAGCGGGGCCACCATCAGCGAATGGCTTCCCCATCTTGGCGAGGTCGCGGATGACCTGTGTTTCATCAAGTCCATGACCACGGACCAGATCAATCACGCCCCGGCCATGACCCAGTTCCTCACGGGCAACCAAATCCCCGGCAAGCCTAGCATGGGTGCGTGGGTCAGCTACGGCCTTGGCAGCCTGAATCAGAACCTGCCCGACTACCTCGTGCTCATCTCCAAAATGCAGCGCCCCAGCGATCAACCGCTCTATGACCACTACTGGGGCAGCGGTTTCCTCCCCTCACGCTATCAAGGCGTAAAGCTGCGGAACTCCAAGGACCCCGTGCTCTACCTGCGCGATCCCGATGGCCTCCCGCGCCACCTGCGCCGCGGCATGCTGGACGGCCTCGCCGAGCTCAACCAGATGCGCTTTGCCCAAACCAACGATGCTGAAATCACCACCCGCATCCGCCAGTATGAAATGGCCTACCGCATGCAGGCCAGCGTGCCGGAACTCACCGACCTCAGCGACGAACCCGATTCCGTCTTCGACCTGTACGGCCCCGACTCCCGCCGCGCCGGCAGCTACGCGGCCAACTGCATCCTCGCCCGCCGCCTCGCCGAACGCGGCGTCCGTTTCATCCAGCTCTTCCACCCCGACTGGGACCACCACAGCCGCCTTCCCAGCTGGTGCACCGCCCGCTGCCGCGATACCGACCAACCCAGCGCCGCCCTCATCAAAGACCTCAAACAACGCGGCCTCCTCGATGACACCCTAGTCATCTGGGGCGGCGAATTCGGCCGTGGTGTCGCCGGCCAGGGCAAGTGGGACAGCCCCGAAGCTGGGCGCGACCACCACCCGCGCTGCTTCACCATGTGGATGGCCGGCGGCGGCGTGAAACCCGGCCTAACCTATGGTTCGACCGACGACTTCAGCTATAACGTCGCCGAAAATCCCGTCCACGTTCGCGATCTCCACGCCACCGTCATGCACCTCCTCGGCATCGAGCACGAACGCTTCACCTTCCGCTCCCAAGGCCTCGACTTCCGCCTCACCGGCGTGGAGCAGGCAAACGTGGTGAAAGGCGTGCTGGCGTGATAGGTATCCTGTTCGCTCTCACGTTCACTTCGCCAGATTCCCCGTCTTTCCCTGAAGGGGTGGTCATCTTGGGGCTGCGAAAGCAGGAAGGCCCCAAGGAGCGGGACTTGCCAAGTCCCGTGGTTTGGGTGGCGTCAGAACCTACGAAAGCACCAGAGGCCTGACGCACTCCAGAACGCTCCGCGCGATCTGCCGCCCCCTTGACGCCTTGACCTTTGACCTCAGGCCTTCCCCTTCCGCAGCGCCTGCTCCACCTCGCCCAGCGGCAGGCAGTTAATCACGTCCTTTCGCGTCAGCCAGCCCTTGCGGGCTGCACGCACGCCGAAGAGCACATCCTGCAAACCACGCGTGCTGTGGGCATCGGGATTGATGCTGCACTTCACGCCCTTCTCCTTCGCCAGCCGCCACCAGCGCCAGTCCATGTCTAGCCGCCAGGCGCTCGCATTCAGCTCGATGATCGTGCCGGTCGCAGCCGCTGCATCAATGATGGCCGGAATGTTTACCGCATAAGAAGGACGCTGCAAAATCAGCCGCCCCGTCACATGCCCCAGCATGGTCACATGCGGATTTTCAATCGCGCGGATGATGCGCTTCGTCATCTCCGCCTCCGGCAGGTTAAAGACGTTGTGCACACTGGCCACACAGTAGTCCAGCTCCGACAAAAGCTCATCGCTGAAGTCCAGTGTGCCATCCTTCAGGATGTCCACCTCCGTGCCGGAGAACAGGCGGAAGTGCCCTTCAAACTCCTCATTCAGCGCATGAATCTCGGCGATCTGCGCCCGCAGCCGCACCTCGTTCAGGCCATTGGCCTGGAAGCTCGATTTGCTGTGGTCCGCGATGCCCAGGTATTGCATTCCCAGGTCCCGCGCCGCCTCCGCCATCTCCCTCAGGCTGGCCGTGCCATCGCTGGCCGTCGTGTGATTGTGAAACACCCCGCGCAGATTTTCCAACTCGATCAGGCGTGGCAACTGGCCATGCACCGCTGCGTCAAACTCGCCTGAATTTTCCCGCAGCTCCGGCTCGATGAAATCCAGCCCCAGCGCGCGATAGATCTCCGCCTCATTGTAGATCTCCTCCGGGATCGGCGGTGCTTCCTTACCCTCCACCACCGTGAATCCGTATTCATTCAGTGACCACCCCTTATCCAGCGCCCGCTGCCGCATCACCACATTGTGCTCCTTGCTGCCGGTGAAATAATTCAGCGCAAAAGGGTACTCCGCACTGCTCACCGCCCGCAGGTCGCACTGTAGGCCACCTGCGGTGTAAACACTGGCCTTCGTGCCTCCTTGGGCGATCACCTTCTCCACCATCGGCAGCCTAACAAAATCTGCGATCACCTCTTCCGGCTTCTTCGTCGCACACAGAAAGTCCAGGTCATGTAGCGTCTCCTTACCCCGGCGGAAACTGCCACACACCTCCGCCCGCGACACCGCCGGGTGATCCCGCAGCGCCTCCAGCATTGTCAGCGCCACCGCATACACCTGGTCCACGCGGAATTCTGAAGCATGCGCATCCCGGAAGGCAATGCTCTCCAAAATCTTCACCACCGTCTTCTCGCCAAAGCCACTGATCTTCGCCGCCGTCCCGTCTTCGCAGGCCACTTTCAGATCGGCAATGGAGCCCACGCCCAGTTGTGAGTACAGCGCCGCGATCTTCTTCGGCCCCAGCCCCTGCACCTCAAAAAGCTCAAAAAGCCCTTCCGGAAATTCCGCCCGCAGCTTGTCAAAAAACTCCAGCTTCCCCGTGGTGGCCATCTCATGCAGCTTGTCCCGCAGGGCTTCGCCGATGCCCTTCACACCGGCCAACTTGCCATCTATTGCAAGTTGCATGATATCCCCTGGATAGCTTTCCACCACCTCCGCTCCCGTTTTATAGGCGCGGATTTTGAACGGATTTTCCCCTTTAAGTTCTAGGAGAAGTGCAATTCGTTCGAGAATCTGGGCAGCGGTTTCGCGGGTCATCCCCTGAGCATGCAGAGAAAGATTCAAAAGACAAATGCACCGCGCAGGCGTAATTTCATGAGCACTTGGCAGGCAGATTGCATGGCATCCTGTGACCCCATGCCAGTCTTCGAAAGAATCGCCTAACGCTTCAAGTTCTCCTTAATTGGCGATTGCAGATTCTTTAACATCTATTAAGTTTATATCAAATGCACCTCATCACCTCTCTCCCGCGTAGCACTTGCGCCCGGCCAGGGATCGCCAGGCTGGGTCTGGCGCTCGCGGCGGGCTTGCTGCTGAGTCACTGCACCTCCGCCCCTAAGTCGGAAGTCATCGTCAGCGTTAAGGACCAGCGCATGGGCCTTTATGAACAGGGCGTCCTGAAAAAGCAGTACGTCGTCTCCACCTCGAAATTCGGTCTTGGAGACCAGCCCAATAGCTACCGCACTCCCGTGGGCAAGCATGAGATCATTGCCAAGATCGGCAAGGGCCTGCCCGCCGGTGCCGTGCTCAAAAGCCGCTCCTGGAATGGAGAAGTCTTAAAGCCCAATGCACCTGGGCGTGACCCCATCGTCTCCCGCATCCTCTGGCTGCGCGGCCTAGAAAGCAGCAACCGCAATGCGATGCGCCGCTACATCTACATCCACGGCACCACCGAGGAAAACCGCCTGGGCCAGCCCGCTAGCTACGGCTGCATCCGCATGGGCATGAAGGACGTGGTGGAAGTCTTCGATGGCGTCGGCATCGGCGCCAAAGTCGTCGTCACCAAAGACCACCTCCCACACGGTAAAAAAGCCGACGAGCCCAAGGTCGAGCCTGTAGCTGAACCCGCCGCCGCCCCTACCCCTGTGACACCTCCGGCCGCCACGCCGCAGATCGCCGTGGCCCCCGCGCCTACCGGCCCGCAGACACCGGAAAAAGCTGCCGCCCTGGCCGCAGCAGCCGCCGCCCCAGTGCCCGCAGCCCCGATCCCTCTGGTCGAAGAGCCCAAGTCCTCCCTCTTCTCCTTCCTGCCGTGGTCCCGCAAGGCCAAGCCCGCCGAAGCAGCCCCTGCCCCGGTCATTGCTCCGCAGCCTGAAGCCAAGGTTAAAGTCTCCGTCACCAACAAAAAATCCGGTGTCAAAACGGGCGGTGAGCATCAGATCGGCCCCGTCGCCCCAGAGCCCATCGCCAAAGGCAAAGGCAAAAAGGACCGTGTGGAGAAAGTCTCTTCTGCCACCAGCACCCTCACCCGCCTGCTCGGTCTTAACGCCCACAGCTAAAGCAGGCCGCACCTGGAACCACCCTTTCAAAAAGCACCCCGAAACGGGTGCTTTTTTGTGTTCGGTGCCCCCTCAAAAACACGCCTCCGTACCCCACGCCCTGGCGGGCGCAGCTACAAGCTGTAGCTGCCCGCACCAGCGGGTGGCCCGTGCCGAAAGGTCTCATACCCCGAGCTTTCTCAACGCACCAAGGAGAGGGACTTGCCAAGTCCCGGCCTATGAACCTGCGCACATCTCGCGCCTCGCCCACCACCCAAAAAATGGCAAAAAGATGTCGGGCAAAAGATGGACGAATATGCCGACTAACAAAAAGAGTAATATCCATGCAACGCACCCCAACCCACCCTTACCACCTTTCCTGTTAATCCTGAAATCTTGTCAATCCTGTTAAAAAAGTCCTCCCCCGCGCTCGGGTCCACGTCCGCCCCCAACACCCCTCAAACTACGCGACTTGGCAAGTCCCGCTCCTTGGGCTTAAACTTTGGGTCGGCCTACCCTCCGCTTTCGCAAGCTCTGCTGGTGTCTAGCCTTTAGGCGATCTGGAGAAGATCCGGCAGGTCATTGAGTCGCCTAAAGGCCAGACACCAACAGACCGAACAAACCTACCTCCATCCCGCCTCCTTGCCACACTTCCTGTTAATCCTTCTCGCGATTGCGGGATTGTCCATCCTGTCTAAAAACTCCCCACTCCCCGTTTCCCACAAACAAAAACCCCCAGGCACCAGCGCACCTGAGGGTCTTCCAAAACAGTCTTTCCAGACCGGCGTTAGAACTTGTTCGCTTGGATCACATCCTTCTCGCCCTTCAGGTAATTCACCAGATTCAGCGTCGCGCGCATCGCCTGGCGCGGCACACTTTCATAGGTGCGGGAGCCAATGTGCGGCGTGATGAGCGCTTTTGGATGCTTCAGCAGCGCGTGATCAGCCGGCGGTGGTTCCTCGTCCAGCACATCGGTTCCGTAACCACCGATCGTGCCAGCATCCAGCGCGGCGATCATGTCCGGCATGTGAACCAGTTCCGCGCGGGAGGTATTCACCACCAGTAGGCCCGGCTTGGCCAGGGCAATGCGGTCCGCACGCACAAGGTGACGAGTGCTTTCGCTCAGGTTCGCATGCAGGCTCAGCACATCCACGGCGGCGATCAGGCTCTCGATGGTCTCATGGCGGGTCACGTTGTTTTCCTTCGCGAAGGCTTCCGGCCAGTAAATGTCCATGCCGTGCACTTCCATGCCGAAGGCAATGGCGCGTTTGGCCACTTCCTGGCCGATGCGGCCCAGGCCCACGATGCCGATCTTCTTGTTCCAGATCTCATTGCCCGTCACGCGCTTCCACTGTCCAGCACGCACGGAATTGGCGCTATCCACCAGATTGCGCACCAGTGCCAGCAGCAGGCAGAAAGTATGCTCCGCCACCGTCGTGTGGTTCACTCCGGGGGTGAAAAGCACTGGCAGCTTCCGCGCTGTGCATTCCTCGACATTGATCTTGTCCAGCCCGATGCCGTACTTGCTGATGACCCGCAGCCGTGGCTGTGCCTTGTCCAGCACCGCCGTGGTGATCTCGTCATCGCCGCAAAGAAAGGCATCAAACTCGCCCGCCAGCTCCAGCATCTTGCTTTCCGGCAGAGGGCCGCGTTCACGATGAATCTCATACCCCTGGGATTCGAGCAAAGCATGATGGTCGCCGGGAGTGTCTTGATAGCTGGTGGTGGTGAGCAGAACGCGCATGGTAAAGACCCTCAGCATGGGCGGATTGCCCGCCTCAGCAAGAGGCATTCTCCATCCTCAACGCACACCATCGCCTGCTTTGCGGCTAGGCCCCCTTCCGCCATGGAGCGCGGGCGTCCCGCCTGCAGTTTCCTGCGTCCTCGCAGGAAACCGTTCTTGCATCACGCAGCCCCCATACTCACTCCCAACATCTGTTCCCCTTCTGCTTTCCACTTTCCCCGCCCTCCTCACACCAGCAGCAGCGCTCGGGAAAAGTCCGCCACGGTCAAGCGGGCAGGCACTTGGGTGCCTGAATCCAGCAGGATAGGCTCCGCCTCTTCTGGTCGAAAGGCCAGTACTTCGCGCCCATTCGGCAGTGTGGCGTGCCACGTACGCGGGCAGTGGGGGCTGCGGATCGTCACCGTCGTTTCTACAGTTTCAGGAATCATCATCAAGGTTTCACAGGTTGTGCCTTCTTCACCTCAGCAGGCACGGCAGGTTCAGTTCGTTTTTTGCCAGCAGGCCATTTCAGTGGACTGCCTTGCAGGTGGGTGCGTGAGCTCAGCGTATCCACCGCACGCTGGAGAACAATATCTCGCAAAACCGGACGGTCATCGCTCAATTCTTCACCAGCGCTGCGGCGAATGTAGGCATCCAATTCAGGGTTCTTTCTCGCGATCAACGCCGCCTCATTGTATCGCACACGGCTGTGATCAAAGAGACTATCTTTCACCGGCCCCGCCGCATCGAAAATCTGCCGCTTCACGGGCACCGGCAGGTCTAACAAAAAGTCAGGCATCACACCCACGCGAAAAAGCGAACGATCCCCCGCTAGCAACATTTCTGCGCGGGCAAACCGCAGCACCCACTCCGCATCCAGCGGCAGCTTTTCATAGCGCACCGTGGTACCTCGCGTCTTGCTACCGATAATGAGCGCCTGCTTTCGCTCCCGCAGTACAGCCGCCATCGTTTCCCCCAGATTGCAAGTCTCACCATCCACCAGCACCACCAGGGGCTGTGTCCATACCGGTCCACGATTGGCGATGAAAAGCTGCGCATCCTCACGCCCCACTTGCTTCAGTTTGAACAGCAGTTCCGCACGCGGGACGAAGAGCTCCAGCATCGCCGCTGCCACGGCAAATTCCCCAGGTGGCACCGCACTGCGCAGGTCCAGAATCAGGTAAGGCACCTTAGCCTCCAATTGTTTTTTGAGATGCACTTCCATTTGCCCAGCCTCTTCCTCGGCAAAAGCCAAAGGCCGCAGGTAGGCGATCTCAGGCGTTAGCATCTCCGCCAAGATTCCACGGCGTAGCATGGGCCGCTCTGCATCCGCCTTGCGCATCAGTTCAGCCCCCAGGTCCAGCCGCTCCAGCAGTCCCTGAAAGGCCGCTCGATTAAGCTCATCAAACGTTAGGTCCCCACCGCGAATGTACTCGCTGCGCAGGATCTGAAAAGCCGCCTGCACCGCCGTCTGGGAGACTTCCTCCACCTTGGCGGACTCCCCTTCACCCGATTGGGATGTGGGCAGCTCTGCCGCTAGGGCAAAGCCCGCTAGCAAGCACCATGCGAACATCGTTTTCATAAGGCAGCATTCTTCAGGTGATTCAGCGCATGGACAGTGCCAGCCCCGCCTTCCCAGGCAAAAAACTCAGCAATCGCCGCGCTGACGTAACGCTTCGCCCGGGCCACCGCTTCCTGCAATGGCAAACCCTGTCCCAGTCCCGTAGCGATGCTGGCAGAATACGTGCAGCCCGTGCCATGCGTCTGCACGCCAAGCGTGCGTGCAGCCTCATGCCAGGTCAGCTCCCCTTTCACACACAGCACATCCGCTGCCGCTCCTGTCAGGTGCCCGCCTTTGAGTAAGACCGCCGTGCCAAACCGGGTCGCCAGATCCACCGCACAGGCCACCATCTCATCACGCGTCGTCACTGGCCTCCCCCACAGCACACCAGCCTCATCCATGTTCGGGGTGATCACCGTCGCCAGCGGCAGCAGTTGACTGCACACCGCCTCGATGGCGTCATCCTCCAGCAGCTTACCGCCACCCGTGGCCACCATCACCGGATCCACCACCAGCGGAGTTCCCGCAGGGGCCAATTCATGCCAGGTATTCACCACCGCTTCCACTTGCGTCCTTCCCCCCAGCATACCCGTCTTAGCCGCAGCGATGGGAAAGCCTTCAAATAACACACGAATCTGGTCCGCCACCATCGCTGCATCCAGAAGTTGCACACGCGATACCCGCCCAGGCGTCTCGGAAACCACACTCGTTAGCGCATTCAAGGCATAGCCTCCGAGAGCCGAAATGGCCTTCAGATCCGCCTGCACACCAGCTCCACAAGAAGAGTCAGAACCAGCGATGGTGAGGATGGGAAGTGGGGACATAAGGGATGAAAGAAAACATCAAGCTTGGTCAATGAGTCAAGGAAGGTCAAGGTCGATAACCCAGCCTTGGAAGCCAACAAAAAAACGGCCGGGCACTCAGCCCGGCCGTCATTAAAAAAATCGTGTTAGCGGAGAACGGTTATTCCTCGCCCTTCCAGGCACCAAAGGCAGCGCCGGACTCGATCCACTTCTTCACCAGCGCCTGTTCTTCAGCAGTCACGCGGTCGCCCTTGCCTTCAGGAGGCATGGCAAATTCGTCGGACTCTGGCAGCGCCATCGTCTTCAGCAACCAGCTTGCGTCTGGCTTACCCGCCACCACGTTTTCAGCCGGATATTCCTTGCCGCCTTTCATGATGGCTTCGGCATTGTCCAGGCGCAGACCGCCCTTCGGCTTCTTGATTTTGCCATTGTCTTCTTTTTCCTTCTCATGGCACTTGAAGCACTTCTGCTTCAGGATCGGCAGGATCTGCTTTTCAAAATCCACACCACCATCCTGAGCGGAGGCGGTGGAAACGGCGAATGCAGCGGCAAGGGCTGCAAGGGTAAGCTTAGTTTTCATGGGGTGGTATTTATAATCTAGTTCGCTGAGCCTCTTTTGGTCAAGCACAAGCAAGCTCAATTAATACAATCAATCCGCCCGTCTCTCGGTTCCACGCACTCACACTGCCCCCACAGTTTTCCACACAGGTCTTCACGATGGATAGACCCAGGCCCGTTCCCCCAGTCTCCCGTGCTCGTGCCACATCCACCCGGTAAAAGGGCTCGAACAAACGAGGCAGGCTCTCTTCAGGTACTCCAGGTCCTGCATCCGCCACCTGGAGTGTGACCACCTTTTTTGCCAAGGTGGCGGTAATCTCCAGCACCGATCCTGGCGCATGCAGCAGCCCATTGCGCACCACATTGCCCACTGCCCGCCGCAGCATCTCAGGCACAGCCATCACCTCCAGTTCCGCAGCTATCTGCACTCGATACTGATTCGCTGGCACCCCTTCCAGTTGCAGCACGCCTTCCACCAAGGACAGCAGCGGCACCGCTTCGGGCGTCTTCGTCTTTAGCCCCAAAGAAGCTTTGGAAAAGGATAACAACTCATCCACCAGGGCTGAGATCTGCCGCAGTTCATCCCGCACATCCGCCAGACGGTAGGCCTCACCTCCATCCAGCCTCGGCTCTAGAATGCCCAGGCTCATCTCCATCCGCGCAATCGGGCCACAAAGCTCATGCGCCACGTCTCCCAGAAATCGCTTCTGGCCACGCAAAAGACCATCCAACTGCATGGCCATCTGATTCACCCCATGCGCCAGCCTCCCGATCTCGTCCCCGCGATCCTCCGGCACCCGTACATCGAAGCGACCTTTCGCGATCTGCTCCGTCGCATGCATGTTCGCCCGAATGCTTCCCGTGATATTCTTCACAAATGGCAGCCACAACAGAGCCGATATAGCCATCGCCCCAAAGATACTCAACAGCCAAGGTCGTGTGTCAAAAAACAGTCCCCCACCCGTCATGGAGTCCGTGGCAATGAGCAGCAGCAGGTGCCCCTCCTCACGCTTCCATCCCGGTGGCGGTGGCAGTCGCACCCCAGCATAATACAGCGCTGGATCTCCAGCCTGAACGAGGAAGGTCCCAAATCGGGCAGGGATTTTATCATCTCTTCTTTGTTCTTCCCGAACGCGTCCCTCGGGACGATCCAAACGGTCAGACTGAGGAGGCCGACGACCCTCCCCAGGCAAAGGTTCTCCCGATAAAAAAGCATCCAACTCATCCAGCAGCGGCGGCGGCCGATCTGGGCTCGGCGGGGGTGGGGGTCTTCCCGGTGCGCCTCGTCCCTCCGGAGGGTTCATTTCTCGAATGATCTCCTTCAGCTTCAGCGGCACCGTGATCTGGTCCCCCATCATGATCCGCTCAGGAATGGAGACGAGCGTGACCTTCGCCTCATAAGGCCGGCCTCTGGCCTTTAAAAGCTCATCCCACCCATCTCTCGGGTGCGTGCTCAGATCCTCATACACCGCCTGGCCGATGACCTGCAGCCGATCTCCCGCAATGCCACCCAGCGCCCCCTGCAACCCTTCCGCAAACTGCCACTTCAGCACCAGCAAAAACACCACCCCCAGCACCACCACATTCACTAGCAGCCACAGCAGGATGCGAGTGTAGAGATTGAGTGCGCGCATTTGGATGAATTCAAAGCCCAGCATGAAGATGAGTCCGTATTTGGAGGGTGTTTGGATGTGGTAAATTCAATGGGTTAGAGCCCCTTTGTGCTTCAGCCCGTGGCCTGGATAAAAAGGTAACCCGCGCTGCGCACCGTGCGGATAAACCTCGGCTCATGCGCATCGTCGCGTAGCTTTCGCCTCAGCGCTGCAATGTGGACGTCGATGCTGCGGTCAAACACCTCATACTCACGGTCTCGCAGAGACTCGATCAAAGCCTCCCGAGAGCGGATCCTTCCTCGCGATTTCATCAGCGCAGTCAAGATATCGAACTCCACCGGCGTGAGGTTCAGCGCCCGGTCATCCAGCGTCGCCACCCGCGCATCCAGATTCAGCCTTAGCGGCCCAGAAACGAGTTCCTTCACGACGGGTTCCACCGCCACCGCAGCCTGGGTCAAGGAAGCCCGCCGCGTCACCGCCCGCAGCCGCGCCAGCAGTTCCCGACTGGAAAACGTCTTTGGCAAATAATCATCCGCGCCGATCTCTAGGCCCACAATGCGGTCCGCCTCATCCCCCCGCGCCGTCAGCATCAGGATCGGCACCGCCGACTTGGCCCGCACCCGGCGCAGCACCTCATAGCCATCGCAGCCTGGCAGCATCAGATCCAAAATCACCGCATGCCACGGCTCCGCCACGGCCCGCTCAGCTCCCTCGGGCCCAGCATGCTCCATCGCCACCGCATAGCCCAGCGGCTCCAAATAATCACGAATCAGACCGCACAACTTGCGATCATCATCAATGACCAAAATGTGCGTCAGTCCATCGGTGAAAGAAGGGTTCTCAGAAGACATCACCCCGATTGTAAAGGTGCAATCCGTTAAGTGAGAACAGATTTACACGAGCTTAACAATTTTATGGGCTCTCTCACACAGAAGCTTAACACGCCCCGGGCAAGGTAGCAGCCATTCCACACTCCCCCGCCCAAATGATGCCTGCTCATGCCGCCTCTTCAACATCCCTCCGAGCTGAAAGCACGTCTCTCGACAATGACTTTTGCCGCACCCACTGGTCTCGGCTCTACCATCTCGCCCGCCAACGCGGCTGCGATCCTCAAACCGCCCAAGACGCCGTGCAGGACCTCTTTCTCAATCTCCTGCGTCGCGGCCACATCGAAGCACTTGCCCAGCAGGCCCCCGCCCTTCAGGCCCACCACCTCTCCATCCGCCTGCGCCGCCTCCTCATCAACCGCTGGCGCGATGCCTCCCGCCAATGCCGCAGCGGTTACCTACCCGACCTCTCATTGGATAACGATCACATCCCCGAGCCCGCCCATCATGACACTCCAGCGACCCGACACGACCGGGCTTGGCTCCATGGCTGTCTCACTCAGGCCATCACCCGCCTACAGGCAGAGATACCCGGCCCCGCTTGGCAGCATCTTCATCCCCTTCTCCTGGAGGAACACCATTCTCCCCAGTCAGGAGCCCAACGCGCCGCCCTGCACCGCGCCCGCAAAAAACTCCGCCACCTCGTCCGCGAAGCCATGAACGGCTCCTTCCAAGACTGGAGTCATCATCTTCCTCGCCAATGCCGCATGACGGAGAGCTACGCGAATTAAACTGCACAAGGGTCTGCGGGTTCAGACGAATAAACAGGCACCCTGGTAAACCCAAACCCAGTGAGGTGATGGTCAAAAGCAGTGTTTACAAAATCCTCTGTCACAAACCATTTGCCTGTCTCTCCCTGAAACAAATCGAGTTCAGGAATGACTTCCCTTTTCAAAGCCCAGTCAAACACGCTCAAGATGTGTTTGCCCACCTTTTTTACCTGGCTAAACCGTGAATCAAGCACTTCATGAGATGAGTCTGTGTAGCAATAAACATAGTTCCCTTGAATCATTTGTGCCCCAGGCCCAGTCCATTCACAAGGAATCACCACAAGGTCAGCAGGCAACCTTAGTACCGCCAACGTTTCGTATGCGCGTCGGCTTATAACAAGCTCCTTGCCCGAGGTCAGCATTCGTTCCATCACTTCGACTCCAGCCGAGAGATGGATCCGCACCTTATCCGGTTTATGAGTTGGCGACTCTGTATCAGGAAGCTCCCTCCCTTGGTCATCTGTCACGGTGACAAATTTGGGAATGCGCGAGCCGGGGGCAAATCCCATTAAATATATGCGCGGGTTGTACATACTTATCCAAAGTAAAATCTCGATAGCATACAGTCGGTCATTCAAAAAGACCTCAAAAGCCCTGAGACAAAATTTCATAACGCAAGCCATCACCAAACCACACCTCCAGGCCACTTCCGTACTGTCAGCCCCGCTTGCCAGCGGCGGGTTCTTCCTTTAAAGAAGGGGTTCTCGTAACCGATACCCTCTTTTACCGACCATGATCAAACTTACCGGCATCGCAGATGAAGCAGGCGCGTCCCTCGACGTGCAGATCCAGGCCCACCAGGAACTCGGCTGGGACAGCATTGAGTGCCGCGCCGTCGAGTTCGATGGCGTCAAAGGCAACCTGCATGAGATCCCCGATGCCCTGTTCGACAAAGTCGTCGCTCACCTCGCTGAAAAGAACATGAAGATCAGTGGCTTCGGTTCCCTCATCGGCAACTGGGCTAAAAAGATCACCGACGACTTCAGCATCACCGAGGCCGAAATCAGCCGCGCCATCCCACGCATGCAGAAGCTGGGTGCCAAACTCATCCGGGTGATGTCCTACGCCGTCTGCAAGGACGACTCCGGCAAGGACCTCGAAGAGCAATTCGCCCCAGAGCGCATCAAGCGCATGCAGGAAATCAACCAGCGCTTTGCCGATGCCGGCCTCACCGTCGTCCACGAAAACTGCATGAACTGGGGCGGCATGAGCCCCACCTACGTACAGCGCATGGCCGAAGCCGTCCCCGGCATGAAGTGGGTCTTCGACACGGGCAACCCCGTCTTCATTGACGACCGCGACCGCCCCGGCCACAAGCAGGATGCCTGGGCCATGTACCAGACCATCAAGCCCTTCATGGCTCACGTCCACGTCAAGGACGGTATCTGGGACACCGCCAAAAACGACGCCGTTTACACCTACCCCGGTGAAGGCGAAGGCCAGACCGAGCGCATCATGAAGGACCTCGTAGAAACTGGCTACAACGGCTACATCAGCATCGAGCCCCACGTCGCCGTCGTCTTCCACGGTGCCGGTGCCGCCGATGACCTTTCCCCTGAGCAGAAAGCCAAGGAGCAATACGACAGCTACATCAAGTATGGCCGTCAGCTCGAAGCCATGCTGAAAAAGCTGGGTGCCAACCTCGGCTAATCCCCGCCTCTTTCGACTCCACACCCCCGGCCCCCTCTGGCATCCCCAGAGACCAGCCGGGGGTGTTTTGTTTTAAAAGCTCACCCCTCCCGCAAAGCGTCCTGGACTGCGCCAGTCCTCTGGCGCTTTCGATAAGCTCACCCATCTCCGTCCGCCATGGAGCGCGGGCGTCCCGCCTGCCGTTTCACGCGTCTCGCGGGAAACCGTTCTTACACCCCGAAGCCCATGCCTGGCACCCCGCAGCAGCCACCTCGGTTCACGGTCTTCGGCGGGACGCCGAACACAGCACGCGAGACGCCTGCGCTCCATCTAACCCCCCCGTTCGCCCCATTGCCATACTTCCTGTTAATCCTGCCATCCTGTTAATCCTGTAAAAAAGCCCGCTCACTTCCCCCGATCCCCGTCCGCCCCGAACACCCCCAAACCACGGGACTTGGCAAGTCCCGCTCCTTGGGGCCTCCCTGTCATCCCCACCTTCCGTGTCTTCCGAATCTTCCGTGGTTGAAAATCCCATCCCCTCTTTCCCTCCTGCAATCCTGTCTAAAAAATCCCCACAAAAAAGGGTGAAGACGAAAACCGTCTTCACCCTCAAAACAACCTAACCAACAACGCAATAAAAAATCACGCCGGATTCGCCGAGAGGTCCTTATTGAAGAACACCTTGATGTACTTCATGCCCTTGTTATCATCGTAGCCGCGCTCCAGCACCGGCTCATTCTCCGTGGAGAGCGTGGACTTCACGTGGATCTCCACCCCCGTGTCCAGCTTCAGCACCGCGCTAATGCGCTTCTTCGCTTTCGACACATCTTTCTTGGAAATCTCAAACGAAGTCTCCAGCGGCTGCCCCTGCTCTTCTTCCAAACGAGCGCGATGCTCCTGAAACTTCGTCTTTGCTTCCGGCGTCTTCAGCACCTCTTCCTCGAACTCCTGCAAGTCGAATTTCTCACGCTCTTCAAAGTACTCCAGCGCACCACGAGCAGCGTTGCAAGTGTCCCAGGGCGGGGTGTCATCCGCAGGCTTGTCCTCCTCCAAAAACTCCACCGCCATCTTCGTGTATGCATTCGTCAGAAAGGCCGCATCCGGCACCGCCTCCACCCCCAAAAAGTCACGGACCCAGAAGCGCGAGTCTGAGCCGCTGCGGTCAAAAGTCAGCACGTAGTAGCCCTTCTTCGACCAGTAGTCCAAGATCAGGCAGCCCTTATCAATCTTGTCTGGGTTGATCCCTTGCTCCGTCGAAATCTGCAGGTCGCCATCCTTTGTGGAGATGCTCAAAAACGGCACCACACTCTCGGACTTCAGGATGCACAGCCCCTGCACAAATTCGCCCTCCACCTGCGCCTCCTTGATGTGGGCGATGCACAGGTCACCCGCCTTAATATTGGGATGGTTCGACTTCGAATACAGGCGCTTGGCGATCTCAACCCCGCGCTGGTACAAGCCGTCCTTCGTTTCAAAGATCGCCTTCACGCAGGTGTTCATCTCATGCTGGTCCAGCGAGGAATGATGCGTGAACCGATGCGCCATCAGATTCTTGAACGGCTTCAAAAAAATGGCCGTCAGTGAAGGCTGGTCTTCATCTGAAATTGGAAACACTTCCTTCGAAGTCTCCAGCGGCTCCTCCCGCTGGGGATTCCCGACCTTGGCAAGGACGACGTGGGTGGCAGAGGCAGTATTGAGACGGATCTTAACGGACATGGGGGGGCCAAGTCTAAAAAGGAAATGCCTTTCGCAAAGCAATTCGTGATCCCCATTTTCGTCACCTCCGCCAGCAGCCGGGAAAGTGGGTAAAAAACTCAGTTCATCCTCGGCAGTTACCGCGCCAGCAGCTTCGTCTTCTCAGCGGCGGAAACTGTTTCCGGTTCTGAAAAAGCCATGGTCAGGCTCGCTCCATCGCCTTGCAGCACACGCAGTTGCAGCAAGCGAAAAGTCTTCGGGGAGATCTGCAAATCGAGCTGGCGCAGGTGCCGCCGGATGAAGGGGGCCTTGGGCCGCAGCGTGATCGCCGTCACCTCCGCCGTCTGCTCCGCTGCATCCACCAGGAAGTGCTGCTGCAGCTCCTCAGGGGAGGCTTCCTGCCCGCTGAGAAAGCGCGACCACATGCGGTAACGCGCATCCTTTTCATCCAGGGCTTGCCAGGCACCTTCTGCCCCTTCACGCACGCGGAATTCCATGCCATCCCGCACCAAAATGGTAGCCGCAGGCTGGCCTAGTTCCCAACGAAAAGCCCCATCCTTGAACCGCCAAAACTTGCCCGGCGTGCTCACCGGCTGCTTCAGGGCCGGAGTCGTGCGCGTCTGACGAAAGGCCACCACCATGTCGGGCATGTCCTTTTGTGCAGCTGCCCATTGCAAAAGCACGGGAGGCAAAGGCTTCGGGGTTTGCGCCTGAACGCTCAGGGAAGAAACTGCCAGGAGAAAGGCAATGCGAAGCACTGGGGCGATAGCCATAAAATTAAGGCAATGAAGATTTAATCTGTCGTACATACGACTGCACATCCGATGCCAGCAAAAAAGCCGACACCACCACCACCCGGCGCGCCCCTGCGGTGAGGATTTCCGGCAGCCGTTTCGAATTCACCCCGCCAATGCAGAAAATGGGGAGCTGCACCTGCTGATGCACCTCCGTAATATCCTGAAGGCCAATAGGCACATAGTCCGGCTTTGTTCCCGTGGCATACAGCGGGCCAAAGCCGATGTAATCTGCCGCCTCCCCCTGCGCCGCCACGGCCTGAGCCAGACTATGGGTGGACTTCCCCACAAAGACTTCTGGCCCCACGGCCGCGCGCGCCTTGGCCACCGCCTCATCATCCTGGCCCACATGCACGCCTTCACTGCCGATGCTGGCGGCGATTTCGATGTGGTCATTGATGATCAGCGGCACGCCATGGTCGCGAGTGATGGGGTGCATCAGCCGCGCCAGTTTTTCGATCTCCGGCAGCGCCAGCTTTTTCGCCCGCAGTTGCAAAAGATCCACCCCGCCCTCACACAGCGCCGCCGTCATCGCCTCCACCTGCGCCGGGGCGCAGTAGCCGAGATCCACGATCCCATACAGCCGCGCAGATTGCAGCTGTGGGAAGGATGATGCAGGAGATGACATGCGGAATGGGAGGAGGGGTCAGCAGCGCTCGTGATTAAGACTCGGTGGAGTCCGCCTCAGGGGTTTCAGCCGCTTCTTCAGCCGGGGCCTCGCTGCCCACAGCAGGGCTGTCTCCACCTTCGGTGACGATGGCGGTTTCGCCCTCTTCGCCGGTGGCGGATTCATCCTCTTCATCGGCGATCACGGTGGCCACGTCCTGGATGGTCTCGTCTTTTTTGAGGTCCATCAGCTTCACGCCCTGGGCCACACGGCCCGTTTCGCGGATGCCTTTGTCCCCGCCCACACGGATGCGCACGTTCTGTCCTTTGCTGGTGATCAGCATCAGTTCATCATCGTCATGCACTGCGATGGCGGCCACCACCTTGCCGGTCTTCTCCGTGATGTTGATCGTCTTCACGCCCTTGCCGCCGCGGTTGATCAGGCGGTAGTCTTCAAACGGCGTGCGTTTGCCCAGGCCTTTTTCAGAAACCACGAGGAGCTGGGTGTCCGGCTCCACCGCCGTCAGCGCCACCAGGTAGTCGCCTTCATCCAGGCGAATGCCGCGCACGCCGGCTGCCCCACGGCCCATGGCGCGGATGTCGGTCTCCACACAGCGCAGGCACATGCCTTCGCGGGTGGCAAAGCAGATCTCGCTGTTGCCATTCGTCAGCACCACGTCCACCAGGTCGTTACCTTCCTCGATGTTGATCGCGATAATGCCGTCTTTGCGGTAGTTTTTGAAGGCTTCCAGCGCCGTCTTTTTCACCGTGCCGTCCTTCGTTGCGAAGAGCACAAATTTCTCCGGGCTCCACATCGCATCGTCTTCCACGCCCTGGGCTTCTAGGCGCAGCACGCTATTGATCTTCTCTTCAGGGCGCAGGTTCAGCACGTTTTTGATGCTGCGGCCACGGCCTGTGCGCGGGGCCTCTGGGAGCTGATACACACGCTCCACATAAACACGTCCGGTGTTCGTGAAGAATAACAAGAAGTCATGCATGTTCGCGCTGAACAGCGTCTCCACGAAGTCATTCTTGTCTTCCTTCGTCGCGGCCTCACGGGCCTCCATGCCTTTCAAACCTTTGCCGCCGCGTGCCTGCAGGCGATACTCGGTGGTCAGCGTGCGCTTCACGTAACCAAAATGCGTCAGCGTGACGATGTTCGCATCGTTCGGGATGAGGTCGATCGTCTCGATGCCGCCGCCCGCCGCATCAATGCGAGTGTAGCGCGGGGTGCCGTGCTTGGCCTTGATGGCCTGCAGCTCGTCCTTGATGATGGTGAGCACGCGATGCTCTTTCGCCAAGATATCCATCAGGTCCGTGATGGTGGCCAGCAGCTCGTCATAATCGGCCTTGATCTTGTCGCGCTCCATGCCCGTGAGCTGGTAGAGGCGCAGTTCCAGGATCTGATCCACCTGCGTATCGGTGAAGACATAACTGTCGCCCTGAATGCTCGGCTGGCTGCGAATGAGGATGCCCAGGTTCCGGGCGGTCGTCACGCTGAACTGGTAAGCCTTCAGCCCGGCACGCGCTTCGTCGCGGTTGCGGCTATCGCGGATGATCTTGATGAAGTCATCCAGATGGCCCAGGGCCAGCAAGTAAGCCTCCAGCTTTTCCGCCTGCTGCTCCGCCTTGCGCAGGAGGAAGCGGGTGCGGCGGATGATGACCTCGCGGCGGTGCTCGATGTAGCAGGCGATGGCGTCCTTGATGCTGAGCACGCGCGGGCGGCCGCCATCAATGGCCAGCATGTGAATGCTGAAGCTGCTCTCCAGAGCGGTGAATTTGTACAGGTTGTTCAGCACCACTTGCGGGCGGGCGTCGCGCTTCAGCTCCACCACCACGCGGGTGTTTTCATCGGACTCATCCCGGACGGAGGTAATGTCACTGATGATCTTCTCATTGGCCAGTTCCGCGATGCGCTTCACCAGCTCCGCACGGTTCACGTTGTACGGGATTTCCGTGATGATGATCTGCTCGCGTCCATTGTGTTCCACGATCTCCGCCTGGCCGCGCACACGCACGCTGCCGTGGCCGGTCTCCATGTATTCGCGGATGCCGTCCAGCCCGTGAATCACACATCCCGTCGGGAAGTCAGGCCCCTTGATGAACTGGGCAAGCCCGCTGTTTGTGATGGCCGGATTGTCAATCTGCGCGCAGACCCCGTCCACGATTTCGCCCAGGTTGTGCGGCGGCATGTTCGTCGCCATACCCACGGCAATGCCGGTACCACCGTTAACCAAAAGGTTAGGAAACGCCGCCGGAAACACCGTCGGCTCCGTCAGACGCTCATCGTAGTTCGGGACGAAGTCCACGGTGTCCTTCTCCATGTCGGACATCAGCGTGCCGCCCAGGGGCGTCATGCGGGCTTCCGTGTATCGCATGGCAGCCGGCGGATCACCTTCCACCGAGCCGAAGTTCCCCTGCGGATCAATCAGCGTCTCGCGCATCGCCCACGGCTGCCCCATGTGAACCAGGGTGGGGTAGATGACAGCCTCACCGTGCGGGTGATAGTTACCTGAAGTGTCACCGCAAATCTTCGCGCACTTCATCTGCTTCTTCGGCGGATAAAGGCCCAACTCATGCATCGCATACAGAATGCGGCGCTGGGAAGGCTTCAGCCCGTCCCGCACATCCGGCAGCGCACGAGAGATGATGACTGACATCGAGTAATCAAGAAAGGAGTTCTTGACCTCGTCAGCGACTGAGATGGGACGGGTGTTGGATTCTTGCATGGAAGGGAAAGGCTGGAGTCAAGGCGTCAAGACCGTCAAAAGGTCAAGGCCGGTAGAAAAGTTAGGAGGCTGACGAATCGAATTGGGCTAAAAATTCTTCCAGAGGAGGAAGTTCAATGAACAAAGAACCATCGTGAGGAGGATCTTCGCTGAGCGTGGAGGCAGAAGACCGTCCGAGTGAGTGAATGTAGTTGTCGAGTTGCCGGCGCAAAGCGTCGAGCTTCATGGGCAGGTCCAGGTCAAAGGGCGGAGGGACCAATGCCCGCTCAAAAGACTTGGCCAGCCAAGTCTCCGTTTCGCGGAGTGAACCTCGGGCATAGTAGCAAAATCGGGCGTTCTCCTTGAAGGAGAAACGACCATATCCCTCGCTGATATTGGCAGCGATGGAATCCGCCGCACGAACCCACTGCAATCCAAGGGCCTGTTTGCTGAACCAGGGCCAGCCGTCCACAATCGACCACACATCGCTCCCAACCCGCATCGCGAGTTGGTAAACACGAAGTTCTGTGAGATCGACAGTGGCCATGCTAATCAAGTTTTTAGTCACCGATGGCTGGCAGCTTGACCAGCCTTGACCGTTGACTCTTGACCTTCCCTTACACATCCAAATTCCGCACATTCAGCGCATTCTCTTCGATGAAATGCTTCCGGGGCTCGACGACATCACCCATCAGGATGGTGAAGATGCGTTCGGCTTCCTGGGCGTTGGATTCATCGAGCTTGATCTGCAAAAGTGTGCGCTTGTTCGGGTCCATCGTGGTCTCGAAAAGCTGCTTGGCGTTCATTTCGCCCAGACCTTTGAATCGCTTGATTTCCATGCCGCGTTTGCCGATCTCCATCACCTTATCGAGGATACCGGGGATGCTGAAAACCGGGTGAACTTTCGCGTGATCGCCTTCGCCTTCGATGACTTCAAAAAGCGGTTTGTCCTGGCTGCTAAAATGGTCCACATGCAGGCCCAGTTCGTCGAGCTGCTGGAAGCGTTTTTTCATGCCGTGGGCCTCGTGAATTTCGATGAGGCGAGCACGGCGGTGCGCCTTCGGTACGGCGGCGCCGTTGCCATCTGGATCCACCTCAGGCTTGCCGAAGAGATGCAGGTCATGGTTCTCGCGTGCAAAGGCAGCGAGCTGCTCATTACCAAGGAAATACAGGATCTTTGCCTCGTTACCCTCGCGGATTGAAACGAGGTAGTGCGGCAGGTTGCCGGAGACCTCATCGCGGGCCTGAAGATAGGCCTCGAAATCACCCCCATGACGGCGGATGATGTCGGCAAACTTGGCCACTGGAACGAGCTGCTCAAGGATGGCCTGTAGGCGCTCATCCGCCACCGTGCTGCCATCAGAAATATTGCGCAGGCTGATTTCGCCCGAGCCCATTTCCAGGAGCATGGCGTCCATCTCCGCATCGTCCTGCACGTACTCTTCGCGCTTTTTGCGAGTCACCTGGTAAAGCGGCGGCTGCGCCACATAGATGTGGCCGCCTTTCACCAGCTCCGGCATCTGGCGGAAGAAAAACGTCAGCAGCAGCGTGCGGATGTGGGAGCCGTCCACGTCGGCATCGGTCATGATGACGATTTTGTGGTAGCGCAGCTTCTCAATGTTGAAGGAGCCTTCCACCTCGCTGTCGCCACCGATACCGGTGCCGATGGCGGTGATCATGGTCTGCACTTCCTTGTTCTGCAGCACCTTCTCCAGGCGGGCCTTCTCCGTATTGATCAGCTTACCGCGCAGAGGCAGGATGGCTTGGTTGTGACGGTTGCGGCCCATTTTGGCAGAGCCACCGGCGGAGTCACCCTCGACAATAAACAGCTCAGTCTTCGACGGGTCGCGTTCGGAGCAGTCCGCCAGTTTCCCGGGCAGGCCACCGCTGCTCATCGCATCCTTACGGATGGCTTCACGCGCCTTGCGGGCCGCCTCACGGGACTTGGCCGCGATGATGATGTTATTGATCACCGTGACAGCGATTTCCGGCGTCTCATCAAAGAAACGCATCAGCCCTTCATAAACGATGGAGCTCACCACGCCTTCCACCTCGCCATTCACCAGCTTCACCTTCGTCTGGGAGTTGAAGCGCGGGTTCGGCAACTTCACGCTCAGCACACAGATCAGGCCTTCGCGGCAGTCATCGCTCTCGATGTCCGGCAGCTTGTCCTTAAAGCTCTTCGGATTTGTGTTGATGTAGGCCTTCACCGCACGGGTGAGGGCCGCCTTCAGGCCGCTGTAATGCGTGCCGCCGTCCGGGTTCGGAATGGCGTTGGCAAAGCACAGCGTCTGCTCATTCAGCCCCTTGTTCCACTGCAAAACACAGTCCACCAGGATGAACTTGTTCTTGTCATCAATCACCACTTCGCGGCGACCGGCCAGGGCGATGGCATCCGGATGGATCTTGTCCTTGTCAGCGCCCAGTTCACGCACGAATTGCTTCACCCCTTCCTGGTAAAACAGCACGTCCTGGCGCGGGGTTTCTCCGCGCTCATCCGTCAACGTGATACGGATACCAGGGTTCAAGAAAGCGAGTTCGCGCAAACGCACCAGCAGTCGCTCAAAAACAAACACCGTCGTCACGGTAAAGATCGTCGCATCCGGATAAAAGGAAATCTTCGTGCCCGTCGTTTTCGGATCGTCCAGATCGCCCAGCACAGTCAGCGGCTCCGTCGTTTTGCCACGCTCAAAGCCGATCGCGTAGATCTTGCCATCACGGAAAACTTCGCACTTAAACCAGTCCGAAAGGGCGTTCACGCACTTCGCACCCACGCCATGGAGACCGCCGGAAAACTCATAAGCACCATCGCCGAATTTGCCGCCCGCGTGCAGGCTCGTCAGCACCAGTTCCACTGTCGGGATGCCAGCCTTCGGGTGCATTTCTACCGGGATACCGCGGCCATCGTCCTGCAGGCTGATGGAGCCATCCGTGTGGATGTTGATCCAGATGTTTTTGCAATAGCCCGCAAGGTGCTCATCAATCGAGTTGTCCACGACTTCGAACACGCAGTGGTGCAGACCGCGCTCATCCGGATCGCCAATGTACATGCCAGGGCGGAGGCGCACAGCTTCCAGCCCTTCGAGCTTCTGGATCTGGTCGGCACCATAGGCTTGGTCAACAGATACAGCGGTGGAGTTTGAATCAATGGATTCAATGATTTCGTCTGGCATAAAAGTGGTCGTTATTCCATCGCCTGAGTCTGTCCAAAACCCGCTTCAGAAACGTGCTCGATGGGGAGATTTTCAGGGTAGCAAGCTGCCCCCTCCTGCCAAGGAATTTTGACGAAAAAAACACGATTTTTCACCGCCCCATTTTTGGCCTGCAAAAAACCCGGCCCAGCCCCCTGAAATCGGGCGTTCCACAAGTTTTCCCCCACCCACGTTCCACAAGCAGAAAAACACACCTGCACAACCGCTCCCCGCCGCCCCCTTTTCCGCCCCCGTCAGCAGCATGGAGCGCAGGCGTCCCGCCTGCCGTTTCACGCGTCTCGCGGGAAACCGTTTTCCCACCCCGAAGCCGCAAAGCGCACTGGAGTGCGCCAGTCCTCTGGCGCTTTCGAAAGCTCTCCCGCATCCGAGCTTCCCCGACGCCCCCGAGGGGAGCGCGGGGACTCCTCTCCGCATTGTAAAGCACTGGATGCGCAGCATCCCACTCTCTCCCCCTCATACCCCGAGCCTCCCCAGCCCCTCAAACCACGAGACACGCCAAGTCCCGCTCCTTGGGCTCAAACTTTGGGTCGGCCTACCACTCCGCCTTCGCCAGCTCTGCTGGTGTCTAGCCTTTAGGCGACTCAATGACCTGCCGGACCTTCTCCAGATCGCCTAAAGGCTAGACACCAGCAGACCGAACAAACCCGCCCCCTTTCTAAGCCCTCCCAGACAATGGCAAAAAGATGTTTGGTCAAAAATGAAGCCTTTCCGCCAGTGCCGTCACTAGCAGGACTCACGCAAAAACGCAAAAATTCAGATCATTGACGTCTTTGCGCCTTTGCGTGCCATTCAGCCCCCAAAGCCCCGCCCCCCTTACTTGGCCACCTTCACCTGCCAGAACTCATCGAAGAAATCCGCTGCCACCACTTTCCCCGCGCTCTCCGCATTCGGGGCCTGGGTGATGTCCAAAATCGCCCAGTCCGGCAGCTTCGGGTTTTGCAGCGAGTTCGTCCGGTCATGCGCTTCCCGGAAGGTCAGGCCGGAGTTCAGGATCACACTGCCACGAGGCTCCAGGGGGTTCGGGCGGATCATCACCGGCACATGCGTGCGGCCATCCACAGAGTGGGAGCCCAGCACCAGTTTATCCGGGGTCCAAGAAAAGGGCAGCTTCTTCGTGCTGCCAGCCTGCAGCACTTTCGCCACCAGGGGATTGGAAGCCGCATCGCCCCACAGCACCAGCGTGTAGCGCAGCATGTCGTCTGGCGTCACCGCCGCTGCCTTCTTCACCCGCACGTCGCCGCGCATCAGGCTGCGCCAGCGAGTGAGAAAATGCTGGGATTCCGCATTCACCCAAGCGGTGATTTCCGGCGAGGCAGAGTCGCCCTCAGGCAGCACCACCAGGAAAGGGCGCTTGAGCGGTTCCTCGAGGGGGCCGCTCTGGCCAGCCTGCTTCAGCCACACCGTATTTTCTTTGCTCTCTTTGTTGGATTGCGTTCTCCACCCGCCCTGGGCATCCTGGAGGAAGGTCCGTCCACGCGACAGCTTTTGCCCGTTGATTTCATAGCCCGCGACTTTTGCATTCGGACTGAGTGAAAAAGAGGCCACATTCTTGGTAGTGGCGCGCAGGATCCCATCACTGCCCATTTCCGCGTCAATGCGCGTATCCTCCCACGGCTTTTCCTGGGCCAGGATCTCCACCCAGAACATCTTGTTATACCCCAGCGTCTTTGTTTGAAGGGTCACCTTCTTCGGCATCGGGTCCCTACCCTTCTCCACCGCTGCCTCGATCTTCGCCTGCACTTCCTTGATCACCTCCGGGTGATACTTGTGGCCCATGCCCGGGCCGATCAGGTGCGGGATCGTCAGCCCCTCGTTTTTCAGGATGCCTTCCATGTAAGCAGCCGCATCGCGCTGGGTGTCATTTTCCCCACTGTACACCACCAGGGGCACATTGAAAAAATTGCGAGCGTAGTCCGGCACATCGTACACCCCCCACAGCGTCTGCTCATACCAGGTCGGGTACTTGTCCGGCGTCAGTTTCTGGTAGCGCTTCACATCCGCAAAGCCCGCCCCAGGGTGCACACAGGCCCACTGATCCGCAAAGTGAGCCCCCATGTGCCAGGCCCCCGCCCCGCCCATGCTAAAGCCCGTCAGCGCGATGCGGTTCACATCCACGTTAAACCTCGCCTTCGCATCATCCCGCGCCTCAAACACATCCGTCTCCCCCGCGCTCTTCCAGCCATTGCAGTAACGGCCAAAGGGATGAATCACAATCGTGCCCTTCGGTTGGAACTGTCCCGGCTTCTTCGCATTCAGGCGGCTATAGACAAAGTGCAGATCCGTCGCCGTATCCCCGCGACCATGCAGCCAGATCCACATCGGCACCGCTTTCTTACCCGGGCCGTATTCCAGCCCCTCTGGCACCTCCACCCCGTAGGGCTGCGCACTGCCATCGATGGCCGAGTAAAAGCCCAGCACCTTCTGCCCGCTGCCCTCCATCCAGGGTGTCTTGCCCGCCTTCAGCGCGGCGATGCGCGTCTTTGCTTCCGCCAGCAACGCCGTCGCTTTTTTGATACCGTCCTCAGCCTTCTTGTCATACCACTCATCGAAATCCAGCGCATAGCGCACCGCCTTCAGAAAGATGTCCGCATCCGCCGCGCGCTCATGCTTTTTCACCGCCTGGAAAGCCTGCGTCACCTCGACCAGCTCTTTCTCGATCCCCGCCTCCTGCTCGGCTGAAAGCGCCGCCACCGGCTTCGGCGGCAGACTGCCCCGAAACGAGGCCGTGGCCCCATCCGGATGGAGTTGAGCGGAAGCCAGGGTGGCCAAGGAAAAAGCAAGGAGCAGCGAGCGATGCATGGAAGAAAGGATACAAGCTAAACGACGCCCTCCACCAGGGACAATCAGGAAAAGCGCCCAGGCCCATTTCTCTAATCCTCCGCCAGGTCCCTCTCCAGAAGCCAAATCGCCAGCACCAGCCAGACCAAGGCCACGCCATACACGGCCCAGCGGACTCGCCGGGGCCACTCGAAACCTAAAGCCAAGTGGCTAACGAGCAGCAGGCTGGGCGCAGCACAGCGCTGGACCACCTGTTGCCAGTCGCCATTTGCCCGGCCAAGGCTGGAACTCAACGTCCATCCAAACAAGCCCAAAAACAGCACCAGCATCCCCCATCTAAAAAAGCGGCCCAGGACCAGTGACGGCTTCGAATCAGGATCTAGGATTTGTTTAAGCATCGGGGACGGGTAGACGTTACCAAAATGAAGTCCTCGGCGCAAGCTCCCCTCAAGGTTTCCGCCGCACCTGTCGGCTCCCTGGCGCGCCCTTGTGCCAGTACGTTAGCCCTTCCTCAAAGCACGTCCCCGCAAGATCCTCCGTTTTCGCCGCAAAGTAAGCCTTCGCATCCTCCACCCCCTGATTGTAGGCAAAGGGCCCGATCTCTTTCAGAATGTACTCCAGCAGATGCACAGCCTGGATGTCTCCCAGGTCACAGTCCAGCTCCTGCGAGACATAACGTTGCAGCGACGCAACAACCTCGCGCTTCTTGTCTTTGAAAAGGTCCGTTTCCATGGTCACCGCGTCCATTCCACGCACCTCTCGGCGGATCAAGCCCAATGAAAACGCAGTCTGCGCAAACCAGCCTCCAAAGCCCCTCTCCAGGCTTTGGCTCGTCACCAGGCCGCCTACGGCGTTTTTAAAAGTAGCCCGCAGAAAGGTAGCCCGCACAGTCCCTGTGCGGATAGCAGCGCCGACAGCTAACAGACACCCGCACAACAAACAAAGCCCCCGCCGCAGCCCCCGCACCTCGCCCCCGCACGCCCCACCTTCACCCAAGCCATTGGCGCACCTGCGGCTTCCTCGGTGCTGCCAGCAACTCCTGGTTTTTAGCCAGCGCCGTGATGATAAACACCGCCCCAATGATAGTGCCCACGGGCACAGCCGGAACATACAGCACACCCAGCACCAGCAGCACCCAATACAACCACGGTGCCCTGTAACCCGAGGAGTACACCGCTGTCAGCATCATCACCGCCCCCACCAGCCCGATCACCATGCCTAGCAAGGACGAGATGATCGCCTCGCCAATCACCGCACTCAATTCAGCCGGATCTCCCACCTTCATCCCCATAACCGCAAAGGCCCGCACCAGTCCCACCAGGGTGATGCCCGCTCCGATGATAGGCCCAACCTGCAGCCACGCCCCCACCAGCGCCAGATCACGGCCTTTGCGCACAGGAGGAATCATGTCGGTATCAGTTTCCATAGGAATCAAGAACTGCCCAAACTATTAAAACAGCTCCTCCCATCCGCCAAGCCCTCAGTGCTCGATCCACGCAGACAGCCCCAAAACACACCTTACTTTTGGTTACCCCCCTGCCGCCGCAGCCGCTCCATCACCGCCTGAAACCGCTCTGCCTGCCGTCCTGGCCAACAAATCACCGTTAAAAAGCCGTCGGTTATCTCGTCCCCAAAAAACCGCCATCTTTCATCGGTGCAAATAATCCAGGGTCTCATCCCCGAATTGGTCAGAAGCAATCTCACCGCGAAAGACCATGGGATCTTCAGGAGTCCAAAGTACGGATACCCGCCTTTCGATTAACATCTGCCGCACTTCTTCAAAACGAAAGCCTCGGCCACTTATCCGCATCACCCACTCGCCATAATTTATGTTTCGGTTACTGCGCTCACCACGATCATTGTCTTTGTGCAGCTCCAGCGAAATAAAAGGCAGTTCATCTTCGGAAAATGGATCCTCGTATCGAGCGGCAAAAAGTAGAGAGGTCTCAGACTCCTTCAAAAGCGAAAAACCACTGAAGGAGGTCCGCATCAGTTCGCCCGGCCTGTCATCCTCGACGAGGCACAAGCGATAACCTGCATTGTCTGTCGTCAGCAGCAGACAATTAAATCGAGACAGGATGAAAACAAACTCCCGCACAGGCTTGCCGTCTGCGGCAACAGATGATTCGGCCAAAAGGTTTAGCGACACACCGCCGCCCATCATTAAAAAAGCAGCCTTTCTTCTTGTCATGGTTTTTGTTAGATATCTGCCGACATAGCAATGGCAACGATTTTTGCAGCTTTCAATGCAAGCCTTTGCTTACATTCGTAATCAGAAGGCATAGCGTGGCCCAAAGCTGACACGAATTCGCCAAGCTTCAAGCCCACCCCTCCTCATCATTTCAACTTTCCACTTTCCTTCTTTCTACTTTTCCGCCCCCCGCCGTCCCGGCCAAAAAGTCACCGCAAAAAGGAACCCCAGGAAAGCAGGGATGCTCACCACCGCAGGAAGCCGCGACAGCGTCTCCTCATACACCTCATCATAGACCGTGTGGGTCAGCCCCATGGACTCCCCATACAGCAGCAGCAGGCAGACCGTCAGCAGCAGCACGGCCACCTTCGGGTTCCCATACCAGCGCCGCCCCAGGGCGCGAACCCGCAGCCCCTGCCCCAGCAGCACCACCGCCGGAAATACCAGCACCGTCAGCACCGTGGCCACAATCGGCGCGCCGATAATCGAGGTAAAACCATCGTAATGATCATACAGCTTCAAAAGCGCAAAGAACACCCAGCAGACCGTCAGGCCTAACCAATACCTCGTTCGTCGTTGAAAAGCGGGTGGCATCATGGAGAGGTCAATGTCAGAAGATCCCACCCTTCACGCTTCCTGCCGGGTTTCCAGAAAATAGTCGAAGAGATCAAAATCGAAGAGATCGGATAAAGGATATATCCCGTCTATGCAGTGTGAATTCCTGAGCGGTTCACCCCTCGTTAGCTCTCTCATCCAGAGCTTCCAAAAGCGTGTTCCCTCTCCCCCAAGAATTGGGGGATGAGGCCAAGGTGAGGGGGTGGTCGTAGCACGCAGAAAGTCCGTCCGCAAAGGTTGCCATTTCCCCTACAACGATGCTTCGAGTCTTCGATCCCCAAGACCACCCCACAGCCCCTCCCCCCGCCCTGCTCCCCGCAAGCGGGGCGAGGGGGGACGTCTTTTTCCTCTCGTTTGCCGAAGACTTGGCGAGAATTGAAAATGAATGCAATCCAGCAATCCTTCGCAATTCAAGGATTCAATCTTTGAGGTGGTTTCCACAATGATTTAAAAGGCTCAAAACAGCAGGCTTCATATCAAAGGATCGGTTGCGACTTCCCCCTCACACCCGCAGCGAGCCGCGAAAGCCGCGCGCACTGTAATAAGATTGCGCGCCGTTGTGGTAGATGAAGACGCGGCCAAAGCGGCGGTCGCCGAAGAGGGCACCGCCCAGTTTGCGGATGTCCGCAGGGGCCTGCACCCAGCTCGAGGTCTTCATATCGAAGCTGCCCAACTTCTGCAGATCCCGATACTCCTCCTCCGTCAAAAGCTCGATGCCCATCGCTTCGGCCATGTCCACCGCATTGTCCTTGGGCTTGTGCTCCTTCCGCGAATCCAGCGCCTCGCGATCGTAACACAAACTCACACGGCCTTTGGGACTCTCCGCCGAGCAATCGAAAAAGACATACTCCCCCGTCTTCGCATCGTGCCCCACCACATCCGGTTCACCGCCTGTGCTTTCCATCTCATGCAGGGACCACAGCTTCTCCGCCTTCGCTTCCAGCCGGGCCTTCACCTGGGCCCATTCCAGTCCCGGATGGCGCTTCTCGTTCTTTTCAAAACGGGCCTCCAGTGTGGCCAGCAGCTCCTCACGCAGTTGCGCCGTCAGCTTCCTTTTTGTCTCGGTGCCTTTCATGATGTTTCCTTCGATGGATGGGATTTTGCTACAAAACACTTGGTTAGGCCACCTCAGCTTTCACTCGCCAGCAGCGCCTGCAGCCGGTCCAGCACCTGCTCATTGGCCGTGTCACTCAGCGGCCGCATCCGCTCGGCGAATTCCGGGCTTTCAAATTCCTGGTCCCAGGCCAGATGCGTCTTCTCCCCCTGTGGGGTCAGCGTCACCGTCAGCCGAAACCACGGCTTCACCACATGCTCGATCACGATCTTCTCATCCGGCACGATCTCCCGGAACAAGCTCTCATTCGGATAGTTCGCCCCATTCGGCGCATGCATCATGAAGACCCACTGACCGTCCGGCTCAAATTCGAACCGCTCAAACGTGTTCGTAAACCCCTCCGGCCCCCACCACTGCGCCAGCCGATCCGGTTGCTGAAAGGCGGCAAAGACCTGTTGGGGGCTGGCTGGCAACACACGCCCGGTGCTGACCACAGAGTTCAAAGAATGCGTCGAAGACATGGCGGAAAGGGATCGTAACAACGCAGCCTCCTGGATCTAAAAAGACCCGGCAAGGCGGCATCAGAGCCATCATGAAAACCCAAATTCCGCCCGCTGACCAGCCCAGACTTCAGGGGAATCAAGCCCGGCTCTGTTTCGCCAGCAGATGCGCCAGAAAACCAAAAGCCCCCACCGAAGCCCAAAGCCCAAAAGGCGAACCCGAAAGAAACGCATGCACGCCCCCGGCAAGGCCCGTGACCAGCAAACCCACCAGGGCCAGCCCCAGCATCAAGGACCGAGGATTGGAATCAGAAGGATCAGGCATAACGTGTGATTGGATCAGGGACAGTGTTTTCCAGTCTTATCAGAAACGGACGAACTGCACAGCCCAAAATCAGAGACAAGTCGTCGAACCACCTCTGAAAGCTGTGCAAAATGCTCCGAATGGTCATCTGTGAGGCAAACAGTCATCTCCTGAATCTTCGAGGCCTGACCCGGAACGAAACAATCCCACCCCACATAGAGATAACTGTCTGGCGATGAATCAGCAGACCACACGGAAGTGTCCGAGGTAAAGTTGTAATAGCACCAGATGCCACCGGAACCTACGCGCAAAAGAGATCCCAAAAGGAGGTCCTCCACCTCTGAACTGCGGACAAAACCAGGCCAGCCTTGCTCCGGCGCAAGTGCAAAGGACTCAGGTTTCGTATCAGTCATGGTTTAGACTTCGCTTCGATCCGTGCCGTCAACCGCGCCCAAAGCTCCTGAATGGGGATCTGGCTGAAGCCCGAAAACTGCGCATCGCCCACCTCAATGACGATCCAGTCACCGTTTTGTTTTTGCCCAATATCCACAGCGATGTACGGAACGCCCAAGCGGCTTGCGGCCTCCAAAGCCAGATGCTCGACAAGCTTGCGCTCATTGGGTTGCAACTCCGCCAGATCATCCTCCCCTTCCCAATAATATCCCAGGCCTACGATCTCACGGTCATAGACAAAGACCCGGTATTCGCGCCCCAATGGAAATTCGCCCGGGCCCACCCGGCTGCATCTTAAATCCAGCAGTTCACGAACGATCACTTTGCCCAAGGATCTGCGGTGGCCGGACATGATTTTGCCAGCGATCACCTTCAGTTCTTCTGGCGTATGCGCCACGCACGATCCGATACCATCCGATTTCAGGGATTGCACAGTGCCCTTCAGAAAGACGGGATAACCAATTCTTTGGGCAGCAGCTTCACAGTGCGATACATCGGCCACACATTCGCTCCTGGCGGTCAGATCCTCGATAAAGGGATAAAATTGGTCAAACTCCTCCGCCCGCCGAAACTGATCTGGCGCATTCACTAGGTGTATGTTTCTGGCAAAGGCCGCCTGATAAATCTCCTCGTAATGTTCAGGCAGTGGAATGTAGCCGGTCCACAAGCCCACGACGACCTTCGGCTGAACAGGGACATGCCACAGCGCATCATCCGCACTGACTCCCGGTGGCAAATCCCCCGGAATGTGATACACCTGCCACCCCGCAAGACGCGCCGCCTCAGTCGAACGAATAAGGTCTCTCAAGCTGGCCGAATCCGGGAGCTGGGGCGAAGACTCGCTGAGGATGATCATGGCGCTTTTGTGCGAACGAACCTCCACGGGTTTGAATGAGAAGCCAGGAAATTCAAACGAGGTTTGGAGTTTTCCGTCCATCCATTCAGAAACAAACCACGATGAAAAAGGAATCGAATCCAAGACCTGATTTCAGGCCTAAAGAGCCCGTGGTTTCAGTCCTGGGCACAAGCCCTGGGCGGAGGAGAGATCAATCGAAAGAGTGACGTCGCGGCCTGAAAGGTCGCATGAGAATCACGAAGTATGAAAACCCACGACAGCCTTGCTCCGCGGAGCCTTCATTGCAGTCATGCACTCAGATCACGGAGTCATTTTGATTCCCGGTCGTCCCCTGCCTAAGCGCCTCCCCCCACATCGCGAATTCAAAGGAAACCTCGCGTGGATCAAAGGCACGGACGAGGATTGAAATAGGCACGAAGCTTCGTCCTGCATAGCTTGGAAGGGCCATATATTCTCTCACGAGCCCTTCACGAATCAATGGAGCAATCACCTCCAGATCGTTCTTGAGTTTGACCTCCGCCATCCCTACCGGAACATACACTGTATTTTCAGGAACTGCTCCACCGCCAAATTCACACGGCATCAGATACAGAGGCTCCAGGATACCCTGCGCGCACAGCTCCAAAGCCATCTCAAGCGTCTCAACTTCGGAAAAATCAGGCCCTGAATTCATCTGTTTCATGGAATGGTGTGTTACAGGTCAGTGGATGGATTTCAAGGTAAACTGCATCTCCACCCAGCAGCCCAGACACCCAGCTACCACGTCGGATAAACGTCCACTTTCACGGACTCACCATACTTCGTCAGGGTGATGAACAAATCGGCCACTTCCTTATTTTTGCCCTCTTCATCATCCGAGGTGCGGAACGGCGGAGGCCGGGTGACCCGGATGGATGGCAGTCCGGTGGCCGATGGCACATCTGGCTTCTTGGAAGTCTTCACAATCTCCAAGGCCCTAGCGAGGCTGATCTCCTTCCCTTCATGGTACAAAAGTGGATCATTCGGACGGATAGAGCGTGCCCAGCTTCTTCAAGAAATCACAGATCTGCCAGCAATCACCAATCTCATACACGTCATCTGGGTATGACTTGGCAGAATGTTCTGGAGGCAGCAGATCGTGATGAATCAGATAACCACGGATCGACTCTGGATCCAGGCCCGTCCAATGCGATGCCACTACCTGGGCATCCCCCTTCCACATCGCACGCTCCTCGTGCTGGATCTCCTCCCAGTAGCTTGGGCAAGTGTTAAAACGGTCCTGTAATTCACCCGAAACATAAAACTCGTACATCCACAAATCCTCATCGTGAATGTGCAATCCCACCACGGCACACCCCAGATCGGAAGAGAGCTTGGCCATCCGGGAAAAATCACCCGTAGCCTCATGAAAGGACACCAGGACCCGATCTGGAAGCAAGGAGGCACAGGAGGCCTCAGACGTCGTCGAAGTTCGGTTGAAGTAATCCTCGACCTCAGGCTGAGGTTTCAAAACGGCGGCCAGATCCATGAAAAGCCCCATATAAGCAGGTCGTGCGGAGATTGATTAAAGACTCACGAGTAATGACTTAGCGCTCCAAAATCAATCCATTTCACCGAATGACCATCATCATTCGATGTTGCTCTATTTCAGTCCAGCCACAGGCATTTACACACACTCAGCCTTGCTCCGGCAAGCCTTCAAGTACCTTTGACAACCGTGTGTTTGTTCCAATCAATCGGCTTTCCCGCATGTTTTAATCCCAGAGGAAAAAGCGATTCAAAGCTGAAGTGAGTTTCCAGAAATACAGGTCGTGCTGAAGGATCCTCCACTTCTTCACATTCCTGAAAACGCCAAACTGGGAAAACCAGTTTGACCCCCGTCACCTTGAAATCGCGATAGGCTTCACTCTGTGCCATGTTGGGGGCCGCTGGAGTCCATTTCTTCTCAGAGGCGAACTCACCCACAAGAAAGAGGCCCTGCTCCCACCTGACTCCTTGGTGGTCTTCAAATCCCTTGGTGCCGTAGATTCGCTTCTTCTGAAGGGCCAGAAAAACCGCCGCTGATTCAGGATCCACAAAATCGAGTTTGACCGTCGTTTCCCTCCCTTCCGCATCATAGATAAGATCGCACAGGCCCGTAACTACTCCCTGACATCTGAAACGGTATTCTCCCGCCTGAGCGCCAAGGCTACCGATGAGAAACAGAACGAGGATGAGGAAATGATTCATTTCAGACAAGGATACTGGTGAGACAGGCAAACTCGCCAGTTTCAGACAGAGCGGAAGCAGGGCCGTTCATCCACATGAGGGATTTTAGAGACCCTTCAAACCCCTCAAGAAGAGGCCTCACACCGCACATCCTCCAAAGCATTCACCAGAGCCTCGGCCATCCTGGGTTCAAGGTGAGTGTCCAAATCCACAAACTTCCCTTCTACGTAGAGGACAACATTCCGGTAAAACTTGCCATCAATCACCACTTTCGTGACGCCATCAATCTGGCTCCAGGCATAGTTCAACGTCCTGCGGCCCAGAAACGAGCGGCGCATGAGGCGAAGCCCGTCTTTATCAGCGGTCCCTTCCAGCCGCACCAATGCCTTGCGATAGCCATCCTTCACGCTCAGCACCCCGGCCACGGCACAGACCAGCGTAAAGAAACAAAGGAACACCCGCGTCGTGGGAGTCACGGTCTCCGGGGATACAAATCCCAGAATGCCAGCTAGCATGAACAACGAAGCTCCAAGCCAGATCAATGACAGGACCAGAAAACCCGGGATGGCCACACAAGGCCAGCGGTTATGGATGACAAACTCCACCCGGCCCGCTTTCCGGGTGATGCGGCCTATTCTGGAAGCAAACATTGTTAGGTTAAAACACCTTCCCCAACATCATCGGGCGGGTGCTTGAAGGCGATTACAATCTGGATCGAAGATCCTTTTTTGGCGGGATCTCTCCAGCCCGCCTTTTTCAAAGATCACTCGAAGTACTCTGGATGATGCTTCGGGCAGATGCATCGCCGGCTGTCCACGGGTGGCTCGATCCGCTCCAGAGGGGCCTTCTCCAGCAGCTTTTCGAGCAGTTCCGCACGAGCCACGGCGGCGTCAGTAATGTCGAAGCCGTCATGTACGCCCAGAGTGACCATACCACCATGGGCATAGATGAAGACGGCCTGACCGGCGACGTGGCAATGCGCCGGTTGTTCGATCCATTCCGTCCCCTGAACCAGGAATGGAAACTCATCATACACGTCTCCAGGATAGGAAACACCCACCTCGGGCTGAGGTGGTTTCTCGGTATAAACCACAGGTTCAAGGCCGAGGAAGCGGAAGAAGTTCAGTAACTCATCGGAACTGTGATACCGATAGGCCACATCCAGGGAGTCGCCATCACCCGCATGGCCACCTATAGCCCAAACTACCCTGAAGAGCTGTAGCCTGTTTACCCAGTTTCTTAGATCCATAGGAACACAGCTATCCGATGTTTATAAATTGTCTCTTACCCCCCTACTCCACATCCAGCTCCGGCTTGAAGTCGGCGGCGTGGTAGGAGCTGCGGACGAGCGGGGCGCTGGCGACGTGGCGGAAGCCTTTTTTGCGGGCGATCTCCTTGTAGTTCTCGAACGTGTCCGGATGCACGTATTCGATGACGGGGAGATGCTGCGGGGAGGGGCGCAGGTACTGGCCCAAGGTCAGCACGGTGACGTCGTGCTCCAGCAGGTCATCCATGGCCTGGAAGAGCTCTGTCTCCGTTTCGCCGAGGCCCAGCATGAGGCCACTCTTGGTGGCGCACTTGGTGCCCAGGTCCAGAGAGATCTGCTTGGCGCGTTTCAGCACCTTCAGGCTGCGATGATACTGGGCGCGACTGCGGACGAGGGGGGTCAGGCGCTCGACGGTTTCCAGGTTGTGATTGAAAATGTGCGGGCGAGCACGCATGACCACATCCAGCGAGTCTTCCTTCTCATTGAAGTCCGGAACGAGGATCTCGATGGTGATGTGCGGCACGGCCTCGCGCACGGCCTCGATGGTGCGGGCAAAGTGCTCGGCACCGCCGTCCTTCACATCGTCGCGGGCGACGGCGGTGATGACGACGTGGTTCAAACCGAGGCGCTTGGTGGCCTGGGCCACGCGCTGGGGTTCATCGGCCTCGAGGGCGAAAGGCTTGGCGGTCTTGACGGCGCAAAAGCCGCAGGCGCGGGTGCAGCGGTCCCCGGCGATCATGAAGGTGGCCGTGCCCTGGCTCCAGCATTCCCAGCGGTTCGGGCACTGGGCCTCCTCGCAGACGGTGTGCAGTTTCAGGTCAGAAATCAGCGATTTCGTGCTCCAGAAAACGGGGTCGCGAGGCAGCTTCACACGGATCCAGTCGGGCTTTTTTTCCGTGTGCAGAGCGGGGTCAATTTTGCAGGACATGTCTTTCGATACGAATGACCCGAAACGGCCAGATGGCAAATGATGAATGAGGCCGCAGCCAACTGCCCGCCCCACAGCGCCCCCTTGCATCCCTGAGAAATGCGGCCTTCATGCGGGATGACGTCACCTCGCGGCCCAGGCGCTTTTTGGGCCCTCATTCTGCTCATCCTCATCGGCATCATCGGGCCCTTTCTGGTCTGGGGCGCGGCCTTTGACCAGACGCTGAGCCTGGAGGGCACCCGCACTTGGCTGGGCCAGTATGGACACTGGGCCTGGGCGGCAGGCATGGCACTGCTGGTGAGCGACATCGTGCTGCCCATCCCCGGCACCATCGTCATGTCTGCCCTGGGCTGGATGTATGGCTGGGCCTGGGGCGGCCTCATCGCGGCGGCGGGCTCGTTTTTATCCGGCCTGCTGGCCTATGCCCTGTGCCGGGGCCTAGGGCGGCCCGCCGCACGCTGGATCGCCGGAGAGGCGGGGCTGGCGAAGGGCGAGGCCTTCTTTGCCCGGCGCGGTGGCTGGGTGGTGGCCCTGTCCCGCTGGGCCCCGGTGCTGCCGGAGGCCGTGGCCTGCCTGGCGGGCCTCGCCCGCATGCCCTGGCGCACCTTTGCCCTGTCCCTGGCCTGCGGTTCCCTGCCCCTGGGCTTCGCCTTTGCCGCCATCGGCCACCTGGGCCACGCCAGCCCCGCCTGGGCCCTGGCCCTCAGCGCCGGAGTGCCCATTCTGCTCTGGGGCCTGATGTGGCGGCGCTGGCAGGCCCGGTAGCACAAGTCAAAGTACTCCCGAGCTTTAGCTCGCACCCGGCCTCGTTCGGTCAATCCACCTCAAAGAACCTGCCGCCCCCACGCCCTGGCGGGCGCAGCCACACCGTCGCAAAGCGTCCCGGATTGCGCCAGTCCTCTGGCGCTTTCGCAAGCTCATCCATTCCCGAGCTTCCCCAACGCCCCAAGGAGTGGGACTTGCCAAGTCCCGGCCTCTGAACCTCCGCACACACTCCCACATCCGCTCACCAGAAAATGGCAAAAAGACGTGTGGTAAAATATGGCAAATCATCCGGTCTAACAATGGATGCAATAGTTACAGACCGCATCCTCTTTAACTCTCCCCCCAACCACGAGACTTGGCTAGTCCCGCGCCTTGGGGTCTTCCCACCTTCGAGCCTGCGGTTCACAAAAAAACCGCTACCGTTTCCGGCAGCGGTTCTCAAAACATTCTCAGAACACAGGGCAGATCAAGCCAACTTACTCAGCACCTGCGCCACGGTATTTTCCACCGTGAGACCATGCTTTTTGCGCAAGATGGCAGGCGTACCGTGCTCCACAAATTCATCCGGCCAGCCCACGCGCACCACTGGAGTGGTGATGCCAGCGATGGCAAGTTGCTCCATCACCGAACAGCCAAAACCATTCATCAGCACATGGTCTTCCAGAGTGCAGACCACCTTCACTTTGCGGGCATAGGTTTCGATGACGGCATGGTCCAGAGGCTTGATCCAGCGAGGGTTGATAAGTGCCACGGAATATCCCTTGGCCTCGAGTTCTTTCTTCGCCAGTTCCGCCGTAGCAAACATATCGCCCAGGGCAATCAGGGCCACGTCGTGACCATCGGCCACCACTTCGGCTTTGCCGATTTCGAGGATCTGCGGCTTGGCCTTCGGCGTCACACCCGGGCCATTGCCACGAGGATAACGGATGGCGATCGGCCCCTTGTCATAGTTGGCCATCGTCCACAGCATGTCCACAAACTCATCTTCATCCTTCGGCTGCATGTGCACCAGGCCTGGAATCGCACGCAGGTAAGCGATGTCGAACAGACCATGGTGAGTCGGGCCGTCATCTCCGCTGAGACCACCACGATCCATGCAAAGGCGCACTGGCAAGTGCTGAATGGCCATGTCATGCAGGATCATGTCCACTGCCCGCTGCATGAAGGTCGAATAAATGGTTAGGAAAGGACGAAGTCCCTGGACCGCCATGCCGCAGGCAAAAAGAGCCGCATGCTCTTCTGCAATGCCCACATCGAAATACCGCTCCGGAATCTCCTTCTTGAAGGCCATCAGCCCAGTGCCACCAGGCATCGCTGCGGTGATGGCCACAATCTTTTGATCTTCCTTGGCAAAGTCCGTGACCGTGCGCGCATAGATCTGCGAATACGTCGGCTTGTCGATGGCCTGCACCTCACCCGTCTCGATGTTGTACTTGCCCAGACCGTGGAACTTACCTGGATCTTCCAGGGCCGGTTTGTAACCCCGTCCCTTTTCCGTCAGGATGTGCAGGATCACCGGCTCATTCTGCGTCTTCAGAAACTCAAACGTCTGGATCAGCAAAGGCAGGTCATGCCCATTGATGGGTCCGTAATAACGAATGCCGAACTCTTCAAACAGCGTGCTGCGATTGTGCGCGCCTTCACTCTGAGGCAGCAAGAGACCTTTAGCTGAATTTTCCACCCGCTCCGCCAGCTTGCGCGCACCGCCGCCCAGGACAAATTCCACAAACTTCGCCGCCTTGTCATGCAGGTTAGCAAAACCGGGATGAGTGGCGATGGTGTTAAAATACTTCGCAATAGCGCCGACGTTTTTATCAATGCTCCACTCGTTGTCATTCAGCACCGTGATCAGGCGCTTCGTGTGAGAGGAAATGTTGTTCAGGGCCTCAAAAACCGGGCCACAGGTAAAGGCCGCATCGCCAGAAACGCAGACCACATGCTCGTCTGTCCCTTTCAGGTCGCGCGCACTCGCCATGCCCAGGGCAGCACCCAGAGCTGTACCTGCGTGGCCCGCCCCATAACAATCATGCTCACTCTCACTGCGCAGCAGGAAGCCATTCAGGCCTTCATACTGGCGGATGGTGTGGATTTTATCCCAGCGGCCGGTCAGCATCTTATGGACATACCCCTGGTGAGCCACGTCGAAGACAAATTTGTCCTTCGGCGTGTCAAACACACGGTGCATAGCGAGGGTGAGCTCGACCACGCCCAGGTTAGGACCAAGGTGGCCCCCCGTCTGGCTCAGGGTCTCGATCAGAGTGGCACGGATCTTTTCAGCTAGCGCGGGCAGTTTTTCCAGCGGCAGAGCTTTGAGATCAGCAGGGCAAGTGATGGCGGGCAGGGTGGTATCCACGTGGTGTCAAAAAAGTCGGATGTCGTCAGTGTCTTGCTCAGGCTCCGCAGGCTTCTTTTTGCGTGCAGGGGCAGCAGGGCGGGGCTTGTCCTCAGGGAGTTCAGTCGCCGTCGCGGGATCGAAAGGGGCCAGAGCAGGCTTCCCCTCAGCATCTGCCGTGATCATCTCGATCCGGCGTCGCGCCACCTCGATCCTTTGGCGGCAGACTTTCAGCAGACCCATGCCTTCCTCATAGCTGGAGACCATTTCATCCAGCGGCATGCGATCTCCCTCCATCAGCGCCACGATCTCCTCCAGGCGGTCCATGGCCTGTTCAAAGGAAGATTCGGGAGGGGCAGCGGCGCTCATGAGGAGGGAGTGATTCGAGGGCGCGCATTATCAGGACACAGGCAGCAGCCGCAAGCAGGAAAAAACAGAGATCTTCAGTTGAAGAAACCTGTCTTGATTCATTTTGCCAGCGTTCTTATGATTCCGCGACCATGAAAACCATCCTTTCATCCCTATCTTTTCTTTTTATTGCCGGTATTTCCGGCCTTCAGGCAAATCCTGAAGTCCCCATCGCTGTCGCGCAGAGCTTTGGCACCGCCACCGCAGAAAGTCTCCTGCTTCTAAAAGGCACGGGAGCCACGGCCGAGCCAACGGAATGGACCGCGTACTCTCGTGATGCCTTTCGCCCAGAAGATATCCTCCGCATTTCCGTCAAGCTCGAAGGCGCTCTGTGGAAAGCCGCCCCTGCAGGTGCAGGCACCCGCATCCTAGACCGCGTGCCCTCCCGCCCGCTCGACTTCAAAAAATTGCGCTACCGCAGCGCCGATGCCCGAGTCGTCGCGGCTAAATCTGCCGCCCTTGCTCAGACCACCTTCGCCAGCATTGACTACCAATTGGCCACCAGCAGCGAAACCGGCATCCCAGAGTGGGGCATGGCTCTCAAGGACGACACCGGTTATGAAGTCGGCTTTGTCGTGGTTTCCGCAGAGACCGGAGCTGTCACCTTCCAAGACTGGTCCCCACGCGTCCCCAGCACCGCCACCACCCCAGAAGATGAAGGCGAACGCGCCGCCCGCGCCGTCAAACGTGCCGCCCGCAAGACCTGGAACTGGACGGACAATGCCCGCAAAGAGACCCGCGGTTTCTTCCGTGAACTGTTCCGTTAAGCGCTAAAATACGCGTTTTTCTCCCAAAACCCGCCGTCCTCCGCCAGGAGTCGGCGGGTTTTCTTTTGTGTAACTTACAGATCAAACCTGTTTTTACACCTTGACGCCCCTTGTGAAGGTCAGCATTACTGCGCGACTCCTTGCTCTTTAGGCTCGGGGTCATCAGTCCTTCTCCCGAACACCTCTCACGTCGTTATGATCCACGGAGTCCTCTCTTCTCCCCAAAACGCCCTGCGTCCGCTCTTGGTCGCTGCCTTCGTCACATTCGCCACCGTTGGTAGCCACGCCCAGGTTTCTCTGGAGTCCCCTGCCGCTACTGGCCGCCGCATCGTCCGTCAGGTAGATGTGGTCTTCAAAGGCGCAGCCACCATGGACCCAGCCCGCGTCCGGGCCCAGATGTCCACCCGTGAAGGCGAGCCTTACACGGATGAATCTGTCGAGCGTGACCTTCGTACCCTCTATGCAACCGGGGCGGTGGAAAACGTGGACATCCAGGCCGTGAACGTCGCTGGCGGTGTCCGTGTGGTCGTCACCATCTCTGGTCGCGGCGGCATCGGCGAGATCGGTTTCCTGGGCAATGCCGCTTTTGACAACGACAAGCTTCGCAAAGAGATCGAGGTGAAGGTCGGTGATCCTGTGGATGACGCCAAGCTGAGCGCCGCCCAACAAAAGATCCTGGAGATGTATCAGAAGAAGGGCTTCTCCGACGTGCTGGTGACTTATGACGTCACGCCATCCAGCAAAGAAGGTTTCTCCAGCGTTCTGTTCAAGGTCGAAGAAGGTGGTCGTGGCCTCATCGGTGACATTCGTTTCGAAGGCAATAACTCCATTAGCGCCCGCACGCTGAAGTCCAAGCTCACCTCCAAAGAGAAGACCTTCTGGCGCCTCTGGGGCAAAGCTGGCAAACTGGACAATCAAGCCGTCCTCGAAGACGTGCGCAAAATCGAACAGGCTTACCAAGACGAAGGTTATGTGTATGTGAAGGTTGGCTATCGCCGCGAAGCCGAGAGCGACACCAAAGTGGCCCTGGTCTTTGAAATCACTGAAGGCACCAAATACGACGTGGCTGCCGTCACCATTGAGGGCATCACCATCTTCTCTCAAGATGAATTGACTCCCGCGATTCTCACTGAAGCAGGTTTTGCCTACTCTGGCAGTGACGTCCGTGGCGACGAAAAAATGATCCAGGACTACTACGGCTCCCGTGGTTATGCTGATGCCCGCGTGGAGACACGCCTTTCCGATGCCGGCCCTGGCAAGCTCAATGTGACCTACAGCGTCTATGAGGGTACCAAGTCCTTCATCCGCAAAGTCAACATCAGCGGTAACATGAAGACCAAGGATGAAGTCATCCGTCGTGAGCTTCCCTTCTCCCCTGGAGATGAGTTGAACACCGTCCAGATGGAAACCGCCCAGACCCGTCTGGAAAACTTGAATTACTTCGAAGGCAAAGGCGAGGCCAATCCCCTCACCGTCCGCCCTGTCTCCACCGAGGTGGACGGCTTCAAGGACATCGAGGTCAACGTCGCAGAGAAACCCACCGGTTCTGTGAACTTCGGTGCAGGCTTCAGTTCGATTGATAGCATCGTCGGTTTCATTGACGTCACGCAGACAAACTTTGACATCACCGACTGGGGTGATTTCCGTGGCGCAGGTCAGCGTTTCAACATGAACATCCGCTACGGCCCACGCCGCCAGGATTTCAACCTCTCCTTCACGGAGCCGTGGTTCCTGGGTCAAAAGCTCGCTTTCACCACAGAACTCTTCTATCGCAATATGTTCTACCTGTCCCAGGCGAACCGCTATGAGCAGACCAATGCCGGGATCTCCCTCGGCCTCCGCAAGCCAATCGGCGAAAACGCTTACTTCGAGACCACCTACACCCTCCAGAGCATTGATCTGAATGTTCAAGAAGATGAAGATCCTAGCCAGCTCATCCGCAATGAAGATGGCGAATTCATCCAGAGCAAAGTGGACTTCGGTTTCGTCCATGACACTCGCGACAGCGTCTTCATCACTCGTAAGGGTCACAAGTTTGAGGCAGGCCTCATGGCCTCCGGTCTCGGTGGCGATGTCGAAGTCTGGGGCGGTAACATCGGTGGTCAGCAGTTCTTCTCCCTCCCAGGTGATACCATCCTCAGCTTCGAAGGTATGGCTCGTTTTGTGGACGGCTGGGGCAACTCCGGCACCTCTAGCTCCGACGTGCCTATCTTTGAGCGTCTCTTCCTCGGTGGTGCAAACAACCTTCGCGGTTATGACTACCGTGAAGCAGGTCCTAAGGACAGCAGCGGTGAGCCTATCGGCGGTAACGTCTCCCTCTACGCAAGCATCGAGTATTCGTTCCCCATCATCGAAAAAGTGCGTGGCGCTGTATTCTATGATGTCGGTTATGTGTCCTCGGACATCACCGCCGCCAAGGGCAACACCACGGCGACTTCCGGCATCGCCAACGGCGGTCCTATCGTCGGCGATGGCGAAGTCTATTCGAACGTCGGTATCGGTCTGCGCATGTTCCTCCCAGTCGGCCCGATCCGCCTTGATCTCGGCCTGCCACTCGTGAAGGACGACTTCACCGGCGACAGCCCACGTTTCCAATTCAACATGGGCTACAAATTCTAAGCCTCGCCTGAGCGCATTGAACAAAACCCCTTCCCGACCCCTCTCATTCTTCTCTATGATTCGTCTTCTGACTTTAGCCTTCCTTGCTACCAGCCTCACCCTCGCCAGCGCTGCCGACCTTAAATTCGGCGTCGTGGACATGTCGAAAGCCTTCTCTGAGTTTCACAAAACCAAAGATGCTGCCGAAAAGTTCAAGTCCAACGTGGATAAGGCTCAGAAGGAAATGAACGACCGCTGGGCCGTTTATAAAAATCTGATGACGGACATGCAGAAGCTGAAAAAAGAAGCGAGCGATCCGATCATGACCCCGGATGCCCGCGCTAAGAAAGCGGCTGAGTTCGATGAAAAGGCCAAGGAACTGCGCACTCTGGAACAAGAAATCGGTGAGCAGCAGAACCGCCGCTCCACCCAGCTCAAGCAGGAAGACGTCCAGATCCGTCGTGGCATCTACGATGAAATCCTCGTCGTCGTCCGTGACAAAGCGAAGACCGAAGGCTACGACTTCATCTTCGACAAGTCCGGCATGAGCCTTTCCACTGTTCCTGTGCTTATCTACTACAAAGACGCTGTGGACGTGACCGACCAGATCGTGGTCGAGCTCAATAAAAACGCTCCTGCTGCTGCAGCCGCTCCAAAGGCTGAGGAAACGAAGAAGCCCTAATCTCCTTCTTACATATTTAGGGCACGCCGAAGCGATTTCCGGCGTGCCCTTTTTTCTGTCTCGCGAAGCATGAGCACCTCCATCACGCACCAACGTCTGGCTGAATTAGTCGGCGGACAATTGTTCCAAGGAGATCCGGAAGGAGTTGTCACAGGGCTGAATTCGATTTCAGAAGCCGAGCCCGGCGATGTTACTTTTTTAGGGAACGAGCGCTACCTCAGTGCCCTGCGTTCCACTCATGCAACGGCGGCTCTAGTGGCAGCGGACTTTGCAGAGCCACTCCCCAAGATAGCCATCATCCGCGTCGAAAATCCCACCCTGGCCTTCTCCAGCGTCATTCGTTTTTTTGGCCCCCCTTCGCGTGAATTTCACGCAGGAGTTCACCCTTCGGCAGTCGTTGCACAGTCCGCCCAGTTCAATCCTGAACAGGTCTCCATCGGGCCCTGCGCGGTCATTGAGGAAAATGTCATCATTGGAGACGGTACCACCATTCATGCAGGCGTCTTCATCGGCCATGGGGCCCGGCTCGGCATGGACTGCGTGCTCCATGCCAACTGCACCATCCGGGACATGACTCAGATTGGGAATCGCGTCACCATCCATAGCGGCTCCGCCATCGGCACAGATGGGTTCGGTTACCAATTCAGCCAAGGCAGACACCAAAAAATCGAGCAGGTGGGCATCGTCCAAATTGATGACGATGTCGAAATTGGCTCCTGCACCACCATTGATCGCGCCCGCTTCGGTCGCACTTGGATCGGTGAAGGCACCAAGATAGATAACCTCGTCCAGATCGCCCACAACGTCGTCATTGGTCAGCATAGCATCGTCGTCTCCCAGGTCGGTATTTCTGGCAGCACCCACATCGGCAGTCACGTCACCATCGCAGGTCAGGTCGGCATTGCCGGGCATCTGGAGATCAGCGACCAGGTTACCCTTTTGGCGAAGGCTGGCGTCACCAAGAACATCACCGAACCCGGTGCCTACACCGGCTTCCCGGCCAAGCCCCTCATGGAAGGCCGTCGAATGCTTTCCGCCCCCGCAAAGATCCCTGAGATGATGGAGCGCATCCGCGAATTGGAAAAGAAACTCGCCGCTCTCGAAAAATTACAGAGCTAAGTCCACTCCTAAGCGTCTTCACCTCCTCGAAAGCGCACCCGTTACCGTTCGCCATGGAGCGCGGGCGTCTCGCCTGCCGAGTTTCGCGTCCTCGCGGAACTCCCATCTCACGTCCCAGTCCGCCCCCTTTCTCCCCGACGAAGTGAAGACGAGGAGCGCTCGCATCATAAAAAACTGCGTTCGCAAAAAGGTGCTCTTTCCAAAAAACGACGCTTCCAGAATTCGACATCGCACCTCCGCACGGCCCTTCCTCTAGCGAGCCGGGGCGGCCACTGGCACTGGAGCAGGTGCCCCGGGCGCAGGAAGCGGCATCGGGCTCAGGCTCGTCGGCGTAGCCATGGAGGAAGAAGGGCGCGCATCCATTGCCTGGGCGGCTTTGCCAAATCGCAACACATAGCCTAGCAGTGCCTTCATACGGCCCGTCTGCGTAAAACGACCTGTCACCCGCCACCGCTCTGAGAGATCGTAAGTCGCCTGCACGCTGTCACTGCTGCGATCTGCCCCAGAGGGGTTGAACGTCATGTTCAGGCGTGGCGGCTCTTCACGCACCACCTTCTTTTTGTTGAAGGTCTTGCGGTAAAACTCACTCAAAAACAGAAACGCAGCCCGAGTGGCCGCTTCGGACGCCAGTTCACTCGCGGATCCATTCAACGTCGTCCCCGTAGCCAGCAAGGTCACGATGTCTGGCTCGGTCATCGGCGGTGTGCTGGTAAATCGCGTCTTCGGATTCGTCGAGTCGCCATAGATATACAATGTGATTTCATTGCTACCGATCCGGGATTCCCCTCGGATATCCAAGTCAGGATCAAAGGGGTGCGCTGGGCGCAGCGTGATGACGCCCTTGGTGATCTTCACCATGCTGAAAGGCAGCTTCAGCAGCAGCCGATCAATCGTTGCCCCACCCGTCAGTTGAGGAGCAGATCCCCGACCACTCAGCAGCACATCAGCAGAGATCGCCCCATTGGCCAAATTCCCCGCCACTAAAAGCGGATCTCTTGTGCGCACTTTCAGGTCAAAAATCCAATCCTTCAGCAGTGGTGGCAAGGTCAGCTTAGCCTCACTGCGACTTGTATCTGGAGGCACCGGCGGCACATCAGCAGGCAGTTTCAAAACAGGCAGCAAGTCGATCTCCTTGAAGACACGGCCACGCACCGCCTCCACGAGGCCTGCCACCGTGGACTGCTGCAAAGTTCCACGGCAAGTGATGTCTGCATTCGCCCGCAGAGACGTCGTCGGATCGCGAAATACCAGCGCTTCCCTCGCCTCCACCTTCAGGTCCAGGGCTGGGTTCGCACCGTCTGTCACATCCACGGTTCCGTTCAGTTTCACACGTCCACCCGCCAAGACCGCCGAAATGTCCTCCAGCGTAATCTTGCGGTCGTTGCCGACGATTCGCACCTTCACATTCCGCACGGAAGGCAGGTCAGGTTTTGCCCACACCACCTCCGTCACATCCACATCCACCTCACCTTTGACGATCGGCTTGCCCACCGTGCCAGTCACCTCAGCGTCAATCTTGGCGCGAGCCGGAATACTGCGGATCATATCCGGCGCATACTCCCTCAAAAAGCCCAAGTCCGTCTCCGGTAGCTTCACGCTGAACTTCAGCGGAGTTCCATTCAGTGTCTGGGGAGACTTCACCACCGCAGCGACATCCAGAGGCAAATCACCTTCCACCGTCAGCGGTTGCAAAGGCGGCTGAGTGACCGTGGTCAGCGTCTTCACACGTTTGTTTTCCAGAAGAGTTTCAGAGCGCAAGGTGGCAGGACGAAACGCCTTGGGCCCCTTCGGCACCGTCACGTCCTTCACCTCCACAAAGATGCGCCCCTGCGCAGATTCCAGCCGTCCATTGACTTGAATGTCGGCATTTAAAATCCCTGCAGGAATGTCTTTGATACCGGCAGCAGCTAAGATCTCGTGAAAACGCAGATCTTTGGCCGTGATTGCCACCTTGATCGGTTGACCGTTCACCACGTCGGGTTGGATCGCATCAAACGGAGCGCTCACCGTTCCATCCAACAGCAAAGTTTGGTTTTGCCACACTTTTAGTTCGGCCAACTGCGCTTGCTTATCATCTACCGTTCCCTTAGCGGTCAACCGCCACGGCCCCAGGCTGGCCTCCAGCTTTTGCAGACTAGCACGGTTGCCTTCAAAGGTCGTCTCCAGCACTGCTGTCGCCGCTTGGGGCATGGTCGCAGTACGCACTGTTTTGGCATCCACCTTCACAGTTCCCTGGCATAGCCAAGGCTTGAGTTGGCCCGTCACTTTCAGGTCACCGACAATCGCACCACTTTCGATTGCGGGTGCTCCCACGCTTTTCAGTAGCGGGTTCAGCGCCGTCAGTTCCGGCAGGCCGATGTCCCCCTGAGCAGTAAAAGCAAACGGAGCCTTAATGTCCATCCCACCCGTGAGACTCACCGCATTTTTCGGGTCTATCTGCACCCTCGCCACCTCTACCAAAGCGCGTCCCTTTTCCACTCGTGTTTGCAAGGTCACCCCCTGCACCTGGCCCTCACCATAAGCAGCCTCACTGAGTTTCAGATTCAGATCTGCCACAAGCCCCTGGTAATTTTGAGCGCTCAAATCCTGGACGTTGAACTTTGCCTGCCCCACGCTTTCCACCTTGCCCTTGACCGCCTTTTCCAACGGCGGGAGCCCAGTTGTTTTCATCAGGCCCGCTGGATCAGCCACGTTCAAAGTCCAGTTGGCCTGCACAGGCATCGCGTCCTGCATCAGCATCATGGCCGTCAAGTTGACTGCATTACCCGTGCCCAATTCCAGAGAAGGCAGCTCAAAGCGGGCCTCCTTACCCGTCAATGAAAATAGGGTGCGCAGCTTCGGCAATTGATAGGTTTCAAAGGACAGGGTTTCGCCTGTCAGTTCTCCATTCACCTTCAGCGGCGTCGCCCCCTGGCCTTCGGCGGAGACATTCAGTGCCAGGGGCCCCTTGAGCGGCGGTGGCTGGTCTAAAAAGTCCGTTACCTCTGGCAGCGTCGCCTTCACCTGCGCAGTCCAGGGAGTGGACATCAGGTCCTTTAAATCCGTCGGTAAAGTCGCCTGGGCGGTGACATCCAGTTGGTTAGGCCCCCGCGTTACTTTCACGCCCTTCACTTCCGCTCGCCCGTCTTTAACGGTAGCAGCCACTGAGATGGCATCCACCGTGGCACCAGCGGTTCGCAATTGAGCCAGGGATAGGCTCACATCCATACTCAGGTCTGCAGGAGCTGCCGGATCTCCGGTGACATCCAGATCCAGCGTGCCTTTTTCAAAAAACACTTCCTTCGGCAGCCCCAGCGTCTGCAACTCTTCTGAACGTAAATCTCGCCCCAGGACTTTAGCCTGCACCTGCATCGGCCCCTTCAGGAGACCCGCAGCCTTGGCATTCACCTCAAACTTAGCCGCTCCCAATTTTGCCAGCAGCACCACGAGAGCCGAATGATCGGCATCCCACAGCCCATGCACGTCCACTTCCAGTCGCTCCAGAATGACAGCCTTTGGCAACGTCAGGTTCTTGACCACCAGCTTGCGTGTTTCCCACTCCACATCCGCGCGCAGGTTCTCCAATTTGACGTTACCCGGCTCCTGACTGAATTCGCGACACTCAAACACCCCAGGCATCCCCTCCCCCATCTGGAGCGTCAGACCTCGCAAAATCAGCTTGCGGCCATCCCCCAGAGTTACTTCCGCATTGATGTTTTTGATATCCACGGTTCGCGGCCAGACAATGGGCGGCATCGCATCCGACTTTTGGTTAGGCGCGGGTGGTTTATCCTTCGGCTGACTTTCAGGAAGGCGGCGCAGGTCAGCCACAGCCTCCACATCATGCAGAGTGATTCGCTTCACTGAATTCTCATAATCCCCGCGTGCAAGTGCCCGCCAGTCATAGTCCGCCGCGAACTCTCCAATCTCCGCCTTTGGCAGCCAGTGTTCTGGCCCGCCCCCAGTTTCCACCCCGGTAATCTTGAGGTCATTCCACAAGGAGCCATCCACCGCCCAACTCAGCGGCAAATCAAGCTTCTGCGCAGCCTTCGGCCCGACCCAGCGGATCGCCGTCAGCAATAAGGGCCGATGAAATACCACCACCCCTACGAGTAGGAGCAAAAAGGTGATCAAAAAACGCCGACACCATTTCCAAAAACGGCGGCGAGGAGGCGGTGACGGGGGCGACTGCGACACACCTCAGACATCGCCGTTGAAATGCCTGCCTGCAATCAGCATCGAAGGCAAAAAATCACTCTTCACTAAACTGTTAGGGGTCCAGAAACGCCATTTGAAACGAATCGTGATGGCCACCGACTTTTCAGCACTTTCCGCATTCATTCACTTGGCCGCAGTCGCTTTTGCCTGGGCCTGACTTTCGGCGGAAAGCCGACTCAGCGGGAACGTAAAATCCTTCTGTGTATCCGCCATCCGGAGTGTGATCTGATCCCCAACCAATGCCACGAAGCTCGCTTGGATGGCCTTACCATCGCTGCTGGTCCAGGTCAGTGGGGTCGTGGCCGGAGTCTTAGCCGCCGAACTGGTCAGGCTAGCGCCTTCTTTGATCCACGTTTCCAGCAGGGCAACTTCAGCAGCCGTGAGACGATTTTTCCCTTTGGGCGGCATCACATCCTCATCATCGTTCGGCAGCTTGCAGATGCGGAGCATATCACTGGCAGCCGGATTTCCTGGAATGATGTATTGGCCAGGTCCGATGGTGGCTTTCAGTTTGGCTTCCGTATCCAACGCCACATCCCCTTTCTCTTTTCCCTTTTCCTCACTGTGGCATTCGTAGCATTTGGCGGCAAAGATCGGCTTGATCTGCCGGGCATAGTCCACACTCAGCGCAGAGGCAGTGGAAGCAATGAGAGCTACGGCAGTCGGAATGGTTTTATTCATAGTTGGAGACTCCAAAGCAACGGGCTCCGCCATCGCATTGTTAGGAACCATCTCCGGAGAATTTTCCCGCTCCTTTGCCCGCGTTGGTGAAGACACCTTCTGAGGCTCAACTATTGGTTCAACTTTGGACACAACTGGTGATGGCACAGAGGCCACCATTTCGCTTTCAGGCACAACCAAGGGTTTTTGGAAATGATCCTTCCAGACCAACCAACCCAGTCCTCCTAAAGCAATGAAGCAGGCAAGTGCCCACCCCAGCGTTCCCAGCCAAGCAGAGTCGGCAGCAGGTGGTGGTGCCGGCCGCACGGGTGCAGGATAACGGCGTGGCCCTGCTGTCGGCGGATTCACGGGAGCAATGGCTGCTTTTTTACGTGCAGTCTCCGCTGCGGCGAGGAGCGCAGCACGCACATCACTGGCTTTTTGGTAACGCCGCGCTGGATCATGCATGAGGCATTTTGAAAGCACCCCCGCAAAACCCTCCGGCAAACCTAACCCTGCGGATGCCCCGGCGGCACGCGGGGTCTTGCCCGTGAGAATTTCATGAATCACGACGCCCAATGAATACACATCCGCACGGTGATCCACTGGTGCCCCCGCAATGAAACGCTCCGGCGCAGTGTAGTCAGGGGTGCCGTATTCAGAAACATCCACTGACGGCTGTAGGGTCAGATCGCGTGCGAGGCCAAAATCCACCACCTTCACCTGCCAGTCTGGAGTGATGAGGATATTGGCAGGCTTGATGTCGCGATGAATCACCCCATGCTCGTGAGCGTATTGCAAAGCCTCGCAAAGCTGAGCGATGACTGACCGAGCCCGCTCGGGCGTGATTTCCCCTGCCCGGGTTCGCCAATGCAGGTCTGCCCCCTCCACGTATTCCATCGCCAGATACAAATGCCCCGCAGCCGTCTGCCCAAAATCAAACACCGCAACGATGTGCGGGTGAGCTAACCGCGCCATGGCGCGTGCTTCGGTATTGAAGCGCTCAGAATCCTCCGCATTTTGAGCCGCTGAGGCAGGCAGCACCTTCAAGGCGACCCAACGGTCCAAATGAGATTGCCGAGCCAGATACACCGCCCCCATGCCGCCGATTCCAATGACTTGGTGCATCTCATACTGTGGCAGTAACTGCCCCAGCTCATCCAAAGAGGGAAACCCATCGCTCGCTCCCGTCCCACCCTCTGAAAGCGGCTCAGGAAGATCATCAGGGAGGGAATCAGACATAGGGGCAGGGATAACGAACTTAGTAGCTATGTTTATGCCTAATGATGCACAAAAAATGAAACTATCCAGCAATCTGCACGATTGAAAAAAATCACCATGACACTGGTCAGCCATCTTACAGTCGCTTAACATCATCTAAGCATGGACGAACAGGCCGCTCGACTTACCCACTGGCAGCAGCAGGCAAAGCAGACTGCTAGGAAAATCAATCTCGGCTGGTTTCTCGCCTGTCTTACCCCCTTCCTCATCATAGCAGGCTTATTGGGTTTTATTGCCATTCTTTGGTGGCGCACACATGGCCAGATAACAGATCTCTTCGTCCCTGGGCTACTCATCGTGCTACCAATCCCACTGATAGCCGCTTTCTGGCGGGCGCGGGCTCACTTCATCACTCCCGCGCAAGCACTGGTGCGCCTGGAGTCTCACCTTCACCTTCACAATGCCCTCAGCGTGGCCCAGGCAGGGCATGGCCCCTGGCCCGCCATTCAGTCCGCCTCTGAAGATGGCTGGAAGTGGCGCTGGTCCCATGTCATCGCCCCCTGGCTAAGCAGCGCCGCCTGTCTCACCCTAGCTCTATGGATTCCGCTATCCCCTGAGGCCCTTACACCTTCACCCACGATGCAGCCCCAAGCCTGGCAGCAGATGGACGAGTGGCTCAAAAAGCTGGAAGAGGAAAATCTCATCACTCCCGAAGAAAAGGAAGAGCAAGCCGCGAAAATCACGACGCTACGCGATCAACCGCCAGACCAGTGGTTCAGCCACGACAGCCTGCATGCCACAGACACCCTGAAAGAACAGCTGCAGCGTGATCTGGCCGAAATGGCCCAAAATCTAAAAACAGCAGAGCGCAGTCTCAATGCACTGCAAAATCACTCAGACAAGCTTTCCCAGGCAGGCAAAGAACAACTGCTCAAAGACCTGGATGAGGCCGTCAAAGGGCTGCAATCCAGTGCGCTGGAACTCAATCCAGACCTGCTCAAAGAGCTGGCCCAAATGGATCCCAAGAACATCCCCTCACTCTCGAAGTCTCAACTCGATCAGCTCCGTGAGGCGCTCAAGAAAGGTGCGACCGAGTCCCAGGGCCTTACCCAAAACCCAGGTTTCTTGGGTGACGGTGAGGGCGAAGATGATGAACTCGCTGAAATGCTGAATCAGTTCAAACAAGGCCCCGGCACTGGAGAAGGCGAGGGAGAAAGCCCAGGAGAAGGTGGTATCGGGCGCGGCCCAGGCACTGCGCCACTGACGCTTGCCAATGAAGAGAATGACTTTGGAACCGAGAAGAACGAAGCCGTTTCCAACAGTGACCTGTCACGCGCTCAACTCAGCAGTGTCCTGGGGATCAAAGATGGCCAGCATGAGGTGGATAAGACCTATCAAGGCCCCGTCGCAGCTGGCCAAGCCAAACATCAAGGTCTGGGGGGAGAGCAAGTCTGGCGGGAAACCCTGACGCCTGAGGAGAAAGCCGTGCTCAAGCGAGTCTTCAAGTGAGTCAGCCCCCCACCCCACGACCATCACAACGTGGCGAGATGACTCACACAGATCTGCGACCAACTTTCCAGGCTATCCTTTTGAGCTAAAAGCTCCTGCAAAGAAACAAAACGCAGATCCTGGATAGCATCTTCATTGGACTTCACATCATCACTGCTGAGTTCAAAGACATGAACCACCCCTAGGTGCACACTCCCCACCTCACTTGAGTCGTCGTTGATAAGGCCGATGACCCGCTGCGTGTGCGTGCCACCCATCTGGAGCTCTTCGGAAATCTCGCGTTCGATGCTGTTAAAATACATCGCCTCGCCCATTTGATCCTGCGCCTGATCCACGGGATTGATGTGTCCACCGATGCCGATGCTTCGCTTTGCCACCAGACGCTTTTCTCCAGAGCTGCCACCGCGCGTGTAGCTGAGGTAGCGATCTCCATGCTTGAAGATCGAATACGGGATGAGCTGTTTATGGGTGGGGTCCGCCTCTGCCGCAGGGCGTTCCATGAAAAAATTCGCACCGGGAGCGAGAATGGCGTTCAGGTAGCGCTCCACCTCAGGCTGGAAACCTTGAAAGCTACCGAGGGAATCAAAAAGGGCGCGGGGGATAACGAGAACGTGTTCCATGAGAGTGGCGAGTGTGCCGCTGCTGGGCTCTGGGTCAATCGGCAATCCATCACGGATCTTTTTCTCCTTGAGGGTGATGCCGTCACCTGAAATAACCATGAAATGCGCCTTCCTCGCTTTGTCTATTTTCTTCCCGCCGTCATCGCCGTGGGTTGGTTTGGGTGGTGGGTGCTAGGCACTCCTGCCGACAAGCAACTGCTCGCGGCCCAGGCCAAGTTTTTAACAGCTATCGAAGATCGTGACTGGGACGAGGTGAAAGGCCTGCTTGCGACAACCTATACGGATGCCATGGGCCACACCCGTGAGACCGCCGTGGAAGACGCTCAGCAGGTCCTCAGCCAGTTTATCAGCATCACCCTGCAGACTCAAAACCTTCATTTAAAGACACAGCAGGACCAGGGGCAGACAGCCATTCAGATTCGCATGGATGGGCAAGGGCTGGGCTTCGGCCCCATGGTCATGGCACGTGTCAATGCCATGCAGGAGCCCTGGCAGTTTCACTGGCATAAAGAAGGGCTGTGGCCGTGGACATGGCGCATTTTGCGCATCCACCATCCAGAGCTACACCCCATTCAGTTACCTTAAACGGCGTTCATCCAGGGCACAAAAAACCCGGCAGCGATGAGGCGGCCGGGTCTTAAATGCGTCGGGATCAGTCCCCTGCGAGCAGGCGCTCCCACAGGAGGTCATTCATCAGCACCTTCGTCACAAAGTCGCGACTGCTGGTGGCGACAGCAGGTGGATTTTCCGCAAGGAGAGGGATATCAATTTTAAACTGAGCCCCCTGGCCGATGTTATTTTCGGCCTGGATATTACCGCCATGGTGATAAACCAAGAAGAACACCGCCATCAGATTTAACCCAAAGTCTGGGGCATCTTCCAGACGAATGGCAAATGGATCAAAAACGGACCGTAGGGCCCCCTGAGGCAGACCTGGGCCATTATCCTGAAGCGTGAACTGAATGGAAACAGGACGATCTGCAAAACGCTGAGCATGGGCACGGAGGGCAATGCGGGAACCTGCGGGCAAGACATCAATCTCGTCCTGCAATAACAATTGGAACATCCGCTCAAAGCGGGCGCGCTCTGTAGAAATCTGGGGTAACCCATCTGCAATATCGAGGTCTAACTGAATGTTCTTCGCTTCCAGTCCCGGGCGAAGTCCAGCGACGACATTGTTGATGCTGTCCGCCACATTGAGCGGAGCTTCCGCCTTAATGGCATCGGCCAGACTACCGCCATCCAGCTCACCGATGAGCTCAGAAATTCGACCAGCCTGTTTCAGCACCTGAGAATGAAAGTCACGCCAGAAAGAAGGATCCTGCAAGCGGTCCATATCCACACTTTCCTGACGCAGCTTGGTCGGTGTCAGATTGAGGAAAGTCTGCACGGCCTCAAGCGGGTTGCGAAGATTCTGACAGAGACCACTCGCCAGCACGCCCAGGCTGATGACTCGATCTGTGATGACCATGTTTTGCAGCACACTCAGCTTCTCACGCAGCAAGTCATCACGTTCACGTTGGAGGAGGAAGAACTCCATGGCACGGCGCAGCGTGTTGCGCATATCTTCCACCTGGAGAGGCTTCGATACATAACGAAAAACATTGCCCAAATTCACCGCGTCAACTGTGACTCCGAAATCAGCGAAAGCCGTGATCATCATTCGCACGATTTTGGGACGGATCTGGCGGGCGCGCTCCAGCAACTGCACGCCTTTTTGACCAGGCATGCGTTGGTCCGTCAGCAGCACTCCGATTTCATCACCTCGGGACTCGATTAACTTGAGACCTTCATTGGCATTCGTCGCGGTCAAGATGCGGAACTCACTACCGAAGGTTTTCTCAAAGTACTTCAGCGCCATTTCTTCGTCATCCACGTAAAGGACTGCGTAGCGTTTATAATCGTAGAGGTTTTGCATGAGGGAGTCTATTAGACGTTGCTGCGTCAGGCTTCGAGTATCGGAGCGGTAACGGGAAATTCCAAAACAAATTCGCAGAACTCACCAGGAGTGCTTTCAAGGAGGATACGCCCTCCATGCTCAGCAATAATCTGGTGGCAAATGGATAAACCTAGGCCCATTCCTGCCCCCACATCCTTGGTGGTGAAAAAGGGATCGAAGATATTGTTCCGATTTTCCTCAGGAATACCGGGGCCGTTATCACGGATATGTAGAGCAGCCATGGTGCCTGATTGCACGGCCCAGATGGAGAGGCAGCGCTCCTGACCTTCCGGATAAGTCTTCTCCGCCATCGCATCCATGGAGTTCTGGATGAGGTTGATGAGGACTTGGATAAATTGGTTTTGATCCCCCACGGCTTCCACATAAGGCGGCAGGTCCAGCTTCACCTCCACACCGTCCTTAATCGCGTGAGAGAAGAATCTCAGAGTCGTTTCCACCGCTTGACTCAAATTGAAATTCCCGGCGACTTGATGGGTCGTCCGAGAAAAGCCTCGCAGGTCACTGATAATACGGGCCACCCGGTCCACGCCATTTTCGATATCTCCCAAGGTCTCAACGAAATCTGGGCGGTCCTCATCCGTCAATTTATTGGCCGTATCACGCAGCACAAAAAGTGCTTGTTTGGCGTAGTTCAAAGGGTTGTTGATTTCATGAATCAAACCCGCACTTAGACGTCCCAGTGAAGCAAGCTTCTCATTGCGAACGAGCAGGGCCTCGGTCTCCTTGACCTGTTCCAGTGCAGCTTCAAGACGCTGCTTCTGCACCTGCAACTCACGCTGGAAAAGGTGAGAGTCCGTCAGGTTCTTCAGTCTTACCGAAAGCTCCGTAAGCGAAAACGGTTTGCCCAAAAAGTCACTCGCCCCTGCCATGAGGCAGTCAATCTTGGTCTTCTCATCCGCCCGCGCCGTAAGCAATACCACGGGGATGCTACGGGTGGTGGTGCGCTCACGCAATTCACGACAGACTTGCAGACCATCCTTTTCAGGCATCATCATGTCGGAAAGAATGATGTCAGGCAGGAATTGCGCCGCCTTTTCCACAGCCTGGTGACCATCCACGGCCTCGATGACTTCAAACGTTTCTGAAAGCTGGGTGCGGAGAAACCTCAGCATGTCAGGCTCGTCATCGGCAATGAGCAACTTTGGCTTCTTGCTACGACGGCCTAAGCCCACCTCCACGGGACGCAAAGTGGCCTGGAGAGAGGTCATGGCGGGGAACATCTCAGCACGGCGGTAGAGATCACTGATCCATTCTTTCTGAGCCACCGGCTCGAGATCGAAGTGCTCGTCCTCAGTTTCCTTCGCAGAGGTTTCCTCTGCCTGCTGGAAGGGGAGAACAACCGACATGGATGTTCCCTTACCTCGCTCACTCTGCACGGCTACACTACCGCCATGAGCCTCGGCGATTTCTTTAACCAAAGAGAGGCCGATTCCCATGCCCTGGTACTTGCGCTGAGAGGAGGTGTCCGCCTGCCAGAAACGATTGAAAATATTCGGCACATCTGCCGCCGCGATGCCCACACCTGAATCCTTTACCTCCAGCCGGAACCAAGAGCCATTGCGCGTGGCGTTCAGTTCCACCGTGCCGCCGGCGGGCGTGAATTTGAGCGCATTGAACAGGAGGTTGAGACAGATGCGCTCCAGTTTTTCAGAATCGGCCAAGACACGCCCCAGGCCGCCTTCACACTCGACCTTGAGATGAATGCGCTTATCCTTTGCGACTCCAGCCACGGCATTGCCTAACCCGCGAACGAAATCTTCCAAAGCCACGGGCGCACGCCGAATCTGGATGGTCCCAGATTCCAAACGAACGAGATCTAACAAATCGTTGATCAGCTTCAAAAGACGCATGGCATTGCTCTGCATGGTCGCCAGCAGGTCAGATCTTTGTTCCTCACTCAGATGATCTTTTTGACTGATCAAAGACTCAATAGGGGCGATGAGTAGCGTCAGTGGCGTGCGCAATTCGTGGCTAACATTGGCAAAAAAGCGGCTCTTGGCTTCATCCAACTCCCGCAGCTTGGTATTGCTCTCCTCTAACAAAGCGTTGGCGTCCAGGAGCTCGGAGCTTTTCTCATTCAGCCGCTTCCGCAGCATGTATTCATTAAAACGGATCCCGGTGTAAACCCAGGTCCCCACCACGACCATCACGGCTGTGAGGGTCAGGAAAAAAAGATTGTTGTAGAGGGTCTTTTCATGACCTGCCAGGTCATTGCCCACGCAGGCTGCTCCGTATGAAAGCAGGGTGAGGCTCACAATAAAAAGACTGTCCCAGGTAGTCCAACGCATGAGCAAAGCTGCGCCGACCATGATAAGATTCATCCCTGCATAGTAGGGCGATGCAGCCCCCCCGACTTGATCAATCATCCAAGCGATGGAGAGGATGGGCGGAATCGCCACCATGAGTCCCCACAAGCGCACTGAATTCACCGACTTGGTGAAGCCAAAAACAAACCACAGAGCCAACAAAAACACGCTGCTCAGCAGACGCGCTGGCAGAAATTGAAGCATCCGATCAAAATCGTACACCAGCCAATCCAAGCTCGCTCCAAACGGCATGAAAACAGCCGTGAGTAAGCAGCAAAGACGGAAATTCCGCCGTCGGATTTGCACTTCGTCCGCCTCAAAAGCCTGCCAATGCAGAATCTGGTCACTGGGGCTGAGTTCAGACATGCATGGGTTTACGCACCTCCATAAAGATATTCACGCCCGTCTCATCTTCACGGATGGCGGTGACACCCGCCGGAGCCCGTGACGGGGCGAGGCCCAGAAATTGCTCATCGTTGCGATACACGAGATGCCAATCCATGACGCACTCCATCCAGTAACGGGAAGGATTGCGGGAATGGACGTTGGTGGCGATCAAAAGTCCACCCGGGGCGACCATGTCATAGAAGATCTCCAGCAAACGGCGGCAGACACGATCTGAAAGATAATCAAAGAGCCCAGCACAGTAAACGATGTCATAGCCACTGGCGCCACCCTGAGGCCTGCCGGCTTCCTTCATCATTTGGTGCACAGATTTTTTGATGAATTGCAGCCCGGTCTGACGACCATGCAGATCACGCAATTGCTCGAGGGTTTCCTGCGTGTGTTGCAGCGTCTCGTCATTGAAATCAACGAGGGTGAAATCGATCTGGTCACTCAAATCATCGGTAGAAATCATTCTCTGAACTTCCTGTGCCGGACCACAGCCCAAGTTAAACACACGAATTCTGCGTCCTTCCGCCTGCACGCGCTCTGTTTCCTCATGCAATTTTTGAGTCAGATAAGTGATGCGGTTCCGGTGGGCTACAACGGTGGGGGATTCCAGAAAGACCCGGTTGATGAGCTTGGCAAAAACAGAACTGCCCTCATAAGGGGAGCGCAGCATCATGCTCACCATTTCATAGTCCCCTGCGTAGCCCAGCGGCTTTTGATAAGTGCGATAGGTGAAAGGGGAGCAAAGCACGATGGGGTGCAACTGCCGCTTGATGTACCCTCGATGCACCGGGAGCAGTTCTTGAGGCACTTCGGCAGCGGCTTCCTCAAATTTCAGAAACAAGGGCCATAAGGCGGGAAGAACCAGCTTTTCCACCTCCTGGATCGCATACAGTTCAGACTCCAAACGATCTCCTGTGGGCAGAGAGCGCACGCACAATTCCACCTGCTCTAGCCAGCGGCGCAAATCCGTCAGCACGGTCAAAATATCAATGACGACGATTTTGAAATTCGGACTGACTTGGAAGATGCGACTGGTGTCACGGAGTAGGGTCGCCAATTCCTCGCCCAACCCCAAGCGCTGCTGAAGAGGAGCAAAGATGTCTGGGTCCATCCATCCCTCTTCCTCCAAGGAAGCCTCAAGGATGAGCATGATGCCGGTGTTGACTAGATTGGTCACCACAGCGCGTCCCGAATAGAGCATGCGGTCATTCACCGTCACGCGGAAATCTGTCAGTACTTCTGAGAGCTGGAGGATGCTGTATGGATTATACACCTCAAAGACCGCCATGTGCCGACTCAGGCGGTGGACCGTGCCTCGCACCTCGGCCCCCTGACTATTCCGGCACACGATGATGCTGAGATTTTCAGCATTCAGCCCTTGTGAGCTAGGAATCAAGTCTGCGGAGTCTGAAGGCATCTTTCAGTGGGAAATTGAAATATGGCTCTGGGAATAAATAACTCTTCGAGCGCAGACCCCTGTTTGCAGACAACCCCACCAGCGGTCAACAAGATTATTTGAGATATGAAATACAGTATATCGAAACCTAATTTATCGTCTTACTACGAGTTGTAATGACATTTGCAGGATGAGTGAACATCTAATGCCCGTTGATCAGTTTAGATGCAAATTGGGAAATCAGAGGATGTTTCAAGAATTTTCATATAGGTGGGTTCTGATTTATTTGAAAAATTCCGTATTTCGCAAAAGAGGTGCCGCGCTTCATTTGCCTAACTTTCTACAGTTAAATCGTTACCTCCCAGGGCTAAAAAACAAAGCCTGAGTAAGTCTGAAGCAATATTTCAAATTACACATAGCCGCTGACTTACTCAGAAAATACTCAAGTTAGTTCAGCCTGACTTTCCACCTCACATTTTTAAAAGTCAGCTGTCCGCTTTCCAAAATACTCGCCGAAACGGTCAATGAGGAGGAACTCTGCTTTCCCAAAATGCCTAGCACCTTCCCTTGAACTGCTATCGTAAAAAGGCATGATGTCTGTGATGATGGAAGATTCGCCTGAAGTAGTGATTGTGGGTGCGGGCCCGGCGGGCTGCACGCTCGCCGCTTTGCTCGCCCAAAGGGGCATCCCCTGCACGGTCTTCGATGATGACAAGCGTCCGAGTCTGCTGGTGGGTGAGTCTCTCATCCCTGGGGTAGTGCCCATTTTCCGCCAGTTGGGCATTGAGGACCGAGTAGCGGCCATGTCTGTACGAAAGCCTGGGGCGTCTTTTTTTGTCACGGACGAAGGCCCTCGCATTCACTTCAGTTTTAAAAATGTGGAGGGGCATTTGCCGCCCTACTCTTACAACACACCTCGTCCCGAATTAGACAACTTGCTTCGAGTCAGAGCCGAGGAGCTTGGAGCTCGTTTCGTGCATGCGCGGGCGGGCCTGGAATCGAGTCTGGAAAATGGAGAACCAAGCATTCGTTTGAATGCGGAGAGCCTGAAAAAAGCGGGCCTCGCAGCCGATGCGAAGCCCCTGTTGGTAGATGCATCTGGCCGGGCACGCACCTTTGCTCGCGCGATGAATATTCCTGCCACTCGAGGGGAGCGCGATGACATTGCCTACTTCGCTCACTTTGAGGACTTCGATCATGATGAAGTCGAGTCTGGGCAGGTCATCATCTCCGTCTTGCGCGCTGGCTGGAGCTGGCGAATTCCTTTACCCGGTCGTCTGTCTGTGGGCATCGTGGTGAACAAGGCACACGCACCTAGCTTGGGTGCGACGGCGGAAGAACGACTGGAAAACGCGATCCGCCAAGAACCAATTTTAGCAGCGAAAGGTAGCCGAGCACGGAGAGTGACACCCGTGATGACCTACACGAATTATCAATTGCTCTCGCAACAGGGGCATGGCCCCGGATGGGTGCTATTAGGGGATGCCTTTGGGTTTGTAGATCCCATGCTTTCACCCGGGCTTTTTATGTCTCTCGAAGGGGCACGCCAATTGGATGAATGCGTCTTTTCTCAAGGTCGCCAGATTCTTCAAGACCCACAGGCATTGAAACGTGCACTCGACCGTTATAGCCGCCGCATCGTGGAGTGGCATCATGCCTGGACAGATCTGGTGCGGTATTTTTACGACGGGCGCATTTTCCAGATTCATCTTGCTGGGAAGAACCTAGCGATGAAGCCCTCCCCCTTCAATATCGCCAGCGTCATGGAAAGGCATTCCACCTTCCACATCGCCAGCATGGCTTCGGGAGGTTACACGCGCTCCAGTTACAGCCGCAGTCTGATGAAAATGCTTTCCAAATACCTCGTGTGGCAAGTGCCTGCGGCAGAGAATTTTGCTGTGCGCAATGCGTGGCATCCGCCGCTGCGTAAGGCAGCCTAGGCCAAGAGGGGAAGCAAAACGGATCTTCCCGTGGGAAGATCCGTTCGGATATCGGCAAGGCCGTGCAGGTCAGTGATGAACAACTACTTTTCGGTTATCTTGATGCCGCGCATCCAGACTTTGTCGTGGTGATCGGTCAACATAATGCGGCCCTTACCCGGGGCGAAGCCTTCTTTGGTTTTGAACTTGCTGCCCGCGATCATGGTCTTCCAGGCTTCAGTCGTGGTATCCGCCGAGCAGACAAGCTTACCATTCAGCCAATGCTCGATCTTGCCATCCTGCACCACGACGCGGCTGCTGTTCCACTGGCCGGGAGGGTTGAGAGGCTTATCCGCCTCGGGGGCTTTGATGTCATAGATGGAGCCAGTGGTGTGGCTACCACCTTTTAGGCCATCAGGGTGCTTGGCGTCATCAATCATCTGGTATTCGATGCCGAGCCATTCTTTGCCCCCGACTTTGGTCACCCAATACTTGATGCCATTGTTGCCGCCTTCTTCCACTTTCCATTCCCACTCGAGTTCGAAATTGGTGTATTCTTTTTCAGAAAGCAGATTCCCCCCCTTTTCGCCATTGAGATGCAGTGAGCCATCCACAATGACCCAACCTGCCCCCGGCTTGGCACCATCAGGTCCGGTCCATCCGGCGAGGGACTTTCCATCGAATAAAGAGACAGTATCTGCGGCAATGATGCGGCAGGCACCTAGAACGAGAAAAACAAAAAGAGAGGCTTTCATGAATGACCAAATTAAAGAGTCTGGAGCCGCTGGCAAGCACTGTGCAAGCCGTGGCTCCTTGGCCTCAAACGTAAAATTTCGCCTGCTCTATTCAAGAGTCAGGCTAACGTAGAAAAAACATGGCTAACGAGGAGCAGTCAGGTCCATCCCCCACCCCACCCTGGGAAGCAAAAAGAGCCCCTTCCAAGCGAGGGTTGTTTCGCAAGCTGGTGCTGTGGTCCGTAGGTGTCGGGCTCCTGGCCACGGTGATCTATGGCCTGCGGCCTCGGCCGACTCCGGTGGAGTTGGCGGAAGTCAAACGCGGCTCGCTGACGGTGCATGTGATGGAAGAGGGCAAAACGCGCATCCGCAATCGCTACATCGTCGCGGCACCAGTCACGGGCAGCATGCGCCGGGTGCCCCTGAAAGCGGGTGACGAGGTGAAAGCTGGAGAAACCGTTCTGACACAGATCGAGCCCGGGATTGCCCCGCTGATTGATGCTCGCAGCAAAGCCCAGGCCGATGCCCGAATCGCAGCGACCGAAGCTGCACTCCAACAGGCAGGCCAATCAGTGGAAATGACCCGCACGGCGGCCCGCTTTGCCCAAGCGAACTGGGAGCGTGTGAAATCCAAGGCGACCGAAGGCAGTATTTCCATCACCGATCGAGATGCCATTGAACGTGAAGCGGAAATGCGTAGCCGTGAAGTACGGGCGCAAGAGTTCGCCCTGAAAGTGGCGGAATATGAACTGGCCCAGGCCAAGGCGGCGCTCATTCAAATGAGCAGCCCTGGCAGTGATAGCGCACCCATCCCTGTGCTAGCTCCGGTGAATGGCCGGGTGCTGAAGGTGGAGCAAGAGAGCGCCATGATCATTGCGGCGGGTTCTCCCATCTTGGAAATTGGGGATGTAAGTGATCTGGAAGTGGAAGCTGAAATCCTTTCTCGCGATGCCGTGCTCATCCGTCCTGGTGCGCCTGCCAGCATTGAGCAATGGGGTGGGGATGCACCGCTCAAAGCCAGCGTTCGCCGCGTCGAGCCTGCCGCATTCACCAAAGTCTCTGCCCTGGGAGTGGAAGAACAACGAGTCATTGTGCTCTGTGATTTAGACCCCGCAGGCCTTCAAAATACGCCCTTGGGAGATCGCTTCCGCGTCGAAGTGCGCGTGGCGGTGTGGCACGAAGACGATGTCCTGCAAGTGCCTAGCGGGGCCTTGTTTCGCGAAGGGTCCGTGTGGCGTAGTTTCATCCTAGAACAGGGCAAGGCGCGAGTGATTACGGTGGAAATAGGCCGGTCCGATGGCAAGTGGACGCAGGTCATCCAAGGCCTGAAGGCTGGAGATCGAGTCCTGATGCACCCACCTGACTCCGTCAAAGATGGTACGGAAGTGGTCGCACGCGAGTGAAGTGCCTCAAGCCCCGGTGGCATACATCTGCCGGAATGCCTGCTGCACGGTCAGTGTGACGGGCCCTGGAGCCTGCAAAGCACGGCCATTGAGCAGCGAAATGGGATGAACATCCCGTGTGGAGGACGTCAGAAAGGCTTCTTCACATTCCTCCAAAACCACGACAGGGAGGTCCTCCTCTAGACATACGATCCCCACTTTGGCACAGGCCTCTAGCACAAGCTTGCGGGTAATCCCGGCGAGACATCCTGATGAAAGAGGTGGGGTCAACAAGCGACCTTCGAGGACCACAAAGACATTGGACCCGGTTCCTTCGCAAAGTTGGTTAGACTCATTGACGACCAAGGCTTCACCGCAACCGCGATCTTTGGCGTAAAGAAGCGCGCGAACATTTTCACCGTAAGAGACGCTCTTCACGCTGGCGAGTGCCCCGCGTGAATTGCGAGTCCAGGGGGCGAGCTGGACTTTTTCGGTTGGCGGCCAGGAGTTCAAAGGAGTGGCCACCACCAACACGGTCCCCTGCCCTGCCCCCCGATCCGATCCGAGAGGGCCATCGCCACTGGTGAGAGTCACCCGCACACGGGCATCATGAAGACCATTCGCCCGCATGACGGCGGAGATGCTTTCATGAAACGTCGCCTCTGAGATGCAGCGCAGTCCGGTGACTTCACAAGATCTCACCAGCCTTTCATAGTGCTGCTGAGCCGCAAAGGGTTTCCCACCCCGAGCTACCAAGGTTTCAAACACCCCATCTCCCACAAGAAAGCCATGGTCCAAAGGAGAAAGCCACGCCTCCTCCATAGATTGTATACGACCATTGAGCCAAAGGAACTGAGGGGGAGTCATGAGCTGAATTTGGGCCGATAAAACTTCGCATTCAAGCCTTGAAAGCACTCAACCATGAGCGCATGAGAAGAAAAGATGGCCTCCTTTTTTGTGAATCCATGCACATCCTTTGGAAGTCTTCTCTAATACCAAGCCACTTTTCACGTTCATTGATTCAATATGCTGCGCCTCCTCAATGTTCAGGGAAAGCAGATCGAGCCCTATCTGGATGCACTTGGTGCTCTACGGATCACCGTCTTCAGGGACTACCCCTATCTGTATGATGGCAGCCTGGAGTATGAACGCGATTACCTCAAAGTTTACATTGAGGGGGAGCGCAGCCTGGCCGTTTTAGCGTTTCATGGAGATGCCGTGGTGGGGGCTACCACCTGCATGCCGATGGCCGATGAGGGCCCTGAATTTCAGGCACCATTCCTCCAAGCTGGGCATGACATCTCCCAGATCTGCTATCTGGGAGAGTCCATTTTGCTGCCGCAATATCGAGGGCGAGGCATTGGCAGGCAGTTTTTCAAACATCGTGAAAACCATGCCCTGTCCCTTGGACTGAACCAAGCCGCTTTCTGCGCGGTCGATCGGCCACCGGATCATCCTTCGCGGCCAGAAAACTATCGGCCCCTGGATGATTTTTGGAAAGCACGAGGCTACCAAAAGCAGCCTCATCTGCAGGCCAGTTTTCGCTGGAAAGAAGTGAATGAAGAAGAGGAGTCGGCTAAAACGCTCACCTTCTGGACCAAAGAACTGAAGTAGCGAAGGAGGAACTTTTGCGCTTCTTTGGATGCGCTTCGGTGTTCCGCTTTATGACTCTCGATATCCTCACTTTTGACCCGGGCTATCCGTGCGATAGCCCGACTGCTTATGCAGATGAGGTCGTGCGTGTGGTCGAGCAGTCCTGGGAAAGTGGCGCGGATCTGGTGCTGCTGCCTGAGTTTACCTGGATGGGCTTGGAGACCTTCGTGACTCAGACACCCGAAGATCCCACGATCTACCACACGCTTTCCCGACTCTTTTGGCAGACTTTGCTCCCTAGGCTGCGAGCACGTTTGGACCGACCAGGGAAAGCGGTGGTCCTGGGAACTGTGCCTTTTGTGAATGGAGAAACGCACCGTCTTTTTAACCGGGCCCCCATTTTCAGTAGCGGCCAACTGAGCCACCAAGATAAGCTGCACCTCACCCCCTGGGAAAAGGTCTTTAGCCCCGGTGGCATCCTTTATCTGTGGGAGTTCCAGAGTTTCCGCATCGCCATCGTCATCTGCCTAGACATTGAGATTCCAGAGATCTCTGCCCGGCTGAGGGGAGACGGCGTGGACCTCATTCTTTGCCCCAGTGCGACGGAAAGTATCCTGGGCGTGGAACGTGTGGACCGCTGCGCTTCGGCCCGTGCCATCGAACTGGGCTGCCATGTCGCTGTGTGTCATCTCACCGGAAAAGCGGAATCCGAATTGATTGATGTCAATGCGGGGCGTCTAGCTTTTTACTCGCCTTCCCAAGCTGCCTTTCGGCAGGCTCCGCGCTGGATCGAAACCGAGGTTTTCACCGAAGGTCAGCATCAACTGCGAGTGGTTTTGGAAAAAAGACCGCTGGAAGTGATGCGGCGAATGCAGGTGGAGACGAATCCTTCCCACCTTGGCAAAGATTTGGCTGGTCATTTTATCATCCATCAGGTCGAATCCTGAGCAGCAACCCAACAAATTATTATCATGAGCATCGTCAATGAATTCAAAGAGTTTGTCATGCGCGGCAGCATTGTGGACCTCGCCGTCGGCGTGGTCATCGGCGGTGCCTTCGGCAAGCTGGTGGATGGCGTCGTGAAAGGCGTCATCGGTCCCGTCGTTGAAATGGTCAAAGGCAACGACGCTTGGCCTTCCTTCGTCCAAGGTGTTTGGGACCTGGGCAATGGCGTGCTGAACTTTTTGCTCTTGGCCGCTGTGGTCTTTTTCATCTTTGTAAAACCGATCAACAAGATCCGCGCCCTCCGCGCTAAGCCAGTCGAACCCGCCGGCCCGCCTCCGGTCCCGGAAGACGTTCAGTTGCTCAAGGAGATCCGCGATCTCCTCAAGGCACGCTGAGGCAGCGGAAAAGATGCCTAACCTGGATTGAGGAATGGACCCGTTTTTTAATCAACGTGGTCTTCATTCGTCCACGCAAGCCTAACAAAAAGGGTGTCTTCAACGAAGACACCCTTGGAGGTTCACCCGCCCAATCTGTGAAGATAGGCGGGCGAAATCTTGTTACCGCGCTACGGCACCTCAAAGACCTTTTGAGTGGTAGGGTCTAGGGCCAGGGAGCCGCTGCTGAGGCCCGTCACATCCAGTTCCTGATAAGGCGCATACGGACTGATGACCCGGCCCGGCTTGCTGGCGCGCTTGCCTTTCAAAAAGGAGCCGCTGTTGCCTGCGGTTTTATCCGTTGTAGGTTTGCTTGGGGGAGAAGATTTGGCCGTTTCTGTCTTCGGCTTTGCGCCAGGCAGTGGGTAGTACTCTTTCTCTGTCGCACCTCCATTCTCCTTTTTTTCTACCACGGGAGGAGGCATCTCTTCGACATTGCGTTTGGGCTTTTGCGACATGGTCGGCGGCGTGTATTTCTTCGCCGGCGTTTGGGTGGATTTTGACTTTAACGAAGTGCGCGGAGGTGGCGTGCTGCCCATGCGGCCATTTGACTGAGGGGCTGGTTGAGCCGCCTGACGTTGAGGAGCAGGCGGAGTCTGGTACTGCGGCACACCTGGCTGTGGTGCAGGGGGCTGTTGGTAACGGGGCTGCTCCTGGTAGCGGGGCGGTGGGGTCGCATAGCCCGGCTGTGGCTGGCCATACTGACTCTGGTAGGAAGGCGGCGCGCTATCCAGACTGCGCCCTCGCTGAGCATAACCCTGTGGTGGATAAGCCTGCTGCGGATAGCTCTGTGGTGTCTGGGTAGGGTATCCTTCTTGTGGAGTGTCACCATAAAACACACGACGGAACATATCGCCAAATTTGCGGCCAAAAGTCGGCAGGAACTGCATCGGGCTCACATACTCGGTCTGCGGCTGGGCATAGCCCTGCTGGGGATAGGAAGGCTGCGAATACCCCTGAGCCGGAGGGTAAGCGGGTGCCTGCGAATAGCCTTGCTGAGGATAACTCTGCTGCGGATAGGCTGGGGCTTGGGCAGGATACTGCGGGGCTGAATACTGCGGCTGAGCCCCATACCCAGGAGGAGGTGGATAGCTATAACCTGAGGGCTGCTGGGCAGAAGCCGACGCCGCCACACAGGTCAGCGCAAGCACTCGCCAGAGCGAGCCTTTTCCATGCTCAGGGAGGGGGCGTGTAATCATATCGTTAAGGTTTCTTAAATTTTATCTGGATCAAGGGGTTTCTTTGAACCCGAGCAACAGCCACAAAGAGCCCGTGTCGGGCAAAAAATGCCTTCATGCCCTCTGACGGGAGAGTCTTCTGAATTGTTCAGATCAAGCGGCTCCTTTTCTCCGCCATCGTGCGACCCAGGAGCGCCCTGTGAAAGTCAGTAGGATCCAGATTTTACGCAGTGGGTGCAGGCGACAGCGTTTTTCAAAAACGGGGTAACGCTCGCGATGCAACTTTTCTAAAATTTCGAAGTACACCTGCCCCATCATGCGCGCAGGCAAAAGCGCATCGCGATCCACCACAGGCAGCAGTTTTGCAGCGGCGTCATACATCTCGCGGGCGCGCTTGTATTCGAAATCCATGAGCTGAATGAAGCGGGCATCATGCCGCTCATTGAGGATGTCTATCTCCGTCAAACCAAAGCGCTTAAGATCCTCAAGAGGCAGGTAGATGCGCCCCGTCTCACGCGCGTCCTGGCCCACATCGCGGATGATGTTGGTCAGTTGCAGAGCGTAACCGAGCTGCACTGCGTATTCACGGGATTGTGGCTGGGTAGCGCCAAAGATCTCAGCACTGACCAACCCGACCACCGAGGCCACTTTGTAGCAGTAGGCCAAAAGCTCCTCATAGGTCTCGTAGCGCACATGGAGGATGTCACTGGCGACTCCGTCCACGATCTCCGCCAGCCAAGCTCGAGGGAATCCGTATTTGCGCGGCAGCGGCACCACTTCATCCAGCACAGGATGTCCTGGGGCCTGGCCTTCACTCACACAGCGCCGCCAGTGGGCCAGCTCCTTTTCCTTTTCTTCTTCGCTCAGGACGGTGCTATCCGCGATGTCATCCACCACGCGGCAAAACGCATAAAAGGAGATCATATCCCGCCGGCGCTCTTCAGGCAGGCAGCCTAGGGCCATGGCCAGATTCGACTTCGCCCGTTTGGCGATTTCGGCTGAGGAGAGGTTAGGATCAGTCATGACGCATCAATTCGCCTGCCCGTGTGAGGAGGCAGCTTTTAAACCATGACGGAGAAGAGTGAGCACAAAGGCTAGAAATAGCCAACTGCGCACAGTCGCAAGCACCAAAGCAGACAAGATGCGAATCATTCCCTGCCCAAGAGCCCCTTCAGGAAACCAAGAAGCCACCCCACGTAGAGAAAAATGCGCCCACACCAATAGCGCCATGGCACTGACCGCATACCCCAGCAGAGGCCACAAAGTCTTCATGAAGACATGGGCCGTCACCTCTAGCATCACATGCAGCGGTGCCCGCAGTCTGGCCACCACGACAGGCACGGCAGCAAACAATAGCGAGGATTCCACCACGACCCAGAGGGGCCAACCGGTAGTCTCAGAGCCCAGGCTTCGCCAAGCGAGGAGCCATAAAAGATCCAGTGCCACCAAGACGACACCCCCTTTCCAGCGTGCCAGGGTGTGCTCCAGTGCCAACCACAGGTCCTTTTCATCCTCGGGCTCAGTGGGCTCCTCCCAGCCAATGACCAGACGCATCATGTAAATCTGTAAGCCTGCCATCATGCAAGCCTCCGCCAGCCAGCGGAAAGTCACCCGCAGGGTTTCCAGCCATTCCGGCATCAAACGTAGGCCACTGCTGATTTCTAAGCCCAGCCATCCCCAGGCCGACAGAGCTGCGATGATGAGAGCCCAAAATACCGCAGGGCGCTTGCGCCGTGAATCGTAGCGGTAAGGAAACTTCTTCACGCGCCACATCAGCAGCGTCAGCAAAAAGGGTACCGCCAGGGCCATGGGCCAGGGAGGGAAAAAACCATGCGTCAGAGCAGCCATCTCTTGGGCCGCCAAGGGTATCTGGATGAGCAAGTAAGCCCAGGCACTGTGAACATTTGCTCCAGATTCTCTCATTGAGAATCCCCATGGCACAGATTCACCGGAAAGGAGCTGCAAGGCCGCCATCATCGGCACAAGCCAACGCAGGGATTGCAACATGTCCCAGGCTTCTGAAAACTCCTCGCGCAAGGGATGCCACTTCAGGTGCAGCATCAGCCCTGCGCCCAGTGCCATCAGAACCAAAAAGGTCTGAAGCCAAAGGGTGTGAGTGGGATCCGTCATGGGGGAAGGATGTATCCCTGCTGCAAAGTCAGGCCGCTGCCAAGGAGTGGTTTCATGAAGCGTGCCAAGAGTATGTTACACACAACTACTCACAGTGTTTTCACAGCTTATTCACGGGTTATACAGAGATGCTTAAGGAGTGGCCTTGATATTTTTTGATGAAGCCGCACCCAGAACCCAAAAACTTTAAAAATTAGCTCAAGATTTGCTTGTGAATCGTGTCACTTTCGACATACACAGGTGCAGATTTTAAAAACAAAACGCGGCGCTGCATTCCCTCCCGAATCAGCGCCGCGTTTGTCCCTTCCCGAACCTTCCCGACCCGCAGCTACATCCCTTATGGAGACCGATCATGAAGACAGCCCCAACCCCCTCTCCATTTCAACTGAAGGCCCAGAAGGACACGACCTCTTCCATCTCCAGCCCACGGCTTGGGATCAGATCTGTGGCATCTTGCTGAAGAAACTGGGCCACGATAACTTTCAGCGCTGCTTTTCAGGCACCACGGCGCGCATTGCCGATGGTCATCGTTTTATCGTCAACGTGCCCAATCCGATCCATCAGCTTTGGATCGAAAGTAACTTCGCCGGCATCTTGGCCGATGCCGCGGCAGAGGTTTTGGGCACGGCTGCACGCATCGAATACAGCATTGCCAATGAAATACAGCCCATCTTCCCAGCCACGGCCAAACAGGAGCTGAAGGCAGCTCGTGTGATCAACACCCGCACCGATTCAGATCGCCCGCTGGCCAGCCCTCATGTCACCGCTGAGGCCAATGGCACGCGTTCCTTTGCCGAAGCTGGGCTGAACCTGAAATTTAATTTCGATAACTTTGTCGTTGGATCCAACTGCAGCTACTCCGCCGCTGTCGCACGTGCTGTGGCAGAAAAGCCGGGCCGCATTTACAATCCCCTCTTCTTCTACGGTGCCACCGGTCTGGGCAAGACCCACCTCATGCAGGCCATCGGCCAGGAAGTGCTGATGCGCAAAAAGAAGGCCATCGTTCGCTACGTGACCTCCGAGCAGTTCACCAACGAGTTCGTCGAGGCCATCAAGAAGCAGAGCTTCACGCAGTTCCGCCAAAAGTACCGGAAGGTGGACGTGCTGCTGATTGACGACGTCCACTTTTTTGAAGGCAAAGACAGCACCCAGGAAGAATTCTTCCACACCTTCAACGAGCTCTTCAACAACGCCAAGCAGATCGTCCTCGCCAGCGACCGTCCGCCGAGTGACATCAAAAACCTGGAAAGCCGCCTCGTCTCCCGTTTCGAATGGGGTCTCACCACCCAGATTCAAACACCGGACTTCGAAACCCGCGTGGCCATCCTGCGCCGCAAGATGAGTGACTTCAATGTCCAGCTCGATCCTTGGATCCTCGAGTTCATCGCCCAGCGCGTGCGCACCAACGTTCGCAAGCTGGAAGGAGCCCTCATGCGTGTGGCCGCCCACTTCTCCCTCGAAGGCGTCATGCAGAACGAGGCCGCCCTCGCCGCCTTCCTGCACGATGTCATTGATGAGGAGCCCACCAAGTCCATCACTGTGGACCGTGTGCAGCGCGCCGTGGCCAATCAGTATGACCTCCGCGTCAGCGACCTCACCGGCCCCCGACGCCCGAAGAACATCGCCGAGGCGCGACAAGTGGCCATGTACCTCACCCGTCACATGGTGAAGCTTCCGCTCATCCAGATCGGTGAAGAGTTCGGAGGTCGCGACCACGGCACCGTGATCCATGCCTGCAAAGTCATCACCCAGCGCATGAGCGAGACCCATGACTTTCGTGCCATGGTGGATCGCCTCAGCTCCAAGCTGCTAGAGGCATGATCCGTATTTAAACAGATTCCAATCTGACCAGAATTTGGGCGAAGGGATGCGTATGAGTCTGCATGACTCGCGCCAGTCTCTTCGCCCTTTTCATTGCCACCGTCGGCCATGCGGCCGATCCCCTGTGGGAATCCATCGCCCCCAGCTTCCAGCCCCCTACCGAGTTCGCTGGTGTCTATGGTGACTATGCCAGCCCGCTGAAGTTCGAAGACGGGCGTGAGGTGAAAACCGCTGCCGACTGGGCGCAGCGCCGCCAGGAGATCCTCACCACCTGGCACGGCATCATGGGCGAATGGCCCCCCCTCGTTGAAAAACCCCAGCTCGATATCCTGGAGACCCAACACCGCGACAATTTTACCCAGCATCGCATCCGCCTGCAGATCGCCCCACAGCAGACGGGCGAAGGTTATCTGCTCGTTCCAGACGGCAAGGGCCCCTTCCCCGCCGTCTTTGTGCCCTTTTATGATCCTGAGACCAGCATCGGCTATTCAGACAAACCTCTGCGTGACTTTGCCTACCAGCTCACCAAGCGTGGCTTTGTAACGCTTTCCATTGGCTCTCCTGGTGGGGATGCCCGCAAGCCCGTGCTCACTGCCGGGGCCCAATGCCAGCCGCTGAGCTACCTGGGATATGTTTCCGCCAATGCCTGGACCGCCCTTTCCCAAAGACCCGAGGTGGATGCCAAACGCATCGGCATCATGGGCCACTCCTATGGCGGCAAGTGGGCCATGTTTGGGGCATGCCTTTGGGACAAGTACGCCTGCGGCGTGTGGTCAGACCCCGGCATCGTCTTTGATGAAACCCGCCAGAGCATCAACTACCAGGAACCCTGGTACCTGGGGCTTGATCCCGCACTGACCCGCAAGACCGGGCTCATCCGCCCTGACAGCCCGCGCACCGGAACATACAAGGTTCTCATCGAAAAAGGTCATGACCTCGTCGAATTCCAGGCGCTCATGGCCCCGCGTCCATTTCTTGTCTCCGGCGGTGCGGAGGACCCGCCCAAACGCTGGGTGCCGCTGAACCACCTCATTCAGTTGAACACCTTGTTAGGCCATAAAAACCGCATCGCCATGACCAATCGGCCTGATCACTCCCCCACCCCCGAATCCAACGAGCACCTATATCGTTTCCTTGAGTGGGCGCTGAAGGCCCCGCATTAAGAAGGACCGCACTAAAGAGTCGCAGCCCCCTGCACTCCACCTTGGCATCGTGCCCATTCTGTGCCACCAAGTCCCATGTCCTTCTGCCTGTCCTTCCCCACCACTGGCAATCCCGCCGAAGTCCTTGAAGTCGTCGAGCGTCCGCTGCTGCCGCTCACGGGCCATGAGATCCGCGTGCACATGCGTTACGCGCCCGTTAATCCGGCCGATCTCAACTTCATCGAAGGCAACTACGGCCGTGCGGCCCATCCTCCCGCCATCCCTGGCCATGAAGGCTGTGGCGAAATCATCGCCATCGGCCCTGACGTGACCTCTCTGGAGGTGGGAGATCTTGTCATTCCCTTGCTCGGCGCGGGCTGTTGGGCCCAGCACATGACAGCGGACGAGCAGTTCTTCGCCAAGTTGCCCCCCGGCATTGATCGTGTGCAGGCGTCCATGCTTCGCGTCAACCCTGTCACGGCTTGGCACCTTCTCAAAAAGCATGTCAGCCTCGATGAAGGCGAATGGGTGCTACAAAACGCGGGCAATTCCGGTGTCGGCCGCGCCCTCATTCAAGTGGCCAAAAGTCTCGGCCTCAAAACCGTGAGTTTCGTGCGCCGCGAGGAGCTCATTCCCGAATTGAAAGCCCTGGGAGCGGATGCTGTTTTTCTGGATGATGAAAACGGATTTGCCGCCGCGAAGGAACTTCTCCAAGGCCAAGAGTTAAAGCTCGCCGCCAATGCGGTGGGGGGTGATAGCGCCATCCGTCTCATGGATCTTCTTTCCCCAGAAGGCACCCTCGTCACCTACGGGGCCATGAGCCGCCGCAGCCTAAAGGTGCCTAACAAATTTTTGATCTTTAAGAACCTTCGCTTGGAGGGATTATGGATCACACGCTGGTTTGAAAAGGCCAGCACAGCTGAGCTTTATGAAGTTCTGGAACCGCTGGTCAAAATGATCCTTCATGGTGAGCTGGTCACAGCCGTGGATGAAGTCATCCCCATGGCCGACCATCGCCGTGCCATGCTGCGCGCCCAAGAAGGCGGCCGTGCTGGCAAGGTCATCCTCGACCTAGCTTAACCTGCCCCGTCTCATGGAGCGCGAGTATGCCGAGCGCAGCGACGCTACTCGCCTCTTAATGGGTCTCACGCACACAACGGCCTAGCCACAACCTCCGGCAAAGAATGGTCGGCAAAAAGATGCCTGATAAAAGATAGAGGCCCTGGTTCCTCCCCATCGTTTAACAAGCATTTTCTACCGGTTCGAGGAGCCTGTAAATCCCAGTGCAGCCAAGTTCTGGTAGGGACGGTCGATTCGTTTTATCCTCGACGGAGACCACATTCCTCACATAGAACCAGCGCATTCCTTGCGTATGTTTCGCCCTGTTTTATCCGCCATGTTCCCACGCCCAGCCCTGCTCGCCGCTAGCCTCCTGGCCAGCCTCTGTCTTGCCGCCCCTGCTGCCACACCTGAAGAGGCCGCGCAAAAGGTCCATGATGAAATCTGGGAACGCTTTGTGGATGAGTACAACCTCGTTCTCGACTACACCGGGCTCGATGGCAAAATCATCCGCCCCACACCGGAAGACTGCCGCGAGATGAAACCCAGCGCCCTGAGCTGGGGCGTGCCCAATGAGGATGGCCCCATGTTCAACGGCCTCTACCTCGATGCCCTTTGCACCCGCTGGAAGCTCACGAAAGACGAAGCCATCCGCGCCAAGGCCCGCCGTCTCATTGATGGACTGCTGCTCGTCTCCACCGTTGGTAAAACTCCGGGCTTCATCGCGCGTGGCATCGCCACGGATGGCAAGACCACCTACACCCTGGGCTCGAATGACCAGAGCACACCCTGGCACTACGGCATCTGGCGTTACCTCACCGATGGCCTCGCCACCCCTGAGGAAAAAACCAAGCTCACTGCCGCCTTCATCGAGCAGATGAACATCCTCGACAAGAACGGCTGGAAGATGCCCACCGACGGCCCGCCCTGCCCCTACCGTGGCGACTTCACCAAACCCACCTGGGAAGGCGTGCCACGCCTCCTCTTTGTCATGAAGGCCATGCACCACTTCACCGGCGAGGACTCCTGGCACCAGCGTTACCTTGCAGCGGCTAACGAAAAGGTTGGCAAAAAAGAACGCCCACGCATTGACTTCTGCCGCGAAGGCATGGTCTTTGATCCCGGGCAGGGCCCACGTCATTCCTGGACTGGCAGCGAAGGCGTCATCTGCCTGCGCGCCCTTTGGGAAATGGAAAAGGATCCCGCCCTCAAGGCCATCTATGCCGAGGGCCTGCGCCACAGTGCCGAGCTCTCCGCCCAAAGCCTGCCCCTCATCGAGAAATTCGATGTCAACGGCACCGAGGTTTTTAATCTCGACTGGCGTGTCATGAATGAGGCGTGGAAACCCCAGTTCAGCGAGAAGGATGCCGTGGATGTCGCCCAAGCGGGACTGCGAGTACAGGGCAAAAGCTCCCCTCGCCTCAAGCTGGAGAAAGACTACCTGCGCGAGCCCTGCTTCGCCGCCTGGGTCGTCAGCCTCTGCCCAGACTCCGCCTATGTGGAAACCCAGCGTGCCGCGATTGAAAACGTGATCACCCACTACAATCCCGACAAGGCTTACCTCTCCCAGTTCTTCCCCCTGGAGTCCGCCTGGTGGCGTCTGCGCGAACACACTGCCAAGTAAGCCCATGACCAGCCGCCGCGCCTTCCTTCAGCAGGGCTCCCTCTGCCTCGCTGGTCTCGGTTCGGGCTCGCTGCTCGCTGCCGAGCCCGAGGCGAAACCCCTCCTGCGCATCGGCCTCATGACCGATCTCCATTACGCCGATAAAGCCTCCACCAAGACCCGCTTTTATCGCGAAGCCCTCGGCAAGCTGGATGAAGCCGTCGCCTTCATGAACAGTGAAAAACCGGCCGCCGTGGTGGAACTGGGCGACTTCATTGATCAGGCCCCCACCGTGGAGCAGGAACTGGAGTGGCTGAAGACCATGGAGCAGCACTACGCCCGCCTGGCCATGCCGCGACACTATGTGTTAGGCAACCATTGCGTCGCTACCCTCACCAAGGCCGAATTTGCCGCCCACACCGGAGCCGCCCTTTCCGGTTACAGTTCCTTTGAGCAGAATGGCATCCGTTTCATCCTGCTGGATGCCTGCTTCCGCGAAGACGGCACCGCCTATGGCCGCAACAACGCCCACTGGCAGGACTGCCACATCCCCGCCCAGGAGCTTTCCTGGCTGAAGGATGAGCTCGCCCGTGCCCCCGGCCCTGTCATTATCCTGGCTCATCAGCGGCTGGATCTGGACAAAGCCCACGCCGTAAAAAACGCCGCTGAGGTGCGCGCCATCTTGGAAAAGTCGAAGAAGGTCCTCGCCGTCTTCCAGGGCCACTCCCACAAAAACGATCTCCAGGAAATCAACGGCATCCCCTACTGCACCCTCGTCGCCATGATCGAGGGAACGGGCATCAAAAGCAGCGGCTACACGCTGCTCGACATCCTTCCGGACAGCTCCCTGCGCCTGCATGGCTTCCGCCGCCAGACCAGTCGCAGCTTGAAGTCCACCGCCCTGTGATGAAACGTCTTTGCCTTATCTTCTGCCTAGCCCTTCTCTGCTCCGCATTTGCCGCAGACAAGGCCAAGGAGGATCCGCCCCTCATCACCACCGGTACCTGGCAGCATGAGGAACTGAAACGATTCAAAGCTCCCGAGGCCAACCAGGGCGTGGCCGCCGATGCCGAGCATATCTACGTCATCACCAACCGGGCTGTGGGCAAGTATCGCAAAGACACCCTGGAACGAGTCGGCGAGTGGAAAGATGAAGAAGGCGGCCCCTTCATCCACATGAACTCCGGCATCATTCATGAGGGCAAGCTCCTGTGCGCCCACTCGAATTTCCCCAGCGTGCCGATGACGAGCTCCATCGAGATCTTTGACCCCAAGACGATGACTCATGTGGGCACTCACAGCCTGGGCATTGACTCCGGCTCCCTCACCTGGATCACCTGGCACGACGGCCATTGGTACGCCTGCTTCGCCCATTATGCCAAAAGCCAGCCCGCCACCGGCCGCGATCCCGCCTGGACGGAACTCGTCCGCTTCGATCCCGAATGGCGGCGCACCGGCGGCTGGATCTTCCCCAAACGCATCGTCGAAATCTTCGGTAGCTCCAGCAGCTCCGGCGGCAGCATCGCCCCGGATGGCACGCTTTTCATCACCGGCCATGATGCCCGGCAGCTCTTCGTCCTGCGCTTCCCTAAAGCCGGTTCCGTCCTCGAATGGACCGATACCATCCCAATCACCGCCGCCGGCCAGGCCTTTGCTTGGGATCCTGTGCAGCCCAGTATTTTTTACAGCATACTACGCAGCAGTCAGGAGGTGGTGATTTCGCGGATCATACGGAAGTGAGACCACGGAATTGCTGGCACCTTCCGCAGCGCTCCGGCTCACCTTACACCACCTCGCTCGCTGCCTTCACAGCTTCGAGTTCTTCCCAGCGGGCATACAGGCGGGCGACGCGAGTTTTGGCATCTTCGAGCTCCTTGATCAGTCCTTCCGCTTCGGTGGAGCGGGTGACGTAAAATGACGGATCATTCAGCGTGGCATCAAGGGTCTCCACCTTGCCTTCGGCTTCCAGAATGATGCCTTCCATCTCTTCGAGCTCGCGCACTTCTTTAAAGCTGAGTTTGCGGGGCTTCACCTGGCTCTTCGCCGCAGCCACTTTTTCCGCCTTCGCTGGCGCGCTCCACAGCTTGTCCCGGGCTTCGCGCTCTTTGCGCTTCTCCAAGTAGTAGCTGTAGTTGCCCACCTGCACATGCACGCCGGATTCCTCAAAGGCGATGATCTGGTCGCACACTCGATCCAGGAAATAGCGATCATGGCTGACCACGATGGAACTGCCGCCAAAGTTGCTCAGCGCCTCTTCCAGGATTCGCAGGCTTTGCAGGTCAAGGTCGTTCGTCGGCTCATCCAGCACGATGACGTTGCCGCCGCGCTTCAGCACCTTCGCCAGCATCAGGCGCGCACGTTCACCACCGGAGAGGCGGTCCACGCGTTCATTGGTGCGGTCATCATTAAAAAGGAAACGACGCAGGTAAGCGCGGGCGCTCATGCGCTGCTGGCCAAAGAAAACCACGTCATCCTGGTCCGCCACCTCGGCCAAAACGGTACCATCGCCGGTCAGCTGCATGCGCGTCTGATCAATGTAGTTAAACACCACTTTCTTGCCCACGGTGGCCTTGCCAATATCCGGATCCCGCTGGCCCATGCAGATGCGCAATAGTGTGGTCTTGCCAGCGCCATTGCGGCCCACGATGCCTGTGCACTGGCCGGGACGGAAGACGACATCGAGGTTCTTGAACAGCCAGCGTTCACCCGCCTCCGTCTCCACCATACCACCGACGTTTTCTAGATTCACGGCGATGTCCCCCATCTCCGCAGGAGGAGGCAGCAGCAGATCCATCTCGCGCTCTTCCGGCGGCGCTTCCTGGCCCTCAATGGCGTAAAAGGCATCGAGTCGGCTGCGCTGCTTCGTCCCACGTGCCTTCACCCCGGCACGCACCCACTCCAACTCCGTGCGCAGGAAGCGCTGGCGGCGGCGCTCCGCCTGCTCAGAGATCTGCTGGCGAGCGGCTTTGCTCTCCAAAAAGGCGGTGTAGTTCCCCGGATGTGAGTAGCAGCGGCCATCGGAAAGCTCAATCACCCGCGTCGCGATGACGTCGAGGAAGTAGCGGTCATGCGTGACAAAAATGGTGGCTCCAGGGAAACCGCGCAGGCAATCCTCCAGCCAGCGGATGGAGTCAGCGTCCAGATGGTTGGTCGGCTCATCAAGTAGCAGCAGGTCCGGCTGCGCCACGAGTGCGCGACACAGAGCCACGCGGCGTTTTTCACCGCCGGACAGCGGCGCCACGATGGCCTCCATGGGCGGCGCGGACAAAGCCGTAGCTGTGGCGCGGATGCGAGCGTCTAGGTTCCAGCCATCTGCCGCCTCGATCTGGTGCAGCATTTCCGCCAGTTCCGCCTCGCTGCCTTCACCAGCCTCATAGCGGGTGATCCAGCTCACCAGATCCGCCGCGCCTGCCTGGATGTTTTCCAAAACAGTGCCGTTCATGTCCAGTTCAAATTCCTGCGGCAGGTAGCCCATGCGCAGCCCGCGACGGATGGACAGTTCCCCGGAGTCCGGACGCTCCACTCCGGCCAGGATCTTCAGCAGGCTGGTCTTGCCACAGCCATTGCGCCCGACTAGGCCCACTTTTTCCCCGGCAGCCACGGCTAGGGTCACCTCTTCCAGCAGGCGTTGATTGCCATAGGAAAGGGCCAGTTCATTGGCGGAAAGGAGGGCAGCAGTCGGCGGGGGCATAACGGGGGGCGCAAGACATACCCGGTAGAACTTCACACGCCAGAGCGAATGCAGGCTCGACACCGGATATCTTCTGCATCATGAAAGCAGGATAGTGCGTTTTTTCCTGCCATGAAACTCCTCTTCCTCACCCTCGCCACCACCGTTCTCCTCATGACCTCCGCCGCCGCTGAAGCTCCCTATCGCCACGTCGTTTTCTTCAAATTCAAGGACACCGCCACACCTGAGCAGGTGCAAACCATCGAAAAAGCCTTCATCGAACTGGCTAAAAAAATCGATACCGTGGAAGGCTTCGAGTGGGGCACCAATGTGAGCCCGGAGAACATTAACGACGGCTTCACCCATTGCTTCTTCGTCACCTTCGCTAACAAAGCGGGGCTGGAAACCTACCTGCCGCACCCATCTCACCAGAGCTTTGTCGCCCAGCTCAAGCCGATCCTGGATAAGGTCTGCGTGCTCGACTACGTGGCCAAGTAAGCCCCCTGCCCTCCATCCCTGTGAGCACGGCCACCGCCAAATACCACTTCGCTTCGGACAACACCTCCGGCATCTGCCCGGAGGCCTGGCAAGCCATGGCGGAGGCCAATGCAGGCTATCAGCCCAGCTACGGGGCCGATGCCATCACAGCAGCGGCGTGCGAAAGTTTTCGCCAGTTTTTCGAGACTGACTGCGAGGTCTTCTTTGTCTTCAATGGCACCTCGGCCAATTCCCTTTCCCTGGCCAGCCTGTGCCAGAGCTACCACAGCGTGATCTGCAGCGATGTGGCCCACGTGGAGACCGATGAGTGCGGCGCACCCGAGTTCTTTTCCAATGGCTCTAAACTACTGCTGGCGAAAAGCTCGTTAGGCAAGCTGGACCCTACCGATGTCGAACGGTTGATCACCCACCGCACGGACCTGCATTACCCACGCCCCAGAGCCCTGAGCCTCAGCCAAAGCACCGAGCTGGGCAGCACCTACCGCCCTGGAGAAATCGCCGGCCTCTGCCAGGTGGCCAAACAGCATGGCCTGCATGTGCACATGGACGGCGCGCGTTTTTTTAATGCCCTCGCCGCCCTGGGCTGCAAACCTGCCGACATCACCTGGAAGGCCGGGGTGGATGTTCTGTGCTGCGGCGGAACGAAACTGGGCATGGCCGTTACGGAGGCCGTGGTCTTTTTTAACCGGGACCTCGCCCGCGACTTTGAATACCGCTGCAAACAGGCCGGTCAGCTTTGTTCCAAAATGCGCTTCATCTCCGCCCAGTGGCTGCGCATCCTCAGCGACGACACCTGGCGCAAACACGCCGCCAGTGCCAATCACCTGGCCCGTAAGTTAGCCGATGGCCTCGGCCACCTGCCCGGGGTGCAGATTCTCTACCCCGTGGATGCCAACGCCGTCTTCGCCCGCCTGCCCGAATCCGTCAAAACCGGACTGAAGGAACGCGGCTGGATTTTTTACAGCTTCATCGGCGGTGGTTCGCGACTGATGTGCTCCTGGGCCACTACCGAGGCCGATGTGGAAGCCTTCCTGGCAGACGCCAAAGCCTGCCTATAATCCTCACCGCGCCGCAGTCGCTGCGCTGCGTTTACCGATGCAGAACAGGTGCTTACTGCCCCGGACAAAGATCTGCCCCTCACTCACGGCGGGTGAGGCATACACCTTTTCTTCCAGTTCACTTTCGGCTAGAAGATCATACTTTTTACCCGGCTTCACTATGCGCATCAGTCCAAAGTCATTGATGAAATAGACACGCCCTTCTGCACTCACCAGGGAGGCGTGGTGCTCCTTCATCCTCTCTTCCCAGGCGATCTCCCCGGTCTTCGCATCAAAGCAGTGGCCGATGCCTGAATCACTGACGATGAGCAGCCAGCCCTTTTCGCAGATGGGGCTGGGCACATAAGATACACCTTTGTTGGTCCGCCATTCGATGTGGGTGTTCGTCACATCGCCTGCGCCATCTGGGCGGATGGCCAGGATGTGGTGCTCAGGAAAACCGCCGCTCAGCAGCAACAAGCCCGACTTCTCATCAAAGACGGGAGAGGCCACAAACTGCTCCGTCGGCCCATCCATCATCCACAGCAGGCGGCCATCGCGCGGATCGTAGCTGGTCACGCATTTGGTCCCCGTCAGCACCATTTGGGTGCGCCCGGCCATTTCGCGGATCAGCGGTACGCAGTAGCTGCGCGTCTGGTTGGGCCGCTGGATGCGCCACAGTTCGCGCCCATCGGCACGAGAAAGAGCCACCATGTAGCCCGGACCGTCATGGTCACAGTTCACGATCACCTTGTCCTCAAACAGGATGGGGCTGGAGCAAAAGCCATGCTTGCTGGCAAAGGTGCCCGGCCGCACCTGCCACACCTGCTTGCCGCTGAAATCATGCGCGCTGACGACCACCTCCGTCTGGTCCAGAAAGGCGGTGAACACCTTTTCTCCGTCTGTCGCAGGTGTGCTGGAGGCATGGCTATTTAGCCGGTGCTTCCCCTCTAGCCCCGTCTTCAACACTTCCTTCTGCCACTGCACCTTGCCGGTAGCACGGTCCAGGCACAGCAGCACCCGCGCCTGGTCTTCTGGGAGGGAGGCCACGGTGAAAACATGGTCCCCCCAGACGATGGGCGAGGCATGGCCTTCCCCGGGTAGTTCCGCCTTCCAGGCCAGCGTCTTGTCCGTCAGCTCCATGGGAAAGCCCCGGTCCTGGCTCGTGCCATCCAGGCGTGGCCCCCGCCACTGCGGCCAATTCTCGGCGTGGAGCGCGGCAGCAAACAGGAAGGGCAAAACAAAACGCATAAGGAAACAGTATCGGTTTGAAACCACCGCTTCAATCAAAAGTGCAACCCCAGTTAATGACCACCTTTTGCTCATCCACATAAAAAAGCGGGACCATCTTGCGATGGTCCCGCTGCAAAGTTCATTCCAGCAAAGCTTACTTAGCCTTGGCAAAGAGATCTGCGACAGCCGTCCAGTTCACCACATTCCACCAAGCGGTGATGTAGTCAGGGCGCTTGTTCTGATACTTCAGGTAGTAGGCGTGCTCCCAGACGTCGCAGCCCAGGATCGGGGTGCCGCTGCCGTCCATGAGGGGATTGTCCTGGTTCGGGGTGGAGGTCACGGCCACTTTGCCGTCCTTCACCACCAGCCATGCCCAGCCGGAGCCGAAACGAGTGGCGCCGGCCTTTGCGAAGGCTTCTTTGAAAGCATCAAAGCTGCCGAAAGCGGCATCGATGGCTTCGGCCAGCTCACCCGTGGGGGCTCCACCAGCGTTCGGGCCCATGATGTTCCAGAACAAGCTGTGGTTGAAATGACCGCCGCCATTGTTGCGAACGGCTGCCTGGATGTCAGCAGGCACGCTGCTGATCTTCTTGCAAAGATCTTCGATGGAAAGCGCCTCTAGGTCAGCCTTGCCAGCGATAGCGTTGTTCAGATTGGTCACATAGGCGTTGTGATGGCGTCCGTGATGGATCTCCATCGTGGTGGCGTCAATGTGCGGTTCGAGCGCCGTCTTGTCGTAGGGGAGTGCGGGCAGTGTATGAGCCATAATCGTTTGGTTTGGGTTAGAATGGGTAGGTAGAGGGCGATACGTCGCGGGGCAAGGTCGCTCTCCACAAACTCGTCAAAAAAGAACCGAAAGCAGGAACTGTCCAGCCTCGGAATGAATCACTTCATCCATCTTCTTCGCATCAGCAGAAGTATTCACGCTCCTGGTTTTCGTGAAACTTGTCACTTCAGGGGTTTTTGATTCGCTTTCGCGCCACCTCAATGTGACAATTCCGTCACCTTTGCGTCGTTTTTGTCATTTGCAAAAACAGTCACTACCGTCTTTCTAGCCATTCGGGTCGGTGAGACCCGGTCTCCCCTTGCATGCCGCCCAGTCCCTCAGACGCACCCGCCACGAAGACACCGGGTACACCACGCCCAGTTCCAGAACGCTTCATTGTCTCTAAAGGCACTTTGCGCTGGGATCGTTTTATGAATTCGGCCATCGTCTTCGGTGGCATTGGCATCATCGTCGCCGTTTCAGGCATCTTTGCCTTCATCGCCCTTGAGATCGCACCACTCTTCCAGGGTGCCCGCGTGGAAGAAAAAACCAAGATCGCGCTTGCCGCACCTTCGGGTGCCCTTGTGGGCCTCGATGAATGGTCTGAGCTGCCTTTTTACTTTGATGGAGGTAATGAAGTGGTGTTCCAACCCGTGAAGGGCGGCTCTCCCCAGCGTCTTCCCACTGGATTGCCAGCAGGTACACAGATCACTGCAAAACGTCACAATCCCGTCACAGGTCGCATGGCCATCGGCACCGCAGACGGTCAGGTCGGGTTTGTCGCTATTCAATATCAGTCTGAATATCAAGACAAAGGCAGGCCAGTGATCAAGCCTACAGTCAAAGCGGAGCCCCTGCTGCCGCTCCGCGACGCCACCCCCACAGTCCCAGCCTCCCCCACTCCCGTCCTAGACATGGACTATGCAGACTCGGGGGACAAAAAACTCTTCGCTGCCATTCAAGAAGTGAATGGCCAGCGTCTGCTGACCACCATGAGCCTGCGGCAAAAAAAGAGCCTCATGGGCAAAGGCAAGACCGAGATTGATGCGCGCGAAGATCTTACCCCGCTTCTTGCTGGGGCCAAGCCACAGCGAGTCCTTGTTGCAGGTACCGCAGATAGCTTAGTGGCCCTGACGGATGCTGGCGAAGTCCTCTATTTTTATCGTCTCAGCAGCGGCTGGGAACTGCGTCAGCGCTTCAAGCCTTTCGATGGCGGCCAAGTCTCTGGAGTGGACTACCTTTTTGGTCAGGTCAGTCTCGTTTGCTACAATGATCAGGGAAAAGTGCGCATTTTCAGTCTCTTTGTCCCCGATGGCGGCACCACACGGCTTTTTGGCCAGACCAAGGAGTTCCAACCGATCAATGGCCCCATCACTTACTATCGAGCCAGCCAGAGGAATAAATCCTTCCTTGTCGGCAATGCTCAAGAATGTGCCCTCTGCTATGCCACCACTGCCAGTGTGCGCCGCAGTGTGAAGCTACCGTTCGAAGCCGTCTCTGTGGCCATGGATGCCAAGGCGGAGCACATTGGCTTCCTCGATACCCAAGGTAGCATGCACCTCTACGAGATTAGCGATCCGCATCCTGAGGCTGGCTGGAGCGCTTTTTTTGGCAAGGTCTGGTATGAGGGCTTTGCCGGACCTAAATATGAATGGCAGAGCACCAGCGGCACAGATGACTTTGAGCCTAAGCTGTCTCTGATCCCTCTGATCATGGGTTCCTTAAAGGGCACTTTTTACGCCATGCTCTTTGCGGTGCCCATTGCCCTACTAGCCGCCATTTACACATCTCAGTTCCTGGCTCCAGGCATGAAAAAGATCGTCAAACCGGCGATGGAAATCATGGCTTCCCTGCCCTCCGTCGTGCTGGGCTTCCTAGCAGCCCTCTGGCTGGCCCCACTTATCGAAAACCGCGTGCCCTCGGTCATCTTGCTGGTCATCTCCATCCCTATTTCCGCCAGTCTGCTGGGCGTCTTATGGGGTCGCATGCCGATTGTTTACCGCAATCGTCTGCCTAAAGGCACCGAGTATCTGATCATTGCGCCTGTGATGCTGGGATTCGCCTGGCTAGGCTGGCAACTGGGCCCCGCCTTGGAAAAAGCCGTCTTCGTCGCCACCATGCCAGATGGCAGCCAGATCGCCGATTTCCGCATGTGGTGGCCGCGCTTCACTGGCATGTCTTATGACCAGCGCAACTGCCTTGTTGTCGGTTTTATGATGGGCTTCGCTGTCATCCCAGTCATCTTCACCATTGCAGAGGATGCACTTTCCAATGTTCCGCCCTCCCTCACCTCAGCTTCGGAGGCCCTCGGGGCTTCACGCTGGCAGGTGGTCCGCACCGTTGTGCTGCCCATCGCCTCCGCAGGTATTCTATCTGCAGTCATGATCGGCCTAGGACGTGCAGTCGGAGAAACTATGGTCGTGGTGATGGCCACAGGAAACACCGGCTTCTTCGATGCCTCAGGCAACTTTTTGTTAGGCGAGTTTGGCCTTGGTGCCGGTAAGTTTCCTCTGGCAGATCACTGGAACCCTTTCAACGGCATGCGAACCCTCTCGGCCAACATCGCCGTGGAACTGCCGGAAGCAGCCCAGAACTCCACCCACTACCGCACCCTTTTCCTTGGCGCTCTGGTTCTCTTCGGCATGACCTTTGTGCTGAATACCGTGGCCGAAGTACTGCGCCAAAAACTGCGCGACAAATTTAAAATCGTCTGATGCCCTCCCCGACTCCCCAACAGCCGGCCCGCACCAAAGGCGAGGTGAAAGTGTGGCTTACCGCCGCAGGCCTCACGCTCGGCCTTATCATGATCAGCGGCCTACTGCTGCTCATTGCTTTCAATGGTCTTTCGGTCTTTTGGCCAGACCGTGTGGCCGTTTACACCATCAAAGAAGGCGATAAGGAAACCCGCATCGCAGGCAGCTTGGTGAAAACTCAGCAACGCCGCAAACCCGATGGGAGTTTCGTCAGCGAACACTCCATTTTCACCGGCAACAAAGACGCCTACAACCTCGCTTTCCGTTTCATCAACGACTCTGACATCGTCAATCAAACAGACGCCAAGGGTATCTACGTGGCCGAGCGCATGGAGTATGGCGATGCCATCTTCACTCCCATCGCGCTCCAATTAGCCGATGGCAAAAAAATCCCCGGTGAGGATGCCACCTTTGCCAGCGAATTCGCCCGCCTTGTCAAAGAGGGTAATGAACGACGCGAAGAAATCCTGCGCATCGAAAAGCATGAGATCGGCGACATCAATGCTCGCATGAAGCGGCTGGAGATTCGCTCACGCAAAGAAGACGTCAAAGCTGAGATTGCTAAAGAGCAGGTGCTTTATCAGACCCTGGCTGATCAAGCCCAGAAACTCCGTGCTGCGCAGACGGCGGATAAACTTCTCTACAAGCTGGCCTCAGGCGAAGAGCGCTCGCAGAACGTGGGTGACATCCTCCATTTCTACCAGCCCAACGACATTGGCATCTTCGGCCAGTTCATCGTTTTCCTCCAGGCCATCTGGGAGTTCCTCATGGCTGAGCCGCGTGAAGCCAATACTGAGGGGGGCATCTTCCCCGCCATCTTCGGCACCTTTGTCATGACGGTGCTCATGGCAGTCATGGTCACGCCTTTTGGTATCATCGCCGCCATCTACCTGCGTGAATATGCCCGCCAAGGTTTTTTGGTGCAGGTCGTCCGCATTTGCGTCAATAACCTCGCCGGCGTGCCGTCCATCGTCTTCGGTGTCTTCGGCCTAGGCTTCTTCGTTTACGGTGTCGGCGGCTTTATTGATGGAGGCGTGCAGTATCCTCTAGCGCCCAACTGGTGGTTCGCCGCAGGCTTCGGCGCACTCGCTTGCATCGGCCTCGCTGTTTACCTTTCCACCCACAACCGCACCGCCATTCCCACCCAACAAAAGCGGCAGAAGTTTCTGCAAAAGGTCGAAGGCACTCTGTGGATCTCCAGTGTTTTCCTGGTCATCATCACCGTGGCCCGCTGCCCATACTTTGGTGGCTTTTTCAGCGATAGTTTGCCCACGCCCACTTTCGGCACGGGAGGCATCCTTTGGGCATCACTCACCCTCGCCCTCATGACTCTGCCGGTGGTCATCGTCGCCACAGAAGAGGCCCTTGTGGCCGTGCCACGCGGTGTGCGGGAGGCCGCCCTCGCCTGTGGTGCCTCAAAGTGGCAGACGATTCAGCGCATCGTCCTACCCAGCGCTCTTCCTGGAGTGATGACAGGTGTCATCTTGGCCATGGCACGTGGCGCAGGCGAAGTCGCCCCCCTCATGATCACAGGTGTCGTCAAACTGGCCCCTTCACTGCCTTTGGATCTCTCCTGGCCCTTCATTCATGCCGAGCGCAAATTCATGCACCTCGGTTTCCACATTTTTGATCTCGGTTTCCAGTCTCCGGACTCCGAAGGAGCTAAGCCAATGGTCTTTGCCACCACGCTCCTGCTCATTCTCCTAGTTGTGGCCCTGAACCTCGCCGCCATTCAGATCCGCGCCCGACTGCGCAAACGCTACCAGGCCAGCGCTTTCTAATCATCGGTTAGGCCAAGGAGCCTCCGGCCGGACATTCGCACCCGAGAGGAGCGCGGAGACTCGCTCACCGCAAAGCGTCCTGTACTGCGCCAGTCCTCTGGCGCATGGGTGGTAAAAGATGCAGCCCTTCCGCCAGGGTTTTCATTAACAGGACTCACGCAAAGGCGCAAAGACGTAAAAAAATTCAGATCCTTGGCGTCTTTGCGCCTTTGCGTGCCCATTCCTCCGGGCCGCATCCTCACCCCATCGGAGCTTCCCAAACCACGGGACTTGGCAAGTCCCGCCCCTTGGGGGCAAACTTTGAGTCGGCCTACCCCTCCGTTCCCGCCAGCTCTGGGGGTGTCTAGCCTTGAGGCCATCTGGAGAAGGTCAGGCAGGTCATTGGGTCGCCTAAAGGCTAAACACCAACAGATCGAACAAACCAGCCCCTCATCAGCCCCCTTGCCGCACATCTTGTTAATCCTGGCATCTTGTTAATCCTGTAAAAACAGCCCGCCCCACCACCACCGACTCCCGTCCGCCCCTCCCTAAACCACGGGATTTGGCAAGTCCCGCTCCTTGAGGCTTTGCCGCATCGTCTAGCCCTCCTCGCCCCAAACAAAAGCCCCCTGGATTCATACGAATCCAGGGGGCTGAGCGAGCACTTAAACGCGGAGGCTTAGAGACCTGCAGGCACCATGGCCTGGCTGGTCGTGCCATCGGTAAAGAGGATGAGGACCACGATGTTTCCATCGCCATCAATGACCAACTGCTCCCAGCGGCGGTCCGTGGTGCTGGTGGTATCTGAACCTGGGAAGTCAATGGTGGAAACCGTTTTCATCCCATGCAGAGTCGTCCCCAGAGGGTCACCACTGCGCAACACTAACTCCAGTTCCCCACCGTTTGACTCTTGGCGCCATAGGCCCTTGTCATTCACGCCAGCCACGATTCCAGGCCCAGTGACTTTGCCCAAGAAGATCATCTGCTCCTGACCACCCACCATCGGGATTTCCAGGCTGGAGAAGGTTGCTCCGGTGATGCCAGGTGCTGCATCGCCTACTTTGACGACCATGCGCATCGTGCCAGAGACATCGGTAAACAGGGCATGCACATCCGTCGGTGCCTTACTCACCCCATCGCCATTCACATCCAGCCAGGTTTTCCAGGCTCCATGGTTTTGATTTGTCAGCCAGCCACCCCAAGTGTTGCCTACTTTGGACCCCACAGGCATGCCTGCAATGCCACTATCGCCACTGCGTAGCACGCAGGTGTAGGTGCCTGTCGCCGCACTGCCGCGCCAGATACCATCGCCTTTGAGGCCTCCGGTATTGTCTCCGTTACGGTTTAGCAAACCACGGAAGCTGATCACGCTGTTGGATCCCATCGTCGGACGCTGAATGCGAGAGAAGGTGGCCCCCCCTGTTCCAGGAGCGACATCTCCAGTGAAGACCGCCCGCACTGGAGCGCCTATATTGCCCACGGCGTGGTACCAGATGCCTTCCTTGTTCGTCTTGGTCATAGCGGCAAAGACGGCGTTGCCTGTGCCATCCATGCGAGCCGGATCCGAGAAACTACCCATCAGATTGCCAAAGTTTTCCGCCGTGCCAGGAGCTGGTGAATTTTCACGAGCCACCACCTGCATGGAAACAGTGCCAAGCGTGCGGTCCACCCGATTGCGCACTATCGCAGTCGTCGTGCTCGCCCCGCCAAAGGTCACTGAATACATCGCATCACCCTTGTCAGCAGCCGTCTTGGCCGTGGCATACACACCTGCGCAGAAGCGACTGATAAAGACGCCCGGCAGGCCAGGAACAGCATCGCCTTCACGGGCCAGAAGCTGCATGGGGGAACCGCCAATCTCACTCCAGACGCCCACATCATTGGCCGAGGTCACTCCCCCAACACCGATGCGCAGAGAGGCCAGCAAAGTCACTTCACCGTCTTCATTGATACCAGGGACGATAGGCAGGTAGTCAAATGTGGAGCCTGCGACATCCGGCACAGTTTCACCAGTTCGGGCAATCATCCAGACATCGCCAGTAGTTCCCGCTTTCCAGACACCCTGAGAATTATTTACCGTCACGGCAGGTGAACCGGAGCCCACAATCAGTGACCCCGGGAAGACGACCACTCCATTCTCGGCCACAAAACCGCCACGGCGCAGAATGTCGTAAAGGCCGATCTCGGAGACACCATCGGCCCCTTTGACTGGATTCTCCGTCACGATGTCCTTGCCTGCATCTTTCGCCACGGGAATGACGGTGAGACGGGCCTTCGCCTGCACAGCAATCAAGAAGGGATTTTCATTGGGATCATTGCTGGCGATTTGGAGTACAGCAGAGCGGATTCCACCCAGATAGCCCGTGGGAGTAAACGTGAGGGTAAAGGTGGTAAAGCTCGCCCCAGCCACCGTGGTGCTACCCAGGGCCGAGACAGTAAAGTCAGCAGGGTTTGTCCCAGCCTTGGTGATGACCAGATTCTCCAAATTGGCCTCGCCATCATTGCGCACGGTGAAGGTGACGGGCGTGCCACTTTGGCCAGCCAGCACAACTTCAGGAATGACCACTGTGGAAGTACCAGAGATGAGCGATGTGCCGACCGGATATTGCACAGTGATGTCCGCAGGTAGCTGATCCACATTGTATGGACCAGAAGCGTTATTGGCTTCATTGGCCTCAATCACAGCCTGTGTGGAATCCAGGTAAACCCACACTGAGGTAGCCCCGCCTAGGTTCACCCCAGTCAAATTCACTGTGGTGGTCAATCCCGAAGGCAGGTTTACCAGATAGGGCAAACCAATCGGCCCACCGCCAGCATAGGGGTTACCATTGTAAATGCGCAGCACAACATTGTTAAACGACTGACCAGACCCTGGATCATTGCTGATCTGGATACTGAAGTCTGCTGAGGTACGTGGCACCACGTTTGAGAGAGTGACGGTATCCAGACTGATGTCTGCATCTGCCGCCTGAATGTCCACCACAGCGGTGTTATTGCTGGTCTTGCCATTGGCCGTTACACGCAGTCCCAGACTGCCGACATAAGGCGAGTTATACGTTACTGTGACCGTTACACCGGTGGCATCACCATAGATACCGTCACCATTCAAGTCCCAGCTGAAGCTTTCAATGACGTCGCCATCAGGGTCATAAGAATTCGAGCCGTTCAAGGTGATTGGCACGCCCACCTTACCTGCATACCCCTGGAAGCCGCCCAAAGGCAACGCCACAGCGACCGGAGCCACATCTGTAGCCACGACGGTTACTTGCACGGTCGAGGTTTTGGTTAGAGCAGGATCATTGTTATCCTTCACACGCAGCGTCACCGTGTAGGTACCGGTGGTGGCATAACCAGGATTGGTTACCTGAGCCCCGGTAGCATCTGGAGTGGTCCAGTTCAGACCATCGGCAGCATTCCAGTCCCAGAGATATTCGACGATGGCGCGATCAGGATCCAAGTGATAAGAACCTGAGGCACTAAGATTGAAGGAACGGAAACCGACCTTGTTGCTCTGCTCACCCACTTCGGAGATCACCGGCACTGGCGGTGCCTGGGTCACGGAGGCAGACAAGATCAAAACGCCATGTGCGGTGCTCAGATCATTGTAGCTGGTGGAACTCGGCCAGTCTTGGCTGATCCAGCGTCCGTCTGACTGCTGACCAAACATGTCATTAGCGGTGCGGTAGCTCGGGGAGAGAGTCGCTGGTAAATATGAGGCCTCGCCTAGCAACCAAGCCGTCATTTCTTTCTTCCAGTCGCGGGAGATTCCGCCGACAGTCACATTGTTGATGTTCTGCAATGTGAGGCCTTTCTTAATTCCGTACATTGCATACCAGTTCCCGGCCCAACCGGAATTGCTGAAGCTGCTATTCCCATTGCGATCTGCGTCCCAGTAAGTCTGGATGTAAGAAAAGGCCGTATCTACTTCCGTAGTGCCTTGGAACAAGCCGCTGAAGGCCATGCCCGTCAGCAAACCACCCGTCTTGGCTGTGTTGACCCATTGGGTATTGCTGCTGTAGCCCAAACCGCCGTTGGCATTTTGCATCTGCTTGAAGCCATAAACCACGTTGTCCAAATACCAAGAGGGCGGCGTGATCTTCAGCCGATCCAGCCCGGCCTTGTAGCACAGCACCGGCCACTGCTGGGAAGAGCCATCGTATCGGCTGCCAGTTGTTGCGGTCACCGTGTATTCATACCCGCCACGGACAGCCCCGTCACCCATGCACCATTTGAAGGTATCCAGCAGGTCAATCACCACATCGTAGTAGCTCATGTTGATGAATGGACCACTGGGGATGATCGAAGCCTGGGCAGCCGCCGGATTGCGGTAGGCAAAGATAACGGCCATGCCTGCAAAGGAGTTTACATACGTGCCGTGGCCGCCATTCCAGAGGTAGGCACCTTTGCCGTCATTATCTTCATCCACATCTCGCACAGCGATTCCGTCACTATGGTCGGCGATGTTTTGCATAGCACCATAATTGGTACCTGCACCAATGCCTAACAGAGTGTTTAGACCACGACGAACAGTGTCGGTGTAAACCCACTCCACGGAATCATTTCCAGGAAGATGCCCCTGCTCTTCAAAGGCCAATACACTTGCACCAGTGGTGCCGAAACCGTAATCAGTATTCGGCTGATACCAATAAATCCGGTCAGAATTTTGTTCAATTGCGCTGTTGTAGAGATACACCAGGGCTTTTTCGATGGCGATGTTGGACTTTTCATCCAGATCCACCGAAGGCAGCACACGCACAACCGAGGAACGAGAGGCACTTGCTCCAGTGGCATCCGTGACAGTCAAGGTCACCGTTTTGGAGCCGGATGTCGTGAAGGTGTGGGGAGCTGTGATGTATTTCACATTGCTCACCGCGCCTGTGATATCAGTCGAGCCATCGCCATAACTCATGCGATAGGTAAAGGGGGCCGTGCCTCCCCAGACGCGACCCCACACGTTGATGGAGGTATTGATCAGCGCATTCGCATAGGTAGGATTCTGCGTGTAGCTGGGCATCATGGACACTTTCAAAAGTGCCAGCCCAGTGGAAGTCGTCGTGTTCAGGCTATTCGTCGCGACAACGCGCCAATAATAAACGGTGCTCGCATTCAGCCCTGAAATGGAGGCGCTTACATTCACCAAAGCGGTGCTGCTCCCAATGTTTTGCACCGCGGTGGTCACCAATCCCACGTCAAAAGCAGCGCTGGTGGAATACTGAAATCTCACCGAAGTAGCAGCACCACCCGGATTGACTTTCGCGGTCAAAGTCGCAGCAGTAGAACTTGTTGTCACTGCTAAGCGGTCGCTGATGACGGGGACGCTTTGAGCCCGCGCAGTCAGTGGCAGATTGAAAGGATTTTCATCCGGATCATTCGAGGCAATCAGCAGTTGAGCGCTCGCATTGAGTGCTGCAGCCGACTGAAATCGCACGGTAAAGTTCGTTACGCCGCCAGCAGCCAGCGTGCTAGCCGGAGCGGACTGAAGACTGAATTGCGCAGCATGAGTGCCTGCAAAACTGACCGCGATCCCACTCATCCCACCCGCACCGTCATTCCGCAAAGTGAACACTCGGTCGATCGTTCCACCCGCCGTCATGCTGCCAAAGTCCACTGCCGCGCCCTGGTCATCGCTCAAAGCCGGGTCCAGCACAGTCGCTCCATTAAAAAGAGACACATCCGCCACCATCAAAGCACTGCCAGCAGCCTGTCCGCCCTGGGTATTGAAGTTCGCATCAGCATCCCCCGCATCACGGGCATCTTGGATCCAAAAAACTGAGGACAGCAACGAATTCACCCCATCGGGTAAGTAAGAAGAGGTATCATAGACCGCGAGACGTCCTAACTTCACCGAATACCCAGAGGCAGCATCAGGGGCGTTTGTGGTCAGCGTAATGGAATAATCCCCGGCCAGTAGCAACTGCTCGGCAAAACTGAAAAGCTCTTCAGTCTCCACCGAATTATCCACCTGCGCAGGTGTTAACGAAACCTGAGCCACCACAGCGTTCCCCCCTGTATTTCCGCCTAGCCCTGAATAGAGTGTGAAGGTAATTGGTTCTGTCGTTCCGATATTTTTACCCAGTCGAAAGTAAGATTTATCTATACGCATTAAAGAACCCGCTGCTGCCGATATACGAAAATTCCAAATTCCCGAAGATCCAGCGCTCAAATCACGCGAGCCTGCAGTATTTTCTGTCCCTAAATTAATGGTTGGGCTTGCTTGAATATCGTTCCCTCGAAAGGAAAAAAATATCAACAACACAAACAGTAATTTCCATAATGGAGAGGTCGAATTAGTGAGCATATTGCAGTGTTTTCGGGGTGACGTGACTTTTTCTGCCTACAAAATAAAGCAAATCACACGATCAAATAGTGATCAACTAAATAGTACATAAGATACAAAATAGCCATTCCCGAATCGATTTTTTAACATCATTGCAATTTTCACCTTATTCCTACACCCATTTTTACCTTTTAGATGACAAGATTTTGATTATTTTTCTTAGTTTTTTCTTATTTCACACAAAAACTTGCATTTTGTAACCATCAAATGCTGTTTTGAGCAGGCTGATTCGAAATAACTCCCCCTTGTAGGCGTGGACGAATTTTATCCACTTTTACTCTGACGATGTGCTCGTACACTCATGTATTCGTGGTTTCTTAATCTTTGTGTCCACCGTGATCGAGCCAGAGACATCCATCTGCGCCATGCTTAATGGCAACCACTTCCCCCAGTGCGTGACAGAAACTTTTTTGTCACTTGCTTGTGTTGGTAGAAGATCCTCTACATCCTTCTTCCTGCGCATTGATGCCTAGCCAGCCTTCAGCTATAGCATTCTTTCTGCTGTATTTTTGTCATGCTTTCTTCCCCCTTTATTCGTGTGGATAGGTTCTCGTTTTGGTACGGAACCAAACAGGTGCTGCACAATATCTGCCTGGATATCCCTGAAAATGAAATCACTGCCTTTATCGGCCCTTCAGGTTGTGGAAAAACCACTCTTTTGCGAAACATCAACCGCATGAATGACCTGGTGGATGGCATCAAGCATGAAGGTGATATCTTCATTGATGGTCAGAGCCTTTATGATCCTGATGTGGAGGTCATCTCACTTCGCAAGCGTGTGGGGATGGTTTTTCAAAAGTACAATCCTTTCCCAAAAAGCATCTATGAAAACGTGATCTTCTCCCTGCGAGTCGCTGGACGGAATGCCAAGAGCGAACTGGATGCTGTGGTGGAGCAAAGCCTGCGCGGCGCCGCCCTCTGGGACGAGGTCAAGGATAAGCTGCATGAAAGCGCCTTTGGCCTTTCTGGCGGTCAGCAACAGCGCCTTTGCATTGCCCGAGCAATCGCTAACCGTCCTCAAATCTTGTTGATGGATGAACCCTGCGCAGCGCTCGACCCCGTGGCGACACTCAAGATTGAAGAACTCATGCATGGACTCAAGAAGGAGTTCACCATCGTCATCGTCACTCACAACATGGAGCAGGCGAAACGCTGCGCCGATCAAACTGCCTTTTTCTACTTGGGCAAACTGATCGAATTCCGCCCCACACTCGAACTGTTTAGCACGCCAAAAGATCCTCAAACTGAGGCTTATGTGCGCGGCAAGTTCAGTTGAAATTTGATCCGTTCTAAGATCAGGATACAGAGCATTTGCGTTATGGGAGAGATGTGGCGTCATTATCCGCCGCTGGCTCATCCCTTGCCGAGTGATGGCGCATTCGCGTATGTCTCCTATCTTAAACCAGGCTTTTCATTGCCCTTCCGTTCCTGCGGAGGTGATGGATCGTCTCTGGGAAGCGGGGTGGCGACATTTTGGCCCTCAATTTTATCGTTACAGCCTCAGTGTGGATGATGGCGGAGTGCGTACTATCACGCCTCTGCGTCTGGACTTGACTCAATTTCGCGCCAGCAAAAGCCAGCGCCGGGTGCTGCGGAAAAACGAGGATCTTCGCTGCGAGTTTCTTCCTGCCACGCTGTCCATGCAGGCACGCATGATGTTCCAGCGCCACAAAACGCGCTTCAAAGACAACGTGCCTGATGATCTGGATACGTTTCTTTCTGAATCCCCTGCCACCGTTCCTTGCACCTGTCAGGAATGTCGCATCTATCGAGGCCAAGAACTCATCGCCATCAGTTACCTAGACTTAGGGCAGGAGGCCACCTCTGCCGTTTACGGTCTCTTTGAGCCAGAGCACTCTGCCCGCAGCCTGGGTACTTTGACTCTATTAAAAGAGATCGAGCACAGTCAGGCACTAGGCTGCCGATATTATTACCCCGGCTACGCCACCGTGGAGCCCAGCCCCTACGACTATAAAAAACAGCTTCATGGCCTGGAAGTGCTGGATTGGGAAAGTGGCCGCTGGTCTCCCCTGCCGAGATCCATTCCTCATTGATAATTGTAATTTGTAATCTGCCGCAGTATCCGCTTCAATACGCTTGTGGATTCTCCGACGACTGATCACACACACGCCAGCCGCCGCTACGACTGCCCGCAATGCGGGGCACCAGTCGAGTTTCGTTCCTCCATTAGTCTCTCGTCGGTCTGTGAGCACTGCCGCTCCATTGTCGTGCGCAAAGACTTTCAGGTGCAAACCTTCGGACAGATGGCAGAGCTGCCGGCGGATCTTTCCCCCCTCCAGATTGGAACCCAGGGCCATTGGCAGGGCCGCGCCTTTACCATCATCGGCCGCATGCGCCTTCACTATGGCGATGGCTCGTGGACAGAGTGGTGCGCGGACTTCGGTCAGGGTACGTATGGCTGGGTGGCGGAAGTCATGGGCTTTTACATGGTCAGCTTTGCCCATAGTGTGAAGGTGCCCCTGGTCACGGAAGACATTCCTGCGGGACAAATCCTCAACATTGATGGGGAAGCCTGGCGCGTGGCAGATGTCAAAGAAGGACAATGCATAGCGGCCGAAGGGGAACTACCGATGGTCGCCCCTCCAGGCTGGTCACGCACAAGCATAGATTTGGTGGGCCCAGATGGGCAATTTGGCAGCGTCGAGATCACCCCTGAAGGGCGTGAGTTTTTCGTGGGAGCTTATGCTGAATTTGCGGATCTCCATTTCACGGAACTGCGCAAGGTACCTGGCTGGGAGAAGGATGCAGAAATCACCCGCCGCCAGAGCCAAGCCATGGGCTGCCCGAACTGCGGTGCCCCCGTGAACCTGCGCGCGGAAGGCCAGTCCATGGCAGCCGTGTGTGGCTCTTGCGCTACCATTTTAGATACCAGCACCCCCAATCTCCAAGAGATCGGCAAGGTCGCCCAGACTACCCTAAAACTGAATCTCCTGCTTCCCATCGGGACTCGGGGACTGTTTAAAGATGAAATGTGGGAAGTGGTGGGGTTCATGCGCAGAAAGGACCGCTGGTGTTCCTGGGATGAATATCTTTTATTCAATCCTTGGTTAGGCTTCCGTTTCCTCGTTACCTTCCAGGGTCACTGGAGCTTTGTGCGCATCCTTCCTGGCCACCACAGTCAGAACCAATGGCAGGGCCAGACCTTTAAACTTTTCGCCCGTGAAGAGGCAGTCACGACTGACGTGCTGGGTGAGTTTTACTGGCGGGTCAAAAATGGCGAGCGTGCCCTGCTCACCGACTACGTTTCCCCGCCCTTGATCCTCTCCAAAGAAGAGATGCCGGGGCTGAATGAAATCACCTGGTCGGGGGGGGAATACGTGGAAGCGGCCGAAGTGCAAAAAGCGTTCGTCAAAGCAGGGGGTTCCCTGCCCCGGCCCAGTGGCACTTATCTCAACCAGCCCAATCCCCATGGCCAGCGCTGGAAAGAGGTGCGCACCACCTTCATTTTCACCGTCATCGCCTACATTCTCATCCAAGTGCTATTCATGGGATGGGGAACGCCCAGACATGTGGCTCACACGGGCATTGAATATCAGAATGCACGGGCTGGTGAAACCCTCGTCTCTGAGCCCTTTAAACTTGAGGGTGGCTCTGCGCCTCTGCACATCACTGCCACAGGGCTGCTTCTTACCGATACCTATTTAGGTCTCAAAGGTAGCCTCGTAGAATCCAAATCGCAGCGTAGTTTCCCTGTTGCTTTTCCTCTGGCCAATTACACCACAGCACCTGATGGCAGCCGCCAGAAGGTCACCCTACCCGGTATTCCTTCCGGTGAATATGTACTGAGGCTCACTCCAGATGCCTCCGCCACCTTGGCCAATGCCACGGTCACGTTCACCATTGAAAGAGGCGGTCTTTTTTGGTCCAATTTTTGGTTAGGCCTCATTTTGATCTGCGTCTGGCCACTCTGGATCATGCTGCGCAGTGGCAGCTTTGAAAAACGCCGTTGGTATGAGAGCGAATTCAATCCTTACGGAGGAAGTGACGACTGATGAAACACCCCATTTACACAGCTCTCGGTCTGCTGACCTGCGCCTTCCTCGCCACATCGAATGCGCGGGGCTGGTCTTTTTGGCAGAACAGCGCGAACCGCAGCGCCTTTAGCAACACCGCTTACCGTTATCGCCCATCCGTCTTCTCCAGCAGCAGCGGGGGGGGAGGCTGGTCCTTTGGCAGCTCACATAAATAGTCTCCTTCCTTAACACCCATTCACCACCTCTATGGACATCGCCATCCTCCTCAATTCCATCATTTATGCCATCCTGGGCATCGTCATCTTCGTCACAGGTTTCATCATTGTGGACAAATTGACGCCGTATGATCTTTGGAAGCAACTCGTCGAAGAAAAGAACCTTGCTTTAGCCATTGTTGTCGGCGCAGCTGCCCTCGGTATTTGCCAGATCATTGCCGCTGCGATCCACTGATATGCGCCACCCATTGAGGTCAGCGGCTCGCTAAGCCCTCCACTGAAAGAGCCCTTGGCCCTTTTTGAGAGTGTTGAGGCCACTCAAATTTTCTCCATTCACGATGTGAGGGCCTGCTTCTCAGGCCACTTACGTTTGCATTATTCATGAACGCTCGCCCTTGGCTCCTCCTCCTCTCCGTCTTTGCCATCGCGACCTGCGGTCTGGTTTATGAGCTCATTGCGGGCACCCTGGCCTCCTACTTACTGGGAGATTCAGTCACCCAGTTCTCCACCATTATTGGAGTTTATCTTTTTGCCATGGGCGTGGGGTCTTACCTGTCGCGCTTCGTCACGAGTAACCTCATTGGCACCTTCATTCGGGTCGAGTTTCTCATTGCTCTCCTGGGTGGTTGTTCGGCCTCCATCCTGTTTCTGATCTTTGGCTGGACCATCTCTTTTCGCATTCCCCTCTACAGCATCGTCTTCCTCATTGGCACCTTTGTCGGGCTGGAGATACCCCTGCTGCTACGCATTCTGGAAGGTCGGTTTGCCTTCAAGGATCTCGTTTCGAACGTCTTCAGTTTCGACTACATCGGAGCCTTGCTTGCCTCTCTGCTGTTTCCTTTGGTTCTCGTTCCCCATCTGGGCCTCGTTCGTTCGGCGTTCTTATTTGGCCTCATCAATACGGCCGTGGGAATCCTAGCCCTCATCATGCTGAAGCATGAAATCCCGCGTCTGCGAACGCACTGGGTCACGGGGCTCAGTGTCGCTGGTATCCTCATTGCAGGTTTTATCCATGGCAGCGAAATCACGCGTTGGGGAGAGTATGCGGCGTTCCCGGATCCCGTCATCTACGCGGACTCCACTCCCTATCAGCGCATCGTTCTAACCAAAAGGAAGGAAGAGATGCGGCTCTACCTCAACAGCAATCTCCAGTTCAGCAGCAGGGACGAATACCGTTACCATGAGGCCCTCGTTCACCCAGGTTTATCGCGACTTCCGCAGGCTCGGCGCATCCTCATTCTTGGGGGTGGGGATGGACTCGCCGCGCGTGAGGTGCTGCGTTACCCCCGCGTGCAGAGCATCACGCTAGTGGATCTCGACCCCGCCATGACAGAGCTTTTTTCTAGCAATGCCATGCTACAACAGCAAAATGCAGGAGCTCTAAAGTCCCCACGCGTGAAGGTGGAAAATGCCGATGCCTTTGCTTGGCTGGCAGAAAAGCGTGAGCCCTTCGACTTTGTTATCATTGACTTTCCAGACCCTTCCAATTTTTCCCTCGGCAAACTCTACTCCACCACCTTTTACCAGCGGCTGCTGAAGGTGATGACCCCCGATGCAGCTTTGGTCGTGCAGAGCACCTCCCCCTTTGTCGCGCGCCAATCCTTCTGGTGTGTGGATGCCACCTTGAGAGCTTGCGGTCTGCAGACGGAGCCTTACCACGCTCTCGTTCCCAGCTTCGGCGAATGGGGTTTTATTTTGGCTTTTCGTCGACCGCTGAGTGGCCCTGCGATTCTTCCGGAGGGTCTGCGTTTCATCAATGAAGAAGTACTGAGTCAACTCCCGCAATTTCCGCCCGACATGGCTCGGGTGGAAACGGAAATCAATCGCCTGAATAACCAAGCTCTTGTGCACTACTTTGAAGACGACTGGGCTCGATGAATCACGTCACAAGAATCCCACGCCATTGTTCGTGATCATCGCATGAATCGTCGTCGTTTTCTACAGGCCAGTGTCGCAGCCCCGGCGTTGCTCACGGGCTCTTGCACGCCACGACAAACCATGCCCGGAAGCATCGTCGGAGCTGCTGCCAGCATCGGCCACCGCCTTCGCGACCTTAAAGCTTTGCCGACGCCGACCCGCACTGTCAAAACCGACATTGTCATTGCAGGAGCAGGCATCGCGGGTTTGGCAGCAGCCCACCAGATGCAGAAACAGGGGCTTGAAGACTTTGTTGTTTTGGATCTGGAAGCCCACGCCGGAGGCAACTCCACCTCAGGTAGCAATGCGGTCTCCGCTTATCCTTGGGGAGCTCATTATGTGCCCCTGCCAGGTCGGGATTGCCATGAGGTCATCGCCTTTTTTGAGGAGATCGGCTTGATCCTCGGACACGATGCAGCGGGGCGTCCCATCTACGATGAATTGGCTCTCTGTCATGATCCCCATGAGCGGCTCTTCATTCACGGCCAATGGGAACATGGCCTGCAACCCATCACAGGGCTGAGTCAACGTGAGCGCGAGGATTTTGCCGCCTTCGATGCGGCCATTCAGCACTGGCAGGCGCAGCGCTCTTTTACCCTTCCCCTAGATCGAAGCGCACGTGATCCAGAGCTCCTCTCTCTTGATCTACTGACCATGGATGCGTGGATGAGTCAGCAAGGCTGGACGACCGAGCCACTGCGTTGGTATGTGGACTACGCCTGCCGCGATGACTTTGGTGGGACACTCCAGCAAGTCTCTGCCTGGGCAGGCATTCATTACTTCGCCAGCCGCAGTGGCGAAGCGGCAAATGCCACCCGTGGCACGGTGCTCACTTGGCCCGAAGGCAATGGATACTTGGTCAAACAATTAGTTAAACCTCTCCGCGAGCGACTCCACACAGGCAGCATCGTCTTGCACATGCAGCCGGAGCGTGATCGCGTTTTGACAGATGTTCTCCAGAGCCAAACCGGTGAAGTCATTCGTTATGAAAGCCGCGCGGCTCTGTGTGCCATGCCGCGTTTCATCGCCCAGCGGCTTGTGCCGGGACTCAGGCCGCTCTCCCTCAATTACGCCCCCTGGGTGGTCACCAATCTCACGCTGGATGAGCTACCCCCAAGCCCCGGCGTGCTACCCGCCTGGGACAGTGTGATTTATCAGGGCCCATCGCTAGGCTACATCAATGCCACGCATCAGAATCTCACCGCGGTCCCCCAGGCCACCGTCATCACTCACTACGAAGCGCTCTGTGATCAGCCCCCTACACAAGCCCGGCAGTGGATGCAGCAGCAGAGTCACGCGCAGTGGTCTCAGCGCGCTCTCCGCAGTCTGCAAGCCGCCCATCCAGATCTTGCTAACCATGTGCAGCAGGCCGATGTCTGGCTGTGGGGCCACGGCATGATCCGCCCAGATCCCGGATTCATCTGGGGGCCTGAACGCGCCCAAATGCTGCTACAAACGCCGCCGCTTTTTTATGCCCATTCTGACATGAGTGGTATGTCTCTTTTCGAGGAAGCCTTCACTCGTGGTATCCTTGCCGGACAGGCTATCCAGCAATGGTTAGGTTAACGGAATCCACCAAAAGGCAGATCGCCTGAAGACGAATGCATGAGCGAAACCCAGACTCATCATGCGATTGATTCCCATCAACATGTAGGGGACAAGGCCATCCAAAACTTGCTTTAGATCCGTATTGCCTTTTGAATCACACCAGCCACCCGCACCCCATCTTAGATTATGACCTTGAATCCCAAACTGACCCAACTGCTCAATGAGCAGATCAACAATGAAATGTCTTCCAGCTACGTTTACCTCGCCATGGCTGCGTGGTTCGAGCAGACCCCCTACATGGGCTTCGCCAGCTGGATGTTTAACCAAAGCCGTGAGGAAACCATGCATGCCTTGAAGTTCTACCAATACGTGGTGGATCGTGATGCCGTGGTTGTCCTTCAGCCCATCGCTCAACCAAAGGCCACCTTCGAATCCCCGATTGATGTCTTTGAGCACAGCCTCAAGCAGGAGCAGTTGGTCACTCAACAGATCAACGATCTTTATGACGTGGCTGAGCAGGTCAAAGATCACTCTTCCAAAAATCTCCTCCTTTGGTTCCTCAATGAACAGATCGAAGAGGAGAAGACGGTTCGTGACATGCTCGACCGCCTAAGACTCGCTGGCACAGATCCAGCCAGCTTGCTCGTCTTAGATCGGGAAGCCGCCCAGCGGCAGAGCCCTACGGGCTCTGGTGGTCACGGCGGACACGGTAAATAATCACCTAATTCTAGTTAGGACAGCCGCACTTGAGGGAGACTCAAGTGCGGTTTTTTTATGGATCGTCTCAGGAGAGGATCTCTCTCATCACGTGCCCATGCACATCCGTCAGCCGCACATTGCGCCCACTGAAAAGATAAGTCAGTTGCTCGTGATCCACACCCATCAGGTGCAGCACCGTCGCCCACAGGTCATAGACGGTTTGCGGCTTATCCACTGCCTTGTAGCCAAACTCATCCGTCTCCCCCAGCGTGGTGCCCCCTTTGATACCGCCACCTGCCATCCAGATGCTGAAACCGTAAGGATCGTGGTCGCGACCATCACTCCCCTGAGCAAAAGGCGTGCGCCCAAACTCACCCGCCCAGACCACCAGCGTGCTGTCCAGTAACCCGCGTGATTTGAGATCCTTGATCAAAGCTGCGATCGGCTGATCCACCTGATGCGCCATCTTACCGTGACCGCTCTTCAGAGCACCATGTTGATCCCAAGGATTCGCCGCCTGTCCGCCGCCAATGTTCTGTGCCAGGCAGCTAAGTTCGACAAAACGCACTCCGCGCTCGACCAGCCGCCGTGCTAGCAGGCACTGCCGCGCATAGGCTGTGCGGGAGCTTTCAGGTCCATCCATGCCATACATCTTTTTGGTCGCTTCAGTCTCCCCTCGGATGTCGCAGAGTTCAGGCACGGCAGCCTGCATGCGCCAAGCCATTTCGTAGTTCTGAATAGCGGCCTCCACTTGGCTATTAGCTCCGAGTTCCCCCAGAAAGCCCTGGTCCATCGCCCCGATGAAATCCAAGCGTTGTCGTTGCATCATCGCCGCCTCACGCGGTTGAATATTGCGCACAGGCTCACTACTATCCGCCTTGATGATCGAGGCCTGATGCTGTGCTGGTAAGAACCCATTGCCAAAGAGCCCCACGCCGCCATGCGGGGCCGTGGCACCACCACTCTGCAGCACCACATACCCTGGCAGATCCTTTGACTCCGTGCCCAGGCCATAGCTCGTCCACGCCCCTGCACTTGGGTAACCCACAAAGGGGAAGCCCGTGTGCATAAAAAAGTTCCCCTGGGCATGTTCGCTAAACTTCGCCGTCATGCTGCGCACCACCGCCAGCTCATCCGCCACGCTGCCCATGTGGGGGAATAGGTCACTCACAGGCAGGCCGCTTTGGCCATAGTTTTTGAAACCCCAATGTGAAGGCTGTATAACACCATCGTTGTTAAACTGGGTCCTCGCCGTGGCAAAAGGAGGTGGCTTGCCCGCATACTTTTCCAAAGTTGGTTTTGGGTCAAACGAGTCCACCTGAGAAACCCCACCACTCATGTAGCAGAAAATGACGCTGCGTGCTTTCGGCGTTATCTTGCGTGCCCGATGCACCGCCTGGTCTGCCATGGCTTGTTCCGCCATCAGCCCACTCAGAGCTGCGAGCCCGAAACCTGAAGATGTCCTCGAAAGGAGCTGACGACGTGTGAGGTAGGGATTCATCTCAGGTAAAGAAATTCTTTCAGGTTAATGAGTGAGAGAGCCAGACTTTCCCAGCCGGCTTTAGCAGGGTCCAACAATTCAGCATTTTCAGTTAGGCGAGTTAGATTCCCCATCACCTCATTCAGTTCGCTCTTAGCTCTTTCCAGATCTTGACGCTCTCCTTCACTGAGAGCGTTTAATACATCACGCTCGGTCACGTTTGAGCCTTCCAAGTGACGCGAAAGGGCGATCTCTTTGTCCGTCAGTGCTCGATCATAAAGACGCGCCCTCAAGATGCGTCCTCGCAGCATGCGATTCCCGCCTGGGCCACCGTGACGGCAGCCCAGCAGCACCTCAGTATCTCCCGCCTCAAACTGGCTCACCTCTTTATTCGTGTACGATTCACCATAGGGCTGTCCATTGCGATAGCCTGTGACTTTGCTGCCCTGGTAAGTGATGGCGATGTGCACCGCGCGTTTATCCGCTTCCGTATCTGCGGCTCCACCGAACTCTTGCGTGCGACGGTGATTGTTACTGCCTGACAACCACTCCTGAGGGGCACGCTCTGCATACACGATGGCATCAAACACACTCCCGCGACGATCCTGTAAGGTGAGCACTCCACCGCCTTTTTGATCCAAGGTATCCAAGACCACCCAGGCCTCCAAAGTCTTGTTATCCAGACTTTTGATTAACGGTGCACTGCGCGCAAAGGCTGTGCGTCCATCCAAGATCAGCGCTCCATCTTTGATCTTCGCACTGCCTTCCAACTTCAACGGCAGGCGATTGAGTGAATCACCCGGTCCATCTTCAAAAGTCCACTCGGCATAAGGCAGTGGCGCATCAGCAACCTTGGCAACCGGCTTTTCACCCGACAGCTTAGCACGCACAGGATTCAAGATCTCCTGCATGCGTTTTTGAAGACTCGTTTGCTTCACCTCTAACGCTGCGATTTCAGATCGCTGCTGAAGCGCAAAATCTGCGGAGCGCTGAACAAAGCTCTGGCTGGCTAAGAACTCTTGGTGGGTGGCCTGCCGTCCCAGTGCCTGCATGAACATCCGGTTCACACGCGCCTCATTACTTGGCTCAGTCAGGGAACGTCGCGCCCAGTTCCCACTCCAATTAATAATGGTGGGATCGTTCAGCATGGCCAGAGATTGGGCAGGCACATTCGTCACATCCCGCCGCCCTCTTGTGCTGGATGGCACTGGCATGTCGAAGGCGTTTAAAAAGGGTTCAAGACTGTTTCTCACAACACCCACATAAATGCTGCGGCGCCCGTCCTTTCCATACACCGGTTCGCCATACATTTGGGTATCCAACTTCCCCGAGAGTAGGAGAATGCTATCGCGAATGGCTTCCGCCTCTAGCCGCCGGACAGACCAGTGACTCAGAAGCTTGTTCTCCGGATCTTTCTCCGCAGCCAGTTCGGGCTGCTTATCACCACGTTGAAAGGCTTTTGTTAAAAGCAGGGCTTTGATCGTCGCTTTTAAGCTACCTCCACTCTTTTGAAAATGCAGGGCCAGAGCATCGAGCAATTCCGGATGCGAAGGCAACTCACCGAGCCGTCCAAAGTTGTCCGTCGTCCCAACGATTCCACGACCAAAAACATGATGCCACAGACGATTCACGATGACTCGCGAGGTTAATGGATTCCCCTCATCCGTGAGGCTCTGCGCCAGTTTCAGTCGCCCACTGCCCTTGGTCTTATAAGGAGTCGGATTGATGCCATCTAGAAACCGACGCTCGACGATCCCGGCAGGCTGCTTGTGGTCCCCGCGAACAAACAATGCAGCATCGTAGCTATCAGCCTCTAGCACCCCAGGGGCTCGAGTCGGCGGTGGAAGCTTTGCTTCCATCTCCCGATAACGTTTCATGAGTTCTGCGGCTTCAGGTACATGCTTTACGTCGTTCGGCAATTGACCTTGGCGTAACAGAGAACCTAGCAACTCCGCCTGTGCATCCGTCATCTTGCCCGTTTTCCAAGCAGCTACGGCTTCACGAGGATCGCCTCCGATCACCGTGCTTGGAGGCGCTTCATCCGTGGCAGTCACAAAAGCCTCGGTGATGCCAAACCAGGAGCGCGCATCCTCCTTCGTCTCTGCAGGCATATCCGCCACAGTCGCGAGCTGCAAAAAGAGATCGTCCCCCTTCCAGTAGTTGAGATCTAGCTTATGCCAGCCCAGGGCAGCATCGCCTTCGTCTTTCAGTTCTTTAGCTCGATGAACGGTGCCTGTGCGTGGATAATTTTGGACCACATACTTCGCCTTCACACCGCCCCCACCGGCCACACGCAGCCAAAGGAAACCCCCTTCGTTTTTAAATCGTGGCGACATCGCAATGGCGCGATCTTTAGTCGAAAGAAGATCACTGAATAACCCACTCGGATAGACCCGGGCGATGATCCCCTGGCCTTCTGGCTCCAAGCTAAATTCCCCCGCCTCATTCAATCCTTGTTTGAGGCCCTGCCCATCCAGATACCAAGGTTCTTGGCGGAAATTCCATACTTTCGTCGCCTTGGGTTTAGCCACTGGATTAGGCACTGATTTAGCAGGTATCTTTTCCACAGCTTGAGACCAGGCTGAAGCCATGACAGCTTTGATCTCATGCTTGAGCATCTTCATTTCTTCACGCTGGGCTATCCCTAGATCAGGCGGATTCACATCCACCACCGCCGGTTTCGTGCTCGTGAAAATGCCATATAAAGAGTAAAAATCCGCCTGGCTGATAGCGTCAAACTTATGGTTATGGCAACGAGCACAAGAAACGGTCAAGGCCTGAAAAGTCTTCGTTACGGTATCAATCTGATTATCCGTGAAAGTCACCAATTCATCCAACGAATCTGTGGGCGAAAAGCCATGCAAGACCATGCGCAATTGACCGATGCCCAGTGCACTTTCATTCAGCCCATTCTTGATTCGAGGCTGTGGTAAAAGATCTCCTGCGATGGCTTCCTTCACCATTTGTGGGTAAGGCACATCGTCATTGAACGCTCGGATCACATAGTCCCGGTAACGCCAAGCATAAGGGATCCGTGGATCGCCCTCACTTCCATAACTTTCCGCATAGCGCACCCAGTCAAGCCAATGTCGAGCCCAGCGTTCTCCATAGGCAGGACTGGCCAAGAGACGATCCAGAAGCTGCTCATAAGCTTTCGGTGACTTTTCAAATTCGGCGGTAAAGGCTAGGACTTGTTCTGGTGTGGGCGGGAGGCCTGTGAGAATGAAGCTGGCGCGACGGATCAACGTGGCGGCATCGGCCGGTGCCGCTGGATTTAGGCCTTCCATGGTTATCTTGGCCAGGAGCTGCCGATCAATCTCTGCGGCCACTTGCTGCTCATTTTCGCTACCGTTCAACACACCCGACTTCACCGGCTGAAAGCACCACCACTGCTTGCGTCTTTCCAGCACGGCAGTCCAGTCTGTTTCCTTGGCCAGCTGTTCCGCAGAGGGGGCTTTGTCACGCGGGTCATAAGCACCCTCGGCGATCCACTTTTCAAAATCAGCAATGACAGCGTCATCCAACTTCGCCCCATTCTTCGGCATCTTCAGGTCATCATGCGTGTGCCTGATCGAGTCTAACAACAAGGATGACGCCATATCCCCCGGCTTAATCGCCGCGCCACTGTCTCCACCTGCCTGCCAGCCTGCACGTGAGTCCAGCAGCAGTCCACCCTTCTGTTTGCCGGCCTCGCTGTGACATTCATAACATTCCTGGGCGAGTACGGGGCGGATGCGGGATTCAAAAAACTCCACCTGCTCAGGTGTCGCGGCTGCCGCAGAACCGCAGGCAGCCCAAAAGATCCAAGGAAGTCGTTTCATGCCAAAAGCCTCCGCGTGATGTTTTCCGCAGCCTGCATACAGATACGCCCCATCTTCTCAAACTGGTCGCGCTTCAGTCGAAAGGCCGGGGCCATCACCGTGATCGCCGCCACGGGATAACGGTACTCGTCCAGGATCGCCGCCCCCACGCATTGGATGCCCTCCAGCCCTTCCGACAGGTCCAGGGAATAACCACGTTTGCGTACCTTTGCCAGATCCGCCTCCAGCGCCTCCCGCGAGGCCAAGGTGGTGGGGGTAAACTGCTTCAGCGTCACCTGCTCAAAAAACGTCTCCAGCTCCGCCTCTGGCAAATGCGCCAGCACCGCCTTCCCTGGGGCGCAGGAATACATCGGCACCTGCAGGCCCACCGTGCCACTGACCTTGATCGGCTGGGTGGAGATACACTGCTCCAGCAATGTCATTTTGTGATTCACCCCAGCGAGTAATTGCACCGTCTCGCCGCTTTCATCGCGCAGCCATTTGAGCGATTCCAACGCGCACACCACCAGACTTTTTTCGCGCACCTGAGGTCTCGAAAGGTCGAATAGTTTGTTCGTCAAAACGAAGCGCTTGTCATCCTCGCGCCGTTGCAGGTAGCCCCGCGCATGCAGCGTACCCGTGATGCGAAACACCGAGTTAACCGGCAGTTCTAGATCCCGCGCGATTTCCGTCAGGCTCAGGCCCGCCCGGTGCCGCCCCAGAAGTTCCAGGATCGCCAGCGTGCGCTCCGTTCCAGGAGCGGCGGAATTGTCATCCAGCAGGATGGCAGAGTCTTCGTCAGAAAGTCGTTTCATTTCTAAATCCAGAAACGTTTCCAGATTTGGAAATCTTTCAAGCCCTCGTTTCTTCCGAAAATCGGGTTCTCAATCCCCTCCGCCACCGCCACATCCACCGCAGCCGCTGCTCCCACAGCCGGAGCTTCCCCCGCTGCACCCGGAGGAAGACCCGCACCCGCCGCTGCTGCCCGAATCCGAGCTCGACGTCCGGTACAAGGCCGAGTGCAGACTGCTGTACGCAGGCATCTGCAGTGCCGCATAGCCGCCCAGGGCCACCAGCATCGCCACCTGCGCCGGGTCCCCCATCATCCCCCCTTTTTCCACCTGGCTCGGCGTCACCGGTGGGCTCTTTTTAAATTCCCTCCATAGCCGCTCCCCATCCTTCGTCCGCCGCGACAGGTGCGATACCCGCCACAGCAAGAGCACCATTGAGAAGATCAAAAACATCACCAGGAATCCCACGGGGCGATCCCGCGACATCCCCACATACACTTTCGCCATTCCCACCAGCATCACCACCACCAGAGGCAGCGCCGCCAGCCAGCGCAGCCTACGCAGACCCGGGCCACTCTCCAGCACCCGCGCTTCAGCCAGCCGCTCCTGCATCTCCTGCATCATCGGTTTCAGGGCCTTGCGCACCTCCGCCGGGCTCACTTTATCGCGCTCCGGCACCGCCTTCAGCACCCGCACTTCCACCTCATGCAGATCCTCTGGAATGGGCATGTCGGCCTCCGCCCACAGCTTCGCCGGACTTTGGCTTCCATCCACATTCACCAGCTTCAGGCTGTAAAGCGCCGCCAGTGCCGCATCCACCACGCGATCCCCGCCCCCGCCCAGAAAAGCGATGTCGTAACGGTCCGTCAGCGGCATCATCCGCCGGCTGCCCTGAGCGCGCGCCACCCGTGGCCAAACCAACGATACAATCAAGGCCAACGCAAAACACGCCAGATACCATTTCAAAAACTCCCCACCGCGCAGGTCCAGCACCTCCATCACCGGCTGGCAGCCCGCTAGGGCCACCACGCCCAGCATCAGCACCGCCGCCGTCTGCACCACCGCCGCGCGGGGGAGCCTCAGCCATGCGGGCTTTGGCAGCAGCCAGTGCCGGGACACATCCACCCAGCGGCTGCGTATCGGCTGAAACCGCTTCTCCACAGACGGCCAAATGTCCGCCGGGGCAGCCTGGCCAAACAGACGCGCATAGCTTTCCAACGTCCGCTCATACTGGCGGCGAAATTTGCCCGCCTCATCCACCCCGCCTGCCGTCGGCTCATGATGCAACGGTTTCCCCAGCACCTCAGCGCAAAGCTTCTCCCAGTAAGACCGGGTATAGACCATGTGGAGATGCCAAGCTTGGTCCACCTCCTCAGACGGCGTCACCGGGTGCCCCGCATGCTGGGTCATCAGCAAAAAGCGTTTGTACTCGATAATCACGCGTTCCGCGTAGCGGTGGCTCCAGCCATTCTCGCGCGCCAGCCGTGCGGCAAAACCGAACACGGCCTGGTTGTCATTGAGCTGGAACCTTTCCAGCTTCTCCCACGTGGCCTGAACTTCAGGCGGGCATTGGATAGAGATCATGCAATTGGATTACCCTCCCATCCTGACAGACTCCCGACCTAGTGGCACGGAGAATTTTGAGAACAGTTTGGAACCGATCCTTTTCTGCGAAAAGCATTTGGAGATCCTCCCATCGGATGAATTTACTTTTCCAGGTTCAGAATGCCTTCTAGATTTGGAAAATCATCCTTTCGCCAATGGCTCCTGTAAAAGTGTCATGGTCAGAGCTACACCTCATGAAATCCGTCATCGCCCTGCATCCTGGTCAGATCGAAATCCTCGATACGCCCACGCCAAAACCAGGTCCTTATCAAGCCCTCGTCAAAACTGAGTGCGCCTGCCTTTGCAACCGGACGGACAGTGAACTGCTGCATGGCAACTTCCCAGGCATGGAGGACAAATTTCCCTTTGCCCTGGGCCATGAAAGCGTGGGTATCGTGATCGCTGTGGGTGAAAAGGTGCGTCACTTCGCAGTCGGGGATCGTGCAGTCGGAGGCCTCTCTTTCGATCTTCAAATGGAAGGAGTGGATTCCGGTTGGGGTGGATTTGGCGAATATACTTTGGCCAATGACCACGAGGCCATGGTCGCGGATGGCGTGGCCGATGAAGCCCATGGCTGGTTCGAGGTCTATGAGATCCAAACTAAGGTGGATGCCGACATCCCAGCAGAAGAGGCCGTCTTGCTCTGCACTTGGCGCGAGGTCCTCGGCGCTTTCCGTGACTTTCACCTCCAGCCAGGAGACGATGTGCTCATCTATGGCGCAGGCCCCGTCGGTCTCAGCTTTGTCAAACTCGGCCGCCTTTTTGGTCTCGGTTGGATCGGCATCGTGGACCGTCATGCCGATAAGCAGGCCAAGGCCCTAGCCTTTGGTGCCGATGCCGCATTTGCACCAAGCGACAAGATCGAACGCCCCAAGAAGCTCGACGCGGTGATTGATGCCGTAGGCCATCCGGAGATTCTTCAGCAAGGCCTTCCTCTGCTCCGCCGGGGCGGCTCCCACTGCATCTACGGCGTGCTCTCCCACCCCGTCCTGCACATTGATAAATCAAAGGCTGATTTCAATTTCAACCTCTTCGTCCATCAATGGCCCACCCGCCGCTACGAAAAGGAAAGCCAGCCCCAGCTTTGCCAATGGATACGCGAAGGCAAGCTCACCTCTGCTGACTTCATCACGCATCGCTTCCAACTGGATCACATTGTGGAAGCCTTCGATGAAGTCGCCCGCCGCAAGGTGATCAAGGCCTTGATTGAATACCCACAAGCCTGAGATCCCCTAACCAACTTTAAATCACAAGGCTCGATTTCATCTTTTCCCCCTGAAGGAGGGCCTTGAAGCGTTGCTCATCGCTCTCGCGAGTATCACTCACCAGGCAGTAGCGGTAGTCGCGCCAGTGCTGCAGTTCCGCCTCAGCATTGCGCATGCGCAGTTCAAAGGCCTCTTCACTTTCAGTATTCCGTCCGATGAGTCGTTGGCGCAGCTCCTCCATACTCGGCGGCATGACAAAAATATCCGTCAGGCAGCGACCCACGAGTTCATCTTCACAGCCGCGTACCTGAACAGCCCCCTGGACATCGATGTCCATAAAGACATCCACTCCACGGCGCAGGAAATCATACACATAGCTTTTGAGCGTGCCGTACCAGCGGTTGTGCACACGTGCGTATTCAAAAAACTCCCCACGATCCACTCGGGCCAGAAAGTCTTCTTCCTGAAGAAAGAAGTAGTCTTTACCATCCACCTCACCAGGACGGGGCGCACGCGTGGTGCAGGAGACTGAAAAGACCGCATGGTCACCATCACACACTTTGCGACAGAGCGTGGTTTTACCCGTGCCTGAAGGGCCAGAAACCACCACCAAGAGACCGAGACGAGGAGACGCGAGATTCATGCCCCAGCGTTTAGCGATGACAATGCATCCCTGCAACTGAAAGCACTACTCCTCTCCATCGTCATCCCCATCATTCACCAGGCCATCCGGCTCGGATAACACTCGCTTGAAACGCAGTTGTAGCACCCGGCGTTGATCAGCCTTGGTCGTCGTGACCTCATAACCTTCGATGATGACCTTCTCACCCACCTTGGGTAGCCGCCCCAGCAGATGCGTGACATAGCCCCCGATGGTGGTGACATCTTCACTTTCGATATCGAGGCCGGCTTGATCCTTCAGCTCATAGAGATTTAGCGTGCCTTCGACGATGAACTCATCTTCGTCCACACGACGAAACTCGCTATTTTCCTGGTCAAATTCGTCCTGGATGTCCCCGACGATCTCTTCCAAAACGTTGTCAAGAGTCACCACCCCGACGGTGCCGCCATACTCATCCACCGCGAGAGCGATGTGCACATGTCGGTCCAAGAAAAAACGCAGGAGCTTATCAATCGGCATCATCTCTGGCACCATGGGCAAATCTCTTTTGATCTTGCGCAAATCCGCCGAAGGTTTGCCAATCAGGGTCAGCAAGTCTTTGATGTGGATCAGGCCGATGCTGTGATCCAAATGTCCTTCCACCAGAGGGTAACGGGTGTGTTTGCAGTCCACCGCCACTTTGAGGTTGGCCTCGAAGGAATCATCTGCATCCAGAGAGATAACTTGATTACGCGGCGTCATCACATCCCGCACGCAGCGATCATTGAGAGCTAGGGCGTTGAGTAGGATGTCTTTCTCCGTCTCGGTTACTTCTTTGGCATTCTGGCTCTCTGCCACGATGTGACGGAGCTCTTCTTCCGAGTGGGCTAGCTCGCTTTCAGAAGCCGGCTCCAGACGGAACAAGGTCTTCAACAGCCAGTTAGCAGTGCCGTTCAGCACCCAGATCGCCGGCTTGAATAAAACGTAGAAAAAATGCAGGGGCGCACTGATCACCAGCACTGTGGCCAGCGACTTGCGGATGGCCAAAGACTTGGGCGTCAACTCCCCCAACACGACGTGTAGGAAGGTGACCACACCGAACCCGATACCAATAGAAACCGAAGAAATGATGGGATCACTCGTGACGCCCAGTTTCCACATGAGAGGCTGGATCACCCGCGCTACATAAGGCTCACCGATCATCCCCAGGGCGATACTCGCGAGCGTAATGCCCAGCTGGGTTGCCGAAAGGTACCCATCCAGGTTCTTCAGAGCCTTGCGGGCTACCTTGGCACTGGCGTGGCCTTCATCCACCAGGGCATCTAGCTGTGTACTGCGCACTTTCACGATCGCAAATTCTGCGGCCACAAAAAAGGCATTGAGCAGGACAAAAAACAGCACGAGCGCAGCCGACCACGCAATCTCACTCGGAGTCAGATTCCACTCATGCAAGACTTCATGCGAAGCACTGCCCATGGCGAGCAGGTGACGAATGGAAAAGAAGTCGTTCATGAGAGAGCGCTGACGCAGTACGATGCAGCAAGATTAGAGCCGCTCGTAGTTACCATCACAGCGTTTTTCCAGGATGGTAAAGCCTGCACTTTTTGCGTCCGATATGGACACAGGCTTAGTGACTTTGGGTGTCGAAAAGGCGCTGATCTGCTTCTTCACCGGATTACGGCAAAGTGGGCAATGAGTCAGCGGGGCACGATCCATAGGGCGGCGTAAGTCAAAACCGCGCCTGCAAGAGGGGCACCCCTCTTCTGGATTTTCCGCAATGTAGGAATACGTGGGCATAACATGAGTTTCCACGCCTCCCTGGACTTGGTCCAGAGAGACTTTCCCTGGACCTTGAACTGGCGATTACCAGCTCGACTTGGTCACTCCAGGAATAAGACCAGCGAGGGCCATTTCACGGAAAGTCAGACGGGACATCTGGAAGCGACGCATGAAAGCGCGACGACGACCGGAAACGCGGCAGCGGTTAGTCAGACGAGTCGGGCTAGCGTCGCGGGGAAGCAGGGACAGGCCCACGTGATCACCATTCGCCTTCAACTCTGCACGGAGTTTAGCGTACTTACTGACGGTCTTCTGTTTGCGCTTCTCGCGCTCAAGCCAAGCTGTTTTTGCCATAGGGGCCGCGAAATTGCCTCAAGTGGAACACTAAGCAAGGAGAAATTTCATTTGTCAGTCACACGGAACGTGGCAATCTGGTTTTCATGATCATTGGAATCCTTGTCGCCGTCGGCTTTCTTCTTCTGGGTGTGTTCGTTTTCACCTTCCTCCAGAAGGCTTAATCCTCGCCATCGCTGCGCGAAATGCCCTTATAGAGCTCTGGAAAACGGCGCTCGAGGGCTTTCGGTGTGACGTAACCGATCAATTGCGCTTCGGACCAGTCCGCCAGCCCCCAATAAGCATGGGGGAGTGCCAGCAACACGGCTGTGCAAGTGGGCATTTTAGGCACATGCGCACGTGCCAGGAGGCGCTCGGCAAAATCATGCATGCCCGGATTGTGGCCGAAAAGCACAGCGTGCTTCCAGTTTTCATCCAACTCACGCACCACTTCGAGGATGCGAGGTGCCTCCGCCAAATAAAGCCGTGAGTCTAGCAGCAGTGATTCCAATGGCATGCGCGCGACCTCCAGCATGATTTTCGCCGTGCCGAGGGCTCTAGCCGCCGTGCTCGAAACCAACCGATCTGGCGGGGGAATCAAAGGGGGATTTTCACCACCTCCAAAATAGGTGCGATGCAAAAATGAGGCCATGGCAGGCGCGGCCCGCAGCCCACGCTCATTCAGAGGACGATCATGATCCGCCAGCCCGGCTTGGGCCCAACTGGATTTCGCATGGCGGACGAGGGTGAGATACTTCATTCGGATTCTTAGCACCCATCCCCTCGCATGGGGGGGGCCAAGTGTCAAACCACAGGAGGGTAAGGTACGACCAGACCGGCCACTCGCAGGTAATTGAACTTCTAAATCAAGACCTTCACCATCTGTCTAGCGCTCACACGTTCATCAGCCTCCAGCCGCAGCAAGGCATTGGCCTGACTCAGCGCAAACAGGGCATGACTTTGCTGCAAGCCCTGCACGGTAAAACATCCATCTTTTAAAACACCCCTCAAATAATGTGGGCGATTGCCATCATTATGCAGTTCCCCGGCCGAGATGGCTGAAATCTGAACGGGCGCTACCTCAGCAGCCCCCATCCACCGCAGCAAGGCAGGACGGACAAAAAGCTGGTAAGTGATGTAGCTGGAGACAGGATTTCCCGGCAGCCCAAAGATGAAGTTACCTGCTTGCTGGGCAAAAAGGAAGGGCTTGCCCGGCTTGACCTTTACCCGCCAAAGATCTGGCGTGATGCCCAGAGCCAAAAGGGCCGGTTTGATGTGGTCATGGTCCCCCACGGAAACACCCCCACTCAGCAAAATGACATCATGAGTTTGCAAAAGCTGCCGCAAAGTGCGGATGGTTGCTTCCAGGTCATCTGGGCAATGCACGGCACATGTGTTAGGGATACCCTGCGCGGCTAGCATGCCCTGGAGCATGAGGCCATTGCTATTGTAAATTTGCCCTGCCGCCAGTGGCTGCCCGGCAGAAATCAGTTCATCTCCCGTGCTCAGCACAGCCACCTGCGGAGTCGCATGCACTCGCACAGCAGCCAGCCCCTGGGAAGCCAGCACACCTAGCCGACCCGGCGTTAGAGATTCCCCACGCCGAAGCAAGATCTGCCCCTCGCACAGATCCGCGCCGGCACGCCTTATATTTTCCCCTTGAACCACGGGTTCACGACAAAAGATCACCTCCCCCCGTCGTTCCACATCCTCTTGCATGATCACGGCATCGGCCCCGGAGGGCATGGGAGCTCCGGTAAAAATGCGAATAGCCTGGCCCTGACCGCACTTTAGCCCCAGATCTCTGCCAGCAGGCTGTTCACCGATCACGGAAATGGGAGCGCTAGAATCGGTAGTTTCCGCAGCGTGGACTGCGTAGCCATCCATCATTGAGTTATCAAACCCCGGCAGAGGGACGGTCGCCAACATATCCACAGCGGCATACCGCCCCAGAGCTTCCAGCAAAGGCAGCTCAATCGTCGGGCCTGGCGCGATGGCCGTCAGCACTCGCTCGCGCGCTTCAATCTCAGTAATCATTGGATGGGAGGCTCAAGTTCACCCCCAGGCGCAGGAGCGGCAGGCGGGGACGGCGGCGGTGCTGCCACAGGCAAGGGGGGCGCAGGCTCCAAAGGTGTCTGCGGACTGGTCACCGAATCCAATGAAAAAGCAGGCAAAGTCGGCATGAGGGGCATCGGCGCCGTCCCACCAGGGGGCGTGCTGGGTGCAGGTGTGGGGACTTCTGGCACATCCAGAGGCCCATCCCCGCGCGTGCGGCGGACCACCAAATTCATCACCTTAGGCTGGCCAGACTCAATGTCAGCCGTCAGGTAGCGGCCTTTGCGTTCCTGAGTCAGTTTCAGTTTTGATTCCGTTCCGGCTGCATCCATGGCCACCAGCTCTGTTCCTGCCCCGTAATTGGGCACGATGTCACAGCGGATGAGCACATAATTTTGCTCCGGGTTCACCATCTCCACGATGCCTACCACCGTCGTTTTGGGACCTTGAGGCTCCGGCTTTTTTTTCTTTTTAAACAGCCCGCAACCCGGCAGCACCAGGGCTAGGACCAGGGGGAAAAGCACACATTTAATCAGCCACATGCCGCCATCCTAAAGCATCCTCCCCAGGAAAGCCAAGGATGTGGATCAGTTTCCCCAAAATCTGTTCGCCTCCCCCGCCACACACGCTAGCATCACGACGTGAGTTATCAGGTATTCGCCCGCAAGTATCGCCCCAAAACCTTTGCCGACGTGCTCGGCCAGGAGCATGTCGTCCGCACCCTGCGCAATGCCATCGCGCAGAACCGTCTGGCCCATGCCTACCTCTTCGTCGGCCCACGTGGCACGGGGAAGACCTCCACGGCACGCATCTTCGCCAAGGCCCTCAACTGCCCTAATGGCCCCAGCATTGACTTCGACCCCGAGGACGAACTCTGCAAAGAAATTGCCGAAGGCCGCAGCCTGGATGTGCTGGAGATCGACGGTGCCAGCAACAACGGCGTGGATCAGGTGCGTGACTTGCGGGAAAGCGTCAAATACGCCCCCTCTCGCTGCCGTTATAAAATCTACTACATTGATGAGGTCCACATGCTCTCCACCGCCGCTTTCAATGCGCTGCTGAAGACCCTGGAAGAGCCGCCTGATCATGTAAAATTCATCTTTGCGACCACAGAGGCGAACAAGATCCTGCCCACCATCATCAGCCGCTGCCAGCGGTTCGATCTACGCCGTATCCCCAATACCATCATCGCCAAGCATCTCCTCCACATCGCCACCCTGGAAAACGTGGATCTGGACGAGAAGGCCGCCTTTGCTATCGCTAAAGGGGCCGATGGCGGCATGCGCGATGCCCAGTCCATGATGGACCAGCTGGTGGCCTTCTGCGGCAATACCATCCGCGAAGCCGATGTGCTGGAGATCTTCGGCTTCACCGCAGTGCAGTCCGTCGCCAAGATGGCTCAGCATATTTTGGATAGCGACACCGTCAGCGCCCTCCGTCTCGTCCATGACACCAGTGAAGCAGGCAAGGACCTCGGCCGCATGCTGGGAGATCTCATCCAGCATTTCCGCACGCTTTTGGTTAGCCAAGCTGACCCTGACGCCGCAGCCGAAGATCTGGAACCCGACATCGCCGAACAAGTCAGTTACCAAGCCCAGATCGCCAGCACTGACCAACTCCTGCGAATCGTGGATGGACTCGCTGAAGTGGATGCGCGTATGCGCTGGGCGACCAATAAGCGCCTGCATTTCGAGCTCGGTGTCATCCAGGCCGTGCAGCATTATAACGAAGTCAGCATCAGCGACGTCATTGAAGCCCTTGAGGGCAATGGCGCGGTCTCCGTTCCCCGCCCTGCCCCGCGCCCACAGCCTGCACCGCGCCGCCCTGCCCCGGTAGAGACCGCACCCGCTCAGCCGCCCGCCCCAGCGCCCGTGGCCAAGGCCACGGAGCCCGCTCCCATCATCATCGAAGAGGCCCTCCCGCCCCTCGCTGCCGAACCTGCACCCGCCCCGGTTCCTGAACCCGAGCCACCTCCTGCCCCCACACCGGAACCAGCGCCCCCGCCCGCCCCTGCCCCAGAGCCCGCACCGGTGCCCAAACCGGTCCCGGCACCTGTCGCAGTCCCTGCCCCGGCACCTGCCGCGCCTTCATTGACGAATGAAGAATTCCGCCTCGAACTCCTGGGCCGAGTCCAGCAAAAGCGCCCGCTCATCTCGTCCTGGCTCGAGGCCACCACCGTCATGTCCATGGCACGCGGGACCATTAAACTTGGTTTCCCATCCAGCGAAAGCCACGCCAAAGAAAGCCTAGCCCGCGACAACCAGCGCACCTTCCTCGAAGGTCTCGCACAAGACATCCTCGGCACGCCGATGAAGTTTGAAATGATCGTGGACCCGAGCCTGAAACCACCCCCGGCAGCAGAGCTCTTCGGTGCCTTAGACCTTCCCGTAGCCACGCCTGCCCCAGCCCCAAGCACGTCCCCGCGCCCAGCTACAGCTCCCGTACCCGTCGTGGAACGACCAAGAGAGAAGCCCCCAGCCGCCGAAGCACCTACCCCAGAAACAAACGAAGCAGCCACGCCCGAAGATATCACCGCCGAGTTTCAAAACGATCCGCTCATCAAGAGCGCCATCGAGAAATTCAAACTCAAACTGGCAGGCACCTCTGCTCCCCAATCTTAATCCTTCAACCCTCTTAACCCATAATACTTTGCCATGAACATCCAGAAAATGATGAAACAGGTGCAGGACATGCAGAGCCAGATGCAGAAGTCTCAGGCTCAGCTCGCCACCAAAACCTTTGAATCCACCGTCGCGGGCGGCAAAATCATCGTCACCGCCAATGGCCATGGCGATATCCAGAGCATCAAGATCGCCAAAGAAGTGGTGGATCCAGAGGATGTGGACATGCTCCAGGACCTTGTCCTTTCCGCCGTCCAGCAGGTACAGAAAAAAGTGAAGGACACCCAGGCTGCTGAAATGAGCAAAATGACAGGTGGCATGGGCCTCCCTCCAGGACTCGGTTTTTAAAGATGCGATGTAGCCACCTGCGCCACCAGGTGGTTCTCGTCGCTTCCGAAATCCACCATCCTGCAGCGCGTCCTGGAATGCGCTAGTCCTCTGGCGCTTTCAAAAGCTCCCACACTGCCAACGACCACAGGCCCCCGAGAGGAGCGCGGACACTCCTGTCCGCATTCTAAACCCACTGGACGCGCAGCGTCCCACTCCCGTCCGCAAGCTCACCCCATACCCGAGCTTCCCCAACGCCCCAAGGAGCGGGACAGGCCAAGTCCCGGCTTTTGAATCTGCCCCCAACCCCTCTCCAAACCACGGGACTTGGCAAGTCCCGCTCCTTGAGATCAACCCGGCCTAACACTCAGGCTCCCGCTAGCTCTGCTGGTGTCTAGCCTTTAGGCGATCTTGGAGAAGGTCCGGTAGGTCATTGAATCGACTAAAGGCTAGACACCAGCAGACCGAACACACCCTACCCCCTTGCCACACTTCCTGTTAATCCATCCCGCGACTGCGGGATAGTCAATCCTGTAAAAAAGCCCCACCCCTTTACCTCTTCCCCTCATAAACCACACGCCACACACAATCCCCGGTGTCATCGCTCACCAGTAGCGCCCCGTCCTTGGCCACCGTCACACCTACGGGGCGACCCCAGACATCCCCTTCGGGCGTCACAAAGCCCGTCAAAAAGTCCACATACTCCCCCGTGGCCTTGCCCTCCTTCACCGGAATCTGCACCACCTTGTAGCCCGTCCGCCGGCTACGATTCCATGAGCCATGCTCCGCCGCAAAGCCGTCGTGGCGATACTCGGCGGGGAACTGCTCCCCATCATAAAAAGTCATGTCCAGGGAGGCCGAGTGGGCCTGCAAAATCACATCCGGCGTCAGCACCTTATCTTTCAATTCCGGTTTTGCACCGGGGTGCCGTGGATCCTGGTGACCACCCATGTAGTACCAAGGCCAGCCATAGAAGCCGCCCTCCTTCACCTGGGTGACATAGTCCGGCACCAGATTGTCCCCCAGCTCATCTCGTTCATTGACCGAAGCCCATAGTTCACCGGTTGCAGGATGGATCGCCAGCCCCACAGGATTCCGAATACCCCACGCAAACACACGTTTGTCCTGCCCCTCCGGCCCCGTTTCAAAGATCCGTGCCCGGTCTTCCTCCTCCTCGTTCCAGTCCACATTCGACTTCGAGCCGATCGCGATGAAAAGCTTCTTTCCATCCTTGGAAAACACAATGTCTCGCGTCCAGTGGCCACCGCCTGTCAATTGCCCACCCGCAGAGAGTTCCACCAGCTTATCAGGCTTGCCTTCAGCCTTCGTCTGCCCATTGCGGTAAGGCATACGCACCACCGCATCGGTATTGCCGATGTAAAGGTGCGTGGGCTCCGGTCCCGGTGGATAAAAAGCGAGGCCAAAAGGCTGATCCAGCCCCGTCGCAAACACCGTTTGTAACTCCGGTTTCCCATCGCCATCCGCATCCCGCAGCAGGGAGATCTGGCCCGCCTTGCTTTCCGCCACGAATATGTCGCCATTCGGAGCCGTAGCGATGACACGCGGTTTTTTCAATCCTGTGGCAAACTGAGTCACCGTGAAATTCGCCGGAGCCTTCGGCCAAGCCCCCTCAGGACGCTTCACTTCTTTGGGGCGATTCTTCGCCGACTCCTTCTCATTCGGCTCCGGCAGATCCCCCACCCGCAGATGCCTCCGCACCCCCGGCGCATCCGTCGTCCACTCCCCCATCGCCGCTTTGCCCGTCAGCAGCTTTGGAGGCCCAGCTTCAGCAAGCGACGTCGAAGCAGTATCTTGTGCCAAAGCACCGTGAGTGACCGCGAGAAAGCTAAAGCAAAGAAGCTGGATCGTTTTCATCAAAGATCCTTCGTAACACACGCTTAAACCGCGGGTATCCGTACAGGCCTAACCACAAAGAGGTTTGGCACTCTACAGCCTTTTGTTAGACAGCGATGAAGCACGCGACAAAGACCTCGTGCTAGCCCCAAAAAAATGCTCCGTGCTTGATTCTACAAGCTACGGAGCGCATTTTTCAGTGGTGCCCAGGGAGGGATTCGAACCCACGACCAATTGGTTAAGAGCCAACTGCTCTACCACTGAGCTACCTGGGCATTAAAACTGACAACCACAAGGTGGTGCGCGGGGTGGGATTCGAACCCACGACCAATTGGTTAAAAGCCAACTGCTCTACCACTGAGCTACCCGCGCGAGTGGGGCGGATTACCTACCCTTTACTGAGCGGTGTGCAAGCTTGAATTTGCCTCTAAATGGACTTTTTCGACCAAATCCCACAAATCATGCTCTGGCCGTGAGATCCAGACAGGTTTCCAGCCGTTTGCCAAAGCTCCTTGGACGTCACAGCGCTCATCATCTCCCACATGCCAGCGGGTCACATCCGTCGCATTCATGAGACGTTGAGCCGTTTCGAACATGCGTGGGTGAGGTTTGGAGACACCGACTTCGCTGGAGAGGATGATGTGATCAAAATAGCCATCCAGTCCATGCCCTTTCAGCACGCCTCTCAAACGACGATCAAAGTTTGATAAAACACAGAGGCGATGATCACGAGCGAGTGCATCTAAGACCGGCTTCACATCCTCATAAACGGACCAGGCCTCCGGCTGGGCAAAATGGGTGTAAAGGGCATCGAACAAGGGCTCGAACGTGGCCTCAGGCAAAGGGGCTTGAAGTGCCTCGGCAAAGACTTGGTTGACCAATTCACGCCACCAGGAACGCTCGTCATCAGGAGCGCATTGCCCTTCAGGCCATTCTTTTGCAGGCAGCCTGCCCCAGACTTGACGAAAGGCCAGTTTGAGGGCGGCCTCTTCCACACTCACGTCATGCTCGCGCGCAAATGCCGCATAGGTGCGCCCCACGGGCTCACGCACCTGAATGAGCGTGCCGGCGGCATCGAAGGAGATCACAGAATGAGACATGGTGAAAAGAAGTCGTGCAACCTAGGCACAAAAAACCCGCACAGAGCCTGCGCGGGTTTTTCAAAAAAGACTCGGTCAAGTAACCGGCCAAAATTACTCAGCAGCAGGAGCTTCTGCTTCAGCAGGTGCAGCCACTTCGACAGCAGCGACTTCAGCCACAGGAGCCACCACTTCGGCGACAGGGGCAGCGGCCACCACTTCAGCCACGGGTGCGGCTTCCACCTTGGCTGCAGCAGCTTTGGTTGGGGCTTTGTCCTTCTTCGGAGCGCTTGCCTTCTTCACCGTTTTCTTGGCGGCTTTTGGCTCACGGACGATGGACTTGCGGCTCAGGCCGGACTTCGCAAGAGCTTTCTTGCGAGCGACATAGAGTTTACGACGGCGACGTTTGACGATTTTGTTAAGTTGCTGGCCCATGGTGGCAGGTATTGTGATGCTAAAAGCGGGGGGCGGAGAGTGACACCATCGCGGGTGGAATCAAGCCCGAATGTCAAACGAACCGCCCATATCTGCCGCCAAAGGCTCTTTAAGGCTGCGGTTTGGCGTCATCTTTGACCGTGGGGGGCGTCTCGGGCGCGCTAGGCTCCGTTTTTGCAGCAGCGGCTTGCTGGGTGGGAGGCACCCGGAAAAGCTTGCCGCTGTAGGGATCTTTGACCGCTTCTCCAGGGGCCATGCCGGTCACATCCACCAGCTGTTGCTTTTCTGCAAAGGGACTGGTCACCATGCCTGGACGGCCTGACACGGGGGTGCCGTAGGGCAGCGTTTCCATGGAAAGTTTAGGGGCCTCGGCCACCTTGGGTTCCATTTTTTGCGTCGTGGCTTCCAAAGGAATCTTGGGGGCTGCCACGACGGGGGCCTCCGTCACGACTCGGGATGGCTGAGAACGCCGTGGGGACTGGGCACGCGGCTTGGTCCGGTAAACGTGCGGCTGCTGAGCGAGATAGCGGTTTCGCGAGCTTTCTGGCCGATACGGCACCTGCAACTGATGAACGGGCTGAAAAGGACGTCCACTGGGGGTCAAATAACGGCTGGGAGCCACTTGGGGTTGGTATTCCCTGTCCCAATAGGTCAGCAGGCCATCCCGCTGAATGATCCGCCACGCATCCCGCGGAGGCAGTTCACAACTGGTCATCACGGTGAGCAGCATGCCCATGGCCGCTAGATGGGTGACGTTAGAACGTAGCTTGGAAACCGTCTTCATGGCATTTCGAGAGATTCGATGCACACCCCTGCAATGCACATCGCACGTACAATGGTCCATAAACAGGCCCAGGAGCAAGCACGAACTCCGTAGAATTACCGGCTAAGAAACTCGATTTCATCCTTGCAGCCACGGCCAGCGTTCTTTTTTAATCCAGCCTGTGTCAGACTTCCCCCCCAGCCCCCGGCAACTTTTTCACCTCCTCGATACCGGACGCATCACGCAGGAGCAGTTTCGTGAATCCATGGCCCAGCATGCCCGCGAGGTCATTGTGGAGATGGAGGAAGATCACCTGAACCCAGCGGTGGCTTTCATCGAACAAATGCTCTGCCGCCGCGCAGCGGCCAAGCTGCTCAAGCATCACGAAGAGACCTTGATCCGTGAGGTTTTACTAGCCTTGTCAGACTTATCGGATTTTCCCCCTGGTCGCTGGCTCTGGAATGCAGGCCACCCTCACATCCCACTCCATGCCTTCTTTCGCAGCAAGCGTGAACCCGTCTTTCGGATCAGCACTCTGCAGGCAGATCCCCAAGTGGTGACGGTGGTGGTGGAATATGGAATCGCGGGCCAATCGCAGACTCAAAAAGAGGAATTTCGCCTGCGTCGGGATCGCCGCAACCAACTGGGGCTGGAGCGGCGGCGGCTGGTGTGAGCTCAAGGGATTAAAACATCCCGAAAAGCCCCCGTCTAACCCCAAAAAAAAGGGCAGATTCCCATGCGGAAATCTGCCCTTGAAATGAATGTCTCAAAAGATCAGCGGCCCACGCGGCAGTCGCCAAAACAAATGCCGATGCTGCGCCCGGCGCGAATGATCTCACTGTCTGGCTGAACGAGGCGGAGCTGGTTCACCGCTTCTTGAATGCTCACATCTCCCACTTGGTAATGCTGATAGCTGACCATGCGGCCAAATTTACCTTCTTCGATCAAATGAACCGCTTTAGCGCCAAAACGCACGCCTAAGATGCGATCAAGCGCCGTGGGGGCACCACCGCGCTGGAGATGCCCCAGGGTGCAGGCACGGGTTTCTTTCCCAGTCATGGCTTCGATCTTTTTGGCGACGTAATCGCCGATGCCACCCAGACGATCTTCGCCTTTGCCACCCACGTTTTCTTTTTTCAAAAGCTCACCGGTTTCCATGCGTGCGCCTTCAGCCACCACCACGAGGGTGCTGTGCAGACCGCGTGCATCGCGCTGGCGGATGGCATCGGCCACGTGCTCCATCTGGAAAGGAATCTCCGGCAACAGGATCACATCGGCACCGCCAGACATGCCGCCATAAAGGGCGATCCAGCCCGCGTGGCGTCCCATCACCTCCAGCACGATCACGCGCTTGTGACTTTCCGCCGTGGTATGCAGGCGGTCCAGGGCATCCACCACGGAGTGACAAGCGGAATCAAACCCAAAGGTCATCGCCGTGGCTTGGATGTCATTGTCAATGGTCTTCGGTACACCGATGACTGGCACATCCATTTCAAAGAGCTGCTGGGCTGTGGTGAGTGAGCCGTCTCCCCCCACCACAATGAGCGCGCCGATCTCAAGATGACGCAAGGTGGCTTTGGCCTTTTCGACGATTTCACGAGGCACTTCAGCGACGTTTCCTTCGCCCACTTTGGCGACGAAGTGACCTTTATTGGTGGTGCCCAAAATGGTGCCCCCGAGCTTCATGATGCCCACCGTCCGGCTGGGATCCAGCATCATGTAGTCGCCAGGAGGCAAGAGACCTTCAAAACCATCACGAAAACCCACGACCTCCCAGCCGAGGGTGTGTGCTGCGCCGACGACGCCGTGGATGACCGCATTGAGCCCGGGGCAATCGCCGCCGCTATTCAAGATACCGATTCGCATGATTCGTAGGGTTGGGGTTGGGATTGAGATACGTCTGCCCTGCCTCCACTAGGCAGGCCAAAGGGAAGACTGACTAAAAGTGATTCAGCAACTGGCGCTTATCCGTGATGGGGCGACCGGCGGCTAACCAGCGATCGTACGCAGCCCAGCTTTGCTGGAGCAGTGCGTGGGCCTCTGCGGCTGCGTTTGCAGAGCCTACCACCGTCACGACCATACGATGGCGGTAAATGAGGCTGGAGCCATCGGGTTGCTTGGTCACTGAGGCAGGACGCTCCGCTGTGACGACGATGCAACTGCCCGCACGCTGGGTGGCGGTATATTTGATGCCGTCAATGTTACTGACCCCGAGCAATTCATTGGTGTTGTTCAACGGCAGGCTGACCTGCCCACTGGTACGGTACACGGTGATGTCCCGCGTGCGTTGATTGGTGTAAAAACGGAGGGCTGGGCGGGAGATGGCATACAGCCCGAGGCGGGTCATGTCAGCTGCCGTGGAGTAGGGCATGGTGCGGGTGTTTTCAAACCCATGCGGGTTTGTAAAGCGGGTGTTATTGGCACCTTCACGCACAGCGAGCTGATTCATCTGACGGACGAACTCATTGAGTGGATCGCCGGCGCGCTGAAGGCGCTGGAGGTGGTCACGCCCCACAAAATCTCCGAGTGTGATGGCTGCAATATCATCCGCCGTCATCATGGTGGCATAAAGGAGATCCCGCAGGGTCAAACGATCTCCAGGTTGCAGGCCCAATGTATTGCTACCAGCGACCTGAGGAGCATACGCAGGCACCGTGGCCAGGATGTTCACCCCGACTTTAGACGCCTCTGCCCAATCCAGCGTGACCATCGCCGTAGCGATTTTGGCCAAACCGCCCACCGGACGTTTGTCATTGGCCTGACTGGCTACGTGCACCTTGCGGTTGAAACTATCTGCCGCTAGCACGGAGGCCTGGGCGAAAGCTGTGGCTGGCGCAAGGGCTGCCAGCATGGCCCCCAGAGAGAGGATGGCAAAAACGCATGGAGAGAAGCTGCGAAAACGGAAAGTACTCGGCATAGGGCACCCTTTCCTTAGCACCTCATCGCCCAGGGGCAACCGGGGATTCCACTCCCCGATGCCGCCCCCTCCCACTCCAGCGCCTGGCTCACGGCACACTCACCGTCACCAGCGGCAGCCCCGGCGCAAAGGTCACACTCGCCCCGGTCGTCAGCGCATCATTCTCCGTCCCACCATCCACCGTCACTTTCTGACCAAAGTTGATCGCAAAGTTTGCCCCTGCTCCCCCTAGCAAAAACGTATCCGTCCCTCCCCCGCCCTTCAGCATCACCGACCCCCGGTAGTTCGATGCCCCCACCGTATTGAACTGCTCGAAGCGGAAAACATCATCCCCCGCCCCTAGGCTGGCCGTGAAAGCCTTGTTCACCACCGTTTCGTTGATGGTCAGTGTGTCCACCCCCGCTCCCCCCATCACCGTCAGCGTATTGTCAAAAATGGCGCCCTTGATGCGGATGCTTCCCGTTTGCCCAGCCAGCGTCGGCGTGCTCAGCTTTACCGCCCCGCCGATGTGCAGCGTCCCGTTCGTAAAACTGTCAATCAAGACAGTGGAGGCAGCCGACAAAGAAGCCGTGCTCAAATTCACCGCCCCCGAGATCGTCCCCATCATTTCCAGGCTCACAAACACTCCCCCTTTGAGAGTGACCGCCCCATTGATCGTGGAGGGAGTACTCGTCCCGCCAAAGAGAATCGACGTCACTCCCAGCCCCCCTCCATTCGTCAGCGTCAGGCTGCCATTGCTCACCAGACGAAAATTACCGCCGATGCTCAGGTTCGTGTCCCCCGCACCGCTCGTCAGGTTCGCCCCCCCGCCCAAGAACATCCCGTTGGTGGCAAAAATGCGCGCCTCCCCATCACCCGCTCCTGCGGCCATCGTCACCTTGCCGCCGATGAACACATTGTCGGCAACCACAGCCAGATCGCGGTTCGCCCCAGAGCCGGAGATCATCACCGTCCCCGCCACATAAAGCGAGTTCGCCGGTGTCAGCTCGCCATCGCCGCCCCCGGTCCCCAGGGCAATGCTCACCGCCCCACCCACCCGCAGATGATTCCCGTTGAAATCCACATCGTCCGTCCCGCTGCCGCTCGTCCACTGCAGCGTCTTCGCCACAAAGAAATCTGTCACCGAACTCAGCAGGGTATTGTTACCCCCGCCCGCCAGCAGGGACAGCGACCCCACATCAAAGCGGTTGCCCACAAACTGCACCGTCTCATTGCCCGAAACATCCGTCAGCTTCAGCGCACCGCTGATCATCACCTCCACATTCGCAAAGCCCACGCTCAGAAGATCGTCCCCCGCCCCGCCGACAAAGGCAAAGTTGCCCAAAATGAAAAGGTCATCCCCATCCGAGCTGGCTAGCCGCACTTGATCATTACCCACCCCGGCATCAATCGTCAGCCCCAGGCCGAAAATCAGACGATCCACATTCCCAAGCAAACCATCCTGCCCGCCCCCCAGCTTGATCGTCGCCGCCCCACCCACCGTGGCAAAGGCCCCAGAAAAATTCACCAAGTCCACCCCATCCCCACCTAGCAAGGTGAAAGCCCCACCAATGTTGCTATCTGTCATGGTAAAGGCATTGTTCCCACCGCCCAAATTGATGCTCACCGCCTTGGTAAAAAACGCATTGTTCAGCGTCACCGCATCATCCCCCGCCCCCAGGTTTGCCGTCAGGCCCGCCGTCACCCCCGAGATGATTTGCGGCGTGGTAAAATTGAGCCCCCCGATGCGCAATTGCACACCTGCCTCAGGCGTCATCCGGTAGGTCCCATCCGCTATCCTCTCGATGGTCACCTTCTCATCACCATCCAGCCCCGGCACCGTACCCAGCACCAGAGTCCCTCCGGCATTCACCGAAACCGCAATCACACCCGCTGGGGCTAGGCGGGGTTCCAGCAGCTCAAGCACGGATTCATAGGAAGCATTCATGGCGGTCATCAGGTTGAATTTAAAAAGTGTCTAAACATGACACTCTCTGAATGGCCCAAGGTTACAACATCAGAGCAACCCATGAAAAGCCGACATTGGCCTCTCCCCTCACAATACAGTACCGCTTTTTGCACGACCCCGGACCTGACAAGCACTCCAGCCTAACAAAAAGCATTTCACCAACAAACACCGCGAAGCGTCCTGTACTGCGCCAGTCCCGCTCCTTGGGCTGACCATCCGGGCCGTGGGAAATTACGAAGGCTGGAATGACTCCGCTGCCCCCAAGCCCCACGCCCTGGCGAGCGCAGCCACACCACCTTGACACACTTCTTGTTAATCTTCCAATCCTGGAATCCTGTCTAAAAATCCCTGGTCCCTGCCACACCCTACATCGAGTGGTTCTGCTCGTGCCACTCGCGCAGTTGCCGCATCTGCTGCTTGTTCGGCTTCGCCAGCATCTCGTGCTCCGGCGGCGTCTCCAGCGACTTCTGGCGTCGCAGCTCCGCCGCTTTTTGGATCCACTCCAGCGGCGTCTGATTCTCGTAAAATTCCGCCACCTGCGGCGCGCTCAGCCGCCGGGGCGCAAAGGCCAGCACCTGCACACGCAGCCGCAGGTCCCCGCGCACCACCTCCAGCACATCCCCCGCACGCAGATCCCGCGCCGGCTTCACCGGCTGCCCGTCTAGAGTTACATTCCCCTTGGCACAGGCCGCCGTCGCCAGACTACGCGTCTTAAAAAGGCGCACATGGTGCATCCACTTGTCCGCCCGCTGGGTCTGTGCCACCTCGCTCATGCCTTCTTCACCAGTCGCGCCGCAAAGGCACCATCCGTCTGCTCCTTCGGCGGGAAGCTGAGACGGCTCTCGATCATTTCGAGTTCTGGATGGGCTTCCAAGATGGCTTTGATCACCCCCTGGTTCTCCTCAGGATCAATGCTGCACGTGCTGTAAACCAGCGAGCCCCCCGGCTTCAAAAAGCGCAGGGCGGACTCCACAATGCGGCGCTGAGTCTCCGCCAGCACGGCGAATTCCTCTTCCTGCAAACGCCAGCGCACATCAATGCGGCGACGCATGACTCCGGAATTTGAACAAGGCACATCCAGCAAGATGCGATCAAACAAGACATCTCCAAAAGGAGGTGGGGCATCCCCCAAAAGATCGAACGTATGCACCTGAGCGATGCGCACCTTCAGCCGTGTGAGGTTTTCACGCAGTCTCGTCAATCGTATCGGCGAGGAATCACAGGCGAAGATGCGACCTTCATTGCACATGATTTCGGCCAGCAAAGCCGTCTTGCCACCTGGGGCAGCACAGGCATCCAGCACCATCTCGCCCGGCTTGGGTGCGAGCATGCGCGGCGCATGTGCCGTGCTGGGATCCTGGGCATAACAAAGTCCATGCTTCAGCGCTTCACGAGGGGCCGTTTCACATTGGTAAAACCCTTCGCCCACGTCCGTCAATTCAGGCATCTTAGCCAGCCGTTCTGCGGCTTCTTCATTCAGAGCATTCAGCCGCACATAGGTGTGTGGCGGCTCCTGGTTCCACTGGCAGAGGGCCTCCGCCTTGGTCTTGCCCATGATCTTGATCCAGCGCCGGACCATGAACTCAGGGTGGGAGTAACGCACGGCCAGCGGCTGGGCCTCTACCATGGCATGCAGCCTGGTCTCTTCACGGCCAGCGCGGCGCAGCACCGCATTCACCAGCGCACCTGAACGACCCGCAGCGGCCACGGTTTCATTCACGGCCGCGTGAGAAGGCACCCCCAACAAAAGAAGCTGGCATAGACCGATGCGCAGCAGCCAACGAGTGCGATGGTCTAGATGCTTACCGTCGGTGAGTTGATCCGCCCAAAAATCCAACAAGCTGAGATTCCGCAACGTGGTAAAAACGATGTCATGCAGAAAGGCTGCATTGGGCGGAGACAGGACAGCACGGCGCACACGCTCATCGAGGAGCTCGGTCGCGAAACGCCCAGATTTTTGCCAATCGGTCAGGACATCCAGCGCATGGTTGCGAACGCTGGTCGAAGGGGAAGATGAATGGGAGGTTTTCAGCGGAGTCAGAGGGAAAAGATCAATCCAGTTAACGGGAATAGAGACGGCATTCTAGCCACGCTCAGCCACCACACCACGGCCAATGCCACGATATTGAAAGCCAAAATCACGAACGGCGGCAGGGTCTAGCAGATTGCGTCCGTCAAATATCAAAGGGGCATGCATGGCCTCACGCAGGGCAGCCAGGTCCACCGAGGCGAATTCAGGCCACTCGGTCGCGATCACCAGGACCTCGGCACCCTGGGCAGCTTCCAAGGCGCTAGCGGCCAGAGTGATTTTAGAAGCAAAGGGCAGCTCTCGGGCCTTTTCCATCGCTTTCGGATCATAGGCGCTCACAAGGGCTCCTTCGGCTAGAAGGCGCTCGACCAAAGTCACCGCGACCGAGCAGCGAACATCATCCGTGTTGGGCTTGAAGCTCAGTCCCCAAACAGCGATCTTTTTATCCTTCAGCACCCAGAGTGCTTCGCGGATAGCATCTAAAAAACGGTCAATTTGCCGGTTGTTGATGCTCTGCACCTCCTTGAGCAAATTGAACGGCAGGCCCAGTTGTTCGCTGATGGCAATGAAAGCGGCGATGTCTTTGGGGAAACAAGAGCCGCCATAGCCCAGGCCCGCATTGAGGAAACTGCGCCCGATGCGTTTATCTGCACCGATGCCCTCTGCGACTTTCAAAACATCCGCACCGCTAATCTCGCAAATTTCCGCCAGGGCGTTGATGTAGCTGATTTTCAGGGCCAGGAAGCTATTGGCCGCATGTTTGATCAATTCGGCGCTGTTGATATCGGTCACCAGCACAGGGGCCATGAAGGGCTCGTAAATCTTCTGCATCAGCGCCAGCGCACGGTCGCTATTGCCACCGATGACGATGCGGTCTGGCTTCATGAGATCCGCCACGGCACTGCCTTCCCGAAGAAATTCCGGATTGCTCACCACATCGAATTCCACCCCGGGCTTGGCATGGCGGCGGATGGTGTGCGCCACCCGTTCTCCTGTTTTGACCGGGACGGTGCTTTTATCCACGATCACTCGATAGCTCGTCAGGTATTGCGCGATTTCCCGCGCCACCTTTTCCATAAAACTCAGGTCCACACTGCCATCTGCCTGCGGGGGAGTCGGCACGGCGATGAAAAGCACCTCTCCGTGATCTACCCCTTCCTCCGTTGAAGAAGTGAAGCGTAAGCGCTTGGCCGAGACATTTTTTTTGACCAGCGCTTCTAACCCTGGCTCAAAAATAGGGATCTCACCCGCGAGAAGAGAGGCCACCTTGGACTCATCGTTGTCCACACACACCACGTGATGTCCCGCCTCAGCAAAGCATGCCCCTGTGGTAAGTCCGACGTATCCGGAGCCGATGATGGTAAGCTTCATGTGTAAAGGAAAGAGGGGCAACGAACGGCGCAACTTGCAGTCCTCACTTTCAGGAACTGCACATCACACCTTGGCGACCCGGCACACAGTGCGCTTGAGCCTTTCACTCTCAAGATCAAACTGCTCTACTGGTTGCCACCACGGCCCGAGGGGTTGGGATCAATATCGAGCGGGATGCTGAGCTGAGGGAAGTCCTTCAGGGTCAAGGAGAACAGAATACCGAAGTCCGAAAGACCATCTCGGTTATCCCGCACCATGGCACCCACGGAAGCTACCCAACTGGAGAGATCACGCGTCACGCTGTAGCTTTGAAACTCCATGGTGCCGTCATCCATTTCAAAGATGTGGTTCATGGAGAAGCCCCAATTGTCTGTGAGGCGGGCATAGATACGAGAGAAGACCAAGCTAGAATCTGCAAAGAACGGGCTATCACTCACATACTGGTGGCCGAGGGTAAGTTGCATGTTCCGAGCAGGCATGAAGGTCACGCCTTGGTTCAGCTCTGAGAAGCTGCCCTCCCCGCTTTCCAGCGGGATTTGCGCATCCATCCAGAAATTGACCCACGGCACGGGGCGCCAAAAGAGCTCATTGTAGAGGTTGGACATGCTGCGATCAAACTCAGGATCTTTCATGAACACGTCCACATAGGTATTCAAACCAGCCCAAGTATAGGTCTGCGTGTCTTCTGTGGAGGCTGAGTAAAAGTTTCCGTTGTTGGTGGAGGTGTAGTCACGCTTGGTCTGCAAAAGATTCCGCATCCCGATACGGGCGATATTCCAGGAACGCAGGTCATCCACAGCCGTGTAGAGCGGCACATCAATGGAGCGGGGGCGAGTCGTCGGTGACAGACGATCAATGGAAGGGAATCCCTCTGGCTGAGAGGCATCCAGATAAGAGACATTCACATACGGCTGCAGCACATGGCGCAAGCCATCCAGGCCCCACTCTGGCTTGGAGAAATCGTTCCAGGTCTTCGTCAGCTTGAAAGAGACATCCAAGCCCGCGTGGAAGATGGCCTTGGTCTCGTCAGACATCTCGGGTGAGGCACCATCAATGTTTGAGTAATGCGTGAGACCACCGCCAATGCGTGGCACGACATTCAACCATCCAAAGAAAGTTTTGGGATACAGCAACTCCTGATAAGTGTGCACACGGGCGAAACCAGCCCCTTCAAGCTGGGCAGCAAACAGGTCAATACCACGGCTCAGATCTGCCGGGCTCAGAGGAGAATTGGGATCCAGCCCCAGCAAAGACTGGTAACGGCGGAAGTTGTCCGGACTCATCGTCGCACCACCATTCAGTTCGATACGCCCATCGCGCACAAGGTTGGCAAAATCCCGCTCTTCTTCATCGCCGAGTTCATCCTTGAGAATCCCTGCGCTGAAAGTTCCCTGATGGTAAATCCCGGTATTCCACAGAGGGCGGCGGGTCCAGTCGATCGCCAATTCCGGGAGCCTTGTCCCCACGGTATAAAAGTCATTTGCCTGGAAACGAGTCATCAGGGTGGCGACATACGCGGGGTCTGTGTGGACCAGTGAGACCTGATTGTCTGGCTCGGGTGTCTCGCGGAAGTCATTGAAGAAGAAGTCTTCATAGAAATGCGCGTCAGAGACTTTGTTGATGTCAAAATCCAGATACCAGGTGCTCTTCTCCGGGCCAGGCAAGTAAATGCGATGCTGGAAATTGATGCGATAGCGATCTTCACCGACGGGCCCACGTGTCTCGCCAGTACGGTTATTTCCTGGGTCCGAATCACGCAGGTAATACAACTTCAAGTTGCCAAAGTTTTTGCGGTTGTCCTTGTGGCGCAGGGAAAGAAAATCTGCACCGACTCCGACGCCGCGGGAGGAACGAAGGTCCAAGCGATATTTGGCCAAGGTGTGGTCTCCATGGATGACGCCATATTGAGCCAACAAGAAAGCGCCCCAGCGACTCTGAAAACCTGGGGTAAAACGATAACCCACTTCTTCAGCCAAGGGCTGGGAGATGTACGGGAAATAAAACACGGGCGTATCCCCAGCGATGACGGTGACATTCCGCATCACCACACGGTCCCCAGGATAAATGGTGATCTTGCGGGCACGAAGGCGGAAGTTCGGGTTCTGAATATCGTGAGTGGTGAAGTAGGTATCTCCCCCTTCCAGCTTCTGGATCAGCTTCGTTTCCGTCTCAAACTTATCCGTTTCGTAAAAGAAGGTGCCCATTTCCATCGGCATGGAGCTGCGCACGCCATCGCCACTGAGTTCGCCAGAGTTTGCGTTATAGATGATGTTTTCACCGCGATAAGTCGTCCCAGCCTTCCAGATCACCACGCCATCACGCGCGATGATTTCACCCGTGGTGGCATTGTAGCTGGCGGTGCCACAGCGGATCTCGACATCTGTGTAGCTGATGCGTACATCGCCCTTAGCGGTGGCGAGCCCGGTTTCCGGGTCATAGGTGGTGTCTAGGCCCTCAATGTTAAGATTGCTCGTCAGAGAGTCGAGCAGAGCCTGGGCTCGTAAGCCAGGAGCGACCATCAGAGCTGCAAAGCCGAGAACGACGCACAGTCGGGAGAATGTCATGATGCCAGAGAGATTGGGAGAAACAGCCAGGAACAACAAAAAACGGAAGAGTCAAACCCAGCAGGAGCATTCAATAGGCCACCGCCTCATGAGTGACAAGAAAAAGCAGGGGAAAAATCCCACCTGGGAGAATCATTCCTCCCCCCCGCCCTCCCGGCGTAAAGCGCAGATGCCGCGCTTGCTCGGGGTCGCAACAAAGTCCAGCAAACGCTGAGCCGCTTCCGGCCATTCCCGCTCACGGGCAGCCGCGACGGCCTGCGAGAGGTTTTTGCCAGATAAGAATAGGCATTTGAACATCTCTTTGATGGCGGCCCGCTGCTCTGAACTGAAGCCTTGACGGCGCAAACCGATCACATTCAGCCCCATGAGCCGATTGATCCGGTGCGCTGCGCAAAAGTGCGGGATGTCTTTGCCAAATCCGCCATTGCCCTGGATCACGCAGTAGTCGCCAATGCGAATGAACTGGTGAAACACTGCCCCACCGCCGATGAAGGTATTGCTCCCCACCGTGATGTGCCCGGCTAGCAGACAGGCATTGGCCAAAATGTTTTTGTCTCCTAACACCACGTCGTGAGCCAAATGCGCTCCCGCCATCAGAAAATTGCCATCTCCCAGACGCGTGAATCCACCCGCCTTGCTGGCCCGGTGAATGGTCACATGCTCTCGGATGACGTTGCCCACTCCCAGGATGACTCCGGATTCTGTTTCAGGTTTGAACCCCAGGTCTTGAGGATCTCCGCCGATGATTGCGGCGCGGCCAATGACCGTTTTGGCCCCCATTTCCACCCGCCCCACGATCTGAGCATGAGCCTCAATCCGGCAGTCTGGGCCAATTTTGGCCGGGCCATCCACGATCACATAGGGTCCGATTTCCGCAGTCGGGTCAATTTCAGCAGCAGGGTGGATCAGCGCAGTCGGGTGGATCATTGGGTGTAGCAATGGCAGAAGGTCATGGAGGAATCAACCCAGCAGAGGCAGGGTTCGCTTTTGCATCGCACTTTGATAAGCGGTATCTACGATCTGCTGCCCGATCCGGCTGATCTCCAGTGTCAGCGGACCGATGAGAGGAGCGCCAGTTTCTAAAGAATGAATGAGATGCTCAATGGGGTTCCGGTTGGGAGCTGCAAGGGCATCCACCGGCACTTCAAAGCCTTCGGGGCGGGCCTGGGTCTGCACGCGCAGGGTTTTCTCATAGTCGTAGCAAGAGATCGTCCCCGCAGAACCTCGCAAAATAAAACCGCACTTCGGCTGGGGCTGGTAGGTCCAGGGATCTGTGAATGTGCCCCAGCGAGTCTCCGTTTTACTCAAGCCCGAGGAGTAACGGATCACCGTCACGCTGTGCTCATCCACCTCCAGGCCATTGGGATGGTCCCAGGCACAGGTCACCTCTAGGGGCACCTTACTTCCCAGGTGCCAGGTGCCCAGAGTGGCCCCGTAACCCATGTAATCCAGGAGCGAGCCGCCACCCTGCTCTCGACTGTAAAACCAACTGGCTGCTTTTTCGGCAGCAGAAGGTTCGTGCTCCGTTTTATCTGCCCCGTGATACAAGGGACCACGATTGCCACCATGGTGGTGAAACTCACGCACTTCGCCGATGAGCCCTTCTTGAATCAGGCGATGCGCGGTTTGCTGCCCTGCATCCCAGACCAGAGGCCAGTTCACGGCCAAAAGCTTACCCGTCGGTTTCATGGCGGCCACCATTGCATCAGCCTCAGCCAGAGAGGCCGCGAAGGGCTTTTCCATCAAGATGTGTGTGCCAAAGGGAGCCACTTTTTCCACCCATTCTCCATGCTTGGAGGCGGCTGGACAAAGGATCACGATGTCCGGCTGGGTCACTTCCAAGCACTGGCGATAATCCGTAAATACCTGTTCGGTCTTTAGACCAAAGCGATCTGCCACCCCTGCCATCCGTGTCGCTTCCTCATCACAGATACCGACAATTTCGGCAGACGGGTGATCGAACGTCTGCCGCAGCAGGTCGCCCATGTGAAAGTGTTCAAAATTAATTCCTGCGATGCGCCAGCGTTTCATGGTTGAGTGTGAACAATCTCGGGAGGATTCGCCCAAGAGCAACCCACCACTTTTCCCCAAAGCTACGACCGATTAAACCCATTAATTCACAGCTTATTCACAATGGGAAAACAAGCAGCTCAGACGGTGTTTTCAAGCATGCTTCCTCATTCACTCTCAAGCCTGGGAAATGCTCCTCAAGCAGCCCTTCGCAAGAGTGTGGAACAGGCATTTCGCCATAGAGGAACGAAACGGGATTGTCACGAAGAGGTGTTTATCACCCAGACGTTCTTTAGCTCCACATAAAGACTCCACATTTACTCAAATCATTCACTATCAACAACTTACAACCACAACGAAAGAGATCTATTAAGCTTTCCGAAGCATCAAAGCAACTATTCCAGACAGAGCTTGCCCGCGTGGAAAGCGGAAATGTAAACCGAAAAGTTTCCTTTGGGGCAAATTGCAAGAATGAGAACTCCTTAGATTTTCAGGTCTAACTTTCATTACTTTTTGGTAACCTTGACCCGCCAAGGAGGTAGCCAAAAAAAGCTGAAAAAGCTGGGTTGACAGCAGTTTCTTCACATCGCCTGTAAAGAACTCCCATGAGCCAAAAAAAGCCAGCCCCCGAGGGGACTGGCTGCACGGTTGACTGCCTCCGAAAAAACGCGTGGTTAGGCAAAGAGACTTGTGATCGGTTGTCCTTTGTCGGCAATCGTGAAGGGCCGCTTGCTAGGGCTGTAGATCACCTGATCTAGCGGTAGACCCAAGGCATAAGCGATGGTGGCGTTGAAATCGGAGATCTGGACCTTGTTCTCTGCCACTTCACGGCCTTCTTTGTCCGTCTTGCCATACGTCACACCACCAGCGATCCCCCCGCCAGCGAGGACGGCTGAGAAAGCTTTTGGATAGTGGTCACGACCTACGTTTTGGTTGATGTCTGGTGTGCGGCCGAATTCGGAGGTGAGGACCACTAGGGTGTCCTTCAGCAGGCCGCGTGCATTCAGATCCTGAAGCAGCGTTGCGAGGCCCTTGTCCAGGGTATCGCAGAGTTCCGGCACACGCACAAAGTTGGCCGCATGAGTATCCCAGCCGCCAAGGCTTACCTCCACAAAACGCACGCCGCGCTCCACCAAACGGCGGGCCAGCAGGCAGCCCTGCCCGAAGGCTTCCTTGCCGTAGGCTTTGCGCAGATCCTCCGGCTCCTCCGTGAGATCGAAGGCTTTGAGATCCTCAGACTTCATCATGGACATGGCATTGTCATACATGTCACTGTAGGCCTTCACGTTCCGATGAGGAAAGGTGGCGCGGAAATCTTGGTCCAGCTCATCTGCCAGCCCCATGCGCTTCACGAAACGTTCTTCGGTGAGACCCGGCTGGAGTTTAACGTTCTTGAGTCCGTTCTCAGGATTGCTCACATACAGCGGGCTGAACTGGGCTGGGAAAAAGCCCGAACCGGGATGGCGGCTATCATTGCCAATGAAGACAAAATTAGGCAGCGTGCTATTCCCGCCTCCCTGGAAAACATTCAGCCAAGCTCCCATGGCTGGGTGGCGGATGGTGCCACGCAGATCATAGCTGGTGTGCATCATGTAGTTCCCCTGTTCGTGCGCCCCTTGGGTGGAGGTGAGGCTATTGATCACGCAGGCATGATGCATCTGCTGAGCGCTCAGCGGCAGGTATTCAGAAATACGGACACCGTCGGCACTGGTCTTGATGGGCTTAGTAGGGCCAGCGGTTTCTACGCCTTCTTTGGGATCCCAGGTGTCCATGTGGCTTTGCCCGCCAGACATGTAGAGATAAATCACGTTCTTGGCCGTGGCTACCTGCTTGAGCTTGGAGGAATTCTCAAAGGCTCCGTAGGATTTGCCATTCATGTAGCTGCCCAGCAGGCCCACCCCGAGCAGGGAGGAGGCCGTCTTAGCGGCAAAGTCGCGGCGGCTGATTTCGCCGGTGCGGAGGAGTTTGTTGGCGAGTTCTTGGCGCATACAGATGAAGCGGTGAAGGGTGGTCTAACGAAGGTTATTGAATGAAAATGAATTGCTGGGTATTCAGAAGGGAGAAGACCAAGTCTTCCATCGTGGTCAGTCCCTGATCCTGGGCTTTCATCCAGATCTCTTTTTCTTTGGGTGTCGGCTTGCGGGAGAGCACTGTCTTGTAGATGGCCTCCACTTTATCATCCGGATAGACAGCCTTGCTCACCGTAAGCATGAGCTGGCTGTGACGGCTAAGAATCTGCGGCATGAGCTGTCCGTTCATCATGGCCAATGCCTGCGGCACGCTGGCCTCATGGTTGGCGTTTTCAATGGTCTCACGGTCACTCTGCCCAAACTCACGTAGATAATGGCCACGAGGTGCGGGGCTTTCCAGCTCCGCTGAGCGAACCCAGTTGCGGGTTTGTTCCGCACGGGCACGGAAGTAGTCGCGCTGCTGCTTTTCAGGAAGGCCATAATAAACGGCCTCTTCTTTCCAGACTTCTTCACGCGCAGCCTGGACTGCCTTTTCTTCATCCCGAGTTTTTCGGGGAGTATCATAACCTGGCAGGAAGATTTTGTCCTTCACATCGCCATCGGCCATGGAGGCCATCATCATCATGTCCATGCCCCCAGTAGCAGCCACGACTTGAGGCCCTTCCTTGCCCCCTGTTTGCAAAACAGCGGGAACGACACCCAGATCGGCTGCCAATTTCTTCATCCCAGGAAGAATCAGATTTTGATTCACTGAAGTGCGTGTTTCACGCTGGAGTTTATTCAGCTCATCACGCAGTTTGTTAGACGTCTCCTTATCCTCCTTGGCACGCGCCTCGGCGATCTTGGCTTGCAAAGCACGTACCGTTTCTGCCTGCGCCTTGTATTTTTGGCCGGACTTTTCTGCGCCAGCCAGCACTTCTTCGGCTGTCAGCGACTCCATGGAATCGCTGATCTTTTTAGCGGATAGGATGCGATTGGTGAAGGTCTCACGCAGAGGCTCATTGGGCATGTCCGGGTTTGGATTGATGAGGGTCACAAAGGAGTCCCACATCTGCTCTGCTGTCATGCGACGCAGGATCGGCCCGGTGAAGTGATAGACAATCCCTGGCGCGATCTCCTCACGCGTGACTTGGCGCTGATAAGCACGGGTGTTGTAGAGCACTCGCAGATAAGCCTTCATGTCGTAGTTCAGAGACACGATCAGCTTTTCCAGATGAGCCTGTAGCTCAGCATTCATCGGGACAGTGCTGTCCATCAATTCATCCAGAGGCTCGATCAGAGCCAGACCAAACACGCGCTTCCAGAGACGGTTGGCGATCACTTTATTGAAGCGATCATTTTCCTTGGAAGCCATCCAGCGGGCATAAGCTTGGAGTTGAGTTTCCCCAGGCTTCACCTCAGCGGCATGGCCAAACATGGTCGCCGGCTCCACGCGGGATTTTGGCTTCGCATCGCTGTATTGATAATCGTGAGGCAGCGTCAGTTTACGGTCTTCTTTAAAGCTCACCGAAGTGTAGCGCATGAGGTTGCGCACATCCACCAAGGCCTCTTCCACATAACGGTTTTCTTTGCGTACCGCTTCGCTGGCCAGACGTGCCTGTTTGCCAATCTGTTCGGCTTCACTCTTGGCCTTAGCACGCTCTTCGGCGGTCATCTTTTTATTCATGACAGGCATCACGAATTTGTCACGCGCCGCCTTTTCACGATCCCGCAACATCTGACGGGCGCCTTCTGAGCTGCCTCCATAGTAGTCATTGGTCTGAACGGGATACGTGAAGGCCGCCATCTGGAAAAACTGCATCTGCGTCCACTTATCAAACGGGTGGTTATGGCACTGCGCGCATTCCACACGGGTACCCAGAAAGACACGGGCGGTGTTGGCCATGTTATCCAGCGGCATGCCACGATCCCGCATGTAATAACCAATGGCACCATTGTCCCAAGACTCCCCTTGAGCGGCGACCATCTCCTTCACAAACTGGTCATAAGGCTTGTTTTTGCGCAGGCTTTCTTTGATGAAATTGGAATAAGCAGCGCCCGTGATGACGCCGGTCTGATTGCCATTAGTCTGCGTGCGCAGCACATCCGCCCAGTAATTGTAGGAGTGCTGAACGTAACCTTCCGTCGTCAACAGATGGTCAATCAGTTTGGCCCGCTTGTCGGGCGCTTCGGAGCTCATGAAAGTCTCTGCCTCACGCGTGGTGGGGATGCGGCCCGTGACATCCAGATAGATGCGACGCACAAAGGTGGTGTCATCCAATTCTGGGTTGCCTTTGACGTTGTGCTTCTTCCAATCTTTTTCCAAAAGGGCATCAATTTCGCGAGCCGCCGAAAGAGCGTCTGGAGCTGCCTGTGCGGATGCACTGAAAAAGAATAAGCTAAGCAGAGCGAGAGGGCGCATGCGTTTCATGGATAAACCAACGCCAAAGCCTCCCTACTTTTTCACAAACCGTAATAAATCTTTTCGTTAGGCCGGGAATTTTTCACGCCATAAACGCAGGGCTTCCACCACCTCATGCCTGCGATTTGCAGGACTCATTTCCCAAATCAACGGCACGCCCGCAGGCACCAAGGGCAGTAGATTGGCCAAGTCCACGCCACCTGTGCTCAAAGGCGCACGATGGTCTTTCATCGGCCACCGCACATCATGGACATGGCAACCCAGAAGACGGGGAGCGATTTCCGACAAATATTGAGCATGATCCACCAGGGCCAGGTTGGCCTGTCTCTGCACATGACCAAAATCATGCCAAGTCCCGATCCAGGGACAGTCGGCATATTCGGCCATCAGTTTCTGCATCTCGCGCTGATTGGGAATCTGCTCGTAGTGGCTGCGGGTTTCGATGCCTAGTCTTACCCCTTCCTTTTCACACACAGGCAGTAGTTCCGCAAAGGCCGCGCGCACGCGATCCAGGGCTCGGGCGCTCGCCTGGTCCCGCTGCGCCACCAGCTTCAGCTTCAAGTCCGAGTAATCACGGGAATAGAGTTGCCCCTGGAGAGCCATGGATTCCAGCTTCTCTGTGATGGAGCGCACGCGCGCGCAGCCCAAGTGCACCACCACGCGATCTGTGCCAAAACGAGTCGCCATGGCCAGCGTCTTCTTGGTCAGAGAAATCGCCCGCTCTCGTTCCCACGCTTTTTCAGAGGTGAACTCGTAAACATCCGGCGCATCCATCAGCACCTCCACAGGTGGCGGGCAGAAATTGTGCAGGCTGCTGACCTTGATCTCTCCCGCAGCGACGGCATCCAGCAGACCAGGGAGCAAAGAAATCTTGGTCCCGTGACTGACCTCGATCCATTCAAAGCCCAATTCACGTGCCTCTACCGCGAGTGCCCGCCCTTCGGTATGGCGATGACTATTCCAGCAAGTGGAGAGTGAAAGGATGGGGGCGATGGCAGGCACGCAGAGGAGGTTTCATCTCATGGCTCGCTCTGTCACTGAGTCAATGCAGGATTGCGGCAGGGATTCCACCCTTCAAGATTTCATCTGAGCATGATGCGTCACGCTGCGGAGAATATTCTCCTCCTCCAAGGTCAATATCTCCAGCGTCGATCGCTCACGAATGAGGGGTAATTTGGCGGCTGCCGTTGCCTTCACCCAAGCCAAAGTGCGCACCAGATCCAGTCCAGGCTTTTCTGGGAAAGTGGCCCAATATGATTCGCGCAGGCAGGGAATATCCAAAGGATCTCGCGTGATCATTTCCAGGTGCATTTTCATGTTAGGCCGGGCAGTGAGCAAGACGTCCAGCATGGCAGCTAAATCCAGGCTCCCCTGCCCCAGCGGCACCTCACTCATTTGAAACCCATCTTGAAAAGGCTTCACCGCCACATCCTTAAGATGCACAGTGACGGCATAAGGGGCCAAAGCTTCAACGACTGCCATGGGATCTTCCAGCAGCGCGAGACTATTGCCAGTGTCCACACAGGCCCCCATGCACTCACTAGCCACTGCCTTCAGTGCGGTCACCAGTTCTGCCACTTCCCAGTCCTTGTGATTTTCAATGCCAATCTGCATCTGCAACCGCCGGGCGATCGGCTCTGCCAACACCATTGATTTAAGGGCATTCGTTTTCCACGCCTCGAAGTCTGCACGGCGGGTAAAGACTTCATACCGCCGTTCTCCCAAGGCACTGCGCAGGATGCTCACACCTGCTTCACGGGCCGTGCGTAGCTCTCGCTCAAAGCGGGTCACATCGCCTGCGTTTGCGGGCAATTTTACACTGCCCTCAATGGTCATGTCATAAGACTCACAAGTCTGCCTAACTTGTTTTGCAAAATCCAAAGTCCAGCCTTCCACGCCGATTTGCAGAGAACCAAATCCGAGCCCCCGGGTGTGATCCATCACATCGAGAGCCTGCTTGAAAGGCGGGACTTTGAAGCTGGAATAGCTGCCACGCCACCGATGAGAATACGAAGCGATCGCCAAGCCCAGTCGTCGCTCACGCAAGGCCGCGTGCAAAGGCAGCGCAGCCGCGAACATCGCCGTGAGAAGACCGCGCCTATTCATGTTACACCCTTGGGCGCAAGGAGCATGCCGTCAAGGCAACAGAATGATCACTCCAGTTCCGGCGGCACGTTGCCATACGTCCAGGGTTTGCCGAAAATGGCTTTAGGAGCTACTGGTGCCGGGGCGGGTTTCATCTCGCGGGTCAGGGCGATGCCGGTTTCGGCCATTTGGCGGCCGGCGGAGATCTCCAGATTGCTGTAAGCGGTGAGGCGGGTTTCATAACCTCCGCCATGAGGACCGAAGGCTTCCTCAGTGGGGACATAACCAACGATGCCGTTGGCCAGCTCGACCGGAAAGGTGAATGGAAAGGGACTGCCCTTTTTGATGTCGAGGCCGAACTGGACGAAGTATTCGGCGGGATTGCTGACAAAGGCGGCGGGGCCGACCTGGATGACCTGCACCTCGGAGTCCACCTTGGGAGTGACCTGGCAGAGGTGATCCAGCATGACGATTTCTTTGGCAAAGATCCAGCCAGAGGTATCGCCCTTGGGCTTGCCCGCCTGCACGATTTCCAGGCTCTTTTTCACCCGATCTGGCGCTGGCTTGCGACGCGGAATGGACAGCACTTTTTGACGCGTATCCAAAACGGCCTCGGTCCCACGAGGGCTGGTGAAGAGGACTTTTAATGCTTCGGCCCCGACTCGTCCACCGACCAGCTGCGCCCACTCCTCGGGCCCTGGGCGGCGCGCGGTGCTGAGGTTATCCACCTGGGTCACATCGCCGCAAGCGCCCTGCATGAAAACGACGGGGGCTTTGGAACCAAGCGCTCCCTGGATGGTCTTTTCCAAGTAATAAATCCAGTTCGCCGAGATGCCGCCGGGGTTAGTGGTGGCATGGCAGGCGTAATTGACCATAACGCCGAGAAGCTGGCCCTGCATGTCCCAGGCCCCGATGACGCCGACCTCAGGATCAATGGGCCCCGCATACTCAATGATGTCTGCATTGCCGGGACCCGGGTGGCTCCAGCTCTGGCCATTTTTCATGCGCAGACGGCGGTTGAAGGCCACCTTATCCTCATGACCAAACCCAAAGCACAACTGCGCAGGCACTCGCGCCAGAGAGGCGGCACGCACCCCTTCCACGATCTCGTTTGTCACTCGCAGGAGAAAGCCTGCATCCGCGCAGGAAGACTCCTCATAAGCGAGCTTTTTCACCAACTCCGAAGCCGCATCATATTCCCCAGGCAGCACCATGCCCACGGGCCCTGAAGAGTGCGAATGCGAGGCCCCGATCATGATGCCATCTCCGGGAATCCCCAGTTCCTTTTCGATCCTGGCCCGTGCATCCAGCACCACTTGGCGCGGCACCACCAAGGTATCCAGCCCGATGAGGGCGACTTTCTTTTTGCCATCGTCAAAGAGCGCGACACGCACCTTGCAGGCATCGTGAAACTTCAGGTGGTAAGATTTCCCGTAGCCGCCGGGTTGCTCCATGCCGATGCCTGGGGTGATGTCTCGTTCGGCAAAGCCCGCCTGGATGCTGGAGGTGGGTGCAGGTGTCTGGGCCCAGAGGGCCGAGGTGAAGAGACCAAAGACGAGGAGCAGGTTTCTCATGAGAAGAGCAATACACGTTTCGCGGAGAGGCTTTGCATGACTTCGTCACCTCATTTTGACTTTTGATGATCTCTGGGGACGTTGCGATCTCCATGCCCAGTCTCGATCACGAAAAAAGTCTCCGCGCCGCAGGCCACACCCTCATCGCCGGGATTGATGAGGCTGGACGCGGCCCTTTAGCCGGTCCCGTGTCGGTGGCAGCCGTCATTTTACCGCCTGACTTTGAGCATCCTGTTTTGAATGATTCCAAGAAGCTGACGGAGGCCAAACGGGAACGGCTTTATGAGGAACTGACCACCGATCCCGGCATCCGCTGGCACTGTGAAATGATTGCAGTGGGGGACATTGACCGAATCAATATTTTGCAAGCCACTTGGTTAGGCATGCGGCGCTGTGCCCTGGCCCTGGACCCTCGCCCAACCGCTGTGCTGATAGATGGCAAACCCGTCCGCGATTTCCCACTGCCGCAGGTGGCTTTGGTGAAAGGAGATAGCCTCAGTTACTCCATCGCTGCCGCCAGTATCATTGCGAAAGTCAGCCGCGACCGCCTCATGCTGCGACTGGCCGAGACCTACCCAGGATACGGGTTCGAAATCCACAAAGGCTACCCCACCCCGAGCCATCAAGCCGCGCTCAAAAAACTCGGTCCCTGCCCAGAACATCGTCGCAGCTTTCGCCCTGTTGCCCAGCTGGAACTGGGACTCTAAAGTCTTTGCACACCAGGTGCGTTTGACCTAAGTTCGCTAAGAACGCCTTGCAAACGCCCCCTCATCTTCGTTACAAGCTGGCTGCTTTAATCAGCCATCTATTTCTATTGGCCACTTTCTTGTCTCCAGCCCAAGGCCAGGAGGCAGAGTTTGTTGCCCTAGGGCGAACGAGCGCGCAAGAAACCATCGTCGGTCCGCTCAAACTGGCACGCAGTGGCTCTGAATCCGTCCTGGCAGTTAGCTCCGGGCCGGAAGGCGCTTTAAAATCGGTTTATTGGTCCGCTTCTACGGGCTGGCAGCAGTTGCCATCTCCAGCTTCCATCACCCTGGACATCAGCAGCGATGGCCAGCGGATTCTCGCCTGTTCTGCATCCCGGAATGAAGCCTACCTTTACAACCGAGAGACCTCCACCCTGACGCCGCTCCCACCTTTCAAGCTGGCTCTCAATGAGACCTTTCTACGCTGGACGAATGCCAGTTTTTATGGCGACGGAAAGGTGGCTGGAACGGTGGTGTTACGTTATCGCATTTCAGGGCACATATCACAGTCTATGGAGGTCACGCACTCCTTTCGGTTAGACTTGGACACCGGGATTTTTCAGCGCCTACCCCGCAGCACTCCATCAGGAGAGGAAATTGAGTGGGAAGGATCCGTGAGCCCAGAGACAGGGCATTGGGTGACTTTGACACGCTCTTCCATCGGCATCTTTCCTCCCGTCGGCGCAGCCATCGAGCACCCTCACTATTATCTCGATTATTATGGCGCACCCAGCATGGCCAACCTCTCGCCCCAGGTTCAATGGGCAGTAACGACCTACACCAAAAACAATGGTCCTATTTTTACGCAAGCCTATCGCTGGGACTTTACGAAGACACCCGCCCAGCGCACGAGACTGGGACAACCTCTTTCTGGCCGTGGGCACCAAGCCATCCCCAATACGGTCCTGGATAACGGCACCTGTTTTGGTTCGGTTCATGGGGAGATCGCCCCAGGGGTGGTATTTAACGACGCATGTATCTGGCATCCCAATGGCGCAAGAGTCGCACTCAAAGATGAATTGATCGGCCATTACCACTTCGACCTACCCGGTTGGCAGTTCACTGAAATCCACGATGCCAGCCCCGATGGACAGACTTTGACAGGCAGTGGAGTGAATCCGGATGGGCTTCGTGAACCTTGGCTCCTGCAGCTTTCCGAACCTTTGCCATCACGCCCTGCCATGCCCGCTTTATCGGCGTGGCAAAGCGGTGGCAACAGTCAGTTGGATGGGCAAGAAATGATGTTCCACTCCACTCAAATTGGCCACGAGACACAGAATCTCATTTATCTTGAAAACAGAGGGGATGCCCCTTTGGAGATTCTGGCGCTCACTTTGACAGGAGACCAAGCAGCGGAATTTAGCACCAGCTTTGTAACCCCACAAACTGTCGAGATCGGAAAGAGTGTTGCACTCATTGTGAAGTTTAAACCTCTCAGCATCGGCAGGAGAACCGCACGGCTAACCGTTCAGACGAACGATCCCAAAACCCCCGTTTTTGAGGTTCTTCTGATCGGCGATGGCCCTGCGCCTGTGTTGCAGTTGTCTGAAATCAAGAATGAAGTGGCCTATCCCCGCACGGCACTCAATATGACCTCCATTCTTGGACGCCGTATTGATGCTCAACTCCGGTTGGAAAACTCAGGCAACCACCCGGCGACAGGCCTGAGCGCCGAGCTGTTAGAATCCACCATCCCAGGCCTGGAAATATTGACGCCATTGCCGACAAGCTTGGGTATCAGTCAAACCAGCACTTTCGCGATTCGTTACACCCCAGATGCCGCAGGCACGGGCACTGCCTCGCTGAAGGTGACCTACGATCATCCTCAGGCCGTGCCCCTCATCCTTCCCATCGCCACATCGGCCCTCAGGGAGCCGTGGCAATACACGGTGACTAAGACAGAAGGTGTTGCCATTCCTCATGACACGGCCCTGCCTGACTATGGCCAAGTCACCGTCGTAGCAGAACTCACCCAGACCCTCATCGTCAAGAATACAGATAGCCGGAATCTCGACGGTGTTTTTGCCACGATTGAAGGAACTGACGCCAACGATTTCATCCCGTCATGGGGAAACTGGACTTCGTCCTCCCGCGCTTACCCCATCGAAGCAGGAGCTTCACAGAACCTGACGATCACGTTTAACCCGAAGAGTCCTGGGTTCAAAAATGCACGTCTGGTCTTAGATGCCCCAGGCCGCTGGGCTAGCCCGCATGTCATTCATCTGACAGGCACCGGGGTCCCTGTAGGAGACCTCCAATTCGTCAGCTACCCTGCTGCAGAGATCAATACAACGACGTTAAACCAAGCCTCGTTTCGGGTATTGGGAGCGGCTCCTGTCAGTTATCGTCTTTATCGGGGTGACTATCCTACCACCAGTTGGCAGACGGTCCACACTCAGGGCACGGTGTATCTGAATGGCGACTATCAGGGCTATGGGTATGATTACTCCATCGAGCTGAAGTCTGGCAACACGACGGTGCGAGGTCCCCTATTTCATCGAGCAAAGGTCAAGCGGCATGTCGCCTCCCTCGTCATCGTTCCTGGCACCGGCACCGCCATTCAGTGTGATGTGGATGGCTCGTTCCGCTATCTGCAATATCAGTGGCTGAAGGATGGCATTGAAATCTCAGATGGAGACACCTTTTCAAACACCCGTGGCCAGAGACTGGGCGTGAAGGTGAAAGGCCTCACTGAAAAGGGCTATTATCAATGCCGTGTGACCATGCAGTCGCCATCCGGCACTGCCAGCGCCGTGACGGAAGAAACCTTTTTGGATCTGGTCAAAGTTCCCCAGGTCATTCCTTTTTCCTTTCGACCTTCACGAGTGCTGGAACGTCCCTCGATTTTTCTTCAAGCGACCGACCAGAACTATGCCGCCACGACCTTCACCATCGCAGGGCTACCTCCAGGTCTGAAACAAGCTAGCCCGGGCTCTAGCGAAATCACCGGGCAGATTTCTCATGCAGCCGCCAACAAAGGCCCCCGAGAGTATAAGGTCACCGTCACTGCGACGAATGCCGTCGGCACAGGATCACCTTTTGAGACCGTTTGGCGGATTGAACCCTTCGATCCCGGAGTGGCAGGCACCTACCATGCTTATATTGAAAGAAAAGAAGCTCAAGATTCCGGGCGTGGTCTAGGGGGTCGCCTGACGGTGACGGTCACTCGTGCTGGCTCTTTTTCTGGGTCTCTACTCACCGCAGGCCGGAGCCGGGGCATCACAGGCCAAATCATCAGCGCACCACCGGATGATCTTCCGAACGATTTCCCATACCCCCTGCCCAATGGAATGACAACGGAGGCGACACCGCCAGTTGGGATCTCCAAGCAGTTTTTGGTCTCCCCAGGTAACCCGACGGTGGTCGGTTTTGGCATTGAGGGAAACGTATTGGCCGGACTCATGGTTCAATACAATGATGGTCAGGCCATCATTACGGGCCTACGCCAGATTGCTAACCCGACGAGCTTGCTTGAAGAGGGTAAAAAAGCCCGACATCACTTTGTCCTTCAAGCGGATTATCCAGGGTATCCTTTCGATTTTACAGTGCCAGGCAGCAACGGCTTTTTAGCCATGACCGTCGAGAATTCAGGCGTTGTTAAATGGACTGGGAGGTTACCAGATAGCACCCCCTTCACAGGAAGCAGCGGCGTCAGCTTTATCCGCTCGGGTGAGGAAAGTGGTTGGGCCACGACACTGCATACGCCCCTCTACAATCGCCGAGGATCCGTCCAGGGCCTTCTAGGTTTTCCGGGTGTCGAATTCACCGCCGAAGCCCTTTTAGACTGGAACAAGACCTACCTGCCCGCAGACCCCACGGATCGTCTATACACCGAGATTCCCTTATCCACACTCACCGCCGAAGGAAGTTTGTATCCCCTAAGCAAGGCACTCCCCTTACTCAACGGCCAGTTTGATCTCACCCGATCCCCGAATGGAACCTTCGCTCTGGCGGCGGGAGGAATATTGGAACATGAAGTGACCATTCCGATGCGGCTGGAAAAAACGGGACGCATCATCCCCACCGTGAACAAGAGCGGCCCTCTCCCCAGGCTTAGTCTGAGCTGGGCGCCTAGCACAGGTTTGTTCAGCGCCAGTGGTCAATTCAGCACAGCCCCGCCAGACCCGTCATCGCGAAACATCTTACGTCCCATTGCCGGGCAGGCTTTGTGGATTCCCCACCTGAATAGAGCTGTTGGCCCTTTCACCTTGCCAGATGTCCCCAATCTGGAAACGGATCCTCCGATTACGCCTCGCAATGCACCGATCAGGACTGGCCAGCTCATCTTCGAAGCACCGCCTGCACCCTGAGGCTTTGAGTACCGGGGATCTGAGGTGCCCTTGGAAATTTCCCTCCATATTCTACTTCCTGTAACCCTGAGTAGGCGATAAGGGCATTCATTAGTCAGCTCCCATAATGCATGAAAACAACATCTCTCCTTAGCCTAGCCGCAGTCTGCCTGCTGGCCCAGTGCAATAAAACTCCGCAGGCAGTCGTCTCGGCGGCCCCTGTCACTCCAGCAGTGCCTAGCGTGCCGCTCATCACAGAGAATGCCTCGCCACACTTTATGAAGGTGGCCTCGCATCTGGAACTGGGTGGCGCTTCTTTCAACTATGCCGATCAAGAAGGACTCGTGAGCCTGATCGCCACCCTGTTGGATGAAGCGCTCAAAAGCGTGCCTGAAGAGCAGCGCAAAGACTTACCGAAAGACTTTTCCGTCACCCGGATTTTCAAGGAACTGGGTCTAGACAGTGTGAAGGCCGTCGGAGGCAGCTCTCGTCGTCTTGATTCCGGCAACTTCCACTCCCGCACCTATGCCTACATGCCAGGAGGGCGTAAGGGGCTGATGACGCTGAATGGAGGTTTGGCCGAGCCCTTTTTGATTCATCAGACTGCCCCTAAAGGCACAGATCTTTCACTGGAATTCCCCATCCATTTAAAGACGCTGGGCACGGAAACGCTGAACAGTTTCTTGAGCATGGTGCCTGAAAAGGCCCGCGCGGAAGCCGAGGCTCCTCTGGCGCAGCCGATCCCCACACTGGGCATTACCATGCGGGAATTGATCGAAAAACTCGATGCTCGACTGGCGCTTCACGTGAAGGTTTATCCCGAGCAACAACTCATCCTTCCAAGCGCTGAGTTCCCACTTCCAGGCATGGATGCCTTGCTGGTGGCAGATCGTATCGGCTGGTTGCTGGAACCTCTTAAACAGCAGTTCATGCCGATGCTGAGCAATCCTGCCCTGCCTGTGGAAGTCATCGAAAAAGACGGCATCCTCACCATCAGCATGCGCGCCCCAGTGGGCCCTGCGCCGATGGATTTCCAGCCCGTTCTGCGCTTTGACAGCAAGACCGACCGTCTCCTGCTGGCCACCCGCCCAGCATTCTTAGCTACAGCCGTCGAAGGCAAAGAGCTCGTCACCAGCGATGCGGAATTTAAAGCGGCGTGGACAGGTTTGCCGGAAAAAGGCAACTCGGCGATTTATCTTTCCCCCACCTTGCTGAAGACACTGCGTGAAACCGCGCTGAAAAGCGTCGCCAGTTCAGAAGAATCCGAGGACTACAAAAACACCGTTAGCAAGGTGCTCAATTTCATCACGCCTTATCTCGACCGGGGTCAGGCCGCGTGCTCATCCAATGAAGCCGAAGGCACTCTCGGCGTGGCCAATCTAGCCATCGCCATGAGCGACAGTTCCACTTTAGGTGCCATCAGCTACCTAGCGGTGGTTTCCTCCATGGCCGTGCCTACTTTTAACCTGACCCAGGAGAAAGCACGGCAAATGAAAGTGGGCAATGAAGGCCGCCAGATCGGACTCGCGCTGATGAAGTATGCGATCGACCATAATGGCACTTATCCAGCCACTCTCGACGTTCTCACCACCGAAGGTCTAGTGGATGAAACCATCCTCAACGCCAATACCACATGGCTTTATAATCCTACTCTTACAAACGCATCGCCAGATGATGCTATCATCCTCGCCAGTGAGCCTTCTACCCAAGGCAAACCCGTGCGAGTGGTGGTGCGTAAGAGTGGCATTTCCGAGACCATTCCCGAAGTCCAGTTTGAAGTCGAAAAAGACGAGAATCTTCGATAAGAAAACCTCACTTCCATCACACTTCACTTTAAGACCCGGCCCACAAGGCCGGGTCTTTTTTTTGGCCTAACCGATTGCTAAATCGGCGGTAAACCACCCCGCTCATTTTTACTTCCGCAAGAAGGACAAATCGTGATGGGACTGCCCTTTTTCGGGATGGCATAAGTGCAGCCGCAGATGCGGCACAGGATGGCAATGCGGCGGCGTTTGGCCTCGCGACGTTGCTCCCGCCAAAAGGTGTAAAACCAAAGGCCACAAACTGAAGTCACGCCGATGAGCATGACCAACATGATAAGTTGGGCGAGGCCGATCCCGATCATGGGGCCTTCACCTCCCAACGAAAAGAGATCTGGCCCCACTCCATGTCTTTCTCAGAAGGAGAGAAATGCATTTGAGTGATGGCTTGATGCAGCTTTTGATTGATGACGGTATCGTCTGAAGCACTCAGAGGCAATGCCACGAGCACTTGGCCGAGACGACCCACCGCCACCTGAAATCGAGGGCGGGTAATATCGGCCAGCGGAACTTGGGTGATTTCCAGACTTTTTGGTGCTCTCTCAGCCATCGGTCCTTCGACCACGGCCCGGAGAATAGAGCGCTGCACCAGTGAGGCCTGTGCGGCAGGCTCTGCAGCAGGCAAAGGTGGCAGCACATCCATGTCCAAAGCAAACGGCCGCACGCGGCTACTAGCAGCCAGGCCTGAAGGCACCGACTTCAGCTTTAATTCATGCTTGGTATAACTGGGAGTGAATACGGGCATTTTCAGGACCTTCAGGGGACCCGTTACGGCAGTCTCAGAAGGCAACATGCCAAAGCTGCGATCCATGGCCTGATGAATGAGCGCACGCTCGGCTGGCTCATTGGGATTCAGTAAAAGGACTCGCTGCGGGCGCACATCCACATGCCGTGACTCAGGCGTCACCACTCGAAAAACGATAAACATGCTGACGATGGCCACCACCGTGACCAGTAGAGCCAGGCCCATCCGAACGACACTGCGGTCATTCGAATGCCAGTCAAAGGTGAGTAGGCGTTCCTGCTTCATGGCACCAGGGGTGCTGGCGAGGGGGTGGTGGAAAGAGCGGCTTCGAAGCCGAGCTCCTGCGCGAGATTGATCACCTCCACCACACGCCCACTGGGTGCTTGGCGGTCATGGTGAATGATCACACGCCGTTCGCCTGAGCGACCATCTACCAAGCGCTGTGTCAATTCCTCAAAAGTCACTCGCCGACCGTCAAAATACATGGGCACTTCATTCCCCGGGGCGATGGTGATGATGTGAGCGCGGTCAAAACCAGTCAGCCGACTGGAGGAACGTGGTTTTTCCACATTGATGCCGGACTCGATGACGAAACCCCGGCTCAGAAGAAAATACACGAGCAGCAGCAGAACGGCATTCAGCAGCGGTGTGATATAGAGCCAGGGACTTTGCCTCGGCAGGTGGCTTTCGAGCTTCATCGTTGGCAGGTAGGGTGCCGTCAGATCTTAACTCAGCCGCGCTGACTGCGCGAGCGTCCTTTCACCTGACCATGGGTGGATTCATCCACCGCCGCCTGGCGGAATTCCACGATGTTGTCCGTGGTCTTGGCGTCTTCGATGAGATTGACAATCTCCACCCCGGCACGCTCCAGATCATGCATGATCGAGCGAGAGCGCGCACTGAGAAAGGCATAACAAAGGTAAGCCGGGATGGCGACCACCAGGCCTAGAGCCGAAGTGATGAGGCTCTGATACACCCCACGCGCAACTTCAGCCGGGGTGGTGATGCCATTGGCCGAGGAGAGATTGGTAAAACTATCCAGCAGGCCGATGACAGTACCCAACAGGCCCACGAGAGGCCCCACATGGGCGATGGCATTCAGAATGCCCAAATAACGTTCCAGGCGTGGCACCTCAAGCTGGCCCGCCTCCTGCACGATCTCCTTTAACTGACTGCGTGGTGCATGATGACGCAGCAGTGCGGCATGGATGACACGGCCTGCGGGCACCCGGGTGGCCAGTGCTTCCTGCAAAGCTTCAGCGTAGTTCCGCTTTCGAATCAGGGCGGCGAGACCGGCGAGGAATTCCCCGATATTCATGCTCACTCGATGATAATAAGCGAGACGTTCCAGAAAAATGGCGATGGAAAACCCCATGCAGGCCATCAATAGCCATACCAGAGGTCCTCCTTTAGAAATCAGTTCAGTCATGTCGTTGCGTAGTGCCTAGGCTGGCTTGAGGCTCGCGCAAAATGCACAGGAACCTCCTGAGCATGATTTATGCCTCTTGATTGAAATTGTAAACCTGAGAATCTTACTGCGCTTCTCGATAATGGAAAGTTCTTTACCCACGGTCTCCCCGCCGCCACGCGTTTTGTTGGCGGAGGAAAGCCTGCCTTTCCGTCGGGTGATCCGGGAGGCCCTCACCTCTTTCCGTCAATGCGAGGTGGACGAGACCCCTTCCGCAGAAAGCGCCTTTGAGTTGGCCCTGCGGCGACCTTACCAGCTTTTCATTTTCTCAGTCAATTTACCGGATATGAGCGGCATCCTGCTGGATCGCCTCCTCAGTCGTGCGTACCCGCTCGCTCACCCAGGCAGTCACACGGCCCCGCCCGTGATCCTCATGGTCCGCAACGAAGACACGGCCAGCCATCCAAATTTAACACGCGATGCCCGCGTCCGAGGCGTTATGCCTTATCCCCCAAAGTTAGATCTTCTCCTCTCCCTCACAGCCGGTCTGCTGCCCGGTTCCGCACCTGTGATCTTCCCTTTCCCCAGTCCTCCTTCCCCGCCCACTCATGTTTCCTGACCTTTCCAATCCTCCAGCTGTCAAAATTTGCGGTATCACCCAGGAACAGCAGGCCCGCGACATCATCACACTGGGAGCCGATGCCTTGGGCATCAACTTTTGGCCCAAGTCCAAACGCTACCTGCCCGTGGAAAAGGCGGCCCTATGGCTACCAAACGTCCGGGCTGAGACCTGCCTCGTCGCAGTCATGGTCAATCCCGAGACGGCCCTGCTTGATCGTCTGATCACAGAGGCTCTGGTGGACATCTTGCAACTGCATGGGGATGAATCCCCCACCGAAGTAGGGCGCCTACTGGAAGCAGGAGCCCACGTCATCAAGGCACTCCAGATTCGGGATCGGGCCTCCCTCGCCCAGATTGGAGAATACCCCTGTGAAACTGTTTTGCTAGATGCCTACAACCCAGGACTTTACGGAGGCGCGGGGGAAACCTTTCCTTGGGAGCTGGCGGTGATCGCCCAGGAGGAGTTTCCGGAAAAGAAAATCATCCTTTCTGGCGGCCTCACTCCTGGGAATGTGCGGCAGGCCATCCAGCAAACCCACCCGGCGGGCGTGGATGTGGCCAGCGGGGTAGAATCTGCGCCAGGAATCAAGGATCTCACCCTGGTGGGGGAATTCATTGAACAAGCAAAGTTGGGCTAAATCCACTTTTCCCGCTTCTCAGCCCAAGAGAGCAGGCCTCTGGTGCGTTCCATGCCACCATGCGCCTGCTTTTGCTCTCCCTCGTCTGCCTGACAGGTCTCCTTTCCGCAGCTGAAACGCCGCCTAAACCGGCCCCACCTGCGCCCACGCCCGCTCCTGGGAAACCGGAGCCTAAACCCGATCCCAAGCCGGATCCCAAACCTGAGCCGGAGAAAAAACCGGAAACCGAAAAAAAGGCCGAAGAGCCTGCCAAACCCGCAGCAGCGCCCGCCGTAGCAACACCCGTCAAAAAGAAAACTCTGGCTGAGGTCACCAAAGGGCACCAGCACGTCACCGGGCTTTTTGAATTCTACCTGGATCGGGAAAAGGGAACCCTGCACCTGTATGTGAAGAAGGACCAGATCGGACCTGAGTTCATCTACTTCAATCAAACCATGGATGGGGTGGTCCAGGCTGGACACAATCGCGGTCAGTATGGCAGCGAGCACATCTTCCGCATCAGCCGAATCTTTGACCGCATCGAATTCATCGCTGAAAACACCGCCTTCTATTTTGATCCGCAGAGCCCCCTGGCCCGCGCGGCCAAGGCCAACACCTCCCATGCCATTCTTTCCAGCGAACCCGTGGTGGCTGAAGATGCCAATGGGTACCTCATCTCTGCCACGAACCTGTTTCTACGCGAGAGCCTGCTGATGGTGAAATACCCCTCGGGTGGTGATGCCAGCAAAGCTGTGCTGGGCAAGTTATCGGAAACCAAAACGAAGCTCGGTCGCATCAATGGTTATCAAGACAACACAGCCATCCAGGTGGAATATGTCTATGAAAACCCATCTCCAGGCTGGGCCAATGATGCCAAGGTGACAGCGGATGAGATCACCGATCCACGCTACGTCAGCATCCGCGTACAGCACAACCTCATCCGCATGCCGGTGAATGATTTCAAACCACGTTTTGATGATCCACGCATCGGCTACTTCAGCACGCAGGTCACGGACATGACCAGCACTGCGCCTACGCCGTTCCGGGATGTCATTCACCGCTGGAATTTAGTCAAACAAAAGCCTGGAACCGCTCTAAGCGAGCCGGTGCAGCCGATCGTTTTTTGGATCGAAAACACTACACCTGTCGAGCTGCGCGACCTCATCCGTGAAGCGACTCTGCGCTGGAACCAGGCCTTTGAGACGGCTGGCTTCAAGGATGCCATCGTGGTGAAGCAGCAGCCTGATAATGCCACCTGGGATGCGGGCGACATCAACTACAACGTGCTGCGCTGGACATCCTCCCCCAACCCACCTTTCGGAGGTTACGGGCCCAGCTTTGTGAACCCACGGACGGGGCAGATTCTGGGGGCAGACATCATGCTGGAGTTCAGCTTCCTCACCAATCGTCTGCGCAGTCAGCGTCTGTTCACAGAGCTAGGTCTGGCCACGCCCGAGGACAAGGAAGCACCCGTTTTCCAGGGGAAAGATCCCGAACTGTGCCAAGACGGCCAATTTGCTCAGCAAGGTCTGCTGTTTGGCAATGCAGCCCTGCGCTTGCGTGGGGCAGGTGAAACGGAGATGAAGGAATTAACACGCGAGGCCCTGATCAAACTCATCCTGCATGAAGTGGGACACACCCTGGGCTTGAACCATAACTTCCGCGCCAGCCATCTTTACGATGCCACGGAGATTCACAAAAAAGAGGTCACTTCCAAGACCGGCCTGACCGGCTCGGTCATGGATTACATGCCGGCAAACATCGCCCCCCAAGGTGTTCCCCAGGGGGAATATTACATCACCAAACCTGGCCCTTATGACCACTGGGCCATTGAGTTTGGTTACAGTGAATCGTTGGAAGATCCCGCCGAGGAATCGAAGCGGCTGCAAAAAATCGCCGCGCACTCTCATCAGCCAGAGCTGGCCTTTGGCAACGATGCCGATGACATGCGCCGCGCTGGCAAGGGCATTGACCCACGGGCCATGATTTATGACATGAGTGGGGACCCCATCACCTACGGGATCCAGCGCTGCGACTTGGTGAAGGCACGCTTGAAAGAACTCCTCAGCAAAGAGCCCCGCGAGGGTGAAAGCTGGCACAGCCTGACTCAGTCCTATGTTACCCTCACGCGCGAGTCGGCAGATGCCCTCGTCGCCATGACGCGCTACGTGGGCGGCGTGTATGTGGAGCGTGCCTTTGTGGGCCAAGCGCCGGGCAAGAAACCTTACACACCGGTGGAGAAGGCCAAGCAAGAAGCAGCCCTGGATGCCCTGGCCAAGTATGCCTTCGCTCCAGATGCTTGGGACGTGCCCGCAGACCTCATCGCCCACCTTCAGCAGCAGCGGCGTGGGTTTAACTTCCGCAAGGAAGACGAAGACCCCAAACTGCATGAGCGCATCAGCCTCTTGCAGAAGTCTTTGTTAGACCACTTGCTCCACAACGACACTCAACAGCGCATCCTGGACAGCGCCCTCTATGGCAATGAGGTGCCGCTGAGCCAAGTCATGGATCGGCTAACGGATGCCATTTTTCTCAATGATCCTGCCACGGGGCCGAATAGCCTTCGCCAGGACTTGCAGAGTGAGTACGTGGATCGCCTGCTGCGTATCGTCAACTACGGGGCCTACCTGCCAGCCGCCCAAGCGGTGGCCTTGGGTGAGATTGAAGACATCCGCACGCGCCTGAATGCCGCACCGCTGAATGCCAATGTGGCTCACACAGCCTTCCTTCGCTACAAGATCAAACGGGGGCTGGACGAGTAAATCGCTAGCGATTCGCAGTCTGCAGGGCTTGAGCTTTCCGTGGCGGAACACGTTGGCAAAACGGCCACTTCTGTTCTAGCGTAAAGCTCCATGCGCTGCGCCCGACGATCCTTCCATTGCCTCCAGGCCCTTTGCTGGGCCAGTACACTGCCTCTACTGGCAGCGGAGTTGCAGGACCATGGTGAATTCCGTCTTGCACGCCAAGCCCTCAATGATGGCTTACCCGGCGTTGCTGCGACCAAAGCAGCCCGTCTGCTGGAGCAAAAAGATTGGACGAATACAGATCGCCTCACCTTGGCGGGCCTAGCGGTCGAATCCTGGGTGCGCGCCAAAGATGGTCGTGCCGCGCTGGCCCTACTGGCACGGGAGCAAGTGCCGAATAAACCTTTTTGGAAAGCCCAGGCTCATGTGGTGGCCGGGGAACTGGACGCTGCGCGCCAAACTTTAGAGACCCGTTTGGAGGCCGAAGAAGCCACCAGCCAGGAACAGCTTTTGCTCGCCCAGGTCTGGTTGGCCCTGCAACAGTCCTCTCAGGCACGTGATCTTTTGGTCATTCTACGCCGCTCGGCTTCACCAGAAACCGCCCGCCGGGCCCGGCTGATGCTGGATGAACTGGACCTCAATTCCGGCAACTACCAACCCGCGCTGGATGACCTAGCGGCACTGCCCCGTGAAACCGGTGAACCCACCGCAGACATGCTGCGCGCGCGCGGTTTGATGGAACTGGCCCGGTATCCAGAGGCGGAAGCCTTGCTGACAAGTCTGGTTGCCTCCTCTGGAGGCGGGGAACGCATCCACCATGCTGCCGCCGTGTTACTAGCGGAAAACCGCCTGCGGCAGGGCAGAGCGGTCGAGTGCATCGAGTCCTTGGTTCAGTTTCTAGACAACACGGTGGACAGCCTACTGTGGACGGATGCGTTTGATCTACTCGCTCGCGCTTTGGAAACAGATTCCTCGCACTTGCTGCCACCCGATGCGGCCCTGCGCTGGATCACGGAAGGCAACACCGTCCAAAAGCAAGCCCTGCAACCGCTGGCTTCGACTCAGATTTTTCGCGGACATGCCATGCTGCTCATGTCCCGCTGGCTCCTGAGTCAAAAGCGAACGATGGAGGGCCTTGGGCTGCTGGAGGCCATGGTGCAACTGCATCACGGGCACCCTCAGGGAGCTGAGGCCATGCGCCTAGCCCTGGAGACCTATGGGGCCCTGAAAGCAGACGGACGCGTCACCGCCCTCGCCAATCAATGGCGCCAGCGCTATGGAGCCGGACAGTCCGCCATGGTGGATTTCGTCACCGGGGGCACTGCTTTTACCCGCGGCGACTACGCCCAGGCAGCCGAGCTGTTTCAGGCGGCCGCAAACGTCGCCGTCACCTTAGCGGAACGCCGTGCGGCGCTTTACAATGCAGGTGTGGCGACTCTGCGGGCCGGAGAGGCGGCCATGTATCAAAGCCTGCTCAGCCAACTGGAAACCGTCAGCGCCGGGGCTGCAGCCACAGTTAAGTCTGGGGATACCGCAGCGGATTTGGAGTTGGATCAGGCCCTGGACCTCGCAGCACGTGCGCAGCCCAGTGCGGCAGAGGCCCTGCGCACCTTCATTCAAAAACATGCCGGTCACCCACGCCTCATCCAGGCGAACCTAGCTCTGGCCGAATTTTTACTCACGCAGATCCCGACAGATTTCGCCGCTACCGAAAACAGCCTGAAAGCAGCCGCCAGCCTCCCGGATGCCACCGAAAGCCAGCTCCAACAAATCGCCGTCACGCGTCTCTGGATGCTGGACAAGCAGGGTCAGCTCAAAGCCCTCACGGAAGCCGGGGCCGAGTTTCTCAAAAAATGGCCGGAAGCACCCCAAGCGGCGGCGGTGCGCATGAAAATCGCCGATGCTTTTTACCGCTTGGAAAACTTCGCCAGCGCGCGCACAGAATTTGAGCTGGTGGCCCAAACTTACGCCACCTCCGCGTATGCTGATACAGCTCTCTACTTCGCCGGCATGGCGGCTATCTCCATGATGAGCGACGAAGGACGCGAGTCGGCCATCAATCTCTGGCAGGAACTGGCGGAACGTGGAGGTCCACTCAGCATCCCCGCGCGCCAACAGCAAGCACTGGCCAAACGCCGCGCGGGCCAGGAGGCTGAAGCACTGAAATTGCTCGACAGTCTGCTCACAGAAAAAAATCTGCCTGAAGACATGCGACGCTCCCTCACCTGTGAGCGGGCAGAGATCCTGATGCTTCTGGGTAAGACGGACCCCACTCAACTGGATAAAGCCATCAGCTCCCTGCGCCAACTGCTGAAGGAGGATGACCTGACCTACCTCTGGAGCGCACGTGCGGGCTACACCCTGGCGGCGGTTTTAAATGCCGCAGGACTGACCAACGAAGCTCTCGAAGCCTGTTACAATGTGGTCCAAGCCAGCGGCTTCACCGGCCCTGCTAACCCTGCGGAATTTCGTTGGTATTATCGTGCAGGCTTCTTCGGCATCGATTTGCTAGAGACCGCAAAACAGTGGGAAGCTGCAGCACGCCTTGCAGAAAAGATCGCTCTCTCAACAGGTGACCGCGCTGCGGAAGCCAAAGAACTCGCCACTCGCATCCGCCTCGAACATTTCATTTGGGATACCAAGTGATGCGTCTTGCAGATCGCCAATCCACTTCCCCCTGATATGCCCACCAACGTCCTCGGCCAAAATCTTCAGTGCTGTTGTACCCAACCCATGACGGGGTTTTACCGGGATGGCTACTGCCGTACTGGAGCGGGCGATGTGGGCCTGCACACCGTTTGCGTTCAGGTCACCGAGGAATTTTTGCTTTTCTCCCGTGCCCGGGGCAATGACCTCATGGCTCCAGCTCCCCAGTGGGATTTCCCAGGTCTCAAGCCCGGGGATCGCTGGTGCCTATGCGTGACGCGCTGGAAAGAAGCCTTCGATGCAGGGGTGGCCCCAAAGGTCTGCCTGGAGGCCACGCATTCTTCAGCTATCGAATGGGTCAATCTGGAAGACCTCAAAGCTCACGCGCTCCCCACGGGAGGGTGAGCAGTGCAGCGTTTAAGGCTTCACCCCGGTCTTCTGCAAGCCTTCAAGGATGCGCTTTTGCACACGTGCATCGGTGGGCTGCAAAGAGCGGGCTTTTTCAAACTGCTCGCGGGCCTTATCCAAGTCGTTCATCTTCAGATAAACTTGCCCAAGATGCTCGATGATCTCCGCATCATCCGGCTGTAATTCAGCCAGGACAGTGATCGCACGCTGCAATTCTTTGACGGCATTGGAGTAGTCCCCTTTTTTGAAATGCCACCAGCCCAGGCTATCAATGTAGGCCGCATTGTCAGGTTCTAATTCGTTGGCTTTGAGAATCAGCTCGCCAGCCTTTTCCAAATGGCGATCAAGCTCCAGCCACATGTAGCCGAGATAATTCATAGTGTTGGCGGCGGCCTCCACCTCGTCTTTCGGTGTGAGTGTGATGGATTTTTCAAAGATGCGACCGGCATCCTCGTGACGTCCGCCTCGCTCTAAGGTGATGCCGTATTGAAAGTAAAAGCGGTGATTGATCAGCTCTCCCTGCCCAGTTTCGGCCATTTTGTCTGCCTCCTCGAAGGCCTCGATGGCTTTGTCCCAACGTTGCAGTGAGCGCTGAGCTAGAGCGGCCTGGACGTAAAACATGGCCTGATCTGGGAACAGCTTCACGCTGCGCTGGCTTAACTGAATCACTTTATCAAAAAGCTGAGCCCGCAGAAGCAACTCGCCCAGATAAAGGTAGTCTTCCCCTTCCCCCCCGCCGATCTGGATCGCCGCCTCTAAATGAGGCACCGCATTGGCAAAGTCATCCCTGGATTCATAGGCACTGGCCAGCAAGCGGCGCTGTTCCACATCCTTGGGATCCGCTTTTACGATCTCGACCAACTGAGCCAACGCCTTGTCTTTCTCTCCAAACGCATCGTAGAGACGATGAAGGAGCTTGCGGGCCTGGAGGTTGCCATTTTGAGCCACCATCTTTTCACACAGATCCCGTGCTTCAGGCAGTTGATTGCTCAGCAGGTAATATTGGGCCACTTCCAGTTGCACAGCTTCATGCTTGGGGCCTGGAGCGTGGCGCAGGGCCTTGGCATAGTAGGCATTCACCCGGGTCACATGCTCCTCCCGCATTTCAGCCTGGGCCAGCGGCCAGATCTGCTGCGCGGCCTTGCCCAGGGTAAGCCAAAACGCAGATTCAGGAATCTCCTGCCGCAGCCCTTTTTCCATCACCGCGATGGCATCTGCGCGTGCGCCCTGTGTGAGGTAAGTCACGGCGGCAAAGCCATAGACCTCCGCCTTTTTGGGAAACTTCTGCAAGGCCGTGTCCAATGTCTGCCGGGCACGATCATTTTCAAAGGGATCGTCCGGAGCGTAGGTGGCACAAAAACGAGCCAAATTCAGGTAGGGTGCGGGGACATCGGGGCTGTCTTCGACGGCCTTCTGCAAAATCACCAGAGCTTCTTTGCGACCTTTGAAGCTGTAGGCCAACTCTGCTGTGTGCATGGCCAAATCAGGATTGGCAGGGTCCACCGCCAATGCGGCTAGATAATGATCCAGCGCCTCGCGGAGCTTACCGGAGTTTTCAAACTGGAGTGCACTGGTGTAGTGTGCCAGTGCCTCAGCCACGCGCTCTCCATCACGCTGCAGATGCAGCGCCGGAGGACTGGCTAGGGGAGGTAAAGACAAGTCTGCCTGCTCGTGGCCCGTTTTTCCCACTCCAGAGAGTGGGGCTAACAGGCCGAGCAGGCAGACTCGAAGTCGGCGACTATTTCGGGACACAGTACCCCCGTCAGCGAATCGAATGTTTCTCTTCGCGGAACGGTGGCACATCATGTAACCGAGGCTAGCGCTTAGGACTTATAGCGCAAACGCTTCTTGTGACGGTTCGCGCGCATGCGCTTCTTGCGCTTGTGCTTGTTGATCTTCGTCTTTCTGCGCTTTTTCAGCGATCCCATGTCTGTGTTCTCCTGTGTTCTTGCGTCATCCTAGGGGATGACTTTGTTTAGCGGATATTCCACGATGCCCTCGGCACCGAGAGATTTGAGCCGCGGGATGATCTCCCGCACGACGGATTCCGCAATGACCGTCTCGACGGCAACCCAGTCCGCATTGGCGAGCTGAGAAATGGTTGGGGAACGCTCTGCAGGCAGGCTGGCGACAACCTCCTTCAGGGCGGCGGATGGCACGTTCATCTTAAGGCCGACCTTGTCGCGAGCCTCAAGTGCGCCTTTCAGCAGCAGCACGAGCGTTTCCATCTTCTGGCGCTTCCATTCATCTTGGAAGGCCGCTTTGCTGGACACGAACTGAGGATAGCTCTCCATCAGGGTGTCCACGATCCGTAGCTTATTGGCGCGGAGAGAGCTGCCGGTCTCGGTGATGTCCACGATGGCATCCACGAGTTCAGGCACTTTCACTTCCGTCGCACCCCAGCTAAATTCGACTTCGGCTTTGACGCCGTTCTTTTCCAGGTAGGTCTGCGTCAGGCCCACAGCTTCCGTGGCGATGCGCTTGCCTTCCAGATCCTTGACGGACTGGATGGGGGAATCTTCTGGCACCACCAGCACCCAGCGGGTGGCATTGGAGGTGGCACGGCTGTAGTTAAACTCCGCCAAGACTTCGATATCAGCCTTGTTTTCGGCGATCCAGTCCTTGCCGGTGATTCCGCAGTCCAGGAAGCCATGGTCCACATAACGTCCGATTTCCTGGGCGCGCAGGAGGCGCAGTTCCAGCTGCTTGTCATCCACCGTGGGGCGATAAGAGCGGGAGGAAACCACCACATGGAACCCTGCGCGCTTCAAGAGTTCAAGCGTTGGCTCCTGGAGACTGCCATTCGGCAGGCCGAGTCGGAGGATGTTCTTTTGGGGTTCCATTTGGTCGGGGAAAAGGGCGCGCAAAGTAGCGGAGTTTGGCTGGGTGCAAAGGATTATTTAACCCGAAAAAAACTTCTCGGCTTTTTCTGGCGCTTTTTGTCCATCTTCCGACACCGTCGTTTTGCGTCGTTTTGCGTCGTTTCCAGTCAGTTCTGTCTGATATTACCTCACTCTGGCCAGGCTCAGGATTCGTGTTTTGCATTTGCTTTTATGGTTGCCATACTCACAGGCTCAGCCCATACCTAGGTAGGCGGCTATGGGGATCCTTCCTTCTCTTTCGAAATCTAGGGTCCTCGCTTTCCGCCACTTGCCTTGGTCGATCTGTTTCTCAGCTCATCTGGGAGACGGATCGGCCTGGCACTCCCCTCATGAATGCCATTTATCTTCGCTGGCGGCTGAAAGTGGTCTTGCCTACAGAGTCAGGTAGAACGGCTCCCGAGGTAATAGCCACGCTTCAGAAAAACATCCAGACGCTGGGCTTTCTGCTTTCGCCTGAGATCTGTCAGAGCTTGGAAAAACTGCCCCTGACCAAGGTGGATTCCTTCTACCGAAATCTAGTGGACGGCTTGCGGGAAATGACCGGGGCCCACCGTGAATTTCAGCCGATGTATCCCAATTTTCCCTCTGAGGTCATGGAAATGCAGGAGGCAGAGCTCTATTGGAACGCGCTTGTCCATTACTGGACTCATCTGCTTGAGCCTGCGGATAAACGGGAACGAGCACCGCTCTTTGAAAATACTCCTCTTCAGGTCATCCAGCTCGGAACACAGGAAGATTTTGAAGGGATTTTTACCCGACTGGCCGCAGCAAAGACGTCCCTTTCCGCAGAGGACAAGACGGATGTGGTGTGGTTCGTGAGCCAGTACCACGATGACATCGCCCGACTGTTGCCGCCCAAAATTTTGTCCAAGGAAAACCTGGCCATTGTGGGAGCAGCCCTGCTGAAGCACACCACACTGGGTGACGCATTTGTAGTAGAGAGGCTACAAACGGCCACTGATGTTCTCCGGCTGGCCGTGGCTCTGAGTGAAGGCGATGTTTCCCTGGCTGAAAAGACCAAGTTTGGCAAATTCACCCGAAAGCAGAGGCATCAATTACTGTCGTTGATCGAACGTTGCGATAACCCCACCGAGGACATGCTTCGATGGAAAGGCCGCTGGTTGAGACTGGGCGAGCGTTTGCATCCAGGAGAATATGCGAAACGATTTCCAAAAGCCCAGGCCGCCTTTGATGTCCTGCGCAATGACCTCCCCTTCCAGACGTTCAACTCGCGGGTGGAGGCAAGTCTGCTGCATCGGGAATCTGCCGAGGTGATAGCTCTGCTGCAATCACGACCAGGTGAACTGACACGCCGTCTGGATCACCTGGTCCGCACAGCCCCCGCTCCAGAAGAGGTCGTCTCGGCTTTCCAAGCGCAGGCGGGAGGTGTCTCCACGCCAGTCCTGCTGCAGGCCATGGCGCACTTCACCGGTCGCCTCCAGCCCCAGCCATTGAGGGCCTTTTTCCCCAAAGGAGATGTGGCCAAAGTGTATGCCACCCAGAAGCAGCTACCTCCCCTGCCGGAAAAGATGGCTGAATCACTCATTTCCATCTGCGAAGAAACCCTACTCCAGAGATTTGCAAAGCTACCTGCCCTGGGTCCCTGCTACCTGGATCCCGAGCTGAAAAACCACTTAGTTCCCTTTTCCCAGAGATCGGCTTCAAAGGCCCTGCGCACGCTCGTACGAGGCAGTCGGCTGGCGTTACCTAATTGCGAAGTGCTGCGTTTTTTCATCTGGTGGCGCAATGGAAAAAGTCGCACAGACATCGATCTCTCCGCAGGAATGTTCGATGCCGATTTCAAGTACGTGGATGTGGTCTCTTACTACAGCTTGAAGGCTCTCGGGGGTTGCCACAGCGGTGACATTGTGGATGCACCGCAAGGTGCGGCGGAGTTTATTGACTTGAGCGTACCGATGACGAAAGCCGCCGGTGTGCGCTACATCGTGATGTCCATCAACAGTTACACCATGCAGCCTTATTGTGACCTTCCTGAATGCTTTGCTGGATGGATGGCACGGGATAAGGCAGGTTCAGGGGAGATTTTTGATGCCCGGACCGTCCAAAACAAGGTGGATATCTCCTCGAATACTAGCATTTGCCTGCCTGCGGTCTTTGACCTCGTGGAAAAGAAGGTCATCTGGGCGGATCTGGCCCTGCGTAGCTACCCACACTGGAACAATGTGAAAAGTAATCTGAGTGGAATATCTCTCATGATGCGGGCCATCCAGGGACTGCAAAAAACTAGCCTGTACACTCTCTTCGACCTGCATGTCCGAGCCCGCGGCCATAGGGTGGCCACGAAGGCTGAAGCGCAGCATGTCTTTGCCATGGACGAAGGCATCACACCTTTTGATCAGGACAGAATCATGGCAGAGTATCTTTAGTTAGGCCGCCGCAAAACCGTCGAGTCGCAGGAGCCTTCCATCGTTGGCAAGGGATTCGATGAAAAGAACGTAGCGGAAACGCGAGCAGTTCGACGCCATCGGCTCAGTCCACGGCCACCTTCACCACCACCTTGAAGACTTCGCTAGGGGTGTCCCACTCCACGCAGGGTGCGTGGGCATCCTCTGGATAAAGAATGGCGAAATGGCCTGCGCTGAGGTGCAGCGGGATCACGTCCGGCACTAGCTTCCACAAGGCGGCGTCTTTCTCGACAGTGTAGGCCCGTGTCTCTTCTCCCATGGTGGCCAAAGGTGCCCACAGGATGGTTTCACGGCCGGAATGGATGAACTGCACGTCAATGTACTTCCGGTGCGCCTCAAACAGGGCCTTTTCCAGCGGCTTGGTGGTGTAGGTCTGGACGATGGCAAAGACGTCATCGCCAGCAATGTCCACCCGGCCCATTTCCTGAGTGCCATCCACTCCTCGTAGGTAAGCAAAGGCCTGAGCAAAGCGTGGGGATAGGACTTCGTAACGGGCGGCGTTTTCGAGGGTATCGAGGATCATGGATGGTGTGGACGCCGTTTTAGAACCGGGCAGCGCGGGACGCAAGCAAGGACGTGGCCTTCCTTTTAAATCACCAGATCTCCAAGGCGTTTACTGAATGGTGACGGCCATGCCTTTGTGAACCAGGGTGTAAAAGGTGGCCGCATCCCAATTAGAAAGGCGGATGCAACCGTGACTGCCAGAACGGCCAATCGTCTCGGGGAAAGCGGTGCCGTGAATGCCCACACCGGGACGGTTCAGCCCGGTCCACAAGACGCCGACGGGACTGTTTGGTCCAGGCGGCAGGTTGTAAAAGGTCTCGGTGCGTTCACCGCGCTTCAGCACGCCTTCATCGTAACGGTACCACGGCCAGGGCACCGCCCCGGTGATCTTCCATTCTCCCAGCGGTGCGGGGTGCTCATCCGAGCCCGGTGTCAGCGGAAAGGCGGCCAGCAAACGCACTCCCTCCGTCACCCGCAGCATGCGCAGCTGGGTATCCACCACCACGCGTCGTGATTCCGTCGCAGAGGCAGCCTGCTTGGAATAACTGGAGGGATAGGCATCCACGCGGAAGGGCCGCTGAATATTCGGCACGCGGATCACCTCCCCCACCGTCAGTGAATCCACCTGGCGGCCAGGATTCAGCTCGGCGACGAAGGCCACGGTGGTGTGAAAACGCTCGGCAATGAGCTCGGAGAGGAGGGTGTAAGGGAGGGTCTTTTGCTGGGCCTGTTCCGCAGGTTCCCGCGCCATCGTTCCCAGGCGGCCCAGATCATCCGCTGTGATGGCGTAGGTGGTGTAGGGGGCGATGCCGCTGACATCCGGGGTCACCTGAGGCGACAGGCCCTGGGATTCCCGATAAAGCGCCAGGGCCTTGCTGGTGAATTCACCCGGGTGGCCATCCACCACCCCTGGGCCGAAACGCTGGGCATCGAGAAAGATCTGCAGTTGCACGGTGCGGTCTCGCGACATCGCATCCACCACGGGATCTGGGGTACGGTGACCCGGGGTCACACATCCGGTTAGACTTAAAAGACCGAGCAGAGCCATCGCGGCGCCGGCATGAGCACGTGAACCCACGCGAAAAGGAAATTGCATGGTCTTAGGACTCCTTCAGGCGCACTTTATTCCCTCTCGGCCCATCAATTGGCACGGGCAGGGCATTAAAAGCGGTACCTTGCCGTGGCCTTGTCTCCGGTCTTTTTCAAAGTGCCCGCATCAACCCCCTGCTGAAGATCTCGGCTGGCCGTCGCCGGAGACAAGCCAGGAAAATGGCCCAGGTAATCTTTGCGTGAAAAGGCCTGTAAGCCCATGAAGCCCCGTGCCGCAGACATCCGCTCTGCACCCGACATGCGAGTGCGAGACTGTGGAGAGATGACCACTGAGGTGAGGGCCGCGAGCGTCATCTCCAAAGAAAATTCGATAAAAAGCGATGACTTCCCGGCTTTGTCGCACAAGCCCAATACGGTATAGTGGTCCACCTGACGATCGCGAATGGCAGACTCAATCGGCACCTGCGCAAAGACCGGGTGATGATGAAACAAAATGAGGCTGTGCCAAAGACGCCCCAGACGGCCATTGCCATCTTCGAAGGGGTGAATGAACTCCATCTCATAATGGCAAATGGCAGCGAGGACAGGCGCGGGCACTTGCGTCTCCGCCTTCATCCACTCAAACAATGAGTTCATCAACCCTGCCACGCGATCCGCAGGAGGGGCCACATGTGCGATCAGGTTCCCTTTGGCAATGCCCACGCCCCGGCTGCGCCAGGCTCCCGGCCGCTGCACCAGCCCCGCCATCATCACCTGATGCGCCTCCAGCAGATGCTTGGTCGAAGCTGGCTTCCACCGGGGCAGCTTGTCATAGCAGCGGATGGCATTTTGGACCTCTCGCAGGTCCCTCTCGGGTGCCAGCACACGTTTGCCTTCCAGCACTGCGGTCACCTGTTCTTCCGACAAGGTATTCCCCTCGATTTCCAGGGTGGCCTGGATCGTCCTCACCCGCATCGAACGGCGCAGCATGGGACCTGCGGGAGCCACCTGGGCCCCTTCGTACCTTCCTAGCAGCCGCTCAACCTCCGCCAGCAGGCTGGCCGCACGGGCAGTGATTTCGAAAGGGGGCTTCATGGCATGATAGTCTCATATGATACTATCATGGCAAATGTTCTTCCTCTGGCCGCAGGCAATCTCCCACCGCACTTCACGCGCTCTGTTGGCGCTCCAATTCGGTGCGGAGGCGGTCTTCCTGTTCGCGCAGTTCCGGGGTCAGCTCCTCGCCGAAGTCTTCCATCTCAAACAACGGGCGCAATTCCACCTCGGACTCTTCGCCTGGCATGGGATCCGGGCAGCGCTTCATCCACTCCAGCGCCTCCTCCATGGACTTCACCTGCCAGATCCAGTAACCGGCGATCAATTCCTTCGTCTCTGCAAAAGGGCCATCAGTGATGACCCGGCTGCCACTGGAAAACTTCACCCTTTTGCCCTTGCTGCTTGGATGTAGCCCATCTCCTGCCAGCATCACCCCGGCGGTCACCAGTTCCTCGTTGAACTTACCCATCGCTGTCAGCAGTTCCTCACCCGGCATCACGCCTGCTTCCGAGTTCTTCGTTGCCTTGATAATGACCATGACTCTCATTGCCGTGTTTATTTCTTGTTGGATGTTTCGTTAGGCGAGCATGCTTCCGGTCACCGTGACCGTTTAGCAAGGCCCTCATTTCAATGTCATGACGAACGGGCTCAGTCCAAAAGGACAGGCCCATTCATTTTTTTTGCTGCCCGGTACTCCCACGCTAAAGCCGGAAATAGATCACAAAAAACCCGCCGCTTTTAGGCGACGGGTTTCTTGATGAAAGGCGCAATCAATGCCCTCCAAGGCGAGTCTTACAACTTAGCCAGGATGTCGTTCAGCGTCATGCTGGGGCGCAGGGCCTCGCTGGCTTTCTGGTCGTTCGGTTTGAAGTAACCGCCGATGTCCACGGCCTTGCCCTGAACGGCGATGAGTTCTTCAACGATCTTGGCTTCGTTGGCGGTGAGCTCTTCGGCGATGGGTTTGAACTGGGCCTGAAGTTCCGCGTCAGCCGACTGTTCGGCCAGGGCCTGGGCCCAGTAAAGAGCGAGGTAGAAGTGGCTGCCGCGGTTGTCAATCGTGCCCAGCTTGCGACCTGGGGAACGGTCGAAGTCGAGGAATTTGCCGGTGGCGGCATCCAGAGTATCTGCCAGCACTTTGGCCTTGGGATTTTTACAGGTTTCGCTGAGGTGCTCCAGAGAGACGGCGAGGGCGAGGAACTCACCCAGGGAATCCCAGCGGAGGTAGTTCTCTTCGAGAAACTGCTGCACATGCTTTGGAGCGGAACCGCCGGCACCAGTTTCAAACAGGCCGCCACCATTCATCAGAGGGACGATGGAGAGCATCTTGGCGCTGGTGCCGAGTTCGAGGATCGGGAAGAGGTCCGTGAGGTAGTCACGCAGCACGTTGCCGGTGACGGAGATGGTATCCTGGCCGGCCTTGATGCGCTCCAGGCTGATCTGGCAGGCCTGGGCGGGCGGGAGGATGCGGATGTCCAACCCAGTAGTGTCGTGATTAGCCAGGTACTGGTTCACCTTGGCAATGATCTGGGCATCGTGGGCGCGCTTTTCATCCAGCCAGAAGATGGCGGGGGAGCCAGTGGCGCGAGCACGGTTGACGGCCAGCTTCACCCAGTCCTGCACCGGAGCGTCCTTGGTCTGGCAAGCACGCCAGATGTCGCCCGACTCGACTTCGTGGGAGAAGAGGACATTGCCTGCGCTGTCGGTCACCTTCACGGTGCCGTCAGCAGGGACTTCGAAGGTCTTGTTGTGGGAGCCGTACTCCTCAGCGGCCTGGGCCATAAGGCCGACGTTTGGCACCGTGCCCATGGTCTTGGGATCCAGGGCGCCGGTGGTGCGGCAGAAGTCAATGACGGTCTGATAGACACCTGCGTAGCAGCTGTCCGGGATCACCGCGAGGGTGTCCTGCGGTTTGCCAGCGGCATTCCACATCTGGCCGGAGGTGCGGATCATCGCCGGCATGGAGGCATCTACGATGACGTCGCTCGGCACATGCAGATTGGTGATGCCTTTGTCCGAGTTCACCATGGCGATGGCCGGGCCCTTGGCATAGGCAGCCTGGATATCGGCCTCGATCTCGGCCTTCTTATCCGCAGGCAGCTTCTCAAGTTTGGCAATGAGGTCGCCAAAACCGTTGTTAAAGTCCACGCCCAGTTCGGTCAAAGTGGCGGCGTGTTTGCTGACCACGTCCTTGAAGAATACATGCACCGCGTGGCCGAAGATGATGGGGTCGCTGACCTTCATCATGGTGGCCTTCATGTGCAGGGAGAAGAGCACGCCATCGGCCTTGGCCTTGGCGATCTGTGCCTCCAGGAAAGCCAGCAGTGCTTTCTTGCTGAGGAAGGTGCCATCCAGGATTTCACCCGCCTTCAAAGGCGTGCTGGCCTTCAGCACCTTGGTGCTGCCGTCTTTGCCAACGAACTCGATCTTCACATCCGTGGCCTCAGCCACCACGACGGACTTCTCATTGGAGAAGAAATCATTCTGCCCCATCGTGCCCACGCTGGTCTTAGAGGCGGTGCTCCACTTGCCCATGGAGTGCGGGTTCTTGCGGGCGTATTCCTTGACGGCCTTCGGGGCGCGGCGGTCAGAGTTGCCTTCGCGCAGCACAGGATTCACCGCGCTGCCCATCACCTTGGCATAACGGGCCTTGATTTCCTTGTCGGCATCCGTCTGGGGATTTTCAGGATAGTCGGGCAGCTTGTAGCCCTGACCCTGCAGCTCGGCCACGGCGGCCTTGAGCTGGGGCACGGAGGCAGAGATGTTCGGCAGCTTGATGATGTTCGCCTCAGGAGCCACGCAAAGCTTGCCCAGATAGGCCAGTTCATCAGGGATCTGCTGGTCAGGCGTCAGGCAGTCTGGGAAAGTAGCCAGGATGCGGCCCGCCAGAGAGATGTCCCGAGTTTCCACCGCGATGCCGGAGGACTGGGTGAAGGCTTCAACGATCGGCAGCAGGGAGTAGGTGGCGAGAGCGGGAGCTTCGTCTGTCTTCGTGTAGATGATGGTGGGCTTGGAGGACATGTCGGGATGAATTTTGACCCTTCAGAGCTAGACGCACCTGCCCCTGAGCGCAACGGTCAAGGTGCTCTGCTAGCAGGGGAAATGCGCAGAAAACGCGCTCTCTTCCACAGGATTTGCCCCGACTGCTCTGCCTCCAAGACTGCGCGGCCCCTGCCTTTTTCGCATCTTAGCGGTAGCTTGATCCGTTTTCACCCGCATGGCCTCCACACTCACTCCCGGTTCCAAAGCCCCCGCCTTTCACGCCACCGTCGTCGGTGGTGACTATGCCCCTGAGGCAAAAGTGAAACTTAGCGACCTCAAGGGCGAAACAGTTGTCCTTTATTTTTATCCCAAGGACGACACGCCCGGCTGCACGAAACAAGCCTGTGCCCTGCGCGATGGCTGGGCGGATATCAGCGCCAAGGCGAAGGTCTTTGGCGTGAGCATCGACAGCGTGAAGAGCCACGAAAAGTTCATCAAGAAACACGCCCTCCCCTTCCCCATCCTCAGCGATGAAGATCAAGCCATCGTCAATGCCTACGGCGTCTGGGTGGAAAAAAGCATGTATGGCAAAAAGTACATGGGCACGGAACGGACCACCTTTGTCATCGGGCCGGACGGCAAAATCAAAGCCGTGTTCCCGAAAGTGAAGCCCGAAGAGCATCTGGCCCAGGTTCTGGCGATACTGTGAGGTAAAATGACAAGCGAGGGGAGAACGTGCAAAGCCTTCAATTCATACTGGACAAGGATGAATAAAGGCGCATAAGTCATACTCGATAAGTATGAGATTACTGTGAGGCTCAAAAGCCAGCAGTGCGGGGCCTTTTTGCCAATTGCCGAAGGGTCCTCCCCCCACCTCGCACTGTTCCTAGCCACACCCTTGACCGTAGGGCTGACATGGGAACCCGCCGTTCCACATGCCCCTTCTGCCAGCTCCCCTTGTTCCTCTAGCTCGCTCTTTATTTGCTCTTTTGACACTGGCAACTGTCAGTGAATCAGCCGTTTTTGCCCAAAGTCTCTATTGGGATGCCAACGGAATCTTGCCAGGTGCAGGTGGCCCCAACGCATCCGGTATCTGGGACACCACTTCCAGCCGCTGGAATGATGCCCCTGGTATAGGCACCCCCATTGTCTGGGGCAATACCGGCCTGGAGACAGCCGTCTTTGCCGCTGGCACAGATGCCACGGGCCCCTACTCTGTGACACTGGGATCAGGCTCGGCGCTCAATCTGAGCGGACTCACGGTGAATGCTGGGCAAGTCACAATCAATACCCAAGGCCCTGGGGATAGCCTGAACTTCGGCAGCTTTGCAGCCGCAATCTTCGTCGATGGCACCGCCACCTTTCGCCTGCAGGCCGCAGCCGCAGGCACGGGAGGTCTCATCAAATCAGGCACAGGCCTTTTAGAACTGGATACCTCCACGATTCCGACGGGCGCACTGGTGGTCAATGCAGGGGAATTGCGCATCGCCCCGGGTCAAAGTCTGCTGGTGGATAGTCTCACACTGGGCGGGGGCACCGGAGTCAGCAGCACACTTTCCTTGGCCACAGGCTCGGCTTTAAATCTCAACGGCAACATTACGTTCTCCACCGCTAACACGCCATTGCAGGGCACCCTCCAGGGAGGTGGTATCGTAAATTTAAATGGCACTCGCTCCATCACCGTGCAGAACCTGACAACGGATCCCGATCTCGTCATTGATACGACGCTGGCCGATGGCAACACAGCCTCAGGGATCAGCAAAGCAGGCGCTGGAACTTTGGTTTTGAAAGGTGTGCAGACCTACACAGGTCCCACTGTGCTCGGTGCCTCTTCTGGCACCCTGATTGTTCAGGGAAATACAGCCAGCATCGCGGCGAGCAGTGAGCTAAACATCGGTGCGGCCTCCACCGCCACAGTGGGAGACACGGCAGACTCGGCCAGCATCAATCGTCTCGGAGATACCGCCGCTGTCATCTTGGCAGGTGGAGCGGCAGGAGGAGCCGTATTCAATTACAATGCGCCCGACCTTGCCTCCGCAGGTATTCACCAGGAAAAAGTCGGGGCCTTGACGGTGGCAGGCGAAAATCGCAGCACCCTCACGCTGCAAAGTGGCACCGGAGATCAGGCGGAACTGCGTTTCACCTCCCTCACGCGCGCTGACAATGCGGTGGCATTGGTGCGCGGAGGCCAGCTTGGCGCAGTCACAGGCACGGCGGACTCCAGCCGTATCTTTTTTGACTCCGCCCCCACACTCACCGGCGGCATCCTCCCCTGGGTGATCGTGGATGCCACAGCCACTGGCAGCGGGGCCGCTTTTGCCACTTACGATCCTGCACGCGGCCTCGTGGCCCAATCCGCGACCGTTGCGCCCGCCAGCGCAGTCATAGGAGCCAATGTGGTCAAGTCTGTGAATGGCAATGTGAGCTTCAATACCAGCACCGCGGTCAACTCCTGGACTAACAGCTCCACCGGCATCACCACTTTAGGCTCTGGAGTGACGCTGGGGTTGCAAAGCGGGGCGATGTTATTCACGGTCACAGGTACCCTCAATGGTGGCATCTTAAACCTGGGTAACGACCAGCCTGGAACTGTTCATCTAGCCAGTGGGGTAGGAGTCACAGCGACGATCCATAGCCTGATCACAGGCACCCAAGGGCTCATTCTCAGTGGTGCAGGGGCTGGCAATAAAATCTTGTCTCTCAGTGGAAACAACACTTTCACCGGCGGAGTCAATGTGTATGCAGGCATTCTGTCCGTAGCATCATCTGGGGCACTCAATGCAAGCGGCAGCAATGCCCTTACTGTCCAGGCAGGCGGCACCGTGCGATTAAACGGCAATGAGGCTAGCTTCAGTGGCCTATCCGGCAGCGGCATCATCAACAGCAACAGCGGTGCAACACCTGCGTTACTCAAGGTGAATGGGGGCGGGAATTTCAGCGGCACCTTGGTCAATGGTACTGCGGGTAGCCTGGCTATTACCAAAACGGGCAGCACCACGTTGACACTGGGCGGCGTGAATACCTATACCGGGCCCACTCTCATTCAAAATGGGGTCCTGCAACTCAATGGCACCGGAGGTAACCCTGGCACCAATGGCCGTCTCACGGCGACCAGCAGTGTCCAGATCCAGCAAGGGGCAACCCTGCGGATCAATAAGGGCAATGGTGTAGGCAGTAGCAATAACGCAGACCGACTCAATGATGCTGCCCCGATCACCCTTTCCGGAGGCACGCTCAACCTGAGTGTGAACGGCAACAACATCGTCTATAGTGAGACTGTCGGCAGCCTCATCCTGACACCCGCGGCCAGTCAAATCACCTCAGGTCAGGCGGGAGAAACGGGCACCTCCACACTGACGATCAGCGGCCTCACCACTCGAGCGCAAGGAGCAACCTTAAACTTCACTGGAACAGGCCTTGGCACCACCCTGCGCAACCGAGTGGAGATCATCGGCCTAACTCCAGGTTTTGTTGGAGGCTGGGCCACCGTGGGCAATGAATTTGCCAAGTATGTGACGGACGTGGACAGCGCAGTGGCGGGAGACCAAAGCAGCATCACTCCCTTGACGGCGGCTGATTACAACAGCGCCAATGCCAACGACACGAACACTCCCTGGACTAGCTCCTCCCACGTCAAACCAGCCGTGGATCAAGGTTCCGCTCAGGGACTGGACGTCTCGCGAGAAGTCGCTTCCGTGAATCTTGGCAGTGGCATTGATCTAGCCCTGGGCACCAATACCCTAACCATCCTCAGTGGTGGCATCCTCAAACAAGCGGGCAATGTCAATGGCACAGGCTCAGGCATCAGTCAGATCACTGGGGACACCCTCACGGCAGGTAACACCGACGCTCCTAACGAATTATTCGTCCGCGTTACAGGAGCCAATCTCATCCTTGGTTCCGTCGTCGCAGATAACTTAGCCAATGGCAGCGTCACCCTTGTCAAAACGGGTGCGGGTACCGTCAATCTCAATGCAGCCAACACCTTCACGGGCGGCGTCTTTTTAAATGAAGGGACGTTGCGTGCGAACAACACCACGGGCTCTGCCACAGGGTCCGGCAGTCTTCTGACCGCTAGCGGCACCACGCTCGGTGGCACGGGTTTTATCACTCCGGGATTGAATGCCAACATCACCCTCCAGGGCACGCTTTCTGTGGGTAATCTCAGTGATACCGTGGCGCGTGATTTGGCCCTTACCGTGAGCGGCACAGGTACACTAAGCTTAGGGGGTGCTGTGCTGCTGGATCTCTTTACCAATACAGGTACGGGCACTCAAAATTCCCTGACAGCCGCAGACCTTCTCGATGTGGATGCCCCCTCGTGGTTCCAGGTGGTATTCGGCTCTCAATCCAGTCTCCAGGTGGTGACCAGCCTGACGGCCACAAACTTCGTTGAAGGCGACTCCTGGAAGCTCTTTGACTGGTCTGGAATCACCGGTGGCAATGCCCCGGTGCAAGGCAACAATGGTTTCGCAAGTTTGAACCTCCCTGTTCTAGCAGACGGTCTGCAATGGGATACGTCACAGCTTTTCACCACAGGTTTTCTAGTCGTGATCGTGCCCGAGCCCAGCCGCGTGATTCTGCTATTTTTCGGCCTACTTTGGCCGCTGCTGCATCGGCGTAAAGCCCGTCACTGAATGAGCTCTTTCATATCCAAAAAAATCCCCTGGTGACTACGATGCCACCAGGGGAAAATGGGAGGATCACTAACACTCCAAAAAATGCAGGAGCGCGATGATCTAGCTCAGTTCTCAGTGAACTTACCCAGAGCGCGGAACTTTTGGTAACGACCTTCGAGGAGGTCCGGAATGCTGAGTTTTTCCAGATCGGCAATGGCATTCAGCACGGCATCTTTCAGGGACATGGCGGTGACGTAATGGTCATTGTGAGCACCTCCTGCGGGCTCAGGAACGATGCCGTCAATGATGCCCAGTTTGGAAAGATCCTGCGCACTCAACTTCAGGGCGGAAGCGGCCTCGGGGGCATGCTCGCGGTGTTTCCAAAGAATGGCCGCACAACCTTCCGGACTGATGACGCTGTAATAAGCGTTTTCCATCATGAGGACTTTGTCAGCGACACCAATACCGAGGGCACCGCCGGAGCCTCCTTCGCCAATCACCACAGCCACAACAGGCGTGCGAAGAAGCATCATTTCACGAAGGTTGAAGGCGATGGCTTCCGCGATATTCCGTTCTTCCGCGCCGATCCCGGGGAAAGCCCCAGGAGTGTCAATGAGTGTGACGATCGGCAGGCCAAATTTCTCAGCCATGCGCATGAGGCGAAGCGCCTTGCGGTAACCTTCGGGATGGGCGCTGCCAAAGTTACGCAGCAGATTCTCCTTGGTGTCACGACCTTTCTGATGGCCGATGATGACGACTTTTTTTCCACCCCATGTGGCAAAACCTGCTGGCATGGCCTGGTCATCACCGATGTGGCGGTCACCGTGCAGTTCGGTGAAGTCTTCGCAGCAATGCTTCACGTAATCCAGCATGAAGGGGCGATTGGTATGACGAGAGATTTGCACGCGCTGCCAGGGATTGAGATTGGAATGGATTTCGCGCAGGAGGCTTTCTGCCTTTTTCTCCATGTCAGAGATCTGACTGGCCAGCTTGTCACTTGGCTTTGCTGCAAATTTCTTTTTAGCCTCTTCGATCTCTTCGCGGAGTTTGACGACGGGCTTTTCGAATTCCAGGACGTGTTTCATGTAAAAAGGGGCGATTAACGGATAAAGTAGAGTTTGGAGCCATTGCGCACCAGGGCAAACATTTCTTCCAGGTCCTCGCGGGCCAGGAAAACGCCGGGCTCAGGGGCATCATCTAAATCAGGGATTCCAGGCTCAGTCGGTGCTGGGGTGGCTGCGGCAGGCGGTTTGGCAGGCGGAGGTGTGCGCAGAAGAATGTCTGTTCGCACACCGCGACTGCCTGGCAGCCACTTGTCTGCCTCCGTGTAGCGGGGGTCGGTCGAGAGAACGGCTTTGCCATCCAGCATCGCAGACTTGCCTTTGATTTCCATGCCATTTTCCACAGGGACTCGCAGCCCCGGTGGCAGGCGCACATCCGTCGCGTGGTATTCTTTGAAAAAGAATTCCTTTTCCCCCACCTTCCTCCAAAGGGTGACGGTTTTCTCCGACACATCCACCCGGATGCTGAAGTCCATGGGTAAGATGGAGAGGTGATCTCCTGGCTGTAAAATAGTGCCCATGAGCCCATTTAGCCGAATGAGCATGTCCAGGGTGGTTCCCTGTTTATTCGCGATGAGGGCCAGGGAATCTCCAGGTTGGACGATGTAGTCCTTCTTGCCCGTTTTGGACTCCGAGGCAAAAAGCTGGTCCATATTGATCTCACCGATGATCCGCTTTGCCTCCACACAGGTGGGGGAGGCAGGAAACTGGTTCACCAGCTTGAAAAGACCGTCCCTGCCCTCTTCGATGCGGCCGGCTTTGATGAGCTCAATGGCGGCGTCGAATCGTTTCGCGCCTGGATCTACAGGGGGGAGGTCACTTTTCTTGATGGTGGCTATTTCCGCCTGGATACGCTTGTCTGGACGCAAGATCTTATCGTAAATGTAGTAGGCCGCAGCCATGCTACCCAGCGTGATACCCAGGACGATGAGGAAGAGCAGGAGCTTGAGCTGCGCTTTGGCCATAGGGGAAGAAAACGCGTTCTAGCCCAGCAGGCCGCGACGCTTAAAGTCGAAAAGATTGATTTTCTGAGACTTCTCGATCATCTCCACCGTGAATTTCAGCAGGCAGATTTCCCAAGTATCATCCACACCGGAAATCACCGCGCGCATGGGATTGCCTGAGACACGAATGTCCTCCAGGAGCTTGCCACAGACGGCCTCCATGGGCTCATGAACGAGGTCTTCGGTCATGTCATCCATCTTGAATTTAAAGCCATATTTAAGAATGGCAAGACGGTGCAGGTTGGCTTTGAGAAACTCACCAAAGGCGTCTCCTTGAGGACCAAAACCATCAAAGTCAAAGTCGGCGATCGCAGCCGGATCAGGACGCAAAATGAGGGGCTTTTCAGCCGTCAACTTGCCCTGGCGGACACGCGTGGTATTCACGCTGTCCATGAGTTCGGTCACCAGTTGAAACTCAAACTGGGTGGAACCAAAGGTATCTATCCGGCGGTCGGGCTCGTGCAGCACCTGGGTGTTTTCCAGGGCGTATTGGATATCGTACTCCGTGTGCATTAGGGGTTAGTCAGCATAGAACACAAAGCGTTCAGGGCGAATGATTTCTCCAACCGAGCGTAGCGACCTTTTTCATTTTCGAGAGAAGCCCCTTGGGTCACTCGATCAAGACCCCAGTCAGAATCCTCTTTTCCGCCGACTCCGCTGCAGTCTGGCTACGCGCGTGGATGCGGAGCAACACCTCGCCAGCGCGAATTTCCTGGCCGACTTTGCGCAGTTGGTCCACACCCACACCGGGGTCCACAGGATCACTGGCCAGCGTTCGCCCGGCCCCCAGTTCTAGCACGGCCCGCCCTAGGGTCCCTGCATCCAGCTTCATCAACCGACCGCTAGCGGCCGCCTTCATTTCATGGATCACGGGCACGCGGTGGATGGTTTGCAGGCGCTCCAGACTATCGGCCTTACCTCCCTGCACCTCCACCATGTGCTGAAACTTGGCCCAGGCACGCCCATCCCGCAGCATCTTCGCCAACTCGGCCCGGGAGGAAATGGAAATCGCACACGCGAGGTCCAGGACGATGGCTTCCAGATCGGGAGGCCCCTTTCCCTGGAGACAGCGCACGCATTCGATGACCTCCAGGGCATTCCCCGCAGATTCGCCCGTGGCCTCATCCATACGGCTCAGCCTCACACTGGATCTTACCCCCAATGCACGTCCCACCGTGACGAGGCTCTGCGCGAGCTCATGCGCCTGCGCCTCCGTCTGCATGAAGGCACCACTGCCGTATTTCACGTCCAGAATCAGCCGATTCAGCCCCTCAGCGAGCTTTTTGCAGAGGATGCTGGCTGTGATCAGCGGGATGCTCTGCACCGTGCCCGTGACGTCTCGCAGGGCATAAAGCTTCTTATCCGCCGGGCAAATATTCGCCGTCTGGCCCACCATGAGGCAGCCCGTAATGGGCAGGGCCTGGTAGATCTCCGATTCACTGAACTGCGTGCGAAATCCAGGGATGGACTCCAGCTTATCCAAGGTCCCACCCGTAATGCCTAGGCCGCGCCCAGAAATCATCGGCACCCACACGCCATCACAGGCCAGCAAGGGGGCAAGGACGAGCGAGGTCTTGTCGCCAATGCCACCGGTCGAATGCTTATCCACCCGCATCGGCGCATCCGCTGGCCATTGCAGGACGGAGCCGCTGTGCAGCATGGCCTCCGTCAGCGCCGCCGTTTCCGCCCCTGTCATGCCTTTGAAAAAAATAGCCATCGCCAGGGCGCTCATCTGGTAGTCCGGCATGACCCCATGGGTAAAGGCCGCGATGAGACCAGAAATTTGCGCCTTCGACAGTTCGCCCCCTTCACGCTTCGATTCGATGAGAGACGGAATGTGCATGGCCAGAGAATAAACCGTCCCGGCAGGCTTCGGCAAGAAGGGAACCAAGCCAGGCTGATTCCCGCATCTACCTGCACTTGCTGCTTGGAAGTGTCTCATTTCCCCCTAGCATTCACGTGAGACACACATGGACTGGGAATCACCGAAACTCTTGCTGCTAGCCCTGCCCGCCCTGGCTTTGCTGCTGTGGTTTGAAAGCCAGTCCGCTCACCCCATGGAGGGGCTGCGTAAACGACTGCTCCTGGTCGTGCGTGCCGTGGGCATCATGCTGGCCCTGGTGGCGTTAGCGGGTCCAGCGCGAGTTTCCCCGACTGGTAAAAAAGCCCTGGGCATCATTCTGGATGCTAGCCAGAGCATGGGGACGGAGGGGATTGAAAAAGGCCTCGCGGAAGCCCGCCGCCTACAGGGCAGCCTGGGTGCCGAGACCGAGAGCTTCGTGGTGCTGCTGGGAGATGAGCCTGCCCTCCTGCCCGAAGGCCCAAAGCCTGACATCGCCCCTTTTCTCAAATCTCATGGAGGCGACAGCCACTACACTGCCGCTGTGGACTATGCCCAGGCGCTTTTCCCTGCTGGGGCCAGCCGCGACATCGTCCTCATTGGAGACGGGCATGAAACCCGAGGCCGCTTGCTAGAGGCCGCACGTCAGGCCAGTGTCTCTGGGGTGCGCATCCACGCCATCCCCGTGGCAGGACCACGCAAGCCGGATGCCCGGGTGCGTGAACTGGTGGCCAGCCGTAACCGCCTGAATGAAGGCGCCACACTGAAACTCACTGCCCACCTGGAATCCACCTTGGAGTCACAGGGCATGCTGAAACTTTTCGAAAACGGCATTCAGGTGGAGCAACGACCCGTGACCCTAAAGCCTGGACAGCCCCTGGCGGAAACATTCACGCGAACACCCGGAACACGCGACACCTTCAAATATCGCGCCGTTTTAGAGGGCATCACCGCAGATTCCATCCCAGCCAACAACAGCGCGCTGACCCTGGTGGATGTGCGCGGTCGGCTGCGCCTGCTTTATCTCGATAGCGAAACGGGCGAGGCCGCCTACCTCCAGCAAGCCATGGCCAAAGAAGGCATCGAGCTGGATCTCCGCCAGCCGGGCAATATCCCTAGCACGCTGGATCAACTCTCCGGCTACGATGGCATCATCCTCAGCGACGTCCCCGCCCACTTGCTCGGAGAAGGGGCCATGAATGCCATGCGCGATTATGTGGACAAGCTAGGCGGCGGCTTCCTCATGCTAGGCGGGCCGAACAGTTTTGGCCTCGGTGGTTTCTACAAGACGCCCATTGATGACATCCTTCCCGTTAGGCTGAAAGCGCCCGATGAAGAGGAAAAACAAAGCGCCGCCGTGGCCATTGTGATGGACCGATCCGGCTCCATGGCCGGTGAAAAGTTGGAGATGGCCAAAAGCGCCTCCATCGCCACTGCCGAGGTGCTGGGGCGCAATGACTTCATCGGCATCTATGCCTTCGACAGCGAGGCCCACGTGGTGGCCCCGATGACGCGACTCACCTCCACCGCCACCATCGCGGGACAGATTTCCTCCGTGGCCTCCGGGGGGGGGACGAATCTGCAACCTGCCTTTGAGCAGGCTCGCGAAGCCCTGCGCCGAGTGAAGGCCAAGGTAAAGCACATGATCATCCTCACCGATGGCCAGACCTCCGGCACCGGCTATGAGTCCATGGCCTCCCAGTGCCGGGGCGAGGGCATCACCATCTCCACCGTCTCCATCGGCGAAGGCTCTCATGTCGCCCTGCTGCAAGCCATTGCCAGCAGTGGTGGCGGCCAGTCTTACACCACAACAGATGCTAGCAGCATCAGCCGCATCTTCACCCAGGATACCCTCATGCACACGGGCCGCATGATGCGTGAAGAACCCTTCATCCCGAACCTGGTGGAAAAGCACCCCATGCTGGCCGGCTTTGATAAATGGACCTCGCCGGACCTTCTGGGCTACGTCAAGACCATCCGCAAATCCACCGCCCAGGTCCCTCTCCTCACCGACACGGGAGATCCGCTGCTGGCGCATTGGCGCTATGGTCTGGGTAAGGTCACCGCCTTCACCAGCGATGCGAAAAGCCGCTGGGCCTCCCTGTGGATCGCACGCTGGCCGGACTTCAGCCGTTTCTGGTCGCAGCTCCTGCGCGAGACCGCCCGCCCGCCGCAGGGCCGCCACATGGATCTAGCCACTGAGATGCGCGGGGATGATGCCCTCCTGCAAGTGGATCTGGAAGAAGATGCAGGCACCCGTGCCAACGATGCCCGTGTGCAGGCGGAAGTCTTCTTTGTGGCAGCCGACGCACTCGGTGCCCCCTTGAAGCCCGTGCAAAACCTTTCGTTAGGCCAAACAGGCCCTGGTCGCTATGAAGGCAGCTTTCGCCCTGACCAACCCGGCGTGTACCTCATCCGCGCACAAAGCGGGGCTGAAATGGTCTCGGCGGGCCTTGTCCACAATCCTGGCAGCGAGGCCAGCCTTGGTACGGTCAATGAATCCCTGCTCCAGCAGGCCACGCAGATCACCGGTGGTAAGGTGCTGCAACCTGGCCAAGTGCCCGATCTCAGCCAGACCCGTGCAGTACAATACATCGAGCTCTGGCCCCCGCTAATCATGGCCTTGCTGTTCCTCTTCCTGGTGGATCTCGCCATCCGCCGCTGGGAGCATGTGCAAGGCATCTGGGAGCTGATCGTTCCGCAGAAAAAGTAACACTCCATGACTCACCGTTCTCCCGCTCCTCCCCACCTGCCCTACCATGTTGTGGCCTGGAAGTCGGCCGTGACGATCCTCATCATCGCCCCCTGCGCCATGGCAGCTTTGGGCTTTTGGTTGATGATGTTCATCATGAGTCCCTGGTCATCTCGATCCGGTTCGCCGGCTTGGGCGGTCTCATTGGCCCTGGTGACACCTGTTCTTCCCTGCCTGGCAGTGTATGCCGCAGCGGTCTCCATCTGGATGGAAAGGCGCACCCGCTTCTTCACCCTCGTGCTCATGACAGGCATCATCGCTCTTTCTGTGGCACTGTATCATTTGGGCCCAAAACTTCTGGAACAGGCCACTTCAGAATCCGGCACAGCCACTCTTCGCCTCAACTCAGGCTTCATGCTTTACCTGCTTGTCTCAGGCTGGCTGCTGTGTCTCTGGGAAACTTGCCGACCACGCAGGGCTGCAACAGTCGGCCCTATTAGGCGATCCGCCGACGCCTAACCAACAAGGCAGCAAAACCGAGCATCACCAGCACCAGCCTTGAAGGCTCAGGCACCAGGGCGATGCTGAGGATGCCACCGGTGTAAAGCTCGCTGAGATCCCAAGTCAGTCCACCGCTCAAAGAGGGCAAATCCACCGAAGTAAAGCTGCCGCTGACAGGTTCTGTTAACCCTGACCAGTCGAAGATTTTCCAGGAGTCATTCGCAGCAAAACCGGTCATCCCGTTCGGATTGCTGACCCGCAGGGTGATGTCCGTGCCGAGGCTGACCCGACCCAGGATCACAGCCAGGTCTGCCGCCGTGCTCGTCAGCGTATTATTTCCCGAACCTGCGCCACTGAAGAGGTCAAAGGCAAAGACGGAACCCGCCTGCAAGGACAAGCTGCCGGTGCCACTGGTGGCCAGGATCAGATCCGCCGCCGTTGGACTCGGCGAGGTGGAGTCTCCCACGCTGAGCGTGCCCGCCACGATTGTGATGGAGTTATTCAAAGCCGGGGCGATGCGACCAGTCCCGCCGAGAGTCGCCCCTGGATTGACCAACACCGGCCCCGCGCCAGTGGCCGAGCTGAGGGCTGAACCATTGTTGGCGAAAAGGCTGCCACTTTGCACCACCGTATTGCCATAGGCATTGGCATCACTGGTTAGGCGAGTGACCCCCGTCGTGGTGTTATCAATCCGCAGGGTGCCCGTGCCCGTGATGGCCTGCGGCATCGTGAGGGTGTCGCTGCGTTTAGTGCTGAGGATCGCAGTTGGTGCGTTCAGAAAGATCTCCGTGCTGGCCACACTGCCTGTCGTGCCGCCATTGCCAAGCTGGAGCAGACCATTGCTCACCGTGGTACTGCCCGTGTGTGGGCTATCGCCGGTGATGGTCCACGAGCCTGTGCCATATTTCTCGATGCCCGTCGTCGCCACAGAGGCATTGCTGATACCGACGATTTCATTTGCGCCAACCTGAGTGCCACCGAGACGCAACGTGCGTGGCGCTGTGTTGCTGCCTTCCGAAAGAAACTGACTTGTGAACTTCACCGTGCCTGTCCCAGTATTTTCCAGATTCGCCAGGACGGAAAAGGTATCGGCAATCACGTCCGCATTGGTGATGCGAATGCTGCGATCCGTCACGGAATCCACACTGCCGATGTAACGCAGGGTTGAGACGGCCTGCACAGTCGCTCCCGTCACTGTGGACCCGGTCATGTCAATGATGGCAGATTCCGCATTCTGATCACCTCGGCCCAGGGAGCTGGGCAGCCCGGCATTGGCAAGGAAGGTGGCTTCGATGACCCCGGCCAACATTGTGGTTTTACCCTTGTAAGTATTGGCAGGCCCGAGAGTCGCCACCAAAGAACCGCCCGTGGTGAGGCGAAAGTTCAAGTTGTCTTCATTCACCCCAGTCCCGCCGAGCATGCCCGCACGGAAGTCACTGGCCACCGTGTTATTATCCAGCGTGAAGGTGGAGTAGGCCGTGGCACCACCCACCACCGCATTACCCGTGCCGGTGCCATCCGTGCGCAGCCAGTCCACCGCCAAAGAAACGGCCGTGCTGCCGCTGCCCAGCTTCAGCACCCCGCTGGTGCTACCAGCCCCCAGCGTCACTTCCGAACTGGCCGAAATATTGCCCGAGCGCAGATGCAGCGTGCCGTTCACCACCCGCGTGGTGCCAGAGTAAGTATGAGAAACCGTATCCAGATAAACAGTGCCGGGCCCCGTTTTCGTAAAGCCAGTGCTGGAACTGGCGGTGGCGTTGTTGGCAATGACGGAGCTGATGATCAATCCCGCCGCCGTGTTGTTTTGGATCACCATCAGATCCGCAAGTGAAGAAGAAATATTAGTGGAACTACTGCGCAGGCTACCGCCACTGAGAGTCACATCCGTAGCTCCAGCCCCCTCCCCGACCAGGATGCCACCGGTGGTGAGAACTTTCCCAGCGGCAATCGTCACTGCGCTGCCACCCGCTGTATTAAATCGCACAGTGTTTGTGGTTAGGTTATCCGGCACACTCACCGTCGGCGTGGTCACATCGGCGTGACCAGAAAGCGCGCCGCCGGAGGTATCTGTATAACCACCAGCGATGCTGGAGAGTCCCACGATGTTACGCACACCGCCGCTCAAGACGCCCGTGGCGGCCCAGTCACTGGCACCCACCGTGGCAAAGGCCATGCTATCATTCGTCAGCACCGCATTATCAGCCCCGCCCGTGGTGGTCAGCGTGCCGCTGCTGCCAGGGGTGAACCGCAACATGGCTGCGGAGGATGGACGGCTGATGGCCCCCAGAGCCACATTCACATTCGTGCCGCCGTTTTGCACCACCCGCAGTTCACCGCTGCCCGGACTGACGGTCACCGCGCCAAAAGCCTGGCCCACCGTGCTGCCGCTGCGGCCCGTGACCTGCAGCACCCCGCCACTGAAAATGACAGGCGCACCTGAACCCAAAAGGTTGTCCACCGTGGCCACTGGGGCATTGGCAAAGTCCAGATTCAAAATGCCGCCGTTTGCCGTGATGCTGCCATTCACGGTGGGACTGGCCCCACGAATGTTGGCGCTGCCATTGCCGCTCTTGGTCACCCCCAGTGTGCCTGTGCCTGTTTTGGCGATGGCATCGGCGACATTGATCGTACCATTGCCGGCAAAGGTGACCGAGATGCTAGCTGTGCCGGAATGCAGGATCGAGTTCCCGCTGGCCACATCGAAGTTCAAGGTGCTTCCAGATTCCGCCTGGAGACGCAGATTAGCTCCCAAAGTCACCGTTCCGGACATTGTGTTAGTGCCGCTCACGCTGCGGATCGCGCCTTGATTTCCCACCCCCGTCCCACTGACGGTCATGGTTTCAGGCGTGGTGATGCCTCCGCTTAGTTCCAGGGCGGCCCCGCTGCTCACGGTCGTCGTCGCGCTCGTGCCCACGGTACCTAACGCATTGTTATGCGTGATCCGCAGCGTTCCGGCCGAGATCGTAACCGTTCCCGAAAAAATGTTATCTCCACCCAGCACCAAGGTCCCGGTTCCCTCCTTCGTAATGGCTGAGGAAGAGGTGGTTGTGTTCACGCGCCCAGTCACCGTGATGTTACCTGCCCCGCCAAAGGTGATGGGCACCGTGGCTGCGGAAATGGAAACCGCCGTCGCACCGCCTGCGGGACTCAGGATCAACTCCCCGGAATCCGAATGAATGCGCGTGTTCGTGATGGCCACCATCTGCGTGGTGACGGTGTTGGTGCCGCTGACATTCCGCAATGCCCCGGCCAAGTCCACACCACGGCCCGAAAGGATGATTTGCTCCGCCGTGCTGATGCCGCCGGAAAGCAGTAACGAAGCTCCTGTGAGGACCTGTGTGTACCCAGCCCCAGTGCCCAGGGCCGTGCCATGGCGTATCTCCAGGCTGCCGCTGTTTACTGTCGTCTGGCCTGTGTAGGTATTGGCCCCAGTCAGCACTGTCTTACCCGGGCCGTTCAGCAGCACACTCACAGCTCCAGTCCCATTGTTTTCAATGGCAGAATTCACCATCAGATCTGAGGTGGAAAAGTTGGTTAGGATCACCTGGCCAGCCGCATTGTCCGCTCCACCAGCCGTCAGCTTACCCCCGTTTACCGTCAGCCCAAACGCCCCACTGACCGCCTGAATGCCGCCCACGGCCCCCAGTCGCAAGGTCTGCCCAGCCCCCATTTCCAGAGAGCGGCCTAACCAGGTTTCCGTCATGGAGACGGTGTTCAGGTTCGTAGTGCCCGGGCCAAAGGTCACGGCCTGGGTGGAGGCATTGCCGACCTGGAGGTTCGCCGCCGGGGCATCGGCCTGGACGGTGCCCGTGGCATGCACAGAGTCACCCGTGAAACCCGTGAGCGTCCCTGTCGGCGCGGCTGCCCAGGAACTGCTGCCGCTGGCGCTGGTGAAGGTGGCCCAGGCTCCCAGGAAAGGCGTGGGCGTAGTCGTTGTAATACTACCAGAAACGGGAGCCTTGATGGAAAGCACCCCATTGCCCGTGCGGCTCACGGCTCCTAGGGCGAGGTTCATGGTGCCACCCGTTCCAGAGATGAGCTCAATCTCCGACCGGTTTTGTGCCACCGTCACATCGCCGAAGGTTTGGCTATTGGTTAGGCCGGCTTTGCCACGCAGCCGCATCACCGTGGTCAGTGCGTGACCACCAAAGAGATTCAGCGCCCCAGGTGTGACTCCATTGTAAAAGATGTCTGAAGCAGGTGCTCCGTTGGCGGAAAAATCCAACACGTTCAGCCCACCCTCCGCCGAGACTGGCAAGGTGGGGAAGGCAGGCACAACCGCGCGCCCAAAGTTTGTCGAACCTGTGTAGGTATTCGCGGCGGTGTAGGTCATGGAAAGCGCGGCTGTGGCGGTAGTGGGAAGGAGAGCCGTACGGGTGAAGGAGTAGCTGCCGCCCATCTCCGTGATTGGCGAAGTGATGAAGGAGTTGATCACGTTCGTGTGCGTGTGGATGCGCGCATCGCCGATGAGGGCCACGCCCCCGGAGAGCGTCACGCTGGAGTCCATTCGGATGGCCCCCCAGTTGGTCGTGCCACCACCTCCGGCAATGCGGAAAGGCACATTGTAAGTCACGTCCGTGCCCGTCAGTTGTGCCACGGAATTCGACTCCACCACCACGGCGGTAACATTGGGGAAGATGGTCTGTGAACCAAAGCCCAAAAAGATGCCGCCTGCATCCCCCTTCAGCGTCAGCAGACCTGTGAGCCCCGTATTATTCGCAGTGAAACGCACAAACCCCATGGCCGTGCCGCTGTTCTTCTGAATCGTCAGGTTGTTGGCATTCACCGGCAGTAAAAAGTTCACTGCCGAGACGGCCGTGCTGCTGCCGGAGGTGCTCAAATTACCGATATTGATGATCGGTGCCAACCCCGTGAGATTCAGCGAACCTGTGCCGCTGAAATGATAGGCCTGATTTGTCGTGGTGGGGGCAGCGCTCAGCGGTAGAAAATCCAGCCCCGTCGCATTGATGGCCGAATTGACTGTGATGGTGCCACCCACTGCGCTTGAGGAACTGCCAAATTGAGCCAAGCCATCATTCCAGGTGGTGTTGGACAAAAGCGTCGGGTTCCACCAATTCGCCGTGCCAGTGTCCCACACGCCAGCACCGTTTTGCACCCCCGTCGTCCCGGTATTTCCGTCAAAGATGAGCTGCCCCAAAGAGGGCACTGAAAAGCTCATCAGCAGAGTCAAAAGAAGGCGCTTCATAGTTCACGGTGGGTTCCCTTCCCGTCCCTCATGAGCGTGGACATCCCTGAGCCGGGAGGGCCGCTTTCGCGAGTGTGACAGTTGGGGGGTTAACCAACTGTTAAGCAGCGCCTGTGCCAGGATGTGACATCCTCGTTCCACGAGGCCACATCCGGCACATTCGTATCAATAGCCGTCAGAGCCTGACGACTTCCCTCAACCCATTGGGAATCAACCCTCTTCGGCCGTGCCGTCTTTCTCCAATGCCTTCACTCGAGCGGAGAGGTGCGGCAAACGATTGATGCTAGCTAGACGGCGGCGTTCATCCATCACGGGGACCGCCGGGAAGCCCATGTAGGTGGCCTTGCCAGTCGGGATGTCTTTCGTCACCCCGCTTCGCCCGCCCAAGGTCACAAACGAGCCCACGCTCACATGCCCCGCCACGCCCGACTGGGCGGCGATGACGACATAGTCGCCAATGATCGCACTGCCTGCAATGGCGGTGCCGGAAACGAGGATGCAATGTTTTCCGATGACCACATTGTGACCGATCTGCACCAGGTTATCAATCTTTGTGCCTTCACCGATCCAGGTGCGACCAAAACGGGCGCGGTCCACCATGGTCCCAGCGCCAATTTCCACATCGTTATCAATTTGTACAATGCCCGCCTGGCGCACTTTGCGATGTCGGCCTTTTTCAAATTCGTAACCGAAACCATCCGCACCAATGACCACGCCCGAGTGCAGGATCACACGCTCACCCAACTCGCAGGCCTCATGCACGGTCACGTTCGCAAACAGCTTCGACCCAGCGCCGATGATGGCATTGCGGCCAACAAAACAGCCCGCGCCGATTTCCGCGCCATCGCCAATTTCGGCCCCGGTTTCGATCACGGCGCAAGCTGCCACGGAGATCTTGCTGAGATCCGCCTTGACGCCTTCGGCAATGACGGCACGAGGATGAATGCCCGCCTCAAAAGCTGCGGCGTGGAAGCCATAGGTATCCACCACTTTTTCAAAAGCCCGGGACGGATCCTCCACCGCGATGCAGGCCACCTTGTCTGGGCAGCCTTCCAAACCCTTGGGCACCAGCACCGCTGTGGCATGAGTGGCCGCCAGCTTATCCCGATAGCGGGCATCGTAGAAAAAGCTCAGGTCCCCTGCTGCGGCTTCTTTGAGAGATGCGAAGCCAGTGATGCGGGTTTCAGGACTGCCTGTGAGAAGTTGACCGCCCAAAAGTTCAGCCAATTCAGAAAGGGTAATGTTCATGAGGCCCGCCCTTTCTCACAATCTGGCCACAAAGGCGAGAGCGAGTTGATCTCGCAGCGCTGATTTTTCTGCCTTCAAAACGACGATTCGAGAGCCATGGGCACAGCCCACAAAAAAGGCCTTCGCGAAGGAAGGCCTTTTATGTTTTGAGGCGAAGGTATCCGCCAAGGATCAAGCACCACAGGTGACGTGGCAGGCAGGGGCCAGTTCCCGCACTTCGTCTGCCACCGGGGCACTCATGTCGGGGTTAGGCTGCTGGGCACTGAGGCCGAGCGCCTGGATGAGGGCTAGATCTTCTTGTGCCTGGGGATTCGCCGCCGTCAGCAGCTTGTCACCGTAGAAGATGGAGTTGGCACCGGCAAAGAAGGCCAGTGCCTGGGCTTCGCGGCTGAGGTTGGTGCGGCCTGCGCTGAGACGCACCTTCGCACGCGGAATGGCGATGCGGGTGACGGCGATCATGCGCACGAGGGAGAAGCTATCCACCTGCACATTGCCCCCCAGGGGGGTGCCTTTCATGGGCATCAGGGCATTGATCGGCACGCTCTCCGGATGTGGATTGAAGTTGCTGAGCACTTCCAGCATTTTCAGGCGGTCCTCGATGGTTTCACCCAGACCGAGGATGCCACCGGCACAGACAGACATGCCCGCATCCTGCGCATGGCGGATGGTGGTCAGGCGGTCTTCAAAGGTGTGGGTGCTGACGATGTTCGGGTAGTGCTCCGGACTCGTGTCAATGTTGTGGTTGTAGGCGGTGACGCCGGCTTCCTTCAAAACGGCAGCTTCCTCTGCGCCCAGTTGGCCCAGGGTAACGCACACTTCCATGCCCAGGGTGGCCACGTCTTTCACGATGTCCACCACCTGGTCAAACTTCTGGGTGCCCACGCGCACGCCCTTCCAGGCAGCGCCCATGCAAAAACGGGTGGAGCCACTGGCGCGGGCCGCCCGTGCGCGCTCCATGACATCGGCCTTTTCCATCAGTTTCTCCGCCTGCACACCCGTTGTGTAGCGGGCGCTCTGGGCACAGTAGCCACAGTCCTCACTGCAGCCGCCGGTCTTGATGCTCAGCAGGGTGCAAAGCTGAACCTCATTGCCCGTCCAATGCTCTTCATGGATGGCGCGGGCCTGCTTGATGAGGTCAAAAAAAGGCTGGTGGTAGATGCGATGGAGGTCGGCGTAGTTCATGCGCTAAGTGCTGTGACGCCTTTGCCACGAAACCGCCGCGAGGGCAAAACGAATTTGGGATTTCCGCCTCCGTTGCCCGAAATCTGCCCACGCACTACTGCGTCCAACGCCCGCCCTGGCCCAGCGCCACCTTCCAGCCGCGCAGGTGCATGAAGGAGTAATCGGTCTTGCCGATCGCGCCGATCATCGGTGCCCCGGTGGCCCGCTTCCAGGCTCGACTCATGCTTTCTCCCGTGTGGCAGCCCCAGCTCTGGCAGTAGGCTCCACGGGCAAAGGCGCCGCGATTCAAACGCGGCAGATCATTTTCATGCAGCCACGTGGTGGAGGCGGCATAGACGTCCGAGCTGTAATCAAACAGGAAGCAATACTTGTTCGAGTGGCCGAAGAACTCAAAACCCGAGATCTTGCTGCGGGCACGGGACACGGAACCGCCACCCCGGTTGATGTAATTGATCACGTCTTCCTTCGTGCGGAACCACACCAAATTGATGCCGTAGGTGCTCTGCACAGACTCCACGTGGCTGGTCAGCGGATCGCGATCTTCTCCCGCACGGCGCAGGTAGGCATCCCGATACACCAACCAGGTGATAATGGTGCCCTTCGGCTGCGTGCGCTGCAGTTCCTGCATGCGCACCCGGGCCGGACGGACGAAGTTTCCCCACCAGCGGTCATGCTGCTGCGCGGGTTGGCGCAGGTCCTCCCACTTTCTCAAAGCCGGTCCGCCAGAACAGATGATGTATTCATTCTGGGCCTGGGCAGCGGTGCAGGAAAGCACCAGGGTCACCAGGAGGAGAAACGCGGCTCTGACCAAATGGGGGCGTGTGGACATGACGGTAGATTAAAGACAGCCCGGCAGCATAGGCAATGCCTACTTCAGGGGGACCAGGTTGAAATCCTTGAACTGCACCTTCATCGGCGGGCCCTGGTGGATCTGCAGGCCCAGCAGGCCTTCCTTCGGCGCGTTGGCGGCGTCTTCATCTGTCACGTCGATGGTCTGCTGACCGTTGATGAAATGCTGCACGTGGTTGCCCTTGGCGACGATTTTGTACTCGTTCCAGTCTTCGCTTTTGATGCTGGCCTGGATCGCCTCGCTGTCGCCCACCGTGCCGGCTTTTTCGACAACCGTCTTTTTGCCACCGTCAGCAGCCGGCTTGATCACCGTCTTTTCCCCGCGCAGAGCCAAGATGCCACGGCCCTTTTCCTCATAAAGGATGCCGCTGTATTTCTTGCCCGCTTCAAAGTCGGCCTGGTAACCGCTGAGCACCGGGCCAAAGGCACCGGCGGCGAGTTCCTTGCTGCGATACTGCACGCCGGAATTGCCCTTCTCGATGCGGTATTTGAAGGTCAGCTCAAAGTCCCCCACCGTGCCGCCTTTCCAGACCAGGAAGGTGTTGTGCTTGATGATGCCCTTGGTCGGGTCCGCCGGGTCCGGTGGCGTGATTCCCGTGATGGTCCCCTCCTGCACGCTCCAGAGGTCCTTGTTCCCCTCCCAGCCCGTGAGGTCTTTGCCATTGAAAATCTGGACAGGTTCAGCAGCAGAGACGGCGAAGGCCAGCGCGGCAAAGGCAGGAATGAGGAAACGTGCTTTCATGGTTGGAGAATGGCCCGTTGTAACGTGCCACCCGGAACTTGTCTATCGGATAGCAGCACCAGATCGCGTTTGAATGATTTGTACTGGACTTCGACTAGGGCGTCCCCTGAGTGATTTGGAACAGGTCATCGCAGGTGTTCTATTGATCGCAGGATTCGCTATTCGATGTAGGTATTCACGGAGACGAATGCCTTGAGGCCGTTCTTGAATGTAGCAGCGGGCGGGTTTGGCATGCCTTCATCGAAATTGAATACTTGTGTCTCAGAATCAAAACCGTCCAGCTTCGATATCAGAGTGACTTTGATCTTGCCCTGATCAGTGGCGTCCGTGCTCTGGCTGAACCAAACTTCCTTCTGACTTTTGAGAGCAATACGCTGCCCCGATGAGGGCGTCTCCTGGGTGATCGTTCCAAGCGTTTGGCGACGAATGATCGCGACACCTCCGGAAGCCTGGTTGGCATGGGAATAAGCCACCTTCGTTGACACCATGGTCGTGGTAGATTTCTTGCTGCAGGACGTTATAAAAACGCAAGATAAGGCAAGGATGGCAAGAAGGATCGCTTTCATAAGTCTGAACAAACCTTTAAATCAGACACAGCTTGGTGAATGGCGTCAATGCCTCCGCAAGTGACGTTTTTGTGGGTTATCCCTCGGTGTATAAGACATCCTCCGCAGCCAAGCACTTGCGGAAGCAGGAGAGAAATTAACTCGATCCATTTCGTGTGTCTGTTTTCTGGCACAAAGATCACAGCCAGACCTTGCTTCAAAGGGGGACGGAATTGGAAATAAAGACCTTTCTACAGCCTCAAAGGGCATGCCGGGATGGGGGGCCAGTCGGCACCTTTCTTGGCCTCGCCCTACGACCTCACGGCTTCAGCGCTGCCTCCCACTCTGCATCTTTAAAGCCCACCAGATGGACTCCGGCGGATTCGTCTAGGGCGAAGGGGCGTTTCATGAAATTGCCGTTCTCCGCGAGCATGGCCAGGGCTTGATCCGTGGACATGGTCGGCAGATTCTCATTCATTCCCATGACTGTGGTCACCCGCTTAGAGGCAAGATTGGCGGGGTGGATGATGAAAACCAGACGGGAGTGGCCGAGGGCACTAAAGGCAAAGTCACGAACAGTCCGCCGAAACTTCGCAAACCGAAGGAGCAACGTTGATGCTTAACTCCCTCTTCAAAAGTTCATAACACGCTCTAGACTCATGCCATGAACGCGATGATTCAACGTATTAACTTGCTTCTGTTGGAATTTTCGAATTCCCCGAAGGGAAATCCCCTCAATAACGTTCGCATCTGGGAGGATTTCTGCAGTGAGGTTCGTCAGATCAAGCCTAACGTAGATGATGTTATTGAGGCTTTTGATTGGATGATCCTCAATCAAGACTGGGGAGTTGGTGAACCATTGTTGGTCATGGCTTGGCCAATCAGGGATCTACGAGTGGCTTCGAGAATTTGCTCAATTATTGATACAGGGCACCCAGCTGCACCGATCGAGAATGCAATTGGACTCCTGGAGGATATGGGATTTTGCGAGTCGGTTCCAACTCTTATTCGGGCCACAGGTCTCAGATTTGGCTATGATCCGACTAATCAAATTCCTATCAAGGCATTACAGGCGTTGCGCGAAATTGGCGATCAAAAGGCCTTAGATTATCTTCGGCACGTTTCATCAGGCGAGGATGAATTACTGGCTACCGAAGCCTCAGCGCTTCTGGCTGATTCGAGTAACAAAGAGCGGTGACCTCGGATTGGCGGATGGGAAATGGAGCGGACGGCCCTTTTCGCAACAGGGTGTCTTGCCCTATATAAGCGGTTAGGGCGTGTTTTAAAACTGTACGAAATACTAAAAACAGCCTAACAAGAGGGATGCATTTGCATCAACAATACTAGGCGGTGGTGCCCAAGCTGGCCCAGGTTATAAAATCTGTAAACTCCTGAATACCAGAAGGGGGCAGAGGCCGGGCTTCGACCAAGCCGTCCCCTGAGTGAATTGGAACAGGTCATCGCAGGTGTTCTATTGAGGAAGGCTCACATCTGGAAACTTATCTTTGATGTAGTTAAAAAAATCCTTCTCTGCCGTTCCCTTGAGAATCTGGGCATAAATTTCCTTGTACACTTTGAAGCAAAGCCCAACGGAGTCTTTTTCAGACGGCTTCTTCCGAAGCCCCTCCAAAACATTCCAACGCTCCAGAAACTCCCACAGTGTTTGCAGGTTCGTTAATCCCTTTTCTAGTGGCAACACCCCCACATGGCTAAACTTTGAACTGTAATCTCCCGTTCGGGTTCGCAGTTCCCAGAGACTGTCTTGTCGATACTTGTCCCTGCAAACGAGGATAAGATATTCTTGTCGGGATTCCACAGCCTTTTGAAGGTCCTCTTTGAGAGTGAATTCGATAACCACATGACATAAAGAGTATTCAAAAACCGCCCCTTCTGAGTACACCGCAGTAAAAACCACCGGACGAACCTCACGCACCACACAGGCCCCAAACAAGCCGTAGGCTTGAATTTCACTCATGATGCCATGCATCACGCCTGTCCGATCCAGTGTGGTATCCATTTTACCGGCTTCCACCAGTTCAAGATAGGTTGCGACACTGCCTCGAATAGAAGTGAAGAACAGGAAGACACATAAAAGAGCTTTTTTCATGGCAGCATGATTCACACTCCATTTCGGGTGCTACTGGCAAGCGCTAAACCATAACCTGTTCTTTTCTCCTCCCATCACAGCCCTTATGCTGAGTGACACATTCTCCCACCCAACAGCCGGACTGGATCCAAGCTCCTGCAAAAAACATCCGCCTCTGATTTCATGAAAAGGCCTTTCCTCTGCTTTCTCGCTCTCGCGGTGAGCTTATGCCTCCCGCAGGCCGCACAAGCAGATGCGCCACCACCGCCGAACCCCGCGCTGGATGCCGGGGATAAATGGCCTGCCAAGCGCGCTCAACTGGAGGCGGAATGGCTGAAAATTCTGGGCCCTTTTCCCACCGCCAAACCGCTGCTTGACGCGCAAATCCTCTCCACGGAAATCCTGCCTGATTCAGCGGCTGATCCCAATTATCCAGTGCAGGCCGGGGACATCACGCGCTACAAAGTGAAGTTCCGCTCTGAGGCGGACGACTGTGGTGGATCGCAGTCGGACATCTGGATTTACGGCTGGCTGCTGGTGCCGAAGAGCGCGACGGACGCCTATGAGAAAAAGGGGCTCAAGGCACCTGTCGTCATCTGCCTGCACAGCACCACCTATGGCGCGGGGAAAAGCAGCCCAGCCGGAGTGGCGGGACGTTTTGCCGCCGAGCCAGGAGCCGGCTTTATCGGTCGGCCCGATCTGGTGGGCCAGGACCCACGGTATAACAACGGCCTACCCGATCCGAATGACCCTGAGGCCATGCAGGCTTACCATGCCGGAGGCCGCGCCTCGGGCTTGCTGCTCGCCCGGCAGGGCTATGTCACCCTGAGCATTGACCTTGTCGGCGATGGCGACCGCATCGAGCCTGGACAACGTCCGCTGGACACGCGGCCGTTTTACAAACGATACCCGGACATCATGGCGGAGGATGCCTGGTCCATCATCGGCAAGTGCATCTGGGATGTGATGCGGTCGGTGGACTACCTGGAGTCCCTGCCCTATGTGAACCCCAAGGGCATCGGCTGCACGGGCTGGTCCTATGGTGGGCACGTCACGCTTTTCGCTGCCGCGTTTGATCAACGTATCGCCGCCGCCGTGCCGAATGGCGGGGTGCTGGACTGGGACCGCCCGAAGTATCCACCGGACTACAAGGGCAAACCCAAGCCCAACGCCTGGTGCCGCCAGCCTTCCACTCTGTTACCCTGGACACCCGAGGGTGCTGAGAAACCCTCCAGCGGTGCTGAATCGCTGCGCCGATGGGGCTTCCTGCAAAACAGCGGCCCCGTGCTGTACATCCCGAAGTTCTACAAATACACGCTGCCTAAAAACCGCGATGTGGAGCTAAAAGTGGGCTTTGACAGCCTGATGATGATGGTCGCGCCGAGACCGCTGATGATCATCTCCAGCGAGATCGAATTCAAGCAGCATGACATCCTGCCAAAGTGCCTGGAGACGATGAAGGTTTATGCCGAATGGCAGGATGTGAAAGGCTCCGGCCTGCCCAGTGCGCTCCAGGCCCGCAAAGAGCGACGCGGCTACGAGGAAACCAAGGCCTACTACATGAACAACAACGGCTACTCCCCCAAAGCCATTGACTCCTATCTCGGCAGCCTGAAGGCAGGTGATTGTTTCAGTTGGTTCTCCTTCCCCGGCGGCCACAGCTACCCCTTCTCCGCCCAGATGGTGACCACCGGCTGGTTTGGCCGCTGGCTCGGACTGTACCCCACCGCCCCTGTCCCTCCCCTACCCAATATTCCTGCTGACAAGGCTCTCAACATCGGACCGCTGGCAAAGTGATCTGCGGTCTGCGCAGCAGGCGGAACCAAGGGAAAGTGGGTTAAAAAACAAGGAGACCGTTCTCCTTGCCTCTTTAGGTTTCCGGAGGGGTGTTCATTGCGCTAATCATACTCCACTGTTCCGAATATGATGCCAGCCTCTTTGCTGTAGGCGTAAATGCAAGGCCACTTCTCGGCTGTGCGGAAGTATCTGATGCTTGATGAGCGACCATGCCACCAAAGGGTTAAGCGCCACCACAATGGACTCGATGGTGGAGCCTCAATGGAGGTCACCGCCGGGATACGGTCAAGCCAGGTAACTTCTTCTGGTGTGACACTCGCCTGATAATAGAGTGTAGAGTCAACGAATCCAACCCCCTCAGCATACATCTCACCTGAAGCTGGGAAGAAGCCAATATCCTTTAAACTCGTGTCGCCATCAGAAAGATAAACCCTTGCTGCATGGCGTGAGTATGTAATCCAAGACGCAGGCAGCAAGACGAGCATCAGCATAATAGCGAGAGTCAGTTTGGTTTTCGTGTTCATAGTCCGGGACTCGGTTGAGTTGGGCGGTTCTTTCCAGCGATAAGGCTGCCAAAAAAATCCAGAATCCGGCGCAAAGAATTCACATCCCCACATCCTGTAAACTTTTTGTTCTCGACTCTGCAGGTCATCCAATCCGATTCGGAACAGTCCTTGTTGTAGTTACAGGTCAGGTGCTCAAGGTCTGTGCCTGTGAGGTCTATGGTAACCAGCCAGCCGGGGTTATCGAGAGTGGTGATCTGGACTCCGTATGAATGTTCCCAGTCTCCGTTACAATGGGACGCATACCAGGATTGCAAGGTTTCGAGGGGCATCGAATTAAAGGTTCTGTTATGTCTTCAACACCTGCTGCCACTCTGCCTCCTTGAACCCCACCAGATACACACTCGCCGTCTCATCCAGGGCGAAGGGGCGCTTCACGAGATTGCCGTTCTCCGCGAGCATGGCCAGGGCTTCATCTATGGATAGGGTGGGCAGTTTGTCCTTCATGCCGAGGGCGCGGTAGTCCTGGCCGGAGGTGTTGAAAAGGGGGCGGAGGTCACCGCCTTTAGCCGCGAGCATGGAGCGCAGTTCGGGCACCGTCGGAGGGGTCTCGCGGATGGCGATTTCCTGATGGGCGATGCCCTGGGCTTTCAGCCACTTGAGGGCATTCTTGCAGGTGGAGCAGCCCTGATAAGCATAGACTTTCAGCATACAAAAATAGGGAGGAAAGTTACCAGCCTTTGGTCGCTGCACCTGCGCCGATGAGTTCTTCGGCTTCGTCTTCCACTTCCTCGCTGTCTTCTTCCAGCGGGGCGAAACGCTCGGACCGGAAGCCAAGTTCTTGCTTCACGGAGGAGTGCGGGTCTTCGGGGTTTTGCAGTTCCTTCAGCAGCACCAGGATGTCGAATTCGGCATCGGTCAGCTTCAGTTCGGCATCGTCATTGACGCTGAACTTGGGGTTCGAACGCCCCACAGAAATGGCCCGGATGGTGTACGCGCGGCCCTTTTTGGGCAGGGCGCGGTAGAGGTCATAGACCCAGGGCTCGAATTGATCGTTGATGCAGACGACTTTTTGTCCGGTGGTAAACATGCGGTGAGGGGGAAGAAAAGCGGGGTTGGCCGTTGTTTGCAGTCGTTTACGGGTGTTGGCAATGGTTTCTCGAAGCAAGGCGAAGCAAACGCCTGCCCTGGTGCCTAGTGAAACCATGAGACAGAGTCCATCCCTTCAATGGTGAAGGCCGATTGCAAAGTGCACTAAATCACAAAGGATTCGCATTTCCTGACTTGCAGGCTTAGATAGCTCATTACTTTTGTGGAAAAAACCCCACCTTCTTTAGTTCAAGATTTAGTGTCCAGTGAGGGGTCATTTTTTGATCGCTTAACGAGTCTTGCCATCAGCACGTTGGGCATCCCGGTAGCGCTGGTTTCGATCGTCGAGCATGATCGTCAGATCTTCCCTTCGCGCTGTGTGCTTTCTGGGCCGCTCGTCGGCGTGCAGGAAACGCCCATTTCCCATTCTATTTGCGCACATGTGGTTAGGCTAGACACGCCTTTGATCATCAACGATACCCGCGAACATCCTTTGACCCTGGATAATCCCGTGGTCACGGAGGTGGGTGTTCTTGCCTACGCCGGTTTTCCTTTGATCAATGAGCTCGGCCTGCCTTTTGGGGCATTTTGCGCCATTGATTACAAACCCCATGTTTGGTCTGCCTCAGACGTGGAAATCTTGCGCATGCTGGCACTGCAAGTCACCAGCGAGATTCAGCTCAGGTCTGCCCTGAACCGTGCACAGGAGGACTATGCGGCCCTCAATGAATTGGAAAAAAATCGGGCGAAGATCAATCGGGCCAATCGGCATGATCTGCGCACCCCGTTGAATGCGATGATGCTCAGCCTCCAGGCCATCGAGCAATTTGGCGAGGTGAATGAAGACCAGAAAGAATACCTGGAGATGGCTCACCGAAACGGACTCCTCATCGCCAGCATGGTGGATCAGATGCTGGACATCGGTAATGTCAATCATCTGGGGAAGGCTGCCCTGCACCTACGCCCGGCGAAAGCGACGGAAATCTTATCGGCAGCTCTGGATCAAACGGCCATCTTGGCACGCCAAAAGAACATCGAACTCACCCACAGTTGCAGCAGTGAATCCTGGCTTTCGGTGGACCATGACAAGATCGTGCGAGTTCTGGCGAACCTAATCAGCAACGCCCTTAAATTCACTCCCGCCCAAGGTCGAGTCACCATTCAGATTCAGGATGTCGCCAAACCTCATGCGCCCACACAAGTACGTTTTGATGTGATGGACAGTGGCATCGGCATCCAAAAGGATCACCTGGGTTTGATTTTCAATGAAGGTTACCGAGTGAGTCCAGAAGCGCTGACCAAGGACTCCACCGGGTTAGGGCTGGCCTTTTGCAAAGCCATCGTTGAAGCGCATGGAGGGCAGATCGAAGTGAGCAGTGAGTTTGGCTGCGGTAGCCACTTTCATTTTACACTGCCACTGTCTGTCGAAGTCTGAGAGCCTCTAGAGTGGCCATCACTTTTAGTTAGGCCACTCGTTCAGGGTCCATTCGATCAAAGTTTCCCGCTCTCGCGCAGGTGCTGTTTCAGGCGCAGCTTCACCTCGGCGATGACCTCTGGCTTTTCCACGCAGCCATGCCAGTAGGGCACCACCACCTCGGTCCCAGTGGCGAGGTGCGAACTTGAGTAGGGCACCACGCGATCGCTGCTGTCCTCCAGCGGGCCTTTGCCAAACTGGCCGACGATGCTGTGGTGGGGCACGGGGATAGGCTGTGCGTTCAGCGCCTTCAAATAAGGATGCCGGGGGGAGAGGGTGCCCAGGCTAACAAAACCAAAGGTGCCCCAGTCCCGCATCTGCGGGGTGAGGGAATCAATGTTCCCAGTGACGATCTCCTTCGCCAGCACCATGGAATCTGTGGGCAGGCGAATGAGGGTGGAGAGGCGCGAGACGATGCCGCGATCTGCGATGGAGCTGCCTTTGTGTGGCACGGCGATGAAGATGAGCCGCTTGATGTAAGGCTGTTTTTCAAATCGCAGCGTTTCCTTCAGCCGTTGCAGGGTGGACCGGGAAACCATGAGCTTTTCAGCCTCGCAGTTGAAATAGGCGTTCCAGATGCCATCGCCACTATCAATGGTCTGCATCCGGCTGAGAAGGCCGCCCATGCTGTGGCCCACCATGACCATGCGGTTCATGCCGGGGTCATCGCCTTCGGGGTCCAGCCGGGCACGAGCCTGTTCCAGCGATTGACGGAGCTGCCAGGAAGTGGCGGGGACAGCCATGCCGGAGGGGTAAAGGAAGTACCAGGGCTGATAGTGCGCCCGCAGCTCGGGATCGGCGTAGATGGCGTTGATCGTGTTGTACCAGATGTGGGGGTCCGACATCAGCCCGTGCACGAACACTACGGGGATCCGTTTAGGATCATAAATCTCCAGGCGATAGAGCTCGGCATCGTCCAGCACCTTGTCTGGAAACAGCAGGCCGGTGAGGGAAAAACGGCGCAGGAAGCCATCGTTGAGAGCCAGTTCTTTGGAGGCCGTGTAATTGGCCGCCAGCGTGGTGCTGCGCCCGGCCACCGTCACCTTGGGCTGGCGAAGCGGATTGTAAAAATGCAGATGGCAGGCACGCGGTTGGCCCTGCTGAGGAGGATCAAATTCCAGCACGGCTGTCAGCGTGAGTTGCGCTCCATTCAGCGGCATCATGGGGTACTTTGCGGCGAGTTCTTCCGAATGCAGCACCTGCCCGACCACTGGCACACCGAGCCCAGGCTCGATGACCGGTTCACAATCCCGCGCGATTCGCACCTTGTCCGCCAGGAGGAGACGATCCAGGCTGGCGGGTGAGACCTCTAGAGGATTGCCTGGGCCGGGCTGGAGATTGACCGCATAGCTGCCTTTCTTGCCTTCAAACACGGTTCCTGTTTGCCAGTCACGCGGCAGTTCGCCACGGGCCCAGTCCTTCAGCATGAAGCCCAAGGCACGCTCATAGGCCGCCTCAGCCTCCAGCTTTCCCCTGCGGGTGGCACGTGGATTTTGCAGGGCATCCCAGGCCTCCGCCGCACGTTCCAGATTCACGCCCACTCGCCGCTCTGTCAGCCCAGGCCAGGTCCACGCTGGCTCGCGCACCTGCGGGGCCTTGGGCGGGCCGATGCAGCTGGCCAGGAGTTGAAGGCTGAGGAAGAGGGCGGCGTAACGTGAAAGCACCCTAGATGGTGGGATGGGCGGACCGTAGAGCAAGTGCTTTAGGAGCAGGACCGTGCAAAAAAGCGCTCCGAAAACCGGAGCACCCGCATAGCATGTTTGCTGACGAAGATCAGTTGACTGTCTCCACCGCCATCGTCTGCAGCGGGAAGGCAAAGCTGTTGAAATAACCGATCTCGAGATTGGCGATGTCATTGTCAGCCCCGCCATCAATCAGAATGGTGTTTTCAAAGAGGCTGCCCCGGTTAACCGCCGCCACGGTCCCGCCAGCGGTCACGATGTCATCGCCTGCACCTAAAAGGATCTTTACCGCCCCTCTGAAGATGGAGACTTTGGTGCCAGCCACGGTATCCAGCACCACTTCATCTCCGCCGGCTCCGGTGGACACTGAGTAGGCCATGTCCAGAATACTGTCCTGCACCTGGACATAGGCACCGGCGGACCCCAGAAGGTTGCCCGTCACCTTGCCCTGGACATAGGATTCCCGAATGTAAAAGTTATCGGTCACTGTGGCATTGCTGGAGTGCAGGATAGCACCCAAGACCGAGGCATCGCGGATGGACAGGTCTGCATTGCCCGTTCCCATGACACTGGTGATATTGCCCAGCACCGTGATCGAAGTGGAGGTCCCATCAAACTTGCCGATATCCAGAAGATCTTCGGCGGTCCCGCCGGTGTAGCTGACATTACCTACCCAGCCGACGACGGGGTTAAAGGTGCCTGTGTTGTAGCCATTGCCGAGCTTGAAGGTGAGAGCCCCATTGATAGAGACATAATCGCCCCCCAAAGCAAAGCTATCCCCACCGCCACCGCCGGTGAGGTTGACAGCCCCGCCGATGGTGACAAAAGGAGCCATAACATTCAGGCTGTTGAAGCCTTCGCCTGCCTTGACCGTGAATCCTTTCGCTATGGCAATCTGCCCCCCAGACGAGATGAGGCTGAGGGCATCGTTTCCGGTGGTGCCGGTGTAACTGAAGCTACCCAGGGTCAGCAATGAAACATCGAAAGAAGAAATGCCGTTGGTCCCTGCGCCGGCATTGAATGAGAACGCACCGCCGATGGTGACCTCCCGGGAAAAGATGAGGGAATCCGCCCCCGTGCCGCCTGTCACAGTGAACCCTCCGGCCACACGGATGCTATCGGTGACTAAATTGCCCAAACGCAGGCTCATTGCACCGGCTCCAGTGGCCTTGATGGAAACTGCCCCCTCAATGATGAGATCAGCGTTGAAGACCTCATAGGTGTGGTTATCACCGGCAATGCCAGTGGCCAGGATAGCCAGACCGGCATGCAGTGTCGTGTCACCGGAAAGGTTAAAGGTGCTGCTGCCTGAACCAAAATTTAAGTTCAGCGCTTTGGTGAAGGTGGAGTCCACCAGCGTCACCGTATCCACCCCCGTGCCACCTTTGAAGGTGATGCCGCCGTGGAATCCTTCGATGATGTTGAGGTCATCGTTGGCACCGCCTCCATCGAAGATGACGGCCCCTACAGTGGTGGACTGGAATAGGGTCAGCGTATCATTGCCATCTCCGCCAAGGATCGAAACGGTGCCTCTCATTTCCAGACCGTTTAGCTGCAGGGTGTCATTGTTACCTCCTAGGCTTGCCTTGATCGAGTTTTGCACGGCAATCGTGGTGGAGGTGAAAGGCGCCCCCGTGCCATTTAGAGTGAACTGAGTGCCTGCGCCGCTGATCGTCCAGGCACCAAAGCCCGTATCCACCACCTCAATGTTGTTCGCACTTGCCTCTCCGGTCAGCGTCAGCACGCCTCCAGAAACGGTGATATTAACAATGCCAGCCGGAGCCAGACGGGGTTCGAGCGATTCCAAAACAGGCGTTGGAAGAGGCGTGGGTTTCATAGGTCAGATGTCCTGGCAGGCAGCCAAAACGACAGCCCTCACTCAAGAGAATCTCTGAAGAGGCTCCCAGGTATCACACCCGCCTCATATTCTAACAAACTTTTCAATCCCGCGCCTTGCGGCTCACTTTCGCTTCATAAGCCCGGCTGTAGCGCATGAAGGTGAAAAACGCCGTCGCCACGGCGATCCAAAATCCGGGGAACCCATCTAGAAAACCGCGTCGCAAAATGTAGGCGCGGACAAAGCGCCACCAGGGCCGGAAGGCCACGGCCACCACCGACCAGCCGCGACCAGACGCCTTTTCATGATCGGCAAAGACATCCGTGTAGCTCAGATGCTTATCCAGGTAATGCCGCATGTCGGTGAAGGAATAATGATAAAGATCCCCCTTCAGGGTGGTATGGGGCCCGTCAACAATAAGACGCTCATGCACCTGACTGTTTTCATGGCCTTCCCAGCGGCCTTTGTCGCGCCGGAAAAGGCGCACTTTTTTATCGGGGTACCAGTCGCCATGACGGATCCAGCGGCCTAGGAACCAAACGCGCCGGGCCATCCAGGCCGCATCAAAACGACTGGCCTGGCCCTGGTCAAAAAAAGCGCGGATGGAGGCCAGCAGCTCGGGAGAAAGTTCTTCATCACAATCCAGGGCTAAAATCCAGGGCTGGGTGCAGAAGCTATTGCAGAGGTTCTTTTGATCTGAAAACCCCAGCCACTCCTGGTGGGCAAAACGTGCTCCATACTCGGCCGCCACGGCGGCAGTACCATCGGTACTGCCACTGTCCACGATCACAATTTCCTCCGCCAAACCCACCGTGCTGGCAAGGCAGCGGCGCAGATTGGCCTCCTCATTTTTAGAGATGATGGCGATGGAAAGCGGGTACGGCATGTCTAGGGAGGATGGAAGAGGAGGAATGACGAAATGGAAACGGAAAAGTCTCTCTGTTTGCAATCCGTCGCTAACGGCCTTCATGTCACGGCTTGCCTGCTGCCCCCCACCCTTCCCCTTCCCCACGCACTCCCGCCTGGCTGTGGCCGCACACGCTCAGTCTGGAGGCCCCACTGGTGGCCATGCTCTGGCTGGCAGCGCTGGCTAAATTGGATGACCTCGCCCTCATGCCCGGGGTGCTTCCAGGCCTGGGCCTCGCCGTGTGGCTCATCTACTTGGCAGATCGCGTGCTGGATGCCTGGGGTGTGCCGGAGGAGAGCCTGGGCATCCGCCACCTGTTCTACCGCCGCTTCCGCTGGCCGCTGGTCCTAGTCGTGATCCCCGCAGGCACGGCGTATCTGGCCTGGTTAGCCCTGTGGGTGGTGCCCTCAGGCCTGCTGGCGCACTCACTCACCCAGGTGCTACCCATCGCTCTATACCTAGTGCTTTACTCCGTCACCAGCATCCGCGCACGGCGCTGGCTGCTCCAGGCAGGCATTCTTCTGCTGCTGTTTTTCATCAATGCGCTGCCCCTTTCATTCGAGGTCCGAGTGACGGTTTCCCTACTCATTGCCACCGGCACCGCCATCCTCATCAGCCTGCGTTGGCATGAACATTTGGAAAATTACTTCCGCAAAGAAATGGCTGCGGGCCTGCTATTTGCCTTTGGCTGTACCACCTGGACCCGCTTTCACACCCTGGGTAGCGAGGGCCCTGAAACATGGATGGAGCTCCTCCTTCTCGGCCTGCTTTTCATCAGCAACCTGGCCACCATCAATGCCCGTGAAGTGGGCAGCGATGACACGCGCCTGCGGACTCAGGGGACGCTGCGCGGAGCCCTCGTGCTCACCACTTTGGGCCTGGTGGCTGTGGCGTTGGGTTATCTGTCCTCCAGCCTGCTACCACTCGCGCTGGCGGTGTGGGCAGGTCTCTTGAGTCTGGAAATTCTCTGGCACCAGCGCCAGCGCGTGTCCATGGAGGCCTTCCGCGTTTGGGCCGATGTCTGCATCAGCATCCCCCCTTTGGTGATCCTCTTGCTACCTGGAAAGCCGGTGTGAGAAGTTAAACAAACTTTGTGCAGGATATCAGAGGTGCGTTAAATTGCGCTTCCCATGGATCCCCTGATTCAACTCCTCCAAATCAATTCAAACCGCTCCACCAGCGAGCTGGCCCAAATTCTGGGCCTCACTGAAGACGAAGTCGTGCGCAGGATGCGAGCGGCCGAGGCGGACAAGACGATCCTGGGTTACAACGCGGTTGTGGACAAGCATAAGGCTGGCCATCGCGGAGTCACGGCCCTGATCGAGGTGCGCATCACCCCGGAACGCGAAGGCGGCTTTGACCGTCTGGCCAAGCGCATTGCCAAATTCGACCAAGTGCGTGAGTGCTTCCTCATGAGCGGCGGCTATGACCTCGCCGTGCTTGTGGAAGGCAAGGACCTCCTTGATGTCGCGAACTTTGTGGCTGAAAAACTGAGCACCCTCGGCGGTGTGCTTTCCACGGCCACCCACTTCCAGTTGAAGGCCTACAAGCAGTCCGGGTTCCTCGCGAATTCTGGCGATGACGAAGAACGTCTGCCCGTCAGTCCATGACCTTAGTCTGAGAGGCCCAACCAAATGGATTACAACAGCAAAATTTCGACCCAGATCCGCGAACTCCCGCGCTCTGGCATCCGGGACTTTTTCGAGCTGGTCATCGGCCGCAGCGATGTGATTTCGCTAGGCGTCGGTGAGCCGGACAAACCCACCCCCTGGCCCATCCGCGAAGCGGCCATCCGCTCACTAGAAAAGGGACAGACCAGCTACACCTCCAACCTCGGTCTGGAATCCCTGCGTGTCGCCATCAGCGGCTACGTGGAGAACCAGTTCCGCACGAGCTACGATCCCAAAAAGGAGATCCTGGTCACCGTCGGCGTCTCCGAAGCCCTCGACATCGCCTTCCGCGCGATGCTGAACCCCGGCGACGAAGTCATCTATCACGAGCCCTGCTACGTCTCCTACTCCCCCAGCATCAAGATGGCCTACGGCGTGCCCGTGGTCGTGGAGACGCGGGAGGAAAACAAGTTCGCCCTCATGGCGGCCGATGTGGAGAAAGCCATCACGCCGAAGACCAAGGTCATCGCCCTGAACTTCCCCACCAACCCCACTGGTGGCGTCATGCCGCCTGAGGAGCTGGAGAAGATCGCCGCGCTAGCTGTGAAGCATGATTTGTTAGTCTTCACCGACGAGATCTACTGTGAGCTGCTTTACGACAACCAGCAGCACAAGAGCATCGTCGAGTACCCCGGCATGCGCGAGCGCACCGTGCTCCTGCACGGCTTCAGCAAGGCCTTTGCCATGACGGGCTGGCGCCTGGGTTACGCCTGTGCGCCCGCGCCGCTCATCGAGGCCATGATGAAGGTGCACCAGTACTGCATGCTCTGCGCCCCCATCCTCAGCCAGGTAGCCGGCATCGAAGCCCTGAAAATGGGGGCCAGTGCCTATGAAGACATGCGTCAAAGCTACGAGCAGCGCCGCAACGTCATCGTTAGCCGCCTCAATGGCATGGGCCTGCACTGCTTCAATCCCGGCGGCGCGTTCTACGTCTTCCCGGAGATCCGCAGCACCGGCCTCACCAGCAAGGAATTCGCCATCGGCCTGCTCGAGAAAAAGAGCGTCGCCGTCGTCCCCGGCACCGCCTTTGGCGCCGCCGGTGAAGGCTTCGTCCGCTGCTGCTACGCCACCGCCCCCGAGCTCATCGTGAAAGCCATGGACCTCATGGAGGAATTCGTGAATGAGGTGAGGTCTGAGAAGTAGTAAGGCCTAACAAACGGTCATACATCAACCCCTGGTTCATTCGTGAGCCAGGGGTTTTTTATTTGCCTGAGCATCTTTGATTGGGACGGTCACCGTCGCTCATTGGGTCTTCTTCACGACTCTGTCTATTCGCTCTGGTGGCGGTTTGGATATCGTCTGCAGACGAAGATCAAGCCCAAAGGGCTTGCGGCATTCAGCCCAGGGTTGGCACAACCCTGGGTCTCCAGGCATCAGACGTGCCCTCTGCGATCAACCCCAAAGGGGTTGCGGCCTGATGCCGAATCGCCCCTCACATCCCACCTTGGACAGAACCTCTTTGAGGTTCACCCTTCATCTGTTCCCGCCGTCCTCTTATCCCAGGGTTCTGCGAACCCTGGGTCTCCAGGCATCATACGTACGCTCTGCGATCAACCCCAAAGGGGTTGCGGCCTGATGCCGAATCGGCCCTCACATCCCACCTTGGACAGAACCTCGTTGAGGTTCGCCCTTCATCTGTTCCCGCCGTCCCCTTATCCCAGGGTTCTGCGAACCCTGGGCTCAAATACACAAGCCCCTTGGGCTTGATGAATATAACAGCTCAAAAACTCTGTCATCACCCACCTTTCGCCCCTTCCCCCAAGCCCAAAGGGCTTGCGGCATTCAGCCCAGGGTTGGCACAACCCTGGGTCTCCAGGCATCACACGTACGCTCTGCGATCAACCCCAAAGAGGTTGCGGCCTGATGCCGAATCGCCCCTCACATCCCACCTTGGACAGAACCTCGTTGAGGTTCGCCCTTCATCTATTCATATCGTCCTCTTATCCCAGGGTTCTGCGAACCCTGGGCTCAATTACACAAGCCCCTTGGGCTTAATGAACCTGACAGCTCAAAACCTCCGTCATCACCCACCATTCGCCCCTTTCCCCTAAGCCCAAAGGGCTTGTGGCATTCAGCCCAGGGTTGGCACAACCCTGGGTCTCCAGGCATCACACGTACGCTCTGCGATCAACCCCAAAGGAGTTGCGGCCTGATGCCGAATCGCCCCTCACATCCCACCTTGGACAGAACCTCGTTGAGGTTCGCCCTTCATCTGTTCCCGCCGTCCCCTTATCCCAGGGTTCTGCGAACCCTGGGCTCAAATACACAAGCCCCTTGGGCTTGATGAACATGACAGCTCAAAACCTCCGTCATCACCCACCATTCGGCCCTTTCCCCTAAGCCCAAAGGGCTTGCGGCATTCAGCCCAGGGTTCGCAGAACCCTGGGTCTCCAGGCATCACACGTACGCTCTGCGATCAACCCCAAAGGGGTTGCGTCCGTAAAACGCGGCACCACCGGACACCTCAACTTGCAGCGATACCGACGGAATCTCGTTGAGGTTCGCCTAATCAGCAGGGCGTTGCTTAGCTTCCCAGGGTTCGCAGAACCCTGGGCTAGTAACTCCGAGGTGCCACTGATCGCGGCGGCACTTTTTTGTGGCCGCCAAAATAGGGAATCGCCTCCACAACCAATTGCAAGTAAGGCCGTGATCAGATCCATTTCCCTCAGCGATGAAGAAAACAGTAACCCAAGACATATTAAGACTGCACGACGAATTTGAAGGGGACATCGGTCTGGTAAGCGAGCGCTGGGTCTCTGAGAAAAAACGCGAAGAAGTTCGCATCCATTTATCTGCCTTACAATTGCTGGGTGAATATGTTGACCAACTGTATTTCGTTAAGGTGAAATTTCTTTCCGCCGATCTAAAATCAAGAACAGCGAGTAAAATCACGGAGTTGGAGAGGGATATAGAAGATAACGTGATTGATGTGATGAGAAAGAGAGTCGGGTAAATGTCTGGAGTCTCATCACACTCCATGTGCTGCAATACCCTGTCATCGGCGTGCGTTCATGCCAAATGCTCCGCGCTCTCCTTCTCGTTTCCCTCGCCCTTTTCCCCAGCCTTCTCCCCGCCCTGGACGCCACCAAGCTTGAGGCCATCAAGCCTGCCATGGAACAGGCGGTAAAGGCGAAGCAGGCGGCGGGGATTGTGACGCTGGTGATAGAAAAGGGGAAAGTCGTGCATCACGAGGCCGTGGGACTGGCCAACATTTCCCAAGGCAAGGCCATGGGCAAAGACGCGCTGTTTTGGATCGCCTCCATGACCAAGTCCATCAATGCGACGGCCGTCATGATCCTGGTGGAAGAGGGCAAGTTGTCACTGGATGAGCCTGCCTCGAAATGGCTTCCCGCTTTGGGCGAAGCGAAGCTGGCCGACGGCACGGCCCCAGAAAAACCCATCACCCTGCGGCACCTGCTGAGCCACACGGCAGGAATCGCCTTCCCACCGCGCAAGGCGACGGATGGAGCTTCGTCCCTGAAGGCTTATGTGAATGAGCTGCTCAAGGCTCCCCTAGCCTTTCAGCCCGGCAGTGACTACGAGTATGGGTTTGGCCCCACCGTCAGCGGGCGCATCGTCGAGATCGCCTCCGGCATGACCTACCCTGACTTTCTGCGCACGCGCATCTTTGAGCCCCTGGGCATGAAGGACACTGGCTTTTATCCGGATGACACTCTGCGCGCCCGCATTCCCGGCACCTACACGATGAATGAGGACACGCATGAGTTGCAGCGCGCTTACAATCCGTTTGTCACCAGCGATGCCGAGGTCCGTCGCACACCGGAGCCAGGAGGCGGCCTGTTTTCCACCGCTGCCGACATGGGCCGCTTTTATGCCCTGATCGCCGCCGGAGGTGAGCTGGATGGTGTGCGCCTGCTTTCCGCCAAATCCATTCAAGAAATGACCACGCCGACCTCAGCCGGTGGCCGTCCCCTGCCCTATGCCTTTGGCTGGCAGGTGAACCGCCAGGACCAGCGCGTGTGCGGTGCCATGCCGGTGGGCAGCTTTGGCCACGGCGGTGCCTTTGCCACCAATGGCTGGGTGGATGCAGAGCGCCAGATTGTCACCGTCTTTCTGGTTCAAAACGTCCTCGTTCCCGACAGTGGCAAACCCCGCGATGCCTTCCAAAAAATCGTCATGGAAGCCGCCGGCGTGGAGGTCAAACCACCGGCGAAGAAGAAGGCGGCGAAGTGATCTTCCGGCCCCCTTTGATCTGGAGATAAAGGCCCAGGGCCAGCAGGACCACATCGCGAACGATGAGTTCCACATAGTTGCTGCTGGCCTCGCTGCTGCCGAAGCAGCCGCACTGGATGTCGATGCCCCGATACCAGGAGATGCCAATAGCCACCAGAAAGGCAAGCAGGCTGGCATTCAGCACCAACAGGCCGCCCTTGCGCAAGACACCCGTGATCACTGCCAAGCCGGAGAAGATCTCGAGCCAAGGCAAGAACATGGCCAGCCAGGCAGCATACGGATCTGGCAGTAGATCAAAGCTGCGCACATCCATCACAAACAGCCCCGGATCCCAAGCCTTCACGGCTCCGGCATACACGAAGACGCTGCCGAAGAGGAGATGGAGGAGGAGTTTAAACATGAGGTGTCAGAAGAGAAGGCAGCGGAAAATCAGTGACGTCCATCGCCATACGAAGGACGACGCTTTTGATGCTTTACGACGAGTACTTTAATCCGCTCAGCCTCCACGCGGTACAGCATTTTGTATGGGAAGCGTTTGAACTGGGCCAGACGACGCCCTCGGCTGGCAAAACCCCAGCGTTGAGGGTGCCGTTGAATAGCCGCGATCATCTCCAAAAACTCCGCGAAAAACAGATCTCCCAATCCTTGGGAGGCGTCTTCGTAATACTGCCAGGCTTGATCAAGATCTGCCTGCACAAGCCTGTGATAAACCACCTTCACCGAGGGCGGCTGTTGATGAAACGTAGCATGTCCTCGTGGGAAAGTGTGGCTGCTGGATCTGTGTCCATTTCAGCCTCACGCTCATCCGCCATCGCTTCTATTTCTTCGTCCTGAGTTTCGACCAAGCCCGTGGAGAGATCGGCCAACAGCAACGAGACCAGTTGCCCCTGATCCGTAACAGGTAGCCCGCGTGCCGAAGCATAGAGAGTGTCCAAAGTCACTGGCATGGGGAGATCTTAGTCACTCGAGTCTAAAAATCAATCTCTGCCTCACTCTTCCTCCGGCAGCAGCAGCGCGATGGCGGCGGCGGGAATGAAGAGCAGGCCTGCGTAGTAAAGAGCGAGGCGATAGTCCCCCACAGGTACATAGAGCTTGAACATGACGGTGCCTGCGGCGGCGACAATGCGGCCAATGTTGTAGCAGAAGCCCGCCCCGGTGGTGCGCAACAGCGTGGGGAAGAGCGGCGGCAGGCACATGGTGAAGAGACCAAAGACGCCCTGGCACAAACCGATGACGGCATACCACCACAGCATCTGCTGATGCGTCCACGTCTGCGAAAAGGCTGCCAGCATGCATATCCCGTAGGCCAGCAGCATCAGCGTGATGGCACGGCGATAGCCCATGATCTTGGCCGCTGCTCCGGCCACGTAGTTGCCGATGATGGAGCCGATCATGATGTACATCAGCGCCACCACCACCGCATTCGTTTGCTCCGGCCCGGTGAGATTTTTCACCTCGGGCAGGGCGCGGATGAGGCTCTGCTGCCAGAACATGAAGGCCCAGTGCGCCGTGAGGGAAACCGCACAAATGACCATCACGCGCCAGGTCGTCCCGGCCACCTGCTTGCCAAAGAGCTCTCCAAGGCGTGGCGGTTTGGTCCCCTTGCGGGCCTCCTCCCATTCCTCCGTTTCTGGCACGGCCTTGCGAATCCAAAGCGTGAGCAAGGCTGGCAGAATGCCGACTAGGAAGATGGTGCGGTGGCTCTCATCATCCTTTAGCAGCCACCCGGCTAGACAGGCCAGCAGCACGCCCATATTGACGGCTGTTTGCAGCGTCGCGGCAATCCAGGGACGCCATTTCTTCGGCCAAGTTTCAGACAGCAGAGAAGCACCCACGGCCCACTCGCCACCGATGCCCAAGGCAGACAGGAAACGGCAAATCAGCAGGTGCCACCACTCGGTGCAGAAGTAGGAAAGACCGGTAAAACCCGCGTAGAAAAGAATGGTCAGCACCAACGTGCGACTGCGGCCCAAGCGATCACCGATCCAGCCGAAAACCCCGCCACCCAGTGCCCAGCCAACCAGGAAGGCGGCCTGGATGATGGAAGCCTTGGTATCCACTTCACCCGAGGGGGCCGCGATGCCATCCTTCATCAGCAGGGCCGCGACAAAGGGCGTGGCCACCAGCGTGTAGATGTGCATGTCCAGCCCATCGAACAGCCAGCCTAACCAGGCAGCTAGCCCCGACTTCTTTTGATGGGAGGACAGGTCCCGCAGGCGGGTGATTTCTTGGGGCGCGGCAGGCTGACTCATGAATTGGGGCGCGAGCTTTTAACATTTAGCCCCCGGTGGCAAGTCTTATGGCAGAATTACCAAAAACCCCACTGGCGGGTCTGGCATACGTAAAGCCCCAGGGTCAAATTTCCCACCGCGTGCATGAAAACACAGGCCCCCAAACTTTTCGTCCGCACAGCCACGAAATACATCAGTGATCCCCAGACAAAAGCCCCCAGATAGTCCACCGGATTGTGCGCTAGCATCACCAGCACCGTCACCACACCAAAGACCCGCCAGGAGTGAAGACCAAAAGGAATCTGCTGCCAGTCACGCTCCCCCGCCCCGACATAGCGCATGAGAAACCCGCGCCAGAAGATCTCTTCGATCAATGGCACCACCACGACCATGCGGACAAAACGCATGCCGAGGGAGGCCCATTGCCACGACGGCCAGGCACTGAGCACTTCGGGATTAAAGCCGTCTTTCCGCTCTACCACCCCTAGCCACTCGGCCCAGCCGGGTAACGGGGTGCCTGAAGCCACCAGCCGCTCATAAAACCAAGCTGGCGCGATCCAGAAAGCAATGCCCACGATGCCAAGTGCGGCCGCCATGCCCAGTCCACGCCACGGCGCGAGCCGATAGTGACGAGCAAAAAAAACGAGGAGGCCTCCCGTCAAAAGCGTCTGCACAGGATAAAGCCAGTGCTCGGGTGCCTGCTGATACCAAGGCAGTTCGGGGTTCTCGATACGGAACCAGCCGGGGACACTGTTCAATAACATAAAAACCGCCAGCGGCAGCACATGGGCCACCGTGGCGGATTCTCGAAGTCGTGTCAGATGGGCGAACATCGGCGGGAGGCAATCGCACCAGCCACCGATGATGCAAGCGCGGTCTTCATCGGAAGCACGCGCTCAGAGTGGAGAACTACCTCCGCTTCTTCTTACCACGGCCATGGAGGATGGCGCGGGCCTTGTCCTCTTCATCCAGCACCGTCGTGTATTTGTAGCTGAAGCCTTCCAGCTTCTTGCGTTCAATCTTCTGGCTGATCAGGCGTTCGATGCTGGCCACATAGGGGAGCTCCTCAGCGCTGAACATGGTGAAGGCATCGCCCTCTTTCTGGGCACGACCGGTACGACCAATGCGATGCACGTAGTCTTCCGAGTTCTCTGGCACCATGTAGTTGATGACGTGGGTGACGCCGCTGACATCCAGACCACGGGCCGCGAGGTCCGTTGCCACGATGACTTCAAACTCACCATCACGGAAGCCTTTGAGGGCACGTTCGCGTTCGCTCTGGCGGATGTCGGAGTGCATGACAGCCACCTTGTAGGTGCCCTGCTCTTTCACGGCCGCATAGATCTGGTCGGCCTGCGCTTTCGTGCGGGTAAAGATCATGAGACTGTCAATGTGAGTCTGCTTCAAAATCGCCAGCAGGAGTTCCTGGCGCTGATCGCTGGCCACAGGATACATGTAATGGCTAACGGTCTCTGCAGGAGAGAAACGAATGCCGATCTCGATGCTTACTGGATCCTTCAGAGCGAACTCCGCCAGAGTCTGAATCTGGGGCGGCATGGTGGCTGAGAAGAACAAAGTCTGACGTGACTTGGGCGTGCGCTCCACGATGCGGCGCACGTCTGGCAGGAAGCCCATGTCCAGCATGCGGTCCACTTCGTCGAGGATCAGCACTTCCAGGTTTTCCAGGTTGGCCGTGCCATCTTGCATGAAGTCCAGCAAACGGCCTGGAGTGGCCACGACCACGTCCACGCCTTCCTGCAGGCCTCGGCGCTGCTTTTCATAACCGACACCGCCGTGGACCAAAAGGACACGCAGGCCGGTATGTTTGCCGTATTTTTCAAACTGCTCCACCACCTGGGCAGCCAGCTCACGAGTCGGCTCCAATACCAAACAGCGAAAGCCACCGGGAGGCCCCAGACGGCTCAGCGTAGGAAGAGCAAAGGCAGCGGTTTTACCCGTACCGGTCTGTGAAGCACCGACCACATCTTTACCTTCCAGGACGACAGGAATCGCACGCTCCTGAATCTGCGTGGGCTTTTCATATCCGGTCTCACGAATGGCTGCGAGAACGGCATCACTGAGGCCAAGAACCTGGAAAGCTTCTGGGAATGGACCTTCCGGCACAGGGGGTGCTGGCGGGGGGGGCAGTGCGGCGAAGTTTTCGCGGGGCTTGGTATCACCTGCATCACGCTCACGGGCGGGCCGCTCTCCACGGCGGGGGCGTTCGCCACCGCGCTCTGGGCGATCACCTCTTTCAGAACGTTCACGCCGTGGTGGGCGGTCACCTTCTGGGCGATCTGCGCGTGGGGGACGGTCCCCCTGGCCTTCAGGACGGGGAGCACGGGGTGGGCGAGGACCACGGTCTTCACCGCTGCGCTCTGGGCGAGGGCCACGATCACGGCGGGGACCTTCACGTTCGCGGCGGCGTTCGCCGGCTTTGGCCTCAGGTGCGTGAGGCTCATGTGGAAACATCTTGGCGATGCGATGGGGCTCCGCCTTTTCAGTCGGCTGAGTCTTTTGCTTTTTATCGCCCAATCCTATGGCTTTTTTGATGCCTGACTTCAGGCGGCTCAACAAGGATGCTTTTTTCTTGGGCTCGGAATGTCTCGGTTCGCTCACAATTATTTTAGTTGGGGAGTCAGACTGGCTCTATCGGCCACGAAACTGCACAATGCAAATAAAGAGGGGTGATGCAATGCACGGAGCCGTGAAGTAAAAGGCGGTTTATTAATGTACCACCTTTTGGTGGAGCATAGCGGGTTCGAACCGCTGACCTCCTGCATGCCATGCAGGCGCTCTACCAACTGAGCTAATGCCCCGGAAAAGAAAACCGGCTCCCCTGGTTTGGGGAGCCGGAGCTTAGCGTTTAAGCTAATGTTGGCAAGTTGATTCTACTCTTTTTTTGAATTACTTTTTGCCAGAACCGGTAGGCTTAGCTGGGGTGGCTGGAGCTGCGGCTGGCTTTTTCTTGCCGTCATAGATTTTCGTCGCCTCAGAGATCTGGGCAGCGGTCATCTTCGCCTTCAGCTCGTCATGATATTTGACGGCCAGTTCAGCTTTGTTGGAGGCATCCAGCGCAAGCTTGGCGTAAGCCAGGGCCTGAGAGAGGTTAGGCTTGTTATCTTTGTCCAACAGACCACGCTCATTCAGGCTAGCGAGGCGGAGCATGGCCAGAGGAGCACCCTGTTCAGCCGCATTGAGATACATCTGGGATGCGGAGATTGGGTCAGGGCGAGTGCCTGCACCGATTTCATACATCTGACCCAGAGCGATCTGGCTGAGAACGAAGTTAGCACCAGCAGCACGCTGATACCAGCCCATGGCAGCGACGAGGTCCTGAGCGACGCCCGTGCCGTTCTGGTAATAGGTCGCCAGACGGTGCTGGGCCTGAGGCAAGCCGGAATTGGCCGCACGAAGCTGGAAGGTGAAGGCCTTTTCAGGATCCTTGTCCACCACGGTGCCGGTTTCATAATAAACACCCACGTTGAAGAAGGCTTCGGAAAGGCCGTTCTGGGCAGCCAGGCGATACAGATCCAGAGCGCTCTTGGCGTTCTGCTGCACCACGGAGACGGCTTTCTCGCCTTCGCCTTCATTGAGACCTGCTTCGAAGTAGTTACCAAGGCGGAAAAGAGCCTGGGCGTCATTAGCATTCGCAGCTTTGGTGAAGTATTCGACAGCCTTCTTCAGGTCGCGGGTTTTGCCACCCAGACCGCTTTCATAGATGGCACCGAGGAGGCGGTTCGCTGCGGCGAAGCCAGTAGCAGCTGCATCTTCAAACATCTTCATGGCTGCTTCAGGGTCTTTTTTGACCAACTGCTTGCTGCCTTCCACGACGGGATCGCCATCAAAAAGGCGGGCCGCGTAGGTGCTCATGGCCACAGCGTTTTTCTGCTCAGTGGCTTTGATGAGGTATTCGAGGGACTTGGCTTCGTCCTTAGGCACTCCCGGAACGCCTGCTGCATAGAGCTGGCTGAGACCGAGGGTGGACTCGCCATCGCCTTCAGCGCTGCCTTTTTCGAGAAGGGCCTTGGCCTTGTCCACGCTCTTTTCCACACCACCGATGCCGGCGATGTGAAGATTCGCCAGAAGGCGACGTGCGACTTTGTTGTTAGCAGCTTCAGCTTCCTGAATCAGCTTCACAGCTTCCGCGACGCGCTCAGGATCCTGAGGAGCGGCCTGGAGAAGCACCTGAGCGAGTTCAGCCTTGGCCAGGACCTGGCCCTGGGCAGCAGCTTTGCGATAAAGCTCAATGATCTCGTTGACGTTGCTGTTGCTCAGCACGCCCCAATGTCCCAGGGCATAAAGAGCATCTTTGTCGCCGTTTTTGGCCAGTTCATTGACCTTGGCGAGAGCATTGTTGAAAGAGGCATTGACGTCTGGACCTGCACCCGGCTTCTCAGCGGCGGCTTTCTGGTCAGCATCGAGCTGCTTAAGGATGGCCTGGAACGCCTCGCTTGGCTTGTCCATTTCGTCGGTATTCAGACCGGCAACTGCGACCATGGCGGCCAATTTAACTTTGAGGGCTGTGAGTAACATATGGGGTTGGTTAAGGAGAACTCGGTTTTTGACCCGCCACAGCGGGAAGCGCTCATTTTTTCCGGTTTTGCCCTGATAAATCAAGACTTTACCGCTCTTTTTAGAAAATTATGCCCAGGAAAGTCCTCGGTAAGATCACAAAGCAATGACTGCGACCTTTCTCTGGTGACATTCTTGGCGCAGTTCTTCCAGGCCTAACAATAAAGTTTTTCCAGCCTCCACCGCAATCAAATCCACCCCAGCCTCCGCAGCCGTTCGGATGGTGTCCGGGCCGATCACAGGGACATCAAATCGCATGTCCTGATTGGGCTTGGAGACCTTTACCATCGTTGCGCCACCTTTGCCCATGGCCCCTCCACGTTTGACGGCTTCGTTGGTTCCTTCAAAAGCCTCCACAGCCAGCACGGTGCCATTTTTTACCACCACCGTTTGGCCGATGTCCAGACGGCTGCTTTCTTTGGCAATCTGGAAGCCGTAGTCCGCATCTTCCCAACGACGTTTTTTGATGGAGGGTCCTGCGACATGACCGCGCGCGGGCATGAGGTCTTCGAGAAACGTGGTGGCCGGAAGTAGGGTCACGCCGTCTTTGGCCATCTCATCGCTGATGGCACCGAACAAGGTCTCGGCATTGCGCTGTTTCAGCCGTGCCAGCATCATGAGCAAGCGCAGGTCTGGCCGTAGATCGAAGAGATTCTTGGGCGCGATCTGCCCCACCATCACGGTTTGTTTGATGCCTTGCCTAACAAAAAAGGAGATCATTTTGCTAAGCTGCCCCACGCGAAACCATTCGATGGCATCCACCATCTCTGCGAGTTCCGGCTTCGTTTCATTGACAAAGGCCGCCACGACCAAACGCTGCACACCCGCGCGGCGGGCAGCCTTGACAAAGGTCTCCGGATAGATGCCGTTCCCGGCAATGAGGGCGATGGATGAGAGATCGAGTGACATGCGAAGCAGGTCCCCTTTTACAATCATCTTCTCAAGAGCACAACTGAGGGGAATGGAAGATCTCCCCCGCCCTGCCGAAGCTCAATAGCCCAATTAAAAAGCGGACCAGAGATAACCCAGCACCATGACAGCCAGCACAATGGCTGCCACCCAACGCCAAAACAACTCACGAGAAATGCCGCGCCCTGGCTTGGACGAACCAAACTCGCGTTCCACAAATTCATCGTAGTCGAAGTCTTCGTCCGGCAGATCCAGTCCATCATAGACCTGAGAGTTGCCCTTCCACCCCGACTTCGCGCAGGCACCACAGTCATCACAGGCCACCGCACCACGCGGCACCCATTCGCCACACGCAGGGCATTGACCTGGAGGCTTAAAAGACATGGAAGAGATTGTGTTGAAGACTGGCGAGGATTTTTTAAAACCCGCGCCAGCCGACGCCTCTATCAACTACAGCTTGGCTAGGCTGTCATCCAGAGCCGCGATGACGGCACCGATGCTTTCATCGGTTTCATCACCCATGTTAGAGATGCGGAAGGTCTTGCCCTTCAGCTTGCCGTAACCGCCATCAATGATGAGGCTGTGGTTCTTTTTCAGCAGACCGATGAAGGCAGCGACATCAATCTCCTTGTTGTTAGCCACGCAAGTCAGCGACTTCGAGCGATAACCTTCAGGAGCAAAGAATTCGAAGCCATTGCGGCGGACCCAGTCGTGCACCAGACCATTGAGGCGAGCATGACGTGCATAGCGGTTTTCGAGCCCCTCAGCGAACATGGTCTGCAACTGATGACGCAGGCCGTAGATGAGACTGATGCACGGCGTGCTAGGCGTCATGCTTTTCTCGCCATTGGCTTTGAACTCGATGAAGTCGAAATAATAACCGCGATCCTCAATCGTGGCTGCGCGTGCCATGGCAGCCTCTGAAGCGGCGAAAAGGGCCAGGCCTGGAGGCAGGGCGAAAGCTTTTTGGCTGCCCGTCAAAAGGACATCAATGCCCAGTTCGTCGAAGTTCACCGGCAGGGTGGTAAAACCAGAAACGGAGTCTGTGATGAACATCACATCTGGATATTTTTTCTTCAACGCCGCGATCTCTGTCAGCGGGCTGAGCACGCCTGTGGAGGTCTCATTGTGGATGAAGGTGATGGCATCGAACTCACCAGTGGCGAGACGCTTATCAATCTCCTCCGGCAGGATGGGCTGGCCCCACTCCACCTGGTAGGCCTCGGCCTGTTTGCCACAACGCTTGGAGACATCCAGCCACTTGTCAGAAAAAGCGCCATTGCAGCAGTTCAGCACCTTTTTCTTCACCAGATTTCGGATGGAACCTTCCATCACACCCCATGCCGAAGAGGTGCTGAGAAACACCTGCTGCTTCGTGCCGAAGAGAGTCTGCAGCATCGGCTGGATCTCAGCATACAGATCCTGGAAGCCTTTGCCACGGTGGCCCATCATAGGCTGGGACATGGCTGCGAAGGTGGCGGGACTGACTTCGACGGGACCAGGGATGTAGAGTTTGACGTGGGTGCTCATGAGGTTGGTTTAGCCTGCGGCAGGCTGATGAAAATGGGCCGTGAAAGTAGAACCAACGCGCCCGCGTGCAACTGCGGATGCAAACCAAGTCAGTTTAGTCCGCCTTTTACTCCGACTTAAAGACCGGGGCCAAAAGCTCCAGCAAGGAGGCACGGGTGACGTAAAAAACATCTGGCCCAGTGCCAACCTGGCCGAAATACAAGGCGGTATCCATATCCGGCTGGGTGGGTGAAAAATTGAGCTCAATGTCACGCGTTGGGCCAGTATTGACCCCAGGTTCCCCCAGCGTCACCACCACGCGAAGAGCGGGTGTTTTCAGGGCCTGAATGGCATTGGTGGCATCTGCAGACCAGTCCTGCACATTGAATTTAGCCAGAGAACCGGCGAGGCGGTCGGCCTTCACTCGATCAATCATGGCAGTGATGTCGCGACCTGCACGAACACCCGTCCACTGGGCGGTGGTAGGATCGTAAGAAAGCTCCACGGGCGGTTGGGTGCCCAGGCCGAGGCTGATCCTGCGCAAGGCAAACTGGGTGAAACGCAGCGCACCCAGGCCTTTCCACTTGATACCATCTTGGGGAATGCTGGGGAGCAATGAGGCATCGATTTGATACACACTTGGCTCAGCCTCGTATTTGGCGAAGAACTCCGTTCGCTCAGCATTGGCCCCAAAAAACATCTTCGAGGTGCGCCCATCAGCGGCACCAAAGATGAGCGTGAGGAAGGGTTTATCCAAACCATAACCCGCCAGATTGGCCGCAGAATCCGAGGCGTAGCTGCGGATGGGATGAGTATTCAATGACTCAAACAGGCGGGCAACACGATCTCCATTGGCAGGCTCCAGTTTATTGTGACGGCGGAGGAACCAGGACTCCGATTGTTTTTCCAAGATGACCGGAGGAAAGGCCACTGACTCGATGCGCACGGAACTCACCGCCTCCGAATTGACCCGTGCGAGCATGCGATCCCGAAGATCGTTGGGCTGAGCCCAAAGTTCCTTCAAGGATTTCGATAAGACGGTGAAGACAGGGCGGCGATAATTCACCGTGGCCTTCGTTTCGAGGGCGTCTCCGACCGGTTTGGTCAGATTGATTTCGGTCTCAATCATCGTCTCCCCCTGCTTGGCCGTGAGGGTGATTTTCAGCGGTTGTGCCTGCGTATCTGAGGGGCTCTTTCCAGCATCAATGGAGGCGGCAGAGCTACTAGCGACCTCGACAGCATCTTTGATCTCAAGGTTCAGTAGAGTGGAAAGCAATTCACCGATCTTCTCTTTGCTACCACGTGTGCTGAGAGGTTTCGTGAGGACCCAACTGCCGCCGTCCTGGACACGCGCCAGCTCGATCTGGCCACCTTCTTGGACCAGTTTGATGCCGATGACATGCTCAGCGGAAAGTCTGACCAATTTACTATCCCGCCAGTCTTTGGGGGCGGGTTTCAGGAGATCGGGCAAAGTGGTTTTGGCCACGTAGTAGGTGACCTCCGTGCTGTCCTGAGCTTTTTGTAAGGCGATGTAGTGGCTACCATCGATCGGGGCCGCTGCGCCCAGCCAAAGCTCCAAGACTAGCTCGCTACCGGCCATGAGGCGCAGTTTATGGCGGGGCTGCTCAAGAGCCGTTTTGGCCCAGCCAGCTTCATCGAATTCAGAACGATGGACACGCTCGATCCAACCGATGGCGAGAAGTTCATCCAGCAGCTTGGTGACCTTGTCAGGATCTGCATGATCGTTAAAGGGACGCCGTACCCACCAGATGCCTTTTTCACGGGCTAGGGAAACGCCATCACCCCCGCTGGAATCAATCTCAAACTGGGTCACTTCCCCCTTATTAAATTTCGCCGGTCCTTTCTTCATCTCACGCAGCTCGCGCGTGGATGGCAGGTAACGCTCGACCCCGAGGATGACTGCGCCAAGGGCGACAACAAGAAGCAGCAAAAAAGCCGTGGTACGCGGGTGCATGGTGGTGGTGTCAGGCGGCGCGGCGAGAAGCCCAGACCATCATGCCGAGGCCCAAAACGAGCCCTGGCATGGCGATGGTGGTGATCCAAAAAATCAGCTCGTTCTGCCGAGGATTGAGCTGGATGCGGTAGCTGTGTTTGAGCTTGGGGGTGATGCCGCCCAGTTTATCACGATTGATGATCCAATTGAGGCTGCCTGCGACAAAGTCACGGTTCACAGCCAGAGCGGTTTTTTTGTCCAAGAGAGAGGAATTCCCCACCACCACCATACGACAGGTATCCACACGCAGGCGCTCATCGGTGACGCTTCCACGCTCCACAGAAGCCGCTAGGAAAATGGGAGCTTTGGTATCCTCCTCATCCACCAAAGGCAGGTCTTCGAGGTAGTTTTTCTCTCCCCAATAGCGGTCAGAAGCACCGATGAGGGCATGAACGGTGATGTTTTGATTTTGCAGATAATCGTCATCAAAGCGCAGATCCAAAGACTGCGACTGCCCCGGCATCGTGACCGTGGAGGCGGCCAGCGGCTGGGTGATGGAGGACTCATTGTCAAAAACGGCCTGCACCGAAAACTCTTTGCGAGTGCCTGTGCCAGTGCTTTCCGCATACAGCACACGGTCTTCACGGGGTGTGACGCCATTCATCCCTAAAAAGGCATGCAAGCGCGGAGTCTCACCCGCTGGATCCAGCATCACCAACAAGCCTGCACGTTTGCTGCCCCAGTAGGCTTTCAGCATGTCCACCTCGCGCTCAGAAAGGTCATAACGAAGCCCCACCATGAGGAGACCGTCGGCATCCTCTGGCACCCGTTTGATATCGGCCAAATTGAGGGGAAGAAGCTGGAAATTCTGTTGGCGTCCCAGTCCGCCTAGCGCCGCCATCGCATCGGCCAGAGCAGCCTCGGTGCGGGCCCCTTTGCCGAGCACCATGTAGAACTTGCGTTCCCCGCCTTCGATCAAATTAATCATCGCTGAAGTGACCGCATCTTCACCACGAAATTCCTTGATGACACGGACGGTTTGATTGCCCGTTTCGCGAATGACCATCTCTTCTTCCCGAATGAAACGGGTGCGGTTTCCCACGCGAATAACGATGCCGTTTTGATCCAGCGCCAGCCCGGTTTCAGCCTTCAACGACTCCGCACGGTCAATGTCGCGAAGGGGGTCAATGGAACGGAGTTTGACACGACCACGACCATTGATGCGATACTCCTCCAAGAGAGCCTGCACATCGGGGAAAATTTTGGAATCGCGAGCGAAGACGTTAGCGATGAAAACATCTTTGGAAAGCTTGCCCAAATAGTTCAGCGTGGCGGAACTGAGCGTGTAGCTCTGCTGCGGGCTGAGATCCCAGCGTGCGTGGTAGCGGTAACTCAGGCGATTGACGCCAAAGAAAATGCCCAGCACCAGGATGACCTGCAAGACCACGTTTAAGCCGATGCCCCATCTCTTCGGTAGAGAAGGCTTCGGCGCGGGGCTGGAATCTGGAAGGGAATCGGGCATTGCTACGAAATGGCAAAAGGGATCGTTTGCGAAGGCGGCTCAAGACCTCCAGCGGCGGAATTCCACCACTTGGTGAGTGAGGGCCAGGAAGAGCAAAGCTAAGCTGCTGTAATAGACAAGCGGGCGCGTATCAATGAGGCCACTGGTGAAGGTGCGGATGTGCTCCCGGCTAGCAAAGTAGTTGGTGATGTCCACAAAGGTCTCATTCACCTGACGACCGATGACACTGATGAATAGCCCTACCAGGAAATGCAACAGGCTGGCCGTGAAGGACATCACGGCGGCGATGATCTGATTGGAGGTCAAGGCGGAGGCCAAACAGCCCATGGCCAGATTAAAAAGCCCCATTACAAAAAGGATCAAGTAGCTGCCTTTCAAGGCACCCACTGGCATCTCAATCTGCCCGAGGGTGATCCAGTCCAGAAGCTCAAAGTTCAGGTAACTCGGCACCCAAAGAACGCAGTAGATGATGACGGAGGCGATGTATTTTGCCCAGACCACCTGCCAGGCCCGTACCGGAGCGGTGAATAGCGTTTCAAAGGTCCCCATCTTTTTCTCCTCCGAGAAAAGGCGCATGGTCAGGAGCGGGAAGACAAAGAAATAGGAGAGCCAAAACCAAATGGCATCAAAGGTCCAAGTCACGATGGATCCTTCACTCGGGGCACTTTCCAATAGAGAAAGAGCGGCGCGCAGGCAAAAGCCATTCAACACCATGATGAGGGCCAGGACGATGTAGGCCATCGGCGACACGAAAAACGCGCGCAGTTCTTTTTTCAGCAGCACCCAGAAGATTCTCATCGTGTCGTTTGGCAGGGTCAGGATTTCATAGGCTCAGAGGCTGCCAATTCCACAAAGACATCCTCCAGGCTGGGGAGTTGGCGGTGGAGTTCCCGCAGTTTCCATTGTTTAGAGGCAGCCAGATTCATCACGGCTTCACGCACATCATTTCCAGGCTCCACTCGCAGGGTGTAGTGTGTCCAAGAACCGTCTCTAGAGTCTTCGATGACTTTGCGCACGGTGGGCAGAGATTCCAGCGCGGCAGCCACATCCCCTTCCCCATTCACTTCTACAAAAACCTGGGTCAGAGCGCGCAGTTTTTTGGTCAGGTTCGCCGGAGTGTCGTTGGCCAGCAGGCGCCCGTGATGAATCATGATAACGCGATCACAAATCTGCTCCACTTCCTGCAAGATGTGAGTGGAAAGCAGAATGGTGTGCTTAGGTCTCAGACTGGCCAGTAACTCACGCACCTGGCGGATCTGGATAGGGTCTAGGCCACTCGTCGGCTCATCTAGAATCAGAAGAGGCGGCTCATGCAGCAGAGCATCTGCCAGGGCCACACGCTGGCGGTAGCCTTTGGAAAGATTGCCGATCAAGCGCCGGCGTACATCGGCCACGGAGCACAGATCCATCACCTCCCCCACCCGGCGGCGCATGTCCCGCCCGCGCAGCCCTTTGAGTTCTCCACGAAAGCGGAGGTATTCCTTCACCTTCATGTCCGTGTAGAGCGGAGCCATTTCAGGCATGTAACCGATGGAGCGACGAACTTCGAGAGACTGACGAAAGACATCAAACCCATTCACGGTCACTTGGCCGGAAGTAGGTGGCATAAACCCGGTCAAAACCCGCATCGTGGTTGATTTCCCTGCCCCGTTGGGTCCTAGAAACCCCACAATTTCACCCGGCTGCACCTCAAAGGAGATGTGATCCACCGCCATGCGTCCGGCATACTGCTTGGTGAGGTCTTGGACGGAGATCATTGCGAGGGGGGAAATGAGTCTGACAGAATATTTTTTGAGCGGATTTGAAATAAAGACCACATAACGAGCGATGACAACTCCTGAACGGACTTTCCCCCAAATCGTCCTTCTTGTCGTGCATCCTGGCCACCCACGTGGAGAAAAGGTCGGCTTGCACCGTTGCACATTCGAACGTAATTATCTACAGCCATGAACACTAGTCACCTTTTCACCGCCTTTGGCCCTCTCGGCACGCCCGAGTTGATTATCATCGCCATTCTTGTCCTCGTCCTTTTCGGAGCTAAAAAGCTCCCGACTTTCGCCCGCAGCCTGGGTAAAAGCATGGGTGAGTTCAAAAAAGCCCGCGAAGAATTTGAGCACGAGCTGACCAACGCGCAGGATGAAGTCCAGCGTCCGACGATCCCCCAGACCGTCGAAAAACGCCAGCCAGTGTCCTCTTCCCAGGACGTCTGAGTTCCCCTAGGCGACCCCAATGGAAGCCACCCAAACATGTTTGAAACGGCGAGGATTCATCCTCGCCGTTTTCTTTGGTCTTCTGGCTGGCTGGCCTTCGCTCCATGGACAAGAAGTGCCCAAATCGGTCACTTTTTGCTCCTACAACCTTAAAAATTGGCTGCTCATGCAGCGATCTTTCGGAGACGAAGACAGTCCTCTCACCGCCAAACCCGAGGCTGAAAAAGCACTCGTCGTTGCCTTTCTCAAAGACATCCATCCCGATGTTCTCGGCGTTTGTGAAATCGGCAGCTTGGATGACCTTAAAGAGCTGCAATCTCGCCTCCGCGACCAGGGACTAGATCTGCCGCACCTAGAACACTGCACGGGAGGTGATACCACCCGCAGCCTGGGGCTACTCTCTCGTTTTCCCATTACCGCCCGTGATTCGCAGACGAAACTTAGCTACCAGATGGGGGCAGAGACCTTTCCCATGCAGCGCGGCATTTTAGATGCCACGGTGGATGTGGGTGGAGGATTTGAGATCCGGTGTCTAGGAGTGCATCTCAAGTCCAAAAGAGCCATCCCGGAGGCGGATGAGTCCCTGATGCGCCGAAATGAGGCCCATCTCCTCAGGAAGCACCTGGACCGTATCTTTGAGGCGCAGCCGCAGGCGAAGATCGTCAGCTATGGAGATTTTAATGAGCATCGCAATGAACCTGCCATCAGCGAGATCATCGGCTCACGCTCCACTCCGGGATACATGATTGATCTCTATCTGCGCGACGCCCACGGGCAGGTGTGGACTCATTTTTGGGACGCGGCTGATGTGTATGGCCGCCTGGACTATCTGTTTGTGAGCCGCAGCCTGCGCCCCCATTGAAGGAAAGAAACCGGATTGACCCGGATTTGGGCGGATTTGGGCGGTACTTTGTGACCCAGTCCGGTGCGCTATGGGCGCGATCTACAGGCGATCTGACCCACTTTGGGGGAGATCTGCCGCGCTTGGGGCATCGTGGCCCGTGCGGCGAATGTGGCTTGAATCGCTCTCAAAGGTCTCTTGAGAGGGTTTTGAGCGGCCCCGCTGGCCTTTGTTTCGGCTGGTACTGTCACCTTTGCCCCGTTTGGCGTTCGCCCGGTTCACGAGGGTGAAGCCAAGCTGCTCTAACTGATCTGCATCCAGATCCTCCAGGCGGGTGGTCTTGAATTTTTCCCGCGCCAGGTGCGCGGTGTAGGCCCAAGCCTGAGCGGCCAGCTCAGGCTCAGGGATGCGGGGCGTGGGGGGAATGATGACCTGGCCGGGCTGCATCTCTGCCATGGCCGCCATGAGCGCCCGGTCTTGCTGCTGAATGCCGATGGCCTCAGCCATGCCTGCGACCTGGCCAGCGAGCCGCCAGGCCATCTGACGGCGGGCCTCATTTTCCGGCCCGCCGTTCAGGAAGTCGTAAAAGGCTTGCTCCAGGTTTCCGATGACCGTCCACCACTTGCCCCGGATCTCCAGATAATGGCCCTGATTAGCCTCTTTGAGGGAGGCCACTTTCGCGGCCTCCCATTGCCCGTCTTTGCGGAACTGCGCGGCGGTCATATCATCATCCAGCGCCCCCCGTGCCTGAGCAGCTTTAAAAGCCTTCGTTGCCAGGGCGCAAAGCTGGGTGATTTGGACTTTAGACAGGGGGGTGAGATAGCGGGCAGGTTTCATGATTTTACAGGCTGATTTTTATGCCCAGCGAAGAGCGAAAGGCTCATTTCCAAACCCGTATTTCCAGCCGTTTTTTCCTGACTCGTGATAGTAATTCCAGAAGATGTACTTCCACTTCAACTTTTGCCGCCAACGGCGGCGGGCAATGGGATCACTCCACATGGGGCAATCGCTATGGCTAAACATGCCATAACGACCGGACCCGATTCCTTGCGGGCATCCGTAAGCGGTAAGATACTCAGGATGTGCGCAACTGAGCTGGCCATATTCATCAATGCCAAGGTGGGGGCACCCGACACAAGAAAACTGACGACCAACTTTGACAGGCTGAACAGCGCCCGCAAAAGGGTGAAAAAGGGTCACATCTACGCCCGTGTGCCGCATCATAGACACACCATCAATAATGACGGTATCAGTGCCCCAAACATAGGTCCAAGTTTGGGCCGGGGCCGAAACCCACAAAGAGAGGGGCAATGCACTCATTTAAGCAGCCTCCTTTTTCTTGCTTTCGCCCTTCACTTTTCCGCCTGTGGCGGTGGTGATGTGGAAGGCTTCTTTTTTGGTCACTGTGGCCCCGATGCTGGCGAGTTTTTGACGCTCGGGAGAGCCGGGGAGTGTGGAGTTCCACAGTACCAGGAAGGCAGCGCGATCTAGCTGCGGATCAATGCGGATAAGCTGGTCTCGCAGATCGGCATCAGCATCAGGCAGGGCCATGATGCGGGCGATGACATCGGTGTCATCCAGATCCGGGGCCAGCTCGCATTTTCCAGGGGTGGATTTGAAGCGTAATTCAGCGGCCAGAATGGTGATGGCTTTCTTGTCGCCAAAGAGTCTTTCGCGGTGAGCTTCACACCAGGCGCGGGCGCGGCTTTGTTCGGCATCCAGTTTGCTTTTCAGGGAGTCAATCTCCAGGCTGAAACGCTCCTTGATGGCCTGCTCTTTTTCCTTCAGGTCTGCGAGTTCCTGGGTCATCTGGGCTTGCTTGCGTTCAATGGAGATTTCCAGGTCTCCAGCGGTGGATACTGCGAGTTCCAATTCTTCATCGGAACGGATGGCAGCGGGCAGAATAGAGAGGCCGGATTTGCGAAGGTCTGAGACGGTAAGGCGTTTCATGATAATTGAGTTTTGACAGGTGTTTTAATGGGCTTTTTGAGCCCGAATTGAGTTTGGTTTTTTGGCCTTTTTGAAGGGCTTGGGTGTGAGGCGATCGAAAGACTCCAGAACGGCAATGTTTTGAGGTTCGGTAATCACCCAGTTTGGCCGGGATTCGGTGAATGCGATGGACTCCAAGACGACGAAACGACGGCCTAATTGATGCAGGCGGATGGCCTCAGCTTCGGCATCCTCTTTGGTGTCATGGATGAATTTAGGCCGCCGATTTGGAAGCACCTCATATCCCCGTTTGTTTTCCACGCATTCAGACACATTGACGACCATCCAAAACTTGTCTTTGAAGGTGAATGTAGGTTCGTCATTCATGGGGTTTTTAGACGGTGGGGATGTGCTGGATGCTGAGGATGCACCAATCCTTTTGGAGGCCGTAGCAGGGGCCTTGCATGACGTGCGAGACCTTGACGTTTACAGGGTCGCCAACGTATTCCAGGGGTGCGCCTGCTTTCATTTCTTCACCTGTGCTTTTCGTGGCTCGCAGGCTGAGAATATCACCCTTGCGATAGTTGCGATCGTTCAGGCGAATTTCGAAGGTTTTAAGGCCTGTGGCCACAGCCACAAAGGCGGGTAAATCGGTTTTGAGTTCGTGAAACATAAGGGGTAAAAATATGAAATTTAGGTGTCTTTTGGGCAATAAAGAGCCAGCCCTTTCCAGTCCCGTTTAGCTGCCATCTCCTCTATGTCTTGGAGGCGGCTGAGGGATAGATAAACGAGTTCAACTTCGGCCTCTGTGAGCACATAGTTGCCACCACGTTTAAAGGGTAATTCCAATTCTTGTAACATGCTGTGAGAGTCAGAAAGAGGCAGGTCTTCGGGCGGTAGATTGGTTGCGCAGGGTTGTGTGATCCCAGCCAGATCGGCCAGGCGCTGGACGTTCATGTACACTTGATCCAGGGAGCTTTCAGTCAGGCTGAAGTCATCTTCCTGGGTGTGTTTCACGGCGTGTACCAGCTCGTGAATGGTGGCATTGGCCAGGCTTTCAAATTCGGCCAGATCCGTGTCTGACATGGGGGCGGGGCGGCTCATGATGAGTGGTTATTCAGCGCGTTCTTCTTCGATGCAGTCCAGCAAGCTCTGGGTGTGGCTATGAATGGATTCGATCACGGCCTCATAATCTTCAGGGCTGAGTTTTTCGACTGCGTTGCCAATCGTTTCCTGAATGATGTTTTCTGCTTTTTTTGCGGCGGGGCTCATAAGATGGAAATGTGATTCGCGAAGGGGTTGCGAGAGTGACAGGGAGAATAAAAACGCGGTAGTCAGTAGGATGGTACCAGCGAGCTTTAGACCGTTTTTAATGGTCTTGTAGAGATCCCAGCAGATAGGGTGAAAACTGTCTCTGATTGAGTTCATAAGGGGTGGCCTGTGAAGGGTTGGTTAGCTCACTTGAAAGGATTCTTGAGGCGGGAATCGCCATAGGCGCTGATCCACGCTTCCTTTGAGACGGGAGTGACTTTCGTGATCCTTTTGGCACGCTTCACAAGGCGGCCGTTTTTGCAGGCGGCTGCGTAGCTTTTCACCTGCCAGCGCTTAGTGATGGTCTCAGTTTCAGCGCCCCCGGCGTTGAGTAAAATTTCCACCTCATAACCAAAAGCATCAGGCAGGACTTGAATGCTTTCGATAGGGTACTTGATTGAGATGAATTGATTGATTGGACGTGGAGCGTGGATCTCTACGCAAGCGCCGACTTTCAGGCTTTCTCCGTTGAGAATTTTGGCTCCACCCCACTGGCGAAACTGGAAGGGCTGAGAATCCACAACCTTGTCGTTTTCAATGCGCCAAATAAGGAAGTCTTGGCCGTGGTCTTGGAAGGTAATAATAGCGTTCATTTTGGGTGGTCTGTGAAGGGTTCGTTTGGCTCTCAGACTTCTTCTGTTTCAGCGGTTGCGCTGGGCTCAGTGGGCTCTTGGTAGAGGGCCAGCGCGTGGCAAAGCATGTACATCACTGTGATGGCGGCCATCACGGCGAAAAGGATGCCCTCAATGAGTGTTGCCGTGAGGGCCAAGCTGAAAGAGAAAGGGTCTGATGCGTGAAGGGTTAGCCAGAGAAGCCAAGAGAATACAAACCCGGTAATCAGTAGGGTGGTACCAGCGAGCTTCAGAGCGTTTTTAATGATCTTGTAGAGATCCCAGCAGAGAGGGTGAAAACTGTCTTTGATTGAGTTCATAAAGGGTGGTCTGTGAAGGGTTGGTTAGGCGGTTTTGGTGGTTTTTTTGGAGGCCTTTTTAGTCTTGGTTTTTGGCACCTTCATAGACCCGTCAAAATCAAGTCCCCCTGTGTTGATCGCATTCTTGAGTTTATTCATCGGCACCTTGATACACAGGCGCTCAAAAAGGCCGGGGATGGTCATCACACGAAATTCAACAACCACGCCGCTGTGAGTGATGGTGAAGCTAGGATCTTCATCATCACCTAGGAGGGTTGCGAAGTTTTCAAAGGCGTCAGCAAGCCATGCTTTGGCGGGCTGCTTTAGATCGGCCAATCCCTCAGGCTTTGGAGGTCGGGAGCCTGGCGCTGAAGTGCGGCTAAACAGCATGTCCACCACTCCCCCATCATCAGGGGCTTTCGGTGTAGCAGGGTTTTTGAATGCCCACACGGCACCAAGGAATGCGGCCACGGACAAGGCTTGATGCCCCCGCGTTACAATTGGCGTGAGAATGTCATCGCGGCCCTCATAATGCTTTCCAAAAAAGTAGAATGGAGAGAGGGCTTGCTTGAGTTGCTCAACCTGATCTTTTTCGCTTTGAAGATCGCTTTCAAGTTTGTGGCACAGAGTTTTAAGGGCACCGGAATTGCACGGCCCGTATTTGTCTTCTAGTGCATCTGTCTGCGGGTGCTTTGAAGGCTTGCTCATAATGGGTGGTCTGTGAAGGCTTGGTTAGGCAGCTTTGCGGGTGGATGGAGGGGCACCGAATAGGGCGCGGGTGGTCTTGACGATGGGGACGCATGAGCGGTAATCAGCGATGGCGGCATCCACGTCTTTGTCAGAGATCAGCGCCCCAGCTTTGGTATCGGCGCGGATCATGTCGGTGATGCGGCGAACGGCGCTCAGGGCTCCCAGATCGTTGGCGGCTTTGGCGATGCGTACGAGCTGGCCTTCATGGCTGACACGGGCGTAAAGGCCGGGGGCGAACATCTTGACGATCTCCGCCGTGATGGGGCTGGCTGGGAGGTTCGCTTCAGCACGGGCGAAGAGTTGGGCTAGCTCATTGCCGCCCTTTGAAAGGAGGGTGTCATGAGCTTCATTCGTGATGAAGATGCAGACCGTCAAAGTGGTCTCATTTAAGATGGTTTTGATAAACTCTTGAGACTGGTGACAGAGGCTCTGAACCTCTTCGAAAAGGAGCACCCCGGCCAGGGTCTTCATGTGCTTCAGGACAACGGTTTCCAGATCCAGCACAGTGCGGCGGGCCTCGCTGATGCCGATGAGTTCGGCCAGCTTCAGGAGCATGGCTTTATAACTGGCTTTCCAGCAGGGAGTAGCCACCACCTTCCAGGTCACGATGCCCTCTTCAATGAGCTTGTCAGCGAGCCAGGTCTTGCCACCCCGAGTGCGGGCACGGAAGACGACCAGGCGCTCTTCGTTGCGTTCGCCAATCTTGGCTTTCGCGGCCTGGATAGCACCCCGGATGGCTTTGTAATCGGGCAGCTCAATGAACTGGCTAGAGACGGCGGAAATCTGAGCGCGGCGGCCTTCATCCTCAGTGCGCAGCTCGTGATTGCGAGCATGGGCCAGCAGATCCAGAAGCCCGGCTTTCAGTTCGGTGCGGGTCTTTGCGGTGGAAGGGTAAGGATAGAGACCCACACGGAAAGACGGCCACTTTTTGGCCAGGCTGGAATGCCCCGCGAAGTCTTCATCTGACCAGTTGCGCCCCTGGGCACCTGTGGCGCGTAGGCGGGCCTGGATTTCGGCGCATTGGATGATGAGGGTCTGCCACTCTTCAGGGTAGCTGACCCAGTGTTTGCCCTCATTCCAAAGGGTCTTCGTGGCGATGGTCACCTCAGTGCGGTCTGAGGCTTCAGGATGGTTGTGATGCAGTGCAGGCATAAGGGTGGTGGTCTGGATTTTAAGCGGTAGTCTCTTTTGAAATTTGAAGTTCGTAATCGGCACACTCCCTTGCGAAGTCTTGGGGTATGTCGCGCCATGAGCTGGTCTTAGGCTCCCCGATATCATCCCAGTGCGGATGTTGGCAGAGGACGTTTTCTCCAGTCTTTGGGCCGCCATGTTTGCAGTTTGAACAACTCCTTTTTGCCTGTTCCTCCAAGGCTTTGAATTCCCTGAATTTGCGTTCGATGAATTGAGTCTCCTCTGAGGTAAGAGGACTTTCTTCCCGACATTCGTTGCACAGTAGATCGCCACCCGTGCGGCGGCGCTTAACGCATTTAATACAGTTGTTACTCATGATCAGGGTGGTCTGGATTGGTTAGGGTTTTTTGCTTCTGCGCATGTAGCGATCAGTGGCGGTTTCTTTGGGCGGGGCGGGTAGGGTGCGGCCTTCCATTTCCTTGACCAGGTCTTCGCTGGTCTCGCTGTGGATGGTGGCCACGGGCACGGGGGCGGCGTGGGGGCCTTCGAAGGCATTCAGGATGGCTGCGGTGTTGGCGTTGTCCTGGATCTGCGCGAGGGCATCGGGGTTGCTCAGCTCCAGGCGGCGGACTTCCTGGATGCCCTTGGCCAATTCGGTGGCTTTGAATGTGGCCCGTTCGCGGATGCCATCAGCATCGTGGTAATCGGCACGCTCAGTGCGGGCCAGGGTGCCCAGCGTGCGGCCAGCCAGATCTTGCACCCAGACTGCCGATGGATTGTCCTGATTGAAGCGAAAGCGCAGCTTGGTCTTGGGCTCTACTTCCAGCAGGCGGCCACGAAATTCAATCTTGGTCCCGGCGATGTCCAGACGGATGGCCCCGGTGCCTGGCCACTCGGCGGTGGCGTAGTCCAGCAGCAGCTCAGCCAGGCCAGCCTGGGAGATCTTCACAAAGGGCGTATTCTTCAGCAAACGCAGCCAGCATTCAGCGGAGGATTCAGCCCGCACGCGGCCCCATTTAAGCATCCTGTTTTGAAGGCTTTCAGGGTAGCTGAAAAACTCCCGAATCACCTCTTGAGACTCTTTAGATTGCTGGTCAAAAAGAGCCTGATGCAGAGGGTAAAACGTGGTGCCCTGGGGATCCGTCCGAAACTCGGGGATCTCAAGGAAACCTTCCATTTTATGCCAGGTGCGGGCATCCATGCGCTGGATGGCCAGATGGATTTCTTGGTGAGCTTCCCAGAGAGACGGGAAAGGCCATTCGAGAACCCCTTGCTGAGTGAGTTGCGCTAAGTCGCTCTGATCCATCTCAGAGAGGGCATGCACGCGCTTAATCAGACCGCTGGCTGCATTCAGGCGGCCTTGATGTTCTTCAGGCTTGTGGATGTAGTTGCGGCCCGTAGCACCGCGAACGTGGGCTAACTCAATGTCAAACAAACGGAACTTGCTTTCAATGGGGGCCTTGCCTGTGGGTGTACCACCACTCTGGCGAAAGCTGGCCATCTGGCACACGCCCGAATAAAGGGCCGTGCGATCAATGATGAGCCGCCCGCCTGTGACACGGTGCAGGATCATCTCAAAGTCTGAGGTGATGGCAGCGGCCGCATTTTCGCAATGGAAATAAGCCGGGTAGTCACGGGGCAGACCGTAGCAGCTCAGCCAGCCTGCAATGAGGTGCTGCACATCGCGGCGGCTGATGCTGCGCTCAGTGCCTTCTTCATCCTTCAGCCGGGGGCGCACCACATAGGCCATGACACGGCGGGTGCGTACTTCGATGAGCACGATCAAACGCAGGCGCACAGTCTGGCCCTGAACCATGCAGCGGAAATCCACGTCATGGTCATCAATCATGTAGCACTCTCCAAGGCGCAGAGATTCCCAGTTGATCCGCACGCCTGCATGCCGCGCCAGCACAGCCTTAGCAGCGCCGATGCCGCGCAGAGCCAGGGCGGCCACCACATCAGAGGGCTTAGGCTGCTGGGCGAAGTTGCTTTGGCTCCAGCCTGGGGGCGGATTGTGATGATTCCAGGGGCAGACTTCGGGGAGATCCGCAGAGGTGTGGATCTGCATGTAAAGGCTCTGCCAAGTCAGGCCACCATTCAAGCGTTCGCCCTTCACCAGCTTGGCCATGAGGGAGCGCCAGGCGGCGGCCTCGCTGGCCTTGTCTTTCATGTCCAGGTAGATGGCCCAGAATTGATCCACGATTGCAGCGGGCAGGTGCTTCTTTTCAGGAGCGCGGCCACAGAGGGATTTATTGATCAGCGCCCTTTCTCCCAGCTTCAGCCAGGCGTCATAGTACTTGCGCAGGCGTTCATCACTCAGCTCCAGGCCATACTCAGCGCGGAGGTTCACGGCCCAGACTTGGCAGAGGGGGCGCTTCTTATTCCCGGCTTCAATGGCCTTGTGCAGATTTGTCACCGCCCATTTCACGCCGTCGAAGAAACGGCGGGCGCGATCCGTCATTGCCCGCACCTCGGCATCACTGAGCGTGCGTGAGATGGGCACCGTAAGCGTGGTGCAAGTTTGGGCAAAGTAATCGTCGCGGTCCATGGTTGGAGAAAGGGTTAGGCTGTGGGGAGGTTGGTCTTTTCCTGATCTTCCAGGGGCTTGACGTTTTGAGTGCTGACGACCACGAGGCGAATGCCGCCATGCAGGCAGATGGCGTGGCGGCCATGATTCAGCACCCGATGAAGAATGAGGCGCTCCGGTGGAAAGAGGCTGACGTGTTCGCGGCGGAGGTCTTCGTCTTGAATCACGTAGTCAGGATTGGTGGCAGCGGCCTGCACCACGGGCAGGATGAGCTTAGCAGTGAGCGTCAAAGCCGTGCCAATGGGCCACTGAGAGGAAGGGAGCATGGAGGGGCGCATGATGGGTTAGCAGATGTGGCCAAGGGCTTTCAGGGCCTTGCGTTTGGCGGTGGGGTCTGAGGGCAGCATGAGCCGGGGCTTGGGCATTGCCTGAAGGGGGCGATTCATGGGCGGCGGTGGGGCCAGCTCCTCAGGGGTGGAAGGGATCTTCACGCGCAGCAGACTCGCGCCCTTTTCAGTGATGAAGTAGCGCACCGAGATGCTATTCCCAAAGCTCTGGCGCTCCATTCTTACCAGGCCGTGCTTTTCCCACTTGCTGAGGGTCTTGCGGTTCAGCGCGGATTCATTCGGGCTGAGTTGGCGATTGAACTCAGGGACGGTAATGCCAAGGGTGCCCGTGCAAGCAATGCGCAGCAGTTGGATCCAGCAGCGTGGATGATTGGAAAAGCAGGGCGCTACAGCATCCCAGCGTTTGACGATCTCAAAGGGATTCATGGCTTTTCAAAGGTGAGGGATGACCAGTCAATTTCCAGGGTGTGGCGTTCAGCGCGGGTCCATTCCAGGGCGGCTTCACGGAGGGAGGTACCACGCGGCACATCAGCGCCATCAATGGTGTGGGTGACAGAGCCACAGAGAGACCGCAGTTGGAGCGTGTAGTCTCCCCGGTGGCGTGGGGTGGCCTTGGCTTGATAAGTACCAGTGAAGTGCATGATTGGTTAGGCGTGGGTGGTGGGTTATTTGCTGGTGCGTTCCTTCAAGGCTTGCTCACGATTGTGAGCGGTGACTTCGGCGTGGGCTTTTTTGAGGAAGCCTTCCAGTTCCAGCAGGCCCAGCAGCTCAGTGTCAGGGAGGGTGTCCCGGTAAAGGTGCTGCCACTCCTTGGCCATGAAGCTGGCTTGGAACTCCAGGAAGGCTTTTTGAAAAGCCTGGCGCTTGATCATCTCAGGCGTTTTGAGGTTGCGGTTATTGGCCGCGTCTTTCTGGTGGCCGTTCGGCGTGCGGGTGCCTGGCAGGTCCGGTTCTCCCAGCGCCAGCGGGCTGTCTTCCTGGAGCAGCTTGGACAGGGAGCGCCCGCCGATGAAGTCACTCACTTTTTTGAGCACGGTGTTATGCTTCAGCGTTTCGGCATCGTCGAAGAGGTCCGGCTGGAAAAGTACCACCTGGCTTAGGTCCGTGGACTCAGCCAACTTGTTACCGCTCAGCATGCCCAGCTCACGCATGACTTTGCGAGCAGCGGTGATGTACTTTTTTAGCTGGCCTTCACTGCGGTTGCCAAAGTGCAGTTGCAGCAGGCTGGCTTGAGCGCCACGAGGCTGGGTTTTCTCCACCCACACAAGCACCATGCCAATGCGGACCATCCGCAGGGTAAGCGCCCGCTCATCACGTTCAAAAGCTTGGACCTCAGTCTTCAGCCACTCGCCAATCTGGCCAAGATTGGTGAATTGAGGGATAAGGGGGTTTCTTAGCGTGAGTTCGGTGCTTTCGGTCTCCAGGGAGACCTTTGCCGACTTTGGCAAGACGACGACCTCAGCCGTTTTGATGGATTTGGATTTGGGTTTAGCCATAAGGGTGGTTAGGCGGCGATGCTGGCGCGTTCGGCAATGGCTCCCCACAGATGGGCGCTTTCAGCGGGGAGGGCTTCATCACTGAGGGCGAAGACGGCGGGCTCAGGCTCTGCGGTGTGCTTGCCTTCGGCTTTCTCCAGGCGGGCCTGGAGGTCATGCAGCTCACAGATGAGGCGCTGGGCCTGGCGGCGTAGCTGATCGGCGGTGTTTTGCACAGCCTGGCGCTCTTCGGCAGTGGCCTGGTTCAGGGCGGCCAGGTCTAGCAGTTCGGCCTGCTGGCCTGTGGTATCAATGAGCTGCTGCTGGTATTGCGCAGCGCGTTTGAGTTGGAGGATGGTCACGTGGGTAGGGAGTGGGAGAATTAGTTTTCCTCGCTGGCCTCTTCGGCGCGGCGGTTGGCGTCATGCAGGCTGGGCATGACATAGAAGAGAATGGCCGCGAAGAGCCACACCACCGTGGCGAGGACGCTCAGGCCTAACCAAAGGAGTGACAGTTCAGCGGAGATGATCACACCGCCTGCCACAGCGCTGGCCGTGGAAGCCATGGCCGCCAGGAAAGCAAAGCGGTAGGCCTGGCACTGGCGATGCGAGACGAAGAGCCTTTCCTGCAACTCAAAGCTGTCTGCCGAATGCACCTGAATGCGCATGGCCTGGATCTCGGCGCTTCGACGGCTGGCCGCCGTTTCAAAGGTATCCGCGTGATGGATGAGAGAGTACATGGGATTAGGCGCGGGTGAAGGATTTGGCGGCGGTGGCCGCGTTGCTGAGCTGCTCATGCAGGTTTGGGCGCGGTGGGGCGATGTGCAGCCGGGTAGGCCGCCGCATGTGGGCTGTCTGCGCCAGTTGCTGGAGGTTGGTGGCCATGGTCAGGACCGCAGCGGTGGCGGGGTCTTGGGGGGCGGGTGCAGCTCCCTGAGTAATCAGGCGATGCGTGCGCAGGAGGGGGTGTTCGGTGGTGGTAGGCATGGGTGGTGCTTGTGGTTAGCTGATGGTGCGGGGGGAAAAGAGATCGCCCATGTGGCCCTGGAGAGGGTCTTCAGTGGGCTTTGAGACTTTCTTTAAAGGCGCTTGAGCCGTGGCGGGCTTGGCCTCGTGGGTGTGCAGGCCAGCGGCTTTCTGGGCCAGCTCCAGCCACTGGGGGCAGTAGCTCTTGATGCTGTGGAAGAGGGCGGCCCGGTCGCCAGTGCAGATCTTGACGAGATAGACCAGCACAGCCTCATGAGAGATGCGGATGGCTAAGCGTTTCCCGTTGCCCCGGCCCTGGTGACGTTTGGCTTCAATCACACCGCGCTCTACCAGGCGCTTGACCGTGGCCTCATGGATCTTCAAGATGCCAGCCACATCCTGAACCGCGAGGTCTTGCCTCGGGTCAGTCTTAAGCAGGCGTCGAAGATCCGGGTCCATGGTGGGGAGCAGCGCGGGGACTTAGGCAGCTTTGGCCAGGGGTTTGCCTTCAGCGATGAGCGTGCGCAGGCGCTGGCCTTCCTGACGGATCATCGAATCCCGAGCGCCTGAGACGGTTGCCCTCAACTGGCCCGCCAGGATCTTGGCAAAGCGGGGATCATGTTCCGCAACGCCCTGGAGGCGGCCCAGTAGGTAATAGAGAGCCTCATATTCAAAGACGCCGGGCTCAGTCAGCACCGCGATTTCTTCGATATTCTTAGCGTGGTTAGGACTCATGGTTTGTGCTTGGGAGTGCGGCTTTTGTGGCCTTTGAGAAATGCAGGATTTAAAATGCCTATTTGTGTGACAGCCGGGGGCCGTCAGGGTATAACCAGCAATATGTTAGGCCGCCTGATTCACGTCTCTCTTGATGAGCTTGCGGACATACCGGGAGAAGTTGCCTTCATCCGTGGTCTCTGCCGCGTTGAGCGCCAAGTGATAGAGGTCCGTTGGGATGGAGACCGCTGCGCTAACAGTGCGAGGGCGAGTTGCTGTGACGGCCTTCTTGTGGCGCTGCCTGCGGGCTGTGGGCTTAGGGAGGGAGGGCATGGTGGTGAGATGTTTAGCGACCTGCTTTTTGCTGGCCACGAATCGAAATTAATCGAATAAATTTCGACAGTCAATGTCTTTCGAATAATTTCGACAGCTAGAGGTCGTTGCAAAGGTGTCGAAAAGGTTTATACAGGGGCTAAATGGCCAAACGAAAATCCGCAGCCGTCTCCATGGAAGAGACTCTTTATGAACCCGCCGTGAAGCGTGCGAACGCCCTTGGCCTGCCTACCTTTTCCGCTTACGTGGTGCAGCTCATTCGCCGTGATCTAGCTGATCGTGGCGTGCTACAGATCCATGAAATGGCAGACCCGACCCCGCCGCCTGCCCCTGTAGAATCTCCGCCCGAAAAAGTCACCTACACCCCGAAACGCCAAACGAAGAAGAAGCCATGAGCCCAAGCTATTACGTCGCAAAAAACGGCCAGACAGAAGGCCCTTATACCCTGGCCCAGATGCGCGGCATGTGGAAACAGGGAACTCTCACCGCAGTGATGCAGTACGTCACAGAAGGTGAAACTGAGTGGAAGCCTCTTTCGCAGATGGTCAAGCAACTTGAACCCGCTCCCATGACTCTGGAAAAAAGGCCCGGTAGATTGACCTGGCTAGGCCTGATTGGCACCTTCCTTTTTATCAGCGGTGCGTTGCTGTCATTCCAGATATCTATTTTTCTTTTCCTAGCCAATCTTTTGTTAGGCCTCGCCTGTTTCCTGTGGCTTCGCAGTGAGAAAGCCAAGCCTCTTCCAGGCGGCGGATTAACCGCAGGGCTGGCCCTCTTTGCGGTGGTCTGCATAGGTCTTGCGGTGGCCGATTGGTGGCGAGTCAAAAGCAGCAATGAAGCCCGTATGGCTGTCCATGCTGAGTCTTTGGAGATCCAGCGTCGCAATGACAAGGAATGGAAAGAATTTGAAGCCCGTTATAAGACGGATTGAATCCCTTTATGAACTGGCTGGAGGTCATCGCATGGCTGGCCTTCCTGGCTGTCTTCATGATATTCCGCCAATGGTTGAGACGTAGATTTCGCTGAACCCAAACAAAGCCCGCAGGCCTCCAGGTCTGCGGGCTTTTTGTTGGTGGGGTATTCATGCGCCAATGGCGCTAAGGGTCAGGTGCAGGTGATGAGGCATGAGGGAAGGGTGAAAGCCGCTGGGCAACGCGACGGCGTGGAGGTCTGGTTCCTGGGTGGTCCTGGGCCTCCACGCTTGCTGCGCTGCTTTTGGTTAGCCGCTTATCTCCTCATCTCATGAAACTCAAAACGTATTCCCTCGCCCTCGTGGCCAGTCTGGCCTTTCTCGCCTCTTGCATGAACCCGGCGCAGAATGCCCGCCTCATGAAGGCTGGCGATGTGGGCTTGACCTACCTGGCCGCCAAGGGTCGCACCGATCCCGCAGACCTCACGCTGGCCCGTGATCTGGGCGGGGCCTTGATCCCCGCATTGATCGCAGAGCCCGTGGACCTCACCTCCAGCAAGTAACGCCATGATGGATGACCTACCGCCTATCAAGTACGTCCGGCCTGCCGATTTCGGCTTTGGCTGGCTACCTGGGCGGCGTGGTCCTACGTGGCGACTTTTAGAGGATTACCAGTTCGGTGTGCAGATGCCAGACGGCTCTCTGCGCATGTACTGGATTCCAGAAGGCTTTGAGTTCGATAAGGCTTCTATACCGCCGCTTTTTTGGTGGCCGCCTCTTTGCATGACTCCTGAGGGGCCTTGGACCTTGCCCGCTCTTGAGCATGATTGGCTGTGCTGTCTGCTGCATGGCGGCAATGACTGGGTTCGAGAGACTTTGTTAGGCCAAGTGCCTGAAGCGCCCCCGGCCTGGGTGGTTCATCATCATTTCCAGCAGCGCTGCCTGGATCATGTCGCCTACGCTCCCGGAGAGGATGGCATGAGACTCCGCCAGGCGCTGCTGCTGGGGAATGTCGTCAAGGCACTAGGCCCGCAAGGCTGGGCCTGGCCGTGGGTTCGCCTCTTCGTTTATCTGGCCCTGGCTTGGGCGCTGTACCCTTACCTACCTCTTTTCTTATGACTGAATTTGATGCTCGAATCATGACGCTGCAAAAGCGCGTGGGTGCCCTCCCTGACGGCTTTTGGGGAGAGAAAAGCATTGCCCGCTGCAAGGCACATTTGAAAAGCCTGATGCCTGCGGTCAATCCCTGGCCTAAACCCACACAGGCAGATTTGACGGCCTTTTATGGCAAGCCTGGGGATGAGAGCAAGCTGGTGAAAATTGACGTGTTCAAGCTGGAGGTGAAGTATGATGGAGCCCCGGTGAAAGTGATCCGGTGTCATCAGCGCGTTGCGGCCAGCCTTTTGCGTGTGCTGACCAGTCTTGCCCAGACCCATCCTGAGATCTTACGCCGTTACGAAGGCTGCTACAATAACCGCCCGATGAGGACTGGAAAGCTGCCCTCTCTGCATGCGCGGGGTGCGGCTATTGATTTTGATGCGGGTCGTAACGAATTGTTCATGCACTGGCCTACCGTCGCCTCCATGCCCATCGAAGTGATGGAGGCCTTTGCACGGGAAGGCTGGAAATCCCTGGGGGCCACGATTGGCCGCGATGCCATGCACTTCGAAGCCACTTCATAACCTGCCGTTGAAGCCCTTTCTCACCTGGTCTTTTCATGCTCCTTGCTCAAGCATCCACCTCACTTTTAAAAGCCTCTGAAGAGGGCTTTCAGCACTGGCTGATTTATGCAGTCTGCGCTTTGTTCCTTTATGACAAGATCGCCATGATCATTCAGCGCCGCCGCGCTGTGTCTGTGGAGGTGGTGAATCGGCCCGCTGAATACGCCACCAAAAAGGCGCTGGACGAAGGTCTTCAGGCTTTGTCTCTGCGAGTGAACCTCATCGAAAGTCAGCAGAAGGATAATCTGATGACCCTCATGCAAACGGGCCATGATCGTGGGGAAAAGCTGAGCACTCAAATTAACCAGTCAGAGCAAGAGACACGGGACATGATTGCAGAGCTGAAAGACCAGATCTTTGAAAAGATTGATAATAGCCTCAAGGATGCATACCAGCGGATCAATGATCATGGGGAACGTATCTCAGGAGCTGAGGCCACCATTCGCGGCTGGAGAACCTAAGCCTAACTATTTATGCCAAAACCACCCTTCATTCCTTCAGACATCAGCAAGCAGCTACGCCCCGTCATCCGCGAAAGCATGCAGGCCGCGCCCGCTCGCAAGTGGACCCTTAAGGCGCTGCATACCTTCCTGGTCGCCACGGGTTTCCCAGACGCCACCAATGAAGACGTGAATGCAGCTCTGCTGTGGAACCAGCAGCGCGGTTACGTGAACTTCACCTACAACCATGAAACCGAAACCGATGAATGGTCTCTGACCACACGCGGCAAAGAGGCTTAACCGATCATGAGAAAAGTCCACCCCGCTGCAAAGCTTAAGACCCTTGGCCCAGACGTTCAAGACGCTCTGTGGGAATGGTTTTGTGAAGATCCCAAGCGCACTCTTGTGCTAGCCACAGATTGGCTAAAAGACGAGCATCAGATCATCACGAGCGTGCAGCGTGTCAGCGAGTGGCGGGGATGGTATGCACGCAAGATCGAGATCGAAACGGCGGAGAGTGAAGCGCATGAGCTGGAGCAGCTCCTTGGCACCAAAGCCTTGTCCCTCACACCCGACCAGATTTCAGCGATCGGCAATGCCGTTTTCCTGAACCGCGCCACAAAGCTGGGCGATGCCAAGACTTTCGTGCAGGTGGCTGGGGTGGTACAGCGCAGCCAAGAGCTGAAGGCCAGCCAGCAGGGCCACACGGATAAGATGGAGATCGCCCGTGCTACTCTTGTCCTGAAGGAAAAGGAGCAGGCGCGCAAAGTCAAAGAGCTTGAGCTGAAGGTGGCCACCTTTGAAGCCAAGGTCAAAGAGACCAAGGAAGATCTTAACAACCCTCAACTGAGCGAAGCTGAACGTGCCCAGCGCATGCGCAGCCGTTTCGGGGTGTGACCTTATGAAAAGATCTCCCCGCCAAAAAGATGCCATGGAGCGCCTAACAGGCGGTGCCTCTTCGCCGCCTGCGGTGCAGATCAGTGATGCTGCATGGAAGCGCCTGCAAAAGGCGATCGCTGAAGCTCTTGCTGCCGCTGACATGACCTTTGGGGCCAGCGTGGAAGATCTCCAGAAGATCTTTGCTGCGCAGACCGCTGGAGTGAACTGCAACGGCTGGGTGAATCCATACCCTGCGGATGATCCACGAAGCCTGCTGAAGCAATACCAGTCTGCCAGCTTCCACGATACCAGCCAGTTCCAGCTAGACATCTGGTCACGCCAAACGGGCAAGGATTTCACCATGGCAGGTGTGGCGGCCACGGATCTGTACACGCGGCCTAGAACGCAGTGGACCATTGCAGCACCTTCAGAACGCCAGAGTCTGGAAAGCTTGGAGAAGGTGAAGCTCTGGGTAGAGAGCTACGCAGATGTGCTGTGTGACTATCGCGAAGATCGCGAGCACCCAGAGGCCCTCATTAAGAGTGCCTCAGTCATCCTGCCGAATGGCAGCAAGGCACGGGCCGTGCCAGGCATGCCTCATACGGTGCGCGGCCTAACATCCAGTGTGATCATCACTGAGGCGGACTTTTTGGAGAAACCCAAAGAGACCATGAAGGCGCTGCTTGGGTCCATCGCCAATGAAGAGGCGGGCCGCAAGAGCATCCGTCTCATCACCACGCCGAATGGTAAGGCGGGCATGACTCATAAGATCTGGCACGATGCCGAAAGCGTGTACACCAAACGCCTGGTGACGATCTGGCATGCGGTCTGTCTGGGCTTGAAGCAAAACCCGTACATTCTGGAGAAGGCGCTGGATGACCCGGAAGGCTGGGCTCAAGAATTTCTTTGTGAATGGCTGGATGGCTCAGCCGTGCTGCTCCCTTATGAGTTGATCTCGACTTGTGAATCCTTTGAGGCCACGGAAATGGCCACGCCAGAGGAGCTGCAACTCCGTCGCCTGAGTAAGGTTGCAGGCATTGACTTTGGCCGCATCAGTGACCCCACCGTGATGATTACCGCAGAGCGCGCACTGGGCATCAGCATGGTGCGTGATATCAAGCGCCTGGTGGGTATGAGCACACCGGATCAAATCACCACCCTCATGCCCATGATGCAGATTTGTGACCGCATCTGTGTTGACTATACCGGGCCAGGTGTGGGCTTTGGGGATCTTGCTGTTCAAGCTTTGGGTGAATGGAAGCCCGCTGCCCACAAATTTGGGAAGGTGGAACTGTGTACCTTCACACTCCCTTTTAAGCGTGACATCTTCCCTGGATTGCGAACCGGCTTTGAGCAGCGAGTGCTGCGCATCCCTGTGAGCGCCCGGATGCGGGAAGATCTGCACGCCATGGCCCAGATCATCAGTAACGGTCAGTATAACTACAAAGCACCCCGCACCGATGCAGGCCACAGTGATGAGTGCACCGCGCTGGCTCTCATGCAGCGGGCGGCTGGATCCGCGAAAGGCCCAACGCAATCCCAGAGCATCCCGAAAGGGTCCGGTGAAGATCGCGGTTTTGGGGGTGGATATCGGCGCGGAGGGCGGGTTTTTGGATTGAGCTGATTGGCGGGCTTGGGCACCCCCGCCCGCTGTCCTCATAGCGGCCAGACCCCGCTAAGCGAATTTAAGAGCGTTTTAGAGCATTTTAAAAGCCATGCACATCTTTCCCCGCTCCTTGCATCCCAGCCAAAGCGAAATCCTGCCCCTTTTGGGATTCGTGGCCGATGAGCAGACCCCGCCGCATTTGATGCGCTGGAATGGTCACCAGCTCACCCTGACTTTTGCCTCAGATCAGGAGGTGACCCTTGACCTGGTCATGGCCAAGATCATTGACCAGGCCGGGGCACGCGCCATCAAAGAAACCGGGGAGACCATCAAAAGACTGCTGAAGTTATGAACATAATTCATGTTATCCGCCGAGACATCCGGCCCGGCTTTTCTGTTGCCTTTTGGCATCCTACTGGAGGACATGTGAGAAGCACCCGCCTGTTGCCGTCCCGGCTTAGCAGAAAGCGCGCTTGGATATTTGAGCCAAAAGCAAAGTAGCCCACTAACCATCCGTGCGCCAATGGCGCTAAGGGTCATGTGCAAAGGTGTGGCGAGTGGTGGTGAATGGAGGTGTTGAATAACACCGCGCACATCACCCCGACCACCGCCGCTCAGTGGAAGCAACAACGCTTCAATCCACTGCGCACGGTTACCCCAGCCTCTTTGGGTGCGGCGATTGACCAGTACGATGCGGGCTATCTGCGCGGCTTTGCTTTAGCGGCTGAACAGATCATGGAGCGTGATGACACGCTGGCCGCCGTGGTGCCCAAAAGGAAGAAGCGCGTTTCCCGCCGTCCCTGGGATGTGGTCATTGGTGAAGATGTGCCTGAAGAGCTGAAGGAAGAAGCCATCCGCCACCAGGCTGCGCTCAAGTACTTCTATTCCGGCCTCAAGGTGCGCAATGCCGTGGAGCGCAATGAAATGGGCGGCGTGAAACTTTTGGTGCGTCGCATGATGACTGCGCAGTTTCTTCGCTACGCCGCTGCCGAAATCGAGTGGCGGCCAGGGCCGCAAGGCATGAGCGCCACGCTGCATTATGTCCCGGTGGAGTTTCTTGAATGCACCACAGGCACCCTGCGCTTTGCGGGCGTCTCTGGCACCATGCCAGGTGTGGAGATAGATGAAAACAACTGGCTCATTGCCGTGGCCGATGGCTGCATCCTGAAAGCCGCTGCGGTGTGCTACATGTTCAAGCGGCTCAGCCTGGCTGACTGGCTGAACCTCTCTGGCAAGTTTGGCATTCCCGGTGTGCATGGCGAGACCGATGCCAAGCAGGGCACGCCAGAGTGGGATAACTTCGTGAACATGCTGAGCAGCTTCGCCAATGACTGGGTGGCCGCCACATCCACGGGGAGCAAGGTCAACATCATCAGCGCTGCCGCATCTGGCGAGTCGCCTTTTCAACCGATGGTTGACCGCATGGACCGCGCCATGGCCCGGCTGTGCATGGGCGGCGATCTTTCCACCTTGAGCCGTGAGGATGCCGTTGGTGCAGATCCGCAGAGCGATGAGGCTGATGAGCTGGTCACCGATGACTGCGAGTGGATGAGTGAGCTGCTCAATCAGCAGTTAGACCGCCGCGTGATTCAGTGGCAGTTCGGGGCCGATGTGGAACCGCTGGCCTACTTCAAGCTCATTCCGCCACAGCGTCAGGATACCTCCATGGAAATGAAGGTGGATGACCATGTGAAAAAGCATGGCGTCAATCTTTCGCCTGATGACGTTGCAGAGCGCTACGGCCGTACCATCTCCAATGAGCAGCCTGTAAAGCCGACTGAGGAAGAGCCTGAAGAAACACCCCTGGCCAATGAGGCCGTGGGCAAGATCGCCAAGGCTAAGCGTGAGCTGCTGCTCAAGAAACTTTTAAACGGCGTTCAAACCGATCTCAAACCCGCTGTGGATGCGCTGCTTACTTTAGAGGGCGCTGCCAATGCCGATGACCTGCGCAGTGCTGTGATGAGCCTGGACCTTCCCGCGATAGAGCGCCGTGTCATGGCAGGCAACGCCACGGAAGAGCAACTCGAAACCATTCTCTCTGCCGCCCTGCTAGAGGGCTTTGCCAGCCTAGGCCGCTAACCCCTTTTTTATTATGACTCGCACTCCCTTCGCACTTCGTGGCCTAGCCGTGGCCCTCGCTTCCTGTTTCAGGCCTACACCCATCATCAAAGCCGCCAATGAAGAATTGGCCGCCAATGAGGCGATCTCCCCCGGCTCCTTTACGATTGAGCAGCCCGATGGCTTCACCATCAAGTACGGGAAGTATCCCCACAAAGTGGGCATGCAGATCTTTGACAAGGCCGCTGCCGTGGCCATGGCGAATGATGTCAGCTCGCTGCTGGGCAAGGCCAGCCGTCTCTTTCGCGGGATCCCGGTGTATGCGGGGCATCCTGATCATCCTGACCTGGCCCAGCGAAATCGCTTCACCGATAGCCGCGCTCGTGGCTGGATCAAAGAAGTCATCCCCGGCGAAAATGAAGCTCGCTTCATCGTCTCCTACAACGAGCTGGGCCGGGGTGAGGTGCAAGACGCGCAGTGGGCTGGCTACTCTCCCTTGTGGCTGATGGTGGCCGCTGAAAACACGGGCCATCAAAAAAGCTATCGCCCGGTGCGTCTCCAGAGCTTTGGTCTAACCAACAATCCCAACATTGATGTGACTCCCATCGTGGCCGCCAATGAGGAAGGCAAGATGGATGAAGAGCCCGCCGCAGAGCCTACCGGAGAGCCTGCACCCGAAACCATGATCAGCCGGATCCGAGCAGCTCTGACTAATGAGGGATTGATCAAGCCTGAAGACTCAGACGAGATGATTCTGGGCGTGCTGGGGAATCTGTTTTCCAGCATGGCCTGGGAGCGCCAACGCAAAGCTGAGATGGAGCAGGAAAACACCCGCATGGAGCTGCTCGCGAAAGCGGCCTCCTGTGCCGAAAATGAAAAGGCCCCGCTGGTCATCCTAGATGCCGCCTTGGCTCGTCTTGCCACCCTGGCGGCGAATGAGAGTGCTGCGAATGACCAGGTGCAGACTCACAGCCGCGCTCGTCAGATCCTGGCCACCCGGCTGCTGGATGATGCCATTACCGCTGCCATCATCACCCCACCGCAGCGCGATGCGATCAACAGCGAGATCTTGGGCGCTGCCAATGAGTCCGATTTGCAGGCCGTCTTAGCCAAGCTCAAAAAGCCTGCTGCAAGCCCTTCCACCACACTGCTTTCCAAACAAATGACGGGGGCACGAAATCATGTGCTGGCCGCCAATGATGCAGAGGGCCGTAACCGCCTACGCACTGAAGCCGTGGATGCAGTCCTGCAAGAGATCACGAAAGGCGGCCCGGCCAAAAAAGGAGACCACGAAAAAGCCTGGACCATCGCGCAATCCCGCAAGCCTGAACTTTTCACTCACTGAACCCTTTCCAGCGCACGCTGGAACTCACACGAAACCCAAACGAAACACCGATGAAACAGTACCTGAAAATGATCCTTCCCAGCGTGCTCGCAGTCCTCTGCGGCGCACTGGCCTTTGCCGCTCAAGCCTGCCTTGGGGGCCGTAGTCGCTATGTGGCGGCTGCAAACACCTATGATGCCGCCGTGGATGCGCATCAGGACAAAGTCTCCCGAACCAATGATGCGGCTGTGACCACTCGTCACCTCCTCTGGAAACAGGGGAGCACGAATGGAGGCGTGGCGATCTGTGGGGCCACAGACATTGCTCTGGGCACCATTGATAACACTGAAAGCGGCACAGGCATTAGCCAAACCATCCATTTGTTAGGCAAAGGCATGACAAAGAAAATGGTGGCCAATGAAGCCATTACAGCCGGGGAGCGTGTCTTCCAAGCAGCCAGCGGCAAGGTTCAAGACCTACCAACAGGCGCGGGCACTTACTTCTGTGTTGGCGTGGCCTTAACCGCAGCCGGGGCCGATGGTGACCTCATCGAAGTCAATGACTGCGCCCCTTATTCCGTCGTCGTCAGCTAATCCAAATCATCCCAAAGTCATTTCAATTTCTACCAACAAACTATGAATCCTTTCCTCATTGATCCCGGCGCTCCAACGGCCACCTCAGGTTTCGTTTATGGAGCTAACGAAGCTCAGATCCTGGATGTCGTCAGAGCGGGTACTGTCTTTGCTGCCAACGATGGCAATTTGGACGCCTCGCCTCTGGGCCTCAGTCAGCCATTGACCCAATACATGACGGGCATCCGCGATGAAGACGGCTTGGAAGCACTGCTTGAATCCATCGCGCCATCTGTGCCTGTGGGCCGCCGTTTCAGCTACCTGAATGAAACGGAATCTGAAGGGCTCCAAAAGCGTGAACTGCAAGAAATCACTCGCCCTGTGCATGGTGAATTTCCCACACTTCGCCCCACTGGCAGCAAGACGGACGGGAGCACCGACAACATCGGCCTTTGCATGTATATCGACATTGATCAGGGCGGCATGTTGCCCTCGGTCCAGCAGCGAAAGGTCTCCAGTCTGCGGAACATCATTTACCGCAGCATGATCGCTGATGCTTTGGCTAAAATTGATGCCGCTGCCGTGGCTGACACCTCCAAAAATTGGGGTGCTGCTGATAGCGATCCAGACAGCGACATTGATGAAATGTTGGACAATGGCGGCGATGCCTCAGGTGCTGACAACAACACAGTGATCTTTGGACACGGCGCTTACCGGAAGCGCCGCAAAGCCTACCGTCAACCAGCACGCACCAATGATGCAGCGGATGCCAATGCTCTGCCCGATGATCTGCGCGATCTCTATCAAGTGGATCGTGTGATCAACATTCGTTCACGCTATCGCAGCGGTGCCTCGGCTAATACCCGGCTGCTCGCTGACAAGGTGTACACCTATGATGCGCGCCCTCTCATGACTGAGATGGACTCAAGTCACATCAAGCGTTTCGTCACCATGACAGATGCAGGCATGATGCGCGTGTTCATCGGCGTGGAAAGCCATCGTGTGAAGATCATCGTTGATGGCTACATGAAGAACATCATCACACGTTCTGCGGGTATCCGTAAGCGTGCTGTCACCTACACGTAAAAGCCGCCTGCTTCCTAACATTCAGATGGGGCGGCAGTGTGGAAGCGCTGCCTCCCTTTTTTCAAATCTTTACCTCTTTCTCTCTATGAATGAAGATGAAATCAAGGCCGTTGAATCGGCTCATGCAGAAGAATTTAAAGCCAAGCGTTCAGCCGGTCTAGATCGCGTTACCGCCGCCACTGTCATTCTGGCTCAAGTGGCTCATGATCAGAAGAATCCTCAAGGCCGTGAAATCACACTGAGCATCAAATCTGTCATTGATCTTGCGAACAAAACGTTCCGTCAGGCCCTGGACCTCTATAAAGCCGCTCAGCAGCGATACACGCAAAACGAAGAGTCTCTTGATGAGAGTATCGAGCTTCCTGAACCAGAGCTTGAAGTGTTCCTACATCAGCAGATCAAAGCAGCGATGGAGGGGCGGCAAGCTGCCTTTGATAGCCAAGTAAAAACCCTGAGCGAGCAATGCTGCTCTCTGGAGGCTGAAAATCAAAGGCTAAAGGCCGCGCCGCCTTCAGTTGTTAAAGCGCCTGAGCCGCCTGAAAAGACGGCCTCTGCTGCGACGGAAGCGCCTGCCCCTAAAGGTAAAAAGTGATCTCCTCATCTGCGCTGGATCCAGATCCAGCGCAGTCATGAGATCACACCTCCAAATAAGCTACTATGCCCTGGATCACTCCCACTGCTGAGACCGTCAAACGGCGGCTTTCTGGCCCTGAATTTACCACCCTGCAAAACGCTGCCCGTGGGGCCGGGCAGGATGCGGCCAGCCTAACGACGAATTGCATCACAAGCGTGGTCAACATGATCCGGGGCTATGTGGGCGCGGCGAAATCTCCGCCGAACATCCTTGGCCAGCCTGGCACGATTCCAGACGAGCTGGAAAGCACCTTTGGCATTCTTTGGGTGTGGGAGTTCATCACCCGCTTGCCAGGTCAAGAGAAGCTCTTGGATGATCGCCGCAAAACGCTCTATGACACCGCCGTGGCCCAGCTCAGAGCCGTGGCCGCTTCACAATTCGCCATCGTTCCACCCACAGACCCGGCCACCGAAACGGCCCAGCCTTCAGGCCCCGCCGCTCAGCTCATCAACAGCCGCCCGAATCTGGGCAGTAGAGACCAGACCGCAGGCCTGCTTTAAACCCTTTTTAAGTCCCTTTTGAAAATGAATTTAGACCTCGTCACAGGCGTAGAAAAAAGAGTCTGCCATGACATCGCCGCCCGCCAACAACTGGGCATCAAAAAGTATGGCCAGACCGTGGCGGATGCAGGGCTAAATCATGTGGAGTGGTTGCAGCATGCTTACCTGGAGGTTCTTGATCAGGCGGTCTATCTGAAGTCAGCGATCGAAGAGCTTCAGGCCCTGCCTGACAAAGCGACCAAAGATCTTTTCACGGATGGCTCAGGGTATGAGTGTGAAAGGCTTCGTTTGATTGGGCCTGCGGGTGAAAACCTTGGAGGCCTGTCTTTCGCTGCTGTGAAGGATCGCCTGCGCAAGTGGCTCAATCTCCCTTAACCGCCATCTATCAAAATGCACTTCGAAGCCGATCTCATTGAAAAGGATAGTTTCATCGTCACGCCTGCCATCGTGCTAACTCTGGCCCGGTGCCAGGGCTGCGGAAACAGCGCCGCTTTGCTGATCTCTTTTGATTGGCTCATCTGGCATCTGGGCCTGGTCATTCCGCTGCCGCATTCACACTAACCCCTCATGGCATCTCCGATTCAACAAGCTCTCCAGCTCGCTGCTGATCGCGGCCTGCTGCCCACAGCGCTGGGGACTGCGGAGATTCGGGAGTTGGGAGCCAGCATCCTGGACCGCTCTTTTTGGAGCGCTCGCACCACGCACGCCAAGTACCTCAAAGATTTGAAAGGCCTGGTGGAAAGGTACACAAAAGGAGAGGGCTATAATAATGACCTGGCGCAACTGCGCATTGAAGCCAGGCGGCTGCTGGTGAGCTATGGCTACACGCCCGAAAAGGGATTCCCTGGAGATGCTGAATTGGGCGTGCCTGAGGCCATGCCGGCGAGTCTCCAGGATCTGAGTTCAGAGCGCCGTTTGAACCTCATCTTTGACACCCAGACCAAACTCATGCGCGGGCTGGGCCAGAAGATCCGGGGGATGGATCGCATGGAGACTGCACCCGCTTGGGAGCTGGTGAGAATCGAAGATCGCCGCGTGCCTCGTGAATGGCTGGAGCGGTTCGCGATCGCTTCTGACAATGTGGATCACGTTGGCGTCTATGATCTGCCTGGCCGCATGGTGGCGAGGAAGGATTCCCCCGTCTGGGCCGCGCTAGGTTCCAGCGCTCTTTTTGAGGATGCCTTAGATGTGGACCACTCCCCCTTTGCGTTTGGATCTGGCATGGGCTGGCTGGAGCGTTTCGCTGTGGATCTACCGGAACTTTTGTCGGTGGCCATTCCTGCACCGCTCCCGGCGAATGTGATTCCCTTCAAGGCCCCGGAGCCAGAGATCTTCATTGGAGGTCAAAGCACCTTTGAAATGCTGGCTGCAAGGCTACGCGCCAGGCAGGCAGCAGCAGCGGAGGCCAGGCCATGAGCATGAAGGTGCAGGTGCAGATCAGCGATGCGGCCACGCCTACGCTGAAGGATCTCCAGGACACGCTGAATGATGCGGGCAAGCTCAAGCTGCGCAAGGCCATTGCAGGCCGTCTGGAGACACTGGTAAGGGCACACATCATCCGGGCCGCGCAGACGCGCCACAAGACCGCCACCCGCTTGGGAGCGAATCCCACCAACTACTTAGCCAAGCGTGGCGACACAGTGGAGACACAGGTCACAGGCAATGCGGATGGCCTCATCAAGCTGACCGTTTACGGGGACATCTTTGCCCGTGTGGATGGTCCGGTGGATGTGCGGCCACGGCGGGCCAAGTCGCTGGCTATCCCGGCCATCTCGGGAGCTTATGGCCGCCGCCCTCGGGAGATCGGCGGTCTGCGCCTGGTCGTCTTCCTGGATGCCAAAAAAGCAGCCTTGGCGAAAGTCACGGGCGATGGCGGCACAGGCCCGATTTTCCTGCGCAAGCAGGTGGTGGGGCCGCCACGGCCAAGCAGCGATCGCTGGAGGCGCTACAAGCGCAGCTTTGGCCCTGAGAAACCCACGCCTAAGATCACGGTCTGGTACTGGCTCAAGAAAGGTGTGACACTGCCGCAAGATCGTGGCCTGCTGCCTGAAGCGGGCGAATTTACCGCCGCCACAGAAGCGGGCGCGGTGGACTTCCTGGAGGCTGAAATCATCAAGCGTAGCAGCAACGGTTTTCTGCCGCCGAAAGCCTAACCAAACGTGCGCCAATGGCGCTAAGGGTCAGGTGCGGAAAGAGGGGGATGGGGGCTTAATAAAGTCCTATGCCGCTGGACCCTTTAACCTCTGCCCAACTTGACCTTGCAGGAAGACTGCGCGGATCAGACCTGTTGGCGGATGTGGGCATCTATGACCTCCGACCTCGCAGCGCTGAAGAAGCGGCGATGATTGAGACTGCTATCAATAACTCTTTAGGTGCAATGGTTGGGCCCAAGGGTCGCAGTGGGCTGGCTGTAATGCTGCCCATCCCTGCCTTTGATGCAGACCGCCCTGATGTACCGGGAGTGGTAGGTGACATCATCATCACGGTGCAGATCCTGGAAAAGATCATGGTCAATGAAGGGCCTGAAGGTACAGGCATCTCCTGTGAAGCCTGCGCCTGGACCGTCATGCGTCTGGGGCATCACCTCATGCTGAGGCCTAGCCAACTGCTCTATGCGGCTCGCATGCGCCCGCTGGATGTGGATGGCCAGCAAGACTGGGATGCGGATGTGGCCTGGGAGGTGGAGTTTCGCCTTCGCGGTGGAGTGGATCCACTGCCGTGCTCAGACATTCCCCTCATCGTGGAAGAGGATGGCATCATCACCATCACCACCGCCACCGCAGGCGCTCAGATCCTCGTGACCACAGACGGCTCTTGGCCGTGGCCAGGCAATCCTGAGGCCAGCGTCTATGACACCCCTTTCCCAGCGCCCGCTAGCGGCACATCCGTGCGGGCAATCACTACCAAACCGGGCCTAGCTGACAGCGGCGCTGCGGAAATCACCCTCCCTTAATCTCATGGCTATCACCTCCTCAACCATCCTGCGCAAAGCGGGCCGCGTCACGTTTGACAGTGCGGTTTTTTACAGTGGCGATGCTGCCATCAACGTGCGGCTGAATGAATCCCGTTTCGCCGTCAAGGCGGACATGTTCAGCAAGATTGACGAGCGCCCGCAAGATCGCGTCTATGAAATCAAGATGCCGCTGGCCGGGGAGTTTGAGCACCTAGGAGTTCTCTTTCCTCATGGTTCCACCGCGCTGGGTGCGCCCATCTTTTCCAACAAGACACTCAAGATCAATACGCGAGATGGTGAGGTGTACACCTTTGCCAATGTGGCGGTGACAACCTCCCCGACCATCCGTGCGATCGTGGGCCAAACGATCTTCGGTGAAGTGACCTTCACCGCCATTCTCAAGGATGGTGAAGACCCCGGCGCAGAGGGCGCTTATCTCACCATCGGCTTAGAGTCTTATGGTTCGGATGCCTTCAGCGTGGCCGCAATCAAGACACCGATTTGGGCCAATGCCTGGGGTTCTTCCCCGTGGGATGCTTTCAAGACTTCAGGCGGCATCACCTTTGATTTCCCTCTCACTTTTGAGCCAGTGAAGGTGGATGGCCTGGGCACGGTCAACATGACGTTGGTGGAACGTGCAGCCACGGCCAAGGGCACGCCTGTAGGCTTGACCATGGCCCAGATCTTGACCGCCATCAATGCCAACAGCGTGATGGGCGCACCGCCTACGCAGGATGACCTCATCGTGGCGGGCACGGGAGTACACATCCAGCTCTACAACGCCATGCTGCGCGATCCGCAGTTCAACTGGCACACAAAGACGGACCTTATCGGTGAACTCACCTGGATGGCTTGCCAGGGCTTCACCACGAACGTGGCAGACCCGCTGTATTACGTGGGCACATCCGCCCCGGCATAAGCCTTTGACCTCTCACTTTTAAATCTCCCTCTCATGAAAGACGAAATCAAAAAATGGTTAGGCCCTGACCGCTGCAAGGCCCTGAGCAAACAGACTGAAGGGCGCTTTGAAAGCCTTCTTGAGGAGGTTTTAAAAAAGGGGCCGCCGAATGCTCCCACGGGGGCGCTCTGGACTCTGACGGCCTGCGGATCCCGGCCCTGCCCAGCAGATCTCAAGCGCTGGGGTGAGGATGTGGCCAAGCTCAAAGCCGCTGATAAAAAGCCTGCCTGATGAACCCGCCCAAAAAGATCGTGGCCCGTGTCAGGACTCGCGCTCAAAGCGTGGCTGCACGGGAGCGGTCTGGGCAAGCCAGGCAGGGCCGCAAGCTGGCCCGGCGTCAAGCAGGAGTGAAGTCTGGCCGCACCGTGGCCCGTGTGCTTAGCCGGAGTGAAAGGGCCGCAAAGAAAGCCAGCAAAGCCGCCACGAAGAAACCCCGCAACCCCAAGACGGAAGCCCAGAGAGCCAAGCGTGAAGCCATCAAACAAAAGCGCGAGGCCACCTCAGCCGCCCGCCGTGAAGCCCGCCGAAACTCGAAAGACACCGTCGCCAAAGTCCTGACCAAAGAGGAGCGCGAAGCCAAAGACAGCCAGCGCGAAAGCGAGCGTGAAGCACGCCGCAAAGAGCGCCGGGATGATCCCAAAACGGTGGCCAAAGTCCTGACCAAAGAAGAGCGGGCGGAGAAGAAAGCGAAGAAGGCAGAGGAGGAAGAAAAGCAGAAAACCAAGGATGAAACCGATGCCGAAAACCCACCTGAGCCCGCCCCGCCTCCCAAGCCCAAACCACCGCCGCCACCCCCGAAACCCAAACCCACGCCCAAGCCTGAACCCCAAAGCCGCAGTGAAGGCGGGACCGTAGAAACCCCCGCACCTGGCACACCCACCATCATGAGGCCCGCAGGCTCAGGCCTGGCCTCAGGTGTGATGGATGCCCGCACTGGAAACCTGGAAAGAGAAGTTGCCCTCATCGCATGATCACAGTCCGACTAGCCGCCTATGGAGATGATAGCAGACGCTATCCGCTCGCTGGAGACCCGCTGAAAGAACAGCGCGAGTTTTCCGGCATCAGTGGGGCACGCACTCAGCATCAGCGCAGCATTCAGGAAGTAGGCGGTGCGGGCTGGGATCATGCCTCCTTTCAAGATCGCGCCAATGAGCGCAGCAGTCGCAGCTTTTCCACCACTCGCTTGTTTGCGGACACGAAAGAAGCTTGGCAGTGGATGAACTCTTTCGCCCGCCTGGATGAAACTGAATGGCCTCATCCTTTGGTGGGTGACATCTATGAGCGGTACACCCTGGCAGATGGTTCATGGGTGGAAGAATGTTTCCACGGGGCTGTGATGCAGAAACCCGTGATGACCTTCAACGGGCGCACCGTTAGCCTGAACTACTCCTTTAACTTTGAGTACACCACCGAGGGCAACTCTGGATCGACCGTCTTCCTCGTGGCCCTGAATGAAGCGGCTGAAGAGGTGTACCTTTTCGATGCCAATGACACCTTCCTGATCGCTGACTTCATCGCTTAATTTTATGCCTGCTCCAGATCCATTAGCCATCGCCTCAGTCTCGCAACTGGGTGCTCTTACCAACGCTCAATTCCAGTGCATTTTAAGCGGCGTCTGGAAAACGCTTTCCGCTAGCCTGGTCGCGAGTTGCCTGGGCACAAGCATTGCCGAGATCACCTCCAGCTTGTCGCTCAATTCATCCGACCATCAAGCGGGTGTGATCCTGAAAGTGAACAGCGCCAGCGCGGTGACTCTCACCGTGCCTGCGGATGCCACGTATGAGTTCCCGCTTTATCATCAGATCCCCATCCTGCGCTATGGCGCGGGTCAGATCACGATTGCAGCCGGGGCCGGGAACACGGTGAAACTGGCGGGATCCCGTGACAATGCCAACGGTCAAAACGCGGTCACTTACCTGATCAAGACCGGGGCCAATGAATGGTTCTTCACAGGTGATACCGCCTCCACATAAACGCTATGGCCACGCCCCACACCCAGCGCCTGAAGTGCGACAAAGATGCACGCTTTTCCCAAGTCAGCCTAACCGCTGAAATGTGGAAAGGCCGCGCTACCACCTTCCTGCTGGGTCTGTTCGCTGGCAATTCGGTGGTGAGCATTGAAGATATCACCAGCGTCACTTTGCGGGTGAAGCTGAATCGCGATGCTAGCGATGCTGATGTGATGGTGGCCACCGTAGCGGCTGATGCCCTTGTGCAGATCACAGGGAGCCAATGGACCGCCAAGACGCACGCCACGGCCACGATGAGCTTCACGAATGCTCAGTGCAATCTGAACGTGGACGGCAACAGTACCAGCTACTGGATCACGGTTGAGGCGCTGCTGGAAAATGGCGATCGCGTCATCTTTGGCGCGGGCAATCTGATTGTGCATTCTGCTGCTGCGGATGCAGTCGGGGATCCCGATGCCAACCCCGGCGCTCCCATCACTTTGGAAGAGGCTGACGCAAGGTACATGCGCGGGGCTTTCCGCCTGGCGCTGAGTGAGGATGCAGACCGCATCCACTTCTATTCCACATCCGGGGTCTATCGGGGATCCCTGGACCTGATGAACTACGGGCAACCCGATCTTGAATCCTAATGAAAACCTTTTTAAGCGCCTTTTTATTCCTTTTCGTTAGCCTGCTGAATGCTCAGACGGTGGGGCAATTCACCATTCCCCTGAAGACCAGCAGCACAGGCCCAGCCACGCCCAAACACTGGACGAAAGGCAACCTGACACTGTGGGGCACGGATGCCAGCGGCAACCCGGTGAGCTACACGCTGGGAGCCGGGGCACGCTTTGAAAATGGGGAGTTGATCATTGAAGGCGGCGAGGGCGGCGGCTCTGGTACGGTGACGAGTGTGGCGGCCTCCGGAGGAACCACGGGCTTTGCTTTTACGGGCAGTCCGATCACGGGATCTGGCACGCTTACCTTGACCATCTCCAATGCGGCCACGGTGCGCAGCCAGCTCGGACTGGGCACGCTGGCCACGCAATCAGGCACGCTGTCAGATTACCTCACCACGGCGGCGGCTGCTGCTGGCTACCAACCCCTGAGCGCGGCCTTGACCACCATCGCAGGCAATGGCTCTGCGTACTACCTGGCGCGAAGCAATCACACGGGCACCCAAGCCTGGTCAACCATCACAAGCACCCCCACGACCTTGGCCGGGTATGGCATCAGCGATGGCATCACAGCAGCGGCTGTGGCGGCTGATTATCAACCTGTGGACAGTGACTTGACGAGCATCGCCGCTCTGGCCACCACGAGCTACGGCCGTAGTCTGCTGGCCGCTGCTGATGATGCTGCGCTGCGCACTCTTGCGGGCACTATTATTGGCACGCATGTGCAGGCCTATGATGCGGATCTGGCAGACCTGGCGGATGGAACCTTGAGTGGATCCAAAGTGGGCACGGGGATAGATGCAGGCAACATCACAGCGGGCACTTTAGGCGCTGGCCGCCTGCCTTTGCCAGGCGTGGCCACGCTGGGCGGTGTGATGCGCAACACGGGCAGCGGTGGGCAATTTGTGACGGGCATCCAGACAGACGGGAGCCTGATCTTTGGCACACCTTCAGGCAGTGGTGATGTGATGGGGCCGGGCGTGGAAGTCACCTTGAATGAGCTGGCAAACTATGCGGCGACGGATGGCGGAACTCTGGGCCCTTCAGGCGTGATCGCCACGGCTGGCGACATCACGGCGGCTAGCCTTTACCTGCCCGGCTCGGATCTAGATTATACCATGCTAGGCTCTACAGGCCTAACGATCCAGAGGGGCAATGTCACGGCCTCTGCTAGTGTGGTCATCACGGTGGATCCAAGCGGGTCCAGCTACACCCTGACACTGCCTCCAGCGGCTGGCACAAGTGGCCAAGTGCTGGGCAATGATGGCACGGGTAAACTGGTCTGGGAAACCCTCTCAGGCGGCGGCGATGCTCTGACCTCGGACACGCTGGCGCAGTTCGCTGATACCACATCCGCCCAACTGCGCGGCGTGATCTCCGATGAAAATGGAACCGGTGCCTTGATCTTCGCCGGCGGAAATTTAGGCGCGGCCACGGCCACGTCTATCAATGGCCTAACGATCACGACCAGCACAGGCACGCTGACGCTGGCCAATGGTAAGACCTTCACCAGCAGCAACACGCTGACACTGGCGGGCACGGATGGCAGCACGCTGAACATTGGCACTGGGGGCACGCTGGGCACAGCGGCCTACACTGCCGCCACAGCCTACCAGGCGGCCAGTGCAGAGCTGACAACCATCGCGGGCAATGGCTCTGCTTACTATCTCGCACGGGGCAATCACACGGGCACCCAAGCCTGGTCAACCATCACAAGCACCCCCACCACCCTGGCCGGGTATGGCATCAGCGATGGCATCACAGCGGCGGCGGTGGCGGCTGGTTATCAGCCTGTGGACAGTGACTTGACGAGCATCGCCGCACTGGCCACCACGAGCTACGGCCGTAGTCTGCTAGCTGCTGCTGATGATGCTGCGCTGCGCACTCTGGCGGGCACTATTATTGGCACGCATGTGCAGGCCTATGATGCGGATCTGGCAGACCTGGCCGATGGTTCTTTAACTGGATCCAAAGTGAGCGCGGCCACGACTAGCGCGGTGGGTGTGGTAGAGCTGGCCACCGATGGCGAAACAGCCTCAGGTGTGGCGGTGCAGGGTAATGATACGCGCCTGGCCAATGCAAGCAAAGTGGAGATCGGAGTGGCGCTCAGTGATGAGACCACCGCTGTGACTGCTGGCACTGCGAAAGTGACCTTTCGCCTGCCTCATGCGATGACCCTTACCGCAGTGCGGGCCAGTGCTACAACGGCCCCCACAGGCAGCACTCTCGTCATAGACATCAATGAAGCTGGCAGCACGGTTTTAAGCACCAAGCTAAGCCTGGATGCCAGTGAAAAAACCAGTACGACAGCCGCAAGTGCAGCGGTCATTTCTGATGCTTCCTTAGCTGATGATGCGGAGATCACTTTTGATCTGGATCAAGTGGGAAGCACTATTGCCGGGGCTGGAATCAAGGTCTGGTTGATTGGCACTCGCTAAGATCATGAAACGGTTATCTACCATCCTCCAGGTCGCTGCATTGCTTTGGCTTTCCGCTGGCTGGCTGTGCGCTGGTTTGATCATCAACCCGTATGCCTTCACGGTGCCCTCAGGTGGTACACCTGACTATGGCAATGCAGGCGGGACGGGAGATCGCCGGGGCTCCATCACGATGAGCAGCAGCCTGACGAGCAACGGGCCTGCCATCTCCAACATGATTGACGGCAACGCGGCGGATGCTAGCGGGCCGTGGTTCGCCAGTCTGCCGGATGCGGCCACCATTGAATGGGATTTCGGCACCGCCAGGCTGATCACAGAAGCCACGTTCAAGTACAACACGAGCGTGGTCTTCGGTAACTGGAAATGGCAGGGCTGGAATGGCTCAAGCTGGGTGGATATCGGAACCTCTTTCACCCTAGGCGGCGGCTCTGGAACATCCCCCACTCAGGTGCTCACTGAGCTAAGTGGCAACACGACCAGCTACACGAAGTACCGCATCCTCAAGACCGGGGGCACGGGCGCAAACTGGTACTGGAATGAGTTCACTTTTAAAATCCTATGAAGGCGCTTTATAACACTCTCACCAATTCTCTTTTGCCCTGGCCACGTGCGGATGATGGCGAGGTGCAAGGCCTGGAGTCACACCTGGCCGCCGTGACTTTGCTGGAGGATGCACAGCCGCCTTACAACCCGATCACGCACGCCCTCAGAGCGGTGCGGGCTGTGGATCTGGAGGCGATGACCTACACCACAAGCTGGCAGGTGGAAGAGCTGCCCAACTCCACCGGAAGAGCCGCCCTGGCAGCGGGCTACCAGGTGCAGCCAGAAGGCTTTGCCCTGAGCCTGCAAGACCGTGATCGTGATCTCTTTTCCCAGATGGCTGTCTTGATGCTTTTGGGCCTGCACCTCGGGGGTATCTCGAATGACACGGTGCAAACGATGGCTGATAAAGACGGCCAGGTTCACCAGGTCACTACCTTACGCTTCCTCATCATCATGCTGGGTTATGGGGCCTTTGTTAAATCTCTCTGGGATGCAGCGAAAGCTGCCGAATAATCATGGCTGAACGCGCCTATAACATCAATGTGACGCTGAAGGCGGAAGCCAAGATCGCGCCCATCAAGGAGACTGAAAAAGCCATCCAGGGAGTGGATGCGGCCGCACAGAAAACGACGGAGAACATCAGCAAGACGGGCACAGCTTTGGAAGGCCAATTCAAGGCGCTCAGGGAGAGCATTGAAAAGACTCGTGACGAGATCGCCAAGCCTTCAGAAGGTGCGGACTCTGGCGCGGGCGGTGGCCTGAAGGAAAGCCTGAGCGCGGGCCTGGATAAAGTGCTGAGTGGTGACCTGATGGCAGGTGCAGGCGCGGCGGCTGGAGCTGCTGGCGCGTGGGGCCTGGGCCAAGCGATCGGCGGTGAGATTTTACGCGGCTTTGAGAACTGGGCTCAGGGTGGAACCTGGGGTGAGTTTTGGGCCAAGACCTGGCAACGCGTCGCGGATGCGTCAGGCATAGATTCCTGGTCGTTTCCAGGCAAGCTCAAGGCAGTGATGACAGAGTCTAATATGATTCTGGCCGCCAATCGCCTGGAGTGGCAGCAGTGGATTGAGGAGGTGGAAAAAGCAGACCCTCAAGACGCTACGCAACGGCTGGAAAAACTGGCGGATTCCATCAATAAAGCCAAGACAGCTTTGACCCAACTCATGGAAGTGGAAGCGGCCCGCCGCCGCGCCAACTCCAGCGAGATTGACCAGAACGAAGCGGACGCTCTTCAGGCCCTGGAATTGGATCCAGTATTAAACCCTTCAGACAAGACCACAGCGGCGGCTCAGATCCGCGCTAATGCTGAGCGCCAACGTCTGGCCCAGCGCACCCAAGGCCGCGAAAATGAAGCCACCGCAAGCCGTGCTGGTGTGGGTGTGGCTCAGGCTGAAGTGAACCGTGCCAAGCAGCTTGAAGCGGCTGAAATGGAGCGGGCCAGGCAGTTCAATGAAATCAAACAAGTAGCTGACCAGGCGGGCGCTGGCCTAGAGGGTGAAGCTGCTCAAAAAGCCAGAGACCAGGCCTTTCAAACAGAGGCCAAACGTCGCGGCTCTGATCTCACCCCGGACTACAATAAAGAAGCCCAGATGGAGGCCGCGAAAAAGGCCCGCATTGAAGCTGAGCAAAAGCTGGAAACAGCCAAGGCCCAAGACGTGACCACGCGCCAAAAATTGGCCATTGAACAGGGTAGCGACATCAGCGCCACTGAGCGAAAGATTGAGCGCGATCGTGTGAAGTCCTGGACGCAATCTGAGGCGCAGTCTAAGGCCGAACAAGCAGCCCAGCAGCGCCCTCAAGAGGAGCTTCCTCCATCGTCTGAAGACATCCCTTATGACCGCAGTGGTGAAGACCAGGCGCGAGGCGTCTTGAATGAGCTTGGACAGACAACAAATAATCAAGCTCACAAATCCTCTTATGACCAGATGGCAGGGGCTTTGAAGGATAACAATACGGGGGCCGATGAGGTCGCTAAAATGGAGCAACTCGCGGAAAACTTGGCGAAGAGCGCTGGAGAAAACGGCACTCGTTTGGCTGAAATTTTAACCGATGCCATTGCCAAGATTAATGCCTCCAATGCCGCAAGAGATGCAGCGCAAGATGCCCTTCGCGCCCAAGTGGATTCCATTGTTCAACGAAACACCCAATGAGCCGCACAAAACTCAGCTTTGAAATCACGGTCAACGGCGGTCCTAAACAGCTCCCCAAGACGCTAGGCCTTGTGCCGCGTGCCCTGCAAGAGCGCAACGCTGAAACGTCCACTCTGACGCTGACTCAGAGCCGCACTCTGCGCCAGCCGATGGCCCTTCAGCGCCAGGATTATGTCAGGCTCTTTTTGAATGACGTGTGCGTCTTTGCAGGCCGTGTGGCAGACCCCACCCACAGCTATTCTGGAACCCAGATTCAGACCACTTTCCGGGTGCATAATTGGTGGCGTTCTTTGGAGCGTTTGACCTGGACGCATTGCCCCGTTTTGTACGTGGCTGATGGGGATACTTTTTCCACGCCCGAAGGCCCCCGTTTGTGTGGTCCGTATGACAATCCTACGACGGATCCGCCAACGCTTTCCAACACCCGATTAATTTCAGCGAAGACCAATCTTTTTTCTCGTTTTGGCTTTTGGTTGGAGCCTCAGAATACCTCTATCCAGCTCATGCTGGATGGCCTTTTCCTCTACATCACGCAACGGCATCCAGACCTACTTTTGGCCCCTGAAGTGGACTTTGGAGATGCGTATTTTCCTCAGCCCCGAATTGTTACGGACATCAGCGTGGCCGATGCGATCAAGCAGACCATTGTACTGGCCCCCGGTGCGTCCTTTTACACGGATTACAATTCAGATATTCCTCAGGTCTATTGCGTGAACTCTCCCGACCTGGAGGCGCGTGTTTTCGCTCTAGGTGAAAGGCCTCTGCAAGGCATGGAGATCACGGCCCAGAATGACATGGTACCTAGCAGTGTCTGTGTGCGTGTAGGAAACCAGAGTTGGCGCTTTGAATACTGGCCAGGATTCCAAGACATTGTGGGCATCGCAAAGTGGCCAGGTGATGTGCGTCAGGACGCCCTGGATGTGATGAGCCTTTCGGTGGACAATACCAGCACGGAAGATGTGCTGGCTAATCCAGGCTTTGCCCAAGCGATGTACAATGAGCTGGCGATCGTGCGCGGGCGCGGGTCGCTTAGCTTTGCAGATCCTGGTCTCAGCCTAGGCCTGAAGTGCGGCCAAAAGATTGAAGTCACAGGGGATGATGGCATCCAGCACGGGGCCATGATCATTCAGGAGGTCTCCCACGACTTCAGCCGCGCTCAGACCACCTGTAGCGTGGGCTACCCCCGCGCCCTAGGCCTTGAGGAGCTGAAAGACCGCAACGGCCTGCTGCATCGCGGCTACTGGGGAAACATGATCAAACGGGAGCGCATCCCTGGCTACTCGCCCTTTTAATCGGGCTTTAAAGGCGCTTCAAAGCTGGCTCAAGAGCCGCTCAAAAAGCCCAAAGTGGGTCAAACCACCTGTGGAACTGGGTCAAACCGCTTTGGCGCTTACACCATGTGGATATCAAAGGCACCCTCATCTACACGGCAGCAGACTTTGACAAAGCTAGCGATCATCGCCCCATCGTGATGAAGCTAAATCCCCAGCGCAAAGTCTCAGGCCCCCAAAAGTGAGCGCGCCTGCTGCACATCCTCACGAATCTGAGCCTGTAAGACTTCCACGCTAACAAACTTTTGCTCAGGCCGCACAAAGGCTTTCAATCGAACTTCCAAGTCCTGGCCATAGAGATCTCCACTCCAGTCAAACAGGTGTACTTCCAAAGAAGGTCGCACACCTTCTTGTTCGACGGTGGGGCGCACCCCTAGATTGGCAATACCTGGCCGCCATTCGCCTGCCACATAGGCTTCCACCGCATACACGCCATAAGGCGGCAGCACTTCAGCTTCGGGGGCCACATTCGCAGTAGGGAATCCTAATTTTCGTGCTAACTGCCGCCCCTGCAACACGGAACCTAACAAAGAGTAAGGTCGCCCGAGCATCTCATCCACACGCACCAAATCCCCAGCCGCCACGGCATCGCGGATCAGTGTGCTGCTGACCACATCCCCATGGCTGCGGATGGGTGGCACGCCATAGACGGCAAAGTCATGCCGCTGCCCCAGGTCCATGAGCGAATGAATATTGCCACTGCGATTCTTGCCAAAGCTCCAGGTGTATCCCACCGAGATGCAGCCCAGCGGCCGACAAGCCTGAACCAATGAGTTTACAAAATCCTCCGCAGTGGTCTCCGCCACCTCTCGGGTAAAGGGACAAAGCAAGGTTCCTGATACCCCCATCCCTGCCAGCAATCGCGTCCGCTGGCGTTCACCACAAAGCCGCTTCGGCAGAGCCTCTGGACGGAGGACACTGAGAGGGTGCGGATCAAAGCTCATGACGATGGCATGCCCGTGATGCTGAACCGCATGCTCTTGCGCAGCACGGATGACTTCCTGATGCCCCAGATGCAGGCCATCGAAGACGCCGATGGCCAAAGCCACGGGACCAGGCACCTGGGAAAGCTCGGAAATGGAACGCAATTTCAGCATGGCTGGATGTGGCGCAAACTACGTCTTTCTGCAAAGCCTGGATGCCTTTTCTATCTACCTAAATTCACACCTACGTGTTGAACGATTCAGCTCATGAGGGCGTCAAACATAGCAAGAAGGAGGTAAACCCTATGAACCCCAACTTGAATCCATCCCCCCCCGGATGGATGCGAAATGCCGAAGATCCCGGCATGGCAGGAAGTGCAGCCTGCCAGCCGCGCAAAGATCAACCCCGCATCGGTCTCGCTCTATCCGGCGGCGGTGCCCGTGGCCTTGCCCACGTGGGTGTGCTGCAGGTACTGGAAGAAAATCACATTCCCATCGCTGCCGTAGCGGGCACCAGCATGGGGGCCTATGTCGGTGCCCTGCATGCTGCTGGTTTTAATACCGTGGACCTCGAAGGGCTGGCCAGAGAGATCAAAGATCGCCGCACATTGCTGCGTCTGCTTGACCCCATCTTTCCTCCCACCACGGGGCTGATTCGGGGGCACAAAATCCGCTGTCATCTGGAGCGCTCTCTGGGCACACGCACTTTTGAAGAGCTTGAAAAACCGCTTCTCATCGTCGCCACAGATCTAGACACCATGGCTGCCCATGTTTTTGATTCTGGCTCCGTAGGGGCTGCCGTGCATGCCAGCGCCGCCATCCCAGGTGTGTGTGCTCCTGTGCATTTAGATGGACGTCGATTTACGGACGGAGGCGCGGCCGAACCCTTACCCGTGCGGCTCTTGCGTGATCGTTTCAAACTGGATGCCGTCATCGCTGTGAATGTCCTGCCCACCACACAAGACATTCTCCACTGCAAAGACACGGCTTTCGTCCCTCCGACCACGAAGAAAAACCCTCTCCTACGTCTGCTGAATGCGACCTTGAGACCGATTAACCTACTGGCCTATGGCAATGTGATGGACACTTTTCGCCGGGCACTCATGTGCGCCCAGCTCGGTCTAGCCGAAAAGGAATGCCGCTATGCGGATGTGGTGATCCACCCCTTTTTCTGTGAAAGCACGTGGTTCGATTTTGAGAATTTCGACCGCTACATCCGCGCGGGTCGCCGTGCGGCTGAGGAAGCCCTGCCACGCCTGCTGGCGCTGACGGGTCAAACATCAACTAACCAGGAGTACAACCATGAAAATCCTGTCCACAACCCCTGCGTGGGACTCTGCGCCGCCTGAACTTTGGCAACACTGGCAACTGCGTCGCCTGCGCGACTACCTTGCCCATCGGGTGCTTCCCTTCAGCGCTCATTATCAGCGTTTGTTTAAGGAGCATGGCCTTTCCGTCCATGACCTTCATACCCTGGACGATTGGGCCAACGCTCCCTTCACAAGCAAGAGCGATCTCACCGTGCCGCGTGATCAGCAGCGTGAGTTTGTACTGATGCCGGAGGAAGCGGAACTGCGCCGAGAATGGAGTGTCGTGATGAATGCTCTGCTGCACGGACGTGCTGCGGCCAAGGAGGCCCTGGAGCATGAGTTCCGTCCCGTGATGCTGACTAGCACCACCGGGCGTTCCTCGGACCCAGTCCCCTTCCTTTTCACCAAGCATGACCTGGCGAATTTAGACACCGCAGGCCGTCGTCTGATGGAGTGCGGACGCTCGCAGCGGGATTTTCGCCACCTCAATGCCTTCCCTTTTGCGCCACACCTCGCCTTCTGGCAAACACACCATGCGGGGCAGAGTTTTGGCACTTTCATGGTGAGCACGGGCGGGGGAAAAACCCTGGGCACGGAGGGCAATATGAACCTCATGGATAAAATCCAGCCGGATGTGCTGATCGGTATGCCGACCTTCATCTACCACCTGCTGCGGCAAGCCGTGGAAGAGGGCAAACATTGGCCTAACATCAAGCGTGTGGTCTTAGGTGGTGAAAAGGTGGCGGAAGGTCTGCGGGCTCACCTCATCGAACTGGTGCATGAACTTGGAGGAGATGAGGTACATGTCATCAGCACCTACGGTTTCACCGAGGCCAAAATGGCCTTTCCAGAATGCCCCGCAGAGAATGGTGCCAGTGGTTTTCACCTCAGTCCAGACCTCGCCTACATTGAACTGGTGGATCCACGCACAGGCAGGCCCGTGCCCCCCGGACACCCAGGCGAAATCGTTTTCACCCCTTTGGATGCCCGTGGCACTGTGGTGCTGCGCTACCGCACCGGCGACATTGCAGAGGGCGGCCTCACTTGGGCGCGCTGCCCGCACTGCGGCCGCACCTGCCCACGCCTGCTCGGCCCCATCAGCCGCGTCAGCGAGATCCGCGAACTGCACCTCGATAAGGTCAAAGGCACTCTGGTAAACTTCAACATACTCGAGCACCTGCTGGATGACCAAAAAGGCGTCGCGGCATGGCAAATCGAATTGACCAAGCATAACAATGATCCTCATGACGTGGACGAGCTCATTCTCCACGTCGCCCCTGAACCCGGCATGAATACGGAGGATCTGAAGCAGCGCATTCATCGCCGCTTTGCCGAAGTCACCGAGATCCATCCTAACTCCATTTGCTTCCACGATATACCTGATCTCCGCGAACGTCTTGGCGTGGGTCGTCTTCTCAAAGAGGTCAAAATTTTTGACCGCCGTAAGGAACTGCAACAAGCCCAAGTGAACCTCACCGCTCACTAAAGCTTTCTGCCCACGCCTTATCTCAAACCCTCTCCCATCACCGTCATGAAACCTCTCTACATCATCTCCGCCATCCGCACTCCCTTTGCCCGTGCAGGCAGCAGTCTATCTGGGCTGGATGCAGTGGATCTAGGCAAGGCAGCCGTATCAGCCCTGCTGGCACGCACAGGGCTGGACCCTCAAGCGGTGGATGAGACCATTTTTGGCTGTGTGGGTCAGCCAGCTCATGCGCAAAACATCGCCCGCGTCATCGCTTTGCGTGCCGGTTTGCCGGAGGCCAAGCCTGCCATGACCGTGCATCGCAACTGTGCCTCTGGCCTTGAAGCCCTCACCACCGCTCATGCCAAAATGTGTGGCGGCCATGGCGAGGTCTTTGTCATCGGCGGCACGGAAAGCATGTCGAATACCCCCCTCTACTTTTCACGCCAAGCGGCGGATAAATTTGGTCTTTTGGGCAAAGCCCGCAGCTTGGGTCAAAAGATCGGCGCCATGACCACCTTTCGCCCAGTGGACTTTGCTCCCGTCATCGGTCTCAAACTGGCCCTTACCGATCCCGTGGTCGAAATGAACATGGGCGAAACGGCTGAGCTACTGGCACGTGAATATAAGATCAGTCGCGAAATGCAGGACCGCTTTGCTCTGCGCAGCCATCAGCGTGCCCTTGCCGCTTCAACTCGGTTGCAGGCAGAGACGTCCCCGCTCTACATCATGGGGCATGGGGTGGAGCCCGTGCTGGCTGACAACGGCGTGCGGGATGACTCCACGCTCGAAAAATTAGGAAGATTGAAGCCTCTGTTTGATCGTCACCACGGCACCGTCACGGCAGGCAATTCGAGCCAGATCACGGATGGAGCGGTGGCCATGCTGGTGGCCAGTGAAGAGGCGGTCAAACGCCACGGGTGGCAGCCTCTAGGTCGCCTGGTGGACTACGCCTACACAGGCTGCGATCCCCGCCGCATGGGCCTAGGTCCCGTCCGTGCCATGGATGCCGTTTTGCATCGCACGAATCAAAAGCTCAGCGACATGGACCATGTTGAAATCAACGAAGCTTTCGCGGCCCAAGTGCTGGCTGTTTTGCAATGTCTCAAAGATCCAGCAAGTGCACGCCGTGCCGGGTTGGAGGCTCCTTTGGGAGAAATCCCCGATGAAGTGCTGAATCCCCGCGGTGGGGCCATCGCCCTCGGACACCCAGTCGGTGCCACAGGTGCGCGCCTCGTCCTGACCGCGCTGGATCAGCTTCATGAAAGCAAAGGCCAGCATGCCCTCATCAGCCTCTGCATTGGCGGGGGCCAGGGCGGCGCGGCCATCCTAGAACGAATTTAACTGATGAATCCCTTAACCCACCACGATTATGAATACTCATCTGCTCGATACCCTCGCGGCGGAGAAAGATGCCTTTTTCCCTAAACCGCCCAGCACCCTGCGCCTTCAGTCGGTTAGCCATTTTCGCCTAACCATGGATGATGCTGGCACGGCCTGGATCACTTTTGACATGCAAGGCAGTGCTGCCAATGTGTGGAATGAATCCACCCTCCGTGAGTTTGATCTCTGTCTGGAAGCGGTTCATCGCAGCAAGGCCGCCAAAGCACTGGTCATCCGCTCCGGGAAAGATAAAATCTTCATCGCGGGTGCTGATCTCAAAGCACTGCGAAGTGCGCCTGTGAGGCAGGTGGAAACGCTCATCGAACTCGGCCAGGGCGTCTTCAACCGTCTTGCGGATTTACCACTGCCAAAGATCGCCCTTATCCACGGGGCATGCCTCGGCGGCGGGCTAGAGCTTACCCTCGCGTGCGATGCCCGCATCGCCAGTGACGCTGAAGTCACCCGCCTAGGCCTGCCCGAAACCCAGATCGGCCTCATTCCTGCCTGGGGTGGTTCCACCCGGTTGCCAAGATTGCTCGGCCTACCGGCTGCATTGGAGATGATCGTCAGTGGCAAACAGGTCAAACCTTCTGCCGCTAAACGACTGGGCCTGGTGGATAAAATCGTTCCTAAAGAGCTGCTGGAAAAAGCGGCCTCCGAGATGCTGGCAGCAGGCATGCCAGAGCGTGAAACGCCCCTCAGTCATGGCTTCTGGAAACTGCCCGGCATCCGCACCGCACTCGCGCACCGAGTGCGCGGTCAGGTCATGGAAAAAACGCGTGGCCTTTACCATGCGCCTCTGCGGGCCATTGAGGTAGCCACGGAGGCTTCTGTGCTTCCCCTAACCAAATCTTTAGAACTGGAGTGCCACGCCATTTTGGATCTCGCTCTCACGTCGGAAACTGAGCACTTGATTGATCTCTTTTTCCGCAAAGAAGAAGCCTCCAAAAAACCGTTCCCACGCGGCATCGCTCTCCAGGTGCATGATGTCGCCGTGATCGGCGCGGGCGTGATGGGGGCTGGCATCGCCCACTGGATCTCCAGTCGCGGGCATCATGTCTTGATGCAAGATGTCAGTGTTGATGCCCTAGCCCGTGGCATGCACCGCGTGCATGATCTGCTGAATGAAGGTCTGAAACGTCGCGCGATTTCTCGTCGTGATTTGCATGACACACTGGATCGGCTGAAACCCGAACACAAGCCGGTACCTTTGGGCCATTACCCCATCGTGATTGAGGCTGCGACCGAGGACATGGCATTGAAGAAAAAGATCTTTGCCGATCTCGCTGCCCGCAGTGGGCCAGACACAATCTTGGCCACCAATACCTCTGCCCTATCAATCACGGAACTGGCTGAAACCCTACCCCACCCAGAACGAGTGATTGGCCTGCATTTCTTCAATCCTGTGCATCGCATGCCACTGGTGGAGGTCATCACTACCGCGCATACGTCTGACGATGTCATCGCTACCGCTGTGGCCTTTGTGCAGAAGTTAGGCAAAGTGCCCGTGGTGGTCAAAGACAGCCCCGGTTTTGTGGTGAATCGCATTCTCATGCCTTACCTCATGGAGGCCGTGCGTCTTTATGAAAGTGGCATCCCTGCGGAGACCATTGATGAAGCCATGCTAGAATTTGGCATGCCGATGGGCCCGATGCGCCTGCTGGATGAAATTGGCCTGGATGTGGCGGTGCATGTCGGTGCCACTCTCTGTGCCGCCTTTCCTGAAAGACTGTCAAGTTCACCGCTGCTGGAACGTCTCGTCGCGGAAGGCAAGTTAGGTAAAAAGACCGGCCAGGGGTTTTATAAACACGATGCGGGTGGCCGCAAAAAAGCCCCTGCTGTCCATGATCAAGCCATTGTCGAGCATGTGCAGCACCGCCTTGCTCTGCTACTGGCCAATGAAGCCGCGCGCTGCGCCAAGGAGGGCCTCACGCGTGATGCGGCAGACATTGATCTCGCCATGATCCTGGGCACAGGCTACCCGCCTTTCCGTGGGGGGCCGCTCACTTGGTTGCATGATTTGGGTGAAGACAATGCCAGTGTGGAACTGCGCATGCTGCAGCACAGCACCCCTGAGCCTAACTCCTTTGAACCTTCATCCATCCCACAAGTCTAACGTATGATGAAATAAAGACACCAACCTTCAACCTCTCATCCTCATGAAAACAGAACTCACCCCACCTCCAGCGGCCCTCATTGACATGTCAAAGATGTCCGCCGGCCAGAAAGCCGCCCTGGAAATGGCTGAGGCGGCGCGTGATGAACGTAACAATGCAGGCCTCGCCGCCGGGCTTTTTTTTGGCACGCCTGACTTTAGCAAAGTGCTACCTTTCCCCGCTCAATCCGTGGAAGATCACGACCAGGGGGATGCCTTCCTGGCCCGGCTCAAACGTGTGTTGGATGAGCACGCAGACCCGGACGAAATTGACCGCACGGGAGAGATCCCTGAAAACCTGCTGGACGAACTGGCCCATCTTGGAGCTTTCGGCATCAAGATTCCCACCAAGTATGGAGGCCTGGGTCTTTCACAGACCAACTACTCACGAAGCGCCATGCTGCTAGGTGGGGAATGTGGAAACCTCGCTGCCCTGCTCTCCGCTCACCAATCCATCGGCGCACCACAGCCGCTCATTTTGTTCGGCACGGAAGAGCAGAAAGCTAAATACCTGCCGCTATGCGCCAGCGGCATCATCAGCGCCTTTGCCCTCACGGAAAACAATGTCGGCAGTGACCCTGCCCGCATGACCACGGTGGCAACACCCGATGGAGAAGATCACTTCATCCTGAACGGTGAGAAGCTCTGGTGTACGAACAGTTTGAAAGCCGGCATCATCGTGGTCATGGCTCGCACGCCTACGCCAGAAAAACCCCATGCTACCAGCGCCTTCATTGTGGAGACTTCCTGGCCGGGGGTCGAGATCGTCCATCGCTGCCGCTTCATGGGCCTGCGGGCGCTTTACAATGGGGTGGTGCATTTTGATCATGTGCGGGTGCCGAAGGAGAACATCCTGGGCGGCGAAGGACGAGGCCTCAAGGTGGCCCTTACCACGCTGAATACGGGACGCATCACCCTGCCTGCAGCCTGCACAGGACTGGCCAAGCGCTGCGTGGAGATCTCCAGCCGCTGGGCCGCTGAGCGTGTGCAGTGGGGACAGCCCGTGGGCAAACACGCCGCCATCGCAGACAAGCTAGCACGCATGACCGCCGACAGCTTTGCCATGGAGGCCATGGTCCGTTATGTATCGGCGCTGGTGGATCGCGATAAGCATGCCGATGTGCGCCTGGAGGCTGCGATCGCCAAACTCTGGGGCAGTGAGCGGGCCTGGGCCATCGTGGATGACACCATGCAGATCCGCGGGGGCCGTGGTTATGAAACGGCAGACTCGCTGCGTGAACGCGGTGAAAAATCAGACCCAGTGGAGCGTCTTTTCCGCGACTGCCGCATCAACACCATCTTTGAAGGCAGCAGTGAAATCATGCGGCTGTTCATCGCCCGAGAGGTGCTAGATCCCCATTTAAAAATCGGTGCCGAGGTGGTGAATTCCACCCTGCCGCTCAAACAACGTGCCAAGGCGACCCTGCGCGCGGGCCTCACCTACGCCACCTGGTATCCACGCATGTGGCTGCCAGCTGGGGCTGGGAGCGCTGCCCATACATTGCATCCTCACCTGCGGAAGGACATGCACGCCATCGCAAGGGAAAGTCATAAGCTGGCCCGCACGCTCTTCCACGCCATGGTCCTGAATGGACCCGCCCTGGAACGCCGACAGATTTTGTTAGGCCGCATTGTGGACATCGGGGCGGAGCTCTTTGTCTGGTCCACGACCCTCTCGTATGCTCAGTCCCTCATCACCGATTCCACCGTGCCTTCCGCAGACGTCGATAAACTTGTGCGCAAGGTCAGCTACTTTGGCAAGCTCACACGCACGCGTCTCACTAGCCACTACAAGGCTCTCAAGGAAACCTTGGAACCGGAAGCCCTGCAGGTGAGTCGGGACCTACTAGCAGCAGTGTGAAATCACACGTCAATGACCTTCCCTGCCTTCACAGACGGGGAAGGTTTCCGCGCCGCCTGCCACTCTTTGTATTTCACGAGTTCGCGCTCGATGAGTTTGAGGCAAAAAGCCACCACGGTAGCATCGTCCAGATACCCCACGCCAATGATCACATCTGGAATCACATCGGCCGGGTTTAGAACATAAAGAAGGGACAATGCCCCCGCGCTAATGGCCCAGTAAGGCACCTCGCGGTAATTACCCGCCCAGTAGTCCTTCACCATGGACAAGATTACCTGCCCCTGCTCCATCCACTGGCGCAGTTTGGGCAGCTTATCCTCAATGTCCTTGGCGCGTTGGTTGACCTTGGCGATGTCAATATCGTGCTGGTTATCAGGGGCGGGCATGGAGTCATTATGCGATTTCGGAGCGGACTTGCGATGACGAAAACGAGGCTTTTTTGCAATCGCCGAACTGGTTCCCTCCCTTTCACGGCTGGAAAAAGATCATCGGATAGCGAATGCCGGGTTGCCGTTTGGCATGCACTCCGCTTGGATGGTGCACGATGCCTGAAGCCGCCGCTCCATCCTTTGTCCGCCGCTGGTGCAAAGAACTCGCCATCGTCAGCGCCCTGCTGGTGACGCTGCTCGGCCCCTTTCTGCTGAAGCCTCGCCAGTCCACAGCGTCCACCAAAGCAGAACGCAAGCTGGTCATCGTCACCCCCCATCCTGAACGGCTACGGGCGGAGTTCGGCCAGGCCTTCGTGCGCTATTGGAAAGAGAAGACGGGAGAAACGGTGGCCGTGGACTGGCGTGTACCCGGCGGCACATCGGAGATCGCCGTGATGCTAAAGTCTGAATTTAGCGCGGCCTTCCAACTCCACTGGACCCAGGCTCTCGGCAAGATCTGGAGCCCGAGCGTTGCCCAAAATTTCATGAATCCCAAAGCTCCGGTGGATGATCCTGCCCGGCAGGCTTTTTTAAAGTCCAATGTCGGCGTCGGGTTGGATGTGTTCTTCGGCGGCGGGGCTTATGACTTTCAGATCCAGTCGGAAGCAGGTACCCTGGTGGCCCAAAATGGACCCGGCACAGGCATCTCCGCGCTGCGGCAAACGCACCCCGAATGGTTCGGTGAACAGGGCATCCCTGAAATGGTGAGTGGAGAGCCTTTTCGGGATGGCAAAGATCGCTGGGTGGCCTGCTGTTTGTCCAGCTTCGGCATTGTCTTCAATCGCGATGTACTGCGCCGCCTAGGCATCGAAAAAGACCCGGCTCAGTGGCGCGACTTAGCGGATCCTCGCTTCTACGGGCAGCTGGCTCTCGCAGATCCAGGCCGTAGCGCCACGGTGACCAAGGCTTTTGAAATGCTCATCCAGCAGGAGATGCAGGAGGCCATCGCACGACTGACCCTGAATCCAGGCAATCTCAAAAACGCGCAGGAGATTGAGGCGGCGGGAGTGCGGGAAGGCTGGCGAAATGGCATGAACTTGATCCAGCGTATCAGTGCCAATGCGCGCTATTTCAGCGATAGCTCCAGCAAAATCCCTTTGGATGTGGCACGGGGTGATGCTGCCGCCGGCATGTGCATTGACTACTATGGCCGGTCCACCGAGGAGGAAACCCGCCGCCCCGATGGCACGTCCCGCATCGGTTTTATCATGCCCGTGGGAGGTAGCTCCGTGAGTGTGGACCCCATCGCCATGTTCCGGGGCGCGCCTCAGGCTGAACTGGCCACTGCCTTCATCGAATTTGTGCTGAGCGACGCCGGGCAAAAAATCTGGGCGTATCGCGCGGGCACACCGGGTGGCCCAACTCGCAGTGCCTTGCGCAGACTGGCTGCGCGCAAAGATTTTTACTCCCCTGAAAACCTGGCGCTGATGAGCGATGCCGCCGAGATGCCGTATGAAAAAGCCAAGGCCTTCACCTACCACCCCGAGTGGACTGCCTCCGCCTTTAGCACCCTGCGTTTCCTCATCCGGGTAATGTGCGTGGACACGCATCAGGAACAGAAAAAAGCCTGGCACACGCTCATCACGCATCACCAGCCACAGCGTGCCCTGGAGGTGTTCCACGAGATGACGAGCATCCGTTATGATCTGGCCATTGGTGACATTACCAAAGTGGTCCGCTCCCGTGACAAAGTGGCAGAAACCCGCCTGGCCAGAACCCTGGGCGATAGCTTCCGCAACAACTACGAGATCGCCTACGACCTCGCCCGCCAGGGTGAATAATCCTTCACCGCTTTCCACGATGTCACGCTCCCTCGCTCTCCTCGTCTTCGGCATCATGGCCGTCTTCTTCGGCTGCTTTTTTGTCTATCCCATCTGGACGACAGTGAAGCTGGCCTTTGAAACGCCCGATCACCAGTTCACGCTGGAGTTCATCGCGGAAGTGTTTCGCAATCCCCTCTACCGCGAGGGATTGATCAATTCATTCACAATCGCCATTTGGACCACGCTGGGCTGCCTGCTCATTTCAGTGCCGCTGGCCATGATGTTTGTGCGGTATGACTTTCCAGGTAAAAGCCTGCTGAATAGTCTGGTGCTCACGCCCATGGTGCTCCCCCCTTTCGTTGGGGCCATCGGCATCAAGGCCATTTTAGGACAAGCTGGGGCTCTGAATTCCACACTCATTCGGTTAGGCCTGATGAATGCACAACACCCCACCGACTGGCTGGGCGAAGGGCAGATGCTTGGAATCGTGGTCATGGAGGTATTGCACCTCTACCCCATTCTTTACCTGAACATCGCCGCCGTGCTGGCCAATCTGGACCCCGCCATGGAGGAGGCAGGGGCGAGCCTCGGTTGCCCGCCTTGGCAGCGTTTTTGGCGCATCACCCTGCCCCTCATCATGCCGGGTATTTTTGCCGGTGGCACCATTGTCTTTATTTGGGCATTTACCGAGCTGGGCGTGCCGCTGGTGTTTGATTATGACCGCGTCACGGCGGTGCAAATTTTCCGTTCGCTAAATGACCTCAGCGACAATCCCTTCCCTTACGCCTTGGTTGTGGTCATGCTGGTCTTCAGCACGCTTATTTACATTCTGAGTAAGGTCTTCTTTGGCCGTGCTGATGCCATCGGCGGTGGCCGTGCCACTCTAGCACGTGAGACGGTGCGCCTGCCGCTCAGCCTCGGCCTGCTGTGCACCTCTGCTTTTGCATTGGTCACTTTCCTGGCCGTGGTGCCTCATCTCGGGGTGGTGCTTCTCAGCTTTGCCCATGACTGGTATGCCACCGTGCTGCCGCAGGTCTTTACTCTGGATCATTACCATCAGGCTCTCGGCCATGAGCTCACCCTCAGCTCAATTGCCAACAGTTTGAAGTACTCTGTCATCGCCATCGCGTTCGCCCTTATGCTGGGCATCGGCGTGGCCTATGTGAATGTAAGGACACGCATCTGGGGACGCCAGCTTTTAGATGCCATGGCTATGCTGCCGCTGGCGGTGCCGGGAGTCGTCATGGCTTTTGGTTATCTGGCCATGACGCGCCCGGGTCAGCAGTTCGACTGTCTCATTCTAGGGGAGGATCCGTTGGTCATCCTGGTCATCGCGTATGCCGTACGTCGCCTGCCCTACATCGTGCGCTCTGCGTCCGCAGGGTTTCAGCAAGTCAGTCCCGCCTTGGAAGAGGCGGCTCAAAATCTAGGTGCAACCCCCGAGCGAGCCCTGTGGCGAATCACGCTGCCGTTGGTCGCGCCCCATCTTCTTGCGGGAGGTCTCCTGGCCTTTGCCTTTGCTATGCTGGAGGTGAGTGACTCCATGGTCCTCGCGCAGCAGTCAGCCCATTTCCCCATCACCAAGGCCATCTATTTTCTGGTCATGGGCCTCGGCAATGGGCCAAACCTCGCCTCAGCCCTGGGAGTGTGGGCCATGATCTTCCTCACCATCACCATTGTCGGGGCCGCGCTGCTTTTGGGCAAAAAACTGGGGGCTCTTTTCCGCTAAGAGACCTGTCTCTCCTCGCCACTTTTCGCTTTCGCTTTCCACGGCCTCGCCATCATTGCCTCCCATGTCACGCCGCCGCCGTCTCTCCCCGCCTTGGCTCCCAGGCTTTTGGCCCATGGTGGCCTTTCTCCTCCTACTCGGCAGCGTCTTCGGTTACTATTATGGTTTGGCCAAGCTGACCCGCTTTGAGAAGCTGCCGCTGGAACCAGCTGCTAAAACAGCTGACAAGCCCTGAACTAAGGTCGCTTGAGCATTGACGGCTACCCACCCGAGGTGCCATCATTTCAGTCACCATGATTCACAACGTCTATTTCTGGCTGAAAAAGGACCTAAGCCCCGAGCAGGTCGAAACCTTTGAGAACGAACTCATCGCTCTCAAAACCATTGATTATTTGGAGCACGGCTTCGTCGGCAAACCCGCCCCCACCGATGAGCGGCCCGTGACGGATCACAGTTTCGACTACTCCCTCATCTTGCATTTTAAAAACATGCAGGACCACGACTTTTACCAAAAGGAGTGCCCAAAACACCTTCAATTCGTCAATGTCTGCAAACCGTTCTTTGATCGGGTGATCGTTTACGATACTTCACCGATCCATTGATCTGTCTTTTCAGCGGCGGTTTGAACTCAGGTTCAGACCGCCGTTTTTTATACCCGCAAGAAGGCGCGCTGACGGTATAACCAAAAGCACAGCAGCCACAACACGGCTAGCACACTGCATCGTTCCAACACGGGCCCCCATGCACCGCTGAAGATCTCTGCGCCGGCGTGGGTTTTGACCGCATCGCGTATCCACCCGGCGGCGAGGCTGTGCATGATGTAGATGAATAGGCTATTCATGCCGACGACCACAAGCGGGAAGACGATCTTCCTTTGGCCTGCCACTTCCACCAGCCAATAAAAGAACGACAGCATCAGCAGCACCCAGCCAGTGCTGAAGACAGCCCAGGAGGGAGTCCAAATACGCTTTACCATGGGAACAGCGACGATGTCTAAAATGGTCCCAATGAGCAGGCAGACGATCCCCGCGATGAGCAATGCCGCCGCCTTTTGTCCATGCGACTTAGCACTCCGCAGGAGCTTTTCTCCAGTGATGGCCCCCAGCAGCATGGTCGCCAGCGCGGGCACGAAATTCATCGTCGTGTAACCCCCACTATTCGTGATGAAGGGCTCGGTCCTTGGAAACAGATTCAGCAGCCAGCGGTCAAAATCTGCCGCTACATTCAGGTGCTTGCTCCACTGCGCGAATCGGCCGTCCAACAGGTCTTCAGGCTTAGCCCCCACGGCTGCAAAATCAAACCCAGCCCCAGGCAAAGGATGCTGGAAAAACCAATACCAGTCTCCTACCAAAATGATGACCACCGCAGCCGCGCAGTATTCCCAACCCAGCGAGGCCAGCACAAAAAGGAAGACGTACCCCAGACCGATCTGAGCCAGCACATTCGGGAAGATCCAGTTGGTCATGGGATCTCCCACCTTGGTGGAAAGTAACACGCCTAACAAAACAAGGATGACAGCACGCAGCACCGCATGAGCAAAACGGCCGAAAAAACCCTGCCCGTCTTGTTTTCGCCGCAGCAGTGAGAGTGGCACCGCCACGCCGACCATAAACATGAACGCGGGCTGGATGAGATCCCACAGCGCACAGCCCACCCACTCCACGTGAGACACCTGATAACCGATCTGCTGCCATGCCCAGGAATCCGGGTTGGCCTTAGCCATCTGCGCCAGCCCAAAGCCAGATGAGGCCATCAGCAGCATGATAAAACCCCGGAAAGCATCCAGGGAAATGAGACGTAAGTGGGGTGACATGGCCGGAAACAAACGCCCCAGCTAGGCCAGGGCTTTCGCCAGCTTGCAAAGTCCGCCAGAATGCAGCGCTGCCAGCTACAAATCGCGCCCTAGGTTTTTGGCCCCTTCTTCAGGAACTTCTCCAGGTCCTGAATCAGTTTCTGCACCCCATCACGAGGCTTGAGATCGTTGGATTTTTTCAGCATGGGCAGTGCATCCGCCAGCTTGCCATCGGCGATGTTCATCTGCGCCAGGCGAATGAGGGCATCCGGTTCAGTTTCTTTGATCTTCGTGGCACGCTCGTAGTAAGCCGTGGCCTTCACACCGTCCTTGGCATCCGCAAAGTGCTGCCCCAAGAGCATAAGGGCACTGCCATCCATCGGATTCAGTTCCACCACACGTTGTAAAATAGGGGCTGCGGCATCGCCTTTGCCTGCGGACATTTGCAGACGTGCCTCTACTTTCAGCATCTTAGCTTCGACTTCTTTCGGCAACTGTTTGTCGGAGGTAGCCTTGGCTTTAGCCAGCAGTAGGGAGGCCTCAGGCAGGGCATTTTGAGAAGAGAGATTTTCCGCCACCATGACGATGTGGGTCACATCTTCGGCAGGTTTCTTATCGCTGCGCTCCAGCCAACGGCTGAAGGCACTCAGGGCCAGGGCAGGCTCATTGGTCGCGAGATAAATATCCCCCAGACGTTTGATGTCATCCCCCTTCGCTTGCCCACCGCGCACCAAGATCTCAAGGTTTTCGGTTGCCTTGCCATTCTCCTTCATGGCGATGTAGGCCTCGGCTTGCAGGCTCAGCAATTCGATGCGGTCTGGATGATCACGCAGGATTTCATCGCAAAGGGCCGCCGCTTCCGCTGCCTTCAGTTGCTTGAGCTGCGCCCGCACCAGCCCCATTTTCCAATCGAGCGAATCAGGCTCAAACATCAAGGCTTGGCGATACGCACTCTCCGCCGAAGAAGCACGCTCGAGAGCAAGCAACGAATAGGCGAGCAACCCGTATGTCGGGCCGTCCTGGATGCCCAGGCCGATGGCTTTGCCAAGACTGGCCACAGCCTCTTTCCACTTGCTGGCTTTCACCTGTGCCATGCCCAGACCACGCCAAGCCCGACGAAAAGCAGGGGCTTTGTTAAGGGCAGATAGAAACCACTTCTCCGAGGGATCGTTCATCCCATTGTCCAGGTAGAGGCTGGCCACCTGAAAATCAAAGATGGCATTGGAATCCTTACCCACCACCTTGGATAAAAACTGGATGGCATCCAGCGGCTTGGCCATCAAAGGCAGGAGCTGCTGAAGAATCTCGCGATCCGCATCTTTTAACTCAGGCTCCACATCTGGAATGTTGCCGTAGGTGCCCACGAAGTACCGAGCAAAGGCCGGATCATTCCACATTTGCAGGGCATACGGGGCCTTGTGGGAAGAGGCAGCGTGGAGCTGAGAAAACCCAAAGAGCAAGAGGCCAGGGAGGAGACACTTCATTCGAATCGGAAGGGGAGTTTCAGTTTAAAAGACACAGGCTTGCCCGCACGAGTGCCAGGCTTGAAGCGCCACTGGCGGGCAGCCTCGATGCAGGGAGCGTTGATGGAGGGATCAGGCGTATCGGTCACGTCCGCTTTCGAAACAGTGCCATCTGGCCCCACGACGATGATTAAATTGACCACCCCTTTAGCCTTCTGGCGCTGGGCACTCGAAAGTTTGGGCGAAGCACGGTTGACGGGTTCTGGTTTGTTATCCAGTTGGCCGCCAGAAAGCATGTCCCCCATGCCGCCCATACTGCCGGAGCCACTGCCACCGATCACCCCACTGCCGAATCCGACGGAGGAACCAAAGCCCCCTTCCCCACCGCCTGCACCGGAGAGCGCAGAGCTGAGGTCTGAAAGGCTCGCTGCACTAAGAGCTGGGCCGGGAGCAGATGCGGCCGGAGCTGCCAGCTCGCGAAAGTCCTTCATGTCCTGCTCGATGTCAGGCACAGGCTCTTCCAGCTTTTCCTTGGGCTCCTCTTCCACCTTCTTCTCTTCCTTCTTGTTCACTTCCACCTCCACCAGCACTTCCTTTTTCTTCACGCCCTCTTCACCTTTGGGGATCAAAAATCCACCAAAGAGAAACACAATCGCATGAAGCCCCAAGGCAGCGAGCAGGCCAACGACAGCTTGTTTCATGACAGGAAGAAGGCAGCCGTGAAGTTACTTCCGCTCAACGGAGTGGGCGATCTTGGTAAAGCCAGCTTTGCGGGCTTCATCCAGTACCGTGACGATGAATTTGTAAGGCACATCCCCATCACCATTCACCACCACTTGGCCGTCCTTGTTGGCGGACTTGAAGCTTTGCAAACGCAAGGGTAACTGAGCCGCATTGATCTTTTCTTTATTGAAGAAAATCTCGCCCGTCTGAGCCAGACTCAGAGTCAAGGTGGCATCTTTGTTATCCTTCGGGCTCGCTGTGGAGGCCGCAGGATTGTTCACCGTGATGCCTTCATTCTTGGTCATGGAAAGAGACACCATGACGAATGTGGCCAGGAGGAAGAACACCACGTCAATGAGAGGCACGACCTCAATCTTGGCGTGCTTTTTAGGCTTTTTACGAAACTTCATGGTTAGGCGGGTAGAGGATCCTGACCGAGGTTCTTGTTCACAGCGGGCTTACCAGAGATCTGCTGGAGACCTACATTTTCACCAGCCATCATTTGACGGTGGCGATGGCGCAGTTCTTCCTCGTGCTTCTTATTCTTCTCGATGATGAGTTCCATCTTGGAGGCTGCCACTTCCAGTTCGTGCTCAGCATCTTCCACCATGTTGTTGAGGTAGTTGAAGGGGACCAGACCCGTCATGGCGATGACGAGACCGAAGGCCGTGGCGATGAGAGCTTCCGCAATACCACCCGTGATGGCGGAGGGAGCGCCCATGTCCGCGCCGATGGCGGCAAAGGAGGCCATCATCCCGGTCACGGTACCGAGCAGTCCCAGCAATGGAGCGATGGTCATCCCTGTATCCAGGACGAAGAAACCGCGCTTGAAGCGCTTGATCTCCATGGAGGCAGCCATTCCCAGCGCATCAGAGATGTTGGTTTCCACGTGCTCAAGAGCATGGGAAAGAGCCCGTGCTACGTAGTCTTTGGACTTGCTGCCCAGACTGATGGCCTTGTCAAAATTACCCGCTTCCACAGCTTCCAAAACCTCATGCACATCCCGTGGCTGACGACGCTTTTTCTCACGCAGGATGAAAAAGATGCGCTCCATGGCAGTGCCGAAAACTAGAATACTTACCAGCAAGAGCGGGTGCATGATCGGCCCACCGTGCTTGTAGGTGTCTAACAAACTATGCTTGGTCACAAAGTCCTTGATAGCCCCACCCAGGGTGGCATCCAGCGGCAGCAGGCCCTTGCCCGTCTCCACCAGTGTGGCGATGGAGGCATTGATCTCTGGAGTGATGCTGCGGATGATCGGCATCGGCGAGCCTACCTGAGGCATCGCAATGCCTGAACCTGCACCACCTTTAGCGGAGAAGAACGCCATGGGACCAATGAGAGCAAATTTGCCATCCATGACGAACCCCTGACTATCCACCGCCTGACCTTCAAAACGAGTGCCACCGATCACTTCCGCCAGCCGGGTGATGGCCGCACGGATGAGGCCTACCTGCGCCATGAAACGATCCTTCGTCGAAGCTTTCTCGTCATCACTCGCAGCCTTGGCTTTGCTCAGGGCATCCCCGAGACGTTGCAACTCACTGACGTGCACCTTGGACTCATAGCCCTTGGTAAACTCATCCATGATGTTCGTGAGGTAGGTGCTTTCATCAGTGGCAAGCTTGACCTCATTTTTGAGGTTCACCACGTTCAGCTCTGCCTGATCCAACTCACGAGTCAGAGGAGCAAATTTCTCCTGAAGGGCCGCCAGTTCAGCCTCCGCAGCCGAGAGCTTGCGGTTCATAGGTTCCTTGTCCTTATCAATCTCCGCCCGCACTTTGGAAAGGTCTTCCAGACTTTTCTCATAGTCTTTCTGGGCAGAGGTAGCGGCTGAGTTGAACACGGAAGGGGCCGGAGCCTGCGCTTGGGCCGTGGCCATCGCCAACCAAGGAGCGCAAAGAATAACAAAAGGTTTCATACTATAATGAGCAGCAAAAGGATTCAATCAATGGTGGCAGGCAGCTCGACGAGCTTGGGGCTCACCGTCTTTTTCATGACCTCAAGCACTTCAATCATGCTCTTGGCGATGGTGGGATCCGTCTTCCACACCCAGGTGTCCGCGTTGGGTACACCCACACCGCCGATGTCACCGGCAGCATTGACAAAATAAGCCTGTCCGAGACCGATATAGACCGTCTTCACCTCGGCCTTCTTACCATTCCCCACTTCATGAATTTCAGGCAGAGAGGCGATTTCCAGATTGGCCTTGTTCAGTTCATTGACCACGCCCAGCACGTTTTGGTAGCGCTCAGCCGCGGTGATGTTTTTAACTTCAGCGCCTTCTTTGGGAATGCGGTCAGCCAGCACTTTCACTTTTTCTTTAACACTGGTGGGCACACGAGCGACGAGGCCGCGCACACCTTTTTCGAGTTCTTCAGCCGCAGCCAGCAAAGCATCGCTAGCCTCCTTCGCCTGAGCTTTTTCCAGCTCCACTTCTGCGGCGCGCTTCTTGGCATCGGCCAGCTTCGTTTCAGCTTCCGTGATCTTCTTTTTCATCTCCATCACGGATTGCTCCACAAGGGTGATGCGGCCTTCTAAAAGGGCCTTACCTTGCTCCCACTCATGCCGCTCTGAGGCGATGAGACGCTCCGTCTCTGCCCACTTTTGCAGGAGTGAACGGGCATGGTTCATGGAGTCTCCTGCATCCGCTGGAGAGGGGACAGGCTCGGCACTGAAGGCCAGCCCTGCCGTGACAAGGCAAAACGCTGAAAAGAGTCTGAGAACGGAGGTATTCACGTGAGATCAGTGGGACAAATTCCCGCGCATGAAGGCCTGTGAAGTGCCCAAAGCTGCGGTCTGGATAGTGAAGTCACGTCTTTGAAATCCAAAGATGATTACGGTGACAAAACAGTCACAAAGACCACGAAAGCCCCTGGGGTAGGTGGCGAAAGTCTGCTCCCCTCTGTGAAACGGATCTGACAAACTGGCGGGCCTTTGCCTCGAAAGGGCTGTCTCTATACACCTCCAAACCTTCGTCCCCCTCGTCATTTAAGTGCCTATTTCGTAACGCCCCGCTTTTCCAACTTCCTCGCCTGCCTTGGCACTGAATCTGTTTCCTTACTTGATCCCGCCATTCTGGCGATGAAGGAGTGTCCGCCGAATGTCCAACCCCAAGCCTTTCAATCTCGAACCCCTTCCGCCTGCGGGCCAGTCCCAGCAGCAGCAGATGCGTGGCCTGGACGGATGCCTGCTCAATTACCGCGCCATGCCGGGCGTTTTTGATGAGATGGTTCTGCCCAGCGGGGAATTGCGCCCGCACTGGAAGACCTTCGGCAGCTTTTTAGCCCAGTGCTCAGATGCTGACCTCAAACAGCGAAATGATAGCATCCAGCGTCTGCTGGCGGATCACGGGGCCACCTACAACATCTACGATGATGCCCTGGGCACCAGCCGCCCCTGGATGCTGGATCTTCTCCCCTTCATTGTCGCTGAGCAAGACTGGCGGCGCGTGCAGGAGGGGCTAGACCAGCGCGGTCGCCTGCTGAATGCCATCCTTTTAGACCTTTACGGTCCTCAGAAGCTGCTGAGAAACGGCCTGCTGCCGCCCGGCATCGTGCAGGCGAATCCAGGCTTTCTCAGGCCAGTCATGGGGATCAATCCCCCTGGAGGAAAGTTCATCTTCTCGCTCGGCTCAGACCTCGTGCGGGATGCTGGCGGTACCTGGCGGGTGCTGGCAGACAGAGCCCAGGCCCCCAGCGGCCACGGCTACACTTTAGAAAACCGCATCGTCATGTCCAATGTGTATGCGGAGGAGTTCAATGCCTCACGCGTGCGACGGCTGGCAAACTACTTCGAGCTGAAGCGAGAGATGCTGCGCTCGCTCGCGCCCAAACATCGCCATGGCGATGCGGGGATCCTGATGCTGACCCCAGGGCCCTACAATGAAACGTACTTTGAGCATGCCTTCCAGGCACGTTACCTCGGCTTTCCACTCGTGGAAGGGGCAGACCTCACTGTACGTGATCGTCACGCCCAGCTAAAGACCCTCGAGGGACTGCGCCGGGTGGAAGTGATGGTGCGCCATGTGGACGATGTGTTTTGTGATCCGCTGGAGTTAAACTCCGGCTCCCTCCTCGGCACTCCAGGCCTCATGGAAGCCTGGCGCAGTGGCAATATCGCCCTCGCCAATGGTCTCGGCACAGGCGTTATCGAAACTCCAGCGCTCCATCCCTTTATGCCTGGCCTGTGCCGACATATTTTGGGGGAGGAACTCAAGCTGCCCTGCGTTCCCACCTGGTGGTGCGGCCAGCGGCGTGAGCTGGACATGCTGATGCGGGACCCGGACCGCTGGGTGGTGAAGCCCGCCTTCATGCGTGGCTCCCGAGACCCCATCTTCATTCGTGACCAGGAGAAAGAGCAAAAAGCCCGCTTGCTGGATAGCATCCGTGCAGCTCCCCATGAGTGGGTGGCCCAGGAAGTCCTCAGCCTCTCCACCACCCCTACCTGGAATGGCAGTAAGATGGAGCCCCGCTCCCTCGTCTGGCGTGCCTTCGCCATCGCCCAGGGGGATGGCTTTGCGACCATGCCTGGCGGCCTAGCCCGAGTGAGCCCAGAGCCCCAGCGCTGGCTGGTCACCATGCGCAGTGGCGGCATCAGTAAAGATACCTGGGTGCTGGGAGATGGCACGGAGGATACCGCCTTTGGCCACCTCAGCCAGCAGCCCATCGTCATCCGCCCTGCCCGCCCCCCGAGCGGCGTGCCTAGCCGTGCAGCGGACCATCTCTTTTGGTTAGGCCGATATGCAGAAAGGCTAGAGCTTACGATTCGTATGGCCCGTGTCGTCATGCAACGCCTGGCCAGTGAACGCGGCCTGGTGCAAAGCCGTGAAGCCCAGAGCTGCGTGGCATTGATGGTCGAAATCGGCCTTCTACCCACCGGAACGACCAGCCTGCGAGATCATCTCCAAGCCCTGCTGCAAGATCCCAAACGAGATGGCAGCGTGCCCGACCTCCTAGGCCGCCTGCGCTACAATGCCTCCGCTGCGCGGGATCGCCTTTCCGATGACATGTGGCGTCTTTTTAATCGGCTGGATCGTGACGCGCGCTTGCCAGCGGGGCCCTTCAGTCTTTCTGCGGCTCAGAGTGCCCTCGACACCTTGGTGCTAGACCTCGCCGCACTCAGCGGTATGCAGCATGAAAACATGACCCGTGGCCACGGCTGGCGTTTCCTAGAAATCGGCCGCCGGTTAGAACGTGGGTCCATCATCCTCACCCTCCTCAAAGGCACACTAAAACAGTCACCTCAGGATGACAGCATCCTCAGCCCGTTGTTGGAAATTTGTGATAGCACGATGACCTACCGCCGCCTTCACTTTGCCCGCCCCGTGCTGGCCCCGGTGCTAGATTTGCTCCTGCTCAATGACAGCAACCCTCGCTCTGTCGCCCATCAGCTCATGGTCCTGGGCCGACAGGCCAGCCAACTGCCGGTGGACCCGACGCTAGAGTCGCGGCTGCCGGAAAAGCAACAGACAGACGTTCTGCTGTCTGACCTCAGCAGCCTGAATCTCATCACCCTGGCGCGTACTCCAAGTGAGCTGCATGCAGCCGTCAGCGCCACCTGCGACACCCTTACGGACGGCTTGGAAAAGCTTTCTGATATCATCACCGAGCATTACTTTAGCCACGCCATTCGGCGGGTTGAATAAAGACCGCCCCCTCTTACTCAAAGCCTTCCCCCGTGCGCTACAACATCATCCATCGGACCACGTACAATTACGAGAGCCCCGTGACCGTCGGTCATTACACGGCGCGGCTGGAGCCTCGTGCCCTGCCTTTCCAGGAGTGTCCATGGCATGAGCTGACGATCCGCCCAGAGCCTGTGCAGAGATCGGAAAGGTCAGACTATTTCGGCAATACGAGCGTGTACTTTGAGATCGAAGGCTCGCATCAAAAGCTGGAAGTCATCGCCCGCAGTCTTGTGGAGGTGGAGCGAGCCAAGCCTTTCGATTCCTCGCGCACACCTCCTTGGGAAACCATTCGGGATGCCTGCCGCAGCGATGTCTTCAATCCCACCACCGCAGCGGGTGAGCTGACTTATGCCTCCACGCTCATCCCCGTAGGTGCCCTGTTTGCCGACTACGCCCGCCCCTCCTTCCCACCTAAACGGCCCATTTTGGAAGCGGTCTGTGATCTGAATCGCCGCATCAATGAGGATTTCATCTTTGATCCCACCGCCACCGACTATGCAACTCCAGTGGAAAAAGCCCTGAAGCAGCGGCGCGGTGTCTGCCAAGATTTCGCCCAGGTAATGATTGCCTGCATCCGCTCTCTGGGACTGCCAGCGCGCTACGTCAGCGGCTACCTGGAGACGCTGCCCCCACCCGGGCAGGTCAAGCTAGTGGGCGCAGATGCTTCCCATGCCTGGATTTCTGTCTATTGTGGAGAGACCTGTGGCTGGATGGACGCGGACCCCACGAACAACGTCCTGCCATCGGAGCGCCACATCACCGTGGCCTGGGGGCGTGATTTTGCCGATGTCAGCCCACTGCGCGGCGTCACGATTGGGGCAGGAGAACAGAGGTTGCTGGTCGCGGTGGATGTCTTACCAGATCCAGACTGATTTTCCCCGACGCATGCACCTGCACCGCCACCCTTGCGGTTTCTTTTATTCTCAACCCTTCGCCGAATTCTTGAGTGAAAAACACCTCCAAGAGGTGTCCTCTCATGGCGGTGAACTGCTAGCGCTGGAGTATGTGCGCTGCCGTGAAGGCCCGCAGGCTGGCAATGCCTGGTGGCAGCTCACCTGGGTCACCCTTCTCAGCACACCGGCACATCATCGTTTTTTCGTGGGAGAAACGGAAATCGCCCTGTCCAAGCAAACGCTCACAGGGCTAGCGGGTCATCTCCTGCATTATTCCGGCGGGCAGGTTGTCGTAAAACGGTAGGACGATAGTTTCTGCCTCCAGCCGCAGTTTACAGCGCATGAAACGCCGCGCCTTTCTTGCCACCGCCAGCACCACCTTCGTCGCACCATTTGTTAGGTCGCAGAGCAAAACCAGCCTGCAAGGAAGTACCATCGGCCACGGTCAGCATCGTTACCAAGTGGATCTGGATTGGTGCAAGGCCAAACGAGAGCAACACCCCGTGAAGGACTGCCATGAAATGGTGATGGATGCCCAGAAGCGCCTCATCATGATCACCAACGAGGCCCGCAATAACATCCTCATCTTCGACAAAGAAGGTCAGGTGCTGGATGCCTGGACACTGAAACTCAAAGGCGGGCATGGCCTCACGCTTGATCGTCGCGATGGCCAAGAATTCCTCTGGCTGTGCGACCCTTCCAGCGGCGCCGTCATCAAAACCACTTTAAAAGGTGAAGTCCTGCTGAAACTGCCGCATGCCAAAGACTGCGGTGCCTACGATGCCCTCTCCAAGTATGCCCCCACCGAAGCCGCCGTGGCACCCAATGGAGATGTCTATGTGGCAGATGGATACGGCTCCCAGTTCATCCTGCACTTTGATAGTCAGGGTAAATTCATCCGCAAATTTGGCGGCCTCAGCACTCAGGCGATGAATGCCGGTAAGTTCATGCAGGCGCATGGAGTGACGATTGATTCACGCGGCCCCACCCCACTGGTTTTATGCACCGAGCGCGTGCGCAATGAATTCCACTGGTACACGCTGGAGGGCCAATATGTGCGCTCCGTTTATCTGCCGGGTGCTTTCATGAGCCGTCCCGTCATCGCGGGAGATTTACTGCTTTCAGGCGTGTGCTTTGGTATGAAACCAGGGGACTACCGCATGTGGCGCGAACGCGGATTCATCATCATCCTAGACAAAGAAAACCAAGTCATCTCCGCTCCTGGCGGCCAGGCTCCAGTGTATGAGGGAGATCAAGTCAAAGTGCTGCTGCAGGACCAAGCGGTCTTCCGCAATGTCCACGATGTCTGCGTGGATGATGAAGGCGACCTCTATGCCTGCCAGTGGAATGCCGACCAAGCCTACCCCTACAAACTGCGTCGAATCTAGCGCGTTACTTCGTCTTCAGAAGCTCTAGGGCTATTTCATCTGCCCCGACATCGGCGGCTGTGGCGGCGACTTCTTCCCACTTGGATCCCGCATCACTACCGAACTTTTGCTGAAACTCAGCGAAGGTCTTGGAGGTAAAAAAGCTGGGGCCTTTTCTGAGGCTCTTCAGGTCATACAGATTGCCCGTCCCCTTCCAGGTAGCTTCATCAAAGATGATGATCTCCGGTTTCTCAGCAGCCCCCTTCACCACACATTTGGTTAGCTCCATCTCTGCACCGGGAGTCACCAACACATTCAACCCGATGAAGGTACAATTCTCAGCCTTCAGCAGCCCCCCTCGGGTGACTTTGATATCGCCCGCTTTCCCTGGCTGCCGGTGGATCACCACATTCTTTAGCGTCACCCGGCTCAGCCCATTCTGAGGGCGATCTCCGTGCTGCGCGACACTGAAAGCGTAAGCAGCACTGCTCTCCACCAGCACATTTTCCATGCTGTGAGGGGAATCGCCGATGAAGAAAACATCATGCCCCAGACAGTCACTGATATAGACATTTTTAAAATGCGTCACGCTGGAAACTGTGTCGCACAGCCCGGTCGAGTTGCCGATGCTGACAAAGCCATCCACACGGCACTCGGCAGCTTCATGGGCGCTGAAACCATCGTCCCCGCATTCTATGGCGGAAATGTTTTCAAACACGGTGTCCACCTGGTCACCATGGATGTTGAAGCCGTCATTGTACACATGCTTGCAGGTAAGATTTCGCACCACGAGGTGGCCCCCGTCTCCAGAAAGCACGACTCCACTGCTACGCAGCGGAAACCGGAGATTGGCCGCATCTAGATCCAGCCCCGCTGGCAGCTTCACATAAAAAGCATCTTCCTCCTGAACATAGGTCCATTCATCAGGCAAAAGATCCGCCACTTTTTTCAGCGGTGCGCTCGGTCCTTTGGAGGTGCGGCCCATGTGATTCATGCGCCCATTCCACAAGAAAAACCAACGTCCTAAAATAGCAGGATCCATGCGTGGCATCAGCTTCACTTTTCGGAACAACCCCGCCCCCAGAGATTCCCACTCGGCCGCACGCACCGGCTCACTTCCCTCGATGGTCGCGCCCTGGCCATCAATCGTGATGGGCTTCCCAGGCAGGCCTTTTTTCCCACTCAGCACCACACTTTCATGATAGGTCGCTGGCGCTAAAAAAACGGTATCTCCAGGCTGGGCTAGCTTCACCCCGCGAGCGATCGTTTTCACCGGGGCCGCCACACCATCATTCGCATCATGGCCCTTCACTGGATCTACCTGAATGGCAGACAAGCACGGGCATAGCAGAAGGGAAAAAAGGAAGATGGCAGGCTTCATGAAAAAAGGCAGCGGGTAGCCTTCTTCATACAATCCCAACGGGGCAGATCCATCAATCAAATGCCGTTACCTGCCCGTGCCTGAGGTGATGTTTTTCATGCGCTCCTCGATTTCTGGCAGCAGTTGATCCCAGGTGAATCGCCAGCTCCAGAAGTCTCCCATTTTCCCAGGGGTGTTCATGCGGGACTCACTGCCCAGGCCCAAGAGATCTTGCAGGGGCGCGATGGCCATGCGGGCTTGAGATCCCCACACGGCCTGGATGAAGTCCCAGTTGAGCTGCGACCCATCCGTCTTGGTATAACCAAGGATGGTGCGACGCTCCGCTGCGATCTGTTCCGCTGAGCGCGTCGTGTCCTCCCCTTCCCCGCTGTTAAACAAGCCGAGGACGGTATCGTTATCATGCGTGCCGGTGTAAGCCACGGACTCGTCTGGATAAAACTCAGGAATGTAATCCTCTGAAAGACTGTCCGCCCCAAAGGCAAACTGCATCACCTTCATGCCTGGAAAACCGTGCCGCAGGCGCAGCTCTGTCACGTCTGGGGTGATGATACCCAAATCCTCCGCAATGACAGGAACGTGATCTCCCATCTCACCCTTCAAAGCCTCAAACAAAGCGTCTCCGGGAGCACCGACCCACCGGCCATTCACCGCCGTCGGTTCCGCTGCCGGGATTTCCCAATAAGCGGCAAAGCCCCGAAAGTGGTCAATACGCACGATGTCCACCATCTCCAGCGTTTTGCGCAGGCGCGCCTTCCACCAGGCAAATCCCTCCGCCTCGTGCGCGCTCCATTTATAGAGGGGATTTCCCCAGCGCTGCCCTGTGGCACTGAAATAGTCTGGCGGCACGCCCGCAACGACAATGGGATTCCCCTGTTCATCGAGCTCAAAGAGATCTGGCCGGGCCCAGACATCCGCGCTGTCATGAGCGGTGAAAATGGGGATGTCACCAATGAGGCTGATGCCCAACTCCTGCGCGCGGGCATGCAATTTCTGCCACTGGCGGAAAAAGAAAAACTGCTGTGCCTTCACCTCCTCAAGGGCGTCAACCAAACGCACCATGGCATCGTTGATGGCTTCCGGCTGCCGCATGGCCAACTCGGGCGGCCATTCATTCCAGGGACGGCCACCGCACTCTCCTTTGATGGCAATGAAGAGGGCATAGTCATCCAACCAATCGGCTTCACGCTCGCAAAAGGCCTCAAAAGCCCGTGCTAGCAATGGGCTGGCTTCACACTGATGCAGGAATCTCTGGCAGGCGAGTTTGAGAAAAGCTGTCCGCACCTCCTCCGTCGCAATGAAGTTCACTTTGTGGTCTGGGAAGGCCGGGATCATCGCCAAGTCTTGAGGCGTCAAAACCCCGTCATTGCGCAGCGAATCAAAACTGATCATCAGCGGATTTCCGGCAAAGCTCGATAGGCTTTGATACGGGGAAGCCCCAAAGCCCGTGGGCCCCAGCGGCAGCATCTGCCAGAGCTTTTGCCCCATCCGATGCAGGGAATCTAGCCAACGATGCGCTTCCGGACCGATTTCACCAATGCCAAACCTCCCTGGAAGTGAGGTGGGATGCAGGAGGATACCACTGGAGCGCGGGATAGAAAACATGGCTGGAGGGATAAGACAGAGGAGGGTGCGTCAATCAACTCTTAGCACAAAGTGGGCCTGACTTACTTCTGCACCATGCCCTCGGCCGTGATGGTCTTCCACTCCAGGATATCCGCCTGAAAAGCCAGCTCACCCGTAGCCTTTTGCCACTTTTCACAGGCGCTGATGAGGATGCCACAGATGGAACGCATGAAGGGAGGGTCACTGGTCACCGCTGGCTCCGTTTGAGACTGCTTCCAGAGGAGCGTTGCATCCCTTTTTAGGTCATCATGCAGGCCCATCAAGGCCTCCAATCGCACGATCTGAGACAGCTCATAGATCCACTTTCCACGGTCTGTATTATACAGCCGCTCCATCTCCATGCATTCGCGGCGGAAAGCCAGGGCCGCCTGAGGATGTCCGGCCTCCTCGCGAATCTCCGCCGCTCCACGTAAGGCTCGTGGGAGCAAGAGATCATTCCCCTGCCCTCGAGAAATCAAGATGGCTTCATCCGTTGCCCGGAAGGCATCCTGCGTGCGCCCCGTTTTATTGTAATGACGGGCCACCTCGATCCAGCGGCCCACCAAGCTGTAAAACTCTGCGCCTTGCTGGGAGGCGGAAATGCGGATGCTCTCCTCCAGCGCCTGGGCCGCAGCTCCATGATCTCCTTGCTTCGCCTTAATACGTGACAAGGTGCGTAAGGCGAGCCCACGCGAGTGGGCCCCGGCCAAAGCAGCATCTTTTTCATACAGAGCCAGCAGCTTATTCGCCGTTTCCTCTGCCATCCCATATTCGCCCATGCCCAATTGCAAATCCGCCAGGAAGAGCCAATTCGACGCCTGCTTTTGCAAATCGCCCAGGTCCTTCTGCATGAATTCCTCCACGAGAGCATGCCCCTCTTTGCCACGACCTTGGCGGGCCAGTTCACGGGCGTGAAAACGCGCTACCTCAAAGCGCTTGTCATCATAAGCTGGCCCCAAGGAACGCCAGAGTTCCTCAATCTCATGATACTGCCGCAGGGCCTCAGGTTTATCCCCCGTATCCGAATAAGACCGCGCCATCAGCAATCTCGCTGCCAGTGTTCGAGGGTCGGACTCGCTATACAGGCCAGCCGATAGCTCATACATCTGACGGCACAGTGGCAGGGCGCTGCGGTAGTCCCCCATGGCCATAAAAATGGAGGTCAGTTGCTTGAGCAGTTCGATCTGCAATTCGGGCTCGCCCTGCAGATTTTCCACCTCCTTCACGCTCTCATTCACCGCTAGCCTGAGGGCTTCCGGGTTTTTCCCCTTGGCCACAAACTCACCGGCCTGACTCAGCAACTGGGTCAAAAACCCATTCAGAGCCTGCGCTTTCTTAGACTGAGACTCGGCCAAAATACGCAGCCGTTCCGCATTCGCACGCGCTCTGGATTCCTGCATGAACGCATAGGTGCTGACGGCGGCGAGGATGACCAGATTCACCCCAATGATGGAACCTAAAGCAAAGGCCGTGCGATTCCTGCGCACCAGTTTTTTAAACCGATACCAGTTTTCCGGCGGCCCCGCACTGACGGGCTCATCATCCAAATGACGGCGCAAATCATCCGCCAGGGCATTGGCCGAGTCATAGCGTTGCTCCGGGTTTTTCTCCAAGGATTTGAGGAGGATCCAGTTCAGATCCCCTTCCAAAGCCTCCGGTTGGCTGGGCGAATGTTTGCCAGCCGCCAGCCGTTGTTTCGCCCGCAAGCTCGGGCGTAAAGGCTCCACCTCATAGATGCGCTGGAGCATCGCCGTGAGGGAAGTTTTCTTGTCGAGAGAGTCGGAATCCAGAGGTGCCACCCCAGTGAGCAGTTGGTAGAGAATGGCTCCTAACGAGTACACATCCACCCGCACGTCCACCACCTCGGCACCCAGGGCCGCCTGTTCCGGAGCCATGTATTCTGGCGTCCCAAGCACCATGCCCCGCATGGTGTAGGCGATGCTTTCCCCCGTCAGCCCGTCATCGGAAAGAGCCTTGGCGATGCCAAAATCAATGATTTTCACCACTGGGCCCGAATCGCCGTCAGCCACCAGAATGTTGGAGGGTTTCAGATCCCGATGCAGCACCGCCCGCTGGTGGGCATGCTGCACCGCACGGCACACATCTAAAAATAAGGAGATCCGCTGGCGGAGGTCCAGCCCTGCCTCTTCGCAGTACGAAGTGATTGGCCGCCCATTGACGAGCTCCATCACGAAATATGGCCGCCCCAGGGGAGTCGTCCCCGCATCTAAAACGACCGCAATGTTAGGATGCGACATCCTTTCCAAGGCGCGGCGTTCAGCCCGGAAGCGCGAGAGCACGGCCAGCGAATCCATGCCTGGACGAATGACCTTGATGGCTACTGTCCGCCGGATAGGCAGGGTTTGATCCGCCTTCCAGACGATGCCGAAGCCCCCCTCCCCAATGCGTTTTACCAGCGTGTAGCAGCCGATCACGTCCCCTTCTTGCTCCACCTGCGCACCAGCCAGCAGATCAAACGACTCCTCCAGGGCCAGATCCAGCATGGCCAGCGCATTGTGCGTGGGTGGGATCGGGCAGTCTAATGAGGTCGTTGCTTGGGGGTGAGCGTGACTCATAGCCGTTCAGTCGCTAGAAAACCTGCGATGCCCCCTCACGTCAAGACCAGACGCAAAAGGCCAGCACACCTTCCCTAAACGAGAATAGCGCGAGGATTCAAACAAGAATGTCGTCTTCGCTAGGCCTAAAGCCCGCTTAGAGGCCAGACTTCTGCATCAGCATTTCCAGTTGCTGCTGGAACTGAGGTACATCAGCAGGCGGCGGCTGGTACCCCTGAGGAGAACCGTTCAGCCCCAGACGCCCCATTTGATCCAGGAACCAGGAAGCCTGCACGCCATCGCTAAAGATCACTTTACCGCTGATCAGCGCACCCGGAATGGCGATTTGGTCTGCACTCATTTGGATGCCGGCACTCGGAGCCTGACCACCGGCTTCAGCATCCAGGCCGTCCTGCCAGGTTTCCAGCTCAGCCGCCGCTTCAGCAGCAGGGACAGGAGCAGGAGCTGGTGTGATCACTTCACGGGGCTTGTCTTTGATGCGTACACCGACATCCAGCATCAGCAGGCGGGCATCGAGGTAGGTAAGGGTGATACCAAACTCGGTCTTGAGGCGATCTTGGACCGCGTTGAGATTGGCACCATCAGCCGCCCAGATTTCCACTTGGGCCAGTTGTTCGGGGGAAAGTTGTGACATGATTCTTCGTTAGGCAAATTAGCTCTTCATCGCACCCGTCACCACGGAGGCCAGCTTGGCAGCCTGGTCACTCAGAGCCTTCACTTGCTCCTGAGTCATCGGCTTATCCTGCGGCACATCCATGAGAGGGAGCAGTGCCTGGAAACCTTCACGCAGGGCTTTGAGAGATTCATTGGCTTGCAGGCGGGGGCTTAGATGCTCCAGACTGGCCAGGTAATATTCAGCGATGTCCTTGCGCATCAGACGCAGGGTTTTCTCAGGCGTGTAGTTGTCATGCACGCTGCGGGTAGCGATCTCAAAAGCCCGCAGCCAGCCGCCCAAGCTCACTAGGTGAGCGATGTCCACATCCCGCAACTGCACCATCTCTGCCTCCACATCGGCCTGAGTCAGCGCCAGTTCCGTGCGCAGTTTGTCCCACTGGCCTTCGATGCTGTGCTCGAACAAACTCTGCGTGTGGCGGTTCATGCGACTCCCCGTGCCCAGGACCTTTGCGTATTTGATCAAAGCACGGCCCACATCCTCCATCGCCTCCACCTTTTCACACTGGACGATGAGGAATCCATCCGCGATCAGCGTACCCAGCCCCAAAGAGACCAGCACCCGGTCCGAAGGTGTCTGACGAGAAATGGGCCTCTTTAGCGCATCATAGGAAAGTTTGCCCAGGCCATCCAGCATCTCAAAAAGCTTGCGAATGCTAGGGGTGGTAAATTGGTTCACGCCAAACTCTTCCCGCACGTGCTCATCGCCTAGCAGATCATCAGGAATGGCCATGCGCTGACCTTCCTGTCCCGGTAGCGGGGGCACTGGGGGCTTAGGAGGAGCCTCGGGTGCGGGTGTCTGTGCCCAGCTTCCCACCAAAGTGAGGGCAGTGAACACACCTACAAGGCAGGCGCGGGCAGAAAAAGAACGGACAAGAGACATGGCTATTGGAGATATACGTGGGCGCTACACCTATTTCCAGCGATTGCTAGACCTTGTTTTCAAACGACGTGGGATTCCATTTTCCCCAGGAAACCCCATCTTCTCCTTTCCTCCCGGCTTTTTACCCGTATTCTCATCCCCCCTATGATCAAAGTCGGTCTCGTCTCCCTCGGTTGCGCCAAGAACCTCATTGACTCCGAAATCATGGTCGGCCACCTCCAGCAGGCAGGCATGACCATGACCCCGGAGGCTGACCTGGCCGATGTGCTCATCATCAATACCTGCTCCTTCATTGACATGGCCAAGAAGGAAAGCGTCGGCGCCATCCATGAAGCCGTGGATGCGCGTGAAGAGCAGCAGGCCCGCAAAAAGCAAAAGATCATCGTTGCAGGTTGCCTCTCCCAGCGCTTCCGCGAAGAGCTGCCTACCCTGATGCCGGATGTGGATGCCTTCATCGGCCTGGACCAGATCACTCAGGTGGCCCCCATCATCCAGCGCCTCATGGGCCAGGAGCAGCAGGAAAACCACGTGACGAAGGGCCCCAAATACATCCCGGATTACGACACGCCTCGCTTTCGCCTCACGCCCAAACATTTCGCCTACATCAAGATCGCGGAAGGCTGCAATCACACCTGTTCCTTTTGCATCATTCCCCGCATCCGGGGCCGCCACCGCAGCCGCACCCAGGAAAGCGTGGTCAAGGAAGCTCGCCAGCTCATCGAAAGCGGCGTGAAGGAGATCAACCTCATTTCCCAGGACACCACTTACTTTGGCATGGACATGTGGGAGGGCGAACGCCCTAAACCCCGCAGCGAAGTGGACTCCACCAAAGGCAATTCCCTTTCCACCCTCATCCGCGAGATCAATGCCATCCCGGGAGATTTCTGGATCAGGCTCCTTTACACTCACCCGGCGCACTGGAGCGACGACCTCATTTCCGCCATCGCGGAAAGTCCCAAGGTGGCCCGCTACATTGACATGCCACTGCAGCACATCAGCGACAACATGCTGAGCCTGATGAAGCGCGAGACTGACGGTGCCTACATCCGCAACCTCATCAAGCGCATCCGCGCAGGCATCCCAGACATCGCCATCCGCACCACCTTCATCGTCGGCTTTCCCGGTGAGACTGAGGCCGATTTCAATGAGCTCATCCAGTTCATCGAAGACGAAAAATTCGAACGTGCCGGCGTCTTCAATTACTCCCGTGAAGAAGACACCCGCGCCGCTAAAATGGATGGCCAGATCCATCACATGACGCGCAAAGCTCGCTGGAATGAAGCCATGCGTGCCATCCAGCGCAGTGTCGAGCAGGTGAACCGCCAGCAAGTCGGCCGTACCCTTCGCGTCCTCGTGGAAGAACCCGGCGTGGCCCGCAGTGAGATGGATGCCCCCGACATTGACACCACCGTCTTTGTGGACAAAAACCTGCCTATTGGCAGCTTCGCCGACGTCACCATCAAAGACTGGCGCGGCTACGATCTCGTGGCTGGCTGAGGTTTATCGCGAATCAAAACTCGTTAGCGAAATCTGCTAAAAAAGAGTGGGGTAAAAGAGGGAGAGCTCAAAAGTCTCTATCTTTTACCCCATTTCTTTTTGCCAAAGATCTACCTCTAATCAAAACGAACGCCCTCTCCGCAAGACAAGCACCATCAAGCCCAGGCCTAACAAGAAGGCTCTTCCCGGCTCAGGGACCATCACGTAAACGATCCCGTCGGTGAAAAACTGGGACGTGTTCCAAAGCCCATTGGTCAGTGTGGGAAGAATCAGGAAATCATTCTCATTCGTGGAGCCCGTGAAGTTGCTGAATCCCCAGTCGAAAAGGTTGAAGACGTCCCCGGCGACGGGCTCATAACCACTGGCCAGTTCCACTTGGAATTTCCTCCCCAGATCCACCGTCAGGGTATTGGTGACACGGATCTGGTCATGCGCGCCGATCAAACCTGTCGTGGCAGTTTGAATGCCGTCGGATAGATTGTCCGCAAGGAGGATGGCATTAAGAGTCGCGCCATTCAGCGTCAGCAATCCACCAATATTGGAGGTGAGCGGATTTGCATCTTCCTGAAGACGCAGCCCGCCCGTAGCGGTGAAAGTAAGGAAGCCCGTGCCAGCGCCCGCTGCATTCCCCGGGCGGATCATGCCGCCATTCACCAACGTGTAACCTCCCACTGTACCAGTGCCTGCGAGAATCCCATTGGTCATCAAGTCCACATCCCCACTGCCGATGCTGCCGATGCCTGCGGTGCCTACTTGCAAGGTGCCGTCATAAACATGCGTTTTGCTGGTGTAGGTATTCACCCCATTGAGCACCAAAGTACCAGCCCCGATCTTGGTCAGATCCGCCGTTGCCGTGGAGCTTGAGATCACCGCATTGACAATGATATCGCCACTGCCACCCACGCGAGAAGCCGTGGCAAGATTGATGGACGAAAGATTGGCCACTGCGGTGTTCGTGCCAGTTCCGCTCACCGTCACGGTAGGTGCGGAGGTGTAGCCCGAACCTGGATTATTCACCGCCACCTCAATGGCGTAGTTATTGGTATTGGTGGTGATCGTGGCAGGCACCTCCGTCACACCTGGGGCATCGGCAATGCTAACGTTAAAGGTCGTGTTTGAGTAACCGCTGCCCATGTTGAGGATCTCCACCCCTGTTACGCTGCCGCCCGTCAGCACCACCTTCGCATACGCGCCAGTGCCACCGCCACCGGAGATGCCCAACACGGAATAACCATTGGTGCTAGTGGTATAACCACTTCCTCCACTGGTCACCGTAAAACTCTGCGCCGTCAGCCCCAGGGTGCCCACAGCCGCCGCTCCGCTACCGCCACCACCTGCGATGCTCACCGTCACCGCCGCCCCACTGTTACCGCCAGAACTCGTCATGGTGATGGAAGCGATGCCGTTATTGATCACCGCCGGCGTGCTGCTGTTGTTGACCAAAGCACCTTGATCGGCAAACCCTTTGCCATTGAGGGTGATGACCTCATTGATATTGGTCTGACCGTTCAAGTCCAGCGTGCCCGCAGCCGAAGCATTAACGCTCGGAGAACTGGATCCGTCCGAAGTCACCGTGCGAGTCAAGCCCGCCGATACGACCGTGCCGCCATTGTTGCCTGCGTTGGTAAACCCGCCACTGCCCAGCGCGGTCGAATTGCCGATTTTCAACACACCATCATACACCGTCGTGACTCCTGCATGAACGTTAGGTGCATTCAGTGCCCAGGTGCCTGTGCCCGCTTTCACCACCTCAGTCTTGATGGAGTTGGCGATAGTCGGTGTGGTGGAAACTGTACCGGTGGCGATGCTGCCATTGATCACCCCATTACCCACTCCCAGCATCCACAGGCTGGATCTGGCAGCGCCCACGCTGGAAGTGACTCGGCCATTGAAGGTCGCTGTTTCACCTGCCACCGTGTTTTCCAAAATACCGCCGCCCCAGATGTTATGCGTCGCCAGGGCCGTGCCCGCCACAGCGGATAGACCATTGCTGAGATTGATGGAGCGATTGGTCGTCCCAGAGCCCGCATTGCCAGCCACACCCGTTTTAGAATTGACCTCATTGGTGAGTTGCAGCGTCGCGAGGCTGACCGTGTTTGAATAAGACTGGCCCAGCCCAATGTTGGACCCTCTACCGATGGAAGAATTCACCCCCGTATTGGCAATGTTGTTGGTGCTGAGAATGCCTGCCGCCGCGCGGGCCTCAGCGGTGAAGCTGTTGTTTGGATTCAGCAGTTTTAAGGTGCCTCCATTGGTACGATAAGCCCCGCCCGTGTTCGCCAGTTCCCCCAGGAAAGTCACGCTCCCACTCGTGACGTAAAACGTACCTGCACCCGTCGCGTTACCGCCAAAGATCAGCGTTCTGCTCGAACTATTGACAGATCGGTTTCCGCTCGCTGTGAGAGCAAAATCAAAATCAATGCGCTGGTCGTTGCTACTATTGTTGGCGATGACGGCCAGAGGGCTCGCGCCAGTGGGCCAGGAAACTTGGTTACCCGTTAAAGTATAGGCCCCAGCTCCAGCCAGGAAGGTGATGCTGCCCAGGGAATAGCCTGCGTTAAAATTGTTGTTGGAAACACCGCCCGCACTGTTGGCAAACTGGAGGACCAAGTTGCCACCCGAGATATTATACGGCGTCACACTTCCCGTCGCATTCACCCAGTTGGCCCCTTCCGTGGGCGAGGTTGACCAATTCGTGCCATTGGTTGGCGTCCAGACGGCCTCATTGGCTGCAAAGACCGACGAAAAAACTAAAACGCAAGCGAGGCAAATGAGCGCACGAAGCCCGTGCAAAAGGGGGGACTGCATAGGTGGGGGGAACTCAACTAAGCAGTCAGCTAGCAAACCGCAATGAGCAGAACCTTTAATTATGGAAGCGTTTAAGGGGACTAAGAGCCGATCCTTTCCAAAGAGGAACCCCGCTTTGAAAGCGATAGGAATTTGACCAACGCCGAGGCCCAGCCCCTGATTTTTGAACAGGCTTTGTTCCGAATGCCACTCTGTCACGGAATAACGTGGCCTAACCAGGGGGCGCTGGATTCATCATGGCCTGCACTAGCCATGTCTGATCCAACCCTTTCCGGTGAATCCACACACTCGCTCTCGAGACCCGCGCAAAAAGCTTATCGAGCCCCCGCCCATGGCGCAGCCTTTTCGGAATCTTCCCCTTGGCGACACGTGTGGAAGAAAGTCGGAGGCGGCTCTTTGACCTTAAGCCTAGCCATCCATGTGGGGTTGCTGCTGGCTGCGGGCCTTGTGGTCGTCGTTACTCAAAGCGTGGAGCCGCAGGTGGATTTCCTTCCAGGAGGCGGCACTCGACAGGGCGCTGAAGCATCGAATGAAGTCAAACACCAGATGCAGCAGAAAAAGCGGTCGGCCCTTAACAAACCCCGGCCCATGCAGAGGCTGGTCACCACCTCCATGGACGCCACCCTTTCCCTCCCCGAGGCTCCGCTGGAACTCCTGGACCTGCCAGATGCCAGTGCCATGATCGGCGCCAGCAAGCTAGGCAGCAGTGGCTTTGGCAAAGCGGGTGGCGGAGGCGGTTTCAACTCCGCCTTTGGCTCTGGGGCAGTTCAGGGATTTGTCGGCATGACCTTCTTTGGCAAACTTGGCGGTGAGGGCATGCCCGGCACCTTCTATGACCTGAAGCAGAACCGGGATCGCAAGACCACAGGCTACGCGGATTCGGAAGCGGATTATGCAGCCATCATCAACAACGCGGCTAACAAAAAGTTTGCCGAGACAACGATGAAGGATTTTTATCAAGCCAGCCAGCAGATGAACTTTACCTTTTTGGCCATCCCCAACATGTCCGCCAATGAAGGCCCCAAATCCTTCGCGGTGGAAAAGGAAGTGGAGCCGAGAGCGTGGTTCGTTCACTACACCAGCACCATCGAAGTCCCTGAACCTGGAGACTACCGCTTCGTCGGTTTTTTTGACGACGCCCTCATCGTTTACATCAATAACCGCCCGGTGCTGGACGCCTCCTGGTACCCCATCCATGACCACGGGGAAAAGCGCCGCGATACGGAAATTCGCCAGAACTTCGGCGGCCCTCTAGTAGCCCCCAATCGCCATGCCTATGCCGGGCGTTGGTTTAAATTCAACAGCCCCGCCCGCATTGATATTGTCGTGGGAGAACGCCCCGGAGGTCGCGTGGGCGGGGTGCTCCTCATTCAAAACAAAAAGCAGCGTTACAAGCTCCGAGCAGACGGCACGCCCATTTTGCCCGTGTTTGCTATGAGCAAGCCTGAGATGGCCGATATGAAGCGATTAACGGAATTCAAAAACGGCGAAGTCCCCTTCGAGATCGCCACCGACATCCCCGTCTTCAAAATTCGCAAATCCCCCTTCGACTGAGATTTCGCCCAGGCGCGCCAGACGACTTTCAGCGGCTTCGCAGTTGCCCTCGCGGTCATACGGCTGCATGGAGAAGGTTCGTCTTTCTTCCTGTCATGCCCACACTCTCTATCCAGCCTCGCGCACGCATTTTTCACGGTCATGTCTGGGTGTATGCCACCGAGATCAAAGGCCGCTTCGGCGAGCCCAAGCCGGGGGATGTGGTCCAGCTTCAGGATGCACGTGGCAAGCCCATGGGCAGCGCCATCTACAATCCACAGTCGCAGATCAGCGCGCGTCTTTTTTCCTATCGCCGCCAGGATCTGGACCTCGATTTCTTCATCCGCCGCATTGAGCGCGCGCTGAAAGTACGCACCGATGCCGGAGTGGATACCAGTCTGTGCCGCGTCGTGTGGAGTGAATCCGATGGCCTGCCAGGGGTGGTGGTGGACCGTTATGGTGACTACCTTGTCCTACAGACCCTGACCTTGGCCATGGCCATGCGGCAGGATCTCATCATCCAGGCCCTGGTGCAGATTTTCTCCCCAAAAGGCATCGTCCAGCGCAATGAAGGTGGCGTCCGCAAAGCGGAAGGGCTAGAGCAAATCAAAGGCGTGGTCTATGGCGAAACCCCAGAACCTTTTGTCGTCCGCCATGAAGGCAGTGCCTTTCACGCCGATCTCATCGAAGGGCAAAAGACCGGCCTTTACCTCGACCAACTCGACAACTACCCAACACGCCGCCAAACTGGCCAAGGGCCGCCGGGTGCTGGATTGCTTCAGCAATCAGGGGGGCTTCGCCCAAGCGTGTGCGCTCGCAGGAGCCACCGAAGTCACTGCCGTGGACATCAGCGAAAGCGCCACGGAGCTGGCCAAAAAGAACGCCGAAATTTCCGGTGCCAAGGTCACTTTCATTGCGGCTAACTGCTTCGATTTCCTCAAGCAGCAGGAATCCAGTGGAGCCACTTACGACTTCATCATCCTCGATCCGCCGTCATTCACCAAGACCAAGGCGAATGTGAAGGACGCCATGCGCGGCTACAAAGAGATCCACCTGCGCGCATTGAAGATGCTGCAGCCCGGCGGCATCATGGCCACCTACAGTTGCAGCCACCATGTCAGCACGGGCGAGTTTCATTCCAGCATCGAAGAGGCGGCGGTGGATGCCCGCAAGACCCTGCGCCGCGTGGCCATGTACAGCCAGCGCCCAGATCATCCCATCCTCGCCACCATCCCCGAGACAGAATACCTCGTGGGTTATGCCTACGAAGTCGTGGCCGCCTGGTAAGACGGAGGTCTAACACCAAGTTCCGCCCCATTTCTCAAGGGGCGGGGCTAGGCCAAAATATCCTTCACCACATGGCCGTGGACATCCGTTAGCCGGAAGTCGCGGCCCGCATAACGATAGGTGAGCTTTTCGTGGTCCAGCCCGAGGATGTGAAGGATCGTGGCGTGAAAGTCATGGATGTGGACCTTGTTCTCCGTGGCGAAGTAACCGTAGTCATCCGTCGCTCCGTAGGCGATGCCGCCCTTTACCCCACCACCCGCCATCCACATGGTGAAGCCTTCGGGATTGTGGTCGCGCCCATCACCGCCTTGCGCCACAGGCGTGCGGCCGAATTCACCGCCCCAGACCACCAGGGTATCTTCCAGCAGTCCGCGTGACTTCAGGTCATGCAGCAGTCCGGCGATGGGTTTATCCACCTCCGCTGCATTCTTGGTGTGGCCTTTGATCAAATCTCCGTGCTGATCCCACTGCACGTTGGCATCGCTATGGGTCACCTGGATAAAGCGCACCCCACGCTCCGCAAAACGCCGCGCCATCAGACACTGGCGGCCAAAGTTCTGCGTCACGGGATCATCCAGGCCATACAGCTTCCTCGTGGCTTCGGTTTCGCCCCCGATGTCTTGCAACTCAGGCATGGCTGATTGCATACGGAAGGCCAGTTCAAAGGAATTGATACGGGCCTCTAGGTCAGCATTCTCCCCCGTCGTGCCCAGATGCTCCCGGTTCATTTTACTCGCCAGGTCTAACTGCAAACGCTGCAACTCAGGAACCTTCAACGGGCTATGAATATGCCGCACCACCGCCTGAGCCGCCGGCACACTCGCATTACCCATCGGCGTTCCTTGGGCCCAGGCGGGTAGGAAAGCAGAGCCCCAATTATTCACCCCACCATGCGCCAGTGTGGGGCAGATGGTGACGAAGCCTGGCAAGTCCGAGTTCTCGGTACCTAGTCCATAGCTCACCCAGGCTCCCAGGCTCGGGCGCACGAAGGTATCACTGCCTGTGTGCAGCTTCAGCAAAGCACCACCGTGGGCCGGATTCGTCCCATGCAGCGAGCGCATGATGCAGAGGTCATCCACACACTTGGCCACATGCGGAAAGAGATCACTCACCGGTAGCCCACTCTCCCCGTAGTTTTTGAATTTCCACGGAGATTTCAGCAGCGTGCTCGTCTTCGCAAAGGTCACCCGAGGCAGTGCAAAAGGCAGCGGCTTCCCATGATCTCGGTCTAACAAAGGTTTCGGATCAAAGGTATCCACATGGGAAGGCCCGCCTTTCATGAAGAGAAAGATCACCCTCTTAGCTCGCGCTGGGAAATGGGGCTTTTTGGCCGCCAAGGGATTCTCCGTTTCCGTGGCGCTTAGCAGTCCACGCAGGGCGAGTGCGCCGAATCCAGCAGCGGAACGCTGAAGCAACAGGCGGCGATTCAAGCTGTTTTCAAAAGCGGGGGCCATGATAGCAACTTACGGCCCAGGCCAGGCCACTCTATCCGCCACAGCCCTCAAGACTTCCATTTGAGCACAGGACAATGTCTTGCCATCATCAAAGTATGCCCTCCCTCACACACCTGGACGATGCTGGAAAAGCCAGCATGGTGGATATCTCTAACAAAGTGCCCTGCCTACGCGAAGCCGTGGCTCAAGGAAAGATCCTGCTGCGCCCCGAAACCCTGCGACTCATTCAGGAAAATGGACACAAAAAGGGCGATGTACTCGCCGTGGCGCGCATCGCCGCCATCCAGGCGGCCAAACAAACCCAGCACCTCATCCCCCTCTGCCACCAGATCCCCCTCAGCAAAGTAGCTGTGGACTTTGACCTTCAGCCCGAGGCCGTTCACATCCTGGCCACCGTAAAAACCACCGCTGCAACGGGCGTGGAAATGGAGGCACTCACCGCCGTCAGCATCGCCGCCTTGACCATCTATGATATGTGCAAGGCCGTGGACAAAACCATGCAGATCACCGATATCGGCCTGGTTTCCAAAACCAAAACTCCCCTTCCCTAAACGCTCCCATGTCCAGTCTTCCCGTCGGCATCATCACTGTCTCAGATCGCGCCAGCCAGGGCGTCTATGAAGATCTCGGCGGCCCTGCCCTGCGCCAAGCTGCGGAAGGTTACGGTTGGCAGGTCGTGGGGGAAGTCATCGTGCCAGATGATCTTGAGCGCATCCAGTCGGCCATCCACTCTCTCAATGCCCAGGGCTGCGGCCTCATCCTCACCACCGGCGGCACCGGCGTGGATGTGCGGGATGTCACCCCGGAAGCGATCCGTGGCATCATGCGGGTAGAGATTCCCGGCTTTGGTGAGCTGATGCGCATGCGCTCCGTCGAGATCACACCGAATGCGATTCTCAGCCGCAGTCTCGCGGCGATTGTGGATCGCGCTCTTGTGATCGCCCTGCCAGGGAAACCCCAGGGCGCGGTCGAATGCCTCAGCTTCGTGTTAGGGGCCATTCCCCACGCGGTGAAACTGGCCCAGCGGGTTCCTACCAGTTGTTAGCCCTCACATAGTGTCCACCACCAGTACTCTGCACTGTATCTTTCAAGACCACCGTCTGCGCGACCAGGGGCAGTGGAGTGGGGCCATAGGCAACAGCCATGAGGAACAGCATTTTCAAAGGCATCACGTAACGAATTTTCATCTGAGTAACGGTTCAAAACTGACAAGTCATCTCATCATGGCTGACAACCTAAAGGGGCGTTTTCGAGCAACTACCTCAGGATTAATCATCCATTAAATAAGAATTAACTTTATCATCAAACCAAAAGTCTGATGCTTAAGCAAGACCATTTCGGAATGATTTTATTCTAAATCCTCTTCGTTTCGGCCTTGCTGTTCAGGCCTCAAGGCCACCAGTCACAGGCACAAAAAAGCGCGACCTGTGAGGCCGCGCCTTTTACCAGAAACCTTTATTTAATTACGGAACGATCACCTGGCTGGTGCTGCCATCGCTGAACGTCACATACACCACCATGCGGCCAGCGCTATCCATCACCGGCTGCTCCCAGCGGCGGTCGGTTTGGTTCGAGCCTGGCACATCAATCTTCGTCACCGTTTTCGAGCCTTCCGTCGTCGTGATCGTCGCGCCTTTGCGCATCACCAGGGTCAGCGCTCCTCCATTCGGGCCACTCTTCCACAGTCCTTGGTTATTCGCTGTCACGGTGTCACCACCCGTTAGGTTGCCCATGATCGCATACTGGTTGTTGCCTCCCACCATCGGCAGGTCAAATCCGCTGAAGGTAGCCCCGGTTGTCCCTGGGGCGGCATCGCCTACTTTCACCGCCAGCTGCATCGCTCCGGAAAGGTTCGCAAAGATCGCATTCACGTCTCCATCCGCAGTCGAGCTGATGCCGTCGCCATCCACATCCAGCCAGGCTCTCCAGGCACCCAGGTTGCTGTTGGTCAGCCAGCCGCCCCAGGGGTTCCCCACCAGACTGCCCACGGGCAGGTTCGAGACTTTCGCCACTCCATCTCCACGACGCAGCACACAGGTGAAGCTCGCTGGATTCGATGCACTGCCATTCCAAATGCCATCGTTGCGGGCATTGGCCGCATTGTCTCCATCCCGGTTTAGTGTGGCGCGGAAGCTGATGAATCCATTGCTGCCCATGGACGGGCGCTGCAGGCGGGCAAAGGTGGCACCACCGGTGCCAGGAGCCGTTTCACCTGCAAAGAACACTTTGTTAGGCGTGCCGCCAGTCACAGGCTGATACCAGATGCCTTCTTTGTTGCCGGGGGTGGTGAGGGCTGCATAAACGAAGTTGCCCTGCGCATCCATGCGCCCTGGGTCACTGTAGCTACCTGCCACACTCACGTAGTTGGCAGCGGGGGAGGTGCCGGGGGCAAGCTCACCCTCTTGGGCCACCACACTGACGGTGGTGGTAGCACCGCTGACGCTGGTGCGCAGCAGGGCCGTTTTGGTGCTGGCTCCTTTGTAAGTAACGGAGAAGACGGCTTCGCCGGTGCTGGCTCCCGTCCTGGCTGTGGCATAGATGCCTGAGGCAAATGAGCCCACTTTGACGCCTGCCAAGGAGGGAATATTGTCATCCTCACGAAGAAGCAGGCGCAGACCGCCACCTCCGATTTCACTCCATGCCCCCATATCATTGGCGGTGGTGACACCACTACTACCGACGACCAAGCTAGCGAGGAGAGAAACATCGCCAGATTCGCTCAGCCCAGGCACCTCAGGCAGCGTCGCAAACCAAGCTCCTGGGACATCAGGCACTGTGGTCCCTGTGCGGGCCACAAGCAGAGGATTTCCTCCCACTACTTTCCAGATACCCGAATGATTCGCAGTCGTGACCGCAGGGCTACCACTGCCGATCATCAAGTAGCCTGGATAAGCGAGCACGCCGCTATCGGCCAAGAAACCTCCACGGCGGAGCACGCCGTAATTTCCGATAGTCGAGGTTCCATCAGCTCCGGTTGCTAAGCTATTGCTAATCACATCACCACTGTCGCCAGGGATAGGTTCAGGTATGGAAAGAGTTTGAAAGGTGCCCGTGGTTAAGGTGTAAGTCGTGCCGATGGCATTACGCACATAGGCCTTGAAGCTGTAATTGGTGCCCGCCGCCAGTCCCGTGACACCGACCGTAAATGCACCTGTGGAGGTGCCGCTGGCAACGGCCTGGAAAACTCCCGCCCCACCTACTTCAGGGTTGCTGTTGACGGCAGTAGCCGCATAGACCACGCCACGTTCCAGGATGGCAGAGCCCCCCGTTTGACTGATGTTTCCGCCGAGCGTCGCACGGGTATTTTTCACATTGGTAACGCTAGGCGAAGCGATAGATGCACTGGTCACACGATCGGCCACAAATCTGCGATCCCCTGACATCACACGCACTTCATCCATGACGGCGGTTCCGGTGACTTCGAGACGCACGCGGTTGAAATCGTAATTACCACCGGAAGCCGCCCCAGCGCGGCTGGTGCAGTTTGGAGCTCCGAGCGGCATCGCCAGATTCGGATCCAACCACCTATCAACGGTATTCAGATCCAGGTCCACTCGAGCCAAGATCAAATGAGTCGCCGTGTTTACAGCCACTGCACTTGGAACCATCGCTGCCCCTCCTTCGAATCGCCGTGTTTCATCGAACAAGCCGAAATTGGGATTGAACGTGCCTAGCACAGGGTCATAGACCACCCCGAAGGAAACTTTTTCTTGGGAGCTGTCATAAAGCGTGACGTTGCAGTAGCCGCCACCTTTCAGCAGCGCGGAAACATAGACAACCCCGGTCGTCTGGGCCGCGCTCAAGGTGCGGAATCTCTGGCCAGCACCACTGCCCGCAGCATTACCACCGGAGTTAAGGGGTGAATAGACCAAGTTGGCCACGGCGGGATTGGCCACACTCCAGTTGGTGGACCATCCAGTGCCCGAGTCGCTAGGCCTGCGGAAATCGTCATAGGCGATCTCTTGCTCCAAAAGATCCCTGACGTTGATGGTCAGAGCTTTTTCAATAAAAGCAGTGCTTGCCTCAATAGAACGCACCCGGATCGAGTAAGAAGGCTTGGTTTCAAAGTCCACACCAGGTGTGATTCGCAGCGTGTTACCCACGATGGAAAAGCTGCCATTGTCCGTATTGCCAGCACCCGTCACCAGGCTGTAGGTGAAGGTATCCCCCACATCTGGGTCGGTGGTGCTCAGGGTTCCCACAATGGCGTTAGGCTCATTGTTTTCGGGGACATTGGAAGGCGTGACGGCGATATCCGTCGGCACATCATTCACGGGTGCCAAATGAAGGGTGCTGGTCGTGTTTGTGCTCAGGCTGCCGTCTGAAACGGTGACCGTCAGCGTGCGGGAAACCGTGTTGTTTAAGGCCCCCAGGTAAGTCACTTTCCCTGGCGTGGTGAAGTAGGCATTCAGATCCGCAACGCTGCCACTAAAGATGCGTGAGGTCGCCGTGCCACCCACCGTGATGCCGGTGCCGGCATTGCCTGTGACGGTGCCATCCGCGATGGAGAGAGTCACCGTGAGGGAGGCGCTGTCATCCAGGAAAGGCGAATTAAAGAACAGAATGTTGCCAGTCACATCTTCGGTGAAGCTCATCGTCGGAGGAACAAAATGGTTCTCGATGTAGATCTGCATTCTCCAGGCATTGGTGCCCGTGTTGGTGAAGGTCCAGTCGGGATGGATCCCGATGGTCGAATTGCCAAATCCGACATCAGGGATCACACCCGCTGCGTGGTTGTTCCAAGCAAACACCGTCTCTGGCAAGGTGGCCGAAAGGTTGTGCAACTGGAAACTGCCGTAACCGACGATCGGCGTGTGTGGCGTATCGTCATAGTCAAAAAGGGTGGCAGATCCCCCGATGATCCCTGGCGGGGAGTAATTATTGGTCCAGTGTTCCAGCCTGCCCAGCTCGGTATTGCTATTGATCACCCGTGGATGGTTGGAGCGAATGGAAACATTCGTCACATTCCGCTGCGTCGTGACGATGTTCCCCGCGTCTGGCACTTTCAGTCCATCCACCGTCAGACCCGACCAAGCATCGAAAGAGGCATCGGCGAAGTAGGCCACGCCACCGGTGGTGTTTTCCATGCGATAACGCACACGGTTGAACGGCAGAGCGGCCAGAGTCGCCGCATTGTTCGTCGTATAGACAATGAGGCCTGCCCCATCGCGAGTCGGGTTCACCGTTTCATAAGCGAGGTAAGAGGAGGAAGGTTTGATAGCCGGACCTTCGTTCACATCGGTGACGATGACGGAGATAGCCTGAGTGTCCGTCAAACCTGGCGCTCCACTGTCTGTCACGGTCACGGTGACATCGTAGATGTTGTTCAGGCCACTGTCTGCCGGAGCTTCAAAGTTAGGCGCCGAAGTAAAGCTCAAGGCACCCGAGGTAGGATTGAGTGTGAAGAATGTAGCATCGGCTCCACTCTTGGTGTAGGTCAGCGTCTGTGCGGGTGTGTCGGTATCTGTCGCCGTCACCGTCGTCACGGCTGTGCTGTTTTCAGCCACATTGATGGAGGCCGTCGCACCACCACCGTTGCTGGTGATCGTCGGTGCGCTATTGGCGGCCGATCCCACTCTGATATAGTAGTTGGCTGCGGTGCCTGAGTAAGATGAGGCGGGTCCAAAAGTGGTCGGCAGTGACCCCGTGAATGCCAAACTCCGGAAAACCGTCGTCGCAGCGATCGATGAACTGTGACCAATCTGGGGGGTGCCGTCGAAGACAGCCATAATCCAGTAATTACCAGGGCTGAGACGCACAGGAGCTGTCGGAGGGGCCTCCACGCGGCCCCCGGTGTTGATGTTAAACGATCCCGTTTGCGCAACCAATGTGTCAGGAGCACCAGCGACATCCGTGTAGAGCCCGATACTGGCATTGGAAGGAACGGCGGTGGCCATGATCAATCCAAAGGATGAGAGAGGTCCTGGCGCCGTCACCGTGATCCGATAGCCCAAAAGGTATCCGGAACTATGACCCGAACTCGTATTCAAAAGCACGTCGTATCCATAGGTTGCAGGAGCATCGTAAGTAAATAACGTGTTCGCTGCATTGGTACCGCTGGGGGTAGTCACCAAAACACTTGCTGTGCCTGCACTGCCTGCTGGGGTAACGGCAGTGATGGTCGTGCTATTGACAACGACCACACTCGTGGCCGCTACACCGCCGAAGGTCACCGTTGGAGTGCCGGTGAAGCCTGCACCGGTGATCGTCACCGCTGTGCCGCCGGCGGTGCTGCCGCTCGTGGGTGAAATGCTATCTACCCTCGTCAAGGCGACCACCCTCACCCCGAGGTTCGCATTTGCCGTCAGGCTGCCATCCGAAACGGTCAGGACCACGGTGTATTGCCCAGAAGCGGTCGTGGAATCCGCCGTCACAAAAGCGCTGATGGTGCCAGCGCTATTCGTGATACCCGTCACATTAATACCTGCAGGTACCGTCGTCGCTGTCACCGTCAGAGAGCCCGCAGCGGTCTCCGCATCACTCACGGTGGCGACAGGGACGGATGCAGCAGCGAACCCCGCATCCCGAGTGAGTGAATCGGTGACCACATTCTGCAAGAAGTAGTCCATGATATTGCCATAGACGGCATCACTCACAAAACCTCCAGCGGAGCTGGCAAAAAGCAGGTAATACAGCCGCGTAGTGCCACCGAGGCCATTTACGGTGTGTAGGTTATCATCCGTGTTCGTAGCTGCCGTCTGAGACAAACCTGGACGATCTTGGACGATGATGAGCTGGTTGACGGAAGGATCTGCAGTACCGTACACCCGTTTGAGGAATCCCTTGTAAGTCACGCCCCCCACGGTGCGGGTCAGCACTGCGGATGAAGTAAGACCGTTACCATCAGCTCCTAAATTGCCGGAGGTAAAGAAGCTGGATACTCCATTCAGGTCTGCCACGAACGTGAAGAATCCTGTATGTTTGCGGGTGAAATATCTACCACCAACCCCTAGTACTCCATTGGGGGTGACGACGCCATCAGAGTAGGGTATAGAGGAACCCAGCGGGGTGTTTAAATAATTCCCACTGTCATACATGTCATCTCCACCGTCGACGATGTTGTCGCCTGTAATGCCATCAACAAAGGCATAGGAACTGGGAACCAAAGCCCGCAAATTTGCCTGGTGGGTATCCAGGCGAGTCAGCACCGATGAAAGGGCTGAAGACCCATCCGCCCTGCTGGTGATCGTCGGGGCAGTGTTGGGTGGGATCCCCACTTTAATATAGTAGTTCGCTGCGGAGTCTGTGTAAGTTATAGCAGATCCAAAATTGGTCGGTAGTGACCCCGTAAAAGCTAAACTCCTTAAAGCAGTAGGAGCCTGAATTGTTGAACTGTGACCTATGATGGGGGTTCCGTCGAACACGGCCATGATCCAGTAGGTCCCAGGATTAAGAGTGACTGGAGCTGTCGGAGCTGCCTCCACACGGCCCCCGGCGCTGATGTTAAAAGATCCTGTCTGTGCCACTAACGTGTTAGGAGCCCCTGCGACATCTGTGTAGAGCCCGACACTGGCATTGGAAGGACTGGCTGAAGCCATGATCAATCCAAAGGATTCGAGAGGTCCTCGTGCTGTCACCGTGATCTGATTACCCAGAAGATTTCCGGGACTATGTCCGGATACCGAATCAAAAAGCACCGCGTTCCCATAGATTGAAGCATCATCGTAGGTAAATAAAGCATTTGCTGCGTTAGTGCCGCCGGGGGTAGTCACCAAAACACTTGCCGTGCCTGCACTGCCTGCTGGGGTGACGGCGGTGATGGTCGTGCTATTGACAACAACAACACTGGTAGCGGCTACACCGCCGAAGGTCACTGCTGGAGTGCCGGTGAAGCCTGTGCCGGTGAGGGTGACACTCGTACCGCCGGCGGTGCTGCCAGAGGATGGAGACACACTGGCCAAAGTAGGCGCAGAAGCAGGCAGTGCGCCCATGATGATGGCGTCCACAACTGCGGTGCTTGTGCCATTGGACTGATTGTGCACGCCAACACGGAACGTTTTGCCAGAGGTGGAGCCTAAGCCTGTCAAGGCACCTGAAGATGCGCCCACGTTGAAAGTCGGAGTGGCTACTGCACCCGAGAAACTGATGCTGTAGGTGGTGGCTGTCGTCGTGAGGCTAACGGTGAGATTGGAAAGCTGAGTGACATCACTCCAGGTCCAAGAGGCTAGGATGGTGCGAATAGATCCATTCTGTGAGACCAGGTTACCCGTGTAGTTATAAGCATTTTCGAACCCGGTGTTTGAAATAACCGAGACATACAATCCCTGAGCTCGCGACGGCTGTTCTGGGAAAAAATGATCTTCGGAGAACGCCGAGTCTTTGTAGCCCAGCCAAAACCGCTGGTAAGCAGGCGCGTAAGCGATGCTGCCAAAACGGAAATGAGTTGTCGTACTAGTCGCCTGGAACGGGTTCACGGTGTCATTCGACTCAATGACCATGGTGCTGTAAGAGCTACCCGTCATATTCACCACTCCGCTACCTTCCGAGACACTCAGTTGGCCGATGGAGGAGAATCCCGTGCCGGTGCCGGTGGTGTTCGTGCCCAAATTGCCATCGTCGAAGTTATCCACGATCTGCGCCTGGGCCGCGCTTGCACACATCCATACGAACAGGGAGAAGATCCCGAATAAAAGCCTGTGAGGCATCAACGGAGCCAAGGGATGAGTGACGTCTTTTGTTTTCATGGGCCGGGAGAGAATGTTGGGGAAATCGGACGACAAATTTGAAGCCTCACGGCTAGGTCAGCTGATCAATACAGGAGGGAAGGCTGCGGGAACGGGCGCCGAGTAAAGTTTTACCCCATTTAAGCCGTCGAATTCTTTAACCAGCTGCCTCATACCGATAAGAGGTTGAAGCACACTGGATCTGTCAGAAGCGGCAAAACGCCAAAACTTCGAATTCGAAAGAAAGTGAGAGATGGAAAAACAGGGCGTCACTCACGGCGAATTTAGCCACATCCATGTAGGACAATCAAACCTTTTTAATAGTCATAAAACAGGTATCCATTTAACCTGATCAAAGAACCTAAAAAGAGGCTTTTATTTTTAAAATTATGGATTTTAAAGCCTTTTTGAGCATTTAGCTTATATTCTACCCAGTATTCATCTAATCTTAAACCAATTTAAGCATAGTTAGAAAACCATGGATAAGCTCAACCCTTTGTAATGAGGCTTTAAAACATGCCAATTTACACTGACGAAGGCACTCAAAATCCTTTCCAAAATCCTCTTTTGTAAATCGTCAAATCTCACAGGATCTAGGTGTGGATGACCGAAATAGAGCGCACCACTTGCCGAAAGGCTTGTGATAAAGGATTGCCGTATTAAAAGGCCGTGTTGCCAGGGCAAGGGCGAGCCTTGTCGAGGCCAGGAATGTGCCTCAGGCAGGAATGCCTCCTTGGACTGTACTCAAGTTCTGATTGGTCCAAGGAGGGTAGCTTTTCAGACTCTCTCTGGGCTAGCCCGTCGTCCGCAGCCCTGAAGCCAGAGCATTCACAGAAATGAGGAGATCTGGCAGCATGGCCTCGGCGCCTTCATTTTCGCCAGCGGCGAGGCAGGCTCGCCATTCGCGCAGGAGATTGACCTGCTGGTGATGCAGGACGCGTAGGGGTTCCTCACGAATGTCCAGGGTGTAAGCCAGACGCGGGCGGCGATTGGCAAAGGTGCCCTGGAAGATGTCTTCCAAAAGCTCACGGGTGCGTGAGTATTCGGCCAGGATGGTGCCCATGAAGGCTTCGCGCACCATGGCATCTGGGACCAAGCCTGCATACAGTTGCATGAGGTCTGGATTGGCACTGACGAGGGAGCTTTCGATGTTCGTCAGCACGTAACGCAGGAAGGCGGAGCCGCGAAGCTGGGTGCGTAGCTCTTCAAAGGCGGCACTGTCTTCCGTGCGCAGCTTTTCCAAAGCGGAGCCTGCCCCGAACCAGCCGGGCAGGTAAAAGCGGGACTGCGTCCAGGAAAAGACCCAGGGGATGGCGCGAAGGTCATCCAGCGTGGCCTGGCCCGTACGGCGGCTAGGGCGGGAGCCGATGCGGGCGTGCTCCAGGGCATCAATGGGCGTGGCGGCGCGGTAAAAGCGCATGAAATCAGGCGCATGGAGAAGGCCGCGATAAGCATCGCGACTCCAGTCTGCCAGACGATCCATAGTGGAATGGATGGCGAGCGGGGCCGTGGTGGCATGGCGATGCCGGGCGGTGGCCGCTGCGGCGGAGGCCATGAGAAGCTCTGTATTATAAACAGCAGAGCCCAGGTGAGCGTATTTTTGGGCGATGGTTTCCCCCTGCTCCGTCATGCGCAGCCAGCCGCCGAGGGAGCCCTGAGGCAGGGCCTCCATGAACCAATGAGTGGGGCCGGCACCACGTCCGACGGTGCCGCCGCGCCCATGGAAAAAGACAGCCTTCACCCCGTGGGCTTGGCAGGTGCTGGCCAGGGCGGTTTGTGCGCGATGGAGTGCCCATTGGCTAGCCAAGATACCGCAGTCTTTGTTCGAATCTGAGTAGCCCACCATCATCTGGAGGGTGGGTTTCCCCTGCCCCAGGCTGCGCTGAGTGACGGGGTGAGACAGAAAGTCTTCGACGATGCCGGGGCCAGCTTCCAGGTCATCCATGGTCTCAAACAAAGGCGTGACTGGCAGCGGGCAGCGCAGGCCTTCCGGCGTCCACTCGGTGAGACCCGCCTCGCGAGCGAGGATGTAAACGGTCAGCAGGTCTTCCACGTTCTTGGTCATTGAGACGATGAGAGCTCCTAGACCAGCCGGGCCGTGTTTTTCCAAATGGGTGGCCACGACGCGGTAGCAGGCCAGCACGGTATCTGCCTCCGGCCCGGCGGACATGCCAGGGGCGAGGAAGGGGCGCGGCGAGAGGAGCTCCTTTTCCAACAAAGCCCGTTTTTCGTTCAGGGGCCATTCACTGAGGGGACGATCATCCAGCAAGCCGGCGGTGCGCAGGAGCTGATCCAACGCTTTCTCGTGGAAGCTGGAGTTTTGGCGGATGTCTAAGATGGCGGAGTGGAAACCAAAGGCGAGCAATTGCCGCCGCAGGGGCACGATGAATTCCTGCACAAGAGTGCTCGCGCCGACAGCCATCAAGGATTCTGCATAAGCGGCGAGGTCGGCATCCAGTTGGGAAGCCTCGGTGTAGGCGGCGGAAGATTCGGGCTTGTCCATGGCCAGGACGATCTTTGCCCGCATGAGGTAGATGGCGGCACGCCAAGGCTCCTCTTTATTCCGCTCCAAAATGTAGGCGAGGTCCACAGTCGGCTCCGCCTGAAGGCTGGTGGTGAGCTGGGCCACGAGGTTTTCCAGGACCTCGGGTGTTTTTTGGAAAAGCGAGCTCAACGGCGACTGGAAGGCGAGGGCCTCCAAAGAACGACGCTGGATGCGCAGGGCATTCGCCCGCAGCGAGGTGAGCGAGCGGGCGGTGACTTCCGCGGTGACGAAGGGGTGACCATCGCGGTCCCCGCCGATCCAGGTGCCAAAGCGCAGCAGCGGCGGCAGTGAATCCACGGCGGCAGGCTCATACCCGGCGGCGATCCAGGCCTCGCGCAGGTGAATGTGGGCGCGGGAAAGCGCCTCTGGAAAGACTTCACGCAGATAATGCAGCGCGTTTTGCAGCTCGGCATCAATGGTGGGGCGGGTGACGTGGATCTCGCCTGTGCGCCAGAGGTTTTCCAGCCTAGTTTCCAGGTGACTCTGCAGCCGCACCTGCTCACGCGGGGTGTAGGAGGGGTTCTCATGGCGGTTCATGAGGCTGTAGATTTCCAGGTGCAGCTCGCGCACGGTTTCGCGCTTGGCCTCGGTGGGGTGAGCGGTCAAAACAGGTTCTACTAGGACCTCGCGGAGCACTTCCAGCAGCTCGTCCTGGCTGAGCCCCAGGGACTGCATTTCCCGCAGGTTATCTGGCCACAGGCCTTTTTCCGCGAGGGGACCTTTTTCCTTTTCTCGAAGGCGGCGCACCTGGGCGGCAGCCCGTTCTTCGACGATGTTCAGCATCTGAAAGGCGATGGAGTAGGCCTGGCCCAAAGCACGATCTGGAGCATCACCGATGCCCTCACACTTGCCTGCCCAGGGCAGCTTTTCAGCCAAAGCAGGCTCGCCCAGACGGCGCAGCACGTTGGCAAAAGCATCCATCAGAAACTTCAGTTCATCTTCGAGAAGGCGGAAGCCATGCTCCCGCAGCGGGTTGGTCGGTGTCATTCGGCGTCACTTTTAGCAGGAAGGATGCCGGGTGCCAGTGATCTGTGTTCTGGATTCGGTATCCAGTGTCCAGTATTCGGTATTCGGTATTCAGTATTCGTTTCGGCACTGAACACTGAACACTGGATACTGAATGCCGTTTACTGTTTCATTCTCCCACTCCATATCTCTGCCCATGTCCCGCCAACCGTTCTATGATGTCCTCTCCCTCGGTGAAGTCCTTTTGCGCCTGGATCCCGGTGAAGGAAGAGTGCGCACGTCTCGCCAGTTCACCACCTGGGAAGGTGGGGGGGAGTACAATGTGGCGCGGGGAGGACGGCGCTGCTTTGGACTGCGCACGGGGATTTTGACCGCTTTTGCCGACAATGAAATCGGTCGCCTGATCGAGGATCTCATCCTGCAAGGTGGGGTGGATACGAACCTGATCAAGTGGGTGCCCTATGACGGCATGGGCAAGCGCGTGCGCAACCCCATCAATTTCACCGAGCGCGGTTTTGGCGTGCGCGGGGCCAAAGGCAGTGTGGACCGTGGCCACAGCGCGGCCTCCCAACTGAAGCCGGGCGACTTTGATTTTGATCACCTCTTTGGCACCCTAGGTTGCCGCTGGCTGCACACCGGGGGCATTTTCGCCGGCCTTTCCGAGTCCACGGCGGAGCTGACCATCCAGGCCTGTGAGGCGGCCAAACGCCACGGGGTGACGGTGAGCTACGACCTCAACTACCGCCCTTCCCTGTGGCAGGAGCGTGGCGGTTTCCCCGCAGCGCAGGCTCTGAACCGGCAACTAGCTCCCTACATTGATGTGATGTTCGGCGTGCTGAGCGATGAGCCCCCGGTGGCAAGCGCAGTGCCGACTGATCCCAACGATATCTTTGCCAGTGAAGACGCCAAGCTGCGCCCTGCCATCCTGAAACTGGTGGCCGAATACCCCAATCTCAAGACGGTGGCTGCGACCCTGCGCCGCGTTCACACGGCGAGCATCAATGACTGGGGCTCTCTCTGCTACCATGAAGGGAACTTTTATCGCAGCCGGAACTACCCGCGATTTGACATCCTGGATCGCATCGGTGCGGGAGACAGTTTTGTCGCGGGACTCGTTGCTGGCATGCTGCTGGAAAACGATGCGCAGAAGGCGGTGGACTACGGTGCTGCCCATGGGGCCCTGGCCATGACTACCCCTGGAGATACCAGCATGGCCACCCTGGTGGAAGTGCAAAAGCTGGCCGAAGGCGGCGATGCGAAGGTGCAGCGCTAACAGAGAGTTTTAATCAACGACGGTTTCCCAAGGAGCGCGGTAATCATGCCGCGCTCCTTTTTTGTTAGGGCTCGCGATACCCAGGAAGGGCCACCGGAGTGACGAGGAAGTAAGCGCGTGTCGGCTCCAAAAGAGTTTGGGCGCTGACATCGGAGCCATCGGCCTCATCCAGCCAGAGGGAGGCAGGATTGTGCAGGTAGAGGTGGCGGTAGGTGTGGTCGCCTGGGGTGACATCGCCCTTCCATAGGCGCAGGCGGGTGGCAGCCTCTGGAGAGGTGGAGGCGGTGAAGCCGACCTCAGTCTTCAGCCCCAGTGTCTGCACCGTGTGAGCCACCGGGAAACCGCTACCGATGAACTGCGCACCGGCTTGCAGAGCCTGGGCAAACTTGGTGCTGCGGACCTCACCGTTGAAAGTGAGGGAGACAGCGCCACTGCGGGCGTGAATAAGCAACCCTTCGCCCGGAGCCACGGTGCGATCACCGCTGCTATCTCCCGTCCAGCCTGTGGTGGAAAGCCATGTGGTGCGGAAGCTACCTGAGGCGGCATCAAAGAATAGCAGGCTATCTGCTGTGGTGGCCTCAGTGCCGGAGGTAAAGGCATCCACCGGGAAAAGGGTATTCACCGTCCAGTGAGGACGCACGGCTAGGCGAGCCCCGACAAGATCTGGAGTGCTGCCCTCATAAACAAGCGCTGTGTCTGTGGTGGCAGCTTCATCCAGCTCATAACGCTGGCCTTCATAACTGCCGCTGAGGACTTCGACATAGTATGACTGGCCAGCGAGGAGCTTCGACTTCACCCCTGTAGTTTGGATACCGCTAAACACAGCGGCTGGGAGCAACGGCATGGAGAAGCTCTGCTGACCTGTGATGTCACGGCGCACCCAGGCCTGAGTGGCGGAGACGACGGTGGCCTCTGCCGTGCCATTGAGATCAGCATCCAGGTTCACCTTCAGACGCACAAACCCCATTTCACCGAGGGAGGCGATATCGGTATAACGAAGAGTTTCGCTGCCATTCTGATTCTGCGTGATGGCCGGGGTCTTCGCCAACCGTGTCCACGGCCCGCCTCGAAGTTCAGTGGCGGTTTCGAGGAGGTGATTCACATCGGCACGACCACCGCTAGGGCGAATGACCACAGCGTCCACACGACCCGTGGCAGCATCGGTTTCCAGGAAGAAACGTTGGGTCTGCAGGCCGGAAGAAGCTTCCGTGCCCAGAGCATATTCGAGGAGGTTAGCAGCGCCATCGGCATCCAGATCGGCCGTCGGTTCTCCCAGGGTACGGGTGAGGCTCTGCCAAGTGGTGGCGACCGGTGCTGCGACAGGAGCGGGTGCAGCCTGAGGCGGAGGTGGTGCGCCCAGACCTAGGAGCCCTGTGACCTTGAAACCAAAGTCCACCGTGAGGTCATAGTCGGCATCCGAGTCATCATCATAACGACCATCAAAACCACCTTCAGCATTGCCTGTTGGAGCCGTGCCGGGTTGCAGATTGATGGCGCGGCTAGAGATGCCTACCACCGTGAGGTTCAGCACATCAATGCCGTCTTCGCCCGTGTTGTCATCGCCAGAGCTAGTCTGGTAACCGGGCAATGACGTCGCTTTGAACAAAGGTCCTTCCTGCAAGAGTCCGAGGACACCGGGCTGGAAGTTTGCAGCTGGGATGTGGACCACGTAACTGTCTGTGGCGAGATCCGTGAAAACATAGCGGCCTTCGCTGTCCGTGGTGGTGGTTTTCAGCGGCCCAAGCAGGGCCAGCAGATCCGCACTGCGATAGAGATAGACCACCACACCGGGAACGCCTTCGCCGGGATTGTAACGTCCGTTGCCGTTGCTATCCATGAAGACCAAGTTACCAATACCGAGGCGCGGCAGGCCGGTATCCACCACAGGAAGAACAGAGGCAAAACCAAAGTCCACGGTGAGATTGTGGTCTGCATCCACCGCATCGTCAGAGCTGCCCTCGAAACCACCTTCGACCGAGCCGACGGGAGCATTCCCCACCTGGAGGGAGATGACCTCACTGGAGATACCCGAGACTAGAGGAAGGAGTGAATCTACCCCATCTTCACCCAAGTGATCATCCCCAGGCCCTGACTGATGAGAAGCAACGGAGAGATGATTGTACAACGGTCCTTCTAAGATGACGCCAGCCACCCCGAGCGCAAAGTTTTCAGCGGGGATGTGGACGAAGTAGTTGCCGCTCTTTAATCCACTGAAGAGGTAACGACCCACGGCATCCGTCACCGTGGTCTTCAGAGGCAAGGCCACCCCCAGCACGTCGGTGCTGCGATAGAGCTGCACCTTGACGCCCATGGCCCCTTCACCCGCATCGTAACGGCCATTACGATTTGCATCCTTGAAGACCAGGTTACCGATGGCCAGACTTTCTGGCAGGGGGGTGACATCCACGAAACCAAAGTCCACGGTGAGGTTGCTATCGGCATCACGGGCATCATCGCTCGTGCCCTCAAAACCGGACTCGACGGAGCCGACAGGGGCTTGCCCGACCTGAAGGTGAATGATGCCGCTGGAGATCCCCGTAGCCAGAGGAGTCACAGCGTCCATGCCATCTTCACCTTGGTCGTCATCCAGCACAGGGATCTGGTGACCCATGACAGAAAGATGGTTATACAAAGGCCCTGCGGAAACGGCCGCCAGGATCGGGGCACGGAAGTTTTCAGCCGGGATGTGGACGATGTAGCTACCGGAGTAAAGCCCGCCAAAGAGGTAACGCCCCGCGTTGTCTGTGGTGGTGGTTTTGACAGGCAAAGCCACGCCAAGAATATCTGTGCTGCGGTAGAGATAGACGCTGACGCCAGCGGCCCCTTCGCCAGAATCGTAGTGACCATTGCGGTTGAGATCTTTGAAGACCAAGTTGCCGATGCTGAGATCTTCAGGAGCCACAAAAGGCACGAAGCCGAAGTCCACGGTGAGATTGTAGTCGGCGTCCTGCGTATCATCAGAGCTGCCTTCAAAGCCACTTTCAGCGAGGCCAGTCGGTGCGGTGCCCACTTGCAGATTGATGCTGGCACTGGAAATGCCTGAGACCAGCGGGGTGGGTGAATCCTGACCATCTTCACCCACATCATCGTCACCCGCCTGAGCGCCGGCAACCGAGATGAAGTTATACAGCGGACCGGCGGTGACAAATCCTTCCACCCCTGGACGGAAGTTCTCCGCAGCGATGTGGACACGATAGTTACCTGGAGCCAGATTTTTGAAGGTGTAACGCCCCATGGAGTCGGTGATCAAGGTCTTCAAGGCGAGGGAAACCCCTGGGACATCCGTGCTGCGGTAAAGCTGCACGGTCACACCTGCGACACCTTCACCGACATCGTAGTGGCCATTCGAGTTGGTATCCTTGAAGACCACGTTACCGATGCCGAGATCATCTGGCAGAGGCTCTTCGACAATGGCGACAAAACCAAAGTCCACGGTGAGGTCCGTGTAGGCATCTTCAGCATCATCTGAGCTACCTTCGAAACCACCCTCCACAGTCCCCACAGGGCAGGCACCCGCCTGAAGGCTGACTATGCCGCTAGAGATACCCGTGAGGTTTGGCAAGGCCGCATCACGACCATCTTCACCCAGGTGATCATCCTGCACCAGGGTCTGATGCCCGGTGACAGACTCATGGTTATACAGAGGTCCGTTGACTGTGAGGCCCGCCACGCCGGCGACAAAGTTAGTCGCTGGAAGATGGACAAAATAGTTGCCAGCAGGAAGCCCGCTAAAGCGGTAGCGTCCATTCGTCGCGGTGGTGGTCACCGCCACTGGAAGGGAGATCCCGGCAATATCCAGGCTGCGATAAAGCTGCACCACGACATTGGCCACACCTTCACCGGCATCGTGGCGACCATTGCGATTGGCATCTTTAAAGATCAAGTTACCCAGGCCGAAGGTGGTCGGGTCAGGGCCTTCACCAGGGTCGGTGCCAGGAGCCGCAAAACCGAAGTCCACCGTGAGATCGAAGTCACCGTCGTGAGCATCGTCTGAGGTGCCCTCAAATCCTGCCTCGGCAGCACCAGTCGGTGACTGGCCAGGCTGGAGAATGACCAGAGCACTGCTGATGCCGGTGACCATGGGAGTGGCGGAATCAAGACCGTTTTCACCCAACTGGTCATCCCCTTCCAGAGATCCCTCCACAGAAAGGAGATTGAAGAGCGGACCGGACTGCAGGCTTGGCAGAGTCTGGCCGCCCAGCGAAGTGAGATTCGGCTTAAAGTTATCTGCCGCCACGTGAACGATGTAACCGCCAGGGGGCAAGTTGTTAAACAGGTAACGACCCGCGCTATCTGTGAAGGTGCTGGCGTAGGGGGTGGAGAAGCCAGGGGTATCCTCACTGCGATACAGCAGCATCCAGACTCCAGGCACCCCTTCGCTTGCATCGTAACGACCGTTGGTGTTAGCATCTTTAAAGACGACGTTGCCGATGGCCAAATCCATGGGCACGGGCACATCCAGGAAGCCAAGGTCAATGGTCATATCGGCATCGGCATCGTAGCCGACGTCTTGCTGGCCTTTGTAGCCGGTTTCCTGTTCGTCCGTGGGCTCCGTACCGAAGTCGAGATCAAACAAGATGGAGCTGATGCCGGAGGTGGATGGGTTGGCTTGATCCAGTGTGTCTTCGCCCTCACCATCATCACGACCATCGTCGTTGCCAAAACCAGGCACGGCAGAGGCCCCAACCAAAGGTTTGTCCACGCCGAACTGTGACGAAGGAATGTGGACGAAGTAGGAGCCAGCACCTGGTGCCTTCAATTCATAGGCCCCATCACTACCGGAGTAGGTCTCTGCCAGCGGAGTCGAGCTTTCAGGAATGTCACCGATGCTGTAAAGCTGCACCAGAACTCCGGGGATGCCGAAATCTACCGTGCGGGAAAAGCGCCCATCGCGGTCCACATCTGCAAAGACGAGGTTACCCACACGCACAGGTTTCGGCGCGAAGCCGAGGTCAATCGTCAGGTTAGAATTCACATCGTCTTCATCGTCGCTGTCAGAGTTGTGACCGGTTTCACCATTCTCAGCCGTGGGAGCTTCATCGGCCTCAAGGATGAAGGAGGCGGTGCGTGCGCCGACGACGGTGACGTTGCCATTTTCATAGAGGTCCTGGCCCACTTCATCATCCACATAGAAGTCGCCACTGTTTGGGGTAGCAATCGAAGGCACAAGATCAGCCAGCAGGCCATCTTCGCCGAACTGAGATGCCCCCACTCGCAGGTAGTAAGCCCCTGGCGCAATCCTGAAGGAATACAGTCCCCCCATCGTGGAGGTAACTGTCGCCAGCGGTGCAGTGACACCGGCTTCATCGGCCCAAAGTTCGATGCTGACGCCATTGAGGCCAGTCTCTGTATCTGAATCGAACAGGCCATCGCCATTGGCATCATTGAAGGCCAAGTTACCGATCTGCACACTCGCCACGAAACCGAAGTCGCGGGTCAGGTCCACGCTGGCATCGGTTAGGTCATCTAGGTTCCCGCCCTGGCCACCTTCTGCGGCACCCACAGGGGAAGACGAGGGACTGAGAGCAAACACAGCGGTGCTGATGCCATTGCTTTCAGGATTGCCATCATCCAGACCATCTTCGCCCAGATTGTCATCGCTCACGGAGGCACCATAAACACTGGCCTGCTGATACAAAGCAGCCCCCTCCAGGAACATGTTGTAGGGCACATGCAGGTAATAATTCCCCGGAGTGATGTCGCTGAAGAGGTATCGGCCATTGGCATCCGTGGTGGCAGTGGCCAGAGGCTCGTCAAAGATGGGGGAAGCAGATTCTTCAAAAAGATAAACGGTGACTCCCGGCAGGCCCTCAGCTTCATCAGCCACGTTGTTGCGATTGCTATCGAGATAAACGAGGTTGCCTACCGATGCTAGCTTGGTGAAACCAAAGTCCACCGTGAGGTCTGCATTGTTATCATTCGCATCGTCCATGAACGCATCGCGACCGAATTCACCGAAGAAGTTTTCGGGCTCATTATCGGGCTGGAGAGAGATGAGGACTGAGGAGACGCCTTCGGTGGCAGGATCGCCATCACTGCCGTTTTCATCTGTGTCATCATCCAGGCCCGTATCCAGGCCTTGACCAGGAAGGGACTGCCAACCGTAGAGGGACTTCCCTTCGGCAAATTCCGAGGCGGGGATGTGCACGCGGTAATCCCCTGCCCCCAGATTGCCAAAGAAGTAGATGCCTTCATTCGTAGTCACCGTGGAGGCCAGCGGACTGGCGGTTTGAGGATTGGCAGCGGCAGCGAATAGCTCGACACGGATGCCATTGATGCCTTCACCGCTGTCATAAACATTGTTACCGTTGGCATCCCGATAAACCAGGTTGCCCACACCGACTGCATCTGGATTCGCTTCCGCAAAACCAAAGTCCACGGTGAGGTCGAAGTTGTTGTCGTCTGACACATCGTCCTGAGCGAACAGCCCTAATTCCGTGGTGGTATCAATGGGGGCAGAATCTACAGCCAGGGAGATGATGCGAGTGCTCACGCCATTGAGAGCTGGGTTACTTTCATCAATGCCGTCTTCACCACTATTATCATCTGCGATGCCCGTCTGACTGCCCTGCACGGAAAGAGTGTTTTGCAAAGGACGGCCCGAGGCAAACTCGCTGGCAGGGATGTGAACGATGTAGCTTCCAGAATTCAGGAAATCAAAGAAGTAACGCCCACCTTCCGCCGTGGTGGTCTGGGCCAGAGGGGTGGAAGTGCCTGGAGTCTGATTGGAACGGTAGATCTCCACCCGCACATCATCCTCACCTTCACCTTCATCTGCGATGCCGTTATTATTACGATCAAGGAAGACGAGGTTGCCGATACCCACGGGCATCTGGAAACCGAAGTCCACAGTGAGGTCCACAGCGGCATCGTTTTCATTGTCCGTGGTGCCATCTAGGCCCGTTTCCCCACTGGAGTCCGTCGGGGCAGAGCCCGCGAAGAGGCGGACCTCCGCCGTGGTCACACCTTGTGTGTTAGGCAGGCCTTCATTGAGACCGTCTTCCCCCACATTGTCATCCCCAGCTAGGCCTTCATTGATGCTGACCTGCTGATAAAGCGGGCCACTGATGGCAAACATAGCCGCAGGGATGTGAACGAGGTAATTGCCCGGACGAATGAAGTCGAAAAGATAGCGCCCACCGTTAGCCGAAGTGCGGGTGGCGACCGGGGTATCCTCACCCGGCTGTTGATCTGAGGTGTAGAGTTGTAAGGTGACTCCATTGACGCCTTCACCGGGATCGTAGTGACCATTCGAATTGTGGTCAGCAAAGACGAGGTTCCCGAGAGCCACTGGGCGGAATAGGCCGATGTCCACGGTGAGGTCCGTATTGAGGTCATCCGCATCATCTTCGCTGCTGTCAAAACCCGTTTCTCCATTGGCATTCGTAGGGGCGCTATCACGGGTAAGGACGATGCGGCCCGTGCTGATGCCTTCAACCGTGGGCTGCAAATTATCCACGGAGTCTTCCCCCTGGTCATCATCCCCAGCTTGCACGCCTTCTAAGCTGTATAGACCACGCAACACGCCTGTGGACTGGAACTGCAAGGCGGGGATGTGGACAAAATACTGAGCCTGCCAGAGACCGGTGAAGAGGTACTTGCCGCCATTGGCCGTGAGGGTGGTGGCGAGTGGCTGATCCACCCCAGGAGTCTGGCCCCAGTAATAAAGCTGCACGACGACATTGTCCATGCCCTCGCCCAAGTCAAAACGACGGCTGCCATTGAGGTCATTGAAGACGAGGTTACCGATGGCCATGACACCAGGTTCCACGAAACCGAAGTCTACGGTCATGTCACCATTGGCATCCACGGTGTAGTCATCCACTTCCCCCCCCGAGCCGATTTCAGCACCTGCCTGCGCATTGCCCAATGGTTCGGTGCCAGGGGTGAGTGTCATGATGGGGCCCTGCACTTCAGTGAAGCTGCCGTTAGGCTGCAGGCCATTGTCATCATTGTCCGTCTGGTCGTCATTGCCATTGCTGATGGGGCTACTGAAGCCAGAGCCTGCCAGCGGCAAACCACTGCCAAAGTTAAGCGCTGGAATCTTCAACTGGTAGCGCCCAGGAACCTGGCCGGAGAAGTAATAAATACCGCGCTCATCTGTGAAGGTCCACCCCACCAGAAACTCTGCGCCATTGGCCGCATTGCCATCGGCATCCTGCCACAGGTCCACACGCACGCCAGGGATACCACGCTCACCAGCATCCCGGCGGCCATTGGCATTCAGGTCGTTCCAGACGAGGCTGCCCACGGAGACTGACTCTGCGAGCTTCACAAACGGACGACCAAATGCCAAGTCGCGAGGGCCTGACCAGATTTCATTGTTAGGGCCAGGGGGAGATGGGATGGGAGCTTCAAAGACATTGACGATGCCGTTCGGGGCCCCAGCAGGGTCCACCTCCACCACAGCACCCGTGGCAAAGGTGCCGCCTAGCACGGGCTTGGCCCAGTTGTAACCGGCGATGTAAAGCTTCCCATTTCCAGGATTCATTTCGATATCCCGAGCCTCGACCGAGCCGACGCCAGAGGTGGTGATGGTGGCGACTAATTGAGGGGCACCTGGGGAACTTGGGTTCGTCAGATCCACCTTGAAGATTTCATCATCCAGACGGCTCACGCCATAAAGAGTGTTGCCATGAATATCAATGCCTGAAATGACGGAGACAGGCTCACCACCAGGCACCATGCCGACGAGTTGAATATCCGTCACGATGACATTCATAAGGCTGCCCGTGGTAGCATTGTAGCGGCGCACTTCACGCACAGCTCCGTCTTGGATCACGACGTAAAGGTTTCCATCTGGCCCAAAATTGATGTCCTGAATACCTGGCTGCGTGATGAAGCTGAAGGGAGCCGTGCCCATCGGGGCACCGGGAGTGCTGCCTAGAGGCCCCTGGAATTTGACGATGCGGCCGCCATTGAGATCCACCACGTAGAAGTTCCCATCTGGCCCGATGCTAAAGACTTCAATGAAGCTGACATTGGCCAGTGTATTGATCAACACCGCTCCGAGGTCGGTTCCTGCAGGGCTGATTTTTCGGAGATTGCTGGCTCCAAAGTGGGCGACGTACCAGTTGCCATCCGGGCCTAACTCAATGCTGTATGGCACATCGAAGGGATTGCCATCTCCTTGGTTATGACTGCTGCCAAAGGGGTGATGGAAGTTGCCTTTAAATTGCCGCGCGGCAGGGTCATAAACCTGGATGCTATCATCCTGAGTGGCAGAGACATAAGCCGTCGGAAGGACATTGCAGAGACCAAAGTCAACCGTGGTATCCGTGTATCCATCTTCGGAGATTTCAGTGCCTGGGCTGAGGGTGATGACGGGGCTGTAAATGGAGCCGCCAGCAAGCTGGTGACCATTGTCATCATGGTCCACGCGGTTGTCTGCCAGCACGGTGCTGCTACTGGAAAGGGGGTGCGTGAGTGGCGGGGTGGGGATGCGCACATAAAACTTGCCCGGAGCCAGAGAACTGAAGGCATAAAGGCCACCGCCTGCGGTGGTGACCGTGCGCATGCGCACATCATCTGTGCCGCCGATTTTTTCATCCACGCCTGTGGACCAAAGCTCCACCGTCACTCCATCCAGTCCCGGTTCGCCACCGTCTCGGAGGCCATTGTCATTGGTGTCCTGGAAGACCAGATTGCCCAGGCCCATGCCGCGGAAGAGGCCAAAGTCCAAGGTGTAGTCTGTGTCTGCGTCCCCATCATCCGCCGTCGGCTCGGTGCCCACAGCGAGCTGGATCACAGGGCTGAAAATAGTGGTACCTGCGCCGCCGGGCTGAGAGGCGGCATTGTTATCGTTGTCCACGCCATTGTCTGCGGCCACGGCATTGCCACCCGGCAGCGGGCTGGTGACGGGCGGCACTACACGCACGTAGTAGCGCCCAGGAGCTAGACCGTCAAATGTGTAGGCACCGCTGGCTGGCGTGGTGAGGGTGGAGCCCACCTGGGCATCGGCATTGAGACCGCTGCCGCCGATGGCATTGTCCGCGCCTGTGGTCCAGAGCTGCACCGTCGCACCTGCGATGCCAGGTTCCCCCGCATCACGCAGGCCATTGAGATTAACGTCGTTATAAACGAGGTTCCCCACAGAGAGACCGCGTGAAGCCAGGCTGTAAGCACGCAGGGTGGAACAACCAAAAGTATCCGTGACGCTGATGGTGAAAAGAGCGGTGGAGGAGGAGGTTGCCTTGCCCTTGATGGTGCCTGTGGAGGTCATGGCCAAGCCAGGAGGCAGAGAACCCGATTCGATCACCCATTGGTAAGGCCCGGCACCGCCCGTGGCAGTGAGGGTCTGCTCATAATACGTATCCAAATACGCCGCAGGCAGTGTGGCAGGGGCGACAGTGATGGCGGAGCAGGCGCTCTTAATGGTCAGCGCGCGGGTGGTGGAGCAACCGCAAGCATCGGTGACGCGAACGGTGAAGGAGCTATCCACCGCGGCGGAAGGCACCCCAGAAATGCTGCCTGAGGCGGAGAGTGAAAGCCCCGGTGGCAATGACCCTGTGGCCAACGTCCAAGTGTAGGGGGCGAGACCGCCGGAGGCCTCCAGCACTTGCAAGTAACTCTGGCCCACCGAGGCGTCCTGCAAAGTTGTGGTGACGATGGAGACGGGTGCGCAGGTGATGGGGATAGTGTAGTTCGCCACCGCAGCACAGCCGCTGGCATCCGTCGCTTTGAGCGTAAAGACTTGTGAGTTATTGCCACAAAGTGGGGTGCCGATGATCTTCGCCTGCGGGCTGCTGCTACCATTGCTGGAGATGATCTGGAGATTGCGGATGGAGGCGAAGGTGGTGCCCAGGCCGAGAACGGTGGTGTTGAGAGCAGCGCTGCCTTTGATGCGCAATTTTGCGGCCCCAGTGCCGACGCTACCGGGAGTATTGAAAGTCAAATTCACCGTGCCGCTAGTGACGCCCGTTCCCAGCAAGCCCAGGAGATTGATCAAAGTGCCGGAGGACTGCGAAGCGATGGCGTTCCCTGAACCATCGAGAAGCTCGATGGTGAAGGATGGGGCAATGCCCAAGCCCGATTGGAGAAGGCCATTGCTGCCATCCACCAGGAAGCTCACGGTGTAACGTGTATTCGGCTGTAGCTCGATGGGGGCACCGGGTTTGTTAAAGGTGGCGGTGGCCTCCCAAGTGGACGTGATGGAGGTGCCCACACCCAGCCAACCCAGCAGGCTGGAGGCATTGTTACTGACTTGGAATTTCAGCGCAGAGCCATCCAGAGCCACTCGTGAACCACTTTCCGTTAGGCCAATGCCGAGCAGGCCGATACTGACGCCGCCCGTGGCCTTGAGACTCCAGAAGCCCACATCTGCAGGCCCCGCAGTACCGCCTAATGACAAGGTCAGCAGACCACCGTTTGGCGGATCCACGGTGACAGAACCGGAGGGCGAAAAGATGCTGGCGTAAGCGGTATCTGCACCGACGATTTTACTATCGCCATGCACGAGTTGAAGTCCCTGCGGCAAGCTGCCGTTGACGACGCTCCACGCATAAGAACCCGAGCCGCCCGTCGCTGTCAAAGTTGTATCGTAAGCCGAGGCGACCGTGCCTGCTGGCAGGGTGGACGGGCTCATGGTGATGACGGGGCAACTGATGGCCAGGGTGAGATTCGTTTCCTGCACACAAGCACCTGAGTCCGTGATGCGAACCGTGAAGGTGTAGCTGCCGGAGCTACCCACAGTAGGAGTGCCGGCAAGGGTGCCATCCAGAGCAAGAGTGACACCTGAAGGCAGCGCACCGCCGACCAAGCTCCAGGTGTGTGGGCTGGTGCCACCACTGGCGGTCAGTTTCTGTGAGTAGGCCACATTTGCCGTGCCCGTAGGGAGAGAAGCTGGAGACACCGTGAAGACGGGGCAAGCGACCGGAACGGTATATGTGCGGGTGGCGGTGCAGCTCCGTGTATCTGTCGCCGTGACCGTGAAGGTGTAGCTGCCGGAGGTGACCGTCACGTTACCCGTGATCTGCCCACCTGGAGATAGGGTGAGTCCTGGTGGCAAGCTGCCCGTAGTCACCGCCCAGGTGAACGAGCCATTGCCATTGGTAGCGCTGAGCGTCTGGTTATACGGGACGCTCTGGCTCACCGCTGGCAGGCTGGTGGGGGCGATGGAGATGACCGGACATGTGACCGTCAGGATGTAAGCGCGGGTGCTGGAGCAGCCGACGTTATCCGTGGCACGTAGCACCACAGCATAGCTACCGGGCACAGCCGCTGGGGTACCGCTAAGGCTTCCGTCTGCGGAGAGGGCCATACCAGCAGGCAGGCTGCCTGTGGAGATGGAATAACGATAAGGAGCCGTGCCCCCTGTTGCTGTGATGGTCTGCGCCGGATAGGCAGCAAACTGCTGCGCGGCTGGCAGCACGGAAGGCGAGATGGTGAGTGCTGTACACTGCACCGTAAAGCTGTAAGAACGGGCACCGATACAGCCCGCAGCATCCACGACGGTGACCGTGAAGTTTGAGGTGCCTGCATTGGCACTGGTGTTGCCGCTGATGACGCCTTCAGGGGATAAGGTCAATCCGGCAGGAAGGCTGCCGGTGCTGATGCTCCAGGTGTAAGGGGCTGTGCCGCCTGTCGCGGTGAGGGTTTGATTTGGGTAAGCGACCAGCCGAGTGGCGGCAGGCAAAGTCGTCGGCGCGATGGTCGGCGTCGCACAAGTAACGGCGATCTGATATGCACGACCACCGAGGGTGCCGGAGGAATCGCTGGCCCGCACGTGGAAGGAATAAGCACCGGGAAGCGAAGTCGGTGTGCCAGTGATGGCCCCAGAATTGGCATCCACTGTCAAGCCCTGTGGCAATCCTTGGTTACCTGTGAGAGTGGCCTGATAACGTGCCTGGATTTCAGCTAGGCTGAGTGCCCGATTGTAGATCAGCGCCTCATCCACGCTGCCCTTCCAAGGACCATCCGTCGAACCTCCGCCAATGAGCAAGGAGGTGCTGCTGTGACTGATGCTGCCGGTAAAGCTGTTGCTCGCCTGAAGCACGCCATTCACATAGAGACGCATGGTGCTGCCATCAAAGGTGGCCACCACATGCTGCCAGACACCCGAGGTCAGGGTGGTGGTGACACGGTTCGTGCTGCGGTTATTCAACCAAAAGCCAAAGGTGTTATCTGCCCCGAGCTGGCCTAGTCCATAACCATCATTTCCGAGAGCCGAGGTGGTTTTAGAAATGACCGAGCCATTTGCATTCATCGGGTAGGTGGGGTTGACCCACGCCTCCAAGGTCAGCAGTGCGGGACGCAGGGCCGCAGAGTCTGCCACAGCCACCACATCATCCACGCCATCGAAGACAAACGCGCGACCAATGCGCCCTGGGCCGAAAGTTGTGCCGGAAAGAGCAGAGCCAGCATCGGTACCCATGAGAGTGCCAGCGCTGTTTTCACCAGGCCACCAGGCCACTGCACCCGTCGGCACAGGGGGGGCGACCGTCCAGGCATAAGGAACGCTACCACCGCTAGCGACCAAGCTTTGCGAGTAAGGCAGGTACTGCGTGGCTGAAGGCAAGGTCTCAGGATTGATGGCAATGACACCCTGGGTGACCTTCAGAGTATAACTGCGAGTGCCGAAGCAGCCCGTGGCATCCGTCGAACGCACGGTGAATGGATAGTCGCCCAAGAAAGCCCCCGATGAGACCGCACCCGAAAGCTGGCCTGCAGACGTGAGTGTGATGCCCTCAGGCAGAGAGCCCGTGGTCAGCGTATAACTATAAGTGCCGCTGCCACCCGTGGAGCTCAAGGTCACGGAATAAGTCAGGTTGCGTGTGGCAGCACCGAGAACACCGGGATTCACCACGATGGTGGGGCAGGCACGGAAGCCGAAGTCCAGGGTGTTTTCGACATTCGTCGTGCCAGCACTGCCGGGCTCTGAGGCAGCGGTGAGGGTGAACGTAGGGCTGAAGACGGCTGTGCCGACACCCCCTGGCTGGAGGGCGTTGCTGTCGTTATCCTCACCATTGTCATTCTGATCAGCCACAGGGCTGGCCAGCGGAAAGTTGGAGCTAGGGGTGGGGATGCGCAGGCGATAGATGCCGGGTTGATAAGCCAGTAGGCTGTAAGCTCCAGTGCTGTTCGTAGTGGTGGTGGCCACGACTTCATCGGCCTGATTCAGCAACTGAACGGTGAGACCGCTGATGCCTTGTTCAGCGGTGCTGTCGTAAACGCCGTCATTGTTGGTATCTGCCCAGACTTGGTTCCCCACGGTGATGCCGCTGAAGAGACCGAAGTCCACACTCAGGTCGGTGTCCGCACTGTCATCGCCATCATTCACAGGCTCTAGGCCCGAGGTGAGGGTGATGACAGGGCTGAACAAGGCCGTGCCTTGGCCACCAGGCTGGCTGCCATTGTTGTCATTGTTCACTTGGTTATCCGCCGTCACGGGTGTGCCGCCGGTGAGTGGCAGGCCTGAGGGTGGAGTCACCTTCAGCACATAACGACCTTCGTTCAGATTGGAGAACTGGAAGTTCCCCGTGGTGGAGGTGGTGGCGCTGGTGATGAAGACATCGTCAGCATTACCCGCCGTAAGATCCCCACTGCTGTAAAGTTGCACAGTCACGCCGCTGCGACCGAGTTCGTTGCTATCCTTGAGACCGTTGTTGTTGGCGTCCGTCCAGACCTGATTTCCTAGTGCCAAACTGCTCGTCGAAGAAAGCTGGCAGAGAGAGACAAAGTCTGCCACCACTGGCCCGGTGCTGGAGCCACCGCTGAGCACGAGACTAGCGGTATCAATCTGCGAGGCCGTGGCACCAGGAGCCACGCGGAATCGCCAGGTGAACTGCCGCCACTGAGGCTGGGCACCGTTAGAAACCGCCTCAGACCAGGCATTGTAATCCGCTGCGGTAAACTTGCTGAGAGAGGTATCCGTGATAGGGAAACCACAGCACTGCTGCTCCCCAACGGCGGAGGCCGTCATCTCAGACTGAGAGACCGTGTATTGAGAATAGATACCTGGCGTGCTGCCAGTGATGACTTGGAAGATGGGAGCGTTGGCGCCCAAGTTCCAGAGGATGGAGGCATCCGCTGCACTGGCATTCGCCGCCCAAACGGAGAGCTGGTATTCACGCCCTGGCACAAGGACAGTGCCCCAGCCCACACCACCGGCGGCGCGGACGCTGACGCCCGAGCTGGTGCCCTGCAGCAAGACGTGACGACGACCATGACGTGACTTTAAACTTTCCATCCAAGAGACGCGTGATCCGCTCCCAGCGGCCTGGATCTGCACTCGCTGGATGGGTTCCCCCAGCCCACTGCTGCCATTGACGCCATTCACCCACTGGTAGGCATTGATGCCCGTGCCCAGACCGGTGCCAGTGCCATTGTATCCCAGGACGCTGGCCAGTGCCCCCGTGCTATTGGGCAGTTGTTGAAATTCGAAGCTCGGGTTGTCAATCAAGTTGGTGACATAGCAGGCATCCAGGTTAGCAAAGCCGAAGTCCACGGTGGAGTCCGTATCGGCATTGTCACCATCCACAGCGGTATCAGGTTCACCCGCAGGGGTGAGGACGATGACGGGACTGACGACTTGAGTGCCGCTGCCTGCTAGCTGCAAAGCATTGCTGTCATTGTTGATCCCATTGTCCAGGTTCACCGCAGTGCTGCTCGCTGAAGGGAAATGCAGCGGTGGGGTCGGCATACGGACGTAGTAGCTGCCAGGCACCAGGAGGGTAAACTGATAGAGGCCATTGGCATCCGTAATGGCATCCGTCGCGGCCTTGACATCATCGCCGCTGGCATTGTTACGCACGCCATCTGTGCCAAGCGTCCAGAGTTCCAAACGCACACCTGCGATGCCACTCTCGGTGGACTGACGCAGGCCATCGTTGTTCATGTCCACCCAGACGTGATTTCCCAGTCCCAGGCTGCGAGTGGTGACGCTAAAACTACGTGTCACCTGACACCCGGCGTTGTCCACGGCGCGCAGGGTAAATGTAGCTGGGCCCACCTGTGAAGGCGTGCCAGTGAGAGCCCCCGCTGGGCTGAGAAGCAGCCCAGGAGGCAGGGTGCCGGAGGCGACACTCCAGGTCAAAGCACCACTGGCTCCGCTGGCCGTCAGAGTCTGATTGTAGGCCACGCCGAAGTAAGGATCTGGCAGGCTGCTATTGGTGATGGTCATCGTGGGGCACACAGGGCCCAGGGTGTAGGCACGGGTGCCGGAGCAGGCTGCGGCATCTGTCGCCCGGATGGTGAAACTGGAGCTAACATTGCTGGAGGGCGTACCACTGATGACACCCGTAGCCGTGTTCAAACTCAGTCCCGCAGGCAAACTGCCCGTGGCGACCGACCACGTGTAAGTCTGCCACTGACTCAAAGGCTGTGAAGCAAAGCCTGGCCCCGACCAATACAACCGAGCCACAGCACCACCGCCATTTTCATAAAACTCCATTTTCACAGACACCTCAGTGCCTGCCGTCAAGTTGACCGCGGCCGCGTAGTTGGCGGGGGATTGATCACGCCACTGGTCTATGACCAAGACATTGTTAATCCACAGGCGCACACCGTCATCACTGGTGGTTCTAAAGGTGTAGGAGCCCGTGGTCGCAGGCACCAGCTTGCCGGTCCAGCGCACGGAGAAGACATTGTTAGGCACCAGCGGATCTGGGGACCCATTCCCCCAATCAAAATCAATGGCGTTATCCTTGCGGGTAAGAAGTAGGGTGTTGAAATTGAGCCCCGAATAATATTCTCCCGTGAGACCGATCGCAGGCAGTGCCGTCAAGGCTTGCGAGTAAGGCACTCCCACCGTGGCGCTGCTCAGGGTCTCAGGATTCACCGTCACGACGGCGCACCCGGCAGTCACTGTGTAGGCACGGGTGCCTTCGCAGCCTTTCCAATCCCGAGCCCGCACGGTGAAAGTGGCTGGATTTGAATTGAACAAGACGCCGCTGATGGTTCCAGTATCTGCATTTAACGTTAGGCCTGCTGGCAAGTCACCACTGGCCAGGCTCCACTGATAGGTCGTCCACTCCGTGATGGACTTCATGGCAAAGGAAGGTCCCGACCAGTCCAGAGAGGCTACCGCATCCCCCCCGCGCTCATAGTATTCCATGCGCACAGCCACGGGGGTGCCGGCGGTCAAGTTGACACTGGCCGTGTAGGCGGTCGCGCCTTGATCTTTCCACTGATCCACCACCAGCACATTGTTCACCCAGAGGCGCACTCCATCATCGGCGGTCACGCGGAAGGTGTAGCTGCCGGAAGAAGGCGGTAAGACAGAACCCGTCCAGCGGGCAGAGAATCCATCCACCGAGATCACAGGGTCTGGCGAACCGCCACCCCAGGTGAAATTCACAGCGGCATCCTGGCGGGTCAGGGCCAGAGTTTCAAAATTCATCCCCAGGAAATATTCCCCCTTCAGACCGCTCGGGAAATCGCTGGTTAGGGTCTGTGAATAAGAAGAACCTGCGGTGCCGGGAGGCAGCGTGGAAGGAGAGATGGTGATCGGGGAGCAGCCCACTGCAAGAGTGTAACTGCGAGTGCCTACGCAGCCATTGGCATCGGTGGCCGCGACCACGATGTTGGCTGGGGCTGTGCTAGTGGTGGTGCCGCTGATAAGGCCGCCCGGGGTCAATGTGAGACCTGTTGGCAAGGTGCCGGAGCTGAGGCTGAAATTGTATGAAGCCGCGCCACCGCTGGCGCTCAACTGCTGAGAGTAGGCGGCCCCCGAAACGACGGGAGCGAGAAGGCTAGGAGAGACCGTGATGACTGGGCAGACCTTCAGAGAAAGCGTGGCCGTGCCCTGGCAGCTCCGTGCATCGGTGACGCGGAAGGTGAGGGAACTACCCGCACCATTGCCCGTGGTAGGCAGACCACTGAGCACGCCTGTGGAGGGATCTAAGAGCAGTCCGGCAGGCAGCGTTCCATTGGCCACTTCCCAAGTGTAAGGCCCTGTGCCGCCCGTGACGGCGAGGGTTTGACTGTATTCCACTCCGACGGCGGCTGCGGGTAGGCTGCCCGGAGTGACGGTGAGCGTGGGGCAGACGGGCGTGAGCACATAAGCACGGGTGCCACGGCAGCCGTTGGTGTCCGTGGCCGCGACGGTGAAGCTGGCAGAACTGAGGCTGGTGGCCGTGCCGCTGATCTCCCCCGTATTGACATTCAAAGTTAGGCCCGCAGGCAGATTGCCCGTGCCCAAGGTGTAAAGGTAAGGGGCGGCACCGCTGGCTGCTGTGACGATTTGAGAATAATTGCCCCCTAAAATCGGTGCAGGCAGCGTGCTAGGAGTGAGTGTGATGACAGGGCACACACGCAGGACAAGGGAGCGAGAAACCTGGCAGCCATTGGCATCCGTCGCCCGGAAGACCAGCGTGGCGCCAACGCCATTCCCTGTGGTAGGAGTGCCGCTGATCTGGCCTAACGGATTCAATAACAATCCCGCAGGCAAGGTGCCGGAGGTGATCTCCCAATTATAAGGGCTCGTGCCACCCGTAGCGGTCAACGGCTGCTGATAGGAAACCCCGACCGAGGCCGCAGGCAGTGAGCTGGTGGTGATGCTGAGAGCTGGGCAAACCGGCGTGAGGGTGTAAGCGCGGGAACTGAGACAACCACTGGCATCAGTAGCCCGGATGGTGAAGGAAGCGGCAGCGGTGGTGTTCGGGATGCCGGTGAGCACGCCGGAATCTGCATTCAAAGTGGCCCAGGCTGGCAGCGCACCCGCTGAAACGCTAAAGGTGTATGGAGCTGAACCACCACTGGCACTGAAGGTTTGCGTGTAGCTGGCCCCAGTGGTAGGCACAGTGAGCGTGACGGGATTGACCGCAATGGTTGGGCACTGAACGGTGACCTGGTAATCTTCCACTTCACCCAGGCCGTGAGCACCCGTGGCAGGCACCGCAGCTAAGGAACTGAGGCGAAACCGCAGGCCTAGAGGCGTGCCACGGATGGCCGTGCCAGGAACATTCAGCGTGAAGGAGCGGGACTGCGCACTGCCACTGGTCGTGACCGTGGTCTCTGGAATGACCTGCTCATTGCTGCCATTCAGGGCACCGTCATTATTCCAGTCCACCCAGGCGGAAAGGTAGGCATTGGCCCCGGTGTTATTCAACAGGCTCAGGTTCAAAGTCGTGCTCGCCCCTGCATTGAAAGCTGGCAGGGAAAGATCTTCATCATCCGTGCCCACGGCATCATCTCCCGTGGCAGTGCTGTTGGCAGGATTGGACGTTTCTGCATCCGTCGCGTTCGTGCCGATGCGCAGATTGCTGGAAACGATGCTGCTCGCAGAGCCAAAAACCGCCAAGTCGCCAAAGTCCACCGGCGCAGCCTGGAGCGCGACGATGTAATCTTCCACCTCCCCCGTGCCACCAGCACCCGTTGGCCCGACATTGTTCAAAGATGACAGGCGGAAGCGCATGCCTGCCATACCAGGGGTCACTCCCGCTGGCACCGTGAGGGTGACGTTTTGCGTCACTCCATTCGTGCCCGTCGCCACAGCCACATTGGTGATCACCTGCTCGCCGGCATCGGAGAGGTCCCCATCCAGATCTGCGTCTAACCAGGCATTGAGATAAACCGTGCTGCCGGAGGTATTGAGCAATTTGATCGGCACCGTCACCGTGCTGCCTGCGGTCAGGGTAGATGGCATTGTCACACCATCTTCATCGTCAATGTCATCAATATCATCGCCATTCGCATACAGGTTACTGCGGGGACGGGACTCGGTATCCACCTCATTGCCCAAGCGCACCGTGGTGCTCCATGTGCTATTGGCGGCGCCAAAACCGGAGTAGTCACCGAAGTCCTGCGTGGAAGCTTCGCAATCTGAAAAAGCCACGGCATGAGGACCGCTGAGGCTGGTGGTGAGTTTGCGAATCAGACTACCGGAGGCAGAAAAGACATCCAATTCGTTTTCGCCATAGTCCACCACATACAGGTTGCCATCCGGGCCCCACTTGATGCCGGTGTAAGGATTCGAGCCTGAGTCTAGGGTCACAAATGTGCTGCGAGTATTTCCAGAGAGGTTGATGGCATCCACGCGACCGTTACCGGCATTGTTATTCAGCACGTTGACGTAAAGGCGATCATCAGGCCCCCAGGCGAGACCGCGTGGATATTCCCCCGCAGGCCAGGTGGCAATCGTGGCCAGCAGGGTGCCACTGCTGTTATACTGGCGCAAAGAACCGCCCGAAATGTTTTGGGTGATGTAGAGTCTTCCTGATTCATCAAACACCAACCCAGCAGGGCTACTGGTGCTGAGCACGGTGCCCAGGATTTCCCCCGTCGTTTGGTTAAAGCGCAAGACGTTGCCTGCATTCTGGTTGGCAATGTAGATGCTGGAATCGAGCGCGACCGCCATCTGGTAGGGGAAATTCAACCCTCTGCCGGCGGGCACCAGGGTGCTGATGAGCGCACCCGTAAAAGGATTGTGCTTCGTGATGGTATTGGAAGAACCATTCGCCACGAGCAAAGTATTATCACTCACGCGATACCCATAGTTAGGCGCGTTAAGACCGGACGGGGTCCAGGTGGCCAGGTGCGACCCGTCTGTGCCGCTGAAGCGGCTGATGGTGTTGTTGTTATAGTTCACCACCACCACGGCAAATTCAGGGCACGCACTGACGATGGAAGCGAGGTGGTCTTCCACTTCACCAATGCCGCTCGCAGTGGCTGCGCCAGGGGTGGCTGTGGAGGTAAGGCGCACACGAGCACCGATCATGCCCTCCATGGCAGTCGCAGGCACCGTGACATTGATAACGCGGTTGACGTTATTCGTGCCATTCGACACGGAAAGGTTGGTGGCTACCTGCTCAGTGCTGCTCAGGGTGCCATCGCCATTCCAATCCATCCAGGCATTGAGATAAGCGGTGGAACCACGCGTATTCGTGACACGCACCGTCACGGTTCCGGCTTTCCCCTGAACCAGAGAACTGAAGGTGACGCCGTCCTCGTCGTCACTGCCAAAGGTATCATCCCCAGCCGCAATGTCATCTTTGACGGCCGCACCTTCAGCATCAACGAGCGCACCGATCCGGAGTCGGCTGTTCACCGTGCTGCTCGCATTGCTAAACAGGTTGTAGTCCCCGAAGTCCGATGTGGCGGCATTGATGGTGATGCTGTAAGCACGGGTGCCGATACAGCCGCTGGCATCCACGGCCTGCACCGTCACACTGGAGGCCCCTGCTGTGGTGGGAAGGCCAGAGATTGCGCCACTTTCGGCATTCAAGGTTAGCCCAGAAGGCAAGCTGCCACTGCTCACACTGTAAACATACGGTGGGGTGCCTGCTGAGGCAGTGACGGTGCCGGTGTAATTGAGCCCCAAGGTGCCATTCCCTAAAGTGGTGGGGGCGAGCGTGATGACCGGGCAAACCACCAGCCGTACTGTGGCACTGCCTGTGCAGCCGACGCTGTCCGTCGCCGTGAGGGTGATGTCGGTACCCGCACCATTGGCACTGGTGGCTTTTCCACCGATGGTGCCAGTATCTGCATTGAATGTTAGGCCTGCTGGCAGGGTGCCACTGGTGACGGCCCAGGTATGAGCACCGGCCCCACCTGTCGCCGTAAAGGTCTGGCTGTAAGTGACATTGATCACCGCATTTGCCGGTTTGGTGGGAGCGATGGTGATAGGGGTGCAGAGAGGGGCCGTGGTGTAACTGCGGGTGCCCACGCAGCCTTTGGCATCCACTACCCGGAGGGTGAAAGCCGCAGACGCTGGGCTTGAAAGGGTGCCCGAGATCACGCCCGTGTTTGCATTCAGCGTGAGCCCCTGCGGCAGGCTGCCACTGGCGATGCTGTAAACGTAGGAGCCTGCACCGCCCGTGGTGGTCAGCGTCTGCGAATAAAAAGCGCCAAGGCTCCCGGTGGCGAGGGTGACGGGGTTCATCGTCAGCGTGGGACAGTTCTGCTGAAAGAGCATGGAGTCCTCCACGGTGGCGAGGTTTCGCCCGTAGATGCTCATGGTTAGGCCATCTGCAGAGATGCCATCTCCACCATTGTAGAGATTCCAACCGTAGTAGCTGGAATCAATGGCAGTGTGGCCATCGGTGGCCAGGAGATCAATGAAGGTGGTGTAGTTGCTGATCGGGTTCAGCCACATCACCGAAAAACTGCCGTTGCTGGCAGCGGTGTGGATGGAGCCTAACACGCGACCTGTATCACTCACAGCTCCCACCGTTCCGCCCAGTATATCTCCCGAGCGGAGGGGCAAATTCATGCGCAGACCCTGCACCGTGTCATACACAAAGGGGCCAAGAAGGCAGTCATTTTCCACTTCCGAGGTGCCGACGTACCGTCCATCGGGGCTTACTTTACCGCCACGGATGAAACCAAAACTGGCCACAGTGGTGGTCCAGCCCGTGGCCACACTGCCACGTAGGATTTTGCCAAAACCATTGTTATCCACCACCAGCAGGACAGAGCCATCGGCGGAGGCATCCACCACTTCCTTGACTCCGGGGATGCTGGTGCGCACGCGAGTGCTGAGATTCCAGTAAACCCCTTGGCTGGGCGTTGCCCCCAGGGGACCGTCCGCATCTGCCATGCCGAAGGCGTAGGCACTGTTGGACGTGATGGCCGTGGGGATGGCGGTGAGGGTTGCGCTGGCCGCATTGTAAAGGGACGTCACCGTGCCTGCACTGCGGTCATAGAACCAAGGGATGATGTTGACCGCATTCCCAGAGGTCCATTTTTCATAGCCCACCACGTCCCCTTCATTGTTCACGTCCTTGCCATGGGCATAGGGGTGTGAGGTGGCCACTTTGGGGATGTCCAGCACCACGGGCATCCCGGTGGTCATGAGAAAGCCGCGAGTGCTGCTGCCAAAACGCACCCCTGTGGCATAACGACCATCTGGCGAGATGGCCATGATGTTTTGAGAAAGCGAGTACGCCTCCCCTCCCAAGACATCGCGACCGATGCGCGTGACTTTGTACTGGGTGCCCACGGTCTGAGCGGCACTTTGGCTGACAAGCCCCAGCATGAAGAGGAGGACGCTTAAAATCGTTCCTATGGAACGGTGACTTACGATCACAGCCTTAGGCGCGACCGAAAATGTGTCGCCCAAGAGGTGCTGAAAGCCGCAGAGAATGCCCATTGTGTGAAGAATCACCGCATTCTAGCCACACTCAATATAATTTCAATAATTTTTAACCCTAATAATTAACTTTCCTTAATTTTCACAAAATTTGACGTGTAGGAAAATGAGAAGGCGGATCTTCCAAAAACGAAAAAGCGGCGTTGGCAGGGAGCCAACGCCGCAGATTTTAAGATGAAATCTCTCTTGGAAAGTTACGCTCCGCGCAGTTTCGACACGTCGTAAAGACTCATCATGGAGGCGATCACCTCATCCCGTCGGCCTTCTTTGAGGGCCGAAAAGGTGGTGTGATTGCCGGGCTCAAATTTAAAATGGCCGCTGCGGCTACGGCGCAGGCCTGTGAGATGGGCCCCACAGCCCAGCTTTTGGCCGATGTCATGCGCGTAGGTGCGGACGTAGAATCCTTTGCTGCAGACCACGCGGAAGTCCACATCTGGCACGGCCACGTTATTGAGTTGATAATCGTAAACTCGGACAAAGCGGGGCTTGCGCTCCACTTCGATGCCCTGACGCGCGAGTTTGTACAAAGGCACCCCATCAATCTTGATGGCGCTGACCATGGGCGGCGTCTGGTAAAAATCTCCCCGGAAACCGTCGAAGGCCTCGCGGATCTGGGCCTCCGTAAAGGCAGGCACGGGCTTTTCCTCCAAGATCTCCCCTTCCCGATCCTGAGTACTGGTGGTGGCCCCCAGGCGCAGGCTGCCGATGTATTCCTTGTCCTCACTCATGAGGAGGTCCTGGAGCTTGGTACCGTTGCCGATGACCAAGATCAGCATGCCGGTAGCCATGGGATCGAGCGTACCGCAATGGCCGATCTTCTTGGTATTCAGGCAGCGGCGGGCCACGGCCACCACATCGTGGGAGGTCATGTCCGGGTCTTTGTCCACTAAAAGGACACCGTTAAGCGAGTCGTCTGACTTCATGTTCTAAAGCTGTCAAAAAGGTTTCTGCGGCCTCCTGGATGGGGCCTTTCATGCGAGCACCGGAGGCGAGGCGATGACCGCCGCCGCCAAACTGCCCACACACCGCGGAGACGTCCAGCCGCTGGTCTTTCGACCGGGCGCTGACGCGGATTTTGCCATCGGCCATCTCTTCGAAAATCACGGCCGTGACCACACTGTCAATCATCCGCAGGGTATCAATCATGCCCTCGGTATCCCCTGGCTGCACCTGCACCTCATCCATCAAGGCGCGAGTGAACTGCCAGCTGGCGATGCGGCCATCCGCCCGGAAATCCATCTCATTGAGCATGGCGCGCAGCAGCTGCAGACGGCGTGCCGGGTAGGTCTGGTAGAGCAACTGCGCGAGGCGGGAGCTATCCAGCCCAGCCGCCAGCATTTCCCCGGCGATGTGATGCGTGCGGGCATTGGTGCTGGAATACTGGAAGGACCCTGTATCCGTGCTGATGGCCGTGTAGAGATGCTGCATCACCGCATCGGTGATGGGAAAACCGCCCACTTTTAGCAGTTCGTAGATGATCTGGCCCACCGCCGGCTGGGTACCATCCACATGGTTCAGGTGGCCATACCCTGGATTCGTGGGGTGGTGGTCAATGTCAATGAGCAGGGGTGCACGGGCCAGGGCGGCCTTCGTGTGCTCCCCCACGCGCTCATGAGTCGCCGTATCCAGGGCCAGGGCCACATCTACCTCAAAGTCTGCATAGGGAGGAGTGAGGATGGTGACTGTTTCTGGCAAAAAGGCCAGATTCAGGGGGACGCCGTCCTCCAGCAAGGCATACACCGTCTTGCCCATGGCTCGCAGACTGAGCGCCAGGCCCATGACGGAACCGAGGGCATCCCCATCTGGCCGCACATGAGCGGCGATGGCGATGCGCTGGGCAGGACGCAGCGCGTCAGCGATCTCGGAAAGGGATGTCTGGATGGTGGACATTTTGGGCGGGTGTTCACAAAGCACTCACCGCGAAAGCTGCAAGGGGAAGATTCCAATGTCCAACCTTCTGAATGGAGCCCCAAAACGGCCGGGTTGGCCTTGATTAGGCTGCAAAGGGCATCTTTTATGAGGTTCCCTGAAACGCACTTCAGGAATCATCATAGTCCTTCTCATGAAATCCTTTTTTCTATTTTTGAGCGCCCTTCTGCTGGTCTCCTGCACAACTCCGCCGCAAGGCTCCGCCCCGGCCGGCTTCACATGGAAGCGCTTTGACGACCTTGCTCTGGAAGTCAAGGTGCCGCAAGGATGGCACACCAACATCACCACCGCCAAGGGCACGCGCGCGCTGAGGATCACCAAGGACCGCATCACCAGCAAAGGTTTTGAAACGGGCCTGACGGTGAACTTTATGGAGAGAGCCACGCCTCAGGAATTTGCCGCAGCGGCCGCCCAGACGAAAGGCTACATGGATGGGCTGCGCAAGAGCTTCAGCAGCATTACCGCCTCCAGCTATTCCGAGCCTCAAGGTGTGCCGACCATGATCCTGGAAGGCGAGCGCACGCTGCCAGGCATGACCGAACGCGGTTTATACCACACACGCACCATCGTTCACCTTTTCCCTAGCTCCCGCAGGATCTATGTGATCGTCTTTGGCAGCCCTGCTGAAACCTGGGCTACCGACTACACGATTGGCAAGCAGATGCTCAATCCCATCAAGTTTACACCGACCCGCTAAACCACCCGATTATCATGCACCGGTGTATCCTCGCCCTCTTGATCCTCGTCAGCCCCGCCCTGGCCGACATGATTTCCATCCCAGTGTCTAACCAAGGATGGAACATTGAGATGGACGCACCACCTTTTGAAAAGAAGGCGGGGCAGGATCAGGGGCCTAACTATGTTTACAAAGCCAACAGCGGAAGATTTAACCTGTCCTTTTTCGTCGAACCGAAGGCTGGTGAAGGCAGTCACAAGGAATGCTTTGAATACTACTGGCCCCAGGCAAGCCGCAACCCCTTGATCGACAAGTCCACCGTCGTCGTCAGCCACACAGACCAGTTTTATCGGGTGGAGTATGACATCATCATTCCGCCCAAACCTCCCTACGGGCCGCTGACGCATCGCAACGTGAACTACTTTTTTGCCTTCGAGGACAAATGGGTGGATGTCCACATCTCCATCATGAAGCCCGCTGATGCAGACGCCAAAATCATTAAAGCTTTCGATCAAGGCCTGAAGTACGGGCGCTAAGAAGGAGGAAAAACGTCCGGCATGGCCTGGGAAACGTACTGCTGTTTCGCGGCATAAATCGTGCAATTCTGCCGCCACTGCCTGGATTTTTTCATGAACTGGCTGGCCCACCTTTTTCTTTCCGAGCCCTGCCCTGCTTTCCGCATTGGCAATGTGCTGCCGGATCTGGTGAGGCAGTCGAAACTGGAATGCCTGCCGGAGGCCTACCAGCGTGGCATCCGCCAGCATCGGCGGATTGATGCGTTTACGGATACGCACCCAGTCGTGCGGCGCAGCATTCTGCGTTTAGGACCGGAGTACCGGCGCTTTGGCGGCATCCTGACGGACATGTTTTATGACCATTTTCTGAGCCGGGCTTGGGCCTCATTTTCAGCACAGCCGCTGCCGCTTTTCACCGCGGAAGTTTATGCCTCATTCGATGATCACCGGGAAATCATTCCCGCTGAGGCTCATCCGCCGCTGGATGGCATGAAGGACGAAAACTGGCTGGGCCACTATGGCGAGATGGAAGGGCTGGAGGACACCTTGCGCCGGATCGGCCTGCGCTTTCGCCGCCCGGTGGATCTAGCAGCGGCGATGAGGGTCTTTCAGCAGGAATACTCGGGCTTGGAGGATGACTTTCACGAGTTCTTCCCTGCCCTGAACCGGCATGTGGCAGAGGAGTGAGGTTTACTGGACCTTCTTGCCATTACCCAGCAGGTTGGAGCCGATCTGGTTATCATTGCCACCAGAAACCACCAGTGAGGGTTCCTTGGATTTCACATCGGCTGCACGGTCATCGCGAATGATGTTGTCGCTGACGAGGCTGCCTTCCACCCCTTCCAGCAAGAGGCCGATGCTATCGCTATCCAGAATGCTGTTGTTGTTGATCATGAGGCGGCGCCCTCCCAGGATCTCCACCGCCGCACGCTTGCGCATGACTCCGGCGATGATGTTGCCGGAGAGGGAGCTGTCGGCACAGTTTTTGAAAACGAGGCCGTTGTTTTCAGAGTTCTTAAAGCCGTTCACCAAGTAGCGCGGGTTGCGGTCAAAGTTGTTGCTGCTGACGATGAGGTGCTCGCAGTTTTCCGCAAGGATGTCGTGGTCAAAGCCTTCCCAAAAGGTGTTGCCCGTGATGACCACGCCACGGGATTCTTTGACCTCAATGTTCACGCGCACGTCGCTGAAGACATTGGCGCTGATGGTGACATTGCCCTCACGAGTGTGCGCACGGCCCATCTTGCGTTCCAGGCTGGGATCGGTGCCAGCGCCGAGGATGCGGATGTTCGCAGAGCCGGGGGCCTTGCTAGTGTGTTGGAGGGTGCAGCCCACGATGGCCACTTCGCCGATGGAGCCGCCGGTGGAATCCAGCTCCACATTTGCAGACGGTGGCGAGTCGGCATGGTGGTTGCCCTCAATATCGCAAGTGCCGATGTGCAGGTTCCGCACATTGCCGCCGCGTGACACCACACCGCCGCCACGGTTGTAGCTGATGTGGCTACCCACGATGTTGATCTGGTGCAGGTTCAGATTGTCCAAAAACACGCCGATGCCGGAGTTGTCATAAAGATGGCAATCGCTGATGAGCACGTTGCGATTTCGGGGCGTGAGGCGGATGCCATGGCGGCATTTGCTGACCACCAGCCGATGAAACGTGACCTGCATGGTGCCGCCCACTTCCACACCATCGGCTTCAGGATGGCCACCGAAGATTTCCAGGCCACTGATCATGGGCGTGCGCTCTTGCGCCCAGACTTCAGGCTTGAGCGAAGCGGGGGCAGCGGTGCCTTCATGGTGCCCCGTCACACGGAAGGCGGGGCCTGCGCCCGTCATGATGAAACGAGCCGTGCCATCGCTGGACAGGCCTGCCAGGCCGGTCTTGGAAAGATCCACCTCAATGGTCTGGCTCAGCTTGTAGGTGCCTTTGGGGAAAACCAGGCTGCCTTTTTCCAGCACAGCCTTTTGAATGGCCGCCGTGTCATCCGTCTGGCCATCGCCCTTGACTCCCAGAGTCAGAACATTGGTCTGAGCGAGGGCGACTGAGGCACTGAAGATGAGCAGGCAGAGAAGGCGTAACATTCGATGTAAACGCCACTCATTGCCAAAATTCACATACGTCTATGCTGCCGAAGAATGATTTTGTGAACCAATCTGCTAGCGGCGGCGACGTCCCAACAGGGCCATCATGCCGAGCAGAAGCAACAAAGCGCGGCTAGGCTCAGGAATGAGCACGATGACAAGGCTGCCGGTATTGATGAACTGGCTCACATCCCAGAGATAACCGGTATTGCTGATGTCAGGAAGATTGAACTGATCGAAGTCATCACCTGCGCCATCGCGATTTTCACCCACTTCAAAGCCGGTAAAATTGGTGGCTACAAGGGTGGCCCAATCCAGCAGATTAAAGACCTGACCTGCGGTGGGGGTGAAGCCCACATCCTCCACCGTGATATTACCGCTGAAGGTGAGCGTGGACCCGCTACCTCCATCAAAAACGAGGCGGTCATGGTCACCACTGCCGGTGATGGCCTGGATGTAAGATTGATACCCGGGAGAGCCGACGATATTGCCGCCAAAGGAGGGATCGAGCACGCCTTGATTGGTGGCGCTGGTGATGCTAAGGGTGATGCCGGAACTGGAGGCAAACTCATAGATTCCCACACCGGAAGCGGGCGAGAAAGTGAGGGTACCGTTACCTGTGTCTGACCCTGTGGTGATGTTACCCGCCTGAAGACCCGCGCCTTCTTGCAAGGAGAACGAAGAAGCCTGCACGGTGCCTGTGCCCGTCAACTGAGCGCCGAAAGAGACAGACATGGCCCCAGTACCGGTGAAGCCACCCGTGCCGACTTGCAGGGTACCCGTCAGGACCTGAGTGGTGCCTGAGTGGGTGTTGGTATTGCTCGTGATGTTCAGAACGCCCGAGCCGATCTTGTTAAACTCGCCACTGCCAGTGAGGGTATTGGCGATGGTGAAGGTCTTGTTAGGCTCCACTTCCACTGTGCCACCATTCGCCCCGAAGGTGATGCCGCGATTGACATCGTCCATGACGAAAGATTCCGCAGCTGCCAGGGTGCCGCCATTGAGGGTCAGATGGGCCGCGTTGAATGCCGCAGGGTTGCTGCCCAGGTTCCGCTCATCATTGAGGCGAAGTTTGCCCGCATTGATCGTGGTGGTGCCCGTGATGGACCCGGCGGTAGTCGAGGCTTCAGTCGTGGCAAACCCGGTCAAGGTGAGGGTGCCTGTGCCGTTTTTGACGATGTTCACATCGTAGTCACTTGTGCGGCGCTGGAAGTGGTTGACGGTGGTGTTTCCGGTACCGTTAAACACCATATTGAGGGCGGTCGTGGTGTTGCCTGAAAGGCGATGAAACATGATCGAGTTCGTGAACGTCAACGTCCCGTTGTTGTAGATGTTATAGGCAGGGGCGGTGCCATTGGCCACACGCAGTTGGGCGTTGAAAATTTGCGTGCCGCCTTGGACGTCCAGAGTATCCCCATATGAATACAACACCCCTCCCGTGCCGGTATTGACGACGAAGTTTTGCTCTCCGCTGAAGTAAAGACTGCGCACGTTTCGGTCTCCATCAATGGCCGTCGTTAAATTGCCGGCCAGGCCTTCGAAAAACACATCGTTGCTAGCAGTCGGGACAGTATTGACCTGCCAATTTGCGGCCGTGGCCCAGGAGCCACTTGTGCCGCCCAACCAAGTGTGGTTATCGGCGATCTTGTTGATGGAAATGGTGCCGTCGTTGAGGAAATTCGTGGTGACCCAGCCATACCCACTCGGCAGAGGGGCGATGTTGCTGAAGTCGAAGGTAAACTCCCCCGTCTTGGCCGCTGAGCCGATGCCGCTCCAGTCAATGAGCTGCCAGGTGCCTGCACGCCACGGGGCATGAGCGCCGGTGACATCGGCGAGTGAAATGGTGCCGCCAAGCGTGATGGAGGCAGCCTGTGTGGTGAGGCTGAGCAAGTCGGCCTGTCCCAGGCTGGCGGAGCCTGCGTTGCTAAACAGATCAAACTGCAAGGTCCCGGCCAGGGTGATGGCCACATTCGAAGCACCGCCCAGGCGGAGAGTGGAAACCTGCCCCAGATACCCTGCGCTGCCCGCCACGCCATTGGCGACTTGGTGGGTATTGCCCACCATTAAACGAGTGCCGGAAGCGATGGTAATACTGGCCCCGGTGCCACCACTGATGATGCCTGTGCCGCCCAGTGTGCCCGTGCCACTGGTGATGACATTGCCCGTGCCTGTGGCGGAGCCCGTCGTATTGGTGGCCAGCAGGGTGCCTGCGCTGATCAGCGTGCCACGAGAGTAATTGTTAGCGGCAGAGAGGGCCCAGGTGCCATTGCCCGTTTTGGTGATTTGCAGGGCGATGGTGGCCGTGGGGGCCGCATTGGTACCGCCGATGATGCCGCTCATCACGCCATTGCCAGCGCCTGTAAGATTCAGACTGGAGACATGAGTTGCATCGGCACTGGTGGAGCGCACGTTGCCACTGAGAGTCAGCGTTTGTCCGGCCACGGTGTTATCAATCCGACCATTGCCGCTGCTGGCTCCATTGCCATTGGAAAGACGAATGTCGCGGTCACTGGAGCCACCGTTTGCCCCGGTGAATTCGATGCGGCCAATCGTGCCACTGTTCTGCCCCAGAGTGATCAATGTACCTGCGCCCATGGCTGAATTCACGCCTTTGTTTCCAAGGGTGGCGAAACGGAATGCCCCGTCTGAGATGCTGATATTGCCCAAAAAGCTGTTGGCATTGTTATTCAGGAAGACCGTGCCGCTGTCCGTGCGATTCAGGCCGCCGGTACCGGAGATCAATCCATCAATGATGAAGTTCTGCGCACCACGAAAGGTCAGTGTTCCGGGTAGGAGAACACTTCCCGTCAAAGTAAGTGCCCCTGAACCTTGATTGTAAAACGAGCCGCCGCCCGTGATGATGCGATCCGTCGTGGCGGCAGCCCCCGTGTATTTGACATGTGAGTTGGCCCCAACGGTGAAGCCACTCCCCGCACCGATGGCACTATTGGAGCCTGCATTGGCGATGCTGGAGAAGAGAAGCGTGGCATTGGTCACGACCGTGTTGCCGGTGTAGCTGTTGGCATCATTGATGATGCGCCAGACACCACGCTGCCCGCCGTTGACTCCATTGACGGAAACGGAAAGGCCGCCCTGGGCACCCCCATTGGAGATGAGGCCACTCACGGTATTGCCAGAGGCATCATTGCTGCGGTTACCGATGGTGGTATTCAGGTTGAGAGTGATCGTAGAGGTGGTGTTCCCGCCACTGATGTTGCCCGCAATGTTCAGCTTATAGGTGCCAGGATCGGCATCGGCACTGGTGGCATTGTTGGCGATGGTGTAGCTGCCGGCTGTGGAGCCACTGGCCGCTTCCAAGATCAACGGCGCATTGATGGTCGTGGTGGTGAGAGTCCCGACCGACATTGTCAAGCTGCCGCCACTGCTCAGGCGCAGGGCAGGTCCGGTGTTGGCACCTTCGCTGCCGATGGTGTAAAGCCCTGCTGTATTGGTACCATTGAAGACGAGAGAGCGGAGATTTCTGCCGGCATCAATCGTGATCAAGGTTGCCGCCGTGGTGCTGCCAAAAGTGGCCGTGTCTGCATTGGTCGTCCCGGTGGTTAGGCCAGGGATGACACCCCCATTCCAGTTGGTGGAAAGGGACCAGTCCTGAGTGCCCGTTTGCGCGGTATTCCAAATGCCATCGGCCGCTTGTGCGGAGGGCAGCCAGAGGCTCATGAGAATCCATGCACACAGCATGCACCATCGCTGTTCTGAAACCCGGCTGGGATTCCGACCTGAACGCGAAGTAGAAACATGGTTACCCATGCTCTGAGAGAGCTGACTGATTTGCATGGTTGTCGCAAGGGGGGAAGCGAACGTTTAGCCTGCCTTCAAAAGAGGTTGGAAGGGCAGAATCGTATCGTAACTCGTTCCCCAGGAACACGCAAAGAGGAATTCCTTTAGAACTAAACTGCGATTTGCCTGATCGCTAAATTCCCCTCAAGATCGTATTTTTTAAATAATTCGTTCCTTTACGGGGTCGAATATGAGGAAAACCAACCATGCCAACTCCCAATATTCAAGATAAGGAAGGCCGCCCCGGCAGCAGCAGTGCCCCCCTTCCCCACCCGCCCCCTCAGGCTCCGAGTGAAAAACAAATCCAGCAGGCTTTCTGCGGTCATCTCGTGGACCGCGCGCTGCTGCAGGGCCCCAACCGCCGCCTCACGGAACTGCGCCTGTTGTTCTCTGTCGTGACGGATTTCTTGCGCGGCTTTCGCGGCCTGCACTTTGTGGGGCCGTGCATCACGGTGTTCGGCTCAGCCCGATTTAAAGAAGACCATCCGCATTACCAACTGGCGCGCGAGGTGGGTGCAGCGATCACCCGCATCGGCTTTACCGTCATGACAGGTGGCGGGCCCGGCATCATGGAGGCGGCCAATCGTGGGGCCAAGGATGTGGGAGGCCGCAGTGTGGGCTGTAACATTGAGTTGCCCTTTGAGCAGAGCCACAACCCCTACCTGGACCGCTGGGTGACCATGAAGTACTTCTTTGTCCGCAAGGTGCTGCTGATGAAGTACAGCTACGGTTTTGTCATCATGCCAGGCGGCTTTGGCACGCTGGATGAGATGTTTGAAGCCCTGACGCTGATCCAAACCAAAAAGGTGCGTAACTTCCCCATGGTGGTCATGGGCAGCGAGTTCTGGGGCGAGCTGCGGGCGCTGATTGACAGCATGGTGACGAATGGGACCATCAGCCCCGAGGACCTGGACCTGATCTGCTGGACAGACAGCGTGGAGGAAGCCATCAACCACCTCCAGGAAAAAGCCGTGAAGCAATTCGGCCTGACCTGCGAGGTGCCGCCACAGAGCAGTTCATGGCTGGGCGAAAAGGGTCTGTAAATGGGCTCAAAGGAGTGAGATTCACCAGGATCTCACTCCTTCACAAAACTGGGGCGGTGACTGGGAATCTGGGCTTTGAAATCGCCCAGGCTATTCCAGTGAGCGCGTGCATCTAGGTCCACCTCCGCGATGGCCACAGTGCCCCAGGCCGTGGCCTTAGCCAAAACATCGCCATAATGATCAAAGATGCCGGAGATCATCCACTGATGTTTGCTTTCATCGGTGTAGGTACTGCTGACCACATACACATGGTTTTCACAGGCACGGGCGGCGGCGAGGCGGGGATTGCAGCCCCAGACGGGCCAGGCGATCACCTCGGCCCCTTTCACCGTAAGAGCGCGGGCCACTTCGGGGAAAAAGCCATCGTAGCAGATCATGATGCCCACCTTGCCAAAGCGGGTGTCAAAGACGGGGTAATCCCGCCCGGGTGTGATGCCAGCCTCCACCTCGCTGCGGGGCAGGCTGACCTTGCGATACTTGCCCACTAACTCTCCTTCCGGGCCGATGAGGGCGGCGGTGTTGTAAAGGGTCGCTCCATCACGCTCGACCAACCCTGCGACGATGTAGAGGCGGTGCTGCGCGGCCAGCTTGCCAAAATAGGCGGTGCTAGGCCCGGGGATGGTCTCAGCGCATTCAGCCATCTTTTTACCCGTGCCGTAGTAAGTCAGGGTTTCCGGTAGCACGACGAGATCGGCCTTTTTTTGCGCGGCTTCGGCGATGAGTGGGGCAAACTGCGGTGGCTTGTCCGCAGGCTCTTTACCTTCCTTCGGTTGCAGGTGAATGGTGGCCAGACGCACCTTGCGCGGCTTGGGCGCTGGCACAGCTTTTAGCATCACGTCGCTAAAAGTCACACGGGCATTGGCGGCCCACTGAAGGTAAAGCTCGATCTTCGCCTGCCGCGCAGCTTTGGGAGCCCGCAGGGTTTCCTCAAAGCGGCCCCACTCCCCATCAGCACTGCCGAGATCGCGTGGATACTCGGGCTCGGCCTGGGGGATGGTGCCCGCAGCGTAACCACTCGGCGCAGGTTCCTCCCAGCGGACTTGTTTGCCGGCTGCATCCTGCCAGATCACGCGGGCTACCACGCTGCGGCGCGGCTCGGACACGGACTCGAAATTCCGCCAAGCGGTGAACTGGTAATGCTGCCCACCTTGGACGGGTAAGGTTTGCGTCCAGCAGCCGATCCATTGCTCCCCTGCCCCAGTTTTGATGAGGAGGCTTGGCTGGTTTTCGCGCCCACCTTTTTCCACCTGCTCATGCTGCGGGGTGGCCTCGGCGCGGGGAGACTCAAACGTCCATGTCTGAGCCCAGACGGAGGAACACAAACTGAGTAGGACGAGCAGGCATTTCATGCCAGCTACTACGCGATGAGAAATGCCCTTTGTGCAAAGACGACTCAGAGAGAAGCGCGGCAATTATCCAGCAGCGCGTGCAGATAATCGGCGATCTCTTCAAAGGCGCGTTTGTAGTCGGAATCCGCCAGGCAGATCAAGTCGGCGCGAGCTTCGTTGAGCATGTTCTGGGCGAAGCTCACCGCACGCTCAATGGCCCCTTCATAGTCGGCAATGCCTGCGAGGATGGAGGTATCCATCGGCTCGCCCTTCAGCAGCATTTTATTGAGCTTCTGCTTCTGGGCATCGGTGGCATCCATGAGCAGATACAGGATGGGCAGGGTCAGTTTGCCCTTCACCAAATCGGTGCGCAGAGTCTTGCCGACTTTGACTTCATCACCCACCAGATCCAGACAGTCGTCATAGATCTGGTAAACGGTGCCCAGCTTCATGCCGTAGCTGTGCAGCGCCTGCTCGACATTCTCAGGCACGCCATTGAGACGGGCCCCGAGACCTGCGGCAGCGGCGAAAAGCGCAGCGGTCTTCATCTCAATCATGCGCAAGTAGTCTGGCACGGAGAGATTCAGATCAAAGCGACGCTGGGTCTGCAAAATCTCACCACTGCACACATCGCGGGAGGCCTTGGCGATGCTGCGGCACACGTGGGCATCTTCAAATTCGGTCGCCAGTTCCAGCGAGTAGGCAAAGATGGCATCTCCCAAAAGCACACTTAGAGCACTGCCCCACTTCGCCGCGGCTGTGGGCAGACCGCGACGCGTCGCTGCGCCGTCCATGATGTCATCATGAACCAGTGAGGCGATGTGGACCATCTCCAGGATCACCGAAAGACGTGTGTGATCGGCTGTCTTACCCCCAGTGGCCCCGCCGGCCATCAAAGCCAGAGCTGGACGGATGCGCTTCCCGGCTGCTTGGCAGACATAGCTGACGTACCCCTCAACGGCTGGATCAAAGGCCCGAGCTTGGTCGCGAATGGATTTCTCGACGATCTCGAGATCGGCACGAACGAGTTCGAAAGGGAAAACAGGGGCAGAAGCGCTGGCGGGGGGATTTTTCATGAACAGGGCGTGGCTGGCAGCGCCGGGGGGATCTAGATTCTAACTCTTATTACGTGGCGCACCGACTTTCGTGAGTCAATTACGACCTGCATGGAATCTGCGGATGAACTTTCAGAAAGGTTATTCCCCCTGAAAGTTGTAAAAACACCCATTTCCTCCTCCCAACCTTACTCCCAGGCTGAAAAGCCGCTTTTTTCCCAGCTCAAAGAACTAGCGGCGACGACGGCTCAAGAGGGCCAGCGCACCAAAAACCAAGAAAATTACCCGAGAAGGCTCCGGCACTAAAAAGATGCTGAGAACACCGGTGGTGAGCAGATCCGCCGTGTTCCACATGAGGCCATCGGGCAGTGAAGGAAGATCAAAAGCGGCGACGCTGCCAGAAACAGGCCCGGTTAGGCCTGTCCAATCAAACAGCCGCCACTGGTCATTGGCGGCCCAAGTGGTCATGCCCGTGGGATTGGCCACTTTTAAAATCGTGCTGCTAGTGAGGTCCAGCCCGCCCAGGATGATGGCCCGGTCAGCGGCAGCAGCGAGGCCGGTGTTGTCGCCCAGGCCTGCTCCAGAGAAGAGATCGAAGTCCAAAATGGAACCTGTCTGTAAGGTCAGAAGGCCAGTGCCGGTCGTCTGCAAAGTCAGCAGGCCAGCCGCCGTGGGGACCGCCCCCGGCAGTTCCGTGCCGATCTGAAGAGTGGCACCGGTCAGAGTGATGTTTCGATCTGCCCCAGCGAGGATGCGCCCACTGCCCCCCAAGGTGGCTCCCGCAGCCACGGTGACATTCCCCGTGCCGGTGGCGGAACCGCTGCCGCTGGTGTTGTTTACTAAAAGCATGCCCGCATCCACCAGCGTGCCGCCACTATGGGTGCTGTCGCCAGTGAGGGTCCAGGTGCCCAGGCCTGCCTTGTGCAGCACGGTGCCGACACTGCCATTATTCCCGACACTGACGATTTCATTCGCTCCCAGGTTGGTTCCAGTGAGGCGTAGGGTGCGGGTGGCGGTGACGTTGGTACCCGTGGAGGTGAAGGGAGCGGTGAATTTCACGCTGCCCACTCCGTTGTTTTCCAGCACGGCCAAAACGGTCTGCACGGTGGTCACAGAATTGGAGATCTGAATGGGCCGATCCGTCGTCGCATCGCTGCTGCCCACATAACGCAGCGCCCCGATGACGTGGAGGACGGTGGTATTGCCGCCACTGGCCATTTCGATGACGCCATTGCTGTCCCCCGTGCCCAGAGAGCTGGCGGTGCCCTGATTGGCCAGCACTGAGGCTTCCACCGTGGCATTGCGAATGAGGGTCTGACCCGAATAAGTATTCGCCGGCCCCAGGGGCAGAAACATCGTCGTCGGCACCGTGGCGGTGCTGACGGTGGCGACGTCATTCACGGAGAGGGAGAGATTGTTCTCGTTTTCACCCGGTCCGCCGAGGAAACCTGCGCGGAAGTTGTTGTTAGACGTGACGTTATCCACCATCAGCGTGGAGATGGCACTGGCCCCGCCGACGATGCGGTTATCCGTGCCCGTTCCCATCACCTGCAACCAGTCCACCGTGGTGTTATACGCCGTGTTGCCGATGCCGAGGATGATCTTGCCACTGCGCTCGCCCGAACCCAGGAGGAACTCGGTATTGGAACTGATGGAGCCAGCTTGAAGATGCAGGATGCCTTCATGCACACGGGTGCTGCCCGTGTAGGTACTGGCCCCGCGCATGACCAGCGTGCCCAGGCCGCCTTTGGTGACCGTAGTGCCGAAACCAGCAGCATTGATGATGGCGGAATTGATCACGAGAGGAGCAGCGGTGTTGTTTTGAATGATGGGCAGATCATTGCTGGCTCCGGCATCTGGCGACTTCAGCGTGCTGGTGGAAATGGTCTGCGTGAAGTTCCCCACGGTGCTGGAAACTAGGATGCCGCCAACAGTCAAAACGCGTCCAGTCACATCCTGGGTGACGGTGGTCGCCTGGGCTTGGCCAAAGCGCAGGCTGGTGATGGTGGTGTTGGCCCCCAGTGTGGTGGTGCCTTCTCCCGCCGTGATGTTCGCATTGCCCAACAAAGCAGTGGCGGTGGAGGGAGTGTAGCCCCCGGAAGGCAGGGCTGAAAGCGGGACGATCTGCCGCACACCGCCGCTGAGGGCTGTGGAGCCTAACCATTCATCTCCAGCGGTGGCATCGAGCGACCACAGGTAAGGCGCGCCGAGTGCGGAAGTGAAGATGGCATTGTCCGTGCCACCCGTCGTCGTGAGGCTGCCCGTGGTGGGGCGAGTGACACCCACGATGCCCCCAACACCACGAGTGAAACTGCCAAAGGAGAGATCCACCCGAGTGGCCCCATTCTGCGCCACCGTGATGTAGCTAGAGCCACCGTGCACGGTATTCACGCCCGTAGGCACCACGGGGCCAAAGGCCTGGCTATTGCTGGCGCCACTCTTGCCTGTGATCAGTAGGGTGCCGCTATTGAGGTTGAGTTCATTGGGCGTAGCGATGCCACTGTGCAGGATGTTCGTGATGGGGCTAGTGGGGGCGCTGAAGTCCAGCTGCAAAGCCCCGCCATTCATCGTGGTGATGGTGTTTCCTACGGAGGAGGCCAGCATGACGGTACCGTTGCCCTCTTTCACAAGGGTCAACGCGCCGGAGCTGGTGCGCGTGATCGGGTCTAGCACATCCATGTTCCCTGCCCCGGCCAGGACCAAGACGCGGGCCGTGGTGGCCGTCTGCGTGATGGCGGCCCCGCTTGCGGTATCAAAGATGAGTTTGCCACTGTCAGACTGGATGCGGATGGTGGTGACACCGCCCAGAGTGATGAGGCCCGTGAGGGTATTATTGCCACTGACATTGCGGATGCCGCCATTGCTCGCCACCCCGAGGCTAGAGATGGAGATAGGCTCGGCTGCCAAGGTGATGCCCCCTGCCAGTTCCAGGGCTGCGCCAGCACTGATGACGGTGGAACCAAAGGTGGTTGCTGAAACACCCAGTGCATTGGCATGCGTGGGCCGCAGGACCCCGGCGCTGATGGTGAGGACACCGGTGAAATTGTTATCCCCACCTAGAGTCAGACTGCCATTGCCGGTCTTGGTCAGCAGCCCCGTACCGATGCCGATGCGGCCATTGATGGCCATGTCTCCACGACCTCCGAGGTTAAGATTCACCGTGCCGGTGATGGCATTGGTCGCCGGGGCAGCGGACTGGATGGTCAGCAAGCCTGCATCGGAAGTGAAGGTGGAATTTCCCGTGAGTGTCATCAGTCCGGTCAGGGTGTTGTTTCCACTGACATTGCGCAGCACGCCATCCACCGTGGTGCTGGCCCCCAGGCCAGAAAGCGTGAGAGGGCGGCTGAAGGTGATGCCATTGGAGAAGCGCAAAGAGCCGCCTTCGATCACATTGATGGTGCCCCCGGTCGTGCCAAGCGCAGCTCCATTTCGCAGTTCCAGCGCACCGCTGGCGACCACCGTGCCACCCGTGTGACTGCTGGTGCCGGTCAGGATCGTCGTGGCCCCGGCAGAGCCATTGACCAAGAGGGTCACGGCACCCCCGCCTGCATTGTTGGTGATGCCTGAATGAACGGTGAGTAGCGAGCTATTCGAATGATTGGTTAGGAACAGTTGCCCCGTGCCTGCACTGGCCCCACCGGCAGAAAGTGAACTGGCGACACCCAGCTGGCCAATGGTGAGGTTTTTCGCATTCGAAGTGATCTGCACGCCCCCCACCACACCTAGGCGCAGGGTGTTGCCCGCCCCCGTGAGCACGGTGCGGTCCACCTGGGTATCCGCCATGGAAAGTGTGGCGAGGTTTGCCAGCGCCCCGGTCTGATTCACAGGTCCGGTGGAGCTGCTATCTAGCTTGAGATGCGAAGTGGCATCGCTGGTCACTGGCGCGGCCGTTACCGCAGGTGTGCTGCCGCTGAAGTTTGTCAAAACACCGCCGGAGACCTGCGCCCAGGTTCCCAGACCCGCGCCCGATTTGTAAGTGGCCCAAGGGCCTAAAACCGTATCTGCCATGGTGGTGGTGATGCTGCCCGAGGCTGGCGCAGTGAAGGCGACGGTGCCCGTGGTGGTGCGGCTCAAGGTGCCAAAGCTAATGTTCATCTCCCCACCTGCACCCGAGGTTAGCTCGATAGCAGAACGAAACCCTTGCACACTGATGTTGCCTAGGCGCTGAGTGTTGATGGTGCCTGCTTTCCCCGTCAGCATGAGCACGGAGCTGCCGATGTTGCTCCCCAGGAGATCCAGCCCGCCTGGAGTGGCGAGGCCATTGTAGAGGATATCCTGTTGGGGGGCCGTGGCGGCGGCATAGTCCAGCACGGTGATGCCACCCGTGTAGCCAGAACTGTTGCGCCCCAGCACGGTATTTCCACCGTAGGTGTTCGCCGCGCTAAGAGTCACCGTTCCATCACTTTTGGTTAGGGTAAAACGGTGAAAGGCATAACCCGACCCGCCGTCCGTGATCGGGGCATTGATGACCATGCCCGTATTGCCAGAGTGCATGAGCACACCCGTGCTGCCTGTCATGGTGATGCCGCCAGAAAGGGTCACATTGTTCCCCGTCACACGAATGGCGGCGTATGTATTGGCAAAACCGGAGGCTGTGATGGGCATGGTGTAATTGCCCGTGCCACCGAGCGTCAGCGTGCCATTGTTACGGATGGTGATGCCGCTGACATTTGAAACCGTTGCCTGGGCGGCGATGCCTGCATAGACATAACTGCCGATGGTTAACATGCCCGTCAGGTTCGGGTTGGCGAGCATGTTCAAGTTCACAAACTGGGTGGCCGTGCCGCCACTTTTCTGAAGTGTCAGATTGCTCCCCTGAAAAGCGAGGTTAGCCCCAAAACTCACAAACTGAGAACCGCCCGAAGAAAAGTCTGCAAACTGGATGAGTCCGCCATCGCCGAAGTTCAGCACCGTGTTGGCAGCAGCTCCATTAAGGGCGTATTGCTGGCCCGCGACGGGGGTGGCGGTGCCCAGCGCCAGGAAATTCATGCCCTTCAAATTGATGTTTCCAGCGATGGTGACGGTATTGGCAGCCGCAGGCGTGGTGCTGCCGAACTGGGCTGTTTCCAGACCCGTGTTCCCCCACAAAACATTGGCATTCAAAGAGTCGAGCCAGTTTGCCACGGAGGTATTCCAAGTGCCGGTGCCGTTTTGCAAACCGGGAGTGCCAGGGGTGGCATCCCAGGTCAGCACCTGAGCCTCTAGGCGAGGGGGCAGAGCCAAGTAAGTTTGGCAGAGCAGTAGAAGGGCCACACTGGAAGACCGAATCCACGCAGAAGAGAGGTGGGCGGCAGGGTGCAGGGGAAATTTCATAACAGGTGAGCCGCCCGTGCCGTGACTCGCATCCGTGGACTTCCCACCGTGGGGGAAACCGGTTTTTCACAAGACGTTTGGGGGGATGCCTAACCAGCTAAGCATCGGTCATGCCATGCGCTCACCTCAGCCGCTAGCTGGGCACATTAATACAGGAATACGTCGTGCCCTCAGGTGGGCGAGGTTGTTATGCGACCGCACCTTTAAAAGGAGTCTTTCTTTGAGGTGCCCAAACGTGGATCGCTTGAGCTTCCACAGCCCTGCCCGGCTCCATTCCCCCTCGCTGGAAATACTAGACGAAGGCTTCCACGATGATCTTCGGGCCTTGGATTTCGCGAATGCGGACGGGGGTGCCATTGGGCAGGTAGCCGCCTTCCACCATGGCCTCCAGGCGACGCTCACCAAACTGAACGGTGCCGTAAGGGCGCAGGGCACTGCAGGCATGGCCTTCATCCCCCACGCTCACAGGCACCGTGGGGGTCATCATCGCCTCGCCACCATCAATGGAGGAGGTGAGGACCAATTTCTTAAACGGACCCGTCTCTGGCAGAAAGCGGAACACCGCTAGGATGAGGACACTTGCGCCCAGAATGCCTAACGCAAAGTTGCGCAGCCCCAGGGCATAAACCTGGAGATCAAACCCCACCTCCTGCGGGATTTCTTTGCCTTCTCCTGGCACTGGGGCAGGCAGCGGCACCTCCCAGCCGGACATGGTGTAAACCAGGGCCACCATGATGAGGATAAAACCGAGGATGCCCGGCACCAGCAAACCGGGGAAGATGGCTAGCTCAAGGATGAGCAGAAACACGCCAATGACAAACAACGCCGCCACCACCGCTGTCTCCTGCCCCACCAGGCTACCCGCCACGTAGTGACCAAAAAAGAACAGGCTGAAAGCAGCGATGGAGACAAAACCGGGAATGCCAAAACCTGGCGTCTGCATTTCCAAATACCCGCCCGCCACACCAATCAGGATGAGGAAAGCGGCATACCGAGTCACCCAGATGGCGATGGCCTCAAACATCGTCGGTTCGGCTGTGACCGTGGCTCCTTTCAATCCCTCGGCCTTTTTGATGTCGTCCAGGCTATCCACGATGCCTTTGGCAAAAAGCGGTTTGCCATCCAGTTTCAGTGTCGCTTCCTGGGCATCTAGAGTGAGGATGGAGTCCTTCGTATCCAGCACGAGATCGCCCACTTTCAGTTCACGGCTCATGTCAATCATGGCCTCGATGACGCGCGGATCATGGCCTTTACGTTTGGCCACCGCGCGGGCCATGCCCATGGTGGCGGAGTTCATCTTGGCGCGTTCGGCATCGCCCATTTCCTGGGCATTGCCATAGATAGGCGTGGCAGCCCCGGCTGTGCTGGTGGGAGCCATGTAGATGCCATCGGTGGCCACGGCGATCATGGCCCCGGCGGAAAGAGCGCGTTTATTGACAAAGGCAAAGCTGCGCGGTTTCAGCTTTTGGAGGTCATTCATCATGAGGTCCACCGTGTCCCAAAGGAGTCCGCCGGGAGTATCCAGGTCAAAGATCACCGCTTCAGCGCCTTCATCCGTGCAGCGTTCCAACGTGCGGGACATGAACTCAAACCTGGCACGGGCGATGAGGTCCTCCTCACCCACGGGGATGATGACCACTTTCCCCTTATAACTGCCTGTCTGCGCCTGACCACGACCGATCATGATCAAGAGACTGAGGCAAACCAACAGCGGCAGGAGCAGGGCAGACTTCATGCCACCCAGCATAGCGGGCCGAAGCTCGATGGCAATGCAGGAGGTGAGGCTGAGGGCACACGCTCAAGGAGTGAGGGCTTCCAGCCCTCTCAAGATTCCCCACTCAACTCCTGCGACACCGAAGGCCGACCAACCGAGCGCTAGTTTTATCTCGCCTCACATTCCTGGCCCGGCGGAGATGTCGGCGTCATCGTTCGCTCCCAAACCGACTGTTGGCGCTGCGGCTTGGGGCGGACGCATCACTCGGAGAGTGATGAATACTGTACCTGCGCTCTGAGCGCAGGCCTAACCACGAGCTGCGGTGAGCACTTCATCGAAACGCTCGGCCATGCGTGCAGCGCTGAATTCGTTGCGCACGCCTTGCAAGCCCTTGTTGGTGATTTGCTCCCGCTGGTGGTCATCTTGCAACAGGGTCTCCAGGGCATCTGCCAAGGAGCTCACGTCATCGGGCGCACACAAGACGCCACCACCGGAAGCGGCGATGAGCTCTGGGAAAGCACCATGGTCTGGCTGGACCACAGGCACGCCACTGGCCATGGCCTCCACGATGTAAAGGCCAAAGGCCTCACCATAAGTCGCGGGCACGGACATGACGGTGAGGTTGCGGAAGAACTTCACCTTGTCGGTGAAATTCAGGTTGGGGTGCCACTCCACACGCTGAGTCAGACCCGCCTGCTGGAGCTTCTTTTTCAGACCGTTCACATACTTGTCATCGGCAGCGGTTTTGGCTCCGCCGATCTTCAGCTTCACCCGTGGGACCGTGCCGCGTTTGGCGAGTTCAATGTAGGCATCTACCAGGGTGGTGAGGCCCTTGCCATGGATCATGCGGGCGAAGTAGCCGATGACGGGCCAGTTTGGATCGGGCTCGGCCACGCCAAAGGAATTGGCATCCAGACCATTGTAAACGATGGCCATCTTTTCCGCACCCACGCCCAATTTCTCCTGCATGACGCGGGCGTAAAACTGGCTGGGAGCGACGAAGCGGGAGACATGCTGCGCATTCACCCGCATGGCGGACCAGGACTGGCTGCGATAAGGCTCGATCAAGGTATCGAGAAAGGAGTCTTCCCCCTGAAGAGAGACGACAACGGGGATGCCGAGATCACGCTCAATGGCCGGGCACAGGCCCATGAGCAGGCTGTTGGAAAGGGAGATCACATCGGGGCGGCCCTCGGTGCGGATCCATTCGATGAGGCGTTTCCACTCCGGCCACTGGCGGCCGCCTTCGCCTTGCAGCGCCCCCAGAGACATCTCACCGAGGTCTTTTGGGCTGGTCATGCCCATGAATTTGGAGGCAAAACGCAGCCTCTCAGGTTTATCCAGCCAGCGATGGATGAAACGCGGAAGGAAGCGGAACCAGGGCAGCTTCTGCTGCAAATACAGAGAGATGCCCCCTACCCGAATGCCGATCTCCGGATTGGGTGCCTCGCGATCTGTCACCAGCGGGAGGTAAAGCGGGGCCATGATGGCATCATGCCCACGTGAGCGTAGGGCTTTGATCAGCGCATGATCTCGCAGGCAGCTTCCGCAGTGAAAGTTGCCGGTGCCGGGCGTGAGGTGGAGGATGCGCATAGGAGCTGGGACGGAGAAAAGGGGCGCGATGTTTAACGCAGGGGATACGCATCGGCAAGGGCCGAGGAATCATTCATCCCACACGAACATAACGCCGGCCAGGCAATGCCCGGACGAGACGTTTCATTTCCAGGCGCATGAGGTTCACATTCACGGTGGCCGTGGCGAGGCCAGAGCGGGAGGTCACTTCATCAATGTGCAGCTCTTCTGTGTTCAGGGTCTGGTAGAGGATCTTTTCATCCAGCGTGAGATTGGCTGGAGAGGTGACGGGCTCCACCTTCGGGGCGATGGGGGCCGTGGGGAAGAGGGTGGTGAGGTCATCCAGGATATCCGCCGCATCCATCACCAGCTTGGCCCCTTGCTGAATGAGGCGATTGCAGCCGCTGGAGGTAGGTTTGTCGATGGGGCCTGGCACCGCATAGACGGAGCGGCCCTGCTCAGTGGCCTGCTGCGCCGTGATGAGGGAGCCGCTCTTAATCGGGGCCTCCACCACCAGCAGCCCACTGCCCCAGCCTGCCACCACGCGATTGCGATATGGGAAGGTCTGGCGATCTGCCATGCGGTCCACTGGGTATTCGCTGATAACCGCGCCATTTTCAGAGATGCGCTGGGCCAGGGCCATATTTTCCGGGGGATAAAGTTTCCCCATGCCAGAGCCGATGACCGCCACGGTGCGTCCTTTGGCGGCCAGGGCAGCCTCATGGGCAGCCGTATCAATGCCACGCGCCAGACCGCTGATGACGGTGTAGCCGGCGTAGGCGATCTGAAAACTGAGCTTCTTGGTCGCATTCATGCCGTAGATCGTCGCGTGGCGACTGCCCACCACACCGATGGCCTGGTGGTCGCGCTTTTGCAGCTCCCCCCACACGTAGAGCAGAATGGGCGCATCGTAGATGCCCTTGAGCAAGGGCGGATAGAGCTCATCCTCCTGCGTCAGCAGGGTCAGGCCGCGATCCTGGACCTTGCGCATCTCCTGCTCCAGCTCCACCTCACTTTCCCAGGCCGCGATGGCCTCCGCCTGCTTGGGGCCAAAACTTTCCACCTGGGCGATTTCGGATGCCTTGGCCCGCAGCGCTGCCTCGGGAGAGCCAAAAGCCTGCACCAGACGCCGGATGCGCACCGGTCCCACTTGGGGGATCAGGTTCAGGGCTAGGTAGGCTTCAGTACGGGTCATGCAGCATGGTCGCGAAAGTCCGCGCAGACTCAAGCCTGCATGCGTCCCTTTCTTCTCAGCAGGGCAGTTTTATAAAACCACACCTCAGAGGTACAGCGTGGTCCCAGGTGGCACCGTCCCCCGTTGAGGGGCCTTTTTGCGGCTACCAGGGCGCATCCCGCCATCGGAGGCATTCGACTTCGGCTTCTTCACTTTCGGGGAAGTCGTCGGGGCGAGGGGTACTGGTGGTTCATACTTGGCATACGCCGCATTGCCCGTCACCTGCACGGGCGTGCCGTGCGGAGTGGCATGATAAAAGATGGAGGCCATCTGGGTCGGCAGGCGGATGCAGCCATGGGAAGCGGGATACCCCGGCAGGTACCCCTCATGCATGCCCACAGCCCCGACCACACGCATAAAGTAATGCATCTTGGCCCCGACAAATCGCGCCCCAGCTGGGCATGGATCAATGCGCGAATCCACATCTTCCACCACCACGTTTCCCGCAGCATCCACATAAGCTCCGTAGATGGACGAGCGGTGATAGACATCTTTTTGGGTGATCTTGAAGTTACCCGTGGGGGTGTCATGCCCATCCCGGCCCGAAGAAATGGGCGATAGCCCCACCAGCTTGCCGCCTTTGTAATAGCGAAGGCGCTGCGCCGAAAGGTCAATCACCAGCTTAGGGCTGCCTGCCACCTGATCACCGATCCAAAAACTTTCGTCCCGTTTGGGCGGTCCAGCCTGGCCGGACTCTTCCTTTGGAGCCGAACTGCAACTGCTCATCAACAGACCTGCGGCCAAGAGGGTCAATGCAGAGCGGAGAAAGGAGGAGGCGTCAGTCATGGGCGGGAGTTTCCTGATCAAAAAACGATCACAGGAGATTGTCGAGACTGGAATGCGATCTGGACGTCTTATCAGCCGAGTTTTCAAACCAAGACCGCGATAAAAGCCTCGGGTGCGATGGGCCTGGGACGGTATCCACTGTTAATTAGCGCATTAAAATGTTTGTCCTGCGTAATGATCCATGAAGCATCGGCCGCAATCGCGCAGTCAGAAAATTTGTTATCGTCAGGGTCTACCTGAATGACATTAAATCTGAAGCTCGGCTGGATACGCACCAAATTTCCGTTCAGTTCTGCTCCTAAATGAAGTAGCGAAAGGAAATCTAACCAACGCGCTTCTCCAATGCGAGGACGAATGATTTCTTCATATTCTGTGAGGATCTCGTTGGATACGGCTAGTGAAAAATGACCGTCCATCCAGGCATCTAGGATACGACTGAAAGGGTGCCGAAGGCTAAGCATCGGCAAGACCACATTGGTATCAATGCAGACAACCATCAGCGGTAAGGCTGGCGCTCACGAAATTCGCGGATCGAATCTTCCACTTGAGTCATCAGTCCCGCTGCATCGGCTTGGTCAATTGCTTGGCCGATGGAGCGGCGCAGTCTGAGCATCTCCAGTTTCTTTAAAAAACGATTCACCGCATCCAATTCGTTCTGTTCGACTTTGGACAAGCGTTCGGTCACTTCGGCAAGGAGAAGTGGGTCTGATGTGGGAAGGCCTACAGACATCGTGTGTGAAGATTGCCACACCTGAATTTAAAATTCAATGCTGAAGGCGGAAAATGATCTTGGTCTGCCACGCAAAAAAAGGCATGCTCTCCACGTTCTAACCGCATGTTCTCTTCCCGACGTTCCTTTCTCCAGACCACGGGCTGTGGTTTCGGGTACCTCGCGGCGTCTGCGCTGGCGCAGCGACAGGCGTGGGCGGCGGGCACTGCCGGGATGGGAATGCAGCCGCATCATGCACCCAGGGCCAAGCGGGTCATCTTCCTCTTCATGCAGGGCGGGGTCAGCCATGTGGACTCTTTCGATTACAAACCTCGGTTGCTGAAGGATGACCAGAAGATCATTGATATTGCCGATCCACGCACGGTGGCGAAGACGGGCAAGGGATCTCCCCAGCGGCTAAAGCAGCCCCTGTGGGAATTTGCCCAGCATGGCGAGTCCGGGCGCTGGGCCTCCAATCTTTTTCCGCACATCAATCGCCATGTGGATGACCTGTGCTTCCTGCATGGCATGCATACGGAAGGTGTGGCCCATGGCCCAGCCACGCTGTTTATGCACACGGGCACCACCAGCTTCATCCGCCCCAGCATGGGTGCCTGGGTGATGTATGGACTGGGGTCGGAAAATGAAAATCTGCCCGGTTTTGTCACCATCAGCCCCAGCCTGGGCAATGGCGGGCCGCGCAATTATGGCAATGCCTTCCTGCCTGCCCTTTATCAAGGAACCCCGCTAGGTCGCAGTGGCTTGCCCAGCAAAGAGGCCACCATCAAAAACATCGTCAACACCACCTGGACTCCGGAGCAGCAGAGGCGGCAGTATGAGTTGTTAGGCGCGCTGAATGCCCAACAGCTTCGCCCTGGTGATAACGAGATCGAGGCTGTGATCCAGAGTTATGAACTCGCCTGGCGCATGCAGAACAAAGCGCCCGATGCACTGGATCTCGCCCAGGAATCTGAATCTACCCTGAACCTCTACGGCATCGGGGACAAGACCACGGACAACTTTGGCCGCCAGTGCCTCATGGCCCGCCGCATGGCGGAGCAAGGCGTGCGCTACATTCAGGTGAATTACGGGGATAACTCCAACAACCCAGCCTGGGATCAGCACAGCAACCTGCCCAAGCATGGTGACCACGCCGCTGCGGTGGACAAACCTATTGCCGGACTGCTGGCAGACCTCAAACAGCGCGGACTGCTGGAAGATACGCTCGTCTGGTGGGGCGGCGAATTTGGCCGCACCCCTTACGCCGAAAGAAACGGCACCGGACGCGATCACAACCCCGCTGGATTCACCGTCTGGCTAGCCGGTGGTGGTGTGAAGGCAGGGTTTGCCCATGGGGCCACGGATGACATCGGCTTCCAGGCCGTGGAGGGCAAAGTCCACATGCATGATTTGCATGCGACCGTGCTTCATTTGTTAGGCCTCGATCACGAAAAACTCACCTTCAACTACGCCGGGCGCGACTTCCGCCTCACGGATGTCCACGGCCACGTGGTGAAGGAAATCCTCGCGTAGGGCCCAGCAAAGTACTCTCGAGCTTTAGCTCGCCGAAAGGTTGCACGATCTGTGGCCTCGAAATTAGAAAACCGCTCCAAGGATATGAGCGCAAGTACAGTATTCATCACTCTCCGAGTGATGCGTTCGCCCCAACCAGCCCCGACAGCAGGTGGTTTGTGAGCGAACGAGGACATGGGCGTATCCGCATCCACCAGGAAAGTTAGGCGAGTTAAAAACTCGCGCTCCGTCCATCGGCCTGCGCTACGGTAGGTGTGGAGGGGCTTCTCTAAAAAGGTAGCAGCACCAGCCACCCTTGGTGCAAACGGCCTTGTTTCATGGAGCATCCGCTGTGGGGCTTGTCAGGGCGGACGCGCTCGGAATAGTCCCCCTTCATGAACACTCGCTACGATGTCGAAGGAATGTCCGTGGTCGTCATGGGCGGCACCACGGGGCTGGGGCTGTCCGCTGCACAAGCTTTGGTGGCCAATGGCGCGCGCGTGGTGGTCACCAGTCGCAGCGAGGCCAATGTGCAGTCGGCTTTGCAGACCCTAGGCTGCGGGGCCTGTGGATTCGCTGGAGATGCCAGCCTGCCTGAAACGGCGGAGAAAGCGGTGGCGCTCGCGGTGGAAAACTTTGGGCGGCTGGATGCGCTCTATCATGTGGCCGGCGGCAGTGGGCGCTCGCGCGGAGATGGACCTTTGCATGAGATGACGGATGCAGGCCTGAGCTACACGCTGGATCTCAATCTCGCCTCCCTCATCCTATCGAATCGTGCGGCGGTGCGGCAGTTTCTCCAGCAGGGCGGTGGTGGCTGCATCCTCAACATGGGCAGCGTCCTCGGCTGGTCGCCCTCGCCCGAGTTTTTCGCCAGCCATGCCTATGCGGCGGCGAAGGCAGGCATCGTTGGGTTCAGCCAATCCATCGCCAGTTACTACGCCAAGCAAAACATCCGGGTAAACGTCATCGCACCTGCTTTGGTGGAGACTCCCATGTCCCAGCGGGCCGTGGGAAATGAGGCCATCGTTCGTTTTGTCGCGGCTAAGCAGCCTCTGGATGGCGGGCGTGTGGGCAGCCCGGAGGATGTGGAAGGGGCCGCCCTCTTCCTGCTATCGCGAGCGGCGAAATTCATCACCGGGCAGGTGCTGGCGGTGGATGGTGGGTGGACGGTTTCGGAGGGGCGCGAATCTTAGCCTAACCATGAGTGCATCCACCAGCGAACTCTCCATCGGCATTGACCTTGGCGGCACCAACATCAAGGCCGCGCTCATTGAGAGGCCTACGGGCAGGCAGATCACGCATCTCTCGCGGCCCACGCGAGATGGCGAGTTCGTGGAGGGTGTGCCTCAGTTTGCGCTCACCGTTCGCGGCATCGTGGCCGAGCTGGAAACCCTCGCTGGAGGGCAAAAGCTGCCCGTGGGGCTGTCCGCGCCCGGTTTGGCCCATCCTCAGGGGCACTGCATCCAGTGGATGCCTGGGCGAATGCACGGGCTGGAGAAACTGGACTGGGCCAGCTTTCTGGATCGGCGGGTGAATGTGCTCAATGACGCGCAGGCGGCCTTGTTAGGCGAGGTGTGGGTGGGGGCGGCGCAGGGCTGCCAAGATGTCTTCATGGTCACGCTAGGCACGGGCGTGGGCGGGGCGATCTACAGCGGCGGACGTTTGCTGAAAGGGGCCCTGGGCCGTGCAGGGCACCTGGGGCACATCACCACAGATCTGAATGCGCCGGTGGATCTCTTTGGCACGCCGGGCAGTCTGGAGGTTGCCATCGGCAACAAGACCCTGCAAGCGCGTGGAAAAGGCCAGTATGCCACCACTCATGCGCTGCTGGCGGCCTGTGCTGCGGGGGATGCTGAAGCGGAAAAAATCTGGCTGGAGTCCGTGCGTCATCTCGCTGCGGGGCTGGCCAGTCTCATCAATGTGCTGGACCCTGAGCTCATCATTCTAGGCGGAGGCATCGCCACGGGCGCGGGCGTGCGTCTCTTGCAGCCTCTGGCCGCGTTTTTAGATCAGTATGAATGGCGACCTGGGGGCCATCAGGTGCGGCTGGCGCTGGCTGCACTGGGCGATGACGCTGGAGCCTACGGGGCCGTGCACAGCCTGGGATCATTTGCCACTACATGAGCATCTCTGTTTGACCCATCCAGGCTGCTCGCCAACCCTTCACCGTGGCTGATGTGAGTTCCCCCATAGATCGTGACCGCCTGCGTTCCAACCAATGGCGCAAGCTGCGTTCCATTCTCGTCAGCGTGAATGGCGCGGGCGGATTTTACGCCCACAAATTTCAGGCGGCCAAGGTCGTCGTCTCCTCCATGAATGGCGTGGAGGATTTTATCCAGCAGGTGCCATTCACCCTAAAGGAGGAACTGCTGGCAGATCGCCTGGCGCACCCACCTTTTGGCACGCATTTGACCCAACCGCTGGAGTCCTACACCCGCTTTTGCCAGACCAGTGGCACCAGCAGCGGCCAGCCCGTGGCCTGGCTGGATACACCGGAAAGTTGGGAGGCCATGCTAAAATGCTGGCGTCATGTCTATGACGGCGCGGATCTGGTGGCTGGCAAAGACCGCATCTTCTTCGCCTTTTCCTTCGGGCCCTTCCTGGGTTTTTGGACCGCGTATGAGGCGGCCAATGGCCACTACCTCACCCTCCCTAGCGGGGGCCTTTCCAGCCAGGCAAGATTGGAAATGATGGCCCGTTATGGGGCCACCGTCCTGTGCTGCACGCCCACCTATGCCCTGCGTCTGGGCGAGATGATCGGCGAGGCCAGTGGAGTCGAGCACATGTCTTTGCACGTGCAAAAAATCATCGTCGCAGGCGAGCCTGGAGGCAGCATCCCTGAGGTGCGTGCGCGCATTGAAAAACTGTGGAATGCCCGCGTGTATGATCACCATGGGATGACGGAGGTGGGCCCCGTGAGTTATGAAACCACCGCCGTCCCGGGCCAGCTCGTGGTCATTGAAGAGGCTTATTTGGCCGAGGTGATTGATCCCGCCACGGGCCTGGAAGTGAATGAAGGCGAGTGTGGGGAACTGGTGCTCACCACTCTAGATCGCACCGCCGGGCCGCTGCTGCGCTACCGCACAGGGGACTGGGTGAAAAAGCGCCTCTGGCAGGGCCGCTTAGCCCTGGAAGGTGGCGTGCTCAGTCGCGTGGATGACATGGTGGTGGTGCGGGGCGTGAATGTGTACCCCAGCGCGGTCGAGGCCGTGGTGCGGCAGTTTGGCGAGATCGCCGAATTCATGGTGGAACAGCGCAAGGTGGATGCCATGGACGAGATTGAGCTCCTCATCGAAGTGCCGGGCAATGTTTCCAAAGCCCTGATCAAACGCCTTGAGGCCAAGCTGCGCGATACCTTCTCCATGCGCATTCCCGTGCGGCTGGTGGAGGCAGACAGCCTGCCCCGCCATGAGTTCAAGGCCAAACGCTGGCGCAAGGTATGATTCAGCGCCTTGCGGAAGGATTCGTGCGGGCTTAGCCGTTATGGCTACCAGCCTTCATGCACCCGCGCCTTTCTTTGTTCCTTTCCTTCAGTTTTGCCCTGGCCTGTCCAGCGGCAGACCCTCTGCCTGGGCACTCGCTGCATGGGGAGGCCTTCAATGAGGGGCCGCGACAGGCAGCGGTGCTGATGCAGGGCACGGGCAAGGTGGACTTTAAAGTCTCCACCAAGAACGCGGAGGCGCAGAAGTTTTTCAATCAGGGCGTCGGCCAGCTTCATGGCTTTTGGTATTACGAGGCGGAGCGCTCCTTTCGGCAGGTGGCGCTCTTGGATAAAGACTGCGCCATGGCCTACTGGGGCCTGACGATGGCCAACGTGAACAACGAGACTCGGGCGAAGCAATTCATCAAAAAAGCCACCGCACTGAAGGAGAAAGCGACGGCGCGCGAGAAGTTGTGGATCGCCACCCTGGAGACTTTTTACAAAGAAGACAAACGGGATAAAAAACAGCGCGCTTTGGATTTCATCCGCGACCTGGAAACCATCGTCCAGGAGCATGGCGAGGACGTGGAGGCGAAGGCCTTCCTCGCTTGGAAAATCTGGCATGCCAAGGGTGATGCACCGCTCTCCAGCCCCATGGCGCTGAATGCCCTGCTAGATCAAGTTTTCGCCGCCAATCCAGAGCACCCCGCGCACCACTACCGCATCCACCTCTGGGATGGGCCCAAGCCTGGACAAGCTCTGAAATCCGCTGCGCAGAATGGCCAGATCGCCCCTGCCATCGCTCACATGTGGCACATGTCTGGGCACACCTTTTCCAAGCTGAAACGTCAGGACGATGCGGCCTGGCAGCAGGAAGCCAGCACGCGTGTGGACCACGCCTACATGATTCAAAACAGAATCCTGCCAGACCAGATCCACAATTACGCCCACAATGAAGAGTGGCTGGTGCGCACCTACAATGAGCTGGGCCGCGCCAAGGACGCCATCGGCCTAGCCAAAAGTCTGATCAGCAATCCACGCCACCCGAAATATAACCACCTGGGCAAAGGCAGCGCCAATTATGGCCCCCTGCGTCTCATTGACACACTGACGAAATGGGAACTGTGGGACGAGGTGCTGACGCTCACCGATGGCCCCCTTCTCAAAGCGGTGGATCATGACCAGATCGAGATCGCTCGGCGTGAGGCTCGTGCTCTGGCTTTCTATTATAAAGGGGATCTCAAGGCTCTCGAAACCAACATCACCCAGCTCGAAGAACTGAATCGCAAAGCCATTGCGAAAGCTAAGGTCGCCGCCGACAAAGCCAAAGCCGAGAAGGCCAAAGAAGCTGCCAAAGTCAAGGCCACCAAGGGGAGCGAGGCCAAATCTAAAACCCCCGAGGTCGTCACCAAGGAAAAACCGAATGAAGGCCCTGCCGTGAGCACGCTCAAAGAATTGCGCGCTCTAAAAGCCATTCTGTCGAAAAGCAAAGATGCCGCCAAAGTCTTGGAAACTGCCAGTTCCATGCCGCCTGAGCGGGCTGCCTTTCTGTGGCTGACCTTGGGCGACAAAAAGAAGGCCGAGGAGGACATCAAAGAGTTCCCCCAAGACCTCGCAGGTTTTGCCGCCAAGGCGGAACTGCTGGCGGCCTTGGGCAAAAAAGACGATGCCAAAAAAGCTCTGGAGCAGGCAGGCAAGCTCGCTTTCGCCATGGATAAAGACTTGCCCTTGGCCAAGCGCCTCACCGTCCTGGCCCCTTCCCTGGGCATCCAAGGAAACTGGCAGGCCGCCGCCCCTCAGCGCAAAGACAGCGGCGTCCGCCCTGCGCTGGATTCGTTAGGCCCCATGCACTGGCAGCCCCCCGTGGGGCCGAAGTGGGAAGCCCTGACGCTGGAGGGCAAGCCCGTGTACAGTTCCTCCCTCACGGGGAAACCGCACCTCCTGCTTTTCTACCTCGGCAGTGCCTGCACGCACTGCATGACGCAGATCAATGCCTTCTCCAAAGTCTCCGCCGATTTTGAAAAAGCTGGGATTCAAATGGCCGCCATCACCCTGGAGCCCATGTCTCTAGCAGGTCGCATCACGGAGCAGATGACGACGAAAAAGCTACCGCCTTTCCCCATCTACTGCGACCCGAGCCTCGCCATGTTCATGACCTTCAAAGCCCACGATGACTTTGAAGAGGAGCCCCTCCACGCTGCCGTTTTAGTGGATGCCCAGGGCCGCCTGCGCTGGTGGGACGTGAGTTGGGAACCCTTCACCGACACCAAGTTCCTCCTGGAGGAATCCCAACGTTTGTTAGGCCTGGAGTGAGTGGCGGCGTGCGGGAAAAGGAATATCTCCAACCTTACTTCGCCCCAGCCAGCGCCGCTTTGATTTCCTGCGCCACTTTCTGCGCGAGGAACTCAGAGCCTGCCTCATGATAATGCACGTCCTGCTTCTTTTGCATCTCGGCAAGTTTGGGCGTGATCCAGGCATTCAAATCATTGATGGTGACCCCATTCTCCTGCATGACCTTGGCGGCGATGGTGTTGTATTCACTCACTTCACCGAACTCACGCGGCGGGATGAGTGGGCCTTTCGGAATGGGCGTCGTGGTGGCCCAGATTAGCTTCGCCCCAGTCTTTTGCAGGTGTGTCACCAGCTTGCGTAGATTCGCCTCATAGTCCGCAGCTTCCACCTGGCGTTTGCCATCCGGCATGAACTTCAGGTCATGGATGCCCCAGTTGAAATGGATGACCGCCCACTTGCTGTCACCCAACCACTTTTCGATGTTGGCCACGCCATTTTTGGTCGGCCCACCATTCTGGGGAATGCGGTGCACATTCGCCACGCCTTCCAGCAGCTTCCGAGTCGGCTGGGTGTAACCCATGGAGATGGAATCCCCGATCAAGAGCACGCGGGGGAGGCCCGCCACATCCTGCACGGGCAGGAGCGAAGGATTCGGCGCTGCTTTTTTGACGGGCGTTTTGGCTTCCTGTGACCAAGCGGGTGCCACGAGGGCCAGCGAGAGTAATGACAGCAACAGAGGGCGAAGTTTCATGAGCAGGATGGACAAAGAATCACCGCCCTTCACCACCTCGGCAAATCCTGCCTGACCAGCGGAAAGAACGTGAAACCTGAACGCATCTGCGTTCCCATGTCCTTCATGCAATTTCAGATTCACGACTTCCGCTTTCATGTGCTGCCCATGCGCACGCGCTTCCCGTTTCGGTATGGCATCGCCAGCATGAGTGCCCTGCCCCACCTGCTGGTGCGCGTGGAGATGAGCGTGAATGGCAAGACCATCCAGGGCACCGCCAGTGAGGGCCTGCCGCCCAAGTGGTTCACCAAAGATCCCCACAGCTACTTTGAGCAGGATCTGGCCGAGATGCTGGCCGTGATCCAGAATGCCTCCCGCCTCGCCCGCTTAGCATCAGCCAAGCCCGTCACCTTTTTCGCCTGGTGGCAGACTTTGTATCAGGAACAGGCCCGCTGGGCTGGGGTGAAACAGATCCCCTCTCTACTGGCCAACCTGGGCGTGAGCCTCATGGAGCGCGCCGTGCTGGATGCCCTTACCAAAGCAGCAGGCACGTCTCTGCATTCTTTGTTAGGCTCTGACAACCTGGGCATCAAACTGGGAGATATTCATGAAGAACTGCACGATCTTTCTGTGGCACAGATCTTAGCTCCACAGCCACTATCCCAGATCAACGTGCGCCACACCGTGGGGCTGGGAGATCCGCTCTTCGCCCACGACATCCCGGTCGAAGAACAACTGCACGATGGCCTACCGCACGCGCTGGATGAATCCATCCGCGCTTATGGGCTGCGTTACTTTAAGATCAAAGTCTGCGGCCAGCCTGAGGCCGACCTGCAACGGCTGCGCGAAATCACCACCGTCCTCACTCGCGAATGCCACACGGGCTTTCACGCCACGCTGGATGGCAATGAGCAGTTTCTCGATCTCGCCGCTTTCCGTGACTTTTACGAAACCCTGCGCGCCGAGCCTGCACTCGCCCCGCTGTTCCAAAACCTGCTGCTCATCGAGCAACCGCTGCACCGAGCCCATGCCCTCAAAGACGATGTCGCCCCTGCCCTCGCCGCTTGGCAGGACGGGCCGGGTCTCATCATTGATGAGTCCGACAGCGCCTTGACCGATCTCCCGCGAGCTCTCGCGCTGGGTTACCTCGGCACCAGTCACAAGAACTGCAAAGGCATCGTCAAAGGCCTGGCCAATGCCGCCTTGTTGAAAGTGCGGGCAGCCACTACTTCACGCCCCCTCATTCTCAGTGGCGAAGATCTAGCCAATGTGGGCCCCGTGGCCCTGCTGCAAGATTTGGCCATGATGGCGGCCCTGGGTGTGACCCATGTGGAGCGCAATGGCCACCACTACTTTAAAGGCCTGTCCATGCACCCCGAAGCGGTGCAAAGCGCCGCCCTTCAGCACCATGGCGATCTTTATCGCCGGCATGAAAACGGCTTCCCCACGCTGGATATTCGCAACGGCCGACTGGATCTCCAGAGTGTCAATGCAGCTCCCTTTGGTTGCGCATTCGAGCTGGACCTGGAGAGCTATGAACCGCTTAATGCCTGGATCAAACGCGGCGGCATGACGGAGTTGTGACGCCGAGTCGCTGCCGCGTTAGCAGATGGTTTTTTAAAGAGGGGTAGAAGAGCGAACGAGGGCTATTGGGTAGGCCGCACGCGCGAGGAAAGTTAGGCGAGTTGAAAACTCGCGCTCCGTCTTGCGGCCTGCGGCACTCCTGCGTTTGAGGGGTAAACGTGAGATAAGGTCGAGACCAGCGGTGCCTCTGCGCTAGGAAGTTAGGCGAGTTGAAAACTCGCGCTCCGTCTTGCGTCCTGCGGCATTCCAGCATTTGAGGGGTGAACGTGAGATAAGGTCGAGACCAGTGGTGCCTCTTTGAAGGTGTGAATGGTCTTTGTTAGGCCAAGGCCCAAAGACATCCCCCTCGCCCCGCTTGCGGGGAGCAGGGCCAGGGGTGAGGGGCGGTCGAGTGGTCCTGGAGCAAGAAGTCTAGGAGCGTCGCTTGGGGGACAGGGTACTCCTTCACAAACAATGTTTATTCAAATTTCGACTGCCCCCTGACTCAGTCCCGCGAAGCTCAAACGATACTCACATCCAGATATTCAAGCGTCACGGGTTTGCCACCCAGATGGCGAAACTCAAAGATGTTTTTCCCGTTTTTCAAAAGCGCGGTGGGCAGGCTCCAGGCGCGCATATTTTCAGCCCGGCCTAACAATGAGGGGTAAGGATTGTCAAAAGGCTCGCTGACATCGCTGACGGACTCCAGGAGCTGGCCATTGCAGCGTGCTTCCAGGTTGCGTCCCTCCAGCGTCGCATCAGCCTGGAGGCGCAGTCTTCCCTGCCCTTTCCAACCACCCGTGGGTGGAGCCATGTCCAGTTCAAAACTCGTCTTGGCCTTTTCCTTCAAGCCGCGCGGGAGCACCGGCGGCCTAACGTAAGGGTTGTTCCAACCCGAGGCGAGAAACCAATGCTGCGGCTGGGTGGCGAATTTTTCAGGCTTGGCCAAAGCAGGCAACACCTCAAAGGGAGGCTCCGCAAAGGGGCCGCGTCCCGGCCCGCCATGCTCGCGATAATAAGCAAAATTAAAAAGGCTCACACCATCGGCCCCACGGGCATAGGCCAGATGTGCCGTGGTCTCATACTGCTGCTGGGTGGTGCGGCGAAAGGTGAAGGTGTCATACCCAGGCACCAGCTTGCCCCCATTGGCGATGGAGTGACACATCTCCACATACAGGGCAGCCGTGTCCGGCACCTGTGCGCGGATGGCTGCCAGATCCATCTGCTGGGTGGTGAAGTAACTGGCGGACAGGTTCACCATGTCCAGCCCCGCTGCGACCAGTGCCCGCAGGTCTAGGCCCAGGGCATCCAGTCCCTGGATGAGGCAGGGCACACGCGCGCAGAGCCAGCGGCGGCGGTCGCCTCGCTGAGTTCGATCCAGCACGGCGCGCACCTGCTGGACAAATCCGGTCATGATGCGCTGGCGCTGCTCCAGCGTGGTTTTCTCCGTGTCAAAGAAGCTGTAAAAGCGCATGTAATCGAGCTCCAACCCATCGAGGTCGTAGTTCTCACACAGCTCGGCGATGAGCGCCAGTTTCTGTGCCCACACTTCCTCATGCAGCCAGTTTTGCACCAGATCTGCACCGCGTTTGGAGGCTTTGTTAAACACGTATTCCGGGTGATCCACATAGTGACGCGTCACACTCATGCCGATGCTGGTGCCCGGCTTATCTCCAGGCTTAGGGTCGGCGTACTCTTTGTGGTGCGCGTCGTTGAGCCGAAAGGAGATAAAGGCTGCCTGCTTCGTCTGGTGGCAGCGATCCACAAACACCTTCACCACATCTCCCCCATTCAGCACATAGTGACCGAATGAGTCTGGGGCCACGCCGTAGCGCTCTTTGATCCAGGCGTAATGCTCCGCCAGCGGCAGCACTTGGCTCGGCCACATGGGCACCATGCCCAGACCCGGCTGGAGAAAATGCGCATCCACCTTCCCCGCCACTTCATCCACCGTGGCCTCCAGCATCGCTTCCCGAAACGGTTCACGCGCTTGGCGGAACGGGCTCACACAACTGGTGATGTTCGTCGTATCGTTGCTATAGAGCACCCGGAACGGTGCCTTGGCCCGTGGAGCTTGGGCCTGGGTGAAAGGCGCCGCAGCCAGCGCTGCGGCGGTGGTTTGGATGAAGTGGCGACGATGCAGCATGTGACCTGAATGAAACGCCACCGGTCCCTTGTCTATTGCGGCTCACCCTTGCGGCATGCCAAGCCGCACGGGGACCATTTAAGCCAAGGCCGTGAGCAGCTTGCCATGGATGCCATCGAAGCCGCCATTGCTGAAGATGACGATGACATCTCCAGCACGCGTTTCCGCTTTCAGCCGGGCCACGATGGCGTCGGTATCGGGTTCATGGAAACAGGCTTTGCCAGCAGCGGTCACACTTTTCGCCACGGTTTCAGGGTCCAGTCGCTCAGAGGCGGCCACCTTTTCAGGATTGGCCACCGCCGCGATGACGGAACCGTCGGCCTCCTTGAGGGCCTCGATGAGTTCATTCTGCAGCACATTGCGGCGGCTGGTGTTGGACCGGGGCTCAAACACGGCCCACAGGCGCTGGCCAGGGTATTTCTGGCGCAGGCCGCGCAGGGTTTCACGCAAGGCAGTCGGGTGATGACCAAAGTCGTCCATCACTGTGATGCCACCCACCACCCCGCGTACCTGCTGGCGACGGCGGATGCCTTTGAAGGTCTCCAATCCGGCGCGTATTTCATCATCGGTTAGGCCCGCATGACGGGCTGCACAAACGCACATGGCGGCATTGCGCACGTTAAATTCACCGATCATTGGCACGCTGAAGGCCACGCCATTGATCTCAAAAGCCGTGCCCTCTGGGCTGGCCTCGGTGATGTGGATTCGCTCGCTGCAGCTTTCCCCCGTGCCCACCGTTTTCACTGGGGCATAGCTTTTCAGGGACGTGCAGTTTTTGTCATCGCCATTCAGCAGCACTAGGCCATTGCGCGGCACGCTGTTGAGCAGGCGCTGAAAGGTCAGTTGGATGGCAGCGAAGTCTGGAAAGATATCCGCGTGATCAAACTCCATGTTATTCACGATGACGCACTCCGGCAGGTAATGCAGGAATTTGGAACGCTTGTCGAAATAAGCCGTGTCGTACTCATCCCCTTCGATCACAAAAAGATCGCTGTGATTGAAGCGAGCCCCGCTGGTAAAATTCTCTGGCACGCCACCGATCATGAAACCGGGGTCTTTCCCCGCGTGCTCAAAGATCCAGGCCAGCATGGTGGTGGTGGTGGTCTTGCCATGCGTGCCACTGACGACAAAGCTGCGCTTTCCCTGAATGACTTCCTGCTTCAGCAGTTCCGCCATGGAGATGTAGGGCAGCTTCCGCTCCAGCACGGTCTCCAGCTCCTCATTGCCCCGGGAAATGGCATTCCCCACGATGTAGAGGTCTGCACTCGCAGGCAGGTTCTCTGCCCGGTAACCTTCTGTGAGGGTGATGCCCGCCTGCCGCAGCACGTCTGACATGGGCGGGTAAACCTTCTCGTCCGAGCCGGAAATGGTATAACCAAGAGTGCGGAGAGCGGCTGCGGTGGAGCCCATGGCCGTGCCGCAGATGCCGATGAAATGAAGATGCTTGAAGGAGGACATGTCAAAAACCGCACCCGTCCAGGTACAGAGGTCTCCTCAAGTAGGGCAAGACGGACAACGGGCAAGAAGATTCCCGGAGATTTCCACCCTCCGGGTTTCCACGGCTGCCCCCTACCCATCCGTCTCCGCCAGGGCCACCTGCAGCACTTTCAGCAGTGACTCGGCCGTGTACGGCTTCGAGACAAAATGCTTCACCCCCTGCCCGGCAGCTTTGTTCACCGCCTCGTTGGTGGCGATACCGCTAGCGGCGATGATCTTCACCTTCGGGTTCATATTCCGCAGTACCTTGATGGTGGCCGGGCCGTCCATCACGGGCATCATCATGTCCGTCAGGACGATGGCGATGGAGTCCCGATACTGGGCATAGCGGGTCACGGCCTCGGCCCCGTCCGCTGCCAAGATGGCCTTGTAACCGAAGGCCTCCAGCGTCTGTTGGGTGATTTCGCGGATGGTTTGCTCATCATCCACGACGAGCACGGTCTGGCCCTGTCCATGGGGCAGCTCCACCGTGCGGGTTTCCAGCGTGTGTTCCCCGGTGCCTTCACGGGCGGGTAAGTAAACGCGAAAGCTACTGCCCTGCCCGCTTTGACTGGTCACGCGGATAAAGCCGCCGTGGCTTTTGATAATGGCGAGCGAGGTGGAAAGCCCGAGGCCCGTGCCCTTCCCCAGCTCCTTGGTGGTGAAAAAGGGATCGAAAATCTGTTCGATGATGGATTGCGGGATGCCCATGCCCGTGTCCGTCACCTCCACCCGTAGGTAGGGGCCTGGCACCGCATCCAGATTCATGGCCGCGTAGTTTTCATCCAGCCACACGTTTTTCCCTGTCACCACGAGGCGACCACCGTCCGGCATGGCATCCCGCGCATTCACGCACAGGTTGAGCAGCACCTGGTGGATCTGGGTGGGATCCCCCACCACTGGCCACAGATCTTCCCGGTGGTCGGTAAAGATCTGGATGTTTTTCGGGAAGGTATCCCGGGCGATTTTTTCGATGTCGCGGAGTAACATGTGGGCATGCACATCCATGCGCCGGCCTTCCATGCCACGGGCGAAGGAAAGGACCTGGTTCACCATCTCCGCCCCGCGCTGCGCACTCTGGGAGATGGTGGCTAGGATCTCCTGCCCCTGGCGGTCTTTGACCGTCATTTTCAGGAGGTCCATGGCCATCATGATGGGGGCCAGCACGTTGTTTAAATCATGCGCGATGCCACCCGCCAGCGTGCCGATGCTCTCCATTCGCTGAGCCCGGAGGAACTGCTGCTCCAGCTTCTTTTTCTCTGTGATGTCGGTATTGATGCACAAGACGGACTTGGGCTTCCCATCGCGGTCATTGACCACGGTCCAGCGGCATTCGATGATCAGCGGCTTGCCATCCTTGGTCACTTGGTCCAGCTCTCCCACCCACTCGCCCTCTTGGAAAAGCTGGCGGATCGCCGCATCGAAGTCCTGGGTGTTTTTGTAAAAGATCTCTGTGACCACTTTTCCCACCACCTCCTTCGCCGTCCAGCCATAGAGGGCCTCGGCACTTTTATTCCAGAAGGTCACGCGGTGGTCCAGGTCCCGCACCAGGATGGCATCCTGGGCTTTGTCCAAAAGGGAGGCCTGCTCGCGGATGCGCTCATCCGTCTCCTGCCGCTCCAGTTCATCGGCCACACGGGCGGCGAAGATTTTCAGGGTGGAATGCACCAGGGAGGCCTGGTCCAGCGGACGGCGAAAAAACACGGACATGATGCCGCTGACCTGCCGCTTCGTATCCATGAGCGGGATGCCCGCATAGGCCTCGATGCCCTGCTCCGCCAGCCAGTCATCGGCGGGAAACTCGGTCTGGATACTGCGCTCGAAAATGCAGGTGTAGCCTAGGCTTACCCCCTCACAGGGCGTGCCTGGCAGAGCATAACTAACGTTTTCGACAAACTGCCCATTCATAAAAAGGGCACGGGTCTCGATGCTCTGCCGGCTTTCCGGATTCAGACGCCCCACCAGACCTCCATCCGCACCCAGCGCCTCCACCATGTGCCGGGTGAGGGAGTGGAAAAAGTCTTCGTCATGCCCAGCGGACACCGCTTGTGAGACCTTCAGCACCACGTCCTGCATGCGCTGTTTTTCCTGACGGCTGCGCAGGTGCCGGATGCCGAAGGCTAAGTCCTCCGCCATCTCCTGCAGGAGTTTGATCTCATCCGCCCCCACCTGCTGCACCTCAGAGGCATAGAGGGCCAGCAAGCCAAAAGTACGGCCTTCATCCAGCAAGGGCAGGCACACGATGCCGCGATAGCCCCGGCTGAGGGCCGCCGTTTTCCAAAAAAAGCCTTCTCCCTCCGCCGTCAGGTCTTCACACACCACCGTCTTTCCCGTGCGGATGCAGCGCGCAGCGGGCCCCATGCCAGAGGGGGCCGTCTCTGACCAGCTCAGCCGGATTTCCTTCAAGTAGCCCGCCTCTGCCCCTGCGTGGGCGATGGGCTGGATGGTTTTTTCCTCGTCATGCAAGGCATAGCCCACCCAGGCCAGCCGATACCCACCGATCTCGACCGCTAGGCGGGAGACCTCCGCCAGCAGATGCGGTTCATCCGTGGCACGCACCACGGATTCATTGCAGGCAGACATCATCTTCAGGGCCCGGTTCGTGCGCGCCAGCAGCAGGTCTGCCAGCTTTCGCTCGGAAATATCCTGAATGGTGACCACCCAATAGACAGCAGCCCCATCCTCTCCCTGCACATTCACCAGATCCACCTCAGCGGCAAAGCTAGCGCCCCCTGTGCGCAGCATGGTCACTTCAAACTTTGCCTGCCCTTCCACCTGCGCCGCCGTGATGGCCGCATACACCCGCTCATGGTCAGCAGGCACAAACAGGCTCAAGAGACTCAGTTCAGCGATCTCAGCCGCAGACCGCCCATGCAGCTGCGCCAGGGCCCGATTGCAGGCAAAGATGCCTAAACTCCCCGGTAGACCGATGAGGATGCCCTGCGCGCAATTTTCAAATGCATCTGCCCAGCGGCGCAACTCATGCCCCAATCTTTGTTCATCCTCCAGCACACTCAGCAGCGCGTTTCGGGACTTCTCCGCCAGCTCCAGCAGCCTTCCCGTTTCCTGCTCACTGTGCACGAGCTGGGCATTTTGCTCCCGCAGTTGCTCCGTGATCCGGGCTTTCTCCTCCAGCTCTGCTGCCAGTTGCTTGGCATGCAGGCGCAGCTCCATCTGCGCCACCACATTCCGGCTCAGCGTTTGCAGGGCCTCCGTCTGGGCTGCTGTCAGCTGGCGGGGCACACGGTCAATCACGCACAAGGTGCCCAATGGCTGATTCCCCCGCGCCACCAGGGGAGCACCGGCGTAAAAGCGGATATTAGGCCCCGAAGTCACGGAGGGGTTATCAGCAAAACGCTCGTCCAGGCTGGCATCGAAGACCTCCATCACCTGGTCCTTATGCAAAATGGCATGGGCGCAGAAAGCGATGTCACGCGGAGTTTCACTCACGGGCATGCCCACCTGCGATTTAAACCACTGCCGGCCTTCATCAATCAATGAAACCACCGCCATAGGCGTCTGGCAGATGTGCGCGGCCAACTGGGTCATACGATTTAACCACACAAACTGGTGTAATGGCAAAATCTCAAATAGCGTTTAGTTTTGACAGTAGATACCCCTTACCGATCAGCGAGAACACCTTTCTGCCATCTTCCCAAAAGCCCTTGAGCACCAGGGTGATGTCCTGCTCCACTTCTTCCAACGTTGCATACACCCGGTTGCACAAGCCATCTTTGACAATATCCCATAGCTTTTCCACCGGATTGAGCTCCGGGCTGTAGGGCGGCAAGGTCAGGATGCGCACATTCTTGGGCAGCCCTTCTTGTGAGTCCTTCTCCCGGTGATGGAAGCCCGCTCCATCTCCAATGACCACATGCATGGCATTGGGATCACGCTGCGAGATCTGTTCCAGGAACTTGCGGTCCGCTTCCTTGCTGACAGTCGGGCTGAACAAAAATTCGCAGCCTGCTCCTCCAATTTGCAAAGCTCCAAAGACGTAGCCCCACTGGTATTGCTTGTTGACCGGGCAGACTACTTCTGTGCCCCTCAGGGTCCACATGCGCCGCGTCACCGGTGCCAGTCCATAGCGAGCTTCGTCATAGATCCACAGCCTCAACGGACGATCCCTTGGCAACTCAAGATCCATGAGCTTTTGGGCCAGTGTTTCTTTGAAGGCGACGACCTTGAGCGGGTCTTTTTTCGTGTGGCAGGGGCGCGTCACCTTCAAGCGCCCTCCGAGCTTTTTTAAATAGCGATAGGTCTGCGGCAGACCAAACTTGACGCTAAAACGCTCCTTGAGCCAGGCGTAAGCCTCCTTGGCCGTGCGCCAGCGGCCTTTTTCCAGTTCAACGGCCAGTTCCTGCATCTGGCCTTCATCCAGCTCCGGAGCAAAACCTTGGCCGCGTTGCTTTTGCTCCAGAAGGCCTTCAATCCCCTTCTTACGGTAGAGGTTGAACCAACTGGTGATGGTTGTTTGACTGTGACCAAGCTTGGCGGCGATGGCCTTGGAAGAAAGCGCGCCTTCCAGGCCAAGCTTGACGGCCAGGAGGCGCTCACGCCTCCAGCCGACCTTTTCACGGGGGTGGAGCGCCAAAACTTGGGCACCTTGATTCAGCGGATCCAATGGATTTCGGGGGCGAGCCATACACAACTTTAAACCCTTTCCCAAAATTATGCCAGATAAAGTGGTGAATTCGTATCAGACCATCAAAGGCTGCCTCGGGAGGGGTATCCAGAATCTCATACTCCCGCAGGGTAGCGAGGCGCAGGTCTTCATCTTCAGGCAGCGGGGCTTTCATGTTCAGGCCTGGCTGGCGTAACGGACGGGTTCCCCCAGACGCAGGAGCAATTCATTTACCTCAGCTTTGAGCTGCTGCACGCGGTCTTCGCGATTTAACATCGCATTTTGCCACCGCAGCAATTCATCCAACTGCTCTCGCAAACGAACCTCCGAGCGGCATCGCTCGATCGCCACCCCCACCAACTTGGCCGCAGACTCCACCCACCGCAGTTCATCCACCGTCGGCGCACGCCGCGTGCGGTAGTAGATGGCCATGGTGCCGACCACCTCCCGGCCAGAGGAAAACACTGGCACAGACCAGCAGGCCCGCAAACCATGCTCTTTCACCAAGGCCCGCACCGAGGCCCAGTTCGGGTGGGTGGTGATGTCTTCGATGACCACCGTCTCCTTGAGCGCCGCCGCCCGCCCGCAAGAGCCCGCCTCTTCCCCGATGGTCAGGGGCGTGATCGCAGCCGTGTAAGCAGCGGGGAGATGTGGGGCAGAACCTGGCAACAACAGCGTTCCACTCGGATCCGTGAGCAGGATGGAGCACAGGGCCCCACCCTGGCTCAGTGTCTCTATCCGCAGGGCGATGTGGTCTAAAATCGGCGTCAAGGCAGAACCAGAGAGGATCATCTCCAGCACCTCAGAGTGGCTGACGGTGATGGCTTCCAGCAGGCGACTGTATCTGCCCGCAGACGCGGCCCCCAGCTCACTGTCCACCGCAGGCCCCAGGCGTGTCAGGTTCTGTTTCAGGATGTAATCATGCGCCCCATGCTTCAGCGAAGCCACGGCCACATCCTCCCCCACCGTGCCGGAGACGATGATCACCGGCGTATCCACCTGCTGCTGGCGCACGATTTCCAGCGCCGCCAGTGCATCAAACCCCGGCATCACATAGTCGCAAAGGATGATGTCCCAGCGCTCCACCTGCAAGGCCACCTGGAGATCCCGCGCCGTCATGACCTGCCGTGTCATGCACTCATAACCATGACGTTCCAGATGCTCCAAGATGAGCAGCGCATCATCCTCAGAATCTTCGATCAAGAGCAGTCTTAGCGGTTTCATGGCTTCACAGGAGGTCCCTCATTGAGCAGCAGCCAGTAAAGGCCTAACTGGCGAGTGGCTTCGACAAACTGGGCGAAGTCCACCGGCTTGCGTACATAGCTGTTGCAGCCCAGCGAGTAGCTTTCTAAAAGATCCCGCTCCTCGCGGGAGGAGGTCAGCACCACCACGGGCAGCATCCGCGTGCGCTCATCTGAGCGGATGCGTTTCAGCACCTCCAGCCCATCCACCTTCGGCAGCTTCAGATCCAGCAAAATGAGCGTGGGCAGCAGACGACGCTGGGAGAAACTCCCGGCCCCCTCGCCAAACAGGTAGTCCAGGGCCTCCACCCCATCTCTCGCCACCACCACCTCATTGAGGATGTTGTTCTTTTGCAGCGCCATCAGCGTCAGCTCCTCATCATCAGGATTGTCCTCGACCAGCAAAATGACTTTAGAATTCATCAGGAGACTTAAAAGGTTAACGGATTATACAACAAAAGAGAACGTGGTGCCGACATTCATTTCAGAATCTGCCCATACCCGGCCCCCGTGGCGGCGGACCACCCGCTGCACCGTCGCCAGGCCGATGCCTGTGCCCGGAAACTCCACCATGGAATGCAGCCGCTGAAAGGCCCCGAAAAGCTTAGAGGCGTAGCGCATGTCAAAGCCCACGCCATTGTCCCGCACGTGGCAGATTTTTTCCCCCACCTCTCCCACACTCATCTCCACCACGATCAGGGCTTGGGGGTTTTTGGAAGTGAATTTCCAGGCATTTTCCAGCAGGTTTTCCATCAGTACCTGCATCAGCGCCGGGTCTGCCTGGAGTGTCATCCCCCCCTGCACCCGCCACTCCACCTGGCGCTGTGGGTCCCGCTGTTTCAGCAGGGTGAGGATGCCCAGGGCCTGCCCGGTGAGGTCCACCGTCTCCAGGCGCATCTCCGTGCGTGTCAGCCGGGAAAGCTTCAGCAGATCATCTATCAGGTAACCCATCCGGTCCGCCGCCCGCCGCACCCGCAGCAGGTAACTCTGGGAGGTCTCATCCAGCGCCCCCTTCGTGCGCTCCTCCAGCGCCTGGGCAAAGCCCGAAATCCCGCGCAGTGGTGCCCGTAAATCATGTGAGACCGAGTAACTGAAAGCTTCCAACTCCTGGTTAGACGCGTCCAACTGGGTGGCACGCTCATGCAGAGCCTCATTCAGCAGGCGAAATTCCCGCTGCGCCCGCTTTTGCTCCGTCACATCCCTGCCCGTGGCAAAGATGAGGCCATCATCCTCATAAAACTGCGCCTGCCACCAAAACCAGCGGTAGGTCCCATCCCGGCAACAGTAGCGGTTTTCAAACACCTTCGTGGGCTGTCCCAGCATGACCTGCTGCGCCTCCTTCTCCGTTTTTTCCCGGTCATCCGGGTGGACGAATTCCAAAAAAGGCCGCCCCAGCATCTCCTCCATCGTCAGGCCCAGGGTCTCAGCAAAGGCAGGATTGATGCGCCGCAGTTTACCATCCCGCTCCGCGATGCACAGCATGTCCAGAGACAGGGTGAAAAAGTGCTCTGCCTGCCGCCTGGCTTTATCCGTGTGGTGTAGCGTGCGGGCACTCCACCAGATCAAGCCGCCCACCAGCAAGATGGCGACGATGGTGTAGAGCGTCGTCCCCATTTCCGCAACAAACAGGCCCCTCCGCTCCCCCGCCAGCCGCAGCCAGCCCAGCAGCACCAGCGCCGGCACCAGCAGTGGGAATAACTGCCGCACTAGCACCCCACCTGGGCTGGAGCTCAAAATCAATCGCATCCAGCCTCGATCCCGCCGTGCAAACAGCAGCCCCGCCGACAACAACCCAAAAACCCCAGCCGTGGGCAGCGCCATCGGAATGAACGTCACCACCCCATAGAGCCACGGCACCTCATACAAATACCCCAGCAGCGCCAGAAACGACAGCAGGTTCAATAACAGCGCACACACCTCCGTCGGCCTAAACCCACGCCGCGTGGTCCAATTCATCCCCAGCAAACCCAGGCCTAAAATCACAAAACCCAGGGCCGCATTCGGAGACATTTCATTCACCCGCCCCGGAAGATCTCCTGCCAACTGGTCTGCAAACAACCACTGATCCAGACGCCCCAGGCCCTCCACCCCATAAGCCAGCAACCGCCACACCCCCATGCCCATCACCACCAGTGCCAGGCCCTGGGCCCAGAGACGCCTAGCCCCAGGAAATGGGCAGCGATGCAGGGCCAAGGAAATCCCCGCCAAGATAAAAAGCAGAGCCGTCACCGGATTCATCGAAACCGCGCCCGCCAGCCCCCGCCGCAGCACCTCCACCTCCCAACCCCAGCCCACCAGCGCAGCCACCCCGGCACCGATCGCCAAGCCACTGACCACCGGGGTAACCCGAGCGGAGAGGGCCAAGAGAAAAGCATGACATCGGTGCACCATGAGGAATATCATCAAGAAACTTCACAGAGATCAAGCTTCCACAAGTTAGCCAAGCTCTCATCCCCTTACCCATCATATAGGTTGCTCTATTAATTCACTTCGCGGGAAGTGTTGCAATCAAATACGCATGCAAAAAGCACGTTCGCGCAGCCACCATGAAAAAACGACGAGGCTACGAGGAAGAAACAACTCGGTATAACCAACAGGTTGGCGATCAATTGCGTGCCAAAGTAGCCAGAGCTTTAGCTCGCCGCAGCCTCGCATCTCCAGTCAATGCTGAAGAGCGTTTCTTGAATACGAATCCCCGTTGGAAACCCACCATCTACCTTCCAGCGCCTCGTAGATTTGCGCTTCCTTAACTCAAACCATGGTGAGCATGCGAAGCCAGGGCACGATTGGCCACGGTCAGCAGGTCATTCATCCCAAAAGGTTTCGGCAGATAATTCGTGCCGATCTCCAACTCCGCGAACTGATGCACCGCGCGGTGGCCACTGGTGTAAATGACGGGCACGGAGCCATCTTGCTCCTGGATGGCATGGCCCAGGGCCACTCCATTCGCCCCACCGGGCATGTTGATATCCGTGATCAGCAGCTTGATGGTACTGCGGTTTTGGCACCACTGCTGCCAGGCTTCATCGGCACTTTTTGCGATGATGACCCGGTGCTTTTCCGTAGCTAGCACCTGGCTCATGATCATGCAGATGGTGTCATCATCATCCACCACCAAAACGGTCGAAGGCACCACTGGCCCCGTCTCTAGGCGGCTCACCACTGGCACCGTTGTCTCCTCGGTTTCCACAGCCACCTCCGCCAGAGGAAGCAGCATTTGATAGGTGCGGATCATGCCCGGCAGCAGTGTCACATTGAAGGCCCCACCTGCCTTTTGCAGCGCACGCTGGATCCAGGCCAGGCGATCATCCGCCGCGCGCTGCACGATGGAGGGCAGGCTGACGACCACATGGCGGGGGTCTGCCTCCACGGTGGCATCCGTCGGGTTTGGGTCCTCGATCGTCAGCATCACGTACTCCTTGTGCGCCGCCTCAGGGAAAAGGCGCGCATACTTGCTGCCCGTCTGGTGATGGATCTTGCTGGTGGAAAACTGCAGCACCCCGCCCTGTGGCATGGAATTGCGCGCATGCAGCGCCACATTGATGATGAGCTGGCTCAAGGTCGCGGGGGAGATCCACACCACAGGCAGGTGGCTGCCATGATTCACCTCCAGGGAAATGTGCTCGCCCAGAGTCTTTGCCAGCAAGGCCACCTCATCATTCACGGCCGTGGGCACATCTAGGGCTGCCGGGGCGCTTTCTTCCTCAGGTGTGAAGGAAACGAGCTTCTTCGAAAGAGCCGAGGCACTGCGCGCGGTGTCCATCACCTGAGTCAGTAGATCCACCACGTGGGGCAGATCCCCCGCCTGCTGGAGCGCCATGTCCATCTGGCTTTGGATAACGGTCAGCACATTGTTAAATTCATGCGAGATGCCTGCGGCGAGGCTGCCCACCACCTCTAAGTGCATGGCACTGCCGCTTTCCGTGGCTGCGCTGGTGGGCGTAGGCTGGGCTGCGGCTGCCGTTTCCTGCTGGGCACGCGCAGCCTGTATTTCCGCCAGTTTGTGATTCGCCTGCCACCCTGCCACCATCAACTTCAGCGCCTGATACACCTGCGCCAGGGAGGCGGGCATTTGCAGGAAACTCAGCCTCGGGCTGTGGGTGATGAGATCCAGAAACGGCTTCGAAAGTGAGGCCCCATCCGCCAGCAAAACCAGGATGCTCAAAGTCGGTTCCGCGTAGTAAAGCGCGTTGAGAATCTGCTCCGTTTTTGACTCCGTGCCGGGCTGCAGATCCACGATCACCACGCCCACGGGGCGATCCCCCATGCGGCTCCGCACCACCGTATCCACCACGTGGTAGTCCAGGCCCTGAAACACCAGCCGCTGCTGGGGCCGGAACAGGCCCCCACTCTCCGCCACGCTCTCGGCCTGGGTCACTTGCTGGAGCGGTTGCAGCAGCCTCAGTGTGCTCTCCGAGGCAGTGGCAATCAGCACCTGATACTTGGCCGTGCCGGAGGCGATGGACTGAGATACTTGCATTTCAAAAGAATAATTTCATTAGTTTCCAGACACAAATAAAATTTTCATAACGCCTCCCATTACTTCACGGATTCTTTTTCGAGCCATATTCCGCGTACCCCACCTCCTTTGTCCCACAGCATAGCCGATATTCGCCTAAGTGCAAGCGCCGGGTTTACTCCTGGATGGCTCAAGTACTTTGGTTCTGGTTCCTGGTTCTTGGTTAGCTATAGCTCACGCACAAGCGCCCGCTTTAGCTCACACACAAGCGCCCGCTACAGCTCACGCATAAGCGTTCGTTAAACCGACTCGATCTTGAAGATGTGCAGGCTGGTGCCGTCAGGATTCAGGGAGACAAAGTTGTCTTCCCCCCTCCATTCGTAAACGCCGCCATACATCAAATCCCGCACGCGATAGGGTTGGTGCCGATTTAAACCTAACGCTTCCAGGTTCAGTCGAACCATGGAGGAAACAGGTGCATAGCCATTGAGACTGACGATGCAGAGCAAACGGTTGCTAAAATCAGCCGTTGTTTTGCTGTAGCAGATGACTTGGTCGTGGTCGGCCCCGTGAAAGACCACATTGTCATAGAGGTGCATAGCCGGGTTATCCCGGCGGATGGCGTTCAGCCGGGCGATGAAACCCTTGATGTTCCCCGGGCCGTTGTAGTCCCGCTGGCGGAGCTGAAATTTCTCGGAGTCCAGATACTCCTCTTTCCCTGGCAGAGCTTCATTTTCACAGAGCTCGTAGCCCGCATACATGCCCCAGGTGCTGGAAAGCGTGGCCGCCAGAGCCGCGCGCAGGCGGAACATGCTGGCTGGCGCGTTTTGCAGGTAGAAGGGGTGGATGTCAGGTGTGTTCGGCCAGAAGTTCCCACGGTAGTACCAGCGCATGTCGCTCTGGGTCAGCTCCCGCACATACTCGGTGAGGCCCGCCTTGTCTTCCCGCCAGGTGAAGTAGGTGTAGCTCTGCGTGAAGCCCACCTTGCCAAGCACCTGCATCATCTTCGGTTTGGTGAAGGCCTCGGCCAAAAAGATCACGCTCGGGTCTTGGCGATGCACAGCGCTGATGAGCTCTTCCCAGAACGAAACCGGCTTGGTATGCGGGTTGTCCACGCGGAAGATTTTCACGCCCTTGTCCACCCAGAAAAGCACCACGTCGATCAGCTCACGCCACAGGTTTTTCCAGTCGGCGCAGTGGAAGTTGATGGGGTAAATATCCTGGTACTTTTTCGGCGGATTTTCGGCGTAGCGGATGCTGCCATCCGGGCGCTGGTAAAACCAATCCGGGTGATCCTTCACATAAGGATGATCTGGGGAGCAGTTGATGGCGAAGTCCAGAGCGATCTCCAGCCCGCGTTTGTTGGCCTCCCCGACTAACCAGACAAAGTCCTCCACGGTGCCGAGTTGCGGCTCCACATCGCGGTGACCTCCCGCTGGCCCACCAATGGCCCAGGGGCTGCCCACATCCCCTTCATAGGCGACGAGGGTGTTATTCTTTCCCTTTCGCGCGGTGATGCCGATGGGGTGGATGGGAGGGAAATACAGGGTATCAAAACCCATCGCTTTCGCATCGTCCAGACGCGGCAGGCAGTCGCGGAAGCGGCTGTGTTTGTCTACACGGCCTTCGGCACCACGAGGGAAAAACTCATACCAAGCGGAAAAGCGTGCCCGCTCCCGCTCCACGATGACACGCAGCGGCTCCGAAGTCGTGGAGAGCGCCCGGTCAGGGTAGCAATCCACCAGCGCCTGGAGGTCGTCAGACAGCAGCACTTCCATCACTTCCTGCGGAGGCAGTTGGCTCAGCAGCTCCGCCACTTCATCCATCTGGGCACCCACACTTACTGCCCCCGCGGCACGGGCACGCTGAGCTGACTCACGCAGCAGGCGTGCGCCCTCCAGGGCCTCCACCGGCACATCCGGATCATGGGCCTGCACGCGGATGGCGAAGGTCTTTTTCCAACCCCGGAAGGTGTCAGACCAGGCCTCCACCGCATACTCCCAGCGGCCCATGCTTTCAAACTGGCACTGGCCCTGCCAGCGGTCATTTTCCAGCGGCTTCAGGGGCGACTCAAACCAGCGCCGCGAGCCCGCGAGACGCCATTTCACCACGGCAGACATCACCACATGCCCGTCGGTAAAGATGTCACACCACAGATCCAACGGCTCCCCCACGATGCGTTTGATCGCATGGCGGCCCCCTTCGATGCAGGGATAAAAGTTCTCGATGACAACGGTGGGAGCGTGGGCGGCGGGAGCAGGCATGAATGCACCCAACATGACCAGGAACCCTGCCGATGCAAATGTGGCCTGCGCGACAGATGCAGGCCCCGGCCAGCCAAGGCCCCTGCACTCAAAAAGTCCATTTGGGTGGAGACTCCTCCCTATAAAGAGGCTTTTTAGCACGAAAGTGTTCATTTGAACGCATTCATGCGACTCACTTATGACATACTTTCAGCAAATACGAGATTGCCTTTTGCGCCCTTTCTCGTTACTAAGCTCATCTTAATTACCAGCAATTGTGGAATATCAATTGCTAGTGATCGAGAAAGTCACCGTTCCCGTGATCTACGCGCATGTTTGCTTCAGCCGCCAGTATTTTCTCGAATCCCTGGAATGCCGATGTCTCTTCGGCTGCGGGAAAAGCATGCCGCGATGGGGAAAAAGGATGGCTTACTAGAATTGTACAAACGTTCCAAGTCGGCGTCTGGCCGTGGTTCGGAACTTCTGAAGACGGAATGGATGACATGATGCCTTGGGGTCGGGGCACGCTGACGACGCGTGCCACAGAGGGTGAAGCTGGGTCCAGTGGTGGCGCGGGGCCAGAGCCCGGCGGTTCCCGTGAGGTGCCCTTTTATCACCTTCCGGTGCTTTTGGCGGAGGTGCTGGACATCCTGCAACCTGCGCCCGGCAAACTCATTTTCGACGGTACCCTGGGCGGTGGCGGGCACACGGAGGCCCTCCTGCAAAAAGGTGCCCGCGTGGTGGCCATGGACCAGGATGACGAAGCCCTGCGCCATGCTGGCGAGCGGCTGAAGGGCTATGCTGACCGCTTTTGCGCCCTGAAAGGCAATTTCCGAGACTTTCCCACCGTCCTCGGTGAGGCGGGCGTCACCGGGCTGGATGGCATGCTGATTGACATCGGCGTGAGCAGTCGCCACCTGGACTCGGCCGAGCGGGGTTTCTCCTTCAATAAAGACGGTCCTCTGGACATGCGCATGGACACCTCGGGGCCCATGACGGCGGCAGACATCGTGAATACCTATGACCAGGGCGCACTGGAGCAGATCCTGTGGAAATATGGCGAGGAGCCGCAGGCAAGGAAGATCGTGAAAGCCATCCTGACCGAGCGGGTCAAGACACCCATCAAGACCACCCTGCAGCTGGCAGAGCTGATCTCCAAAGTGTGCCCGAAATACAGCAAGAAGCACCCTGCCACCCTCACCTTCCAGGCCCTGCGGATCGAAACCAACCAGGAGCTGGCCGCGCTGGAAGACTTCCTGGCCGCAGCCCCGAAATGGCTGAAGCCTGGCGGGCGGCTGGCTGTCATCAGCTTTCACTCCCTCGAAGATCGGGTGGTGAAGCACACCCTTCACCATCAGAGTCAAGTTTGGCTGGATCGGCCTGAATGGCCCGCCCCACGGCCCAATCCAGACTGCGTTTACCGCCTGCTCTCGCGCAAACCTTTGGAAGCCACGGAAAACGAACTCAGCCTCAATCCCCGTGCCCGCAGCGCCCGTCTGCGCGGTGTGGAACGCCTGCCCCAATGAAGAACAATCGCTATCGCAATACCATCGGTCTGCCGGTACTGACAGCGGTCCTGATCCTGTGCGGGGCTGTGCTACTGGCTGCCCTCAGCGTGGTGGTGAATAAGAACCGCATCACCGCCCTGGCGGAGCAGCAGCGGCAGGTGGAGCAGGAAATGAAGCTGCTGAATTTCGAGATCGTCAGTCTAGGCCGCAAGGTGGACCTGCTGCTGGATGGCGCACGCGTGCAGCCCATCCTTCAGTCCAAAGGCACCTGGCTGCAAAAACTGAGCCCGGATGCCCGGGCGATCATCCATTTAAAACCCATCCCCACAGCCACCGCTGTGGTGCAATCTGCTGAGGCTACCCTGCCATGACGCCCACTCCCAACCAGGCGCAACTGCGCCGCGATCGTCCGCTCTGTCACCGGATGATGTTCGTCACCTGCTTCCTCACGCTATGCTTTTCCGGCGTGCTGTGGCGGCTCTATGACCTGCATTTGAAAAAAGGCCCGGCACTGGCGGAAGAGGCCGCCAAGAAATTCCGCGAAGATCGCGTGCTGCCCGCGCAGCGTGGCTCCATCAAGGATCATTCAGACCGCTACCTCGCCTACGATGAGGAAGTCTATGAGCTGCGTACGGACCGCGTGCATTTGCATGACGTTCGCTCGGTACTGCCCAATCTCGCCCGCATCCGTGGCGTGAGCCAAAAGGAGCTGACCCGCACCCTGACACCGGAGGAAATTCTGAAGACCTACCACGTCCACGTGGCTGAGGCGCTCAGCTCTAAGATGGGCGTGCCGGTGGAAACCATGCTGGAGAAAGTCACCTCCAAGCGCCCCATCGAGGTGCTGACGCAAAACATGAATGACGACCAGGGCAAAGAATGGCGCCAGCACCTGGAAAACCTGTTTGTGAAAGGCATCTACGTGAAGCCTGCCGTGCGCCGTCACTACCCCACGGACAACCGCTTGGCCCTCATCATCGGCGGTTTAGAAGAAGGAAAAGGCGGGGTGCAGGGCATCGAAAGAACCTTTGAAGACACCCTGCGCGGCGTGCCCGGCTCCGTCTGTGTGGAGCATGACAAATACGGTCGCGAGCTGCTGCTGTACCGTGGCGAGATCAAAGAACCCGTGCATGGCAAGGACGTCCACCTCACCGTGGATCTGCAAATGCAGGACGCCGTGGATGCCATCGTCGCCCAGGCCCAGGCCACTTATCGGCCTAACAAAATCATGGCCATCGTCACCGAGGTCGCCACCGGCTCCATCCTAGCCATGAGCTTCCTGCCCGGCCACGACCGCGCCCAGCCCGACACGACCAACTGGAAAAACCTCACGATCAATGAGCCGTATGAACCTGGGTCCACCTTCAAGGTTGTGGCCTTCACCGCCGCGCTGGACCAGCGCAAACTCAACGCGGACGAGAATTTTGACTGCCACTGGGGCCTCTACACGGACCCTGTCTTGAAGGCCACCTTGAAGGACGTTTCCAAAATGGGCACCGTTCCAGCACGCGAGGCCTTTGCCAAATCCAGCAACATCGCCACCTACAAAGTCTTCAAGCGCGTGGGCCAGGATACTTACCTGGATTATGTGAAGCGCTTTGGCTTTGGCAAAAAGACCGGGATCGCACTCTCAGGTGAGAGCCGGGGCTACATCAATGATGGCGACTGGTCCAACACCACCTACTCACGCTTTCCCATGGGCTATGAAGTGAACGTGACCCCCCTACAGATGGCCATGGCCTACGGGGCCATCGCCAATGGAGGCATCCTCATGAAACCTCGGCTGGTGGATCGCATCGTCACCGACGGCGGCCGCCAGGTCACCCCCGTGCCGCCGCAGACGGTCGGCCAGGTGTGCACCGGGAAAACCGCCGCCATGATGCGGGAACTGCTCCAGGGCGTCGTCGAACACGGCACCGGCTCCCGCGCCCAGGTCGAAGGAATCCAGGTGGCCGGGAAAACCGGAACTTCCCAGCGCTACGACCACGAGTTGATTGTTGGAAAGAATAAAGATGGAAGTCTGCGAAAGGGAGGCTATCGAAAAGACCAGTGGATCACTTCCTTTGCGGGGTTCGCACCAGCGAACGACCCAAAAATCGTGTGCGTGGTCGTGCTGGACAATCCCCAGGCACCCGACCCCGCCGACATCGGTGGGGGTAAGGTCGCCGCCCCCATCTTTGCTGAAATCGTGGCTGAAACACTCAAACAACTCTCCGTTCGTCCTCAACGTCCCCTCGCTCTCGAAGGAGGTGCCGAATGATCTTGCGCGATCTCATTCCCCACTTGGATAACCCCGTCGTTTCTGGCAGCCTCGATACCGAAGTTACCGGCCTGACCTATGATTCCCGCACGGCGGGCCCGGGCATCGCCTTTGTCGCCCTGCGCGGCAACACGGTGGACGGTCACGACTTCATCCCCAAAGCCATCGCCGCAGGGGCTGCCGTGATCATCTCCGAACAGGCCCCGCCAGATGACGTGAAGCTGCCCTGGGTGCACGTGAAATTTAGCCGCGTCGCCCTAGCACAGGCCGCCGCTGTCCTCAATGGATTCCCCGCACAGAAGCTGGCCATCGCCGCCGTCACCGGCACGAATGGTAAGACCACCACCGCCTTCCTCACGCACCACCTCCTGAATGCTGGGCAAAAGCGCTGCGGTCTGCTGAGCACCATCCTCTACGATCTCGGTGGGGAGCAAGTGCCCTCCACCCACACCACGCCGGAATCCCTGGAGATCCAGAGCCTGCTCTCCCAGATGCTGAACAACGGCTGCCGCGCCGTCTCCATGGAGGCTAGCTCCCACGCCCTAGATCAGCAGCGCACGTACGGCCTGCCCATCGCCGCCGGCATCTTCACCAACCTCACTCAGGACCACCTGGACTACCATGGCACCATGGAAGAGTACTTTGTGGCCAAGGTGCGTTTGTTTGAAACCATCGCCGCCCAGCCCAAAGGGGCCATGATCATCAATGCCGATGACGCCTGGGGCCGCAAGCTCATCACCCGCTTTGAGCACACGGGCCGGGTCATCAAGTTCGGTTACGGCGTCGGCTTCGACTTCCGCGCTGCCAACGTGCGTTTCGACCTCACCGGCACCAGCTTTGAACTGGAAGCCAAGGGCCGCACTTTCTTGGTGCGCACGCCTTTGATCGGTGACTTCAATGTGTACAATTCGTTAGGCGCACTCGCCGCTGCCAGCGCCATGGGCCTGAATCTGCGGGAAACGGTGAGCCACCTGAAAAACGCCCCTCAGGTGCCAGGCCGCCTGGAGCGCGTGACGGAAGCGACCACGAAGTTCCAAGTCTTTGTGGACTATGCCCACACGCCAGACGCCATCGAAAACGCTCTGCGCACCGTGCGCTCCCTGCGCCCGCGCCGCATCATCACTGTCTTTGGTTGTGGCGGGGGTCGCGACCGCTCCAAACGCCCGCTCATGGCCGCCGCAGCAGAAGCGGGCAGCGACATCTGCATCCTGACGAGCGACAATCCACGCAACGACGATCCCCAGGTCATCATCGCCGATGCGGTGAAGGGCTTTGCCCGGCCTAAGAATCACGTCACTGCCGTGGATCGCCGCGAGGCCATCCAGATCGCCCTCGAAAACGCTCGCGGTGGCGACATCGTTTTGGTGGCTGGAAAAGGCCACGAAGATTACCAAGAGATCCAGGGTAAAAAGCACCCATTTGATGATCGCCGTGTGGTCCGCCAGGTCATGCTCCAGATCGCCGGAAACCGCGACGTGGAGCGCGCCGAACGCGAGATGCTGCGCGAGCAGGAAAAAATGAATCGTCGCCCTTACGATCGCTAAAAATGAAACCCATCGCTCTCCAAACGCTGGCCGACTTCGCCGATGGCACGCTCCATCAGGGAGACGGCACGCAGTTGGTGACGCAGGTGACCACCGACTCCCGCAAAGTCGGCAATGGAGAGGTCTTCGTAGCATTGGTAGGGGATCGGTTTGATGCCCATGATTTCATCCCCCAGGTCATGGCCGCTGGCGCTGCCGCCGTGGTGGTGAGCCGCCGGGACAGTGCCTGGCCCACCACAGGGTGCGCCATCATCGAGGTTAAAGATACCCTCCTGGCGCTGCAAGACATGGCACGCGGCTACCGCGCCTGGCACCAGCCGATGATCATCGGCCTCACCGGCAGCAATGGCAAGACTTCCACCAAGGACCTCACCGCCCTGATTATGGGGCTGCGAGTGCAAACACGCGCCACCTTTGGCAATCTGAACAACCACATCGGCGTGCCGCTGACGCTCCTCAGCCTGAGTGAAGGCGATGAGTGCGGCGTGGTGGAAATGGGCATGAACCACCCCGGCGAGCTGAAAGTACTGGCAGACATTGCCCTGCCGGATGCCGCCATCGTGACGAATGTGGGCCTCGCTCACATTGAGTACATGGGCAGCCGAGATGCCATCGGTTGGGAAAAAGCCACCGTTCCCGCTAACGTCCATGCCGAGGGCGTGGTGGTGCTGAATGCCAACGATCCCTACACCCCGCTGATCTCCCGCCACTGCCAGGCCACGGTGTACACCGCAGGCACGGGGGCTGGAGATGTGCACGCCTTTGACCTCCGCCCCAGTGGTGAAGGCACCCGCTTCAAACTGGACTTCGCTGGTGAAGTCGTGGAGACCTTCCTGCCCATCATGGGAGATCACATGGTGGGAAATGCCGCCCTCGCCGCCTGCATGGGCTGGGCCCACGGCATCGCCCCAGCAGACATCGCCGCAGCTTTTAGCAGTGCCAAACTGACCGGTGGCCGCATGGAGACCAAGCTGGTGCAGGGCATCCTGTTCATTGACGACTCCTACAACGCCAACCCCGACTCCATGAAAGCGGGCTTAAGCACCCTGGCGGCCCTGTCATCCGCCGGGCAAAAAATCGCCGTGCTTGGTCGCATGGGCGAGCTTGGCCCTCATGCAGTGGCAGAGCATCAGGGTGTGGGGCAGTTTGCCGCCGGCCTGGGGCTCACCGCTCTGTTCACTGTGGGCGATGAAGCCGCACAGATCTCCTCCGCCGCCCATTCCGCAGGCTTGGCCACCACTCTCAATTTCCCCACCCATGAAGCCTGCGCTGCGCATTTGCGGCAAATGCTGCAGCCTGGAGATGCCGTGCTGCTGAAAGGCAGCCGCTCCGCGGGCATGGAGAAAATTCTCCCTCACTTTCAGACGGTATGATTTATTGGCTCTACGAACTCCGCAACTGGCTCGAAGCCGCTGACTGGATCAGCGACGACTCCGCCCTGTACAAGCTGCTTAACATCTTCCGTTACCACACCTTCCGGGCCGGCGGGGCTTTCATCACCGCCTTTGTCCTCTCCCTCCTGTTTGGGGAAAAGCTGATCCGGAAACTCATTTCCCTCAAGATCGGCCAACCCATCCGCACGGCGGAAGAAGTGGGCAAGCTCTTTGAACTCCAGGGCAAAAAAGCAGGCACCCCCACCATGGGCGGCATTCTCATTCTGGCCACCATTGTCATCTCCACCCTCCTTTGGGCCAAGTGGGATAACATCATGGTCTGGACCATCCTCTTCACCACCATCGGCCTCGGCGGACTGGGTTTTTGGGATGACTACCTCAAGATCAGCAAAAAGAACTCCAAAGGTGCCAGCGCCCGCCTCAAACTCATTTGGCAGACCAGTGTGGCCTTGATCGCAGGCATCCTCATGGCCTACGCGGTACCGACCGATCCGGAAGGTGGCCTCACGCTCAGGGCGCTGTATGTGCCTTTCTTTAAAGACGCCCTCATCGCTGACATGGGCATTTTCTCCGTGCTGCTTTTCACCCTTATCATTGTGGGAGCCTCAAATGCCGTGAACCTCACAGACGGGCTGGATGGCCTCGCCACAGGCTGCTCCCTCACGACAGCTCTCGCTTACGCTGGCTTTGGGTATGTTTGTGGAAATGCTAATTATTCCACATATCTGGGCGTCGCGCACCATAGCCTGGCCAATGAACTGCCCATCGTCGCCATGGCGCTCGCCGGGGCGTGCGTCGGTTTTCTGTGGTTCAATGCCCACCCCGCCCGCATGTTCATGGGAGATACCGGCTCCCTCGCCCTCGGCGGTTGCATCGCCACCCTCGCCATCGGCTGTAAGCAAGAGATCGTCCTGGCCCTGGTCGGCGGGGTGTTTGTCATGGAGGCCATGAGCGTGATCATCCAGGTGATCAGCTTCAAAACCCGGGGCAAGCGCGTGTTCCGCATGTCGCCCATTCACCATCATTTTGAATTGGGCGGTTGGCATGAAAACCAGGTCATCGTGCGGTTCTGGGCCATGTCGCTGTTTTTTGCCCTTCTTGGTTTAGCGACCTTGAAACTTCGGTAGATCCGAAATATTAATAAAACCGAATGATCAATGCCAAATTAGTGGTAGTTGATTAGAGTTTTAAAAATCACCATCGTTTCCATGCCTAAATTCACCGGAAAACACTTCGCCATCCTGGGAGCAGGACGCAGCGGCCTAGGGGCTGCCCGTCTCGCGCGCCTGCATGGGGCCGAAGTGACCGTGGTGGATGAGGGGGAACCGCAGAAAATCAAAGCCGCGCTGGATAAACAGCACGCCGAAGGCTTTCGCACCCTCAGCGGTCAGGCCGCGCGGGATCTGGTCGTGAAAACAGGGGATTTCGACCTTGTCATCACCAGTCCTGGACTGGATGCCAACTGGCCCCTGCCCAAGAAATTCACGGATGTCGGCATCCCCCTCACTGGGGAAATGGAGTTCGCCTTCAATCTCACGGATCTGCCTCTCGTAGGCATCACTGGGACCAATGGCAAAAGCACTTGCACGGAGCTGATCGCGCACCTGTTCAATGCCTGCGGGAAAAAATCCGTCCCCTGTGGCAATCATGGCATGTCGCTGAGTGAAGTCGTCGCCAGCGGCGTTTCTTATGACGTGCTGTCACTGGAGATCAGCAGTTTCCAACTGGAGACGATCCAGAACTATCGGGCCAAAGCGAGCCTGTGGCTCAACTTCGCTGCGGATCACCTGGATCGCTACCCAGACATGCCGTCCTACTACGCGGCCAAGGCGCGCATTTTTGAAAACGTCACCGCCAGCGATGTCGCCATCGTCCGCGCCGGTGAAACGGTGGATACCGGCGCGGCCCAGCGGCTCACCTTTTCCGCCTATGGCGCAGACGCCGACTGGACCTACAGCGCAGGCTGCATCCAGGTGGGCCCTGAAAACGTGACTTTTGAGGTGAACTCCACCCTGCGTGGACGCCACAACATGGAAAACGTCATGGCAGCCATGATGGCCTGCCAGGTACATGGCCTGTCTCTGGAAGAAATGCAGTCCGCCCTTGCTGGTTACGAAGCCCCTGCGCACCGCTGCGAACTGGTGCGCGAACTGCATGGCCGCGAGTTCATCAATGACTCCAAGGCCACCAACCTGCACGCCCTGGAAGCCTGCATCGGTGCCATGGAGCGCCCCATCGTTTTGATCGTGGGGGGCAAGGACAAACAGCTCGATTACACCCCGCTGCGCGACTCCCTGAAGGGTCAGGTCCGCGCCATGGTGTGCATTGGCGAGATCGCCCAGGCCCTGAAGGCCACTTTTGAAGACCTGGTGCCCTGCCAAACTGCCGCCGACATGGCCGAGGCCGTGCAGCTAGCGACCGACCTTTCTCGTGCGGGGGACAGCATCATCCTCAGCCCTGGCACCTCCTCCTTTGACATGTACACCGGCTACGCCCAGCGCGGCGAAGCCTTCCGCACGGCTGTCCAATCCTTGACCTGAAGATCACCTCAACATCCCGAACACCATGAGCAAAAAGAAGAAAGATAAGCTCCTGCTCAACCTCCTGGAGGGTGAGAGATACAAGCACCGTGTGGCCATGGTCACAGACGAAGGTGCCTTCAATCAGCATGAACCGAATTCCAACATGGCGCGCATGTTTGTCGTCATGCTGCTGATCCATGTCGTCGTCATCGGCGGCATCATCATCTACGACTTCATGAATGGGGAAGAAGCCCCGACCACCGCCCTGGTGGAAAACTACAACAAGCCTGCTCCCGCCAGTGTGCTGCCAGGAGCCTCGGTGGACCTCGGCCTGGTCACGGACAAGTCGCTGGAAGAATACTCCACTTACGCGTGGATGTCAGGCGACTCCATCCCCAGCGTGGCCAAGAAACTGGAAGTGTCTGAAGAAGTGCTGATCAAGCTAAACAAGCTGGATGAAGGCCGCCAGATCAAGATCAACGATGTCATCCGCTACCCCATGCGCCCCGTGGTGAAAGCCGTCGGCATCAGCGTGGCCGGTGCCAATGGCGAGATCGCCCAGCCAGCAGCCCCTACGGCTTCCCTTGCCGAAGCTCAGGTGCCGATCAATCTGGCTCTGCCAGGTGAGAACGGTTTCAGCTTTAGCCCCACCATCGAAAACGAGCTGACCCCCGCCCCAACGGTCGCCCCCGGCATGCAGGTGCAGGACAGCCCGCCACCTGCGGTGAACAAGGAAGCCTCCGGCACGCCTGTCATCGTCGAGCTGCCCCAGACCTCCGCACCCAAGATCGAAGAAGCGCCGCCAGCTCCCCCTGCCCCGGCTCCCCAGCCCGTGGTAAAAAAAGAGGTGGAGAAGGAAGTGCCGAAAGCCATCCCCGTGCCACGCCAGCCTGAGCCCAAACCCGCCCCAGTGGTGGAAAAAGCCCCCGTGAAGAAGATCGCCGACACGCCACCTCCCGCCAAAAAGGAGCCTGCCAAGGCTACGGCCGGAAGCCACACGGTACAGTCGGGTGAGACTCTTTATCGCATCGCCAGCAAGCACGGCATCTCCGTGAAAGCCCTGCAGGATGCGAACAAGAATACCCGCCCAGAAGCGCTCAAGATCGGCATGAAGCTGGTCATCCCGCGCAAGTAAGGACGGCGGAGAGACAGCTTCTGTCGCTGGCTCTTTGTCCATAACTGCACCCTTGAACTTGGTTCTTCTCCCATGGCCAAACGCTCCATCCTCCTTCTTTTGCTGGCGGTCGCGCTGCTCACAGGTCTGGGAATCACCATGCTGGCCAGCACCAGCTTCTTCACCAAGGAAGGCGGTGGCGAGGACTACGTCACTCTGTGGCGGCAAGGCCTTTGGTTAGGCGTCTCCCTGGTGGGTTGTGTGGTCATGGCCGTGGTGGATTACAACCTATGGTTTCGCTGGCGCTGGTGGCTGCTAGGTGGGGCCGCCTTTGGCCTGCTGCTCTGTTATGAATGGCACCTCGCCCAGATGCTGGGGTACAAGCCCGTCATCGCTGCACGCGTGAATGGTGCTGCCCGCTGGATCGGCTATGGCAGTATGCGCGTGCAACCCTCCGAATTTGCCAAGCTGGCACTCATCGTCGGCATGGCAGGCTGGTTTGCCACGCATGAAAATCTGGAACGCACGCTGAAGCATGGGCTCATCCTACCCGGCTTGCTGTTAGGCGCGTTTGTGGGCCTCATCGGCGGTGAGGTGGACCTGGGAAATGCCTCCGTCTCCGCCGCTGTGGGGGCAGGCATCATGTTCGTGGCAGGCACCCGTTTCAGCTATCTCGCCGTCATCGGTGGCACGGCCCTGGCCGCTCTGTGGACAGGGATCAAACTGGCGCCGAACCGCTTTGAACGTGTCATGATCATCTTTGACCTGGAGAAGCACAAAGAGACGCTGGGTTTGCAGCAGTGGATTTCCAAGCTGGCCTTTGGTTCCGGCGGTCTGGAAGGGCGCGGACTGGGTGAAGGGCGCATGAAACTCTCCTACCTGCCCGAAGCGCACACGGACTTCATTTTCCCCATGGTGGGTGAGGAACTGGGCCTTTGGGGTGTGGGCGGGGCCGTTTTGGCCTTCATCATTCTGACCTTTGCAGGCATGTGCATCGCCTCCTATGCGCCAAATCGCTTTGGTAAATTGCTGGGTTTTGGCCTGACTTTTCTCCTCGCCCTCGAAGCGCTCTTGAACATGGGCGTAACCACTGCTTTGCTGCCCAATAAGGGATTGCCGCTCCCCTTCGTCTCGTACGGGGGGTCGAGCCTCCTGGCTGCCATGATGGCCGTCGGGGTCCTGATCAATATCCACCGCCAGGGCGTGCATCTGACTTGGGATCAGCTTCCAGTGATCCGCAGAAAACGCCGCTGGACACCCCAGCTTTGAATCTCTGTGAAATCCAAATCCAAAAAGTCCCTCCACGTGCTGATCGCTTGTGGGGGCACGGGCGGCCATCTGTTCCCCGGCATCGCCGTGGGCGAAGTGCTCTCTGCACGCGGTCATGAAGTGACCCTGCTCATCAGCGAAAAGAAGATTGATTCCATCGCCGCCTCCGGCCACAAGGATCTGCGTTTTGAAAAAATGCCCTTCCTGGCCATGCCCAAGCCATGGTCGCCCAAGATGATCGGCTTCCTCTCCGGTCTCTGGAAAGGCATGCGCCAGTGCCGAAAAATCATCCGGGATAAGAACGTCAGCGTGGTGCTGGGCATGGGTGGCTTTACGTCCTTTGCACCTCTGTATGCTGGCAAAAAGGAAAAACGCCGCACACTCATCCACGAGAGCAATGCCATCCCAGGCAAGGCGAACAAACTGAACGCCCGCTATGCTGACACGGTGCTTTGTGGGCTGGATGCCTGCAAAGGCTTCTTCCCCCAGCACAGCGATGTGCGCGTGGTGGGCACCCCCGTGCGCAGTTCCATGCGCACGACTTCGAAGGAAGACCCTTACGAGTTTTTCAAGCTGGATAAGACCAAAAAGACCCTCCTCATCATGGGCGGTAGCCAGGGGGCCCGGGGCGTGAACCGAGTGGTGGGCATGACGCTAGAGCAATTTGAGCGCATGGGAATCCAGGTACTGCACATCGCCGGGCCGACGGATTACGAAGAGGTGCGGGACGTGTATGCCAAGCACCCTACCCTGCCCCAGCACGTGGCCGCCTTTTGCCACCGCATGGACATGGCCTACCGGGTGGCAGATCTAGCCATCGCCCGCAGCGGAGCCTCCTCCATGTCTGAACTCGCCTACTTTGGCGTCCCCAGCCTGCTGGTGCCCTATCCCTTTGCCGCAGATGATCATCAAACGCGCAATGCCGAAGTCTTCGCCAAAGAAGGCGCAGCACGCCTGCTTACGGAAAAAGAGATCAACGCCGACGTCCTAGCCGATGCCGTGCGCGACATCCTCATGAATCCGAAAAAGGCCGACGAAATGAAACGCGCCGCAAACAAAATCGCCGTGCGCAATTCCGCCGAAAAGATCGCCGACTTGATCGTCAAAGAAGCCTGAAGTCCCTCGTAGCTGCCTGCGCCAGCAGGTGGTCTTTGAAGGTCGTCGCGAGCTAATTCCGTGCATTGTAGTCCCGTCCCGCACGCGGGACGGTCTAGGAGCGAACGTGGTTTGTAATGGCCTCCGTATGCACAAAGAAAGTCAGGCGAATTAAAAACTCGCGCTCCGCTGCCTAGCCTTCGCTGTCGATTGAGTTGAGTGGGGACGTCAAATCAAGGCCATTTCACCCGGCTAGGAATGCCTCAATTCCCATTCAACCAAAAGATCATGAGGAGGGTCAGCGCCAGAACCACCGCGATGGTGATCTTCACCCAACTCAGCGGGTATTCCCCGGTGATCTTTCCGGTGACGCCGTTCACCGCGACTTGGTAAGTTTTCGTGCCGTAGGTGTACGTCAGTAGCCACACCGGCAGCAGCACATGCTTAAAGGTTTGCGAACTGTACTCAGGGGAGATTTGCAGGTTCCGGTAGGTATCGCCTGGGATCTGCTGAGCACAGGCACTGCGCAACAGGTCATCCATCCGCGAGCGCGAAGCCTGGGCAGACTGGATGAGGTCAATCTGATACTGCTCCACCACCCAGCCGGAAAGGTAGCCCGCATCATACGGCACCAGACTGTCCACCGTGGGGAAGGGCTCCAGCGCTGTCAGCAGCGCCGGATGCACGCCTTTCGAGGCAGGCACCAGAACATCGTCAAAGTCCTGACTCACATGCCCACTCGCGTATTCCCAGCGGGTCTGGCGCTGCTGGCGGCCCTGGCTATCCCGCGTGTAATAATGATGGCCCGCCTCCGCCTCCCACGGGCATTCGGCATGGGCATCAAAGGTCCAGTAGGGCAGATACAGGCCGTGCAGAGTATCCGTCATCGCCTTGTCATTCAGATTACTCCGCGCCCAAAAGTGGCTGCCATACCATTTCCGAATGTCCTCACGCACATGCGTATCGGCGATCTTAAACGGCAACAGACTGCCCGGCCGGATAGGAGCCTGGATGTCATCCACTTTCAGCAATGAAGAAGAGCCGCAGAAGTCGCAACGCTGCGCCACCCGCTTCGCATCAAAGACCGAAATGGCCTGGCAGCTCTGGCAGCGCACCGTTTTCCGCTGAGCCGCCCAGCCACGCTGATCTTCGGGAATGGAGCGCAGGGCTGTTACCAGATCACTCTCCTCGATCAAGGACCCATCGGCCTTCAGCTCTGCTGGCGAAACCGTGCCGCAGTAAGGGCAAACGAGGGCCTTTTTAGCCGGGGTCCACACAGCCTCGCCCCCACAACCGGGGCAGGCAAACTTGCTGATGGCGGTGACTTCAGACATGCGCCGCACAGTGGGGTGGACCTAGCCCAGGATGCAAGAAAAATGACAACTCACCTCACACCCACCAGAAAAATACGATGGCAACTAGCGTGGGCAAAAGCGCCCCTAGCAGCAGGCGCAGCGGGCTGATGCCCTCCACCCCAAAAACCTTCGCGCTTTGCAAAATCCCCACCCCGGCAGGGTTCGGCGCATTGGCGATCACCGTCAATCCACCACCCGTCACGGCACCCGCCACCAGCGCATATTTTAAATCCGCGCTAATGCCATCCACCAAAGACCCTAGGTAGGTCAGTGCCGCATTGTCCGTCAGCGCCGTCAGCCCCGTCGCTCCATAGAACAAGGCATGCCCACTGAGGCTGCTGATCAACGGCTTTAACCAATAAGCCTGCAACGAACCGAGCGTGACCAACCCCGCCAGAAAGAAGCCCACCAAAAGGCCTTCTTTCAACTTGAGCTGATCCTGATATTCACGCGTGGCGGAAACCAACCCGAGGAACAGCATGAACACGCCAAAGAACACATCTGGGTGATGCGCAAACCCCACCACAGCCGCCAAAAAACCCAGATGCAAAATCGTCAACCACACGGGCACTGCCCCACTGCGATTTTCCACCACCTTCAGACCGCGCAACTCCTCACGAAAAAGGAACGTCACGATGCTGGTCGCCGTGAGGCAACTCAGCGCGGCACGCCAGCCAAAGTGGGTCAGCATGAACATCGTATCCCACTCCCACTTTGCTGCCACCATCAGCACCGGCGGCGCCGCAAAGTGTGTCAACGTGCCGCCGATGGAAACATTCACAAACAACAGACCCAAGGTAGCGTACGCCAGCTTCAAACTGATGTTTTGATCAAAGTAACGGCGCTTGAGTACCAGGGCCAAAAGAGTCATCGCCGCAGGCTCCGTGATGAACGACCCCAGCAACGGACCAATCACCAACGCCGCCACGTAAAAAGCCATCGCCTCCTGCATCGGCAAGAGCCGCGCAATGCCACTGATGAGACTTTCCGCCATCTTCACCACAGGCCGCGTCGCCGCCACCACCATCACCACCAGCACAAATTTGGGTTCCGTGTAATTCAGGCTCTCAATATAAACGACGGCATCATGGACGGAGCCTTTGAGCACCACAATACCTGCGAACAGCGCTGCCGCCCAGAGGCCAAACACCACCTCCGTTTCGGCCAGGAAATGCAGCAGATTTTCCTGAATGGAGCCGCGAGGGTATTGATGCGCCCAATGCGCAAAACGCTTCACCGAAAAAGTATGCAGGACCGCTAGCGCAAACAAGACCGTGGCCAGAATTTCCATGGGGGCAGGATTCATCCGTCCACCCTAGGGAGTCAGCGCCATGAGGCAACCCAAGAATCCTCCATTCAATTCATCCATCTAGTTAGTCCACAAAAAAGGGTGCAGATTTCTCTGCACCATTCGCGGTTTATCGGCTGGATCAAATGCTCACGATCGTCTTGAAACCACCGTAGGCCATGCGCTTGTAGTCAAAGGGTGGAATGCCACCATGATCGGGGCAAAATTCATGCATGCGTGGATCGGCCATGACTTTGGCATTGACCTCATCGCGGTGTTCTCGCGATTCATAAACAATGTAGGCTAAGACCACGGTCTCTCCGTCCTTGACCCCTGCGAGGGTTGGAAAGGAAACCATGTCCTTGGCATCGGTATCTTCGACCACGCATTCGCGATAGTCGAGGGCCCCATGCTCCATCCAGATCTTGCTCGCCTTTTCGGCGATGCTTTGATACTCGGAAATTTTATCTGCCGCGATGGGCAGGACGAATCCATCAATGTAGTGTGACATAATGTTAGGCTAGGTTTGTGGTTTATACAGAAAGCGAGAAAGCTTTAGCGGCGAAGAAGCCCCGCCCAGGCCCGGCGCTCCACCCACAGGAGGTATAGAGGCGCTAAGCTGATGAAGGCCAGCATACCGATGGTGCCGCCGCTGCTGGTCAGATCTCTGGCAACCAGCGCATGATAAGCCAGGATATTGACAATGATCGGCCCCAGGAACAGCAGCCCGATGTTACGCGTGCGGGGAATGACGACCAGCAGGCCACCCACCAACTCACACACTTTCACCAGTGTCAGCATGCCTGTGGGTCCGATAGCTGCCATGAAAAAGGCTGCAGGCGAACCTTCCGGCGGCATGTCTTCCGGTTTAGGCTGGGCCAAATTAAACAACACCATGACAGCTGCGAAAATGAATAAGAAGCCCAGAAGGGCACTGACGACGGCGGGTATGTATTTCATAGAAGGGAGATTGGGTGAACGATTGAAAATCTGGGCGCTCAGATTTCACGCAGGCGTGATAGCGGAAGGGTCCATCCAAAAGACCTCCCAAATATGGCCATCCAGATCCTGGAAACCGTGACTGTACATGAAACCGTGATCCTGCGGGTCATTGTAGGTGGATCCACCTGCGGAGATGGCCTTGGCCACCTGCGCATTCACTTCTTCGCGACTCTCACAGGATAGAGCGATCAGCACCTCTGTACTCTGCTTCGCATCCACCAGGGGTTTAGGTGTGAAGCTCTGAAATTTCGGCTCGGTCAGCAGCATGGCAAAGATGCTCTCACTGATGACTAAACAAGCAGCCGTGTCGTCGCAAAACTGCTCATTGAAACTGTAGCCTAAGGCCTCAAAAAACGCCCGTGATTTAGGCAGGTCTTTGACGGCGATGTTGACGAAGATCATTTTGTTAGTCATGCGAGGAATGGTTCTAAGAGGATTCGTAGCCGGAGGATTAAACGGCTGTTCAAAGAGACGACGAACGAGCATCCAGGTTAAGGACAGGAAGACGAATTTTTTTACATCGATTCGTCAGGTACTAGGATAACCAACAGTGCCGCTAGGCTCTCAAAACTCTCCACCCAGCCTTCGCGTAGCCCCTGACGCAGAAAAACCTCACAAAGGGCGGGAGAATCGAAACTTAGGCGCAGACTCAGAAGCGTTCCTTCGGTCACTTCGCTCAAATTCACGGTCAGCAGCAAAGGTTTTGGCAGATTCACCTCTTCAGGCGCAGCCGCTGGTTTCAGCATCTCCAGCCAAGCAGCGGGGAATCCAGAACAATCCACCGTCATCACCAGTCGCCGGGGTGCCACCACCTCGATCCACTTCCCTTGAAGTGGGTAGTCTGTTCCATCTGGACTGCGCATGGTCAGGCGGTAGCGTCCTTCTGGCCGCACATCCATCTCGCACACCGGATTGGTAAAGGCATTCGGGCCCCACCACTGCGCTAAAATTCCAGCCTCCGTCCAGGCTTTAAAAACGTCTTCACGCGGAGCTGAAAAAACGCAGTCCAGGCTCCAGTCCGACGCACTCTCCAGGGCCACTGATTCAGATGCGGAAGGAATCAAAGAGATCATGTCGAGGGGAAAGAGAGTTTCATAACCAAGCTCTGCGCATCCAGTCATCCATGACACCGTTTCTCTAGCAGCATTTTCGTCACCTTCCCCATCAGTGACTCGGAGGCCCATCTTCAAGGAGCGTAACCATCCAGCCCATCCCAAATTGATCCTTGAGCATGCCAAAGCAAGGGGACCAAAAGGTCTTCCCCAGCGGCATCGTCACCTCGCCCCCCTCTGCCAAGGCAGCAAATTTTGCTTCCGCCTCTTCCACCGTCGCTACACTCAAAGACAGTGAGAACCCCGCAAAAGATTCCGGGCCTTCACAACCATCGGAGGCCATCAAAACCGTCTCACCCACGGTGAATGAGGCGTGCATCACCTTATCGGCAAAACCAGGGGCTAGCATGTCCGGGGGTGGTGGCTCAGGGCTTTCACTGAAGCGCATCACCATGCCCACTTGGGCACCGATGGCCTTGCGATAAAACTCAAGGGCTTCCTCACAGCGCCCGCCGAAAAAGAGATAAGGCTGAACCAGGGATATTTTCATAAATTAAACGAATGAATTGGTTAGGCTACATTTATGTGGTTTGAGATAAAAATCGGTCCGTGTTTAGGCCTTCGGCGCGACTTCGACGATGCCCTTTAAGCTGGCCAATCCCTGAACAAAGAAGTCTCCGCACATCTTGTCGCAGTCCATCACCAGCCCCACGGCCTTGCTCATGAAGTTGTTTTTGCCGGACATGGTCCATGTGACAAGAGTGCCCGTGCCTTCAGGCTTGAAGGTGAACTCCACATCATTCGTGCCTGCAAAGGGGCGGACGAATTCCAGCTTCATTCCGACTCGTTCCCCTGGGCGACTTTCGACAATGGTCTGTTTCCCCTCACCCACATCATTGTTGCCGGACCATTGAACAGAAGAGCCCACGCCTGCCGCAGGCCCCTCAAAGGTGTATTTACAAGTGGGGTCCAGCTTGACCCAGGGAGACCAGTCCTGGCCTTTGCGCAGATCATTCACCTGCTCAAAAATAGCCTGAGGTGTGGCCTGCATCGTGGCAGAACGGGACACCCGAAAATCATCTGGGCGCATGGAAATGACGACGGCAAGACCAGTGAGTAGAACGGCAAGGCCGATGAGAATTTTAGCGATCATAGTTTATCTTTTGGTTAGGTTGGGTTCGTGTGAAGTTTGGTTCAATTTGATTGTTCGATCTCTTGCAGCCGCTTGCTCAGCAAGCTTTGCTCAGAAGCCATTTCGGTGAGTTTCAAAGCCGCGCGCAAATGCGCCGCTGCTGACTGGTAATGCTGCTGCTGGGCCTCCAGCTCACCTATGACAGCATGGAAAAGGTGGTAGGAGTCCAGGGGTTGGCGATCCAAGATGGCCTCCACAGCCGCCAGTCCCTGTGCAGGCCCCTCTACCTTGGCCAGTGCCACCGCGCGGTTCAGTGCGATGATGGGGGAGTCATTCATTTGCAGCAGATGATCGTAAAGCCGAAGGATCTGCGGCCAATCCGTTGAGGCTGCATCTGGGGCCAATGAATGACAGGCCGCAATGCCCGCTTGAAGATGATATTCGCTGGCCTGGTCTCCCTGAGTGGACAATCCCAGATGAAAAATGCCCCTCTGGATCATGCCCTTATCCCAACGCTGCCTGTCCTGCTCCTCCAGTCGCAAGATGTTGCCCCCCGCATCCAGCCTCGCGGCGAAACGCGCACCGTTCAGCAGCATGAGCGCCAGCAGAGCATGCGTGCGCGGCTGATTCCCCGCAGGATGCGCAACCAACAAAGAGGTCAGGCGAATGGCCTCATGACACAGATCTTCGCGGATCAATCGCAGACCACTCGAGGCTTTGTAGCCTTCATTAAAAAGCAGGTATAAAATCTGCAGTACCACCTCCAACCGAACGGGCAACTCGACCCCCGAAGGAATCTCAAAAGCCACCGCTTCCTCCTGCAGCTTTTGCCTCGCCCGTGTCAGTCTTTTAGCAATGGCCGCCTCGGAGGTGAGAAAAGCACGAGCGATTTCTAATGGGCTGAAACCGCACATCACTTTCAGGGCTAGCGCCGTCTGGGCCTCCTGCGGGAGCTGTGGGTGGCAGCAGGCAAACATCAGCCGCAGACGATCATCCTTGATCTCACCCTCAAAGCGCGGCTCCTCGCCTGTCTCCGTATCCGCCAGCCGCTGCTCAATGAAATGGACGATCTGCGGCTGCTTCTGCTGAAAGCTGGATTCGCGGCGAATGAGGTCCAGCGCCAGATTTTTCGCCGTCTGCATCAGCCAGGCAGCAGGGTTCGCCGGCACTCCATAAAAGGGCCATGTTTGCAGCGCCCGTGCCAGCGCCTCCTGCACCACATCTTCCGCCATCTGCAGGCGATGGACGCCAAAAATACCCGTCAGGATGGAGACCAACTTTCCCGATTCATGACGGAAAAGGTGGTCTGCCAACTGACTGATACCGGACTCGGCACTGGAGGTGGAAGCAGACATGACACTTTAGGTTAGGCAGCCGCCATTTGCGCTTCCTTCACTCGATTGAAGCTAGGGCACTCAGGGGCCACGGGCCTCACCTCCGCCGTGGCTCCACAGTCCAGCATTGGCCACTCCTTGGCGATGCTCACCGCTTCCTCCATCGTCCTCACATTCAGCATCAGATACCCGCCGATGGTCTCTTTGGATTCGGCAAAAGGTCCATCCGCCACCTGACGCACTTTTCTCCCTGAGATCACTTTTCCCTCTTCAAAGAGAGGCTGCGCGCCTTTTATCTTACCCTGCTGCTGGAGGCGCTCAAACCACGCCATGGTGCGCGCCATGACCTGTTGCATTTCTTCGGGTGAAAGATCCTGCTGCCAGCCTGTGGCACGAAAGAGGACCATGTATTCAGTGGAATCAGAGGAGGAGAGGCTCATAAAAATTGAGGGGTTAATGGACGGTATTCGAAGGCATGACGAATGGCCTGGGCTGTTCAGGACATCAGGACAGACTTTTTTCTTTTTTTATTCTACCCTTCCGAATCCCAGGGCGTGGCAGGGGAGATTCAAACAAGGAATTCACAAAATCTCGCGCCAGTTCGATGTTCTGGATCACCATCTCTGGGCTCTGGCGCGTCTTCCCCACCAGCATGGAGCCCTGCCACAGACTGTTGAGAAAATGTGCCACCTGAGCAGGCTCAAAAGCACGCCGCACCCGGTGGATCTTTTTGGCCTCCGTCAGCATGCGCGTCACCCGCGCTTCCCAGTCTTGCAGGTGCCCATCGCAGGCGGCCCGCATCTCGGCATTCACCTGTGAAAGCTCCTGGGACATCATGCCCACCATGCACACGCAGAGTTCATCAGGCCTTTGATTGAAGCTGACCATGATGTCCAGCAGCCGATGCAGTTGCTCCAGCGGATCCACCCCAGGCTCAGACCAGGCGGGTGTGTATAAATCCGTGCCCATTTGCGCAAACGCGTCCAGGGCTGCACGGGCAATGGCTTCCTTGTTAGCAAAATAATGGAAAAAGCTGCCCTTTGTCAGCCCTGCCTCCGCACAGATCTGGTCCACCGTCGTCGCGGCATAGCCCTGGCGCAGCATCAGACGCAGCGTCGCCCCCACCAGCCTTTGGCGGGTTTCAGCGGGATTGCGGACATGTTTAGGGTGTTCAGACATACATACTATTTAGTATGTAACTAAAAGTGTCGCATAAACACAAGGAAAATTTATCCACCTTTCAGATCCCTGCTTCAGGCGGTGTTAACACCTTCTTAACACCTTTTTGCCTGCCCTTAACTACGCAGAACCGCAAACGCGGGAATCCTATCCCTGAGCCGCAAGCTCTCCGCCCATGATTGACCTCCTCTACCTCGGCCTCTCCGTCGCCTTCATCGTCCTCTGCGTTCTTTACGCTCGCGTCATCGAAACTCTCTGAACCCTACCCGCCATGGAAACCTTCCTCATCGCACTCATCGCCACGGCTCTGCTGGCCTACCTGCTGGTAGCCATGCTGCGCCCTGAAAAATTCTAATCCACTACGATCATGCACACGAACGACTGGCTTCAACTCGCCCTATTTCTAGGCCTCCTCGCGCTCATCACCAAGCCCATGGGCCTCTACCTCATGCAGGTGCTGGATGCTCAGGGCCCCACCTGGCTGGACCCCATCCTGAAACCCATCGAAAAACTGACCTACCGCCTCCTGGGTACCGATCCCCAGCGCGAGCAGAACTGGAAGCAATACACGCTCTCCATGCTCGCCTTCAGCCTCATCGGCTTGGTCTTCACCTACCTCATCCTGCGCTGCCAGCACCTGCTTCCATGGAATCCCCAGGGCCTGCCCGCACTCAGCCCACACCTGGCCTTTAACACCGCTGTCAGCTTCACCACCAACACCAACTGGCAGAGCTATGGTGGGGAGGCCACCCTCTCCTACTTCAGCCAGATGGTGGGTCTGACGTTTCATAACTTCGTCTCAGCGGCCACCGGCATCGGCATCGCCGCCGCTCTGGTGCGTGGCATTGCCCGCAGTTCCGCGAAGACGTTGGGCAACTTCTGGGCCGACCTCGTTCGTGTCACCTATTACCTGCTGCTGCCCCTGTGCGCCGCCTTCGCCCTCTTCCTGGTTTCCCAGGGCATGATTCAGAACTTTGAATCCTACACCCAAGCCACCACTTTAGAAGGAACTGAACAAGTCATCGCTCAAGGCCCCATGGCCTCCCAGGTCGCCATCAAGATGCTAGGCACCAATGGCGGCGGTTTTGTGAATGTGAACGCCTCGCACCCTTTTGAAAATCCTACCCCGCTTTCCAATCTCGTGCAGATGCTTTCCATCTTCGCCATCGGCAGCGGCCTAACGTATTATTTAGGACGCATGGTGAAGAACCAAGCCCACGGCTGGGCCGTCTGGGCCGCCATGATCATCCTGTTTACCGGCGGTGTGTTGGTTTGCGCCCATGCTGAGGCCCAGGGCAATTCCATCCACCAGCAGCTCGGTGTCGCCGCAGCAGATGGCAACATGGAGGGCAAAGAAGTGCGCTTTGGCATCTTTAATTCGGCCCTCTTTGCCACCGTCACCACCGCAGCCTCCTGCGGTGCCGTGAATTCCATGCACGACTCCTTCACCGCCATCGGGGGTTTTGTACCTCTGTTCATGATGGAGCTGGGCGAGGTGGTCATCGGCGGGGTCGGGGCTGGTCTTTATGGCATGCTCGTCTTTGTCATCCTGGCCGTTTTCATCGCTGGCCTCATGGTGGGTCGCACGCCGGAATACCTGGGCAAAAAGATTCAGGCGAAGGAGGTCAAGCTGGCCATGCTCACCCTGCTCATCCTCACGCTCAGCATCCTTGGTTTCACCGCCTGGGCCAGCGTCAGCGCCTGGGGGCTGGCAGGTCTGAACAATGCAGGTCCGCATGGCTTTAGCGAGATGCTGTATGCCTACTCCTCCGCCACGGCGAACAACGGCAGCGCCTTCGCAGGCCTGACCGCGAACACTCCCTGGTACAATACCACGTTAGGCATTGCCATGCTCATCGGTCGCTTTCTCATGATCGTGCCCATCATGGCTCTGGCTGGATCTTTGGTACAAAAGCAGTCCGCACCGCCCACCGCTGGCACCTTCCCGGCCCACGGTGCCACCTTCACCCTGCTGCTCATCGGCACAGTCCTCCTCGTCGGTGCGCTGAATTTCCTCCCTGCCCTCGCTTTAGGTCCCGTCGTTGAGCACTTCCTCACGCTCCAGGGCCGCTTGTTCTAATCAACCTTTCACCTCGACTCTTATGTCACACACACCCAGTTCCCTTTTCGACGCCTCCATTGTCGTCCCCGCCCTCGGCGAGTCGTTCAAAAAACTCGACCCACGCCTGATGGTGAAAAACCCCGTCATGTTCGTGACGCTCATCGGCGCACTGCTCACCACCTTCAGCATCTTTACGGCTGGAGAAGATCGTGCCTTCATCATCCAACTCAGTGTCTGGCTGTGGTTCACCGTCTTGTTTGCAAACTTCGCCGAAGCCGTCGCCGAGGGCCGTGGCAAAGCCCAGGCAGACAGCCTGCGCCGTGCCCGCAAAGACACCATGGCCCGTCGCCTCATCGGCAACGATGAAAAACTGGTACCCGCTGCCGCATTGGAGAAAGGCGAGCTCGTCATCTGTGAAGCCGGCGATGTCATCCCTGCCGATGGCGAAGTGATCCAGGGCATCGCCAGCGTGGATGAGGCCGCCATCACGGGGGAGTCCGCCCCTGTGATCCGTGAAAGCGGGGGTGATCGCAGCGCTGTCACAGGTGGCACTCGTGTCATCAGTGACCGCATCGTCATCCGCATCACGTCGGAAAAAGGTCAGACCTTCCTGGACCGCATGATCTCCATGGTGGAAGGCGCACAGCGTCAAAAAACGCCGAACGAGATCGCCCTCACCATCCTGCTTTCAGCCATGACGCTGATCTTCCTGCTGGTGTGCATCACGCTCATGCCGTTCGGGGTTTATGCCGGGGCCAATTTCTCAATCCCGGTGCTCATCGCACTGCTGGTGTGTTTGATCCCCACCACCATCGGCGGCCTGCTCAGCGCCATTGGCATCAGCGGCATTGATCGCCTCATCCGCCGCAATGTCATGGCCACCAGCGGTCGTGCCGTGGAGGCTGCGGGCGATATTGACGTGCTGCTGCTGGACAAGACCGGCACCATCACCATCGGCAACCGCATGGCCTCAGACTTCCGTCCTGCACCCGGCATCACCGAGCAGCAACTGGCCGATGCCGCCCAGCTCGCTTCCCTGGCCGATGAAACACCCGAAGGCCGCAGCATCGTGGTACTGGCCAAAGAGAAGTTTAACATCCGTGGTCGCGAACTCGCCGCACCGCACGCCACCTTCATCCCCTTCACCGCTCAGACTCGCATGAGCGGCGTGGATCTGGATGGACGCAGCATCCGCAAAGGTGCAGCCGATTCCATCAAAGCCCACGTCATCAACCAGGGCGGCACCTACCCCGCGGAAGTGACCAAGGCCGTGGAGGCAGCCTCCCGCGCCGGACGCACGCCCCTCGTCGTTTGCGAAGGCAACCAAGTCCTCGGCATCGTCGAACTCAAAGACGTGGTCAAAGGCGGCATCAAGGAACGTTTCGCGCAGCTTCGCAAAATGGGCATCCGCACCGTCATGATCACCGGGGACAATCCCATGACCGCCGCCGCCATTGCCGCTGAGGCAGGCGTGGATGACTTCATGGCCCAGGCCACTCCAGAAGATAAACTGAAGCGCATCCGCGATGAGCAGGCCGCAGGCCATCTGGTGGCCATGACAGGCGACGGCACCAATGATGCCCCAGCCCTGGCCCAGGCCGATGTGGGCGTGGCCATGAACACAGGCACCCAGGCCGCCCGTGAAGCGGGCAACATGGTGGACCTGGATAGCAACCCCACGAAGCTCATTGAGATCGTCGAAATCGGCAAACAACTGCTCATGACGCGCGGCAGCCTAACCACCTTTAGTATCTCCAATGACGTAGCGAAGTACTTTGCCATCATCCCCGCCATGATCATGGCCACCTTCCCGGAAGTGGCTCCGCTGAACATCATGGGCCTCGTCAGTCCGCAGAGCGCCATCCTGAGTGCGGTCATCTTCAATGCCCTCATCATCGTGGCCCTCATCCCGCTAGCGCTGAAAGGCGTGCCTTACCGGGCCATGGGCGCGGTGGCAGTGCTGCGGCGGAACCTCCTCATCTATGGCCTCGGCGGCCTCATCGTCCCCTTCATCGGCATCAAGATCATTGACCTGATCATCAATCTCTAATCCCCCAACCACTTATGATACTGCTTCTCCAAGAAATCCGCCCCGCCATCATCGCCACCTTCGTGCTGGCGGGCATCACCTGCGGTGTTTATCCCCTGCTCGTCACCACGGTGGCGCAGGCAGCATTTAAAGATCAGGCCCAGGGCAGCCTCATCATCGGTGCCGATGGCAAAGTGCGCGGCTCCAGCCTGCTGGGGCAAAACTTCACCTCCGAGCGCTACTTCCACACTCGCCCAAGCGCGGCTGGCAGCGGTTATGACGGTGCCAGTTCCAGCGGCAGCAACCTCGGCCCCACTTCCCAAAAGTTGCGGGATCAGATCCAGGAACGCCTCACCGCCTACCGCAATCTGAATGGCCTGACCGCCGATGCTGAAGTGCCTGCCGATGCGGTCACCGCTTCTGGCTCCGGTTTGGACCCACACATCAGTGTCAAAAACGCCGCGCTCCAAGCTGCCCGTGTGGCCAAGGCCAGAAACCTACCCTTGCCACAGGTCGAGAGCCTCATCACCACCCACACCAGCGCGCACACTTTTGGCCTGCTAGGTGAGGCGCGGGTGAATGTGGTCTCGCTCAATCTGGCACTCGACGCCGTCAAATAACTCGTCTCAAGATACGCCATGCAACCGGAACCTCCACGCCCCAACCCCGATGCTCTGCTGGCGCAGATGCAAAAGGAGCACTCGCAGGCGCAGCCAGGGCGGCTGCACATCTTCCTGGGCATGTGCCCTGGGGTGGGTAAAACCTACGCCATGCTGCAGGCTGCCCGGCAGCGGTCCAAGGAAGGCGTGGAGGTGCTGGTGGGCGTGGTCGAAACGCATGGCCGCCACGAGACCTCCGCCTTGCTGGAAGGCCTGCACGTTTTACCACGCAAGATGTTAGACCATCGTGGCTACTCCTTGGAAGAATTCGATGTGGATGAGGTTCTGCGCCTGCGCCCGCAGCTTGTGCTGGTGGATGAACTGGCCCACACCAACGCCCCCGGCTCGCGCCATGCCAAACGTTACCAAGATGTGCTGGAGCTGATGGATGCCGGGCTGGATGTATATACCACCCTCAATGTCCAGCACATCGAGAGCCAGGTGGACATCGTCCAGCAGATCAGTGGCGTGGTCATTCAGGAAAAGGTACCCGACTCCCTGCTGGATCGTGCGCATGAGATCCAGCTCATTGACCTCAGTGCCGAAAAGCTGCTCGAGCGCATGGCTGAGGGCAAGGTGTACATGGGGGAACGGGCTGAACATGCCGTCTCCAATTTTTTCAAAGAAGGCACCCTCACCGCCTTGCGCGAACTCGCCCTCCGCTTCACCGCCGAGCGCGTTGACCGTGACCTGGATGACATCCGCCGGACACGGCGCGTGACCAGTGCCTGGAAGACCAATGCGCGTCTCCTCGTCGGCATCGGCCCCAGCCCTTATGCGGAAAGTCTCATCCGCTGGACACGCCGCGCAGCCGCAAGACTGGACGGATCATGGATCGTCGCCTGGGTGGAAAGATCCGCCCCTCTCAGCCCTGCCGAACAAGAAGTGCTGACACGCGCCCTGGGGCTGGCGCGTCGCCTAGGCGCCGAGGTGGTTTCCCTCACCGGGGATGATGTGGCGGAGGCCCTGCTGCAACTGGCCAGCGAACGCAACGTCTCCCAGATCGTTGTGGGCAAGCCTGACAAACGCACCTGGGGCGGCTCGCTGGCAGACCGTCTCATCGCCGAAAGTGGCGACATTGATGTCTGCGTCGTGCGTCCCGTAGCTGGGCGACAGCTTAGCGTCCCCACCACACGACCCGCCAGCACCCCCATCTCTCAAGTCGCTGAATATAGCTGGGCTGTGGCGCTTACTTTTGTGCTAACGAGCCTGTGCTGGGCTCTCTTGCCCATCACAGGTTACACCTTTGTCGCCCTCGTTTTACTACTCGGCGTCATGGCCGCAGGCATGCGTTTTAGTCGGGGCCCCGTGCTGGCCATGGCTTCCGTCAGCGCCCTCGCGTGGAACTACTTTTTCATCCCGCCTCAGTTCACCCTGCACATTGACCAGCCCGAGGACATGCTCATGTTTGGCATGTTCTTTCTGGTGGCCCTAAGTATGGGCCACCTCACCACACGCCTGCGCCAGCGTGAGGCCGCAGAGCGCCGTCGCCAGCGCCAGACGGCGGCTTTATTGCGTGTCACCCAGAGCGCCGCTCTGGCCGCTGAGCCTGACAAAGGCCTGCATGAAGCCCTGCGTGTGATCACCGATCTATTGCAGTCCGGAGTCTCCCTGGTCCTGCGACAAAGTGACCACACCCTCAGTCCGGCGGCTCATGCCTCCAGCAGCTTTCAGCCCACCTCCAAGGAGTGGGGCGTGGTGGCCTGGAGCTTTGATCACAAACAAGTCGCCGGCCGTTTCACCGATACCCTGCCCGAGTCTGACGCCACCTGGTTTCCCCTGCAAACGGCCACCTCCACCATGGGCGTGCTGGGCATCCGCCTGGAGCGGGAGGGCAGGCTGGATTTCACCACCCGGCAGACCATTGAGGCGCTGGCCCTGCAACTGGCTCTGGTCCTAGAAAAGGAGCATTTCATCCAGGCCGCCAGCCGGGCCGAGGTGCTCGAGCAATCTGAAAAGCTGCGTCAAACCCTGCTGGACAGCGTTTCCCACGAACTCAAAACGCCCCTCGCCATCATCAAAGCCAGTCTGGAAGGCCTGAGTGAACACCCGGCTGCCAGCAACCCCTACACCGGAGAAATCGCCACCGCCACCGAGCGCCTTCAGCGTGTGGTGGATCATCTCCTGCACATGACTCGAATTGAGTCCGCCGTGATGCAGCCGCATCTGGATTGGTGCGACATCCGCGATGTTATCCAAGCCGCCCGTTCTGCCGCAGGACCCGCTTTGACGGGTCACCCAATGAGCACTTTTATTCCGGATGCCATGCCTCTGGTTAGGCTAGATCATAGCCTCATGGCGCAAGCTCTGGCCAATATCCTGCACAACGCCACTGCCTACACACCGGCGGGCACCGCGATTGATATTCGTGTCACCATGCAGGGAGATCGCCTGCATCTCACCGTTCGAGATCACGGCCCAGGTTTCGCGGGTGAAAGTGCGCTGCGGGTGTTTGAGAAATTTTATCGCTCCCCAGGCAGTCCCGCAGGCGGCACAGGCCTCGGTTTGGCCATCGCCCGAGGTTTCGTGCGAGCCCAGGGCGGAGAGATCACCGCTCGCAACCACCCCGATGGCGGTGCCGAGGTGGCCATCGAAATGAAACGTGTTTTTTGAGCGGTTGTCTTTGCCAGATCCGCCCCGCTCGCTGACGTGTGGTTCTTCCACCGAGTCACCGTCCCTGCATGACCTGCCTGATCATTGATGATGAACCCCAGATCCGCCGCCTGCTGCGGCTGGCCCTGGAATCACGCGGCTACACCGTGCGCGAGGCTGAGGCTGGGCAGCTAGGCCTGCAAGAGGCCGCCTTTCATAAACCCGATGTCATCTTGCTGGATCTGGGCCTGCCTGACATGGACGGTCTGGATGTGCTGAAACGGCTGCGTGAGTGGAGCGATGTCCCCGTGCTGATCCTCAGTGTGCGTGACCAAGAAAGCATCAAAGTCGCCGCCCTGGAAAATGGCGCGGATGACTACGTGACGAAACCTTTTGGCACCGCCGAGCTCATGGCCCGCCTCACCGCCATCACCCGGCGGCAGCGCAGCACGGAGATGGCCGAGGTCACCCTCGGCCCCCTGCACATCAGCCTTGTGGATCATGCCGTCACGCTCGCAGGGCAGGAGCTGAAACTCACCCCCACCGAGTATGCCCTGCTAAAGGCCCTAGCCCGCCATCCTGGAAAAATCATCACCCAGCAGCAGCTCCTCAAAGCCGTGTGGCCAGGCATGAATGTGGACCAAACCGCCGCCCTACGCGTGCATGTGAATCACTTGCGAAGCAAAGTCGGCAGCAGCATTGAAATCCGCAACGAACCCGGCATCGGCTACCGCATTCTTGGTTAGGCATTCGAGGCGGCTTTCGCCGCCCCTATTATATACTTTCTTGTGAAGATAAGGCTCACTGAACCTTAGCCTTGTTCTTCGCCTTTTTCTTCCCTTTGCCTTTAGAGCTACCATTGCTTTGGCTGCCGGACGTGGAGGGCACTTCTTCACCTGCCGCTGGCAGGGCAGCCGCCAGCTTGGCCTTCACCTCTGCTAGCCCAGTATCGTTGGCTAGGTTGGTCCATTCATTCGGATCTTTCGTGTGATCATACAGTTCCTCGCCGCCATCGGCATAGCGGATGTAGCGCCAGCGGGCATCGCGCACGCCATGATTGCCACGACCATGCGTGCAGATGGCCACCTGGTCCCACGCAGCGGCAGGATCTTTCAGCAGCGGCATCAGACTCGCGCCTTTCACATGCGCAGGCAGGGGCAGCCCCGTCAGATCACACAGCGTGGGGTAAATATTGACGTAGTCCACAGGCGCTTTGCAAACACTGTTAGGCTGTGTGATGCCTGGGGCCACGATGGCGCAGGAGGTGCGGGTGGTTTCCTCCCAGAGGGCAAATTTGCGCCAATGCTGCTTTTCCCCCAAAGCCCAGCCGTGATCCGTCCACCACACAATGATCGTCTTATCTTTACGGGGACTCGCATCCAGCCCATCGAGCAGGCGGCCCACCTGATCATCCAAAAAGGAAATGGTGGCCAGATACGCCTGCACCGCTTTTTTCCACTGGTCACCTTTCAGCACCGCCGCGTGGTCGCCCTGGGGTCTAGCCATCTGTACACCTGCAGCAGGAATGTCTGCAAGGTCATCGTCCTTTGTCACTGGAAGCTGAATTCCCTCCAGAGGAAAACGATCATAATATTCACGCGGCACATACCAAGGCAGATGCGGTTTCACATAACCCACCCCAAGAAACAGCGGCTTATCCAGAGGAGCTGTCTTCAGGTGATTCACCGCCCAGTCCGTCAGCTTGTAGTCGCCCATCTCTTGCGGTTTGGCTTCGACAGCACCCCAGTCAAAGTGGCCACTTTTCAGCCCATTCAGGTTTTCTTCGTGCTCGTTGATACTGGGAAAAAGACCCGCCCATTCCGTCCAGCCATCCTCGCGACCTTCGGCGTTGAAATTGTGATAAATCTTGCCGCCCCCCCGGGTGTTGTAGCCTTGGGCCAGGAAGTGGCGATTGATCGTCAGCGTGTCCTTCATCACCCCTTGGGCAGGATCGCCATTCGTGTAGATGCCCGTCTGCCAGGGCCGCAGACCACTCATCAGTGCGGCGCGCGATGGATTGCACGCCGGGGCTGCGCAGTGGCTATTGCTGAAGGCCATGCCACGCGCGACGAGACGATCAATGTTCGGCGTCTTCGTCTGTGGATGCCCGCCCAGATGCGTGACCCAGTCATTGAGATCATCCACCGCGATGAAGAGCACATCCGGCTTTTCAGCCGCTGAAACCTGAAAAGCAAAGAGGCCCAACAGGACCGGGAGGAGACGCATCAATTTCATGGGCGCTGGGGAACGTGGCAGCCTCCCATCATCTTCCCATTTTTCTTCATTGCATCCTTACGGCGCCGTCTTTCCTTCTGGCTCATGACCCCACCGCCCTCAGGCCCCCTGCTCATCCGTCATGAAGGCCACACCCCGCGCGAGCGCAGCACCTGCGGCTGGCGGGATCGCCTCATCAGCCATGAAGACGCGCCGCTCGCACCCGCAGCCTGGGCGCATGCCGTGGACATTGATGGGGCCAAACTGCATTATCACAAACGCTCCACCGAGCTCTACTACGTCCTTTCCGGCAGCGGCAGTGTGCTGCTGGATGGCGTGGAGCAGGCCGTCTCACCCGGTTCCCTCGTCCACATTCCCCCGGGGGTCATCCACGGGGCCAAAGGCCAAATGCGCGTCCTCGTCGTCGGCATCCCAGACATCGCTGAAGACGACTACTACGAGGCCGAAATCACACGTTCGTAAAGGCTCAGCGCGGCGCCGGAAGCACTCCCGCAAGGAGCATCAGCACGACCAACACCAGAAGCAATGCTGTGGCCACCGAAAAGGTGGTCTTCGAAGGAATGGGGGTGATATTCATAATTTCGAGCTTTTTATACCGCATTCACCCGTAAATGCATAGTACATACTATGTAAATCACGCCAAAAGTCATTCCAAGCTATTTCAGCGCTCACATTTCAGATTCTTTGTCTCACCCTTGCGCATCCCCTAACCAAAAGATGCGCAACTTTTCACAAGCTTTGAAATTAAAATGAAGATTCTGCGAATCTTCACGTTTCAGCCGCCGTCAGACCGAAGCCCGCCTTCACGCCATGAAAAAAATCGTCCTTCTCCTGCTGGTAGCCGCCTCCGCTCACGGCGCAGCGCTGCCCGAAGCCACTCAGATCGACAGCCTGCTTGCTGCCGATTGGCAAAAGCATAACCTGCAGCCGAACGCCACCGCACCGGATGAAGTCATCGTGCGTCGTCTCTATCTCGACATCGCCGGCCGCATCCCCACCGTGGAAGAGACTCGCGATTTCATGAAGTCGGTGGATCCCCAGAAGCGCACCAAGCTCATTGACAAGCTCTTGGCCAGCGACGGCTACACCAGCCACATGTTTAACTTCTGGGCCGATGTCCTTCGCCTAACCGACAATACGAAAGGCAAGATCACAGCTGAAGCTTATGAAGAATGGCTGAAGAAAGAGCTGAAGGCCAATACCCCCTACGATCAGTTTGTGAAAAAGCTGCTCACCACCGAAGGCGGCGCGTGGGACAGTGGCAGCATCGGCTTTTACCAGCGCGATGAAAACAAGCTCGATCACCTCGCCTACACCGTGCAGGTCTTCCTGGGCACCAGCATCGTCTGTGCTCAGTGCCATAACCACCCCTTTGATAAGTGGTCCCAAAAGGATTATTACAGCATGGCCGCCTTCACCTACGGCATGGACACTCGCGGCGGCGGTGTGAATGAAATCAAGCTGCCGAGACGCCCCGAGGGGAGGCAAATCCCAGAAGCTCTGGCCAAGATGTCTAACAAAGAGCGTCGTCAATTCATGAAAGACCACCCCGAAGAGGTGGCCAAAATGCGCAAGGAGGCTGCAGCTAGCCAAACCACCGCCAGCAGTCGGGAAGACATGCAGCAGGTGCGCAAGGCCCTGGGCGATGTGATGAAACCCCTGCGCTACACCGCCATCACCTGGAATGAAGGCAAGCTGCCCAAACTGCCCGCTGACTACGCCTACACCGATGCCAAGCCCGGCGACACCATCGAACCCCGCGCCATGTTCGGCCACGAAGCTAAACCCAAGGAAGGCCAGACGACCGTGCAGGCCTTTGCCGACTGGATGACTTCTCCAGAGAATCCACGCTTCACCACCGTCATCGCCAACCGCATGTGGAAGCATGTTTTTGGCAATGCCCTCATCGAGCCCCTCGATGAAATGACCGATTCCTCCGTCGCCAGTAATCCAGCCCTCATGGAGTACCTCGCGCAGCTAATGATTGAAAAGAAGTACTCGCTCAAATCCTTCCTGCGTGTGCTCTACAATACCGATACCTACCAGCGCATGGCCAGCACCCAGGAAGTGGCCTTGGGCGAGATCAATCACTTCACTGGCCCAAGCCTCCGCCGCATGAGTGCAGAACAGGTCTGGGACTCCATGATCACCCTCACCAAAGGCAACGTGGATGGCGAAGTGGACGATGAAAACCAGCGTCTCCATCAATACCTGGGCGACTTGAGCATGTTCATCACCACGATGAAAGAAAAAGGCCCGGAAGGCATCATCGCCGCCGCCAAGGCTGGCATGGAACAGCGCAAGGAAAACGACCGCGAACTGGATGCCATGCGCGCTAAAATTGCTGAAAAAGGGGCCTCCAGCCCAGCGGAGGCTAAAGCCCTGGCCAACGCCGCGAACAAACTCCGTCGCGAATCCAGCAATGAACTGCTCGTGAATCTCATCGGCGAAGAGAGAGCCGAGGCGCTCATCCAGGGCTACCGTCCTAACAAACAAGAAACCAAGCGCCCCCGCCTTGACCGCAGCGTCATGGCCACCCTCACCAGAGAACAGCGCAAGGACCTCGTCCGCAGCGCGGGTAACAACACCATGGTCTCCCGCGCTTCCGAGCTCCCCTCCCCTGCCCGTCCCGGCCACTTTCTGCGCACCTTCGGCCAGTCAGACCGCGAAGTCATTGACAACGCCAGCGACGACGCCTCCGTGCCCCAGGCCCTCACCTTGCTGAATGGTCCCGTGGTGGAAAGCCTCACCAGCCCCCTCTCTCTGCTCAGCCAGCAGCTCAACAAAGCCGGGAGCAACGACCAGAAAGCCGCCTTCCTCTACGAGGCCCTGCTCAGCCGCCTGCCCACCAACAACGAACGTGCAGTCCTTTCCCAAGTCCTGAACGAACGTGGTGACCAAGCCCTCGAAGACATTACCCACGCCCTCATCACCGGCTCCCAGTTCCTCTTCATCCAGTAAGAGCCCACGCCCATCCCCTTGCCCTTTCTCGTTATGAACTCTCCTTTTCTCCGTGCCGATGAGCCTACGCGTCGTGACTTTGTCATGAACATCGCCAAGACCTGCCTGGGCGTCTCCGTCATGTCCCCGCTCATGCGTGGCCAGGCACAGGCAGTTGCCTTTGAGGGCAGCTCCAAAGCCCGGCAGGTGGCCACCGCCAGAAACGTCATTTACCTCTACATGGCTGGCGGCATGACCCATCTGGATACTTTCGGCGTCAGCCCAGGTGCCGCCACGATGGGCGATACTAAATGCATTCCCACCAGTGCGGATGGTGTGCAGATCGGCGAAGGCCTCCCGACTGTGGCCAAGCACATGCATCATGGCGTCATTATCAATAGCCTTTCCAGCACTCAGGGTGCCCATGAACAGGGGAACTACTACCAGCACACCGGCTACACCATGCGCGGGGCCACCCGCCATCCCACAATGGGCGCTTGGCTGCAAAAATTTCAGGGCAAGGGCAATCCAGACCTGCCTGGAACCGTCGTCATTTCCAACGATAGCAAGCACCCCGGTGGTGGATTCTTCGAGGCCTCCTTCCAGCCCCTGCTGCTGAACAATCCCAGCACCGGCCTCCAGCACAGCAAGCGCATGGCCAGCCTCGGTGAATCGGATCTCGACTACCGTCTCGGCCTCTCCGCCAAGCTCAATGCTGGCTTTGAAAAGACCTACTCTCACAGCGCCGTCCGCGCTTATAGCGATGTCTATAAAGACGCCGTCCGCGTCATGAAAAGCGCAGACCTCACCGCCTTCGATCTCAGCCAGGAATCCGCCGAACTGCAGAGCGAATATGGGGAAACCACCTTTGGCCAAGGCTGCCTTCTCGCCCGTCGCCTCGTCGAGCATGGAGTGCGCTTCATCGAAGTCACCAGCGGCGGCTGGGACATGCATAACGACCTCTACGCCCGCCTGCCGGAAAAGATCGCCGAACTCGACAAAGCCCTCGGTGCCCTCCTGGGTGACCTTGAGCGTCGCGGCCTCCTCCAGGACACCCTCGTCGTCCTCACCAGCGAGTTTGGCCGCACCCCCGACATCAATCAAAACGCTGGTCGAGACCACTACCCCAAAGCCTTCAGCTCCGTCCTCTGGGGCGGCGGCATCCAGGGCGGACAGACCTACGGCAAAACGGATAAAGGCATCGAAGTCACCGAAAACAAAGTCTCCCCGCCCGACCTCAATGCCACCATCGGCTACGCCCTCGGCCTGCCCCTGGACCAAGTGCTCTACTCCCCGACCAAGCGCCCCTTCACCATCGCCGACAAAGGCCAGCCCATCAACGCTCTATTTGGTTAGGCCAAGCCAGAGCGCGGCACCAAGCCCAACGGGCTTACGGAATTAAGCCCAGGGTTCGCAGAACCCTGGTCACAACACGCCGCACCTCCGCCCCCCTGATCAACCCCGACGGGGTTGCGTCCGTCGCCGAACATTTGCCCTGGTCCCAACCCTGGACGGAACCTCGTTGAGGTTCGCCCTTCACCTTTTCATGTCTTCCGCCTACCCCAGGGTTGTTCCAACGCTGGGCTGAAAGACACAAGCCCTTTGGGCTTCAAGAATGTGACGGCAAAATCGCCATTACTCACATCTCGCATCCTTCCCCAACAACGGGTTGCGTGCGCCATCGAAGATCCTTCACTGACCGCCCCATACGGCACCTCATCGCGGCCATCTTCCCCCCAAGCCCAAAGGGCTTACGTCATTAAGCCCAGGGTTCGCAGAACCCTGGGTCACGAATAACCCAACGCCCCGCCCTCCCGATCAACCCCAACGGGGTTGCGTCCTCCGTCGATGGCCCCTCACGCCCCAACCCCTGGACGGAACCTCGTTGAGGTTCCCCCTTCACCTTTTTCCACCTCCGCCTAACCCCAGGGTTGTTCCAGCCCTGGGCTGAAAGACAAAAGCCCCTTGGGCTTCATGAATGTGACGGCAAAATCGCCATTACTCACATCTCGCATCCTTCCCCAACAACGGGTTGCGTCGGCCATCGAAGATCCTTCACGGACCACCCCCATACGACAACTCATCGCGGCCATCTTCCCCCAAGCCCAGAGGGCTTACGTCACTGAGCCCAGGGTTGGAACAACCCTGGGTCACAAAGCGCCGCACCTCAACCCTGCGATCAACCCCAACGGGGTTGCGTCCTCCGTCGATGGCCCCTCACGCCCCAACCCCTGGACGGAACCTCGTTGAGGTTCCTCGCTTCGCATTTGACCACCTCCGCCAAACACCAGGGTTGTTCCAACCCTGGGCTGAAAGACACAAGCCCTTTGGGCTTCATGAATGTGACAGCAAAACCGCCATTACTCACATCTCGCATCCTTCCCCAACAACGGGTTGCCTCCGCCATCGCAAGATCCTTCACGCACCGCCCCCATACGGCACCTCATCGCGGCCATCTTCCCCCAAGCCCAAAGGGCTTACGAAATTAAGCCCAGGGTTCGCAGAACCCTGGGTCACGAACAACTCGACACCTCCGCCCCCGAGATCAACCCCAACGGGGTTGCGTCCGTCGCCGAATGTCCCTCGCGGCCCCTAACCTCACGCAAGACCCTTTTGGCGCTTCGCATGAATTGCCGCCGAATACTCACTGCTATTAAAGTCCACGTATTCTTCAGACAGATCACTCGTGTAAACGATGTGATTGGCCGTGCCTTGATTGAGATCAATCGTTACCGAAAAGCGCGGCTCCTTCACCACTTTTTCCAGCTCACTCACGGGCGTATTCGTGGTTAGGCCACCCTTGCAGGCAATGAGGCCGCCAAAGTAGATATCAATGAGCTCTTCCCTCAGCCGCGCCCCAGAGTAACCTACGGCATGGATCACACGCCCCCAGTTTGGGTCGCTGCCGTGCCAGGAGCACTTCACCAGCATGGACTTCGCCACGGCTTCCGCTGCCTTCTTGGCATCGGCATGGGTACGGGCATTGCGCACGCGGATCTCGACAAACTTCGTCACGCGTTCGCCATCGCTGACGATCATCTTCGCCAGCTCCAGCATCACCTTGTGCAACGCACAGCGGAAGATCTTCGCCTCATCGCTGCCTTTTTTGATCGGCGGGCACTCGGCCATGCCGTTGCTCATCACGATGACGGTATCGTTCGTGCTCGTATCCCCATCAATGGTGATGCAGTTGAACGACTGATCCACCGCGCTGCGCATCGCCCGCTTCAGTTCATCAGGAGAGATCTTCGCATCAGTCGTGATGAAGCACAGCATGGTCGCCATGTTCGGGCAGATCATGCCTGCGCCTTTGGCAATGCCGCCGATGCGGAAACTCCCTTCGCCGCAGGGTACTTCGATGGAGTAACTCTTCGGCTTCGTATCGCTGGTCATGATGGCGCGTGAAGCATCGTCAGACCCTGTGGGCGTGAGTATTTCCGCCAGCTCTTTCACCCGAGGGGTGATGCGCTGGATGGGCATGTTCATGCCGATGATGCCGGTGGAACACACCTGCACCTGGCGCATGCGGATTCCCAGTGCCTCAGCCGTAGCTTTACACATGGCCTTCGCATCCTGGATGCCCTGAGGCCCGGTGCAGGCATTGGCATTGCCACTGTTCGCAATGATGGCACGCACGTCGCTGTCCTTGATGTGCTGCTGGGAGACACGCACGCAGGCTGCACGGACTTTATTCGTCGTGAAGACCGCATCTGTCACCGTGGGCACATCGGAGGTCAGCAGCATCAGATCCAGGCGTGTGACCTCCGGATTTTTGATGCCGCAGGAGATGGCCCCGGCACGAAATCCGCGCGCAGCTGTCACCCCACCGTCAATGATTTTAAAGGGTACCCGCACCTCGCGGAAGGGATCAAAGAAATCGTCGCTCATACACTCAAAAGTCCTGCAGCAGGGTCAAAGCCACACACAAGGTTCATGTTCTGCACCGCCTGGCTGGAGGCGCCTTTGCCGATGTTGTCCTCGGCACTCATCAAAATCAGGCGACCCGCCCGTGTGTCCATGGCCCAGCCGATGTCCACAAAGTTCGTCCCCATCACATGCTTGGTATCCGGGCTCTGGTTTTTACCCAGCAGCCGGATGAAGGTCTGGTCCGCGTAGGCTTCTTTCAAAACAGCCTCCACTTGCTCAATCGTCACACCAGGTTTTGGCGTGGCAAAAATGGTGGTGCAGATGCCTGCAAACACGGGCACCAAGTGCGGTACAAAGGACAACCGCACCGGACGTCCAGCAGCGATCTCCAACTCCTGCCCCACTTCGCTCAAATGGCGATGCTGAGGCACGCTGTAGCTGCGCAGGCTGTTTTGAATCTCACAAAACAACAGCGGGATGCTGGCATTCCGCCCCGCCCCACTGGCCCCGCTCATGCTGGAAACGGCCAGCGGATCTTCCGCCAGCAGACCCGCCTTCAGCAGGGGGATCAGCGGCAGCAAGATGCTCGTTGGGTAGCAGCCTGGGCAGGCGATGAGACGGGCCTTTTTGATCTCCTCTGCGCGCACTTCAGGCAGGGCATACACCGCCTCATCCAGCAGCTCAGGTGCAGGATGTTCATGCGCATAAAATTCTTTATAAACCTCCGCGCTGCGCAGACGGAAATCAGCACTCAGGTCAATGACCTTGATGCCCGCTTCCAGCAATGGTTTGGCATACTCCACTGAGACTCCATGCGGCAGGGCCAGAAAGGCGATCTGGGCACCGCTTTCCTTCAGCGTGGTGACATCGGGATTCGTGAATGTCAGCGTATCCGCCACGCCCACTTTGCGGAAGCGGGGGAACTCAGTCGAAAGCGTTTTACCAGCGAGCGTGCGCGAGGTGACCGCGACCAGCTCGGCATGAGGATGGCGCAACAGTAGCTTCAGCAATTCAATGCCTGAATAACCACTCGCACCAAGGACGGCAACTTTGACTTTTTCTAACATCGGGAGGGCGAAGTATGCGCCCCTGCGCCCGTCTCGCAAGACCAGATTTAAGTTGTGTGTGACGAAGGGCCACAAAACTCTTCCGCTATGCCCCGCCGTCATGCTGAGACCAAGGAGGCTGCATTGGAGAGATGCAGGGGCCACAGCGAGTGATGGGCTGTCAACAACGACACGAATCCAAACAACCCCTCACTCAAAAACTCACCGCTATGAAACACGCACCTACCGCCGCTGGCGCCCTCCTGGGCCTTCTGTTTGTCACCTTTGGCCTGAACTTCTTCTTCAACTTTATCCCCATGCCTGCGGATCCCTCCCCTGCGGATGCTCCTCACAAGCTCTTCATGGCTGCGCTCTTCCCCACAGGTTACCTCGCCTTTGTAAAGGTGCTGGAAATCACGGGCGGTCTTCTGGTAGCTCTGCCGAAAACGCGCAACATCGGCCTGCTCATCCTCGGCCCCATCGTCGTGAACATTCTGGCCTTCCATGTCTTCCTGACCAAGGGCGCAGGCTTGTTTGAGCCTCCAGTGCTGCTCATCACCGCCCTTTCCGCCTACCTGCTCTTCGCAGGCCGCCGTGCCTTTGCCGGCCTGCTGAAGGCTTAACTTCCCCCCCGGAAACCAGGAGCCAGTCTTTCGCTGATCGCGGGAGGCTGGCTCTTTATTTTACCGGGGCGATCTCGTGACTTCTTCATGGACCCACCGCCCGGGCTGCGCTATCCGCATGCCCATGCAGATCACCAGTGCCAGCAATGAAAAGATCAAACACGCACGCCGCGTCCGCGATGGACGCGAGCCCGGCCTGATCTTCATTGAGGGCCTGCGCCTAGCCGAGGAAGCAGCCAATTCCGACCTAACCATCGAAGTCTGTTTTTCTGATTCCGCTGAATCAGCCGAACCCCGCCTCGCCACACTCTTGCGTCGGCTGGCAGAAAAATCCGTGCCGCACTTCACCACCACCACGGACATCATCCGAGGCATGAGTGACACTGTGCAGAGCCAGGGCATCATCCTTTTAGCACGCCGCCCCGGTCAGCCGACCACTGGCACTTGGCAAAAAAATGCCACCCTGCTGCTGGGGTTGGATCGCCTGCAGGATCCGGGCAATCTAGGCACCCTCATCCGCACGGCTGAGGCCGCTGGGGTCGGTGGCATCGTCTCACTGAAAGGCAGTGCCGATGCTTTCTCCCCCAAAGTCTTGCGCAGCTCCATGGGCTCCGCCTTCCGCTTGCCGCTTTTGGAAAACGCCACTGCCGCAGATCTCCACACCCTGCAAGCAGGCCACGGATTCAAGATCGTCGCCGCCGCAGGTGAAGGCGAAATGGATTACACAGGTTACGATTGGCAGCAGCCCACGCTTCTTTTGTTAGGCAATGAAGGCCGCGGCGTGGCCCCAGAGCTGATGCAGCAGTGCGACGTGCGCCTGCGCATCCCCATGCATGCAGGGGTGGAGTCGCTCAACGTTGCCGCCGCCGGAGCCGTCATGCTCTTTGAGGCTGCGCGTCAGCGCCGATGACTCAGCGCAATGTGCGTGGCACAAAGGCCCACTGCATGCCTGCCGCCTCAGCCGCTACGATGCCCGCCTGGCCATCTTCCAGCACCAGGCATTCCTTCGGGTCCACGCCCAGCTTTTCAGCCGCGAGGAGGAACATATCCGGTGCAGGTTTGCCCCGCTTCACATACGCAGGCGTCACGATGACCGGGAACAGATGCAGCAAACCACTGGCGGCTAGGCACCCGCGCACGATGATTTCTTCACTGCCCGAGGCGACGGCCATCGGAAACTTGCCCTCCAGCGAACGCGCAAAATCCGCCACCGGCTTGATCGCCTCCATCTGGGGAATGATCTTCAAAAACATCTCCACTTTGGATTCCGCAACGGCATCGGGATCAATGGCACTGCCATACTTCTCATTCAGCTCCATCACCACATCCTGCTCACGCACACCCGCGCGGGCATAGAAAAACTCTTCAGTGAAATCAAAGGGCGCACCATGCAGCTTCAGCGAGGCCAGCCAAGCTTCGTAGTGCTTCGGCATGGAGTCCACCAGGGTGCCATCACAATCAAAGATGTAGGCGCGAAAAGGGTAATCAGGAATCTCGAGCATGAGGAGGGTATCCAGTCTTTAAAACAGGATTTGCCCGATGTCGAACGCCACGTGCTTCCCCACCATTCCTCAATGTCCCTCGCCCCGGCCTTCTAAGTAATCGAGAGCCTTGGAGAGACTCGACTGCGTGAGGAAGTGATTCAGCCGCGCCGGCAGTTGCGACTTTAACCGAGCATGTTCCGCGCTCAGCGCCTCCGACACGCGCTGCAATTCCGCTAAATGAGCTGCCGGATCTCGGTCCCTAAAAGCATGATCGGCGATGGTTTCCAGCCGCTGACGCAGCAAGGTATGAAGGGTAACAAATTCAGGATTCACAGCGATTTATCAATCAACAAAGCCGCCGCACGTCGTGGGTTCGGGTGGTAACCATTCATGCCTGCGCGGATCTTCTTAGCACGGTCCACACAGGCCTCAGCTTTCTGAAAATCTCCCGAAGCTTTATAAACCGCCCCCAGATTGATGTAGGTCTGTGAGAGGTCTCCTGGGTCTATTTGATCGTGTGCCAGATTTTGCCGGATGCTCAGCGCGTGCTCATGCATCTGCTGGGCGTTTTCCACGTCCAGGTTCGCATAATACAGCACGCCCAGGTTGTTATAGACCGAGGCCACTCGCGCACTGCGTTCCCCATCCGTAAGCTGGAAGATATCCAGCGCTTCCTGGTAGTACTGCTCCGCCTTCGCGTAATCCCGCGTCTGCTTGAAGATCATCGCCAAGTTATTCTTGATCGTGGCCACCTTGTCACTGGTCGCGATGCCCCCTTGGTCGGCGATCTTCAGGGCCTTTTGGTAATACTCCGCCGCCTGATCCGCACGGCCCCAGCGATCATACAGATGCGCCAGCAAGGAGTGAATTCCCGTGAGCAGTTCTGCATCCGGTTTGCGCGGTTCCTGAGCCCGAAAAAGAGCCTCACGATACAGTGACTCCGCCTTGCGAAAGTCCCCTTCCCTTTGCCGCAAATCCGCTAAAACGCTGATCTGCTCCACCAAAGCCCCCACTCGCGAAGAATCGTGGTAGGCAACACGCCGTGCCTCCTCCACGCTACGAGAGGCGGCGGCGATCTGACGCTCCAGGTTGGGGTCCACAATGAGGAATAGGCTAAACCGTGACCGGGATCAACTCGCGTCGCGGTAAGATTGGGCGAGATTGGCGATCTGGTTACGCGCCTTCGCCATCATGTCACGGGAGACCCCCGCGTTCTCATACCAGTGTGTGTAAGCATGGTTATCAAACATGATGTCAAACTGGGCAATCAAGCGCTCAAAAACGGCCGCGATCCCCGTGTGGTTCACCAGGGCCAGGCCGCTGGAGGCAAAACCTTCTGGCGCGGTTTCCGCATACCCCAACTTCAGACCACCGGAGGAAGGCATGTAGCTCGCGTAGTTCAAGGACTTGCGGATGGTGGCCATGTTTTCATCCACATCCTTCGCCTTCACATCGCCACGGAAGAGGGCGCTAGCTGCCAGATAGACCCCTTGCTGCCAATCAATAGCCGCCGTAAAATTATCCTGTGCAAAGGTCTCGCGAGCCAGATCTGGGAAATTCGTCCGCACCTGCCCTTCCTGTCCAGCCCCACGCATCGGCGCAAAGCTAGCCGTCAGGAAATGGTTGCCCGGGAATGGAACCAGATTGGTCACAAACTCACTCAAATCTGTGTTCAGCTTACCTGGGAACCGCAATGAAGCCGTCACCGAGCTCACAATGAGCGCGATGATGTTGTTCAGGTCCATGTAGTTCGGGCTGCGGTTCAGCTTCGACTTGGCGATGCGGAAAAGCGCCTCGTTATCCAGCAGCACAGCTCCATCGGCATTGTCCAAAATGCGCTGCAGAGTCAAGATGGCATTGTAGGGTTCCACAGCCGAATCTGAGATCAGTGGAGAAGGCACCACAGAAAACGTGAAGATGCGCTTTTTCGGATATGCCTGGCGCAGCCGCTCCAGGATCAGCGAGCCGAGACCTGAGCCCGAACCGCCACCGATGGAGTGCGTCATCAAGAAACCCTGAAGGCCCTTGGTTTTTTCGACCGCGCTATCAATGACGTTCATGATCTGGTCAATGACCTTCTCACCCTCGACATTATAACCACGCGCCCAGTTGTTCGCCGCGCCGGGGATCTTCCGCACGATGCTGCTTTCATCGAAAAGCTGGGACATGTCCCCGCCTTCGATACGGGCAATGACTCCAGGCTCCAAGTCCACCAAGACTGCCCGTGGCACATACTTGCCATCGCGCACCTTATGAAAGAAAACTTCCATGTTGGAATTCGACGCAGCATTGCTGCCTTCCTTCAGAGTGCCAGCTTCCGTGAGGCCATGCTCACGCAAAGCCAGCCTCCAAAAGCTATCGGCGATCTGGTTGCCACACTGTCCGACGTGAATGCTTAAAATCTCTCTCACAGTTTGTTCTCCGGGATGGTTCTTAAAACGGTTGGTTTAGAGGTAATGGCCAGGCCTAGCGGCGGCGATCCACCAGGTCACGCAGGCTCATGGAGCCCCGTGCGTCATCACTCATGCCGGCGGCAGCAGCACGCATGCCAGTATCGCCAGCGCTATCTTGCACCTTGGCTTTGGCACCGCTCTCTTCCGCCACCTGATAGCTCTGTACCAGTTCCTGGGCCGAGGCACGCAGGACATTGATCTGCTCCTCAGACATGCCTTCGTTGAGGTACCAGTTTGCAAAGGCTTTGCGCTGCCAGAGTTTGTCAAAGTTGTGGCAGATCCGGTCCAGCACACGGGCGATTTCCGTGTTGTTCGCCAGGAGGACCATGCTTTTGCGGTGGGAGATGCCCGGCTGCTCCACGTAGCCGATTTTGAATGCCGTAGGGATCCAGTAAGTCAGCGGCAGTTTTTCCCGCATCGCAGCCAGGGCCGCATCTGCCAGGGGTTTATCCTCCATGATGCCTCGGTAAAGCACCGCCGTGCTGAGGAAGCGACCTTCCATCGGCGAACAAGCGGCAAAGACGGATCCGTTATCAAACAGAGACTTGATCATCTCCTCGATGCCCAACTCCTCAAACTTGCTGCGGTCTGGGGGTGTCAGCGGGGCAAAGGCGCACATGAGGAAATGCAGCGAGGGCTGGGGAACCAAATTCGTCAGCAGCTCTCGCAGGCTGATTTCCACCGTCAGGAAGCCACTGAAGCGCATGGAGGCCGTGATGCCCGCCAGAGCTTCTGTGATCAGCAGGTTCAGGTCATCCACCGTCGGGCTCTCGATATTCCATTTGCGGTGAGCTAGGTCAAATAGCGCCTCATTGTCAAAGATCAGGCATGCATCGGCAGAGCGGCGCAGCGTGTTCAGCGCGAAGACCGTGTTGTAAGGCTCCGTCACCACCGAAGACACCTGAGGGGAAGGCAGCACCGCACAGCTTAGGACTGGGATTTCGCCATACTTCTCTTTCAAGGACTCGATCAAAAGCGCCCCGAAACCCGACCCCGTGCCGCCACCGATGGCATGCAGCACAATGATGCCGCCCACGTTATCACATTTATCAATTTCATAATCCAGTCGGCTCATGACCTCCGGCAAGACCTCACGTCCCGCGCCCAGGTACCCCACGGCAAAGTTCCCGCCCGCCCCTTCGGTGCGGGAGATCAAGTTTGCCGGATTGAAAAGGGACCCGCTCGTCGCCTTCACGTTATCAATCACGCTCGGCTCCAGGTCCACCATGATGGCCCGTGGTACGTAGCTGCCAGAGGAGGACTCCCCCAGCTTGGAGAAAAAGGAGCTCCAGTTCCCACGCGGTGCCACCCCTGGTGCTGTCTGTCCTGTGAGTGGGTCTATCCCATGCTCAAGGCAAACCGTCTTCCAAAAGGAAGCCGCAATCTGGTTACCCGCCTGACCTATCGAAACGACAATGGTGTTGTTGACCTTCATTCAGTGACTGGAATTTCAATCTTTTCTATTATGTTTGAGAATGTTTGCAACATTACTTCTCAAAATAAAGACTGTTGGCCAAATGATAGCAAGAATGATCCCAATGTACACAGGAGTTTAGCAAAGTTTTTACCCGAGCCATTCCTCAAAACCTTGAATACCAGAAAGCTAGGCACGACTCGGAACCTCCAATTCATGGAGCTTTCCGCTCAAAAAAAACGCCTATTTCACAATCCGGCTGTCGCATTTTGACAAACCGACATCGAAAATCTAAATTATAAACCTCCAAAAGGCTCTGCACCTGATACAATCTAGCCACACTGATTGGTGAAACCAAGCTTCAGGCCAGCATCCCTATACCTCTTTCCCCAGCCGCAGAGCGGCGTCCGTATCTTAGCCGCGCCTTTCAAGGCGCGGTTTTGGCCCGCGCACCGCCTTCACTCATTGCGTCGCGGCGCGACGCCCGAACTGCCGCCATTTCACCAATCCATCACGCTAAATCGTATGACTCATTGGCCGATGCACCACAGGTGTTTGTAGCCACGGATGAAAATCTGGCCGTCACTCACGGCCATGGACCCAATGACTTTTTCCCCCAAAGAGTTCGTCGCTAAAAGCTCAAACTTCGGGCTGGCACGGAAAACAAAAGCGTCCCCGCCCTGATTCACCGCATAGCACAGCCCATCCGCAGTCAGCACGATGGATGACCAATTTTGCCCCGTCGGCCCGGGCCCCTTAAGACGCTCATTCCACACCATCTGCCCTGTCTTCAGATCACGACATTCGGCAATCCCCCCGTCACTCAAGATGTAGTGATGCCCCTGATAAACTACCCCTGAGCCGATCCTCTGGCTCACCTTCGGCAAGTGCCAAAGCCGGTGCGTTTTCGTCACATCCCCCTGCCCTCCGGCCTTCACAGAGACCCCCATCCCTCCGTAGCCCCCAAAGGCAATGACCTGCCCATCCGCAAACAAGGGCGAGTTATAAACCAGAGGGTTCAGCCCCTCGCAGGTCCACCATTCCTTGCCCGTCGCAGGATCAAAAGCCGCCACTCGCCCAGGGTAAGAAAGAAAAAGCTCCTCCCGGGTGCCAACCTGGCGCAAAAGTGGATCTGCCCAGGAACCTAACCACTTTTTATCCTTCCCTTCTCCTGAGGCACCGCCCGGCTCATCATGCTGCCACAGGGTTTTCCCCGTGACTTTATCAAAGGCATACAGCGTCGTCTTTTCCCCGGGGCCAAAGTTTAAAAACACTCGGTTTCCCGCAATCACAGGCGAGGTGCCATTGCCCCAAATGTGATGCTGCTTGCCCAGATCCGTCCGTCTCCACAGTTCCTTGCCCTCTAGGTCATAACAAAACACCCCGGCTGAAGCAAAAAAGACGATGACACGCTCCCCATCCGTGGCCGGTGAGGCTGCACAATAAGGGTTCGTTCCATGCGTCAGTTCCGGCTCGCGATAAATCGTCCCGGCCTCCCAAAGTTGCTTTCCCGTCTGACGATCCAGGCACAGCAGCAGGCGCTGGCCTGTCTTTTCGATGGCTTGAGTGATGAACACCCGTTTTCCCCAGACCACCGGCGTCGAGTTGCCACGATCTGGCAGCGCGATCTTCCACCGCACGTTTTGCTCTGGCCCCCAGCTCTTTGGCAACTCTTTTTCCACCGTGGTCCCATCCCCCTGCGGTCCACGCCACATGGGCCAGTTTTCAGCCTGCAAACCAGCCACCATTCCAAACGAGCTCAAAACCAAGGATGCCAAAAGTTTCATTCATCCCCATCGTCCCCAAAATACCCATTCTTGCAAGATGCCCCAAACCTACAAACCGTTCAGTCCTCCCCTCCATGTCGCGCCAACAGCAGAGGTGAAATCTCCGCCTGCCGACTGAGGATCATCAAGTGATCTCCCCCGGAAAGGGTGTGATGCACCCGCTGCCGCTGAATCGGGAACACCGGATCTCGATCCCCATGAATGCTGACCAAGTCCTCATGCGCGGCCAAGCCCGACCAATCTGCTGCACACGAGCAGGCCCAGCGAACGAAGTCTGCATCGGCCTCCCGGAACATTTCCACGGCCAGCTTCCTGGCAGGCGAAAGTCCCGGCACAGGCCGCGCGACGCGTTGAAGACGCCCCCAGGGTAGATACGGCCCTAAAACGGCAAGACGCGTCAGCAGTGGATGCAAATGCTGCCGCTGCGTGCAGGAAGAAATAAGCGTGAGCTTTCGGATGGGCACTTGCTTGGAAATCTCACAGGCCAGCATTCCGCCTAAAGACACCCCCACCAAACTGTCTCCTGGCTTGATCCCCTGCCGCTGGATCAAAAACGCCGCGTATTCATCAAAACCACAGCCAGGACGCGGTGGCCCTGGATAGTCCAGCGTGTGAATGGGAAAAGGAAACGAGTAACCGGAGTACAGTGCCGATGTGGCTCCCAGTCCCGGCAGAAAGTGCAGTGACATCGGGCATTCTACCCCCAAAACAAAACCCCTGCCAGCCTTACAGCTAGACAGGGGTCTCGTAAATTTTTGACCGGATTAGGCCTGCATCAGATCAGACTCTTCATCCTGTTCGGCCACCGGGGACTTTTCAGTCTCGACGATGTCGAAGTTACGATGGCTGATGAAACCAGTGCCAGCAGGGATCAGGTGACCCATGATGACGTTTTCCTTGAACCCACGCAGGTAGTCAGACTTCGCCAAGGTGGAGGCTTCCGTGAGCACGCGAGTGGTGTCCTGGAAGGAAGCCGCCGAGATGAAGGACTCCGTTTCCAGAGAGGCTTTGGTGATCCCGAGGAGAACTGGCTCAGCCTCTGCAGACTTACCACCTTCTTCGGAAACACGCTCGTTCTCTCTTTCGAACTCGGTGCGGTCCACCTGGTCACCCCACAGGAACTCGGTGTCACCCGTGTCTGTGATCTTCACCTTCCGCAGCATCTGACGGATGATGATTTCGACGTGCTTGTCGTTAATTTCCACGCCCTGGGCGCGGTAAACTTCCTGCACTTCGTTGACAAGGTGTTCGCGGAGCGCCTGAGGCCCAAGAATCTCAAGGATTTCATGCGGCACCACCGGTCCGTCGGTGAGCTGGTCACCCTTGGTCACGACGTCGCCGTTGAAGACCAAGATGTGCTTGCTACGAGGGATGAGGTGCTCTTCCTGCTGGCCAGACTTCTGGTCAGTCACGATCACGCGGCGCTTGCCACGGACCAGACCGCCGATTTCCACGACGCCGTCAATACGAGCGATTTCGCAAGCATCCTTCGGTTTACGGGCTTCGAAGAGTTCCGCCACACGTGGGAGACCACCCGTGATGTCCTTCGTCTTGCTCGCCTTACGTGGCGTCTTAGCCAGGGTCGTACCCGCTTCCACCTTCTCACCGTTTTTCACGTTGATGTGAGCGCCGGCAGGAATGGTGTAGCTAGCGAGGACTTCGTGCGTCTTCGCATTGGTCACCACCACCTGTGGGTGAAGGTCTTCCTTATGCTCGATGACGACGGTTTCTTCGTTGCCAGTGGATTCGTTCTTTTCCTTCGTGAAGGTAATCCCGGCGATCATGTCGCGGAATTCGATCTTACCCGACTTCTCGGTGATGATCGGCATGTTGTATGGATCCCAAGTCGCGATCTGCTCGCCCTTCTTCACCACGGAGCCGTCCGGCTTCGCGATGATGGCACCCAGCACCAACTTGTGGCTTTCCAACTCGCGGCCGTCTTCGTCCACGATGGCCAGCACGCCGTTCTTGGTCAGAGCGATCCACTGACCTTCCGGAGTCTGCACCATACGCATGTCAGCCAGCTTCACGATACCGTTGTTCTTCACGTTGATGAAGGGCTGCTTGAAGGCACCCACGGCCACACCACCCACGTGGAAGGTACGCATCGTCAACTGCGTTCCAGGTTCACCGATGGACTGGGCGGCCACAATGCCGACCGCTTCACCGATTTTCACCAGGCGGCTCGTTGCCAAGCTGAGGCCGTAGCACATCGCACAGCAACCACGCTTGCTTTCGCAAGTCAGCACCGAGCGGATCTTCAGCTTCTCCACACCGATCTTGGTGAGGTGGGCAGCTTCCTTCTCAAGCACCAACTGGTTAGCGGAGATGATGGTTTCCTTCGTGACAGGATCGTGGATGGTTTCGCAGCTGGTGCGGCCATAAACACGGGTCTTCAGGTCCACCACTTCTTCGTCGCCCTGGTAGATGGAAGAAAGCGTAATGCCATTCACGGTTCCACAATCGTCTTCCGTGACGATCACGTCCTGAGAAACGTCCACCAACTTACGGGTCATGTACCCGGAGTCAGCCGTCTTCAAAGCCGTATCCGCCAGACCCTTACGAGCACCGTGGGTGGAGATGAAGTATTCGAGCACGCTCAGACCTTCGCGGAAGTTCGAGGTGATCGGACGTTCGATGATCTCACCGGAAGGTTTGGCCATCAGGCCGCGCATCCCGCCGAGCTGCTTGATCTGCGTGCGGTTACCACGGGCACCGGACGTCACCATCACGTAAAGGGGGTTGTGGTGCTTTTTACCTTCGTTGTATTCCAGCGTGCGGAACACTTCGTCAGCCGTCTGGTCACCTGCCTGAGTCCACACGTCAATGATCTTCTGAGAGCGCTCACCCTGCGTGATAAGACCACGACGGTGAAGTTTCTCGACGTCTTCGATCTCCTTGTAGGCTTTCTCCAGCGCCATCTTCTTGGCTTCTGGGATGACCATGTCCGTGATACCGATGGAACAACCGGAGCGAGTCGCTTCGCGGAAGCCCAGGGACTTCAGACGGTCCAAGCAAGCCACTGTTTCCTTCTGGCCAACGGTCTGGAAACAACGCCAGATGATGTCAGAGATCTGCTTTTTACCGACGGTGTTGTTGATGAAGCCCAGCTTCTCAGGCCAGATTTCATTGAAGCGAACACGGCCAGCCGTGGTCTCGATGAAAGTCTTGGTCGGATCACCAAAGGCACGCTTCGGCTGCTGGTAGTCAGGGTTGCGATAACGCACCTTGTCGTTCACGCTCAATGCACCTTCAGTCAGAGCGAATTCGACTTCCGAAGGATCGTTGAAGATCGGCAGGCGTTCTGGGCCTTCGACCTTTTTGTTCTTGTCCGGGAATTCACGCAGATAGGTCAGGAAGTAACAACCCAGAGGAATGTCCTGGGAAGGCGTCATGATCGGCTTACCGCTCGCTGGGCTGAATAAGTTGTTCGGTGCCAGCATCAGCAGGCGTGCCTCAAGCTGGGCTTCAATGGAAAGTGGCACGTGAACGGCCATCTGGTCACCATCGAAGTCGGCGTTGTAAGCACCGCAAACCAGCGGATGCACGCGGATAGCTTCACCTTCGATCAGCTTCGGCTCGAAAGCCTGGATGGACAGACGGTGGAGGGTCGGCGCACGGTTCAGGAGAACTGGGTGACCTTTGGTGACTTCATCGAGGATGTCCCACACTTCAGGCGTGCGGCGTTCGATCATCTTCTTCGCCGAGCGCACGGTGTGCACCAGACCCATCTCTTTGAGACGGCGGATGATGAAAGGCTCGAACAAGACAAGAGCCATCTTCTTCGGCAGACCGCACTGGTTCAGAGTGAGGTCAGGGCCGATGACGATAACGGAACGACCGGAGTAGTCCACGCGCTTGCCGAGCAAGTTCTGACGGAAACGACCGGACTTGCCCTTGAGCATGTCGGAAAGGGACTTCAGCGGGCGGTTGCCAGCACCTGTGACTGGGCGACCATGACGGCCGTTGTCAAAGAGCGCATCCACAGCTTCCTGCAGCATGCGCTTCTCGTTACGGATGATGACATCCGGTGTACGGAGCTGAAGAAGGTTCTTCAGACGGTTGTTACGGTTGATGACACGACGGTAGAGGTCGTTCAAATCCGAAGTTGCAAAGCGGCCACCTTCCAGCGGCACCAGCGGACGAAGGTCCGGCGGGATGACTGGAAGCACTTCCATGATCATCGCCTCAGGGCGGCTGTGAGATTCTGCAAAACCTTGGCAAAGCTTCAGACGCTTCGCCAGCTTCTTACGGATCTGCTTAGAGCGCGTCTTGGTCATCGCGTCCTCAAGGTCCTTGATCGCATCGGTCAGATTGATCTGGCTGAAGATGTCACGGATAGCCTCAGCACCCATGCCCACGCGGAAGGCGTCAGCACCGTACTGTTCTTCCGCTTCGCGAAGGTCCACTTCGGTCAGCAACTGGCCGCGCAGCAGCGGGGTGCTGCCGGGATCCACCACCATGTAGTCTTCATAATAGATCACGCGCTCCAGGCTACGGGCCGTCATGTCCAGCATGAGGCCGATACGGGAAGGCATGCACTTGTAGAACCAGATGTGAGTCACCGGCACGGCGAGCTCAATGTGGCCCATGCGCTCACGACGCACACGAGACAGCGTCACTTCGACGCCGCAACGGTCGCAGATCACGCCCTTGTGCTTGATACGCTTGTATTTGCCGCAGGCACACTCCCAGTCACGGGTAGGCCCGAAGATACGCTCGCAGAAAAGGCCGCCCTTTTCAGGTTTGAACGTACGGTAGTTAATGGTCTCAGGGTTTTTCACTTCCCCGTGGCTCCAAGACCGGATCCGGTCTGGAGAGGCGATGCAGATCGACACAGAGTCGAACTCTTCACCGGTGGGCTTTTCCCCGAAAATTTCTTTCAAGCTCGCGTCAGCATTCATAGTCGTTTTTTGATGCGTTAAGGGTTTTTGGCTTGGTTCAGGGTTGAATTAGGCACCTGCCGTGAAGCGTTCGATGGCTTCCACATCCGCATCCAGAGTGGCGCGCTTGTGGACTCGCACATCGAGACCCAGTGATTGCATTTCTTTGATCAACACGTTGAAGGATTCAGGAGTGCCTGCTTCCAGGGCGTTGTCACCCTTGACGATCTGTTCGTAGATGCGGGTACGACCCTGGACATCGTCAGACTTCACCGTCAGGAGTTCCTGAAGCGTGTAGGCAGCGCCGTAGGCCTCAAGGGCCCAGACTTCCATTTCCCCGAAACGCTGACCACCATACTGGGCTTTACCACCCAGAGGCTGCTGCGTTACCAGCGAGTATGGTCCGACCGCACGAGCGTGGATCTTGTCAGCGACAAGGTGTCCCAGCTTCAGCATGTAGATGTAACCCACAACGACGTCGAGATTGAAGGACTCACCGGTGCGGCCATCATAGAGCTTGGATTTGCCATTGAGGCCCATCCACTCATAACCTTCCACCTTCTTGGCGTCCTTGATGTATTCCATGATCTTGGACTCAGGGATACCATCGAACACCGGAGTGGCGATCTTCATGCCCAGAGCCTTGGCTGCGAGACCCAAGTGGGTTTCAAGAACCTGACCAACGTTCATACGAGATGGCACGCCCAGAGGGTTCAGCACGATGTCCACAGGCGTTCCGTTTTCCAGGAACGGCATGTCTTCTTCAGGGACGATGGTGGCCACCACCCCTTTGTTACCGTGACGGCCGGCCATCTTGTCACCGACGGAAAGCTTACGCTTGCTGGCCACGAACACGCGAACCTGCTTGACGACGCCATCGGCGGCTCCGTCTTCGCTGGTTTCGATGCGGTCCAGGTTACGCTCACGCTCCATGTCGGCATCGGCGAACTTCTGTTCGAAGGTCTGGATGATGTCGAAGATCTTGTTACGGATCGGGCTCGGGTCGATTTCGACCGAGTCGTAGCTTTCAGCCAGCTTACGAAGCAGGGTTTTGGTGATCTTCTTGTTCGCGCCGAGGATGATTTCACCCGTCTGGCCGTTCACCACATCGAGAGGGATCTTCTCGTTGAGAAGGATGTCGCTGAGCTTCTCTGTGAGCTGCTCGGTGAGGTCTTCCTTCTTCGCACGATAGTCTTCTTCGATCTGCTTGATCTGCTTCTTAGCTTCGGCTGGGGAGAGCTTTTCCTTGTCCGTGCCATTGACGCCACCACGCTGGGCCAGCTTCACATCCATCACGATGCCGGCGCAACCGGAAGGCACACGCAGTGAGGTGTCCTTCACGTCAGCAGCCTTCTCACCGAAGATGGCGCGCAGGAGGCGCTCTTCAGGGGCGAGTTCGGTCTCAGACTTCGGAGTGATCTTGCCGACAAGGATGTCGCCAGGCTTCACTTCCGCACCGATGCGGACGACGCCGTCCTGATCGAGGTTCTTTAGAGCTTCGTCACCGACGTTTGGAATGTCGCGAGTGATTTCTTCAGGCCCCAGCTTCGTATCACGGGCGATGACATCAAAGTCTTCGATGTGAATGGAAGTATAAATGTCTTCCTTCGAAACGCGACGGCTGATGACGATAGCATCTTCGAAGTTGTAACCGTTCCAAGGCATGAACGCGACGAGCATGTTCTTGCCGATGGCGAGTTCGCCCTGGTCGGTGCAAGGACCGTCAGCGATGACGTCGCCCTTCTTGATCTTCTGGCCACGACGCACCAGCGGACGCTGGTTGATGCAAGTGCCGGCGTTGGAACGACCGAACTTACGCAGAGGATAGACAAAAGTCCCCTTCTCCACGTCCGTCTGCACAGACTTCAGCGGATCGGCCAAGAACTGCTTGTCGCTGACAGGCAGGTTGCCGTCTTTCGTGATGATGATCACGTCAGCCGTTGCGGAGGCGACGGTGCCGTTGGCATCCGCCACGATCACAGCGCGGGAGTCACGGGCAGCTTTGCCTTCCATGCCGGTGCCGACGAGCGGTGCTTCAGCTTCGAGAAGAGGCACACCCTGGCGCTGCATGTTCGAGCCCATCAACGCACGGTTGGCGTCATCGTGCTCCAGGAAAGGAATCAAGTTAGCCGCAATGGAGACGAGCTGCTTCGGCGACACGTCCATCAGCGTCGGTTTGTTCGGCTCGACTTCCAGGAAGTCACCACGATAACGCACAGTGACCTTAGCCGCTGTGAAGTGGCTCTTTTCATCCAGACGGTTGTTAGCCTGGGCGATGAAGTGATTTTCTTCCTGATCAGCCGTCAGGTACTCGATCTTGTCCGCCACCACACCGTCTTTAACCGGGCGATAAGGCGTCTCGATGAAACCGAATTCGTTGATGCGGGCATAGGAGCCCAGGGAGTTGATCAGACCGATGTTCGGACCTTCCGGCGTCTCAATCGGGCAGATACGGCCATAGTGAGAAGGATGAACGTCACGAACTTCGAAACCAGCACGGTCACGGTTCAGACCGCCAGGCCCGAGTGCGGACAGACGACGTTTGTGAGTCAGCTCAGCCAGAGGGTTGATCTGATCCATGAACTGGCTCAACTGGCTGCGACCGAAGAAGTCACGCACCACGGCGCTGAGGGCCTTAGGATTGATCAGCTTGGCCGGAGTCATGGTGTCCATGCTCACGTCAAACAAAGTCATGCGCTCTTTGACCAGACGCTCCGTGCGGGCAAGACCCACGCGGCACTGGTTGGCCAAAAGCTCACCCACAGCACGCACACGGCGGCTGCCAAGGTGGTCAATATCGTCCAGAAGACCTTCACCAGCACGAAGCTTGAAGAGGTAGCTCATGGCGCTGATCACGTCATTCGGATCCAGAATGCGCATGTCCGAGTCTGTCTTCAGCGTCAGCTTCTGATTGATCTTGTAACGACCGACGCGGGTCAGGTCATAACGCTTTGGATCGAAGAACAAGCGCTTCACGAGGGCGCGAGCGTTCGGGATGGTCGGAGGATCGCCCGGGCGCAGACGGCGGTAGATTTCCTTCAGAGCTTCATCTTCATCCTTCGCAGGGTCTTTGCGCAGGGAGGTGACGATGAGGTCATCCTGGGAAGCCGCGATGACTTTCACGGTCTTGTGGCCCAGCTGGATCAACTGGCGGATAACGCCAGCGGTCAGTGGCTCATAGGCACGGGCCACGATGAGTTCGCCATCCAGGATGTCCTTGAACAGGAGTTTGGTGGAGACTTCTTCTTCGCTGAGGTTTTCCTTCAGCTTCAGGTCTTCGATGTTGTAGAACAGCTTGAGGATGTCCTCGTCGTGGGAGTAACCGATCACGCGCAGCAGCGTCGTGGCCAGGAACTTACGACGGCGGCGGCGGCGGTCGAGATAGACGTAAAGAAGATCGTTCGTGTCGAACTGAACTTCCAGCCAAGTACCGCGGTCAGGAATGATGCGGAAGCCATAGAGCCAGCGGCCATTCAAATGCTGGCTGCTTTCAAAACAAATACCAGGGGAACGGTGGAGCTGGCTGACGACCACACGCTCAGCGCCATTGATGACGAAAGTCCCGCGATCCGTCATCAGAGGGATTTCGCCCATGTACACACGCTCCTGCTTGGCACCAGCTTCATCGCGGAGCTCAAAGGTAACGTAGAGAGGGGCACTGTAAGTTTCCGCTTCACGGATGGCTTCCAGAGAAGAGAGCTTCGGCTCGCCGATTTCGTACATGACGAAATCGAGCGTCATTTTGGCGTCATAACTCTCGATCGGAAAAACTTCTTTGAAGACAGCCTGCAAACCAACTTCCTTGCGCTTCGAAGGAAGGATGTTCTTTTGAAGGAACTCCTCATAAGACCGGAGCTGAATCTCGATCAGATTCGGGGGCTCGGTGACTTCATGGATTTTGCCAAAGTTGGTGCGCTGGGACATAAGCAAAGGTAGGGAGACGACGGGGTGGCAACGGCGGTGGCGGGGTGCAGGGGGTAAACCTGCGGACACTGAGGATCAAAAAACCGGGCAGCCAGCCTGGTGATTGATGGACTCAGCGTGAAAATGACGAAGCGAGAACGCAGACCGAAGTCCCCGTTCAGGCGGTGAAATAGATATTACGAAGCCCGCGTCCGGTGCGGCACCCTCGTTTCCGAAGCAGAAGCTTCGTGCAGCGGAGGAAGTGCGAACCAGTAGGCGGGGCATGCGGAAATTGGATTTTTTCAGAAAGGAAGTTCTTTGGAAAGACTCCTTTCAGCCGAGTGTCACCGCAAGGGCGACACTCGGGAAAGGATGGGAGGTTACTTGATCTCCACTTTGGCGCCGGCAGCTTCGAGCTTCTTCTTGATCTCTTCAGCTTCTTCTTTCTTGGCACCTTCCTTGACCTTCTGCGGAGCGCTCTCAACGAGCTTCTTCGCTTCAGCCAGGCCGAGACCAGGAACAACACCGCGCACTTCTTTAATCACGGAGATTTTGTTTGCGCCGCCATCAACGAGGATGACGTCGAACTCGGTCTTCTCTTCAGCAGCAGCAGCAGGAGCTGCAGCACCACCAGCGGCGGCAACTGCGACAGGAGCAGCGGCGCTGACGCCCCACTTCTCTTCGAGGGACTTGACGAGTTCTGCGACTTCGAGGACCGTAAGGCCGCTCAGTTCTTCAACGATTTTTGTAAGGTCTGCCATAATAGTGTGTCGGTATCGCCGTTTCTCGAAGCATCGAGTGATTTAAGAGAGAAAGCTTTCGCTCCGGCAAGGAACCATTGGATGTTGCGTTCAGGCTCCGATGATGGAGCCATCTGATCAAAGGGGTGGGGGTTAGGCTGCAGCGGCTTCTTCCGCAGCGGCTGGGGCGGCGGCACCGGCGGCGTCGCCTTTGGCCTTGAGCACGCGTGCCAGGGAGGCAGCAGGCTCGTTGAGGAGGCGGACCAGCTTGGAAGCAGGGGCCTGAAGCACGCCAAGCAACTGGGCCTGGAGAGTTTCTTTGGAAGGCAGGTCGGCGAGGACCTTGATACCTTCAGCATCGAGGAGGTTGCCATCGAGCACGCCAGCCTTGATTTTAGGCTTGGTGAACTCAGCGGCGAAGTTCTTCATGATCTTCGCAGCGGCGCAGACGTCCTGGGCACCCATGACGTAGGCGCTCTGGCCTGTGAGGTGTGTGCCGAGTTCTTCTGGGTAACCCGCGCGTTCAGCGGCCTTCTTCACCAGCGTGTTCTTGAAAACGTGGATCTCGGCGCCCGCAGCAGCCAAGCGCTTGCGCAGCTCGGCGAACTTGTCCACGGTCAAACCGGTGTAATCCACAACGAAGAGGAAGGGAGAGGCATTGACCCGGGTAAGGAGGTCGTCAATGAGGAGTGTCTTTTCAGCTTTCATGGGTGTCGTTCCTCAGGAATTACAGTTTCACGTATTTGGAGACGTCAATGCGCAGCGCAGGTGACATCGTGGAAGCGAGCGTGATGCTCTGGACATATTTACCGCGAGCGGAAGCGGGCTTGGCGCGGACGATCGCGTCAATGAGGGCATTGCCGTTCTCCGCCAGGGAGGTCACGTCGAATGCCACTTTGCCGATGGTGGCGGCGATGTTGCCGTTCTTATCAAGCTTGAAATCCACACGGCCAGCCTTCACAGCCTTCACAGCGCCAGCGACGTCGTCCGTCACGGTACCGGTTCTTGGGTTTGGCATCAAACCGCGAGGTCCGAGCTGCTTACCAAGTTTACGAACTTCATTCATGGCAGCCGGAGTAGCGATGGCGACATCGAAATCCATTTTCCCGTCCTTCACCTGAGCAATGACGTCTTCATAACCGACGACTTCAGCGCCGGCGGCTTTAGCAGCATCAGCAGCAGCACCGGTGGCGAAAACAGCCACACGGACGCTCTTACCGGAACCGTGAGGAAGTGGGCAAGTACCACGAACCATCTGGTCACCTTTCTTCGGGTCCACACCCATGTGAAAGGAGAGGGTCACGGTCTGATTGAACTTCGTGCCAGGGAGTTTGCGCACGAGTTCAGCGGCTTCTTCGAGGGAGAAGATCTTTCCTGCCGGAACCATCTCGGCAGCTTTCTTGTATCTTTTGCTTCTTGTGATCATGGGATGCTTGCAGTGCTGTCGAACGGGAACCGTTCTCCTGCGGTTAGATTAATCAATGACTTCGATGCCCATCTGGCGGGCGGTGCCTGCCATGATGCGTGAGGCACGCTCAAGGTCGGGAGTATTCAAGTCCACCAGCTTCATTTTGGTGGCTTCCAGGAGCTGAGCCTTCGTGATCTTCGCCACCTTCTTCTTGGCAGATTCGCCAGAGCCAGAGGCAATGTTGGCGATCTTCTTCAAGATGTTGGAAGCAGGAGGCTGCTTGGTGATGAAGGTGAAGCTCTTGTCTTTATAGACCGTGATGATGGTCGGGAGGACGTCACCACTGGACTTCTGAGTCGCAGCGTTGAACTCCTTGCAGAAAGCCATGATGTTCACGCCAGCCTGACCGAGCGCAGGACCGATGGGCGGAGCGGGGTTAGCAGCACCAGCCTTGATCTGGAGCTTGATGAATTTGACGATTTCTTTGGCCATGTTTTTTGTTCGCTTGCTTGAGATTAAAAGAAAGCAGCCCTGCAAAAATTAGGACTGCCGGATTGGCATCAGGCCTTCTCGACCTGCCAGTATTCGAGATCCACCGGGGTGGAACGACCGAAAATGTTCACCGAAACACGCAGCACGCCGCGCTCAGGATCAATTTCTTCAATGATGCCCGTCTGGCTTTCGAACGGACCATCGGCCACACGAACGCTGTCACCCACGGTGAAGGCGATCTTCGGCACAACGGAGTCATCTTTGTCACGCACTTGAGCCAGCATGCCGTCCACTTCACGCTGACGCATGGGGATCGGATGGTCTTTAGTACCGGCAAAGTTCAGGACACCATCGGTCTCCTTCACAAAGTACCAGGTCCTATCCACCAGCTGGTTGTGCTCATTGAGCAAATAACAGTTGGCGATCACATAACCGGGGAAAAATTTCCGATTGGTCTCCGAACGCTTGCCCTTTTTGACTTCGGAGACACGCTCCGTAGGCACAAGCACTTCGTAGATGTAATCACCCATCTCTTCTGTCTGGATACGGCGAACCATGCTGTCACGGACCTTCTGTTCGAAGCCGGAGCGCACGTGAATCACGTACCATTGATCGCGAGGGGCGGGGATAGCTCCCATATAGTCAATCGGTGGAATTAAATTAAATAGAAAGGTGGCTGTAATCAGCCGGCGACCCACTTAGCCAGAGCGTCAAACGCCCCACGCAAAGCAGTATCAAAAAAGGCCACGAAGGCACCGAGCAAGATCATTGCAATAAAGACAACGATGGTCGAATCAATGAGCTCCTTGTACTTCGCAAAACCCTTTTCTTTAGGGTCCCACGGCCAATTTGCTTTTTTGAGTTCAATGTAAACTTCACCAAGATAGGTGCGGAAGCGGCTCATGTGAATCGGGCGTCAACGGAAAATTCTAATCTGAAAAGAAGGAAAAATGGCAGGCCAGGAGGGACTCGAACCCCCGACACGCGGTTTTGGAGACCGCCGCTCTACCAACTGAGCTACTGACCTGAATGCTATTTTTCCTGCGAGTTGCGATTTTGCTCAACTTGCCTCCCGATGAAGGGGCCGCCGTAAAATCTGTGCGCCAGATTTTACGACGGCTACGACAAGCAAACAATAATACGCAGATTAGTCAAGGATGTCGGCAACACGGCCGGCACCCACAGTCTTACCACCTTCACGGATGGCGAAGCGGATGGTCTTCTCCATAGCGATCGGGGTGATCAGCTCGACGGTGATCGAGACGTTGTCACCAGGCATCACCATTTCAACACCTTCAGGAAGGGTCACGCTACCAGTCACGTCCGTCGTGCGGAAGTAGAACTGTGGGCGGTAGTTGTTGAAGAAAGGAGTGTGACGGCCACCTTCGTCCTTGGAGAGAACGTAGATCTCAGCCTGGAACTTCTTGTGAGGCTTCACAGAACCTGGCTTGGCGATGACCTGACCGCGCTCGATGTCGGTCTTCTTCACGCCGCGAAGCAGAAGGCCCACGTTGTCGCCAGCACGACCTTCGTCGAGCAGCTTGCGGAACATTTCGATGTCGGTGACGGTGGTCTTGATGGTGTCACGGATGCCGATGATTTCGACTTCGGACATCTTCTTGACGATACCACGCTCAACACGGCCGGTGCAGACGGTACCACGACCTTCGATCGCGAACACGTCTTCAACTGGCATGAGGAAGTCCTGGTCGATTGGACGCTCAGGAAGTGGGATGTAAGCATCCACAGCGTCCATGAGCTTGTAGATGTTGCCGCGCTGCTCTTCGTCGCCTTCGAGGGCCTTCAGAGCGGAGCCTTTGACGATCGGGATGTCGTCGCCTGGGAATTCATACTTGGAAAGGAGGTCGCGAACTTCCATTTCGACGAGGTCGAGGAGTTCAGCGTCGTCCACCATGTCAACCTTGTTCAGGAAGACCACGATGGCAGGCACGCCCACCTGACGAGCAAGCAGGATGTGCTCGCGAGTCTGTGGCATCGGGCCGTCGGCAGCAGAGCAAACCAAGATCGCGCCGTCCATCTGGGCAGCACCAGTGATCATGTTTTTCACATAGTCAGCGTGTCCTGGGCAGTCAACGTGAGCGTAGTGACGCTTGTCGGTCTGGTATTCCACGTGAGCGGTGTTGATGGTGATACCGCGTGCCTTTTCTTCAGGCGCCGCATCGATATCAGCATAATTCTTCGCTTCTGCAAAACCCTTAGTTGCCAGGGTGGTCGTGATTGCAGCGGTAAGCGTGGTTTTGCCGTGGTCAACGTGGCCGATGGTGCCAATGTTCACGTGCGGCTTGTTGCGTTGGAATGCTTCTTTAGCCATGAGTTGAGGTGAGTTTAGTGCGCTAGGACTTCTTGTTCGTTTGTCGTGTAACGGCGATTCCTGAGCATGACTCCGCTGGAGCTGATGGAGGGATTTGAACCCTCGACCTCGTCCTTACCAAGGACGTGCTCTACCACTGAGCTACATCAGCAAAATTTATCCGGCGGCGACTCGCGAAGAATCTCCTCCTCTTTCGACAACAAAACCGGGACCCACTGTCTGTCCTGATGACGTCAGGCGACAATACACCCCGGCTTCTTTTGTTGAAAAAGTGGGTTGAGAGTAGTTGGCCTCGTCCTCCTGTCAAAGACAATTTGCTCTGTTTTTCATCAAAGTTCAAGAAAACGTCGGCCACAGCTTGGCAAATCGCCGTTTCAGCCCTCCATTCCCTCTTTATGACCCGCCCCGAAGCCATTCAGCAGATCCGCGATGCCTGCAAAACCGTCGCCCTACAGTTCATGAAGATCCACCCTGCCCTTCCCCACCTTCAGAATAGCGAAACGATGGGTGACTGCCTCAAGGCCCTGCACGAGATGACGGTACAATTGGAAACCATCAAAAAGAAGGTAGGGAAACTGGAAAGAGAGGACGATAGCTCCCTGCTATAAGAAAGCCCCCACGCCCCCTCCCAACCGGGGCGCTAACTTTAAGTTGTATCACGTTTTACCATGCCTCAGCCTAACCAAGAACAGCCCAATCCACTTGCCGACCTCCTGCTGACCATCATCCTTCCCTCGGTGGTGCTGGAGTCATTGAGCAAGCCTGACCGCCTGGGACCAGCCTGGGCACTGGTGGTGGCCCTTTTGCTTCCGTTGGGCTTTGGCATCTACTGTTTCATCAAGAAACGCGGGCTCAATTTATTTTCCATTTTAGGCCTCATCGCCATCATGGTGACAGGGGGGCTGGGCCTGCTGAACCTCAGTGCAGGCTGGTTTGCCGCCAAAGAGGCCGCCTTCCCCATTTTCCTAGGCTTGGCGTTTCCTCTCAGTTTTTTGTGGGGTAAACCCTTGGTTTCAGAACTGCTGTTAAATCCCCAGGTGATCAATCATGATCTACTCAACAGCCGCCTAACCACAGATGCGCTCAAGCAGTCTTTCCGGGCTCTGCTCAAGCAAGCCTCATGGGCTTTGGCAGGGACGATGCTCATTTCCGCCGCAGCCAATGCGATGCTGGTGCTTTATTATCTAAAGGGCACCGTCCCCGGCACGGAGGCTTACACTCAGGCCATCGGTCGGCAAAATTGGGTAGGCTTCATCGTCATCGGCGTGCCGATGCTAGGCGTGACCATGGGTTTGCTATTTTGGATGCTAAGCCGCCTGCAAAAACTCACGGGTCTCGAACGAGATGATCTCATGAATCCTGGCACCACCGTGCGGCGACAAGTGGGAGGCGAATGAACTGGTCCTAGTTTAAAGCACAAAAAAACCGCAGACTTCCATCTGCGGCTTTTTTGATTCGAAGATCCTTATTGCGGTCCGCGGATGTATTCCGTGACCCGATTTCCCCGGAAGGAGACCGAGGCGGCCTTGTAGGGCACGTAGGTGACGGTGGGGCCGTAGCCTCCCCAGTAAGGATCCCAGGCACCGTAGTAGCCGTAACCCCGGCCAAATCCCCTGCCCCAGCCATAGCCGTACCCGCCCCCCCAGCCTAGACCGTAGCTCTGGGTGTACACGGGTTGGGTGCCCACATAGATCCATTTTTCAATCTTTGTGCCTTTTTGACTGCCTTCAGAGACTTGATCCGGCCGCCCCCAGGAGAGGAAGACGCTTTCCTTGGTCATGCCTTCCCGGATACGACCTTGATTGACGAGCACTTTATCGCTGTCTGAAAGTTTGTTATACAAGGTGGGATTGCTGGCGATACGACGCTCCACAGGGGAGGCACAGCTCACCAGCCCGAGCGCCAGCGCGAGGCAGGCCGCCGTCTGGCAGATTCGAAAGAGGGATTTTGCATTCATAACAATCAATTATACGTGGCCCAGGCACAGACTGACCGCATCTGCCCATTGTTCAAACAGGAAAGGGATTCTCCAGCTTTCGCGGCCACACGCGGTCAGAGCTTCATGGCAAAATGCACCTGCCGACCGATTTCCTCAAAACCACAGCTTGGGTAAAGATTTTGGCCGATGACGTTGGAGGCCATGGTCTCGATCTTTGCCACCCGCAATCCCTGATCACGGAAGTAATCCAGCGCATGATGAATGAGCCTGCGCCCCAGGCCCAGGCCGCGCGCCGCCTCCACCACAGCTAAATTCGGGATGCGGCCCACGGAATTCACATGATCCGCCCGGGTAGTGATGTAGCCCAGGATTTGGCCACCACGCTCTGCGACAAAGCAGCCCTCAGGATTCACCGTGCAGTCGTCATTGATGTTATCGGCCTTGCGCGCCTTCCAGTCCCGCTCATTCCACACGCCCAGACGATCTTCCAGCATTTGATCCAGCGCCACTGCGCCAAAGGAATCCACCGTGATCTGGCGTAAGATCTCCAGATCTTCAGTACGATAATGGCGGATGGTAACGGGCAATTCAGGAGTCATGAGCTTTTTTTAAAATGGCCAGCGGTAGGGGGCGTTGTGGATGAGCTTGCTCTTCGGATACGCACTGATGCGGACTTGATTTGCGGAGTTCCCGCTCACCAGCCACACATTTTTGTCATCCATGGCGTGGAGAAAGCCCATGTGACCACTGCTGGCCTGATCCACCGTCAAAGGTTGCAGCAGGCAAAGAGCACCGTAAGTCGCTGCCACGGGGCGGCCCCAGCCCCACCAATCTGAAACACGGCCACTCTTCTGCCCTGGGTAGCCAGACTTCCACAGGCACCAATAGGCAAAGGCAGCACACCAGGCAGTCTCGTCTTTCAGCAGACTGCCGCTGATGCCGACACTGCTGAGATACTCCAAAATGCGCGGGTTATCCTTCCCGCTGCCCCATTCCTGCACCCCTTGCTCCATGATGGCGATCTGCATCCACGGTGGAGGGGCATTAAAACTCACCGGCTGGGCCACGGGCACATCCACAGGTTGCCCGGTGACAGTGCCAGTCACCTGAAGGATCTGGCCTGGAAAGAGCACCTGACAGTTGTTCGTGCCATACTCACAGAGGCCTGGATTCGCCTGCTGAAACTGCGCCAGTGAAAGGCCAAATTTCCTGGCGATCTTGGTGGGGTTATCCCCTGGCTGGACGATGTATTGGGCCATGGGAGTTCATAATCCACAGCCTCTCAAAAAGCCATGCTGAATGAGAGGCCTGATGCTGGATCTTCACTCACACCAAGCCCCAACGACGGCGCAGGAAGGACTCCCAAGGGCTGAACAGCAGTTTATCTGCGGCAAAACCCACAATGAGGATCACCAGCATGATCGCCGCCACTTGATCCATGGCCTGGAGTTCACGCCCGTAATGCAGGAGGTGCCCCAGGCCGAAACCAGTGAGAACCGTGACGTAAATTTCCGCTGCCATGAGCGAGCGCCAGGCAAAGGCCCAGCCCTGCTTCATGCCACTGACCAGATGCGGTAGGCTGGCTGGCAGCAGCACATGCCAGAGCAGGTGCAGACCGCCTGAACCCATGGTGGAAGCTGCCCTGCGGTAGATGGGCGGAATCTGGCGGATGCCATGATCCGTGGCCAGCAAGACCGCCCACAAAGTGCCCATGATGACGATGAAAAGCATGGCCGATTCTGTCTGGCCAAACCACAGCAAAGCCAGTGGCACCCAGCAGACACTCGGCAAGGTCTGGAGCCCCAGAGCCAGCACGCCCAAGGTATCCGCCGCGAAGCGGAACCGAGCGGTCAACAAACCCAAAGGAATGCCTGCGGCCAACCCGACGACATAACCCACCAAAAGGCGCTTCATCGTCACGCAACCTGCCTCAAACAAAGACCCATCTTTCACTGCCGTGATGAGGTATTCACCGATAGCTAAAGGCGCTGGAACGAGCACCGGCGACCACCATCCGGCACGCGAAGCCGCCTCCCACAGGACAACAAGCAAAAAGAAGAAACCAAAAGAACGAATAACGCGGATCATGCGGAAGGGGTATGTTTTTTAAGGTCGGCCGTGATGGTGGTGGCGAGTTGGGCCACTGCCACATCATTGATGTCACGCGCACGTGGCAGGGTGATGCGATACTCATTGTGAATACGGCCTGGGCGCGGGGTGAAGAGGAGGACTCGGTCCCCCAGACACACCGCTTCACGCACGTTGTGCGTGACGAAGATCACGGTCTTGCGGCGCTTTTGCTGGATGTTCTGAAGATCTGCATAGAGCTGCTCACGCGTCATGGCATCCAGAGCCGCAAAGGGCTCATCCATCAGCAAGACCTGAGGGTTCGGTGCTAAGGCACGGGCCAGAGCCACACGCTGTTTCATCCCACCGGAGAGCTCATGGATGTTTGACTGGGAGAACTTTTCCAGTCCCACCAGTTTGAGATAAAACATGGCCAGTTCCCGGCGGTCATCCTGGGTCAGGCCAGGTTTTAAATTCAGCCCAAAAAGCACGTTTCCAATGACATCCAGCCAAGGAAAAAGCGCATGCTCTTGGAACATGACCATGCGCTGCCGCCCTGGACCTGTGATGTCCTGCCCATCGGACTGGATGGTCCCCTCCGTGGGTTTTTCCAAGCCTGCAATGAGGTTAAGCAACGTGCTTTTACCACAACCGCTGGCACCCAAAAGACAGACGAATTCGCCATCTTCCACTTCCAGGTTGATGTCTTCCAGCGCCGTAACGGTCTGCCGGGCTCCACGAAAGAGCTTGGAGACATTTTTAATGCTCAGCTTGGCCGTGCTGGAATCCCCCAGCTTGTCTTGGATACTCATGAATTCAGATCAAAGTTGCGGCAACAAAGCGTCGAGTGAAGGGATATCTTTGAGAAATCCTGCTTTTTGTGCCGAAATCACCATTTCATCCAGTCCACCGCGATTTACTTCGGTGTTCAGGAGCACCCGTGGCAGGGCACGGTCTAGAAGCTCTTCACCGGGGGCTTTGGTGGTGAGTTCCTTCAATTCAGACTGAATGAGTTTGCGGGCTTCCAATGGATTCTTTTGAATCCATTCCGTCAGCTCCTCATGGGCTGCCACCAGTTTCTTCGCCAGTTCAGGGCGGTCCTTCAAAAAGGCCACGCTGGAGGCTAGGATGGTGGCAAAGGTGCCTTTATCTTCGACAAAGATCTTCCCGCCCGCTTCAAGCTCCAGGCGGCTCACCCAGGGTTCCACCGTCCATACGGCATCAATGTCCCGCTTGATGAAGAGCGCGAGTTGATCCGGGTTCTGGGTAGGCAGCACAGAGGCCTCACCGCCAGTGGCAGTCACTTTAATGCCATTGTCAGACAACCAAGCGCGCAACTGCACGTCCTGGGTATTCCCCAATTGTGGGGTGGCGATGCGCTTGCCCCTAAAGTCGGCAGGGGTCTGGATGCCAGCGTCTGGCCGCACCACCAGGGCACTGCCACCGGTCGCCGCGCCAGAAAGGATGCGTATCTCGGTTCCCTTGGATTTGGCATACGCATTCAGCACGGGGCTAGGGCCGATGTAGGTGACATCCAGCGAGCGGGCAAAGATGGCCTCCGTGGCAGAAGGGCCGGCATTGTAAACGAACCACTCCACCGGCACACCTAGGCGTGGCTCAAACCAGCCCTTGCCCTGACGGCTCAAAGCATGTGCCACGAGACCCTGGATGTGAGTGATGTTGGGGAAATGCCCAAAACGTACGGCGTCATTCGCATCCGCAGGTTTTTTGCTGCAGGCGGAGAGACCAGCGGCACCGAGGGTGGAAAGAAAGTGTCTGCGGTTCATAAGGTAAGGATGGGTTGATGAGTTTTGAAGCAAAATAAGTTAGAAAGCTTTGAGACTGATCTCTAGGTAAGCGAAGTCGGTATCTTGTGGGCGGCCTTGCCCACGGGTAAAGTCTCCAGCAGTGAAGTGGGCGTAACCGAGGATCGCCTCCACCTTCGGTGTCACTTGCCAGCGGATGCGCCCATCGAATTCATGGCCGATCATGCTGCCACTCTGGCCCTGGCGGTCCCGAAGATTCGCCGCAGAAAAGCGGTCCGTATCACTGGCCAACCAATAGAAACTGTAGCCTAGATCCATGCGCACTTTTTTAGAAGGTGTCAGCTCAAGACGCAGCTTCGGTGTGCTGATGTTTTCATAAACGATGTAGTCATTGGCCGACCACGGACGACCAAAGCCAAAGAAGCGCTCGAAACGATTGTCTTCATTATCATTGGGATCTTCGTCCCCGCTGGCATAACCATAAAACAGGCTAAAGCGTGGCTGCCAGGAGTGCTTGAAACTGTATCCCACTTCCGCCGTACCTGCATAGGCCTGGATATCTTGCGAACCACTCCGGCCGAATTGATAAACCAGATTGAAATCGTAATCGAAACCACTTTTCCCCACCACGCCGTAGCCACGGAGTCCCGGGGAATGGACCAGTCTTTCCTGCACATCCCCATGGGCAGACTGGCTGAGGGCGAGGTAGTAGGGCTCCAGCGTGATCACGTCTGACCAGCGACGCCAGTGACCGATAGCCGCATACATCCACTGCTGCTCCACGGGGCGGTCCCAATCATATTTCAAGCGGTTCAGCGGCTGCACAGCGAGTAAGTCTAACTGCCAATCATTCCGCTCCTGCCCAAGGGTGCCGTGAAAGCCCTGGAAAGTATTGGCCGTGTTACGCCATTGGTTATTCCCGATGAGACGACGGTCTAAAAACTCAAAGTTGTGAATGCCATAGCGAAGACTCACGGGACGGTCATTGCCCAAGGCATCCGTGCCTAGAGCGTCTTCCAAATACAATTCTGCATAGAGACGAATGATCTCAAACTCATTCACATCTCGGTTATCCCTCGGGTAATTGCTATTGTATCGCCGAGAGTCCTGCATCTCCACGGCGAAACGAAATGGGTCCAGCACTTCACGGACTCCCAGATAAGCTCGGGTGCGATGAAGGAAGGGCTCATCCAGGCCCACCTCGCTCCGGCGGAGATCATCGTCCCGGTATTCATAACGAAAACGATAGTCCAAACCGAGATCCAGCCAGTCAGCCTCCTTCAAGGTGCTCCAGCCAGACTTTGAAGCCTGAGTCGCATACTTTGGCACGTCCGGGTCCCTGGTAGTGCTATAGCTCTTGGGCGCGCGGTAATAGCTCGCTTGGCCGTCCTCAGCGGCTAGATAGGGCATGATCAAAAAGAAACCCGTAAGGGACAAAGCTTGGTTAATCTTCCAGAGCTGGGTGAGCCTGCGAAAGAGGAGAGCGGTCATGAGGAAAAGGGCGGTCAAGGTGCGACACCTCCACGTGAAGGAAATCGGTCTGTCCGTGGCGTATTCCTATGCGTTGTAAATATACTCGTCAAGTAGGAATTAGAAAGCATGTGCGACCTGTTGTTTTCTCCGGTGGAACTATTACGGTCGTGAAAATAGTTCGGCCATCTTCACCATCATGCAAATTTACGCCCTCCAGCTCGACTCCATCTGGGAAGACAAACAGGCCAACTTTGCCAAAGTTCAGGCCTTGCTCTCCGCCACCCCTCCTTTAGCAGGGTCTCTCCTTGTTTTACCGGAAATGTTTGCCACCGGATTTAGCTGTGAACTGACGGTGACAGCCGAAGCACACGGAGGAGAAACAGAGGCCTTTTTGAGAACCTTGGCCCAGCAGTGGCAGTGCACCGTGTTGGCGGGGATGGTGACACGAAATGCACACGGCCAAGGCGAAAATCAGGCTTTGGTGATCGGCCCAGATGGGAGCGAACTCGCGCGTTACACGAAGATCCATCCCTTCAGCCTGGGAGGGGAATCTGTCGCACACACCCCAGGAAAAGACACGTTCGTGTTTGAATGGCAAGGGCTGAAAGTGGCCCCTCTGGTCTGCTACGATTTGCGGTTCCCCGAGCTGGCACGTTCAGCCCTCAAGCAAGGAGCTGAGATGTTGATCTACATCGCCGCCTGGCCTGCACGTCGCATCCAGCACTGGCTGACACTCCTGCAAGCTCGAGCGATTGAAAACCAGGCCTACGTGTTCGGCGTGAACCGCTGCGGGCAGGAGCCCCAGCACAGTTACTGTGGCCGCAGCGTGTTGGTGGACCCACACGGTGTCATCGTGGCAGATGCTTCCGATGGTGAAAAAATCCTCAAAGCCGAAATCCACCCCGATACGGTCCGCGAGTGGCGACGAGATTTCCCCGCCGTGGCGGATTACCTGAGCCAATAGCGACCTCGGACTACTCTGAGGCCATCGGTGCTGGCCGTTCGATATCGGGATCTCCCCGGCGGAAGAGTTTCCGGACGAGTTCTTTGACACGATTGCGCTTCACTGGCTGCAGGGCAGACTGCTTGGCCATGGCAGCGGCTTCGCGATCCATGTTTTTCTCGCTATCAAAGAACTCCATGGTTTCACGGCCAAAGGGGCTATTGCCAGCACCGTCCTGCGCTGTTGGCGGCAGGTCATGCATGGTTTCCACGATGCGCGGCTCAATGAAGATGAGAAGCTCGCGGCGATCTTTTTCATCGCTGGTCGAGCCCGTCAGATACTTCAGAATCGGCACATTCGCGAGGAACGGTACGTTGACCTTGTTCTTCTCATCACTCTCGCGGATGAGGCCGCCCAAAAGCACCGTGGAGTTGTTTTTGCACATCACCACTGTGTTGAGCTGCTGCTTGGTCAAGACGGGGTAAGTGTTCTCGGCGATCTCCGTGCTGCCTGCCACTTCACTGTTTTCCTGAGAGATTTGCAGGGTCAATTCATCTGGAGAATTGATCAGAGGAATGATGTTCAGGCTCAGCACCACATCCTGATACTGGACGTTGGAAAGCAGACCATTGTTGGCACCGCCGCCAACGAATCCCTGAGTGGAGGTGGCGATGGGGAAGGATGAACCGCTGCTGATATTGGCAGCCGTGTTGTTCATCGTGAAGACGGAAGGACGAGAGATGACCTTGAAATCTGTGCGGCTATCCAGCGCATTCACAATGATGTCCACGCCTTCCCGAATACCGCCGTAAAACGTCAGGCCACTGCGCGCCGCAAGATCCGTGAGGCTGATAGCCGTGCGGGGATTGAGCGGTGCAATGGAATTACCGAGCTGGGAAGCGATGCCGCGGGTGGCTCCTGTGGAGGTGGCATTGTTACGAGCGCGGAAGAGCGTCTCAATGCCGAAGGACTCGTCCTTACCGAGTTGGACTTCACCAATCACGGCGGAGATAAGAATCTGTTGAGGGCGACGGTCCAATTCATCCAGGATCTCATTGAGCACACGAAGGTGCTCGGGCGGACCGGAAGCAAAGATGGAATTCGCCGTGGGATCACTGATGAGCAGTGTCTTCCCGATGACCAAAGAACGCGGTCCATTGTTAGGCCGCAGGGGCTGAAGATTGCCACCGCCAGAGCCAAATCCGCCACCGCCGCCAGAAAGACCACCGCCACTGCTGCTACCAAAACCACCGCTGCCGCCGAAGCTGCTGCTACCACTGTTCGATCCACTCAGGCTATTGCCAAAAAGGCCACTACCGCCGGTACCATTGCTGGAGGTTCCTGTAGTGCTGTTACGATTGTTAGAGGAACTGTTAGGCTGGCCCAGGCTATTGACGCCGCCACCACTGCCACCAGAGCCGGAGTCTTCCCCTTCCGTGCGGGCAATGGCATCACTGATGATCCCCATGGCCGCCTCGACGCCCAGGTAATTCAGCGTGCGAGAAACAAAGGTACGGAGCTCAGAGGCCGCATCCAGCTCTTCCACAAGAGTCTCGATGTAAGTCAGGGTCTCGGGCATGGCGATAACCAGCAGCCGGTTCGTGCGTGGAATGGAGAGAATTTTCGGCTTTACCTCCGCTGCGGTGGAGCCATCCACACTGCCAGGCAGGGCGGCGAGCTGCTGCGGGATACCGCCTGGCTGCTGACCGATCGCGGGTGTCGCGGTACCGCGCCCACCGGCACTGCCGCCAGCACCGCCTTCTTTTTCATCCAGACCCAAGATTTCATCCAGCGCCTTTTTCACATCTTCCGCATCTGAACGGACGAGCTGAATCCGCTTGGTGACGGTGGCACCAGGTTTCACATCCAAACGCTCGAGCAAAGCAAGGATAGAGCGGATGGTATTGCTGTTTTCCACAATGACCAGAGCCTTCGCATTCGGCACGGTGGTGATAACGCCGTAGCTGTGACGAGGAATGATTTGGTCAATCGCTTTGACCGCGTCATCCGGTGCCAGGTACTTTAAAATGGCGACAAAACTCACCACCTGATCTGTCTCTGGCAGATCGGATGCCGCTTCAAAAAGTGGCGCACCTTCAGCCTGAGCTTTCTTGCCTTCTCCCAAGATCTTCACCATGCCTTCGCCAGCAGGCGCGAAGGAGTAGCCATTCAGCAAGAGGCTCTTTTCAATGAACATGATGGCCCGGTCTTTGGGCAATTCACCCGTCGTCTCGATAGACACGGTCACCTGCTCAATGGCGGCATCGCGGATGATTTTTAATCCCGTGAGATCTTCATAAACGAGGAGGATCTGAGACAGCGGCGTGTTTGGGAACTGCAGTTCCACACCACCACTGGGCTTGATGGCATCTTCCGGGCGGATAGCAGGGCGTTCCTCCCCGGTTGCTGCCGCATTCCCACCGCCAGCGGGACGTGCCTGGGAGGCACCTGTGGGCGGAACATTGGGTCGGGGACGATTGAATCCAGCAGCTCCAGGAGGAGGCACAGCGTTCGGATTCGTGGGACGAGTCTGAGGCGGAATCTGAGCCAGGAGGGCCGTCACAGGGGCCAGGCAGGCAGCCAAAAGAATGCGGCGAAAAGAGACGATCATGAAGGTAGGCAGGCTAAGGGCTTACTGCGGCTGGGCGGCGGGCGGGGCCACGGGTGCGGGGATCAACTGACGACGACGAGAGATGGTAGGGGCGGTAGCTGGCTGGCCTGCGGTGGGCACAGCACCGGGTTGAAGCCCCGGCTGGATGCCCCCAGGCTGAATGGTGCCGCGAGGGGCCGTGACATTCACCGGTTGGCCCAGCTGCTGTCCGGCCTGCCCTGGCTGAGGGGTGCGCAGATTTGGATTTCCCTGGGCAGCCCCAGGTTGGCCCCCTGTGGGAGCTTTGAAGGTGTTGCTCACCGTCACGGGCCGGGAGGTGAGATTGTCATCATACTTGAGGGTGGCTTTCTTGCCATCTTTCTCAAGGTCCACTGAGGCTTCGGTGCGATTGCGATTGAAGTTGGCCGAGATCAATTTGAACTCGGTGTTGGCATCCGCATCACTGGTCACGCGTTTGAATTCAGCCGTCTGTTTGTTTTGCAGGCTGATGGTGATCTTCCCTGTGGTGCTTTTGTACATCCCAGCCAGAGCCCAGTCGTTGGACCAATCAATGGTGGGGTTGTTGGAGACAACAGTCTTGCGCAAAAAGGGATTGCTGCTCCAGGTGGCCTGGTAACGTGTATTGGCAAAAGCTTTGGGAATGACTTCCTCGCTCAACACATCCGCAGCGGTGGGAGGTGTGGAGATCGGAGCTTCGCCTGCGGTCTCTTCAGCCACAGGTGCATCGGATTCACTGACAGCATCTTGAGCCGAAGCACTGAGAGTCAACGAGCCCAAGAATAGAAATGTGAGCAGCCTATTCATAACGGTGGGAGGCGGAACCATTTCTGGATGTTCATATTCACGATGACCTGGGTCGTATCATCATTGTTAGGCGTCATCGTCAGCGAAGGGATGCTGATGTAGGACTCGGGCTTTTGCAGATCATGCAGCCATTGATTGATCTCCGCCCAGCCTCCATGGGCTTCCAGATTGAAGGTGGAAGAGACGATGCCCGCGCGCTCCGTTGGCTCCAGCGGCTGGATCTTGGGCAGCTTAACTCCGTGAGAATCCGCTGAGGCTTCCAGTTGCTCAAGAAAGTCTGTATCCACCGTGCCACGACGCGTGAAGACAGGCTGCTTTTCCGTGAGCCAAGTGAAACGCTCGTTCCAAAATTCCTTTTGAGCCAGGAGATCGTCGGCTTCTAGACGGCGGGTTTCCACCTCGATGGAACGAACGTCCACCGTCTGTTTCCAAGACTTCAAACGGGTGAGACCGATGAAAGCCCCACCAATCACGACAACGGCTGCTAAACCGAGCCCGAGACGTTGTTCATTCGCGGTCATAGCTGGGTCACCTCCGTTTCAGTGGCGGCAGCATCTGTAGGGCGCCCTTCGGCGCGGAAAGTGGCGGTGCCATCGTTCAAGTTGGTCGGGTTGGGGAAGTCCCAAACCCAGCGTTTGAAGGCTTCGTGAGACAGAAGTTTTTCACGGAAATCAATGCCGTGGCCGAGGCTGGATGCCACACCTTCCACAATGATGCCATCTTCCCGAATCTCAAAGCGGGTGATGCGGATGTTTTCATTCGGCAGCAGTTGCACCAACTGGTGCAAGGACTCGACCGGATAAAGGTCTGGCGTGATGGCATGACGCATGTCCTCCCAGGCCGCCTGGGCATCGCGGATGGTGACAAGTTCAGGCTCCAGGGCATCCAAACGAAGCGTCTCGGCGGCCAAAGAATGCTGGCGCAAAGCCACCCGAGCTGCAAAGGCACCCAACGCAGCGATGAGAACGAAGGTAAAGGCCAAGGCCCCCATCATGACCATGCGACGCTGCTGACGATCCTGCCGATGCCTAACCACAGGTGCCGGAATCAACCGCGAACTATGATCTGGTAAAGAGGGGATCTGCTCCTGCCGGAGAGTGACGGGCAGGTCTAAATCCTGGGTAAAACCTTCGGTGATCAGGTCTTCTAAAAGTGCAGGGGCCTCGCCTTCCACCTGGACCTCAGTAGGGGCTGCGGCGCGGGCAGAACTGACCACGGCCAAAGATTGCACATTGGGCGTTAGGCCGCCGAGTTCTAAAGAAGCGAGGATGCAACGAATCTCTGCGGCAGCATCCGCATCCAGAATGCGGGCTGCTAAAGCTTGGCAATACAAAGGGGCACCAGATTCATGCGGGATGGCAAGAACTAGGGCACCTGCTTCGCGCCAGATCAACGCCTCACCCGGCTGAAGCTGATGGAAGGCAACAGAGGGGGCGAATTTAGCGTCGTTGCCTTCCTCCAAAATATCCGCAGGAAGAGGGGCTACCTGAATGAAACCGATGGAGCGCTGATCCCGCTCATCTTGGCCGAGGTTCCAGACATCGAAGTTATTGGAATCAGCCGTTTCATTACCAAACCCGGCCGCCTCCAGTTCGAGCTGAGCCATGGACTCACGTCGGGAAGGATCCACCCCCTGAAAACGCAGAGGCACGGTGACCAGACTCCGTGCTGGAAGGGCGATCCAAGCAGTGCCCCGGCGTGAGCGGGCTTCTTGGTCCGCCTGGGCTGCCTGACCGCCACGAAGACGCCATGCACGGAATCCCTCCTCGTGAGGGATGAGCATGAGTTCTTCAGGATTTTTCATGAGGCAAAAAAGGCAAGCCGGGAGGATATCAAATGCCTATGCAGAGTGCAAGGCAGGAAGGGAGACAGCGCTGTCACGAAGACGGTTCAAACTTTCCGCAGACGGTAGAAATCAAGTTTCACTACTGTGTCTGAAGAGTCTTTAACTCCTCATTGGTCCACTTTTCCCATGCGGCCATATCCTTGCCATAATTTTCTCCAGCCAGGATCTGCATAACATTCTCAACCTCTTCATTCTGGGGATGCTGAGGATTTTTGAGGATGTTGAGGAACAATGGCAATTGCAGCGTGCGTTCACGATTCATCAAGTCAGAGAAGAGGACTTCGATGACTTCAGGATTGGTCTTCTGATCCACCAATAGACCAGCAATGAGGCCATAGTCTTCGTCACTGGTGAGGTTCACTAAATGACGGCTGGCATTCACTTGAGCCTCGCCATTGAGTTTCTTGACCAGTTCACCGAGATCCCGCGCCATTTGAGGAATCTCCTTTTCGGAGCGCAGAATCTCATCAATGAGCACATCTCCCTCCTCAGCCGTGGTGAGCTGAGTAGCAGGCTGTCCTGCAGGCATGGGAGCCGTGGTGGAAAGCGGCTGGATGTCCGACTTGGCGGCAGACTTCTCCTGTTTCTTTTCAGCCACGGCTGGGCGCACGGGCTCAGACCCAGCATACTGCCAAGCAATGTAAAACACAGCAGCAGCGATGAGACCGGAGACGATGATGACGAGTCGTTTTTTAGACGAAGAAGAAGCTGAAGACATACGCGTTATGACAAGCGGCAGTTCCGAATGCGTTCAAATCCAAAGTGGTGACAATGCAATCAGTTGCGAATTTCTTCTCCACTGGCGGCATTCGCCAGTTTCATTTCCTCGCGGTGCAGAGAGGGATCACTGCGGAAGGTGAGGCGGGCGCCGTATTTGCGCTCCAGATCCACCAGCAGTTCTCCATCTTCAGTCTTCAGGCGCTGCATGACCTCGGGGTGGACGACCACGAGGAGGCTTTTTTGATCCTCTTTCCCACGACCGAGAATGGCACTGAGGCGGCGCTGTAGCTCCACGCTCATGGTCATGGTGGTCTTCACCTGGCCATGGCCTTTGCAATAAGGGCACGGCTCATACAGGGCGCTGCTGAGGCTTTCGTGCAAACGCTGGCGGGTCATTTCCATGAGGCCGAACTGACTGATGGGCAGGACCTGAGTCTTGGCCTTGTCACGCTTGAGGTGATCCATCATGGCCTTGTAAACAGCCTGCTGATCTTTGCGGTGCTTCATGTCAATGAAGTCCACCACAATGAGCCCACCCATGTTCCGCAGACGCAGTTGTCGCGCCACTTCCTGGGCAGCTTCCATGTTGGTATCCAAGAGCAGTTTATCCTGATCCTTCGCGCCTTTGTTGCGGCCGGTATTTACGTCAATGGAGACAAGTGCCTCCGTCTGGTCAATGACGATGTAACCACCACATGGGAGCCAGACCTGACGGTAAAAGGCATTATCAATCTGCTTCTGAATGCCGTAGTGCTCAAACAAGGCGGTCTGCCCCTGATAATGGGTAATGCGGCTTTTGGCGCGGCGAGAAATCTGGGCCGCCATCTTCTGCATGCGCTCCACGGTGGCAAGGTCATCGCAGGCCACTTCATCAATCTCTTCGGTTAGGAAGTCACGAACCGTACGCTCGATCAACTCAGGCTCCTGGAAGCAGCAGACCGGGGCTTTCTGCCCGTCCCGCTTAGCGACGATGTCGTTCCATTGCTCAATGAGCAAGCTAAGATCCCGGATGATGTGGCGGGCACGTTTGCCAGAGGCTTCCGTGCGCATGATGAGGCCCATGCCTTCTGGCAGATTCACCTTCTCGATGATTTTGCGCAGGCGTGCACGCTCCTTGGGATCTTCCACTTTGCGGGAGATACCAAACTGGTCATTCTGCGGCATGAGCACCAGAAGACGACCGGCAAGAGAGACGTTGGTGGTGACGCGCGGCCCTTTGTTGCCGATGGGGCCCTTGGTGACTTGAACCATGATCTCAGAGCCGACGGGGTAAAGATCAGGGATATCTTTCGCCTCGATGCGTTTGCGCTTTTTCTGCGCTCCGCCACGGGTCACTTCCTCCATGCCCTGATTGGAAAGAGCCTCTGGAATGGCATCCCAGAAATGCAGGAAGGCATTTTTATCCAGCCCGATGTCAATGAACATGGCCTTCAAGCCTTGCTCGATGTTTTTGACACGACCTTTGAAAATGGAGCCCACGATGGTGCTCGTTCCTACACGCTCGATGGTGTATTCTTCCAGCACGCCGTTGTCCAGCAAGGCCACACGGTTTTCCAGTTTCTCACAGTTGATGACAAGGCGGGTTCCGCTCTTGAGATCTTTTTTTCCGGTGATGAACTCTTTGATTCGTTTCACGATTCCAAGGGGCATAAAAATAGGTCAGGTTAGGGGTAAGAAATGAGGCAGGTTACTGGCGAAAGAGCCGGCGTAAAAATCCACCACCGGGGGATGATGGGGCAGAAGGTTCTTCAGTGCTTTCTCCACGGTTGAATAGCGGAGCTCTGCGGACAGGCTCGGCTTTCGGAACCGCACGGTTGGAGTTGACACCGGATGACCCTTCACGGTCGGCTTCCCTGCGAATTTTAGGGGCGCTGCGGATGCGTGGCGCTTCGTCAGTAGATTCATTGGCCGGCTCATTGGTGCCGGTATCGCCATCTTCATCTGCGGCAGCCACCAGCGGGACGCCGAGGTCCTCATAGGTGACGGCTTCGATGGCATTGAAATTTCCTTCCACCTGAGCCAGTGGAGTGGGGGTGACTTGATAGCCATTTTCAAGCGCTAAGGCCTGCTCTAGAACGCGATGAGCGACCGGGGCTGCACAGCCACCGCCGGATTTCCCACCCTGCACCAAGATGCAAACGGCGTATTTAGCATTCACGTAAGGAGCGAAGCTGATGAACAAGGTGTGGTTATCCACTACGCGGACATTCTTTTCATTGCGGCGCCAGTTCTGTGCCGTGCCCGTTTTCCCAGCCACCTCCACACCCGGGATGCGTGCGCCCTTCGCGGTGCCGCCGGCATCGTTCACCACTTTCCACATGCCCTTGCGCACGAGTTCCAGAGACTTGGGATTGAAATGCTGGGACAGATCTGCACGCAGGATCGGCTTTTGGTCCAGCACCACTTCTTCGCCATCCATGACACGATGAAGAAGATGCGGTTTAAAGGATTTCCCCGAAGCCACGGCCGCCGTGACCGAGGCCATCTGCAAAGGCGAGGCCAATACCGACCCCTGACCGATAGAGGTATTTGCCGTGTAGCCATTGCTCCAGCGTTCCTGGGGGCTATTGAGGCGCAGCCAATTCGGATTTGGCAAGATGCCAGCTTCATCCTCATCCAGCTCGATGCCCGTGCGCTCGCCAAGGCCTAACAGTTTGCCCACCTTGGTGATGTTATCAATGCCAGCGGTGTTTCCATACTGGTAGAAGTAGCAGTTGCAGGAACGCATCAGCGCATCACTCAGCCCTAGAGATCCATGGGAACCGCCGCTCTGGCGCTGGATCCAGCACTGCATGGGCTTGCTACCGTAGGTCACGCTGCCACTGCAATTGAAGCTGCGGTCCTGAATGTTTGCCAAACAACCCGCCAGGGCGATGGGTACTTTGTAAGTAGAGCCCGGTGCAAAGGGGCGCGTCGCACGGTTCATCAAAGGCACAGTGCGGTTATCCATCAGCACATCCCAGTCGGCTTGGCGGATGCTGGGGATGAAGGTATTCGTGTCATAGCTGGGCACAGAGGCCATGGCCAGCACCTCTCCTGTCTGCGGCTGGATGACGACCACTGACCCACGGCCAATCTTGCCATCTCGCAGTGCTTTTTCAGCGATGTATTGGATGCGCGCGTCTAGGGTGAGATGCACATCATTGCCTTTACGCGGTGAGTCAAAGCTGACCTCTCCCACCAGACGCCCACGCTCGTTGACCTGCATGGTGCGCACACCTGGCTTACCGCGCAGATGTTTATCAAAACTCTTTTCTACACCGGCGACCCCGAAGTCATCGGGCATGTAGTAGTCCCAGCCTTTGCGTTCTTCCACAGACACGCGCTGATCATCCGGCAAACTGACATAACCAAGAATGTGACAAGCCATGGCCCCAAACGGGTACACGCGGCTACCACGCTCTGCCACGGTGACCCCGGGCAAGCCCAGATTATGCTCAGCAAAACGACTGAACTCCGAAAAGGTCAGGCTATCCCGATAGACCCAAGGGATGACGCCACCAAAACTGCGGTAATGGGTGCGCAGATCTTTTTCAGCATTGAATCCCACCGCCAGTCCCATCTCATTGAGACGCCCGATGATGAGTTCCTGAAACATGCGGACGATGTCCGGCTCCAGTTTTTTACGCGGGAGGCCATTGTCCATGTACTCAAAAGGCACGGTGGGGATGTCCACCTTCCGGGCCTTACACTGGCGGGCGTATTCTTCGTAAACTTCCCGCAGATTCACCTGCACTTCAAAGGTGGCTTTGTTCGTGGCTAAGACGATGCCGTTGCGATCCTTGATCTCTCCACGAACACCGGGGATACGCGCGCGCTGCTGCCGGGCTTCCGGCACTTTGTTGACGAACTCCTCATGACGCACGATTTGCAGCGTCCAAAGCCGGTAAGTGAGAATGCCGAACCCACCCAGCATCGCAAGGGTGAGTAAATAGAGGCGAAAGCGATATTTAACGACCATCGAATGAGTACCTCAGTCCTTCGTATTTGATCTCGTAACGTGACAAACCCGCCAGGGAATACAGAAAAAGAAAAATGAGTGGGGAGGCCAACATGGCCAGCAGCGTGTCGGTGATCATTTTCGTCCACACGGCCGGAGGGAAATGCAGACTGCCGCGCAGAAAGGTCATCACCATATACTCACTGAATAACCACGCAAAAGTGGTGAAGCCCACCAACAGCACGGGCAGCTCCAAACGGCCTCGTTTGAACAAAGGTCTGACGCCTTGCAAAAAGGTGCCTAACAAACCGAACAATAAAATGGAAAGACCAAACCCAAAACCGCCACCCGCCATGTCCAGCTCGGGCAAATTTCCCCCAGTGCTGATGAGTGAATGAGCCGCTTTCCCTACAGGCTCAAAAACACCCGGAACATAACGGGCATCCCATAAAAAACCCGTGGTGAATGCCAGGATAAGCATGACTGGGAAGGGCACAGCCACAGAAGCTGCAAAGAAAAACACCGGGGGCAAAAACAGGGTGGCATACTGCGCCATGGGGATACCCGGAATGAACTCCTGCACCACGAAGGTGAGTAGCAGCAGCAGGAAGGTGACAGGATAAAAGACCATGACGACTTAAAAGACTGAGGCGGGGTGCGGGCTGCAAAGAAAAGAAAAGCTCCACGTCTGACTCTGAGAGCCGATGTGGGCAGTTTCAATCATGGCAGGCTGCTTTGTCATTGGGAGACCACACTTCGTTCGTCATTTCTTCTCAGGCTTAGCGGTGGGCTCAGTCGCAGGCTGCATTTCCACCACAAACACGTATTCCAGCGAGGAAAAATCCACCGCAGGTTCCACAATCGCCTCACCTGAGAGATCGCGATTTTCAAAACGCTTCACCCGCCCGATCAATAGCCCCGCAGGAAAGACCCCACCTTCACCCGTGGACAGGACATTAGCCCCGGGATTGATGAGGATGTTCTTGCTGAGGAAGCGCAGACGCAAATCTGGACGCATGTCCAGGCCTGCCCGCTCCCCTGAAATGATCCCCTGCTCCAAGGTGCCTTCGATCTTTGCAGACACACGGCACGTTTCATCGGTGAGTAGAATGATCTCGGCCATGTGATCAGCCATCTTACCGGTCTTACCAATCAAACCCGAAGCACTGATCACGGGACTGTCCGTCGCCAACCCATCTAGCAAGCCTTTATCAATGATCATGCTGTTCCACCAAGTGGAGGAGACACGCTTGATGACACGTGCGGCTGTAGATTTGAAGGGCGCAGCCTGCTTGAACTCGATCAGGTCACGGAGTTTGTTATTCTCGTCTAACACCTGCGCATACTTTTGCGAGATGATGCGGAGACGCTCCACCTCGATCTGCATGCGCTCATTTTCACGCTTCATTTCACGTGGATCTTCAGGCGAGGCGGTGACCCCGGTGACACTCTGCTCCACAGCTGCACTGGAGTGAATGAAGGGTGACAGCACCGTCAAGGTACGGCTTTGGATGTCACGCGTGACAGGTGTGTCCAGTGTGAATACGGATACGACCGCCGCGATGAAAAGCAGCAGCGCCAGGATGTTGAGCTTTTTCATGGTTTAGCCTTTTCTCCTGCCACCAGTCAGAGGACTGCGAGTGAACAGGAATCGGGTTTACACCTGCCAAGACGCCTACACCTCTGTGGTGCTGACCTTGCGCAGAAACTCCAGCTCACTGAGCACACGGCCCGTGCCTTCGCCCACAGCGCTGAGGGGATCTTCCGCCACGTGGACTGGCAGAGCGGTCTCTTCCTGCAGCAATTTATCCAGACCGCGCAGCAAGGCCCCGCCACCGGCGAGCATGATGCCACGGTCCACAAGGTCGGCAGAAAGTTCAGGGGGACAGCGCTCCAGCGTGGTGCGCACAGCATCAATGATGGCGTTCAGGGGCTCCAGCATGGCCTCACGCACTTCCTGACTGGTGATGGTGATGGTCTTAGGCAGACCGGCGACCATGTCGCGGCCTTTCACTTCCATGGTGGTTTCTTTACCCAGAGGGAAAGCTGAACCAATGCGCAGTTTGATCTCTTCCGCCGTGCGCTCACCGATCATGAGATTGTAGGCACGCTTCATGTAGTTGATGATGGCTTCATCCAGCTCATCTCCTGCCACACGCACACTGCGGCTGTAAACGATGCCGCTGAGGGAGATGATGGCCACTTCCGTGGTACCACCGCCAATGTCCACGATCATGTTGCCCGCAGCTTCCTGCACCGGCAGGCCCACGCCAATGGCGGCGGCCATAGGCTCTTCGATGAGGTAAACCTCACGTGCTCCGGCCTGTTCGGCGCTTTCTTTGACGGCGCGTTTTTCCACTTCCGTGATGCCCGAAGGCACCGCGATGACGACACGTGGACCACGCATGGCGCGGCGGTTGTTATGCACCTTACGAATGAAGTGGCGCAGCATGGCCTCCGTGACACGGAAGTCTGCAATGACGCCATCTTTCAAAGGACGGATGGCAGTGATGCCACCGGGGGTTCTCCCCAACATGCGTTTTGCATCATCCCCAACGGCGACCACTTCGTTGGTGCCCGTTTTTACGGCGACCACAGAGGGCTCGCGGAGCACGATGCCGTGATCCTTGACGTAAACGAGGGTGTTAGCAGTTCCAAGATCGATTCCGATGTCGTTGGCGACGAAGCCAAAAAGTTTGCCAAGCATGAGCTATAAAAGGTTGTGAATGAAAGAGTTAGCAGCGGACCCTGTGTGGTAGTGGAAGGAATCCGGCTTTTTTCAGATCACAAAAGCAGCGCCACCCACGGGCTCCTGACTGGAAATGAACGTAAGGGCAGCAGATTTTAGGGTCAAGGGGAGATTCCCCAAGGTGAAAAAGAGGTAAAAGGGCCCGATTTTGAGCAATTTTGGGCAAAAAGTCAGGTATTTAGCCTCTTGGACGAAAATTGTAGGAGACGGTGAGCTTCATGGAAGTGCTCCATTTTCACTTTAGTCCGGTGAATCTGCCACGTTGGAATATTTACCCAAACACTCTCCAACCAAGCCGACGTTCATCCCGACGATCATTGACCAGGCGAAAGCTAGCAGATTGAGGTTCCACAAATTTGCATCCTCCACTTTAAACTGGGCTCTGGCTAATGGCGTCCAAATCCACATCCACTTGTTCCAGAAAGCCATTTCATCAGTCACGTTTTCAGTGAATGACCCCATGGCCGTGATGAAAATCCATGCGGCAAAGACATAGGTCAGGCAAAAATGAACAATAAAAGTAGCGGTCGTCGCTTTCGCTGAAAATGAAGTTTGGGTAGCCATATCAGGGTATGCGAGCAAACCCACGACAAAGGATCATGAAGGAGCAGAAATTATTTCATTCTACGGTGGTCACACGCGCCCCTTCCACCTGATAGACCAATCCTGGAATAGCCTCCCCTTGAGCCCAATCCAGATGCGTGGTGGTGATGACTTTCTGTGTGCCTGCGGGCAACAGCCTGAGCAAGGCCCGGCGACGATGCGCATCCAGCTCCCCAAATACATCATCCAGCAAAAGCAGTGGAGGCTGACCCGCCACTTGCTCCAAGGCATGAGCTTGAGCGATCTTAAGTGAGAGGGCTAAACTGCGCTGCTGCCCTTCTGAGGCGAAGGAGGTGGCATCCAGATCATTGAGCAGCAGTTGCAAATCATCCCGGTGTGGCCCCACGGATGTCTGCCGCAGGCGTTGCTCTTCTTCACGTCTTTCAGCCAGTCCTTCCACCAGACTGCCCTCGAAAAAACTAGGTGCATAATTGGTTACGCCACACTCACTCCCACCGCTCAGCTCGGCATGAATGCGTGTCACGTGCGGTTGCAGGATCTGAACCAACTCATGACGACGAGCGATGATAACCTGGGCAAAATCATCCATCACTTTCGCAAAAGCATCGGCTTGCCGCCAGGCGATGACAGCATCCCGCTTCAAGACATAATTACGACCGCGCAAGGCACGCTCATAACCGCGCAGGGCCTTCAGATAATCGGGAAACATTTGGCTGGCGGCAAAGTCTAGGTAACGCCGCCGATGTTCCGCACTGCCACGCAGCAGATTCATGTCGCGATGATCCATCCAGACGACCAGCCCACTCTGGGTGAGGTATTCCGCCGTTTTGCCACAGACGGCACCTTCAATGGCCAGACGCCGAACGGTGGCCGATTGCGCACAGCGCAGTCGTTTGTCCTTCAGCGTGCCCTCGATCAACATGGTCTTTGCCCCCAAGCGGATCACCTCAGCCCGGTTGCTGGTGCGGGGGGATTGCAGCCGCAAAAGCACGCAGGCGGCCTCCATGAGAGAAGTCTTTCCCTGCGCATTGCGACCGACAAAAACCGTCATCTCCGGATGCAGCGTGATGCGGCATTCTTCAAAGCAACGGAAGTCTCGAAGCAACAGATCTGTGAGCATGGGCACGTCTCACACAACGCCCCGGGGCTGAATTTTGGTTGAATTCATCGAGCAGGGGGCCATGTGTCCGGCCCTTCTAATGGCCTCCTTCCGCACCGTCAAAGGCTTTCGCGACTTCTTCCCCGAGGAGTGCGCGTTGCGCAATTATATCTTCGACACCTGGCGCTCTGTCGCGCGCCGCTATGGTTTTGTCGAATACGAAGCTCCCGTTGTGGAGTCCACCGACCTGTACCGCAAAAAGAGCGGGGATGAGATCACCAGCCAGCTTTTCTGCTTTTCAGACAAGGCGGATCGTGAAATCTCCCTGCGCCCTGAGGTCACCCCTTCCCTGGCCCGCATGGTCACCACCCGTCATCGCGACTATAAGAAGCCGATGAAGTGGTTCCAAATTGGGTCCTGCTTCCGCTATGAAGAGCCGCAGGAAGGCCGCACACGTGAGTTCATCCAGTTCAATGCCGACATCCTCGGAGATGCGAGCCAGGGCACGGATGCTGAACTCGTCGCTCTATCCATTGATGTGATGCTGGCCTTTGGCATCCAGGCTGAGGATTTTGTCATCCGTCTGAGCAATCGCCAGATCTGGACCGACTTCCTGGCGGATAAAAACATCGCTGTGGAGCACACCTCCGCCTTTCTTCAGATCATTGACAAGATCGAACGCGCGAAGCCCGAAGACACCGCCAAGAAGCTGGAGGCCATCGGCCTAACTTTGGATGAAGTGCGAAACTTCATGACGGCTACGGATGGGGATCATCCCGCCTTTGCCGCACTGAAGGCGGATCTCAGCGCACGTGGCCTGTGGTCTTATGTGAAGATTGATGCCAGCATCGTACGCGGTCTCGCCTACTACACGGGCACTGTGTTTGAAGTTTTCGATCTCAAGCATGGCCTGCGCGCTGTGGCTGGAGGTGGACGCTATGACAAGCTTTGCTCCTTGATGAGCGATGGCAGCGTGGACATGCCTGCGGCAGGTTTTGCCATGGGTGATGTGGTGCTAGGCATCTTGCTTTCTAAGACTCCTGGAGCTCAATTTGGCATCACGGAATACCTCAATGCCCAGCAAGGCGTGGAGGCCTATGTCGTCATTGCCGATGAAGCCCAGCGTGCCCCAGCCCTGGCCACGGTGCAGGCTCTGCGCAGCGCAGGCGTGCGGGTGGATTACAGCTTCAGCGCCCAGAAAGTGGGCAAGCAATTCCAAGCGGCCGAAAACCAAAAGGCCCGTTTGGCCGTGGTCTTCGGGGCCGAGTACCCTCAGGTGGCCATCAAAAACCTCGTCAGCCGCAGCCAGGAACTGGTGGCGGTCGAGGCCTTGGTGGACTTCGTCACGGACGAACTGAAAAAGCCCATCACAGGCAAGCTGATTGCATGATGGCGATGACTCGACTCAGGGTCATCATCTCCAGGTGGCCCTGAATTGAGCAGCCTATTTCCACTTGATTCTAAAGTATTTGACCGCAGCTTCTTGTATTGCTCACCGCTTATGCCAAAAATCCAGGTGCATACCATGAAGCCCTTATCGGCTGTGGAGATTCGCAAGATCTTCTCCGAAGGGCTGCGGCAGCAATTGAAGAAACAGGGGCCGATGACAGTCAAGAAGGTACAGGCGCTACAAGCGACGATGAAATCAAAGCCCTGATCCAATTTGCGGAGAGTGTTGGGCTTTTTTTAGATGCTGCTAAAATGCAGCAATTCATGGCCCAGAACGCCATGCGCAGTGGAAGTGAGCATAAGGTAGCTCATGACGTGAATGAAAACCGTGTGATCAAGGACTTGAACTCAAGAGCCATCGCCACAGAATCACTTTTTGATTACCTTACGGATCACCTGCTCTCCAATTACTTTTTTCATGATGAGGTGAAGCTTGAGGGATTTTACCAAGAAAATGGTCATCTCCACATCGTCGTATCTCAGCCTTATGTGGATGGCATTCACCCGGATTGGGACATCCTGAAACTAGGTCTTGAAGCTCAAGGCCTAAAGCATGAAAGCCCCAAATCTAAAATCCCGTCTTTCATCATTGAAAACACTCCGGCAGGCATCATTTGCATCAATGATCTCCACGAAAACAATGTGATCTTGGGAAGTGTCAGTCGCTTGATGCATCCGATTGATGCTCACTTTTATTTTGATGATCGAGCTGCGCGGATTTTGGCATTAAATCTCCTCGGTATCCGAAGAAATATTCTTTAATCACACGGAATATTTGGCCCCTTCACGCCTCTGAAATCTGTGTCTTCTGTGGATATCCCTTCTGAGTTAGGTCGCGTGGCGATCATTGGTGCTGGAGCGGTCGGCTGTTATTATGGCGGGCGGCTGGCTCAGCATGGGCATGATGTGCATTTTTTGATGCGCAGTGACTATGAAGTCGTGAGCAAAAAGGGCCTGCACATCACCAGTCCGCGGGGCGATGTGCAGTTGCCCGTGAAAGTCCACCGCACCACCGCGGACATCGGGCCGTGTGATCTGGTGATCATCGCGATGAAGGTGACTTCCAATGCGGCATTGCTGGATCTATTGCCACCGCTTTTGCATGAGAACACTGCCTTATTGACGCTGCAAAATGGACTGGGTAATGAGGAGTTTCTCGCCCAACATTTTGGAGTGGAACGGGTGCTCGGAGGGCTGTGCTTCGTGTGCATCAACCGCATCGCTCCAGGCGAGATTCATCACATCGCGCAAGGGCGGATCAATCTGGGTGAACATACTCGCGCTCCCCTGCCCCGCACGCACCGGATCGCAGCGGAGTTTCAGCGCAGCCAGATTGACTGCCAGGTCATGGAAAGCTTAGCCGCAGCGCGCTGGCAAAAACTCGTCTGGAACATTCCTTTCAATGGGCTTTCCATCGCCGCAGGGGGCATGGATACCGCAGCCATTTTGGCCAAACCGGCCCTGGAAACCCGAGTGCGTGAGCTCATGGCTGAAATCATCCAGACCGCGACCAGCCTGGGCCACACTCTGCCGGATAATCTCATCGAATCCATGGTGACCAATACGCGTACGATGGCAGCCTACAAACCCTCCTCCCTCATTGACTATCTCGAAGGTCGGGAGGTGGAATTAGAGGCCATCTGGGGGCAACCGATCCACCATGCTGCACAGGCAGGTCTGGCCATGCCGCGAGTACGGGAGCTGTATGAAGAGCTGAAAGCCCGTCTGGGCTGAAGCTGTTCCGGCTTCTCAACTCAACAAAAGACTCTTCCGCCGCCCCCTCCTCATGAAAGATTCCGCCCCTAAGATCGCCTTCGACGAAACCCACGCCGCCGCTTACGACCAGAAATTCGTTAAGATTGCCCCCATCCGCGATGCCCTGCATCTGCTCATCAGCGCCGTTTTTTCTCCGCTTCCTTCGCAAGCGCGAATCCTCTGCGTCGGTGCTGGGACTGGCGCTGAAATCATGTACCTGGCCCAGAAAAACCCCGGCTGGCACTTCACCGCCGTGGAGCCCTCCGCCCCTATGCTGGCGGTCTTTCGCCGCAAGGCTGAGGAAAGCGGCATAGCTTCCCGGTGTGAATTTCATGTGGGGTATCTTGACAGCCTTCCGCCTGCGGATGCCTTCGATGCAGCCACGTCCCTACTCGTTTCCCATTTCATCCTCTCTCCAGCAGACCGCATTGCCTTTTTCCGCAGCATTGCCAGCCGCCTCCGCCCCGGGGGTCTCCTGGCCAGTGCGGACCTCGCTTACGATGTGGCCTCCCCCGCCTACCCGGGCCTCTTGGATGTCTGGATGCGGATGATGCTCTCCGCCGACCTGACCGAAGAAAACATCGAGGCCATGCGCACCGCCTACAGTCGGGACGTCGCTCTGCTGCCCTTGGAAGAGGTCCGTTCCCTCATCACCACCGGCGGCTTCGATAAACCGGTCCTCTTCCTCCAGACCGGCCTCATCCATGCCTGGTATGCCAGCAAAGCATAGGCAGGCGGAGAGACAAATCCCCATCACTTTCTCCCAGCCGGTGATTGAACTTTGCGCCGCCTCCACGTCAGTGCCAGATGTCCTTATCCCGCATTCAGCACGCCAGCCCTGAAACCGCCATCGTACTCGGCTCAGGTTTAGGCAACGTGGCCGATAGTTTGGGCATCGAGGCTCAAGTTCCCTATGCGGACATTCCCGGCCTCAGTGCCTCCACCGTTCCTGGTCATGCAGGGCGCTTTGTGCTCAGTCGCGTGAATGGGAAACCTATCCTCATCGCCCAAGGGCGGCGTCATTTGTATGAGGGGCTCTCTGCCTATGAAGTGACCGCAGGCATTCGCTTCATGCACACACTTGGCGTTAGGCGCATCATCCTGACCAATGCAGCGGGTGCCATCCAGGAAACCATGGCGGTCGGGGATCTTATGCTCCTGACAGATCACCTGAATCTCCTGGGCACCACGCCGCTGCTGGGCGGCCCGCATTTTCATGACATGAGTGAGGTGTACTCGGCTGAGTGGCGCACTCAGTTTCTCCAGGCGGCAGTGCGGCTCAGCCTGCCACTGCACCAGGGCGTCTATGCAGCTACCCTGGGCCCCCAGTATGAAACCCCGGCAGAGATCCGCATGATGCGAACGCTGGGGGCCGATGCAGTGGGAATGTCCACCGTGCCGGAGGCCATCCAGGCGCGCGCTCTAGGCATGCAGGTGGCCGGCATCTCCATGCTGACCAACTGGGCCGCTGGGCTAAAAGCGCAGACGCTGCACCATGCGGAAGTGGTGAGCGTGGGGCAGGCAGCCTCGGCAAATCTGGCCGCTCTACTGAAAACAGTGTTGTGATTCCCGGTCATCTCGTCTGAACTGAGCGCATGAATTTCCACTGGCGCATCCAAGGGCAAGATCACGACCTCACGCGGCGCGGCATGGTCATGGGCATCGTCAATGTCACCCCGGATTCTTTTTCGGATGGGGGCCGGTACCTGGACACAGGCCGCGCAGTGGAGCATGCCCTGACCCTGGTCGCTGAAGGTGCAGACATCCTGGACATCGGCGGGGAATCCACCCGCCCTGGCGCAGAGCCGGTGGATGAAGCGGAGGAACTGAAACGCGTGCTGCCCGTCATCCGTGCGGTGCGATCTGAAACCAAAACACTCATCTCCATTGATACCATGAAGGCCAATGTGGCCCGTGCTGCCCTGGAAGCTGGGGCAGACATCATCAACGACGTCACGGGCCTACGTGGAGATCCCATGATGTGCCGAGTGGCAGCAGAAACCGAAGCTGGACTGGTGGTGATGCACATGCTGGGCACACCCCGCACCATGCAGCAACAGGCCGTGTATGCAGATGTGGTGGCAGAGGTACAAACCTACTTCGAAGAACGCCTCCATATCCTTGCAGAGCTGGGCATCTCCCCAGAACGAGTCGTATTGGACCCGGGCTTTGGCTTTGCCAAAACACTGGAGCACAACATCGCCCTCATGCAGGCCCTGCCTTCACTGGCCGTACAGGGCAGGCCAGTGCTGGTGGGTGTTTCACGGAAATCCCTCATCAGCCGCTTGCTGGAAAGTGACGATGTGAATGACCGCGACTGGCCAACCGTGGCGCTGACTTCTTACTCCCGCGAGCTTGGGGCACGCATCGTCCGCGTGCATCAGGTCAAAGCCAATGTGGAAGCTCTGCGCATGACCGAGGCCATCCTGGGGTGAGACAAAGTAATCAAGAGCTTCAGCTCGCAAAAAGGTCGCAGTGAGTCCAGCCCCGTAAGCCCGAGCGATGTCTTTTCGAGCTAAAGCTCTGGACTACTTTGCCAAAAGGTCGCCAGCAGTCCGGCCTTGTGAGGACCAAGCGAAGCCCTTTCGAGCTAAAGCTCTGGACTACTTTGGCCGCGAGCCAAAGATGGCACTGCCCACCCGCACAATGGTTGCCCCTTCTTCAATGGCGACTTCGAAGTCATGGCTCATGCCCATGGACAGGACGGGCAGAGGCGCGCCACCCAACTTTTCCAACTCGTCCCGCACCTCGCGGAGTTGGGTAAAATAACGTCGGCTCTTTTCCGCCACCGGGTCAAACGGAGGGATGCACATCACCCCCTGAATGTAGAGACGGTCCAGTTCATATAGAGCCTCCAGTTGCTCACGAATGACCTGGGGGGTGAATCCATGTTTGGAAGACTCCGCGGCCAGATTGATTTCGATGAGGACCTTCGGGTGGAGGCCCAGTTCACCACCGATACGGTTAATGTCCTTGGCGATGTCCACCGAATCCACCGCATGGATCATTTGCACTAGAGGCAGCACTTTACGCACCTTGTTAGACTGCAAAGGGCCGATGAGATGCCACTGCAATTTTCCTGGGAGTTGGGGTTGTTTCAGCGTCACTTCCTGCACGCGATTTTCGCCAAAGAGGATCTGCCCCGCATCCACAGCCTCCTGGATGATTTCCACCGGGTAGGTTTTCGATACCGCCAGCAGGTCCACACTCTCCGGCTTGCGGCCAGAGCGTTCGGTGGCTTGAGTCAGGCGGTGGCGGATTTCTTGGAGGCGGTCAGCGATGTCAGACATGCGATTGCATCTGAGCGTGAACCGCCTCGGCTGCAAGCTGTCACTTCACTTGGGGTTTCAGATGCTTGTCAAAAAAGGCCAGCACCAAGGGACGCAGATCCTTTTGTTTGGGCTGAAGGTGAAAGGTATGCGGTGCACCTGGGATGATCTCCAAATGATGCTCGATGCCATGGGTGGCCAGCACTTGCGCAAACTTCTCAGACTGGCTTATATCCACCGTCGTATCGGCCGTGCCGTGGAGAATGAGAAAGGGAGGATCGTTTTTATCCAAGTACGTCGGCACGGAAAATTGTTTATAGAGCTCCGGCTTGGCCGCGCGGCTGCCACGCAGAGCCGCGATATCCTTCCACTCCATCACGTCCACCGGCCCGTACATATCCACCACGCAGTTCACGCGGCAGCTTTGGTCCCCATAGGGTCCGCTGGGGTCCAGCCCATCAGCGGGCTGCGTCACCCCCACCATACTGGCGAGGTGACCACCTGCCGAGCCACCAATCACCCCGATGTGATCCACATCAAGGTGCAACCGATCCGCGTTCGCTCGCATCCAGCGCACAGCCGTTTTGCAATCATGCAGATTCTGCGGCCAGCAAGGTTGGTCACTCGCTGGATTGTGAAGCAGGTAGTCGATGCTCAGGCATACGAAACCCTGCGCCGCCAAGGTGGTGCCGATGTTGATCTCGCGCGCGGCATCCTTGACGCCCCCCGTCCAGCCGCCTCCGTGGATGATCAGCACTCCAGGATGCTTTTTCCCATCCTCCACAGGCAGGTAGAGATCTGCCTTCTCCACGCGCTCTTTGGGTAGGTATTCGATGTTCTTTTCGATCCTCACCGAGGTCGGGTCCACCGCCAATGCAGATAGGCCCAAAGCAAAACTCAGCGGTAATAACAAACGAGAAAGCATAACTAAGAAATACGTTTTCAAGACCTCATACTATTCCGCTCTAAAGCGGCCTTTGCACATGTTTCTGTGACCACTTCGCGACATCTGCATTTTGTTGTTTAGAAGAGACTAAACTCCCCGCGTATATGGCTCATGCTGCGCCTGTCACTTGTCTGTCTTACCCTCATGCAATCCACTTTGTGGGCAGCGGAGGCACCGAAGATGCCCATCGTCCCAGCCGAGGTCCCACCTCAGATCGAGATCTTGCAGCCAGGAATCAAGCTCACCTTGATCGCCGAGCACCCCCAACTGGTCACCCCCACGGGCATTGATGTGGATGCCGAAGGGCAAATCTGGCTCATCGCCTGCCACACCCATTTTCGGCCAGAAGGCTACACGGGCCCCACCCATGACGAGATCCTCGTCTTGGATGCCGAGGGAAAAAACAGACGCGTCTTTTACAACAAGACCCAGGCCACGATGAACCTCCAGTTAGGCCGTGATGGGTGGGTCTATCTGGCCGAAAGATCTCGCATCCTGCGCGTGAAGGATACCAATGGGGATGGAGTGGGAGATGTGGAAGAAAATATTGCCACGCTTGACACCGTTTCTGACTACCCGCACAACGGCCTCAGCGGCATGGCTTGGGATCCTGATGGGGGGCTCGTTTTTGCCTTAGGCGAAAACTTCGGCAAGGACTGGACTCTCACCGCCCGCGATGGATCCAAGGTGAGCGGACGAGGCGAAGGCGGCATTTTTCGATGTTCGCCGGAGGGAGATAAGATGCGCCGCATCGCCCGTGGTTTTTGGAATCCCTTCGGCCTCCTCGTGCGCAAAGATGGCGAAATCTTTGCCGCTGAAAATGATCCCGGCAGCCGCCCTCCGTGCCGCCTACTCAATATCGTGGAGGGGGCAGACTATGGCTTTCAGTGGGTGTATGGCAGTGCCCCGGTGCACCCCTTTGTCGCCTGGAATGGAGAACTGCGCGGCACACTCGGCATGGTGCATCCCTGTGGCGAAGGCCCCTGCGCCGTGAAGGAATTGGGCGGCGGTATCCTCATTCCTTCTTGGAGCAATCACTGCGTGGACTACTTCCCACTCACTCGCCAGGGGGCAGGCTACACTTCTCGGCGGATTGAATTGCTGCGCGGGAGTGATTTCTTCCGGCCTGTGTGCATGGCCCAGGGGCCAGATGGCAGCTTTTACATGACAGACTGGGTCTTCAGTTCCTACCCCATTCATGCGCGCGGCCGACTCTGGAAGCTGGAGATTGATCCCGTCAAAGCATCCTGGATGAAACCAGCTGCCGAAGCACCCAATGCGGCCTCACAACTCGCCCAAGGTCTGCGCAGCGGAAAGGTGAAACTACCTTTGCCAGAGCTGCTGATTCACGCCCGTGGGAAGGATGCCTATCTCTCCGATTCAGCATTGAGCGCGCTCGCCCGTGAAAGCTGGACGCCAGCAACACTCAAAGCTTTGCCCACAGCCGACCGTGTCTGGGCTCTAGTATCTCTGCGGCGCACGGATCTGGCGGAAGAAAAATGGGTGCGTTCCTTGTTAGGCGATTCAGATCCCGAAATTCGTTTTGAGTGCCTGCGCTGGATTGCGGATGCCGTGCTCACCAGCTTCACGCCTGAGATTGAAAAAATGCTGACGGAGCCCACCCTGGACTACCGCCTCTTTGAAGCCGCGCTAGCCACCTGGAATACCCTCCGTGGTGAGCCCGCCGCCGGAGTCACCAACCCCGAAGTCCTTGTGGGGCGCATCCTGGATGCCACCACGCCCGCGAAGATCAAAGGTTATGCGCTACGCCTCGCACCTGCGGCGGACAAGAGGCTGACAATCCCTCTTCTACGCAATCTTTTGAACCAGAAAAATGATTCACTCTCACTGGAAGTGGTGCGCACACTGGCCGTCAAGAACACCGACGAAGCAAGAATGGTTTTGGCAGAAATCGCCCAAGATGAAGCGCATTCCACAGCTTTGCGAACAGAGGCTATTCAAGGGCTCGCCACCTCGTCTTTACCAGCTCACCAAAGCTTACTTGTCCGCCTTTCCAGCCACTCTGACGCTCACATTGTTGAAGAAGCCCAACGAGCCCTGCGCTTCACGCCAGAAGACAAGAGCTTTACCATCAATCCCCAACGTCCTACCTTTGAAGATACCACCGCGTGGCTCCGCCTGCTTGATTCCCTACCAGGTCAGGCAGATACGGAAAACGGACGTCGGTTATTCTTTCACCCCAAGGTCGCCCTCTGCGCCAACTGCCACCGCCACAGTGGTCGTGGAAATGTGGTAGGGCCAGACCTCAGCCTGGTTTCTTTACAAGGAGATCGCACAGCCATTCTCAGCAGCATCCTGCAACCTCATCGTGAAGTAGCTCCCCAGTTTTACCCCACGCAACTGAAACTGAACGATGGCACAGACTTCATCGGCATCCTGCTGCGATCCTCCAGCACGGAGGTCTATCGCGATCTCACCGGCAAAGAACGCACTTTTCAAAAGCCAGACATTGTCAGCCGTGAGGAACTTAAAACTTCCCTCATGCCTGCTGGTCTAGTGGCCTCACTGACCGACTCCGAATTGCGCGACCTGCTCGCCTTTCTAACCAAATATTCGACTGAGTCCACCACGCATTAAGTCCCCCTTTTATTACTGACCATCTTTACATCTCGCTAAAGATCCACCGCCGATTCACCGTAGCCCTTTCCTCATGCAGTCCCAAGTCCGATTCATCGCCTGGATGACCTTCCTTTTCGCAAGTGCGATCCATGGAGCCGGTTCTCCCCGCCCACTTAACTTCATCAATGATGTCCAGCCCATCCTGACGAAGGCTGACTGCAATACTGGCGGCTGCCACGCCAAAGCGGGCATGGGCCAGCGTGGATTTCGGCTTTCTCTGCTGGGCTTCGAGCCAGAAGAAGACTACGAACACATCGTCAAAGAAAGCAAAGGCCGTCGCGTCTTCCCACCCGCGCCTGAGCAGAGCCTCCTGGTGATGAAAGCCGCCAACATCGTGCCTCACGGTGGCGGAAAGAAATTGGAGCCTAACTCCGAAGAGTACAAAACCCTGGTGCGCTGGATCAGTGAGGGCATGCCCTACGCTCAGCCCACAGACCCAAAGGTCACCAGCATTGAGGTGGAGCCTAAACGCCTTTCCATGAAGGTGCACACAAGCCAGCAACTAAAAGTCACCGCCCGTTACTCGGATGGCAGCACGCGCGACGTCACCCACATGGCCTTGTATGAGGCCAATGACAAAAGCATGGCGGAGGCAGACCACCACGGGCACGTCAAGACCCTGGATATTCCAGGCAATGTGGCCGTGATGGTGCGCTATTCTGGCCTCGTCTCCGTCTTCAGTGTTTCCATTCCCCTAGGTGCTCCGGTGGAGATACTACCGCCGGAGAAGAACTTCATTGACCGTTATGTCTTCGCCAATCTGAAACAGATAGGTGTTCCTCCTTCCGCGCTCTGTGATGACTCCACCTTTCTCCGTCGTGTCTCGCTGGATATCGGGGGTCGGCTGCCGACGCTCGAAGAAACCAAGACTTTTCTCAGCAGCAAGGAAGTCAACAAGCGGGACCTCCTCATCGAGTCCCTACTCAGCAGTCCGGACTATGCGGACTACTTTGCCAATAAGTGGACAGCCATGCTGAAGAACAAACGGGATGATGCCGCCGACATCACCGCCAACTTTGCCTTCCATGCCTGGATGCGCGACAGCCTCCTGGCGAACAAAAAGTATGACGAGATCGTCCGACAGATTCTCGCCTCCACAGGCACCATCGTTTCGAATCCTCCCGTGGCTTGGTACAAGCGCGTCAAGGAACCCACCCAACAGTTGGAAGATGTGGCGCAGCTTTTCCTGGGCGTTCGCATGCAGTGCGCTCAGTGCCATCATCATCCTTTCGAGCGCTGGAGCCAGCACGACTACTACAGTCTATCCGCCTTCTTCAGCCAAGTGGGCCGCAAACCGACAGCCATTGCCGGCGAAGACCTCATTTTCCACAAACGTGGCATTGCCCAGACTGAAAATAAAAAGACACGTCAGCCCGTCAAACCCGCCGCACTCGGCAGCGACACACTCGATATTCCTGCGGATGAAGATCCACGCCTGAAACTGGCAGATTGGATGAGTCAACCCTCCAACCCGTTCTTTGCCAAGTCCCTCACGAACCGTTATTGGAAACACTTTTTCAAACGCGGCCTGGTCGAACCAGAAGACGATATTCGAGATACCAATCCGCCTACGAATCCCGAGCTGCTAGAGGCCCTCGCTCAACACTTCATCGAGAGTGGATTCGACCTAAAGGCCGTCGTGCGCGTCATCACTCAAAGCCACACTTATCAGCTCTCGGCCATGCCCAATGAGCACAATGCGGTGGATCGCCAGAACTTTTCACATTACTACCCCAAGCGCATGCAAGCGGAGGTGCTGCTGGATGCCATGGACCTCATCACGGGTGCCAAGTCCGACTTTGCCGACCTGCCTCCCGGCACCCGCGCCATCTCCCTGCCAGACAACAGCTATAACCGCGCCTCCGCCTTCCTCAAAGTCTTTGGCCGTCCGGAAGGGGCCAGTGTTTGTGAGTGCGAACGCGTGCAGTCGGCCAGCCTCGCGCAGAGCCTGCACCTGATGAATGCCGCAGATGTGAAGGCCAAACTGGTCACAAACAATGGGCGGGCCGATGTGCTGTCTAAAGCAGAAATGCCGGAGCCCAAACGCATCCGCGAGCTCTACCTAGCCGCCTTTTCGCGTGAGCCTACCGCCGATGAAGTGCGCATCGCTGAGACTCACTTAGCCAAGCCTCGTGCCGATGCCCAAGGCAAAGCCCTGGACTCCCAAAGAGCACGCCGACAAGGGTATGAAGATTTGATCTGGGCCCTGCTGAATACCAAAGAGTTTCTCTACAACCACTAGACGCCATGCTTCTCAAAACATCCTTTTCAGCCGCCGTGGCCACCTTCGGCCTCGCCTTGACTTGCACCGTCGTAGCCCAGCAAGTCACCCTGCCCTTGCCGCATCTGCTCACCCTCATGCCGATGGGCGGCCAGGCCGGCAGCCAGATCGAGGTGACGTTGACCAGTGAGTCGGTGGAAGACATCAGTGCACTGATTTTCTCTCACCCAAAAATCACTGCCCAGCCAGTCAATGACCCCGACGGAAAGGCTAAGCCTAACCAATTTAAGGTCAGCATCGCAACGGATGTTCCTCCGGGCGTCTATGATGCTCGGGTCATCTCCCGTCTTGGAGTCTCCTCTGTCCGCGCCTTTTCCGTGAGCCAATTGCCAGAGATCACCCGCAGCAAGCCTAACAACACTCTCGAAACCGCCCTGGTCCTTCCAGCGAACTCCATCTGCAATGCCACGATGACCAAACGTGCGGTGGATTTTTATGCTTTTGAAGGCAAAAAAGGCCAACGCATCGCCGTGGACTGCGCCGCTATCGGCATTGATTCTAGACTGACTCCCGTGGTGATTTTGGCCGATGCCCAGGGCCGTGATCTTATGGTCAATCGCACGGGGGGAGTGCTGGACTTTACCCCACCTGAGAATGGACGTTACCACATCAAGGTGAGTGATCTCACCTTCCAAGGAGGCGAACGGCACTTTTATCGGCTCGCTCTCCAAGAAGTGCCGAAAGACGCCCCTGCCCCACGCCAGCCGCAGACCCAGACCGTGAGTGCCATGTCCTGGCCACCTGTGAATCTAGCCCCTACGGCGGCGGCAAAAGAGACCGAGCCTAACAATCAAGCTGTCCAAGCGCAAAAGATCACACTCCCTTGCGACATCGCCGGCAGCTTCTTCCCTGCTGCCGATGTGGACACCTTTGAATTCTCCGCCAAAAAAGGCGAAGTCTGGTGGGTGGAGGTGGCTTCTGAGCGGCTCGGCTTAAACACAGATCCCTTTGTCCTGGTGCAACACGTGACCCAAACGGCAGGCAAGGAAACCCTCACCGATGTGGCAGAGCTCTACGACATCGCTTCGCCAATGAAGGTCTCGACCAATGGTTACTCCTATGATGGCCCGCCCTATGATGCAGGCTCGCCGGATGTGAATGGCAAGTTTGAAATCAAGGAAGATGGAACTTATCGCCTGCAGGTGCGCGATCTCTTCGGCGGAACACGCAATGAGGCAGGCAATATTTACCGCCTCATTGTGCGGCAGGCCGCGCCAGATTTTTCCCTCGCGGCCTGGGCAGTGCACATGACTTTGCGCAATGGAGATCGCTCAGCCCTTTCCAAACCCATGGCTCTGCGCGCCGGCGAATCGCGTGCCTTTGAGGTCGTGGTTCAGCGGCGCGATGGCTTCGATGGCGAGATCCACATCGCCATGGATAACCTGCCAGCAGGGGTGACTGCAGCCGGTCTCAAGATTGCCAAAGGCAAGTCCCTGGGGCATCTCATCCTCAGTGCCGCTCATGAAGCGAAACCCAGCTTTACGATCGCGAACCTCTTTGGTCGGGCCACCATCAATGGCAAGGAAGTGACCCGTCCATGCCGCGTTGCCAGCATGGAATGGCCCGTGAAAGATGCGAAAGGCGAAATTCCAGCCCCTCGCCTGATGGCGGACATTCCTATCTCGGTGACGGACTCTGAACACGCACCCATCACCCTCGAAGTGGCTGAAAACAAAGTGTGGGAAGCTAAGGTGGGCGAGACATTGAAGATCCCGCTGAAGGTCACTTGGCACAATGAGTTCACCGGCACTTCGCTGAAGTTAAAAGCCTATGGCGAAGGCTTCACCACACTCAAAGAAGTGGATATTCCCGTCAAGGCCACCACTGCGGAACTGACCTTGGATTTAGCTGCGTTGAAAACCACCCCCGGCGACTACACCTTTGCCCTCTATGGCAGCGGGGTAAGCAAATACCGCTACAATCCTGCCGCAGTGCCCCTGGTGGAAGCCGAACAAAAGAAGGCCGAACAACTCGCCACCACGGCTGCAGCCGAGGCTAAAAAACTGGCCGCTACCGATGCCCAAGCCGCCAAGGTCGCCGCAGAAAAGCAAAAGCAAGCCGAGGCCCTGATGGCAGATGCCGTGAAGCGCATGAAATCCGTCAGTGCCGTCGCTGAACCGAAGGATACCGTGGACATCATCGTCTCTCGGCCCATCCACATCTCGGTCAAGGCTGCCACAGGAGTAGCAATCTCCACCGCTAAACCGTAACGCCTTATGTCTGTGAAGTTACTTCCCCTTATCGCGTTCGCAGCAGCCTCTCAGGGCATGTCTGCTGAGCTGGACTTTTATCAAGACATCTATCCGTTTCTCAAAGCCAACTGCATCTCCTGCCATAACAAGACCACCACCAAGGCGGACCTGGACATGGAGACTCCAGAGATGATGAAGAAAGGCGGCGAGTCCGGCCCCAGCATTCTCCCTGGCAAAGGTGCGGAAAGCCTCGTTGTGCTGGCATCCCTGCATCAAAACGATTTGGAGATGCCGCCCGCTAACAATAAATCTGGAGCCGTCAATCTCACCCCCAAAGAAGTGGCACTGCTAACCCAGTGGATCAATGAAGGAGCGAAGAGTTCCACCCAGCAGCAGCGCACCGTCGCCTGGCAACCGCTGGCCGCAGGAGTACACCCGATCTACAGCGTGGCCGTAAGCCAAGATGGACGCTATGCCGCCTGCGGCAGGTCTAACCAAATTTTTGTTTACGACCTAGCCACTCGTCAGTTCATCACTCAGATCACCGACCCGAGTTTAAAAGACGGTACGGCACATCGTGCCATGGTGCAGTCACTGGCCTTCAGCGCGGATGGCACACGTCTTGCCAGCGGCAGCTTTAGAGAAGTCAAAATCTGGCATCTTGCTGCCACAACCCCTGCGCCACAGCCAGTCCTGTCAGGAGGTCCTATCGAGGCCACCCTTCTTAAAAAACTGGCAGAAGCAGCCAAAACCACCTTCACGAGTCACACAGCCACGGCTGATGGAAAACAGATCGTCACGGGCTGTGCGGATGGTTCGGTGCGTGTCTGGGATGCGGCGACGACAAAACCACTGATGGAACTTCGTGGGACGGTCGCGCTTACCAGAAAAACTGCCGAGCTGAATTGGGCAATTGCGGCGCAAGCCCTCGACCAAGCATTCTACAAAGCCGAGAATGCCAAAACCGAAGCGCAAAATAAAGCGCTGGATGAGCTTCTCAAAAAAGCCAATGAAGCCATCGTGGCTATGAAGAAAGTGCTGCCAGAAAAGCAGAAAGCCCTCAAGCCAGCCACAGACGCGAAAGCCACAGCCCAAAAAAATGTGGATGACATCCAGGCTCAAATAGCTGCCCTCCCAGACGGCAAAGCGGATGCCGCCCATGAAAAACAGCTCAAGGATGCGCAGGAAAAACTGATCACTGCCACCACCGCAGAGACCTCGGCTCTCGCAGCCATTTCTGCGGCCGAAAGCAATGTAAAAGATGCCGAAGAAGAGGTGCAGCGCATCACAGCTTCCAAAAGTAAAAATGCGACAGCGTTAACCGCAGCAAATTTGGCCATCGAAGCCTCCAAAAAAATCCAGGAAAAGGCTACCGCTGAGCTCGCAGCCCAGAAGCAAATCAAGAGCACCGCCAAGCCACTGGCGGTGGCTTTTTCGGCAGATAACCAGCGAGTTGCGGCCTTGTTTGATGACCGCACTCTACGTGTCTGGGCCGTGGCCTCTGGGCAACCTTTAGCGGAAGACGCGGCCGCGAGTTCCCCCGCCACCTCACTCGTTCAGGCTGCCGACGGCTCCTTTGTTGCGAGCCAAACCATGCAGATCCATGCTGGTGCCACACCGAAGTGGGTGCTCGAGCGGACACTAGGTGGCGACCAGGCCGCACAGGTCTTTGCAGATCGTGTGAATGCCCTGACCTTCAGTCCCGATGGCAAGACCTTGGCCACAGGCGGTGGTGAACTGTCACGCTCTGGCGACATTCTGCTGTTTGATGTCTCTTCGGGCAAAGTGTCGCAAAGCTGGAAAGACCGCCACGAAGATGCGGTACTGAGCCTCGACTTTTCCCCCGATGGCAAACGCCTCGCTTCGGGAGCCTCGGATAAGATCGCCAAAGTGACAGAGGTCGCCACGGGAAAACAAGTGAACTTGTTTGAAGGCCACACCCACCACGTCATGAGCGTGGACTTTCGCGCTGATGGTCGCGTATTGGCCACCGCAGGCGCAGATGGAGTGGTGATGACCTGGGACATGAACCTCGGCGAACGTAAAAAGAAGATCGAAGGCTGGACCAAAGAAGTCACCTCCCTCCAATACATCGGCGCGACCAATCAACTCATCACTGCTGCAGGAGACAATCTCGTGCGCGTGGTAACGGATGAAGGCGCGCAGATCCGATCCATCGCGAATCTGCCCAATTTCATGCAAGCCGCAGCCAGCACTCCCAGCGGAGCTCTATTCATCGCAGGTGGTGAAGACAGCCTGCTGCGTCTTTGGGATGGGGCCAGCGGCAAAGAACTCGCCTCCTTTGGGGCCAATGCCCCTTAAAGAGCAATCCTCACCTTTTGGTTATTCCGGCAGATATAGGCCGATAAAGTCTCTTTCCCTCACACGTTTTTTTCTCATGTCATCGCTCCTTGAATCCCCCTCGATCATCCGCTGTGCCGGCCCTCAGTTTTCCAGGCGTGGATTCATGCAGATCGGCCTCACGGGCTTTGCCTCTCTTGGGCTCCCAGGGCTGATGCGTCTGCGTGCCGAAAATGCGCTGAAACCGCAGAGCGAACGCACGGCGGTGATCATGGTCTGGCTGCCCGGGGGACTCTCACATGTGGACTCGTACGATCCTAAGCCGGACATTGGCAGCGAGTATCGCGGCCCGTTTAAAACCATCAGCACGAAAGTGCCCGGCACCCAGTTCACAGAACTGATGCCCATGCAGGCCAAGATCGCAGACAAGTTCACTGTGCTGCGCTCCATGAACCAAAAAGCGGGCGGGCACCCCGCAGGCTCCATGCAGATGCTCTCCGGAGACTCGGATGAGCGGGACAAGCCCAAACCCCGCCTGCCGGACTGGATGTCGGTGGCCCATTACCTGCGCTCTAAAAACAGCAAAGGAACGAACCCTCTGCCTAACTACATCGGCGTCAATCCACCTTTGGAATACAATGGCCCCGCTTATCTAGGCGATGCTTATGCACCCTTTGGCGTCAGTGACGATCCAAATCGGCCCAACTTCCAGGTGCCTAACATCGGCCTTTCCGATGACGCTGAGATGAAGCGTCTCAGTGACCGTGTAGTGCTGCGCAAAAGCCTGGACAAGATGGAGCGCGCTTTTGATCGCGAGGGTGAATTGGGAGCTTTGGATGAATTCGAATCTCAGGCCGTCACACTGCTTACCAATCCCCAAACACGCGATGCCTTTGACCTCAGCAAAGAGGATGCCCGCACTCGGGATCGTTATGGTCGCAATCGCTGGGGCCAGCAGCTCCTGCTCGCCCGCCGTCTCGTGGAGTCAGGCGTGGAGATCGTCACCAGTAGCCTCAGTGGTCCCCTCTGTGGTCGAGTGAGCAATTGGGATGACCATGCGGTGAACCATCACCAATTTGAAGCCCTGCGTTTCCGCATGCCTAACTATGACCGTGCTGTCTCGGCTTTGATTGAGGACATCTACGCTCGCGGTCTCAGCAAGCGCGTTCTCATCGTCGTCACGGGTGAGTTCGGGCGCACGCCCAAAATCAGCTTTGACCGCAGCACTGGCGCTGGAGATGCAAGCGCTCCCGCAGGCACCTTACAGCCGGGACGCGACCACTGGCCGCGCGCCTTTTCAAACATCTGGGCAGGTGGCAACATCCAAACAGGCGGCATCATTGGAGCTACTGATAAGCGTGGTGAAGATGTCATCGAGCGTCCTTGCGGCCCAGGTGATTTCCTCGCCACCATCTATCATCACCTGGGAATTGATTCGTCCAAAGTCACCATCAACGACTTTAACGGACGCCCCACGCCCATTGTGGATCATGGCAAGCCCATCCCGGAATTGATCGCTTAATATTTACGGGGCAGTTGCGGATGCGAACCTCCAGGGTTTGTTCAAGTTTAGATCATGTCACACACTCTTAAGTTTGGCCCATTAAGGGCAGCCGATCACGAGGCTGTCGCAGGCTTACTCCATCGTTCCTTAGTCCAGTGGTATGAGAGCCGCCTGGGCCAGGGTGCCCGCTTTGGTGATAGCCCGGCCCCCTTCCTGCTCTTTCCACAAGTTTACGAAGCCCTGGACCCTAGCGAAGCCATCACTGTGCGTGATGATGAGACTCAAGCCATTCTCGGCATCTGCTTCACTCACGAGCGGGAAACCCACCTTTCCATCGGCATCGTGGCTACCTCCCCAGAGACGGCAGGAAGAGGCATTGCACGCCAGATGATGCAGGCCGCATTAGACAAAGCCCAGGGTCTTGGAAAACCAGCCCGTCTCGTCTCCAGCCTTCTCAATCTAGACTCCTTCTCCCTCTACACACGCCTCGGTTTTATACCGGGAGCCATGTTTCAAGATGTGCTGTTTAATGTTCCAGAATCAGGCTTAACCGTTCCAGCTCCCGAGGGGCAGGAACGGGTGCGTCTTGCCAAAGCTGAAGATGCCGTGCGCATCGCAGACTTTGAGTTCGCCACTCAGGGCATTCGCCGTGAAAAGGACTTCCATTTTTTCCTGCGCAATGACGTGGGTGACTGGCGCGTCTTGGTGCAAGAGGACACTGCGGGTGTGCTCACCGGTTATATGGTCGTCAGCGTGCATCCATCCTCCAGCATGATAGGCCCCGGTGCAGTGTCAGATGAAAAAGCTGCTACGGCTCTTCTTTGGCAGGCACTCGATACCCTGAGGGGTAAATCCACCGTCATTCTCGTGCCCTGCTTGGCATCAGGGCTGGTCAGAACCCTCTATCGCTGGGGCGGAAGAAACGTGGAACTCCATGTCGCCCAGTCCACCGCGGCTCCGCTGAATACGAAAGGACTCGCTTTTCCTACTTTCCTCCCGGAATCCGCCTGAGGGAGGCCACTTTTGAAGGCTCACCATCCCTCTCACTTCCGCTTTATTATCTTTATGAGATCCTTCATCCTTTTCCTGGGTCTGCTCACGTTTTCCCTCCTCATGCAGGCAGCGGATAAACCAGGCCTCCAAGCCGGAGCGGCAGCGGTGGACATCACGCCCCAGCAGTTCCCCCTAAACATGCCAGGTGGATTCAGCGCCAACATGGCGGAAAAAGCACACGATCCCTTTCATGCGCGCGCACTCGTATTGGCAGATGGTATAACCAAGTTAGCTCTAGTGGTGGTGGACAATCTAGGGGCAGGCCCAGATGTGCTGGATGAGGTCAAAACTCTCGCCTCAAGCAAGACGGGGATCCCCCCAGAGAAGATGCTCATTTGCTCCACCCACACGCACAGCGGTCCATCCCTCAACACCCGCAGCGAGCCCGCCGCGGCGTATTACCAAAGGTTTGTCCAAGGCACCGCCGATGCCATCATCCAGGCCCACGCCGCACTCAAACCAGCAGCCGTAGGTGCCGCAGCCTATCCTTTGGCGGATGAAGTTTTCAACCGCCGCTGGTATGTGAAAGATGGCAAGATGCCGCTGAATCCTTTTGGCCGTTTGGATAAAGTGAAGACAAACCCTGGCACCAGCCCCGACGTGCTCGCACGCCCCGCTGGCCCCACCGATCCTGATATCACGGTCCTCTCGATCCAAGACACCAAACGCAAGGCCTTAGCCCTCTTTGCCAATTACTCCCTGCACTATGTGGGCGGGGCTCCTCAAGGGCAGATGTCTGCGGACTACTTTGGGGAATTCGCTCGACTCATGCCTTCCCGCCTGCGAACCGATGAAGGCTTTGTAGCCATGATGTCCAACGGCACTTCCGGCGATATCAATAACATCCCTTTTGGCGTGACTCGCCCCCCACGCGAGCCCTTTGAGCAGATCCGCATCGTCGCTCAAAAGGCTGCCGACACCGCCTGGTTAGCGCACCAAAAGATTGGCAAACACCGTTCAGACATCCACCTCGGCATGTTGCAAAAAGAAGTCACGCTCAAGTATCGTCGGCCCACGCCCCAACAGGTGGCAGAAGCTCAAGCGGTGCTGGCCGTGAAGGATAAAGACGCCATCGCCCAGCTCCCGCGCCTGGCCCAAAACTATGCCCGCAATGTCATCGGAGCAGCCGAACGTCCTGAGGAAACGCTCACCGTAAAAATCCAGGCCTTACGCATCGGCGATTTTGCCATCTGCGGCATCCCGTTTGAGACCTTTGTCGAGATTGGGCTCGATCTGAAAAAGCGCAGCCCTTTCCCTCAGACGATGGTCATTGGTCTCGCCAATGCCCGCCATGGTTACCTCCCCACTTTGGAGCAACACCCCCTTGGCGGTTACGAGACTTGGCTCGGCACGAATCAGGTTCAGGAAGACACCTCAACCATCCTGACCGATCATTTGCTGGAAATGCTCAACGCTTTAAAAAGCGCACCTCCACCTAACCAATGATTGAATCAAGTCAGGCTTCGGCGGCTTTTGGCAGGCATAGGAATGACTTCGATCTCCATGCCTTCGTGAAGCAGACCTCCCTCCAAAATTCTCATCCCAATGCCTGCCCCGCGACCCAGCGCCTTGGTCATTCCAGGCACCGTGACCCGCTGTAAATAATCACAAGGGGGCCTTGGGCGATGGTATTCCAGAAGCACCTCCCCTAACCGCAAGCGTTGCCCCTCCAAAGATTTCAAGGCAAGACCACGAGTCACCAGATTTCGCCTGTGCTCACCATTGCGGACGTGAATACCGTCCTCCATGGAAACGAGGTCCAAAATCTCACTTTCAATCAAGCTGATCTCACAGTCATAACGCCCCGAATAATACCCAGTCCCCAGCGCATACCTATCCCCAGTCAGCCCATGGCCAGCCATGGCCAAAATGGAAGACACCCGCTGCATGGGCAGTCCCCTTGCAGGTGAAATAAACAGAGCCTCCAGAAACGGCTTCGTCTCCGCAGGCTCGTCACTCATGCTAGTAACTCCGAAACGACTCTGGCAGCAGGATTTTCTACCAGCACCTGTTCCGTTCCATTGCGCTTGTAAGTCAGCTTTTTCGGGTTCAGACCAAAAAGGTGCAGAAGGGTAGCGTGGTAGTCATAATGATTCACGACCTTCTCCACTGCGTGGTGGCCAAATTCATCGGTCGCACCGTGGGCATAGCCTGCTTTGAATCCGCCACCTGCCACCCACATGCTAAAGCCATAGGTGTTGTGGTCACGGCCTACCGTGGTGCGGTCTTTCGCCCCGGCCCGGTTTTGAATCACCGGCAGACGCCCCATCTCCCCACCCCAGTGAACCACGGTGGAATCCAGCAGCCCGCGCTGTTTCAAATCAAGCACCAGAGCCGCCGCAGGCTGGTCCACCTGCTCACAGGCCTTCGGCAAGGAAGTCAGGATGCTGCTGTGATGGTCCCAGGTCTGATTGCCTGTAAAGATGGAGACAAATCGTACCCCACGCTCCACCAGACGGCGGGCGATCAGGCAGCGTTTGCCAAACTCTTCAGTGGCCGGTTTGTCCAAGCCGTAAAGCTTCTTGGTGGCCTCACTTTCATGAGTGATATCCAGTGCTTCTTTCGCAGCCGTTTGCATACGCGCAGCCAACTCAAAACTCTGAATGCGTGCCTCCAGATCACTTTCACCTGGGCGTGAATCTGCATGCTCACGGTTCAGCCTCTGGACGAAGTTTAGGTAGCGCGACTGTGCTTCCCCCTTCAGCGACATGGGCGGATCCAGATTAAGAATGCGCGGCTCTTTAGACCTCACGACCGTCCCCTGGTAAACGGACGGCAGCCAGCCGTTGCTAAAATTATCCACGCCCAGCACAGGCAGACCGCGGGGGTCCGTCAGGGCCACGTACGCAGGCAGGTCCTGGTTATCACTGCCTAGACCATAAGTGATCCAGCTTCCCAAAGTCGGGCGACCACCGACGACTTGCCCATTCAACAATGCATAGATGGACTGGCCGTGATTATTCACACCCGTGTGCATGGAGCGGATGAGCGTCATCTCATCGGCAATGCTGCCCATGTAAGGGATGAGGTCACTCATCTCGATGCCGCTCTTCCCGCGAGGTTTGAACTTCCACTGCGGCCCCATCACCTCTCGGCTAGCACCGGCCGCATCATCGTATTTGATCTCCCCCGGGAAGTCCTTGCCATCCAGCTTCATCAGCTCCGGCTTCGGCTCGAACATGTCGATGTGACTCGGCCCGCCCTGCATGAACATGGAGATCATCGCCTTCGCCTGGCCAAAGCCATGCGCCGGCTTGGGAGTCAGGTCAAAGTGCTGCGGAAGCCCACCTGCGAGCGCCGGATTGGCCAGCAGGCCTTGGTCACGCAGCAAGGAAGCCACAGCGATGCCGCCAATGCCATAGGCACTGGATAAAAAGCTACGGCGGGAAACAGAGGATTCAGTCCACATACAAAAATTCGTTTGAGCTCATCAAGGCATGGCACAGAGCCGTTAAACCCAGCAGTTCAGGGGCTGCATCGGTCTTTTCAGGCAGTCCTGTCACACGCTCCAGCTTGGCGGGATGGGTTTTATAATAAGCGGTCTGCTCTTTGACAAAGTCCACCGCCCCCAGTTGGTCGGCCATGCTAGGGCTGCGGCCAAAGCTGAGCTGCCAGATGCGCAGCACCTGCTTTTCCAGATCAGCACCCACATCTTTTTGCACACGCAGCGCAAAGTCCTGGGCGTGCTCGCGCATGTAGCCATTATTCATCAGCAGCAAGCTCTGTGGGCTGACGGTGGTCACCGGGCGGCTGGCGCAGTTGGCATCCGTCATGGCCGGAGCATCAAACGCCGCAAACATTTCCAGAGGCGTGCTACGCCGTGCCTGCACATAGATACTGCGACGATATTCCTCCCCATTCAGTGAGGTGTATTTGCCGGTCTGACGCCCTGCTGTATCTCGCGTATCAACGCCGATGATGATCTGGCCTTCTTCGCTAAAAGTCACCGGCACCGGCTCACCGCCCAGTTTGGGGTTCAGCTTACCCGAGACTGATAGGAAAGAATCCCGCAAGGTCTCAGCTTCCAGACGCAGCACGTTCATCCGGCTCAGAAGGCGATTGTCCGGGTCAATGCGGTCCCGCTCCACATCCCGTCGGGAAGACTGGCGATAAGTCGTGCTGGTCAGGATGAGGCGATGCAGTTGCTTCAGGCTCCAGCCGCTACTCATGAACTCACTGGCCAGCCAGTCCAGCAGTTCAGGGTGGCTTGGTTTCTCACCCAGCTGACCAAAATCATCCGGCGTATTGACCAAACCTTTGCCGAAATGCCGCTTCCACACTTGGTTCACGATCACACGCGCCAGCAGCGGATGTTTACCATCCGTCAAAGATTGCGCAAAGGCCAGCCGGCGCCCTGTGGTAGGCACAGTGGCCGTTTTTTCCGGCACCTCGATCTGCCGCTGCCCAGCAAGCACAGTGAGGTCTCCTGGCTTCACCTTCTCTTTGGGTTGCTCGATGTCGCCTCGGTTAAAAATAAACGTGGCAGGCACCACCTCAGGCTTCATCGGCACCTCGTCAAAGGCGTGTAGAAATTCTTCCTTCGGCTTCTTGGCCCGCACAGCCGTGGCTTCTTCTGCCATCTTCTTCAGCGTGTCAGCATGCTTGGTCTTGTAGGTGGTATCATAAAGATACAGCGAGCCCGAACTGAGCTGGTTGATACGCGGCCAAGCCTTGAGCAGCTTCACTTGGTCAGGCGTACGCATCTTCACCACGGTGCGATAGGCCACTCGCAGGGTCTCACGATCTTTCTCCGGCGCTTTGGCCAGCTCTTTCTCCAGCACTTCGGTGATGAATTCTTCCGACTTGGCCAGACGCGCAGCATCCACCTTCTTGGCTTCAGCCTCCACCTTGGCAGCCTCGGTGCGTTCCTCATCTGTCAAAAGGGAGACGAGACGACCATTCGGTACCTTCCAGCTCTTGGTATTGAAGCCAGGCTCGAAGACCGCCCGCAGACGATAATAGTCCGCCTGGGTGATGGGGTCATAACGATGATCATGGCACTGCGCACAGCCGATGGTCATGCCATAAAAAGCTGTGCTGACGATCTTGATCGTGTCGGCGATGGTCGCATTCTGCGCCGCCTTGTCATTCATGGCCCCCGTGCCGTCTGCAGCCATGCGCAGAAAGCCTGTGGCCGTTATCTTCTCGATGGCCTCCGCATTCAGGTTCTTGTGCGGCTGCGGCACCATCTCATCTCCAGCAAGCTGCTCACGCACGAACTGATCGAAAGGTTTGTCCTTATTTAAAGAGTGGATGACATAATCCCGATACTTGAAGGCCCACTTGCGCTCCAGGTCCTTGTCCGTGTAGCCATCGCTGTCTGCATAACCGGCGATGTCCAGCCAGTGGCGGCCCCAGCGTTCACCATAGGCCGGGCGGGCCAGCAGGCGCTCGATGTGCGCCTCGTAGGCTTTGCGTGCTTCAGCACTGCCCAGGGCGGAGGCTTTGACAAAACTTTCCACCTCTTCAGGTGTCGGCGGCAATCCCGTGAGGTCAAAGGTGATGCGGCGGATCAGCGTCACCGCATCCGCCTCAGGCGAGAACGAAAGTTGGTTAGCCGTGAGCTTCTCACTCACGAAGGCATCAATCGAATTGGTGATCAGCTTCGCCTCCTTAATGGCGACAGGCACCGCTGGTTTACGAATGGGCTGCAGCGACCACCAGGCACGATCTTCATCCGTGAAGGCATGTTCAGGCCCCAGCGTCTGGGGCTCGGGCCGGGCTGTCTTTGCACCCTGGGCGATCCATTTTTCGATGAGGGCGATTTCCTTGTCCTTCAGCTTGGCCTTCCCTTTGGGCATCTCCCCTTCCCGCACCATCTTCAGCAGGTGGCTTTCAGCCGCCTTGCCAGGCACGATGGCAGGCCCTTCATCCCCACCTTTGAGAATGAAGCGTGCGAGACGCACATCCAGCCCCCCTTTCATCCCGCCCTCTTCTCCATGGCAATGAAAGCACTGGGCTTTCAAAATAGGGCGAATGTGCTTTTCAAAAGTCACGGATTCATCCGCAGCCTGTGCCAGGGGAGCCAGTGCGGTGAGGAGGAGGGAAATGTGACGAAGATGCATGACGGTGAGACCGCTGAAAAATACGGTCTATGTGCGCCAGTTTCTTGCCAGGACAGGCACTTCGTCACTTTTGAATGCTTTTTTAGCCTAAAAGTGCCATCAACTTCTCCTTGATAGCCTCCACAGTAAACGGTTTTTGAATAAACGAGGTTGGCCCTCCATCATTCATGAGATCTGTCGCCTGATGTGAGGAATAACCACTCATGATAATAATCGGCAGATGTGGCATGCGCTCACGCACGATTTTATAAACTTCACGCCCATCCAGATTTGGCATCGTGAGATCCAGCAACACCACTTGATAGCTCACGGCTTGACGCAGTATTTTTTCCAGTCCCCGCATGCCATCCTCCGCCACTTCCACCTGGAATCCTAGGTACTCTAACACCGCCTGCCCAGCCATCCGGATGGTCGCCTCATCATCCACGATCAATGCATGCCCTGCGCCTAACCAAGAAGTAGAATCATGGATCTCTCCCGGTGTCACCTCCTCGGTCACTTCCAGGGTTGGCAAATAAATGCGAAAGGTCGTGCCAGCGCCAGAAACACTCTCCACCGAAAGATCTCCACCATGACTGCGCACGATGCCTAGCACTGCGGCCAACCCCAATCCTCGGCCTGTAAATTTCGTGGTAAAAAACGGATCGAAAATGCGGGCTAAAACCTCCGGCTCCATCCCTTCCCCGGTATCCTTGACCTCAATCATGAGATAATTTCCCTCTGGCAGGGAATTGCCACTGCGGCAGGCAAGCAGCCGGGCCTTATCCACGTGCATGTAGCGAGTTTTTAGCTTGATCTTGCCGGGCAGGTCTTGCAGGGACTCAGAAGCATTGATGACCAGATTCATGATCACCTGCTGGAGTTGGCTGCGGTCCCCATTCACCAACGGCACGTGATCGCCCAGGTCTAACGAAAGCGCTGTCTTTTTACTGATGGCGGTGGTCAAAAGTTGGGCCGTATCCCTTGTTAGGGCATTGATGCACAGCGCCTCTTTACTCACAGGTCCCTGCCCCGCATAGGCCAGCATCTGGTTGCATAATTGGGCAGCACGTTCAGCCGCCGCCTGGATGTCCGTCAGCCCACGCATCACCTGAGACTCACGGGCCACGAATGTCTTTGCCAGTGAGGCATTCATCGTCACCACCGTCAGCAAATTATTAAAATCGTGGGCGATGCCTGCCGCCAAAACCCCCAGGCTTTCCAGACGCTGCGTCTCCTGCATTTTGGTCTCCAGGCGTCGCCTTTCCTCCTGCAACTGCTGGCTGCGGGTGCAGTCACGAAACACCACCACACAGCCACTGATGTAACCATCGTCGTCACGAATGGGTGAGATACTGTCATCAATGGGCACCATCCGGCCATCCCTACTCTTCAGGCACTTATTTTCGCCCATGTGGACAGTGCTCCCAGACTTGACCGCCTCCACAAAAAGTGCGGATGTCTCATTGACTCCGTCTTCGCCATAGATTTCCAAAACTTCTTCGAGAGGACGACCCAGCGCCTCAAAGTGAGCCCAGCCAGTCACTGACTCGGCCAGTGGATTGATCAAGGTGATGCGTCTTTGATCATCGGTAGCGATCACGCCATCCCCGATGCTGCGCAGCGTCGTAGCCAGCCAGCGCTCAAGCTTGCGCAACTTTGCCTCCGCCCTGTGGCGATACAAAGCCATCTCGATCGTGGCACGAAGTTCCCGCTCATCGAAGGGTTTTAAAACATAACCAAAAGGTTCCGTCTGCCCCGCGCGCTTCAGCGTTGCTTCATCCGCGTGCGCTGTGACGAAAACCACCGGCACGCTGGACCTCTGGCGTAGCTGGCTAGCCACCTCCACCCCGTCCATCCCATCTCGTAAATGGATGTCCATCAACACAAGATCCACCGTCAATCTTTTCAATTCGGCCAGAGCATCCAGGCCATTATCGGCGATGCCCAGAACCTGATACCCCATCTGTGTCAAACGTTCCTCAAGATCCATCGCCACCAGACTTTCGTCTTCAACGATGAAGACTGTCAAAGGATTGCCGGGCGTCTTGGCCACAAGATCTCCGTAGATGGACATGGTATTTAGAATTTGAAGACGGGTTAAACATCAAAATTCACCTCAACACAACAACCGGGATTCTGAACTGGAAATAAAATCTGCGCCCGCAGCTGATGACTCAGAGAGCGAACCAACCGCAATCCCAAGGTCCGCGCACTGATCGGGTCTGCCCCAGCTGGCAGGCCGTTGCCATCATCCCGCACCTGAAGCTGCATTTTCCGCCCCCCGCTGGAGCGCAGAGATATGAAAATACAGCCCTCTTCACGGTACTTAAAAGCGTGTTTAAAGGCGTTCGTGATCAATTCCGAGGCGATCAACCCTAGCGGGATCGCTTTGTCCAAGTCCAGTTCCACATCTTCGCAGGCAGTCTCGAGCCGGATCTGCCGCCCAAGGCCAGCTTGACCGCAGGCCATTAGATTCGCCACCTCGCACAGATGCTCGCCAAAGTTGATGGTGGAAAGATTGCCTGAACGATAGAGCCGATCATGCACCATCGCCATGGCATGGATACGCGTTTGACAGTCTTTAAATATGACGACATCGGCCGCGTCATGGAGCGAGCTTGTCTGGAGTTGCAGCAGGCTGGAAATGATCTGCATATTGTTCTTCACCCGATGGTGAATTTCCCGCAGCAGCACCTCTTTTTCTTCCAGAGAATTGCGAATTTTTTCAGCCGCATTTTTTCGCTCTGTAATCACCTCTGTGAACATCACCACCCCACCGATGTCTCCTCCAGGCTCTAGCCAGGGCCGCACTTCCCAGCGCAACCATTCTTCCTGTCCGTCCCCACGGATAAACATATCCTCAGCCCGGCTTTCCACCGCCCCGGCTAAACAACGCTGATGGACGGCCTTCCACTCTTCCCCGATCTCAGGGAAAACCTCATAGTGGCATCGGCCTAACAGTGATTGCTCCTGCAAATGATAATCTTCCAGCCACCGCTGGCTAGAGGCCACGTAATTCATTTGGCGGTCAAACATTGCCACCGCAGCGGGCGTATGTTCGATAAACTTCCTCAACTGCTCCTGCTGATACTTCAAGACTCTATCGGCCTCATGCCGTTGAGTGATATCCTCTACCTGGGCAATGTAGTAAGCGGGGCTACCATCATCCTCTCTCACCAGAGATGCCGTGAGTAACACCCAGACAATGCTTTGATTCTTCCGGAGATACCTTTTCTCCATCTGAAAATGAGTGACCTCCCCTCGAATGAGACGGTTCAGCTGATCCACGTCTTTTCCCAAATCTCCGGGATGCGTGATTTCATGGAAGCGATGCCCGATGAGTTCCTCTTCGGCGTAACCCACAATTTCACAAAGCGCCCGGTTTACCGCCATCCACCCACCGTCTTGATCCAGCAGTGCAAAACCAATGGCCGAATACTCGAAAGCATGGCGGAAGCGCTCTTCACTTTCCTGCAATCTCGCCTCCGCCATCACCTGCGTGGTGATGTCCGCATTTGTCCCCAGCATACGCAGAGGCCTGCCATCCCCATCTTTTTGTACAATCGCTTTCGTCTGGATGTAGTGCACCGTTTCGTCTGGCCATAGGATCCGAAACACCATGTCAAAGTCCGCCCCACCACCTAGGGCGACTTGGATCGCAGCGGTGGCAGCTTCACGGTCATCTGGATGCACACATCTCTCCCATAAAGCATAAGAAGGCGATGCCCCTGTATCTTTCGTTTGGTAGATCTGATGCATCATCTCATCCCAAAATAATTGATGAGTCACAAGATCCCAATCCCAGATCCCGATCCGCGCCACCTGAGTGGCCAGCAACAGCCGCTGAGAAATATTTTCCAGTTTATGGGTCGCTTGCTGGTGATCCGAAACGTCTCGCCCCTCAGGCACAAGAAAGATGACCCGCCCCTGGGCGTCTAACACGGGATTTAGACAAAAGTCCACCGGGCACCATCGTTTTTGCGCGGAAAGGTATTCCGTTCTAAAACGCACCACTTCTCCGGCTGCCGCCCGCAGGATGCTTTCGCGCATTCTGGACTGCTCAGCCTCCGTGGTGCGCCACCAGGCACACTCCCAAAAATACTTCCCGAGAACGTCATCGGCAGACAGGCCCGCAGCCTCTAGCGAGGATTGGTTTGCCTCCATGACAACCCCTTGTGGAGTCAATAAACCAATGAACTGTGAAGCATTATTAAAGATCCCGCGAAAGCGCTGCTCTCGTTCCTCCAGGATTTTTTTCACCCGCCTCTCAGACAGCAACCGGGAGCGTTCAGCTTGCTCCACGGACTGCGCATGGCGCAAGATGACGATGAGCAAAATGACCATCGTTGCGGTACTGTAGAGAGCTGTGCCAAACTCCGTGCTGAATGCCCAGCGCTCTTGGGCCCATAGACGCGCCAATCCAAAGATAAAAGTCAGCAACACCGCCAGCGGTAACAACTGCCGGACCAGCGTCCCCGCCACACTGCGAGCCGCCAATAAGCGCACCACCCCTTCATACGGCCTCAACAAACTCAGACTACCTACAAGAAGCAGCATGACCATAGACGCGGGCAAAGACACCGTGCCAAAAAGAACGTTAGGCCAACCGGGGTCACTCCCATAAAGGAGACTCGCGAAAGCCAACCAGCCGATGGCCGCCGCCAAACCCGCACTCAAACTGAAAAGGGCCAGCCCCCGCGCCCGCACACTGAACAAAGCCACCGCCAAAAGGACGAGGCAGACTCCTGTGGCAGGAGAAGGCCAGAAACTCGCCGGCTGCCCTATAGAATCCACCCACAACCACCCCACTAGCACACGCCCGCCTACCCCTAGTGGCACCCAGGCCAGGATAAAACCCAGCGACGCCAAAGCCTTTCGCCAAGAACGCCATCTTGGCCAGCGACTCAACGATAGGCATAAGATGGAACCAGCCACGCCTGATTGGCCCAACGCCGTCAGGCTCTTCATCGTCGGCCAGTCAGGAAACCAGCTTAGAAGGATGGGCACCTTCCAGTGCCAACCGATGAAAACCAAGGCACAAATCACCCCGCTCAAAACAACGCCTGATACGATCCCTCGACGAGACCACCGGGTCAAACGTACCATGGCAGGGAGATCAGAAGCACTCATGGAAAGCATGTTAAAAGGCCAGCTACTGAACGCTAGCTTTAACAAAGCCTCAGATCTTGAAAATATCACCTCGCAGTGCCCCCCCACCCTTCTTATCCTTTTGTAAATTCTGTCACGAAGATTAACTTATCACGGCCTTCCCGCTTTGCTAACCTCCCTTGCAGCCATGAACTCCCCCCGCCGACTTAGCGCTCAGGAATTGAATGCCTTGCAACAGCAAGACCCTCATCTAGTCATTGTAGATGTTCGCCTCTCTGATGACTATTCCAGACGCGCCATCGCTGGAGCTGTGAACAATTGTGTTTTTGAAGTCACCTTTCAAAAACGCTTGGAGGAAATATTACCTAATCTGCAAACGCCAGTCTGTGTTTACGGTGCATCCCAGACCAGTCATGAAGCCAGCATGGCTGCCGAAAAAATGCTGCGCGCAGGTTACACAGAAGTGTATCAGCTCGCAGGCTGCCTTGAGGCCTGGTGTCAGGCGGGGCTGCCGGAACAAGGCAGCCAAGAGCCACTCGAGTCTCCCACGTTTCCTTCAGGTCGCTTTCTGCTCGATCTCACTGAAAGTCGTGTGGAATGGCTGGGGCGTAACCTGCTCAATAAACATTCAGGCCATTTGCCCATTCAGTCAGGCTATCTTGACATTCAAAACGAAACCCTCACAGGCGGCGAAATCGTCTTCGCGATGAACGAAATCACCTGCGATGACTTGGCAGGAAATCCTTACCACGACGTGCTGATCGCCCATCTTCGCAGCGATGATTTTTTCGATACTGAGCAGTTCCCCGAGGCTCGATTAACCCTCCAACAAGCCTCACGCATTCCAGGAGCAGCCCTTGGCTCCCAAAACCTAGAGGTGGAAGCAGCGCTAACGCTCAAGGGTATCACCCACAGCATCCAATTCACGGCAGCGGCCGGGCTGGATGCCGAAAGCCGCTATGGTGCGCAGGCTGCATTGAGTATCGATCGCACCCGATGGGGGGTGCTCTATGGCTCAGGCCGTTTTTTCAGTCGGCTTGCAGGTCACTTGGTCAATGACCAGATCGAAATCCAAGTTCGTATCGTTACCCAGCCACGCTGATGGCACGTCTCTTACCATTCTGGGTCATTAGCCTTCTGTTGGCTCTAAACTCCTGCACCACTGCGCCAGCTAAAGTCAGGCGTGCCACCCAGTTCTCATTGCAACGGATTCAGTCTAGCAAAGAGCCCAGCCTCGGGGATCTCGTGGCAAAGATTTTAGATGCAGGAGCTGAGTCTCCCACCGGAAAAAAAGCATTGGCCCATCTGGTCGAACGCTGGAAGGACACTCAGCTCCCTGACCGCAGCATCATCAAACCCACCACGGCCGGAGAACCCGCCTATGAGATACAGTTTACTGGCAGCCCAGGCAGCCCGTCCCCTCTGAGCTATTTCGATGAAATTCAGTCAGCCGATGGACTGAAAGTGCTGAACATCCAGCACCACCAGCGCCCCGGCATCGGCGCTCCACTGCTTGCCATAAGAGAAAACACTCGCCGCGAATCCCTGGAAAAATACTTTCCTCCAGAAGTCATCACCCGCCCCCTCACCGCAGTCTTCCACGCAGAGCCAGAACTCCATGGCAAGCGACACATCCACATTCGTCTGCTCTGCCCACTGAGGCAGGAGACCCTCTTCCACCAAGGCAAGCGGCAACCCCTAGCAGCAGATTTTTCCACCCCTTGGGCAGCTGCGCTTTCCCGCACCGGCAGGTTACGCCAGTCAGCCATCTTGGACATGCTCACGGGCACTCCCAAACGCGAGCCCCAGCTCTATCTCATGGAGGCGTATGATCCCCGCAAAGAGCCGCTGATCATGATCCACGGCCTCTTATCCAGCCCCCTAGCCTGGGCAAACTTGAGCAATGATCTCTGGGCCGATCCACAAATCCGCCAGCGCTATCAAATCTGGCATTACCTCTACAATACATCCGCTCCTGCACTTTATTCCGCCCGCCTTTTACGGGCTCAATTAAAGCAGTTACGCCCTTTGTTAGACCCGGAGGGAGATGATCCAGCTATGCAAAGGACCACCCTTGTTACCCATAGCATGGGCGGTCTCATCGGCAAAGGGCTGGTCGTCCGCCCGGGTGATGCTTTCTGGAAGGCCGCTTTCACGCAGCCCCCTGCCAGTCTGAAACTCTCACCCGCAGATCGCGAGGTGCTTGAAGATGCCTTTGAATGGGAGCCAGACCCTAGCATTCACCGCATTATTTTCATCTGCACCCCTCACCGTGGTAGCGCTTTTGCAGACAACCCCATCGGCCGCATCGGCAGTTGGCTCACGAAGCCACCCACACCATTTCAAGAATTTTTCAAACGTGTCTCGGCTGCCAACCCTGGAGCCTTCACGCCTGAGTATGCAGCGCTAGGTCGCGGTGAGCTAGATAGCGTCAGCGCCCTCTCGCCGCGGCAGCCTACCCTCCGTATCTTGGCGGATTTACCTTTCCCCAAAACAGTGAGGACTCACAGCATCATCGGCAATCGGGGCCGCCAAGGCCCTCTGGAAAAAAGCAGTGATGGCATCGTCCCTTACACCAGCAGTCATCTAGATAATGCCGCTTCTGAATTGATCGTCCCGACAGGCCATGGAGCCTTTCACCACCCAGCCGCTTTGGCTGAAATACGCCGCGTGTTAAAGCTGCGCTGACAGGCATTCCTGCAAGCCCTAGTCAAAATAGATCGTTTTTCGGGTTGACGCTTTGCCATACAAAGCCAATAACTTTGCATCACAAAGCATGAGAAACTTAGCCCACCATCATCATCTGAAGACCCTCGTCAGAGGAGATCCAGATGTGCTGAGTGGCTGGCTGAAAAACAAAGAGGCTCCCCAATCTCTGGCCCCCTTGGTCGCAGCCATTATTTCGGGCTGTGCTGCCTATGGTTTTGCCATCGGCTTATGGCGGGCCCCCATTCAAGGGCTGTTTGTCGCTATCAAGATGCCGTGCCTCATCTTTCTGACCTTGCTGGTCAATGGGCTCATCAATGGCATGTTAGGGCTGTTGTTAGGCTCCGGCTTATCCTTCCGCCAAACCTTGCACGCTTGTTTGATGAGCTTTGCCATCTTCAGCCTGATTGTCGGCTCACTCAGTCCCATCGCTATCGGTGTCGTATTGGATGCACCACGGCCTGGAGAACCCGGAGCGGACGCTTGGTACCGCACCATCCTGCTCACCCACACGGCTATCATCGCGTTTGCAGGTATCGTGGCTAACCATAAGTTACTCAAGCTCATACAGGCCTTTTCAGGTGATGCGGCTACGGGCTGGCGCACGCTTATCGCTTGGCTTGCGGGAAATCTTTTTGTGGGAGCACAGCTGTCTTACAATCTCCGCCCTTTCTTTGGAAATCCAGATCTGCCCGTGCAGTTTTTACGGCCAGATCCCTTCGACGGCAGCTTTTACGAATCTGTCACCAAAATGGCCCTAGCCTCAGTCCCCGAAGGCGTCCTGGGCAGCGTGCTCTTATGGATCTGCCTCCTTTTTACCTGCTGGGCGTTCACCCGCGCTGTCTTCTGGTTCGGCAGGCAAGTCCCTTCCAAAAAATAACTTTACCCTGATCATGAATACTGAAACTCCGCCCCCCGCCCCTACCACCTCCGTGGTTCAAACTCCCGCCACCATCGTGATTGAGCCAATGCAAGTGCCCATCACTTTATTGAGTGTCATCGAACACTTACTCAAGCACCCCGGGCGCATCCTGCATGCCTGCCAGGATGGCCAGTTACAAGTGCCTCTGCGCCTTTTGCTCAGCACGCTCATTTCTTTCAGCGTTTTTGGTCTTTTGTTAGGCAGTTTCTCCGGCGGCATGCAGCTCTGGGCAGCCCCACTCAAGGTCACCTTGGGAATCGGTATCGCCATGCTCATCTGTCTTCCCAGCCTTTACATCTTCAGCGCCTTGGACGGGTTGGATGCACGCCTGAGCCAAATCACCACCGTTTTACTCACAGCGATCGCCTTAGCGGGACTTTTACTTCTAGGTTTTGCTCCGGTCATCTGGGTCTTCAGCACCTCCACAGATTCGTTAGCCTTCATGGGCTTTCTAGGCCTCATCTTCTGGGTCATCGGCCTCTACTTTGGCTCACGTCTGCTTTTGCAAGCTGCCTCAGCTTTAGGCATGCAATCGTCGGCTTACTTGAAGACCTGGCTTACCATTTTCATCATCGTCACTTTGCAAATGTCCACCTCTTTACGTCCGATCATTGGCAGTGCCAAAAACCTGCTGCCTGAGGAAAAGAAATTTTTCATTCAACATTGGGTCGAGACTCTTGGCACCCCCATAGAAGCATCTTCAGTTCGCTAATCGCCGCAGAAAGGTCAAAAGACCGCATTTAGCACGATTTCAGAGAAGTTTAGAATGTAGATTCTGTGAAATCCGGTTTGGACAAGGAGCCATTGTAAGGGAAGCTCTACCGACTTGCCTTTGTGACTCATACGCCGCTTTTGACATCGTCAGCTTCCAGGGCTGACTTCCCGCTGCCGCTCGCCGGACGAATTTGTGGTGTCATCGTTTATACGACCAGTCTCATCGTTTTAAGCATCGGTATCAGTAACTTAGCGGTCTGGCTCATCCCATCGCTTCGATTCATTGCGGACTGGCCTGGCATGATGATCATGCGGGCAAATACCAGCTTTGCCCTCACCTCCGCAGCGCTTTCCCTGCTCATCTGGCACCGTGCAGGCCGGAGCGGAAGGCTGACGGGAGCCCAGTGGCTGGCCAGTCTCCTGGGGACAATGCCAGTCCTCATCGGAGGAATCACATCGCTTGAGTATGTGACCGGGTTAAATTTGGGAATTGATACCCTGATAGCTGAAGCCACCTTCCCAGGGGATAGGGCCGATGCTTTTGTCGTCGCTCCAGGCCGCATGAGTTTTAATGCCGCCCTTTCTCTGTTTTTTGTGGGTCTAGCATTAGCGGGGCTTGATGTGTCGGTGGATATTCGCAGGCCACGCCGAGTTTTCACCGCCCCTATTTTGGCCGTGATCTCGGCCCTACCAGCATGCTTGGGCCTTGTGGGGTATCTTTCTGGCACCGGCGGTTTCACCGGCCTCCTAAAGTCCACCAACATGCTCCTGCACACCGCGGCGGCACTCGTGCTCATAGCCGTGGGGGTGCTGGCAGTCCGAGGTGAACGCCAGCCGGTGCGCCGCATCCTTTCTCAGGGCGCAGGAGGCATCCTGTTACGCTGGCTCTTGCCTGGCGCTACAGCCTCACTCATCCTCCTGGCCAGCGGCATCGGAAAAGCCCGTGCCTATGGCTATGTGGCCCCTGGTGAAGGCACCGCATTGATGCTTTTCGGCGGGCTGATTCTCCTCTATGCACTCATTGTCTCCGCAAGCCGTGCGGTGGATATCCAAGAGGCCCGTGCCCAACGGGCGAAATCTGCCCTGCATGAAGAAGAATTGCGCAGCCGCTCCATCCTGGCCACCTCCCTGGATGGCGTTTTACTCATGGATATGCACGGCTGTGTGGTGGACTGGAATCTGGCCGCAGAACGCATCTTTGGCTGGCGGCGCGACGAGATCCTCGGTCGTCCCCTGGCAGACCACATCATCCCAGAACGGCTTCGTTTTGCCCACAACCAAGGTTTAAAAAATTACCTTCTCACGGGCACTGGTCCCGTTCTAGGGAAGCGCCTGGAGCTCCCAGCCCTGCGACAGGACGGCACGGAGTTTCCTGTCGAACTTAGCATCAATGCAGTCACCGACGCTGAGCCGCCCCTCTTTGTGGGCTTTATCCGCGACATCACCGAACGCCAGCAAGCCGAGCAGGCGCTGCGCGAGGCGAAGGAACAGGCGGAAAAAGCCAGTCAGGCGAAGGACGACTTTCTTGCTGCACTTTCCCATGAGCTGCGCACCCCCCTCACTCCGGTATTGCTGAGTTCCTCCGTTCTGAGTGAAGACCCACGCCTGCCGGAAGATGTGCGCAGGACGGTGGCGATGATTGAACGCCACGTGACCCTGGAGGCCCGCCTCATTGATGACCTACTCGACCTCACCCGTATCTCGCGTGGTAAGCTGCATCTGCGTCTTGAAAAGTGCGATCTCAATACGCTCATCCGACATGCCGTGGAAATCATCCAAGAAGAGGCCAGCAGCAAGAATCTTACCCTACACATTGAGTTAGACCCATGGGACACGTTACTGGCAGGCGATTCCGCCCGTCTCCAACAGGTGTTTTGGAACCTGCTGAAAAACGCTGTCAAATTCACCCCTGCTTCTGGCAGCATCACGCTCATCAGTCGCCCGGACGAAACGCGAGACGGATACATCGTCATGGTGCAAGACACAGGCGTGGGCTTTGAGCCGACCAGCGCTGGGCAACTCTTTTTGCCATTTGAGCAGGAGAAACCCAGCACCCAGCACCAATTTGGTGGCCTGGGCCTAGGTCTCGCCATCGCCAAAGCCATCGTCACCCTGCATGGCGGAGAGATTCATGCCTCTAGCGCAGGGTCAGGAAAAGGGGCCACCTTTACCGTGAGTCTCCCCTTTGGAAACCTGCCAGATGAGACCACTCTTACTCCCGCCTTAGCTCACGAATCACTCACAGAAAAACAGAGTCTCGACATCCTTCTGGTGGAAGATCACGAGCACACACGCCAAGTGCTCGCTCACCTGCTGCAGCGTGCTGGGCACCGAGTCATCTGTGCAGGCAACGTCCAAGACGCTCTGGAAATAGCCAGTTCAGCCGCCATCGTGCCTAACATCCTCATTTCAGACCTCGGCCTTCCTGATGGCACGGGGCTCGACTTGATGCAGCAACTTCGTCATCGTGGCTTTACACTGCCAGGCATTGCCCTTTCCGGTTATGGGATGGAGGAAGACCACCTCCGCACTCGTGAAGTCGGCTTCGCCTGTCACCTCGTGAAGCCTGTGAAATTTGAGCAACTGACCCAGGCTCTGGCCAGTCTAAAGGTCAGCCAGACTCCGAAAGCAAAGCCAGACAGCACCCTCTAATTGATCTCGAATCTTACTTTTGGGATGCTTCATTAAAATCATTTGCTTAGGTGAATTAAGACATCATATGAGATGGATCGTTTCGTCTCCCCTCATGAATATCCCGAACCTCGCTCTCTTTTCGTTAGGTTGCTGCCTCTTGCTCAGCCATTGCACTTCCAGCCTAAAGGTTTCGGCGTCCAATCCTGTTCCACCCATCTATGAACAGGGCAATGCGGTGCTAATCTCAAAAAAGAAAAATGAGGTGATGGTTCGCCTCCTTTCGGATCGATTCTCTGGTGCTACCCACAGCCTGCCGGAGTTCCTCGTGGTCGTGAATAACCGTAGCAAATCCATCATCGATTTCTCCACTGACAACGTCACGGCCATGAGTGGGGAAAAGAGCGTGCGGATCTTCACCTATGAAAAACTGCGCAAACGCATCGAGACAGAGGCCGCCATTCAGGCCTTTGCTGCGGCCATGAATGGAGCGTCGCAGTCCATTTCCGCCTCCATGCCCCAACAAAGCTATCACTCCGGATCTGCCTACGCCTACGGCAGTGGTGGTTATACCCGCGCTACTTACACGGGAACTACGACCACTTACAACCCAGCGGCCAGCGCCATCGCCAGGTCCAACATCCAGGCCAACACGTCTAGCCAGATCAGTTCCATCGCCATGTCCCGGGATGCCGCGCTCGGCGACACCACCTCCATGCTGCGGCGAGACACCATCATGCCAGGTGCTTTTGCAGGTGGCGTTGTGAAGATGTATGGTCAAGATCTGCGCCGAGGAAAACCCCTCAAAATCACCGTCCAAATTCAGGGGGAACAGCACGACTTCTATTTTGATGTAGGGCGCTAACTTCTCTCCATGCTGCGCATTCAACGAGATGATTCCGTGGGCCCAACACTGATCTGAAGTCAGGTCAAAAACTATTGTTTGTGGATGAAGCATGACCTGATTAGTTGCTGAATTAACTATGTCGGGTCCCTTACGCATCGCCATCGTCGGGTCAGGTACCGCAGGCCCGGCCGCCAGCCTCTTTCTCGCCCGCGCAGGACATGAAGTGACCTTATTTGAGCGTGCGGCAAAGACGCTACCCCTCGGTGCCGGATTTCTTTTGCAGCCTACCGGACTCGCCGTGCTCGAACGTCTGGGCCTACGGGCAGAGTTACTTCCACACACAGCTCCAGTTTCCCGGCTTTATTGTCGAACACGCCGTGGCCGGGTGCTGTTAGATTTATCGTATCAAGAGTTAGGCCCAAATCTCCAAGGTGCAGGCACGCACCGTGCCACCTTTCTCGATGTGCTTTTGAAAGCCATGCCTCAAGCAGGTGCCACCCAGCACTGGGGGATCACGATGCAGAGCCTGACCCGTGACCCCACCGGACGCCCCCTGCTCCATGACACCACAGGCTGCACACACGGTCCCTATGACCTCCTTCTGATTTGCGATGGTGCCCAGTCCACACTCCGAGCACAGTGTGGTATTCCTACCCGGGTTCGCCGTTATCCTTGGGGTGCCCTATGGTTTATCGGCAAACGCACACCCGAGTTTCATCCCCAAGAGCTCTGGCAATGCGTGGGCTCCACTCGCGAACTGAACGGCTACCTCCCCACAGGCACGCACGAGGATTTACTCAGCCTTTTTTGGAGCCTCCGACTGGATGCCATGCCTGCCTGGAAGACCACGCCATTGAGCGTTTGGAAACAACAGATTTTGCGTCTCACTCCACAGGCAGAGCCCTTTTTAGAACAGATCGAATCCCATCAACAAGTCGCCACAGCCACCTATCACGACGTAACCATGCGCCAATGGCATGGCGACCGCATCGCCATCCTGGGAGATGCCGCGCACGCCCTCAGTCCTCAACTCGGCCAAGGGGTCAATCTCGCGCTCATGGATGCAGCCGCCCTGGCCGATGCCCTGGCCCAATACCCTCTTGAAAAAGCCCTGCCCCATTATTCAGAGACTCGGCGTCACCACCTTCGATTCTACCAATTTGCCACCCGCTGGAGCACGCCCTTTTTTCAGTCCGATCTACTCCCCCTCGGCTGGCTCCGCGACCTCACCTTTCCGCTCATGCATCAACTCCCCTGGATACGCCGCCAAATGGTCGCTACCATGGCTGGTGGGAAGACCGGCCCTTTCAGTGGGATGAGGCTGTAATATCATCTCACTTAGAGATCATCATCGTCCACGTTATAAAAGGGATCATCAGGGGTTACATCCTCTCCTAGAGCCAATGCCTTAGCCTTTACTGCCGCCTCATGAAGTTTTGGATGGTGCTTCAGATAATAATCTGGTAGCTCTCCGATCAAAGCATCAATAATAGTTGCTGAGCCATCAGGCAGACGTCGAATGTTACCTTTGTGCAGGTCACTCAACAGCCAGACTCTATGCTCCGCATAAAAGACCCAGAGTTCATTGCCATAAGACCCTTTAGGGGCCACTCCGTTCATCGCTTTCACTGCGAGTTCCTGATCTTTGTCAAAGTCATCGTAAGCTTTGCAGCGAGGTTGTTTAACAATCAGATATTTACCATCCTTCGAGAGACCTATGATCTCCGTTGGACAAGCGCCTGCTTCATGAAGTAGGCAAATTTTATCCAGGATGTCACCTAAAACAGCAGGCTGCTGGATGACTTCCACTTCGTCAGGTGGCTTACCTTGAATCTGAAGTTTGAGGCCCATTGAGGCCCGGTTTTCGGAATCCAATTTGAGATCAAACAACTTATAAACGCATCCATAGGTGCGATCAGCCCAAGCGCTGGCTTCACGTCCTAGTCCGATGTTTCCAAGATACTTGGAACTCATGCCTTCAACACCATCTTCCAGAAAGCCGAGATCCTGAAGGCTGATTAATGGAACTTCTAATGTCGAGGCTCTTCGGGCAAAGGAGTCAACCCAAACATCAGGCGGAAGCGATTCGCTGGATGCATCGTCTCGAGCCGTTTCCTTGATTGCTCGCGCCCGCTGTCGATTGAGTTCAGCACAAGCCTGCTGGTTTGATCGGGACATGACTCCAGCATGAACGAAAGTTGTTCCGCCCGTTCTGAAATCAAATTGAGGTTGTCCTGTTGAGTATTCATTCACGATATCGTTGTCGGTTTATGCCCCCTCAATCTTAGGGGGTATTTTACTGATTCCCCACTCTGTGATACAAGCATAAAACAAGCCCGAAAAGATTCATAATTACTTTGGTTACCTACCCAGATACGGTGAAGGCCGTGCATTGCTGCACGGCCTTCATTTGGTAGCGGGGACAGGATTTGAACCTGTGACCTTCAGGTTATGAGCCTGACGAGCTACCGGGCTGCTCCACCCCGCGATCTGTTGGGATGTGAAGATGCCACAGGTCCTCAGGCATGCAACACCTTTTTGCTTCTTTCTCACACGGCTCTTGCAACATGCTCCACGCGTGCTCGTTTCGTTCCCTCCTCATCACCATGAAGTCTTACCTTACCCCTGCCCTGTTGCTGGCCCTGGCCACCACTCTCAGCGCGGCTGACAAGCCCGCTGCTGCTGCTCCTGAGAAACCGTCCCCCATCGGCTATTCCGATACTCCTGTGATCCCAGGCACCCAGTGGAAGGTACATGACATTGATCGTCCACGGCCTGAATACGTAGCCCCAGGTGCGAAGCTGGGCGATGCCCCAGCAGATGCCATCGTTCTGTTCGATGGTAAAAACGCGGACGCTTTTGTTTCCTATAAAAAGGACGACAAAGGCAAGCCCACCAAGGAACTGGGCCCTTGCGCCTGGAAAGTCGAAAATGGCGAACTCGTCGTGGACGGTGGCGATTCCTGGACCAAGGAGCAATTCGCCAGCTGCCAGTTCCACATCGAGTGGAAGAGCGAGCCCCACACTGAAGGCAACTCCCAGAAGAAGGGCAATGGCGGTGTCTTCTTCATGGACCGCTATGAGTGCCAGATGCTGGATACCTACAACAACCCCACCTATGCCGATGGCATGACGGGCTGCATCTACGGCCAGACCCCACCCCTGGTGAATGCCGTGAAAAAGCCTGGCGAATGGCAGAGCTACGACATCATCTTCACCGCCCCAAAACTGGAAGGCGATAAAGTGGTAGAGCCCGCCTACGTCACCACCTTTGTGAATGGCGTCTGTGTGCAGGTACATACCAAAATCATGGGCCCGACGAAGCACAAGAACATCACCGACTACAGCGGCAGTTTCCCTGCCACCGCGCCGCTGCGTCTTCAGGATCACAAAAACAACCCACCTGTGCGCCTGCGCAACATCTGGGTGCGCAAGCTGTAAGCATCTCGCCACCCAGGCGGCATAGCCTCCGATTTACTTCACACGCCCTGACCTTCACCGGTCAGGGCGTTTTTCTTCCCCTGTTGCATCCTGGCGCACATTCGCCACACTGGCTGCCCATTTTTCTCTGCCATGGCCTACCTCAACGAAAACTACCTCAAGCTCAAAGCTGGATACCTCTTCCCCGAAATCGCCCGCCGCGTGAAGGCCTTCACCGAAGGCAATCCGGAGGCCGCCAAGCGCCTCATCCGCTGCGGCATCGGTGACGTCACCGAGTCTCTGCCTGAGGCCGTCCGCGCCGCTATGCACAAGGCTGTGGATGAAATGGGCGACCGCTCCAGCTTCCGCGGTTACGGTCCGGAGCAGGGTTACGACTTCCTGCGCAACGCCATCGCCGACAACGATTACAAGGCCCGTGGCCTGAACGTGGATGCTGATGAGATATTCATCTCCGACGGCAGCAAGTGCGACACCGGCAATATCCTGGACATCTTCGGCAGCGGCAACAAAACCGCCATCACCGATCCGGTTTACCCCGTCTATGTGGATACCAACGTCATGGCTGGCAACACCGGCGATGCCGATGAATCCGGTGCCTACGAAGGCCTGCATTACCTCAAGTGCACCCCAGAGAATGGTTTCGTCCCTGAGATTCCCAGCGAGCCTGTGGACCTCGTCTATCTCTGCTACCCGAACAACCCCACCGGTGCCACCGCCACCCGTGCGCAGCTTGAGGCCTGGGTCGCCTATGCGAAGGCCAATGGTACAATCATCCTCTACGATGCCGCCTACGAGGCCTTCATCCAAGATCCCGCCATCCCCCGCAGCATCTACGAGATCGAAGGTGCCCGCGATGTCGCCATCGAGTTCCGCAGCTTTTCCAAAAACGGCGGCTTCACCGGCGTGCGCTGCGCCATCGTGGTGATCCCGAAAGGCCTCATGGGTAAAAAGAAAGACGGCAGCCCCCTGGCCATCCATCCCCTCTGGAGCCGCCGCCACAGCACCAAGTTCAATGGCGTCAGCTACATCGTCCAGCGCGGTGCTGAGGCCATCTACAGCCCCGAGGGCAAAGCCCAGGTCGCCGCCCTCATCGAGCACTACATGGGCAATGCCAAACTCCTGGTCGAAGCCTGCAAAAACGCTGGCCTCCAGGTCTTCGGCGGCGTCAATGCCCCCTACGTCTGGGTCGGCTGCCCCGCAGGTGTAACGAGCTGGCAGATGTTCGACAAAATGCTCAACGAAGCCAACGTCGTCATCACCCCCGGCAGTGGCTTCGGCAGCGCCGGCGAAGGCTTCTTCCGCATCAGCGCCTTCAACAGCCGTGTAAACGTCGAAGAGGTGTGCAAGCGCATCGCTGCCCTTCAGAAGTAATCATTGGTTAGTCCGTGTTACGACGTCCAGCCCGCGAAAGCAGGCTGGACGTTTTTTGTTTTAGGGTGCCTGCTCATAAGGCCAAGCTTTGGACTCGACTACATTGTGCGGATTCAATTAGTCTCAGGGATCATGCGCATTTGTTTGATCCAGAGTTTCTGCTTTCTGCTCGTGTTGACCACGGGAGTTCTTGACCTACGAAGCCAAGAACCGGCGATGGAAACCCAACTCATCAAAGTGGGCGGAGATTTTCTTTCGGATGCACCTAACCAAAGTCGCATCGGTTCTGATTCACCTATCAGTGACATGGATTCAGAAGATTTCCCCCTCAACAGTCGATGGAATAAGGTGAAACAGAGCGGCAAGATGCTCTCGGTCCAACAAGTTTTAGAGAGCCAAGGCATGCCTTTTCCGCCTGGAGCCACGGCAATGCTCCATCGAGCGTCAAGGACACTAACTGTTCGCAACACGCGAGCAAACCTCGATCTGATTATTGCGTTTTCTCAAGAAAGTGAACGAGAACGCCCAAGAACACTTACGTTCACAGCCCATCTAATCCAAGCCCCTGGCCCCTTGTTAAGATTGCTGGCATCCAAATCAGCTCAGCAAACTGACATCACCTCAGATCTTCAGCGTCTGCTCTTAGAATCCGGCAAAGCGGGAAACCCAGTTCAGACTCTCCACACCGCCTACTTTGAAGCCAAAAGCGGACAAGTGTGCAGCTTTGAAAGCATTACTGAACATGAGCATACCACAGGCTTACCATCTGAAAAAGGTAAAGTCAGTCTTGAAACAGAAATGCAACCTCTTGGATTCAGATTGAAGATTGATCCCCTTCTGCAACTTGATGGAAAGACGCTCGACTTAAATATTGAGACGGAGCATAACCTGCTCTGGGATATCCAATCCAAACAGAATGATCCTGTAATAATTCATGCCGGAAGCTTAGGCAGGCCTGATGCCCCCTTTCAGATCGCACAACTTTCCACCTCGCTAGAAATGCAGAGTGGCCAGACACGGCTTTTAGGCACATGGCCCGCGAAAGGAGATCCCACGCTTCGAGATAAAGATATAAGTCAGGCTATCTTTTTAACCTCCAACGTGCTGCCTCAAGACAGCCTTCATAAAACTCACTCAACGCTGCCTGAACTGCCATCAGCCCCGCATGCAATGGTGCAGCATGCGTTTGAAATAGAGCCTGGGTTCCTCTCCATTTCACCTAGCACTACATCAGAGGACCTTCTCCGAGCGTTTGAAGATCACGGACTTAAACTGCCGCTAGGCAGTCAGGTGAATGTGAAAGGCCAGAAGCTGGTCGTTAGAACTACGGCTGAATGGATGCCAGTTACCGAAGCTTGGCTGGAGCGGTATCCTAACACTTTCCCGAAGTCAGCTCATTTCACCCTTGAAGTTTTTCGAGGCCCCGCTGCGCAAATTCGTTCCATCATCATGAGTGCTGCAGCTCTCACTGATCAGACAGCCTCGATTGCAAAGCTCCATGAAGCAGTTGCGCGCAGAGAAGTGAAGTCCAAGTTTCTGACTGCGGTAGCAACTTCTCAAAACCAACGGGTCGAATTTTCGTCCGTTCTGAACAAGCACATCATATCAGAACTGAGTTGGGATAAAGGACAACCTCCTCACGTAAACACGGAGCACCATCCTTCCGGCTTTCGCTTGGAAGTGGATCCCGCGTTCTCCTCAGACGGACGTCTCATCGAAATAAATTATGAATTAGAATACGCGCAAAATCCCCCAACACTATGGCGGGAAGAGCTTGCCATTCCTGGACGAGCATTACCCTATGTGAGGCCAGTGAATGAATTTCACTTATCCCACATCAATAGCAGCACGGCACTCAGTGAGGGGCACAGTAAAATCATCGGTGCATGGCATCCTGTCGGCCCAGGGGGAAGGACAATAGGAGAGGTGCAAGAAATCGCCATACTCACCTGTCATGTGGTGGCTCATGTTCCACGCGCAACGACGACGCTAAAAAGTCAAACAGACCCAAAACGTGAAGTGTCTTTTCCCCAGATGACGACTCGGATGTTCAGCATAGCTCCTGATTTTTTTAATCAGCCCAGTGCTCAAGACTCTGAATCCACAAGCCCTACAAGAGAAGAAAACCATCGGCCAAAAAGCCCTCAAGAAATCCTGGAAGCATTTGGGATTACGTTCCCGAACGGAGCGTCGGTCACCGTCAGCAAAGTCTCCAATAAACATCTCATTGTCACCAACACTCATGAGAATTTGGATCTTATTGAAACGCTGTTGTCTTGTTCGATTAAAAATATCATTCAAACACAAGGCATTCAATTGCACATCGTCGAAATCGCGAGAAATGCGATCTCTAGCCATCTCTCGGAAGTAACCGATCAAGAGGACCACTCCCCATTCTTGAAGTCGCTTTTAGGCCGCATTGAAATAAAACAAGCCACTTCCATTTCCAGTTTATGTGCAGTCCTAAGAACGGGGCAAAACGCAACTTTGGAACAAGGGATAAATGTTCCCACTTTAGTGAGTTTGAAAGCACATAATCCCGGCCCTTCCGAGATCGTGCAAGAGCCAGTCAAAGTTGGAACCAAATTAGAAATAGAATCCACCAACACTGCGGATGACAACTCCTTGCAGTTTCACTATGTGATTGAACATCACAAAGCAGGGGCTGCACATCACATTGAAAACCTAACTCAAGCAGGCCAGCCAACGCTTGAAATTCCTCTCTCCGATTACAACATCGAACGGGTGCGAGGAAACGTCACCATGGCCAGCGGCACGGCCCGTATATTAGCGGTGTGGAAGCCGGTGGGGAAGCCAGAGTATGAAGAGCAGGACCTTCTCCACATTGCCATCTTAGAAGTGGCTGCCGTGGGCAGCGAAAAGTGATTCGCCACACTTCGAGGTGCACTGAAGAGCAAGTACCAGCACAGTCCCACTGACGGAAGATTCAACTTCAGATGGTTAGCAGCTAGAGTCTAGGTACAAGCGGAGCTTTCAGCAATCACTCCGCCCGGCCCAGGGGGCGGACTTCGGTGCCCACGGTCTGCGTCAGGCTGTCGCCAAGCTGCTGGCGAAAGGGCTCGGCGAGTTTTTGCAGGCGCTCAACGATGTCTGGGTGAGCGGCGCTGACGTCGGTGAGCTCGCCGATGTCCTCTTTGAGATGATACAGGGCTGGAGGCTGCTGGGCGACTTTGTAGCCGTGGCGGGTGGCGATGCCTTCAATGCCGGATTGCGTGATGGCGGCGGGTTTCATGTTCTCCCAGTTCGAAGGTTTGCCATCGCGGCCGGGAGTTTCATGAGGGGTGATGTAGGGGTGGGCAAAGTGGAGTTTCCACTCGCCACTGCGGATGGACTGCAGCTCGCCACCAGCATAGATGGCGATGGCTTCGTGCGGGCTTTTCGCCCCTTCTTTGCCTAACAAGAGATCCGTCACATCTTTGCCATCCTGCGTTTTCACTGGAGCGGCCGGTTCGGCATCCTCACGCCAGGCCTGGAAGGTAGGCATGAGATCAATGGCGGTGAAGAGTTCTTCATTCACCTTTCCAGCGGGCACTTGACCGGGCCAGCGGGCGATGAAGGGGACTCGCACGCCTCCTTCATAACTCGTCAGCTTGCCCTCGCGGAGTGGAGCGGCATTGCCAGCATGGTTGCCGTAGCTGAGGAAGGGCCCGTTATCCGACATGAAGAGGATGAGGGTGTTATCTGCCACGCCCGCCTGCTGAACGGCGGCGAGGATCATGCCCACGCTCCAGTCCAGTTCCTCCACCACATCGGCATACAGACCGTGCGGCGACTGGCCCTTGAAGCGATCTGAAGCAAAGATGGGCACGTGCGGCATGACGTGGGGCACATAGAGGAAGAAAGGCTTCTTCTCATGGCGACGGATGAAGCTGACGGCCTTCTCTGTGATGCGCCGAGTGAACTGGCTTTGATCAGGATCCACCTGCTCCACCTTTTCATCATCGTAGAGCGGCAGCGGCGGCATCTCAGCGGCGAGCGAGGGATGAAACTTACTGTTGTCGTTGGAGTAAGGGATGCCCCAGAATTCGTCAAAACCATGCTTCATGGGGTGAAACATCGCCGCCGTGCCTAGGTGCCATTTGCCATGAATGGCGGTGCTGTAGCCGCGCTGTTTAAAGAGCTCTGGCAGGAGAAATTCGTCCGGGTTGATGCCTTCTTTGCTGGTGTGGTTGAGCGCCCCCTGCATGCCGACTCGATTCGGATAACAGCCCGTCATGAGGGCCGCGCGCGAGGCACTGCACACCGCCTGGGCCACATAAAAGGACGTGAAGCGTGTGCCCTCCGCGGCCAGACGATCCAGATTCGGTGTGCGAATCGTTTTTGACCCATAACAACCGAGATCGGAGTAGCCTAAGTCATCTGCCACGATGAGGATGACATTCGGCCGCATGGCCTTGCCCAGCAGGGGCATGGAACTCAGGCTCAGAACAAGGAAGGAAAGAAAAAGCAGGCGCATGAGGGAAAATGTAAGCCTCCAGCATCCGCAGGAGAGTGATGGCTACAACGACATAAACTGTCGCTGCTTTGCGGTAAAATCCCGATTCAATGCCCGTAAAGGCGAACTCCGCTGAGCTCATGAGGTGCGGGCGTTCCCAGAGAAGCCTAGAAACAAAGAAGGCGCAGCATCACCCCAGGTCATGCCACGCCTCTCTTATCGTTGACCGTCTGAGCCGTGATTTACTCGGGCTTCAGCACCACTTTAAGCAGGCCTTCTTTGTTGTCGTAGAGACGCTTGAACCAGCCTGCACCTTCTTCCAGCGGGGCCACGGCGCTGAGAAGTGGCTCCACCTGGATGCTGCCGTCTTCGATGCGGCGGATGGCCTCGGGGTATTCACCCGCGCAGGAGCAAGAACCACGCAGGGTGATCTGGCGAGTGACGACTTCCTGTAGTGGGAAAGGAATGGAGGCCTGGAGATTACCCACCAGGATGACCTGGCCACCTTTGCGCACGCAGCGCACAGCGAGGTCCACCGGAGCACCGGCCCCCACGACTTCAAAGCTGGCATCGGCACCATCACCACCGGTGATCTCACGCAGGTGCATGGCTAGGTTTTCCTGCTTCGCATTGAAGGCATCATCCGCACCCAGAGTCTTCGAAAGCTCCAGGCGTTTGTCATCCAGATCCACGGCGATCACGCGCTCCCAGCCACGGGCCTTGAGGGCCTGAATGACAAGGAGGCCGATCAGCCCTGCGCCGACCACCACAGCCACGCCGCCTCGAATTTCTTCCTGGCCCTGTCCACAGGCTTCACCTTCGGCGTGCTCATGACCTTCATGGCTATGGTCATGCCCGCAGCCTTCTCCACAGGTACCGCAGTCACCTTCTTCACACTCATCGGCAAAAGCTTCACCCACTTCGATTCCATCCGCCAAATTCACCGCATGGAGGGCGATGGCCACAGGCTCGGCAAAGGCAGCCTTTTCAAAAGAAAGGGCTTCGGGAATGCGGTAGAGGATACGCTGAGGCAGCACGATCTTTTCGGCAAAACAGCCGTGACGGCGGTAGCTGCCTGGAGACACGCCCAGGACCTTCCGGTCAGGGCAAAGATTCACGTAGCCCGCCTGGCACTCCTCGCACTCACCGCAATATTCGGTGGAGTCAAAAGTGACGCGGTCGCCCACTTTCCAGTCGGTCACTCCTTCGCCCACTTCGGTGATTTCGCCCGCAGCTTCATGGCCCATGACGATGGGCATCTGGCGGCGGCCACTGCGGCCATCCATACCGTGGATATCACTGCCGCAGATACCGCAGGCCTTGATCTTCACCAGCACCTCACCTGCCCCAGGAGTCGGGTCTGGGAATGCGGTGTCATAGCTAAATTCGGAAGGAGCGGTGAGGACGAGGGCTTTCATGGGATGGTTGGATCTGCCACCATGATGAAAAGCCGAAGCCGAACGGCAAGAGCAGATTCCTCTTTGCACCTAACGGGTGGCTTTTTCTGAAATGCAGCCGCTCTAGGCCAACCAAGCCTTAGCATTACCAGACTTCACAGCCATGAGTTGTGCTGCGGTCAGGTCCGACTCCTGCATTTTGAGCAGGGAGGACTCGGGATAGAAAAAGGGGGCGTGGCTGCCAAAAACGAGTCGGTCAGCGGGCCACTGTTTCAGCAGATTTTCCACGCCGGCCACCCCCTCGATCATGGCGATGTCTAGCCACAGGTTGCCCAGCCCCCTGAGGCTGGTTTGAGCCATCACGGCGCTGGCATTCAGCACCATCACCCGCAGCTCTGGCACTTGTTGTAGAGCGTTCGCCAGAGGTTTAAAATCCACCGGCTTCACCTGCATGAGCGGGTGCTGAGTGCGGGCATTTTCCATTTCAGCGACGATCTGCACCGGCAAGTTTTTAGCGGCAGCCAGCTCCAGCAACTTCATCAAAGTTGGATCATCCAGGGTGTATCCATGATAGCCTGGATAAAGACGAATGATTCTCATGCCGTGTTCTTCTGTACATCGGCGGAGGTCCTCCTGCCAGTCCGGAAGCCCTGGATGCAGCACGCCCACGGCCCGCAATGGGCCACCACAGCGGGCTGAGTGACGGGCATTTACCCCGGCCAGGTCCCGATGCAGCAAAGCTTCCAGAGGGGCTACCCAGGCCTCCGTGACCCCGCGTGACTTTAACGACTCTGCCGTGATTGCAGGCAGTTCTCTGTTAGGATGGGGGCCAAGGTGAGCATTGCAATCCACCCACCCTGCACCAGGACTGGTGGACTCACCCGCCACAACGCGGTGCGCGAATGGCAACGCTACCGTTGCTGTCGCTTGAGCAATGAATCGCCGGCGAGCTAGAGTGGGGATGATTTCACTCATGGTTAGGCTTTGATTCCCTTCTGCTGGAGGATGGGGAGCATGATCTGACGGAGGTTTTCACAGAAGATGCGTTGTTTGTCCTCGGCAGAAATTTGCGCCCCGTGGACCTTGGCTAACTGACTGGCAAAGCTGCGCCCACCGGCGTCGCTGCCATAGATGACTCGATGCGCCCCCAGTTCCCGCACGGCCATCTCAGTCATGCCAGCGGTAGGGTCGCTACCCGCGAGGTCAGCATAGAGATTTTTGTGCTCTCGGATCGCACGGATGCCCAGCTCCCAGGTGCCTCCCGTATGGCCGCAAATCATGGGTACTTTGGGAAAACGGCGGGCCAGGGCCGCCATGTCATTCGGTGTGGATTCACCGGGGTAATTGCCCCCCGTCTTGAACCAGGTGTGCTGGAAGATCACCGCCTTCAGTTCGGCTGCCCGCTGAATCAACGGATCAATCTCGGGCGAATCACAGCGACCTGCCACCCATAGTTTGATACCCACCATGGGCCCCTGGGCCACACAGCGCTCCAACTCCACCAGGCTGCGTTCGATGTACTTGGCACTTACATAAACGAAGCCAAAAGCACGATCTGGATACTTGGCCAAAGCCCTCAGCACTTCATCATTTTGCGTCACAAGGTCATCCGGCGATGGGTCCTGAGCCCACTTCAGCCCCATGTAAATGCACAGTCGCTCAATGCCCACGCGGTCTGCATACCGCAGTAAATTCCCCAGACGATCCTCGGGAGTGAGACCCGCGACGCCGCTAAGGTGGCAATGAAGATCCCAGATACGCATGGAGGTTTTATTCAGGCCGCCGTTTGACGGAAGACCACCGTGATGGACTCCACCTTGGGTTTAGAGGCGCGCAGTTTCGCGTTCGTTGTCGGGATTTCCTGGTCTCCCATCAGCGATGGGTCGGTGTTCTTCCCGGGCTCAAAACGCAGGCTCACTTTGCCGTCTAGTTTGCCGCCTTTGAGGTTTGCGTAGCCACCGTAGTCCCAGCCAAAACCAAAGATGATAAAGGAGCCCCCGTTGATCTTTTCCACCGCTTCCAGCGACAGGCCCACCTTCAGCCCATTTTCAAACTTCCAGGCCTTGCCGATGATTCGGATGTCCCACACCTCTCTTTCGTCACCTTCGGGATTGAAGAGGATTTCCAGTTCTTTGTCCGTGCCTTCAAAGAGTTTGGCACCAGGCAGTGTTTCGCCCTCACCCACCCCGATGTCGGCGGCCTTCACCTTTTCAGCGCCCAAGAGCGTTTTCAGCCCAAAGAGGGTCATGCCTTTTTCGATGGGTCCCACACGCTCGCCGATAACGATGGTGGTATCATCCGGCGAGATCTCGGCTGCCGAGACAAACGTACCGATGAACAAAAGCAGGCAAAGGGGAAAAAGTGCACGCATGCAGACAATATGTGAATACATCCCCCACCCGGTCAATCTGTAACACACCAGCCCCAAGCTCTGATATTTAAGTGTCTTTTCCCCTTTACCGGCTTTCCCTGGATGGACACCTGGACAAGTCCGCATTAACTCTAGGCCCATGAGCCTGGAAGCCGATGCCAACCTCCTCGAAGACGTCCGCGAGCGTGCGCCTTACGATGCTGCCGATCTCCTGGAAACGCTGCCTGCACTGGACGGCGTAAGGGTGCTGGAGGCGCTGAACCCCATGGTCGCTCAACAAGTGCTGCATGAGATGACAGACGAGCATCGCTGCACCATCATCGCAGCGGCTCCCATCGAGAAAGCACGCCAGTGGATGCGCAACCGCGAGTATCCAGAAGACTCCGTGGGCTGGCTGATGGAGCCTCCCGTGGCCGTCTTCCGTCCGTCTATGACCGTGCAAGGCACCATCGAGGCGCTGCGCAAGCTGACAAAGCGTGCCTTCATCACCTACGGTTATGTGACGGATGATGCCAACCGCCTGCTGGGCGTGCTGGTCTTTCGTGACTTGATGTTAGGCAAACCGGAAGCTCTGCTTTCAGAGGTCATGTACACCACCATCTTCGCCCTGCGCCCAGACATGGAGCTGACCGAGGCGATGAAGCAGACGGTGAACCGGCACCTGCCCGTCTATCCGGTCTGCGATGCGGAAGGGCGGCTGCTGGGCCTGGTGCGGGGACAAAACCTATTTGAAGCACGCGCCATCGAGATCAGCGCCCAGGCCGGAACGATGATGGGGGTGAATGATGAAGAGCGCCTGAGCACCCCACTCTGGCGTAGCCTGCGCTTTCGCCATCCTTGGTTGCAGGTAAACCTCGTCACCGCCTTTCTCGCGGCGGGCGTGGTGGGTTATTTTGAGCCGACCCTGGATCGCCTCGTCCTGCTGGCCGCCTTTCTCCCGGTGCTGGCGGGCCAGTCTGGAAATACAGGCTGCCAGGCTCTGGCGGTAGCGCTGCGCGGCATGACGCTGGGAGACCTGAAGGCTGGCGATGAACGACGACTGGTGATGAAAGAAGGAACGCTTGGCCTACTCAATGGTGCGCTCGTCGGCCTGACGGCGGGCATCGGCATGTTTCTGTATGCGAGCAGTCAAGCAAACCCCAAGGCAGTGATGCTGGGCGTCGTCGTCCTGCTTTCCATGGTGGCCAGTTGTGTGGTCAGTGGCCTGTGTGGGGCGCTGATTCCCCTCACCCTGCGGAAGCTGGGGGCAGATCCCGCCACGGCCTCCAGCATCTTCCTCACCACGGCCACGGATGTCGTGAGCATGGGGGTTTTCCTGGGACTGGCAACGTGGTTGGTGTGAGGGGCTTTTAGAGGCTGCCTCATCTTGGTCTTCGATGGAAGTTTCCAGGCACAAAAAAGCCCGGTGCTTCACACACCGGGCTGATTCAAAAGAGGAGTAGCTCACCAGCTTAGACAGCCGTGGTCGTCGTAGCGGTCTCGGTGCTGCCAGACTTGCTGTGGCTGCTGCCATTTTCAGGCAGGGCTGCATTGCCATTGGCCCCTGGGCCGATGAGCTTGCGGAAGATTTTCTGCGGGAAAGACATGCCTTTTTCCTCAGTCTCCATTTGTGACAGGGCTTGAGACTTGGCCATTTCCCAGGCGGGAGCAAAGCCGGGGGCATTGATGAGCATGTGCTTTTCCGCACGGGCCAGGACTTCCAGTTCACGCTGAAGTTTGTTGTCCGGGCGCTCATTCAGGCGGTTCACCTGGATGCGCAGATGCTCATTTTCCTGGGCGAGGCGAGCACGCTCTTTATTGGTATCCTGGAGTTGCTTGGCATCCAGTTCCAACTTGTCGCTCAGGTGGGACTTGTAGCGTTTAAACTCACCTTTGGTCTTCCAATGGCTGAAGTAGGCCATAACCAAAAAGATAGCACCGAGGGCAAAGCCCATGCCAAAGGTGTTCAGGGGACTTTCGAAAATTTCGAGCATAACAGGGTTGGGGGTTCGCAAAGGATAGACGAAACCGACGGTTTGTCGTTCAGATTATTATTCGCTTCTGCTAACCTGATCACGCCCCTCAATTTCCAGCCAATGAGTGCTTCTCCGATATTTTCCTCTGTTTCCCGATGGGTCGCCCTCGTCATTGTTTTGGGTTTACTGGCCGTATTTTCAATCGGATCCAACAGACTGCCCAGCGAGGTTGTGGATAGCATCCAAAAGAGCCCAAATGTCACTTTCTTATCTCTCGAACCCAAGCCGGAAAACCTTAGCGAAGATGACCCAGCACGTCGTGTGACTCTCAAGGACTATCCCATTCTAGGCAGCTTCCAACTCAACAATGAGCAAAAGCGCTTCGTCACAGACACCCTCATCACTCAGGTTCCCAGATTTGCTTTAGAGCCCAGCAAATGTTTTGACCCACGTCACGCCATTCGAATCGAAGAAGGCTCCGAAACGACGGACCTATTGATTTGTTATGACTGTGGCTGGATTGAAATCCACCATTCAAGAACAAAAAAAGTGCGCCGACACATGATAGAAAATACGCCGGCGGTTTTTAATCAACTCCTTCAATCGCAAGGCATTCGCCTAGCACTACCACCAGGAAACTAAACCTTGAGCCCCTCCAGGAGAATCGATTGGAGGGGCTCAGGACTTGAGAAAGTCACGCATTCAACTCCGCCACCGCAGCATCCAGGGTCGCAGTGTCCTTAATGGAGATGACTTTGACGGTTTTATCAATCTTGCCCATCAGGCCGGCCAGGGTAGCGTCCGGCCCGAGTTCGATGAACAGAGTGTGGCCTTGGGCGATGAGATATTGCATGGACTCCACCCAGCGGACGCTGCCGGTGACCTGGGCGGTGAGCGTGGCGCGGATCTCCTCCTGGCGGTTCACGGGGCGCGCTTCGAAATTGCATACCACGGGCACGCCGGGACTGACGATGGTGGCTTTTTCCAAGGCCACAGCCAGCTTGTCCTGGGCGCTTTTCATCAGGCGGCTGTGGTAGGCCCCGGCGACAGGCAGGGGGATGGCGCGTTTGATGCCTTTGTCCTTTGACTTGGCAGCGGCGGCTTCGATACCCTCCACGCTACCGCTGAGCACGATCTGGCCGGGAGCGTTCAAGTTGGCCACATCCACATCGCATTCGGAGGCCAGTTCACGGATGGTGCTTTCTTCACCGCCCAGCATGGCCAGCATGGCTCCCCGCGTCGTATCGCAGGCCTCTTCCATAAAACTGCCGCGCTGGAATACGAGGTTCAGCCCGGTGGCAAAGTCAAAGGTGCCCGCAGCCGCATGAGCGGTGAATTCGCCCAGGGAGAGGCCCGCTGTGGCGGTGATCTCCAGGTCTGGCACTTTGGACTTCAAGACTTCCAGCAAGGCGAGTCCATGGGCGTAAAGCGCAGGTTGGCAGCGGCTGGTCTTCGTCAGTTCCTCCATCGGCCCTTCAAACATGATCTGCGAAAGCGGGTAGCCGATCGCGGCATCGGCTTGGGAAAGTAGATCGCTCACGGCGGGATAGGCCTCGGCGAGATCTTTTCCCATGCCCACTTTTTGGGCACCTTGACCAGCGAAGAGGAGGACGGCTTGTTTTGGCATCGTGATGTCAGTATTCTGTATTCAGTTTCGGCGTTCGGGATTCAGTTCCAGAAGTCAGGCCCTGATAGTGTCTGAAAACCGAATCCTGAAAACCGAAAACTGCACTACCTGGCCAGCAGGCGACCAATCTCCCCCGAGCTTTCGCGAACAGCGAGGGCCAACAGTTCCTCCGCCCGTGCAATCGCCTCGGCCAATGGCATGGAGTCAGGTTTGGTCGCACGGGTGAAATCAAACTGCGCCTGCAAAGCTGAGGAATCCTCAATCCCACCTGCAAAAGCGGCCACCTTTTTTCCCAGTCGCCGGGCCATCTGGGCGATGCCCACGGGCCCCTTGCCATGCAGGGTCTGGGCATCCAGACGGCCCTCCCCCGTGATGACGAGATCTGCCTGCGCCACGCGGGCCTCCAGGCCGATCTGCTCGGCCACAAGATCAAAGCCATTGGTCAAACGAGCACCCATGAAAGCCATCAGCCCCCATCCCAGCCCGCCGGCAGCACCTGCTCCGGGCACTTCACGAGGATCCTTCCCCAGCTCCCGAGCGACGAGGTCCGCCAGATGCTCCAGCCTCTCTTCAAACCATCGTGGTTCCTTCACGCCTTTTTGCGCTCCGTAAATACGGGTCGCACCTTTTTCACCTAACAAGGGATTGTCCACATCGCAGGCCACCAAGATGGGACCATAAACAGCACCAGGGGACTGAATGCGGCTCATGCGCAGCACCTCGTTCATCACCGCAGGCACATCTTGCCCGGCGGCATCTAGGAACCGATACCCCAATGCGGCAGCCATACCGAGGCCACCATCATTCGTGGCACTGCCACCGATGCCGATGACGATCTTTTTCACGCCACGATCCAGCGCATGTTTCAGCATCACCCCCGTGCCGTAGGTACTGGCGGTCTGGGGATTCAGTTCCAGGTCATTCACCAGAGCTAGGCCACTGGCTGCGCTCATCTCCATCACGGCTTGGTCTGCGCACCATCCATAGTGGGCCTGCCGCTCACGACCTTGCGCATCCGCCGTGGCCACCGTCATCCATTCCCCGCCCAGTGCGGTCACCATCGCCTCCGTCGTGCCTTCCCCCCCATCAGCGATGGGACAGAGATCACAAACGATGCCAGGCATTGTTTCTCCAAGCCCCTGCGCGATGATTTGCGCCACCTGAGTGGCAGTGAGGGAGCCTTTGTATTTGTCGCTGGCAATGAGAACGCGCATCTCCCCATGCTAGCGGAGGCTGCCTGCTCGGCAACCACCTGTGGATATTGGCAAAGCAAATCAGCACCTGCTCCCGGCTACAAGATCGCTGCAAAATTCCACTTCCCCCCTCTGGGGAAAAGAGCCCTGGTCCAGCCTGCGTTCACCCAAGCATTTTCCTCAGGCTCGGTGTGAATCCCACTTCCATCTTTGCAATCCTCTGCCACCATCTCCCGCGTCCCATGAAGAATCTCCCCACGGCCTTTCAGCGCAGCGCCCTTTGGACAGCGATCACTGCTCTCTCCATCACTTTGGTCGGGGCACTGGCCATCGGATTCATTTATCTAGGCACTCAGGTCATCGGCTTTCTGCAGCCCATCCTCATGCCCTTTGCGGTGGCTGGCGTGCTGGCATACCTCCTAGAGCCAGGGGTGGCGTGGCTCGAGAGGAAAGGACTGAAGCGTCAGCGCGCCGTGCTCATCATCTTCGCTATTTTTAGTTTGGGCCTCTTTGGCCTCGGCTGGTGGATCCTGCCCAAGTTGGGTGAACAGACTTCCAATCTCGCCAAGAAAATCCCAGGTTACACCGTCAAGGCGCGCGTGGCCGTGCTGGACTTTGCCACACGCATGGAGCGCGAATATGGCATCCCCCTCCCGGCCCCATTGGCGGATTTGGTGGATGCATCAAAAACCAATTCCACGACTCCTGCCACCCAGGCTCCATCGCCCACGTCTGAGGCGGCCCCGACGCCTCCTGCACTTCCCGCCGCGCCAGCCTCCGGTGGAATCACTCCAGAATCCAACATCGCTCCAGAAGGAGAGCTCGAAACCAAAGACAACGAAGCCACAAGCGAGCTCGATTTTGACCTCAAGGCCCTGCTCACCGGTGACTGGGTGAAGACGACGCTGCCGACAGTCTTGAGCAATGCGTGGAAGTTCATCCGCTCCACCTTCGGCGGATTCTTGGGCATCTTCGGCTTCCTCCTCTCCCTCATCATCGTCCCGCTCTATCTTTACTATTTCCTGATCGAAAGTGCGAAGATCAAGACCCAGTGGTCAGACTATCTGCCCCTGCGCGCCAGCGCCTTTAAGGATGAGGTGGTATCCTGTTTGAATGAGATCAATCGTTACCTCATCGCCTTCTTTCGGGGCCAGCTCTTCGTCAGTGTCATCAATGGCATCGCCACGGGCGCGGGCCTCATGATCATCGGGCTGGACTTTGGCCTGCTTATTGGTTTGGCCCTATGTGTCGCAGGCATCATCCCTTACTTGGGCATTGCACTGTGCTGGATCCCAGCGGTCATCATCGGGGCCGTCCAGGGCGGTAGCGCTCTCATCCCTGGCGATCCTTGGTGGGCTTTGCCGCTGGCGGTGAGCATCATCTTCATCGTGGTGCAGCAGATTGATGGTTTCTTTATTACCCCTCGCATCGTGGGGGAGGCCGTCGGCCTGCACCCCATGACCGTCATCGCCAGTGTGCTCGTCTGGACGCTGCTCCTCGGCGGTCTCTTGGGCGCCATCTTGGCAGTGCCCATGACGGCCAGTGTGAAGGTGCTTTTCCAGCGTTACATCTGGCGCGCCCGTATCGCGCCCCGCACCGTGGGTGGGGCCCGTCAGGGTGGCGTATCGGCGGAGGTTCTTTGATCCCTCCAGCGGGACTCATCTCGCGCTCAGGCAAATCAGCGTGTCACCGCTCCACTGATCGGTTGGCTACGGCCCATCCCGTGGAAATCCGCAGGCAGCAAACGCGAACCCTCTGCTTGAGCAAAAGGCGCAGTGGCAGAAGGTCTCGCGTGATGCTTGGCACCGTCCCAGGTCAATTCTGGAAGGTCTTGTTCCAAGCTCCTCCCCAAGGCTTGGCCGTGTTTGTCCCCTGCCCCCAGCACCACATTTCCTGCTAGGGTCGCACCTTCGCTGCCATTGGGAAAATGGAGAGCATTCGCATCCCGGGAATACACGACATTGTTGGCAAGGATTAAGCCTTCCCGACCATTCCATGAACGACCGCTAAAAGCGTGCCCCGTATTGATGATGGTATTGTGGATGACTTGAAGATTCAGCGTCTTGCCCTGGTGATCCATGCTGGAAAAACCGGCGTTTTTACCCGCGATCAGAATATTATTTCTCACCACAGCTTCGCCCTGTACCTGCATGACATTATCGGCACTGCGATAGCAGACATTCCTCTCGATAATATTCACCGGTTTCCCTGCCGTTCCATACACCGTGATGCACGGATATTGAGTGTCATGAATGTGATTCTCAGCGACAAGGTTTCCCCAGGAGCCCTGCTTGACTTCGATGCCATCCCCCTGACTGCCAGCGCAATCATGAACGTGATTCAAAGCAATGACACTTTCACTCATGATCACCGAAGCATCGTTACCGCCGAGATACATGCCCTCACCATGACCACCGCCATCATGCAGGTGATTGCGGGTGAGGTAAAGTCGGCGCGTATCGGCACTGTTCGCGGTAATGCACGGCCCACCCGTGTGGTGGATGTGACACTGGTCCACCCACACATCACTGCAGTGCCCTAAGCGCATACCATGACTGCCCCCGGTGAATTCGATCCCGCGAAAAACGAGATACGACACCGGCGCTGACTGCCCTACATTGACGATGTTTTGTTTGTCGTCCGAACGAGTGATCACCACACGCGCTCCCTTCGCAGGCTCGATCCTGATGGGTGCTTCTGCAGTGCCTGAGACTTGGATGTTCCACATGCGATCCACCGTGTAAGTGCCCGCGCCAACTTCGAGACAATCACCCGGCTTCAGTGCCGCCACGGCAGCCACCAGAGCAGCTCCATCCACATCACTCAAACGAATGACTCGACGCGGCGTGATCGAAGCCCAATCAGGCTCATAGACTCCCGCCATAACGACCTGAGTCAGCAAACAGAGAGCAAGAAAAACGCGGCACATAAATTCAGTGGGATGAGGACGATGACATGTACGAGCCCACAACAAATCATGTTTCCTCCCGTTGCTAAATTGCATGGTTACAGCGGGTCCTAAAGGGTAGAACCCGCAGCTTCCATCCGCCCAATTCATCAAGCCTGGATGACTTTGCCCACCACATTCATGGTGGAAGTCTGGCGCTCTTTCACATAGTCCATGGCCTTCTTCACCTTGGCCTGGGCGGCGGGGTAATCCTTCTCAATGGCCATCACCGTCTGGAAAACCGTTTCCGCTGGGATCGTATCAATTTCCAGTAGCCAGTCCTTCAGGCCGATGTCCTCAAACATCCAGCACTTGAGGCCGTGGAACTCTGAAAACCAGTGGATGATGGGTGTGCCATTGGCCAGAGCGATGATGGGGGAATGCGGCTCATGGCACACCACTGTGCGCGCTCGCGCAAAAATGGAGGCGGCTTCATCGGCGTTCCAAAAGTACTCCAGGTTCACCACATGCTTCTGAATCTCAGGCGGTAGAGGATCATGGATCAATCGTTTGTTATGCTCCATCTCTTTGAAAGTCTCTGGAGCGATGAGCACTTTGTTACCGGTGGCCTGCACCCATTTCGTGATCAGTTCACGGAATCCGGCTGCCCGGCGTTGATCATCCTCCACTTGCTGTGGAGTGGGGTGCAGCGGATTCAGTTTCTGCGGGCGTGGGTCATCAACACCGGGAGCTTTAGGGGTATTTGTCCGCAGCAATACCGTGATGAATTTCTTGTCCTCCAACCCCAGTTTTTTCATCGTGGCGAGACCGCGCTCCTCATCCCGCACGTCGATGCCAAAGCAGCCATCGGGCGCAAATTCTAGCACAGGCGTCTTCACACCAGCTCCTTGCAGCATCTTTAGCGTGCGACTTTCCCGTGTGTAAATGAAGGAGGCCGCATCCAGCAGCGCCCTGTTTTCAGCGCCTTTGTCCCCAGTAACCATGGTGTCAAAATAGGACTGCCCATACACGCCGTAGGGTTTGCCCAGGTCTCGGCAGTACTTCATCCAGCTTGTATCTTGCCCCATGCCGGAATTACGGATAAAAAGGTCGCAGCCCGCAATGGCCGCACGCAGCGCTTCATCATTCGGCTTTTTTCCCGTGAGATTTCCCTGCAGAAACTCCACTTTCGGAAAGCGGCGCTTCAACATAGCCAGCACGCGCTCGTCCAATTTCATGGCCCAGACCACCACCTTCAACTCTGGCAAGTGTTGTTCCAGAATGTGCAGGGTGCCCGGAGTATGGCCGATGTCTCCAATGTTCACCGTGTCCCAGGCGGACATCAGGACCACCGTTTTCGGTTGGCCATTGGCTGCAAAAAGAGTGCCGCCTAAGGCAGCGGTGACGGCAGAAAGAAAGGAACGGCGAGTGGTCATGGTGGTGAATAGAAGGCTAGTCAGCGCCCGCATTGGACAAAAATTTAACTCAGAGCAACTCTGAATTCCGTTCATCCCACCCAGGGATCGTCGTTGACTCCGCCCCCGGCCTGATTCACCAAAAGAGATGCAACTGATCTCTGGAGCCGCCGTCGCTGAAAAAGTCCTCGAAGAATGCCGTCGTGACATCGCCGCCCTCGCGGCGGTGGGCAAGAAACCCGGCCTCGCCGTGGTGCTTATCGGCGACGATCCCGCCTCCCGCGCCTACGTTCGGTCCAAGGACAAAAAGTGCCGCGATCTCGGCCTGCATTCGGTGAAGTTGGAACTGCCCGCCACCACGACTCAAGAGGAAGTGCTGGCCCATGTTCACGCCCTGAACAACGACCCCGCAATCCACGGCATCCTCGTTCAGAGCCCTCCGCCGCCGCACATTGATGAAGCCGCCATCGTGCGAGCCATCGATCCAGCCAAGGATGTGGACGGATTTCACCCCGTGAATGTAGCGAAGCTGGCCCTGGAAGATCCCACAGGTTTTGTCCCCTGCACCCCTTTGGGCTGCCAGCGCCTGCTCATGGAGGCCGGCATTGAAACCAAAGGAGCCAACGCCGTCGTCCTAGGCCGCAGCATGATCGTGGGCAAACCTATGGCCCTGTTGCTGATGGCCAAAGGCCCAGGCGGCGACGCCACCGTCACGGTCGCTCACTCCCGCACCCAGGACCTCGCTTCCATCACCCAGAAGGCCGACATCATCATCGCTGCCATTGGCCGCCCTGAATTTCTCAAAGCCGAGCACGTACGTGAAGGCGCTGTTGTCATTGATGTCGGTATCAATCGTGTAGAAGCCCCCGGCACGGAAAAAGGCTACAAACTCGTCGGCGACGTTGCCTTTGAGGAAGTTGCTCCCAAGTGCAAAGCCATCACCCCAGTCCCCGGCGGCGTCGGTCCCATGACCATCGCCATGCTCATGGCAAACACGATCAAGGCCTGCAAGCAATTGTAGGCCCTTTGTAGCCGCGCCAGGGTGAGCCTCCACGCTGGCGCAGACTGCTAGGCCTGAGGAGGTTCTTCCTCGGCAACGGGCGCGGTCACATTTTCTCCGCCCGCCTCAGCCACAGTATCCTCACCACGCACTTCTTTATCAATCTCAGCCACAGGCGCGGCTTCCACCGGCACTTCCTCGTCCCGCCACTGGGATGGGGCTACGGCTTTACCCTCTGCGGCAGCTTTTAGGTCTGGCAAGGTGTCCACGTAAAGTTCCTCCACTTTCTGCCGCGCCCAAGGAGTCTTCCGCAGGAAAACCAAGCTCGATTTGATGCTTGGCTGCCAGTTGAAACTATTGATCTTGATCATTCGCCCCAGCATGTCCCAGCCATAGTGGGCCTGGAGATCAGTCACCATTTTTTCGAGGGTGATTCCGTGGAGGGGATTCTTGGGGCCAGCAGCGTGCATTCCAGACAGGTGGATCATTTGCGGGCTCTGTCCACGACCTTTCACCGTGGCTCCTTTTTTCCTGACAAGGAATACTCTTGGAAGTTGCCTCCGCTCGCTACATTACGAGCATGAAGATCGAACCCCTGGCCCGACTCGAACGCCATGCAAAAAGGCTCGGCGAAATCGCTGCCGTCCTCGGCAAATACGGGCTGGCAGATCTCTTTGGTGGCTTTGACTACCCCTGGCTGAATAACCGACTGCGAAGCGCAGATGGCCAGGTCCTTTCGGATCTCACCACCCCTGCCCGCGTGCGCATGGCCATGACGGAACTGGGCACCACCTTTATCAAGCTGGGGCAGATGCTCAGCACCCGTCCCGACCTTGTGGGCGCGGAGATGGCAGGTGAGCTGGCTGAGCTTCAGTCCAATGTCCCGGCCGAGCCCGTCGAATCCGCCCGTGCTATCCTTTTGGAGGATCTCGGCCAACCTGCCGAAGAGTTGTTTGCCGAGTTTGAGGAAGTCCCTCTGGCAGCCGCCTCCATCGCCCAAGTTTACAAGGCCCGTCTGCACACGGGTGAGCACGTGGTAGTGAAAATCCGCCGCAGCGGCATTGAGGCGAAAAGCACCACCGACCTGGAGATCGTCCAGGCCATGGCGGAGCTGCTGGAAAAACACTCCCCTGCCCTACGCCCTTATCAGCCCGTGGCCATTGTGCGCCAGTTTCGCAAAGCCCTGCTGCGCGAGATGGACTTCACCTATGAGAAGCGCAACATCGAGGAATTCACGCGCAACTTTGCCGATGAACCCAATGTCCGTATCCCGGCGGTCTATGCCGATCTTTGCTCCAGCCAGATCATCACCATGGAGCACCTGCAAGGCCTCCCTGGCACGGACATTGAAGCTCTGCGCCATTCAGGTGAAAACCTAGCCGAGTTCGCTCGTCGCGGAGCCAATATGTACCTCGAGATGGTTTTTCGCGATGGGTTTTACCATGCCGATCCACATCCTGGGAATCTCATGCTCCTACCCGGATGTGTCGTTGGGGTCATTGACTGTGGTCAGGTGGGCCGCATTGATGACGAACTGCGAGATGAAGTGGAGGCCCTGCTGCTGGCCATCGTTGAAAACGATTCCACCCAAGTCACGGAGCAAGTGCTGCGCCTGGGGTCCGTGCCGCCCGACTTTAACCGTGAACGTCTGCGGGGTGACCTGGATGAATTCATGGCCGATTTCGTGGGTCATCCCCTTAGCGATATCAATGTCGGGCACGCATTGACGTCCTTGATCGAAATCATCCGCCGCTACCACATCACGCTGCCGCCTCCGTTGGCCGTGTTGCTAAAGACTTTGATCGTCTTAGAAGGCACAAGCCGTCGCTTCAGCCCGGAAGTCAGCCTCGCAGAGCTGATGCAACCTTTTTGCCAGCGGATGATCTTGCGCCGACTCTCTCCCACACGTCTGGTTAGGCGCGCCCGCCGCACTTACCGCGACTGGGATCGCCTGCTCAGTGCTCTGCCGCGCGACCTTACGGATCTCCTGGCCCGCTTTCGCGATGGCACCCTCACCGTTCATCTGGATCATCGGCACCTTGATCCCATCATCAACCGCCTCGTCCTGGGCGTGCTCACCGCCGCCATCTTCCTTGGCTCATCCCAGCTCTGGAGCAGCAATGCCAAGCCGCTTTTATGGGGGGTGTCGGTCTTCGGTGCTTTGGGTTACATGATTAGCGTTTACCTAGGATGGCGTCTCCTCCGCGCCATCCGTAAATCTGGGAACATTGATTCCAAAGACTGATTCGCTCCTCTGACGAATTCGTTGCACGAAGCCGCCTGCCAAGCAGCGACATTCAGGCTTTCTGTGCGGTCCATGGTCGCACGCACCTCATCTCATCCCCTCGCACAGAGGGCCCACGACGTCATTTTTAACCGGGTCCATGGTGGTAACCTCGTTTACAACACCTGCTGGGAAGACCCCCGACTGGACCGCCAAATGCTGGACCTGCGGGCTGAAAGTCGCGCGGTCATGATCACCAGTGCGGGCTGCAATGCTCTAGACTACCTGTTAGACTCCCCGGCTGAGATCCACGCCGTGGACATGAACCCCCGCCAAAATGCCCTGCTCCAGCTTAAGATCGCGATGATCCGCCGTGGTCAGCACGAGGATCTTTTTCAGCTTTTCGGGCACGGATCACATTTTCAGTTCAAAGACATACTGGCCTCCCTCCATGGAGATCTACACCCCTTTGCAAGACGCTACTGGGAGGCCAAACATTACTACTTCCAAAGCACGCCGCTAAATCCCTCCTTCTACTACCGTGGCACGGCCGGCCAGATGGCCTGGATCGCACTTCAGACTTTTTCACGCAGCCGCCGTGTTCGTGAATATGTGGAGGCCCTGCTGCAATCCAAAAACCTCGAAGACCAGCGCCGCCTTTACGAAGAGGTCAAACCGGCTCTTTGGAATGGCCTCGTTTCCTGGCTGGTGCGGCAACCCATGGCCATGACCATGCTAGGTGTGCCCAGGGCACAAATCCGACTCATTGAGACCCAGTTCCCTGGCGGATTGACAGGCTTTATCCAGTCTAAAATGGCTCATGTGCTCACCGAAGTACCATTCCAGGACAACTACTTTTGGCGAGCCTATCTCACAGGCCGCTATACCTACGATTGCTGCCCGAACTACCTGAAGGAGGAAAACCAGCCGCAGCTGCAAACGCTAAGTGACCGCATCACTACCCACAGCAGCACGGTCGCCAATTTCCTGCGCGAGCACCCTGCCGCTTATTCTCATTACATCCTTTTGGATCATCAAGACTGGCTCGCTGCTCACAAGCCCCTAGCTCTGGCGGAAGAGTGGCAGCTCATCCTGGAAAACAGCCGCCCGGGCACCCGCATCCTCATGCGCTCAGCCAGCCCCGTCATTGACTTCATCCCAGACTTCGCCCTCCAGCGCCTGCGCCTGAATCAACCCCTCGCAGATAGTCTGCACCAGCAAGACCGCGTGGGCACCTATGGCTGTACCCTCCTCGCAGACGTCATCGCATGAGCACCGCTGCCCCTAACCAGAAGTCACTCACCAGCTACTACCGCTGGCACGCGCAGATTTACGACCTCACACGGTGGGCCTTCCTCTTTGGTCGCCGCAAGTTGATCCACCGGGCCGCCGCCCATGTGGTCATGCCTGAGCGCATCTTAGAAATTGGCTGTGGCACAGGGAAAAACCTGGTTGAACTGGCCCGTGCTTTTCCAAAAGCCCAAATCATCGGCCTGGATCTCTCTGAAGATATGCTGGACCGCGCACGGCCAAAGCTGAAACCATTCGGCCCCCGAGTCGGCCTTTTGCATCAAGCCTATGACGCGCCCATAGCCAAGGGCCCCAGGTTTGATCTCATCGTTTTCAGCTACTCCCTTTCGATGATCAATCCGGGTTTTGACGAGGTCCTACGTGTCTGTAGGGCAGACCTCAGCGAGCGAGGCAGCATCGCTGTGGTAGATTTTCACGAGAGCCGCTGGGGCTGGTTCCGCCGTTGGATGGGGGTCAACCATGTGCGCATGGAAGGACAGGTTTTAGAATGCCTGAATCATCATTTTCAGCCACTCACTCGCCAGATTCATACTGGCTACGGTGATCTCTGGCGCTACCTTCTTTATATTGGCAGCCCCATCAAAAGCTAACGCAGCAGCTTCACCTGCTCAGGCGTCAGATATTTCAGCGCTCTAGCCGGTTGGCTACGTGCATAAGCGTTGGCTTTGGTGGCCTGTTCTAACGTAAGTTCCAGCTTTGCAAAAGGGGTCCCCTGGAGCTGTTTTTTCTGGTCAGAATCAGGAGCAGCGCGGTAGCCCGCACGCAGTTCACTGGCTTGGCCATGACCCGCCTTTTTCGCCAGGGTTTTCTGTTCCTGCGTGCTCACATACACACGGTCAGCACATTGGACCGCCGTCGCCTTTTTGACCAATTCATCGAATGGGAGAACGCTAGGATCAAATTCCACCAGCGTCACCTCGTGCCCATCGTAAAAACCAGCCTCAGTGGTCACCACTCCCTCCATCTGCCCGAATTTCATTTCCCCTGTCCAAAAGCAATATTGAGCAAAAGCCGCTTTTTCAGTCATGGCTGTCTTCATACCTGCAAGGATTCTCAGCTCACGCGGCGTTTTTCGCCCCGCCTTCTCCAAAGCTTCCACCATCCGCTGCGCCAGTGGTTTGACAGTCCATACTCCGTCTTTGCGAGGAACCAAGTCGATGGCGGTAGCATCTAAAAAACGCACCACTTGGTAGTTCCACGCGGGTTCCTTAAAGCGTTTTAAAGTCGCCGCGTCTTTTCCCGGCTGGTTATTCGCCACGAAAACAGGGATGAAATGATCTTCGATAACATTGACCAAAGTTGGTTCACTCAAGACCTCTTGACCAAACTTCTGGCAGCCAGAACATCCTGGTACCTCCTGGAAAAGCAGAAACAACGGTTTCCCAGTCGTCTTCGACGTGAGTAAACCAGCATCCACATCTCGCCCCCACTGCACCTGTCCTATCTCGACGGGATTCTGAAGATCTCCATCCAGGGCTTTGGCACAACTGGGAAGAATGACAGACATGACAAGGATGGCACAAAGACGAGAGTTTAACAAAAAGGATGATTTCATGGATAACCAAAGGTTTAACTTGGGTATGCGAGATGAAGCCCCATCCGTTATTCCCTGAAAAAAACCATCAAGACACAAAAAACCCCGCAACCCGTCCAGCCATAAAGGCAGACAGATCACGGGGGATTCTTGGTCGAAGAGGGTAAAAGCGATTACTTAGCCTGCGCGTCCACGCGGGCTTTTTCAGCCTCTGCTGCGGCTTCCACTTTCTTTTTGTCTGCTTCAGCCTGGGCCTGCGCAGCTTCCTTGTTAGCCTCGATGTTTGCCTTCTCGATCTTGGCATTCACATCGGCCTGCTCCTTGGCTGCATCGGCCGCTTTCTCGACGGCGTCTTTTTGAGCCTCAATCGCGTCTTTGGTGGCTTCCTTGCGATCTTCAATGGCTGCTTTTTCCTTGTTGCAGCTCACGGCGAAAAGGGCAGAAGCGGCAAGAAGAGTGAGGATGGACTTTTTCATAATGGTGATGAGGTTGATAGACCGGGCTCGGCAGATGCATCCGCTTCGCCCTGGTGTGCTTCTAAATCGAAAAGTCTGCCCTACGTGGATGTAACTTTTTGCATGAAAATGAATTTTGCACGCAGCACTAGAGTTGGTGACTTTTTTGCTTTATCGCTGATTAGGCCAAATCTGTTCCCCTCACCGGAAGCTTGTAACATGAACACTTTCCTCTTGCTCTCGCTCAGCGGACTTCTGCTGGCAGCCCAATCCACTCCTTCCCTGGCTGCGGAGCCTACACGAACACGCCCAGGACTCATCATCATCCAGGGACCACGTCCAGAGATACGCCGCTTTTTACCCGTCCATCCGCGGCCTCAGCCTCAGGGCTACCCCAGTGGATGGCTTGCTCCCGTGAAACAACCGAGCAAATCCACCTCCACAACAAAGACTGCGCGACTCTATTCCGCCTATGGCCAGGGGACGGCCCAGCTACAACCCCGAGAATCATCCGCCCCCCAAACCCGTGCAGTGCCTACCCCCAAGCGCATGGCTGCCCCCAAAACGCCCAGCCCACCGCCGCAGGAACCCGCAGTAAACAAGCATCCCGTGGCCACTGAAATCCGCCCCGGCATGGTCAAAAGTCCTTTCGCCCCCCACGTTCCGCTGGATGTGCAGGGCCTTCCCAGCGGAGCCTTAGCGAGGGATCCCGTCAGCGGGAAATTGTTTCGTGTCCCATAATTAGGCCGCCATCATCTGCCCCATCGCTGCTTCCATCAGTTTTTCCTGCGTAGCCTCCGCTCGCGTGAAGCTGCCGCCTACGCGGCCTTCATTCAGCATCAAAATACGATCACTCATGCCGATGAGTTCCGGTAGCTCGCTAGAGACCAGCAGCACGGCTTTCCCTTCCGCCGTGAGTTTGTTGATGAGTTCGTAGATCTCTAGCTTGGCTCCCACATCAATGCCGCGGGTCGGTTCGTCCAGCATCACCACCTGCGGGCCCGTCATTAGCGCCTTACCCAGCACCACCTTTTGCTGATTGCCTCCGGAAAGGCGGCCCACGATGGCCTCCAGCCCGGTGGCCTTGACGCGCAGGTTTTTGAAATACTCCTGGTTACGCAAAGCCTCCGTGCTGCGATTGACGAAACCCGCACGGCTGAACTGGTCTAATGAGGATAGCGACATGTTGAAACCGATTTCCTGCTCGATCACCAGCCCGTAGCGGCGGCGGTCCTCGCTCACCAGGGCCAAGCCCGCACGCAACACCTTTGCAGGTGGCAGGCCATCCAGGCTGCGCCCATTCAGTTCCACCTGCCCCTGGCTGCGGCGCCCCCAGGCCCCAAAGAGGTGCATCAAAAGCTCCGTGCGTCCGGCCCCCATGAGACCGCCAATGCCCAACACCTCTCCCGCGCGGAGGTCGAAGCTGATGTCGTGCAGGCGTGGCAGGCCGTGCTCGTCCTTCACGGAAAGGTCCTGTACCTTCAGCACCGTAGTCCCAGGCGTGGCGGCCCGGCGAGGGAAGAGATCGGTGATTTCACGCCCCACCATGTGCTGGATCACCTCCGCCTTCGTCATGGCCTTGGCATCCTTCGTCAGGATGCTGCTGCCATCGCGGATGACGGTGATACGGTCGGAAATGGCGAAGACTTCATCCAGCTTATGGCTGATGTACACACAGGCCATGCCTCGTGCGCGGAGGTCTTTGAGGATGTCGAGCAGGATCAAGACCTCATGCTCCGCCAGAGCAGCGGTGGGCTCATCGAGAATGAGGATCTTCGAATCCTTCGCCAGTGCCTTCACGATTTCGACGAGCTGCTTTTGCCCCACGCCCAGGGAGCCCACACGAGCGGAGGGGTCCAGTTCCACCTTGAAGCGATCCAGCAGCACCTTGGCCTCACGGTGGATTTTCGGCCAGTCAATGAATCCGCCAAAACGGCGTGGCTCGCTGCCCAGAAAGATATTTTCCGCCACGGTCATCTCATTCACCAACGCCAGTTCCTGATAGATGACGGCGATGCCCGCCCGTGCCGCATCCGAGATGGAATGAAACCGCGCCTCCTCTCCGCCGACCTCAAAGCGCCCCTCATAACTACCATGTGGATGGATACCCGATAGCAGCTTGATCAGAGTACTCTTGCCCGCGCCATTCTCGCCACATAGCGCATGGATCTCCCCAGCCCGCAGATCAAACGACACGTCCTTGAGGGCGATGACACCAGGGAACTTCTTGGTCAGATGCTGGGCGGAAAGGATCATAATCCGATACTGGCAAAAACGGCTCAGTATGCCAAGACCAGAAAATGAATGCGAATGTGTTTCCCATCCCTGCCCGAAGGCCCCTATCTTGCCGTGTAATGAACAGGGATTGCCAAATCGGATACACTTCCGGCCTTGGCAGTCTGGGCTGCCTGGGCCTTGTTCCGCTAACCAACCACCATGTCCTCCAATCTCCCGCCCCTGCGCAGTCCTCTCGACCTCGAACGCGTGCTCGAATTTGAATTCGTGCGCGCCACGGAGAATGCAGCCCTTCAGTCCATTCATTGGTTAGGCCGTGGTGAAAAGGAGCTGGCAGATGCCGCCGCGTGCAGTGCTATCTACGGCGTTTTCGACATCCTGGACATCCGGGGAGAGGTTATCATCGGCGAGGGCATCAAGGACAATGCCCCCGGCATCTTTGTGGGCGAGCACCTGGGCACCTGGAAGTCGGGCAGCCCGCGTTTTGACATCGCCTTAGACCCCATTGACGGCACCACGAACATCGCCAAAGGCACACCTAACAGCATCTCCGTCATCGCCGCTGCGCAGAAGCCCGACGGGGCCCCGAGCGCGATGAAAAACATCCCCAGTTTTTATAGCCATAAGCTGGCCTATGGTCCTGCGGTGAAACGTGCTTTGCAGAAGAAGGGCGACCGTAGTTTCCTGGACATGCCTTTGAAAGAAGTCATCGCCTTTGTCGCCGAGGCCCTGGGCAAAAACGTCCGCGATGTCGTGGTCGTGACCATGGACCGCCCGCGTCATGGCGGTCTCATTGAGGAGGTGCGCTCCTGCGGCGCAGCCCTGCGCATGATCACCGATGGTGACATCACCGCCGCCGTGGCCCCCTCCCTGCCAGACAGTGGCGTGGACATGTACGTGGGCATGGGCGGCAGCCCAGAGGCCGTGCTGGCCGCTGCCGCGCTGAAGTGCCTGGGCGGTGATATGGATGTGCGCATGTGGTTCCACAATGAAGAGCATCGCGCGGAAGTGGCCCTCACCACCAGCGAGGCCGAGATGAACCAGGTCTTCCGCAGCGATGACCTCATCATGGGCGAAAGCGCACTCTTCTGCGCCACGGGCATCAGCGACAGTCCGCTTCTCCCCGGCGTGAAGCTCATCGGCCATCGGGTGGAGACCCACAGCATCCTCATGCGCTCCCGCAGCGGCACCGTGCGCCACATCCACGCCAGCCATGACCTGGACCGCAAGGTGGTGCCTTTGAGGGGCTAAGGCTGCCAGCCTGGTCACAACCAAATTTCACCAGGCCTAACCAATAGCGGATTCTTCCTGAGCGTGGGTGTCATCGTTAAACAGGGCGGCGGCAAGGCCGATGATGAGCAGCAGGACCAGTCCTCCTAGATAGGCCGACATCCAGTCAAGGCCCCTCGCCTCCGCTGCCGACGACCATAAGATCGCTACAAACAACCAGCCTGCGGGCAAAAGATTGACTGCATAAGGCAGCAGCCGATACCCCGGCAGGTCAAACCGATGCGCCATCAAAAGGCTGGCAAGCCAGATGAATGGCCAACTCACCAGGGCCATGAGGCTCACGTTTCGTTGCCAGTCAGGAACTTGCGGAGTCTCCACGGGCCCGATGTCCTCCCAACCACTGATACAGGCGATAATGCCTGATACGCTGCATACAGCAACCGCGGGGGCGGCTATGGCCAAGTATGACATCCAGGCATGACGGCCAAGGGTGGATGGTTGGATCATAACCAGTAATGAACACCTAGCTGGTTTATATCCAAACTAAATCTGCTTTGGCCAAAGACGTTGTGTCTTTGTGAGGACCTCTTAACTCGCATCCGCCAGCCCCTGCCGCATCGCTTCGAGCGGGGCGGTGACGCCGGGGAACCAGTGTTCAAAGGAGATGGCACCCTGGTGCAGCAGCAGGCACATGCCATCGGCATGTCGAGCACCGGCTTTGACGGCGGCCTGGATGAGTTCGGTGGGGCCGCTGGCGCGATACACCATGTCGTAAACACAGTGGCGGGCCTCCAGGCAACCATCGGGCAGCAGGGGAGCATCCTCGGGCTTCATGCCAAGGGAGGTCGCGTTCACGATGAGATCCACGTTCGCCAATTGCGCCGCCAGATCAGCATGATCCAGCGTGCAGGTCTGCACCTGGGCAGAACCTAAGGACGCGAGCTCTTGCACCAGCGGAGCCAGCTTGGCCTCCGTCCGGTTGGCTAACCAAAGATGCTGACATCCCGCCAGCACGCTCTGCACGGCCACGGCACGCCCGGCACCACCGCCAGCGCCCAGAATGAGCACGCGCAGGTCCTTCACCTCTGCACCGAAGGCTTCCTTCACACTGCGCAGGAAGCCGGGGCCATCGGTGTTAAAGCCGTGCATTTTCCCATCGCGAATCGCCAGAGTATTCACCGCGCCCAGACGGCGGGCCAGGGGGTCCACAAAGTCCACGGCATCCAGCGCTTCGAACTTGTGAGGGATGGTGATGTTCACGCCCTGGAATCCATTTTGAATGAACAGGCCAAAGGCCTCCTTCACCTGCCCCACGGGCACCTGCACACGGACATACTGAGCATTCACACCACAGGCCTGGAGGGCCGGATTGTGCATCTGCGGGGACTTCGAATGGCCGATGGGATCCCCGATGACCGCCAGCCGTGCCGGAGGTTGCAGAGTGGGTGCCACATCGGCCCAATGCTGGAGCTGTTCGTAAGTGTAAAAGGAGGCCACGGAAAAAAGGGGAGCAGGCATTGTGGCCTGCGGATGCTTCAACGCAAGTGCCCGGAGAGGAGCGCAGACACTCTTGTCCGCAACGTTCGCCGATGACGGCTTCGTTTGCCGCCAGCTAAAGAATGAGTCCATCAGGGAGAGGATTGGGCCGCTGCGCGTCCAATACTTTAGGATGCGGACAAGAGTATCCGCGCCCCTCTCCACATCACGCCAGCGCTTTGCCCTTCGTCTCGGGGGCGAACCACACCAGCAGCATGCCAGCAATGTAAATGGCGCAGAGTGCGGAATAAGCATTCGCCGAGGAGCCGAACACGCCCACCAAGTTGGCGATCTGCAAACCGCCGATGGCAGCGATGATGCGGCCCACATTGAAGCAGAAACCCTGGCCGGTGGCGCGCACGCTCGTCGGGAAAAGCTCTGGCAGATACAGCGGGAAGAAGCCATAAAAGCTCGCCGTGAGCCCGCCCATGAGGAAGGCCGTGGCAAAGAACCAAGGCCCGATGATGGTGTTCGTCTTGTAGAACAGCAGGGCGGAGCCGAGGGCGGCTATGCACATCAGGAAGTAGGTCTGGCGGCGGTTCAGGATATTCGCGATCACCGGTGCGATGAAGGCAAATAGGATGGCCCCCAGGGAGGTGGCGATCTGGGTGAACTGGGCCACGTTTGTGTAACCATTGGCATTCAGTTCAGAGGAACTGGACCACTTGGCACTCTGCTGCGCGGCGCCCCAGGTACCCAGCAGGGCGATGCCTGCGAGGGTCGCTCCCAGAATCAAATTCCGCCGGATGGTGATGCGGCTCTGTTCCGTGATGCTGCCAGCGCTTTCCGCACGGCCCAGGTAACGGCGCACCGGTAGCAGGTAACCCCACACCACGATGGCAAAGCAGGTGACTGTGATCAGCGAGGCGACCACCGTGGTCACCCCGGCATCAATGCCCATGGGCGACCAGGACCAGATGATGACCATGGCGGCGATGGCACCGATGAGAACACCATTGAGATCCACCGTGCTCCAGTGACTGGTCTTGCCGGAGGCTTTCTCCGCCTCCCACTTGTCGGATTCCGGCACGAAGATTCGGATCAGGAAGATGATCAGTGCAGGCAGCGCGCCTATGATCATGAGGAAGCGCCAGGCCTGGTGGTCCAGCAGGTAGTTCGCCAGATTTTCAGAGCCGCCCAGCGCCAGAGTCCAGCTACGCATGGTGCCGATGAAGGTGTTCATGCCCAGGCTCAGCCCGGCCACCAGGAGGTAGCCGATATTGGCTGCGGCGCCGATGGCTCCGGCCACAAACGCGCGGTTGCCCTTGGTCCAAAGTTCGTTCACCAGGGCCACGCCCAGGGCCCACTCGCCACCCATGCCGAGAGAGGCGATGAAGCGCAGGATGGCCACATGCCAAGCCTCGGTGGCAAAGCCGCACAGGCCGGTGAAAATGGCATACGTAAAAATGGAAAACGACATGGCCTTCACTCGGCCGATGCGGTCGCCCAGCCAGCCAAAGAACACCCCGCCCGTGGCCGCGCCGACGAGGAAGGTGGCGATGATCACACTGAACCAGCGGTCCAGAGTCGCCGTCATCAGCTCCGGAGCGATGCGGGAGGCCAGCAGGTCCTGCAGCGCCGGTTTGCCGATGAGCGGGAACAGCCCCATTTCAAATCCATCAAACAGCCAGCCCAGGAATGCAGCAATGAGGGCCATGTTGCGGCCAGTGGAGGAAGGAGCTTTGGGGGAAGACATGAGGCAGTTGACGGGAGAAAGACAGGTTTTTCGGAAAAGCGGTCACAAAGAACGCCGGAAAGCGCGGCATTCTTCAAGGAGATGTGCGACTGAGGGAAGGAGAAATTTGGAAATCTTGCCCCGGACTGGAGCGCGAAGAACCCCAGGAAGTACTTTTGTGGCGAGGACCTCGCCATGGCCCTGCCAAGTCGCCTTTTGGCATCCACTTACCCAAACAGCCTTTTCCAAAAGGATTTCGGAGCCGGTTTGGATTCCACCACAGGTTCACAGACGGTGTCCTCTGGCTTCAGGCGACGCTTCCAGTCTATCTGAGGAATGTGGATGCGCTTGTTCACCGTGCCATCCCACTCCAGGGAAAATCCGGCGGTCTCGAACTCTTCTTTGATGGTGAGGCCGACGCGGGACTTGTCTGGCACATCACCTTCCACATGATCGTAAGCCAGCATCAGCCCCTCACCGTTGACGGCTCTTTCCAGGTCCTGACCGTGGTAAAAGCAGTAACCAAAGTAGGTATGTCCACGCTGGTTGGACAGTGCTTCATTGGCGTCCTCATGCCCGTCGGACATCGTGTATCCGGCGTTGTGCAGGCATAAGATGCCGCGTTCTGTCAGGCGCTCAAAAACGGCGTCCAGGCTATCGCAATCGGTGACCGGAGGCCAGGCTTTTTCAGCCTCCATCTTTTTCTCAAACTCAGTATCCACCGTGGCGCGAAGCATGGCTTCATCCGCCCCGTCCTCCAGCAGGTCATCAATGATCCCCTGCACCTCCTCCGGTTGGTAGAACCCTGACCACACCCCCACCTTGATGGCATTCAAGATGTGATCGTTCACTTCATTCGGTGGGAGAGGACTCATGGTGGTGAAATGCTTTTCGGAAAGAACAAAAACTCGGACGCAGACATAAGGACACGTAGGATCAGCAGCAGAAAAGAGCCGATGACAGCAATACATCCAGCAACCAGAAGAGCAAGATAAGGGCTTCCTATGGATTCGTAAGAAGCCTGATCCCAACCGTCCTGAGATAGAAATTCCTGTTCCGCCAGAAGCTCTAACGCCACAAAATCAACCCAGCATAGCAGCCCCACCATTCCTAGAATCGACGAGGCTCGGAGGATCCACACCTTTATGAGGTGACGAGCACGACTACTCATGCACGCCTTATAGAGAGATTCCTTCCCCTTCATTGGCCCTCGGTTTTCTTTGCTTGGCTGGCTGCCATCTGCTGCCGAAGCTTCTCCGGGACTCTAATCAGAAGTTCAGGCACCACATCGCTGGAGGAGGTCTTGAAGCCACTGGGAGTGATTGTTCTTTCCATGAGCCGGATCTGCCCCAGGCCATCGTGGATCCAAAGTTCGTTAGGCGGTACAAATTGCAGGGCCCATTTCCCTGGAATTATCTTCATGGGAGCGTTCTTGCCCGTTCCCACAGCTCCTTTAAACCCCGGCCGATCAAACTTCATCTTGATGCTCACCGAGGCATCGCCGCTATCCGTGGTCTCCACCACCACCCCATGCTCTGCATAGGTGTGGTTTCCGAAGGTGGTGATCAGGCTCTCCTCCGCCATGCTCCAGGCAGTGCTAAGGACCAGCAGCAGACAGACGAGTGTGGTTTTCATGGGCAATCGGTTCCCCTGAGATTTATCGAATCGAACCTGAGGAGTCAAGATTGCTCCTAGCGGTCATGGCTGGACGCTGCCAGGAGATGATGGCTTTGTGGGTCATGACGATGGGGAGCCCGGCCCAAAAGCTGATGAACAGAATCGCTGCCAGCACATACCAAATCAAGGCAATGGGCCTGCATGTTTTACTTTCGACGAAGGCCATTAAGGCAGTAACCAGTGAGATAAGCAGGACCAGCCCCACGACAAAAGACGTGGGGTAAAGCGGCCTAACCATATTCTCATCCACACCCACTTCCCAAACTAGGATGAGCGAGAAGGAAAAGACGATGGTTACACAAAACAGACCTGCCAAAAACAACGTGCGCATGAATCCATAAACTCAAACATCACACACCATGCAGGCATGCCTCAGGGCCAGGATAGGATCGTCCCAGGTGGGGATGAATTCATGGGCAACGTAGTCGTGGTAGCCGATCTCAAGGGCGGCCTTCATGATGGCCGGGTAGTTGATCTCCTGGTTCTCGTCCAGCTCGCAGCGACCGGGATTGCCAGCGGTGTGCAGGTGGCCGATGTAGTCCTTGTGCTGGCGCATGCGGCGGATGACATCGCCATTCATAATGCTAACGTGGTAGATGTCGAACAGCAGCTTGAAGTTTGGGCTGCCGACCTGCTTGATGAGGTCCACGCAGAAGTCCACGTCATCGCCGAAGTAGCCGGGGTGGCCTTTCATCGGATGGCTGCTATCGCGGCTGTTCAGGTGCTCCAGCACCAGCGTGATGCCCTTCTTTTCCGCATGGGGCAGCACCGCCTTCCAGGTGTCTAGGCAATCTTGGATGGCCTTGTCGCGGTCCATGCCTTCAAACTTCATTCCGGTGAAGGTGATGACCTTTTTGCAGCCCACATCGGCAGCCAAATCAATGCCTTCGGTGAGGCTCTTGATGACGAAGTCGCGGTTCTCAGGATTGCACGGCCCCTTGGCAAAACCATGCGAGCCCACGAGGCTGATGCCCAGTCCCAGCTTCTTCACATCCGGGTAGTACTTTTTATCAATGCCCTCGATGCCCACCAGCCCGATGTCCTTGGCATGCTGGGCTAAAACGAGTGTGTCCATCGGCTTCCAGCACCAGCCCATGAGGGTGTGCTTGATGCCGCTGTTCTTGATCTTGTAGGCGGGATCCGCCGCCGCTTTGTCAATGACGGCGGCGGAGGCACGCGGTGCAAAGGTGGCCCCGGCAGAGGCAGCGGCCAGGGCGGTAGAAGAACGGAAAAAGGAGCGGCGGTTCATAAGACGAAAGAGAACGTCTTTAGAAACAAGAAACCATCACCCCGATGCAAGCCTGGATTTGTCACGCGGGTAAAAAGAGCTTTCGACATTCCCAACCCCCACGTCCTGGCGGACGCGGCTACTGTAGCTGCCCGCGCCAGCGGGTGGTCTGGGCGAAAGCTCTCACACTTTCGACATTCCCCAACCCCACGTCCTGGCGGACGCGGCTACTGTAGCTGCCCGCGCCAGCGGGTGGTCTGGGCGAAAGCTCTCACACTTTCGACATTCCCCAACCCCACGTCCTGGCGGACGCGGCTACTGTAGCTGCCCGCGCCAGCGGGTGGCCTGAGCGAAAGCTCTCACACTTTCGACATTTCCCAATACCACGTCCTGGCGGACGCGGCTACATTTCCTGCCGGACTCAGCGACCCAAAAAAAGCGGCCCAGGAAAACCCGGGCCGCTTTGGGGAGGATCGTCCTCCGCAGGGACTTCGCCGCGCCTTACAGCGTATTGCGCAACTGGCTAGCACTCGCCGGAGCACGCACCTTGCCAGCCAGGATGGTGGAGGCCTCGACCTGACGGTTGTAGTAGCGCTCGTTGGCTTTCTTCTTCGTCGCGATTACCGTACCTTCCAGAGACACGCCTGCAAAGAGACCCTGACTACGGCTGTAGGCATAAACGGCCGCGCTCGGGGTCACGCCCGCCTCAGCGCTCCGGCCCACGGGACCTGCAGCCACACTGAGAGCACCGCCGAGTTGAACATTGGCATCATTGGAGAAGGCTCGCACGGCTTCCGGTGTATTCAGCACGAAGATGAACTCGGTGACTTGGCCACCGATCTGGGGACCAAAACCGACACCACCCGTGCCGATGAACGAGGGGCCTGACCAGCCTCGGCCATTTCTGGCCACCACCACGCCCTGGCCTACTTTGCCAGACCACATGAAGCCACCTTTCGTCATCGTCACGATGGCCAATCCTTTGGCATTACGCAGCACATGCTGAGGAATTTCAGTTTCAGGAATCGCCTTGAAACGATTCACCACCGCAGCGGCTTGGCGCACCTGTTCATCTTCTTTGGGACCTGCCATCGTCATCATCGGAGTCAGCAATGTGCAGGCAGCGGCAAGAGGGAGGAATGTGTTTTTCATGATGTGTGAGGGTTTGAAATCGGACAGCAACTTTCTATGGCAGGCCGCATGCCAACTCATCGCCATCACCCTCAAATCACTGATAATCAGAGACTTACATGAGAGACAATTAAAAGCCACCACCGCCTCTTCAGGGCACTTCGCACGAAAAAATTGTCCCTGCATTGCAGGACACCATAGCTTTATCCCGATAGCTGTTAACATGTGAAAAATCGTTTGGAACCCACTCGTGAAATACCCACCTAGATGGGCGGCGAGATCAGGTTGAATGAACGACAATACTTATTATTGCTGGCCGATTGGTGGCACTGTATCACTCCTTAAGATTCAATGCCTTTTCAAAAAACGCGACGGATGACATGGGCCCTTCGGGCAGCCTTCGGCTTAGGCTTGTGTTCCATGACCACGGGTTGCAGCATCAGTAGCAAGGTTGAAGCTAGGCAGCTTCAGAAAAATCTAAAAGCCGAACTCATCGAGAAAGTCCGCATCGTCCTCTCAGGCCTGCCAGGCAGCAACCGAGTGAACTCGGTGTTCGAGATTCAGAACCTCCCGCCAACCACGGATGAAGAGGGCAACCTATGGGTCATGGTCGTCGAGGGAATGGCTGGTTACTACCTCACGTATCACAACATGGCTGTCCGGACGGAATACTCCCTAAAATCACGCAGTTCATCCCCCTCTTCCAAGGCCGATGACAGAAGACTACTACCCACCCGCCAGGCGTGGAAGCAATGGTATGCTGCCGTCAGCCAGGACTCTCTGCTGCGGCTGAAGGGCTACGGATACTCTGCGAAGGTTGAATTCCTGAACGCCCGCGGGCAACCCTTGGAAACGATCACGACGGAGACAGCCAAACCCCAGCCCATTTTGGAATCGGCCAGGACACCCCCTCAATACTTTGAGAAAGCTATGGACGCTATCCATGCCACAAACCCCTGGCCAGGCTAGCTCGTTTGTAACGGGCATCATCCCACCTGATCCGCATCCAGTGTATCACACCGCTTTTTGTTAGGCAAAAGCCGCCGCACCGGTTCCCAAAGCTGACCCGCCATGTCCTGGGGGAAACCTCCGGCCACCCCAAAGTCCTCCGGCACGCGACCACGGGGCATGAAGAAGGTGCCAAAGAGCAGATCCCAAAAGGGAAAGAGGCCCGCGAAGTTTTTGTCCCAGGCCTCGCGCAGCCGACTGTGATGCCAGCGATGAAACATGGGTGTGGCGATGACATAACGCAGCGGCCCGAAGTCCCAGTCCACCCGCGCATGCAGGAAGATGGCATAGAGGGTGAAAAAGGGCGCGGTGGACAGCGTGACCCACGGGTTAAATCCAAGAAGCAGCAGGGGCGTGACCTGGAAGAATTTGTTCACCAGATCATTCACCGGATGCACCCGGATGCTGCTCAGCCAATCCAGATCTTCCGAGCTATGATGCACCGCATGGAAGGGCCACCACCGCCCACCGTGGAAGAGGCGGTGGCTCCAGTAGGCAAGGAAATCTGCCAGCACATAGATCTCGATCGCTTGCAGCCAGAGAGGTTGCCTGGCCAGGGGGCCAAAACCCGCATAGGTCTGCTGGCGGAAGTCCTCCGCACTGGCCACCCCACACCACACCAGCAGTGCGGCAGGCAGGATGAGACCACCTTTGGAAAGCACCCGCGTAACAAAAGGGGTGAAAAAGAAATACGCCACATCCGTCAGCCAGCCCCGGCGCAGCAGCGGCCCGCGCGCCTTGCCCAGCACACGCTCCACGATCAGAAAGAGGACAGCCAGGATGATCAGCCCGACCAGGGTATTTTTTAGCGAGGGTGACATACCCTAAGCCTAACGGCGAAGACTCTGGGCGGTAACGCCAGATGTGATTTGGCCGCACTTTAAATTTCCCCGTGCACCGTTCGCAGTGCTTAGACTGGCAGCGGCATGCGCCGTGTAACCCAGACGGTCATTCCGTTTTTAAAAGGATGAGACGCTGCGACAAAAAAGTCCGGACGGCAGGATCTTCCGTCAGCCCCAGGGCGCGTTTGTAGGCGATTACAGCGGCATCATGAGAGCCCAGACGCGCCAGCAGATGTGCCCGAGTGGCCCAGTACGGCTGGTGATCACGCACCATGCCCGCTGGCAGTGCATCCAGAAGCTTCAGTCCGGTGCTAGGCCCGTGCAGCTCCGCCTGCGCTAGCGCATGTCCGACCCGTGCTCCGACCGCCGGTGTTTTCTGAATTAGCACCTCATAAAGCATGGCAATGACTCCCCACTCAATGTTTCCCGTCACCGCGCGTTGCGCATGTACGGATTGAATGGCTGCCTCAAGCTGGTACCGCCCTAACTGCTGATGCTTCGCCGCACGTCGGATCAGGCTTTCCGCCTCAGCCATAAGCGGTGCGGACCACAGCCGCACATCCTGCTGGGGCAAAGGCACAAAGGCCCCTTCGCTACTCCGTCGGGCCGGCTGTCGCGCGTAAGAATGAAGCATCAGCGCCAGCAAGCCGAGAGCCTCGGGCGAATCCGGCAGCAGATGCACCAGTAAGCGGCCTAACCAGATGGACTCCATGGCCAGTCCACCGCCAGAGTTTGCAGCATCATCCCACCCGGTGGTAAAGGCAGCATAGAGGCTGTCCAGGACAGACTCAAAACGCTCTGGCCATTCATTTTCACTGGGCACATAAAACGGGATGCGGGCATCGCGGATCTTTGCTTTCGCACGCACCAGCCGCTGGCTCATGGCCGCCGGGGAGACAAGAAAGGCAGAGGCAATGCGGTCTGCCTGGATTCCCAAAACCGTCTGCAAACTTAGGGGGGCACGTGCAGCGGGATCAATCGCCGGATGGGCGCAGACAAATAGCAGCTTTAGTCGTTCGTCGGGAAAAGTCTGCTCATCCTCTGCCTGCTCGGCCTCCAGGGCGGCGCGTTCCAGCTCAGCGGCCGCAAGCTCGCGCGTCCGTTTTCGCCGATGCGCATCCACCTGCTTTCGCTGGGCAGCGCGCAGGATCCATGCCCGCGGATTGTCCGGAATCCCGTCCACCGGCCACTGGCGCAGAGCCGCCAGAAAAGCGTCCCCGAGAGCATCCTCAGCAGAGGCCACATCGCCATAACGGGCAGCCAGATAGGCCAGCAGCTGGCCATAGGCTGTCCGGGCGACCTCGTCCACCGCTTCTGCTGAGGATGCCATGGAGTCCGGGAATCAGTCGCGGTTCATGGGCGGTAGCACAGGGCGCACTTCCGTGGCGCCACAACTGGCGGACGGAGCTCGTGCTGCCCATTCCAGAGCCACATCTAGATCCGGCACATCGATGACAAAAAAGCCGCCCAGCATTTCTTTGGACTCAGCATAGGGACCGTCATGGACATGGCGCTGGCCATCCCGAATGCGGACGGTTGTGGCCGTCTCCGGTGGCTGCAGCCCGGCTCCGCTGACCATGATTCCCGATTCAACCAGCGCATTGCAATAGGCTGACCAGGCTCCCCAATAAACAGGTGCCTGCTCAGGATCCTGGCGCTGGGCAAATTCGGCAGCAGTCTCTGTGAAAATGAGCATGTATTCCATAATGTTTTGTTAGGCTAAAGTGAATGATTGTGAAGGTGTTTTAACGGGCTGGCATGGTAGGATTGATAAAATGTGGATGAACCTCCACATATCCAGAAGCAGTGCCAGGTGACTTTTTGGCCCAATCCAGGGCCGTCTCCATATCTGCCACTTCAATAATGAAATACCCACCGAGCTCCCATCTGGGCTCGGCCCCGGCCGGAGGATTGGCGACAGCGGGTTTGGCATCCGTCCCGTGAACTGTCCGCACTCCTGCTTTCCCAGGTAGCGCCGTGCCACCCCGGAGGATTCCTGCCTGGGTCATGGCCTGGGCATAGGCCCCATAAGCCGCCCAATAGGCCGTTGATTTCCCAGGGTCTGAACGGGCGGCCAAGTCAGCCTTGGTTTCATAAATCAGCAACGTGAACGGGTCTGCCCATGCCGGGCTGGTGCAAACCAGGGACAGGAGCAACAATAGTGGCGTTTTAAGAACGTGTTTTTTCATGGTGAATAGATGATAGGACTGATGTGAATGAGGTCGGCCCATTGCCGCCCTGATGACAGGTCGTTTCAGCCATCGCCGGTTCGACATTAAGAACAAAAATAATGCCACTCGGTGTCAGTTTTCAGTTTTCGGAGTCCAGGGCCTGAAAACTGCATACTGTAAACTGCAGACTGATTCCCCTCTCCCCGATGCCTCTCAACGCCCGTCTTTTCATCTGGTTCCGGCTGCTGTTTAACTGTCGCTTCTACTACCCCATCTTCACTGTCCTCTTCCTGGACCTCGGGCTCAGCATTGGCGAATTCGCTGCGCTGAATGTCGTTTGGGCCATTACCATCGTGCTGCTAGAGGTGCCCTCCGGGGCCCTGGCAGACCAGTTTGGCCGCCGCCCACTCATCGTCGCCGCCGGCTGGCTGATGGTGGCAGAGATGGGCGTGCTATGCCTGATGCCAGTGGGGAATCACGATGTCGTCCTGTGGCTGTTTGTGGTAAATCGCGTCCTCAGTGGGGCTGCTGAAGCGGCCGCCAGCGGGGCGGACGAGGCCCTGACTTATGACTCCCTACCCGAGGCGGAACGCCCAGCACTGTGGCCGAAGATCATGGCCCAGCTCAGCCGTGCTATGGCCCTAGGGTTCATCGTTTCCTCCGTCAGCGGCGGCTTGCTCTATGATCATGGCAAAGTCAGCGCCGCCCTCGCCTGGCTGGGCCTGGGGGAGGTGCCCCGCGCCTGGACCATGAAGATTCCCCTGGGGCTGAATTTCCTCACTGGCATCGCCTGCCTGCTGGTGACCCTGCGCATGACCGAGCCGGCCACGGCCATTGTCGCCCGCACCGGCGGCTGGCTGCATGAGGCCCGGCTGGCCTTTGCGCGCATTTTGGAAACCGGGCGCTGGATCTGGCGCACGGAGGCCGCCTTCACGCTCATCCTCCTCGGCGTCGTGTTCGACAGCATCATCCGCCTTTTCCTCACCGTCTCTAGCAACTTCTACCGCCTCGTCGGCATCACGGAGGCCTGGTATGGCATCATCGGCACAGTGGCCTCGCTGCTAGGCCTGGCCACGGCAGGTCTCATGGAGCGCATGTCCACCCAGAGCAGCCAGAGAACGAATTTCACCTGGCTCGCCCTCATGACTCTGGTGGGTCTGCTCTTCGCCGCTTACCCGCAGCCCGGTTTCCTCGGCGTGGCCCTGGTGGTACCGCTGATGCTGGCCATGCGCTTCCTGCAGTTTTTCCTCTCCTATTATCTGAACGACATTGTGGACTCCGCCCGCCGCGCCACTGCCCTCAGCTTTCGGGGCCTCACGATGAACCTCGCCTACGGGGGAATGACACTGCTCTTTGGTTGGCACACCCAGTGGCTGCAAAAAGACCTCGCCCTGCCATCGGAGGATCTGCGCATCTTCGCCACCAGCCTCACCTGGTGGCCTGCGTGGTTCCTGGGCACCCTTGCGCTTTCCCTCCTGTGGCTGCGCCTGCGGCGGAAAACTCGGACATAGGGGCCAGGGCTGCGGCTGGGGACCAGCCGCCCTACCAAGACGATGCGCCTACAGCGGAAAGCACGGGCGTAGGGGTCTGTGGCATCTACCCTCGGTATTACCCGTTCATCCGCCACGCCAGTTGCACACTGGCCTGGCCTCCGCCATCTTCCTTACCCCATGCCTCGCATCCCGGAAGAAACCCTGCAGCAAGTGCTCGCCGCCACGGACATCGTGGACGTGGTGGGGCGCTCGGTGAAGCTGCGCCGGGCCGGGACGAACTGGGTGGGCCTGTGCCCCTTTCACAACGAAAAGTCCCCTTCCTTCAACGTCCGCCCCTCCACCAATTCCTACCATTGCTTCGGTTGCGGTGCAGGCGGCAATGCTTTCCGCTTTGTCATGGAGCACGACGGCCTCACCTTCATGGAGGCGGTCAAGCGGTTGGCGGAGCAGGCCGGCATCCGCATCGAGGAAGAAGTCTGGGACGCCAATGCCGAGGCTGCGGCCAAGCTGCGCAGCTCCCTCATCCGCGTGCATCAGGAGATCGCCACCTGGTATCACCAGTTGCTGATGAAGCACCCCATGGCCGATGCCGCCCGGCAGTATCTGAAAAACCGGGGCATCAGTGCCGAGGTAGCCAAACGCTGGAAGCTCGGCTACGCCCCGCCCAATACCCAGCCTCTGCGGGATTGGGCCATGAAAAACAAGATCGGCTCCGGCCTGCTCATCGAGGCCGGTATCCTAGCCACCAGCGAAGAACGTGGCGATGCCTACCCGCGCTTCCGCCACCGGCTGATGTTCCCCATCTGCAATGACAATGGCGAGGTCATCGCCTTCAGCGGACGTGTGCTGGAGGCCGATGCCAAAGCGGCCAAGTACCTGAACTCCCCAGAAACACCTCTGTTCAACAAGAGCAAAGTTCTCTTCGGTTTCGACAAATCCAAACGCGGCATCTCCAAGGCTGGCCAGGCCATCGTCTGCGAAGGCCAGATTGACACACTCATGGTCTATGAGGCCGGATTTCAAAACGTGGTCGCAGGTCAAGGCACCGCTTTCACCGAGTTCCATGCCAAAGCCCTAAAGCGCCAGGCCGATGAAATCGTACTTTGTTACGACTCGGACAATGCCGGCTACAAGGCTGCCGAGCGCGCTTTCCAGGCCCTGGCCCCCTACGGCCTCATTGTCAAAGTGGCCATGCTGCCCAAGGGCGAAGACCCCGACTCCTACATCCGCAAGGAAGGGGTCGAGGCCTTTGGCGAACTCGTCAAACACGCCAAAGACTTTGTGGATTACCAGCTCGCCAGTGTGGGCTCCCGCCGCGACCTGACGGAGATGCGGGAGCGCATCAAATTCGCCGAGGAAATGGCAGAAAACGTCAAGCTCTTCGACACCCCCATCGCCAAGCAGACCACCATCCAGCGGGTGGCGAACAGCCTGGGCATCTCTGAGGAAATCATGCGCAAGCTGGTAACCAAGGCCGAAAAAGGCAGCAGCAGCCGAAACAAAAAGGAGGCAGGCCCCACCACCGAACGCGCCGGGGAAAAACTCCTGGCCGCGCAGGATGCCACCGCCCTCATGCTCTGCCGCCTGGCCCTTTCCGATCCCGAAATCCTGCTCTGGTTGCGCGAACACGGCGAACAAAAGGTGCTGCATGACCTCGTCGGCATGGAGCTTTTATCGCGCGTTTGGTTAGGCGACTTCGAACCTGCGAACCCGGATTCTTTCAATACATTCCTCTTCACCCTCGACCGAGATGAGGAAGCCGCGCTGACCCAGGTGCAACACATGGCCCCACCTCCGGGCAAGCTGGTGGACGCCCAGCACGCCCTCCAAATCCTGTCGCTGAAATGCCTCAAGCAACAACACCAGCGCCTGCAAACTCAGCTCAAGCATCCTAACCTAGACCCTCAGGATGTCGCCGATCTCCAGCGCGAAAGTTTTGATCTCCACCGCGAGCTCACCGAGTTACAAAAAGTCGTCGCTGCCGCAGCGAAAGCCCCCGTTTAGGGCGGCCCTGGCAGCTTCTCAATCCCCACAACGAAAAGGCCTCATTCCATGTGGGAATGAGGCCGAAAACCAATCCTGTTTACCAGGAACTCAAGTCATCGTGCAGGCGATCCATCGCAATGGAAGATAGCGCGCGTTCTGGCAAATCAGCACAGCCGAAGGGCACCATGGTGGCCTTGTTATGCTGAAGAGCCGTGATGCCATTGCCAGCATTGGGATCCAAAATAGCCTTCCAAGCCTCTTCCGCAAAACGAGCCGCCAGGATGCAATCTCCCGGCGTGGTGTGGCCGCCGCGCTGAAGGTGCCCAAGCACGGACGGACGCACTTCCAGATCCTGGAACGGAGCTCCTTCACGCTGAAAGTATTTCTGAAATGCATCCCGCAAAATGTAGGCCCCATTGCGCGACTGCGGCGGGTCAAATTTCACCCCTTCCGCAATGAGCACGATGGCATGACCACGACCACGGGTCATCGCTCCTTCGATCTCTTCGGCGTAAGCCATCATGGACTTTTCAGTCAGCGGGCCACCTTCCGGGGTGATGACCATCTCAGCTCCAGACGCCAGAGCCGCCATACGAGCAAGATCACCACTCTCGCGCCCCATCGTCTCCAGCACCATCACGCGGCGATGGCTGCGCGCGGTGTCAATGAAATGATCCACAGCCCACACCAGCGTATGCACTGCCGTATCCACGCCCAGAGCCATCTCTGTAAATTGCAGATCGTTATCAATCGTGGAGGGCACACCGATGATCTTCAGGTTGCTCTCTTCTGCCAAAAGGCGAGCGCCAGTGAGTGATCCGTCCCCACCTGCCACCACCAGAGCTCGCACACCCAAGTTTTCTAAAAGCTGAATGACACTCCGGCGAACCTCTGGCTGATGAAAATCCAGGCAACGTGCTGAACCCAAAATCGTTCCCCCTTTGCCCATGATCCCACTGACACTGGCGTGATCCATCTGGATGATGCTCTGCTGGGCATCGATCAAACCGCGATTGCCTGTATTGGCTGTGATCTCTAATTTCAAGCGCACCAGTTCTGCTGCGTCTCCATTGACCTGCTTCGCTGCACGTACCAACCCTCGGTAGCCACCGCGAATACCCAAAACCGGCACTTTATGCCGATTGAGCCCCAGACGCACGATAGCGCGCAGAAAGGCATTCATACCGGGGGCGTCGCCACCGCTGCAAAGCACGGCGACCGGGCTGTCTGGAAAAGAAATCATGGAACCGTTGCCATAGCGATGACTGGCGCGCCCGCAAGCAACGGCTGGGGCACTTTTCACGGATTCGAACCAATTCCTAAAAGGCCTGCTACCTATTAAGAATTGGCATCAATCGCTTTCCGAATACTGGCGAGCACATCGCTGATTCTCAGGTCGATCCGCTGACGTTTTTTGAAGTAGCTGATTTCCTCGTAGCCTGCATCACTTAGATTATTGAGTGCTGTGATGAAGTGCTCACCCACGCGAACTGGCTTGTGAGAATCACTGCCCAAAACGACGGGAATTTTTCGCTCTGCCATCATGCGCAGCATCTCATTGCCAGGATTCATCTCCGAGTAGCTCTTATTCAACCCAGAGGTGTTTAGCTCCATCGCCACACCCGTTTTAGCGATGCGGTCCAACACCGTGGAAACGGTGTTTTTGATGATGGCAAAACACCAGGAATCAGGGTGGTAGTTTTTCACCAGATCGGGATGGGCCAGGCAATCGTAGAGCCCCGTCTCGGCACTCTGCGCCAAATGCTCAAAATAAGTGCGACGGAAATTCTCAATGGTGCCGATTTCAAACTTGGCCAAGTAATCTTTCGACTGCCAATGCACTGCGCCCAAAATGTAGTCGAATTCAGCACGCTTGTGGAGATTTTCGATCCACTTTTCATGCCCCGGAAAGAACTCACTCTCCAGTCCCAAGCAAACATCCAACTTACCTTTATAGGCCTGGGCCGTCCGCTGAACGATGGACACGTAAGTATCAAATTCACTGTCGGACATGCGCACTGTCGGCCAAAAACCATCCGGCATCGGGCAATGACACGTGAAGATGATGCCCTTCAGACCAGACTTCAATGCCTGGGCGGCATACTCTTCAGGTTCACCCCAGGCGTGTTTGCACAGGGGAGTGTGCATGTGGGAATCATAAAACAATGCACCTGATTTCACCGCCACGGGCTTTTCATCCGACATCACAGGAGGCTTTGGCGGTGCGATAGGATCCGCCACAACCACTGGTGCAGCGGGAGTCTTACCACCCGCCTTTGAAGATGCAGCGGGCTTCGCGACTGGCGCGGGAGTAGGCTTCACGGGTGCAGGAGCCTCGGCCTTCACTTCCACTTTTACCACAGGCTTTGCTGCGGGTGCTTCCACACTAGCTGCAGATTTAGCTGGGGCTTTCGGCACAGGTGCCGTTGGCTTTTTCGCAACTGTAGCCTTCTTCGCCGGGAGTGCCTTTTTCACGGCGGCAGGCTTTTTAACAGGGGCGACTTTTTTGGCTGGAGTGGCCTTTTTTGCAGGGGCTGCTTTCTTGGCCAGCGCCTTCTTCGCAGCGGGGGCTTTTTTCACAGACACTGTTTTTTTTGCCAGAGCGGCAGTTTTCGTCGGCTGCTTTTTCGCGCCACCTTTCGTCGCCGACTTAGCTTGTAAAAGCTTTTTGGCAGGGGCTTTGGATGGAGCTTTTTTGGTTACTGCTTTTGGGGCGGGCTTAGCAGGCACCGTTTTTTTAGCCGTCTTGGACTTGGGTGGGTGGGTCTTGCTCACGTGGTTAGCTCCTCCTGTCAGTTTAGTATCAACCAGCCTTTGCCTTCACAGTTTACGATCTGAACGGTGTCAGCGTTTAATTTAGGTTTCGAATAGCACAGTCTGAGCGTGAGCGGAACATTTTTCCAGCCCCCGGCCTGAAGTTGATCCACTAAAGACTGAAACTTGGGGTCCTTGCGATCAAAATAAGCCTGGAGGGGATGATCATGACCTGGGCTACTGATTTGTAGCCATTCGCGCCCTTCGCCTTGCTTCATGAGACTTTGCGAAGCCAATATCCGCATCAAGGTCGGCGTTTCAGGCTGCTGCCGATTGAAAGCGGCCCATTCCATTTCGCTGTAGCGCACGAGGCTTTCCCAATCCACACGAAACTGGCCGTCCACCTGCTCCTCCACGATGACACTCACGGGCGTCTCCTGGGCAAAAAGAGCCTGGATGTAGCCTAGGCGATAGCCTTTTTCCCCGACCGACTGGCAAGTTCCCAGCCCCGTTACAGCACGCGGCTGGAAAGGGCGCTGGCGATAGTAAGCCCGTAACAATGGGCGCACGCGCTCCGGTGCACGCGCAAAAGCCAATTTGTCTTCCACCGTCGCGGCCTTAAAAAACGCACGGACAACACTCTCGATCTGAGGTCGCTTTTCCTCCAACCGTTCAATCCCCAGAACCGGCTCAGCAGGCGTTGTCGAAGCGACTTGGACGGGCTCCGTTGTCGAAATCTTGGCAGAAGGTTGATACTCTGGCTGCACAGGCGGACTGCGCTCCAGCTTGTGGACGCTCAGATTAAACAGTACCGCAATCAATAAAACCAAAGCAGCAGCGCCAGTTAGTCTCGCCGCAAGACCCAAGGTGTCCCCCTGCCGACGATTGCGGCTGGCACGAGGCTTTTCTGGGGCTGGAGTCATTTCCTGACACGGAGTGGAGCCGAAGGCGGGATTTGAACCCGCGACCCTCGCATTACGAATGCGATGCTCTACCACTGAGCTACTTCGGCACGTGCAACGTTTCGGTTGAGCCTGGAGGTTATACCTAGCTTACGCCTTTGTCATTTTCTTTCTGCATGGCGACTTCATTTCAGTCTGAGCCCATCTTCGCGAGACCTTGCAATCTACCATTTCCCATCGAAACTCTCTTCCGCCTCATGCCCGCCGCCCCCCTCAATGCCTACTCCGAGTTCAAAGCCGAACTCGAACAGATCCTGCGGCACAAGTGGCTGGTCAGTGAAAAGGAAAATCGCGATGTCGGATTCGAGCGCGCCCTCAACGAATGGGCCCAAAACCATCGCTCAGAATGGCGTCGGGATCGCAATAAGAAGGCCACCAAAGCCAAGGCCTAACCCCGTTGGATCTGGCCTTTCAGTGGAATTTAGAGCCCAGGAAAGGCTTCCGTCACGAACTCCTGCGGCCCCATCCCTACAATAAAAAACGGGCTGCCCAAGGTGGACAGCCCGCTCTCAAAAGTTGGCCGGTCGCTTACTTGAAGAACAGCGGGATCACCAGGATGGCCAGAACGTTTACCACCTTGATCATTGGGTTCACCGCTGGACCAGAGGTGTCTTTGTAAGGATCGCCCACGGTGTCACCTGTCACGGCTGCGGCATGGGCAAAGCTGCCTTTGCCGCCATGGTTGCCTTCTTCGACATACTTCTTGGCGTTGTCCCAGGCACCGCCGGAGCTTGTCATGGCGATGCCCACAAACAGGCCCGTGATGATGGTGCCGATGAGTAGGCCACCTAGAGCTTCTTTACCCAGGAAGGCAACACCGACCACAAACACGATCGGCAGCAGCGCTGGCACGATCATCTGGCGCAGCGCGGCCTTCGTTACGATGTCCACGCACTGGCCGTAATCAGGCACGTCCTGACCGGTAAGGATGCCTGGTTTGAGCTGGATCTGGCGGCGCACTTCGCGCACCACAGCACCAGCGGCATTGCCCACGGCATCCATACCAAAGGCGGTGAACAGGTAAGGCAGCAAGCCCCCAATGAACATGCCGATGATGACCTGCGGATTCATGAGGTCAAAGACCAGCACGTCCAGCTTCAGGAAAGCCTTCACCTCTTCCACATAAGAACCGAACAGCACCATGGCAGCCAGGCCCGCAGAAGCGATGGCGTAACCCTTTGTCACCGCCTTCATCGTGTTGCCCACAGCATCCAGTTCATCCGTGATCTTACGCACCTCTTCAGGCAGGCCGGACATGACGGCGATCCCGCCGGCGTTGTCCGTGATCGGGCCAAACGCATCCAGAGAAATGATGATGCCGCTGAGGCTCAGCATGGAGACGACGGCGATGGCGATACCATACAGCCCCCCCAGGTCCCAGCAGCCCCAAATGGAAGCTGCGATGGCCAGCACCGGCAGCAGGGTGGCGTGGTGGCCCACGCTGATACCCGCGATGATGTTCGTCGCATGCCCCGTCTCAGACGCCTTGGCAATCCGGCGCACAGGGGCGTGATGGGTGCTAGTGAAGTAGTTCGTGATCCACACCACCACAAAGGTCAGCACGATGCCGATCAATGCACAATAAAACAGGTCATTGGCTGTCACGGTCTTCCCCGCCATCACGATGGCCTCAGGGAACATCACATCCGTCGCCCACTTGAACAGGCCAGCAGAAACAACGCCTGCCACCGCCACGCCGCTGACCAGGGAAGCCGTCGGCTTCTGCTTCACAAAGTTCACCCAGCCAATGCCGAGCAAGGAAGAAAGGATGGATAATCCACACAACACGAAAGGGTACACCAGCACCGAGTGGTTGCCTTCAGGCCCCGTCAGGTGACCCACCAGAATACCGCCGATGAGGCTAACCGCATAGGTTTCAAAAACGTCTGCCGCCATGCCTGCGCAGTCGCCCACGTTGTCACCCACGTTGTCCGCGATGGTCGCCGGGTTGCGTGGATCATCTTCATTCAGATTCTGCTCGATCTTGCCGACCAAGTCCGCGCCCACATCCGCTGCTTTGGTGTAAATACCGCCGCCCAGACGAGCAAAAACGGAGATGAGTGAGCTACCGAGAGCCAGTCCAATCAAGGCATCAATCGCAGCTTTCGCACCGGCCATCTTTTCCACGATGAGGTAAAACACCCCCACAGAAAGCAGCCCCAGAGCCACCACCAGCAGCCCTGTAACGGCACCTCCATTGAAGGCCACCTTCAGCGCAGGATGCGAGCCAATGCTGGCTGCCCAGGCCGTGCGAACGTTCGCACGCACCGCCACCATCATGCCGATGTAACCCGCCACCATGGAGCAAACCGCACCGACCACAAAGCCTGCGCTGGCTAGGCCACCGCGTGTATACCAGACGATGAAGAACACCACGATGGCGATGAGGCTCACCGCACGGATCTGGCGGTTGAGATACGCTTTTGCCCCCTGCTGAATCGCATCCCCGATCACCGCCATTCGGTCATTGCCTGGAGAGCAGGCCATGATTTGGCGAATCAAAAGGATGGCAAAAGCCAAACCCACCACAGCGAGCGCGATGGATACAAGGATGCCTTGGTCGAGAAGGAACGAGTTCATGGGAGATGTCTAAAACCGGCTGGTTGGACCGGGGGATAAAGCGCGCGAGTCTAGCGGTTGCCCTTGGCATGGCAACAGCCTTTTCACACAAGTGCGCTTGCTACGTCCCAGCCCAGCCACTTCTGCCAATGAACCGCAGAATCCTTGTTCTTTTCTGCCAGCCTTTGACGGAAACCAGTCGTAATGGACGTTCTACGCACGGCAGCCCATCTGCCGTCTAGACCTAACCAATCCTTCCCTTCATTATCCATGAGCCAAATCGTTCCCCTCATTTCCTCCGGTGTTGCCGGTCCCCTCGGCGTGCTTCACCTGCCACGCCTCTGGCTAAAGGCCTCCCTCGCTGCCGCAGGCAAGCTTCACGCCGACTATCCGGCCTGCGGCAAAGGTTATGACGGCATGACCCTCGGCGCCCTCGGCATCAAGGAAGATGAATTCCTCGCTTTCATCGCCACCAAGCCCACCTACGTCCAGCTCGAAGCCTGGGTGAAAGCCTACCCTGGCGTGAACCTGACCAAGGCCAATCTCTACAAGCACAATCAGGCCATCCTCGGTTACATCCACGGCGACGACGTCCGCAAAACCATCCTTGATGCCGCTGGCGTGAGCGATGAGTCCGGAGTCAACCCCGGTGCTGTGGACCTCAACAACCTCGACGACTGGCAGACCCTCTGGGCCGCCGAGATCAAATAAATCTCGCTACAGCGCATCCCAATTTTTAAGCCTCAGGGCACCCGTGGCATCGCCACTGGCCTCCCTGGGGCTTATTTTTTGGCGGTGGGCTTTTTCTTCCCGCCGCCCTGTGGGACCACCTTCACCGCATCCGCCGGGATGGGCGCGGCCTCAGCTTTCAGGATCGGCAGGTCATCCGTCAGGTGCTTCACAAAAAAATCCTTGTACTGGATCTTCATCGGCGGGCCCACATGTACCTGCACAGCGATCACGCCCTCCAGCGCGCGGCCTTTTTCATCCAGGTCCACCACGTCCACCGTCATCACGTCATCTATCCAGTGGCGGTGGTGATTTCCCTCCACCCGCACCCGGTAGTCATGCCACTCGCCACCGGGAAATTTCTGCACAGGCATTTTACCCACTACCCAGGGCTGACCTTGGGGATCAATGACCACCTTCTCACCCGTATGCGCCAGGATACGGCGGCCGCGCTCCTCATACAGCATGCCGTTGTAGTCAGGGTTCTTCGGCACCACATCACACTGGTAGCCCGTCACCACCCACTCGCCTAGATCTGGGCGCTCCTGGCCACGATATTGCAGTCCACTGTTACCATCCGGCGTCACTTTCACCTTCACCCGCAGCTCGAAGTTTTTTACCTTCCCGGCCTTCCAGGTGATGAAACGATTGTAGTCCAGCGTCCCATCCGCCACCCCGGTCAGGCAGCCATCTTCCACCGACCAATACTTGTCACTGCCCTGCCAACCTGTGAGGTCCTTGCCATTAAAGATCGCGACGAAGCCCTCCGGCGGCACCGGCTCAGCCGCAGCCAGTGAAAAGACAGCCATCAGGGACAGCGAGAGCAAAAGTGGGCGAATCATGGAGCAACACAAACGCTCCTCTAAGCCCCATGTTGCACGCCATCACCAAAGTTCCATCTGCCCGCCCACCTCGCGAGGCCGCCGAAAAGCCGCCGCATTTACCTCTGGGCGGCGATGCAGCATCCCTGCTCGCTTGAGCGAGATCTTAAAAATCTGCGCGATTTGTTCGGACCACACGCCCACGCCTTTCAGCCGCCTGCCAAATTCAGGATGCGAAAGCGTGCGCCCCTGAGTTTCCTCAATTCGGCCCATCACCTTGTCTTTCATCCCTGGAAAATGCACCTCTAGCCAAGAGGCAAAAACCTCTTTCACACTGAAAGGCAGTCGCACCACGGTGTAACCTGCAAACTGTGCTCCTGCCTCACGCGCTGCTTCTAAAATGGCCGGGATCTCACTGTCATTCAGCCCAGGAATCATCGGCGCTACTGAGACTCCCACCGGAATCCCCTGCCCCGCTAGAGCTCGAATTGCCTCAAGCCGCATCTGTGGAGATGAAGCCCGCGGCTCCAACTTACGGGCGAGATCTGCGTCCAGCGTGGTGATGGAAATGTAAGCAGCCGTCGCTTGGTGACGTGCCAGTTCCCCCAGATGATCCATATCGCGAGTGATGAGGTGATTCTTTGTGATCATCACCACCGGGTGCCGACATTCCGCCAGCACGGCCAGGCATCCACGGGTGATTTCCAGTCGCTTCTCCACCGGTTGGTAGCAGTCCGTCACTCCACTGAGAGACAGGCGCTCCGGCACATATTTCTCCCGTGCCAGTTCTGACCGCAGCAGCGCCGGGGCCTCCGTTTTCACCATGATTCTCGACTCAAAGTCCACTCCTGCTGAAAAACCCAACCACTCATGCGTCGGCCTCGCATAACAATAAGCACAACCATGCTCACAACCCCGGTAGGGATTCAAGCTCGCCTCAAACGGTAGGTCGGGACTGTTGTGCCGACTGATGATACCACTCGAGTGATCCTGAAAAAATTTCGTCACCACCTTCTCCGGTTCTTCTCCCGGATCATAAGTCATCTGTAGAGCCGAAAATCGCTGGGGGGTGTTCGCCGCCGCCCCACGCCCACGTGGACGATTGATTGGCAAATCATCTGTTCTCATGAACACATGATTCCTTGCGCTGGCCGAAATGCAAGTATTTCAAGCCTGCGCCTGCCCCTGCGAGCAGGGCGCTGACTTTACTCCGCCTACTTCTTCTTCAGGATCACATCGCCCAGGCTAAACATCGGCCCATAGATCGCATAGATGAGGAAGCCCACCATCACACCGAGGATCAGCATCGTCAGCGGCTCGATAAGCTTATCCAGAGACGCCGCCATGTTATCTAGCTCCTCCTCGTAGTCATCGGCGATCTCAGCCAGCATCTCCGTTCCAGAGCCCGTTTCAGAGGCCAACTCGATCAGACCGCACAGATTTCGCCCGTCCGAGCCTAACCAATGAGATTCCATCAGGAAAGCCTCATGCAAAGTACGTCCCACACTGATGTGGTCGCGCAACCGATTGAAAAACTCCTTGTAGTGATAATGCCACGTGGCGGAAGAAGTGATCTCCAACGCACTGGTTAACCGCACGTTCGATTCCGTGAGCATGGCCAAAGTACGAAAACCAGCCGCTGCAGCCGATTTACGCACCAGCATCCCTACGACAGGGATCTTCAGCACCAAATCCTGGACCCACTTTTGAGCCATGACCTTGCTAAAGTTGGAAAAGAAAATGTAGAGCCCGACCAACGGAGCTGCCGCCATGTAGGGCTTATGAATAAAAAGATCTGACAACGCGATCAGCGCCTTGGTCGCAAAGGGCAGGTCCGCATTGAAGCTGGTAAAGAGTTTCGACATGGCAGGCACCAGGGTGAAACTCATGACAATGACCACCACCACCCCGAGGACCATCACCACCCCAGGGTAAATCATCGCCCCCTTCAGCTTCTTCAGCGTCTTGGAGGACTTCTTCTGCGCTACGCCAATTCGTTTGCAGACTCGGGCCAACTGACCAGCTTCCTCACCCGCAATGATGAGGGATAAAATATCTTCGGAAAAAAGATCGCGAAACCGCGCCACCGCATCGCTGAATTTCTCCCCCATGGAGATGGCATAGATCACCTCCGCTATCATGCCTTTATAACGCGCAGAAACCACCCGGTTCACCTGGAGCTTTAAGCTCTTGGTCATGCTGATGTTTCGCTCCAGACAACGCCCCAGACCGGAGAAAAAAGCACCGCAGTCTTCAGATCCACCTTTGGGGGAAGTCAGCCGCTGTAGTTTCTCATCTGGCCCTGTGATGTCCTCAATGGACGCCGTTTCATTGGGGGCAATCCCACAACCGATCAACGCTTTTTCATGCGTATCCGTATCCACCATGGCGATGGATTTGTGCCCGGTATTGACGTTCGTGATGGTGACTTTTTTCAGCATGAGCGTAAGAGGGGATCAGCGATTGAGAGCCTGTGTGCGCAAGCTACTAGGCAGGCTTGGGCGGTAAGCGGTGAGGGTAAAGCCAGCTCCTTCCACTTCCTTACCGGGGTCCGATGAAACATTCACCACAGCCGTGATAGATGCCGACTGTAGCTTGCCTAAATTCTCAGGATTTATGGTGCCCGTCTCGATCAAAAAGGGCGTGCCATTGATGGCTTCATTGAGGAGCGTGCTGAAGCTCTGGCTCGGCATCACAGCACCGATGTTGGTCGCATCCTTGCTGCCTGCGGGGCTCATCCCCAACTGCCAAAGCCGCACCATGTTTTCTTGATAATTCCGCGTGATCGCGACTCGCCAAGCCAACTCCTCCTGCGCCATCAGCGAAGCTGCAAGACTCACGGCTGCGGCCATCCCCACGGAGACAACGGCCCCCGCTGCTAAGACCTCAATCAAGGTATAACCACGACGCAGATGATGGGAGAGACGACTTTTCATAAACGATCAGGCGACTGAGGTAAGAAGTAAGATTCTAGCCAAGCTTCACGCGGCAGGAGGGATTCATAACTCGCCCCCACGACAGGCAAGGTGGGCACGGCTCCATCAGATTGCAGGATGAGCCGCTCACTGCGGGGTCCTGTCACCATGCTATTGCGCCAGACAGACCAGTTCGTCATGATGCCACCGATCCAGCGGATATCCGTCGCCGCATTTTCATGCAAATTCATCAGCACCGGGAACCCTTCATTGATCAAAGTCATCCGCCAGCGCAGCTCACGTCCCAGGATTGGCGAGCCAGCCCACGAGAAAATAATTTCGCGACTTGTTAGGCCCGACTTCACTTTCGTGCCGATGATCAAACGGCGATTATTCTCATGCTGAAATGCCACGTTTCGCACGGGAGATCCCGATCCCTGGATCAGCGTCACGATGACGGGACTCATGGCCCCAGCAGCTTCATATTCAGCAGAAGTCTTTTGCCCCACAAAGACGATCTGGTCCACGATACGGATGTCCTGACGAATGCATAGATGCTTTAAGCCAGGGTGCGCCAGATTGATGTAAAGCGTCCTAAACGGCACCTCAAATCCACCATTGGCATAGTCAGGCGGCGGCACCAGGGGCTGTTCAGTGTCATACTTCGCCATCCAATAACTCCCGGTAGGAGGCAGGTTATCCTGATACACCTCGATCTCCTCATAACTCCCCTTCTGCATCGTATGCCAGAGCGAGTTCTCTGGATTGTCCGCATTCTCAATCACATTGAGGTAGCCATCAAACAGCTTGCTCTCAGCCGCAGTATTGGGCCCTGTGGATGAAGGTGCCACAGCCAAATTCGAAGGCATCAGTGTCTTACCGTCCAACCCCGTGCCGGAGATCGGATAACGCGCCGCTGCATCATGGGACTGAATGTAGAGCGACTTCGTCAAAAAGGGCAATTGCACAGCAGACGTGTTCTTAACAAACAGCGAAGGCGGATGCCGAACCACCGTGCGTCCATAAACCTGAAAGGGAGCCACATTTTTATAGATGTTCAGCTCCGTCAGCGCTGCGTCCGGTTTGCGATAAACCACAAACAAATCGCCATTAAGCACAGGACAGCGACTCTTTAAAAATTCATGTGCCGTGAAGTTATCCAAAGAAATGTTGTTAGGCAGAGCAGGACGAACAAACTCCTCATGCACCAGATACGAACTCCCCGGACGCAGTCCCGTTGGGTTATAAGGAAAGACGCTGGTCATCGTCAGCGGTGAAGTGAGCACGTTGTACAGATTCAGGTCAGACCACCCATTGTCCGTGCTCAAGGCCCCCACCTTACCGTTGAATAATAAAGCCGATTTACTGGCCAGATCAGACTCTGCATTAAAGGCATGATCCATGGCGGTTTGCCAAGCCAGGAGACGCGAATTCTCCAGGGCGATTCGCCGTTGCAAAGCACTCTCCAACCAACTCACTTGGATAGATCGAGTGCTCATCATCGTCACCCAACCCGCAAGAAAGAGCCCGCTGCAAAGCATCAGCATCAAAGCCACCCCCATGAGGGCACCAGTGCGGGGAGAGGGTGAAGATTTAGAGCGCAAGTTCATAACAGAAGATCAAAGCGCTGGGAAAACAGGCACAGTAAACATGAAGGACGTGCGCCCTGCCATGTGATTGTAGGCACCCAATGGAGTGGTCGGGGATGCCGTGTTTTTTTGCTGTCCGAGATGCCGCGCAGAAGGATCTGGCCACCAGATGAAATAAAAGGGACGCTCCGCAGCAAGCTTGAAACGGTCAATCGCCGTGGATTCACGAACGGCTAACCGGGTGTATCGCTCAAACGTCACAAACAATGGTGTAAAGCCATCTGTCGCCATATCCGCTGCCAGCTGCGCAGCGGGATTTGCAGGAGGATAAAACACCGAGTATCCGCCCGAAAAGATCAGACTGTAATCCACGCCCTGCGGCGGCCCGGCAGGATCAGTGTAACGCTTCACACTCGCGTGGAAACCCAGAGGTTGGGATTTGTCCACGAAGCGAATGACATCAATGTCATAAATCGCAAGCACCTTCAGGTAACCTGACATCTTGCTGTAGCTCAGGATAAAGACGCTCAAATTCGGCAGATCTTTTTCACTGCTGGCACCGGGATTTCGATAGTTCTGATACAAAGAGTTTGCGACCCCTGCGACACGGATGATATGCGCCCGAAATTTCTGAGACGTATCCAGTTCTTCGTCCGTGTCTGGATTGTATTTGATGTAGCTGGGTTTCCAAGTGTTATCCCCCTCACGAGGCAGACAAAAAACCGCCGTCGCACTCATCACGTCATGATAAAATTGCTCTCGCAACTCTTCCGCGAGCGCCAAACTACCGAAGCTCGGTGCGGAGGCTGTATCCTGCCTTTTCAGATCTGCTTCGCCGTAAAAACGCGTCAGGCGCGTCGTATCCAGCGGCACCTTCACCACCCCAGCGATTTGAGGCTGGCTGCGGACCAATGTTCCATAGCTCACCACCATCCCCCCCAGCACGATGGCTGAAAGGGAAAGCACCATCAGCAACTCGATAGAAGAGAAGCCAAAGCGAGGCCGTAAGTGCTGGACGAAAAATTTCATTTAGCCACAGGAGCGTGATTGCCGAACAACATGCGTAACACAGAAGCCGAAGGCGCATCAGATGCGGGAGGCGAAGAAGCTGGCTTTTTGGCAGGTGATGGCGCCGCAGCAGCAGGAGGTGGCGAGGATACCACCGTCTCCTCCGCTGGTTGGGCACGGGCCACTGAGGGTTCATCTCCAGTGCGAGGTGGTAGTGCGGAGACATCAGGCCGCCGCATCGTCCCCATGCTCCCCCCTTCAGCCGCATCAGCATCCGGGCTGGCTGGCATGCGATAACGAACGGTGGGAGCCCCATCCATAGGAATAACCAAAAGTTTAGGAGGCAAACCCGTCGGCTTTTTCTCCACCCACACCAGTTCGATAGCTGAACTGGTGATGGATTTCACCTTCAACAACACTTGCTGGTCAGGAATCACACTCGGCACATCCATCCCGGTTTCCAGACGCATCCCACCCAGCATCACACGGATGCCGCGTGTACCAGTAACTGCCCCACCCACAGGCATGCGTAGCAGCATGTCCCGCACTTGGTTTTCTTCAGTATCGCCTTCATCATCCACGCGCCCATCGGTCGCTGCTTCGAAGGGATTGTTTTCCTCGGGCTTCACCATCTCAGGCGTTTTTTCTTCCGGTAGGATGAGCGCATACTGCACGCGTTCAGTCCCCTCCCCTTCAGCTTCTTCCTGGGCATGAACTGCCAGGCAAGAAAGCATGAGAAACATGAGAATAAAAATTCGTTTCATGGTTAGAAATCAGGCTTTTTTCTTGGTCTTTGCAGCCGCAACAGGCTCTGAGGCGAGGTTGATCAATGGAGTTTCAAAGGAAACATCCATGCGCAGTTGCCGGGCGCTACTCCCCCCCGTGATGCGGCAGGCTTTTACCCGTGCTAAAGGCAGGCGCTTCTCAACATCCCCCAGCCAATTCAGCACTTTGGCATATTCATCTTCGATGACTACCGTCGTCAGCACACTCTTGGGGATCACTTTGTTCTCCCGTGAAATCTTCACTTCCGTTTTCCGAGAACGCACTAGAGAAATACCACGCTCACGCAGGCTGAACTCGATGGTGCTTTCCACCTCCTGTTCCGTCTGTGCTTTATCCACATGCGGTGTCCAGGACTGAAGAAAGCGGCGGATCTCTTCGGTCTCTGCCTTTGTCCTCGCGGTCAGAATCTCCGAGGCCTGACGTGCACCTTCCGCCGCTATGGCGTCCTGTTGAGCCATGTCCGCAGATTTTTTCATCACCCCGACCTTCTTATGGACGATCTGGGCAAAATACGTGACACAGCCGATGAACATCATCAGGATGACACAGGCAAGTTGTTTGGGATTCATGAGCGTTTAAAAAATGAGGTTATTGCTCCTGACGAACCAGCGTGGACCGGTACTCAATGATGTCTCCCACCTTGGTCTGTTGAGGGGAGTAGGAACGATAGTTGAGGCGTGAGATGCTGCTTTCAATCAAGGCGACCTCTGTGGCAGACCCTCCATTGATCCTCACGGCCAAAGCCAAGTTGGACGGCACTTGATCACTCCGCTCCAGCGTTAGATCGGAGAGACGAACCTCTGCGGGCATCGCGCGGGCGATTGCAACACTGATAGGCTGGAGATTACGAGTGCCTTCCACCCATTTTGCCACCGCTTCGGCCTTGGCTGTTTCTGCATCCAGCGCCGCCTTTTCTTCGCTCATCTGTTTAGTCACGGCCTCATGCTCCTTCTTCACTTCTTCCAAAGTCATTTTCTGCTGTTGGGCACGCTTGTAGGCCATCCAATCCATGGTCATGAAATAGGCCCCTCCGATGAGCGCCAGATAAAAGGCGATCGGCACCATCTTGAAAGAATTCGGCAGACGTTTCGACGTATCGGTACGCGGCGTCTTAAAGTCGTGGCAAATGTAGTCGGACATAGGAAGCGAAAGCGGATTAATGATTGCCTAAAATGTTCCACAAGAGATCCTCTTGGGTCATGTCGGTGGCACCCAGGCGTTCAAGGTGAACAAAAAGTTCGGAGCGGAATTTGGCGTCCTGCCCATCGCTGATGAAATAGACGGGACTGCCCTGTGGAACTTTCTGCACCAGAGGACTGATGATTTGCAGACTGGTCTCCACAGCATCCGGCCCCAGGCCACTGCGGCAGCGCAACTCTTTCCACTGCCCATCCTGCTGGACCAGTACCGCGATGGATCCCTCACAGGCTGCAATGAGGATCATGTTTTGCGCGGCGGCACCACGCTGCGCCACATAGAGCTGATGCACCGCGTATTCTGTGAGTGCAAAGAGCCCACAGCATACACGCCCAGGGCGAATGCCGATGGTCTTCAAAACATCTTCAGTCACCTTCACCATGCTCTCCTCACACGCCAAAAGCATGCTGGCTGAACTCTCTGGGTGGTGACAAATGGCGTAGCGTTTACCCCGGTCAAACTTGGGTCCCAAGACAGCCCGTGGATTGGTCCGCAAAAGGTTCACGCAGTTTTCACCACGCATCATGTTATTCTCCAGGCTGACGATGAAGCGGTTATTCACGGATACCACACACCAGCCACCATCAGCCAGCATGCGCCATTCATCGGCTCGTTGGGGTGCCACATCGGCAAACTCCCCTTCCATGACACCGCCTTCTTCAAAGCGGCCCTTCTTATTGATGCCTCGCCAGCTCGTCTGATTTCGGCTGACGTTGATAAGCAGAGTCTTGCGCCCTTCAAAGCGCCGGCTCCAAGATACGCTGGCATCATCCGCCTCCGGTTTGAAGGCGGCAAAGCTCAGCACAGATTTGATTTCATCCAACAGCATATACGGAAGTCAGGTTTTCTCGGGATAGGAAGTCATAGACTTCATGTTCGGCGTAGCCGGTCTTACGCGTTTGGGAGGGTTTCCACCCATCCTGCTGGCGAAAGCCCAGGCACCTTTCAAAGCTAATCATGCCGCGCGTAAAGCCGGCCTCGAGTTCTTGCTCCAGGTTCTTGAACTCACCGCGCCGGATCATGCCGCAGACTGAGTCATAGGGGAGGAGCAATTCATGAATGGGGAAACGTTTGCCCCGCGATTCATCAAACAGAAGCCGCTGGCAAAGAATCCCACGAAAGCTATCGGCAAAGGAGAGCATGGCGTTTTCCATACGATCACTCGGGATCAGTTTCAGATAACGCTGCACGGTCTGCGCGGCACTGGAAGTATGCAGCGTCGCCACCACCACGTGTCCAGTCTCCGCCGCTTGCAGGGCGATCTCAGCCGTTTCACCATCACGAATTTCCCCCACCAGAATAACATCGGGGGCCTGACGAAGCGCTGCACGCAAAGACTTGTTAAAGTCCAACTCATCCGTGCCGATCTCGCGCTGAGAAACCAGGGACGGAATGCCAGAGGGATACACGAACTCGATCGGGTCTTCGAACGTCAGCACGTGTTCCTGGCGGCGTTTCGCACGCTCTAAAATCATAGAAGCGATGGTGGTCGATTTACCAGAACCCGTGGCCCCGCAGACCAGGAAGAGTCCATTCTTCGCCTCCAGGAAAGCTTTGATCGCCGCAGGTGGCACCATCAGTTTACTGATGTCAGGGATGGTTTCAGGGAGCAACCGCATCACCCAACGTGGGCGTCCCCGTGTGACCATGCGGTTCACACGATAACGGCGATTTCCTAACGTGAGCGCATAGTCCACGCACCCCGCCGTAAATTCCAGTGGCCGCTCGGGTTGGTAGATAAAGGAATCAAAAAAGAGCTTTCCGTTCCGCTTGTAGGTCAGCGGCTCCCATGGCGTGATGTAGAAATCACTCACCCCAGCATCCTTGGACAGATGCAGCATGCGATAGCCTAACTGGCTGCGTTCATTGATGTCTTCCATGGCGAGATTCTAAAAAACTATTTGTTAGGCACAAAGCGACCTCGAAGGGCCGCACTGGCGGAGGACCCTTCAAAAACTAGAAACTGATTTCCCTGCGCCACTCCGGCACCGGGATCTAAAGTAGCCCAGCTCAACTCCAGACGGTATTCCACCCCATCCACCGTCACGGTAAAGTCCGTGCTAGGATTGCGTAACTCCACAATGTCAGCACTCGCCATGCGATCAGTGCTATTTTCCGTGTTCACCAGCCCCATATTGATATGCACGACGGCGCTCTGCGCAGGCTCCGTGAGACCGAGGTTGATGCTCAAAGTCACTCCATCCGCTTCGCTGTTGTAAAACGTCGTGCCATTCAGCATCACCAAATCTCCCAGGGAGAACCAGACCTTTGGTATCACGCCTTCAAAAGGTTTAGGCTCAAAAGTCAGAGTGTTTTCTTTTCCCGAATCGAGAAACTGGCCGTTGCCCAGATCCAGCTTGGTGTTGCCATGCTTGATGGTGGATTTTTCATCACCGTTTTGAATGGTGTTTACCAGGCCCGTCCCGCCCGTCACATTCCCCCAGGTACCTTTGCCTGCGCCTGTAAACCCTGAAACGAGCCGATAATAGGAAGCTGAGGCAATGTTACTCGTTTTATAAAGAGCCGTGTCTGTGGCACGATTGCGCGCCTCCAATTTATCCGCAGATCCCACCGCTAAAGGACTGCCCGTGTAAGGAGTCCAGGCGCCACCATTCACGCGATACTCCAGAGTGGATCCATCGGCAGGGGCTCCATTCGGGCTGATCAAAATCATGCCTGGAAAAGCTGCATAAGCAAAGGTCCCGCCCGATGGGCTGATGCCTGGGCGTGGCAGTGTGATAGCTGTAGGAGGTGAGCTCCCTCCACCCGTATCCCCACCACCGCCATCAGATCCTCCTCCAGACCCGCCGCCTCCACCGCCACCACCCGTATCAGGGGGCGTGACAGGGACGGCATCCCCGGGATTAAAGGGAGAGGAAACCCCATTTCCGCCATTGCTACCAGGCGTGTTGTACGCCGCTTTACCCGCTGTGGAATGTCCCCATACCCAACCCTGATTTTTACTCTTGCCGACATTGAAAAGTACTACGGATGGCGTCCGGGCATCCGTGCCAGGCTCTGACCTTGCAAGAGTCTCATCCAAATAAAACTCAGTCACCGCACTACCTGAACCGGTGGTTAACTCAAATCTCTGCTTTTGCGCATTCCATTTCGCACGCGCTTGGCCACTTTTTTCGGGACTAGAAGTGATGCGCGCCTTCAGACGCACATCCACCAATCTCCCAGAGGCTGGTCCCACATGGCTTTTCCACTCAGTTTGAGGGCGGCTGCGCTTCAGTTTATCCAATACCGCTTGGGGATCTGAGCCTGCCTTGAAGCTTCCCCCATCAGAGGTATAGACGGCGATCATCTGATTCAGTGTGGCCACATCTGAAGACAGCTTGATGTCTTTCACTGCCGTAGGTTGCCGCCCCACCAAAGAAAGAACCACCGTCGCCAGCACACCCATCATGGCGATGATGACCACGAGCTCCATCACCGAAAAAGCCCGACGAGACCGCAAAGTCGGCTGTCTAAAAGGTGGGTGAGTGAATGGAGTGATTTCCATATTGGTTATGGTAAATAATTAAACCTAGCTAAATTTGTGGTGAAAATCAACACCAAGCAACGTTTTTCCATATTTTCTATAAATTTGATTTCTCATAGTTGCGAATATTGAGTCTTCCAAACCATCTTTAGAGGCAATCTTATCGTGAAAACCAAATATTTAGGCTTTCCGGAAAATATTATCATCATGGTGATAAATAGCATTTGAGTGCATTCACCAAATCTACTATATTTTTCATAACAGCCCATTTTCAATGCACACTCTGCGCCCATTCCTTTTGATCCTCTGCCTCGGGACAAGCTTTGTTCTCCGCCCCGCAGGTGCGCAGATAAGCGGCCCTGGCTTTAACTTCACCTCAAGCCAATACGAGGCGGAGTCCATGAAACTCCGTGATGCCCCGCCGCAGCAGTATGATTTCTCGAATGCGATCCTCTCGGACGTGCTGCGCTTTTTGGCCACCGATGCAGGCATGTCCTTCTTTTCCTTGCCCAATGATAGCCCTGAAGGCAATCGGCAGGTCACCTTCTCCATTCGCTCCAGCCCTTTCCGCGTCTTAGAAACTCTCTGCAAAGCCAACCAACTCGCCATCATCCCAGACAATGGCATCTGGTACATCCGTCCAGCCGACGACAAGGAACTCATCGGCAAGTCCTATCTCATTCGGCATAATTCACTGGAACGAGTGGACCGTGTCAATTCAGGTTCTGGCATGAGCCTCACACCCGTGGGTGGTTCTGGCGGCGGTGGTGGCAGCAGCGGCGGTGGTGGAGGTGGGGTGAATCTACAAGGCAACCAAGAGACTTTCTCGGTGCGCCGGAGCGAAATCATCAATGACATCCGTTCTCTGCTCAGCCTGCCGACTGAAGAGCAGGAAACTGGCGGCCAAAGCACCGGTGGTGGTGATCTTGGAGCCGCTCTGGGTGGCTCTGGCGGAGATCTGACCAAGGCGATGAACTCAAATGAATTGAGCGCTTTCCGTAAACCCAAGGTCATCTGGAAGTCAGACTCCAATACCCTCTATGTCGTCGCCACACGGCTCCAGCATCTTTGGGTGGAAGGCTTCCTAGAAGTGGCAGACAAACCGCAGACCCTCATCGCCATTGAGGTCAAATTTGTGGAAACCACCCGGGATCCCAAACGTGAATTCGGCATTGACTGGACAGGCACGTTTGACACCGGAAACTTCCGTCAAGTCAATGAAGTCAACGAGGAGATTGATGAAGAAACGGGGCGGCGAACCATCAAGGTGGAATACGACAACGTCGCTACCAATGGCGGTTACCGCGCAGATTTGACCAACCTCCTCAGCCCGACCAATCTCAACGCAGCAGGCGGAGCACTGGGCTACCCAGCTTTAGGCATTTTGAGTTCTCAGGACATCAACGTGAAACTCCGTGCCTTGCTGCGGGATGAGGAGACTCAAATGACCTCTTACCCTCGCATGGTGACCCTGAATAACAGTGAAGTTTCCTTCCGCAGTGTGGTCAACCAGCCCGTGCTCGATGGCACCGCCTCAGCCACCGTCGGTGCAGGTGCCACCACCACCTCTTCCATCGCTTACTTACCGATCGGCACCGTGCTCAACATCCTGCCCAAGCGCATGGAGAATGACAAAATCTTGCTGAACATGGCAGTGACCGTTTCCAGCATCATCAGCACGGAAGTCATCAATGGCAATCCCTACCCGGTAGCATCCTCCCGCGTTTACAATGCCCCGGTCGAGGTGAACTCAGGCTACACCGTCGCCGTGGGTGGATTGGACGAAGCCCGCGAGCGTGAAGGCAAAGCAGGCATCCCCTTTCTACACAGTATTCCTGTTTTAGGCAAAGCCTTCAAATACGACAGCAAGAGCAAGAATCATAAAAACTTGATGCTCTTCATCACCCCCAAGATCATTGATGCACGTGAAGGTGGCCTGCCCAATGAGCCCCAATCCGTCATTCCTCAGCGTCCGGACAAACTCCTGCCCAAGATCCCTCAAGTGGACCCCAACTCCGGTGCCATCATAGGTGGCCCCGCATCCTTGCCCAATGCCGTGGCTTACCTCACCCGTGAGACGGATATCCTCCACCACACGATTTATGAAGGCCGCATCACCCCCGATGAAAGCCGCAAGGTGAAGGAACTCAAAATCGCTGTCGAGCAACTGGATGCCCAGTGCGAAGTCCTGAAACAGCAGTATCCAGATCAAGGTGCCCTGATCTATACCAACCAACAACAGCTCAAAGGACTGCTAGATCGCAACCAGCAAATGGCCCGGCTTTTGTTCTCAAAGAAATACTTTTGAGAAAGCCGGGCCAGCGCAGACCTAACCTCAAGTGTGATTAACGTTCCCGACGCCGATCTGACGATGCTGAAGGCGTGCGCCCAGCTGAAGATGGGGCAGAGCGCATGGCGGCAGTCGTGACCCGTGGGCTAGAGCGCATGGTCGGCGCGGGACTGGATCGCATGGTCGGAGCTGGGCGCGACTGCATACGCGGTGCAGACCTGGACTCCACCCGTGGGGCGGAGCGCATCGTCGGAGCTGGAGAAGTGTAGGAGCGAGATGCCCGTGAGGAGCTGCTAGAGGGACGCGTCAACTGACGTGGCGCACCCAGCGTAGGTGTCCTTGGAGCCGCGCCCAAGGTGGTCCCGTCGCGGAAAGAACTAGGCCGACTCACGCGCGAGGCGTAGCGAGAGCTGCTGGAGGAAGGCCGGTAGTGGCTGCCATAGTGATGATCATGATGGTCATGCCGATCATAATAACGACCGTAGCCGCCAGGATAAAATCCCCCACCGCCAAAGCCCAGGAAGCCGATGCTGGAGTAGCCTGGGGCGTAGCCATAGCCAGGGGCATAACCGTAGCCCCCACCGTAATAGGAGGTGTCCTCCACATACACACTGCTCCCAACCGGTGCCACTCCTGAATAGCCGTAGCCATATTCGTCGTAAGTCACGCAGGAGCTAAGGGCCGCACCACAGAGCACGGCACCCGCCAAAGAAAGAAATTTGATTTTCATAACTGAGGTTCAGACGCTGGAAACTTCTACATTATTCAAATAATGCCGTTCTTTATCTTCAGTCCTGCCATTTGCATGATCCTCACTTTCCCCTTTGCATATTCCGCGTCTCCATGCCTCTTTCTCTCCCCAACTGTATGAAACTCAATCTTCCGCTTCTTGCCGCCCTCGCATTCACGTTTGTCGGCTCGACCGGTTTAACCCAAGCCCAAGAGACCCCTGTGAGCGATACTAAGCCTGTGAAAGTCGTGATGGAAACCAGCAAAGGTACCATCGAAATCGAACTCGACGCCGCCAAAGCCCCCGGCACTGTCGCCAACTTCGTCAAATACGTGAAGAAAGGCCACTACGATGGTCTCATCTTCCACCGCGTGATTCCTGACTTCATGATCCAGGGCGGTGGTTTCACCGCTGACATGCAGCAAAAGAAAACGGATGCTCCTATCCAGAATGAAGCTGCCAATGGCTTGAAAAACGTCAAAGGCACTCTGGCCATGGCTCGCACGCCAGATCCACACAGCGCCTCCAGCCAGTTCTTCATCAACCTCAAGGACAATAGCTTCCTCGACTACCCAGGCCAGGACGGCTGGGGCTACTGCGTTTTCGGCAAAGTGACCAAGGGCCTCGACGTCATGGACCAGATCGCCGCCGTGCAGACCACCAGCAAAGGCGGCCACCGCGATGTGCCAGCTGAAGCTGTCACCATCAAGACCGCCAAGGTCAGCGAATAATTTTCGTTGTTTCTTTCGAGGCCAGTCACCTTTCCGGTGGCTGGCCTTTTTTGTGTTCCTTAAGAGGCTGCTGAAGCGCCAGCCTGCCGCACCACCATTTGTGGAAATGGAATGTCCCATCCATGACGAGTGGCGGAAGCCAAAGCTGCACGCTGGAGGATGCGTGGTATGGAGAGGTAGTTCGCAGCCTGTGAACCTGCCAACACCGCCACGATAAGGAAATTCAGGGACGAAGCCGCTGCTTCCTGATACTCCACCACCACATCCAGCAGCTCCTCTTCCCGCATCGTCTCCAGCAAGGCGGCACGCACATCCTCCTTCAGTTTTTGCGGGATTTCGGTCAGTGCTTGGGATTGATGTTGAAAGTCAAACCCCACCGTGACCGAGCGAGCAAAACCACCCGCCAGACAAGCCACGTCCAACTTCACAAAGTCACCGATCGGGAGGCACCGTTTCAGCCCCCCACCGTAGCGCAGCTCCACTTGGTCCGGTGTGATGTCCGTGACCTGGGCCAATGTCGTGCCATTGAGCAAAATCCAGGACCGCTTGCTGCAAGGAAACCACGGCTCGTCCAGCGAACTGGGGCGAGAAACCATCTTCGAAAGTTCAGCCAGTGGCAGCCGCAATCCAGGGCCACCGATGGCCACATTGGTCAACTGAGTGAACATGTGGATCGCCCCCACGCGCCAAGGCACTCCATTCACATAAACGCGCTCCCCTTCTCTCACTGAACCTAGGTTCAAAAGGAATTGTAGCTCTTCCAGGTGCTTGCCGATTCCTGACTTTGCCGTCATCAGCAAACCGCCCACGGCTAATAAAGCCAGACCGCCTAACAACCAATCTCCCCGCGCATACAGGACGAGTAGCGCCGAGACAATGGCGAGCAGTAAGCTTCCGCCCTCATGCACCACATCCAGCAGCCGGGCAGAAAAACTCAGCCGCTGGTACTTCTTCACGGGCACCAGTTTCAGGGCATAATAGTAGGCTGCCCGCAGGCCAAAGAGCACCACTAGAAAGGCGAGTAATGCCAGGGCAATATTGGTCCCGCGAGTGAAGACAAAGCGCTGCACCTGCTTCCCCAGTTCCGACCAAAAATTCGCGCCAGAGAGCGTCAGTTCCTTGAGTTGATGCTGCACCACCGTGATGCGGCTTTCTGTTTCACCCAGTCGGGTCTGCCAGCGTTTGCGGGTTTCATTCAACTCCGTGCGCAGACCTGCATCGGGAGATTTACTGGCTTTGATATCTGCCAAAAGTTTATCCACCTCATCCAGGGCCCGTTTCGCCTGCTCCTTTTGGGAGTCTAACCGGCTTAGTTCATCCTGTAGTGCTCGCACTTCCCGGGGCTTGCGGGTGAGTTCGCGCAAGTCACTGAAGATGGGCGTGAGGAATTGTCCCAATTCATCTTGGAGTTTCAGTGGGGCCTGGCTCACTGGATTGCTGCTGTAATCTTCCAGGGATTGCAGGCCTGTGACCATCACAGCAAAGTCACGCTCCACTTCCTGGCGGCGTTTCTCCAGCCGCTCGATCTCGGTCTGGAGGTCCTTTTTGGCCGTCTCAGCGGTTTCGTTGCGCAGCTTCTGCCTTGCTTCTTCCAGCGTCTTTCGCAGGCCTTCACGCGTTGTAAGTAGGGAACTGAGCGTCTGCTTTTTATCCGGTGGCGGCTCTTCCGCAGGTGCAGGGTCAGCCACCTTTTCTGGGGGTGTCTGCGCAGGCGCAGGAGTGGCCAGCATTAGCAGCAAGAGGCCTATTCGAATGATCCATGACAAACCCATGCTGTATTACACGTGGGAGCTTACGGTTTGCAAGTCGGTGTCACCCCCCTTGCTGCGCCATTGCTCTCTGGTCCAGCATCGCTAAACTCTCGCTTTCATGCCAGCTCCGCGCCGTTCACGCCCTACCAAACCAGCCGCTCGTCCAGCCCCGCCCCTCATCCCCCTGGGGACGGTGATCCGGGAGTTTGAAGCTTGGCGCACGACCCAAACGGGAAAGCCGAGCCGCGGGGCCCTGCGCGACTACTGGCAAAAGCAAGATGCCCAGCACGCCCAGCGTCCAGATTACGCCCTGTGGCGTGAACTTCACGGCGGCGAATCACCACCGCAGCGGCGGCAGGACGTGGCTGAACTCAGTCTGCGCGCACTCAAGTCCCCTGATTCCCCCATCCTCTGGGCCGCGCTCGCACTGCTGCCGGAGGTGCTGGATCTGCCTGCGCTTAGCCCAACGAAAAAAGACCCCCTTCGGCAAGCTCTACGTCAGCGATTGGAGAAGGATCGGCTCGTCCCCATTTCACGTTCACCATTGGCCTCCGCGCTGGTTCTCTTTTTAGCGCGCAGCCTACTGCCGAGAGAAAAGGCCTCCTTTTGGCAGGAACTCCAAACTCTGCTCCAAACAGCCACCCCAGGTTGGAAACCCGGCCGCAAAGTGGACCTCAGCTTTTGGGATCAAGAACTGCCTTGGCCAGCCAAACAAGCTCAAATGGCTCGGCGGTTAGCCACGGTCATTCATCGGCAAATTCTAGACCAACTCCCCAGTGCCCAGCCCCTTGAGGCAGCCGACCTGGCTCCTTGGCACTTCACCGCCTGGACGCTGCATCGCGATGCCCGCCCAGCTTCCAGCCCCGCACGAGGTGTGGAACTTGAAACCCTCCTCGCCGCCGCTTCTACCGCCCGTCTCGGGGGCGATGCGGATCAGGCCGCTAGGCTCACGGCCCTCGTTTTACACCTGCTACCCCCTCAGGCTCCAGAGTCCTTTTTGCAGCGCTGCCGCGTCGCGGCATGGCATCTCTCTGAGGTAGGTCTTTGCGGTCATTCAGCCCTTCAGGTTCCATTTGAAGACCTCCCCTTCCCTGGGGATCCACCCGCCAGTGAGATGGGCCAGGCAGCCGCGCGGCAGTATTTGGATACTGAAGATCCAGCTCACGGCCACCTCACTCATGAAGTTCAGACAGACCCTCTTTGGGATACGCTGCGGCGTGCGGGCATCGTCCTGCATCACCCCTTAGCGGCCCTGAGTTGGGTAGCTCGCAAAGCCCAGGCTTATGGGTTGAAAAAACAGCATGAACTCCTCCAGGCGGCGGCGACTTTAGCCGCGAGACATCACCGCCTTCTCACCTTAGGCCGTCTTTTACCGCACTTACCGCCATCCCCGCAGACCCTTCTCGACTACGCGCAAAAGCTCAGGCAAAACCAGCGGCGCATGCCCTTCCTACGGGATGAAGAGCTGAGCCAGGATTGCCTACGTTCTTTGCGCCACGCATGGGCAAAGTTGGAACCTGAAGCCCTCCAGGACCCAGAGCATCTCTTTTTTCTTCATGAGACGCTGCATGACCGCACCGTTACCACCCTGCGCGCTCTTCCCGCAGACCTCAGGCTGCTAGCCCTGCGGCACCTGCACAGTCGGCACCAGCCTTCCACGCTTGTGCAGGCGCTGGTGGCAGATCCTCGGCACATGCAGCAGCTGGAGCATCAACGCCAAGTGGAGCTTTGGTCCATCGCCACGGAGTTGCGTGAACGTGCCGAATGGGCCTCCACCGTCTGGCTATCACTCGTTCTGCGTGGGGAGCCTAACCAAGGTCGTTACAGCCTCATCATTCAGGGGCCTTCCGGCAGAGTCATTCACCACGATCGTCTTCGCCCCCAACCTTCCGGCGAGCTGGACGTGGCTCCCCTCATTGGCACCCTTCTGCACTCTCTCGATCAAGTCAGTCCTGAGGCCACACAGGTCTTGGCCGCCGTGGATCCCGTACTCGCTCATCAACCCTGGGCTGCATTGCTGAAAGCTGCGGGCCAAGACATCGCCGTCACCCTCATTCCGAGCTGGGAATGGGCCTTTCGAGTTTCCCGCGAAACGAGCAGTCAAATCACCCCTCAGGCAGAATGGCGCTGGCCAGTCGCCCAGCCACCCACTGCACCACTTGCTCCTCTGCCAGCGCACCCCAACACGGCCTTTCTCCTGCCCACCGCAGACCCTTGCGATGCCGATACGCGCTGGGCCGCGGCCCCAAAGACCGACGAAGGACAAGACAGCCCACCGATGCGATCCTTGCAGTTAGGCCAGTATGAACAAATCGTCGCCGGCATGCCCGTCACACAGGGATCTTTGAAGCGAGATCTCATCCGCCTCAGTCTCGCTCACAGCACACGTAGCTTCATCTCTCCGGCAAAAGTCCTAGATGAGGCTGAACGCAAGCTTTTCATCCAGACGCCACTGATTCAAGCGACCGAATTTCTCAGCCATGGATTGCCCCTGACACCGCCCGCAATGCCGAAGTGAAACCAGCCTGACTCAAAGTGCCCAGCGCCGACGACGGAGCAGTACGCTCCCGAGTCCCAGCACCACAAGCAATAACCGCCCAGGCTCGGGGACCAACACGACAGAAATGGTCCCCGCTGTGTAGAGCTGTGAGACGTCCCAGGCATAACCCATCACCCCTAAATCCGGCAGGTTCAGGAAATTACCCGTCGTACCGCCGAGGTTGCTAAAGTTGCCAGTGGGTGATCCAGCGAGGCCACTCCAGTCAATGATCTGCCAAGTCGTGCCGGGAGCCCAGCCTGCTGTATTGCCCGCATCCACTGGGATGCTGGTGACCACATTTAACACTGAACCGCCACCCAAAATCACGCCCGCCTGGCTGGCGAGAATCAGGCGATCCGCACTCGCCGCATTGTTCACGCCGCCACTGGCCTGCCCGGAAAAAAGATCGATCACTACGCGACCGCCAATCTCCACGATCCCCAACCCCGTGGTGCTCAACGTCAGCGTCTGCCCAGCCACCGGACTGGGATTCCCCACCGAGACGATGCCACTGATGGAAATCCCCAAGCCGGCTGCCGGGGCTGCGCGCCCGGTGCCGCTGAGAGTCGCGCCACTGTTGACGGTCAAGGCCCCACTACCTGTCGCGCTGCCGCTGACATTCGACAGTCGCAAATTCCCCGCGCTGACCGTGGTGCCACCGCTGTAGCTGTTCCCGCTGGCCAGCACTAAGGTGCCACTGCCGCTTTTCTGAAGCGATGCCGCATCCACGACCTCCAACCCCAGCGTGGTGGTGCCACCCGTGATATCAAAAACACGATTCCCCGTGCCGAGATGTAGCAAGGGCTCAACCGTGCCGCTGGACCCCGCCGTGATGGTGCTTGTACCGCTAGCCGTCACGTCCCCTTCCAGGAACATTTCAGACCCTGCATTGCCACGATTGAGCGTGATGGTCCGCCCCTGCAGTAGCAAACCACCGCTGCCGATGGTCAACTTCGTCCGTGGATTCCCAATGCCATTGTTAGCTCCGACCAGGATATCTGCGCCACGCAAGACAGCGCGGTTGAACTGCCAGTTAGGCGGTGTGGCCCCGCTGCTATTCAGGGTCATGATGTTGCCCCCATCCAGCGTCATGGTCCCAGTCACGATCAGGTGCCCCACATTGCCACTGGCACTCAAACCTCCTGAATTTTGGGTGTAGAAGGCTAGTGTTTCCATCGTCGTCAGGGGAGATAGCAGACCGCCGTTCATAACAATGCCGGAGCCATTCGCGATTTGCTCATTGGCCGTCAGCGTGACGGTGCCACCAGTCTGGATGTCCAGCCCGTTGGTGATGGCATCCGTCCCCACTGTTTGATTTAGGTTGAGAATGCCTCCGTTCACCGTCGTCACGCCCGCATAGCTCTTGGCCAAATTTCCCGTGAAAGTCAGTGTACCTGGGCCGCTTTTGGTCAAGCCTCCGCTGCCCACCATGCCCACGCTGATGGTGGTATTGCCACCGGTCTCAATGGTGAAAGTGCGCGTCGCGACGCCCAGGTTCAGCTCCGGCTCGACCAAGCCTGGATTGTTGACGATGATGGAGTTGGTCCCCGCGCCTGTGAAATCTCCGTTGAGGTTCAAAACCGTGCCGGCGCTGCCGCGATACAAGGTGAGAGTGCGACCGTTCTTCAAACTCAGGCCCCCACTGCCCACCGTTAAAGCAGTGCGGCCTATGCCCTCACCATTGTTACCGCCGACCAAAAGATCGGCCCCACCCAGTTCCAGACTACCCGCCTGGAAATGGGCTGGCACGGCGTTGCTATTGATGGTGAAGACATTGCCTGCCAGCAATCTCATCGCACCGGTAATGATCACCTGCCCGACATTGCCACTCGCCGTCACACCCCCGCCATTCTGAGTGTAAAAGGCCAAAGTCTCATTCCTGCCCCAGGCAGAGATCGTTCCGCCAGAGTTCACCGTGATGCCCGCAGTATCGGCGATTTGATCATTGGCACTCATCGTCAGGGTGCCGCCTGCATTCACTTCGATGTTGGCTGCAACCGCATTAATCCCTGCCGTTTTGTTCAGCGTCAATGTGCCGCCATTGATCCGAGTGGTGCCAGTGTAGCTATTGGCATAGCCCCCCGTAAAGGTCAGGTTACCATTTCCCGTCTTCGTCAGCCCTGCCTGCGAAGAGGCCCCATTGGTCATTTCTACATTGATGGTTAGGTTCGCCCCGCCTGCACCGATGTTAAACTCACGATCCACCGCTGCGGCGGTCCCGCTGAGCTCCAGCCTGACTGTGCCCACCGTGCCGCCCGCTGTATCTTCCGTGATGAACGAAGCCGCTGTGCCCACCGTGGTCACGCTGCCATTCAGCACCATTTTGCTCCCAGCCGTACCCACGCCTCCCCGCCGCAGATTGAGCCGAGAACCATCCAGGGTGAGCCCACCGGCCCCTACCGTGATGGAACTCTGGGTGGCGGAGTTTCCATAAAGGGTAAAGCTGTTGTTTGTCCCGACCACACCGGAAGCGGTCGCCGTCATGGCCGTGAGCCGCAAGCTGTCAAAACTGAGCCGGGCACCGCTGTTACCCACAAAGATGGTGTTATCCACCCCACCCGTGAAACTACCTGCACCCGTGATGGTCCATACAGATCCAGCTCCAGGATTGAAGGCCCCGCCCGTAACTGCCAGTCCTGCGATGGTTTCTGAAAATGAGCTGGGCATGCCCACATTCACACCCGTGCCGTTAAACACACTGCCCGCACCACTCAGAGTCACCAGGGTCGTATCAGCCAGTTGGTTAGACCTCGCGAAGGTGACTCTCCCGCCGGTGGTGATGTCCAGATTCCCAGCGATGGCATTCACGCCCGCCGTCTTGTCCAGATTCAGGATCCCGGCGCTCACCGTCGTCACCCCGGTGTAGGCATTTGCCTCCGTCCCGCTGAGATTCAGCGTCCCCGTGCCAGTTTTATTCAGGCCCCCACTGCCGCTGATGACTCCAATCACGGTCAACGCCCCTGCCGCAGCGTTGAAATTCCGTGTAGCCTCGATCAGTAAGGGCAGGCTGATCGTTTGCGTGAGAGTGGCGTTATTGATGACATCCCCACCCAGTGTGATTCGATTGCCGGAAAGGATGAAGGCACCTGAGCCGCTGTTAAAGGTGATGCCAGCAAAGCTTGTGTCTGCCGTAAGGTTATTCACCGCCGCCAATCGCAGACTGCCGCCAAAGGCGAGTGAATCCCCTGCCAGCGGCACTGCCCCACCCCAGTTCAGCGCGGTGGCCCAGTTACTATCCGCTCCGCCGCCATTCCACGTGACCTCGGCAGAGGGCATGCGCAGTGTAGAAAGCAACAGAACAAGACCCATCAAGATGGGTTTAAGCAGATAAGAATCCATGAAACGATGATTGGGGGAAATCATAATTGGGGCGGTGTATCAGTACACATCCCACGCACCATTTCATCGCCTCTTTTTCAATTCAGGAATGACCTCATGTCACAAGCAAGGATCCCCTGAGGCTCGGCTAAAGGACCTCACTTCTTGACCCCCATTCCAGACGAACCCATCAGGCCCATGAAAACAGGCTACTGGTCTGCCGCAGAGTTGCGATTCTGAATGTAAATGCTGCGAACCGAGAGGTAGGGATCCACCGAGTTTTTGCAGGCCTCGTCGTAATAGTAGAGTTGGTCAGGCAAAGACTGCACGGTGTTCACCGTCGAAGGAATCCAGACCCAATCGCGAGCATCTCCCTTCAGGAAGAAACCCCAGTTGACCGGATTCAGCGCATAGTCACCGGCAAAGCCCACGGTTTCACGCGCCGTGCTCGGACCAAAAACTGGAAGAACGATGTAAGGCCCGTGGCCAAGACCCCATTTGGCCAGCGTTTGGCCCGTGTCTTCGCTCGGCACTGCGACCAGGGAGGGAATCTTGTCGGAAACCTTCACAAAACCACCTGCGCCCACAATGGTATTCACGCCGAATTTTTGCACCTCTTTGCCTGCACGGCCAAACTTGCCCTGAAGACCGCTGTTCACGAAACGCACTGGGAATTTGACGTTGTCAAAGAAGTTGGTCAGTCCTTTCCGCACAGGCTGTGGAGCCACGAATTCATAACCTTTCGAGACAGGCCGGAAGACAAAGTTGTAGAGGCCATCGTTGAGCTTAAAGGTGGCGCGATTGAGCCCCTCCAAAGGATCTGCCACCTCCGCTGCCGCTCCGTAATCGTCCAGTTCATCCACGGCATCCAGTGGCTTCACCGCAGTGGTGCCAGCCTCAACAGGCGGGGGGGAAGACTTGGGCGTGGCGCAGTCTGTCAAAAAAGGGACCAGGGCCAGTGTCAGCAGGCGAAGAGAGTGGATGCCAGTTTTCATTGGGGGCGGGAGACAGATTGTTCGAGAGAGGTGATGACAGCTGCGGCACCGCCTTTTTTAAAGGTAGCGTCGAGCTGGGTGCGGTAATTGGCGACCATGCTGACGCCTTCAATGACGACATCCACGATGCGCCAGCCGCCCCCCACCTGCTCCATGCGGTAGGTCACACTGTAACGGCTGCCTTTGTAAACCAGAGTGGTCGGCACATCCACGCGACCAGCGGCAGGTGCGACGGCAGACTGAAAATCCACCGAGGCTTTTTCACCGGGCGTAAATTTATTGCTATAAGTACGAATGACCAGGGTGGTGAAAAGCTGCGTGGCCTTCTGCTGCTGAGCAGCACTGAACTGGCGCCAACCCACACCTACTGCGCGGCGGGTCATCGTTTCAAAGCTGATGTGCTTTTGCAAAACGGGCCGCGCACTTTCCGCCAAGGCACTGCGGCTGGAGACTCGGTTAGAAACGGAAAGGACTTCATCCACCGCCGTCTTCAGACGTGCCTGCGCCTCCGCAGTGGAGGCAGATGCCTGCCCGAGCAGGAGGGGCGCGGACACAATCAAAGCGAGTAAGGAACGTCGGTTCATGGGGGTGGTGCTTTTTCAGTTTCTTCTGACACGCTGCCGAAGGCCATCTTCCCGATTAAGGACTCCAGATCAACGGAAGACTCTGTCATCGTGATTCGCTCGCCAGCTTTTAGGTAAGTTTCGTCTGCACCCGGGGAAAGCGCTAGATATTTATCGCCAATGAGCCCGGTTGTTTTGATGGAGGCCATGGAATCCGTAGGCAATTTCAGCCCCGCCATCACATTCAGCGTCACGATGGCCGTGTACTCGGAAGGCTCCATGCGAATGGATTCCACCCGGCCCACGGGCACCCCCGCCACCACCACGTTGCTGCCCGCATTCAGCCCGCTGACACTGGTAAACCGGGCCTCTAGCATGTAGGTATCTCCCCCCAATAGGGTGCCAGCCCCCAGTTTCACCGTCAGGTAAGCGACGGCTGCCAGGCCCAAGAGCACAAAGGCACCGACTAGAAATTCAAGCTTGGTCTGTTTCATACGTCTTCAGAATGGAGAATCTCACCGCTGCGGATGGCGGCCAAGGAAGTGCTGAGAGCTGCTGTATTATCGCGAAAACTGACCACGACAGAATCGGATGAAGCGGAAAATTGCGCGGGTGTGCCCTGAAAATGCATCCGCCCTTGGTCCAGCAGTGCCACCCGATCACTCGCAATGAGCGCCTCCGGCACATCATGCGTCACCACCACGGCGGTAAAGCCAAACTGCCGCTGGTAACGGGCGATCATGACAAACACCGAATTCCGCCGCAGGGGGTCAAGGCCCGCCGTTGGTTCATCAAACAGCACCAGTTCCGGCCGGGTGACAATCGCCCGCGCCAGGGCCAGCCGCTTTTGCATCCCGCCGGAAAGTTGGCTGGGGTAGCGGTCTTGGTGCGCTTCCAGTTCCAGTTGGCGCAGGGCCTCCAGACTACGCTCGCGGATCTCTTTATCCGGCAGATCCAGCGTCTGTTCCAAAGGCAAGGCGACGTTTTCCAGAGCCGTCAGTGAATCAAACAACGCATTGCTCTGGAAAAGAAAGCTGCAACGGCGGCGGAAGTCCTCACGGGCCTCACCTGCGGTCAGCTCTTTCCCGTCAAACAGGATGCGTCCTTCATCAGGGCGAAGCACATCGGCGAGACATTTGAGAAAGACGGATTTACCCGTACCACTGCGCCCCATGACGGTCACCAAACTACCGCGCGGCACGTCTAGATTTGCGCCGGCGAGGACGACATTGTCGCCAAAGCGCTTCTGCACGCCCTGCACCTGAAGCAGCATTTCTTGAGTAGGAGCGGACATCATCAAATCAAGAAAGAGGTGATCACATAATCCGCGGCTAACACGGTGATGCTGGACTGCACCACCGCCCGGGTGGTGGAGGCACTGACCGCACGCGCGCCAGTGGCGGAACGACAGCGATGCGCGTTAAATCCATGGTAAGCACAAAGGGCGATGGTCAGCAGGCCAAAGGTCCCCGCTTTCAGCAGGCACTCCGTCACATCCTGCATCTGCACCGCACGTTCCACGGAGGACCAATAAACTCCGGACTCCAGGCCTAACAACCAAGTGCCGGAAAGACTGCCGCCAAAAAGTCCGATGGTGACAAACAATGCCGTCTGCATGGGATACACGATCAAAGCCGCCAGCAACCGGGGGGAGATGAGGTAGCCCAAACTATTCACACCCATCGTGTCCAGCGCCGCCACTTGCTCCGTATTGCGCTGGATGCCCAGCTCCGCCGCCAGGGCTGAACCCGCCTGCCCCACTAGCATCAGGGCAGCAAGCACAGGTCCCAGCTCGCGCACCAAGCTCAGCGATACCAGGGCACCTAGCAGACTTTCGGACCCAAACCGGTTCAGGACATAATAGCCCTGTAACCCTAGTACCAAACCTGTGAACAAACCGACGATGAGGATCACAGGAAGGCAGCGCACCCCCTGCTCGAACACACCTCGCAGAACCCGGCGGAACAATCGCCGTGCACTGAACACGGACTGGAACGACTTTAACGTAAACAACGCAAAGTCTCCCAAACCGTGAACCAACGCGAGAGTATGAGATCCCAGAGCACGCACCATGAGTGCACCACCGTCAGCCACCCTGAGGCAGGATGCAATGCTCAGATGCTTCTTATTGAAGACAAACGGCCAGGCTTCGAACGTTATACCCCTCGCATGTCCGCCACCACTCTCCTTACCATCCTGGTTTCACTCATCACCTCGGTTAGCCTGGCCCAGGCCACAGCTCATACTGCCCAGCAGGTGGAAGGCTGGACCATTCAGGTGGATACGCGACTCCTGCAGCCAGACCACGCCGCGCTGGGGAAGACCGCGCTCGCCCTTCTCCAGTCTCGACTGGCAGACATCATAAATCTCCTGCCGAAAGACAAAGTGCCTCAACTTCAGAAGGTCCCCATCTGGCTCGAGCTCAATAGCCGCGACCTCACCTCCATGCAGTATCATCCCTCCGCCAAGTGGCTGACGGACAACGGCCATTCGGCCTCCCTGGCCAGAGCCGTGCACATCCCTGTCGCCGAGCAGTTTGTCTCCGCCCGCCATCAGCACATCCAGCCCTGGAGCCTGCTGCATGAGCTAGCTCACGCTTATCACGACCAAGTGCTGGGCTTTGACGAACCGCGCATCGCCGCCTGTTGGGAAGCCTACCAAAAGTCTGGCCATGGCGACAGGAGCCTGCATGTCACCGGTCGCCGGATCCGCCACTATGCCCTAACCAACCCCAAGGAGTTCTTTGCCGAGATGACCGAAGCCTACTTCGGCGTCAATGACTTCCACCCCTTCGTCCACGGCGAACTCAAAACCGCCGAACCCGCCATCCATCAACTGCTCCAGGAAATCTGGGGCAAAACCGCTTTGGATTGAGATCACCACTCCAAACAAAAAGCGCGGATACCTTTTGGTATCCGCGCTCAAAGTAGATCTTCAGATCCGTCGAGGCTGATTACTCAGCGGAAGCTTCAGCGGCCTTTTTGGTGGCGCGCTTCTTCTTTGGAGCAGCATCTTCAGCAGCGGCTGGCTCTTCGACGGTCACCACTTCGACAGCGGCTTCTTCAGACTTCGGTGCTGGGGGCACGTAAGCGTCAACCCACTCGATGAAAGCCATCGGAGCGGAGTCGCTGCGGCGCTGGCCGAGCTTGATGATGCGGGTGTAACCACCCTGGCGATCTTTGGAAGCAGGAGCGATGTCTTCAAACAGCTTCTTCACAGAAGCAGGCTGACGCAGCTCAGAGATAGCGGTGCGGCGGGCGTGGAGGTCACCGCGCTTGCCGAGGGTGATCATTTTTTCTGCCAGCGGGCGCACAGCCTTGGCCTTGGCCAGGGTGGTGCGGATGCGGCGGTGCTCCACAAGGGCGCAAACGAGGTTGGCCAGCAGTGCTTTGCGGTGAGCGGCGTCGCGCTGGAGTTTAGGGACTTTTCTTCCGTGTTTCATGTCTTCGTTCTCTCTAGTCTAAGGTCAGGGATTATTCGTCGTCGTCACCGTCTGGCAGGTGGCTGTCGATCAAGCTAGCAAAGCCAGCTGCATCGGCTTCATCGTCGTCATCAGCGATCATGCTGCTGCGGGCGAGCAAGGAGCTGCCGCCGGAGGTAGGCTCAAGCAGCGATGAATCGAACTTCATGCCGAGAGACAGACCCAGTTCTGCAAGCTTCTCTTTGATTTCGGTGAGGGACTTCTTGCCGAAGTTGCGGTAGCGCAGCATTTCGGCCTCTGTCTTCATGGCCAGCTGGCCCACGGAGGTGATGTTGGCGTTGTTCAGGCAGTTCGCCGCGCGGACGGACAGCTCGATTTCGTTGACGCTCATGTTCAGGAGCTTGCGCAGCTCGCTGTTTTCTTCGGTCTGGGCTTCTGGAGCCGCTTCGAATTCGATGGCCTTGTCGTCGTAGTTGACGAACACGTCCAGGTGGTGACGCAGGATGGAGGCAGCCTGGAGGAGGGCGTCGCTCGGGGCGATACGGCCGTCGGTCCACACGTCCAGCACCAGCTTGTCATAGTCGGTGTTCTGGCCGACGCGGGTGTTTTCCACGCCGTATTTCACGCGGGTCACCGGGCTGTAAATGGAGTCGATCGGGATCACGCCGATCGGGGTGTCTGCACGCTTGTTTTCTTCCCAGGTGGAGAAACCACGGCCCACACGCACTTCGAATTCGCACTCGAACTTGGCTTTGCGGTCCAGGTTGCAGATGACGAGGTCTTTGTTGATGACTTCGTAGTGGTTGTCTTCCTTGATGTCACCTGCGGTGACAGCACCTTCCTTGTCCACGCTGATGGAGAGGAGGCGGGCTTCTTTGCTCTCGCTGTGGTGCTTGAAACGGACTTTCTTCAGGTTCAGAACGATCTGAACCACATCTTCCAGCACGCCAGGCAGGGTGCTGAATTCATGTTCCGCACCGCGGATCTTCACCGACGTGATGGCTGCACCTTCCAGGGAAGAAAGCAGAACACGGCGAAGGGAGTTCCCGATCGTGTGACCGTAACCTTTATCAAAAGGCTCGGCGCTGAACTGGGCGTAGGTATCGGTGGCGGTGGCCTCGTTGCGGACGAGGCGACTCGGCATTTCGAATCTGGCTAGGCGGACGGACATGGATGGATTTGGATAAACCGGGTTACCTCCAGAGCGAGCGTCCGTGCTTCTCAAAAGAGAAAACGGACCTGGAGACCGACGGCGATGTGACTAGGCAGCTCGCAAGGGGCGTGGATTATGGGCTGGCGTCACCGCTTTGCAAGGGGCTTTTTGGGCGCAAATCAAGCTTTCCACGCGATCTTCACTTCCAAAAAGCACCAAAATGAAGAAAACAGACAAAACCACGCCACAAGCAGTCACAAGAGTCATTTCCCTCCTCCTGGAACTGTGGGAAAACCCGGCAGGGGTGGCAGCCCTGGACCTTTGGGCGCTGGGGCAGGCACCGCAGGCGGTAGCTCGACAGGCACATACTGCCAGGTCCAATCGCCCAGGTACTGAGGTTTGCTCAGAATGGCCGACGGATTGTCACCAGGGTCTGGATTCACCTGCCCCTCATCATCCACGCCATCCATCCCCACGCACCAGATGCGGTAGCGACCTGCATCTGTCTTCTGGTAGCGAAGTGGCAGGCTATCTACCGGATCCAACGGCACGGAAGATAGAAATTGCGGCACCAGTTCCTCCAATCGCTCAGGGTACCGCCCCTGTTTAATGAAGTAGCGCTCCAGGGCACAAGCGACAATGGCCTGCCTGCGCTGGGCCTCTACATGAATCACTTTCTGGACGATAAAGGAAACCGAGTGAAGAATGATTCTCGCGATGAAATCTTGAGAAGAAAAATCTGCAGTACTGCGACTGGTAAGAGCAGAACTCAGGGAACCATTTTCTTTGAAGGCAGCCGATGCCCCCTTTGTTTTCAACGGGCCGACAAGATGCGCCATCCCAACCTCCACCAATGCCACTTTGTTTTCGGTGAAAAAACTATCTGGGATAGCCTTACCAACCAGAGGTCGAAGCCCACCGGCTTTGGATTCTTGTCCCATCACAGCAAACAGTGCCATTCCAGTCTCATCGTTGGCAAGTGCATCCACGGAACTAAGCCCAACAATCAATTCCCCCCTTAGAGCTAAAAGACAATTCGCCTCGTAATCCTGGGAGATGAGTTGCGATTGCAAATGGGCCAGCGCGTCATTCGAAAGAGCGCGAACCCGCAGGAGGTTCCATACAATTTCGAAACTTGGCCGACAAGCATTCAACGCAGTTAGGTGCCCCAGGAGCAAGGGTTCACGAGAGAATGTCTGGATCAACAAAGTGATTGCTCGAAAATCATCGAGGGCATCCGCCGAATCACCTGTTTCTGCGGAAGCTATTCCATGCAAAGCCAGAGCCCGGCACGCCATGTTCACCGCCACATAATGGGCCAGAGGAAGCTTCATCAAATGTTTGGGCAAAGTCTGATCCCGCAAAGCTGGTACTCATTCCGCCTGCTGATAACGGCGGGAAGATTCCGCGAGAACTTTGAGCAGGGGCCTCTGGGTCTCCAAGGTGCGCTTGAAAAGCTCGGCCTCTTTTCCGGCGGGTGGCAGGTCGGTGATGTAGCTGGTAGATTTCAGCTCGGCCATGATGCGCGGCCAATTGGGAGGCTTGCCCAGCGAAAACTCCTGGTACATTTTAGGATAGATCTTTTCCAGACCGCTCACCAGATCCAGCAAGGCTTGGCGCTTGGCTGCCGGGGCTCCTTTTTTATCATCGCCATCCTCGACAATGTTGATGCCGCGCAGTTCGGGGATGGCCGCATAGTTTTCCGCTTCGGGCAGGCGGGGTGGCATCAAGTCCGTCAGCGTGAGGGTCTCCCCTTCCCGTTTGACCATCGCCTGCACAGCCGCCCAGCGTTTTTCCGCCTTCCAATCCAGATAGACATAAACCGAGGAAACGAGGATGAAAACGATCATGCCCGTCCAGGCCGCATAGCGGAAGAAACCGCCACAGGCTCGGCGGAAGGGACTCGAGTTCATTCTCGAATCCTCTCGCATGAATGCGGCCCCTTTGTCGAGACGGTTTTCCTACCAGCGTGCTCTTCAGCCATCCGTCTCACCAGCGGCCTGTTCCCAAGCTTCCAATTCGCGCAGGCGGGAAGCTGCAACATCACGGACTTTTTTCACGGCATACTTGCCTAGCGGGAGACGCAAGGGTGCCTGACCATCCTGGACCATTTTAACGATGAGGGCGGCGGCGCGTTCGGGGTCGCCGGGCTGTTTGCCATCCACCTTCTCTAAATAGGCAGCGAACTTGCCACTGCTGCCCGCATACGTTTCCGTGGCGGTGGCCAGGGCCATGCCTTTGCCGATGAAACGGGTGCGGAAAGGGCCAGGCTGCACCAGGGTGACCTTGATGCCATGAGCCGCCACCTCCAGGCGCAGACTTTCGCTCAGCGATTCCAGGGCTGCTTTGGCCGCGCCGTAGATGCCAAAACCCGCATAGTTGGAAATGGCCGCCGCTGCGCTGATATTGATAATGTGTCCCTGCTTTTGCTGACGCAGGATGGGCAGCGCAGCCCGGATGACATTCAAAGCGCCAAAGAAATTCGTTTCAAAGTTTAACCGGATCTGCTCCTCGCTGCATTCCTCCACCGCACCCAGCAGGCCGTAGCCCGCATTGTTCACCACCACATCCAGCCGCCCCCAGACAGCCTGCGCAGCGGCTACTTGTTGGCTGACTTGCGCGGCATCGGTCACATCCAGCGGCAGGATGTGGCAGTGGCCTGCGCCGATGTGTTCCAGCATCTCTAAATCTGCGACCTGACGGGCGGTAGCGATGACATGATCTCCAGCCAGCAGTGCCGCCTCGGCCATGGCTTGACCGAAACCGGAGGAGCAACCTGTGATGAACCAGACACGGGAAGAGGTGGACATAAGTGGTGGGAATTACGCCAGACTCGTGCGGATGGACTGCGCCTGTTCCACAATGGCCTCTTTCTCCGCATCAGTGAGGCGGGCTAAATTGCGCACCTGCATGGACATGCGCTGATTCATCTTCAGCCGTGGCTCGTGACGGAGGAGAAACCCCCAATAGAGCGTGGTGAAGGGGCAGGCTTTGGGGCCGGTGGACAGGGCCGGATCGTAACGACAGCCCGCGCAGTAATTGGACATGCGCTGGATGTATTTGCCGGAGGCGATGTAGGGCTTGCTGGCCATGATGCCGCCATCGCCATGCTGGGACATGCCCAGGGTATTCGGCAGCTCCACCCACTCCACCGCATCCACATACACGGCCAGATACCACTCGTGGACCTCCTGGGGTCGCACGCCTAACAACAAGGAGAACAAACCCGTAACCATCAGCCGCTGGATGTGATGCGCGTAACCGTAACGAAGGGTCTGGCCGATGGCATCGCGCAGGCAGTTCATGTCCGTCTCACCCGTCCAGTAAAACTTCGGCAGCGGCTGCTGCGCCTGGAGTTCATTCATCTCCCCATAACCCGGCATGAAGCGCCAGTAGATGGCCCGCACATACTCGCGCCAGCCGAGGATCTGGCGGATGAATCCCTCCACCGCCGCCAGGGGCGCGAGGCCTTTTTGATAGGCCTTTTCCGCCGCTGCGATGACCTGCCGAGGATCCAGCAGTTTCAGATTCATGACCGCACTGAGGCGGCTGTGAAAGAGCCACGGCTCCTGGGTCCACATGGCATCCTGGTAATCGCCAAAATCCGCCAAACGATGCGCAATAAAATCCTCCAGGGCGATCTGCGCATCCGCCGCCGTGACAGGCCAGTCAAAGTCAGCGAGATTTCCCGGATGCTCCGGGAACATGGCCTCCACGGTCTGGATCACTTCCTGGGTGATAGCATCTGGCGGGAACTGACGCGGGGCCGCATGCAAAGGCGGACCCGCTTTGGCAAAACTCTTGCGGTTCTCACTGTCGAAATTCCACTCGCCCCCGATGGGTTTTCCGCCTTCCATGAGGATGCCATGACGAGTGCGCATCTCCCGATAAAAGAACTCCATGCGCAGGCCTTTGCGCCCCTTGGCATGCTTTTCAAAATCGGCATGAGTGGCCATAAAATGGCGGTCTTCACGCTCGTCCAGTTCCAGCTTCAAGCGTTTGGCCGCGAGGCGAAAATCTTCCCGCACCTGCCACTCCCCAGGCTCCACCAGAATGAGCTTTTTCGGTTTCAGCCGTTTCACCGCCGCTTCCAGCTCCACGATGAAGTCGCTCTGATTCTGCGGATCCTCCAGGCGGCGATATTCCACAGGCAGCCCCGCCTTTTTCAGTTCCTCGGCAAAGTGCCGCATAGCCGCCAGAAAGGTGACAATTCGCGCCTTGTGCACCCACACCTTGGTGGATTCCCTCGCCACTTCCGCCATCCACACGCGATCCTGCTGCGGATCAAAACCCTCCAGGGCGGAAGATTTGAGATCAAGCTGATCTCCCAGGATGATGACAAGATGACGCATGGCTTTTTCTACGTCTGCCAAGCTAAAGCGAGCGAATCTTGGCACGAAATTGTATTCCCCTGCCCCAGACCTCTCGGCTAGGATCGCTGCGTCTATGAAACCTGAAGCCAGCATTCTCCCGAGGCTGTGGACCATCCCGGACTCCATCCGCAACCGCCTGGGCCGAGAGCCGGGCCCGCAACGCGCCATGCTGGAGGAGGGACATTTGCTCATCATCCTGCACCAGCTACCGCAGCCCGATGAGCACCAGCGCAAACCGGCGCTTTTTTGGCGCAGCCCGGAAGGCGAGTGGAAGACCAACCTAAATGGCACCGGCCTGGCCGCCTTGAACGACCACCTGCGGACCTACGACCACAAACTGACCGAGCTGGAAGATGCTGAAAATCTAGCGAGCACTGCCACGGAATACCACACCGTGCTGGAGAAACTGGCCCCCGTGCTGCGATCTTCACGAGGTCTGCATCGCACCATGCAGCAGGCGCGTGAGCTGGTGAAAGGTGAACGAGAGCTGATCAACTTTCGAGATCAGGCCGCCGCTATTGAGCGGAACTCCGAACTGCTGCTTCAAGATGCCCAGTTCGGCCTGAACTTCACCGTTGCCCGTCAGGCCGAGGCCCAAGCGGCCACCGCCCGTCAGATGGCAGCCACGGCGCATCGGCTGAACCTACTCGCCGCGCTCTTCCTGCCGCTCACGGCCCTGGCTAGCGTCTTTGGCATGGAAATCCACAGCAAGCTGCCAGACACGCAGGCCAATTTTTGGCTCATCTGTGTGTGCGGCATCTTGCTGGGATTCGTCGTCATGAGCTTTCTGGGGAAGAAGACCGAGTAGGTTACTCCTGCTTAAGGGTGTGGTGATGTGCACTGCAACCCACTCAAGCAAATTAATCCTCTTTGATCGCAACCCAAACTCCTGCGGGCTGACTTCTATCAGCTAGGTCTTCTTCTACGATCAGACTCAGGGCCAAGCGCATCAGCGTGTGGAATTTGTACATCAAGTCGCCATCCGCATGCTTCACCACAAACTGATACAACTCATTGAGCGGTGCAGGACTGGATAGGAGAGTGGGTGCCAAAGCGGCCAGAGCACGGTTACGATCATTGTTGAGGTCATCGCCACCGGCCCAGGCACAGAGAAGACTTATGGCAGCTTCTGTGCACCTTCCATGAAGACCTTCCAGCCAGAAGATGCCGCGAAGGGTGTCCGCCCAGACACTGAGGTACCCCGGCCTGTAATGGTTCAACCCACACACCGAGGCTTCCACCTTGCTGACTAAGGAATCCAATATTTTGCGCCAATCCTCCCGTGACCTTACCACCGGCTGTGAGTCAAGCCTTTCGAACTCGTCAGCGCCTGAGGATGCCGCAGACTCGTTCGACAGCCAGAGCGAGAAGCGTTCTCTGAGATCGATATCCCCTTGAGGATGTTCAGCTTCCTCCCGCTCATCCAATTCAGGAGCACATTCGAAGGCAATGTCATCGTGCTCAGATTCGCCGGCTTCCTGATCGCTGGCAGGCATCGCTCCGGCGACTGCGGGTGCAGGGCATGGCAGACCACCAAGCAAGTCGTCCGCACTGCATTCTTGTAAGCTCGCTGCTTTTTGATAGTCGGTCACCTTGCCTTCAAAGAAGTTTTGCTCGGCAAAGTAAGACTCCATTTTTGACATTCGTGTGTTGCGCTTCGCTGGGGCTGCCTTGTTCATCGGCGGTGAAAAATTCACCATCCCGGCAGCAATAGCAGCGGCCGCTACAGCATCCTTCTCAGCCTTCAGCGCCAGGAGCGACGGCTGATAGACTTCGCGTTTGGCCACAGGCACTTTTTCGGCCTCATCCCAGGCGGCAAAGGAGGTGCCTTTGCAGACCACATTGTGCGCTACAGCCAGGGCCACGGCTTCGGCATCGCGACCATTGGCCAGCAGGTGCTGGGTGCGGTTTCGCGCCCAGAGCAGACGCGGGGCTTCATCCGTTGATAGAGCTTCTTCCAGGCCAAAGGCTTGAGTCCAGGCGCAACCATCGGGAAGGCTTCCAGCCAGAGTTACCTCAGCGGTGCCACAAGCGACCTGCACCGGCATGAGGAGGATCTCGCCAGCGTGGAGATCTGGCAGGGTCAGTCGATCATCCGCCACCACGACGCCCTCACTGAGGCTCAAGCTTGTAAGCACCGGGCTGCGCAGCACTACCGCCAGTTGCTTCACTGCGGCAGGGATATCCTCATGGGGTGTCATCAGCACACAACGCCCACCCGTGCGGCGGGCCATGTCCTTGAGCAGTGCATCATTCACCGCCGTATCAATGCCGAAACAGTGCATGGGCACGTGACTATCTCGCAGGGCTTTCATGCGCTTCAGCACTTGGTCCTCATTGCCGACTTGGCCATCGGTGATCAGCACCATGCGCGTCGCACGCTCCGCGCTGTGAACAGGAAGCATCTCCATCACATGTTCAAGAGCAGGGAGCAACTCCGTCCCTCCACCCGTGCTCAGCGAAGGCAGTTGGCGGAATTTAGCATCGGCAAGCAACGCATCCCGTTTCAGCGGTTGCTCCGCAAAGTCCTGGTAATCAGATTCAAAGAATGTGATCCACACTCGGTCTTGCGGGCCCAGCTCTTTGACAAAAGCATTCAGAGCTTCAATGCTCTTCTGCCAGTTTAGTCCGGCCATGCTGCCAGATCGGTCTAACAAAAAGTACATATCCTGGGCATATCCAGCGGCATCCACCGTCTTCACATCCACTTCCTGCGGGGCTCTCACCTGGAGAAGGGCATAACGATGCCCTGCCTTTTCTGCGGCCCAAGCATGCGCTTTCGGGGAGACAGACACCGTTTCTTCCCAGCGCAGCACCAGATCCCGGTCTGGTACATGTTCTTCGCCTAACAGTTCCACTTCGATCCTTCCGGCTCGGCTGCGCATGGTGACCGGGTGCGTGAGGCAGTCCAGCGTGCGCAAGTCCACCTCGCCATCCTCTAGCACGCCATGGAGATAGAGGGTGGCGGCATCTTCATGCCCAGCCTGGATGCGCGGGGGAGTCAGACGGCTGGCATCTGGCACCTCATCCGTATCGTCCGCCACCCCTTTGCCACGATTCGTTCGCAGCAGCGGCTTGCCAGGAATGTAGCGCACCCCTGGGCAGAAAGGGATGCGCAGGCTGAGCTGTGCGCCCAGCCGATCCAGACTTTCCACATAGGCAAAACGGATGACCACACGATCCCCCGGAGCCACATTTCCCAGTTCTAAGGTGAAAAGGTTATCCCGTTCCATCTCCACCAGCGCGGTGCGGTGTCCGGCGGCCTTTTGCTCTGCCACTTTCGCACGGGCCTCCTCAGCCTCCAGGACCACAGCACGAATGACCCGCCCGTTGACGATCATTTCACAGCGATAAACGGCAGCGGCACTGGGCAGCGGAAATGTGTAGGTCACATCCAAAGACTCGCGGGCCGTCTGTTCGAAGACCTGGTCCATTTCAACCACGGCGACTTCGCCCATGATGCGAAATCGGGTTTCAAGATGAACGAGCGGCAAGTGAATGCGAGTCTGGGCAAGTTGAGCGATGAGACCAAAGATAAGGGTATTCATAAATAGAGAGGCTTTTTGTTAGGCTTGTATAATGAGGCGGATGGCTTCGAGTTGATCGGTGGTCAGGGTGAATCCTGGACGGCGAGAGATGAGCAAGAACTCCGGTGACACAGGCCAGGTCTGCCAAGTCTCTGGCTGCACCCACTTAGAATTTTCGGCCTCAGGCAGTTGCCCGCCACCTCCCTCGACCGTGTCGAGGATGCCCTGCAGGTCTTCATCGCTGCGGCCAAACAGCAGAGATTGAATGCGGGTAAGAGGCAATCCTTGCCCCTGCAAGACCCGCACGGCGGCAGCCTGGAGGTAATGATGTTGGGTGTAACCACTACCGCCACCTTCCACCGCCGCATCCAGCAGGCCCAGGGTGCGATAATATCTCAAGGTTCTGACCGTGGTATCTGCTGCCACTTGACCATTGGCAGGCACAACCCCGTAGCGAGAACACCATTCGGTGATCTGTGCGGCCAATTGCTCCAAAGAAAAGCTCATGTGAAAACATTAACATTAACAGTGTTACTGTCAATGTTAATGTAAAGAAGCCATTTTTTGTTGATGGAGGTAAGTTGTCAGCCCTCTCTGGACTGTGCTAAGTGCATGATATGAACGTTAGCATTTTCGGTCTGGGTTATGTGGGCGCGGTCACCGCAGGGTGCCTGGCGGAGCAAGGGCATGGCATCATCGGAGCGGATGTGCAGCAGGCCAAGGTGGATGCCTTTAACACGGGGGTTTCCCCCATCATCGAGCCGGAGCTGGATGGTCTGCTGCAAACGGCGAAGCGTGAAGGCCGCCTGTCTGCCACCACGAGCGCAGCGGAGGCCGTGGCAAACTCGGACGCCAGCATCATTTGTGTGGGCACACCTTCTTTAGAGTCCGGCCGACTGAACCTCGACTTTGTGCGGAAGGTGAGTGAGCAGATCGCCCAGGCACTGCGTGAGAGCGGGAAAAAGCACGTCATCCTTTTCCGCAGCACCATGCTACCAGGGAGCACCCGCACGATGGTGCGTGACTTTTTTGAAGACCTGCGCGCGACAGGCCAAGTGCGCATCTACTACTGCCCGGAATTCCTGCGGGAAGGCACAGCGGTGAAGGACTTTCGCGAGCCCTCCCTGGCTGTGGTGGGCACCCACGATGGCCTAGAGCCGGAGAGCGAAGAGGCCCGCCAACTCCTCGGAGGTACACCTTCTGTGCTAGCATGGGAGGGAGCTGAGATGATCAAGTATTCCTGCAACTATTTCCACGCGCTGAAAGTGGGCTTTGCCAATGAGATCGGCCGTTTGTGCAAGTTCCTGGGCGAAGATGGCGCACGGGTGATGGATGTGGTGTGTGCGGACACGCGCCTGAACATCTCGAAGTATTACATGAAGCCGGGCAATCCTTTTGGTGGATCTTGCCTACCGAAGGATGTGAGCGCGCTGCTGTCCTTTGCCCGTCAGGAGGGCATCTCGCTACCGCTGCTGGACAATACGCTGGACACCAACCACGCGCACCTGGATCTGCTGATCAAGCTGATCACCAGCAAGGGTACTCGTAAAGTGGGTCTGCTGGGCCTAGCCTTCAAAGCCGACACGGATGACCTGCGCGGCAGCCCGATGGTGGCCGTGGCGGAAACGTTGTTAGGCCGTGGTTACGAACTGCGGATCTATGACCCAAGCCTGAATTTGTCCCGCTTGATCGGAGCCAATGAGGTGGAAATCCAGCGCCGCATGCCGCACCTGGCCTCCCTGCTGAAAGAAGACGCCCGCGAAGTGGTGGAAGGCAGCGAGCTCATCATCGCCTCCCAAAAATGTGTGAAGATGGAAGAACTGGCCGGATGGGTGACCCCGCAGCAGAGCGTCATTGATGTGAACGGCTGGCGTGACCTGAAGTCCCTGCCCTGGAACTACGAAGGCCTGTGCTGGTAATCCTGCCACTGGTCTAACGGAACCAACCGCGAATGCGGTTGAACAATCCAGGGCTGCGATCCCGAGGCCGATCCTCATACTGAGGCGAGGCGATGACGCCCTGATGCGCGCCACAGTTTCCCTGCGGGATGAGATCATAGGGCAGCTTTTCATCATAGGCCGTTCCGCTGGCATGGCAGGCGGGAGTGGCGAGCTGGCTGCTGAGATGGCAGAGCTGCACCGCAGCCAGCGGAGGCTCCACCCGAGGTCCTGCGGGGATGTAGCCGAGCTCGACGGCTTTTTTCACCACATCCGCCCAGATGGGAATGGCCAACCGGCTGCCATACCCCTGATCCACAATCGTTTGTGGTTTATCCAAACCCACCCAGACCGCACAAGTGACGCGATCCGTGTAACCCGCGAACCAGGCATCTTTGTAATCGTTGGTGGTGCCCGTTTTCCCGCCGGCGGGATCTTTAAATTTATGCTCACTGCGCACACTGGCGGCGGTGCCACGGTCCATCACCTGCCCTAGGATACGGCGCATGAGATGAGCCACGCCAGGACTGACCACATCGGCCTCCAGCAGGCTGGTGCTGTAAAGAATATTGCCCGCCTTGTCTGTCACCTTATCAATCAGGAAAGGACGGCGGCGGATGCCATCATTGGGGAAGATGCTAAAGGCACTGGTGAGATCACGCGGTGTGCCCCCTAGATTGCCAATGAAGATCTGAGGCGTGCGTTCAGCACTGTTGCCGATGCCGGCATCGCCTAACAAATGCAGCACACGGTCCAATCCCGCATAGTTCCCCACACGAATGGTCATGGTATTGCGGCTCTGCACGAGGCCCGTCATCAGCGTCTGCTGACCGGTGAATTTGCCATCGCTATTTTGCGGAGACCAGCCCGCGCCAGCGCCCTCGATCTCGCCAGGTTGGATGGGCGCATCGTCAATGAAGGTCCCGGGGAGGAAACCACTGGCGATGGCCGTGGCATAGACAAAGGGCTTCACCGTGGAGCCGATCTGGCGCTGCCCCTGAGTAGCGCGGTTATATTTGCTCTGCCGATAATCCCGCCCACCCACCAGGGCCAAGATCCCCCCCGTGGCATTGTCCAAAATAGTCACGGCGCCCTGAAGATACGGTGTGGAGGCCACCTCCTGCGTGCCATCCCAGGTCGCATCAAAGGCCGCTTTAGACGGGTGTTTGTACCCCGGCAGTTTTTCCACCACCGCGAGGCGTTTTTCCACGGACTGCTCCGCCAGTGTCTGAAGTTCCTGGCTCAACGTCGTGTAAACGATGAGGCCGCCGTCTTCGATCTCATGATCTTCAAGCACGCGATCCAGATCCCGCCGAACGGCATCGAGAGCGTAACCGCCCTGGCTTTGAAACGCAGGCTGCGCATGCAAAGCGATATCTGCATACCGGGCGGCCAGTTCTTCCTCAGTGGTGATGACTTTGGTAGCGAGCATGCGCTTCAGCACGTCATCACGCTCCTTCAGAGCGCCGTCAAAATTACGAAACGGAGAGAAGCGCACGGGACTGCGGATGATACCCGCGATGAGGGCGGCCTCACTCATATTGAGCTGGCTGGCATGCTTGCCAAAGTACACCTGACTGGCACGCTGGATGCCGTAGAGGTTCGTGCCGAAGAAAATGCGATTCACGTAATGCTCCAGGATCTGGTCCTTCGTCCAGTAGCCCTCAATCCGTCGCGCCAGCATCATCTCCAACATCTTGCGGTGAAAGCTGCGGTCATTCAGATCCGGGTAGCTATTGCGCGCGAGCTGCATGGTGATGGTGCTAGCCCCCTGCACCACCCGGCGGTCCTTGATATTCCGCACCGCTGCACGGGCCACCCCCACGTAGTCAATGCCACCGTGGTCATAAAAACGCGAGTCTTCACGCGCCAGCAGTGCTTTGACAAAAAATGGAGAAACCTGGCTGAGCGGCACCACGATGCGATTTTCCCCATGCATCCGGCCTAACATCTCCCCCTGGGCATCCAGCACCACGGTTCGTTCGGGCATTTCCCCGAGTTTGCTCAGGTCATACTGCTTGGCCAGATGAGAGTAAACGCCGATCGTCACCGCGATACCAATGGTCACTAACAAACTGCCCGCCATGAGACAAAACAGGAGAAGCCGAGCCCAACGCCGCCAGCGAGATGAGGGAACTGGCGGGCGATGGGGAGCAGGAGGCTGGCTTTTCATGAAGGTGGCTTGGACGCAACCGAGGGGTGAAGTATTCCGGAAATTCGGGCCGAGAAATAGCCCTCAATCGAGTTTCTGAGAGCTTTGACAGACTTTGGCTTGAATCTCGCTTCGGAATTAAAGAGAATTTTGGTCGTCTTGCACGTTAGAATTGAGTCGTTATGAGAAATGCTCTCTTTCCCAGGCTCATGTGGATCCTCCTCCACCTGCCGGTTGTCGTTTTCGCGGCGGGGGAACCCGACCCACTCCAGCCCTTCCTGGATCTCCAGGAGAAAGTGCAGTCTCTCCTCCCCAAGGTGCGCCCCTCCGTGGTCGCCATTTTTACTGGTGATGGCACGGCCAGCGGCGTGATCATGAGCGAAGACGGCCTCATCCTTACCGCCGCCCACGTGGCTGAACGCCCTGGGCGCGAGCTGCGAGTCACGCTCGAAGATGGCACGGTGGTCAAGGCAACGACCCTGGGCCTCGACAAGACGACCGATGCCGCGCTCATGCAGTTGAACGACAACGATAAGAAGTGGCCCCATGTCAAAGTTTCACGCCAAGTGATCAAGGTGCAACCCGGGGAGTGGTGCTTTGCTCTCGGTCATCCAGGGGGTTATGATGAGAAGCGTGGCGTCGTATTGCGCGTGGGTCGCATCGTGAAACAAACGGCAAATTCCCTGCAAACCGACTGCGTACTCATGGGGGGAGACTCGGGCGGGCCACTCTTTGATCTCAATGGCGATGTCATCGGCATTCACAGCCTCATCTGGGAAGGACGAAATGAAAACATGCACGTCTCCATGGCCCCTTTCCTTCGTTCTTGGGACGAAATGAAAGGCAGCCTTGTCATTCACACCTGGGGCATCGGCAGTGGTGGCTATCTGGGCATCGCCACGGAGATGAATGCGAAGGGAGCCCTGGAAATTGTGGATGTGATCGCCGGCTCCCCCTCAGAAAAAGCAGGTCTCAAAAATGGCGATGTCATCCTTTCACTCAATGGTGAAACCATCACCGATCTGCCACAGTTTACCCACGCCGTCCGGCTGCGCCCAGCAGGAGAAGAAGTGGAACTGAGGCTACGCAACGTCAGCGATGAGCGTGACGTCAAAATCAAACTGGGCATGCGCCCAAAAGACGAAGGATGATCCCCCGACTACCATCCCCTCCAGCTATAGGGCTATTGTTTTTAGCCATCCTGTGCCCGTTTTCACAGGCAGAATTGCGCGCGCCCCTGAGTGATGATGAGATGACCAATGGACGCCAAACGCTGGCCCCGTTAGCTGCGCTCCAAGACCAGGTCACCCGCAGCACGGCCCTCGTTTTAAACAAAAAGGATAAAGTCGTCGCTACCCTTACCTGGGTAGGCAAAGACGGCTATTTCATCACCAAAGCCAGCGAAGTCCCCAGGCTGGAAGAATGCACGGTCAAATGGGGCAATACGCCTAACGCTCGAGTACGGGAGATCCGCCGGGACACGCGCCATGACATCGTGCTGGCCCAGGCCATTCACATGCCGGAGGTGCCAGCGGTCAGCTTCATTAGCTCAAAAAATCTCAGTTTTGGCCAATGGATCGCCTCCCCCGCTGCGGGCAAGGCCCTCAAAATCGGAGTCATCAGCGCCAAGCGTCGGGAGATCAAAGGCTTCGGCGCTGCCATGGGCATCCGCATGGATGACAAAGGCGTGGATAAGGCAGGCGTGCGCATCATCGGGGTGGCCGAAGATAGCCCCGCCGCTGCGGCTGGACTACGCGCTGGAGATGTCATGGTGGAACTCGGGGGCGAGAAAATCCGCGACTTCCGCCGAGTGAACGAGATCATTTTCAAGCGTCAACCTGGCGAAGAAGTGGAGATCAAATACCAACGTAATAACAAAGAAGCCAGCCTGCAAGTTCGCCTCGCCAGCCGGACCAAAGTGCTGGCCAACTGGGATGGAGAGGACTTTGCCAACGGTGGCATTTCCATTCGCACGGATAACTTCGCTGAAGTCTTGCAGCATGACCTACCCCTCAATCCCCTGGACATGGGCGGCCCCCTGGTGGACCTCAAAGGCCGCGCCATCGGCCTCAACATTGCACGCGTGGATCGCATCACCACCTTTGCCCTCCCTGGTGAGCTCTTCTGGCCGATGATCCAGCAGTGGATCGAGGCGGATCGGCATCCGCCCAAAGCCCAGCCTGCAACCACCCTACCAGCTACCGCTACACCGCCAGTTTCGCCGCCAAAAGCGACTCCTTAGTGGCGAGTGGAGACGCCATTTCCAGGGCCGTTTGAGCCGTGCGAATCGCCGCATCGGGAACGCTGATCGCCAACATGTTGGCCTGCATTTGGCGACCTATTTTGCCGCCATTCGCTAGCACCTTGGCCACAGCTTCGCCCGTTTCCTGGGAGGTGAAAGTACGGTAGGCACAGTTGCGGGATAGCAGCATCTCCGCATTCCCCTCCTCCTGACCGGGCACCACGTAGTCAATCACCGCCGGGATCCGCGCAGCGAGCACCTCATGCAGGATGGCACCCCCCGCCTTGCAAATCACCACGTCGTGCGTGCGCAACAGTTCAGGAATACGATTGGTCCAGCCGATGATCTCCACCGGAGCCTGAGGCATGGCATCGGTGAACTTACGAAGGACATGATACAGGCGGGAGCTGTGCTTGCCCACAGGGATCGTGAGCTTCACGCCTGCTTCCAGCAAGGGCTTTAGCGCAGCCAAGGTGGTAGCCACCCGTCGTCCCGTGGTTGAAGGGAGGTAGAGAATTCGCTGAACACCGGGCTGAGTGGCCCCTGGAGGCAAGGTTTCAGTAAATTGCAAGCTCACCGGGAAACCGGTGACGCTGACCTTGTTCGCCGGGATACCCAGTTTTTCCACCACCTCATGCGTCTCCGCATCAGCCACGCAATAAAGATCACTCGGCTGCATGAGCCAGATACGATGCACGCTGATCGAATCCGTGATGACCGTGACTAGGCGAGGTAACGGCACATGCTGCTTACGCAGAGCATCCATCAGGGCAGCATACAGGGGATAGGTGCTGATGATGAGACGAGGCTCCAGAGTCTCGATCTTCTCACGCAAACCACGCACCAGGGGGGCAAGCCAGGCGCTGTCCTGAGGATCCACATCGGACTTTTCTAACATCCGATAGACGAGGCGCCAACCGCTGGGAAAGTGGGTAATGGCTTGTTGATAAAGATTCTTCAGCACCGTCGCGATGCGGGGCTGCACCTCACTGATGAGGTCACATGTTTGCACATCTTCCCCTGGGCAGAGGCGCCGTAGCGCTTCAGCGGTCGAAAAAGCGGCGGTGTTATGCCCATCGCCAAAGCCTGCAGTCAGGACAAGAATCACAAAGCTATCGCTGGCGGAAATTTGACGGAACTCAAACAAAATGTCAGTCCGCTGACTCCAGACTGGCAAAGTACGTCTCATCCCGCATACTGCCGCCATGAATAAAGGCAGTGCTCTTTTAGCCCTCCCCCTCGCTCTGGTGGCCCTGGTTATTTTCGTCGCTTGCGGCTCACCCGCTGGCCGCTCGAAGATCGCCATGTGGGAAGCTCGCTACAACGACAATTCGTTGGGCCGAGTCACCCCAGAGCAATTGCTCCGCGAAATCGGCCTCCGGCCCGACCTCATTCCCGCAGGCAAAGTAGGCCGATATAAATATCGGCCCATGACGCCCAAATACATCACCATCCACAGCACGCAGAACTACAGTGGCAATGCCTATAACCATGCCCTGGCCCTGAAACGTGGAGCGCTGCGGGCCACCAAGCGCCCTGGAGGCAATCGCATTGGCTTTCTCACCTGGCACTTCACCACTCAGTCGAATGTCGCCATTCAGCACCTGCCTTGCCGTGAACAGGGAGAGCACGCCGACTTCGACGGTCCTGGAAACAATTACAGCATCGGGATCGAGATGTGTGAGCATCGCGGCAACGACATCGCGCTGACCATTGATAAAACCGCCCGCCTCACCGCCTACCTCATGTATGTGTATGGCATTCCGCTGAACCATGTCGTGCCTCATTACCACTGGCCACGCATCAGCCCCAGCATCAAAGACCCGCACAAAAATTGCCCCCACTTTTTGTTAGACCGTGGACGCCCCGGCCCGACTTGGCAGTGGTACTTGCGGCGCGTGAATTTGCATTATAATCGCCTCGTCCCAGGCCCTGCACGCACTCTCGGCTGATTCCAAATCCAGCCGATGAACAAACGATCTCTGGCCCTTCTGTGTTGCCTTATGGCAGGCCCCTGCCTGGGCCAGAAGGCCCCACAATTCCAGGCAGATAAGCCGATCATCCTCGCGGATAAACGCATTCATGAAAGCAGTGGCCTCACACGCAGTGTTCGGCATCCAGGCCTCTTTTGGACACTGAATGACTCAGGCGGTGAGCCCTGTGTCTTTGCCATTGACGAAAAAGGCCAAACGCGCGCCAAAGTACGCCTCCCCAAGGCCGTGAACTTTGACTGGGAAGACCTCGCCTCAGGCACAGATGAGCAGGGTCGCCCATGTTTATTAATCGCCGATATTGGCGACAATTTAAAAGTCCGGGCCAGTCTCCAAATCTATCGTATTCCTGAACCCGATCTGCCTGAGGACGCGAGCAAAGAAGTCCAAAGTGCTGAACCTGAGATCTGGCATCTGGGTTACCCCGATGGTCGTCAGAATGCGGAATGTCTCATCGTCCATCCTCAGACCCAGCAGATGTGGATCCTGACCAAGGAAGAAAATGGTGTAAGCACTCTTTATGAGATCACGGGCAAACGCCAACCTGGCACTGCCCTCAAATTGGAAAAAATCACCACGCTCACTTTCCCAGCCAAAGCCCGTGAGGGCAAACGACCAGGCATGGCCTGCATGACTTCAGCCGCGACCATCTCACCCGATGGCAGACGGCTCCTAGTCGCTACTTACAGTTATCTGCATGAGTGGAAACTGCCCCCAGAGCAGCCCCTCATCCAGGCACTGCAATCCCCGGCCGCAATCATCACCCCTCCCTTCACCCGCCAGATGGAAGGTGTCTGTTACGGGGATGACAGTTCCACGATTTGGTTCACCAGCGAGCAGCTCCCCGCTCCACTCTATCGGCTGCGCCGAAAGTAATTCTTACCCGTCCCTCCTCCCATGAATCCATCACAGGACTTCATCCCCGACATCCTGGAAGACACGCCTGAAGCTGCGACCTTGAAAAACTTGGGTCGGCGCGATTGGCTCAAAATGAGTGGCCTCGGGGCGTTAGCCTTCGCTGGGGGTGGCGCAGGCGTCTATTATTACTCGCAGATTCCCTTGCTGCATTTCGATGGAAGGTACGCACGAGCCACAGCCTACCACCCGCCTGTTCTTCACCACCTCGTTCATTACGCCAATCAACTGGTGGACAAACCCTACAAGTGGGGAGGCGGTCACAAACAACTTTTTGACAATGGATTCGACTGCTCCGGCTCCATCTCCCACATCCTCTATCGTACAGGACTGCTGGTGCAGCCGCTGAACTCCCGAGGCTTTGCAGGTTATGGAAAGTCCGGTCCAGGGCGCTACGTCTCCATTTTTGTGAAACCAGGTAACCATGTCTTCATGTCCGTCTGTGGCCTGCGGTTTGATACCTCGGGAACACAAACAGGCGAAGGCCCGCGCTGGCGCTCGACGTCACGAGGCACCACCGGATTTATCAATCGCCACCCGCACGGCTTGTAAACACACTTGATGTTATGAAACTCCTGATCTTCCTCACTGCAATTTCCCTTTCCCTAAATGCAGGTGAGAATTTAGCGCCAGGAGTCCAGTATCCAAAACTGGTGGGAAAATGGGCTCCCCTCAATGTCACCAGCGGCACCGATGGGAAATCCGTCATCGAAGTCAGCCCCGGGCATCATTACGTGCTGCATCCCATGCCAGGCAAAGCCAGCACTGGGCTGTACCACACCACCCAGCCTGCGGAGTTTGATCCCCGCACGACCCAAATCAATATCAACGCCCTACATCTAGTGGCAGAGTTTTCTCTGACAGAGGCTCGTTTTCTCCCGGACGGTTCAGGTGCGGAGCCGCAGTGGCGGCTGGTGGGCAAACGCCCCAAGACCCAGGAGCTCCAGGGCATTGCGATGACTTGGCACGACCTCGCCCCGCTGGCCCTCATCCAGCGCGGTGATGGCCCAGTGAGAGTGGCTCTCTTTGATGACTATGGCAGCTTTGGCAAAGGGGTGCCTCGTTGCACAGAACTCCTCAGCCAAGCCTCAGGAGTCAAGGTCACCACGGTCAAACCGCAGCTCATTCGGTCAGGTGGACTCAAAGACTTCGATGTCGTCATCTTCACGGGTGGCAGTGGTGGCGAACAAGCTGGCACACTGGGGCTCATTGGCCGTGAGCAAGTGCGCCGCTTCATCGAGGCTGGCGGCGGCTATGTGGGCATCTGCGCGGGTAATTATCTAGCCTGCGATGGTTTTTCCTGGGGACTGAAGATCCTGGATGCCAAGACCAAATCCTCGAAATGGGCGCGCGGTGTCGGTGATGTGAAGATCGAATTTACCTCAAAAGGTCGTGAAATTTTAGGCATGCCAGAAGGGCTGCTGGACATTCGTTATGCCAATGGCCCCGTCTTCAATCCCGCAGGAGATGACACCATCCCAGACTTCGAACCCTTGGCGTATTTCCGCAGTGAGCTGGCGGAAAATGGATCGCCTCAGGGAGCCCAGGTGAACTCCCCCGCGATGGTCGCCGGCAGTTATGGGAAAGGACGCCTGCTTTGCAGTAGCCCACATCCGGAGCAGCAGGCTGGGATGGAGGCCTTCGTTCTCAAGGCCGTGCAGTGGGTAGCAGGGCAATAATTACGCGCACTTCACCGCGGCCCGTGTTTCCATGGCCTCCCACACAGCGTCCACCACACGCATGTAGCACACCCCTTCGATAAAGTCCGGCTTTGGCCGCGGAGCTTCTGGGTTCATCACGGCCTGGATGAAGTCACGCTCCACGGTCCATTCGCGCTGCATTTCGTAAGGCACCGAAACCGCCTCCAGGCTGCCGCCGAGTTTGCCGAGGCAGACTTCATCCGTGACAAAGTCATAACTCAGTGTGCCCTCACTGCCAAAGAGCCAAAGCTTGTCCGTCGGTGCATGAGCGGCGACACCGCTGAAGAGCATCGTTGCCTCCAGACCGCTGCGAAATTTGGCCATGACATGCACAAAGTCCGGAGTTTCCACCGTGAAACCCTGGCGCTCGGGGATTACCACATTCCCCCGTGCCTCCACCTCCACAATGTGCCCTAACCAACGTTGCAATACTTCTGTGTAAATGCCTAGGGTCAGAATCTGGATGCCGCTGACATCCACCTTTTGCCGCCAGTGCGCAGGCTGATTAGCATCCAGCCAGGCAGCGCTGAAACTGTGCAGCAGTGCCTGGTGCGGTTTCCCAATCGCCCCTTCAGCCAGCAGCTTTTTCACCATCTCCCCAGCCTTCATGCCCTGGGGTGCTGGGCAGATGGCCGTCACCAGATCCGGGCAGCTTTGCGCCCGCTCCCACATGTGTTCCGCCTCCTGCAAAGTGGCGGCCATACGGGCCTGGGTGAAGACGTGCTTGCCACATTGCAGGCCAAAGTCCGTCGCGTCATGGTGCATCACCGGGTGCGCGCCGATCCACACCACATCCACGTCCTCATTGTCCACCACATCCTCCCAGCGGGCATGGGCCTTGGCCTCGGGAGCGAACTCCTGACAAAACGCCTCCGCGCTGGCCAGCGATGAATTGGCCACTGCGGTGATACGCACATTTGGCAGCGCGCGCAGACCAGGCAGGTGGCGCTGTTTCACAATGCCGCCTGCGCCCACGATCCCGATCCTAATGATTCTCTCTGAACTCATAACCGCACTACTCCCGAGAAAAGACGGAGGATGCAAAGACTCATTCCGTTCTTGGCGGAGCACTTAGTTTGGGTGAGAGTCTGCCCATGCAGATCCTCCACATCTACATTTCCCCTGGGCACAACTACTTCGGTCACCATGGCCAGCCCCCAGGGGAATCCCCTGCGCAGGAGGTGGAAACCGTGGAATGCGTGGCGGGCAAGGGGCTGGTGGGGGATCGTTTCTTCGATTTCAAAGAGAAGTATAAGGGCCAGGTCACCTTCTTTGCCCATGAAGTGTATGAGCGGTTGTGTGAAGAATTTCAAGCCATGGGAGTATCCCCGTCCGTTTTCCGCCGGAACATCATCACTAAAGGGGTGAATCTCAATGACCTCGTCGGTAAAGAATTTGAAGTGCAAGGCGTTCGCTTCAAAGGCACCGAGGAGTGCAAACCTTGCTACTGGATGGATCAAGCCCTGGCCCCAGGAGCCGAAGCTGCGATGAAAGGCAACGGGGGGCTACGCGCCCAGATCCTCAGCAGCGGCGTTCTCAAAAGAGGCTGATGCAAGGCCACACGCGACGCAACTTTTCCTCCTTCATGAGGTTTCTGCAAACGCTGTCATACAACACCGAAGACTGCGTCACCCAGTCAATACTGCATGAAACGTTTTTCTCTTTTGCTGCCTTTTCTCATCACGGCTCCCCTGGGAGCCCAGGCCGCCAGCGTGGCCGCACGCTTTGCAGGCTTCGATAAAAACAAAGATGGCCTCATCGCGGGCGAAGAAATGCAGGCTGAGCCCTACCTGCCGAAACTGGATCTGAATGGTAATGGGTCCCTCACCCTGGAAGAGGCGGAGAAGGCCGTGCAATTGGCCGAGCGTGCGAAAAAACGCACGGCTGAACCCCCGCCTGCGGGCAAGACGGGCATTGCTGAATTTGATAACCTCGACAAAAATGGCGACGGTCTATTGACCGAAAATGAGATGCCGCAAAAGCGCTGGATGCGTTTTCTGGATCAGGATCGCAACGGCACCGTTACCCTGGCCGAGGCCACGGAAGCCATGGCCCGCCTGCGCCGCAAAGGCGGCCCGCCAGAATCCACTACTCCTGCCATTCCCGCAGAGAAAGATCCAGAACTCAAAGAGGCCCCCGTCATACTCAAAGCCTCTGATCACGGCGTGGGTCGTCTCGTCGCTGACCTAGCTCTCCAAGATAGCCGCAGCGAGAACTTCAAACTGAGCGAACGCCTAAGCGGCCAGCAAGGCCTTATCATCGCCTTCTTTGGTGCCACCTGCCCCATCAGCGGCAAGCTAGGCCCCGAACTCGCCCGTTTGGAAAAAGTCGCCCAGGAACAGAAAGTCGGCATGCTGCTGGTTTGCCCAGTGGCTGTCGAAACTCAGAAAGACATCCAGACCTTCATCACCACTCACGGCCTGAAATCCCCGGTGGTGCATGATCAGGATGGCCGCCTCTCCACGGCCCTAGCAGCCACGACCACGACGGAAGTCTTCTTGCTCGATGCCGCCCGCACCCTGATCTATCGCGGTGCCATCAATGACCAATACGGACTGGGATATGCCAAGGAACGGCCTAACAAAACGTATCTTCGCGATGCCCTCACCGCCATGTTGGCCCACCATGCACCCGCCATCGCCGCGACCACCGCCCCAGGCTGTGCGCTGGACATCAAGCCAGCCAGCGTCATCGCACAGACCGCGGTTACCTATCACCACCAAATTTCCCGAATTCTCCAAGCGAACTGCGTGGAGTGTCATCGCAAAGACAGCATTGGCCCCTTTAGCCTGGAGACCTACGAGGACGTCATCGAAAATGCCGCCATGATCCGCAAGCAAGTGGAGCGTGGGGCTATGCCGCCATGGTTTGCCGCGATGCCTCCAGAGGGCTCTCACACGCCCTGGATCAATGACAGTTCCCTTTCACCTCAGGATAAAAAAGACCTCCTGACTTGGCTGGCTAGTGATCGCCCACTCGGCCAAGTGGCCGATGCTCCAAAGCCTCGCAGCTTCCCAAAGGAATGGTCCATCGGGCAGCCGGACGCCATCATCCAACTGCCCAAACCCATTGCTATCAAGGCCGAGGGCACCATGCCGTACCAGTTTGTCACAGCGACCACATCCTTTGAAGAAGACCGCTGGGTGCAGGGCTATGAGATCATGCCGACGGACCGAGGTGTTGTGCATCACGTCATCGTCCAGGTTCACCCGAAGGGCAGCAATGTACGGGACCGGGGCGAGGGCACTGAAGGCTACTGGGCCGCCTATGTGCCGGGCAATGCGGCCCATATTTGGCCCGCAGGCTTCGCAAAAAAACTCCCCGCAGGTGCCGTCGTTAGCTTTCAGATCCACTACACACCCAACGGCAAAAAGACCGAGGAGCAGCTCCGCATGGGGCTCGTCTTTGCCAAAGAAAAACCGCGTTACATCGTCCACACCGCCGCCGTGGCTCACCCGCGTTTAAACATCCCTGCGGGTGCCCCAGACCACATTGAGGTGAAGGAGCAAACCGTGCCCATGGACATGAATGTGATGGCGTACATGGCCCACATGCACGTGCGTGGGAAAGCGTTTAAGTTTGAGGTCACTCCTCCCGGCGGCCAGAGCGAGGTGCTGCTGGACATCCCTCGTTACGACTTCAACTGGCAGCTCCGTTACGACTATGCGCAGCCGAAGTTCCTCCCGCGTGGCAGCAAGGTGAAAATCACCGCTGTCTTTGACAACAGCGAGGGGAACCCAGCCAATCCCGACCCGACTAAGAACATCCGTTGGGGCCCACAAACCCAGGATGAAATGATGATCGGCTACTTTGAATACTACACTTCGAATGAAGACGTGGCAGCTCGGTAAGCCAGCTCACTTCAGCTTTTCATAAGCGTCCTTCACCAGCCAACCAGTCTCATTCAGTGTCTCGCGGGCCTGATCTTTGGTGCAGCCCGTGAGCTCTGAAAGGATGCGCACTGCGCGATCTCGTAGCTTCACATTGGACGGATTTAGATCCACCATCAGATTGCTGATCACCTTGCCCACCTTGGTCATAGCGAGTGTGGTGATGATGTTCAGGACCAGTTTGGTGGCCGTGCCAGATTTCAATCGCGTGGAGCCCGTGAGCACCTCAGGACCGACGTTTGGGGTGATCATCACCTGCGGTTTCCAGCTCTTGTCTTTCAGCCTGTTCACAGCCCCGCGCATCGCAGGATTGAAAGACAAAAGTACCGTGTAGGCCCCGCGCTGATTGGCCTCATGGATGGCCCCCCAGACGAACGGCGTGCGACCGCTGGACGCGATGCCAATGAGAACATCCTCCGGCCCCAGTTCCCGGTGTTTGATGGCCATGGCCCCAGCCAGCACATCATCCTCAGCCCCCTCCACGGCACTCCACAGGGCCTGCCTGCCACCAGCGATGATGCCCTGCACTTGCTCCCGAGGAGCACGGAACGTGGGGGGGATTTCACTGGCATCCAGCACGCCCAAACGGCCACTCGTGCCAGCCCCCGCGTAAAAGAGCCGCCCCCCCTTTTCAAAGGCCTGTGCCACCCGGGCTACCACCTGGCTGATGGGGCGCTTTTCAGCCAAAATGGCAGCGGGAATCTGCGCATCTTCACTGAGCATGAGCTCAATGCCTGCACCTAACGACAAGTGATCCAATTTGAATGACTTTGGATTTCGCTGTTCCGTAGGCGACTGGGCGAGGACCGCCAGATCCGCCAGGCATTCCGGCAGAGCAAAGGTGCTATCCTGCGGCACGGTGCGTGAGCCTCCCGCCAGAGTCCCCTCGTTTACCCGCACCGCCGCTTGGCGGGCCAGCTCCACGGCCCCGGCCACAGAGGGAACTTTCAGCGGTGTCACCTGGGCCTGTGGCCAGCAGGCGCGGATTTGCCGTGTCACCTGCCGCATGAAAGTGGGATTGCTGAGCAACACTCCACCATTGAAAATAAACTCCACAGGCGTTCCCACGGGCACCAGTTGGCTGGCGCAGGCACAGGCATCGGCTGCCAAAGTCACGGCGGAGTCGGCCAAAATTTTCTTTGCGAGAGCATCGCCTTTGCCCGCCACGGCAAAGACGGTGATGGCCAGATTGGCGATCTCTGTCTTCGGCGCATGCACGGACCAGGGAATGAGTTCGTCAGGCTCATTGAACATCAGGGCATTTAGCATGGCCGCCCCCAGTGCTCCCAGGCGACCGCGATGATCCAAGTCTGCCATCACGGCCCGCAGAGCCCGCAAGCCGATGTCGCAGGCGCTGCCTCGGTCGCCGATGACATGCCCGCGCCCGCCCACCTTCGCCGTGCTTCCATCCGGTGTCCGGCCAAAGCAGCAGGAGCCCGTGCCGCTGAGCACCAACACACGCGGGATCGGTCTTTTCAAAGCCGGAGCTGCCGCCAGGGCTGTTTCCAGGTCGTTCGTCGCCACGCATGGGATGTTAGGCCATACCCGCGCCACCGCACGCCGCAGCCTCTCCTGGTCTGCCGCCGTGCGTGCCCCAGCCAGGCCCACCCCCACAGCCTGGGGCCAGTGAGGTAAGCGCCCGGCAATGTCCTTGAGGTGCCACTGCAATTCACGATCCGTCAGGAGCGAAAGCACCGCAGGCCCGGTCTGGAAGCGCGCTAAGATCGTTCCCTGCCCGTCCACCAAGCGGACACTGGTTCTCGTTCCTCCTCCTTCAATACCGAGGAGCAAGGGGCCAGAAACTGCAGCAGGCTTTTGACGCTTCATGGCAGGACTTTACGAGATTCCCCCCGAGCTGCCACTGCGGAGATCACGAAGATGTGAGGAGAGTAAGGAGTTTGTAAAGCCCTCCAAGGACCATTGATTCTATAATCTGAGACGCTAACATGGTCATGTTCTCATTTTTGAAACAACCTTCTCATGTCCTTGTCTCTCCGCTGCATGATTCGAATCGCCCTGCTACTTTCGGCGTTTCAAGCGAGTGCCTTGACGGCATTGCCCCCCACGCGGCTCATGGTGGATCTCTCCGCCACGCCTGATGCAGTCATGCTCAGTGCCTTCAATCTCTGCATTGTAGATAACGCGGCTGTGGTGGATCTGGAGGCCCAGCATTCTTTGGGGAATCAAATGCTGGCACGCGTGAACGTCCTGGAAATCCGACAGAACTCACCCGAAGCCCTCGCAGCACAATCCGTGGGCATTCCCCTTCTCGAGTCCACACGCCCAGGCTACGTCCGGCTGGATGCGACCCACCCGCATTGGATCCCTCTGGTGGTCTATGAAATCATCCAAAACGTCGCCGAAAAAGGCTTCGACGGGTTTGTTCTCACTGGACTTGAAACCATCAGCCAAGATGCGGTGCGGGCCGCCTGCCTCAATGTCATTGCCGAACTGGACAAGGTCTATCCCGACAAACAACTCGTCATCGAAGGTGGGCTCGACCTCATTGCAGAATCACGCCGCGCTCTAGAAGGGGCTCTCTTTCTCGGCCCTCAGGGCACAGAGGCGGAAAGAGATCAACGCATTCGCGAAGTGAAGCGGCTGGGAGTTCGGCCTCTCGTCGTAGATTACGCGCCACCGAGTGTCACACGCGAGGAAATCATTGCCCGCACGCAGCACCTGAATGCCCTCGGGGCCATCCCTTACTTCACCACACCGGAGCTCAACGGCCTGCACTTAGGTCCCCTGCATGAGGTGATGCGCCGGGTGTTAGTCATTCATTCTGGCGCGGTGCAGGAAACCTTTACCGCCAAAGTTTTGCAAGGCTCTCTGGAATGGCTCGGGTATCAGGCCCACTACGTGGCAGCACCAGCAGCTGCCGAAATCGCTTGGGAAAGTGAAGTCCTTCAAGCAGCAGCAGTGATCCTGGATGCCAGCCTTAAACCGCTGCCCTCACACCAGCCCGCACTGCTCGCGATGGTGAGCCAACTGAAAAAAAATCATACGCCCCTTTTGATCACAGGCATCCCATGGGGCAGTGCGGAAGATTTTGCACCCTGGGCATCTCACCTGGGGTTAAAAGGCAGCGGTCAATCCATCCCGCTGGAAACACCCGCCACAATCCGCCAGATCCAGAATGACTGGCTGCAAGACTCCGGGGTCATACGTCCACGCACCCAGGGCTTTCGCGATCTTCAGGCCCCCACTGGAGCTCGCATCCTCAGTTCAGTGAAGGCGGGGCAAATCTTTGATCAAGCCTTTCTGACATCCTGGGGTGGGTTGTGGCTTGACCCCCAGGCAACCGCCATCGGCCCACAGTTAAAGCCTTTTAAAATTCTAAACGCCTGGTTAGGCCAAAAAGCCCTAGCTCCAGTCATGGATGTGGCCAGTCAAAATGGCCGCCGCCTCATGGTGCCTACTATCAGCAGTGAAGGCTTCACCCAGCTCACCAGTCTCAAAGGTTTGCCCATTGCTGGAGAGGCCATGACCTCACGCATTCTCTCTCGCTATTCTTTGCCCTTTACCGCAGCCATCTGTGAAGGGGATATCCGCAGCACCAATCCCGGTCTGGACCCACGCGAGGCCCTGCGATACGAAGCCGCAGCCCGCGCACTATTCGCTCTGCCGCAAGTGCATGCGGCATCTGCCAGTCGCACTCGGCCCCAAGACTGGGTTACATGCCCAGACATGGAGCGCGAGATCGCAGGTTCACTAGCTTACCTTCACCGCCAGATCCTTCCGGCGGGTCGGCACATGGAGCTCATGCTTTGGCCTGAAGGTAGCCTTCCCAGCCCTGCTTCGGTCGCCTTCAGTCGGCGTATGGGCGTAGAAAACCTCCAGCCGCTTTTTGATCGCCCACGCCCAGGTCGGACATCCCCACCTGCACCGATGATGACAGGTCACAAGGACACCCACCAAACATTAGCGCCCAGCCCTCGGCAGCCTGGTCCGCTCAATGCCAATGCCTTCATCGCGCGAGCCACCACCGTGGGGGACAATCGGTGGATGGCCCCACTCCATGTCGCACTCAATTTTCAGGATGCCCAGAGTGAAGCCAGTCTGTGGGAAGTGGAACGTGTCCTGGATTGGTGCGCTGCCCAACCCTTCCACGCCATGAGTGCTGCCGACCACGCCAGACTGGTGCGTGATGCAGCGCAAACCCGCCTTTTCCATCAGGGCCCAGGGCACTGGATCATTGTCAATGCAGGACACGCCCGCACGCTTCGGTTGCCAGCCAGTGCGGGGCTGCCGAATCTTAGCCGCTGCGTCGGCATCGCTGGTTATACCCTCCGTGGCGAGGACCTCTATATTCACACTCTGGGGCGCCGCAGAACCGAGTTGGTGCTTTCGACTGGCGGTAGCCCCGACTATCTCCGGCTAGCCAGCAGCAGCGGCGAGGTTCGTTACCTGGAAGCAGGCCACCAGCGCGCCTTACTTCAGGTCTCAGATCTCCGTCCTGTGGAGCTAGCTTTTGAGGGAATCCAGCCCGGCTCTATCTGCCAAATCTCCAGCACGGAGCAGCCACAGTTCATTACGGCTGACGCTCATGGCCGGGTCGAGGTCACAGTTCCTGCACAAACGACGCTCCGCCTCCAAGTTCTCCCCCTCCAGCAGGCCGCCATGAGGTAACGAATCCCTGATCCTCTGCCATGAAACCCACCCGTCGTACAGCTGGACTGCTTGTCATCCTTTACACCACACTGGCAGGAGCGTGGGTGTGGCGGCTTGCCCCGCCCTCAAACAACAACGTCAGTAACGAAGCATCTGCCTCTCAAGAGCGCCAGGAAAGAATCGCCGCATACTTGGCCAAGGCCCCTAAAGACACCGCCATGCCAGCTCTCATGCGGCTGGTGCGGCTGCCGGAGGATCAAATCCAAGCGCTCTCAGACTGGGTAAATCTACCCGCCATCGCTCAAGTGCGCCAACTCACAGTGCAACAAGCCCCCATCTCAAAGCTGGGCCCTGAATGGGGAGAAGCTTTATTGCAGACCTTGTTAGGCCATGCACGCCCCATGGATCTCATGGAAGCTCATTTAATGATCGCAGCTTCCGGGGATCGCCTTCGCGACGAAGCTCGACTCGAGGCCCTTCAGGCCCTGGCACGCAAGGCCTTAGCCCAGGGAGATTCAGCCGATGCCACCACCATTCTCGGCCGTGCCTGCGAACTCCCCTCCGCGAACTGGGAAACCCTGCAAACACTGGCACAAGCCTGCCGCCGCGCAAATCACCCAGCTCCCGCTTTAAAAGCGCTCCAAATTTGGATACAACGCAATGTGGATGGGGCGGATGAACCTCTCGAAGAAGCTCGTGACCTGGAACTGAGCCTGATGCTGGATGCAGACCTCACGGCCGAGGCCTTATCCCTGCAACTCAGTCATCTCACCGGGAAAGCCCCCTACCCCGAACGTGCACTGGACCGGACTTTTCTGGCGGCCAAGCGCGCGCATCACGGGTCACGATTCCTACCCGTTTTAGAGCGCCATTTGCAGAGCTTCCCAGAGCATGCTCTGGAGGCCAGCAAACTCGCTTTTCAACCTCAGGTAAATCCTGATTACCTGCGCTGGCTTTCGGCTCACGCTGCCATTTGTGATGAGGAGCAGCCCGGCTCCTTCGCCTTTCAATCCTACCTCCGCTTAGCTGCGGCACGTGTGCCACACGCCCTGCCGCGCCTGTGTGCACTCGCCACAACCCCAGCCCTGAAAACGCAGGCGGAACAAGCCTTAGCGCTCTCTCTGGAGCGGCCGGAAATGCAACTCACCTTTCTCGAATTGGCCCAAACAGATGCCATCGCTAAAAAAGTCCTGGCCACAAAACTGCGCCTCTCGCCGCACAATCGCGAGCTGCATTTCGCAGCCACGCTGGCGGCAGTCACCCATCTGAAAAACGCCTCTACGGCCATTCTTTGGCAGGACTTTTTACGCCGTTTCCCAGAGGATATTTCCGGCCAGCGCCGCTTGATTCAGGCCTACATTCAAGAAGGCCAGCCTGCCCTCGCCCTGCGAGCCTATACCGCCCTACCCACGAAGGTTCTGACGGAGGAAGATCAGCGGCAGCAGGAAATTCTCCGCCAGCTTTAGACTCCGCGGTGCCTCACAAACGATAGTCCAGACTCACAAAGTCCAGCACCTTCATCCACAGCATTTGCCAGACCTGGACCTTATCTCCATGGATGCGCACCGTGCCTGTCATTCCCGGCCGCAGGGTTTCATCTTCATTGGCAAGCTGAACCAAAATGCCATAAGTCACCTCCAAAGGTTTCAGTCGCCCCTCAGCATCCGGTTGTGCGGCGATATCGCCCCCCAGAGTCGCAATGAGATTCGGTGGCAGCTCCGCATTGGGCGGTGTTTTCAGGTCCTCCGTCACTTCCCCCACAAACGTTCGGTTAGGCAGGGCACTCACTCTTAGCTCCACTTTTTGCGCTGGTCGTATGTGGCGTGCCTGTTGCTCATTGAGGGGAATGTAGATTTGCACCGGGCTCAAAGGAGCGATCTCACATAAAGCATCTCCAGACCGTAAGCTCCCTGCCGCAAGCCGTTCCAAATCAGGAGTCAACACAACGCCTGAAAGAGGTGCACGAAGGATCAATTTATCCGCGAGGCGTTGTGCTTCCCGCAGTTCCACCTCCGCACTCGCCAGCACCGCTTGAGCTTGTTGATGATAGGCAGGGGCATCAGACCCTAAGGTCAGATCTACCTGCCGTCTCGCCTTTTCCACAGCCAGACGGGCCGTTTCCACATCGCCTGTGAGGCGCAAATTCGCCAGGAGAGCCACAGGCGCACCTTTCTCCACCGATTGTCCCGTCTGCACACTCACCTCCACCACTCGCCCAGGCACCTCTGCCCGCACCCACCCAGCCTGCACGGGCCGCAAAACAGCGGGTCTTTCCACCTTGATTTGCCAGGGCAATAACATCACCAACATGAGGATAAACACACCACCGAGGAGGATGCCCACAGGCCGTCGCCAACCGCCTTTGATAGCGGCTGACTTCGCCAAATGACCTTTAAAAAACGCACTCACAGGAACAATCAACATCGAGACCAGAGCCCCAGCACCAATGGCATCTCCCAACCATCCCAGTCCATAAGGATCGAGCAGATAATGGAAAATCATCGCGATACCCAAGGTAATCTGCAACAGGTAGAGCTGAGCCGCGAGGCTGTATAAAACAAACCAGCCGCGATTTCTCCGTGGCAAAAGCCGCTCCACCTGCGGTGGCGTGCCTCCACCGAAGATCCAACGACGGAAAAGATCTCCCACGCACATCTGCGCTTTCGCACGCAGATTCGGCACCCCGAGGATATCTGTCAGCATGTAATAACCATCGAATTTCATCAGCGGGTTCGCATTGAAAAGAATCGTCCAAACGCTGGTGATTAACATCAAGTTAAACAACAACTGCTGGGTAGGCCCTGGCTGCGAAACAGCCCATAGCAAGGTGGCGATGGCTGCAATGATCAACTCAATGTAAATGCCCGCTGCCGCCACTAAGATACGATGCCGTCTTTTGGGAAAGAGGTAACTATCCGTAACGTCTGCATACAGGAAGGGACTGAAGACGATGACCATCGCACCCATTTCATGTACTTCCCCGCCATAGTGCTTGCAGGTCAGCCCATGACCAAATTCGTGAATGATTTTCACCACGATGGTTAGCACCCACACCAGCGCTAGATTTGGCAAAGTCAGGAAATCATTGAGTGCGGGAGCGATGCGCGGGAAATTCACCGCAAAAACGGCCGTGCCTGCCATCAAGATCAAAAGGCTGATGACAAAGCCTGACCAAGACCAAAGCCAGCGCAGCGGCCGCTCCAGCCTGATCAGCAAGGCATCGGGATCCCACAAAGGCAGCTTTAAAAACAAGGCCTTCATAAAAAGTCCCCACGGCGTCAGTGGTTTATGACGCAGCTTTTTCAGCTCGATTTGCCGCCGCGCACCCGCCGCCGTCGCCTCCAAAAAACCTGCGGATAGCAATTCATTGGCAAAGGCCACAATGCGGGCAGCTATCGCCTGATTCCCATCGACCAATCCAGCGTGGGGATGAGCCTGAAGAAAGGCTTCACGAATCTCCTTCACACTGCGCACCCCATCAAAGAGGGCCGCTAGAGCATAGTCCTCTGCCGGTAACCGAAAGTATTTCAATGACAAAGGATCTTTGATAATGGCAAAGGCACGACCTTCGAAGAGCTGGTGACTGATCGCTAAATCTGACCTCAACGCCGAAGGCACCATCATCTCAAGAGACGACGAAGTCTCCGATGTGACTTCCGTGATGGCGAGAGCGTGTGACATGGTCAAGGCTGGGCCAGATCTGCCTCCACCCTCATGCCTGCCTTCAGGCGTAGATCTGCATTATCCACACGCAACTTCACCCGATAAAGCCCACTCTCTGCATCCATTCGGGGGTCCAGGAAAACCACTTCTCCGATGATCTCCTCAGAATCGGGCAATGACGGAACACGCAGCTTCCGCTTTTCCCCCTTCTTCACGTTCAAAGCCTGCGCGGGCTCCAGGTAAAACTGAGCCTCCACTTGCCGAATTTGAACGATCTCTAACAGCACCTCGTGCAGTTGCACGGCCTCGCCCGGTTCCTTCCCCCGATTGACCACCACCCCTTGCAGCGGAGCGCGGAGCGTCTTCTGTGCCAGTCGGACCCGAGCAGCATCGCGCTGAATCCGAGCCAAATCATGCTCAATGCTTTTTCGCAAAGCCTCTTCACGAGTGCCTATGTTTTCCTTCAAAAGTTTTTGCGCGGCTTCGTGGTCAAACTTGGCCTTCTCCAGCACCTTCTCCGCTCGCTCCAGATCCAGCTTTTCCAAATCATCCGTTAGCCGGACCACGATCTGCCCAGATTCAACACTGTCTCCTTCATCCACGAGGACTTCTCTAACTAAGCCTTCCACAGGCGTACCCACTTTTACCTCATGCAGGGGAATGATGAGCCCTGGCACCACGCCAGCCTCAGCCACACACGCCAACAACATTATGGCAAAAGCAAAAAAACTGAGAGAGCAAAAAGGTCTAGCCATTCAGCTCCAATCTACGCCCCGAAAGCGGTGCAGCAAGCCTGAGCGTAAGGGTGTAGGGCGATACAAACCTCAATAGAACTGAATTTCTAAAGCACCCTGAACTAAAAAACACCGTTCTTTTCCCAAGAAATCCCGATCTCAATCGTCCAACTAGGGTGAATACGAGCGCAGACAAAGACGTCTGCGTTCTGTCAGCGGAGTCGTGACCCGCCTTGCAAACCGTTCATAAGAACAAGACTGAAATACAGCCTTGTTTCTCAAGAGTCGTTCTGATAAACCGCTTCGGAATTCTAGCCACGCCATGTCATCCCAGACCAGCACCTCTCGTCTGCTGAAGGTCACCCCTTACCCCTTCCCTCCTGCCAGGATACGCTTTTGGTTAAAAATTGGCGTGTTAAGTCTGACGAGTTTGCTTTGCAGCGTGGACACTAGCCTCCTCGCACAGTCTGAGCAAGCCAGCCGTTACCATGACATGCTGCTCAAGCGCCCCCAGACTGGGCTGGTGCTGGACCGATTCATCGGTGCCTGGTTAGAGACGGGAACCTCAGACTCTCTTGCCAGTTTTCTCAAGCAACGCAACAGCTCTGCAGCAGACCTCTTGGTGCTAGCCCTGTTTCACGAATACGAAGGTCGCGAAGAAGACGCGCTCAAAGCATACACAGCGGCACTAACCAAAGATAACCAAAACGCCAGCGCCTGGTTACAACGCGCAAAATTGGAGGCACGACTCCTCGACTTCGTGCCCGCGCTCAAGTCACTGGATCAAGCCACAGCCCAAAAACCAACGGCGGAACTGGACCTAGAAATCGGCAAGCTGCGTGGCCGCTTGTTACTTCGTGTCGGGCGCACGGAGGAGGCCTTGAAAACTTGGCAAAGCCTGTTGGCCTCTCGCCCTGAAGACGAAGATCTCACGGAAGAAGTCATCGAACTGCAACTGGATGAAGCTCTTTTTCAAGACGCGGCGAACTTAACATCCAGCCTCATTGAGAAAACCCGCGACGCCTCAGTCAAGGTCACACGACGTCTCCTGCTGGGAGACATCTTCATGCGCAGTAACAAACAGGCGGATGCGCTCAAGGTCTATGGTGAAGCTCTAGCCCAGTCAGGTCAAGATACCTGGGTGGAGCGAGAAGTCTTGTCCCAGATCGAGACCGCTTTCCGGCGGGGCGGCGACCTCGCAGGTCTATTGGACCATTTAGAAAAACTCGCGAAAGAGCACCCCCAGCGTACCGGACTCATTCAGCAGCGGGCCCGCCTCCAGGCGGAAACAGGAGCTGGAGATAAAGCCCTCGCCACGTACCAGGATTTGCTCCAGCGCACCCCAGGCCAGCGCGAACTGCGAGAAACCTATCTGGACCTTCTTACCCGCCAACAAAAGTACTCCGAAGCCATCGCTCAGACGAAGCTGCTTCAAGAACAAAATCCCACGGATGGAGAACTGCACCTGCGGCTTGCCAGCCTCCAGCAAAAGCAAGGCGATATACCTTCGGCTAAAGCAGCCCTCGCTGCCTATCTGGCCCAACCTGCCATCGGCGAATACGAGCACCTGCGCGTGGCACGCTTACTGGAAAGTTCGGATCTAAAGCCAGAGGCGAAAGCCGCCTACGAAACGCTTGTGAAAGCTTTCCCCGAAAGCCCAACCGCCAAAGATGCTCAAGCCCACTACCTACACCGCACGGGCGAAAAAGAGCCTGCACTCGCCCTCTGGCGTGACCTGGCGAACACCCAGGATCTGGACCAACTCCTCGCCGTCGCTCAAGCATTGACGACCCGTCAGGAAACGAGCAGCGCACGTGAAGTCCTCCACGCACATCAAAAAACTTGGGGGCAAAATGACCGCTTCTTAACCGCCCTCATCGCAGCGACCTTAACGGCTAAAGACAGCACCGTTCAAGAAGGTCAAGACTCAGCACAACTGCGCCTTCAGCAACTTACCGAAGCCGTTCCATGGGCACTGGACCGAGTGCGATTAGCTCAAGAAAGTGGCCATTTGGACGATGCCGTCCGTCAGGCGACAGACTTGGTGACACAAGCCGCCGCCATTCAAGACACCGTCAGCAAACTGATCGGCAAGAAAGATCTAACAATCCAAGAACGCTCGCTCCTTTCAGCCTTACAAGAAAGTTTGGGTGATACAGAGGCAGCCGAACAAACTTTGCGTTCCGCTCCAACTCAAGATGCCTTAACAGCGCAAGGGCGACTGGTACGGCTTCTGGAAAAACGCCAGGACTGGCCACGAGCAGCCTTAGAAGCTGAAAAATTGCTCACACTACCGGAGGGCCGTACATCAGCCAATGTCCAGCGCCTGGTGGATTTTCATAACCGCTCAGGCGAGCCTGAAAAAGCTCTCGCCAAGATTAACGACTGGAAGGCACTTTCCCCCTCCGCCTCTCAACCCTGGTTGATCGAGGCACAACTCCTCGGCAACAACGGTAAGACCACGGAAGCCATCAAAGTATTACGCACAGCAGTGCGCAAGTTTGAAGAAGAGGAAGCACTGGGTGTCGCGCTGGCAGCCATGCTCAATGTCAATGGGCAGGCGGCAGAAGCACAGCGCATTTACTTACGCTTTTATGAAACCGCCGAATCACCCGAAGAAAAAAAGCGCTGGGTCACCACTTTAGCGCAGTCAGCTTTTTCACGGGGTGAGCTCAGCCGGATCCTCGAACTCTTCAAAGAACGCCAGCGTGCGAATCGAGAAGATCCTCAGGCCTGGATGGCTCTGGCTGAAATTCAGCGCGTAGGCCAAAATGAAAACGACTATCGGCACGCTCTCACCGAAGCGTCTCGCTTGCAGCCTCGGGACGTAGGCCTCCTCCTCCAACTAGCCCGCGCAGAAGAGGAGAGCGGGCAGTGGCAGCAATCTCTGCGCACCTTAGAAAAAGCAGCCGCCCTGGATACCAGCAATCGCAGTCGCCAGCAAATGGCCAGCGTCCACATCACGTATGGCGATGAAAACACGGGCTATCGGTTGCTCTTTGAAATCGCCGGCGGCAGTCAAATGGATCCCAAAGATGCCCTTCGCATGGCCGATGCGATGGCTGCAAAAGGTGACTGGGCACGACTGAAAGAGTTTTTAGAACCCTTGAGTCAGGCGCATCCCAAAGACTACCGTCTCGCTTATTTCAGAGCCGTAGCTCTAGAGGAAAACGGCCAAACTCCTGAAGCGATTCAGGCCTTTCTTAGCCTGATGCAGCTGAAAGAAGAGCTACCAGAAATCAAGAAGGTAACGACGAATACCAACCCACTGACGGCTATTTATTTGCGCATGCAGAAGGCTGCAGAAGAAAATCTTCCACCCGATTTCAAGACCTTCATGAGCCTCATGGGCCCCGGAGTTTACCAGAGCTACTACCATCAATACGTCAAACGCTACAATGTGCGTAGTAACTCGGGGATCGTGCGCCTGCCTAGCACGGTGGAAGAATTGCCTTCCCTCGCTGCGCATCATTTAATCATGCTGAGCCAATCTTTAGATGCAGCCCGAACAGCGGAGCTTTGGCAGAAGGCAGCGGCAGTAGGCATGCCGAATACCAAGCAACTTCAGCACCTACAAATTGACATCACTCGCCTGAATATCAAAACAGCGGAGGGCGCCACGGAAAAGTCAGGCTGGGATCCCACCTTGCTCGCCTATGACGCGACACGCAATGCCAGCGAACTCACGCCCGAAGCGATCCAGCGAGTGTATCAAACCTTCGGCGCTAAAAGCCCAAACATCGCTTTCCCTGCCGCCCTCGTGGCTTTGCGCAATCAGCCAGAACTTGGCAGCAAGTGGATGGATGAACTTTTGGAAGTCTATGAAAAGCGCCCAGATGCCCCCATCGATTGCCTTTACCAGTTCAGCCAACTTCTCGGAGGTGGCCAGCGCATTAACCCGTCTGACACTCCCGCCGCTCTCACAGATAACCAAAAGCGTCGTTTTCAAAAACTGCTCACAGCGATTCTCAAAGCTCACCCGGTAGATGCTTCGCGCGTGATGCCCTTTGCCTATGTGGCCAATGCCTTGGTGGCCTCGGGCGGTTGGAAGGAATTGATCGTTTTATTGGAAGACGAAATCCGACTTTTTGAAGGCGACGGACTCAAACATAACAGCGCGGTCAAAAACACGATGGCCCAATTTGGCAGCTCACACCAGACACTCCTCGATCCGCTCCCCTTCCCTGTGGCGGTTGCTTTTCCCAGCCATTTGGCGCTGTGGTTTTATCGCAAAGACATCTACAACCCTAATCCGACTGAAGACGGGCAGCCAGACTTAGCTTTTACAGAGATCAAGCCCTTCCTCTCCGAGGTAAAACACCCCCTGCTACGCATGGCTCTGGCCTACAAGGCCGATGACCTCAGCCAGATTGAAAAAGAGCTAGCGGCTCGTGCAGACTCCCCAGATGCTGGCCAGGTCGAGTTTCTTCAAGCTGCCGCTTTAGCTCAGCGAAAAGATGACCACATGCGGGCTGTTAACCTCCTGATTCGGGCAGTTGCTCTGCCGATGGACAAGACGCTGCGTGAGGATGTGGATGCAGCCTTGCTAAAATCTCTCCAACTCGTCCCTTCACCCACCCCAGATCAGGTGGAGCAAGGGGTGCAATCCGTGCGCAGGCTTCGCACTGGCAGGCTTACACCTCAGCAACGGGATGAACTCATCGGTGCAATGACGAGCCTGAAAATGACGGAAGAAGCCGCCCAGTTGTCCCGCATCGCGGCAATGACACCTGCACCAGCTTCGTCCACGCGGAGCGTCTCATACTCCTCGAGCAATACCAGCCACATCCAGAAATTGATCTCACAGGGTAATCAAGAGGCGGCCATGCGCGAGACCGTGAAGCAATTCCAAGCTCTGCTGCAAAGTAACTTTCTCAGTGGCAATGTGAGTTACGCCAAGTCTGAAGCGAAGAAGCTGATCAATTTGCATAAAGCCAAAGACGCGCGGGCCATGATGATTGAAAAGCTCAATCCAGGAGAAAACGCCCATCCCAACAAAAAACGCGAATTTGCAGGCATGTTGGAAATGCTGGACGAGACCCCGAAAGCCCAAGCGATTTATGAAGCTCTGCTAGAGACCAACCCGAAAGAGGAAGAATCTCTGGTTAGGCTCATGATCATTAGTGCCAAAACGGATCCAAAAAAAGCAGGCGAACTGCTGCGGCGGATGTCGGTCAAGTCTCTTGGCCAAGGTTTCGGCAATGAACTCACGAACCTATTGAGCAACTCTTATGACATGGAGCTGGAATCTCGACTGAGCCTAACAGAAACCATCGCGCAAAGGCTGGAACTCGCTGCGGACGAAATCGCTGCACAAAAAAACTTAGCCGATACCCTCGAATGGGCAGGCAGTCTCCCATCCATCCTCGCTAACACCGTATGCAATGGCAGAAATGCGCTGCCTTACATCCATGCGCGTTCCACTCGTCGTGGCTCCAACGCTGAGGCAATGGATACTGAATCCTCAAAAATAAAACGACTCCTTGAAGTTCACCAACGCCTCTGCCTAGCCCTCATGAAACATCCTTCCCTGGCGGATACCGGGTTCAGTTGGTATGCCTGCGCCAGACTTCAGGAAAAGGGGGATCCCCGTGCCATTCATGACGATCTCTCTCAGCGTGCGGAGGCCATCCTAAAAGAAGCTGCGGCACTGAGTCGTCCACCAGCCCCCATTCGCTCGCGTTATGGGTATTCGAGGGAAGTCACCGCCCACTGGAATCCAACGCCCGTCGAATTCCTCCTATGGCGAGCCTGGAAGGATGGAGCCCCTGAACGCATCGAGAAAGAGATCCTACCTTTAGCGGATCAAGCTCGTGGCAAAACAGAGTCAGCGATCTACCGCCTTCAGTCCCGCTTAAGGGAAGCGACCGCAGAAGAATTCCCTGCGCTGGCGAACACTTATGCGAAAACCACATGGCCAAACTCAAACAGTTCATACGGCCCCCAACGCCAACTGATCTGGTTGGTCGATCGTTGCGTCGAGCGTCAACTGCCAGGCACCGTTTTAGATAGCGCTATTCTTGCCAGCCAGAAGACTTCCTCCAATGGCTACTCCACTTATTATTACCTACCGAGCTTTATGGCCATGCGACAAAAGCAGGCCCCGGAAGCGCCGATAGAAGACTTTCTCAAACAATGGCTGACCGCCTCTCTCGGCCCTGAAACAGGCTGGGAGAAGCGCATGAACACCTGGGTCACCAACTGGTTCAGCCGAGGTGGTAACAGCAATGACCGACCTGCCTACAATGTGGGGCAAACCCTCCAGCAAATATTAGACGAAGAAGGCTCCCTATCTCTGGGTCTGAAAGTCGCCAGCATGATCGGCCTCACCAAAAACGAAGCCTGGTTGGCTAACAACATTTACCAAATGCGCAGCAACGTCACTCGTAACAGTGCCGATGTGCTGGCCTTTCTGGAAGCCACCAATGCCTTCTCTGAAGTGGATACGTTCATGACCCTGCAAAGCAGCCGGGCAAACCATCCCCTCACTGAGATCATCCAAAGTGTTCGTGGCAAGCCCACCGTTTTAGCAGAATTGCGTGAGGCCATGGCGAAGCGGCAGCCTCGCACTTTTGGCACGGACATGGTGGAAGGCATGCTGAAGGATGACACCTCTGCAGCACTCAGCAACGTGGCCAAAAAACGGGCGGAGGAACTGAAGGCTGTACGCCCCGAAAGAGTGGCCACCCTCACCGCTCTTTTCAAATCCAACATTCCCAGCCTCAAAACCCCTGAGACAGCAGATCCAGAATTAATCAAGGCACTCGCCCCTCTGTTGAGTGTGGAAAATGCAGCCCAACTGAGCCAAGCGGACAGCATTCTGAAAGCGACTAAATTGAGCGACCTTAATGTCACTGATGATGGATTTGAAGATCAGATCCCGCGCTTGATGCATGACCTCGTGAACAAGGACCGAGCCAAAGCCAAAGCCCTATTTCTTCAGGGAGCCAAGATGATCGAGGCCAAAGCCTCCAGCAACGGCTGGTCGGGAGACACTTGGACCATGGGCTGGACCTACCGCAGCGAACTGGTGGATGATTTTAACGACCTCACTCCAGGCCTTCCAGCCCTCGCTTTAGCCATGCAGCTCTGTCATGAAGATGAAACGGGGCTGCTGATCCTAGACGGTCGCTGTGAAGATGGTACCTGGGGCCAGACATTGTCAGAAACCTGGAAAAAGGCCGGAGGCATTGCACGCCCAGCCTTGGCCGTAAACGAAATGTTAATCACTCTTCAAAAAGAGTTAGGCCGAACACCCCCGACCTTGCTGGCTCTCGGCTTTTATGAATTCTTCGCCAAGCTGCCCCCGGGCACGCGTGTCCCTGTACTAAAGGCCGCTATCCAAGAAGATAAGGGAGATACAGCCACTCTACGTACTGAGTTAGCCGCCGCCGCACGCCTGTTCCTCAGCACGGAAAACAGCTCGGTCACGAATGAAGGTGTGCAAAAGCAACTGGCTGAACTGGGCGGCACATCTCCCGCCTGGGCTCATTACCGCCAGACGATGCTGAATCCAAAAATTAACCCTCAGGTCCGCATTGCTCTAGCCACGCATCTTTGCCGTAAAGAACTGCGCCAACCCGATGCTGAGGTGGTGCGCTCAGCCATGGCCTTGATCGCAGCGGAACATCGGGAATTTCAAGCGGTCAGCGGCTCTTTCCATCTCCCAGCTCTCGCCCGCGCTTACTGCCGTTTACCTCTGGACGATGTCTGGAAAAAAACGGCCAATGAACAATGGGAAGCTTGGCTAGCGCGCAACAGCCGTAACAACGAAAGCACGAATCGCAATCGAGCGTATAGCCCGCGCGAAGAAGCCCTCTGTGCGATGCTCGGCATAACCGCACGGCTAGGTCATGAGGAGGCCACCACCACGCTCCTAAATAGCGACTCCAATGAAGCATTGGAAGACGATCCCAACGCCTTTTTAATCCTGGTCTCAAACGGAGCTCATGCCGCAGCAAAAAAGTGGTTAGAGTCTCATTGGGAGACCTTCCTTTATGATCCTGCAACAGGTGTCGAATTCACCCAATCTTTGGCCGTGGAGCTGCCAAAATTTAAGGCAGTCTGCGCGGACCGGCCAGACCTTGCCCTACTGGGAGAGATGATCTGCACGACCCTCAAAGACCCTCCGAAGCCTAACCAGTGGTCAGGATTTATGGATCGTAACAAACGTGTGGTGGCGCTGGTCCCCCAGATACAGTCCACACGTTTTGCGGATGAGTCTATCCTCGCACGGTGTTTAGAGTACACCTCTGAAATCTATGAAACCTACCTCCCGTTGAAAGGTCAATACGATGCGGTGGCTGCTAAGGCCGATGTTCTGGCAATTTTAGAACTCGGAGAAACGTGGAAAACTCACAAACGCATGAAACCTCTGGCCGTCAGTCTGGGCATGAAACTGTGGGAAAAAGGCGAATCGGCAGACCTCATCGCTAAGCTAGAAAAACTGGCCCAAGCAAGTGCTTCAGGCAGCCATCTCGAAGAACTGCGTGCTTACACTTTCTCTTACCTCGCGGGTCCAATCCTCGATTACCTAGCATGGCACTGGGGGCGGGGTGAGCGCTGCGACATCAAAGCCGTGATCACCTTTACCGACAAACTCATCGCCTGCGCCCCACGCCATGAAGACTGCTATGTCCTAGGGACCAGCATCCTATTGAAAAGCTTGCTACACGCTTCCCAAGGCGACAGCACTAGCTACGCCGCATGGCAAAAAAGTCTCAGTCCTGCTGATGCGGAGGCCTTGAAAGCCGCTGCCTTGAGAAGGAACACCTTCTTTGTTTGCGCGGGTTTCTTTGGCAAGCCCAAACCCAAACTTTCGCTCGAAGATCGCCATAAGATTCTCCTTCAAATGATGACAGATCCCTGGGTCCAGGCCAAGTTTCCAAGTTCTGGCCCGGGTGTCCCCAATCTCATGGGTATGCTGGTCAACACCCACAAACTAATCTCGCTGGAAGAGCTGCCCATTAGCGCTCCCATCTTGGCGAAAAGCCTGCCACGCAAAGGTCGGACCACCGCAGAAGCCGCAGACCTGCTAGCCCAAAACGGTAAAGAGGAAGGGCTCCCCCTTTACGACCTTGCCATCCAAGAAGCTGGCACCGACCAAGGCCTACGGGGCAATTACACCCTGCGCAAAACCGATCTCCTGGAACGCCTGGGCCGTCAGGATGAAGCACTCAAGCTACTGACGGCACTCAGTCGAGAGCCCAAAATCAGCGCTGGCTTAAAGCGAAATGTCGAAGCTGCACTGAAACGCCTGCAATAAGTCTCACCATGAATCTCCAGACTGAATCAACGCTCAAGCCACCCCACGGGTCTATGCCAGAGGGAATGCTTGGGAGTGCAGTCTCCAGTCTTGCCTTTTTTAGTCCATTCTGATAAACCCCATCCGAAATCCATCGTCCTATGCCTGCTGAATCACGCATCCAGATTTTCCTCAACGCTGTGCGTGCCCGGCTGGACCGGGTTAGGCTGGCAAAAATGACCTCATACGCCCTCCTCATCACGGGGCTTTTGCTGGCCGCTTGGTGTCTGCTGTGGGTTCTCCAAGGTTATGCTGTGCCTCGCCTGGGATACGCCGTCGCAGCCATCGTCTTTCCCCTACTTACAGGTCTTGCTTGGTGGTTAGGCCGGGATGGCGAGCGACAGGCTGCACGCTTTGCCGATGATCACTTTGGACTCAAAGATGCCTTGAGCTCCCACCTGGGATTTAGTGCACAACAGCGTGAGGGCGAGTTCATTGCCCTTCAAGTGGAAGATACCGCCCGCCGGGTGGCCTCCTGCCAGCCTGCCACCATTCCTGTGCGTTGGTCACGCAAACTGCTCAGCATTGGCGGCATCCTGTTACTGAGTTCTCTCGTCATGGGTTTTAAAAAGCCCTCACCCATCGTCATTGAGCGTCTTTCTCTGGAGCAAGAAACCTCCCGCAAAACGGAAGAGATTAACCAAGAGTTAGAAAAAGAAATCGAGGAGCTTCTCACCCAAACGCCCGACGACGAAAAAGAACTTCTCAATCCTGATGAATGGCGTCAGTGGCTGAAGGAACTGCGCGAGACGAAGGACCAAAAAGAAGCCATGCGGCAATACGCGGAACTTGAACGCCGCATCACCGAAGCCGCCCAGAAACTGAGCCTGCGCAGTCAAGAACAGCTCCTTGCCAAAGCCGCTGAAGAATTACAGCAAGAAGCCCCCCTGCGCCCCATGGCCAAAGCTCTAGAGCAAAAGGACTATAAACAGGCAGCCGAGCAACTGCGCCAGATGCAACCTCAGGGCGAAGGTCAAAAGCCCGAAGAAGCCCGCCAGCAAATGGCCAAGCTGAAATCTGCAGCCCAGCGCATGGCCGCCGCCGCACGCAATTACCAGCAACGCAGTGGCCAACAGTCCCAGCAGAAGGCAGGAAGTGAATCCCAGTCTGCCGCAGGAGCCAATAGCAGCAAGAGTGGTCAATCCAGCCAGCAAGCCCAAGGAAGCCAAGGCACACCTGGAAAAGACAGCATGGACGAACAAATGATCGCTTTGGAACAACAGGTGAATCAACTCGACCAGCAGATGCAAAAAGATCCTAGCAGTTCTGAATGCAAAAACTGCCAGAGCCAAGTCCAGCAACAGATTTCCAAACTCTCTCAAAGCCTGTGCAAATCTGCCGCCCAATGCAATGCTGCGAAAAAGCTTTCATCGCTCAGCCAATGCGCCTCCAAGTGCCAAGGTTACCTGGGCAATAAAGAATGCAATTCCCTCAGCCAATGTCTGGGAGAAAAGCCAGGTGGGAAAAAAGCAGGGATGGGCAGCAGTGAAAACCGCCGGGATGAAAGCGAAATCACGCAGGACAATGGCAACCGCGACCAACTGCAAGGCCAGAAAGGTGCGGGCCCCAGCAGCACCAGTATCGAATCGGCCGACAGCGGCAGTGGAGCCGCGAGCCGTCGCGCGACGGAAAGTGAACGCACTTGGCAGCGACAGGTGGAAAGCTTCGTCCAGCGCGAAGATGTGCCCGCAGAGGTCAAATCAGGCGTGAAGGAATACTTCAAAGCCATCCAGCAAGTAGGCGAAGAACAGCCGGCTAAATAACCGAACTCCTCAGCCTGATCCACTTCATCTAAGGCGGTCTGCGACAGTCCTAATTCCGCCTCTTGTCCCCGCACGATATTTTTTGTTATCCCTCTTTCATTTCACATGTCTTCCAGCCCTGAAACCACCGTCGCCGTTCAGCATTTTCATGACACGTTTGAAAAACTCCGCGCCGAAATAGCCAAGTTCATGGTGGGGCAGAGAGATGTCATCGAGAACGTCCTCATCTCCGTCATGTGCGGGGGGCATGTGTTATTGGAAGGGGTGCCAGGACTCGGCAAAACCGCGCTTGTCAATACACTCGCCAAGGCCCTACACCTGAAATTTCAGCGCATTCAGTTCACCCCAGATCTTCTCCCTGCGGACATCGTCGGCACGCAAATCCTGGTGGATCGGGATGGCCGTAAAGTCTTTGAATTCCAACAAGGCCCCGTCTTCTGCAACGTGCTGCTGGCGGATGAAATCAACCGTGCCACACCCAAGACCCAATCCGCACTGCTGGAAACCATGCAGGAGAAGCGCGTCACAGTGGCAGGCACCACTCACACCCTCGATAGCCCCTTCTTTGTGCTCGCCACGCAAAACCCCATTGAGCAAGACGGCACCTACCCGCTACCCGAAGCCCAGCTGGATCGCTTCTTTTTCAAACTCTTCGTCCCTGTGCCGAGTCACGATGACTTCCATGAAATCCTCAACCGCACTGGTGGCAGTCACATCCCCCAGATCAATGCGGTGGCCAGTGGTGAAGACATTCTCAAGATGGGTCAGTTGGTGCGTGAAGTCCCGCTAGATACCAGCATCCAGGATTACCTCGTCAAGATCGTCCGCGCCACGCACCCCACGGATGTGAATGCGACGGACCGTGTGAAAAAATACGTTCGCCATGGTTCCTCACCTCGCGGAGCTCAAACCATCCTCGCTGCCGCCCGTGTTCTGGCTTTGCTTGACGGTCGCTACCACGTGGCCCGCGAAGACATTGCCAAAGCTGCCCTGCCCGCTCTCCGTCACCGTGTTTTGCTTTCCTTTGAAGGCGAAGCCGAAGGCGTAAAGACGGATGCCGTCATCGCCGATGTCATTGAGAAGGTGAAGGCCTGAGTGTCACCCCATTAAGTGCGAAGAAAAGCCTCAATCGTGGCGTGTAGCAACGCCTGATTTTTCTGCCTCCCTTTCGCTTCCTGAAACAGCCCATGTTAACAGATCCCGCCTTCATTCGCCGGCTCGACTCCCTATATCTTCTCGCGAGGAAGATCCTCGGGGGCTCATTGCAGGCAGATCGGCGAAGCAACAAAAAGGGGGCGGGCATCACCTTTGCAGATTATGCGCAATATTCGTTAGGCGATGATTATCGCAGCATTGACTGGCGTGTGTATGCCAAGTTTGAATCCCTCCTGATCAAGCTCTTTGAATTGGAAGAAGATGCCACGATTTACCTCCTGTTGGATTGCAGCCCCTCCATGAGTTCTAAGCAAGAGTATGCCAAGCAACTCACCGCGGCCCTGGGCTACATCGCCCTCAATACGCTGGATCGACTAGCCGTGTATGGCCTCGCTGATAAACTCCACCCCTTGTTCGAACCCAGCCGAGGACGAAATCAGGTACTGCCTTTTTTAAAGTCCCTGGAGCTGGCCACCAGCTTTGGCGGCGGCACCGACCTTTCTGCTTGCGCGCGCGAGTTTGAAGCTCGGCACCGCCGCAAAGGATTGGTGTGTGTTGTGTCAGACTTTCTCTTACCCGGCGGTTTTGAAGAAGGCCTGAGCCGCCTGCAATGGCACAAGCATGAAGTCTTTTGCCTGCAAACGCTGGATGCCAACGACCTGCAATGCGAATGGAAGGGCGATGTCACCCTGGAGTGCGTGGAGTCTGGTCAAGCGCAGCGGGTCACCATCTCCCCCCGCGAAGCTAAGCTGTATGAACAAGCCGTTGCCGAGTGGAATGAAAACCTGAAAAGCACCTGTGCCAAACGAGGCATCGGCCACATCCGCGCCACGCCGGATCGGCCTTTTGAAGAAGTCATCACCGACCTCCTTCGGCGCGGTGGCTTGGTCACCTAATTATCTTCGACGTGACCTTCCTCAATCCAGCTCTTTTATGGACTCTAGCAGCGCTCGCCCCGCTGGCGGCGATCTATTTCCTCAAGGTGCGTCCTCGAAAGAAGCCCGTGACGGCGTTCTTTTTGTGGCAGAAGATCTTCACCGAGAAACGTTCTTCGGCGCTCTTCAAAAGACTGCGGGACATCTGGTCCCTATTGCTGATGGCATTGGCGTTCGCCGCCATTGCGCTTGCTTTAGCTGAACCCGACCTGGAAGGCGATGAGCGGAAGGACCTGCTCATCATCGTCGATCACTCCGCCTCTATGTCTGCTAAAGAAGGCGGAAAGACACGACTGGAACTGGCCCAACAAAAAGCGCGGGAACTCATCACCGCACTCCACGGTAGCCAGCGCGCAGCGGTGGCCAGTGCAGCAGATCGCCTGACCATGCGAGCCCAGCCCACACGGCATCGCCGCAGTCTGCTCGAAGCGGTGGATAGCATCCAGCCCAGCCAACTCCCTTCCCAGAGCGAGGCCTTGCGCGCCGTGCAACCTGGGCAGGATGGCCTGAAAAACACCCGCGTCATCTTCATCACCGATGGCTGTGTGGATGAGGCCAGCCAGCTCTCCCAAGTGGAAGTAATGAAGATCCCAAGTGAAGGCCCCAATCTCGGCATCGTGCGGGCAGATCTGCGCCCAGTGCCCGGTGAGGGGCTGCGTTTGGGCTTGTTTGTGGTGATGCAATCCACCTTTAAAGAAAACGTTTCGGTGGACCTTATACTGCGTCACGAAGACAGCAATCAACTCGTCAAACTCATCCCTCTGCAAGTAAAACCGGGTCTCAATGCTTCCGTCACGCTAACACTGGAAGATGCTCAAACGGGCAACTGGACCGCCAGTATCGAGAAAGAAGATGCCCTAGCTCTGGATAACCAGGTGTGGCTGCATGTGCCTGCGCGGGATCCCCTGCCCGTTGGCGTGCTGGCAGAAAATGCCTTCTTTCTGGAAAATGCCGTGCGTGCCTTTGAGCGTAGCGAGCAGAATCTGCAACTGGCCACCGATGCCAAGCAAGCGCGCCTCTTTTTAGCCCTGGGCAGCGCGCCGGCCTCAGGTTCAGCCTTGATTTTTCAGCCCCAGGGCGAGAGTCCACTGTGGAGTGAATTGGGAGATGAACTGGCGGCGATCATCCCCCGTGTTTTGCTCAAAGACCATGCCCTCCTGCGCTACCTGGATGCTGAGACAATGAACTTCACCGGGGCTCGCAAACTCAAGGCACCAGCCGGATCGGTCATCCTCGTGGCGGATGAAAGCGGTGTGCCGCTGATCTATCTTGTGCGTCAGGGAGAGGCCAGCCTCTGCGTGGTGAATCTAGATCCCCTAGCAGCCCAGTTTTATCTCTCGGCATGGTTCCCCGTGCTGACTCACAATGCTGCCGCTCACCTGAGTCATCGCGAAGCCGCCCTTCCCGCCACATTCCCCACAGGTAGCCTCACCCGCATCCCCGGCATGGCGGTGGAGGACTCAGCCCAGATTCGCACGCCCGCAGGCCAGACCTTTGCCCTTGCAGCAGATACTCCGCTGCGCCTGGAGGAAGTGGGCTTTTACCGAGCTGAGGTCAAAGATCGGCAGACGACCGTTGCTTGCTCTCTCGTTTCTCCCGCTGAATCCAGCGTCGTAGTGGCCAGCGTGCAAACCACCACCCGCCCTCTAGCTCAGGGCCAGTCACCCAGCTACTGGCTGCTCGTGCTCGGCCTCGTGGCCCTGGTCGGAGAGTCTGCCCTCTATCATCGCCGGAAAGTCGGTTAACTAACTTTGCTTATCCACGCATGACTTTCACCACCTTCACGCCCCTGCTCTGGCTCCTCTTGCTGCTGGTAGCAGGAGCTGCCTACTGGCGTTCGTTGGTGGATCGGCCTACGGGTCTAAAACTCGCCTCATTCATCCTGCGTGTGCTAGGTATCGTGTTGCTCGCCCTAGCTCTGTGCCAACCTTTCATCCAGGATCAAACAGAGGATGCCCACGTCGTCTTCGTGGTGGATGTCTCCCAGTCCGTGGAGCTAAAAGCGGCACTGGAGGCGCTGAAGCCCATCGAGGACGGCATCCAACAACTGCGCCCGGGAGATTCCTTCAACCTCTTTGCCATGGCCAAAGGCGTGCGTGAGCAATCACCCAAGGAAATGCGCACCCTGCTGGAAGGCTGGATGAAAGGACTAGCCGATGATGCTTTCCGGTCTGAATCCCGCCTGGGCGATGCCCTTCTCAGCGCCCGTCTCTCCTTTCCCGCCGGCAAAGCCAAACGGCTCATTCTTTTTAGCGATGGAGTGGAGACAGACAGGACTTTGGCCGAAGCTCTGGACCAACTGCGGCGCGAAGAGGTGGACGTGCGTTTTGTTAAACTCAGCACTCTAGACCAGCCTGAGGCCGCGCTCGTGGCGCTAGAAAGCACCACCAGTTTTGCCTTTCAGGGGGAGATGCTGCGACTGAATGCCAAGGTGCGGGCCAACCGCGACATGCAGGCTCGCGTGCGGCTTTTAAACAAAGGGGTGATGGTGCAGGAAAAATCTGTGGACCTCCAAGCAGGCGTAGAAACCAAATTGCCCTTTGACCAGGAAATGACCACGCCTGGCCCCGGCGTGTGGACGGCTGAAATCGTGCCGGAGAAGGATCACTTTCCCATCAATAACCAAGCCTCCATGACGCTCAATGTCCAGGGTCAGCCACGCGTGTTGATCCTGCATGAAAAAGAGCGCGACATGCGCACCATCGTCCGCGCTTTAAAGGAACAGGACTTCGAGGTGGACCTGCGCGGCAAGCGTGGCCTGCCAGATCGCATGGAGGAACTGCTCGCCTTTGACTGCATCGTCATCGCCAATCTGCCTGCCACAGAGATGAGCGCGCGCCAGATGAACCTGCTGCGCAGTTACGTGGCTGACTTTGGCGGAGGCCTAGTGATGCTGGGCAGTGACAATAGCTTTGGCCTCGGCGGTTATTATAAAACCCCTGTGGAAGAAGTGCTTCCACTGGTCTCCCGTTACGAAAAGGAAAAGGAGAAACCTTCGCTCGCCATGGTTCTGGTGATGGATAAGAGCGGCTCCATGCAGGGCCAACCCATCGCCCTAGCTAGGCAAGCCGCCAAAAGCGCCGCCGAACTACTTTCTGCTCGCGATCAGATCGCCGTCATCGGTTTTGATGGCCAGGCCCAGATCATCTGTGACATGACCCCCGCCTCTCAGCAGAGCACCATCATGGCCGCCATTGATTCGCTAGAGGCCAGCGGTGGCACGTTCATGTATCCGGCTATGGAAGCTGGGCGTGAGATGCTGGACCGCACCACGGCCAAGGTGAAGCACATGATCTGCCTCACCGATGGACAGACCCAGGAGGCAGACCACATCGGCCTCACCCAGCAGATGGCAGACTCTGGCATCACCGTCTCCACCATTGCCCTCGGCGAGGGCTCAGCTGGGGAACTCCTTCAGCAGATCGCCGAAGTAGGGCGCGGACGTTTTTATGAAAGCAATGAGGCCGAGTCCCTGCCACAAATCTTCACCAAGGAGACGACTCAGGCCTCGAAATCCGCGACTCAGGAAGGTCTGTTCCCACATATCCAGATCACTGATCACCCCATGCTCTCCGGTTATGATGCCGATGGCCTCCCCGTGACCCTGGGTTACGTCATGACGGAGGCCAAGCCCGCTGTGCAGGTGCTGCTAGCGGCAGAAAGCGGAGATCCCCTGCTAGCCGTGGGCCGGTTTGGGCTGGGCATGGGCCTCGCCTACACTGGTGACCTCACTGAGACCTGGGGTGGCGAATGGCTGGCCTGGGATGGCTGTGGGCGCTTCTGGGCCCAAGTCTTGCGCAGCGTGGTGCGCAAGATGGACCGTGCCGGGCTGGACGCCCGCAGTGAAATCACGGATGGCCGCTGGAAAGTACGGCTAGACCGCCGAGACGAAGCAGAGGCCCCCCTCTCTGGCCTGCGCATGGAAGCCCAGGCCCTGGATGAAAACGGACGCCCCTTTGACATCCAAGTTGAGGAAACAGGCCTCGGACGTTATGAAGCCACGATTCCCCTCGGCACACGTCAACACATCGCCCTGCGTCTGCATGACCGTGACCATGACAAACTAGAAGTCCGTCACTACCACGCCGCCTACCCCAATGAATATCGTCTGGATGGCAAACCGGCAGACGCTCTGCATACCCTCGCCAGTTATCAGCCAGCAAGCATCACCGCAGCCCTGCCAGCCGCCTTTCAGCTTCGCCCCATCAGTTCATGGTTTGCCTGGTTAGCCATCAGCCTGCTGCTCACCGGCATTCTGCTGCGGCGAATTTAAGCCATCACCATCGGCCACGGCAGAGAAGACCTGCTACCCGGAGCGCAAGGTGCTTACTTTGCATTTTGCTGAAAAAGCTCTTGTTCTATCGCTTTTAAACTCTCCCCTAGTCGTGTGTTTCCCACCACACCTGTTATCTCCCCAGCTCCTCGTTCTATCCCTCTCAAGCTTCGCCTTGTGAGCACCCAAGATGGTTGGGAATCGCTTAAAAGTGGGTGGGAAGAACTGCTGAAAGACAGCCAGGCTGATGCCCTCTTTTTAAGTTGGGACTGGCTGGATGCATGGCTAGGCGTGTATGGCAGCGGCGGTCGGTGGACCATCCTCGTGGCAGAGGATGAAACGGGCCGGTTGCTGGGTATCGCCGCCATGATGATTGATCAAGGAACCAAGATCCCAGGCAAATGGATTCGCAACCTTCTCCTCATCGGTCAAAAGGCCGATACCGCCTCCGAGTACCTCGACTGGATCCTGCGGCGTGGTTTTGAGGAAGCCGTCGCGACAGCCTTCTGCCAGTACCTTTTAGAGGACCTTTCCGAGCGCTGGGACCTGCTTCAGTTTGAGGCCATGCGTGAGGATTCCATCACCGTGCCCTGGATCCAGAAAGCCTTTGCCGCACGCGGTATCCAGCCTCGCACTCACCGCATCACCCAGGCCCCATATGTGAGCCTCCCCGGCACCTGGGAGGACTTTTTAGCCAGACGTTCCTCCACCTATCGCCAGCGCTGGAAAAAGCTGCATCGGGAGCACGCCATCGTCATCCGCCGTGTCGGTCAGGACTTTACGGTGGCCGAAGGCATGGCCACCCTGCGCAGCCTTAACTCCGCCCGCTGGGGAGACCAGCGCCAGAGTTTTCTCTCCCCTAACTACGTCCGCTTTCACGATGACATCGCCACGCGATTTCATCAGAAAGACCAGCTGCTCCTCATCTTTTTGGAAGTGGATGGGCAGATCATTGCCGGACGTTATGACTTTGCTTACGGAGGCAAAGGCTGGTGCTTTCAAGGAGGTTGGCTGCCTGAACATGAGAAGCTCAGGCCTGGCCGCACCATGATGGCCCACCTGCTGCACACCTGCATCCAGCGCGGGTTGAGTGAGTATGATTTTCTTGGCGGAGAAGCCTCCTATAAAGGCGAATGGAGCAATGGAGAACGCGGCATCATGAACCTTTACGCGCGCAATCCAGCCTCGCTGCGGGGGAACCTTTTTGAAAAGGCCAAAGCCCTCAAAGCCTACCTCGCGCCAAAGAAGAAAGCAGGTCATGCAGCGGCTGATTCACCACCGGAAAATGATACTGCGCCATCTTCGCCTTCCCACTCGGACTGACTTGCAGCGTCCTCGAATCCCAGGCCTGAAGCTGCCGCTCAAATGCTGCCGCGATCTCCTGGGGATCATCCTGGTTCGGGCATTCCAATCCACAGTCCTGCAGCGTCTGCGCCACCGCACTCCCGGGTGGGGCGATGCCTAATACAGGCTTCAAAAACGCGAAGTATTCGATCAGCTTAGTCGGCAAAAAAACGCCACGAAGGCCAAAAGAGACATCCACCACCACCAGCAGATCCGCCATGGCTGTCATCTCCTGACACCGCGCATACGGCACGGCTGACTTCAAGCTCACGATCTCCTGCAATCCTAACCGGTCCACCAACGGCTGAAAACACGTGGTCTCTTCTCCCACACATTCGAGCGACAACCTGCCCGTCAAAGGCAGTCTCTCGTTCAGCAAGGCTAACCCTTGGAACAAAGTTTCCGGGGTGCGATAAACCGGATAAAAAGCCCCCATGTGCAGCACGCGCAAACACCGCTTTGGATCATGCTGAATGTTAGGCAACGATGGAAAGCTGGCAAACCCATGCGGGATCACATGCACTTTATCAGCCCAGGCGGCGGGATACTTCTCCATCACTTTATCCGCCAATGGCCGATTCGGAAAAACCAGTGCGTCCGCATCCCGCACCACCCGACGCTCCAGCATGCGGATCCAGGCCCGATGCACCCACCCATCATAACTGAAATCCCACCAAGGATCACTGAAATGCGCTACCCAGGGCCTCCCCGTACGCTGCTTCAAAACTCGTGCGGCGAGGTTGCTGACATTCCGGGGAGCACGTGAATAAATCACCGCATCTGGATTTTTAGCTAGCCAGCCTTGGCCCAGCCGCACGGCCTCTTTTTCCCACCGCAAATTGGGACAGGGTAGCCAACGGCTTTCGACATGCCCCAGGAGCACACGCTGAATCTTTCCCATGTCAGGCTGGCTTAGCCCTCCACTGGTTGCCGTCCGCAGAATTTCGATCTCGGGAGACAACTCGGCCAAAAGCCCAACATCCACTTTTGCCCGGCTAGAGTGCCGTGGAGAGGTGACCACCCCCACATGCCAGCCACGCTGCTGAAGATCCACCGCGTTGTTTCTAACCAACAATGATTCAGCCCCATGCAGGGGCGGAAAATTATGCGACACCAGTAGCACGGCACCGCCTTTCTGAGTCCCCGACTCGACAGATGTCCGCCTGATGACACTCATACCTGATTGCGATCCATGCCAGACATCAACAACTGGAACTTCATCAAGTCCATATCGTCGGTAATGCCGAAACGCTTGAGTAAAAAAGGACTCTCCCCGGGCTGGGTAAACCCGCATAACGTGGTCATGGTGGATTCAAAACCCAGGCTCTGGATGATGTTCTCCGTCTCAGCGGAAAAATCCTCCCGGCTGCCATTTGGGTAGCAAAAATGGATGCAGGGGCGTCCCGTTTCTTGCTCGATAATCTCTTTGGACTTTTGCACTTCAGCCTTCACCACTTCGGCGCGGCACCGGCCTAAAATCCAATGACAATGCGTGTGCGCAGCCAGGGTGACCAGGCCTGAATCCTGCATCTCTCTCACATGCTCCCAGTCCAGAGCACGATAAATAGGCGGGGCATTTTCGGCATTTGAATTCTCCAGCCGATGCCCCAGAGAAGCCTCCAAATCTTGCAGCGCTGGCATTAGATCCTCTGGGGCCATGGATTTGAACCTCTTCTTCGTTTCCACCAGCTCCGCTTTGGTCTTGTCAGCATGATCGAGAGCATAGTCCACGCGGTCCACCCAGATGGGTTTCTTCTCAGAGACAAACTCGGTTGCGAGGAAGATCGTGGCTGGCGCCTCATACTTCTTCAGCAATGGAAAAGCCAAGGTGTAATTGGACAGAAAGCCGTCATCGAAGGTCAGCACCACGCTTGATTTCGGCACAGGAATACCGAGGCGCAGGCAGCGGATCAATTCATCCAAAGGGATGACCTGAAAGTGATCTTTGAGGTGCTTAAGAAACGCCTCAAAGCGTTTCACATGCAGGTGCTTGTGTTGGCAATTTTCCAATCCCTCGTGCTGCCGATCCGTCAGGCCGTGAAACATCAAAATAGCGGCTCGTTCCCGGTTCCACCACCTAAACAGATGGGGAATGCCCGACAATAAAATGCCACGCAAAACAAGTTGTTTAAAGACCTGCATCATAACTCAGGCCTAACTAAGCCGCCTTTTCGCAAAGATAGTAAATCGGCGTTTCACGCAATGACATGTCCGTAAGCTCACGGTAGGCCCCCTTTTTGTCCAACGCGCGCACCTTGATAAAGCCTGCGTCCTTGAGCTGAATGGCCTGCTTATCCGGGGCGATGTTGTAACGCAACAGGCGAAACGAATGGGCGGCATCCAGATTGATCACATAATCCTCATGAAACTCCTGATCTTTGCGGTGAAGCACGTAGTTTCTCACACCTTCCAAAAAATCGCGCGACGCTCGAGCGATCCCGCGGGGTGACCAGCTCAAATCTAAATCTTGAATCGCGGCCCAAGACCAAGGAGGGCCACTGATCGAGCGAGCATTCGCCGATGAAAAAGCAAACATGCCGCCTGGTGCCAAGACCCGGCGAACCTCGGCTAAAATCTTCAGGCGATCCTCATGATTGACACAATCAATGCCACTCCAAGAAAACATCACAAAGTCAAATTCACCCTCGCTGAAGTCAGTCAAGGAGCGCGCGTCTGCAAACCTAAAGTCGTTACCAGGAAAGCGTTGACGACATTTTTCGACCATGTTCGGGGCGAAATCGACACCGACATAACGTTGCGGAGCACACTCCAGCAGGAAAGAAGTCGTCCTGCCTGCTCCCACGCCAATATCGAGGATGTTTTTGCCTTTTAATGAAGGCCCAAAATCTCGCAAAATGGTTGATTCACCGAAGACCATTCCTCGCTTGTTTGCATACACATCCACGATCTGGACATCGCCAAAAAGTTTTATGTTTAGTTCGGCAATCATGCTGTCTATTAAGAAGGATGGAGGACGCTGCAAGTAGAGTCAAGAGAATCGCTTTGTTTGCATCTCCCACAAAACACTTCATATACCAGATGTCACAGTCGTGACCCCAACCGTGCCTCAAATAGACTGCCCATTTAGACGTTATCCTGCGATTCGACTCTCCCATCAGTGGATGGCTGAACGTCCCAAGTGGAATGATGCCATGCGGCTGACGGCCTACTACAACTGCCGAAGTCAAAAGCCGCATTTAGCCTTTCTACGTTTTCCAAAACGAGTGCTCGAGGTTCAACTCCAAGTTGGGCCTGAGACCCTTCTGAGCACCTGTGATGAATCCGTCCGCTACAAGATACGTCGTGCCCAGCGGGAGGGCGTAACTTCAGAGATCGAGAGTGACCGTGATACCTTCATGTCCTTTTACAATGTCTTTGCTGACAGCAAAGGATTGGAGGAACTCGACTCAAGGCAGCTCAGCTTTTACTGGCCCTCACTCACCGTAACCAAAGCCATGCACCTTGGTGCCCCGCTAGCCATGCACGCCTATATGGTGGACGCAAAGGCTGACCGCGCCACCCTGCTTTATTCATGCTCGCATTTCCGAAATGCTGAAGACAGCAAAACGAGAAACTTCCTGGGAAACGCCAGTCGCTTCCTTTACTGGGATGACATGCGGCGTTTTTCAGACCTAGGGATCAAGACTTTTGACTTCGGCTACTTCGGTAACGAAGATCAAATCTCTCAGGTCAATCAATTCAAGAAAGGCTACCCCTGTGAAGAAAAAAACGTCAGCACCTACATATCGCTACCGCTTTACTGCTTCATGCGTTTGACACGTAAAAACCCCACTTTTTGACCCCCTTCACACGTGGCCCCCAGAGGGGTAAAAGCCACGTGCCGAAAGGCCTCCTTATACTGCCTTACGGAAAGCATAATGAAACCAGGAAGAAACAGTGTCAGCAGCTTCCGCCGTCACCTTCTTCCCCTGGGTATCGTAAATGGCCAGCAGCTTCAGTCCTAGCGGCTGCACCTGAGCGACGAGAGAACTTTTGGTGATGTAGTAATGAGGGGCGGAGAATGTGTTACCGCTGTCATGGCGCAGCGCGTACTCATCACACGCGTAGGCAGATCCAGCCGTTCTTTTCCAGGAGCGAATCCCCTCTAAATAGAGAAGGATGAATTTCCACATGCGACCAGGGTGCTTGGAACGATACAGGTATTTCAGCGCGTAGGGATTTGCCTCCGGTTGCTGACGGTTGTGGCTAGAAAGGGCAAACAATCCTCCCGGTTTCAACACGCGGTACATTTCCTTCAGCGTCTGCATGCGTCCCTCGTGGGCGAGGCAGTCAATGCCATTGAAAGAGAACAAAACAAAGTCGAACTCCCCGTCTGCATAAGCAGAAAGATCTCGCGCATCCCTCACCTCCAGTCTAGCCCCCGGAAAACAAGACCCTGCGATCTCGATCATGTCTGGAGAATAATCTACCCCCACGTATTCACTGGCCAATGGCAATAAGAAGCGTGTGGAGCGACCTCCTCCGATACCGATATCCAGAATTTTCGCCCCTTTGAGTTCCTGGCCAAAGTCATCGAGAAAAGCCTGCTCCTCAGGCATGATGTACTGTTTTTTCGCCCATCGTTCCGCCACATCTTTTCCGAGGTAGCAGCTATGATTGAGAGCATCTGTTTCTCGTTTTAAAGCCATGGTTCACTCTATACGTAGATTTTTAAATGCAAACCTTCCATCAGAGAGAATGCTTAGCGGCTTCTACGCCAAAACTTGATTCTAAAATCATTTCAACGCACGGCCTTGGTTTGGCGGCCTAACAAGGAAAATTGTAGATGCCGCAGGAGAAAACGCAGCCGCGCTAAAGGTGGCCACGCAGGACGGTGATCACCACTCAACCATGGCCAGAGCCAGACCGACTGCAGGGCTAATCCCAAAGCTTTGCCATACTGTCCTGCCATGGAGTAATTCATGGCGCTTTGATAAAGCTGCACAGCGGCAGATTCCCGCCACACCCAGAATGGCTGGGTGATGTCTGGATTATTTCTCGCCTTCTCCAAAACTCGTTTGGTCACGATCTCCTGCTTCTGAGGCTGGTGAGATAAACTGGTCGCCCCTAAGCGGAAGCGATAGAAAACCTGGTCCAGCAAAATAAAATGGTAACGGGCCGCAATACGGATCCACATATCCCGATCCTCAGCACCACCGACGGAGGCATCGTACCCGCCTAATTCCAGCAACACACTTTTACGTAGCAGCGCTGTTGGCGCGAGGGTATTGCGCAAAATCAGCATGCGCACATTCACTAGGCTGACCTGCGACTTGGCTTTTTGGGTGTATTCATCACAAGGTTCAGCACCTTCCCTCCATTCCACCCACTCTCCCATCACAACGGCGGGGGTTTCCCGTTCATTTAAAGCTGCCTGCACCGCCACTTCCACCATCCAAGGGAAAAGGGCATCATCCGCATCTAAAAATACCACCCACTCATGGGAGGCTAAAGTCAGCCCTGCATTGCGTGTGCGTGATACCCCTGCATTGGCCTGCCTCACGTATCGGATGCGGTCTCCAAAAGCAGCCGCGACTTCCGGTGTATTGTCGGTAGATCCATCGTCAATCACCAACACTTCAAGCGCGGGATAAGTCTGAGCCAAAGCCGAGGAGATAGCATCGCCCAGATAGCGTCCGTAGTTATACGCGGTGATGATGACCGTGACTCCAGGAAGGGTATTCATTGCATTTCTAGGCGTGAGTTCCAGCCTCCGTTACCTTTTTCAGGATGCCCAGCAAGGGCTGGTTGATACGGTCAATGTGGAAACGATCCATGCCCTGGCGTTGAGCCACCGTCAGCCCCCAGCGTCCAGATTCCCAATCCTCTAGCAACTTGGCCAAGCAGCGCGCAATGTGGTCCGGATCCATCGAATCGGCCCAGTGCAAATCGGTCTCACGCAGAACATCCGCGACTGCACTGTTTTTCTCCGCGAGTCCTAAAACAGGATGATCATAGGCAAAGGCCTCGATCAGCTTTGTCGGTAAAAAGACGCCACCATGGCCGGGCATATCAATGATCAAGGTGAGGTCACTGCTAGCAATCTGCCGCTGACATTCATCAAAAGGCACCCCACCTTGCAGTTTCAGCACATCTCCTACCCCCGCTGCATCCACCTGAGGCTGGAAGCAGGTGGTATCTACGCCGATGCAGGTGATCTCCAACCGACCCGCCAAAGACTGAGTCCGGCCCAAGCGACGAAGCGCCTCAATCAAGGCATCCGGCGTTCGCAAATTTGGATAAAAGGCCCCTGCATGAATCACTCTGAGAGCACGGCCCACTCCCCCCGAAGAACATAATTGGCCCACTCCCGCAGCCTGCGTCTCATAACCATGCGGGATGATGTGAACCCGCTGCCGCCATTCCTGCGGATATTTATGCAGCACACATTCGGCCGTCTGCGGGGCGACGAAAACCAAGGCATCCGCATCACGCAAAATTTTGCGCTCAAAGTAGAGACCGATCATGCGCTGGAGAGTTTTGTAGCGTAATCCAGCACTGATCCAGGGATCGCTAAAATGAGCGACCCAGGGCAGTCCAGTCGCTTTTTTCAAACGCCAACCGACCACATTACTCACATGTTTAGAGGCTCTGGAGTAAATCACATCCGGACTCCAGGAACCCACGATGGATTTCGCCCGCGCCGTCGCTGGCAGCATCCACGGCAGGTAAACCTCCGGTAAAATAAATCGCCCGGTGCCTAAGACGGCCAAACGTCCCCAGTGCGGAGACCTTTCCATGATCACCGCCTCGGGGCTAGGCACACGGTCAATGAGGATCTCATGGGGTAACCCACGCAAAAGAGACTCATCCATGGCCTGAGTCGCATGGGCTTGCGTGGTGGTAAGCACGCGCACCTGGAGACCCGACCGATGCAGAAACTCGGCATTCATTTTTACCAAGCTCGATTCCGGCCCCGCCGTTGGCGGGAAATTATGAGACACCAGAAGTACTTTGGACAGGTTCCCCATAGACTACAGAACTCTCACGGCCGATTTCATATTCCTCAACAGCAGTGTCCTTGGAACTAACCCGTGGTTGCCCCCTGGGTTAAACAGGGAAATCTGCAGGTCAAAAATGGAGGGTTCATCAGTCACTCGAGGGAATGCTAATGCATGCACTTACCGCAGAGTGTGGACACACCCTCTCCATTAAATGCCTGCGGGAATCTGGGATGCCTGGATTTCATGAGACGTTTACGTGGGTGCCGACCGAAGAATGCACGAAACGTTATCGCCTAAGATGTAGCATTTCAAAGGCTTAATTCTGCACAAAATGAACTCACATGTTCCATCGCCTCCACAATCAAAGTGACCTGCACAGAATGCAGAAGCCTCATCACCAAGACTTAAGTTTTAGACCAAGGCACGCCCCTTAATGCTAATGCCTTACGGATGCGATGGAACCCGCTTCAACAGCTTCGACCAAAGAGTTTTTCGCGTTTCTGCATCGAAAGCTAACCATGGTACGGTTATCGCAAACACCAGCGTGTAACCGACACTGCAAAAGAACAATTGGCCGTAATCAGGCGTCAGCCAGCCGAGCGCCCACCAAGAGTAAAGACCGGGTAAGATCAAAGAGAGAAGCATCGGACCCAAAACCATGCCAAAGAGGTAGTGCAAGGGATTCAACTTCGCGTAATCACGAATGAGCCACGGCATCACCAAAAGATAAAAGGCACACATTTCCAAAGCCGTTCCCAGCACCACCCCACGCAGTCCCCAAATAGGGCCTAAAATCAGCGCACAAACCACCGTCACCACGCCACCGATGAAATTTGCCCACACCAGCCAACGCTGTTTATTGAGTGTGTAGAGGAGACTGTGGGCGGGATACTGCATGAAGCGGAGCCCATATGGAAAAGCCAAGATCAGCATGACATCATGCGCACGGCCAAAATCGGCCCCCATCCAGCGTTTGAAAAAAGCCTCCCCGAAAAATGCTAAGCCACCTACGGCCCACGCCGAAAAGATCACCGTTAATCGCGTGACCTTCCGGAATTGATCACGCAGCGCCTCCTGATTATCCGCTCCATGCAGTTGGCTGAAAGCCGCCAGGACCTGCCCACCGAAAAGAGCATTGACCACATCTTCGAGGATCGTGATCAACCTCATGCCAATCGAATAAACCGGCACCTCAGCCAAGCCACTCATCTTGCTGATCAGGAAGGGATTCACCTGAATACGAAAACTCTCCCCCACATTCAGTAACAACAGGGAATTGCAGTAACTGAAGAGCTCACGCCGCGTCTTTTGTGTCAACTCGCTCGGCAAACCTTCCACACTGGGGCGCTTGAGACGACGTGCCATCAAAGTCTGCAACCCCAGCTCAAGACAGTCCCCTGCCCCATGCGCCACAGCCGCGCCAATGAGACCGAAACCCGAGCGTAGGGCCACCGTCATCACCCCCACCTGAAAGAGAGACCTCCCGATGGAGCACCAGGCTAGCAAGTCATACCGCACATGCGCACGCAGTAAGACCATGGGCATCCGAAAAATAAATCTCAGGGCCGTTGTGGTGCCACACACCGCCAGAGGCATGGTCACCTCCAGCGGGGAAAAGGCATGCGAAGCTAGCCACGGCATGATGGGCAACGACGCCATCGTACAAACAAAGATCGCGAGGCCGATAACCTTAAAAAAGTGTCGCGATACCGACAACACTGCCCCTTCCCGCGATTCATCACCCGAACCCACCGCCATCGCAAAGTATCGAGTGCTCGCCAGCGTGACACCGAGATCGAGTAAAAGAAAGAAACTGATGACATTCATGGCCAAAAGCCATGAGCCGTAGCCATCATCCGTCAGGCATTGCAGCATCAAAGGGGCGGTGTAAAAAACCACCACGATCTTGACCATGTGATCCAGTAAATTGGCACCGGAACCGCGCAGGAGATGTCGGCCTAGACTCATCAGAGGAACTTCATCATTGGTCGTTCTTTATCACCGTTCATCTCCATCCAAAATAAATCATCTCATTAAACATGCGGTCTTTATTGCGCTTGAGGCACCTCAAATTGTCAATCTCAGGCCAAGCGCTGATGGATAGCAGGGATTCATGATCCGCCAACCCGTTTACAGAAAACATTCCATGGTTTGGCCACATTTTTTGAAGCCAAAAACAGGCCCCTAAGCATGTCCACCCACGCCCATTAACCCTAACAGCATTGAGACTACGAAGTTAAAAGTGGAGGCAGTTGACTGTTGCGCAGACACCGCACTGCTGGGCGTTTGGCATCAAAATCCCCACACCCCAAAAAACGCACCTTCTCTACAAAGTAAAATAAAGACCCCACAGAGCTCAGATTTATATATATCCTTATTTATTCATCTAAACCACCTAAATCTTATATTAGCTTAACCTTTATACTCTCAATGAAGCTTTGGATATTTTCACACCATCGACTCCTTAAAACCTCATCGAATAGCTTTAGAAAAGAGCGCCAACCTCGTATTTTAGAGGCTTCCACCCTCATTTGGGCAATCTTTCACACACTAAAGAAACGCCTTATTGAATCAAATTTTAAATGACCAAAGAGTTCACATGTTGTCACATTGACATTCTAACAACTGGCCTTCAACTTATAGATGGCCATGCATTTTCATCATTCACTTGATCTTACTTTTCGCGGAAATAGAGATTATTTACATGGTACAGATGTTTACACATCGCTAGTCAATCTATACCCAAACGAAGCTGGCTCGTCTGCAATTAGCCTTTCCTTTCATTCCCAGATATTCACCCAAATTGACTTCGTGGGTACTGCCCCAGGAACGAATGTACCGGAACAAGACCAGCCGGCTTTTCGTGGGCGGGTATCCATTGGAACAGGGAGCACAGCCGTCCACGGCGTGCTCATGGAAAGCGACCGTCCAGTCACAGCCAGACGTATCTGTAACGAGCGTTCGGTTATCGCAGCAGCGATGGTGGATACGGAAAAGCGATGCGCAAGGTTGCAACCAGAAGTAGAGGCAGACGCGATCGATCAAGTAGTCTTCCTCAATAAACAACTTCATCAAGTCGCACTTCCTGCATCCTCAACCCCCTGGCTCTTTGCAAGGCTAGAACTTAAACACTCTTTACCCCAGCCAGAGGCAGGAGGTTTTGAAGTTCAAATCAACCAAGTTCTAGGAGGTCGTTTTACTCGCAGCTCGATACGTTTGAATGAGGAGTTTTTGGGAAACATCTACTTCGCCCAATCTCTATGATTTCGCCCATACGTCTCAAAAAAATAGCCCTCCACATTCCGCCGAGGCGGGTCTCGACGTTAGAGAGAGGGCGGGCATTTGATTACTCTGAATGTTTTCTTCAGCAAAAAATCGGCACGCTTGAGTTAGCCATCAAAGAGCCTGATCAACAGCCTTCAGACTTGTGTGTTAAAGCCGCAGAAACCCTCTTATCTCAAGGAGTCTCATTCGAAGATCTAGGAGCTCTAATCGTTTGCACACAGACGCCGGACGACCACGGCATCCCACATACTTCTTCGGTCATTCACAGGAAGCTGTCTCTGCATGAAAAATGCGCTTGTTTTGACATTTCCCTGGGCTGCTCGGGTTATGTTTATGGCTTGTCCATCGCCATGGCATTCATGCAGGCTCACGGTATCCAACGGGGGCTATTTTTCACCTGCGATCCCTACTCGTCCATCGTAAATGCGGAAGACCAAGCGACAGCCCTGCTATTCGGCGATGCCGCCACTGTGTCTTTACTGGAACAAGATGGCTCAGGCTGGGCCTTAACAGATGCATTGTTCGCCACGCAAGGTCAGGGCGGAGACGCCATTCATAATCGCAATGGCACATTGTTCATGAATGGCCGGGAAGTCTTTAACTTTGCCTTAACACAAGTTCCCAAACAGATCAGCCAACTGCTACAACAAAGAAACCTCACTCTAGCAGACGTGGACCTCTTGGCTCTGCATCAGGGCAGTCGTTACATGGTAGAAAAGATCCGTGAGCGCCTGAAATTGAGTCCTGAAAAAGCCCCCGTTTATCTAGAAGGCATAGGCAATACCGTATCCTCGGCTATCCCGCTTTTACTGGCTCAACACCTTCACCAGATCCCCAAACGGGTGATCATGTCCGGCTTCGGCGTTGGGCTTTCTTATGCCACGGCCCTTTTGGAATGGAAAGACTGAAATCCCCCCTCAAACATCCATGAATATCATCCCCCCAGAATTACTTATCCTTCTCCAGGAAACAGTACCCGACGCCCAAGTACAAGCAGGCGATTTCGGTGACCGCCCACTCGGAGAACTAGGCATCGACTCTTTAGATAAAATGTCTCTCCTGCTCGCCATTCAGGAACGCTACGATCTTGAATTTACCGAGGCTGAAATCAAGACGCTAAAGACTTTAAAAGATATCTCCAAAAAAATACCTGCATGAACGCTGCTCTTCCAAAGGCTGAAGCCCAAGATGTTGGGCCCGTAGGTATGCATGATCTAGCGCGTCGGCTTTTCCCTATCTGCCGAAGCATCACAGGAGATGGGGTGCGTCAAAGCTTGCGAATTTTACAAGAGTATTTGCCTCAGTTAAAGATGGTAGAAGTCCCCACCGGGACCGCTTGTTTTGACTGGTTGGTGCCTGAAGAATGGAACATCAGCGAGGCCCAACTCATCGCACCGGATGGCAGCGTGATCGCAGATTTTGCGGTGAATAATCTGCATGTGGTCAGCTACTCCGAGCCTGTAGATCTGCATTTGAGCTTGGAGGAACTTCAGCCCCATCTCTACTCTGAGCCACATTTACCCGAGGCGATTCCCTACATCACAGCCTACTACAAGCGGTCCTGGGGTTTTTGCATTCCGCATCGGGTTAGGCAAAACCTCAAAGAAGGACAATACAGGGCGATCATCCGTTCCACCTTAAAGAAGGGCCATTTGACGTATGGTGAACTTATCATCCCTGGCAGTACCAATCATGAAGTACTTTTATCTACCTATATCTGTCATCCGTCGTTAGCAAACAATGAGATATCAGGCCCCGTCGTCGCCACTTTCTTAGCTCGCTATCTGCTGTCATTACCTGACCGCCGCTGCACATACCGCATCATTTTTATTCCTGAAACCATTGGAGCGATTGTTTATTTATCTCGGCACTTAGAACACCTGCAAGCTAATGTCATTGCAGGCTTCGTGTTAAGTTGCGTGGGTGATGACCGCGCTTATTCTTATCTTGAGTCGAGGTTAGGTAATACGTTGGCAGACAAGATCGCCAAGCATGTACTGGATCATCTACAGCCAGATTATGTGCGGTATAGTTACCTAAAACGTGGCAGTGATGAGCGGCAGTTTTGTTGGCCAGGTGTGGACCTGCCCGTTTGTTCCGTCATGCGAACGCGCTATGGCAGCTATCCAGAATATCATACTTCGCTGGATGATCTCACCGTTATCAGCGAGGCAGGTCTGCAAGGGGCCTTTCGAGTGTTAAAGCATTGCCTAGACTGTCTTGAGCATACGATCACTTACAGAACCACCGTTCTGTGCGAACCCCAACTCATGCGCAGGCAGCTTTACCCGACCATCGGTCGAAAAGGCATCGCGGCTAGCTCACGTGTTCTTGTGGACATTCTTGCTTACAGCGATGGCAAAAATGACCTCGTTGACATTGCCAATATCCTTGGGCGCCCCGCCTGGGAGCTTTTCCAAGCATTCCAGACTTTGGAGGATCACCAACTTCTCAGGCCATGCCCGCCTCTGAGTCATTCCAATATCGCCGCATGAAATCACGCCCGCACTACAGCACAGCGGATCTGCAATTGGCCTATCGGAAAATCGGGATTCGGGAGGGAGACATCGTCTATTTTACGGGCAACGTAGGCAACTTTGGCTTCCATGAAAGCTTTGGCAAACCCCAGACTCTCGCCGCCCACTATGCGGCGCTGAACTCTGCAGTAGGAGAAACCGGCACCCTCGTTGTGCCGACTCACAGTTTCTCCCTCTGCAATACGGATCGCATTTTTGATGCCGCAGCCACCCCGAGTGAGCGGGGTCCCTTGACCGAGTATGCGCGCCTACAGGAAGGCAGCGTGCGGCAGTTTCACCCCTTTGCCTCCGTCACAGCCCTGGGCCCAGACGCCGAAAACCTGTGCGAGAACTGCACCCGCCACGCCTATGGTCCAGGGACACCCTTTGATCGCATGATCCAAAAGAATGCTTGGTTTCTCAGCCTAGCTCTGCCCCCGCAGCACACCTGCAGCATCGTTCATCATGTGGAAATGCTGATGGGAGTCCCCTACCGTTACACCAAAGAATACTTCCATCCCACGAAACGAGGTAGGGAAGTGAACAGCGAGCCTTTTTACCAATTTGTCACCTACCGCGAAGCCCATCTGGAGAGAGACCGAAATGAAAAGATATTCCAGCACCCTCAGCTGAAGGAAACTCTGCTCCAGGTCCAGGTAGGCCTAGGTGCCATTTGGGCTTACCGGATGCAGGATTTTTATCAGGCAGCGACCGATTGCCTGAGCCTCGACATCTACGCCTGGCTAAAGCAGCCACCGGCGGTGCGCCCATATCAAAAATGAAGGAAGGGAGCTGCTGAGGAAGAACTCCGCAAAACGTCCACGGCGTCGCTTGACGCCTCCCCTCACCCCGCCAAGGGTGCCCATCCCATGCGCTTTCGTTCCTTCCAAGGTCTCGTACCAGCCCCAGAACACGCCGCCGATGTCGCGGCCGTGCCTTACGATGTTGTCAATCGTGAGGAGTCCTATGCCCTCGCTCATGACAAGCCGCTGAACCTTCTCCACGTGGACCGTGCAGAGATTGATCTCCCCCTAGAGGTGGATCCCTATTCCCCTGAGGTCTATGTCAAGGCCCGCGAGAACTTTGAAAAGCTACAAGCTGAAGGCGCTCTGGTGCGCGAAACAGCTCCTAGCCTTTATCTTTACCGTCAGACCATCGGCGAGCACAGCCAGACCGGACTCGTGGGCGTCTGTCACACGGAAGATTACGAGAACGACGTCATCAAAAAACACGAAAAGACCCGCCAGGATAAAGAGGATGACCGCACTCGTTTAGTGGACTCTTTGAGCGCCAATACAGGCCCTATCTTCCTGACCTATCGCGGGGTGCCAGCCATTGACATGATCGTCAATGATTTCCGTCTCAGCAATGATCCTGTGCATGATTTCACCGCCCCAGATAGTGTGCGTCATCAGGTCTGGCGTTTGCCCGTGGGCACATCGGCAGATATTGAGAAGCTGTTTTCGCATCAAGTCCCCGCCGCCTATGTGGCAGATGGCCACCATCGCGCCGCGAGCGCTTTCCGCGTGGGCAAGCAGCGCAAGGCCTCCAACCCTGAACACAATGGGACCGAAGATTACAACTGGTTCCTCTGCGTGCTGTTCCCTGGAAATGAACTGAACATCCTGCCTTACAATCGCGCCGTGAAAGACCTCAATGGTCACGATCACGACAGCTTTTTAGCTCAGGTGGGTAAGATCTTCAAAGTTTCTAAAACCGATGTCAAATCCCCGACCAAGCCTGGACATGCCAGCATGTATCTAGCAGGCCAGTGGTATGACTTGGAATGGAAGGCGGATGCTGAGGCTAGTCCGATTGACCAATTGGATGTCAGCATCCTGCAAGACAATCTTCTGAAGCCTCTCCTGGGCATTGATGACCCACGCACCAGCAAGCGCATTGACTTCATCGGCGGTATCCGCGGCACAGCCGAATTGGAAAAACTGGTGGATGGTGGTGACCACGCTGTGGCTTTCAGCATGTATCCTGTGACGGTGGACCAGCTCATGGCGATCTCCGACGCCACCCAGATCATGCCGCCAAAAAGCACTTGGTTCGAGCCTAAGCTCCGCTCAGGCCTCTTCATTCACACGTTTTAAAAGAACCTTCCACCCAATGCCGGACGAGGAATCTCCTTGTCCGGCATTTTTTGTTAGGGGGAGAGGCCCGCTTTCACTCCCTGAATGACGTGGTCAATAACGGCCTCCGCATACCCCTGCTGCTGCAAGGCCTCTCGGGTCTGACGAATAATGAGGTCGCCATCCCCTGACTGCCGACAGTGAACGAGCGCAGCGATCATTCTCTGGCCGATGTCATCCAAACGCGGACGCACTTCCTTGGTCAGATCTGGTAAGGAACGCTCCTTCCAGGATTCAGGCTTTGGGCGTGACAGCCAGTCCTCCTGAAAGGCCTTGGCGGCCAGGATCTGGCAGGCGAAAAATTGGCGAACACGTTCCGGTGGCAATCCAGCCTCTTTCCCCAGTTTTTCCATCGCCTGAAGTAACGCCTCCTCGCGAACGGGATCCGCGACAGGAGTCGCTTTGGCGCGTTTTACCTCCGCCACTTCATCCATCCAGGATAAACGCTCAGCGACAAGCACGGTTAATGAGTCGGGCGCTTTTTCATCCGCCCAACCCGATGAAAAGAGTGTCAAAAACAGAGACACCATCCATAGCATGCTGGACACTTTTGAAGTCATTCTCGCCCACATCTTTGGGATTTTTGGCAGGTTCGTATTCACTTCTGGGGCCGGAGATCAAAGCATACTAACTTCTCCCGTTGCCTAACAATGAGTTTACCATGACTCAGAGCGGGTGAGGAGCAGCCCATGCCTTCCACTTTCGCCCTGGCCAGTTGTTGGTAAGCCCCAGGTTGAGCTTTGACGATGCGCAGATGCGTACCGTTATTTTCATAAACGAGGAGTTTGCCATCAGCAATGATGGGAGAGGTGATGGTGCTATTGACTTCATTTTCCAGCCACGTCACTTTGCCACTGGCCAGCTCCACACACTGGTGTTTGCCACCGCAGGTGAGATACACGTGACCTTCATGGATGATGGGGCTGCCGCTGTATCGCATCGTCACCCAAAAGTGCGACCAAGCTGCCTTTGGTGCTGCATCTTTGACATATTGATAGGCCCTCAATCCCACATCCTTGGCACCACTGTAAACGACCAGCCAATCTCCCTGCGTCACCGGAGTGGACTGGCCACCGCCTTCCACCGTCCACACCACCTTGCCATCCATGGGGGAAAGACCATACACCGCATTGGCCCCCACGATCAGCAGCACGGGCGGCCCTGAGGCAGGCGTCCACAGCGTAGGGCTACCTGTATTACCCTTGGCTTCCTTTTGCTCCCACAGCAGTCGGCCATCTTTCGTGGAAAAGGCCTGGGCACGCCCCGCCGCCATGTAAACACTGTCCCCGATGACTAAAGGAGACGCCGCAGGTCCACCCGCAGGCAGCGCAGCTTTCCAGATCATTTGGCCATCCTTTTGGTTTAGGCAGTAAAGATGCGTGCTGCCTGCGGCATACACTTTTTCATCCACCACCGCTGCAGTGCTGCTAGAGCTGCGGCCCGTGGGCTTCCCCTCGACCTCAAATTTCCAAGCCTGCTTGCCCGTGTTCAAGTCCAGACAGATGACCACGTCCTTTGCGACCTTGATGGTATTCGGCACAGCGGTCATCAGCTTATCTTTGACGGGCTGAGAGAATTTCTCGTCTTCCATCCACTGCTTCAGCTCGTCCACATTGGCGAACGGCTTGCCTTCACACTTGGCCACCCGGCTTAGTTCCTCCAGAGGCAATGCCGTCTTCCCTGCCTTAAAGCGTGACTCAGCCCATTTCCCAAGGCTCACATCTTCTTTGGGCGTGAGGTTTTCCTTGCGCCAAGCCGCCAGCCATTCGTCCAGCTTGGATCCACGCATGGCAGGCATGGAAAGGCGATCCGCCTCCATCTTCTTCATCAGTTCAGGCGAGACACCGCGGAAGTTCATCTGCTGCATGACTTCGCTATCAATCTCACGCTGCTCGGAAGGCACCTTGTCATGCCAAACCACGGAGATAAAGGCCTGCTCCCCCGCAATGACCGGACTGCCGTGACCGCCCAGGTGATCGCTAGGAATGAAGTCACTTTCCCATACTTTCGTGAGGCCGGCTTCAGGAAAGCTTTCAGCAATGGGCGTAGTATCGGTAGAGACTCCATCGCGTGAAGGCCCCCGCCATTGCGGCCAGTCAGCCAGGGCGGTGGTGAGAGACAAAAGAGACAGCGTGGTGACAAGGCGCATAAGAATGCAAAGGTGAACGAAGGGGTGATCGTGAGCCTTTCATTCGGGCGCGGAATGCCGCATGATACGCCTCATGAAGTGGCTTTTGCCCCTGCTCGCCTTTTGCCTCCCCCTGACATCGCAGGCCCATCCTGCCGATGTCACGCCGCTATGGGTGAAGGTGGAGAAACAAAAGGTGGAATTCCGATTCACCCTGAATCTCTTCACGCTGGGGAAAACGGTGAAGCTGGATTCCAACGGAGATCTTCGTTTAGAGCCTTCGGAACTGGAAGCTACGAAACCCGAACTCGCACTTTTTCTTCGCGAGCATTTGCTGCTAAGGATCAATGAAAAAACGGCCAAGCTAGGAGGCATTGCCAAGCTTGAACCGCTCTGGCCTTCGGCAGAAAGCGTGGATCTGCGTGAGGTCGAACGTGCTGTGGATGTGACTTTGATTCTACCATGGCCCGATGTCATCGCCGACGTCTGGATGGAGTTTACAGGCTTTCCCCACTGGGGTGAATTGGCCACGCTCCAGGCGACTTATGAGCAGGGAGATCTGCGCATGCAGGTGCCATTCAGCCAAGCAGAGCCAGATTACCTTTATGACACAGGCTTTGGAACTGAGGAGATTTTCCAAACACCGCCTAGCAAGCCTGCTCCCACTACGCCCATGTGGGCCGTGTATGCGTTTGAAACTTTCATTTTCCTCGTGCTGCTAAAGGCCTTCCTCTCCTTTTTTCTAAAGCCGACGAAAGGCTAAGCACAAAGCACCCCGTAAGGTTGACAAAGCGCCTGCTTCTGGCCGATTACACCCCTCATGAGAGTCCCAACCTGCCTCTTCGCCCTTTTGTCCCTCAATCTCGCCGCCCAGGCGGCCACCTCGGAGCACGATGTCGTGATCTATGGTGGCACTTGCGCGGCCATCACCTCGGCTGTGCAGGTGAAAAAGATGGGCAAATCCGTCATCATCGTCAGCCCAGACAAACACCTCGGGGGCCTCAGCAGTGGCGGCCTCGGTTTTACCGATACGGGTAACAAAGCGGTCATCGGTGGCCTGTCTCGCGAGTTTTATCATCGCATCTACATGCACTATCAGAAGGACGAATCCTGGGTGCAGCAGAAGAAAAGCGAGTATGGCAACAAAGGCCAGGGCACCCCGGCCATGGATGGCGAGAACCGCACGATGTGGATCTTCGAACCTAGTGCGGCGGAAAAAATCTTTGAAGCCTGGATCAAAGAGCAAAACATCACCGTGGTGCGCGATGCCTGGCTGGACCGCGCCAAAGGCGTGAAAAAAGAGGGCGCTAAGATCGTCTCCATCACCACGCTGGATGGTAACACCTACGCCGGCAAGATGTTCATTGATACCACCTATGAGGGCGACCTCATGGCCGCAGCAGGCGCAGACTACCACGTAGGTCGCGAGGCTAACAGCGTCTATGGTGAAGAGCACAATGGCATCCAGGTCGGCGTGCTGCATCACCGCCACCACTTCGGCGCGGTGAAGGAGCCCATCAGCCCTTACAAGATTCCAGGCGATCCGAAAAGCGGCGTGCTAGCCCGCATCAGCACGGAGGCTCCAGGTGTCAAAGGCGAAGGCGATAAACGCGTACAAGCCTACTGCTTCCGCGCGTGTTACACCAATGATCCAGCCAATCGCATCCCCTTCCCGAAACCTGAAGGCTACGATGCCAGCCAGTATGAACTGCTGCTACGCGTGCTCAACACTGGCTGGGGGGAGTTCTTTGAAAAGTTTGATCCGATCCCCAACCATAAGACGGACACGAATAACCACGGCCCCTTCAGCTTCGACAACATCGGTTATAATTATGACTACCCCGAAGCCAGCTACGAGCGCCGCCGAGAGATCATCGCGGAGCACCGCACTTACCAGCAGGGGCTGCTTTGGTTCGTCGCCAATGATCCTCGCGTGCCGAAAGAACTGCAAAAGGAACTGAATACCTGGGGTCTGCCCAAGGATGAGTTTACCGACAATGGCAACTGGTCCCACCAGCTCTACATCCGTGAAGCACGCCGCATGATCGGCCACTTTGTGATGACTGAAAACGAGCTGCGCAAGCTGAAGCCCACCCCTGAATCTGTCGGCATGGGGAGCTACACCATCGATAGCCACAATGTGCAGCGCCACATCACCGCTGAAGGTTATGTGCAGAATGAAGGTGACATCGGAGTGAGCACCAATGGCCCCTATGAGATCGCCTACGGCTCCTTGGTCCCAAAAGAAGGCCAGGGCTCAAACCTCCTGGTCCCAGTGGCCATGTCCGCCAGCCACATTGCCTACGGCTCTATCCGCATGGAGCCTGTGTTCATGATCCTGGGTCAGTCCGCCGCCAGCGCCGCTGTGCTGGCCATTGATGGCGACCTACCTGTGCAAAAAGTTCCTTATGCCAAACTGCGGGAGCAATTGCTCAAAGATGGTCAGATCCTCGAATACACCGGCCCCAAAAGCGCACGTGGTCTAGATCCCCAAGGCATGAAGGGCGTGGTCGTGGATGATGAGCAGGCCCTCAAAGCTGGTCACTGGCAAGAAAGTGGCGCGGCCAAGAAATTCATCGGCAATGGCTACAGCCACGATGGCAACAGCGCGAAAGGCGAAAACACCGCCGCCTTCCGTGCCAAGCTACCAAAGGCCGGTCGCTATGAAGTGATCTTTGCCTACGCGCCTAACAATAACCGTGCCAGCAATGTACCTGTCACGGTGAAGCACGCCGCAGGCGAAACCAAAGTCACGGTGAATGAGAAAAAGGACGCAACCTTCGACGGGCTGGGAGTGTCCCTGGGCATGTTTGAATTTGGCACTGAGGCAGAAGTCAGTGTCACTACCGAAGGCACTGATGGCTACGTGGTTTTGGACGGTGTACAGTGGATCGCTCGATAAGCGCTGAGCATTCTAGAGCCCAAAAATCCAAGCCCGATTGCGTTCTCGCAATCGGGCTTTTTTCATCTGATGCACACCCAGGCGAGGAGCAAACCGCGCACAGTCCAGGCAAGGGTGCGTAGCCAGTTGGTCCACACAAGTCTTTGGATCTGCTCAGCAGACCAGCCCTTTTCAGTGAGTTGATCATGAATCGGCACCTGGATAAAAAAGGTCGCCAGCCACACCACCACGATCCAGATCAAGCTGAATAGGAAGAGCGAGGATGTCTCCCCCTGCCAAAGCAGCCAAGCTGCGGACGCCACCTCCAGCAACATCAAGGGAACCACCACAAACGCAATGCGCAGGCAATGGCCACAATGGTAGCGGCTGAATGCCTCACGCCCGATATCCAAAAACAACGGATACTGGACGATCTGAACCTGCCAGATTAGCCCGATCAGGGCCCAAGTGATGAAGGTGTGAAATTCGAGCATGGAGCAAAGTTAATACGCAAATCTAGATCCTCCTAAAATGGATGCATTGAAACTTTCCAGATTCGAGGCATGAAAGAAGGCCACACCGCCTGAGGCTGAAAACCAGCCAGGCCACTCTCATTTTTCCCATGGCAGGTCATTCCCCCCTCGAACTCGGCAAAGCATTCCTCGCAGAAAACGCCACGCAACCCGGTGTCATTACGACGGCTAGCGGGCTGCAATACTTGGTTCTTCAAGAAGGTGCAGGGAAGAGCCCCACGCTCAAAGATACTGTGGTCGTTCACTACCGAGGCACCCTCATCAATGGCGCTGAATTTGACAGTTCCTACCGTCGCGATGAACCCGCAGAGTTCCCCCTGAAGCGTGTCATCAAGGGATGGAAAGAAGGGGTGCAGCTCATGAAAGAAGGTGCCAAATTTCGCTTCTTCGTCCCGCCGAAACTCGGCTATGGGAGCAAAGGCTCTGGCATCGAAATCGCCCCGAATGAAACCCTGATCTTTGAGGTGGAACTCCTCAAAGTTTGGGAAGATTAAGGGCGTTCTGAACTTTCGCGTAATCTTTGACAGGGTTGTATCGTTTCAGCGGCTCGCATGATCCGCTGCATTCTTTTCTGTCTCCTGAGTTTCAACACTGTCGTCTTGGCTGATCTGGCCGGCAGCAAGCCAAACATTGTCTTCATCCTCACCGATGATCAAGGCTATGGGGACCTATCGGCCCATGGGAATCCCATCCTTAAAACTCCCCATCTGGATCAACTGCGCAGTGAAAGTGTGCGCTTTTCAGATTTCGTTGTCAGCCCTACCTGCGCCCCCACTCGCAGCGCACTCCTGACGGGCCGGCATGAATTTAGAAATGGCATCACTCACACCATCCTGGAAAGGGAACGTCTAGACCCCAAGGCGACCACCATCGCGCAGGTGCTAAAAACCGCCGGTTACACCACCGGCATCTTTGGCAAATGGCACCTGGGGGATGAACCAGAGTACCGCCCTCGGGCCCGGGGGTTTGATGAACAGTTCATCCATGGCGGCGGTGGCATCGGCCAGAGTTACCCTGGCAGTTGTGGGGATGCCCCTAACAACCGTTACTTTGATCCTGCCATTTTGCATAACGACAAGTTTGTCAAAACCAAAGGCTACTGCACGGATGTCTTTTTCGCTCAAGCTTCGCAGTGGATGGCCAGTGTCAAAGGCAAGCAGCCATTCTACTGCCACATCGCCACCAATGCGCCTCACAGCCCCTACATCGCGCGCCCCGAAGATAAAGCCCACTACGATGGCAAGGTCCCAGACGACGATGTCGCCAATTTTTTTGGCATGATTCATAACATTGATGAAAACGTCGGTCGTCTCATCGCCAAATTGGATGAGTGGGGCATCGCCCAAAATACACTGGTGGTTTTCATGAATGACAACGGCGGCACTGCCGGTGTCAAAGTTTACAATGCGGACATGCGAGGTGCGAAAGGCACCCCCTGGCGTGGTGGCACCCGCGCCATGTCCTTTTGGCGCTGGCCTGGTAAGATCCAAGAGGCTGACTGCACGGCTCTCACAGCCCATGTGGATGTCTTTCGCACCTGGGCCAGCCTGGCAGGAGCCACCCTGAGTCCAACGACTGAAACGCAGGCGGAAGGCCGTAACCTGCTGCCTCTGCTAGAGAACCCAAAGGCTGAGTGGTCAGAGCGCACCCTCTTTAGCCATGTGGGCCGCTGGCAGAAAGGCACGGACTATCACGCGGCCAAAAACCGTAACGCCAGCATTCGCACCACGCAGTATCAACTCGTCAGCGAAGGCCCACGTCCCCAGCGCCCTAAAGCAGAAGCCCCAGCCCCAGGTTGGCAGCTTTTTGACCTCCGGGCAGACCCCTCTCAAACACGCAATATCGCCACTGAAAAGCCAGAGATCGTCAGCTCCATGCTGGCGAATTACGATCAATGGTGGGACTCTCTCAAAGGCCAGATTGATCTCAATGAAACTGCCAAAGGTCCGAAGCTGAATCCATTTGCTGAGGAATACTGGAAGCAGTTTGGCGGGGGACCCACGGAAGAAGATCTAGCCCGGATGAATCCCGATAAAGCCTGGACTTTTGAAAACCAGAGAGCGAAGAAAAAGTAAACTCTCTTTTATCGTGAGATGCTCACCTTCGGCCCATAGAACTTCGGCTCCGTTTGCAACAAAGTGACATCCAGCACTGCATTCACGCGAGCCAGATACTCTCGCAGGTGAGTCATCAAACCAACCGAGCGAGAAACATCTTTGGCATTGTATCCCACGGCTTCTAGGTCGTGATGGTGAGCCAAAAAAATGGCTCGTTCATTGTGGAAACGTTGAGAAACCACAATGAACTTTTTTTGGTCAAAAATAGCGTCGGCCCGAACTACGGAATCCAGCGTTCGGAAGCCTGCATAATCGCAATAGATGTCATGCTCTGGCACACCCGCAGCGATGAGGGATTCCTTCATCGCCGTGGGTTCATCGTATTCATGAGTACCATTGTCCCCACTGACGATAAACGCTTTCACTTTATCTGCCTTGTAGAGCTCCACAGCCGCTTGGATACGATGGCGATAAAACAAATTTTCCTGACCACCAATCCTCGGTGAGCAGCCTAAAACCAGAGCAACTTCCGCAGCAGGCAATTTGGCCACATCATCATAGCACACCCCATCGGCTAAATGCCGCACCCACTGATCACTGGCGAAAATGAGCCCTGCGATAAGCAGAGGGATGAAGATCACACCTAACAAAAGGCGCTTCAAACTGACTTTGAAGTTAAGCTTCATCAATTACTGAGGAGGAGATTGCCGAATCAAAGTTACATGCTGGAGAAGCAGGCGATAGTTATCAATCCAACGACTGGTGCCTTCTTCATTCATCGCTTTAGCCTCACCCGCCCAGAGATAGGCGGCCTCTGCTTTTTCAAACTGTCCCAGACGATGCCAATGCACCGCCAGTGCCATGCGAGACTCCTCATGCAATGGAGCCAAGACTAAAGCACGCTGCAATTGTTCTAGAGCTTCTTCATGACGGCTCTGCGCATCATAGGCATCAGCCAGGGCTAGAGCGTAAAGATAATGGTGTGGGTTCAGCTTCACCGCCTGCGCCAGGTCTTCGGTAGCACGCTTCAAAACAGGGTGATTTGGGGTTCGCTGATCGGGACTCAGTTTGCCCAGTAAAGATAGCCCACGCAGATAACGAGCCTCTGGATTCATGGGTTCTTTATCCACCGCTGCATTGAGCTCTTGGGATTGCTCAAAAGCATCTTTCTGCACCTCCGCTATTTGTGCTTTCGCAAGGTGATAGTCACTCAAGCCATAAAACCAGGGTCCTGTGAGCAGCAGAGCAGATGCTAGACCTAACAAGATCTTTGTCATTACCCGCACAGGTGGAAGCCGCAAAGAACGGCGTTCGCTCCCCTCAAAGCCTGGATTGGCCAATAAGCCCAAGAGCAAGGCCGCTGTGAGCGTGGGGGCAGCGACATGAAATTGAAATTCAAAAATCGCATGCACGAGCATCGCCGTCAGCGCAGCCAGAGCCCCCAGACAAAAAGCCAGGTGATTGCTCATCAGCCTCCCCGTTTGAAGAAAACGATGACGGGTAAACCAACCGATGAATGCCAAGCCATTCCAGGCATGGGCCAGGATCACCAGTCCGAGAAGCCCAAGACCTACCCAGCCATAGTCGGCCAACATTTGAAGGTATTCATTGTGGGCAAAAAGAGCCTCCCCCGCATAGGCGGGTAACTTTTCCGAACGATATTGCACACTGCCATCATAAAACATTCGACTGCCAGCCCCCACCCAGGGGGACTGTGCGTGCTGAGCTAAAGCAGCCTGCCAGATTTCCAACCGCACATCATTTGCCATGGGGCTGGTGATCTCACGTCCACGCAGGTACTCTTCATTTACCTTCCATAAAACAGCCCCACCTAAAAAACCTAAAACCAACCCACCGCCTAACAGACTCCAGAACAAATGACGCTGCGTCTGCCAAACGATCCCCAAGGCCAGCAGTGAAAACAGAACGGCCCCAGTAGCCAATCCTGTCAGGGCTCCGCGACTGGCCGTCAGAGCCACACCGATCATCATCGAGATGATCAGAAATCCCAGACACATTTTTAAAGCCGCTCCTCCTCGACCAAAACACAGAAACCCAGCCGCTAAAAAAAGCACCATCGAAAAGAAAGCGCCGAGGTGATTTGGGTTGGCGAAGAACCCGCCAATGCGCCCCTCGGTAGCCGAACGCAGGAAAAAAGGCACCACATGAAACTGCCAATCTCCTGAAAGGTGGATAAACCCCACGATCAAGTTCCCCACCACCAAAGTTAGCAACACCGCAAAAATAGCGATCCTCCAACGCGGATGACTTGCGGCTGTAACCGTGAGCATGTAAACGACCCATGCTCCCGCCAGGATGAATAAGTCCTCCCGCGCATAGGCAGCCACTGGCGATAACCAAGCCCGGCTCGCGATGTAGCCCGTGAATAAGACACTCATTCCCAGACACACGTCACTCGGCGGGAAGAGCACCCGCAAGCGCCAACGCAGAGTCGCCACTAGCCCAGCCAATCCCATGAGCGCGGCTCCTGGCCAGAAAAAGAGCAACCGCGTCTCTGTGCCCAAGACTCCTGTGAAAAGCAGGCCCAAAAGAAAAAGCACCAAGGCGACGGATTGCATAGAATGTCACTTTCTGCCGCTGATTGAGCTAAGATGCAATCTTGCTCTCAACCGAGAGTTAACTCCGTGGGTTCAATCCGAAAGTGAGCATTCAAAAAGTCATGTAGCTCTTGGGCGGCCTCGCACAGTTCAAGTTTCGCATCGCCATCGGATTTTGTCACGCCCTCCAGGCAACGCTCCAACAATGGGCGTTCATGGGTTTCGTTTCCAGATTCAGGCAGAAGCTTTTCCACCCGTGCCACTTTCGATCTCGCTAGAGCAATGATTTCGGCAGCTTGTTTTTCGGAGGTCTCATCAAAGCTCAATTTCTTGATTTGCTGACACTCAAACAAACGGCAGCGCGATGGGCGGTCTTGGTAGATTTGGCAGGTGCAGTCCTCAAGAAATCGGCAGGGCTGATTAAAATACGGCTCTTTTTTCTTTCGATTGATCTTCATCCCCAGCGACTCTAGGCGCTTCACAGAATCTACCTGTTGAAGGCGAACGATGTGAAATAAAACTCCATTGCAACACATGCCACAGGCCAAGCAAAGGCGAGAGGCCGCAGCAGTAACATCCGGGGAAAGCATGGTATGTATTACTTGAGCCAGCTTTTGCCGGGGTCAGCAAGCAAGTAAGCGAACACTCTGCATTTTCCTTTTAAATAGACACAAAAAAGCCGGAGCGCTTTCACGCTCCGGCTTCTCTCACGCAGGACTTGCCTGCGAAATCTTAGTGCTCGTAACCAGCCTCACCATGCTCAGCCAGATCCAGACCGATCTGCTCCACTTCAGGAGTAGGGCGGAGACCCACCAGCAGCTTCACGATAATGGTGATCACCACGGTTGCGGCCACGCTCCAGACGATCGTCAGGGCAACTGCCTTTAACTGATTCATCAGCAGTCCTTCTTTCAGGCCTGCCACGATGGAGTTGGCTTTCTCATCGGCGAACACACCCGTCAGGATGGCTCCCAGAGTTCCACCCACACCGTGCACACCAAAGGTATCCAGGGCGTCATCGTAGCCCAGGATCTTCTTCAGGTAAGCCACTGCGATGAAGGGCACCACACCTGCTGCCACACCCATGATCACCGAGGAAGTCGCCGTTACGAAACCTGCGCCAGGGGTGATCACCACCAGACCAGCCACGATGCCCGAGCAGAAGCCCAGCACGGAAGGTTTGCCGCGAGTGATCCACTCAAGAAGAGCCCAGACGAAGCCTGCCGTTGCAGCAGCCAAAGTTGTGGTCATGAAGGCGTTCGAAGCGATGCCGTCAGCACCCAGGGCGGAGCCTGCATTGAAGCCATACCAGCCCACCCAGAGCATGCCGGTCCCGACTGCGCAGAGCACCATGCTGTGCGGTGCCATCTGCTCTTTGCCGTAACCTTTGCGCTTGCCCAGAAGGATGCAAAGCACCAGAGCGCTCCAGCCCGAGGTCATGTGAACCACAGTGCCGCCAGCGAAGTCAATGGCCTTAATAGTGGCATCAGGATTGAGAGGACCACACATGAAACCTGTGGTGGACCAGACCATGTGTGCGAAGGGGAAATACACCACGAACATCCAGATGAAGACAAAAAGCATCACAGAGATGAACTTCATGCGCTCAGCGATAGCACCGAGGATCAAAGCTGGAGTGATGATCGCGAAGCTAAGCTGGAACATGGCCCACATCGCATCGGAGATCCACCAGTAGCCAGCACCGGAAGCGTAAGGGGAAACGCCTTCAAGGAATTTAAAGGACATATCGCCGATGAAAGGTTTGGTAGCACCGTCACCGCCACCGAAGGAGAGGCTGTAACCGCAGGCCCACCAGAGAATGGTGACCATACCGGCGATGCCCATGCACTGAGCGATGACGGAAAGGACGTTCTTCTTGCGAACGAGACCGCCGTAGAAGAGAGCCAAACCGGGGAGGGTCATGAAGATCACCAGCGCAGTGCTGGTCATCTGCCAGGCATTGTGACCCGGGCCAGGGCCAGCGATGTTGGAAGTCCAAGTGGCATCCCCATCTTTTCCTGGCTGCACGTTCTGAACGTACTTCTCCAAGTCAAAGATACGCTGTTCAACGGTAGGTCCGGCCGGAGCCGCGGGAGCTTCAGCGGCTGGAGCAGCCGCAGGAGCCGCCGTCTCTTGGGCACTGAGAGTACCTAAAGACAGAAAGGATGTGGCGACTAGACCGCACGCAAGCGTGCGCCAACGATGGAGGACTGCAATCATGGATGAATGGTTGTGGATAGGTGTGAGATAGTGACCAGATTGGTTGGTTCAGTTACCCCACGAAAAGCGATGCAGCATCCACCGTGCCAAGTCTGATTTTAAAATTTATCCCTCCGTTCAACTCCAACCTCTTCGAGAAGGATTACGCCTGATCTTGATCAGGGTTCCGAAAGGCATAATCTCAGACAAAGTTATGAGTTACATCATGGTGGACATCGAATCTGACGGCCCCATTCCAGGGGATTACTCCATGATCTGCTTTGGCGCAGTTTTGGTCGAGCCTGGTTTGGAACGAACCTTTTATGGCCAGCTCCGTCCGATCTCTGACAAGTTCATTCCTGAAGCTCTCGCGATCAGTGGCTTCAGCCGAGAGCAAACACTCACCTTTCCAGAACCCACCGAGGTGATGAATGCCTTTGCCGACTGGATCTACCACCTAGAAACAGATCGCCCGCATTTCATTTCCGATAACAACGGGTTCGATTGGCAATTTGTGAACTGGTATTTCCATCACTTCACAGGCCGCAATCCATTCGGATTTTCTTCGACCAACCTTGGCAGCCTTTATAAAGGAATGGTCAAGGACACCTTTCAGACGTTCAAGCACCTGCGTAAAACACGCCACACGCATCATCCCGTGGATGATGCCAAAGGCAACGCCGAAGCACTACTAGCCATGAAGCAGCAGATGGACCTCAAAATTCGTCTCTGAGGAGCTGAACGCCTAACCATCTTTGGAAAAAGTCAGGCATCTCACCCAAATGCGGCAGAGATGCGTCCAGGGACGAGAACTTGCTCCCATCATTCAGGCAAGCTACCCATTTCGCCCCTTTGATATTCCTCAAAGGCTTTTTGAATTTCAGCGCTGCTGTTCATTACAAAGGGACCATGGCCTACGACAGGCTCGTTGAGTGGCTCTCCATCCAAAATGAGCAAATGCGCCTCCGAACGCGCATGAACGGTGATGTGCTCTCCCTGCCGTTGAAAGGTCACCAGATCCCCTTCCGTAGCCTGCCCTTCATCATTCACCAGCACATCGCCTGCGAGCAAGATAAAGGCGCTCGTGTGTCCAGATGGCAGGGGCAAAATCACCGTTTTACCAGCTCGGAGGCGCACATCCCAGAGATTGATAGGGGAGAAAGTCTGGGCAGCTCCTGCCGTTTCCTGGTATTGGCCAGCGATGACACGAAGGCTGCCAGCCTGATCCGGCAAGGTGATTTCAGGAATGTCTTTTTGAAGCAATGTTTGGTAGCGAGCAGGCGTGCTTTTATCTTTGGCGCGTAGATTCACCCACAGTTGTACCATCTGTAGCGTCCCACCTTGGCGAGTGAAGTCCCCCGAATGAAACTCCTCATGAATGATACCCTTTCCGGCCGTCATCCATTGCACGTCTCCAGAGCCAATTTTACCCCCGCCACCACTGGAGTCTCGATGCTCAAGCTCACCCTGGTAAGCGATGGTAACTGTCTCAAATCCTTTGTGGGGATGCGCCCCCACCCCACGCTTTTCTCGACCTGGCTTAAACGGGGTCGGAGCCGCATAGTCCATTAACAAAAAAGGGCTCAGTTCGCGCCCTAGCCCGTTGTAATCAAAGACAGAACGGACAGGAAAGCCATTGCCCACCCAGTGCATGGCAGAGCTGTGATGGATGCGGTGAATCGGTTTCATGATGGTAAATCGTAAATGTAAATGGACTTGGTTTCACCAAGCCCTTGCTTGGATTTGAATCTCAGTCTTTTTGTTGAAGCAGGTCTTGCAGATGCAATGCCTTCGTAAACATGGCCAAGCTGCCATCGGCATGGCGCGGCCATTCCGGCTCAGGCCGGTCCCAGTATAGCTCCACGCCATTGTGATCTGGATCATGCAGGTAAAGCGCTTCGCTGACGCCATGGTCCGCTGCACCATCCAGCGAGATCCCCGCCTGATGCAGCCGCCGAAGGGCATCCGCCAAAGCGGCGCGAGTGGGGTAGAGGATCGCGGTGTGATACAAGCCCGTGGTGCCTGGAGGCGGTGGTGATCCGCCTCGGCTCTCCCAGGTATTCAGGCCGATGTGGTGGTGATAACCACCCGCCGAAATAAAAGCCGCGTCCTTACCATAGCGCTGCGTGAGCGTGAAACCCAGAACACCGCAATAGAAGGCCAAAGAACGCTCCAAATCTGCCACCTTCAGGTGCACATGACCGATGCGAACTCCGGGATGAATGGGTAAAGTCGAAGGATGGTTCATAACTTCATCTTCCGATACGAAGCGGAAAATGATAATGCCTGTTTCTTGGCCTGAGCATGCCTTTCATGGGTCTCTTACCAGTCAATGCGAGTTCGGCAGGGCAGTCCGCCAGCATGTGCGGCTGCGCTAGTTTTTGGAGTGAGACGTCTTTGCCTCGCGGATCATGAGAATTAGTTTTCCAGGCCGAAAGGCAAACCATTAGGAAATTGATATTCAATCAAACTCGTTTGTGCCGTTTTGCGTTCAGCATGATAAACATTCAGCACGTGTTCCTGAGCTGCTTTCAGATACTCCATGGCTCGATCGCAGGCCTCGGACACTGCGTAACCATGTTCAACAACTCCACCAGGAATGACCAGGGGCGCATGGATATCCCACAGGCCATGATTCCACACGAGATAAATCACGCCATCTAAAGCCACCATCTCTCCATGAGGTATCGTGCCTCTTGAAACAACAAGGGTCTGCCCCAGCGCCCAATCCCGTCGCTGGGCATAAAAACCATGCCGATGTAAAATCTCAAGTGCATCGTCAAAGGTGTCCATTTGTGTAGCATGATACTCACATCATCACCTCTGTCAGCACTCTGCCGTCCACGTTTTTCATTTCCACACCGAGGAGCTGAGCTGCAGTGGGGGCGACTTCCGTGTTGGAAATGAGTTCGATCACCGTGCCAGGTTTAATGGAAGGACCGTGTATAACAAAGCTAGCATCCATGTGCACCTTTGGGGGAGTCGCTTCTGGCAATGAGGTCCTCGCCTGCGACATTGTTGCCGAAATAGTAGCCGACTTTGGCGGAGAGGATGAGGCCCGGCATCCGAGGATGAAAAGGGCAATCAAAAGAAGATGGAAACTAAGGTCTCTGAATCCAAATCTTTTCAACCAAGTAGCCCTCGGTCCTTGGGTTCAGCATTCAGGCTATGAGGCAAAGCGTGGCGCAGAGCTACAGTTGCAAGAGCCTGAGGCTTTCTCTATGAATCCACCGTTAGAATTGTGAGCATTCCTCTCTCGTCTCTTTCCTCCTTATGAAAGCCATCAGCTACTACCAGCCTCTGCCTAGCAACGATCCCCAAAGCCTCGTGGAAGTCAATGTGACAGCCCCAGTGCCCGGTCCGCGTGATCTTCTGGTGGAGGTGAAAGCCATCTCGGTGAATCCAGTGGATACCAAAATCCGCTCTGGTGGTGGCCCCGTGGCCCCCGGGCAGGCACTCAAGATCCTGGGCTGGGATGCCGCCGGTGTGGTGAAACAGGTGGGCCCGGAGGTGACCCTGTTTGCTCCAGGCGATGAGGTTTATTATGCTGGGGCTGTGGATTGCCCCGGGTCCTACGCTGAACTTCAGTGTGTGGATGAGCGCCTCGTGGGAAGAAAGCCCAAGACCCTCAGCTTTGTCCAAGCTGCCGCCCTGCCCCTCACCACCATCACAGCCTGGGAAATGCTGTTTGATCGCATGCGCATCGATCCGGGCGAGCATGGCGCAGTGCTCATTGTCGGCGGGGCTGGCGGGGTAGGCTCCATCGCTATCCAGCTAGCTAGGCAACTAACGGGCCTAACCGTGATTGCAACAGCCTCCCGACCTGAAACCCAAGACTGGTGCCGCCAGATGGGTGCTCACCATGTTATTGATCATGGGCAGCCTCTGGCAGCCCAAATCAAAGCCCTCGTCCCCGAAGGCGTCACCCACGTGCTGGCCCTGACACGCACGGAAGATCACTACGATGAAATCATCGAAGCCATGGCCCCACAGAGTGCCATTGCTTTGATCGAAAATCCGGCGCGTCCGCTGGAGTTAACGAAGCTCAAAGCCAAGAGCATTTCCCTGCATTGGGAATTCATGTTCACCCGAGCCCGCTACCAAACCAAGGACATGCACAAGCAAGGAGAATTGCTCAACCAAGTTTCACGCCTGACCGATGCCGGGCAGATCCGAACCACCCTCAAAACTGATCTCAGCCCCATCTGTGCCGCCCATCTTCGTGAAGCGCATGCTTTGATCGAAAGTGGCCGCAGCATCGGCAAAGTGGCACTGGCAGGATTTGAAGCCTAACCGGCTGAGTGGAATCTATCGGCAGAATTTCAGCTTAGCCCTTCGCAGTCATGCAGCTTGCAGGCTGCGAAGGGTTTTCTTATTGCATCGTGCAAGCGAAAAAGGATATCGAGACAAAAACACATTCACTCAAATCATTCATCCTCAACGGATTAAAACTATTACCCTCAAGTTGGCATCCCCCCTGCACCTAGTCCTGGCAGCCAGCCGAATTGGTAATGGGGCTGATCTTGTCCGTGAGCAAGGTCAGCCCGTCTTGACCCAACGGCTGGCAGACTTTTGCCGCCTCGGTTCTGACTTTGACAGAGAGTAATCCTCGGGAGATTTCTCTCTCCAAAGCAGACCGGGGCGGTGCTCTTAATTGCTTTTGCGAGCATGCTGCTTGAAAAATTTCACCATGAGAGGTGGGGCATCTTTGTGAAACTTATGGTCCCCTGGATGGATGGCTGTGACCACGGGCGTGCCTTTACTGGACGGATAATGCGTGCAGTTCGAATCTTGATCCCACGCTATCCCAGCATCGCACCCATTTAGCTTGATGACGGCCTGGATCGTCGCCTGCTGCCAGGCGTATTTGACCAAGGGATCATTCTCGCCGGCGATGTGCATCAGTGGCTTTGGCGTTAGCTTGCCAAGGAGCCGAGGTGCGGCAGCGGCAGAAGGAGCCATGGCCGCGAAAACATCCCCTCGGGCAGCCCATAGCAGGTAAGTGAAGCCACCACCGTTGGAATGCCCTGTTGAATAGATGCGCAAAACATCCACTTGGTATTCAGCCTTTAGACTGGCCAGGACCGCATCGAAAAACTTCAGGTCACGATCCCCTTCTGCGCCCAGTCCGTGCTGCCAGCCTGGCTTTTTACCTTCTGGGTCTGTGAGCTGGCCCGGGGTATTTAGCCCTTGCATGTAAATCACCAGGGCCTCAGGCCACAGCTCTGGAATGGGAAACATACGCGCCGCGTTATTCATCGTCCCGCCATGTCCATGGAAAGCGAAGACGATGGGGGTCGGCTTTGATGTTGCCTGAGGCGGAACATACATCACCGCCTGCCGCGTCACACCATCCACACTCCACTCCCGCGTCTTCAGGGGCACCGCAGCCTGCAGTGACAGCAAAGGGAGAAACAATAGCAGGGGCAGAAGACGGAGCGCATTCATGGCAGGCATTGAACGCAAGATGCCCTGACAAGTTGTGCAGAAAAACACGCCTTCCATTGTCCCACGAATGCAGTTTTATTGTCACCGTAGCCTTTGCATTCATTTCGTGCCGCATGATCTCTGAAATCGCCTACCAGATTGAGCCTGACCTACCAGTCAGCGAGTTCATCGCAGTTCTCCAAAGCTCCACCTTAGCGGAGCGACGCCCCATCAACGACATCCCTCGTATGGATCGAATGTTGCGCCAGGCCGATCTCATCGTCACTGCGCGTTACCAGGGAGAGCTCATCGGCATCGCCCGCACGCTGACGGATGGCAGCTACAGCACGTATTTAGCGGACTTAGCCGTTGCCGCCCCTTTTCAAGGGCGCGGCATCGGGCGTGAATTGATACGCCGCACGCATGCAGAGGCAGGCTTGCAGACGAACCTCATCCTCATCGCTGCACCAGGAGCACGTAGCTACTACCCCCACATCGGCATGGCACACCATGACTCCTGCTGGATGATTCGGGGGGAATCTCCCACCCCACTTTCACCCCAATAATGACTCTAGCTGACTTTTGCGCTCATTGCTTATCCCTTCCTCATGTGGAGGAAACAACACCCTTTGGCCCAGAGGTATTGGTCTATAAAGTCGCAGGCAAAATGTTTGCCCTCACCACTCCAGAGGATTTCCCAGCGACGGCCAATCTCAAGTGCGACCCAGAACGCGCCATCGAACTGCGTGACCGCTACGAGGAGGTCCAACCCGGCTATCACATGAATAAACGGCACTGGAACACCCTCACTCTGGAAGGCAGCCTGCCTAACAAACTGGTGCGCGAACTCATTGACCATTCCTACCAACTCGTGGTCGCCTCCCTCCCGAAAAAGGTGAGGGAAACGATCACTCTTGGGACCTAACTCAGCGGCCTAACCACACAGCACCGAGAGGTGGCAGATCAATGATGATGCTCCAAGGTTGCCCCTGCCACTCAGTCTCACCCGCTGGCATAGGCAGAGGATTCACCATCCCACTGCCAGCATAACAAGGCGCATCGGTATTGATCAATTCACGATAGCTCCCCGCTTCAGCGACCCCCACCCGGTAGCCTTTGCGCGGCACAGGTGTGGCGTTGATCACGCAGTAAACTTTATCCCCATCGGGAGCCTTACGCATGAAGGCGAAGATGCTATTTTCGCCATCGCTAGCATCCAGCCACTGGAAGCCTGCGCCATCGTGATCCTGGGCGTACAAGGCTGGGCGTGTGGTATAAAGCCAGTTCATATCCCGGATCAGCTTTTGCATGCTCGCATGCTCTTCCCCCATGAAGAGATGCCAATCCAGACTGCGTTCATGGCTCCATTCCTGCCACTGGCCAAACTCGCAGCCCATGAAGATTAATTTTTTTCCAGGATGCGCCCACATCCACCCGTAGAACATGCGCAGATTGGCAAACTTCTGCCAGCGGTCTCCCGGCATTTTATTGATCATGCTGCCCTTGCCATGCACCACTTCATCGTGGCTGATAACGAGGACGAAATTTTCATCGTAGGCATACAGCATCGAAAAGGTGGCCTCACCGTGATGATACTTCCGGTGGATGGGGTCTTCCTGGATGTAATGAAGGCTGTCATTCATCCAGCCCATGTTCCATTTAAAGCCAAAGCCCAGCCCACCCAGATCGGTAGGGCGTGAGACGCCTGGCCACGCAGTGCTCTCTTCAGCGATGATCGTGGTGCCAGGGTGTTTTTCATAACAGATCCGGTTGAGATCCCGCATGAAGTCAATCGCTTCCAGGTTTTCTCGACCACCGTATTTGTTAGGCACCCAGGCCCAGGGTTTACGTGAGTAGTCCAGGTAGAGCATGGAGGCCACGGCATCCACACGCAGACCGTCAATGTGATACTGCTCCAACCAAAAGAGCGCGTTGGCCACGAGGAAATTTTTCACCTCGGCACGGCCATAATTGAAGATCAGCGTACCCCAGTCTTGGTGCTCCCCCTGACGTGGGTCTGCATGCTCATAAAGAGCCGTGCCATCGAACTTCGCTAGACCATGGGCGTCTTTCGGGAAATGCCCAGGCACCCAGTCCAAGATCACCCCGATCCCTGCCTGGTGGCAGCGGTCCACAAACTCGCGGAATTCATCAGGATTCCCAAAGCGGCTGGTCGGCGCAAAGTAACCGGTGATCTGATAACCCCAGGAGCCATCGAAGGGATACTCCGCCACCGGCATGAGCTCGATGTGGGTAAAGTTCATGCTCTTCACGTAAGGGATCAAATCATCCGCCAATTCGCGGTAAGATTTGGATCGGTTCCCATCCTCAGGCACCCGCTTCCAGGAGCCCAGGTGGACCTCATAAACACTCATGGGGCTCTGGTAGAGATCCTGCGCAGCCCGCTTTTGCATCCACTCCTGGTCACCCCAAGTGTAGCGATCCAGATTGAAAACCAAACTCGCCGTTTGCTTCCCGTGTTGGCCAAAAAACGCAAAGGGATCACTCTTCACCTGAAGATGCCCTTCCGCAGAAAGCACTTCAAATTTGTAATGGGTCAGCTCAGTGATCCCGGGCAGGAAAATCTCCCACACCCCACCTTCGATCCGCAGACGCATGGGGTTGATCCGGCCATCCCAGTCATTGAAGTCTCCGATGACTGAGACGCGCTGTGCATTCGGTGCCCAGACTGCAAATTGCACACCCGCAATGCCATCCACCGTGCGCATCCGTGCGCCAAGGCAATCCCACAGGCGCTGGTGTGAGCCCTCACAAAAGTAGTAGAGATCCTTTTCACCGAGTAGAAAACCAAAGGAATAAGGATCTGCCACGCGAATGGCCTGCCCATCATAAGTGGACAATTCCAAGTCATAAGGCGTGTTCGCTGCCTCAGCAGGGAGCTCCACCGTGAAGAGACCATGATGATGCGCCTTGGTCATCGGCCAAGCACCAGAGCCATCCCTGGCCACGACGGAAACACCGTGAGCCCGGGGCTGCAGCGTGCGAACGATGGCACGCCCTCCTTCCAGCGGCTGCCTCCCTAAAAAGCCAAACGGGTTTCCGTGTCGGGCTTCCAAGATGGCAAGGATTTCGGCTGAAGGACTGGTTGGGTCGGTCATGGGGACTGGTTAGCGGTTCAGAGCACAGGCTCAAGATGTTCCTGACAGATTTTGACCATATCATGTCGCCTCCATAGGTGGCGTCGTTGGTGGGTCACGATGGCTGTTTGATTCCATTGCACAATCTGTGCCGAGATTTCGTCGGGTTTGGACTGAGCACTAAAATACAGGCCACCATCACCCAACACCTCACGATGCACACTTAAATCAGAACAAAAAACAGTTAGACGATGCGCCACCGCCTCCAGCAGTGGCAGGCCAAAGCCCTCGCCGACACTTGGGAAAAATAAAGCATCCGCCGTCGCATAAAGACTACGCACATCCTCATCGGACAAAGGCGACTCCTCTCCCAAAAAGAGCACGTGAGCAGCAAGATCCAGTTCAGCCACGAGCGCTTTCAACTCCCGGTGGTAGATCTGTCCGTCTCCCTGATGCGGATCTGGCGCACCCGTGATCGCATAGACCACATCACACCCGCAGGCACGCAAGCAGGCCACCACACGCAGGCCTAACTCGATATTTTTTCGCCGAATCAGCCGGGCTGGATGCACCAGCACCAATTCGCGCTGGCCCAGGTGTAGCGCGGCGATTCGGGGAGTCAGGCCGAGGATGGCTGCAATGTCCAGTCCATTGGGAATGACGCGTACCGACGTCTCTGGCAGCCCTGTGGCGTTGAGGTAATCTTGGCGGCGCGCTTCGGACACCGTCACATTCAGGGCCCCAGGCACGGGCAAAGAGAGCTGTTGATGATCTTTTTGCCCCCAAGGTAGATGGGCATAAAAGGGATTCACTGCGGCGACATCATGCACCCAGTTGATCCAGCGCATGTGCGGCATGGCCTCCGCCATCGCACGCAGTCGCGCCGTCCAGGGCAGGTCAAACGGCATGGTGAAGACATTGTGCACGATGACGGTTTCGTACCCAGCCAAGTCACCCAGGGTAGCATGGGTGAACATCTCCACCTCATGGCCCAGGATGCGCAGCGCAGCCGCTTGGTCACGAATCACCCGCTCCACCCCGCCGATGACGGGGGGCAGCGTGTAATGCAGAAGAGCGATACGCATGGGGGCATGATGAAACGGGCTCCCCCACGCCGCAATAAGGAAGGTGTCCGCCAACCCCTGCCCTTTCTTGCCCAACCTGCGAATCTGTGCCATGGCAAATCTGCCCCCATGCCCACCCCAGACCCGAAGCAGCGAACTTTCCGCAACGAACTGTGGCGGTCTCTGCCTGCGGGGGTGCTAGATACGCTCACCTCCACCTTCGGCATGCTCATCGCGGTGCGGGTCTTTCACCTGGGAGACATGGCCAAGTCCATCTTCCTCAGTGCCACCAGCAGTGGTTTTATGGTGAGCCTCTTTGTGGTGCCCCTGCTACTGCATGCCCGCAGCACCATCGCCCGCACTGCGGCGAAGGTGCAGATGCTGGGCGGTCTTTTCATGGCCTTGGCGGCCACCTTTCCGCATGAGCCCTGGGTCTTCATCGGCGGCTTGAGCGTGGGGCTCTTTTGCTTCTCCATGCAGATTCCCCTGCTCACCCAGATTTATCGGCTGAATTATCCTGCGACCGAGCGCGGGCGACTCTTTGCCATCGCCGGCTCACTGCGCGCTGTGGCGGCAGTGGCTTTTGGTTTCTTTGGGGGCTGGCTCATCGGCCTAGACTTGGAAAATTACCGAGGGTTACTCTGGGCTTTTGCAGCCTCGGGCTTCCTCTCCGGTTTGTGGACCTATGGCTTGCCCGCCACCCGTTGGGACATTGATGAAGATGCCCCCTCCGGTCTGTGGTCCTCCCTCCGCTGGATCAAAATAGACCGTGACTTCCGCACCCTGCTTATCTCTTGGATGATGATGGGCATCGGCAATCTCGTGGCTGCCTGCCTGTTCGTCGAATACTTGGCCAATCCACGCCATGGCATCAATCTCCCTGGACGCGATGTCGCCTGGATCACCGGAGTCATCCCCGTCATCTTCCGCGCCCTATGCAGCTACCCCTGGGGCTTGATTTATGACAAAGTCGGGCTCTTCACCGTCCGCACCATCCTCAATCTCATCTTCGCCGCTGGCATCCTGACTTTTTACCTTGGCCATGGTGTGATCGCGTGGAGTGTCGGCATGGCTCTCTGGGGCATCGCCAATGCCGGTGGAAACGTCACCTGGGGACTTTGGGTGACGAAACTCGCGCCTAAGCAAGCCGTGGCGGAATACATGAGCGTGCACACCTTCCTCACGGGTTTGCGTGGCCTCGTCGCTCCTTACCTCGCTTTCGCAGCCATCGGGGTCATCTCTTTCCAGACGCTCAGCATTCTCTGTGGCATCGCCATCATCGCTGCCAGTGCCTTCATCACCGTCCGGGCCCGGGGTAGCGATGATGAAACCCGGCGCCGACTGGGACCCCGGGAAAGATTGTGAATCGCCTCCCGCCTTGACCTCGGCACCTCTTGCCCGTTACCTCTCCCATGCCCCGCACCGCCATCCTCAACGTCGTCGGTCTGACCCGCCGCCTCATCGGCGAGCACACACCGAACATTCGTGCTTTTGTCGAGCGGAACCGATTAGCGTTGATCGAGCCTGTGCTGCCAGCAGTCACCTGCACCGCCCAGGCCACCTATGCCACGGGCAAAGCGCCCCGTGACCATGGTGCCGTGGCAAACGGCTGGTATGACCGCGACTACGCCGAGCACCGTTTTTGGAAGCAACCGGAGCAGCTCGTGCAGGGGGAAAAGCTATGGGATCTGCTGCGCAAACAAGACCCGGACTTCACCTGCGCGAAGGTCTTCTGGTGGTATAACATGTATTCGACCGCAGACTACACCATCACCCCGCGTCCGCTTTATCTCTCAGATGGTGGCAAGGTCTTTGACATCCACACGCAGCCCATGGGCATGCGGGATCGCCTCAAAAAAGATTTGGGATCCTTCCCCTTCATGAACTTCTGGGGCCCGGCCTCCGGCATCGAATCCACTCGCTGGATCGCCGCCAGTGCTAAATGGATTGAGGAAAAACACTGGCCCAGCCTCAGCCTCGTTTACCTTCCCCATCTCGACTACAATCTTCAGCGTGTGGGTCTTAACATGCCGCTGATTGCTGAAGACCTCCGCCAAGTAGATGAGGTGGTGGGAGATCTCATCAAGTTCTATGAACGCCGTCAGATCCAGGTCATCTTACTTTCCGAATATGGCATCACGGATGTGGATCGTCCCGTGCATTTAAACCGCATTTTCCGTGAGCATCATTGGTTATCCCTCAAGGATGAGTTAGGCACAGAGACGCTGGACCTCGGCAGCAGCCGCGCGTTTGCCATTGCAGATCACCAGCTTGCCCACATTTACGTCAACGATCCCTCCATCCTGAATGAGGTGCGTGCGGTGTTGGAACAGACTCCCGGTGTGCAGCAGGTGCTCGGCAAGATGGAAAAACACTACGCCGGGCTGAATCACGAACGCAGCGGTGACCTCATTGCCGTGGCTGATTCACGCAGTTGGTTCACCTACTATTACTGGATGGATGATGCCAAAGCCCCGGAATTTGCCCGCTGTGTGGATATTCACCGCAAATGTGGTTATGACCCCGTCGAGCTTTTCCTGGACCCCAAGATTCGTTACCCCAAGCTCAAGATCGGCCTCAAGCTTGCTAAAAAGATGCTCGGCATGCGCATGAAAATGGATGTCATCCCGCTGGATGCCACCTTGGTCAAAGGCAGCCATGGTCGCATCCCAGAGGATCTTGAAGACTGGCCCGTGCTCATTGGTGATCTACCCCAACTCCCCCGTGGCAACTCCCTGCAGGCCACCCAAGTCTGTGCGCAACTCTACGAAGCCTGCACACGAGCTACCATTGCAGTCTAAAAACCAGTTAGACCTTGGTCACCCGTTTCCAGAAGAAGTCCAACTCTCGAGCTAGCACTGTCATGACTTGAGTCGGCTCAGCCTGCACGGCTCCGGTTTCAGCATCTTTGATGATGCGCTGCATGGCATACAGAGCTGCCACACTGGCAGTATCCAGATGCACGGCGTCCAGATTCGGCTTCAGCGGTAAAGGCAGGGTATCCCCCGCATACAAAGCCTGCCAGGCAGGATGTTCACGCTCCGCTTTAAAGGTCACCAGTTTCAGCTTCACGGCCGCAACGGCATCGCGTTCGGCCTCGGCCGCGAGATCCGCCAATCTCCCTGCCGCAAAGCCGGCCAGGACTCGCCAGTACGCACTGTCCGAAAAGGGAGCCAGACCGAACAAGATCTCCACTCCCTGAATGGACCAAACCATGGTCTGCCGCCCCGTGAGCCCCGGCAGTTCATGCTCACTGAAGCGGACTAGAGGAAAACGACGCCCTGCCAGCCGGATCAATTCCCCCAGCTTGCCATAGTCCAGGGGCTGCGCTTCAGCCTCTGCCGCCATTTGCAGGCGCAGGGCTTCAAAACGGCCTAACAAAGCATCTCCCGGTTTACTGGCCGGCACGGGTGTCGGTGCGGGTGGTGCAGTCGGTGCAGTAGCAACTGGAGTGGCGGGTTGGGCAGGCACATTGATCCGCTCAGGCGGGATGTCAGCCAACTCATCCAGAACACGTGTTTTGCTTCCAGGCTGCCGCAGGTGATGCAGCATCTCACGCAGCTTCACAAAGGCATCGGCCGAAGGCGAGACCGAAGTCATCGCAGCCGGAGCCGCAGCGCCACTGGGGGACGCCCCTTGAGAACGCCAGTCATTGGCGGAGGGCGAAAGATTTGGTGAAGAGGAAGGCAGAGGCGCTGGCGATTCGGGGGGCTCCGCCATCGTCCCTCCATCCGACGAGGGCAGCGGCGGGGGGATCAGGGATGGCAGATCATTCTGCGGCAGTGCGGCCTGAGGTTCCGCTAAACTCGCCGCCATTTGCTGCACTTCCGCCGTAGTGGGCGCGTCAAAAAGAGAGGGCAGTTCTTCTGCTTCACTGAGAGGCAGAGATTCCGTCATCAGCGGGACCGCTGGGGTAGCGTCTTCGGCCATTGCTGGCACGGCTAAAGGAGCTTCGACCGAATTACCCGGAACGGAAAGTGGAACGGAGTTCTGAAAAATCTGCCACTGCCGCGCGCAATGCCGCAAAAACACCCGGGCAGAGACAGACCCAATAGGGCGACCCAGGAAATGCTGCTTCACATCCACAAAGGCCTCAAACTCAGCCGCTTCATCAGCCGAGACTTTCCCCTGCTCCATCCTCAATCGCAAAAGGGCGAGCGCATCGGTCTCCCGCAGCCCCCGCAGCAGGACTTGACTGGCCGTGAGACGATCTTCGAGAGCACTCGGCAAATGGTGGCCAAACGTCGCCTGCCACACATCTTGGTTCAGACTTAACAGGACATGAAGGCCCTGAGTATCCACCAGATCCATCAACAACGCAGCGATGGTGACGCCTGCTGTTGGATTGCGGTAATAACCGTCCAAATGATCCACCAGCAAGATGACAGGACGCCAGAGCGCCAGGATGCGGAACCAAGTGGGCAGACCGGTCTCGTGATCCGTGCCAGCCAGATCCTGCATCACCGCGAGCCCCTCTCCCTCGCCTTCAAAAGCCTGGCCCATCATGGCTTCTAGCCAGGCATCTGCCACATCCGTTCGTACGGGTAATTGCCGGGCGACACGACGTGCCAGAATCGGGCGCAGACCCGCCGAGTGTTTACGCAACCAGTCGCCGATGAGGTGAGCTGAGCCGTCTTTATTAAAGACATCTGAAACCGGGCCCGAAAGGACCCTCAAGGCTTGATCGGGATTGGCACTCGGCACCAGTCCGTCTTTGATCAAATCATGCAGCAAGTGCGCGACCAAACCGGCACATACCTCACGCAGGCGTGACCACCCTGCTTGTTGCCCTGGGGCCAGGCTCAGCGCCTCCAACCCACGGCGAGTGACCGTTGTCAAATTCAGCGAATCGCCGGTTCGAAAAGCCAGTGGCATCATGACCACATCCGCCCCTGCGGCGGCAACGACACGCCCCAGCAAATGCGTTTTCCCATAGCCTGCTCGCGGAGCCGTCAGCAACATCAGTGGGGCACCCGAACGATTTTCTACCGATTCGAGCAACTGGTCTAAGACATCCTCATTCAGCCCACCCACGGAGTCCGACTCAACGATAGCCATTGGGCCAGAGCACACATCGGCAGCAAAAGGATTTCCATAAGGAATGGGTGCACCCGTTTTGCTGATTGGAGAAGTGATGGAGGATTCAGAGCTACCCACAGGAAACACCAAGTTCAATTTTTTCTGCTATCCAGTATTAACTATTGAAACTATTCCCCAACACAAAAAATTAAAGTGGAGACTTCGTTTATTTGCGAAAATTTGCACTTTCGCAAAGTTGAGACTCTCGTTTTTGATTGAGCTTCGTGCGCTGCACATCAAGTACGCAACCCAGCGGCTTTGCTTTGCCCTACCTCAGCCATGCAATGGCCAAAACACAGGCACCAGTAGCAGGATCACCGTCAGGGTCACCACGGTCAGGCCGCTGCCCACTTTGATAAAGTCACTGAAGCGATACTTACCTGGCCCATAGACGAGGATGCAACTCGGCTCAAAAGGAGTCAGCACAGAGATGCTCGCACTGAGCATGATCGCAATGGCAAAAGACCTGGGATTAGCCCCCAATTTTTCGGCCGATTGGATGGCGATGGGCAGCACCACCAGAGCTGCGGCCGCATTCGACATGGGCTGAGTCAACAGCACTGTGAGGATGCAAAAACCAGCCATCACCGTGACTGCCCCGTAAGGACTTAACCAATGGGTCACAAAACTAGCTAACAACTCATCTGCCCCAGACTTGGCCATGGCTGTGCCGAATGCGGTCATTCCTCCGATGAGGATCAAAAGCCGCCAATCAATGTTTTCATACGCGGTGTCTAGCGTGATGCAACGAGTGGCCAGGGCGATGAGTGCCGCGATCAAAAAAGCGATGGAAGCTGGCAGCCATCCCAGGCTGCTTGCAGTAACCGCCAAAGCAAAAGCAATGAGCGTGGCTAGCCCCCGCTTGCGGGCACTGCTGGCGTAACTGTGCTCGGTAATGACCACCATCTCCGCCTCTTGCTCGAACTTTTGAAAACGATCGTAGGGCCCTTGAAGCAGCAAGAGATCCCCTGCATGCAGCACCACATCCGCCATGTGATCATTCAGAGTGCGATCCCCGCGCAGCAGAGCCAAAACGGAAAGCCCGGTCCTCCGCCTAAAATTACTACCCCGCAGAGTCTGGCCAACCAGGCTAGAGCGCGGAGTCAGCACCACCTCGGCCACACTGACTTCACTGGTATCCACTCCAGAGCGGCGAAGCTGCACGTCTTCCTGGATGTCGATGCCCTCGATCTTTTTGACTTTGATCAAATTTTGGACCTTGCCTGCTACCAGGACAATGTCGCCCGCTTCAAATTGCGTATGGGGACCGATAGGGAGCTCCATCTCATGGCGACGAAGCTTCACCACCTGAAATTCCAAAACAGAAAAGTCCGACTGAAAGGCCACCTGCCCGATTAGAGGTGAATCAGGTAGAATAACGACCTCTGACAAATACTCCCGCATGTGAGCCTCTGCCCCTAAGTGCTCAGCCCGGTCCCGCTCAGGCACCCACTTCATTCCCACCAGGATCAAGTAGAGAAGCCCTGCGGTAAAGATGACGAGGCCAATGGGGGTGATCTCAAACATCCCCACTTCATCCATCCCCCGGTGTTTCATCGCACCACTTACGGCCACGTTTGTCGAGGTACCGATGAGGGTGCAAGTGCCCCCTAAAATGGAGGCAAAAGAAAGCGGCATCAGCAGGCGCGAGGGGGAGATTTTGAGTCTCCGCGCCATCCCAATCACAGGGCCTAGAAACATGGCCGTCACCGTCGTGTTATTCATGAAGGCAGAGATGATGCCCACCCCGCTCATCATCCCCGTCACCACCCGTCTAGGGTGGCCTCCCGTGGCCCGCGCCAGCAGGCCTCCCAGGCTATCCAGCACACCCGTCTCCCGTAGGGCCGCGCCGATGATGAAGATGGACCCCAGCATCACGATGACCTCATTGCCAAAGCCCGCAAAAGCCTCCTGCACGTTTATAACCCCACACATGACCAACAGGCACAGCAAACCCAGTGTCACCAAATCCACCGAAATTTTCTCGGTAGCAAACAACACGACGGCCGCCAATAGCAGGCCAATAACAAGATAAGGTTCCATGAACGCGGGGCAAAAAAATCGGCAGGACGTGCCGAATGACGAGGGATTAAATCTTTACGCGAGGTTCAAAATTTAGCCCTTACGCAGCCCGGCCTTCTTCCACGTCCATGAGGTCAAAGAAGGTCACAATGTCCTCGCGATGCCCCAGCCCGGCCTCGGCCCGTTGCTTGACCAGCCCCTCCGAGGCCGCATCCCGCCAGCCGCGCTTCATCATGAACCCATTGAAAATTTCCACGTGCTCCTTGTCCGGTTGGCGGCCCGTTTGAAAACACCATTCCAGCACCTCTTCATCCGTGCCGCCTTCCAGCGTCCGCTGACTGAGGTCGGCGAAGCTAACCCCCAAAAGACAGCATACCCGGTCATCAAAAGTACGGCTGCCAGGGATGACATCCAGATGATACCCCGGAGGCAGCCCCTCCTGCGCATTCAGGCGGATCTTGTCTAAGATACGACCAAAGACCATGATGCCACCAACCATGTCACGGGGAGAACGAAGAGGAAATGCCATAGCCTCTTTCCATAGCGCAGGTTTGCAGACTTGGTCAACGCTGCCTGAAAAGGCAATTCCAACCAGCGTTCCTGAATCAAAATTTTGCAGGTGACAAGACCGTTGCTCAGGATTACCACACGCCCTCATTCTCCCGAGCATGTTTAGTCAAACCACCCTAAATCAGCGTACTCTCACCTTCGTTGGAGCGCTCTCCCTAGCCTCCGTCTTTTTGCCCCTCAGCTCGCAGGCTCAACTGGGGGTTTCACCCTCTCAAAACGCCGCATTCCTGACGGAACTGCGCGCCCGCGACCCCAAGCGTGCCGATGAAAACCGCGATGTGCTGGGAGATGCCCGTGAAAAGCTGGAAACAGGCCGTGCCCTTTCCCGCCCAGAAATTTTTAGCTCCAGCGTTGCCAATCCTCGCCGTCTGAACGCCGATCTGACAGGCTTCCCCAGCCAATACCAACTGGGACGTTCTTACCTCAGCCCCTGGTATGATGGAGTCATCGCACCCGAAAATACGCTGCAAAATGCCTCGGGAATCAGCGCAGGCTTCGCGTTCGAACAGGGCTTTGAATACAATTCCGCTATCAACAATGGCAAAGGCGGCGTGATCCTCTCTTCCACGCTTCTTTTTGATACCCAGTATAAGCTGGCTGAAAATCAGCGCCTTACGCTGACAGGCGGCCTCGGATTCAACTGGGTCTCTGGCAATGACCGCATCGACTGGAGCTTCTTCAGTGACGAGTTCGGTCTCGCTGTCCTTCCTGGGACCTCCCTGGCCTATGACGCGCAGTTCGGCCCCATTTCCCTAACGATTTACGATCGCGTCAGCGTCCGCCCCTACCTCGGCGTTTTGCAAAACGATCTCGGCATCGCAGGCACCTGGCAGATCGCCCCAGCCCTGTCTTGGACTCTGAACTACACCCACAGCACCACGCATGATGTGGATGGCAATTACCTGGGCGCAGTGCTCCCCGTGGCAGACTTGGACACCTTCTCTTCAGTCCTCAATTACGATATCAATGCTGCCCTCAGCGTCGGCCTAGAAGGGGCGCTCAACTGGCTGGATCATGACAATGATGAAGTGGCCAATGATGGCACACTTTGGAACCTCGGAGCTTATGTTGCCTGGAAGATCAACGACAAAAGCCGCCTGCGTGTGGCCGCCGGTTACCAGCACCAGGAGTATGACAACACCTCCCAATTTGCTATTTTCCCACCATTCTTCGTCATACCGAACGATAGCTCAGATCTCAGCGAGCCCTACTACTCCATCAGCTTCAGCCAGCGTCTCAGCGACCGCTTCAGTCACGAACTGGCAGTCGGTTACGAGTCCAACCTGGATTTCGGGGCTAACTTCACCAGCTCCCACTACGTGAATTATGGCCTCACCGCTGATACCTGGAAAGGTGGCCGCATCACTGCCAGCGGGTTTGTGGAACACAGCGACCAATCTGCCAGCGTCAACTCCGGTCGGTTCACCAGCTTCGGCATGGATCTGCATCTTGCCCAACAGATCACCTCCAAACTCACCGCTGGTTTCGGTTACTCTTATGTCCGGATCGAAACCGACATCAGCAACCGCTTTAGCAACACCGCCACCAAATTCAACCAGCACATGCTAGGCCTGAATCTTGCCTACGCACTGAATGCGAAAACGCAGGTCAACCTTGGTTACCAGTCTTTCCTTTTCACCCAAAGCGGCTTTGCCACACGTGACAATCACCGCGTCATGCTAGGGCTGCGCTACCAGTTTTAAAACATCCCATTGAATCAGCCCGGAGCCTTCAAGGTTCCGGGTTTTTTTGTGTCTTCAACACACTCGGTTAGTAAAGATCATCGCCTCTCGCCATCACCTTTTCGACAGGGGATTCCCCAGCGGCCAACCACACCCCCTCATCCTCAAAACCAAAAGTGCGCGGGATCTGGTGTTGCAGAGTTGTAAGCTGGCGCTCGAGTTCGCGAATGAAGGCTTCTATTGCCGGACCATACTCCTCTTTTGCCAAAGAACCTGCAGCCGCATTCAGACACACCTCCAGAGTCATCTCAGACACAAAAGGCTCCAGTCCATACCCAATCATGGTCACAGCCCGTTGGCTGCTAGTATCAATCAACAATAAAACACCATGGTTATCCCCCCCGCGCTCCACCGCGCTGAAAAGGCTGCCTCGGTTGAACAACCAAAAGGCATGCAGAGCCAAGGGAATCTCTGGCAGCAGATCCGTCATCACCGCCGCAAAACTCACTTGAGGAAACCTTTGGTGCAGAGCCTGAATTGTTTTGTAAACCGACCGACGCTGACTTCCAGATAAGACTTTAGCCAGATCTACCAAAGGCCCATTCAGCATCGGCGGGATGCCCATGATGGGCCCCAAAGCTTCCAAAGAAAAGCCACACTGTGAGCATGCTTCATCATGCTCCAAAGCAGGCTGTCGGCAGGCAGGGCAACGCATGGTGGCAAGAGACGTAGCCGCAGGCATCTCGCAATGCCTTTTCGCATCGGCTCAGGATCACGCGGCCTCACTCCCGGCGGGGATGTAGGGATCTTCATGCAGGACAGCCCTTTTGGACCCGCTCAGAAGTTTGATCCACTCCACCAGACAACCGAAAAAGATGATTGCCACGGCCACCAAAAAGAAACCGGTGACCCATGCATCCACCAATCCATTGAACTTCAGGTGCCCCCAGTCAGACAACTCTTTGGCCGTGCCCCCTGCGGCGATCTTGCCCGCATACAGATCGACTTGGGCGAGGAAGCCCATGCTCGGATTCTTGTCGAAAAGCTTGATGTAACCTGCTGTAAAAGTAGCCGTGATGAGTAGCGCCAGAGGAGCCAACGTCACAGCTATGTAGCGGGCCTTACCCATCTTGATAAGAATCGTCGTGCCCAAGCAAAAGGCGATCACCGCCAGAAGCTGATTCGCGATGCCAAACAGGGGCCAGAGGGTATTGATGCCCCCCAGTGGATCCACCACCCCCTGGTAAAGGAAATAACCCCACATGGCCACAAGCATGGCGCTGGCAAACACGTTTGCTGGCAGGCTCTGGGTATTGCCCAACGGCTTCCAGATATTACCCATGAAATCCTGAAGAATGAAACGTCCCACACGCGTTCCAGCATCAATCGTGGTGAGGATGAAAAGCGCCTCAAACATGATGGCGAAGTGGTACCAGAAGGCCATCCACTGGGCCCCAAAAGCACGCGCAAAAAGCTGGGCCATGCCCACCGCAAAAGTAGGAGCGCCACCCGCGCGGCCAAACATGGTTTTTTCACCGATGTCTGCTGCGAGTTGGTTCATGCCTGCCACCGTCACAGGGTAAGCCCCATTTTCCAGGGCACTGATAGTGGCCACCACCTGCTCTGGTGGCATAGTTTTATTGATGCCAGCATTGATGGCAAAGTATTCTCCAGGTTGGAGTGCACAAGCCGCCACCAAGGCCATCAAGGCTACCAGCATCTCCGTAATCATGGCACCGTAGGCCACGCTGCGGATGCTCCCTTCACGATCCAAAAGCTTCGGCGTAGTGCCACTGGAAATCAAAGCGTGGAAACCGGAGATGGCTCCGCAGGCGATGGTGATGAAGACGAAAGGAAACACCGCACCTAGAAACACCGGCCCTGTGCCATCAATGAACTTCGTGATCTTTGGCATGTGCAACTCTGGAGCCACAAAGATGACCGCAATCGCCAGCACCGCGACCGTGCCGATCTTCATGAACGTGCTGAGGTAATCACGCGGGGCCAAAAGCATCCAGACGGGCAGGACCGAGGCAGCAAAGCCATAAATCATGATGGCCCAAGCCATCCATTCGCCACTCTGCTCAAAGTAGTGCTCAATGCCCCAAGCTCCCAATTTGCTGCCGGCCCAGACGCCCACCAGCAGTCCCACGATCCCAAAAATCGTCACGGCTTTGACACTGATTTTGAAAAGGGTATGACCCACGCCCATGAAAAACGCCAGGGGAATGGTCATGGCGATGGTGAAGAGGCCCCATGGGCTTTCGGCCAAGGCTTTGACAACCACCAATCCCAGCACAGCCAGCAAGATCGTCATGATGGCCAGCACCGAGATCATGGCGACGAACCCGACCAACGGATTGACCTCCTCCTTGAGCATCTGCCCCACGGATTTCCCACCGCGGCGGATGGAAGCAAACATAACAATCGCATCATGCACCCCACCGCCCAGGGTCGCTCCGATCAAAATCCAGAGCATCCCTGGCAAGTAACCAAACTGTGCGGCCAACACTGGACCAACGAGGGGACCGGGGCCTGCAATCGCCGCAAAGTGGTGGCCGAAAACGACCCACTTATTCGTTGGCACAAAGTCCTTGCCGTCTTTTTTCGTGTGAGCAGGCGTGGAGCGTTCGTCATCCAGCACCAGGACTTTGGTAATCAGCCACTTGCTGTAAAACCGATAAGCTACGGCAAAGGAGCATAAGCCAGCCACCACAATCCAGAGCGCATTGATCGTCTCCCCTTTATGGAAGGCCGAAAAAGCCACCGAACCTGCGCCAAGGGCAGAAATGGCGATCCAAAGAAGAATGCGGAGGAATTTGGGCATAGCTGGGCAGGCAGATTAAAAGGGACAGACAGAATGAGCAAGAACGAAGGCAGACTGGAAACGTCCTTGGACAGTGATTTTCACCACATGAAGGAATCGAAATCTCTCAACTCAGGCTGAAAGCTGGAGTTTCAGCTCACCTCATGCGACGTGGAGGACCTAAACCGTGCGTTTCACCACCACTTGCTGCTGGCGAGTCTTGAGGATGCTGTCGCTGGGTAAAATCCCGGTAAAACTGCTCAGAGGGTAAACGATGCTCCGGCGTCCGATGAGACTGCCTGGATTGATGACGCTGTTGCAGCCGATTTCGGCATGATCCCCGATGATCGCGCCAAATTTCCGCAGCCCTGTTGGGATCGGTTTTTTGGCATCGGAAATCGTCACTTCACCGCGGTCTAGGCGCACATTGGAAAGCACCACCCCAGCACCCAGATGGGCTTTGTATCCCAGGATGGAATCGCCCACGTAATTGTAATGAGGCACTTCACAGTGGTCAAAAATGACGCAGTTTTTAAACTCGCAGGAGTTTCCCAGCACACAGGCATTCCCCACAATGACGTTTTCTCGGATGTAGCATCCCGCACGGATCATGCAGTTCTTGCCGATCCACGCAGGACCTTTGATTACGGCCCCAGGTTCGATCGTGGTGCCTTCGTCAATAAAGACATCTTCCCCGATGAAAGCTCCCTGAGGGACCGGGCAGCGCAGCTCCCGCTGAAGCCGGAAGTCCAGGTAGGACTCAATCTTGGCCAGGGCAGACCACACCGGATCTGTAGGGGTAAACAGGATGCTGTGCTGCGTATGCGCCAGGTCGAGAAATTCGGCGGGGAAAAACATGACTGAGATCCGAGGTGGGAGGTTCCAGGTATCTGCCTAATGAGTGAGATAAGGCCGTGGGCCGGGACGATGCCCTCCACACCTTTCTAAGATCCGAGCACTTACACCGTCATCACTTCCTTCTCTTTGGAAGCCATGTGCTGATCCAGCTCCGCGATCTTCTTGTCCGTCAGGGTCTGAACTTCCTTCTCCAAGCGGTGCAGATCATCTTCCGTGATGATGCTGTCCTTTTCGCCTTTTTTCAGCTCTTCAATGGCCGAGCGGCGGGCCGCACGAACGCGCACCTTTGCCTCTTCGCCCATCTGTTTAACAAGCTTTACCATCTGCTCACGCCGCTCCTGAGAAAGCGCGGGAATGGGCAGGCGAATGACCTTGCCTTCGATGCTGCCATTCAATCCCAGGCGGGATTCACGAATGGCGCGGTCAATGTCATGCAGAGTCGCGGAATCAAAGGGCTCAATGCGGATCAACCTTGAATCCGGCGTGGTGATCATGGCCAACTGCTTCAGCTTCATGTGCGAGCCGTAACTGTGTACATGCACGTCCAGCCCTTCCACCAGCCCAGGGGAAGCCTTGCCTGTGCGCACGGCGGCGAATTCGTGAATCGCAAACTCGACCGCCTTGGTCATTGAGTCTTCACACTCCAGCATCGTCATTTCAGGGTCCATGGACATAGCAGTATCGGGTAAAAAAATTGCAGAAAAGAGGCGTATAGGATGCCCGCCAGTGCGGCACGTGTCCACTGCGGAGTTTACCCAGGTATGTCACCGGAGCCCCCTGCCAAGGACAAAAAAGCCTCATTTCAAGCCAAGACCGAAGTCTGGCTTGGATGAGGCCACTTAAAAACAAAGTCTTAAACCTTGCCGTTGGCATTCACCAGCGTCCCCATCGGCTCGCCAATGAGGGCGCGGCGGATGTTGTCCTGCTCGTTCATGCTGAAGACGATAATGGGCATGTTATTTTCCATGCACAGGGAAAACGCGGTCGCATCCATCACCTTGAGCTGCTTCGTCAAGCAATCATGGAAGCTGATGTTGTCATAACGCACCGCATCCGGGTTCTTGTTCGGGTCTGAGCAGTAGATGCCATCCACCTTCGTCGCTTTGAAGACGCAGTCGGCCCCGATTTCGCTCGCACGCAGAGCAGCTGTGGTATCGGTGGAGAAGAACGGATTTCCCGTGCCTGCGGCGAAGATCACCACACGGCCCAGTTCCAGATGGCGCATGGCCACACGGCGGATGAATGGCTCAGCCACGTTTTTCATTTCGATGGCGCTCTGCACGCGGGTCGGCACATCCATAGCCTCCAGCATGGACTGCACGGCCAGGGAATTCATCACCGTGGCCAGCATGCCCATGTAGTCGGCCGTGGCGCGTTCCATGCCTTTGTTGCTGGCACTGACACCACGCCAGAAGTTGCCACCGCCGACGACGAGGGCGATTTCCAGCCCAGTCTGGTGGGCAGCTTTGATTTGCGCTGCAATGTCCTCCACGATCGGAGGTGAAATGTTGTCGGTGCTGCCTGGCTCTCGCAGAGCCTCACCGCTGAGTTTGAGAAGAACGCGCCTGAATTTCCGGTTGCCTGTGTGATCGCCCATGTAGGTGTTGATTTGGCCCGTCATACATGAAGTGCAAGGGGATGCAAAGATATTTCCGGAAAGAACGGGCATGTTTGGGCAGATTCGGCGTCACAATCGCCACCGCCACTATTTAGAAACCTCAATCGCCTCACATTTTTCCCGCCAGCCAGGAAAGCTCCACACATTCGGAAATCCTGAGCATTGCAGCGGCTTCACCTGCTGAATCTGGCAAGTATTGAGCCCTTCCAAAAAAAGGCATTCACCATTGGGCTTATCAATGATGGAAAGCCCCGTGCGGTTGGCATTCAGACGCGTGCAATCACGGATGAACGCGTCCTCATCCATGCCGATGTAGGCGGCAATGGCAGTCGCTTCTTCAGACGTCACATTGACATCTCCAGGCCAGCGGCAGCAATTGCCACAGCGCTGGCACTGGTAATAGGGCTTGGATTTGTCAAGAAAGGGCTGTGTGCTCATGAAAACTTTAGCATTCGCACGTTTCGTGCGGCGTTTCATAGTACATCGAATGATCCGTCTCTTGCAACGCATGGATGACGCCCAGCCTCGGCATGCCGAGGGTGGCGCCTCAGCCCCCCTCCCTGCCCTGCGCCCGGTCACCTTGCTGGCCGATGCCGATGAGTCTGCTGAAACCGCCCTAGAGGACTGGTCGCGCGGTCTGGACTGGGTTCACTGGCTCTTTTCTAGCATTCGCCAAAGGCTCCCCGGCATCCACTTCCACGCGCTGCATCTGCCGCAGCCCTCCTTGTATCCGCGAGCGCCCATCACCCAGCAGGCTCTTGCCGCGCGTTGGGAAAACTTCACCCAGCAAGATCTACGCGGCCCTCTAGGGCAAGGCCTCATCCAGGCCTGGCAGGCAGCCCAGACGCAGGATCTCCAGCGTCTGCTCGATCTGGATGCACAGTTTTCCAACATACTGCCACCTGCCAGTCGTGAAACCAGCGCTGAAGCAGGCGCACGCCTCTTGCAAGGCACCCGTGGGGCCCGTTACCAGGGCATTTTGGGACGTTACCGGGCGCTTCAAGAGGAAGGCAAAACAGCGGGCCACTTCCTCATCGTTTGGGCAGCCGTGGCACACTTTTTCCAGCTCAGCCTCGCCAGTGTGATCGCCGAATACATCCGCTTGGAATGGGACCTTGCCACCCGGCACCTACCTACTCCCATCGCTCCCATTCGGGACGAGTCCATCGCCACCCTGACCAGCCAACTCATGCACACGCCCAGAATCGGCCTGCAATTGCTGGGCACCGAAGCAGATCAAACCAATGAACCAGCGGCAGAGCCCGTTTCCCAACAGGCCCCCTGATCACTCAGCCGGAATGCGATTCAGCGTGTAAGCGGAAAGCCGATGCCACAATGGAGTGCCATCCTTCGCATTGACTTCCGGCAGTTCAAACTCGTGGACATACCCCGCGCGGAGATTGGCGCATTTCACCGTCAAACTCAGGCCATCTTTGGAAAGCTGCCAGTCACTCAATTTCAGCGCCGCAGCTTCCACCTCAGGACTGCCATACTTCGCGGTGAAAAGGTAGGTGTAACTTTGCGCCTTGGTCTCGGTCCAGTTGGCGGGCTTGATGGGGCGTGTGAAGGTAAAACGAAAGCCATCTTTCAAAGCCTGCAACTTCTGCACTTCCAGAGGTTTTTTGCCCGTGGGCACCAGACGCTGAATGCCAAAAGGCCGATTCCCATAACTATTCCACCCACGATTGGACTGGCCCACCACCATGGAACCATCCTGGAGAAAGTTCAGCGTCAGCACCGCGCTTTGCAGTCCATTGATGAAGGGGAAACAGGCCCCCTGATACTCTCCCCCCACCTTTTCCAAAGCCACCCGGTTCACGCCTGACAGCACGAACTCACCGACAAAAAGCTGCTTTTCAAAAGGGCCGAATTTGCCCCCCGTCTCATCACAACGCAGACCCGTGGGACTCTGGCCTAACTTCACGTATGGAAACCAAATCGCTGGCGGACTATAATGGGGCAACTGCTTCATCGCCTCCGCCACAGTGATCCCATCCGGCTGTTTGCCTTCCGGGGCGGGGATCGGTGAATCCGCTCGCTTCATATCCACAAGGGAATCCGCATGGCTAAAGTACGCCCCTTTGCGGATGTGCACCAGAGGGTTGGTCGGCATCCAGTTGCCCTGCTGATCTGTGGCAAAGATGTCTCCTTCCGCATTCAGCCCGATGCCGCATGGACTACGAAATCCTGCGCTAAATCCTGTGGCCTGGGTACTACCTTTCGGCGTGATGACTGACCAACCACGCCAGAGTGGGTGCACCCCTTCCTCCCCTGCCCCAGCCCACTTTTTGCCCATGGAGCAATTCAGCGTGTTGTGCATGTTCCCCTCACGATCAAAGACGGGGCCGTACGCATACTCGTGGTAAGCACCCGAAACTCCCCAGCCCTGACCCACGGTCTGGTATTCATCAGCGAGCCCATCCCCATCCGTATCACGCAGACGCGTCACCTCAGATCTTTGGGTCACATACAGCGCCCCCTCATGCCAGGCTAGGCCCAGGATCTCATGCATGCCGGAAGCAAAGAGTTTGTAACCCAGGTTCTCCACCGTCGCAGGTTCAGCCTGAGGATTCTGAATGATCCATACCTCACCTTTACGGATGGCCACTGCCAGCTTGCCATCGGGTAAAACCGCGAGACCACTCGCCTCCAGATTGGTTCCTTTGGGCACCGCGTAAGTGACGATGCGATAGTACGGGTTCGGCTCTTCAGCGGGCAGCAACGGTGCCACCAGCAGGGCTAGAAACGGGATCATTCCAGCCCGCCGATTTGCCAGCTTTGATGAGATCCAGCGGCTCATTCCTTGGAAAGACATTACCATGACAGCACCTCCTTAATCACCTTGCCATTGATCTTGATTTCGTGGTCGAATCCTTTGCCATCGGGAGCTGGCCTGAGGGTATCCTCCACCGATTCTCCGTCTTGCTGATACAAGAAGGTGGGCACTCCCGCCTTATCCAGGCGGTAACCTGAAAACACCCGCTTGCCTGTCGCCTCAGGTAACGCTTTGAGATCTGTGCCCAAAGGCTTGATCGGCAGCATCTCGCGGCTTTGCCAGTTGCTCATCGCATCCAGAAAACGGCCCCGCCACACCTGAGTCCAGCGCACTTGCACGGCATCAAAGGTGGCATGCAATCCCTGAGGGAAACCGACGGCGATGGCATGACTGCCCGCGCCTTCAATAAAGCTACGAAAGACAATGGGACGCCCAGCTTTTTCGGGCTTCAACTCAAAGTCCTCCGTGGACAAAAGACCCTCCGGCAGAGGCTGCCCATCCAGTTCCTTGAGATAGATCCAAATGGACTCGATCTCTTGATCCGCCTTCTTTCTCCCCATGAACATGGGTGGCATCATGGTGCCCGGCTGTGTGGCCTGAGGATTGAGCAGCAACTCCTTAAAATACTCCGGCTGCAGCCGCTCCACCGTGTGGGTGAGACGAATCACCGGAGGCCCCAGTGATTTACGCTCCTTCAATCCGTGGCAAGCCACACAAGCGAGACCCGTCGCGCCCATGAGCTGACGCCCACTTTCCGCGCGGTGATGTTTCGCCAAGCCACTGATGTCAATCGCCACGGGCTTTTCCCGCTTGTCCGCTTCTGGTAATAGGCCTAACAACATCTCTGTCTGCGCCCGCCCAAAATTTGGCATGCGTGTGTCCATGTAAGGCCTCACACCGCCCTCTTCTCCCCACAGCACTTTTGCAAGCCAGCCCTTCGTCAGCTTACGGCCCACGTAGTCTAAATTCGGCGGCAAGTGCGCCAACTCCCCGAGCGATTCAGCACTGCCATCATTCGAACCGAAATACTGAGCCCGTGGGTCTTCTGGGCCACCTTTGCCATCGCGATCGTGGCAAGCGTAGCAGTTCAGTCGTGTCATCTGCCAGTCCACCTTTTGCTCAGCCGTCAGCGCTGGAGCTTCTTGCTTCTGAATCGCCGTAATGGCGAGACGAAGGGCACGTTTTTGCAGCTCATTCAGGTCAAAGCGAGGGATGCCGCTGGGCTGGGCAGCCGCTAGGCAGCCTGCGTCCACTTTCAATACCGCCAGGGCTTTGGATGGGGCGGATTTCTTTTCACCCGCCGGCAACACGTCGGTATGGCAGGCCACGCAATTCATTTGTGCAAAGACCTCGCGGCCCTTTTCCACCCCTTGTTTAGGCAGCTTCAGCGCCGCACGTTCCGCAGCCACTTCCACTTCACGGCCCAGGTGCATGTAAGCGGCAATGTCGGCGGCCTCTTGCAGGGTTAACCTCATGTTCGGCATGCGGCCGGAAGGCCGATGGGAAAGAGGGTCAAATAGAAACTCGGTGAGCGCATCCGCCGAATAAGCCTCGGCCAAGATCAAAGGCACCGATCCCAAACCGGGTTTTTCGATTTCAGCATCTGCGGCAGCCTTGGCAGGTCGGTAGTCTGTCGCAGGTTCATGGCAGGCCACACAGCCCACTTTATGGTAGAGATCCTTACCACGTGCCATATCTCCGACCGGCATTTTCGGTGTGGCGGGATTCAGTGAACTGAGAAACTCCGTCAAAGCTTCCACCTTCTCTGCATCACCCTCTTCACCTGCAAAGAGCCCCGGCATTTGAGTGCCTTTTTTGCGATGCTGCGGGCTGCGAATCATCATCCACAGATTGTCGGCATCCAGCCGAGAACCTACCTTCGAGAGATTCGGTGCTGGCTTCGGGGCCAACCGATCTTGCCAGGATTTGGGCGGCACATGGCATGCCGTGCAATTCAACTCCGCTAACAATAAGTATCCACCGTCCACCACATGCTCATCCGGATCTTGAGGCAGGTTAAACTGGTCGAAGTTAAAGACATACGCGTGGTTGATCGGCTCTGCCTGCAAGGGATGCGCCTGGGCAGAGCCGCCGAAAAACGCCAAGGGCGCCAAAACGGCCAGAAGCTTGGTGGAACGGGTCATGGTGGGTGAACCTTGGCGTTTTCTTGATCTGCTAGATGCCCATCTTCGCGCGCTCGGCGTCCAGCGCCTGGATCCACGGGCCGATGAAGTGGCCACTGTCATGATAGGTGCGGCCAGAAAACATGTGCTGATCAATCACGCAGGGCTCATTCACATAAATACCACCGCAGATTTCCAGGTCGAATTTGCACTTGGCCACCGTGGCCATGCGCAGGCCTTTGACGATGTCTGCCCGGGCTGGAATCTCGACGCCATGGCACACGCTGGCGCAGGGTTTTTTCTGCTCCCAGAACCACTTGGTGATGCGCAGCAGGTCTGCATCTTCACGGATGTACTCAGGGGCGCGACCACCGCTGAAAAAGATGCCCACGTATTCCTCAGGATTGATGTCCTTAAAGGCGATGTCGGCATCAATGCTGTAGCCTTCCCACTCTTTCGTGATGGTCCAGCCGGGCTTCACTTCATGCAGCACCATCTGGTACTTCCGTTTTTCCGGCGCGGCGACGATGGGCTTATACCCCCCTTCAATCAGGCGATAAAAAGGATAAAGCGTATCAACGGTTTCGGTGGCATCACCGACGATCAGGAGGACTTTGGCTTCGGACATAAAGGGATGGGACAGGGTCTTTTACAGGGTTAGGGGAGATGACAGAAAGTTAAATCAAACTGTCGAGATGGTTTTTGGCGCGCACGATTTCAGCCGTGGTCTCCGCAGCCGTAGGCAAAATGGGAATCCCCCGTGGTGTAGGGTGCATGAAGATCTCGGTTGGGCCGGTGAAATTCACTTCGCGGAGTGCCTGCAGCAGTGGCTTCCAGTCCAGCTTACCGCGACCAGGCATCTGCTGGATCTCCTCCTCTTTCGGCATCGGCTTCATGCAGCCCAGGCCATGTTCCCAGGCATAAAACAGCGTCATTTTTTGATCAATGTGGCGGATCAAATCTGACAGCAGTTGGGTTTCTTGCGGCAAATGATAAGGGGCTAGAGCGATGCCGATGCCTGGCATGTCGCGGATATCATCCGCCAGCCAGCGCAGGGAATCTGGCGTATCAATGAGGTTATTGATGTGGTTCTCGATGCCGATCTCCACGCCGTTTTCGGCGGCCAAAGCTGCATGAGGTTTCATCTTCTCGACAAAGGCCTTCACATTCAGCCGCAGTTGCTCAGGTGTCACCTTATATTCGCCCGTGCCACCGGTGACAATGAACGTGCCACCCAGTTTTTTCACCAGTATGATCTCTTCCGTCAGTTTGAGCGGTCCCAGGTCATACCGAGTGCTACCGCCAAACTTAACGTCATGTTGCTTCAGCAAATCGGCAAACTTGTCATGCCCCATGGCATCCAGTTCCTCGCGCTGAGTACCGTGCTTTTTCGGCCAGAGTTCGATGCCTGTGGCACCGGTCTTTTTGACTTCAGGCAGGATTTCCGTCAGGGACAGATTGCCATACATGGCGGAGGCCAGCATGTAGTTCAGCTTCCACGGACTGGTGGCAGCCCAGGCAGGTGCAGCCGTCAATGCGGCTAGGGATTGGAGGAAATGACGGCGATTCATGGTTGTGTCCTATTGAACGAGGGAAGATGACAGGATTCATTCAGACTTTGAAGCCCCTTCTTCAGATTTTGCGGCGCGGTTAAATCCTCGTTCGGACGACATAGATGTCGCCTCATTCCTTTTGCACCACTCCCCGGTCCCGCCTAGGGTCTGGCCATGAATCGTACCGTCTATGGCTGTCTTTTAGCCGCCCTCGCTGTTTTTCTGCTGGTTAGCCTCTGCCTGAATGCCGTGCAGTTTATGGCCCTGGTGGGTGAGCAGTTTGCAGGCATGCCCCTACCAAAAGAAAGCCTCACTGAAAAAGTCGAGGTGGAAGGCAAGGCAAACGTCTCCGACAAAATCGTCCACTTGGACCTGGAAGGCATTATCAGTTCCATGAGCACTGGAGGCTTCCTGGAAAGCGCCCTTCCTAGCGTGGAGATCATCAAACGCAGCTTGGAACAAGCCGTGGCAGATTCAGAAGTGAAAGCCATCGTCCTGCGCATCAATTCCCCAGGAGGTGAGGTGACGGCCTCAGACATCATTTATGCAGCCGTCAAAAAGGCTGCCGCGCAAAAGCCGGTGATCGTTTACATGGATTCGGTGGCCGCCAGTGGCGGTTATTACGTGGCCTGCGGAGCGACCAAGGTCATCGCTAGCGAAACCACGCTTACCGCCAGCATCGGCGTCATCATGGATTCCATCAACTACCATGAACTGTTTGGAAAAGTGGGCCTGGGTTCCCAAACCTTCACCAGTGGTGCTCTTAAAGATACCCTGAGTGGTGCCCGTCCCATGCGGGATGATGAAAAGTTGTACATCCAGGGTCTAGTAGATACGATGTATGACCGCTTTCTGGGCATTGTGTCGGAAGCCCGCAAAGTCCCCAAAGATGTGCTCAAAAACACCGTCGCCGATGGCCGTGTCGTGACAGGTCGCCAGGCCTTGGACGCCAAGCTCGTGGACCAGATCGGTTACATCGAAGATGCCTACGCCCTAGCCAAACAACTGGCAGATGCACCCGATGCAGCCGTGGTGAAATACCAATCCATCCCTAGCCTATTCAGTGTTCTGGGATTGGCCTCGGCCAAAGCACAGGCTCCCGCCAAAGTGGAACTGGATCTCACCGGCGGTGTCTTTCCCAAGCTGCAACCCGGCCTCATGTACTACCTTCCCGGCTCCTACCTCCGCTGAGTTTACGCCCGCTTTTTATGGATGCCCCCACCATCGGCGTTTTACGCGATGTCACCCTTTTGGTTTGGCTAGCGCTGCTCATCGGAGTGGCCGCCTATAAATGGATCCGCCAGACACGGCCCACCGCCTGCTGGAACTGGGAAGGTCGTGTGGATGCACGCCCCTACCTGATCTCGGACGCCCTCATCGTCGGGGGCCTTTCTCTGATGATTCTTATTGGTCTTCAGCGGGCCAAACCCACAGCGATGGAAGCATCTGATGAACTCAATGCTGTCAGCTTGTTCATGAGCATCGTGCTGCAGCTCCTCGTCTGCGCGGTCCTGCTGTTTTACATCCGTGCCATTCGCAACCTGAATCCCTTCGAGATCTTTGGGCTCAATCGCTTGCCTCTTCATCACATTGGCGCTTACGCCCTGGTCTTGATGATTCCCACATTCATGCTCGTCATGGCCACATCCGCAGGCGTGACCACGTGGATGCAGGGCTTTTGGCCGGAGCTGCAACAACAAGCCTCCGTGGAGGCTTTTCGTAACTCTAAAGATCCCATGGCCAAAGCCATGCTCGTCATCGCGGCGGTCATCGTTGCCCCCATCGTCGAAGAAACGGTTTTCCGCGGTTTCATCTATGGCGTGATCAAACGATTTACTGACAGTTACTTTGCGGCGCTTTGCTCGGCACTGCTTTTTGCTGCCATCCATCTTCATATCGGCAGCCTCATTCCTTTGAGTGTTCTGGCCCTGATTTTTTGCTTCGCTTATGAACGCACGGGTAGCCTCGCAGTGCCCATGACCATGCATGCCCTTTTTAACGGTAGCAGCCTCTTGCTCATGATCCTTTTTCCCAATTTGAATGATGCAAACCCTGGCTGACATCGGCGAGGACGAACTCATTCGCCAATTTGTTCGGGGTCTCAAACAAGATGCCAGCGTCATCGCTGGCCCAGGGGATGACTGCGCCGTCGTTCAAGGCAGTCGCGAGGCCCTGGTTCTGAAAACTGACACCGTCGTCGAAGGCGTGCATTTCACCGAGGCCACTCCCGCCCGCCTCATTGGTCGCAAGGCCATGGCCCGCGTGATCAGCGACTTCGCCGCCATGGCCGCCACACCGCGCCATGCCCTCATCACCTTCATCGCGCCGCCTCATACACCGGTGAAACGGGCCCTGGAAGTGTATGACGGCCTGCGCTCCCTAGCAGAGTCCTTCGGGGTCAACATCGTCGGCGGTGAAACCTCCCGAGGGAATCAACTCATCGTGACCGTGAGCATGACCGGGACCGCACCTAACCACCGATGGATTTCCAGGAACCAAGCCCGTGCCGGCGATCACCTCTACGTTACCGGTCGCCTCGGCGGCTCCATCCAGGGTAAGCACCTGAAATTCACACCGCGCATGGCAGAAGCACATTGGCTAGCCAAAAACCTCAAGGTGCATGCGATGATGGATATCAGCGATGGCCTTGCTCAAGACCTGCCACGCCTCGCCAGCGCATGTGGACTGGGCTTTGAGGTGGATCTTGCCGCCCTACCGCGCAGCCCAGGATGCACACCGCAGCAGGCCTGGGGCGATGGAGAAGATTACGAACTCCTGCTGGCTATCTCACCCAAAACTTCAGCCCAAAAACTTGCCGCCTGGAAACAAACTTTCCCCAAACTGAAGCTCACCCGCATCGGCCATTTGGTGGAAAAACAACACGCCCCACTTGCCCCCAGCGGTGGCTGGCAGCATTTTCGTTCCTGATTGCATGATGGATTCCGAAGTCACCCTGCCCACGCCTGAGGCCACCCTGGAATGGGGCGCCGAACTGGCCCGCACCCTGCAACCCGGCACCGTCATTGCTCTATGCGGCCATCTTGGCGCAGGCAAAACCCAGGCCACGAAGGGCATCGTCAGCGGACTCAGTTCCCGGGCCGATGTCACCAGCCCCACATTCACCCTGGTGCATGAATACCTGGATGGGCGCGTGCCTATTTTCCATTTCGACTTTTACCGCATGGATACCGCGCAGCAGGTGCTCACCGTCGGCTGGGACGACTTTCTGGATGAACCCGGCGTGGTCATCGTGGAGTGGGCAGATCTATTTCCCGAACTCCTGCCGGATCACACGCGCTGGTTTCATTTCACCTCCTTGCCCACAGGCGAAAGACGGGTGAAGGAAAGCGACTCCGCCCCCGCATGATCTCCCCTCGCACCATCCTCGCCCTCGACCTTTCCTCCACCCGTGGAGTCATCGCTGTGCTGCGTGACGGCGAGGTGCTTTTTGAGGCTGCCTTCACGGCAGAGAGATCTCACAACGCCCAGGTCTTTGCTCCACTTGGTCAGGCCTTGGAGGCTATTGGCACGGAGCCCGCCATCGTGGTCATTGGCACCGGACCAGGTTCCTACACCGGCGTGCGCATCGCCATCGCTGCCGCCCAGGGCATCGCCCTTTCACGCAGCTGGCCCGTCTTTGGATGGCCCTCCATCACCAGCGGGCCACGGGCCGATTACCAAGTGATCGGCGATGCCCGGCGCGGCATGTTTTATCTCACTTCCGTGAAGCAATCCACGTTAGGCCCCATCGAGATCGTGGATGCCACCACGGCTCAAGCAGCGGTCGAAGCGGGCGGGGATTGGTTCAGCTTTGACGCCAAGGCACCCCTGGCCTTGCCGCAGGTCCAACTGTTCCCGCCCGACGCCGGCAAGTTGGCCCAGATTGCTTCAACGCTCCCCGATGAAGTGATCCAAACCCTTGCAGCACAGCCTCTGGAGCCTGTCTATTTGCAGGAAGCCTTCATCACCACGGCCAAAAAGGCAGGAAAAAAAGTACCTAACGCGTCCCTTCCCATCTGATTCCTTCGCGGAACAAAAGACCGGACGGAAAAAATCTTGTCCAAAGAGCGCCCTCAGCAGACTCTTGGCTTCACATGAACCGCCGCCATTTTCTCACCACTGCCCTTGCCGCCACTCTTGCCCCCATCGCTGCCCAGCAAGGCCGTGCCCCGCGCATCATCCTTCGCTCCTCGTGGCAGACGGTGAACATTGGCGACATCGCCCATACCCCTGGCGTCCTCGCCCTTCTAGAAAAACATCTTCCGCATGTTGAGGTGAGTCTATGGCCCAGCAAGGTGGACAATGGCGTGGACGAGATGCTGATGAAGCGTTTCCCAAAATTGGTTATTCTCAAAAAAGAAGACCTCAAGCAGGCCTTCGAGGAATGCGACTTCCTCTTGCACGGTTCCGGTCCCTCGCTGGTGGCCCAAAATGATGTGGTGAAATGGAAAGAAGCTACGGGCAAACCTTACGGCGTCTATGGCATCACGGTCGCTGCCCAGGCGTCCACCTCCACGAAACCTGCCTCTGACAGCTACATCGCCAAGACCATCGCTGTCCTCAGTGGAGCCAAATTCGCTTTCTTCCGCGACACTGTTTCGCTAGGCCTCGTCAAGAAGCTCGGCTGCACCTGCCCCATCCTCGAATTCGGCCCAGATGGAGCCTTTGCCACCGACCTGCGCGATGATGAAAAGGCCCTCGCCTTCCTGAAAGAGCACGGCCTGGAAGAAGGCAAATTCCTCTGCTGCATCGGACGCCTGCGCTTCACGCCTTACTGGAAAATGAAGCCCGGTGTGAAGTTCGACGAAACGAAACAGAAGCGCAACGATGCCATGAAGGAACACGACCTGGGCCCCCTGCGTCAGGCCATCATCGAAGTGGTAAAACAGACCGAGATGAAGGTCCTCCTCTGCCCTGAAGACTCCAGCCAAATGGAGGTCAACAAAGAGAACTTCTACGACAAGCTGCCTGAAGACGTGAAGGCCAAGGTCGTCTGGCGGTCCACCTATTGGCTTACGGGCGAAGCCCTGAGCACCTACGTGCGCAGCGCTGGCCTCTTCGGGGCCGAGATGCACAGCCCCATCATGTGCATCGGCAATGGCATCCCGGCCATCGTCTGCCGCTGGACGGAGCAGACCAGCAAGGGCCTCATGTGGCGCGACATCGGCCTGGGCGAGTGGCTTTTTAACATGGACGAAGAATCTGAAACCCCCGGCATCGTCCCCGCCGTCGTTGCCATGGCCAAAGATCCCGCCGCAGCCAAAGTCAAGGCCCTCAAAGGCCAGGCCATCGTTCACGAACGCCAGCGCCTAACCATGGAGATCGTCGGCAAAATGTAAAGTGAGGCGGGCACTCCTGCCTGCCCGGATTTTAAAAAAGCCGCCGAATCTAAAACCTCACCGCCAGGAATACACGTTGTCTTCCCAGGTCTTCGGGTCACGATCTGGCCCGGAGGAATAAACGATGAGGGTGGTCCTCAGAAACGGCGGTACTTTGGGTCCTTCAGGTTCAGGATTCTGGATGCGGTTGTCCCCATCCGTATCCAGCCCCAGGTAGTACATCTCGCACCAGCGATCCACGAGCACCCACTCTTTATTCTCCTCAAGGAGGCCATTCTTCTGATCTTTGGCCAAAGGCAAATCCACGAACTTGATCTTGCGCGGATTCAGTTCGTCATCTTGACCCAATAAGGCTGCAAACATTGTCCCTTTGGAGCGGAGAAAAAGGTCTTTAGTTTCATCCATCGGAGCAGGCAGGGGAAACCGATTGTACTCTATCCTGAAATGACCCATTGCGACAGTTAGATCTTTCATCGTGGATTTAACGCCATTCCATTGCTCGCTATTTGTGCGCGTCATCATTCGCGAACACTGTCGAGGCACCAAGAAAATGACTATCCCAGCCAAAAGAAGATAGAGCATCCACTTCCCCATTCGCGCACAGCCAGCCATGCGGTTGATCTGCGTTTCGCTCGCCTCATCCAAAACTGGCTCCGAAGCAGGAGGTTGTTCGATGTCGTCCTCTTCCATTTCAGCGTTGTATTCAATCCGCCACGGCGTGTCGAGACAATCCTCGGCAGCCGACCGTCTCTCCATCCCTTGAAGGAAACCGAGGGCTCGCAACGATTGCTTCCTTGCCTTTCCAACCCCGGCCCCATGACAATGAATTTCCCCATGCGCAAAAGCATCCTTTTCTCCCTCATGATCCTCATCGGTGAAGACTGGGCCAATGCCCAGCAAAAGACGGCCAACTACGACGAGTCCAAGATCCCTCCCTACACCCTGCCCGCCCTGCTGACCACGCAGGATGGCGGCAACGTCTCCTCCGCTGAGGCCTGGACCGAAGCGCGCCGTCCCGAAGTGCTGGCCCTTTTCCAGGAACACGTCTTTGGCCGTACGCCCGCGAATTGGGGCAAAGTGAGCTTTGAGACCCGTGAGGTCAAAAAAGATGCCCTCGGCGGCAAGGCCACCCGCAAGCTCATCCACATCGCCCTGCCGGATCATCCCACCTGGGCTGGCATGGAGGTGATGCTTTACATTCCCAACGGGCTCACCCAGCCCGCCCCCTGCTTCGTTGGCCCCAGCTTCGGCGGCAACCATGCCGTGAGCACCGAAACCGATGTCCCTCTTTCCACCCGCTGGATGCGCCCTAGCAAGGAAAAACACATCGTGGACAACCGCGCTACCGAAGCCAGCCGTGGCAATGAAAGCAGCCGCTGGCCTTTGGAAATGGTCATCAGCCAGGGCTTCGCCGTCGCCACTTATTACTATGGCGATATCGAGCCTGACCACGCTGACGGCTGGAAAGAAGGCCTGCGCGCCGTCCTGAGCAAAGACGGAGCAAACACCGAATGGAAAAACGGCGACTGGGGTGCCATCGGCGCTTGGTCCTGGGGCCTCAGCCGCATCGCCGATTATCTGGAGACGGACGATAACATTGATGCCAAAAAGCTCGCCGTCATCGGCCATTCCCGCTTGGGTAAGACCTCCCTCTGGACAGGTGCGCAGGATCAGCGCTTCGGTGTCGTCATTTCTAACAATTCAGGCGAAGGCGGAGCAGCCCTTATGCGCCGGAACATTGGTGAAACCACCGCCATCATCACCAAAGCCTTCCCTCATTGGTTCACCAAAACGTACACCAGCTACGCCAATAACGAAGCCGCCTGCCCTATTGACAAGCACATGCTGATCGCGCTGGCAGCCCCGCGCCCCATCTACATCGCCAGCGCGGTGGAAGACACCTGGGCAGACCCTAAAGGCGAGTTTCTCTCCGGCCTTCATGCCGAGCCTGTTTATGCCCTTTTCGGCAAAGCTGGTTACGGGGTCAAAGAGCAACCCGCTGTTGATCACCCAGTTGGGGATTCCATCGCCTACCACGTGCGCACCGGGAAGCACGATGTCACCAGCTATGACTGGGAGCAGTACCTGCGTTTTGCCAAACGGCAGTTCAGCCAGTGACCGTCGGGAGAATGGAGCCTGAAAAATGAGCCTTTTAGATACGATTGATTTGCCGATCTTTCGGAATCGTTTATAATTTTTGGAATGAAGGCCAGTTTTCAGGCAGCCGAACCCCAGCCCCTCGTGCGCTCAAAAACACGCCGGGCTCGTCATCATCCACGTCCGGGTCGGCTCGTCAGTGTGTCCCTTTTATTGTTCCTTTCCTGGCTCGGCATCGGGGTTTTTATCGCCTCCGCCATTGCCATGTGGCGCACTGGAGACAGCCTGGCAGGCTGGTCCGCGCTAGGAGGTCTGGTTATTTTCACCCTGGGGCGCATCTCCAGCTTCGTTCTCGGACGGCACGTCAATTGCACCCTTTGTCATGGCCCCGTGTTGCATGAAAAACGCTGCCACAAACACGCAGAGGCTTTGAAAATCCCCCCTCTTTCCTACCGTACTTCGACCGTCGCGGCCATCCTCAGCACGGGCGGATTTCGCTGCATGTATTGCGGTACTCCATACCGATTGAAGAAGTAAGCCTATTAAATCGCTTAAAAAACCCAGACGAATCGGTTTTTGCAAAAGATGACGTGACGTGTATGCTCGTCATTCGTAATTCTTTTCGTTCCCCCTCCAATTCATGTCAGAAGACCCCACACCCAAAAACGAAGGCCCAAATAGGCGCAATCAAGAGCCCCAGTTTAACTGGAGAGGCTTTCTCTTGCTGGCCATGGCTGTCTTGTTGATGGCCACTGCGTACGTCACCAGCAACCCAAGCTCCCAGGCCAAAGAAATTTCCTACAAGGCTTTCAAGGAAATGGTCGAAAAGGACCAGGTTGATAGCAGCAAGGATCTCTATCTAATCCAGCAGGACACCACTACCGCCGAGTTCATCGAAGGTTTTGCCTTTATCTCAGCCGTGGATGCCGCAGCGAAGCCTGTGGTAGTGACTCCCGTCACCCCAGAGGCGAAGCCTGCCGCAGCAGCCACCTCGGTAAAGTTCAAAGTGCCTGTAAGCATTCAGTACCAGAAGGAAGAGCTTCAGGCTCTCATGAACTCCAAAGGCCTGGTCCTGATCCCCAAATATGAGAACAATCCTTGGGGCTCGGTGCTAGTCTCCATGCTGCCGATCCTGCTTCTCCTGTTCCTGCTTTATTTCCTGGTTCGTCAGCAAATCAAAAGTGCTGGCCGTGGCGCATTGAGCTTTGGCAAAAGCAAAGCCAAGATGCTCTCCCAAGACCGTAACAAGGTCACCTTCAAAGATGTTGCTGGCGTTGAAGAAGCCAAAGAGGAAGTGCAGGAGCTCGTCGAGTTCCTCAAAGATCCCAAGCGTTTCCAGCGCCTGGGTGGCAAGATCCCCAAGGGCGTTCTCATGGTCGGCTCCCCCGGAACTGGCAAGACTCTGCTGGCCAAGGCCATCGCAGGTGAGGCCGATGTACCTTTCTTCAGCATCAGTGGTTCTGACTTCGTCGAAATGTTCGTCGGTGTCGGTGCCAGCCGCGTGCGAGACATGTTTGAACAGGGCAAAAAGAATGCCCCTTGCCTCATTTTCATTGATGAAATCGATGCCGTTGGTCGTCATCGCGGTCATGGCATGGGTGGTGGTCACGATGAACGTGAGCAGACCTTGAATGCCCTTCTCGTAGAGATGGATGGCTTCGATACCCAAGAAGGTATCATCATCATCGCGGCCACCAACCGTCCTGACGTTCTCGACCCTGCCCTCCTTCGTCCAGGTCGTTTTGACCGTCAGGTCACTGTCAGCCTGCCCGACGTAAAAGGCCGTGAGGAAATCCTCAATGTCCACGCCAAACGTGTGAAGCTCAGCGAAAACGCCGACCTCTCCAAAGTGGCTCGTGGCACTCCTGGTTTCTCCGGTGCCGAGCTCGCCAACGTCATCAACGAAGCCGCCCTCCTGGCAGCCCGTAAAAACCTCAAGTCCATCGGTACCCCCGAGCTGGAAGAGGCACGTGACAAAGTCCGCTGGGGCCGTGAACGCCGCAGTCTCGCTCTCAGCGAGAAGGAAAAGGAAAACACCGCCTATCATGAAGCTGGCCACGCCATCCTCATCGAAGTGCTGGAGCATACCGATCCTCTTCACAAGGTCACCATCATTCCTCGTGGCCCATCCCTAGGTTCCACCATGTGGCTGCCGGAAGAAGACAAATTCACCCATCGCAAAAGCGAACTCCTCGATGATCTCGTTGTCGCCATGGGTGGTCGTGTGGCTGAAGAGATCCAGTTTGGTGACGTGACCAACGGAGCCATGGGCGACATCCGTCAGGCCACCGCCATCGCTCGCAACATGGTCTGCGCCTGGGGCATGAGTGATAAAATGGGCATGGTTGAGTATGGCGAAGGCGAACAGGCCATCTTCCTGGCTCGTGACCTAGCCCGTAACCGCAACTACAGCGGAGCCACCGCCCAAAAGATCGACGAAGAAGTGAAACACTTCATTGATAGCGCTTACGCTAAAGCCAAAGAAATCCTTCTACACCACAAGGATAAGCTAGACGCCATCTCTGCCGCGCTGCTGGAGTACGAAACTTTGGATGGAGCTCAGATCAAAGAAATCATGCAGCATGGCTACATGATCAATCCTCCCAAGGACAAGCCGAAGCCACCGACGCCACCCCCGCTTCCTAAAGTCGCCGACGCCCGTCCGGTACCTCAGGATGAAGAAGGCCTCGGAGGTCTTCCCGGCGGTCTCGCTGGCGTCCCCGCTTGATCTTGCCCTGAGGAAATCCTTCCTCCATCTTAGCGGTGACGTGTGAAGCGCGTCACCGCTTTTTGTTATACCAACAAAGGCTTCTGAGCATCGTGATGATCTCATACGCCATCGTTTCAAAGCCCTCATTCTCCCGTGGCGATTTCCCGCATTCCATGCCAGGATAACCGTCCTTTTCACGGCTTTACCGCCTTAGATTTCCGCCCACTGCCCTCATGATTGATTCTGATATCCAAGCCGCCATCCACGACATGGGCCGCCGCGCCCGCGCCGCCTCCCGCGAACTGGTGAAGCTGAGCACGGAACAAAAAAACGCCATCCTGCTGGCCATGGCCGATGAGATCCAGGCCCGGGAAGCCACCATCCTCACTGAGAATGCCAAAGACCTCGCCCGCGCCGAAGAAAACGGCCTGTCCAAGGCCATGCTGGATCGTCTGAAACTCGATTCCAAAAGTTTAGCGGCCATTGCCGACGCGGTGCGTGAAGTGGCCACCCTGCCTGATCCCGTCGGCGAAATCCTCACCGATTGGACGCGCCCAAACGGCCTCCACATCATCAAAAAACGCGTCCCCATCGGCGTCATCGGCATCATCTTTGAATCTCGGCCGAACGTCACTACCGACGCTGCCAGCCTCTGCTTCAAGACGGGCAATGCCACTCTTCTGCGTGGTGGCAGCGAGGCTATTCACTCCAATGTTGCCCTCGCCGCAGCCCTCCAAGCAGGCGGAGAGCGCGCTGGCCTGCCTGCGGATAGCATCCAGCTTATCCCCTTCACCGACCGCGCCAGCGTGGAGTACATGGCCCGCATGGATCAATACCTAGACCTCATCATCCCACGTGGCGGTAAAGGCCTGATCGAAAAAGTCGTCGCCACGGCTCGCATGCCCGTCATCAAACACTACGATGGTGTCTGCCATGTGTACGTTCATGCCGATGCGGATCAAGAGATGGCCGCACGCATCATTCTGAATGCCAAGACCCAGAAACCAGGCGTCTGCAATGCCCTGGAAACCATCCTGGTCCATCGCGACATCGCCGCAGCCTTCTACCCCCTGGTAGGCCAAAAACTGGCCACCGCCCAAGTGGAAGTGCACGCGGATGCCGAAGCCCAAAGCTTGTTAGGCACCGCCAGCATCCCTGCGACGGAGCAAGACTGGAGCACAGAGTGGCTAGATCTGATTCTCTCGGCCAAGACGGTCTCAGGTCTGGATGAAGCCATCACCCACATCAATCAATACGGCAGTCATCACACCGACAGCATCATCACGAACGACCGTGCTGCGGCTGAACGCTTCCAGCATGAAGTGGACAGTGCCGTGGTCCTCCACAATGCCAGCACCCGCTTCAATGACGGTGGTGAATTCGGCTTCGGCGCAGAGATCGGCATCAGCACGGACAAGCTCCATGCCCGCGGCCCCATGGGCCTGGCAGAACTCTGCAGCTACAAGTACCTCGTGGATGGCAGTGGCCAGGTGAGGTAGTAAAAGCATTCAGGCAGCTGGAGCGCGGACCTCCGAGTCCGCAGCACCTAGCTAACACACATGATCATGAGCTGACCATCGACACGGCCTGCACGCCAGTTCAGCGGAGCTGCACATCAATTCCGTCAATCTCGTCAGACCGCTCGAACATCAGCTCACACATCCGCCCGCTGCGGGTTTGGAAACCCGCACTCCGCCAAGCACACGACATTGCAGCTGGAGCGCGGACCTCCGAGTCCACAGCGCCTCGCCTCCACCCATGATCATGAGCTGACCATCAACACGGCCTGCACCCCAGCTCAGCGGAGCTGCACATGGATTCCGATATGTCGTTAGACCACTCGAACGTCAGCTCACACATCCGCCCGCTGCGGGTTTGGAAACCCGCGCTCTGCCAAGCACACGACATTGCAGTTGGAGCGCGGACCTCCGAGTCCGCAGCGCCTCGCCGCCACCCATGATCATGAGTTGACCATCAACACGGCCTGCACGCCAGTTCAGCGGAGCTGCACATGGATTCCGATATGTCGTTAGACCACTCGAACGTCAGCACACATCCGCCCTCTGCGGGTTTGGAAACCCGCACTCCGCCGGACTTCGGTGCATCGCCAGCTTATAACAAAAAACGGCAGCCAGTTTCCTGGCTGCCGTTGATAAGTTGTCGCTGGTTTTAAAAACCAACGGGCTAGATTAACCCAAGTCTTCCGCTTCAGCAGGAGCGCCGGACTCAGCCTTGGCGGCATCGTCCTTCTCCTTCATCGCGGCCTTGCGGCTCATCTTCACGCGGCCTTTTTCGTCAATGCCGAGGCACTTGGCAGTGACGATATCACCCACCTTGACGACGTCTTCCACGCGGTTCACACGGAAGTCAGCCAACTCGCTCACGTGGATGAGGCCGTCCTTCTTGCCACCGAGGTTCATGAAGGCACCGAAGTTCGTCGTGCTGACGATCTTGCCAGTGTAGATCTTGCCGGGCTCGATCTCCTGGGAGACGCCGCTGATCATCTCGATCGCACGCTCAAGACCTTCCTTGCGGGTGGCGTAAACGTAGATGGTGCCGTCGTCTTCGATGCTGATTTCAGCGCCGGACTCAGCCTGGATGCCCTTGATGTTCTTGCCGCCAGGACCGATGAGCTCACCGATTTTGTCCGGGTTGATCTTCAGGATCTCAATGCGAGGGGCGTGTGGGCTCAGAGGCTGCACTTCGCTGATGGCGTCTGCCATGGCGCGAAGGACTTCACCACGGCCATTCTTGGCTTTAGCGATGGCTTCTTCCAGGATGCTCAGAGGAATGCCAGGAAGCTTGAGGTCAAGCTGGTAACCCGTCACACCCACGTCGGTGCCGCAAAGCTTGAAGTCCATGTCGCCGAAGTGATCTTCGGAGCCCAGGATGTCCATCATGGTCAAGTAGCGCTTCATGTTGTCGCCTTCGAACTCAGTGACGAGACCGACGGAGATACCTGCCACAGGGCGGATGAGCGGTACACCTGCGTCCAGGAGAGCCATGACGCCCGAGCAAACGGAAGCCATGGAAGTGGAGCCATTGGAGGCCATCACTTCACTGCTGATGCGGATGGCGTAAGGGAACTGGGACTTCGGCGGGATGACGGCATCAATCGAGCGCTCGGCAAGAGCACCGTGGCCGATTTCGCGACGATTCTGACCACCGAAGCGGCCACACTCACCCACGGAGAACGGAGGGAAATTGTAGTGAAGGATGAAGCGCTTGCTGTCTGGGCCACCTGCGTAGGTGTCCATTTCCTGTGCTTCGTCAGCCGGAGCCAGCGTCGCGATGGAGAGAGCCTGAGTTTCACCACGGGCAAACAGAGCAGAACCGTGCGTGCGAGGAAGCACGGAAACTTCGCCGGAAAGATTGCGGATCTGGTCAATCCCACGACCGTCGCAGCGGCTCATTTTGTCCAGGATCGAGATGCGGAAAGCCTTCTTCTGGAGGTAGTCAAAAGCCTGGCTGATTTCAAAACCAGAAGCTTCAGGGAAACGGCCTTTGATGGCAGCTTCCACTTCGTCCTTAAGGGCACCGACAGCCTTGTTACGGGCCACTTTGCTTGGCTGGTAAATGGCACCTTCGATGCGGTCACCAGCGATTTCGTAAGCCACTTCCAGCAGCTCATCTTTGACGAGCATGAGAGGCACCACGCGCTTCACTTTGCCAGCCAGGGCGGCGAGTTCTTCCTGAGCCTTCACCAGGCCCTGGATGCTGTCCTGCGCAAAGCGGAGGGCAGCGATGAAGTCGCTTTCTGGCATTTCCAGAGCAGCACCTTCGATCATGATCACGTCCGTCTTATTGCCGACGTAAACCAGATCCAGATCGCTGTCTTCACGCTGGTTGTGGGTCGGGTTAGCGATGAACTGACCATTCACACGGCCCACACGCACGGCACCGATCGGGCCTGCGAAAGGAATGTCGGAAACGCAAAGAGCAGCCGAAGCACCGTTGATGGCGAGGATGTCTGAATCGTTCTGGCCATCTGCGCTGAGCAAGAGAGCAACGATCTGAGTTTCGTAGAGGTAACCTTTCGGGAACAACGGGCGCAATGGGCGGTCCGTCATGCGGCAGGTGAGGATTTCTTTCTCTGTTGGGCGGCCTTCGCGCTTGAAGTAGCCACCAGGGAACTTCCCAGCAGCCGAGGCTTTTTCTTTGTATTCCACAGACAGAGGGAAGAAGTCGAGACCTTCTTTGATCTTCGTGGCGGAGACAGCAGTGACGATGACGATGGTGTCACCCAGGCGGACGGTCACGGCGCCATCAGCGAGGTGAGCGAGCTTGCCTGTTTCGATTTCAATGATCCCTGAACCGCAGGGTGTAGTTACTTTATGGATAGCCATGGTGGCGATGTTCTATGCTTTGTTTGTTTTGGGGAAGGTTTGCGAGCGCGTTTGGATCAAACGCAGCTCATGAGCATCAAAGGCTCAGCCAGCAAAAATCCGTGCCTTGTCTTGTGGCACACGTCTTCTCGAACGAGAGACGGCAGGTGGGAAAGCGTTACCGTGAAAATCACGTGAAATCGCATGCCTCACACTATCTAGGCAATTGCGCGCTGGAACCCCTAACACAAAACAAGGGGTGATGGTTCTCATCACCCCTCGTCTGGAAAAAAGGCTGTTAGCGGCGCAGGCTGAGGCTCTTCAGAAGCTTCAGATAACGCTCATTGGCGGTCAGCTTCAGGTAGTCGAGCAGTTTCCGGCGGCGAGCGACCATCTTCAGAAGGCCGCGGCGCGTGGAGTGGTCTTTGGAATGAACCGTAAGGTGCTCCGTCAGTTCATTGATACGGGCCGTCAAGATTGCGACCTGCACATCGGCGCTGCCGGTGTCTTTTTCGTGCAGTTTGAATTCTTGGGGGCTTGTGGTAGCTTCGCTCATGGTCAGTTGTGAAACCCGACACCTTGTCAGGCGGGTTGTGTTTGAAGTTGAAAAGGGTCGGGAAGAAATCACGAATGACGCGATTGGCAAGGGAAAATTCGTGTGAATCCACCCCTCGGCACCCCAATTTTATCTTTCTGCCCCCGATCTGTGAATCTTGAAACCATTTTTCGAAAAATGACCGGAAAATCCGCTCTCACGTTTCATCAAATATCTTTTGCCCTGGGACTGGGCCGACTCATGAAACCAAAAAAGCTCTGCGTCGGGTAACGCAGAGCTTCGTCAAAGAACGCTCAATTATTGACGATCGAAGAAACTTTCTTCGTCGCGGTCACCGACTTTCAAGTAACGGTAATACACTTCCAATTGGAGCGTGCAGAGCACTTGCCGGTAAACGGGATCTGCGGCATCACCGCCGGGCCAGTTTGGACGGCCTTTTTTGAAGCTGCCATCCGGCTGTTGAGCGGCCAGGATCTGGGGCAAAAACTGCTCGTTGTAAAACTTCCAGTCATCTCCACCTGCTTGGAAGAAGGTCTGGGTGTAGTAGTACCAGCAGTAGAGATTGCAGTTTTTATTCCAATCCAGAGGCTCTGCGGTGATGAACTCACGCAGGAATTTGATCCCCTTCTTGATGGAGGCCGTGCGGCCTTTTCCCAGCGTCTGCAGCCCCAAGGACCCGACCCCGGTAAGGCTCCACTGATTGTAGTGGGCATCCCGGTTAGCGCCACCGTAACCACCATCTTTGGTCTGCTTCCGCTCGATGTAATCGCAGGTGCGATCAATCGCACTTTGGAGACCCGCGATTTTCAAACCGGTGTATTTGGCAGCTTTCAAAGCCTGATATTGCCAGCCTGCCACGGATAGGTCCTCACGAGAGGAGGTCGGTTTGCCTTCTGAGATGTTTTTGGTGTAGTAATCCCAAGAACCTTCGCCGTTTTTAGCATCCGCTTTGTTCTGAGTTTTGATGATGAGCTGAACACCTTTTTCAAAGGCTTCACGCATGCCTGGGAGTTGCTTGCTGCCCAGGCGTGCCAGAGTGTACATCTCCCCTAGAGCATAGGTCGCGATGCCATGCTCATACGCACCGGCATTGCTTTTAAAGTCATCTGTGATGGCTCCATGCTCATTGGTCTTGGACATCTCAATGAGGAAGAGAATGCCGCGCATGACATTGTCTCCATAGAAAGGAGAGTCTGGTGTTTCGCAGCGTCCCAGGAAGCACAGAAGAGCGAGGCCGGTCATCGCGGCCTTGTTGCGTTTACCCCCGCCCTGCCCCCAAGATCCATCAGGATTCTGCTGACTTTTCAGCCACTCTAACGAAGCCGATACCGCACGTTCACACTCAGGGTTGCCACCATTCTGGCGAAGTTTTTCCAGGCGCTCCTGCGGAGAGCAACGCTGCTGCATGGAAGGCGGCAGACTGACGAAGCCCTGCATTCCGCCCATGCCCATCCCGGTGCCAAAACCACCTCCGGCTCCCGCTTTGCCAAATCCTCCACTGCCCAGGCTTCCACCTCCCAGCATCGAGCTCACGTCCGGCACATCCAACAAGTCTGGCGGCGCATCCGGCAGCGTCACAGCCGAGTTCTGGCTCGTGCTCACGATCTTCTTCATCGGCATCGTCTTGTTCAGCGATGTCCGCTTCTTCTGCTGCACCTTGTGCTGCATTTCGGCCGAGGCCTGCGCCCCCTGCTGCGTGCCGCCACCGGGCAGGAAGTCCACCTGCTTTTGAATCATCTGCGTGCTCACCACGATGGCACCGCCGACGATGAGAATGCCCGCATGGATGGCCAGACTGAGAGTCAGAGAGCCACCGCCCACCTTGCGCCAGGCTTTCACCAGGGCATTGGGCGGTTTCACCGATTCGAAATGGTTGAGCGCCGGCGGGTGATACATTTCCCCCGGGGCTGCCTGGAGGGCCACGGCTTCCTCTTCTTCCACAGCGGCTACAGGCACGGGACCCGAGGTGGCCGAAGGGGCGGGATAGCCCGCAGGGGGTGGCATCATGCCAGGCTGTACGGGGTAGCCTAGATTTGGCTGAACGGGATAACCCAAATTGTTTCCCTGCACAGGATACCCCAGATTCCCTGGCTGCGGGTAACCCGGTGGGTAAACCATGGGCTGTGTGGCACCTGGGTCCGAGGGCGGAGGGGGGCCACCAGGATTCGGAGGAGGGGTATCTGACATAACAAAAAAAGAACGAATGCGGGGCCGCATAAGGGTGCGGCCTCTGGAGGTTAAGGAAAAATTAAAGAGGGTAAGCGGGGATTAGAAATCCTCACCACCCACCGTGAAGGTCACATTGCCGATTTTAGCTTTGGCCATGGAGTTGAGCACATCAATGACACGCTCATAGCGGGCCTGCTCCTCTGCCTGGATGGTCACCATCACCTTCGCGTTGCGGAGATCGGCCTCCTGCTTCAGGCGGAAAAGTGTGTTGGTGAAATTGGGCAGGGCTTTGTCAGTGGGGGAATCGAATTCCTCCTCGTTCAAAGTCACTACTCCCGATTCCTCCACCGTCACCATGATCTCATCCGGTGGGGTGGTTTCATCACTGAGCGCTGGGGTTCCCAGCCCAGGAAGTTGCGTCTTCAGTTCACGCTCCACTTTCACAGCACCAGCCATGACCATGAAAAAGAGCATGATGACGAAGACCACGTCAATCATGGGGGCGATCTGGAATCCCATGGTGGCTTGGTCTGCCTCCAGGGCGCGATGTTTTTTACCGTGAGCCATGCGATCAGGAATCTTTGTTGAGGGCTGAAAAAGAAATGTCGTCAATGCCCGACTGGGCAATCAGCGCCATGACTTTCTGAATCTCCACCGCAGGCACATCGCGATCTCCGCGAATGACGACCCGATAGGTGGGATTGCTGTTTTTGCGTTGAGTGAGCGTGTTCACGATCTCCTCATTCTCCATCTCGCGGTCGTCGAGTTTGATTTTAGACTCCTGCCGGGCAGCGATCCAGCGAACGTTGATGGCGGCTTCGAACATGGTGTTCTTGTCCTCCTTCTTCTTCGCATCGGCCGCCACAGGCAGCTTGATGTCTTTGTCAATTCTCAAGACCTGCGCCGAGGTGATGCTCATAAAGAAAATGAGCAGCACCAACAGCACGTCAATCATCGGAGCAATTTGGAACTCCGGTTCACCGTCTCCACCGCCTCCTCCTCCAGCCATAAGGGTATCAGGTTAAGGTTAACCAACAGAACGAAAAATCCGATTAAACAGCCACAGCGACGGCTGTGCCTTCATTGCCACCGGCCACCCAGTTTGGCAGCGCCGCGTAGAACTCTTCTTCACCCACATGGGCGTCTTTGAGATGCTCGTAGGGCATCTTACGGAACAAAGAGCTGATGATTTCCTGCAAACCGTGCATGGAGCCCTGAAGGCGATTGCGCAGAATGTAGAACACCATGAAAGCAGGCACAGCCACAGCCAGACCAGAAGCCGTAGCCACGAGCACCTCACCGATAGCGCCGGAGAGCTTGGAAGGATCACCCACACCGCTGGTTCCCAGAGTTGCGAAGGCGCTCATCATCCCGGTCACGGTGCCGACCAGACCGATCATCGGAGTGCAAACACCCAACACGGAGAGGTAGTTGATGCGAGTCTGGATGGTGGCGTTGGTCTTGTTCAGTTCAGAGAACAAAGCTTCTTCAACAGCGTTCTGACCTTCACCCACGAAGCTCAGGCCCACACGGGTCACATCGGCAAAGTAGGAATTGTTGTTTTTAGCAAACTGGTAAGCACCGACGTAATCACCGGCGCGGAAAAGATCCTGCACCTGACCTACCTGGGCAGGAGGGGCCATGCTCTTCAGTGCGGTGCGCATCCAAAGGTCCACCGTCAGCCACACAAGAGCGACGGAGCACAGAGTCAGCGGATACATCACCCAGCCACCTTCGCGGAAGCGGTCCATGAGGGTGTGTTGATGCACTTCAGGAGCGGCAGCAGCGGCTTCACCCGCTGGGGCGGCAGCAGGCTCTTGGCCGTGCATGGGAGCCACCACCATCAGGTTACCGGCGAGCAGCATGGCGCAGGCGCTGAGACGGACAAAGCCACGGAAAAAGGTCTGGATCATAGAGGGGTTATTGCGGGTGTGCATGGGAGGCAGTGGGTGGGTTGGGATTCGTTTAAAGAAAGGGTAATTACTGAGCGGCTTTTTCGGTTTTTTCGCCTTCGGCAGATTCTTCAGCTTCCTCTTCGGGCTCGTTTTTCATGCCGTTGATGGCAGCCTTTTCTTTGGCCGCTATGTCAGCAATGGCAGAGCCTTTGTAGGAATCGGAAATGCGGGTGAAGAGAGCCTGGGCGTCTTCATAACGTTTCATCTTGGCCAGCATTTGACCCGCTTTGAGTTCAGCATCTGGCACACGCTGCATTTGGGTGCCGTAAAAAACCGGAATGCGCAGGTAAGCCATCAAAGCCTTTTCCCACTCCTTCTTTTTGGCGTGAATGTCGGCGATGATCATCCAGATAGAAGCTCCGACACCGGAGTCATTGGTATCCGAAAGAATGCTTTCGGCTTCGTCGAGAATCGAGGTGTATTCGGAAGAGGTTTGGCGATCAATATCCAACTGGATGATCCGAAGGGACATCTTCTGCTCCGCCGTCAGAGGCAGCGTCTTGAGCAAGGGAATCAGCTTGATGGTATCTTCGAACTTACCGGCTTGGCTCAAAGTTTCCACATAGGCGAAAAACACAGGCTGGTACCAGTTCCCTTCCACCTTTTCGAACTTTTGGAAAAAATCGAGGGACTTCTTCAGCAGGGCCAAAGCCTCCTCGGACTTGGCTTGAGCCATGAGGTTTTTGGCCTCCAGCAACTCCACGGGCTCGGGCCAATCCAGATAACCGATATTCTGCCAAGGAAGGACGGTGGTAGCAGACTTATCACCGATCTTGATCGTGCGAACGATCTTATCACCATCCATGGTGAATTCGGTATCAGGAATGCGGGTGCCATCTTTGAGCACGATGGCTTGGCCGAACGCTGCACCAGAGAGCAGCACTGTCGCCAGAAGAATGAGGGTGTGACGAAACATGGAAATGTGAGGGGAAAAAGAGTTCACAAGGACAGAGATCAAAGCTTGGAAAGTTCTTGTTCGGCCTGCTTCATTTCTGGCAGATCCTTCAGGTCCTGGCGCTTGGTCATCTCGATGAGCAGCAGTTTAGCAGCTTCACGATCTGAATACTGACGCGGCGGTGTTTCAGTTGGAGCTGCCGGGCGGTTGAATTTGATGAAAGCCCGCGCGCACTGCACATAGGACTGAGCCATCACACTCTTCCACTTCTGATGAGCAATGAAAACGCGCTGATAGAAAGGAATGGCTTCACCCCACTTTTGGTTTGCGAACTCAATCTCTCCCTGCATGAAGAGGGAAGTGGCATGCGCTTCACCACGCCACTCTTTCGTGTTGAGGATCTGCACATACAGCTTCTTGGCATCGTCATACTTCTTCAGTTTGAAGAGTGTCTTCGCCTTACCCAGAGTTGCATCAAGCAAGCGTGAGCTCGCGGCGTAACCTTCGATAGCTGAGGTGAACAACTCCAAAGCTTTATCGAACTCACCTTTTGCATAGGCGATCTCAGCCAAACCCACGGCAGCACCGTCGGCATACTCGGTTTCTTTGTAGAATTCATTCAGGCGATTGTAGCAGCCAGCAGCCTTATCCAGATCCCCCTTGGTGCGGGCATTGTCGCCCACCGTCGCCAATAGCATCGGGCTGAGGTCTTCTGGCTTGGCAACCTCAATGATGACGGCAAAAAGCTTCTCCGCTTTGACAGGTTCACGCATCACCTTGGCCAGCCAAGCTTTGGCAAAAAGAATGCGCATTTGAGCGGTGCCATTCATGCCAGCCTCGGGCGGAGTGACAAGTTCTTCGAGCTGCTTCTCCACCTGTTCGTGCGTCAACTCCGCAGGAGCGGCAGGGGCTCCTTCGACGGGTGTAGCTGGACGACGACGCTTAGGAGCTACCAAACTCACCAACTGCTGAATCAAACCTTCCACTTGCTCATTCGCAGGGTTCCCGATTTTAGGTTTGATGGCGGTAGCCAGCAGTTGTTTTGCCTCATCAATCTTATTTTCCTTCACTCGAGCACGGGAGATCCACAGCACGGCCTTGAGCTCCTGCTCTTCGTTGTCCTTGTGCGTGTTCAGGTATTTCTGCCACATGTCCCCGAGCTCCTTCCACTTGCCCGTGCCGGCATAGAGGTCGGTGGCTTGATCCATCGCATAGGTGAGCACGTCTTCAGACTTGGCCTTGTCCACCCCTGCGGCGAAATTGGCCAAGGCTTTGTCATAATCGCCTTTTTGGTTGTAGGCATCGCCTAACAAACTGTGCACCTGGCCGATGTTCTGGTCATTCGGAGCATCCTTGATGATGCTTTCCAGATCCTTCATCGCATTGTCCACATCTCGACTCTGGAATTTGATGAAAGCCAAACGATAACGCGCATCCACGACATACTGCCCTTTCGGGTTTTCCTTCATGTAATTGTTTAGGGCCTTCGTCGTATTGATCGAGTCATTCTGATAGAAGTAAATGAGAGCGATGCGATACAGGCCATCATCCTTATAAGCGGACTCTGGAAACTCATTCAGCAGGAGTTCGAAAGTGGTTCGCGCATCGTCAAAACGCTGCATTTCAAACAGCACGTTTCCGCGCAGAAAGCGCAGGCGCTCCTTGTCAGCTTTGGGGAAGCCTTCAGCTTTATTAAAGGCGTCCGCAGCCTCCTGAAGCTTGCCATTTTCATAAGCAAGCATGCCGAACATTTCGGACACCGTGCCCAGGTCTGCACCGTCCGGGAACTCATTGATGTAGCGTTCGCAGAGCTTGCGGGCTGACTTCACACGCTTGAGCTGGGCATTGGCAATGATCATGCCGAAGACGCAGCGATCACGCTGAGGAAATTCCTTGAATTCCTTCACGATGACATCAAACGCCAAAAGAGACTCCCAGAAACGCCCCATTTCAAAGTAACAACGACCCAAACGGTAGTAGAGAGAAGCATCGTAGTCGGTACGTTTCTCGATCTCTTCCAGCAATCCATTGTTGGTCTTCAACTTCTCTTCCAGCTCTTCCTTGGTGCCCTTGATCGGTCCTTTACCTGGGGTTTTCAGGCTCTGTTCGATTTTAGCGATGACGTCTTTTTGGAGACGGGTGATCTCGCTCTTACGGCGCACAAACTGGTAGGCACCCAGAGCCTCGCGGAAGCTTTTCTTCTCCAGCATCTGGTCTCCCAAACGCAGGTAGATGTTGTTCATCTGGGCCACGTTGTCGCCACCAGTGGCGAAACCTTTGACCTTCTCCATCAACTCACCTGCGGCATCCAGTTCACCTTTGGCCACGTGCAAATCTGCCGCCATCATGGCCGCCTGGATGGCTTCGGAACTACGAATGCCACCTTCAAGAACTGACTTCAAGACGGCGAGCGCCTCATCCACCTTGTCTTGCTTTTTCAAGGCTTCTGCCACGAAAAGACCGGCTTCAGATTTCAGATCTGGAGACTGAGCGACGACTTCTTTGAGGATGGTGATGCCTTTGTCTGCATCGCCTTTATTGATGTAGCTGCGCCCGAGCGCCATCTTGACCGCGCTGAGCTGCTCGCCTTCCGGGAAGGACTTGATATATTCCTCCAAGGCAGCGATGGCCTTGTCATACTCGTTGAGATTGAAATAGGCTGCCCCTTCGATGAAGAGCACCTGGGCAAAGGGCTTGTTGTTCAGGTTTTTCTTCACCTGATCAATCTTCGAAAGCGCTTCAGGATATTTCGCTTCTTGGAAAAGACGCATGGCCTCGGACATCAGGGCCTCCGTCTCCTGCTGAATATTCAATGCACCCGTTGGTGCAGCCGGTGCCCCAGGGGCAGCCGGAGCCGCAGGCGGTGGGGCCTGGGCGATCAATTGAGGCCCAGAAGCAAGGACAAGAGCAAAGCAAAGTGCGTTTCGCATGGCAGACAAAGACGAGTAAATCATGGTGGACCTGAACAGAACAATCACAATTCTGACACGCACTCCGGGGTGGAATGATCAAAGATAATCCGAAGGCGTTGAATCACAGGGCAATAACCAGACATTTTTCGTGAAAAAGGAAGCCGAGATTACCAACAGCACTTTTTTTGTCACGAACGATCTGATTGATGACCCGGAAGAAACGCAGAAATCCCCCTGTTTGCCTGATTTCGAGGGCCTGCAACGATTCAATATCGCCTAAAAAATTGCTGTCCTTAGTATCCAGGAGGATGCCGCGCCACATAGCCCTTCATCGGGCGGGATTTATTCGACCAACGCGGCCCCTTCCGTTCACCATTGTAGCCGGTGTCTAGACGCAGCCCCGCTACCACAATAAAGGTGTGCCCATTGCGTGAATAGACGGTGATGTATTTGCCCTCACCAGCTTTTCCATAACTGCGAAGACTGCTGGAGGTGCCTGGGCTGTTTAAAAAACCCGCTCCATGCAGCACGTAAGAAACCGTGCCCGAACAGTCATAACCCGTGTCCACAAAGGAACGGTGACCGCCACCGAACTTATAAGGTAGCCCAGCAATGCGATTGCCAGCACTGATCGCCCGCATGACTGGAGCAGGCAGACCCGCTGGGGGCACGGCTTTTCCTCCAACAACCACGGCCGTCTTGCCACGGCTGTATTCATAGTCCCACACTTTTTTCCGCGAAGCGCAACTGCTGAGGCAGGAAGTGAGCAAGATAAAAAAGAGAGGCCAAAAACGGACGGGCATGAAGGAAACTAGACGGCGTTTCTCATGTGGCAAGAGGGGGCCGCCTTTACGTTAATTCTCGCCAACTCGGCCCGCCTCAGTCGCCCTCAGATTCCGCTGAATGTGGCCCCTTGTGCCAACTCGACTCCACGCTATTTTGAATATTCATGCGCATCTCAGAGATTTTTTATTCCGTGCAGGGAGAAGGCTCACTCACCGGTGTACCTTCGGTATTTGTGCGCACCTCTGGCTGTAACCTGCGCTGCACTTGGTGCGATACGCCCTATGCATCTTGGTCGCCCGAGGGACCTGACATGAGCCTCGACTCCATCCTGGCGGAAGTGATGCGCCACCCCACTCGCTATGTTGTGGTGACCGGAGGGGAACCCATGGTGGCCAGGCAGATTCACACTTTCCTCCATCAGTTGAGCGAGGCAGGCAAACACATCACCGTTGAAACCGCCGGTACGGTACCGCCCCCTCCCCTTCCCGTCGATCTCGCCTCGCTCAGCCCGAAACTGGCAAACTCCGTGCCGAGCCTGGAAAAAGCAGGAGCGGCCTGGGTAGCTCGCCATCAGGAGACCCGCCTGCAACCAGCCATCCTTCGGCAATGGCTGGAACAGTCCCGGGACTACCAGCTCAAGTTCGTCATTTCGAGTGAAGAGGATCTCCGTGAGGCGCAGCAGGTCATCAGGAACATCGGCATTCCCATCCCGCCAGAAAAAATTCTGCTGATGCCCGAAGGCACCAGCCTGGAGGTGATGCGCACCCGGTATGATCTATTGGTGAAAGCCTGCCTCACCCACGGCTACCGCCTCAGCCCTCGACTCCACATTGAGCTCTTTGGCAACACCCGGGGGACCTGATTCAGCCCGCTACATTCCGCTCTTCGGGCGTTCCTAAAAGCCGCCGCATCATGCCTTGGGGATCCCGCATGAATCGGCTGGTGATTTGATAATGCTCCGTGTCCTCATAGGTCACTCCTTTGATTCCATCCTCACTGAACTCATAAATCCAGGCATCTGGATAGGCCATCAGAATGGGGGAATGCGTGGCGATGATGAACTGCGAAAACTCCCCGATAAGATCATGCATCCGCACCAGCAGCGACATCTGCCGCTGAGGTGAAAGCGCCGCCTCAGGCTCATCAAAAAGGTAGATCCCGTGGCCGCCGAGGCGGTGCACAAGCGTGGCAAAAAAAGACTCTCCATGCGACTGCTCGTGCAGGCTTTTTCCGCCATAAGACCAGTTTCCCAATTCATCAATCAACGTGGCAAAATTATAATAACTCTCTGCCCGCAGAAAAAAGCCATCCATGGGGCGAAGGTGACTGCGGGAAAGAGTGATCTTCGAAGTCAGCGCCGAGCGATACTCGTGCATCATCAGGTTCGTGTTCTTCGTTCCTCCCTCCATGCTAAAGCCCAACTTCTCCGCGATAGCTTCTAGCAAGGTGGATTTTCCAGACCCATTTTCGCCCACAAAAAAGGTCACTTTGGGGTGCAATTCCAGAGCCTCCAAATGACGAACGGCTGGAATATCAAAAGGATAATTTTCAAACCCTGGTACCTCCTCACGCCGGAGCATCACGGTATGCAGGTATTGTGAGAGTGCAGGCTTCACCATGAGGACCGAACGTTCTCCTTCTGCGCTGCGGTGCAAGTCTGACTTTTCGCCTGATCGAGACCCACCATAAATAACAAACCCCGGCTCGGCGAATGCACGCTAAACCAGGGTTTGATGGGGGAATTTAAAAGCGACTCAACCCGCGATTAGCGGCGCTGATAATACTGCTGATAAACACTGTCATGCAGCTTCAGCTTAGCGCGGATGCTGTCCAGACCGGCATTGTCAGCCTCGATCTGGTAGTTCACGAAATAGCCGCTCTCGACGTGGCGTGGGTTGAAGGGGAACTTGCGTTTGCCGAGCTTGTCGATCTGCTCAAGCTTCACGCCGGACTTCTCCATCTCACGGCCGATGCCGCTGACGAGTTCTTCGACGGATTCTTCCTTGCCCTTCATGTCGAGGACGATCATGGCTTCGTATTTGCGCTTCATCGGTGGTGTATTCTTGTTGAGGTTTAAGGTTATTCTTCTTTGCGGTTGAAAAGATTCATCGCGGTCTCCAGCCCAGACTGACAGGCGAGGCGGACGGCATCTGTAGCACGCTGAATCATGATGGCGAGTTCTGTACGCTCGTCTTCACGAAATTTTCCGAGCACATGTCCCACGAGCCGTTCACCCGCAGGGCGGCCCGAAGGAGTCGCGATGCCTAACTTCAAGCGAGGAAAAGCATCTGAACCCAGCGAGCGGATCATGGATTTGAGCCCATTGTGACCTCCAGCGGAACCTGCGAGGCGCATTCTCATGCGACCTAGCGGGAGATCCACGTCATCGTAGATCACGAGGAGTTCCTGAACGGAGGTTTTGTAAAACTGGCTCACCAGTTGCACGCTACGTCCGCTGTCATTCATGAAGGTGGTTGGCTTCAGCAGGAGGGCCCCAGGAATCTTGGCGACCCAACCATGCCAGCGTTTTTCCTCCGTGAAGGAGACTCCCGAAAGCCGCGCTAACTCATCCACCACCATAAAACCGATGTTGTGACGAGTGTCGCGGTAATCAATCCCGGGATTCCCGAGTCCAATGACGAGCCTGGGTTTCAGGCCGCCAGCGGAGCGGAGAGCTGTTTCATCACCGGGCACCGTAGGCGGCTGGAGTCAGACTCCGGACAGGGGTTACTTCTTAGCGGCGGCTTTGGCAGCAGGAGCGGCCTTAGCAGCAGGAGCTTTACCCTTGGCAGCAGGGGCGGCAGCGGCAGGAGCTTCAGGCTCCACCTTCGGCTCTTCGCACATGATGACGACCACATCGTCAGCCAGCTTGGCGCGGACGCCTTCTGGGAGCTTGATGTCGCCCACGTGGATGGCTTTGCCGACCTGGAGGTCAGAAATGTCAACGGCGATGCCTTCAGGAAGGTCCTTCGGAAGGCAGCGCACTTCGAGATTGTGGTGGATGGCTTCGATGAGACCACCAGCCTTAGCGCCAGGGGATTCGCCGGTCAGATTCAGAGGAACTTCAGCGTGGATTTCTTCGTCCATGGCGATGGCGTGGAAGTCCACGTGCAGGATGCCGCCGCGAAGGTGGTCGTGCTGCACTTCCTGGACGAGGGCCAGCTGCTCAGCAGAATCAATCTTCAGGCTGACCAGGATGTTGTCAGAAGCGCTGCTTTCCAGCAGCTTCGTGAAGGTCTTGGCATTCACCTGCACATTGGCAGGAGGAGTCTTGCGACCATAAACCACCGCTGGGATGGAACCAGCCTTGCGCAGGCGGTTGACGGCAGCAGTGCCTTCACTGCTGCGGGGTTGTGCGATGATGTCGAGGATTTTAGCCATGTCCGTGAGTTCTTCTGAACAGTATGTTAGAGGGGAAAAGGGCCGCGAGGATACACGGCGATTTTCAGATGTCAAAGAGAGATGTGACGGACTCGTTGTCGTGAATGCGCCGAATGGCCTGCGCTAACAACGGTGCGATGTCCAAAGTCGTCACTTTTTCCCCCTGCGCTTGCGGGGTGGAATTGGTGGAAAAAAGTTCTAAAATCGGCGATTTGGAGATGCGGCTGTGGCCCTTTTCTCCCAGCACCGCGTGGGAAACACCTGCGTAAATGGCCTTGGCTCCGTGTTTCAGCAGCAGTTCCGCAGCCGCCGTGAGAGTCCCTGCCGTTTCTGTGAGGTCGTCCACCAGCAGGACGTTTTTTCCATTCACGTCACCGATGACATTCAGAGCCTCCACTTCTTCAGCGCTCACGCGATTTTTTGCCACGATGGCCATGGGAGCTTTCAGCGCTTTCGCATAAGCATGGGTCATTTTGATGCCACCGACATCCGGCGAAACGACAACTAAGTCCTCAATTTGACGTTCCTTGATGGCCTTCATCAGCACAGGCCCAGCATACAGATGATCCACCGGGATATCGAAGAAGCCCTGGATCTGACCTGCGTGGAGATCCACGGTCAGCACACGATTCACGCCGCTGGCGACAAGAAGATTCGCAACCAACTTGGCAGTGATGGGCACACGCGGGCGGTCTTTGCGATCCTGCCTAGCATAACCAAAGAAAGGCAACACAGCAGTGATACGGTGGGCACTGGCTCGGCGCACGGCATCCACCATGATGAGAAGCTCCATCAAGTTTTGGTTCGTGGGCGGGCAAGTGGGCTGGACGATGAAAAGATCGCTGCCGCGGATATTCTCATGGATTTGCACAAAGGTTTCACCATCTGGGAAGGTGGTGAGGGTGGCCTCGCAAAGTTTGGTGCCCAAATTTTCACAAATCAGGCGCGCCAGTTCCGGGTGTGCTGATCCACTTAAAATCTTCAAGTTATCCGTCATCGGGCGGAACTAGACGCGCTAGCCATGGAAATCAACTGCCGTTCAAAGGTTCATGCATCCGAATGGCAAGTTCCATGGGGGGAAGCATTCATGATTGCGTCTGTGATTGCATCCCCTTCCCGGCTTCCTAAGTATCCCTTCATCTTATGTCTGGCATTTTGACTGAACTTCTCATCCTCTTGGGTCTGCTGCTGCTCAATGGCGTTTTTGCCATGGCCGAGACAGCCCTCATTTCCGCACGGCGAACTCGTTTGGAAATGATGGCTCAGGAAGGGCATAAGAGTGCCATTCGGGCTTTGGAACTGCAGGCAGATCCCGGCATTTTTCTTTCCACGGTGCAGGTGGGCATCACACTGGTGGGCATCATCGCAGGTGCCGCCAGTGGCGCAGGTCTTGCGCGCGAGCTAGAACCTCTTTTAGCAGCTGTCCCGTGGCTAGGCCAGTGGGCACCGACGATCAGCATGGTCATCGTCGTTTCCATCATCACCTTCCTCAGTGTGGTGGTGGGGGAGCTATTGCCGAAACGCCTTGCCATTCATGCCCCAGAGCAATGGGCAGCCGCCCTAGCAGGGCCCATGACACGCCTTTCTTCACTGGCATCCCCGATCGTCCGACTGTTGGATTTTTCCAGCGATGCCCTTGTGCGTCTGTTTGGCGTGAAGCCGGGGGAAGAAGCAGTGATGTCTGAGGAAGAAGTGCGCGCCTCCATCATCCAAGGCCACCGCACGGGCGCGCTGAAAAGTCACGAAAAGGACATGCTGGAAAGCGTGCTGGAACTGGATGAACTCACGGCGGCAGATTTGATGACCCCCAAGCCCCAAATCGTCTGGATCAATCTGGCCGATAGCCCTGAAGAGAACCGCCGGCGCATGATCGAAAGTGGTCACTCTTACTTCCCCGTCTATCAAGGCACTCGAGACGATGTGCTGGGCATGATTTCGGTGAAAACGCTTTGGAAAGCCGGGGAGAACCTTGCCGCGGGGGATTTACAGCCTCTCCTTGTTACACCGCTCTTTGTGCCGGAATCCATGCCCGCCGCGCGGATCATTGAGCAGTTCCGCAAAAACAACCGCCATCAAGCCCTCGTCATTGATGAATTCGGGGCCATGCAGGGCCTCATCACGCTCAATGACATGATGGAAGCCATCCTGGGCATCATGCCCAATGAACCCACCCCCAACGCCCCTGGAGGCCGCCAACTGGATGACGGCTCATGGCTGGTGGACGGGCAGATGGAAATGGAAGAGGCGGCCAGCATCACAGGCATCCCCCTCCCCGCCTCGTTCGATGACGATGACTACCGGACGGTGGCTGGATTTGTGATGCACATCCTCGGCCACGTCCCGGCCGAGGGGGAAGCCTTCGACTGGCAGGGCCGCAAGATCGAGGTCGCTGACATGGATCGTCAACGCATTGACAAGGTGCGCATCTGCCCACCCGCAACGCAGCCTTCGTGATCATTTGGGAGTGCTGATTTTCATGGATTAAAAGAGGATCTGCACACGGATCTCTGATTTGCTCCACGTTACAGATTTGACACATTCCATCGGCTCTGCTCCATCTTGGGGGACCCGTTCATCGCAACGGACTCCCCGACCCTACCCATGATCTCCCTGCAGAAGCTTTTTGGCAAAAACGACATCTTCTACGACCTGCTGGAAGCCAGCGCCGCAGAGGCCCTGCACAGCGTTCAGGCCTTGGGGAAACTCCTCACCCAGCCCGTGGCCACCCAGAACCTGGATGAGCTGATCCTGACGCGCCGAAAGGACAAAAAAATTACCGAGCAGATCAACGAAGAACTTTGCCGCACCTTCGTCACCGAACTGGAGCGCGAAGACATCGAAGCCCTCTCCAACGTTCTGTACAAGATCCCCAAGACGGTCGAGAAAATCGCCGAGCGCGTCATCATCACCGGCGGTCGCCTTCAGGATGTGGACTTCAGCCGCCATCTGCAAATGATGGAAGAAGCCACCACCACGGTGCTGAACATCGTCAAAGAACTGCGGAAAAAACTGCACCTGGAGCGTGTGAAAGACATGAACGCCAAGCTGCAGCACATCGAAGGCGAAGCGGATAAACTCATGCTGGGCCTGCTGAAGGAACTCTACGCAGGCCAGCGCGACCCGATCCAAACCATCATGCTCAAGGATCTCTATGAGCTCATGGAAAAGGTGTATGACCGCTGCCGCGACGCTGGCAATGTGGTGTCCCACATCGTGCTGAAGTATTCCTGATCCGCCCCCGCGCATGACTTCCGCTCTCATCCTGCTCCTGGTGGTGCTGCTGGTGGTGCTGGCCTTTGAATACATCAATGGCTTTCACGACACCGCCAATGCCATCGCCACCGTGGTCTCCACCAAGGTGCTCACTCCCCGCCAAGCACTCGCCCTAGCAGCCACGGCCAATTTGATCGGTGCCTTTTGGGGCACCGCCGTGGCTAAGACCATCGGCGCAGGCCTAGTGGATATCGCTCACGTCACCACCATGACCATCCTCTGCGCCATGCTCGGGGGCATCATCTGGAATCTCGTCACCTGGTATTTCGGCCTCCCTAGCAGCAGCAGCCACGCCCTCATCGGCGGGCTCTGCGGTGCCACTCTGGCCTCCGCCAATGGAAACTGGCATGTGCTCATTTGGTCCAAGGCCAAGGTCAATGCCGAAACCGGCGCGGTGACCATGGACGGTCTGTTTCACAAAGTGATCATCCCCATGATTACCTCCCCCATCCTGGGATTTGTGGGCGGCTTTGTCGTCATGGGCCTGCTCTTTGCCCTCATCCGCAACTGGCGTCCCCACACCATCAACACCGTGTTTGCCAAACTGCAAATTGCCTCCGCCGCAGGCATGGGTTTCGGCCATGGATTTGCCGATGCGCAAAAGACCATGGGCATCATCGCCCTGACTCTTTTCACCGCGACTACTGCGGGCACCTTGGACAATGCACCTAGCTTTTTGGGCTTCCTCCACACGCCCAAATTTGAAGTCGCGAGTTGGGTCAAAATTACCTGTGCCCTGGTCATGGCGGCAGGCACCTGGGCAGGCGGTTGGCGCATCATCAAGACCCTCGGTCACAAGATGGTCAAAATGAAACCCGTTCACGGTTTCGCGGCCGAAACCACCGCCGCCTCCCTCCTGGTCGTCACCGGCCTCATGGGCATGCCCGTTTCCACCACCCACTCCATCACCACCTCCATCATGGGTGTAGGTGCCGCCAAACGCTGGAACTCCATCCGCTGGAGCCTCGTCGAGCGCATCGTCTGGGCCTGGGTGCTCACCATTCCCGTCACCTCCGCCCTGTCTTACGTCATCTACAAAGTGCTGACGTAGAGTGACGTAGTCGTCGCCGTAGCATTTGGTTAAAAGCCATCATACCAGACGCACCAACGGCGGTGTTCCTGATCTGTGATCAAGTAAAGGGGCCCAAAAGGCCCCTGAGTTGCCTCTTTAGCGGCATTCCAGCACCAGAATTCAGCAGGCACCCACTTGCTGGAATGTTCCAAGCGCACAAGCCGCCAAGGGAAACCTCGCGAGACGATATCCCATCGTAAATCCTCCTCTTCAATACGCGGCCAGTTTCCACGCTGAAGAAATGCATCGAAGGCTGAAGGTTCACTCTCGAAAAACCAAAAGCGCTTGGAGTCGGCGAGTAAAAACGAGTGCCCGCTCGCCAAAAGACGAGCGTTGGCAGGCCACTTCCTACCCGTGCTTCTTTCAAAAAACGTCGGTTGAAGTGAAGGCACCGTGTACATGGAAACCAGCCACAAGCACGAACCGATCATGAACCAGCACGGCATTCCCATCCACAGCCAACCCATTCTGACATTTCTCTTCCCTGGGTGACTGCGCAGCCAGGCATAACAGATTGCTATCCAAATCCCAGCCACCGCGAGGCCTAAACTACCCACCAGAACCCCGAAGACTGAGGCCGCCTGCAAACGCCATTGCCAAGCCAGCAGCATGTTCCCGCTCCACATCAGAGCTCCAAAAGCCAAAACTAGCGCCAGCCACAAACAGACCAGAAAGCGGGCCATGCGGTAGCGCTGCCAAGTCGCTACCGAGAATGTCCCAGCCGTCGTCATCGCCAGTTCCTTACATTATCACCCCACGTCTTCGGATCACGGTCTGGGCCAGAGGAATAGATAGCAATCGGGACATTCAATTCAGCCAGGGTTTCAGGATCCGCCACTTTGCCGTCCCTGTTGGTGTCCAAAATGACATAATACATTTCCCCCCACTTATCCAATAGTTGGGTTTCCCCCTGTTTCTCAACCAAGCCCGATGTATCCTTTGTCGCCGGTTTAAAATCTACAAACTTGATTCCACGATTATTGAAAATGGCATCTGTGCCTAGAAGCGCAGCCAGAAAATTGCCCTGCGTCCGAGATTCTAAATCCTTTTGCGAATTTGAGTCTAGAGGGACTGGAAAGCTGCTATATTCTAACTGGAAGTTTTTCAAGGCCATCTTGATATCCATCATGTCCGACTTGGTTCGCGTCTCGTCCGCTTTCTGTAGTGTTTTATTGACCAAAAGAGGCGTCAGGACGACCAACGCCACTCCCCCAAGCAAAAGAACTATTCCCAAAAGGATTAAACATCCAACGACACGCGAGCGGCGCCCCTTCGGGGCCACAGACTTTCCACCTAATAGTTCTGGAGACGATTGATCCATCCAATCAACTAATCCAAAAATACCACTTATGTCCACCAATTAAGGAATGGACGAATTCGATTTTGGAGGGAAAACGGGACACGATCAACATCACCACCAACTGGTGATGTTATCTGCCCAAGTCGTGGGATCACGGTCTGGACCGGAGGAATAGATGGCGATGGCTGCCTTCAGGTAGATTGGGTTGTCTGTTTCCCTTGATTGAGGATCTAGAAGTCTGCCATCCCCGTCTAAGTCCAGAAGCACATAATACCTTTCGCCAAACGCATCGAGCACGCTCAAGTCCGCAGGATCGTCCGAAGTGCCACCGGACAAATCTTGAAGACCATTCATGGAATTTTTTGCCAGTGAGGGTTTGTAAAAGAACTGGTGTTTAGGATTGAGCGTTTCAGAACGCCCCAACAAGGCGGCAACAAAAGCTCCGTCAGATCGCAATTCCAGGTCGAGTGTCTGGCTGTTGCCCAGCACTGGAAAACGATCGTATTCTCGTCGAAAGCGCTCAATGGACTCCTTCAGGTCCAGCATGCGTTTCCGCACCCACTTAGGACTTTCAGGACGCTCATGGCCCATCGGAGCCGAATGGGGCATGAAAAGGCTGATCACGAAGAGGCAACCGAGAACAGCAGTGCTCCATTTGAATACCCTCCACATCTGCGACTTCTTCGGATCTGCGGGCACTGAATTCACCTCGATAGGATAATGCCATTCGGGAAAAAGATGCAAGCTCAAGCCTGACAACAAGCATGCCTTGAATAATTCAAACAAAGGCACCTAACAAAAAGGGTGAAGACCATCGCCTTCACCCTTTTTAGATTCTATCAGCGGACTCCGAGTCGGCTCGTTACTTCATCGCCAGATTGGCAGCGGCGACGAGACCTTCTTCGGAGACGATCTTGCCAGCGAGTTCGGGTTTGCAGCTCGTTGTGAGTTCCTCGCGGAATTTTTTGATGAAGCTCTGGGTCGGCCAAGAACAGGCTTCGCCAAAGGCGCAGATGGTCTTGCCTTCGATCTGGTTGGCCACGCTTTCCAGGGTGTCCACGTCGTCTGGGCTGGCGGTGCCAGCGACAATACGGTCGCTGATCTTCTTCATCCACAGGCTGCCTTCGCGGCAGGGTGTGCATTGGCCACAGGATTCGTGGGCGTAGAAGTTATTCAGATTGTTGATGACCCAGGTCATGCTGCGGCTGTCATCCATGATGATGACGCCACCGGATCCAGCCATGGAACCGCAGGCGGCCATGGTGTCGAAGTCCATCGGGATGTCCGTGATGGTGAGCTCACGACCATCCTTGAGTTTGAATTTTTCATCGGCACGCAGGACTTTGGAGGAGCTGCCTCCAGGGATGATGGCCTTGAGTTTGCGCCCAGGTTTGAGGCCGCCACAGAGGTCGTTGATCACTTCACCCATGGTCACCTTGCCCACTTCCACTTCGTAGTAGCCAGGCTTTTGCACGTCGCCGCTCACGCAGAGAATGCGCGTGCCCGTGTTGTTAGGCGTGCCCAGCTTGGCATATTCTGCACCGCTCATCTGGATGATGTGCTTCACATGGCAAAGAGACTCCACGTTGTTCACGATGGTAGGGCACATGTAGAGGCCCAAAGCCGCCGGGAAATAAGGCGGCTTAATTCGCGGGTAAGGGCGCTTGCCTTCCAGGGACTCGATCAAACCCGTCTCTTCGCCGCAGATGTAGGCACCGGCACCGCGATGCACGTAAATCTCGCAGTCGAAACCGGACCCCAGGATGTCCTTACCCAGGTAACCTTTGGCACGGGCTTCGGCGATGGCTTTCTCGACGATCTTGGCGGCGTAAGGGAACTCTTCGCGGATGTAGATGTAGGCCAGCTTAGCCCCAGTGGCGAAGCAGGCGATGGCCATGCCTTCCACCAACTGGTGTGGGTCCTGATGCAGGATGTAGCGGTCTTTGAAGGTGCCGGGCTCAGACTCATCCGCATTGCAAATGAGATAGACGGGCTTGGTATTCGTGGGCGGGATGAATCCCCACTTCACACCGGTGGGGAAACCAGCACCGCCACGGCCCCGCAGACCTGCGGTTTTGACTTCATTGATGATGGCGGTCTTCTCCATCTTCAGCGCCACTTTGAGCTGCTCATACCCGCCATCGTTCAGGTAACATTCGATGGACGGATCGTAACCGACACGGTCAATGTTTTTGAAAATGAGCCGCTTCTCACGTGAGTGCGGTTCTTTGCCAGGGAGATACTGAACAGCGGAGGCCATATTTTGCAGTATCAGGCTACGCTTGGAGGCGGCAACCGGGATTTGTGAAAAATTTCACAAGCGAAAGGTCATGAGTACCTTTTTTGAGGTGCGCTCAGGGAGGAGCAAGTGATTTACCCCCGCTTTTTCAGCAAAATGCGCTTAAAACGGCTGTCTCCACCGTCCAGGCTCACACTTTGCACCTCCGGATCGTTCACGAAAACGTTGTGGATCAGGCGGCGGTAGTAGCTGTTCATGGGGTCCAGGGTCTGGCTCTGGCCTGTAGCCCGCACGCGCTCGCCCATTTCGCGGGCCTGCTCCACCATCTTGTCCTCGCGGATGGAGCGGAAGTATTCGATGTCCACCCGGATGCGCGGGGCCTGAGGAATGTGGCGCTGGAGGATGCGGTTCACCAGATACTGGATGTCCTCCATGGTGGCACCACGCCGGCCGATGAGGAGCTGAGAATCCTCCGTGTGGAGCTGAAGGGTTGGGCCTTCGGGCCCTTCCAGTTCGTCAATCTTCACCGTGAAGCCGAGGTAACCCAGCATGGTATCCACAATCTGGCGGGCGTGAGAGAGAGGAGTCATGGCGCGTGATGGGAAAGTACGTCCGATTGCCTCCCGCCTCAATGAGGAACTACGGAGATTCTTAGCTGAGCGACGTAGCGCCCCGAAGGCCCCCTGCCCTTTAGGGCACAAAAAAGCCCCATTCAGTTGCCTGAATGGGGCTTTGAAAGAGGGACTAGCCGCCCAGTTTCGGGGTTTTCGGCTTGGTCTTCTTCTCCTTCTGGTTCGGATTCATGGGATTGAAGAAGGGATTTTGTGAAGGTGCGCCTTTGGGCTTGGGCTCCACTTTTTCCAAGACTGGATCTTTCATGTAGAGCTTCATCACGCGGCTCTGGAAGATGGCGAAAAGGTTTTGCGTGGACCAGTAGAGGGAGAGGGCAGCGGCGAAGTTATACGAGATGAACAGGAAGAAGAAGGGCATGATGGCAAACATGATCTTCTGGCTCTTGTCCACGGTGGCGGGCTGCGGCGTCAGCTTCATCTGCAGGATCATGGTCACACCCATGATCAGCGGCAGCGGGTTGAGGTCGAAGTCCGTGCCCATGATCGGCAGAGAGAAAGGAAAATTGAAGGTGTAGATCGTGTCGGAGATGGACAGGTCCTTCACCCAGAGCCAGCCCTGGCCGCGCAGTTCAGCCGCGTTTTGCAGCACGCTGTAGAAGCCGAAGAAAATCGGGATCTGCATCAGCATGGGCAAACAGCCGCCCACGGGATTCACGCCGTAGTCCTTGTACAGCTTCATGACTTCCATCTGCTGCTTCTGCGGATCGTCTTTAAATTTTTCCTGAAGCTCCTTCATCTTCGGAGCCAGCATGCCCATGCGCTTCATGGAGTATTGGGCCTTCGACTGCAGCGGCCAGAGGACGGTGCGGATGACGAGGGTGAGCAGGATGATGGCGACACCCCAGTTGCCACTGACATCGTGCATCCAGCGCATGATGGTGTTCAGCGGCTTGCTGATCCAACCAAACATGCCGTAGAACATGATGAAGTCGCGCTGCTCGCCATCCTTGCTCAGCTTGCTCAGGCGGTGATACTCTTTGGGACCAAGGTAGATCTCATACTGCTCGGTGATGCTGGCACCAGGGGCTAGTTCGATCAGCGGCAGACTGACAGCGGACTCAATGCCAAAATCACTCTTCGCGGAATCATAGGCCGCATATTTGTCTCCAGCATGATCCACGAGGAAACGAGTGGCCCAGATCTTACCTGGCTTGTCACCACCAGGGGTCACGCGGCTGACGATGGTCGCATAAAAGCGGCTCATGACACCGCCGTAGCGCAGTCGGGGGTGGCTGGCGCGATACTCATTTTTCTCCTGAGAAAACCAACCACCTGCAAAAAAATGGGTGTCTTTCTGAACTGCATCGCCCCCGTCATTCCAGAAGAAACTCGGTTTTAGCACTTCATCCGGGCTGATGCTGGAAGCAGCACCCGTGTAGAGGTAGTATTCCTCAGACTTGTGAGGAGCGGTCCCTGTATTGGTGAGCGTGATGGACAGGGCCAGCAGGTGCTCGTCAGACTTTTCACCTTCGGTCAGCTTGTAGGCTTTGCGAATGGTGATGCCATCGGCAGACACGCCTTCGAAGGTCACGCTTTTATCGCTCTTCTCGACGATCTTGTAGGGAACGATGTCGATCCCGGTGGCTTCACGGCGCAGGGCACCGATGGGCTCCAGCGTTTTACGGCCCACTTCATTCAGGGTGATTTTGTCCCCGGCGGCCAGAACGGCCTTGGCCACACCCGCTCCTTTGCTGCTGAAGTGGTAGGTGACGCTACCCGAAACAAGGCTGTGCTTCTCTTCAGGAAGATTCGCCGTCGCGGCGGCTACGGCGTCCGGCTTGGCGGCAGAAAGCGTGGGGGTGGTGGTGGCAGCGCCATCTGTGGAGGCGGTGGCCACACCGGGCACGGCAGGCTGCGCCTCCGTATTTTTCGGTTTATTCGCTTCAGCTAAAGCCAGTTGGGCCGCATAGGCCTGCTGGTTTTTGAAGGAAAACCATTGGTTCACACCGAGGCCAATGACACAGAGGGTAACGACGATCCAGGCTTTGCGATCCATGCTTGTAGAGAAAAGAGATGAGTGAAAAGAGACTAGAAAAGAGATGACTTAATGCCGGGTCTCATCGGCAGCGCTTGGCGCAGTGTCCACCGGACCGTGCTGACAAGAGCACGAAATATCCGTCTGTCCCTGACAGGAACGATTTCCTTTTGTAACGACCGGAGGCACGGGGTCATGCCCGTGACCACCCCAGGGATTGCAGCGAACGATGCGCACAGTCCCGAGCCAACTACCTTTGAAGATGCCGTGTTTTTCCACGGCTTGCAGGAAGTATTCCGAACAGGTCGGCGTGAAACGGCAGCCTGTATTCGGGCCGCCGATAAAATGAAGAACAGGGGAGATGGCGCGCTGGTAACCACGGATGAGGATGCGGACGAGCCATTTCATGGCGTGGGAGGCGCGGGTTTCAAAAGTAGCCCCTGACGTTTTGCCAGACGGACCCAGTCCTGTTCCAGCTCGGCAAAGGGTGCATCGGCAGCCCGCCAACGAGCGATGGTGACAAGCTGCCACCCCGGGGCGATCTCCGCCCGGTGAGCGCGAATGATTTCGCGCAGTTGACGCCGGACGCGATTGCGCACCACCGCCTTCCCCAGTCGTTTGCTGGTGACCAGACCGAACTGAAAATCAGCGACAGAGTCATCACGCAGCAATGCCAGGACAAAAAAGCGGCCCGCCTGGCTGCGTCCCTTCTCTTTGATCCGCGCGAAATCGCGGGACTCCTTCAGATGAAGGCGTGAGGGAAGACGCATGGGGCGGGCCTGCCTGCACTAGGCGTGCTGCTGCACGTGGCGCTTGTAATGTACTTCCACGCCCACTGGCATGAGGCGCTTGCGCCCACGGGCACGGCGGCGACGAAGGATGTCGCGGCCATTTTCAGTCTTCATGCGTTTGCGGAAGCCGAACTGGCGTTTCCGGGTGCGCTTGGATGCTTGGTAGGTCCTCTTGGGCATAATCGTGTGGGGTGCTAAAACGTCTTTTTCCTTTCGCAACGGGCCCGGCGCATCGTCAAAAACAGCCTAGCCCCAGCAACAGGGGGCGCGAGATTACGCAGAGTCCCCCCTTTGTCAAATGAGTGCTGAACCTGTCTTTGCGGCCAGACCCCGGTGGTTACCGCACTTTCAGCAGTTCCACGTCAAAAATCAGGGCTTCATTCGGGCCGATGTCACGCCCAGCGCCACGCGGGCCGTAGGCCAGCTTCGAAGGCAAATACAGGCGGTACTTCGCCCCTTCTTTCATGAGCTGCACACCCTCGGTCCAGCCTGCAATGACACGGTTTAGAGGGAATTCGATGGGCTCACCGCGCTTGTAAGAGCTATCAAAAATCTTGCCGTCAATCAGGGTGCCTTCATAGTGAACCAGCACCGTATCGGTGGCGGAAGGGCTCTTGCCGGCACCTTCGGTGAGGACTTTGTACTGAAGACCGCTAGCGGTCACGACGACGCCTTCTTTTTTTGCGTTGTCTTCAAGAAATTTTTCACCTTTGGCGAGTGCGATGTCGGACATGATGGATGGAATGGTGGGTTAACCCGCCTTTTTAAAAGGCAGGAGGGGTAGTCTAACGAGCCTGCCGCCCTGTGCAACTTCAGGCAGGCCGATTATCGTTTCACAGACCGAAAGCCTCAGGGAGGAGCTGAGCCAGAGTCCTCGTCACTGGCTGGCCGCCTTGTAAAAAGGTGACTTCCGTCAGTCCGCCCGGTAGTGAAAACTCCGCCATCACCTGTCGGCAGGCACCGCAGGGAGGAAACTCATGGCCCAAGCAGACCACCGCGAGGTGCCGGATTTTCATGCTCGGGCCTTCTCGGGCTATGGCTTGAAAAATCGCATTCCGCTCTCCGCAGATCGTGAGGCCATAGCTGGCGTTTTCCACATTGCAGCCTTGGTAAAGCCCGCCGGCATCCGTCTCCAGTGCACAGCCGACTTGGAATTTAGAATACGGTGCGTAGGCCTTTTCTGCCGCCGAGCGGGCCTGGACAAGGAGGTCTGACATGGAGGTAACATGGCATAAAAAAGCGGAGGCAGGTACTGAGACCTGCCTCCGCTGAAAATGAGAGCTGACAAAAGGGACCTCGTCGCCTGGCTTACAGCGCTTTGAATTTCACTTCTTTCCACTGCACCTTGTAGGGGCCAGTGCCTTTTTTGATACCATGCACCTGGAAGCCGATGTGGCCTTCGGGATCGCCCGGTTGGGTGAAATCGGCCGTTTTCACGCCATTCACGAAGCTCTGGTAGTGGTCACCCTTCACCACGATTCGGTAGTGATTCCACTCGCCCTTTTTAAAGGCAGCTTTGGCTTCGTCGCTGCGGACGGCCTCTGTCTTGGTGAGGATGCTCCACCAGGTGCCACGGCGGGCTTCGTCATAAAAATCACCAGCGGTTCCATTGATCGCGATCTCACACTGAGGCCCGTAAAGGCGGCCCGCAGGCAGAGGTTTGTCTCCCTTAGCTCCTTCCGGGGCGGGATCGCCCTCTTTGGCAAGCTTGCTGCGCACCTGCACGCCAGAATTCAGTTCGTTATCCACTTTGACCTCAAACTGGAGTTCGAAGTCTTTGAAAGGGCCTTTGGCCAGGAAGGTATTGCCACTGCCTTCCACGGTAGTGCCAGTGAGAATGCCGTTTTCGACGGTGTAGGTGGCTTGGCCGCTGACGATTTTGGCATCGCCGAGACCGTCTTTGAACCACGTTTGCCAGCCGTCTTCAGCCTGTGCGCTGAGAGAAAGGGCGGCCACGAGAGAAATGAGGAGTTGGTTTTTCATGGGTCGGAAAGAACGCCGTCCGCAGGAAAATCCATCGCCAAGCCTCAAAAAAGCGCATATAATTAATACATCTTAAATAAAAAGGCGGGTTTTAACCCCATTAAAACCCCAAAATAATCCAGTTCCAACTTGAACAAACAAGTTGGATCGGTTTTAATGCCATTAATTCCGGGTTTTTATCCCATGGCTCGCCCTACTAACAGCTTCGATTCGGTCTCGATGACCATCGCAGTCACTCCCCAGATCAAGATGTATCTGGAGGATTTGACCCTCGATGGCACATACGGGAGCAGTCCAGCTGAGGCCGCTAGGCTGCTGATCAGCCAAGCGATCGAGGCGAAGATCAAGGATGGGCTGCTGACTCGGAGAAAGTTCATGATTCAAGATGGCGACGTCGTGGCCCTGCCACTGCCCGCCTAACCTCATTCCACTCCGATGACCATGCAAACCGATCTTCTCAGCGATACCCAGGTGTTTACCACCATCATGAGCCTGGAAATGACCGACAAGGACCGCAGCTCCCGTGGCGGATGGAAGTCCGACACCCGGCTGGAAGTGCTGGCGAACGAAATCGTCCGCTACATGCCAGAGCTGGCGCAGATGCTGGTGCAGGGAGGCAAGCGCAAGCTCGCAGCCTAAGCTCCGCACTCTACGTGCAGGACTATCCTGACCAGGACATGAGGCCAGCGTCGCTGACGTTGGCCTTGTCATTTCCAGACGTGGCGTCCAGTGTCCGGCCCCGGTGCGAATGCGCTGAGTACACTCATTCCTTTTTTCCATGCTTTCTTTTTCCAAAACTTTCTTACCGGCCTTGGGCTTACTCATCGGCCTGAGTGCCTGTGCGACGGTCAAGCGCCTAACGCCTGATCTGACCAAGATCCCCGTGCCGCCGATGCCCAGCTTCACCACCTTAAAAAAGGTGACCCGCATCCTGCCAGGCATGCCTAGCAGTGACCAAGCGACTGAAGATGACCCAAAAGTCCCCTTCAATGCCCGAGGCACGCTGGGTTATGGCCAGACTCTGCGCCTGCATGTCTATGAAGGCAGCCGTAACACCAACCGCATCTACAATGGTGTGGCGATGATTGATTCCCAAGGGGTGATCAACTTTGGCAACGAGATCGGCAGTGCCAAGATCGGCGGGGCAACTCTGCCTGAAGCCGTCACAGCACTCATGGCCACCTTCCGCGTAGGTCTGCGCCTCACCCGCCCAGTCACCGTCCATATTTTGTCTGTGGAGGATGTGCCCGTGGTCTCCATCACCGGAGATGTGCTGAAAGACGAATTCATTCCTGCCTGGGAAGACATGACCATCAAACAAGCTGTGACTGTCGCTGGAGGGCGCAAGTTAGGCTCCCCCAACCGAGGTGTTTACCTCATCCGCGAAGGTTACCGCCGTTATTACCCCAGCCTGGAAGCCGCCGACGAGCACGAGCCCGAGCCCGGCGACATCATCTATCTCTCTCCCGACCTTTAACCATTCATGATCGAGCACATCGGCGGCAATCCAGCCGCAAACCAGAATCCTTGGAGCAGCCTCTTTAAAACCATCGCCGTTTTACGGATCGGCGCGGGGGTACTTTTGCTGACTCAGCATGGATGGCAGGCGGCTCAAGGGGCCTACCGCTTCCTCTGGGAGGAACAAGGATGGGATTGGGTGAAGGCTTTCAATGATGCTGGAATGCCTTACCCCGCCCTGCTGGCCCCCACCATTGCCATCCTCGTAGCCGCCGTCGCGGCGAGTTGGTGCATCGGCTTTCTCACGCGTCTGTTTGCGGTGATCTTCATGCCAGTAGCCATCGGCGTGATTGTGAAGGCCGGGCCTATGTATATGGAGATCGGCTGGCTCTACCTCCTGGTCGCTTTCACCCTTCTGCTCTACGGTTCAGGAGCCGTCTCCATCGATAAGCTCTTTCGTTTAGGAGAGAGCTGGGGACAGCCCAAAAAGAAAAAGTGGTAAGATCCATCCACCACACTTTTTGTTAGGCTAGGTTTCATCTGATTTACATGCCCCTTCCCCGCCCATCTGCCCAGCCGCCCATCACTGAACGCGTGCTGGCCATTGACCCTGCCCTGAGAAACACGGGCTGGGCCATTTTGGAAAAAACTGGCAGGGATCTCAAAGCCATCGCTTACGGAGTGATCTCGAACAAACCGAAACTCCTGCACTCCGGCTGCCTCGTCGCGATCCGGGAGCAATTGCACGAGGTCATTCGCCAGCACTCGCCCACCGTTTGTGCGATTGAGGCCACCATTTACGTGCAGAGTTTCAAGACGGCCATCGTTCTAGGCACCGCCCGCGCTGCGTGCCTCATCGCGGCGGCGGAACATGGCATGGCCATCTATGAATACGCTCCGAAAGAAGTGAAACAAGCCGCAGTAGGCCGCGGTGCTGCCCAAAAAGACCAGGTGGCTTTCATGATCCGCTCCATGCTGCGCCTGCGGGAAACACCCCCGCCCGATGCCGCTGATGCGCTGGCGGTCGGCATCGCACATTTCCAGAATGCAGACGCCGGGGCTGCCATCGCCCGGGAAATGAAGCGGGTGTAATTCCACTGCCATCCCGCACGGATCCTCAGGCCAAGTTTTCTCTTGGAGTCGTATCCTGGAGATGTCTGCCACATTTCCACTCACTCGCCACGCTGCCTTAGCCCGCTGGCGCGAGTTCCTGCCTGCTACGCCAGCCTACCAAGCACGGAGGAATCATGTGGAGACCGTGCATGTGAATGTTTCACGCCTCTCCCCTGCTCTGCGCACTCGCGTTCTCCTTGAGGACGAAATCATCGCCGATACCTTGGCCCAATACCGCCTGCCCCAAGTCGAAAAGTGGCTGCAAGAAGTCTGCTGGCGACGCTACTGGAAAGGCTGGCTGGAAATGCGCCCGCAAGTGTGGCGACAGTACCGGCAGGGCATCTACGCAGCACAAGAGCATCTGACTGCCGAACAAAAAGCACGGCAAAATGCCATCGAGCAAGGTCAGGGTAGCATCGCCATCATGGATCACTTTGCTCGTGAACTCGTCAGCACAGGCTACCTGCATAACCACGCTCGCATGTGGTTCGCCAGCTACTGGGTTCATGTGGAGCGCCTCCCTTGGGAACTCGGGGCAGATTTTTTCTTTCGCCACCTGCTGGATGCTGACCCTGCAAGCAACACGCTCTCATGGCGCTGGGTCGCAGGACTGCAAACCCGAGGTAAAACCTATCTGGTGCGACGGAGCAATTTGGAAAAATACATCGCCCCCGCTATTCTTCGAGATAGCACGGGGCTGGAGCTTTTAGAGGACTCTCTCGTTAGCCCTCGTCTCTTGTCATCCACGGTGGAAACACCACCCCACGCGCTACCACCATGGCCCACGCTAGCGCCGTCGCTCTCTGGCCGTTTTGGCCTCTGGCTGCATCAGGATGATTTGTGCCCCGAAGTGGGGCCACTCGCCCACATTCGCCCCACAGCCATCGCTGCCTTTACCAGCACACCCATTTACACCCATTACCGGTTAGGCCAAAATCGCATCCAGCACCTGCATGCCGCATTGAAAGATGCCACCACTCGTTCTGAGGCCTATTACGGTTGCCCAGCCATCCTGGAGGAGGCTCCCACCACAGCAGACGGGCTAGTGGCTTGGGCGCAAAGAGAACAGCTACGGGACATCGTCGCTTTTGCGCCTTTCGTCGGCCCCATTGGGGATGCGATACCCCACATCCAGACGCGACTATCAGAGATTGCCTGCCAGCTTCACCTCATCCGCCGTCCATCGGATCTCGCTGTATTCCCATTGGCGAAATCCGGCTTTTTTCCTTTTTGGGAAAAGATGAAAGCCCAGTTGGGCTCCACTCTTTCCTAAACTAGGTCATTCTGCATTTAACCAGGAGTGATCTATAAATTGAGTTAACCAAGAATTACAAATTCTCAAAAATGATATTATATGCATCTAATAGTCTCATATTTATAATCACACTTCTCTAGAGTTGATTTCTTCTTGTATTTAGCGATATATTTACAAATACCATATCGCCACCATGCCTAAGGTCAGTCCAACCCCTTCCAACAACGATCGCATGCTCATCGGCACGCCCGGTGCCGTGACGGGAAATCTTTTGGAAAAACTAGAAGAACGTCGCGCCTGGCGTCTTCAGGAAACCGCCTCCCCTCACTTGTGGGTGCTAGTTTCCATTTTGGGGGATTTGATCATGTCCATCGCCGCTGGCCACGCCGCCTACTGGCTTCGCTTTCATTCAGCTCTGCGCGACTTTGGCAACTGGGACGACATGACCCTACGCCAATACACGGGCCACATGACCCTGGGCACAGCCACCCTCCTGCTAGCCATCGGCTGGCAGGGCATCTACCACCGGAACGTGCTGCTGCGGAATCGGTGGATTGCGTCTCGTCTAGGAAAAGCCGTGCTCATTTGGACCCTGGGGTTCCTGGCGATCACGCTGGCTTTAAAAATGCAGCCGTCCATTTCCCGCGTGTATGTGGCGCTCAATGGGGCTTGTGCTCTGCTGTTGCTCTTAGGCTGGCGCATGGCCTTCAATCGTTTCCTGCATTCCCCGAAGCGCATTCGCAGCCTCCAGCAGCGCACATTGTTCGTGGGCTGGAACGAGGATGCCCAAAGACTGTGGCAGACGCTCAGCCAGGACAAAGCTCACGCTTTTGAACTCATCGGCTGGGTGGATGCCTCAGGCTGGCGTGATGCCTCCTCCCCTTCTTCAGACATCCCATTTGTCGGGTATCTGGAAGACATCCACCGAGTCATCGCCAGGCATGAGGTGGACATGATCATCGTGGCAGATTTAGCCCGCCAGCATCTCGTGGAACTGGCGAATCTGTGCGAAAGGGAGATGATCCAGTTCAAGCTAGCTCCCTCGGTGTTCCGGATTTTCGTTTCAGGACTCTCCTTGGAAACCATCGCAGGCACGCCAGTCTTGGGCGTGAACCGATTGCCGCTGGATAGTACGCTTAACGTTCTGGCCAAGCGGGCATTAGATGTCGTGGGAGCCAGCGTAGGACTGCTGCTCAGTGCGCCCATCATCGCTTTTTTTGGATTCATGGTCTGGTGGGAGTCCGGCGGCCCCATCTTCTATCGCCAGCGCCGCTGGGGCATGAATGGCGTGGCCTTTGACATCATTAAAATCCGTTCCATGAAGCTCAATGCGGAGGCCAATACCGGGGCTCAGTGGTGTGTGCAGGATGATCCGCGTCGGCTCAAAGTGGGGGCCTTCATGCGGAAATGGAACATAGATGAAGTGCCTCAGTTTTGGAATGTCCTAAAAGGGCAGATGAGCCTCGTGGGCCCACGACCTGAACGGCCCGAGTTAATCGCCGACTTTAAACACGAGATCCCGCACTACAATGCCCGCCATCATGCCAAACCAGGAATGACGGGCTGGGCGCAGGTGAAGGGATTGCGCGGAGATACCGACCTCGCAGAACGAATCAAATGCGACCTGTGGTATCTGGAAAATTGGAGCCTGCTGCTGGATATCCAAATCATGTTCCTCACCTTCTTCAAGCGTGACAATGCCTACTGATGCAGCCATCCTTTGGCCTATCCCAGCCCCATGCAGTGCCCGTAAACGAGCCCACATCTGAGAACGACGTCTTTTTTGCTTGATGTGAGAAGGCTGCCTCCCTGATGTTATCAGGCTTTTACCAAACCCCTCCCCAACACCGTGTCTGCGAGTCTTTCGAGCTTCTCCAATCTGCTGGACAATCATGCTGCCAATCTTTTAAGCCAGGGTCGGCTGGAGGAAGCCCTGAGCGCAGCCACCAGTGCCCTCTCTGGCCTGCGTGAAGCCGTGGAGGACGATGCCGCAGAGATGCCACGCCTCTTTACGGGTCTCCAAGTCCTGGCCGAAATCCAGCGTGAGATGGGAGATGTCTCCGGCTCTGAAGCCAGCTATGGCGAAGCCTTGGAAATTGCTGGGCGCACCACCATCCCTGCGGATGAAGTCGCTCGCATCCGCACTCAGTTAGCCACACTGCTGGATTTCAGCCAACGCGAGGCGGAGGCCATTCCCCTTTATGAGCAGGCCATCAGTGACTATGAGGCCCTCACCCCGCCAGATGAGGAGACGGCGGCACAGCTGCGCAACAACTTAGCCATGATCTACAAGGGCCTGGGTAAATTTGCCTTGGCAGAACAGCACTACCTTCGCTCTCTGGAAACCCTGGAAGCCAAGCGCGGCCGCGAGACAGAAGAAGTCGCCTCTGTTTATAATAACCTCGGCAGCCTCTATTACACCGCAGGCTTTCCAGACCAAGCCAAGGAGATGTTCACGGAAGCACTACAGATCCGCACCAAACTCCTGGGCCCAGACCACCCAGATGTCGCTCAGTCTCACTGTAACCTCGCCACTGCGAACCACGAACTCGGAGACAATGCGGCTTCCATTCGTGACTTTGAGCAGAGTCTTCGGATTCTCGAGCTGCACTTGGCCGATGAAGCCGTGAGCTATGAAGCCGTGAGCCTGGACTACATTGCCCTCCTGGAAAACCAGGGTGAAGACAAAAAAGCGGCGGCTGCCCGCAAGCGACTGGATAAGATGCTGGCCACTCTGGACTGAGCCTAGGAGCGGAGGGTTCCCATTCCGTTAGTTTCTCTTCTGGCACTCACGGGCTTTCTGGTGCGTAATGCCTCTGCCATGAGAGCCACCGCCCTTTGCCTCGCCCTTTTTGTTAGTGCCCTTTGCCTCGCCACCTTGACCGGCTGCGCACGCCGGGACGTTCTGGTGATCGGCATGGATGCCACATACCCGCCTTTTGAATTCAAAGACCCGCAGGGCAAAGTCAGCGGCATCAGCGTTGCCATTGGGGATGAGATTGGCAAGACGCTGGGTAAAAAAGTGGAATACAGAAATATGGGCTTTGACGGCCTCATCCCTGCCCTGCAAAGCGGCCAGATTGACCTCGTCATCTCCTCCCTCACAGCAAGCCCTGAGCGGCGGAAGTCCATTGATTTTTCGGATCCCTATGTGACAACGGGCCTCTCGATTTTGGTGGCCAAAGACTCCCCCGTGAAGACGGCCGAAGATCTCCGTGCTCCAGGTCGCAAGCTGGCCGTGCGCCTTGCCACCACGGGCGAACAGTGGTGCCGTGCGGAATTGCCTAATGCCCAAAAAATCTCACTGGATACAGATGCCGCCTGCGTGCTGGAGGTGGTAAATGGTACGGTGGATGCCTGGGTGTATGACCAAGTCTCCGTCATGAATTATCACGCTCAGCATCCCAGTCGCACCCGCGCCCTGCTGGCCCCACTGAGGGAGGAATCCTGGGCAGTGGGGCTAAAACAGGGCCGCGAAGATTTAAGGGCTAAGGTCAATGAAACCATCGCCCGAATGAAAAAGGAAGGCGTCTTTGCCAAACTGGCGGATCAATACCTAGCCAAAGAACGCGATCTCATGAAAGCGCAAGGACTGCCCTTTGTGTTTGAATGAAGGGTTTTCTCCTCGAAGGCCGTTTGTCTGCCTGATGATCATTGACTGTCACAATCATGTCGGTGTGGACGTGCTGTTTTATTTGCACGGTGACTTCCCTTACGCCCAGCATCTCGTCGCCATGGTGGAGGAAGGCGGCGCACTGGGGGTGGACCGCTGGATCGTCTTCCCGTTTGTCAGTCACATGGCCCTGGATGCCAGCGGCTTCTTGACCAACGAAATTCGCGAGGGCGGCATGCAGCTCACCCAGGTGCCTTACGCCCTGGAAAATCGCCGACTGCTGAAGGAGATCTATGATCTCTTCCCCGAATACGCACCACGCCTGCTGCCTTTCATCATGGTGGACCCCATGCGCAATCCCGCAGCCCAGGCCGAGGAACTGCGGCGTCTGCGCCAGGACTACCCCTTCTACGGGATCAAGATGCAGACCACCATCCTGCAATCCGATGTCAAGCATCTGCGGGATCGTGGCAAGGTGTTCCTAGAACTTGCCGAGGAGTGGGACCTCCCCCTGCTCATCCACTCCAGCGTCGCCAAAAGTGATCTCTGGGCTCAGGCCAGCGACATCCTGGACATCGCGGAAGAAAACCCGCAGGTGAGGTTCTGCCTCGCCCACTCCTGCCGTTTTGACAAAGAGTGCCTGGACCGCGTGAACGCCCTACCTAACACATGGTTCGACAATTCCGCTCACTGCATCCACTGCGAAGGGGCGGTGAAAGACATGCCTTTCATCGCGCCTCGGGAGCGACGGTTTGACAGCGACTATAGCGACCCTGCACGGGTCATTGCAGACCTCGCCGCCGCTTACCCCACCAAGTTCATGTGGGGTAGTGACTCGCCTTTTTACAGCTATGCGGCAGAGATCAATCACGAGATCGTCCGCCTCATCTGCACTTATGAAAAGGAACTGACGGCCTTGAAAAAGAATCCTCCTGCCGTGGTGCAGAGGATTGCTGAAACGAACACCCGCGCTTACCTGAAGCTGAAAGATGAAAGCATTCTCGCTTGAAGGCCATCGCGCCCTCGTCACCGGCTCCTCCCAGGGCATTGGTTTAGCCATCGGCCAGGCTTTGCATGAAGCCGGTGCGGCGGTGGTACATCACGGCCTCCAAGAACGCCCCGAGGACCTGCATGATGCGGCCGGTTATGTGAAGGCGGATCTGCTGGATCCCGAAGGAGCGCAGCTTCTCATGGATGCAGCAGGAGATGTGGACCTACTCATCTGCAATGCTGGCAGCTTCTTTGATCTGCCCGTCCTGGAAATGACGCGCGAACTGTGGGACCGCACCTTTCAGCTCAATGTCACCGCCACCTTCTTCCTTGCCCAGGCCTTTGCCCGTCAGTGCGTAGCACGCGGAGTCCCCGGTAGCATCGTCATCACCTCCTCCACCAATGGTTTCCAAGCCGAGGCGGACTCCTGCGCTTATGATGCGAGTAAAGGAGCCTTGGTCATGCTCACACGCACGCTGGCCGTTTCCCTGGCCCCCCTGCAGATCCGTGTGAATGGCATCGCCCCAGGCCTGATCCGCACCCCGCTGACCTCCGTCTGGATGGAACCCCGCTCACAGGATCTGCTGCGCCATTACGAGAAAAAAATCCTTCTAGGAGAAGTAGGGAGGCCGGAAGATTGCGCGGGTGCCGTGGTGTTTCTTTGCTCTCCAGCGGGGCGGTACCTAACGGGAGAAATCATCACCATTGATGGCGGCCTCACTGTCGGCCAGATCGGCAAAATGTAGCCGCTAAAAGAACTGGGCATTTTAGCCCCGCCCTCTTGCCAATGCGGGGCCGTGTTACAGATTGCGTGCCTGCCATGCGCCTTCATTCCATCACTGTCCGCCACTACCGCCGCCACAAAGAGCTGCGAGTGGATCTGGACCCAGAGCGCACGCTCATCGGCGGGGCAAATGAATCAGGCAAAAGCACTCTCGTGGAGGCAGCTCACCGAGCCTTGTTTTTGAAGGCCAAAGGCAACAGCAAAGAGCACCGAGAGATGCTCTCCCTCACCCACGGTGGAAAGCCTGAAGTGGAGGTGGAATTTGAAGCCGCAGGCAAACGCTACACCCTTGCCAAAAGCTTCAAGGGCACCAGTGGCATCACCCGCTTAGTACAGGCCAGCGGCCCTACTTGGCAAGGAGACGAAGCCGAAGAAAAACTGGCCCTCCTTCTCCACGCCAGTGGACGCAAGGTGGCGGAGCAGTGGAACCATCTTTGGGTGTGGCAAGGCAGCTCCTCAAGCGATCCCCTCGACCAAGCAAATGCCGAGCGGGAAAGTCTCGTTCAGCGACTTCAATCTCATGGGGGAGCCGCCGTCATCCAGTCCGCTCTCGACACCCAAGTGGCCGACCATTTTGCAACTCAGGTCAAAGAGCTCTTTCAGGACAAAGGAGAACCGCGAAAAAACTCCGCACTGGGCCAGGCTTTACAGGCGGAAGAAGAAGCCCAACAGGCCGAGACCCAGGCCCAGAATACGCTGCAACATCTCCAGCACGCCATCACGCAGCATGAGGAGTCCTGCACCCAGCTCACCGAGGCTGAAGCAGCCCTGAAACACCTGGAAACGGAACGGTCCGCCCTGCTCCAACGCAGCCTTGAAATTGCCCGACTGCGCCAGCTCGAGCAGGAGCACCTGCGCACCGCTCAGGAAACGCGGCGGGCGTATGAAGCTAGATTGAGCGCCGAACAAAAAGTATCGGAACTGCGTCGGGTGTTAGCAGGCAAACGAGCCGGTCTAACCCCACAGGCTGAAAAGTTAGCCAGCTTGAGACTGACGGCCCTCTCCACCAAACATCTCTTGGAGGCAGCAGAGGAAGCACTGCGGCAGTCCGAGCAACTCTTGTTAGAAACCCGTGCCCGTCATGATCTGGCGCAGGCACTTTCCAGCAAGCTGGAGAAAACCCAGATACTGGATCGGTTGAAAGTGCGCTCAAAGCAGATCGAGGCTCTCCAGAATCAGCGCTCCCAGATCGAACAACAAGCTGAGCGCCTACCCAAAGTAGATGCCGCCTCACTGCGCCAACTCCAGTCCCTAGAACGTGCCCATGACAAAGCCCAGGCCACCCTGGCAGGCGTAGCCACGGAGATCGAAGTCCTCTCCTCCACACAGTCCCTTCAGGTGGGGATGGAAACGCTCACAGTCGGGCAGCGTCTCACCCTCACGGACGAGACGGAACTAGCAGTGGGAGACACTCGCCTGCGCATCCGCCCCGGTGGAGGCACATCCCTAGCTGAGGCCCGCCAGCAAGAGCAAGAAACCCAACGTCAACTCCAGGAAGCCCTTCTCAAACTCGGGGTAAAAACACTCACGGAAGCCAGCACCGCTGTGGCGAGTCGTGAGCTTTTGCAGACGGAATGGAAAACCGTCAGCGCTGAACTCAAAGGTCTGGATTCCGAGAAATTCGCAGCAGAATGGACCACGGCCGAACGCGAACTCATCGCCGCTCAAGCCGAGGTGGAAAGGCGACAAATCAAAGACGCACTAGGCACACCGGAATTAGCCGATTGTCAGCGCCAGCTCCGCGAGGCAGAAGCGCAGCAACAAACCTGCCGCAATCAACGAGAGGTGCATCAATCCGCCCTCAAGAAAGCTGAAGCTGCCCTGTCCCAGCAGGGAGACTCTACACGTGAGTTGGAGACCGAAGTCACGCAACTTGAGACACGCCTAATCGTCTTGATCGAGCATGAAGGAGAGGATCTTCGGCGTGCCCAAGCCCTCCAACAGGCCCAGCTTCACCATGAAACAGCCGAGGCTCAAGTGACCACCACACGGCAATCTCTCAGCCAGCACCAGCCCGAGCATCTGGAGGCCGATCAGTCCCGCTTCGATCGTGCCTGGAAGGCACAAAACGACAAGCGTACACAAGCGAATGAAAAACGCATCGCTGCGGCAGCCCTGCTGCAGAGTGATGGCAGCAGCGATCCCGCAGCGACCTTAGCTCTCGCACAGGCCCGCCGTCAGTCGGCTCAAGCCCATCGAGAGGGCACTGAACGTCACGCTCTGGCACTGCGTCATGTGCATGAGCTGATCTTGGAAGAGCAGCAGACTTTGGCAGACCAATTCACCCGTCCGCTAGCAGAGAGGGTGACCGGTTACTTGCAGCGTCTGTTCGGCACCGATGTGCAGGCGACAGTTACTTTGGAAGAAAACCAGTTTCAGGGACTTACGCTCAGCCGCAATAACCAATCCGCTTTCTCCTTTGATAGCCTCAGTCAAGGAGCCCGGGAACAAGTCGCGGCCGCCTTCCGTTTAGCCCTCGCAGAAATCTTAGCGGAGGCCCATGACGGCACACTCCCCGTGGTGTTTGACGATGCCTTTGCCCATTCCGACCCGGACCGTGTGCAAAATCTCCAGCGGATGCTGGATCTTGCCGCCACTCGCGGCCTTCAGATCATTTTACTCACCTGCACCCCAGGTGATTACGCACTGATGGGAGCCAAAGAAATCCGACTCAGTTAATTGGCTCCGTGCCTGAATGACTTGAATAATGATGCCGCCCAAGGCATATCACCACTGAGTTGATGTCCTACACGCATGTGCAGGCATCCCCCTTGCGCATGCCCCCCAAACGCAATTTCACTCTTGATATTTTTCGGCTCATCTTCGCCTTTGGTGTCGTGTTGGTTCACCTTGGGCCTAACGAGCCAAATGCCGAGTGGTTAGGGCGGGCATTCAATGCCTTGAGCGTGCCTTTCTTCGTCATCACCGCGCTGTACTTTTTCATTCGCAAGGTGCTGTCGGCATTGGACCAGTCCGCACCTTTATTTTCACGCCTGCATCTGGATCGGCTGTGGGTACCTTATCTGACGTGGACGCTCATCTACCTCGGGATGCGTGTGGCCAAAAATCACCTGTCAGGCCACAGTTTCACGCCCGATTGGTTCCGTCTGCTGGCCTACGGCGGTTCCGGCATTCAACTTTACTTTTTGCCCTTCTTACTGCTCTGCCAAGCTTGGGCATTATCATTCCTTTTGATCGGCACACGCCGTCACGGGCTTTTGGCTTTGCCCACAGTCGGTGCTGCCTTTGTCTATGATTATCTAGGCTGCACCCGAGAGTATTTTGAATTCGGTGACGCTTCTCAATACAGTTTATTCTACGTGGCTGCAGCGTTCTTACTCATCGCGGTCCAGCGTTCCGCTCGTCTTCGCACACTGAATTTTTATGCAGGCTGCGTCATTGCAACTATCGCTGTCGTGATTTCAGCACTCGATGTTATTCCTGCGTCCCTCATGCCCTTTGTTAGCCCGCTTGCAGGGTATGCAGCCACGAGCGCAATCTTGGGCCTTCCTGCGATCCATCTTCACTCCACCAGACTGCTCTGCATCTTAAGCACCACGTATGGCATTTACCTCATGCACCATGCGCTCATTGAAGCTTTGGAAGTCCTGGCCCAAAAAGCCGGGGTCAGTCTAGTGCCTTACAGCCTGGGAGAAAAACTGGTGATCGTCCCTATCGTTTGCGTCATCTGCATCGGGACCATTGACGGGCTGCGCCGCAGTCGTCGTCTGCGCTATCTTTTACTGGGAGAAAAGACAGCCGCTGCGTGACATCCCGCTTACTTGGTGTCATCCAGTGTTATGTCTTCGGCTGAGCTACCCGTCATCACCACGTGCCCCATTCTGCATCGGGATCGGTTCATCGTGATCGTGAACAAACCCGCCGGCGTACTCTCGCATCCCAACACGGCACGCAGCACAGAACATGCTGCCTTTGAGGGGCGTTATGACCTGGAACAAAAATGCTTCAATTCCCCCGGTGGAAAAGTCTGGCTCATTCATCGCTTGGATCAAGACACTTCGGGAGTCCTGCTAGCAGCCCTCGACGAAAAAACCGCCGAGAAATGCCGCACCATGTTCGATGAAGATGCCGTGCAAAAACAGTATCTGACCCTGCTGCGCGGAAACCCTGGCAAAGAAGGCACCTGGCTGGACCACCTAGCTACCACACGAGAAAAAGGGCGCGTGCGCACAGGCGTGCTCAAAGGCCGACTTCCCAATGCTGAACTCGACTTTCAAACCCTAGCGCATCATGCCGGAGAAAAAGTGTCCCTGCTCAACATTGACCTCATCACCGGCAAGACACACCAAATCCGCGTACAGGCCTCCTCGCGTCAGCATCATGTGTTAGGCGACGACGTTTACGGGCACTTTGATTTGAATCGAAAACTCAAGAAGGATCTGGGACTCAGGAGACTCTTCCTGCACGCCCATCGGTTGACACTCAAACATCCCGCCAGTGGCCAAAAATTGAGCGTGGAAGCCCCTTTGGCGGAAGACCTCGCCAAAGTGCTCGACCGATTGGGACTGGCCTGGAAACCCACTTAATGCCCAGCCGTTTTACGACAACTTGCGCTTAAAGTCCTCGTAACCAAACCGGCGGATCACGCGCACTTCCCCCACCTCAGGATCATAGAGATCAATATCTGGATGAGGCACACCATTGAAGGTGCTGGTCTTCACCATCGTGTAATGGGCCATGTCCGTGAAGACCAGCTTTTGGCCTAACTGCAAAGGTTCGGCAAAGCTGTATTCATTGATCACGTCGCCAGCTAGGCAGGTCAAGCCACCCAGGCGGTAATGATGCGGCAGCACGCCGGGAAGCTCTGCCCCGAGAATGTGCGGGCGGTAAGGCATCTCCAGCGTATCCGGCATGTGCGCCGTAGCGGAGGTATCGAGAATGGCAGTGGGGATATCCGTCGGCACGATATCCTGCACACTGGCAATGAGGTAGCCTGTATTCAGCGCCACGGCCTCGCCGGGCTCCAGATACACTTCTTTGCCCCAGCGCTCACGGAAACTGCGGATCACGCGCACCAGCCGCTCCACATCATAGCCGTTGCGGGTGATGTGGTGGCCACCGCCCATGTTCACCCATTTCACCTGAGCCAGCAGCTTTGGAAAACGCCGCTCCACAGCCGCGAGCGTGCGCTCCAGCACATCTGAATCCTGCTCACACAAAGCATGGAAATGCAGCCCCTCCAGACCACTGAGGTCTTCGTTCTCGATGCTTTCATCCCGGGTGCCCAGGCGGCAGCTTGGCGAGCAGGGGTCATACAGACTCACTTCCACTTCACTGTGCTCTGGGTTCACACGAATGCCCGGGCTCGGCGCATGCAGCCCTGCCGCACGCGCAGCATCCAGCATCGGCCGAAAACGACGCCACTGACCTGGCGAGTTAAAACTGATGTGATGGGCAATGGGGATGATCTCCCGCATCTCCGCATCTTTAAAAGCAGGCGCGTACACATGCAGTTCTTTGCGGAACTCCTCGTGGCCTAACAATGCCTCGTGGATGCCACTGGCGCAGCAGCCATGCAGATATTGACGCACCAGATCAAAGGTGGAGAACATGGAAAACCCCTTTAGCGCCAGCAAAATGCGGGCACCCGAGCGCTGCTGAACATCCGCCAGCTTTTCCAGATTTCGTTTCAGCAGGCCCAAGTCCACGACGTAGGCAGGCGTCTCGACACTGGAGACATCGAAGGCAGGAGCAGGCTGCTCAAAGACATGGGGAGGGGTTGGAGCCATAGGCGCTGCTTTTTTAGAGAGATGCAGCGCCTATGCCAGTGATAGTTTGCACACACCTCTTGCACGAAGGCAGCGCCCCATGATAAACCGGAATCTGTCATGCATAAAATCACGCCCTGCCTCTGCCTCGTCACCCTCTGCTGCCTGTCTGCCCAGGTTCAGGCGGCCCCGCGTGACTGGACGGATGATACCGGACGGAAAGTGCAGGCTGAATTTGCCGGGATGCAGGGTGACAGTGTCCTGCTGCGCATCAGCCCCGAAAAGACCGTCCCCTTTCCTTTGGCTCGGCTCAGCGCGGAGGATCAGGCTTTCATCAAGGCCCAATCCGCCTCCCCTGCTGCCCCGCTGGCCGCTGCGGATCCGAAACGCCTCCCCATCGAGCAACGCACTTGGCCCCAAAACGTCGAGGTCCCTTCACGCTCGGTGGAAATCAGCGTGGTTTCAGAAAGCGTGGCCGAACGAAAGTACGTGTATCAATCCGAAGCCTTCGAATTCACCTCCCAGGCCAAACTCGCCGGCAGTGTGATGAAGGAAGTCGCTCGCACCTTTGAAGCCACACGCTCCGTGGTGGAGGCGCTGCCTTGGGGCATCGTCTGCCGCCCCCCCGAGGGCATGCCGCGTTTTAAAGCCGCCCTTTATGAATCCCGCCAGGACTACATCGAAGCTGGCGGACCGGAAAACTCCGGCGGTGTTTACAGCACGGGGGACAAGATTTTCAAAATCCCCTTCCCCAGCCTGGGCATGGAAAAGCGTGGCCAGACCTATTTCAAAAACGACAACTACAGCAATGGCACGCTGGTGCATGAGATCACCCACCAGCTCATGGATGAATACCTGGGATTTCTGCCCACCTGGATCATCGAGGGCACGGCTGAATACACCGAAATGCTACCCTACAAATCCGGCACTTTCCGTGCCGATGCACACAAGAGCGGCATGAAGGAAGATGCCAGCGTGTGGGAAAAACAGGAAGGCTTCCAGCCAGACATAGGCAAACTGGAAGAGCACATGACCATGACCCGGGAGCAGTGGACCGCTGCCTGCAGCAGCCCCACCAAAATGCGCGACATGTACCATCGCTCGCAACTGCTGGTGTATTATTTCTGCCACCTGGATGGAGACAAAAAAGGCACCCGTTTCATCCGCTTCATGGAGGCCGTGCATGGCGAAGTCACCGCCATGCGAGCCTTCTTTGCCGACCCACGAGTCAAACGCATGGAAGGCGGTCGCTTCAGCTACCCGCGCGAGCTTACTCCTCCAGACATGAGCGGGGCCGCCGCCTTCAAACACCTGCCCATTCTGCTCGATGAACGTCCCTACGCCAAAATCGCCAGCGAGATCATCGCTGGCTACAAGGACATCGGCATCAAAGTGCGCGTGGAGTAACTTCGCACCGGCTCAGTGATGCCCCGGCTTGCGCTTGTGAATGCAAATGGAGTTGCCATCGGGATCTGAGATCAGCGCCATGTGGCAGACGGGCGATTCAAATGGGCCAAAGTAGGGCTCAACGCCCTTCTCCTTCAGCCACTTCAGGGACTCCTCAAAGTCCTCCACCTCCAAGGCCACCCCACCACCATCCTTGCTTGGCTTCCACATCTCCCCGCCAATGGTGATGGCCAGCGTGTGCGGCCCGATTTCATACTCCACCCAGGTCGGCTCCTGCCCTTCCTCGGCAAAGGTCGAGGCCGTTTTCAGATTCAGCACGTTTTCATAAAACGCCCGAGCCCGGTCCATGTCCGTGACGCTATAACCGGTGAAAGCAAATTCGGTGATTTTGAGCATGGTGTTAGTGGGGTTAAGGGGTAGGCGGTAATCCCTATGTTACCAGACAGGAACGGATCGCCGCTCATGTCTGCGCGTGAAGAAAATGATGCACCCCATTCCTATCCATCCTTTCACTTCATCCCAGCTAAGGATCTTCGATTCACCTGACTCGGCCTTGCTCCGCCGAGCATCCAGCAATTCCTAGTGAGACTGAGGTAGATCATTTGCTACATTGCCCTCCGCTGCCCAAACATACCGCAGTTTGTTGAAGTAAAATCCCGGGCCCTCTTCGTGCTTCAGGCTTCCGTCCGAGCGAAATCCTACGGCCTCATAAAATTGCCGGGCCGCCATGTTCTCCACCAGCACCCATAGGCTTATTTGCTCAAACCCCAGTTCCCTCGCAGAAGCTAGCGCCGCCGCCATGAGTTCGCTCCCCAAGCCCCGTCGCCATTTAGCAGGATCCAGGTAAATCGAAGTCACCTCCGCACAGGCACTGTCAGCATCCGCATCTCGCGATGCCCTAACATGGCAAAACCCGGCCAGCACGTCATCTCTCATCCCCACCCAAAGAACCTCTCTTTCTTTCCCACAAACTCCCCGCCAAACGGCCTCCCGCTTCTCCACATTGATCTGTTCCAGATACTCATCCGGCAGAATTCCCCGGTAGGCCACCTGCCAAGAGGCCACTTGGATCTCGGCGATTCTGCGAGCATCTTTAAGGATGGCGAGACGAACCATTGGTGTGAGTTACAGAAGAGTTAGCGTCGGTTTTTTATACAACACTCTCGCCCATGGCACCCGGTTTATTCCCACAGTTTGCGCAAAAAGAGGCCTCAGGGCTTCTGAAAAGATGACCGCACTGCGTGCATTCAGAGCCATGAATCGAAAGCCGATGATGCCAAAGCGCATTGGGATTGGTCTCTTTAAACCCGGTGATCTCAAAATATCGTTCACAAGCTTCATGGCGAAGGGTATCTAATGCCTCCCGCAGCTCCACTCCGGTCTCAGTGCGGTAGGCTTTTATGTGCTCAATGTCCTTTCTCAGCAATGGCTCCACTTCCTCCCACTCCTCTTCAGTGAGCATCGGAACAGGGATTTCACAGCGCCAGCAGAAGTAGGTTTTTGGCATGATGAATGGTCCTCCAATCAGCAGGCAATGTTCCAGACTAACTTGGCTAATCTTGTCTATCATCCCATCACTCGGAGAGTGATGAATACTGTACGCAAAAAGCTCCGAGGTCGCCCTCGGAGCTTTGAATGTTAAACTTGAACTGACCGACGCTTACGCGGCCTTCCCCACGGCGGCCACGATCTTCTGAGCCGCGTCGGTGAGGCCGTCGGCGCTGGTGATGGCCAGGCCACTGCTGGCCAGAGTGGCCTTGCCAGCTTCGACGTTGTTGCCTTCCAGACGGACGACGAGAGGGATGTTTAGGCTGACTTCCTGGGCTGCGGCGATAATGCCGTTGGCGATGATGTCGCAGTCCATGATGCCACCGAAGATGTTCACCAGGATGCCCTTCACATTCGGGTCACCCAGGATGATTTTGAAGGCTGCGGTCACCTGCTCTTTCGTGGCGCCACCGCCCACGTCGAGGAAGTTGGCAGGCTCACCCCCGTGCAGCTTGATGATGTCCATCGTGCTCATGGCCAGACCAGCACCATTGACGAGACAGGCGATGTTGCCATCCAGACCGATGTAGCTCAGGCCGAACTCGCTCGCGGCCACTTCACGTGGGTCTTCTTCGGTCGTGTCACGCATGGCGACGACGTCCTTCTGACGATAGAGAGCGTTGTCGTCGAAGTTGAACTTCGCATCCAGAGCCACGACCTGACCGTCAGTGGTGATAGCCAGAGGGTTCACTTCCACCAGAGAGCAATCGCTCTTGATGTAGAGATTCCACAAAGCGGTGACCAGCTTTACCGTTTGGTTGGCCTGAGGACCTTTGAGGCCCAGGGAAGCGGCGATCTTGCGGGCCTGGTAGCTCTGCAGACCGAGGGTCGGGTGGACAAATTCTTTGACGATCTTCTCAGGTGTCTTCTCAGCCACTTCTTCGATGTTCATGCCGCCTTCTGTGCTGGCGATGAGGGCGTGGCTGCTGCTCTGGCGATCAAACAGGATGGCGAAGTAATGCTCCTTGGCGATGTCCACGGACTTGGCGATGAGCACCTTGCTCACCAGCTTGCCTTCCGGCCCAGTCTGGTGGGTGACGAGGGTCTGGCCCAGCATCTTACCGGCGATGTCCTGTGCTTCAGCCGCTGTGTTGATCACGTGCACACCGCCTTTGAAACCGTTTTTAAAGGTGCCTTTGCCGCGACCACCCGCGTGGACCTGAGCCTTCACCACGAGGCCAGCGCCACCCAGTTCTTCGGCAATCTTGCCAGCTTCTTCAGCCGTGGAGGCAACTTTGCCAGGAGGTGTGGCGACACCGAATTTCTCAAACAGTTCTTTGGCCTGGTATTCGTGGATGTTCATGGAGCGAAAATGGGGGAAGGTCTGCACGTCCCGGCGCTGGGACGGTCGAGCATAGGAGGCAGAGGGCAGAGGTCAAGGAGAGGACCGTCAAAAGTCTCGCCTTTCCATCATTAACTGCCCAACACAACTCTCGTCAGCCCTTTTCAGCGGACAATGGCCCTTCTTTCAGGTGGTTTAGCCGCCAAGATCCCCCTTTAGCTTCGGGCTCGGCCCCTTCCTTTTCAGGAAGGGATCTTCACCACACCCACCGTGGTATTATCCTGGCGATCATAGTTGATCCGTCGGATGGCGAAGATGATGGCGTCGGCGATTTTATCCGCCGTGGTGTTTTGGCCGAAATGAAGCAGCTCCTCCAGGGCCTTCGATGTCAGCGTGAAAATGCCGTCACTGGCGGCGATGATGATGTCATCCGGCAGTAGCTTGATGGGGTCCGCAGCAAAATCAATCAGCGCCATCTGCACCCCCATCACCGCACTTTGCAGAGTGTGGCGGTCTGGGTGGTGAGCAGCCTCCTCCACCGTCATCGTCCCAGCGCGCACGCGTTCTTCTAAGAGAGGTGTTAGCGAGTGGTCGGCATTCAGCCGGGTGAGTAACCCACGGCGGTAAAGAAACAGCGGTGAATCTCCCACACTGATCCATTGCACTTCCCGGTGACTCACCAGCACAGAGAGCATGGTGGTACCCATAGGAGGAGCCACCGAGGGCATACGATCGGTGATGTATCCCAGCGTTTCATTGGCTGTATCCAGCGCCGTGCGTAGCCGCCAGCTAGCATCTCCCGGCTGCTCGTGAAAGGCGCGGACGAAGGCATTGACCGCGAGGTAACTGGCCACACTGCCGCCCGCATGGGCACCCAGGCCATCCCCCACCACCAGCAGCAGCTTTTGCAGCGGCTCCTCGGTCATTTCCGCCGCATCGGCAAAGGCATAATAATCCTCCTGATTATCGCGGCGCCCCTTGTATTGACGGGCGGCAAAGTCCTGCTCCTGCACAAAAGCAGATGCAGTCGGTGGCATAAAAACAGGCAGTGGAACAGGCGCGGTCACTCGGCGTAGAACTTAAAGATCGTGGTGTGCAGGTAAGGCTCTCCTGGGCGCACGGTCGCGCTGGGGAACTGCGGCTTATTCGGGCTATCGGGGTATTTCTGAGTCTCCAGGCAGAAGCCATGACGGGCCTGATACACATGCCCTGCTTTTCCCTTCACCCCTTTGAGATGATTCCCGGTGTAAAGCTGCACCGCAGGGTCCGTGGTATGCACCTCCATCACACGGCCACTTTGGGGGTCTTTGGCACGCGCGGCCAGCTTCAGCCCGGTGCCGGGGAGCACGTAGTTATGATCGTACCCCTTGCCCTGGAGCAGCGGTTTGAAATTGGCCGAGATGCGCTCCCCGATGAGATGCGGCGAGGTGAAATCCAGCGGCGTTTCCAGCAGGCTCACGATCTCCCCGGTCGGAATCAGGGCATCGTCCGTCGCGGTGTAAGTCTGAGCTGGGATGGTGAGCTCATGCCCCAAAATATCGCCACTGCCTTCCCCCGCGAGATTGAAGTAGCTGTGGTTGGTGAGATTCACCACCGTGGGTTTATCCGTGGTGGCACGGTAATCAATCTTCAGCGCCCGGTCTCCCGTGAGGCTGTAGGTGACCGTGCAGTCCAGTTTGCCAGGGAAACCCTCTTCACCATCGGCGCTGGTGTAGGCCAGTTCCACTGCCGTTTGCCCTTCCAGCACCCGGGCTTTCCACACCTTTTTATCAAAGGCGTCTTTACCGCCATGAATGTGATTTTTCCCAGAGTTCGCCGTCACCTCATATTGCACCCCGTCAATCTGAAAGGAGGCCCCACCGATGCGGTTGGCATAACGGCCCGTGATGCAGCCAAAATGCGGATGCTTACCCAGATAGGGTTCCAGACTGTCAAAACCCAGTACCACATCCGCCACTGTGCCTTTTTTGTCCGGCACTTTCACAGAAACCAGGATGCCCCCGTAGTTCGTGACCTGCACCTCTAGCCCTGCCGCATCACGGAGAGTAAAAAGATGCACTTCCTCTCCAGCCGCCGTTTTTCCCCAGGGAGTGGAAACAACTTCGGCAGCAAGAGGCAGAGGCGACGTCATAAGAGCAGAGACAGCAGCGAACAGGGCGCAGCGAAACATGAAGGTAGGTGGGTTACAGCCTGCCAGTGTGGCCTCTACCCTGGTCCGGCGCAAGACTCGATTCACGCCCCTCTGCCGCCCTAACTCTCTGAGCCTCAAACTATCGCAAACGACGGCGCAGTAGTAGAACGAAGCCTGACATCCCGATCAGCAACGCACCGCCTGGCTCAGGGATCGGCGCACAATCTCCCGTCAGTGTCACATTATCCAAATAAAGTGCCCCACCAGAACCACCCCAGGCATACAGTTCCACATTGAAAGTCTCCCCACTGTATTCTGTGCCAGAGGGCAACGGGGCGCTTCCCTGAGCAAAATCAAAGTCGAGGGTTGTCCACCCCGTCGCCGCAGCGAGGCTGACCGGACCCGAATTCCGCTGCTGGATGACCCCGGCGGAATCAGCCCAGAAGATGGAGGCCATGATCGTATCTGGAGACGACAAATAGGGCCGCTTCACATCCACTGAAAGGCCACTCAACGTCCCAAGGCTCGTCGCTCCAGCCTGGACTTCGAAAGCCAAAGTCTTCGGCCATTGCCACAGCCCACTACGGTTGAGATATTCTGAGGCATCCGAGGGATTCCGATCCCAGCCCGAATACGTTCGGAAGGCAGTGCCATCGGGCCCACCCGCCGTGCGCAGACCTTCCGTCAGGCAGCAGGCATCCAGATCGGTCACATCAATGCATGGTGAAATGCAGCTTGCTTCATTCGCTGACGTCACACTGGCCAAATGATTGAAGTCAAATCGCCCTAGGACAGCCCCCTGCGCGGTGGTCGCGAATAAAGCCATGGCGCTCAAGGTGGCGAATAAATTTTTCATGATTGGCAGGGGGGAATTACATAACTGATACTCAAACATGCTCTTTTTATCATATTTGATAGATCGTCATGGAAATCATAACCGCCATACCTCAAGCATCAATATCAAAAATGGAAATTTTACCACTTTTGTATTTCATTTATGTAAATTATTAAAAAGAGTTAGTCGCATCCCGCTTTGCATCGTCCCAGGCCGTCACGTATCCTTTGGTGATGAATCGCCGGGCTCTTTTCCACCTACTCGCCTCTGCTACACTGCCCTCTTTCCTTCAGGCGGCTGAGCACTTGCCGCAGAGCCTCACTTTCATCGGGAAAGGTAAGTTTGATCGCATTGTGGCCCAAGCCCTTCAGGAAAACTGGCGTGCCTTGCCCATCGGTGCTCGGATCACCCGCGCTGCGCTTGCCATGGCAGGCACCCCGTATGTCGGCTTCACCCTGGAGATTCACGATCACATCGAATCCCCTTCGGCGAATTTCGACGGCCAAGACTGTTGGACGTTCTTTGAGATCGCTCTGGGCCTCGCTCGCATGCTGGCCATCCGCCAAGATAACTACACACCCGCAGATCTCCTGCGCCAGATCGAGATCACCCGATACCGCCACGGCACGTGCCAAGGAGGCTACCTAGACCGCATTCACTACCTGGATGAGTGGTTTCAGGATAACCAAAAGCGTGGACACGTGCGCAACATCACCACCAGCCTAGGCAAGACCGTACTCCTCGAAGGCCGCCGCATTGATGAAATGACCGTCCTGTGGAAAAGCTATCGTTACCTGAAAAACAACCCTGGTCTCCGTCCCGGCATGGCCCAGATCGAGGCTGAACTCCAGACCCGTCCTTTCCGCTACCTGCCCAAAGACCAGGTCAGCCGCATTGAGCCCCAACTGCAGAGCGGTGACATCATTGGCATCGTCACCCATAAACCTCACGTTTATTGCAGTCACGTCGGCCTCATAGTCCGCAAAAAGGATGGCTTGTGTCATTTCATGCATGCTTCCCAGACGCATAAGCGAGTGCTGATGGATAAAGAACTGCATGCCTATTTGGCCGACTTCAAAAGCCACGCTGGAATCGTGGTGGCGCGTCCGCTGGAATGATGCAACACTCCGTTTATGTTGCTCGCCGAGATTGATCCCATCCAGGTCGTCATCATCGTCATCGCCATGGGGGCCGGCTTCGTGCAGTGGCTATGGGGTCTTTTCAAACAAGGTCAAGAAGAGGCCGAGCGTCGCAAGGCCGACCTTCCCAGCCCCGAAGAACGCGCGGCCCGTGAACAAGCCTGGAGACGTCAAGTCGAACAAACGGGCCAACCTCCGCGTCCCTCGCCCAAAGCATCACCGCCGCTGAATCCCTGGGATACCGTGAGGGATGTCGTTGAACAGATCAAAGAAGAAGCTCGCAAAGCCAAAAGCCCAGCAGCGCCTCCGCCCATCCCGCAGCGGCCGAGTTCGCCACCGCCGCCCACCTCCAGGCCACGCTCCTACACAGTGCGGGCAGAACTGCGCCCCACTCCGGTACCGCCGCCCACCCCTGCCGCGCCCTTCCCCACGGCCCCAGTCACCACGGCCCCAGTCACCACCACTTCTGCCAGCACCCCACCCGTCTTTTTTGCCCAGCCCCCGACTCCCGCCAAACTCTCTCCCAGCCCAGATCAAACCCTCCCTCGCTCCCGCCCAGAATTCAACGGGCTACGCCAACTCCTGCAAACCCCTGCCACCCTCCGCCAGGCGGTTTTACTCCGAGAAATACTTGGACCACCAAAAGCCTTGCAATCCGCAGAAGACTCGCCATTTTAACAGTCCCTTCGCAAGAACTCACACGCCGGTGTGGTGAAATGGTAGACGCGCTAGACTCAAAATCTTGTTCCGAAAGGAGTGTCGGTTCGAGTCCGACCACCGGCACCACCCCTTGAAAATCAAGGGATTACAGTTCAAACCGACAAAAAAATCCCGACTCAGCGAGTCGGGTTTTTTTGTGACGAAGATCTCCCTCGGGCACCTTTGATGAAGTCACAATTTTCATTCTTGGAAACGGAACTTGGCTTTAACCTTGGATGAAGTTGCAGGACATCTTCCATCATTCATGAAAACCTTTGCACGCATCGTTGTCATCACAGCGGCTGGATATCTGTTTAGCGTCAGCCTTCAGGCCCAGGAGAAGATCATCCTGGAAAAGCCCGTGCCAGTGCTGACCTCATCGAGGTCCGAAGTCTTCCCAGAGGCATGGCGAGAGGAGCCTGTGAGTGCCCAAGGCAGCGCCTTAAGTGATGAGAAACTCGGCAAAGCCAAAGTCATTTTAGAGGCTGCGTTATCCAAGTATCCAGCGACAGTTTTAAAGGCTAACTTGAAGACCGTGTATGTGCTTTCGGAACTGCGTTATCGTGGGGTGGTTACCAGCGGCACCAACTCACGCACCTGCGTTTATCTCAAGATGGGCGATGAGCGCGCTGGCTACACTCCAGCCCATGTTCAAGGCACTTTTCACGCCGAATTCTCCAGCATCCTCATGCGTAACCACCCGCAATTCTTGGACAAAGAGGCCTGGCAAAACGCCAATCCAGCAGGCTTCCAATACTTGGGCGATGGTGTGGATGCGGTGAAGCAAGGCAAGGCAGGTCTCAAGTCTGAAACGGCTCTGCTGGAGAAAGGGTTCCTATCCCAATATGGTTGCTCCACCCTTGAGAATGACTTCAATGGCCTAACCATTCGTTTGTTCGCTGGCGATGCCTCTTTGTGGGCCTTGGCGGAGCAATACCCACGCATCCGCACCAAGCTGCAACTGGCCCTCTCCTTTTATCAGCAACTTGACCCCAGTTTCACCGAGACCTTTTTTAAAGCGCAAGGCACCGCATCACGGCCTAACCACTGATACCGCCGCAAAAAACACCGCCATTCTCACTAGCTGGCACGAAGATAAATTGTCTTCTCTTTAAATTCACTGGAGAATCAAGCCATGACAGCGGAGCAAATTCGCACTTACCGTGAGTCGAAGGGGCTCACGCAAAGTCAGTTTGCCAGCATGCTGCGGGTCTCCCCCACCGCCGTCACTCAGTGGGAAAAAGGCCAGACACCATCCGGCCCGGCCTCCTTATTGCTGGAGCACCTCATCGAAAACGCGCCCTTGTTCTCCTGCCAGGGCGAGACCGAGGGTGAGTTACCGCTCACGCTCCAAGAATGGGAAACTTTGGAGAGACTTCGCCAGGCACTCGGGTTTCCCTCGGTTCGCGAGTATGTTCTGCACCTCATCCGTCAGGGAATGAAAAGTGAGAGCCGCTGATTTCCGCCCCTGAAGACGCACCCAGCGGGGAGAAGTTATTTCAATCATCTTAACGAATGTTCAAAAGAACACCATTAGACAAACGTGAAATCCTTGCAAAATTATCAGCAGAATCCCCCACTGCACCCCCACCTCTCTTTCTTATGGCCTCTAGCACTCGTTCTCTCAAGCTTCCTCCAGATCTTCTCGATGTCGCAGAAAAAAGGGCCTCCATGCTCGGTTACCCCTCCTGGTCTGCTTACGTGAAGGGGCTCATCCGTTACGATGCCCTGTGTCAGGGTCCGCACAGCATCACCCTCCCCTGGGCCAACATGCCCTTGGTCGAACAAGATCGCGTGGACGCCAAACTGCTGAAACTGACCCAGGACGGTGTGGGAGTGAGAGGGCAATTGCTGAAGCGCATCCTCCAAGGCCAAGACAAGCTTTGAACGGTCTCCCACTCATTTTCTGAAAGCCTCTCCGTTTAGAGCAGTCTAAAAAATGATGCAGCCCGTCCGTGCGGTGTGAATTGCAGGGCCGCTCACATCTCGTTCGCTCTCTTATTCAGAGCTTCCAAAAACGCATTCCCTCTCCCCCAAGAATTGGGGGAGAGGCCCAGGTGAGGGGGTGGTCGTAGCTCGCAATAAGCCCGTCCGCAAAAGGTTGCCCTTTTCTAAAAAACGATGCTTTCAGTCTTCGATCCCCGAGCCCCCTCGACCGCCCCTCACCCCTGGCCCTGCTCCCCGCAAGCGGGGCGAGGGGGATGTCTTTTAGACTCCGTTGGCTCAAGAACATACGGTGGTCTTTTGCTCTGAATTAGCCCTCGTTCGCTCTTCAATCCCGAGCTTCCAAAGCGCGTTCCCTCTCCCCCAAGAATTGGGGGACGAGGCCCAGGTGAGGGGGTGGTCGCAGCACGCCAAAACGCCGTTCGCAAAGGTTGCCCTTTTCTATAAACGACGCTTTCGGTCTTCGATCCCCGAGACCCCTCGACCGCCCCTCACCACTGGCCCTGCTCCGCGCAAGCGGAGAGAGGGGGATGTCTTTTAGACTCCGTTGGCTAAAGAACATACGGTGGTCGTTTGTCTGAATTAGCCCTCGTTCGCTCTTCAATCCCGAGCTTCCAAAGCGCGTTCCATCTCCCCCAAGAATTGGGGGACGAGGCCCAGGTGAGGGGGTGGTCGCAGCACGTAAAAAGTCCGTCCGCAAAGGTGGCCCTTTTCCAAAAAACGACGGTTTCAGTCTTCGATCCCCGAGAGCTCTCAACCGCCCCTCACCCCTGGCCCTGCTCCCCGCAAGCTGGGCGAGGGGGGACGTCTTTTCGCCCTCGTTTGCTGAAGACTTAGAGAGAAATGAAAATGCGTGTCGTCTAGCAATCCTTCACAATTCGGGGATTCAATCTTCACGCTGGGTTACACAATGATTTAAAATGCTCTAGCCGAGAAGAGCCTGCACCTTTTCCGCGAGCGCTTGGCCTAACTTCAAGTGCTCATTGGCCTCCAAATGAATGCCATCCACGAGACTGGTTTCGATGATGTTCTGACAATTAAAATACTCACACTTTAAAGCCATCGCCTGCGCCTCATAGTGGCGAGGAAACTGGGCACTGCGCGCGGCTCCATGGGGGATCTTGGCATCCAGATCAGGCATGGCCGAAAGGTCCCTCACCAAGGGCGGGCAAACCAGGATTAACTGCGGCGGACGATTTTCTGGCCCCGCATCGCTCGCCAGGATCATCCGCGCCAGCACACCTGCCCCGGCAGCGATTTCACCCGGTGGCACATTAAAAGTGCTCTTCAGATCATTCGTCCCCAGCATCAGGATGACGAGGTCTAGTGGCTTGTGACTTTCCAGGCAGGCTGGCAGATAGTCCTTCCCCTTTCGGCAGATGTTCAGGGGATCTTCGTGCACTGTGGTGCGGCCATTTTGACCTTCTTCGATGACCTTAAACCGGGCTCCCAATTCCCTGGCCAGCACACCGGTCCACCGCACCTCAGGCCCATGACGGCGCGGGAACGGGGCCGTCATGCTCGCAGGGTCATATCCCCAGGTGTTGGAGTCGCCAAAGCAAAGGATCGTTTTCATTCAGCCCTGACTTTCCCCGCATCTCCTCAGCGTGCAAGCGCCGCCCCTTCACTCCTTGAATTCTTTCAAATCCGGGATGCGGGTAAAGGCGATCTTCGTGCCTGAAAAGGTTTTTACCAAATCCGGCGCAAATCCGAGCGCGATGCTATCGCGGCCAAAATCCTGGTTGATGTCATCCATGATTTTTGAAAGACGGTTCCGCCTCTCCACATCTCCCGAAACACTGCCGCCCATCATCGAAAACAGGTCGAGTTGCACCGGTTGCTCATTGGACTCTAGATCCATCAGTGTCACGCCGATCTTCTTGATCCGATGCCCAGGAATCTGCTCGATGGCCCTGCCCCACAACACTTCGAGGCTCTTGGTCAGAGCGAAGCTGTCTGAAACGGGCGAAAATTTCATGTGGGCTTTCCCCTTGGCCCCATTTTCGGTCCGCAGGCTCAGATACAGCTCACTGGCACGATGTTTCACCCGCCGCAGCCGACTGGCAGTTTTTAGCAAAAGCCGCTGCGCGACAATCATCGCCTCAGGGGGATTCCTAAACTCCGGGGAAAGCACATGGCTATGGCCAATGCTCTTCGGCGGCACATTTTCCATGTCGTCGAAATCCCCGTCCAACTCCCCTCCATGCAGGTGACGCCAAAAGCGCTCTCCACCCACCCCGCCCCAGGCCTGGTGCAGCACTGCCGGGCTCGCATTCCAAAGGTCTAAAAAGGTTTCGATTTTACACTCATGAAGGCGTGGCTCCATCCGTCGACCAATGCCGGGTAAATCCGTCAATTTGAGGTGCGCCAGCCGCCCCGGCATGTCCTCCAGACGAATGATCTCCAACCCATCCGGTTTGGTGAGATCGCTGGCCACTTTGGCAAGATAACGGTTCGGCGCGATGCCGATGGAGCAGGTGATCACCTCGCCCACATTCTTGCGAAGGCCTGCTTTGATGCGGCGCGCAATGTCCACTGCGGAAGCCTCATTGGCGCGTTTGTCATCCAGCAGCAATCCCACTTCATCAATGGACCCCACCACCTGGACAGGCCAGTGCAGTTCCACCTCATCCTTGATCTTTTCGTGGTATTCCACATAGCGCTCATGAGAGGCCTCCACGAGGACCAAACTGGGGCACATCCGCTTCGCTTCCCCCACATTGGTCCCCGTCTTGATGCCAAACTTTTTTGCCTCCTGGCTCGCCGCGATGGCGCAGGTATGATCCGACATCAGAGGGACCACAATCACGGGTTTACCACGCAGATAGGGCCGCGCCTGCTGCTCCACGCTCGCAAAATAACTGTTCAAATCCACGAATAACCAACGCGGGCGCGTGGCGATGGGAGATGAAGGAGGCTGCGACATGGGCGTACCCTGACACAACCTCAAAAATGTTCAAGAGAACACTATTTAACACATGCGAAAAAACCACCGATTTCACGTCCAAACCACGATCCAAGATTGCCCAAACCTTACCCCTGGGGAAACTAGGAGCTGAATGTCCGATCATCCGCTGCTGCGCCTCCTGCCTGAATCCCCCGATTGCTCCAATGACGAGCTCTTGGGTCGTTTCTTGGAATACGTAGCGGAGAAAAATCTGGAGCTCTACCCGGCCCAGGAAGAAGCCATTTTGGAATTGTTTGAGGACAAAAATGTCATCCTCAATACCCCCACAGGCTCCGGCAAATCCCTCGTCGCGACCGCGCTGCATTTCCGTTCTTTAGCTCGCCGTCGCCGCTCCGTTTACACCTGCCCCATCAAGGCGCTGGTGAATGAAAAATTCCTCGCTCTCTGCCGTGACTTCGGCCCGGAAAATGTCGGCATGGCCACGGGCGATGCCACCGTCAATCGCCACGCCCCCATCCTGTGCTGCACAGCGGAGATCCTGGCCAACTACGCCCTGCGCGATGGCGAAATGGCCCCCTTCCATGAGGTCATCATGGATGAGTTCCACTATTACTCGGATCACGAGCGCGGCGTGGCCTGGCAGGTGCCCCTGCTCACCATGGGCCGCTCCCGCTTCCTCCTTATTTCGGCCACCCTCGGTGCTACGGATTTCTTTCAGCGGGAGCTCACCCGCCTCACTCAGGCGGAAAGCGTCATCGTTTCCTCCCAGAACCGGCCCGTTCCGCTGGAGTTCAGCTACGCACAGACCTCCGTGGACGTGACTTTGCAGGAGCTGGTGGAGGCCAAAAAGACACCCGTTTACCTCGTCCACTTCACTCAAAACGATGCTGCCCAGGCTGCCCAGGATCTGATGAGCCTGAACTTCTGCTCAACGGCCGAAAAGACCTCCATCAAGGAATACCTCGTCGGCGAAAAATTCACCAGCCCCTATGGAAAAGAGGTCAAAAAATATCTCCTCCACGGCGTCGGCATTCATCATGCTGGCCTGCTGCCCAAATACCGCATGCTCGTGGAAAAGCTGGCCCAGCGCGGCCTCCTGAAAGTCATCTGCGGTACCGATACCCTAGGCGTGGGCGTGAATGTCCCCATCCGCACCGTCCTACTCACCCGCCTCAGCAAATACGGTGGGCAAAAGGTGGCCACGCTGACCGCGCGCGACTTTCACCAGATCACCGGTCGCGCTGGACGGCGGGGTTTTGACGACATCGGCTTTGTCGTCGCCCAGGCACCTGAGCACATCATTGAAAACACCAAGATGGAGGCCAAGGCCGCCGGCGATGTGAAGAAGATGCGCAAGATGGTGAAGAAGAAACCGCCCGAAGGTTTCGTCGGCTGGAGTGAGGATACCTTTAAAAAGCTGCAAACCGCCGCGCCAGAGCCCCTCGTCTCGCGTTTCCAAGTCTCCCACGGCATGCTCCTTCAGGTACTGAGCCGCGAAGACGACGGCTGCGCCGCCATGCAGCAGCTCATCGAGGACTCCCACGAAACCACCCCTGCCAAAAAGCAGCACCGCCAGCGCGCCCAGCAGCTTTTCCGTGCCCTCGTCGAGCGCAAAATCATCTCCATCATCCCGCCCAAAGACCGCCAGAAACCCGGGCAAAAACTACGCCTCAATGTCGAGCTTCAGGATGACTTCTCGCTCAATCAAACGCTGTCCCTCTACCTCATTGATACACTCGCCCTGATTGACCCGAACTCGCCCAACTACGCGGCGGATATGCTGACGCTGTGCGAGTCCATCTTGGAAAATCCAGACCTCATCCTCCGCCGCCAGCTCAGCAAGGTGAAGGATGAAGCCATGGCCGCCATGAAGGAAGAAGGCCTGCCTTATGAGGAGCGAATCGCCCGGCTGGAGGAACTGGAATACCCCAAACCCTGCCGCGACTTCATCTACAGCACCTTCAATGAATTCGCCGCTCTGCATCCTTGGGTCGGCCAGGAAAATATCCGCCCCAAAAGCATCGTGCGCGAGATGTTTGAAAACTTCCGCGGCTTTACCGACTACATCCAGGACTACGACCTCCACCGCACGGAGGGGGTCCTCCTCCGTCACCTCTCCAGCGTCCACAAGGTCCTTTCTCAGACCGTGCCGGAGACTTTTAAAACTGAGCCCGTGCAGGAAATGGAAGCCTGGCTGGCCGGGGTGCTACGCGGTACCGACTCCAGCCTGCTGGATGAATGGGAACGCCTGCGCGATCCCAACTGGAAACCCGACGAGGAAAAGCCCGAGCACGAAGAAGCTCCCGACATCACCCGCAACAAACGCGAGTTCATCGCCCTCATCCGCACCGAGATCTTTCGTTTCTTTCGCGGCCTCGTCATTGAGGATTACCGCCTCGCCATCCATGCCCTCGGTCCCCAGGCCGCCCCCTGGACGGCTGATCTCCTCGCCAGCACCATGGCCCCCTATTACGAAGAGCACGACCGCATCCTCCTCGACAACGAGGCCCGCAATGGCCGCTACACCTTCCCCGAGCCCGCCGAGGATGGCCAAACCTGGAAAGTCTCCCAAGTCCTCGTGGACCTCGAAGGCATCAATGACTGGCAGGCCATCTTCACCGTGGACCTCGCCAAAGCCCGAGAGGAGGGCAAACCCACCTTGCAGCTCGTTTCACTCGGCCCCGTGCATTTAGCCTGACGCCTCCGAAACAAGAGGCAGAACCAAGCGCGAGTTAGTGGACTTTCTGGGAAAACATCTTGCTCCGCGCTAAGAATCTGATTAATCTCAACGTTGTGGGATCCAGATGCGGATTTATCCGCGAATAGTGAGCAGCATTCGTTTGCTCCATTCCCACAAGTTTTTCTTCGCATGATTTGTCTGAGCCTTTCCTTTGTTAGCCCGCATGACCGGGTTCAGGAAAACTCGTCCATGCTTCTCACCGCTTCCACGGCCCGTTATGTTTGATATGATCCGTGGAGCGATATGCCATTTTCAAGGGAGCTCAATCCGTGCGCTCTTGATCCGAACACAACTGGAGGTCAGCCATTAGCAATCCATTCAACAATTTGAGCACCGGCCAATTCGGCGCTCGCCCTAATCCAAATCCGACTCCTGCGCAACCTGCGGCAGGGGCTCCTGCACCCGCTACTGGAGGCGCACCTGGTGCCCCGGTAAATCGTCCCGCAGCCCCAGGGGGCTACCAGCCCCGCACTGGCGGTGGCGGCCCTCCTTTCAACCGCCCCGGTGGCCGTGGCCCCCAGCGCAATAACAGCCGCTACGCTGACCAGACCCGCGTCAATGAGCGCATCCGTGCGCCGAAGGTGCGTGTGGTGGATGGCATCACCAACCAGCAGTACGGTGTGCTCCCGACTCAGCAGGCCCTGCGCATGGCCAAAGAGCGCGGTCTTGACCTCGTCGAAGTCGCCTCCAGCGCGGAACCCCCGGTGTGCAAAATTGTCGATTACGGCAAGTACAAGTACATCCAGGAAAAGCACAAGAAGGAAGCTCACAAGCACCAGAAGGGTGGCAAGCTGAAGGAACTCAAATTCCGTATCGGCATTGATCCCCACGATTACCTCATCAAGATCGTCCACGCGGAAGATTTCCTCGCAGAAGGTCACAAGGTGCGCATCCAGCTCCAGTTCCGTGGTCGCCAGATGGCCCACCAAGAACTCGGCCATGCCCTGGCAGCAAAGATCAAAAACGATCTCGTCACCATGGGTCATGCCGATCAGGAGCCCAAGATGGCTGGCCGTAACATCAACATGCAGATGAGCCCGCTCCCAGAGCGCCAGCGTCATCGTAAGTTCAAGACTCACCTCAAGGGTGTGACCGATCAGAAGGACGTCCACCAGGGTGATCATGACCCACGCGAAGACAAGCACGATGAGCATGACGACCATGAAGAACATCATGACGATCACGCCAGTGGCGATACTCCAGCCAAGGCTTAATCGCGCAGGCTAACCTCCCTCCTTACTCGTTGGCCGTGGTCTCACCGACCACGGCCAATGTGCGTAAAGACCTCATTCCCGAAATCTCTCCCCATGCCCCGGCTTCTTCTGTTTGATATTGATGGCACCCTCATGGACACCGGCGGTGCTGGCGGCGCCTCACTCCTAGATGCCGTCGAAGACGTGCTCGGCGTCTCCCGCAGTCAACTCGCCCCGCTGGACCTCGCTGGCGCGACGGATGCCGGCGTGGTGCGCACTCTTTTTTCCCAGACCGGACATGAGCTGGCAGATGCGCTGGTGCAGCAATACCTAGACCGCTACCTCCTGCGCCTGCGCGAGCGCCTGCACCATGACTCTTTCACCGGTCGTCTCCTGCCCGGTGTCGCATCGCTCCTGCATCAGCTCAAAATGCGAGCAAACGCAGACCTGGGCCTTTTAACCGGAAACCTGCGCGCAGGGGCCGATATCAAATTGCAACGCTTCCAGTTAGACTCTTTTTTCCTCGAAGGTGCCTTCGGGGACGATGCCGAAGACCGCAATCACCTCGGCCCTTTTGTCACCCGCCGCATCCAGGCCATCACCGGCCACACCTATGCACCGGAGGACATCATCGTCATCGGAGATACGCCCAAGGACATCGCCTGCGCCCGGGCCATCGGCGCGCGTTGTCTCGCAGTTGCTACTGGGACCTTTCAGGCAGCCGCCCTGGCCAGCCACGCCCCCTGGCAGTGCCTGGAAGATCTCTCGGAGACTGACCGCGTCTGCGACCTACTCCTGCAATGAGCCTCACCCTTGCCCGGTCATGAGTGATCTCGATCCTGAAGCCCTTCAGCAGGAATGCACGGCCCTTTCCCTGCCCTGGCAGGTGCAGGTGGTGGAGGAAATCCCCTCCACCAGCGATGCCCTCCGCGCCGCAGCCCTGCGAGGTGAGCCAGCAAACCTCGTCCTCTTTGCCGAATCCCAAACCGCAGGCCGGGGCCGGCGGGACAACCGCTGGGTCACCCCCCGAGGGCAAGACCTCATGGTCTCGCTACTGCTCTGCCCAGAGGCCCCCATCGCCCTCTGGCCCCGCCTCACCACCCTCGCCGCTCTCGCCATCTGTCGGGCCATTGAAGAGGAGTTGCCCCTGCATCCCCAGATCAAATGGCCTAACGACATCTATCTCAACGGCCTCAAAGTCAGTGGTCTCTTGGCTGAAGCCGTCACCACGCCCCAGGGCATGAAGTTGATTCTTGGCATCGGCTTGAATGTGAACAGCCGCCAGTTTCCCCCAGCCCTCGCAGGCACCGCCACTTCCTTATTCCTCGGCCTACCCTCCAGTGTGCAAGTGCGGGAATTGGATCGCCAGCAGATCGCCCTTCGCCTCCTGCAAGAACTCCACACTCAGTTCGCCCGCATCTCCGCAGACTACCCCCAGGCCGTAGCCGAGGTGCGTGAACGCAGTTGGCTGTTGGGCAAACAGATCCGCGCCACCGTAGATGGACAAGAGATCTACGGTCGCGCCCAGGACCTCAATCAAGAAGGCCACCTCATCCTGGCCATGCCAGATGGTAGCCTGCGCCCCCTCACCAGTGCCGAAGGCGTGCGCCAGGTGATCTCGGTATGATCCCAAAGCTCGCCACAAGTCGATTCCAACTGGACACTCCGAGCATAGCATCGGAAGTTTGCCCCTCATCTTCATGAAGTTTGCCTTTCCAGCCGGCAGCACCGCCCTGCTCCTTTTTTCCTGGCCTTGGTCACGCTGATCAAGGGCTGCTCTCACCAGCGTGAAGCCCTTAGCCACATTCGTTTTAAAGACCCATCCAATACCAAGGCCAGCGTCCGCCAGATCGAAGCTTATTCCGAGATGATGAGCCAGGGCAACCTCTGGTTCAGCGCTGCCGCCTTGTTGCTGTTCCTCGGATTTGGCTGCCTCTTAATCAACAAAATCATGCGGCGGCGAGCTAGGCTCATGCAAGCCGCCCATGCCCACTCACAGGCAGGTTTAAATCCACGGCCCGCTAGGCGCAGGCGGCGCTAGTCGCTTGAGATCCAAAACACCCAGCCATTCTGTAGGCTCTACCAGACTTTTATCATTGCCTCATTCACGGACGGCTCTCAAAATCACCGGGCATGAAATTAACCATCCTTGCCGCCCTCCTCCTCGCTTTCACCGCACACGCGCAGACGGCCGCCCCCGCCGCCAAACCCGCAGCCCCGGCTGTCAAACTTCCTCCTCAGGCCCCCGATGTCGCTGCCCCGAAGATGGGACCTGATGGCAAAGAAAACCCAGGCTTCATCGCCGCCCATGAGCGCTTCCTCAAAATCGCCCAGGAAGGCAAGACCGATCTCCTCTTCCTGGGGGACTCCATCACCGCCGGCTGGGGCAGTCAGAAAGCCATCTGGGACAAGGCCTTCGGTGCCTACAAACCCGCCAACTTCGGCATCGGCGGCGACCGCACCCAGCACGTCCTTTGGCGCATCACCAACGGCGAGCTTGAGACCATCAAGCCCAAGGCCGTCGTGCTCATGATCGGCACCAACAACGTCGGCGCAGACAGCGCTGAAGGCATCGCCAAAGGCATCACTGTCATCGTCGAAACCATTCGCGCCAAGCAGCCCCAGGCCAAGGTCCTTCTCCTCGCCGTCTTCCCCCGTGGTGACCGGCCTACCGGCAAACTGGGTGCCTCCAATGACAAGCTGAAGGAAGTGAACAAGATCATCGCCAAACTCGACGATGGCAAAAACATCCACTTCCTCGACATCGGCGATAAATTCCCCCAGCCCGAGGGCGCCTTGACCGCAGACGTGATGCCAGACTTCCTGCACCTCTCCTCCAAAGGCTACCAAATCTGGGCCGATGCCATCACGCCCAAGTTGGCCGAGCTGATGAAGTAACAGCCTTATCCTCTCAAAGAGCGCGGAAGCCATTCCGCGCTCTTTTTGTTTTCGGACATTGCTCCAGAGCCCCGAATCACACGCGACATTGACGGCTCTCTACATTCTAAGTTAGTCTTCAGCCATGCATCCGAGCTTCCTGGTCATCCTGCTTTTGGTATGCACGGGCATGAGTTTGCAGGCTCAATCAAAACCTGAGCCGAAGGCCGAGTGGGAAAAGGCTTATGAAGTGCTCCAGAACAACGCCGCCAAGACCCTCCGGCCGCTGAACCAGCTTCTGCAAAACGAACTGGAAGGCCAACAAAGCATCCCGCACCTAACCAAGGATTCAACAAAGAAAGGGGAACTGGAGGCTCAACTCGCCCTGGCCCACGCGCAGGAAGAAAAACTGTCCCAAGGCCGTCTGTGGCATCCCGGCAGGCAGGAGGCAGCGGTCGAAGCCTTTTGCCAGCAGGCGGCGGGCAAGAAATGGACGCTCAAAGGCACCCGCCAGGTCCGCCACTTTCGCCTGGAAGGGCGGGACGTTGTCTGCATTACCGACAGCGGTCGTGAAAGCAGGCAGCTGCGCGGCACCCCGCTTCTGCCCGGCGTTTTCATTACTCGCCGCATTGATGGCGGTGCCACAATTTACCTGCCCTCTCCGGATATGAAACAGGCCCTCTGCCTTGTCGCCCCCCGTGTCTATGACAGCCTCCCCAAGACATCGCCCCTGAACTGGCACCGCAGGCTCTTCAAAGAAAAAGCAGGCAAGCAGGCCGACTTGTTGACCTTCCTCACTGCCGATCTGCGTAACAAACAACGTGACCACGAAAAACGTCTGATCGATTTCCTGGAAATGGAACTGCGCGAAGCTCGCGCCAAGAAGTACACCTCCACCGACATCACAGCCATCCTCCGCGAACTCAATCTCCATCGCCGCACCCTCGACTACCTTTTGACCCCACAGGACCTGCCCTCCTCAACGGCGGAGACCTTCGCCGAAGCCTGCAAAAAGGGCGGTCACTGGCTCTTTCCAGGACCGCGCTCCAGCCAGAGGCTCCAGTTCGATGGCAAGTGGGTCCGCACCCTGGATGCGCAAGGCAAGGAGATCGAGATCGTCCCTGGCGAAATCGTCTGGCCCGGCCTCATCCGCATGCGCACCGCCTCCGGCAAAACCCAATACATCGCCACAAGCCCCGACCTCCAAGACGCCCAGCTCATCCCCGTCCTCTCCCAGTTTCCAGGAACCTTGGCCGAGTGAGTATCACCTTTTTGAGTCATGCAGCGAATCACCCAAAGCCAAGAAGGCATGCCGCACAGACCGGAGCTGCGCCAGACAGTCAAAAATCAACGTGATCACTCCCTCAATCCTGACAAGGCTGAGCAAATGCTTGGGTTTCGCGGTTGGAACGAACGAGGATACATTCCACATCGTGACGAACCTGGGTTGACCCAATTTGTCACCTTCCGGTTAGGCGATAGCTTTCCGGCAGAGCTGCAACACGAATGGGAGACAATTTTCCAGTTGGAGGATGAACGCGAACGCCGCCTTCAGCTTGAGTCCTGGATTGATCTCGGTTGGGGTTCCTGCCATTTGCAGGACAAACGTGTGGCTGAGATGGTCTATCAAACCTTGCGCCACTTCGATGGGCATCGCTATCATTTGCAGGCCTTCACTCTCATGCCCAATCATGTGCACGTTCTTTTTGAAGTGACAACGGTTCCCATGCCTCAAGTGGTGAAAAGCTGGAAACAATACAGCTCGAATCGAGCTAACCAATTATTAGGTCGAACAGGCACTTTTTGGCAGGCCGATTATTGGGATACCTACATGCGGGACGCCGAGCATAAAGCCCTGACCATCCGTTACATCCGCAACAATCCCGTCAAAGCCGGTTTGGTAAGCGACTGGAAAGAATGGCCCTGGACTTACTTGGCCGACGAACCGTAAGGCCTCTGGGAAGCCTAACGGAGCGCGGGTTTCCAAACCCGCAGCACCTCGCCACACCCCGCATGCTGAGCTTCCTCAACGCCTCGACAAGCCAAACAACCCTTTCATCCACGCTCCGCATCCACCGTGCCGCCACCCGCTGCGGACTCGGAGGTCCGCGCTCCGAAAACGCACCGTGGAGCGCGGGTTTCCAAACCCGCAGCACCTCGTCACACCCCACATCCTGAGCTACCCCAACGCCTCGACAAGCCAAACAACCCTTTCATCCACGCTCCACATCCACCGTGCCGCCACCCGCTGCGGACTCGGAGGTCCGCGCTCCACAGGCTGCTGCAATTCAGCCATGCTGCAATCCATGGAGCTGACTTTGGGAATCCTTTCGGACTGATCGAATCGTTTGAATCACGATCCACAACAGACAGCCGATGTAATAACTCAAAAACCAAGGCCATAAAAAGCGGCTGCGAGTCCACATCCATTGACTGGGAGGATGTACATCTCTCTCCGGGTCCATACCATACTCTTGTCGCAAAACTTGGTCCCGTTCCACGAGGGATTGATACAGCCGAAGTTTACCAGTCCTGCGGTCTGCAATAAAGCGGCCCTCAGGAGAAAGCCCGATGATGACCTCTTCGGACAATTTAAACTGCGTGATGTCCTCCAGAGTCCAATTCGTGGTCGCCTCAAACTCTTCGTAGGTTTTAAAAGAATTATTTTCAGGCTTATTCCAATCCCATTTACGAGTCCTATCTCGATTGATCAGATGTTTGGGACAACTGCCGCAAATGGCCGAGATGGAAAAGCGATGATCGATTTTCAAATACGGATCTCGGTTCAGACATCCATCCAGAAGGTTCATTGGCAGAATCCAAACAATGATTCTCCACAGAACTTTCGGGAGGAGACGGAAGAAGTTCATTCTATTTGGTTGAATTCATAATAGGCTCTTCGATTTCCACCAAACAGACTTGGAATGCCCCCGAAGTTTGAGCCAGTTTTTATGAGAGTGCTGGGTGTGCTGGCGGTTTAGTTTCTGAGTTTGGGTTTTGGTTTGAGACAGCGGTTTTGTCTTCGTTTTGGGGATCAGCGATGCCTTGCGGCTGACGGAGCGGAGCGCAGGAAGCCGCAAGGCATCGCTGCGCAAACTCCGCCGGGGGAAGGTAGCCTAACGAGGAGTGCAACCGCTGGTGATTGTAGGCTTCCCGATACTCTTTGCCCAGCACTTTTGCTTCCAGCAGCGAGCCAAAGCTTTCGACATTGAGCAACTCGTCCCTCATGCGGCTGTTGAAGCTTTCGCTGTAGGCGTTCTGCCATGGGCTGCCGGGCTTGATGTAGAGCGTCTCAAAGCCTTTGGCCGCGATCCACTCCCGCACTGCCTTGGCTACGAACTCGGGTCCGTTGTCACTGCGGATGTATTTCGGTGCGCAGCCTCTGGCGGCCACAGCGGTTTCCAGCACCCGAACCACGTCGACGGCCTCTATCCGGCGCTCCACCTCCAAGGCAATGCTTTCACGCGTGAACTCATCGCATATGGGCAGCCACTTGAGCCGTTTGCCATCCTCAGTCTGGTCAAAGACAAAGTCGTAGCACCACACCTCGTTGATCTGCGTGGCACGCTGGCGCTGGCTGCCTGCCTCCGTGCTGTCCAGACGGCGCTTCTTGTGCTGCTTGCGCGGCACCCGCAGGCCTTCCTGCCGCCAGAGCCTCTGCACGCGCTTGAGGTTGGCTTTGCCGCCTTCCCTCCGCAGATGCTTGTGCGCCATGCGGTAGCCCGCTCGCGGATGCCTCGTGGCAAACTGACGCAACTCTCCTGCCAGGACTGCGTCCTTGCTGCGCTGGCAGCTGACGTAGCGCTGGGTAGAGCGTGGCTGGGAGAGGCTTTTACAGGCCCGGCGCTGGGACACCTGGAACTTGTCTTCCAGATGCACCACGGCCTCTCGTTTGCGCGCCGGGCCTACCATTTTCCCTCCGCGATCTCCTTGAGCATGGCGTTATCAAGAGCCTGTTCGGCCACCAGCTTTTTGAGCCTCAAATTCTCCTTTTCCAGCTCCTTGAGGCGTTTGACGGTGCTCTTCTCCGCCCCTCCATGCTGCTCTTTCCAGCGATGGTAAGTTGGCACGCTCACGCCGATCTGGCGGGCTGCCTCTTCCGCAGTTTTGCCTCCTGCAATGAGGCCTGCCGCCTCTCGCAGCTTTTTGATGATCTCTTCCGGGGTGTGTCTCTTGCGTTTCATGATGTCTGTGGGTGTGCTCGCACACACTTCAGACTCTCATAACTCTTGGGTCAACCTGCGGGGTGCATTCCAGACTGAGAGATCAGCCTCCAAAGACTCTTCGGTTATTGGAGCCTTCGGAGGCGAGCAAGCATCGAATGAATCGCTTACCACAAGATCTTTCTAATCCATGAGCATCTCTCAATCACCCCACCGCCTCAGCACACCGCCCGCAGAGCGTCGGGTGCGCGTCATTGGTCCCCACATCCGGCAGCAGTTTCCAGCAGCGGGCGCATTTGGGGTTGGAGCAGACTTCCACACTTGCGGTTAGGTCGGTGCCTTGGGAGATCTTCAGGTCGCTGAGGATGAAGAATTCCTGGAGGGTGGCGAGGTCGCCGAAGACGGAGTGGTCGAAGCCTTTTTCGGGGAGGATCAGGGAGACGGTGGCTTCGAGGTTGGAGCCGATCTTCTTCTCCTGACGGGCTTTTTCGATGGCCTGCTGAATGACGGCGCGGGCCTGAAGGAGCTGATCCACCGCCGTGGCGGCATCGCTGGGAGCAAAGGCCGGATTTGGCTGCGGGAAGACTTCCAGGTGCAGGCTATCGGCATGGCCTAGGTGCTCCCAGGCTTCATCCGCCGTGAAGGCCAGGATAGGGGCCAGGAGACGGCAAAGGGTCTCCGTGATCTCACGGATGGAGGCCTGGGTGGCGCGGCGGCGTGGGCTGTTGGCCGCATCGCAGTACATCCGGTCTTTGGTGATATCAATGTAGAGGGAGCTGAGATCGCCCGTGATGAACTGGTTCACCAGGGTGAAGACCTTGCGAAAGTCATAGGCCGCGTAGGCATCCACACAGTCCTTAGTGAGGGTGTGCAGGCGCTCGAGGATCCAGCGGTCAATCAAAGTGTAATCCGTTGCGGCTGGCGCGAAGTCCTTGGGCTCATCATGAAGGTTGCCTAACAACACACGCAACGTATTGCGGATGCGGCGATAGTTTTCGCTGTTCTGCTTGAAGAGATCTTCGGAGAAAGGCACTTCGTTCTGGTAGTCCACACTGGCAACCCACAGGCGCACCATGTCGGCTCCGTAGGTGTTGTAGTAGTGGTCAGCCGTCATCGGCTTGGCACTTTTACCCGCAGCGCCCTGGTCGCTCTTGCTGATCTTCTTGCCGCTGGTGTCCACGACGAAACCATGAGTGATGACACTCTTATAAGGCGCGGCATTGCGGGCGACGATGCTCATCATGAGGCTGCTCTGGAACCAGCCGCGGTGCTGGTCGGTCGCCTCAATGTACATGTCGGCCGGGGCGTGGAGTTCCGGGTGCTGGTCCAGCACGGAGACATGGCTGCAGCCGGAGTCAATCCAGACGTCCAGGGTATCATTGCCACGCTTCGTATCCGCAGGCAGACCCACGGCTTCCGCCCACCAGGCGTCGTCTTTTTCAAACCAAAGATTGGTGCCTTGCTTCGCCACGATGTCAGCCACCTTGCCGATGATGGCGGTGTCCATGATGATGGTGCCATCGGCCTGATAAAACACCGGCAACGGCACGCCCCAGGTACGCTGGCGGCTGATGCACCAGTCTGGGCGGCTTTCCACGGTACCATAGATGCGATTCCGCCCCCAGGCAGGCAGCCAGGCAACCTTATCAATCTCCGCCAAAGCGCGCGCGCGGATGTCATCAATCTTGATGAAAAATTGCTCCACCGCACGATAGATGATCGGCGTCTTGGAGCGCCAGCAGTGCGGGTACTGGTGGACATACTTTTCGTTACCCAGCAGCGCGCCCTTTTCTTCCAAGATGGCGATGATGCCTTCATTGCTCTGGAAAACGTGCTTGCCGACGAACTCAGGCAGACCGCACTCAGCGGTGTATTTGCCATCGCCATCCACCGGAGAGAGGATTTCCAACCCGTGCTCGCGGCCGGCCTGATAGTCATCCGCACCGTGGCCCGGGGCGATGTGAACCGCGCCCGTACCCGTGTCATCCGTCACGAAGAGCGTATTGATCACCTTGGAGGTGCGCGGTAGGAAGGGATGCTGGGCCTCTGCCCCGGCAAGTTCCTTGCCCTTCAGCTTCGTGATGGGCTGAGTGGCATCCAGCTTAAAGCCCGTGCTGGCCGTAAAAGCTTCGATACGGGACGTAGCGATGGTAAGCTGCTCTGTGCGACCACTGTCGTGCACAAAGGTGCCTGCGGTGTAGTCAAATTCGGGATGCAGGGCGATGGCCAGGTTGGCTGGCAGGGTCCAGGGCGTGGTGGTCCAGATCACCAGGGCCGAACCGCAGGGCAACGCGAATTTCACGAAGATCGCCGGACTCACCTTCTCCTTATACTCCACCTCAGCTTCAGCCAGCGCGGTCTGCGCGCCGTAGCTCCACAGCACCGGGCGCTTCATGCGATAGACCAGCTTTTGCTCCACCGCCTTGCCAAAGGTGCGCAGGATGCCTGCTTCATAATCTGGGGCCAGGGTGAGGTAGGGATTCTCCCAGTCACCAAAGACGCCCAGGCGCTTGAAGCTGTTGCGCTGGATATCGATGTATTTCCGTGCCTCCGCCTCAGAACGCTGGCGCACTTCCACCGGGGTCAGGCCTGCAGCCTGTTTGACGACCTTGAACTCGATTGGCAGACCATGGCAGTCCCAGCCAGGAACGAAGGGGGCATGGAAACCTGCCATCGTCTTGGACTTCACGATAAGGTCCTTGAGGATCTTGTTCAGTGCGGTGCCCATGTGAACGTCGCCATTGGCGAAGGGAGGCCCGTCATGCAGGATGAAGGTGGGCTTGCCCTTGCTCTGGGCCTGGATGCGCTGGTAGAGCTGGCCTTCCTGCCACTTGGCCAGGCGCTGCGGCTCCCGGGCGACGAGGTCCGCCTTCATCGGGAAGTCGGTCTTCGGCAGGAGGACGGTATCTTTGTAGTTCTTAGCAGGGGCAGGCTCGGCGCTCATGGATTCGGGAAAAGGGCGCAGAGCCTAGACCATGGGGCCGCATTGGGCAAGAGAGGGATGCGAGCAGGCTTCTAGAGATGCTCGGCAAGAAAAAATCTCCGATCACCGCGCTGGCGACCGGAGATTTCAGAACATTCAAGCACCGGGCCATAGCCCGGGCGGCCTCACTTCACAGTGCCGTGGAAACCCGCCTTGTTCATGGAGGCCAGAAGAGCCGACCCTGTGAACTCGCCCTTCACCGTGAAGGTCTTTTCCTTATTCACGACGTTGTATTCGGTCACTCCAGGGACGGCTTTGACCGCCTCCGTCATGGCATTCACACACTTTTGGCAGCAGAGATGCGCCCCGGTGACGGTGGCTTCCGTGAGTTTTTTCTCCATTTTTGTCGTGGCTAGAGTGCTGACAGACTCCTCGGAAGATTTGCCATAGTATCCAGCTTCCAGGATCGCCTCGACGGCTTTCTTGGCATTGGCTTTCGATTTGGCCACCACGGTTACCGTTTCCCCATCGGCGGTGACAGTCACATCCTTCACACTAGTCCCAGCCTTGACGATGCCGTTGGTGCAGCTTTTGCAGCAATTGTGCACGCCTTCCAGCGTGACGGTGGTTTCAGCCTGGGCGATGCCAGCAACAAGGAGGAGGAGAGAGGCGAAGAGCGATTTTGTCATAGACACCTTCACAGACGTCCTTCCACAGCCTTTCTTTATGGAAATGTAGAAAAAAGTTTCTCGTTAACTGACACCTAAAATACTAAATCGCGTATATGTGCCTTGGTTGAGGTCCCTAACGTGCCCCTTTGAAGGGTTCGATAGCCCTCACCCACGGACCTCACGCATCTCCCGCCGACCTATGAAATTACTCAAAACTAGCCTTACCATGGCCCTGCTCGGCACTGCCGGCGCTTGGGCCGCCCCCGTTACCCCGCCTGCCTTTCCTGTGGAACTTGCCGGCAGCTACCAGGCCCTGCTTTATTCCGAAGATGGAGATGCAGGTTCCCCAGTCGGTCATGCCACAGTGGTCGTGACCACGAAAGGTGCCCTGACAGGCAAGCTGACGACGGTGGAAAACAAAATCTACCCTCTCAAGGCAACCCTCAGCTACGCAACGACTGTAAATCCAGGTCCCAATGATCCCGTGGGCAGCGCCACCGCTTCTACCATCCGAATCGTTCGTGGGAAAAACGATCTCGATCTGAGCGTCAATCTCAGCATCAAAGACTACGAAGAGAACGATACCTTAGACATCTTCGTCAACGAAGAAGCCACCACCCTCGGCAGCACCGAAAATGGCTTCAAGCAGATCACCTTCGCTAAAGGTGCCCTGCCTTATGCCGCAGCGGGAGCCTACACCATGGCTCTGGCTCCGGCAGATGTCCCAGGCCCGAATGATCCATCGGGTTCTGGCTATGCAGCCGTCACCATTGATGCGAAAGGCCTGCTCAAAATGACAGGGAAAACCGCCGATGGCACAGCTTTTACGGCTTCTCTCCCTGCAGGTCCAAATGAACGTTATGTGGCCTTCTTAAACCCATACAAACGGGTGGATAGTTTCCTCGCAGGTAAAATCAAACTGACTCAGGTTGGCGGCGGCGGCAATGGCTACCACATGGTCGCAGCAGAAACCGGCTATGATTTCCAGTGGAAGAAGGCCAGCCTCCTGCCTAAGACCACCGATAAAAGCTATCGTGCTGGATTCGGACCGATTGACCTTTTTGTCTCCATCGAAAAATGGACCCTGCCCGATGCGAAGACCAAGCAGACACTGGCACAGGTACTTGGAACCCAAGACTTCCAGTTCGATTTCGACCTCTTCGGCGCAGATCTCGACCTAGTGAACAAGTATCTCGGCATGATCCCGAAAAAACTCACCGTGGATGCCAAAGGCAACTTGGTGCCCGTTTACGGTGACGCCTTCGCCCCTTCCGACCTGAAAGAATGGGCCAAAATCTGGACCGGCAAAGTGGACCCCAAAACCGGTATTTATACTGGAACTCTGACTCTATCCGACCTTGTTGACCTGGACGGTGTGGCGAACAAAGTGCCGATCAAGTTCATCAAGCGCAAGCTCGCCATCGCTGGCATCTTGTTCAATGTGAACAATCCAGAAATTCCTCGGGCATTTGGTTTCTTCACCCTGCCCCCGATTGACCCAAAAACGGAGTTGATCAAAGCAGGTGGTTTTGAATTCGGCCGCGCCTTAGAAGTGCTCGGACTTGGAGCTCCAAGCGCGGGCGAGATCCCCCCAGGCACTGCTGGTAACTACACCAGCCTCCTCACCCAGGCCGTCACCTTTGACTTCAGCGGATTCCCAGGTGCAGGTGGGATCGGCATTGATGTCACAGGAACCCTGAAAGGCATCCCTGCGAACAACTCGACAGCCAAGTTCTTCATCGCGCCGGACCTGTCCTACATCATCTTCAACGGCCGCAAAGTGCCCCTCATGGGCAACTCTCTGCCAGTCGCCTTGCTCTTCTCAGACGCAACGGCTACCAATGTGAAAAACAACCTGACGGTCACGGTTTATCTGAATACCACCACAGGTTTGGTCACGGGCTACTCGGCCAGCTACTTCCAGCTTCTGGGTGCACGCTACTCGTTTGGTGGCCGTACCATCTCTAGCTTCGTCCCTGGGGTGGCCATTTGCACCAATGTAGGCACACCGACAAAGGTGCCATAATTTGGCATTCAGAACGCCTTCTTAAACCACGTGGCCGCTGTGAAAACAGCGGCCACTTTTTTGGGTGTACTAGATACGAACGCCCACCATGAACCCACGGCCCACCACCGTGTCCTGGTAATCACCAGGCGCAAAACCCGCCTCGGTCAGCAACTCCGCATACTCGCCCGTGCTGTAGCATTTACCCTGGGTGGAGTGCATGAGCAGGCAGGAGTATTCCGCCACGTGTTGCGGGCCTGTTTTATCGGCATTGATGAAGGCATCGTGAATGATGAGCAGACCACCGGCAGGGAGAGCGGCGTGGGAAATGGCCAGCAATTCACGCACCTCCTTCACATCCCAGTCGTGCAGGACATTGGAGTAAAGATGCACATCATGGCCCTGTGGCAGGCCTTCAAACATGTTTCCGGTGGTGACGCTGACTCGGTCTGCACACCCGCGCTCGACGATGAGTTTCCCCGCGATGCGGTCCACCGGAGCCTGGTCAAAAACCGTCGCCTCAAGGTGGGTGTGCTGGGCCGCGATGGAGCAGGCATAGATGCCGGACCCCGCGCCAATATCGAGCAGCTTCTTGCGACCTGTGAGGTCCAACTTTTTCGCCAAAGCCTGGGCTAGATATCGTCCCCGACAATCCATGGCGGCGGTAAAGCTACGGGCAAAGTCCTCCTGCTCCATGGCCTTGTGCCAATCGAAAGCAGCCTTATCTCCAGACCAGCCCGCAGGCTTGCCCGTACGCAGCACTTCCAGGTAATCCCGCGCGATAGGCCGATCATGCAGGGAGGCATAATAGGGGCCGAGGAACCACTCCGACTGAGAATGCAGGTGCTCATGCCCAGTAGCGGAAAGGTGAAACACACCGTCTTTCTGCGTGACCCAGCCATGGGTGGTAAAGAGAGTCATCATCACATCCACCGGACGCGGGCTAAAGCCATGATGCGCACAGATTTGCTCCAAAGAGGAAGGCTGAGAAGCCAGCCAGGTGAAGAAATCCATCTGCAAAGCCGCCGTGATGAGATCCACCGCATAAAGGCCATCACGATAACGATAAAGGCTCAGGGGATCAGTGGCGGGAGAGGCGGTGAGGTCGGTCATAAAAGGATCATGGAAGAAGTCGCACACGTATGCTATGAGCGAAACAACGTCTTAACCGCTCCCCCTTTTCTCATGACCCCGATCCTCTACGTAAAAACCGGCTGCCCTTGGTGTGATGAAGTTCTCGACTACATGGACGAGAAAAAACTGCCTTATCAGAAAGTGGTCGTCTCAGGCAATGCCGCCGCCATGAAGGAAATGGTGGAACTCTCAGGCCAAAGCAAAGCCCCCACGATGGACTGGGATGGCGAAGTGCTGGCCGACTTTGGCGTGGATGAACTAATCCCCTTTCTCAAAGCCCACCAGGCCATTTGAGACTAAAGCTTCAACGAGAAAGCGGCGGCAGTGCGCCTGGGGTTTGACTTATTTTTTCAAGCAGTAACCGCGTGTACTCGGCACTGCCCTCTGGCCCCAGGTGATACCCATCGTAGAAATAGTCTCCCCGCTCGTGCAGGGTTTCCCCGGCCACGATGACTGGTACTCGAGCCGCAGCCGCACTGGCGAGGACACAGTCCGGCATGGTGTACGGCTTGGTCATGGGAATGGCCAGCAGGAGGGCGCGCACATGGCCCTCATTCAGTGTTTTTAAAAGCTCTGTCAGCATCTCACAAGTCTCAGGCGGCACATCGGCCTTTGGCACCGCTGGGGCCATTTGCTCACGCACCACGCCGATGGTCTGACTGGTTTCGGTATAACCAGGAATGAGATTGTAAAAAACCAGCGGTTGTACCCGCGTGCGATGAGCAAATGACATGGAAACGCGCGCCAGTAACACCTTTGAGATCGCCTCCACATCTCCCCCTTGTTGACCTAGCAGCTGGGGCATATCCGCCAAACTCGTGTAAAAGGCCGCCAGGCGATCCGGCTCAAAACGATTATCCAATACATGCAACCGGGCTGAGCCCAGCAACACCAGGTCTGGCAGAGCGCCCGTTTGGTCGAAGTAGCGCCGGTACCCGTAATACCACTGGTTGATGCTGGTGCCATCCGGATACATCGCCACCAGTTCCACTTCCCGCCCCGTCAGCTTAGTCAGGCCGGTCTTGAGAATTTCCTTATCCAGGCCGTCCCGAGACAATGAATTGCCCAGAATGAGGACCTTCAGCCGCTCTGCGGGCGCTGCTTTCAGGGAGGCTGCCGCCTCAGGCAGCGAGCGAATGTGGCGTACGTCCTTGGACAGACGCACCTCAAACAATCGCGCCCCCACCTCCAGCCCCGCCAAAGACAGGGCCACAAATAATATCACCTTCACCTCAGCCAGACGTAGCAAGTTCATACGGTTCAGAAGTGAAAGTAAATAAACTCTGCCGGCATCGGCGGTGGGAAGAAGAACATCATCAGCACCAGATACAGATACAACACGGCCCGCCAAAACCACGCGACTTTCAGCAGAGCCAGATCATCTTTCCGACTTTCCTGCCAAGCCTCAAAAGCCAGCCATGGGAAAATGAAAAAGGCGATCAAAGAGGCCGTCGTCTGCGCATAAGGCGTCAGGGTCCAGTCAGCTCCTAAACGAAGAAACAGCGCCCAGGCCTGCTCAAAGCTCTCGGCACGGAAGACTAGCCAGGTCAGGCAGATCAGATGGAAGGTCACCAGCCATTTCACTGCCCTTTGCCACACAGGTGAAGCTTCACCACTCCCCTTCCCGCTTCGGCTGAATGCACGATGCACCGCCAGCCACAGACCATGAATCCCTCCCCATACCACAAAGGTCCAGGCCGCCCCATGCCAAAGACCGCCCAGCACCATCGTCACCAATAGATTCTGATAGGTGCGCCATGCCCCGCCCCGATTTCCACCTAACGGAATGTACAGATAATCGCGCAGCCAAGTGGAGAGACTGATGTGCCAGCGCTGCCAAAAATCTTGCGGGCTGAGGGCAAAATAGGGACGGCGAAAATTCGTCACCAGATCAAAGCCTAACCAGCAGGCCGTCCCACAAGCGATGGAACTGTATCCGGCAAAGTCTCCATAGATCTGAAAGGCAAAGGCATACACTCCCAGCAAAACTTCGGAACCCGCTAAATCTTCCGGCCTAGCCGTAAACACATGCCCAGCCAACCAGGCCATGTTATCCGCCAGGACCACTTTTAAAAACAGCCCCGTCAGCACCAAGTACAACCCCTCGCGAAAACGCTTTTCATCGCAAGGCGGGCGCTCCTTGCCCATCTGCGGCAGCAGCAGGGTCGAGCGATTGATCGGCCCTGCGACCAACTGCGGAAAAAACGAGATGAACAACGCGAACTCCACAAAATTCCGTGAAACAGGCGTGTCCCGCCGATACACATCGATCGTGTAGCTAAGCGCATGGAATGTAAAAAAAGAGATCCCCGCAGGCAGCATGATCTGCAAGACCCAGGGAGTCTCCATCATCCCCATCGTTTGCAGCAGCACGGATAACTCATGGGTGAAAAAGCCCAGGTATTTGAACACCGCCAAAATGGACAGGCTGATGACCAGACTCCACCCCAGCCAGAATTTCCGCTGCTTTGGGTCTTCAGCCGCCGCGATCTTCAGCCCGGCATGGTAATTCAGGAGCGTGCAGAAAAAAATCAGCCCTAGAAAACGCCAGTCAAAGCACCCGTAGAAAAAGTAGCTCACGCCTAGCAGCCACACATTCTGGCCAACAAGACGTAGGCGGCTGTAAATCAACGCCACCAGTCCGAAGAAAAGCCAAAATCCAAAACTGTTGAACCACATGCGAAATGAGGGGACCGGAAAGGTCAGTGTCCCTTTTCACCCAAATGGGAGACGAATCAACCGCAGGAGTGCAAAAGGAGCCCTCAGCCAACGCAGAGTTTCCCACTTCTGCGATGCGCGGTTGCCTCCAGCTCTTGGCGCGCTATCCATCCCGCCCCATGAAGATCTTGGTCACAGGCAAAGGCGGGCGCGAACACGCCCTCATCACCGCATTGAGCGAATCCCCGCAGAAGCACGAGCTGTATTCGTACCCTGGCAGCGATGCCATCGCCACGCTGGCCACTCGCGTGGACGTGGCAGGCCTGCCAGAGCTGATCCAGTGGATGAAAGACCACGCCATTGATCTCTGCGTGGCTGGCGAGGAAGCCTGGTTGGTTAAAGACCGTGGCCTGGCCAATCTTTGCTCCGAAGCCAACATCCCCTGCTGGGGCCCCTTCAAAGAATCGGCCCAATTGGAAGCCTCCAAAATTTTCGCCAAGCGTTTCCTCCAGCGCCACAGCATCCCCACCGCTGACTTCACCGTGGCCACCACCGCTGCCGAGGCCAAAGCTGCTCTCACCCAGTTCCCCATCGTTCTCAAATTCGACGGTCTCGCTGCAGGCAAAGGCGTAGCCGTCTGCCCAGACCGCGCCGAGGCTGAAGCCTTCATTGAAGACGTGCTGGAAAAGCGCATCTTTGGCGCTGGCGACCTCCTCATCGAACAATGCCTCTCAGGCCCTGAGATCAGCATCTTCGTCTCCGTCTGTGATGATCAATATCAGATCCTCATGCCCGCACGTGACTACAAACGCATCGGCGACAATGACCAGGGTCCCAACACTGGCGGCATGGGGGCCGTCGCCAGCCGTCAGCTCGCCACGCCCGAGTTGATGACGCAGATCGAAAACGAGATGGTCAAAGTGACCGTGCAAGGCCTGCAAAAGGATGGGCTGAAATATCGTGGCTTTCTCTACTTCGGCATCATGCTCACGCCCACGGGGCCGCAGATGCTGGAGTTCAACTGCCGCTTTGGCGATCCTGAAGCTGAGGCTGTCATGCCCATGGTCCGGGGTGACTTTGCCAACTATGTTTTCGAAGCCGCCAAAGGCAGCCTCAAGCCCGAGCTCATCCAGTTTGCCGAAGGCTGGAGCATCTGCCTCATTTCCGCATCCGCAGGTTATCCTGTCAGCTCCCGCAATGGGGATGTGATCTCTGGGCTAGAGAGCGTAGAAGCTGCCCGTGTCTATCACTGTGGCACGCGTAAAAATGCCCAGGGTCAGTTTGAAACCAATGGTGGTCGTGTCCTCGCCATCGTGGCGCAAGGCACCACCCGCCAGGAGGCCCGTGACAAAGCCTATACCGAATCCCGAAAAGTGACCTTCGATGGCCTGCAACGCCGCACGGACATCGCCACGATGCACTTTGACTAGACGCTGAGAAACGGGTGAAGCGACGGATGACCAGTCGCTTCACCCCGCTCATTTGGCTAGGCCGCCTCTGCTTGAGGCAAAATGTTCGACAGAGGTTCCTTCAGCAGTTCACGCTGCCAAACCATCAGCGCTTCCAGGCCGGCGCTTTCAGCCACCACTTCTTCGAGGGTACTACGGGAGCCTAGCAGACTGCTTTCGATATCCAAGCTCTCCGCCACCTTATCACGGAGGCTACACAGGCTATCAATCTGCTCACGCTGCGCATCTGTGAGGCGCGCTTTCGCCTTTTTCACGCGCTGTGGCCAAGACGCTTGGCCCGCACGGAACACATCCGCGATGAGATCGTGAAATTCTTTTTTCCAGCGTGGCCGCCATCCCCCCGGGGGATTCATCACTCCGCCTGCCTCAAAGGTTTCCGCGTAAATGACCATCTGCTTATTGGACATCACCCGGTAGCAAGGAATGTCCCGCTCCATGGCGATGCCTTCCCGCCACTCCCACATGCTTTTCAGAATGGCCAATCCCTTCGAATGCAGGCGGCCACTGCCCTGCACACGCCAGGGGTCTTCCTTCGGTGCCATGCTGCGGGCTGCAACATCCACTTGGAGATCGCGGCAGCTTTCTTCAAACCAGGACTCCCGCCCTTTTTCCCGCAGCAGCTTCATCAAATAATCCGCCAGGGGAATCAGATAACGCACGTCATCCACGGCATAAGAAAGCATGTGCTCCGGCAGCGGCCGGCGGCTCCAGTCAGCCTTCTGGGAGGCTTTGGAAAGCTGGAGGCCAAACATGGCGTGGATCAAAGCTGCTAATCCAAACTGCCGGAAACCGACCAATCTGGCGGCGATCTGCGTATCCCGGACCACCCGTGGAGCCCACCCATAGGTACGGCGCAGCATGGTGAGGTCATAGTCAGAACCATGGAACCAAAGCTCATGCCGATCTAGGAGCGCTAGCAGGCCCGAGACATCTTCAATGGCCAGAGGATCCACCAACGCAAAGCGGCCCGCGCAAGCGACCTGCAAAAGACACAGCTTTTCGTGATAATGGTGCAGCGAATCCGCCTCAGTATCCAGACAACAGCGGTTTTCACCCGTTGCCTGCATGTGTGCCTCCGTCTCTTGCAGCCATTGCTGCAAATGTTCCGCTGTATCAATGAAGACATAGTCACCCGGGACGATCGCCGGGGGGATCAGGGGTGGGACAACGTCACTCATTTCAGACCAGTGAGCAAAATTTCAGCATTGTTGCTGGTGCGGTTGATGTTGCGGATCAACAGCTCCAAAGCTTCCACCGCCGGCACCTGGGCCAGTTGCTTGCGGATGGCGGACACACGCTTGAACTCATCCGGGTGGTAGAGAAGGTCATCTCGACGAGTACCCGATTTCAAGACGTGCAAAGCAGGGAAAATCCGGCGCTCAGAGATCTCACGGTCCAGGGTCGCTTCCATATTACCGGTGCCCTTAAATTCCTCAAAAATGAGGTCATCCATGCGGTTCTCCGTCTCGATCAAAGCCGTGGCGATGATCGTCAAGCTACCTCCTTCTTCCACATTGCGGGCAGCACCAAAGAATTTCTTCGGCTTGATCATGGCCTTCGAGTCCATACCGCCAGACATCGTCCGCGCCCCCTTACCACCACCGCTCTGACTATTGTAACCACGCGCCAGACGGGTGAGGGAATCCAGCAGGATCACCACATCTTTCCCAGCTTCCACCAGACGGCAGGCACGCTCGCGCACCAGTTCCGCCAATTGGCTATGGCGTTTCGGGCTTTCATCAAAGGTGGAGCTGTAGATTTCGCAGCCACTCACCGATTCTTCAAAATCCGTCACTTCTTCAGGGCGCTCGTCCAGCAGGAGGATGATCAGGGAAATTTCCTTGTGATTGTGGACGATGGACTTCGCGATGTCCTTCAGCAGCACCGTTTTGCCCGAGCGCGGGGAAGCATTGATCAATCCACGCTGGCCTTTGCCCAAGGGAGCCACCAGATCCATGATGCGGACTGAGGCTGGACAAGGCTTGGCCATTTCCAGAATGATCCGCTGGTTAGGGAACATCGCGGTCAATTTATCAAAATGCACCGGCGGTTGCCAAGTATCAATAGACACCCCATCCACCTCCAAGATGCGATCAATCGCCAGATACTTATCCCGATCCTTAGGCGCACGCGCAAAGCCGGTGATCTGGTTGCCAGGTCGGAGATTGAATTTCCGAACCAAGAAAAGCGGGATGAAAACATCCTCAGGCAATGGCGCAAAGCTGTACTTTGGGTAACGGATCAGGCCAAAGTTATCGCTGCCGATCTCCAAGACACCATCCACCTTCACGCGGGTGCGATGGTCTGCCATCCAGGCCAGTAGATCATAAATCAACTGATGCTTGGAACGACTCGCGTTCATGCGGAAGTTCACGCTTTCGGCCAAGGCTTGAATTTCTGAAAGCGAGGCTTCCTGAAGATCATTCAGGGAAATTTCGGCCGGGAAAGGTGGCTCTGCGGTCGGCGGCGAGAACTTTTCCTGAGGCGCATCCGCACGGCCTCGCCCATCAGCCACTGGCGTAGGAGGGACATCGGCAACCTCAGAAGGCGTCTCAGCAGCCAAGGCTTCAGGGACTTCCGCAGCAGGCGCGTCAGTGGCGGGAGATAGGACCTCAGGAGAGATCTCGGGGGAGTCGGTTGGATTCATGCTTGCCAATGCTGTCTTGCCAGTGTCAGCACTTGAGCTTCAAGAGCGCTGCGGTCACCATCATTCCAGATGACCACATCTCCTCTTTCAACTTTGGCTTCGATGGGCCACTGAGCCCTCAACATCTGTTCGATTATTGATTCGTCGAGACCTCGACGTTCCATCAACCGCCTTTTCTGAACTTCCGGGCTAGCAGCCACGACGATGATCAGATCCGCTGATACTGTGCCTCCAATCTCATAGTGCAGGGGCACCTCCGCAAGGAAAAGATTTGCCCCCCCATTCAAGTGGGCTTCTCGGCTTTTCTCCAGGTCTCGCAGCACCCCAGGGTGCAAGATCTTCTCCAGGATCTGCCTTTTCCCGACATCGGCGAAGACTTCACTGCGCAGCCATTCCCGATTCGCGACGTCTTTTCCGTCTTTGGAAACTACCGAATCTTCCCCAAGTTGTCGCTGCAGTTCCACTAAGACCGCAGGCTCATCCATCAGAGCCTGAGCCGAGCGATCCGCCGAAAAAACTTCAAATCCGTTTTTAAGAAGGTGCTTAGCGAGCAAGTCCGTCACTGAGCTTTTCCCGCAGCCAATGCCGCCGGTGATGATCCATGAAGTCATAGTTGGAAGACTGAAATTCTAGAAAGGGGTGAGAGCAAAGGCCGCCATGAAACCACAGAAAAAGCTGCAGCCGGAGCCCCATCATCAAGCTCCTCGGGGAGAGCCTGCCTCGCGGCTTCTAAGAAGCCGAAGCATGCCTATAAAAGCAAGCGGGCAGGAGGTCAATGACCACCTGCCCGCCGCAGAATCCATTTAGAACCTCAGAATCAATTCGCTACTGGAGGAAGCAGACTGCTATTAGGGCCTGCATCAGGAGTAGCAGTGGTGTTCTGCATGTTCGGATTGATGGCCTGACCGGCAGGGTCAATCAGCTTGGCCGTCACGAAGATCATGAGGTTACGCTTGAAGTGATCTTCCACCTGGGACTTGAAGAGGCGGCCGATGAATGGCAGATCGCCAAGCACTGGGATTTTATCTTCCACGTCCTGCACGTCTTCACGGATCAAACCACCGAGAACCACCGTTTGGCCGTCCCAGATCGTCACTGCCGTCTGCACCTTACGGATGGAGAACACAGGCTGGTTGATGACGTTCGGGGTCAGTTCGACGCGCTCAGCAGCGACAGCGTCCACGTTCACGATCCCAAGAAGAGGGTCGAGGAAAGAGAAAGCAGGCTGGGCAGGAGACACGCTGTAGATAGGGCTACCATAGTTGATGAAACCATCGAACTCGGTGACTTCAGGAGCCAGGTTCAGATCAATGGTGAAACCATCAGCACCGACGGTTGGATCCACTTCCATACGGACACCCACAGGCTTCATTTCGAAAGCGGTCGGGGTGGTAGGAGTCACAGGGATGGCGCTAGCACCACCGCCACCACCGTTGGTAGCACCCACGTTGGTTGGGATCTGTGGTGGATCGAACTCCGTTGGGTAGATGAATTCGCGAATCACTTCGATCGTCGCACGCTGACCAGCCTTGGTCGTCACGCTCGGCGCACTCATGAGGTCCACACCTTTACGCTGGGACATCGCACGGATGACGAGAGCAAACTGAGGGTCGGTCAAGACACCTGCGACGCTGAAGGCACCCGGAGCTTCAAGAACGTCCGAAACACCGTTGATCTGAGCGTCAATAGCATTGCCGCTGATGGCTGTGCCGCCTGTGCGAAGACTGCGAGTGATTGGGGAGATGCTGCCTGCACCGATCATGCTAGCGATGTTGCTAGGATAACCGATGGTTCCAGAATCCAGACCGGAGTTGCCATCCGAACCGCCGCCGCCTTGGACAGCATTGCCTTCACCGATGGCACCGAGGAGCCAGTCGAAACCGAGTTCATCGGTATTCTTCTGGGAAACTTCGACGAACTTCGAGGTGATGTAGATCTGCTTCGGCCCCAGGGTGCGGTTAGCCTCCACAAAGGCTTCAACAAGATCCAGGTTAGGCTGAGTGTTTTTGACGATCAACTGAGAGGTCACTGCGTTGAACACCGCAGAAGCACCTTCAGGGAACTGAATGCCCTGAGATTTTAAGATATCCAAGGCTGTGGAGCGCTGAATCAGATTAGAAGCTGGAGCTGCACCACCACCTGCGGCGAAAGGATCAGCAGAAGCCGCAGGAGCTGCGGCTGCACCACCACCACTACCGCCTAAGCTCAAGAAGTCTGGGCCCACTTTGTAGATGCGAGTGTATTGCTCAGCCGTGGTTTCAGACACTGGAACGATGAGAACAGCGAAGGGCTCAACCTTATACTTCATGCCAGCCAGTTCGGTGACATAACGCAGAGCTTCCACCATCGGCACGTCCTTGAGGTCGAGGCTGATGGAGGCTGTGACAGGAGCGTCGCCAGCTTTGAGGATGATGTTCACACCCTTCTTGGCTGGATCGGTCTCGTTCACGTCCAAATCGCGGCTTTTCACGCGCAGGAATTCCACAGCTTCTTCGATGCTCGCGCCGGCGAACTGAACCTGAGGGAAGACGATTTCCTGCATCTTGCGAGTCAGGTAAACGGTAGGCTCGGTTCCGCCGGTGGCGACTGGGTCAATGACCAGACCACGAACTGGTGGCTTGTACTCCCAGGCTTCGTTCACCATGTTCAGCATGCGTGCACGCTGATGGTCACGGGCCGTGTCGAAATAATCGCTGCGCTTGCGTTCCACATTCTCCATGCCACGACGTGCGGCGGAGTTGTAAGGATCGATGCGAAGGACGTCTTCGAACTGAAGAAGGGACTTGTCATAGTCACCGATTTCCAGGGAGCTATTGGCCAGCAAGAGGCCTTTTTCCACCTTGCCCACGTTTTCCACGTGCTGAGGGGTCAGAGCTGGCGGCCAGCGGTCTGGATCTGCCAGATGTTTTGCGAACACCTTGGCACCTTTGTGCCCTGGGACAGCCAGTTGAGCTTCATCAATCAGCTTCTGAGCCGCAACATAGTCACCGATTTTCGCCTTTTCCCGAGCCACCACGATGGCGCAATCGGCAAACTTCAGATTGGCAAGGTCACGCCAGTCTTGAATGAATGGGGCATTGGGAAGCTGGTCGAGAATGTCTTTGGCCGCACGATACTGAGCGAGAGCCGCTTCGTATTCGCCCTTGGCAAAAAGCTCATCACCCTTCTCCATAGCCTGCCGCGCATCTTCAATTCTGGCCGCACGGCGGGCGATTTCCCGCTCAGCGATACCAGGGACACTAGCACCACCCTCACCTGCGAAGGCGGGCATGGCAACCATGGGTGCTGCGAGAGCGACCATCAGGGCGATTTGTTTTTTCTTCATTCGGGAGGGATGCATCATAGAAGGGTGCGGTTTGTCAAAATTAACAATGAGCCGAGGTGTTTAGCAGGAATTGCTTCTGTCTGGCGAGATGTTTTTTGGTTGGGTTGAAAAAAAGTTAAGGTTTGGTCACTGTGATGGGTTCTCCGCCGTCCACAGGCTGAATGACCGCGCTGGTCTCCTCAATTTGGAGCAGCTTGTAGGTCGTTCCGATGCCTGGAATCTGGAAGGTATCCCCCTTCTTGACCGTGCGTGTGGGGCGATCCCCCAGGGTGAATTCGAATTCGGCTTCGTATTCGGCCAAATTCACTTCAGTTCCACGAACGAGCTTGAATTCCTGGTTGCTGGATTTGTCGAGCATGGAAAGCTCAGACACATCCTTTTCGCCGACGGCTGGGTCAGCCACTTTCTTGGGGGTGAATTCTTTCACCTGGAAACGCACGACACCTTTGTCGAAGCCGAACTCTTCGCCCGGAGAAACGAACACGCTCTTTTTAGGTTCTGGCGTCATGCGCTGGACCTGGTAAGGAGGCGAGCTGCTGTTGAGCTTGATGATGTAATCAAACGTGATGCGGCGCTTCAGGACGAGTTTGTCCGTGAAAGGAGGATGATCTTTTTCATCCCGAGGATTCGTCTTCTTCTCAAATTCTTCCAGGTTGGTGAATCCATCCGAATCGGCATCCAGGTCACCCACATTGGGGGAAAGGATGTCAGGCAGCTCGTTCTTCACCAAGTAAGAATTGGTCATCGGAGGACGAAGCTGAGGATCTTCCAATTGAAGGTCGAACAGTTGATCGCCCTTTTTAACGAGCAGGACCGACTTATTCAGCGGCACTGGCTTGCCTTTGATCACTGGAGAGATCCAAGTGATTTTTTCCGTGAGACGCTTAAGGGTCTGAGTGACCACCTCGGTCGGAGGCTGGCCTGGGTCGTTCTTAGAGTTGCCCGTGCGCCGCACCAAGCGGTCACTGAAACTCTGGCTGGTCCACACAAGGTAACCTGCAACGCCCAGAGCAAGCACTGCCGTGATGCCCAGAAGGACTTTTTCGTAATTCCCGTTCCTGTTCTGCATATGGCTATTTCAAAGTTGTGTCATGATGACGGAACAATGTCCTCACCGGGTGCCAGCGCTGGCCGTTTGAGTGTTTAAGAAATACACCAGATCAATTTCGACGAAGACACGCAGTCTTTCATTACCGAGGACGGCAATCGCATCCACCGGGGCAGGCTTAGCGGCAGCAGGAGCTGCTTTAGCGGCACCTTCACCGGCTGGAACGGGAATGGCCTCTGCGGCACCTTCCGTACCTGGAGCCACGAAGGGGGCGGTGATGACAGTTTCCGCGCGGAGCGGGCCATTTTTGCGCTCGTTTTCGATGCGCAGAAGGCGGACCACGGTGAAGTAGGGCATCTCCGAAGGACTTGCCAAGCTGCTCATAAGAAGCTGAAGGGCGGCCTGATCCAGCGTCAACATGGCGCGAACCTGACGACGCTCAGACAATTTAGGAGCTGCAGCTGGGGCTGGGCGACCAGGAGGGCCTTTTTTAGCCGTGCCTGTCGCAGGCTTTGCGGCTTCGGCTTTTTCTGAGTCGAGCTCAGAACGCTCCAACATTTCCATCTGCTTGACGCCGACTTTCGCAAAAGTAGCGACGATCTGATCCACAGCGTCCAGATAACCGGAAAGATCCGTGGCGATCTCGTTCGACTTGGGAAGCTCGCCTGTGTAGCGATCAAAAGCCAAGTTATAGACAGCAGGCAGAGCCATGCCGCGCTCAGCAGCAAGCTTGCGCGAGTCTGCGATCTTAGTCTTCAGCTTCGCTTGGAATTCGGTGTCCGTCGTCGGTTTGGCCTGAGTCTCCGCCTGCATGGTGTTGAGCACCAGGGAGAGCTTGCTGGAGATGTCGGTAAACTCCTTCACCTTCGCCTGCTTGATCGCCAGGTTTTCCGGGGTAGGTGCCAGCGTAGCACTCTTCAGAGTGGCCAAGCTGTTATTGACGGTATCAAACTGATCCAGCGTGGAGCTGTAGCTTGTATAAGCGGAGAAGAGCATGTAGCCCAGACCTGCCGCACCTGCTGCCGTGACGCCAAGGATGGCGGCAGGCAATTTATTTTGTTGGATCCAACTCATCAGTTTGTGAATTTGATGGGCTGCTGAAGGGGCAGCTTGATGTTAAACTTGTAGGCATAGCGGTCTTCTTCGACACCGCTTTCGGCGCTCACATAATTGGCGCGTTTTTCTTCGAACTTCTCGGCAGCGAAATCGCCCATTTTTGCCAGAGCAGTCGCGAAACGATAGACCACCTGCTCACCTTCATCATTTTTACGATAGAGGCCCTGGATACGCAGTTCATAAACAGGTTTTCCTGGAACGGCCTTCGTGGTGGATTCAGGCGTGCTTTCCTCTTCTTCAAAAAGTGCAGGCGTGATGGGCTTGCCGTCTTTCAGAGGCTCGACAAGGGTCAACCAGATCAGGTCGTTATCGAAAGCATTGTTGATTTTATTCAACAAGCGCACCCAGTAGGAGCGATCTCCCACGGCTTCCGTGAGAGGCGTCACCAGAGCGATGGATTGAGCCAAGGCACCATCTTGTTGGCGGATCTGATTGGCGAGAGCCGTCAGTTGATTGTTTTCCTGCTGCATGGAGGAAAGCTGCTCCTGGGTCACGCGTTCTGCGTTTTGGAAATACAGCATGCCTGCACCGAGGGCCGACCAAAGGCAAACACCCGCCAGCACCAGAGCCGGAGCACGGCGTGCTGCGTCGCGGGCATTCGCCACCACGTCTGGCACGAGTTCGATTTCAGAAGGGCAACCGCCCGCAGAACGGAGAGCCAGACCGACCACTTCCGAGAGGAAAGGGGCGTCATTGTTGGCTGCGTCGGCATTAACGCCGCGATCCAACTGGACTCCACGAAGAGGATTGAAAATCTCAACCGGCAGCTTGAGCTTCTCTTCCAAGAAAAGGGTCATGTTGCCTAGCAAAGCCCCACCACCGCAGACAAAGACGCGCTTTGGCTGGGAACCGCCCTGCTGGGTGCGGTAGTAGTTGATGGTGCGCATGATCTCGCCGTGAAGACGAGTAGCGGCATTGCGGATCACCTTGGAAAGTGCGGCAATCGCAGGGTCAGAGTGTTCTTCGACAGCGCCGCCCTGAGCGACAAAACCTGCGGAGATTTTCTGCTGCTCAGCTTCACCGAAGCTGATGCTGAACTCCTTCGAAATCGCATTGGTGATGGAAGCCCCACCGACCAACACGTTTCGAGTGAAGAAACGACCTTCCTCGACAAAAACCAAGTTGGTCGAGCGAGCGCCGAGATCAATGATGACCGCTGGCTCATCCACGTCCGGATAACTGTAGCGGAAAGCATTGTAGAGAGCCAGGGGAGCGAGGTCCACACAGGTGGTCTTCAGGCCTGCTTCCTTGACGGTGTCATTGGTCTCATTCAGCGAATCAGACTTGATGGCAACGATGATGACTTCCGTTTCGCCCATCTCTGAGACGACTTCATAGTCCCAGATGACTTCATTGATCGGGAAAGGCACGTTTTGGCGGGCCTCAAATTCCACAATTTGGTCCATGCGGTCGCCCTGCACCGGCGGCAGTTTGACGAAACGCGAGAAAACGGTGTGGCCTGCAACGGCGTAGTTGACGGGGCTGCCTTTGAGCTTGAGACGGCTGGCAATCTCTTGCACGCCGACGCGAAGCTGAGGGATTCTCGAGGCATCCACCGTTGGATCACCGCTCATGTCGAGAAACTCATACTTTTTAAGTACAAGATCGCCCCCGGACTTACTGAAAATGGCACCTGACAATCTCTGAGAGCCGAGATTCAGGACCGCTATGCTTTTGCTGTCTGCCATGCTGTTTGTTTCTAAAACGTGCCTTGTGTGAGTGAAAAATGGCCGGAGCAGATTACTGCTTCTTGGCGCTCACATCGTAGTCGCCCCAGAGAATGCCAAAAGGCGTATCCGTTTTCGCGAGCATCACTCCTTCATTAAACGAGAACCCATCCGCTTTTTCCCACCAGGGGCCACCGAGACTGGAATTGCCTTCAATGCGTTGCCCGTCGGCCATCACTTCATAACCCCAGGCTTTGACATCAGAAGGACCGAAAGTATCCTTCTGCAGCAGGCGGCGGAGACTGGCAGGGCTCACGTAAGATAATGCGTGGCACTCTTCACCGGCTGGAATGTCCACATAGTTGAAGGAGCCTTTGATCACTTCGTATTTGCCATCTTTAGTCGTGGCATTCAGAGCGATGAAATAGTTCACCGTCATGGACGCTAGGCTTCCCTTGCGACCTCCAGCCGCCGCTGGCAGTTTGATCTGGAAAGAAAAATCAATCTCCATCCAATCTTTTTGACGCCAGTTTTTGTCCTTAACACCACTAGCCGTAAACTGAGGTGTCTTTTGGGTATCAATCGAAAGCTTTCCTCCATCCACTTTGACGGCTGGAGCCTGAGCACTGGCCGTGCTGATACCGAACGCAAAGATGGCGAGAGCAGTGTAGATTTTCATCATGAGGGGGGAAGGATGGTAGCCCGTAAAAGTCCGCCGGGAGGTGGTGACACAATCGGGATTTTTTATTTTTATCCGCAAAGAGCCTCAGGCAGCAAGACACGATTTTCGGAAACGGCGAAAAATTAGATCAAAAGGTGAAAAATACCGCCAGAAGCCTCTCAGAGATGACATTGAGCGGCTTGAGAAGCCTCTTCAGGAGGCCCATTCGGCGTATTTTTGGCAATTCAGCGGCCTTTAATCCCTTATTTCAGGCTGCTTTGTCCGGCTGCCCGTGCCTTTTGGCTGCTTGGCCAAGCTATCTCCCAGTTCAGCACGCATTTGTGCCGCGTAGGCTTGCAGGCGAGCCACTTCCTCTGCGTGAGCTGAGGCGACATTCTTAGCCTCACTCAGATCGGCATAAAGGTCGTACAACTCCGGTGAGAGCACCTTTTCCGGCCGATATTTGGCAGGCTTTCCACCCTGAGCCACGGGCTGGTCTCCCAGGCTGCGATAGGTGTGAGGAAAAACGATTTTCCACTGCCCATCGCCACTGGTGAGGGCCTGGAGCTCATTTTGATGGTAATAAAAGGCGTAAAAGTCGTGAGGGTTTTTGGCCGATGAATCCCCTGTGAGCAGAGGCCAGACGTTTTTGCCATCAATCGGATGCGGTGGCAGTTCCGCCCCCAGAACAGCAGCCATCGTGGGCAGGATATCAATGGTCATGAGCATGGCATCGCTGGTACTGCCGGCTGGGATTTTAGCGGGCCAGCTCATGATGCTGGTCACCCGGGTACCACCTTCCCAGACGGTGCCTTTGCCTTCACGAAGAAGGCCAGCGGAGCCGGCATGGTCCCCATAACTCAGCCAGGGCCCATTATCGGAAGTGAAAATGACCCAGGTGTTTTCCTTGAGGCCATTTTTCTCCAGCGTCTGGAGGATCTGCCCCACAGACCAGTCCACCTCCAGCATCACATCCGCAAAGAGACCTTTGCCCGACTTGCCGTTAAACTTTTCACTCACGTAGAGAGGCACATGGACCATGCTATGCGCCAAGTAGAGGAAAAAGGGCTTCGTCTTATTCCTCTCGATGAAATCTACGGCCCGGGTGGTGTAATCCGTGGTTAGGCGCGTTTGGTCCTCGGGGGTCACATCGTCATCCACGATGCGTTCGTTTTCATACAAGGGCAGCTTGGGGTAGCTGCCCGGCTTGGCCTCAGGATGGAAAGGCCACATGTCATTGGAATAAGGCAGGCCGTAATATTCATCGAACCCATGCTGAGTGGGCAAGAAGGGAGCGAGGTGACCAAGGTGCCATTTGCCAATCGCAGCCGTGGCATAGCCTTTTTGTTTGGCCACTTCCGCGAGGGTCACTTCACTGGCAGCTAGGCCATGGGTGGCCTTGGGGGAAAGCGCCCCGTGGATGCCGATGCGGTTCGGGTAACAGCCGGTGAGAAGGCCTGCGCGCGAGGCACTGCAAACGGGCTGCGGCACATGGAAATTGGTGAATTTGCGCCCATCTTGAGCGAGGCGGTCAATGTGAGGAGTTTGGTAACCTTTGGCTCCAAAACAACTCACGTCCGCATACCCCATATCGTCCATAAAAATGACCACCACATTGGGCTGGTCAGCCGCTCTCAGCAGCGATGAAAACGCAAAGACAGTGGCAATGAGGAGACGAAACATGCCTCCAATGAACGTGAAGGAAGGAGAGAACTTCTCCAAAAAAAAGCCCGGCATCGCTGCCGGGCTTTCTCAAAAATGTTTAAGCCAGGATTAAGCCTTGGCGATGCTGGTGATCTTGCCGTGCTCGCTGTCCACCTTGACGTCTTTACCGACGAGCTTTTCTGCATCGTCAGCGCCTTTGGCGGATGGGGTGAGGGTCAGTTTGGCTTCTTTGCCGTCTTTGCCTTCCACGACCACAGCTTTGGTGGCTGCGTCGAAGGACTTCAGCTTGCCTTCATTGGTGACCACTTTGCCGCAGCCTGCGTAGGCGGAGCCGAGTGCCAGGGAAACGATGGCGAGAGTAGCGAATGCTTTTTTCATATTAGTTTCAGGATGCTTGTTGGATGTGAGCAACCGATTGCGTTGCTGTTCAGTAAACGATTGTTCATAAACTTCGTTTGCACACAAGCCTCATTTTTTCATGAAAACCCGCCTGCACCTCGTTGCCGCCCTCCTTTTTTGCGCCTCCGCCTGGGGCCACCCGGTGCCTGACATCCCTGTGCGGGCTTATTTCACACCAGAAGGAGCATGCACCCTAACGGTGGAGGTGGACCCTCGCTGCTTTGCCGAAGATCCAAATACGGCCGCCTCCTTGATGCAGCCGATATTGCCCACGCTGGGGGAGGCCCGGGTGACGGAGCTGAAATCAAAAGCGCAGGCCTTGGTGAAAAAATACATCGAGTTCCTTTTTGATCCCACCGGGCCAGTGACTCCGGAGTTTCGCTTTGAATTCACCGGACACGATCGCGCTCCGCTGGATAGCGAGGACGACATCGTGGTGCTGACAGGCACCTGGGAGACGCGAGTGCCCACTGGCAGCCGCAACTGGCAGATCCGTGCGACTAAGGACACGCCCCTGGCGGTGGTTTTTCGGAATTATATTTCGGGCGTGGAGCACCCAAAGTTCTCCGTCCTCTTTCCTGGGGAGACGAGTTTTCCCTTTGATCTCACTGCTCCGGCCCAGCCGCTGCAGCACATCGTCTTTGGTTCCTGCCTGGACCTGACCGAACACCCGATGCTGGACCGCACCCTGACCCTGCCCATGGACCTTTTCCTTTTCATGGGCGACAACATCTACGCCGATACAGCAGACATGGCCAAAATGCGGGCCAAATACATCGCCCTCGGCCAGAGTCAGTTTTTTCAAGGGCTGCGGGCCAAAGCCCCGGTGCTGGCGACATGGGATGACCACGACTTTGGCACCAATGATGGCGGAGCGGACTACCCCATGAAAAAGGAATCGCAAAAGGAGTTTCTGGATTGGCTGAATGAACCGAGCGGCTCCCCCCTGAGGAAACAGGAGGGCGTTTATCAGGCACGCACCTTCGGCCCGGTGGGTAAACGCACCCAAGTCATCCTGCTGGATACGCGTTATTTCCGCAGCCCCCTGAAGCGTGTGCCCAAAGACCAGGCCACGAATGGCGGCAGCGCCATCCCGACCGATGATCTTAGCACCACCGTGCTGGGGGAGGCCCAGTGGAACTGGCTGAAAGGAGTGCTGGAGCAGCCCGCAGAGCTACGCCTCATCGTCTCCAGCATCCAGTTTGCAGCCGCAGCGAGCGGCAGTGAAAGCTGGGCCAATTTCCCCCACGAACAACAGCGGCTGGTGAAACTGATCGCCGAAACCAAGGCCGCCGGCGCCCTGGTCCTCAGCGGAGATCGGCATTGGTGTGAAATGTCTGCCCTGACCCAGGACGTCCCCTACCCTCTTTATGACTTCACGGCGAGCTCCATGACTCAAGTCCATAAACGCGGGACCCCTACCCCCAACGCGAACCGAGCACTGCCCAAGACCTTTCACCAGCCGAATGTGGGCACCCTAGCCATTGACTGGACGGCAGCCGATCCCGCGCTGACGCTACGCATTCTGGATGAAGCGGGAGCCACACAGATCGAGAAAATCTTGCACTTGAGCGAGTTGCAGCCGTAATGCCCACCCAGTGCTTTTGCAGAGTACACCTTTTAAAATACCCTTTTATCTATGAGCAAAACCATCGCCTTTGTCGGAGTCGGACGCATGGGAGCCAACATGGCTCGTCGTCTAAAAGAATGCGGTTACAGCGTAACCGCTGTTTACGATAGCCATCGCCCCATCGCCGTGGCGCTGGCGGAGGAACTCGGATGCGCAGCGCCTGAAAAGCTGACTGAAGTGACAGCTGCGGCAGAGGTGATTTTCACCGTGGTGACGAATGACGAATCCATGCGCGGGATCTTTTTTGCGCCGGGTGACAATCTTCTGAATGCGGCGTCTAACAAGATCTTCGTCAACTGCGCCACCGTTTCCCCTGGCATTCACCGTCAGGTTTACGAAGCGGCCAAAGCCACCGGCGCACACAGTCTGGAAGCCAGCATGGCCTCCAGCATCAGCCACGCACGGGAGGGCAAGCTGTACCTCATGCTGGCAGGCGATGAAGGTGTGTACCATGAAGTGCTGCCTATCCTCGAACAGATGAGCGTGAATCGTCGTTTCATCGGCGGACCAGGCCGGGCTGCAGAAGTGAAGGCCCTGGTAAACATGGTGATGAATATCAACACCGCAGGTCTCGCCGAAGGGCTGGGCCTCGCTGCGGCACTGGGGCATGATCTCGACATGATCCGCGAGGTCTTCAGCCAAACAGGCGCGAACAGCCGGGTGCTGGAAACGGATGGCGGTGACATGGTGGCGCGCGAACATGACTGCTGGTTCTCTGCCGAACACGCAGCCAAGGACAGCGGCATCGCGGGCGGCATGGCTGAAAGTGTGGGCCTCAATCTGCCGCTCAACTTGGCCACCATTTCTCAGTATCAAAAGATGGTTAGCCTAGGTCTTGGAGACCTAGACAAATCAGGCATTGCAGAGCTAACCTTCAAAGGGCGGCACGCGTAAGCGAGCACTCCATAAAAAAATCCCATGACCGCGAGGCCATGGGATTTTTTGTGGTTAGACTCAAAGCTTAACCCAATTCGGCCACGGCTTCGTCGAAGGCTTCCGCCAGCACAGCAAGGCCTTCTTCGAGCGCTTCTTGAGGAATGGTAAGAGGCGGGCAGATTTTCACGGTCTGACCCCAGGCACCCACAGGAGCGAAGAAGAGCAGTCCCTTCTGATAGCAAAGTTCGATGACACGATGGGCTAGGTCATGGTCCGGCTGTTTGGTGCCGCGCTTGACGGTCTGAAGACCCGCCACGAGGCCCGCTCCGGTGACGTTGCCGATGACTTCGGGATGCTTGGCCTGAATGGCTAGGCAACCCGCCAGCAATACGGGGCCTAAAAGGGCAGCATTGCCCGTCAGGTCTTCGTCCAGCAGCTTGCGGATGTTGGCCAGGGCAGCGGCACAGCAGACAGGGTTGCCCGAGTGGGTGCTGGTCATGGAACCTGGAGGGAACTGGTCCATGATGTCCTCGCGGCCAATGACGGCGGCCAGGGGCAACGATGACGAGATGCCCTTACCACAGCAAATGAGGTCTGGGACCACTCCGTAATGCTCGAAGGCCCAGAACTTACCCGTGCGGCCAAAGCCCGACTGCACTTCATCGAAGGTCAAAACAACGTCATGCTCCGTGCACCAGGCCCGCAGTTTTTCGATGTATTGCACCGGGGCAAAGTCAGGGCCGACGCCCTGATAACTTTCCATGATCACGCCGGCGATCTGGCTGGGCTTCATGCCGCTGCTTTCTACTGCCTTTAAAAAGCCCTCAAAGCTACTGTCCCCTTCCCAATAACCGTCTGGAAACGGCACATTGATGATGGCGGGGTCCATGTTGACGATCCAGGACTTCTGGCCCGACATGCCGCCGGCCTGTTGGGAAGCGAGCGTGCGGCCATGGTAACCACGGTCAAAACCAATGATGCCGATTTTCTCACGTCCTCCCACCGCAATGCCATGAGCACGGCTGAGTTTGATGGCACACTCAGTGGCCTCACTGCCGGTGCTCAACAGAAAGACTTTTTTGAGGGGCTCAGGCGAGACACTGGCGATGAGTTCACACAGCTCAGGCCGCTCTTCACTTGGAAAGACGTAGTTATGAATGAGGCCGCTGTTGACCTGATCAATGATGGCTTGGCGGACTTCAGGCACGCCATGACCGCAATTGGTCACCAGCACGCCACTGCTCCAGTCGAGCCAGCGATTGCCGTATTTGTCGAAAACGAAGATGTCTTCAGCACGGTCCCAAACGATGGGCGGCATTCCGCGCATGGACAGGGGCTCATACTTGCGACTCCGCTCGATGTGCTGAATGGATTCTGGATGAGGGACCGGCGTGCAGATCGTGCGGTATTTCGTCGCAACGTGCGGGACAGTCTGTGGAGTGGTGTCGTATTCTTTGCCCATGTGAAAATCGGTTGGTTAGGACAACGTTGACCTTGTCCTGCTTCGTGCAGATGAGCTACGCGCAAACTGGCGCATGTGGGTATTTTTGTGACAGCACCCTCAAAATGCCATCTTAATACAGCCACATCACAAAGGTATCAATGCGTGCCAAGTGCACCTGTATCCCTTGTAAAATCAGGGATTTTCAATGTTGTATCGCGGCTGAAGAAAGCCATCGGGATTGTCTGGCCAGAAGGCACCGTCCTCAATCCATTCATGCAGCGCGCCGATATCATCATCGGTTAGGGTGATGTCAAGACGTGGCATGATGAGGGGGTGAGTGCCCTCGCGTGTGACAGCGGTGAACAGCAGGCTGGCCTCCGGATCACCAGGGACGATGTAAGCGCGGTCGCGTTTGCGCGGCGCATAAACAGCGCTGCGTTGGACGAGGGAAAGGCCAGCGGGAGGATTCGCTCCCTGATGGCAGCGCAGGCACTGCGTCTCCAGGATGGGCTTCACGTAAGTCACGAAGTAATCGCGCCCGGCGAGTGCCTCCACAGGTTTTTCGGGGGCCACCGGAGGCTTGCTGGCACAAGCGACTAAAAACAAACCAAGAGCACAAACGGGAGCGAGGTATTTCATCGGGAGAGAGATTTACTAGCCGGTTAGACTGGGGCTGTGACAAAGGGCTTTTGCCAGAGCAGCGCCAGGAACAGCGGAAACTCTTTTCTAGCCCGGTTCTCAGCTCGGGCTCTCGGCCCCGGCTGGCTTTCTTTATGCGAATACCATTCCCCCAGACCTGCCATGGTGAGCCCAGCCTTGAAGCCAGAGGAGCACAGCGTTTCAAAGCTGCGGTGAAAGCTTACGGTACTTTCACTGTCCGCCTTTCCAGGATGCATGAGGATGGGGATGCCCAGGGTACTGCTGTAAGCATCCACCCGGCGGTATTGGATTTTACGCTCTTCTTCATTCCCCCAGGAAGTCTGTCGAGGAATGCGAAAGGCGGGGTGATTCAGCACCCAGAGCATGCGCCCACCGGGTTTTAAAACCGTGGCCGAGGCAGCGATCACGGTGTCCAGATGCTCCATGTTTTGCAGACAAAGAATGGCCGAAGCGGCATCAAATTCCCCCAGACCGGTGAGCTGCGCGGCATCCCGATCATAGTATCGAATGGGGGTGCGGCTGGGGTAGGTGCGGGCTTTGACAATGAGCGTCGGCGCGGCATCCACACCTGTGACCTGAGCCCCTTTATCAGCCATGGCTCGTGAGAAAACTCCCTGCCCACAGCCCAGATCCAAGATGCGTTCGCCCTTTTGGGGTTTGAGCAAGGCTAGGGACTGAGGGATGACAACGGCCTGATAAAGCTCGGACCCGCGTTCTCCCAAAATGCGATCATACCAGTCGGCCGATTTTTCCCAAGAGGTGCCGCCCTGGCTGCGATCTGGGCGCGGAGCACTGGCGGGGCCCTTCCCCGGAGAGGGGCGGGGACCGGGGCGAGGTGGGGTGCGTGAGCCGGTGGGCTTGCGATGAAAGTCGGAGCGCATGCCCCTTTATCGCTTGAAGATGGCGGCTGCGCTATCAGGAAAAGAGCCCGGGTGCCACCGGATCCGCACCCATACTTTGCCGCATGTCCCCCGGCACTTCACTCGTTGACGATCTTCAGTACTCGGTTGTTATAACTGTCGGTGATGAAGATTTCCCCGGTTTGCGGATGAACGGTGACGCCATGCGGGCGGGCTAACTGGCACTGACGGGGATCTCCCCCCACGCCTGAGCTGCCTTTCACGCCGGTCCCGGCGATACGCTCGATTTTTCCGGTAGCGGGTACATAACGGCGGATGAGATGGCTCTCTGCATCCGCAATGAGGACGGAATCATCCCGATCTATGCAGAGGTGTTTAGGGCCGTTCATGGTGGCCTCCAGCGCCGCACCGCCATCTCCATCACCGCCTTTTTTGCCCGAGGCATTCACCACAGTGCGAATGCGCCCGCTCTTATCCACCACACGCAGGGCATTGCCATTGCGCTCCAAAATGTACACATTGCCCTGGCGATCTGCGGCCACAGCGCGGGGATCCACCAGCGGTGCTTCGGTGGCTATCGCCCCATTTTCCGGCACGCCTTTCTGGCCATTGCCAGCGATGACCTGAGACTTACCCGACGCTAAATCCAGGCGATGCACCTGACGAAGATCCGCGATGTAGAGTTGGCTGCCGCTGAAATCCAACGTGATGCAGTAAGGGCCATTGCCACGCTCCTTACCTTTGGGGGCCTGCCACCCTTCGAGAGTTTTCACCGTGCCTGCTTTCACATCCACCACGCGCACGCGGCCATTCCAGGTATCTCCCACCAGCACCTTGCCATCCGGCTGGATGGCGAGATTATGCGGGCCATTGAACTGAGCACGCAGGGCCGGGCCGCCATCACCACTGAAGCCTGGAGTCAGTTGCCCTGCCACATGAGTGATCAGGCCGCCGCCATCCACCTGGAGGAGACGATTGCCTGAAACCATCTCCACGATCCACAGGTGGCCACCGGCATCAAACTCCGCCCCAAATGGCTCCTTCAAAACGGCGTCCGTCGCTGCGATGCCCACCTCATCCTGTGTGCCTCCGGCCACGAGGTGAATGCGATCTGCTAGGGAATAACCTGGTAGCAGAGCCAATAAGAAGAGAGAGCGGAAGAGCGACATGAGAGGAACAACAGAAGATGAAATGTGGGAACCCAAAGAAGATCACTTTTGGCGCAAAACGCGGACTTTATGCGCCTCGCTATCGCCAATGTACACGGCGCCATCCTTGTCCACATAGATGCCATGCAGGCGCGCCATTTCACATTTCAAGGGATCGCCATCTGCACCATCGCCCTTCATGCCAGTACCCGCGATGAGATCCAGCGTGCCAGTTTTCGCATTCACCATGCGCACACTGTGGCTCTCCGTATCCGCCAACCAAGCATTGCCTTCAGCATCTAGCGCGATGCCTTTTGGGCCACTGAGGGTGGCCTCTTTAGCCGGGCCGCCATGGCCCGTGAATCCCTTCTTCCCGGTGCCTGCCACGTGGTGAATCTTGCCTGCTTTGAGATCGAATTTAAACACCTGATTACCTTCACGGGTGCAGAGCCACAGGTTACCGGCCTGGTCAAAGTCCAGGGACCGAGGACCTTTGAGCGGGGTACCAGCAATAGGTGCTCCATCGGGGGTGTCTCCAGCTTTGCCTGTGCCAGCAAAGGTGGTGATGATTTGGGTCTTCATATCCACCTTACGAATGGTGTTATTACCGATATCACAAATGTATAAGTCCCCTTCTGGACCGAACTGAATACTGTGAGGCTGTTTCAACTGCGCCTGAGATGCAGCGCCGCCATCGCCTGAGTAGCCCGCCACCCCAGTCCCCGCAAAGGTGCTGATGAGGCCCGTCTTCATATCCACCTTACGCACCGCGTTGTTCTTCATGTCCACGATGTAGAGGTCACCCGCAGCATCAAAACGGATTTCATGTGGTAGATTGAAAGTGGCTTTCAAAGCCGGGCCACCGTCTCCCGTGTACCCCATTTCACCCGTGCCTGCGATGGTGTGAATGACGCCATCTGGTGTGATTTTTCGCACTTTTTGTCCCGTGTATTCACAGTACCATAGGGCACCATCAGGCCCACGGGTCACACCAAAGGGATTGTCCATCTTCGCCTTTGTCGCTGGCCCTCCATCTCCGCTAAAACCTTTTTCACCCGTGCCGGCAAAGGTGGAAATCGTCCATTCAGCCGCGTTAGCTAGCGGGGTGAGCAGGAGGGACAAACTGAGAGCGAGATGTTTCATGAATCAAAAAGCAAAGAGGGTAGCCGTGTAATGACTTAACAACGGCACATGAGGCCGCTTTTCTGCGGTGGAAGCTCATTCTCCGCCCTTCTTTGTGAATTGGTCAATCTTTCAAATCCTTGTAACTCTTGAATCCTTTTGCGGTAATCTGCTCTGAGAAATGCCGCGCATTTCCCCAATCCGTGTGTTTTCCTGCGGCGGACTTTTTTCTCATTCATGGCCCCTATCACGACCTACACTAAACCTCTTTCGACTGAGCAGGCCACGAAGTTGAGATCTTTGCTACTGGCACAGGGCTGGGAGTTTGAAACGAAACCACATTGCCTTTATGCCGCTAGCCGGGGCAAGGTAAATGTCTTGGTTTATCAAAAAGGCCCCAAGGTCCTGGTTCAAGGCAAAGATACGGCCGATTTTGTGACCCTCATTCTGGAGCCACAGATCCTAGGCCAGGCGGAACTAGGCTATGAAGAAGTCCATCACCCTGAAATGTATCAGCCCCACATCGGGGTGGATGAGAGTGGCAAAGGCGACTTTTTCGGGCCGCTGGTCATCGCTGGGGTTTATGTAGATACCGACGTGGCCCGCAGGCTGCGGGAGATCGGCGCGGTGGACAGCAAGCGGATCACCAGCGACCAAAAAATCGAGCAAGTGGCGCAGGCCATCCGGCAGGTGCCGGGGCTGCGCTGGGAAGTGGTGCAAATCAATCCCGAACGCTACAACGCGCTGTACGAGAAATTCGGCAATTTGAACCGCTTGTTAGCCTGGGGACACGCAAAGGTAATCGAGCTTTTGCTGGAGCGTGTGCCTGATTGCCCTCAGGCCATTTCTGACCAATTCGCGAATCCCGCCGTGCTCAAAAAAGCCCTTCAGGCGAAGGGCCAACAGATCGAACTGGTGCAACGCACCAAGGCTGAATCCGATCCCGCCGTGGCAGCTGCATCCATCCTGGCCCGGGAAAAATTCGTTCTCTGGCTGCGCGAAACCGGGCAGCAACTTGGCACCCCATTGCCCAAGGGCGTCTCCCAGCAGGTGAAAGACAACGCCAAATTCCTTTTACAAAATCGCGGTCCAGAGATTCTAGCCCAGGTAGCGAAACTGCATTTTAAAACGACCCAGGAGGTCATCATCACCGACGAAAGCAGGTCGTCTTCCCTATAAATCCCTTAGAGGACTAAGGAACAGCTTGCAAAGCCTCATCTCTCCGCCATCTAACTTACCCCCTAAGTCTCATGCCCACTGCTACCAAACGCGATATGATCACCGAGTTGAGCGACCTCACCGGGCTCAAACATCACCAAGTCGCTGAAGTCTTGGATGGTTTGGTGGAATTGATCGGTAAAAAAATGGAAACCGGACACGATGTGACCTTTCGGAAATTTGGAACTTTTGAAGTTCGCGTCGCCAAGTCCAAAATCGGTCGTAATCCCAACAAACCCAAGGATGAAGTCGTCATCCCGGATCGCTGTGTGGTGCGTTTTAAGCCTGGTCGCGAACTCAAAGAACGTGTCGCTAAGCTTTCTCCAGAAAGCGTCGAGCCGAAGGAGTAGAACACGCTAAAAAAGCGGTTTTCGAATTTTTTTCAGATCTTGAGTAACCTCAGTCTGAAAAAGATGTATTTAATATACAGCATAAGAAGCCCGCTGTTCTCAGGAACAGCGCATGCTAAAGATTTGGCTTCATTTAATGACATCCAGGTGCCAAACTTGGCGCGAAATTCTTTATGTCTATGTTACCTGGCATCCAGCTACGAACAGCACGCGAAAAGCGTGGGCTGACGCTGCTGGACGCTGCCCACGAAACGCGCATCCCAGTCCAGCGCCTTCAGTGGTTAGAGCAGGATAATTGGGCCGCTTTCGGTAGCCTGACTTACGCCCGCTCCTTTCTAAAAATCTACGGCCAGTTCTTGGATATCAATGTGGAGGAGGTCTTGGAAGAACTCCCCACCACCAAACTCGGAGGTCCAGGGGACTACCGCTACCTCACCGAAAACCACGGCCCCTGGGTGGTGAAAGATCGTCGCTTGCAGCGTCTATTGAACGCACAAGAACGCAAAAAAACCTCTCGTTCTCCCCTCGCGGCAGGGCTGGCCATTTTCGCCTTGGTATTCGTGGGAACAGGGCTGTGGGGGCATCATGTCTCCCGAGAGGCGCTGAAGACAGGTGCTAAGCAGGCCCCAGCAGTTCCCCCCGCCCACGAAACGCCGCAGATGGAAATACTTTCCATGAAAAGCCCCGCACGCAGTGGCACTTCCCCAGATACCCTCGGGGCACACCCGGTCATCTCACAGCCAGCCCCTGCATTCGAGACTGGATTGCCAGCGGGATTGCAGTAGTCTGTGGCATGTCAGAAGTTTACATTTCCAAACGCTGGTGGGTCTCTCCCCTGCTGTTTACCGCGACTCTAATCACGGCCACGGTCATCGTGTGTAAAGTCAGTGACACGGCCCGTGAGGTTCTAGCAAAAGCGGTCATGATGGTAGCGGGTGCACTCGCCACGCCTTTCATTTTGGAAAGCTCCATCGCCATTTTTGGTTTGGTTTTGGTCCTCGTCATCAATCAATGGCGTTTGCAAAAAGAAGGCGATGGCTGGGTTTACCTAGCCAAGACGGAACCTGACGCGGCGAGTGTCGCAGCTGGGGCTGAGGTGCCACCCCAACGCCTGGATTCTGTGGTCATCCCAACCGCACCCGATGCGGCCCTCGATTTCAACGCGCGTTTAGCCATCGCCGAAGGTTACGTGGAACTGGGGCTGGCTCAGGAAGCGCTGGACCATCTGAAGATGCTGAGTCCTGAGGAGCAAAAAGAACCGCAGGTAGAGGCCGTGCGCCAGCGCGCTGAAAAGCTGTAAGCCACAGCGCACTGTTACCCGCATCATTCAAACACCACGGTCTTATTCTGGTAAACCAGCACCTGGTCACGCACATGCCACCAGAGGGCCTTGGCGAGCACGTTTTTTTCCAAGTCCCGACCTAGTCGCACCAGATCCTGGACGCTGTCCTCATGGCTCACCCGCATCACGTCTTGGTGCACGATGGGGCCTTCATCCAAATCTGCTGTGACGTAGTGACTGGTGGCACCGATGATTTTCACGCCACGGGCGTGGGCTTGGTGATAGGGCTTGGCCCCGACAAAGGCGGGTAAAAAGCTGTGGTGGATGTTCAGGATTTGATTCGGGAAGGCGGCAATCATCGCCGGGCTGATGATCTGCATGTAGCGGGCCAGCACCACGGTATCCACACGCTCCTTCCTTAGGAGCTCGATCTGGGCGGCCTCTTGCTCCTGCTTATTATCTTTGGTGATGGGAAAATGATAAAACGGAATGCCGAAACGATCTGCCGCCGGGCGCAGGGTATCGTGATTGGCCACGATCAAAGGGATCTCGACGGGCAAGTCCCCGGACTCATGCCGAGCCAGCAGGTCATAAAGGCAGTGACTCTCCTTGGTGACAAACAAGGCCACGCGCTTTTTCTGGCTGGCGAAGTGCAGACGGAGCTGCATTTCATGACGACGAGCCAAGGGCTGGAGGCGGGAGGCTATCTCTTCTTTCTCCAGGGTGAAGTTTTCCAGGCTCCATTCCAACCGCATGAAAAAAGCATCCAGAGTGGGATCAATGTGTTGCTGGAGATCGATGATATTTCCCCGATGCGCAAAGATGAAGCCGGTGACATCATGCACCAACCCTGGACGGTCTGGGCAATGAATGAGGAGAGTAGCGGTGTCTGAAGCGGCCATGAGGTCGGGAAACTCACGCATCCCCCCCTTGTCCGCAAAGAATTATGCGTTGTTTTCCTCTCTGGGCTTTGCGTGAGCGTCGGTTTGCGTGAAAATCAGCCCTTCATTCTCATGCAGCCGACCGATCACCCCGCTCCCCTTCCCCGCACCATCATCGTCATGGGAGTCAGTGGCTGTGGCAAAACCCTCATCGGCACCCTGTTGGCCGAGCGCTTAGGCGGCATCTGTGAAGATGCGGATGACTTTCACTCGGTGGCGAATAAGGACAAAATGCGCGCCGGCATCCCACTGACGGATGAAGATCGCTGGCCCTGGTATGCGGCCCTGCGTGCCCGCATCGAAGAAATGCGCGGCCAGACCGCCGTTTATGTACTGGCCTGCTCCGCCCTGAAAAACATCTATCGGGAAAAACTGCGAAATGGCGATGCCGAAGAAGACTTCATCTTCATTCATTTGAAAGGCTCCAAGGAGGTGATCTTTTCCCGCATGGCCAAACGCCAAGGCCACTACATGCCAGTCAGCCTGCTGGACAGCCAGTTTGCGATCTTGGAGGAATCTCAAGATCTCTGGACGGTGTCCCTGGAACAATCGCCTGAAAGCATCCTGGCGGAAATCCTTCGACGCCTAGGCCACGCCTGATTTTTCCAGCATGAATTCCTCCCGGCGCTGGCATCAGAGTCTCGCAGCGCGCTACGGCGTGGTGATGGTGGTTTTTGTCGCCATGGGGTCCTTGCTCCTGGTGGCTTGGCTGCGCTATCAGCAGCAGGAGGAAATGCAGCGGCTCTTTGTCACGGTGGCGCAAAATGACGTGGATTTTGTCATGCGACTGAACCTCCCGCGCAGTCCGAAGTTAGCCGATGATCTGAGCCAACTCCTGCGCATGAACATCCACTTTCGCAACCGCATGGGCCAGGCGGGCCCTGGGCTGAGGCAGGAAGAGGCGCAGATGCTGATGGATGCCCCCACTAGCCTGGAGGTGCTGCAACTCCCCACGGGCCGCCAAGCTCTAGTGCTGCCGGTGGATGAGCAGCATGACATGATCTTCATCCGTGATGCCCCGGCCCTGACCCTGAGCCTGTGGCACCCAGCGACGCGTTATTCTTTGATCGCCTTTTGGTTATTCTCGGCCCTATTTGCCTGGGTCATCGGGCGGCAAGTGGTGGAGCCTGTGGGGCGTCTCACCCGCAGGCTAGGTGGCTTTTTCAGCCCTCAGGCCCGAGAACTACCAGAAACGAAACGGGCCGATGAAATCGGCGAATTAGCTCGTGCGCTCACCCAGACACGAGATGACCTGCTGAGCGAACGCGAACGCCGGGCCCAGTCGGAACGACTCGCCTTGTTAGGCCGTGTGGCCACAGGGCTGGCTCATGAAATCAAAAACCCGCTGGCATCCATCCAACTGCACGCACAGCTCATTGAGAGTGTGGATCTGGATGATGAATCCCAGACATCTCTACGGCACCTCCTGGCAGAGGTGCGGGTGATTGAGGGGCTGGTGAACCAGTGGCTTTATTTGGCCCGCCCGGCCTCCCCCAAAAAGCAGCCCCTTTCCCTGCTACCGCTGCTACAAGAAACGGTGCAAATGCTCCAGCCTCAAGCTGAACACACCGGTACGGACATTCATCTAGTCCATGAAGGCGAGGGAACCAGCGCCGCACCAGATACCCTGGGAGATCGCCTGCGCCTGCAGCAAGTGTTTCGCAACGTCATCCTCAATGCCATGCAGGCCATGCCCGGAGGTGGGGTGCTGGACATCACCCTGAAAACGGATCCTTCCTGGGTGACACTGACCTTTGAAGATCAGGGGCCTGGATTTTCCCCCGCAGCCCTGGACCAAGGGGTGGAGCTGTTTTTCTCCGAAAAAGAAGGGGGTATGGGCGTGGGACTCAACGTAGCGCGCGAGATCATTTCTGCCCATGGAGGCCAAATGACGCTCAAAAACCATCCCAAAGGCGGTGCCCGAGTGGAGATCACTTTGCCGATGATCACTTTTTAGCCGTCGTTGATCCCATGCCACGAGTCCTGATCATCGAAGACGAATACGCCCTAGCGGCAGCTCTTTCCACCGTGGTACGCCGACTGGGGGCAGAACCTGTCGTGGCGGCTTCTGGACTAGGCGGGCTAGAAAAAGCCCAGCGTCAGAAGTTTGATGCCGTGCTTCTGGACATCGGTCTTCCGGACATGAGCGGCCTCAAGGTGCTGGCCACACTGCGAGCAAGCCCCAACCCGCCCCCCATCGTCATCATCACCGCTCATGGCACCCTGGACAATGCCTTGGAAGCCCGCCGTCTGGGTGCGCATGACTACTTTCTAAAACCGCTGAACCTGGCGGAAATTCAGCCCCAACTGCGTGCCTTGCTGGAGCTGCCCAGGAATGAAGTCCCGCAGACCGCAGCCTCACCTGCCCCAGCCATCATGATCGGTGATGCACCAGACATGCAACGTGCCTTTGCCATCATTGCTCAGGCCTGTGCCACCGCCGTTCCTGTGCTGCTGACCGGGCAACCCGGCACTGGGAAAACACTGGCCGCTGAGGTGATCGCCGCCCAGAGCACCCCACGCACGCTGGTGGTCTTTCGCAGTGATGAATGGCCCACAGAGCAGGCGGGAGCCATGCTGGCCCAGTGCTTGGAGCGGTCAAAGGGCGGCACGCTACTGATCGAGGAGGTGGGTTCCCTTTCGCTACCTCTCCAGGCCACGCTGTGCCGCGCTCTGGCCCAGGCAGAGCAACGCATCTTAGCCACCAGCTCACTGCCGTTGCTGGAGTTCATCTCTCAGGGCCGCTTCCGTGAAGATTTGTATTACCTGATCAGTGTCCTACACGTGGCGCTGCCGCCTCTAGCGGCAAGAACGGGAGACTTACCCGCCTTAGCGACAGCCATGCTCAAACGGGCAGCCCCAGACCGAGAGCTACCCCTGGCCCTGGAATCCCTAGCCGCGCTGAAAGGCTACGACTGGCCGGGAAACGTGAGGGAGCTGGTCACCGCGATGCAGCATGTAGCCGCCGTCTGCTCGGCCGCTCCCGTCCTGCCACGCCACCTGCCAGAGGCCATCAGCAACCATAGCCAAGAAAGCAAGCATCTGGATGAGGCTCTGAGCCGCGCGCTGATTGCCTGGGTAGATCAGAAGCTGACTTGCCCGGAAGAGCTCATCCCTGAATATGATACGCTTTTGGCCGAGGTGGAAAAACCTCTGCTCGCAGAGCTGCTGCACCGGTTTGAGGACAAGCCAACACGTCTCGCCGCAGCGCTGAACATGAACCGGGCGACCTTGCGCAGGAAACTGCGGGAACTGCTAGGCAAAGAATAAAAAAGCCCCGCACCTTCAAAAATCGAAGGTGCAGGGCCGTGAGAAAAAGACCGTTTAGATCCAGGTTCCAGCAGGAATGACCGTGTCCTTGGGGATCACCACGATGCCATCACGGATGTAGAAGAGATCACTATCCATGTTGTCTGGCTTGCCCTCAGGAGTAATGACCACATTGTCCCCGACGTGGACGTTTTTATCCAGGATCACCTTCTCAATGCGGCAATTCCGGCCGATGCCGGGTGCGGGCTTGCTTTGGTCCGTCCCAGCAGCACCAGCGTAGTAGTCGGCTCCCATGATGATGGTATCACGGATGGTCGTGCCCGTCTCAATGATGGAGCGAAGGCCGATGACCGCCGTTTCCACATGCGCATCGGTGATGATGCAGCCATCTGAAATCAGGGCTTCGCGAATGACCGCACCATTGATCTTCGTGGCCGGCAGGAATCGCGCATGCGTGAAAATCGGAGCCGAGGAATCAAAGAAATCGTACTGAGGGACCAGTTTGCAGAGATCCAAGTTTGCATGGAAAAAGCTGCGGATGGTGCCGATATCTTCCCAGTAGCCCTGGAAGTTAAAGGAATGAACCTTGTACTTCTTCAGCGCAGCCGGGATGATATGCTTGCCGAAATCCATGCATTCGTTGTCCAAACTCTCGATGAGGGCCTTGCGATTGAAGACATAGATACCCATGGAAGCTTGATACCGTGCTTCCTCCGTAGGCAGGCCGAGTTCCTTGAGCGTTTGATCGGGCATCCGCAGGGCCTCAAGCACAGCGGGGTCCTTGGGCTTTTCCACAAACTCATGGATACGACCTGAAGCGTCCGCCTTCATGATGCCAAAACCCGTGGCATCCTGAGCATTCACGGGGAGGGTGGCGATGGTCAGTTCCGCACCCGTCATGAGATGCTGATCCATCACTTTGCGGAAGTCCATGCGGTAAAGTTGGTCACCACTGAGGATGAGGAAATATTCATGATCCCCTTCCAGGAAGTAGCGCAGGTTTTGCCGCACCGCATCGGCCGTGCCCTGATACCAGCGCTCTCCCTGTGGGGTCTGTTGGGCAGCGAGCACTTCGATGAAGCCACGGCTGAATTGGTCGAACTTATAGGTACGAGCGATGTGCCGATTCAACGAGGCGCTGTTATACTGAGTCAGCACATAGACTTGGCGCACGCCAGAGTTGATGCAGTTGCTGATAGGGATATCCACAAGACGATACTTACCTGCCAGCGGCACGGCAGGTTTAGCACGGTCCTTGGTCAATGGGAAAAGGCGGGTTCCCGCCCCCCCACCCATGACGATGGCCAAGGTGGAACGCCGGAGGAGAGCATCGGTTTCGATTCGTGTGGGCATGAGGGTCGGTAAGTTACAGTCAGTTTTCCTTGAAACAAGACGCTGAGGCAAGCGTTTCTCTCGCGCCAGATGCAGGTATTCCGCATGTTTCATCGTGCATAGAGCCCAACCACCCCAAATCGTATGTCTTCCGCGACGCTTCGTTTATCCCTTTTTGCCTTCGCCGCTGCCAGTGCCACCGCTTCCCTGCCCGCAGCAGTGAATTTTGAAAAGCAGATCCTTCCCGTGCTGGAGGCTAAGTGCCTCGGCTGCCACAAGGCGGCCTTCATGGAAGATGGCAAGCTGAAGAAGCCCAAAGCGGACCTCCGTCTGGATGCGGCCTGGGCCATGCTGAAAGGCGCTGAAAGTGGCCCTGCGCTGGTGCCTGGAAATTTGGCCAAAAGCTACATGTATGAAGTCGTCAACCTGCCCAAGGATGATGACATGTTCATGCCCCCTAAAGGCGACCCCATGACGCCAGATGAAATCAAGCTGCTCAAGGAGTGGATCGAAGGCGGGGCAGACTTTGGCGGCTGGAAGGGCAACATGGAAGGTGCCCCCAAAGAAACAGAGCCCGCCAAAGCAGCCGTGGCCAAGGTGCGCGAGCACGAGACCTTTTACGCCAAGCTCCAAGAAGGTGTGAAACCCGCCGAGACTGCCGCCATTGATCAAGCCAAAGCAGGCGGGGCACAAATAGCCACGCTCAAAATGGACAGCCCTTTGCTGCGTGCAGACTTCCTCACCGGGGTCTCTAAATGCACAGACGAAACTGTTACCGTCTTATTACCTTTGAAGGAGCAGGTGGCCCAGATTGATCTCGGTCGCACAGCCATTACAGACGCCGCCTTGAAGACCTTGGCTCAGTTCCCACGGCTGGCCTCGCTGGACCTACGCCAGACCAAAATCACTGACGCAGGCCTGGCCTCACTCGCTAGCTTAAAGAATCTGCAAAACCTCAATCTCTTCGGCACGGCCATCACCGATGCAGGAGTCAAGCACCTCACTGGCATCAAGTCCCTGAAGACCGTTTCCCTTTACCAGACCCAGGCCACGCCAGCGGCTTTGAAGGAACTGACGGACGCCATCCCCAGTATCAAGGTCACGCTCAAGTAAGCGTCTCGCGACAGACATTCACATCCCCTGCGTGGCTGATGCTGCCCAGGGGATTTTTTATGCCTGGGAAGCCAGCGGTTCTGACAACCATCCTCTCTGGACAACCCCAGCCCTACACGCCACTGTCCTTTCCAAACCAATCTTTTTCCCCTTACGACCATGCCCATCGCCCAGCAGCTCACTGAAGACATGAAGACCGCCATGAAGGCGAAAGACACCGTGACCCTCAACGTGGTGCGCGGCCTGAAGTCGGCGATCAAGTACGCGGCCATTGAAAAGTTCGGAGCCGAAGGTGAACTGGAAGATACCGACGCCATCGCCGTCATCCGCAAGGAACTCAAAAAGCGTCAGGACTCCGTGGCCAGTTATGAAGCCGGTGGCCGCCCTGACCTCGCCGAAACCGAGAAGGCCGAAATCGCCGTCCTGGAAAAATACCTCCCCGCAGCCATGAGCGCTGACGAGATGGAAAAACTGGTCAACAGCGTCATCCTCGAACTGGGTGCCACCTCCAAAAAGGACATGGGCGCTGTGATGAAACTGCTAGGCGAACGCGCCGCTGGCCGCGCCGACAACCGCGCCCTCTCCGCCGAAGTGGCGAAGAGACTGCAGTAGGCACTTTGTTTTCGACTAAGCCCCTTTGGTCCGCTCCAGCGCACGGTTCCAGCCTGAAAGCAGGTTCTTCCGCTGGGCGGCTTTCATGGTGGGTTCAAAGCGGCGTTCGGTCTGCCATTGGGTGGCGATTTCAGCCTGGTTTTTCCAGAAGCCTGTGCCGAGTCCGGCGAGGTAGGCTGCACCTAAAGCGGTGGTTTCCGTGACCACGGGACGCACGACGGGTACGCCGAGGAGATCGGCCTGGAACTGCATCATGAGGTTGTTGTTACTGGCCCCTCCATCCACACGCAGTTCCCGCAGTTTCACTCCCGCATCAGCCTGCATGGCATGCAGGATATCCGTCACCTGATAAGCGATGCCTTCCAGGGCTGCACGGGCAATGTGGGCTTTCGTGGTACCACGGGTGATGCCACACATGAGGCCGCGCGCATACTGATCCCAGTGGGGTGCGCCGAGCCCTGCAAAGGCGGGAACAAGATAAACACCGCCTGCATCGGGAACCTGGGCTGCCAGGGCCTCCACCTCCGAAGATTTTTTGATGATGCCCAGCCCATCGCGCAGCCACTGCACCACAGCGCCAGCGATGAAAACGCTGCCTTCCACGGCATACTCCAGTTCCCCATCGCCCAACTGCCAAGCCACGGTGGTGAGCAGATTGTTACCCGAAGCGATGCGCTTCGTGCCCGTGTGCATGAGCATGAAACAACCGGTGCCATAGGTGTTCTTCACCATGCCAGGGGTGGTGCACACTTGGCCGAACAAAGCCGCCTGCTGATCCCCCGCAATGCCTGCGATGGGAATGCTGCCACCTAACAAAGATGTCTCACCAAAGATGCCACTGGAAGGAAGCACCTTGGGCAAGGTGGGAGCGGGCACGCCAAAGAGCTTCATCAGCTCTGCATCCCAGCCACCTTGGGTGATGTCATAAAGCATGGTGCGCGAGGCATTGCTGACATCCGTGGCATGCACTTGGCCACCAGTCAGATTCCACAACAGCCAGGAGTCCACCGTGCCAAAGGCGAGGTCGCCAGCCTTGGCCAGTTCCTTGGTCTCAGGCACATGCTTGAGCATCCAGTTCATCTTGGTCGCAGAGAAGTAGGCATCCACCACCAGACCGGTTTTATGCCGAATCATGGACTCCGCGCCTTTGGCCTTCAGCTTGTCGCAAAAGGCCGCCGTACGGCGGTCCTGCCAGACGATGGCTTTGCCCACGGGCTTGCCCGTTTTCTTATTCCAGGCGACGGTGGTTTCTCGCTGATTGGTTATGCCGATAGCGGCGATGTCTTTGCCTGTGGCCTTTGCCTTTTTCAGGACTTCCTTCATCGTGCGGAGCTGGGTACTCCAGATCTCCGCCGCATCATGCTCCACCCAGCCAGGCTGTGGATAATGTTGGGTGAATTCCTTCTGCGCCGTGGCAATGACCTTGCCCTTCTTATCAAACAGAATGCTGCGGCTGCTGGTGGTCCCTTGATCGAGCGCGAGGATGTATTTCATGCTCCGATTGTTCATATCGGAGGCATGGGGTCAAGCCGTCAAAGACCAGGTGAGGCAAGAATATCTACCAAGCCAAGTCTAACCAACGGAACAAATGCCGACGGCTTGTTTCAATCAGAATCAAATTCCTTGATCCGCTTTTCCATGAGCAAAATCCCTTTGTCTATGTCTTTATCCAAGCTGATTGGATACCGATATAGCGTTTGGCTGTAAGCGAACTTTATTCCCTCATATCGCCACACATACCGATCTCGCAGGACCTTTTTCAATGACTTGGATTCGTCACTGTTAAACTTATCCTTGAGAGCTATTAATGTGGAAATATCGTCAAGATCACAAATCAAGCAGGTTTTCACTTCCGCTGTCCGACTGCCTATTTTATAGGCAACCACCGCAGTGGAAACAAGAACTACCGAACCTAACAGCAGATTCCGAAGCATGAGACTGATCTGTTTAGTCATAGCGCTTTAGCATGCGATCACCCCACTGAGCAAATGCCCACAGCCTGTTTCAAGGAGGCGAGTTTGTCGGCCTTTTTCGGGATGAACTCCTGGCCCAGGTAACCGGTGTAACCCGTTTCCTGGATGGCCTTGATGATGGCGGGATAGTGCAGTTCCTGAGTGTCGTCAATTTCGGCACGTCCAGGGACGCCGCCGGTGTGGTAATGGGCGAAGTGGGCGTGCTGCTTGCGAATGGTGGCGATGACGTCCCCCTCCATGATCTGCATGTGGTAAATGTCATACAGCAGCTTGAAATGAGGGGAGCCTAACTTCTCGCACAAGGCGACGCCCCAGGCGCTGTGATCGCACATGTAGTCGGGGTGGTTCACCTTGCTGTTCAGCAACTCCATCACCAGCGTGACGCCAAGTTTCTCACACAGTGGCAGCAGACGCTTCAGCCCGACGGCGCAGTTTTCCAGACCTTGCGCATCGCTCATGCCATCGCGGTTGCCGCTGAAGCAGATGACTTGTTTAAACCCCGCCTCGGCGCTGACCTTCAACAGAGGCTCGTAAGCTTGCACCAGAAGATCGTGATGCTCCACACGATTGAAGCCGTGCGGGATGCTGCCGATCTTTTTGTTATCCGGCCCCATGGCAGTGGGAAAGCTGACCATGGCGCAGTGCAGGCCATGCTTTTTCATCGTCGCAAAATCCGGCGGGTCCAGAAGCTCAATGGACTCCAGGCCGATCTCCTTCGCGGCGAGGCACATCGTCTCCAGAGGAATGTCTTTGTAACACCACTTGCAGACGGAGTGTTTCACCTTCCCCGCCTTACTGTCCGCCGCCCAGGCTTGATCCTTCAGCATGGCCACCACAGCGGCGACGCCGAGAGAACGATTCAAAAACTGACGACGTGGTAGAGGGGCTGGATTCATGCGCAGGATTTAACGATGCCTGCGGGAGATTTCCAAGCAGCGAATCTCAAAAAGAGCGCTGCACGTGCAGACGCACGAAGCGACGTGTTTTCACCACGGGAGCGAGAGACTCCTGAACCGTCACAAGGCGAATGGTGCCCGTTTGAACGACATCTGAAAGCACGCTGCCACCGTTGCTGCCCAGCGCACTGGTTCCGGCAATGCTGGTGGCGATGGTGGTCCAGTTGATGAGGTCGGCACTGGTTTGGAGTTGGTAGGTCAAATCCGTGGCGGCACTGTCACGGCGGAAGGTGAGACGGTGCAGGGTATTGCTGCCACTGCCAGGCAGGGTGCTGACGGTGAAGCCACTGTTTTCATCCGCCTCCACCGGGCTGAGGCCAAAGGCATATTCGTGGCGATTGGGGATGCCATCATTGTCCAAGTCCGCCGCTTCATCGAGAAAGAAGCCGATGGGCTCGTTTGGAAAATGCGTGGCCAGCCAGGACTCGAAGTGTGGCTCAGGGGGCTTGATGAAAGCATATTGAAGAACCAAACGCGGGCGCTGTGAGGTGTTGGTTGAATTCCGACTGGTAAACCTGCGAGCCACATAAAGACCATTTTCAGGTCCTCTCAGGCACCAGCCATAATTGCTCGTGGGGTTATCAATCCAAGACTGCACATCCACAGCGAGTTGGGCGTTCGTGAAAGTTACCGAGCCCGTGCTGGAGATATTCACGGTGGCGGAAGGTGTGGGGATAAAATCACCACCTACGGCGCTCCAGGCATTGCCTACGGGGGGGCTGCCTGGATCTTCTTCTCCCGTTGAAGGTGTGCCCATAATAGTGACCTGCCGCAGCTTCCACGTGGCATCTCCCACGGCAGCCAGAATGCCATAACCTGGCCCCGATTGAAAATCTGAATTGGAGGCTCCTTCATCCCAGCTAGCGGTGACTTTGTGCAAATTAAAATCTCCAGCGACAGGGGTCTGAGCCTGCTGATTGACATAAAGCACTAGACTAGCACCGGTCACATAAGCTCCACTCGGCAGGGTGCTAGCATTGATTGCAAAGGACAAAAAGGCACGGCGAGTCCCCACTGTGCTGGCAGACCCTGCGAAGAAATGAGACCCTAAACCGTTGCTATTCTCGCTTTCCGAAAAGAGGGTCGTATCTTTGATCAAGGTGGCATTGCTGAGGGTCGTGGTCCCAGCCGCAGGAACAGGCATGAGCTTATAGATGCCCCCCGCAGGCAAACCGCCGCTGAGCTGGGTCACCCCTGCTGTGATTTTTGTGCCCACGTAAATCTCACCAGATTCATCTTCCCCAAGGCAAAGTACATGCAGGTCAAAGGGATTGCCTGTGGTGAGAGGAAGCGCCTCGACTAATGTGAATGAACCACTGCCAGGAGAAGTCTCTTCCAGACCCATGAGGCGACCATTACGAGTCCCATCATTAGCATCATAATCCCCAAAGATGTACTTCCCCACCATGCCTGGAATGGCGGTGCCGCGATAGACATAACCACCTGTAACTGAGAGACCCAACTCCGGCAGGATGATGGAGGGGTCTGAGCCTGGATGTTTGTATTGGGCTATCGGATCTATGGGACTTGCTGGAGCGATACCGTTGGCGGACATCAGCCCGTCGAAGACGAAGCTACCCTCTTTATATCTCCAACCATAATTGCCCCCTTTGGTGATGAGGTTCACCTCTTCCACCTTCCCCTGCCCGACATCCCCGCAATACATTCGGTTAGTCCCACCGGCGCGACCATCAAAACAAAAGCGCCAGGGATTGCGCAGCCCGTAGGCGTATATTTCGCCACGCATCGGCCCATCAAGAGCATTGTTTGTGAAGTCCTGCTGCATGCCCACGAAAGGGTTGTCTGCCGGAATGCCGTACTGCCCCCCGGGGCCATTGGTGCCTAGAGGATCGATACGGAGGATCTTGCCTAACAAGACTCGGCGATCCTGACCATTACCTAAAATGCCGTTAGGCCGTGGACTGACGCTAGTGCCTCCAGTGTGCCCAGCGTTGTTGTCATTGGCACTGCCACCATCGCCACTGCCAATGTAGAGCAGGCCATCTGGACCAAACTCGATCTGGCCACCATTGTGATTGGACTGCGGCTGCCCATAGGTCAGCAAAATGCGCTCACTGGCAGGGTCTGCCACATTCGGATCATTGGCCGACATTCGGAACTCTGAGATGACTGTCACACAGTCCTGCGGTGTGCTTGGGTTATGGGTAGGCGTGCTGGGTAACGCCGTGTAATTCACATAAAAGCGGCGGTAACCAGCAGCCAGAGGCTCATTGAAATCTGGGTGAAAAGCCATGCCCAACAGGCCGCGCTCTGAATAAGCAGTCAGGCTCTCTGGAGCACTCACATAAACTCTGGCCAAGCCCGTTTCAGAGAGGTCCAAAAAAGGCGTGGGCATCAACATGCCACGCTGGAAAACATGAATCTTCCCCGGTTGGTCACAGATGAAGAGACGCCCGCTGCCGTCCTTGGGCGCGGTGATGTTGGTGGGAGAATGGATCTGCTGCAGGCAAACCGGCTTCATGTACAAGGCTGGGAAAGCCCCGTGGCCCAGCAGGGGCAATGCAAAAAGGAGGGCAATGAGGCAGCGCAGGGCGTTCATGATCACGGACTTGAGAGCAGGCCTCATTCCACCAGAAAGCGGCCTTTGGCACAAGCAAAACTCCGTGACGGCTTCAGCCGCTTTTCGCACGCAGCGCCGCAGTTTATCGCTTCACACGCGGCGTGAGCAGGCCGACCAAAAGACGCTCCAGCACGACTTTGTTATCCAACTGCGTCGTAACGAGTTTCACATTGGCATCCAAACAAGCGACGAGGGCGGCGTGGAGTTCCTCCAAGGTGAAGCGGCCCGCTTCATTGAGGGCGAGGAAAAGGGGGTAGGCATTGAAGCCGGTGCCGTCTTTTTTGCGTGGTAAGTGAGAAGTGGCGCTGCTGGGCAGGGCATCCAGGCTGGAGGTGAAGCCCGGGTAGCTCGACTTGTTCACTTTGTACTTGGTGGCCAGTTCTTTGACGATGAGCAGGCTGCGCACCCGGGGAACGATGGCCCCAAGAAGAATGCCGATGGCGTTTTGTCCCTGATAGAGCAGCACGCCGAGGAGCTCCAATGCACGCTGGAGATCACGAGCGCCGATGGCGTTGCCGATTTCCCAAATGACGCCGGACCGGCTGAGGGAGACGAGTCCCCGGACGGTATTGATGCCGCAGCGACGGCGTTCACCCAGGTAGAGATCAATTTTGACAATCTCGTTTTCAAGCTGCCGCGTGTCATCCCCGGCCATCTGAACCAGAAGATCCAACGCACCACTTTCAAAGGTGAGGCCCAGTTCACGAGCTTTCTGGCTGGCGTGGGCCATGACGGCACCTTCCCAGCCGGCTTTGCTGGTATCGGGTTTATCAAAGACCTCAATGGCGGCGAGTTTGCCCAAGCGTTTGTAGGCCGTGCGGCGCTTATCAATGGAATTGGCACTGAGAACAAAGCTGACATCGGGCCCGAGACCAGACTCAATAACATCGAGGATATTTTCAAATCCCTGCACGGCTGCCTGGGACTTGCCGGTCTGGTTATCCCCCAAAAAGTTCGCGCCCTTGAGCCAAACGATCTTGGCCCCACCAAAGAAGGGCATGGTTTGCAGGGCCATGATGACATTGGAACAAATCTGCCCGGCGTGCTCGGCATTGTCCGCATTGCCCTCGACGATCTCATTGGCAAACTCATCGGCGCCAGGAGGTGTGAGGCGCTGCACGGTCTTCATGGCCATTTCCTTCACCCGGGCATCGTCGGTGCCCAAGATGGCATGGACTTGGCTAGGGGAGGCGGTCTTTTTCGGAGGAGGCATGGGAGGAGACGTGACTGAAAAGCGTTTTTTGGAAAGGAACCCGGCCTGAGTCAGTGATCAATAACGAATAACCTGCAACCAACCACTTCCATCTTCCATCTCCCCGCATTAAAGTAACGTATGTCCGGCCCTTCCACGCCCTCCTGGTGGCAGATCGCGCGCAATCTCGCGCGGCAGGGCCGTTCGTGGCTGAGTGAGAATCTGGCCGATACAGGCCTGGATCCCCTGCCCATCCGGCGCTGGCTGCGTGGCTATGGCCCCCGGCGCTTTCAGGCGGATCTGAAGGCAGGCACCTCCGTGGCCCTGCTGGATATCCCGCAGGGCATGGCCTATGCCGCCATCGCAGGCCTGCCGCTGCAATTTGGCACCACTTGCTCAGCCGTGGCTGGCATCGTCGGGGCGTTATTTTTAAGCTCTCGATACACGGTCCTCGGGCCGACGAATGCGACGGCGTTCATGATTTTCTCCTACTTCGCGGCCGATGCGCACCTGGACCGCATCACGCTGATGCCGCTGCTGGTGTTTATGGTGGGGACGCTGCTGCTGATCGGCTCCTTCATCAAGGTGGCTGAGCTGGCGCAGTACATCAGCCGGGCGGTGATGGTGGCTTACATCACCGGGGCGGCAATGCTGATCATCGCCAACCAAGCAGGAAATGTGCTGGGCATCGGCACGCGTACCATCGCTGAAGATGGGCAAGTTTTCCAACCACGCACCTTTCCGGGCATCGTCTGGCAGTTGTTGCAAAACCTCTCACAGACGCACTGGGAAAGCCTCTTGGTGGCAGCCCTGACGGCGGGCATTTACTGGGGCATGCGTCGGCTGCGCCCCACGTGGCCCAGCCTAGCCATCGCACTGGTGGCAGCGTCACTCATCGGCCTGGGGATGAAAACGCTGAACATCACCATTCCCACCTTTCAGGATGCGCAGTTCACTTGGCTGGATCTGCTGCCACCGTTTCCAGATTTTGCCTCGCCCAAGTTCCTTTCGGATTTCAGCCGTCTCTTTGGCCTCGCCATCGCGCTGGCTTTTTTAGCCACGCTGGAAAGCTCCACCATGGGCAAAACCCTCTCAGGCCTGAAAGGGCAGCGGGTGGACCCGAATCAGGACATGTTTGGTCTGGGGATGGCGAACCTGAGCTGCGCCTACCTGAGCGGGATGCCCTGCTCTGGCTCTATGGTCCGTAGCACGCTGAATTTTGCCAGTGGTGCCCGCACCCCCATTTCTTCTTTGGTGAATGGATTGGCCTGCCTCCTTGGAGCTCTGACCTTGGGGAGTCTGGTGGTTTATATTCCGAAGGCTTCTCTGGCGGTGCTGATCATCTGCGTGGCGCTTTCTCTCATCAATAAACGCCACGTGCGCATCTGCCTCCAGGCCACGGGATCTGATGCGCTCACCTTTTTGGTCACTCTGGCTGCGACTCTGATGGTGCCGCTGCATGTGGCTATCTTCACGGGAGTGGGGGTGTCCCTGATGCTGTATTTGCGGAAAGCGAGCCGCCCTTCGCTCATCGAATATGAATTTAATGAAGAGGGTAATCTAGCGGAGGCGAGCCAGCCAGGCACGCGGCAAAACCCAGCCATCTCGATCGTCCATGTGGAGGGGGAGCTATTCTTTGGCGCGGCAGAGCTCTTTCGCAGCCAGGTGCAGCAGGCCTGTGCTGACCCGAACCTCCGCATCATCATCCTGCGACTGAAAAATGCCCGCCACATGGATGCCACCTCCGTGATGGCGATGGAGGATCTGGTGCGGGCGCTGCGGGCCGATGGGCGAGATCTCCTGATCAGTGGTGTCATGAAGGACATCTACCGCGTGCTGCGGGATGCCGGCATGGTGGAGGTCATCGGTAAGGACAATCTTTTCCCCTCCAGCCCGAGCAATCCCAACGTGGCCACGCGAAACGCGCTGAAGCGGGCTCAACAAATCCTGGGCACCACCGAGGCGGAAGTGAAGATCTTCTTTGACCCCGGCAAGAAGAAAGAAACGTAAGCTCTTCACATGCGAGGGGTGAAAAAAGAAAACCTGCCGGAGAAACTGTGCACCGTCTGCCAGCGGCCTTTCACCTGGCGAAAGAAATGGGAAAAGGTATGGGACCAAGTGCTCTACTGCAGCGAGGGCTGCCGGAGAAAAAAACAGAGCCGGACGAAAGGCTGAGTGAAAGTTGGCCCCGAATGCTTCGCTCCCTCTGTTGACTCGCCCTGCAGACTGACTGATAACCGCAAAATCATGAACGATCTGGAACGACGCATCCTGGCCGCCCAAGGCTATGTCGAATTGGGTCTGCATGAAGAGGCCCAAGCAGAACTGATCCATCTCCCGCCGTCCGCTGCGGAGCGGGTGGATGTCATCGAACTGAGTGTGCTCTGCCGCATGGGGGACCGCCAGTGGGCGGAGGCCCTGGCACTGACGCAAAAGCTTTGCGCACTGGAGCCGGAAGAACCCGGAGGCTACATCCACGCCGCCTATTGCCTGCATGAGCTAGGACGGACCACCGAGGCACTGGACCTGCTGGCACGCGGTCCTGCGGCCCTGCGGACGAAACCGGTCTATTACTACAACCTCGGCTGCTACCTGGCGTGCCTGGGAGAAGATGAAAAAGCGCTGAATTTACTGAGGCAATCTTTTGAAATGGATGGCAGTCTGCGCAGCCATGCCCGCAAAGATCCTGACCTGGATCGGCTACGCACGCAGTTAGATAAATCCTGAAATGCACGCCATCACGCCCACAGCCAAACTCGCCATCACTGAGTGGTTCGAAGAAAACTTTCGCACCCGAGGAGAACTGGGAGCCTCCGTTTCCATCTGGCAACATGGCGTGGAAGTGCTGGCGCTGGCGCAGGGATTTTGTGACCGCCAGAGCACCCGGCCCTGGGATGCGCGAACGCTGGCCCCCCTCTTTTCCTCCACCAAAGCCCCGGCTGCTGTGTGCTGTCTGATGGCGCTGGAGGAGGCTGGACTGCCGCAGGATTGCGCAGTGTCTGAAGTGTGGCCTGAGTTTGTCGGCGGGGGAAAAGGGGCCATGCAGTTTGCCCATCTGCTCTCTCACACCGCAGGCCTGTGTGCGCTGGATGAGCGCGTGCCCATCTTCAATTATGAGGCTGTGGTAGAGGCCCTGGAGCATCAAACTCCGCTGTGGGAACCTGGCACACGCCAGGGCTACCACGCGCGCACCTTCGGCTTCTTGATGGATGAAATCGTGCGCCGCATCACCGGGGTAGATTCCCTGGGACTGTATTTCCATGAGACCTTCGGTGAACCGATGGATCTCGATTTCTGGATCGGCCTGCCGGAGGAGCAATGGGGACGAGTCTCCCCCGTGTATCCAGGGAAGATTAGCATCGCGAATAATGACCAGCCTTTTCTTAAAGCCTACAATGCAAGCGGCACACTGACCCAACGTACGTTCTCCAGCCCCTTTGGTCTCAATGCGGTGAGTGAATTCAACACCTCCGCACTCTGGGCACCCGGCTTTGCCAGCATGGGCGGTGTGGGCAGCGCGAGTGGGCTGGGTAAATTCTACGCCATGCTGGCCCAGGGAGGCATCTGGAATGGTACACGCCTCGTTTCAGAATCCATTGTTAGGCAGCTCAGCCACACGTTATCTGAAGAAGAAGATAGCGTGCTGCTGACCCCCATCGCCTTTGGCGCAGGTGTGATGAAGGACCCCATCAATCCCGACCCCCGGTATGATGGAGCCAAACTGCGCCAGCATTATGGCCAGAGCTTGAGTGCCTTTGGCCACCCGGGGGCTGGCGGCAGCCTATCTCTGGCAGATCCAGAAAACGGCATCGCCCTGGCCTATGTGATGAATCAGATGGAAGTCGGTGCCCTGCCAGGTGCCAAAGTGCTGGGCATGGTGGAGCGTCTGTATTGGTGAGATCACCCGCATTCAGCGTGGACACCTTGCCCACGCTTCTGCGTGTGTTGTTAGCTATCCAACTGGTAACGCTTGCGTTTGCGGTAGAGCGTGGCGGCATCAATGCCGAGAACTTCAGCTGCTTCCTGGAGTGAATCCGTGATGGACATCACCCGGCGAATGTGTTCGCACTCCAGCTTCTCGATGCTGACTCGCTGCCCCACTTCAGCGCCGTGGTCATGACCATTGAGCGTGGTGCTTCCACCTGCTTCAGGGAGATCGCGAGGAGTGATCTCATCCCCCTCTGCCAGGATGACGGCACGCTCAATGGCATTGCGCAGTTCACGAATGTTACCAGGCCATGGGTGATTGCGCAGGGCCACGTAGGCCGCCGGGCTGAAGCGGCGCACCTTGCGGCGGAACTGGTCTGCAAAGAATTTCAGGAAGTTATCTGCGCAGGCCACGAGATCCTCAGGACGTTCACGTAGCGGGGGCATGGTCGCCGAGATGACATTCAGGCGATAAAACAAATCCTCACGAAAGCGGCCTTCAGAGGACCACTGTTTCAGGTCGCGATTGGTCGCGGCGATCACACGTACGTTGGCTTTACGAGGGGTGGTTTCACCCAGCCGCTCATACTCGCGCTCTTGCAGCAGACGGAGAAGCTTGGGCTGGATTTCCAGGGGCAACTCGCCGATTTCATCGAGGAACAAAGTGCCGCCCTCTGCCGCCTTCACCTTCCCCCAGGTGTCCCGCATGGCTCCCGTGAAGGAACCTTTGACATGGCCGAAGAGGTCACTTTCCAACAGCTCCCGAGAGAGGCTGGGGCAGCTCACCGTAACAAAGGGTTTATCACGGAAAGGGCTCTGCTCATGGATGGCGCGGGCGATCATGCTTTTGCCCGTCCCACTTTCTCCAAGGATGAGGATAGAGGCCTGCGTATCCGCCGCGCGGAAGAGTACATCAATCTGGCGCTGAAGCCCTGGGTTCTTCGACATCACCTGCGGTGGAGGCGTTTGTGTGCGAACCTCGGTGGTGAGTTCCTCCACCTTACGCTCCAGAGTGCGCAGGGTGGTGATGCGCTTCAGGGCTTGGCGGAGTTGGTCTGGGCTAAAGGGCTTTTCCAAAAAGTCCACGGCCCCCAGACGGGTCGCCTCGATGGCATTCGGGATCGTGGCATTGGCGGTGAAGATGACCACATGCACGCTGGGGTGTTCCCGGCGAATGGTTTCCAGAATTTGCAGACCGCTTTCTTCGCCTAGATAAAGATCTAGGAGCACGAGATCAAAAGAGGATTCTTTGAGACTGCGCAGAGCCACGGCTCCGTTTTCAGCGGTCTCGACATAATGGCCAGCGGCATCCAGCGCAAGGCTGGTCGCACGACGGATGCTGGCTTCGTCATCTACGATGAGGATGTCCATAAGGGTGGGGGGGTTGGTTGGTTGGGGTAATGAGGTCATGCCTTGGCGACAATGGCCAGTGGCAGAGCGAGCCGGGCGATGGAGCCCTGGCCGTTCGAACGATTATCAATGGTGAGCTTGGCACCCATGCGGTCAGCACCACGCTTGGCGATGGCTAGGCCGAGCCCTGTGGAGGATTCACCCCCTGTGGGGCGTGCGCTCAGGCGCGTGTAGTCTTGAAAAATACGAGCGAGATCACTCTCGCTGAAGCCGGGTCCTTCATCTTCGATATCAATGATGAAGCGTTCTCCGTCTGCATAAACACGTGAAGTGATCTGACTGCCCAGAGGGGAGAATTTCACTGCATTGCTCATGAGGTTATCCACGATCTGTCGCACCGTAAATAAATCCCCACTGGCGAGCAAAGGTGTCTCTGAAAGTGTCACGGCGAGGGTCGTGTTCTTTCGTTTGGCATTGGGGTACCAAGCGGTGAGCATTTCTTTAATCTGCTCCGAGGAGATATGCACCGTGGTCATGCGTTCATGCTCAGCCTCCTGAGCACGATTGTTTAGGAACCGGTCAATGAACTTGAGCATCTGATCACACGTGGCGACGATGTGGCCCGTGAGATCACTGGCGGTATTGATTTTTTCCGGTGGTAGCTCCAGCAGTGTCTGAGCACTGAAACGAATGGCCCCGAGTGGATTCTTCAAATCATGCGCCACCATGCTGACGATGTTTTCACGCTCTCTCAGCATGCGGGAGGTCGTTTCACGTGCCCGCTGGAGATCAACCTGCGTACGTACACGAGCGAGCAGTTCGGCCTTATTGAAGGGCTTCGTAATGTAGTCCACACCACCGGCTTCCAGGCCTCTGACAATCGTCTCAGAGTCATTCGCGGCTGAAACAAAAATAACGGGTAAGCCCGCCGTATCTGGATGCTCGCGCAACCGTTTGCAGACCGTAAAACCATCCACATCAGGCATCACCACATCCAGCAGCACTAGATCCGGCAGACGCGCAGCGATGCGCTGCAAGGCCTGGGCTCCGCTGGTAGCAGGGATGACTTCATACCCTTCACGCGTGAGCACCGTGCCCACGACCTGGATATTCTGCATCTGATCATCCACCACCAGCACGACTCCACGTGCGGTGCTGGGGCTGAGGGGGGGCTGGGGTTCCACAATCATGAGGGGTCTTTTTTGATGCCGGTGATGCGGCGGGAAAAAGCAGGAAAGTCACGCAGCAAGCGTTCAACGACATCCAACTCAAAAGTCTCTGCAGCCCCATAAAGAGCCGTGGCATAACGAGCAAGCGGCGGGCAGTCATGACGCGCCGCCTCCTGATGCAGTTGATGCCCGAAGGTGGCGATTTCCAGCATGGGAAATGTATCAAGAAAGCGGCTAACATCCCCATCTTCCCACACTTGCAGTTGGGCAGCCAATCCTGGCCAAGCGGCTGTGGTGCTAGCATCGAAGGACTCCAAAATGCTGGTGGGGAAATCCTCAGCCTGAGGCACTTGAGGTCTCGGCGTGGTGTAACGTATGGTAGCATGCCCGAGCACACCTTCGAGCTCCCGATAAAGCTGGCGCTGGTGGAAGGGTTTGCGCAGGTAACCGTCAAACATTTCCTGGAGCTTGGCCGACTCTTCAGGCATTGAGGAAGCTGTCTGCGCGATGACAGGAATCGCCGAGGTGCGGTTATCCTCGCGCAAAATCTGGCGTGCCCATTTGCCATCCATGCGTGGCATGCGGATGTCCATCAGGATCACGTCTGGCTTCGCCGTGCGGGCCAATTCCAGAGCCTCCATACCATCTTGCGCAAAGAGAATCTCGTGATGAGTGCCATGCAAGTAACCCGCGATGAGCTCACGATTTGTCGAATTGTCATCCACCACCAAAATGGTGGCAGGCCGCAGCCGATTGAAGTCTGCAGAATGATCACTCGGAGGATCATTGGTCGCATGGCTGAGGGGAATACCGGGCAGGATCAAGGTGAATGTGCTGCCTTTTCCTGGTTCGCTGATGAGTGAGATCTCCCCATCCATCAAATCCACCAGACGCCGTGTGATGCTGAGACCTAGCCCCGTGCCCTGTGCTCCGCTGCGACTTTGGGTGCTGATCTGCTCAAAGGCGGAAAAGATTCGTTCGCGATCCTCTTCGGCGATGCCCACGCCTGTATCGCTCACTTTGACCTGCAAGTCACAGCGTTCTCCAGGCTTGGCTTCGTTCAGTGTGCTGACGTGGATCTTAACCTTACCCTTGTGGGTGAATTTAACCGCATTACTCGTTAGGTTGAGCAGAATCTGGCGGAGTCGGAGGGAGTCCACCTCCAAGATTTTAGGGACTTGGCGCTCGATTTTTATTTCTAGAGCTAGCCCTTTGTCTTCCGCCTGTTTTTTAACGGCAAAAACCACCCCTTCGACAATTTCATGGACGTTGGCAGGCTCTGGCCGCAGGGACAATTTCCCCGCCTCGATCCTGGAGATGTCCAAGATGTCATTGATGAGATCCAGTAGCGAACGGCCACTGCTCTGGATAGCACGCAGATAACCACGAGCCCGTTCTTCATGCACCATTCCGTTCAGCAGATCGGCAAAGCCAATGATCGCATTCATGGGCGTGCGGATCTCATGACTCATGTTCGCAAGGAACCGAGACTTCTGAGCATCGGCCTCGATTGCGCGCTCTTTTTCCGCTTCGAGTTCTGCGGTGCGTAGCGCGATGCGATAGCTGCGCTGAAGCATGACAAAACTCACGATGCCGGTAATGACGGCCAGGATGCTACCGCCGATGCCTGTGACATTCATCGTCTGCAAAACATCGCGGAGTTGCTCCTCCCGTCCCGCATGGAGTTTGCGCTCGGCTAAGATGCCTTCATCAATCTTTTGCAGCATGCTATCATTCACCCCTGCACCTTGGCTGATGATCTCACGCAGAGGCAGATCAGCGTCGCTAGAACTTGCCGTATCAGCCAGCTTCTTGAGCACGGCGAGACGCTGATTGACCAGACTAGAAAGTTCCGTCAACAGCGTTTGCTGAGCTGGGTTATCCCGTGTCATGAGAACAAGACTTTGCAGCAATTTTTCAGACTGCTCTGGAGCCGTGCTGAGCGGTTTCAGCAAGGGTGCCTGGCGTGTCATGGCGTAGCCACGCGTGGAGGATTCCGCCTCTGTGATCACGGTGCGGAGTTTTAAATATTCACCGATCACCGCATCCGTGTGGGTCACCAGTTCACTGCCCTCCTCGGCCAGTCGGCCGCTACGCACCACCGTACCCATCACCAGCAAAAGCAGGAACGTCGTGAAGATGAGGAATAAACCGTGCCAAGAACGGAGCATGGAATGGAGGAAAAAGAGGCTGGGGGGAGAGCACTAAAAAGGAGAGGCCTTAGATAAGTACCTTTTTGATCTGGAAAAGTTACCCATTTCAAGCCTCTGCCGTGCGGCTATTTCTCGACGGCGTCTTTGACGCTCTCTTTGACATCTTCAGCCGCCTTCTCGACGTCTTCAGCGACATCGCGAATCTTTTCGTTAGGCCGGCGATCAAGAGCGTCATCCACTTTGTCTTTGATCTTTTCCGCTGGCGTTTCCGGTTTGTCTATGAGCACACTCGAAGATCGGTCTTTGCAACTGACCAACGTCAAACTAAGACCGAATAGCAGGGCCAGCATCGCGGCGAAAGCAGTCTGAATCTGTTTTTGAATGGCGTTCATAATGTGATGGGGGGGGAATTACTTAACGAGGGCCAGAACACCGGTGAGGATCAAATAGATCGCCACCACGTAGTTAAGGAGGTGGGGGAAGATGAGGACACAGATGCCTGCAACGATAGAAACGATGGGAGTGAGATGGGGGCTCATAGGGATTTGATTGCTAACTGGGTTGATACGGAGATTCTTTAACGACCTGATTGCACCTTCACGGCTTGCCGTTCGATGGTGCTGCCGACCTTCTGCACATCACGACCGAAACCGCGTGTGGTGTTGCAACTGCTCAGGAAAGACAGGGTAAGGATCAGCATCCCGAGGGAGAAAATGAAAAAACTGGCGTGGCGTGCAGTCGCTTCTTCATGGTCCGCCCGGGAGGCGATTTCGTGGGAGATGTCGGTGGTTTTCATGGCGGCAAGATCAGGGAAGGAGTGGTGACTGGGATGTCACGTGATCGTAACCTAGTGCAAAGACTCTGCCAACCTCCACCGCACACACTTAAATTATTGTAAACCAACGTTTTACAGACCATTCCCCTATTCCCCAGATCATCACTTTCATGCTTTATGCATGACTTAAGGAGGTGCTTTTATTGCGCAATGCAATTCGCACTTTAATCAGTGAGAGTTCACAACACGGTCAATGAAGAAGAGCTTTTTCAGAACTAAGCCACTGCAGACGAATGGATAAGCATCTGGCTGTCCCATGCTACGGGTGAGTTCATTGACCAAGGTGGTGAGGGCCACCCAATGGCTCACACGGTCACAAAAAGCCTTGATTTCGGGCGTTGGTTCCTGGCCTTCAGCACAAAGCAACAAGGGATCAATTTTCGGCTGCACGATGTTGCTGTGGCACTCAGCCGAATCAGCCGTTTCCAGCGTGTCGCTCATGTGCAGCCAGTGGGCCCAAGTTTCAGCCCAGTCCTCCCAGGGGTGAGAGGAAGCATAGGCGCTGATGTGATTTTGGTCCCACCCAAGGGGAGGCCCTTCTGCGTAATTCCGCTGGAGCGCGAGAGAATAATCCGCCGTCTCATCTCCAAACAAACTGCGGTATTCAGCCAGCCAAGGGCTGCCATCAATGAGCACATCCCAGTAATAGTGACCTGATTCATGGCGAAAATGGCCTAACAATGAACGATAAGGTTCGCGCATTTCCAAGCGTGTCTTTTCACGCACATCATCATCAGCTTCCTGTACATTCAGCGTGATGACACCGGTATCATGCCCTGTCAGCACGGGAGCTTGGCCGGGCAGGTTTTGCAGAAAATCAAAGACCATAGGCACGCTGGATTCCACCCGGCTACCTGGCCCCCACAGCCCATGATCGAGCAGGGTGAAAAGCAGCCTCCGTTTGGCGGATTCCAGCTTCGTCCAGCGTTCTGCATTCCCAGATTGAGACAAGTCTGGAATGACGCGCGTGGTGACACAGGAAGGACACAAGGTCGCCGGATCGGAATCCGCAGGGATCAACCAGTTGCAACCACAGGCATTTAAGTTGGCACAAAAGCGATAACGCTGAGGTGTCACAGGTCTGGGTGCGCGGCGAAAGAAGCCGCGCTTCGTCGCTACCTCCGCCAAGGCCTGCTGGTGGACGCCTTCCTCCGTGAGATCCAATGTGCGCATTTCACGGGAAGCAGGGTCAAAGCCCACGGCACGCCCACACGGGATACAGACACTGTTATTAAAGAAAACGGGCTGACCGCAGACACATAGGTAAGTTCTCATGGCGACAAGGGGGGAGGCGAAAATGATCTTCGAGGATTTAGGCCGCAGGAGCCAAAGCGGGGTCTTCCAAGCGAAGCACCGTCTGCAAGCGCTCACGGGCCTGCTCCGTTGTGGTGACCACCCAGGTGGCACCGGTATCCGTAGAGCTTTCTACTTTTTGAGCACCCCACCGGGCGAGCAGAATCTTCAGTTCTGGAAAACGATGACGCAGACGCTTACACAGCAACTGAGCCGTGCTGCTTACCCCGGGAGGCATGGCGCTGATGCACACAATAGCGGGTTTCAGCTGTTCCACTTGAGCAATGACCTCAGAGACCAAAGCCGACTTCGGAATGGACTCCCACTTTAATTGCCCTGGCCCAACAGCGCGGGTGAGCCAATTCAAAGCAATGGCATCGGCTGAGGCATCAAAACTACGACAGAGCAGCAGCGGGCCATCGCTGTCAGCCACAGGAGCAGCAGCCTCCTCCAGAGCTGTCTCGCAGGATAGCGTTGTGAGAGTATCCAAGATACCGTCATTTTCCTCTTTGCTGAGGCGGCCAGCCAGCATTTCGCGGCGGGCATGCACCGCAGCAGGCAACAAGACTTGATCAATCGTTTTTTCCTGGCCGATCTCTTTGGCCGACTGCTGAGTCAGTTCCTCCGCCTCTTCCAGGTCACCCACAAGAAGCCGCTGATAGACCAAAAAGGCAGGTTGAACCTCGGGTTTATCCCCCATTAAAATTTCGACAAATTTCATCTCTGGAATGTACTTGGAAAAAACGACAAGACAGACCGTCAGGGGTGTCGCCAGTAACAGGCCCACAGGGCCCCAAATCAGTGTCCAGAACATGATGGCGATCAGCAGCGCAAGATCCGAAACCCCTGCACTCTGCCCATATAGCCAAGGCTCTAAAATCATGTTGGTCAGCAGCTCTAGACCGACAATCAATGTGATGACCATTAAGGGCTGGGACCAGCCATCAAAAACGGCTAAGCTCAAAGCCATGGGCAGCACGGCCGCGATCCACGGACCAATGTAAGGCACAAAACGAAACAGCGCCGCCAAGGCCCCCCACAGAACTACATAGGGCAGACCGACGGCCCAAAAACCCGCCGCCAAGAGCAATCCATACACGCCATTGATCAAACTCTGCATCAATAGATAGCGGCTGACACGTGAGGCCGCCTCATCCAAAGCACGAGTGGTCGTCGTCAGACGACTGTAACCGACCAGATGAATGACGCGATTTCTCACATCGTTCTGCCGGAGCAACATGAAGATCACAAACACGATCACCACAGCCGCTGTGCCTAGACTATCTGCCAGATAGCCCAGGGCAGACATAGCCGTTTCTTGAAGACGATTCGTGGACTTCTCAATGAATACTGGAGTCTCCGGCGGTGCATCTGCCCCCTGGGCAGTAGATTCTTCTGAGACATTGGAAATTTCAGTGGCTAGATTTTGGAGCTTTTCCAGCACGCCCCCCTGCCCCACCTGCCTCAGACTGACGACCCTTTGATGGATGGTATTCCGGTAACCAGGCAATTCTTTGACCAGCTGATGCAACTCCCCACCCAGCACCCAGAGCAGTGCACCCATGACCGAAAAAGAAAGCACCGTGACGGTGATGACCGCCAAGGTGCGAGCGAAGTGCAGCCGGTGATTTAAAAAGGACACCACAGGCTTGAGCAAAAAGGCGAAAAGAATCGCCAAGGCAAGAGGGATGAAAAAATCTCTCCCTGACCACAGCATCGCCACGGTGAGCATCACCGTGGCGAGCCGGATGAGCGGAGCCAGCTGAAGTTGCAAGGCTTCCATAAATGAGGTTCCGCTAGTCGAGGTCTATTGAATTTTCGAACTCTTGGTTAGCGGCGACTGTTGGCCAGCAGCCCAAAAAGCAGCCCCAGACCGATGGCAACCCCCAGGCACTCATAGGGGCGCTTATGCACCACAGAATCCAAAGCGGAGGCTTTGTTACGGAGTTGGCGCTCGATCTCGTGACTGGCTTCACCAGCATAGTCGGCAATGCCTGCGAGGCGATCTTTGACCTGGCCAGTGTAGTTGCTGGAATCTTTACCGATGCTATCCAGGATGCCTCGTGCTTCATCAGAGATGGTGCGGAGGCTGTGGTTGATGCGCTCGGTGGTGCTGAGGGGCTTGCGTTTGAAAAGTAGGCTCATAGCGATGTAATGTTATAAGTTAGGAAAAGGGTGGGAAATTCAGAGCGGCTTGCGACCCTGAATGACGCGCAGGAGAATCACCACGATGGCGATCACCAGCAGGATGTGGATGAAACCACTGAGGGTGTAACTGGTGACCAGACCCAGGAGCCAGAGGATAAGAAGAACGACGGCGACGGTGTAAAGCATAGAGGTAGTAAGTTGAGGTTGAATGAAACGAGAGACCTAACAAAAGGGATGACTAGCGACGCAGGTAAAGGCCGAGGACGACACCGCCCAGTGCAGCATAGGCGAGAGCGCGGAGTGGGTTTTCCACTGCGTAATCGCGCAGTTGATTCAGATTCTGATTCGCATCCTGCACGGCCTTTTGTGTGCAGCCATCAATGCGGGTGCGGGCTTCCTCGCGGAGGTTATTCAGGTCCTGTTTCACTGCAGATCCCAGATTGCGGAAATCATTGGCGGTGTCATGCAGGACTTCATCGGTGCGTGGTGTTGCGGTCATAGGAGTGTCGTTGGATTAGGATTTTAGGAAAAAGCTCGCTCCAAATGTGGTCAGAGCGATAACTGCCACTGCCCAGGCCAAGACCGTTCCACTGCCAGCCGCTCCCGTGACTGCCGCAGCTACCGCGAGAGTCGCGATAGCCACAGAAGCAACACGGAGTTGCGGGTAGCGGGGGTTTGGATTGGTGTTGATCATGGGAAGTGGCAGTGTGGCTTCCCTCTATCGCACAGGGGGTGCCAAACAGATCTCAGTGATAATAAACCATTGATTTTCAACGAATTAATCCACAACCCTCACGTTTACAGCGCAGGGCAAATTCGTGCTTTCGTGCAAACAACATGAGTATTCCTTGCGAATTGCATGTTGCAAATCCGCACACAAAAAGAGCCGCCCAAAAAGGCGGCTCTTAAAACCTCTGGAGAGGCAAAACGGAGGATTTAGTAACGGAGAAAAATCATTCCCCCAGCAATTCTTTGATCTTGGGATCAATGGCCTCTGCCCACATGTCATAACCTTTTTCAGAAAGGTGAAGCAGGTCTGGCATCACCTCACGAGTGAGCGTTCCATCGGGCTGGAGGAAGGCCTTACCGATGTCCAGGAAATGGACCTGTTTGCCATCGGCTAGTTTGGCGATGATAGCATTCGTGGCCTCGTTTTGTTGACGCATGGCATCGGCTGGTTTTTCACCCCGTGGGAAGATACCCAGCAGCAGGATCTTAGCCTCAGGTGCTTTTGTCTGGAGCTTACTCACGATGGCTTTCACACCTTCAGCGGTCTGCTCAGCAGAGCATGCGTAAATGGCACCATTGAGCTCCTTCTGCGCACGACCCACATGACCCGTGTTGTTCGTCCCGATCATGAGCACGATGAGTTTTGGCTTGAGGCCATCGAAATTGCCATTGTCCAAGCGCCACAGCACGTGCTCCGTGCGGTCACCGCCGATGCCAAAATTGGCCGCATTGCGTTTGGCATAAAACTTCTCCCAGGTGGCCTTCCCCTTGCCTTCCCAGCCTTGGGTGATGGAGTCTCCCAAGAAGACCAAGGTGGCCGTTCCTTGTTTGGAAATGGCATTGAAACTTTCATGCCGTTTCACCCAGCCACCGTCACGCGGCACAGGATTGATGGCGAGATTAGGCTCAGCCGCGAAAGCGCTGCTGACGAACAAAGCCGAAGCAATGAGGATGTTTTTCATGGTTTGAGAGGGGCAGTCAAAACGATAACCGCCCACCATTGCAATCATTACTTCTTCAAAGCAGTACGCACCATGACCGGATCATCCGTGGTGATGCCATCCACACCCAGGGCGGCCAAGCGTTTCACATCTGAAGGCTTATTGACTGTCCAGACGTAGAGTTCCAGGCCAGCATCCTTCACCTGTTTGACCAAGGCTTCGTTCCAGGCCCATTTTAAACCTAGGTCCAGGCCGTCAAGGCCATCAGCCTTGGTATCGGCGATGAGTTGGGTAAGGTCCACGGGCTTTTTGTCCTTGGTCTTTTCAGAGGACAGGCGATAAACCTTCAGCCACGGCAAGGCCTTCTTGGATTCCTGGGCCACGGCGCGATCAAAGGCGATGATGCAAAGCTGGCCTGCGCGCGGGCGCCATGTCTTGAGCTGTTTGGCCAACACCGGCACCACCTCCGGGCCACATTTCACTTCCAGAAAAAAGCGCTTTTTGCCCAAGGGCATCGTCTTCAAGCTTTCGATCAAAGTGGGGATCTTTTCACCCTTGTAGCCCTTCGCTTTCCAGGAGCCTGCATCCAGAGCCTGCAATTCTGCCAGGGTGCTTTCCTGGACGATTTTGGCCACGCCCGTGGTTCGTTTGGTATCTGCATCATGCAGGATGGCGATCTCACCATCTTTGGTTAGGTAAAGGTCCAGCTCGCAGGCATCGCTCTCGTGCTCCCAGGCCAGATTAAAAGCGGCGACGGTGTTCTCCGGCGCACGTTGAGAGAACCCACGGTGGGCCACGATCTCTGTCGCAGAGAGATTGGCGGAAAGAAGGGACAGCAAGAGGAGGGATGAAACGCGCATGGTCAGGGATGAAGCAAGACGCCCTTAACATGCCAAATCTTCCGTCGCAATTTTCCGTCACATGCGGAGTGAGCTCCGACGCCGCCTGAAAAGGCCCACAGCCACTGCCAGCAGTAGCAACCCAAGACGACTCGGCTCAGGAACTGCCGCAACGCCTGTGCTTAGCCCCACATAAGCATAATGAGCGCCCCGCCCAGGCGTGATGGCTGTGGTGGTATTATCCCCCCAATAAACCCGGCTTGTACCCGTGTTATCAATCGTGCTGCCCGCGTAATCGGAGGCCTTCAGCACACCATCAATGAAAAAAGAGGCCAGTTGAGTCGTGGGATCCCAACGGATGCTGTAATCGTGATAACCAGGATCCACGGTGTAGGTCGCCCCAGTGGCATAGAGACGGACCAAGGTATTGCCACTGAGATCGTTGCCAAAATAGAGTCCGTAAAGATCGCGTTTGCCCGCGATACCTTCGTCAATCAACAGCGTGCACCATGCGTTGTTGCCCAGAGAAGTGGCTACCAGTGGATCTGGAGGGATGAAGCGAATGGTGGCGTCCAGTGTCCAGCCGATTTGCAGAGCTTCGGAAAGCTGCCCCGTCGTCAGCGTTTTATTGTAAGTCCCCGCATTGCTGCCTCCCTGCTCATAGACCTTCCAGGCATCCACACCCGTGCCCAGATCATTCGTGATAGCCCCAGTCTGCACGGTGCCTGAAAAAGTCCAACCTTCAGTCGTTGGATTCACCGCCCCGACATGAGAGAATAATAGGGTGGAAGCTTGTGCAGGAGTGAGCAGAACAGCGATGAGGCAGATCAAAAACCAAAGGCAGTGTTTAAAGCGATGGATAGACAATGAAGCCATAGAAAACCACTCAGCAGTCCTTAGGCCAGAGAAGCTCCAGGCAGTAACACTGGTCACATTCAGTCAAGTTTAGGTCACTAGGCCATGGATTTTGCTTTGTTGCCAGGAGCAGGAACACCTCACCTTCAACCGCGAGCGTGGTGAGGGTTATTAACACTTACCGTCACTTCTTCGCTTTGGTGGCGATGGCTTTGTAGTAGCTTTCGATGGCGGCACGGTACTCTGGAGCCGCTTCACTGCGGGTGGCTTCGCTGAGATCCGCCGCCATTTTGCTGGGCAGGTGGCCCCAGTCTCCATTGACCAAGATGGCATCGGCTCCCAGCACGCCTTCCACGATTTTCATGGACTGGTTTCCGCCTTCACTGTCTGAGGGCTGGGTGGGATCATTAGGGTTAGGTTTGTTCTGATTCTGGGCCTGCTGCTGGCCTGGCTGTTGTGAGCCTGGTGTCTGTCCCTGGTTGCGCTGATTGGCCATGGACTGCTGCTGGCTCTGTTGGGCATCGGCGAGGCTTTGCTGCGCTTCCTGCTGTTGATTGCCGCCCGCCTGCTGCTGCTGGCCAGATTGAGATTCCTGCTGCTGACCAGCCTGCCCTTGCTGCGGATTCAGGGTCTGGTCGAGTTGATCTAGAGCCTGGGCCAGGAGCGCACCTTGGATGTCTTGAAAAGGATTGGTTGAGGTGGCAGGTGGGGTCGCCGTCGCGGTGGCTTCAGCGGCCTTTGCCGCCTGGGCAGCGGTGGCCTGGGCCTCTGGGCCGATGGGTTTCTGGGGCTGCCCAGGCTGACCTTTGGCGACTTGCGCCTGTTGCTGGAGTTGATTGCTCGCCTGGGCTGCCTGCTGGGCAGCTTCTTTTTGACCAAGACGCTGCTGATGGCGGGAAACTCGCGCCAGATCATGGGCGGCCTTTTCCGCCGCGAGGCCGATATTGCTCGGCTGCTGAGCCTCTGCGGCGACGGCTTGCTCACTGGTCAAGGCGGCTTGTTTGGAAAGTTCCGCCAACGACTTTTGCATGGCAGGGTTTTTAGGCAGCTCCTTTTCCAGTTCAGCCAAAACCGCCGCTGGATTTTGACTCGCATCCTGGGCCATTTCTGCGAGTTCCTGGGCACGCTTGTAGGCCTCCTCCAGGGATTCCTGAACGCCCAGGTCCTTCTCCATATTTTGCATGGCGGCCAGTTCCTGTTCAGTCAGTTCCTGCCCGTCTTCTGCCTTGGCCATGTTTTGGGCCAGTTGATCCAGAGCCTGCGCGGTTTGCTGCTGCGCCTGCGCTGCCTGATTCAAGTTCTGGGCTTGTGGCTGGCTCTGTTGGGCCTGAGCTGCCTGCTTGAGATTTTGGGCGATTTGAGGGGCCTTCTGCTGCATCTGAGCCAGAGCCACATCCGCCATGCGGGCCATCTGGCGCTGCGCATCTTCTTGGAGGTTGGCGGCATTGGCCTCCTGGCGAAGGGCGGCCTGCAACGATTCCATTTGCTGGGCATTTTCAGCCGTCTCTGCTTGCAGCGCCTGCGCAGATTGGGCGACCTCAGCCACAGGCTTGTTTGCCTCCGCTTCAGCGGCTGCCGCTTGAGTGGCCTCCTGAGTGGCTTTTAAATCCTGGGCCACGGCTTTCATCATGTCACTCACGTCTGGGGTGAGCTGAGCCAGAGTCTCGCGTGCGCCAGCAGTCTGGGCCTGAAGCTGCTGGGCGAACTGCGATACTTTTTGTTCGGCCTCCGCTGAGACTCTTTGCGCGGTCTCCAGATTCAAGGGCTGGTTAGGCTGCTGCGCCGCTTGGCGAGCTAGGGCCTGAAGCTGGTCGGCAGCTTGGCGACTCGCATCCGAGGCTTGTTGAGCCGTGTTAGCCATTTGTTGATCCGGCACTTTCAGGCGGCGCAGCATGTCAGGTACTTGCCGTAGCGCTTCGCTGGCGGCTCGGGCTTGATCCGTCGCTTGAGTGGGGCTGACCGCTTGGGCGGGATCGGGATTCGCAGCCGCTTCAGCGATGGCCTCCACAGCGGTCTGTGTGAGCGCATCCGCCTCCAGCATGCGAGTAAGTTGGGTCAACTGATCCACCTTCTGCTGAGCAGCGGCAATGGCAGTGGCATCTTTGGGCAAGGTGGCTGCTTCACGGGCAAGCTGGCCCGCAGCGCGACTGGCACGATTTGCATCCAGCGCAGCTTCGGTATTTGTCCGCTGGTTTTGCTCACGCAAAACGGCTTGGTCTTCCAGTTGCTTCGCCGCCTGGGCCAGTTCCTTTTCAGCCCGCTGCGTGGCCGTTTCATTTTCTTTGTTCAGCTTCTGGCGTCCCTTGGGATCTTTCGCCTCTGCGGTGGCTTGGGAGAGTGCATCCCGGGCTTCATTCAGCGCGATAATGGCGGGATTTTCCTGGCGCGCGAGCTGTTCACGCAATTGGTTAGCCCGATTGCCTGCATTTTCTGCCATGGCACGCATGGCTTCAGCGGAGCGGCTGAGGCGCTGCCGATGATTGTCCGCAGCTCCATAGAGGTGCTCAGGGCTTTTGGTCTGGTCGGGTTTATCCAAGCTGGCGCCCAGGTCATTGGCGGTCTCCACCAATTGTTTGCGCATGTCTTCGACCTGTTTCTGCTGCCCGCCATCCAGCACGGGTTTTAGAGATTCCATTTCCTGCCGCAGAGCCTCACTGGCCGCGATGGCCGCGCGCTGTTGCTCCTGCCATTTGGGGCGCTGGCTGCTATCGCGGTTGGCATTGAGCGATTGCTCAGTCAGCAAGGCTTCCTGACGGCTGAGTTGCTGGGCGGCCTGAGCGACGATCTTGGCATTGTCTTCCGTAGCAAAAGCGCGGGCAGCTTGGGCGATCGATTCCGCATCCCCCCCAGCTTCATTGGCGGCTCGTCGCAGTCCTTCGGTGCTTTCCAGATCCTTATCCGTGAGGCTTTTCATTTGTGGCAGCGACTCATTCCGCATGTGCGCCAGGCGTTCCCCCAGCACCTGCACTTCCATGCTATCCAGATGCGTGGGAGCAGACTGTGCCGCCTGCTTGAGTTGGGTCCACAGATCCTCAGCCCGATCTGTCACCTGCTGAAGTTCCGCCTGGGCGCGTGCAATAGTAGATTCAGGAGCTTCACCGGCTTTTTTGCGAGCCGTTTTCTGCACCTGATCCATGGCCTTGCGCAGCTCCCGCGTTTGCTCAGAAAGCGTGGTGGCCTGCTGGGCCAGACGGCGCATGTCCTGGGCCCACTGACGCTGTTGTGGGTCCACCGTTTGCTCCAAAATGATCACCCGAACGACCGGCGATTCCGTGATCAGTCCTTTCAGATCTGTCGCCACCAGTTTGATCAACAGCGCATCCCCTGGCTTCACCTGCAACGGGGTCAGCGGTAACGTGGTCTGCAGAGGACTTTCCTTGCCTGGTTTGCTCACCAGCAGGCGCTGCTGCCAGTCGGCCCCATTCACAGCAAGGGAAAGATGTACCGTGGCCAAACCAACATCATCGCTTGCCATCCCCTGCACCCGAACCGTTTCATCCGCCATGAGAGAAATCTGCTCTTGTGGATCCAAGATCTGCACCACGGGGGGCAGGTCAGGAATCGTCATGATCTGCCAGGGAGAGCTTTCCTCATTGGTGAAGCCCGTTTCTTCAGCCGTCAGCGCACTGCGCCAGGACTCATGTTCAGCCTGGATGGGCAGCTCACCTGAGAGAAAACCGTCTGCGCCTTGGGTCATCGCAATAGCTTCTGGATGATCCGCATGGTCAGGATTGATCAACAGCCAGGCTTCAGACACCTTTTGGTTAGGCTTCAGCTTCAACCGCACGGTACTGCCGTCCAGGGCCTCCACATCCCCACGCTCTTCTGTCAGGACCACTTCCGGCAGGCCTGAGTAGGCAGGTGGCACCACGGTCTTCACAAATTCTGTGACTCGGGGTCGAGGCCGTGCCGAAAGAGTGTGCCAGGGAGAAATGGCATCCCCGGCCAGCACGCGATAACGCAGATCTCCCTGCCCTATGGCCACCAATCCAGAGTAGCGGGTGTCGTGGCTGCGCAGCAATTCCGTGCGGCGGGCAGGACTGCCTGCGCTTTCGGTCTCAATGAGGACGGTGCCAGGCTGCGGGCCCGTGATGTTCGCCACGATCTCCAATTCTGAAGCAAACGGTACCAGGGTGCTGGCGGGGTTGGGTTCGACGATGCTGATCTTAACGCTGGAAGGCCGCTGCAGATTCGCAAAGGGGATGGCCGCCCGCGCGAGGAAACCGGGTAAATGCAGCGCCGGGATGAAACTGAGCGCGATGACAAGCACCACGGCCGCACCCACACCAGCAAACCAGGGTTTGAGCGAGCGCAGGGGCAGAACGGTACGCAGATCGAGGCGCTCCATCTGCGCAGCCACCTCATCCTGCAACTGGGACCGAAACTCCACCGAGCCGCTCCCCTTCCCTTCAGCCAACTCCACAGCAGCCAGCAGACGCTCGCGCAAGTCTGGCGAAACGCTTTCCAGTAAACGTGCCGTCCCAAGTGCATCACGACCTAACGCCAGATGCCGCAAGGCGACCCACCAAGCGATGAATGCGCTGCCGAAGTAAGCCAGCAGCGTGAGCCAAGGGCGCACCACCTCCGGCATGAACCAGGCCCGGTCCAGCAGGGCGATGGCCGTCCAGCAGCCAAGAGCCACCAGCATGAGGGCCAAGCCTGCCCGAAGGATAAGCAAACGCTGGCGACGAGCACGAAAAGCCTGGAGCGCCTGGGCGGTGGCGGGACGGAGAGAGAGATTCATCAGGAAAAGGGGCAGGCAGTAAACGCGGACATGAGCCCCGTTTTTCGGGACGCTTTGGACCATTTTAAACAAACAGCCCGCTACAGATTAGCACTTTTCGTTCTCTCAACTCCAAGAATCGGTGTGCTGACACGTCTCTAAGCGAAGGCGAATACTCTTGCTTCAAGAGAAATTTCCCGGTTATCCTGCACACGAACGTATTTTATCCCCTCATGGACCCTAACCAGCCACCTTCTGGCCAACCAGCCCCAGATGCTTTTGTGCCCCCACCTCCTGGCGGCACCCAGCCGTTAGGCCACCCGCCAGGCTATCCGGCCTCTGGGAATCTTGGCTATCCTGTGCAAGGGAACAATCTGGGCTACCCCGTGCAGCCTGGCATGATGCCACCCCCTGCGGGCTATCCTGCGCCTTCGGCCACCTCGGGTCCCGTGCCAGTGGCGGCGGTGGAAGAAGAGGAAGCCGTGGCCCTTCAGGCAGCCCCGGGGGAAATGTATCACCCGCCGGCGCTCAATCATTTCGAATCGGTAAAACCGCCCAACGCCCTGGTGAAAGCCTGGCGCAAGGTGGGCGGTGGATCCTTGACACTCAGCTTGGCCATTCACGCGGGCATTCTCATCGTCGGCGGTGCCATCGTGGTGAGCACGCAGATGATTCAAAAGCAGGTGGACTTCCTGCCCGGTGGCGGCACGCAGCAGGGGGCGCAGGCCTCCGCAGAGATGCAGCACAAGGTGCAGCAGAAGAAGCGGACATCGCTAAACAAGACGATGCCGATGAAGAAGATCGTGAGCACGAGCCAGAACTCGGCCGTGACGCTGCCAGATGCGCCGCCAGACTTGCTGGATGTGCCAGATGTGAGCTCGATGCTGGGAGGTGGAAGCCTTGGCAGTGGAGGATTTGGCAAAGCGGGAGCCGGAGGTGGCTTTGGCACTGGGATGGGCATGGGCGGAATGCAGGGTTTTGTGACCTTGCCCCCTTCGATGCGCAGTCGCTGCTCTCCACAAGAGCGTTTGAAAAAACTGGCCGATAGCGGTGGCAGTCCCGAATGCGAACGTGCGGTTTCCGCTTCTCTGGAGTGGCTGAAACAGAAGCAGGGCCCTGATGGTGCCTGGAATGGCATGGGCAGTAAGTCCGCCATGACGGGACTCGCGCTCCTCTGCTATCTGGGCCGCTGCGAAACGCCTGATTCTCCCTTCTATGGAGACACCGTGATGAAGGGCATTCTCTACCTCATCGAGACGAGCAAAAAGAATCCCCACGGGATGATCTGTGAAGACATCTACAACAACGGCTCCACCTACGCTCACGGCATCGCCACTTACGCACTCGGTGAAATGTACACCTTGGCACGTTTGGGCAGCAAGGAACTGCCAGGCATGCGGGAAGCTTTTGAAAAAGGCGTGAAGCTGATCATCGACAATCAAAATGAGCGTGGCTCATGGACCTACGGTGGCAAGGACGCTGGCATGACCACGGCCTACACGAAGAACAGCAAGGGCGAAGATCTCTCCGTGGCAGGTTGGCAGTTCCAGGCGCTGAAAGCTGCCAAGAACTCGGGCCTCAAAATTCAGGGTCTCGATTCGGCCATCAAAAAATGCACGGAGTATGTGCTGGCCAAGCAGACCAAAGACGGCGGTTTTGGCAATCCAGACCGTGACAAGCACTACAATCAATGGAGCCTCACAGGGGCAGGCTCTCTGGCTCTTCAGACGATGTCCAAAGGCCACACCGCCCCTCTGAAAAAGGCCATCGGCTTCCTCCGTGAGTTCCTCGAAGCAGAACCTCTGGATTGGAATAAAAACTGCAATCCGTACTGCTGGTATTACTACACCCAAACCTTCTTCCAGGCTGGCGGCGAAGACTGGAAATTCTACAACCAGCAATTCCTGCCGCAGATTTTGGCCGCGCAACAGCCCGATGGCAGCTTTAAAAAAGGTCGTCCAAACTGGCCCGCAGGGGATGCGACGGATCCCGTTTATCGCCAGGCTCTCTGCACCCTGATGCTAGAGGTTTATTATCGTTACCTCAAAGTGGCTGACCGCGACGAAGAGAGCTTCTTTGATCGTTAGTCGTCATCCTTTTCAGCGCAGATTCTGGATGCAGATCCATCGTGCCTCCGCCAGCATGGGGGCATGAGTTCCGACGCACCCTCCCCTTCTCATTTTGATTTCATTGTCATCGGCGGTGGCAGTGGCGGCTACGCAGCGGCACGCACGGCCCATTCGTTAGGCCTCAGCGTCGCCGTGGTGGATGGGGCTGCGGAACTGGGTGGCCTCTGCATTCTACGGGGTTGCATGCCGAGCAAAACGTTGATCGAATCCGCCGATCGTCATCTCAGCATTCGCCGAGCTTCTGAATTTGGTCTCCACGCGCAGTCTCAGGGGGCAGACATCCGGGCCATCCGGGACCGCAAACGCACCCTCATCGCCGACTTCGCCGGTTACCGCCAGCAGCAGCTCCAAAACGGGCGTTTCACGCTTTATCGTGCGCACGCTTCCTTTATGGACGCACACACAGTGGAACTTCAGCCGCAAGATGGCTCGGCCTCCTTTCAACTGATCGGCAAGACCTTTTGCATCGCCACAGGCTCCGTCCCCAGCGTGCCACCCATTCCAGGTCTCGCGGAGTCCGGCTACTGGACCAGTGATGAAGTGCTGGATGCAGAGTCCCTGCCGGAATCCTTTGCCGTTCTTGGTGGCGGTGCCATCGCTCTGGAAATGGCGCATTACTTGGAGGGGGTAGGTCGCAAGGTCACCCTCATCCAGCGCGGCCCGCAGTTCCTTACCGGCCTGGACGCAGAATGCAGTGCCGTTTTAGAACAAGCCTACACTCACCGTGGCATCACCTGCCATCTCGGCACCAGCATCCACAAAGTCACCTCAGCTAGTGGCCGGCAGCACATTGAGTATCAGCACGAGGGCAAAGAAAAAAGCGTCACGGTGGATCAAATCCTAGTGGCCATGGGCCGCAGCCCAGCCACGGATGGTTTGAATCTTGAAGCTGCTAAAGTTAGCCTAACCAAAAAGAAGATCGCGGTGAAACCCACGATGCAGAGCACCCAGCCGCACATCTTTGCGGCCGGGGATGTTTGCAGCCCTCTGGATGTGGTGCATGTGGCCATCCAGCAGGGAGAGATCGCCGCACGCAACGCCCACCGTCTCATTCAGGGAAAACCTGTGGAGGAACAGGCCGACTATCGCCTGCTGCTTTTTGGCGTCTTTTCCCATCCGCAGGTCGCCGCCGTTGGTGCAGGCGCGGCGGAATTGGAAAAAGCGGGTACGCCTTTTGTCTCGGCAAGTTATCCCTTCAATGATCATGGCAAGTCCATGTGCATGGGTGAGACAGAAGGTTTTGTCAAAATGCATGCCCACCGCGAAACCGGCGAAATTCTTGGTGCGACCTGCGTGGGGCCTCACGCCACCGAACTGATTCATGAAGTCGTCATCGCCATGCATTATCGCTCCAAGGTGCAGGACTTCCTGGCCATCCCTCATTATCACCCCACCCTCAGCGAGATCTGGACTTACCCCGCCGAAGAGTGTGCGGATCAGTTGAATACCTGATCCTCACTCAGCCCCGCCAGACTGGGCGATCACCCGCTTGAGCACCTCCGCCAGCCGCACACCCGCTGTCACCACCTGCTGGCGGGAAAGGGACCTCGCATCGCGGATGTAGGCATCCATCATCGGTGTGGACATGGTGACCATCAGCACATCCTCCGGCTTGCCACGACCAGGATTGGGCTGCGGACTGACTGTGGCGAGGCGCTGCAACAGATCAGGCGAATACACATGCCGCACAGCCAGGGCGTGCCCCTCACTCAGCCACGCCTCTGGCTCCAGGGTTTGGGCAGAAACCTGCGCACGCTCCCACAGCCCCGCATCGGCTTTCAACGGAAAAAGACGCTGCTCAACATCCACCACCCCGTTTTTCGCATCGTTCCAAAGGCTGTCCCAGAAGAAGTGCAGCACATCCGCCTCCAGCGCCGGGTTCGCCCGCCGGATTCCTAAAATCAATACGCGATTGGCTCCGCGATCCCCTGTCTCCAGCTTCCCCGGCACGAACAGCTGAGCGCAATGGCAGGGCTGGTGCATGTCTCCCACCAGATGGAAGAGCCAGCAGAGATCCACCGCCTTGTCCTTGGCCGCCACCGCAGGGTCACCCAGTTCGTGGATCACACGCTTCAGGGTGTGGATGGAATTGAATCCCTGCTCGGGCTCGGCCATGCCCGGCTGCCATTCCAGCAGTGGCATTTCCACCTTGCTCCGCATCTGTTCACCTGCCTGTGCATCAGGAAAAACGGGCAGGTCGGTGTAATGCCAACCACTGTGATGATAAGTGGCATTGATCACCGTGGAATTTGGGTACCCCTCTCGATTGCGGATGAGGTCTGACCAAATCGAAGCTTGGCCAAAGAACCATTTCGCCCGCAGCTCAGGCGCGAGGTCCCCCTGCCCCAGCTCCTCCCTCATGGGTCCCTCAAACAGTTCCATCTTCGTGGGATGCACCTCCATCTGCCGCATCACCCACGCCTGTTCAGCCGGGCTTAGCCTTTCATAAGCCACCAGAGCGATGGCCTTGTGCCCGCCATCCCACCAAGAAAAGACAGGACTTATCAGACCCAAAAAGGCGAGCAAAACCGTCCGCCCCAGGCACCCACGAAGTCTCAATCCACAAAAGAAATTTTTCATCATCTTAGATCTCAGCACCCGCACAAGTGATGGGTCTCCAGCGCCTTGCCATCATGAAAATGTGCCGTTTTTGTTGAGCCTCCTCCATTCATGCCATTTCAGCATGACGCCTATCGCCAATCTCTATTTCCGTTACCACAATCCCCGCCCGATAATGACAAAGATCTTTCATGAGTCAGCTCGTCAAATCCATCCCCGCCTTGTTCCTGGCTCTCTCAGGCCTTGCCCCAATGACCTTCGCGGGCGACCTCCCGCCCGTCCCGGTGATGATTCCTGAAAAGAGCCCTTTCGAATTTAACTTTCAGGCACGGGTGCGCGGCGAGTGGCGGGAAAACGTGTTCGACTTCAATAACAGTGCCGATGCTGCCACCGATGACACTTGGCTACTGAATCGTATCCGCGTCGGTATGGAATGGCAGGCCCTGCCCTGGCTCAAAATCGCCATCCAGGGACAGGATGTCCGTGAATCTTTCTCGGACCGAGCAGATGTGCCTAACCAAATGGGTGCCGAAGGAGACGACGCTTTTGATCTCCGCCTCGCGAATCTCGAAATTGGTAATCCCAAACATCTCTCGCTCAAACTGGGTCGTCAGGTGCTTGCTTATGGAGATGAGCGTCTCGTGGGGCCCCTGGAATGGCTAAATTTCAGTCGCACCTTCGATGCGGTGAAGCTGCATTATCAGGAGAAAGACTGGTGGCTTGACGCCTTCACCTCCAGCGTGGTTCGCATCCACGAATCCCACTTCAATACCTCCGACTGGCTGGATGGGGAAAACACCCGTGACCAATTTTTCAGTGGTCTTTATTTCAGCACCACCGCCATCCCCGTGCAGACCACCGATGTTTATGCTTTCCACCTGCATGAAGAAGGATTGGCAGGCGGCACAGATTTCATCACTCTAGGGACTCGCTTCAAGGGAGATCCCCTCAAACTCGCAGGGTGGGATTACACCGTCGAAATCGTCGGTCAAGCAGGCCAGGTTCGGGGCCAGGACTTGCGTGCCTTCGCCTCTCATTTAGAAGCAGGTTACAACTGGCTGCAAACAGCGTGGAAACCCCGCGTCGGCCTGGAGTACAGTTACGGCAGTGGTGATGGCGATGCGACCGATGGCCAGTCTCACACTTTCCAAAACCTCTTCCCCACGAATCATCCGCCCTATGGATTCATGGACACCATGTCCTGGCAGAACATGCACAACATCGTTCTCCGCCTGGCTGCCCAACCTCACCCCAAACTGAAGACGACGCTCGATCTCCACGGTTTCTGGTTGGACGATACGGGAGATGCTTGGTACCGGGCCAATGGCACGACCTCAGTCCGCCCCATCAAAGGCTCCGCCAGCAATCAAGCTGGAGCGGAAGTGGACTTTACCGTCAGTTCAAAGCTCACCCAACATCTGGATGTGCTCGTCGGATACAGCCACTTCTTTGCAGGGAGTTACCTCAACGACACAGGAGCAGGTGATGATGCTGACTTTGCCTACCTCATGCTCACGCTGAACTACTGAGCCATTCAATTCCCACAACCGATTCTCGCTTTCAAACGCCCCCATGCTCCCATGAATAACCTCCATCTCGCCGTTCAGTTTTTCCTTCAAATCGCTGTTATTCTTTTGGCCTGTCGCATCGTCGGCATGATTGCTGCCCGTTTTGGCCAACCGCAGGTGGTAGCGGAGATGATCACGGGCGTCATGCTAGGGCCATCGCTTTTTGGAGAGCTAGCCCCGGAGTGGCAAAAGTGGCTCTTTCCCTGGGATGCGAAGCAAATGACGCGTGACACCTCCTGCTACCTTTTCCCCGCCTCGCAGCTCGGTCTCGCGCTCTATATGTTCATTGTCGGCATGGAGTTTCGCATGGATATCGTGAAGAAACGGCTCAAGAGCTCGGTTGCTGTTTCTCTGGCCGGCATGATCACTCCCTTTTTGTTAGGCGCAGGCTTAGCGTGGGTCCTATTTCATTACACCGAGCTGTTCCCAGAGAAGACTTCACTCAGAGAGGCCATGCTTTTCCTGGGGGCCTCCATGTGCATCACAGCCTTCCCGATGCTGGCGCGCATCATCCACTTCAAAGGCCTCGCTGGGACCACGATGGGCACCGTGGCGATTGGTGCGGGAGCCATTGATGATGCTATGGCCTGGATCCTCCTAGCGGTGGTGCTGGCCAGCTTTGAAGGTGATGCCTCAAATGCCCTCTACAACATCGGCGGTGCAGTGGGTTACGTCACAGTCACCTTGGTTCTCATTCGCCCCCTATTAGCCGCTACTGCCCACCTATTTATCAAAGACGGAAAACTCACCGATGGCGGTCTAGTGATCGGTATTGCCATGATGTCTCTGGGTGCCTGGTTCACCGATAAAATCGGCCTGCACGCCGTGTTTGGCGCTTTCATCATGGGTGCGGCCATGCCACGTGGGGTCATGGTGCAGGATCTCATGGCGCGCATCCAACCGCTGGCCGTGGCGCTACTGCTGCCACTGTTCTTCACCTACTCTGGCCTGAATACCAAGATCGGCCTCATCAATAGCTGGTTCCTCTGGGGAATGTGTGCCGCAGTCTTGGCCGCCGCCGTTTTGGGCAAATGGGCAGCATGCACCCTGGCCGCGCGTGCCACGGGAATCTCGAGCCGTGAAGCGATGGGCATCGGCATCCTGATGAATGCACGTGGCCTCATGGAGCTCATCATCATCAACATCGGCCTGCAGCGCGGCATCATCTCTGAGGGGCTCTTTGCTACGCTCGTCATCATGGCCATCGTCACCACGCTCATGGCCTCGCCCATCTTTGAATACTTCGTCGGTAGCGGCACCCAAAAGCCGGAACCCGAAGCGGATGCCGATACATTACCCGCCGCGATGTAAAAGCCACTCGATCCTTCGATGCGGGGCTTCTCTGAGTCTGTCAGAGAAGCCCTTCTTGTTATTCAAGGCTGACAGGTAGAGCATAAGGGCAATAGCACACGCGGTAGGATAACTTTCGGCAGCACCTCCCTGACGCTTGTTCACTTGTCAAATTCGCAAGGCTCCGTTGGTTTCATCGGCATCATCCTATTCAGATTCATGGTCATTCGCTGGAGAAACTCAACCAGCGGCTGCACATGCGGCACTGATGACAATCCACGCCACCCGCCATTAAACGCAGGTCCTTTAGCCTCCTACACACACTCCGTCAGCTAGCACTGTGAGGCAATAGCGCTTGAACCCGTTTTACAAAAAAACGCTGACCGGTTTCCCAGTCAGCGTTTTGAGATTTAGAAAAACCGTCGGATTACGAAGCCTTCACGGGAGCCGCTGGGGCTGGAGTCTCAGGCTGTGCAGGCGCTGGCACGGGAGCAGGAGTGGGCGCTGGCGCAGGGGCTGGAACTGGTGGAGCAGGCTTCACCTCGATCTTGGGTGCTTCTGGAGCTGGCGTTACAGGGACTGCGGGCGCGGCTGGGACTGCAGGCACTTCGATTTTCGGTGCAACCGGCATCGCTGGGGCTGGGGTTACGGAGGGCGTCACCTGGATCTGAGGGGCACTCGGAGCGACGGGGGAAACCTGGATCTGAGGCGCTGCGCCGGCGGGCATCAAGGTTGGATTGAGGCTGGTGGAGTCCAGCTTCAACTGAGGAGCGCCCGGGGCGGGAGCTTCCACTTTAGGTTTCGGCGGGCCGTCCACTTCCTTCGTCGGCAGCTTGGCGGCGATCCACTTCAGGCGGCCTTCACTCTGGTCAAGGAAAGCAGGATCTGCGGTGATGAACTTGGCAGGCACGGCTTCATAAGCGGCTTTGGCTTCCTCTTCCTTGCCAGCGGCCCAGAGCAAATCTCCCAGACGAAGCTGAGCCAGAGCGGCTGCATCACTGCTAGCGAATTCCGAAACCACACGCTCAAACAAAGGTTTGGCTTCATCGGCCTTACCCATGACTTCCAGTTTGGTCGCGAGGGCGAGGATGACTTCCGGCAGCAGAGGATGGTCGGAATGCTTGGTGGTGAACTCACGAAGAGCTGCCACTGAAGCGTCCTTCTTATCCTGGATCCATAGGAAGTCAGCCTTCAGCAGAAGCGCATTGCCAGCTGCAGTGGTGCCTGGATGATTGCTGATAACGAGATCACAATCTTCCACGGTTTTTGCGGCCGCAAAGGCCTCGCCAGCTGCCACAGCGCTGGCTTTGTTGGTGTAACTGATGATGCCATAAACGACTGCCGCCAGGGCGATCGCCGCACACAGCAGGACGAGTTTTTTGAAGTTCGCTTCGAGGAACTGTTCCATCGGGGAAGAGGGAACGAGAGTCTCGATAGCAGGTACCGGTGAGGCAGGAGGAGTCGCTTTGGACATGAGCCGATTTTTCTAAGATGCTGACAGAGGATTAAGCCCCCACTTTGGCACGGGCCTCATCCGCCAGGGCGGTGGAGAGGTAACGTTCACCCGTGGAGCAGGCGACGGTAACAATGAGTTTGCCTGCGTTTTCAGGGCGCTGGGCGACCTGGATAGCAGCGACGACGTTGGCCCCTGTGCTGATACCGACAAGCAGACCTTCTTCTTTGGCCAGGCGGCGGGCCATGGCGAAAGCGTCGTCATTGCTGACCTTGATGCACTCGACGATCTGGGGATTCCCCGCGCTGTCTTTCAGGTGCAGGTTCTTCGGCACGAAGCCAGCGCCTGTGCCCTGGATCTTGTGTGGGCCCGGCTGCACAGGTTCACCTGCGAGGGTCTGATTGATGACCGGAGAAGCTTCGGGCTCCACGGCGATCGCCTGGAAGCTCGGCTTGCGAGGTTTGATGACTTCGCAGGTGCCAGTGATCGTGCCACCGGTGCCAACTGCGGCCACGAAAATATCCACCTTACCATCCGTATCCGCCCAGATTTCCTCGGCGGTGGTCTTCATGTGGATGGCTGGGTTAGCCGGGTTTTCGAACTGCTGAGGAATCCAGGCGTTGGGCGTTTCCTTGAGCAACTCTTCGGCTTTAGCGATCGCGCCTTTCATGCCCTGCGGTCCAGGGGTCAGCACCAATTCAGCACCCAGGAGAGCCAGCAGCGTGCGGCGCTCCATGCTCATGGTTTCAGGCATCGTCAAAATCAGTTTGTAACCTTTGGCCGCAGCCACAAAGGCCAGGGCGATCCCGGTGTTACCACTGGTCGGCTCGATGATGACGGTATCTTTGGTCAAAATGCCACGGGCCTCGGCGTCCTCAATCATGGCCATGCCGATACGGTCCTTCACACTGCCGAGCGGATTGAAAAACTCGCACTTCAGAGCGATGGTGGCATCCAGGCCAGCCGTCACTTTGTTCAGTTTGACCAGCGGCGTCTTGCCGACGGTTTCGACGATGTTATTGTAGATATGGCCCATGGCGGAGGCAGGGTTGGGGAGTTTGAAAAGCAAAGCCAGGGGCCAAACGGCAGCCCTAGGCGGTGAGGGTGCAGTTTATAGGAGTGCCCCGGCAGGCTTGCAAAGGAAAAAACCGCATCGAAGAGCCCCCTCAGGGAGACTCCAGCCGCATTTGCCCTGATAATATCGGGGCACTCGCGGCAGGCTGCGACGGCGTTTCAGGCAGACTCGGCAGCAAGAAATACCCATACCCCTTCGGCCCTTCTGGGCCGTGGTAAATCAAGCCTTCAAAAATGCTTTTTCTCTGAATGGAGGTCGCGCCGCCAAGAGGGCCCGGATCTAGCAAAAGAAAAGCACCGCTGATCTGTCCTGTTTTGACATTCAGTTTCAGGGTCACCTTTCCAGGATTTTTCTCCGTGCCTGCTTTCTGCAGCAGCCATTTGTGGCCTGAAGTGATCTGAAGAAGGGTATCTGGCTTTGTTCCGGAGTCCTCTATCTCTGCACCGCTAAATCGCAACTTGGCGTTGTCCGGACCGTCAGTGAGTCCCAGAATCAGATTCGGGCTGACAGGGGGCAGGTATCGCTGCCCCACAGCGGTAAGTGCAAATGGCCCAAACCCACGAGGATAACTGCGCCCATTCATGACGGGCCGGGACCAAGAAAGCCCACCTCCAATAGAGTTGTCCTGGTCAGCTTCAGCATCGGCACCCTTTTGGATCCGCAGAGTCCCCAGGAGAGAACCTTTAGAGAGCGCGGCATACATCGTCTGATAAACCAAAAGCTGACCCTGCGGCCCCAGGAAAGTACTGCCCAGAATCGTTTCCCCATCGGCCGTTTTACCTGCCAGTTTCGCTGAACCAGCCTTGCTAATGGTGACGGATGCAAAGCCAGTTCCTTCAGGAGTTTCGCCTGCGGTTATTTCCTCCTCCACTGGGATCAGTCCTAAATTGTAAAGACCATCGAAGGCATCCGCCAAGTTATCCCGTGTATTCCAGGTGTTTTTCCAGCCTTCAAAAACGAGAGGCGCACCGTCATCCGTCAGCGTGACTGTTATCAGCGAATTTTCCGGATCCATGACCAGGCTCAGTTCTAAAGCCGGCAGAGGCGAGGGCTGAGACAAAGTGATGCTGCCGACTGGTGAGCGACCCGGTAACAAAGACATGGAAAGTAGCCCACCTTTAAAAAGTATCGGCTTCCGAGACCCCAGAGTCAGCTTCCCACTGAAACTCCCCGAAAGGGTGGTGACTAGATCCAATCGCCCGCCTAAGCCACCGTTCGACACATGGCGGGGGATTGGCGCGACAAAGGTGCCGACACTGCCTTCTGGTAGCGGTTTAACCAAAAGGGTAACATTCACCACATCACTGCCCAGGAGATTTTTAGCGGTGATTTTAACCTGATAAGGCGTGATTTTGGAGGCGGTCACCCGTCCCGAAATGAGGCCCGTGAGTGCATTTATCTTTAATCCAGGAGGTAAGCCCGAAGCGGCAAAGGATGCCGGAGGCCGATGCTCGTCCTCACTTGTAAGAACCTCAAATTCATAGTCCTCTCCCACGATCGTCGGTGGCAATGCATCCCCTGAAGCGAGCGGCGTGATGTCTGGTGGCCCGCTGACAATGACTAGATCATAGGGGCCGATAGCCACCTCACCGCCCGGGCCAGAAACGGCGCAGACATAGCGCCCTGCAGCTTCAGGTTCTGCCTCTGAGATAGAAAGCATTCTGCCATCGGCAGAAAGCACCACCCCAGGATTCCCAAGAAGCAGCTCACCATCCTGAGTCCAGCTCAGCGCAAGGTCTTTGCCAGCGGTCTTCACTGACCAGGAAGTCTTCCCTCCTTCTGCGATGATGATTTTTTTGCTCGAATTTTCCGCCACGCCGACCTGGGCTTCTTTACTGAGGCTAGACTCTGTCGCTGTCACGACCACGGTGTAGGCTCCAGCCTGGGTAAGCTGCACGGCAGGCAGCCGTAGCGCCGCCTGTGTGGCCCCGCGGATCGCTTTGCCATCCTTCTGCCATTGATAGCGCAGGGGTGGTTTCCCCATCGCCTGAACACTCATCACCACCTCTGTGCCGACAGCGGCCAACTGATGCTGGGGCTGCACCTGGATCTCCGGTTTGCCTCCGACCACGCTGAGTTCGGCGGCTTGAGATAAAACGGTCCCCACGGGATTCGTCACCCGAACTTGGTAAACCCCCGCCTGGGCAGGTGTGAGACTGGACAAAGCCAACACGGGCCCCGTTTGATTCAGCAGAGGCTCCTCATCCTTTAGCCATTGGTAGCTGATCTCGTCAGAGCCCGTCACCTCCACCTCAAAAGTAGCGCTTTCGGTTTCATTGATCTTTTTCGACAAAGGGTGCCGGATGAAGGTGATACCGACAGGAGAAACCTGGATAGAAACTGCGGCGACTAGGGAGGTGAGCTCCCCATCACTCACTGCAAAGGTAAAGCTATCTGGACCAGAATACCCTTGGGTGGAAGTGTAAACCAGTCCCGGTGGACTGCCTGCAAGCGTGCCATGCGCGGGAGGGGTGACCAAGGCAAATTGCAGAGCTGCGGTCTCCACATCCTGGCCAGAAAGAGAGATGGAAACCGGAAAGTGGTCGGGCGTGGTCACGGTCTGTGCCGAGGCCACTGGCCTATCGTTCACCGGAGTCATACTCAGCGTGACGGTAGCCGTATTCGAGTCCACTAGCCCGTCATTCACTTTGAAGGAAAAATGGTCGTCTCCAAAATAGTTCGACTTGGGAGTATAACTAAAAGCTCCCGTGTTAGGATTGAAGAGGAGCCCGCCATGATCAGGCCCCGAAACGAGGGAGTAAGAGAGAGGCGTGTTCTCAGCATCCGCAGCCTGCGCCGTGCCTTGGATCATCACATCTTCATTCTCTGTGAAGCTACCCGCCTGGGCAATCGGGGCCGTGTTATAGGCGGTGATCTCCAGTTCTAACACACCTTCGGAAACGGTATCATTCCCAACCTGGGAGGCACGCACGACCACCACACCATCCCGCGCAAAGCTCAACTGACTGCCATTCAGCATCCCCGGCCCGCTGACCACGGCCAATACAACGGGAGTCAACCCACGGCTGGAAGCTGGGTTCAAGTTCAGCGTCGAAGTGTAAGGTAGCGATGAAGGCACTTGCCCACTGAACGCAATGGTCTGCTCGGCTTTCACCACCGTGAACGTGCGGCTGACGGGATCTGCCGCTGCAAAGTCTGCACTGCCAGCTTGGCTTGCCTGGATCGTCACCGTGCCCGCTGCGCTGAAGCTGACGGTGTTGCCATTCATCGTCGCAATATTCGCCCCAGACGTGATGGTATAGCTCACCGGCAAACCACTGCTAGTCGTGGCATTCAGGACGAGAGGCGTGAGACAGGTCTGCTGCGCGATGACCGGAAAGGTGATGCCCTGCGTGGTGACAGAAAACTGCGTGGGAAGCGCCGCGTTCCAGGCTGTTTCATCGCCCCGCTGCCAGGCCAGGATCACCGCCGTGCTCCCGATGGCTCCCGTGTGGGTAAACACATCCCCCAACACACTGCCATTGCCCGAAGTGACCTCTAACTCCACCGGCAAACCGCTGCTGGAAAGGATGCGCCCGGAACGAAACCCCGTGGGCAGAGGCAGGATGGTCTGCGGCTGCAAGGCAGGCAAAATCGGCGCCTGAACAAAGGCTGATCGTCCCCCCGCCGAGGTCAGACGAAAAGACCCAGCTGAACCGGCCGTCCACAAAGAACCATCGGCACGCATGGCCACGATGTGCAGATTTCCCGCCTGCACCTCCACCCACCCCGTGCTGTTGCCAACCCGTCGAGGGGAAGAGACGGATCCCACCGTGGTCACTCCTTGCTGGAAAGCTAAATTATCCCCCCAAGTCCACAGCGAACCATCTTGTTTCACTGCCGCAGTCCAGTTCACATTGCAGGCCACCTGCTTCCAATCCGTGTCCGCCCCGACACGGACAGGAACGTTTCTGTTGGTCGTATTACCCAGTCCTAACTGGCCACTGCTATTGCTTCCCCAAGCCCACAGACTGCCATCTGTCTTGAGAGCAAAACATGAAGCCCCCGCAGCGATGGAAGGTGACACCGTGATGTGCGCCCAGTCAGTGTCTGTACCAATGCGGACAAAGGATGTTCGCGAAACCGAATCCCCTAATCCAAGCTGGCCATATAAATTTCCGCCGGTAGCCCAAAGCGAGCCGTCTGCTTTCAAAGCCAGTGTAAAAAAGTTGCCAGTAGCAATCTTGGCCCAAGTCGTGTCACTACCAATTTGGACAGGACTCGTTCTAGTAGTCGTCACCCCATCACCAAGTTCACCATTGCTACTGGAACCCCAGGCCCAGAGCGTATTGTCATTGCGAATGGCAACGGAATGAGAGGCCCCTAGAGACAGTTCACGCCAGACACTGCCTACGGCAACAGCCGTAGGGGTTGATCGAGTCACTGTCGTTCCATCGCCGAGCTGTCCCACCGAATTGGTTCCCCACATCCACAACGAACCGTTTTGCTGAATCCCACCTGAGTGAACGTGACCAGTTTGCGCAGATCGCCAATTTGTTAGACTGCCAATCCGTTTAAAATCTTGAGAAAGATTGGAATTATTACCCATTTGATTTTCTCGCGAAGAACCGAATCCCCATAAGGTCCCGTCCCCCCTCGTCACTAAGGTATGATCTGTTCCTGAGCGGACATTTGTGCCAGCAGCAGGCCCTACGGCACGCACAAGCTGGCGCGGGACTTTGCCGGTGATGCTACCATCTCCCCAGGCCAGTAAGCTCCCGTCTGGCAGCATCGCCACTGTATGTGCGATGCCTGCCTGAATCACTCGCCAGACTTCCCCAGGCTGGTTGACTCGGAAGGGAACCAATTGATCGACCTGAGTATCGCTACGAACTTGTGATTCCGAGTTGCGGCCCCAAGCCCAGGCAGTTCCATCTCGCTTGAGGGCGACACTGTGATTGACGGAGGCATCCACATCCACCCAGTCTGTCGCAGAACCTATCTGGATGGGAACGGTTGAGGCAGTAAGACTGCCAGTCCCTAGTTGCCCACTCCCGTTGCCTCCCCAAGCCCACAGCGTGCCATCCTTACGAATAGCCAGACTATGGGTCCCCCCTGCAACAATCTGTTTCCAATCTGTCGCGCTACCGACCTGAACGGGGGTCGTCGAATTTGCTGTGATTCCTCGCCCCAACTGCCCACTAGCTCCCGAGCCCCACGCCCACAAGGTTCCATCTCTTTTGATAGCCAGACTGTGGTTAGTGCCCGTAGAGACGGATTGCCAGTCGGTCGCGGTTCCGATCTGGATAGGACTGAGGCGATTGACCGTATTGCCATCGCCCACCTGGCCGGAAGTATTGAATCCCCATCCCCACAAGGCACCGTCTTCTTTGATCGCCAGTGTGTGATTGTAATTAGCCGACAGGCTGATCCACCGCCCAGAAGCAATTAAGACAGGACTATGTCTGGCAGAAGTTGTTCCGTCTCCCACACTGACTCCCCAAGCCCAGATGTTGCCGTCTGCCTTAAGCGCCACCGAGTGGTTTACCCCTGCATGAACTTCTGCCCAATCCGATGTCGCACCCGTGGTCTGCGGCACAAAGCGACTGGTGGAAGCGCCATGGCCCAAAGGACCATTGAGACCAGTTCCCCACGACCACAATCGGCCATCCAAGCCGACAGCCAGAGTGTGTGAGCCTGCTTTCGACACTCTCACCTTCGCAAACTGGAAAGGCTGGTCGGTCAGGACAAACGTCACGGTGACGGGACTCGCCGCGAGATACTGACCATCCCCAGGCTGGGAGATCTGGAGTGTCACTGCCCCTGTGCCATTCGGCGTGACCAGCCCGTCAGCATTCACGGTCGCTGGCCCTGTGATCAGCGTGTAGGTCAAAGGCAGCCCGCTCGTGGCCAAGGCTGGCAGTCGGAAGGGGCCCGCATTCGTTGCCCTCGGGGAAATCCTCCCCACTGAAATCGTCTGCGCAGGCCCGGGTGCCGCCGTCGCCGTGGCGCTCACGAGCACCGTGAACGGATCCTCCTCGGGGTCATTGCTAGCGATGCTCAGAGTGGCTGCATGGGAGCCCGTTCTGCGGGGGCTAAACCGGACCAAAAAAGGCAACTCATTCGCGCTGGTCACCACAGCACCCAGAGGCGATGACACCAGGGAAAAGGCGTCGGCATCCGCGCCCGAGAAACTGATACCTTCCACGTTTAGGGACGTCCCAGGCACGCTGTTCCCCAGTTTCATCAAGGCATCTGCTGGACTCCCCCCCAAGGGAAGGCTGCCAAAACTGATCGTCCCACTGCCATTGACCAGCACCTGGTCTGACGCATTTTTCACCACCATTCCAGGAGCCAACCCTGAGACTTGCAGGGTGATCTGACGAGTGTGAACCTCAGTGTTCACGGTGTTTGTGAACGAGATTTCTGCGGCATAATTCCCCATCTGCAGCCCTGCGGCGGCAGAGTTAAAACTCACTGTGACGCTCACGCTCTGGCCCACGGCAAGAGTGCCCGATGCTGGAGATGCCTGCAACCAGGGCTGGCTTACCCCTGCCGTCCAAGAGACGGCCTGGGTCGAGGCATTGCTCAACTGGTAGCTTTTGGTAGCGGGGCTGAACGGGCCACCTTGCGAACCTGCTGCGGCAAAAGCTTCCTCTGGCGTCACACTTAACGCGGCGGGCCAGACAGCCCCATTGATGATCAACGAGTAGCCCTGTGAACCAAAGGTGAGACTGCCGGTATGATCCACCGTGACGACGTACTCCCCGGCCTGGGTAGGAGCAGACACCAGCACTTGCTCGACATTGTCCACCGTATTGATCCCCGTCGTCGCGACTGCCGTCAATTGAGCATTCGTCCAATCACCCACATAGGGCATGATAAAAGGACGATGCACCACACCCGTGGGTGAGGTCAGCTTGAGATTGAGATCATTGGTAAGGTCACGAGTGCGATTGTCATGGGTCGAAAACGATGCGCCGGCAGGGTCCGTCCAGCAGAGGGTCACGCGGATGGGGCTGACGCCATCCCAGGTGAAGCGGTGGGTATCTGCACCGCCTTGCGCCAGTGTCTGCTCGGTGATCTGCCGCATGCGCACGTTATCCGCTTCCGCTTTGATCAAATCCGCAGCAGCTTTGACGTTGATCAAGCCCCAGCCATACTCGTAATCAGGACCAGCACGGCCGATGTCGTTGGCCGTATGAATCAGCAGCCCCTTGAGCGTGCTGGCCCGCATGGATTGGCCAGGAAAACGCTGCTGAAAATAATCCACCAGCAGCAGAGCGGAGCCGCTGGCATTGGGGGCCGCCATGCTGGTGCCGCTCATCACTCCGTAAGAGCTGTCTCCCGTCGAGATGGCCGAAGTGAGGCTGGCTCCATTCGCCACAATGTCTGGCTTGATACGGCCATCGTCTGCGGGACCAGTGGAACTGAAGGACGTAATTGTCCCATTGGCCGCATTCCTCACCCCTGCACTCACGGCATCATTCACGGCCCCAATGGTGATGACATTTTTACAGGTCTTTTCATTGTCCAACACATCATACCCCAGCTTGTAAACTCCATCACTGGCGGGGTGTTGAGCAGGATCATAAGCCCGGTTCGTCCCTCCCGGTCCTTGGGCCCAGGTCCCACCCGTGGCAGGTGGGTCGTCATTACGATCATTGCCCGAAGACATGAATGACAGGAAATACGGCAGGTTGAAGAGTAGTCCGTCCATGGCCACGCTGGTGGAGTCATAGCGGCCGAATCGAGTCTCGACATCGTTGGCGGGGTTGCCATCATCCGTGAAGGAGCCATACCAAGTGGCCGTTTCAGGTCGCCACCCACTGATGAAACCGTACGAGTGATTCGAAATATAAATCTTGCCCGCTTCTGCCGGTGCCGCAGCGCCAGCCGCCACCATTTCAGAATTATCATTGGTCGAGTCATAGGCAGCAATGACGGCACCGGGGGCCATCCCCAGTGCAGAGGCTGAGGAACCGCGTGCAATGAGAGTGCCTGCCACATGGCTGGCATGATCTGACAAAGTGGTACTGCCATCCGCAATGGTGATACGCACCCCTGGACCAAACTCCTGGTGGCTCACCCGGGGGATGCCACCAGCCTCCCAAAGGCCCAATTTGAGACCGCTGCCACTCACATTGTAAGGGGCCGTGGATCGCACCAAATTGGCCCCAGAACTGATAGCGGCATTGACGTTGTGATCCGCCCGATAGAGCGGTCGATCTCCCTCAAAACCCACTAAAATGGCCTTGGTTCCTCCGGGTTCATGAACGACCATAGGAATTCCCAATCTATCCGCCTTGAGGCGGGTGGTTGCCATCTGGGAGTCTTCGATTTGGCGCAACTGTTTGACCAATTGCTCGCGTTTGACAGGATCCGTCAGATCAATCTTCTGTGACAGCAAGGCCGCTGCAGGAGACAGCGTAGTGCTGGTTTCCTCACTTCGTTGAGGGGCAACCTCGACCTGCACTTTTGTCCCCTCAGGGGTAGAACTTTGTGCAACGGCACCAGCCTGCGGAGTCTCCAGGAGATGCTGGGGAAAATTGGGTGCATTTTCTTCCACAGCCTGCTTTGCCTGAGTTTTTTCGGCACTCATGGCCGTCGCAGAGACGGTTGGCTGAGCCTTCTCCGGGAAATTCCTCCACACAGCCAGAGTCAAAAGGATGACCACTAACAGAAGGAACAGACGCGACTGATTTTTCACGTCGCTTTTTATAAAAAGCCTGATTTAAGAACAAGGCAAAACACCTTGGGCATTAAAGAAAAACCTGATCTTACCTCAGACTCCGCATAAGCAAAAAAAAGAGGGGCAGGTCGCAATGACCTGCCCCCAAAATCTCGCGAAGTTTGAACTCTTCGATTAATGCTGACCGCAGAACTCTTCGAAGCGGTCCATGCCGGCGTTGATGACGTCCAGGCCCGTCGCGTAGCTGAAGCGCACGGTGTATTCTGCACCGAAGGCAACGCCAGGAACAGCAGCCACTTTGCCCTTGCTCAGCAGCTTCTCACAGAAGTTGACAGACTTGATGCCGATCGGCTCGATGCCGACGAGGAAGTAAAACGCGCCCTGGGGCTCGATCACCTTGACGTTCTTGATCGCCTGCAGGCGGCTCAGCATATACTGGCGGCGCACGTCGAACTCATCGCGCATGTCAGCGACGATCTGCTGGTCACCCTGAAGAGCGGCGATGGCACCATACTGCGCGAACGAAGTCGGGTTGCTGGTGGTGTGGCTCTGGATGGTGTCAATCGCGTCGGCGATCTTCTTGGGAGCAGCGGTGTAACCCAGGCGCCAGCCGGTCATTGCGTAGGCTTTGGAGAAGCCATTGATCGTGATCGTATGGTCGAAGATGTCCTTGCTGATGCTGGCGATGCTGACGTGCTTGTTGTCGCCATAGACCAGCTTTTCGTAGATTTCGTCCGAGAGGATGAGGATGTCTTCAGCTGCGGCGATTTCGCCCAGAGCCTGGAGTTCTTCCTTCGTGTAAACAGAGCCGGTTGGGTTTCCCGGGCTGTTGATGATGATCATCTTGGTCATCGGGGACATGGCGTCCTCGAACTCTTCCGGGGTGATCTTCCAGTCGTTTTCCAGCTTGGTTTCCACCACCACGGGGATACCGCCGACGAGCTTCACCATTTCAGGGTAGCTGGTCCAGTAAGGGGCTGGGATGATGACTTCGTCACCGGGATTCACGCAAGCGGCGATGGCGTTGTAGCAGCTATGCTTTGCACCGCAGTTCACACTGATCTGGGAAGGGTCATACTGGATGCCGTTATCAATCAGCAGCTTGGCAGCCAGAGCTTCGCGCAGTTCGATCAGGCCAGAGCTTTCCGTGTAACGAGTCTTGCCGGTGTTCAGGGCCTCAATGGCTGCCGCAGTGATGTGTGCGGGAGTGTCAAAGTCAGGCTCGCCTGCGCCAAAGCTCAAGACGTCCACACCCTGCTTCTTCAGAGCCTTCGCCTGGCTGGTGATGGCTAGGGTCATGGAGGGCGAAAGTTCGGCGATGTTTTTGGCAATGAAGTCCATAATGGGAAAAGGTGCGGATCTAAGTGGTTGTGCGGGGGGCCCCACGGGAAGGGCTGGCTAAAAAGGAGCGGCGAGCGGGTTTGTCAACGCTGGGGGTAGCGAAGACACGCGGAGATGTCACCCGTTTTCTGTTCTTTGACGAGGCAAAAACGCACCGCCCCTGGGGGCGCACCCCTCTGAGAAAACGGTCAAAAAAACCGCCCGACTTGATTTCAGTAAGTCGCGCGTCCCCCAGAAAGATCAAAAACAGCACCGGTAGTGAAGGAACATTCCTCGGAGCAAAGCCAAGCCACCAAGGCCGCGGCCTCGTGCTTTTGGCCAAATCGGCCCATGGGGATCTTCGACAGCATGTAGTCAATGTGGGCCTGCGTCATTTGATGCAGGATGTCCGTTTCGATCACCGCTGGGGTGATGCAATTGACCAGGATGTTCGAGGTGGCCAGTTCCTTCCCCAAGCTCTTCGTCAGGGTGATCACCCCCGCCTTGGAGGCACTGTAATGGGCGGCATTGGGATTCCCCTCCTTACCAGCCACGGAAGCGACATTGACGATGCGACCATAGCCATTCGCCAGCAGGTGCGGGATAACGGCCCGGCAGCAGAGGAATGTTCCCGTGAGGTTGATGTCCATGACCCGCCGCCAGTCTTCGGGGCGCAGTTCCCAGGTCTTAGCATTGTTTCCCGCGATGCCCGCATTGTTCACAAGGAGATCCACCTTGCCAAAAACAGCCAAGGTTTTCTGAGCGGCGGCTTCGGTGGATTCCGCGCTGGTGATGTCCACCTGGGCTGTGGCCACCTCACCGAAAGCTGAAAGAGAAATCTGCGCCTGCTCCAGCGCAGCGGCATCCACATCCCAAAGACAGACGGATGCGCCAGACTGGAGCAGCCGTTCAGCGATGGCATAACCGATGCCCCGGGCACTGCCGGTGACGATGGCCTTACGGCCGGAAAGAGGAAGAGCATTCATGGAGAGCTTCAAGTTACGAAAGACCCTAGGAAAATCTTCAGGTGGAAAGTGGCTGGAGGTTTCGTTTCCCACTCAAATTTGCCCGTTTAGCCTACCTTACATCACATTCATCTCTTGTGTTCAGGCACTTGTTATCCTACTCACCACGCCAAGCCTCTTACCTCCTTTATCCCAGTGTCCTCGACGGTGACTCCAGCACGCAAGCCCTCGGCCGCCCTGACCCGGACGGAGTTCGTCCAGCAGTCTCAGGCCATCTTGGCCGAGGCAGATCCAAACCTGATCAAAAAGAGCATCGCCGTGCTTTCGACCTTTACGGTGGACTTGATGAAACCCTGCCTTGTCGTTGAAGGGGCCGCGCACGGTTTCCTTCTGGATCTATGGCTGGCCCCCTTTGGGCAGATCGAGCAACAGGCCTGCGATCCTTCCAGCCTCCTTTACCAAGCCCAGCCAGACGTGGTGCTCATCCTGCCAAGGATTGAAGATTGGGTCCCTGAGGCAGGGTATCATTTCATCAGCCTATCCGCAGAGGATTTAGAGGCGGTGAAGACACGTGCCATTTCCAGGCTCCAGCAGGTTTTAGAGGAGATCCGCTCACGGACAGCAGCCACCGTGCTGATGGCGAACTTTGCCCCCCTGCCCTGGCTGGCGGCGGGCACGGCAGACTCTACTTTAGCCATCTCTCAGACCAGTTTCATTCAAAGCCTGAATGATGCCCTCGCAGCAGTCATCGCCCGCATTCCTGGCACCGCCATTCTGGATGCGGCCCGGGCAGCAGCGGAGGTGGGGATGCGCCACTGGAACGATGAGCGCATGACTTATCTCGCCAAGGCTCCGCTGAGTCTGGAAGCCATGAGCGCGCTCGCTGCGGCTTTCGCGCGCAGACTGCGCTCCCTCACGGTCACTCCGAAGAAATGCCTCGTGCTCGATTTAGACAATACCCTCTGGGGAGGCGTACTGGGGGAGGCGGGTCTGGATGGCATCGCCTTGGGGCCTGATTATCCAGGCAATGTGTTCGTGGATTTCCACAAACGGATCCTGGCCCTCCGTGATGCAGGCGTGTTACTGGCCGTGGCCAGCAAGAACAATGAGGTGGATGCCGTCCAAGCACTGGATCAGCACCCGGCCTCCCTGCTGCGTCGGCAGCATTTTTCGGCCTTTGAGGCGCACTGGGAAGACAAAGCTACCAGCCTGCGACGCATTGCCAGCCAGCTCAACATCGGCACGGACGCCCTCGTTTTTTTCGATGACAACCCGACCGAACGAGAATGGGTGCGTGGGCAGATGCCAGAAGTCACCGTCATTGAGGCTCCGGCGAGCCCGCTCGGTTATGCCAAAGCCTTGGCTGAATGCGGCTGTTTTGACTTTGCCGCCCTGGTGAAGGAAGACCTCCTGCGCGCAGGACTTTACCAACAGGAAGCCTTGCGGAAGGAAATGCATACCCAGGCTACCTCCCTGGACGATTTCCTGGCCGGGCTCGAAATGAAAATCACCGCCGGACTCGCGGATGAAACCGTGCTCCCCCGCATCGTCCAACTGCTCGGCAAAACGAATCAGTTTAACCTGACCACCCGCCGCCACTCTGCCGCAGAACTCCAAGCCATGATGGATGGTGGTGCCCAGGTGCTCTGGTTCCGCGTGCAGGATAAATTCGGTGACAATGGCGTCGTCGGCATCCTCATCGCCACCCCCTCGGATGAGGGCCGTACCTGGTATCTGGATACCTTCCTCATGAGCTGCCGCGTCATCGGAAGAAAAGTGGAAACCGCCATGTTGGCGATCTTGGAAAAGCTCCTCATCAGCAAGGGCGGCCTCACCCTGACGGCCGATTTTTTTCCCACGGCCAAAAATCAACCTGCGGCGCTCTTTCTTCCTGACCACGGTTTTGAAAACAATGGCAAACAATGGATTTTACCGTTGGCAAAGCCACGCCCTCTCCCTGACTGTCTCCCTCTAGAAGGTATCTTCACCCAGTTATGACTCCCGAACAGACCCAGAAACTGCACTCCGTGCTCTCCGCCTTGCTCAATGTTCCCGCGAGCGAAATCACCGATGACCTCAGCCCTGATGTCCTTCCCGCCTGGGATTCAGTGACACACCTGAGCCTCGTCATGGCGGTGGAAGAGACCTTCAATGTCTCCTTTACTCCTGAAGAAACGCTGGACATGACCTCGGTGAAACTCATCCGCCTGATGCTCGAAGAAAAGGGCCAGTGAGCTGCGCCAACTGGACATTTTTCCGACAAAAGTGTTTGTGGAATGATGTTGCAAAGCGCAGGGAATTGTCGCTCCAAATGCTTACCCCTTTCTCAGCGGCCTCATGAACGACAAGGATCTTTCTCTCGCTAAAACACTAGGAGAACTGCGCACTCTTTTGTTCTGGGATCTGTTCCGCCAGGATGGCAAGGGTGGGTGGGGCCACTTCATGTTCCATTTTTTCCGAAACCCTGGCTACCGCTACGTGGCTTTGTTTCGGATTTGTCAGTTCCTGCGTCAGTCGAAACTGCGAAAGTTCACGCTCTATTTCCCAATGCTGTATTGGTTTCAGCGCGTGAGCACCATCTATGGAGTTCGCGTGCCACTGACCTGCCGCATTGGCCCAGGCTTTTACTTGGCGCATTGGGGCTGCATCTGGGTCAATCCGGGAGTCACGGTGGGCAAAAATTTAACGCTTACACAAGGCGTCACCCTCGGTAGGGCTAGCCGCGGTCCCACCTCAGGAGTGCCCACACTGGGGGACAATGTCTATGTCGGTCCTGGGGCCTGCGTTTCTGGCACCGTCAAGATCGGTAATCATGCTCTGATTTCCGCCAACTCCGTCGTCCTTCAGGATGTCCCAGAAAACGGCGTCGTCATCGGGGTGCCTGCCCGCCTCTTTTCAACCGGCGGCTCAGAAAGCTACGTTACCAACACTATCTAGACCGGAGACAGGATCGCGCTCTGTTTGCAGCCGCACCTGAGTCCCCCAATATCGCGCACACTCCCTTATGATCGAGGCTTTCAAGCAAGGAATGGTTTTCAGTGAAGAGGTCCACCTTTCCCCTGAATTTGTGGAACGCTTTGCGGAGTTTTCGGGGGATCGCAACCCGGTCCACCTCAAGACGGATGCCGCCCGTGGTTTTGGTTATGCGCGCCCGATCGCTCATGGAGCCATCCAGACAGCCATCGTTTCCCGCCTCATCGGCATGAAGGTACCCGGGCCTGGCGCGGTGTGGATGAGCCAGTCCATGGAGTGGATCAAGCCGATCTTTGTCGGCGAAACCGTACGCGTGGAGGCAGAGATCATGGAAGTCTCCACCGGTGCCTCCGTACTGCATCTGGCGCTGCGGGGATTTAATAAACAGTCCGAGCCCGTCATGACGGGCCAAGCCAAGGTGAAAATGGCCACCAGCCTTGCTGTGGTGGAGGCTACCCCAAAACAAACGGAGACGCGTGTGGCTCTGGTCACCGGCGGCTCACGCGGCATCGGTGCCGCCACCGCCATTGCTCTGGCCGAGGCAGGCTTTCACGTGGCCTTCAGTTACCATTCCAATCAGGCTGCTGCCGAGGATATTTCCCGCAGCATTCGGGAGAAAGAAGTGCGCTGCCAGGCTTACAGCATTGACCTTTCCAAAGAAGACTCCGCAGAAGAACTCACGCAGAGAGTCATTCGCGATTTTGGCCGAGTGGATGTCATCGTCCACTGCGCCAGCCAGCCGCTGAAAAACCTCAGCGTGCAGGAACTCTCTCCCAACGACTACCGCGACTGCTGGCGGGTGCATGTGGGGGCGGCCACAGCCTTGGTGAAAGCGGCGGCTCCGGGCATGATCGAGCGCCGATTTGGTCGCTTCATCTTCCTCGGCACCTCTTATCTCTTTGGCCCACCGCCGGCGAAACTGGCCGCTTACGTCAGTGCCAAACAGGCGCTGTGGGGAGCGGTGCGCTGCATGGCCCAGGAGCTGGGCCCACAACAGATCACGACGAACATGATCTCTCCAGGCATGACCATCACTGAGCTGACGGACAATGTCCCTGCGCGCCTGAAAGAGGCCGAGGCCCGCAAGGTGCCGCTGCGTCGTTTGGCCGTGCCAGAAGACATCGCCTCAGTGGTCACCTTCCTGGCCAGCGATGCCTCCGCCTACATGAACGGTCAAAACATCCCGCTGACGGGTGGGCCGGTTTAAAAGGCCTCAGGCGCTAAGCTGAAGCCTGAAATGAAAAACCTCAAACACGCGAACGTGTTTGAGGTTCTGAGAAACACTCAATCGTGAAGATTAAGCAGCCGCTGCGGCCTTGTCTTCAGGCTCGATCAGGCCGTATTCACCGTCCTTACGGCGGAACATGATGGCCAGCTTGTGTGTCGTCTGGTTGTGGAAGACCACGAACGGACGGTCATTGATTTCGAGGTCCATGATGGCTTCATCCGGGTAAAGCGGGCGCACCTTGTACTGCTCCTGGTGGACGTAGGCGTGCTCGACGGTTTCGACTTCGCCGTGAAGGTCGTCGGCGTGGAAAACCTTCTGCTCCAGATGGCGGATGCTGCCGTCCTTGCGTGGGCGGTGGCTCTTCAAGAGGCGGGTCTTGAACTTGCGCATCCGGCGGGCGATCTTGGAGATGGACTCGTCAATCGAGGCGTAGATGTCTTCTGTGGTGCTCTTGACTTCGATATGAATGTGGTCAGCGCAGAACAGGATGATTTCAGCGATCTGGCGGTGGTGCTCCACATCCAGAATGATCTTCGCTTCAATGATTCGCGGGTAGTCCAAGTGGAGGCTCTCGATCTTCTTATGAGAGTATTCACGGATTGCCTCAGTGATCTCGATATGACGGCCAGTGATGACGATCGGCAGGTTCACGTTATGTTTTTGCATGGTATGTATCCTCCTGTATTGGGGTTGGTTGAAATGGGTTGGGGGAAAGGGTGTTACATCGTGAAGTCTTCGCCCAAATAGAGGCGGCGGGCTTCAGGATCGTTGACGAGGAAATCTTTGGTTCCATGGCGTCTCACTTGACCTTCATAAATGAGGTACGCACGGTCCACAATGTTCAGCGTTTCGCGTACATTGTGATCAGTAATCAAGATGGCAAGACCTGCGCGGCGCAGCATGCGGATGATGTCCTGAATCTCGCTGACGGCGATGGGGTCCACGCCGCTGAAGGGCTCATCCAGCATGAGCAACTTCGGCTCTGTAACGAGGCTGCGGGCGATGGTGAGGCGGCGTTTTTCACCCCCAGAAAGGGTGAGGGCCAAATTGTCTGCCACATGGTCAATGCCGAACTTTTCCATGAGCTGCTGGCACTGCTCTTCGCGCTCTTTTTTCGTGTAACTCTGCGTCTCCATCACCGCCAGGATGTTTTCCTTCACGGTGAGACGACGGAAGATGGACTCCTCCTGCGGCAGGTAACCCATGCCGAGGCGCGCACGCTTAAACATGGGCTGCTCTGTGGCATCATTGCCATCGAACATGACCTTGCCGCCGTTCGGACGAACGAGGCCGACGATCATGTAAAACGTGGTGGTCTTGCCAGCACCGTTCGGGCCCAGGAGTCCGACGATTTCTCCGGCTTTCACTTCGATGTCCACGCCGTTGACCACAGCGCGGCCATCATAGACTTTTTTCAGGCCTTCGGTGTGAAGCAGGATGCTTCCTTCATCCTTACCAGCAGCGGAATCCGCGCGGGATTGAGCCGTCGGTTCGCCCTCCCAGATGGGGGCCGAGTCGGCGGAAGTGCGTGGACGCTTGGTGCGTGCGGCTGACATGCCAGTGAATGAAAAAATTACAGGTTATTGCGTGACGCACCCGCGCCTTCCTCTTCGGACAGGATCACGGTCCGCGTGCGGCGGTTGGAGTTAAAGTTCCCCTTCTCATCGAAGGTCATCACGGTATCTGGGGTGATCGCGGTCTGCATCACGTTATCGGTCTGCACTTGCGGGTTATCGCGCATGGTGATGATACCCGTCGTGCCATCATAGACGGCATTGCGGCAAAAGGCGCGCTGAAGTTTGCCTTCAGGATCGGCTTTTTCGATGCGCACCATGGGCCCCGTAGCGATGGCCTTCTTCACGGGATTATCTTTACCAGCACCGCCCCCTTTGGCCAAGATGGCGTCGGATTTGACGGCAGGCTTGGGTTTCGTTTTGTCATCCTTCGCCTGATTCAGGTGCACGGTGAGCTCTTCACACTCGATGTAAAACTGTGGATGCCGAGCGCGGACATTGCCCGTGTAGATCAGGATGCCTGTCTCGGGATTGAAGACCGAGCTATCGGCCTCAATCACAGCCATGGGGTTTCGGCCAGCGGCATTGGCCGGTGCCTGATTCAGGGGCTGCAAGAGCTGAGGCACGGGCCCTTGAGGAGCCGCAGGGGCTTGATCCGCCGCAGGCACAGCCGCTGCGGCGGCAGGTGGGGCATCGGTAGCGGGTAAATCACCAGGGGCACCCATCATTTTCTGGGCTTCCGGCAGCAGGGTCTTCGCCGCTGCTTTGGCCGCTTCCGCTGCTTGGGCTTTCACCTCGGGGGATTGCAGAGCTGCTTTGGCCGCATCGGTGAGATTGCTGGGCAGCTTGCCCATCAGCCCCTTGGCGGTTTCCTTGGCCTTGTCCAGCTCGCCATTGGACTGGGCTGCGCGCAGCTTTTCAGCGGCGGCTTGGAGCTGCTTTTTCTGATCGCTGGAGGGCGTGGTGAGACGCGATGCGCCCTGCCCGCTGGCAAACTGAACCAGGCCGAGAGCGGCTAGGGCGATGGTGGTGATCGTTCTCATAAAATCAGTTGGATGGTTGGCTCCCCTCCGATTTGCCAGAGACCGCGCCCGTGTCAAAGATCAATGTGCGCACGCGGCCTTTCATGCTGCCGATGGATTGGGTGGTGTCGAAGACCATGCTGTCCCCCTCCATTTCGAAATCTGTCCGCGCCACCCGGCTACGCTCGCCGCTGCGGAGGATCTTTTCATCCATGTGATAGACCGCGCTCTTCAAGTCCACCCGCATATTTTCCGCCGGAGTCTTGCCGTAAATCTCCACCACCACGCCCTCAGCACCCAGACGGGACTCATCCAGGCGGGTCAGCGTTTTCGCAGTTAAAAGCGAGGACGCACGCCCCTCATTGAAAGAAGGCACCGTGACGTTTTCATTCACAAATCCCAGCGGGATCATTTTGCCGAAGGCACTCATGCCGCCTTCAGCGGGGGCCTCCGTGGTCTGTGCCAGGGCCACTGCCGCGAGGGTCAGCAATCCCAGCCCCACCCAAGGGCGCAGCGTTCTCAGAGTATTGCCTGACCTCATGTTAAGAATCCTCCGTCACCAGACTGTGAATCCGCCGCAGTTTCTCCACCACATGGGCGATGTCTGACATGGGCACCTGATTTGGCCCATCGGACAGTGCCTTGGCCGGATTTGGGTGCGTTTCCATGAAAACACCGTCGCAACCTGCCGCCACCGCCGCCCGGGCTAAAACCGGGGCCAGCTTGCCATCGCCACCCGTGGTGGTGCCCAGCCCACCTGGACGCTGGACGGAATGAGTCGCGTCAAAAATGACCCGATAGCCCAGCTCCCGCATCCAGTATAGCGACCTCATATCCGTTACCAAGTTTTGATAACCAAAGGTCGTGCCGCGTTCAGTAAAAAGAAAGTTTTCGCAGCCCACGCTGACGAGTTTTTCAGCGATGTTTTTGACATCCCAAGGGGCCATGAACTGGCCCTTCTTCACATTCACCGCACGCCCCGTCTCACCTGCGGTGAGGATGAGGTCCGTCTGGCGGCTGAGAAAGGCCGGAATTTGTAGCAGATCAATGTGCTCAGCGGCGATCTTTGCCTCCTCTGGCGAATGCACATCCGTGGTCACAGGCACGCCCAGCTTGGCGCCGATCTCGGCCAGGATGCGGCAGCCTTTTTCCACGCCCAGGCCGCGATACGAACTGATGGCGCTGCGATTCGCCTTGTCATAAGAGGCCTTAAAGACCCATTTCAGGCGCAGGCTGTTGGCAATGGCCCCCAGCTTCTCCGCCACATCCCAAATGAATTCCTCACTCTCGATGACACAGGGACCGAGAATGAATAACGGCTGCGTGCCATCCACCGGCACGGAACCCACCTTAACAACAGGGAGAGAGAGCATGAGAGATCAAAAAAAAGCCGCCCAGCAGCAGTACACCGCCGCGCGATGACCAGGATAGCGAGGCCCGCCAGTTCTGACAACAAGCAAGTGCAGCAAGTGTGAAGGGGCAGGCCTAGGATCTATTTCTGATCGCTCCCTGGTTGTTTCCCATGCAGGCTGGTCGCATGTCACCTTATTACCAGACTCTGCGGAAGGCGGTGGGACAGGAGCTTTTAATGATGCCTGCGGTTGCCGCAGTCATTCAGGATCAAGAAGGACGTCTGTTGCTTCAAGAGAAGCACGATGGGAGTTGGAGTCTGCCTGCCGGGGCGATTGAGCCTGGAGAAACTCCCTCGGAGGCTGTGGCTAGGGAAGTGCTGGAGGAGACAGGGCTGCGATGCACGAGATGCAATGTCATTTCCACGCTGGGCGGGCAGGCCTTCAGGCACACTTATGCCAATGGAGACCAGGTGGAGTATGTGCTGGTGCTTTTCCGGTGCCATGCTGTCCCCTGCACGGACATTGCTGATAAAGAGGAAACCAGCAGCCTGCGTTATTTCCGCCGCGAGGAGATGCCGCCTCTCGCTCTACCCTACGATCTAGATCTACTGTTTGCGAAATTCTGAACGCAGATTGGTTCGAAGTTCACGATAATTCGCACTTCGGTTAACCAACTGTGCGACAATAACTACCCGGCATCTTCGAAAAAAAAGCCCTCTCGAAGTTTGCCGTGGGCAAGCCACGCACTTCACGCTGAGCACTAATTTCCAGGCAAGAATGGCACTTAATTATGGCAGGGCTGTTGGCGGCGCATCGAGGGCCGTGGCCGAATTCAATGGGTCACAGATGCGTCGGATACTATCAGTTCCTGTCTCGATCCCCTGTCTGGCAAGCACGCGACGAAACATCTCCATTTCAGCAAGGGTGCCTCTCGGTTCAGCGACGAATAGTTTTGCCTCACCTAAATCCATACTGCTCATCTCACGTGCAATTTTCATGGCTGCGAGGCGATGTGACGAGCTGATTTGCAGCGTCCACACCCCTTCTTTTCTAAGCAGTTCATCCCTATAAAGCGAGGCAATTGCTCCTCCGTCTTCTTCGAATGCGTTTCCGCAATGTCGGCATCGCAAGGATCTAGACCAAGCCACAGTATGAACACCAATGTGCTGGCCCACAGCGACATCGGCATCTCGTCCACAGATGCCACATGGTTCCGATAATTTCATTGCTGCAACCCCCTCATTCGACTGTATTTCTCAAATACCCTACAGAATCGCTTATCAGTTAGCAACTGGACGACAAAAATCGTCCGACGTCTTCGATAGGAATCCCCTCAAAGTTTGCCAAACAACCCGCCAGATTCACGCACGCCCTAAGCACCAAAGAACACGCGTTTGGCGGTTTTATCGAGCATGGCGGCTTTTTCGCTGGGGCTGTTAGTTTTAAATAGCTAGAGTGCCATTGGCCTGTTTGCCAGGCATCTTTTGTTCTCGAAAAATTTAACTTGGCTCCGGGTTCTGGCTCCACACCACCAGCGGGAACCGACTGACCGTAATGAAAAAACACTCTCAATCCATACTCCGTGCTCTCGCGGTATTCATCGCTGTCTGCTCCGCTTCTTGTGACAAGCAGACAGAACAAACGGCAGCGGCGGCTTCATCGAAGAAGACTCCGACAATAACCAGCATGCCAGCCAACCTGAAGCCTGCGGATGGCGGAGCCAAATTGCCAGAAGTCAGGACGGCTTGGAAACAAGCTGCCAGCATGAGCATCCTGTGGACCGAGGGGAATGCAGACGCGGCCAAACGTCAATTGTCCGAGTTGGTTGAACTGCATAAAGCGGTGTCTGAAACTCCTGCCTACGAGAACGCTCTCGTCTCTGCTGACTGTGAGGTGAAACTGTACAATAGCATTGTGCCCGGCCTGATCAGCGGCCATTTGTCGCCAGACGAAGGGCGATCCTTTTTGGCTTCAATCGCATCCAATCGATTTAGCAAATCTTCACTGATCACCATGCTAAAGACGAGTGCTCCAGATTCCAAACAAGCACGCGCCTTGGTCGCAGAGTTGCAGAACGGAAAACCAGTGAATCTGATTGAGGCGAGCAATGCTCTTTTGCTAGAACAGGACGCTAACCTGCTATTGGGGCCTACTCCAGATACACTTGGCGAATTTTTAGACAAGCCGAACGCTGCCCGTGCTCTCCAATACCATGCACTGACGGCCGTAAAGCTCGATGTGGCCGGTGTGATTGCTGCCTATGCTTCCGCCGGCGGTAATCTGCATGCAGACGATGCGGCGGTAACGGCCGGTCTTCTGGAGAAAGTGCCGAAACTGATCAACGCCCCAGGATTGCTATCGAATCGTCCGATTAGTGTGGATGACGTGGTTCACTTTCTCGCAAAATGGCGCAATGGCAGCTTCGTGAAGTGATCGGCCCTGCAGCCTGCAACGTCGAGGGAGCCAACTCTAGAACTTCGCACAGGTACTGGGATCCGCATTACTACCCACCGCAGGAATGCTCCCTCCGAGCCGGGCACAACCATCTGGTTTCACGCTCGCCCTAAGCCCCAAAGAACACGCGTTCGGCGGTTTTGCCGAGCATGGCGGCTTTTTCGCTGGGGGTGAGGAAGTCGAGGTTGTCGCGGATGAGGGCGATGGAGTCTTTGTAGGTGTGGCCGGGGTCCACCTGGAAGGGGCAGTCGCTGGCCCACATGAGGCGGTCGGCGCCGAAGTAGTCGCGGCACTCTTTGATCATGGGGGCGAGATCGGTGTAGGGCGGGGTCTTTTTCCCCAGGGCGTAAAAGGCGGAGGTCTTGAGGGTGACCTTTTTATGGACGGAGAGGTGGAGGAGGCGGTCGAGATGGGCGCGGGTGACGGGCCCGGCCATGCCGACGCGGGCAAAGTGGTCCACCACGACGGGGGTCTGGGGATACTTGATGCACATCTTGTCCACGGCGGCGAGGGTTTCGGGATTGATGAGCAGGCAGATGTTCAGGCCTTCATCGGCAGCGACTTTCCACATCTCCTGCATGCCGGGGGTGGCGAGCCAGGCTTCGACATCTTTGCTAGCGGTGTAGATGCGGAAACCGCGCACGCCCTGCTTGGCCAGGGCCTTCATGCGGCCACGGACGTCGGGGGCATTTTCGTCGATGATGGCGACGCCAGAAAAGGTGCCGGGGTGGGCGGCGATGGTATCGAGCATGTAGCGGTTGTCATACCGATAGAAGCTCATCTGAATGAGGACGATGCGGCTGACGCCTTCGGGTTTGCAATGGGCAAAGAGCTGCTCCGGCGTGAAACTGGCGGGGGCCATGTTTTTCTTTTCGAAACCAGCCGCTAGAGGGTAGCGCTGGGTATCGGGCGTCCAGACATGGACATGGGCATCAATGGCGCTGCCGCTGGCGAGGGTAGCGCAACTGCTCATCTGGGTGCCGAGAGCGGCGGTGGCTGCGGTGGTGAGGAACTGGCGGCGGGAGAGGGTGGACATGGGAATCGGTGTTCAGTATTCAGTATTCAGTATTCAGTATTCAGTATTCAGTATTCAGTGTTCAGTGTTCAGTGCGAGGGGCAGGAGAGAGAATTCATTTTGCTGGCACTGAAGGGTGGCGCTGAGAGGTGCTACGTGAAGCTGAGGAGGAATCTTCGTTGAAACTCGTAGGCCAGCTGGACTTGGTCGAGCTCGATGTACTCATCCACCGTGTGGGCGCGATCAATGCTGCCTGGGCCGAAGACGATGCTGGGGATGCCAGCGCGGGAGAGTTTGCTGGCATCGCAGCCGAAGGGGACGCCGCCGGGGGCGGGATCGAGCCCGAGCTCGGTGAGCACGCGGCTGGCGGTGTGGACCACATCGGCCTGGGCCGGAGTATCCAGCCCCTCATCCACGAGGAGGAGGGGGAACTCCACCTCGGCCTGAAGGCCAGGGATGGCGGCCAGCAGGGCCTGATACTGGCGCACGGCCTCCTCAGCGCGCTCGCCAGGGAGCAGGCGACGATCAATCTCGATGGCGCAGCGGTCTGGGACGAAGTTCACCTGCACGCCGCCATGGATAACGCCGATGTTGCAAGTGCCCTCACCCGCCAGCGGGTGGCGCAAGGTGGCTAGGCGGGCATTGTCAGCCTCGATGGCGGCGATGACGCGGGCCATGCCGGTGATGGCATTGATGCCGAGGTGGGGCTTTGAGCTATGGGCGGCGCGGCCATGGACGATGATGCGGCAGCGCAGCACGCCTTTGGTCGCGATGATGGCGCGGAGTTCTGTGGGCTCGGCAACGATGGCGGCGTCGGCTTTTAAGTCTTCGCACAGTTTCACCACGCCCCGGTAGGAGTACTCCTCGTCCACGACGGCGGCCAGGAGGATCTCACACGGTGGGGTGATGCCCTCTTCCTTGAGCGAAGCGAGGGCATGCATCATGGTGGCGAGTCCGGCCTTGGTATCGCAACTGCCCCGGCCATACATGCGCCCAGCCCGAATGACGGGATCAAAGGGTGGGATGGTCATGCCCTGGACGGAGACGGTGTCGGTATGGGCCTCCAGGACGAGGCGGCGATTTGGATTTTTCCCTGGCAGGCGGGCGAGGACATTGGGGCGACCGGGGAAGACCTCCTGCTTCCACACTTCGATGCCGCGCTGCTGGAAAAACTGGTGGACGTAGGTGGCCACCTCGCGCTCGCCAGGGCCGCCGTCATAGGAGGAGTTGACGCTGTTGATGCGGACGAGATCTGCCAGAGTCTGGATGACGGGAGTCATGGTGAGCGTGCAGCATGGGCAAGGCGCGCTGGTTTGACAATGACACACACGCGCATTCTTGTGACCGCAGTTGCAGACGGGCGGGTTTTGCCCTTAGCTCCGCGCCGCGATGATTTCCTTTCTTTCCGCCGCCCGCCATGGGGTCCTTTTGGCCACCCTGCTCACCAGCCCTGCCCTGCTGGCCCAGGAGGAACCGGTGTCTCTGAACCTGCGCTGGCTACCGGGAAAAACCTACACGCAGGAAACCACCACCGAGACCTTCACTGGGCTGCCTTCCGCCAAAAAGGCCGATGAGGTGAAAATGAAGGTGAAGCAGACCACCGTGATCCAGGTGACGGGGGAACCCGAAGGCACGAAGGAAGCGCGGGTGACCTTCGAAGCCATGGCAGGTGAGGTGATGCTGCAGGGGAAAAAGCAGGCGTTTGATTCGGCCAATCTCAAGGATGCAGACCCGATGATTCGGGCTTCCATCGGCCAGAGCGTGGGCAAGTCCTTCATCCTCGTCTATGACGGCAAGGACAAGTTTGTGGAAGTGAAAGACACCGGGGCCATGTCGCCCACGACGCTAGGCACCCCTTCCCTGTCTGGCATCGCGGAGGCGAAGGAAGTGGCGGAGTTGTATCGGCGTTCGCTCGAGATGGGGCTACCTCACATCCAGGTGAAGCCGGGCGACCGCTGGACCTCCCAGGAGACCATCAAATTCCCCAGCGCCGGCACCGTGAAGGTGGACCTGCGGGTGAAGTTCGACGCCATCGTGAACTACGATACGGGACCGCATGCGAAGATCAGCTTTGAAGGTGACATGACGAATGATGCGAACGCCATCGAGGCCCGCCCCGTGAGCATCGGCAAAGGTTCCAAAACCTACGGGCAGATCCTTTTCGACATTGAGCGTGGCACCGTTTCCTTTGGAGCCTTCCGTGCGGACATCACGCTGGATGTGCAGGGGCAGAAGGTGCCGGTGCGCCAGCAGGTTTCCACCAAGCTGGTGAAGATCGAGTAGCGCGAAAAACCCACCTGCAATCCTGCTAGGAGTGATTTCCTCACTCTGGGGGCGGCCAATATCAAGATTCCTTAATTGCCAGGCTGGGATTATTGAGATTATAGTTTCTCATAATGCCGCCTCCCGTTCAGCCTTGTCGCATCGCTTTCCTCATCCGGGATCTCGGGCCCGGCGGAGCTCAGCGGCAGATGACGGCCCTGGCCAAAGCCCTGGCTGCCAGAGGCGACTTCGACATCACCGTGGTGCATTTTTACCCGGGTGTTTTTGAAGCTGAATTGCGAGCGGCAAACATTCGCACGGTTTGCGTGGGTAAGAAGTCACGCTGGGATTTGGCGGGGTTCTTTTTTCGCCTCGTTAAAATCATGCGCGATCTCAGGCCCGAGGTGATTCACGGGTACCTCCACGAATCCAATCTGATGGCCCTCATGCTGAAGCCCTTCTGTGGCTGGCCGGGAATCGTGTGGGGCATCCGGGATTCCAGTACAGATGCCGCGACGTGGGGGCTGTTGGGCAAGATGAGCTTCCGCCTCAACTGCCAGTTTTCAGGTTTTGCAGACCGGATTATTGCCAACTCCCATGCGGGGCGAAAATGGTATGTGGGGCAAGGATATCCAGAGCATTCATTTGAGGTGATCCCCAATGCCATCGAAGCCGAGCGCTGGGGTCACCACTCCCCTGCCCTGCAAGGAGACACGTTTACCGTGGTCGGCAGACTGCACCCGATGAAGGATCATGGGACCTTCCTCCGCGCTCTGGCATTGGTGCCTGAGGCAAGCGGGCGCATCATCGGCAGTGGAGATGAAGCATATGCCCGAGAGCTGCGCCAACTGGCGGAGACCCTGGGCATCGCCGCACGTCTTTCCTGGGAGCCTGTCCGCGCAGACTTGCCCCAGGTTTATCCCACGCTGGACTGTGTCGTCTCCTCTTCCAGTTACGGAGAGGGTTTTTCCAATGTGATCGGCGAGGCCATGGCCTGCGGAGTCCCCTGCATCGCCAGCGATGTGGGCGATTCAGCCTGGTTAATCTCAGATGCCCGCTGGACCTTTGAAGCTGGGCATCCTGAAGCACTTGCCGCCCGGATGCGCAGCTTCATCGCGCTACCTGCGGAGGAACGGCGCGAGCTAGGAAACCAAAACCGGGCGCGCATTCAGGAACATTTCACCCTGGAGAGCATGGTCACGAAAACGGCGCAGACGCTGACGGATGTGACGAACGGCGGCAGCTCCACAACGCGCGTGTTGTGGATCATCCCGGGTCTAGGAACTGGCGGCGCTGAAATGATGATGGCTCAGATCATCCAGGGCCTGCCCCATCAGCATCACACAGTGCTTTCGCTCACGGCTGGGGGGAAACACATCGAGCCACTGCGGGCGGCAGGGGCCCGGGTGCATACGCTGGACATGCCCGCTGGAAAGCTATCGCTGGCGGGATTGTGGCTATTTTTAAAATTAGTTAGGCAAGCACGACCAACAGTAATCATGGGCTGGATGTACCATGGCTGCCTGGCCGCCATGCTTGCACGCCTGGTGGTGTGGGCACCGGTGGTCTGGAACATTCGGCAGAGCCTTTACGATCTTACATTGGAGAAACGCGGAACTGCCTGGGTCATCCGCAGTCTGGTGCCTTTGTCACGTTTAGTCAGCCGGATCACCTACAACTCCAAGATCAGCGCCCAGCAGCATGAGAAGCTGGGTTACGCGGCCTCGAAAACGCTGCTCATCGCCAATGGCTTTGACTTGGAGAAATGGCATCCCATTCCTCCAGAGGATCAGCCGCGCGTGACAGAATCGCAGGTGAAAATCGGTCGTTTTGGCCGCTACTCTGCCATCAAAGATTACCCCGGATTTTTGGAAGCCGCAGCCCTCATCGTGAAGGAGATAACGCAGGCTCAGTTTGTTCTTGTGGGAACAGACGTGGATGAACGGAATGCCGAGCTCACGACCAAGATCCGCACCCTGGGACTAGCAGGTCACGTGAAGCTGCTGGGAGAAAGAAATGACCTGCCTCAACTGACTGCCGAGCTGGATCTTTCCGTCTCCTCCTCATTGAGTGAAGGTTTTCCCAATGTCGTCGGTGAAGCCATGGCCTGCGCGGTGCCAGTGGTGGCCACGGATGTTGGCGATACCGCCTGGGTGATGGGTGAAACAGGCTTGCGAGTTCCCCCACGCTCCCCCACCGCCTTGGCTGAAGCCTGCTTGAAAATCTTGTGCCTGCCTGCTCATGAGCGCCGAGCTCAGGGCCAAGCGGGACGAGAACACATTCTGCAACATTTTTCCCTGGGCAGTGTGCTGGCTCAGTTTGAAACCCTCCTCAATCACCCCGTCTCATCGCCTTCCCGTGAGACGCATGCCGCCGTTTTGGTGAGCCATCCCTGAAGCTTAAATCTTATGTGCGGCATCGCCGGTTATTTCACTCTTCCTCGTTCCCGCACGTCAGACCAAATGACGGCGGAGATCACCCGCATGACGGATGCCATCATCCTGCGAGGCCCAGACGATGCCGGTGCGTGGGTGGATGCCGAGACGGGCATCGCCCTTGGCCATCGTCGCCTTTCCATCCTGGATCGCTCACCTCTGGGGCACCAGCCCATGGCGAGTGCAGACGGTCGTTTTGTCCTGGTCTTCAATGGAGAAATTTATAACTTCCAGGAACTGCGGGCCGAGCTAGAGCCCCACGGCCATTCCTGGCGGGGCCATTCCGATACGGATGTGATGCTGGCCGCCTTTCTCCAATGGGGCGTGGCCGAGGCGACTCGGCGGTTCAATGGCATGTTCGCCTTTGCCGTGTGGGACAAACAAGAGCGCGCCTTGCACCTGGGGCGTGACCGCCTGGGAGAGAAACCTTTGTATTACGGTTGGTTAGGCGACACCTTTATTTTCGCTTCAGAACTGAAGGCCGTGCGCCAGTTTCCTGGCTTTGATGCAGGCATCAACCGGGATGCGTTATGCAGCCAACTTCGGTTCAATTACATCCCCGATCCGCACTGCATCTACCAGGGCTTTCATAAGCTGCCGCCCGCTTCCCTCATCACCTTAAGCGCCCCGAGCGACAAACCCGTTCCGCAACTTTATTGGTCCCTGCGTGAGGTCATCGAATATGGCGTGGACCATCCTTTCACCGGGACAGAAACCGAAGCGATCGATACCTTTGAATCGATTCTCAAGAAAGCCGTAGGCATGCGCATGATCTCGGACGTGCCTCTGGGAGCTTTCCTTTCAGGCGGGGTGGATTCCTCCCTCATCGTCGCGATGATGCAGGCTCAAAGCACACGACCTGTGCGCACCTTCACCATCGGCTTTGACGTCCCAGAATACAACGAGGCCGAGTTTGCCAAAGCAGTGGCAAATCACCTGCACACGGACCATACCGAAATGTATGTGACGGGAAAAGATGCCCTGGCCACCATTCCTTTGCTGCCAGCACTCTATGATGAACCGTTTTCAGATTACTCGCAGATCCCCACCTACCTCGTCTGCAAAATGGCGCGCCAGCACGTCACCGTGGCCCTGAGCGGTGATGCTGGAGACGAGCTCTTTGGTGGATATGAGCGCTATTTTGTAGGCCGCAGTCTTTGGGATAAGTTTGCGTGGATGCCTCCGACGCTCAAAAAGACGGTCGCAGGAGCCATGACTTTCCTGCCACCCCATACACTTAATTCGTTAGGCTCGATGGCGGGTCCGGTTTTGCCGAAACGTCTGCGCCATGTACCTTTCGGGGACAAGTTGCACAAACTCGCTGAAGTCGTCGCCGCGCCTGGGATGGAGACGCTGTATCTGAATTTGATGTCTCATTGGAAACAGCCTGAAAACATTGTGATCGGCGGCCATGATCCGCAGACCAGCATCACGGACAAAAAGGGTTGGCCCCGTGTCACGGATTTCACCCATCGGATGATGCACCTGGACATGGAAAACTACTTACCTGGGGACATCCTCACCAAGGTGGATCGTGCAGCCATGGGGGTGAGTCTGGAAGGCCGCATTCCCCTACTAGATACTGATCTCATCGAGTTCGCCTGGCGGGTGCCATACTCCATGAAAGTGCGTCAAGGCAAAGGCAAATGGCTGATGCGAGAGACCCTCTACCGCCACGTTCCCAAGGCGATGATCGACCGCCCCAAACGCGGCTTTGGCGTGCCCCTGGGGCAATGGCTGCGGGCTGAGATGCGCGATTGGGCCGAGGATCTGCTCAGCGAATCACGCCTGAAACGGGAAGGCTTCTTTCACCCCGCGCCCATCCGCCAAAAATGGCAGGAGCATCTCAGTGGCACGCGCAACTGGCAGTTTTATCTGTGGGATATTTTGATGTTTCAGGCCTGGCTGGCAGAGCAGAAGTAATCGAGGTCTTCATCTGTCCCTATGCATCCTTCACCGCCACTCCATGCAGCCAGTCTGCAGGCTCATCCAGGAGCTTTGGCAAAACCAGATCCGCTGGTGCACCGGATGGTCGTTTGGATCTGCGGCACCATTTTAGGACTTCTGGCGGCAGATGTCGTCATCGGCCTCTACAATGCCGGGATCTCCCCACTGAAACCTTCGCTCTACACCGTGGTCGTAGTGGCTGGCTGCATCGGTGTCTCCGCTCTGAGTGGGATCCGCTTTGCCCCCGTAAGTTTGCTAGTGCTGCTGCTGCCTGCGGTGCGGTTGTTTGATGCCGCGCTGCTTTCGCGCTCGGTCACCACCCTCCAAAATCAAGCCGGGATGGACCACCTGCGTATCATGCTGATCATCCTGGCCACTCTGGCCGTCTTATCCACCACGCCGGGGCTAAATGCGGTGAGATGGGCCGCCATCTTGGCCATCTTCATGACGACCGGATCCGAAATTGCTGAGATGCTGGGCTTCGCCAAATTTTCCAGCATCAATGGCCGTTTTGCAGGCTTCAATAGTCACCCCAACTTTCCGCCGGTATTGCTCTGCGAGATGCTGGGCATCACCTTTGCATTGTGTCGGAGTTTTAAGCTGAATTGCTTACTCATCGCCGTCTCTTTCGTGGGTGTAGCGCTCACTTATGGGCGCAGCGGCTTTGTTGTTTTGGCCCTCATGTGCACGGTGTACATCCTCCAAAATGCTCGGCGGAATCTGCCCTTTCTTTTGCTCATGGCCGCCCTCGCCATCCCCGCAGCGGGCGTCGGATTTGCCATTCTGCAAAGCCGTACGGAACAGGGAGTGGTGAAGGATAAAAACACCTCGGACCGTCTTCAGGCCATCTACGAACTGGACTTTGAAAAACTAAAATCTCCGGAACGAGCGCAGGATCTCGCTCACGGATGGGAAGGTGTGATGCAAAAGCCTTTGTTAGGCCATGGCACGGGCGTTTCTGGCGTGCTCTACGCTCCGCATAATGAGTATGTCTCCCTTTGGTTAGAGCTGGGCATCCCTGGGCTGCTGCTGTTTGTCGGCACTCTGGGGTCACTCGTGGTTCGCAGTTTTATGACCGGGGGCAAGGCAGGCTACCTGCTTTTTGCCATCATCGCCTATACCCCCGCAGGTCAGGGACGGATCGAGATGCCGCACTACTACCTGGCGCTGGCCACGGCAGCCTTTATCCTGTGGCCGCAGCGTTTTCGCATCGTCGTGGCCACGCCCGCCTCTCCCGCTGCCTCATGAAGTGACCTCTGCCAACTTGTTTGGAGGGAGGACTCACGTGGCGAATTTAGCCTCTTTCTTAGGTTGAGCGGCGTATCCACAAAACTCCAATCCGTCATTCGACAATTTCCGCTTTTCCAGCTAGCCTCCCCCTCCATGAACGCCGCTATCGACCCCGTCATCGCCTCCCACATTGAAGCTCTGTGCGCAGCTATCGCCGCAGATCCTGAAGTGCAGGCTGCCCGTAACCAAGCCGAATCCTTTTTGGCCGATGAAGGCGCCGTGTCTCTTTACCGTGATGTGATGACCCTGGGCCGCAGCCTAGAACAGCGCCATCGGAGTGGAGCCGAGATGGAGCCCGCCGAAGTCAGCCGTTTTCAGGCTCTCCAAGACCAAGCCGATGGCAACGAAGTCATCCAGAGCTTCATGGCTGCCCAGGACCTGCTGCAGGATGTGGCCAACAAAGTGAATGGCTTTGTCACCAAGACCCTGGAAAAAGGCCGCGTGCCTACCCATGACGAAGTTTTTGGCCAAGCCGGTTGCGGCGAAGGCTGCGGCTGCCATTAAGGCATACTCCGTTTGAACCCAGTGTTCAGGAAGCCGCCGCCCCATCCCTGAACACTGATTCCCCATGCCTCCCTCTGCCCCCATCTTTGAGGCTCGTGCCCTGCGAAAAGTTTACCACACTGGTGAGCTGGATGTGGTGGCCCTCCATGGGGTGGACATTCAGTTTCACTCCAGTGAACTGGTCGTCCTACTTGGGGCTTCGGGCAGTGGCAAATCCACCCTGCTGAATATTTTGGGAGGACTGGATACACCGACCAGCGGTCAACTCCAATACAAGGGATGGGATCTCACCGGCGGCGATGAGCGCACGCTCACGCTCTTTCGGCGAAACTGCGTGGGTTTTGTCTTCCAGTTTTACAATCTCATCCCCAGCCTCACGGCGCGAGAAAACGTGGCCTTGATCACGGACATTTCGCGGGACCCCATGAAGCCAGAGGAAGCCCTGGCGTTGGTCAATTTGCAACACCGCATGGATCACTTCCCTAGCCAGCTCAGTGGAGGTGAGCAACAGCGCGTGGCCATTGCCCGCGCCATTGCGAAAAAGCCGGAGGTTTTACTCTGCGATGAACCCACCGGAGCGCTCGATGTGAATACGGGCATCGCCGTGCTGGAGGCCGTGGAGCGCATCAATCGCGAGCTCGGCACCCTGACGGTCATCATCACGCACAATGCGGACATGGCCGGCATGGCGGATCGGGTGCTACACCTCAAAGATGGGCAGATTGTGAAGTCTCATCACAATGAAACACGAGTGCCGGTGACCAGTCTGAAGTGGTGAAGAATGAACTTCACGCCAGCCGAGCCTGAGGCCGCCAAAGCCACCTCATGGCGAAGACACCGATCCACGGCGCAAGCCCCGCGATGACCAATCCCAGATCATAAGAACCCGTGCTATCGGCTAATTTGCCAAACCAACGATGCAGGGGTGAGGTGATAACCCAGACCCAAAAACTGAGCAGCCCGGTCAGGCGCCCCACATGCTCTTCAGACAATTCCTGAACAAAGGTGTAGTAACAAGGGAAAAGCGCCAAAGCCCCTGCCCCGATGAGCAGCAGCACGCCGAGCAACAACCACCCCTGCCCCAGCCATGGCAAGGCCACACTGAGAGAAGTCAGCCCACAAGCAGCGGCATACACCCAGCGCCGTGACTGATGCGGTGAGCAATGAAATCGCCGCACCAGCCACAGCGAGGCCACCCCAGCCATGACACAGCCGACATCGGTGGAGATGTAATACAGCGAATTAAAATTCAGCGCCTCGCTCTCGGCATAGCCTCGTCCTGTTTGCAAAAACTTCATCATCCACACTCGATACATGTGCCACACCGTCTGTGTGCCCGTGATGAGCAAGGCCAGCGCCCAAAAGCTAGGACTGATAAGAATGCTGCCCAGACTCACAGGGGCCAGCGCCACTGCACGAGCAGGCACGTCCAGATCCCGAGGTCGCAGCATGAGGAACCATGCAACCACCCACAGCAGTCCCGAAGCCCCCACTACGACAAAAGCAGAGCGCCAAGAACCGAGATCGTCCGTCATCAAAAGCATCATCACCTGAGGTGTGATAATGGCCCCAATGGAAGCTCCACTCTGCAAAACACTGTTGCCCATGGTCCGATCTTTTTCAGTCAGGACAGCAAAGGTCGTCTTTAACGCACAAGGCCAGTGCCCCGCCTCAAAAAAACCCAGTAAGGTGCGGCAAACCAGCAGGCCCGTATAATCCTGGGTCCAGCCAGAGAGCATGCCCATCAGCGACCAGCCTGCGAGCACGCAAGGATACAACCAGTAGATCCGAATGCGATCTGCCAGAAAGCCAAAGACCAGCGACCCTGCGGCAAACGCCCAACCAAAAGTGAGTTCTAGATTTCCATACTGCTCATCATTCAGGCCGAACTCCTGCGTGACACGAACGGAGGCATTCGCCAACGTGACGCGGTCCATGTAATTGATCGTTGTGGCCAGCAGCAGCAGGCCCGTGATCCACCATTTCCAGTAAGGGGAGCGTGTCATAAATCATCAACCATCCCAGCTTTTTCCGTTCCAAAGAAGCACGCGTTGCAGGATCGCCACGACATCACGGGTGAAGACCTGGAACAGAGCCTCCCCCTTTTCTGCACTCGCTTGAGTGGGATCTCCCACATGACCTGCCGCAGAGCGATCTTGCATGATCCAGCCCCGAGCCGCAGGCTCAAAGCTATTGCCAAAAGGCACGTCCGTTACGGCATCCAACGGCTTGACTAAATGCGGTGCCATCCGCAGCACCATGGAAGTTTCCCATTCACAGGCATGCCCCATGACCTTTTGCCCCAGCTCAGGGTGGGCAGCGCCCGCGTCTGGACTCAGGCTCCAGTACGTCGTGAAAAGAAGGAGTAAGTCATCCCGCTGACGGTGCCGCTGGCGCACCTCAAACACAGCCTGTTTGCCCGGCACATCATTGCCACCATGACCGTTGAGGAGGATCAGTCGGCGAAAACCGTGAGCGATAAAGTTTTCAAGCAAGCCCACCAGCAAGTCCAGATACACGCGTGGCTCTGCGGAAAGAGTGCCAGGAAAGTCCAGATGATGGTGCGAATTTCCCAGCCACTGCAACGGTGCAAACAGGACCTCATTTCCCAATTCTAGCTCCGCCCGCCTAGCGATCTCACCCATCAACAAAGAGTCTGTAAAAAGCGGCATGTGCCTGCCATGTTGCTCCAGCGCCGCGATGGGAAACACGACTGGTGTGTTTCGATCGAGGGCGGCAATATCTGGCCAAGTCAGATCCGTGAGTTGCATGTGAAGATTTTAGAACGGACCTCAGAGCCTCTTTTCCTGAAATGCAGACATTCGTATCATAAATGATCGCAATTGGTTTGAATGACAAAAATAGGCTCAACTTGAATATTTCGTGCGAAGTGCATGTGTCTTTCTGCACGATTTGAGTTCAGTCCCTCCTTTAGCCATGCTCTTCACAGTTCCGCAGCGCCCCCGCTCCCTAAACTTCGTGATTCGGATCCTTTGGGGAATTTACAGCCTCGCCCTCCTTGCCTCATGCACCGGCCCTTCAGCTACACGACCTCCCGTGCCGACATCCTTTTTGTCCAAGCCGGAAACCATCGCCCAGGCCACAAAGAAACGCACCGTGCGTCGTGAAGGGACCTCCGGCTTTGAAATGATGGCCGATGGCAAAGAAGCTTACCTCGCACGTTTGGCGGTGGTCGAATCTGCCCAAAAGACCCTGGATTTTCAATATTTCATCTGGGCAGATGATGTGTGCGGCACGGTGTTCGCAGATCGCCTACTAGCAGCCGCAGACCGGGGCGTGAAAGTGCGCATGCTTCTGGACATCACCCATGGAGCCCAGAGTGAAGTGAAGTCGGCCACCCTGGCCGCGCATCCCAACATTGAGATCGCGTTCTTTAACCCCATGACAGCCCTCAAAGGAATCTTTGCAGGCAATCCTATTCCCATAATTGGAGAGATTGATCGCATGCAGAGCCGCATGCATAACAAAATCCTCATCGCCGACAAAAAATTACTCATCGGAGGCGGGCGCAACTTAGCAGACACCTATTTCGGCGTGGATCGAAAGCACAACATGCGGGATCTGGACTTCATCGCTCAAGGTCCGGTGGTGGGTGCTGCCACCAAGTCGTTTAATCTTTACTGGAACTCCCCTCTCACTCGCAAAGGAGATCGCACCAAACTCACTGCTAAGGATCAAGATAAGCTGCAAGACATGCGGCAGAACATCGACCGCAAGAAGCGCCACCTTGCCCGGCATCACAGGTACCCTTACCCCATCACCCTAGCCCGTAAGGATGCCCTCAAAATTCTGGATGAGCTTTCTGCCCGGATGGTGTGGGCAGAGTACGAATTCATTGCCGATCCACCTGAACGCATGCTTCGCAAGGGTAAGGTAGCCTCCCCCGTCTGGCGAACGGTGGAAGATGCCATCGAAGGTTCCCAAAAAGAGGTGGTCATGCATGCCGCCTATCTCATTCCTCAAGAGGAGACCTTGGCCTTATTTCAAGAAACGGCTAAGCGCGGGGTGAAGATCCAACTGCTCACCAATTCACTCGCCTCCATAGATGGTCTGCTGGCCATGACAGGGATAGCCAATCGGCGAAAAGAGATACTCGAAACGGGAGCTGACTATTACGAACTCAACGCCCGCGCACCTGCCCGCAAAGATTACCTCCACACGCCCAAGCCGACCCCTCTGGGCATGCATACCAAGGGACTCGTGGTGGATGATCGCATCTCCTTTATCGGCTCATACAACATGGATCCACGCTCCAAGTACATCAACACTGAGACCGGCGTGATCATCAACAGCCCCACCTTTGCCGCACGCCTGAAAAGCTATCTCAGGGAAGACTTCCGACCGGAGAACTGCTGGCACGTCAATCAGGAGAAAAACAATCGCCTGACATGGAAAGGCAAAACCCAGTACGGTCAGCACATCACCCATCAGACAGACCCCGAGGTCCCACTCAAAAAACGTGTCTCTTACTGGCTACTCACGCATCTACCTTGGGAGAATTTGCTCTAAAAATCGTTAGGCCAGCAGCCCCTTCACCACATGACCATGGACATCAGTAAGACGGTAACGACGCCCCTGAAACTTGTAGGTGAGTCGTTCGTGATCAATGCCCAGCAGATGCAGTAAAGTGGCGTGAAAATCGTGGATATGGACGCCGTCTTTAGCGACGTTGTAGCCAAATTCATCTGTCTCGCCATAGACACTGCCTGGCTTGATGCCACCACCTGCCATCCAGGCCGTGAAACAGCGCGGATGATGGTCGCGACCAAAATTGGCGCTGATTTTCCCCTGACAATAATTGGTTCGGCCAAATTCCCCACCCCACACCACGAGGGTGTCATCCAGCAGCCCACGCTGTTTCAAGTCTTTGATGAGTGCAGCAGAGGCTTGATCGGTCTCTTTGGCCAGTTTAGGCAGATTCCCAGGCAGGCCGCCATGGTGATCCCAGTCTTGGTGATAGAGTTGGATAAAACGCACCCCACGTTCCGCAAGGCGGCGGGCTTGGAGGCAGTTTGCCGCAAAGGTACCGGGGGTCTTCACATCCGGCCCGTACATGTCTAGAATGGACTGTGGTTCATCCTCAATACCCGTCGCTTCCGGGATGCTGCTCTGCATGCGATAGGCCATTTCATAATGGTCAATGCGGCTAGAGATTTCTACATCCGGGGTGCCTGCAAACTGATGCTCATGCAGCTCCCGCAGACGATCCAACATCATCCGTCGGCTATCAGCGCTAACACCTTCGGGATTGCCCAAATACAGCACAGGATCTTTCGCTGCACGGAACAGCACGCCTTGATGTTTCGTGGGCAAAAAACCACTGCCCCAGAGATGCGCACCCAGTGGCTGACCACCTTTGCCTTTCGTGATCAGCACCGTGAATGACGGCAGATTTTCATTCTGCGCGCCCAAGCCATAACTCAACCAAGCCCCCATGCTGGGGCGTCCTGCGATCTGAGAACCCGTCTGAAAAAAGGTCACGCCCGGCCCATGATTGATGCTCTCCGTAAACATCGAACGGACCACACAGATGTCATCGGCGATGGAGGCCGTGTGTGGTAGCAAATCACTGTACCACCCACCCGCCTGACCATGCTGAGTAAATTTAAATGGCGAGCCCACCATGGGGATCGAGCTTTGATTTCCCGACATGCCTGTCAATCGCTGCGTGCCACGCACACTGTCTGGCAATTGCTCACCATGCCGTTGATTGAGCAGGGGTTTGTAATCATACAGATCCAGATGTGATGGCCCACCGGACATGAAGAGATAAATAATCCGCTTGGCCTTTGGAGCCGCGTGGGGAGCGCCAAGGATACCTGGATCTGCGGCCTGGGCCTGCTCTTTACCTAGCATCTCAGCCAGGGCCACACCGCCCAGCCCCATGCCAAAACGATTCAGTAGGGTGCGGCGATTCATCAGGGGTGAAGGGAGTGTGTTCATCGTTTCACGACAGCTGCATCATGGTTTAAAAGGGCCTGGGCCAATACGGTGGCCGCAGCAGTCGCTGCCACCGGCAGTGCTTCATCTTTTGGAGCGTTCCCTGTCTGGATCAGAGCCGATGCCGATGTCGGGTTTAACTGGAAGTGCTTCAACTGCTCTTCATAAAGACGCGTGCAAATTTCCACTTCTTGGGCATCGGGCAGGCGGCTCAAGCAACGCAGAAAACCGTGCTCGATCATCTTTGCCACATCCCCCTGGCAATCACGCACCATCCTTTCTCCAAGCACGCGCGCGGCTTCGACATACTGCGTGCCATTGAGCAAAATCAGGGCCTGCAAAGGGCTGTCGGTACGCTCGCGTTTAGCCGAACATACGGCCCTACGCGGCGCATCGAAGGCCACCATCGCCGGAGGGGGACTGGTTCGCTGCCAAGTGGTGTAAAGACTGCGTCGGTAAACATTTCCATCCGCCGCCACTTTCGCCGGCTTAAAGGCCTCCGACATTTCATAAGGATTCACCGGCGCGCCACCCATCTGAGTCTTCAATAAACCCGCACTAGCCAGGGCATTGTCACGAATCATCTCTGCGGGCAGGCGAAAACTCGCACCGCGCGCCAGCCATTGATTCTCGGGGTCATCGGCCATGGTCGCTGCGTCTGCGATGCTGCGTTGCTGATAAACCTCGCTGGAGACGATTTCCTTAACCAGGGCCTTCATATCCCAGCCTGTCTCGATCAACCGCAAAGCCAGGTAATCGAGCAATTCTGGGTAAAGCGGTTTTTCCCCTTGGCTTCCAAAGTCCTCACTGGTCTTCACCAATCCTCGGCCGAACAAACTTTGCCACAAACGATTCACGGTCACGCGAGCGGTCAAAGGATGATCCGACGCGGTCAACCAGCGGGCCAGGCCCAGGCGGTTTAGAGGAGCGTCTTGGGGAAAAGGAGATAGGAAGGCGGGAGTCACCGGTGGAGCTACCTCTCCACGTTTGTCATACTCGCCACGAAACAAAACATACGCCGTTTTAGGTTGTGGCAGCTCCTGCATCACCATGATCTCCTTTTGAGCATCGCTAAATACCGTTAACTCGGCACGCGCAGCCTGAAGCTGAGTGAATAAGGGATTCAGATCAGCGTTGGAACTTTGAGAAACATCACGATTAAACACCCGCAACTCATCCACCCAACCACCTTTGAAACCACGATCTCGAAAGCGTTCGCCAAGGCTGATGTTGTCGCCACCTCCACCCGTGATGTCACGCGTCAGGTGATCTCGAATAATCTCGATCTCTGCCCGCTTTCCATTCACATAGAGGCGCAGACCAGCAGCGCGGCTGCTGCCATCGTTGGTCACCACCACATGCACCCATTCATTAAGAGGCAACTTCTCCACCGCGCGAATGGAGATAGCATCTCCTGGCCAGAAGTGAATAAGGGTCCACTTCAGCTTCCCTTCCTCAATCAACAGCTCATACCCACGGCTTCCCGCATCTGTCCAGGCCCGCGATCGATGCAGAACTACAGCCCGCTCTTTCACGTCCGGCGTCTTCATCCATAGGGCCAGACTAAAGGGATCATGCCGATGAAAGTTGCCAACCGGAGTATCCACCGGATCATCCCCCGTGAACTGAATGGCCTTGCCCAGGCGTCCCTCGACGAGCTTGTTTTCGCCTTTCAAGATGGCCGCAGGATCTGCCGCTTTATCTTTCGGATCTTTCGCGCCAGGCGCGGGATGCAGCGCATCGGCTAACTTATTTTTGTCCAAGACATCAAAGGTAAAATGAGCGATCTGCCCCTCTGAATTTGGGGGCACGCCATCAGGCCAGTCAAGCGTAGTCAGGCCTTCACCCGCCTCCTTTCCTTGTACCTTAAGGAGCTGCCGTTCGAGTTCCGTGATTTTCTTTTGAAGTCCACTCTTCTGCTTCTTCTGCCCTTCATCCATCAGCATGAGGGCCGGCGTGGGCGCTGAAGGTGTGAAATAGGAGTACAGCCCTGCCTCGTCAATGTTCTGGAGAAAGGCCGACAGACCATAATACTCAGTCTGTTTGATGGGATCATACTTGTGATCATGACAGCGAGAGCACTCAAACGTCAGCCCTAGAAATGCCGTGGCGAAAGTCTGCACACGATCCGCCACATACTCAATGCGGTATTCCTCCTCCACAGATCCTCCTTCAGCTTCCTGCTGATGCAGGCGATTGAAAGCCGTCGCTAAAATCTGCTCATCGGTCGCATTTGGGAGAAGGTCACCGGCCACCTGCCAAGTGATGAATTGATCAAATGGAAGGTTCTGATTGAACGCCTGGATCACCCAATCACGCCACATCCACACATCTCGCAAACGATCCACCTGGAAGCCATAGCTATCGGCATAGCGGGCCACATCCAGCCAGTCCACCGCCATGCGCTCCCCATAGGCGGGCGAAGCCAGGAGTTTGGTGACAAGAGCCTCATAGGCTTGGGATTGAGAATCAGCCGTAAATGTCAAAACCTCTTCTGCGGATGGCGGTAGGCCCGTCAGGTCAAAACTGACACGTCTTAGCAAAGTGGCCGCATCCGCTTTCGGTTGCAAAGTCAGCCCACGAGATTTCAACCCTTGAGCGACGAGATGATCGATCGGCCCCTTCGCCCCGGCAGTTTTGGCCTCAGCTTTCCAGCGAGCCATCTCATTTAGATCTGGGACAATAAAACTCCAGTGCTTTTGATACTCCGCACCTTCATTCACCCACTGCTTCAGCTTGGCTATTTCACCTTCGGTTAGGCGGCCCAACTTGGATTCGGGTGGCGGCATCACCTCATCTTCCTCATGAGAAAGCACACGCTCAATGATCAGGCTCTTCAGCGCATCCCCAGGAACGATGTGGCCATCGGCAACGGCAGCTGCGCGTTCATCCAGACGCAGATCCCCTTTTCGTGTTTTGGGGTCAAAACCATGACAGTGGAAACATTTGTCCGAAAGGATAGGGCGGATGTCTCGATTAAACTCCATCTTTTCCGCCTGGGCAGGCGCAGCACTAGCCAGCCACAGGCCTGCCAGCGCTAGGCCAAGAAAAGCATTCGGAGAAAATGAAACCTTCCAAGTCATGCTGCAATATACGCAATACCCTGTTGCCTCTTTGAGATAAATCTGTGTCTAATCGTGACAGACCTCAGCTGTAACCGCCTTGAGACATCTCCTTGCCAAGAAGTTGTCCGTGTCCGATTCTCTCGAAAGGCATGCCGATCAAACGCAAATACCTGAATTACACCACTCCCTGGGGCGTCAGCTTATCTCCAGTAGCCCGGGCGGGATGGTCGGCCTTTTTGATCCATGAAAGTGGCTTCCAGTCAGCACTGGAAAACTGGAATCATGAAGGGGTGGACAGTCCTTTTTGGCGCTTTTACCACAATCCCAAAGCAGGCTGTCACCTCCGTTATCAAGGGCGTGTAATCCCGCTGTTGCCAGATGAATGCATCCTCATCCCAGCCAATACCATATTTGACTGCTGCGCACCTGTCACCGCATGTCACTACTGGCTGCATTTCACCGTCACACGCCTTGCTGGTGCCGTGCCTATCGGGCCAGTCGTCTTGCCTATCGATGAAACGCTTCGTCGCCAGATCCAAGCAGTTCTCTGCACACATAACGAAGCACCTCACGCCTTGCGGGACCATCGTCTTTATCACGAAAGCGCCGCCCTTTTGCACAGTGCTTTTGCTAGGCTGGAGCTACCTCACACCCAATCAATACCAGATCGTTTGTTAGACGTGTTAGATCTGATTCAAAAAGCCCCGCATACGCACCTCGCAAATTCTTTCCTGGCGGATCGTGCCGGCATGAGCTTGGAGCGCTTTATCCGCGCCTTCCGCGAACACACGGAACAAACACCTGCGGCCTATGTCACCGCCACGCGCCTGCGTCTGGCGGGAGAGGCTTTGGTGCTAACGGATAAAACCATTGATCAAATCGCAGTCGAACACGGCTTTCCAAATCGTCATTACTTCACTCGCATCTTCACGCAGCATTTAGGCTGCGGCCCTGCGGAGTTCCGAGCGCGGCAGCATCGGCGGCGAGGGCGATGACCTACCGCATCACCCCTGCCAATCGGCAGCCAGACGAGCGATTTCTTCCTCAGGCACATCCTTGATTTTTTGAGCCAGCGTCCAGCGGTAGCCAAAGGGATCAGCGACCCGGCCCGTGCGATCTCCCCAAAACTGGTCGCTCGGCCTATCAATCTCTACGGCACCTGCCGCCAGAGCTTGCTCAAAGGCCGCCTCGACATCAGGCACATAGATCATAAAGGCGCCTCCTCTTCCCTCTGCGGGAGCTAGGCAGCCAAATTTCGGGTATTCGTCAGAAATCATCATCGTGCTATTGCCGATGCGAAACTCTGCATGGGCCGTTCCACCCGTTTGCGGGTCCGCCATTTTGAAGCTTACCACCGCGTCAAAAGCCTGTTCGTAGAAGCGGAGTGCCGCAGCGGCATCTTTCGCCGTGAGCGATGGGGTCACCGTTTGATAGCCTGCGGGAACATGGGAAAGGTCGGCGCTCATAAGAGAATATTGAGTTGAATTTTCAGCAAGGTGACTGCCTCACGAAATCTCAGAAGAATGACAGGACTCCTTCTTCTTGTTCAACGGAACGAACCTCTCTTTTGGCCGTATGACAAAACTTTTCACGCATCTTCATGCCGAAGGCGGGCTCCCTTTGAGTAAATCAAAGACGGTGACCATGCCTAACAAACGATTTTCCGCATCCACCACCACGGCCTTGCTCACGCCTGTTCGCATGAGCGTTTGCACGAGCTCAGGCACAGGCATGTCGGCCCGTACGCAAAAGGGCGTGGTGAGAGGCAGTGACTTCAGGGCATCCCGACAAGTAAGCCCATGATTTTTCAGCCAATCGTAGGCGATGGAACGGCGCAGAAGGCCGATGACTTTGCCATCCTCCGTCACGGGATAAGTGCTGTGCGGATGTGCCTGAAACTCCGCCACCGCATCCTGCACCGTCTGCTCTGCTGTGAGGGAGGCGACTGACCTCGTCATCACATCTGCAGCGATCGCTTGGCGTGTGGCCTCAGGCATGGCGGAGACCGTCTTCTGGATTTCCTCCGGCAGGTGGTACTGCTGGGCAGTAGAACGAAAGAGGCTATCGAGAGATCCGATGCTTTTCACCAACGTCTTGAAGGTATCGCCATCAATGGCCACCAGTTCAGTGGACTCTTTGGCCGTAGCATCAAAACGCCAAATGCCATCGCCTAACAAGGCACGTTCGCCAAAATGCTCTCCGGCCACAGCGGATTTGACGATCTGACCATTCACATCCGTAATCTCCACGCAGCCTTTCTTTACGGCATACAGCGACTGAGCAGGTTCACCCGAACGGAACAATGAATCGCCTTTTTCCAAATGCATCTCACCGAGTGGGGAGGAAAAACTGGGAGTTAGCAGATTGATATCGCGTGGGAAAAAGACCTCAAAAGTCCACTCCGCCATCACGCGGAGTTTACGGTCCAGCCCCGGCAGCTTCATGAGGTAAATGCTGCGCCACATGAACCAGGCGATCAGGCCGGAAAAACGCAGGCCCATCACCATCGCCACAGCCTTTCGGTGCCCGATGGTGGCCAGCTCACCCAGGCCTGTGAATTTAAATGGCTTCAGCGGTTTCTTTTTCAGCGTCGCGGCAATGTTGTCCCCGATCAAAGCCCCCTGGCGCATGGCAAACTGGGCGGTCTCTGGGCACAGCCCTCCATCGGCTTTGGGGAAAGCCGCGCAGTCACCTGCTGCCCATACTTTATCCACGCCCTTCACCTGCCCCGTGGGCTCCACGATGACCTTGCCTCTCTCCAGCGGCACAGCCCCACGGGCACCCAATGCCTGCAAGATGGGGTGCGGAGCATTCCCAACCGTACACACCACAAGATTGGAAACAATCGTGCTGCCATCATTGAGCTGCACTGTGCGTGCCGTGACTGCCCTCACGCGTTTGTTGAAGATCAAATTCACCCCCATCTTCTCCAGGCAGCGGCGTGTGTAGTCCCCCAGACCCTGCCCCAACATGCCGAGTAACCGCTCCCCACTGTGTACCAATGTCACGCTCGGTTCATCTGCCCGGATGTTGTCGTAATAACGCAAGACTCCCGCGATCAAATCCTGGATCTGTCCCGCCGTTTCAACGCCAGAGTAGCCACCACCCACGACCACAAAGGACAACATTTCTTTGCGCTGCTGATGCTTGATGATGAGATTCGCCTCCTCCATGCGGCTAATGATAGCGGCCCGAAGTTTCATGGCATCGCCCACGGTGCGCATGAGGTAGGCGTGCTCCGACATGCCTGGGATACGACTCAGATCCACCCCGGCCCCAGGAGCCAGCATCAGGTGGTCGAAGGTCACCGTCACATTGGGAGTAAAACGCCCACCATCCAGCGTCAGCACCCGGCTTTCCAGGTCCAGGCTTGTCACCTCGCCTTTCAGCACGTCTGCCGCCTCACAGATCATGCGGATGGGATTCACCACATGCTGAGGCGAAAGAGAGCCCCCCACCACCTCAGGCAGCATCGGCTGGAAAACCATGTGGTTTTCACTGGCGATGATGCCCACTCGCATGGAGCGCCCGCGCAGTCGCTTTAATGCCTGCTGGGCGCAGTAAACACCCGCAAACCCTCCACCAATGATGGCTATGTCAAAATGTCGGGAGGGCGCTTCGTGCATGGTTAACCAATGGTTGTAAAAACCACTGTCAACGCACGCAACGGGCCAGGATTGGGGGAAAGTGAATCATCTGCCCCGCGCCAGCCACACACCGATCACTGCCACGACCATTCCGACCAGAGACAAGCCCGTGAGAGTCTCACCAAAGATGCCCCAGGCCATCAGCGCAGTGACGGCAGGAACCGTGTAAAAGAGACTGGCCACATTCACTGCGGTACCACTGCGGATGAGATGATTCAAAAGACTGATAGCACCGATGGAGAGCACCAGAGCCACCCACAAAAGGGCAAAAACAAACTGACCCGTCCACTGCACCTCGCGGGTATCTAGCAGCAGCGCAAGGATGCCCGTGACGACGAGACTGGCCGCATACTGCACCACCGTGCTGGTGCGCAGATCAAAGGCTGGACAAAAACGCTTTTGCCAGAGCGTGCCGACCGTGATGCCAATGAGGGCTAAGAGCGCCGGAATCGTGGAAATGAAGGTGAGGCCGCTGCCGGTTTTATGCGCCACCACCAGCACCGTGCCGATGAACCCCAACGCCAGGCCTCCCCATTGCCGAGGCATCACTTTTTCGCCTAACATCATGCCTGCCAAAGCCGCCGTCAGTAAGGGCTGCAAAGAGACAATGAGGCTGACGATGCCAGCAGGCAGGCCTAACCGCAGGGCATACACGCAGCCGCTGAGATACAAGCCATGGATCAAAAGACCTGCCAGAGTGAGGTGGGCAATCTGGGTCCAGCCCTGTGGCCAAGGAGCGCGAGTGATGAAAGCGATAGGCACCAACACCAGCAGCACAACCACATAGCGCAGCGTCAGAAAGGTAAAAGGCTCGGCAAAAGGCACGCCGAGTTTTGACCCAATAAAACCGCTGCTCCACAGCAGCACAAAAAGCCAGGGGATGACGGCCGCCCAGCGCGGAGCACGGGTGGCGGAGGTCATTGAGGTTGAGGGGACAAGCCTGCCAAACTTTGCTTCTCTCCGCTCTTGAAGGCACGATCAAGGGGAGACAAACCACCCCTGCGTTCACGGAGAACACTGGCAGAAGCTTTCGGTGCGGCTTCTATCACAGCCCGATGCGCAGTCTCCTGGAGAAAGCGTGCATCGTCTGCCGCCAGTCCTTTGGGAACATAGGCATTGCCCGCAGGGCTTTCGCCAAACAGCACTTCATACCACACGCAGGCACCCAAATATTCACCCGCCAGATTTGCATGATGCCCATCCATGCTCAGGGCGATTTTGCCATCTTTGCCCTTTTTCCAATTCCAGCCTACATGCAGAGAATGCTTTTGGTTAGGCAACGCAGGCCGCTTCAGACTTTTGGGATCAACCGAGGGCCCGGGCTGAAAGCCCCACTTTGCATCGGTATCCGCCAGATACATCGCATCTCCCACGGGCAGACGCTTCGCCCCCAGTTCCTGAGTGATGGCTGCGTACGCCGCAGTCAGTTGCTCATACATCTCCGCCTGGGTCTTGGGTTCCCCAGGTTTGCCTGAAGGTTTGGTAAAACGTGGATCGTCTTTCCGATAGGCCCAGGTCTGGTGCACAAGCAGCTTCGCAGAAGGAGCATTTTTCTGAATGAGCTCCCAGAGACGCCCTGCATGCGGTTGGTAAGTCGTCAGATCATGGCTTTTGATGCTGGCCTGCTGGATCGTCACATAATCCCATTTATCAGCTTTCAGTTCCTGGACCAGACTCCGGCCATTCGAGTAAAGACCCGCCTTGTCCTTCGGGTCTTTAGCATGGGCGATGGCCTTTCCCGAATGCAGTTCCAACGAGGCACCTCCGACCACAATCGGCGTATGGATCAAGGTGTGGCCACCGGCAAGGGCGAGGTCATCGAGATGGTTGGTCGCATTGCGGGAAAAGCTGTTGCCGATGGTCAGGATGCGGATCGTCTTTCCCTCCACAGCCTGCATGGAGGCGGGGAGAAAAAGAAGGAGGGTCAGAAATTGGCAAAAAACGCGCATGGTTGTTTCACAGTGTGGGGAGTTGCCGACTTAAATCAAACGACAGGATGCACTCGTCTTCATACGGGCAGGGTCTTCAGGGCAAACTCCACCGCACGTTTCAGTTCCTTCGCACTGGCCCCATTGGAGGCTTGGATGGAAAGCCCATTTAGCAGCATGGCCAGATGGCGTGCCAAATCGCCCGCATTCACCGCAAGCGATAGGTCACCTTCTTTCCGAGCCCGTTCAAAACGCTCGCGCATTTTTTCCTGGGCGGCAACACGCCGCGAACGAGCATGCTCCAGGACAAAGGCTGAGTCCTTTCCGCCACAGAGCATGCCTTGCAGGGCCATGCAGCCGCGTGGATGTTGAGGATCGCTCAACAAACACACCGAGCCATGCAGAATTTTTTCGATCACTCCTCGAGCCGTGGGTTCATTCAGCGATTCCAGCACGTAGGCCACCGGGCCCGAGCCATAGCGGTCCAGCACCTTGATGAAAAGCTGTTCCTTGTTGCCATAGGTCGCATAGAGGCTGGGGCGGTTGATGCCCATGGCCTCCGTGAGATCACTCAAGGAAGTGCCCTCATACCCATGCTTCCAAAAAACCTGCATGGCTTTTTCAAGCGCCACATCTGGGTCGAAGGCACGCGGACGGCCGACGGCGGGGGGTGTTAATTCTTTTTTCATACTGATCGGTAAATTATTCATTGACGACTCTCTGTCCAGCGTTATCACTTCCATACCGTTCGATACAAAACAAATCTGCAACACCTCAAACTGACATCCTCATGAAACTCGAAAACAAAGTCGCCGTCGTCACAGGAGCCTCCAAAGGCATCGGAGCTTCCATCGCCAAACACCTTGCCGCTGAAGGTGCCGCCGTGGTGGTCAACTACGCCTCCAGCAAAGCCGGGGCAGACAAGGTGGTGGATGAGATCACCCTCAAAGGGGGCCGCGCCATCGCTGTGCAGGGAGATGTTTCCAAGAAGGCCGACATTGACCAGCTCTTCGCTGAAACGAAGAAGGCCTACGGCAAAGTGGACATCCTGGTGAACAACGCGGGCGTCTATGAATTCTCCCCGCTGGAAGCCATCAACGAAGAACATTTCCACAAGCAGTATAACCTGAACGTGCTGGGCCTGCTGCTCACCACTCAGGAGGCCGTGAAGCTCATCGGCCCTGAAGGTGGCAGCATCATCAACATCAGCTCCGTGGTCAGCAGCTACACACCTCCTGGCTCTGCCGTTTACTCCGGTACCAAGGCCGCCGTGGATGCCCTGACCAAGGTGCTTTCCAAAGAACTCGGGGCGAAAAAAATCCGCGTCAATGCCATCAACCCCGGCATGGTCGAGACGGAAGGCGTGCACACGGCCGGTTTTGCCGAAGGCGAATTCCGCCAGCAGGTGGAATCCCAAACTCCCCTGGGCCGCATCGGCCAGCCGCAGGACATCGCCACGGCGGCCGTTTTCCTGGCCTCGAACGATTCTTCGTGGATGACGGGAGAAACGCTCGTGGTTTCAGGCGGTCTTCGTTAAGCTTCATCATCTAACTCCAAACATCATCACCTCATGAAAGTTCTCTACACTACCCAGGCTACCTCCACCGGCGGCCGTGAAGGCAAATCGGCCACTGCCGATGGCGTCCTCTCCGTGACCCTTTCCACACCGAAGGAACTCGGTGGTGGCGGCGGTCCCGGCACCAACCCCGAGCAGCTTTTTGCCGCCGGTTACTCCGCCTGTTTTCTGGGCGCACTGAAGTTCGTCGCCGGCAAAGCCAAGATTCTCGTCCCGAGTGATGCCACCGTGACAGGTCAGGTGGGTATCGGTGCCCGGGATGATGGCGAAGGTTTCGGCCTGGAAGTCACGCTCACCATCCATGTCCCCGGCCTGGAAAAGAGTGTGGTGGAAGACCTGGTGGCCAAAGCCCACATCGTCTGCCCTTACTCCAACGCCACTCGCGGAAATATCCCGGTGACGCTGGTGGTGGCCTGAGAAGGCCGTAGCCGCGCCCGCCAGGGCGTGGGGTTGGAAAGCTCGATGCTCCACACCATCCCTCCACGCCCTGGCGCGGGCAGCTACACCTCGTAGCTGCGCCCGCCAGGGCGTGGGGATTGGAAGCTCGATAACACTAGACCATCCTTCCACCCGCTGGCGCGGGCGGCTACACCCCGTAGCTGCGCCCACCAGGACGTGGGGTTTGGAAAGCTCGATGACACTAGACCATCCTTCCACCCGCTGGCGCTGGCAGCTACACCCCGTAGCTGCGCCCGCCAGGGCGTGGAATTTGGGAAGCTCGATAACACTAGACCATCCTTCCACCCGCTGGCGCTGGCGGCTACACCCCGTAGCTGCGCCCGCCAGGGCGTGGGGGTTGGGAAGCTCGATACCTCACACCATCCTTTCACCCGCTGGCGCGGGCAGCTACACCTCGTAGCCGCGCCCGCCAGGGCGTGGGGTTTGGAAAGCTCGAGCGTTCTCCCGTTTTCAATGGCCTAATGGCAGCCGCAACCAGTGCCACAGGAACCGCCACCGGAGGAAGATGCGCTGCCTGCACTGCTGCTGCCACCCATCACTCCCGTGCCACCAATCGGCACACGCCGCACGGGCTGGCCACTGTCCGGGTGCTGAGTCAAAGCATTGTCCTTCATGCTCTGGCGGATTTCAAAACGCTTGGGCAGATCGCCTTCAAACTGAGGAATGGTTTCGTAAACGTAGGTCGGCATGAAAAAGGAAGGGGAAAGAGGTTCTGGGATTAAAGGTTCTGGGTTTTGAGCGATGAGCAAGCGTGAAATGCAGGCGACATCCGAGTGCAAAAAAACGGCGTCCCCGTGAAAGGACGCCGTCTGAGAGTTTTAAAAAGAGTCGAAGAGCATTATGCAGCCTGCTCGTCGATTTTCAGCACCCTGTAACCGCCAATGGTTTTGAAATAAATCAACAGCAGCAGGTAGATGACTGCCATTGTTGTCGGCAGGAAGGAATCAATTTTGAGGGTCTTGCGGTCGCCGGCCTGGTTGGCATCAACCACTGCTTTTTGAGCTTCAGTGGCAGTCGCAGCCTTGACGGCCTTCTTGGCTTCTTCCAACTTCGATCCATCCACCGGGGTGGCCTTCATGCCGAAGAAAGAAGAAGGCGTTGCCGACTTCATCTCCGCATAGACTGCCGGGTTTTTGGATTCAAGCTCCTTAGCTGTGAAATAATCCTTGGAGAAGCCGAGCCCTGGACCGCCGATCATACCGACGGAGAGCATGCCGACGCCGCCCATGATGGACATTGCCACAGCTCCGGAACGGGGAAAGCGGTCCCCCACCACAGCCAGCATGGTTGGCCAGAAGAAGGTTTTGCCCACGGCGTAAACGCCCAGAGCGATGAGCGCCATGGTGAAGGTCTGCATACCACTTGCAAGCTGCAGACCGATAATGGCCAGAATGGAGCAGACCAGCAGAAGCCCGATCGGGGACAGTTTGAGCTTGGTCTCGATCCAGTGAGCGCAGAAGCGCAGTGCAAACATGATGGTGCAGGTCCAGATGAAGAGTGTTTTGCCCTGTTCTTCGTTGAACAAGTTGCCCGTGATACGCTCAATCCAGCTATCTGTTCCCAGCTCTAGAGAGCCAAGGATGAGGTGCGTCAGGAACAATACAAACAGCAAAACGGAGCCAAGGGCAAACCGGGTAATGACACCGACAGTGATCAGAAGCACGCCACCCAGGACATAACCGATGGTGGCAGCATTTGCGCCGATCTTTTCAGGTAAGAAAGGCTTGATGACGTCTCCCAGGAACAGGGAAAGCAAGAAACAAGCGACAAGGGCACCCAGAATTCCGACATCCTTGAACATCTCGGAGAAATTAGCGCCCTTAATGGCAGCTTCGGATTTCGGGAAACTCTGGCCCATGAACATCACTGCATAAACGACAGTCGGGACCAAATAGAAGGCGAGCTGCATCTTCCAGTCGAGCCCGAGTTGGGTGCCCAACAGGTAGCTGGCGAGCGCACCAATGATCATTCCCAGGGGCCAAGAAGCGTGCAAAATATTCAGGTAATGCATGCGCTTCTTTGGGAAGAGTGTCGCCACCAGAGGGTTGGCAACGGCCTCCAAAGTGCCGTTTGCGTAGGCGAAAATAAACATGCCCCAATATAGGAAGTCATAAGCATTCTCTGGGGTATTGGCCATGAACGTGACGACCGCCGAAGCGATGTGGCCAAGAAGAGCCAAGGCTACCAGTTTGCCGTACCCAAGTTTATCCACCACCACACCACCAATGATGATGCCAAAGCAGAAACCGGAGAAGCCTGCTCCGCCGATGGCTCCTAACTGGGTATCACTGAAATTGTACTGAGCCGCCCAGGCGCCCAAAATACCGTTGCGCAGCGCGAAGCCGACGCCGGCGGCGAGGATGGCCATGAATCCGGCCCAAAGGAGCCGGCTGGCGTTAGGTGCTATGCCTTCTGATTTTGCTGACATGTGTGTGTTGTATTGGGTTGATTGCGGATTTGCGATGGGTGAATCGGGAGTGCCTTAACGTCGGGAATGACCCCGTCCTGGCAAAGCGGGCTTGTTTTAGGTGGGGCAAATGGTGCTCACAAGGAAAAAAGTGGGCAGAAACGTATCAATGCCCGCCAATTTCGACGGGTTTATACCCGCCACGGCTCCGGAAGTAGAAGAACAGCCCCAAATAACAGACCAGCATGAAGGTGGGCAAGATGGCGATGGTGGTGAAGGCCCCACGCTTGTTGGCGGCCTGGATGACTTCCAACTGCTTCTGCTCAGGTGCAGGCAGCGCCTTGATTTTTTCCTGATCAAGGGTCGGCGTGAGACCGAACATGCCGTCTTTGGACTCGCCCTTCACCTGAGCATAGAGAGCAGCATGCTCCGTGGAGCTGAGCCTTTTCTCCATGTCCATGTCCTGTTTGTAACCGATGTAGGGACTGCCCAGAACTCCGAGAAACAAAACGCCCACGGCGGAAACGCCATTGAGGGTCAGCGCACCGCCTTTGGGGAATTGCTCAGAGGTCATACCCAGGGTCGTGCTCCAGAGGAAAGTCTTGCCCAGTGCATAAATTGTCGAAGCTCCCAGGATCGCCCAGCCGACGGAATTCGACAGGAGCAGCAGACCCACGATGGCGATGGAAGCACCGATGACCAGCAGGCCGATGGGCGAAAAACGGTGAACGATGGGGCCCGCGTAAAACCGCAGCACGGTCATGACGGCGGAGACATAGACAAAGATCCAAGTCTCAAAATTGGGGAAGTCAGGCCCACTGAGTTTCAGCAGGTCAGGCATCCAGCCATCGGTGCCCAGTTCCGTGGTGGCCAGGGGCCCGATGGTGATGAGCACCACCAGGAAAAGCCAGTTGCCAGGGGAACGGGTGTAAATGAAAGCCGCCGCTCCGATGACAGCCCCCATCGTCGCCGATGAGACCAAGGAGACCTGCTTCCCGGCCATCTGCATGATGGCGAAGTAGAGCAAGGAACCCAGGATGAAGAAACCGACACCGCCCACTTCCTTGAGCATGTCGCGGTAGCTGACACCGGCGGCCACACGCTCATTGACAGGGAACATGCGCGGGAGCGTGAGAACCGCGTAAATGACCAGCGGGATAAAGCACAGCGAGTATTTGAACTGCCAGCTCTGCCCCTCACACAAGGCCGTGGCCAGGGCTCCGAGAGCAAGGCCCGCCGGCCAGCCTGCGTGCAGGATATTCAGCCATTTGGCCTTATCCCGAGGGAACATGGTAGCGACCACCGGATTCACAAAAGCTTCCACCGAACCGTTGGCAATGGCGATGAGAAGGGTGGCCCAGTAAAAGGAAGAGTACCCTGTGGCCTGAACCGTGAGGATCAAGGAAATCGTGTGGCAAGCGATGGCAAAAAGGGCGACCAGCTTGTAGCCGATGCGGTCAATCACCAGGCTGAAAAAGATGATGCTGATGGCAAAAGGCCACATGCCCGCGCCGCCGATATTGCCTTTCTGCTGCTCGGACAGATTGAACTCATTTTGAAGCTGCAACATGGTATTCGCCCGCACCCCGAAAACAAAGGAGGTGGCGACGAGGGCGATGAAACAGGCCCAGAACAACTTCATGTCGGGCGCAGTCGAGGGGGCGGCAGATTTGGAACTCATGGTCGGGAGAAACGCGGACGATTACAGAGAAAAGGCCTCCGCACGGCAATCACTTTTTGCACGTGGGAGGCCCAAAAACACAGATTTGGTTATTCCTGAAGGAAGACGAAGACGCCTTTTTTGTTACCCACCACGACATCCAGCTTGCCGTCTTTGTTGACATCACCAGGGGTCACTTCCGTGCCCACGCCGCTGTTATCGTCAATGAGGTTCGCGGTGAAGCTAGCGCCGCCTTTACCGTCGGGCTTAATCTTGAACCAGTAAAGCACCGGGGCGGCATTCGGCTCATCGTCCTTGAGCGGGCCGTGAGCCCAGCGGCGCTTGCCTGTCACCAGATCCAGCACGCCATCGCCATCCATGTCAGCGAGCTGCATCGCGTGGAGCTGGCTGAATTTCACGCCCACCGGGCTGTCCTCCACGGTGCTGCCCATGAGCTTGTGCGCGGTGAAGCTGCCATCCTTGTTCTGCTCATACCAGCTCAGGCCAAAGCCGTGCGCATCGTGGCTGCTGATGACGTCGTTGCGGCCATCGGCATTCACATCGTTGACCAGGATGAAGGAACCGCCGCGTGCACCTTCGGGGGCAAAAGCTGCTGCGTGAAAGACCCAGTCCTTGTCTTCCTTCATGTCCGCAGGCTGCTCAAACCAGCCCTCTTTCGTCAGCAAATCCGCACGGCCATCGCCATTCACATCGCCAAAGCCATAACCATGAGTGTAACGGAAGTATTTCTTATCGTTCTCCTCGGTCACTGGGGTGATGGGGCGGAAGCGTGCTTTGCCAAAGGGGGCAGCCCAGTCAATTTCAGCAAAGCCCAGGCGGCCACCTTTGGAAGGCTGGACACCGGCACTCGTGTGGCAGACCAGCTCCGGTTTACCATCGCCATTCATGTCGCCAAGCGTTGGGGACTCATTGTCCGTGACATCAAAAATGGTGTGGCGCGTCCAGTGAGCGCCTTTGTTCTGCGGGTTCTCAAAAACCCAGGTCTCTTTGCCCGGCCAGGAAAAGACCAGGATGTCGCTCCAGCCATCGCTGTTGAAATCGTGGGTGTAGGTCAGGAAATAGTCGCTGTAGCCCTTGCCCGGATCGTAGGCTTTGTCCGCAGGCTTGGTGTATTCGACGCGCTCTTTAAAATCAGGGCCCTTCCAAATGTAAGGTCCCGCACAGATGTCGTTGTCACCATCGTGATCGAAATCTGCAAAATGCGCCCCTTCGGCCACGAATTCCTCCGTGAGGGTGATTTTTTTAAACGTGGGCGCGGCCTGGGCGGACAGGGCCGTGAGAGCGAGAAGGGTAACGAGGCAGGACTTCATGAGCGGAGGCAGAAAACAGGGGTTGGCAGCAGTATCTTGCAGTGAGGTTGCCCTCAGAGGAAAGCAAAAACAAAATCGCTTGCAAATACACATCGTTTTAATGATTTATGTGTATGAAAAAGCGAAGCCCTAAAGGCGATTCAGAGCCCCACGAGGAACCTGAAACCACCAGGACCAATATCGTCATGGAAACCCCCTTGGTGTCTGCCGCTCAGGAAATCACCGGCATCAAGACCAAGGCCGGGGTGGTTCACTATGCCTTGAAGGAAGTCGTCAGGAGATCCCAAATGAAAGAGTTACTCAGCTTGCACGGCAAGGTGGCTTGGCATGGCGATTTAAACGAAACGAGGAAAACCCGTGAGTTTTAAAATCCTGCCGGACACCAGTGCCTGGATCAGTTTCTTTCGTGATACCACCGATGAAACCGGGCTTAAATTGCATCGGCTCATTGAACTGGAGGCTGATATTTGTCTCTGTGGCCCCATCGTGACAGAGGTCCTGCAGGGCATTCGCAGTGACAGGGATCATAAGAAGATAGCCAAGCTCTTTGAGCTACCCGAATACCTCATCATGGATCGGGCAGTCTATGAATATGCAGCTGAAATCTATCGTGGATGTCGGGCGAAAGGACTCACCATTCGTAGCACGATGGACTGCCTGATTGCAGCCACGGCCATCCTTCAAGATGCCCACCTGCTTCATCAGGATCGGGATTATGAAGGCATCGCGCGTCACTACCCCTTGAAAATCTGGTGACGAGCCATTCAAACCCCTGAGAGCGCAGCCAGACTCAAGGACGCAGAATGATCTCGGGAGAGGCATCCATTTCTTGCGCCCGCAGCTTCCCGTTCGTAACCAGAACAGACGCGTTCTTCCAATGCTTCCCTCCCTGACCACCCTCAAACTCCCTGATGTCTGGCAACATCAGGCCGTCAACCTCCTGCGCGATGGCACGGATGTGGTGGTCAGCGCACCCACGGGAGCGGGGAAAACCTACATTTTCGAGCTGCTGCATCAGTCACGCTCCCTCCAGGGGCAGGCCGTTTACACCGTGCCCACCCGCGCCCTGGCCAATGATAAGTACGCTGAATGGAAAGAAGCCAAATGGGATGTGGGCATCGCCACGGGAGATGTGTCTGAAAACGTCGGCGCACCGGTGGTGGTGGCCACGCTGGAAACACAGCTCGAACGTCTCGTGCGCGGCGAAGGCCCCGCCATGCTAGTCATTGATGAATATCAGATGATCGCAGATGCCGCCCGTGGTAGTCATTATGAAGCCGCCATCGCCCTGGCTCCACCCGATACACGTTTGCTACTTTTGAGCGGCTCCGTGGCCAATCCGGACGACATCGTCGCCTGGCTGCGACGCCTAGGACGATCTGCCGAAGTGGTGCAGACCAAAGAACGTCCCGTTCCATTGGAAGAGGCACCCTGGGAAGCCCTACCCCAGCGGATGGCACGGCACTTTGAGCACTTTTGGCCCAAGTTCGCCGCCGCAGTCATGCTGGCAGATCTCGCTCCGCTGCTCATTTTTTCACCCCGGCGAAAAGAGGCGGAATCCATCGCCCGCAGGCTGGCGGCGGATCTCCCGCATGGCGAATCTCTGGATCTCACCCACGAACAACGCGCGGTGTGTGGCAAGGACCTCACGGCCCTGCTGGAAAAGCGTATCGCCTTCCATCACAGCGGCCTATCTTACGCCGCCAGAGCAGGTGTCATCGAGCCCCTGGCCAAGGCCGGACAGCTCCGGGTCATTGTGGCCACCATGGGCCTTTCCGCCGGCATCAATTTTTCCGTTCGCAGTGTGCACGTGGCCGCCACCACCTTTCACGATGGCAAGGCGGAGCACAAACTGACGCCAGATGAGCTGCTGCAAATGTATGGTCGCGCGGGCCGCCGGGGTCTGGATGAAAAGGGCTTCGTCGTTACCACCCGCCAGAGTCCCACGCTGATGGATGCCCGGCCCGCCCGCCTACATCGGGGCGAGCTCCTCGCCTGGCCCATTTTCCTCCGCGTCATGAAGCACGCCTCCCAGACTGGGGCCAACACGTTTCAGGCGGCGGAACACTTCGCGGGCCGCCTGTATGCCAAGGTCCCGCCTTTGTTAGGACTGGAGGAAAATGCTCCAGAGACCATGCATGCGCCGAAGACGGAAAAGGCGCTCTTTGGCCTGGAAGCCACGGAGAAGCAGATCCTCAATTCCAAAGGCGAATGGGAGCGCCGCGCCAACACTCCATTGCAACGCTTGCCGTTAGGCACAGCCTGGCTCGCAAGCGTGGATAAAATCGGTCCCGCTCTGAGCATCCCCGGCTTTGTGGCGCGCTTTGCCCATGGCATCGGGCGGGTTGGAAAAATCGAAAAAGATCGCTACGGCGTGGAGATTCCGCTGGGGCAGCCCTTGGAGGAAACGCCCGGCCATTTGCGCCCCACGAAAAGCCTGCGCAAGCTGCTGAAACTCCCACGCCAGGCGGAATCGGTGCCACTGGACGAGATCGAGATCCTGCATTCCCCTGCCCTCGCAGCCACTCTGCTGGAAGGTCAAAATGGCGATGTCTTTGCCGAAGCACTGCCCCGCCTTACCGGCACCATCGCCAAGGAAGGCCTTGTCTTCGCCATCTTTGACCTCGGCGAGGTGGAAGTGCCTGTGTATCACGATTCCCATGACCGCCCGTTGTTCCAGCCACGGGAACGCACCATCGTGGTGAAGAATGACACCGGTGTTCACGTGGATGAAACGGCCACCACGGCCACAGATCGTCAGCCGCGGCCCGGCTCCCCCATTCACGCTTGGCGCTCGCTCGGGCTCATTGATGAAGCTGGCACGCCGACGCGGCGGGGCGAAATCTTCTCCTTCTTCCAAGGGGGCGAAGGTCTGGCCATCGCCGCCGCTCTGGAGGATGAAGGTTACCCCGTGGATGAAATCATCCCTCACATGGCCAACCTGCGGAGCGGCACCAAATTTGACCTACCCGTGGCCTGCGGATCCGAACGGCTCGGCGCTGCCTGCCGGAATACCTACGGCTTCATCAATCATCCCGGTTACCTGGAAAATGGCCTGCCGCTGGACTATGGCGAAGGCGCTGCTGAATTGCTGGATACCCTCCTGCATCCGGAACGCCCCGGCACCCGCGAGTTGCGCCAGGAAGTGGCCGAGGGCGACATCTCCCGCGCTTACGTGGAATGGCTGAGCCTGCTCCGCCACATCACCCACGCCCCCGCTCATCCCTGGCGGCGCTGGCTAGCCCTGCAAGAAGAGGCACGCCGAGCCCTAAAGCAGCACGACAAAACCCTGCGCCATCTCTTTCACCTGGACCTGCCACCGCTGACAAACAAACAGCGCCATGGCAAGCCAAAGCATTACCTTCTAACCAAAGGCATGTAAAAACATCCGGCCGGGAATTTGAGCCGCGAAAGTACTGACAAACGAAGTTTCTTGATGGCAAGGGGGCCACTTTATCCATGGGGGACGAATTTCAGTTGGACCCGCAGCGGGCTCAGGCCGCTTGCATACAACTGACGCAAGGCTGCGGGAAACATCCGAACCCAAAAACCTTCCATTTAACAAACCCATGAAAAAATCATCCTATCTCCCCCTGGCCGCTGCTGGCCTGTTTTTAGCCCCGTCTCTAATGCTGGCCCAGGCTCCTGCCGGGCAACCAGCCAAGGCAGCCACTCCGACGGCCGCTGAAGAAAAGAAAGCCGATACTAAAGACGCGGCAGCCACGGCGACTGCCGATCCATCCCGTGTGGATGACGCGGCTAAACTTCCCAAAGGTGTTTTGGAGCAATTCGAAAAGCTCGATACCAACAAAGACCGGCTCATCAGCATCCTGGAGTTCGCATCCTTCTCGGAAGCTGAAGCCAACCCTGCGCGTGATGCCAGCAGCTCTACGGGTGTGGGTAAAAACGGCACCGGGCCCGGCACCGCAGGTAGCACCACGGGCAGTACGGGAGGTATCACTGGCAAGGATAACGATGCCAAGCCCCAAGAAACACCGAATAAAGAGATTCGATTCAAGGAACTGGACGTGAATGCGGATGCGAGCCTGAGCATTGAGGAATTTGCCGCTGCACGCCCCGCCAACATTGAGGCAACGCGCGACGCCAGCAGTTCTACCGGTGTGGGCAAAAACGGCACCGGCCCAGGTACCGCAGGCAGCACCACGGGCAGCACGAATGCCAGCACCAAGAACCTGAACGGTAAAGAAGAGAAATAATCTCCGGCCCTGCCTTCAAGCAGTGGCCTAACGGAATCCATTCAACACTCAGGCGGAGCTAAGGCTCCGCCTGTTTTTTGTGAGGGTGCCGCACGGCAGCCTTCAAAAAAGCCATTCAAAAAAGAGTGTGTTTGGCATGACCTAGGCCTCCTCTCAGCCATCTAAAGATCGGTTCGTGTCGTTATTTCCCACATCAACCCTCGAAATAGCAGCCATTGAAATCTCTTGCCCCCATGGGTAAAGCGTGTTCTCTGAGCACTCCAACTCACCCCATCAACTGCCCAACATGACCGAACGTCGCGTCGTTATCACTGGAATCGGAACCGTTTCTCCCCTGGGGAATAACAAGGATGATTTCTGGAAAAACCTCCAGGCTGGAAAGAGCGGCATTCGCCGTATCCAGAGCATGGACACCACCAACTATGATTGCAAAATCGCGGGTGAGGTGGTGGACTTCGATCCCACCCCTTACTTCAACAATCATCGCGATGCGAGGCGCGCGGATCGCTATTTCCAGCTCGCCATGGCCGCCTCCAAGATGGCCGTCAAGGACAGCGGGTTGAACCCCGATGGTCTGGACCCTCACCGCATCGGCGTCATGGTCGGCAGTGGCATCGGTGGTCTGAGCACCATCGAAACGCAGTATGAGATCCTTTTGAACAAAGGCCCAAATCGCGTCTCTCCATTCCTCATCCCGATGATGATCACGAACATCGCCACGGGGATGATCGCGACCGAGTTCGGCTTCATGGGGCCGAACATGTGCATCACCACGGCCTGCGCCACCTCCAACAACAATATTGGCGAAGCTTGGCGCATCATCAAATTCGGCGATGCCGATGCCATCGTTTGCGGCGGTTCTGAGGCCTCCATCCGCCCTTGTGGCCTGTCTGGATTTGCCAACATGAAGGCTCTTTCCATGCGCAACGACGATCCTGAACGCGCCTCCCGCCCGTGGGATACTGGCCGCGATGGTTTTGTCATGGGTGAAGGTGCCGGTGTCGTTGTCATTGAAGAGCTGGAACACGCCAAAAAGCGCGGTGCCACCATCTATGCGGAACTCGCCGGCTACGGTGTCACGGCGGATGCCTACCACCTCACGGCTCCGCATCCCGAAGGTCTTGGTGCCTCCAAGTGCATGGAGATGGCCTTCCGCCATGCGAAATTGAACCCGACCGATGTGCAGTATGTGAATGCCCACGCCACCTCTACCCCTGTGGGTGACATGTGTGAGCTGCGGGCCATCAAGCGCACCTTCGGCGAATACGCCCAGAAGGGCCTCCTCGTCTCCGGCACGAAGTCCATGACAGGTCACTTGTTAGGCGCTGCGGGCGGTATCGAGCTCGCCGCATGTATCTTGGCCATCCGCGACCAAGTCGTCCCTCCGACCATCAACGTGGAAAATCTGGACCCCGAAGTGGACGTGGACATCGTGGCCAACACAGCCCGTGCGACGAAAGTGAATGCCGCACTGAGCAACAGCTTCGGCTTCGGCGGCCACAACTCCGCCCTGCTGGTGAAGAAATTCGAAAACTGAGTTTAACTCCTTTTCAGAAGCGGTGCCCCTGCCAGTCAGGAGCGCCGCTTTTTTTGTAATCTCACCCGGTGAGGAGAGTGAGGTATCGTGGCAGTATTGTTCGCAAAAACCTCATCCAATCACCAGCCACCTAACAAACTTTAGTCAAAAAAACAAACAACCTTAGCATTCTAAATCGAACAATACCGCGATCACGAATACCCGACTCCATCTCACCGCTAAACACCAACGAATCCCCACCCCAGGCTGAAAAGATGATCTCTCAAAAAAATTTAACGGCGGCCTGAATAAGTTTTTCGGCACTCCAGTCAGATGGACTGAACTCAAGTTCATCCCTATGAAAAAGATCATCGCCATCCTCGCTGTTGTTACCGGTATCGGCTTTATCACCCCCACGGAATCGAGCGCCCGTGACTACTGCCACAATGACCGCCGCATCGTTAGTTATCACCCATGTGGGGCACCGATCTATTCGGTTTATCAGATCTGTGGTCGTGACCGCTACGGTCACCCCATCGGCCACTGGGTGACGCAGCACACCAGCCACAGCTCCTGCCGCAGTTGCTATTCGCGCTCCAGCCATCATGGCCATGGTCATGGGCACCACCATAGCAGCCGCCGCCCCAGCTTCCCCATTCCGCCGCACCATCGTGCCGCCGCTAGCTTTTTCTTTGGCCGCTAATCTGCACCGTTTAAAATTCTAACTTCACCGCCTCAGAGCCTTGAGCTTCTGAGGCGGTTTTGTTTTCTTGATTTGCATTTCCCAATCGCCCGTCTCCCGTGGTGAAGATGCAACCTGACACCCTCCGTCTCCGCCTTTCAGCCCTTCTGGGTTTGACCGCCATCTGGCTCGGGGCCACCGGAGCCCACGGAAAACTCCATGACGCCATGCTGGCGGCTGGCACTTTGGAAAATTGGAAAACGGGCGTCAGTTATCACCTCCCTCACGCCATCTTACTTGCCAGCTTGGCCTTAGCCGGTGCCATCGGTGGAAAACGAGGCAGCTGGGCGTGGAATTTTTTATTCATCGGCGTGCTGCTTTTCAGCGGTTCTCTTTACCTGCATGCCGTCACCCAGACGAAATGGCTGGTCTATGTCACCCCTTTCGGCGGCGTGTGCATGATGCTGGGCTGGCTACTCCTCCTGCTGGCCCGCTGGCGTCGCGCGTGATTTTGCAAGGTTGCCGCAGGCAAAGATTGAGTCTTGGGAGAATGGCACGTATCGTTTTTATATCTAAATGTCTCGACCTGCCTCCGTCCCCTTCCCACCGCCGGGCCCCTCCGGCGATGACGAGGCGTCCCCAGCCGACTCCCAGGCAGGCATTCATCTGCCCGCGCCACCGCGGGGTCCCCGGGGGCCACGCGATAAAGATGGCCCACCTTCGCACCGGGATGACATCCTCATTCCCGATTACACGCTGATCAAACGCATCGGCTCTGGAGCCTATGGCGAGGTCTGGCTGGCCCAGAGCGTGACCGGGGCCTACCGCGCCGTGAAAATCGTCTGGCGGGAGGACTTCGAACTCACCCGCACCTTCCACCGCGAATTCCTCGGCATTCAGCAGTTCGAGCCCATCTCCCGTGGCCATCCCTGCATGGTCCACATCCTGCACGTGGGGTGGAATGAGCAGCGCGGATTTTACTACTGCGTCATGGAGCTGGCGGATGATGCGGAAGAAGGGCCTAACTTTGAAAGCGTCACCACATACGTTCCCCGCACGCTGGGCACGGACATGAAGCGGCATGGGCGGCTCGACCTCATCTTCTGCCGGGATGCTGGCGTCTATCTGGCGGATGCGCTCTACTACATGCACAATCGCGGGCTGACCCACCGCGACATCAAACCTTCCAACATCATTTTCTGCGGTGGTGTCTGCAAGCTGGCAGACATCGGTCTCGTGGCCGGTTTTGGCGAGCGCACCTTTGTCGGCACAGAGGGGTTTGTGCCCCCGGAAGGCCCCGGCACCGCCCAGGCCGATATCTACAGCCTGGGCAAGGTACTTTATGAAATGAGCAGCGGTAAAGACCGCATGGAGTTTCCCGAAGTGCCCATCAACCTAGGCGATGATGAGTGGCCCTTCTGGCTGGATCTCAATCGCGTCATCTGCAAAGCCTGCGCCCCGGATCTCAAGGAGCGCTTTCAGACCGCAGGCGAGTTTGCCGAAGCCCTGCAACGCGTGGGCGAAAAACGCCCCGAAACCTTCTTCCGTCGTTTTAGCCGAGCTGCCGTTTTCACCTTGGTAGGCTCCGCGCTAACAGGGGCCAGTATCACGGCAGCGAAGTACCAGGATGAGTGGGCCTATGAGCTGCCATTGCCCATCAAAGCCGCCCCACCGCTGCCACAACCACCGCAGAAAGGCCGCCCCTGGCAGAATGTTTACCGCCAGTGGTTCACCTTCAGCAAGGACCGCCACATCGCCGATCTCCCGGTCGAGGTCACCCTCTTTCTCGACTTCCAAAATGCCACCCAGCGCCCCGCAGAGTTCGGCGTGGTGCAGTTTGTCACCCCGGATAAAAAGACCCTGAACTGTGTCATGATCCAGGATGCCGATGCCGAGGCGTTTTGTGACTGGATGACCCAGAGGGACCGTCAAAGTGGCCGTCTAGACATTGACCACGAATACGCTTGGCGAGTGGCCAATATCCCTGCGCAGAAAGGCACCACCACACGACCCGACTGGCAGGCCATCCGCACCGAAATCGTGCGCGTCCCCTATGGCCGCATCAGCCTGGACAGCACGCCCCGTGGGGCCGAGGTCTTTGATGGAGAGCAGTCCGTCGGCCGCACCCCCCTGCAACTGGCCCGGGTACGGGCGGCCAAATTTGACTACGAAGTCAGGCTGCCGGGTTATAAAAGCGAGTTCGCGCGTGGCAATCTCAAAGAAGGCCAGGCCATGAGCTTTAACTTGCGCCTCAAGGCCACCGGCTCGGCGGTGTTTGGCAAGCCGTGGGAAAACAGCCTGGACATTAAAATGGTGCCCATGGGTCGCTCCATGTTGGCCACCATCGAGACCCGGCGGAAAGACTTCGCCGAGTTTGCCCGCAGCACCAATCTGCCGCCTGTCGAAGGCCGCATCTTGGATGCCGATCTCGACCTCCCCGTCACCCACGTTACGCGTGCGGAGGCCGAGCAATTCTGCCGTTGGCTCACGGATCGTGAACGCGGCAAAGGCCTGCTGGAGCCTGACCAAGAATACCGACTCCCCACCGATGATGAATGGAGCATGGCCGCCTACCTTCCCCGCGAAGTCGGGGCTACCCCGGCGGACCGCAGCAACCGCATCGAGGGCATTTATCCGTGGGGATTCACCCCTTCCCCCACGGTTAAAGTGGCCAACCTGCTGGACAAGTCCGCTGACCCCACCGGGAAAAAATCGGTTCTTGGCTATGACGATGGTGCCGCAGGTCTCTCTCCCGTCGGCAGCCTGCGGGCGGACAGCCGTGGCCTATTTGATCTTTCCGGCAATGTTTGGGAGTGGGTGGCCGATCCCTGGGACACCACCAGTGCAGAGGGGGTAGCACGAGGTGCCGCCTTCACCACATCCGAGCGTCAGCAGTTGCTCGCCTCTTACCGCCGCAAGCTGTCTCCTTCGTCTCGCGAGGCCGATGTCGGCTTCCGCATTCTGTTGATTGGGTCCGGCCTCAGCGCTCGAGATGACGAATAAAATCAGCCTCCCGAGCTGAAGGGCAAACCCCGCAAATCGCACGATTAAAGTTTTCCCCACCCAGATCCAGGGGTTGAGGCTTGAGGTTCGTCAGCATTTTCTGACAAGATGAGGCTGAATCAGAGCTAAAACTCATTTGCCATCGGGGGCGGAGTCTTTAACCTCGACCCCTTATGGCAAAACCAGCACTCGGCAAAGGACTCGGAGCTCTGATCTCGGCACAACCCGCCGGGGTCAGCTCATTGCGTCCCCCAGCACTGGCCCAGCCTGCGCCGGGTGATGTGGTGAATCGCGTCGGGTTGGAACAGATCGTTCCTAGCCCCCTTCAGCCTCGCAAGGAATTTGTGCAGGAGCAGTTGGCCGAGTTGATGGAGTCCATCAGAGAGCATGGCATCATCCAGCCACTGATCGTGCGTCAGGTGAATGGCAAGCTGGAGCTCATCGCAGGTGAGCGCCGTTTCCGCGCCTCTCGTGAATTGGGGCTCAAGGAAGTCCCGGTCATCGTCCGCGAAGCGTCTGACAAAGACGTGCTGGAGATGGCGCTGATCGAAAACCTCCAGCGCGAAGATCTCAACCCCATCGAAGAAGCCCGCGCCTATGAGCGCCTCGCCAAGGACTTCTCCATGCGCCAGGAAGACATCGCCCAACGTGTGGGTAAAAACCGCGCCACGGTGGCCAACACCATGCGCCTTCTGGACCTGGCTTCTCCCGTCCAGAATCTTCTTTCCACAGGCAAACTGAGCACAGGCCACGCTAAAGTCCTGCTGACCCTGAAGGACGCGGAAAACCAAGAGCGTGCCGCCGAAGAAATCGTCAAAAAAGGCCTCACTGTTCGTGCGGCGGAAAAGCTGGCTAGCGGCATCCTCAATCCCCCACCGCCAAAACCCGTGCTGGGTGACAACGAGGTCAATAGCGCCATCGAGTCCGTGGAACAGCGCCTCATGCACCACCTGACAACGAATGTCTCCGTGCGCCATGCCGAGAAGAAGGGCCACATTGAGATCGATTATTACGGTGTGGAAGATCTCAATCGCCTGCTTTCCCTCATGGGCGTTCCCGAGGAACAGGTGGAGGAATAACATCTCCACCGCCATGCGTTTCCTCTCCGCTCTTTGGCTTAGCTGGCTGCTCATCGCCTGCAGCCCGGCTGCTCCCGCAGACCAGCCCGAGATCGAGACCTTCCTGAATCGTTATTTTTCCACGTGGTCGGCCAAGGATATGCCGGGTTACCAGTCATGCTTTCACCCCACGGCTCGCATCAGTTTCGTCGGGGCCAGAGGTCAGACCGATAGCCAAGGCCTCACCGATTTCATCCACGGGCAAAAGCTGGGTCACGAGCGCTCTCCTGTGCCGATGACGGAGGTGCCCACCGACATGAAAATCTCAGGCGATGCCCGTGTGGCCCAGGCCGCTGTGCGGTGGAAGCTGACCAAAGGGCGCGAAACCGTGACCGGCACAGACTACTTCACCCTCGTCAAAACCGCTGAGGGTTGGAAGATCGCCAGCCTGGTTTTCTACAACGACTGAGGAGTGACGGGTAAAAGCCAGGCGACTTTGCCAAGGCTGTTGAGAATCTCGTCTTGCCAGCCATTCCCGCCGCACTGAATACTGCGGTATCCCCATTTTCCGCTGATGTCCAAAGCCCCCACGCCCACCTCATCCTCTCCGCAGGAAAAGACCGACCACCTTCGTCCCACCCGGCTCTTCCTGGGCGCGGCCTGCTTCTTTTCGGGAGCTGCCATGATGGTCATCGAGATCAGCGCCGCTCGCCTGCTTTCCCCACTTTTTGGCAACAGCGTCTATACCTGGACAGCCCTCATCGGCGTCATCCTCATCGCCTTCAGTGTGGGCGGCTACATGGGCGGACGCTTGGCAGACAGACGCGCCGGGCTGGATGTCCTGGGCTGGTTGCTCGCAGGCGTGGCCGTGCTGACTTTTTTCATTCCGGCACTCAGCACTTGGTTTGGCCCAGCCTTTGCCAAAGGCGGCCTCATTGATGGCCCGGTGATGTTCTCGCTTTTCCTCCTGGCCGTGCCGGGAGCACTCCTGGGCGCAGTTTCACCCGCAGCGGTGCGCCTTTACAGCCTCACCTCTCAGGACAGCCACATCGGCGGAGCCGCAGGCACCATCAGCATGCTCGGCTCTCTGGGCAGTTTCGTCGGCACTTTCCTCTCAGGCTTTTTCCTCTTGGGAAACTTTGGCGTGCGCAGCATTTTCATCGGTACCGCCGTCCTCTTGCTAGCCCTGGCTGTGCTGGCCTTTTTCCTGACCGGCAAAGGCAGCGCTCAATCGGCCAAGGTGCTTATTGCCGGAGTTATCGCCGGCCTCATCGGCTCGCTCTCGTCGCCCACCCCTGCCCTAGGCGTCATTTACGAGCACGAATCCTTTTACCACCGCATTCAGGTGACTGAGGAAGGCATGAGCCCGAACCGCCGCCGCCTGTTAAAGCTGGACTCCACCCATGAAGGCGGCATGAATCCTGAGACGGGCGATCTCATCCTGGCTTACCAGCACTACTGGCGGCTGGCCATGCTGCAGGACCGCCCCATCCAGAGCGCTCTCTTCATCGGCGCCGGGGCCTTTGGCATGCCAGAGGAAGTCTCTCGCACTTTCCCAGAAGCCGCCGTGGATGTGGCCGAACTGGACCCCGCCGTGATCGAAACCGGCCGCCAGTTTTTCAAGCTGGACGAATACCCACGCATCAAAGCCTCCGCCGGCGATGCCCGCCATTACTTGCGGACCAGTGGTGACAAAAAATGGGACCTCATCTTTGGTGATGCCTACAATGGCATGCAGGCCATCCCCGCCCACCTCACCACCAAGGAATTTTTCCAGCTCATCTCAGACCACCTCACCCCTGAGGGCGTTTACACCATGAACGTCATCTCCGCCGTGCAGGGAGAGAAATCCGAACTCCTAGCTGGCATGCTGGCCACTCTGAAAGAGGTGTTTCCTCACCTGCAAGTCTTCGCCGTGCAAGGCAGTCGCACCACCTCCCAAAACGTCATCGTCCTGGCCTCCCATCATGACCTGTCCAACGTGGTCTTGAATCAGCACTTCCCCGAAAACACCTGGCAGGCGCGCCTCCTCCGTACCCACGTTCCCGCTCAGTATCTTCCGACCAATGGCCAAGTCTTCACCGACGATTTCAATCCCGTGGATGCCATCATCGCCCGCGGCCTGATCCGCTAACAGTGAAGCTGGCACTCCTGCCTGCTCTGCATTTTAGGGGAGCGCCCTTCACTTCGTCCAGTCATGAGCTACTCAGAGATTCGCGCCGCCATAGCCAAAGCGCGTGAAGATCCGCATACCGATTGGGTTATGACCTTTGTAGATTGGATCGGCTGGCCTTTATTGTTAGTCTGTCTTGCACCCTGCATCTGGCTGGCTTGGAAATCCCAAAACTTCAGAAGCCTAGCACGCAGTATCCGATGGGGCTGGGCGGGCTGGTTTATATGGCATGTCTTGATGGGCGGCGTTGCCCCATATCTCGTGATCGAGTGGACGGGAGAGGACATTTTAGCAGAGGCATTCCCCTCAATGGGCATCCTACCCATGGCCCTGTTTGGCTGGCTCCCTGGTGCAATTGTCAGCTTCGTGATTTGCAGTTTCGGTATCATGTCGCACAGCCTTCGAGGGTTGAATCAGGCAAGACCTCAATCATAAAAGCCCCGACCCATGGACTCCTCGGATGACTGGATGAAAAGAGCCGCTGCTAGGCTGGCTTCGGCACGTGAAGATCCTCATACCGCCTGGGTGCTAGATTTGCTCGACTGGATATCCATTCCTTTGCTGATCGTGCTCCTGCTGCCCTATCTCCTGTTGATCTGGAAGTTCCGCAGCCCCTGGGTGGGCATCTTTCCAGCTTGGATGGGCTTACTAGCCTGGTACATCTGGGGTTGCTTCATCGCACCTTACTCAGCGATGAAATGGACAGGTGACCGACGTGTTTGGTCCGCTTTCCCTGAGGGGCCAGCCGTAATAGCCATAGCCTTTGTCGGGTGGTTACCTGCCACGATTTTAAGTCTCATGACCTGGATGGTGAATATCTGCTGGCGCAAACTCAGCCAACCGAGCAAAAAAAATCAGGGCGAACCACTCGGTCCGCCCTGAAATTTCTCGAAGGTCACCAACAGCCAGAAGACAACCCACTATCTGAAATTCGTCACTGAGTCCGCCTTCGCGTGCCTCAATGTGCAATGATCATAAACGATCTATTTTCAGATGCGTCAGCTCCCGGTAAGAGGCTTGTAAGGAGTGTGTCAGAATCGCCCCCTCACCTCACTGGCCCACGCAGTACAGCTTGTCCTGGGTGCGGATGAAGAGGCAGCCATTGGCAGCGGCGATGCTGCTGCGGCAGCTTGCGGCGTCGCCATTCGGTTTGCTGCCATTGCCCATTTCATTCATGCTCAGAAGCTCAAAGCTGTCACCGCCCGCTTTCACCACATAGACCTCACCCCAGAAATTGGTCATGTAGATCTTGCCATCCGCTACGGTAGGGCTGCTTTCAAACTTGGCCTTGCTACCCGTTTCGCCCGTCCAGATTACCTTGCCTGTCTTCGGCTCCACACGACTCACGGTGCGGCGGCCACTGTCCAGAACGTAAAAGCTGCCCTCATAGAAGGCGGGGGTGGAAACATCCGTGGTCACTTCCTTCGGGTTGCTGGTCCACAGCGGCGGCACATCCTGGCCCTTGCTATCCAGCGGCATGGCAAACACCGGGGAATTTTTCGGCGCACAGACGAGCGCGATGCCATCGCCTACGACAGGCGAAGGTACGAGACGGAAGAATTTGTTATACCCTTCACCCGCCAGGTTCCAGGTGGCCAGCCGAGCGTATTCAGTGCCCGTAGCTGCATCGTGCAAGGTCAGGGTGTCACCGCCTGAAATCAGCATCACTCGTTTGCCGCCATGCGTGGTGAAAACAGGGGAGCTAAAGGCTTCCAGGGATTCCACTTCAGCAGGGGTTTTGCGCAGTTGTTTCCACACATCTTTGCCCGTCGCAGGGTCCACGGCCAGAACATAGCTGGTCATGTCCTTGCCTGGCGTGCCTTTGGGGAAACCCTGAAACTCGAAGGTCTCATTGCGCTGCAGCACCTGGATGTACAGTTTGCCGCCGTCCATCATGGGGCTGCTGCCATAGGTCCACTGGGTGGCAAACGCCCCGTGGGTTTCTTTGAAATCACGCTTCCACTGAAGGTTACCTTCGAGGTCAAAGCTGGCCGCCACAGCATCGGCAAAGAGAAACACCACACGCTCCCCATCCGTCACCGGAGACGGGCTGGCGAGATTGCTCTTGTTGTCCCATTGCAATCCCCCTTCAGAGACCACCTTGCGCCATAGCTCCTTGCCCGTTTTGGCATCGTAGCACAGGCCCACGAGCTGCTGCTTCTCCACGATCGGTGCCGTGATGAAAACTTTGTCTCCCCACACCACCGGCACGGAGGCCGAGATGGCTGGCACATCCACGGCCCATTTCACGCCTTCGGTTTTGCTGAACTTCGCCGGCAGGTTTTTCTCCGGGCTGGAGCCATCCAGATTCGGGCCACGCCAGTTGGGCCAGTTTTCAGCGTTGGCAAAGGAAGCCGCGAAGGCAAAGGCAAGTACGGAGGGCAGTTTCATGCGAAGGTGAGGGAAACGAAAACGAACGCAGTTGTCGAGATGTTTCGACGGCCATGCAACTGACAGCGGAGTTCCCTTCGCTAACGCTTGAAATCAGAGCGTCATTTCTTCACCTCAGCCTCAATGACCTCGCCCCCCAGCGGCATCACCAGAGCCTCCCGCACTTGGTCAAAGGCCTTCCCGCGAGTGGAAGCGTGCATGTAGAGCTTTTGTTTGCGGCCCTTCATTTTGCGCAGCACGTCCGTCATCACTTCGTCTGAAACGGCATCCTGAAAATCGGCAAACCAGTAAATCGTATCCGCCTCCAAGACCTCATTGGACATCAGCGCCACCTGCGTCTGTGAAGTTCCGTTGAAATTGATGAAGTAGGTCCCTGGCCTGCCCGCTAGACGTTCGTAGATCTGCGCCAGCGGCATAGGCTGGCTAGGATCATACTTCAGTTTGCGGCGTTCCTCCTCCGTCATGCGCAAGGAAGCGGTGCCCTGCCAGTTTTGCCAAAACGTTGCAAAGGCTTCTCCTTCGGCTTTTCGCACCTTATCATCCACCCGTTCTTTGGCTTCCCGCAGGCCACATCCATAATGCATCACCAGCACGCTCTGGCGGGCGATTTTATCCAGTTCACTCACCACGGCAGGGAGGTATCGCGTCATGGAACGAGAGACGTCAATCACCACCGCGATTTTGCGGGTGTTTTTCAGCTCCATGCCAAACATGGAGATCGGCTGAGAGGTCATGCCCGGCATGTTGCCACGACCTATTCCTGAGCCCGTTCCCGTGCCAAAACCAGCACTGGAAAGCCCCATACCACGGCCCATGGAGGCTTTACTGCTCAGCAGCGTGGTCGAGTCTGGAATGTCCAGCAACTCCGGAGGTGCATCCGGCAGGGTGATCGCCGAGTTCACGCTTGTGGAAACCAACCTCTGTTTAGGCAGCTTTTGCTGCATCATCGTGCGCCGCCTTTGTTGCACCTTATGTTCCAAAGCCTGATCCGCCGCAGCGCCGCTGTTTGAACCACCCCCTGAAATGAAATCTACCTGAGAGGCGGGGCTGGCTACGCTCAAGACCATCCACCCAGCGACAGCTAAGATGACGGCATGAATACCCACGGAAACCAGCAATGAGCCGCCCCCCATCCTCTGCCAAAGAGCTTTCAGAGGCGGCTCTTTCGGAGCTGTTGTAGGAGCAGGAGACGGGGGGTATGGGGCGGCGGCAAAAGAAGATGCTTCCTCGACCTCGTTCCATTCAGTCTCGGGGGGGAAAGACACGGAATGTTCACTCATCCCCTCACGCTAGGCCGATGAAGCCAGACGGTAAAAAACACCTTGGCAACGAATCCGCCACGCATCCTCTGTCTCCAAAGAAAATGGGCTATTTCATGCCCTGCCTAACGGGTGAATGGATAAAATTCCACCTCTTCCATTCATCATCGCAGGTTCACCGCTCCGCCATCAATGGGATACGAGCTGCCCGTGATGAAACCCGCCTCATCGCTGCACAAATACAGCGCCAGTGCAGCGATCTCGGAAGGTTGGGCCATGCGGCCGATGGGCTGCGCTTCACTGAGCTTTTGAAACATCGCCTCTTCCTGGCCCGGATAGGTTTTGGCCAGGTAGCCATCCACAAACGGCGTGTGTACCCGGGCCGGACTGATGCAGTTGCAGCGGATGCCTTGCTTGATGTAATCTTTCGCCATCGAGTAGGTCATCATCAGCACCGCGCCCTTGGTCATGGAGTAGGCAAACCGATCTGCCAATCCCATTTGTGCAGCGATGGAACACATGTTCAGCACCACACCGCCGCCCTGGGCGACCATTCTTTCAATCGCCGCCTGGGAGCAATTAAACACCCCTTTGATGTTGATCTGGTAAAGCCGATCCATGTCCGCCTCCGTGGTGGTCAAAACAGTGCCAATGTGGGCGATACCTGCATTGTTCACTAGGATGTCCACGCGTGGACGACGCGCGGCGATGTCCTCAAACACAGCCTTAACCTCCGCCTGGTTCCCCACATCGCAGGCCATGGCCTGGGCGCTGCCACCTTCCGCCAGGATTTGATCCACCGTGACTTGGGCGGCTTCCACTTTCAAATCTAGCACTTCCACATGCGCTCCTTGACGGGCAAAAAGCAGAGCGATGGCCTGGCCGATGCCAGAACCAGCACCTGTGATGACAGCGGTTTTATGAGCGAGCGAAAACATGGAAAAGGGAAAAAGGTAGGTGAATACGCGGATTGGGAAATCAAATACAACACCAATTACCCACTTCTAACCCGCAGCTGTCCTCCTTAAGTCCTAAAGTTACTTTCACACCGCGTCGCTTGACTCCCGTTTCATCACCGCCACCCTTGCAGACTCTATGGCAAAAGTTCTCATCATCGGCGCAGGCGGCGTTGGCCGCGTGGTCACCCACAAATGCGCTCAGCTCCCAGACGTGTTTAGCGAGATCATGCTCGCCTCCCGCACCAAATCCAAGTGCGACAGCATTGCGGCGGAATTGAGTCGCCCCATCCAGACCGCCGCTGTGGACGCGGACAATGTGCCCGAACTGGTGAAACTGCTGAAGGAATTCCAGCCCAAGGTGGTCATCAATGTGGCGCTTCCTTATCAGGACCTCACCATCATGGATGCCTGCCTTGAGGCGGGTGTGCACTACATTGACACCGCCAACTATGAGCCGCGCGATGTCGCCAAGTTCGAATACCACTGGCAGTGGGCCTACCAGGAAAAATTCAAAGCCGCTGGCCTCACCGCCCTGCTTGGCTGCGGGTTCGACCCAGGCGTGACCAATGTGTACACCGCCTACGCCCTGAAGCATCACTTCAGCAAGATCGATACGCTGGACATCCTCGACTGCAATGCCGGCGATCACGGCAAGGCATTCGCCACCAATTTCAATCCTGAGATCAACCTCCGCGAAGTCACCGCCAATGGCCGTTACTGGGAAAACGGTGCCTGGGTGGAAACCAAACCGCTCGAGATCAAACGCAGCTTCCCCTTCCCGGACGGTATCGGGCCCAAGAACATCTATTGCCTCTATCACGAAGAGCTGGAGTCTTTGACCACCCACTTCGACATCCGCCGCGCCCGCTTCTGGATGACCTTCGGCGACGCCTACATCAAGCACATGGAAGTACTGGTGAATGTGGGCATGACCCGCATTGATCCTGTGATCCACAAAGGCGTGCCAATCATCCCCATCGAATTCCTCAAGACCCTGCTGCCTGAGCCAGGCACCCTGGGTGCAGATACGAAAGGCAAGACCTGCATCGGCAACTGGATCGAAGGCACCGGGAAAGATGGCGAGTTCAAACGCTACTACGTTTACAACATCAAGGACCACGAAGACTGCTACAAAGAAACCAATAGCCAGGGCGTCAGCTACACCACCGGTGTGCCCGCCATGATCGCCGCCAAGCAGCTCCTCACCAATGAAGAGTATCGCCAGCCCGGCGTCTGGAACGTGGAACAGCTCAATCCTGATCCCTTCATGGCCGACCTCAACGAATACGGTCTGCCGTGGGTGGAAACCTGGCCTACCGAGCCACTTCCAGGCGAATAATCCTCCGCCTGTCACCTTCAAAGCCACACCCGCAACGGTGTGGCTTTTTTCTTGAGGGGGAGCCTTTTGCCTCGGGCCTTATGCAAGGCGCTGAAGGCAGCTTATCTTATTCTCCATTTGACCGCCGCACCTGCCACCGCCTCTGTCGCCCGCATGGGTTCACGACGTTCCTTTCTCCTCTCCGGTGCCGCCTTTCTCACGGGGTGCCAGATGATGCCAACCCAGCAGCCCATGCCCACGCAGCAGGGTGGCCCCTTCATGCTAGGCATCGATTTCCTAGCCTCACGAAACTTCGATCTTTTGCGGGGCAAACGGGTGGGTCTCATCACCAACCACACCAGCGTCACAGGCCGTGGTGAAATGACCCGCGTGGTCATGCAGCGCGCGCTCGGTTCCTCCCTCACAGCCCTGTATGCGCCGGAGCACGGGATCGATGGCACCATCGGCGCGGGCATCCACGTCAGCACCCGGCGAGATAGCGTGACGGGCCTCACGGTGTATTCTCTTTACGGCCCCACCCGCAAGCCCACACCCCAGATGCTGGCCCCCATTGATGTGCTGGTCTTTGACCTCCAAGACATCGGCTGCCGCAGCTACACCTACATCAGTACCATGGCCGTGGCCATGGAGGCCTGTGCTGAGAATGGCAAACACTTCGTCGTGCTGGATCGGCCCAATCCCATGGGTGGCTGGCGTGTGGAAGGCCCGCCATTGGAGGCGAAATGGAAATCCTTTGTCGGTCAAGTCCCTGTGCCCTACGTCCACGGCATGACCACCGGGGAGCTGGCCATGATGACCGCTGCCAAAGGCTGGATCACCCAGGCTCCGCGACTGAATGTGGTGAAAATGCAGGGCTGGACGCGCAACATGGTCTGGCAGGATACCGGCCTGCGCTGGTACCGCACTTCGCCCAACATCCCCTACGCCACCTCCCCCCAATACTATGTGGCCACCGGCATCCTGGGTGGCGGCTCCGCTGTGGACATCGGCATTGGCACAGAAAATCCTTTTGGTTATGCCGGTGGTAGCGGTGTCAATCCCCAGGCCATGCTAGCAGCCTGCCAGCGCTGGAATATGCCAGGCGTCAGCTTCAGCCCCTATTCGCGCAATGGCTTTGGCGGCGTGAGACTGAACATCCACCCACGAGCCCAGGCCGACCTTACCGCGCTGGATGTCATGCTTTTAGGCGAGCTGAATCGCCTCACCGGCGGTAAAGTGCTGGGCCGGATGAGTGGCTCCAAGCTCAACCTTTTCCATAAAGTTTATGGTAGTGAATCCCTTTACAGCAACCTACGCAGGGGCGTTCCCGCGAGCCGAATCGTCTCGGGCTGGGGCGGCTGGATCAGTTCCTTCCGCAGTGCGCGCCAGCGTTACCTGCTGTATCCTTAATCTCCGGCCCGCCCCTGAGACTCTTCAAAGAATGTCTTGACCATCTGATTGCCGCCAAGATATTCAACGTTCTTAGCCCGTCCCCCGGGTTAGCATTTACCCCCAAGGAATTTACGGCGTCTCTATGGCCGTCCCCAAAAAACCAGCCCCCGGAAAGTCCCCTGTCGCTAAGCCTGCGTCGCCGCCAAAATCCGCCCCTTCTTCCAAAGGTGCAGACCAGGAGGAGAAACGCGGGAGAGGACGTCCACGCATCCATCCCTTGAACGATCGGCCCAACCAAACGCCTGCGGTGGGTCCAGATGGACAGCCGGTCAAACGTAAACGTGGCCGTCCGCCAAAGACGAGTTACACCCCCAGTGCACCGACGGTCGTCTATGACGATATCAATGCGCCTGAGGTGCAGTCACGCCTGCGCAATCTCATCCTCCTCGCCAAGGATCAAGACCATCTCACCTGGGATGATGTCAATGAAGCCCTGCCGCTAGGCATCGTCACGCCTGACCTCATGGACGAGGTCATCAGCCGCCTCCGGGCCATGGAAATCCGCGTGGTCGAGGAAGGTGACCTCACGGGTCAGACAGCCATGAAGCTGCTGGCCCGCGCCGTGGAAGACTCCACCACCAGCGAACGTGCGGATACCAAGCTGGACAGCCTGGATGATCCCGTGCGCATGTATTTGCGCCAGATGGGCCAGGTACCACTGCTCACCCGTGAGCAAGAAATCCAGATTTCCAAACGCATCGAAAAAGCGGAAATCAGCCTCCAGAGTTGCCTGCAAAACGTCGGCTTTGTCGCCCGCAATTTTCTGCAATTTGCCGAGAGCCTCGCCAATGGCTTGGAACGCTTTGATCGCCTCGTCATTGATCGCAAAGCCGAAGAGCGAGACAATTACTTCAAAAAACTGACGCCACTTCTGGAGCAGGCCAAGGACAGTTACGACCGCTGTAACGACCTCTACACCGCTCACACGAAGGCCGCCGAAAAGAAGAAAGACAGCTCACGCGAGTCCTTCAACAATGCACGCAGCGCCTACTTCAAACTGTGCGCAAAGTTCTTCTTCAAACAAAAGATCAACGAGGACTTCGTCGCGCTGATTCAGCAGAAGCTGCGTGAGATGGAGCAGCTGGAGCACGAGATCCGCCAGCATCCGAAAAATGAAATGGCCCTAGAGGCTCTTCATCAGTTCCAGCTCCAGGCCTGGCAGAGCAGCGAAGGTTATCGCCAGATCGCGGCCGATGCCCGTCGCTGCGTGGCCGAGTCCACCCGCGCTAAGACCGAGATGATTGAGGCGAACTTACGCCTGGTCATTTCCATCGCCAAAAAATACACCAATCGCGGCCTCTCTTTCCTGGATCTCATTCAGGAAGGCAACATGGGCCTCATGCGTGCGGTCGAGAAATTTGAGTACCGTCGCGGTTACAAATTTTCCACCTATGCCACATGGTGGATCCGTCAGGCCATTACCCGCAGCATTGCCGATCAGGCACGCACCATCCGCATTCCGGTGCACATGATCGAGACGATCAATAAGCTGATGCGGGTGAACAAACAGCTCGTTCAAGAGTTGGGTCGTGACCCGACACCGGAAGAGATCGCTGAGGAAATTCACCTCCCCGTGGAACGTGTGAATGCCGTTCTGCGCATGGCTCAGCAGCCGGTATCCATGCAGGCCAAAGTGGGTGATAGCGACGGCGATACCGAATTCGGTGATTTCATCGAAGACAAAGAAGCCCATGACCCCATGGAGCTCACTGCGATGAACTTGCTCCGCGATAAACTGCGCGACGTTCTCGATACCCTGAATCCACGCGAACGTGAAGTGCTGGAACAGCGCTTCGGTCTTGTGGATGGTGCAGGACGCACCCTGGAAGAAGTGGGTAAACAATTCCAAGTCACCCGTGAACGTATCCGCCAGATTGAGGCCAAAGCTCTGCGTAAGCTGCGCCACCCCACACGTATCCGCAAGCTGGGCGGCTTCTTTGGCGGCTCTTAATGTACAACCAGGGAGGGCGGCAGCCTCGTTTTCGGCAGCCGTCCTCGTTCCTGGGATGGACTACTTTTTTCCACCCAAGCCAAAGAGTCGCTTCAAAAATCCACCTGAAGCCTGAGGTTTTGCCTCCGCCTGCGGCGCTTTAGGCACCAGGCCACGCGTCAGCGGTCTAGAACTCGGCGTAGCCTCCACAGCGGTGGGAGTAGCCACAGTAGGTTGCCACCAAGAAGGGGCCTGGATCGAAATTCCCTGCCAAGACTCGCCCCCCACATGCCAGACCAACGTCTGCGCTTTGATGCGATTTTGCTTCAACAAAGCAGCCATGGCATCATCTTCATAGGGCCCATCGGCCACCCCTTCATTGTTGAAATACCAAGTCATGCTTCGGCCGCTATGCTGACACTCTTCCTCAGGCAATGCCATTGAATTTAGCTTTCGGGAACATTCCCCACCGACTTCGGCCCTAGCCTCTGCTGGCGGAGGAGGTCAAAGCTGCGTGTAATATGAGCAGGGACTGCCGTGCACGCTCCGCGACGGTCGCCTCGGGAGATTGGCTCTCCTCCAAAAGACGGCTGGCCACCCGAGCGGCCAGTGGCGCATCTGCACGGGTGAGCAGACCCGCTATTTCCTCCTCAGAGGGGTCAATTCCCACTCGGGAATGCAGCCGCAAACGCAACAAGCGGGAGCGCCACGTCTCTAGCACCTGTTCCAGCTCCCCCCAGGCGGAAATCCCCAAACTTCCTTGCAAAGTCAGTCTCAGGAGATCCTGCCCGGTTCGCCCCTGAACGAGAGTGGGCAGCAGCTCCTCCAGTCGCTTCACCGCCGCATCATCGGTGAGATGGAATTCCACATCATGCCAGGTAAGACGTGCGGTCGAGATGGGCACGACTTGCGCGGGAACACCTCTTTCTACAGTCACCGCCAAAACGTTTCCCGGTAGATTCCCTTCCCCGCGCGGAAAGCGATCTGGCTCCGGCGTGCCCGAATACCAAGCTGCACAAGGGCCGGGAGGAGACACCTTTTTCAGGCCATGCCAATCTCCCAGCGCAACATAATCCAACTCAGCCAGCGGTAGCCGAGCCAAATCCAGGCGATTCGCCGCATCTCCCGCCTCCTCGTCATCCCCACCCGGGCCAAAGTCCTGCACACTGCCATGGGCAATGACGAGACGAGGTTTATTCCCCCAGGCACTCAAGTCCAGACCACGAATCCAGGCCGTGGTATCGCTAGCATCATGCTGGCGTAAAAGCGGGCATGGCAGCAGTACGACGTCCTCCAGTTCCACAGGCTCTGGCTTGAGCAAGACGTGGAGATTGGCTGCCAGGGCCCGCTGCTCCTGTAGGAAAAAAGGCTGTCCCCAGAGACTGCCGGGGCCGCCATGATCATGGTTCCCAGGGATCACATACACTGGCAAACCCAGCTGGCCGATGGCTGCGCATGCGGCAGAAACCGTGCCTTTATCGGGCGTGGGTGAGTCAAACACATCCCCTGCAACCACCACGAAACGCGCGGCTTTATCCAGAGCCACTTGACCTAGACGCTCGATCACCCTCACACGCTCCTGCCGGGCAATGGCACGCTTTTGCTCATCCTCGATCCGGGCGAAAGGCTTGCCTATTTGCCAATCGGCAGTGTGGAGAAAAGTCAGCGACATGGGTGGTCCCAAATCATCAGGCCGCACCGTCAAAGGTCAAGGCAGTCAAGCCAGCTTGATGCATTCCTCCACAACCTCAGGAATGCGAGAATTCTTTAAACACTCAGAGTGCATATCCATCCAGTTTCAGCTTGTTTGTCTGGGCAGCCAGATTTAAAGGCAGGCGTGTAGCCGAATCGCCCCCGATGGAATATCGCACGGCCCTGTTTTTCCTCTTTCTTTATTATATCCGGCCCCAGGACTGGATACCTTCACTCATAGGCTTCAATATCATCCGGCCCATGATCCTGATGTGGATCATCAGCTTTGCGATCAACCGCAATAGGCAAGGCAGTGGTGGCATCCTGAAGACCCCGCATGACTGGGCGATCCTAGCTTACTACTTTTACGTTTCGTGGTACTCAGGAGATTTCAATGGCACGCTCAAGGCCTTCTTACCTTATGTCGTCTTTTACGGCTTTACGGTCCATTCCCTGACCAATTGGGAAAGAGTTCTCGGCTACATCAAAGCCTGGAACTGGATGCTCGTGGGGGTAGCGGCCATGGCCGTGGCCAGTTTATATGGCCTAGACCTCACGAATGCGGGCGAAGTCACCATGTTCTTTGATGGCCGTCTGTGTCTGGGCACCTGGATGCATAACAACCCAAACGCGCTGGCGCACTCCGTCATCGTGGCGATGCCACTCAGCTACGTCATCTACTTTTGGCGCAAGGGTGCCACCGGGCGGCTGATCATGTTCCCTGCCCTGGCAGCACTGGCCTGCTACTGCACTTACGAGACGAAATCCAAAGGTGCATTCCTCGTCGGCGGGATTCTCCTCGTACTGATCTTCGTCGTTGGGCGTCCCAAGTCTATCCAGCTCCTGTCTATCGCCATGGCAGCGACGATTGGGGTCTCGGCCCTGAGCTTTCTCCCCCGAATGGAACAGATGGGAAACCTGCGTGCCGATGAAGGCGTGCAGGGCCGTCTCATGGTGTGGGAAATGGCGCGCCGCGTGACTGAAACGAAACCAGGCGGTGAAGGCTGGAAGCAATTCGTCGGCTTCATCATCTGGGAAGGCCAGTGGGAGACCAAATCCACTCACTCCAGCTACGTCCAGGTCGGCGGTGACTTGGGCATCAATGGCATCTTTTTCTATCTTCTCCCCATGTGGCTGGCCATCCGCTCACTGTGGATAGGTGCACGATTTACCCGCGATGACCCGGATCAAGAACGATGTCGAAGAGCGGCCATGCTGCTAGTCATCTCCTATCTTATTTCCGGCTGGATGATCAACCGTGAATACCACACGGAGTACTTCTTGATCGTCGCACTAGCGGCAGCCATCCATCGCCTGAATCTAGTGACGGAAAGCACCTACTTGGCCCAAGTGGCAGCGGCATCCAATCCAGAAGCCCTGGCAGAAGATAAGGTCGAGGAAGATAACTCCCCTCCGATCCCGATCCCAGCCATGGAAGCGATCTACGCCAAAGGCAAAACCTTGTGGAACCGCATCAACCTCCTGGATGTGGGGGTGGGGGCCGCTATGACCTGGGCGGTGCTTTTCACCTGGGATTACGTGCTCGCAAACCTCTAGCCAGCCGGCCCCCTTTCACCCGTTTGCGAAAAGGGGGGATCCAGTCCAGCCTTCTCAGGCCGCGCCTAGTTCTTCGAGCAAGATTTGATTGAGGCGAATGCCCGCCTCAAAATTGGCGATCGGGAAATTTTCATTCGGTGCATGGGCTTGGCAATCCGGTAGGGCCAGCCCCAGCAGCAACGTATCCGCCCCCAGCACTTCCTTGAAAGCCTGCACGATAGGGATGCTTCCCCCCTCGCGAATGAGAGCCACCTTGCCTCCAAAGGTTTTTGCCAGTGCACGCTGCGCCGCCTTCCCTAGAGATCCTTGTGGGTCCATCAAATAAGACTGGCCCGTGTGCCCGCGCACGATTTCCAGACGGACACTCGGCGGTGCTTTGGACTTCAGGTACTCACTGGCCAGATCCATGATCTCCTCTGGATTTTGCTCCGGTACGAGACGGAACGACAGCTTCACAAACGCCTCTCGCGGGATCACCGTTTTTGATCCTTCCCCCTGATAACCGCCGCCGATGCCATTGACCTCCGCCGTAGGCCGCGCCCAGCGCCGCTCACGCTCCGTGAATCCAGGCTCGCCAAATAGAGCGGGAACTCCGGTCAGCGAAAGCGTCTCCGCATCCCCATCTCCCAGCTCTGCCCAGGCGCTGCGCTCCCAGTCGGCCAGAGGTTTCACCGCATCATAAAAGCCTGGGATCAAGACCTTACCCTGCTCATCATGCAGCGTCGCGGCCAGTCGCGCAGCGACCGTCGCGGGGTTAGCCACCGCACCACCGAAAATGCCAGAATGCAGGTCAATGCTGGGGCCATGGACCTTCACTTCCATGCAGGCGATCCCGCGCAGGCCATACGTAAAGGTCCCCACGCCAGGGCCGACCATCCCTGTATCCGAAATGGCCACCACATCGCAGGCAAGCTCCTCACGATGCGCTTCCAAAAACGGCTTCAAGTTTGGGCTACCGATTTCTTCCTCACCTTCAAAAAGGATGGTGAGATTCACCGGCAGGTCACCCTGCTTTGCCAGAGTCTCTGCCAAACCGGAAACGTGGGCCATGAGCTGGCCTTTATTATCCGTCGCCCCACGGCAAAAGATGACGCCATCCCGAATGGTCGGCTCAAACGGAGGAGACTTCCACTCCGCATAAGGCTCGGCTGGTTGCACATCGTAGTGCCCATAGAGCAGGACCGTGCGACGCCCGGCAATGTGCGTGTTTTTGGCGACTATAACAGGATGCCCAGGAGTCTCATGAAGAGCCGTCGTCAGCCCCATGGAGGTAAGCTTGGCCACCAGCCAGTCCGCACAGGCCCGAGTATCGGCATTGTGTCGTGAGTCAGTGGAGACGCTGGGAAAACGCAGGCAGGTGAGGAGATCGTCGAGAGCGGACATGGCAGGAGGAGATACGATATAAACCAGTTCTAGGGCATCATCGTTGGCGGTTCACCTTTCCATTGTTTCCAATTATTGAAGGCGAACATGGCAAAGAAAATCACGATGAAGATTTGGCCCACCGTCAGAGCCCAAATGCCGAAGCCTACCGCACAGACCATGCTGATAGTGAGGGCTACTTTTTGCCGGCGTGGCCCTAAGATGGCCTGCATGATATGGCCGCCATCCAGCGGGATGATGGGGAAAAGGTTCAGCACGGCCCAGAAAAGGCTCACATTGACAAACTTATCCATGAAGTACTTCCCCAGCACTTGCTGCGGAGGCCATTCATCCACCAGCCACCACATGGCTACACCTGCGGCGATTTGAAAAAACGGCCCGGCGGCACTGACAAAAAAGTCCTGGCTGCGGGAGAACCGACGGATGCCATTCGCATAACCACCAAACCCATGCAGGACGATGTGGACCTGCTGCGCCCCATAGTGGCGCATGGTCAGCGCATGGCCCAGTTCATGAATGAAAATGGACAAAAACCCGGCAACGACCCAGACTAGCACCCGCTGCATTTCCTCGGAGGTATCGGCGTAAAAACCACCCCCGAGCATGGCCATGGTCAGCCAGAATACCCAGTGAATGACCACCGGGAAACCAAGAAAGGAAAAACGCAGCATGGCGGGGGCTTAGGCAGCCTGCCGCACTTCCCAGGTGTGGATGGCCGGGTTGCAAATATCGCGCACGAAAGGCTTGGAGTCCGCCTGCTCGCCGAAGACATAAACGCGCTTCCGCAGAGTCAGCTTGGAGATTTGGAAACCAGGATTTTCCAAGGCGCGATAGTAGTTCAGGATCATTTCCTTTTCCAGATCCAGCGCCCCGCCCTTCATGCCATATTCGAGAGTGAATTTAGCTTTTTCAAAAGCGCCCGTTTCGCCATCGCGCAGGGTTTGGCTGATAGGGTCCAGCAGCACCTGGCGCACAAAGCCCTCCAGCGCTGCGGCATCCCCTTCGTAGTCCACCTTGTAAACGGTGCTCTCACGATACGTGAGCTTTTGGGGAAGAGGGGCGTAAAGCAGTTTCTGGCAATCGCTTTCGTGGTCGAACTGGCCGAGGATTTCGAAGAGTTGTGTCATCTGAGAATGTTCTAGTGGGTAGCAAGGAAGGCGGGCTACGCAATGGCGGAATCATGCCGCTGGTGGCGGGGGCTCCGCCAATCCCATGCTCTCCAACATCGCGGTAAACCTGCGGGAAGGTTTGGCATAGGCTGGGTAGGCCGGGTAAACACCCCGGCTGGGCAGGTAACGCCAGTGTTTGTACATCCATAACCAGCATTCGGGATTTTTCCGGATGGCTTTCTCAAAATGATCCCACACACGCTGCGTCAAGATCGTGATATCATCTTCGGGTTGAGGACGCAGAGCTTCGAAAATGGAAACTTCGTAGCGGCCATCTGGCAACGGCAGACAGACCCCGGTCATGACGGAGAGACCCAGCCGCATGGCCAATTCTACATGCAGAGTAGGCACGCAGGTCAGCAGCCCAAAACAACGGATGGCGGTGGCGGCCTTGCCCGGCGAGATGTTGAGATCGGTCAGCATTCCTGCATGGCCTTTGCGCTTCAGGGCCTTCATCAGCTTCAGCATCGCATTTTCTTGAGGGATCACCGTGTGCCCTGAATGCTCACGCAACCGCTTAAAAAGGGCCGTCAGCGAGGCATTGTCAAAGTCCTGCGCCACCACGGTAAAGGGGATGCCCCGGAATCCCCAGATGAGGCTGACAAATTCAAAATTTCCAAAGTGCGGGGTCACCCAGACAGCCCCGGTTTCACGAGCCTGCTGTTCAGCCTGCGCATCACACATCTGGATCGTGATGTGCTGCTGCCAAGTCTCCTTTGTAAGCGATGAAGCCCAAAAAAGATCCAGAAATGTGCGGGCAAAAGTTTGGTAAGATTGCCGGGCGATCCGCCGGCGGTCCGCCACGGTGTATTCGTCTTGGAAGGCAACACGCAAATTTTCCAGGGCGGTTTTCCGGCCTTTCACATCCAAGTAATACGCGGCAAATCCCACTCCTTTGGACATCGCCAGAATGACAGAACGGGGAAACCTGGGCAGCAACCAGGCAGCAGATGAGACCAAAAAGGTCTCGCAGAAATATCGGAGGTTCTTCACCTTGGCGTTTGTGGGTTGGAAAAAGGTCGTTACGGTGGGCACATGGCAGTGCCCAACCTCACAACCATTCTCAAGCGAATTCTAAAGCAGCCCACCGCTCCTTTCCACGAATACCATGTTCGTGCCGAAATCGAGGCTCTGCTGAAGGATTGCCCCCACGTGAAAACGAAGCGTGATAAATATGGCAACCTTCTCGCCACCTATAAGAATGGTAAAAGCAAGAGCAAGCCCACCTGGGTGCTCGGAGCTCACATGGACCACCCCGCTTTTGTGCGCACGCCAGGCAGCACCGGCAAAGACGACTTTGAATTCCTCGGTGGTGTTCCTAAACCTGAAGTGGAAGCTGGCGTGAAGCGTGGCCTTCGTGCCAAGCCAAAAGGCGACATCGCCACTTGGGTTTTCCCGGCGAACGTCACGGACGACAAGATCGAAGCCACCGCTTGTGATGACCTCGTCGGTTGCGCCGTCATCGTCGCCACTTTTTGGGAACTCGCCGCGCTGGACCTCAGCACCACCTTCCACGCCGTCTTTACCCGCGCCGAAGAAGTCGGTTTTCTTGGAGCTTGGCACATCGCCCAAAAGTGGCCCTTTGGCACTGATGATGTTTTCCTTTCCATCGAAACCAGCCGCCCGGTCAATGGTGCGGTGATGAGCGGTGGCCCCGTCGTCCGTGTGGGAGATCGTCTTTCCATCTTTGATAGTGAAGGCACGGCCGTTCTCATGACCACGGCGAAGGAACAAGGTATTCGTGTTCAGCGCTGCCTCCTTGATGCAGGTGCCTGTGAAGCCACCGCCATGCAGGCCGCAGGTATCCGCAGCACCGGCATCTCCATCCCGTTAGGTAACTATCACAACATGGACGCGAACAAAAAAATCGCGCCTGAGTTTGTCATGATGAGTGACGTCCGGGATCTGATCAACCTGCTCAAAGCCCTCGTGGCTACCAAGCATGACGGCATCGGTGAGCGCAGCATTCGTGAACGTGTGGAAATGCGCACGGAAGAATATGCGGCGCATCTGAACGCAGCAGCGAAACACTTTAAATAAGCGGCCTCCAGGGCAGCCAATGTCCTGGAGTAGCAAGGGTTTAAAGCAAGAGGATCAGGCAGGTTGCGCGAATGATGCGCTTCCTCTTGCGTGAGCACGAGGGAATGGGCTAGAAAGCAGCCTGCTCCCATGAAGTCCCTTTTCCTCACCAACGAATACCCGCCCCACATTTATGGGGGTGCCGGAGTGCATGTCGAATACCTCACACGTGAGCTTGCTAAGCTGATGGAGGTGGAAGTGCGTTGCTTTGGGGACCAAGAAAGCGCGGATCCCCAACTCACCGTCCACGGCACAGGACTCAATGCGGAAGGCTGGACTAGCCCTGCCAATCTAAAATCCGTCTTCGGTGCCCTTCAGCGTTGTCTAGACTTCAACACACGCAACATTGATGCGCAGGTCGTACATCTGCACACTTGGTATTCCCACTTCGGCGGTATTCTAGCCAAGCTAAACTACGGCCTCCCCATGGTGCTCACTGTTCACTCCCTGGAGCCCCTGCGCCCATGGAAACGGGAGCAACTCGGCGGCGGCTATGACTTCACCGTCTGGCTGGAAAAGACCGCACTGGAAATGGCCGATGCCATCGTCGCCGTGTCCGAAGAAACCAAATGCGACCTCCTGCGCATGTTCCCGCTGGATCCGCATAAAATCCATGTCATCCACAATGGGATTGATCCCGATGAGTATCACCGCATTGAGGCTCCTGAAGTCCTGCGTAAGCACGGTGTCAATCCGGACCAACCTTTCGTCTTATTTGTGGGCCGCATCACGCGGCAGAAAGGCATCATCCACCTAGTTCGCGCCATTGAGCAGATGAATCCGGGTTTCCAGATCGTGCTTTGCGCGGGAGCCCCAGACACCCCGGAAATTGCCGCTGAAATGCAGGCTGCCGTCACGGCTGCCCAGCTCAAACGAGACGGCATTGTATGGATCCAGGCCATGCTTCCGTTGCAGGAAAAGATCGCCATGTATTCCCATGCGGATGTCTTTTGCTGCCCCTCCATTTATGAGCCGTTTGGCATCATCAACCTAGAGGCCATGGCCTGTGAAACCGCCGTCGTCGCCAGTGCCGTCGGTGGCATCAAGGAAGTGGTGGTTCCTGGCGAAACGGGCATCCTCGTTCCATTGGATCAGCAGACAGAAAGTCCTTTTGAAGCTGTTGATCCCGCCGCTTTCGCTCGCGATCTCGCTGAAGGCATCAACACCCTGATGGCCGACCCTGAAAAACGCCGCAGCATGGGCCTAGCCGGACGCAAACGCGCTGTCGAACGCTTTAGCTGGACCAGCATCGCACATCGCACCAAGGCCCTCTACGACAGCCTCATCAAAGCCTGAACACCTTTTCATCCTAACCATGGAACTCATCAATAACGCCCCTGAAGTGCCGGCTGCTGTCGGCCCCTACTCCCAAGCTGTGCGCGCCAACGGCTTTCTTTTCTGCTCCGGCCAGATCCCGATCAATCCCGCCAGTGGCAAGATCGAAGCCACCGAGGTGGAAGGACAGACCCAGCAGGTATTGGCCAATATCAAGGCGCTCCTCGCCAGCCAGGGGCTGGATCTGACCCGTGTGGTGAAAGCCACGGTCTTCTTGCAAAGCATGGGGGACTTCCCGAAGGTGAATGCCCTCTACGACGAAGCTTTTAGTGGGCACAAACCTGCACGCTCCACGGTGCAAGTAGCGGCCCTTCCCCTCGGTGCCTTGGTGGAGATCGAAGTCATCGTCGAGCTCCCTTAATTTCTTCTACTGCGAACCGGGGATGGACTGGGAAGGATCTTTCCGGCGGAACGCCTGAATCCGTCCATCCCCTTTGTAGAGGTAAATTTTCTGCACGTCTTCCACCTTCATGAGCACCCATGGAGACAAGAGGTTGCGGCCATTTTTGGTGAACACGATCCCATCCGCCAAGTGCACGCAGGAATGGAAGGCATCCCCCGTTTCATTGCTCAAGAAAAACAACACATCCCCATATTTATAGGGCGGCTCGATCGGAGTAAAATTCTCCAGCACAGCGCTCGTCGCCAGGCGCGAGTCGAGCAGATATTCGTGCGGCTCGTAATTGAAGAAATTCAGCGAGGTCCAATGGCAGTCTGGCAGCATCCCGTGCTTGGCGAGGTCTAGCCCTGGATAAGTGTACATCAGTTTACGAACCAGCGCCGGCAGCAAATGAGACAAGGGGAGAGCCTCGATACCATCCGTATCAATGATGGACTGCACCAAAGGCTCCACATCCTTGCGGCGTAGGCCCATACCCAAAGTCCAGTAACCGACCAATTCATCCACATTCGTGGTGTGATCCACCTCGACCTTGATCATCAATGACCGGGTACGGGTGAAGGCTTTAAACATGGCACGCGCCTCAGAGTCTGACTGCGCGTAATTGAGGATGGCTGCGATGTCGCTGAAAGCGATGGTGTCCCCACGCTTATAAGCCATTTGATCAATCTTGGCGATGATTTCAGGGCGCAGCTTGCTTGTGCGGTACCACTCCTTCACCGTCTGCCCCACAATAAGCACCGGGTCCACGCAAAATTCGTTAGGCGGATACTTCGATAGCTCCGTGTAAATCATGGCGCGAGATTCTGGCGTAATGGCCTCCAGATCTGGCAGCGGTGGGAAGACATGGACAAAACCATTCTCCTTAACCATTTGATTGGTATCCAGAAGCAACGTGATGAGCGCCTCAGACAGAGAAGCCTTGCGGAAAAAATCCGGCAAGTTGGGCAGCATTTCCTCAGAAAAGGTCCAACGAGGACGGGTGTTCGGCAAAGGAAAGCTATCCACCAGCGTCTTGGGCGCCTCTAGATAAATGTAGGCGCAACGCAGCTTTCCCCATGGCCCTGGGTTTGTGTAAAAGACATTCGGATTTGGCGAGACGGGAGGTGAGGCCGAGGCCGTCGTGGACTTCGCCGTCACCCCATTGTTTTGTCCTAGTAACTGACGGAGATCATTGAGGTCATTGATCTGAGCCTGCGCACTTGCAGCTAAGACCACTGCTGAGGATGCCACGAGACGGGCAACAGCAGTCAAAGGTAGGGAACCGAAAAACTTTCGAATCAAAAGCATGAGCAAGGGGGGGGAGTCTTCAAACTGGACGATTTCCATAAACTTGCATCCTCTTTGCTAAAGAATGCACAAATCTGTAGTGGTCAGACAAGCAGAGAACGCACGAAAGATAGATTCCTCAGAGAAAATGCTTGGGCTAGGCCGGAAAAATTGATATTCCTCGCGTTTCGCCTGCCCCCGACATCGAATGCATAGCCCGAATTCACGCCCCGCCCGCCAGTACGCAGTCTCTGCGGCTGTTTCTTTTCTGGCCTTGGCTGGCAGCCTCGCTCCTTCCTCAACAGCCTTGGCTGGAGAAGGCCAGACCTCCAGCTTGGCAGAAAAGGAAGTCCAACGCCGGATCACCACTGTCACGACTCAGCAGGCACGCCTTCCCGAAGCGGAAGCGCTTTTGAAAAAAGGTGATTCCGCTGCTGCGCTCGCCATTTTTGAAGAAGCCTTCTTAGCTCTGCCAGACGTCCCTTTGGCTCAAGAAACCCGCACCATTGCTCTAGATGGATACATCCGGGCGGGACTCGCCCACGCCAAGGAATTGGTGGACAAAGGAGATTATCCTGGCGCTACCGCGGTGCTGGACAAACTAGACCGTGCGGAAGTGGCCAAAGGTGACAGCCGCATCCTCAAGCTGCGCAAACGCTTCGGTGATCCTGATCGCTACCCACCAGCTCTGACTACGGAACACGTCGCTCGGGTGGAGCAGGTGCAAAAGCTTCTCCTTCTGGCTAATTCTCAGCGTGAGACCGGGCAGCATGACAAGGCCTTGTTGACCTATGAAGAGGTATTGCGCCTGGATCCCTACAATACAGCCGCCCGCCGTGGCATGGAGGCCACCGAAAAGGAACGCGCCCAGTATTTCAGTGTGGCGAAGGACCACCAGCGCAGCCGGATGCTCAATGAAGTGAATGCCGCCTGGGAAAAACAAGTCCCCCTGCGCAGCACCGATGTCTCGAACCTCTTTGGAGATGCGGGCACGAGCCTTCAGACCACGGACATTCGTGGTGGCCGTGAAGCCATTCAGAAGAAACTGCGGGACCTGACCATCTCCCAGATTGATTTCAGCGGGGCCACTCTTGAAGAGGTCATGGAGTATCTACGCGTACGCTCACGGGATCTGGACCCTACAGGCAAGGGTGTGGACTTCGTTGTCAGCATCCCGAATGACCAGCCTGCGCGGCCCATTTCATTGAACCTCAAAGAAGTGCCCATTGAGGAAGTGCTACGTTACGTCACTCAGATCGCCGGTATCGCTTACCGTGTGGAAGACTATGCCGTACGTTTGGTTGCTCTCACAGAGAACACGGGCGTCATCATTTCAAAATCCTACCGCGTCCCACCAGATTTTATCACCAGTGCTCCAGTCGGTGCCGCAGCCCCAGCCTCGGCAGATCCCTTTGCCGCCGCAGGCGCAGGTGCAACGGCCACTACAGGCATTCAAATCAAGCGCCTAGGAGCCCAGGAGTTCCTCCAGAGTTATGGTGTCTCCTTTGGAGAAGGCACCGGGGCCAATTACAGTCCTAGCAGCAACATGCTGGTGGTGCGTAACACGGCCGCAAATTTGGAAATCGTGGATTCATTAGTGGAGCAAGCACAGAATCGCTCCCCTAAACAGGCCATCATCGAAGTGCGCCTTTTGGAAGTAGGTGACAACCGCTTGAGTGAGCTGGGATTCGATTGGCTGCTCGGTACCTTCGGCGTCAATAACGACCAAGTCGCTCTCGGTGGTGGCTCGATTGGCAATGCTCTCACGGGAGCCAACTTCTTAGCGGAAGAGTTTGCCTTCAAGCAAATGGTCGCCCCCGGCGTAGCCACGGCCATCGGCATGAATCCCCTCACCACCAGCCTGCGCTCCTCCGGTGACTTGAGCAAAAACGGTGTGGACAACGTTCTCTTCGGTGCGACAACCGCCACTTCCCGCCGTTCACCTGGCGTCCTATCCGTAGCAGGAGTTTTGTCAGACCCACAGTTTCAGGGTATCGTGCGGGCGCTAGATCAGAAGAAGGGCGTTGACCTCGCCGCCCAGCCCAGCGTGGTGACACGCAGCGGCCAGAAAGCCTCCGTTGAAGTCGTTCGTGAGTTGATCTACCCGACGGAGTTCGATCCCCCCCAGATCCCGACAAACATCGGCCAGAGCAATGTCATTGATCCTGTCACTGGCGAAACCATTCCTGGTGAACTGCCCCCCGCGGTGGTCACGCCCAGCACGCCTACGTCCTTCGATACACGCAAGACGGGTGTTGTTCTGGATGTGGAGCCTGTGATTTCTGAAGACGGTCGCACCGTGGATTTGACGGTGACCCCCCAGTTCACAGAATTTTCTGGCTTCGTGAACTACGGTTCCCCGATTCGTAGCCTTTACCAGGGAACCTTCACTGAGCTCACCCCTAACCTGATTTTCCAACCGATCTTCGACACCAAAAAAATCATCACCTCTGTCAAAGTGTATGATGGTGCGACGGTGGTCCTCGGGGGCTTGGTCACAGACCAGACAGAAATCATCGCGGATAAAATCCCTGTGCTGGGCGACATGCCATTCATAGGCCGTCTTTTCAAAAGTGATGTCAAACAGCGCCGTGTCAAAAACGTGATATTCTTCGTCACGGTGCGGGTGGTGGACCCCTCCGGCTCCCGCATCAACCAAGCTGCGGTAGCTCCATAACGAAGGCTGTTTTTGAAAATTGGAGTCGCTTGAGAGTTCGTCTAAACCCCGCGCGTTTAGAGGGCATGTTTCAGCGACTTCCTTGGCTCTTGTGGGTGGTGATCGCTTGTAGTGCAGCCACCGCTGCGCCCAAGCCGCCTAACATATTGTTCATCTTCACCGATGATCATTCCTACAAGACGCTGTCTTGTTATCCCGAAGCGCTGCCGGGTGTCAAAACACCAGCCATGGATGCCCTAGCCAAAAGTGGCGTGCGCTTCAGCCACGCCTACATGGGCGCATGGTGCATGCCCTCACGTGCAACCATGCTCACGGGTAGGCATCCTCATGGCATCGAGTCCATGCGCATGAGCGGGAAATATCCAGGCAGTGAATATGATCCCCAGAAGACGCCTTTCTTCCCCGCCGTGTTCCGGAAAAATGGCTATCACACCGCGCAGATTGGCAAGTGGCACACCGGGGTGGATTCAGGGTATGGACGGGACTGGGATTACCAGATCGTCTGGAACCGCCCCAAATACCCCGAGAATGCAGGAGCTTACTACGAAGACCAGATTCTAGAAATCAATGGAGTCAAAGCGGCCACACTGAACCCCGACTATTCCACCGACAACTACACCCGCTGGGCCACCGAATACATTCGTGGCCAGCACCGCGATGCGGCAAAACCCTGGTATCTCTGGTTATGCTACGGCGGCGTCCACGGGCCCACCACCCCTGCGAAACGCCATAAAGGCCTGCATAAAAACGACGCCGTCCCCCTCCCCGCAGACATCCTACCTCCACGCCCAGGAAAACCGGATTATCTGAACGAAACCCAGGCCTGGAAAAAAGATGCTGAAGGACGGATCGTCCCCCAAAAGAGCGGTGAAACCTTCGGCGACAACGCCAAGAAGGCGCGCCCTTATTCAGACCACATCCACCAGCTCAATGACTGTGTGCAATCGCTGGATGAAGGCGTGGCCGAAGTCATGAAAGCCCTCAAAGAAAGTGGGCAGCTAGAAAACACCTTGGTCGTGCTTACAGCCGATCAAGGTTTTGCCACCGGCGAGCACGGCCTGCGCACGAAGCTGGCCCCTTACGATGCCGCTTTTCGTAGCCCCCTCATCATCTCCATGCCGGGCACCCTGCCCCAGGACAAAGTGTGTACCAAACCGGTGAATGGGACAGATCTCGTCGCTACCTTCAGCCAATTTGCAGGCATCCCCCTGCCCTGGGAGATTCACGGTCGTGACCTCACCCCTCTGCTCAAAGATCCGACTGGAGCAGCCTGGCCTTACCCATGTTTTTATGAGGCCACGGGCGACCACTTCGGCTCCGATGTGACCCAGGTGGTCAAAGACACCCCCGCACAGGCCGCCCACCATCATGTGCCCTGGTATGCAGCGCTGAATGATGGCCGCTACAAGTACATCCGTTACCTCACTCCCAGCGAAACAGAGGAGTTGTATGATCTGCAATCCGACCCCGAAGAATTGACCAATCTAGCCGATCTCGCAGAGCACCAACCCACCCTGGCCAAACTGCGCGCCACAGCCGTGGCAGAACTGCACCGCACCCAGGCTGGTTATGCTGAGCATCTACCACCCACGAGGCAAATGCAGAAACAACCCTGAGGCGACCGAGGCTTAAAGCACGGAGCCAACCACTTGATCTCCGAATCCTGGCAACTGCTGCAAAGCCTGAGCGGGCGAAGGGCGCATACCGGGAACATGCAGCCCTTTGGTTCCCACGCTGACCACCAGCTCTTCCAAAGCCTCCGTAAAGGCCTGAATGGCGAGGCTTTCCTCGGCATGGTCAAAGATGAGGCCATTCAGCAGAGCCACGTGCTCATAACGCTGCATCCACTCATGGGCCCGATGCTTCGCATAACGCTCCAAGACCAGTCGCAGCAGAGACTCGGCCGCACGCTCTTCGGCATCCCGCAGAATCTGCCAGGTCAGACAACGCACAACATCCGCAGCGGCGGCTACGAGGCCCTGTTCCAGACCTGGATTAATGAGCTGGCGGTGACGATGTTCAAAGTGAAATCCCAGATCCACCTGGCACTGCTCCGCCGGGGTCAAATGCCGATGCGATTCACACAGCATGGCGATTTCCAAACCCCACGCAGGAGGCAGACTGAAACCGGCCAAGGTCCCCAGGTCGCCCGCAAACTCACCTGAGAGAGGATAGCGAAAGCTCATCAAATGCTCCAGCAGCGGCTTGACCCCCAGCACATCCTGAAAGGACTGAATCAACGGGAAGATGAGCAAGCGGGTGACCCGGCCATAGAGACGATCCGCCACCCGGCTGTAATAACCTTTGGCAAAGCGATACCCCAGGCGTGGATGTGCCACAGGGAAACACAGTTTCGAAAGCATCGAAGGGCTGTAATTCAGGATATCCGTGTCGTGACTGATGACGATGCCGTCGTGGCCGGAGGCTTTGAGGTAAGCGAGCCCCATCCAGATATTGGCCCCTTTACCCACACACGTGCCATCCCACCCGCCTTCAGCCAGACGATGATGGGCAGCTTGTAGCACGGGGCCATCATTCCACAGCACCTGTACTTTTTTGCCCCCAGCAGATTCGCGGCACAGTTTTAGAGCTGCCTCCACCTGACCTTCCGCCATGCCGTTCATGCTGAGGAGCACTTGGCTGATGTAGGGCACCTGAGACACCTGCTCCAAAATCGCAGGCAAGGCTGGGCGCTGCGTCTCTGCGTGTAAAGCAGGCAGCAGCAGGGCAACTGGGCGGTCTTGAGTCAACTCCACCAATTCCGCGTCCCGCGCGGTGGCGTCTGGAGTGGCGAGGTGATGCAGGGTGGGAAGTCGTGCGTGCTGGTAAAAATCCGCCATCCTAGGTGTATCTGTCCGGTGAGTCGTCGCGAGGGGTAAAATCTAAATGTCGGCAGCAGGGTCCTGCCCTTTTTCCGCCTTCTTATCTGAGTCTGAAGGGATGTCCGTCTGAGTGGTGATGGGATCATCCGGCGTATCTGCCGCCTCATACTCGATCTCAATCTCCTGCCGCCAGCGACGGGATACCCAGGGGCGCACTAGTCCGTAGAGCAGATAGCTAACAAACAGAACCGATGGCATCCACTGCCAGTTCCGCACGGCAAAAGCCACCACGATGATGGAGATGAGCACCCAAGCCGGAGAACGGCGGGTGCGCCAGTTGATGGATTTGAAGCTAGGATACTCCAGATCACTCATCATCAGGTAGGAAAGCAGGACCATGAGGACGGCCAGACCATATTTCCACGGGCCGATTTCCTTGTTGCCTTCATTGAGCCACAACATCATCAACGTGAGCGAGGCGATCACGCCCGCTGCCGCAGGGATAGGGCAGCCACGAAAGTGCTTGCTGTTGGTCTTATCATCACTCGCCGCGATGCAATTGAAACGTGCCAATCGCATGGCTCCACAGACGAGGTAAGCACAGGCGATCAACCAACCTAGGCCTGCGGGTTTTTCGATATTAGAAAGCACGATGTCATGCACCAACAAAGCGGGCGCAACACCAAACGAAACGATGTCTGCAATCGAATCCAACTCACGGCCAAAGGGCGATTCCTGCCCGCCGAGGCGTGCGACACGACCGTCGAGCACATCGAACAAACAAGCGGCTAAAATCGCGATGATCGCCCAGTAATAATGCTGGGTAATTTCCCCTTCCCGGCCTTTAAAAATCTGCAAGATCGCCACGAAACCAGCCAGGATATTCCCGGCTGTCATCATCGTAGGCAGCACATAGATGCGAGGTTCGCGTTCGAGCATAAAGGGAGATTGTAGCGCAGCCTTACCGCTTGCCCACTTGAAGTTTGCAGTTTCGTCACCGGTCACGTGCGTTATTCATTGAGCTATGACCACCCCCTGCCTGCCGCCCCTTTTACCTGAAACGACTCTTTCTCAGGTGCTGCAAAGTTACCCAGGGGCTCAGCGCGCGCTTTTTGCACGGTATCACATCGGCGGCTGCAGCAGTTGCGCCTTTAGCCCTTCGGAAACCCTAGCCCAGCTCTGCCTCCGCAATGACAACCTGGATGTGCAGGAAGTCATCGCCCACATCCAGGACAGTCACCAGGGAGATGCCACTTTGCAAATCTCTCCCGAGGCCTTCGCCGCCCTCCGCGCTACCATGCCAGACTTGAAGGTCCTCGACGTCCGCACCCGTGAGGAGCATGAGGCCGTGACGATCCCAGGCTCTCTGCTGATGACGCAAGAGTTGGTTCAGGAAGCCTTTTCTCACTGGGATAAAACCGCCCCCGTCGTGCTCTATGACCACACGGGCTCCCGCTCTCTAGACGCAGTGGCTTACTTCGTGGGACATGGTTTCACCCAGGCTACATGCCTAACGGGTGGCATCGATGCCTACAGCCAAGAGGTGGATAAAACTCTGCCCCGCTACAAAATCGAGATCGAGGCATGACGCCCCCCGTTTCCAGCAGCCTCTGGTCTCGAACGGACTGGCAGGCACGTCGCGATACCCACCAGTCCCAAGTGGTGGCCCTGGCCGATGCGTTTGTGGAAAGACGCAGCCGCCAGGAGAAACACCCCGTCCATGATTTCCTCTTCACCTATTATAATTTTTCGCCGGCCAAATTGAAACAGTGGCTGCCCCCGATGGAAATCTGCCTGGAAGTCACTGAAGAGGACCTGCTGGCGATGCCGTGGCTGTTAGGCGAAAAGTTCCGACGCGAGGGAAGTCTGCTCTGGCTGGATGAATCCAAGCTAGGAGCTCACACCCGGGACCTCGCCCGCTGGGTGGCCACGCTCTGCGCCAATATTCTGGACCGTGCTCCGCGCTTCCGCTGCTTTGGCCTGCATGAATGGGCCATGGTTTACCGCCAGACGCGGGAGGAGATCCGCCATCAAGGATATGAACTCCGCCTCGCCCCAGATGAGATGGCTACCTTCATCGAATCGCAAAGCATCGGCTGCTCGCACTACGATGCGTTTCGTTTTTTTACTCCTGCGGCAAAGCCCCTGAATGCTCTGCAACCCATCCTGGAAACTCGGTTAGAAATGGAACAGGGAGCCTGCCTGCACGCGAACATGGACCTGTACAAATGGGCCACGAAACTCTGGCCCTGGGTCGGTGCAGACCTCGTGGCCGATGTCTTCACCCTCGCCCGAGAAGGGCGGGACCTGGACATGCGCGCCAGCCCCTATGACCTGAGCCACCTCGGTTATGAACCCGTCTGCATTGAGACACCTGCGGGCCGTCAACGCTACGAACAGGAGCAAAGAGAACTCGCCGCGAAGGCCGTGCCTTTGAGGGAAAAACTGCGGATCGCGGCGGAAAAGATGATCGCCTAAGGTGGCGATCTCAGGCCTTTGCCTTCACTAAAAAGCGGGTACATACCCCGCCTCCGGCCACGACGACGGGCAGTTGCTCCGCATGGCGGCCGCTGGCGATGATGCACTGCACCCCGCCATTCACCGCATCCTGCACAGCACGCAGTTTGGAGATCATTCCGCCCGTACCCAGTTTGGTTTTCTCCTCTTGGGCATGATGGATCACCACATCCACATCTTCAACGATGGGGATGGGCCCTTCTTCCGGTTTATGCATGTCCCGCAGCAGGCCGGGCGCACTGGTGAGGAGGAGCAAAAGATCTGCTCCCCACAGGCGCGCCACACGGGACGAAAGTTTGTCATTGTCGCCAAAACGCAGTTCCTCGATGGCCACGCTGTCGTTTTCATTGATCACAGGCACCACCTGGGGGAATTCGAGCAGGCGCTCGAGGGTGGTTTTCACCCGGCGGGCCCGGTCATAGTTTTCCAGGTCTTCGTGAGTCACCAGCAGCTGAGCCACGTGCAGGTCATGATCACGCAGCAAGTTTTCATAAGCATGCATGAGGTGGGTCTGCCCCACGGCGGCGAGGGCCTGCAGGGTGGTCATGTCCGTCGGCCGCTCGCTGAGATTCATCGGCTTCAGCCCCGAGGCTACTGCCCCGCTGCTCACCACCACCACGCTATGCCCAGCCCGTTTCAGGAGGGCCACGGCCTCCACCAGTTTGCGCAACTGCACTGGATCGGGCTCCGGAGCATGCAGTTTTGTCAGAATGCCGGTGCCGAATTTGAGGACAATGCGCTGAGGAGCCGTCGTGGACATGGAAAGAGGGCCGCCAGTATGACGCAGCCGTCACCGCAGGCAACGGGATGTTTTGGACACATCACCATCTCTTGCACCCCCCTCAGACAGGCGTATATCACTTATCCGCCCCCTCATGTTGACTTCCTTCACCCCCGTTCTCGATGCCCTCCCCACGCGCAAGTCGCCTTTGATGGAGAAGTTCTGGGCGTTGCTGGAGACCAAATCCCCCGCCCAGCTGGAGGCCATGGCCCGTGAATCTCGCGCCATCACTCGGCGGAATTTCGGCCGGACGATGCGCATGTTTGCCCCCCTGTATGTCTCCAATGAGTGCGTGAACAACTGCTCCTATTGTGGCTTTTCTCGAGATAACACCAGCATCATGCGGGTGACCTTGACCGTGGACCAAGTCATCAAAGAAGCCCGCCACCTCACGGAGCAGGGCTTTCGAAACATCTTGTTAGTCGCGGGCGAGCATCCACGCTTTGTCAGCGAGGGCTATTTGGAAGAGTGCATCCACGCCATCCGTGATTTCGTCCCCACCATCGGCATTGAGGTCGGCCCTATGGAGGCCCCCGAGTACGAGCGGATGGTGAAAGCTGGTTGTGAAGGCCTAGTGGTTTATCACGAGACCTACGACCGCCCTCTTTACTCGGAGATGCACACGGCCGGGCCGAAGAAAGACTTTGAGTGGCGGCTGGCCTGCCCAGAACGTGGCTATGAAGGCGGCTTTCGCCGCATCGGCATCGGGGCGCTGTTTGGCCTCAGCGACTGGCGCCTGGAGGCCCTGCGACTGGCCGCGCATCTGGAGCATCTCTACAAGCACTGCTGGAAATCCAGCTTCACCGTCGCTTTCCCACGCCTCCGCCCCGCCGCAGGTGGCTTCCAGCCGAAGACTGGCTTTCCAGACTGGGCCCTGGTGCAGACCCTGTGCGCCTTCCGCCTCACGTTTCCTGAAGTGGGTGTGGTGCTGAGCACCCGCGAGCCCGCAACTCTGCGGGATGCCCTGGCCCCACTGGGAGTCACCACCATGAGCGCAGGCAGCCACACGGAACCTGGCGGCTACACAGGCGCGGGCAAGGATGACCTGCACCACACGGTGCGGGGAAAACGGGTGGACCTGGATGGCAAAACGGAAAACGCCAAGGCCGAAGGCCAGTTTGGCATCGCCGATATGCGCTCGCCGGCAGAAGTGGCGGAGATGCTGAAAAATCAGGGTCTGGACGCAGTCTGGAAAGATTGGGACGCCTCCATCCTCACGGAAGGTGCCCTGGCCGCCTAACCAACACCCCTTTCTCATTCATGACCATCACCCTCAACGGACAGAAGCGCGAGTTCCCCCAGACACTGTCTTTGTCTGACTTGCTCGAATCCCTCGGCCTCACAGGCAAACCTGTCGTGGTGGAGCACAATCAAGTGGCGCTGCTGCCCAAAGAGATCCCCGTGGCCCAAGTCAACGAAGGTGACGTCATCGAGATCGTCCAGATCACGGCCGGCGGTTAACGGGCCACATCCTCCCCATCACGGCCTAACGATTGCTTTTGCAAAAACTCCACGCCGAACATGCCCGCAGGAATCCAGAGGTCCAAGGCTGGCGTCACCGCTGCGCGCTCCACCGGCAGCGTCAAATTCACCGGGGTATCGTAAGAGGCGATGGGCTTCAGCTTACCCGTCTCAAGAGTCAGGGTGGCCACCTCCAGATTCCCAGGGCTGCTAGCCAACAAGTGACCAGTAGTGACCTTCAGCCGCGTGGGGTACGACTGCGTGTTCCAAGAAGACACCTGCGCTAGCCGCCCTGACGCGGCATCATATCCGACCGCCACCACGCCCACACGCCCCGTCTCTTTCGCTAGATACAAATGAGTCCCTTCCAGCGCATGGGCAGACTGAAAGGAGGTGGCCGTGACATAGTCATCTAAGAGGTAGGCATTGACCCCATCATAAGCACAGGCCTGCACCACCCGGGTCGGCGCGAGATCGCGGCGCAGAGACATGTCACTGTGAGTTAAGATCACGGCTCCTTGAGCATCCGCTTGGGCAACGCCCAGCAGAGGTCCAGGGATGGAAACGACTTCCCGTAACAACGGTGCGCCAGCGCGCAAATCCATCACTTGCAGCCAACTGCGAATTTGGTTAGGCAAAGGCCGCAAGGGCACCCGTGTGCCATCATTCACGACCGTGCCGCTGACCTCATCTGAGACATCGTAACTGAACCACAGAAAGCCCGCTTGCACACGAGCCGCCGAAGTGGCCACGACACGCCCTCGGACTCGCAACACCTGCGGCTCACTCGCCTCCAAAACACCGTCTTCAAAATGGATGCGGCACAGCACCATGACAGGAGAGGTCGCGGGAATGATGGCGGCAGCATCCGGCTGCGCGGGCTGCACAGGCATGGGCGCACTCCACCAGAGGCGGGGATGATGCTGAGCTGGCAGATACCACACCAAGGTCCCCTCATGAATCCATAAAGGCTGCACCGCCCCCAGATCCAAATCCCACGCATCCAAGCCTGAAAGATCCTGCTCCACTACCCCCAACCGAGCCACCGAGGAAGGATCGCTCAAATCCAGCGCCCAGGTCCGCAGCAAGGGTTGTTTGGTCAGTGAGGCGGGCACCCATTGTGCGATGAGGAGGTGATCTCCCTTCAGAGTCATTCCTGCCACCATGCCTGGCCCGAGCTGCCATTGCCCCACCAGTGTATCGGGATCGTTGGCCGTGGTGATGCGCACCCGTGCAGATTCACCCGCCTGTGTTGGATCGACGGATCCCGCATCCTTCAAATCTCCATCTTCCACCTGGATCAAAAAATCTCCCAGAGGCAGGACACGATCTGCACGCCAAGCCAGGGGTATTTCCACCACAGGAGCACTGTCCTTTTCAAAATTCTGCACTCGCAGATTGGCCCCCACCACGCTTATCGCATAACTTGCCATGCGATAAGGAGCAGCTAACGCAGCACGGGCTTTCAGGGCCTCAAGCCCGCCTGTCATCACCACCTCATGGAGACGATCTTGGCCCGCTTCCTTCACCTTCACCATGAGGCGATTCCCCTGCTCGCGAAAGGCAGGATGCGTGCCTGTGAAATTCAGTCGTTGCACGATTTTCACGGCCATAAGATTGGCCACATCCACCTGGATCATCTGGGTTTTTCGTCCCTGTTTGGCATCCAGTACCGTGCTCAAAAAGCTGAGATGTTTTCCATTCCACAGGCCCTCAGCTACGTCTCCATCCAAAGGCAGTTCACTGACGAGAGTGGGCTGCCCGGCCTCGACACGCAGTAGGAAAAGTGAAAAGCTACCGCTGCGATTTCGCCCATTTGACCGCCCCAGCAAAGCCCACTGAGTCCCCGTTGCATCCAGAGCAAACATCTGCTGACCCAGCGCCGGAAGACGCAAGGCCCCTAGCCGAAGCGGCTGCGCAGGATCTTTGAGACTCAGCACCTGCAAACCCCGATACTGATTGTAAACAAACAATTGGTTATCCACCACCTGCCACAGATCGGCCTCCCTACCTCCTTTGACCAGGTTTGACTCCAGCAGGGGTTTGCTTTTTAAACGATCCAGCCCTGCCGAGATCCGTGTCGGCAGCACGGCATCTGGCCGGGAGAACACCCTTTTCCCATACACAAACCGAGACGGAAACTTCGCGGCTCGGTAGCCCAGCACCCGCACTTCGTCGGTCTTCACGCCCGCAGGCAGTGTGAAGGTGATGTTACGCATCTGCTCACGGCTCAGCGTGCGCGGATACTGGACCGCCAAAGGTTTCCAGCCATTTCCAGACCGCTTTTCGAGCACCACCTGCTGGTAACTGAGAGCCATGGGAATAACGAGGGTCTGCCCTTCCACCGTCGTGCGCAGCAGGGTAGGCACGGAAGTCGGCTCGGCGGCATAACTCATGCGCACGAGAGAGATCGTGAGCCAAACGGCAATGAATGCAAGGTGACGGGGGTTCACACAGGTTGTTGAACGCTGGGTAATACAAAAAACCCAGCGTTTTGGCAAGACTCTTCACCTGCAGCCCCCAGAGAGCGCATCCAGACTACTTCGCTCCAGACTTCTTTTTGCCTTTTCCCTTCCCTTTGGCGGGAGCCGCTGGCTGGAGGTGGGCGGTCTTTTTAGCCAGAGCCGAAAAGTCATCGGTCTGCTTTTGCCACATAGCTTCCAGCGCTTTCACCTTATCAGGCATTTGAGCCGCTAAATTGTGGGCTTCAGCGCGATCCGTTTTCAGATCGTAAAGCTCCCAGGCATCTCCTTTGGCGGCCACCAGTTTCCAGTCACCCACGCGGAGAGCGCGATTGCCCTCATGCAGCCACCAGAGAGACTCCCGGGCGATGGTTGTATCTTTGCCAAAAGCAGGAACTAAGCTTTTGCCGGGAGCTTCCGGGATGGCTTCGCCTTGCCACACTTTCGGTTTTTCCACCCCGGTGATTTCCAAAATGGTGGGCACGATGTCCACCACATGCGCCGGGCTATTACGCAGCTCTCCACGGGCGGTGATCCCCTTGGGCCAATGGGCGATCAAAGGGGTGCTGATGCCGCCTTCGTGCACCCAGGTCTTGTGACGGCGGAAAGGGGTATTGCAGGCACTGGAAAAGCCAGGGCCCAGGCAGAGAAAGGTGGCCGCGCTGCCGGGTTCCGCTTTGGGATCATGCCCGCCGTTGCGCACCATGATCTCGGCACTCGCCCCATTGTCGGAAGCAAAGAAAATGACGGTGTTTTCATACGCTCTCATGTCTTTGAGTTGCTGGAGAATGCGCCCGATCTCGCGATCCATGCGATCCACCATGGCTGCATGGATGGCCATCTTCGTGGCCTGAAAACGGCGTTGTTCCTCTGTTAAAGACTCCCAGGGCAGCGGGCGATTGACCTCGCCTGAACCCAGCTTTTCAAAAGCATCTGGGAAGTCATAAGGTGGCCCCACTTCTTTCTCTAAAGCTGAAAGCTCCGTGTTCACGATGCCTCGAGCTTTCTGCTTTTGATAACGGACCTCGCGCATCGCTTCCCAGCCTTTCAGGTATTTATCCCGGTAGATAGCGATGTCCTCCGGAAGTGCATGCAGCGGGAAGTGCGGAGCGATGAAAGGGATGTAGTGGAAGAAGGGCTTATCCGCATGTTGAGCGGCGTGTTCTTTCAAGCAGTCAATGGCGTGATCTGCCGTGGCCACAGTGGCGTAGTAGCCTTTTTCATCCGCAGGTGCGGTGACGGGTTGGTCATTTATCGCATTGCCGGCCGAGCTGAAAAAATTACCCTGGTTTTTCATGTCCAGGGAGCGATCGAAACCTGCCTCCAGCACGGGGCCATCAATGTGCCATTTGCCACTGTGGTAGCTGCGATAGCCTGCCGGTTTCAAAAAATCTGGCAACAGACGCGCCCAGCTAGGCCGCACTCCACGCCCGCCACCGCCGAGGCCCGGCAGCTCATCCCGATGAATCTGCTGCGCATAATAACCACTCATCAGGGCCCCACGTGTGGGCCAGCAGCGGGCCGTGTTGTAGAACTGGGTGAATTGCAGGCCATTCTTCGCCAGCGAATCCAGATTCGGCGTGGCAATCTCGCCGCCATAACAGCCCAGGTCTGAATATCCCAAATCATCCGCCAAGATGAAAATGACATTCGGCTTCTGTGCGGCCGAGGCTGTGAGCAAGCCCAGAGAGGTGAAAAGGACAGAAAGGAAAACTCGCATGAAGTTTTCTTCAACGAACAGACTTGGGATCTCTTGCTGCCGATTGCAAAGACTTGGCCGAGCTTGAACGCCTTCATCAAAGCGCCTAGCGGCATCTCCCGTGGCCCTTGAATCTGGCAGAATCAGCCGCTATCGGAACCCATGTTTTTCGATACCCACACGCATTTGGGCAGTCATAAATTTGATGACGACCTGCCAGCCATCCTGGACCGCGCCCGGGCTGCGGGCATCACCCGCATGTTAGCGCCTGCCACTGATCTGACCAACGCCCGGAAGCTCCTGTCACTGGTGGAAAACGAACCCGACATCCGTGTGGCGGTGGGTATTCACCCCTGCGATGTGGACTCCGTGTCAGGCGAAGACTGGATCCATGAACTGCGAGACCTCGCGCTGCACCCGAAGGTGGCGGCCATTGGAGAGATCGGCCTGGATTATTTCCATGCGCCACCGGAAGGCTTTGATCTCACCGGTTGGAAACAGCACCAGGCCCGCTGCTTGCACCTGCAGTTGCAGCTTGCGGCGGAACTGGGTCTCAATGTGGTGCTGCATAATCGCGAGAGTTGGGAGGACCTCACAGCCATCGTCCTGCCTTACAGTGATCGCCTGCGCGGCGTCTTCCACTGCTACACAGGCACATTGGAGCAGGCCCAGCCGCTGCTGGATGCCGGGCACCTGATCTCTTTTACCGGCATCGTCACCTTTAAAAACCCAGGCCCCGCAGGTGAAACCGTGCGCCAAGTGCCTGCTGGCAAGTACATGCTGGAGACCGATGCCCCCTACCTCGCTCCCGTCCCACATCGTGGCCAACGCTGCGAACCCGCCTACGTGGCAGACACGGCACGCGCCGTAGCAGCCCTGCGGGGACAGCCTGTAGAAGAAGTCGCAGGTGACACCACTGTCACCGCCCTGAGCTTTTTTAAAGGATTCGCCTGACTCAGCTTCAGCTTGTGATGGAAAAGCGGCCTCAAACGTGCTCCATAAGCGCTCACCTCCTCACTCCTCCCTTTATGAATGCTCTCCGCCGCCTGTCTTTCTCCCTGCTGATCTTGACGGTGATGTTCCAAATGGTCAGTTGCTCCAGCCCCTCCTATCGCGAGATTCGGCGTCCTGCACCCGGCGGAGGTTTTTATGTGCAGCGCATCCGCCTGGAGCCCCAGGAGGAAGCCCGCATTAAAAAGCAGAAGAAGGATAAAAAGAAAAAGGGCGATGCCCCCGTGGACGATGGCTCCTACTGGCGTGGCGATGGCGTGGAAGGTAAGCCCAGCATGAAGATCAGCCTCGGTGAGCAGAAGGTCTATTTCATGAAGGATGGTGTGGTTGTTGGCATGTCTCCGATTTCCTCCGGACGTGAAAGTCACGCCACCCGCCCAGGCAAATTTAGCGTCATTCAAAAAGATTTGGACCACAAATCCAACCTCTATGGCGACTATGTGGATGCCACCGGCGTCATCGTGAAAAAGGAAGTGGATGTCCGCAAAGACGCCCGACCTAAAGGAGCCAAATTTGATGGAGCTAACATGCATTATTTCATGCGCATCACAGGAGCCATCGGCATGCACGAAGGCTACCTGCCAGGCTACCCAGCCTCCCACGGCTGCATCCGCCTGCCCACCAAGATGGCTGAGATTTTTTTCCGCGAATCCTCCCTGGGAACTCCGGTTCAGATCGTCCCCTGAAAGTACTCATTGGCCGATAGGCCTAGAGGGCATCCTTCGTCTGAATGAAGATGCCTTTCCCCAAACTCTTCATCGCTCTCGTCAGTCTCGCGTTTCTCCCGTTGAGCGCCCAGGAGCCTAACCAACTTTCCGCCAAAGAAAAAGAACAAGGCTTTCGTCTGCTGTTCAATGGCCTGGATCTTCACGGCTGGGAACATGCAGGCAACTGGATCGTAGAAGACGGAGCACTCGCCTGCCCTCAACGTGGGGGTGACATCACCTGGACCGTTGAAAAGATACCCGATGACTTTGAACTCCGCTTTGACTGGAAGGCCAGCAAAGGCTGCAACTGCGGCGTCTATTACCGCCCAGGCCAGTATGAGTATCAGGTGCTGGACAATGTGAACAGCCACTATGGCAAAATCCCCCGCCAAGCCGCAGCCTCCTTGTTTTTCTGCATGGCTCCCAGCAAGAACATCGCCCGTCCTCATGGGGAATGGAATGAAGGGCGCATCGTCTGCAAGGGCACCGTGATCCAGCACTGGCTGAATGGTGAACCCGTCATTGATTTTGACTACACCGATCCCCGCTGGTCCAGGGAACTGGAGGTGCTGCGCATCCGAGGGGGAGACCTCACCACCCGTGGGGCCTATTTGAGATTGCAGGATCACGGCCAGCCCGTCTGGTTTCGTCACTTGCGACTGCGCAGCATCCCAGCCGCAGAAAAACTCATTCCCTCACCGGATTTCAAACCTGAACCTCTATCTGCCGAAGCCCTAGAACTTGAAAACAAACGCCTCGATCAATTGCTCCAACCCAAGCCGCAGAAAAAGTGAATCTGACACAGTCCTTACAACCCTCTTACCATGACCTGACTCATCGCGAAATGGATGTGGCATACTGGTTCCAGATTGATGAACGCACTGCGGGCCTCAGTCGAACATTTCAGATAGTGGGTTGTCTTCTTGGCTGTTGGTAACCTTCGAAAAAATCAGGGCGGACCGAGTGGTTCGCCCTGATTTTTTTGCATCTTGCCCGCTAGCGCAGCATTGTGTTGCAAAACGCCTCGTGGTAAAAATCCGAGATAATTCAATTCCAAAAAAAGCCATTGGCTGCGGAAATGAATCAACTCAACCCACCATGCGCTATGTTGACACCGACAGACATCGCCGAATACGGGGAACGCCATGTGGAGAAATGGCTGATCGAAAATGGTTACCGCTGCTACCACACCACGCAGCGCCACGGAACCAAGGACATTGAGGCCCGAAGTTCTGACAATAATATGCTGGTACACATCAATGCCAGCCTGGAGCCGAAACCCGCCCCGGCCCTCACTCACAGCGATCACGACAGCGTCTGCTCACGCGCGATGATGCTGGGCTTTGATCCCTGGGTGGCTCAGGTGCAGGTGGACCGCAATGGTGACCTGTATCACGACATCGTGTGGACCAAGTTGAAGTGATCTTCAGCTTATCCCTGCAAAGTCTCCACACGCATCCAGCTCGGTTTGCCACGTACGCAGGCGAGTGAACTGAGGGCCTCCAGAGCCTTTAGCATATCGCCCAGACTCGCATCATGCAGCATCAGCACCAGGCTGGTGCTGCCGCTGGTGTCTTCCAGATCTTCCGGCTGGATCATGGAGGAGATGCCGATGTTTCGCTGCCCCAGCACGGTGGAGACCTGGGCCAGCACGCCGGGCACATCGTCCACGGTCAGGCGCAGGTAATAATGGGAAACCGTATCCTCCATGGGCTTACTCTTCCCATAAAGGCCATGCGGGACGAAGCCACTGTGGCGTGAGCCATAGACCAGCACGGCGGCGGCTTCACAGAGGTCGCTGATGACGCTGCTGCTCGTCGGGTCCTGCCCGGCCCCACGGCCATAGAAAAGGGTTTCACCCACGATGTCGCCATTCACCAGCACGGCATTGAAGCTGCCACTGACATTCGCCAGCACGTGAGAAAGCGGCACCAGCGTCGGCTGCGTACGCACCTCCACTAGCCCCTGGTCATCGGCACGGATCACGGACAGCAGCTTGATGGTGTAACCGAGACGCTTGGCAAATTTGAAATCCACGATGTCAATTTTATCCACGCCCTCCACATGCACACAGGGCGTGGGGATCCAGAATCCGTAGCTCAGAGAGGCCAGGATGATGGCCTTATGAGCTGCATCCCAGCCGCTGACATCCAGCGCCGGATCAGCCTCGGCATAGCCTTTTTCCTGGGCTTCACGCAGAGCGTCCTCATAACTGAGGCCCGCCTGGGACATGCGCGTGAGGATGTAGTTGCACGTGCCATTGATGATGCCGTGGATGGACAGGATGCGGTTCCCCACGAGCCCCTCTTGCAACACTTGAATGATGGGGATGCCGCCGGCGACAGCCGCCTCAAAATAGATGGGCACCCCGCACTGCTCCGCCAGAGCAAACAGTTCCTGCCCGCGCTCGGCCAGCAAAGCCTTGTTCCCGGTAACGACAATCTTTTTGGCCCGCAGGGCTGCACACACCAGGTCATAGGCCGTGGTGGTACCACCGATGAGCTCGACCACCACCTGGATTTCTTCATCCGCGATGAGGTCCTGCCACTGGGTAGAAAGCATGGCCTCTGGCACCACCACATCTCGCGGGCGCTGGAGATCGCGCACGACTACGCGCTTCACCTGAATGTCTGCCCCGGTGCGTTGGCGGATGAGATCGCCATTTTGTTCCAGGTTTTTATAAACTCCCGCCCCCACGTTCCCCAGTCCTGCGAGGCCGATGTAGATGGTGCGTGGGGGAATGGAAACGGACATGGTCGAGAAAGGGGCTAAAAGTAAGCCCGTAGAGATGCACGGGGATGAGGGCAGGTCAAAGGTCAAGCGGGTCAAAAGATGCTTCTTGGCACTTGCCGTTTGGATTTCGAGCCGGGGTTGACTAAGGTCGCCACCTCGCATGCGCACCCGTCACCTTTTTCTTCTGCTCCGCGCCGCCTTGGCCGTCGGGCTGATGCTGTGGGTCCTCCGGCGGCTCAAGCTGGAGGGAGCCGATGAACTCTCCTGGTCCGCGCTGGATCCTCAGTGGCTAGCTCTGGCCTTTCTGCTCGGTGGGCTCTCGGTGCTCGGCTGGGCGGGGCGGTGGTGGTGGTTTCTGCGCGTGTATGGGGTGAAGGCTCGCTATGCGGAGCTGCTGCGACTGACGCTCTTTGCGGATTTTTTCAATCTTTACTTCCTTGGCCCCATTGGGGCCGATGGCATCCGTCTCCTGCTGCTTTCACGCACCTTTCCAGAACGGCGCGGAGCTATCGTAGGCTCGCTGGTCCTCGATCACATCGGCGGGCTTTTTGGCGGCGTCATTCTTTATGGCCTATTTTCACGACAGGCAGGTTTGCCAGAGGATCTGTTAGCCGCCTCGGACATGGCCTTGCTCGCCTTCACCGGGCTATCCTTCCTGGGGCTAGGGGTCATCATGGAACCCTGGCTCCAGCGTCTTTTGGGTCGCATCCCGGGCTTGCGCTGGCTCTCCACCAAAGCAGCGCCGATCTATGCAGGCACGTTTCGGCATCCCTGGTTATTCTCCGGCTTTGCCGTCTCCGCCCTAGGCACCGCCTGTGCTTATGCCGCTTACTGGGCAGCAGCGCGCGCCTTGGGCACGGACGTCTCACTACCCCACTTGCTGGGGCTGATGCCGGTGGTGGATGCCATCGCTTCACTCCCCATCACCCTGAGCGGCCTTGGGGTGCGAGAAGGGCTGCTGGTCGAGTGGCTGGGTGGGCAGGCTGCGATCGGCCCAGGTAAGGCCCTGGCAGCCTCCTTACTAGGCTTTGCCGCCTTGGGCCTGTGGGGCCTCATTGGCGGCCTGTGGCTGGCCTTTTGGCGCAGGCGTCACACCACCGCGTAGTCCGCTGGCTCCTCGCCATAAATGGCAAAGCGCGTCATGAACCGTAGCAGATTCCGACTGTAAGGGTGATTGGTCAGGCCGCCGCCTGCCATGCCGGAGATGTTTTTCTCAAAGTGCCGCTGCATGACCATGCTGATCTTGCCCGGGAACATCTGGGAAATTTTAGTGCCTGTGCGCTGGAGGGCAAAGATCTGCCCGCCATAAAACATGTCCACCAGCTCCTGCCAGGCATTGAGCATGTCACGGAACCAGTCGAGGTAATTTTTGAAAGCCCGATCCCAGTCGTCCTGACGGTTTTGCAAAATGGCATCTGCCAGCATCTCCGCCGAGGTCATGGCCATGCAGAGTCCTGGGGACAGCATGGGATCCACAAAACCAAAGGAATCTCCCACCGTCACCCAGCCATCTCCGTGGCCCTGTTCTGAGATGAGCTGATAATTCGCATAGGTGGTCACGGGCGTGATACGCTTGCGGTTAGGGCAGGCGTCAGCCAGCGGCTTATTCTGGTCAATCACAGCCTCGAGCTGCTCCTCCGGTGTCTTGCCGTATTGCTTCGCATGCTCCTTGTCAAAGACCACACCGATGCTCAGCGCATGCAGGAGTGGGATGCGCCAGGACCAGCCGTGCTTCAGGCGCGTGATCACCGTCTGGCCAGCCGGGACTGGCATGGTGCAATTTTCATAATGGGCAAAGTGGGAGACGTCTTTGCGATCACCAATCGCAGCTTTGATGCCCAGCAACTTCGCAAACAAACGACGGCGGCCGCTGGCATCTACCAGCAGGTCCGGCTGCTTGCCATTCCAGTCAGGCACCAGGGCCAGGGTGGCGGCGCTAAGGCGTGGCACCTTTTCACCACGTTCGGTTAGGCCGACTTCCAGCTTCACATCGCACGGCACGAATCGAGCGCCTGCATCCAGCGCGGTCTGGTGGACCAGATCATCAAAGGGGCGACGATGCACATTGTAGGCATAGGTAGGCAGCACGCCGCGCATGGCCGTGAAGGAAAGCTCCAGTGCATCATTTTCGTCAAAGATCCAGGTCACTCCTGGTTTGTAGGTGCCCAGCTTGGCCACCTCATCCTCGATGCCCAGACGGCGAAACACATTGACCAGACGTGGCACCAGGGATTCTCCCACCACCATATCGGGACGCTTGCCATCATCAAAGAACACCGCGTCCACGCCTTCTTTGGCGAGCAAACAAGCCAACGTGGCACCAGCAGGACCGGCACCCACGATGCCGACACGGAAAGGTTTTGAGGCGATCTTCATAAGGCAGTCAGAGATTCAAAATAAATGTCTGCCTGCGAGGTGCAACCCTGAGCCACCTCTGTCTAACTTTTTACTGAGAAAAATACCGTGCAAGGTGCAACTTGCACCGAGCCAGATCGCCCCCATCTTCCGCCCCCCTATGAATAAGCTGGACGAAATCATCGCGCACAAACACCTCGAAGTGGAGAAACTGCTGCCTCGCATGGACATGCTGCGCGCCGCAGCCACCCTGCGCGATGACTTCCGCTCCCTGGAAGATGCCCTTCGCCTGGACCCCACTCGCCTGGGCATGATCGCTGAAGTAAAGCGCGCCTCCCCTTCCGTCGGCACCATCTCAGCGGACTTTGATCCCCTCACCATCGCCCGTGGTTATGAGAAAGCCGGAGCCACTGCCCTCTCCATCCTCACCGATGAAAAGTACTTCCAGGGCCGCCTGGAATACCTCTCGCTGATCCGAGAGCAGGTGGATATCCCCTGCCTGCGCAAAGACTTCATCATTCATGAAGCACAGATCTATGAAGCCGTCGTCGCCGGGGCCGATGCGATCCTATTGATCGTCGCCGCACTGAAGCAGGATGAGCTGGTCAAGCTTCTGGACATCGCCCACACCTTCCAGCTCGATGTGCTGATGGAAGTCCACGACCTGCCCGAACTGGAGCGCGCCCTAGATACCGACGTACGCATCCTCGGCATCAACAACCGCAACCTCAAGAGCTTCACCGTGGACATGGCCACCACCGAAGCCCTGGCTGAGGAAGTGCCCGATGACATCCTCCTCGTCTCTGAAAGCGGCATCAAATCCCCAGCCGACGCCGCCCGCCTGGCCGAAGCCGGCGCTGACGCACTTTTGGTTGGGGAAACCCTCATGCGCAGCCAGAACATCATGATTGATCTGCCTGCCCTGCGGGCGATGAAGCATTGATCGCCGGGCACCCCAAAGTTAACAATATCTGTGACTCGCCATCGAAAAGATGGCGGCTTTTCTTGCCTCCAGCGACCAATCCCGTCATTGATCAAGCGCATGGTATTTGGCTCGCCTTTTTGCAGCCCTCCCCCCAGTCTTGAAACGAGAATATCCCACCCGTTTCAAGATGAAAACCTGTCACCGCACACCCAGCCCGCTCAACCTCGGCAGCATTGCCATCCTGCTTGCGGGCTTGTGGCTCCTCACGCTCACATCCTGCATCACCCGCATTGAAGAGGCTGATATTGGAGAGGATTGGTATGCGTTTATTGATTCACGAGAAGGAGTCAAAACTCGTTTGAATCAACTTTCAGCCAGCGATGGCATCAGCATTCAAGAAGCCTGTTTTCTCAGCACATTATATTTCCAACGGTACAATGGCATGTGTGGTGCCTCCTTCATCGCAGGACATACTAAGAACCAATGGATCTTTGAAGCCATGGTCGGGAGCAATGGAGTGTCTGCTCCGCCGATTAAAGTGAACAAAAGAACTGGGCAGATCCGGCAAAAAGGGCAGCCTGAATCCGCAGCGCCATGGTCGGATCTGATGGAATGGCTGAAAATCGGTTACTCAATAGAAACCAAAAAAATCAGCCCTTGAGGAACCCTCACTCCTTCACGCGCTCCAACTGAGCCCCTAGGCCAGCCAGTTTGTCATCCAGGTGCTCGTAACCACGATCAATGTGATAGAGGCGGTTGACCTCGGTCTTGCCGCTGCCAATCAGGCCGGCAAGCACAAGGGCCGCAGAGGCACGAAGGTCGCTGGCCATGACGGGGGCACCTTTGAGGGCATTGCCACCCCGGATGCGAGCCGTGGCTCCCTGGAGGTCGATGTTCGCTCCCATGCGCTTCATTTCAGCCACGTGCATGAAACGCTGCGGGAAGATGGTCTCTGTGATGGTGCTGGTATCGCTGATGGCACAGGCAAGGGCACAGAACTGCGCCTGCATGTCCGTGGGGAAACCGGGATAACAAAGAGTGGTGAGATCAAATCCCTTCGCGTCAGGATTCGGCGCGATGCTGATGCTGTCCTTGCCGATCTCAATCGGGAAACCGCACTTCTTCAGCATGTCCGTCACGGCAGTCATGTGCTCAGGCATCACCCGCTTCAGCGTAATGCCCTCACCGATCATGGCCCCGGCGCAGAGAAAGGTACCGGCCTCAATGCGGTCAGGAATGACGGTGTGTTCGGCCCCGTGCAGTTCTTTGACACCTTCGATGGTGATGCGATTCGTTCCTGCGCCTTCGATCTTCGCTCCCATCTTGATGAGGAAATTCGCCAGGTCTTCCACCTCAGGTTCAGCGGCTGCGCCTTCGATGACCGTCACCCCTTTGGCCAGGGTGGCCGCCATCATGACATTGTCCGTGCCCAGCACGGTGGAGCCATGCTTGCCCATGAGATTCATCGGGCCACCCTTAAAGCCTTTTTTGGCATTCACACTGATGTCCCCGCCATCCACGGTGACGATGGCCCCCAGAGCTTCCAGGCCTTTGAGGTGGAGATCCACCGGGCGATCTCCAATGACGCAGCCGCCTGGCAAGGAGACAGTGCACTTCTTCAGACGGCCTGTGAGGGGCCCCAGCACGCAGATGCTGGCGCGCATTTTGCGCACAAGCTCATAGGGAGCGACAGACTTGATTTTCTCCGCCTTCACCACCACCACGCCGCTGGCGCGTTCCACTTCGGCACCCAGTTCGCCCAGGATGCGGACCATGTAATTGGTGTCGCTGAGATCAGGCACACGCCGGATGGTGCAGGTGTCTTTGGTCAGCAGAGTAGCCGCCAAAATGGGCAGGGAGGAGTTCTTGCTGCCGCTGATGTTTACGCGACCTTTCAGGGGTGCGCCGCCGTGAACGATAAGTTTTTCCATGTTTCCCGTCTAAGTGCGTCGGGCAGGCTCAGGTGCAAGCGGGAAGATGATCCTCGTGAAGAGAGCGACGCCCACGGAGCCCACCGCCGGAAAAAGCTACCGTGAAAGCCAGTTCCATGCGGCGAGCCCCGCGGACATAGGGGATTACTGCATTCAGAAAATGCAGTTACACTTTTTTGGAAAAAAAATGAAATCAGTCTTCTAAGGCCTTGGTAGCGAAGACAAAACGCTCGACTCCAGCCAGGTCCGCACGCACTTCAGCCCCACCAAAACCTAACCCGCTGGCGTGCTCCGCCGTGGTGTGCCCCTGGTCATGCCCCACTTCCAGGGCGATGCGCCCGCCAGGGGCCAAGCGAGCCGGTGCCTCCACTAAAAAACGACGAACGATGTCCAGACCATCCGGGCCACCGTCCAGTGCTAGCACGGGATCCCGCCGCACTTCCCGGCTCAGCGCTGGGATCTCTCCACTGGGGATGTAGGGCAAATTGCTGACGATGAGATCAAAGGGACCATTCACCTTTTCAAAAAGATCACTGCGCAAAATCTGCACACGCTCCAGCCCCAGGCGGCTGGTGTTGAGGCGCGCAAGATCCAACGCATCCTCAGAAATATCCGCCAGCATGACTTCACTCTCCTTCCACGCACAGGCCAGCGTGAGGCCGATGCAGCCTGAACCCGTGGCCATGTCCAGCACACGCGCCGGCGGATTTTTGGCGTAGTGTTTGATCAAAAGATCACACAGATACTCCGTCTCCGGCCTGGGGATGAGTGCTCGGTGATCACTGACGAGCTCATTCCCCAAAAAGTCCACCGTGCCCAGCAAGTGCTGTAAAGGCTCACCTTCAGCGCGGCGTTTGGTCAGCCCGCGCAGTTTCTCTAGATCCACCTCCTGCAGCATCTCACCAAAACGCAGGTAAAGATCCAGCCGCCGACAGCCCAGCACATGAGCCAGCAAATGCTCCATGTTCAGCCGGGCCTCATCCACGCCATGCTTCTCCAGGTAGCCAGTGCCAGCGCGGAGAGTATCGAGGAGGAGTTTCATGCGTTAAAAAGGGGGGAAGAGCTAAGGGCAAAGAGCGTGGAGTCAACCCCCGCCCGAACAACCTTGAACAAGGTGGTCCTGCCCGACACGATGGCCAACAGGTGCTGCTAAACTCATATTAACGGCACGATTGTGTTGCTCGGTGAAAACGTCTCCGCAGGGTGGCACCGCCATGAAGCCCATCGCCTATGTTCAAACCGATTCAAACGGCCAGCCTTACAGTGCTCACGGCGCAGTGGCAGCCAAAGGGTTTGAATTGCTGGGATTCGAAGTGAGATTTTTTCACCGTGAAGAACTGGACCAGCTGGCATTGAGTACCGCCACGGTCGTGGTAGGCGGCATGGGAACTGTGAGGGCAGCCTTGCTTCACCTCGGCAAACTTCCACCTCAACTGGACTCGGCCCCGAGTTGCCTGCTCTCGTTCTTGGGGCGCACTTGCCGAGTAACCACACTGAATGACGTCCTGAATGAAGGCCGGTTTCCCATTTTTGTGAAGCCTCACTCCGAAGCCAAATTGTTTAATGGCCAAGTCTTCGAACACGAGGCTGACCTTCGCCGTTTACTCACTGCGCGCCCTGGATTCCCGCCCATCACCGGAGATCTCCCCGTCCTGGCACAAAGCCCCATTCATTTCGTGAGCGAGTGGCGAACCTTTGTCATTCAGACCAAGGTCATCGGTGCTAGTTTCTACAAAGGTGATCCTCTGTTTTTTCCTAACGGGAAGTTCATTCATGACACCGTGGCTGCCTTTGAAAATGCACCCGCCGGATACAGCGCCGACTTTGGCGTGACCGATGAAGGCCAGACCGTGCTGATTGAAATCAACGACGGTTATTCACTGGGTCATGGTGGGCTGACTGCCACCCAGTATGCCGAGCTCTTGCACGCGCGCTGGACGGAAATTTGCGCGGCCTGATGAGCCTGAGTTACTTCAGCCCCGCCTCAGCCAATCGCTCCTGGAGATCACTGGCCAGCAGAGAGTCCAGAATCTGGTCCACGCGGCCTTCCATGAACATGTCGAGGTTATAAACCGTCATTTCGATCCGGTGATCGGTGACGCGGTTTTGCGGGTAATTGTAGGTGCGGATCTTCTCTTCACGGCCACCGCTGCCGATGAGGTTGCGGCGGTGAGCCGAATACTTCGCCGCTTCTTCTTGCTGCTTCTTTTCCAGCAAGCGAGAGCGCAGAATCGTCAGTGCCTTCTCCTTGTTCTTGATCTGGCTACGCCCGTCCTGACAGCGCACGATGGTGCCTGTGGGAATGTGCATCACCTGCACGGCAGAGTCCGTGGTGTTCACGCCCTGGCCACCCGCACCGGAAGAGCGGCAGACTTCGATACGCACTTCATCAGACTTGAGTTCAAAGTCCACCTCCTCAGCCTCGGGCAGCACGGCAACGGTGGCCGCAGAGGTGTGAATGCGGCCTTGGGCCTCCGTAGCAGGCACACGCTGCACACGATGCACACCACTTTCGTATTTGAGGATGCGGAAGACATCTTCGCCCGCCACTTTCATGACGATTTCCTTAAACCCACCCACATCAGAGGGGCTGGACTCCAGAGTCTCCACCTTCCAGCCACGGGTTTCAGAGTAGCGCGAATACATGCGCACGAGATCAGCGGCGAAGAGTGAGGCTTCGTCCCCACCCGTGCCGGCACGGATTTCCACCAATGCGTCACGGCCTTCCAGGGGATCAGGCGGCAAGATGGAGAACTGAACCTTCTTTTCCAGTTCCTCGATGCGGTTCTGGATGATCGGGATCTCGGCAGCGGCCATGGCGGCAAATTCCTCATCCCCTGCTTTCAGCATCTCTTGGCTATCGGTCAGTTCCGTGAGCTGCTTTTGATACTCGTCCCAGCTTTCCAGCAGATTGCCCAGCGTGCGGTGCTCGCGCGTGAGTTCTCCAGCCTTTTTAGCATCATCAAAAAAGCCTGGCTGTCCCATGAGTTCTTCGAGGAGCTCAAAACGGGTGCGTTTGGTGGCGATGATGGGGGCGTAATCCATGGCGGTAAGGGACGAGAAGAAGAGGCCTCAGGGCGGCAGCGGGGCAGGAAGCAACAAAAAACGGTGCCGAGCTCGGAGGCACGGGCACCGTTTTCTGGTCAAAGGAGATGTCGAGGCTACGCAGAAACGTCGCTGAGCTTCGGCGGGGCGCGGCGAGCGCGAGTGCTGCCGTAACGCTGAGCGAATTTGTCCACACGGCCAGCGGTATCAATGAAGCGCTGCTCACCGGTGAAGTATGGGTGGCAACCAGCGCAGATACCGATCTTCAGGTTCTGCACGGTGGAGATGGTCTGATACACAGCACCACAGGTGCAGGTGATCGTGGTTTCGTAAACCGTAGGGTGGCCTTGTTCTTTCATGAGGGTAGAGATCTGAAATCACGTAGGACCGACGAGGGACAAGGGGCGTCACTTTCGCCGGAGCGTGAGGGCTAGCAGTTTGCCACAGCCCGCCCAGGGGTCAACCAGCTTTTTAAAACGCCTGAATCCCCGGCTTCCAGACGGCAAATCTTGACCTTCCAAGGGCAAACACTGAATACTGCACGCTAAATCCTGTCAAACCCCTGCCGTGACCGCCCCCGTCCGCACAGCCCCTGAGATCCGCGACCATGAGACCCTGCGCCTCATCGGCCGCGGTGCCTATGGCGAGGTCTGGATGGCGCGCTCCGTCACAGGCGCACTGCGCGCCGTCAAGGTCGTCTGGCGGGAGGACTACGACCAGGCAGATTCCTTTGAGCGCGAGTTTGAGGCCATCAAACGCTACGAGCCCATCTCCCGCCGCCACGCCGGGCTGGTGCCCATTCTTCAGGTGGGCCGCAGTGATGCCCAGGGCTTTTATTATTATGTGATGGAGTTGGCAGATGACCTGGACAAAGGCCGGGACATCAGCCCAGAGACCTACAAGGCCCACACCCTGGGCCTGGAAATGCGCAGAGACAAACGGGTGGTGGCAGAGCGCTGCCTCAAGATCGGCGCAAACGTAGCGGAAGGCCTGCACTACTTGCATGAGAACAAGCTCATCCACCGGGATGTAAAACCTTCAAATCTCATCTTCATTGATGGGGCCTGCCGTCTCGCAGACATCGGCCTCGTTGCCCTACTAGGGCAGCGCAGCTTTGTGGGGACAGAGGGCTTCGTGGCCCCGGAAGGCCCAGGGTCACCGGAATCCGATATCTTCTCCCTCGGCATGGTGCTCTATGAAGCCAGCACGGGCAAAGATCGGCTGGATTTCCCCGATATCCCCTCCTGCTCCGAGAGTGGCGATAAACTGGATGTTTGGCAGCGCCTGCATCGGGTCATCTGCACCGCCTGCGCACCGAAGGCGAAGGACCGTTATTCCAGCGCTTATGAGATGACGCTGGACCTGCGTGGGCAGCCCCTGCCCTCTCGGCGCCTGGTCTGGTACTGGGCCGCCACCGCAGCCACCACCTTGGCCCTCGCCGTCGGCTTTGGCATGTGGCTGGCTCAGCGGCAGGATAATCGCGGCCTCTTGGAAGTACAGAAAAGCCTACCCATGCTCACCATCAAGACCGAGCCCGCCGGGGCCGATGTCTTCGCTGGAGAGGACAAGCTAGGCGTCACCCCCCTGGCGCTCAATCCCGAGGAAGGCGTGCCCGTCATTTACCAGCTGCGCCTCCCGGGTCACAAGCAATTGGAGATCGAGCACAGTGCCAACCGCAACCGGCCTGCCGAGTATGATTTGAAGCTGGAAGCCACTCGCCTGCCCCAGCCGGGCGAACGCTGGACCAACAGCCTGGGCATCACCTTTAAGCCCGCGCAAATGGGCCACATCAGCGTTCAGCCCGTGGAGATCAAATTCTTCAAACGATTCCTTGAAGCCACGGGCCGCTCCTTTGAGGGCAAGGTGGTGCGCGCCTCTCTGGCAGATGCTAGCAAAGATGCCGCCTACTTCGTCGTCGTTCCTGTGGGCGATGCCGAGGCCTTTCGCTTCTGGATGACGGATACCGACCGCGCTGCCGGCGCCCTGAGCCAGGAGCACCATTACGAGGTGGAGCCCTTCTACTACGTGGAGAGCAATGCCGGAGGCAATGAGGACATGCCTGAGGATCGCGATACCGATAACACCAGCAGCGGCGAGGACAAAAACTGGCAGGCCTTTCACCTGCGTGTCGAACGCCAGACCTACGGCAGCGTCATCATCCGCACCACGCCGGAGAAAGTTCGCATCTTCCAGCACGATGAGTTTCTGGGCTATACCCCACTGGAGTTGCCCCGCGTGCGCAGCGGCCCCGTGGAGTATGAACTGCGGGAGGAAGGTTTTTCCGATGTGGTCCTTGAGGGCGATGTGAAGTCGGGTGCTCTCCTGGAACTCTTCTCGGACATGCAGACCCGCCAGGCCGTGACGTTTGGCCGTGAGTGGAAGGCCAATGGTCTAGGCCTACGCTTTGTCCCCCTGGGAGATGTCATGATCGCCGCCGTGGAAACCCGCCGCCGCGACTATCTGGAATACGTGAAAGCCACCAATGCCCGGCGACCTGGAAATATGGATGCCGACGGCCGTGGTGGCACCCAACCTGTGGTGGGAGTGGACCGTGAAGAAGCCCGCGCATTCTGCGCCTGGCTGACGGAGCGTGAGCGCAACGCGGGTCTCATCGGGGCAAAAGACCGTTACCGCCTGCCGAGCGATGAAGAGTGGAGCCGGGCCGTGGGCCTGCCCCTGGAACGTGGCAATTCACCAGCGGAAAGAAACGGACGCATCCGGGGCATTTACCCCTGGGGTTTTGACTGGCCGCCCCCGCCCAATACCGAAAACCTTGCGGACAACAATGCCGCACGGAAAAACCACCTGGAGAGCTTCATCCCCGGCTATGAAGACCGGTTTGCACAACTAGGTGCGGTGGGTGCCTTTCCACCCAACGAACGCGGCATCATCGCCCTAGGGGGCAATGCTTCCGAATGGGTGGACACGGACTTTGAACCCGGTAGCACGCCCAAAAGTGGCAAGGAAAAAAAGGTTCTCGGCACCGTGCGCGGTGGCAACTGGCAGACTTCAGATCCGGATGAACTGCTGTCCTCCGTCCGCACCCCTCTGCCCGTGGATACCAAGCGGCCCACCGTCAGCTTCCGCATCGTCTTGGAGCGGCGGAAGTAACCCTCATCACGCCGGCGCAGTTACCCAAAGGTAACCGGCCTTTCTCCGAAGATGCCGTCCCTCTGGAAGATTGACCTTGGCCACGCCACCTGGGCGCAAGAGCGCGCTGGCAGCTTCTAAAAGCTCTGAATCCAGCCCCGGCAGAGTCAGCACTTCACCTAACCAAAAGTGCAACACTCGCGATAACAACGCAGGGTGTTGAGAACGCAGCTTTGCCGTCACCCGCAAACGCCCCTCTTCGGTGATCAGCCCTTCATCTTGGATCAATGCCAACGCCTGCTGCTGAAGGCAATCATCATCCCGCTCAGCTTGCTTTCCTAGCCTCACGATCAGAAGCGAGACCTCGCGAGCATAGACCGCATTCAGCAGCGGCAGCACCTCATGCCGCAGCCGATTCCGCCGATGCTGGGGGCTGGCATTGCTGGAATCCTCTCTGAAACTTAACCCGTGAGTTTGCACATATTCAGCGATCTCTGCACGGGTCTTATCCAACAAAGGGCGACAGAGCGCGGGCATGGAACGGGTCTCCATAACCATGCCTTTAAGCCCCCCGATTCCTGTGCCCCGACAAAGGTTCGCCAGAATGGTTTCCGCCTGATCATCGGCATGATGGGCCAGGTAAATGCGCGCCGCACCATGCTTCGCCGCCATGCGATAGAGAAAGTCATAACGCAACGTCCTCGCCGCCGTTTCGATCGAGGTTTTATGAGTGGCCGCCCAGGTGTTCACGGCCGCTTTTTCGATCTCACATGGCAATCCGTAATGAACGGCCAAACGGCGAACAAAGGCCGCGTCTTGCCCAGACTCCCGCCCCCGCAGGCCATGATTGAGATGGCATAGCACCAACCGCTTCAGACCTGCGCACACCAACATGTGCAGCAGAGCGACAGAATCCCGGCCTCCAGAGATTGCCAGTAAGGCAGGCCCAGTCGCAGAATCGGGGATGATGGAAACGTGGGGTTTCAAAACAGGCTTCCTTTATTTCATATCCATCCTGGCTCTGCACCTGCCTTTTCACGAGATTCTACCTGCCCCTTGGAGGAAGACCTTGTTCCCTGCACCGTCGAGAGTCGCTTTCAGCTTGATTCCTTCAAGCGCAGTGGCTGAATGGCGAAGCAAATCGTTTGACGTACGATCCACGCTTTCTCTCCCGATCTCCCCATTTCTCATGGATCCGCGACTGCCTCTACCACCCCGCTTCGCCACTCTTGGGTGTCGCGCACTCGGGTCGCCTCAGCGCAGCCACTTCCCAGTAGGCGCAAGTCCTCGGTTCTGAGATGATGACCACCCCCTCCATTCAATGGCCCGAAGGCAAAAAATTCGCCTTCACGATCTTCGATGATACCGATGCGGCCACCGTCGCCAATACAGGTCCGGTTTACGCCCTGCTGCGGGATTTAGGATTCCGCACGACGAAATCCGTTTGGCCCCTGGAGGCCATCGCCCCGCCTGTCGTAGTCGGCGGCGCAGACTGTGCGGATGAAGGTTACCGTGCCTGGGCTCTCCAGCTTCAAGAAGAAGGTTTTGAGATCGGCCTGCACAACGTCTGCTGCCACCACTCCACGCGGGATCGCATCCAGACAGGGCTGCAAAGGTTTGAAGAAATCTTCGGCCACCCGCCACGCAGCATGGCCAACCACACCGGCTGCCGGGAAAATCTCTATTGGGGGCCAGACCGTGTGACGGGACTGCATCGGCTCATCTATCAGGCCGCTACCCTGGGGCGCAAAGGCGGCTTCAAGGGTCATGTCGAAGGTGACCCGCACTTTTGGGGAGACCTTTGCAAAGAGCGCATCACCTACGCTCGGAACTTTGTCTTTCCAGACATCAACACCCTTCGCGCCTGCCCATGGATGCCATACCACGACCCACTGCGCCCTTGGGTCAATCAATGGTACGCCTCCTCAGAAGGAGGGGGCCTGGAGAGTTACCTAGAGACCCTCAAAGAAGAAAACCAAGATCAACTGGAGGCCGAAGGCGGTGCCTGCATCATGTATGCGCACCTGGGAAAATTCTTCCGCCGTGATGGCGTCATCAGTGATCGTTTTCGTTTCCTTATGGAACGCCTCAGCCAGAAGAACGGCTGGTTTGTCCCCGTCTCCACCCTGCTGGATTACATTGTCCAGCAGCGTGGCTCATTGACCCTGACGGACAAAGATCGCCGTGAAGTGGAACGCCGCTGGCTGTGGCATAAACTGACCCGGGGGGAAAGCTGACACGACGACCATGAGTGTGCGAATAGTCCGCTACGAAGATCATCACATCCCGGCCGTCAAGCGCTTCAACCAGCGGCTAGCAGCCGGAGGTTCCATCTGGCATTTCCCCGAGCAATCCGTTAGCCAGTGGCTACCCGACACACCCGACCAAGAGATCGTCGAACACTACTATGTCGCTGTGGATGGCGATGAAGTACACGGAGGCTACATTTTAAAATGGCAGCCCTTTCAGGTGGAAGGCCAGATCGAAAGAGTGAGCACGCTTTACCTGCCTCTCTCAGAAGGGGTGGTAAATTCTAAATACAACCTTCTCGGCCTCGTTTTGATCCGCGATGCCCTCACCCGCAATCCCCTCACCTTTTCTCTGGGCATGGGGGGCAGCCACCGGGATCTGCCGAAAACCCTCAAAATGATGGGCTGGCAGGTACATGACATTCCCTTCTTTTTCCTGCCGCTGCGTGCACGCCCCTTTTTGAGGAACCTCCAGCCCATCAAGACTAAACGCTGGGCGAATACAGCTGCTCAAATCGCCGCTAACACCGGAGTCGCCAGCCTGGGGTTAGCCCTATTCCATCGGTTTCGTCGTGCCCCTCGTCAGGTCCGGCAAACCACCACCTGGGAGCTCGTCGAATCTTTTGGACCTTGGGCCGATGAACTGTGGGCCAAGGCCCGCAATGACTACGCCCTTTTTGCTAGCCGTGGCCAGGAGGAGCAGAACCGACTGTATGCCCCCGGTGCCCAGAAGAGCAAACGGGTGCTGGTGCGAGAAGCTGGCCGCGTGGTCGGCTGGTTCATTGCCCGCGCCAGCCCCATGCGTGATCACAATTACTTCGGGAACATGTGCGTGGGGTCCATCATTGATGCCATCGCTGAGCCTGGCAGGGAGAATCACATCGCCTGGGCAGCCCGCCAGTTTCTCATTCAGCAAAAGGCAGACATCATCGTGGCTAACATGCAGCATGAAAGCTGGCGCAAAGCCCTGCTCAAAGCTGGTTTTGTCAGTGGCCCGAGCAATTTCACCCTCGCCACCGCGCCCAAACTCAGCCAACGCCTTGCCCCCTACCCAGACCGAATTGGCAGGGCACAATTCATGCGCGGAGATGGGGAAGGGCCCAGCCATCTCTAGCCTAGACTTCACCGTAGAACGTGGCGGCCTTTCCACATTTCTGCATTGTCCCTGAACAAGAAAAGAGGCATCCTCGTCGAAGGTCAGGTCCACCATCGTTATGAAACCGATCACTTCCCTGAGCGCCATGGCGCTCTTCTCACTGGCTCTCGTCAGTTGCGACCCTCCTGCCCCGGCGAATAACGCCGCTGCCGAAGAAGCTCGCCTCAAACTGGAGCAAAGCCAGGCCGCCTATGAGCAGCAAGCCGCTGACATGCAGGCGCGCAGTGCTGACCTCCAGCAGCAGCTCGCCGATCTCCAGCGTAGCATTCAAGAAAAGGAAAATGCCGAGCTTCAGGCCAAGCTGGAAGCCATCCAGAGAGAAAACGAAAAACTGATGGCCGATGCAGAGGCCGCCCGACTGAAAAGTGAGGAACTCAGGGATCAACTGGCCGCCACGCCTGCACCATCCCCCGCCCCTTATTACCCGCCGGCTCCTACTCCTGGTGGACAGGCCTGGGTAGATCCAGAGGCAGACTACTCCATGTTTTATGAGGAGCTGACGCCCCATGGCAACTGGTTGGATGTGGAGGGCTACGGTTATGCTTGGCAGCCTACGTTGGCCTCCCGCTCCAGCTGGCGCCCCTATGTGGATGGACGCTGGGTCTGGAGTGACCAGGGCTGGGCCTGGGATACACCGGAGCCGTTTGGCTGGGCCTGTTACCACTATGGTCGCTGGGTGCGCATCGCCCGTCATGGCTGGGTCTGGGTACCCGGACGTGAATGGGCCCCTGCCTGGGTTTCCTGGCGCTCCGGCGCTGACTGTGTGGGCTGGGCCCCGCTGCCCCCAGAACGCCGGCGTGGATACACCAGCATCGGTTATGATTGTGATGTCAATTACGGCCTCTCCCCCAGCAGCTACGTGTTCATCCAGTCGTCCAACTTTGGCCGCAATAGCTATGTCAACGTCTGCCTCTCCATCACCAACATCACCAACATCTTCCAGCAGACGGTGAACCTGACCAACATCGTCCGCATCAATCAGCAGCAGACGAATTTCTTTGTGCATCGCGGTGGTCCAGATCGCCGCTGGCTGGAGGGGCGTTTTGGCGGTCGCGTACCCGTGGCCCCTGTGCGCATCGTGCCCACCTTGGAGCGCCCCGTCATGGATCGTGGAGACCGCGATCGGGATTCTGTTCGCCCTCTCATCGCCGCTCCCCTGCCATCAGGCCGCCCAGGTCGCCCATCGAAACTGCCTCGCATTGCCGACAAAATCGCCCGCCCAGCCATTGTGGATGCCTGGACAGATGTGCCAGATGATCGCCGCCAAAAGCTCCGCGACACCATCAGCCGTCAGGCCCGTGAGCCCAAGCCCGTGCTGCCTGCCGTTGTCACCCAGCCGCCACAGGTTCCAGATCAAGGCCCAGGCCCCCGCCCACTTCCCGGCGAACGCCCTGAAGTGCGCCCAGGCCAGCCCCTGCCTGGAGGAGTCACCACGCCGCCAGATCGCATGACGGATCGCGGTCGTGACCGTGACCGTGGAGATCGCCCACAGCCGGGCGAACGCCCCGAAGTACGCCCAAGCCTGCCCCTGCCAGGAGGAGTCACCACGCCGCCAGATCGCATGACGGATCGCGGTCGTGACCGTGGAGATCGCCCACAGCCCGGCGAACGCCCTGAAGTGCGCCCAGGCCTGCCCCTGCCAGGAGGAGTCACCACGCCGCCAGATCGCATGACGGATCGCGGTCGTGACCGCGAAGATCGTCCCGGCCTGGATTCTGCCGCCGCTAAACAGGCGGAACTGGCTCGCCGTGCCGCTGAAGCAGCGGGCATGAAACAACGCGAAGACGCCGCTCGACAAAACGAGTTGCTCAAGCAGAAAGAGGCGGCTGAAGAAAAAATGCGCGATGCAACTAAAGGCCGTGAAAAGGCCGCTGAGGCCATGAAAGAGGCCGAAGCTAATCGCCGCCAGCGGGATGCTTCGATGGCTCAGCAACAGGAACTGGCACGGCAGCAGGCTGAAAACAACAAGCTCGAAATGCGTAAGCAAGAGCTTCTGAAGCAACAAGCTGAAGCCATGAAAAACCGCGAAAACATGACCGCGCAGGAAGCCGCTATGGCCCGACAACAGGAACTGGCCCGCAAACAAGCGGAATCCAGCGCCATGCAGGAGCGCCTGCAAGAACAGCAAAAGCTCCGCGAAGACCTGCGCCGCCAGCAGGGCGAAGCCATGAAAGCCCGTGAAGCGCAGGCCGCGCAACAGGCGGAAATGGCCCGTCGCCAGCGCGACGTGGAAACCAGCCGCGCTCGCGAAGCCGCCATGGCTCAACAACAGGAACTCGCCCGCCGCAATGAGGCAGCAGCTGAAATGCAAAAACGCCAGCTAGAAGCCCAGCAAGCAGAGATGATGAACCGTCAACGCGAAGCCTTGGCCGAAAAAGCCCGCGAGGCCGCCGCTCGTCAGCAACAAGAGATGGCCGAACGTCAACGTGAAGCTTTGCAAAAACAGCAAGAAGCAGCGCAGCGTGAAGCCATGCGTCAGCAGCAGGAGCAGTCCCAGCGCCGCGCTCAGGAAGAGACTCAACGGCGCACAGACGATGGAAATCGTCGTCGTGAACGCTAACCGCAATAGGGAGTTATTGATTCACCCGATTCAGGCTAACGACCTTCATTGACCTCATTTGGCGACCGTGATAGACCGGTGTCTATGCACGGTCGCTTCATTTTATTTTGTGTTGGGCTACCTCTGCTGGCACTCCCCAGTTGCAGCACCCCCGAAGAGTCTGAGACCCGGCCCACGGGAACCAATGTATTGAGTGCCGCCGCTTTAAGCCAAGCTCAGAGAGGCACGGTGGATTTCACCCGCCATATCAAACCCATCCTTGAGGCAAAATGTGCCACCTGCCACAATCAGCAGACGCTTCCAGGGAAAATGAGCCTCGCAAACCGCACAGAAGCCCATCGCACGGGAGGCCTTCGCGGATTCATCATCCCCGGGCAGCCTGAGGCAAGCCCTTTGATCATGCGACTGGGCGAATCCCACACCGCTGTCCAGGCCATGCCGCCTGTTGGGGAAAGCCTAACCAAGGAGGAAACTACCGTCATCAAACGCTGGATTTCTCAAGGTGCTTCCTGGCCATCTGGCCCCGAGGGCCAGCTTCGTATCTCCACCCGGTGAAATTCCACCTTGAAGGATGGGTGTATCGCGTGGCATCTTAGCTGCTGCGGTCTTCCAGGCTCTACCTCATGCGCACCCCTTCTTCTTTGACATTCCACCGCGTCCTCAATCCTTCCAACTCGGGTGGGGCGATGCCGGTGGTGATTGTCCTCCTCGCGCTGGCCGCCAGCGTGGCCATCTTCTTCATGTTCACCCGACCGTCCATGGAGCAGGCCAAACCGGAAGATAAGCCTGTAGCTTCCAGTCCCTCCCCAACGAGTGTCAAAGCTCCCGCTCCCGCCAAGGAGACAGCCCCGCCTTCAGCCCCTGTAGCGCCAGCGCCTGCGGCGAAACCGATCTTCGGTTTCGCCCGGCCACTGGATCTCGGTAAGGAAATGGTGCGTAGCCTCACTGCCGGAGATTTCATGCGCGCAGGGGAACTGGCAGCTGCGGGAGATCCCGAACAATCCAAAGCCGCAACGGCCGTTTTTGAGCGCATGCTCAAGGGACTGGGAGCCAAAGTGGGAATCGAGGATCAGGTCGAGCTCATTGGCCTCGTGGAAAATAAAACCCGGGTCGCTATCCCTCTCACTTTGCCTGGAAACCAGGAGCCTGTGCGCCTGCAGCTCGATTTGGAAAGAGACGACAAAATGGGCTGGAAGATCGCCCGCCTGCAATTGCCGAAAGAACTCAGCAGCGCCGTGGTAGCCGCCGCACCTCCTGCCACAGCCATGAGCACAGCCGCCTCTTCAGCAGCGACGTCTCCTTCCAGTCCTACCACCGCTTCCGCACCACTGGCAAAAACGGCCCCTTCGCCAAAATCCGCTCCTAAAAGCCCCCTCTTCACCGTCGAAGAAACGCCGGATGCACTGACCTTTGGCAGCGACTTCGTGCGGGCGCTGTTGAAGCATGACTTCGTCGCTGCCCGAAAGTTTGTGGATGAAAAGAAGGTGCCTGCCGAGCGGTTAGCCGGGCTCTGCATCGTCTTTGAAGAAGGGGCGTATGAATTCAAGCCTACAAAGCCCCTCATCATCACCGTGGCTAATCCCGAAGTCTCCTGGGTCATCGCCCAGGTGCAGTCGCAAAAACTGCAGCAGTCCACGGAATTTGGCCTGGAAATGCAGCGCGCAGGTGTGGACCAACCTTGGAAAGTGGTAGGCCTAAACCTTTCCGAAATCCTCAGTTCCTTCGCCTCATCTGCCGCTAAAATGGGTGTGCCCTACACCCCGATCGTGAGCAACCCCAAAGGAGGGGAATCCCTGGCACTCTACTTTGAGTATGACCAAGCGGAGTTGCATCCACGGGCGCTCAAGCAGTTAGAAATCGTCGCCGGCCTGCTCAATTCAGATCCTTCTAAAAAGCTTCAAATCGCCGGCCACACGGATGCTAAGGGCACCGACAACTACAACCTGGCCCTCTCTCAAGCCCGCGCAGAATCCGTCAAAAAGCAGCTCGCAGGGTTAGGGGTCGCGGCGGCTCAGATCGTCACCACCGGCCTGGGCAAAGCCCAACCCCTGGGACCTAACCAAAAGGCTGACGGCACCGATGATCCAGAAGGACGGTCAAAAAACCGTCGCGCAGAGATCTATCTGGATTTTTAGTATCGGCCTAGGCCACGTGTGCTTATCGTACTGCGTTTGCCTCCTCTCCTTTCCCAGCTCAGCTCTCGAGCCCAGTCTTTGCTCTCACGCGGGGCGGGGTCTCGCATCGTCTCAGGCTTCCTCATGGTGGCGCTGCTGACTGTGGGGTCAAAAGCGGTCTCATTTCTCAAAGATGCAGCCATCGCCCGCCAGTTCGGGACGGGAGATGCGCTGGATGCATTCCTTGTCTCTTTTGGCCTGCTGACCTTCCTTGCCGCATTGGTCGGAGGTGGCCTGCCGGAATCTTTTCTGCCCGTTTATATCGAGAGTGCTCACCGCGGCATCCGCAGGCGCGCCCTGCGCCTCGCCGTGCAGAGCAGCTTCATTCATGCCGCCACTTTGGGCCTGCTCGCAGTAGCGGTTTACTTCATCGCCCCTTACTTTGTGAGTTGGGCTACCCGAGGCTTCAATCCTGAAAAACAAGCCCTGGCGGTCAGCCTACTCCGCCAGTTGCTCCCCTTCATGGTTTGCTTTGGCCTGAGCTATCAGTTTTCCGCCTGGCTGCGTGCCGACAAGCGATTCATCATCGCCACCAGTGCGCCCACGTTGATCCCCATGACGATCATCGGCCTCCTGATTTATGACGGAGATCGGGCCACTGTCGCCACTTTGGTTACGGGCACCGTTGCGGGCTCTGCCCTACACCTCACGGTGCTTTTGGGGACCTTGTTGCATGGGCTCCCGAGACAAAAACATTTTTGGAGAGGCTGCTGGAAACTTTGGGAGCCTAAGCTCGGGCGCATCTGTCGCCACACCGCGCACTTCCTTTTTGCCGGCGGCATTTTCAGCAGCTCGGTGGTGGTGGATCAAACCATGGCCGCTTGGCTACCTCCCGGCAGTGTCGCCGTGCTCGGTTACACGGAAAAAATCTGCGGTATCATCCTGGCCGTCACCGTAGCTCCTTCGTGCGACGTCCTTTTCCCCTACTTTGCGGATAAAGTTGCCCGCCGCGATTGGCTTGGCGTGAAACACCAGCTTTTGGTCAGTGCCGGGGCGATTTTGGCGCTCGCACTGCCGGCCGTTCTCATGCTCTGCTGGCTAGCCCCTTGGGTCGTCAGTCTGTTATTTCAGCGGGGCTCTTTCACTTCAGAAGACACTCAGCGTGTGGCCGAAGTTCTCCGCTTTGCCGCCTTGCAGATCCCCTTTTACATCGTTGGCAGCCTTGCTTCACGGGTGGTCGTCGCCATGCAGGCAACACACTTCATCATCTGGATTTCTGTGATCGGGTTGATTGGCAATGCCGGGCTGAATTGGGTTCTCATGCGGAGCATGGGCGCAGCAGGCATCGCCCTTTCCACCGTCTTGATCCAAATGACCTCTGCGGTGCTAGCCTGCCTCTACGTCCTACGCCAGATCAAGGACCGTCTCAAAAACGGTTAGCCGACAGTTTCCCCAAAATGCTCATCGTCGGGTGACGTGTATTCCATAAAAAAAAGCGCAGACCTTTCGGTCTGCGCTCTCGAATACATTTGAGTGAATTACCAGCCCTGATTGCGGCTGTAATCAGTCTGGGACATGAAGCCCATCTGCGGAGAGAACTCCGTGTAGCCCCACCATGGATCGATCTGAGCCTTGCGGTAATAAGGCGGACGATAGGTGAGCTTCCAAGAAGGCAGCGGGAAAGTGGCCATTTCATACACGCCGTAACCAGCGCGGACGGTGATGCGCTTCACACCTTCAATGAAGAAGTCAGCGAAAGCGGCATGGGCACCATCGGTCTCGACGGTGCGCTGCCAGACATTGAAGGGCTCTGTCCATCCGTAGAGAACATTGCCAACGCCACGGCTCAGTTTGCGGCTCCAGTTGTAATGATGTCCTGGAGGCGACTGGATGTCGGCGAAGGCGACGCCGCAGAGCGTCAGGGCGGAAAGAATGGTGAGGGCTATACGATTTTTCATGCGGTCAGCACAGAGTTATCAAAAATGGCGGCCATCTGGCAAGAAGGATTCTCACTTTTTTTTCGAATCTATTCTGGTGACAAAAGCATGCACATCGCCAGATCGGCTACTGTATCGTCTCCTTTATCATGAAACCCCTGCTGACCCATGCCGAACTCGAAGACCAGCTCAGCCTGCCCACCGCAGGCGTCCTGGACACGTTGCAGAGTTTGCAGGGAGACTTCATGGTGCTAGGAGCCGGGGGTAAAATGGGCCCTTCTCTGGCCCGAATGATCCGACGCGGGCTGGATAGCCTAGGTCAGCATGAACGCCGTGTGTTCGCCGTTTCCCGCTTCTCCTCCACTGCCGCTGCGGCTGAACTCCAGCAACACGGGGTGCAGACGCTCGCCTGTGATCTTTTAGACCGTGCTGCCGTCCAGGCTCTGCCGGATGTGCCGAATATCATCTTCATGGCCGGGCAAAAATTTGGCACTCAGGATGCCCCTGAGCTCACCTGGGTGATGAATACCCTCGTTCCCGCCATTGTGGCAGAGCGTTACCCACTGGCCCGCATCGTGGTTTTTTCCACCGCCTGTGTGTATCCACTCACTTCCACCGCAGGCCTAGGTTCAACCGAAGAAGATCCGCTGGCCCCACCCGGAGACTATGCAAACTCCTGCGTGGGGCGTGAACGCATCTTCACCCATTTCTCCAAACAAAATGGCACCCTCGCACTGATGTTCCGCCTCAGTTACGCGATTGATCTGCGCTATGGGGTGCTGCACGACGTGGCCCAAAAAGTCGCTCAGGGCCTACCTGTGGATGTGACCATGGGCTACGCCAATGTCATTTGGCAAGGGGATGCCAATGCGCGTGCCATCCAGTGCCTCGCCCACACCACCCAACCGCCCTGTGCGCTGAATGTCACCGGGCTGGAGCGCGTCTCCATCCGCCACTTGGCCGAGGGGTTTGGCCGTCTTTTGGGTCGAGCACCCTTCATCATGGGTGAGGAAGGCCCCGCCGCCTGGCTCTTTGACGCTAGTCGTTCTTATGAATGGTTCGGCCCGCCTACTGTCACCTTGGAAGAAATGATCGCAGCCACGGCCCAGTGGGTGCGCCAGGGGGGCCAGTCCTTGGGCAAACCCACCCATTTTGAAACACGCGATGGAAATTTCTGACCTCCGCCAGCGGCTGCATCAAGGCCTAGCCATCCCAGCACACCCCTTGGCACTCAATGCCCAACGTCATCTGGATGAACGCCGCCAGCGTGCCCTCACCCGTTATTATTTAGCGGCTGGCGTCGGCGGGCTAGCGGTAGGCGTTCATACCACGCAGTTTGCCATTCGCTCCCCAGAGATCAATTTGCTGAAGCCCGTTCTGGAGTTGGCCGCCGAAGAGATGGACCGCTGCCCACGCGCCGTGGTCAAGATTGCCGGGATCTGTGGGCGGACCTCTCAGGCCCTCGCCGAAGCCGAACTGCTGCGCTTGCTCGGTTATCAGGCCGGACTCTTGAGTCTGGGGGCGCTGAGGGATGAACCCGAGGCAGCGCTGATCTCCCATTGTCGTGCTGTTGCGGAGGTGGTGCCCATCATCGGTTTTTATCTTCAGCCCAGCGTCGGTGGCCGTGTGCTCCCGCATTCTTTTTGGAGAAAGTTCGCCGAGATCGAAAACGTCGTGGCCATCAAAATGGCCCCTTTCAATCGGTATCAGACCCTGGACGTGATCCGTGCCGTCATGGAAGCGGGGCGGGACGACATCGCTCTCTACACAGGCAATGATGACAACATCGTGGCAGATCTCGTCACCCCTTTCCAATATCAAGGGAAGCAGCGGCGGATCGTGGGTGGGCTCTTGGGCCACTGGTCCGTGTGGACTCAAAAAGCCGTGACGCTCCTCCAGCGCTGCCAGAATGAGCCTGCTTCTCCAGAACTGCTCCGGCTCGGTCAAGAGATCACCGACTGCAATGCCGCCTTTTTTGATGCGGCCCATGGGTTCAGCGGCTGCATCGCCGGGTTGCATGAAGTGCTGCGCCGCCAGGGCCTTCTAGAGGGCTTATGGTGCCTAGACCCTCAGGAAACGCTCAGCCCAGGCCAGCTCGAAGAAATAGACCGAGTGTATGCGGCCTATCCGCATTTGAGCGATGATGCCTTTGTCACTGCACACCGGGACGAATGGTTGAAGGATTGACCTAGGCCACAGGGGTCGCAGCCCGGTGACAGACCCAAATAGGGCGTAAATGAAGCGCATTCACGCTTTACTCAGGAAACGAATCCAGATTTAATTCACAAATTCGGCGGGGATTTCCCGCCCTACACTTCATACCCCACTTCCCACCTCTGAGCCATGAAATCTAGCCGATCCCGCATCGCCATGCTGGCGTTCCTTTGCGGTACGTCCCTCCTCCAAGCTGACATCTTGATCCTGAAAAACGGCACCAAGGTCGAAGGCAACATTCTGAACGAAAGCCCCACGGCGATCCGGATGAAATACCGCCTGACCCCCAAGATTTGGGATGAAAAGGATTTCCAAATGACTGAAATCCAGCAGGTCATCAAGCAGTCTCCCCAGGAAGTGGAGCTCATTGAACTTAAAAAGCTGGTTCCTAGCCCAGACCTTCTGCCTGCTGATAAATACGAGCAGCTGATCCAGGATCGTGTGCGTCCCTTCATCAACAAGTATCAGGGCACACCTGAAGCCAAAGAAGCCGAAGGCATCGCCGCTACCCTCCAGGAAGAAAAGAAACGCGTCTCCAATGGCGAGCTGAAAATGGAAGGTCGCTGGCTGAGCGTGGGTGAAGCGAAGGGTGAACAATACAACATCCAGGCCTACAAAATCCATGAAGAGATGAAGGAGCTGATGGCCAAGTACAATTACTTGGAAGCGCTGCGTGTCTTTGACCAGCTCATTAAAAATCGCCCCCCGCTCACCGCTTCCACTTATTACCCCGCTGCGGTGGCAGACGCGAAGATCTGCATGGAAAAGCTGCAGGCTAGCCTTTCCAAAATGGCCCAGGAGCAGCCCACCCTGCAAAAGCAGCGCGATGACGGCCTGAAGAAACTGAACGATGCTGATAAAGCCCGCACACGCGCCGCTATTGACGATGAAAAAGGCAAATGGCGTGCGCAGTCCGAAGCCCAGCGCCGCACTAGCGTTCGCTGGATCGAGCCCTACAAATACGACATGCCGAGCATCCTCGCTTCGCAGAAAGTCGTCGTGGGTGAGCTCACCAAATTAGAGGCAGTGGACCTCAACGAAATGAAGACTCGCAATGAGGCCTTCGTGACCGTTTACCGCAAGATCGGTGAAGGCGACTATCAAGCAGGAGCAGCCGCTTTCGAGCGCATCCAAGGTTTCGCCAACGTGCCTGAGTATCGGGACGTGGTGGCCGATCTGAAGAATCAGCTTCTTAAGCTCTACGGAGAACTCGTGCGCAAGAGCGCCGCAGGCCAAACCGCTGTCAGTGGTTCCTCCGCAACGACAGGCCAGACCTCATCCTCTGTGGATGACCGTGTGGCACGCATCTTGGCTGAAGCCAATGGTGGCCAACCCGCTGCTGGCGCCCCGGCCGCAGGCACCGCAGCTCCAGGCATGGCCGCACCAGCGGCAGCAGGCACGGCCCCAGCAGCCGGCACAGCGCCAGCCGTGAATCCAGCCGTCCAGCAGCGCCCTGTGGCACCAGCACCTCAAGCCCAGGCCCCAGCGCCAATGGCTCAGCCTGTGTATGCGCCACCCGTGGAAGAGTCGAACACCCAGACCTTCATCATCGCAGGTATGGCCGCACTCTTGGTCCTATTTGGTATTCTCGCCTTCAAGAAAAAGAAGGCTGAGTAATCTCAACGTCCCTTGATCTTCGAGGCCGGATCTCTTCCCCAGAGATCCGGCCTTTTTTGTCTTGAAGATCAGCCTCTGAAAGCCCGTAAAATCTCTTTACCCACATGACACCTCCACCCTCAGCCAGCCTCACCCGCCGCCGCTTCCTCACCCAGGCCACCGGCTCCCTCTTCGCCGCCCCCTTCATCACCACCGGTATGCGTGCTGCCTCGCCTAACGGCAAGTTACGTCACGCAGCCTTCGGCGCCGCTGGCATGTCCATGGCAGACATGACCGCCATGTCAAATCACCCTCTGTGGGAACTGGCCGCCGTGTGCGATGTGGACACGCGCAAGTTCGACCAGATCAAGAAAAAATGGCCTAACGCCAAATGCTACCAAGACTGGCAGGAAATGCTGGAAAAGGAAGCGGGCAACATTGATTCCGTCAACGTCTCCACCCCGGACCACATGCATGGCCCTATGGGCCTCAAGGCCATGGAACTGGGCAAGCACGTGTACGGCCAAAAACCTCTGGCGCAGAATTTGCATGAATGCCGCAAGCTCATGCTCAAGGCGCGTGAGACGGGTGTGATGACGCAGATGGGCATCCAGGTTTCATCCTCGTTTACCGAGCGTCTGGCCGTCGCCATCATCCAGCAGGGCACCATCGGCAAAGTCAAAGAAGTGCACACCTTCTCCAACAAGTTCTGGGGCGACATGGATCCCGTGCCGCAGAAGTCCGACCCCGTGCCAGCCCAGCTCGACTGGCAAAAGTGGCTGGGTACCGCCACCGACCGACCATACATCGAGGGTTATTACCACCCCGGCCAGTGGCGGAAGCGCCGCGACTTTGGCACAGGCACCCTTGGTGACATGGGCTGCCACATGTTCAGCGGCTGGTTCCGCGCCCTGGATCTCGCCGCGCCGATTGGCGTGAAATCCAAAGGCCCCGCTCCGCTGAATGCCACCAACTGGGCCATTGATGCCGTGGTCGAATACACCTTCAAAGGCACCGCGCATACCGCTGCCGATACCGTCAAGGTCACCTGGTACGATGGCAATGCCCGTCCGCCAGCCGAAGTGATGGCCCTGGCAGATCCCGCCAAATTCCCGGGCCAAGGCAGCATCTACATTGGCACTGAGGGCGTCCTCCTTTCCCCCCACACCAGCACTCCCCTGCTCTACCCACGAGATAAATTCACCGGCTTCAAATACCCTAAACTGGAGCCTCGCGACCACTGGGCCGACTTCATTGACTGCTGCCTCAAAGGTGGCAGCCAGAAACCTACTGCCAACTTCGACTACGCAGGCCCACTCACCGAAGCGGTGCTCCTGGGATGCCTAGCCAGCGCCTTCCCCAATGAAGACCTCAAGTGGGACGCCCCAGCCCTCAAGATCACCAATAGCGAGGCAGCCAATGCCTTGGTGAAACGCCAGTACCGCCCCGGCACCGAGATCTGACCGTGCTCTAGAGAAACCTTTCCGCCAGAGTCAAATCTGCCGGAAAGGTGATCTTGGGATTCGGTGAGGTGTTTTCTACCACAGAGACCACCTCGCCCACATGCTGCACTGCGGAGACTTCATCCGTCACCAAAGCAGCATCGCGGATCACCGCTTCATAAGCCCGCACCAGCAGATCCCGCTGAAAAACCTGCGGTGTCTCCATCACCCACACGCCCGTGCGGTCCAGGGATTCGGTGATTTGACCTGCTGCATCTACTCGTTTGATCGTCTCAGTCATCGGCCGCGCACAGGCCACCGCAGCGAGACGGCGCGCCGCCTCAATGCAGCGGCTGATTTGCTCCGGATGAATCAAAGGCCGCGCCCCATCATGCACCGCCACCACATCGCTCCCGGCGGTGCAGGCCTGTAACCCTGCCCATACGGAAAGATGCCGCTCAGCGCCTCCAGGCAGAATAGCCACTAACTTGGGAAACTGCGCCCGCCAGCTTTCCACGACGGCCCTCACTTCATCACCTGCCACGACGAGGATCTCTCCCACCTCCGCACATGCCTGAAACTGGCCTAACGTACGATGCAACACCGGCACACCCGCCAGCGGAGCTAGCAATTTGTTAAACCCCATCCGGCGGCTGCTACCGGCGGCAACGATAATGGCAGAAGTCATAGATGCCGCCCAACATGCCGAGCCCTCCCACACCTCGCAAGCCTGCGCTCCATTTCAGGGTTCCCCCACAGTCGGTTCTGTCACCGTTGCTGCGCGGGTGAGGATGGCGCGTGTCAGCACCTCTTTGCCTGAAGTGCTCGACTCATAGGCCATGCCGCGATAGCGTAGAGGCTGGTATCCCAGAGCCAGCATGGCCGCTAGAGGGGCCTCCTTCAGCCCAGGTTTCCAGTAGTCGGGACTGCCGCCGGTTTCATAATAGTAGATCCAACTCTTGTCTGGCCGCGCCCATCCAGCGCAAAGCACGACATGTTTTCGGGGAATGTTCAGCAGATCCCCTGGACGCAGATTTTCTGCCTCCAAAGGGTAACAGACAGAAGGCAATTGAGAGGTGTCATGCACCGACGGCAGTTTCAGGCAGCGGGAGACAAACCCTGAACAATCCACCCCTGCTGCCATGGTGCTCACAGCCGCATTGTCTGCCCGACGTTTCGCCGGTGAAGAGACATCTCCACCTGCCGCCCCCTGAGCGATGGCACGGTCAAAGCTGAGCGGATCATCAAAGCCGCCCCACTTATAAGGAATGCCCCGATTCACCTCCCCAGGTAGCCACCAACCTGGTCGCTCTGGGGGATCGTTCAGACTGGCATCTGGAGTGTGGACCAGAACTCCTGCCCCATCTTTTCCATGCAAGATGTTTCGGGCAAAGGGACGCCACGGATGAGTCGTGTAACGCTCCGCAAGTGCCAGCGATTCAGTGGGCGTGATCTGGGAGGGGGCATCCGCAGCCCCCGGCACCAGCTCTGGGGCCGCAGATTTGGGGACCGCTGTTTGGCAGGAAGCCAGACTCAAAACCAACATGGGAAACAGGAGGGTCGCGGGATGCATGGAATGGAAAAACGTTGGGGCTTGCCGCCGTGCGCGGCTGTCTCATACTGTGCCACACTCTGGCTTGCAATGGCAGCCCTGCCACGCCCCTTCGTATGAACCTCTGGATTCACCTTTTTTTGGGCCTGTGCCTATTATCTCTGCCTCTGAGGGCGGCGACCGAAGCTAAAACCCGCACGGCTTTGGTCATCGGCAACGCTCGTTATGAACCGCTCGTCGGCCCCCTACGCAACACCACGAACGACGCCAAGGCCGTGGCTAAAACCCTTCGCGGCCTCGGTTTTGCGGTCATCGAAAAACACAATGTCACCCGCGACCAACTGCTGAAAGCGGTTCTCGAATTTCGCAGCACCTTAGCGGGGGCAGAGGTGGCCTTGTTTTACTTTGCAGGGCATGGCATCGCCGTAGGGGGTTCCAATTACCTCATCCCGTTGAAGTCCGGTTACAGCCCAGAAGGTGCCGATGACATCAGCCTGCGACTGCTGGCAGAAACCCGTCTGTTCAATGTGGAGCAGGCCGTGGCCGACATGAGCACGGCAGGAGCGCGCTGCAATCTCGTCATCCTGGATGCCTGCCGCACCACGGCCCTCAGCCGCACCGGGCGCACCCGTGATGCAGTGGCTCCACGAGGGCTGAATGAAATGAAACCGCCTGCAGGGTCGCTCATCGCCTTCGCCACAGATGCTGGACAAACAGCCCTCGATGGTGATGGAGCCAACGGTCTATACACCGAGGAGTGGCTGAAGCACCTAAGCACACCCGGCCTAACCATTGAGCAAGTCTTTAAACGCACCCGTGCAGGCGTGCTTGAGCGGTCTCAGGGTGGACAGATTCCTGCGGAATACTCCCGCTTGGTCGGCGATGACATTTACATCGCTGGCCCATCGGCGGCTCCCGTCGCAGTGATGACAGCCACGACTCCCACCATTCCCAGCCAAACCCAGATCCTCAATCTAGCGAAGGCTGGCCTGGCTGAAGAATGTGCCGACGCCCTGCTTTCAGTTGCCACAGCTCAAGGCCCCGGAGTCTATGCCGCCGAACCTTTTGGCATCCTGCTGGAGCAGGCCAAAGAAGCGCTCAAAGAAGCCACTCCAGGAGGCCCAAAAGTGGAAGCAGCGGCAACCACCTGCCAACAGGTGCTGCGAGCACTGCCACAGTGCCTGCCTGCCACCCACGAAAGCTACCAGCCCTTTCAGGCCAAAGCGCACAATCGCCACGGCGATGCCCTCCTTCTCCTGGACCGTGCAGCCGAAGCCATCGCTGCTTTTGATACCGCACAGGCGTTGGATCCCTCAGACGCCTACATTCTCTACAATCGTGGCCGCGCCCATGTGGCAATCGGAGATTTAGAGAAAGCGCGGAGCGATTTCACTGCCGCCACCAGCCCGAAGTTCAATCAACCCAAAGCCCGCAAGCTAGCAGAAGAAGCCCTGGCAAACCTGAAGTGAATGCTACTGCGTATTCACCACCGCCCCCAGCCGATGCAGCAGGCTGAATAGGCCAAAGAAAGCCCGGTTCACATACACGGACTCCGCCCGCCCACGCGCACCACGCAGGGACCGCAGTTCCTGGTCCTGACGATTTGCCTCGCCCATGGCATACAGCGTTTGCATGAAGGCTGGATCGGCAAAGTCAAACCGGCCTGCTCGGAAGGGTCGAGTCAGCACTTCGATGGATTCACGCGCTAGATCCATGATTTTCTTCTGCTGCGCAGCCCCATCTCCCGGCAGCAACACATCCATGTCTCGCAAGGATTGCTCCAGCTTGGCGTCAGACTCCAGCAACTCGGGGTTCAAAAAGGCAAACTGCTGGGCATGAAACTCGGGCGTGATGGCGCGGGTGCAGCCGAAATCCAGCACGTATAAAAAACCATCCGCCACCAGAAAGTTCCCAGGATGCGGGTCAGCATGGAAGAGGTGCAGGACATGGATCTGATGCTGATAAAAATCCCACAAAGCCTGGCCGATCTGGTTCCGACTTTCCTGGCTAGCATTGCTGGCAGCAAACCGATCCAAAGTCAGGCCTTCTATCCAGTCCATCGTCAGCACCCGACTGGAACAGCGTTCTGGGTAAAAAGCAGGGAACCGCAGCCGCTCTAGCGGAGCACAAGCGGCAGCAATCTCCTGAGAACGACGCAATTCCGTAACGTAGTCCGTTTCCTCCAAAAGCCTTGCCTCCACCTCCGTGAAATAGTGGGCAATGTCCTCCTCCCGCAGTCCGAACATTTGGAGTGCAACCGGTTTCACCACCCGCAAGTCACTGCGCATGGATTCTGCCACGCCCGGATATTGCACCTTCACGGCCAATTTTTTCCCAGCCCGTGTGGCCACATGAACCTGACCGATGGAGGCCCCATGAGCAGCCTCACGGGAAAAGGTATCGTACAACGCCTCCACCGGCTGGCCAAACTCGCGCTCCAGGGTCCGCCGCACGAGGGGCCAGGATAGAGGCGGGGCCGAATACTGGGCCTGAGCAAACTGACTGGCATACGCCGGTGGCAGCAAATTTTGGTCAATGCTGAGCATCTGCGCCAGCTTCAGGGGACCACCTTTGAGACGGCTGAAGGAGTCATAAACGGCCTTCGCATTCACCGCATCCAGTTCCTCTCGCAAGGCTGGTTGCGCGGTCTGCGGCGTCACAGCACGCTGGCCGTAATACTTGAGGTAATTCATCCCCACGCGCGCACCTGTGCCCGCCAGATCAGCCATGCGGGTGAGGGGCGTGCTGCGGATGCTATCCTGAGAAGGGGTAGCAGCCATATCAGGCTCGATTCATCGCCCCCGGCAAAAGAAAACGCATGAGGTCAAACCCTGAGTCCAAAGCCTGGCGACCAATAAGGTCGAACAACACCGCCACGGATTTTTCGACAAAAGCGTCCGTCCGCTCAAATTTCGGGCTGTCATCTTTGAGATAAAAAGCGACCACACTCCGCAGCAGTAGCCGAAGGGCCTTAGGATAAGCCGCCGTCAGCGGACCGCGATTGACGATCTCCCCGTGGGCTTTCCCATGATGTAGAACCGACCGCGCAAACACATCGAAACGATCTTCCAAAGCCGACCACTCCGGCACGGGTTTCACCGGCGAGGTCAATCCATGACGCAGAAGAAACAGGCTACGGTGATCTAAAGAGGCTTCTAAGAAAGCGAAAAGGAAAGCTAGGGTACGCTGCCGGGCTGTGAATCCAGACCACTCAGGTCCGTTCTCCACGGAATGAATCACATGCTCGAGCATGCCTTTCCACCAGTGCCGCTCGACAGCCTCCAGAGATGGATATTCAGAGAAAAACTCTCGCTCCGTGATGCCCAGATTTTGGCAAAAACGAAAAACTGAAAGCGGAGCACGACCCTCTGAGCGCAGCTCGTGCAAATAAGCTTCCTCGATACGGTGACGGAGAGGCGGTGATTCAGGCGGCGAGTCATCCATGATATAGGGCATACGCCTGACGCAAAAGAGGCGATGCTTTCGCATCGCCTCTCTCATGAATCTAAGTCAGAACTCGCAGAGCCTTACGCCCCAGGATTGAACGGACGAATGGCCAGGACCTTGATCTTGCGACCGGTACCTTCTTCAGTCGGGATGTCAGCCTCATCACCAGGAGCCATGCCGATCAGCACCTTGGCAATGTCAGACAGATAAGAGACGATGTTGTGATCCAGATCGCCGTCCCAGGCACCCAGGATGGTATAGGTTTCATTTTCACCCGTCGCGACATCCTGGAAATCCACCACCGTGCCGATGCCCACTTTATCAGCATTCACGTTGGCAAAGTCGGTACCACGGGAAAGGCTGATTTCGCGCTCCAGCTGGTCCTTCATGCGATTCAGCACCGCCTGCTGCTCACGAGCAGCCTTGTAACCACCATTTTCACGAAGGTCACCTTCGTCACGAGCGATCTGAATCTCGTTCTTGTTGTGCGGGATCTTGACGTTGGCCAGCTCATCCAGCTCGGCTTTTTTCTTCTCCAGGCTGTCCCAGGAGACGATAAGACGGTTGTCCTCACGGGACTCGGCGTTTTCGTTCATCAGGGCTTCCATTTCTGGGCGGGCCTTGATCACACGCGCCAACAAGGAGCGGCGGGTCAGCTCATCCAGCACAGAGCTATTGATGAGACGCTTGGCAAAGTTACGCAGGGACTCGTCATCCGTGTCCACCACCAGTTCATGGATCAGCGTCTTGTCATCGGAAAGCTGGTCGCTGAGGCGGCCAGTGCGCTTCGGCCCGCCCTGCACATGGTCATCTTCCACGGCGTCCAGGATGGCGTTACCCAGGTCGATGCTGAACACAGACTGGGCCAGGCCCTTACGCTCTTTGCAGATCCAGATCAGCAGATCCGCGCTCAGGGTGCGGTTACGGACGGATTTTTTGAGGAATTCAGACAGCACTTCCAATTCACCATTGGTATCCAAAACCACGGCGATTTCAGCCACGGCACGACCACCGGTGCGAGTGAGGTGATTGAGGATTTCCGGCACCCAAACGCGCTCTGGGAACGCCTCAGGGAATGCACGATACATGCGGCCCAGCTGGCTGACGGGCAATCCACCGATGTTTTCGGCCAAAAGAGGACGTGCCTCACAAACAAGGTCCGCCACCTTCATCGAGCCCATCGGCGCCGAAGCACCTTCGATGGCATCAATCAGTTCATCGCGGGCCAAAAGCAGTTGCAGGCTGTCCTTGAGGTGCAGTTTCCAAGCCTTGCGCACGGTGTCAGAGATGTCCTGGAACACTGGCACCAGTTCCGTGCCGGGTTGCTCAAACAGGTCCAAATCTTTCTGGATCAGTGCCAGCACACCCAGCTTGCCCTTGAGATCGCGCTTGGCCAGAAAGTTCTGCACCATCACGCCACCGGGTTTTTCAGCACTGTCACGTAGCACCAGAGGTTCGGTGCGCTTAGAGGGCACCACGATGTGACGCGCTGTTTTGAGGGTCTTTTTAGCCGATTCCCACCACTTCTTATACTCAGCCTCAGAGACGATGCGCGGCTTCAGCAGACGCTCCAGATCATCCAGAGACATGGAACTGCCAGAGGATTTCAGCGCCAGCTCGATGAGTTCCGTCACCTTGCCCTTGGCCAGAGATTTCAAGCCATCGAGGTCCGAATGACGGCGGGAAAGCAAATGCTCAGCAGGCAGGATTTCTAGGGATGTGATGGCGAAGGAAAGCTTCAGCCCGTGACCTGGTTTGCTTTCAAAATCCAGAATGATGCGATCTCCGAGCAGATCCCATTCAGCGACCTTTCCCACACCCCAGCTTTTATGCAGGCAGAAGGTACCGGGTTCGAGTTTCGATAATTTTTCGCCGTCTGCGGCGGCGAGTTTGCCAGCCGCGACCAAGTTTTGGACCTCAGAATTCATGGGAGGGCGATGCTAGCGCGCTGAGGCTGTGTAGCAAAGGAAACCTTTGACGTTTGCTGTTAGGTAGCCTGGGAAAAGGGCCTCAGGTGGCTATAAATCTTCCTTTTTGGGGCCAAATGTTGGACTTCGCTGCCTCTTGTGCCGTTTTTTTCACGTTTTGCCCTTCCCTCAACGAGGCTGAATCTGTAGCCCGCAGCTTCTCCTACCCGAAGCCATCATCTTGCACAGCCAGCCTTCCCAGACGTAAATCAGGCATGTCCCTTTTCCCCTCCGAAGACGCCCGCCTCGCTGAATTCCCCCTTGCTCGCGACAGCATCTTCCTGGCTCATGCAGGCGTCACCATCCTGCCCCGCCGAGTGACCAAGGTGATGCAGGATTACCTGGAGGAAAGCTGCCTGCGCATGCAGGAATTCCCCGAGGCCTGGCGCGCTGTGAATGAGACCCGGGTGGTAGCCGCCCAAATGATCGGGGCCAAGGCCAACGAAATATCCCTCCTCGGTCCCACCTCCCTGGGCCTCAGCCTCGTCGCCAATGGCCTGGACTGGCAGCCGGGGGATGAGGTGGTGTGTTACCAGGACGACTACCCTGCCAATGTGTATCCCTGGACGGACCTCGTCCGTCACGGCGTGGTGGTGCGGCTTCTAAAGCCTGAAACTCCCGGAGCGATCACTCCGGAATTGGTCGAGGCCATGCTCACCCCCAAGACCAAACTCGTGGCCCTCGCCTCTTGCCATTTCCTTAGTGGTTACCGCATCCAGATTGATGCTATTGGCCAGATGCTGCGGGCGCGCGGGGTGCTTTTTTGCCTGGATGCCATCCAGACCCTGGGGGCCTTTGAAACCCTGGTGGACTATGTGGATTTTCTCTCTGCCGATTCTCACAAATGGATGCTGGGTCCCATGGCAGCGGGGATCGTCTATGTGCGGGAAGAGGTACAGGAGCGACTGCGCCCCACTTTGCTAGGCTCTTGGAATGTGCAAAGCCCCAACTTCATCGCCCAGGACACCATCGCTTTTGAAAAAGGTGGCCGCCGTTACGAACCGGGCGTCCTCAATGTCGTGGGCATTCTCGGCATGAAAGCCGGGCTAGAACTGCTGCTGGAACACGGCATCCCTGCCGTCAGCGCCCAGCTCCTGCGCCTGAAAACCCGGCTCGTGCAGCGCCTGGAGCCTCTCGGCTTCCGCTTTCTCGGCCCCGTCTCCGGGCCAAATGCCTCAGGAATCACCACAGCCTGGCGTCCCGAAGGCAGCGGCCCCAGCGCCGCGAAGATCTACGATCACCTCACCCGCCAAAAAATCAGCCCCTCGCTGCGTTTTGACCGCGCTGGCCAGCCTTACCTGCGCTTCAGCCCCCATTTTTACAACACGGAGGCAGAAATGGACCGCGTGGTGGATGCCATCGCCGACACACCTATGGACTAAACCAGCGCGCCTAGTTCCCGCTGAAAGGACCACCAACACGAAGCTCGACAGGGCAGCCACTCCTCGCATAGCCTAACCGGAAATTTAGAAATTCCGCGATATGGCCAAAAAAGCGCTGCTTAAAAAAAACGTGGTCGCAAAACCTACCGCCCGGAGCAAAAAGCCCGTTCCAGTCGCAAAAAAGAAATCTGCTGCCGCCAAGCCCACAGGGAAACCAGCCCCCAAGGCAGCTAAACCACCCGCTAAAGCCGCCCCAGAGCCCCTCCTCATGCCACCGACGCCCCCTGTGGCACCTCCCACCCCAGTCCCAGAACCGACTCTGGAAATTGCAGCCTCTGGATTACCCAAAACCGTGCCGCTGACTGTCAGTGTCCAGACTTCTCAAGGCCTGGCAGCAAATGGCAATACCCATCCGGCCAATCTCTTGGTCATCGTCACCTGCGCAGGCTGGCCTGTGACGGAACTGGATAAAAACCACTTTACCCTCATGGAGCACTTTGAAGTGCCCGGACAAGTGGCTTCCTTCAGCAACAGCATCAGTTCCTTCCGCAATGCTGGCACGGGAGCTTACCTTTTGCAGACCAAACCCATCAACGGGGCCCCCTGGAAAACAGGTCATCACCTGGGCCAGCTCCTGGTCTCAAATTCCGAAGACCAGCAGGGACAGGCCGCTTTCAAGCTCATTGTGCGGTAAAACTGCCCGAACCTTTGATTTTCAGCCCTGAGAAAATCGAAATCGTCCTTGCAATGTCACCGTGAGTTTTTAATCTTCGTATGCTTGTGAAATTTTTCACAAGCTCAGATCAGGCGTCCCTCGCCAGCTCGTTCCATGAAATATTTCTTCCTCAGCTACCTCTTTGTTGCCGCGATCGTCGTCGCTGCCTTTGGCACACGTGGCAGCAAGTCTGAATTGCCGCCCCTGGAAATCTTCCAAGACATGGATCACCAGGCCAAAGTGAAGTACCAAGCCAAGAGTGACTTCTTTGCCGATGGCCTCGGTGCACGTCGCCCAGTCAAAGGCACGGTGCCTGTGGGTTTCGAGCTTCCAGCCAAGGCAGCCTCCTCCCCGGACTTCAAGCCACCTCACTACGGCTTCACCAACGGTCTCGACTATTACAACACGGGCAAAATCGGTGACTATTATGGCGACGGTCTCCCCCAGGAAGTGATGCTCAACAAGGCCCTCCTGGAGCGCGGCGAACGCCAGTACAACATTTATTGCGCCGTTTGTCATGGTGCTTCCGGAAACGGCAAAGGCATCACCTCGAAGTACGGCATCATGACCGCCTTTAACCTTCAGCAGAATGGCAGCACCGACCCCGCCAATGCAGGCGCTTACCGCGCTGATGGAGCCATTTACGATGTGATCACGAACGGCAAAGGACTGATGGGCCCCTACGGCGGCAACATCACCGTTCAAGATCGCTGGGCCATTGTGGCCTACATCCGCGCCATGCAGGTGGCGGTGAAGGAAAACAACGTGTCCGTCCAGTAACAGCAGGCATTTTAAGGCATGAGTCACCACGTCACATTCAACGACCTGCCCCCGGGCGGTGAGAAATTCGAACCCGCCAAAGGCGGCAAGCTCATCAGCGCCTTCGGTGCTGCAGGCGCGCTGGGCATCGCAGGCTCTGCCTACATGTTCTACGCAAAGCCAGATGTTTTTGCATATAGCTGGCTGTTCGCCTTCTTCTTTGCATTCACCTTCGTTTGCGGGGGCTGCTTCTGGATTCTTCTTCACAGTGCTTCCAACTCGGGTTGGGGTGTGGCCGTGCGTCGTCTCTGGGAGCAAATGGCCAACATGGTCCTGCCGCTTGTTTTCCTGGGCATTCCCCTCCTCTTCCCTCAGGTGCAGACGCATCTCTATGAGTGGATGAATCACCACCGCGAGGCCAAGACACAGTTGGTCGCTTCCGAGCACGCTGGCGCTGACAAACACGCTGAAACTGCTGCGGCACCTGCCCATGATGAAGGCGAAGAGCATCACGCTCCGCATACGATCAAAGAGCAGCTTCATCACAACTCCCTCAGCAATCCGCACCTCCACATCCTGGTCGAGAAGTATGGCTATCTGAACGTGGACGCTTGGTATTTCCGCTTCGCTTTCTACTTCTTCATCCTCTGGCACATCGCCCGGACGCTTCGCAAAAAGTCGGTCAAGCAGGATGAAGATGGTGACATCACTCACACCATCAAATCCCGCACCTTCTCCTGCCGCTGGCTCCTATTCTACGCCCTGACCGTCACCTTCGCGGCCGTGGATTGGCTGATGACCCTCGACTATTCTTGGTTCTCGACCATGTGGGGCGTTTATATCTTCGCCGGTTGCGCCTGGGCCTCCATGGCCCTCACAATCCTCCTCGTTACCTGGCTCAAGGGCCTCGGGTACATGAAGCAGGTCGTTACTGAGGAGCATTACCACCTCATGGGTAAGCTGCTCTTCGCTTTCACGGTGTTCTGGGCTTACATCGCCTTCAGCCAGTATTTCCTGATCTGGTACGCCAACATCACGGAGGAAACTCGTTTCTACCTGACCCGTAACACCGAAGGCTGGCGCTGGGTGTCCATGTTCATCGTCGTGGGCCACTTCATCGGCCCGTTTGTCCTTCTCCTCTCCCAATCCCGCAAGAAGAACCCTGTCGCTGTCTGCTTGATCTGCCTTTGGATTCTCTTCATGCATCTGGTGGACATCTACTGGAACGTCATCCCTGAGCGCGGCCCTTCCCTCGGCCTCGGCTGGTGGGTGGACGGTGCTTGGGTCGGTGATGTGATCGCCTTGTTTGCCGTTGTCGGCACCATGGGCTTCATCTTCCTCCGCAGCCTTTCCCGTTACAGCCTCTATCCCTGCCGCGACCCGCGCCTTCTCGAGTCCGCCAACGTCATCAACTGATTCTTTTCATGTCTTCGACTGCTACCAATTCGAAAGCCGGAGCCACCTTTCTTTGGGTGCTTGGCGCATTCGCCAGCTTCGCCGTGCTGTTTTACGTAATTCAGGCCTCCTTTGCCACTCAGGGCGCTGAAGATCCACGTGCCCCAGAGCGTTTGGCCAACAAGGAAGAAATCCTCAAGGCTCAAAACGAACTCATCACCAAGATGGGCCTGAAAGACTCTGAGAAAAAAGCCGCCATCTTCGCTAAGACCCTTGAAACCCTGAAGGCCAAACCAGCCGGTGCCAGCACTCAGGTCGTCCCTGGTTCTCCTACTCAACTGAAACAGGCGGCCGCACCGGCCCCAGCTGCTCCGGCTCCCGCCGCCCCTGCAGCGACTCCTCCTGCGAACTGATCTTTTTTGCCCCTGGTACCTATGCAGACCTCCCCAGCATCCACGGACACCCTCACTGACAACATTCGCCGTGCGGCGATTGATAAGTCAGTGAAAGGCCCGGTGCTCTTCCTCTTCCTCAACGGCGCTTTCTGGCTGATGGCTTCCACCATCCTGGGCGTCCTTGCCGCCATCAAGCAGTTCGCTCCCGACTTCCTCGGCGCATGCAGCGTGCTCCAATACGGTCGCCTTCAGCCGACTCACCTTAACGCACTCGTTTATGGATGGGGTGTTCAGGCAGGCCTGGGCGCCATGCTCTGGATCATGGCTCGTCGTTCCGGTCAGGAACTTCGCACAGGTAAAAGCGTCCTCTACGTGGCCGCCATCTTCTGGAACATCGCCGTCACCATCGGTCTGGTTGCCATCCTGCTGGGTAAAAGCACCTCCATGCAGTGGCTGGAAATGCCCTCCTTCATCTGGCCAGTGCTGTTGATTAGCTTCCTCGCGTTCGCTTGGCCCATGGTGTTCATGTTTGGCCGCGCTTTCCGCCCTGAAGGTTTCATGGTCAGCACCTGGTATATCATCGGTGCCTGCTTCTGGTTCCCTTGGATTTTCGTGACCGCCAACGTCGCCCTTCATTGCCTTCCCGGCCTGGGTGCCCTGGGTGCTGGTATCAATGCTTGGTACGTTCACACGATGATCCTTCTGTTCTTCGCTCCTGTGGCGATCGGTGCAGCTTATTACTTCATCCCTAAAATCACCGGCCAACCCATCGCCAGCTCCCAGCTTTCTCAGATTGGTTTCTGGCTTCTGGCAGTTCTCGGAGGTTGGACGGGTATGCAGCATTACATGGGCGGTCCTCTTCCGGCCTGGATGCCAGCCATCGGCGCTGCTACGGGTGTTCTTCTTTTGATCCCTGTCGGTGTTGTCGGTCTGAATCATCACCTCACCACGCTGGGCAAGCACAGCATGGTCGCCTCCAGCCCAACCCTGCGTTTCGTATTCTTTGGAGCTCTCTTTTACCCAGTGAGCGGAGCCATCCTGGCCCTGATCTCCAACTTCTCCACGGGTGCTGCCCTGCAGTTCACCCAGGCTTGGTATGGTTTCCAGATCGTTGCTGTCTATGGTTTCTTCAGCATGACCATCTTCGGGGCAATCTATTACATCGTTCCTCGCCTCACAGGTTGTGAATGGCTCTCGGTTCGCCTCATCCGCAATCACTTCTGGTTCTCGGTCTATGGTATCGGTGCCATCGTTGTGACCAGCTTCGTCGCGGGTGCCCAGCAAGGCGGCGACCTGAACTCCCCAGAAATGTGGGACCAGGATTTCATGCAGCTCACGCTGAACCTTCGCCCTTACATCATCGCCCGCGCTATCGCTTGGGGCCTGATCACTTGGTCCAATGTTTGGTTCCTGATCCATCTCATGCTCATGGTTGCCGGTCTTGGCCGCCGCAGCTCTGCCCCGACGCTGCTTGAGCATGATCACGAAGAAGCCCTTCCCCACGCCGCCCACGCATGAGCCAGTTCCGCACCTTTATTCTCGCCCTCATCGCCAGCTTTGGTCTTCCTTGGCTGTGCCTGATCGTCGTCCCGGCCCTCAAGTATCAGGCCCTCACCCAAATCGCTTACGACAAGGATCGTGACGGTGTGGAAGGTCTGTACCCGCCTGCCCCAATCAATCGCCAAGGCCAGTTGGTCTATGCTCGTGAAGGTTGCGTCCAGTGCCACACGCAGATGATCCGGCCAACGCAGCTTGCCCTCGATGGCTGGCGCAAGGGCTGGGGCCAGGACCAGGAAGCCCGCCCGGCTGCCGCTATCCGCTCGAATAACCTTCGTGACTATCTGGGTGAGCCCTTCGCTTTCCTCGGTGTTCAGCGCAACGGTCCAGATCTCGCTAACTACGGTTGGCGTGCTCCAGAGCGCAGCAAGATCCACCAGATGCTGTTCGCTCCCCGGTCCCTTCACGACTGGTCCAACATGCCTTCCTTTGCTCACCTTTACACGGAACGCCTCGCCCAGGGTCAGCCTGCTGACAAAGCGCTGAAGCTGCCGAAGAAATTTGCCGTCAAAGAAGGTTATGAAGTGATCCCAACGCCTGAAGCTGAAGCCCTGGTGGATTACCTCCTCTCCCTCAAGAAAGATTACCCTGTTCCTGGCGAATCCGCCGCTGTCGCTGCAGCCCCTGCTGCTGCCGCCAAGAAATAATTTTCGGAACACTCGCGACCCCCGCCCATGAGCGCTCCTTCCTCCTTCCCAAATCCCGACAGCAACGATCTGGACCGTCTTCACGCCGCTGTGAAGCGCGAAAAAGCCGATCTGGCCCCAGGCACCGAACCCGCACCAATGTGGGTCATCTTCCTGTTCATGATCGTCGCCATCATCGCCGGCGGCCAGCTTGGCCCGATGACCGGGGGTTACAGTTTTGATGTCAGCAACCCTTTCACGGCCTCCAAATCTGCGGACCCTCGCGGTGATGACGGTGGTGGTGTGGCAGCTGCTGACCCTTTCCAGACCGCCATGAAAAAAGGTGCCAATGCTTACGCTGTATGCGGTGGTTGCCATCAGGGCAACGGGGCAGGTCTCGCTGGACAGTATCCGCCACTTGCAGGTTCTGAGTGGGTTCTGGGAGGCACCGAGCGTCTGATCCGCGTGGTTCAACACGGTTTGATCGGTCAGGTCACGGTCAAAGGACAGAACTACAACTTCCCCGGCGGTATGCAGGCCTTCGGTGCTGGCATGTCCGCGACGGACCTCGCAAATGTGTTGACTTACATCCGCAATACTTGGGGTAACGAAGCTCCGATGATCACCAAAGAAATGGTCGAAAAAGTCCGTGCTGATGAAAAGCGCGCCACTCAGTGGACTATGGCCGATCTGGAAGCTTTCAAAGATAAAAACGTCCCTGGAGACATCCCAGCAGGCCCGGGCGCCACAGCCCCTGCCGCTAAGTAATCGAGAGATCTATTTTCATGTTCCGCAAATGGCAATCCGTTGACGGCAAGGCTCCCCAGGAAGCCTCAGTCGCGGTGTGGCCAGTCGAACAAAATGTTATGTTACCGACGATGGTCCGGCTTGCGCTGAGCCATCGTTGCTTGTCGCTAAAAACCAGGGGTTCCAGGTCCTCTTTTTCAGCCACTTTTATCCCTCACTTTTTTGCCATCTAGGCCACGTCTTTTCACTCTTTCGCCACGTAGCTTTCGGGTTCCTTTTTCAATCATCTTATGAGCGCCGCCGCCACCACCCACGATCACTCCCACGGAGCAGATCATGCGCATGACCACCACGAGCCGGGATTCTTCGGCAAGTATATCTTCTCCTGTGACCATAAGGTCATCGGTATCCAGTACGCACTCAGCGGTTTGCTTTTCCTGCTTCTGGGCTTCTTCCTCATGTTGCTCATGCGCTGGAGCATCGCCTTCCCTGGCCAGCCTGTCCCAGGATTGCTGTTTGTTGAGAGCCTCCCGATCCTAGGTCCGCTTTTCCATGAAACCATCGGTCGCTGGGCACCGGGCGGTATCGTCAATGGTGAACTCTACAACATGCTTGGTGCCATGCACGGCACCATCATGGTGTTCCTCGGCATCGTGCCTCTCGGTTTCGCTGGTTTCGTCAATTTCGTCATGCCTCTTCAGATCGGCACGATTGATATGGCCTTCCCGAAACTGAACATGTGGAGCTTCTGGCTTTTCTTCGTCAGCGGCGTCCTGATGATTTACAGCTTCTTCGTTGGCACGGGCCCTGTGCAGACGGGTTGGACAATGTATTCCCCGCTCGCTTCCACCACTACTCTGGCCGTCACCAACGTCTGGGCTCACGGCCACACCTGGTGGCTCACCGCCATGGTGTTTAACATCTCCGCTTCCCTTCTGGGTTCGGTGAACGTGATCACCACCGTGATCAACCTCCGCGCCAAAGGCATGAGCTGGATGCGGATGCCGTTCTTCTGCTGGGCCATGTTCGTCACCAGCTTCCTTCTCCTCTTGGCCTTCCCTCCACTGGAAGTGGCTGCTCTGCTTCAGCTTGTGGACCGTGTCTTCGGTTCCAGCTTTTTCCTTCCGACTGGCTTGATGGAAGGTGGTCAGCACCTCGACATCTCGGGTGGTGGTAGTCCGCTGCTTTACCAGCACCTGTTCTGGTTCCTCGCTCACCCTGAAGTGTACGTTTTGATTCTGCCTGCCTTCGCCATCCTTTCTGAAGTCATCCCGGCCAATACCCGCCGCCCGCTTTGGGGCTACAAGTCCATGGTCTATGCAGCCATGACCCTCGGCTTCCTCAGCTTCCTGGTTTGGGCTCACCACATGTATCTGACGGGCATGGGCACCATGATGTCCACCTACTTCCAGATCACCACGGTGCTGATCTCCGTGCCTTCTGTGATTCTTTTGACTGGTCTGATGATCTCTCTCTGGGGCGGCTCCATTCGTTTCACCCCACAGATGCTTTTCGCATCTGCCTTCCTGCCGATGTTTGGTATCGGTGGTCTGACGGGCCTGCCTTTGGCTTTCACCTTCATTGACCTTGCTCTTCACGATACCTACTACGTGATCGGTCACTTCCACTACGTCGTGGCTCCGGGCACCATCTTCGCCCTCTTCGCCGGTGTCTATCATTGGTATCCGAAGATCACAGGCCGCATCATGAGCGACTTCTTGGGCAAGTTGCACTTCTGGCCTTCCCTCGTCGGTATGAACCTCATCTTTGCTCCGATGTTCATTCAGGGCATGGGCGGCTTCCACCGCCGCTGGTATGACGGTGGCAAATACTTCGAGCAGACCAGCAGTGCCTCCAACTGGGTGACCAAGCTGACTTCGGACTTCTTCGGCATCTTCGGCATGGACGTCCCCAACAACCTCCTCGGCCTGAACGTGCTGATGACCGTTGGCGCGACCATCCTCGCCCTGGGTCAGGTTCCATTCATCCTGAATGTCTTCCTCAGCATCAAAGGCGGTAAGAAGGCCAATAGCGATAACCCATGGCATTGCACCACCCTTGAGTGGGCGACTCCAACGCCACCTCCCCATGGCAACTTCACGTTTGAGCCGATCGTTACCCGTGGCCCTTACGAATACAGCGTTCCTGGCTGCACCCAGGATTATCTCCCGCAGTGGGAAAGCGAGCCCGGCAAAGCTGCCACTGCTCCTGCTTCCACACCCGCCCCGGTTGCTCATCATTGATCCGAGCCCAGACCTGAGAACTGAACCCTGAGCAATTCCTTTCGCAATGGACATCCCCTATACCGTAACCGCCCGTCCTGACACGGGCCTCTACAATGCCAAAGTCGGCATTTGGCTCTTCCTCGCTTCTGAGGTGATGCTTTTCGGCGGCCTTTTCTCCTCCTACATCTTCCTGCGGGTAGGAGCAGACTATCACTGGCCTGTTCACGAACTGAACGTTATGATGGGATTCATCAACACCTTGGTGCTGATCTTTTCCTCTGTGACAGTTTTGCTCGCCTGGGCTAACTTGAAGCTGCGCAACATTGGCAAGTTCAAGATGTATCTGGCCATCACGATCCTTTGCGCCATGGCCTTCATGGTCATTAAGGGTTTTGAATACAACTCCAAATTCAATCACTACGCTGTCAAACTGACGGATGGCACCTTCCTCACCGGTCATTTGGACGAAGGTTATGAGATCAAGTTTGGCGAGGCCAAAGAATTTACCCTTACCATCACGGGTGAGAACAAAGCCATTGATGCAGATCCTGCAGGTTACGTGGTTCCGTTTGTGGATGGTGACCTTCCAGCCTTCAAGTTGGATTCCGGTGAAGAATTTTCCTTGGAAGCCTCAGCTTTCAAAGCCTTCCGCAAAAAGACCGTCGCTGCCGCCAAGGAAACCCTGGAAAAGCGCCGCCAGGAACTGCGTGATCAAGGTAAAACTGATAAAGCTCGCGAACTGAACATCATTCCTGACACGACGATCAAGATCGTCGCTAGCCAGCCTGTGAAGTTCAAGGTCAAGCCTTCCAAGCTTCTCGGTTATTCGGGAGAGACCATCACCTTCGCCGACGGCACGACTGCCAAAGGCAAGCTGCTTGACGACAAGATGACTCTCACTGTGGATGGCGTGGATACTCGCTCCGTTCCCGACGCTGAGAAGTCCCTCGCCTGGAGCAGCCAGTATCTCGGAGAAGGTTGGAAAAAGACCTTCATTGCCAAACGCGACGACGCCCAGGCTGAGTTCAAGAAAGACTATCCGAACCGTGATCCTCAGAAGAGCGCCACTCACCAGAAAGAAGCTTTTTATCTGCACATCCATTCTGCCACACCACCCGCTGAAAGTGCCCATGGCGACGGTCATGCAGCCGAAGCCGCGGCTGAACACGGTGAATCTCATGACGCTCATGCGGCCCACGGTCCAAAAGTGGTCCTGGAAAAGAAAGACATCGCTTTCTACTCCAACTACACGCCGAAACTGAACACTTACTACGCCATCTACTTCACCCTCACAGGTCTTCACGGTCTGCACGTGGTGGCAGGTGCCCTGGTGCTGACTTACTTCCTTTTGTTCGACGGCAAAATGCTTCGTAACGACCCTGAGCGCCTTGCGAACCGCGTGGAAGTCGGCGGCCTGTTCTGGCACTTTGTGGACTTGGTGTGGATCTTCCTGTTCCCACTGCTTTATCTCCTGTAATCGCCAGTTCTTCCTTTCACCTTTTCCCTTTCAAGTTTTATGGCCGACAGTCCTGAAGAAATCCACAAGTCGATCAAGAAGATCCTCATCGTCGGGGGTCTCCTCGCGGCGCTCACTGCCGCTACCGTGGGTCTTTCCTATGTGGAATTGCCCACCCACAGCATGAACATTCTGGCGGGTATGATCTTGGCAGCTTTCAAGGCAGGCCTTGTCGCCCTGATCTTCATGCACTTGAATCATGAAAGCCCGCTGATTTATAAAATCTTGGCTTTCACAGGAGCCTTCGCCATCGCGTTGTTCTTTTTGTTCGTATTCTCTGCCAGCGATCCGTTGGTCTTCCACGGCTTTTACGACAGCAACAATTGATCCCCCTCACTGGTCATGTCACTCAAGCACTTCCACATTGTCTTTCTCTTTTTCGCCATTCTCGGTGACCTGGGTTTTTGGCTGTGGACACGTATGCTCCCTGAGCAGGCGGCTTCTTTGGGTGTGACTGGTCTGGGTGCTTTTGCTGGCTGGCTCAGTCTTGTGATGACGGCCTATGGCATCTGGTATGTGGTGAAAAAGAGCCGCACCATCATTGTCTGACCCCTTTTCCTAGCTGCCTCCATGAACGCTTTTCTTTTCCAGCTTGCCTGCGCCACCTGCCGCCCGGATCCGGGCAGCGTTATGGCTCAGGCCCAGGACTTAGCCGTTTTGGTGATGCTAGGTTTCCTCGCCCTCGGCATGGGTGCCGTGGGTTTGATTTTCTTTAACTTTGTCCGCAAACAAAACCGTCTCCCCGCTGACGCGCAGTTTTAAATTTCCCTCCCGTAATCTCTCATGAGCGTCTCTGACATCAATACCTGGATTGGCATCACCCAAAACGCCTCTGAGCATGGCGGTCTTGTGGATCACATGCTCGGCTTCGTCCACTGGTTCATGCTGGCCCTGTTCATCGGCTGGTCCATCTTCCTCACGATCGCCTTCACGCGTTTCCGCAAGTCGAAAAATCCCTCGGCGGATTACCATGGTGTTCGCGGCCATGCCTCCACCCATATCGAAATCGGCGTGGTCGTGGTAGAAGCTATTCTTCTCTTGGGTTTCGCCTTCCCTCTCTGGTCCCGCCAGGCTGATGACTTCCCAACCAGCCCCGACACCATCAAGATCCGCGCCCTGGGCGAGAAGTTCCTCTGGAACTTCCAGTATCCAGGCAATGACATGATGCTGAGCACCTGGAGCATGAAGGGCATCACCCCATCAAACGTCACCGGTCGCGACCTCATGGACCCTAACGGCAAGGATGACTTTGTCAGCCCTAGCACCATGAAACTCCCTGTCGGCCGCCCTGTCATCGTGGACGTCAGTAGCAAGGATGTGATCCATAACCTGGCCCTTGTGCCCATGCGTTCCGCCCAGGATGCCATTCCAGGTGTCAAAGCCCACATGTGGTTCAAGCCTGTAAAGGAAGGAACCTGGGACATCATCTGCGGTCAGCTTTGCGGCCCGGGTCATGCTCAGATGCGTGCCGTTTTGGAAGTCATGGATGGCAAAGAATATGACGAATGGGCCAAGGAGCAGTCCGCGAGCGCTGCCGCCAAGTCTGCTGCCTCCACTGCGCCCGTGACCGCGGCTAAGTAATCCGACTTTTCCCTGTTCAGCTTTTTTCGGGAATGTCCCGCTTCTGATCAGGGAGCGGGACATTTTTTTGACAACCCACCCCGACCATGATCTGGACCCGCTTTCAAAAACTCGCGCTCATCGCTTTCATCACTGTCGAAGTGTTGATCTTTGTCGGCGCAGTGGTGCGGGCCACGGGTTCTGGCCTGGGCTGTCCGGATTGGCCCAAATGCTACGGCTGCTGGGTCCCACCAACCAGCGCGGAGGACATTGATTTCAGCCAACTGAAGATCGAAAAATTCCGCGCCAAGGCCGCCGCCCATGGACGTGATCCAGCGACGATCACGCCTGAAACGATCAAAGCGGAGTTCGACGCTACGGCGACCTGGATCGAATACTTTAACCGCCTCACCAGCATCCCTGTCGGCATTGCCACCATCGCTCTGTTCATCGCCGCGTTTGGTGAATACCGTAAAGGGCGGACTCGTGTTTTCCTTGCTGCGATAGCTTCAGTTTTGTTGGTGGGGATCAATGCCTGGCTTGGGGCCAAAGTAGTCTTCAGTGCACTGAAACCTGGAACCATCACAGTGCACATGGCTTTAGCTATCCTATTGCAATGTGTCCTGGTCTACACCGCCTGGAGTGCTAATGATCAGCCGTGGAAACTTTCTTGGAAACAACACGTCCACAACGGTTTACGCTGGATCGCCTGGATTCTGTTCGGTCTCATCGCCATTGAAGGCGTTCTGGGCTCCCAAGTTCGCCAATTAACGGATATGCTGGCTCAGACCCACGCCGGGCATCCGCGTAGCGAATGGGTAACAGAGCTGGAGCAGAGCTGGGTTTACCTCCTTCACCGCAGTTTCTCTTGGCTCATCCTCTTCGCCGGAGCCGCTTTTTTACACCTTAGCCGCCGTCACCTCACCCGCGCTGGTTGGCTGGAATGGAGCGTCTTTGGCCTGATCTTTAGCCAAATGATCCTGGGTGTGGTCTTGGCCCATGTCGGGATTGTGGGCATCGCTCAAGTGTTGCACATCGGTCTGTCCTCTTTGCTAGTCAGCGCCCTGTTCCTTTGGCTGCTGGGCTCCACTGGAAAGGTCATCAGTGTTTCTGGCGAAACGTCACCAGCGCGTTAAGTTGTCACCCCCATGTCTGAAAGCGCTAGCCCCTCCCCCGAGACTGCCTCCAAAACCTGGAGCATGAATGACTTGCTCGTGCTCACCAAGTTCCGGCTGAGTGCGTTGGTCATCGTCACCACCTTCGTTGGCTTCTGGCTGCGGGTGGGGACAAACCTAGATGGCTGGTTACTTTTCCACACCATTTTAGGCAGCAGTCTGGCCGCATTCGGTGCAGCAGTATTTAACCAGCTCATGGAGATCGAGCCCGATTCACGCATGCTGCGCACGGCGGATCGTCCCCTGCCCTCGGGCCGCATCAGTCCGAGTGCTGCTTTTGGCATCGGCTGGCTGCTGAGTTCCTTTGCGCTCATCCACCTCGTCGCCAAGGTCAACTTTGAAGCAGCGGCCCTTACGGCGCTCACGCTCTTCACCTACCTATTCATTTACACCCCCCTGAAAAAACAATCGCCCACGAACACTCTTGTGGGTGCGGTCTCAGGGGCGCTACCTCCACTGATCGGCTGGGCGGGTGCAGCGGGTCAATTGCCCCATGAGGCTGCCTATGTGCGCTGGGAGCTTTTGTGGGAACCGGGGGCCATTTACCTTTTTGCCCTGCTCTTTCTCTGGCAGCTGCCTCACTTCCTAGCCATCAACTGGATGTATCGTGATGAATACCGTCGGGGTGGTTTTGTCATGCTGGCCAACGATGATGAAGAAGGGGTGCGCACCTCCAAACACGCCTTGGCTTACTCCATCGCCACCTTTCTGCTGATGTTCTATCCCGTGCAGCAGGGACTGGTGGTGACCTGGATTTTCCTACCGCTGGCTCTGGCCCTCGCAGGCTGGCTGTGCAAACTGGCCATGGATTTCCAAAAGAATCCCGAACGAGCCTCCGCCCGTAAGCTTTTCTTCTGCACACTGATGTATCTACCCGGCATCCTGTTCATCTCTGCCATCGCCTGGAAGCGAGCTTGATGAAACCAGCTGCCACAAAACCCAACCCGCCTAATTTTTGACTATGTCCCAGCCCCTTTCGGATCCCAAACCTTCCCTCACCCCCTGGGCCATCTGGATTCCTGTCATCATCGCCGTACTCGGTGTGGTTGTGTTTTACAATTACCTCATCGCTATGCAGCAGCAGGCCAAGAGTGAAGATAAAAACCGCCCCGCCATCCTGGGCCGTTTAGAGCGAGATCTGGTGCTGACTGAGCGCGATGGCCGCAAGGTTCACCTGGACGAATTACGCGGTAAGGTGCTGTTGACCTCTTGGGTTTACACCCGCTGCCCACGTGGTTGCGCGGGAGTCATCGCCAAGCTGAAGAAGCTTCAGGAAGAGTACAAGAATAACCCGAACGTTCACTTCATCTCCTTCACTCTGGACCCTGAAGACACCCCGGAAATGATGCAGAAATTTGCCAGGGGTATCAATGTGCAGGATACTGACCCGTGGTGGTTTGTGAACGGGGCGAAAGATGAAGTGCGCAACTACATGACCCAGTTCATGAAATTCCGTCCGGTGCAGGATCTGCCGGAAGCGGATCGCCTGTCTCCGGATGACAAATACATCCACGACCTGCGTGTGGCCTTGGTGGATCACAAAGGTCACGTGCGTGGCACTCAATACGATCTCATGAATGCCGATCCTCAGTTTGGCGATTACTTTGAAGCTCAACTTCGCAAAGATCTGGACTTCGTGCTCAAAGAAAAGGAACAGGGCAAATAAACAGCCTCCTCTTTAAACTCCTCACATTACCCGCCCGAATGACTGTTTACGACCTGCCCCCGATCAATGCGACCCTGAACGCCTGTGCGACGGTGTTTATCATCCTCGGCCTCATCTTCATCAAGCTCGGCAACAAGAAAGCGCACATCGCCTGCATGGCCACGGCGCTGACGTTTTCGGCGGCATTCCTGGGCTGCTATTTGTATTATCACTTCCATGTGCTGCATGTGAAATTCGCCGGCACAGGGGGCATCAAGACTTTCTACTATGGGCTGCTCATCACCCATGTTTTCCTCGCTATCGTGAACCTGCCCATGATTATCATGACGGTGATCCCGGCACTCCGGCAGCGCTTTGATAAGCACAAGCGTCTCGCCAAATGGACTGCGCCCATCTGGCTGTATGTCTCCATCACTGGAGTGATCGTTTACATGATGTGCTATCAATGGTACGGCCCGCCGATCCGCTGAGTAGGCCATCGTTAAATCCGTTACTTCAGCGATTCCAGCTCCACTCGGCGGATGCGCAAGCGATTGAGCCCGCCGATTTTGGAATCACCCGCACAGTAGGCCAGCAGTACCGCGTCCGGCATCCAGTGAATGGCGGTGTAGCAATACCAGCCGTCGGGATCGGACTCGATGAGCTTCTTGCGGTTCCAGCTTTGGCCACCGTCTGAAGATAGGCCGATCACCAGCGGCGTGCGCTTTTTCTCCACCATGGGGTGTTCGCCACTGTGGTCATTCCAGACGGCCAGCAGATCCTGAGAGCCAGGGATACGCTCAATGCTGGCGGGGGAGGTGGGAGACTTCAATGAGCTCGGTGCAACGGGAGTCCAAGTCTGGCCGCGATCGGTCGAACGGCACTCATATTGCACCCCCTGATCCGTGCGGTAAAAGGTGAGCAAGGAGGCATCCGCCAGTTCCACGATGCCGGGCTCTTGCAGGCCGGATTGGGTGGAGGGAACGGGCAGCGCCTGCCACTGCGGCGCTTCTTTCCAGGTCTTTCCTTCATCATCGGAGATCACCCACAGGCCGATGGCGCGAGCATCGAAGGACTTGCTGCTGTCTGGATTTGAATTCCGGGACCGATGGGAAGCCAGGGGAGCGATGAGCCTGCCGCTGCTGTGCTGGATGACGCGGTCGTTATTCATCACAAAGTACCCTGGAGCCTCCAGCATGAGCACGGGGTCGCTCCAGGTCTGGCCTTCATCATCGCTGAAACGCACGTGTGGGCGGCAATCCAGCCAGGTGTTTTTCAGCAGGTAAAAGAAAGCGATACGCCCGCTTTGCAGTCGCAGGAGGGAGACACTCATCACATTCGCGCCACCTTTGTTTTCCAAGATGATGCGTGGGGCATCCCAAGTTCGGCCTTGATCCTCCGACTGAATGGAGACAATGCGGGCCGCACTGTGATCTGAGGCCCCGCCAAAAAACTGAGTGTAGTAATAGAGCAATCGGCCCGACTTCAGGGTGATGAAGGAGCCTTCTGAGTTGCGCGGGAACTCGGGCGTCGGTTCCAGATTTAAGACCACGGTGTCAGCGGCGGCCTGGAGTTGCAGAGCCAAGAGCAGAGCGAGGAAAAAGCGCATGGGCTACCTACGTGCCTCATCGCACATGCCCTTCATGCGAATATGACACGATAATATCTCTTGCACGTCCCTAGGTCGCACGCTGGACTTAGGGTCATGGCTCAAAACCTCGATGCCCTCCGCTTGGCCCTGCAACATTCACCGGATAATGTGCCCCTGCTGCTGCTCTATGCAGCGGGCTGCATGGAAGAAATGATGCATGATGAGGCCGATGCCGCCTACATCAGCGCCCTGAAATACGACTCTGAAAATGCCGAAGCCCGCACGGGACTGGCCCAGGTGGCCTTGCTGCAAGGACGGCTCTCGGAAGCAGCGGTGCGCGCTGAACAATTGATTGCCCATAAGCCTGACTACGCGCCGGGTTACCTCCTGCTGGCCCGCATCCTGGTCACCGAAGGTGAGCTAGGCCGTGCGCGCAGTCTTTATGACAAAGCCTTGGTCCTGAACCCTGCCCTGTCCGATCCTGGCCTGGAGAAAGACCTTCGCAACATCAAGCCCAACGAAGATGAAACAGGGGGCCGCAAGCGCGCGGGCCTGGCTTCCAATGGCGACTATGTCGAGGCCGATGACGAGGATGACGACGACGATGAGGATGCCCTGCCCCGAGGTGGCTCCGCGTTTGATCTGGGTCTAGCCGACTTCGAAAAACCGAAGCTCAACTTCAGCAGCGTGGGCGGAATGGAGGCGCTGAAGGAGGAGATTCGCATGAAGATCATGTATCCGCTTCAGCATGCGGAATTGTTTAAAGCCTATGACAAAAAGGTAGGCGGTGGGGTGCTCCTCTACGGCCCTCCTGGTTGCGGAAAGACGCTCATCAGCAAAGCCACCGCTGGGGAGATCAAGGCCAACTTCATTGCTCTGGGGCTGCATCAAATCCTCGACATGTGGATCGGCAACTCCGAGAAAAACATGCATGAGGTCTTCGAGCTAGCGCGCAAGAATGCACCCTGCGTGCTCTTCTTTGATGAAGTGGATGCACTGGCGGCTGACCGCCGGGATCTGCGCCAGAGCGCGGGGCGAAATCTCATCAACCAGTTCCTCTCCGAAATGGATGGCGCCGACTCCCAAAACGATGGCGTTCTGATCCTGGGCGCGACCAACGCCCCCTGGCATATTGACCCCGCCTTTCGCCGTCCGGGTCGCTTTGACCGCACGCTGTTTGTGCCGCCGCCGGATGAACCGGGCCGCGCATCCATCATTGAAGTGATGGCCGAGAAAAAGCCCATCGGCGAACTGGATCCACGTGCTCTGGCGAAGAAAACGCCCGACTTTTCTGGGGCGGATCTCAAGGCGGTCTTTGACCTCGCCACCGAAGAGGTTTTGACCGAAGTGATGCGCACAGGCAAGATCGTGCCTCTAACCACGAAAGAACTCATCAAGGCTGCGGGCCGCCATAAACCGACGACCAAGGCCTGGTTTGAGAGTGCCAAAAACTACGCCATGTACTCGAATCAAAGCGGGTTTTATGACGACGTGCTCAAGTATCTCGGCCTCCTCAAACGCTAGCACCTCATGTCTGATTACGAAGCCACCAACGCCAGCACACACTTTGCCCGCGGCCGCCTTTTGCAGACGCAGCATCGGTTCGCGGATGCAGTGAAGTCTTACAAACAGGCGCTGGAGCTGGACGCCAATCACACACCTAGTTATGTCATGCTGGCGCTGTGCTGGCTGAATGATGATAGTACTGTGGCTAACGCGGTGGATGCTGCCCAGCGGGCTGTAGGACTGGAGCCGGAAGATCCCTTCGCCCATGGGGTCTTAGCCCTGACCTTGAATGCCAAGGCCAAGGATGGCCAGACGAGCGCTATTCAAGACGCACTCAAGCATGCTGAAGCAGCCATCTCGATTGATCCCGACAGTGACTTTGCCCACGCAGTCACCGCTCGCATCCATCTACGACTGCGGGATTACCCTCAAGCGGAAGCCTCGGCTCGCAAAGCCCTGCAACTAGATACGGAAAACACGATGGCAGGCGAGGTTCTATCGGCTGCCTTGCTCATGCAAAAGAAGGATCAGGACCATCAAAGCCTGATTGATTACCAGCTCCAGCGAGATCCCGATGATGACAGCGCGCACACCAGTGCTGGCTGGCATGCGCTGATGCAGGGAGACCATAAACGTGCCAACCAGCACTTCATGGAAGCTCTGCGCCTCAGCCCCATGAGCGAAAGCGCGCGCATGGGACTGGTGGAATCTTTTCGTGCACGTTCAGCCATCTATCGGCTGCAGCTTCGTTTTGCCCACTTCATGAATCAGTTCACCGAAGGCCGGCAGAACATGATCATGATCGGTGGTTTCGTGGCTTACAAAGTGGTCAGCACCCTGCTCAAAGGGGTGTCCCCGGTTCTCAGTTCGCTCGTGATTGGTGCTTGGTTGCTGTTCGCTCTTTGGTCGCATCTCGCCCGTGGATTCAGCTCCTTCTTCCTCGTCATGGATCGTTTTGCCCGCCAGGCTCTGCGTCCTCGGGAATACTGGGAAGGTGTTGTCGTCGGAGGATTGATCTTCGCCTCCCTGGGCACGCTGGTGATGGGTTACATCTGGCAGATTCAGGCGGGCAGTTACTCCGCCCTGGTCTTCCTCTTGGCCGCGGTGGCAAATGCGGCCGCCTTCACCAATGACCACCATCTAGGCCGCTACCTTTACGCCGTCGCGGGTGGCATCTCTGGCTTTGGGGCCATCTATCTCGCCACAGCTATCTTTGGTAGAATCGCCCTGCCCTCGGCTGAACTGTTTGGCGTCACGGCCCTGCTCATCGGCGTGGTGGTAAGCTGGCTGAGGCCCTTCCGGGTGCTGTATGCCTGAACAGCCTAACCATTAATTTAGCAAAAACACTCAGGGTAGCTTCATCAGGTAGGCGAAGAAGTCCTTCAGGTCGGCATCGCTCATGCCGATGGTGAGGGATTCGGGCATGAGGGAAATGGGGGAGGCTTCCAGTTTCTCGATCTCCGGCTGCTTCACGGGAGTCTTGTTACCCGCGATGTCCTTGAGCACGATGCCGCTGGCATCCTGGGCATCCATGATGCCGGTGAGCATCTGGCCGTTCTTCAGCTTGACGATGTAGTTGCCGAAACCTTCGCGGATCTCCAGGCTCGGGTTGAAGATGTTGTCGAGCCAGAAGTCGGGGTTAGCACGATCATAACCGGTGAGTTCTGGGCCGATGATGTTGCCTTCACCGAAGAGCTTGTGGCAGATGGCACAGCGGGCCATGAACTGGAGCTTGCCCTTGTCGGCATCGCCCAGGCCGGTTTTGATGACGGCCTTGATGCGGGCCATCTCCTTTTCCTTGGCTTCAGTCGGCCCGGTCATGAGTAGGCCTTTCCAATGCTTTTCGATGGCCGCATCCATCTCTGGATCTTTGTAGAGGCTGAGCTGCCGAGCAGTATCAATGGTGATGTGTTTGGGCTGCACCTTGCCCTCGTTGACAAAGTTGATCAGTAGGAGTGCCCATTCCTTGCGGCCCGCCAGGGTGCGCAGAGCATCTTCACGCAAGGCTTTATCGCCGGCGATCTGGGCTTCATAACCAGTAAGCAGAGCCTCGGGAATGCGGCGGTCGTCAAACTTCGCCGCCGCCTGCAGGATGCCGCGCTTTAAACTTGGAGCATTGGTCCCACCTTTTAAGAGAGCCACCATCGGGGCGACGGATTCTTGTTTGCCGAGTTCCGCAAGAGTCTTAGCGATCGAGATGCGCTGAGCATTCGAGGCTTTGGAGTCCGAGAGGAGCTTGAGCGCGTCCTTGAGGGCAGCGGCATTGCCCGTGCGCAGGGCCAGGGCAAGATTGCCGCCGGACTGCTTGGCCATGTAATCGTTCAGGGCCTTGGACAGGCTGTCCGGCAGCGGAGGCATTTCAGCGCCTTCAAAAGCCGCCGCGATGCCAGCGATGATCTTGCCACGCAATACTTCATCTTCAGACAAGGCCAGCAGATCGGCACAGGTCTGTAAATTCTCCTCACCACCGGCAAGGGCATAACGTTTGGCCAGCTTCTCCGCGAGATGCTCTCTGAAAGGTCCTTTGGCAAAATCCGGGCTGTCTTTCAAAAAGCTCAATATCACGTCCCTGTTCTTCTCTGCTTTGGATTCCAGAGCCCACCAGGCCAGAAAAGGTAGATGACCGCTTGCGTCATCAAGATTGACATCACGGATCACAGAGAGCGCCAAACCGGCTTGAAGGCGTTTCGCAGAAGCCAATAATTGCGCCCGAACTTCAATGTTCTGACTCTTGGACAAATGGTTCAATGTTTGTAGCGCGTTCCAAGACATTGGGCGCTCCCCGACAATCTTGGCAGCCCACCGTTGCACGTATGGGTCCTTGTGGCTTGTAATCTCAGGGGACATCAACACCTTATGGATAAACTCGTTAGCCATGGGATCCTCATAAGCCATTAACATGTCCAGCGTCCAGAGTGCATCCAGCGCATGCGGATCGTTGCTGCGGGCCAATTTTGCGAGTGGCTCGGTCAGCTCTTTCAAACCACGCCAGGCAATCTCCAGTGCGGCCTGTTTTCTAAACCATTCGTTAGGCTGCTGCAATTGGGCGAGCAGCTCCTCAGCGGGCGCTTTCGACAGGTTGAACGGTTTCAGCTTAGGAGCACCGGCAGCCGGACGCACGCGATAGATACGGCCGCTGGTCTTGTGCCAGTCATCTACTGGGCTGACGTGGCTGAGGCGTGTGTCATACCAGTCGGCCATGTAAAAACCGCCATCGGGGCCGACGCCTGCCCAGACCGGGCGGAACCAGCGGTCGGGGGAGCTCATTAGATTATCCTCGTCTTTGGTGCGGAAGGTGGAGCCATGCGGGAAACGTTCGCTGACATAAACCACATTCGCTAGGGAGTTTGGCGCGATGATCTTGCCCTCGTAGGCACTGCCGAGCAGACCGCCTTCATAGATTGCGAAGGCCTGAGGGAAACGTTTGTTGTCTCCTTCGTGCTTCATGTGCTCGAACCAGCCGAACGCGTAGGGGTTGGTCAGCGGACCGTGCTTGCCCCAACCTTTGATGCCGTAGCTGCCCTGCTCATAGTGCATGCCACGGGTGCTACCGTTGTTGGTGCCAGAGAAAACTCGACCCTTGCTGTCAATGTCCAGGCTGAAGGTATTGCCACCGCCCTCAGCGTAGATCTCGAAGAGCTTTTTGTTAGGATGATAACGCCAGATGCACTGGCCTTCCCACTTCACATTTTTGGTATTGGCGCTGCTGACATTGCCAGTGGTGGTGCTGCCATTGGCCCCATAAAGCCAGCCATCCAGGCCCCACTGAAGATTGGTGGCCACGGCGTGGGTATCTTCCAAGCCAAAACCGGTGAGTTCCACCTCAGGGTCTCCATCGGGTAGGCCATCCTGGTTGGCATCGGGATAACTGAGCAGGTAAGGCGGGTTCAGCACCCAGATGCGGCTCATGCCGGGCAGGGCGGCGCTGGCGATATTCAGGCCGGTGATCACATCCGTGTGCTTGTCGAAAGCGCCGTCGCCATCGGTGTCTTCAAAGACGGTGATCTTGTCCGCGCCCTTTTCGCCACGCGGAGGCGGCAGAGGCACCTTGTCAAACTTGGCGCGCAGGTGCTGGTCGTAACTGACGATCTTCAGCCCCGCCGGAAACTGATACTGGCGATACTGAGTGACCCACATGCGGCCTTTGGAATCCCAACTGGCGTAAAGAGGCTGCTCCACAGCAGGTTCCGAGGCCATGAGATCCACCGCCACATCGCTGCGGGTGGCGAATTTTTTCACGGCCTCCAGAGGAGGCGTCGGTGGGGTGTCGTCAGCCATCACTCCACGGCCTTTGCGTGTCTCCATGATCTTTTTGACCTCCTCATTGCCAGCCACGGCTCCAGGCTGCTGCGCAGAGATGGGCAGGCTGAGGCCAAGCAAGGCGGGGAGAAGCGTGCGCGAAAAAGTCATGGAAGATAGAACAGAGAAGCAGTGGGGGTTTCCTGCGGGCTTGTTATGAGAGGTGGTATTCCTGTGACTTTGGGCGTTGGCGTAAAGCGGAACGAAGCAAGCGAGATCCTGCAACCGGAGAGTGCAGGATACTTAGAGCAAGGGGGCTTCGAGGTTCAAGATGCCGCACTCGGAGAGTGCAGGGTACTGTACTATTCACGTGAGCCAGGTGTGATCTTCAGTTCGACCTCCTTGCCTTCGCGGATGACGGTGATGGAGGTTTCTTTGCCAATCTTTAACTCACCCATGAGGGAGGTGTAATCATAGATGTTGAGGACATCTTTCCCGGCGAGTTTGACGATGATGTCGCCGCCTTTGACACCGGCTTTGCCCGCAGGACCGATGGGAGAGACGCCGCTGAGTTTCACGCCTTTGACGTCGCCCTGAGCATAGTCCGGGATGGTGCCGAGGTAGGCGCGCAGACCGCCGCGGCTGTCTTTGTTTTTCGGGGCCTCCATGGCCACGAAATCGGGATTGGTATCCGCCGTGGCCACACCGCGTGCAATGAGGCCCATGAGTTTGGTGATCCTGGCGGCGTTGACGTAGTCAATCTTGTCCGCTGTATCGCTGGGTTTGTGATAGTCCTCATGGCTCCCGGTGAAGGCGTTCAGCGTGGGGATGCCGCGCTGGTAGAAGATGGTGCTATCGGTCGGCAGGTAGGCATCGGTCTGCGTTGTGATGGGCAGGCCGATGGGGGCGTTGCGTTTCTCGATCTCCTTCGGCCACCAAGTGCTGGAGCCGACCCCTTGAAGCACGAGCGTTTTCTGGAAACGGCCGATCATGTCCATGTTCAGACAGGCGGCGAACATGCCCGTGAGCTTACCATTCGGATCGCCCTTAAACATCTTGGCCAGGGCCTCGACGTAATGGCTACTGCCTAACAAACCAAGTTCTTCACCGGACCAGGTAGCGAAGATGACATCGCGGGTGAGCTTCACCTTGCCCTGCTTCTTTTGCTCGGCCAGCCACTGGGCGATTTCGATCACGCCGGCCACGCCGCTGGCATTGTCATCGGCACCATGATGGATCTTGTTGGACTCATCGCCTTTGGCGCGTGAATTGCTGCCGCCTTTGCTACCCAGGTGGTCAATGTGAGCACAAACAATAAGCGGGGCGACATGCGGATCGGGTTTATCACGGGCGGGCAACACCCCGATGACATTGCGGCCGGTTTTCTTCTCCTGGCGGATGTCAATCTGGGCGCTGAACTTCAGGCCTTTGCAGTCAATGCCGCCCATGAGATCGCCCGTATCCAGCTTGTCCTGGAGTTCCTTGAGGGTCTTGCCAGCCGGTTTCAGGAGGTCATTAGCCAAAGCATCGGTGATGCTGATGGCGGCGAGGCCGGAGCTGGCCAGAGAGGCATCGAAGGACATAGGAACGAGCTGCTCCACCACTTTGCTGTTCGGCCCACTGACGATGATGAGACCGCGAGCACCTTTCTGACGTGCAACTAGGGCTTTGTGGCGCAGGCTGGCGTAGCGAGTGAGTTCATTGCGCCGTTCCTGGGTGATGCCTTCCGGCAGGTAACGCAGCACGAGCACCCATTTGTCCTTCACCTCCAGGTGAGCATAGCTGCTGTAAGTCTCCATCTTTTTCCCGTTCTCGCTGGTGGCTTCATCTGGGGTCTCGATGCCGTAACCTGCAAAGACAATGTCGCTGGCTGCCACTTCGCCTAACTGAGAGAATGACAAAGGTCGCCAGTCTTTATCGGTGACGAGACTTTTGCCTTCGGGCTGGAGGGTCAAGCGATTGCCATCGCCCAAGGCGACACCGGCGGTGAATTCAAAGAGCTCGAACCATTCCTCGTCTCCATAGGGCACAAGGCCGATGCCTTTAAACACATCCGCCACATACTGAGTGGCCAGCTTTTCGCCAGGAGTTCCGGTGAGGCGGCCATCCATGACATCGCTGGCGAGGTAGGTCACATGCTGGCGCAAGTCGGCCTCGGTCACCTCGCCCTGTGTGATGGCGAAATCGGGCTGTTCAGCCGGTTTGGCGGTGTTGACCGTTGGCTCATCGTTGGCCAATCCCAAGGCTTTCCGTGCAGCTTCGTGGTTCCAGTCGGCCAGGAAAATCTGGCTCTGGCCATTGCTGGTGCGTCCGGTGGTCCAGGAGAGTTTTTTGCCATCGGGCGTGAAGACTGGCAGGCCATCAAAACCATCCGTAGTGGTCACGCGCACGGGGTCGTGCTTGCCTGCGGCATCCACGATGTAGAGCTCGAAATTGGCAAAGCCATTGAGGTTGGTGGTGAAGATGAGGTAATCACCGCTGGGGTGAAAATATGGAGCCCAGCTCATGGCACCCAGCTTGGTGATAGGGCGTGCGTCGCTGCCATCGGTGTTCATTGTCCACACTTCTGCCACATCGCCCTTCGGGGTGAACCGGCGCCAGCAGATTCGTTTGCCATCGGCACTGAAAAAGGGGCCGCCATCATAACCTGGCACGTCGGTCAACCGCTTCACGTTCTGGCCATCGGCATCACTCACGTAGATGTCCATGAAGTACTGCTTGTCCACCTTCAGGCGCTCCGCGTCTTCTTTGGACAACTCTTTTTCATAAGCCGAGCGATTGCTGGCAAAGACGAGTTGTTTGCCATCCGGGGACCAGCCGCCTTCGGCATCGTAACCGCGTGTCTTTGTCAGGTTTTTCAGGCTTTTGTCCGCTAGGGTATATTCCCAGAGGTCGTAGTTTTCATCGTAGTCCCAGGAGTATTTGCGCACACGGCTGGTGGCGCGGTCCTTGATTTCAGCCTCCTGCAGTTCCTTGGATTTAGGGTCGGTGTGCGTGCTGGCAAAGAGCACGCGTTTGCCATCGGGATGGATCCAGGCGCAGGTGGTCTTGCCCATACCAGGGGAGATGCGCTCCTGGTCGCCGGTCTCCAGATCCATGAGGTAGATCTGGTAAAAGGGGTTCCCTTCTTCGCGCTCTGACTGGAAGACCATCTTGGTGCCATCGGCACTGAAATACCCTTCCCCGGCCCGGCGACCTTCAAAGGTGAGCTGGCGGATGTTCGTGAGGTAATCGGCCTCCGTCTGGGCAAAGGCCGAGGTGAGAATCAAGCAAAGGGGGACGAGCAAGCGCATGATGAGAAAGGGAAGAACATACGCACCCAGACGCGTCTTGCAGTCAAGGGAACGATGAAGAATGCCCTCCGGCAGTTTCTTACGAGTGATTTGTTTTCAAACTTGATCCCTCGCCAGCGAATCCGTCATGCTAGAAAAATGCGTCATCGGCTGTTATCCCCCCGCGCCATTGCCATCACTTTCATCGCTCTAACGACGCCCTTGGGGCTTGGGCAGACGGGAGTCAGTCACACTGTTCCGCCCGTAGCTCTGACGCTGGATCCAAATGAAAAGATCGTTCAGGGAACGAGCTTGCTCTGGAGTCCTAGTGGGCAGGCGGCGTGGGATGCCATGCGAAAATACCATGGGGTTAAAAAACTGGAACTCACGCCACATCCGCAGATCGCCACGGTGCTGAACAACTTCCAATGGGATGCGGCGAGTGTGCTGCCCGCCCATACCTTTATCTACGGGGGAGATGACTCCGAAGCACGGCGTGAAGAGATTCGCCAGAAACTGCGGCACGTGGCGGGGGCGCAAGCGGCGGCGATGATCGGTCCTTACCTGCCACCCGGCCCGGTAGGGCCCCTGTTAGACCGTATCAAGTCTGCGCTGTTTGTGAGCTGCATTTCCCACGCACCCAAATTCCCCAGCAGCTTCATTGGGGATACCGAGAAGCAGTTTTTCACGAGTTCCCAAGGAACCAAACTATTGACCTGGGGCTTTGGCGTCGATGGCGCGCAAGCGGCCATGATGGGGAGTGCCTTTGTGGTGCAGGCAGATGATCTGGAAGGCTCCTTTGTGCTCAGATTGCCCTTTATGAAAACGGATCGAGAACTGCCAGATGCTCTCATCCTAGCGCAAAAGCCGGGGATGAAGAGCTTGGCGGAGGGCATTGAATGGATGCGCCAGTCGCTCAAAAAGCCCGTGGATGAAATCCGCGTGGTGGAGCATCAAGGAAAGCACTGGAGTTACATCTCTGAACTGACCTCCGAGGACCGATTTTGGATGCCTAAACTCAAAGCCACCGTTGCCTGTGATTATGGAGATCTCATCGAAAAGACCTATCTTCACGATCCTAACACCCTCACTTTCTGGAAGATCCGCGAGGCCCAGCAGATGCTGAACTTCAGGCTCGATGAAACGGGGGCCATGACCCAGGCGGTCTTTAAAGTAACGGCAGATTTCCTGAGTTTGGGTGGAGCGGGGTCAGGAGGGCTGCCTGCGGGTATGAAGATGGAAGACCTGCCCGTGTGGCCGAAGAAATTTATCCTCAATGGGCCATTCCTAGCCGCCCTGTGGCGCAAGGATGCGGAGTGGCCTTACCTGGTGTGCTGGGTGGACAGCGGAGAGGTGATGGCAACGAAGTAGCTCGGAGACTGAGATGCATCAAAGTCTTGCCTTTCGCGGGTGCCAGAGGATGGAATACTCAGCGCACTTTAACGACCAAAAAGCACAAAAGAACCTTTATGATCGAAGGCTGGCATAACGACGACTATCTCGTTCTTTTTGATGTTCCTAGCGAGGCTCAACACATGAACTGCATCTATGGAATTCGTGAGTATCTGCCCGCTTTCACTCTCGTATGAAGGCATTGACGGGTAGGGGAAGGCAAATTCTCCCATCTCACGATATTCACGGCAGGTCAGAGGCCCTATCGAATGTAGAATCCCAGCAGGCTTGAGACCGTCGTTTGGGCGATGGCAAAGTTTCGCTTTGCGTCGCCCCTCATTCAGCCCACTTTTTCTCCAACCTCCGGTCGTCACGGCAACACCCTCGATAAGCTTACCCAAGATTCAAAGTTCTGAACTACCCTATGACGCCGGAACAGCAACACCACATTGAAAAGGCCCATCTAGCATTGCCCCTAGATTGTCGGCATGCAGCAGCCAGCGAAGAAGAAATCCAGGCATTTGAGAAGCAATGGGGTCCCATTCCTTTGGATTATCGATGGTACCTTCTCACTTGTGGCGGAGGAGTCATCGGGTGTGAGTGGATTGACGGAATCAAGCAACTACCTGAAACCCATCTTAAGTTCTCCACAGAGAAGGCTGCAGGTTATTTCTCTTTGCAAGACTTCTTCCCCATCGGCTGGGATGGTGCCGGCAATCCTTATGGATTTGATCTCAAATCCGGCACCATGATTGCCGAAGATCATCAAGGCTCTGGCATCTTCCATGAGGCAAACAATTTCTTCGACCTCTTGTGCGTTAAAGGACTTATTGAACCGGACGCAGACGAGCTCAAATGATGCTGCCGTGTGCAAATTTGGAGCTTTGGCCTGTCTTCCGAATCAAAAATCCGTGTCTGGAGTCGTGAGGTCGAGTTCCTTGATCCAGGCGTTGCGGTAGCGGACGTCGTGGCCTTCGCACTGGAGCTTTAAACCTTGGGGGGTATCGGTGATGCCTTTGCCGCCGTCGTTGCCGCCATCCACACCGGAGTTGGGGCCGCCCCAGACTTGTTGGATCTCGACGTTGGTGTGTACTTTCTGGCCGTTGAAGTACATGGAGACACGTGGTTTTTCGACCATAACGCCGTCTTTGAACCGGGCGGCACGGAAGGTGATGTCGTAGGCGTTCCATTTGCCGAGGCCCGCGAAGGCGTGATAAGGCGAGTCGGTCTCATTGATCACGGCGCCCATGCCGTGCTTGGTGCGGTCACCTTCCTGGATCTGGATTTCGTAGCGGTTTTGCAGATAGACGCCGCTGTTGCCGCGCGGATTCATGACGAGGAACTCGATGTGCAGACGGAAGTCGCGATAGGCCTTGTTCGTGACGATGTCTGCTGCGCCGTATTTGCCACCATCGGCCGCGCGGTCGTCCGTCATGATGCAGGTACCGCCATTGATGGGATCTTCGACGACCTTCCACTTGATGGGCAGGGCGGAGGCAAAACGGGGGCCTTTCCAGTAGGTCCATTTGCTGTCCAAAGTTTCGCGGGTGCCGTCGAGGATGACCTCGGCCCCTTCGATGGGTTTGGCCCCGAGGCCGATGGGCTTGTCTTCAGCATGGAGGGCTGTGACGAGGAGGAGACAGGCTGAGAAGGTGCTTTTGAACATGGTTGTCTCTACCAACGCTGTTCAGAGGCCTGAAATTCAGGGGAACTTAGGCGCAGCGAAAGCGCTCCTGAATGGCGCGGACAGCCCACACCGTGCTGAGCCCCACCAACACGCCCAAGGCCATGGAGGGAGGGATGTCGCTGGGCCAATGAGCCGCGACGTAAAGGCGGGAGTAGGCGACTAAAGCGGCGACGCCATACAGTACCATGCCCCAGCGGCGATGGAAAAGTGCGACCACGGTGGCGAGGGCGAACATGTTCACCGTGTGGCTGCTGGGGAAGGACTTGCCATGGGTTTCCTTGCGCGGCTTGCTGGGGTGTTGCTGAGGCGCTTTGAACAGCCGCAGGATGTCGGGTTTGCCAGGTGCGAGATCCCGCACGACGAGGCCTTCGATGGCATCGCGAGGGCGGACGCGTCCGATGGTTTTCTTCAGTGTGTTGGAGACGATGCCGTCGCCGAAGCCAACGGCCAAAGCGATGCAGAGGAGCAGCCAGCGGCCCTTTTTACCCCCGCGCCAGAGAACCAGCAAGGCGACGATGACGAAGAGGGGAATCCACGCATTGATGGCGGAAACCGCAGGCATCAGCCAATCCAGCGCTGGGTGAGTCCAGTCGAGATTGATGCGCTTCAGAAGCTGGAGATCCCAGGCGAACATCAGGGGGCAGGAGTGGCTGGAAAGGGAGCTTTGCCGGGCTTCACCCACTTGTGAAGCTTATGACCGAGGAAGACATCGAGGATGCGAGGATCGCTCTTGCCAAAGGAAACATTTACTTGGCCAAGAAACTCCACTTTCTCAAAGCAGGTGGAGATGGCGGGGAAGACATTGCCGGGCGTTTCGCGGCCATTTTGGAAAATGAGCGCATCGTCTCCCAGGCGTTCCTCGGGTCCGGGCCAAACTTCGTATTGTGAAAGCACCTGACCAGAGCGCTCCCAGCGATACACGCGCGGGTGCTGAGGCATGGTAAAGGCAAGTTGGGCGGCATCGGTCCGCAGATTGCTGGTGAGAACGAAGGTGTTTTGGGGACGTGGCACACGATCTAGGAAAGCTCCCGCCTGACGGCCCGTTTCCGTCCAGCCGCACATCTCGTGGAACTTTTTCAGCTTCTTGTGCCCTTTCAGATCGGTGAGGAGGACCACGCCGACAGCGAGGTGGGCAAGGACAAAAAAGGCGATGCCAAGACGCAGGGGCCAAGTCTTCCAAAAAGGGTGCGCTGTGAAGGGCAGCTTCCCGGTCACCCACGCAGCCAGAAGAATGAAGGCGGGCACGTAGAAGACGGCAGGCCAGTTGGGGTTGATCTCCTGTCGCAGGGATAGGCCCAAGATGGCCAGTAGGGCCGGCACAGAGCAGAGCAGGAGGTAATGCGAGCGGCGATCCAGCGAACGGTAAGATTTGACCGCGAGGAATAGGACCGTCATCAGGCCCGCGAAGGTGAAGGGAGAATAGACGAGCGTTTGTAGGGCGGGATATTGGATGGTGCGCCCTAGCCAGCCGATGAAGTCGAGTTTATCCCCCTGAAAGTGGTGCTTGGTATGCTCCAGAGTGATCCAGTCATGCTGGGTATTCCACCACAGCACGGGGGTAATAAAACCGGTGCCGATGATGACGGTGAGCCAGAGGCGCGGGTTCCGCAAAAGGGAGCGATCCTGCTTCGACACGACGGCAAAGACGACCATGAGCAAAGGAAAAACGAGCATCATCTGCTTGCTCAAGGTGCCCAGGCCAATGGTCAGTGTGAGGGCCGCCCAGCGCCAGAGACAAGCCGGTTTTTCCATGGCCAACCAGAAGAGCAGAAGGGCCAGCGACCAAAAAAACAGCAGCGGTGCATCAATGGTGAAGAAGAGATTGAGCCCGATGTTCCCGGGAGTGAAGAGGATGAGGAGCGCGGCGAGGAACGCGGTAGCGGCACCAAAAAGGCGGCGGCTGAGCGTGAAAAGGGTGGCCAGAGTGGCCGTGCCGAAAAGCAGCGGTGCCAGGCGGATGCCCCATTCCGCATCGCCTGTGAGGCGACCGATGAGGCCCATGAGCCAGCCGATCATCGGCGGCTTGCTAAAATAACCCCAGTCTAGGCGGCGGCCCCAGTCCCAGTAGTAGGCTTCATCGCCAGCTAGGTCGGCCTGAGAAGTGAAAAACAGCATGAAACCCAGGCGAAACACCAAAACGCCCGTCAGCAGCCAGGCAAAACGGCGGGTCCAGAGAGCGTCGGGGGAAGAGTCGGTCAAAGAGGTCAAGAGGGTAGGCTAGGCGGGGATTGGGCGCTGGCAAGATGTGGCATGTTTCGTTGCCGATGAATTTCCATGCAAAAGTGCAACGTTGGCCCTACCTGTGCGGTCAGAATCCACATCATGCCGACCACCCCCGACGCGCCGCCCCTCACCGGGAATCTGCTGCTGGCTGTGCCCTCCATGCAGGACCCCAATTTTAAACGCACGGTCATTTTTGTGGCCGCGCACAACCAAGAAGACGGGGCCTTTGGCTACGTGCTGAATCGTCCGCTGGACCAACGGGTCGCCGACCTGCTGCCCGACCAAAACCTAGGTGCACTCGGCCAAGTGCCTGTGTACATCGGCGGCCCAGTGGCCACAGACAAGTTGGCCTTTGCCTCTCTGCAGTGGAACCGGAAAAAGAGTATCCTCCGCTGCCAGACGCATCTTTCTGTGGCAGATGCCATCCACGAACTGAGTATGGGGCATGAGGTGCGTGGGTTTGTCGGTTACTCCGGCTGGTCGAGCGGCCAGATCGAGGGTGAAATCGAACGCAAATCTTGGATTATCTCCCCGGCGAAAAAAGTCATCCTCACCGTGGATCAACCCTCTGCCATGTGGGGAGCTGTGCTGGATGAAATGGGCCCTATTTATCAACTCATGGCCAACACGCCGGAACGAGTGGATCTGAATTGAAGTCTCTAGTGATGCGGGCAGGAGTGCCCGCATCACTTATTTTTCGCCTGAATGAAGAGCATTACGCGAGCGGACTTCACGCCTTTTGACTGGGAGGCCGTCATGATTCCCCGACGCAGAAGGCTCCCACATGTCACTTTACCGGGAGCCATTTATTTTGTGACATTTCGACTGGGCGATGCCGTGCCATTGGAAGTGGCGCAGCAGTGGAAACAGGCACGAGTGACATGGCTAGAACAAAATCCGCCACCGTGGTCCGAAAAGACCGAAAAGGAATATCACCGCCGTTTCACGATGCGGATGGAACAGTATCTGGACGCTGGGTATGGGGCCTGCGATTTACGCACGGAAAACCTACGCGAAGAGGTGCTGGCGAGCTTGCTTCACGACGATGGTCATCACTACGATCTCGGCGATGTAGTAATCATGCCTAACCATGTGCATATTTTATTAAAACCGCTTTCGCCAACACCAGTCTCCAAGTTGATCGGTCCCGCCAAAGGTGCGAGTGCGAGGAGGATCAACCAGATGACTGGCAGGTCTGGGATGCTATGGATGGACGAGTCTTTCGACCACATTGTGCGAAGCTTGGAGTCACTGAAGAAATTCTAGCGCTATGTGGCAGATAATCCCACCAAAGCAGGTCTGCCGGAAGGAACTTATTTCTATGAACAAAGATGGGAGATTCGAGACGAGTGAGGTTCACTTTTCCTGGCACCAGATTCTGGAAAGTGATGCGGGCACTCCTGCCTGCAATGCTTTGACGATGCTCCTTTCCCAAAGGACCTCTCTCGGCCTTCGTTTTGCAGGCAGGAGTGCCCGCATCACGACTCTGTGAACCTAACGTTCTTTAACGAAGAGTAGTCTCAGGCTATTCAGACATACAACGACGGTGCTGCCCTCATGCGTCAGTACGCCCAGAGTCAAAGGCACCAGACCAAACAAGGAAGCCACAGCCATGATGATGACGGAACCCAGGGAGATGGCCAAATTTTGCCGGATGATGCGGCGGGCCTGCTGGCTGATGTGGCGGGCTGAAAGAAGTTTTTCAATCTTGTCCTGCATCAATACCACATCCGCCTGCTCCAAGGCGGCATCGCTGCCACGTGCGCCCATGGCGATGCTGACATAGGCTGCGGCGAGGCTGGGGGCATCGTTCACGCCATCGCCCACCATGGCCACCTTTTTCCCTTCCAGGGTCAACTCGCGGATGGCTTTCACTTTATCTTCGGGGTGAAGCCCAGCGCGTACATCCGCCACGCCCAGTTCCTCAGCCACCTGCACCGCAGCAGCCCGGCGATCTCCAGTGAGCATGATGGTGCGTACGTTTTCAGCAGCTAAGGCAGCGAGCACGGCTTTGCTACCGCTGCGAATTTCATCTTTCAGCAGCACCCGGCCCATGGTCTGGGCATTCAGCACCCAAACTTCGGAAAAGCCCAGAGGGGCATCCGGCACATCCTTTAACCAGCGGGCAAAGTCGCCCTGATTCATCAGCTCACGCCGCCCTACATAGGTGACGCCATCTTTGGTTAGGCCACGCAGGCCCTGGCCGGGGATGGACTGAAACTCCAGTAACTCACCGGGTTCGATCCCCTGCTCTTTGGCATGGCGTGTGATGGCGTGGGCAATGGGATGATTCGAATTGGCATCCAGCGTCACGCACAGACGCAGCACCTCAGTTTCACGCCCTGGGGGAAAACTTTCCACCAGTGCCACCTTCAAATTGCCTTCCGTCAGTGTGCCGGTTTTATCCATGGCAATCACATCCACCTCGGCCAGTTTTTCGATGGCGGCACCGCCACGAAAAAGAATGCCACGCCGGGCCCCCCAAGCAATGGCCGCCAGGATGGCGGAGGGAATGGAGAGCACCAGGGCGCAGGGGCTCATGACCACCAGGAGCGTCATCGCGCGGTAAAAGGCTGACTTTGAAACCTCCGTATTCTCAAAAGGGAGGATGCCTAGAGCGAGCCACCAGACGAAAAACATGGTCGCAACAGTCGCGAGCGTCAGCAGCGTGTAGTTGGTGCCAAAACGATCCGTGAAACGCTGGCTCGGAGCCCGCAGATGCTGGGCGGTCTGGATCATGGTGATGATCTTCGCCAACGCACTCTGGGTGGCGAGACGGTCCACCCGCATTTGCACAAGACCCCAGAGATTCAGCGTACCGCCAAAGACTTCAGCCCCGATACCTTTGTCAATCGGCACGGCCTCTCCAGTCAGGGTTGATTCATCGGCAGCAGACTCTCCTAAAGTGATGGTGCCATCCACTGGGAAAAGCTCTGCCGGACGCACTTGCAGGACATCGCCGATACGCAGAGCTGAAACGGCACGTTCTTCGGTTTTGCCATCTGGCTGCATCACACGAGCATGCTTGGGAGCTGCCTTGGTCAAGGCATTGATCTCGCGATGGGTACGGTGCAGAACGTAATGCTCTAATGCACCGGAGGTGGAGAAAAGAAACAGGAGCAAAGCCCCTTCCTCCCAGGCACCGATGGCAACGGTACCCGCCGCCACAGCCAGCATGAGGAAGTGTACGTCCAGGCGCTTTTCCTTGAGGTTTTCCCACGCATCCTTGGCCGCATCCCAGCCCCCGCTGACAAGAGCGATGCCGAACAAACTTTGCACCAACCACGCTGGCGAAGAAAAAACCTTTTCGGCCAGTAAGCCACTCATGAGCGCCACTCCGCAAATGGCAGCCTGAACGGCCATTTCCTTCCATTCCTCCGCGCTTTGACGCTCGATCTCCTCGGCCTCAGGCCATTCAAAATCACGCCATTTCCAAAAACGTGGGGCCGTGATGCAGCTCGGTTTTTGCAGGGTGAGCTCACCTTCTTTACGGGTCAGTGTGAGGCCACTCACCGTTGCGTTGGAGGTCACGGCTAGCATTTCCGCGTCCAGGGCCCGCAGCACTTCGTTGAGCTGTGCCTGGAGTAATGTGATATCCACCTGCCCCAGTGTCGCTATTTGAACACTGCGCTCTTCAGGGTTCAGACGAATAGCCTCCACGCCTTGCTGCTCCAGAAGAAAATCGGCTAAAGCATCGGTCCATCGGGAGTCTTGCGCGGTCAAATCAGCCATCTACTAGAAAATACGCGAGATCGGGCGTATTGCTACACCGCTTATTGGCCGAAAACTTGCGCCCTTTTGCGACGTAGTATCTGTATCCCCCCAATGAAAAGTTCTTCTCAGTTCTCCCGTCGCCAGTTTCTACGTGGTGCCGGCATCATGCTTGGCCTCCCGTGGTTTGAATCGGTGTCGTCCTTTGGCGCTCCGGTGGTCAAAGGCACGCCACAGGCCCCTCGGCGTCTGGGCATCTGCTTTTTCGGCAATGGGGTGAACCCACATCATTGGGGTGCTTCGAACACTCCTGGCGGCCTGGAGTTTTTACAGACGCTGAAACCTCTGGAGCCCGTGAAGAACAAGGTGATGGTCTTCAAAGGCCTGTGGAATCCCTCCACCGTCACGGGTCCTGGAGGTCACTACCCGAAGATGAATATCCTTTCCGGGCTGAAGGTGAAGCAAACCACCACGGATGTGGAAGTGGGCCTGACCATGGACCAAATCATCGCCAATAAGATCGGCCAGCAGACCCCTGTGGCCAGCCTCGCCATCGGCACGGAAGGGCCCAAGTACAGCACCGACAGCGGCTACACGTCTCTTTACTCCGCCTACCTTTCCTGGAGCAGCCCGACGACGCCCGCCCCCAAGGAGATCTACCCACAACAGGCCTTTGACCAACTCTTTGATGACGGCAGCAAACGCGCCCGTGACAAGAGTGTGCTGGACCTCGTGATGCAGGACGCCAGCAGTCTGCGTGGCAAGCTGAGCCGTCGCGATGGCCAGAAGCTGGATGAATACCTCACCTCAGTCCGGGATCTGGAGCAGCGCATCGCGCGCTCTGAAAAACTTAGCACCGCTGAGGCCACGACCCGTGGCTGGCAGCCCAGCGTGAAGACTTCCTGGTTGGCCCGCCCCGCCTCCGGCATTCCCGCGCAGCAGGAAGAGCATGTAAAACTCATGCTCGACATCATGGTCCTAGCTTTTCAGATGGATCGCACCCGCGTGGTGACGAACATGCTGACGAATGACCTTTCCAACATGAACTTCGGCTTCCTGGGCGTGAAAGGGGGGCAGCATGAGCTGTCTCACCATGCCAATGATGCCGACCGTTTAGCCTCCTACCAAAAGGGCAACGAATACATGGTGAAGGTGTGGTCCGAAGCCCTGCAGAAGATGGAAGCGACCAATGAAGGTGAACGCACCCTGCTGGATAACAGCATGATCATGCTGACCTCGAGCCTCTACGATGGCAATGCCCATGACTCCACCCAACTTCCCCTCCTCCTCGCTGGTGGTGGGGGCGGCACCCTGCGTGGAGGCCGTTACTTCGACTACAGCAAGGACCCGAACCGCAAGCTTTGCCGCCTGCATTTGGCCATGATGGAACGCATGGGCGTGAAGACAGACCACTTTGGCGATGCCGACAACCCGCTGCCTGATCTGGTGTGATCTAGCAGCTATTTCCGGTAGGGTGATTTATCCCCTCTGCCCCAGGCTAGTGAGCTTCGCTTCGGCCTCTTTCCATGCCACCTCATGGGGCAGGCGCTTGGAGGTGGCGGCAAGCGCAGCTGTAACGCCTGCGGCTTCGCCCATCGCGACGGCATTGCCCGTCACCCGGTAGCTGGCGTGGGCCACGAAGTCGCCACTGATGCAGCGGCCTGCCATCATGAGACCGTCCACATCCTTGGCAATGAGTGCGCGCAGAGGGATGTCATAGGGGGTGAATTTCTTGACGCCCCCACGCTCAATCGTGAGCTGGTCATTGTCCTTCTTGGACTTCGCATGAATATCCACGCCGAAAGTCACCCGGGCCACACCATCTTCGTGGCGGGCTCCATTGACGAGGTCGTCCTTCACCACGGTGTAGCGGCCATGGATGCGTTTGCCATCGCGGACGCCAATCTGTTCCGCTGAGGCGATGATCTGGAACCCCTCCCACACACCGCCCAATTTCCGCAGGGCACGGGTGATGGCGAAGATCTCTTTGCGAGCACGAACGGTAGCCGCCGTGAGGGCATCGGCATCATCAGGACGAATGCCATACTCATGGTTAGCCATGATGAGCACCACATTGTCCCTCACATGAAAAAGAGTGGGCATGCCATAGGAGGGATCAATGCCTGCTTTCTGGATGTCGGCCTTGAAGTTCTTTGTCGCCTCCACATGCCATTTCAGGTCGCCTTCATAAAAGGAGATGTACTTCTGCATCTGCGTGACGTCCTTGACCACGGCCAGGGCATTCATGGTGAGCGGCTGGCACAGGCACTGACTGGATTTTTCCTGCCCCATGTCCCCCAGATCCCAGGAGCATCCGGCCAGGGCCCCGAGCACACCATCGCCCGTCGTATCAATGAACACAGGAGCACGCCAGGCCTCGCGACCCGAGGGAGATTCCGTGATGACGGTGGTGAGGCGCTTGCCCTCCTTGTAAGCAGCCACGGCGCGCGTTTGCAGGCGGAATTTCACTCCGGCCTCCACGCAGAGATCTTCGAGCAGCAGCTTCATTTCATCGGGTTCATAAACAAAGCGGCCATTGTCACTGCCACGTCGCGCACCACGCTCATCCAGCTTGGCGATGATCTCGCGAGTGAGGCCTGGTTTATCAAAGTCAAAGATCCAGGTCAGCAACCCGGCGGTCCACACGCCCCCCAGGCAACCATGGACTTCAAACAAACGCACCTTTGCGCCTGCACGCGCCGCCGTGATGGCCGCCGCCACGCCTGCTGGCCCGGCGCCACAGACAATGACATCCGCATCCTGCACACAGGCCAGATCATGCCCGGGCTCCGCAAAGCGTGAAGGGTCCACCTGCGCAGCAGCCTGGCCTAGAGCTGGGGCTGCAAGGACTCCTCCCAGAGCAGTTTGAAAAAAGTGGCGGCGATTGAGGTCGGTCTTGGCAGGCATGGCAAATAAATACTGAGCCAACATGGGGGCTCTTGCCAAGAACGATTGAGGGTAAAAGGAGGACTTTATATGGAGACTAGGGGCCCTTCAAAAAGAAGGATTTTTTCTTTTTTGGCGACTCGTGTTAGCTCTGCGGTGAAACCTGATTTTGAAAACAAAGCAAAGTGCTTCTTCCACTTTTTGAGGCGAGGGAAGCTCTCCGCTTTGGTCTGCAATTCGGTAAGCACGGACACGTCCATTTTACGAGAGTTCCAGCGACACTCGCCAAACAAGGCCGTTTGCGATTTGCGGCTGATGGCAAAGACATCCACCTCAGCACGTGGAGTCCAGGCACGCCCCACGGCATCCGGTTTGAACGGGAGTTTTCCCGCCAGACCAAGAGACTCCAAGTGACGTCGTGCCAGCTCTTCGTAACCCGTTTTACCCACGTAGGCATCAAAGCGTGAGGTGATCTTCTCCATGTGTTCCGTCATGCGATTTCTCTCCACCAGATCTGGATGCGGGTGGATGAATTCAAAATGAAAACGCATGAAGGGATCGCGGATCTCATATCGGCTGAGGCGAGTCTGCGCCACATTGGGAGCCTCGGCTGACTGCACCCGGCGCACCAATTTGAGAGCCATGAGATGATGCAGGTATTTGCCCACATGCGTGATTGGTAGCCCTGTGATTTTGGCAATGGTCACAGGTGTGCGTAACCCACCGCCAATGGCCTCCAGCAAGCCCAAATAAGTACGCGGCTCGGCGATTTCATCATGAATCAAGAACAAGGCCTCATGCCTGAACAAGGTAGCCGGAGACAGCAGTAGTTCGCGAATGTTGGTCAGCACTGGTGAGCGGTCATCCCACATCTCAAGGTACTTTGGCACCCCGCCCAGCACGCTGTAGGTTTCGACAATCTGGGGGGCACTGTAGTGCGGCAAGAATTTACTAAGGTGGGTGGGAGAAACCTCATCCAACAACAGCGAAGCCGTGGCACGACCATAGAGGGGCTGCTTGGGCGTGAAGAACTGCTCATGCATCATGTGATACTGGGAGCCGCACAAGATCAGCTTCAGTTGAGAGCCCTGTTTATGCCCATCCCAAATTTTTTGCAGCAATGAAGCAAGGCCGGGAACGCTTTCCAGCAGGTAGGGAAACTCATCAATCCCCGCCACCAAAGCCTCCGTTTTGGCCAGGGCGAACATTTGCTTAAAGGCATCCTCCCAGGTGGCAAAGCTAAGCCGAGCCGCAATCTCAGCCTCAAGGCAAGAAGCCAAGGCTTCTGAAAAACTGCGCAGCAGGATCTCGGGCGTGCTGCGATGCGCCACCCAGTAAAAACCACGGATTTTCGTCCGGGGACGCCCAGACATCCAGTGGGTGATCAGCGCGGTCTTACCGATGCGTCGCCTTCCATAGACCACCATGAACTGTGCGCCAGCCTTACGGCGAAAGGCATCCAACAAACCAATCTCCTCCTGACGATTCACAAAAACCGGGCGGTCCAGCGTCGGATATTCTTCAAGTGACATAATTTGTAATATACTCATGCTGTCACTTGTTCAAGACCTTATTCCTAGCTTACTTTCGCCCACTCAATTATAACACCCAGTAATATACTGATATTGTCACTTGATGTAAAAGTCGTTTTATGACTGCATTCGTTTCTTGTGCGATTAAAAATCTGCGACCAGTTTTAAGGCCCGTCTCCACACTCCATGAATCGCATTGACCGCCTTACGGGCATGATCCTGCTGCTGCAAAGCCACCGCGTCATCACGGCGGAGCAGATTGCTGAACATTATGAGATGAGCGTGCGTACGGTGTATCGTGATCTCGCGGCGCTCGGAGAGGCAGGGGTGCCCATCGTGGCAGAGGCGGGAGTGGGGTACAGCCTCATGCGTGGTTATCACATGCCTCCAGTGATGTTCACGGAGCACGAAGCCAGCGCCCTCTTCATGAGTGGCGAGGTGACGGAGCAAGTGGCGGATGATTCTCTGCGTGGTGCCCTGAGATCGGCCCTGCTCAAGATCCGGGCGGTCTTGCCCAAAGAACGTCAAGACCAACTGAATCGGCTCAAAAATGCCGTGGGCGTGTGGCTTTCCTCACCTCGCAAGGACGAGGAGCAGCGCTCCATCATGCCCCTACAACAAGCTGTGATCCAACGCCGCTGCGTGAGCCTGGCCTACAATGCAGGGGGACGCGGTGATATCACCAGCCGCACGGTGGAGCCTCTGGGCATGATGTTTTATGCGCGCGAATGGCACCTCATCGCCTACTGCCGCCTGCGCAGTGAATTTCGTGACTTTCGGTTAGACCGAATCGTGCGCTGGGAAGTGCTGACCGAAGGTTTCCAGGGCCACGAAGGCTTCTCCGTGAAGACCTTTCTTGCCGAAACCTTGGACGCTCATGAGATCGTGCCGACCACGGTCCTTTTCAGCCCCGACATCATGGATCGAGTGCGGCATGAGATGCCCTGCACCTGTGCCCCAGAGCAAGTGCAGCCCGATGGACGGACGCGGATCGAACTGCTGGCCTGGTCTCAGGAATGGCTGATCGGCTGGCTTATGAGCCTGGGCCCACAGGCAGTGGTAGAGCATCCGCCCGCGATGCGGCAGCAGATGCACGAGGCCGCGCTGAAGATGGCAGCTTTGCACGCCTGAAGTTTTTTCAGTCCTTCGAAATCACTGCTGACATAGGGTTGTCAGTCGCCCCTGCTTTCATGCGTGTGTCCTGCCAAACAGCAGGCCTGAACTCCAAACCCACACACACCATGAAAAACAACGCCATCAATTGGTTCGAAATCTTCGTCGCCGACCTCAGCCGCGCCCGCACCTTTTACGAAACCATCCTGAACGCCAAGCTCCAAGACTCCGGCATGGACTGCTGCGAGATGGCCATCTTCCCCTATGATAACATGCAGGGCATCGGCGGGGCACTGACCAAAATGGAAGGTTACAATCCCGGCCCTGGCGGCTCCATGGTTTACCTCAATGTCGAAGGCGACCTCGATGCCGTCCTCTCCCGCATTTCTGCGGCAGGTGGCAAGGTCATCCGCGACCGTTTTGCCATCCCACCCCACGGTTTCATCGGCATCCTTGAAGACACCGAAGGCAACGTGGTGGGCCTGCACAGCATGGTTTAAACTTACCCAGTCCATGCTCACAGCCTGAGGCATATTGATCACCTCAGGCTGCTGAATATCTAAGGCTAACGCCTTATCAATCCCAAAGATTATGACACCGCTAGATAATCTGCGAGGGAACGCCCAGCACAAGAAGCGGGATGGTAGGTTGTGCAGAAAACCCATTCTCTCACCTCTTGATCATCAATCATAATTCGAGGCTTGGGTAAGAAGGCGACGAAACAATCAGTTATGCCGAGCTCAGCAGCAGTCTCTTTGCAATATTCGGCTCCGCCTGCACTCCAGAGGTACAATTCAGCTCTATCCGCTTTAAGTCGCCTCACATGCTCAACCATTGCGACCATGGGTATCCGCTTCGTTCCCACACTGCGAATCAGTGTGTCATCAACATCAATGTAAACAACCATGGGCTAGAGATCTGGTGATTTCTAAAAGTCTAATCTCAAGCGCGCTGATTAATTTCGCGTAGCTTGGCCTCCCCTTCACTCCATGTCACCTCATGAGGCAGGCGTTTTGAGTTGGCGGCCAGAGCGGCCACCACGCCTGCGCCTTCTCCCATTCCCACGGCATTGCCGGTCACCCGGTAGCTGGAGTGGGAAATGAAGTCGCCGCTGATACAGCGCCCTGCCATCATGAGGCCGTCCACATCTGCGGCGATCATGGCGCGCAGGGGAATGTCATAGGGCTTCACTTTGATTTTGGTGGCGTGAATGGGGGCCTTCTTGTTGTGATCCGCCGATGTAGCATGGACATCCACCCCAAAGGTGGCCCGGGTGACAGCATCTTCATGACGGGCACCCACAATCAAATCGTCCTGCTTCACCACGTAACGGCCCACGATGCGGCGGCCATCGCGTACGCCGATCTGTTCCGCTGTGGCGACGATTTGAAGGCCCTCCCATGCGCCGCCGAGACTGCGCAGTCCGTTGATCATTTTGTGCATCTCCGCGCGAGCTCGCACCGTGGCGGCAGTGATCTCCGCCGCATCCCAGGGTTTGATGCCATACTCATGGTTAAACATAGCAAACACCAAATTGCCATGCACATGCCACAGCGTGGCCCCGGCATAGGAAGGGAAATGCCCCGTGCTGGCGATGGTGTCCTTGATGAGCTTTTTCTTGTCCGCATCTTTGTTCTCATCCGGCTTAGGCACACCAAAGCGGACAAACTCCCGTAGCTGCTCGACATCCTTCACCATCAGCAGCGCATTCAGCGACATGGGCTGGCAGGGACACTCGGCGGCCTCGCCGATTTCAAATTGGCAGCCTGCCTGCGCCCCCAGGTCACCATCACCCGTGGCGTCAATGAAAACGGGGGCGGTCCAGGCCTGGCGACCGGATTTGGACTCGGTCACAATCGTGGTTAGGCGACGACCTTCTTTAAAAGCGGCTGCCACGCGGGTATGGAGCTGGAATTTCACGCCCGCCTCCACGCAGAGTTCCTCTAGCAGTTGCTTCAAAGCCTCAGGATCATAACAAAACCGAGAGGTGCTGGTAGAATTAGCGCGGGCTCCTCGAGAGTCCAGTTTATCGCGCAGTTCTTTGGCGAAACCCGGTTTGTTAAAGTCGAGAAAATACCCCAGCAGCCCCGCTGTCCACACACCGCCCAGGCAGCCACGCCATTCAAACAAACGCACCCGCGCCCCGGCCCGGGCTGCGGTGATCGCGGCGGTGACCCCCGCCGGCCCAGCACCGCAGACGATGACATCCGCATCCTGCACCAGAGGCAGTTCGTGCGCGGGCTCCTGGAAAACGCCCGGCTTGGCCCCCGCCTCCTCTGCCGCCAGCGTCAGCCCAGTTGGCAGAATGGCCCCTGACAGGGCGGCACGAAGAAAGGCGCGACGTTTAAAATCGGAGGAGGAAGAGAGGTCAGACATGGCAGGATATGACAAACGCTGCCACGCCCCTCCGTTTTACCAAAGGTTTTCCCATTTGGCAGCCCCAGCATTCCCTGTGTAGGAATGCTACACATCCACTGTGCCTACCTACTTCGACCACAACGCCACCACGCCCCTGTCTCCTGCGGCCCGCGCGGCCTGGCTGCGTGCGAGTGATCAACATTGGCACAATGCCTCAAGTCTTTATCGTGAGGCAGGCCTCACCAGTCAGGTCCTGGAATCAGCCCGAGAGCAATTCGCCGATCTCCTGGGCGTGGAGCCAGAGCGCGTGCTCTTCACCTCCGGCGCGACCGAGTCTAACAACACGTTGTTTGCCGGGCTTTCGAAATGCCTACCTGCGGATGGGGTCGTGGCCATTTCTGCCATTGAACACCCAAGCGTTCGCGAGGCCGCACGCGCCTGGCTAGGCCGAGGTCGTGTGATCGAAATCCCCGTGAATGATCAGGGCGTGGTCCAACCAGAAGTGTTGCAAGGCATTCTCCGCCAGCATTCCCCTGCCCTGGTCTCCCTCATGGCGGCCAACAATGAAAGCGGTGTACTGCAGCCCTGGGAGGAACTTCTGAAAATCTGCCGCGAATCTGGTGCGCGCTTCCACAGCGATGCCGCGCAATGGATCGGCAAGCAGCCTGCCGACCAGCTCGGCACTTGTGACTATCTCACCGGCAGCGCTCATAAATTTGGTGGGCCTAAAGGCATCGGCTTTCTCATCCTGGCCGATGCCGAAGAGAGCTTTCCCCTTCTGCACGGTGGCCCCCAGGAAAACAGCCGCCGCGCCGGGACCGAAAACTATCCCGCCATCGCCGCCATGGTCGCAGCCCTGGAAGCCGCGACTGAGAACATGGGCGCCGCTCAATCGGCTCAAAGCCAGTATCGCGACAGCTTCGAGGCTCAGATGAAAGCCGCCTTCCCTGGGCTGCGCGTGATCTCTGAAAAAGCCCCCCGCCTCAGCAACACTTCGTTGCTGGTAATGCCCCGGCACGACAATCTCAAGTGGCTCACCCGCCTGACTCGGCGCGGTTTTGCCATCTCCACTGGCTCCGCATGCAGCTCTGGCAAAGAGGGATCATCGGTGGTGGTGCAGGCCCTCGGGGCTAGTTGGGAGGAGTTGAAGCGAGTCGTTCGGGTCAGCAGTGGCCCCGAGACCACGGACGAGGACTGGCAGGCACTCACCGCTGCCTTTGCAGAAGTGGGTGCGGAGCTTGATGCGGGTGGCAGGCCTGGATAAGAGCGCCCCGTCAATAGACTACGCCAATAGGCAATGTTAACACCTTCATACCCGCAGCAGGAGCAGGGGTCACGAGTTCAAAAAGATTCCACCGTTATGCATAACCTCTACTTCCCCTCATGCCCAGTAGAAGGACCGATTGAACCGCCCGTCTCCTTCAATCATTTGGGTATCAGTGGAGCCATCCCTAACAAGTGTGGTCACTGCGAAATGATGTTTGAAGGGGTATGCACGCGCGCCATGGAGAGGCTGCAACGGTACATGCATCTCGATTATGGCCCTTGCGGAATCCCTGGTCCTACCGACCCCGTTATCTACGAAGACCCTTTCGTCCGATCAAGAGTGGAAGTTCCTCGAAAATGCTCCCGCTGCCGATTTTTGATCCATGACAGCATTCATGGCTTCACATGCAAGAAGGATTCGGAAAAGTGGGGAAGATACCATCGTGGACTTGATTGGGGGGCGTGGTCACCTGAGCGGATTGATTTTAACCTGCCACATCCCAAGCTCACCACCAAAGTGCTGCTGGATTGTGTTTACACAGAAGACTTGTCAGGCTTTATCAAAGAGCATCGAAGGATCAATCCTGGTTTGTCGATGCAGGAAGCCAAAGAAGACTTCACACTGATGCGGAACTTGGTCGTTCAGAGTTAACCCAACTGATGGCCTACATGCAGGAAATCGATACAGGTATCCAACCGACATATTCAATAGTGTTGAAGGATCTCCCCGCCTTCATCGTTCACAGGCCAGCGTGCAGGTTTGCATCACTACTTCCCTGACCTTCTGCAAGTCTCATGAAACGCCCGCTCATTTCATTTTCCCTTCTCCTGGCTGCCACCCTGCATGCGGAGAGGCCTAACATTGTATTCATCTATGCCGATGACTGGGGGTGGGGAGACCTGGCGTGTCATGGGCATCCACGTTTAAAGACGCCAAATCTGGACCGACTGGCGAAGGAGGGGACGGATTTTCAGCAGTTTGTGGTATGCAATCCAGTGTGCTCGCCCAGCCGCACGGCCATCGTCACCGGACAGTATCCGGCGCGTCATCTGGTGCACCAGCACTTTGCGGATCATGATCTGAATGAGGCCCGGGGCATGCCGGACTGGCTGGACCCGAAGGCCACGCTGCTTCCCCGGCTGATGAAGGAAGCAGGTTATAAGACAGCTCATTTTGGCAAGTGGCACCTCTCCGGCGGCGGACGTGAAATGACCCCGCCGTTGCCTGCGGAATACGGATACGACGATGCTGCCGTATGGACAGGACCGGGGAAAAGCGTCTTCGAGGGCATGGGCATGGCGGATGCCGACAATGCAGCGCACGACAAGCACAAGGCCTCTTTTTTGACCACGGCCGCCACAGACCATGCGCTGCGTTTCATCGGCGAGGCAGGTGACAAACCTTTCTATATCAACCTGTGGCTACATGAAACGCACCATCTCGTTTCCGCCACGGAGGAGGACAAGAAGGCTTACCCGGACACGACGGAGCCACATCGCACCTATTACTCCGCCATCACGCGGGCAGACAAGCAGATCGGCCGGGTGCTGGCGCTGCTGGACGAAAAAGGGCTGGCTGGCAATACCATCGTCTTCTTCTCCAGCGACAACGGCCCAGAAAACTCCATGACGAAGCCCGGCCAAAAGTTTTACTACAGCCAGGGCGTGACCAGCGGGCTGCGCGGGCAAAAACGCAGCCTTTACATGGGCGGTGTTAATGTGCCCTTCATCGTCCGCTGGCCAGGCGTGGTGCCTGCGGGCCGGGTGGACAAGACCAGCGTTCTCGCCGGCGTGGACGTCATGCCAACGGTACTGGCCGCAGCCGGTATCCAGCCGCCTGCTGGCTGGCAGCCAGACGGGACCGACATCACCGCTGCGCTGAAGGGCGAGGCCTTCACCCGCCCCGCACCGCTCTTTTGGGAATGGCGTGGCCCCAACTCCAAAGAGGCCGACTGGCCACAACTGGCCATGCGAGACGGTGATCACACGCTTGTGACCCGCTTTGATGGCGAGCGGGTGGAACTCTATGATCTGAGTCAAGACCGCCAGCAGCAAAACAACCTCGTGACGGCACAGCCAGGACGCGCCGCCCATATGATGGCTGCGATAAGTGCCTGGCAAAAGACGCTGCCTGTGCCGACGGCACCCGAGACAAAAAGCGGAGAGGCGAAGAAATCCACACCGCCCCGGGAAAACGCGCAAGCGACGAACAAGATGTCACCCAAGGATCTGAGCAACACTTTCAAACGCTGGGACAAAGATGGCAACAGCCTCCTGTCATTCGAAGAGTACAATCAAGGATTGGCCAAAAAGGACAACGCACCCACGCGTTTCAAAAACTTCGACCGCAACAGCGACGGGAATGTTAGTGAAGCAGAGTTTGTGGAGCGCTGAGCGTTGCTGAAGTGGCCCTGCTGCCTCAAAAAAAGGGCCTTGATGCTAGAAGCACCAAGGCCCGGAGAAACAACTTTATGAGCGGTTACGCCGCGTTCACCAACAGGTCCTTCGCGGCTTTTTCGATGCCGGGGAGGAGTTCATCTGGCAGCTCGGTGAGCAGAGGCAGGACGGGGCCTGTTTTGGCGATGCCTGCGAGGGCGACGGCGTGGTGCAGGACCAGGATGGGGCTGTGAGCATTGCGCTGGTCTTCCAGTGGCAGGAAAATCTCGCGGATCTGCTCGGCGCGGTCGTAGTCCTTGGCGTCAATGGCACGAAGAAGATCCATGCTGAGGCGAGGGGCGACGCAGACGCAGCCGGCGGTGAAGCCGGTGATGCCGAAATCGCGCAAGTGAATAATGGCTGGCTGCTCGCCGATGCCGCTGACGATGAGGTCTGGATTCACCAGGGAGACCAGTTTGGTGAGGTAGAGGTCATCGGCCGGGTTCGGCTTCACCACGGCGTATTTGATCCAGGAAATGAGGCCATCATTGACGAGCTCTGCCGCGTGCTCCGGGGTGATGTAGGATTCATCCTTGATGTAGAGCACCAGCTTCATGCCCGCTTTTTCCACCAGATGACGGATGGCCGTGGCCACGCCCGCTGGCTTGGAGGGGAAAAGAGTCGGCAGCAGCATGGCGGTCGGGAACTTGTGGTCCTTCAGGATCGCTGCCTGGTCCATCGCTGTGCCGTACATCGGCCCGATGCTAGGCACCATCCAGAGATCGTCCGGGGCCAGATCTGCGAGCATCGAGAGCAGGGCGTCGTATTCAGAGATGGCGATGTTGTAGAGATTCGCATTGCCCCCATAAAGCAGGGTGCGGATGCCGCCGGCATACATGTGATCGATCAGCTTTTTGTTCTCCTCACGGCTGAGGCTGAGGTCCGCATTCCGGCACAGCGGCGGGACGGCGATGACGGAGCTGCGGAGGTCGGCGGTGGTGACAGGCGTGGTCTTCATGAAGTGTCGCGCAGGAAAGAGGTGGCAGGCGAGAGGTCAACTAGAATCACCCGAGGTTGCAGAATCGCTGATTCTGACGCATGAACAGGCCTTCTTATGGCCAAAAAACCCGTTGTTCTGATTATCCGTGATGGCTGGGGCATCAATCCCGGCGGCAAAGCGCAAGCTGAAGCCAATGGCGATGCCACCCTGCTGGCACGCACTCCGTTTCACGATCACCTCTACGCCACCTACCCGCGCGGCACCGTGAGCGCCAGTGGTGAAGACGTGGGCCTGCCCGAAGGCCAGATGGGCAACAGCGAAGTGGGCCACCTGAATCTGGGTGCCGGACGCGTGGTTTACCAGGACCTCACCCGCATCAATAAAAGCATCCGCGAAGGTGAGCTAGCCACCATGCCGGGCTTGGTGGAAGCTTTTGACAAAGCCAAAGGCAAACGCCTGCACTTCCTGGGTCTCGTCAGTGACGGCGGCGTGCATTCCCATCAGGAGCACCTCGTGGCCCTTTGTAACGCCGCTAAAATGGCAGGGGTGGAGGACATCATGGTCCATGCCATCACCGATGGCCGCGATACCGACCCAAAAGGCGGCGCCGCCTACGTGGCCAAGCTGGAAACGGACCTGACCTTTAGCGGGGCCAAAATCGCCACCGTCATTGGTCGTTACTACGCCATGGACCGTGATACCCGCTGGGATCGCAACAAGCTGGCTTGGGACGCCATCGTACTGGGCCGGGGTGAAAAGCGCAGCGATGCGCCCCACACCGCCATTCGTGCCGCCTATGATCTGGACCCACGCGGCGATGAATTTTTGCTGCCGATGATCTTCTCCAACGCCGATGAGCAGCGCATCCGTGATGGGGACGTCATTGTCTGGTTCAACTTCCGGGCCGACCGCGCTCGCCAGCTCAGCGACGCCTTTTTGAAGACAGGATTTGAAGGCTTTGATCGCGAAGTGCACCCACTGGTCAATTATTACACCCTAACGGAGTACGATGCTAACTACTACGCGCTGGGCTGCCGGGTGATCTTTGGCCCTGAAAGCCTGAGCAACAACCTGGGCCAGATCATCGCCGCCGCCGGGCTGACCCAGCTGCGTGCCGCTGAGACGGAGAAGTATCCGCACGTGACCTTCTTCTTTAACAGTGGAGTGGAAGAGCCGAATCCTGGGGAAGATCGCTACCTGGCCATCAGCCCCAAGGAAGTGCCCACCTATGATAAAAAACCGCAGATGAGCGCCCCAGACCTCACCTTTGAAGTCCTGCGTCGGCTGGAAAACTACGATGCAGTGATCATGAACTTCGCGAACCCGGACATGGTGGGCCACACTGGCGTGGTGCCTGCCGGGATTCATGCCTGCGAGACGATCGACTTCGGCGTGGAGCTCATTGTCAAAAAGGTGCTGGAACTGGGTGGCAAACTCTTCATCACGGCTGACCACGGCAACTGCGAACTCATGCGCAATCCCGATGGCAGCCCTAACACGGCCCATACGACCAATCTCGTCCATGGCATCTACGTGGCCGCTGATGCCGCCGATTACACCGTAAAAAACGGCAAGCTGGCTGACATCGCCCCGACCCTGCTGGACATGCTGGGTGTGGCCAAACCTGCGGAAATGACCGGAGAAAGCTTGATCGCCCGCAAGTAATCAAACCGTGCGTTTCGCCCCCATTTTTCCTTCTTTGGAGGCGAAAATGGGGGGCCTTGACGGTCTGAAAAGGCTAAATCAGCTCCCTTTCCCGTTTTTCGACACTCTTTCTTTTCGTGCCTTGCCCAGTGAAAATGGGCAAGAGTTCGGCCATGGCCGCAATCTTCGGCGTCTGAAAGCTTGCAGTTTCGCCACATGCCCCTAGCTTCGCCCCTTCCCTACGTCTCTTTTCAAACGAACACATGCGTTTCCGTAATCTTACCCGCCGCCGCGAGATCGGGGCCAACTGCTACCTTCTCGAGTCCGGTAAAAATCGAGTCGTCCTGGACGCCGGGATGCACCCGAAAGAGGTGGGTTTTAATGCTCTGCCAGACTTTGGTGCCCTGCCGCATGAAACAGCGGACAGCATTCTCATCACTCACGCTCACCATGACCACATCGGCGCGCTGCCGGTGCTGATGCGCAAGCAGCCAAAGACGCCTGTGTTCATGACGGAGCCCACGGGGGAGATCACCAGCGCCATGCTGCATAACTCGGTGAATGTGATGACCTCTCAGCGTGAGGAGCAGAGCATCCACGAGTATCCCCTTTTCACCCACCGTGAATTGGATGAAAACCGCGCCCAGTATGTGTATCGCGACCTGGAGCGCCACTTTGAGCTGCCTAATAGCGAGCTCATGGCCAGCTTTCACGATGCCGGCCACATCATGGGCTCTGCAGGCATCATGATCCGGCAGAATGGCAGCAGCCTGTTTTACACGGGCGATGTGAATTTCGAAAACCAGACCATTTCACGCGCTGCTGATTTCCCGACTGAAGGCATTGATGTCCTGGTGGTGGAAACCACCCGTGGTACCTATGAGCGGCCCGCCGACTACTCCCGCAAGGGTGAAAAAGAGCGCCTCGCCGCGCTGATCCGCGACACTTTTGATGCCAATGGCTCCGTCCTCATCCCGGTCTTTGCCCTCGGTAAAACCCAGGAAGTGATGCTGATGCTGCATGAACTGCGCGAGGAAGGCCTGATCCCTGAAATGCCCCTGCGCATCGGCGGTCTCGGCACCAAGGTGACTGTGCTTTACGATCACTACGCGGACCGTGTGCGTCGCAACTACCCCGGCTTCCGCCTGCTGGAAGATGTAAGCATGCTGGTGCCCCCACGTCGCAAACGCGGCCCAGGACGCCCACAGATTGATTACCAGCCCCGCACCATTTATGCCCTCTCCAGCGGCATGATGACCGAAGGCACGACCTCAAACTCCTTCGCCAGCAAGTTCATTGATAATCCGCGCAACGCTGTTGCTTTCGTGGGTTACACCGATCCCCTTTCCCCAGGTTATCGCCTGCGCACGGCCAAGGCGGGAGAGAAGATCAAACTCTCCCCAGATCTGCCTGCAGTCGAACTGCACGCTCGCATTGAAAGTTTCGACCTCAGCGCCCACGCCACTCGCGAACAAATCGCTGAATACGTGGAAAAGGTGAAACCGAAGAAGCTTCTCATGGTCCACGGTGAGGAACCCTCTCAAGCCTGGTTCAGCGCCCGCTTTGCAGAAACCCTGAACCGAGATACCGAAATCATCCGGCCCGAGACCCACTCACCGATTGATCTCTGGTAACTCCCCTTCCTAGCCCCCCGCGCCAGCGGGTGGTCTGGACGAAGGTTCTCACGCCTTCGATTCCCCAAGCCTCACTTCCTGGCGGACGCTATCACATGGGGCAGGAGCGCATTTGACTTCGGACGGTTTGCCCGCACTTTCACAGTTGGGCAACCGCCCTTCTTCCCATGTCTCTTCTTGACCGTCTGGAACGTGTCTTCTTCTGGCTCTCTGGAGCTTCTGCTGACCACCTCGATAGCTGCCCAGCCTGGGAGCGACGAAAGTATGTGGCCTTTGGCGCCACGGTGCTGGTACCGTGTACGTTTGCCACCATCGCCTGTGCGTATGCGCTGTCCACGTTGACAGATAATTGGTTCGTCATTTCCGCAGTGTCGCTCGTCTGGGCCTTCATCATCCTGACGGTGGACCGCGCCCTCCTGGCCACTTACCGCGCGTATCAAAACATCTTCCGCAAGCTTTCGCAGTTCAGTCTGCGCATCGTGGTGGCAGCGCTCATGGGCATCACCATTTCGCACCCGCTGACATTGCTGCTTTTTAAAGACACCATCACCTCCGTGGTGGAGAAGGAACGGCAGCAGGAGATCGAAGCGGCACGCAAACAAGCGGCTGATCAAAAGGCACTCGTGGAGGCACGGGTGAAGCCGCTGGAAGAGCAGATCGTCAAACAGCGCGAGGCCTGGAACGCGAGCTTCACGGCCGCTTTCCTGGATGAAAATGGCAAGCCGGTGGAGAAGCCGCTGACGGACGATGAGAAGAAGGCCAAGGTGGAGCGCGAAACAAAAATCGCCGAAGCGGTGGCACCAGGCAAACTGCGTCTGGAAGCCCTGGACAAAGAGATGGCAAAGCTAAGTGCGGACTATCAAAAGATCGCCGCCGAACTGAACCAATGGCAGACAGATTTCGAGCGTGAGGTGAATGGTCAACGCAGCGGCATTGTGGGCCTGGGGCCACGTGCGAAGAGCATCCAGGAAGACCAGCTCACCTGGCGGCGGGCGGAGTCTGCACGGCTTAGCGGCCTGCTGGATACGCTGACAAAAAATCGCGTGACCCTAGTGGCGGAGATCAAGGCGGCGGAAGACGGCGTGAATGCCGCGCTGGACACCCAGGCGGCGGAAGAGGCTGCGAAGCTGAAGGCCGAAGAGAACCGCATCGCCGGCCTGCGCCAGCAGGTGCAGCAGCAGCAGGCGGATGCTTTTGTCGGTCAGCAGAACGCCATCCGTGAGACGCTGAAGGCGCAGATTGATGCTTTGTTAGGCCAGCTCAATGCGCTGCATGTCGAGATCGCCGAACTGGCGAAAGATGAGGAGGCCCGCATTGCAGGCATTCGTGCAGAGTCACGCGGCGGCATCCTGACGCAGACAAAGGCTTTGCACCACTTGTTTGAGAACGATGCCGAAGGGGGGCGCTTTGCCTACATTGCCTACATCGTTCTTTCCGCGCTGTTCATGCTGGTGGACACGATTCCCCTGGTGGTGAAGTTTTTTTCCAAGCCGGGGCCTTATGACTCCCTGGTGGACTGCGACGAGGTGAAGTATGCCCGCGAGCGCATGGCCTTCCTGAAGAGCTTTGACCGTTACATGAAACAACTGACGGAGAGCCCCTTCCTTCACATCACACAAAATCGTCCGCTGGAGCGTGCGCTCATTGAGGGCGTGGATCGAAGCCGTGCGGCGAAGGCATTCCTCGAACATCTCATGGACCTGGAGCAGGCGTTTCAGGAAAAGGTGCGGGTGGAACGCGAGCGCATGGCGGCTGGCGGTGTGGCGGGCAAGGCCGAGATGCTGGAAGAAATGGCGGCAACATTCTACGCCGATCTCCGTGCACGCATGGAGTCCTTCTTCCGTGATGATGGCCGCCGCACACCGGTGACGGGACGGGCCTGAGCCCTTCGTTTTCAGCTGTCTTCCTGACTTCTCTCCAACTCGGAGAGAAGGATGTCATACCGCTTTTCCAAACTGGGCTCCATCAGCAGGCTGCGCTGGGCGGCGCTACGCCTGACAAAGTGGTAGGAGAGGATATCGCAGACCATTTCTGGGCAATCAATCTTCAGAAGGGCAGCACGCAGATTTCTCATCGATTCACCAGCGCAGGCGGTGGCATCTGGCAGGAGGTCGAGCGAACGATCTTTCAGCTCATTGATGTAGTCAGCCTCTGTCTCAATGATGGTGTCCAGAGGTTTGACATTCGCGATGACAAAAGGTTTTTCCTGCTGCCAGCTGTCGAACTGAATGCGCCGCACCCCCTGAAGCATAACGTGGGAGGTGCCATCTTCTTGTTTTTTGCAGGCGCGGATGAGGCCTGCGGTGCTGACGGGAAGGAGATCGTAACCACCATCGTCGTTTTTCACCCGGGTGCCGATGCAAAACATGCGATCCGTCTTCAGGGCGTGGGCCAGCATGAGACGGTATCTTTCTTCAAAGATGAACAAGGGCAGAAGACAACCGGGAAATAGATAACAGTCCCCCAGCACCATGACCGGCATGGTATCCGGCAGGGAAAAGGAAGAGTGAGACTGGCTTGAGGGGTCCATAAACAGCGGTGATGCGTGAGAGTTACGCATCAAAGCGCTGCTTGGCGCAAACTGTCTTATCGAGAAAAAAATGAGGGGCATGGAGCGAATAGCCCCAAGCCCCACTGGGATGAGCAAATATCTGCGCAGCGGTGATTAGAGACCACCCTCGCGCCGGGGTTCAGATCCTGGGCGAGATTCGCTCTCGGGTGGATTCGGCGCGCGACGACTGGGGGCCACATTTTCACTGCCGCGAATCTCCTCCAGCATGCGGAGTTTTTCCTGCATGGGTGCGGGGATGGATCGGCGCTCTTCTTCGTTATTCAGGTTCCAGCTTTGCTCCTGGCCATCCTTGGGTTTGGCCGTGAAGACGGTACGATCACGCTCCTTTCGCAGGCTGTAGATGCCGCTGTCATCGCTGCGGGTGACATTGGCTGTCTCGCGCTGCTCAAAAGTCTGCGCGCGATGCTCCCCATCGCGAGAATTGCGGGAATGACCGCGATCTCCATCTCGGGAGGGGCCATTGCCGTCCCGGCGATCTGAATCGCGGTGCCCCGGCCCACTCCAAGAGGGAGCAGGTGGCACGGGACCTTTATTGCCATCCCGGCCCCATTCGCGCATGCGCTCTTGGTATTCACGCATTTGGTTTTGGTAACGCTCCATGGATTCCCGCATTTCGCTCATCATCTCGGGGCTGCCTCGGCCCCCGCCAAAATACGAGCCGCCAAAAGGCTGGAAGTAGCCATCCCCACGCCGAGGTTCATCCCGACGGGTGGGCATCATCCGCTCGGCGATGGTGACGATGACCTGCTTCTCTGTGCCGCCGGAGATGACGGTGAGAGGCACTGCATCGCCTTTCTTTTTGCTTCGGACGAGGGTCTGCAACTGCTCCATGTTGACGAGTTTTTGCTCTTCAAAACGGACGAGGATGTCATCCACCTGGAGCCCTGCGGCCTTTGCCGGAGTGTCTGGCATGACTTCCTCCACCAGGAGACCAAAGCCCTCGGCCAGCCCAAAGTGGGAACGCAGCTCGCGAGTCACATTTCCTGTGAGAACACCGATGAAAGGGGTGGGCTTTTCATCTTCCGCCCGAGGATTCTGCGCCCGCTGGGGGTCCGGCGGAGCGGGGCGACGAGAAGGTGCTGCCTCAGCAGATTTAGGGGCAGACTCAGGTGCAGGTGCGGCGGGGGAATCCTGGGCACATAGAGGCGCATTCAGCAGGGCTAGCAGGCCTGCCATGGCGGTGATGATGGCGTAGGTGGGTTTCATGGTTGGGGGTGTTTTTTGAGTTTTTGGAAAAGTTACTGGAAGGAGACCGGCAGGACCACGCTGTCTTCGCGGGGCATTTCCAAGGTGATGTGCGCTCCGTCCCGAGGATCAATCCAGGCGTGACGTTCCATGGAAACGAGCTTCACATGCTGCTCAGGCAGGCGAGATTCTTCGTTATATTGGATGCCTTCATCTTGAGCGCCGACGACTTCACGAATGGTGCTGACAGGCATCACTGTGGGTGGTGAAATGGCTGCATAGGTAGGCTGTGGGGTCGTGGCCCCGGTGCTAGGGAGGATACTCATCACAGCCACCGCCGCCGCTGCGCCTAGTGAAGACCAAAGGACGGGCGTGAACCACTTTTGACGTGGGCTTTTCACGGGCGTGCGCATCCATTGGCGATCCAGTTCCAGTTCATGCTCTACCTGGCGGGTCAAGGCTGCGGAAGGGCCACGTGGTTGCAAGCCCGTGAGCAGGGATTCTATTTCATGTTCGTTCATGTCAGGGCCTCCTGGGTGGGGGTAAAGGGAAAGACATTGGTCAGAGGTGGGGCTGAGGGCTGGATCACCAGATCCTCACGCCGTGGGGCCAGGCGTTTTTCCAGAGCCTGGAGAGCGTAGCGGTAGCGCCCAGAGACGGTGTTGATGGACTCGCCTGTCGTCTGGGCGATCTCGGCAAAGGTGAGGCCGCCCCAGAGCTTGAGAGAGACGACTTCGCGCTGATCTTCGGGCAGGGTTTGCAGGGCCTCCTGCACGATGGTGGCGGTCTCGCGCTGCTCGGGGCTGGTATCGAAAACGGCGGCATCTCCCATGGGTAAGGCGACCTCCGAGGCGGATTCACGTTTCGCCCGGCGGGTATCGCTGCGGCGCTGATCCAGGGCGATGGTGCGCACGGCGGCATACAGCAGGGGGATGTGCTCGGCATTGCCCTCTGGAAAGCGGCGCCACCAGCGCACGAAGGCCATCTGCACCACGTCTTCCGCATCGGACCGGGTCGGGCAGAGCTGGACGGCGTAGAGCAACAGCTTCGGCGCGACTTGGTCGAAGCAGTATTTCCAGGCGGTGGTGGCGGCTTCCATGAGAGGACAAGGCAGGTTTCCAGGGGCTTAACGTCACCCCTCCTTCTTTTTGTGTGTGAAAACCGCCTTTTTGCTGAATGACGGGCGCAGACTGGCAGGCACGTGTGCTTTTCCCCTTCCCCATTGGGCCAGAATCCGCTACCCACAGAGGCATGGCAGACGAGACTCCCCATTCATCGCACCCGACGGAACTGAAACAAACCATCGGTGGCTGGCAGATTCTCTTCTACGGCCTCGGCTCCATGCTGGGGGCTGGGATCTATGCCTTGATCGGTCGCGCGGCAGAGACCCTGGGCAATGCGGTGTGGTTGGCTTTTTTAATGGCCATGTTAGCCGCCCTACTCACGGGTCTGTCTTACGCCTGTGTGGGAAGTCGGTATGCCCGCGCGGGCGGGGCGGCGTATGTGACCCAGCGCTCGCTGCGCAAACCGTGGCTCAGCTATGTGGTGGGCATCGCCGTGATGATGAGTGGGCTCACCAGCATGGCCACGGGATCGCAGGCCATTGCGGAAAATTTAGCCCGGGCTCTGAACGTGGAATTGCCCATCAAGCTGGTGGCCATCGGCCTCGTTTTTCTCGTCGGTTGCATCATCTATCGCGGCCTGCGGGAGAGCATGTGGGCAAACATCATCTGCACCGTGGTGGAGGCCTCCGGCTTGATCTTCATCATCGCCGTCGGCGCGCGCTACTGGGGTGGGGTGGACTACTTTGAAACGGCGAATGACACCGTGGCTGGAGGTTCAGGCTCTGGCATCACATTGGCCATCATCATGCAAGGGGCGGTCCTCACCTTCTATTCGTTCATCGGTTTTGAGGACATTCTGAATGTGAGTGAGGAGGTGAAAAATCCACGTCGTAATGTGCCCTTTGGCCTTGTGGGCGCGATGATCCTGGCGACCTTAATTTACATGGCGGTGGCCATCACAGCCGTATCGGTGGTGCCTTGGCGGGAGCTGGCGGCCAGCAAGACACCCCTTATGGAGGTGGCCCACCGCGCAGCGCCGTGGTTTCAGGGCATCGACAGTGTGTATGTGGCCATCACCATTTTCGCCATCGGCAACACGGCCCTGCTCAATTACATCATGGGATCTCGCCTGCTTTATGGCATGAGCAAACAAGGCCTGCTGCCCGCGCTTTTATCCCGCGTGCATCCCGTGCGGCGCTCCCCCCATGTCGCCATTGCGGTGCTTTTTTTCATCGTCAGTGCGCTCATTCTGAGTGGGGGGGTAAAGCAATTGGCCGAATCCACGGTGCTGCTGCTGCTGACGGTTTTCACCGTGGTGAACATCTCCCTGGTGGTGCTGAAACTGCGCCCCGGTGAGGAAAAGGGCGGCTTTGAAATCCCCATCATCATCCCGGCCTTAGGAGCCTTTGTCTGTGCGGCCCTCATCTTTGTGCGCTTGCAGGCCGCCTTCACGACGGGAGGTGAAGCCGAACGCACCGCCCCCATCATCGCATTGGCCATCATCGGCACCAGCCTGCTCCTCTATCGAGTCTTGAAACCGAAGACCGTAGTGCCGCAGGTGGAACTTTAGTGCCGCTAAGCCGGACGTAGGCCGGATGTGTTCGGCGTGAAGAGTCCCCATCGGAGCATTAACCCTATTCGCCGAACTATCCGGCTGGTTTCTGAAGGTGCGGGCGACAAAGCGGACTCCACCTTTCCCCAAGCCGGATAGTTTGGCGATGGCCGCTTGCGGCTTTACGATCTCTTTTTGCGCCAAACACATCCGGCCTACGAACGGGCCGCGAGAAGATTCCTTTTTACTTGTGTTAAATCGGTCGAACAAAATTCGAGGTGCTCCCATCCAACAGGATAGACATTCCTGGCACGACCAATGCTTGGAGGGTCTATCGAATCCAAAACCAAACATTATGATGAGGTTCCCTCGCCCCGGTTGCTGGTATCGTTTCACGTCTGCCGATTGGCAGTTCATCCGAGATGCTTTAGCCCTCACTCAGCGAGAGAAAGAGAGTCTCGTCTCGCTGCTGGATGATCCGGACACCGTCCGCATGATCCTGGATCACCCCAAACTTTTTGAAGCGCTTCTGGTTAGTCGCCAGGCGGCCTTTCTCTCGCCCGAGCTGTTCTTTTACGTCACCGTGCGCCACACGCTGAAGCGGGTGGGCGTGGATGACCTGGAGGTGGCCGACTATATCGCGGCTGTGTGCGCAGACTTTGGCCTGCCAGCGACGGCCGCGCAAAATCTGCCGGAGCGCAAGCTGGAGAGCCTCTACAGCATTGACTACATCACGGCGCTGGAAAGCGCGGGCAGTCATGAACGATTCTTTATCCATGTGCAGTGCGCGAATCAGTTCCTCGTACTCACTAGCTTGTATCCAGACTTCCTACATCGCCGCGCCGAAAGACGGGGCGCGCCTGATTTGGAGTTTTATGAGCAGGTGGTAGTGAGCCATCTGGAGGCGGCGGGCAAACATGCGCTGGCGGAAGAATTTGCCCTGGATGATACCCTGGCCCATGTGGCGCAGAGCTTCCCCCCCGCCCGCCGGGCCATGAATCACACGGTGCGCGAATACCTCAGCCTGGGCGCTTGACCTCTTGACCATGCCGCCTGTGCAGTAGAGCATGGGCGGCACGGATGAGCGACGCATCAACACCCCAGATCCTGGCCTGTTTAGGGCCCGAAGGCAGCTTTTCACACCTGCTCACGCAGATGCGTTTCCCGGCCGCTCAGGTGCAGCTCATGGCCAGCATTGGCGAGGTGTTTGACTTCATCCGCAGTCATGAAGAGGCCCTGGGCATCGTGCCGATCGAAAATTCTTCCGGTGGTTTCATCATTGATACAGTTGATCGGCTAGTGGATGAACGCTGCGGCCTGAACATTTTAGAGGAACTGACCCTGGATGTGAAGCTGGCCCTGCTGGGCCGAAAAGGGGTGGAGGTGAAAACCATTCACTCGCACGCCATGCCCTTCTTTCATGGCGATGAATGGCTGAAAACCAATTACCCTGATGCGAAACGCATCGTCGAGGCCAGCACGGCCAAGGCGGCGGAAAAAGCCGCCACACTGGAATGTGCGGCGGCCATCGGACCCCGGCAGAATGCGGAGCGCCACGCACTGGACATCCTGTATTTCCCCATCGCCGGCGAGGTGCCGAACATCACCCAATTCTTTTTGTTAGGCCACAAGACTAACGCTGCTTCCACGGCCAACAATCGCACGGCTTTGGTAGTGGAGTTGCCGGATCGTGCAGGCAGTCTGTGCCGGTTCCTCACTCCACTGAGCGATAACGCCATCAACATGAAGCGGCTGGAGTCCCGCCCCATCCGTGGCCAGCCTAACAAGTATCGTTTTTACATCGAAATCGAAGGCTCTCCTGCTGAGTCCACGGTGCAGGCGGCGCTTGAGCAAACCCGGGTGGATGGTGCCGTCATCCGCAGCGTGGGTTCATATCCTGCAGGGCGTCGGTTTGAGTCTTGAGGCTGTAAGTGAGGCACGAAAAGATGCCTACACAGTCTAGAAAGGTGCGAAGTCTTTGCGAAAATGGTCACCTTTCTGCGTTAATTCCATTCCCCCCATGCCACCCCTACCCTTGAAAAAATCCACGCTGGCCCTTGCTGCGGTGGGCCTTCTTGGCCTGCCAGCTTTGGCTTTGCACACGAAAAACGCCGGCCCGGCAAAAGTTGAAATCAAATTTAACCTGCCACCGCCACCGCCGCTTTCTCCTGAAGAAGCGCTGAAGGCCTTCAAGATCGAAGAAGGATTTCGCATCGAACTGGTGGCCGCTGAACCGATGGTGGAGGCACCGATCGCCATCAGCTTCGACGACCAGGGGCGGCTGTATGTGGTGGAGATGCGCGGCTACATGCGCGATGTGGAAGGCACGACCGAGAACGAACCGACGGGCCGTATCAAACTGCTGGAAGATACGGATGGCGATGGCCGCATGGACAAGGCCAGTGTCTTTGTGGATGAGCTGGTGATGCCACGCTCCGTCATGGCCGTGAATGGGGGTGCGCTGGTGGCGGCGCCGCCTAACCTATACTTCTGCAAAGACACCGATGGCGATGGCAAAGCGGATGTGAAAGACATCGTGGCCACAGACTACGGCACCGCCGGTGGCCAGCCCGAGCACATGGCCAATACGCCCACCTGGGCCATGGACAATGCCATCTGGAGCGCGGGGTACAGCAGCCGCTTCCGCCTGCGCGGTGGTGTGTGGCAGAAGGATACCGGCCTGGGCCGTGGCCAGTATGGCCTGTGCCAGGACGACAAGGGTCGCCTGTATTTCAACTACAACTCCGATCTCCTGCGCTGCGATCTTCTGCCCACCGAGGCTTTTTCTCGCAATCCACTGCTGCGCAATGCCGCCAGTGTGAATGCGAAGGTGGTCACCGATCAAACCGTGTGGCCCACCCACCCGACGCCGGGTGTGAATCGCGGTTACGACCCGAAATCTCTGCGTGCTGACGGAACCCTGACCAAGGCCACCGCCACCTGTGGCGCGCTGATTTACCGTGGCGATGCCTTCCCTGCTTCGCACTACGGCAATGCCTTCATTCCTGAGCCTTCAGCGAACCTCATGAAGCGCATGATCGTCACGGAAAAAGATGGCGTGGTGACCGGCGTCAATGCCACCGAAAACAAGGAGTTCCTCACCTCCACGGATGAACGCTTCCGTCCTGTGCAGGCGACGAATGCGCCGGATGGTGCGGTTTACGTGGTGGACATGTACCGGGGTATCATTCAGCACAGCAGCTTCCTCACGCACTACCTCGTGGCGAACATCGAAGCACGTAAACTGGACCGCCCTTTTGATCAGGGACGCATCTGGCGCATCGTGCCGATCCAGGATAAAGCCGTGAAGGCCACCAAGATCCCTGCCACCACGGCCGAGCGAATCGCCAGCCTGAGTCATGCGAATGGTTGGGTGCGCGATACCGCCCAGCGTTTGCTCGTTGAGTCGGCCGATGTCAAAGCAGGCCCTGCCCTCACTGAGCTGGTGCAATCTGCTACCGCCAAACCCCTGGCCCGCCTGCACGCGCTCTGGACGCTGGATGGCCTGGGCCTGCTGACGCCTGACCTGCTGCGCGTGACGATGAAGGACCAAGACGCCACGCTGAAAGCCACTGCCGTGCGACTAGCCGGGCGTGATCTAGCTCCCGAGGTTCTGGCCATGACGACCGAGACCGATACGCTGGTGCGTGCACAGCTTGCCATCAAGCTTTCCTCCTTCAACCTGCCCGATGCCGATGCCGCCCTGGCCAAACTGCTGGCTACCGGTGCCGGCGAAAATCTGCTGGTGCGTGAAGGTGCCATGACTGGCCTGCGGGGCCGTGAAGATGCCTTTGCTAAACTGGTGGCCCAACAAGCCACTGCGGACAACAAAGCCAGTGTCTCACCCACTTTGGAAATGCTGGGCAGCTTCATCGCCATGGCCGGGAAAGCGCAGCCGTTTGAAGAAACGCTGACGCTCGCTGCCAGCCAGCCGAAGGGCAGTGCGGTGCAGGCAGCACTGATCAAAGGCCTGTCCAATCCCAGCGGTGGCAATACGAAATCCGCCCCGAAACCCAAACTACTGTGGCTGGAAAAAGAGCCGGAATCTCTGGCTGTGCTGAAGAAATCCGTGACGGCTAAAACCGCAACAGCCCAGTTTGCCAGCATCACCTCCCGCCTTGCCTGGGTGGGCAAACCCGGCGCACCACCTCCGCCAAAGATCGTGCCACTAACGGCGGATCAGCAGGCGCGTTTTGAAAAGGGCAAGATCATTTACGCCGGTCTCTGTGCGGCCTGTCACCAGGGGCATGGCTTTGGCCTGGATGGTCTGGCCCCGCCGCTGGTGGATAGCGAGTGGGTGCTGGGCAAACCGGACGTGGCTGCACGCATCGTGCTGCACGGCCTCGCCGGTCCGGTAAAGGTGAGTGGCCGCACTTGGAACCTGGCCATGCCGCCCCTGCCCCACCTGACGGATGAAGACGTCTCCAGCGTGCTGACCTACCTGCGCCGCGAGTGGGAGCACAATGCCTCACCTGTGGAACCCAAAGACGTGGCCAAACTGCGCGCGCAGTTCAAGGACCGTGTGGGCATGTGGACGGCGGAAGAACTGCTTCACAAGAAGTAACCGCGCTTCTGCGTTTGATGTTATGTCTGTGCCGCATTCCCATCGAGGGGGTGCGGCACCTTTTTTCACCGCTCGCTTTGACCATGAAATTCCTCCTGCTCCTGCCCTTGTTCGCTCTGACGGCCCATGCCGCCGAGCCCTCTTTCGACGACCCGAAACCGCAGCGTTACGACATCACGAAACGCGCCAGTGAGATTGACCCACGGGCCAAGGAGTACCCGGCCATTGATTTCGTTTTTACGGACAAAAAGAGCAAACCGCAGGACCTGCAGCATGCCAATGTGGACACTCGGGTGAAACCCCAGGGCAAGCTGGTGATCTGGCTCATGGGCTACAGCGGGCCGTTGTTCGAGCGTGTGAACAGCTACGGCCTGCACGCCATCCAGGTGCATTACGCGAACAAATGGTTTGGCCTCATCCCGGCAGCACGGCGTGACGATGGCAAGAGTCTGGGCAACATGCGACTGGAGGCCACCACGGGCCAGGACCACACGGACCTCGCCACCATTGAGCCCCAAGATGGTATGATGGAGCGCTCGTTCCAGTTTGTGAAATGGCTAGCCAAAGAGAATCCCCAGGGAAAGTGGGAACAGTTTCTCAATGCCAAAGGCGATGGACTCGACTGGGATAAAGTGATCGTCTCTGGGGCGTCTCATGGAGCCACCAGTGCCGCTCGTTTTGCCAAGCAGCAGAAGGTGGATCGAGTGGTGTGCTTCTGTGGGCCGCGCGATAATCTGGACGAATGGCAGGGATACCCCTCCGCCACGCCGGCGAATCGTTACTTTGGCTTCAGCCACGTGCTGGATGGCGGCTGGACGGATGACCATTATTGCCGCTCCTGGGAAATGATGGGGCTGCATCAGTTCGGTCCGTTGGTGGATGTGGACATCAGCGCTCATCCCTATGCCAACAGCCGCCGCTTGATCACGAATTTCGATGTGAAGGGAGATGCCAAACGCGCGCACAGTTCCGTCACCCCTGGCGGTGCAGCGGCAAAAGGGACCGATGGCAAATTCCTGCATGAAGAGGTGTGGAAGTACCTTTTCAACCACCCTGTGGACCAGGTAGGCAGCGCCGTGCCGCAGGATGGAGAATGCGTGAAGGACCAGAAGAAGTAGAGGGAACAACCGAGCCGTAGGAAGGGGCGAGATGGGTAGGACATCGGCCCTTCCAGCGTCCCTCCAGGACGCCATGAAGAGGGACATGCCCTCGTTGGCAAAACCGGTGGTTCCCGGTGGCTACGCCACCTCCACCACCGGCTACTTTCCAGGCTCCCTCCGGGAGCCAAGGCAGGGAATTTGTAGCGACCCTCAGGATAAACCAAAAGTCCAGCGCGTTCCCGCCTTCCGTGCTTTGCTCCCGGAGGGAGCGTGGAGGGTAGCCGGTGGTGGAGACTGCGAAGCAGTCGGGAACCACCGGATCGAATGGCCCAACGCCTCGATCTCACAGGCGTCCTGGAGGGACGCTGGAAACGTCATTGCCATTGACGGCCAATCATCCTGATGAAACATGCGGCCCCCCTTCATTTGATCCTTTTGGTTATGGCGTCCACGCATACTTCTCTGCACTACCATTTGGTCTTCAGCACCAAGAACCGCGAGGCATGGTTCGCTCCCTCCACTCGCGATCGTCTGCATGAATATTTAGGCGGGGTGATTCGCACCGAAGGAGGTTTTGCCCACGCCATTGGAGGCACGGGGGATCATGTCCATGTGCTCCTAGGGCTGAGTCCAACCCACAGCCTTGCACAGGTCATTCAGTGCATCAAAAGCGTGTCCTCACGCTGGATCCATGACGAATGGAGCTGGGTAGGTTTTGCCTGGCAGGAAGGTTACGGGGCCTTCACCGTTAGCGCATCGAGCCTGGAACCAGTGCGTGCTTATGTGCTTCATCAAGAAGCCCATCATCAAGTCAAAACCTTTCAGGAAGAGTATGTGGAAATGCTGGAACGAGGCATGGTCGAATACGACGCAAAATACCTCTGGTGAGAGGGCCTAAAGATAGAACATCCTTTGCCCTTAAAGAAGGCGTCAACGAAGGGCCTTCAAATCCCGGCGCTTTGCTCCCGGAGGGAGCGTGGAGGGTAGCCGATGGTGGAGACTGCGGAGCAGGCGGGAACCACCGGATCGAATGGCCCAACGCCTCGATTTCACAGGCGTCCTGGAGGGACGCTGGAAAGGCCGATGCCCCTACTGCGCTGCCGCATCTTTCAGCAACCGCGCCACGGCGCGGATTTGGGATAGTTCTAGACCACGACGGCGCATCTGTCGTTCATTCCAATGCAAGACCAGGCTGCGACCGTAATTCCGCATGGGGGCAAAGGGACTGATCAAGATTTCCTTTTCATCCAGACCACGCACACCGATCTCTGGCAAGACTGCGGCACAGGCTCCCATCTCCACCAACTGCCTAACCTGAAGCATGGAACCGCACTCGAACTGCGGGCGAAAGTCCACACCGGCCTCAGCCATGGCATTGCGCAGAGAGGTATCCATCTGGCCGCCATCGCGCCCGGCAGCAAAGGGGAGTGTTTGCCATAGACTGGGCTGCGAGGCATCGCGTGTGCCTTTTTTGAGCAGCTTCTTGGGAATGCAGAGGACGAAACTGAGGCGCATGAGCTTTTCCGCCCGGGCATTCGGGCCTAGGGCATCTTGACGAACGACGGCAAAATCCACCAGCCCTTCATGAATGGCTGCGGCGAGGTTGCGGCTGCGGTAGGGCACGACGCTGAGATTGGCCCCGCCGAGCAGACTGGCGATCTGCGGTAGCGCGGGCATCACCAGCCACTCCAGTACGCTGGCCCCGGTGCCTATGGTGAAGGATTTTGCCTGACCGGATTGCTCGCGGCGAAAGTCCTCCAAATCCTGCAACTGCTCTTGGATCAAGGTGGCCAAACGTTCCCCGGCCGGAGATAACGAGAGCGTCTTGCCCCGGCGACGAGTGAGCTCCGTGCCGAAGAATTGCTCGAGCTCGCGAATCTGCCGACTGATCTGGCTCTGCCGATTGGTGTCGTAAGGAGCGGCTTTGGCGATGCTGCCCGCCTGGGCCATCTGCATGAAGCTGCGCAGCCGATCAAGCGTGAGGCCACCTTTAGAGAAAAGATTTTCAAACATGACTAGTAAGTCATGTATCCTGCAAATGCCGATGTTTTTCAAGCGCAGCTCTGTGGCAGGATGACTGCGTAATGAAACAGCAAGCATACGACCTCATCGGAGACATCCACGGCCAGCACGGCAAACTGGCCGGTCTCCTACAGCACCTGGGCTATCGGCCGCAGGGGCAGAGCCACCGCCACCCAGAAGGGCGGCAGGTGATCTTCCTGGGTGACTACATTGACCGTGGCCCCGCCATCCGCGAAGTGCTGCACACCGTGCGTGGCATGGTGGAGGGTGGCGATGCCCTGGCCATCATGGGCAATCACGAATACAACTGCATCTGTGCCCTCACACCGGATGGACAGGGCGGTTTTCTGCGCAGTGAAAAGCAGAACCGCGGTGGTCAACAGGCAACGCTGGCGCAGTTTGAAAATCACCCGGCAGAGTGGCAAGAGTGGCTGCTGTGGATGAAGCGCCTGCCCATGTTTTTAGACCTGGGCAACCTGCGCGCCGTGCATGCCTGCTGGGATGGCAAGCGCCTGCCCCGACTGGCGGGCAAGAGCATCGAAGATCCTGACTTTCTCCGCGCCTGCGCCACGCGGGGCACGCCGGAATTTCGGGCGGCTGAAAATGCCCTGAAAGGGCCGGAGCTCTCGATGCCCGCAGGACTGGTGTATCACGACAAAGAAAACATCCCGCGCCGCAGCGTGCGGGTGCGCTGGTGGGACATCCCAGAGGCCTCGCGCGTCACCGCCCTGGCCATGCCGGAACCTTTTGAGGCAGAGGGCGAGGCGGAGAGCTTTAACCTCAAGCGCATCCCCCGCTACAGCCCTGAAGAGCCGCCTGTGTTCTGCGGCCACTACTGGATGCCCGCCCACAAAGAAAAAGCACCACTGGCTGACAACATCGCCTGCCTGGACTACAGCGCAGCACGCGAAGGCCCGCTGGTGGCGTATCGTTGGGACGGTGAGCAAAAGCTCAGCGCCCAGAAGTACCTCACCGCGACTCTTTGATTTTCCCCCCACTCCCCCCGCATGCCCTTGATCCAACTCATTCGCCATGGTGAAAGCATCGCCAATTCTGGCGGTGTCTCCAAAACTCCGGCCTGCATCCCGCTGAGTGCGCGGGGAGAAGCCCAGGCGCTGGCGCTGGTGGTGCAGTTTCCCCAGCCGCCAGATCTCATCGTGGTCTCACCGTACATCCGCACGCATCAGACGGCAGCTCCGTTGCGCGCCTGCTTCCCTGAGGTGCCTGTAGAGACTTGGCCCGTGCATGAGTTCACCTACCTGAATGAAATCCAGTATGCGAACACCACGGAGGCCCAGCGCACACCTGGCGCACGTGCCTATTGGCAGCGCCGTGATCCCTTGCATTGCGAAGGCGCAGGAGCAGAGAGTTTTGCCAGCTTCATCGGTCGTGTGGATGATATGATCGCGCGCCTCACCACGCGAACTGAGCGCCATATCAGCATCTTCACCCATAGCTTTTTCATCAATGCTGTGCAGTGGCGCCGTCTGCACCCTCAGGCGGAAGTGGATGCCGACTTCATCCAGGGGTATCTCGATTTCCGGCTCGCCAATCCTGTGGCCAATGCTGAAGCAGTGCTTTTTAAGGCCCCGCAGACTCTTCGCTCATCCGTGCTCATTTGAATTTAGCGGCTTGCATCGCAAGACCACCCCTGTCTGGTAACGTTATCTCTTTTCGTTCCGACCATGATTACCAAACGCCGTCATCTCCTCCTTCTGGCCACCCTCGGTTTCACCTCCTTGGCCCAGGCTGCTGAAAATCCCTTCACAGGCCGCTGGGCTCTCACCCTCCAGGGTGATCGCGCTGGCTGGCTGGGCGTGGAAGAAAAAGGTGGTGCCCTTTCCTCCAGTGTCCTTTGGGGTGGTGGCAGTGTGCTGCCGACCGATGGCACCAAGATCGAGGGAGACAACCTCATCGTCACCCGTCTTTCGAATGCCAAGCGCAAAGACAAAGAAGGCAAAGAGATCACCGAAAAAGTGACCGAAACCCTCACCGTCAAAGTATCTGGCGATTCCCTCAAGGGCAGCACCGTGAAGGCTAAGGCCGATGGTAAGCTCTTCGGCCAAGCTGAATTCACCGGCAAGCGTATCCCAGCGATCCCGGCCACCCCAGATTTGGCCAAAGTGAAGTACGGTGAACCTGTCAGCCTCTTCAATGGCAAGGACCTCAGTGGCTGGCGCCTCGTCAAAGCCGATGACCTCAACGGCTGGGGCGTCGAAGACGGAGCCCTGATCAACCGCGTGGTGAAAGAGCCCGGCAAACACTTCGGCAACCTGCGCACGGATGCAGAGTTTGAAGACTTCAACTTGAAGCTGGAAGTCCGCACCCAGGAAAATAGCAACAGCGGCATCTACCTGCGCGGCATTTATGAAGTGCAGGTCATGGAAAGCTTCGGCCGGCCTCTCGACTCCCACCACATGGGAGCCTTGTACAGCCGTATTACCCCTTCGGTAGCCGCTGAAAAGGCCATCGGCGAATGGCAGACGATGGATATCACCCTCGTGGATCGCCACCTGACGGTGATCCTCAATGGCAAGACCATCATTGATAACCAGCCTGTGCTCGGCTGCACCGGCGGCGCTCTGACCAGCGATGAATCCAAACCCGGCCCCCTCTTCCTGCAGGGTGACCACACCAATGTGGACTTCCGCAACATGGTGCTGCGCCCGGTGGTGAAGTAACTCAGCCCATCCTCTCTTCGCCCGCCCTCCAAACCGAGGGCGGGCTTTTTTGTGGGTGTGGACGTTCTTGAAGAATCAAACGCCCAGCATGCTTACAGATTGCCGATGCGATACAAAGCCTTGTCCGTGCGCAGATAAAGCGCCCCATCCACCGCTACCGGACTGGCCATCAATCCGCCTTCTAGAGTGTTTTGAGCCAAGATCTTAAACTCGCGAGTTGCAGCGATCACGGTAACCACACCTTCACGGCTGGCGAAGTAAATTTCACCATCGGCCAAGATCGGGGAAGCACTGAACTTCCCGCCTAACCGTTCGCGAAACAAAGCCTCGCCCGTCTTCACCTCCACACAGCTCACGATGCCGCCATCATCCACGTAAAAGAGCAAGTCACCCGCCAGGACAGGCGAGCACATTTTGGGTGCATTCTTATTGTTACGCCAGGCCACCTCAGGTGTTTTGAGGCCCGCATACTTCAGCGCCATCACCTGCGATTTACCAAAACACGTACTGAAATAAATCTGGCTGTCATCGGCTACTGGGCGCACCGACATGGAAAAGCCCAGCTCGCCATACGGCACCTTCCACAGCTCTTTTCCCGTCTCCGGCGCATAACCATAGATCCAATCTGCCGCCGGGCTGACCACCGTGGGCTGGCCATTCAGCGTCACCACAAGCGGCGTGCCATAGGCCTTACGCTGCTGAGGGTTAGGCCGCATCTCACCTGTTCTCGCCGTCTTCCAGGCCAGCTTGCCTGTGGCTTTGTCAAAAGCGGCGATGAACTGCTGGTCACTGCCATCGAAGTGGATGATGAGCAGATTTCCCCACAGCACCGGCGTGGATCCAGGACCGTTTTCATGCATGATTTGTAGATCCTGATTTTGCCATAGCACCTTGTGGCTGGTGGTATCCAAACAGGCGGTGCCAAAACTGCCAAAGTGCGCATACAACCGTCCTTCCTCCACGATAGGGCTGGGTGAGGCATAACTGTTGAGCTGATGCACCCACTGCGGCTCCTTCACATTCAGCAACTCAATGTCGTGCAAGACCTTGCCACTGGCCTTGTCCACACACAGCGCGCGTAGGCTTACAGAGTCCAGGACGGTCACAGGTTGATCCCCCGTATTCGCTTTCAGGCGGCGCTCTGCATCCTCAGGCTTGGCCGCGCGCTCGATGGCCGTCGTCACCCAGAGATGTTCTCCCCACACCACAGGCGTGGAGTGGCCGCGCCCTGGCAAGATTGTTTTCCAAGCCACGCCGCTGGTCTCGCTCCAGGTTTCCGGCAGCCCTTTGGCGTTACTTACCCCTTGGCCACCGATGCCTCGCCACTCAGGCCAGTTTTCAGCCCAGCTTGAGGACACCAACAGAAAAGGCAGCAGGAGAGAAAGACGCATCATGGGGACTTACTCAACGCAGTGACCAGCGCGGAACTGTCTTCCAGACTGGACAGATTCTTTCCCTCTGACATAGGCTGCACGCATGTTTGGGAAAAGCCTGCTCCTTCTCGCCCTCACCACCTCGATCCTCAGACTTCAGGCGGAGGACGTCTCCAAGTATGTGGATGTCCGCCCCGGCAGCCTGCCCATCCTCATCACCGTGCCTCACGGAGGAGATCTTAAACCCGCCAATATCCTAGCCCGCCGTTATGGCGTGACCGCTAAGGATAGCAACACCGCTGAGCTTAGCGTGATGATCTCCGAGGAGCTCCAAAAGCTTTACGGAGGAGCCCCTCATCTCGTCATCTGTCGCCTGCATCGGTCCAAGTTGGACTGCAATCGGGAACTGAGCGAGGCCGCTCAAGGAGATCCCGTGGCCACTGCCACTTGGAAGAGATTTCACGAGGCTGCCGAAGACGTGGAACAGCAGATCACCCAAAGCTTCGGTACTGGCCTCACGATCGACCTCCACGGCCACCGTCATGAAGAACAACGGGTGGAACTCGGTTATCTCATCTCAGGCAGTCAACTCAACACCTCAGATGAAGCGCTGGATCAAGACCCGAAGTACCTCCGCCTCACCAGTGTGAAAGAGCTGGATCAACGATCCCCCCAATCTTTTTCTGCCCTCATCCGCGGCCCTCAAAGTCTGGGGGCCATGCTGGAGGCCCACGGCTTCCGCTCCATTCCTAGTCCCAGCAAGCCCTCACCTGGCAAAGCCATTTACTTCAGTGGCTCCTACGACGTCGCCGCCCACGGCTCCCGTGACGGCGGTAGCATCAGCGCCATCCAGGTGGAGTGTCCCTGGAACGGTGTTCGCGATACCTCTAATAACCAGCGTCGCTTTGCCAAAGCCCTGGCCACCGCCCTTGGCGACTACTTCAGGATTCATTTTCAGATGCGGCTTGCCTCTATCCCCACTCGATCATCCTCGCGTTGAGAAAGCGCCTTGCACGGATGCTGTTCAATCTGCTTCAAACTTAAGCGGTAGCTGGCCAAGGCACGCAAGCACGCCCAAAAGTATGCAGCTCCCAACGCTGCTATGGTATTAAACATCGCATCAAGAGCCAGATCGTGGAATCCCTTATCATAAAAGCGGAGGGCGTAACCAAAACATTGGAACGCATGTCCAACTCGTTCCGCAGCCAAGAGACCAAAGAGTAGGCATCCAAGAATCTCTCGGAACCACGCTCTACGCTCCCAGCAAAACAATGATATGGCCTGTGATGGGTATGTCCTCAGCATTAAGACGCACCAAAAAACAGTCCACGGCACAATTAAAACCGGCATAAATATCGCACTGACCAGGAATATTCCCTGGTTATCAAACACCTCCTCCTCAGCAAAATAATTCACGCTGACGATGTAGTCAGCCAGACGAAAACCGGTACTGGCGCTCAGAAAGAGAGCCAGGAGGATAAGCCAAAAACGATGACGCGGAGTATGCATGAAAAAAGAGCGGCAGTTTCCCGCCGCTCTTTTAAAGGTTTAACGATGGGTGAGACTATCAAAATTGCTTGTCCGTCACCGCACCTTCGCTGGCGCTGGTGGTGAGGGCGGCATACTTAGCCAGCACACCACGGGTGTAGCGGGGCTTCGGTTGCTTCCAGGCCTTGAGACGGGCGGCCAGTTCCTTGGCAGGAATGCCGAGGGTGATGGCGCGCTTCTCAGCATCAATGGTGATGGCGTCGCCATTCTTGATGACAGCAATCGGGCCGCCAACGAAGGCCTCCGGCGTGACGTGGCCGACCACAAAACCGTGGCTGCCGCCGCTGAAACGACCGTCCGTGATGAGGGCCACATCTTTGCCCAGGCCCTTGCCCATGATGGCGGAGGTGGGGCTGAGCATTTCGCGCATGCCGGGACCGCCTTTGGGCCCTTCCATGCGGATGACGATGACGTGGCCTTTTTTCACCTTGTCGTGGAGGATGGCTTCCAGCGCCTTCTCTTCGGATTCAAAGACGATGGCCTTGCCGGTGAAAGTGAGTCCTTCCTTGCCGCTGATCTTGCCGACGGCGCCTTCAGGGCAGAGGTTGCCTTTGAAGATGACGAGATGGCTGTCTTTCTTGATCGGGTCGCTCAGAGGACGGACGATCTGCTGGCTCTTCGGATAGACGATCTTGGATTTACGCACGTTTTCCTTCATCGTGCGGCCGGTGACGGTGAGGCAGTCGCCATGCATCAGGCCTTCTTCCACCAGGATGCGCATCAGTGGCACGGTGCCGCCGATCTTCACCAGGTCGTTCATGAAGTACTTACCGCTCGGCTTCAGGTCAGCCAGCACCGGGGTCTTTTTGCCGATGCGGACGAAGTCTTCGATGGTCAGCTTCACACCGGCGCTGTGCGCCATGGCGATGAGGTGCAGCACGGCATTGGTCGAGCCGCCCAGGGTGATGATCAGCGTGATGGCGTTTTCAAACGCTTCCTTCGTCATGATGTCGCGAGGCGTGATGCCCAGCTTGATCATGTTCATGACGGCAGCACCGGCGTCGAAGCAGTCAATCAGCTTGTCGTCACCGACCGCAGACTGGGCACCGGAGTTTGGCAGGGACATACCCAGGGCCTCGATGGCGCTGGCCATGGTGTTGGCGGTATACATGCCGCCGCAGGAGCCTTCGCCAGGGATGCTGTGCTCTTCGATGTCGATGAGGTCGGCATCGGTGATCTGGCAGTTCGCGTGCTTGCCCACGGCTTCAAAGACGGTGACGATGTCCGCATCCTTCTTCTCATGGCCCACGCAGCCGGGGAGGATGGTGCCGCCGTAAACGAACACGCTCGGGCGGTTCAGACGCGCCATGGCCATCACGCAGCCAGGCATATTTTTGTCACAGCCGCCGATGGCGACGAAACCGTCCATGCCTTCACAACCGACAACGGTCTCAATGGAGTCCGCGATGACTTCGCGGCTAACCAACGAGTATTTCATGCCTTCAGTGCCCATCGAGATACCATCGGAAATGGTGATGGTATTGAAGATCAGGCTTTTGCCACCGGCGGCATCCACGCCCTTAGCCGTTTCTCTGGCCAGGCGGTCAATGTGCATGTTACACGGGGTGACCATGCTCCAGGTGCTGGCGATGCCGATCTGGGATTTCTGGAAGTCTTCCCGCTTAAAGCCGACCGCATGCAGCATGGCGCGGCTAGGCGCACGCTCGACACCGTCCACGACGATGGCGCTGTGTTTACGATGGAGGGATTCGGGTTTCTTGGATGCTGCTTTCTTGGCCATGATGGGGTGGGCGCGCATCTTGCCAGCAGCCACGGCGGCTTGCAAGCAGGGAACATGCGCCAATCCAGCCCGTGCAAGAACTCACGCCACCTGCGGGCGCTGCTTGCGGATGGCGATGTAGGATTTCGGAATGAGGCCCAGAAGCCGCTCCGTGAGGATTTCACAATCTGGAAACAGCAGGTCCATTTCACGCCGTGTCAGCAGCCGGATGCTGTTTACCTCATAAGCCACTTGTTCACGAGTGGGCCGATGCACCCAACCCCAGAGAGTCACCCACCTGACCAGCGCCATCTGCCATTTTTTAGGCAGATGGTGAATGTACAAGCCGACGTAGTGCGGCTCGATGGGGCATTCATAGGCAGGTGTTTGAACCCACAGATCTTTTCCCACTCGCCGAGCTTCCCGCGCGAAGGCCTGCTGATCCTCCCAAGTCCCCACGTGCTCAATGACGCTGTTGGAAAAGAGGATTTGGTACGACTGATCCGGTGCGGTCAGCGCCCGGCCATCGCCCAAAAGAGTGCGGATTTGGTAGTTGGGATGACTGCCCTGCTCCCAAGGCACTTCATGAACATTCAAAGTGTCAATGCTGCCGACCGTCGGCTCATGCTGAGTCCAGAATCCCGGATAACCGCCCACATCCAGAAGCTGGTCCGTGCGCTGAGGCGACAGATACTGTTTAAAAATCGCAAACCGTTGGCCTCGAAATCGCCGCATCAAGGGGGCGAAAATTTGGTAAAGACTTAGGCTCATGATGAAAATAGGCAGGCCCTAAAACGACCTCATTCACCTTAGCCAGAACACGCCAAATAATCAAGACACCTGCATACACAATTGACAGAACTTACGATTTTATTGCATTATGCTTAATCAACCAGCAAAGCTTCCACCCTCACAGCCCGCACGCGGGCGGTGGTATTCCAGGTGGCAAAACCGAACGGTAGGCAGTGGTCAATAAAGCCGGAACGCAGGGTCACTTGGCGGCCCTTGATGCTGGCATTCACCACGATGCGGTCATCTATCCAGGCTCGCAGATCTTCGGGGCGGACCTCGATCCGCACTTTGTACCAGCGGTTGTTTTCAAAACGTTGTTCCGCCCGCGTCTGGTTCTCGTTGGCATCTTGGAAATCAATGCTGGAGATGCCAGTGACGGTGCCGCCCCAACCACCGATGACAAAGGTGGCGTGAGACTGGTGGCTACCCACAGGAAAGGTGGCCATGCCAAAGATGTCTCCCCCTTCCACCCGCAGGGTTTCATAGGTGAGTGCGTAATTTGTCTGCGGTAGGTCGGAGGTCCAGCCCACCCACTTGGCCCCGGTCATGGGCTGACCGGCGGCGAGGGTCAGCTCTCCATTTGTCACGTGGATTTTTCCTTCATCCGGGATGCCCGCCTGTTGCCATTGCGCAGCGGCGGCTCCTTCCAAAAGGGACCAGGTGCGCTGTGCCTGGGGTGCTGGTTTAGCGGCAGGACCACACCCAACCAGGAGGAGACTGAAAAGGCTGAGACGAAATAGCATGTACCCTTCATAACGCCTGGCCGTGCTTTTGGCGATGCTTCTGCGTGGACGTAGGGGCAGATGCGGTGTTTGATGCCTGCATGACCATCGAAGCCCTGACTGAACGCATCTGCGCCTTTCGCGATGCCCGTGACTGGCAGCAGTTTCACAATCCCAAAGACATGGCCGTGGCCATTGCCGCCGAGGCCGGGGAACTCATGCAGCACTTTGTCTGGAAAACCCAGGCGCAGACGCAGCAGGTCATCACTGAAAAACGCGCTGAAATCACCGATGAAATCGCTGACGTGGGCATCCTGCTCTTTGAACTGGCGCACAATCTCAACATCCCGCTGGCCGAGGCCATGCAGGCGAAACTGGAGCGCAATGAACTGCGCTACCCGGCGGATAAAGCCCGGGGCAACAACTTGAAATACAATGAACTCTGAGGCCGCCCCCTCCGCGCCTGATCCCACCCCTACCGTCCACAAACGCCGCCCGCGTTACAGCGGCAAAAACCCGCGCCGGTTTGAGGATAAGTACAAGGAACTCAATGCCGATAAGTACCCGGACGAAGTGGCGAAGGTCCTCGCTGCGGGCAAAACCCCGGCTGGCCAGCACGTACCCATCATGGTGGGAGAGGTGCTGGAGTGCCTGCAACTGCAAGCCGGTCAGCACGCGGTGGATTGCACCCTGGGCTATGGCGGGCACACCCGCGCGATGTGGGAGCGACTGCAACCCGGTGGCCACCTGATGTCCCTGGATGCCGACCCCATCGAGCTCGAACGCACCCTGGCCCGTCTTCGCGCGGGTGGCATGGGGGAAGACAGCTTCACGACCCGCCGTTGCAATTTTGCCGGGCTGGTGAAGGCCCTGGCTGATCAAGGCTGGGCAGAAGGTGCTGATGCCATTTTTGCCGATCTAGGCCTGTCCTCCATGCAGATCGACAACCCGGCGCGCGGTTTTACCTTCAAACACGATGGCCCCCTGGACATGCGCCTGAACCCGCAACGGGGCAAACCGGCCTCGGCCTGGCTGGCGGAAACCACGCCTGAAAAACTCACCCTCCTGCTGGAGGAAAATGCCGATGAACCCCGCGCGGCACTCATCGCCCAACACCTGTGCAAAGCTGGGAGGCAGACACCGCTCACCCGCACCAAGGTCCTGGCCGAAAGCATCCGCCAGGGGCTGCCGCGCACCGTTTCTGCCGACGATGCAGATGCCACGGTGCGCCGTGTCTTCCAGGCCATCCGCATTGCCGTAAATGAGGAATTTACCGTGCTGGACAGTCTGCTGCGTGCCCTGCCCGCCTCCCTGAAGCCCGGTGGGCGAGTGGCCATCCTCACCTTCCACTCCGGCGAGGATCGGCGGGTGAAAAAGGCCTTCCAAGAAGGTCTGCATCTGGGGCAATACAGCGCCGCAGCCCGTGAAGTGATCCGTGCGACCCCCAGTGAGCAGCACCAAAACCCGCGCTCAGCCCCGGCTAAACTGCGCTGGGCCATCCGCGCAGAATGATTGACAAACTCACTGGAACGTGAATTTTCACGAGTGCCTAGAATAGACATCCCCCGCAAATCTATTTATCGCCTCTCCATCTATCAGCGATGCTTAAGCAAGCTGCGCGAAAATGATGTGGATACCGTCTCTTCGGAGGCACTGGCCAAAGCGGCTGGAGTGAAACCGACGCAATTGCGCAAAGACTTGGCTTATTTTGGCCAGTTCGGCACACGCGGTCTGGGCTACAATGTGGAAGTCCTCAGCGCCACGATCTCCGAGGTGCTGGGTCACAATCGCCTGCAACCGGTGATCCTGGTGGGCGTAGGAAATCTCGGCTCCGCCCTGCTGCGTTACGGCGGCTTCCGCAAAGAAGGTTTCGAAGTCGTCGCCGCGTTCGATGTCAGCCCCAAGCGCCAACCGGATCTCGCCATCCCCATCCTGGCCATCACCGAGATGACGGACTTCATTCGGCAAAATCTCGTCAAGATGGCCATCCTCGCCGTGCCAGCCAGTGCGGCCCAGATTGTGACTAACCAAATGGTGGAAGCAGGCATCCAAGCCGTGCTAAATTTCTCGCCTTCCGTTTTGGATGTGCCTGAGCATGTGGTCGTAAACAGCGTGGATCTAGCCGTGGAGCTGGAGAATTTGAGCTACTTCATCCGTTAGGTGGGAGATGGTGGAGGGCCTTTCAGGGGGTTTTAGAACTCACCGATATCCTGCGAACAGCATTTGTTCCTACTGCGACATCCCCTCACGTTGGCCTCTCCCGCAAGCGGGGAGAGGGAACGCGCTTGGGGAGCTCGGGATGGGATGGCGAACGAGAGGTGATGTGGTGGTCTTCAGTCTTCGGAGACCAAAACGACGTCCCCCTCTTCCCGCTTGCGGGGAGCAGGGCTGGGGTGAGGGGCGGTCGCAGCACCGGGGTGAGGTCAGGAGATGTATCCACATTCCCCCACCCGCCTCGCACGTTTTCTGCTTCCTTTGGCTGAAGGCACTCCGAACTACATTTTTCGCCATCGCACATTCTGGGAGTGACATCCTGGCTCTGGTTTGCGAAAAAATAGCATCCGGTTGTCCGGCACGTTAAAAAATCACTTCGACTCACATCCCCCGAAACGATGAAATCCACCCTATTCATCCTGGCCCTCGCGGCTTTCTCTGGCGTCTCCCTTACTTCCGCCCAGGCGGGTGACATTGAGACCGTCATGAAAGAAGCCATGAAGGGCAATACCAGCCTGCATTCCAAAGTCGCCACCGGCAAAGGCACACCTGAGGATGCCAAGAAGCTGCTGGCTTACTTCAAGACCCTCCCTTCTGACAGCCCACCGGAGGGTGACTCAGCGAGCTGGAAGGAAAAGACCACCAAGCTCATTGATGCCGCCCAGGGTGTGGTGGATGGCAAACCGGGTGCCACCAAGGTCCTGCAGGAAGCAGGCAACTGCAAAGCCTGCCACAGCGTGCATAAGGGCAAGTAAACCCTTTCTTTCGCGGGAGCGTCCCAGCCGGGGCGCTCCTTTTTTTACCCAGGCAACAAGATCGGCGGAATAAAAAGCAAGGTCCCACCTCTCATCTTTGCAGATTCAACGTAATGATCTGCGATGCTGTCCGTGTTCTCTAGCAGACACCTCCATGCCGCTCTTCCGCTCCATCCTCCTCATCTTTGCGCTTTTGGTGCAGGCCCTGCCTGTGGCCGCGCTGAGCCATGAAGAGGCTGCGGACCTCTGCAGCATGAGTTGCTGTGCAAGCGTGCGACAACTGGAGCCTGCGGACTGTGGCTGCATCGAGGCCCCGGTTTCGAGCTCGACCCCCGCACCCGCCAGCCCCTCCCCGGCTTCCAGCCGAGACCTCCTTTCCCAGCCGCAATGGGTGCTGCTGAGTGAGGCCCTGCAACTTTCCACGGCAGCTAGCACACGCACGCTGCCCGCCGCATCCAGGCTTCATCTGGAAGCCCCTGCTTTGACCCAGCCGCACGTCCGGCTGCCGGTTCTGTTTTGTTCTTTTCTGACCTGAGTCGGCGTCTTTGACAGACGCATTGTGCCCACGCGCCACCTTCCCTGCCCGGGATGCACGTGGCTGGGCATCGGTTCCACGAACCTTCGACGACTCAGTCCCTCATGAAATTCCTTTTAGCTTTCGCAGCGCTCACGCTGCCCGCAGCCGCATTGGCCTGCGACGACTGCAAGACCCGCCGCCCGGTCACTGGGCCCGTGGTCGAGTATGATCTCTACATCACCGAACAAACCGTCAGCCCGGCGGGCAAACCCGTGCGTGGACTCACCATCAATGGCGGTATCCCCGGTCCCACACTGCGCTTTCGCGAAGGTGACTTTGCCCGCATCCGTGTGCATAACCAACTGAAGGACGAAGAGACCTCCACTCACTGGCACGGGCTGCTTTTGCCTAACAAGGAGGATGGCGTCCCGCATGTGACCACACAGCCCATCCTGCCGGGAAAGACGCACACCTTCGAGTTTGAGCTGCGCCACTCCGGCACTTACTGGTATCACTCCCACACCCACCTGCAGGAGCAGAGCGGCGTGTATGGCTCCATCGTCGTCACACCACGCGGTGGCGAGCCCGTGAAGGCCGACCGCGAGCAGGTGCTGCTGCTCTCTGACTGGACAGACCTGGATCCCCACGAAGTGCAGCGCATGCTCATGCGCGGCAGTGATTACTTCGGCCTCATGCGGCGAAATTCGCAGTCTATCCTCGGCGCAGCACAGAAGGGTATGCTGAAGGACTACTTCAAGCGCGAATGGTCACGCATGCCTCCCATGGATGTGTCCGATGTGGGCTACCACGCTTTTTTGATCAATGGCCAGCGCAGCACCCAGATCAGCGGAAAACCCGGTGAGCGCGTGCGACTGCGGCTCATCAATGCCTCCGCCGCCACCTACTTTTACCTGCAATCCTCCGCTGGGCCACTGACCATTGTGGCAGCGGATGGCCCGCCGGTGGAACCCGTGAAGGTGGAGCGGCTTTTCATGGCCATTGCAGAGACTTACGATGTCCTCATCACCATCCCGGCCACCGGTCAGTATGAACTGCGCGCCACCACCCAGGATGGCAGCGGCCATGTCTCCGCCTTTTTTGGTGAAGGTAAACTCACACCCGCCAGCGATCCGCCCCGGCCCAATCTCTACAAGATGGACGAGATGCTGAACCTGGCCCTGGAGGAAAAGGAGGACGATCCACGCGCCTCACTGAATCTCCCCCGCCCTGGCTCCCCCTACCGTTTGCTGCGTGCACCGCAGGATACCACGCTGCCGGCGAAACTACCGCGCCGGAAAGTCACCCTGCATCTCACTGGCGACATGAACCGCTACATCTGGTCCTTCGATGGCAAGACCATCGCCCAAGAGCCTTACGTCATGATCAAGAAAGGCGAGATCATCGAGCTGGAGCTCATCAATGACACGATGATGCATCACCCCATCCACCTGCATGGTCACTTTTTCCGCCTGCTCATGGGCCAGGGTGCGCGCTCACCGCTGAAGCACACCGTAGATGTGCCGCCCATGACCAGCCGCACCGTGGAGTTTGAGGCCAATGAAGAAAAGGACTGGATGTTCCACTGCCACATCCTCTACCACATGATGAGCGGCATGGCCCGCATCTTCCGATATGAAGATGCCCCAGGCAACTCTGCCCCCATGCTGGGCCACGGCGAAACGTCCACCGCATCCTCGGCGCAAGCCACTTTCATGAACACCGAAGATCACAGCCTGCACCAGGCTGCGGGCCTGGGCGAACACAGCCATGACATGGCCTACGTGTGGGGCGCGGCCTCCATTCAAAGTCACATGAGCGAAGGCCTGCTGACCTGGATGAACCCCAAGAACGACCTCCTACTGAGCTGGGAAGTGGGCTGGGTAGGCGTGGATAAAACCCAATACGAGGTGGATGCCCTCTACCAGCGCTACTTCAACGCCGACTTCCAAGCCTTCATCGGCGCCCGCCTAACCAATGATCCGGATGCCGATGACCGCGCCGTCATTGGCATCAACTATCGCCTGCCGTTCATGACCTGGGCCAGCCTCAGCCTGGACAGCGAAGGCGATGCCCGCATCGGCCTGGCGAGACGCTTCCAGCTCACCCCGCGCCTGGGTGTCTTTGGCAGAGTGGAGTACGATACCCGCACCCGCTGGGAATGGACCGCCGGGGCCGACTATACCCTCACCCGTAGCACTTCCCTCATCACCCAGTACCACTCCGAATACGGTCTCGGTGCCGGGGTGCTCATCCGCTTTTGATGACCCTGGTCATCGTCTCAAAAACCCCAACAAACCCCATCCATGAAAACGAAACTCACCGCCCTCTTCACCACCGCCCTTCTGGGCCTCACCCTCGCCTCTTGTTCCACCACCAGCAGTGCCGATGCCAAGCCCTACCCGCTGAGCACCTGCATCGTCAGTGACAACAAGCTCGGTAGCATGGGCACGCCCGTGACCAAAGTACACCAGGGGCAGGAAGTAAAATTCTGCTGCGAGCCCTGCGTGAAGAAATTCGACGCCAACCCGGCCAAATACATGGCCAAACTCTAAACCTAACCAACCAAACAACTAAAAACACATCCTTATGAAACGCACCTCCTTCCTCACCGTCCTCGCCGCCGCTTTCTTCAGCGTCAGCCTAGCCACCGCTGCCGATCAAACCCCTGAAGGTCTCCCTACCGACTACCCCTTGAAAAAGTGTGTGGTCTCGGATGAACCCTTCGGCGGTGAAATGGGCAAGCCCGTCAAAGTCACGCATGAGGGCACCGACGTGTACCTCTGCTGCAAAGCCTGCCTCAAGGATTTCAAAAAAGATCCCGCGAAATACACCCAGATGGTGAAAGACGCGGCACCGAAGAAGTAGCGCCTTGTTTCCGCCCCAATACCCGCCCTCGTTCGGCGGGTATTGGGTGAGACCGCCCCTGCCCTGACTTATTTTTCAAACCGACCTCCTCTCTCCCATGAATCTCCCCCAAACCTTTTCCCTCACAGGGCTCTCGTGCGGTAGTTGTGTTGCCAAAATCACCACCCGTCTCCAGCAGCATCCTGACATCGCCGAAGTCACCGTTACACTCGACCCTTCCGAGGCGCGCATTCGCACCTCCACCGCAATGAGCGATGCAGACATGAATGCCTGGCTCGCCCCGCTGGACCAGGGCCGTTACCAGGTGGTGGGTCATGCTCCCGTAGCCACCGCATCGGCTATGCCACAAAAGAATGCCCAGACTTACCGCCCGCTGATCATCCTCCTGGCTTATCTCCTAGCCATCATCGCAGCTAGCGCCTGGGCTCAGGGCAGCTTTCATCTGGGTGAGGCCATGCGGCTTTTCATGGGCGGCTTTTTCATCGCGTTCTCCTTTTTCAAGCTGCTAGACCTGCGCGGTTTTGCCGATGCCTACCGCAGCTATGACCTCGTGGCCAAAGCCCTCCCTGCTTATGGTTTCGTTTATCCATTCATTGAGTTAGGCCTAGGCCTCGCCTATTTAGCGAATGTCCATCCCACGCTGGTCAATGCCGTGACTGCGGTGGTCATGGGGGTGAGTTTGCTGGGAGTACTCCAGGCAGTTCTTTCCAAAAAGACCATCCGTTGCGCTTGCCTGGGCACCGTTTTTAATCTGCCCATGTCCACCGTCACGATCATCGAGGACGGCCTCATGGTCCTCATGGCCATTGCGGCCCTCTTCCTGTCGCATTGACACCGTGGATAGCACGCCTTGAACGATCCTCTGCGGCAAATTGCCGCAGGGCATGGACATCCGTCTCTAGCGGCCCATGATGCAGCATGCGCCCCAGCCCCCACCACGCAGAACCCGGACCGCCCTCTTGGCAGCGATGGACGGGGCTGAGCGAGATTTGGGTGGGGGCAGATCTCTCCTCACGATTGCTTCTTCTCCTGCGCTGGCTGGCCGTTTTGGGCCAGGGGCTCACCCTCGCCATGGCGGAAAAATTTGGCGTGGAGATACCCTGGGGGCCCTGTGGCATCGCCCTCGGCATCACCCTCATGAGCAATGTCATCCTGGCCTGGTGGCATCGGCAAATGCCGGGGCAGCACCTGGGCGGTGGCTTTTTTCACGTGCTCCTGGGGGACGCCGCCACCCTCACCTTCCTCCTCTACTGGACGGGCGGCCTAACCAATCCTTTCGCCATTTTTTACCTCGTTCAGCTCACCCTCGCCGCCGTAGCTTTGCGCAGCTCCGCCGCCATCAGCCTGGGGCTGCTCATGAGCAGCGCCGCAGCGGGCCTGCTTCTCCATCATCAGCCACTACGTTTGCAGCAGGGAGGTCCCCTTTCGCTCTCCATGCAGGTTTATGGGCAGTTCACTGCGCTCTTCCTGGCTGGTGCCTTCGTCTTGGTCATGCTGGTGGCCATTCGCAGGCGTTCGCATCGGCTGCAAATGGAGCGTCAAAAACTGCGCCAGGAGCTGGAGTCCCGGGAGCGCTTTCTCTCTGTGGCCGCCCTTGCCACGGGCTTTGCTCATGAGCTGGCTACGCCCATCGGCACCCTGGCCCTCGCCGCGGCGGAAATGCAGACGCATTCCGATGCGGAAACCGCCACGCTAATGGTGAAGGAGGCCGCCCGCTGCCAGGAGGTACTGCAACGCCTGCGCACCCTGGGCCAGGAAGCTTTGGGCCAATCCAGCACACCCTGCGAGATCGGACATGTCATCAGCACCTCGCTTGCCGATCTGCCGCCCACTCAACGCCAGCGCATCACCTTGACCCTGCCTGAAGACAGTCGTCACGCCCAGGTGGCCTGTACAGGTCTGCGTGAGTCGCTGCTGGTGCTGCTGCGCAATGGCCTCCTTTCCTCCGCCGATGACCTGCCTATAGACCTGCGCGTGCGGCTCCAGGATGAGTACGTCGCCTTCATTGTCGAGGATCGTGGCCCCGGCTTCACCCCTGAGATGTTGGCGCACTGGGGCGAGCCCTTTCGCAGCACGCGTGCGGCTGGAGAGGGCATGGGCCTGGGGCTGTTTTTTGTCCGCCGGCTCGCCACCTCCATGCAGGGCAGTGCGGTGGTGGAAAATCGTCCTGAGGGCGGAGCCCGAGTCACCCTTTCTCTGCCTCGTCTTTCACCCTTCGCCCCCGCACCATGATGACCGTCCTCCTGATTGAAGATGACGAAAGCTTCCGTATCACCCTGGCGCTGGCCTTGCGCCGCCGTGGCTGCGAGGTGCTGCAAGCCACGAACGGCCCCGCCGCGCTGGAAACCCTACGCTCGGTTGCAGCACCCTCGGGCATCGTTCTAGACATGCGGTTAGGCCAGGAAAACGGCATGAGCCTCATCGCCGAACTGTGCCGCCTGGCCCCTCAAACACGCCTCATCGTCCTCACAGGTTACGGCAGCATCCCCAATGCCATCGAAGCCGTGCGCCTGGGTGCCGATGACTACCTACTGAAGCCTGCCAGTGCGGATCAAGTACTGGCCGCACTGCAAGGTCACAGCACCACATCGCCTCGCCCTGCCGCCAGCGACCTGCCCACCCTCGCCCGCTTGGAGTGGGAGCACATCCAGCGTGTCCTTAGCGACAGCCACGGCAACATCTCCCACGCTGCCGAAGCCCTCGGCATTGACCGCCGGACGCTCCAGCGCAAGCTCGGCAAACAGCCGCCGGAGATGTGAAAAACTGGAACCCTGATTCTAGCCGACAGCCAACGGACTCCACACCTTTTCAAACCCGAAGCCCTGAAAGTGGCCGACATTCGCTGTAGCAAAGTGAGTCACTCCGTGATGGCGAAGCGTGAAGGCAAGACGGGCATCAATGATTTGACGAAAACCCGAAGTCGTCTTAGCGGCCCAATTCCAAAGCGGCTTGGCGACATCGGGCTCGTAATCCCCCAGCTCCCAGGTCGAATTTGCACGCAGCGCATCGCAAAAAGCCGTCGCCTCTTTGGCGGTCTTCGGCTTCTTAAAGACGGCTGGATTGCGAAGCTGCATGTAAAGCTCCACGAGCACCAGGCCGCAGAGAAGAAACCGCTCTTGGCCAGAAGCTGCCTCTTCAAAGAAACGACTGGCAGCTTCATGATGCGGTGACTCAGGATTCGCCGCGTATAAAAAGAGGTTGGTGTCCGCTGACAGGATCATGCCAAGCTCCGTTCCTGGATGGCTTCAACTTCAGGCCGGAGACTGGCCGGATCCGCAAGAAAATCCCCGCCACAATCAAGCGTGGGAAACTTCCAGGCAGAACGAGGTTTAGGGCCTTCTGGGAAACGGGTGACGAAGTGCTCCGCTGCTTTCCGCATGACTTCAGATAGCGACCAATCCTGGCGCTCGGCAATCTCTTTAAGCCGCTGGTAGAGCGGATCAGGGAACTGAATCTGCGTCCGTATCATGATGTGCTTTATACATCAAAATCCTTGTGATGTCAATGTGACTGCACCTCACTCGTTAACCGGACGAAACAACCTCACTGCGGCATCTTGCCACATTTTCAAAGGGAGCGGGTGCCTGAAAGTCGGGCATGGACTTTCCTTCCTACTATCTGGACCACGTGGCGGGTGGACGGCTGATCATCGGCCTCATCGCCAGTCTGCATGTGCTGATCAATCACCCTCTGGCCGTGGGGGCCTACCCCATCCTCACCTTCATGGAGTGGTGGGCGCATAAGCATGGGCGCAAGGACGTGGATGAGCTGGCCTATAAAATCACCTTCATCGTCTTCATCGTCACAACGACCGTGGGGGCCATGACGGGCGTGGGCATCTGGCTTTCCACCTCGCTGTTTGCGCCCTTTGCCATCGGCAGCCTGCTGCGGGTTTTCTTTTGGGGCTGGTTCATGGAGTGGCTGGTCTTCATCTCCGAGGTGGTGCTCATCATGGGGTGGTTCCTCACTTGGAAAAAGGCGGACACACCGGAAAAGAAGAAAAAGCACATCCGCATCGGCCTGGCGCTAAGCATCATGTCCTGGCTCACCATGGCACTCATCGTGGCGGTGCTGGGCTTCATGATGAAGCCGGGCGAGTGGAGCCAGACGCGCGCGTTTTGGGATGCGATGACGAATCCCCTGTATCTGCCGCAGCTGGGCTTTCGCACCTTCTTTGCGCTGATGACCGGGGCGGTGTTTGTGTGGTTCGCCTCGTTCTTTTTCACACGGGATCGTGATCACTCAAAGACCCAGGGCCAGCGCCTGAGAAAGTGGCTCGTCTATCGCCTCTCCCACGTGGTGCTGGTGAGTCTGGTCATGACCCTGCTGTTCGGAAACTGGTACTGGCACAACGTGCCGGAGGTGATGAAGGCGAACAGCGCCGTGGCCCTGATGTCGCAGCAGTTCATGGGCTGGCATTCGCAGTTCGCCAGTTTGTTAGGCTGGACGCTGGGGGCCTTCCTGGTCATCGCCATTGCAGGTCTGTCGTTTTCCTCCCTCGTGCCGCGCTGGGCCCTGCTCATCCCCAGCTTCATGGGCATCTGGCTGCTGGGGCACTTTGAACGCGCCCGCGAGTTCATGCGCAAGCCCTGGGTCATCGGTGACTACCTTTACTCAAATGCCGTGCACAAGGATGAGCTGGCCTTTCTGCAAAGCGAAGGCCTGCTGAAACATGCCACCTATGTGAAGCATCGCGAAGTGACGGAGGCGAACCAAGTCGAGTGCGGGCAGGACATCTTCATGCTGGCCTGCTCCCGCTGCCACAGCACCACGGGCCTGAATGGCGTCATCGAAAAATTTGGCCTCATGTATGGGGATGACAAGGCCTGGGACAGCAGCGGCATGCTCACCTTCATCCAGGGCATGCATCAGACGCGCACCTTCATGCCCCCCTTCCCCGGCAATGAAAAGGAGGCCCAAGCATTGGTCGCCTACATTCAGCACCTGCGGACCACCCGCACGCCCCTTCAGGGGGCCCAGACCATCGGCATCGAGGCAGCGCCCTTGCCCACCTCGCCAGAAAATCATGTGACTCAACAATGACCTTTATGACTCTCTCCTTTTTGTTAGCCAACACCCCCATCCCTCGCGATCTCCCGCTGCCACTGCCCCTCCCTGAGGGTTTGCTCAAGACCCTGCTCGTCCTTTTTTTCCTGGTCCACATCCTGTTTGTGAACCTCATGGTAGGCGGCTCCATCCTCGTGGTGGTGGCAGAATGGCTAGGCCGCAAACGCCGCCGCTGGGACAGCCTGGCCCATGCCATCGCCAAGACAGTGACCGTGAACAAAAGCCTCGCCGTGGTGATGGGTATCGGCCCGCTGCTGTGCATCAATCTGGTCTATACCATGCAATGGTACTCCGCCAATGCCCTCACGGGTCATGCCTGGCTGATGATCGTCCCGCTAGTGACGGCGGCCTTTCTGCTGACCTACCTGCACAAGTATACCTGGGATCGCTGGGCACAGGGACCGAAGAAGACCCTGCACCACGCCATCGGCATTGCCGCCATGCTGCTGTTCCTGTTTATCCCGCTGATCTTCCTGGCCAACGTTAACCTCATGCTCTTCCCAAGCGAATGGGAAAAGGTGCGCGGCTTCTTCTCCAGCCTGCGCATCGGCAATGTGCTGCCACGTTACCTGCATTTCATGGCCGCCAGCATCGCCATGACAGGGCTGTTTCTCGCGGGTTGGTTTGGCCGCAAGTCGTCGGACCTCAGCCACCTGCCCGGCTTCACCCGCCCGGAGCTCCGACGCATTTTTTACCGGGTCACGGCACTGGTCACCCTGGCGCAGTTTGGCTTCGGCCCCCTGCTGCTTTTCACGCTGCCTGCTGTGGGCATCACGCCGCAACTCTATGCCATCATCTTTTCCGGTGCCGCCGTGGGCCTGCTGACGCTGATGGTGCTCGCCCTCGAACTCCGAGCCAGTGATGAACACATCGGCCGTCATTACGGGTGGATCTGCGTACTTTTCACCGTCGTCGTCCTCGGCATGGGCAGTGGCCGCCATGTTTATCGTGAGGCCGCGCTGCGCCCGCACCAGGCGGCGATTCAAGAACGCACTCAAAGTTATGCCGCCGCCCTGGCTGAATTCCAAAAAGCCCAAGCTGACAAACCTGCCCCCGCAGAACCGGATGCCAATCAACTCTTCATGAACTGCGCCGCCTGCCATGCGCCTAACACCAAACTCGTGGGTCCGCCGCTGACGGAGATCGCCCAAATCTACGCGGGCAATCCTGAAGGCATCGTCACCTGGGCCATGGCCCCTGGAAAGAAGCGCCCCGAGATGCCACAGATGCCTCCCTTTGCCCACCTGGGCGAGGCCAGTCTGCGCAAGATCGCTGAGCTGATGCTGGAGAAAGGCAAGGCCCCGTGAATCAGAGATCCGTGCCTGCGTGCGTCCCCTCAGCCCGGATGCCGCTGCGGACGATGCACTGCTTTAAATTCGCCCCACTCGCCACCATTGCCCCAGGCCAGAGGATGCAGTCCTCCAGCATAGCGCCCGCTTCCACCACGGCCCCTGGCCCGATGACATTCAGTCCGCGAAGGGTCGCCTCCGGTGAAACCTGCGCGGTGGGATGGATGGCAGGCGCTGGGGCCGTGCCGAGCTGATGCAGGGCCTGGTGCGCCTCCAGATACGCCGCCCGGCTGCCGAGATCCCACCACTGGCCGTCATCAATGACCACCGCGCCGAGTCGTGCGCCTTCCTGGATCATGCGCAGGAAGATGGGGATCACGGACTCCACCTTGCCGGGCGTCAGCCACTCATGAATCTCCGGCTGGCAGGCATAGATGCCGGTGAAAAGGTATTCACCTTCACTGCCCGTGCCTAACTTGTTGCGGATGTCCGTCACCAGCCCCGTTTTTTCATCATAGGAAAGGTGCAGCGCCGGGCCCTGACTGCGCAGCACCAGCGTCACCAGATTGCCCTTGTCCTGATGCTCCTTCCACAGCGGCTGCAAAGGCAGGTCCGTAAGGATGTCGCCATTGTAAACGATGAAAGGCTCCTCATTCAGCAAGTCCCGCACATTAGCGATGCCGCCGGCTGTTTCCAGACGCACGGGGCTTTCGTTGCGAAAGGCGATGGGCAGCCCCGCATGCTGCCCTGTGGGAAAAGCTTCTGCATAAGCTTCGGGGATGTGGTGCGTGTTCACCACAAAGCTCCGCACCCCAGCGGCCCGCAGGTGATCGAAGGCATAGGTGATGAGCGGCTGATGGAAGACCGGAATGAGCGGCTTGGGCAATTGCGCCGTGAGAGGACGCAACCGCTCCCCCAGACCTGCACCGAGTACGAAAGCTTTTTGCACGCGCGGCCTGTAAGCAGGAGGAAGGCCGGTGCAAATGGATGTTCTCATTTTGCCCCTAAATCCCTCGGATCACCCCGTCTTCGCTGACCTGGATGCGCTCCGCGGCAGGCACTTTGGGCAGGGCGGGCATGCGCATCATGGTGCCGGTAAGGGCGACGAGGAAACCGGCTCCGTGGGCGATTTCGAAATCGCGCACGGTGATGGTGAAGCCACGCGGGCGGCCCAGTTTCTTCGCATCGTCGGAGAGGGAGTTTTGCGTCTTGGCCATGCACAGAGGCAGATGGCCGAAGTGGTTGCGGGTAAAGAGCGCCAGCTTTTCCTTGGCCGCCTCGGTCAGGGTCACGCCAGCGGCACCGTAAACCCGGGTGGCGATGGCGTGCAGCTTCTCCTCCACCGGCGCATGGGCCTCGTAAAGGAAAGGCATCGGCTTGGACTCCGCAGGCAGTGCGGCGAGGACTTTTTGCGCCAGTTCGATGGCGCCGTCGCCGCCCTGGCCGAAGACATCCGCCGTGGCGCAGGGAATGCCGCGCGCGTGACAGAAATCATGCACGAGGGCGATCTCCTCCGCGCTGTCGTTGGTGAATTTATTGATGGCGACGATGACCGGGCGGCCAAACTGTGCGGCGCTATCCAGGTGGGCAGCTAGGTTTTCAAGACCACGAGAAAGGGCCGTAGGATCTGGCTGGGTGAGGCTGTCCAGTTCCACGCCGCCATGCATCTTCAGCGCGCGCACAGTGGCCACCAGGACGATGGCCTCAGGCCGCAGACCAGACTGGCGGCATTTGATGTGCATGAATTTTTCTCCGCCTAGATCAAAGGCGAAGCCCGCCTCTGTCACTGCGTAGTCGGCATGGGCCAGGGCCATGCGAGTGGCCAGCACGGAATTGCAACCGTGGGCGATGTTGGCAAACGGCCCGCCGTGGAGAAAAGCGGGCACGCCTTCCACCGACTGCACCAGATTCGGCTGCAGGGCATCCCGCAGCAGCGCCAGGAGTGCGCCGGTGATGTGGCACTCTTTGGCAAAGACGGGCTCCCCTTCCGGCGTGAACCCAATGACGATGCGGTCCAGGCGCTCGCGCAGATCCGCCAGGGATTCGGACAGGCACAGGATGGCCATGACTTCCGACGCTGCCGTGATGTCAAAGCCACTGCTGCGCTCGTTGGCCTTGCCCACGCCTGTCTGGATGCTGCGCAGCGCGCGGTCATTCACATCCATCACCCGTTTCCATAGCACGCCCTCAGGGCGCAGTCGAGTCTGCTGGTTGAACAGTTGGTTATCAATCACCGAGGACAGCAGGTTGTGCGCGCTGGTGATGGCATGAAAATCGCCGGTGAAATGCAGGTTGATGGACTCGGCAGGCTGCACCGTGCTTTTGCCGCCGCCCGTGGCACCCCCCTTGCGGCCAAACACCGGGCCCATGGAGGGCTGCCGCAACGCTAGGGCGACACTCTGGCCGATCTTTTTCAGCCCCTGCGCTAGGCCGATGGACATCGTCGTCTTTCCCTCGCCTGCCGGAGTGGGCGTGATGGCGGAAACGAGGATGAGCTTGCCCTGATGTTTCGGGTTCTCTAGCGCCTTTAGGGAGACTTTGGCCTTATCGCGGCCAAAGAAGGAAAGATGGTCATCCGAGATTCCAAGAGAGCGAGCAACTGCAGAGATTTCGTGGGCCATGGGCGGGAGTGAGTGCGGCGATCATGCCAAGCGAAACATGAAAGGAAAGACCGATTTCCAAACGTAGCCTTGCTGTCTTGCCAGCAAGGTCTGCCATCGCTAGTTTTTTACTGAAATTCACCGCCACCTTCCCCGCCATGCCCATCACCCTGCCTGCCCTCAGCCGTCGTCAATGGATCAAAGGCAGCCTGGCCGCAGCTCTGGCCCCGACCTGGGCAGCCGCCGCCGAAAAAAACACGGCGGTCGAGTCCTGGGTGCTGTTTTCAGACACCCACATCGCCACCGATCCCAAGGCCGAGGCCCGGGGTGTCATCATGGGGGATAACCTCACGCGCTGTGCCAACCAGGTGCTGAAGCTGGGCAGCAAACCTTATGGCATCTTCGTCAATGGCGACTGCGCCTACCTCAGCGGCCAGGCCACGGATTATGAGACCTTTGTCAGCCTTATCCAGCCCCTGCGTGAGGCTGGGCTGGCCGTGCACTGCACCCTGGGCAACCACGACGATCGCAAAAACTTCACCGCCGCCATGACCAGCGTGCAGGACCCACGGCCCGTGGAGGGAAAGCATGTCAGTGTTTTCTCCAGCGCGACCATGAACTGGGTGCTGCTGGACACGCTGGATCAGGTCGATAAAACCCCCGGCGTGCTGGGGGATCTACAGCTCGGCTGGCTGGACCGCACACTCGCGAGCCTGCCTGCTAAACCGACCGTCGTCATGGCCCATCACAATCCCCAGCAGCCCCTCACGGGAGAGGGCCAAAAGCCTACAGGCATGATGGACAGCGACGCCATGTTCCAGGTGCTGGGCAAGCATAAAAAGGTGAAGGCCTTTGTCTATGGCCACACGCACAACTGGTCCCAGTCCCGCCACGAAGCCACAGGCATCCACCTCATCAACCTGCCGCCTGTGGCCTACACCTTTGGTGCGGAGCGCCCCAACGGCTGGGTGATCGCCTACGCCACCCCGGAGAAACTCACCCTCGAACTCCGCGCCCTCAATCCCGCCCACGAGCAGCACAAACAGAAGGTGGAGATCCTTTGGGGCGTGTAACTCGGTGACGCCCGCAGGATTTACTCCCCGAAAATGAGCAGCCTCGCAGCTGGAGCCGGAAACCTCCCTGCTTCCGTCAAAAGCTGGCGCAATTGCATTCTCGGACCATCATTGATACGCAGCAGGTTCAGCGTGCCTGCGGCCATTAAAGTTTTTGCGCGTATGATCGCGCCATTCAAAACGAAGTGCTCGCTCCACAAATCAATTCGCGGGTTAAACAGGCGAACCATCTTGCCATTGACCAACGTGGCGATGTCACTGCCTTTCGCTCGATTGCAGGCCGGGCAGCACAAGCACAGATTGTGATCTTTCGTTGGCCCACCGTGCTTTTCAGCAATCACATGATCCACATGAAAGCCGTAGGCAGAATCGTCTTCGTGAAGCAGGCAATATTCACAAAGACCCGCTGCCCGCCAGGAAACGAGCTGCCGTAGTTCGTCTGAGATCCAGCTTCCACTCATGGATGACTAAGATGCAGCCTCTACCGCAGATTGCTGCGGGCCTTGGCTTTAGCCAGATTTAGCAGACGCTCAATTTCCATCATCCGGTCCAGTTCCTCGGTTTCTTCCGGCAACAGTCCCAGTGTCTTTTCTTTGGCGATCAAATCCTCAAATCGGGCGCGGGCTTCTTCGCTGGGCCGAAACTCAATCAATGACGCAGGCGTTATGCCTCCCGCCAGAAAATCAATGGCTTCGTCATACGCATTCTTCATGTCGAAAGCTAGTCCTCCAGAAAGACCCGTCAACTGCGGATGCCACGTATGTTTGCACAAAACGATGACATTCTTAATTATCTGCCTTCCCCGAGCCAGAGGCATCCAGGCGGCTGCGTGACACTCGATTTACCAGCCCGCAGTGGACGTGTGCACGTCCCCATCCTAGTCTATCCCGCATGAGTTTGCCCTCCCTCCCAGACACCACTGCTTTGATCCGCCATCGTCGTTCCATCAAGCCGGTGGACATGGATGCGGCGCGGCCCGTGGAAGTCCCCCTTTTAACGGAGCTGATCGAGAACGCTACGTGGGCGCCCAATCACGGTCTGACGGAGCCCTGGCACTTCCATGTCTTCAGTGGGGCTGCCCGGCAGGGGCTGGCCGAAAACCTGCGCCGCATCTACCAGCAGACCACGCCCGCTGCCGAGTTCCGCGAGGATAAGCTAAAAAAAATGGGCGATAACCCCCTGCTAGCTCCCGTCATCATCGCCTGCGTGATGCAGCGCAATGGTGGGGCAAAGATCCCGGAAAAGGAGGAATTGGAGGCCATCTCCTGCGCGCTGCAAAACCTCATGCTCAGTGCTACCGCTGCGGGGGTGGGCTCGTTCTGGTCATCGCCACCTTTGCTAGAAACAGTGGAGTTTCAAACGTGGTTAGGCATCCGTCCCGAAGACCGCTGCGTGGGCCTGATGTACCTCGGCTGGCCGAAGGCCGGGCTGAACTGGCCACGCAGTGTGCGCCAACCGGTAGAAACCAAAATTTCCTGGCATCATGATTGAGTGGCTCACCTCTTCCTGGGATGCCTTTGCCCAGTTTTTCACCAGCATCCCGTTTGAGGTTATGGGCGTGTGGACGCTCACGGGTTGCCTCCTTTTCATCGGCCTCATCGGCTCAGTGGTGCCGCTGCTACCGGGGCCTTTCTTGATTTTTATCGCAGGCATCCTGCACACCTTCCTGCGGCCAGAGTCTGCCATGAGTTGGCAGGGCATCGTCCTGCTCTCCATCCTCCTGGTGCTGGCCTACGTGGTGGACATGGCTGCGGGGGCCATGGGAGCGCGCTGGTTTGGCGCTAGCCGCTGGGGCATCGCGGGGGTTTTTGTCGGCGGTATCGTCGGCTTATTTTTTGCCCCCTTGGGATTCATCGTCGGTCCCCTGGCAGGTGGGTTGCTATTTGAACTGGTCTTTGCCAAAAAACGCATGGCCCCGGCGGTGAAGTCCACCTGGGGCACGCTGCTGGGCACGGGCGTCGGGCTCATCGCCCGGCTGGGCATCAGCATCGCCATGATCGCGACGGTGCTGGTGGATGCGCTTTGGTGGTAAGCCCGCTTATTTCTTCCGGCGGGAGACACGCACGCCCATGCGGCTCTCCAGCGGGTTGGGCGAATGCTGAGCGTGGATGCGATACTCGGCTCCAGGTTCATCTGGGGTCTGGTTGCGATCCAGCAGGCCTGCAGGCTCGTTGCTGTTACCCACAAAGCTGCCCAGAAGTGTGCCATCGGACACGCGGCCTTCCGCTGCCGCAGGCGCTGGGGCTGGCTCGGGGTTGGTAGTCTTCACGCGGACGAATTGCACCCCCATGCGGCTCTGCAAAGGCGTGCTGGCACCGTAGTACTTGCGCCCATCGCGCTCCTCTGTGCTACAGCTTGAGACAAAGGCGAGTGACAAAACGACCAGGGACAGGAGGGAGAGTTTCATGGAATGGGAAGATGGAACCACGGCCTCATACCACAGGCTGTGCTGGGTGGAAGAAAAAACTTCTTCTCCCTCGACACCTGTTTATCTGGCAGAAACGACGCTTGAGCCACGTTCGACTCTGCCCGACTTTTCCCCCTCTTTTTGCATGCGTTTGCTTTCCCTCCTTTGCCTACTCCCCGTCCTTGCCACCGCAGCACCGCGTACGGAGCACGTCTTCGTTTTCAGCTTTGATGGCGGGAATCCCACCATCATCCAGCAGGCGGAGATGCCCAATCTCAAACGCCTTGCCGCCGAAGGCGCCTACTCCTGGGAGGCCAATACCATCATCCCATCCAAGACTCTCCCGTCTCACACCTCCATGCTTACGGGGGTGGACATCGCCAAACATGGCATTGACTGGAATGACTACTTTCCCATGCGCGGCACGGTGAAAGTGCCCACCGTCTTTTCCCTCACCAAGGCGGCACATCCAGACTACAGCACCGCCCTCTTCTGCGGAAAAATCAAATTCCGCCACCTCTGGATCAAGGATAGCTTGGACGTCTTTAGCTGCGGCAGTCCCTACACCTACGGCCCCATCCCGGCGACAGAAGAGAAAAAACTGGTCCCCGCCCCCCAGGTCGCCGCTCAGGCCGCTGCCTACATCGCAGAAAAGAAACCTCAGCTATGCTTCATCCACTTTCCTGATGCAGACAGTGCTGGCCACAAGTACGGCTGGGGCAGCCCCGAGCAGTTGGAGGCCTTCAAAGTCTGCGATGTCGCCCTGGGCGAAGTCCTGGCAGCCATCGAAAAAGCCGGGATCACCAGCAGCAGCACCGTCATCCTCAGCGCAGACCACGGTGGCCGTGATAAAAACCACTTCGACCCCGTGGTGAATAACACCACCATCCCCTGGATCATATGGGGGAAAGGCGTGAAAAAGCAGCATGCCATCGCGAAAAAGACCATCATGACGTACGACACCGCCGCCACCGTCCTGACCCTGCTGGACGTGCCGCTGCCCGCTCATTTCGATGGCGAGCCCGTGCTCGAAGCCCTCGAGTAACCGCCCTCGCCTTTCTCTACACTGCTAGCTTTCCAAAAGGTTGCTTCCTGTGGCAGCTTGGGCATGGTAAAGCTTTGCTGTGACCCTCACTCACGACAGGCATTTACAAACAGGCATCGCCGGCTCCGTGGCGATCCATGCCGTGTTGTTACTGCTCATCGCCTGGGGAGTCAGCAGCCAGGCGGGGCGAAATTTTGCCGAGCAAAAAAAAGCGGCTGCGGAAAAGATCCCCGAGGTCGCCCTCATCTTTCCAGATCAAATCATCGTCGAGCCCCCGCCGGTGATCCTCACGAACGAGCCTAAGCTCTTCATCAAAACGGATAAAAATGTAGCAGTCGCTACGGCACCGAAGAACGCCAAATACCAGTCAGACCGCAACACCGTCGCCGCCAGCCTGCTGCCGCCCACCACAGTCTCTGCCCTGCCCATGCCCACCCTGGATGGCCGCGCCGACGTCAAACCCCAACTCACCAACAACGACTACCGGGACGGCAGCCTCACCCCCAAGTCACAACCCAAACCCGCGGCGCCCCTCACCGACTTGATCGCACAAGCAGAGGCGAAAGACACCACCCCAGGCCAAAACCGTCTGCCGCTGGAAGTGCGGAAAGCAGAAAATTCTGAGGCACCCCAGGCCAAGCTGCAGATCCGTATCCCTGAGGACACCCCGCCCCAGATGACCAGCCCGTCTCAGGAGGATGATTTCTCGGCCTTCGATCGAATGAGCAAGTCGGAGGGCTCCGTGAGCCGGGAAGGCGAAAATGCCGTGGATGCGGTGGCCAGCCCACGCGGGATTTACCAGTCCCAGATCAAATCTGCCATCGAACAAAAATGGCAGGCCATGGTAGATGCCAGCACCGACATCGGCACCGGCCACGTCCACTTCCGCTTCTACCTAGACCCCAAAGGCGTACCGCAGGATCTCGTCATCCTTTCCGATGCCCGCGATGCCGACCCAAGGATGCGGGAACTCACCCTCCGCGCGATCCTCGATTCCAAGATTCCTCCGATTCCTGCCGACCTTTTGCCAACTCTCGAAGACGGTCGGTTGAAGGCCGAATACAGAGCCACTATCTACTAAATGCACGCCCTTTTCTTTCTAGCCGCCACTGGCAGCAGCCCTGGCCTTTTCACTCAGATCTACGATTTTTTGGCGATTGGCGGCTTTGTCATGCTTTTCATCGTGTTGTGCTCCATGGCAGCCGTCACGGTCATGATCTCCGCCTGGCTTCGCCTACGGGATCCCCTCGTGCTGCCGCACACTGTCATGGCACAGCTGCGCAGCCTGCCTCAATATGCCCTGAAGGGTGACATCAAGCCCCTGCAAGAGTTCTTGGAAAAGGACCCATCTCTCCTGGCCCGGTTAGGCGCCCTCGCCATCAGCGGTACCTTTTCTAGCCGTCAGGAATGTGTGGAGACCATCACCGCCCGGGCCAAAGAAGACCTGCACCACCTGGAGCGTGGCGTCTCCATCTTGGAGGTGATGGTCACCGTGGCACCCCTGCTGGGACTGCTGGGGACCACGGCGGGTCTGGTGGGCATGTTTTCCGCCTTTGGCAGCGATGCCGGGCCGGACACGGCCACCATCGCCAAAGAGATCGGTGTGGCGCTGCGTTGCACCATCGCAGGTCTGTTTGTGGCGGTGCCTTCCGTGCTGGCCCACACGTACTTTGTCCGTCGGCTGGATAACATCGCGGTGCGGCTGGAGTCCATCCTGCATGAAACCATCCAGACCTTCTTCGCTCACTTTGAAGTGAAGCGGGAAACGGAAATCCGCAGTCCTGAACCCGAGCGCCTGAGATGAATCTCCGCCCCCGTCGCAGGCCCGTCCCCGCCATTCCCATCGTCTCCTTGATTGATATCATGGTGATCTTGCTCATCTTTTTCATCGCCACGACGTCCTTTAACGACGCTAAAAAGCAGGTCAAAGTCACCCTCCCCACCTCCGAAAGCCTGGGTGAGTCTGTGCCGCAGCAAGAGCAGCGAAAAGCCCTCACCATCACCCAGGCACAGGAGATTTTCCTGGATGGCACCCCGGTGAAGGTCGAGGACCTAGGGGCGGCCCTTTTGAAGCTTAAAGAGCAAAATCCAGGCGTGAAACTGGAACTCCAGGCCGATACCCAGACCTCCTTGGGCCTCCTGCTCAAGGTGTGGGATGCCCTGCGCAAAGGTGGCCATTCCGTCAATGATGTGCCTGCCCGCATCCTCAGCACCCAATAAAAGACGTTTTCCAAGCTGCGGTTTCGAGTTAAGAAGGAGGCCGCCAAGCCGTCTCCCTAACCGTCCCTGCCCTGTCTCCCCATGGTCCTGCCCATCGTTCGTTACCCAGATCCTGTCCTCCGCGCCAAATGCCGTGCCGTGACGGAAGTCACCCCAGAGATCCGCCAGTTTTCTGCGGACATGATTGAGACGATGAAAGCCGCGAATGGCGTAGGCTTGGCCGCCCCCCAGGTGGCCCGTGACATTCAACTGGCCGTCATTGACGTCTCGCACAATCCCCAGTGCATTACTTACCTGCGCATCAATGGCCAGCCTGCCGACATGGTGGCCCACATGCCCGTGATTTTTCTCAATCCCCAGCTCGAACTCGGCAAGGACAAGGACGTGGATGAGGAGGGCTGCCTCAGCTTCCCCCGACTGCGCGGTGACATCCGCCGCAGTGAAGACGTCAAAGTGACCTTCCAGACGTTGGATGGCGAAACCCAGACCTGGGAAACCGATGGTCTGTTGGCCCGTGCCTTTCAGCATGAGATTGATCACCTCAACGGCATCCTCTTCATTGATCGCCTCTCCGCCGCTGCCAAAGTGGGCTTGAAGCGGAAGCTGGGCCGCCTGATGCAGGAGTGGACGGAAGACGAAGGCGAATAGACCTTTTTGTGACCTTCCCGCTCTCAAGCGGGAAAAAGACAACAAAAATACCAAATTCCAGTCTTGGAATCTGGAGCGGTATTTTGCAATCTTGTCACATGCGGTTCAAATCACTCCTGGCAAATTACCTAAGCACTTGCTTTTTAATAGTCTCAGGGGTGACTCAGGCTGCTGAAAACATGGCTTGGAAAGCGGGTGCCGCCAGTGTGGATATCACGCCAGATTTTCCAGTTCGTTTGAGTGGTTATGGCAGCCGCACTGGCCCGCATGAGGGCATTCAAATGCGCCTGCATGCCAAAGCCTTAGCCGTGACTTGGGCGGCCACACCCGCCGCTGTCATGCTGACGGTGGATAACTGCGGAGTACCCGCCACCATGCGCGCGGAAGTGCTGAAGCGCCTCCAGGCCGCCGGACATCCCGTGGAGGATGATCGCTTCTCCCTCCACTCTAGCCACACACACTGCGCCCCTGCCCTACCTGGCGTGCTACCCTTTCTTTTTGGGGCGGACTTGCCCGCCGAAGAACAGGCCGCCGTGCAGCGCTACGCAGAGGAGTTGACGCAGAAACTCGTCACCGTGGTCACCGAGGCCCTGGGCAAACAGGAGCCCGCAAAGCTGGACTGGTCCACCGGCAAGGTCAGCTTCGCCATGAACCGCCGCTTTAAAACGGACAAAGGCTACGCCAACAGCCCGAATCCCTACGGCCCGAGCGACCGCGCCCTGCCTGTGCTGCGCGTCACCACGCCAGAGGGGAAACTGCGTGCCATTTTCACCAGTTACGCCTGCCACTGCACCACCTTGGCCATCAATAAAACGCACCCCGACTGGGCAGGCTGCGCCCAAAAGGAACTGGAACTGCGCTTTCCCGGCATCGTCGCCATGACCGCCATCGGCTGCGGAGCCGACCAAAACCCCTACCCACGCCGCGAGTTGCCCCATGCAGACCGACATGGCGTGGAGCTGGCCAAAGAAGCCGTGCGCCTCATCAATGCGCCGATGAAACCCGTCCTAGGCCCCCTCACCTGCGCCAGCAAAGAGGTGCAACTGCCCTTCGATACCCCGCACGACCGCGCCACCTGGCAGCAGCGCACCCAGGATACCAACAAATGGACAGCCCAGCACGCACGCCACTTCCTAGCCGCCCTTGATCGCGGAGAAAAAATTCCCACGGCCCTCCCCTATACGGTTCAAGTCTGGTCCTTCGCCAATGATCTCCTCACCATCAATCTCCCGGGTGAAGTCGTGGTGGACTACTCCCTGCGCCTGAAAAAACAACACGCCCCAGACCGCACCTGGGTGAACAGTTACACGAACGATGTCCCCTGCTACATCCCCTCCCAGCGCGTCTGGGAAGAAGGAGGCTATGAAGCTGCCGGTGCCATGATTTATTACGGCCGCCCTAATCGCTTCGCCTCGGGCATCGAAGAAATCATCGCGAGTGCTGTGGCCGAGCTGGTCCCCGCCGGGTTTAAAGCGCCGTGAAGCTTGGCAAACTGCCCTTACTGAAGGGGCACTCGAGTGTCACCCAAGTGTTCGAACGAATAAGAGAACACTGCCGCCAGGTATTCTGAATGGGCTCTATTTTCTCTGCTCCCGAAGCGGCGAAAGAGGATAACCGGGGGTGAAGGTGCGCAGCACCGAGAACGCCCGGACTCTCGCCTAACCACCAACGCATCACAACGGTTGCGCCCTGTAGGGGCACGAGAAAAACTCCGGGCATTGCGATCCCGGCTTCAGCCAGTCTGGAGGGCGAACGAGGACGTGAGAACCCGTCTGCCGCCCTGGAAGGGCGAAAGAGGGTAGCCGGGGGTGCCGCGAGGAACGAGTAAAAGCCCCGGTTACCTAACAAGACGTGCCTCATTCTGGGTGCGCCCCGGTGGGGCGCGAGAAGCCTACACTCACCCCACGTCCATCCCTCACCTCCCACAGCCCGCCCCCGTTCGGCGCAGCCCTCCTTTCTGAAAAATCATCTCGGCGAGGTAAAAGATCGTGGGTCATGGGAGCGAACAATGGCGCAGGAGGACTTCGCACACGCCAGGAAAGTTAGGCGAATAGGATATTCGCGCTCCCTCCCTAGGCCTTCGGCACATCTCAAGGGCGGGGCACAGGTCTCGGTCCGAGCACCCTTCTCGCACCCTTCCGGGGCGGTGAGGGCGCGGTGTGGCTGCCTGCGAAAAGCAGCGGGGGGTTAAGGGGTGGGGGTACGCTGCTAGCATCCTTCCAGGATGCGACCTTGAAAGAGAGAGGATTTTCGGCCTCACCAGGGGTGCGTTCGTCCCGCATGCGGGACTCACTTTACCCCTTGTATATTGATTTTCCGTTTCCTTCATGCTGATGCCCTGCATCGTTGTGATTGATCGGTTTGGCCCGGGCGGGCGGCCGCCCGCCCGGGCCAAGCAGAGGAGAGTTCGGTGACCCCTTGAACCGCTTTGCGGCGAGTTCGTTAGCCAGCCTGAACCTCTTCTGCTTCATCGGTCAGAGATCGAACAGTTGCCTGAACCTCCGCAACGCTCGCGCGAAGCGGTGAGTTCGTATCCACAAGGTTGATCCTTTCCCTCACCAACTCACCCATCCTATTCATGTCACCCAACGTTGTCTATCTCGGGGTCGATGTCTCCAAGGACTCGCTTGATCTGCACTTCCTCAACCAGTCACTTTCAGTGCCCAATCGCGCTGAAGGCTTTGCCAAAATCCTCAAGCTTGCCGCTTCGCAGCCTTGTCCAGTTCATGTCATCTGTGAAGCCACCGGCGGCTATGAGCGCGCTTTGAGCAAGGCTCTGCATGAGGGAGAGCTTACTCTGAGTGTGGTCAATCCACGCCTGCCTCGTGACTTTGCTCGCGCGCACAACCGCCTGGCCAAGACGGACCGTATCGATGCGGCCATGCTGGTGGCTTTTGGCAAGGCTCTACAACCTGCACCCACCCCTGTTCCCAGCCCTCAGGCTGAGCGTCTCGGCCTCATGGTTTCGCAGCGTGATATGCTCGTGGAGAACTGCGCTCAACATAAAACACGGCTGCTGCAAGCTGCGGATAGCTGGCTTAAAAAGCAGATCACCCGTCTCATTGCCAACCTTAAAAAAGAAATCACAAAACTCGAAGTTCTGATGCGTCAGTTAGTCAAGGCAGATGCGGAGCTGACACGCAAAACGGAGCGCCTTGATGAAGTCGCTGGTATCGACTGGCGCGGTGCCCTCTCTTTGTGCGCACCTATGCCGGAACTCGGCACCCTCAAGCGTGGTCAGGCCGCAGCGCTGGCTGGACTGGCCCCTTTTAACCGCGACAGCGGTCAATGGCGAGGCCAGCGCCACATCAGCGGAGGGCGGGCGCCGCTGCGGCGCAGCCTTTATCTTGCGAGCCTAACCGCCGCACATAAAAACGCGACGCTAAAAACCTTTTACCAGCGGCTACGCGCAGCTGGCAAGCCTGCCAAGGTGGCACTAACAGCGGTGGCCAGAAAACTGCTCGAACTGCTCAATGCAGCCTTGAAAAATCCCCAAATAAAGCTTGCTCAGTAAACACAGTTGCTGGCTACCTGCTGGGATGCCTCCGGCATCAGGGGAGTGGAGGGGGTGGATGTGATAGCGAACGGGAGTTTCTCGCGCCCCTCCAGGGCGCAACCCCTTTCACCACACATCCCGTTAGGTCACCTGGGGTTATCGCTCGTTCCTCGCTGCACCCCCGGCTAATGGCTTTCGCCCCTCCGGGGCGGGGTGCAAAGACCACCCCCAGCTCTCACCCCCAGCTCTCACCCCCAGCTCTCACCCCCACTCCTCAACTCCTCTGACAAAGCACGCCCTCGTCGAGAGACCATATCCTATTCGTCTCACTTTCCTCGCGTGGTGAATGCGCCCCGGAGGGGTGCGAGCTATTAGCCGGGGGTGAAGGGGCGAAGCCCTGAGAACCCCCGGACCTACGAATCCCTCAAGGCGTGTCGAAAGAGCTGCGCCCTGGAGGGGCGCGAGAAAGGTCGAATGTTCCGCTTTGCGTGTTGTTGGTTAGGCGACCGGGGTTCCCGTTTGCCGAGCCTCGCTTCACACCCGGCTATAACCTCTCGTCCTTCCAGAACTAAAGGCAGGGGAAACGAGGTTCGGTTCGGAAAAACGTTTTTTTGACTCATTCAGAGATCGGCCCCGAATTTCCCAACCCAAAGAGAGCCTCACCGCTGGGGTGGAGCGCGGAATTCATTCCGCAGCAGGTCATTAAAACCTACGATGGTGAGCTTCCCCACTGCCGTCACCAACATCCCCGCTCACCCCATAAAAAAAGCACCCGGCCAAAAGGCCGGGTGCCGAGAGTGCATTTCGTGAAACGAAACCTTGCGACGGATTAAGCGAAGATGTCCACCACTGGCACGCCCTTGTCACCGACGGTGAAGGGACGGTTGGAAGGTGACATGACGACTTCGTCCACAGGCAGGCCCATGGCGTGACCGATGGTGGCCAGGAAGTCCTGAGGGCTGGTCTGCTTATCAGCAGGGCGGCGGCCTTCTTTGTCCGTGGCACCGTAGGCGAAACCACGCTTCGTACCACCGCCGGCGAAGACCGTGGAGTAAGCAAGAGGGTAGTGGTCGCGACCATCGTTCTCATTGATGTCAGGCGTGCGGCCGAACTCAGAACCGAGCACCACGAGGGTGGACTCGAGCAGGCCTTTGGCTTCCAGGTCTTGAAGCAGGGCGGCAAAGCCATTGTCCAGCGTGGTGCCATTGTTGGTCATGCCGTTATCAATGGTGTTGTGCATGTCCCAACCACCCATCTGCACTTCCACAAAGCGGACACCACTCTCCACAAGGCGACGTGCGAGCAAGCAGCCCTGGCCAAAGCTGGTTTTGCCGTACTTCTCACGCGTCTCGGCGGATTCGAGAGTCAGGTCGAAGGCCTTGAGGTCTTCGCTCTTCATCAGCTTCAGCGTTTCGTCATAGAATTCGGTGTAGGCCTTCACATCTTCGGTCTGGAACTTCTTGCGGAAAGAAGTGTCAAACTCGTTCATGAGGCTGATGCGCTTGCCAAACATGGAATCGTTTTCCGTGGTCGGCTTGATGTTCTGCAGGCCGGTTTCCGGATTGGAAATCGGGATGGGAGACATGGCCGGTGGGAAGAAGCCTGCACCTGGGTAGGCGCTGCCGCTGTTCACGATGACGCTGTCTGGCAGGGTCTTGTCCTTGATCTTGCCCAGGAAATGAGAGGCCCACACGCCCATGCAAGGATGGACGATGGTGGTGCGTGGCTCATAGCCGGTCTTCATGATGTAAGTGCCAGACTCATGCACGCCCGTCTTGGAAGACATGGAGCGGATGATGGACAGCTTGTTGGCGTTTTCAGCCAGCTTCGGCAGGTAACTGCCGAGGTAATCAATGCCTTCGGCTTTGGCCTTGATCTGTTCGCCCGGGCCTTTGGTGGCGCCGGTCTTCGGATCGAAGGTGTCCAGGTGGGTCATGCCGCCATTCATCCAGAGGAAGATGACGTGCTTGGCCTTGCCAAACCCAGCGGTGCCAGGGCCGGAAACGGAGGCACCTTCAGCGGCAGACATTTTGGAGGCGATGCCTGGAAGCAGGCTGACGCCGAGAGCCGTCTTGGCCGTGGTCAGCATGAACTGGCGGCGGCTGTGGTCGTTCAGTCGGAGTAATTCGGTTTTCATATTCAAATCAAGTCTTCGGTTATCGTTAAAGCGGTTCGTGATTACTGAATGAACATGAATTCACGGGTGTTGATGAGCGCCCAGATCATGTTGCCGTAGCCATCTTCGCCATTGGAGCTGAGGGCCCGCTTGGCGATTTCTTTCTCCTGCAGGGTTGGGCGGCGGCTCATGATGGTCATGAACATGCGCTCCACCTTGTCGGAGGGGCTGTTGACCTTGTTCATGGTGCGGAGGACCAGGGAGTCACTGCTGGTGAGCATCTTCTGCGCCTTGCCGTTCATCATCATCAGCACCTGCGGCACGTTGCCGATGCGGGAGCTGCCATCGATGATGTTGCGTGGGGACTGACCGAAATCGATCAAGAAGTGGCCACCTGGAGCTGGCTGCTGGATTTCCGAAGAGCGCATCAGGCGCATGCCTTCGTAGCTGAGGATCTTGCCTGGGCCATCCGTGGCAGCAACGGTTTTATCCGCCGCGCCTTTGGAGCCACCTTCCATCATCATGGCATCACCACCGGCCATGTCCAGACCGCCACCCATGAGGGCGTTTTCCTTCTGCTGCATGCGGCGGAAGGCGTCGTATTTGATCAGCACGGTCTGGGCGTCCACCTTGGTCAGGTCAAGGTCAATGGAGCGAGCATACAGGTCCTGGAGAGGAGCCTTGTAAACATCGGGCTGGCCGAGAACGAGGGTCATGTAGGAATCCCAAGCCTGCTCAGCCGTCATGCGGCGCAGCATCGGCCCCTGGAAGTAATACACTTCACCCAGAGCGACGTTTTCAGAGGTGGCTTCCGACTGATAAGCACGAGTGTTGTAGATGATGCGCATGAACTGCTTGAGGTCGAACTCAACGCGCTTCATTTCCTGAGCCAGATGCTTGAGCAACTCAGGGTTGGATGCCTGCTCGATGTCATCAATGTTGGTCACAGGCTCATTCACACCGGCACCAAAGGCACGCTTCCACATGCGGTTAGCGATGGTCATGGCAAAGCGTGGGTTTTCTGGATGGGTCATCCAGGTAGCAAAGGAAGTGCGCAGCTTCTCTTCGTTGTTCTTCTTCTGCTTGTAGGCAGGGTTATTCTTGTCCTGAGCGGACCAAGTGACAAACTTCGGTGCTACTGGGTCACCAGGCTTACCGTCCTTATACTGGTAGTCATGCGGCAGCTTCATGCCGTTCATGTCGCGGTCTTTGATCGAGGACTGGTTGGCGCTGATGTAGTTTTCAATGCCATTGCGAACGCGACGGATGTCTTGATCCGACTTGGAGATCATGGCCTCAATCTGAGGCATCAGGCGTGTCCGTGGGTTTTCACCATTCAGATCCTTGGCATTGAGACGGGTGGTGGTGGCTCCGAAGAAGGAGGCCATTTCGTAGAACTGCTTCTGCGTCCACTCGGCGAAGGGGTGATCGTGGCACTGGGCGCAGGCCACATCGGTGCCGAGGAACACGGTCAACGTATTGGCTAGGTTATCCAGCGGCATGCCAGCATCGCGCAGGAGGTAACCTGCGGCGCCGTTGTAGCTACCGTCTTCTTTCTTGTCCCACATCTTACCCGTGGCCGTCACCATCTGATAGACGATTTTGTCCCACTTCTCGTTCTTGGCGATCTGGTCCTTGAACCAGTTGATGTAGGGGGTGCCACGCACGTTGTCCTGCTCGAAGTTGTCCTTGATGCGCAGCATCTCGGCAAAGTAGTTGAACGTGTGTGCCTTATAGCCATCAGACTCCAGCAGCATGTCAATCAGGTTCGCGCGCTTCTTGGGGCTGGCGTCTTTGATAAAAGCACTGGCTTCTTCGTAGTTCGGGATACGACCGGCGATGTCCAAATACACACGGCGGACGAACTGCTCGTCACTGGCCAGGGGATTGAAGCTCTTGATCGGCTCTTTGCCTGCGGTTGCGCGGGCTGGATTGGCCTTGATCAGACCATTGGCCACCAGTTGGTCAATCTTCGCGGCGGCCTGGGCCACCGTGCCATTGGCCACCATCTGAGGGGCAGCGGCGGCAGGAGCCAGGGCTGCCTGAGCCGTCTTGGCGATGGCCTGATCTTCCGCAGACAGGCGAGCCAGAGGGAAACGGTGCTGGACGCCTTCGTCCGTCTGCAAAACGATGGCATCGCCTTCGATCTGGACGAAGGAGGCGGAAACTTGGCGACCTTCGACGTCGGTCCAGGTGCGAACTTCCGCCGCTGTGGCGGAAATGCCCCCGAAACCGGCGATCAAAAGACCGGCGAGCATGGATTTAGTGGCTTTCATAGGTGGTGATGGAGTGTGGAGACGAGTCTCTGCCCCAAAAACGCACCAGTCACGGCTTCATTAGCTCTTTTCTGGCAATTTTATTCAAAAGCTACGCTTTCTGGCCCCACCTACCCCGCCAAAAAGCCAAATGCCGCTCCCGGGACCGGGAACGGCATCTGCAAGCCCTCTAAAATCCGGTTTATTTCACCAGTTCGCAGGTGACGGCTCCGCTCTTGTCCATCTCACCCAGCACCACAGCGCCCGTGCCCACTTTGAGGGCCTTTTTGGCCTGCTTGGCGTCCACGATGGCCACCCAACCGATGCCCATGTTGAAGGTGTCCCAGCAATCTGCCGGGTCCGCATGGCGGAGCACCTTTTGCACCACGTCATTCTGCCAGAAGGGCACCTTCAGGTGACAGCCCAGACCACGCTTGGTGAAGATGCGGCCCAGGTTTTCCACCAGACCGCCGCCGGTGATGTGCGCCATGGCGGCCGGTTTCACCTTGGCCTTCTTCAGGCCCCAGCTCTGCTCATGATACAAAAGGGTGGGCGTCAGCAGTTGCGCGGCGTCCTTCTTGCTCAGCTTGATGCTTTCCTTTTCCAGAATGCGACGCACGAGGCTGAAACCATTGGCGTGGAAACCCGCGCTCGGCCAGCCGATGAGGACATCGCCCTCTTTGATCTCGGCAGGATTCAGCACGTCTTTCTTCTCCGCAGCCCCAATGGCAAAGCCGGACAGCTCCACCATGCCTTCGAGCACCGCGCCCGGCATCTCGGCGGTTTCGCCACCGGCCAGGATGCAATTGCAGGAGACGAGGTATTCAGACATCCCGGCGATGATGCGCGCGAGCTGCTCTTTTTTGATCTGATTCACGCCCACGTAGTCCAGAAACATGATCGGATCTGCCCCACAGGTAAGCACATCGTTCACATTCATCGCCACCAGGTCCTTGCCGGCATTTTCCAGAAGGTCGTATTTCAGCAGCAGTTCCAGCTTGGTCCCCACGCCATCGCAGCCGGTGAAAATCATCGGCTCCTTGTATTTGCTGAGGTCATACCCAGCAGCAAAAAGACCAAAGGCATTCGCCAGCTTGCGCTTCTTTTGGGTGGCCTTCACCAGCGCGCCGATGTCATCCACAAAGGATGCTGCTTCATGGATATCAACGCCGGCCTGTTTGTAAGTGTGCTTGGACATGGGAGAAAACCCGGCGCTCTCAGCCACCGGAAAGCCTGAGAGTGCCTCGGGAAGGCCGGGATGCAAGTGCGGGGTGAGAGGAAACCACAGCCACCTGGGCCGGCCCGCCGTCAAAACCCCGGTTAGGGCTTGATTCCCGGCAAGCAAATCCGCCATCCTATCGACTCCCTCCTGAGCACCCATGAAACGCTTTTTCAAGAAGCTCTGCTTCTACAGTCTTCTGCTGACACCCCTCGTGGGTTGTCTGGGCTATCTGTATCAGGATGAACTGGCCGAGCTCACCGGGAAGTGGTCTCAGGATTTTAAAGAAAACCAACAGCGGCAGGCCATCCGCAAATACGGTGCCGGACTGCCGCCCGTGGATGAAGTCTGGCTGTTTCGGCTAACGGAGAAAGTCCCTGAAAAATCCTTCGGAACCTATCGCCTCGCTCATCAGAAATCTTCACGGATGCACATCGCCAACAAGGTGACCCTGAAAGGTGAAGAAGCCCAGGAACTCGCCCGCGTATGGCGAAGCCTGAGGCTGCACAATGACTCCATGGCCGCCTGCTATGACCCGCACCACGTCATTCAGTTCCGTGCAGGTGGGCGCATCTTGGCAGATGCCGTTGTCTGTTTTGATTGTGGCAACACCAGCCTCCCCGCCTTTCCTTTCCATACCCTCGTCAGTTTTGAGGCCGCCCTGCCCAACGAATCTCCAGACTATTTGCTCTTTAAACAGCACATTGAAACCCTGGTGGGAAAGCATGACGAGTCCTCAAAGCCCTGAGCCAAGCTTTTACCGAATCACAAAAAATGAAATGTCCGACCTGTAACGAACGCGCAGCGACCCTCATGGAGTGGGGGCATGGGACCACTGCGTTCTCCCACACCTGCCCTCACTGTGGCGAAAGGCTCAAGGCTTCACGGACAAGCATCATCACGTTTGTTCTCCTGCTTTGCACTCTTCCGCTATGTATTTACCTCGTTGAGACGCTTCGGCAAAACCTCAACTGGAAGCCAGAAGACGGACGTCTGCTATTGTTACCCACCCTTCTTTTCACCGTGGGCCCCATCGCTGGCATCCACTGGTGGACAGGCAGCTACCGCAAAAAATAGCTCAATAATTCGCGCACAGGAATCGCATTATTGGTTAGCCCGCTCAGATGATAGCCCATTAACGGATGACTCCCTCTGCCATCAATTTCCCGCGCCTGTGGAAGCACGTGATCCTTGCCTGCCCAGCTCACGATTCTTTCTCCGTGCATGGGCCGGACCATTGGCGGAGGGTGGAGCGCAATGCGCTCATTTTGGCCTCCCGCACCGGGGCCAAGGTGGAGGTGGTGCGGCTGTTTGCGATCTTCCACGATTGCAGGCGTTTGTCGGACGGGTGGGAGCCCAGTCACGGGCGCGCCGGCGCTGAGTATGCCGCCACCTTGCGCCGTATTTTCTTCCAGCTTTCTGATGAAGACTTCTCCCTCCTCCAGGAGGCCTGCATCTGGCACACGGAGGGCAAACATCACCCCGATCCCACCATCGGCACCTGTTGGGATGCCGACCGCCTGGACCTGGGCCGCGTGGGCCTCATCCCCCACGCCGACTACATGAGCACCCGCTTTGGCCAGGAGATCGCCAACCATGGTGTCATCCATCCCTGGCTGCATCTGGCGGAGCCTTATTTGGCGGCATCTTGAGGATGGCCCTGTAATCACGTTTTGGGTTCACCGCCGAATCAGCTCAAGATCGAGTTTGACTTAGGCTGTGAAAATTCATTTCATCGGGGTAGCATGCCAGCCGACGCTCAAGCGACACCTATCTCTGGCCGTGAGACAGGAAAACCAGACTCCGACAGACGTCGCAACCTGGTAAAAACGGTGTTTTTAACCCTGCTGATACTCAGTGTGATCCTTGGGTTTTGGTGCCTTGCGTCTGCAAGATTTGGCCCCTTTAGAGGAACTTTCTTGGATCTTTGGCCGAGCCAAAGTTATGCGCTGAAACGAGCCTTAGAACATGCCCACTGTTTGTCTCTGATCGGCTTCGGACTCGTATGGCTAGCGAACCCTGAACTACGCTTTCGTTACCGATGGTTAAGTCCTCTTGCTTTGGCTCCGGGAATGCTACCTCTAGCCCTGCCCTCTTGAAATTCCTCTCATGAATGCCTCCCTCTCCTGCCTCTTTTTATTCCTGCTTGTGGCTCTGGCTCCCGTCTTCGGAGGTGAAACTTTCACGCCGCAGCCAGGGAGTCCTGAACGCAAAGCCATCGTGGACGCGCTGCGTATCCCGGTGAAGGCGGAGCTGAATAAAGAAGTCATCTTCAAAATCAACCGCCTGAAAATTCAGGGCGACTGGGCCTTTCTAGCGGGCGTGCCGCTGAAGCCAGATGGCAGCGAGATGGACTACCGAGGCACCATCCACGCCGAAGCCATCCGCGAAGGGGCCTTCGATGGCGGCATCTTTGCCCTACTGCAAAAGCGCAACGGCCAATGGAAAACCGTCCGCTACATCATCGGCGCCACCGATGTCCCCTACGTGGACTGGCCCCAGGAGTTCGGGGCACCAGAAGCAATTTTTGAACCTTGATAGCATTTGCCGAAACGCATTCACTTCCCAACTCTCAAGGAGCCTTAGCGACACAAATTTCATGACACCTGCGGTCCTTAAATTTTTCGAAGCTGCGGCAGATCACGTGACGGTTGAAGATGTGGTAAAGTTTTGCCCCGATGACCTTGGCTACCCTGAGTATGTCCGCACCTTTGAGTCCATTTTAACATCACGGGTCATTCCTCTCGATTTTGATTTTGATATCTCAGAAACCATCAATCTGACTCAATACAGTCATCCGGAAAAAGAATTCCAGACTCAAGAAGCACTCCGATTTCGTCGCTTTCGTATCTTCACCAATGCCGTTGGCTTAGCGATCATTTTGGGGCCTAACGAAAGTGGTTGGCTCCTGGCCTGCAACTACTACGCGATCAATCTTATCGAAGACCTAGACGCACTCGAAGATGATCGTTTCGAAGATCTCCTCCTCCCCGTGTTGGTGGAAATGCACCAAAAACTTTCGCTCGAATTATGGAGTTCCGAAGAAAGTCTTTTTTATCTCCTGGCTCAGCTTCTCATCGGCTTCAGGCGCGATGCATCGCGCTCCCATCTCAATGAACTCGCCGACCAATTGATGACGCATGAAGCCAAACTCGATCTCGATCTAAAAGAAGGCCGTCACGGGTTCCTCTGGCAACGCACGACTTTTGATCAAATGCATCCTCGGTGGAAGCACTTTGTTGAAAAGCTGTTTCCGCCAGTGGCCACTCAAGATTCCATCTCGCGGCTGCGGGAAGCTCTTCTGGCCTCATGATGGATTCACCTAGCGAATCAAGAAATTGATTCCCGAAATGTGGCAGAGTGAATCCGGTAACAAACTTTGGCAGTTTTCTCTCCGAGTGTAAAAACCAACCACCCCAGATGCGAGACAACTGGGGTGTTTGAGAAGGGGGTTTGTTAGGCCGCAATCGCTTCAGCCACACCTTTGAACATGTAGTATCCCCAGCCTTGCTCGGCCCCGTTCCAATCGGGATCGTAGTGGGTGTTTTTGGCGATGAAGCGCTCGGGGTGAGGCATGAGGCCGAAGACGCGTCCTGTGTCATCTTGCAGGCCGGCGATCTGGGCGCTGGAGCCGTTGATGTCCTTGCCGTAGAGCAAGGCAGCGTGGCCATCCTTGATGTATTTTTCGGCATCGCCAGATTCACCGACAAAGCGGCCTTCGGCATGGGCCACAGGCAGTTCAAAATTGTCTGGCAGGGCTTTGAGGAAGGGGCTGGTATTGCCGTTCTTCTTCAGCGGGGTCCAGCGGCAGATGAAACGACCGGTGTTGTTATGAATGAGGCTGCCGCGCGGGAGGAGATCGAGCTGCGTGAGGATCTGGAAACCGTTGCAGATGCCGAGCACGTAACCGCCATCGGCCACGAACTGCTTCAGGCGCTCACCCAGCTTGTGCTTGGTGATGAGCTGGGCGATGCGGCCGCTCATGACATAGTCGCCATAGCTGAAGCCACCGGAAAACACGATCAGCTTGGCCCGGTCCAGCGAGGTGGGCTCCAGGTGGGCGACGGGCAGGACTTCAGCGGTGAAACCTGCGGCTTCCAGCGCGCGGGAAGTTTCCAGGTCGCAGTTGGTGCCGGGGAATTTGATGAGAAGGGCGTGGGGCATGGAAGGCAAATCTTCAGGTCAAACAAGGATCAATAATACTGCACGAGACCGTTCTGCCAGATGGGCTTGAGGTCGGCGATGGCGGCGTCGATAAGGGTGGTGCCGCGATTGGTGACGTGCAGCCAGCGTTCGCCGGTGCTTTCACCGATGAAGACAGCGCCCGCTGCGCGGACGGCTTCGACGTGCTCCGGGGCGACTTCGATGAGGAAGCGGCCGGGAGTCTCGCCAAAGAGGATCTCGGCGGTGGTGCAGTCCTTCGTGGCGGGGAAGTTTTCCAGCTCGATCTTGATCCCGCCTTTGCCGCTGAAAGCGAACTCGGCCAGGGCGACGGCGAGGCCGCCTTCGGAGAGATCGTGGGTGGCAAGGATGGCACCTTTTTTCACCAGTTCGTGATACTTGCCGTAGTTGGCCCAGGTCTCAGTTTCGTTCCAGCTCGGGGCTCCGTTCAGGCCAGCACCCTGGGTGTATTTAGCGAAGACGCTGCCGCGCAGACCCGGGGTTGTTTTGCCCAGGATGGCCAGCTTGCTGCCCGCCCGGCGCAGGGAGGAACCGATGACGTGGGAGGCATCCTCCACGACACCGAAACCGCTCACCAGCAGGGTGACGGGGATGGAGACCGGGCCTTCATCGGTGATGAAGTAGTTGTAGAAGCTGTCCTTACCAGAGACGAAGGGAGCGCCGTAGGCCAGGGCGGATTCCGCCATGCCTTTGGTACACTCAATGAGGGCACCCAGCTCTTTTTCGTTGTCCGGGTTGCCCATGCAGAAGTTGTCCAGAATGGCGATGCGCTCTGGATTCGCCCCCATGGCGACGAGCTGGCGGACGCACTCGTCCACGCAGGCGCGGCCCATGGCGTGCGGATCGGTCTTACCCCATTCAGGAAGCAGAGCGCAGGAAAGGGCGACGAGTTGGCTGCTGCCATCCACTTTGATGACGGAGCCATCTTGGGGGGCATCGCCACTGGCACCGGCGAGCGGTTTGAGGACGGTATTGCCCTGCACTTCGTGGTCATACTCACGGATGATCGGCTCGCGGGAGACGATGGAGAAATCACCCAGCACGGTCTTCAGCACCTGGGTCCAGGATTCTGGACGCACGGCCACTTTTGGCGGCAGGGCGGCAGGCTGGCGCCACTGGGCTTTCATCTCGCGGCGAGGGGCTCCGTGCAGCTTGTCCACCGGCAGGTCACACACGGACTGGCCATGGTGCCACACCTTCAAGCGCTTCTGGCCATCGGCCTTGGCGAGGACAAAAATCTCGGTCTGCCAGGTATCGGCGATCTTCTGGAGAGCGGGCAGGTTGTGCTCTTCGACAGCCAGCACCATGCGCTCCTGCGACTCTGAAATGAAGACCTGCCAGCTATCCAGGCCAGGCTCCTTGAGCGGGCAATTTTCCAGCCACACTTCACCGCCGACTTCGCTGAGCATCTCGCCAGCCGCGCTGGAGAAACCACCCGCGCCGCAGTCGGTCACGAACTCGATGAGGCCCGCCTCACGGGCGGCGAGGACAAAGTCCGCCACCTTTTTCTCTTCGATCGGGTTGCCGATCTGCACCGCGGTCTGGTCTTCCTCATGGGAATCCGTGGTCAGCTCGGCCGAGGAGAAGGTCGCGCCTTTGAGGCCGTCCTTGCCCGTGCGTCCGCCGGCTGCGATGAGCAGGTGCCCAGGCTTCACTTCCTTGGCAATGTCCTTGATCGGGATCACCCCAGCGGTGCCGCAGAACACGAGGGGATTGTAAATGAAGGTGTCGTCAAACTGGATGGCACCATTGACCGTCGGGATGCCCATGCGGTTGCCGTAATCGCGCACGCCGCGCACCACGCCACGCATCACGCCCAGGGGGTGAATGACGTCTTTCGCCTTCAGGTCTTCCTGCTTGGTATCTGGTGGGCCAAAACAGAACACGTCGATGGAGGCCACGGGCTTGGAGCCCTTGCCTGCACCCAAGATGTCGCGGATCACGCCGCCCAGGCCCGTATTGGCACCGGCGTAGGGTTCGATGGCGCTCGGGTGATTGTGCGTTTCCACCTTCAGGCACACGGCCTGGTTGTCGTCCAGCTTCACAAAACCCGCGTTATCCACAAAAGCGCTGAGCACGAAGTCAGGCTTATCCGCCATGATCTTCTCCGTGACATTGCGGATGTAGGTCTTGAAAAGGCTGTCCACCACTTCGTCCTGACCGTTCAGGGTGTGGGCGATTTTGGCGTTGAAAATGCGGTGCTTGCAATGCTCCGACCAAGTCTGGGCGATGACTTCCAGCTCCACGTCGGTGGGGTCGCGACCTTCATCATTGAAGATCTGCTGCACGGCCTGCATGTCCACCTTGGAGAGGGAGAGCTTCATCTTCTTCGACAGGTCGAGAAGCTGGTCAGCAGAGAGGTCACGAACAGAGATCGTGCGGAAAACTGCGCGTTCAGTGCGCGGCGCGGAGGAGGAGTTGGCTTGCAAGGTCTGAGGACGGTTTGGTTCCCCATTGGTTTTGGCGAGGAAACCGGGCGGGTCAATGGCGGAGGTGCTGGGACGGCCGGGCGATTTGTCCCAGCTATACGCCTTTTCTCAAACAAACGTTCAACCACCAACCCAAAATCTTAAGAATGCACCTGCTTTGGAGGCATTAATGTGAGATAGTTTAGGGATATTAAAACATGAACAACTCGGAAGCACCGTCCAGTCTTGCAGAGATCATCGAAGCTCTTGCTGCCTACCAAAGCCAGCATCCTACAGGGATGATTGATTCGATGCATTATGGCTTTGCTCTGCGCAATCACGGGATGTTCGACCGAGAGGAGCAACCAGAACCGATGCTGCAACTGGAGCGCTTGGCGGGAGAGATCGGGAACGAGTGGCTGCCTCAAATCACGTCTCTTATGGAAGTGCAGGCCTGGAAAGCAGGCAAGATGCAGATGCGCGCTTTGCCTACTCGGATCTGGTCAGACCTGACGCCCAGCGCCCGTGCACATTATCTCGCCGGGCTTTCTTACAACCTGATGTCCTGGTTGATCCCGCCTGATGTGAATGCGGCTCTTTCGGAAGAGATCCTCCAGAAGCTGGAAACCGCAGCCTTGGATGCCGAGTGCGCCGCAGAAATCGCAGCCAACGCGATCCGCTCCGGCTGCCTTGACCTTCTCAAAGCGGTGCTGGCCCATCACAATTTTGATCCCAATGGCCAAGTGTGCCGGGACCGGGGGCCTTTTGATCAAGAAAGATTTTCTCAACAACTCTCTGTCCTCAGCACCCGAGTCCTCGATGTCCTGCTAGAGGCTGCGGTGCGCTGCCAAAAGCCCGAGGCTGCCAGGATCCTGCTTGATCTTGGTGCCAGTCCAGACCTTCCCTGCTGGAATCTGGAGAGAAGTTTCAATGATTGGTTCAGTTTGCTGTCATTTTCTCTGAATGGGATGAACCAGACGGACGGGGATGCCCCGACGGCCCTCGTTGATTTACTCCTGGAACATGGGGCTGATCCTCAGGGGCTGGAATGCGAAGGGAAAAACAATCCCTTGATCCATGCCATCTATCGCAGTCATTGGGAACTGGTGGATCGTCTTTTGGAGCTGGGAGCCCGTTTTGAAGGAGGCCTGGACGAGACCGCCAAGCGCATTCAGGCAGAACCTTCTTGGATGTTTTATTCGCAGGCGGATGTTGATTGGGTGAACCAAGCCCTAGGACCGCTGATTCCTTTGGTGAACTTGTGGGAAGTTCCCTGGTTTCACCAAGGTCATGCCCAAGGCGGATACACTCGCACGTTCCTTTCCTACTTTCTGAAAGACGACGAGCTGCCGCTGTTAAAAAAGTATGTCGCACGAGGCCTGCCCACGAAACTCACGGCCACGATCGTCTTGGACATGGTGAAAGGCGGCTACTGCCAGGCTTTGAGTTATCTCCTGGGCGACAATCCCCATCTGCCTCAAATCCTGTCCCGGATCTGCGAACGCAGGCCAGATTTTTGCAGCCCAAAATCGTCAGCTATTTAATAACTGAAAGGTCTAGCACCCCGCTGTCTCCTTGACGCAAAAAGCCACGGCAGGCACTGGATCAAACAAATTGAAGTTGGCTGGAAAGCAGCTAGGGAAAAGCTTGGCTACCCCCTGGGCCGCAGATCGCCAAGTCTCTCCCGAGGCTGAATCTGCCCAGGGATCCGCCATCCCTCACCCCCCATTCAGATACCCAAACTCCCCATGCTTACCATCGGTCATCCGTTCCCAGAATTCCGTTCCAAGGCCTGCAATGGCGTCACCAATGACGACATCATCGAAATCACCAACCAGTCCTACCCGGGCAAGTGGAAGTTCTTCCTCTTCTATCCGAAGGATTTCACCTTCGTGTGCCCCACGGAGTTGGTGGAATTTGGCAAGCGCGTGCGGGATTTCGCGGATCGCGACACCCAGCTCATCGGTGGCTCCACGGACAATGAATTTTCCCACCTGGCCTGGAAGCAGTCCCGTGAAGATCTGGCCGCGCTGAAATATCCCCTCATCGCCGCGCAGAAGCTAGCCGGTGACCTGGGCATCCTGGACCCTGTGGAGCACGTGTGCCTGCGCGCCAGCTTCCTGGTGGACCCGAACGGCATCATCCAGTGGGTGAACGTGAACAATCTCTCCGTGGGCCGCAGCGTGGAAGAAGCCCTGCGCGTGCTGGATGCCGTGCAGTCCGACGAGCTCTGCCCCTGCAACTGGAAGAAGGGTGAAAAGACCCTGACGGTCTAATTTCACCCTTTTTGTTAGCTCAAAAAACTCCTCGCGGGGCTGGTGCATCCGGCCCCGCCCTTCTTCCATTTTCCCATGTCCCAAATTGACGCTCTTCGCGACAAAATGCCAGATGCCGCCAAGGATCTGCGGCTGAACCTTCAGGCTGTCCTCCGTCCCGAAAACCTCACCTCGGATCAGGTCTGGGGCATTGCCCTGGCCTCCGCCTACTTCATCAACAACACCGAACTGCGCGAAGCCGTCCTGGCCGATGCCCTCGCTGCGGGCCTCAACGAGGACTTTGTGGATGACGCTAAGGCCTCCGCCTCCATCATGGGCATGAACACGGTGTACTACCGGTTCCGCCACCTGGTGGAAAAAGAAAGCTACGCCACGATGCCTGCCCGCCTGCGCATGCTCCGCATGGGCCAGCCGAAGACGGACAAAGCCACCTTCGAGCTCATGTCCATGGCCTGCGCCGCCCTCGCCGGCTGCGGCATGTGCATCCAGGCCCATGAGGCCACGCTGACCCAACATCAGGTCTCCGAAGCGGCTATCCATGACAGCGTCCGAATCGCCGCTGTGCTGCAAGGGACCGTCGTGGCGCTGGGGATTGGGGGGTAGGGAATTCTCAAGTGATGCGGGCACTCCTGCCTGCAATTCTTCGTGGTGTCGAACAGCGTACGAGGCCTTGATTGCAGGCAAGAGTGCCTGCATCACTTTGACCCCCAATCCTGCGACTGGGACATAACTTGACCGCTAGCATCTTTGGAGCACGTATTCCTATGAGTTCACAAAGGACCTTTCATCGTCGTGGCGAACCTGGGGGACCAGGATGTCCTGTCACGAAACTTGTGATGCAAGGAAGAGCCTCGGATGGGACAGTCATCTCAGGACATCTGATGGATGCAGGCACGGAAGCCTCTGAACTGGAACTCTTACGGACCGTGGCTTTGAGCCTCGGAGTTCGGTGGGGAAAGGATGATCTGGGATGGTGGGCAGCGGTGCCGGACCTCCAAATTCCTACCCACGAAACTACCTCTTCACCTGTTCAACTTTATACGTTGTTTCGTGAAGACGACAATGGGGCTCGGTTTAAGATCGATCAGTTCAGCTCCCGATCTGAGGCAGAGTTACTGGCCGCCGAACTTGCCCAGGGAGGACACAAGCAGCATTATTTCATCGAGCCTTGAAGCCATAAATATCCGTTGGCTTCCGACCTTATAGGAAGCGCAGACACTCTTATCTGCAATCAAGGGCTCATACGCAGTTCGACTCCTCAAAGAATTGCAGGCAGGAGTGCCCGCATCACATGGTTAGACCTTTGAAGGAGACTCGATGCTCCGAATCTAGCTACTTCCTCTTTGCACGCAGTTCGCTCTCGATTTTCATCACGGGATCAAAGCCGTGTTTGGCTTTCAGATGATCTATGACCGTCTGACGATAGGCGCGGTCAAAGTCCACCCGAGGGCCAATCATGCAGCCTGAAAAGGCGACGGTGATCTGATACTTCTCTTTCGCCAGACGGCTGAGCTCGGCATCCGTCGGCGAAGGGATACCTCCGATTTCATATCGGACGATCCCCTGGGCGATGTCCTTGCGAGCGGCAGCTTCCCCCGCAGAGGCTTCTTTACGGGCTTTCCATTTCGAGAATAGCTGGCCATGGGACTCTTGTGGGATCGCTAGGCAAGCGAATACGGTCACCATCAGAGCGAAGACCTTGACCGGCATTTTCAGGATGTTCATGGGGATTCTGAGATTGAGTTCTTGGTGCACTCAGCACCACGGCGAGAAATACCATTTCTTGGGGATGCGGCATTTTGCCTCAAATCCGTCTATTATCCACCCTACTTTTGGTTAGCCTCATCTGATTCCTTCGCCTGCTTTTCCCATTCCCGCCGGTAGTGATCCAGGCGTTCTTTGATGCGGCCTTCGAGGCCGTTGGTCGTGGGGTCGTAGTATTGTTTGCCGCCTTCCAGACAGCGCTGGGGGACGAAACCGCCTTCGAAGTCGTGGGGGTAGAGGTAACCTTCGCCGTGGCCGAACTGTTTGGCGCCTTTGTAGTGGGCATCGCGCAGGTGCTTGGGCACGGGGAGGGTGCGGCCGTTTTTGACATCGTCGAGCGCGGCGTTGATGGCCATGTAGGCGCGGTTGCTCTTCGGAGCAGTGGCGATGTAGATGACGGCATGGCCGAGGATGATGCGCGCCTCTGGCATGCCGATGACCTCCACCGCCTGCTGGGCGGCCACGGCCACGCGCAGGGCATTGCTATCTGCCATGCCTACGTCTTCACTGGCAGCGATGACGATGCGGCGGGCGAGAAAACGGATGTCTTCCCCGGCGTAGATCATTTTGGCCAGCCAGTAGATGGCGGCATCGGGATCGGAAGCGCGCATGGACTTGATGAAGGCGCTGGCGGTGTCGTAATGCGCGTCGCCATCGCCATCATAGACGACGGTTTTTTGCTGTACGGATTCCTCCGCTGCCTGGAGGTCAATGGTGACGCGGCCTTCGGCATCGGGCGTGGAGGAGAGGACGGCCAGCTCCAGGGCATTGAGGCACTTGCGGGCATCGCCATCGGCCACGGTGGCCAGGTGCAGGCTGGCCTCGGGCGTGAGGGTGGCGTGCCATTTGCCCAGGCCGCGCTCCTCATCGGTCAGGGCACGCTGCATGAGTATCTGGAGGTCTTCGATGCCCAGGGGCTCCAGGGTGAAGACCTGCGAACGGCTGACGAGGGGGCTATTGACGTAAAAGAAAGGGTTGTGCGTGGTGGCGCCGATGAAGCGCAGCGTGCCGCGCTCCAGGTGCGGGAGGAGGACATCCTGCTGGGCTTTGTTAAAGCGGTGGATCTCATCCACAAACAGCACGGTGCCCTGGCCGGTGAGCTTCTTCAGCTTCAGCGCGGCATCGGCTTCTTTGCGGATGTCGGCCACGCTGCTTTCCACACCGCTGAGACTGACGAAACGGGCCTTGGTTTCCTGGCTGATGATGTGGGCCAGGGTGGTCTTGCCCACGCCAGGCGGGCCGTAGAGGATGATGGAGGAAAAACGGTCTGCCTGCACGGCGCGGCGCAGCAGCTTGCCCTCGCCCAGGATGTGCCCCTGCCCGGTGTACTCCGCCAGCACGCGCGGCCTCATGCGCGATGCCAGGGGGGCATCTGGCTGCGCATCCACGACGGTGCCGGAGGCCTCGGCGGGGGCTTGGAAGAGGTCTTCGCTCATGAAAAAGTTTGCGATGGTTGGCAGTTGTTTGCCGTCGTTGGCGATGGTTTCTTTAAAGCCAGTGCCAACTACTGCAATCCTTAGACACCAACTGCCAGCCATTCTGTGAACGATTTTCTCTCCATCGAAAAAGTCTCCAGGCACTTCGGCCCGCTGCGGGCAGTGGATGGGGTGACTTTGCAGATCCGCCAGGGGGAGATCTTTTCTCTCCTAGGGCCTAGCGGCTGTGGCAAAACCACGCTGCTGAAGATGCTGGCCGGATTTGAGAAACCGGACGCGGGGCGGCTGATCCTGAATGGCCAGGACATCACGGATCTGCCACCGGAGCGGAGGCCCGTGAACACGGTGTTTCAAAACTACGCGCTGTTCCCGCACCTGAGCGTGTGGGAAAACATCTCCTTCGGGCTGCGCATCGCAGGACGGCCCAAGGCAGAGATCACAGCCGCCGTGGAGCGGATGCTGGCGATGATCCAGCTAGGTGATCATGCGAAGAAAAAACCAGCCCAGCTCAGTGGCGGGCAGCGGCAGCGCGTGGCCATCGCCCGAGCGCTAGTGAATGAACCGAAGCTCCTGCTGCTGGATGAGCCCCTGGCGGCGCTGGATCTGAAACTGCGGCAGCACATGCTGGCGGAGCTGCAGGCCATCCACGCGCAGGTGGGCACCACCTTCATCTACGTGACGCATGACCAGGGGGAGGCCCTGAGCCTGAGCCACCGGATCGCGGTGATGGAGGCAGGCAAGGTCTCGCAGGTGGACAGCCCACGCGGCCTGTATGAGGCCCCCACCACCAGCTTTGTGGCCGGGTTCATTGGCGATGCCAATTTCCTCGAAGGCCGTGTGGAGGAGCCGCTTTCTCATGGGCGACTGCGCGTGACGGTGGCGGGCCTGGGCAGCCTCATCGTGACGGGTCACTCCACACTTTTGGTTGGGCAATCCGTGCGCGTGATGGTGCGGCCCGAGCGGCTGCACCTCAGCCTGGAAAGGCCCGTACTAACGGCAGGCGAAAATGTCCTCCCCACCCGGATTGAAGCCGTCACCTATTTCGGCCCTCATGCCAAGGCCCAGGTGCGCTGCGCCCCACACGCGCTGCATGTCCAGCAGCCTACTGGAAAGACGTTGTTAGCGGCGGATACGGAAGCGTGGCTGCACTTTGAACCTGAGGCGGCCAGGGTGGTGGATTGAGGTAAGATCCCTCCGAAAACTGTCTCTACTCCATGAAATCCCGCCGCGAACTCCTACTCACCCTGCCCTCTTTGGGCTGGCTGCTGGTGTTCTTTGCCCTGCCCTGTGTGCTGATCCTGGGGCTGGCGTTTCGGACGAGTGATCTACGGGGCGGTGTCGGCGATGAGTGGACTTTGGAGACGGTGAAATCGCTGGCGGACAGCCAGTATCTCACCGTGGTGTGGAAGACGCTATGGATGAGCGTGGCGACGACGGCATGCTGCCTGGCCCTGGCTTTGCCGGTGAGCTGGGCGCTGGCGCGCATGGGGACCGCTTGGCGGCAGATGGTGCTGCTGCTGATCATCGTGCCCTTTCTCACGAACTTCATCATCCGCATTTTTGCCTGGCGCTCGCTGCTGCATCCGGAAGGGATCATCAAGCAGGCGCTGGTGTGGCTGCACCTGGCCACGGAGGACACCCTTTTACTCAACAACGCCGGAGCGGTGCTGCTGGTGATGGTCTATACCCAACTGCCCTTTGCCATCCTGCCTCTGTATGCAGCGGCAGAGAAATTCGACTTCACGCTGGTGGATGCGGCGCGGGACTTGGGGGCTTCGACATGGCAGGCGTTTCGGAAGGTGTTTTTGCCGGGTGTCCGGCAGGGGTTGATCTCGGCCATCGTCATCGTGTTTGTCTGCTCGCTAGGGCAGTATGTGATTCCGAAATACGTGGGCGGCACAGGCGATGAGATGATCGGCAACAAGATCGAACAGCGCGCCTTCAGTGATCGCAATCTGCCGCTGGCAAGTGCACTGTCGGGGGTGTTGTTGCTGGCGGTTCTGGTGCCGACCTTGTGGTTAGGCCGGTCTAAAAAATGATCTAGCCACGTCTGTTAAGAGTGAAGTTCTGGGAAGTTCACACCTCGTTCGCTCTACCATTTACAGCTCCCAAAGCGCATTCCCTCTCCCCCAAGATTTGGGGGACGAGGCCCAGGTGAGGGGGTGGTCGCCGCACGCAGAAAGTCCGTTCGCAAAGAGGTGCCCTTTTTCTCCAAATGACACCTCCGTCCCCCACCCTCGATAGCATTCGAACGTCCCCTCACCCCGAGCCCTCTCCCCGCAAGCGGGGCGAGGGGGGACGTCTTTTCGCCTCCGTCCACAAAAGACTAAACCACCTTGATTCGCTCTCAATTAACACCCACGCGCTCCCTCCATCCCGAGCTCCCACAGCGCCTTCCCTCGCCCCACGCTTGCGGGGGGAGAGGCCCAGGTGAGGGGGTGGTCGCAGCACTCAGAAAGTCCGTTCGCAAAGAGGTGCCCTTTTTCTCCCAATGAGACCTCCTCCCTCCACCCCCAAGAGCTCTCGACCGCCCCTCACCCCGAGCCCTCTCCCCGCAAGCGGGGCGAGGGGGATGTCTTTTCGCCTCCGTCCGCAAAAGACCAAACCCCCTTCATTCGCTCTGAATCAACCCCGTTCGCCGATGACTTCGAGAGGATTGAAAAGGAATGGGCTCCATCCATCTTTCGAAATTCGGTAATCCAATCTTTAAAGGTGGGTGATTTACAATGCCCTAGTCAGGAAGCGAGAGTGGGATGGCTGGTGAGTGCAAGCCTACAGCACATGCCGACCACCTGCTGGCGCAGGCGGCTACGGGAACTTAGCGGGCGCGGATCGCCACAGATTCGCCGTGGGCGTCCAGGCCTTCGACAGCGGCGAAGGCGCGGACGATGGGCTCGGAGGCGGTGACGCTGGCTTTGTCCAGGCGGATGATGCTGGTGCGGCGCTGGAACATGTCCACGGTGAGACCGGGGAAAGATTTGCCCGCGCCACCGGTAGGCAGCGTGTGGCTTGGTCCTGCCAGGAAATCACCCACGGCCACGGGGGAGTTATTGCCCAGGAAGATGGCCCCGGCGGTGCGGATGAGAGGCAGGATGTCCCCTTCCCTTTCGGTGATGAGGGTCAAGTGCTCGGGCGCGTAGGCATTCACCAGGCGGGCCCCTTCTTCCAGAGAAGGTGCCAGCAGGAGGAACACGCCTTTTTCCAAAACGGGGGTCAATTGCGCCTGACGGCTGAGGGTGGCGCACTGGCGATTTACCTCGGCCACCACGGCGTCCAGCAGAGCGGCATCGTCGGTGATGAAACCGGCTTGGCTGTCCTTGCCATGCTCGGCCTGGGCCAGGATGTCAGCAGCGATGAAGGCGGGATTTCCAGACTTGTCGGCAAGAATGAGGACCTCACTGGGCCCAGGCAGGAGGTCAATGGACACGACGCCGAAGGCTTGGCGCTTGGCCTCGACCACGAAGCTGTTGCCAGGGCCGAAGATCTTAGCCACGGGGCGGATGGTTTCCGTGCCGTAGGCCATGGCGGCGATGGCTTGAGCCCCACCGATTTTATAAACCTCCGTGGCACCGGCCAGTTTCAGAGCGGCCAGCAGGCCTGGATTCACCGTGCCATCCTTCCCACAAGGGGTGCAAACCACGATCTCTGGCACGCCTGCCGCAGAGGCCAGGGTGACGGTCATGATGGCGGTGGAAACCAGCGGAGCGGAGCCGCCGGGGACGTAGCAGCCCACGCGCTCAAAGGGGTGATAAACTTCACCCACCTGAGCCCCTTGCTCATTGGTGCCGGACCAATCCTGGCGCAGGCTTTTCTGGGCAAACGAGAACACGTTCCGGTGGGAGGCGATGAGCGCCTGCTGCAGGTCGGGGCCTGCTGTATTCCAGGCACCCGCCAGTTCATCCTGCGAAATGGCCAGTGTTTCCGGCGTCAGCGTGGCACCGTCGAACTTCTGGGTGAGCTCGATGAGGGCCGCGTCACCGGAGGCACGCACCTGCTTGATGACACCGGAGACGACTTCCTGCACAGCATCGCTGGCCTCAGCGCGGCGGTTCAGGGCGGCAGCGGTTTCCTGCCAGGTAGGGTCGGTGTGGCGAATGATCTTCATGGAACGTGTCTTACGTGCCATGGAGGCGGAAGGCGTCAAGATCAAGTCTGCTGGCCTCATTCCAGAGACTTCAGCCAGTCCTCAAGCTGGCTGCGCATCTCCTCTGGCGCACCCTCGGGGTAGTGCTGGGTGAGCCAGCGCACATCCTCAGCCGCTTCTTTTTTCAAACCGAGGCGCTGTTTCATCTGGGCGCGGTTGATGCGCTGCACAGCAGCATCGGGATCCAGGGCGATCGAAAGATCCAGGTAGGGCATGGTCTCCTTGATGGAGGCTGCATCGTCCAGGGTGCTGCTGAGGAGGTTATTCAGCATGCGCAGGACGATGTCCCGCTTCTTGGCGGGCTCCAGGCTTTCTTCAGCGAATTCGCCGCGCTCGGTCAGCTCCATGGCGGCCTGCACGACGGTGAGTTTTTTGCCCCGCTCAAACACGTCCAGTAGCTGCAGTTCCCCCTCGGGCCCTTCCCGGTAACCCACCATGAAACGACCTGGCAGGGGGATGCCGTGTACGCCTTTCACCCCGAGACGGGAGGCCAGCTCCATGTAAAGAACGGAAAGCGTGATGGGGAGCCCTTCGCGATCATCCAGCAGTTCATTCATGTAGCTGTTGGACTTGTTTCCATAGTCATGGCGGCTGCCGTGGAAGCCGCCTTCTTCAAACAGGTAACGATTCAGCCGCTTCACCGCTGGCAGGGTGCCCTGGAGGATTTCGGGGTCCTGCTTCAGATCATCCACCATGCGGTTAAAACTCTGCAAATACTGGCCCACATCCACCTCAGGATTGTCATGGCGGGCCAGCAGGAGCGTGGCGCGGATGAGGTCGGTCTGCTCCTCCGGTTTGGCCAGTTCCTTCACCAGTTCCCGAGTGACGGCGTGGCGGTGCAGATCCTTTTCCAGATCGCCTAACGCGGCGGCTTCCTCCTCGAGTTGACGGCGTTTTTCGGCCAGCAAACGGCGGCTGGCATCGGGCTGATCCAGCAGTTGCTGGAGGGTGTTGGACTTTGCCGCCGGGGTTTGAGCGTAGGTCTGCAAGGCTGTTTTGATGGTGGTAGCGATCTCCTCCGGCACAGGCTTCTGGGAGAGATCTGACCCGAGGCGGAAGCCACGGAATTCCGCCTCGGTGTTGCGGAATTTGCACAGGCCTGCGTAGCCGCCCCGCAGCCCGCTGTCATGCTGCACCAGCACGCGCTCGTCATTGACCCAGCAGGTGATCTGCTCTGGCTCCACCCGCACGCGGAGGAGGTTCCACTGACCGGGGCGATAGGCCTCGGTCGGCACATCCGCCAGGATCGTCCAGGAGTACACATCTGGCCCTTCAAAGCGGGTGAGGCGGAGTTTTCCCGCCGAGGGGTAAAAGCCGTAATGGGCATCTCCCCCGTCCGAACAAAAGACCAACCCGGCCGCGCCGGACTCATCCCCCAGCTTCACATGGGCGACCACTTCGAAGGTTTCCCCCGGTTGCTCCGGTGCCCACAAGCAGAGGGAGCGCCCGCCAAAACCCGTGCCGGGGGTAGAGGCCTGGATGATACCCGCGTGCTGGGTCCAGCGTGCGCCTAATAGAGGCGTCCACAGCTTCGGATTCAGCACGCCGATGGTGAGCCAGCGCGCCATGGGCACGGGGTTGGGCTTTTCAATGAGGCGCTTCAGCTCATTCACCGGCATGGCAAAACCGAGGTTTTCGGTGACGGCGGATTTCATCGTGAGGATGCCGAGAACCCGCCCCTGGCGATCCAGCAGCGGCCCACCACTGTTGCCTTTTTCGATGGGTAGGGCCAAACGGATCATCGGGATGTCGTTGACGACGTCGGGAAACTCGGACACCACGCCATCCACCACGCTGAAGGCGAGGCCCTGGGGATTTCCCATGGCCACGATGGGCTGGCCTTGCTGGATGGTTTCGCTATCGGCCAAGGTGAGGGGTTTCAGGCCCTTTTTCGCGATGCGCAGCAGGGCGAGGTCCCAGTGCGCATCCGTAGCGGTCACTTCCACGACTTCATGCTTCTCGCCATTCGCCATCTCCACCTCCAGCCTTCGCGCCTCGCCGATGACGTGCAGATTCGTGGCAATGAGGCCATCTTCACTCACCACAAAACCCGCGCCCAGGCCATCCATGCCCTCCCGGCCCGATTGCAGGACCTTGACGACGGATCGCTTGGCCTCCACTGCGATGGCCTCCACGGACTTTGCAGACGGGGCCGCCCCCAGGACGGCAGGGGCCAGAAGCAGGAGGCAGAAAAGCGTGCGCATGGAATTATGTTTCGCTATATACGGTCAGAAGATGGGCAATTCTGCAAAGTTGCGAGCTTGCAAGCATCTCTTAAATCCAAGAATCTCTGCGGCATGAAACCTCCGTCGATAATGTTGATTGGCCTAAGTTTGGCCCTGAGCCTTTTTTTTATTCATAGCAGTTTTGAAGCCAAAGGACAGGAAACCCCCACCCAGGCCCCCACCGCGGAGGACATCTACCAAAAGGCCTTGGAGGAAGAGGCCGCTCGAACAAAGATAGCTAAGCAGGTGTTCGATGAGCAGGTGGATCTGCAAAAGCGTTATATGGTGATGATTAAAGAACAGGAAGGACTTTTGGTCCGACAGGCCGCGGCCTTTGAGGTTCAACTGAAGCAAATTGAGCAGTATGGGAAGATCCTGGACACCTGGGAAAAGCAGCAGAAGCAATACCAGCAGCATTTGGACATCCTGACGAAAAAGTAAGGACCAGATTACACCTGATGGAAGGCCTAACAAGAACTTGCTCATGAACACGCTCCGCCTGCGCTTTCTGGATGCCCTGGTCCTACTGCTTTCCATCTATGTCATCCTGGCGCTGCTGCTGGATCTCACCGTGCCGCTGGAGCAAAATGTGCGGGAGCTCATGTGCTATGTGGACTGGTTTGTCTGCTCCATCTTCTTCCTGGACTTTTGCCTGCGCTTCCGCCGCGCCGAGTCGAAGCTGGCGTTCATGCGCTGGGGGTGGATTGACCTCCTCTCTTGCATCCCGGCGGACATCTTTGCCATCGGGCGGGCGGTACGCATCGTCCAGATCGTGCGCATCCTGCGCGCCTTCCGCTCCGCGCGAGCCATCATGGCCTACCTACACCAGCACCGGGCCCGCAGCATGGCGGCGACCACGATCCTGATGGCCGTGGTGCTGTTGCTGTTTTCCATCATCTCCATCCTGGTGTTTGAAAATGCGCCCGAGTCGAACATCAAGTCTCCCATGGATGCTTTTTGGTGGGGCATCACCACGATGACGACCGTGGGTTACGGAGATCGCTACCCCGTCACGCCTGAGGGGCGACTGGTGGCCATGCTCCTGATGGTCACGGGCGTGGGTTTGTTCGGCGTGCTCACGGGTTTGTTCGCCCGTTTCTTTGTGGAGCCTGACCTGAAAAAAGATGACACGGAGATCAAAGAACTGATCACCGAAGTGCGCCTGCTGCGGGAGCGTCTCGAAAGTATCGAAAAGCGCCCCGACGACACGCACAGAAACTGAAAGAACACCCGCCCCGGTCCCGACTCATTTCTTCCACTCATGAAAGCACCGCTTTTTACTTCCCTGCTCGCCCTGGCTGCCATCACCGGCTTGCGCGCTGAAAACAACGTCCCGCCTGAGGGGTTCAAACCCCTGTTCAACGGCAAAGATCTCTCCGGCTGGTATGGCTGGGGCACCCGCGACCCGAGCGAACTGTGGGCCATGACGCCTGAGCAGCAGGCCGACTACAAAAAGAAATCCGTCGAAGGCGGTGCGGTGGATGCCAAGGGCAAGGCTGCCGAGGACCACGTGAACGCCCACTGGAAAGTGGAAAACGGGGAACTGGTGAACGATGGCAAGGGGCTCTACCTCACCACCGACAAAGACTACGGCGACTTTGAACTCTGGGTGGAATACAAGGCCCTGCCAAAAGGTGACAGCGGCGTGTACCTGCGCGGCATCCCACAGGTGCAGATCTGGGATGCGGATGAAGAAGATCCCAAGGGTCTGGGCCGTGCCAAAGGCTCCGGCGGTCTCTGGAACAACAGCGCTGGTGCTCCGGGTAAGGACCCGTCCAAGCGCATGGACAAGCCCCTGGGCGAGTGGAACAGCTTTAAAATCACCATGATCGGTGAGCGCGTGACCATCCTCTTCAACGGTGAAAAGGTGGTGGACAATGCCGTGCTGGAAAACTTCTTTGCGAACAAGAAGGCTGGTTACCTGGCTTATGTGAAACCCAAGGCTGGCGAAGTGGCTCCACCAAAACCTGCCGGTTTCATGAAGGACCCTGCCTTTGCCAAAGGCCCGATCCAGCTCCAGACTCACGGCAGCGAGATCCGCTGGCGCAATGTGTTCATCCGTGAAATCAGCCCTGAAGAGGCGAACAAAACCCTGGCCGCAGGCGAAGAAGGCTTCAAGGAAATGGTCAATGGCAAGGACCTTAGCAACTGGCAGGGCAGCGTCGAAAACTACGAAATGAAGGACGGCGCCATCTACTGCAAAGCAGGCAAAGGCGGCGATCTCCTGACCCTGGAAGAGTATGGTGACTGCGTGATCCGGACCGAGTTCATCCTGCCTCCCGGTGGCAATAACGGCATCGCCCTGCGCACGCCGAAAGAAGGCAACGCCGCCTGGAACGGTCTGGAGCTGCAGGTGATTGACAGCGATGGCTACAACGCCAAGGCGAAAACTCCGCTGAAGGATTACCAGTATCATGGTTCCGTGTATGGCCTCATCGGAGCCAAGCATGGTTACCTGCGCCCCGTGGGCCAGTGGAACTTCCAGGAAGTCACCGTCAAAGGCCAGCAGATCACCGTCACCCTCAACGGCACCAAGATCCTGGATGCCGACCTGAGCCAGGTGGACCGCAGCAAACTGGACCCGAAGAAAACCCCCAAGGGCCTGGACAAAACCAGCGGCTTCATCGGCTTCGCCGGCCACAGTGATCCCGTGGGCTTCCGCAGCTTCCGCGTGAAGAAGCTCTAAGCAGCCTCTAGAAAATTCAAAGCCCGCCTTGGATCTTCCAAGGCGGGCTTTTTGTTTGGGCCGTCGTCGGCTCCATTTAGCGCATCAAGGCAGGGTGAGGTAGCTGCCTTCGATCGCTTGTTTCTTGCGGATCTCTCCGTTGAAGGAGTACTCCACGGTCAAAATATTGGTCGAAGCACCGCGAAAGAAAACGGTGTTTGATCCGCTGCGTCTGACGGTGACACGACCTGATTCCAGCGTGGCGGCGGAGCTCAAATCATCCGACACCATGATTCTCACAGGTTCGGTGATGACACCCGTAGGCACCAGTTTGGAGAGACGATTTTTGACATTGCGTGGTTGGTTACCTTCCAGCGTGTATTTGGCGCTGATGAGGACGATTTCTCCCGGGGTGAAGCCTGAGTTGCTGGATGGCGAAATTTTCGTGGAGGCCACAGGCTTAGGTGAAAGAGTCACATCCGTCTGCGCCACCACCACCTTGCGGCTGTTGGCGGAGATGACCACGTAGCCCATTCGCTGCTCCACCACGTCATACATCATCCCCTTTTTGAGAGGCATGGTGCCATCGGCCAGATTGCGATCATTCAACGTGCGGCCGGAGGTGGAGCGAACCAGCTCCGCCCGCATTGAAGGCGCGGCGGGAGCTGTCGGGGCGGGCTCAGGGGACTGGCCAAAACTGGCAGCGGCCGCGAGAAGCGTAAGAGCAGAGAGAAAAAACCTTTTCATTGGGTTAGGGAGCTGATGCGAAACACTAAGCAATACATTTATCGGAACCGAAGTTTATCAAGGTGACAAAAATTGCATTTCCACTTGTCCCAGCCAGCCGGTTTTCATAAAACGGCAGGCTTATGATCCACCTGCCTGCCGTCACCTCTCGTCGAACTTTCCTGCACCGGGCCGCTCTGGCCACCACTGCCCTTTCCGCCAGCCGTGTGCTGGGGGCCAATGAAACGGTGCGCGTGGCGGCCATCGGCCTCGGCGGTCAAGGCATGGGCAATGCCAAACGCATGGCCAAGGTGCCTGGGGTGGAAATCGCCTACTTGTGTGATGCGGATACGGCTCAACTGGACAAGGCAAAGGTGGCCTTTCCGAATGCCAAGACGACCCAGGACCTGCGGCATGTGATGGAAGACAAAAGCATTGATGCCGTGATCGTCTCGACGGGCAATCACTGGCACGTGCTGGCCTCCATCTGGGCCTGCCAAGCAGGCAAGGATGTGTATGTGGAAAAGCCCATTTCCCACAACATCTGGGAAGGCCGCCAACTGGTGGCTGCGGCACGCAAATACAACCGCATCGTCCAGGGTGGCACGCAGCAGCGCAGTGACCCCTTTCACGATGAACTGAAGGCCTACCTAGATGGCGGCACCCTGGGCGCGATGAAGTACGTGCGCTGCAATCACTACGGCATGCGTGCCACCATCGGCAAACGCCAGACACCCATCACCCCACCCACATCGGTAGATTACAATCTCTGGTTAGGCCCGGCTCAGGACGTGCCGATCCTGCGGGAGAGATTCCACTACGACTGGCACTGGAACTGGAACACGGGCAATGGCGAGCTGGGCAACTGGGGCCCGCACATCCTGGACGATCTGCGTAATGTGGTCTTCCGTGACAAGATCAGCCTGCCGAAACGGGTGCTGGCAGGTGGGGGCCGCCTGGGCTGGGATGATGCAGGCGAGACGCCGAACACTCACTTCCTCTACTATGACACGGGCGTGGTCCCGGTGATCATGGACGTGCATAACCTGCCACGTCAGAAGGGCATGAAGGCTCCCGATGTTTATCGCCGCCGCCGCTCCAGCGCCTTCCTTATCATCGAGTGTGAAGGCGGCTACTATGCCGGTGGCCGTGGCGGTGGCTCTGCCCACGATCCAGCGGGCAAGGTCATCCAGAAATTCAAAGGCGATGGCGGTGCTACCCACGCGGCGAATTTCATCGCCGCCGTGCGCTCGCGGAAAAGCAGCGACCTGAAGGCCGAGATTGAGCAGATCCACTTCTCCAGCGCTTGGTGCCACCTGGGCAACATCTCCTGGCGTCTGGGACAGACGGCGGATCTGGATGAAGCAAAGGCCCGGCTCAAAGACTTCCAGCCTTGGCAGGAAGTCATCGAAGACCTGCCAGCCCACCTCACTGCCAATGAGGTCACTTTAAAACCTGGCGATCTGCGCGTGGGGCCCATCCTTGAGATTGATGCCGAAAAAGAAACCTTCATCGGTATCTCAGCGACTCCCGAGGCGCTGGCTCTGCTGAAGCGAGAGTATCGCGAAGGTTTCGTGGTGCCTGAAACGGTGTGATAACGGGCCTAGGCCCATCGCTCGACCCATAAAAAATCCCCGCTTGAGAAACTCAAGCGGGGATCAAATCGGAATCACCTAACCAACTTTAGATCGATCCATTCCCGGATCATTTCTTCCACTCCCAGGTCTCACCAAAGAAGCCTGCATCGCTGATCCCGCCTGGGGCGCGAGTGGACTTCGGCAGAGTGAAATCCACAATGGCCCAATCGGGCAGTTTGGCGACCTGACGGGCATTGTTCAGGTAATCGTATTCACGGTAAGTGAAGCTGCTATTGATGACGACGTAGCGTTTGGGGTTCAGCGGATTTGGATACACCAGCACGGGGGCGTGGGTCTTCGTGTCATAGGTTTTGCCATTGGCGATCAGCTTGTCCTGCGTCCACTGGATGGGCAGTTTGGCGATGATCTTGGCCAGCACTGCATTGCTCTGTGGGTCGCCCCAGAGAATGAGGTTGTTGTTGGCCATGTCTGCCTCGCTGATGTCCTTGTCTGCCTTGGCTGGGGCATCTCCACGGAACTGGCGGCGCCACTCAAAGACGGCGCGTTCCATTTCCGCCTGGGTCCAGGCTCCGACTTTGTCATTTAGCGCAGTACCTGTAGGCTTCACATAAAGGAAGCTGCCCATGAAGGCATCGTCAATGGGGCCCGAGAGGCCATGATGTTTAGCCAGCTTGCCCTCTTCTTGGGCACTGGCGACGACCGCCCACTTCCCATCTTGCTTGCGCAAATGCACCAGCCAGGAGCGGTCCGACTTGGGCTTGGCCACCGTCAGTTCCTTGCCGTCAATTTTCACCACCGGCGCTTCCTGCATATTGAATGGGCAGTGACCCGCAGGCATGTCCAGGCTCAAGGCCGTGACGTTGCTGGTCTTCACCGTCACTTCTTTAACGCCCGTGATTTTCGCATCCACGCGCGCCTGCTTCCAGCTTTCGCCCAGACCATTCACGGTCACCCAATGCATTTTGTTATACCGAAGGAACCAAGTGGCGAAATGAATCTCGTCCGGGCTGCGATCCCGACCCACGGCGGCAATGTCGGCCAGACGGCGCTCGATCTCGATGAGGGAATCGGGATGGATCTTGTGAGCGGTCTGTGGCCCGATGATGTGGACGAGGTCAATGTTCTCGGCCTTCAGGTATTTCTCCATGATATCGGCCGCCTGCTTCTGTTTATCAATCTCCCCGCTGTAAGCCACGGTGGGAGTGTTGAAGAGATTCACCGCGCTATCGGTGGCATTGTACCAGTGCCACAGGGTCTTCTCATACCAGGGTACTTTGGTGACGTCTTCGGTCTGGAAGACATTGAGGAACTCAGGGGTCTCTGAGAAGCCGGCACCGGGATTTGCGGCACACCATTTGTCCGAGTAATTCACGGCGAACTGCCACGCTGCCGCACCGCCCATGCTGAAGCCGCGCACGATGGTGCGGTCTTCATCCACATGGTAGAATTTCTTGGCATGATCCAGCGCCTCCAGCAGGTCCATTTCACCGGCAAACTTATTGGCGCAGCAGTAGCGGCCGTAAGGGTGCAGGACGATGGTGTTGGCCGGAGCCACATTGCCTGTTTGTTTGCGACGCTGATCAATGAAGGAAAGCTCGCTCAAGGTCTCACCACGGCCATGGCACCACACGTCCAGACGGGTGGCCGCACCGTTGTAGCTGTCTGGAATCACCAAGCCATAGGGCTGCACGGAGCCGTCAATCTTGGAGCGATAACCACGCACCACGAGACCCTTTTGCGTGGTCCAGGGAGACTGGCCATTTTTGAGCTGTTCTGCGCGCAGCTTGCCTTCCGCCAGGGTTTCCAGGGCCGATTTGATCTCCGCAGGTTTATGGATCTCTTTGAACTTCAATGCCCAATCCACGCCCTTGTAAAAGATCTCCACATCGGGCAACAGATCGGCCAGCTTGGGGTTTTTCGCCTGGGCTTTGACCGCAGCGTCAATGGCGGCACGCAGCTCGGTCAGGCCCTGGGTCAGCGCCTTGACATCGGCCTCAGGCACATCAATGCCGATGGGGGGCACGGGGCGGACGTTATCGGCGAGGTTGTCCTTGGGCCCATCGGCCAAGGCCAGAACGGGGAGGAAAAAAAGAGGAAGATACTTCATGGTTGGGAGTGAGGGAGAGCTACGCTGAACGACGGGTCTTTTTGGCAGGTTTCGACTTCGCGGGGGCAATGAGTGGGCAGGTGTGGATTTCAAACGGGGCACCGGTGCCGCCATCAAACTCTGCCGAGGCCTGGAGCCCGGCTTTGACGATGTCCACCACGTCCTCATACTGGTCATACACGGAGTGCATGGCCCCGAGGGCAAAGTCACGCCCGGAACCTGCAGCCCAGAATTTGTGGAACTGCTGCGCGCTGCGGTAGGAATACAGGGCAAAGATACCGTGTGGATTGGCGATGAGGCCATAAAACTGGGTGGTCTCATACTCCTCACCTTTGTCGGGTTGAGTGGCCATGAAGTACTCGGCCTTCATCCAGTGATGCGCATGGCGGAAGGTCTCAAAGATCATGTCCGTGGAGGAGAAATCTCGCGGGCGCTCAGGGTTGGCAAAGTAGCTATTCATCACCACCAGGCTGGTGGTGGTGCCGGTGAGGCCCACGTAGGTATCTCCCAGTTGCGTGATCTTGCTTTTATTCACCACATGGTGAGCGCGCTGGCGCAGAGAGCCGAGGCTGCTCATGGTATCTGCGCCGATGCAGGCGACTCCGTTCTTTTGGGCGACGACGATGGTGGACATGATGGACCGGGAGTGTGGCAGGTCTTGATTTTTGCGCAAGATGGAGGTGCCGATTGATTCTTGAGCGTGGTTTGGCATTCGCTGCGCCGTTCTTTGTCCTTCGTCAGGTTGGAAGAGAAAGTGGGAAGGAATGACCGTTGGTTATCGGATGCTGAAATCTGTTCTCCTGTGTCTCTTCCTCCTCGCGCTGCGATGCTCCGCCGAGGAGATGGGAGCGCAGCTTTTTCAAACGGTGTGCGCGGCCTGCCATGGCCCCAAGGGTGAAGGCAAAGATGACTTGAAGACACCCTCCATCGCCAATCTACCGGAGTGGTATGTGCTGCGGCAACTGACCAACTTTCACGAAGGCAGACGGGGTGAGAATGGGCAGGTGGACCCCCAAGGAGCCCTGATGGCCGCAATCGCCAAGACGCTAAAACCTGAGCAGATGACGGCGGTGGCCAATCACGTGCAATCCCTAGCCCTGGTGCTGCCGAAAGAACGCACGCTGGAAGGTGCCCAAGTGCAGGCTGGCCAGGAGCTGTTTTACGAACGCTGCATGGAATGCCACCGCTACAACGCCAGTGGCGAACAGCTTTTCGGCAGCCCGCCTTTGGTCGGCCGCCAGGGGTGGTACTTGCTGGCACAGCTCAAGAAATTTAAGAGCCTGCATCGCGGCAATGCCAAGGGGGATGATAAGGGGGCGAAGATGGTGATGATGACCACGCTTTTCATCGAGGATGAGCAAGTGATGAAAAACCTGGTGGGCTACATCCTAACGCTGAACCCCGAGCCGGTTAAGCCCTGAATCCATCCCGTAGCCAAAGTATATCCGCCCCACTGCCGACAACAGGCGTAAAGTGGCCATGCCCAAAATCGCCATCATCGGAGCCGGACTCGCCGGCATAGCCTGCGCTCGACGTCTGAAGCAGGAAGGAATGCCCGTGACGGTATTTGAAAAATCGCGTGGCTATGGCGGGCGCTGCGCCACCAAACGCTGGCAGGACTGCCGCGTGGACCATGGCGCGCAGTATTTTACGATGCGGGATCCCGGTTTTAAAGAGGCGGTACAGGAGGTCTGTGGCGACCATGTGCAGTCCCTCACGGCCCCTGTGCTTCACCTTGAAAATGGCCAGTCATCCTGTCCCCCGCGCTATTACCATGTGAAAGGCAATAGCCACCTGTGTCGTGATCTCGGGCAGGGGCTAGAAGTTCGTTTCGAGCAAACTCTCGCCCCCGTGACGGCCCAGGGGGAGGCTTGGCAGATCCAAGATGAAGTTTATGACCAAGTGATCAGCACGGCTCCGCTGCCACAGACGCTCAAGCTGTTTAACCAACCTGCGACCGTAGATCCCTACGTGCCCTGCCTGGCCATGCTGGCCCTGTATCAGCAGCCGCCTCAGGGCAGAACTGCCGAGCTCTACGGCATGATGGGAAGCCCCACCGACGACATCGCCTGGTCCGCGTGTGAGAATCATAAGTTAGGCCGCATCACACCAGGGAATACCGCCATGGTGGTGCATGCGGGGGAAAGATTCAGTTACGAGCACCTGGAATCTCGGCCCGAGGATTGGTCGGCACTTTTGCGGGAGCAACTTGAAACGCTGTGGGAACTGCCACCACAAAACTTCACGGCCCAACTCACGCACCGCTGGCGATTTGCGCGCGTGAACGAGCCTGTGAGCCCACCCAGCCTCCCGGCAGGCCTGCATTTCTGTGGGGACGCCCTGGGGCAATCACGCGTCGAGGCTGCTTGGTTGCAAGGGGTGTCCCAGGCGGAGGCACTGCTAGCAACCCTTTAACTCTGGCGCGCCCGGACCGAGGGACCTTCGATCCACTCGGGTGGGATGAGGATCTGACGCGGCACCTCAGGAACACCGCTTTCATTTTGCAAAAGCTGCGTGGCCACCAGGTCCACCCCCGCAGCCGCCACGTGGTCGCGCCTTTGATAAATGCCCGCGTAACCTTTCATGGTGGAGGTCCAGTCATGAACGACGAGACCGATGTCTTCGGGCACCCGCAGGCCCATCTTTTGCAGCCAATCGGGCACATGCTGATCAAAGGTGATGAGGGCATCTGGGCGCTCGTTTTGCATCCAGTCCATGAACTCCTTCCGGCAGCGGCTGAAGTCATTGTGCGGAAAGAGCAAAACGGGGATGCGCTGGGCCAGGGGGATGGCCTGCTGCACATGCAGCATGGCCCCACTGTATGCCCCCTCCGCCCGGTGGTCCACCCACTGAGTGACCGCCAGACCGATGCGCAGATAACCCCGCGCCTGCAGCTCCTTCACCGCGAGCTGGATGCCGAGATTCATGTTTCCGGCTGCGCGATGCAGCGAGGGCTTCGTGAGGCCAAAACCAAAGGTGGCTGCGGCAAAGGGGGCGTAGTCCAACTGCGCGCACAGCATCTGCGAAGACTGGGGTGAAACGATGATGCCCTCGATGCCACGCGCCTGGAGGATGCCCACCAGACGTGCGGGATCGAGCCCGTCTTTGCCTAACCAAAATTCCTCCGCGTGATACCCGTGCTGGCTGGCGCGACGGCGGATGTCCTCGATGGGCACGTATTGATAGGTGCTGCTGTGCAGCGCATCCTTAGGCACCGTCTCACGAATGACGGCGATCACTGCGCGGACACGTGATTTCTTGCGCCCGCGCACCATCGTCATCATGCGGGCCAGGTGCGGGTCTGGCTGATAACCCAGAGCCGCAATGGCCTGCTGCACACGCTCGCGCGTCTCGGTCGAGACACGGGGCGAGTGGTGCATCACCCGCGAGACCGTCATGGCGGAGACGCCTGCCGTCTGGGCGATTTGCTGGAGGGTGACTGACATGCCCTTCGCTCTAAGCGTGAAGGCTTACTTCTGCAAAAGCTTCATGGCCGCCGCATATCGCTGGCCGAAGGTGCGCAGAGAAGGGGTATCGAAGTGAACTTGATCGCCCTTGTGTTTGAGATCCGTGGATTCGACCACGGCGGTTTTCTGCACACGCGCTGGGATGGAGGCGATCTGTTCATTCACCAGCGGCCAGTAGCTGGGCTGTTTTTCCTTGGTCTCCAGAGCCAGGAACTCACCCAGTTTCCCCGCCACGAATGGCAGCTCGCCAGAGCCGAGATCCGCCCGCAGATCCACGATCATTTTTGCCAGACGGTCGGCATAACTCTTGGACTTGCCTTCGTGGCCAGAGTCCCCTTCCCCCTGGTGCCAAAGGATACCCTTGAAGGTGCCGTCCTTCATGGCCAAACGAGCACGCTCCAGCGCCTGGGCATAAAGGTCACCGCCTTTTTCCCAACGCTCCAGCGGCGTGCCGCCGACCGCGCAGGGGATCAAACCGATGGTGGCCTCAGGATACGCCTCCGCCATCTCACGGGCAAAACTCATGCCCAGCCCTGCGCCGACCGCCGCCGGTTTGTCATGATGCAGGGGCTCGATGCCGTGAGTCCACTTGTTGTTAGGCGAGAACTTCAGCACACGCTGCCGGGAGAGGCGCTTTTCCGTATCCAGCACGCCGCGCCCGGCCATGTTGGACTGGCCGATGAGCAGGTACAGATGCAGCTTTTCCTTGGGCGGAAGTTTGGCAGCCACTTCGGCCTCGGTGCGTTTGTCGGAATGGTTGCCATAACCGAGCGTGCGATTCACCACCAGACGCTGGGCCGAGCCTTGGGAAATAAATTTGCCAGCGCGTAGATCTTCTTCGCTGATGATGGTCACCAGCACTTCCTTTTCACCCGCATTGTAGCGCCCGTGATCATAGGTGATGTAGATGCGGCCATCCGGGGCCTGGATGGCATCGGGGTAAGAGACGCTGCTGCGCTCATCCACCAGGAGTCGGTGCGGCCAGGTGCGGCCTTCATCGTCTGAAAGCCAGGCCGTGAGGCGAGTGCGGGGATAGGCCCCGGTCTTCAGCTTTTTGGCATCATGATAGATGAGGAGAAAAGCGCCCGAGGCCAGCTTCATCATGCAGGCGCGGGTGGAGGGCCCTTCAAACTGCGGCATGGCGCTGGCTTCGGACCAAGTTTTCCCCTCGTCTTTGGACGTGCTTTCGTAGAGCCCTTTGGAGGTGCGGATGACCATCCAAACGCTGCCATCTTTTCGCTGGGCCAGGGTGGCCTCGCTGAAATTCCTCAGCGGCTCCGGGATGCTGGTGCCGCCGTGCCATTCCCAGGATTCACCTTCATTCAGGCTCAGTAGAGTGCAGGTCTCTGGTCTGCCCGCCTGGTTTCCCATGAGGAAAAAGGGGGCCAGCCAGCCGCCACTGTCGCGGATGATGGGCTTGCCAAAAAGGATGCCGTCTTTGGCCACGAGGAAGGGCGCGGACCAGGTGGGCGTGGCCTTGTCGGGATCGTCACAGCGGATGGCGCAGGTGCCGCGCAGGGTGGGGCTGGTGGTGGTCTTTTCAGTGAGCTGATTGTAAAACACCCACAGCCGCCCTTTGGGGTCCAGCCAAGGGATGGGGTCGCCGATCTTGGTGCCCTTCGGCCCTTCGATAACGATGGGTTTCGACCAGCGTTTGCCATCGTCTCCGCTGGTGGCCACGAGGGCGTAATTGCCGATCGCGCCCTCGCCTTCATCGCCGCTGTACCAGGTGGACCAAAGACGGCCCTTGGGGGCTCTCTCAATGCCCGGGATGCCCTGCCAGACACGAGCGGTTTCACTGTAATCCGGTCCAGGAGAGAGGATGACGGTGGCTTGTGGCAGGGCGAGTTCTTCAGCCAAGGCTGTGACCACAGCCGCACCTGCCAGAAGGGACGTAAGAAAGAGACGACAAATCATGCGCCCGTGGAAACGCCAACAGCGCGAGCTTTCGCGCAGCTATCTTCGAGGAATCCCCAGCCGCACTTTGACATCCCCATCACTCCCGCCACTCTACCTTATATGTCCGATGCCCCGCTCCTCCGCACGCCCCTTTATGACAGCCATGTGGCCCTGGGAGGGAAAGTCATTCCTTTCGCCGGCTGGGAGATGCCAGTGCAGTACACGGGCATCGTGCAGGAGCACCATGCGGTGCGGAAAGCCGTGGGCGTCTTTGACATCTCGCACATGGGCCAGTTCATCGTTAGTGGCGAAGATGCGCTGGCCTTTTTAAACCGGGCTCTGACCAATGATGTGTCCAAGCTGGAGATCGGCCAGGGGCAGTATTCCTTGCTGCTCAATGAGCAGGGTGGGGTGATTGATGACCTCATCCTTTACCGCACCACGGCCAAGGAATTTTTCCTCGTGGTCAATGCCAGCAAGATCACCGAGGACTGGGCGCAGTTGCAGAGTCTGCTCACTGAGGCGGACGATGTGCAGATGGCCAACCTCAGCGATGCCACCGGCGGCCTCGCCATCCAGGGGCCGAAAAGCCGCGCCGTGTTTGAAAAAGTCTTCGGCCAAGAGGCTCCTTTCCCGCCTCACAACAGCATCTTCGTGGCAGCGGGTGAAGCCGGTTTCATGTGGCTCTGCGGCACTGGCTATACCGGGGAGGAAGGTTTTGAATTTTTCATGCCCGCCGCCACCGCACCGGAGTGGTTTGACCGCCTGGTCACCGCCGCCCGTGAAGAAGGTGGCCTGCCCTGCGGCCTGGGGGCCCGTGACACGCTGCGGCTGGAAATGGGCTACCCACTGAATGGCAACGACCTCTTTCCTGATAAGACACCACTCCAGGCGGGACTCGGCTTCTTTGTCGCTTTCGACAAGGAAGACTTTGTCGGCAAAGCGGCCCTGGTGGCCCAAAAGGAGGCAGGTTTGCCCAGCAAGCTCGTCGCTTTCAAAATGACCGGCACCGCGCCGCCACCCCGCCCCCACTATCCCGTGCTTCACGGGGGGCAAGTCATGGGTGAAGTCGCCAGTGGCACGCAATCCCCGAGCCTGAGCGCTGGCATCGGCATGGCATACCTGCCGCTGGAGGCTGCGAAAATCGGCACCGCGATTGAGATCGAGATCCGAGGGAGAAACTTCCCGGCGGAAGTGGTGAAAAAGCCGTTTTGGAAGAAGGCCTAGTTAGGCCGATTCAGCGTGAATGTTTGTTAGGCAGACGCCATGGGAAGATTGACTTCCCCTTCGGGGTCGGCCTTGTTTTAAGAAGCGATGGCTTCCGATGATGAAGCGGCAGGCGGTGTCTTTTTGGAGTTAGTGTTGCGGGCTTTCAGGCTGGCGGCGCGGATGCGCTTCAGCCGGCGCAAAAAGGCGGGGCTGAGGCTGTGCAGTTTCAGACGGCTGTCGAGATTCGTGTAGTTCATGGAGGGGGTTTTGTTTTAGACGTCGTGAGTGTTCGTTTGTTCGGTCTAATCTGCTGTCGGCTGCATGTGGAGAATTAACGGGCGTTTGCCGCCGTGGGTCGGCGCACCCATTCGCTGGGGGTCAGGCCCTTTTCAGCACGGAAGGCCTGGCTGAAGTGGCTGAGACTGCGGTAGCCCACTTCCAGGGCCGCCTCGCTGGCATTGGCCTGCCCCTGAGCCAGCATCTCGGCCGCGCGCTCGATGCGCAGCCGACGCAGGAAGAGGCTGATGGTCGTGCCTGCCGTGTCTGAAAAGGTACGGGAAAGGTACTGGGGATTGCAGCCACAGAGGCGGGCCATCTCTTCCAGCGTGGGTGGATTTTCCAGATCGGCCAGCAAGGCCGTTCGCACTTTGGCGACGCGCTCGAGTGCCAGCCGGCGGGTGCGGGTGCAAAAGAGCTCTTCTCCCCGGGACTCGGTGAGGACTTTGCGGAAGAAGAACTCGCTCATGCGGCTGCCTTCCAGCAAGTGGCGGGCCGCGGCACACAACGTGGGGGCCATGAGGCTGCGGCTCCACGCGCGGTCCTCGGCCTCCAGCGGACGGGTGATGAGCGGGGTGGCGGGGTGGGGACCCAGCAGCAGGGTGCGGAAGTCTGCCGACATCTCCTGCCGCAGGCTGAGCAGGCTGCTATGCACCCACTCCACCGGAAAGTGCAGCGCCAAGGCCTCATGGCCTGGATTGCCCAGTAGGCGCAGGCTGCTGGGCAGGGCCACGGAGGTATTCAGCCAAAGGAGCGTGTTTCCCGCGATCTCCCGGTGACTGGAAAGTCCCCAGTCCACCCGCACGCTGCCCTGGAGCAGGAGCAAGGCCATGACGGCCCCTGGGCGCAAGGCCTGTAGCCAATGGTCACCGCCATGCTGGGGGCTGGCACCCAGCCAGCGGCTTTCAAAAGTGGGATAAAGCAGGGACACAACAGCAAGGGGGGCAGCCGGCGAGGCCACAGCCCCGCCTTGCCCTGCTTTTAGCGGCCCCGTCTCAGCTTCGCAATCAATATTTGCGACTGCGTATCATTTGCAGTAACAAAAAGTGTTCACTCAGGGATTTTCCGCAGACGGCTCAGCCCAGCTTGTCTTTCCACTGCTTCGCGAGGATGTCGTAAAAATGCTGGCCCGCAGCCACGACATCTCCGGCCATGTAAATCCAGCCCGGCAGGATGACGAAAGCGCAAACGAGGCAAACCAGGCCATTTCCCACCCGCCCATGCATCATCATGCGGATGGCCAGCACCGTCATGACAGCCGCCACTCCGGCAACGATGTGCCAATTCCAAGCGGCCACACCGAGGCGCGGCAGGGCGATGATGATCATGGCCACGACCATGAGCGAGGTGGCCCAGCGGTAACTCGTCTGGGCCACGTGCTCGTGATAAGCGGCGATGTTTTTTTCGATTTCCCGCTCGCGGGCGTCAGGTCGGTTATTAGGTGAAAGGAAGGCACCACTCATCGGCGCACTATTCCAGGGCTAGGAAACGAACGCAAACGCTGCCTCCGACATTCACTTTTTTCCCGGTGAAGGTCAGCTTACCCGTTTCTGCATCCACTTTGAAAAGAGCGGCGGTATTGCTGTTTTGGTGCGCGACGAGCATCCACTTCCCCGAGGGATCGAGATTGAAGTTACGAGGGATTTGCCCCTCCGCAGCGGCGTTTTGGATGAGGGTGAGCTTGCCCGTTTCAGGATCGCATGTGAAAACGGCGATGGTATCGTGCGTGCGATTGGAGACATAGACCACTTTGCCATTCGGGTGGACGACGGTCTCAGCCGTGCTGAAGCCCTCTTTGCCACGATCTGCCTCGGGTAGGGTAGAGACGGTGGCGATCTCCTTGAGTGCGCCTTTTTCCGCATCGTAGTCAAAGGAGGTCACGGTCATGAGCATCTCATTGTTCACGAACACATGTTTGCCATTCGGGTGAAAGGCCAGGTGGCGCGGGCCGCTGCCTGGAGGCACCGTGCCGTGGCCATGGGCGGTCATCTGGCCTGTGGCGGGATCGATCTTGTAGATGAGCACCTTGTCCAGCCCCAGATCACAGGCCAGGGCAAAACGATTGTCCGGGCTGGGATTGATGCTGTGACCATGGGGACCGGCCTGGCGCTTGGCATTCACACTGCCGCCTTCATGCTGCACAAAGGTGGCCGCCTCTCCCAGGGAGCCATCCTGCCCCAGGGCGTAACTGGCCACACTGCCGCCGCCGTAGTTTGCCACCATGGCCATCTTGCCCGTGCGGTCCAGAGAGACATGGCAGGGCCCCGCGCCCACGGAGGAGACTTGATTGATGGGGGTCAATTTCCCCTCGGGCAAGGCGATGCTAAAGGCGCTGACGCCCCCGGCTTTTTTATCCGCGGTGGGCATTTCCCCCACGGCGTAGAGATACTTCTTGGTCGGGTGGATGGCGAGGAAGCTGGGGCTGCCCGTTTCCACGGCCAGTTGCGGATCGGTGATCTCACCGCTGGCGCTGTTGAATTTGGAGACGTAGATGCCCTTGCTGCCGGACTTCGCATTCGTGTAGCAGCCAAAGTAAACGAGGTAGTTATCCCCCGCGATGGCAGTGGTGGTGAGGGCGGCAAAGAGGAACGAAAGAGAAGCGCGGTTCATAAGGAAGCTGAAAGAGCCTGATGAAAACGCGGCGACAGGTCAAGCCCTCGCAAAAGAATGATCCAGCCCCGGTGTACGCCCAGTTTTGGGAAGGCTGGACTCCGCTATCTCACTCTTGGAGCCCCTTTTCAGAGGTCATCACCTGCTCTAAGAAGTTTTAAAGATCGGCTGCAAGTGTTCTTGTGTCCTGGCAGGGATCAAGGAATGGTATTCGTTTAGTCCAGCCCCACCCTTTTCTTTCCCCCATGTCCGACCCCATTTACGTCATCGGCCACCGCAATCCGGATACGGACGCGATTTGCGCGGCCATCGGTTACGCCGCTTACTTGCGCTGTGTGCGTGAGGATGAAGTCATCGCGGCCTGTTGTGGGGAGATCAATGCCCGGACGAATTGGGTGCTGAAACTGGCCGGTGCGGCCGCGCCGAAGTTGCTGCTGGATGTGCGCCCGACGGCGGCCATCGTGGGTCGCAAGGAAGTGCTCACCGCCTCCCCCAATGAGACGTTTCTCTCCGTTTATCGCAAGATGCTGGAGCACAATTTCCGCTCCATCCCCGTGGTGAATGGCGAGCAAAAGCTCATCGGCATGCCGACCATCCAGGAGATGGCGCAGCTTTTCCTGCCCAGTGAATCCACCCACAAAGCGGCTAACCGCGAGGTGCGCACCTGTGTGAGAAACATGGTCACGGCCCTCGGCGGGCAGTTGATCGGAGATACCTCGGGCGTGGATGAAGTGGAAGACTTGATCCTCGTCGTGGCCGCCTCCAGCGAAGACACCTCCCGCGACCGAGCCAAACAATTCCCGCCACGCCAGCTTGTACTCGTCACGGGGGATCGCCCAGAGATTCACAAACTGGCGCTGGAGCTGGGCGTTCGTTGCCTCGTCGTCACCGGTGGTTTCATGCCGCAGGATGACCTGCTGAAACAGGCTCAGGAAAAAGGCATCTGCGTGATCGTGGCCCCACAGGATACGGCCAGTGCCTCGCAGCTCATCCGTTTCTCCCGCCCTATCGGCGAGGCAGCGCATGAATACCTCTCCTTCACCTCTCGGACCCCCTTGCGGGAAATGATCCACGTGGTGCAAAATTCGCATCAGCCTCTGTTCCCGGTCATTGATGAGGAAACGGGCAAACTGGAAGGGGTGTTTTCCAAGTCCGACCTCGTGGAGGTGCCGCGCACCAAACTGGTGCTGGTGGACCACAATGAATTTAGCCAGGCCGTGGCCGGAGCGGATGAGGCGGAAATCATTGAGGTGATTGATCACCACCGCCTCAGCGGCAATCTGCGCACGAAAGAACCTGTGCGTTTCATCAATGAACCCGTGGGCAGCACCAGCACCATCGTGGGCATCATGTATAAGATGCGCGGGCTGACACCCGATAAGTCCACCTCCATCTGCCTGTGTGCGGGATTGATCTCTGACACGCTGAATCTCACCAGCCCGACCACGACGAACACGGACCGGGAAATCCTGGCCTGGCTGGCCGAGGTGGCGGGCATTGATGCCGCGCAGTTTGTGAAGGACTTCTTTGCCGCTGGCTCCCTGCTCCGTGAGGCCACCCCAGCGCGTGCCATCGAGGGAGATCGCAAGGTCTTCGAGGAAAACGGCTGGCGCATCAGCATCAGCCAGATCGAGGAAATGGGCCTGGACGAATTCTGGAAAAAGCAGGCCGAGCTGCACGCGGCCCTGGTGGCTCTGTGCGCCGCGCATGACCTTCATTTTGCCTGCCTCATGGTCACGGACATCACCGCTCACCACAGCGTGCTGCTGGTCGCCGGGGATAAGCGGGTGGAGGCCGCCATTGACGTGGACTACCACGAACGCAGCCCGCAGATCTATGACATGCCGGGCGTGGTCAGCCGCAAAAAGCAGCTCTTCCCTTACCTGAGCAATTTGGTCAGCAAGCTGACGCCGCCCTGATTTCACTCCTTTGGTTAGGCTGAAAAAATCGGCCTCGCCTGATCAATCCACCTGCTCCTCACCGTTCGCTTCTTCCCATGCGCTTTTCCCTTCTCCTGCCTGCTCTTCTCGCCACGGCCACTGCCTCTTGGGCAGCCGACCAACCTGCCGCCCTGCTGCTGTGGGAAAAAGGTGCCCCAGGCTCCGAAGCCCGCGCTGCAGAGCCTGAGAAGCAGGAAGGCAGCAACGTGATGAACGTGCATGCGCCGACGATCACCCCCTACATCCCAACGAAGGATGCCACGGGAGTGGCCGTCATCATCGCCCCTGGGGGTGGGCATTCCAAGCTTTGCCTGGGCCACGAAGGTTACGCCCTGGCCGAGTGGTTTCGCGACCATGGCATCGCCGCGTTTGTTTTAAAGTATCGCCTCGCACGGGAAAAAGGCAGCACCTACACCATCCAGGATCACGCCATGGCAGATGCCCGCCGCGCCATCCGCACCGTGCGTAGCCGCGCCCAGGAATGGGGCATCAATCCCGAACGCATCGGCATCATGGGCTTCTCCGCTGGCGGTGAACTGGCTGCTTTTGCCGCCATGAAAAATGACCCTGGTCAGGCCGATGCTGCCGATGTCATCGAGCGCGCCAGCAGCCGCCCAGATTTCCAGGCCCTGATCTATCCCGGCACCTCCGGCCTCTTCTCTGCGGAAAAGGGCATGCCCCCACTCTTCATCGCCTGTGGTTACAGCGACCGCCCCGACATCTCCGAAGGCATGGCTTCTCTGTATCTCAAATACAAGGCCGCCGGTGTGAAGGCGGAGCTGCACATTTACAGCGAAGCCGGCCACGGCTTTGGCTATAAGCCCGGCACGAAAACCGCCGCAGGTCGCTGGCCCCAGCGCTTCACGGAATGGCTGCAAGACAGCGGGCTGATGAAGTAAGGCCCTGCCTTGACTTCCCCCTGAATTCCGTAAACATTGGAGAATGGAAGTCACTCTGACACGTCCGATCGAAGCCTTTATCCAGCGGCAGTTACAGCATGGTTATAAGGATGCCGAGGAAGTCACCCGCCAAGCTTTTTTGCGCTGGATGGAGGATGAGTCCGACACCCCGCCTCACATTCAGTCCCGTTTGGATGAAGCCGCTCAAGGGCTTTTTGTGCAGGGGGATCGAGCCAGCATCCAGAAAATCATCGCGGGCTCTTAATGGCTGCCAGCTATCAGGAAAGTGAGTTTGTCTTCTGCGATTTGCAGGCCATTTATCGCTATCTGCGGACAGAGGATGAAAGTCTCGCACGTCGATTTTTAGAGGCTGCCTATGACTCCTTTGAATTTCTTGCGGAAAATCCATTCACTGGCCGCTGCCGAATGGAGTTTGGCTATGAAGGACTGCGCTCTTGGCGAGTTCAAGGGTTCAAAAAGTATCTCATCTTCTATCGAACTAGCTCCAGTGGCGTTCAGATATGGAGAGTGCTGCATGGCTCTCGTGACTTACCAACCTTCCTTCGGTAAATAGAACTTTCATTAGTTCAGCGAAATTGGTTAGAACAGGTCTTGTGCGTTCGTCTTGTTCGCATCCGATCATGACTGCCGACTTTCCACCTGCCTTCTCGCGACGCCGATTTCTCGGTGGAGCAGGGGTGGGGCTGTCCAGTGTGGCGTTTTCGCAGTTGTTGGGTTCGGAGTCGTTGTCCGTTCAGCGCTCGCACTTTCCGGCGAAGGCGAAACGGGTGATCTGGCTCTTCATGCATGGCGGGCCTAGTCATGTGGACTTGCTGGACCCAAAGCCGGAACTCATCAAACACGCGGGAAAACCTTTGCCAGAGAGCTTTGGTGCCGTGGAGACCCGGCGCAAGGTCGCACAGAATCCTTTGTTAGGCCCCGTGAAACCCTTCCGCCCCCGCGGGCAGAGCGGGATAGAGATCAGTGACTTCCTACCGCACATGGCGGAGCTGGCGGATGAGATGTGCGTGATCCGCAGTTGCCATGGCGACAGCGTCAATCACCCGCAGTCGGTCTATCAGATGAACACGGGGTCCATCCTCATGGGCAAACCTAGCCTGGGAAGCTGGGTGGCGTATGGACTGGGATCGGAGAACCAAAACATGCCCTCCTTTGTCGTGATGCCCGACCCTGGCGGCGGTCTCAAAGGTGGCCCTCCAGCCTGGGGCAATGGCTTTCTGCCTGCCACTTACCAGGGCACCACGATGAGACCGGGTGCGAACCCCATCTTGCATTTACAATCAGCCTCTGAGCGCTCGCCAGCGAGGCAACGGGCGACCCTGGATCTGGTGAATCAATTCAATGCAATGCACCAGGCTCAGCGCGGAGCCGACTCACACCTGGAGGCCCGCATTCGCGCCTATGAGCTGGCTTTCCGAATGCAGTCCGCTGCGCCTGACGCGGTGGACATTTCCGAAGAATCCGCAGCGACTCAAACCCTGTACGGACTGGATGACCCGACCACCCGGGAATTCGGCACCCGCTGTCTGCTGGCCCGGCGCATGATCGAGCGGGGCGTGCGTTTTGTGCAGCTCTACTCAGGCGATACGACTGGCTGGGATGCGCATGAGGATGTGCTGAAAAACCACACGGAATACTGCGCGCGCACGGACAAGCCGGTGGCGGGTCTCATCCGAGATCTCAAACAGCGCGGGCTGCTGGAAGATACGCTGGTGATCTGGGGCGGTGAATTTGGCCGCATGCCGATGAGTGAAAAAGGCGTGGGCCGCGATCACAACCCGTGGGGTTACAGCACGGTCTTTTTTGGGGCAGGTGTGAAACACGGTCATGTCCACGGAGCAACCGATGATGTGGGCCTGCGCGCAGTGCAGGACAAAGTGCATGTGCATGACCTGCACGCCACCATCCTGCATCTGCTAGGCATGGATCACGAAAGCCTGACCTACCGCCACAATGGCCGGGATGAACGCCTGACGGATGTGGCGGGCCACGTGGTGAAGGGCATCCTGACCTGAAGCCATGAAGCTGCAGTTCATCACTCTGTTGCTGACTCTCGGGCTGACCTCCGCCCAGGGCCGCGCGATTCGCGCCTCGACCGATCCTGTGAAGGACGAACCACCTATCACGGCCAAAGATCAAGAGCACTGGGCTTTTCAGCCGCTGCCCCAGGACGCTGGAGGCTCACTGGACGCCTTCATTGAGGCCAAGCTCACCGAGGCAGGGCTCAAACGATCTCCCCCGGCCCCGGCGGAGACCTTGATCCGGCGAATCACCTTTGACCTCACCGGTCTGCCCCCAGCGCCGGAGGAAGTCGCAGCTTTTAAGATCGCTTTCCAAAAAGCCCCTCAGCAAGCCCTGGAGGGGTTGATTGATCACCACTTAGCCAGCTCTCAGTATGGCGAACACTGGGCACAGTGGTGGCTGGACATGGCCCGCTTCGCGGAGACGGATGGCTTTGAGCACGATCGCGAACGCAGCCGCGCCTGGCAGTATCGTGACTGGGTGGTCCAAGCGCTCAACAAGGACCAGCGCTTCGATGACTTTGTGCGGCAGCAGATCGCCGGTGACCTTCTGCCCCAGGGCGAGGCCGTGGCCACGGGATTTCTTTTCTCGGGACCGGACATGCCCGACCTCAACAATCAGGACGAGCGCCGCCATGTGCTGCTGAATGAAATCACCACCACCGTGGGGTCCGTCTTTCTTGGCCTAACCATTGGTTGCGCACAGTGCCATGACCATGCGTATGATCCCCTGAGCCAAGCAGACTTCTACCGGCTGCGGGCGTTTTTTAACAAAGCCGTGCTGCCGAAAAATGATCGCCCGTTAGGCCCATCTGTGCGTGAATATACGGAAGGAGTGCCTGCCAGCGTGGTCTATGTGAGGGGGGATTTCCGCCGCCCTGGGCCTGCCATTGCCCCAGGCTTTCCACGCATCGCCGGTGGTTTGGAGCTGCCTGCTCAGGACCGCGTTGACCTCGCCCTCTGGGTCACACGCCCAGACAATGCCCTGTTCCTGCGGGCCATGGTCAATCGTCTCTGGCAGCAGCACTTTGGCAAGCCTCTGGCTCCCACACCCGGCGATCTGGGCGTGCAGAGCGAGGCCCCCACGCATCCCGCTTTGTTAAACTGGCTGGCGGCCGAACTTCCACGGCAAGGCTGGAGCCTGAAAAAGATGCACAAGGTCATCCTCATGTCCGCCACCTACCAGCAGGCCACCCAGCCAGCGGGGATGAATGAAGAAGCGGTGAATCTCTACGCCGCCATGCCCAGGCGGCGGGTCAGTGGGGAGATGCTGCGCGATGCGATGCTGAGGGTCACTGGCCAGCTCAATCTCAAAGCGGGAGGTCCAGGGGTACACCTGCCATTGCCGAAAGAGATCAGCGGCACGCTGCTGAAAAAGCAGGCCGCCGTGACGGAAGACCTCACCGAGCAAAAACGCCGCAGCCTCTACATCTTCGCCCGGCGAAATGCCCGCCAGCCTATTTTTGACCTCTTTGATCGGCCAGATGCCCTTGCCAGCTGCTCACGCCGTGAGCAATCCACCACAGCACCGCAGGCTCTGCTGATGATGAATTCTGAGTTCACTCAGTCCATGGCCTTCTCCTTGGCCCGACAAGCGCAGGAACGGCACGGTTCAGACACTCCAAGCATGATCGCCTGGATCACGCAGCGCTGTTTTGCACGCCTAGCCACGTCCCAAGAACAAAACCTGGGAGAGGCCTTTATCCAGGCCCAGATTCCCCGGGCGGGCAGTTTCCAGGAGGCTTTGGCGGATTATTGCCTGGCGGTGTTGAATGCGAATGAGTTCGTCTATATAGACTGACTCATGACACCCCCTACCCCGGAACGTGGCGCCTTGCTGGCCAAAATCGGCGCCTTCCTACAGCCTGCCCAGGTGATCGGCTTCATGCTTAGTTGGTTCAGCATGCGCGAGGCGATGAGCCTGGGGGCCTCCGCCGTGCCGGAGGGCGGCGTGGTCATCAAGGATGTCACTGCCGATGCCAGCCAAGCTTTCGACTACTTCCTCTTTGGCATCGGCATTGCCGTGGTGGGGCTGATCCTGGTCATCATCGCTGCCACCTGGTTCCGCTACCGGGCGAGCTGGTTCTTCTGGTTCATGTGCATTTACGGCGGTGCGATGATCATGTCCTACATGGCCCCATTTGGCCTCTTTTTAGTGATCTATGCGCTGGTGAAAAAGCGCGAGTTCCCTCTGGACCCACCACCCACCCCTGGGACTATGGTTTAGCGCCCCAGAGATGGGGAAAGGCAGGTCAGTTCTTCTTGCCCTTTTTCTTCTTTTTACCCGGGGCACCGCCCTTGGCTGCTGCCGTCTTCATTTGAGGTTTGGCCTCTGGATGTGTGGCCAGGATGGCGGCCAATTCTTTGACGATCTCCGGGCGCTCGCTCGCCAGGTTCTTGGTTTCAAGGGGGTCTTCCTGGTAGTCGTAAAGTTCAAAGGCATCTGCGGGCTCGCCGTTGCCGGGCTTTTTCCATTCCACCAGCCGGTAGCGATCCGTACGGATGGCCCGACCTAACAAGTTATTACGTGGATAGACATGGATGACACTATCGCGGGTCTTCAACGCAGGATCTTTGACCACCGCAGCGAAGCTTTTGCCATCCAGTCCCTGCGGCACTGGCAGGCCCGCGAGATCGCTAAGGGTCGGGTAAAGATCCACCGTCTCGATGAATGAAGCCGACTTCACACCCGCCGCAGCGCCAGGGGCGGCGACGATGACGGGGATGCGAGCTGCCTGCTCATAGTTCGTGTGTTTGCACCACATGCTGTGGTCTCCCAGATGCCAGCCATGGTCACCCCAGAGGACGATGATGGTATTCTGCGCCAAACCTGACGCGTCCAGAGCATCTAGCACCAGCCCTAGCTGTGCATCCATGTAGCTGGTGGCGGCATAATATCCGTGGATGAGGCGGCGAGTCATCGCGTCATCGATCGGGCCTGTCTGCGGCATGTCGCTGTATTGGCGCAGCTCGCCTCCTGGCTGGCCAGCATATGCGGGCGCACCCTGGGGCGCGTCTTTGACCTGGGGCATGGGCAGCTTCGCCGGATCATAGAGGTCCCAGTACTTTTTGGGTGAGACAAAGGGCAAGTGAGGGCGAATGAAACCCACCGCGAGGAAGAAGGGTTGATCCGGCTTTTTCGACGCGCTTTCGAGACGTTTCACGGCTTCACGGGCAACGAGTCCATCCGCATAAGTATCATCGGCCGTCTCGGCTTTTTCCGTCGCCCAGCCTCGATCCCCGCCGACCTTCGCCTCACGGGTCATGGCGGTGCTTTCCTCATTCACATAGGTCTGGGCTTTCGGTTTCCAAGAAGGCACCGACCACGAGGCAGCATCGTCCGTGTTGCCATGGCCCACGTGCAAGATCTTGCCCAGCCCCTCAGCCCGGTAACCCTGAGCCATGAAGTGCTGGGTCATCGTGACGGCCTCCGGTGCAGCCTTGCGGAAGTTTGTCATGAGCTCATAGATGCCCAGAGTTTGCGGCCGCAGACTGGTCATCAAGGCATTTCGGGAAGGCGAGCAAACCGCCTGGTTGCAGTAGGCCTTTTCAAACAGCACTCCGCGTTTGGCCAGCCGATCAACGTTCGGCGTCTGAGCCACAGCATCTCCAAAGCAACCCAGGGTGGGCTTCAGATCGTCCACACAAATCATGAGGACGTTGGGTTTGGCAGCCTGGGCCGCAGCAGCGGCAAAGAGGAAGAGAAAAATCTGGCGAAGATGCATGCGGCGATGGGGAACGATGGACCGCGTTTCCATCTTGCATACATCCCTGGAGACGTTTGAGGGGGCCTGGCCGCCAGTCACCTGTCCCCAGGGAAGCCCACGGATGAAAGCGGACTCAAAGCCCCCTTAACATCGTCTCCCCCCAGCGCTGTGCCGCTCTAGAACTTCGGGGTGGTATCCTGGAAGGAGCAGACTTTTGGCACGGCATCTCGGTCACGTCCCATGGCGAAGGCTGGAGCATGCCGACGTGCTGGTGCTCACCGCCTTTGTGGAAAAACGGCCCTCGCCTTTTGCTACGTGCCATCGCAGCAGGGAAACCCGTCATCGCCACCGAAGCCTGCGGTATCGGCGGTCTTCTTGGCGTCACCGTAATCCCCTAAGGTGACTCAACAAAGCTGAGAAGTATCTTGATGAAACAGGTCCGGATCTGCCAGAATGATATTTCATTTGGTTAGGCTATCCACCCTTCATCCGACCATGCACTACGCCCTCTGCCTCTGCTGTCTCCTTTTTGCGGGTGTCCAAGCTTGGTCAGCCACCACGGTATCCATCTCCGGCACGGACTTCTACATCAATGGAAAACCGACCTACTCAGGCCGCATCTGGCAGGGGCAGCGAATTGAGGGCCTACTGATGAATTCACGCATGGTGCAGGCCTGCTTTGATGATCGCAATCCCGAAACAGCTGCTCAGTGGGCCTACCCAGATACCCAGAAGTGGGATGCTGAAAGAAACACCCGTGAATTCATCGCCGCCATGCCAGAATGGCGAGCCCACGGCCTGCTGGCAGTGACGCTAAACCTTCAAGGCGGTTCTCCCTACGGTTACTCAAAGGACCAGCCTTGGCACAATTCCGCCATCAACGATGACGGGACGCTGGATGCCGCCTTCATGAAGCGGCTGGAGCGAGTGATCCAGAAAGCCGACGAACTCGGCATGGTGGTGATTCTGGGATACTTCTACTTTGGCCAGGATCAGCGTATTAAAGACGAAGCAGCCGTCATCCGGGCCGTGGATGCCGTGAGCCAGTGGATTCTCGACCATGGTTGGCGACATGTGCTGGTGGAGATCAACAACGAAGCTAACGTGAAGTATGACCATGGAATCCTGAAACCCGAGCGCGTGCATGAGCTCATTCAGCGAGTCAAGGCCATGAACAAGGATGGCCATCGCCTGCTGGTCAGCACCTCCTTTGGCGGCGGCAAGGTTCCTACTGCGGGAGTCATTGAAAATTCCGACTTTTTGCTGATCCACGGCAACGGAGTCAAGGGTCCCGAAGCGATGCGCAAATTCATCCAGCAAGTGAAGAGCGCCGCTCAAGGCCGGTCCTACCCCATTGTAGTCAATGAAGACGATCACTTCGACTTTGCGGAGAAAGACAACAACTTCATCGCAGCCGTGAAGGCCCGGGTATCCTGGGGGTTCTTCGACTACCGGATGAAGGACGAAGGCCTGGAGGAAGGCTACCAGAGCGTGCCCGTTAACTGGGGCCTCAGCAGCGAGAGAAAGCGGGGCTTTTTCACGCTGCTGAAGCAGATCACCGGCGGCAAGTAGGGTAACCTCAACCCAGACGCAGATCCAGAGTGAAGGGAAACTCTGGCACGCTGGGGATGATGATTGGATTGATCTTCCCGGGGGTGTGCCCGGTGATCGTAAACCGTGAACGACGACGGCTTTCAGCCTCATACCCATTCACGGGGAAAGTATCAAAGCTACGGCCACCCGGATGGGTCACGTAATAATTTCCACCACCCAAGCTGCGATTGTTCCAGGTATCCACCAGGTCAAAGATCAGCGGCGCGTGAATGCCGATGGTCGGTTGCAGGGCATTCGGCGGCTGCCAGGCGCGATACCGCACGCCCGCCACGAACTCACCCACGATGCCGGAGGGATGGAGCGGCACCTGGCGGCCATTGCAGGTGACGATGTAGCGATTGTTCACCAAACCGGCGGTCTTGATCTGCACGCGCTCTAGGCTGCTGTCCACATATCGGGCCGTGCCACCCGCTGTCGCTTCTTCACCCAGGACATGCCAGGGCTCCAGCGCGGTACGGATCTCCAGGTTCACTCCACGCTGAGTGATCTCACCGATGCGGGGGAACTTGAATTCAAAGTGAGGCTCAAACCAGTCCGGTGTGAGACCGTAACCTGCCATTTTGAAGTCATCCATGACATCTTTAAAATCATCCCAGACGAAATGCGGGAGGAGGTAACGGTCATGCAACTCCGTGCCCCAACGCACCAGCTTCTGCTCATAAGGCTCCTTCCAGAATCGGGCGATGGCAGCGCGCATGAGAAGCTGCTGGGCCAGGCTCATTTCAGGATGCGGAGGCATCTCAAAGGAGCGCAACTCCACCAACCCGAGGCGGCCCGAACTGCTGCCGGGATCAAACATTTTATCAATGCAGAACTCCGTGCGGTGAGTGTTCCCGGTGACATCTGCCAGCAAGTTCCGGAAGATGCGGTCCACCAGCCAAGGGGTGGTGTGACCATGCGCAGCCGTATTACGATCCAGCTCCTTAAAGGCGAGCTCCATCTCAAAGAGCGCATCATTGCGCGCCTCATCAATGCGAGGGTGCTGGCTGGTAGGGCCAATGAACAGACCACTGAAAAGATAACTCAGCGATGGATGATTGTGCCAATAGCCTAACAAAGACTTCAACAAATCTGGCCGACGCAGGAAAGGAGAATGACGAGGAGATTCCCCACCCATGACAATGTGGTTCCCGCCACCCGTGCCCGTGTGGCGACCATCCACCATGAATTTCTCCGTGCCCAGGCGGGTCTGACGAGCCTCATCATAGATCGTGCGGGTGCTATCCACCAGCTCGTTCCAGGTTTTGACCGGGTGTGTATTCACCTCGATCACCCCTGGGTCAGGCGTGACTTTCAGCACCTGGAGACGCGGGTCATACGGAGGTGGCGTGCCCTCCACGATGAGAGGCACTTTCAGCGTGGTGGCCACATCTTCGACAGCGGCGACGAGGTCCAAATAATCCTCCACATCTTCCACCGGCGGCATGAAGACGTGCAGGCGACCCTCGCGTGCCTCAATGCAGAGAGCGGTGCGGATGATCCAGGGGGCCGACTCCTGAGGCGCGGGGAGGCGTGCAGCGGGGTTGTCCGTTTGCTCTTCCGTCAGCGAGTCCAGTCTGCGGCGCTCGGGCTTGCCCTGGCCGGAATAGCCACCTTCTGCGTAGCTAGCGGGAGCCTGGGAAAGACCGTCCAGCATATCCCCGAGGCCACTGAGAAACTGTTGACGGCTCTCGGGACGTGGCGGCAGCTCTGGCCAGTCTTTGTTGGGATCTGCGGGGTAGATCCAAGGGAAATCGGCAGCACTCACCCAGGGGATAGAATCCAGCGGCAGGCGCAGGCCCATGGGCGAATCTCCAGGGATCAGATACATGGTGTCATCGCGCACGTACCAGGGGCCGCTCTCCCACTTGAGATCGCTGCCCGATACGCTTCGTTGCAGCGGCAAGGCGTAGCCGACGACCTTATCCAGCCCCTCTTCAAAGATGCGGGCAAGGCGCTTGCGCTCGTACTCGTCTTTAAGGTTAGACTTCAGCGGGTCCACGTTCACGGGCATGCGCTTCTCTTTCCACAGGTAGTAGAAAGCATCTTCATAACCCGGCTTGAGCCATTTCGGACTCACGCCCAGAGCTGCGGCGAGGGCCACCCCAAAACGTTGGGCCACGGTTTCATCGTGACCGTAGCTTTTCGATTCATCGGCAATGAAAGAGTCATCGGTCCAGACTGGCACACCATCTTTCCGCCAGTAGCAGCCTAACGACCAACGTGGCAACTGCTCCCCGGGATACCATTTGCCCATGCCATAGTGGAGCAAGCCCCCGGGGCCGAAACGATGGCGCAGACGCTTGATGAGCTGGCCGGAAAGCAGGCGCTTCGTCGGTCCCACGGCGGCCGTGTTCCACTCATCCCCTTCCATGTCATCAATGCTCACAAAAGTGGGTTCCCCACCCATGGTGAGGCGTACATCGCCAGCCACCAGTTCATCATCAATCTGGTAACCTAAAGCCTCAATGTCCTCCCACTGCTCAGACGTGTAGGGCTTCGTCACGCGCGCTGTTTCAAAGATGCGCGTGACTGACATTTCATGGTCGAACTCAACCTCACATTTATCGATCAAACCATCCACTGGGGCCGCACTGGAGGGATCAGGCGTGGCCGCCAGGGGGATGTGCCCTTCGCCAGCAAAAAGGCCGGAAGTCGGGTCCAGCCCCACCCAACCTGCACCAGGGAGATAGACCTCACACCAGGCATGGAGATCGGTAAAATCCGCCTCCGCACCGCTAGGACCGTCCAGAGATTTCACATCCGCTTTGAGCTGAATGAGGTAACCGCTGACGAAACGGGCCGCGTAGCCCAAATGACGGAAGATCTGCACCATCAGCCACGCACTGTCACGGCAGGAGCCGCAGCCGAGTTCCAGCGTCTCCTCCGGTGCCTGCACTCCAGGCTCCAGGCGGATGTTGTAGCTGATGTCCTTCCAGAGCATCTGGTTCAGCATGACCAGAAAATCATTTGTCCGCATGGGCTCCTTGCCTGCCGTCATCTGCTGGCGCACGCCGCGCAGGTAGCCGCCGATGAGCGGCGTGAGGGGGAGCTTGCGATGGTAGGGCTCCAGCTCATGAGCCAAGATAGGATCGTACCGGAAAGGCACCCGCTCGGCCTCCGGTTCCAAGAAGAAATCGAAGGGGTTATAAACCGCCATGTCGGCCACCAGATCCACCTCCACGCACAGCTCCGTGGCTTTTTCTGGGAAGACCAAACGCGCCAGGTAGTTGCTCTGCGGGTCCTGCTGCCAGTTGATGAAATGCGTATCGGGCTTGATCGTCAGGGAGTAGGCCAGGATGGGCGTGCGGCAGTGCGGAGCAGGCCGCAGGCGCACAATGTGAGGTGAAAGATTCACCGGGCGGTCAAACTTATACCGCGTGACATGACGGAGTGCGACGTGAATGGACATGTGAGGTTGGTTGTCCTTAGACCCTAAAGCATAGCGCGTGCCAGCGATGAAATGGAAACTTTTATTCCGTTCCTACGCCTCATCCTCAGAGGCACGAAAAAGCTGACGATACCCCCCTGCCCCGACCACGGCCCCCAAAATGGGTGCCACAATATACACCGTGAACCAACCTATCCCATTGACACTGAACGGGTACGTCCCCCACCCAGCCAGGACCGAAAAGAGCCGAGGGGCCAAATCCCGGGCAGGATTCAGGCCCGCCATGGTCAGAGGGCCGAGCAGAGAAATAAGTAATGTGACCGTCAAGCCGATGAGGACGGCGGCGTGAGAGCCGACGCGCGAGGCATTCCGCGCATCCGTCACCCCGCAGATCACAAAAAGGAGCACGGCGGTGCCGACGGCCTCGGCAAAAAAAGCCCCGAGATGGGACATCTTGAGACGGCTAACCTCCGTCAGGGGCTGCCCCGCTGGATTGGGAAAAAACTCGCCAAAGATCATCGCCGTAGCTTCACTGCCCGGGGCACCGCGCGGGATGTGGTGCGTGAGTTCATAAGCCGCCAGCGCATCCTGGAAAATGCCATAAAGCACGGCAGCAGCCACAAAGGCCCCCAACATCTGGGCGAGAAAGTAGGCCAAAACGCGCCGCCTGGGAAACCCCTGCCACACGGTGAGGGCCACCGTCACGGCGGGATTGAGGTGCGCCCCGCTGAGCCCTGCGGTGAGATAAATCGCCGTGGCGATGCCCAGGCCCCAAACGATGGCCACCTGAAACACACCCACTTGAGCGCCCGTGAGGACGGCGGAGCAAACGCTGCCGCAGCCAAAAAAAACCACCAGGAAAGTCCCCACGAACTCACCCAGAAACCAGGAGGGCAATCTCATCACGAAGGACTTTAAATTCCCGCCGCCCTGCCTTCACGCAGACCCGCTGCATAAGCTCCGAAGACGACACGGATCTGGTCACGCACCCGACGAAAGTCGGCCATGATTTCAGCCTCCGTCCCCGTCGCATGCGCGGGATCATCAAAACCCCAGTGATAGCGATTCATCTGGCCCGGGTACATTGGGCAAGCCTGGTCCGCATTGCCACAGACGGTGATGACCGTGGTGATGTCCCGATCCAGGAAATCATTCATGGATTTGGACGTGTGGGCGGAGATATCTATGCCGATCTCCTCCAAGGCGGCGATGGCCTTGGGGTGGACATATCCTGCGGGCTTCGAGCCTGCACTGTGTACTTCCACCAAGTCACCTGCCGCCGCGCGCAAAATGCCTTCCGCCATGTGGCTGCGGCACGAGTTCCCGGTGCAAAGAATGAGAATTCGAGGTTTCATCGTTAAAAAAATATTAACAGCAGCCACTGCCTGGTGCACAGCCCAGGAGATTCAAGGTGGGTGCAGGCCCGCACACGCCTGGGAGGCAAAGTTCCTTGGCCAGACAATCCGTGTGCTTCAGCCCTAACTGGAAGGCCAGAGACCCTTCCACCACTTGTGCTCCGGTGACTGGAAATTGACTCACCGAAAAGTCTTCATACTCCACCTCCACGGGCAATTCATGGTTAGGCAAGACATCCCCGGCTCTACCGAAGATCATGTCCAGTTTTCCTGCGACCAAACGATGCTCCACGTCATCCGCCACCCACGTTTGCAGCAGGCAACTTTCCGTGCTGCGACGGGTGCCACCGCAATCAATGAAGTTCTTTTTCACATGGCCCACTTCCGTGATGTGAAAGTGCGCCTGGATGCTGCCGCCATCCGGCAAGAGGAAGAGTAAAGGCTTCTCAGGATGGGCCTTGAGGTGGGAGATAAATTCGGTGATGTTCATGGTGAATTTTAAAAGGAGGAGGTTCAATCGCAGCAGCTCGTCCCGCAGGTCTCAGCTTCAGGGGCTAGCTCATCTAGGCAGCGTAAAAACGTGCCCAGACAGGTGCAGGCCAGACGGTAGTAGATATTCAGCCCACGTTTCTCGCAGGTCAGCACGCCGGCCTTGCGCATGAGGGTGAGGTGTTTGGAGACGGTGGACATGTCTGCACCCACGAGGGTCTGCAGATCACACACGCATTTTTCCCCGCTCATGAGGGTCTCGGCAATGAGCATGCGAGAGGGGTGCGCCAGGGCCTTAATGACCTCCACGCGCCGCATGGTCGCTTCCTGGGGTGCTGGTTTGAGCTTGGTCATCTATTTGGCATAATCGCCAAATAGTTTCGTTTCTGCAACTGACAATATTCACTTTCCTCACCTTGCTCTCGTCTCACTCATGCTTTTCGTTATGTACCGCATGAGATCTACGCCTAACTTCTTCCTTGTTGCCTCACTTGCCATCACCGCTGGACTCACCAGTTGTGGAACCGCCCCTGAAACCCCTGCTGCCACGACCAGCACTGCCGCCACGGCCAGCGCCGCGCCTGCAACCAATGCGGCCGGAGACATCACCGATCCTAACCAGGTGGTGAGTCGCAGCCATTTCTCCAAAGCTGCCGCGCAAATCCAGGACGGCGTGACGACCAAAAAGGACCTCGTGCGTAAGCTGGGCCTCTTCTACAAAAAAGGCACCGACGCCAGCGGCAAGGCTACCGCCATCTGGACCTTCAAGCAGAGCAAATCCACCGCCAAGGCCTTCATCCCAGGCTCCGCCTTCATTCCGGGAGCCGTCGTGACTTATTACCAGACTCTCAGCGTCGTCTTGGATGCGAATGAAGTCGTGACTTCTCACTCCTTCTCGGAGAGCACCCAGGAGAAAACCGGCCTGGGCTTCAGCTACGGTTCTTAATTTTTTGTGACCGATTGATCCAAACGCACCGGGTGACTCCGGTGCGTTTTTTATGCCCCGTTAACCAACTTTAAAATCTCTTTCACGGCGCTTTTAGAGCTTCGCGAATGGCCTGTTTCATCACAGCCTCACTGCCGGGTGGGGTCCAGGCCCAGTCATTGAGATTGCTGTCCTGCTCTTTCCACGAACGCTCGATGGGGATGTAACCAGGGCCGCATTCCCCGTAACCTAATGTGAAGACAAAACTCTCTGGGCGGCAGGACTGAGCATAGAGCTGAAACTCCACATACGCCTCCGCCGGCAGCAGGAGGAGCTGGGCGGAGCCAAAGTCTGCGCAGGGCACCTGGACCCGATGCCCCCGCTTCACCCTTTCATACCAGGCCAGGCCCATGGCCGCCTCCGCACGCTCGTAAGGGCTCACGCCGGAGGCTAAACGGTGGCGTAGGATCGTCTCGGTATGCGCCAGAGTATCGCGTGCCCCCAGGGGCATGAGGGCGAGATTAAACTGCATCTGTTGCAGGGGGTGTTTTTGCGTACTCTTCCAGGCAGACTCCATGGCTGTGTGCAGGCGTGAGGCCAGGACTTGTAGGCTATCGGCCGCGCCTTGATTCCACTTCCCTGCGGTGACATTGCCAGAGCAACCGCTGGCGTAGATTTGCAATACTTTTGGGTAGGCCTGCTGCATCATGTCCCGTGCCCGACCCGGGAAATCGGCTGAGACACGCCCCTTCCCATAAGCACTCATGGGATGCACCGCATAACCATGCAGAGCGCAGACAGGTGTCTCGCCATCCCAGAAACTGAGCGTGCGGAGCCAGGGATCAATGGTGCCCACATCCGCCGCTTGAGCTTCGGGAATCGTACTGCGGCTCATGCGATTGTAAAACACGCGGCCTGCGGGGTTCAGGTAACGGCGGTTGCTAGCCACCTGCTGCACCTCCGCTTTTCCCAAACCGATGTGGGTGACGGAACGTGCCTGGGGCAAAGCCTCGCGCAGAGCCTTGGCCACACGCTGGATGCACTCATCATTAAAAGCAGGCCAACAGACCGAGGCCACCTGGATGGGGACCTCAGGGGCTGGAGGGGGAATGTTTTTCCAGGCACCCGTGGCCTCCATCTCGCGCAGCAGTTTCTCCGCGTCTTCATCCATGACGGGCGCATCATGGACGTGAGTGCTGTGGATCATGACACGCTCCGGCTGGGTGCCGGCGGCGATCGCTAAGGCCTGCTGCCATTTTTCAAAGGAAGTGCCGCGAATCTCACACCAATCAAAGCTGACCAGGACCAGCGGAAGATCCTCACCCAGAAGCACAAAGCCTTTGGCATACAAGGGATCTGCGACCTCTTTGACCGGGGCGATCCCGCCGCCCATGCAAGGGTGCCCTGGGGGGATGGTGACATCCACACTGAAGGTGGCGAGGCGGAAACCGGAGGCGCTTTGCCCCCGTGCCAAGGTGGCCTGCCCCAGCAGACAGCAAGCGAGAAACAAAAGGAATCGCATCTCCTGGATACGGCTTCGTTTTCGCTTTCCTGCCAGACAATCGAGAAACTGTAAGATGCTCCGTCAGCTGCCGTTTCAGCGCGCATCATGCGCCCCCTGCTCGCCCTTTTTCTCACCCTTCTCACTAGCGCCACCCTTCAGGCAGCACCGCCTAACATTGTCTTCATCATGGCCGATGACCTGGGCTACACCGATGTAGGCACGTTTGGCAGTCAATACTACGAGACGCCCAACCTCGATAAATTGGCAGCCCAGGGCATGAAGCTCACGAGCCATCACCATTGCCAAAACTGCCAGCCCACCCGCGCGGCGCTGATGAGCGGCCAGTATGGCCCCCGCACTGGTGTTTACACCGTGGGTGATATCGGTCGTTTCGAGTGGCAGACCCGCCCGCTCCAGCCCGTGGCAAACGTCACCTCCCTCCCCCTGGACAAGATCACCCTCGCCCAATCTCTGAAAAAGGCGGGCTACGCCACCGGCATGTTTGGCAAATGGCATCTGGGGATGAAAGACGAGTATCAGCCAGGCAAACGCGGTTTCGATGAAGCCATCGAATCCAGCGGCAAGCACTTCGATTTCCAAACCACTCCCGAGGTGGACTATCCCAAAGGACAATACCTGGCCGATTTCCTCACGGACAAAGCCGTGGATTTCATCCAGCGACACAAGGCTGAACCGTTCTTCCTTTACCTCCCTCACTATGGCGTCCACTCGCCCATCCACGCCAAGCCCGAACTCATCGAAAAATTCAAGATGAAACCCGGTGTCGGCGGTCATCACAATCCCGTCTATGCGGCCATGATCGCCAGCGTGGATGAAAGCGTGGGCCGGGTGATGGCGGAGCTGGAGAAACAGGGCCTGGCCGAGAATACCGTGCTCATTTTCACCAGTGACAATGGCGGAGTCGGCGGATACACCCGCGAAGGCATCAAAAAAGGCGGTGACACCACGGACAATGCGCCTCTGCGCAGTGGCAAGGGCAGTCTCTACGAAGGCGGCACTCGCGTGCCCTTCATCGTCCGCTGGCCCGGCATCACCGCCGCTGGTAGCCAAGTGGGGGTGCCCAGCATCCATGTGGATCTTTACCCCACGCTCTTGGAGATCGCAGGTGGAGCAGCACCTGAAAATTACCCGCTGGATGGCGAGAGCCTGGTGCCTCTGTTTAAAAATCCTCAAGCCACGCTGAAGCGCCGCGCCATCTACCAGCATTTCCCCGGTTACCTCGGTGCCGGGGAAAACACCTGGCGCACCACGCCTGTTGGCCTCATCCAGCAGGGGGACTGGAAGCTCATGGAGTACTTTGAAGACGGTCGCCTAGAGCTCTACAACCTCGCGGAAGACATCGGCGAAAAGAACAATCTGGCCACGGCACAGCCTGACAAAGTGAAGGAATTGCAGAGCCAGATGATCGCCTGGCGGAAAGAGGTCGGCGCGAAGATGCCTACCCCGAACACGCCGACGGAAGCCCCCAAGAAAAAGGGTAAAGGCAAGGGTAAGAAAAAGAAGAAGGCTGAATAACCCCCATCTTCCGTTAGGCCGATCAAGAGAATAAAACAGTTGATTCATCCTGGATCGGCCTCCAGGAGACTCAGCTTCATGTCTCTCTCGTTTGAACCCGCCACCACCTGCGCACCTCATGTGCAGGTGAGTCCGCCATAGTGCTCTAGGAGCCACCTCACGTCAGGTGGTCACATCCTCCTTTTTTAGATGCGGGGTTTCTGCCTTTGGCTGCCCCGGCAGATTTCTATTCATGCGCTCCCACCGTGCCTGCGGACACGGAGGCCCGGCTTTTCACTTTCCGCATTCCTATTCCTCGTGTTCTCCAAAAAATCTCTCTCTCAAGAATGGTTCTTCAACATTCGTGGTGACTTGCTCTCGGGTCTCGTCGTCGCCCTAGCCCTCATCCCAGAAGCGATCGCGTTTTCCATCATCGCCGGGGTGGACCCCAAGGTGGGGCTCTACGCCTCGTTTTGCATCGCGGTGGTCACCGCCATCTTTGGGGGACGCCCTGGCATGATCTCCGCCGCGACCGGGGCCATGGCTTTGCTGATGGTCACACTCGTCAAGGAGCATGGCCTGCAATACCTACTCGCGGCCACTTTATTGACGGGTGTTTTCCAGATCATCGCGGGTCTGTTTAAAATCGGCGATGTGATGCGCTTCGTTTCGAAGTCCGTCATGACGGGGTTTGTCAATGCCCTCGCCATTCTCATTTTCATGGCTCAGTTGCCCGAGTTTCAAGGAGCCGGGGTCACGATGTATGCCATGGTGGCCGGGGCGCTCGCCATCATCTACCTGCTGCCGCGTCTGACCAAGGCCGTGCCCTCTCCCCTGGTGGCCATCATCGTGATGACAGTCATCGCCATCGTCTTTAAACTGGATGTGCGCCGCGTCGGTGACTTGGGAGATTTGCCAGACTCCCTTCCGATCTTTCTCTGGCCCCAGGTCGCCTGGACGCTGGATACGCTGTGGATCATCCTGCCATACTCCATCGGGCTGGCGGCGGTGGGCCTTTTGGAGTCCCTGCTCACGGCCCAGATTGTGGATGACATGACGGACACGCCCAGTGACAAAAATCGTGAATGCACGGGCCAGGGGCTCGCCAATATCGCAGCAGGACTTTTCGGGGGCATGGCAGGTTGCGCCATGATCGGCCAGTCCGTCATCAATGTGAAATCCGGGGGCCGAGGCCGCCTTTCCAGCTTTGTTGCGGGCATCTTCCTGCTCATCCTCCTGGTCGTCCTCGGTCCCTGGGTGAAACAGATCCCCATGCCTGCTCTAGTGGCCGTGATGATCATGGTCTCCATCGGCACATTTTCCTGGGCTTCGTTTAAAAACATCGGGGTGCACCCGAAGAGCTCCAGCTTGGTCATGATCGCCACGGTCACGGTCGTCGTCTTCACCCACAATCTGGCCCTCGGTGTGGGTGTGGGAGTCCTCCTGAGCGCCCTCTTTTTTGCGCGCAAAGTCGCTCATTTTTTGTCGGTCAGCAGTCACCTGGATTCGGAATCAGCCCGCACTTACACCATCACGGGCCAGTTGTTTTTCGCCTCCACTGCCGCATTCAGTCGGGCGTTTGACTACCGTGAAAAACTCGCCCGCGTCCGGCTGGATGTCACCCATGCCCATCTGTGGGATCTCAGCGCCGTTGCCGCCCTGGACAAGGTGGTGCTGAAATTCCGCAGCCTAGGGACGGAGGTGGAAGTGATGGGGCTCAATGAAGCCAGCTCCACCCTGGTGGACCGTCTCGGCATCCATGACAAAACAAACCGGCTGGAAGACATCCTGGGGCACTGAATTCACCACCTCAAAAACCTTCCGCGCAGCCTCTGGTAGCGCGGAGGGCCAGAAAAAGAAGAAGGCTAAATAAGAGCCTCTTTGCAGAAAAAACCTTTCCGTCCGTCCTTCAAATCGCCTTCTTTTGGAGCCTCCACCCCAGGGAGAGCTGCGGTCTAGCCACTGAAAAATTTGACAGGGAGGCGGAACGCGTGCCCTTGATTGCCCCCGTTTCCGTTCACGACACCCATCATGCCCAAGGCCCTCATCATCGCCGAAAAACCCAGTGTGGCCACCGACCTTGCCCGTGCTCTCGGGAAGGCCCCGGGCATGACGCCCTTCACCAAAGAGAAGGACTACTTTGAAAATGAAACCCACGTCATCTCCAGCGCTGTCGGTCACTTGATCGAGCTCGGCATGCCCGAGGTGAATGGCAAAAAGATCGGCTGGGGCTGGACACACCTGCCCATCATGCCGCAGGAATTTGAACTGAAACCCATCGAGGACAGTGCGGATCGTTTCAAACTGCTCAGCCGTTTGATGAAGCGCAAGGACGTGGACCAACTCATCAATGCCTGCGATGCTGGCCGTGAAGGGGAACTGATTTTCCGCTACATCGTCGAGGCAGCCGGGATCAAAAAACCGGTGCAGCGCCTTTGGATGCAGTCCATGACCCAGGGGGCCATTCTAGAAGCCTTTAAAAAACTGCGCAGCGACACGGAGATGCGTCCGCTAGCCGATGCCGCCAAGTGCCGCAGCGAGTCTGACTGGCTCGTCGGCATCAATGCCACGCGTGCCCTCACGGCCCTGAATTCCCGCAATGGCGGCTTCCGCCTCACCCCGGCCGGGCGTGTGCAGACGCCGACCTTGACCATCCTGGCCAAGCGCGAACTGGAAATCCAGGCCTTCGTGCCGCGCACTTATTTTGAAGTTCACGGCCTCTTTGAAGTCAGCGCCGGCAAGTATGAAGGGCGCTGGTTTGATGAATCCTTCAAGAAGGACGAAAACGACGAGCACAAGAAGCCTGAGCGTCTTTGGGATCTGGAAAAAGCCCAAGCCATCGTTCAGCGTTGCCTGGGCAAACCGGGCAAGATTGAGCAGGTGACCCGCCCGACCAAGCAGATCGCCCCCCTGCTGTACGACCTCACCAGCCTCCAGCGCGAGGCCAGCAACCGCTTTGGTTTCTCCGCCCGCCGCACCCTGCAGATCGCCCAGGCGCTCTACGAAAAATTCAAGGTCCTGACCTATCCCCGTACCGATTCCCGCTACCTGCCGGAAGATTACCTGGGCACGGTGAAGGAAACCCTGAGCACCTTTGCCCGCCAGGATACCCGCAAACCTGGGGCCCTGCCTCAGGATCTGGGCACCCACGCCGCCACGGCGCTGGACAACAACTGGGTGCGCCCGACCAAGCGTGTCTTCGACACCACGAAAGTCAGCGACCACTTTGCCATCATCCCCACAGGCCTCATTCCACCGAAGGAGCTGCCGGAGGCTGAGCAAAAGCTCTTCGACATGGTGGCGCGTCGTTTTGTCGCCGTGTTTTTCCCACCGGCTGAGTTTGAAGTGACCACCCGCATCACTCGAGTGGAGCGCGATGCCTTCAAGAGCGAAGGCAAGGTCCTCGTGGAGTCCGGTTGGCTGGCCGTCTATGGCAAAAAAGCCGCCGAAGAAGCGGCTGCCGAAGGCGATAGCAAGTCCAAGCTCCTGGTGCTGGCCAAAGATGGCGACAGTGCCAAGACCCTGGACCTGGAGGCTGCCGAAATGCAGACCAAACCCCCAGCTCGTTTCAATGAGGCGACCCTGCTTTCCACCATGGAAGGCGCGGGCAAGCTGGTGGAGGATGAGGAACTGGCCGAGGCCATGAGCGAACGCGGCCTGGGCACCCCGGCGACGCGCGCCGCCATCATCGAAGGTCTCATCTCCGACAAATACATCGAGCGCGTGGAACGGAACATCGCCGTGACCACCAAAGGTCTGACTCTGATTGACCAGATCAGCCAGATCGGCATCGAGGCCCTCAGCAGCCCCGAACTCACGGGCCAGTGGGAATACAAACTGCGTCAGATGGAGCAGAACAAACTGGACCGCGGAAGCTTCATGCGGGACATCCGCCACCTCACCAATCAGGTGGTGGAAAAGACCAAGGCGTACCAAAAGATCGCCAAGGACCGGGTGTATCCAGACTTTGACGCCAAATGCGGCGTTTGTGGCCAGCGTGGGTTTGAGCAGAAAGAGGAGTACGTCTCCTGCAAAAACCCGGAATGTAAGGTGCGGGTGTACAAGGTCATCGCCGGCCATGAGTTGGGCGAGGACCTGCTGCGCGAGCTCCTGGAAAAACGTTTCCTCCCGCCGATGGAAGGCTTCCGCAGCCGCCTGGGCAAAGAATTCACCGCTGGTATCGAGGTCAAAGACGACGGCAAGACCGCCTTTGTTTTCCCAGGTGGAGAAAACGATCCGGATGCGCCACCGCCGTTCGACTTCGCCAGCGCCTCCCCCATCGCCGTGTGCCCTGTCTGCAAGCCCAAGAAGCGCGACGGCAAAATCTACAACACCCCGGATCACTACATCTGCAACGTGGCCGCCAAGGAGCCCAAGCTCTGCAATGCCCGCCTGCCGAAACTGCTCTGCAAAAAGGAAATCAGCGAAGCCAACGCCATCAAGTTCTTCACGGAGGGGAAAACCGACCTCATCGAAGGCATGATCTCCAAACGTGGCCGTCCCTTCAGCTCCTTCCTGCTTTGCAAAGCCGGGGAAAAGCGCCTGCTCGGCTGGGAATTCCCACCTCGTGAGGCGAAACCCAAAGCACCAGCGGCCCCTAAAAAAGGTCGATTCGCCAAGAAAGCGGCCGCTGCAGAGGCTGAGGAAGCCCCGGAAGAGTAGCCTCACCGACACCCCAAAAAGAGAAATTCAGTCGGGGCACACCCCGGGAAGGGTCTCTCTTTTTGGCGGAATGAAGCACGCCGAAAGGCCCATAAGGCAGCGTTTCGGGCGATTTCGAGACCGCTTTTAAAGCGTTTTGCACGATGCGCCCGCTGCTTGCAAAAGTGTGCCAATCCTGCCGCTTTGAAATCGGGAGGTTGATTTTTTGCAACTTAGTGTCATTTGTGGTTTCCCGTTTCTCTACCTGTGACTAAACCTGCCTTTCAACTTACCACCGGTGGCACCCTATTTTTTGGGATCCACGCTCTTGCTATCACAGCATTTTTTGTGAAACCGGATCTGACAGCCGTCCTGCTCTGCTTGGGACTGTTTCTGATCCGTAAATTTGGAATTACCGGTGGCTACCACCGCTACTTCTCCCATCGTTCTTATAAAACCTCTCGTTGGTTCCAGTTCGTCCTGGCTTGGCTCGGAGGAATGTCCGCCCAAAAAGGCGCTCTTTGGTGGGCTGCTCATCACCGCCACCATCACCAGCATTCCGACCAGGAAGATGATGTTCACTCCGTGAAGCAGCAGGGTTTTTACTGGGCCCACGTCGGCTGGATCTTGGCCCCAGATTACAATGACTATGACGCCAAGCGCGTGAAGGACCTGACCAAGTTCCCTGAACTGGTCTTCATTGATAAATTCCATTTCATCCCACCGGTCACTTTGGCCATCGCCACTTATGTCTTCGGACTGCTGATGACGGGCACGGCCATGGGCGGCCTGATGTATTTCCTCTGGGGTTTCTGCCTTAGCACGGTGATCCTCTATCACACCACCTTCGCCATCAATTCCTTCTGCCACCTGCTGGGCAGCCGCCGTTATGAGACGGGTGAATCCAGCCGCAACTCCTTCATCCTGGCCATCCTGACTCTGGGCGAAGGCTGGCATAACAACCACCACTACTACCCTCACTGCGCACGCCAGGGGTTCTTCTGGTGGGAAATTGACCCGACCTACTACGTCATCAAGTTCCTGAAATTCGTGCGCATCGTGCACGAGATCAAAGAACCGAATGCCCGTGTGCTGGAAGGCAAAGAAGCCACGGCCGCTCTCGGTTGATCGGCTAAGTGAACATTCCTTTTTGAGAAGCAGAGGCTGAAAAGCCTCCGCTTTTTTTATGCCTGCATCGTTTCCCTCTTAAACGAGACGCCTCATTTTCTTCGAGTGCTTGCTGGACGAATCCCCTGTCACTGTGGAGACTCCTGCCACCATGCCGTCGTTTACCCACCCCATTGCTCTCTGGGCCTTGCTCGGGATTCCGGTGGTGCTGGCGATTCACTTTCTGCAAAGGCGCAGCCGTCGTGTCACGGTGACCACCCTCTTTCTCCTTCAACAACTCCAGCGCGAATCTGAAAAGGGCAACCGCATCGAAAAACTGCGCCTTTCCATTCCTCTCTGGCTGCAACTGCTGATGGTGCTGCTGCTGACCTGGCTGCTGGCAGGGCCGCAATGGTTACGAAACGACGCCGTCCACCGCATCGCCCTGGTTCTGGATAGCTCAGCCTCCATGCAGGCCTTTCGCCCAGCGGCTGAAAAAGCGGTGGCGGAGACCCTGGCCACGCTGCTGCCAGTGGGGGCCCGTGCGGAGCTGACCCTGCTGAGCACGGATGTCACTGCGCCCAGTCTTTATTATGGCAACTCGGCCTCCGAACTGGTGGCCACCTTATCCCAATGGCAGCCCCGGCTAGGCACGCATGAGTTTACTCCCGCTCTGCGCAGCGCACGCAGCCTCACGGGGCCGCAAGGCGCGGTGCTTTTGATCACGGATCACCCCCTTCCCTCCGCGCCTGCGTTTGGTGCCAAAGTGCTCTCCGTCGGCCAAGAAACTGCCAACGTCGGCTGGGCAGGCATGACCCTGGAGACACCCGAAAGCGGCCCGACTCTGTGGCGCGCACTGGTGCGTAACTACAGCACCAGCCCACAAACGCGCGACTGGTGGGCCGAGACGGAAGGCCAGGCCTCCACCCCCATCTCCCTGACTCTCGCCCCTGGGGAAACACGCACCCTCAGCGCGCCCTTTCTAGAAGGCTCCCCAAGCCTGACACTACACCTAACCAAAGATGCTTTCGGCCTGGATGACCAACTGCCGTTGGTGCATTCACGGCCCAAGCTGCTCTCCCTGCATCTACCCGTGGCCAAAGAGGAAGCCACGCGTGAACTGGTGGATCTGTTCGGTCGCTTTGCCGATACAGTGATCCAAAAACAAGCCGCTCAGGCGGATGTGCAGGTCATCATGTGGCCACCGAGTCTCGCGCTAGAAGCCACCCAGCACGCCTGCCTTTTTTCCACGCCGTCTAAGGTTGCCAATCCCCCGGCCCTGCGGGGCATGATCGTCGCTGAGGCCCATCCGCTCACAGAGGGCCTGAACTGGCAATCCCTGCTGGCGCGTGAAGGCATGGTGATGCCGCGAGATCCGCGAGATCGTGTCTTGCTTTGGCAAGGGGAACGACCGCTCATCAGCCTGCGTGAAACACCCGCCGGAGCACGGCAGCTCTTTTGTCACTTTGACCTCGCCAACAGCAACGCGCGAAAATTGCCCGCCATGGCCGTTTTGCTGCACCGCTTTCTAGAGATGATCCGGCAGGAGAAGATCGCCTCAGAAACGGCCAATTACGATCTCCGGCAGCGCCTCAGCGTGGCCCACCTTCGCGGGGAAAAGGCAGCGCCACTCATTCTCACAACATCCGATGGCCTAACGGAAAGGGTCGCAGCTCATCAAGCCCACCTGCTGCGGGCACCGGCGGTACCGTGCCATTTTACCCTCACGCAAGGCGAAAGCCCTTTGCTGAATGCCGCAGCCCACTTTGCCGATACTCGCGAGGCTGATCTCAGCGCGGCCAAACCCTACGACGAACGTGCCCAACTAGAGACGGAGCAAGTCGCCACTCTTCAGGAGAGCGATCCCCGCTGGCGCTTGTGGACACTTGTCTTGCTAGCAGCCTTGCTCGGCAGTTGGTGGTGGGGCCGGGAAAAAGCCGCTGTTTCACCCGCATTCAAACCACATCCGAACCAAGTCTGATGATCCTGAGACACCCAGAATGGCTCGCATTGATGCCCGTGATCTTACTGCTCGGGTGGTGGCTGCCCCGGCTCGGCCTGTGGCAGCCTTTGAGACTCTTTTTGTTAGGCCTTATCTCCCTCACGCTTGCCCAGCCGCAATGGCGCATGCTTGCGGATGGGGTGGACCTTTGGGTGCTGCTGGACAGTTCCGCCTCCGCAGAAAAACCCATGGCCAAAGGACTGCCCGAATGGGAAAAGCTACTGGAGCAAAGCCGTGGGCCCAGTGACCGGCTGCACTACCTCAACTATGCGGAAGAAGTGATGCGGCGCGGGGCGGAAGGGGCGGAGTTGTATGACCGTCAACGCCAGGCCACGCGCACGGCCCTGGCTCTCACACAATCCCTCGTCCATGTGCAAAAGGAGAGTCAGGGTCGGCCTGCCCGGCTGCTGCTTTTTAGCGATGGTTATTCGACGGAACCGCTCACAGGCGTCGCGGAAAAGCTCAAGGCGCAAGGCATCGAACTGGACTACCACCTGGCTCGTGATCCTGAGCCCACAGACTACCGCATCTCTGCCCTACGGCTTCCTGCAAAGGCCCAGTTAGGCGAGCCTTACCTCATCGAGATCGAAGTTCGTGGCACTCGCGATGGCCAGGTGCCGATCAAAATCTTGCGCCAGGGCCGCGAGCTCAAATCCACAAATGTGGAGGTGCGCCTGGGCACAGGTTTGGTGAGGTTTACGGATCGCCTTAGCAGCGCCGGGGTGGCCCATTATGAGGCCCTCATTCAGCCCACCGTGGATGCACATCCGGGCAACAATCGCCATGAGGCCATGATCGAAATTGCCGGAGGTCCGCGCGTGCTGCTGCTCACCTCCTACACGGATGATCCCGTGGCGGCCACGCTGAGCCGCCAGGGTTTCACCGTAGAAGTCGTCACCTCTTTGCGAGAGGTCAGAACGGGCCAGCTCGCGGGAGCGAAATGCGTGATCCTCAACAATGTCCCCGCCTTTGAACTCCCGGCGGATTTCCTCGCCGGACTGGACTTTTACGTGCGTGAGCAAGGCGGCAGTCTGCTGATGGCCGGGGGGCAAAAAAGCTTCGCCGCCGGGGGCTACTTTGAGTCCGCCATTGATCCCCTGCTGCCCGTCTCCATGGAGCTGAAACAGGAGCACCGGAAACTCATGGTGGCCATGGGCATCGTCATGGATCGCAGCGGCTCCATGAGCATGACGGTGAAGAATGGTTTCACCAAAATGTCTCTGGCCGATGAAGGGGCCGCCAATGCCATCCGCTTTCTGGGTCCGCAGGATCTCCTAACGGTCTTTGCCGTGGACAGTGAGGCGCATCAAATGGTGCCGTTGCAAGCGGTGGGTCCCAATCGAGAAAAGATGGAAAGCGCCGTGCGCCGCATCGAGAGCACCGGCGGTGGCATCTTTGTGTACACGGGACTGAAGGCGGCCTGGGATCAGCTCAAAAAAGCCGCCGTGGGGCAGCGCCACATCATTCTCTTTTCCGATGCCGCTGACTCAGAAGAACCTGGAGATTACAAAAACCTCATTGATGAAATCGTGGCCAATGGCGGTACGATCAGCGTCATCGCACTGGGCACCCGTGCCGACACCGACGCGGCGTTTTTAGAGGACATCGCCACACGCGGCAAAGGACGCCTCTTTTTCACCGACAAAGCCGAGGAACTGCCCAGCATCTTCAGTCAAGAAACCGTGGCCGTGGCGCGCAGTGCCTTCATTCGCGATCCGGTCAAAACCTCCGCCACGCCGGGTTGGTTTGAAATCACCAGCCAACCGCTCGATTGGTTAGGCCAAGCCGATGGCTACAACCTCAGCTACCTGCGCGACTGGGCCAGCCAGGCTCTCATCACGCAGGATGAATACGCCGCCCCGCTCGTCTCCTTTGGCCAGCGTGGCATCGGGCGCACTGCGGCGGTCAGTTTCCCTCTGGGGGGTGAGTTTTCCACGCAGATCCGTGCCTGGCCTAAGTATGGCGACTTTTTGCAAACGCTGACTCGCTGGCTCATGGGCGAGGCATTGCCCCCCGGCATCGGCCTGAAACATCGTCTGGAAGGCACCACCCTGACCCTGGACCTCCTGCATGATGAGACCTGGGCACCCCGCCTCATGGCCCAGGCTCCGCGCATCATGCTGGCCCACGGTGCCCGCGCAGATTCCACCCACGAAGTGGCCTGGGAACGGCTCTCTCCAGGCCACTACCAGGCCCAGGTGGACTTGCCTGAGGGTGAGATGGTGCGCGGCGCTGTGCAGGTGGGTAGCCAGGCTTTGGCCTTCGGTCCCGCCATCGTCGGCAGCAGCACGGAGTGGGCCTTCGATGAACGGCGCACGGAGGAACTGAAACAAGTCTCTCTGGCCAGTGGCGGGCGGGAGTTATTGGAGCTGGGCCAAGCCTGGCGCACTCCGCGCACGGAACGTTTTGTGGACCTGCGCAATGGACTCCTACTCCTCATCTTGCTGCTCATGCTGGTAGAGGCGCTCATCACCCGCACAGGTTGGCATCTGCCAGAATGGGCCTTTGCAGGCTGGGCGAAAACAATGCGGATGCCGCAGCGCACCCCCAAGGTGAAACCCGCCCCACGAGTGGCGAAGCCCGTCCCCACCGTGGCCCCCGTTTCACGGCCCTCTAACCCGCCACCCTCCGTCCCTGAAGACACGGAAGGACAACGACAGAGCCGCTTTGACCGAGCGAAGCGACGTTAGCCTTGAACGGTCTCCGACTTATAAAGGCATGAGTTGATAGCCGGAGGGAAAGAGTACACCTGGGGGTGCGGAGGGCCTTTCTCGCCTCCCTCCGGGAGGCCCCGCTGGCGGGGTGTGGTGTTATTTCGCAGGTCCGGGGGTTTTCGGCGGCTGCGTCACCTGCACCCCCGGCTAAGGGCTTTCGTCCCTCCGGGACGAGGGGAAAATGGACCTTGTTTTGCGCCAATTTTCATCTTGGCGGGACGAAGGAGGCAGACCTCCTCTTGCCTCACTGCCTCACTGCCTCACTGCCTCACTGCCTCACTGCCTCACTGCCTCACTGCCTCACTGCCTCACTGCCTCACTGCCTCACTGCCTCACTGCCTTTCGTCCTGGAGGGACGAGAGCTGATAGCCGGGGTAGAGCAAGGCGCGAGCAAAACCCCCGGTGATGAAACCCACCTAGGTCTCAGCGGATGAAGCGTCCTGGAGGGACGCGAGAAAGATGGCTGTCTGTGAAAACCCCGCGCGACGATGCCGGGCATCTTCAACATCCTTGCCCTGGAGTGGCATTTTTGTCAGGCTGGGAAGGAACTGTCTAAATCCGGCGCTTCATCCCGTATGAATCGCCCGGTCTTTTCCGACCTTTTTCCCATGAGTCACAGCATCGATCTCCAAGGCAAAATCACCCTCATCACGGGGGCCTCTCAGGGCATCGGCGCCCAGATGGCCCGCACCTTTCATCAAGCCGGGGCCACGGTGATCCTGAACCATCCCGGTCTGGGCAACACGGGAGCCGATGCGCAAAAGATCGCCGATGAACTCAATGGCCTGCGCCCAGGCAGTGCCGCCACGGTGGAGGCCGATGTGGCCGATCCACAGGCTGTGCAGGCCATGATGAGCCAGGTCAAGGAGACTCAAGGTGGGCTGGATTTTCTGATCAACAATGCCGCCATCATTCGAGATCGCACCATCGCTAAGATGAGCTTGGAGGAATGGGAGGCGGTGATGGATGTGAACCTCTCAGGCGTGTTCCACTGCTGCAAATACGCGCTGGAAATCATGCATGATCATGGGTCCATCGTCAGCCTGGGTAGCATCGCCGCGATTCAGGGGTTCTACGGTCAGGCAAACTATGCAGCGGCCAAGGCGGGAGTGCAGGCGATGATGCGAGTGCTCAGCCGTGAGGCGGCACGGCGAAACATCCGCGCAAACGCCATCGCCCCCGGTGTGGTGGATACGGCCATGGCGGCCACCATCCCTGAGAATGTGCGTACCGAGATGTTGAAAAACGTTCCGTTAGGCCGCTTTGGCACGCCCACGGAGATCGCCCAGGTGGCCCTCTTCCTGTGCTCGCCTCTGGCCTCCTACGTCACGGGTCAAACGCTGGAAGTGAACGGAGGCTGGCGCGGATGAGGGCAGCGGCAAGTTTCGTTAGTGCGGAGGAAGCCGTGGCTGCCATCCCGAATGGAGCCTGCGTTGCCGTGGGTGGTTTTGTCGGGGCGGGACATCCCGAGATGCTAACGGCGGCGCTGGAGCGGCGGTTTTTACAAACCGGCACCCCCTTGGACCTAACCTTGTACTACTGCGCTGGCCAGGGAGACCGTGGAGAGCGCGGGCTCAATCATCTCGCTCATCGGGGTTTGATCAAACGTGTCATCGGCGGCCACTGGAATCTCGCGCCCAAGCTGGGAGCGCTGGCTTTGGCCAATGAAATCGAAGCCTACAACTTTCCTCAAGGGGTGCTGAGTGTGCTGCTGCGTGAGATCGCGGCCAAACGCCCCGGCCTCTTCACACAGGTAGGGCTGAATACGTTCATTGACCCCGCTCAAAGTGGCGGCCGCATGAATGCCAGAACCACGGAGCCGCTGGTGGAGCGCGTGGAACTGGATGGCCAGACCTGGCTGCGCTACAAACCTGTGCCGGTCAATGTGGGCCTCATCCGCGCCACCACGGCGGATAGACGTGGCAATCTGAGCATGGAACGCGAAGGCCTGGTGGGAGAGGTCCTGCCCATCGCCCAAGCGGCAAAAAATCATGGAGGCATCGTCATCGCCCAGGTCGAGCGAATGGTGGATTACCTGCCCGATCCTAAGTCCGTGCGTGTTCCCGGCATCTTGGTGGACTACATCGTCACCAGTGAAGGTGTGCAGCATGACCAAACCTTTGGGGAGGTCTTCAAGGCTGACTTTGTCAACAGTTGCCAGGGTCACTTTGACCTGCCTGCGATGGCTTTTTCAGAACGCAAGATCATCGGCTGGCGCGCCCTGCAAGAGATCCAGCAAGGAGACATTGTGAACCTCGGCATCGGCCTACCCGAAAGTGTTGCCATGGTGGCCGCTGAGACTGGGCGGCTGCAAGAGTTTACCCTCACGGTAGAAAGTGGGCCGACAGGCGGTGTGCCCGCTTCCGGCCTCAGCTTTGGCTGCAGCCACTTCCCCGAAGCCATCATTGACCAGCCCTCCCAATTTGATTTCTATGATGGTGGCGGTCTCGACATCGCCGTGCTGGGAGCGGTGGAAGTGGATGCGGAGGGCAGTGTGAATGTGGCTAGTTTTGCAGGTCGGTTTGCAGGCGTGGGCGGCTTTGTGAACATCGTCCAGAGTGCACGGCGACTGGTCTTTTGCCTGACGCTGCGGGCTGGAAATCTAGAGGTGCGCGTGGAGGCAGGCAGACTGGTCATTGCGCAAGAAGGTCGCCATGCCAAATTCGTCCGCCACATCCAGCACGTGTGTTTCCACGGCCCCACCGCCCTGGAGCGTGGCCAGGAAGTCCTGTATGTGACAGAGCGCGCGGTGTTCAAACTCACGCGCCAGGGGTTGCAGCTCATCGAGCTGGCACCCGGTGTTGACCTCTCCACTCAGGTACTAGCGCAGATGGATTTCGAGCCTCTTTTTGAAACGATTTCACCCATGCCAGCAGGCTGCTTTTTTACCCACCCATGATTTACACATCCCCCGTTTACATTACCGACGCTCGCCGCACTCCCATCGGTCGTTTGGGTGGTGGGCTGCGCAGTCTTTCGGCGACGGATCTGGCTCTACCTGTGGCCCAGGCCATGGTTCCCGAGGCACTAAAACCAGCCATCCAGCAAGTCATTCTAGGTCAGGTCCTGCCAGCGGGCTCGGGCATGAATGTGGCACGTCAGGTCGGCTTGAAACTGGGCCTCCCACAGAGCACCCCTGCTTATGGCGTGAACATGGTCTGTGGATCTGGCATGAAAGCTGTCGCTCTGGGAGCTGACGCCATCTCCTCTGGGGAAGCCACGCTGGTGCTGGCAGGTGGTGTGGAATCCATGAGTCGCGCCCCGCACTATGCGACCGATCTACGGCAGGGCTGCAAGCTGGGAAACAGCACTCTGGCAGACGCCATCCTCACCGATGGCCTAACCGATCCGGTGTTAAACATCGGCATGGGTGAGACCGCAGAACGCATCGTGGATGCCTGTGTGATTTCGCGCGAAGATCAAGACGCCTTTGCCCTGCGCAGTCAGCAACTGGCGGCGGCCAATCGCGACGCATTTCAACGTGAGATCGTCCCGCTCACGACTCGCGAAGGCACGGTGCAGCATGACGAACATCCCCGGGCCGATACCACCCTGGAGAAATTAGCCGCATTGAAACCCGCCTTCCGCAAGGACGGCAGCGTCACCGCAGGCAACTCTTCGGGCGTGAATGATGGCGCGGCTTTGCTGCTGCTGGCCTCAGGAGAAGCGATGAGGCAGCAGGGCCTTACCTCGCGTGCACGCATCGTGGCCTGCACCACGGTGGGCTGTGATCCTGCGACCATGGGACTGGGCCCGGTGGACGCGATCCGCCGCCTGTGTGAAGAGACCGGCTGGGACCTTGCTGACGTGGACGCCATCGAGATCAATGAAGCCTTTGCGGCGCAAGCGCTCGCCTGTGCACGCCAGCTCAATCTGGATCCCGCCAAACTGAATCGCCGTGGCGGTGCCATCGCCCTAGGTCATCCCGTCGGTTGCAGCGGCGCGCGCGTACTCGTCACGCTTTTGCATCTCATGGAAGACCTGCAACTCCACCGTGGCATCGCCTCCCTGTGCATCGGTGGAGGCATGGGCATCGCCATGGCGATTGAGTGGGAGGGATGAGTGGCGGCTTGCTTTCCCGATGGAGTGAGGAAGAACCGTGGCAGCGGGGCTTCGCCGACGAAGGCCTAACGTACAGTAGTCATCACTCTCCGAGTGATGCGTTCGCCCCACAGGGGATCCTCCGCTCCCTCAGTCACCTGCCTGCGCCAGCAGGTGAGGCTTGGGGAGCGAACGGAGGCCTCATCGTGCCCGCACGCGCCAGGAAAGTTAGGCGAGTTAAAAACTCGCGCTCCGTCGGGCGACCTTCGATGCGGGAGGAGTGGAGGGGCAGGATGTTGGACTGGGCGTCAATCCGTTGGGCGGCCTTCGATGCAGAAAGAATGGAGCGACTAGTGGTTAAACAAGAACGCGGGGGAATTGATGAGAGCCCAGGCTAGGTCCTGTGCGGCCGTGAGTCGTTTGTTGCCCAGTTGTTTAGAGCTGAGGTCCGCATCACGGCGGAGCTGCACCAGTTTTGGCTCCAGCGTAATTGGGCTCTGGCTGCTCTGATATTTAGCCTCCAAGGCGACTAACTGCGTGTCCACCGGCAAGGGGCGCTTGGCGGCGGCCAGGGTCTTTTTCGTGGTTTGATAGTCACGCGCTTGATCAAGGAAGTGAGTCACCAGTGCGGCTTTCTGCTCAGCGGTGCGTTTAGCCGCAGGCGTTTTGATGGCATCGGCCACGGCCTTCGCCACGCCAAAACGGACCACGGGGCTGGAGGTCACCCAAAGGCGGAAGCGCCCCAGATTGTAGCGACCATTTTGGAAGGGCTGGCTCATCTGGATGATGAACTGCGAACCGCCTTTGAAGACGACGGGTTTGGCAAACTCAAAGGTCGCCTCATGGCGGAAGCCGCCCTCAGGAGACACGGCCCAGCCCCGGTCCCGATTGCCCTTTTTCAGAGCCTCCGTAACCGCGAAGTTCGCCTGTTCAAAGTCTGCTTTCGGATTGCGCAGTTCCTGCGGCACGCCGCCCTTCACACGCTGGCCGCCAGCGGGGCTCAGTGCGGTGGCACTGACGTTAAACTCGCTGAGCACAAAGTTGCCGTCTGGGGCGGTGCCAGGTCCATTGTTAGGCAGGCGGTCATCCGGCAGCATTTCCAGCTTGATGGCAGTGACGTTTTCCAGCGGGGTCTTGCCACTGAGTTGGTAGTTACCCGCGGCTAAACGACTTTCTGGAAAGGCGGTGGCGAAGACGGAGCCATCGGGCTGGACCTCGAGTTTCTCCACGCCTGCGGCACGCATGACGGTGAGTTCCAGCGGCACCCATTCCGTCGTGAGGTCGGCATACTGCTCCCAGCGCGGCTGCTGCATCGGGGCCGTCTCGGCCGCTTTCTTCACGGCCTCTTCGGCTTTTTTGATCGCAGCTAGGCGGGCCTCTTCCTTTTTCTTCACCCCAGGAGCCATCTTCACCTGGTAGTCTTCGAGTTCCTTCTTAGCCGCGGCAATCAGAGCCAGGCGCTCGGCCTCTGCCTTGGCGATCACAGGCTTTTGCTCGGCCTCTTTCGCCTGCCATTCGGCAGCGAGTTGCTTATGCTCCACATCCATGCCCGCCATGCTGGCCAGGGCTGCATTGATCTCTTTGCCTGTCGGTTTGCGATTGAGAATGCGCAGGAAGATTTCTTCCACCAGCTTGGCGTCGTCCTTCACCTCATTCGTGAGCTTGGCGATGGCGTTGTTTGGATCACTGATCGCATCTCCCACCGTCGGTCCCGACATCAGGGCCATGACGGGGCCGAGATTCACCTCGTTACTGCGCTCGCACTCGCACACGCTCTCACGCGCAGGCTTACCAAAGTTGGTTAGGAAGCCATCTGGCAACTGAGTTTGACCGTCAATGAGCTGCGCTGCCCGTGTGCCTTTGGGCACGCCAGGGATGTTGGGCATGGAACCAGTCACCGCAAAGACGGAGTCAAACAGCACCTCGGCAGGCAGGCGGCGGGCCTTGGCATGGCTGTAGTTCACCTTGTCGTCTTCGTTCCATTTGTTGGTGGAGAGGCTGAGTTGATAGGTGCGGCTCTGGGTGATGATCTTCATCAGGTGACGCACATTGAAGCCACTCTGCACAAACTCATTCGTCAGGTACTGGAGAAGCTCAGGATTGCTCGGCGGGTTGCCTGCACGGATGTCGTCCAGGGGCTCGATGACTCCAGTGCCGGTGAGATAGCCCCAGATTCGATTAGTATAACTCATGGCGAAGTAATCGTTTTCCGGGCTGGTCATCCAGGTGGCAAACTGCTCGCGGCGGCTGGTGGCGGTCTTGCTAACCAACTCCATGTCAAAGGGCACCTGAGGAGCGACGGGGGCATTGGTACGCAGGTGATTCATCTCGCCCATGGTTTTGTCACCAACGATTTCATACAGAGGCTTGGCCCCTTCCACGGCGGTACCACCGATGGTCTTGCCAGCGCTTGCGGGATCGGTCTTCAGATCCACTTGGGCAAAGAAGGCGGCGGTCTGGTAGTATTGGTCCCAGGTCCATTTTTCAAAAGGATGGTCGTGGCACTTGTTGCAATTGAACCTGGTGGCCAGGAAGAGATGCGTGGTGTTTTCCACCAGTTCTTCCGGGGTGCGAACGGTCTTGTAATAGGCAGCAGCGGGGTTGTCCTTGGTAGAACCCGTGGCCGTGATGATGCGGTAGGCCATGCGGTCGTAGGGGGTGTTATCCGCGACCTGTTGCTTGATCCAATCCCGCAAAATCTTGACGCCTTCGTTGCCGAGGAATTTGCTATTCACCTGCAACATGTCCGCCCATTTGTTCGACCAATGGTCCACAAAGTCTGGGTTACCGATGAGCTTATCAATGACCTCATTTCGCTTTGTCCGGCTGTCCCGTGCATCTGCTACAAAGGCGCGCACTTCTTCCACCTTTGGAGGCAGGCCGGTGAGGTCAATGTGAATGCGGCGCAAGAAGTCTTCATCGCTGCACAGGCCGCTGGGTTCGATCTTCATGCGCTCCCACTTGCGGGTCACGAGTTCATCAATCTTCGTCCACTTCTCGGGCTCCTTCCAGGCGAAGCCGGTGCGGTCACCCATGACGGTGACGGTGGTGGCCGCATAGGCCCCTTCAAAGCGTGCGAGGATGGCGGCCTCGCCACGGCGTAGGCTGGTCATGAGGCCCGTTTTATCCGCCTCCAGCACTTCCATATTGCCGCTATCCACAAAGGCCTCTGCGGTGACATCCTTGACATAACCATCGGCATAACGGGCGATGACGCGGATCTGCTGGCGGCTGCCGATGCGCTCCAGCACGGGGTTTTTGGGGAACACCTCGATGCTGGTTACCCGTGGGGTCTTGAGGTCGAGCTTGGCTCCCTGGCTGATCCAGGCCTTCAACGTTTCATAATAAAGTTCACCAGGGACGGTCAACTGCCCGCCTTCATGGGGAACCGACCCGCTGGCCTTTAACAGCATCAGCGAATGATCTGGAGAGGCCACGTTGGCACGACGGCTGGCGAGTTCATCGGTAAAAGCGAGCACGTCATAAATGGGGTCATAACCACGCAGGCTGAGCTTGAAGCCCGCCTTGCCATCCTTCGCCCCATGGCAGGTGCCCATGTTGCAACCGAGCTTGGAGGTGATGGGCATCACATCCCGCACGTAGTCCGGTTTCAGCGCTAGATTCATGCCTGTCACCGTCACGGGCACGGTGGCACTTTTGCCCATGAAGGCGACCTTCACCTCGCCTTTGCCATCGCTGCCGGGGCGCAGCAGACCGCGCTCATTGATGCTGGCTGCCTCGCCACCTTGGAAGGTCAGTTTGGCCATCCGAGTGACATCGGCCTTGGTGCCATTGCTCAGAGTCGCCGTCACCAAAAGCTGGGCATACTCCATGGGCTTGCTGAGGCTGATCGACGTGGGCTGTACCTCGATGGAGGCGACGGTAAGACCTGGAACCAGAGTCTCCACTTTGTCATCCTTCACCGCCGTCGCACGTACGCTGTCATCGGCAATGACCTCACTGGCTGCGAGAGCTTTGTTCTCGACCAACGGCACGCTAACAAACTCCTTGGCAATCTTACCCGTTGCGGATTCGATGAGCCGGATGCGGCCATCCTGCCCCGCCGCAGCCACGGTCTGGCCATCGGGACTGAAGCTGACGGTAAAGATGCCACCGGTGGGCATGGGCACACTGGCGATGAGCTTGACGTCTTTGACGATCCAGTCCTCCAGCGCCTTGCCAGCGCCGCTGCGGGTTTCGACGATGGTCTTCACCTCGTCCGGCATGGTGCTGTCGTAGTCGGACGTGTAGATATTCACCTGGCCGGTGCCTTCATGCGAGGCCCCTGCGGCGATGCGTTTGCCATCGGGCGCGAAGTCCACCCCGAAGATGCGGCCCTGCATGAGGGGGAACTTGCGGATGAGGTTGGCATTGTCCCCGATGACTCGTTTGGTGATGCGCTCCATGCGATAGATGGCCGGCATGCCATCGGTGCCGCCGATGAGGATTTCATTGCGCAAAGGATGCCGCACCAGAGCCTGCACACCGCCTTTGAGAGCGCCCGGTGTGATGGAGGTGATGTTGTCCACAAAACGCTGCGTTTCCACCTCGGTGAGCTTCACGCTCATGTCGCGACCGCAGGAGGCGATGAACTTGCCATCCGTGCTCCACACCGTGTCCAGCACCCAGTCACTATGGCCACCCATGAAGAGGGTTTCTTTACCTGTGGTTGCTTCAAAAGCGCGCAGGCCATTGTCGGCACAACCGACGGCGATGAACTTACCATCGGGCGACCAACTGGCACCGTAAAGAGTGTCGAAAGTCAGGGACTTGGACAGCTCCAGCTTCTTCTTCGCCACATCCCAGACCTGGATCTCCCCTTCGCGCGCTGGGCTACCGCCAGTGACGAGGATCTTGCTGCCATCGGGCGACCAGGCCAGTTTCTGAATGCGCTCCGCCAGCCCAACCAAACGTGTAACAATGCCACTGCCATCGGCCTTGTGGATGAGCACTTCATGGTAACCTGCCACTGCGAGCAGGGTGCCATCAGGAGAATACTCCATGGAGGTCACGGCTGGGGCGGTGACATACACGGGCGGGTGCTCCATGTCATAGTGCGCCATGGCGGAAGCTGGGGTGTCATCTTTGGCTCCCTCGCTGACCCAGCGCTTGATGAGGGCGACCTGGGTTTCATGCAGGGGATCACCCTTGGGTGGCATTTCCACTTTGCCCTCCGAATTGGGGGTGGAGACCTTTAGGAGGTTGGATTCCTCTGGCTTGCCAGGGACGATGGCGTTGCCCTCTTCCCCACCTGCCAGCAGTTTGGCGAAGTCGGTCATCACATAGTCGCCCTTGGCCTTCGCTGGCTGGTGGCAGCCCGTGCAGTTTGCCTGGAGGATGGGGCGGATGTGTTTGTAAAACGAGACCGGTTTGTTGGGATCAATGCTCTCCTCTTTCTTCGGCGGGGCAGCCTGGACGGCCAGCGCGAGAAGGGACAAGCTGGCAAAGGTAAGGAAAGGCGTCTTCATGGGTGGTTGAAGGGGGGGAATTCTAACAAAGTGTAACGCGCAGAAACGCCCCGGCGAGAGAGTCTCTTGCGCGTGCCCATCCACTCAGGCGGGATCATCCATGCCTAAGCGTGGAAGTACCAGGGAAAAGCCGTCCTCACTCCCCCCGCATGTAAACATAAAAAAAAGCTCCCAGCACCAGAGGCAACAGCAGAGCTACCCAGCCCGGCCAAGCCATGCGCCCAGGTGGCAAAGGGCGTGGGTAGTCCGGCGTGACCCCGGCCTGGAGCATGCGATCATACAGATGTGGATGGAGCTGCCGCCCACGCATCACCGCAGGCATTTGATTGACTTGATACAGCTTTTCCAAAGCATGAGCGTAAACGGCAGAATCCACCGTGCCCTGCTGGGCGGCTTCATCGGCCACCCTTTCCAGACGACGAGAAAACCAGGTGAACAGGCGCTGCAAGCCATACATGGCCCCAAAGAGAACCAGCAGGCCCCGCGAACCGAAATGATGATGAACGGGATGGAAGAAAATCAGGATCGTCCAGCACAGCATCCCCGCTAGACGCGCCACCTGCACGATCACCCGCTCACGCAAATGCGCCATTTCATGCAGGATGACGGCGCGCACCTCGTCATCGTCCAGCACCTCCATCAGGCGTGTGGTGACCACGAGGCCTTGGATGTAAACGAGTGCTCCGGCATTGGCCACGGGACTCACGGAAAGCCAAGTGTGGCGCGGCTTGACGCCAGAGATGGCGGTAGCTTCCTCGGTGATCCGATCCAACCGCGCTTCCTCCGGATGCTTGCACTTAAAAATCCGCGCCATCACCGGCATCCACAAGGCAGAGACTATGAAGGCCATGGCAGCAATGCCCAAACCTGCCCGTACCCAGTCCGCACCCGTGAGCACCTTCGGCATGGTGAACATGAGCCCAAGAAAGATGCCCACCAGGCCAAACTGCACGATGAGCGTCCAGACCGTGTGCACCAGCCAAACACGGAAAGTGTATCGCGGCTCGATCTCGCGCGCTGCCGGGTACCCACCCAGGACCAGTCCTATCACCGGGAGCAGCAGCCACCAGCGCCCGTCATCCTCTGGAAACTTAAACGCCCAGATCACCCCGATCGTGAACATGATCCCCAGGGTCACGCCAAACTGAGCCCGCCGTGCCTGCCAGAGTAATCGCGCCCGCTCCGTCCAGTGCGCGCCCTGACTCTTCCGCCAGCGACGCAGAGAAAGGTGCATGAACAAGGCCATCAACAATGCCGCAGATACACTGCTGATGATCAGAAAAAGCCCTTTGGAATCCATGCGGGGGCATCCAAACCTGCCGGAGCAGGGCTTGTCAATCCCACCCTCGCCCCAGGGAAAAAATCTGCCAGGTCTCACAGACGGGCCGCGCCCTCCAGATCCCCGTAAAATCAAGGCTGCGCGAGGAAAAGAACAGGTGGCCTCGCTCAAAAGTTGCAGTCCCGGTTTGTCCTGTCAGGATGGGCAGCCCATGCCAGCCGACCAACTCAGCCAGCGCCTGTTTGCCAGTGTTTCAGCGGACTTCTTTCGTCCGCTGGTGCGCCCCTCGGCCCCGGTGTATGTGGACGGCGCAGATCGCCTGATTCAGGAGGCTGGTGAAGCGGGTCGCCTGCCACAAACGGACGCCCTAGCCATCCTGCGTGAGGTGCTTTCCCAGAACCCCCAGGTGGCCCTCCAAGAAGACGAAGGCGGGGGCCTCCAAGACATCCGCGCCCGGGCTGGCAAGCTGTACAATCAACTGCTGCAAGTGCGCTGGATCGAGGAGCAAGCCGTGAGCCTCCATGAGCGCTGGGTGGTCATCTCCCCTTCCCTGCGCCCGCTGATGCGCACCCTGCGCGACCTCGCCGAAAATGAGGTGGCGGAGCTGAAGAGCTTTGCCGATACCCTGCGCGGCGTCTGCACCTCCCTGGAGCAGCGGGATGTACTGAACCCCTACATCGTCCCCGCCATGGAAATGCGCGGCACGATCCACGATCTCCTCCAGCGCATGGAAAGCGCCATCCTCCAGCTCCACGGGGTGGAAAAGCTGGTGCACAGCTTTGAGCGGCGGCAGCGGGAAACGGAGTCTGGCGCGGAGACGCTGCGCCTATTTTACCACGACTTTCATGAGGGCCAGCACATGGTCTGTTACGATGTCTTGCGCGGGGGTGGCCTGCTACCACGTCTCCAGCGTGCACGCAGCCGGGTGCGTGATGCGGCGGATGATCCCTTGGTGATCCAACACCTGGCGGATGGCATCGCGGAATATCGCAACCTGGAGCCGAACGAAGCCTGGGAACTGGCCAACATCCAAATCCAGCGGCTGGAGCGCCAACTCGCCGGCCTGCGCCTGCGGGCGGAGGCGATCGATGCCCGCGTGGCCTCCTTCAACCGGCTTTCGGTGCAGCGTTACCGTTACCAGTCGGAGCTTCGCGGTCGCCGCCCAGACATGATCAAACGCTACTGCGAGGCGATCAATACCGCCCATCGCGGCGCCAAGTTCAATGACCTGCGGATCGAGCCGGACTTTGCCCTGGCCACTCCCGAGGTAGATTTCTTTTACGGCATCGCTTCGCTGGCCCGTCCACGGCGGTCCCGCTCGCCCGTGGCACTGGAGCTTGGCCAGACCTTGTCCGCTGAAGATGAGGCTGCTGACCTGGAGCGCCTGCGCCAGCGCCAAAAATTTGCCCTTACCCCGCACCGCGCCGCGCGACTGGTCGCCCGCATGATCCGGGAGCACGGCCCTGGCATCGCCACGGACGGCTTTACCCTGGAGACGCCGGATGAGCTGCTGGACCTCATGGCCGCTGCGGCCTACAACCACGGCATGGACGCCACCAGTGGGGAAGAGCAGCGCTGGCACATCGTCAGCAGCAGCCGCGATCACAGCCTCGAACCTGAAAACATCCCTCGTGACGCCCAGGCTGGCTGGCGCGTCGAACGTTTTGCCTTTGCCCGCCCCACATGAGTTCCCTCCCCTGGCCATCTTTCTGGGCCGACGTGCCTGAACGCGACCGCTCCCCCATCCGCGATGTCCTCGCAGACCTCCTGCGCTACGGCGTCATCCTGGGGGATGAAGGCAGTGGCCGCGATTCCTACCTTTTGGTTAGGGATCAGTATCCAGACCACATCCGCGACTACCTTTCACCCCTCGGGCTGGAGCTGATCATAGACCATGAGCCACCGCTCATCCAGGCCCGCCCGGTGCCAGAGGAGTGCCAGCTCCTAGCCACCTTTACGAAGGATGAAACCCTCCTGGTCCTGGCCCTGTGGCGCATCTACGATGAATCCCGCAGTGAGCAGGCCAGCGAAACCGTCATCATCAGCGCGAATGACCTGTGGGTGAAATGGCGGGTGTTCTTTGAGCACATCGAGCCCCCAGGCATCACCGCCCTGGAGGAGCTGCTGTCCCGCCTGCGCCGCAAAAAACTCATCCGCTTTCAGCGGGCGGAGGATAGCACCCGGCCCGGTGAGGCCATGATCGAAGTGCTGCCCAGCCTGTCTCGCAGCATCCCCTTTGATAGCATCGAAGCCTGGCTGGAACGCGCCAAGCTATACGAGCCCGAGCAGGCCGCTGCGGCCATCGTGCTCGAAGAGTCCCCTCAGCCTTAATTTTCCCCGAATCTCTCCCTCATGGATCGCCCTCAGCGCATCACTCTCAGCCGCATCATCGCCATCAACTGGTATGGCTTTCGCCGCATCATTGATGTCAACGGCCTCGCCCTGCTCTGTGGTGAAAACGGCACGGGCAAGTCCGCCCTGCTGGACTTGGTACAATTCGTTTTGTTAGGCAGCAAAGGCACTCGATTCAACCGCGCGGCCACGGGCGATGGCAAACGTCCCACGGGACGGGATCGTGATCTGCGCGGCTACTGCCTGTGCGATACGAATACCAAGACCAAAGATGGCCAGCCGCGCTACCTGCGCCCCAGTGGGGTGACCATCGCGGCCCTGGAATTTGAGTGGCCGCTGGAAGAAGGCGGCACCGAGCCCCGTCGCGAAACGTGGGGCGTACGCGTGGAGTATGAAGGCCCCACTTCCGATGCACGCTACGTCTGGTTTTACACTCCAGGGCGCTTACATTGGGCGGATGTGATTCGCGAGCCAGACATCACGAAACCTGACCGCCAGGAAATGCTGGCTGAGGATGAATTCCGCGTGCGTGTGAAGCGTGATCTCCAGGGCGAACACTTTGGCCGTCTGGATACTTATTTGGACGAGATGGGAGCCCGTGAGCACCTGTTCTTTGATCGCACCCAGATGAACAAAACCCTGCCGGGAGCCATCGCTTTCCAGCCGGTGGAAAACTTCGAAAGCTTCATCCGCGAAAACATCCTGGAACCCGGTCTGCCCGAGGTGAAGGAAGTGCGCCGCAGCCTGGATGCGCTGCGCGAGGCGGAACGCCGTGTGGACACCCTGGGGGATCAGCTCGGCTTTCTCCAGCGCATCCGCACGCACCATCTCAGCTTCAGCGAAGCTCGGCGTGAAGAGGCCCTCTTTGGCCACCTGCGCGCCGCCCTGGACCATGCGGAATCGGAAGAAAAATTCCATCGTTCCGACAGCGATCTGCGCCTACTGCGCGAGCGCCATGCCGAGGACAAAACCAGCATGGCGGCAGCCGTCAAAGAGCGCGACGAAGCCAAGGCCCGTTATGATGAGGTGAAGCTCGTCGCGGGGCGTGATGACAGCCTGCGCAAGCTCAATGACCTGCGCCGTCAACGGGCAGATTTGATGCCCCGCATCGAGCGCCTGCGCCACGCCTCACGCACTGCGCATGAGATGCTGAATGAGCGCGCGCTGCACTGGGATGAATGGCTGCGCCACGGCCTGCGTGTCGGTTTGAATGCCAAGCTGGAGCGTGCCGAGCTGCTGCCCCAGCTCCGCAATGAAGAGGCGCATGTCGGCCTGGAGGCTCTGCCAGGACTGGCCCGTGAGTATGACCGCATCAGCCGTCTGGGGGAGGACTGGCTGCGCCCGAAACTGGAAGAAGTGGAGGAGCTGGAAAAGGCCGAGGATGAACTGCAACGCCAGCTCGTGAGCCTCAGTGAAGGTCGCACCCAGGCCACACCACTCCTGGACGGTCTGCGTGCCCGGGGTAACAAGGCGGAACTCTTTGCCCGCGTGGTGGAGGTGAAGCCTGAGTTTGAAACCTGGTGGCCACTTTTAGAGTCCGTGCTGGGTGCCCACCGCCAGACCGTGCTGGTGGAAGATGACTGCTACCTCGCAGCCTGGGAACAGTTCCAAAAGAACAGTGGCACCGAGCTGCTGGCCAATGCGGAAGAACTGCGCGAGCTGAAACCGAAAGCTGAAAAGGGCTCTCTGGCCGAAATGCTGGAGACCAAGCACCCCACGGCCCGCCTCCTCATCAATCATTTGTTAGGCCAAATCATTGCCGTCAATAGCTCCACCAAGCTGAAGATGCATGAGCATGCCATCACGCAAGAAGGCTTGCTGAAACAGCCCGGGGTGCGCCGCCACCTGAGTGCGGAGAAGGAGCTGACCCTGGGTGAAGAAGGCCTGCGCCGCATGCGCAAGGAGCGTGAGGAAGGCCTGGATCGTGTGCGTGGTTTCATGAACGAATTCCGCCGTGAAGTCCATGCGGTGCGTAGCTGGCTGAAGCGCGGCCAGGAATACCGCCTGGGCGAAGACTCCCCGAAAGCCTCCGCCATCGAGCTTTCCCAACTCCCCGGCCTGGAGGCCAACGAACGTCAGTTGGAGGAAACCATCCAGCTCCTAGCCACGCCGGAGCAGGACCGCCAACTCCAGGAAATGGACGAGCTGGAAATGCGCCTGCGCGGCTTGGAGCAGCGCATCGGCAGTCTCAGCACCTCCGTCACCGCTTTCGTCGTGAATGAGCGGCAGATGCTGGAGCAACTGGACCTCTGCCGGGAAGAATTCCAAAGCGCCACCCTGTCTCTGCATGAGAGCCTGAACAGCCTGCCTCGCGGCCTGGCCCAAGATGAAATCGCGGCAGCGATGAAGGCGGCCCTGGAGGCCGGAGGCACCTGGCAAAAGCGCAAAGACCAGTCGGAGTATGGCCGTCAATACGCCCACGACCGTGCCGAGCGCACCCGCCGTGACCGCAATGACGAACGCCGCAAGTTGGCGGAGGCGCACCCTGAATATCGGCATGACTTCGATGCCGAAGAAGAGGACAACGCCCGCTACGACGCCCGCTGCAACGATCTCGAATCGCATCAACTCAGCCACTACCGCCAGATCGCCGAAGAGCGCCGCCGCGAGTGGGAGGAGCGCCTGCAGAGCCAGGTGCTGGATGTGCTGCGAGAGAAGATTGATGAAGCCACACGCACCATCAAGGAACTGAGCAAGATCCTCGATCAAGACATCGGCCGTTATCGTTACCGCATCTCGCAGATCCGCGACCGCGCCCAGTCGGCCATGTGGAATCTCATCGAGAACGGTCTCGAAGGTTTCAACCCCTCCGATGAACTCTTTGCTTCCTCGAAGCAGGAAGAAATCACCAAGGCTAAAGAAGAGCTCATGGCCGCGATCGATAACCCCGATGATGCCAAAGCCCAGCGCCTGCTGGACTACCGCTTTTATCATCGTTACGACATGCTCATGATCCCCAGCGGTCATAGCGAAGAGGCCGCCATTTCCCTCCAGAACAACGCTCGCAAAATGAGCGGTGGGGAAAACCAGGCGCCCTTCTTTGTCTCCATGCTCGCCGCCTTCCACCGCGTCTATGACCTGGGGCGCAAGGACAGCCGACGGAACCTTGGTTTGGTGGTCATGGATGAAGCCTTCTCCAAGCTCAGCGGTGATCGTATTGATGACTGCTTGGCCCTGGCCAGCAACTTCGGCCTCCAGCTCCTCCTCGCCTTCCCCATGGACCGCCTCGGCACCATGATTGACCACGCCGACACCGTCATCGAATGCCGCGTGGACCGCAAACGCGACGGTCAAGGCCGCGACATCCACATCGAAAACTGGGTGGTGCCGTGGAACAAAGACAAGCTGCTGCAAGCGCTGGCGGGGTAATCTTTCTTTATATTACTCACCATGCCACCCGCCTGGCTCCAGACTCTTTTCGAGAAATGGCGTGCCACGCGGGGGGACAGGCTGGCTCCAGCCAAGAACCCGTTCTCCACACCCTGGCCAGAACTTCTAGAAGATGCGGGCCTCAAGAGGGTCGAGGATCAACGTGCGGCGGAGCGTGATTTGAAACAACTTCATAATCAAGAACGCCTCAAAAGCATACCTCATAAATTCCGTGAGTATTTGATCCTAAGAGTCCAAATTCCAATTGAGGCTGAACGATGGCTCCAAGAAACTTTTGGCCACCGACCAGCCAGTGATCGGCATGCGCAGTCACTACTCACGGTCAAAGAATTTGAAGCCAAGCATCATCCTCGATTCCCTGAACTTTGGCAGCAGTGGTGTGGTCGAATCTATAAAACTTTCGAGCAAGGCCTCAATGTCCCACCCCTAATGTGGAAAGCTCCCGAAAAAATGCGGGATCTGCTGGACCTGACTTTTCGATTTACCTCGGTTGCTTGGGCAGAGAATACACCCGTCCGCACCGCGAGTATCGCGCTGGGACTTGAAGGAGGAAGCAAAGAATTAGAGCCACGGAAAGCAAACCTAGAATCTTGTCTTAACTCTTTGTTCGGCAGACCTGTCACTTTAGAATCATGCGGCATTCAGTTGACCGAGCCTAAAGCGGATGTCGCAGGGCAAATCACTCTGCATTCCTTTGACGAGAAGGACATCATCCATGCCCTGAAAGGAGTGGTCAGCCTGTCTCTCACGCCCGATATAGAACAGGCCACACGCATCTCCACCCCAGCCACTCAAATCCTCTTGGTGGAAAACAAAAAGACGACGCTTCCCCAACTGGCTATAAAAAATAAAGCGGGCGGCACCTTGCTTATCGGCTGCAGTTTCCCCAACAGTGCCGTCCTCCGCTTGCTTGAATTGCTGCCACCAGATCTTCCCGTTTACCACTTTGGTGACACAGATCCTGCGGGGTTCCTCATCCTAGCTAAACTGCGCGAACAGACAGGACGTAACATTCAACCATTCCTCATGCAGCATCGGCGTGGATCGGCAGCCATTGCGTTGACCGAGTATGATCGTAAAATTTTACCTGGGCTGCTTGAAAATCCTTGGTTAGAGGATGTCCGAGCTGAGCTGGAATCCATCGCTCTCAGTCAGGACAAAGGGCTTTATGAGCAGGAAAACCTGGGCCAGCCAGATCTCAATGAGTGGCCGTTTTACTCCGTAAGCGGCCTTGCATGACCTCGCACTCGGCTCTTCTGTCGCCGTCCATGAAAAGCATGACAGGATTTGGCCGGGGTGAGTCGCGGCAGGCAGCAGGCACCACCTGGGTGGTGGAGTGCAGCAGTGTGAACCGGAAGCAACTGGAGGTCTCGGTCAATCTCCCGCGCGATCTCAATGACCTGGAAACGCAGGTGCGCAATCAAGTGGCGGCGGCTTGCTCACGCGGGCGAGTCAATGTACTGATCCGCAGTGATGCCGCTGAAACGTCTCACCTGCCGCAGGTGGATGAAGCCGTGGCGGCCAAGTACCTAGAGAGCCTGCGCGCGCTGGCGGGCAAACTAGGCATCTCACCCGAGATCAGCCTCAGCGAAATCATCCGCCTGCCGGGCGTGCTGGCCGGGGAATCCATCCCCGCTGATCCGGAAGCAGCGTGGCCAGCCATCCATGAAGCGCTGGCGGCGGCTCTGGAGCAACTGCGCGCCATGCGCGGCACGGAAGGTCAGCACCTGCGGGAAGAGATGGAAACACGCCTGCTCAGCATCGAAGCGCATGCAGCGCTCATCGCTGAAAAAGCCCCGCTGGTGCCTGAACATCAGCGGCAGGTGCTGCACCAGCGCCTAGTTCAGGCCGGGCTACCGCTGCCATTGGACGATGAGCGCCTGCTCAAGGAGATCGCCCTGTTTGCCGACCGCACGGACATTTCCGAAGAGCTGTCCCGCGCGGCCAGCCACCTGAAGCAGTTTCGCACCTACCTCGCCTCCGCAGAACCCGTGGGCCGCAGCCTAGACTTTCTGGTGCAGGAGTTTTTCCGCGAGTTCAACACCATGGGTTCCAAGTGCAACAATGCCGAAATCGCCCATGCCGTGGTCAGTGCGAAGACGGAGTTGGAGAAGATTCGCGAGCAGGTGCAAAATGTGGAGTGACGCCCCGCAGAGCGCGAAAAGCCAGGAACAACGCGAAAGTGGTGAGCACAGCGCTGGCAAAAAAAGCCACGCCGGGCAGGTGCACCGGAGCTTCCTTGCTCACGAAGTAACCGAATAAACTCGTGCACATGGGCGGGCCGACAATGCCCGCCACACTGGCCAAGCTGGTGAGCGAACCTTGCAGCCCCCCTTGCTGATCATCCGGCACGCTGCGCGACATCAGCCCCTGCACCGCCGGGCCAGCCACGCCGGATAAACTGCCCACCAGGATGCAGGCGTAGATCATCCAGCCTTCCGTGGCCAGGCCATAGCAGACATACATAACGGTTCCCAGTACCAGTCCGATGAGAGCCGTCTTCACCTCCCCTAGACGGTCCACGATCACACGCGCCAGGCCACCTTGGACAATCGCCGCCATCACGCCCACAAAGGCCAGGGAAAGCCCTGTCGCCTTGGTATCCCAGCCATACCGATACCCCGTGTAGAGAACCCAGATAGCCGGATAAACCTGATGCCCCAGGGTAAATAGAAAGCTGGTGGTGATGAGCCCCAGCACACTGGGGAAACGACGGAGCGCCATCAGAGAACCCACAGGATTGCTCTTGGCCCAACTAAAAGTGCGTTTGTTTTCTGGAGCTAGCGATTCCGGCAGCACAAAAACCCCATAGAGCCAGTTCACCAGTGTCAGTGCCCCGGCAGCGAGAAAGGGTACCTTCAGGCCGTAATCCCCCAGCCAACCACCCAGTGCAGGCCCAATGATGAAGCCGATGCCAAAAGCTGCGCCGATGAGGCCAAAGTTGGCCGCTCTTTTCTCTGGCGGGCTGATATCCGCGATGTAGGCCGTCCCAGCGGCAAAATTGGCCCCCGTGATCCCGGCAATGATGCGGCCCACGACAAACCAGGTCAAATTCGGCGCATAGGCAATGAGCAAGTAGTCCAGCCCCGACCCAAAAAGCGAGATGAGGATCACCGGCCGACGGCCAAACCGATCTGACAGGCTGCCGATCAAAGGCGCGAAGAGAAACTGCATCAGCGCATAGGTGGAATGCAGGAGCCCATACGTCAGAGAGGCGCTCGCCACATCCCCACCCTGATACTGCTCGATCAACTTGGGCAAAATGGGCACGATGAGACCAATCCCTAGAATATCGAGAGCGAGGGTGACGAAGATAAAACCAAGGGCAGGTCGGCGGCTGGACATAGCGGGCCGCATCCATGCGCATGAAAGTGCCTGAGTGCAAATGACAGCTCCTTGACTCACTTCACCTCTTCCAGGCACCCGGCAGAGATATGCAGATTGCACAAACGTTCAAAAATACAGCTAGGAAAAAAGAATGAACCTTCCACGAATCTAAGGCATCTTAGGCCGTCATGGTTTCCTCCACTGCGCCCCTGCGGCTCATCATCGCCTGGCTATCTTTCACGGTAGCCGTGGTGCAGGGTCAGACGCGGACTGAGCAGGTAGAGGGGGAGGTCATCGTCACCTTCAAGTCCACCGCCACACGCCGCTCCGCCGAGACTGCCCTGGCACGGCGCTCCCTGCGTTTTGAGCGTCAGTACCCTGAGATCTCGGCGCTTCGGCGCAAGCCTATGGGCCTGGTGCGCAAACAGGGGCGCAAAACCCAGGACCTCATCCAGGAACTGAAAGCCGACCCCAGCGTAGAAACCGTGGAGCCGAACTACCTCCGCTGGGTGCAGGCTGCGCCTACAGACCCTCGTTTCAATGACCAGTGGCCGCTGCATAACACCGGCCAGACCGTGAATGGCACCAAAGGCACCAGCGGTGCGGACATCAAGTACCTGGAAGCCTGGGAAAAGGCACGTGTGGCCACGGGCCAGATGGTCGTCGCCGTCATTGATACGGGCGTGGATGTGGAGCACCCAGACCTGGTCCCACGCATGTGGGTGAATACGCTGGAAACGCCTAACAACAACCGTGACGACGATGGCAATGGCTACATAGATGACTACTACGGTTACGACTTTGCTGGAGATCTGCCCGACCCCATGGACTCAGGTGACCACGGCACCCATGTGGCAGGAACCATCGCTGCGCAGGGAAACAACAATCTCGGCCTCATCGGCGTGCAGGATCAGGTGAAAATCATGGCCTTGAAAGTCTCCAGTGATGGAGATGCCATCAGCAGCTCCGGTGTGATTGATGCCGTCGAATACGCCGTGGCCATGAAACGCCGAGGCGTGCCCATCGTGGCCTTGAATGCCTCTTATGGTGGAGGCGGCTTCAGCAGCGCAGAAAGAAATTCCATCGCCATCGCCGGATCCGAAGGCATCATCATGTGCGCTGCGGCAGGTAATGACACGTCGAACAACAATCTCTCCCCCAGCTATCCAGCCTCCTACGATGTTTCAAACATCATCGCTGTGGCCTCCACCGACTCCAAAGATGCGCTTTCCACCTTCTCGAATTATGGCAGCACCTCCGTGGATATCGCCGCCCCCGGCACCAGCGTTTTATCCACCAAACCCAGGAGCATCGCCATCACCGTGGGCAGCAGAAAGTATGAAACCTTGCCCATCACCTTTGCCGGGCAGACCACCGGCCTGAGCGGTAGGATCTACGACTGCGGCATCGGCAATCCCGCAGAATTTCCCGCCGCCGTCAGTGGCCAGATCGCGCTGATCGCACGTGGCACATTGACCTTCGCGGAAAAGGTCACCCATGCCCAGGCCGCAGGAGCGAAAGCCGTCATGATTTACAACAATGTGGACGGTCCTTTCCTGGGCACCCTGGGTAGCGCCGGCAGTTGGATTCCTGCCGTGGCCTTGACCCGCGCCGATGGTCTCGCTATCAAGGCCCTGGCCCTGCCGGTGAATTGCACCTGGGAGGTCGAGTTCGACTATCAATTTCTCAGTGGCACCTCCATGGCCACCCCTCATGTCTCCGGAGCCGTCGCCTTTGCGGCGCTGAATTTTCCCGGTGACACGATGACTCAGCGCATCGCCCGCATCCTCAACAATGTGGATGTCAAAGCCAGCCTTCAGGGCAAAGTGAAAACATCCGGGCGACTGAACTTAAACCGCATCGTGGATGCGAACCAGGATGGCACCGCAGACTGGCAGGCCTCCGCCCTCACCATCCTCACGCCGAGTGCCCTCAAGGGCGGCATCGTCGCCACCCCCTACACGGAGACTTTGACGACCAATCAAGGTACCGCCCCCTTCACCTACAGCGTCACGCTGGGGACACTGCCCGCAGGCCTGACCCTGGCCACCAGCGGAGTCCTCAGCGGCCAAGCCACAGAAACCGGTACGTTCAGTTTCACCGTTTTAGTGAGAGATGCCCTCAACAATACCGGAGGCAAAAACTTCACCCTTACCGTCGCAGCCACAGCCCCCCAGATCACCACGGCGGACCCACTGCCGGAGGGCAGCACCGGGGCCCCATACACCGCCCCCCTCATGGGCAGCGGTGGCACAGCCCCTTACACCTGGAGCCTCCTCTCTGGCAGCCTGCCCGCAGGCTTCACCCTCAGCAGCAGCGGCATCCTCACGGGCCTGCCCACAGAGGCGCTAACCACAAGTTTCACGGTGAAGCTGACGGATGCCCACCAGCTCACTGCTGAAAAAGAGCTGCATCTCACGGTCGCCCTCTCACCCATCACCATCACCACAGGCTCTGCCCTGCCCTACGGCATCCGTGCCGAGCCCTACCTGCAAGCCCTCTCCGCAGAAGGCGGCCAGGGCCCCTATACCTGGACCCTCGGCAGTGGCAGCTTGCCGCCAGGCGTCCAGCTCAGCGCCTCAGGATTCCTCCAAGGCAAGCCGACCACCGCCGGGAATTACAGCTTCCGCGCTCAGCTCAGCGATGACGATGACCTCATCACCTCCAAGTCTTTCACCGTAGAAATCCGCAGTGTCTTTGAGCGTCCCGTGATGAATCCCCTAGTCCTAGAAAGCACCTTTCTCGGTGCTCAATACAGCGCCAGCATCAGCGCCCAAAACTACCCCAAAAGTTTCTCCCTCAAGGGACTGCCCAAAGGCCTAACGTATTCTTCGAAAACGGGCATCATCAGTGGCCGCCCGCAGGTCTCTGGAGACTTTCCGCTCTCCGCCACGGCCACGAATCCCGCCGGGACCAGTCTCGTCGTCGCCACCGGTCAGCTCACCGTGCGGGCCCTGGATCCAGAATGGATCGGTAGTTTTTCAGGCCTCATTTTTCCACATAGCGAGGTGAACCGAAACCTCGGCAGCCGCTTCACACTCACCACCACGGCGCTCGGTTCCTACACGCTGAAAGTCACCACCGGGGCCACCACCAAAAGCCTCGTCGGGTTCCTGTCCGAGGCTGCGCCTCAAATCTCCGTGCGGGTGGATGACGTGCCGCTAACTCTCACTCTGGATGGCGACGCAGAATTGATTTCAGGCGCTCACGGCGTGGCCCTCATCGAAGGTTGGCGCAATCCTTGGCATGCCAAAAACCTGCCCGCCACCTTCCATGCGGGCTATTACAGCGCAGCCCTTCAGATCACGGAACCCGGTGACCAAGGCCAAGCCGCCATCCCTCAAGGCAGCGGCTACCTCACCGCCCGCATCAGCACCGCAGGAATCGTTTCCATCGCTGGACGCTCCGCTGCGGGAGACACCCTGACCAGCTCATTCGGTCTGGGGCCTGAGGGTGAGACAGGGGTGTATCAATCTTTGTATAAGCACAAAGGATCGCTGACAGGCCCCTTCACCGTGAATCTCGCAGAAGGCACCGCCCCCGTGGGCAACCGCCTAACAGGAAGTTTAACCTGGAGCAAACCTTCAGACACCTCACGCACTTACGGCCCCGGCTTCACCGACCTCAAGCTCGGCCTAACTGGAGGTTATCTCGCGCTCAAATCCTCGGGCAGTATCGTTCAGGGCATCCCTCAGCCTGGCAGCCCGGCCTTGACCTTCACCGAGGCGGGCCTGGACCTCTCCGATACGGAGCCCGATGTAGCGGCCTTTGACTACAGCAGCACCTACGTGGTGAAAATGCCCCTCGCAGGCAGCCTCGGGAATCCCGCCCGTGCCACCCTCACCCTCAATAAAGCCACGGGCACCGTCACTGGCAGCTTCACCTTGGCGGAGCAAGATTCCCCTCTCAAACGGAAGGCCAGCTTCTTTGGCATGGTGGTCCCTCAGCCCTCCGGTGACGTGCGCGCTCAGGGGTATTTCCTCCTGCCTCAGTTGCCCGTGGGTGAACAAAAAGCGACCGCAACCCCCATTTTGAGCGGTGGAATTCAGGTACGGCAAGCCCTGCCCTAAGATTGCTTCATTTCATGCAGAACCAGTCGCTTATCCGTGGGTTGAAGGACCTCACACGCCACCAACCATGAACTCCGCCCCTTTCCACATCCGCTTTGACCGCCGTCGTCTTTTGCAGAGCCTCCTGCTGACCACGGGCGGCATCATCACCAGCTCCATCTATGCCGAGGCCCTCACGCTGACACCGCGCGCGACCGAGGGGCCTTACTACCCAGATCATCTGCCGCTGGATCAAGACAACGACCTCCTGCAAATCCAAGGAAACGCGGCTCAAGCAGTCGGCACCGTGACGGAATTTGGTGGGCGGCTGCTGAACGTGGATGGCCAGCCCATTCAGGATGCCTTGATCGAACTGTGGCAGGCGGATAACAATGGATGCTACATCCACAGCCGTGGCACCCAGCGCGGCAAAGAGCGCGATCCCCAGTTCCAGGGTTACGGCAAGATCGTCACCAATGAAAAGGGCGAGTACCGCTTCCGCACCATCAAGCCCGGCCTATACACCGGGCGCACCATTCACTGGCATGTGGCCGTGAAGCAGGGGGAAAAACGCATGCTCACCACCCAGCTCTACATCGCTGGAGTGCCGCAGAATGATCGCGACGGCGTCCTCCGCAGCATGGGCACGGAGGCGCAGCGCCTCTCGGTGATCCGTGAGTTTAAGCCCAAAGAAACCGGCAGTGCTGACCTCCTCGGCACCTGGGACATCATTCTCGGCAGCACCCCAGAAGACCCGGAACAGCGCCGTGGCCGTGGCCCAGGTGGCCCTCCACCGGAAGGCAGCCGCCCACCTCGGGGTGAAGGCCCGCCCCCAGGCGGCCCTGGCGGCCCACCACCCGCACGGTGATGCCTCAGCGCACCGGCCAGGGCATGGATGAACGACGGTCAAAACAAACACTTTAAGCTCCTACTACCGACCTCCACATGCCCACCGCCTTTAAAGACTACTACGCCTCACTTGGCATCGCCCAAAATGCCAGTGAGGAGGAGATCAAGAAAGCCTTCCGCAAGCTGGCTCGGAAGTACCATCCCGATGTGGCGGAAGATAAAAAGACAGCGGAGGAAAAATTCAAAGAGATCAACGAAGCCTACGAGGTGCTGAGTGATCCCGACAAGCGCAAGAAGTATGACTTGTTAGGCGCCAACTGGCAGCAGGAGGAAGCGGAATCCCGCCCGCCTTCTCAAAGCAGACCTGAGGGGGCCAGCCAGGAGTTCCACTTTGGCGGCACGGGCTTCAGCGATTTCTTTGAGCAGTACTTCAGCGGCGGGACGCGGTATGGCTTTCCCCAGCAGGAGTCTGCACCAGGCACTGCATCTGGCAGTGCACGCGCCAGAAGGGGCAGTGATGTGGAAGGCGATATTTTAGTCTCCCTCACGGAAGCCATGCACGGGGCCATACGCCCCATCTCCATGCAAACCGTCCATCCGCAGACCGGGCAGGTCGAAACACGGAATTTCCAGGTCCGCATCCCGCCTGGTGCGCTGGAGGGTCGCCGGATCCGCGTGCCAGGTCATGGGGAATCAGGCCACGGGGGAGCCCCTGCGGGAGATCTTTTCCTGCGCATCCGCCATGCCACCCACCCTGACTTCAGCAGTCGTGAAGCGGACATCTACCATGAGCTCGACATCGCCCCCTGGGAGGCTGTGCTGGGCGCTGAAGTCGTCGTGCCAACCCTGGATGGCTCCATCAAACTACGCATCCCTGCCGGTGCTGAGAATGGACAAAAACTGCGTGCCCGGAATCGCGGACTTCCGAAAGGTAAAAGTGATGAGAGAGGTGACTTCTACGTCGTTCTGACAGTGCAGCTCCCCACGTCCACCACAGAAGAGGAAAAAGCCCTGTGGGAAAAATTGCGTGACCTCTCCACCTTCCGCCCGCGCCCGGTCTAAAGCCCCTAGCTTACCCTCGCCATGACTTTTGATTCCACTCTTCCAGACGCAGACCTCCCTCTTTACGAGGCGGAAGCAGACACGTTCTATTCCATTGACCTCATCGCCGAACTCACCGGCGTGGATACGCAGACCATCCTTCGTTATCAGGAGCAGGGCTTCATCCGCGCGGTGCAAACGCCGCCGGATGATAGCGCCACCTTCGATACCGAAACCCTGCGCCAGCTCCGCCGTATCGAGCACCTTCGCGCCACCTGCGCCGTCAATGACGCAGGCCTGAAGCTCATCTTGGATCTCCTTCACGAGATCGAAGCTCTGCGCCAGGAACGACGGCAAAATCTGCGTTGATCCAACTCGCGCGCCGCTTCACCTCATCGCTTCACCCGGCCCGAGGCATCGCCCGCCACCAGGGCCTCCACCTCGTCCCGCGTGGTGTAATTAAAATCGCCCGGGATGGAATGCGCCAGGCAAGAGGCTGCCACAGCAAACGCCACTGCTTTGCCCGGCGCACTCAGCTCTGGCGTGGTGAGCGCAAAGAGCAGCCCCGCCGTAAAGGCATCTCCACCGCCCAGGCGATCCACCATGTCAGTGATGGCATACGGCTGGTACTGCCCTGCCTGCACAGGGGCACGGAAGCACTGACGAGAAGCCGTTTCATACAGCATCCCGCCCCAGTTGTTATGCGAGGCTGAGATACCCTCCCTCAGCGTCATGGCCACATGGCGCAGGCGCGGATACGCCTGGGCGATCTGACCCGCCACGGCCTCGGGCTCCACCTCGCTCACCTCCATACCCAGCATGTGGATGGCATCCTCACGCCCACCGATGAAGAGATCCACCAGCGGCATCAGCTCACGCATCGTTCGTGTGGCCAGCGCTTGCGCACTCAGCCCGGGCTCCCACTGCCAGAGTTTGCTGCGGAAGTTCATGTCACAGGCGATTTTGACGCCACGGCTCACCGCCTCCTGCATGGCCACGCGCGCCACCTCAGCCGCATTTCGGGAGATGGCAGGTGTGATGCCGGAGATGAGAAACCACTCCGCCCCTGCAAAGATCGCCGCCCAGTCATACGCCTCAGCGGGAGTGATGGCCATGGCGGAACCTTCCCGGTCATAGATCACCTGCCCGGCTCTTTGGTTGGCCCCCGTCTCTAAGAAGTAAAGGCCTAACCGCCCCTGCTCCGTGCGCAGGATGTGCCGCGTGTCCACGCCTACCGCACGCAGGTTTGCCACACAGGCATCGGCAATCGCATGCTGGGGCAGGGCCGAAACAAAAGCCGCCTCACCACCGAGGTAGGAGATGGACATGGCCACACTGGCCTCTGCACCGGCGAAGGTCACCTCCAGCGTTCCTGGCATCGCCTGCTGAAAACGCCCATGCCCCGGCGTAGCCAGCCGCGCCATGATCTCTCCCAGCGTCACGATGCGGCTCATGCCTGACCTCCACGGAGCTGGTTCACCACGGCCTTTACCCGGCGCGCATTCGTCGTGATCGCGTCCCAGTTTTGGGTATGGATGAGGGGCTTTGAGGCCAACCAGGAGCCGCCTAAAGCCAACACGGAAGGCTCCTTCAAATAACTTTCCGCATTGTCCGCGCCCACCCCGCCTAACGGAATGTATTTCACGCCCAGGTGAGCGAATGGGGCAGCAATGGTTCGCAGGTAGGCCAACCCGCCGCAGGGTTCCGAAGGGAAAAACTTCAGCAGGCGGCAGCCCTGCTCCAGCGCCAGCTCGATATCCGTCGGTGTGCAGATCCCCGGTGCAAACGGCAGGCCGATGCGCACCGCCTCAGCCACCACGCGGGGGTTCATCCCGGGAGCCACGCCAAAGGCAGCCCCCGCTTCCTTCACCTCATTCACCTGGGCCACGTTCAGGATCGTGCCCACGCCGATGTTCATCTCGGGAACCTCCGCGCGGATCGCACGCAGGGCCTCCATGGCCACGGGGGTGCGCAGTGTGAGCTCGAGACAATCCACCCCGCCCGCCAGCAGGGCGCGCGCCACAGGCACCGCATCCTTGACCTCATCAATCATGAGGACGGCGATGACACCCGTGTGGTGAAGATGGGTCTGAAGAGACTCTGGAAAAGCAGAAGAAGACATGATCATAAAAATGGTTATTCCAACACCCCGAACATGATGCGTTCCTTGCGGCTCACGTCCGTATCCCCCTGAGTCACGCTGAGGTAGATGCGCCCTTCATGCTCACGAAAGACCGGGTACTGAAAAGACTTCTCGGTTTCAAAGCGGTACTTCCTCTCCCAGGTCACCCCGTCTTGAGACACGTCCAGATTGAAGACGGACCGGCTCACTCCCTGGATCTGCGTGGCCTCCTGCCAGCCGAGGTAATAAAGCCCTTTCAAGCGGTCAAAGGTAGGTTTGGAAGACGTGCCATTCGGCACCCACTCACGCGGCTCATTCTTGGTCCAGGTGCGGCCATCCGCACTGCTGCTGAAGGTGTAGTTCCGTGTTCCTCCTTCTTGGCGGCAGATCGCCAGCCACGTGCCATCTGGCAGGCGATTCACCGCCGATTCAGTCAACTTCAGATCGCCCGGTTCATTGTAGTGGCCTAACACTTCAAACGTGTCTAAATCCGCATTCACCACCGCCAGGGCATTTTGACCACCGGGGTAGTTATTTAGCGCCACGTAGGTCTTGCCATCCAGGACCTTGAAGGAATCAAACAGGTAAAGGCCGAAGTCCACTGCGGGTCGGGTGAAACCCTGCGCGGCGGCGTCTTGGTGAAAGTACTGCGGCTGCATGTCAAAGGTGCCCGCGGCTGTCTTGATCTTCGCCTTGTGCAGTTGCGTTTCAAAAGCGCCCTTTTCCAAATCGTAATCCAAAAACCAAGTCTGCGCCTGCCGCTGCTTCGGGGACTCACTGGCAAAATAGCAGCGCAGCGTGCGCTCATCTTTTTGCAAAATGCGTGGCACGAAACAGGCCCCGACAGGCAGCGTCACATTTTCAAACACCTGCTCTGACTTCGCAAAGCAGACGCTCTTTTCCACCTTCAGCGTCTTCACATTCACCACGGCGAGCGTGACGTAAACAAAGGGCCAGTCCGCACTTTCCCCACCTTTCACATCATTCGCCTCGGCCACGATGTAGGCGCGGTCTTTGACGATCACCATCTCGGCATCATGCGCCCCTTTCACCCGCGCTTCCGTGGTATTCACCAGCCCGGCCATGACGCGGTCTCCCGCCGCCTTCGCATCCCAACCGGGAGGTAGAAGGGCAGCCTGAGCGAAGACTGGAAAACACAAGGTAAAGAGGAGAGTGCGCAGCATGTCAAAAAAGGAGCCAATCCACACCACAAGCGGCGGGTGTAGGCAAGCTAGGATACTGAGGAAGCGCCCGCATCTATCGCTTTTCTGCATGGCCTGGGCTCCCCCAGGCACCGCGCCAGGAGAGCGCGCCTCCATTTATTCTGCATTTTGTGGCTATGTCCCGCGAAGAGCTTCGTTTCCATGCGCCACATGAAGTTCTTGCTCGCTCTCAGTTGCCTTTTTGCCCTCACGCTCCATGCGGCAGACCGGCCGAATGTCGTCATCATCTTGGCCGATGACTTCGGCTACGGCAGCGCTGGCTGCTACGGGGCCGATGGGAAACTGGTGCAGACCCCGCACCTGGATCGCCTGGCCCGTGAAGGGCGGCGCTTTACCGATGCCAGCACCACCTCCTCCGTCTGCTCCCCCACGCGCTACTCGCTCATCACAGGCCGCTACTGCTGGCGCACCACGGCCAAGAGCGGCGTCCTGGGCACCTTCTCCCCGCTGCACATTGAGACCACCCGTCTGAACATGGCCTCCCTCTTGAAAAAGCAGGGCTACAGCACCGCAGCCATCGGCAAATGGCACCTCGGTTATGGCCGCGCCGATGACTCCCCCCAGTGGCGCACCGACTACACCGCCGAGCTTTCCCCCGGCCCTCTCGACATCGGCTTTGACTATCACTTCGGCGTGCCTGCCAATCACGGTGACCTCACGGGCATCTACGTGGAAAACCGGCATGTCTATGGACTACGCAGCGGCAAGATCCCCGCCGGGATGAAGGTGCCAGGGCCCGACAGTGATGACCCTCACTACAAGCCCACCTACACGGCGGAAGACACCGAATCTGGCCGCGCTAAAATCCTGGATCTCGATGCCCCACGCCGGGTCAATGACCGGGTCATGCCGCTGCTCTCTCAAAAGGCCGCAAGCTGGATCCGCGCCCAGCCGAAGGAGAACCCCTTCTTTCTCTACTACACCCCGGTGGCCGTGCACAATCCCGTCACGCCTAGCGCCGACCTCGCGGGAAAGAGTGCCGCAGGTCTGTATGGCGACTGGATCCATGAGCTGGATCGCAGCCTGGGCAGCCTGCTCACCGCCCTGGATGAAAGCGGCCAGGCAGACAAGACCCTCATCCTTTTCACCAGTGACAATGGTGGCGTCTTCAAGCCTGAACGCGACATGCTGCAAACCACCGCTTACAAAGCAGGCCTGAAAGTCAATGGCGCGCTCCGTGGTGGCAAGCACAGCGTCTGGCAGGGCGGCTTTAAGGTCCCGTTCATCGCCCGCTGGCCGGGCAAGATCCCCGCCGGGACGGTGTGTGATGAAATGGTGAGTGTGGCCGATATCCTCGCCACCACGGCTGCCATCGTCGGCGAAAAAATCCCCGCTCCAGAACAAGCCGCCGAGGACAGCCACAACTTCCTCCCCGCTCTGCTGGGAGAGACCGCCCCACCTGCCCGCGATCACCTCATCGTTCATAGCTCCGACGGTGTCTTTGCCATCCGCCAAGGTCCGTGGAAATGGGTGGAAGGCGTGCCTGCACCGGGCGTCAAACAACGCCGGTCCGACGAATTCCGCGCCCAGCTTTACAACCTGGAAAAAGACCCCGCCGAGACCCAAGACATCAGCGCTCAGCACCCCGACATCGTTGAAAAACTCAGCGCCCTCCTCACCCGCTATCGCGAGGGCGGCTACAGTCGTGAACTCCCACCCGTCAAGGCCAAGCAACCGACGAAAACGACCACCTTCACACCCATTCCTGGCACACCCCTTCTGGAGTCGGCTTTGACCACCCTGCCGGATGCCCCCCGGGCCATCACACGCGGCACCTGGAAAGCGGATGAGGGCGCCGTGTGGGGCATCCAGAAAGGCAGCAAAGAGGCAGGAGCCACCCTGCGGGTGCCTGTGACCTTCACCGAGGCCACGCTGGACTACCACATCCAGTTTCAGGGGGCAGACCGCCACTCCTTGCGCATTGAGGCGGGCTCTGAACGCCGCAGCTTCCGCATCGAGATCAGCCCCACTCACTTAGGTCTCACCAAAAATCCAGATCCTGGCGAGACTCAAGAGAAGACCGTTCCCCTCGCTCGCAAAGCGCTCGAACTTCAACCCCAGACTTGGTATCCCGTGCGCATCACCTTTCACGGCAGTGAAGTCACCGTTCAGGTCCAGGAAACCCGCATCACTGGCACTCATCCCCTTCTTCAAGAAGAGAAAAAAGCCCTCAACTTCCTCGTCTTCGGAGATCGCGCTGGCTTCAAAGACATCCGCCTCGTTCCATCATCGCCCAGTGCCAAGCCTTAAGCCTAGACCGATTTCCAAAAAGATGGTCCGATTGAAAAGGCGGGCGCGGTGGGATGAGTGGCAAGGCAAGAGCGCAGGCTGCTATCTTGACGATAACGGCCAAGCGAATAACGCCGCCAATCGTCCCACCCCGTCGCCGCTTTTCGGACAAGATTTTTGGAATTCGGTCCAGACCTTTACGTTACCCGCTTCAGGCAGTATAGCGCGAGTGTTGCAAACGCCTGACCAAGAACCTCTGGATACCCTAGGGGCATCCCCTCCCTGCTGGGGCCCCAGCCTCACTCAAAAGTTAGCGCAGGACATCCTGCCCCGCTACCTGCCCCAGTGCCGGTGGTTCGGGGGCAAGGCACGGCCCCTGCGAAAGGTGGAGATCATCCAGGATACCCTCTTCCCAGGCACCTCCGTGCACATCCTCGGGGTGGAGATCACCTTCCAGGAAGGCCCGCCCGAGCACTACCTCATGCCCCTCTGCCTTCGCTCCCCAGCCGAGGCACAGGGAGAGACCACCTCGTCTCCGCATCGCTTGTTAGGCCAGTGGAGCGATGGCAGCCGCCTTGAGGATGCCCTGCACACCCCCGATTTCCAGGCGGCCCTCTTCCGGGGATTGATCGGCCTCACCCCTTTGGCAGGCCCCCTTTCCCTCACCTTAGAAAGCCCCGTCCAAGCCCCCGCAGCCGACTTGACCCAAGCCGCCCTCCAGGCCCGCGTGCTCAGTGGTGAACAGTCCAATACCTCCCTCAGCTACGCCGACCGCTGGCTGATCAAATTCTTCCGCAAATTTGAATTCGGCATCCACCCGGAGGTGGAGATGACTCAGCACCTCACACGTCATCACTTTCAGGTCCCGCCTTTTTTGAGCGCGCTCAATCTCCAGGCCCAGGGCCAAAGCGGCGTCGCCGCCATGCTCACACTCTACACCCCGCATGAGAACGATGGCTGGACCTTCACCCTCAAAGCCATCCGACAAGTGCTGGATCAAGTCCGGCAAACTCGCCAGCCCCACTCAGCCGAGAGAGAACCCGCCGTCATCGGCAGCAGCACCTACCCCAGCCGGGCCGCCCAGTTAGGCCACCTCACTGCCCGCATGCACATCGCCCTGGCGGCAGACTCCCTCCATGCCGACTTCAGACCGCAGCCCTTCACCCAACACGATGGCCAAATCCTCTGCCAAGACATGCAGGCCAAGGCCACCCGCGTGCTCCAAGAACTGCACCAGCAACACCGCCACCTCCCCGAGCCTGCCCAGGCTCTGGCGCGTGAAATTCTAGACGGCCAGGACCACCTTTTACACGCCTACGAAAAGCTGCAGCAGGCAGACATCCAGTGCAGTCGCATCCGCGTGCATGGCGATTTCCACCTCGGCCAAACCCTCAATACCGGGCAGGATTTTGTCATCATTGATTTTGAAGGCGAACCCCGCTTGCCCCTCCTCGAGCGTCGCCTGCACCGCCCTGCCCTGCGGGATGTCGCCGGCATGGTCCGCTCCTTTGAGTATGCCGCCTCCGCCGCACTGCACGAGGCCCCCGCTGAGGAGCAGCCCCTGCTCGCCCCCTGGGCCCAAGCCTGGTCCGATGCCGTCGTCCAAGCCTACCTCCACGCCTACTTCTCCACCGCTCACGGCCAAAGCTTCCTGCCCCAAACCCCCGCCAGCACCCAACTGCTGCTCGACCTCCACATCCTCGACAAAGCCCTCTACGAGATCGGTTACGAACTCAGCTACCGCCCCCACCTCGTCCCCATCCCCCTCCGCGCCGTCGCTCGCCTCTTGAAGACGATTTGAGACAAGCCGAGCCACTCCTGATTGCCTGGCATCTTTTTTGCCATTTGCTATGGGTTATCACTGTTTTTCAAAATCCATTACTAGCATTCGCCTTGCTGTTCCGTTGTCAAAAAGAACATAGATAAGGTGTCTGCCTTCCCAGGTGTAGAAACGACTCGTTACAAGGTACCCTTTGGAATTTTGAGTGGCCATTAGCCACTCTTCGAACTTATTGTTTTCGGGACTTCGGTAGAACTTTGCGCACCTAAATGCGCCTTCATCGTCAATGTCTTTCAGATTACGTTCGATCTCACCCAAAGAGCTAGGCAGCTTCGCAAATTGCGTTTTGTGCGCGACAATGAAACTATGAACAGCTCTCAATTTCATGAGGTTTTCGGCATCATCGACCACCGGCATAGCGGTTTGGCACAATGCAGAGATCGTTATACTAAACACCAACAAGACACAAATAATTGAAGTTTTCATTTTGCTGCAGAAAGCACAGATTGCCTGGTATGAATGGCATCTTTTTTTGCACATTCATCATCTTGGGTGGTTTCCATTTAAACCAGTTCATCCCTCGCACATAGGCCACAAGCTCGTCAGGATCACTAGGCTCACCCGAAAACCTTGCTATGCATGATGGAGCCACTCGTCCAAGCAAAGCGTCAAGATACTCCCCTGCCGCTTCAGAGCACTCTTCGCTCAACGATTTGTCAGTAGCGATTAGAAAAACCAAATCATAAATTTCCTTGCGAGTCCATTTCGACTCCCAGAGCTTTAGAGCACATGCTTGGACATTGAGCCACTGCTCTTCTAGGTTCTGTGGTGAACAGCTTTCAAATCCAAGAAAAATCCTCAGCATATTTTGAGATGCTTCATCTTTATCAGTCTTCATTTTCGCTCAGGATGGAATGCACCCCGCAGGTTGACCCAAGAGTTATGAGAGTCTGAAGTGTGTGCGAGCACACCCACAGACATCATGAAACGCAAGAGACACACCCCGGAAGAGATCATCAAAAAGCTGCGAGAGGCGGCAGGCCTCATTGCAGGAGGCAAAACTGCGGAAGAGGCAGCCCGCCAGATCGGCGTGAGCGTGCCAACTTACCATCGCTGGAAAGAGCAGCATGGAGGGGCGGAGAAGAGCACCGTCAAACGCCTCAAGGAGCTGGAAAAGGAGAATTTGAGGCTCAAAAAGCTGGTGGCCGAACAGGCTCTTGATAACGCCATGCTCAAGGAGATCGCGGAGGGAAAATGGTAGGCCCGGCGCGCAAACGTGAGGCCGTGGTGCATCTGGAAGACAAGTTCCAGGTGTCCCAGCGCCGGGCCTGTAAAAGCCTCTCCCAGCCACGCTCTACCCAGCGCTACGTCAGCTGCCAGCGCAGCAAGGACGCAGTCCTGGCAGGAGAGTTGCGTCAGTTTGCCACGAGGCATCCGCGAGCGGGCTACCGCATGGCGCACAAGCATCTGCGGAGGGAAGGCGGCAAAGCCAACCTCAAGCGCGTGCAGAGGCTCTGGCGGCAGGAAGGCCTGCGGGTGCCGCGCAAGCAGCACAAGAAGCGCCGTCTGGGCAGCACGGAGGCAGGCAGCCAGCGCCAGCGTGCCACGCAGATCAACGAGGTGTGGTGCTACGACTTTGTCTTTGACCAGACTGAGGATGGCAAACGGCTCAAGTGGCTGCCCATATGCGATGAGTTCACGCGTGAAAGCATTGCCTTGGAGGTGGAGCGCCGGATAGAGGCCGTCGACGTGGTTCGGGTGCTGGAAACCGCTGTGGCCGCCAGAGGCTGCGCACCGAAATACATCCGCAGTGACAACGGACCCGAGTTCGTAGCCAAGGCAGTGCGGGAGTGGATCGCGGCCAAAGGCTTTGAGACGCTCTACATCAAGCCCGGCAGCCCATGGCAGAACGCCTACAGCGAAAGCTTCAACAGCCGCATGAGGGACGAGTTGCTCAATGTCGAAAGCTTTGGCTCGCTGCTGGAAGCAAAAGTGCTGGGCAAAGAGTATCGGGAAGCCTACAATCACCAGCGGTTGCACTCTTCGTTAGGCTACCTTCCCCCGGCGGAGTTTGCGCAGCGATGCCTTGCGGCTTCCTGCGCTCCGCTCCGTCAGCCGCAAGGCATCGCTGATCCCCAAAACGAAGACAAAACCGCTGTCTCAAACCAAAACCCAAACTCAGAAACTAAACCGCCAGCACACCCAGCACTCTCATAAAAACTGGCTCAAACTTCGGGGGCATTCCAAGGACTTTTGAGTGTTTTTGACAGTGTTCGCGAGGAAGTTGGCATGGGATGTGATGATGTGGCGTTAGATTCGAACCACTGTTCGCTTGGCATCTTTTTTCCTGAGTGGAGGGCCTGCTATGGGGTATCAGTGTTGTTTTCGAAGAAACTAGATATTGCGTCAATCACTTGTTCAACTGACACAAGTTTCACTGCATCCGCACTGCTCTTCATCGAACTGTCCTCCAGCCAGAATGGACAGTTACCGTCAACTGATTCAATTTGCACTTCGCCAGAGGATGAGGCAATCCGAAACCACCAAAGATTATCATCGTCTGCTGGATGGATCTTTGTGTTTTGAATAACTTCAATCTTTGAATGACGAGCAGACAGAGCAGCACTGATCGCATCAATATCTTTTGCCTTCATGTCTTTGAGTCTGCTGGTTTTCCCATTCTGCGCTATGAACTGAACCCGAGGTGCGCAACACGACATGGTAACAGTAACTTTCTAAAGGTCCCCTCCCCACCGCCCACCGGACCACGAACGCGCCGCGGGGTAAGGAGCTATCTTGGCATTGATCCCGACAAGCTGCTGCACCATCGCAAGGCCCTGAGAATCAAGCATTCGGGTGGTTTTCATGGAAATAAATGAATCCCGAAAAAACGCAAAAGTAAGCACTGATTGCTTGGCATCTTTTTTCATGGACATAATGGTGATAAAGACGCATTGGGCCTTCATTATCTCCGGACAAAGCGGCTTGTTTGACCGTCGTTACCATCTCTGGGGCAATTTGCCCAGTTTGATTACTAATAGCGTAATCATAGCTCCGCGCTCGACTTGCCCTGCTAGGACCGGCACAACTCACAAACAGAGACAATAAGGATAGTACAATGATGTATTTCATAATCTAAAAAAGGCATCGAACGCAGTATTAATGAGGTGCCATTCTTGCCTGGCATCTATTCTAGATGTTGATTGTCCGGAAGTAGATCCATCATGCGATGCCTTGGAGCCGTTTAACGTTCTCCCAGAAAGAACCATACTCGGTCTCCTTGGGAAACGTGGCACTCCGAGCTTCCAACAAAACCTGGGCATCGACTCTTTCAGGCAACAAAGTTTCGTCTCCAAAGAACCCATACCACTTTGGCTCTTCATCAAATTCTAGCGCTTCAAAAACCAAAAAGTTGAGGAGTTCGGTAAACGACCGAGCAACAATTGGAGCTTGGGGCGTCCCAAATGTATCAGGGTAAACCTGATAGCAGCGCCCTAGAAATCTAGGGGACAAGTCCACAAGAATGGTCGCTTCAACCTCATCAAGTGTGGCGATGACAAATTGGTCTTTTGCAACCTCATTCGCATTCAGACTTTCCCGACACAAGCTCAACCAAAGATGGTCACTCAAGTCAGCCCTGAGAAACTGATCCGGCCGAACAAATGTATAGCGGAACGCATCGCGGGTGCGGTAGTGAATGCCGCCACAGCAGGTATAGAACTCAATCAAATCCTCAGGGACGCCAGCACATAGAAGAGGTTTTGGCACTTTAGTCGGCAGCCACCAACTGGAAGTCCGTGATCCCTCATACATATCTCTCTGGACCATTTCTACTATTTCACGAACGGGTTTCATGGTGTGCCGCATAGATTAATACCCCATTTATGAGACCAGACCACAGATGCTTCCCAGAACTGTTTTATCTGTGATTCTGGAAAAGATGCCAGGCATAATATAAGAATGTTTGTCGTAAAATACTTATTTTCAATGAATTAAGACACCCTTTTTCGTTGATCTGCTGGTGTGATGGGATGCATTGAGCGCCTGATATCTTTTTCAAAGGCCCCAGCCTACCACCCTCCTGTGCCCGCCGGATCACGAACGCGCCGCAGGGTAAAGAACCATCTTGGCATGGAATCCAATAAGCGGCTACTCAATCGCATCGCCCTGATAATCAAGCATTCAGGTGGTTTTCATGAGGAAGAATCAAGGTCAGAAAGAAGCAAAAGCATGCACTGATTGCCTGGCATCTTTTTTTCTACAAAGAGCTAAAGCTCTTCTCGAAGCCAGCACTAACTTACTTTTGACTTTCCCCGATAGCCAACTAGCTAGACTAAAAAACTAATGGTTGGCTTCAACTATGAAGTAAAGGTCAGGACTATAGAAAGTTGCGTCCAACACATATCGAGAAAGGCTCGCTACACCCAAAAAAAGGTAATGATGAGAGTCAATTATTCACTTTTTAGGTTTCATCGTGGTAGAAAATGATTTTTTTAGGCATAAATCTTCAAATAGTCTCCTGGACCCTGCATCATAGAAGGGCAGAGGATCAAGGCCACCAGATTTCTCATAATTGGGTTCAATGAAGGCTTGTGGATAAGTAAAATTCAGTCGGCAACGATCTGGTAATGCTTCAAGCTTATTCAAAAATAAACCATAAGCACTCGATCCAGCTGCTATTTGTTCACCCCCGACATAATAATCAATGGTAGAAAGAGTAGATCCGCCTACCCATTCAACTTCAGCATGTTGGGGAGCTAGATGGTCCCTGCATCCAGCAAAGAACATTAATATAATTAAAGTGGCTATGATTTCATCCATAACGAAAATTTCAATCAGCTAAGCCAGCCTGAATATGAGTTCTTCCAGGACCCATAGATGGAGTGGCATGAACAACTTCTGGTTAGCGTTTTCGAGGGGGAGTTTCTTGGAACTTTTACGAGCCAGATGCCATTTCAGAACCCATCACTGAATCACGGTTTAGATGCGGGAAAGACACCCTTAAACGTGGATGAACAAAACCGAACGTGTTACCAGTTTTGTTATCAGCTCACCAAATCCATCCTCTTAAAACGTTGGTTATCAACCTGGAGCGGGCGATGGGAATCGAACCCACGTATCAAGCTTGGGAAGCTCGTGTTCTACCATTGAACTACGCCCGCTTTTTCAAGTAGCAGTCTGGTCATCTTGGCGATGCGCTGGGGAATGTCAAGGCGACAGGAAGAGAATGCCGAGACGGGGGGAATGTGGAGAAAATGTTCTTTTTGAATCCAAGGCCGGGGGGTGGGCGCAAATGGACCTAACCAGAACTGTGACAGCATCCGCTGAAGGGTTCTGAGGCATCGCACTCGACACTCTCATGAAAACTCATTCCACTCCTTCCCAGGGGCTCCTCCGCCCTTGGTTGAAGACACGCCCTGGACGGCTCCTAGCCGTCGCCACTTCCTTACTCACCCTGGGGATGCCTCAAGCTCAGGCCTCTAGCCACAGTGATGCGCCGCTCATCAAGCAAGATCCGCAGGTGAATCTCACGGATGTTTATGCCTTCGTCCGCCAGCGGCCTTCGGGAGAAAAAGTGCTGGTGGTGGAGGTGAGCGTGCGGCCTTTTTCGGAGCCTGGAGATGGGGTCATTTATGATCGTTTTGCCGATGATGCGCTTTACTGCATCCACATCGCCAATCCAGTCACCGGGGTGACGATCCAGCGGTACAACTTCCGTTTCTCGGACATGAATCCGGTGAAAGGTCCAAGTTTGAAGAACCCAGATACCATCTTGTCTTATGGCCGTGGCACGGAGGTGGGCCCCATCGTGAATGTAGGGGATGCGCGGCAAAATTACACGCAGACTTACACCGTCTCCCGCAGTGTGGGAGAACGTCTCAGCACCCTGGGGCGCAATCTCATGGTGCCGCCGCCGAATGTGGGCGCACGCACCACGCCAGCTTACAATGACCCGGAAACTGGCCGTGCCATCTCAGGTGCGACCTCGCGTGAAACGCTGGATTCCTACACCCAGGAAACCACGTATGACCTGCCCAGTGGTGTGACCGTTTTTGCGGGGCCACGTGAAGATGGCTTCTATGCGGATACGGCTGGGATCTTTGATCTTCTGGACAGTCGCATCCTCGATAACACGGGAAGTCTGGCCGATGGGCTAGGCCAAGATGGCAATGGGGTGGATGGCTTTAAAGGGTTTAACGTGCTGCATTACGGCATCGTCATTCCCCTTTCTCAGCTCCCGAGCATCGCCTACACGGGCGCCCTCCAGCCAGCGGCTACGGGGGTGGGAGTTTTTGCTTCCGTGCGCCGTCCGCAGGCTATTTTGTATCCTTCTAGGACTTCCTCTGCTGCCTTTGTTCAGGTGAATCGCCTGGGCAATCCGCTGTTCAATGAAGTGCTGGTGTCTCTGGGTTCCAAAGACCTCTACAACCGCACGCTGCCGAATACGGATAAGAGCACGTTCGCTCGCTTTGCTGAAAATCCGGAGGTGGCTGTGCTGATCAATACGGTGTTCGGCACGGGCTTTGCCACGACTGGAAGGGCGGACCTGCGCGCTGTTTACATCCCGGATGTGATCCGCGTGAATACCACGACGGGACCGGTGAGAGTGGCCGGAGATGAGGGCTACAGCCGCCTGAGTTTCATCGGTGGAGACACGATCGCCGATGGCAATGGCAACATGATTCCTTCCGGTTGGCCGAATGGTCGCCGCTTTGGTGATGATGTGGTGGACATCGCGCTCACGGCAGTCGCCAGCGGCCCGACCTTTGAAACGATCACGGTGGTGGGGGACAATATTCCCTCCAATGACCAAGTGTACAATCGCACCTTCCCATATGCGGCCACGCCTCACTCAGGCACGCGGAATGAGAAGGACTCCATGCGCATTTGGAAGGCTGCGACAAACTGAGAAAACTCCCCCGCGCGGCGGTGTGCCCCCGCACCCGCCGCGCTTTTTTGCGGTCTTTAGATCCTGACTTCTCATGAACGAGCCTCCTTACCCCACCTCTCTGGTGCTTTTGGCGACGGTGACAGCCGTGGGCCTCATCACCTGGTCCATCATCAACCCGGTGACTCCGGCGAAAGTCGCCGTGGATCAGCCCGCTCCCGCGGTGGCTATGGAGACGAAGACGGTGATGGAAATGCTAGCCCCGTCCGGCCCAGCATCGAAGACGGATCGCCTGCTGGTCGAGGCAGAACAAATGACTCTGAAGCGCCCACAAAAGGCTGCTTCATGGATCCAGCTAGGCGATGCCCTGGCCCAAAAACAACGGGAAACCCAGGCCCCCTCCTGGTACACCCATGCCGAAAAGGCCTATCAAAAAGCATGGCAAATCGAACCCCGGAATACCGAGGCGCTGAATGGGCTGGCGTGGGTCTATGGCGGTCGCCATGATTTCAAGGAAAGCGTGCGCTGGGCGAAACTGGCGCTGGAGGTGGACCCCACACACCCCATTTCTCATGGCATCATCGGGGATGCAGCGGTGGAGTTGGGCGACTTTGAACGGGCCTATGAAAGTTATCAGGCCATGATGGATGCGCGACCGGATCTCTCCGCTTACAGCCGTGGAGCCTACTTGGTCTGGCTGAGTGGAGATTCCAGAAAGGCGCGCTGGCTCATGCAGCAGGCCATTGACTCAGGCGGTCCCCATGCGGAGAACACGGCCTGGTGCCACACCCGGCTGGCCATGATGCTCTTCCACGAAGGCGCACTTTTACCCGCAGCTCAGGCCGTGGAAAAGGCCCTGCGTGAAACACCCGATCATGCGCCGTTGCTTTTGATGCAGGGTAAAATCAAGGTGGCCATGGATGATGAAGCCGGGGCCATCACTGCCTACCAGGCCGTCTTAACGCAGGAAGAGAATCACGAAGCGCTCGTCGGCATGGGGGATCTGCACCTCCTACGCGGGCGGAAACAGGAGGCTGAGGCTTTCTTTCAGCGGGTGGAAAAGCTGCACCTCCTGCACGCGAAACAAGGCATCCATGATCACACCCAGATGGCCCGTTTTTATGCCGACCATGATCGCGAGCTGGAGAAGGCCGTGACCTTTGCCGAAGAACATGCCCAGACTCAAAATGTGTATGAGGCAGACACGCTGGCCTGGGCTCTTTACCAAAAAGGAGATTTTGCACGCGCTCGCAAAGCCATCGAAATCGCCCTCCGTGCAGGCACACCCGATGCTGAAATTTACTACCACGCGGGCCTCATCGCTGCGGCCATCAAGGACCGTTCAGGGGCGAAAAAACTGCTCGCACGCGCCTTGAGTCTGAACCCGCAATTTCATCCTCTGCATGCTGGGAAAGCGGTGAAGGCGCTGGATGAACTGGCCCAGCCCCTGGCGACGACGGAATGACCGGGCGCGGCTTTCCCTGCCTCCGGGCTTGAGTTACGTGCGTTGCTAGGCATTTTCGGGGGACAACCATGTTTTACATCTCCACCCGCGGGCAGACCCGTCCCCATTCCTTCACTGAAGCCGTCGAAGCAGGTCTGGCCACGGATGGTGGACTGTTTTTGCCTGAGAAGCTGCCGGACCTTTCCGGCAAACTAGCTGGCTGGGCTGGGCTTTCGTACCCGGAACTGGCGGCGGAGTTTTTCCAGATTTTCGCTCCCGAGATCCCTGCCGAGGAGTGGCGCGCGCTGACGAAGGAAGCTTACTCCCGCTTTGATTCCCCCGATGTCGCTCCGCTCAAAAAGCTCTCGGACCAAACGTACGTGCTGGAGCTGTGGCATGGGCCCACGCTGGCCTTCAAGGACTTTGCCCTCCAGCTTCTGGGGCTGCTATACAAACGCCAGGTGAAGCTGAAAGGGCAGCGCCTAGCCGTCTTGGGTGCCACCTCGGGTGATACAGGCAGCGCGGCCATTCACGGCTGCATGGGCCAGGATGGCATCGAGATTTTCATCCTCTATCCCACAGGTCGCGTGGCCCCGCTGCAGGAGCGCCAGATGGCCTGCACCGGTGCTAGCAATGTCTTTGCCATCCCCGTGCCGGGCACCTTTGACGATGCTCAACGCGTGGTGAAGGAATGTTTTGGCGATGCCACCTTCATCTCTGAAGTGAACCTCTCCGCCGTCAACAGCATCAACATCGCCCGCGTGCTGGCCCAGTGCGTGTATTACATCTGGGCCTCGCTGAAACTGCCCGCCGAAGTGCGCGCCACGGCCGAGTTCGTGGTTCCCACGGGGAACTTTGGCAACGTGCTGGCTGGGTGGCTGGCGCAGCAGATGGGGCTGCCCTGTGGTAGCTTCCGCGTCGCTACAAACCAGAACGACATCCTCTATCGCTTCTTTGAAACGGGCGAGTACCGCCAGGGAGATGTGTCACCCAGCTTTGCCCCGAGCATGGACATTCAGGCAGCGTCTAACTTTGAGCGTTACCTCTATTTCATGCTGGGGAAGGACCAGAACCGCGTTCGCGAGATCATGCTGCGCATGAAGAATGGCGACAAGGTGACACTGCCCAAAACGCAGTCCAGCCTACGGGCCTCCCGCATGGACGATGCCACCATCGCGCAAGTGATCGGCCAGGTGTGGCAGGACTACCAGTATGTGGTGGACCCCCACACCGCCTGCGCCTTTACGGACATGGCCAAGGACCGCGTGAGTGTGGTGCTCAGCACGGCCAGCCCCGCCAAGTTCCCTGAAGTGGTGCAGCAGGCCACAGGCAGTGAACCGCTGCACCCCAGCCTGGAAGCCCTGAAGGAGAAGCCGCTGGAGACCCACCCCCTCGAGACCACAGCTCAGGCGGTGAAAGCCTTCATCCGGGAAAAGCTGGCGCTTTAATTTCCCTTCTCCCCTGCCCCGTGGATGACGCGCTGACCTGCGGCCTCCGCGCGAGGCGTGGGCTGTAGAGAGGCCAAGGTCTGCGCATCGGGGCGGTCACGCCCCACCTTCACGGTGTGGGTGCCCAGCGCATAGACGCGGGGCTGGAAGCGGCTGCCGCTGACACGCACGGTGTAAAGCAAGTCTCCGGTGCTATCTTCGATGACCTGCACCACAGGATCTGCCGCGCCCTCAAAGACCAGCTCAGGCAGATAGCCAGCCACTTGACGGCCATCATTGCCCTGCATGTCCACGGTGATCGGCCAGCCGGGGAACTGCCCTTTGGGGTCCTTTTTCACATCGGCAAAACGGGGCCAGCACTCGAAGGTGATTTGACGATTCTTTTTGTTAAACCGCACAAGGCCATAACCATCGGCACGCTGCTTTTCATCTTGGATATCGGGCGGATTGGCATAGGCCATCATGCTGATGCGGTTGCCCAGCCCATCTTTAAAATCTCCCGTCCAGGGCAAGGGACTTCCGGGCACGGGATTCGGCCCTGGCTTCTCATCCAGCGGATGCCACCAGCGGCCATAGATCGTATTCACCAGCGCTGGACTGGTGAAGGCATACGGGCCATCGCCAAATTCCTTGATGCCCTGTTTGACCATGACGGCCAGGTGCTGATCCCCACAAAGATGCACGGCCCAGGCCCGGCGGATTTCCTCCAGCGCTCGGTCGCGCGGTGTTTGGGGCCAGCCATTGCAGTCCAGGTCCGCCAGCAGACGGTCCTTTTCCTTGCCATGCATGTGTACCGCGCCGCAGAAAGCGGTCTGGGAAAGCACGGCCTTCATCGCTGCGCCGGTCCAGTCCTGCCCCCAGTCACGCAGGAACTTTTCCTGCCGCTCGCCTAGCAACTGCAGGCCGGGAAGATCAATGGTCTTCGGGTCATAGCTGGGGTCATTGATGTGGTCTGGGCGGGGTCCCATCTGCGGGATCTTGCCCGAGGGGCCGCTCTTAAACTTCCGATCTTCTAAAATGGCCATGTCCACACCGCCCACGGTCATCCGCGTGAAATAGACCGTGATGCCACGCTCCACAGGCGCAGGGTCTGGCGAATCTGGCAGGTGCCAGGACTGCTGGCGCTGCACCTGGTTCACATACTCCACGGGGTACATGTAGCCGCCGTCCGCATTGCCTGGGAGGGTGGAGAGCTTGCCGTTTTCACCCCACAGATTCGGATGCCCCACATCATGATCATCGGGGATGCAGATGGTGGGACGATCCCTCATGATCTCGCGGAACTGAAGCCCGAACTCGATCCAGCCAGCGGTGTGCTCCGTGTGCCGATACGTCTGATCTCCAGCAAAGAAAAGCACGTCGGGATTTTGCGCCTTCAGATTGTCAATGATCTCCGGCCTCAGCCCGGTCGTGCGGCTGGAATTGCATGACATGTTGGCGATGACGATCTCTTCCTGGTCCACCGGATCTCTGCGGATGAGGCCCTCAAACATCGCCCGCTCACCATGGCGCACGCGATAGGGCACAGCGGCGCTGGCATCCCACCCTTCCACGCGGAAATGCACGTCCCATCCTGGATACAGCACCTCTGCTTTGGCGACCTCTTTCCATGCGCCATCGCGCTGCACTTCCAGTCGAGCTTCGCGCACCTCACCGGGCTTGAGAGGAAACAACTGCGCGGTCATCTTCAGCACCCCGGCTTGATAAGTGTAGAGGGCAAAGGCCACCACGTCCTCACGCGGCACATCCATGGAGGGGGGCTTGCTAGCACCGCCGCCTTTGGCTTTCCCCTTGCCTGGCATCTTCGTTTTGGCGACCCACCACTCCCCTGTGGCGAGAGAATCCAGCTCAGGAAACTGGGCCCCGAAGGGAAGTGCGGAATCCTGAGCTGAAACCGACGATGGCTGGAAAGCCAGCGAGCTCAGGCCTGCGGCCGTCAGTTTCAGCGCATCACGGCGGGTGACGGAGGAAGATTTTTTATTCATCAAAGTTGGTTATTCAAAGGGATCAGGACTCGCTCGTGCTTCATTCGGGGATCGCGTCACCGCGCTTCACCGTCTCGCCTTCCCACATCGCTTCATCCGTGGCGGGGTCATAGGTCAGCACGCGGCTGGCACTGTTAGGCGCAGGAGGCACATCTATTTTAGGCAGCCACTTTTTATGGTCGGCAATCACTGCTGCATGCTCTGGCGCGGCTGCTAGGTTCTTCCAGCCTTCAGGGTCCTTCAGCATGTCGTAGAGTTCTTCACTGCCATCGGCATACCGGATGTAGCGCCAGCGCTCACTGCGGATGCCGTGGTTCCCCTGGTTGTGGCTGGTGATGGCGGGGCGCTCGCGCTTCGTGTCGGCTTTTTGCAACTGCGGCATCAGGCTCAGGCCCTCGATGTCCGTCCTCGCTGGCAGCCCTGCCAGCTCCAGGAGAGTGGGATAAATATCCAGCAGCTCCGCAGGCTGCGTGCAGCGCTGCCCCGGCTTCACCCCAGGTCCGGCAAAGATCAGCGGCACGCGCGTGCCCTCATCCCACAGCGAGTTTTTTCCTGTGATGGCTTTTTCTCCCAGGTGCCAGCCGTGGTCTCCCCACAGAACGATGATGGTGTTATCGGCGATGCCTGCCTCATCCAGTGCGGTCATCAGGCGGCCGATCTGCGCATCCACAAAGCTCGTGCAGGCCAGGTAGCTGCGCACCAGATTCCGCCACTGGTTGTTTTCCTTCACCCACTTCAGCCGGGGCTCAGGCAGGTTCCAATGCATGTACCAGGAAAAGCGCGGTGTATCCCCCCGATCATCCTCCAGCAGCTTGGGCAAAACGCTGTCATCATCTGGATACAGGTCGAACCACTTTTGCGTGGCGTAACAAGGCACGTGGGGAAGAAAGAAACCCGCTGCTAAGAAAAACGGCTGGTCCTTCGGGGCATTCTTGATCTGCTCCACCGTCCAACTCGCCACCTGGTAGTCCCCCTTGGAGGTATCATCATTGTCCAGTGGCCAGACGCCCCAGTCCATGAGGGGATTGTTCCCCATCGGCGTCGGGGGAATGAGCTTCGCGGGCGGCTTCGTCCCCACCCCACCATAAGGGGCAGTGACCTGAAACTCATCGGCACTGGCGCCCTTCGCTTTGGCTTTATTCTTGCCCTTCCCTGCACCGCCACCTGTGCCGCCGTGGTAGATCTTTCCCGTGGCGAGGGTGCGATAACCATTTGCCTCAAAATGCTTGGGCAGTGTCACTCGGTCCTTCCACTGCGGCAGGGTGCGAAACCAGGGCGACAGGCCATAAATGCCGGTGGTGGTGGAGCGCAGGCCTAACAGCAAGCTCGTTCTCGAAGGATTGCACAATGGGGCATTGCAGTGGGCATTCAGAAACGTCGTGCCCCGAGCGGCCAGTTTGTCCATGTTCGGCGTCTTGGCCAAAGGATGCCCGCCCATGTGGCCGATCCAGTCATTCTGATCATCAATCGCGATGAACAGTACGTTAGGCTTCCCCGCAGCCTGGATCTGAGGAGAAAGCGTGAAGGCCAGAGCAGCCAGGAGGAAAAAAGCCTGTTTCATAATCATGCAAAAAAAGAGCTGGGGAGAGGGGGAAGCTACGGTGTCATTCAGGGCGTTGTCAGCGGCGCTTTTTCAAAGTCCGTCTCATTGACCCAGTTGGCTTTCGGCTTTTCACCGCGCATCCATTTTTCATAAAAGCCTGTGCCACTCGTCACCGGATATTCGTCGAAAACCTTCCCCTGGCCAAACATGCGAGGGTCTCCCTGCGCCTTCAGCTCGGTGGTCAGCCGCTCCTGCAAGGAACGGATGCGCTCCACATGCACAGACTCACCTGCGAGGTTATGCACGCAGTCGGCATCCACACTCAGATCATAGAGTTCTTCTCCTGGACGAAGGCCGAAGTTCAACTGCCAGAACTTGTCCTTCCGGTCCTTGCGCCCCATCTCCAGGATGAGTGACTTGGTGGGGCTGCCATCCGTGTCCAGATAACCCGTTTCAGGGTTCCCCGCCGGCCAGCGGGTGGGCTCGTCATTCTTCAAATACAGCGTGTCATGTGTCACAATGCCACGGATGGGGTAGCCCTGATCCTTGGGCCGTCCCACATCCGTGCGTTCTTTGCCGATGAGGGTGTGGTCACGAGATGCGATGACTTGACCTGCCTTTTCACTCTCCCAAATCTCCCGCCAACTGCGCCCGGTGATGGGCATCATGCCGCTGTCTTTTTCGGCAATGCCAGCCACGTCCAGCAGCGTCGCGGCGATGTCGGTAAAGTTGACAAAGTCCTCGATCACCCGGCCTGGATTCTTCACCCCACTCGACCAGCGGATGGCGAGAGGGACGTGGTTCGAGGCGGAGTACGCATACCCCTTTCCACGCGGGAAAGGCATGCCGTGATCACTCGTCACAATGATGAGCGTGTTGTCCAGTTGCCCGCGCTTTTCCAGCTCGGCGATCATGCGCACCAGGTGCTGATCCGTGTGCTCCACTTCCAGGGCATAATCCAACATGTCATGGCGCACCGTCTCGGTGTCTGGCCAGTAGGCGGGCACGCGGTCAATGTCTGTGAGCTTTTTGCCGGCTTTCTTGACGCCTGACTGGAATTCGTAGCCGCGATGGGGCTCGGTGGAACCATACCAAAAGCACCACGGCCCTTCCTTGGGAGCAGCCTCTAGGAAGTCCACAAAGTTGGAAGCATAATCGTTGTTCGCGATCTCCTCCGTCAGCCCCTGAGCCTTGCGTTTATTGAAAGGCTTGCCCGTGATCTGGCGCGGTTTGCCCGCCGAATTTTGGGCGCTGCCTGGTCCCCAGCCTTTGCCGGTGATGCCCATGTGCCAGCCTTTTTCAGTCAGCACTTCCGGCCAGCTTTTCAGCTTGGCAGGGAAAAAGGCCATGTGGTTTCCCGCCTCTTCATTTTGCCAAGCATGGCGTCCCGTGAGCACGATGGCCCGTGAGGGTGCACACTTCGCCACGGGGGTGTAGGCATGTTTAAAGAGCAGCCCTTCTTTGGCGATGCGATCAAACCCCGGTGTCTTCACCCAGGGGGTGCCATACGCACCCGCATGCGCGCCCCAATCATCCGCGATGGCAAATAAAATGTTAGGCCGCTTTTCCTCCGCTGCCGCTGTGAGCAGGAGAAGATTCAAAGAGCTGAGCAGTACAAAAATGCGCTTCATAAAAATGAGGTGTCTTAAATTATTCGGAGGCGGGCGCTGCCTTTTTGCCCCGGCCCTTTTTCTTGCCTTCAGCGGGCTCTGCCACAGGTCCAGCCAGGGGTGGGTTTTCATAATACGCGCCATCATTGATTAAGCGCGGATCGCCTGTCCGGCTCAGTTCATCCATGAGTTGTTTTTCCAGCCGTGTCTTCGCCTCCGCATAGGCAGGATCCTCGGCCACGTTTTTCGTTTCATGCGGGTCCTTCTTCAAGTCGTACAGCTCATACTTGGGCCGCTTGCCATAGACCCATTCATAGTGGGACTTCCACTGGGCGGTGTTTCTCACGCCCACCAGCCAGGCTTTGGTGGGGCCTGCATCATCGTCGGGGTGGGTGGTACGGGTGACTTCGGTGATCTCCTGCGCGGTCGGTTCATCCGTGCCATCCAGGCGGTAAGGATCTCCCAGGGGCCAGCGATCTGGCCGGAAGTTGATGATGAAAAGATGCTCTGCCGTGTGCAGGGCCCGCTGTGGGTAGGGGCTGAAATCTGCCCGCGCACTCTCCACATGCCGCTCACGTCCCGTCACCACCCAGGTGCGTGAGGCATCCACCAAACCCTGTTGGTTAGACTTCAAAACCGGCCACAGGCTGCGTCCGGTCATGACCTCAGGGATCGGCAACCCCGCCGCCTCCAGAAAGGTGGGTGCGAGATCCGTCAAATTCACAAAGTCATCCACCACCCGCCCGCCTTGCACCCCGGGTCCAGTGATGGAAAGACTGACGCCCGTGCCGAAGCCATAGAGATTGCATTTGCCATGAGGGAAACCCGGTGCGCCGTGGTCCCCGCTGATGACGATGAGGGTGTTGTCCAGTTGACCGGATTTCTCCAACTCATCCAACAACACACCGATGCCCTGGTCCAGCGCCGCCACCTCACCAAAGTAATCGGTCAGGTCCTCGCGCACCTCAGGTACATCCGGCAGGTAAGGCGGCATCTTTCCCTTCAGGGCTTCGGGGTCCAGATCCCACAAAGCCTTGCCGCTGCCCTTGATCCAAGTGCGATGCACGTTCGTGGGGCCGAACCAGTAACAGAAAGGTTTTTGGCCGTCATTCGCCTGGAGGAAGTCTTGGAAATTGCCTCGCACTTCATCGTAAAGCTCCTGCTTGGCAGCCTCCAGCGGTCTGCCCGCAGCGACGGCTTCAGTGACGTTTTCCGAGAAGTTGTTAAACTTCCCTCCGGCTTGTTGAAAGGCATAACGCTGGCCCCCATAAGGAGCATCTGAGGGAGTGCCTGGCCCCCAGACTTTGTGACTCTTGCCGATGTGGTAGCCTGCATCTCGCAGCAGCAGCGGGTAAGCCGGAATCTTCTCATCCCAAACGGCCCCACGCAAAATCGCCCCCCGGCCTGTGCGCCAGAAATACTGACCCGAAAGCAACGAACTCCGACAAGGCGTGCAGGAAGGCGCATTCACATGGGCATGGCGGAACAACACGCCCTTCTTCGCGATCTTGTCAAAGTGAGGCGTGCGCACCGCATCATTGATCCCACCTTTGCCATTCACCTCCGCGTAAATGCTGGCATAGCGCCCCCAATCGTCGGCAAAGACAAACAGAATGTTAGGCTTGGCTGGAGCCGCAGCAGCAGCCTGCCAAGACACCAGCAGGGAAAGAAGAAGGAGGAAGCGTTTCACGAGATGGATCAAAGTTTGTTAGCCCAAAGCAGGTGCCCTTTCACTCGCGCCATACACCCGGCTCATCCGTCCACTTCGTCAGCACCTGCCGCTCCGTCACCGGCCACCAGGCCTGGAGTTTATCGGCCAGGCGCTGCACCACCTCAGGGTTCTGCGCGGCCAGGTTCACATCCTCATGCGGGTCTGCCAGCAGATCAAAAAGCTGAGGGCGCTTTTCCGTGCGCGGATGGCTGCTGGCGTAGCGGTCCAGCTTGCCATCATAGGTCAGCAGCAGCTTCCATTTACCATCCACCACCCAGCGATAAAGCAGGGTGTCTTCGGGTTTTTCGATGCTCACCACATCGTGAGCGAAGGTCTCGCCAAAGACTTCCTTGCGAGAGGTAGGCTCACCCGATTTCAACACGGGCAGCAGGTTCAGCCCGGGAAGGCTTTTCGGGATCTCTGCCCCCACGGCGGCGAGCACGGTGGGCATGATGTCAATGCTGGAGCAAAGCTGCTCTCCCCGGTTGCCCGGCTGGATGACACGCGGCCAGCTAAACAAGATGGGCTGGCGGGTGCCACCTTCATTGGCAGACTGCTTGGAGCGCGGTGCATACCCCTGGCTGTTGGGATCCTGAATCCAGCCATTGTCCGCCACGTACACAAAGATGGTGTTTTCAGTGAGCCCTTTTTCTTCGATCTTATCGATGAGCTGTCCGCAGGTTTCATCAAACCATTCCACCATCGCATAATACCTGGCCACGTGATCTGACTCGATGCCCTTGGCCTTGTATTTTTGGAACAACCGATCCGGCGGCGTGTGCGGGGTGTGAGGCATCATGGGAGCATACCAGAGGAAGAAAGGTTTTTTGGCGGCGAGCGCTTGGTCAATGTAGCCAAACACAGGCTCCAGCCCCTCACGGCCCACTTTCAATCCATCGTCCCCGTGACGTCCGCCAGGCTGGGGGAAACCACGGGTCATGCCCGCCGTGAAGCCGCCCCGTGCCGGACTGCCCTCCCACCATTTACCGGATTGAAAGGTCAGGTATCCCAGCTTTTGCAGCTCGCCTGCGATGGTCGGGTGCTGCTCTACATGCGAGATCAGTTGCTCACGCAGGGCCGCGTATTCAGCAGGTTCATCCCCGGCCTTGCCTTTGCCTTTTCCCTTCTTGCCTTTGCCCGTCATGGAGGGAAGCGGGGTGGGGTCATTGCCTGTGGTCTTGTGCTGGTGAGCATAGAGCCCGTTGGCGAAAGTCATCAAAGCCGGACGACACAGAGCGGTGGGCACATAACCTCTGGAGAACAGCGCGCTGCGAGCGGCGAGTTTATCCAGGTTCGGCGTCTCGATCTGTTGATGGCCCATGAATCCATAATCCGTCCACGCGTGGTCATCTGAGATAAGATACACCACGTTAGGCGGAGCTGAATGCACTGCGTGAGGGCCAGCCACGAGAGCCAGACAAAAAGCCAAAAGACCAAGGAGAGATTTCATAAACAAAAAGGGGGTTCTAACGGCGACGGTCAGCCGCAAAAAATGGAGCTTTCGATAACGAGCCAGCGAGGCCCAGCTTTCGTGAGAATGGAAACTTGTGGCGAATCTTTCCCTACCCTCCCGAGGGCACAAAAAACCCCGACCTGCACCAGGGCAGACCGGGGTTCTTCAAAAGGTCCGTGTTAGACGATTTCGACGCCGTCCACCTTGATACCCGGAATAGCGACAGGGTAGCCGCCATCTGCCGTTGGCTTCGCAGGTGGCTCGGTCTCAGCGGTAACGATGGCAGGCATGTGCTGCACCTTCGAATTGAAGGCTTCGTCCCACTTGATCTCTTTGCCAGAGTAGGTCGCCATGCGGCCCAGAACGGCGGTCATCGTGGATTCCGCACCGTAGTAGGCGTTGTTGATCGGCGTGTTGTCGCGCACAGCCGCCTGCAGGATGTCGTGCTCCGTCTGATACGGATCAGGATCTCCCGTGCGACGGCCTTTTTTGGCCTTGGCTTCGCCCTCTTCAGCACCGCCAGAACCTGGACGATATTTCCAGATGACGTTGCCTTTGTGGTCCACTGCGTAGCAGTTCGGCTTGTTGTCCAGGTAGATCTTACCCTTGGTACCGGTGAACTCTTCACGCACGGCATTGTACACGCCGGACTGGTGGCGGCACTGGCTGTTGATGCGCACGCCATTTTCATAGGTGAACTCGACGTAGTGATGGTCAAAGATCTGGCCGAACTTCTTGTCCACACGCTGCTCACGACCGCCCATGCCCTGGGCACTCACGGGGTGACCGCCGATGAACCAGTTGGCCACGTCAATGTTATGGATGTGCTGCTCATTGATATGGTCACCGCAGAGCCAGGTGAAGAAGTACCAGTTATTGATCTGATACATCAGCTCGGACTGGCTAGGCTGCTTGTCACGGAACCAGATGCCGCCGCCGTTCCAGTAAACCTGGCCGGAGACGATATCGCCGATGATGTTCTGTTCCTTCACCTGCTTCAGAGCTTCCATGTAGCAGTTCTGGTAACGGCGCTGCAGACCCACCACGACTTTGAGTTTCTTCTCGTCGGCGATCTTGGCCATCTCCAGCACCTTGCGCACGCCGGGGGCATCCACAGCGACTGGCTTCTCCATGAACACATGTTTGCCAGCATTCACCGCAGCTTCAAAGTGATACGGGCGGAAGCCGGGAGGGGTCGTCAAGATGACGAGGTCGCAACTATCAATGACCTTTTTGTAACCATCCAGGCCTGCGAAAATGCGGGAGTCATCCACTTCCACCTTCTCGGCATGTTTGGTGCGGAGGTTGGAGAGCGCCCCTTCAGCCTTTTCTTTGAAGGCATCTGCCACGGCGTGGAGGACCACCCCTTCCTGCTTCGTGCTCAGCGCCTGGTTGGCAGCGCCTGAGCCACGGCCACCGGTGCCGATGAGGCCGACCTTAATGCGGTCACTGCCAGCCACGTTGGCCGACTGGGCGATGGTGAGCCCGCTGCTAGCAACGGTGGCGACAGTGGCTGCCGCCGTGGTTTTGCCGATGAAATCACGGCGTGTGGTGGGGGTAGGTTCAGTATTCATGGTTAGTTCAGATTAACAGCGGGAAAAATTAGGCGTTCCAGGCTTTGCGGATGACCTCGATGCCTTCCAGATAGACCTGGTCTGGAGATGGGAAGAAGTCACGCCACACACGGGTGGCCGCAGCGAGGTCTGGCAGGGAACCGCCGAAGGCTTCGATGGTCATCCAACCATCGTAACCCAGAGACTTCAGTTTCTGAATCTGCTCGGTGATGTTGATGTGGCCACGGCCAGGGGTGCCGCGATCATTTTCAGAAATGTGCACGTGGTTGAGTTTGCCGGAATTAAACACGGTCTCGATGGCCGTGAAGGGGCATTTCTCTTCGATGTTGGCGTGGAAGGTGTCGTACATCGTGCCAAAATTGGCGTGGTCCACGCGCTTCGCGTAGCTAGCGGCCTGCTCCATGGTGTTGAGCAGGTGGGATTCAAAGCGGTTCAGGGCCTCGATGGCGCACTTCACACCAGCGGCCTCAGCCACAGGAGAAATGGCGCGATGCACTTCCGCCGCGTTGTTCAGTTCCTCTTCCGTCGGGTATTTGCCGCTGAACTGGCCCAGGACCTGATAATAGGGGCCGCAAAGGGTCTGCACTCCGGCATTGTGGGCACACTCCAGCACGCGCTTGAGGTGATCGATCGCACCTTGGCGATTCGCCGCCACGGAGCTGATGGCGTTGTGCGCCTCATCCGGCAGCACCGTCACCGCTGTTGCCTCCAGGCCGTTGTCTTTCAACACGCGGCCGATCTGGGCAAAGTGGGCCGGATTGCTGACATCGAAGATCGGGATCTCGACGCCATCATAGCCGGCGGCCTTGAGTTTCTCGATCACAGGGAAGTTTTCATCGGTCACGTGACCGGTCCAGAGGAGGAGGTTGAAGCCAATTTTCATGAATGGGGACGGCAGACTAGAAAAGCGCCAGAGAAACCGCAAGACTTGCTTTGCAGCGATTTCACAGCGCGGGCAGATGAGAACGTCGCCACACCGCTCAAGGTTTCATGTTGAACATAGCAAAGCGAAAACCATACTCAGTCTGTCACACCGGATTTCTCAACTCCCTGCCCCATGATGTTCACTGCCATCCGCCTCCTGCCCGTTCTCGCCATCGGCTCCCTGCTGACTTCCTGCCAAAATGGTCAAAACCCATTCGCCCAGAAATCAGCAGGCACGGACCCCTACGTGTCTAACTACGGCAACGACGGCGGCTACAATCCGTATCCGGGCAGTTCCGGCAGCACCAGCAGTGGCTACTCCTCTGCCCCCACCTACACGCCGCCTCCGGCCCCTGTGGAGGCAGACCCGTACGCTTTCAACGCCCCGGCTTCGACGCCCAAAACCTCCAGCACCCCCAAGAAGACCGTCAGCTCCTCGAAGCCGAAGTCTTCGACCGCGAAAAAAAGCACCGCCAAGAAATCCAGCGGCAGCTACAAAGTGGCCAAGGGTGATACCCTCTATGGCATCGCCAGAAAACGCGGCACCACCGTGGCCAAGATCAAAGCGGCCAATGGCATGTCTTCAGACCTCATCCGCCCTGGTCAGAGCCTGAAGATCCCGTAAGCAGCCCCAGCCGGTTCCATAGAAAGTGCCAACGTGGAATGGCGGAGGCTGTCGAATGAATGATTCAGTCCACCCGTCAACCCGTTTGCACCCTATGGAAACTCCGCCCAACATCCCTGCTGCTACCGATTCCCGTCCCCTTCCACGCGTTGGCTCTTCGTGGGAACGAAAGCTACTGATCATCGTCGGCGTTTTACTTTTGGGCTGTGGCCTCACCGCCGCAGCCACGGCGTGGTGGGTAAAGCGTAATATTTACGCGGATCTCATCCAGCCCGTCAGCCTCACCAACCAGGAGCAGCAGATGCTGGAGGCCAAACTGCACGTGCTGGAAACCAGCGCGGCACCTGCGAGCCAACCTGAAACCTCTCCAGGGGAACAGGAACGCACCCTGGTCATCACCGCCAAGGAGATCAACGCCTACCTGGCGAGCCAGAACCTGGGAGATACTGTGCAGGTCCAACTGGGGCCCGATAACATCTCCGCCACGGTTTTGGCCCCCGTCCCGGCAGATTCCGGGCTACCCCTCATCTCGGGGACCACAGTCCGTCTGGCGGTGAGCCTCAGTGCCCGCATGGACGACCAGAAAAAAGTAGCCCTGCAAGTCAATGACGTGCGGCTGGGAGGCCTGCCGATGCCTAACGCCTGGTTAGGCTACGTTAAAGGAGTGAACCTCGCCGGAGAAAACCTGGAGAAAGACCCAGGCCTGCAAAGATTCCTGGCTGGAATCCAGAGTCTTAAAATCACCTCCGAGGGATTGAGAATCGTCCTCGCGGAGTAAGGAATTGAGGCTCAACGACATTTCCTTGGACAGCCGAATTGTGAACTGCTCAATAATTTTCAGAAAAAGATGCTTGGCAATGGCACATGGGGTGCTTTAATTGAGGTGCACGGTGGGAGGTCTCCCGGACCAACCTCCATCTCATCAACAAACCAAAATCGACCATCATGAAATTGAAGAGCATGACCTCCGTCATCACGAAGTCGGCACTCGTTCTCGCTGCATCTGCCAGCCTGAGCGCTTTCGCCGGCACCTCCGCCCCTGCAAAAGGCGTCACCCCAGTTGTTCCAGAAGAGTCTGGCGCACTGTTTGACACCGTTGGCGCAACCCTCGAAGTGGGTTACGACACACGTTATTACTTCCGCGGCCTCTGGTTCGCAGACAACACAGTCTGGACTGGCCTGTCCCTGAGCATCCCGCTCACGGAACAGCTCTCCCTGGGCTTTGGTGCTTTGTACACCTCCACCGTTGAAACCTCTTCCTCCAACGCCGGCATCGGCGGTGTGGACGGCGCTGGTGACTTCGACTACTCCGAGCTCGACCTCTCCACCTCCCTGACCTACGACGCTGGCTTCGCCAAGTTCGGTCTGGTCTACACCCACTATGAGTTCTTTGACGGTTTCTCCGGCACGAACTTCGGCATCCCCAACGGCGGTGGCGAACTGAACGTGAGCGGCGTTGAAGAAGTTGGCATGACGGTCGCTGCCCCTCTGGGTCCAGTGAACTTCTACGCTGGTTTCTTCTATGACCTCACCATCGGTGCTTCCTACGCTGAAGTCGGTGCTGACCTTCCGATCGAAATCACTTCTTGGCTGAGCCTCGTTCCTGCCGTCAAAGCAGGCTACGGCTTCTCCAACTACTACACGATCGTTGGCCAGTCCCACCAGAGCGGTCTGACTCACGTGATCCCTTCTCTGTCTGCTCCAATCAAGCTGACCAAGAGCGCCACGCTGACCCCTTACGTTGCTTACAACATCTCTCTTGACACCCGTCACCTGAACAACACCGAAGACAACGAAATCTTCGGCGGCGTGAAGCTGAGCGTGAGCTTCTAATTCTGTCGGAGTCTTAAAGATTCCTTCACCTAACTCCCGACCAGGGCTCCTGGTCGGGAGTTTTTGTTTGGTGGTGGCGCTGCGACTCGCTAATTTGCCCGATCACCATGGCGACTTCTCCCCTCAATTGGAATTCCTCCTCCCTCACTCACGGCTGGCAGCGCGGCGTTAAATCCTTCTACTGGGGCCTGGGCTTCCAAGCGGAAGACTTCAATAAACCCCAGATCGGCATCGCCACGCCGCTTCTCGACGGGAATCTCTGCAACATGAAGGCCTATGAGGTGGCCAAACTGATCCAGCAAGGCTGTGCCGAGGCCGGGCTAATCGCCTTTCCGTTTGGAGTTTCCGGTGTCAGCGACAACATCACCCAAGGGCACGAAGGCGGCGCTTCCTCCTTGGTTTCGCGCAATCTCATGGCCAATGGGGCCGAGATGGTCACCAGCGCGCATTGCTACGATGGCATGATCGGCGTGCATCATTGCGATAAAAACGGCCCCGCCTTTGCCATGGCCCTGGCACGGCTGAACTACCCCGGCCTCATTGTTAACGGAGGCAGCATCCTCCCCGGCTGCCATGCGGGCAAGCCCATCACCATCCTGGATTCCTACGATTCACAAGCCCAGGCCAACAACGGCAGCATGAGCTTTCAGGAATCCGAGGACATCATCCGTGCCGCCTGCCCAGGCGCGGGGGGCTGCGGCATCGCGGCCTCATTCAATACCTGGGGCATCGCCCTGGAAGCCATGGGCCTCAGCCTGCCAGATACCTCCTCCATCCCGGCGGTGGATGAGGCCAAAAAAGACGACTGCCTGCGAGTGGGCAAGGCCATGCGCCGCCTGCTAGAGCTGGATCTGCGGCCCCGCACCATCATCACCAAAGCTGCTCTGACGAATGCGATGACCGCCATCGCAGCCATGGGCGGCTCGACCAATGGCGTGCTGCACATCCTCGCCGTGGCGCGTGAAGCCGGGGTGGACTTCACCCTGCGGGACATGCAGGCCATCTGCCGTCGCACGCCGGTTTATTGCAATTTTGCCCCGCGTGGGCGTGGGACCATGGCAGACCTGCACCGCATCGGCGGCACGGCCATGCTGCTTCGGCACTTCCTCAAAGCCGGGCTTTTGGATGGCTCCTGCATCACGGTGACGGGCCAGACCTTGGCAGAAAATGTCGCGCACTGCCCGGATGTGCCGCTGGATCAAGACCTCATTGCTCCCCTGGGTCAGCCGTTCAAAGACTATGCCGACCTGCAGATCTGCTTTGGCAATCTGGCCCCCCACGGCATGGTTTTCAAAGTTTCCTCCCGCCAGAGTCCCCGCTTCAAAGGCCGAGCCCTCTGTTTTGACAGTGTGAAAGCAGTGTCCGACGCAGCCGCTGCGAAAAAAATCCAGCCTGGACACTTCGTGGTCTTGCGGGGTGTGGGGCCCATCGCCGCCGGCATGCCCGAGCTGCTCGTTGCCAGCGCTGCCTTGGCGGTGCCGGAGCTGGATGGGCAGGTGGCTTTCCTCTCCGATGGCCGTGTTTCGGGGGTTTCTCACGGGGTCATGGGCATTCATTGCTCTCCCGAAGCTGCCGTTTCGGGCCCCATCGCTTTCATTGAAGACGGCGACGAAATCGAATTCGATCTCCTCGAGGGCAGCATCCACCTTCATGCAGATCTTTCCACCCGCACCACTGCCTGTGTGAAACCGGTGCCGGGCCGAGGTTACCTGGCGGACTTTGCCGCCACCGCTCTGCAGGCGCATGAAGGCTGCGTTTCGGCATGGGTCATGCGTGAAGCGTGAAGAGTTTCTTTATCCTCGTCACACAACGCGGGAGCTTATAGAGTGCCGCAACTTCCCGTATGAATTCCATGTGGTCCATCCGGCTCGTTCGAGCCCTGTTCTTTGCCCTGTTCGTCTTCACGGGCATCACGATCTCGCTTGGTTTTCAACAACCGGCGTGGATGGGGGCCCTCACAGGCGCGGCGATCATGGGGCTGTTGTTGGCGTTGGACATCCTTTTCACTCGCTTCAGCCTGCGGGATTTCTCCCACGCGACGTTTGGCCTGGCCATCGGCCTTTTCTGCGCCTGGCTGGTGACTCGCATCGGCGTTTTTCAGCTCGGTTATTTCCAGTCCATGACCGATGGCGAAGCGGTGCGCAATGTGGTGGAGATCCTCATTTACACCTCGCTCGCCTTTTTCGGAGTCACCTTTGCCCTGCGCAGTGACCGGGATCAGTTCGCCTTTCTGATTCCCTACGTGCGCTTTCGTCGCGATGGCTCCGAAGGTGAACCTCTGCTGCTGGATACCAATGTGATCATTGACGGGCGTATCGCCGCCGTAGTGCAGACCGGGTTCCTGAGTGGGGCCCTGGTGGTGCCGCGTTTTGTGCTGGATGAACTGCAGCGGCTGACGGAGTCTGGAGATCCCCAGAAAGTCATTCGTGGGCGCCGGGGCCTGGAAGTGATGGAAAAGATGCGCACCCTGGATGACCTGCGCCTGTCCATTCACGAAGATCCCCCCGGCACCCTGCGGGATGGGGCTGTCTCGGTGGATACCCGACTGGTTTCCCTAGCGCGCGAGCTGAATGCGCGCCTGCTGACGAATGACGAAAATCTGGCCAAAGTGGCGCGGCTGCGTGGCATCATCGTTCTCAGTTTCAATGATTTATCTCTGGCCTTGCAGCCGCAGTTGAGCCCCGGAGATGAACTGTCTCTGGCCCTAACGAAACCAGGCAAGGATAAACACCAGGCGGTGGGGTACCTAGCCGATGGAACCATGATCGTGGTGAACCAAGCGGCGGCGTTCCTGGGCCAGACGGTTGAAATCAGCATCTCAGGGGCTCTCCCCACCTCTGCGGGAAGGCTGATCTTTGCCGAACTGAAGAAGTAAGGCGGACACCCCGCGAGAGGTGGGACGAGCTTGGAGAACACCAGCATCCGATTTGTCCTGGGGGGACTTTTTTGCGGCGGCCATGTCTGCGCGGTTCACACCTCGACGCTGGATCGTCCTTTCTCGCGCCCTTCCAGGGCGCATCCATCGTGAGACGTTGTTGGTTAGGCGACCGGGGGTTCTCGCTCGCCAAGCCTCGCTCCACCCCCGGCTACCCTCTTTCGCCCCTCCGGGGCGTTTCCTGGGCGTGGGCGTTCTGGCGGCAGCGTCTGCCGTACAGTATTCATCACTCTCCGAGTGATGCGTTCGCCCCCAGCCATCCTCGTCCTCCATGGAGCGCACGCATCTTGCGTGCTGAGTTTCGCGTCTCGCGGAACTCCCATCTAACGCCTTCGTCCGCCCCTTTGCACCTCCTCAAGGAGTGAGGGCTTCCAGCCCTCAACCTGAGGCCTGGCACATTCCCGAAAACCGCACCGGCACCCACCGTGGCCCTTCTCGCGCCCCTCCGGGGTGGGAAATAGTGCAAGGGCCCGGAAGATGCTTGGTTGGGGCGGACGCATCACTCGGAGAGTGATGACTACTGTACTGGCGGACGGAGATAGCCTGGAACTCCGGGCACGTTGGGAAGGTTAGGCGAATAGGCTATTCGCGCTCCGTCTGCGCGCCTGCGATGTCGGAGGAGGTGAGGCGTGGACGTCTCGGTCAAAGTACGTTTCTGCGCCCCTTCGGGGCGAGGGGGGGACGTCTTTTCGCATTCGTTCACTGGAGACCAAACGACCTGCCTTTGATCTAAATCAGCCCTCGTTTGCTGAAAGGACTTTAGGAGCGACGGCGGCGCAGGACGAGTAGGCTGCTGAGCGTGAGCAGCCAGAGGCTTCCGGGCTCGGGCACGGGGGCGATGTTTTGGATCTCGGTGACGTGCGTGGAAATGCGGGAGGCGTAGGAATTGGCGGCCGAGTCAGGAGCGAGAGACCATCCGTCGCCATCGCTGCCCTGGTAAAAGCCGCCCCGGTCAAAGAGGGCAGCTTCGAATTCGCTGTTATCTCCGGGGGTGGCGTTGGTATCGAAGTCTTTTTCGACGCCGTAGTTGATGCCCGCGAGCTTCCAAATGCCGCCGTCGTTGACGAAGACGGCACCGCCGGAATCACCCACGGAGAGGCTGGATTCGTTCTGGCCTAACACATCATCAAAGTCTGACCGCAGGTAATCTCCCACGATGCCATCCACGGTGTTGGCCCCCCAGCGGCTGAGGCCGTCTGGGCCAGTGTGGTACCAGCCTTTCAGGTCTCCGCCCAGTTCCACCTCGGCACCACGTGGGCCACCGCGACCAAAGACCACCATTTCCAGTCCCGTCTCACTGCTGCCGGTGTAGAGCGGCGCGTACGTGGAGAAGGTCTCGTTGATTTTGAAGACGCGGAGGTCCGTACCCGCGATGTTCCAGAAACCCTGCCCGCCATTGGCCGCGCTATCGATGGTGTAGGTCACATCGGCCAGGCCATTGAAGGCGGCCGTGCTGGTGAAGGTGGGGGAGGCTGAGACGCCGATGTGCTGGGCGGTGATGAAGTATTGCGGCGCGATCATGGTGCCCAGAAAGTCGCCGTATTCCCCCTGGTAGGCCCAGCCGCTGTCGGCATACTGACCGGTGGGGGCACTGGTATTGGCGAGGGGATCTCCACTATCGCGAATGATCACGGCGTGGGCGGTCAGGCAGCAGGAAAGGCTGAAAAGGAGAATCCGCCCCAGGTAGGAGTGACGAGATTTGGCGGATTTGCCCGAATTCATGCGGTAAATATAACCAAAACCATAAAATCCACAATCAAGGATGATGACAAAGCGCTGGTTAGGCTGGGATGACTGGCTTGACCCGCTGCTTAGCCGTGGACGATCATGCCACGGAAGGCGCTGCTGCTCATCATGGGCTGGAGGAGATTCATGGCAGCGCGCAGTTTCGCGGGGCTGGAGACGCTGGGGTTGTTGACGATCAGGACATCGGTGGCCAGAGGGGCCAGCGGGGCTACATCGGCAAAGTTTTTCAAGATGGGGCCACCGTCGAGGATGATCCAGTCCACCTGCTGGCGCGCCCGATCAATCCAGGAGCGATACCCATCGAGCAACTCGTTGGTGGCGTAGGCGGGGAGATCGTGCGCGGGGAGAAGAAAGAGATTCGTCTTTCCATAACGCAGAGACTCCAGGTCATGGGCCCAGGAACTGTGGTGGGTGGCGTGGGGGAACCACTGGTGCAGCGTGGGGGAGACGGCGTTGCACTCCATCATGAAGACGCTGCGTCCCTGATGACAGAAAGCGGCCGCCAGGGCGGCAGCGGAGAGGGTCTTCCCCTCGCCTGCCTCGGCACTGGTCAGCAAAATGATGCCGCCGAAACCGCTGCGCTTCAGCGCCTGCATTTCCAGGGTGGTGGTGAGCTGGGAGAGGGCCCCGGCGGCACCGTGGGGCTCTGGGCGCAGGAGCTGGCCGAGCATGACTTCGGGATTGCCGGGGCCGATCAAGGGCAGATGGGCCAGCACGGGGGCCTGATTGGTCACGGGGGCTACGATGGGGGGATGGGCGCGGGAAGGCTGGCTAAAGACCGGGGCTGGCGGCGCGATGGGGGAAGGTGCATAGGCCAGGGTGCTGGGGGCCGGGCTGCCAGGTGGGCGCGGCATGGATGCAGCGGGCATGTGCGGCACTTCTTTGACCGAGGGAATGTTGGCCGAGGGGGAACCCTTTTGCCGCATGAGTTTGAAAACATGGTCATCCATGAGCCCCCAGCCCACGGGTAGGCCGATGAAGATCATGCCAAAAACGAGGAGCCCGGCCACGGCAGCGACGGGTTTGTTTGGCTTCACGGGCTTGTCCGGCGCCGTGGCGATGTCTGACAAACTGAGGGCGCCACTGTCTTTGAAGTTGCCGGTGACTTCGGCCTGATTCAGCCGCTTGACGAGGGTCTGATACATGTCGCGATCTGCGGCCACTTGGTCACTGAGCATCTTTTGTTCGACGTTCTTGCCGCTTTGGTCGAGCACCTGACCGCGGGTGGACTCGAGCTGTTTTTTGAAATCGGTGATCTGGCGCTCCAGGCTCATGACTTCGGTTTCCGCCATGGTGACCACGTCCATGGAGGCCTGATCCAGGGCCTTGCGGGCGGACTCGATGCGGCTAGCCAGGGCGACCATCTGCGGATGCCTGCGCCCGCACAGGGGTTCCAGGGATTTACGCTCCGTCATGGCGGCTTCCAGTTCCTTGCGGTTGAAGGCCACGTCGGGATTGTCGGCCACCACCTTCACTTCCAGGAGATCTCGCCCGGCCTGCTGGGTGGTGCGGATGCTCTGCAGGTCGCTTTTAGACTTTGCCAGTTGGATCTCCACATTGGTGATGGCGGTCATGAGCTGGCGCACTTTATCGCCATCCACATCCAGGGTCTCATTGGTCTGCATCAGGTTCTCGCTCTTGCGGTATTCAGACAGCTTGCGTTCGCTGACCTCCAGACGCTGCTTGAGTTCGTCGGCCTTGGTTTGCAGGTAGTCACGCTCACTTTGCGTCTGGCCGCTTTCCTGCTCGCCGAAGAAGCGAATGTACTCTTGAGCAAAGCCATTGGCGATGTCTGCGGCGAGGCGAGGGTTCCGATTGCGCACGAGGATGCGCAGGATGTGGGATTCTTTTTGGGGCTCGACCCGGACGGATTCGCCCACGCTTTCTGCGAAGACGTCTCCAGGTGGCGGCGGGACGGAGGGGGTATAGAGGCCCAGCCAGTTGAGGAATTGGTCCTTTCGCCCCAGCGTGCTCAGCTCATCCTTGATGAAGGCGTCGCGCTTGGTCTCATCGAAGCGAGCATAAAAATAATCGGCAAACTTGCGGGACTTGATCTCGGTGAGGTGGTTGTTGATCAACTGCGGGGCGCTGAGCTCCGTGACGCCTTGGCGGCCCATCTCATTGAAGTTAAAAACGTTCGTGTCCTGCAGGCGCAGGCGCAGCTTCGCCTCAGACTCATAGACCTTGGCCCCCATGCCGAGAATGTAGAAAATGAGCGCGGCAGCGGGCAGGCCGATGAACAGGCCTAACCACCAACGTTTTTTCAGATAACCCACCAAGTCCACCAGACTGATGACGGATTCACTGAACTGCGGCGGCGGGGTGGAGAGGTAGGGGCTCTGGTCCACCTGCGGTAGGCCGAGCGGCATGCCCAGGGACCCAGGGGCCACCGGGACTAGGCCCTGAGGCGCACCGGGAGTACCTGGGGCACTGCGGTGTGGGTCTAGGGCGAGTTGATAAGACATGGCAGCAACGGTGAAAGGGAAGTACCATCATGCACCTGCCGGGAGGGGGCAAGGAGCAGACGTGGGAGATTGGGCAGGTTTGGCGCTGGAATGTTCGATTTCCATGGCCCGAAGGATGATTTGATTGACGATCTTCACATCGAAGACCTCCCGAGCGAGGCGGCGGCTGGCCTCCCCCATGCGGATGATTTGATCCGGATTTTGAATGAAAAACTCCATGGCTTTCACCACGGCGGCCACGTCCCGAGGCGGAACGAGGAAGCCATTTTCTCCCGTAGGCACACATTCACGAGCACCGACGGAGTCGGTAGTGATCATGGCCCGGCCTGTGGAAAGCGCCTCTAAGGAGGCATGGGGCACGCCCTCCCGGTACCAGGTAGGCAGGCAGAAAACGTGCATCTTCCGCAGCAGGCCTGCGACGTCCCGCACCATGCCATGATGCACCACGGTGCCCTCGCGGACCCATTGTTCGACATCCGCTTCAGAGACGCGGTTGGGATTCGGATCAAAGGGGCCGACGAGATGGAACTCCGCCAAGGGATAACGAACTTTGATCTGGCGGGCGGCTTCGGCAAAGACCTCGACGCCTTTGCTGATGAGGAGGCGGCTGACGAGGACGAAACGAATGCGACCAGCGGCGATGTCGGCATCGCCTTCCAGCGGCACATGGGGGTATTCCTCCAGATTCACGCCCGAGCCAGCGGTGACATGCACGGGCACGCCCTGGGGCAGCATTTTGAGATCGGTGAAAAGCTGCACGTCATCCCGGTTTTGCATGAAGATGACATCGGCGCGCTTGAGGGCGAAGCGGTGCAGGGCTTTGGAAACCCACTGAACCAGCGTTTGCTTCAGCGTTTCAGGTTTCACGAAGGTGAAGCCTAAGCCGGGCAGCAGGGCATACACCTTCGGGACGCCGGATAAACGTGCGACCACGCAGCCATAGACCACGGACTTGATGGTGTAGGCAAACAAAGCGTCGGGCTTCTCTTTCCGAAAAAGGCGGAACATGTCCCACCAGGTGATCCAGTCCTTCGCCAAATTGACCCGACTGCGGACCATGCGAATGGGCTCATGGCGAACGCCAGCAGCCTCCAGGTATTTTCGCACATGGGGGTAGTCCTCGGCAGCGGAAGTGACCACTTCACACCCATGCGCAGCAAAGTCGCGGATGAGATCTCCGCGATGATAAACGAGCGTGTTGGCATCTGCCGTGAGGACGAGAACTTTCATGCGGTGATCAAAGAAGGGATGTGGCCGGGAAGCAGGCGCTTGAGGTGGCGGACAGAACGGAAGAGTGTGGCGCGCAGACTCTGGGGTTGATACGCTTCCAGATCGAGAACGTAACGCGATGTGTGCGCCCACTCCCGTTTGTAACGGTAAGACCCAGGCAGCATGTCAAAGAGGCGAAGGCCTTTGAGAAGGCAGCTTTCCACCGCCCAGCGGAAGCTGAGCCGCCCCATGGAGAAGCGGGCGTACTGGGGGTGCCAACCGGATTGGTAATAGAAAAATTCATCGCCCTCAATGAAGCCATACACAGCGCCGACCATCTCCCCTCCAATGGTGATGCAGGGGATCATGGCCCGACCGCTAGCGATCCATTTTAGAGCCAACTGACGATGAAACTGCCAGGCGGCTGGCGCGAGAAAGGAACTCACGTTTTCAGGATAATGGTGGCCGTGAAGGGCGGCAAATTCATCCAACCGGGCCTCTGCATCTGCTGCGGTGACGAGGACTTCTTTGAAGTCATACTCCGACTGCAAGGCTGCCAAGCGGCGGCTGATTTCACGCCGGGTTTTGCTCTTGATGGATTGCTCAAAGGTAGGCCAGTCGGCCGTCAGGCTGAGGCAGAAGCACTGCGTGCGCAGGAGGACCCCAGCACCCGTGGTGCATTCATTCAGCGCCTTCACGATCCACAGTTTGTTAGGCGAATCTTCGGGCAATTTGTTCAGTCGCACCGCCTGCCACTCGGCGGCTAGAAGGGGGAAGACCTGGCAGAGCAGCGGGGTCAGTTCGACCTCACGGCCCCGTGGCACGAGGAAGTCCATGCGCTCACCTTTGACCTCGCCCAGGCCACCCAGGAAACCAATGTGCTGGAGGTGACGGCGCATGCCCGCAGGCTCGGCACCGATCATGAGTGGGGCGATGGCCAGCGGCCGCTGCTGTGCATCCCGCAGCACGGCGATGGCGAGCTGGAAGCCTTCGTGAAAGATCTCCCACCAAAGGCGCACCCAGTCCCAACGCAAGAAGGGCGTGGGCGTGGCGCTTTGCTCCAGCAAGGCATCCCACCAGGGTTGCAGGGCTAAAAAGCCCGCCTCATCACGGATGATGTCCAGCCTCACTGGCCACCTCCTTTCGCGCTGATGAGCTCGGCCAGTTTGCGCCGCGCGGCATACAGCTTGGTCATGTCATCTTCCCAATCTCCAAATCCACGGGCAAAGGTGGCGGCGATTTCCAGGGCTTGTTTTTCCAGGCCCAGGTCCTTCGCCAGCATGAGGTAGTCGTAATCCTCCGCCATCTCCCGCAGCCATTTCAAACGGATGCTGGCCACGGGCATGTGGGCCCCGTGCTGCTTTTGAGTGGCGGGGTAGATGTAACTGCCGTCGCCATTGTAAACGCGGTCTTCCGTGTGGTGAAAGGAGCCGGCATCTGCCCACACATCCACGCCAGGGCTAGCAAAAAGAGTGTCCCAGTAGGTGAAGCCCGTGATGCCATGACGAGGCATGACCCAGGCGAGCACGCGGTGATTCATGGCGGGGTAGTCCAGGCACCAGACAGGGGGATTCGAGGCTTTGAGCTGCTGGGGGTTGCCATGGGCGGCTTCCCAGTCTTCAGGCATTTGCACGAGGGCGGCGTAGCACCAGACTTCCTCCCCGGCAGCGATGCGGCGGGCGATGTCACGCTTGCCGTTAGGCGATTCCATGTCCTGCCAGACTTGGGAAAAGTGCGGTACCCAGATATCCACATTGCCATCCAGGCGGCCCCACCAGGCATTGTCAGGGGTGGGTTGCTCAGTGATGAGGAGAGGCACTTTGACGTGGTGAATGGCCTCCACTTCATTGAAGAAATCTCCCCAGCGCCGCACCCGCGCATAGGCCTCGGTATCGTTCGGCTCATCCAGCGCGCCCATGATGACGTACGCGCGAGATTCGGCGTGCAGCTTCTTCATGAGCTTCATCCAGGTGGCGACGTAGTTCATGGCCTCCTTGCGATCCTTTTCCAATGGATCGCGGAAAGGCCACTCGGGCCAGATGGGGAGGCTGAGCGTGCTGACGTGACGGTGCAGCAACTGCTTTCTCATGCCGGCCTCGACGGTCGCTTCATTGATCTTGCCCGTGCTGCCATCTGGGTAAGTGGGGTAGGTTTGATCAATGCTGAGACGATGCTGGGCGAGCAGGTCGTAGTATTCATTCAGCAGGGCGAGAAGCTCGGGCGAAGGCGGCTCTTTTTGCCGGTCAAATCCATGCACCTCGGCCACGCGACGCCACAGCGCCATGACGGAGGTGCGCAGGCGCGGAATGACCGGGAGGTCAAAGGGCAGGACGGTGACCGAATACTGGCGGGTGGCGAGAAAGAGGCGATCTGGCCCGAGGACTCTGACCTCGCCTTTGTAAACGCCCGGGGGGGTGGCATAGGGCACGTGCACATCCACCCAGTAGGGTTGATTGACACTCTTTTCGTTAGGCAACTCCTGCCAAGCAAAGCTCTGCGGCACCAGAGCGTCTGGATAGTCCCCGGCTGGCAAGGGGGACTTGGGGGTGGACTTGGAGACGCGCACGTAGTGCTCCCGCAGCAGGGTGGGCGCGGGCAGGGTTTTGCCCTCGGGGCCGGTGAGGTCGGTGGCTTCTAAGGAAATGGTGCGCAGCTCATCGGGCGGTCCCGTGACCACGATCTGCAGGGCCTCCCACTCCCCACGGGCGGCCTGGAGGGCGAGTGTCTGCACCAGGGGACGCTGCTCCGTGCGGGAGACCCGCGTCATGGCATCCACCAAGGTCACGCTGAGGTCTGCCTGCGCGGCACCGACGAAAAGGAGAAGCGAGAGGAGGGCGGCTTTCATGGGGCCAAGACCTCCTGGTAAACTTGGGCATACCCCTGGGCAGCCACGGTGATGTCAAAACGGGTCACGGCGTGGTGGCGGAGGGTTTCGGGTGAGGGCGGCTGCGCGAGGGTGTCTTCCCAGGCTTTCGCCAGGGACTCGGCATCTTTCACGGGGACGACACGGCCAACCCCTTCCAAAAGAAGCGCACAGTCACCGACATCCGTGGTGACGCAGGCGACCCCGCAGGAGAGGGCCTCCATGATCGTCATGGGGCAGGCTTCGGTGCGGGAGGAGAGGGAAAAGATGTCCAGGGCGGGGTACACGCGCTGGGGGTCTGGACGGAAGGGAATGAAGTGTACCTGGCTGCGAATGGGCATGATGGAGAGGGCCGCGCGGGCGCATTCCTCCAGCTCCCACTCCTCACCGCCGCATAACAAAAAGTGTGTCTCCGGCCTGCGCGCCTGCAAGAAAGCGGCGGCCTGCAGCCAGGTGGCGAGATTTTTCATCTCGTGGAATCGGCCGATGTAACCGATGAGCGGTGCCTGCGCTGGGACTTTCCATTCCTGGCGCAGCGTGGCGCGGGCCTGGGCATCTAGGACGAAGCGGGCGGTATCAATGCCATTGGGCACCCAGGTCATGGCCTGGCGTGGATAACCGAGTGGGAGGTGGGCCTCCAGGGCTGCAGCGGAACAGGAAATGATGCGCTGCGGGATGACCTGGGAGGAAAGGCCGATGAGCTTACGAAACACAGCCATCTTGAGGTCTGAGTCTCCAGGGCTGCGGTGGATTTCACGGCAATGGATGCCCCAGACGATGTGTTTGACCCCGGCCAATCTCGCGCACCAGCCAGCGACAAAGTCCGAATGGTGCATCCAGGTCTGGACCACGTCTGGGCGGATCTGCCGCAGCAGGCGGATCAAGCGGGTGAGGGTATCCTTTCGCAGCAGGGCGGTGGCCTGGAGGTCATGCACCTCCGCCCCTGCGCTGCGCAGTTTTTTCATGTCTTCTGGCCAAGCGCGCCCATCCATGACGATGACGACGGTGCGCCAGCGGGTGGCATCCATGGCGGAGACGAGATTTCTCAGCATGGCCTCTGCGCCACCGCCGCCGGGAGCGCCGATGAAATGGACGAGGGTCTGGGGCGAGTGCATGGAGGGGGCCGCTGTGGGCACCCGACTCTGACGCGTGAGGGGGGATAAACGTTCCGCTTTCAGCCCCACGTTTTCTGCCCAAGCGAAAAGCGGCCGTGCCCAATAGGGGACTTTGAGCAGGCGGCTCATGCGCGGCCTCCTTTCCACTGGCGCAGGAGCTCAAAGGCACCGGAGACGGTGGCCTCAAGTTCCCAGGCTGATTCCGGGGCACCGTAACGTGGCAACTGAAGGCTGGGGGAGGTGGGCGTGGCGCGGCCACTGATCATGGTCCAGGCCGATTCGAACCCGGCCTCGGCCAGGAGGGCCTGGGTCTCGGGCGTAAAATCTGTGGGGCCGCCATTGGGGAAGGCAAAGACACGAGGGGCCTGCCCGAGCTCGGCCAGGATGCGGCTGTAACAGGTGAAAATTTCCTGCCGCTGTTGCTCGATGGAGCACCGGGCCAGGATGGGGTGGGTATGGGTGTGGCCGCCGAAGTGGATGAGGCCGCTGGCCTGCATTTCACGCACCTGATCCCAGCTCAGCGGGTGAGTCACGGCGGGAGCGGGGGATGCGGGGAGGTCTTTGACCCATGCCTGTACTTTTTCCCGCATGAGGGCATCTGGCAGGGCTTTGAGCGCGGCGAGGGTTTCCCCCAAGGAAGCTGGGGAAGCGGTGGCCTGCTGGGCAGAGAGAGCGAGATCTACCTGCTGGAACCAAAGGGGCGAGGTGCCATCCAGAAACCCGGTGGTGAGGAAGATGGTGGCGGGCAGGTGAAACTCCCGCAGGATGGGATACGCGAGGTGGTAATTGGAGGCGTAGCCATCGTCGAAGCTCAGGGCCACCGCGCGGGGGGGCAGCGCCTGCCCAGCCTGCAAAAGGGTGGCCATCTCCACCAGCGGCATGACGTGATAATGGGCGGCTAGGTGCTGGCACAAGGCGCGAAAGGTGCCCACCGGAAGATGCAGGCTGCTGTCCTGCACGCCCACGGGGGCATCCTCTGCCCGCAGGCCGTGAAAAGCGAGGACACTCCCCTGCCCGGCGAGCCGCTGACGGGCTAGCGACGCGACGCCAGCAAGCACCAGGACCGCTGATTTAGCGGCCTGGCCACTTCGGGGGAAGCTGGCAGGAAGGAAGTTCAAATTATAATAATTATGTAAAATTATCAAAAATTAGCTAATAATCAATGAGTTCTCATCATTTTTCCTGGGGGGGTTGCGAGCCTGCGCATGGGGCGGGGGCGGTGGGTGCTGTCTATGAGGTGGACTAAAGGCGGTATTCCCGGCTTTCTTGAGTAAGACCGTTCGCGGCGGGCCCGTCTTGCTCCGATGCCCCTTTCCCTGGTGACTGAATTGAGTGACCGCGATCGCCGTCTGCTGCGCGGTCTGGAGGGTTTTGTCCCCCGGCGTGTGTATGACATCCACGCACATGTTTTCCACACGCGGCATTTTGCGGGCGGGCAGCCGCCGGGGTTTTTGGAGGTGGATCGGGGGTACGGGCTGGTGGATTTCCAGGCGGCGATGGGCCGCTGGATGCCGGGGTGTGAGGTGGAGGGTCTGTTTTTTGGCTACCCCAGTGCGGGCAATGACCGGGCGGGAGAGAATGCGTGGGTGCAGGAGCAGGTGGGACCGGGGGTGGCGAGGACGGGGAACCGCGCGCTCGTTTTAGCGGCACCGGAGGATGACCCTGCGGAGGTGCAGCGGCTGCTGGCCACAGGGGTGTTTGTGGGGATCAAACCGTACCGTCTTTATGCCCGGGTGGCGGATACACGGGAGGCCAGCATCGAATCCTTCGCCCCGGAGTGGATGTGGGAGCTGTGCCACCAACACCACGGGGTGCTGATGCTGCACATCATGCGGGCGGGGGGCATCACCGACCCAGATAACCTGCAAACGCTGCAACGGCTGTGTGGCAAATACCCGGCGAGCAAGCTGGTGCTGGCGCATGTGGCGCGCTCTTTTAACTACCGTCATGCGCGGGAGGGGCTGCATGCGCTGGCGGATGTGGAAAATGTGGTGGTGGATACCTCGGCGGTGACGCAGGCGGGGGCCTTCCGCGCCGCGCTGGAGCTGCTGGGGCCACGCAGGGTGCTGTGGGGCAGTGACTACATGGTGAGTGAACTGCGCGGCACGTGCATCAGCCAGGGGGATGGCTTTACCTGGATCCACCCCGAGGAAGACTGCGCCCAGGGGCTGAACGTCTTCGGCGGCTACACGCTGGTGGGGATCGAATCCCTGATGTGCCTGAGGGAGGCCTGTGAGGATGTGGGGCTGAATGCCAAGGATGGGGAAGATATCTTCCGAAACAATGCGCTGCGCCTGCTGGCCCCGCATCTGCCCGTGACTGAGGACGAGCCTCCACCGAAGACGCTGTGGCAGCAGGCACGGGAAAAGATCTCCTGCGGGACAGGCCTGATGTCGAAACGGGCAGAGAGTTTTGACCCGGTGACTTGGCCCACCTATTTTAGCCGTGCCCGTGGCAGCCACGTGTGGGACCTGCAGGGGCAGCGTTTCCTGGATTTCACGGGGGGCGTGGGGGCTATTTTGTTAGGCTATGCGGACCCAGAGGTGAATGCGGCTGTGAGACGACGCTTGTCGTTAGGCTCATACTGCACGCTGAATGCGCCGGAGGAGGTGGAACTGGCGGAGGCGCTGCTGGCGCTGCACCCCTGGGCAGGGCGGGTGCGGTATGCGCGTGGGGGTGGGGAGGCCCTGGCGCTGGGGGTACGCATCGCCCGCGCAGCCACGGGCCGCAGTGGCATCGCCTTCTGCGGTTACCACGGCTGGCAGGACTGGTATCTGGCGGCAAATCTAGGAGACAGCCGCGCGCTGGATGGGCACCTCATCCCGGGGCTGGAGCCGCTGGGAGTGCCGCGTGAGCTGCGGGGGACGGCGGTGCCGTTTCGCTACAATGACTGGGCTTCTTTTGAAAAGGCGCTGGAGAACCTGGGCAGTAACCTAGCTGCGGTGGTGATGGAGCCGATGCGCCGGGAGGAGCCGCACGCGGGCTTTCTAGAAAAGGTGGCAGCGGCGGTGCGGGCGCGTGGGGGCCTCTTCCTGGTGGATGAGGTGACGGCGGGCTGGCGTTTTGGTTTCCCGGGTGGCTGTGCGCGGGCGGGCGTGGTGCCAGACCTGGCCGTGTATGCGAAGGCGACGAGCAATGGCATCCCTTTCGGGGTGGTGGTGGGCCAAGCGGAGGTGATGGAGGCAGCAAACCCGAGCTTTATCTCCAGCAGCTACTGGACGGATGGGCTCGGCACCGCAGCAGCTCTGGCGTGTGTGAATCAAATGCGCCGGCTGCCGGTGCAGGCCCACGTGTGGGAGCTGGGGCAGCACCTGCAAGCTCAACTGCGTGAGCTGGCGGCAAGGCATGGTACGCTGGCCCTGCAAATCAGCGGCATGCCCAGTGCCCCGGCGCTGACCTTTGGCCAGGCAGCGGCGAAGACGCTGATGATCCGCCGGATGCTGGCGCGTGGTTTCATGCTGTCATCCCAGCTTTATGTGATGTGGACGCATGACCGTGCCCAGGTGGACCGTATGCTGGGTGCGCTGGATGAAGTTTTCTCTGAACTGACGAAGCTGACTCTGGAAGGACGACTGGAATCTGAATCGGGTATGATCTCTGCCACGGGCGGCTTTGCCCGGCTGGCCTAACTTTCTTTGCTAAATCATGAGCCACTTTACCTGGATTGATTACCTCTTTTTTGGGGGCTATCTGGTGGCCTCCGTTTTGGTGGGCCTGCTGTTTGTGAAGGAGCAGCGAACGATGAAGGATTTCTTTCTCGCGGGCCGCAGCATGGGCAGTGTGGTGGTGGCCATCTCGGTGATGGCGGCCATGTTTTCCGGCATCAGTTATCTGGGGGGCCCGGCGGAGGTGTATCAAAATGGGTTGGCCTTTGGCTGGGTGCTGTTTTCGTTCTTCATCGCCACGCCAGTCACGACGATTTTCATCCTGCCGTTCTTTTACCGGGCGCGATTCATCACGGCGTATCAATACCTGGAGGAGCGCTTTTCACTGCCTGCGCGTCTGCTGGCTTCAGGCCTGTTTATCTTGAGGGTGCTGTTATGGTTAGGCGCGGCCACGTATGCCCCTGCGCTGGCGCTGCAACAGGCCACGGGGCTGTCTCTGGAGTTCTCCATCCTGGCCACGGGCATCCTGACCACGCTGTACACGATGATGGGCGGGATGAAGGCCGTGATCTGGACGGATGTGATGCAGTTCGGCGTGCTCTTTGGCGGGCAGATTGTGATCTTGCTGGTGGCCGTGGGGAAGATACCGGGAGGCTTTGGCGAGGTGATCCACGTGGCGCAAACGCACGGGCAGCCGATGCCGGTGGCAAGCTGGGACCCGACGGTGCGGCTGACCTGGGCGAGTGTGATCCTCGGCGGGGCGGTTTTGAATCTGGTGCAGATGGCGACGGATCAGGTGGCGGTGCAGCGCTACATGACGGCGAAGGATGTGAAGACGGCGCAGCGGGGTCTGTGGTACAAGCTCATCGTGACGGTGCCGGTGCTGGGGCTTTTCTATGGCACGGGCTCGGTGCTGCGGGCTTTTTACAATCATCATCCCGATCCCCTGGCCACAAACGCGATCGAAAAGGCGGATCAAATCCTGCCCTGGTTTGTGGTGCATGAGCTGCCCACAGGAATGGCGGGCGTGCTGGTGGCGGCGATCTTTGCCGCGAGCATGTCCACCATCTCAGCGGGGCTGAATTCCCTGGCATCGGCGACGATGGTTGATTTCCAACAACGGCTGACGGACAAGCCGCTGCCCACGGATGAACGGCAAATTTGGCAGGCGCGGATGTGGACGCTGTTTTATGGCGTGCTGGTGATCGGCCTGGCGTTTGTGGTGGGGACTTTGGGCACCTTGGTGGAGGTGACGAATAAGGTCATCGGCCTCGTGGGTGGGCCCATCCTCGGCATGTTCTTATGCGGCATCTTCATCCGCCGCATTGGCGCGCAGGCCATTTTGATCGCCACGGTCATAGGTTTTGCGGCGTCCGTGCTGGTCAATCTTCAGGCGAATATCTCCTTTTTGTGGATCACCTCAGTGGGGGCGGGAGTGACGATGTTCCTCGCTTTGATGCTGAGTTTCTTCACGCCGGGCAAGCCTGCGGCGGAGCTGGAAGGCCTGACCTGGCAGCAGCGCAACGACGAGGCTTAGACGGGTTTCCAAAAAGATGGTCCGATTGAAAAGGCGGGTGCGGTGGGATGAGTGGCAAGGCAGGAGCGCAGGCTGCTATCTTGATGATAACAGCCAAGTCCCGCTTGCGGTGAACGCCAATCGTCCCACCCCGTCGCCGCTTTTCGGACAAGATTTTTGGAAATCGGTCTAACTTTCCTGCGCAACTTCTGCGCAAACGCTTCGTTTCATGGCCCACTCCACCTGGAGACACCCATGAAAGCACGCTACCTCGCCCTTTGTGCCTTGTTGTCCGCGCTCTGCGTCCATGCCCAAAATGCCGCACCGGATGGCAACTCGAACTTCCGTCTCTGGCGGGACAGTCAGGGCCGCAGCGTGGAGGCGACCTTTCGCGGGATCGAAAACGGCAAGGTGTACCTGCAGACGCGAGACGGGCGCATGTTTGACTTCCCCGTGGCCAACCTCACGCCCGAAGACCAGAAAGCCGCAGCGACGCTGAAACCGGAAGGGGTGGGCATTCAGAAAAATGCGGGCCTGGCGCAGGCAGCGGCGATCATTGATAAGGGCGTGCTGCTAGGGCTGGAGAAGGCGGGCCAGAAACCGAATGCTCTGGCCAGTGATGAGCAGTTCATCCGCCGCGTGTATCTGGACCTCGCAGGGCGCATCCCGACCCGGGCGGAGACGATGGCCTTCCTGGCAGATAGCAGCGCGGCGAAGCGCGCCACGGTGATTGACACGCTGGTGAATGACGATGGTTTTTCCTCCCACCTGTTCAATTACTTTTCCGACATGCTGCGCGTGGCGGATGATGCGCAGAAGGCGAAGTTTTTCACCTACCAGGAATGGCTAAAGGCGCAGATCACCGCGAACCGGCCGTGGAATGAGATCGTCAAAGACATGCTGGTGGCGGATGGCAAGCTGCTGGACAATGGCGCGGCGGGCTACCTGCTGCGCGACCGTGGCATGCGGCTGGATAATCTGAGCCTGACGCTCTCCACCTTTCTCGGGGCCAATGTCTCCTGCGCCCAGTGCCATGACCATCCCTTTGCTGACTGGACCCAGCGCCAGTTTTATGAGATGGCGGCCTTCTTTGGTGCCTCAGACACCTACAACCGGAATCTGCCGCGTGGCATGATGCGCGGCCTGCGCGATGAGCTGACCCAGCAGCAGTACCAGCAGGCGCGGCGGCTCTTTGATGTGAACTCCCTGGCCATCCAGGATGGCAAGGAAAACGATCTGGCGCTGCCGGATGACTACAAGTACAAGGATGGTAAACCGGGGGAGGCGGTGAAACCGAAGCTGGTGATGTGGAGTGCGGATGACCGCCGGCTGCGCTGCTACCAGGATGCGGAAATGGCGATGAAGAAAACGGAGGATGCCAGCCAACTGCGTGAAGTCTTCGCCACCTGGATGACGAGCCCGGACAATCCACGCTTTGCCATGACCATCGCGAATCGCCTGTGGAAGCAGGTGTTCGGCGTGGGGCTGAAGGAGCCGGTGACGGATCTGGATGACCCGAACGCCTCCAGCAATCCCCTGCTGCTGCAGCATCTGGGCCGCGAGATGGTGCGCCTGAAGTTCGACCTCCGCGCTTTCATGCGCCTGCTGTGCAATACCCAGACCTACCAGCGGGAGGCAGTGACGCGCGAGCTGGCCCTGGGGGAACCCTATTACTTCCCCGGCCCCATCCTACGCCGCATGACGGCGGAGCAGGCCTGGGACTCCTGCGTGACGCTGGCCATCGGCGACAAAGTGGACCACTTTAAACTGAAGCGGGCAGAACCCTACAAACAGGTGATGGCGCTGAATGTCTCTGAGATCACCCCGAGCCAGATCGTGGAAAAACTGGCGGAGGTGCAGAGCATGCGCCGCAAGGCGGATGGGGCCCTGGGCGGTGGCAAAGGCGCGGCCAAGAAGAAAAACAGGCGTGCGCAGATGATGCAGCCTAACAATGAAGAGGAAGATGGATTTACCCGCCCGACGATGCTGGAGGGCCTAGCCCTGGCCCGTGCCTCTGAGCTGCGACAGCCAGAAAAGGATGGCCATTTCCTGCGCATGTTTGGCCAGAGTGACCGCCAGATTTCTGATAGCAATACGGTGGAGGGCAGCATCCCCCAGGTGCTGATGCTGATGAATGGGGAAGCCCAAAGTGTGCTGCAAAATCCGCAGTCTCTGGTGCTAGCCACCGCGATGGGCGAGGCTGAAACGGCGAAGAAGGTGGAGTCTTTGTATTACAGCTTCTTTTCCCGCAAGCCGACCCCGGCAGAAATGACCGCCGCCACCCAGGCCTTCGATGCCGGGCTGAGCTCGGCGGATCTTTGCTGGGTGCTTTTTAATGCCCGTGAGTTCGTGTTCGTCCAGTAATCCCCTGCCCTCTTATTTTACCATGAACGCTTCTCTTCGTTCGCTTGATTCTCTGTCCCGCCGCCAGTTCGCCGAACGTGTGGCGAAGGCCACGCTGGGGGTGACGCTGCTGCCCCAAGTGCTGAAAGGCCAGACCGCCGCCGATCCGAAATCGCTGCCTGGTTTTGGCAAAGCGAAGCGGGTGATCTGGCTGCAAATGATCGGCGGGATGTCCCACATTGATACGCTGGACCCGAAGACCGGCGCCACCAAGGGACCGAGCGACCCCATCGCCACCAAGGCGGGTTACCAACTGGGTGGTTACCTGCCCACCCTGGCGAAGGACCATTCTGAAAAGCTGGCCATCATCCGCAGCATGACCTCCAAAACAGGGGTGCATGCCTCGGGCCAATACCTGATGCGCACAGGGTATGAACAGCGGGGCACCATCAAGCATCCCGTGCTGGGCGCGTGGGCGCAGGAGTTGTTAGGCAAAAGCAGCGCGTCTTTACCCTCGACGGTGTGTGTGGGACGTGCGCCGGAAAGTGGCAATGGCTTTTTCTCTGCCGCTTTCAGTCCCCTGCCGATCCATGATCCCGAAGCAGGGCTGCAGTATGCGGAATTCGGCGCGCCAAAAGAGATCATCAACAAGCGGCTAGCCCTGCTGAATGAGGTGGATGCAGGCTTTCGGGCGAAGTTTCATGACACGAACCTGAAAGCCTACTCGGACTTTTATGACGATACTCTGAAGCTGCTGAGCACGGAAGATCTGAATGCCTTCCGCCTCACCGAAGAGGACAGCGCCGCGCGGGAGATCTATGGCATGAACAAATTCGGCCAAGGCTGCATGCTGGCCCGCCGCTTGGTGGAGCGCGGGGTGCGCTTTGTGGAAGTGGCTCAGGGCGGCTGGGACATGCACAACGACATCGCCGATGGCATGGAGGACAATGGCAGCCTGCTGGATCAGGGTCTTTCCGCCCTGCTCAGTGATCTCCAGTCACGGGGCCTGCTGGAAACGACGATGGTGGTGCTGTGCTCCGAGTTCGGCCGCTCACCGAAGATCAACAGCCGCAATGGCCGCGACCATCACCCGAAGGTCTTTAGCACCCTGCTGGCAGGCGGCCCGGCGAAAGGCGGGACCATCTATGGGGCCAGTGATGCGGAGGGCAATGCCCCGGCGGATAAACAAGTCACCATCCAGGACTTTCACAGCACGGTGGGCCATGCCCTGGGGCTGGACGTGAATCAGATCGTCATGTCTCCCAGCAATCGCCCCTTTACGGTGGGAGATAAGGGGACGGTCATCCAGGAAGTGCTGGCGTAAGCTCCGCATCTTCATCAACCAGTAGGTCGCGAGTGAGATCGTCGGTCAATAAGTCATCCGGCAGGTCTTCCTCAGCCACCGAGGTCGGGCGTGCGGGCTTGGGAGCCAGCAGGATGTCTTTCATGGCTTGCACGTTTTGGCGATCCATGACGTCCTTAAGCGTGTATCTATCTAAGGTGCTGTAAAATGCGCCCACGGCCTGTGCGAGGGCCCCTTTGAGACCGCAGCAGGAATGAATGGGGCAGGTATTGGAAACGGCATCGAAGCACTCGACCAGCGGCGCTGAGGTTTCTGTCTTCCTCACCAGTCGGCCGATCATGATGTCTTCTGGATTCATGGCGAGGATGATGCCGCCGCCGCGCCCCCGACGAGTGGAAAGATAGCCCTGCTTGGTGAGATTATTGACCACCTTCACCAAGTGATGCCGAGAGATATTGTACGCATCGGCAACTTCATGCAGCGGAAATGCCCCCCCTTTAACGGCACCGAACAGCAATACCCTGAGGGAATAATCTGAGAAGAGGCTTAAACGCATAATTCAATTACGCCTTTAACGTCTCCGACTAAGAAGCTCTCAAGTAAGGAGTTTGTAAGGACGGGCTCCCTGAGGCTTACTGACCATGATGAATCTACTTATCGTAATCACCATGCATTCTAGAACGGCTTTCCAACCGTTTGTTGGCTTTGTGTGCGCGTGTATTGTTTTCCTCTGGACCTGCAATTTACACGATCGTGGATGAGTGAGTCTAAATGCTTAGGGTCGGTGCCAAGCTGCGATTTCGGCACAGCGAATGGGGGATTTCAGGGTGTAAGGCCATCTGGTGCCGAGACAGCGGGACTTGAGCGCTCCATGGCGGATGGGGCGGACGTGGGTTTCTCGCGCCCTTCCAGGGCGCGGCGACTTGTGACGCGTTTTTTGTTAGGCGGAACTCCGGGGGTTCTCGGTGCTTCGCACCTTCACCCCCGGCTAATGGCTTTCGCCCCTCCGGGGCGGGAGAAACGTACTCTGACCGACACGTCCACCCCTTACCTCCTGCGATCCCGATGGGGCACTGGACGGAGCGCGAGTTTCTAACTCGCCTGACTTTCCCGGCGTGTGCGAAGGCCCTACAAATCCCCGTTCGCTCATCCATCCTCGGTCGATGCATCGGGGCGGACGAGGGCGTGAGATGGGAGTTCCGCGAGGACGCAGAACTCAGCACGCAAGATGCGTGCGCTCCATGGCAGCCGCTGCCGCCAGAACGCCCACGCCCAAGAAACGCCCCGGAGGGGCGAAAGAGGGTAGCCGGGGGTGGAGCGAGGCTTGGCGAGTGGGAACCCCCGGCTGCCTAACCAACAACGTGTCACATGCATTGCGCCCTGGAGGGGCGCGAGAAGGACCGCGGTGAGTGCCGGTGCGCTTTTCGGGAATGTGTCTGGCCTTAGGTTGAAGGCTGGAAGCCCTCACTCCTTGGGGATGTGATAGGGCGGACGAGGACGTTAGATGGGAGTTCCGCGGGGACGCGAAACTCTGCACGCAGGAGGCGTGCGCTCCATGACGGACACGGCGGAAGAACGCCCCCGAAGAAGCGCCCGGTCGAGGGCGGACGTGGGTTTCTCGCGCCCCTCCAGGGCGCACCCGGTGTGATATACTTTGGGTGATGCGATGTCCGGGGGTTCTCGGTGCTTCGCACCTTCACCCCCGGCTAATGGCTTTCGCCCCTCCGGGGCGAGGATGAACAAGTACGCTAGTTCTCCAGGCACGTCTCAAGAAACCGCCCCGGAGGGGCGAAAGAGGGTAGCCGGGGGTGGAGCGAGGCTTGGCGAGCGGGAACCCCCGGTCGCCTAACCAACAACGTGTCACATGCATTGCGCCCTGGAGGGGCGCGAGAGGGGCGCTGGGCAAAGAATGAGGGCTGGAAGCCCTCACTCCTTGGAGGAGCTACACGGGGGGATTGCCGCTGCGGGATTCATCCTCGCGGGCGAGCTCCTCGGTGCTTTTTTCGGCCTTGGTGGGGCTGGGGGGAGAGTCGGGCTCAGGGTCGTCGTCAATGCCTGGGACGGAGCCTTGGTCCTCGCCTTCATCCAGGGGTTCATCCATGGAGACGGTCTTCGGCGCTTTTTCGATTTCTGGCGGTGGGGCGGAGGGGACGGCGCGAGGTTTTTGATACTCGTCGTCCTCGTCTTTTTCGTCCTCTGAGAACCAGGGGTTGTAGTTCTCGTTGTCCCATTCATCGCCCACTTCTTTCTCGAGCTCTTTCTGGTCTTTCTCGAGTTCGGCGTAGTACTCAGGGTAGGCTTCCTTGTCCTTCTTCTCCATGAAGTAGGCGAGGGTCACACAGATGGCGTAAAGGACATACAGCGGCCCGGACATGAGCATGAGCGTGAGGACGTCCGGTGTGGGCGTGATGATGGCGGCGAAGAGGGTGATGGCCACCAGCGCATGCCGCCAAGTGGACTTCATGATGCGGAAATTCAGGAAATCCAGCTTCACCAGAGCCATGACGATGATGGGCAGCTCAAAGGCGATGCCGAAGACAAGGATGAACCGGGTGGTGAAGGTGACGTATTCATTCAGCGCCCACATCTGGTTGGCACCGACGGAGGCAGCGAACTCGGAGAAGAAGATCAAGGCCCGTGGCAGCACGACCCAGTAGGCAAAGGAAGCACCGCCGAGGAAGAGCCCGGTGCCAATGGCAATGGCAGGAAAAATGAGCTTCTTCTCATTCGATTTCAGTCCCGGAAGGATGAACTGGAGCACGAAGATGAGCAGCAGCGGGAAGGAGGCGATGACGGCGGCGATCAACGAGACGTTCACGGCCATCATGAAGGGACCGGCCACGTCAATGTTGATGAGGAGCTTTCTTGCGGCCTCGATGTCCGGTGCGAAGCCTGCCAGCACCATGGGATAGAGCAGGATGTTAAACAGCTCTTTGTAGAAAACGAAGGAGATGATCGTCGCCCCGATGAGCGTCATGCCCATGCGCACGAGCATGGTGCGCAGGTCGTCCAGGTGATCGAGGAAGGGTTTTTCCTCATCCTCTTTGCTGAGGTTCATCGCGACTTTTTCGCGGACTTTGAAGACTTTGTTCAGGATGCCTTGCCACATATCAGGTGAAAGTTTGGGGGGGTTAGCTCAACGCCTCAAATCGTTCCCTTGGCCGCCATCCGCGCGAATAAGGCCAGTGTCAGAGCGTTGGTGATCTCATTGGCAGCGATCATCCTCCGCAGTTCTTCTGCACTGACTAAACGCACGTCGCTGATGTGCTCGCTTCCATCCGGTTCCGGACGGCTGACGACGCACACGGGCTTCGCTTGAAAGAGGTAAACGTGCTCGTCGGTGAAACCTTGCGAAGGAAGAAACCAACCGAGCGGTTCCAGGGTGCCGCCGGCCTCCAGGGCGTAGCCGGTTTCCTCATGAAGTTCACGCAGGGCGGTATTCACCACGATGTCTGGCGTGATGTCTGCCACGGGCACGTCAATCTGCCCAGCGGGAAATTCCCACAGGGTCTGCTGCACGGGCACGCGCTCCTGGGAAATGAGAACGAAAAGACCATCCGCCGTCATGGGGGCCAGGGCGACGGCTGCCTTGCGCTGCACGACCAACCACGGGACGGGCTTTTCATGGCGGTGGGGCGTCAGGCACTCCACACGGTCCACACTGATGTGGGGATTGTCGAACAGGCGCGTGGAACTGACCTTTTGCCAGCCATCCCGATCTTCCACCTTAAACAAGGGGAAGCTAGGTGCAGGGATGGTGGCCGTGCTCATTCCGAGAGGGCCTCCTTCCAGAAGGTGATCTGCGCGGCGACATTCTGCGGGGAAGGTGCGCCGATACCTTTGCGGGCGGCGAGGGCGGTTTCCAGATTTAGGCAGTCAAAAAGATCCGCCTCAAAGGCTGGGGAAAAGGCCTGGTACTGGGCCAAGGGAATGTCTGCAAAGGCGACTTTGTCCGCGAGGGAATGGGCGACGAGTTTGCCGATGACTTCGTGGGCCTGGCGGAAGGGCACGCCGTGATTCACGAGGTAGTCGGCCAGGTCGGTGGCCAGCAGCATGGGGTCGCTGGTGGCGGCACGGGTGCGGGCTTCATTCACCTCCATGCCGGAGATCATTTCCGCGAAGACGGCGAGGGCCGCCTTGATGGTATCCAGCGAGTCAAAGAGGGGCTCCTTGTCCTCCTGCATGTCGCGATTGTAGGTCATGGGCAGGCCCTTGAGCAGGGTGAGCAGCGCCATGAGATTTCCCACCAAGCGGCCGGATTTTCCGCGCGTCAGTTCGGCCACGTCCGGGTTCTTTTTCTGCGGCATCAGGCTGGAGCCGGTGGTGTGGGCATCACTGAGGGTGACAAAACCAAACTCGGCACTGCACCAGAGGATGATGTCCTCACTGAGGCGGGACAGATGCACCCCGCAGAGGGCGATGGAAAACAGGACCTCAGCGGCGAAGTCGCGATCGCTCACGGCATCCATGCTGTTTTGGGAAACGGTGTCGAAGTCCAGCAGGCTGGCCACGTATTCGCGATCCAGAATGATGGTGGACCCTGCGAGGGCCCCTGAGCCCAGGGGCATGACATTGAGGCGATCGTTCGCATCCAGCAGGCGCTGGGCATCGCGCTCCAGCATCTCCACATAGGCGAGGAAGTGGTGGGCGAAGAGGACGGGCTGGCCCCGCTGAAGATGGGTGTAACCCGGCACCACGGCAGGACCGGCGCGGTCGGCCGCCTCCACCAGTGAGCGCTGAAGATCAGCCACGAGGTCCACGATCTCAGCGACGGCATCGCGGGTGTAGAGACGCACGTCTGTGGCGACTTGGTCATTGCGACTGCGGGCGGTGTGCAGCTTCGCCCCGGCGGGGCCGATGCGGCGAGTCAGCTCGGACTCGATGTTCATGTGGACGTCTTCGAGAGAGGTCTTGAACTCAAAGTTTCCGGCCTCGATCTCGGCGCGAATTTCCAAGAGGCCTTTTTCGATGGCGGCCTGTTCCTCCACCGTGAGGATGCCAGCTTTCAGCAGGCCTTTGGAATGGGCGATGGACCCACGGATATCGTGAGCGAACAGCCTCCAATCAAAGGATACGGATTCGCCATAACTCTGGACGAGCTGGCTGGTTTCTTGAGCAAAGCGGCCTTTCCACATAAACAGGGGGCGGAGAGTAGCGGCAATGTGCGCGGGTGCAACCCTGGAGCCACCAAGGATGTAAGACTCCGTTCCCAGGCGAAGACGACCATCGGGCAAAACGCCAAATGAAACGGGGCAAAAAAGGAGGAACGAACCCGCGAAACTAAAAACAATGCTGGAATCAGACCTGAAAATTCGCTATAGCCGCTAATGCTCTCTCGGCGCGTTCTCACTCAAAGTCTGGCTTGTCTGCTGATCTCTCAAGCTTACACCTCGACGCAAGCTGTCATCGAAGAAACTCCCCGCCTGGAGGCTGGGGTGTATGAAGGGATCGTCTCCCGCAACAGTTTCCTGGATGGTGGCTTAGGGCTCGGCGGCAAGCTGGATCTGCTGGTCACCTCCACGGGTAGCCTGACCGGTAAGCTGCAATTTGACGGCACCACCCTGCGCTTCAGCGGTGACCAAGAGCCTTCAGAAACCGATCCAACTGCGCTGAGATTCTCGCTGGGTAAAGGCAAACGCGGTCCGGTTTTGACCCTGGAAATCACCCAGGACCCTTTTTCTGAGCAGCCTAGCTACCGCTTGGTCACGGGGGATGAGACCTCCGCCACGATCCAGGTGCAGAAACGCGTGACGAACTTGGCGGAAGTGGGAGAGCGGCTGGAAGGTGCCTACACTTGGAGGCTGAATCCTGGTTTTAAGAAGCCTAGGGGAGCCTCCGTTCTCGATGAAGGAGAAGGCAGACTGTCGGTGCCAGAGGGCGACGGATTCATGACCGCGCGGGTGCTCAAGACTGGCCTGCTACGCTGGAGCGGTAAATTGGCGGATGGAACGGCGGTGACAGGTAGCGGCTACCTCACGGAAAGCGCGTCGCGCCGATTTGTCGGCATCGATTCCAGCTTTTCAGTGGCCTGGCATCGGGTGCTCTACAGTGGCAAGGGCTCCGTTCAGGGCTGGTTTGACCTTTATAATGAGAGCTTTGACGAGGGCCGAAGCGAGGGTGATGTCTTCGTGGAAGGCTACCTGGACTGGAAGAAACTGAAGGTTTCCGATGCCTTTTACATCCGCAATTACCGCGATGGATTCCCCCTGCATGAGCTGGATGTCCGAGGCGGTAAGTATGTGCGGCCAGCCGCAGGCGAGATTGTCTTGGATCTGGCCACCAGCCCGAACAATGCGCAGTTGACCGTGTCAGGCGCTGGCATGCCCTCCCCTGTCATCAATCTGCTGACGGTGACGGCCCAGAATAAGGCCATCTTCTCCACCATGAATGAAGGCTACCCGGTGACGAAGCTGAACTTCCAGCCAGCCTCAGGGACCTTTAGCGGCACGTTGCTTTTCAAGGACATCAGCCCGCGCCTGCCGACGCAGTCCATCGAACGTTCCGTGCGCTTTCAGGGCGTGTTGATCTCACGCGATTCCACGGGCGCAGGCTTCTTCATGCTGGGTCAACTGCCTACCGATGGACCGCCGCCCACGACAATGCGTTATTCCCCCGAGCTTTCGGGCCGCGTGGAGATCCGCGAGTCATCTCTCCCAGAGTCCCAGGGTTTCGTGCAGATCCCCGGGGGTGAATTTCAGATGGGGGATACCTTCAATGAGGGGAATGCCCATGAACGGCCCGTGCATCCGGTCTTTGTCAGCACCTTCTACATCCAGGCCAAGGAAACCACCAAGTCCCAGTGGGATGTGGTGTACAAATGGGCCCTGAAGCATGGTTACACCTTCGACAACGCAGGCGTGGGCCGCTCGGCCAACCATCCGGTGGTCTATATCAACTGGTTTGACGCCGTGAAATGGTGCAATGCCCGCAGTGAAATGGAAGGTCTGACCCCCTGCTACCGCGTTATCAATAACTCTGGCCCAGACACGGTTTACCGCACAGGCCAGGTGATCGACTCTCTGCGCTACGTGGTCTGGACTGCAAATGGCTACCGCCTGCCGACAGAAGCCGAGTGGGAAAAAGCCGCACGTGGGGGTGAATCTGGAAGACGCTTTCCGTTTGGTGATACGATCAATTTCGATTGGGCCAACTACTATGCATTCCCCGAAACTGCGCCCTATGACCTCGCTGAAGAAGAAGGTTTTCACCCGGTGTTCGGCTTCAACGTCGCATTCCGGGCCCCTTACCTGGGCACAAGTCCGGTAGGTTCGTTTTCGGCCAACGGTTACGGTCTTTATGATGTGATTGGCAATGCCGACGAGCTTTGCTGGGACATCTTCAAGAGCAACACCTATAGCGCGGAAGGCCCCTTCAATGATCCACGTGGTCCCGAATACAGTGGAATGGACAGCTCGCGAGTTCTCCGTGGAGGTAGCTTCTCCTCCAATGAGCGGGTGGCTGGCCGCAGGCAGGTCACGAAAGATTTCACCTACAATTACATTGGCTTCCGCACGGTGAGATACCTGCAGGGAGAGGATAACTAAAAGTACCTTTAGAAAAGGGGTGGCTTTGATTTTTTCAAAGCCACCCCTTTTTGTTTGGCTGGTGAAGAGGCGCTAGCTTGAGCGTTTTGCGCCTCTCATCTGAATCTGGTTACCCAAGGGTGAGGTTTAGATGCATCCCACCATTTCAGCATTGTGAAGGATAAAGAGCCTTATGCTTTGAGAAATGTCCCTCGCGAGCCCGCGCCGGAAGACTGTGTTCTTCACATCGTTAAAATCACATAAATCTTAAGGTTTTAGTTTAATTTTTATAACAAATTATCTTTTTCTGAGCTTGGATGTAATCTTCCATTTATACTAGGGTATTACTTATACGTTACCGAAAATTAACCCTGTCAATTCGACCTTTTTGATAGGTCTCATTCTAGTTATTTTCTGTTCATTTTTTGAGATTTGAGGCGGATTCTTCACGAAATCGCCTGGAGCTCATTTCGTCTTTGATTATGAAATCGTCCTCTTTTCACCCTTCCCCACAGCCGTTTCCACCCACTGCCAGCTTGTTAAAACTCTGGGCGAAGCGCGCTCACTAAGTGATTTGGGCAGAACCTAGAATCCCACACAAACATGTCACAACACGCTTTTCCTTCCCATTTGAAACGACAAAAGCTATCCCTAAGCGGTGTCTTCGTTCCCCTGCCTAAGGCCACTTCGTCTTTGAGTTGGCGAGCGATGATCCAGCCGCTGGTTATTTTAGCAGTTTTATTACCCCTGAGTCTCCAGGCCTACGTCGTATCTGGCACCTACACAGGCAATGGAACGAGCCAGACGGTGCCCCTCGGTTTCCAGCCAAGTGTCGTGATCATTAAGGACGGCACCTCGGGGATCACGACGCCTGTGGCGACGCCAATGCAGATCCGCACGTCCACGATGAGTCTAACCAAAGACATGGGACAAAGCTCTGCCAGTGCCACGACGGGGACCGACCGTATTACGGCCTTCACAGCGACGGGATTCACAGTGGGGGCAAGCCTGCACGTAAATAATAGCGGGCGTGTTTTTCATTATCTCGCCTTGAGTGCGACGCCGGGGGAGATCGTGGTGGGCAGCTACACCGGGAACGGAACGGACAACCGCAACATCACCGGACTGGGATTTCAGCCAGACATGGTAATGACCATGCATGAGGGCACAGCGAATGCCGTTTTCCGCACGGTGGACATGCCTGCGGATAAGTGCCTACCGTGGCTGGATGCGCCGCTATTCAATAGTCTGCAGGGCTTTGTTGCAGATGGGTTCCAGGTGGGGACAGATGCCTCAGTGAATACCAATGGGACAGGTTATCACTACTTCGCCTGTAAACACGTGACGGGTAAATTCAAGACCGGCACCTACATTGGTAACAACACCGATAGAACCATTTCGGGTCTAGGTTTTCAGCCAGAGGCGGTCTTCATCCGCATCATGAAAGACACTCCGGCTTACACGACGGCTGGGGTGAAATTCGGTTCGACTGGCACTGGCAACTCGACACTCCTTACGACGGCGACAAATAGCACGACCAATGTGATTACGAGTCTGCTGGCAGATGGATTCGGACTGAGTGGTCTTTCCAACCGAGTGAACTGGGATACCTACCCGCACTATTATTTTGCTTTTGAAAGAGAGGAGGCCAGCTCCATCGTGGCTCCGACGGTTGCCACGCCGACGAGCACGGCAGTGACAGGAAACAGCGCCACGCTCGGTGGCAGCATCACCGCCACCGGTGGGGCGGATGCCACGGCGCGCGGCGTGGTGTATGCTCTGACTTCTCAGAATGCGAACCCGGAGATCGGCGGGGCGAATGTCACGTTGCTCACGGAGAGCGGGACCTTCAGCACGGGGGCCTTCACACGGAATGCCACCAGCCTCGCAGCCAGCAGTGGCTACAGCTACAAGGCCTATGCCACGAACAGTGTAGGCACGAGCTACAGCAGCGTGGGTACCTTCACCACCACGGCCGCTTCGGCCACCATCATCTTCAATGCCACCACGGGGATCTCTGGCACTGTGGTGACGGATGGCCAGGGCGGATCCAACGATGTATCGAACATCGCGCTCCAGTTTTCTGCCAAAGCGGCAGATGGCACCACGGACCTGCCGATGACGTACCAGCCCAATATTTATGCGGGAGCGAATGGCATTGCGGGTGGGTACGATGCCAGCAGTATCCAGTCGGTCTTCACGATCAAAAGTTCGTCTGCCAGCACGAACTTTACGATGAGTTCGATCTTCATCGTGGACTACGGTGGTGTGGATGGAGATCTGCTCAGGATCGAAGCCTTTGACGATGGGGTGAGCGCGGGCTTCATCACCTACCAAGTCTCCGGGGCCCCGTGGTATGACACGGTGGATCTGGCTGGACTGGGGGGGACGAAGTTTGTGGACATTGATGAAGTGCGCATCACAGGCAATGCCGGCGTGAATATGTACATCGCGGTCAATAATGTGGTCATCTCTGGCATCAGTTCGACCGTCTCCACCGCCACGGTTTCCTCTCTGACACGGGCGAATGCGACGCCGAGCAATCTGAACACGGTGAACTGGACGCTCACCTTGAGCAGCGCCGTTACAGGAGTCACCGCCAGCAACTTCACTCTCGGCGGCACCAGCACCGGTGCCAGCGTGGGCACTCCCACCACCGCCAACGCTGGACTAAGCTGGACGGTCCCCGTGACCACGGGCACAGACGGCACGCTGATCCTGCGTCTGGACAATGATGCGGGCTTGTCCTCAGATGTCACCACCACGTTGCCTTTCCTGGGGGAAACCTACACGATTGATAAGACTGCGCCGGATACCAACATCACCGCGAACCCCGCCCTGCTGACGACCAGCACCAGTGCCAGCTTCAGCTTCACGGGGAGCGATGCAGGCAGCGGAGTGGCCAGCTACCAGGTGAAGCTGGATACAGCCAGTTTCGCCACGGGCACGAGCCCCACGATCTACAACAGCCTGGCAGATGGCAGCCACACCTTCCAGGTGCGCGCGGTGGATGCTGCGGGCAATGTGGATGCCAGCCCGGCGAGCTACACCTGGACGGTGGATACCACGCCACCGCAGGTGCTTTCCGTCACGCGTCTCAGCCCCAGTGCGCAGGCGGTCTCCGCCACCACCGTCACCTTCCGGGTCACCTACTCTGAGGCCGTCACGCTGAATGCGCCAGCCACATCGCGTTACGCCGTCGTCCCTGTGAGCGGCAGCAGCATCACAGGTACTGTCACCGGCGTCACTGGCACGGGTGCGACACGGGATGTCACCGTCAACATCACCGGCGGCACGGGTGAGTTTCGCCTGCGTGTGGTGGATTGATCCGCTGTTTTGAGCCCACCCTTTCTCCAGTTTTCAACTCTGTTTTTCATCGCTGTTATGCCTCTTCAACACACTTTTCGAAAGAGCCTTATCCTGCTCTTCTTAGCCATCTGCACGAGCGCAGGGGCTGCTACCTGGGTGTCCACGCCGAGTGTGGCCGGGATCACCAATCAACTGCGCTCCATTTGGTCTGCTGATGCCAACAACACCTGGGCCGTGGGTGGCGGGAACAACTTGACCCAGATCGCCTACTGGAACGGCAGCACCTGGACCTTGCAGACCTCGCCTGTATCAAATGCCAGGATGAATGCTGTCTGGGGGCTGAATGCTAACAACATCTGGGCAGGTGGGCAGAATGGCACGGTGCTTTTTTACAACGGCAGCACCTGGAGTGCCCAGACCTCTGCTTTAGGAACCGGGTGGTTCATTTACGATTTCTGGGGCACGGATGCGAACAATGTGTGGGCCGTGGCAGCAGATGGCAATGCCGGGCGCGTGATGAAGTGGAATGGCAGCACCTGGTCGGTCATTTACAGCCCAGCGGACGGCCTGCGCGCTCTGTGGGGCTTTTCGGCGAACAACATCTGGGCGGTGGGGGACAATGGCTTTGTGACCCACTTCGATGGCAGTTCCTGGACGACCTACCCCACGGGATTGGGTCTGACCACCCTCCTCGGTGTGTGGGGGCCTGATGCAAACAATGTCTGGATCGTCGGTGGGTCTATTGTGAATTCCACCAGTGCTCTCTACAAGTGGGACGGCAGCACCGTAGCGCCGTTTTCCAATACAGGTTTGCCTTTGGCTGTTGTATCGGGGAGCTTTCGTGGAGTGATGGGCTCTTCCCCGACTGACGTTTACATCGTGGGAGATGCTGCCACAGGATTCATCTCCCGCTGGAACGGCAGTACGTGGGCCACTGAGACGAGCAATACCACCACCTTGCTAACTAACATTTGGACGAATGCAGCCGGGACTGATCTGTGGGTTTCTGGAGGCACGGGGGCGGTTGCACGGGGCACCGCCGCAGCATCCGTGGTGGCCCCCACCGTCACCACACCCACCAGCACCGCCGTCACGCATAACAGTGCCACCTTGGGCGGCACGATCTCTGCCACGGGCGGGGCCAATGCGACGGCACGCGGCGTGGTGTATGCGCTGACGTCTCAGAATGCGAACCCAGAGATCGGCGGGGCGAATGTGACGGTGCTCACGGAGAGCGGAACCTTCAGCACGGGGGCCTTCACGCGGAATGCCACCAGCCTGACAGCCAGCAGTGGCTACAGCTACAAAGCCTATGCCACGAACAGTTCCGGCACGAGCTACAGCAGTGTGAATACCTTCAACACTCTCGCCGCACCTGCCCCTGAGATCGCGGTTTCCTACGCGGGCAATGATGTGGCGGATGGGGCGACGGTGCCGGCTTTGGCCAATGGCACCGACTTTGGCAGCACCCCGGTCGCTGGCGGTCAGGTGGAGCACACCTTCACCATCACCAACAGCGGCACAGCGGTACTCACCCTTGCCAGCCTGGCAGTGACGGGAGATTTCAGCATCACGGCCACGCCGTCTAACAATGTGGGTGTCAGCGGTGGCACCACCACCTTCACCGTTAGGTTTGACCCCACCGCCACAGGCCTGCGCACGGGTGAGGTGAGCTTCACCACCAATGACGCCAGCGAGACGGCCTACAACTTCACCGTGCAGGGCACCGGCACCGGGCCGCAGACCTTTGACCTGGTGAACTTCCCCATCGCGAACACACCCTACGACGGTGGCGAGACCTACATCTATTCCTCGGCCCCCATCACTCCAGAGCCGGTGCCAACCACGCTTGGAGATGTCGTCTCGGCAGGGTCTGCACCGGGAGAAGATGGGACCACCAGCATTGGCGACTTCGGCCTCCTGCGCCGGGGTGGCTTCTTGGCGGATAATGGGCACCTCACCTTCCCAGGCACGCTGGAGATCGGCACGGGCAGCCCGGCGGTGACTTTGGCCAGTTCCTCCGGTTTGTGGAAGACCGCAGGTGGGAATCTTTTCCTCCTCGCTCGCAGCGGCACCACGGTGCCGGATGTGGCCGCGGCTCAATTTTCCACCTTGCCCGAGGTCCCAGGGATCAGCGCGGGCGGCGACGTCAGTTTCCTGGGCACGCTAAACATCGGCACTGGCGGAGTGACCGCAGACAACGACACTGGCCTGTGGAGCGAGCTGGGCGGCACGGGGCTGAATCTGCTGCTGCGTGAGGACGATGATGTGCCTGGCCTGGCCGGGGTGAAGGTGGCTAAATTTGCCTCCGGTGCCTACGCCACCGCCACCACAGGAGCGAGCACAGGGCAGGCTGCTTTCTCCGTCACCTACAAAGGCAGCAGCACCAAAACGGCGCTGCTGCGCGCCAGCATCAGCGGGGCAGTAACCACCATCAGCGTCATCGCTACGGAAGGTGAAGACGCCCCGGGAACGGCGGTGGACTTTGCCAACCTGGCTGGCAGTTACTCCGACCCAGGCCGCATGGATAGCGCTGGGAACTTTGTCTTTTCCGCCATCACCACCCCGGGCAACAAAGAAGGTCTGTGGTATCAACCTGTGGGAGGAGCGACCACGAAGGTGATCTTTTCCGGCGAGACCGCCCCGGGCACCTCGGGAGCCACTTTCCTGAAGGTCTATCGCCCGTCCATCGGCAGCGGTGGCATCATCGCCTTCCGTGCCTCTTTGAATGCGAATGGGGACAACAGCAGCAGCACTCGCAATGACGGCATCTGGCGGGGAGATGCGGCCAACCCGGCTAGCCTGACCTGCATCCTGCGGCGAGGTGATGACAGCAGCGTGGTCTCCAATCTGCCCGTGGGAACCCGGGTGGGCAATCCGTGGGGTGGCTGGCTGACCAGCAGCAATCGCGGGGCATGGAAAGCCTGGCTGGATGCGAATGGTGACTTTACCAGCGCCGCACCGACGGATCGCCACGCCATCTACACCGACCTCTCCGGTGCCATGCAGCTCGCGGTGACCGTCAATGATGCCGCACCCGGCACGGCAGGGGCGACCTTCAGTGGCTTTGACCTCCCAGTGGTGGGTGGGAGCAATCAATACGCCTTCATCGGCAACCTCGCCGGTGGCGATACCGTGCCAGAGAATAACCAAGGCCTCTGGAAAAGTGCTCCGAATGGTGGAGCACTCACCCTGGCGCTGCGAAAAGGCGATGCCGTGGCCACGAGCGAAGGTAGCAAGACCGTCAGTAAGATCGACCTGCCCGGTTCTCTACAGACGGACCGCCGCTGGGAACAGCCCGTCATGGATAACACCGGGCGCATGGTCGTTTACATCACCTTCACGGATGGCAGCACCAGCCAGATCATGGTGCCGTAAGATCGAGAGACCTTGCAATCGTGGTGTCACCCACCCTGGGGCCTCGGGGCTCTCGGGGGTCGAGAGCGAACGGGAGCTTGGTCTTCAGCGAACGAGGGCGAAAAGACGTCCCCCTCGCCCCGCTTGCGGGGAGTAGGGCCAGGGGTGAGGGGCGGTCGAGGGGTCTCGGGGGTGGAGTACAGAGGTGTCGTTTGAGAGAAGAGGGTACCCCTTGCGAACGAGGGTTTTTCGTGCTGCGACCACCCCCTCACCTGGGCCTCTCCCCCCAATTCTTGGGGGAGAGGGAACGCGTTTTTGGAAGCTCGAAGTTCAAGAGCGAACGGGGATGATACCAAGCTGAAGAAAGAACGAGTCAGATCAGAGGCGGAGCATTGGCGAGCTAAAGCTCTTGCTACTTTGGCTCCGCTTCGCGACGACTCTTTTGGTTAGACCCGATCATTTTCCGATTGGGTGCAATTCAGAGTGAAGGAAGATGGTTTGGTCTTTTCTGAGCGAAGGCGAAAAGACGTCCCCCTCGCCCCGCTTGCGGGGAGTAGGGCCAGGGGTGAGGGGCGGTCGAGGGGTCTCGGGGGTGGAGTACGTAGGTGTCGTTTTAAGGAAAAGGGCACCCCTTGCGAACGAGGGTTTTTCGTGCTGCGCCCCCCCCCTCACCTGGGCCTTTCGCTGCGCGGCTTCGCACCCCCCAATTCTTGGGGGAGAGGGAACGCGCTTTTGGAAGCTCGAAATAAAGGAGCGAACGGGAGTGATACCAAGCTGGAGAAAGAATGAGTCTAATCAGAGGCGGATCGTTGGCGAGCTAAAGCTCTTGCTACTTTGGCTGGCCTCATCCCCGCAAGCGGGGAGAGGGAGGGTCCTTTGGGAAGCTCGGGATTGAAGAGCGAACGAGGCCTGATTTATGAGCAAACGAGGTTTGAACCTCCCAGAAAGTCACACTGTGGCGACGGACGATGTCCTGCTTTAAACCGATCTGGCCAATGGCTCTACCAGCGACGGGGCGGTGATGCGATCACGATAGAAAATGAAGGCGGAGCCCGAGCAAGCTGAGGTGCTTGCTTCTTGAGGCTCCGCCTTGTTTTTGCTCTTTTGGTTAGGTCGGTATTGTTTGCCCGAGCGCTTTAAAACCGATAGGTCACGCGGAAGCGGAACATGCGAGGCTCCACGGGGTGAAAGTGGACATCGTTCACGGGAACGGCTTCGTTTTGAAGCTGGCTCTCGTAGGCGTATTCGATGTCGTTATCGGCACGATTGAGAATGTTCAGGCAATCCACGGCGGCTTCCCAGTTTTTGCGGCGGTAGCCCACGGTGCCATTCACCATGAAGCTTTCGCGACCTTCGATCTGGCCGGTTTCTTCCAGCGGACGTCCGGTGAAGGCGCGCACGCGCAGGCCGGTGAACCAGCCATCCGCATTGCCCTGGGCACCGACGGTGAAACCACCGCTGAACATGACGGGCACGCTGTTGGGGATGCGGTCGGCGTTGCCACTGTCCTTCAGGCGGGCGTAGGTCATGGCCACCTCGGCATCGGCGCTGAACCATTGGTTAGGCCGCCAGTAGGTGGCTAGCTCGACCCCGTAGCGCTCGGAGCCGGGGCCGGGTTCATTCGTGCCGGCATCTCCCACGTAGATGAGTTCGCTGTCACTCTGCAGCCAGAAGAGCGCGAGGGTGGTGGTGAGCTCTGGGATGGCCTGGGTGCGCAGGCCGATCTCTCCGCCCATGGTGCGAACGAGGGGGTCTGCCTGGAGGGAGCGGGCGGTGACGCCACGGGCATCGTTGCTGTGGAAGCCGGTGCCGAAGTTCAGGTAGAGCTCCGTCTCATGCCAGGGGCCGAAGATGGCGCTGAACTTCGGGCTGATGATGCCGGCCCACTCGGCGTCCTCGCCATTCACGGTGCTCTCGAGTGAATCGAAGTAATACAGGTCTCCGCGCAGGCCGAGGACGGTGCGGAACCAGGGGGTCCAGCGGTTCACCATTTCCCCATAGAGCCCGGCGCTACCTTCCCAAATGTCATCCTGGCGAGTGGTGGAGAAGCGTTTGCGGTTGATGGTCTGGTAAAGGCCGATGCCGTTGATGAGGTCATGCCGGGTCTGGAAACCGAGGGTGAGATCCGACTTGATGCCGAAGAGGTCGCGGTCTTCCCAGGTGCGGGAGACCTGGCCACCGAAGACCCAGCGTTTTTCTGACTGCTCAAACTGGTCGCCCTGAGGCCCCTGAGTGAAGTAGGTGAAATTGGAAAAAAGGCCGAGCGAGTAGTAGATGCCGTAGATATTGGCGCGGGTGACGACGTCGTCATCGCGGTGCTCATAGGCCATGTTCAGGCTGTAACGCTCGCTGTCGCCACCGGCGCTGGGGTCCAGGGTGGAGAAGCGATCCAACGTGCCATTGGTAACCGCGCGGCGAGGAATCTGATCGGTGCTGACCCAGCTCCCGCGATAGCCCATGAAGGTGATGGAAAATTTGTTATCCTCATCCCCTTTGAAATAGCGCAGGAGGCCGTTCCAGCGATTGAACTCCTCGGCCTGCTGCCAGGGGCCATCGTAGTAATTGTATTCCAAACCATAAGTTAGGCCTTGCTGCATGCCCTGCTGCTCTGCGGCAGCGATGGGGAGGGTACCGGCGATGAGGGCGCGGTAGTAATTGTACTCACCGAACTCCACGCGCAGGATGTTTTCCGGCATGGTGTCCCAGAGGAGGAAATTGGCACTGCCTGCGGTAGAGAGGTCGCCATCGGCAGCGGTGTAGGTGCCCTTGGCATAGTCAATGGCCTGCACCAGCTCAGGGATGACGGGGTTTAAATCCGTGTAGCCTTGACCGTGGGCATGGGTGCGCATGTTCAGCGGCATGCCATCCAGGCTGATGGAGAAGTCCGTGCCGTGATCCAGATTGAAGCCGCGCAGGAAGTATTGGTTCGCCTTTCCGCCGCCTGCGTGCTGGGTGATGATGACGCCGGGGATGGTCTCGAGGATTTCACCGCGACGCATGAGCGGGCGGGACATGAAGTCCTCCTGAGTGGCGCGGCCTTTGGAAGCACCATCGGTAGTGCCGAGGAGGTTGCTGGCTTTTCCCACGACGATGATTTCGGGGAGGGTGGGGGTGTCTTCTGGGGCTGTTTCTTGAGCAGCGGCGGTGCTGGCGAAGACGAGGGCCAGCAGGGCCTTTGAAAGGGGACGGGAGAGAGCCATGAAAGGAGAATGAAAAAGAGTGCGCAGAGCGGTGGAATACCGGTGCAGGAGCTGAGAGAGACCTGGGAGACAGGCCGTGGGTATGACGAGGCGGGCCATGCAGCAAAGGCAAGGTCACGCGCTCACATCAGCAACTCCGTGGAGGCGGCAGCGGCGGTGCCTGGGCACGGCGATGAGGCACGGGATCATGCCCGGCCCCGGTGGGGATCTTTAGCGGTGCTGGGCGCTGCCAACCCGGCTGTGCAAAGTCATTCAGCGCCCAGAGTTTGCTCTTGCTATCTTTGAGCTTGGCAGGCGTGGGCCCCTGAGGTTTCGCAGGGGGCAAAAGGCCTGCCTCGGCCGACCAAGTCCACTCCCCTGCCCCAATGGTGGCGGTGCCGTCCAGATTTTCCAGAGTGTGGGTGACACTCTGGGCGAGTGTCATCTCCCGGTCCGCCATGAGGCGGGTGACCATCATCAAGCCGCCCAACACCAAAGGCCCGCCCAGCAATTGAAACAGGGCGAGCAGGTATAGGAGACGGGCATGTCGCAGGAGGACGACCATTTAATGGCGCATCCTGACGAAGGGAGGCCACGTGTGCAAGCACCAGATGCGTCACGCCCTCACTGAGGCCGCAACAACAGGCTGCCGGAAAGGATGGGTGTGGCCGCCGGGCCACCGGGACTGGGTAGGGCAGGCAGGAGGAAGTAGCCGACACCACGATAATTCACGCCGTCCCGAATGAGCAGGCCCTGGAGGGGGACGGTGCGTTTGACTTCCTTCGCCCCGGCGCTGGGCGCATCTGTGAGGGTGAAGCTGCCACTGAGCAGACCGGAGGTGACGACGGCGGACAGGCGTGTGGCGGCGGGATTGCTGGCAGGAGCAAAGGAGGTGATCTTGCTTTTCAGGGCGATGTTCAGGTCCTGGTCCGGATGGTCTGAGGTGGTTTCGATATCGGCAAAGTCGAATTCCACACGGCCATTTTGCACGCCGGCCTGGAGGTTTAAGATCACGTCGGTGGGCCCCACAGGCGGGACATGCCGGGCACCCACGGCCTGCAGTGGCACGGGATCTACCACGGGAGTGCCGGGGAGGCCAAAGCCAGCCTTGTAGAGGCGGGCGGAGGCCAGTGTGCTGGCGGGACGTGTCCAGGTGAGGGCGCCGGTGACGGTGTTGTCGTCCGGGTTATTGAGGATCTGAGGGTTCAGTGTCAGCAGGCCTAACAAACTGCCTTTCACGGGGGTGGTGTAGAGGGACTGATAAATCAACACCTCACCGAGGGGTCCCAACACGGAGGCGCAGGTGAATTTCTCACCATCCGCCGTGCGACCTGCGGCGACGAGCTTGCCATCTGCCAAGGGGGTCAAGGAGCCGTAACCCCAACCCTGCGGCACCTCCACATCATTCATTAGGCCACTGTCATCTGCCAGGCGCAGGCCAAAGGTGTGCAGGCCCTGGAAGGCGGAGGCGGCAGGGCCTTTGGCATTCCATTTTTGATGCCAGGCCGTGAGGGGCACCTGCTGGCCTGAGGCGGCCACGGTGGCCTGGGTGAGACGGTGATTCGCAAAGTCCACCTTAAACGTCAGCGTGAGGGGAGGTGGCAGGGGCTTGCCTGGAGGCTGGATCTGCACCTGGCCGGACGGCAGAGCGGCAGCGCCGGGGAGGAGAGCCAGCGCGCCTTTGAAGGGCATCTTCACACTGCCCTGAGTGAGGCTGCCGCTGAACTGGCCCAGGCTGGTGATGGTGAAGTCTAGCCGATGGCCTAACCTTTGATTGATCACGGCATGACGCTCGGCCAAACCGACGTAGGCTCCTGCGAGGCCGGTGGGGTAGGGCTCAATGACGATGGTTTGACGGCTTTGCCCTGGGCCCACGGCATTGCTGGCGATGAGGAGGACTTCTTCATAGCTGCCGGGCTTGGTGGGGATGCCGGTGATTTCGCCCGTCTTGGCATTGACCTTCAGGCCCGGGGGCAAATTTTTCGCGGCGTAGGAGATGGGGGTCTTTTGCACCAAATCACTGGTGCGAATGAGGTGGTAGAAAGATCCGCCGACGATGCCGACATCCAGATTTTGCACCGGGGCGACGATGGGGACATCGTGGTAAATGCGCAGGTGGGTGGTGGCCCCCGCTGTGGCGGTGCTGTCCCCGGTTTTCACCTCGCACACGTAGGTGCCGCTCTGGGCGGTGACGAGACCTTTGAGGGTCAAGGTTTTCGTGAGCTTGCCGATGACATTGGGGCCCTCCTCCAAGGTGGGGCCGCCGACTTTTTTCCATTCGTACTGAAGGTTAGGGCCGGTGGCCTTGGCGGTAAGAGTCACGGCTTTCGCTTCCTGAAGGGCCAGCGTTTTCTCGATGTCTTCCACCACGGCGAGATTGGCAGGAAGGCTGTCCTGAAAGCTCACGGGCTGCCCACCGGTGACACGCACGGTGTAGGTGCCTGCATCGGTCAACTGGGTGGTGGGGAAGATGAGGCTGGACCCGGTGGCACCCGGCACGGGGCTGTTATTTTTCCGCCAGAGGTAAGTCTGCACGTCTGGCCCTGCGGTGACGCTGAGGGTGGTGGTGGTGCCTGCCTTCACCACCTGGCTGCGAGGTGCAACGGCGATGCTCAAGGCATTGGAACCTTGGCCACTGAGACTGATGAGGAAGGGGCTTTCATCTGGGTCATTGCTAAGCACCTCCAGCGTGGCGGTGCGTGCGCCCGTGGCCTTGGGGGCAAAGGTGAGAGTCACCTGCATCTCCGCACCTGCGGCGAGGGTGGTGCTAGCGAGACTGCCGACGGTGAAGTCCGCCGAGTGTGTGCCGGTGACTTCCACGGCCAGACTGGTGAGATCTTGCGTGCCTGAATTCTGGATGACTAGGGACCGAACATCACTGGTCCCAACGCCGACAGATTGAAAGGTTAGGCTGGCCGCGCCCGGAACGAAGGCAGGCTGGGATGGCAGCAGGAGGGTGATGTCCACGGGAGGGAGCTGCGCATTCACCTCCAGCGGAGGACTGAAGGGCCATGGGCGCCCGGAGATGAGCGGCCTAACCGAAAGTAAATAACGCCCCGTCGCAGGTGGGGTGAACTGAAAGCCTGTCTGCCCCGGAGTGACCGCTGTCACCACGCCACTGGAGGCATCCAGGACTTGGCTAAAGGCCACGTCATCCACATACCAGCCGAGGGCGGCATCCGTGCCGGGAAAAAAATCCCCTCCCAGCACCTCATAGTTAAAGCGGAGCTGAATGTGCTTTCCCACAAAAGCGGCGAGGGAAACGGTGCGGAGCTGGAAGGCAGCTTCCCCGGGCACGCTGCTCTGGCCGCTGGGGGTGGCCCCAGGTTGGGAGTAAACATCCACCCAGTTGATGCCGCCATCGGTGGTGACCTGTACTTTGGCCACCTGGTTTTCCGTGGCGAAGCGGAGGCGGCTGCGGAAGGTCATCTGGCCACCGGCTTGCACCAGAAAGGTCTCGGGATAAGTGAGACGCTCGGCTGTGTAGGCCGTCTCGGGATGAGTGAGGCGATAGGCAGCCGTGCCCGCGTGCTTCACGGTGGTGGAGCGCGGGCTGTAGGTGCCACTGGTGGCCTGGGTGACACGGGTCAAAGTCTCCGCGCCATCATTCGTGGCGGACTGGGCAGCGAGGGCCTCCCACTGATACGCGGTGGCGCCGATGACGGCGGGAAAGGTGTAACCTGCCGCTGTGCCCACCAGCGGCGTGACCGACCCCGTGGGGAGGGGCGTGACAAGGGAGGGCTTGAAGTCCACCTTCACATTGGCCCCGCCGACGATGTTTGCCTGCGGGGTGGCATTGGCCCCGAGGCCGGAAAAGGTGACGGTGCGGTTGGCATTCGCGGTGGGCACGGGCACAGCGTAGCCACCGGAGTCTGCGGTGATGGCATGGAAACTGGAGCCTGTCACATTCACGGTTAGGCCACCGATGCCTTCACCCAGATCATAAAAGTCATTGCCATTCAGGTCATAAAAGGCCACGCCGGTGACGTAGGCGAGGCTGTTGATTTGACTGCCGAAATTTTGCGTGACGAGCTGCGGGCCTACCGTCTGCTGAGTGGTGGCATTTTTTTTGGTTCCTTTCAGCACGCCCACCCCCACTTCGCGGAAGTCGCCATGGATGCTGTCGCGGTGGCCACGTGGGTCCTGCATGCCATCGGTATCGCCATCGTCTCCCCAGTCCACCTGGAAACCTGCGTGGCCATGGAAGACCGATTGCGAAAAGGAGAACACATTTTCCCCCAGCGAGGTGAAGGGGTAACCCACCAGGGTCACGCGGTCTCCCAGGTCATCTCCATTGCTGCTGAAGTGGCCCTGAAAGGCCTGGTCCAGCATGTCCTGCGTGTGGCCGCGCGCCATCTGGGTGAGCTTGGCATTCATGGCCAAAGGAGGGCGCACAGGCAGGGCGGCGAATTCCTGCTGCATGAGCGGGACATCCACCTCAAAGCTTACCAAGGCGGCACGCACAGCCGCATCCGTGGCGGTGGCCAGACGCAGGCCCTCCGCCGTGGGATTGGCCCGGCCGCGATTGATCATCTCCAGGTAAAGCTGCTCCTCATCCGTGGGCGTGCCGATGGAATACAGCGTGGTCCCCTGCGCCCAAGCGGACGAAGCGATGGCGAGACTGAGGAGCAGGGCGGCTTTCATGCGTCAATATTCTCTACCCCAGATTTCCGGCAAGGTATCAGTTCGCCGGTGGGGGTAGGGATCGTGCGGGGTGGGTCCGTTCGGAAAAGGCTGCTCTTTACCCTGGATCGACGCTTCTGAACTCGATGCTCAAGAGCGCTCGACAGCCCCTCACCCCTGGCCCTCTCCCCAATTCTTGGGGCGAGGGGGGATGTTTTTTCGCGTTCGTCTGCTGAAGACCCTAACACCCTTGTTCGCCCCCTGGCTTCCACCCCGCTGCGCATTGGGACAATGCGCCCTACCTTCCCCTCCTTCCCCGCCGCCCCGGAGGGGCGAAAGCCGGTAGCCGGGGGTGAAGGTGCGCAGCACCGAGAACCCCCGGATGTCGAATAACCAAAAACGAGTCAAAGCCAGAGCGCCCTGGAGGGGCGCGAGAAGCGTGCTTAGCCCTAGACGTCCGCCCCTCACCTCCTCCGACACCGAAGGCCCGCAGACGGAGCGCGAATATCCTATTCGCCTAACCTTCTCAGCGCCCACGGAACCCCTCACGCCCCCGTTCGCCGCTTTTCCCAGACCGTCCCGCGTGCGGGACGGGACTACAATGCACGGAGTCCTGGCGACGCCCCCCCAAGATCACTCGCGAGCGCGAGATGCGACGGGCCCTCTGGAACCGCGATGCAAAGAGGCGAACGTAGGCATGATCACGGAGTTCCGCGAGACGCGAAACTCAGCACGCAAGATGCGTGCGCTCCATGGCGGACGCCGCCGCCAAAACGCCCACACCCAAGAAGCGCCTCGGAGGGGCGAAAGCCTACTTCCCCTGCCCCGCGGCTATTCGTGGCCGTCCCGGTGAGTGGGGGTGGGTTTGCCGGGGCGGAAGTGTTCTTCGTGCTCGAGCTTGGCGGTGAGGGTGGGGAACTGGGCGGTGGTGGCTGTGAGGCCGGCCTGCACGGCGTGCATGAGGGTGGCGGGGTCGGCCTCGGCGCGGAGGTTGACGATGAGTTGGCCGCCTTCGCTGGGTTCATCCAGCTCCATGCCGAGCTCGGGGATGTAGTCGCTGCGCACCAGATTGATGGAGGCGAGTTCCCCTGCGATGCCGTCATCCGGGCTGTAGGTCATTTTGAAATGAGCGATCTCGGTGCCGTCTGTTTGCAGGCGCTGCTGCACGTCCGTGGCGAGGGCGCGGAGGAAGTCATTGGCCTCGAATTCCTCCGTGGCTTTCAGGGTGACGGTGGCATTCAGCCAGCCCAGCAGAGCCTCGCCATCGGCATAGACTTCGTAGTCCACGGCCATGGGATTTCGGCGCGCTTGCTCATCGGTCATGAGCTGGGCAAAGAGATCTGCCAGGCCGGTTTCTTCACGGGGTGAGGCGGTGACGATGCGGGCCAGGGGGAACTCCCGCTCCAGCACGGCGCGCAGTTCCTCACGCTCGGGTTCGCCGATGAGGTCGCTCTTGCTGATGACGATGATGTCGGCCTCCTCGAGCTGCTTTTTGAAAATGTACGCCACCTTGCTGGAGAAGGTGCCGCCTGCATCCAGGCCGAAGACGCGGCGCGCGCGCACGGGGTCCACCAGGACACTGAGGGGGGCGATGGTGAAGGCATCCCCATACATGCGGCGAAGGGGATAGGTGACGGTGGCGACGAGATCCGTGCAACTGCCCACGGGCTCGGCGATGAAAACATCGGGCTTCGATTGGTCAGATAATTTGTTAGCCGCGTCCACCAGGGTGTTAAACCGGCAGCAGAAGCAGCCCCCGGCGATCTCCTCGGTGGCGTAGCCTTGGCCGCGCAGGAGTTTGGTATCCACCAGGCCGCCGGCCTGGTCATTGGTGATGAGGCCCACGCGCAGCCCCTGGTCCGTGAGGTGGCGCGCCAGGCGGCCCACCGTGGTGGTCTTTCCGGCTCCGAGGAAGCCGCCGATCATGATGTAACGTGCTTTGGTGGGCATGGGCTCTTTTGAAGCAAGGGACGCAGGTGCGCAAGTGTCACCGAAGGGGGAAGCCAAGGAGAACAGGGAAGAAAACCGGGGGGTTATCATTTCACTTGCGCAAAGTGGCAAATAAAACCCGCGGAAGCTTTCGGTTCTTTCAAGGAACTCCTCCTCTTTGGTGGGATTACTTGACGGGCCAAAGTTGGTTGAAGGCCTCCACGGTGCGCTCTACGAGCACTTGGCCACCCTCTGGGCCGATGCGGCTGCTCTGAATGATGGCGCTGTAGCTGCCCCCGGCCACGGCCCGTGGGGTGGGTAGGTAGCCGCCGGAATTTACAGCGAGCTGGATGAGGAAGGTCTGCACGGCGGGACTGCGGGCTTTCATCTGCACGCCGTAGTCGGTGAAGAGTTCAAAGGGATTGGTGGCGATGGCAACATCCCCCAGGCGCAGGGCGTGCAGCTCCATGGCGTAGGTGCCGGAGGTGCCTTTCTTTTCCGTTTCATGGCGGTCCACCACGCTTTGGTTCCAGAGGTAGCGCCACTGTTCTTTGGGATTGTCTCGGTACTTGGCAGCCTCAGCCGTGGAATCGGTCAGTTCCTTTTCCGTCACTCGGCGCCAGGGGAGTTCCAGGGTCTGCACCCGATGCGAGAGGAGGGCCCCGGTCACGGGCTCGAGCTGGGCGACTTCATAAGCTTCCTCCCACCCCCGCACGATGCGGCGGGCGATTTCCTCAAGCTGTGTCAGGCCCCGCAGGCGACGCATGCGCTCCTCTGCGGCATGATCAAACATGGGGCGCGGCACCTGATCCCCGCCCGCTCCGGTCCAGGCGAGGACGTGGAGGTCTTTGCCATGGCGCTCGCGCAACTGACGACGCACGGGATCCCAAAAATCCGCATGGATGACGCTGAGCCCCTCCACCACTTGTGAAGGACAGGGCACATTGACGGCGGTGGCGAGCAGGTGATCCTGCATGTCCCAGAAGAACAAGACATCCAGGTGATGATCTTCATAACCTTCGATACCGCGAAAGTCGGGCAGGTTGGTTTTGCCGTACATCTTGGCGCTGCCATCGGCATAGGTGGCGCGGCGATTTTGAGCCACCACGGCCTGGCCCTGCCCCCAGCCGACTTTACCCGGCTGCCGCTGGGTCCAGCTCTGCACAGCAGCCTCCACGAGGCGGTCGGTGAGAAAGGCGGTGTACTCCTCCCCGCTCATGACGCCTTTGCGCAGGAAGCGGTATTTTTCACCGTCCGTGGTGATGGGGGCGGTGTGCGTGTGGGTGGCATTGAGCACGAGCTTGGTGAGATCAAAGCCGGGGATTTTGCCCTGAGCCTTTTCACGCACTTTTTGAGTGATGCCATCGCGGATGGCCACGAGGTCGCAGGAAATGAGGATGGCCTGGTCCAGCACCTGGTCCCCTTCCCGCGACTCCAGGGCTAAAGCGGTGATGCTGATGGGCGTCTCGGGCTTTTCTGAGATGCGCGTGTGCATCTGCCCGGACAAAGGCACAGGGCGGTCCGGGGTGATGTCCACCGTCGCGGCACCGATGTGGAGCTGGGAGGCGAACAAGGGGCTGGAGCCTAACCAAATGAGCGACAAGAAGGCGCGGCGGAAATGTGGGAGTGAAATCATGGCGGCGGAAAAGCGAGTGCCGCTGAAAGTACGCGTGCCTCTGGGAGATTCTTCGGCGGAAGGCGAAGGGCCACTCTACCAACCCTGACTCAAGCCTGAATTTGGGTGGCTTGAATCTTCGGGGGCTTTTGGCGGTGCTTAGGCTTCCTCAAACTGATCCAGATGAAACTGGCAGCAGCCGAGATCCAGCGTTTGAGTGCCGGGTTTCATGCGGGCGCGGAAGGCCTCGGCCAGGGAATAGACGCGCTGCTGGCTGTGCTTTTCCACCTCGATCAATCCGGCCTCGCGCAGCACGCGGAGGTGCTTGGAGGCATTGTAGGGCGTGGCGGAAAGTTCCTCGCACAGGTCATTCACGCAGCGGGGGCCGCCTAACAAAGAACGCACCAAAGCGAAGCGTGTGGGCTCCCCCAGAGCGCGCATGGCGGTGAGGCAGTCAAAGTGGACACGACGGCTGCGAGGCATGGGGAGATGATGACGCGGAGTGCGGGGCTGCGCAAGAGCAGGCTGTCGCCAGCTCAGGCATCGGGGCCTTTTTCCAGCGGCAGGTCGGGCTGCTTGCGGAATTTGTTCCACTGATCAATCGCACCCCAGGTGAGGTAAGAGAGGATGTAGCCCACGGGTGCCAGTGCGCCGCCCAGGAAGACGCCGCCGAGGAACATGGCCTTGGCGAACTGGATGCCGCGAGCCAGCGTTTCATGCTCTTCCACGATGGCGGCAGCGGCCGCGGTGGGATCGCCAAACCTGTGCATGATCCAGGTGCCCATCCAGTTTTCCAGCAGGCCGATGGGAGCGAGGGTGGCGGGATTGCTGACCCAGCAGAGGGCGATGGCGATGGGGATATTGACCCGGAAGATGGCCGCGAGGATGGCAGCGGTGGGCATCTGGATGGGGAGCAACTGCACGGTGACAAAGAGGCCCACAGCCATGCCACCGGCAAAGGTGTGCTGGGTGGGCTTCCACACGCGCTTGTCCAAAAAGTGGCGGGCAAACCAGCGCATGAAGGGGCTGGTCTTCAGCTTCCGCGGATGCTTGAAGAAGCGGTAGGTCTTGAAGATGGAGCGGCGAAAGTAGCCTTTGGCAAAGTCAACCATTCAGGGGGGCGGTTCAGTGGTTGAGTGTGGCCGCGTAAATCAGCAATCCCGCACCGAGGACGATGCGGTAAATGGCAAAGCTATTGAAGGTGTGGCTCTGGACAAAACGGATGAGCCACTTCACCACGACAAAGGCGGACAGGGCACTGACGAGGGTGCCCAGGGCGACCATGGACCAGTCTTCGCCACCCACGCCGTGATCTTTGATCTCGGAAAAGATTTTCAGCCCACCCGCAGCCATGAGAGTGGGGATGCCGAGCAGGAAGGAAAACTCTGTGGCGGCAGGCCGGGCGATGCCGAAGGCCATGGCCATCATGATGCTGGCACCGGAGCGGGAGGTGCCGGGAAAAACAGCGGCGAGGAGCTGGGCGGCGGCCACGGCGGCGACGACGACCCAGGTGATCTCCGTGGTGCCCGCTTTGCCCCGATACACGCGCTCCAGCCAGAGGATGATGATGCCGCCGATGAGGGTGGCCCAGGCGACGGGGGGCACGGTTTCCGGCAGCTCCACGTCCAGCTTTTTGATGATCAGGCCACCGGCAGCGGTGAGGAGGAAGGCGGCGGCTAATTTGGCCAAGTAGTCCCGCGTTTCCGGGCTGCCGAGGCTGAAGGCCAACTGCTTCACACGCTGGGTGAAAACGGCCAGTACAGCCAACACGGCACCGCTCTGGATGACGACGTTAAAGAGGTCACTCTTCGCGGGTAACCAACCGAGGGTCTGGGGAATCAAGAGGTGCCCCGTGGAGGAGATGGGTAGGAACTCGGTGACACCTTCGATGATGCCAAGCAAGATAACAGAGAGCCAGTCGGGCATGGGAAAACAGGTCGGGAAAACAAACGCCAAGGGAGAATGCGGAAGGAGGACTTACGAGCCGATGCAGCAGATTGCAAGCCCTGCGGAGAGAGGAGGGAAACAATCCTGACACATCGACGACTGACCTTGACTTCCATAGATGGATCCCCCATTGACACACCCTAAGCTTCCTGATAGCCTCCGAGCATCCCTGTATGAATGCAGCTGCCCCCTTTTTCGCCCGTTTTGCCTGCGTCTTTCTAAGCCTCAGCGTGGTGAGCTGCAAGGACTTCAACTACAATCAGGTGCAGACCCAGAAGCGGGAGCTGCAGACCAAAATGGCGGATTTGAGTGCTGAAAGTCATGACCTGGATCAGAAGCTGCAGGCCCTGAAGGAGAAGCTGCCACCTAGCCTGGCCACGGCCCAACTGGCCAGCAAGCAGGTGGGTCTGCTGGAGCAGAATCTCAAGATCAGCGAGCAGGAACTGACCAAGGCGATCAAGAGCTATGAAGCCACGGACGCGGCGGTGAAGGCCCTGGAAGCTGAGCTGGTGAGCCTGCGTGGCCGCCCGTGAGGAGGGGCCTTTTCTTCTGCTTTTTTGACCTCTTTTTTGGATTATGAAAAACTTTTTTGCCTTACTGATTTTTGCCGCGGCTGTGGGTGGCTGGTATCTTTATGACCAGCACAACAAGGGCCAAAAACAGATCGCCGAACTGAGCCAGACCCTGCCTGGGTATGAACAAAATGTGATGACCCGCCGGGCGGACTTTCAGACCTATGTGACGCTGCTGGAGCTGCAACAAAAGGTGCAAGCGAAGCGCGGTGAGATAGCCGCCATCCAGGAAAAGGCACGCCTGCTGAAGGACACGCTGAGCCGCCTGAGCAAGGAGCGCGTGGACATCATCAACCGCGACCGCCAGGCCCAGGTGGGGCGGATCATCCCCGAACTGACGCTGCTGGATGGCCGGAAACTTGCTCAAGTGCGAATCCTGAAAGTCGAAGACAGTGGCCTTTCCATCAGCCTAACCAGTGGTGTGCAAAAGCTGATGCCGAGCGACCTGCCTGCCGATCTGCGCAAGACCCTGCACTACCCCTGAAGCCCCCGCTTTTTTCAGTCCCCTCCCCCCACCCCCCCTTTTTCATGCAGACTTTATCCCTGCCTCCGCGCCCACGGTCTGTCATGACCTGGAAGGCCACGCTGCTGCTGGCCATCACCCCTTTTTTGACGAGCTGCTTTGAGCTGCGCCAGATCCAGGCAGAGACGGCGTCTCTGATCCAGGAAAAGCAGGAGGTGGATCGCCTGATCCCGCTCTACGATCAGCACATCGAATACTACCGCACGCAACTGCCACCCCCGACGGTGGCCAAGATCGGCCTGAATATGGACCCCTTCTACCCGCCGCTGAGTGAGCATGTGCAAAAGGTGGAGGCTGAGCTGCTGGACCTGAAGGTAAACATGGCCAGCCGGAATACTTACCTGCAAATGCTGCGCGAAGAATCCTCCCGCCTGCACTCGCTGAACAACGAATAAATCCCCCCATGAAGAGCATCTTAGGCATTCTTTTTTGTGTGGCTCTCGTGGGCTTCTCCTTCTTCACTTACCTGAAGGATAAGCAGATGGAGGCCTCCCAGGTCCGGGAAACCACCCGGCGGGAGTTGAACCTGGCCAAAACCGCCCTGGCGGACCGCCACAGTTATGTGGAGACGCTGAAGCGGCACTACGAGCTGCAGCGCCGACTTTACGACTCTAACCAATCTCTGGTGGAAGCGCGCAGTGTGATGGTGGCCCTGAATGACGCCATTGAAACCCAGAAGCGTGCGTATCAAAACATTGTGGAAGCCCGCCGCGGCTCTGCCCGTGGCAGTGTCATCGAGTTCTTAGAACTGCCCGATGGCAAAGTGCTGCGCACAGCGAAGGTGCTGAACTTTGACGATACCAACCTCTCCGTGCAGACGGGCGATGGCATCCTCAAAATCCCCGCCCAGGACCTGCCTTCGCACCTGAAGGATTACTTCCGCCTGGACCTCATCGAGCCGGAAACGACGCAGGCGCTGGACTCGGTGGTCTCCACCAGTTCCACCAGCTTCAAGGACAGCGCGCCGAAGCAGTTTCAATACAGCAACATCTCCATGGAGCCTACTGGCGCGGAGCTGACCTATGACGAAAAAGTGAAGGTCTTTGGCACGCACATCAATGCCATCACGAAGCGCATCAACCAACTGCAGCAGGCGAAAAACGCGCCTTTTGTCGGTATGGATGCGCACCTGAAACAAGGCACAGCGGCCTATCGCCATCGCCAAAAGGATCGCGCCCAGCGGCTGGATCGGGAGATCGCCATCCTGACCTCCAAACGCAAGGTGCTGGAGATCCAGCGCAAGAAGTTCACCTCCCCCACGCTGACCACCCGCTGAGGCCCGGCTGAGACCACCTTTCTTTCACACGGCAGCCCGCTTCCCTGCGGGCTGCCTTTTTTATGATCGTTGTCGGGGGGGGGGCTCCGTGTGCCGGAGCGCTGGGTGCCTGGAATGGCATTGCCAAAGGGGTGCGGGTGGGTGTTCACTGCTGGGTCTCTGCCTAACTTCCGATGCCTAAAGTGCCGCTGTCCACTCCCCGCCTGCCGAAGCGCCTCTCCCTGGTGGTGCAGACGGTGGAAAGTCTGCGTGAAGGCATACGCCAGGGGCACTGGCAGGGGCACCTGCCGGGGGAGCGTGCGCTGGCGGAGCACCTGCAAGTGAGCCGCCGGACGCTGCGCGCGGCGCTGGATGAACTGCAACGTCAAGGCTGGCTGGAGGTGACCCAGAGGCAGCGCCGCAGCATCTCCCCCCAGCATGTGCAGGCCCCTGCTGCGCCGAGCCGAAAGGTGGTGGCGGTGCTCATGCCGGGCTCCTTCCTCTCCCTGCCCACCAGGATCGCCTTTGTCATGGATACGCTGAGGCGGAAGCTGACGGCGGCGGGGTGCGAGGTGCAGTTTCACAGTCAGCCCGCGTTTTACACAGGCCCGGCGGGGCGCGGTCTGGCGGCGTTTGTGGCGCAGCATCCGGCCACGGTTTGGCTGGTGCTCAGTGCGCAGGCGGGGTTGCAGCAGTGGTTTAGCCAGCAGGCTTTTTCCACCCTCATTCTCGGTTCCTGCGCGCCGGGGGTGGATCTTCCTTCGGTGGATGTGGACTTTCACGCGGCCTGCCATCACGCGGGAGGCGTGCTGTGGCGGCGGGGGCACCGGCACATCGCCCTCGTCCTCTCCAAGAGCCTGTATGGGGGCGACATCGCCAGCGAAGAAGGCCTGCGCGAGTCCCTGGTGGACCACCCCGAGGCGAGGCTGCAAGTGCTGCGGCATGACAACCAAGCGGCCAGTCTGTGCGCCCTGCTGGATGAAACGCTGCGCCAGCCGCAGCCGCCCACCGCTTACCTCGTGGGCGGGGCCACGCATGTGCTGACGGTGATGATGCACCTCATGCGCCGAGGGAAACGCCTGCCTCAAGACGTGACGGTGATCTCCCGCGACCACGACCCCATCCTGGATGCGACCAGCCCCTCCGTGGCCCGCTACACCATCCAGCCCACGCAACTGGCCACTCGCATCGCCCGCGCGGTGCGCCAACTGGCAGACAGGCAGCCCCTGCCCGCCCACGCCATCCGCCTCATGCCCACCTTTGAGGAAGGAGAATCGGTGGGACAGGCAAACGGCAAAAGTAACGCCTGATTCTTTTACCTAAGCTTTTGAATTGAGCGCCATAAAAACTGAACTTTGCGATAAACAGTAGATTGAACTTCAAAAAGATAAGCATTTCATCTCGGTAAAAAGAGCATTTTGCATTGACAATAGGTCGGCTAACCAAATATATGGCAGCGCTCACCCATATTCGTGCATTATGAAACACTTGGCATCCTCCTCCCCTTCAATGGCACGCTGCCTTTTAACGGGGGTGCTGCTGGTTCATTTCGGGATGCCAGTTTCGTATGGGGAACCATTGATGAGGAATCCGGTTGAGGCACTGAAGCCGCAGATTTATGTGCCAGTGGCAGATCTGCCCGCAACTCCGGTTGCACTACGCCGTAAAGCTGAAGTCCCGCGTGCAAGTTTGGATTCGGGAAAAAGCGTGCATTTGCACACGTCGGCATGCCCCACCTGCCCACCCTATGAAATGGGACACACCGCGCTGAGCATGAAGGAGCTGAATCAGACAGTGAGCTACGTGGGCGGACTTTTGGACGGGATCGAGCGGCAACTGCAGGAGTGGGGCCATGCGGGGGCGAGTGACTTTATTCTCATCCCTGACGTGCCCGGTGTGCCCACGCGCGACAAGGTGAATGAGAGCCCCTTCTATGCCGACAACCGAAGCGAGTACTCCACCTATGCCAACGCTCTGCGAGAGAAGGTGCAAGGCGCGGCGGTCGTCTCAGGAACGACTGCCACGAGCATCGGCGCGACGGTGGGGATCGGGAATAACGAACTGGCGGAAGCTGCCGATCGCCTGAAGCAGCGCAAAACGGAACTGGACCTGAAAAACCTGGAGCGTGAGGCCGCGCAGACCCAGACGGTGGATGAGCTGAAATTCCAACTCGAACAGGCCAAGGCCCTGAAGGATCTGGAGAAATTCAAAGAAGACGGCACCGAGCCCGCCCTGCCCACCGCCCCGGCGACAGGCGCGACAGCGACACCCGCGCTGGTGGGAGATGGCACCGCCCCGACCACCACGCTGCCCACCCCAGCCGCAGACCCCGCAGCCCCGAGCTTCACAGACGCAGGTAAATTGATCAAGGACCTGCCTGCCAGCCACATTAGCCTGTCTGAAAGCGACATCCTGAAGATCGCCACGTCTAACAAGGTCATGGAAAACATCCTGAGGCAGATGAGTGACCCGCAGCGCTGGACGGAAAATCGCCGTGTTTTCATGGGTATGACCCAGGTCAGTGTGTCCCCCGGCTGGCGCACCCGCGAAGGGTATGTGTGTGAGGTGCAGGTGCATCCCCGTTACGCTAAAAGCAAAAAACTTGCCGAATCTGAATGCCCAGAAAAAAGCGAGAATCTCAATTCTTCACGCACTACCGATCTCTCAGAGCTACCTGGCATGATGGGAAATCATGGTAACCAGCCTTCCATTTTTGCCGCTTTCCCGCTGGCGGAAGCGCAGAGTCTGGACATGGCCTACAGCGGGCGGCAGCAGTTTGACCTCATGGCCAAGGTAGCCGCCCAGTATGTGGCCGCAGGCCAGACGGCGAAGGCCGACCTGGTGCTGAAGTACATGCGCAAGCTGGAGCAAGATGTGCAGACGCGCAGCCTCCTGCCCGTGGTGGTGCCAAGCAGCGATGGCACACAGATCACGTATCGGTTTGACCCGAGCCTGCAAGCCCTGGGCCAGCCGGAATCCATCAAGACGAAGCCTGCCATGCTGATGCACCCCACCAGCATCCCGGCGCTGGTCATCCTGATTTGCGAAGAAGCAGAACTGAAAGACTACGACAGCATCACCCTCCAGACCTCCACACGCTGGGTGCCATCCCAGTTTCGCCACCCAGCCAAACGCTACCTGTTCGACCCTATTTTTAAAGGGCGGACCACCAACATCATCTGGGACAATGACACACGGCTGAAGTGCGTGGCGGACCTAGGAATGGTGCAGCATCACCTCAACGTCCTCAATACTTATTGTTATACCCACCCCCAGCGCTTGTTGACCATGGAGCTGAGCACTCGCTTTTCCAGTCTGCAGACGGTGATGATGGGCTCACGCACGCAAACCAGCCTGCCACTGCCCACACCTTCGGTTTACTACGTCACGCCGGAGAGCATCCCTGAGGAGGCGGATGGCACGCAGACTCTGAAAATCTATGGCACGGGCTTCAAAGGCTGGGGGACGAAAAAAACCGACACCATCGTGAAGAGTGTGACGCTCAATAACATCCCGCTGAACATCAAGAGCATCACCGATGATCAAGGCAATCTGGGGATTGATGACATGCGCTGCATTGAGGCCTACCTGCCCGGCAGGGCTGGGAAATGGGGGTGGAATCGCGGAGCGGAGCCCCCCACGCTGCAAGTGGTGACGAAGGGCGGTGTGGCCTATGCCACGATGGGGCTGGGCGTGAAAAAGCCTGATCCCAAAGCGAACAGCGTCAAGAAGATCAGCCGCCAGAGTTACAAGCTCGGCACGCCGGGGGAAGCCCCGCTGAAGTTCACGGTGATCTTGGAAAAACCCTCCAAAGAGGTGCCGACGATCTTGATCGGCAACAAGGATGCCTCCGTCATCGGCAGCACCCCTGCCCCCCCGGAGGGATCACGGATCTTTACCGCCTCGCTGCCCAACCCCGCCGGGTTTGCCGTCGGTAAGTATGACGCAGCCGTTTACACGCAAAGCATGGAGCATGTGGAACAAGAGGTCCTCACGGTGGTGAAGGCCGATGAAAAACCCAAGCTGGATGTGACCGCCGTGGAGCCCAAAGAAGGTTACCTCTACGACCAGACGGTAATGCTGCTGAAGGGCACCGCTTTCCTCAAGGAAGATGGCTCTGTACGTGTCACTGAGGTGAAGGTGGGCAAAGAGGTGGTGGACTTTTACGTGCTGAATGACAAGGAAATGGTGATCCTGGTGAAACGCTGGCTGCCACGCCCGCCGGCTGCACCAGCGGCTGCCGCCGCACCCGCTACCCAGGCCCAGCAGGCACCTGAGAAACCTGCGAAAGTGGAGCCGGTGGAGGCCATCTTGAGCATCAAGGGTGGCAAGGATGAAGTCGCCCCTTCCAAAGAGATCAAGCTGAAGTTTGTGCCCACCGATTCGCCGCCTCCTGGGGTTAAAGTCCAAGATCTGACAGCGGCTTTCTTTGGCAAAGACGAAGGCAAGATCATCGAGATTTTGAAGCTGCAAAAAATGCACGACGTCTCCAAGAGTGCGCCTTAAAACCGCTCCGGCACGATGGAGCAAGAGCAGGGATGCGACCTTGGCGCCCGCGAGGAAAGTTAGGCAAGTAGAATATTTGCGCTCTGTCTGCGGACCTTCGGTATCGGACGAGATGAGGCTGGCCGTGAGCGCCGGGGTGCGTTTCCCGCGCTCTGGAAGAGCGAAAGACGGTAGCCGGAGGTCGAGCGAGGCTTGGCGAGCGAGAACCCCCGATCGCCTAACCAAAAACGCGTCACAGAGGTTGCCTCCTGGAGAGGCGCGAGAAGGGCGGAGTATGTTTGTGTTCTTTTCAAGAATATGCCTGGCGGACGGAGGGAGATGGGCAAGGAGTGGAGCCATTCTGGCCTCAGCCTGCGGGGATGGAGAGGGCTGGATGGCCGAGCTCCTTTGGAGGTGCAAGGGAGTGGACAGGATGTAAGAACGGACTTCTCCGCGAGGACGCAGAACTCAGCACGCGAGACGCGTGCGCTCCATGACGGCCGCAGGCAGCTAGACGCGGGCCCCCATCAGCACTTTCATGACGTCGTCCAGGGTGATCCAGCCGGCCATGCGGCCACCGGGGGCATCCACCAGGGCGGCCACTTCCTGCTTTTCTAAAAACAGCGCCAGGAGTTGCGTGAGGGAGGCATGGCCATTCATGCGCAGTGCGGGACGGATCAGCTTCGTCCAGTCGGCCGTGGCTGGGGAGGTGAGGTTCTGCACAAACAACTCGCGCACGCGAATGTAGCCGATGAGGCTCTCTGGGCTGCCATCCAGGCTGACGGGGTAACTGCGGTGCAGCTTCGGCCCGGCGGCCTGGACGTTTTCCAGCAGGGACAGGCGGGCATCGAAGACGCGCACGGCCTCCTTCGGCACCATGGCCGTCTTCACCCGGCGGGCGCTGAGGGTGGCGGCGTGGATCATGATGATCTCTTCCTGGTTATGCAAAAGTTGCTCTGCCTTGGCCGCCTGCACCAGGGTGATGATGTCCATGATGTGGTCACTCTGGCTGCGGCCATCGGAGGCGCGGCTCTTCAGCCGTTCGCAGAATTTTTCCATCAGCAGCACCAGCGGGTAGCACAGGCGCAGCATGAGGCTCAGTGGGCCGATGAGCCTGGGAGCCAAGCGGGCCGCATGATGCACGCCGATGATCTTCGGCGCCATCTCCCCACCAAAGAGGACCAGGATGGACATGACGATGGAAAAGACCCACAGCCACTCCGCCCCATAGATGCCCGTGAAAAGAGCGCCTGCCAGCGTGGCCAGGCCGGTATTGGCCAGGGTATTAAAGACGAGGATGGCGGAGATGGGCCGCTCGATGGCGTTCTTCATTTCCAGCCAGCGCCCGGCACTGCGGATGCCCTTTTTCTCCTGCAACTTCAGTTCCAGTGGATTCAGGCTGAGCAGCACAGCCTCCGTCAAAGAGCAGGTGAAGGAAACGGCGAGGACGGTGACGGAGATGGCGAGGAGAAGCAGCAGCATCGAATGGGGGGAGGATGATGTCATGGACGCGCAGAGCTCCCGCCGAGCGGGCGCATCGGAGCCCAAACACGCGTGAGGCGAGGGACCAACTTCGCCCCTGGGACCAGGGGCACATGCGCCCTGAGTCTCTTCGGCTGGGAAAGATCTTTTGCAGGTACCGGGTGGGATGACCTGCGACCGAAAGCTATGACTGAGGGTGCGCTCTGGGGGGAGATTACAAGTTCGCCGCGTAGGCCTGGAGCTGGCGGTACTCTGCCAGGATGGTCTTCACCGCAGCGACTGTGGCGCTGACCTGATGATGCATCGGCGCGAGGGCGGGCGTTTCAAAGACGATCTCCAGGGGCTTCGGGTGCTGCTCCGGCGGCGCGCTGAGGATGCCGTGGTAACCTTCTTTGATGATGCCACGGGAGGCGAGGAACCCATCAATGATGGGCAGCTCATTGCGCGGCAGAGATTCCGCCGCAGCGGCCAGCGCCGGCTCCAGCAGGTGCTCACTGAGGAGGGCCCCGCTGACAAAGCCGTAGCAGCCATCGGAGTCATCGTCGGCATGCAGAGAGACGATGCCGTCGTAGCGCTCGCGGCGCAGCTCGCTTTCCAGGTAGATCACTTCGGGCTCGATGGAACCGTACCAAAATTCGCGATTCAGATCCAGGCCGTTCTGATTGTGGCGGATGCCCAGGTTCCGGCCCGTCGGATTGCAGATGGGGAAAAAGTGCAGCTCAAAGTCATGCAGCTCTTCCGGCTTTTCCGCCGCCCACTGGATGAGCTCCTGGATGGCCAGCGTGCCTGCTTCTTCATCGCCATGGATGCCGCCGAAGATGCCAAATTTATAGCCCTGGCCCTTCTTCAGCGGTTTGCTGATGATCTTGGGGATGTAGATCCCCTGGTCTGGTGGCAGGCTTTCCAAAATGAGGCGTGAAGGGGCAGGCCGCAGCGGCGTGTGACGGCTGCGGGAGAGGTGAACGGAGGGAAAGATATTCATGATGGCGTGAGCGGCAAGGGACTACTTCTTCGCGGGGATCTGGGTGGTCTCACCGGAGAAGCGCGTCTTCTCCGTGCTCTCCACCTGTGTCACCCGACCTTCATGGACGATGATCTGCACCGAGCCAAAACGCATAGCGCCGACTTTCTGACGGACGATTTCCAACCAGACTTCGGATTCTGTTTCGGTGGTGTGTTGGCTCATAGACGCCCAATTCCTATCTTTCATATCTACACCCGTCAAGTAGGATTTAAAAACAAAAGTGGAATCCTCTCGAGGGGGCTCTGAGACCAAACCACTCCTCATTTGCTCTTTCATTTCGAGCTCTCAAAAGCACCTTCCCCCGCCCTAGAGGGGCGAAAGCCGATAGCCGGGGGTGAAGGTGCGCAGCACCTTCACCCCCGGACCTGCGAATCACCAAAAGCGAGTCAAAGCCAGAGCGCCCTGAAGGGGCGCGAGAAGCGCACTCGGACCGAGACGTCTGCCCCTCACCTCCTCCGACACCGCAGGCCCGCAGACGGAGCGCGAATATCCTATTCGCCTAACCTTCCCAGCGCCCCTGGAGTCCTCAACGCCCGCGTTCCCTCCTCTCCCAGACCGTCCCGCGTGCGGGACGGGACTACAATACACGGAGTCCTAGCCGCGCGTTCCCCCGCCCTGGAGGGGCGAGAGCCGATAGCCGGGGGTGAAGGTGCGCAGGACCGAGAACCCCCGGTCCCTCGAATAACAAAATGCGTGTCTAATGGGATGCGCCCTGGAGGGGCGCGAGAAACCCACGTCCGCTCCCTCCATCCTGAGCTCCCAAAAGACCCTCCCTCTCCCCGCGTGCGGGGATGAGGCCCAGGTGAGGGGCGGTCGCAGCACGCAGAACCTTGTCCGCAAAAGGGTGCCCTTTTCCGCCAACCTGCACCCCCACATCCGCCCTCCACCCCCAAGGTGCTCACGCCCTAGGCTGAATCCATCGGCCCCGCCTGCGCCATTACACAGGCGTGTCCAGCAGCACGGCCAGGAAGCCATCGGCAGGGTCGGCATGGCGGGACTTGCTGGTTTTTTTTGCGGCTTTTTTCTTCGTGCCGCCGCACTGCTCCTGCTTGCGCAGCGTCACCTCCACCACGTGCTCCAGCGTGTAGCGGTCCAGGATATTGGCGATGGCATTGCGCACATCGATCATCAGCATGCGCAGGCCGCAGTGCTCCTCATCCGGGCAGGTGCATTTTTCATATTCAGTCTCACTGGCGCAGCCGATGGGGGCCAGCTTGCCATCAATGAGGCGGACGATTTCGCCCATCTTGATGCCGCTCATGGGCCGGGCCAAACGCGCCCCGCCATGCTTGCCACGCAGGCTTTCGACATAACCGGCCGTGCGCAATTCAAACAGGATGGCTTCGAGGAATTTGAAGGGCAGATGCTCCTGCTCAGCAAGGGAGGATACCGAGATCACCCCTTCACCATTGCGTGCGGCCACACCCAGGCGAATCATGGTACGGAGGGCGTACTCCCCGCGTTTGGTCAGTCTCATAGGGAGCATGTAGGCCAGAATCTTGACCTCGCAAGTATGGCTTTGGCGTCTTGTTAAACCAGGCTGCGGAAGAGCGCGGGGCCGCCGGGGCGCGCTGCACCCGGCCTAACCGTCTGTCAACTCCTCCTTGACCATGCCCCTGTGTTGCACCACTCTGCGCGCCCTCTAACCAGACCCATAACTAATGCCCGCAAAAATCTACACTGAAAAAGACGCCAGCCTGGCGCCTCTCAAAGGCAAAACCTGCGCCGTGATCGGCTTTGGCTCGCAGGGCCATGCACACGCCCTGAACCTCAAGGAAAGCGGCGTGAACGTCATCATCGGTCTGTATTCCGGCAGCAAGAGCCGCAAGGTCGCTGAAGAAAAAGGCTTCAAAGTTTATGACACCGCTGAAGCTGTGAAGCTGGCTGACGTCATCTTCGTCGCTGTGCCAGACACCAAAATCGGTGGTGTGTACAAGGCCGACATCGCCCCGAACCTGACCAAGGGTAAGACCCTCCTGTTCAGCCACGGCTTCGCCATCCATTACAAGACCGTCGTCCCGCCGAAGGATGTGAACGTCATCATGGTCGCCCCGAAAGGCCCAGGCCACATCGTCCGCCGTCAGTACACGGAAGGCAAAGGCGTTCCAGGACTCATCGCCATCTATCAGGACCCTTCCAAAAAATCCAAGCAGATCGCTCTCGCTTGGGCACACGGCGTGGGTTGTACCCGTGGCGGCGTCATCCAGACCGACTTCAAGGAAGAAACCGAAACCGATCTCTTCGGTGAGCAGACCGTTCTTTGCGGCGGCACCAGCGCCCTCGTGCAGGCTGGTTTCGAAGTGCTGGTCGAGGCCGGCTACTCCCCTGAGATGGCTTACTTCGAGTGCTTGCATGAGCTCAAGCTCATCGTGGACCTCATGAACGAGTCCGGCATCGCTGGCATGCGTTTCTCCATCTCGGAAACCGCCAAGTGGGGCGACGTCAAAGTCGGTCCGAAGATCATTGACGCCAGCGTCAAGAAGCGCATGAAGGCAGCTCTGAAGGAAATTCAGAACGGCAAGTTCGCCAAGGAGTGGATCAAGGAAACCGAGAGCGGTTACAAGACCTTCAACAAGCTGCTCAAAGACGGCGAGAAGCACCCGATCGAGAAGACCGGCGCTCGCCTCCGCAGCCTGATGCCATGGATCAAGAAGCGCGACTTCAAAGGCCAGCAGGCCAGCTACGAGTGATGAAAGCGGTCGTGAAAAACGGCCCCTCACACCTCTGACAATCTTGAGCGCGGGTCCGAAAGGATCCGCGCTTTTTTGTCAGTGGATTGCAGTCCCATCCCGCACGCGGGACGGTGTGGAAAGTCTCGTTCTGACTTCAGCGCCCCAGCCCCGCTAAAAAAGCACACGGCAGGGCCAGCCCCAGGAACTCACTCAGGGATCCATCAACTTGAAATCGTCTCTGTAGAGAGCAGGCACCTCCTTCAGTCGCTCCTCTTTGAACCGATCATGACTCACGGCGACCGAAACAATGAGCACGGCGGCACCCACCGCCACCACGACCACGAGCGTGATGAGAATTTTGCCCCAAGTGATTCGGCGAGGGGGAGGGGAGGTTCCGCGAAGCATCTAGGAGAATGAAGCAGGGAGAAGGAAACATCAAAGATTGATTTCCCCTCGCCTCATTCCCAGGACAGAACTCTCCAAGCCAGGTTGAAGAATGCCTGGGTCATGACCGTACTGTCTGCCCATGATTTTTCGACCTCTCCTCCTGGCCCTTGGTTTAACGGCGGCGCTTTCTGCGGCGGATAAAGACCAGCACGTCGTGCTCATCAGTCTGGATGGCTTCCCCGCCTGGATGTGGAAGGACCCCTCCCTGGCCGTGCCAAATCTGCGCAAGCTGGCGGCCGATGGCGCGCAGACGGAGGCCATGACCGTCTCCAACCCCTCCATCACCTGGATCAATCACACCACCATGGTCACCGGCGTGAATCCGCGCAAACACGGAGTGCTTTTTAATGGCTTGCTGGTGCGGGGTGAGGGAAACAAGCCGCCGAAGATCGAACCTTGGGTGCATAAAAATCGCCTCGTGCATGTCCCGACCATCTATGACATCGCCCACAAGGAAGGCCTAACAACGGCCGAAGTGGACTGGGTGGCCATCAAAGATGCGGAGACCATCACCTGGAGCTTCGAGGAACTGCCAAATGCGGACCGCCCCATCGAAAAAGAAATGATCGCCGCTGGCCTGCTGACGGCAGAGCAAGTCTCCTGGATGAACCCCGGCCCGCAGCGCAAGAACATGGCCTGGCATGACCTCACCTGGACCAAGGCCGCCAGCCACATCATCAAGACGCACAAGCCTAACCTACTTTTGTACCACACGCTAAACACCGACGGCATACACCACCGCTACGGCCCGGCCAACATGGCCAGCTTCACGGCGCTTTCCTACACAGATCGGCTGGTGGGTGACCTGGTGAAGGCCGTGGAAGAAGCCGGCCTGAAGGACAAGACCACCTTCGTCATCGCGACGGATCACGGTTTCAAAAAGGTGACGAACTACGTCTTCCCCAATGTGGCCCTGAAAAAGGCCGGTTATGCCAAGGCCTTTGGCAATGCCATCACCCACTGCGAGGTGGCGGCCATGACCCAGGGCGGCCTGTGCTTCATCTACGTGCTAGACCCTGCCCGCAAAGCCGAGCTGCTGCCCAAGCTGAAGGAACTCTTCGCCGCTACCGAAGGGGTGGACAAGGTGATCGATGGCAACGACGGCCCCACCCTGGGCATGCCCACCCCGGCTGAAAACCAGGGCATGGGTGACCTGGTGCTCTATGCCAAGGCCGGCTACGCCTTTAACAACGGCGCGGCGGGCGAAGCCGTGACCGGCCCCAGCGTGGACTACGGCGGCACCCATGGTTACCCGAACACCGACCCCGAGCTGGACGGCATCTTCATCGCCTCTGGCAAAGGCATCAAAAAAGGCGTGGTGCTCCCCCGCATGGCCAACCTCGACATCGCCCCCACCATCGCCCGCCTGCTGGACATCCCCCTGCCTGCGCCCGACGGGCGAGTGCTGGAAGAGATCCTGGAAAACGACAATTGATTTTAAAGTTTGTTAGGTGTATTCAGCTCTCGTCTCCCCTTATCCAGAGCTCTCCAAAACACATTCCCTCGGGCTCAGAGACAGGGGAGATGAGCTAGCCACACTATTCGTTCACCTTCATTCCGGCTCCACCACTTCCGGGATGATCAATGGCGCACTCTGGCCCACCCGCCCGCTATAAAGATCAATGGTGCGGCGAGCCAGGATATCAATAATGGCGGGTTGCAGGGTGCGTGCAGCCACGTTTGAAACGGCCACTCCAGCCCACACCATGGGGGATTTATACTTCACCACCTGCCACACGGGCAGCAGGCGGCGGTACCACTTCCCCGCCGTCTGCATGGCTTCATGCGTGGCGATCTTGTGCGTCATTTCCCAGGTCTTTAGCGCTGTGCTGGCGCTCACATCCACGAGGCGACCGATGGAACGCGTCTGCAAAAAGTCAGACACATCCAGGGCGGCCAAATGCACCGCCCGGCTGAACTGGCTGAGGCCCGGTGCCAGCAGCGGCTCAGGGTGCTGGGGATGGTAGATGCGGGCAATGTCCCGCACCAGGCGTGGCACCTCATCCACCAGCGGCGGCAGCCACTCTGGGTTCACTCGTTTCTGCCAGCGCAGCCTGTTTTTGCAGGCTTCCACCGCCTTGCGTGCCTCCACATCTTTGGGTGAATCCGCTGCATTCAGGTAGCCCGCGACGGTGGACTGCGCGGCCTTCACATCCATGATGAAACGGAAAGCCATCCACAGCAGCCAAGTCGCCGTCCCACAGATGAAACCCGCCAGAAAGGTGAGAAGGTAGGTCATGGGAGGAAACGGGGCTGAAACGAGTGCGGTGACGAGAAATGCCGACCAACGCCCCGTGGTAGGCAGCGGATGAAACAGGAAACGCCTTCTACATTTCCAGGAAGTTTTTCAGCAGCTTTTTCCCTTCCTGCGTGAGGATGGACTCTGGGTGGAACTGCACCCCATGAATGGGCAGCTCCTTGTGCCGCAGGCCCATGATCTCACTCTCATCATCGCCTGCCACCGCTGTGATCTCCAGGCAATCCGGCAGGGTGTCCCGCTTCACCAAAAGGGAGTGGTAACGCGTGGCCGTGAAGGGCTGCGGCAGACCTTTGAAGACAGATTCACCCGTGTGCTTGATGACGGAGGTTTTGCCATGCATCAGGCGCCCCGCGCGCACGACATCGCCCCCGAACACGTGGCCGATGCTCTGATGCCCCAGGCACACGCCCAGCACGGGGATGCTCTGGCCAAAGGTGCGGATGACATCGCAACTGATGCCCGCCTCTTTCGGCGTGCAGGGCCCTGGAGAAACACAGATGTGGTCCGGCTTCAGCTTGGCGATCTCTTCCAGGGTGATCTGGTCATTCCGGTGGATCTCCATCTGCGCCCCCATCTCGCCAAAGTACTGGACGAGGTTGTAGGTGAAGGAGTCGTAGTTATCGATGATCAAAAGCATGGCTGGTCAAACCATCCGCGCCCAAGGGGGAAATGCAAGCTGCGGCCTCACCTCACAGCATGCCACTTTCGCGAAAACTAAAATACGGCTGCCCCCGGTTCTCCCCCGGCAGGCCGATGATGACATGGTCCACAAAGTTCAGCCCCAGCACCTCCGCGCCCTCCTTCAGTCGGCGCGTTAGGCGCTTGTCCGCATCGCTCGGGCTGGGATCTCCCGAGGGATGATTGTGCACCACCGCGAAGCCGTAGGCTTTGTGAACAATGGCCGATTGCAAAATTTCACGCGGATGCGCCACCGTCTCATTCACCGTACCGCGAAAGAGCTCCTCATCCCGTTGCAGGTTCAGCCGGGTATTCACCAGCAGCACCCGCATGGATTCATGGGCCAAACATTGCATCTCCGCCGCCAGGTAGCGGTAGATCAGCTCGGGCGAATTCATGGGCGTATCCCGCGCCCACTCGCGCTCTGCCCGTTTGCCGATCTCAAACGCCGCCGCTAAGTGCGCCGCCTTCGCCGGCCCTAGAGCACGGGAGGCTGCCAGCTCTGCCGGGCTCGTGCGGGAAAGCTGCCGCAGCGTGCCCACCTCCCGAAGCAGACGCTGAGCCACCTGGATGGCATTTTCTCCCTTCACCCCCGTGTTGATAAAGATGGCCAGCAGCTCCGCATCCGTCAGGACGCCGGGGCCTAGACGCAGCAGGCGTTCGCGGGGGCGATCTTCCTCTGGCAGGTCATGAATGCGATGGGACATCTCCCATGAAGGCGTGAGTCACGGGCACTGAAAAGCAAAAAAATCATCAGGACGACCTAGGTTGTCCCGTTATGCTAGCCGCCCTCATGCTGAAAAGCCTCCACAGTCTCCTGCTAGCTCCCCTGCTCCTCCTGCTGGGTCTGCAGGAATTCATGCCACAGCTCCTGGGCACGCTGGATCTCCAGATCCTGGGCGAGGAAATGCTTTCCGGCTTCCGGCACATCTTTCCTGAGGGGCTGGACCACATCGCCTTCATCCTCGGCCTGTTTTTTCTCTCTCGCACCCTGCCCATCCTACTGGTGCAGACCACCCTCTTCACCCTGGCCCACTCCCTGGTGCTGGGCCTCGTCGTCATCACCGGCCTCGCCGTGCCGGGACATTGGGTGGAAATCGGCGTCGGCCTCAGCATTGCCGTCCTGGCCCTGGAAGGCCTCTACCCCACCCGCCTGGAGCGCTGGCGCCCCCTCATGATCTTGGCCTTCGGTGGTATCCACGGCCTGGCCTTTGCCCACAGCTTTGTGCAGACGGCAAACATCCGCCTCAATCCCCTCTCCGCCCTCTTCGGGTTCAACCTCGGCGTCGAACTGGGTCAACTCGTCCTCATCGCCGCCCTCGTCATCCTCTTCAGTCCCTGGTGGCAACGCCCCTGGTACCGCCCCCGCATCTGCCTCCCCGCCCTCAGCCTCATCGCCCTCTCCGGCCTCCACTGGGCCTGGGCCCGCTGGTAAAAAGGGCCCGCCCCCGTCCGCCATGGAGCGCACATGCGCCTGTCCCGCGACTGCGGGATCTTGCGTGCTGAGTTTCGCGTCCTCGCGGAACTCCGTTCTGTATGCCTCGTGCGTCTCTTTTGCATCGATCAAAGATAGACTTAGCTAAGTCTATTCAACAAACTAGGGATACGATCTCAGCCTTTCCACAGGTTGGCCTTATGATTTTTGGGCATTTAAAGAGTGAACTTTTCTGCTAAAGGACATCAAACCCACATGATCCCACCAGTGAACTAACAACCACTCCAGAACTGATGGAAACTCTACCTTTGGATACGGTATAATGCATTTGGGTGATGTGTGAATACTATCAATAAAGTCACAAGCCGCACGCACACGCATGGCGACTAATTGACTCACTTTTTCATTAAAATCCTCAGATGGTGGGAAGCCAGACGACATGGAACGCACTCGCTGTTTGATTTCATTAATGAGATAACTTTCCTGACAAGCAATCCAACTCATTATTGAAACAGGAGTTCCGAAATGCGATTCAGGAAGACTGGAAAGCAGTAAATCCGCCTGATGATCGTCCGCCATCAGCTCCAGGTAATTTGAGAGCATGCCCCAAGATTGAGGGGGATCAAAAGCATCTTCAGCTGCCTCCGCTGAAGGCCCAAGAGTTGATGATTCGCCTCCATACAAAAGATCCATCATCATCTCTTTAGCCTGGGTGTAATCACCTGCAGTGAACGTGTGAACTAACTCTGCATTGGCCCCTAAACTTTCTTTCTCCGTCTTATTTGAAGATTCAATTAAGTGGATTGCATTCCCATCATTCCATAAATCGTAATTCATCGTCTTTTGTAAATTCTCATCTTCAGAAAATCAACACCGCATGGAACCAATACAATGAACCGAGGATGAACAAGAATACGCCCCATATAATCACTGTCTGTCTGGCATTTTTCCAACTAAAAAACCCTTCGGCTGGATACCCCCATTTAACAGCCAAAAGCGATCTCGCTGATAACACGCCAATTTTCGGCAATGTCTTTATTCGTATAGTTTTGGACATCGTCCAAAAAAGCATCAAATGCAGCCTTCCCCTGGTTTGTCATTACAGCTTTCTCCAAGCTCACCACAATCAACAAAAACTCTTCAAATGAAGAAGCCAGTTTTGAGGTATTGAAAGCTGGATTGCCAATATCCACCTTTAAAACATCTCCTTCATTGAACATGCCTTCACACACAACCACGATCGGTTCGGCTTCGTAACTGGCCACTTGGTAAACGCCAATTCGTTGAAAATATTCGGCAAAGGGTGACTTTTCAGAATTTGCCTCAACAAGAGTATCCACCAGAGTGCCCTTATCAAAAGCCTCAGGCCAAAGCAAAAAGTAACCAGAAACTTTCCCTTTGAGTGCGACTTGTCCAGCAACGTCGCAATAACTTTTGGGAAGACTTTGTATAGTCACCTTCAGCGCCTCTGCATCAACGAGTGGCGAATTCAAATTCAAGCGATCTTTGTCTTCAGGAGACTCTTTGCAAACTAAGACACTGTAGGCTTTAGCCTCTTCAAGATTGTTGATCATCAATTTTAATTTCCACGGGTAAGAGGCCAAGAATAAGGTCTAAAAATCTGCTGCGCTCGGCATCAGACGATGTGTTGAACGGCGGTTACAGCGTATTGCGACGTGCAATCCATTCCCGATCAAATTCGAAGCTAATCCCTGATTCTTCATGTCCTAGTGCCTTCCATGCGGCCATTGTTGCAGCACACCGCACTGCGTCGGGTTTCGTATCGACTAGAAGCTCTGTGAAGTCGAGAACCCTGAAAGAAGTCGGAGCACCTCCTTCCCCTGAATGCCAAGCAAGAGCATCTCGAATGCCCGATGCAACTGCCTCTCCATAGATCGCCTCGAATAATATCACTGAGGGCATCCATTCCACAACCTCATCTGAGCCAGCCTGCGGCTCCAATGTAATAGCAGCAAATGCACTCACACCCCCTTTAGTTTTGAAGAACTTAAATGCAATCATTTTGGATGGGGAAAGAGGAACGTAGCACACAGATGGGGTCCAAAATTTGAGTGTGGCGCTATCTTTGTCCAAACAGCCCGAGTAGAATTAAATCACAAAGATTGCACCAAAGAGTCTGTTCATAACGGCAACGAATCTTTATAGGAGTGCGAAATTAGCTAATCTATCTCGAATATTGTAATATCTCTGCCCCCTAATTCTGATGGAGTTGAGAAATACAGTTTAAGTATATCGGCCATTTTATCTCGATCATCTGGAGAGATAGTAAAACAACAGCTGTTTATTACCATTCCAACCTTACCAGCCGTCCATAAACGTTTTCTAGTTTTTTTGACCGTTTTTATTTTATAATGATCGAGCTGATCATGCAACTTGAGCAATGATGCTTTTGATAAACCGGGAGCCGTTGCCCCCGTTGGAATGAGTTCCCAGCCGTCTTTTTCCTCCCAGATTTCTGCAAACTCAGAACCTTCAGCGATATACTTCCGCACCACCAGTTCAACGCTCATTTCATGGGATGCATTCGGGAAAGAAATTCTTGCATCATGGTATGCGCCAGGGCCTATCCTAACCAAATTCAATCCTATCCGTTTAACTAGGAAATCCCGATTTAAAGCATCCCAATTTTTCGAGATATCTTTTCCACTTGTCATGCCAACGGGCTCATTGGCGCTGGATGCAAGAACCAGACAGAAAAACGCCAATCTCAAAAGAATGCCGTAATCACCAAGGCCGGATTTCTTGATGTGTTTCATTTAATCAGTCACCTCAAATTCTTTTATTTACTTATTCCTATAATCTTCAACCCTATCAACTGCTGAGCAATCAAAAAACGCTCGGTGACGCGCCCCTCTGCCTTTCGCCTGTGAGGGGTGCAAGATCTGGCGAACACAGACCGAGCGATGCAAAAGGCCGAACGCAGTTTTTAGAACGGAGTTCTGCGTCCTCGCGTCCCGTGCCTGCAGGATAAGCCTATTTGCCGACCAATAAGCTGCATTTTCGCGCGCTCAAACGGTGCTTAATCCTAAAGATCCCCAAAACATCCCTTCTTAATCGTCCATTATTTGCCTCTTACCTCAATTAGAGGAGCGCGCCCGGCTGGATTCGAACCAGCGACCATCGGATTAGAAAGCCGTTGGTCTTATCGAATCTAAGCACCCAAAATTGAAGTGTCGCCACTTTGTCGCCACTAAAAGTTGCATTTCGGCGCATTTCCTCGCATCATCGGGACATCATGAAGCGCCCGATTGTCACCCTCAGGAAGATCAAACATAAGCGCTACACCCATGTCGTTAGCTGGTGGCGAGGTGGCACCCGTGAACGCCGTTACTTCAACGCCGCCACTAAAGCCGAATTGAAGGAAGTCGGTGATTTCGCCAGCGAGAAGGAGCGGGAATTGACCAATGAAGGCCGCCGCCACGGTGAAATGACCGATGCAGAAAAAGCCGCCGTCATTCGGGCGCGGGAAATGGCAGACCATTATGCAACGCTTGGCGTGCAAGACTTCACACTAGAAGCCGCCTTAACCTACTATGCAGCCCACCTAGACGCCCGCCGTGTCTCCGTGGATATGCTCACCGCCTACGATGAATTTCACGCCGCCAAAGGCCGGGAAAGGAAAAGCGCCCGTTATCTGCAAGACATTGAAACCACGTTACAACGCTTTGCCACGGCTCACAAAAAGAAGCTCGTAGCCGAATTGAGCGAGAACGATGTAGAACGCTACTTGCACCGCCTCAAGCTGGCACCCGTTACGGTAGGCAATCACCACCGCCTGATTTCCGTCTTTCTCTCTTGGTGCCAGGGGCGAGGCTACACGGAGCACAACGCCGCCACCCGCTACAAGGTGCCCACCTCACACGCTGAGGAACCCGGCATCCTCACACTAGAGCAAACCGCCGCCCTGTTAAATGCAGCCGCGCCCGTCATTGTCCCTGCCCTTGCCATTTCACTCTTTGCAGGTCTCAGAGCCTCAGAGGTGGCCCGCCTAGACTGGCAAGACGTGGACGTTTTAAACGGCTCCATAACGGTCAAACCACGCAACGCCAAGATGCGCCGCCGCCGTGTTGTCACTATGCAAGACAACCTCAAGACGTGGCTCACTCCCCATGCCAAAACGAGCGGCCCTGTCAGTCCTTCCCCTCAGATCATGCGCAACCGATTGAAGGAGGCACGCAAGACCGCAGAGATTACCAAATGGCCCCACAATGCAGGCCGCCACTCTTGCGCCTCCTATGCCTACGACTTCCATCAAAACGCCCCCCTTGTAGCCGTTCAATTAGGGCATGACGTGGCCATGCTGGAAACCCACTACAAAGGCTTGGTGAAGCCAGGAGAGGGCAAAAAATACTTCGCAATTCTGCCCACCGCAGAGACGCCTAGCAACATCATCTCAATCAAGGAGGCCGCATGAAGGAAGCAAAAGAAGCCAAAACACGCGAACCACTTGCCACGCCTTTTGAAGCTGCACAGTTGGCAGTATCCCTCGCCATAATGAAGGGAATCCAGACGCCAGATCTTACAGAAGCAATTGACCTATTAAAACAAGCCGCATTCAAAATTGAGGGCATTGTTCGACCAAAAATTTATCATCCAGATGTGATTTATACCAGCACCACGGAAGATTACTGTTACCCGCACCCCAGCACAAAAATAGTCAGTCCCAAGACAGATCCCGAAGGCTGGAAAAACCATGTAAAAAAGATTCAGCAATTTCCAGGCGGAGATCAAATAAAGATGCCAAAGGGGCATCTTACTCTCATGCAGGTGATTGCAGCCACTACGGGCAGAGGAGAAAAGAAACGAAACCAAAAGGTATTAGATGCAATGGTCCAGGCGGGTATGTTCATGGGGGGGACAGACAATTTTATGTTCTATGATGAACTAGGATTTTGGAATATGGCTCGAGCTATCGCCCCATTTGCCCCCCGATTCAGGCATCTATATTTGACTCCGAGTGCTGCACCGAAGAGAGATGCACGCGGACGCATTTTTGCCCCACGAAAGTCCAAGGAATCAGGCAAATTCATCCAAAACAAAAAGGGCTAAAAAAACCTCTTGCGCCGTGGTAGAGCGAGCAACACACCACTTCTTATTTCGAATCAGGACTGAGGCCCCCATTTTCGGAAATTCTCAGTCATTCTAACACCAAAGCGAGTTGGAATTGAAGCTAACCGGCACCAACATTGCAGGGTTTACTCCATACCTAATACCATAAGGCGGTCTGGCACGTTGCAGCGTGACTCCACTAGACTCCACAGAAACCGCCGCTTCCAGCCTCCCAGCCAGGAAGATCACCCGCCACCAACTCGCCGCCCATTTTTCGCTATCGCTGCGAACCGTGGACGAACTCACCCGCAAGGGAGTGCTGCCCGTATATCGAATCAACCGCAGCATTCGCTTCGACTTGAGCGAAGTCGAAACTGCCATGCGCGAACGCTACCACGTTAGTGCAAAGCAACGGAAAACGAAGGCAGCAACTCCACGCCCTCTTAACGCCTAACCACCAAACAACAAACCCGCTTCCAACGAAGGAAAACGGGCCGTTGTTTGCGGTGCTTTTCTACCTCAGATAATAGTCATTTTCCGTTCATTGGCAAGCGCACAAAAACGCGCCCATGAACTTGAAACCATGCTCTCATTGCCGTGAGTGGAAACCACTCGCCGCTTTCGATCACTCCCGCGCCTCAAGAGACAACAGGCATCACCGCTGCAAGACTTGTGACCGCCTCAGAGACAAGCAACGGCAAACGCAAGGGACACTCCAAAAGTCCATCAGAGACTGGCAGAAAAGGAATCCTCAGGCGGTAGCAGCTCACAAGCTCGTTAAGCTAGCCATCCGCCGTGGAGAGCTGCAACGTCTGCCCTGCTTAATATGTGGCAACCCACGTTCTGACGCTCACCATGAGGATTACAGCAAGCCGTTAGACGTTCTATGGTTCTGCCATGCTCACCACATAGAGCACCACCGCCTAGAACGCCTTTACGGGAAAGGCCAAACCCTTTTCGATTTCTTCATGGAGGGCTGGCAATGAGCATCTTGGACCACACGCACATCGCCTTTTTCCAGCGGTTAGGATGCCATGGGAAGAACGTGCCACTTGCGACCATGCTGAATGGCATAAAGGGCATTCAATGGGCCGGGCAGATAAAACGCCTCAGAAGCCAGGGGCGGGAGTCTCCCGATTTCTCTAAGCTCAAAACTGCATTGCCTGCTTTCATGCTCAGTGGCACCACCAACGGCGGACACAAAGCGGCAGACATTGCAGACCATAGCGGGCTTTTGCAGATAGACCTGGATGGCATCGGAAGCGAAGGGGCGGGAGATCTTCGCAATAAAATCGGCCAGGATAGGCACATCCTAGCCGCCTGGATTTCACCATCAGGGGACGGCGTGAAAGCCATTCTGCGCATCCCTGCTAGCGTGCCAGGGCATAAAGCCGCCTTTGCTGCCGCTGCTTTCCATATGCAGGAAACCTATGGCGTGGAGATTGACCGGAAATGCTCGGATGTGAGCAGGCTTTGCTTTGTGTCTCATGATGCCGCCCTTGTGCTCAATCCCGATGCACTCGCGTTGCCAGTTCCAGATTCAGCCGCGCCGGATGCTGCTATTTCACCCCCTTATTCCTCTACAATACTGAATCCTACAGTCTGCATTCTACATCTACATCACAACGCGCTTTTTGAGGAGTTCCCAAAGCTGGGCAAGCACTACTTCAACCTTGTGGCAAAGCGATTTAGTGACGTTCAGCCAGGCATGAGAAATGCAATCCTGGTGGAGATCGTTTCAAGCTGTTTCCATGCCGTCGCCCCTCAAGTGGTGGAAGCATTCGCCTTTGAGTTTTATCACCAAAACGAAATCATCTTTGCAGGCTACCCTTTCGAGAATTGGCAGGCAGAAACGAGGAATCTGATTCAGGGTTGCACCCGCTCTTATCCAGACACCCTCACAGAACGCGAAAGGACTGCTTACAACTCGCTTGGAAGTGAAAGCCAGCTAGCAGCCTTCAGAATCTGCAAAAGCCTCTCCTGCAATGAATCTGACGAATCAACGCCACCGCCGCTGTTCTTCATGTCATACGAAGCAATGGGCATCCGAATCAATGAACTCTGTCAGTGTGCTGCTAGAACGCTTCAAAAGCTGCAAGCAGCCGGAATCATCGCCATTCATCTGAAAGGACAGCAAAGGGCAAAGAATGTGGCTGCAAAAGCGACGATTTGGCGGTGGATGCTGTAAGCGGATTTGACTAAAGAGGGTTTCCGATATTGTGAATAATGCCTATTGAGCTGCTTATTCTCCCCGTCCTTCTGTACCCTTGGGTAGCATGGTTTAGCATTCGATATGCTTCGCGTTACGAATTTTATCCGTCTGCGAAACGGAGTCGCCATCTATACAATTTCATCATGACGTTTTTTTTCATGATCTATCCCATGCTCCTTTGCCTTCCATTGGCACGTTTCCTCCCAAGTCTCACAGGCGATGATGAAGCGGCAGCAATGGGCACTATTGGGTTGTTTATCTGGTTTTCTTACGGGTACGTTAGTTACGAGGCTATTTTAGCCTTGGAAAAATATCAGCGTTGGGAGATAGCGGAGGAAGGAAAACAAATGGCGATGCGCTTCACTGATTCTTCGGAGGCTAAACGTGTTCTAACGGATGAACTTTGGGAATTGAGGAGGATACATGGAATTGGTCAGCATAGCTCCAAACCATCTTATATCAGTTGGGAGGAGTTGAAGAAGTATCTCTCAGTTAAGATCGCCGTGGACTTGGCAGAACGGAGATGAAAGCTGGTGGAAGGATGATAAAACACATTCTTTCGATTGAACGTCTTTAACGGATTCTTTCCGTATTAGACAAAAACGCTCAGCCATGAGCCATCGGCAATCGGGCGCAATGTTGCGGTTTTCGACCAGTCGCGGAACTTGGGAACGGAGGAGAGCAAATCCTCTCATTCCGCTAATATCCTGATATGGCATTGCGACATGCTCAAAATCAGGTCTTTCCAGATTCACCAAACCGCCGCCAGTCTATCATCCGTCACAGCTTCCAGCCTCAATTCTTGGTCGAGAGAAAACGCCCGCCGTAAAGCCTCCTTTGCCGCTTCAAGTTCACCAAGTTGAACCTTTGCCCTCGCTAGATCGAGCCACACACGAGAAAGGGCAGGAAATGCGTTCAGAGCGCCATCCGCTAAGAACACTGCCTTTTGCCAACTCTTTTCATGGACGAGCACAGCAACCCGCAGTTCTAAAACGCGAGGATGGTTCTTGGCTTCTGTCGCTAAGTCTTCCAGAGTCTCCCAAGCTTCAATACCCATGCCAAGTACAAGGAACCCTTCCGCCTTTTCAATCGCTGCCCTGATTGTATCCATGGCCGTGATGCTATGCGCTGGCGTTCACAATGCGCGAGCACAAAGCGAAGTCGTTACGGGGCGCGTGGTGGGTGTTCACGATGGCGATTCGATCACAGTCCTAGCCGCTGGCAAGGTTCAGTTAAAGATCAGGTTAGAAGGCATCGACGCGCCAGAGCTAAAGCAACCATTCAGCCAGCAATCGAAGGAGGCTTTGAGCGGCTTAGTTTTCGGAAAGACGGTAAGCCTTCATGTCACTGGCACCGACCGCTACAAGCGCACGCTTGCCGTCGTTATAGTGGGAGGCTTGAACGTGAACCGTGAAATGCTCCTGCGTGGCTTTGCTTGGCACTTTGTGAGGTATTCCAAAGATGCCGCACTAAAAGCCGCACAGATCGAAGCCAAAGAGGCAATGCGAGGCTTGTGGGCGGATTCCCAGGCTTTACCGCCTTGGGAATGGCGAAAGAGAACGAAGAAAGCTTAACACCTAAATATTTGAGCTTGCCGCGGTATACGAGGTTGGGTGTGATGGAAACCAATGCATCTGGACATATTCAACCTGCCAATCGGCTTTGAGTGCCGGCGCGACGAAATTCTTCTGGCCTACGGCGGTCAGCGATATGGAGGCATGGCCACTCCAATCGCGCACAAGATCATCTTTTTGTTCACAGGCGCCCAAGGAGAAAAATATGGTTATGCAGACCATTTCCACACTGACGGGCTTTTTTGGTACACAGGAGAGGGGCAAATTGGCGATATGAAGTTGGCCGGCGCCAACAGGCAATTGGCACAGCATCAGAGCTTAGGGAAACGTGTTTTCATATTTGAAACTCCCGCGAAGGCGGCGGCTCGTTTTATGGGTGAGGCTGTCTATACAGGACACCACATGGAAGAGCGCCCTGACAGAAACGGAGACCCGCGCCAAGCGATCGTTTTTGAGTTGTCGGTTCTTTCACCTCTTAATATTGGCGACGCCGGCGAAAGCGAAGCTCCCCAGGACACGCACATAAATAGTCTCTCCCTCTCGCACCTGAGGAAGCTGGCACTCTTTGCAGCAGCCAGAAACGCTCCGCCATCCGTTCAACGCAAAACTGTACAGATACGAGCAGAGGCTGTGCGTAGATATGCGCTCAAAAGAGCGCAAGGGAAGTGTGAATGTTGCCTTAAACCGGCGCCGTTTAATGCAAGAACTGGACCGTTTCTTGAAGTGCATCACGTGTATCGACGAGCAGACGGTGGCCCCGACCATCCTGGTGCAGTCTGCGCTCTATGTCCCAACTGCCACAGGGAAGCGCACTTTGGAATGCAAGGGGCACAGCTGAATCAACGGCTCATCCACTTTTTAACAGTGACAGAGGGTTCTCTAAACCAGGTTATCTAAGAAGAATGATGTCTTAACACCTCTGTTAGTTTTATGCTACCGTTTGGCGATGTGCGCAATGACCCTCTGCCGCGAACGCCTTCACCGCATCCTGGACGTTTTAGACAGGAACGCCGGAGAGTTGCCCGCCCGCACCTTCACCCGCTCCTTTAGCGTGTGGCAAAGAGAGCTTGAAGCCGCTGCCGCGCTTGGGTGGGTGGAGATCGTCTCCCGCAAGCCGCCCATTGGCCGCCCGTCCCGTATCGTTTGCAAAGTTAGCCAACCTGACGCCGCGAAAGTCCCGCCTTCGCGAAGGATGATTGAAAAAAGAATCCCGCATCGCCACTGGATGTTTGCCTTGTATTCGACTCACGCCACACCCTACGGCAGCCGTTTCCTAGTTGCGCAAGGATTCGGTTTACCTTGCATCACAGACGCCTATCAGAAAGCCTTTCCACGCGCCAGGAACCGCAAGGCCGCTGCCGCCAGTGCAAGCCGCCTCAAACGCCGCTATGACGTGAGGATGGCCCGCGCCTGGTTCTATGCCCGCGCCAGTCGGGAGATCCCAGACGCAGGCCCCATGCCCGAAACGGCCAGCGGAATCTGGCAGCTTCTTTATGAGGCCGGAAGCTGGAGGGTTTGCCGTTAGGTCATCTGCCTCATTTGTTCAGAACCCTTTTGATCTGATCCAACGTCAAAGGCCGCTGCATCGGAAGGGTTTTATAGCGGTCGAGCATCTCGTCATACCGGGCTCGGGTGGGCATATGGCTGTTGTAGCCGTGCGAGCGTCTCAGTTCGTCAAAGCGCTGGAGCGTGTCCAGGAAAAAGGTGCAATACGAGAGCAATTCGACCTCGTAGTTTCCATCGAAACCGGCAAAACGGAGATCCGACTCCTTGAGTTCTCCCTTGTCTTCTAGGTTCTGAAAGCATTGCCACAGATGGCTATGCATGCCCAGGATTTCGAGAACGCGCTCGGATTCCGAAGCGGGAAGCTCCATGCCGATGTTTTGGGCTAAGTCGTCATAGTGAAAGGTGTAACCGTCCTCAATGATTTTCCGATCTCTTGCGAAATGGTCAGCCTCGTCAGGTATAAGGCTTTCCAGGATGCGATACTGATTGGAGAGGATCAATCTCTCAGCTTTTGTAAATGTCATAGGCTATACTAACGTGCATGGTCCCATTCCCTTAGATTTCGCTTTCTGTTCCGCCATTCAGGGCCGCTCACAGGGGCCGCTCACAGGGGCCGCTCACAGGGGCCGCACAATGCCGCGCGGATGGGTGCTGGGTCAGATCAATTGGGGAAACGGGGTCGGGGTGGAATGGCACTTAAATAAGGCCCTTTTGGGATCTGTTTTCAGAGATTTTTTATCCGAAAACCAGCTTAACTCAGTGCCATTCGGGGCAGGACGTTAAACAGCAACCGAAAGCGCGGGAAAATTGGATCAACCGTTGAACCAGAGGGCCGCCCTGATCGGTTCCAAGCTGAAAATTCAATGAATTGCGCGCCCAAGCGCTGCCCACATCAAGGTTTCAGCAAGGTTTCTGGCGCGGGTTTCACCCTCCCGCCTGCCCCGTGACAAAAGTTGTCGCCACTTTGTCGCCATTAAAAGTTGCATTTCGGTGCATTTCCTCGCTTTTGAACAGTGTTCAAACCTAATATCACCCTAAGCAGTGGATTTGCATTAAACCGTTGATTATCAGCCACTTAAATCAGTTTTAGGAGCGCGCCCGGCTGGATTCGAACCAGCGACCATCGGATTAGAAATCCGGTGCTCTAATCCACTGAGCTACGGGCGCATGAACTCTGAATTTAGAGCGATTACGTGGGTTCAGGGAGCTTTGCAACTCGCTTTTCACGCTGGGTTTTCGATGGGACTCGCTTTGGGCGAAAGGCGGGCATCTAGCAAGGGGGTAGCCTGCTTGTGACGAATAAACCTTTTAAAAACAAAAGAGGCCTTTGGCTGAAGCAGCCAAAGACCTCTAGTGAAACTTGCGCTTTGGGTTAGGCGGCGTCCAGACCGAAGGCGGTATGCACGGCGCGGGAGGCGGTTTCGATATCGGCCTCCTGGACGATGACGGCGGTCTTGATCTCGCTGGTGGAGATCATGAGGATGTTGACGCTGACGTCAGCCAGGGCTTTGAACATCTTGGCGGCGACACCGCTGTGGCTGCGCATGCCGATGCCGACCACGCTGAGTTTGGCCACGCCAGACTCGGTGCGCAGGGTCACTTTGTCACCGAGGGTGGAAAGGATGTCGCGCAGGGCTTTTTCGGCCTTGGGCAGATCCACGGCACTGAGGGTGAAGGAGATGTCCGTTTCGCCATCGAACGAGACGTTCTGCACGATCATGTCGATCATGATGTTGGCACCGGCGATGGCACCAAAAATGACGGACGAGATGCCCGGGCGATCTGGCACATCGTCAATGGTGATCTTGGCCTGATTGCGCTCAAGGCTGACGCCGCGCACGACGACGGATTCCATACCGGGGGTTTCTTCTTTCACGAGGGTTCCTGGGTTGTTGTTGAGGCTGCTGCGCACTTCGAAGCGCACGCCAAATTTTTTCGCAAACTCGACGCTCCGGCTCTGCATCACTTTGCTGCCGCTGCTGGCCATTTCCAGCATCTCGTCATAGCTGATTTCTTCGATCTTCGTCGCACACTTCACCACGCGAGGGTCGCAGGTGTACACGCCGTCCACATCGGTGTAAATCTGGCAGAGGTCGGCCTTGATGGCGGCGGCCATGGCAATGGCGGTGAGGTCACTGCCGCCACGACCGAGCGTGGTGATCTCGCCACTGGCGGTTTCACCCTGGAAGCCTGCCAGCATGACGATGTTGCCTTCATCCAGCATCTTATGCACGGCATCCGGCGTGATGTTGACGATGCGTGCCTTGGTATGCATGCGGTCCGTGGAGATGCCGGCCTGGGCTCCGGTGAGGGAGACGGCTTTGCCACCCAGGGCATTGATGGCCATTGCGGTGAGGGCGATGGTGGTCTGCTCTCCGGTGGAAAGGAGGACATCCATTTCACGCTCGCTGGGGTCCTGCTCTGGGGACACTTCTTTGGCCAGGCGGATGAGGTTATCCGTCACGCCCGACATGGCGGAGACGACGGCGACGACCTGGTGGCCAGCGCGCTGAGTTTCCAGAATGCGGCGTGCGCAGTTCCGGATGCGTTCTGGATTGCCGACGGAGGTACCGCCGTATTTCTGGACAATGAGGGCCATGGCTGAGAAAGGGCGGCGAAAGTGGCACGCCCTGCGGGGGGTGCAAACGGGAAATCACGTTTGCTGGGACCATTGCGGGCCGGGAACCTGCGGAATGGCTGCAATTTTCCTTCCCAAAGCGCGATCTTCTCTCTCATCCTGCTCCTCTCCACCATGAAAGCCCGGCTCCTGCTCCCCTGCCTCCTGTTCCTCACGGCCTCCGCTTCCGGCATGGATAATGCACGACCAATGCGGGACCTGAATGGCTACTTTCCCTTTACCCCGGTGGCGGATGCAGCGGCGTGGCAGGTGCGGCGGGCGGAGATCGAAAAACGCGTGCTCCTGGCCAATGGGCTGTGGCCGATGCCGGAAAAGACCCCGCTGAAGGCCACGATCCATGGCCGGGTGGAGCGGGAGGACTACACGATTGACCGCGTGTTTTTTGAAAGCCTGCCCGGCCACTACGTGACTGGCAGCCTGTATCTGCCGAAAAAGCGCAGCGGCAAGATCCCCGGCATTCTGTGCCCGCATGGTCACTGGCCGGATGGCCGCTTCATGGACGTGGGTGCGGGCAGTGAGGCGATGAAAAAGCAGATCGAGACAGGGGCCGAGGAGCGTGAATCTGCCGCCCGTTCCCCGCTGCAGGCGCGCTGCGTGCACCTGGCCCGCATGGGCTGCGCGGCCTTTCATTATGATACGCTAGGCAATGCCGACTCCATCCAATTTCCCCTCCACCGCCACGGGGCGGGGCAGGCCGGCTTCCTCAGCCCGCAGGCAGATCTGCGCCTGCAGACCTACCTGGGCCTGCACACCTGGAACAGCGTGCGCGCGCTGGATTTCCTGCTGAGTCTGGAGGGCATTGACCCGGACCGCATCGGCTGCACGGGGGCCAGCGGGGGCGGCACCCAGACGATGATGATCACGGGCATCGACCCCCGGATCAAAGCGGCCTTCCCCTGCGTGATGGTCTCCACCGCTATGCAGGGCGGCTGCACCTGTGAAAACGGCCACTACCTGCGCATCGGCCAGGGGAATGTGGACATCGCCGCGCTCACGGCCCCGCGCCCGCTGGGCATCACCGCTGCGGATGATTGGACGAAGGAAGTGGCCACCAAGGGCCTGCCAGATCTGAAGGATCTTTATGCCAAACTCGGCGTGCCAGACAAGGTCACGGCCCACATCGCCACCCAGTTTCCGCATAACTACAATCTGCCCTCCCGGCTGGCGATGTATGAGTTTTTCAACCAGCACTTCCAGTTAGGCCAAAAAAGCCCCATTCAGGAGCGCGACTTCACCTTTTCCACCAAGGCCGACATGACCGTCTGGACCGCTGAGCACCCTGCCCCCACGGGCGATGCGGTGGGAGAGGCCCATGAAAAAGCCGTCTGCGACTGGATGACGGCGCAGGATGAAAAGAACATCACCGCCCTGATCCAGAAGGACGATACCACCGCGCTGCGCAACATCGTGGGCGAAGCCTGGAAGACCATCGTGGGCCGCTCCCAGCCCACCCCGCAGGAAGTCGCCTATGAAATGGTGAAAAAGGAAGAAAAGGCCGATCACTTCATCGTACAAGGTCGCATCCAAAACACCCGCAAGGAGGAAACACTGCACGCCGTTTTCCTCTACCCGAAAAACTGGCAGGGCGAGGCCACCCTGTGGTTGAGCCTCAAGGGCAGCGACTCTGTGCTCACTTCCACAGGCCCCACACCCGCTGCCCAAAAGCTACTGGATCAAGGCATCGCCATTGCTTGCCCAGATCTTTACCTGCGCGGCATGACCGAGCAGCCCAAGGCTGGCGACAACTTGAAGGCCAAAGCCAACGACTTCCGCGAATTCAGCGGTTACACCTTTGGTTATAATCCCACCCTCCTGGCCCGCCGTGTGCACGATGCCATGACCATGGTCACCATGATGCAGAGCCAGGAAAAGTATCCCGTGAAGCAACTCAAAATCCACGGCCTGGAAGGCGCGGGCCCCATCGCCCTGGTCACCGGCACCGTCCTCGCGCTGGATGGCGTCACTGCCGACTTGGAAGGCTTCCGCTTCGCCGATTTGAAGTCCCCCTGGGACGTGAATTTCGTCCCCGGCGCCGTCAAATACGGCGATGTGGACGCCCTCCTGAAGCTGACGAAGGAGTAAACAGGGGGTCGCATTCCCCGACCTTTAGGGGGGCTAAAGGATAGATCGTTACATTGACTTTACCGATGTCCCTAGGCATTATCCGCCTAGCGTTCATGGCAAAAAATATCCTACCCCCCTGCCTACTCAGCCTCTGCTGGCTAGTCCTCACCACCCTGGCCCCCGCCGCGCCTGGGGATGTGGATGTGACTTTTAATGGCAGGGCTTATAGTCCTAGTCTCTCGACTCAATCGGTAAGGGGATCCGCTGTGCAACCCGATGGAAAGATGGTGATCGGTGGATATTTCTTCGACATCAATGAGGACGTAAGATCGCTCATTGCCAGGCTCAATCCAGACGGCAGTCGGGATACCACTTTCAACCCCGACATTCCCATCGAGCCCTATGCCATTGCAGTTTTGAACGATGGCAAACTTTTGGCTGGCGGTAGGTACGCGACCGCAGATTCAGCGGTCATCAAAAACGTTCTCTACCGCCTGCTTCCAGACGGCACGACAGACACCAATTTCACGGCACAAGTAGAGGGAGGCGTTATTGAGAGCATTGTGGTTTATCCGAGTGGCCGCATCATGATCGGTGGCACATTCTTAACTGTTTCAGGTGTTGCCCGGCCTTATCTTGCGCGCCTTGAGGCGGATGGCAGCTTGGATGAAAGCTTCAATCCCAACCTCAACGCTCGAGTCTACAGCATGGCGCTGCAGCCCGATGAAAAAATCTTGATTGGAGGTTCTTTTTCTTGGACCCGTGCAGACACCCAAGTCCAAAGGGGTATTGGCCGCCTGAATGCAGATGGTAGTGTGGATTCTAGCTTCATCGCGACGAGCTCTTTTAGCACTGTTGTGAATGTTATTGTCGATCCAGTCACAGCCTTCGCTTTTCAGCCTAACGGTAAAATCATCATTGGCGGATTCTTCAGCCGAATCAATGGGATCTCTCGGTCTCGACTGGCGGTTCTTAATGCCAATGGAAGCTTGGTCAACGTTGCACCCGATGCCGATGGCACAGTTTTGTCCATCGGTATGCATGCGGATGGTCAATCCATCATCGGAGGGGCTTTTTCCAGTTTTTCCTCTTTTCAGAATTATGACGGCATCGCTCGAATTCAGTCCAATGGGACCCTTGATACCACCTTCACCAAATCAGTTTTAAAGACGGTGCGAGGTGTCACTCTGCAAAATGATGGACGAATCTTTTTGGGGCTGAACAGACCCGCGCTGGAAAGCACAGCCCAGAATCTCATCACCCGCATCGAGAACAGCTCAGCATCCGAAACCCTGACGACCACGGGCGAAACCACGATCAACTGGCTACGCGGAGGATCTAGCCCCGATGTCGCCTACACTACTTTTGAATTGAGCACCGATGGGGGCATCACTTGGACTCCCCTCGGCAGCGGTACACGCGTCACAGGTGGCTGGGAAATGACTGGTTTGTCATTGCCAGCTAGTGGCTTGGTCCGTGCACGCGGCAGGACTTACAGTGGGCATTACAATGGATCCTCGGGTCTTGTCGAACAACTGTGTTCCTTGGAGCTAGCCACACCTCAAATGGTGATCGAAGATCCGGCTGGCTCAGTCTTGCCTTCGACCAACGCGAGCTTTGACTTCCTCAATGAGCGCTTTGTGGCCAAGACCTTTAAAGTTCGCAATACGGGACTTGCTCCCTTGTCTTTGAAGAGTCTTCGCTGCCCATCTCCCCTCGTCATTCTGGATAGCAATGGGCTTCCTGGCCTGCTCTGGCCTGGCCAGGAAGCCAGCTTTACAGCGACCTTCCAGCCCTCGCGACCTGTGGCGTTGAACAGCAGTTTAGAGATCCATAGCAACGACCCTAATACACCCGTTTTCAGTGTGCAGCTTTCTGGGCAAGGGGCTTGGGGAAGGAACGCCAACATCAAGAATATTTACGCGTACCCTACTCGCACGCCGTCAACCCAATACTTCCCGGATACAGCCATCAATCCAGTCCGCCAAGTCTTTCAAATGCCAGTGCCTCACAATGCTTACGATCTCCTCCTGGTGTTGGAAACAGAGGACTTAGTGGCTCAAATGCATATCAATGGTACCGTTTTTGGAACCCGAGGCAACGAGACTGGCACCTACGAATTCCCCATCACCTTCACGGGCAATACTTTCTCTTTGAATTTAGAAGTTGTCGCACTGGATGGAGTGACTCGAAAAAAATATCTCGTCACGATCAGAAGGGGAAGCCCAACGACGGGTGATCTCGATCTGACGTATGCCACTGATGCCGCTTCGCATCAGACTCATTCAGCCCTCTCCATCACACCTGATGATGGCCTCATTAGCCCATCCACCACGGAGCCCTACCTGAAAAAAATAAACGCTGCGGGTGCTCTGGAGTCCGCTTTTAATCCAGACTTCCTCTTAAGTGATCAAGTCAAAGGCGTTCAGCAGTTGGACAACGGAGATATCTTGATTTTCGGGGACCTTCATTTGTTCGACGGATTCTATCGAACGCCTATCGCCTTATTGGATCGTGAAGGGCAGTTACTTCCAGGTTTTACGCCCCTAGAAGGAGCTTTCCAGGATGTTGTTTGTGCGTTAAGGCAGCCTGATGGAAAAATTCTGGTGGGTGGATCCTATTTCGGTATTCCTGGAAGTTCTTTGGGAAATCTCATCCGCTTCCTCCCAGATGGATCTTTGGACAGCGATTTCCGCCCAAGCTTTAATGGCCGAGTTGAAGCCATCTCTCTAGACGACTCAGGACACATCTTGGTGGGAGGCAATTTCACCGAGGTCAACGGCACCTCTGAGCGTTATTTCGTGCGTTTAAATCTCGATGGCTCCACACACGGGGAAGAAACCGATAGCTTCGTTCCTTTGAATGGTGACGTCACTCTCATCGAACGTGCTGCCTCAGGGAAATGGTTGATTGCAGGCCGGTTTAACAAAGTGGGAGACGTATCTCGCCCGGGGCTCGCAAGGCTGAATGCTGATTGGACCTTGGATACCCAATTCGTTCCAACCGAAGGTTACCCGACCTCCATCGGCCTTCAGGCCAATGGCACTCTTTGGGTGATGAAAAACGACTACAATCTGCCTCTAGTTCGATTAAGTACTGCGGGCGCACGATTAACCAGTCCCAAGATCACCGGAAATGGGATCTTCAATCACTTAGCTCTGACTCAGAACGGCCAGATCATGCTGAATGGTCTATTCATGAAGATCAATGACATTCCCCGCGAAGGACTCTCTAGACTGTACAATGAAGCCGCCACTCAGGAACTGACGGTACCGAGTGCGAATCGCATTCAATGGTTACGCGGAGGTTCTTCGCCGGAGGCGCGGCGGGTTTTCTTTGAGCTGAGCACCGATCAGGGCGGCACTTGGACGAAGCTCTCGGAAGGCACTCGCATCACGGGGGGATGGGAGGCCACGGGGCTGCATCTGCCGCAGGCGGGACGCGTCCGGGCAAGGGCTGTTGTGGGTAGTGGCTACAATAACAACTCTTCAGGTTTGGTGGAAACCATCTCACCAGACTTTCAATTCGCGGCCCCTGCCCTGGTGGTCCAGGTGGATGATGAAACGCTGCCTTCAGGTGCGGAGGTGGCCTTTGACGAAGTGGGTCTTAAGTCCGGCGTGAAAACGCGGACCCTCCAACTCACCAACACGGGTGGCAGCAGCTTGTTGAACATCCGCGCGCGACTCACGGGTGCTGCGGCTAACCAATTTTTCATTCGTAGCCAACCCTCGACTGGATTGTTCCCAGGAGACGGCTCGACTCTGATCGTTGAGTTCCGACCGACCACGGCAGGCGACAAATCGGGCACGCTGGAAATCGTCAGCAATGACCCAGCCAGGCCCGTCTTCAGCCTGAATCTCACGGGCAGTGGCACGAAGGCCATCTTGCCGAAAGTGACCACTCTGGCGGTGACGGATCTCACCGGGACAAGCGTTACACTGAAAGGGCTGGTGGACCCGGTAGGTGCGGCCCAGACGGTGATGTTTGAATACGGTCTCACGGCCCAGCTGGGCCAGCAAGTGGTGGCACAGCCAGGAACGATTGCCGAGGGTGAAGCAGCCACGGAGGTCCAGGCCGCGCTGACTGCGCTGCCCCCTCACACACGTTACTTTTATCGCGTGAATTCCAGCGGTGCGCTAGGAAGCGCCGTCGGAAAAACCCTGACCTTCACCACACTGAATGCGCTGCCAGTCGGCACTCCAGATCAGATCAGGGTGGTGGCTGGCTGCAAGGTGAGTCTGCCCGTTCTGAGCAATGACGAAGATCCCGATGGTGACGCCTTGCTCATTCACACAGTAAGCGCGCTGCAACCCGCCAGTGTGGGCAATGTGCGCAAGGTCGGCCAAGAATTGATCTTCACACCCGCGAATGCAGGTAACGCGGCTGCCTCGTTCACTTATACCCCCAAGGATGCCTGGGGTGGCATCTCCGAGCCTATCCAGGTGAACATTTCCAAAACCACGGCTGACTTGAGCGGGACAAGACAGGTCCCTTACTATTCTAAGACGATCAGTGTGCGAGTGCAGACCACAGGTATCTGGAGCGTGACGAAGGCACCGGCTTGGCTGCGCCCGATACACTCTACGGGCGATGGCGATGGCTCGGCCGTTTTCGATATGCAGGCCAATCCGGGGAAAACCGCACGTAGCGGTTCTATCCAAATCGGTCTCTACACCTTCACGCTGACACAGGAAGCCCCCGCAGCAGCCCCAGTCCCCGAAAGTCCACCGATCATCTCCGATCCTGCTCAACCTTACCCCATCGCCCGTGTGGGTAGGTCGTTTTATCTTGTGATCCCCACTCAGAATTCTCCAGCCATTTTCACGGTGAAGAACATGCCTCCTGGACTGACGATTGATCAAGAAGGACGAATCACCGGAACTCCAACAAAAGCTGGCCGTTACGATCTCCAGATTCAGGCCAGAAATGCTGCCGGGCCAGCCGCTGCGGTGGTGGTTTACTCGCTCGAAGTGGAGCCGTTGTCTGAGGCGTTGATCGGCACTTATGAGGGGTATTTTGTTCCTTCCAATCCTGAGGATCTGGGGCTGAGTGGCCGTTATCAGTTCCAGGTGACGCCCTCCGGCAGCTACACCGGGAAGATCTTTTTTGGCAGCAAGTCCGTGCCGATGAAAGGCCTGATCGAAGGCGCCTCCAATGAAGCGGGCAGCTTCACCATACGTCAAAGATTTCAAAGCGCCGCGACGGTGGCAGATCGGTTTGAGATGAATGTGACGTCCGCAGGTGTGACCATAAAGTTCAGTTCGGAGTATATCCCCCCCCTACCCATCACCAACCAGGGCTGGAAGATCCCCTGGAATGGCAAGGACGTTCAGGCCACAGCCTACGCGGGGCTGCATACCTTTAAAATTTCCTCGGGGGCGTTCATCGCTTATTTACCTCGCGGGGATGGGTTTGGCTCGGTGAGCATCACCGCGAAGACTGGGGCCGCGCGTTTGGTCGGCAGGCTGCCCGATGGCACGGCCTTTACCACGGCCACGTTTGCCGGTGCTGCCTCTGAGAGCAATCAGCAGAGCCCAGTCCTGCTCTACCAGTCTCTCTACAAAGACCGGGGTTTCTTTGGCGGCTCCTTGAGAGTTGTGCCAGGAACCACGCCTGCAGAAAACACTGTCTATGGCAACGCTGTCTGGGTGAAACAGCCGATGGATCCCAAGACCAAAGATGTGGTGTATCCGCAGGGGATCCGCCACCCATACCTCATCCTGTCTGGCAGTGCTCTGCCCCGGGTCGCCGCCGGGGGAGTGGTGATGGGGGTGCCAAATGGGACACCGCAAAATGCCGAACTGCGCTTCCAATACGGCGGCCTCGCAGCGGAGGAAGCTCTGTCGGTGACGCTGAGCAATCCAAGCGCCAAAGGGGTCACCCAAAAGGCGGTGGTGCTGCCGGGTGAAAATGCCACGGCGACACTGCCGAAGGTGGATGCCACCACGGGCCTCTTCAACGGCGAGCTCTCCCTGCCCGGCCCTGTGAAGGCACTGGACCGGAAGGTCGCCTTCATGGGCCAGCTTGTCCGCATCGGCACGGACACTCGCGGTTACGGGTTCTTTCTCCTGCCGCAACTGCCCGCCGAAGGCGAGACCCTGAAGACCGCCCCACAACTCTCTGGCCAGGTGATCTTGAGCCCGGCGGAAGGGGACGATTAGGATGGGACTGCTTGGATGTCATGGAGATGATTGAACGATCGCGCCTGCCGTGACTCCAAGCTAAGCTCGTATGGAGCCCCAGACTTCTAACTTTCCATCGCCCGTTCAGGAGAAGCCCTGGAACTACCTGCATCTTTCGCTCGCCTTAATCGTCGGGTTTTTCCTTCAGATGCTAGTCCTTCCCTGCCTGTGCGCCATTGGCAGTTGGAGAGGTGATCTTGCGATGTATTTCAACGCCATGATCCTCCTGCGAATGGGGGTGGCTTATGTCCGAAAAGAAACCGGCAACGCCTGGATCATTTATGCCACGCTTTGCTACACTTCCGCTTTTTGGCTCCACGCACTGACAGACGTGATCCTTTTGATGAATGGCCAGAGCCATTGAAGAACGCCGATGCGAATACTCCGCTGGGGTAGTGCCAAACTACAAAAACGCCACTTTGGCACAGTTGACCCGCTTTTATGAGTCAAAAGGGAACTCCCGAGCTGATTCGTCGGCAGGGGCAATGGACGCCCTTCCCTTGCCAAATAAAGGCTAGCGCGACATTGCGCCGCTGTGGCACAGTCTGAGCATAGGATCGGGATAGAAAGAATCATTACCCATTATGTCTCCTGAAAAATTTACCGTTAAGCTCCAAGAGGCCTTCAATGCCTCGCAGTCTGTGGCCACGCGCCATGGGCACCAAGAAGTCAAACCTGCCCACCTCCTTTCCGCACTGCTGGATCAGGAAGGGGGCATCACCAAGCCGCTGCTGGAAAAGGCGGCGGTCAATGCTGAAAAAGCCACGCAGCTCCCCGAGCAACTGGCTCAATTGCTGACCCGCCAACCGAAGGTCACCGGGGCGACGGGCAGTCTTTACCTGTCCAGCGAGTTCCGCGATCTGATGACCAAGGCGGAAGATGAGCAGAAGAAACTCAAGGATGATTTCCTGAGCGTGGAGCACGTCCTGCTGGCCCTGTTCAAGACCAAGTCCGAGGTATCCGATCTGCTCAAGCAGGCAGGCCTGACCTATGACACCGTTTCCAAAGCCCTCACGGCCGTGCGGGGCAGCCAGCGTGTGGTGGACCAGGACCCGGAAGGCAAATACCAGACCCTGGAAAAATACGGCACCGACCTCACCGCCCGTGCGAAGCAGGGCAAGATCGATCCGGTCATTGGTCGCGATGAAGAGATCCGCCGCGTGATGCAGGTGCTGAGCCGCCGCACGAAAAACAATCCCGTCCTCATCGGTGAACCCGGTGTGGGTAAGACGGCCATCGCCGAAGGGCTGGCCCGCCGCATCGTGGCCGGCGACGTGCCGGATTCCCTGAAAGGCAAACGCCTCATCAGCATGGACCTGGGCGGCATGATGGCCGGGGCCAAGTTCCGCGGCGAGTTTGAGGAGCGCCTGAAAGCCTTCCTCAAGGAAGTCACCAGCAGTGAGGGAGAAATCATCCTCTTCATTGATGAGCTGCACACCATCGTGGGTGCTGGCAAGGCCGAAGGGGCCATGGATGCGGGCAACCTGCTCAAGCCTCAACTGGCCCGTGGGGAGCTGCGCTGCATTGGCGCGACCACGCTGGATGAATACCGCAAGTACATCGAAAAAGACCCCGCGCTGGAGCGTCGCTTTCAACCCGTGCTGGTGGGTGAACCCAGTGTGGAGGATACCATCGCCATCCTGCGTGGTTTGAAGGAACGTTATGAAGTGCACCACGGCGTGCGCATTCAGGATGGGGCCATCATTGCCGCTGCCACGCTGAGCAACCGCTACATCACGGATCGCTTCCTGCCGGACAAGGCCATTGACCTGGTGGATGAAGCGGCGAGCCGCATCAAGATCGAGCTGGATTCCATGCCCACGGAGATTGACGTCATCGAACGGCAAGTCATGCAGGGCGAGATGGAGCGTCAGGTTTTGAAAAAGGAAAAAGACCCTGCCAGCAAGACCCGCCTGGAAAAGCTGGAGAAGGAAATCGCCAATCTCAAGGAGCAATCCTCCGCCCTGAAAGCCCAGTGGCTGAAGGAGAAGGAAACCGTGGATGCGGGCCGCAAGGTGAAGGAGGAGATTGATCGCCTGCGCACCGAACTGGAGCAAGCCCAGCGCCGTGGCGACTTCAGCCGTGCCGGGGAGATCCAGTATGGTCTCATCCCGGATCTGGAGAAAAAACTTCAACACGAGTCCCTCACCGAAACTCCTGATAAACCCAAGACCCAACCAACATTGCTCCGCGAAGAAGTCACCGAAGACGACATCGCCCGCGTGGTGGCCAACTGGACGGGAATTCCTGTCTCTCGCCTGCAAGAGGGCGAACGGTCCAAGCTGGTGAAGATGGAGGAACGTCTGGCAGATCGCGTTATCGGCCAGCGGGACGCCATCGTGGCGGTGTCCAATGCCGTGCGCCGTGCGCGTGCGGGCATCCAGGATGAGAATCGCCCCATTGGCAGCTTCCTCTTCCTAGGCCCCACCGGCGTGGGCAAGACCGAGCTGTGCAAGGCCCTGGCCGAGTTCCTCTTTGATGATGACAACGCCATGACCCGCATTGACATGAGCGAGTACATGGAGAAGCACAGCGTCAGTCGCCTGATCGGTGCGCCTCCCGGTTACGTCGGGTATGACGAAGGTGGCCAGCTCACCGAGGCCGTGCGCCGCCGCCCTTACAGCGTGGTGCTGTTTGACGAGGTGGAAAAGGCCCATCCGGATGTGTTCAACAGCCTGCTGCAAGTGCTGGATGATGGCCGCATCACGGATGGTCAGGGCCGCACCGTGGACTTCAAAAACACGGTCATCATCATGACCAGCAACATCGGCAGCAACGCCATTCAGGACGTGACCAATGCCGAGCAACGAGACGCCCTGGTGCGGGAATCGCTGAAGCAATTCTTCCGCCCCGAGTTCCTCAACCGCATTGATGAAATCGTCATCTTCGATCGCCTGGATGCCGCCCAGCTCGACAAGATCGTGAAGATCCAGCTCCAACGCGTGATCACTCGTTTGGCCAAGCAAAACATCCACCTCACCGTCACGGATGAGACCACCCGTTACCTAGCCGACGCCGGTTTTGATCCAGTCTATGGAGCCCGCCCGCTCAAGCGTGCGATCCAGAAACACCTGCTGGATCCGCTCAGCCTCGCCGTGCTGGAAGGCGGCTTCAAAGATGGCGATGTCATCACCGCCACGATGAAGGATGGGAAGCCCGTGTTTGAGAAAGCGTAAAGTTTAGGAACCCCTCCTTGGATTCAGAGCTCATGGATCCAAGGAGCCACATCACACGTGTTCGCCTTGTATTTTACAGGGCATTCATTATGTTCATCCATGCCTGACGATTTACAGGAGACCTTACGCCGAACCGTGGGTGGCAGCCTTTCCAGTCTGCCACCGCTGAAGCGTCTGGAGATGCTGTGGAAAAATGCGCAACGGCTGCGCGGCGGTGTTTGGCGAACTCCTGAATCCGATGGAACCCTCATTCGAAAAACTGTTGGTGCGCCTCGCTGATCACGGTGTTCAATTCATCGTCGTCGGTGGCGTGGCCGTGGCCCTTCAAGGCTACATGCGAATGACGGAGAGGTGATCATCCCTGTATGGATGACGTATTTCCTTGCCCCTTTTGGTCACTACGAGGCGTTCTCTAGGATGTGAAAACTTTTTTCTACCTGCTCGCTGCGGCGTGCCTGTTTTCTTTCACCTCATGCTCCACCGCCGTGAAACAGCCCCCACTCAAAACCGTCGCCCACGTGGATCTGCCGCGTTACATGGGGGACTGGTATGTCTTTGCCCACATCCCCTACTCGCTTGAAAAAGGCAAGGTAGGCACGCTGGATCGTTACACTCCGAGACCGGATGGGAAGATGGACAACATTTTTCTCTTTCGCAAAGGTTCGTTAGACGCCCCGCTCCAGCAGTGGAAGGGCAAGGCCTGGGTGCACAATAAAGAAACCAATGCTGAATGGCGAGTGCAGCTCCTGTGGCCCTTTCGCATCCCTTACCTGATCATTGATCTGGACCCCGATTATCAATGGAGCGTCATTGGTTATCCGAATCGCAAGCTGGCCTGGGTGCTGAGCCGGAAGCCCAGCCTGGATGAGGCTACGTACGAGGGCATCCTGAAACGACTGGAGGCCCAGGGTTATGACCGCGCGAAGCTGGTAAAGGTGCCGCAAAATCTCCACTGAGGCGAGAGACCACCGCATCTCCAACATCTGCGCTTGCTGTGGCAAAGGCAGGGTGCATGAAAGGGGAACCCTATTTCATGAACGAGTCTCCCCCTCCCTCCGCCGACGCTGGCTGGCGTTTGGAACACAGCTATGCGCAGTTGCCCACGTTGTTTCACACGCTGGCTAAACCAACGGCAGTCGCCACCCCCCGCCTAACCATTTTTAATCATGCCTTGGCCCATGAATTGGGATTGAAACCCGAGATTCTAGATCGGCCAGAGGCGGCGGCCCTTTTCACAGGCAATGAATTGCCTCCCGGAGCCCACCCCATCGCCCAAGCGTATGCAGGGCATCAGTTTGGCAACTTCACCACGCTGGGAGATGGACGCGCCATTTTGTTAGGCGAGCAAATCACGCCGAGCGGCGCGCGGTTCGACATCCAACTCAAAGGCCCTGGCCCAACTCGCTATTCGCGCCGGGGAGATGGCCGCGCTGGCCTGGGGCCGATGCTGCGTGAATACATCATCAGCGAGGCCATGCATGCCTTGCGTATCCCCACCACCCGCAGCCTCGCCGTGGCTACGACGGGGGAGGCGGTCTATCGCCCCCAGCCTCTTCCGGGGGCTGTTCTCACCCGGGTGGCGGCCAGTCACATCCGTGTGGGGACCTTTGAGTGGGCTGCGGCGAATCAAGATAAAACCGCGCTGAAGGCCCTGGCCGACTACACTCTGGCACGGCATGACCCGGCTCTCGCAGGGGAGGACTCGCCTTACCTAGCTTGGCTCCATGCCGTCATCGGACGTCAGGCCTCTCTCATCGCGCAGTGGCTGCATGTGGGCTTCATCCATGGCGTGATGAATACGGACAACATGGCCCTCTCGGGCGAAACGATCGACTATGGCCCCTGTGCTTTCATGGATGCCTATGATCCCGGCACGGTCTTCAGCTCCATTGATCAGCACGGTCGTTATGCCTATGGCAATCAGGCGCCCATCGCCCAGTGGAATTTGGCCCGGCTTGCGGAGGCGCTTTTACCCCTGCTGCACCCGGAGGAAAAGCAGGCCATCGAGCTGGCCAATGCCGCGCTGGAGAGCTTCCGCAGCCGCTTCGATGAGGCCTGGCTCGCCGGCATGAGGAAGAAGCTCGGCCTATTCAATGAAGAAGCCGAAGACAAGGCCCTGGCGGATGCTCTGCTGAGCTGGATGCACACGCAGGAAGCCGACTACACCAACACCTTCCGCGCTCTCTCCGCCACCGTCGGGGTGGAAAACCACCTAACCAACGATGCATCTTTTTCAGACTGGCTGTCTCAATGGAAAGTACGGTTAGCTCGGCAGCCACAATCTGCCGCTGAAGTGACGACCTTGATGCAGGCGCACAACCCCGCCTTTATCCCGCGCAATCACAAGGTGGAAGAGGCCCTGGCAGCGGCCATGCAAAACGAAGACCTTAGCGTGATGCAAAGACTGCTCCAGGTGCTGGCCACGCCCTACGATCACAGCGTGGACTTGCCTGAGTACAGCCAGCCGCAGCCAGCGGAAGATTACCGTACCTTTTGCGGGACCTAATCAAGGACGAGGGGGTGGGCCTTCCCCTCTGGGGCCACCTGGAGGCCCCATGCCAGGAGGTGGGCCAAAGCCGGGACCACCGCGACGCCCCCGGCGTGGCGGGCCACCGCCGGGAGGGCCGCCACCTTGTTTTTGAAAGCTCTTGTCCGGGCTGCCCTTCCACTGGCGGCCCATGTAGGGGAACTCGTCGGTGATGCAGTAGTGATAGATGCCCGCCGGATATTCCGGCGTGACGCCGAAGCGCCCATGGCATTCATCCAGATCTCCTAGACCTGCCACATACTCATAGTCCTGGGTGTAGTAACCATCGTAAGGGCCACCGGGGCCATCATTGCCACCGGGGCGCTCGCCTGCTTTCAGGCGGTAACTGCTGCGCATCTTCACCAGGGGGCTGGTAGCATCTTTGCGGTCTTGAGGCGCACGGCTGGCATAGATGGGAAAACCATCCGCCGCCCAGCCTAACAACTGCATTTTATCCGCCGCGTCTCCACCCAGATTTTGGATCAGCCCGGTGGGTAGGCCGTGGTAATGGTAGGCCCCATTGGGTTGCACGTGTGCATCGTTTTGATCCAGCCCCAGGTCCACCTGGCCACTTTTGGCCTCAGCCACCCAGCCGGAGCGGGGATCGCGCTGCCAAAACTCCGCCGTCCCAGGTTCAAAAGGCACGCCATTCACAGCTACGCCAAAAAAGGCCCGCTCTGCCCGCGTGGGTTGGGCGGCGACCTGGGGCTTCAGCGTGACGCGAAACTCATATTTCTGCGGGGCGATGGCGTTCGGGTTATGCACATTGGGAAAGGCCCCCATAACGTGATTGGCAATGCCATTGGAAGTGACGATGCGCCACCCAGCCTGCTCACGCACCGTGGCCTCCGCAGGCGCAGTTTGAGAAAAAACTGGCCCCGCACACAGCCAAAAGAAGATCGTCGTTCGTTTCATACGATCTCTACAACGCCCGATTCTGTCCAAAGACTTGGACCTTTACCCCAGCTTAACAAAATTCATTCCCTCGCGTTCATCCTTGCCACTCGAGCCTCCCCGCCGATAATCGCCGCTCTTACGCCGACCACCCCCTATGGCTCAACCGTTCCTCACTCAGGACTTTCACATCCGCTGGTCCACCCTGGATTCCACCTGCATTCAGGCGGACATCAAAACCGCACTGGAGCAGGCCGACGCGAACATCAATCGTCTGATCGAGCAAGATCGCGGCAAGATGAACTTCGACACCGTCGTGCTGGCGCTGGATGAATCCACCCGCGCGCTCAATGAAGCCTGGGGCCTCGTGCAGCATCTGGATGCCCTGTGCAACTCCCCCGCCATGCGGGAAGCGCACAATGCCATGCTGGCGGAAGTGAGCTCGTTTTTCGCCAAGATCCCCCTCAATGAACACCTGTGGGATCTGCTAGAGACCTACAGCAAAACGGAAGAGGCCCGCGACCTGCCCCCAGTGCGCAAGCGGGCGCTGAAGGAGACGATGGAAAGCTTTATCCAGGCGGGATCCAACCTGCCGCCAGAGAAAAAGAAGCGCCTGGAAGAACTGGAGTCTGAGCTATCTCAGGCCACGCAGAAGTACTCTGAAAACGTGCTCGATTCCACCAACAAGTGGGAGCTGATCCTGACGGATGCGGATCGCCTCAAAGGCATGCCGCAATCGGCCATTGATGCCGCACGCGCTGAGGCTGCGGCCAAAGGCCTGGGCACTCCCGAGGCCCCGCAGTATCGCCTCACGCTGAAGGCTCCCTCCATGATCCCGGTGATGGAGTATGCCGAAGATGAAAGCCTGCGCAAAGCCGTGTGGGAAGGCTCCACCGGCATTGGCCGTGGCGGTGACCATGACAACACGGAGCTCATCTGGAAGATCCTGCGTCTGCGTCACGAAAAGGCCCAACTCATGGGCAAGTCGAACTTTGCCGACCACGTGCTGCAGCAGCGCATGGCGAAGAATGGGCAAACGGCGCTCCAATTCATCGAGAACCTGCACGCCAAGGTCAAGGGAGCCTTTGATCGCGAAACGATCCAACTTCAAGAATACCGTGCCGATGCCGTGGGCCAGGCGGCTGATCTCCTGCAACCTTGGGAAGTGGGCTACTGGGCGGAAAAACAGCGCAAGGCTGAGTACGACTTTGATGAGGAAGAACTGCGCCCTTACTTCCCGCTCGATAAGGTGTTAGGCGGCATGTTCCGGCTGGCGGAGATGGTCTTTGACCTCCGCATCGTGGGTCGGGATGTGGTGCACTACCCGGCGGGGGAATCTGGCCCTGCCAGCACCCAACCTGGGGAACTGGGCCCGGTGGAAGTGTGGCACCCCGATGTGAAATTCTACGAAGTGCGTAACGAAAAGGGTGTCCACATCGGCTCCTTCTACGCAGACTGGCACCCGCGCGACTCCAAGCGCGGCGGTGCCTGGATGAACTACCTCAAAGGCGGGGTACCCCCGAGTGGTGAGCGCGACCGCCGCCTGCACCTGGGCCTCATCTGTGGCAACATGACTCCCCCTGTGGATGGCAAGCCCGCGCTGCTGACGCATGATGAAGTGTGCACCGTATTCCATGAATTCGGGCACTTGTTGCATCAATTGTTAGGCAATGTGGAGATCCCTTCTCTCAATGGCGTGAATGTTTACTGGGACTTTGTGGAGCTGCCCTCCCAGATCCTGGAAAACTTCTGCTGGGAGCGTGAGAGCCTGGACCTCTTTGCTCGCCATCATGAGACGGGAGAGACCATCCCACCCCGCCTCCTCAAGAAAGTGCTGGCCGCCAAGAACTACCGCAGCGCCAGCGACATCGTGCGCCAGCTTTCCTTTGGCAAGCTGGACCTGGAACTGCACATGCACCACGCCACCGATGAAGGCGCAGATCTGGATCAGCTCTCTCGCCAGTTGCTCAAACCCTTCCTCATGCCGCTGAAGACAGAGACGCCCTCCATGGCGCGGCGTTTTGGTCACCTGTTCAGCAGCCCGGTCGGTTATGCCGCCGGCTATTACAGCTACAAGTGGGCGGAAGTGCTGGATGCCGATGCCTTTACCCGCTTTCAAAACGAAGGGGTACTGAATCCCAAGGTGGGCCGTGACTTCCGTGACAAGGTGCTGAGCAAGGGCAACTCCGAGGACCCTGCGAAGCTCTTCCGCGACTTCATGGGCCGCGATCCTGACCCGATGGCCTTGCTGATTCGCGCGGCCTTGGCGTGATTTTGTGTAGCTGCGCCCGCCAGGGCGTGGGGGTTGGGAAGCTCGATGACACAAGACCATTCGCCCACCCGCTGGCGCGGGCATCTACACCCCGTCGCTGCGCCCGCCAGGGCGTGGGGGTTGGGAAGCTCGATGACACCAGACCATTCGCCCACCCGCTGGCGCGGGCATCTACACCCCGTCGCTGCGCCCGCCAGGGCGTGGGGGTTGGGAAGTTCGATGCTCAAGACCATTCGCCACCCGCTGGCGCGGGCAGCTACACCCCGTCGCTGCGCCCGCCAGGGCGTGGAGGTTGGGGAGTTCGCGGATCCAAGAGCTTACATGAGCTTCACACCTGGGCCGTGATGGTCACGATAGCCTGCCGCAGGGCCGCCACCATTTTTTCCAGCTCGGACTCCGTCGCAGCGAGCGGTGGCATGAGCACAAGGGTATCCACCACGGGGCGAGTCAGAAGGCCATGCTGGCGGGCTTCCAGGCAGGTCTTCACGCCCATCAGTTTCTCAGGTGCATAAGGTCCAATCTCGATGCCCGCCACTAGCCCGCATTGGCGGATGTCCATGACGAAGGGGAGATCTCGCAGGGCATCGAGCAGAGCCGTGAAGACGCGGATCTTTTCTGGCAGATGCTCCATGACCTGCTCCTCTCTGAAAACCTGCAAACTCCCCAGAGCGGCAGCGCAGCCGAGTTGGTTCGCGGTATAACTATGACCGTAATAAAAGGCACGCCCAGCCCCGAGAAAACCCTCAAACACACGCTCCGTCGTCATCGTCGCAGCCAGCGGCAGGTAGCCACCGGTGAGGCCTTTGGCCAGGCAAAGAAAGTCTGGCACCACATCCTCATGCTGGCAGGCAAACATCTTGCCCGTGCGGCCAAAACCTGTCATCACCTCATCCAGGATGAGGAAGATATCGCGATCACGACACCAGTCGCTCAGGGCCTTGAGCATGCCATGGGGCCACAGGCGCATGCCAGCGCTGCCTTGGATGAGAGGCTCGATGATGACGGCGGAAAGCCGCGCCACTTCCTCTGGAGGCAGTTGATCCAGAGCTTCAAGCGTGGGGACACGCTGGACCCGATAACCGAAGTCGTTGCCACTGCCCTTAAAGACCGGGATGCCCCCCACACTGGCCGCACCCAGGGTATCGCCATGATAAGCGCGGTCAAAGGCCAGGATGCTATCCCGCTGCGGATGCCCGTTTTGTTTCCAATACTGCAACGCCATGCGGATGGCGCACTCGATGGCGGTGGAGCCATTGTCCGAATAAAACACCCGGCTCAGCGCGCTACCGGGCAAGAGATCCACCAGTTGCTGACCGAGCTGAATGGCGGGCTCATGCGTGAAGCCGAGGAAGGACGTATGCGCGACTTGATCCAACTGCGCCCGGATGGCGGCATGGATGGTGGGGTGGCTATGCCCGTGAATGTTCGTCCAGATGGAGCTGTTGCCATCCAGGTAATCACGCCCATGCTGATCCCGCAAATAACAGCCCTGACCCGACACCAACATCAGCGGCTCATGCCCCTCATCACACCACGCCTGCATGGGCGTGAAGGGATGCCAGAGATGCCGTTTTTCAAGCTGGAGGAGGGAGGTTGACATGGACGCCTACCTGCTCTCATGCAGGGGCTTGATCGTCAAATACCAGTCTCCAAGTCCATGGGTCTCACTCAGGACGTTCTGCCGTGTATCCCTGCGCATTTAAGGCCCGGATCACCGTAAGCAGAGCGTGCTCCGCAGAACGTGGCGTCACATAGATTTCCTCAGCGTTAAGAATATTGGGGCCGGTGATGGTGGATGCCGAAAGTTTCGTATCCAGAACCAAAGTCAGGGAGCAATCAATGGTTTTAAGTTCGGATGTGGCCGTGGCATTTTCTTGGACCTGCCCCATGAAGGTGAAGCGCTCCCTGCCCGCCAGTTTTGTCGGCAGACTTGGGTATTGAATGGAGGTGCCGGGCAGCTTGTAGGGGGCAGCCGTCCCTATCACTTCAGAAAGTTTGGCCCAAAGCCCCTCATGTCCAGGGAGACTGCTACCCTGGTCAATACTCATCGCGCTGAACTGCCATTTTCCACCCATTTGCGGGATCACCAGATACTGCATGTTCACCGTTTCTACGCGATAGCGTTTCATTTTACTTTTGGTGCCCGGTATCGCCTCGCTCCAATAAAGAATCTGGCTGGCTGTCCGCTGATTTAGATCCACGACCACATAACCTGTTTCACTCTTGCGAATGGTAGCCTTGATAATTTTTCCAGACGGTTCCGCTCCATTCCGCGTGCCGGATACAGATCTAGTCAGACGGTAGATGGCCGTAAACGGAAGCCCCAGAGTCTTCACTTCAACTTCTGGGGAATATGTGGGTGCGTTTCCCACACCATTCACACCGAGAACACGATAAACATAAGAGGTATCTGAAGAGGCAGTCGCATCCTTAAAATTCGTTAGGGGTGAATTTACCACGCCCACCGCTGTAAATGAAGCCGCCGAAAGCAAGCGACGTTCAATGCGATACTGCGCCGCACGAAGGGCTGCCTGCCAAGAGAGATCGGCACCCGCCACACTTGGCACCGCCTCCAGCAAGGCGGGTGACGTGGGCAAGAGCAGGGCAAGTTGCAGAGATTCCGAGACTTCTCCGACTAAGTCATCGCGAAGAGCATGAATGCGATAGTAGGCATTTTGAGAGGCCCCAGCGCTGGTATCCCGATAGCTCGTTAAATTGGCAGGTAAGGTAGCAAGCACGACCCACGGTGAGGCTTCATTCAAACGCCTTTCGATGACGTAGCCTGTTTCTTGAGGAAGATCTGTCCAGCGCAGCAGCACGCCACCCGAAATGACGGAACCTGAAAAGTTAGCAGGAGCCAGGGGGGTCGGCGGCTGAACCAAGTCACCTGCTGGAGTAAAGAGGCGGAAGGCGGGCTTACCCGAAACCTGTGTCATGATGACATAACGGTCATCGGGCAAGCGGCGGACATGGCGGGGAGTGCCGTTTAACAGTCCGGAAGCAGTTTCTGCATAGCTGCTTGTGGTTGACCATTGCTGCCAGCGCGTCTGCCCACCATCCGCTGTGATTGTTACCAATTTATCGTTCAGCCAGACGCCATCAATGAGCGAGTTAGCTAGAGTTCCAAGCAAAGACAAATTGCCATCCGCATCGTAAATCCTACCCGACCCGAGCAAAACTTGCGAGCCATCGCGGGAGGCACGTATCGGGTGGGCAATGCCTTCGCTGGCGTGATAGGGAGACTCACCTTCTTCGACGATCAAGCCCTGTGGACTGATCTTCTCGTAATGAATGTCTTTGGGGCTGGAGTCATCCCGAATAAAAAACATTCGGCGAGTCACGGGAGACCATTCATAATTTTGGGAATAGTAATTCCAATCCACACGGTGGAGTTCCTCACCTGTGGGTGAGAGGATGGTGTGAGAAGCCCAAGCCCCCGTAGGATCTGCCACCAATAAAAACTGGCCCGCCGCCGCTAGCCCGTGAACATCGGCAGGCATGTTGGCAAACATCACTTCAACTGGGGTGCTAGCATTCAGATCTAAGGTAGTGACGCTTCCCCCATCATAACTCAAATAAAGGGCATGATTGGCGTCACTATAAGCCATGTAAGTGGGCTCGCCACGCAGCACGAACCATTTGTCAGACCATGCCTGCGTTTCAGGGTCCCAAACAAACACACAACCATCCAGTCTGGATAGGATCAGCAACTTGCCATTTTTGTCCGTCACCACAGCATCGGGGACAAAACTCAGTCCCAGGGGAGAAACACCCTGGCCTGGAGCTGGAAAGATAATGGAGGAATGAGGGACAACCTGAAATGACACGCCTGCAACACGAGTCGAATCTGGCCTGAACGCATAAACGGCTGAAGCGGAACTGAACACGTTCAAAGTTCCTGGAGACACGGCCGCTGAACCCGTCGAAAAAAATCGATCTGAATACGCAAAGACTTTGTTATCGCGCAGTACCACGGAACGTCCGTCAGATAAAAAATCCATGTGCTCAACAGCACCTCCCATGCTGCTGACGTACCTGAGATCAGTGGTCGAATAAACAACGCCCGTGGTCGTGAGAACTCGATTCCCCGATGGCGAGGCAAAGACGCGATTACCAATCGAAAAATCTCCATGGTAAGGGCTGCCTTCACTCTCGTTGATGGTGCCATCTTCGTTGTAAGAAGTCATGACCACATCCGCCGGTGATATTCCCGCGGTCACACCAAAGATTTTATTTTTGGAAGGCACGATCACGGTGCCGTACGAGCTATCCACATAAGTCGAGAAGGATTCCATCAAACGCCGGTCTGAGAGGCGGATGCTGTCGAGTTGCCCGTAAAGCCCATCTGAATAGTTGAGGAAAAGGAAATTCCCATCCGCATGCAGTTCATGAATCTCACTGGTGGTGTTGCGCAAATGGGCCTCAGAACTGGCAGTTGAGGTATAAGTATAACAAGCACTGCCATATGCGACGTAGAGACCGGTGGCACTCATTTCCATGGCCGTCGCACCCGTGCGAGGCAGGCTGAGAGGCGATAGCCATGTGCCTTGGTTCAAATCAAACCGCTCGATTCGGGCGGTAAATAGGAAATGCACCACATCTCCAAAACGCTTGCTCGCCACCCAAGGCGTCGCCCCCTGAGCTGAGGCAACCGAAGGTAAACCCCCTAATATGACGCTTAAAAAAAGTAGGAGCGCAAAGCTAACAAAGGAAAGGCGAAACTTCATGTAGATGCTGGATTTCTACCATAGTGGATTAACCCTACAAGATTAATCTTCCGGCTAGTCAATGCCACCAAAACGAACAGGGATATTCTATCTAGTCTTCCACCAGCTCCCCAACATGCGAAGTCACGGCACTGGCCAGACCGGTGAGGTTGTAACCGCCTTCGAGGACGGAGATGAGGCGGCCTTGGCAGTGCTCATCCGCAGCGGTCATGAGCCAGCGGGTGAGCTGGGCAAAGTCGTCATCGGTGAGTTTAAAATGGCCGAGGGGATCATCCACACGAGAATCAAAACCAGCGGAGATCATGATGAGGTCCGGCTTGAAGCGAGCGAGCGCGGGGAGCAGGTGATCTTGAAACGCGGCTCCGATTTGTTTCATGCCGGCGCCGGCGGCGAAGGGGAAATTCAGGGTCGTTCCCTGGCCTTTGCCAACGCCGGTTTCTTCCTTGGCACCGGTGCCGGGATACCAGGGGGACTGGTGGGTGCTGGCAAAGAGGACGCTGCCGTCATCGTAGAAGATGTCTTGGGTGCCATTGCCGTGATGCACGTCCCAGTCCACGATGGCCACCTTGGCAGCCCCGTGTTTTTTCTGAGCGTGGCGGGCCCCCACAGCGATGTTGTTAAACAGACAAAAGCCCATGCCCTGAGCGGGCCGGGCATGGTGACCGGGAGGACGCACGGCGCAAAAGGCGCGGCTCAGTTTGCCCGTCATGACGGCATCCACCGCATTCAGCACGGCCCCCACGGCATGCGTGGCCACGGTGTAGCTCTTTTCGCAGATCTGGGTATCGCCCGTGCTCAGGGTATCCAGCCCAGCAGCGACTTCATCGCGAGCCAGTTCGATGTAGTGGCGCGGGTGGCAGAGTTCCATCTCGGGCATCTCCGCTTCGCGACTGGGGATGGAGGCCAGCTTTGGCAGCAGGCCGGAGGTGCCCAGAGCCTTGAGGATGGCGGTGTAGCGGGCGGGGCTTTCCGGGTGGCCGGGACCGGGATCGTGATCCGTGTAGAGAGGGGCGAGGTGCAGGCCGGTGGTCATGACGAGATGATTTTTGGCAGGTGGAACAAGATTTTAAAGATTAACCGGAAAGGCGAGCCATCTTTTCCATTCCCGCCCCTTCATTCTTCGTTCATGCCCCTCGCTCTAGACGCCTCCCTTTCAGATGTTCCCGGCCTGCCCTCACGGGTGGTGAAGGCGCTGGCGAAGGAGCAAGTGCTGACGGTGGGGGAGATCGTGAACTGGCTGCCGTTTCGCCATGAAGATCGGCGGCAGATGGAGGGGGCCACCTTTCAGGTCAGCGAGCTGCCAGCCTGCTACCAGGTGCTGGTGACAAAGACGGGGAACAAGTACTTCGGTGCACGGCGTGGGGCGGGGCTGTTTGAGGCGCAGGTAGAGCCCATCGGCGGCGCGGCCATGGGCGGGCTGCTGACGCTGCGCTGGTGGAACATGCCGTTCATGAGCCGGGCCATTGCGGAAGGCCAGGAGCTGATCATCTACGGCAAGGTGAAGGAGTCTAAAGATCGCCTGCTGATGGATCACCCCGAGTATGAGGTGCTGGGCGATGAAGAGGAAACCACCCGCATCCACAGCGGTCGCATCACGCCCGTTTATCGGCTGAAATCAGGCGTGACCCAGAAGACACTGCGCACGGCGACGTGGCATGTCATGCAGGCCCTGGGCGATGACTTCACCCGCGATCTTTTACCGCCCCCGAGCCAGCAGGGAGAGTTCGCCGGCTGGAGCCGTGCGAGGGCCATCAAGGCGGTGCATTTCACGGAGACGATGGAGGACCTGGAGAAGGCCCGTCGTTACCTGGCCCTGGAGGAGTTTTATGGCTATCAACTGCGGGTGGTGCGGCGGCGGCGCGCGGTGTTAGAATCCGGCGGTCACGCGCATGCAGCCGGCCCTCTGGCACAGGAGTTTGAGGCCTCCCTGCCCTTTCAAATGACGGGCGCGCAGAAGCGGTCGCTGGAAGAGATCCAACGCGACATGGCCAGCAACGCGCCGATGAATCGCCTCCTGCACGGGGATGTGGGCAGTGGCAAAACGGTGGTGGCTTTTGCTGCGATGCTGGGAGCTGTGGAGGCGGGCAAACAAGCCGCCATGATGGCCCCCACGCAGATCCTGGCTGAACAACATTTCCTCACCGCACGCAAATGGCTGGAGCCGCTGGGCCTGAATGTCTCCCTGCGCACGGGAACGAGGGCCGAGGATGGGGGGACTGAGCTATGGAGCGCACGCGTCCCGCGTGCAGTTTCACGCGTCTCGCGGGAAACCGTTCTCAAGGCCGCCCGCGAGGTCCACTATGCCAAACGACGCCTCCCACACTTCGAGCGTCCCTGGGGGAAATACTTTCTGACGTTTACAACGGCCTTGAGAAGGCCCTTGCCACCGGAGGCTCGCAAACTCGCCCTGGAGGCTGCGCTGCATTTTCATGGTCAACGCTATCAACTGTATGCAGCCTGCGTGATGCCCGATCATGTGCATTTGCTCTTAGAACCTGGAGTGAAAAATCGCGACCCAGAAACAGGTGATCCTGTGTTTTATCCACTCAGTGAACTGCTGCACTCCATCAAATCTTTTAGCTCGAAAGCTATCCTGAAACTGGGATGGGAAGATGCGCGTGTTTGGGAAAAGGAGACCTTTGACAGATTGATCCGTTCTGAGGCGGACCTGCAAGAGACCTTTGGGTACATCGTGAGCAATCCTCGTGAGGAAGGCCTCGTCACTCATGCGCAGGAGTATGAGTGGTTATGGCCTCCTTTGGACGGAGTTCCGCGGGACGCAGAACTCAGCACGCGAGACGCGTGCGCTCCATGTAAAAAAGGACCGGAAATCGTCATCGGCACGCATGCGCTGCTGCATGATGAGGATCTGGTGAGGAACCTGGGTTTGGTGGTGATTGATGAGCAGCACAAATTTGGCGTGGCCCAGCGCGCGCGCTTGATCCAGAAGGGCAACACACCGGACGTGCTGGTGATGACGGCCACGCCCATTCCCCGCACCCTCACCTTGACGATCTATGGGGATCTGGATGTCTCCACCATTGATGAGCGGCCCAAAGAACGTGGCAAGATCATCACCAAAGTGCGACCGGCCACGAAGCAAAAGGAAGCGGCCAAATTTCTGAAGGAGCAACTGGAGGAAGGCCGCCAAGGCTACCTGGTGTACCCGCTGATTGAGGAGTCTGAAAAGCTGGATGCCACGGCGGCCAAAAAAGGCCACGAGGAGTGGACAAAACTTTTGCCACACTTCCAGGTAGGCCTGCTGCATGGAAAACTCAGTGGCGAGGAGAAAGAACTGGTGATGCGGGACTTCCGCGCGGGTAAGCTGGATGTGTTGGTCTCCACCACCGTCATCGAGGTAGGTGTGGATGTGCCGAATGCCACGGTGATGTACATTCACAATGCCGAGCGGTTTGGCCTCGCGCAGTTGCATCAGTTGCGCGGCCGCATCGGCCGTGGTGAGCACACCTCTTATTGCGTGCTCTTTGTGAAGGATAAGGATGAGGAGGCGAAGTCTCGCCTAGCCATCTTGGAAGAGACCACGGATGGCTTTCGCATCTCAGAAGAAGACCTGAAACGCCGGGGGCCGGGAGATGTTCTGGGCAAGGCGCAGAGCGGGCAAGCACCGCTGAAATTTGCCGAACTGCTGGCAGATACCCGTCTGGTGCGGCTGGCTCGTCAACTTGCAGAAAAGACTCTGGATGAAGACCCGCAAATGCAGGCACCTCGACTGGCGGAGCTGCGGCCCTTTGTCTTCCAGGAAGACACCCCGCAGGCGATGATGCAGTGAGGCCTTATTTACGCGCCACGTAAACAAACGCTGGCGGCACATTGCCCCACACCACACGGCTAGTTTCCACCCCGGGCAGTAGGTCGTGCAGCAGGCCTCGGAAACGCTGACCGCTGGGCAGACGATGAAAGCCATAATAAGCAAAGGTGGCAAAGCGCCCGCCTTCACGCAGATGCGGCAGCACATTGCCCAAAATCGCCTCTTGCAACCCACGTGGGAAAGCCGTCCAGGGCAGACCGCTGACGATGACATCAAAGGGCTCGCGATCCGCTAAGTAGCTGGCGAAATCAAACTCCTGCGCCCCCGCGATGTGAAAATTCATGGAGGGAAAACGCGTCTTGAGCTGAGTTACAAAGGTCTCATTCAGCTCAATGCCCAGGTAGCTGGAACCATGGGGCATGGAATCCAAAATGGCCTCGGTGAAAGCACCCGTGCCAGGGCCCAGTTCCAGCACATGGCGGGCCTTGCCCACTTCGGCAGATTCCATCATGCGGGAGGCCAAAGCCGCGCTGGAAGGTGCCACCGCGCCGACGGTCTTCCAATTACGGACGAATTCATGCAGAAAAGTGGCGGCGGACATGGGTTGCGGATATAACCGGACTTGCGAAACGGTGCGAATGTTTTTCCTTGGGGAGCGTTCTTCCTGCATGACCCTGCTCCAGCGTACCCTCAGCATCGTCGCCCTGGCCTCTCTTTTGGCCAGTTGCCAGTCCACCGGCAGTTACAAGATCACGCTCAAAGATGGCCGCCAATACCTGTGCAAAGGCCGCCCCCAATTTCAGGGCAAAACAGGCTACTACCGCTACCGCACTTTTCAGGATCGTGACTCGCTGCTGCGGGCCGATGAAGTGCTCATGATCGAAGAACAAGGCACATGACCTCCCTCCCCCTGCCGCCGCTGGTGCTGGCCTCTCAGTCCCCCCGGCGCATCGAGCTGCTGCGCGAAGCTGGCTATGCCTTTGACATCCTCGTCCCTGATGTGGAGGAAGCCCACGATGCCAGCCTGACGCCCGAGGCTCTGACGGTGGAGAACGCCCGGCGCAAAGCCGCTGCAGGGGCCGCCCTGAGACCGGAGGCCCTCGTCATCGGCGCAGACACGCTCGTGTATGTGGATGGTGATCCATTGGGGAAACCCAAAGATCTAGACGAAGCCCTCGCCATGATGCGCCGCCTCTCGGGCCGCCAGCATCAGGTCTGCACAGGCGTCTATCTCGCCCGCGAAGGCGGCAGCGCGGGACTCGGTTTCCATGTCATCACGGAGGTCACTTTCAAACCGCTCACGGATGCGCTTATTCAGGCCTACCACGCCCGAGTCAATCCCCTGGACAAGGCCGGTGCCTACGGCATCCAGGAATGCAGCGAAATGATCCTGGACCAATACGAAGGCTCCTGGACCAACGTCATGGGCCTACCCATGGAGAAGCTGGTGGAGGTGCTGGGGAAGGCAGCGGGCGCCTGATCTTCGCAGCCTTCTGTATTCCGCCCTAATTCTGCCGCTCTTCTTCGCGGAACTGGGTGGGCGTCAGCTTGGTCATGCGTTTAAAGTCCTTGCTGAAGAAAAACTGGTCCGCGTAGCCGACTTGGCGGGCGATTTCTTTGACGGGGTCGTCGGATTCGATGAGGCGGCGTTTGGCCTGGTTGATGCGTTCGCGGCGCAGCCAGTCAATGGGGCTGGTGCCGATGGCGGCTTTGAATTGACGGCTGAAGTGGCTTTCGCTCATGCCTGCGAGTTGGGCCAGCTCCACCACCCGGATGGGCTGGTGGAAGTAGAGGCGCATTTTTTCCAGGGCCTTTTGCACCGGCATGGGCAGGTCTGGGCGGATGAGATCAGGATCTGACAAACGGGCATCGAAGGCCATGGCGATGATGGACGAGACCGCCGCATTGACATGCGCGGCATCGCAGGGGCGATTGCCCTCGAGGTAATCAAAGCTGCGCTCAAACTCCGTGGCAGCTTGGCCCGCATCAAAGCCTGTAAACACGGGCATGGAGCGCACTTCCAGCAGTTGGGAAATACGATCGAGCGAGCGCCCCTCGGCCCGCACCCAATAGACTTCCCAGGGATCTCTGGAAATGGCCCCGTAAGCATGAGGATGGTGGCAGTTTACCCACACCAGTTGCTGCGGGCCCACTTCATGTTTTTTCCCTGCCACCTGCACCCAGCCCTGGCCACTGAGGCAAAGGATGAGCTCGTGCCCAGGGTAGGTTTCCCGCTGGATCCGGTGCTCCACCCCGGCGTGCAAGTGCCCCGCCCGGACCACGGAATAAAACAAGTCCCTCTGCCAATCCGCTGGGGTGGCGTAGAGATTCTTGAGAAAGGTGGTCTCCTGAGGGGGGATTTTCATGGCGGTATAATACAACAAGGGGACAACGGTTATCTTGACCGGGTGTTGGATTTTTTTGAGATCAGGCCTAAAACACGGTGTAGCCCTGACTCCCCACCCTCCTGAGGGAAAAGAAATTTACGTGACAAGGGTGACATCTCTAAGACTGCTCTGGCGCGGGGCGAATCACTGTGCTAAGGCAACCAGTTCCCCCGGTCTCCACCGTGGGTTTTGTGCTCATGCCTGACTTCGCCACATCCCTCCCCGGTCTCCTTCAGTCTTTTGATCCACGCCTTCGGCAGGAGGCGGAGCGCCTCGCCGATGATGATGCCATTCGCGGGCTCGACATTGTGGAGGATGAAGTGCTGGCAGAGGTGATCTTAGACGACCGCCGCGTGAATGTACGCTGGGCTCTCGAAGGCGAAGCTTGGATCTCGGAGAGCGATTGCGATGAAGAGCCGCTGCATCTCCTGGCCCTCTGTGCAGCCCTGGTAGCTGCGCAGCGCCGTTTTGCCCGTCAGGCACCGAACAGCACCGCCCCTTCCCTGCCCCCGGAGGAAACCTTTCAGCTCATGCTGGAGCGGCGGCTCGCCCGCCAGCTCACCCCGGAAGAGGAAGGCTACCTTAGCAAACTGGAAAAACGCTTTCAGCGCGTGCGCCAGAGCGGTCAGATCTATGATCAGGACATGGTGCGCCTGCATCCGCGCTGGAGCATCCAGAGTGTGGACCCCCTGGCCCTGTGGCCTGAGCCGCCCGTGAACCTGCGCGAATTTTGGGAATACGTGGCCCTGGCGCTGAATGAGCGCAATCTCCCCGCGCCCTCCTTCCTGCGTAACAGCGTGGACCTGGATGCCGTGCGCGCCCGCCTGAGTGCCTGGCGTCAGGAACGCACGCTGCCGCTGTGGCGCGAGCGCATCCGCACCCTCCTGCGCGGCCTTTCCGATGCCCCGCCCAAACAGCGCCGTAGCTGCGACCTGCGCCTCATCATCACCCCCTCCGAGGCCCGCCTGCAAATGCGTGCCGGTGAGGACACCGCCTTCCGCAATGTGGCGGGTGTGGAGCTCACCTCATTAGAAAGTGAATATGAACGCGGGGCGCTGACCCTGCCTGCCGCCGCAGAACTCCTGCTGCTGACCTCGGTAAGCCAAGCCGGGGCCAATCCGGGGGATGTCTGCCGTTTTGACCTGGATACGCACAGCCGCTGGCTGGGCACGCTGTTTCAGCAGCCAGCCCTACAGGCGCGCCTGCTGACCCTGGATGAAATGCCCTTCCGCCGGGTCAGTGAGCCACTACGCTGGTCCAGCACTGAAGAAGCAGAAACCGGGCAACTTCGTCTGGAACTCGTGCAGGCCGATGGCACACCTGCCCCACTACCGCTGCGCGTGATGCACGGGGTGGAGCCTCTTTTCCTCTCGGTGGATACCATCTTCCCTGGCCCGCTGTGGTTCCCGGAAGAGACCCGTCTGGATGCCCCCGCTTCCATCCCCATCAATGCCCTGGCCACCCAGGACGGCATCGCCTTCTTGGAAAAGCTGAGCTTGCCCCTGCCTGCGGACATTGCCGCCCGCATCCGGCATGAGCCCCTCCAAGTGCAGGTGCGCGCCAGTTGCATCGCCCGTTCCCACGCCACCAGCACCGAGCACGCCGTCTTCCAGGTGGAGGCCGCCACGCCCGATGGCACCGTGAGGGAAGTCCTCCGCTATGCTGGCTGGCAGCCCACGGAAAATGCCCGCCCGGATGATGACAACAGCATCATTTGCCGTGACCGCACCGCCCTAGGTCTGGCCGAAGCAGCCCTACAGGACATGCGCCCTGTGTATGATGCCGAGCATGAAGGCTTTCGCGTGCGCCTGACCAAGACCTTCCCAGACCAGTTTAACAACTGGGCGAAGGGCCTCCCTGAAGGCATGAGCCTGACAGCGGATGATCGCCTGCAATCCATCCTGGCAGATCCCCTCATCGCCCGCGTGCGTATCGAGGCCTCCCAAACGGCGAACATTGATTGGTTTGACCTGAAGATGGTCTTTGAAGTGGACGGTGCCGACCTGAAAGCCGCCGACATCCGCCGCCTCATCGCCGCCAAAGGTGGTTTTGTGCAGCTAGCCGATGGCACCTGGCGCCGCGTGAAGCTGGAGCTCAGCGAAGAACAGCAGGCCATGATGGACCAGCTAGGTCTGGACATGGACGAATTCAGCAATGAGGCGCACCGCCTGCATTGGCGTCAGCTCACCGGCCAGGGGGCCAAAGAAATCATCAATCCGCGCGCCTGGCAGAATCTCACCCAGCGCATGGAAGAGGCGAAACTGGAAGAGCGTCCCCCAGTGCCAGAAGGTCTGGGTGTGACCCTTCGTCCCTACCAGGAAGAGGGCTTCCACTTCCTCTCCTACCTCAGCTTAAACAAATTCGGCGGCATCTTGGCGGATGACATGGGTCTGGGTAAAACCATCCAGAGCATCACCTGGATCCTGTGGCTGCGCAGTCGTTATCGCAATGCCTGGCCGTGCCTCGTGGTGTGCCCGAAATCCGTGCTGGATGTCTGGGCCACGGAATTTGCCAAGGCAGCCCCAGGGCTGAAAGTGCAGGTGCTGCGCGACAAAGAAGAGCTGGATCTGGAAGCCCTGTATAAGGACTACCACGTCATGGTGATGAACTACGCCCAGCTGCGTGGCTGCATCGAGCTGCTGGAATCTGTGAAATGGCTGGCCGTCATCCTTGATGAAGGGCAGCACATCAAGAACCCTGACAGCAAGGCCGCCAAGGCCGCACGCATGCTGAAGGCGGAAAGCCGCCTCGTCCTCAGCGGTACGCCAGTGGAGAACCGTTTGTTAGACCTGTGGAGTCTCATGACCTTCGCAGCCCCGGGTGCTCTGGGAGATCGCAATTACTTCCATCGCCATTTCGACCGCCGCAAGGATGCCAAAGCCAGCGAGCGCCTCTCCGCCCGTTTGAAACCCTTCTTGTTACGCCGCACAAAATCCCAAGTGGCCAAAGACCTGCCAGCGCGCAGTGAGGAAGCCATGCTGTGCGAAATGAGCGGCACGCAGGAGCGCCTGTATCGCGAAGAACTGGCCAAGGCGCAGCACATGGTGCTCACCGCCTCTGGTTTTGAAGTGCTGGCACAGAAGCGTTTCGCCATCCTCCAGGCCCTCACCCGCCTGCGCCAGATCTGCTGTCACCCGGCCCTGGTGGATAAATCTGCTGGCGATGAGGACAGCGCCAAGCTGACCTCCACGCTGGAGCTCATCGAAGGCCTGCATGCCGAAGGGCATAAGGTGCTGCTGTTCAGCCAGTTCGTCACCATGCTGAGCATCATCCGGGATAACTTGGATACGATGAAAATCCCGCACTACTGGCTCACCGGTAGCACGAACAATCGTTCCGAAGTGGTGCAAAACTTCCAGGAAGATCCAGACCCATGCGTCTTCCTCCTGTCTCTGAAGGCAGGCGGCAGCGGTCTGAACCTCACCTCCGCCAGCTACGTCATCCTTTACGATCCATGGTGGAACCCTGCCGTGGAAGCACAGGCCATTGACCGTGCCCACCGCATCGGCCAGACCCAGCCCGTGATGGCCTACCGGATGATCACCAAAGGCACCATCGAAGAAAAGATCATGCTCCTGCAGCAGAAGAAGAGCCTCATGTCCGCCAATATCTTGGGCGAAGGTGGCTTCTCCAGCACGCTGGAAAAATCCGACTTCGAGTTCCTCTTTGGCCTGGAGGCCGAAGAAGCGCTGCGTTCCGAAGATTGATCTGCAGCCCCTCGCGGCGGCTTCTGAAAAAATCGCATCAGGGTGGGGAAAATCCCTTATCCTGATGCTTTCACGTACTCTTCTGCTGAAAAAAGAGCGGGATGAGTTAGGCTGGGAATCCCCCAACCATGAAACTGATCGCCCTGAAAGTCGTTCACGGCCGCGCCTTGCGCTTCACCCGTGACTGCCGCCTGCTCGCCGCCCTGACCAGCCTGCTATTGGCCAGCCCCCTCCCCGCGCAGACTTTGCAGTGGGATGCCAATGGCACTGGCGATGGCGTGACCGACGGCGGCGGCAGCTGGAACACCAGCAACAGCAACTGGTGGAACAGCAGCACGAACGTGAGCTGGAACAATGCCGCAGGAAGCATCGCCGTGCTGGGAAATGGCACCTCGCCGGGCCTATCCACCGCAGCAGCCACCATCACCCTTAGCGGTACATTGAATGCTGGGGGCCTGCAATTCAATACCCTCAATCTCACCAACGCGGAAACCCGCGCCTATGTGCTGACAGGGGGCACGCTGGCCCTAACCAATGAAGCAACCATCAGCCTAGCCAATGGCAGCTCCAACGTCGGCAATGCCCGCATCACCATCAGTTCCGCGATCTCAGGCAATAACATCAAGATGGAGAAAACAGGCACAGACCTGGGCCTCATCAGCATCAATGGTGCAAACACCTGGACGGGGACTTTAACGATGCCCACACTGGCCAACTCTGGCGGCGTTTTCCTCAACGTGGGAAACATTGCCTCCATCTCCAGCTTGGGTGCGATTGATGTGCAGACTAACAATAGTCTGGTTCTCAATTATGGCCAGACGACGGCCATGAATGTGCCCATCTCCCTCGCTGGCACAGGCAATGGCGCACGCGGAGCGCTGCGTTTTGATCAGAGCCGCACGCTCTCAGGCCCCATCACCCTGACGGCTGCGGCGGGCATCTCCACCAATGCGAGCGGAACCACCGGCACCATCGCCGGGAACATCGGCGAACTGGGCGGTAGCCGCGCCCTGACGATCAACAGCAGCAGCGCTGCAACCGGGAACATCGTCCTCAGTGGCAATAACACTTTCACGGGTGGGGTCATCGTGAACAACGGCGCGCTACGCATCGGCAGTGTGGGTGCATTGAACAGCAGCAGCCCAAATTTGCTCACCTTCGCCAACAGCACCCAGGCCAAGTCCGTGATGCTCGATGGCTTTTCCATCACCACAGCGGGTCTTTCCACCTTGGGCTCGACGGATGTGGTGACGGTGCAGAATGCCAATGCCACACCGGCTACTTTGACCCTGCGGAACGCGACCACGCAGACCTTTCGCGGCATCCTGGCCGATGGCACGGGAGGAGGCGCGCTGTCTCTGGTGAAAACCGGTATCGGCACCCAGGTGCTGACCCGGGCGAACACCTACACCGGCAGCACCACCGTCACGGCTGGTAGCCTGCAACTGGACTTCGCCGCCACCGGTGCCCCCGCGTCTAACATCTTGGGCAGCAGTTCCACTCTCGTCCTCAATGGCGGTACCCTGGCCCTGACAGGTGGGGCTTCCGCCGCCAACAGCCAGACGGTCAACGGACTCACCGTCGCACCCGGCAGGTCCACGATCAACCTAACCACCAATGCAACCACGCCGCAGAATCTGCTTCTCAATGTCGGCGCGATAACCGTGCAGAATGGTGGCACGGTGAATTTCCTCCTGCCCTCCGGGACCCAGGGCCTGAGCAATGGCATCCGCACCACCAGTGCCAATGATGCCAGCGGTATCCTAGGCGGCTGGGCCACCGTGAATGGCAATGACTGGGCCAGCGTTTCCGGAGGCAACATCGTCGCCTACACAGGTTATCAACAGATCACCAACTTCAGCAGCGGTGAAAATGCACAAGGCCCTCTGCCTAACAACCCCAATGCCAATGTCAAAATCGTGGACGGCGGGACAGCGGGCGACATCGCCTTGGGAAATCCTAGCGGCATCACAGACATCAATACCCTCGTCCAGGCTGCCGTCGGGCCTGCCGTCATCGCCAGTGGCTCCACGGCCACGCTTCGCCTCGGCACCCAGGGTGGCATCCTGCTGACCACGGATGCTGGAAACCTGACTGTGGGCGCAGCACCTAACAATGGAAGCGTGCTCACCGCTGGAGGAAGCATCAGCGGCACGTCGGGGCAGATCTCCTTCACGGACCAAGTGGCCACTCAAGTCACCACGGTGAACTCCATCATCAATGACAATGGTGCAGGCGGCACGGTGAAAGTCGTGAAAAACGGCCCCGGCACCCTCATCTTAGCGGGAACCACCAGCAACTACACCGGCGGCACTTTTCTCAATGGTGGCCTCACCCGCATCTCCGCAGACCGCAGCCTGGGGGCCATCCCTGGCAGTGTGCAGGCGGGCAATCTCACCTTCAATGGCGGCACGCTGCAATGGGCCACAGGCTTCAATCTCAGCAGCAATCGTGGCATCACCCTGCTGGCGGGCGGAGGAGCCTTCGACACGCAAATTCACACCACCACCTACGGCGGCATCATCAGCGGACCTGGAGGCCTGACCAAACTGGCCACCGGCAGCGTCAATGGATCTGGGACCCTCGCCCTCACTGGTGCGAATACGTATGCGGGTGAGACCGTCGTCACCTCGGGCACGCTCTTGGTCTCCCACAATCAAGCCCTGGGCAGCACGGCCGGTGGCACCCAAGTGGCCAGCGCGGGCATCGTGCGGCTGAATGAAGGCATCACCGTCACCGGTGAAACCCTCACCCTCAACGGCCCCGGCAATAACCAAGGGAACCTGCAAGTGCAGACCGGCAATGCCGAATGGGCAGGCGACATCATCATCGGCAATGACGCGGCGCGTATCGGCACCGGTACTGCCACGGGTGTCCTCACCATCAGTGGGGTCATCAAAAACGGAGCCGGAAGCAAGCTGGGCATCAGTGCCCAAAGCGGCGGCACCGTGATCCTTTCGGGAGCGAATACTTACACCGGAGTCACCGAAATAATCCGCGGGACCTTGCGCCTGGGACGGGATAATGCCCTCGCCTCCGCCACCGTTCTATCCTTGCTTACCAACACCGTCGTGACGGAAGCTGTGGCCGTGGATCTTTATGGTTTTGACCAGACCGTCGCCGGCCTGCGCCATGGGGTGGTATCGAACGTGGACAACATCAACATCACCAATTCTCAGACCGGGGACGAGTCCACCTTCACCCTCAATCAAGCGACGAATCAAACCTACAGCGGCAAGATCACGGGGAATCTGGCTTTCATTAAAGAAGGTACAGGCACCCTCACGCTGACCAATACCTTCAACGCCATCGTCACCGCCTCTCCTCTGGTCACCACCCCCGTCGCCAGCGTCAGCAACTACACCGGCAAGACCACCATCCGCGCTGGCACCCTGGCCCTGAGTGAAAACGGCAACCTCACCGGCACCCCCTGGATCCAGGTGGATCAAAATGCGCTCTTCAGCATCTCCGGTCGCAGCAGTGGTGACTACACCCTGAATGCCCAGGTGCTCTCTGGACGCGGCAGCGTAAATGGGCTGCTGAATGTGGCAGGCAGCAGCTACCTCAGCCCCGGTGACTCCACCGGCACCCTGGCGAATGCGGGCAATGGCCTGGGCGAACTGACCTTCACCAACCTCACCCTGCAAGGCGGCACGCCCACCCTGCGCGCCCTTTTCCAAATCGGTGCCACCAACAGCAACCTGGCCGATATTTTGTCCGCAGGAAATCCTGCCTACTTTGCCAATGCTGACTCCGGGGGCCTCTACGACAGCCTGCAAGTCAATGGCACTCTGGGTCTGAATGCAGGCAGCACCCTGAAGGTGGAACTTCAGGGTAGCTACGTCCCGCAACTGGGCGATGTCTTTAACCTGCTGGACTGGACCACCACCCTGAACCCCGATGCCGATGGAGCAGGCGGTGCAGGGGCTTTCACCCTGGCGGATCTGGACCTGACCACTGCCAATGCCATCCTCATGAACAATGGCTGGTTTTTTGAAACCTCCCAGTTCCTCCAGCATGGCATCATCTACGTGGCCGTGATTCCGGAACCCTCCCGTGCGCTGTTGCTCGCGCTCGGAGGTCTGCTGCTCTTCACGCGCCGTCGGCGTTCACAGGTGGGATAAACAAGGACTCCTCATTTTGCTCTCGTTCGCCCCTCCATCTCGGGCTTCCAAAAACGCGTTCCCTCTCCCCCAGGAACTGGGGGATGAGGCCAAGGTGAGGGGGTGGTCGCAACACGAAAAAACCTCGTTCGCCAAGGGTGCCTTTTTCCCAAAAACGTCACCTCAGGAACTCCACTCCCGAGACCATTCCGCCGCCCATCACCCCGGGCCCTTACGCTGCGCGGCTTCGCAACCCCGCAAGCGGGGAGAGAGAGATCGTCTTTGAGCCTCCGTCAGCGAAGACCCCAGGCACTTCGTTTGCTCGGATTCGGCCTTCGTTCGCCCGGCAATCCTGAGATTCCAAAGCGCGATCCCGCAGCCTGCACTAAATTTCTTACCCTCCAGATTTAGGAACAAGCGGGGTGCAAAAGAGCGTTATAGCCGCCTGACACCGGCTCTTTCAGGCCGGCCTGCTTGCTGCACTCATCTTGCCTGCATCGCCTCTCGGGATCCCCTTTGCCTAACCATGAATACGTTGACCCGCTCCTTTCACTGCATGGCGATCGCACGGAGGGTTCTAGCGCTGGGCCTTCTCATCTCAGCCCCCCTACTGGCTGAGGACTACTTTGATGAAACCCAGGTCACCACGCTCTTTGCGTTTGACCGCGTTTCCATTCCTCATGCCCAAAACCTGCGACTGGAAATGCGCAGCCCCAAAAAGCATCCGAATAACCCGGTGCTGAGACGCGGTGCCCCAGGCACACCCGATGCCAAAGGCGTGCAGTTTTACGGCTCGGTCCTCCGTGAAAATGGCAAGTTCCGGCTCTGGTATGTGGCCTTTGACGATGACAAAAAAAACAAGGTGGCCTCGGCCCGCTGGCGTGCCGCCTATGCCGAAAGTGACGATGGTGTGAACTGGGTGAAGCCCAATCTGGGGCTGGTGACTTACGCCGGGAACAAGAATAACAACCTCATCCGTACGGATCCCGCTCCACTGGGTTTTGTGAATGTAAAAGTGCTAGCCGATCCGGAGGATCCCGATCCCGCACGCCGCTACAAAATCTCCACCCACGTGTACTTTCGTCAGGAGCGCCGGCTAGGGACTCTAGCCCCCTTTGTCAGTGCAGATGGGCTCACGTGGAAAATGGAGCAGCCAGTGAAAACAGAAAAGGCGGAGCTCCCCTTAAAGAATCTCGTGCTGCCAGCTATCCACTTCGAACCGTCCGGAGGACTCTACCAATGGCAGGGCCAGTTTTATGCCTCCGGTCAAAACTCCATGGACGCCACCCGGCCCTATCATGGGCGGGTCGCACGGGTGTATCGTTCACCAGATTTCCGCCACTGGTCCCAGACCAGCAGCATCTCCTTCATACGGGATGCTCAGCATACCTTGTTAGGCCCAGGCCGCAGCCGTGAAGGCGAACAAACACATGAAGGCATCAGCGTATGGAATCGCGGTCACGTCCTAATCGGCATCTCCGGGATCTGGCATGGTGCGGCAGAGTGGAAGGACGTCACGATTGACCTCGGTTTTGTTCTCAGCAATGACGGCATCCACTTTCGTGAACCCGCGCATGAATGGACTTTCATTCGCCGAGGTGCTGACGGCGAGTGGGATCAGGGTGGCGTGATTCAAGGCCAGGGTTTTGAAAATGTGGGCGACCAGACTTATGTGTATTATGGGGCCTGGGATCCGCGACACTGGGAAGAGGAACCTCTGCGCGGCGGAGTGGGCATTGCTCTGCTGCAACGAGATCGTTTTGGCGATCTCGTCGTTGAAGAAGCCGGCAAAGGCCCCGGCGACTATCAACTCCCGCAAATCACCAGCGAGTTCATCACCATGGCCGTGCCCGTGAAGACGGCTCAAGCGCAGCGTTTTCATGTGAATGCCGATGGCCTGGGACCCGAGGCGATGCTGAAGATCGAATTGCTAGATGCCCAAGAACGTCCCCTGCCCGGTTACTCGGGAGCCGATGCCGCCATCGTCAGCCGCAGCGGTTACCAAGTGCCCATCGAGTGGCGTGGCCAGACCTCCATCGTCGGTTTGCCCGATCATGTCCGTGTGCGCGTTATCTTCGAAGGTGCCAAGAATACTGAAATCCGCTTCAGCGCCCTATACGTGCAGCCTGTGAAGTAGCTGCCTGCAGGAGATCTTTGAAAGTGGCGACGAGAGCGGTGAATGAAAATCTCTGGGCAATCACAAACTCCAGGAAACGCATTACCTTTTCACACTCATTGTTATGCATTTCAGCATGAATAACCATCCCATTTCCGACCGCCAGAGTTACAGAAGAATCTTCATTGAGTAAGTTGAATGAGGCCAGAGAGGATGGGGGTGGTGGCGGGGGGCTGGCCGGTCTCCGGGAGCTGCGGCAGGTGGAAGTAGCCGCTGCCGAGGATCTGGGGCTGGCCTGCACGTCGGACGATGAGGCCCTGGTATTTGACAATGCGTTTCACCTTGCCGTCCTGGAGGGTGAAGGTGCCAGTGATCTGACCGCTGCCAGGGTGGATGCGTAAGGTGACGCGGCCGGGGTTGTCCAAACTGCCAGGGATGGGCAGCGTCGCCTTAGGCGCGGTGTAGAAGATGCTGGAAATGAGATCAGGAACGGTGGCGGAGTCCTCAATGCCAGCGCGGGTGAAGAAGAGACTGGCAGGTGTGCTGGCCAGGGGCAGACCAAGGATCTGGCCACTTTTGGCAGTGGGAGCGAGATAGCCGCCGGTGACAGTGAAGGGGGCGTAGGAGATGAATTCTGGATACAGCCGCCCCCGGGTGACGGGCTTGCTGTAAGTCAGGCTGCCAGAGAGGGACGGGGTGCCATTGTTCATGGAGAGGGGGAGGCTGCCAAAGAGGCTGCCGCGCTTTTGAAACAAGGGTACATGCACAAAGACCTCAGCAGGGCCGCCGACAAAGGCAGCGCAGGTGACGGCGGTGCCATCCGGCATTTTGCCGATGACGCGGCTGCTGCCGTCCTGCCCGATGGTGAGGGTGGCAAAGCCGTCTCCCTGGGGGATGTAGGGGCTGTCCGTTTGGGGGGTGAAGGCAGCGGTGTAGTAGCCAGCGAGGTGGGTGGCCGGGGCTTGGATTTTGTCGTAAACTTTGCGCCAGCCACGGATGGGGGCGGTCGGGTTGGGCACGGTGGTGGGATCCGTGCACAGGCCTGTGATGGGGCTGTTAGGGGTGCCAGCATTGGCGAAGTCCAGGCGAAGGATGCGGCCCGTTTTTAGGGTAACGTTTAGGGTGGCAGTGAGGCCGTCGTTGCTGACTTCCAGATTACCTTTGTGGAGATGGGTGCGGCTGCTTTCCGTGACCTTCAGCGTGTATGTGCCCATGGTCGTGGTGGTCAGGTCCAGACGGCTGCCGGTGCTGTCGTTGATGCTGTGGTGGGGCGGAATGTAGGCGATGAAGCTGCCGACATGCTGCGCTGAAAAAGGCCGAACGACGAGGGTGGTCTGGTAGGTCTGCACCTGGCCGCTGGGCGTGCGTGCGGTGAACGTGATGGCGTAGGTGCCTGCGACGGTGGCGCGACCGCTGAGGGCGTAGTAAATCAGCAGGGTAAAATCACTGCGCAGCATACGCACTGGACTGACCTTCAGGCCTGGAGGCAGACCCGTGGCCGTAAGCTGGGTACCAGGCACTAGTTCGTGGGTTGAACTGTACTGGCCAACGACATTGAGGTCAAAGTAGTGCTGGTAATTTTGCCCCGCCGCGGCGGCAGGCAACAGGGTGGGGATGAGGAGCCCACGGGGCGGCATGGCAAAGACCGTAACGTCCTGCAGGGTGGCTGGCAGGGGCATGAGGAAGGTGGTCCTGCGGGTTTCAGGGTCCAACCGGTAGAGGTTGTTGCCTTGAGTGTTGCTCATGTGCAAAAGGCCGATGGGAGTGCCGATGGCATCGGGAGCCTCCAGACTGGCTTCACTGTAAAAGTCCAGGGAGCTCTGGCTCTGCAGGCTGTACAAATTGTAGAGCGCTGAACCTGGGCCGTCGTTTAGATAGCTTGGCCACGTGATGGGGGCACTGTTGCTAATAGGAGGAAGGGTGAATAATTCCAACCGGGTTCCCAGTCCAAATTTCGTGGTGACCGTGTGGCCCGCGGGGATGAACCCGATACTTTGAAGGTTCTCACCGATTTGCCCATCCATGTTGACCCCAGGCTCGGCGGAGGTGTAGCCACTGTTGCCATCCACGGGAGCGCCGGTATCGGCATCCACACGGAAGCTTAACGCACTTCCTATTTGAAAAGGCACAACGACGTGAAGGTGGGAGGTGCCGGGCTGGAAGTCCATGTCATAGCCGATGAGGCCGCCCTGGGGTGGCAGGTTGATCGTCAGCAGATCCGAAGGATCTTCGTCCCAAGGCTGCCCATTACGGCTGCCTACAAACCGCACAAAACGGATGCTGCTGCGCGTGCCCACGGGGGTGAGGATGCCCAGCCGTGGCTGGATAAGGTAGAGGGTGGCCGAGTCCGTAGCGGCATTCACGCCCAGGCCGTAGAGCTGCCCCGTGCTGGCACGCACATCCAGGGCCACGACGGTTTCACCTGCCGTAAGGTCACTGACCGGGCGTGGGGTGAAGGTGGGCACGGCAGCGGTGGGGGAAAAGGTGACGAGGGTATTGGTATCGTTGCCTTCCAGAGCCACAGCCACGCTAAGGCGCGGGCGGAAGGTGAAGCAGATGGGGGAGGAAGCCACGGGAGTGACTGCGGAGGCCTCGCCTGTAGCCAGATGGATGCGATACAGGATGCGTTTCCCCGCCACATGGAGGATGGCGTGGCCGAAGCCAATAGGGACGGCACCGTCCTGCGTGACATTAACTCCAGGGGCGATGTCAAAACCGCTGACACCGTCAAACTGCAGTGGCACTCCGGCCACGGTAATGGTCTTGCTCGCCGTCGGCGCCGTGACATCTTCCGGGGAGCGGAGTTGCAACTGGCCGGAGGAGGGACTTAGGGTGTAAAGGGTGGTGTGTGTAGCATCGGGCTGGCTATTGGTAAAAGCGCAGCCCTCAATGATGCTTGTCAGAAATGGGTCGGGCTGATTGCCTGCATTAATGTCATGGGTATCCACTGGCAGACCGGTGGTCGCCTGGATGCGAAAATTCAAATTGCCCTGCATGGCTCGCAGGGTGTCGGTCCTCGGGTCATAATCCATGTCCCAGGGATGGAGAAAAAGGCTCAGGGGCTGGCCCGAGAAGCCATGAAGCTGGAAAGCCGGGCCCACCGCTGTAGCGGCTCCTGTACCAGGCTGGAGGTGAAAAAGCTGAGCGCTATCCGCCGCCATATCCACCGCTAGACCGAACAGGCCCTGGGTCTGCGGGCGAATGTCTAGCGCAACGATGAACTGGCCTGAAGCCAGGCCGGTGATGAGGGTCGGGGTATCTTGGTCGGAACCTAGCTGGCCCACCGTGGTACTGACCAAGACGTTGTTTTGCCGGAGGTAAACGACCTCCGTGCTTGAAACCTGGGCAGAGGCAAGAGCCACACTGAAGGTAAGGGAACCGATGGCCAGGAGGATTCCCTGAAACACACGAGAGAAAGCTGCAACAACGAGAGGACAATGAAAAAAGAACATACCAGAAACTGCGAGAAAACTCCCGCCGACGGATCATTAAACTTAAAATACAGATAATCAACGTTACTGATTTCTCCCTAGCTCTTAGACTAGGCGATTTAAAGATCGCGCTCCATCTGAAGATCTCCGATTCGACAGCAGTGAAGGTGTTTCTGATTTGAATTTGACTATTTTGCCACTCTAGTAATGACCCACGCCCCAGTCCCGCTAGATTTGGAAAACCAGCAAGGGCAAAATTGGTGGCATACTCCTCAGCATCTCCATGCCCATCATCAGAAGAGGCTATGAGGGCATCCCTCACCATAGCAGGGTGGCCCAGTGCAGAAAAAATCCCGCACTCCAGCCTCAAAAACCAAACAGCCCATCAAACGATGGGCTGCGAGGAAAGATAATTTCGAAACGGTGACTAGACTTTAGATGTCGTCTTCCACCAGCTCAATGTTTTTACCACCGAGCTTCTCAAGGAAAGACTTGGTGCCTTCTTGGGAGAACTTGGGATCGCGAGCTTCGATGCAAACAAAGAAGCCGTCATCGGAGAACTTAGCGAAACGCTTGGAGACAAACAGAGGATGATTCAGACGTGGCAGGCCGATCATGGAGAGAAGGCCAAACAGCACGGTGAAAGCGGAGAACAAAATCGTCAGCTCGAACATCACGGGGAAGAACGCAGGCAGCGTCCAGATGTGAGTTGGCTTGGCCTGCACCACGGTGGGATAGGTTTCAGCCAGAGTCTGAAGGAACCCCAGACCGATGTCTGCCCAGAAGGTGGTCTGGGTCAGGGTTTGCAGGGTGAAGGCAACGCAAGTGCCAGTCATCCCGCCGAAGAAGACGAAATAAGGCAGCTTGGAGCGTTTCACGCCCATGGCATCATCCATGCCGTGAATCGGGAAGGGCGTATGCACATCCCAGCGCTGGTAGCCAGCATCGCGGACATGCTCGGCGGCATGATAGAGATCCTGGACGCTGTCGAATTCAGCGAGGAAGCCGTGTACTCTTTTGAGGGTGGTGCTCACGATGGATTTAAAAAGGTGAAATTTGAAATCCGCATCAGGCGACGGTCTTGGCCACGTGGCGGTCAGAGTAGTTCATGAGGTCCTCCTCCTGAATGCCCTTCTCGTCGTGATCGCTCGCATGAGGATTCGACTGAGGCAGCACGCCCTTCACTTCACCGATGGCGATGACAGGCAGGAAACGCAGGAACAACAAGAACAACATCATGAACAGACCGAAGGTGCCGAGGAAGGTATATTTATCTACCCAAGTGGCCTCATACACACGCCAGGAACCTGGGGTGAGGTGGCGCTCCAGCGTGGTGGCGATGATCACGTAACGCTCAAACCACATCCCGGCGTTCACGCACATACAGACGAACATGACGACCCAGAGATTGTGACGGAACGGACGATACCAGAAGAGCTGCGGGGCAAACACGTTGAACCCGAACATGAAATAGTAAGCCCAGGTGGAAGGACCGTAGAGGCCGCGAAGCTGGAAGGTCTGGAGCTCATACTTGTTCGCACCGTAATAAGCGATGAAGAACTCCATGCAGTAGGCATAACCGACGATCGTTCCTGTGAGCAGGATGATCTTGGCCATGTTATCAATGTGTTTCGGCGTGATGAGGTCGCCCAGGCCATAGATCTTCGAGACCGGGATCATGAGCGTGAGCACCATGGCGAAACCGCCGAAGATAGCGCCAGCCACGAAGTAAGGCGGGAAGATGGTGGTGTGCCAGCCTGGAACGATGGAGGTGGCGAAGTCGAAGGACACCACGGAGTGCACGGAAAGCACCAGCGGGGTGGAGAGAGCGGCCAGCAACATGTAGGCCGTTTCATAGTGGCTCCAGTGACGGTTCGCACCGCGCCAGCCGAGGGAAAAGATGCCGTAGAGAGTCTTGCGAAGGCCGGGTTTGCAACGGTCACGCAGGGTGGCCAAGTCAGGCACCAGACCGAGGAACCAAAACACGGCGGACACCGTGAAGTAGGTGGACACGGCGAACACGTCCCAAAGAAGAGGCGACTTGAAGTTCTGCCAGACGGCATTGGCATTCGGGATCGGGGCCAGGAACCACACCATCCAGACACGACCGACGTGGAAGGCCGGGAACAAACCGGCGCACATCACGGCGAAAATGGTCATGGCCTCAGCCGCACGGTTCACTGACGTACGCCACTTTTGACGAGTCAGGAAAAGAATGGCGGAGATCAGGGTGCCGGCGTGGCCGATACCGATCCAGAACACGAAGTTGGTAATGTCCCACGCCCAAGCGACAGGCTGCTTCTGACCCCACACACCGACGCCGGTGGAGATAAGGTAAGTGAAGCAGAACACCGTGAGCAGCGTCAGTAGGACGGAGGGCACAAACAGCACCCACCAAAGCATGGGCTGCTTGTTTTCCACGATCCCGCAGATGCGGTTGGTGATCCAAGAGTAGGAACGGTTGTTCAGCACCAGAGGCTCGCGATCCAGGATGCGAGCGGGGCCAGTGTGGGCTTCCGTTGAGTGAGTGGTAGCGGTGGCTTCCATGGTTCCGGCTTAGATTTGGTGGGCGCTCCAGGCGGCAATATTTTCCCAGCCTGGCATTTTGTCGTTAGGGTTACGCAGACGGGCCAGGTAGCTCGTGCGAGGCTGGGTACCGATGTATTTGAGAAGCTGATAGTTGCGAGGGGAAGCCTTCGACTTCACCACGGCAGACTTCGGATCGGCAAGGTCACCGAAGACGATGGCGTCCGTGGAGCAGGCAGCCTGACAGGCCACCTTAACGGAATCCGTCGGGATGCGGAAATTCTTCGAATCACGCTGCTTCTGCTTCTGCTGGATCTTGGCTGCTTCCAGACGCTGGACGCAGTAGGTGCATTTCTCAATGACACCGCGCATACGGACAGTGACGTTCGGGTTCTTCTGAAGCTGCACGGACTCACGCACACCGGTCTTCTCAGCAGTGGAAAGCGGGCCCCAGTAAAGCTCATCGAGAGGACGCTTGTTGTAGTCGAACCAGTTGAAACGACGGGCTGTGTAAGGGCAGTTGTTGGCGCAATAACGGGTGCCGATGCAACGGTTATAAGCCATAGCATTCAGACCATCCGTGGTGTGCACCGTAGCATTCACCGGGCAGACGGTTTCACAAGGAGCAGATTCACACTGCTGACAGGCGACGGGCTGCTGCACCATCTCCGCGTTTTCAAGCTGCTCGACGGTTGGCTCGATGTTGACGTCGTCCGACTTCGCGTATTTTCCATTCTTGTCCTTCTCACCCCAGGTGGCACTGGCGAAGTAGCGGTCCATACGGATCCACTGCATGAGACGGCCTTTGCGGACCTGGTCTTTACCGACAACGGCGATGTTGTTTTCGGAGGTGCAAGCGATGTTACAAGCGTTGCAACCCAAGCATTTGCTGAGGTCGATCGTCATGCCCCACTGGTGTTGCTTCTCGTAGTCGAAACCTTCGGGATTCGTCTCGCTGCGCACGCCCACCTGACCTTTGTAGAAGGAGATGTTCTGCGGGATGTGGCCGTCCATGCCCGTGGTCTGGGCGAAGTCAGGCTTCTTGGCGAAGGTGTCGAGGGTACCTTCACGATAAAGGGCGCGGCCTTCCATCGTGTTGTGCTCCTGCGTCACTGCCAGCTCATAATATTCTTCGAGCTTCTCGATTTTAGCGCCGGTGAAGACGTAGTCGCCCAGCTTCTTGCGCAGCGGGTAGGCATTGAAACCACGAACGAAACCCTTGCGCTTGTCAAAGTCGCCCGAGCCGATGAAACCAAGGTTTTCCTGGCCGTAACCTACTGGGATCGTGATCGAATTAGAAACGTGGCCAGGAGCTTCGATGGCGGCGATCTTCAGGACTGTGTCACCGATGGTGATCTGGACCTTCTGGCCTTCTTTGAGCCCGAGCGCACGGAAGGTGGCGGCACCGATCCAGGCAGCGTTGTCCCAAGTGAGTTTGGTGATCGGATCTGGAGCTTCCTGCAACCAGGCGTTGTTGACGTAACGACCATCATAGACGCCGGAGTCTGGAGTCAAGACGACTTCGAGAGACTCGGCGGTCGGTGCGACAGAGACAGTTTTAGCAGCGGCCACCAGAGTGCCGATGGCTGCGGTATTCACCACGCCGGCAGCCTTCACATAAGAGGAGCCTTTGAGGAACCCATCGCGCAGGGTCAGGTTCCACTTCACTTCATCCAGGCTACCTGCGACAGCGGTGAAAGTGTCACGCACAGCCTGGTAAGCGGGATCTTCAGGAGCAGGAGCACCAGCTTCAGCTTTGGCAGCTTCCGCAGGGCCGATCTTCTTGCGGCCCAAGATGGCGAGGAGCAATTCGGTTTCACTGACGCCGTCGTAGAGAGGCAGGATCAACGGCTGAACGATGGAGTAAGTGCCATCCGCAGCGCGGACATCGCTCCAGGATTCCAAGTAATGTGCCGAAGGAATGTGCAGGGAAGCTTTCGAAGCCGTGAGGTCAGCCAAGTGACCGAGGTGGATCAACTGAACGGCTTTGTCCTTGATCGTGGTGGCCAGAGCTGCGGCGTCTGGGGCATCGAACAAAAGATTGGAAGGCGTGAGGGAAATCACGGTCTTCACGGTGCCAGCGGTCAGGGCTGTGGTGAGATCGGCCAGGGTGCCGAATTCAGCTTCACCTGTGGACTGAAGCAGGCCAACGGTTTCACCGTAAGCACCAAGAGCGTTGTTGATAGCGGCAACGAGAGCGTGAACTTCCGCCCCGTAGCGGGAGCCCACGAGGACAACGGACTTGCCTTTGTTATCCACCAAGTCATTGATGGCCGGAGTCAGCCAATCTTTGAGTTCTTTCGAAGCGGTGTCGGCCAGTGCTTTGGCGGAGGCTTCACCCAATTCCGAAGCGATGACCGCTGCGGCGATGGGGATGAGGCTGGCAGCCAGAGGCTTGCGATGGTCGGCCATACCACCCGTGACGGTGTAACGGTTTTCCAGCGTGTAGAGACGGTTCATGTCACCGCCAGGAGCGTCTTTGGAACGCTGCTTGGTGAACTGCTTGATCGGCTCACCTGCGACAGGATCGAGGCCGAGGAAATCGCAATCGAGCGAGAGGATGCGCAGCGCTTTGCTGAAACGCACAAAAGTCTTCACACCGGCACCCAGCACGTCTTTGTTGGACTGGGCGAGGCCTTCGGTGCCGAGGGCTTCGTAACCGATGAGTTTGACCTGAGGCAGGGCAGCCTTGATTTCGCCTAGGAGACGATGGGTGGTCGGAGAGGTGGTGCTGCCGACAACGAGGGCCAGATCAGCACCTGCGGTTTTCTTGGAGGCTTCGATGGCTGCCGTCAGGATCTTATTGGCAGATTCCCAAGAGGTCTTTTTCCCAGCAGCCAGGGGGGCCTGGGAACGCTCTGGATCATACACGTCCAAGATGGAGGCCTGAGCGAAGCTGTCCAAACCACCGCCGAGGGGGTGAAGAGGATTTCCCTGAAGGTGCGTGGGGCGTCCTTCATGGGTGATCGCAACGATCGGGATGGCCCCCGTAGCGGTCGGCTTAACGGTGGCGTAGAGCAACGGCTTGCCAGGAACGACCCACTCTACGTGGTCGGTGTAAGGCAGGATGTTCGTCAGCGGACGGCGGCAGGAAGCCAGACCCATCATCGCTGTGGAAGCCCCCATGAGCTTCAGGAAGTCACGGCGAGAGGTCTCGCGCTCTTCCTCGTTCAGGGTGTCACCAGCGGGGAACTCGACACCGAGTTTGTTCAGAAACTCCGAGCGCTGCTCCAGTTCGCCAGTGCTGCGCCAGTAGCGCTTGCCGGTCTGAGGCTCTTCGGGGTGATTCCAGATGCGTTTCATGAGGGGCGATAAAAAGGGGGCGCAGGGTTAGCGGTGGCAGGATGTGCAGTTTTCAGGTGGTTGCACCTGCCAGTGCTTCTTGAGCTGGCTGCCCACTTCGAGCTGGGTCACCTGCTTGCCGAAAGTGACGGAGGCCAGAGAGACAAGTTCTTCAACCGAGGCAGCTTTGCCACCTTCCTGGATGGTTTCAGCGATCTCGCCCGTCTTCACACCTTTAGCGATGAGGCTCTGGTAGAAGGCAGCGCGGTCGAGTTGCTCAGGCTTGTAGTTCAGGTTCGTGATCTGATCGAGCGGGCGCAGCTTCTGCTCAGGATTGCGATGGCAATCGAGGCACCAGCCCATGGACTGCGGCTCGGCATGTTTCACGATTTCCATCTCATTCACCTGTCCGTGGCAGGACTGACAGGAGATGCCGCGATTCAAGTGAGCGCTGTGATTGAAATAAACGTAGTCAGGAGCTTTGTGCACCTTCACCCAAGGAATGGGCTGCTTGGTCTCATGAGCTTTGACGACGAGCTCCAGCTTTGGACTGGCAGACTTGATGTTGCCTTTGCCTGGGCCGTGGCAGTTGAAGCAGGTCTGGTTGGTCGGCACGTTGGCGTGACTGGAATTCTCCACAAAGGAGTGGCAGTAACGACAATCCAGGCCGAGCTGGCCTGCGTGAATCTTGTGGGAGAATGGTACAGGCTGTGTCGGTTCGTATCCCACCCGTGTGTACTTCGGTGTGAAATAGTACGCGACGCCCACACTCACCCCAAAAGCGATGAATGCGACCCCGACGGCCAGCTTGAGAGGCAGCCAATTGGTCCAACGCGGAAAGAAATTACCCATAAAATCTCGGTGAATGCGCTTGTGAAAAATTTCACAAGCAGGTTAGAGAATAGAAGTCCGGAAGGGCTTTGCAACTCTGGAAATGAATTTTTTAGCTGTTTCTGAGACGAATGGACAGCATGAATGTCCTCACCACTCCAGATGGAGAACTTTGCGCTTCAGATCAAAGGTGACGCGATAGTCCTTCAGGAAAAAACTGCCCACCCGCGGTGGCCCTGGGGAGATGTCCACCTCTGCCTGGGCAAAGCGGTCGCCGATGAGCGTCAAATCTGGCAATTTCACGGTGCGTAAATTGGCCTGACGGGAGCTGACGGTGCCACCGACGCCCATGAGATACATGCCGTGGATGGTCTCCCCTTGGTCTTGCACCCCCAGACGTTTGGCCACCTCTTCGCTGATTTCGATGCCATTGAAAGAGCCACTGTCCACGATGGCTTCCCAGCTTTTATCCCCGGATTTGAGGATGATGTGGGGCACGCCATGCTTCACCGTGAAGGGAGCCTGGGCCTTTCGCGTCTGCGCCTGCGGCTTGAAGGCTGCCCCAAAACCGAAGGTGATGTGCTGCGTACGGTAATCCAGCGTGAGGTAGGTGCAGTGGCGGTGCGCCAGATCAAAACCCAGAAGACTTTTAGGAAAGGTGGAATGAACGACACGATTTTCAAACGTGCGGACGAGGCAAGGGTAGCCATTCAAGGTCCAGTCCCCAATGACGAGCGGATTGAGCAGGCCGATGCGCCCCTCTTCCCGGCCCACCACGCCCTGCAACTGCACGGTGGCGGCCTCGGCATTCAGGACGGACACGCCATGTGACACCGCCGTGCTGGCCTGAATGATGGTGCGAGAGGCCCCGGTATCATACATCATCGGGGTAAATGCCTGACCATTGATGGCAGCCTTCACGACAGGCACCCCACCGACCAGCCGGAATGGCAACGTCACGGGCCGCGTATGGCGGATGTTTTTCCGGCTCATCTGCTGGAGAAATTGCTCCTTAGTCAAAGCGTCCGCATCCATCTTGGCCAGCGTCTTGGCTGGCACACGCCGGTGATCCGCCAGTTCCGAACAACCAACCAGCCAGGGCAATAGAAGAAGGGCTAAAAGCAGACGCATCGTTGGCCGATCTAACGGGGGCTGTGGGCTGCCGCAAGGATGAATGCAGAGGGGAACCTAAGGACACCAATGGGTTGCCCCAGGATTTGATCCCGTTTCAAAATTCTTTTAGCAGTCCTGTCATCCCCATCAGCACATTTGTACACGGTCATTTGAAGGAAGTGGCGGGTTCAGACCGTGGTATAGGCCCCCTTTGTTTGATGTCTTTGCTCGCTCGCCACCCCATTCTTCGCCTTTTTGCCTCGCCCCAGCACCTGTGGCGCACTGTCTCGCTGGGGATGAAGAGCATTTGGCTCAATAAATTGCGGTCGTTCCTCACCGCTCTGGGGGTCATTTTTGGCGTGGCCTCGGTGGTGGCGATGTTGGCCATCGGCGAAGGGGCCAGCCATGAGGCGCAGGAGCAGATCCGCCGCCTGGGCAGCCAGAACATCATTTTGGAAAGTGTGAAACCGCCGGATGGCCAGGGCTCCTCCGCTGAGGCACGCAGCATGGTGCTGGAGTATGGCCTGACCACGCGGGACATGCAGCAGATCCGCCAGACGGTGCCGGGAGTCAGCGTGGTGGTGCCAAGCCGCATCCTGAGTGAAAACATCTGGAACCTGGACCGCAGTGTGGACGGGCAGATCCTGGGCGTGCTGCCTGTGTATCCAGAGATGCGGAATCGCCGGGTGATCCAAGGGCGCTTTTTCACCGATCTGGAGCTTCAGGAAAAACTGCCTGTCTGCGTGCTGAACCAGACGGCTGCGGCCAAGCTGTTTCCACTTTCCACCCCCAAAGGCAAATCCGTGCGGGTGAAAGGTTACTACTATAAGATTCTGGGCATCATGGAAGATGAGGGGCAGCGCATCGGCGGCGAGGGCGGCAGCAGCACTAGCAATGCAGGCAGCGCCCAGGTGATGATCCCCTTTTCCACGCTGATGGATCAATATGGAGAAACTTTTTTCCGCATGCGCAGCGGCAGCTTTGAGGCGGAAAAGGTGGAGTTCCATGAGGCCATCGTGCGGGTGGAGGATGTGACCCAGGTGGAGAGCCGCGCGAACGCCATCCGCCATCTGCTGGGTAAGAACCACAAAAAGGAGGACTGGCGCATCATTGTCCCCGTGGAACTGCTGCGGCAGGCAGAGCGGACCAAGCAGATCTTCAGCATCGTGCTGGGCAGCATCGCCGCCATCTCCCTGCTGGTGGGCGGCATCGGCATCATGAACATCATGCTAGCCAGCGTGACGGAGCGCACGCGGGAGATCGGCATCCGTCGGGCCATGGGCGCGCGCCAGGCCGATATCGTGGTGCAGTTCCTGATTGAGACGGTGCTGCTTTCTGGCGCAGGCGGGGTGATGGGTGTCATCTTGGGGGTCTCCATCCCCATCGCAGTGGAGCACTTCGCTGGAGTGACCACGGTGGTGAAGGTGTGGTCCCCTGCCCTAGCCTTCCTGATCTCGGTCTTTACCGGCATCGCTTTTGGCATCTACCCGGCCCGCCGCGCCGCAAGAATGAATCCTGTGGAGGCCCTCCGCCACGAATGACCTCGTTCTTTGTTGATGAATCCATAATTATTGCTGTATTTCACAACAATATCCGCCAAAACTGTCACGAATGAAGAGAATTCTCATTATTGATGATCACCAACTGATGCGCGACGCTTTCAAGCACGCGATGATGACGCTGGGCACCTACGAATTCGGTGAGGCAGGCACTTACCAAGAAGCGCAGGACATGATGTCCACGCAAAACTGGGATGTCGTCATCTTGGATGTCACCATCCCTGGTCGCAATGGGCTGGATTTCCTAGCGGAAGTGAAAGCCCGCCCCCACGCGCCCGCCGTTCTCGTGTGCAGTGGGCACGATGAGTCCGTCTATGGAGTGCGTGCCTTCAAAGCAGGAGCCGCAGGCTATGTGTGCAAAAGCGCTGGCACGGGCGAGTTCCTCAAAGCGGTGAAAGAAATCCTAGTGGGGCAAAACTACATCAGCCCGAACTTGGCGCAAAATCTGGCCGCCTTTGTCCGGTCAGACTTCCAAGAACAGCCTCACACCACCCTGTCCGAACGCGAATTTCAGGTGCTGCGCAAACTGATCAATGGCGACGCGATCAAGGAAATCGCTTCAGATTTGAATCTTAGCAGCAAGACGGTCAGCACTTACCGGGTGCGCTTGATGGAAAAGCTGCGGGTCAAATCTCTGCCTGAACTGGTGCAGTATTGCATCCAACACGGGCTGATGGAAAAAGCAGGCTAGATCGTTCATTCCTAATGCTGCCAGGGGTTCGTTAAGGCGAGGTTTCGTTCAAAAGGCTGCCTTTTTCTTTGAGCGAAGCTTCTGGGACTCGATCTGCGAGAGTTCTCGACAGCACCCCACCTCGCGCCCTTTCGCTCAGGCGCTTCGCAACCCCAGTTGTGATTCGCAGGGAAGCATGTTCTGTGACGAGACGAAAGGCAGGTTGCCTTTCGTTCTTTTTCGCCCATGCCACGCTGGCTCAAACGTCTGCTGTTTTCGCTGCTCACGTCCCTTGCTTTGGTTTTAGCGGGGTGGTTTGGGCTGCCGTGGCTGCTGCCGCTGCCGGAGGCGCTGCTGGCCCCGCAGCAGGCTTCACCGCGCTACCTTTCGCAGGAAGGGCAGCCACTGCGAATGCTGCTGACGGCACAGGGAGACCGGGTGGTGCAGGTGCTGCGTTATGAGGAAATCCCCAAGCTGCTCATCCAGGCCACGCTGGCGGCGGAGGACAAACGTTTCTTTGACCATGGCGGGGTGGACCTGCTGGCCACGGCGCGGGCAGCCTGGGACAATGGGCGCAGTGGCCGCATCGTCTCCGGGGCCTCCACTTTGCACCAGCAGCTCATCAAGGTCACTGCGGCCCGCCCTGGCAAACGCGGCTGGTGGGTGAAGGCGGTGGAGGCGCTGCAGGCCCGCCACCTGGCCATGCGCTGGAGCAAGGAGGAGGTGCTGGCGGCGTATGTGAACCGCATCAGTTATGGCAATCTGCTGACCGGCTGCGCCAGCGCGGCGCAGGGCTACTTTGACAAGCCGCTGGCGGATCTCACCCCGGCCGAGTGTGCGCTGCTGGCCGCCATCCCGCAGTCGCCCACGCGGTACAATCCTTTTCGCCACCTTGCCGCCCTCCAGCCCCGGCAGCAGCGGATCCTGGCGAAGATGCACAGCCTGGGCTGGCTGACGGAGGAGCAGCTCCGCGTGGCCCGGGCGGAGCCGCTGAAGCTGCAGCGCTTTCACGGTGGCTTTGCCGCTCCCCATGCGGTGGACATGCTGCGCCGTGCGCCGCGAGGGGAGGTGACACGCACCACGCTGCATGCGGCCCTACAGCGGCAGGTGGAGACGATCATCACGCAGCGGCTGCGGTCGCTAAAGGAACGCCATGTCACCCAGGCGGCGGTGGTGGTGGTGGAAAATGCCACCGGGCAGGTGCTGGCGCTGGCGGGCTCGCGCGATTTCCTGGCGGAAGAGGGCGGGCAGATCAATGGCGCATGGGTGCCGCATTCGCCGGGCTCCGCCATCAAGCCCTTCACCTACCTGCTGGCGCTGGAGCGGGGAGATACGGCAGCCAGCATCGTGGCGGATTTACCCATCGAGTATCCCACGCCCACGGGCACCTACCGGCCGGAAAATTACGCGCATAAACTCTACGGCCCGGTCACGTATCGGCAGGCGCTGGGCAATAGCCTGAACATCTCCGCTGTGAAAGTGCTGCACCGCATCGGCGGGGCAGAGACGCTTTTAAACACGCTTCACTCGTTAGGCCTTACCACGCTCACCGAGCCTGCGGAGCACTACGGCCTGGGCCTCACTCTGGGCAATGCGCCCGTGCGTCTGCTGGAGCTGGCGAATGCCTATGCCTGCCTGGCACGCCTGGGGCTGGCGCAGCCCTGGTCCCTAGTGGTGGAGGCCTCCCCTGCCCTGCCGCAGCGGCTGTTTGCTGCGGCGCCGTGCGCTATCTTGGCGGATATTCTGGCGGACAATCAGGCGCGCCAGCTCACCTTCGGCATGCAGTCCCCGCTGCGGCTGCCGTTTCCCGCAGCGGTGAAAACGGGCACCAGCACAGCGTATCGGGATAACTGGTGCGTGGGCTACACCCCGGAGTACACCGTGGGAGTGTGGGCAGGAAACTTCGACAACACGCCCATGCAGGAGGTCTCTGGCGTGACCGGGGCCGCCCCCATCTGGCGGGATGTGTTCCTGGATTTACAGGCTCGTTTTGGCGTGACCTGGTACGCGGAGACGCCCGGTCTGGTGCGCGCCCGCATTGACCCCCGCACGGGCAAGCGCCTCACGCCCCAGTCCCCTCCCGCCCGGGTGAGTCGGGAGGAACTCTTCCAGCAGGACCACCAGCCCCCCGCTGCCAGCGCTGCCGACTACGATGCCCGTGGCCGTGCCCTGCTGCGCCCGGAATACGCCGCGTGGGCTCGCAGCGCGGATAACTGGATGGGGGACCTGGTGACGGTGGAAAGTTCGACAACCGCCCGCCCATGGCACATTGTCCAACCCATTCCCGGCACCGTCATCCATCTGGATGCCGATCTGCCCCAGGGCGGCCGCCGCCTGCTGCTCCAGACCACTTTCCCCGGGGATGTGCAGTGGACCTGTGAGACTCTGCGGATCCAGATCGAGGCAGGCCAGCCCTATGTGGATCTCACACCAGGCAGCCACACCTTCCACGCCACGGCTCCGCTCACGCAGGAGAAACACAGCACCTGGGTGCGAGTGCATGCGGAGTGAGGCGGTAAAGGGCCGTGTCTTCCTGCACAAGCAGCCCTAAAGGAACCACGAAGCCAGCGCGGGACGATCTACCTCTAACTGCGGAACCTCCAGGCGCCTTAAAGTTAGACAAAAAGATCTACTTAGACAAAATTATTCGACAAAATATTGACAAACGATTGAACAAACCCTTTTTTGTCTATGTCTGGAATAACACTGTGAATGAGGCGTCCAACATTGAACCCCCCAACAAAATGACTGAAACAATCGACATCGAGTTAGAGCGTCAGATTCAAGAGGACATTCAGTTGATCCAGCGAATCGCCGAACGCGATTCTGAGGCTTTCCAACTCTTTTACAAAAAGTACTCGGGCCTCATCTTCGCGGCCATTTCCAATGTGCTCAATGACCACCATGACACCGAAGACGTCATGCAAGAGGTCCTGGTGCAGCTCTGGAACAAAGCCCACCTTTATGAGCCCCGCAAAGGCAAGCCTCTGACCTGGCTCACCACCATGGCCCGTAACCGCGCCATTGACCGCATCCGGTCGAAGCAGCGCCGTTCCCGCCTGAATGACGACTTCGAGTCTGAGAACAAAAAACTCCAATTCGAATTTGAAGAATCCGGGCTGGAAATCCTCCAGGAAAAAGAGCGTGACGGCATCGTCCAGCGCGCTGTGGCGAAGCTCAACGATGACCAGCGTGAAGCCATTCACCTGGCCTACTTCAGCGGACTCACCCAGGCCGAAGTGGCCGAGAAGCTGAATGAGCCCCTGGGCACCATCAAGGCCCGCATCCGCCGGGGCGTGAATCGCCTGGAGGCACTGGTGAAGCCACGCATGGCTTAATCCTAGACAAACGACTTTGTCGAACTTTTGCAGGCGCACCCATCCCGGTGCGCCTGTTTCTTTTTTAGGCTCGGTGCCGCCCCGTGCCCCCTTGCCAAGCGGCGGGGACCACGCATCTTAGACAACCCTCCATGGAAACCCTCCGCCGCCTCGTTTTTGCCATCACTGTTTTCCTTGTCGCCACCCTGGTCTTTTCCATCTGGCGACGCGGGGAGGAGGGCTACGGACTGCTGAACTTCCTGCGTGGCGAGCGCCCCCCAGCCACCGCCGCCGCAGGCTCCTCGGAGGCCGCTTTCACCGCCCCCACGGCCCCGAAGCTGGACCTGGGAGACGTCAAGGTGCTGAGCGCCATGAATGACGAGTTTTCCAAACTCTCCGCTGCCGTGCTGCCCAGCGTGGTTAGCGTGACCACCAAAACCGTGCGCCGGGGGCAGACGGCGTGGCATCCTTTCTTCGGCCTGGTCAGCGGCCGCGCGCAGATCATCCCTGGCCTCGGCTCCGGGGCCATCATTTCCAAAGAAGGCCACGTGGTGACGAACTACCACGTCATTGCCGATGTGAGCGAGGTCATCGTCACCACCAATGATAACCAGCAATACCCCGCCCGCGTGCTGGGCGCGCATCGCGAGCGCGACATTGCGCTGTTAAAGATCGAAGGTGGCAAAAAGGACTTTCCCGCCCTGGCCTTTGCCAACTCCGACGAAGCCCGTGTGGGGCAGCTCGTCTTCGCCGTGGGAAATCCCTTTGGCCTCAGCGGCACCGTCACCCAGGGCATCATCAGCGCGCGAGATCGCCACCTCAGCGACAGCCAACTGGACTACCTGCAGACCGATACCGTGATCAATCCCGGCAACTCCGGCGGCCCGCTGGTGAACATCTTCGGCCAGATCATCGGCATCAATGTGGCCATCTACCGAGGCGATGAAAACGTGCGCGCCTGGCAGGGCGTGGGCCTAGCCGTGCCTGCGAACGATGCCAAAATGGTGGTGGATGCCATCCGCACCCAGGCCAAAGGCGGGCCCGCTGCCGTGGCGGGCATGGGCTACCTGGGCCTAGAACTCAATGCCGAACCCGTGCGTGTGGAGGCCACCTTGGGCGGGGTCGTCACTCTGGGGGCCTACATCACAGATCTGGACCCGCAGTCCCCCGCCGCCCGCGCCGGCTTGGTGGTGGGAGACGTCATCACCGCCCTCAATGGCCGCACCTTCCGCACCCCCGGAGATCTGCTCAAGCTCATCCGCGCCTTTGCCCCCGGGACGGAAGTGAAACTGACCATCGTCCGTGGCGGTGAACCCGCAGAAATCCCCGCCACCATCGGCCAACGGCCCGATGCCGAGTGAGTCGGACGGGTTGCGGAGGCAAGCCCCGGGGCCTCGTTCGCGCTTGCATCCAGAGCTGTCAAAACGCGTTCCCTCGCCCCAAGAATTGGGGGTACGAAGCCGCGCAGCGAAAGGCCAAGGTGAGAGGTGGCAGCAGCACGCAGAATCCCGTTCGCCAAAGGGTGCCCTTTTCCTCAAAACGACGCCTCTGATCTCGACCTCTGAGACCTGTCGAACGCCCCTCACCCCTGGCCCTCTCCCCAGTTCCTGGGGAGAGGGAGGATGTCTTTTCGCCTTTGTGAGATGAAGACCTAGCAGCCGTCGTTCGTTCTAATTCAGTCCTCGTTCGGCATTCATTTTTGAGCTCCAAAAGCGCGTTCCCTCGCCCCAAGAATTGGGGGTGCGAAGCCGCGCAGCGAAAGGCTAAGGTGAGGGGTGGTCGCAGCACGCAGAATCCCGTTCGCCAAAGGCTGCCCTTTTCCCCCAAACGACGCCTCTGTCCTCCACTCCGAGACCTGTCGAACGCCCCTCACCCAAGCCCTACTTTTCCACTTTGGGTTTCACGGTGAAACGGTTGGGGTTCTTTTGATAGGTGTCCTGGCAGGTGGCGCAGCAGAAAATGACGGTGCCCTTCTCTTCAAACACCCGGTAGATAACACGGGCAGCTTTGCCATCCACAGGGCAAAGGTCATTGATGGGTGGACCACCCTTCGCGAAAACGGCGGTGAGACTGACGAAGGTGAGCAGCAGGAAAGGCAGCAGTGTTTTCATGGCGAGTCGGGCGCACGGCACGGGTTTGAATGTGCCTGCTTAACTCCTCAACGCATGACGCTGCGGCTTCCTAGATCCCGACCAAAAACGGCCTCACGATGCGCAAAGCTCGCACACTGCCTGGAGTCCTGAAGATGAAAACCGGGGGCGGAACGCCTCGGGGCGATCTTAAAACGGAATGTCGTCGTCTTCCATGCCATCGGTGATGGGCCCCTCACCGAAGTCATCCTGCTGGGCAGGTGCCGGGCGTTGCGGGGGACGCTGCTGAGCAGCCGGGCGCTGTTGGAAACCACCGCCACCGCCTCCTCCGCCACCACCATACCCACCGCCGGAGTTGCCACCACCGCCGCCGTAACCGCCGCCACCACCCGCTGGGCGACGCTGCTGAGGAGGAGGTGCGCTGTAGCCTTCTTCATCGCCGCCATAGTTCCCACCGCCGCCACCACCACCACCCGTGGGGGCACCGCCTTTGCTGTCCAGGAACTGCATGTTCTCTGCCACGATCTTGATCTTGCTGCGCTTTTGGCCCGTGGCCTTGTCTTCCCAGCTATCCATCTGCAGGCGACCTTCGATGAAGACGGAGCGGCCCTTGGCCAGGAACTGGCCTGCCAGCTCGGCCTGCTTGCCCCAGAGGACGATGTCCAAGTAAGTCACTTCTTCCTGGCGTTCGCCACTTTCCGTGAGGTAACGCCGATTGACGGCAATGGCCATGTCACAGACCGCACTTCCCTTGGGCGTGTAACGCACCTCCGGGTCGCGGGTGAGATTGCCGATGAGCATGACTTTATTGAGCGAGGCCATATCCCCTCACCTTATCCAGCCAGCCAAGTTTGCAGCAACCTTTTTTGTGATTCGGGAATACCAAAATCCAGTTGCAAAGCCGCACAGATGCCCTGGCCAAGTCCTTCCTTGCCACCTCTCCCCGGTATGGTAGCCTGATCTACGAGATGACTTACGAGCAACTGCCGGACGAATGGAAGGAGTGGGTGGACCTCACCCCTCTGGAGCGTTTCCGGCGCAGCGAGATCATCTTCGCCCAATATTTAGCCATGGGAGGCAGCCTTGATCCCGACCCCGATCCGACAAGTCCTTTTGATGATCCAGAAATATCAGGTTCAGGCCCTGCTTATGGGGGGACAGGCCTGCGTGTTTTATGGCGCGGCACAGTTTAGCAAGGACATTGACTTTGCTATCTATGCCGATGACTCGAACTACGAGCGGCTCCATCAAGCACTTTCGGAGTTAAGGGCGGAGCGAATTGCAGTTCCCCGTTTTGACCCTGGTATTTTGGAGAGGGGCCATGCCATCCATTACCGTTGTCACGCCCCTGGAGTTGAGGGGCTGAGGGTGGATGTGATGACACGGATGCGAGGAGTGCCTGACTTTGAAACGTTATGGAATCGCCGCACGACCCTCACGGACGAAAGCGGCACGCACTATGACCTCATGGCGATCGAAGACCTTGTGCGGGCTAAAAAAACTCAGCGCGAAAAAGACTGGCCGATGATCACGGCCTTGGTCGAGGTTCATTACCGTGCATTGCAGCAGCAGGCTACACCGGAGAGGATATCATTTTGGTTACGTGAGTCCAGAACCCCCGAGCGTCTTATTGACCTCTGCCAACGGTACCCATCCCAGGCCGCCGCCCTGGAATCCCAACGTCCGCTGCTCGCCCTGACCCGCACACCGGACATGGATGCCCTCCGCGTTGCCTTGGATGCTGAGGTCAGTGCAGAGAAGGCCCTGGATCGCGCTTACTGGGAGCCGCTGCGCCAGGAGCTGGAGCAGTTCCGGCGTGAGGAGAGGATGAGCTGAGTATCCAAACAGAGCTCTACGAAGGAACGGTGATGACGAAAAAGTCCGTCACCTCGCCTTCGCCTCTTTTCTGCTAGGAGCCCTGGCTGAGCGGTCAACCTACTGGGTTTCTGAAGCCCCATCAAACCTCACTCCATCTCCAGCACCTGATGCAGGAAGGCCCATTCGTCGGCGGTTTCTTCGATGACTTTTTTCAGGGCGGTGCCGGCGCCGTGGCCGGCGCTGGTTTCGATGCGGATGAGCACGGGCGGGCCGTCTTTGGCCTGGCAGGCCTGGAGGCGGGCGGCGAATTTGAAGCTGTGCGCGGGCACCACTCGGTCATCGTGATCGGCGGTGGTGACGAGGGTGGCGGGGTAGCGGGTGCCGGGCTTCAGATTGTGCAGCGGGGAGTAGGCGTAGAGGGCTTTGAATTCATTCGCCTTTTCGCTGCTGCCGTAGTCGCTCTTCCAGGCCCAGCCGATGGTGAAGAGGTGAAAGCGCAGCATGTCCATGACGCCCACGGCTGGCAGGGCGGCGCCGAAGAGCTCGGGCCGCTGGGCCATGCAGGCACCGACGAGGAGGCCGCCATTGCTGCCGCCCATGATGGCGAGTTTTTTCGGTGAGGTATAACCTTCTTTTTGGAGATGCTCGGCACAGGCGATGAAGTCATCGAAGACGTTCTGTTTGGTCAGCTTGGTCCCGGCGCGATGCCAGTCCGCCCCGTATTCGCCGCCGCCCCGCAGGTTGGCCATGGCATAGACGCCGCCCATTTCTAACCAGACGGTGCGGCCGATGGAAAAGCCGGGGGTGAGGCTGATGTTAAACCCGCCGTAGCCATAGAGGAGGGTGGCGTTGTTGCCATCCAGCTTCAGGCCTTTTTTATGGACGATGAACATGGGCACGCGGGTGCCGTCTTTGCTGGTGGCGAAGATCTGTTTCGTCTCATACTGGCTGCCGTCAAAGTCCACCTTCGGCTGGCGATAAAGGCTGCTCTGTCCGGTGGCGATGTCGTAACGATAAATAGCCCCGGGCGTGGTGAAGCTGGTGAAGGCGTAGTGGGTGAAGGTATCGCTACGGCGACCGTTAAACCCGCCGATGGTGCCGATGCCGGGGAGCTGGATGGAACGGATGAGTTTCCCTTCCAAATCAAAGGCGCGCATGTCGGACCGGGCATCCTTGAGATACTCCGCCAGGATCTGGCCGCCGACGATGGAGATGCCGTCGAGTTTGTCCTCGGTCTGCGGCAGGATCTCGCGCCAGTTTTGGCGCTCGGGCTTCGTGACATCAATGGCGATGACGCGATAGCGCGGCGCATCGAGATTCGTGTGGAAATAGAAGACGGGGCCGACGTTGTCCACGAAGCTGTAAGCGGCATCGAAGTCATTCAGCAGCTCCACCACTTTGGCCTCGGGCTGGGTGAGGTCCTGGTAAAAGATGCGCTTCTTCGGGTCGGTGCCTTCGGTGACGCTGAAGGTGAGGTAATGCCCGTCATCCGTGACGTAGGCGTGCAGGCCCCAGTCTGGCTGGTCGGGGCGTTCATAGACCAGGCGGTCTTCACTCTGCGGGGTGCCGAGCTGGTGGAAATAGACTTTCTGGTTCTTGTTCGCCTCGGTTAGGGCCGCGCCTTCTTTCGGCTGCGGGTAACGGCTGTAGTAGAAACCCCGGCTGTCTTTGGCCCAGGAGGCGCCGCTGAATTTGATCCACTCCAGCACGTCCGCGCTGTCCTTGCCCGTGGCGATGTCCTTGACGCGGAATTCCTGCCAGTCACTGCCCGCTTTGGACAGGCCATAGACGAGGAATTTGCCATCGGGGCTGGGGGCTGTCTCCGTCAGGGATGTGGTGCCATCGGTGGAAAGGGTGTTCGGGTCTAACAAAAGGCGTGGTTCTTTTTCCAGGTCTTCAGTGACGTAGAAAACGCTCTGGTTTTGCAGGCCGGAGTTGCGATTAAAAAACCAGCGACCGCCTTCTTCAAAGGGCACGCCCACGCGCTCGTAGTTCCAGAGTTTTTCCAGGCGCGCGCGCAGCTCAGCCCGCTTCGGGAGCTGGTGCAGGTAGGGAAAGGTGACGGCGTTTTGCGCGGTGACCCAGGCCTTGGTTTCCTCGCTGTTGTCATCTTCCAGCCAGCGGTAGGGATCTGCCACCTTCGTGCCGTGGTAGTCATCCGAGATGGTGGGGTCCTGGCGGGTTTCCGGGTAAGGCAGGGGCTGGGCAAAGAGGGCGGTGGACATGAGGCAAAAGAGGGGCGTTTTCATGACGAAGGGCCGGGGCTGGAAAAACTAAACGCACGAAGCGGCGACCACTTCGTGCGTTTTTAGAAAGCGGCTGGAGAGGCGAAACCTTAGAGCGACTTGGTGTAGCCCAGGTAACCCATGAACACACCGATGAGGGCGGCGATGACGATGATGACGGAGGGCTTCACCACGCGGCGCTTCGCCAAGACGGGGAGGAAACCGAGCACCAGCCAGAGGCCCAGTTTTACATAGGCCCAGGTGGGCATGGAGCTGGCCAGGCCGTATTTGTGCAACATGCCGATCCCGGATACGAGGCTGATGACCAGCCCGGTGCCGTGCCACTTCATGGCGGACTTGGCGCTGTCATTGGAAAGCAGGGCACCAAAGCCGATGTACACGAGGATGAGACCTAGGATGTGAAGAAGATGGTAAGCGGCGAGGGGGAGCATAGGTGGTGGGAGATGTTGCCACGATACGCGCGGCGGACAACTGCGGTTTCGAGACGTGGTGAAAAAGGGGGTGGGATGGGGTAACGAAGGAGGTCCAGATTTCTTTAGAGAGAGATCCGGGCTGTGTCTATTTCTTCACCTGCCTGCGGTCTTTCCCCAGAGAGGGGGCTGAAATGAAAACTCCACGCGCAGGACCGGTGCGGGACCGGGAACCTGGCGTGGAGTGGAAGGGGGCAGCACCGTTCACACGGTGCGGGGCTTAACGGAAGCTCTTCGCGAAGTCGTCCGCGCTGGCTTTCGCCACCACTTTGGTCTTCTGGAAGGTGCTGGCCTCGCCTTTTTCAATGAGGATGCGCTCATAGTCAGCGGCGCTCATGGGCAGCTCGATGGCTTTGTCCTGCCAGGTGCTGAGGAGGATGGCATTGGCCAGTTCCACGCTGTGGATGCCTTCTTCAGCGGGGCTGAGGAGTTTTTCACCTTTGAGGATGGCATTGGTGAAGTTTTGCAGGATTTCCACATGCTGACCGCCGCTTTCCGCCACGGGGATGTCCATGTGCCAGCTTTCTGGCATGGCGAAGGCGGCCTCCGCCTCCATGCAGAATTTGCTCATGGGCTGGCGATTGCGCTGGAAGTGGATCTTAGCGCCATCCGTGACAGTGAGGCGGCCATTTTCAGCGGAGATTTCCAGTTTGTTCACGCCCGGGGCCTCGCCGGTAGAGGTGACAAAGGTGGCGGTGGTGCCGTTTTCATACTGCATCACAGCGGTGACATCGTCTTCCACCTCGATCTCATGGAAACGCCCGAACTGGCAAAAGCCGCGCACGGTCTTGGGCACGCCGAACATCCACTGGAAGAGGTCCAGATTGTGAGGGCACTGGTTCATCAGCACGCCGCCGCCTTCACCCTTCCAGGTGCCGCGCCAGCCGCCGGTGGCGTAGTAGTAGTTCGTGCGGAACCAGTTGGTCACTTCCCAGTGCACGCGGCGGATCTGGCCCAGCTCGCCGCTATCAATGAGGTCCTTCACTTTTTTGAAACAGGCGTTCGTGCGCATGTTGAACATGGCGGCAAAGATTTTGCTCTTGTCGGTGTGCGCGGCGATGAGGCGCTCGCAGTCGGCCTTATGCACCGAGATGGGCTTTTCCACGAGGACGTGGAGGCCGTTTTTCAGGGCCTCAATGCCGATGGTGGTGTGGCTGAAATGAGGGGTGCAGATGAGGATGGCATCAATGCGGCCGGACTTGATCATGGCATTCACGTCCGTGAAGGGCTGCTCTCCCTCCAACTGTGCAGGCAGGGTGCCCACGCTTTCGCACATGGCGGTGACGCGCAGTCCGGGCACTTTGCCGGCGCGAATGTTTGCGAGATGGGCCTTGCCCATGTTGCCGAGTCCAACGATGCCGAGTCTGACGGTTTCCATAGAGGTGGCGAGGCTAGCGAGGGGAAAAGCGGCGGTCAACAGCGATAAAGTCACCGGATTTGGTATTGCAGTCTGCCTGAGCGATGGCTAAGGGCACGTCATGGCATCCCAAGGCACTCTTTTGATCACTGGTGGCGCAGGCTACATCGGCTCCCATACGGTGAAACACCTCCTGGAGCAAAATGAGCGGATCGTGGTGCTCGACAATCTGGTCTTTGGCCACCGCGAGGCCCTGCCGATGGATCAGGTCACCTTCATCCATGGCGACATGAACGATGCGGAACTGGTGGACCAAATCTTCTGCGATCACCAGCCGGAGGCGGTGCTGCACTTTGCCGCTTACGCCTACGTGGGTGAGTCCGTGACGGACCCGCTGAAATACTATCGCAATAACCTGGCGGCCCCCCTGGTGCTGCTGGAGGCCATGCAGCGCCATGGCTGCCGCCGTTTCATTTTTTCCTCCACCTGCGCCACCTATGGCAACCCTGTCCACGTGCCGATGGATGAGAGCCACCCGCAGGCCCCGGTGAACCCGTATGGAGCCAGCAAGTGGATGCTGGAGCGGGTGCTGCGGGACTGCGACCACGCCTGGGGCCTGAAGTGCGTGTTCCTCCGCTACTTCAATGCCAGCGGCTGCGACCCCGAAGGCCACATCGGCGAAGATCACGATCCTGAGACCCACCTCATCCCGCGCATCCTCATGGCGGCAGCGGGGGAAATCGCCGACATCACCGTCTTCGGCACGGACTACCCGACCCCCGATGGCACCTGCATCCGCGACTACATCCACGTCAATGACCTAGCTAGCGCCCACGCCCTGGCCCTGGATTACCTGCGCGGCGGTGGCAGCACCGAGGCCGTGAACCTGGGCACCGGGCGCGGCTTTAGCGTGAATGAGATCATCCAGACCGCCCAGGCCGTGACGGGCAAAACCATCCCCGTCAGCTACGGCCCCCGCCGCGCCGGCGACCCGCCTGAACTCATCTGCCAACCGGCGAAAGCGAAGGCTCTGCTCGGCTGGGAAGCCCAGCACCAGGATCCGCGCGAGCACATCCAAAGCGCCTGGAACTGGATGACCGGGCCGAAAAAAGGCCACTACGCGGAGTAGTGGGGGTGAAAGCACAGTCGCCGACCCTCTCTGGGGGATACACTTGCGTCAGCGGACGCATCACTCGGAGTGAGATGGCTCATGTCCTTGCGCATCAGACAGCATGCCGAGAGGAGCATGGGCAGGCTTGCCCGCCTTTATCAAACATTCAGAGCGTAGCGAGCCTGGGCTGGTGCGAACGTAGCGGAAAAGTGTGCCGCACTCCCGTCAGCGAACGTGAGGCTCGCTTGCTTGAGGGGGCCTTCGTTAAATTTCCCCGAAGTGCTTTTCGCGCACGCGGACGATGGCGTCCAGCATGCCATCGGCTTCCTGGCGGATCTTGGGGTCCAAGCTGGAGGCGCTGCGATTGTAGCGGCGGTAGAGCAACTTTAAGCGGGCCTGGATCTGGTCTTTGGCCATTTTGGGGGTGATTTCGCACAACTCCTCTGGGGTCTGGGCCGCAGGGGGCGGAACGGAGGCCACAGCGGGCTTGGACATTTTTTGCAGCACGCTTCCCGGCTTTGGGGCTTCGGGCTGCGGTTTGCTGACGGGGGCTGGGGCGGCAACGGGTTGTTTGGCAGCCTGGGACTTCGACAGCGATTGAAGGATCTTTTTGAACATGGGCGTGGGGCGTTCGGGGTTGGGGCGGATGCGCGGGGTTACTCGATGCGCATCGCACGCAGGTGGGCAGTCTTGCGTTTCAGATCTTCATCCGAAAGCACGCCTGCGCCTTTGTAGCTCACGGCCACTTCGCGACTGCGGCCAGATTGTTTATCCACCACCAGGGCACGCACGCGCTGGTTTTCATCGTAGCTGAAGGTCACGGCCACTTCGCAACCCTTGGGCCGGTTCGGCGGTACTTCCAGGGTAATGCGGCCGATGATGTCCACGAACTTGGCGTCTTCATCTTCGCCTTGGGTGATGTCCACCTCGATCACGCGCTCATTGTCCTCACTGGTCTGATAGACCTGGGTGCGGGAGCACGGGATGGGGGTGTTTTTCGGGATGACCACGGAGTTCATCAGTTTCTCCTCGCCGGTTTTGGCGTTGTAAACCATGGCGACGGTGCCGTAGCTGGCATTGCACACTTCCTGGATACGGGCAGATTTTTTGGCGAACAGGGCGGCCCCCAAGGCCACACATTCGTCCACGTTACCGCAGGATTTCGGAGTTTTGCCGAACATCTTTTCCAGCACGATCTTCACCTTGGGGATGCGGGTGGAGCCGCCGACGAGGACAACGTGATCAATCTCGCTCACCTTCAGTTTGGCAGAGTCCAGCGCCTGCTCTACCAGCATGATCGTGCGGGTAAGCATGTGGCGGATCATTTTTTCAAAGGTCTCGCGGGTGAGGTCAATGCGGGCGAGGCCATCGTTTTTGTCATTGGCCACGGTGTCATTCACACGCTGGAGTTTTGACAGCATCTTTTTGGCATCTTCGGTGGCCAGGAGAACGCGGCGGCGGTGGCGCTCGTCATTGTAAAGCGGGGCTCCGGTTTGTTTGGTGTATTGCTCGGCATAGGCGGCCAGCAGCATGTCGTCAAAGTTACTGCCACCCAGGTGGCGGGCCCCTTCACTGGTGAGGATGCGAATGTTGTCCCCTTCCACTTCGAGGATGGTGACATCCAGCGTACCACCACCCAAGTCATAGACCAGGATACGGCCTTTGACAGCTTGGCTGTGGGCGTAGTACACGGCGGCGGCGGTGGGTTCATTGACCAGGCGCTTCACCTTCATGCCAGCCATTTCCGCAGCCGCGATGGTGCTTTTGCGCGCCAGTTCGTTGAAATTCGCCGGCACGGTGATGACCACCTCATGGATGTCACCGATGATCTTGGAGCAGTCGCGCTTGAGCTTGGAAAGGATGAGCGCGGAGATTTCTGCAGGCGTCCATTTTTTGCCATCAATCTCCACCAGATGCTCGGGATCATCCATGTAGCGTTTGATCTGGAAGATGGTGCGGTCCGGCTCGCCCCCATCGCGGGCGGGGCTGCCGACGAGCTTGACGTCCTCATGCCCTTCAAAGAAGACGACAGAAGGCGTGAGACGTTCGCCATCTGAGTTAGGCACGATCTCCGGATTGCCATCGGGTTTAAGATAGGCCAGACCCGAGAGGGTGGTGCCGAGGTCAATGCCAACGTATTCAGCCATGGTCGTGGAAGTATTTAATGTGAAAGCGTGCGTTCGAAAAGGATCAAATAGAAGACCAGACAGTCCCGGAAGAACCCTGGGGCTCATTGGCGGAGATGGAAACCTAGATTATCGGCGGACATACAACATATTGTATTCGCTGAATTGACAAGCCACGCCCAGGAAAGTCAAGGTTCCTAAACTGTTTTCAGCGTCCAGCCAAACTCTGGGTTTCGATGTTCCTAGCCCTGGCCTGCGAATGTCTTACCCTCTTGTCGCGCCACTCATTTTCCGCACATCCTCGCACAAGATGAGCATGAGCGCTGATGCAGAGCCCGGAAACGAGATAAAGATGCACACGAACACCCCAAAGGTGTGAAGGATGCCGTGCGTCTGGAGCTAACTCCACCAGAAAAACTGCTGCGGGAGTCCCTCAAGCCCGGGTCCATGAAGGCAGCGCTGGCTCTCCTCAGGCGAGCGACCTGACCCTCGTTGGAATAAATCAACGCGCTTTGCTCTTACGTGACCATGCGGCTCATTTTTCTTTATCCATTGCTGGTCACATTGAGTGCCTGTCAACCCGTTGGCATCACCCATCAGGGGACGCTGAGGCGAAACATCTTCCAGTTCGATGGAACTGGCACGCGCTCTTACGAGTGCAGTTTGACCAGTCAGCTTGAGACGGGGCGTCTCTCGTCTTCCAGGGTCGCTGCCGGAGGCTGCTCATCCTGCCGTTAAAATAACATGAAAACTCTGAGTGCGATCATGTTTTTCATGGCCTTGTCTGCGGCAGCTGCAGATTTAGGTTTCAGCGGGCCAGAAGAAGCAGAGGCCTCGGTCGAGACGCTTTCTACGGATGACATCAAAATCCGGACTTACTCATTGAAGTATGCGGCAACGGTGGCGTCCTGGAAGATAGAAGTTGGGCTGGGTTTGAGCGATTATGAGCTCGACTATTCACCCGTGCTTTTTGGGAACGATGTGTCCCTCAATGAGGAGACTGTCCTTCTGAATCTAGGCGTTACCCGGCGGTGGAGCCCTGAGTGGTCAGGTATCTTGAGGTTCAATGCCTATGAAGGGTATTCCGATTATCGGTCAATCTGGATTGCTGAATTCTACCAGCAGTTCTTCGGCAGCTTTGAGGACTATTATTCCCCGAATCCCCAGGGGCAATCTCTCGGAACGACGATCAAGTGGGACTATCTTCCAGGTTCCGGCAGTGCCGCTTTGTCGCTGGATTTAGGCCGCGATGAGATCGCACCCGGCTGGAGCTTTGATTCAGCAACCGGAAGACCAGAGCCAGATCGCGAGATCCTTGAAACGATTTCCGGCGGTTTGCGGGTAGAACAGGCGCTGAATGGCTGGTTAAAAACGGAAGCAGAGGTGACCGTACGCCAGATTTCGAATCGCGATCCGCGTTTGGGTATCCGTCACTCATGGGCAGCTGTTGCTGGGCCGCTAGGCTTCCGTCTGGCTGGTGGCTACACGCAGGAAGCTCCATCGTTTGACGCGTTGTATGGAACAGCACTGGTTGATTGGAGATTCCTTCCACAGTGGACATGCCATATCGGTTACAGGATTTACCAGGACAGTGGTGAAATCCAGACGTCCGGATTCAATGCCCTGGCTCCGCCTGTCGATTCGACGGAGCTCTTCACTGGCCTGCAATGGGATCGTGATGACTTCAGCATCAGCGTCGGTGTGGGGCTGCTTGAAACCGACTATGAGCCCCTTTCTGAAGACAATGAATTTTTCGGAAACCTGTATCGTGACCGCGATTGGGTGACCTTCCGGATCGCAGCATCCCTACGCTTTTAATCCAAGAATACCCCCATGAACCTCATGAAGATCCTTGCTTCGTTGATATTCTCCGCATCTCTCGCATCTGCCGCCCAGATCCCTATTGGCAACGTGGCGGATGAGCAAACTTTCGCGGTTCGTTCCGGCAATCAGTTGGTGAACACCAACCTCGAAGCCTATGAAGGAAAGATTCTCGTGATCATGTTGATGACGCCATGGTGCCCCTTCTGCCAGAGCAATGCCAGCGCAGTGGGGAACGGACTGCTGGACCACTTCAATGCCAGCTCACGGGGGGTTCTGACAGGCAGAAACGCGCATGGTGTGCCTATTGAAAGCTTGCTGCTCTCGACTGAAGAAGCTGCCCAGTGGGACAGTGTGAATTCAAGCTTCGCTTCATCCAATGGATACGACCAGTGGGGCATTGATGCGAACGCTAACCGCAGTGACCCACGCCAGGTTTTGGGTTACTTCCGTGGCGGCTTCATCAGTTCTTCAAATCTCTACAGCTGGGGCAATGACCGCAGACGTGTGGTCGTGCTGAACATGGTCAGGGATACCCAAACCCACCAATACCGTGAGATCGTCATCAACCAAAACTCCTACACCTCCAGCGATGACACTGCCGCCCGTGCAGCCATCAACGCAATCCAGCCAAGGTCCGTCACCACTCCCGCCGCCATTACAACACAGCCCGTGTCCACGACCCTGAACAGCGGGCAATCTGCGACCTTGACCGTGGGTGCCAGCGGGGATGGTCCACTGAGTTATGCGTGGTTCCTCGGGGCAAGTGGCGACACGACTCAACCGGTAGGTTCAAACAGCGCGTCTTTCACGACTTCACCACTCTCGGTAACGACGCGTTTTTGGGTGCGGGTGACGAATGCGGCTAATCTCACAGGGGCCGATTCCACCGCCGCCACCGTCACCGTACTGCAACCTGCGAAGATCACAGCGCCCCCTGCTTCGGCTTCAGTCAAATATGGGCAATCAACCACCCTTTCCGTCCTAGCCAGTGGTGACGGTCAGCTTAACTATCAATGGTTTGAAGGCCCCAGTGGGGTGACGAGCACGCCCGTCGGAACCAATGCGGCGACTTTCACGACGCCCAGCATCACCACCACCCGGAGCTTTTGGGTCAGGGTTTCCAATCCAGTCAGTCCGACAGGCGCAGACTCTGCCACTGCGACCATCTCCGTTTTACAGGTCACCCCGCCCTATGCTCACGCCATGAGTCTAAGTGAGGGTCTCTTTTCCGTCAGTGCCCGGGGCACGCAGGGCAGTACCTTTTTCGGTTGGGATTCATTCAACGAGCTTTTAGAACGCAGCGCGCCTATCCATGACAGCACGCCTGATATCGGAGCGAGCCTCGGCGGCGCAAATTTTCAGACAACAAATGCAGAGGATCACGTCACCGAAGATGGGAATCTCTCCTTCACCACAGGCAGCCTGGCAGAGCAGATCTCCGCACCGACGGCAGGCACAGTGGGTGCCGAGGGCTATACCACGCTCATTTTGCAAATCCTCGCGGTCCCTGGATCGGGAGCCTTTCCGGCAGACATCACACTGAACCCAATCAATGGCATCAGTCCGAAGGTGGTCCAGGCACTCAATGCGGCGGGCGATGGGCAGCTCTGGGCCAAGTGGGATCTTCCCGGAAACCAAGCAAGCTACACGATCACGGTGACTGGGCCGGTGAATCAAGCAGGCTATCACTTTGACAAGGTCACCGTGGACACACACTACAGCGCCACGGCCTACCTTCCAGACAGCGTCGCTGCTTCCCCCCCCAGCATCAGCACTGCGGCAAACCTAACCCCGCATCTGATCGGCATGCCTTTAAATCAGCAACTGGAGGCGACTGGCGGCACTGCTCCCTACCAGTTTGTGGTCAGCGCGGGCAGTTTACCCGCAGGCTGCAGTCTCAGTTCCGCAGGGCTGCTCACCGGCACGCCGACGGCAGCAGCCACGAGCACCTTCACCGTGACATTGACCGATGCGGAGGTCTTGATCGGCACAAAAGATTTCAGTCTCACCGTCACGACAGCGCCTGTGATCACCACCACAAACCTCTTACCTGCGGGGAACCTGAGCAGCAGCTACAGCCTCACTTTGGCTGCTAGTGATGGCACGCAGCCCTATTCCTTTACACTAGCCGCTGGGGCCCTACCCGCAGGCACCACCCTGAGTGAGGCTGGCATTCTTTCAGGCACACCCGCAGCCCTGGGCACAAGCAGCTTTAATGTGCAGCTACGGGATGCCAATGGATTTACTGCGGCTAAAGATTTCAGCCTGCGCATCAGCGATTTGAGCATCCAGACCACCAGCCTGCCGACCGCTGTAAGGAATGTCGTTTTCAATCAAGTCTTAATAGGAAGTGGCGGCACAGCGCCTTATACCTGGAGCGTGAGCGAAGGTAGTTTGCCTGCTGGAATAAGTCTGAGCAGTGAAGGGATCATTTCAGGCACGCCCCCCCTTTCAGCCGGCCAATCCATGCTCACCCTCCGTCTAACAGACAGCACTGGATTTTCTGTGATGCGGCAGTTCACCTTGGCCGTATCAGCCGTTTTCCTGCCACCCGTGCTTCAGCCGGTTTCATTCCCAACCTTAACCATCGGTGCCGAGTTTACCCATACGGTGGCGGCTCTGAATTACCCCAGAACCTACATCATCACGGGCCTGCCCTTGGGATTAAAGTTTTCCGCCAGCACAGGCGTCATCACCGGTCGTCCTCGCGTTTCCGGGCTCTACAACGTGCAGGTGAGGGCCACCAATACAGCTGGCTCAAGCGCGCCGGTGATAGCCCGTCTCGTGGTTCGTGCTTTGGAGGCAAACCTGGTAGGCACTTTTGGTGGGCTGGTAGATCGTCACCCAACGGTCAATCGGGGCTTGGGCGGCACCCTCACTGTGACGACCACTTCTCTCGGAAACTACACTCTAAGACTGGTCGGTGCTCTGGCCAACAGCAAGACCAGCGGCGCTGCCACAGCCACCTCTATCACAGGCTTTTTGGCGGCCACAGCCCCTCATATTACGGCCGTGGTTGGAGGCCAGCCACTAACCCTCACCTTTGACCCACAAGATGGTCGATTATCAGGGACTTTAGGATCGGCTTCGGTGTCGGGCTGGCGTGCAGCTTGGAATGCTGCTGCCAACCCCGCAGAAGAACTGGCTGGCTATTACAGCATGGCTCTAGCTCTCGCGAAGTCTTCAGACATCGGTTTAGCAGCGATCCCCCAGGGAACAGGATTTGCCACTTTTAACGTCAGTCTTGCAGGCACGCTCACGGCGGTTGGCAAGACTGCGGATGGCGAATCCATCACCAGTTCCAGCTTCCTCTCTTCCAGGGGTGAATTCGGGGCCTACGTACCCATGTATAAAAAAGGTGGTAGCATCCAAGGCCCTTTACAGATCCAGGCAGACACTCAGGGACATTTTGAAGGCAATTCCATCACCGGTGTCATGACCTGGCTCAAGCCGACATTGGCAGGCCGCACTTATGCGGCCGCTTTTGGCCCTCTCGACTTGAGAGTTGAGGGCGCTTACCTGGCCCCAGCAAGCAGGGGAAACATCATCCTCGGCCTTCCAGCTCCAGGCCGCGTCAGTTTAAACTTTACAGATGCTGGACTGGCCGACTCTGCCACCGACCCTGACCTGAGCTTTGGTTTGACTGACGACCTGAAGAGCGATCTCAAAGACGCCGTCAATCCTGGCAAAGTGACGTTCACCCTGAATCCGGCCACCGGTGCGGTTTCTGGAAGCTTCAGTCTGACAGAGACCACACCACCTTCGGTTCGCGCAAAGATCCCTTTCCGAGGCCAGGTCGTCCGGCTCAGGGACGGCAGTCCGAAGGCCGTGGGTTACTTTCTACTTCCACAAATTCCAACCCCTGGCCAGGCAGCTAATGCGAGCCCGATCCTCTCAGGAGGCTTCACTCTTGATCAGCAGGTTGATTGAGAAGCTCTCTCTCGTGCAACTCAAACGACACCACCGAGGGCGTCAGACGTTCACCATCGAAGTTGGGCAAGCTCTCGGGATCGCCATCACGTTTCAGAGAGCCCGGCCCTATCGTGTGGTGCCGAGGTCAATGCCAACGTCTTCCACTGTGATCGGTAAGTGGAAAAAATCGAATCAGGTTAAGGGCGGGTCTTCTGAGAAGAACCGGAAGGCTTGACTTTGTGACTGATCCCGAAGAGCCAGAATCCAGCAAGCAATGTCAGGCCGCTCACAAAACCGTGAGAGAGCAAAAACATAGGCAGTGAAATGGTCACCGTGAGGAACGCGATAATCCATAAAACTGGCTGGACGACAGGCTGCATGTTTAGAATCACCAACTTCGAGCTATTGGCTGGAGGTTCTCACCTCCACCTTGCGGAGGACGATCTCGTGGCCTTCTTCACGGGAGTAGATAAACCCTGAGCGGCAGGTTTCCACCACGCGTGGTTTGTTTTTTCCAGGGACGGATTCGACGACGGTGATGCGCTTGCGCAATTCCACATCCACTTCGGTGCCATTGCTAATATCAAACTCGCTGATGCCGTGCTGCAGAAGGATGTCTTCAAAGGAGTGCCGCAGCGTGCGGAGCTGGGCGACGACATCTCCCCCATTGTAACCCGCATAGCGGGAGCTGAGGGCATCAATGAGATCGATGCGTTTGATGATGTCATTGGCGAACATGACCACGGTGGACTCCTCGGTGGGCAGGCCACGGCGGAGAATTTCGTGCTTCTCTTCCAACTCGAGGAGTTGTCCACGCAGGCGGGCATCAATCTCCTTCCAATGATTGAGCTGGGCCTCTGCCTGGGCAAATTCAGCCCTGCGATCATTGAGAGAGGCTAGGTCTGACTTGAGGTGCGTAAGGGTGGCAGACTGCTCGTGCAGCTGGGTATCCAGATCGGCCAGGCGTTTACGCTGCTCGAGTTCCTGTGCTTGCAGGGTGGCAGCCTGTTTTTCGGCCTGCTCAGTGAAGGCTTTCAATTCGACCTCCAGGGCGGTGCGCTCCTGTTTGGCCTGCTCACTGCGGGCAGATTCGCGGTTGAGGGATTCTTGCAGGGAGTTGATTTTCACCTGGAGAGCCAGTTCCCGCTCAGCCGCATCACGCAGGGTTTTACTAGCCTCAGTCTGGCGCGTCTCCAGGCCTGCGAGGGTGGCACCGAGGGAGAGGATCTTACCGCCTAAATGGGTGAAGTCGCTGACGCGGGCTTCTTCATGGCGGATTTTATCCTGCAACTCTGCCAGCGTGGATTTGCTGACCTGGATTTCTCGGCTCTGTGTTTCGGCCTCCTTGGTGAGGCGGGTTTCTTCCAGCTTGAGTTTTTCGACGCTGTCGAGACGGCTGCTTAGTTCCGCCTCTAGACCACTGGCCTGGGTGCGGGCGGCATCGGCACGCTGGCGGGCTTCTTTGACTTCTTTTTCCAGGTCCAGCAGGGCCTGCTCTGCGGTGCGGGTGGCGTCTTGAGCGGACTTGAGGCGAGCGGCTTCTTTATCCACCTCTTCCTGGGCTTTCATCAGCCGTTCTTCGCGCATTTTATGGGCTTCTTCGAGCTGGGAAATCTGCTGCTGGAGATCGGAGAGCTTTTTGTTAGAATTTTCCGTGGTGACGTTTAGTCGAGTGACAAATTGCGAGGCCTCTTCCCGCTCTTTGGTTAGGCTGGTGAGCATGGCCTGTAGGCCCGCGAGTTCCGTGGTGAGACCAGGGATCTGTTTGCGCAGTAGCTTTTCTTCCTCACGGGCACGGGTGGCCACGGCCTCAGCCTCCAGGCGTTTGGTCTCCACAGCCTGAGCAGCGGCAGTGGCTTTTTGCAGACGCAGTTCGCAGTCGGCAGCACGGGCTTCTTCAGCTTTGGCCTTCTTGGTCTGCTCGGTAATCTGGACGTGGAGGGTCTTTGATTCAGCCTCCAGTTTCGTGAGTTCCTTGCGCAGGCTGTCCTGCTGCCGGGCCAGTTCGCTGAGGGTCTTCTCTTCGGTGAGGCGCTGCTTTTCCGCCTCTTTTACGCCCTGGGTGGCGCTGGTGAGTTTTTGCTGTACTTCAGCCAATTCAAGGCTGCGTTTTTCACCCGCTTCGATCTTGGCCTGAAGCTCCCGCAGGCGCGTCTCAGCCGCAGCCGCTTCGGCCAATTTGGATTTGGTTTCGGCTTCCAGGTTGCTGCGTTTATCAGTGAGCAGCTTCTCCAAATTGGCGGCTTCGGTGCGCAGCGTTTCGGTCTGGTCAAAGGCGGCACGGCGGTCTGCCTGGGCTTTTTCCAGGGCGGCAGCGGTGGCCTGTTTATCCCGTAGGAGGGTGGCCATCTCGGCCCGCAGGTTTTCGATCTCAGTCTTCAGACCGTGCAATACTTTTTCGCTCTCCTCGCGCTGGGCGACAAGGGGCAGGACCAAGGCGGTGAGTTTTTCATGCTCTGCGGTGGTCTGAGTGAGGGCAGCGCGGCCCGTCTGGAGTTGGGATTCGACCTGGGTGAGCTCTTTCGCGCGGGTTTCGAAATGGGTCGTCTGCTGGGTGAGTTGAGCCACACGAGACTCTGCAGCGGCGAGGTCGCGCAAACGGGAGGCCAGTTCAGACTGAAGCTTTTCCGTGTCGGCCCGCAGGGAGGGGGCACGGGATTCGTAACCTTCGACTTCAGCCTTCAGGCGCTGGGCCTCGGCCTGGACTTTTTCGAGGGTCTGCTGGGCGGTATGGAGCGCGGCCTGAGTTTCGGCCAATTTTTTGTCGGAGTTTGCCAGCTCAATGACTCGACTTTCCTGGGCAGCGATTTGGATTTTGATTTCGCTCAGTCGGGCCTCGGCGCTTTTTTGTTCCTGGCGGCGGGTGGCAAGGAGGTCCTCAAGCGTTTTTTGCTCGGCCTCCAAAGTGGCGGCTGTTTGTTGCCGCTCAGCCTGGGTGGCGGCTAGGGCTGCCAGAGAGGCCTCTAGCTTCGTGATTTTTTCCTGATGCGTGTTGAGGAGGGCACGGCTGGCCGCCTCGGTAGCTTGGGCTTCTTGAGCAGCTTTTTGGCTGGTCTGGGCCTGGGTGGCAGCCTGCTCACTGGCCTGCTGGGCGGCAGTGAGTTTTTCCTGCTGCTGGGTGAGCTGAACCTGGAGTTGGCTGAGCTGGGCAGTAGCACTGGTGACTTGGGACTCCAGGTGCGAAACTTTTTGTTCGGCCGTGGCGATGTCTTTTTCGCGCCCTGTCTGAGTGGCGGCCAAAGTGAGAAGCAGGGTCTCCAGGGCAGTGACCTTCCCCTGCCATTCCGAGGCCTGGGTGCGGTGCTTTTGCTCTAACTCCGCAGCGGCAGCGGTCGCCTGCTTTTGCGCGGCGGCCTCCGCGGTGGTCTTATCCAGTTCCATGCGGGCCGTCTGGGCCTCCGTCCGCAGGCGGGTGATTTCTTTTTGCAGGGTGGCGTGCTGGGCCACGACCTCACTGGCCTGCGTGGTGAATTCCTGGGTCTTGGCCTCCGCAGCCTTGGCCTCTTGCTGGCGCTCCTCCAGGGCAGTTTCAGCTAGGCGCAGGCTTTCACGAGCTTTGGCGAGGGAGGCATTCAGGGCTTCTTTCTGGGCCTCGATGCTGCGGACCTCTTTTTCCAGGCTTTCTCGCTGGGTGGTGAGGGCCTGGGTGAGACCATGCTGGGCGCGGCCTTTTTCCGTGGTGGTTAAAAGCTCACGCGTCAGCGCATCGCGCTCCTGGGTCAGAGTGGTGATCGCCGCAGTAAGCTCGGCTTTGTGCGCTTCTACCGCCTTGAGGGCCTCACTGGCGCTGCTGAGTTGGGTATCGGTGGCGGCCAGGTCATCCAGCTTGTTAGCGACATCGGCAGCGCGGCCTTCCAGAGTTTTGAGTTCCTCGGCCTTGGCGCGGGTCTGCTCAACCAACGAAGCAAGCTTCTGGGAGGCTTCTTCCTCGGCCTTTTTTTGGCTGTCCTGCAGTTGGTCAGCGTGGCTGCGAAGCTGGGCCACCTGGGTTTCCAGCTGCTGCTGCGTGGTTTTGAGAGATTGCTGATCGGTCGAGGCCTGGGCCTGCTGGGTGGTGAGATCGCGCAGCCGCGTTTCAGCCTCGGCGCGTTGTTTTTCCAGATCGGCCAGAGTGGCCTGCCGCTGGCCCACCAGGGTATCTAGCTCAGCCAGCTTGGCCTGCTTCTCACTCAGAGCGGCAGCATCCTCTTCTGGAGAAACAGCGGCCACCACAGCCATGGCGGCAGCGGGAACGGCCAGCGTGGCGGCGGCACTGATCTCCTGCTTCAGCTTTGCTAGCTCGGCAGCTGCGGCTTCTTTTTCCTTCAGGTGGGCAGCTCGGTCCGCATGGGCCTTGTCCGCTTCGGCATGCACAGACTGGAGACTTTTTTGGGCGACGGCGATGTCTTCCTGCACCTTCGCAAGCTGGCTGCGGGTGGACTCCACCTGGCTGTCCAGATTGGCCGCTTCCCGTCGCTTCACGGTGATCTTGGCCATCTCCGCCTCGGATTGGGTCAGCGTGGCTTTGAGTTCGGTTGCCAGGGTTTCGAGTTGGGCGAGTTCCTGGCGGCGGTCTTCAGCCTGCTTTTCCAGGCCGCGCACTTCCTCCCGCCGCTGGGCTTCCTTCTCATTCTCACTGCGCAGCAGCTCGCGCTCTTTTTGCAGCTTGGCCACTTCATCCCGGAGTTCCTCAGCCTGCTTTTGCAGCGCAGGGTCCAGGCCGGGGGCTGGGCGCTGGATGAGCAGGCCATGCGGAGCAGCCACGGAGGGGCCTTTCATGCCCATATCGGGGCGGGACAGGGGGACTTTCGTGGGCTCGACAGGGCTGGTTTCAGACTTTGCCTCGGCATCACGTGCAGGCACGGATTCGGTATCTCCCCGCTTGCCATCTTGACGCACGGGCAAGCCTTTGCCGGGGCTGGGCATTTTCGGTTCTGCCGAAGGAGCAGTGCCTTTCGGAGCCCTTTCGCGGAAACGCGAGTCCAGCTGCCCAAAGCGAATTTTATCTCCGCCCTTCACCCGGGCACGGTCAATCCGCTTGCCATTCACGAAGACACCGTTGGATGACTTTAGATCTACCAATTCATACACCCCATCGGCCTGCCGGATGAACTCGGCGTGGAAACCTGAGATGTAGGTATTATCAATGACAATGTCATTCTTCGCATCTCGACCGATGGAGAGGCGCTCTTCGAGGATATCGAAGACGAATTCATTTCCGTCGTTGAGGTTAAAGGCCAAATAAGGCATGCGAGGACAAGGGAGCGGGTGCGAAACAACAGATTAATTTTGGAAAATCGTTGAATCAATCTTAATAAAATGAGGAGAGCTCAACAGACGATGCAGAATGCCATCATTTAAGGGTTCCTTCAGAACTGCCAGATAAATTTAAGTCCACTAAAATATGAATCTCCGCAGATTTTTAAAACTTTCCAGCCTCTCCTTGGCTCTGGCTACCTCTCTGACCCCTCAAAACGCCCGAAGTGCTGCCGTTCAGCTCACTTCGGCCCAGCTCCAGCGGGTGGGGCAGCGTATCTGGCAAAACGAATGTGCCGGGACCGTGGCTGGACTGACGAGTTGGAATGCGGGGGAAGATTTTGCCTCCTTGGGAATTGGTCATTTTATCTGGTATCCTACAGGCAAGAAAGGACCGTTTGAAGAAAGTTTCCCACCCCTAGCCACCTTTTTGCAAAGTCGCGGCATCGAAATGCCTGCCTGGACCACCGGCCCCTGCCCCTGGACCAGCAAAGCGAACTTTGAAGCCGACAAAGAGGGCCCCCGCCAGACGGCGCTGCGTGGGATCTTAGCGAAGACCGTGGCCCTGCAGACAGAATTCATCATCGCCCGCCTCCAGCGTGCGTTGCCGAAGATGAAAGCTAGCGCGAAGAAACCTGCCCTCGTGCAGGCCCACTTCGATGCCCTGCTGGCCACCCCCGAAGGTACCTTTTGCCTGATTGATTATGTGAATTTCAAAGGCGAAGGCACCGCCGCGACCGAGCGCTACAACGGCCAAGGCTGGGGCCTCCTGCAAGTGCTGGAAAGCATGAAACAGCCCACCCCCGCCGCCTTTGCCGAAGCCTCCAAGCTCGTGCTGGCACGCCGGGTGCAAAATGCCCCCGCCGCCCGCAAGGAACAGCGCTGGCTAGCTGGCTGGCACAACCGCTGCGATGGGTATAAGCGAAAGCTGTGAGGCCGCTTCCCCCTGCCCTTACCCACCATGCTCTCCCCTAGTCGCTGGACCGTGGCGCTTCTGAGTTGGCTGGCCCTCTTTTCTGTTTCACCGGACCGTGATCAGTCGCACTCAGCTCTTAGGCACCGCTGGTGCGGTTGGCAGCCAAGTCTCTGGGGCTCCGGCTTTGCGGAGGACATCGCGCAGGGCCACGGGCTTGCCATTTTGGCTGCGGCTTTGTTCAGCAGCTTCTAGGAAAGCATAGATTTCCAGCGTTTGGTCTCGGCTAACAGGGGGCTGGCGGGTCTGGAAGAATTTGACGATCTCGCGCAGCAGCGGGGTGTAGTCGCCCTGGTTTTTTTGTTCCACCACGCCTTTTTCACCAAAGCGGGTCAGCTTGTAGTGAGCCGATCCCATGGGCAAGGCATGGATGGCGTGCAGGGTGCCTAGCCGATCCCCCTCCCAGCGGCCCGTGACGACTGAGGCGTTGGGGCTGGCCGTGCGGCGCACCTCCACGCAGCCGGTCCCCATGACGGTGAAGAGGGCCTCCGCCGGGTGGATGCCGTAGAAGTAAAGGTCGGGGTGAAAAGGCAGCAGGGGTGAAGGGCCATACGAAATGGCAGCCAGCGCCGGCGTGCTTTCCGCCGTGGCCACCTCGATCACGCCCGGGTACCAGCGCATGGCCGAGGCACTGAAAAAGGGCACCTTAGCTTCCTCGGCGGCTTGGTAGATCGCTACGATGTCCTTCAGGCTCGCGGCCACCGGTTTATCCAGGAAAAAAGGCTTTCCAGACAGCAGCACCTCCTTGACCTGGGCCAGGTGAGGGCGGCCATCCAGGCTGAGAATCATCACCGCATCCACCTTTGCGCACACTTCGGTGATGGTGCCCAGGATCTGCACCCCGTACTTATCCTTCAGCGTCGTGGTATAGCCCTGCAGGCGGCTAGCGCTCTCAGGTAGGTCTGGGCTGCCCCCCACATACGCGGCCACCACACGTGCGCCTGGAATGTGGCTAGGATTGGCAGGGTCATTCAGGCGCAGGGTGAACTGCTCACAGTGAGACGAATCCAGGCCGACGATGCCAATGCGGAGATTTTCAGCCATGAGGGAATGGGGCGTGAGCATGGCTGTGAGAGCCATGATGAGCGCAAACGTGAACCTGAGGTGACGGGCGGCCATGAGTCAAAATGGCACCTGAGTGCCGGGGGTTGCAAGTGGTGAAACGTCCATGCTCCACCTCTTATTCAATCAAGAGTTCGGCGGCGGAGGCGGGATCGGTTCCCGCAAATTCGCTTGAAGCGTCTCTGCCGTCAATTCCCCCTCCCAGCGACTGATGACCACGGTGGCCACACCATTCCCCACCAAATTGGTGAGGGAGCGACACTCGCTCATGAAACGGTCAATGCCCAGAATCAGCGCCATCGCCGCCACGGGCACCCCCGGCACCGCTTGGAGCGTGGCTGCCAGCGTGATGAAACCCGCGCCCGTCACCCCACTGGCTCCTTTGGAGGTGACCATCGCCACCGCCAGCAGCCCCAGTTGGCTCCACAGATCCATCGTCGTATTTGTGGCCTGGGCCAGGAAGACCGCCCCCATCACCATGTAGATGTTCGTCCCGTCCAGGTTAAAGCTGTAACCCGTGGGGATCACCAGCCCCACCGTGGAGGGCGCACAGCCCAGGCCGCGCAGTTTCTGGATCATCTGCGGCAGTACCGTTTCTGAAGAGCTGGTACCCAGCACCACCAGGAGCTCCTCCTTGATGTAAATGAGGAAACGAAAGATGGAAAAGCCTGCCACCCGCGCAATGAGGCCCAGCACCACCACCACAAACAGCGCCGAGGTGAGGTAAAAACCCATCATCAACTTTAACAACTGCTGAAGCGAACCGATGCCATAACTGCCGACGGTATGCGCCATGGCCCCCAGTGCTCCGAGTGGGGCCAGCTTGATGAGCTGACGCATGATGCCAAAGAAAACCTCGCTGGCCTGCTCCACCACCCGCAGCACTGGCTTTCCCCGCTCGCCCAGCCCCGCGATGGCAAAGGCCGTGAGCATGGCCACGAAGACCACCTGCAGCAGGTTGTCCCCCGTGAAAGCACTGAGAAACGTCTTGGGAATAATGTCCAGGATAAAGCCCGTCTTCGTCATGCCCTGCGCCTGGCCCGCATACCCCTGTACCTTCGCCACATCCTTCGCATCCAGTGTCGTCACATCCACATTAAAGCCCTCCCCAGGCCTCAGTGTATTCACCACCACGAGGCCGATGATAAGAGCCAAGGTGGATACCACCTCAAAATACAGCAGCGTCTTCCCGCCCACGCGGCCCAGTTTTTTCACATCCCCCACCGAGGCGATGCCATGCACCACCGTGCAGAAGATGATGGGCGCGATCATCATCTTGATCAGACTGATGAAGCCCTTGCTCAAAGGTTCCAGCGCCTTGCCCCATTCCGGTGCGAAGTGACCAAGCACAATTCCCAGCACCACGGCGATGAGCACCTGAAGATACAGCACCCGATACCAAGGCTTGCGGGCAGGAGGAGAGTCAGGAGAAACAGCGTGCATGGGCAAAGAGCCGGGATTCAAGGCTGAACCTCCCGCTAAAAGCAAGCCGCGTCTCCACTCATTTTGCGCCAGGGGCAGAGGCGTGCCCTTTTCCTACCCCCTTCAAGACATCGCCGACACGCCGCAGAACCGTAGGCCGGATGTGTTCGGCGCAAGCACACCTCGCTCGCATCGCCCGCCCCCATCGCCGAACTATCCGGCAGGTTCCTGAACGCACGGAGTCCCACACGGTTCCGCACTTCGCCCCAGCAGCCGGATAATTTGGCGTTGGGCCTTCAAGAAAAAATCGGGGTGCCTTTGCGCCAAACACATCCGGCCTACGATCTGACCCAACACCTCGCCGCAGAACCGTAGGCTGGATGTGTTCGGCGCAAGCACACCTCGCTCGCATCGCCCACCCCCATCGCCGAACTATCCGGCAGGTTCCTGAACGCACGGAGTCCCACACGGTTCCGCTTCACCCCATCCGTCCCCTTGGACGCCCAAGCTTTCTCGGACCCAAGGCGTGCGAAAACAGCCGCGTTTCAGCGCGGGCAGCGATAAAAAACCAAAGAACCCCGACTTTCCTTTGGCCTCCGTCAAAATCCCGCTAAAGTCACCCTCTTTCCCACCCCACCTGCCGCTGTGGTGAAATGGTAAACACAGCAGACTTAAAATCTGCTGGGAGGTAACTCCCTTGCCGATTCGAGTTCGGCCAGCGGCACCGTTTATAATCAACGACTTACACTTCCCCAAGAGGGGGAGAAATTTCCAAGAAAAAAGTTCACTCGGACATTTCTCGGACACTTTTTGAGCTTATCCTCTCCTGTATTGGCCAGGGCTTGTGCTCAAGGAAACATCAAGGTTTCGGACGGAGAACACGTCGTCCCCACTAATTTTCTGCCTCTGAGCGTTCGCGAGACTTTCAAATTCGTAAAACCTCCAGAGTTAATCCGGCCCCATTATCGAAGGGCTGCACATGAGGATATGAACGCCCTAAAGCCATCACCGTTCGAAATATGTTACCGCTAGGCAACCCTCCAGCTTCCAGCATCGTGAAGGCGCTGCCAGATGGCTTTAGGGGTGCTTGGCATGGGTTCGTCTTTGTGAATATCGCCGTCACAGCGGGAGTAAAACCATGCGCGGGCTATTCTCACATCGTAGCGGCGTTTGAGACGGCTTGCACTGGCGGCGGCGGCTCTGCGGTTCGTGGCACCTGGGAAGGCTCTCTGGTAGGCATCCGTGATGCACGGCAAACCTAAACCCTGGCGGGCTAGGAATCGGCTGCCATAGGGCACTGCATGAGTCGAAAAAAGGGCAAAGCGTTCATGCCGAATGCTGATTGGCTTTTCGATCTCGCTGCGATACGGCGGGAGTTTCGCGGCCTGAGGATTGTTAACTTTCAAGACCACACGGGAAGGGCGGCCTATGGGCGGCTTTCGGGTAACGATCTCCACCCAGCCAAGAGCGGCAGCGGCTTCAATCTCCCAGCAGGCTACCGAAAAGCGACGCTCAAATTGACGCAATGTTTCTTCACCGCCTTGGCGATCCAGAATATCCAGGATGCGGTCCAGCCGTTCGCGGCAGTAAGATGATGATTGCATGGTACAAGCGCAGGCCATTGCGGAAGGAGGGCGGGGCGGAATGGATTTTGATTTAGATGCTGATCATGACGCCTTTTTCACCATCTCCTAACTTCTCGCCCACCGCCGAGGATTATCTCGCCAACGCACTTCCCGTCTTTCATTTTCCTTCTTCCCCTCATTATTGTTTCACTTAATACACTCATATTCAACGTTCTGGGCAAGTTTTATACTTTTATAGCGGAATCTCTGTGAATAACTTTAACTTATTTCACTTTGCATTTGACGAGCGAAACGGCTACATCGCCCTCTCTGCGCTTGCCGTTAGTGATTTTGGATTTATAATTATTATAATTACGCATCCATTTGCTCCGGCAGATACGCATATTCTTCTGCACACTATGTCCCCTACCCTCTACCCATTCATTACTGCGGTGGCCACCACCATCAGCCTAGATCATGGCTTTTCAGTCACGAAAGAGGCCGCGACGGGAATGCATGCGATTTCTAATACGGGAATCGTTCACGTCCCTCGGACGAACGAAGAGTTGCTTTCCACTCTGGATACCTTGGCAGAAAAACATACGAAGAGACTGCAAAATGCTGGACTCGCCTGAGAGTTTAGCTTTAACAGTCTCCCCTAATGGAAGAAAGACTTGAAGAATTTCGCGCGGCGCTCAATGCCGTTTGTGATAACTGGAAACAAAAATCGGCAGACGTTTGGGGCTTCACGATCAGCGTGGATGGCAACAGCATTGTCAGGGCCCACAAGCTTTGGCAAGACATCTTGATCGGGAACCCCTCCTTCCCAACGGATCCTGGTCCTTTTAAATGTGCTGCTGGATATCTAGTCGTTGCGAAAGCGTTAGTACAGTTCAAGTATGACTCCGTCCCGGGTGCCGATGAGCTCGACCTCACGACCGAACAGAAACAGATTTGGTCCACGCGCTTCATTTATAAATCTCTACCGTTGCTTTTGCTGCAATGGGGAATGATGAAGGATGGCAATCTCGTTCAACTCTCTAAACAATGGGATGTGCCCACTATTCATTTCAGACTAGACTTCCTTAATTTTTTCCGCTGGACGGAGCTACCCTTGGAAGGTCCGGAAAATCCCCCCCCGCCGGATAAGCCAAAAATCAGCATTCAAAGGACTAATCGACTGATCATGGCTCTCGCCCTCATCATTGAGTCCTGCTATTACCAGGCGGAAAACGAGGTTGCTTGTGACGTGAAGGATACGGCCGCCATCCGTCCAGAATCTCTACATGAGGATATTCAGCCGGACCTATTCTTTGATTCGGTGACGCCCCGCATCCCTGGATAAGAAAACCACGGTGTGCTGTTTACACCACCTATAATGTTATCATTATTCCAACCGGGTTCCACGAACCCGGTTTTTTGTATTTGAACACTTGTTCAAGCATGAACTCAAGTCACGTCTTCGCTCCGTGAAACATGTTGCACAGGCCATTATCAAATATGTTTTCGTGACAACCTGTGAATCAATCAGGTTGGCCATTTTGCCTCACTTCAAAAGCGCATCAATCTGGGCCATTGTCTGTATTATCATACATGATAACAAGGCATTTGCTGTTGCTCATTTCAACCCACAATTTGCCGATTTTCCGATCATCGGCGGCATCGTTCCAATAGCCTTCGCCTTTGAATTCAAGGGTGCGATGGAAATCCATTTCGATGACTATTTATTGCGATAGTCATGCATCTTAATGTAAGTGCATTAAATAGCACACTGCCCATGACCACCGACGAAATTTCCAGGCACCTTGACACGATCTCAGAAAATTTGAGCGGATCAGACTGGGGATTTGCTTTCCTCAAGTGCTTCCAAGGCAAGGAATCCAAACTTCCCAAATCCACTTTTGATCGGGTCAAAGACGGCTCGATGAACTACGCGGACGATCCGAAAACGGAGATCCTCTGGAAAAAGCGCATTTACTTTCGCTGGGTCACAAAGGACATCCGTTCCGCGCTGCTAGAGGCCAAAGCTTCCCCGAAACTCCGCCAAACGGCAAACAAGCCAATGTTCATCGTCATCGTCTCGCCCGACGAGATAGCCGCGCATGACCTTGACGAGGGTTCGGATCTCGTCATTCCTCGCTACGAGCTGCCGTCTCACACCTACTTCTTCCTCCCCTTCGTCGGGAAAAAAAAGGTCACCGTCACCAGCGAAGCGCTGGAGGTGGATGTCAAGGCCACCCGGAAGATGGCCGTCCTTTACGATGAAATTCGTAAGGATAACCCCGAATTCGACGCCCACGACCTGAACGTCTTTCTTGCCCGCTTGCTGTTCTGCTTCTTTGCCGAGGATACTAAGATCTTCAAGGTGAAGGGGCTTTTCACGAGTTCGCTTGCCTCCCACACCGCGACCGATGGCACCGACCTCTCCGCCTACCTCGCGACTCTATTCCGCCGCTTTGCGACCGCAGACGCAAAAGGGTTCCGGGAAGAGTATCGAAAATTCGAATACGTCAACGGCGGCCTCTTCGAATACGAGCATCCGGTGCCCGTTTTCACCCGCAAAAGTCGCAAGACCCTGCTCGAAAATGGCAAGATGGATTGGAAGTCCATCAACCCCGACATCTTCGGCTCGATGTTCCAGTCGATCATTGATCCCGAAAAGCGCCACGAGCTGGGCATGCACTACACGACGCGGGAGAACATCATGAAGGTGGTTTCTCCTCTATTCCTTGATGCCCTCCGCGAGGACTTTGAGAAGGCGAAGGGCAGCCCGAAGAAGCTGGAAGTCTTCCACCAGCGGCTTGCCGAGATCCACATCTTCGACCCCGCTTGCGGATCGGGGAACTTCCTCATTCTCGCCTACGAAAAGCTCCGCGAGCTGGAAATGGAAGTTCTTGAGGCCAAGGGCGAGGCGGGCGAACTTTTCCCCCGCATTCAAATCAACAAGTTTCACGGCATCGAAATCGACGACTTCGCCCACGAACTGGCAATGCTTGCCCTGTGGATCAAGGAACACCAGATGAACCTCGTCTTCCATGAGCGCTTCCAAACCTGCCCGGATGCCCTACCACTCCGCGAGGGAGCGCAAATCGTCCGAAACAACGCCACTCGATGTGATTGGAATGCCGTCTGCCCGCGCATTGAGCAGGGCTCGGATGGCAAGGCATGCCAGAGGGAAATCTACGTGCTCGGGAATCCGCCTTACCTCGGCTCCAGCATGCAGGACACGCAGCAGAAGAACGATCTCGCGAAGATCGCGCGGGTACGCGGATTGAAAAGCTTCAAAAACCTCGACTACATTTCGTGTTGGTTCTTCCTGGCATCGGACTACCTCAGAGGTTTTCAAGTTGCGGCAGCCTTCGTTTCGACGAACTCCATCTCCCAAGGTGAGCACACAGCCCTCCTTTGGCATTCTATCGTGGAAAACACCGGGATTGAGATCGGCTTCGCTTACGAGTCGTTCAAGTGGAAGAACTCCGCAATTGGCAATGCGGGGGTGACCTGCACCATCGTTGGGCTCCGAAACATGAATAATGATCCGAAGTGGATAATGGGCGAAATTACTACACACAAAGTACCTTTCATCAATGCCTACTTGATGGCGCTGGATGAGGTCTGGATTTACCGTCAACGCAGTTCAATATCAGGCCTGCCTGAGTTGAGGATGGGAAGCAAGCCAACGGACGATGGAGGGCTCAATTTCGATCAAGAAGTTTATGAGAGCCTTCGCGCGTCAGATCCCGTGGCTCTGAAGTTCACTAAATCCTATCTCGGTGCCGATGAGTTTCTTGAAAAGAAGCAACGCTATTGTCTATGGATTCCAGATGCTCAATTGACCGAGGCCAGGCTCAGTCCATTCGTTCGAGATCGTCTTCAACAAGTGGCCACGTATAGACGCAATCCTAAGAACAGCGAAATCTGCCGCAGTTTTGCAGATCGCCCACATCGCTTCCTGCAACGCGCTCACCAGGACTCCGACTCAATCATTTTCCCTTCCGTCACGTCGGAAAGGAGAGAATACATTCCCCTTGGGTTCCTCGACGAAAATACAGTCGTTTCGAATCTCGCCTATGCCGTATATGACGCGGAGGCTTGGCTCTTCGGTGTCCTTTCCTCAAAGATGCACATGGAGTGGACCAAACTAGTGGCAGGACGTCTCGAAACCCGAATTCGCTACTCCTCCTTCGTTTACAACAATTTCCCCATCCCACCGCTCTCCGCCGAAACCAAGGCAGCTTTGGAGGAAGCCGTTTTCGCGATCATTGACATCCGCGAGGAGTTCCACGAGATGACTTACGCGGAAATGTATGACCAGGCCAAAATGCCGGAGAAGCTGCTCAAGGCCCACCGCGCCCTCGATGCCATCGTGGACCGCTGCTATCGTAAGACGCCATTCAAAGACATGAACGACCGACTGGAGCACCTGATTGCACTCCATCACAAAATGACCGGCCAAACTGCCTGATCCGCTATGCCCAACCTCATCGAAATTCCCTACGAGCAGACTGGGGCGAGTACCTCAACGAACGAGCTTGGCATGCGAGAGATGCAGGCCCGCGCCTACGAGTCCCGCGCCCACCAATATGTCCTCCTCAAGTCCCCGCCAGCCTCTGGCAAGAGCCGAGCCATGATGTTCGTGGCACTCGACAAGCTGGAGAATCAAGGGGTGAAGAAGGTCGTCATCGCAGTGCCTGAGCAATCCATCGGCGCATCCTTCCGCAATACGGCCCTTACCAAGCACGGATTCTGGAAGGATTGGACGCTCGAAGTGGACCTGTGCCTACCCGAGGGCAATCAGGCCAAGGTGAAGGCGTTCCAGCGCTTCATCTCCGATCCCATGGCCCGCGTGCTTGTCTGCACCCATTCAACCTTCCGCTTCGCGGTCGAGAAGCTCGGCGTGGACGCCTTCGAAGACGCGCTCATCGGCATTGATGAATTTCATCACGTATCCACCGAGGGCGAGAACGTGCTGGGTGACTGCCTCGACCGGATCATGAGCAACACGAACGCCCACGTCGTCGCCATGACCGGCTCGTATTTCCGTGGCGACAACATCGCCATCCTTTCCGCCGAGAACGAGGCGAAGTTCCAGGACGTTATCTACAACTACTACGAACAGCTCAATGGCTACCATTATCTGAAGTCGCTCGGCATCGGCTACCACTTCTACCAAGGCCGCTTCATAGACGCCCTCTCCGAGGTGCTCGACGTGACAAAAAAGACCATCATTCACATCCCCAGCGTCAACGCCCGCGAGGCGTATTCGGACAAATACACGATGCTGGGTGACATCCTCGACCTCATCGGCACGAACGCCAAAACCGACGACGAGACCGGCATCATCATCATGACCACCGCAGACGGCAACCAGGTCCGGGTGGCGGACCTCGTCACCGATGACGATGACAAGCGGGCAAAGGTGAAGAAGTTCCTCGCTGATGTGGAGTGCGAGCATGAGGTGGACATCATCATCGCTCTCGGCATGGCCAAGGAAGGCTTCGATTGGAAATACTGCGAGCACTCGCTAACCATCGGCTACCGTGGTTCCCTCACCGAAGTCGTCCAAATTATAGGACGTTGCACCCGTGATTCACCGAACAAGACGCACGCCCAGTTCACCAACCTTGTCGCCGAACCCCGCGCGGACAGCGAGGAGGTTGCGGACGCGGTGAACGACATGCTTAAGGCGATCACTTGTTCGCTGCTGATGGAGCAGGTCATGGCCCCGGTCTTCAAATTCAAGCCGAAGATTGATCCGAATGAGCCAGGCAAGCAGGGCAACACCATTGCGATCAAAGGACTCAAGAAGCCCTCAACGGAAACCGTGCAAAAAATTGTGGACACCAAGCTGCGCGAACTGAAGGCAGCTATCCTCAGTTCACCAGACATTCAGAAGGCCATCGTCAATCAGGCAGACGCCGCCGTGGTCAATAAACAGCTCATTCCGAAGATCATCATGGAGACCTTCCCGGACCTGACTCAAAAGGAGGTGGGCGAGGTCACCGATCATGTCCTGGCCGACACTCTATTTTCCCACGGCAAGCAGACGCAGGAAGGCGACAAGCGTTTTATTAATTTCGCCAAGCAGTTCATCAACATCGACGACCTGCACATTGACATGATTTACAAGATCAACCCGTTCCAGCACGCCTACGAGGTGCTCTCAAAGTCTCTCGACAAAGAGGTGCTAGCGGCAGTGCAAGGAGTGCTTGCCACCCAAAAATCGAAGATCACCGAGGTAGAGATCAATGCAAACTGGCACCTCGTCGAAGCCTTCGAGGAAGCGAACGGCTGTCTGCCGAACTACAAGTCCAAGGATGAGTTCGAGGCCCGGCTCGGGTTGCTGGTTGAGAAAGCTCGCCAGATTTTCCTGGCGGCGAATGAAAAGGAAAATCTCGAACTCGCGCCCTGACCATGCCATTAAATCCCGACATCCTCGGACAGGTGGAAGTACTTCTCAGGAAGTACAATCGCCACGAGTCCGATCCTGAAAAGAAAGAGAATCCCGAGGCATCCGCCTTCATGTCAGGATTTCGGGAGATTGAGGCATTCATCAAGACGAACGGCAGGCTTCCAGAAAAGGGCAAGTCCATTTCCGAGCGCAAACTTGCCGTCCGCCTCAAGAGCATTGTGGAGGACGACGTGAAGCGGTCATATTTGATGTCCCATGACCGTGAGGGAATGATTGCGATGTACTGCAAGGAGACGGGCTTCATCCTTGCCAAGCCAGAGGAGACGCCCGAAATCCCTGCGGACATCGTGCCCGCTAAGAAGGAGCAGGAAGTCGCGGAAGCCGTAGTTCCAGCCTCACTCAAGAGCCTAGCGGGAAGCAGCGCCTTCGCGCGGATCATGGGAGGCGAGCGGAAGGAAAGTTCACTTTTCGGAGGCCGTTTTGCTACAAAAGCTAAGAAAGAGCAAGTGATGCCCGACTACGTTGCTCAACGTCAAGACTGCGCCGATTTTGACAAATTCCGACCCTTCTTTGAGCAGTGCCTCACCGATTTGAAAATGGGAGTCCGGAAGGCCATTCCTTTCAAGAATGAGCAACACATTGAAGAAGGAAAATTTTATGTCCTGGGGGGGCTTCTTTGTTATGTCGCCGAAAAAGGAAAACCCTACAATCACAGAGGCAAAAACAATACCCGTTTGCGACTTATTTTCGTGAATCAACGGGAATCCGACATGCTGCTGCGCTCACTATCCACCGAACTTTACAAGGGCGGATTGATGATCACGGAGAACACGTCGGAACTATTTCCGAATGCGGGTATCGACCCAGATGATCAAGTTACAGGCTGGATTTACGTTTTGAGGTCACTGACTAAAACGCCCCATGTGAAGGCGATTCCTAATCTTTACAAAATCGGATTTACCACCGAAACCGTCGAAAGCCGAATCGCCGGAGCTGAAAAGTTCGCAACTTATCTCTGCGCCCCTGTGCAAGTGGCAGCGAAGGCGAAGGTGGTGAATCTTTCCAGCCACGGACTTGAGCAACTTGTCCATGCTGTCTTTGCCAAGGCGAGGCTTGATATTGAGATAACCGATTCCGAAGGACAAATAAAGAAAGCTACCGAATGGTTCTCCGCGCCTTGGCCTTCTATTGAGCACGCTCTACAACTCATCGCATCTGATCAGATTCAATTTTATGAATATAATCCTGAGAGCGGAGAAATGGAGTTCCGGAAATAGGGCACCTAGTCAGTTTAAATTAAACTGTGTCCCCTTTCTGAAAAAAGGACTGGGAGATGCACCTTTTTCCGATAGCTCTTGTTTCCGTTCCTGAGATTGAAAGTTCCATTCGTTTCCATCTCGTTTCTCCTTTTAGCGTTCGTTTCCTGCTTGTTTCCATGCCGTTTCCAAAGAGGCCATTTCGTTTCCTGTTTCCCCTCCTAGAGGCGGAGTATGGAAACGAGAATAAAGTCTAGGAAATGGGGCGGTATTCGCGGCCTACTTTGGAGATCTTTCCCGCTTCGATGAGCTTCTTTGCCCACTTCGAAACGGTGCCTGCCTGAACGCCTAACATTTCGGCCAATTCGGTGGCGCTGGTCACGCCCTCTCGAATGTGTGAGAGCAGGGCCTCGGGGCCGTTATGGAGACTGCAATCCAAGGTCAATAGGCCCCCTGCGGTTTTAAGCTGCCATCTCAACGGCATGGCCTCGGCTGCGCGGCAGTTCCTGACTTTCACAAAGGTGGTGGTGAAGGCTTTAGTGGGGCCTTCGTCGTGGCTGTCATCTTTGAGGCTGATGATCCAATGGGCAATGTCCTCACGACGGCTACTGCCGCGCATGGCCCCGTTTCTCCCGGCGTGGTGAATGATGATCACAGTGATGCCACGATGGCGGAGGCTCAGAAGCCAATCTCGAATGTCGTCAAAGGAATCATTGTCATTCTCCGCCATGCCAAGCTGGGCCGTGCTGAGGTTATCAATGATGAAAATGCTTCCCTCGGGGAGCATTTCGGAGAGCTTCGTCTGATGCAAGGGATCTGCAATGTTCACGCCACGGCCCCCGGCTAGGAAAAGGCGTTCATTGCTGAGAAGGAAGAACTTTTCCGAGGTGATGCCGATGATGCGCATGCGCTCCTGAACGTCTGCCAAGTTCATTTCCGCATCGAAGTAATAAACGGAGCGCGGGCCTTCGCCTGCCTGCCATTCTCCCAACGATAAGCCCTCAGCGATGGCGTTTCCTATGAGCATGGCCATCCAGCTCTTACCAGCGCCCCGAGGGGCAAATAGATAGCCGAAATCTCCCTGCTTCATCCAAGCACCCAGCAGGGGCTGGCGCTGTTCCAATTCCAGGGAGGAAAGGTCTTTCGCGGTGATAACAGCGGAGGAAAAGTCAGGAGGGGCGGATAGCGGCCCGGTGGGCTTAATCTGAGGCTGCTCTGAGCCAAGGGGCAGGCGGAGTGAATCGGTAATGTCGCGAGTCATTGGAAAAGGGAGTGAAGTGTTTCCGAGTGGGCTGGGTGCTCTGTGAGGATGGGGCCAAGGTCTTTGCAGAAGGGCGGGAGGGCGCGGGCATCTACGCGGCAGCCTGCTTTCTCCAGATCTCGTAACCAGGTTTTGGCAGCCTTTAGCCCGGTAGGGTCTGCATCTGGGAGGATGCGCACATGGCGGCCTTTGAGCTTGGGCAGGTAATGCAGGGCGTTTTCCCAGCGTGAGCTGGCACTGGTGGCGGCGATGGCGGTCCAGTCCTGGGCATCGGCCAGGGCAATGCATCCAAGCGCCTCTAACAGGCCAATGCAGCCTTCCACAAGCAAGACGTGGCTGGCCTCTCCCAGCAAGGCAGCGCCGATGAATGCACCCTTTGAGCCTGGGAGGTTTTTCGCTTTACTAAGTCCTCCTGTAATGGGTAGCGGCAGACCATCCAGACGACGGGCCTGAGCAAAGTCTCCCTCTGATAAGATGAAGCACGCGGCCTGCTCATAGCGGCAGGTATGGAGCAAGCCCGCTTCTGAGGCCGTTCGAAGGGCGCTTTCAGGGATGGTGCGCAAACGGGAAAGAGCCTGCATTTCTGCGGATGTGGGTGCTTCAAAAGTAGGCCAGCGGAGGCGCTGATTTGCTTTGTTTTTATCCTCGCCGACGATGCCGTTACCCCAAGGTTGCACTAAGGTTTTTGATCCCTCTAACAATGAGCCGAGGGGACGTGTAGAAGCGGCAGCACTGGTGAGCTTATGACGCAATTCCGCTTCGCTCCAAGGGGGCTGGCAGTGGGTGAGATTCCAAGCTGTGAGCAGGGGCCAGGCGTCCTGCATCGGCAGGGCAAAGCCACGGGTGAGCACGGCGGCGGCATTGAAGGTGGCAACGTGGCCACCGCTACCAGCGATGGCTGGCGGCATCCGCTCCAAGTAAGCGGCAGCGCGTTCGGGTATTGAAAGCATGGGTAGGCATTTCGAATTGATTCACTGCCTGCTTTTGGTTATACTTCACGCATCCATCACGAGCGCGGGCCATTGGCGAAAGTCAGTGGCTCGTTTCGTTTTAGTCTTTGGCCTCGGCTTCGAATCGTTCGACCTCGAAAAGTGAAAAACGAACTTGGCGGCCCAAATGAAGGGCATGGAGCCTGCCGTCTTTTCGCCAGCGGCGAAGCGTCATGTCTGAGACTTTCCAGCGAGCGCAAAGGCTGGCAGGGGAAAGGAAGACGGCGGCGGTGTTTTGGGTATGTGGGGGCGTGTTCGCTCTCATGGCCCCAGAGATAAACGGCAGCCCGCAACGGTGATAATATGTTGCCAAACAAACCCGCTCGAATGGCAACTTATGGCTTCCCGCGTTTTCTCTTGCCCGCTGCGCTGGCAGCCTCGCTGGCCTTGCTTGAATGGGCCTTCAATCCGAGTTCATCAAAGATCTTTGAGAGGTGGGGAGCCGTGAGTTTTAAGCCATGTTCCAAGAGGAACTTTTGCACTTCTCTTTGGGATGGACGGGCAATCCTGCGGGACATTTCGAGAATGGAGAATGCCCATAAAACAAGCGTGCGAACGCGAGACGGAGCACGCCCCGAATGGAGTTTAAATTTACCTCCAGTCTTCACTCTTAGCAGCGCCTCCCCCACGATCCGAGGGGCAGAAAGATTTCCCTCCATGAGTTGATTGGCTATTATTTTGCCGATCCAAAAGGCCGCGTCTTCCGCCATTTCATTATCTCCCTCAAAGCGCCCCCTTTTTGCGGAGAGAAATAAAGAGCAATACATTTCGACTTCGTGCTCCCATTCCTCCAATCCTTCCGCAGCGGCGGCTGGCCCTGGGTATTCAGCAAGTACAGGAACAAAAGATTCCTCGGAATCGGCAATACTCTGCCAAACTCGTTGCAAATGCTCTTGCGTTAGGTCACTCACGCTTGGCGGGCCTTTCTTTTGGATTTAGAGGCGGTAGTGGCAGCTTTAAACTCGGCTTTAACCACATTTGCAGGGACTGCCGTGAGAAGACTGCCAAGGCCAGCAGAAACGGGTGCTTTAGGGTCAGCGTAAAGTTTGGCCGTGATGTTAATGTCGGAATGCCTGAGGTAGCGGCTGGCTTTAAAGATGCCGTCACGGGTGGCAATGATAGAACCGATTTCTTTCCGCATGGTATGCATGGGGCGTAACTCTGGCACCCCATTTTTGCGCAACCAATCCAGCAAAACGCGGTGTGTTGCTTCGCAGCGATAGCCTCGGTTTTTGAGCTTGGCGAGAGGCACCCATGAGAGTTTTGGAGTCTCCAGCACAAATTCACTTTTCGAGCGGGCCTTGTAACCTCGAAGCATGGCGATGAGTTCGGTATCCAGCCCGATTTCGCCAGCGGAGTCTTGCGACTTGAGGCGCTTGTGCTCGGTGTCTTCCATGGTGAGGATGCCTTTATCGAAATCAAACTGGCTCCAAAGAAGTGCATCGGCCTCAGAACGACGAAGGCCGCAAATCAAAGTGAGCAGTAGCAGCTTGAAGGCTTCGGGTTCCGATTCGGCCAAGTGTTCACGAGCGCTGGCCATCAATGCAGCGGCATCCACTTTACTTTTGTAGCGCAAACTTGGCTCCTTCTCCTTCGTGATGCCTGCAAACCAAAGCTCGGCAGGAAGTTGGATTTCCTTGCTGAGGAACGGCAGGACTTTCTTGGAAAGCAGCGCTTTCGAATTACGAATCAGACTGTTGATCGTGATGATGGCGTGATTGCGTTCCTCGGGTGTTTTGGCAGCCTTCATGAACGCGTTTTTCCATGACTTCACCCGAGCGGGTGTCAGGTCGGACAAACTCACAGAATCGACCTTAGCACGCCATTCCTTGCTGCCACGTTTGCAATCAAACTTGCGGTCGTTCTCCAGGCCAATCACGGCGGAGGTGATGCGGCGGAGGGCCTTTGCGTATGTTTCCAAGCTTTCCCTTCGAGCGCTGGAAAGACGGGTGGCGGCTTCGATCACATCACCCACGGTGGCCACTTTAGCAGCCTTCAATGAATCGGGTTTGTGCTTTTCCAGGGCAGCCTCCCAACCCAGTGCAACCACATCCCCATAAATCTTGGCAGCCCTGCCAGCGGCTGTTTGTTGGTTGTTCGTGCGAAGTGGGAAAGATTCGCGCCTGCAATTCACCTGAACTTTGCAGAATAGAGCACCGTTCCAACGCGGATCAGAATGCAGCTTCCCAGGTTGGAGCCAATAACGGGTATCGGTTTTACCAATGATGCGCCTCCCTTTTTCAGGTTTTAAAGTGTCCGAGTTCTCGGACATTTCTCGGACACTTTTTGAGTTTATCCCTGATTTCTCCTGTTTGCCTTTGTTTGCCAAAATTGCCTTGGAAGGCTTAATTTCACTAGGTTTCTCGGCGCTCATGGCCAAACGTTAGCAAACAAAGGAAAACAGAACAAGGAAAGACTTAAAATCTGCTGGGAGGTAACTCCCTTGCCGGTTCGAGTCCGGCCAGCGGCACCCTTGGAAATCAAGAGGGTTAAAAACCGCACGCGTACAAGCGTGCGGGGCAGCCAGGCCTCACTCGGCCTTTTTCTTCTTGGCTCCGGCTTTGCCTTTACCTGCGCCTTTGCGAGTGGGGGCGGGGGCGACTTTTTCGCCGGGCTGAGGGAGGGTGGCTTTCACTCTTTCCCAGTCGGGGTTCAGGGTGGCGGTGCGGAGGGTGAGATTGCGGAAATCCACGGACTGGCCACCGACGGTGAAGCCGGGGTTGGCTTTTTCAGTTTTGAAGAGGTCACTGCTACCCCAGGCGGTGAGGGCATCCACCTGACCCAGGAGGGTGTCTCCCACCATCTCCAGGCGCACTTTGTGCCAGGTGCCGGGGGCGAGCTCGGCGGGGAAGCGGGCGAAGATGACGGCTTTGTCGGGACCCGCGTGGTCGTTGTCATCGCGCTGCACGGTGACGCTTTTCGGGGTGATGCTGATGCGGGCCATGTGGTCCTTCACAGCATTGATGGAGAGGCTGGTGGTGCGGGCACCTTCGAACTTGAATTCGTATTCGAGGATGAAGTCATTCAATTTGTTAGGCAGGCGAGTGACGGCACCGTGCTTGTCGGCTTCCAGTTCGGAGCCACGCAGGACGCCATCCTTCAGTTCCCACTGGCCTTTGGCCGTCTTCCAGGGGGCGGCGGGGGCGGTGTCCAGCTTGCTTTCATAGAGGACTTCACCCGGCAGAGCGAGCAGGGGTTTTTCTGCGGCGCTGACGAGGGAGGCGAGTGCGAGAAAAAGGAGGGCGGTGACTTTCATGGGCCGCTAAAACGTGGGTGCGGGAAGGATATTGCGTTGATTTGGCGCTCTTGCGTCTGGGGGCACTCGGATGCACTCTGCGGCGATGCGATTTCTGTCCCGACTGCTGCTGCTTGCTGCCTGTGCTGTGTTTCCCGGTGCCTGTGCCCCGGACCGGGAGCGTGCGGACTTGGTCTTCATCCAAAGCGCTGAGCCCGAGACACTGGACCCCGCCCTCACCTCGGACCAAGTTTCCATGCGCCTTTCCACCTCCCTTTTCGAGGGCCTGTGCCGGGTGACGCAGGCGGGCAAACCGGAGCCTGCCATGGCCGAGCGATGGGACGTTTCAGAGGACGGCAAGACCTACACCTTTCACCTGCGGGCGGGCACCACATGGACCAATGGGCAGCCCGTGACGGCGCAGGATTTTGTCGCCTCCTGGCAGCGCGCCCTGCACCCGGATACCGGGGCCGACTACGCCACGCTGATGCATGTGATCCGTGGGGCCAAGGCCTACACGGAAGGCACGCAAAAGGACTTTGCCCAAGTGGGAGTGAAGGCACTGGATGCCAAGACGCTGGTGGTGGAACTGGAAAACCCCACGCCGTATTTCATCGATCTTTCGGCCTTTGTCACGCTGGCTCCCGTGCCGGTGGCCACCATCGCCCAGCACGGCACAGCCTGGATCAAGCCGGCGAACATCGTGACGAATGGCGCTTACATCCTGGAGGAATGGCTGCTGGATGACCGCATCCGCCTGCGCAAAAATCCGGCCTACTGGGATGCGGCGAATGTGAAGATGGCGACCATTGAGGTGAAGCCCGTGCAGGATGCGAATACGGCGCTGAGTTACTTTCACACCGGCCAGTGTGATCTGCTGATGGATAAAGGCATGCTGCCCCCCAGCCTGACTCAGAAGCTCAAGAAGCAGTCTTGGTTCCACACGGCACCGTTTTTGGGCACGTGGTTCATCCGCATCAATGTGACACGACCGCCTTTCAATGACGCGCGTGTGCGCCAGGCCTTTGCACTGGCGGTGGATAAAAAGCGCATCGTGGAGAAGATCACCCAACTGGGAGAACTGCCTGCGCAGGGTATCACCCCGCCCGGCATCGGCCAGGGCTACCAGTCGCCACCGGGGCTGGATCTGAATGTGGCCGAGGCACGCCGCCTGCTGGCGGAGGCCGGTTTTCCGGAAGGGCGTGGTTTCCCCCGCGTGGAGTACCTCTACATCCCGCTGCCCATCGAAAGAAACATCGCCATCGAGCTGCAGTCCATGTGGCAAGAGGCCCTGGGCGTGACGGTGAACCTGACCAAACAGGAGCAAAAGGTGTGGCTGAAGTCCATGCGTGAGCTGGACTACCACCTGTGTCGCTCAAGCTGGGTGGGCGACTACAACGACCCGAGCACCTTTCTGGATCTCTTCACCACCGGCAATGGCCAAAACCGTACCGGCTGGGCTAACAAAAAGTATGACCAATTCATCACAGCAGCTGCGCGAGAAGCTGATATTCCGAAGCGCAATCTTATCTTCCAGCAGGCGGAGCAAACTCTGGTGCGGGAGGAGGCCGCGGTGATCCCGGTGTACTCGTATGTGGGAGTGCAGTTTTATCGACCCGAGAAGTTGGAAGGCGTGCAGGGGAATCTCATTGATGACCATCCCTTTCGCTGCATGCGCTGGAAGTGAGTGCGATGGCGAGCAGCCTCGGTTCTCAGGCATCCAACTTCACGCCGCAGTGCTGGCAATGTAGGGCGCGCGTATCATGATCTTCCCAACCGCATTCATTGCAACGGCGGCGAGGATTCAGGGGCCGCCCCATGGCGCGGCCTAACTCACTGGTGACGATGCCCGTGGGAACGGCGATGATGGCAAAACCGGTGAGCATGATGATGGAGGCCATCATCTTCCCCGGAACGGTGATGGGCGCCACATCGCCATAGCCCACGGTGGTGATGGTGACGATGGCCCAATAGATGGCCTGCGGGATGTTGGCAAAGTCAGGGTTGGCCTCATGCTCCAGCACATAGACAACGGTGCCCTCCACCAAAACGATGCCGATGACGGTGGTGAGGAAGAGGGTGATCTTCCGCCGACTGGCCCGCAGCGCAGCCAGGAGGATGCTGGCCTCGCCCAAGTATTCGGCCATCTTTAACACGCGGAACATGCGCATGAGACGCAGCACTCGCAGGGCCATGAGATAGTGCGTGCCGGGGATCAGCAACTCCAAGTAAGCCGGTAAGATGGAAATGAGATCCACCACTCCGAAGAAGCTGAGCGCGTAGCGCAGGGGCCGACGCACGGACCACAGGCGCGCCAGATATTCAGCCGTGAAAAGCACCGTGAAGATCCACTCCAGCGCGTTAAAAAAACGCACGTAAGGCAGGCGGATCTCGTCCACGCTTTCCAAGATGATGGTGAGCACACTCAGGCCGATGAGCCAGAGCAGCACGACATCAAAGGCACGGCCCACAGGTGTGTCCGAAAGGAAAATGATGCGCCAGAGGCGTTCACGCCTCGGGGAGGGGTCAGGAGGGGCGTCACTCATGTATTTCCAGAAATCATCACCAGGGAGAGTGACGCATGAAAGGAGGAAGTCAGGCAGTCTTTTGTCTTTGGCAGGTGTTGTAGAACTTCATTCACGGGAGACTCGCCACGAGGTTGACTGATGCACAGGCTTTCCATCTACTAATCAGTCATGAGGATCTGGAAAAGATTGTGGTAACGATCCGTCCAGAGGGGCACGTCCAGGGTAGGTTCTTCCACGGGTTCGTCGGGCGGGGTAGCATTCAGAAAGGCGGTATTCTGGGTCACCAGCATGTAGTCGGTATCGTCGTCATCACCCATCTGCACAGTGATCACACGGGTGGTTTTCCAGCCCATGGCTTCCGCTTGTTTGGCCACCACGGGGGCGAGGATGAGGTAGCTGTTGGTCACATGCACGACGATGATGCCATCGGGCTTCATGTGACGGTGGTAGATCTGGAAGGCCTCGCGCGTCAGCAGGTGCATGGGGATGGCGTCGCCACTGAAGGCATCCAGCAACAGAACATCAAACTGTTGGTTAGGCTCACGCTCCAACATCAGCCGGGCATCCCCAATGACGGTGGTGACGGTGGCCCCGCGTTTCTCTGCGTCGGCGAGGTAAGTGAAATGTTTGCGCGCTAAGCGGACCACGTCGGGATTGATCTCGTAAAAACGGAAGTCATGCGCGTCCTGGGCATAGCAGGCGGCGGTTCCTGCCCCGAGGCCCACGATGCCCACTTTCGCGCCTTTTTGCTCCGCCAGTCGCCCCAGCGCGCGGCCGATGCCCGTGTGGCGACCATAATAGGTGACAGGCTCCTGGCGATAGAGATCGCCCAGGTTTTGCATGCCGTGAATGATGCCGCCGTGGGTAAGAGTGCGGTATTCATTCTCCAGCCCCGTGTCGTAGTCTTCATCCACATGCACCGTGCCGTAAAAGTTGCGTACGCGCTCCAGACGGGGCTCCACCTTGGTGGTTTTTTCTGCCAGAAAACCTACGCCCAGACTGCCCAGGACCGCAGTCACACCTGCCAGCGGAAAGCCGACCCAGCGCCGCGAGAGCCGCACGCCTGCCACTGCCAGGGTGATGGTGGCGACGAGTAGGCTGGCAAGCAGCGCCAGCGGCCACTCCATGTACGTGACAAAAACTCGGGGGGCTACCAGGCTGACCAACAGACCGCCCAGCGCCCCGCCGGCGGACATTAGCAAATAAAACTCCGTCAAGCGAGAGGGGCTGGGTTTCAGCCGCGCCAACTCGCCATGACACAGCAGGCAGGCCAAAAACATGGCGCTAAAGCACCAGACGATCTCGGCTAGGTAATTCGGCGTCAGGTCCACATCCCAGCCCAGGTGCTTTTCTCCAGCCGTGATAAATAGCACCGCCATGGCCAGCGGGGCCCACAGCCCCCGCAAGTACCAGCGCTCATGCTCAAAGCACAGGATAAAGGTGAGTAGGTAAAGGCTCAGCGGAACCACCCACATGAAGGGCACCACGGCCACGTCCTGACAGACATGATTCGTGGTGGCTAAAAGCATCACACTGGCCAGCGCAGGCAGGGCCACCCACAGCAGGCGATGCCACCACTTGGGCGCAATTTCCACTGGAGTAGGCAGGTCTATAGCTTGTGCTTCGGGGGGAGCCGATGGGACTTGTTCAGGAGAAGAAACCGGCACCGCGACCGGCCGCATGACCTTCCATACCAATGTGGCGGAAAGCGCGGCAAAAAGGACAAATGCACCTGACCATAACCAGGTCTGCACCGTCACCTCCAGCAGCGGCTCAAAGAAAAACGGGTAACTCAGCAGCGCCACCAGGGAGCCGATGTTCGACAGCGCATACAGCCGCCAGGGCGTGCCCCCGGGCACCGCTCGGGTGAACCACACCTGCGCCAGCGGGCTAGTGCTGGACAGGATAAAATAGGGCAGTCCCACGGTGCCTAACAACAACAGCAGAATGCGGCCCGCAGGCTCCTCATCCCCGGCCGGTTTCCACCCTTCCCCAGGGGCGATGGGCAGCACGACAAGCGCGGCCAGCAGCAATCCACTGTGCACCAGGGCCTGGGTGCGTGGGCGTAATTGGGTCAGCAAGTGCGCATAGGTGTACCCGGCAAAAAGGACGATCTGGAAAAAGACCATGCAGGTGGTCCACACCCCCGGACTGCCACCGAACCAAGGCAGGATGAACTTGCTGATCACGGGCTGTACCTGAAACAGCAAAAAGGCGCTGAGTAGGCTGAGAGTCCCGAGCATAAAGGCCATAGGCAGGCGGGAGGCAGTGGGGAGGGACATTCAGGGGAGAAAAGGGCAGACGTGTCAGAACAGGCCGGAGATAAACCTGCCCAAAGGAACATTGTCGCAACGTTCCGCACATTCGTCTCTAACAAATCTCTTCCCCAGCCGTTAGAAAAGTCGCAAAGTGAACGCATGTCCGTCCAGCCTCATCAAGATGAAGCATCCCTCCTCGTCAGGCGGGCGCTGGACCAGTACGAGAGCAATCTCATTGCCTACACGGCAGGCATCCTCAATGGCGACTATGAACGCGCCCGGGATGTGGTGCAGGACGCCCTGCTCAAGCTCTATCTCACCGACCCCGACAAGGTGCGGGACAACCTCAAAGCTTGGCTTTTCACCGTCTGTCGAAATCGGGCCCTGGACATCCTCCGCAAGGACCACCGGCTGGACCTCGGGAACGACGATGCCATGGATAGCGCGGTCTCTTTTGACCCCGATCCCGCCGAAAATGCGGACTCCCAAGAGCTGCACGCCCGCCTTTGGGAACTGGTGGAAAAACTGCGCCCGAACCAACGCGAGGTCATCCGCCTCAAATTCATGCATGACTGCTCCTACCAGCAGATCGCCGATGTCACTGGCCTCACCGTGGGCAACGTCGGCTTCATCATGCATGTGGCCATCAAAAAACTGCGCGAACTGCTGAACCGCGAACTGGCCAACCGCCCCCACTGATTTCTCCCCCCTTTTTTATGAAACCTTCCTCGCACGAAAACCCCGATCTCACGGCTTACGCCTTGGGGGAACTGCACGCGCGCCAGGCCCGAGACATCCACACCCTGCTCGCTGCCTGCCCAGTGGCCACTCATGAGCTGGAGCAGGTGGAAGCCGTCACCGATGCCCTCCGCCAAGGGGCCCCCATCCCCCAGGAACGTCTGCGGCCCGAGCAGCGCCACGCCGTTCTCTACCCTGCTAGCCTACCCCGCCGCATGGCCCCGCTCATGCCCCGGCCTGCACCGCGCCGTGCATCCGTACTGCGCCCCTTCTTGGTTGGTGTTTTGAAGGCAGCTGCCGTTCTCACCCTCACCGGAGCTGCCTACCTCGTAGGCCGACACAGTGGTCTCGGCGGTGGCTCTAGCACCTCCACGGTGGCCCAGGCCAACCCACCCATTATAAGCACACCGAAGGTTGAAGCACCTATGCCAGCCCCCGAGGTGAAAACCCCGGTAGCTGCTACGGTGGTCAAGGCCACCCCGGCCCCTGAAAAAGCCCCCGTCGTGGTCATCGCTCCTGCGCCAGAGCCGGCCCGGACGCAGGTTGCCACAGTGAAGCCTGCCGTTTCCGCACCTACAACGCTGACCAGTCCTGCCCTCGTTGCCGCAGCTCCTGTGGCACGCCCGGTGGCCGTGACCAGCCCTGGGAAACACACCCACTTTGTCAATGCTAGCCGTCAGTCCGTGGACCAATTTGCCCTGGCTCCCGCCCAGATCCGCCCGCTACCTGCCAAAGTGAATCGTCAAGAGCTCCTAGCCGCACCCGCACCCCTCACTACCCCAGAGGTGAAGGAACCGGGCAAACCGCGCACGCCGGATCTCTACATCCACTCCTGGAAGGCGGAGGTCACCACCTGCCCCTGGAATGAAGGCCACCGCCTGCTACGCGTGAGCATCCAGCTACCAGCAGATCAACCCGCCGCCCTCGCCCAGACCACCTACCCCCTGCGCGTCACCTTTGACCCCAAAAACGTCCGCGAATATCGCCAGCTTTGCGAGCGCCACCAGCCTGCGGCGGAACTGCGCCAATCCGGCACGCACGTCGTCTGGTATGAATTTCTCCCGAACGGTGACGCCACAGCCAACAAGACTGTAGCCACGGTGACCCTGGACAAAGGCCGTTTCACCACCCAGGCGGTGGGCCCCTTTGACAGCACCAAACTCGCGGTGCAAGATCGAGGTGAAGCCTGGCAAAACGCCCGCGAAGACTTCATCTTCGACAGCGCGGTTGTCAGCTTCGGCCTGCTGATGCGAGGCCTGCCGCAGACGCCGCAGCTCAATCACGCCCTGGTCCTTTCCCTCGCTGAAAAAGCCCAGAGTCCCGACCCTACTGGCGATCGCCGTCGTTTCATCAAACTCGTGCGCGAAGCTGCACTCGCTGCTGGCCTCTGAGAGGCTGCAGCTTCAAAAATCGCCAGTGAGTAAGTGTAGCTTTAACGGTGTTTATTTGGCCAAAGCTACATCGTGCTCGGCTTTGTATTTGCACTGACCCGTTTTGGCAAATTCGTCGCAATGCGCCTGAATGCGCATGGCCTTCATCTGCGGCTGGAAACCTAGACGACGGGTGATGCAGTCATGCAAGACAGCGCTGTGCTCGTCCTCGAACTCCACCACGCGGTCACAGTCCAGGCAGATGAGATGGTTGTGCTGCGGTTTATCGAGGAAATTGGGGTCGTAATAAGTCTGGTCACGACCTAGGTCCACCTCGCGGAGGAGATCGCAATCCACCAGCAACTGCAGAGTGCGATAGACGGTGGCTCGAGAAACGGTGCGGTCTAGCTTGCGGGCTTTTTCCAGCAGCTCTTCAGCATTGAAGTGATCATCGGTGGCAAAGGCAGCCTCGACGATGGTCTCGCGCTGTTTGGTACGGCGCAGACCGGTATTGGTCAGGTGAGCTTCCAGGCGCTCTTTCACTCGTGGATCCATATTGAGAACCGTGTAGCCTAATTGAGACTGAACGCAAGTTTGGATCACACTTTGATCGTATTGTTCGCATGGTGTTGAATGGAGGCATCCGTACTGCCATGCGTCTTCCTTCCATCGTCACCTTTTTGCTGCTGGGTCTCCTAGGGTGGATGCTTTGGGAAAGAGTGGGGCTGAAGGTGTGGATGGCCCGGCACTTTGAAACCCCGGAGGAGCGGCCTCTAGACCCGGCCTTTTTGCGCCTTAGCCCGCTAGAAATCGTCCGACTGCCGCTGGCGGTGCGGTTTGACCACCCCATGGGCACGGTGCATGGCGCGTTCACTTACAATGCGCAACCGTTCCGGATTTCCCGTCATTTGGGCGATGACTTGAATGGTATTGGCGGTGGAAACTCGGACTTGGGAGATCCGGTGTATGCGGCTGGGGTGGGGCAAGTGGTGTATGCCGGGGTGCCAGGTCCGGGCTGGGGAAACATGGTGATCCTGGCCCACCGGGTACCGGATCTCGAAGATGCGAGCCAGGAGCGGGTGTACCAAACCGTGTATGCGCACCTGGACAAGATTTTGACCCAGCCGGGAAAGATGGTGAATCGGGGTGAAAAAATAGGCACAGTGGGGACGGCCAATGGGCAGTATCTGGCGCATCTGCACTTTGAGGTGCGAGAAGGGCCGTATGTGAATCCTGGTCAAGGATACGCCGATGCGCCGCTGAATCGCGTCTCGCCCGAGGCCTTCATTGCTCAAAGGCGTGGGGCTCCGGAAGAGCAAATGAATGCCGCCCCGAAACTGAACCCGTGATAAAGCCGGGGGTTATTGCCTCCGATGGGTGAAGGGGTAACTCTGCGCCACGGCGATGAGGAGAGGCAGGGCATGGTAGTCGTTTTTGACGAGTGTTTCCTCCAACCGCAGAAGGGTGGGCTGATCCTGGGGCTCCAGGCCACGACCGAGAGCGTAGCCTAGAAGACGGGCGCAGAAGTTGCGCACAAATTTGTGCTTCTCACTCATGAAGATGCGGCGCATTTCAGCCGGGCCTTTGAAGGTGCGTCCATCCACGAAATTGGCGGAGACATCCAGAGCTTTGCCATTTTCATTGTCACGCCATTTGCCGATGGGATCGAAGTTTTCCAGCCCGAAACCAGGAGGGTCGAGGCGATTGTGACAGCCCATGCACTGGGCTTTGCTGCGGTGCTTTTCCAGTTGCTGGCGGAAGGTCAGGTTTTCGATCTTGCGATCATCCTCCGGTAAGGAGCCGACATTCGCAGGCGGTGGTGGGGGTGGAGTGCCCATGAGGGTCTCCAGCACCCATTTTCCGCGTAGCACGGGGCTGGTGCGCTGGGGGTAAGCGGTGGCTGCCAGCATGCCGCCCATGCCGAGCACACCGCCACGGCGCTCGTCCTTGAACATGACCCGGCGCATCTCGGGGCCTTTCACATCGGGAATCTCATAGAGACGCGCCAGTTCCTCATTCACAAAGGTGTGTTTGCTATCGAGAAAATCGAGCACGCGACCGTTTTCCCGGAGGATGGCGGAGGAGAAATAGAGTCCTTCGTCGTACATGGCCTGACGCAGGCTCTGGGTGAATTCCTTGTACTTTCCACGATCGGGATCCACGGTGTTAAAGAGCGCATCCAGGCCCAACCACTGGGCGGCGAAGTGTTTTGTCAAGGCCTCCGCTTTGGGATCTGCCAGCATGCGCTTTACCTGGGCTTCGATGACCGAAGCTTCCTGGAGCTTGCCTTCATCCGCCAAGCGGCTGAGTTCGGGATCCGGCATGGTGGACCAGAGGAAATAGGAGAGACGCTGGGCCATTTCGTGGCCACTGACCTGCCAAGGTTTGGTTTCACCGGGGCGCTCCTGCTCCTGGAGAATGAGGAACTTGGGAGAAAGCAGGACGGCTTTGAAAGCCCGCTTCAGGGAAGTTTCATAGTCCAGCCCACCCTTCAGACCACGATCAAAAATGGCGACCAAAGGTGAGACATCCGCCTCAGTGACGGGGCGGCGGTAGGCGCGGCGAGCAAAGGTATGCAGCGTTTCCTGGGCGGCCTGCTGAGGCTTTTTACTCTCACTGGGCCACTGCGTGATGAGTTGTTTTTTGATCTCCCATTTGCCCCAGGCAGCAGCTAACCCAGCATCGGTGGCCCCGATAAACTTCTCAATGAGGAGGGGTGGGATAAAGAGGGTGTCGGCATTGTTGTCAAAGCCCTCACCGCCAGCTCCATCGGTGGGGAAGGCCTCGCCCAGCGTGTCACTGGCCCCATAAAGGAGGTCGCGCATCGTCAGGCTGTATTCTCGGCGGGTGAGACGCCGGGCTTTGCGGAAGCCGGGGTCCGTGGGGTTTTGTGCCTTTACCACCTGCTGTGCCTGCTGGATCCAGTCGCCCAACTTTTGCCGCTCATCGTCGGTGGGCTGGATTTTTTCTTTGGGCGGCGGCATTTGCCGGGTGCGCACTTGGTCGCTAATTTTGTACCAGAGGCGCACATCCAGCCGGGCCGCTTTGGCATTCCAGAGGGGGTCCAGATTGACATCGGCCTTGGCAGTTTCCGCATCGTGGCACTCCAGGCAGTTTTTTTCTAAAAAGGGCAGAATGTCTTTTTCCAGCCCAGAAAAGACTGCGGATTCATCCGCCGCCGCAGTGATTGCGAGAATGCCACTGGCCCAAATTGCCCAAAAACTGCTGCGTTCGATCATGTAAAGATGCATACGTGGCACGGTTGGCTGCCTTTTTCCAGAATCGGAAAACGACCGCTCAATTTCACTTTTCCTGACTGCTGTTGACGGGGCCTCGCGGTTTTCTCTCTTGAAACCGCCCCCTGCGCCAGTAAATAGCGGCCCTCTTGCGCCTGGCCGCCTCCTGCGCTTCTTTTGACAAACTTGACTCCAGACTCCCTGATAAACTTCTCATGAACAAAGCCATCCTCGCTCAAGCCGCCAATGAAGCCCGTGGTCTCGCCATGGACGCCGTGCACAAGTGCTCCTCCGGCCACCTCGGCCTGCCCCTCGGCTCGGCTGAGATTGGCGCCGTCCTCTTCGGTGAAACCCTCCAGTGCGATCCTGCGGAGCCCAAGTGGCTGAACCGCGACCGTTTCATCCTGTCCGCAGGTCACGGCTCCATGTTCATCTACTCCTGGCTGCACCTCAGCGGCTACGCGGTGTCCATCGAAGACGTGTCGAACTTCCGCGTGCTGCATTCGATCACCCCCGGTCATCCTGAGTTCCATGAAACTCCAGGCGTGGAGTCCACTACGGGCCCTCTCGGCCAAGGCATCGGCAATGCCGCCGGCTATGCCCTTTCCGGCAAGATGGCTGCCGCAAAGTACAACACCGCTGAGCACAAGATCATTGATAACCACATCATCGCCCTGGCGGGTGACGGTTGCCTCCAGGAAGGGGTGGCCCGTGAAGCGGTAGCCTTTGCTGCCCACAATGGTCTGGACAACCTCATCGTCATCTTTGATTCCAATGACGTCACTCTGGACGCAATGGCCAAAGTGACCCAGAGCGAAGACACTCAGGCGCTTTACACCGCCATCGGCTGGGACGCCGTTACGATCGACGGGCACGACCTTGAGGCCGTGAAGAACGCCATCGAAACTGCCAAAAAGAACGACAACGGCAAGCCGAAGATCATCATCGCCAAGACCATCATTGGCAAAGGCATCCCTGAAGTCGCCGGCACTGCCAAGGGCCACGGCGAAGGCGGTGCAAAGTTTGTGGACGCCGCCAAAAAAGGCCTGGGCATCCCTGAAGGCACGCATTTCTACGTCAGCGACGAGGTGAAAGCCTATTTTGCCGACCTCAAAGCCCAGCGTGCTACCGCCCACGCCGAGTGGAATCAAACCTTCAGTGCCTGGAGCGCTGCCAACCCTGGCCTGGCTGCTGAACTGGACGCCGCCCGCAATGGCAGCCTGAAGGCTGAAGACCTCCTCAAGGTGATCCCTGAGTATCCGGCTGAAGGCAAGGCTGCCACACGCAACAGCGGCGGCGAGATCCTGAACCATATCGCCAAGGCGGTGCCGCACCTCATCACGGGCAGCGCCGACCTTTTCGGCTCCACCAAAAACTACCTCACAGGGGCAGGTGACTTCAGCGCCACCAACCCGACCGGTCGCAACATCTGGTTCGGCATCCGTGAGCACGCCATGGGCGCGATCTGCAACGGCATCGCCTATGACGGCCTGTTCCTGGGTAGCTGCGCCACCTTCCTGGTGTTCGCCGACTACTGCCGCCCAAGCATCCGCCTGGCCGCCCTGGCCAAGCTGCCTGTCACCTACATCTTCACCCATGACTCCGTGGGCGTGGGTGAAGACGGCCCGACCCACCAGCCGGTGGAAACCGTCAGTGGTCTGCGTGTGATCCCGAATCTGGACGTCATCCGCCCAGGCGACGCAGAAGAAGCTGCGGCCGCTTTTGCCGCTGCCTTCAGCCGTGCCGATGGCCCGACCCTGCTGGCTCTCAGCCGTCAGGATCTGCCTCACCAGGGCAGCGCCAGCGCCGCGACCCGCCGCGAAGGCACCCTCAAAGGTGGTTATGTCCTCGTGAAGGAAACCGCTCCTCTGGAAGCCATCGTCATCGCCACCGGTTCTGAAGTCCAGTGGGCCGTCGAAGGTGCCAAAGGCAAGCCCGGCGTCCGCGTGGTGAGCCTGCCTTGCTTTGAGCGTTTTGACCGTCAGGACGCTGAATATCGCGAGTCCGTCCTGCCAGCTGCCTGCACCAAGCGCGTCGCCATAGAAGCCGGTGTCACCGGTCTCTGGTGGAAATACGTCGGCACCCAGGGCCAGATCATCGGCATTGACCGCTTCGGCATCAGCGCCCCCGGCAACACCGTCTTCAAGGAACTCGGCATCACCGCCGACGCCGTCGCCAAGGCCCTCGCCTGAAGCTGACGCGGCCTAGACCGCCTGACAGATCACACCCCGAAGGGAGGCTGGAAACAGCCTCCCTTTTTTTGTGGCTATTTTTCCCATCAAGCGAAGGGAAAAGCCCTTCTCTCCGCTGGCTCTTGCGTAGAAATCTGCCATTGAATCCCATGGCCCGCGTCCTTATTCTTTTTGCCCATCCGGCGTTGCATCGGTCACGTGTGAATGTGGCGCTGGTGGAGGCGGTGCAAGGAATGGAAGGCGTGACGTTTCGTGATCTCTATGAGGAGTATCCGAACCTGCACATAGACTTTGAGACCGAGCAGGAGCTGTTGCTGGAGCATGAGGTCATCGTGTGGCAGCACCCGTTTTACTGGTACTCGGCGCCTGCGATCCTCAAGGAATGGCAGGATGTGGTGCTGGAGTATGGCTTTGCCTACGGAGAAGGCGGAACCAAGCTGGCCGGAAAAAAGGTGATGAGTGCCCTGACCACCGGGGGCCCTGAGGAAGCGTACCATCGGGAAGGCTACAACCGCTACACCATGAAGGAACTGCTGGCTCCCTTTGACCAAACGGCACGCCTATGCGGCATGGAGTATCTGGACCCTTTTGTCATCCATGGAGTTAGGCAACTGACGGACGAACAGATCCAAGCCTGGGCACAACGTTACAAGCAGTGCATTCTCGAATTGAGAAACCTTTGAGTCACTTGTCAGGCCACAGCCGCCAAGCAACCAAAGCGGTATCTGAGCGGGCATAGATACGATTTCCCACAAAGGCGGGGTGAGCCCAGGTCTTGCCAATGATCTGGTGACGAGCCAGCTCATCAAAGCCCTCGGCCTTTAAGCGAAGATAGATGAGCTCTCCGCTGGCATTGAGGAGGGCCGCGAGACCTTCCGACTCACGCAACCAGACGAGGCTCATCTGAGGATTGCGGTCTTTCGGGGTGAGGGTATTGGCATCGCTCCAAAGGATTTTTCCTGTGGTGAGTTCGATGCCTTGCAGGCCCTTGGTTTTATCGAGCAAATACACGATGCCATCTTTGAACAGGGGCGCGGACATCAGGCCGCACATGTCCTTTTCATTTTCCCAAAGTAGGGTGGGCTTGGCATTAAGGCGCAGGGCTTTGGTGCCGTGCCAGTAGCCCGATATGAGCAGGATGCCATCCCGGTAAAGCGGCTGCGCAATGCTGACGCCATAAGTGATTTTATAAGGGTAGGTCCAAAGTGTGGCTCCGGTCTCGGGGTTCAGGCTTTGGATGTGCTCTGGCCCCCAGGCGATGAGCTGTCGCTGCCCGGCATGGGTGATGATTTCTGGCGTGCAATAGCCCGCTGGGTCTGGCCCACCGCGCCAGAGAAGCTGGCCACTGTTTTTATCCAGGGCGATGACACTGCCATCTGGTATAACGCCCACATGCAAGAGGACTTTGTTGCCATCTAACACGGGAGAGGCGGCAAAGCCCCAGGTAGGAACCTCTGCTCCATGTTCTTTGACCGTATCCACCTGCCAAAGGATTTTTCCCTCAGCTGCGTCCATGCACAGGGCCATGCCCGCAGCTCCTAAAACGTAGGCTTTGCCCTCCTGAAGCGTGACTGAGGATCGAGGGCCTGTGCCATAGTCCATCCGTCCATAGACGGCGGGCCAGGTCTGCGACCATAGCAGCTTGCCCGAATCCTCGGCATAACAAAGGATGCGTTCAATGTCCTGAGGTTCTTTGGGGCGATCCAAAACATAGACCCGTCCATCACTGGCGGTAACAGCCGCATAACCACCGGCGATATCGGCTGTCCAAAGCTGCTCTGGTGGGCGATTGGCCAAGTCGGCAGGCACGTTCTCTGGATTCCAACGACCATCCCCTGTGGGCCCGCGCCAGCGCGGCCAGTCTGCTGCGGAGATGACCTGAGTGAACGCCAGGAGGAAAAGCCAAATTTTCATGGAAAGAGAAGCCTTTAATACGGCTGTGAAAGCAGGCCCATTTCATTCAGTGGAGCTGTTGAAAGGAAGTCATTTCTTCGACCATTCATGACAAACCAGCGGCAGCGGGGGATCCAGGCTGAGACAATCATGAGGTGTCATCCAACCATGTCCAAGCCACTCCTCATCCTCTTCGGCACCTTTTCAGGGAACTCTGAATCCTGCGCAGAAAAAGCTGCCAGCATTGCCCGGCAGCGCGGATACGATCCTGTCTTGGAAAACATGATGGATTCCACCGCCGATGTGTTGAAGCAATTTGATACAGCCCTCCTCATCACCAGCACCTATGGCGATGGAGATCCGCCCGACGGTACCGAGAGCTTTTATGAGCAGGTGGTCAACCATCCTCGTTTCCGTCTGGAGCATTTGCGTTACTCCGTCTTGGCTTTGGGAGATTCCTGCTATGACCGCTTTTGCCAATGCGGCAAAGACTACGATGAAGCGCTGGAGGCCCAAGGAGCCACCCGCTTTCATGCCCGAGTGGACTGCGACATTGACTATGAGGATCCCTGCGACGCCTGGATTGAAGGTGTCTTCGCTACTCTCGCTGAAGAACGTCTGCTGGCGGCCTAACTCTTGATTGCACTTTGATCATGGATTCTACCTCGCACCATTCGCCACGCATTGCTTACAGCTTTCCGGCACATACTTTTGATCTGCGGCGAGTGCGTCCAGAATGGTGCTTCGAGGCCGATGGCGGTGCCGCGCTAGCCATCCACCTGGATGGTCAATGGACAGATTTTTTCAGCAATCTGCGCGAGCTAGGTTTGGTGATGGTGACGGCGGCCCACGGCCCCTTGAGCCTAGCTGTTGCCTGGGAGCGGCCTTTGTTTCAAAGTTACCCCGGAGGTGGTGAATGGGTGTGCCTGAGTTCCGGGGCCGAGCTGCGCCCAGCTGCCTTAGGCGGGGGCATGGCAGTGGTCGAAACCGTGGGCGACCAGCAAGTGGCCAGCTTCCAATTTTTTGATCGTGGTGGTGAAGGATGCCTGAAGGTCCTCGTCACCAATTGGTCCGATCACGAGGTCTTTGAAGACCTCGTAGCCCGCCACGCGAGTGGTCGGCGGACCCACCCCTTTGGCCAGAAATCCGAAGTCCGAAACGAGCCACCTGCACCTGATTCACAGACGGTGCGGCAGCTCTGGAAGGGCCTCTCGAGAAGCCTGCCTGACTCTGCCTTTCCCGGCATGGAGGGCGTCTCCCGCCTCTCCGCGCTGGAGGCAGCAGGGCAGGATCTGGCCTGGCGCCTGCCGCGCAGGGTGGTGCGGCAGGCGCTACAATCCATGACCCTGGGCCAAGTGCCTCTGGGCGGAGTGGTGCGCAACGAGGCGGTGTTTCTCCCCAGCGGCTTTTTCCCCACGCACTGGGGTGAGTGTGGCTGCGGCACCACCTTTTTTGGGGAAGCCTCTCAAATGACCCTGCGCGGCTGCGGCCACCGAGGGCAGACTTGGGCGACTCGCTTTGAACTCGGTGGTGAAGAAGTCATCTGCATCGAGTTTTATGATGTGCGTGGTGAGTTTGCTGGCGGTGTGGGCTTAAGACCCGAAGCAGCCTCCTGGCAGCGAGACCAGTGGGCTGATGTCATCAAGGAATCCGGGATTGTACAGTAGTCATCACTCTCCGAGTGATGCGAAAGGTGAGGCGTCAACGGATTTGACATAAAGTATCATCTCTGGATCGCATCACTCGGAGAGTGATGACTGCTGTACCCCAGACCCCGCATTACCTGCACCGTGGTGCTGGCTTTATTGAGGGTGTAGTAGTGAATGCCTGAGACGCCGTGATCCAGAAGATCAGCGCTTTGGGTAATGGCGTGGTGGATGCCGACTTGGCGGAAGGCTTCAGCATCGTCCCCTGCCCTCTGGAAACAACGAAGGAGGCGGGCGGGATAACGGGAGCCTGCGGACAATTCCGCCATGCGGCGTAAGCTACTAGCTTGGGTCAAAGGCAGGATGCCAGCGAAGATGGGGGCATGGATGCCTGCCAGCTCACAGCGAGCGCGGAAGTCATGAAAGTCGTGATTATCAAAAAAGACCTGCGTGCACAGGTAGTCGGCCCCAGCGTCCACCTTGGCTTTCAGGTAATCCATTTCGAGCATTCGGTTAGGCGTGGCGGGGTGACCTTCTGGAAAGCAGGCGACGCCGATGCCAAATCCTCGAGGGTCTGGATGCAGGCCTTGTTCATTGAACTGACGGATGAAACGGACCAAGTCGGCAGCGGTTTTAAAGTCGCCTTCCAGGGCCCCTTGTCCCGGCAGATCACCGCGCAGAGCCAGCACATTGCTAACGCCTGCGGCGGCGTATTTTTCTAATAGTAACCTGACCTCTGCCCGCGTGTGCCCCACGCAGGTGAGATGGGGGATGGCATCAAAGACATCCGACTGGCTGAGCTCTCCCACCAGCGCCTGAGTGCGATCCCGAGTGCTGCCGCCCGCACCATAGGTGACGCTGACGAAGTCAGGCCGCCAGGCTGCGAGCTGCTGCAGGGAATCCTGCAACTCTTTCACGGACTCAGGGGTGCGCGGAGGAAAAAACTCAAACGATAGCGTCGGACGTTTCGCTGCTAGAAGGATGTCTTTGATGTGCATGATGTTAGGCTTTTATAGGCTTCCCGGCACGAAGCTGTCGTGCAGCCTCCACCATGTGGAGCAGGGAAGATTTCACTTCCACCCAACCTCGGGTTTTGAGGCCGCAGTCGGGATTGATCCACAACTGGGCACGGGGGATGACGGCCTCCGCTTTGTGCATGAGCGCCACCATTTCCTCCACACCGGGCACGCGTGGAGAGTGGATGTCATATACACCAGGGCCAATTTCATTCGGATACTTGAAGTCCACAAAGGCCTCGAGCAATTCCATGTTCGACCGTGAGGTTTCGATGGTGATGACATCGGCATCCATGGCGGCGATGGATTCAATGATGTCATTGAACTCGGAGTAGCACATGTGCGTGTGAATCTGGGTGTCATCTCGCACACCACTGGCACAGAGGCGGAAGGCATTCACGGCCCAGTCCAAGTAGGCTGCCCAGTCACTGCGGCGCAGGGGCAGCCCTTCGCGGATGGCAGGCTCATCAATCTGGATGGCGGCGATGCCAGCGGTCTCCAGATCCACGACTTCATCCCGAATGGCGAGGGCGATTTGGCGGGTGGTTTCAGAGCGAGGTTGGTCATCACGAACAAAGCTCCACTGGAGGATGGTCACGGGGCCGGTGAGCATGCCCTTCATGGGGCGCGGCGTCAGCGACTGGGCATACTGAGACCAGCGCACGGTCATGGCAACGGGCCGACTGACATCGCCAAAGATGATCGGGGGCTTCACGTAACGGGAACCATAACTCTGCACCCAACCGTTTTGTGTGAAGACAAAACCGTCGAGCTGTTCGCCAAAGTATTCCACCATGTCATTGCGCTCAAACTCGCCATGGACAGGCATGTCCACGCCAATCTCATCCTGGAAGCTCACGCAGTGCTGGATCTCCTGTTGGAGAAAGACTTCGTAGGCCTCCGTGCTGAGTTCGCCCTTCTTCCACCGGGCACGCATGGCGCGGACCTCCGCAGTCTGCGGAAAGGAACCGATGGTGGTGGTGGGGAACTCAGGCAGCTTTAATTTTGACTGCTGCAAGGGCTGACGCTGGGAGAAGGATGATAAGCGATCGTAGTCGGTGGACTTCACACCTGCGAGACGAGCTTTCACTTCCGCACGATGAATGCGTGAGCTTTCACGACGAGCCTGAAGCGCCTTTTGATTGGATCGAAGCAAGCTTTGATCTGCTGAGCCTCTCAACAGGCCACTGAGGGTGGCGACCTCCTCCAGTTTTTGATCGGCAAAGGACATCCAACCTTTGAGTTCAGCATCGAGAGATAGCTCATTGGCCAGAGTGATCGGAGAATGCTGAAGGGAGCAAGAGGGGGCGACCCAAAGTCTTTCGGAACCGACCACAGCTTGGGCTTCTGCCAAGATTTTTAGGGAGGAGGAGAAATCATTTTTCCAAATGTTGCGCCCATCCACCACACCCAGGGAGAGAATCTTATCCGCAGGAAAACGAGCTAACAACGCATCCAGTTCTGCCCCACCACGCACTGCATCGAAGTGCAGGGCCTGGACAGGCAGGGAAAGAAAAAGGGGAAGGTTTTCACGCAGCTCGCTGAAGTAACTGGTGACCAGAATTTTCAGGCCAGGAGCTGCCTGAGACAAACGCTGCCAAGCAACCAAGACAGCATCCCGCTGGGTCTCTGAGAGATCGAGACCGAAGATCGGTTCATCAATCTGCACCCACTCAGCCCCTAGCCCTTGCAAGCGCTGGAGGATCTGTTCATAGACATTCAAAAGCCCATCAAGGAGGCTAAAGCGGTCGAAGTCAGGGTTCGCTGAATCTTGAACTTTGCCTAACGAAAGATACGTCACAGGCCCAGGCAGTACAGGTTTTGCCCGATGCCCTAAAGCTTTAGCTTCTTCAAACTCACGAAAGACTTTGTCCCCGACCAGTTTGAACTGGGTGGTGGAGCGAAATTCGGGAACGATGTAGTGGTAATTGGTATCGAACCACTTGGTCATCTCACACGCAAAGGCGGGCTGATGGCTACAGCCGTGATCGCAGGCATCGTGGGCTTCGCCACGGGAACCACGCGCCATGAGAAAGAGGGTATCCAGATCCATCGTCTCGCCCTTCCAGCCAAAACGCGGGGGGACATTGCCGATGAGGCAGGAGAAATCCAGCATCTGGTCGTAGAAGGTAAAGTCGTTGCAGGGAATGAGATCCATGCCTGCAGCCTGCTGGGTGGCCCAGTTCTGCTGGCGCAAGCGGCGGCCTGTGGCCTCTAGGTCCTCGCGGGTGAGACGTCCGTGCCAATAGGCTTCGGTGGCTTTTTTGAGTTCGCGTTGCTGCCCGATCCGTGGGTAGCCCAGATTGTGTGTGTAGATATCGCTCATGGCGACAAGACAACTATCGCCAGTTTCGATATAAACAATCCACAGAGTTTTGTGGATCATCATTCAAATTGCTTATAATGGCGAATGCTCGAAGTCCGTCATCTCCAGGCTCTCATCGCTCTTTCTGAGACAGGAAATCTGTCCAAGGCAGGCCGCCGCCTGCACCTGTCCCAGCCCGCTTTATCTCACCAGATCAAAGCGGTGGAAGAGCACTTGGGTGTGGAATTGTTTCAGCGGAAAAGTAGCCCGCTACGACTCAGCCCTGCGGGGGAACGTTTGTTAGGCACGGCCTATGAAGTGGTGAAAACCATGCAGCAGTGTGAGCGGGATGTAGCGCGCATTGCGGAAGGCAAGGCCGGGCAACTGAGGATCGCGGTGGAGTGTCACTCCTGCTTTGACTGGCTGATGCCTGCGATGGACAGCTTTCGCGAAGCTTGGCCAGAAGTGGAGATGGATCTGGTATCAGGCTTTCAACCCGACCCTACTGGGCTGCTGCTAGAAGATCAGGCGGATCTGGTCATCGTCTCTAAAGCACCTCCGCGCAAAGATGTGGTCTATCATCCGCTGTTTCGTTATGAGGTGCTGGCCTTGATCGCACGGAAACACCCACTGAGCAGGAAGGCCTTTCTGACTGCACAGGACTTTGCCAAAGAGACGCTGATCACCTACCCGATTCCGGATGATCGCATTGACATCATTCGGGAAGTGCTGGGGCCTGTGGGGGTGAACCCGGTGCGGCGCACCGCGATGCTGACGGTGGCCATTTTGCAGCTGGTGGCCAGTCACCGGGGCATCGCCGCCATGCCTGGCTGGGCCGTGCAGCCCTACCTAGAAAAAGGCTATGTGGAGTATCGTCCCGTGCGCAAGCAGGGACTGTTTGCCAACCTCCATGCGGCGACGACGCGCAGCCTTTCCCAAACGGCGTACATGAAGGAATTTATGAACATCATGAAGCGGGTGAGTTTTGATTCCCTTAAACGCATTCGCCCCGTGGGAGAAGACGACTGATTTCCTGCAACTTTCCCGCGTACTAAGATCATGATGCCATTATTCTCCTCATGATGAACTTGCCTGCGGATCCATCGTCTCATCTCCCTGCTCTCGGCTCGACACAGCAGGCTGGCCATTTTTACACGACCCGGTGGACGCAGGTGGTGCGGGCGAAGGAATCCTCCCACGAAGGACGCGAGGCGCTCAGAGACCTCTGCGACATCTACTACGCACCGGTGATGGCCTACCTGCGCCAGGAGCTGCGGGACCCGGATGCCGCGCAGGAACTGGCCCACGAATTCTTTGCCTACATGCTACGCGGCGAGGCGATCCGCACCGCGGAACAAGTGCGAGGTCGCTTTCGTTCCTACCTGCTTGGCGCGGTGAAACATTTTCTCCTTCGCCAGCATGAACTGGAGCAGCGACTGAAGCGCGGAGCGGGTGTGAAACCTCTCTCCATGGACGATGATGCGGAGGGGAATGTGGCTCACAGCCTGCGGGATGAAGATCAACTTTCACCCGATGCAGCGTTTGATCGGCAATGGGCATTGACCGTGCTGGAGCGCGCTTTGAAGGCATTGAAACTGGAGTGCGAAGAGGAAGAAAGAGGAGCGCTTTTTGAAAAGCTCACTCCCTGGTTAACTGGAAATTCAGATCATGGAGATCAGGCGACTTTGGCTGAAAGTCTGGGCATGAACTTGAACTCGCTGAAATCAGCGGTGCATCGGTTGAAGCAAAGCTTTCGCGTCAAGGTGCGTGAGGAGGTGGCCTCCACACTGGAAGACGGGGCCGATGTAGAAGAAGAGATGCGCGTGCTTTTCGCAGCCCTGAGAAGTCGTTAAGTTTTTTGCAACCGTTGTCCGCGAACCCGTCAGGCATTTGGTATGAGCGAACCCACTCCATCTTTCCGTCCCTGCCCCAAATGCGGTGAACCCATCACTGAAAGCACCAGTCATGACCTGTGCCCCGTGTGCCTCATGGGTGTGGCTATGAACTGGACACAGGCGACTCAGCCTGTAGCGATGCCGCAAAAGCCGCTGACACCAGAGGAACTGGCCCCTCACTTCCCGCAACTGGAGGTGCTGGAGCTCATCGGCCGGGGTGGCATGGGCGTGGTGTATAAGGCCAAACAAAAGAGCCTAGACCGCTTTGTGGCGCTCAAACTTCTCTCACCGGATACGGAGAAGGATCGCGCCTTTGCCCAGCGCTTTGCCACGGAGGCACGGGCACTGGCCCAGATGGTTCATCAAAACATCGTCACGGTGTATGACTTCGGGGAAAGCGGCGGTTTCTACTACCTGCTGATGGAGTATGTGGATGGGGTGAACCTGAGGCAGGCCATGCAGGCGGGGCGTATCACCCCTGAGCAGGCGCTGGCCATCGTACCACCGGTCTGCGAGGCGCTGCAGTACGCCCATGAGCGCGGCATCGTCCATCGTGATATCAAGCCAGAAAATCTGCTCCTGAATAAGCAGGGTCAGATCAAAATAGCCGACTTTGGCATCGCTAAAATGGTGGGTCATGCGGAGTCCAATGCGGAGGCTGATGGTCATCTTCAAGAAGGCCACGCCACCTTTATCGGCGGGACTCCACCCTACATGGCTCCGGAGCAAAAAGAGCGCGCGGCCCCAGATCATCGGGCGGACATTTATTCGCTGGGGGTGGTGCTGTATGAACTGCTCACCGGGGAGCTGCCCACAGCCAGCCTGCAGCCGCCGTCAGAGCGCATTCAGGTGGATGTGCGCCTGGATGAAATCGTGCTAAGAGCGTTGGAAAAATCCCCTGAATTGCGATTTCAAACGGCAGCCGATTTCCGCACTCAACTGGCCACGATCCATCACTCTTCCCAGCCTGCTTCCCCCACGCTCAAAAGCCCGACACGCAAAGCTAGCACCTTGCAAGTAGCCACCCTTTCGGTCATCGGCACCTTGATTGTCCTTTTCTCTATCATCTTAGTCATCCGAGTAGTTTATTCAAAACCGGGGCGAACCCCTAACAGCAAGTATCGTCAAGCGACTGCACGTGAATCAATGGATACTGCTAAAGGCCGCATTGAGCCGACTCGTATTCCTCTCCAGTGGCATGCCAAAGGTGGGGTCCAGCGCGTGGGCACCTACAAACCGACCCTCCTGAAAACAACCTCCACCAAGCCAGATAACCTCACTCGCCTGCCCGAAAATTTGATACGTCCTTTTTATGCCCAGGTGAAACTAGGATCGAAAAAGCTGTCCCAATTCAGCTCCCTCACTTTTCTAGTGGACCGAGAGGTAGGAAAAACAGAGACGCGCGTGATCCTGGACAGTAATGGCAATGGCGACCTCACGGATGATACCCCAGCAGAACTGGAGCATGTGGGCAGGCTCAAGGACGGTAGTTTCAGCTTGAGTGGGACTGGCTGGGCCAGCCTTCCTTATGAGGGAGAACACTCCCGAGTGAGTGTGCGTTTCCACACAATACCTCAGTCGCTAGAAAGCGAGGCCCCTCCCACCGTGGTTTATTCTTTGGATGGTTATGCCGAGGGTCATATCCAAGGTCCCGATGGAATCAGGCTGCCGATGGTCCTGAGAGATTCCGATGGAGATGGCGACTTCAGCACTGGGGCCTCCATCCATGTGGATACGGATGCTGATGGCGAATACCGCCGCACAGGAAAGTACTTTGCCGATGCAGCAAGGTTTCAAATCAACCAGATCCAATTTCTCCTCTCGGATATTTCTCCCACTGGGGCTACCATGGTCCAAGCGGCCCACATCGCACCTCAAGAGGGCCTGAAGAATAACTATAGCGCCCCCCAAAAGACTCCAGCACCGCCCCCTTCAAAGACACGTCTCATCGGCCCGAAAATCCTGCCGGGAGAACAAGCTCCCTCTTTCATCGCTACTACGATGAATCATGGCACGGTGGAGATGCCGAAGAGTTACCAGGGCAAGGTTCTGCTGCTGGACTTTTGGGCCACCTGGTGTGGCCCGTGCATCCGGGAATTGCCAAATGTCTCCGCCGCTTACGAGAAGTATCATGATCAGGGACTGGAGATTTTAAGCATCAGCCTCGATACCGAAAAGAGTCTCGATAACCTTCCCTCCATACTTAGCAAGCATCGCATGGTATGGCCCCAGGTCTGTGATGCAGCCGAGTTTGATTCAGCGCTGGTGAAGCTGTATGGCGTGCGCGGCATCCCAGCTACGGTCTTGATTGATGGGGATACCGGCAAGATCTTAGCAACGGATCTTCGCGGAGCTTCACTCGATACGAAGGTCGCTGAAGCGCTGGCAAAGAGGAAGCCCTAACACGAATCACTTACTGATCGGCAGTCGGACCTGAAAGCAAGTCCCCTTCCCTGGAAGACTTCGTAAAGTGAGGGTGCCACCATGATTATCTACGATGGCCTTGGCGATCGCCGATCCCAGCCCGGAGTGCCCTGAACTTCCCGTGCGAGCTTGATCTGCCCGGTAAAAACGCTCAAAGACATGCGGTTGATCTGCCTCAGCGATTCCAGGCCCATCATCCTCCACCGAGAAGACAGCTTGCTCACCTTCGAGGGAACATGAAAGCATCACATTGCCTCCATGCTGCAGGGCATTGGCGATGAGATTGGTGGCCAAAAGGGAGAGGGTTTCACCATCGGCCCGGCAGGGGCTGGGTGTGAGGGCAGTCTCAATCCTGAATCCCTTCTCTCTCGCGAGCGGAGCAAGGTGATCAGCGGCCTCTTTCAGCACCGAAGAAAGGTCACATGAAGCATGCGCGCTTACAGCCGCAGGAGGGTTCTCTTGACGGGCGAGTAAAAGCAGAGACTCCACCAAGCGGCGCATGCGTTGGGCGGTGGCCTCGCAGGTTTCCAGAGCTTCACGGTATTCCTCGGGCGTGCGCTCACGTTTGAGAAGGCGGTGTGTTTCCGAGAGAAGGATGGTGATGGGCGTGCGTAGCTCATGCGAGGCATCCGCCGTGAACTGGCGCTGGCGCTCAAAAGCGGCATGCAGTCGCTCAAAGGTCTGGTTCAGCACCTGGCTCAGTTCCCCGAGCTCCGAGTCCATCTCACGGATGTCAATTCGCTCCTCAAGGTTCCCCTCCGCGATGCGTGCGGCGGTTTGGCTGATGGTGCGAATGGGGCGTATGGCACGACCTGAAAGCCACCAACCGCCTAACAAACCCAATAACCAAACGCCAAGACCAATGGATAAATGCAGCCAAGCCATACTGCGCATTTCATGCAACTCAGGGGTGATGTCCCGCCCCACCACGACCTTTAGTCCATGCACCGAACTACGCAGAGTTTCACGGCGAGAACCAATGCTACGCGTCTCCTCCACTAGGTCAGCAGGCGGCAAAGGAAGAAAAACCAAGTCCGCCGGCGCATTCTTAGACTGGAGAATGATTTGATCATTCCGATCTCGAACACTGAAGTAGGCGTAACCAGGCTGGGTGCCGCTGTACTGCGCCAGGAGGGTTTCAGGAAGTTGGACAGGTTGGCTGACGAGACGACGGATAAAGTCGGCAGGCGCAAACATGGGACGAGGGGAAGGCTCCACCCCAGGCGCAGCGGACTCAGGGCGGCTTTGCACCACGTCCAACATCGAACGCACAAGATTCCGCTCCATCTGGCTAAGTTCTTTATCCAGCCGCTGCATCTGGTTGTCACGTGCTAGACGATAAGCAGGTGCCGTGGACCCTGTCACAACGAGCAGCAGCAGCAGCCCATGCCAGGCCTGCAAACGCCAGCGCAAGGAGTGAAAGAAGGTCTTCATGCAATGCAGTAGCCGTGACCTCGGCGTGTGGTGATGATGTCCGCGCCTAGCTTCTTACGCAGATTCGAAACATGCACGTCCAGGAGGTTTGAAAGCGTGCTGTCCTCTTCATCAAAGAGGTGTTCATAAAGGGTGGTGCGAGTGACCACCTGGCCACGATGCAGAGCTAGATACTCTAGCAGCGCATACTCACGTGCTGTCAGTGGCACCTCCTGGCCCGAGAGTTTCACGAGACGGAACGCTGTATCTAACGACAGAGGGCCGATCTCCAACACGGGGTGGGTCTGACCTGCCGCGCGGCGAATGAGAGCCCGCAGGCGAGCCAGCAGTTCATCAATATCAAAAGGTTTGGTGAGGTAATCGTCGGCGCCTTGATCCAGGCCCTTGACGCGGTCTTGAACGGTGTCTTTGGCCGTCAGCATCAGCACTGGGGTTTTGCAGGTGGGGCGCAAGCGGGCGAGAACTTCCCAGCCATTCATCCGTGGCATCATCACATCCAGCACCAGGGCATCATAACTTTCATCCAAAGCTTTGGTTAGGCCTTCCTGGCCATCCATCGCCGTATCCACCGCATAATTTTCCTCGCGCAAATTCGCCGCCAGACTGCGGAGGAGATGCGGATCATCTTCGATGACGAGGATTCTCATGGTGGCGATTATTCGTGGCGCAAAGCTTCGATGGGATCAAGCTTGGCCGCACGGCGAGCGGGTGTAAAGCCGAACAGCACCCCCACAGCAGTGGAGAAGAAAAAGGCCACCAGATTGATCTGCGGATCAAAAATAAACGTCACCTGAATGAGCTGGGCTAGTCCAAAGCACAGCGCAAAGGCCGTCAGGATGCCCACTAGACCTCCGATGGAAGAAAGCGTGATGGCCTCCACCAAAAATTGTAACAACACCTCCCTGGCTCGGGCACCGATGGCCAGACGAATGCCAATCTCCCGCGTGCGCTCCGTCACAGAGACCAGCATGATGTTCATGATGCCGATGCCACCCACCAGCAAGCTCACGCCAGCAACAGCGGCAAGTAGAGTGGTCATCATGCGAGTGGAGGCACTCAGCGTCTCCGCAATCTGGCGGGTATCAAAGACGTTAAAATTATCCTCTTGGTTAGGCTGCAAATTACGGCGCTGACGCATCAGAGAAGAAATGTCATCAATCAGAACTTCACTGTTTGATCCTTCCTCTGCCGAGATGGTGATCTGGCTGACTTCACGCGAAGAGGTTTTCCCCGTCAAGCGACGCTGCAAGGTGGTGAGCGGTACGATGATGGTATCATCCTGGTCCCCCATGCCAGACTGACCTTTGCTGGCCAGCACCCCTATGATCTCACAGGAGGCCTTGCCCAGGCGGATCTTCATCCCTACGGGATTCTGATTGCCAAAAAGATTCGTTTTTACGGTATTGCCGATGACGCAGACGGCCTTACCCGCTTTGTAATCGGCCTCGTTGAAAAGGCGGCCATCTCCCAGGGTCCATTTATTGATGTAAAAATAAGGTGGCGTCGTTCCCGTAACCGAAGTCATACGCGCATTTTGCAGATACACCGTACTCATGGAGGAGCTGCTGACAGGGGCAATCGCCGCGATGTTAGGCACCTGATCTTCGATGGCTTGCACATCCTTTTGGGTAAACTGAGGCACCCCGGCGGAGGCGGATCTGGGGCCGAAACCCATCCCTGGGCGCAGGACGAGAAGGTTACTCCCCAGATTGGAAATCTGATTCTTCACCGCCTGTGTGGTGGCCTGCCCCAGTGTGACCATGGTGATGACGGCAGCCACCCCGATGATGACGCCTAGCACGGTCAAAAACGCCCGCATGAGATTGCGGCGAATTTCGCGCAGGGCGATGGAGAAGGCATTCCAGAGCATGGTCGTGAGATTAAGATTTCGTGCGGATGTCTGACTCGATGAGGCCATCTTTGACCCGCACGATTCGTTTGGCGTGTGTGGCCACTTCATCCTCATGGGTCACCATGAGCACGGTGATGCCCCGGTCTTCATTCAGCCGAGTCAGCAGCTCCATGATTTCATCCGTAGTGCGTGTGTCCAGATTCCCTGTCGGTTCATCGGCAAACAGGGTGCTAGGACGGGTAACGATGGCGCGGGCAATGGCGACACGCTGTTGCTGCCCGCCTGAAAGCTCCGCAGGCGTGTTGCGCATCTTGTTAGGCAAACCCACAGAAACCAGGGCCTCCTGAGCACGCTCACGGCGCTCCTTTTTTGACATGCCACGATAGACGAGCGGCAGCTCCACATTTTCCAAGGAACTGGTGCGGGCCAGAAGATTAAACCCCTGGAAGATGAAGCCCAGCGCATGACGCCGCAGCAGGGAACGCTGATCGGCATTCAAGTTTTCCACGGCAATATCCTGATAAAGATAGTTGCCAGAGGTGGGCGTATCCAGGCAGCCCAGAAGATTCATCAACGTGGACTTGCCTGAGCCACTGGGACCCATGACGGCCACAAATTCACCTTTGTTGATTTGTAAATCCACGCCGCGCAGTGCCTGGAAAGCGGCATCTCCTTGACCGTAAGTTTTGGTCAACCGGCGAAGTTGGATCAGGCTGGCGGCAGAGGCACTCATGGAGTCACAGGATTGGCACGAGTGATGACGGCGAGACCTTCGGCGACACCTTCACCGGTGATTTCGGTGTGGCGTCCATCGGTGAGTCCCGTCTTCACCGTGAGGGGTTGAGGGCGCCCATCTTTGAGGATCCAGATGCGAGCTTGGCCGGGAACTTTTTTGGGCACGGGTTCTTGGTTCTCCGCCCCGCCTGGCCCGCCGCCACCACCCGAGCGGCGAGTCGGCCGAGGAATGAGGCTTTGCACGAAGGATTTCTTCGCCTCGCCCCCTTTGGGACTGCCTGAAGATGATTCGGGGCTGAAACGCAAGGCAGCATTGGAAACAATGAGCACCTCCTTGCTTTCAGCCACATTGATATCCGCTGTCGCGGTCATGCCCGGCCGCAGACTGAGGTCTGTATTGGCCACTTCTAGTTCGGCCTCATAGGTGACCACATTGTCTGTCACGGCAGAGCCAAAGGCGACCTTTGTCACGGTGGCGTTGTAGGAACGGTCCGGCCAGGCATCCACGGTAAAGTTGGCTTTTTGACCTTTGGCCACACGCCCGATATCTGCCTCAGCGACGGCAACTTTCAGTTTCATGTGCTCCAAATTCTCGGCGATGACAAAGAGCTCAGGAGCGGTGAAACTAGCAGCCACGGTTTGACCAGGCTCCAGACTCCGCGTGAGCACGATGCCCTCAATGGGTGAGCGCAAAATCGCATTTTGCTGGTCGCTTTCATTGGCTCTCAACTCAGCCTCAGACTGTTCCACGGCGGCCTTGGCACTGCCCAGGTCTGCCTGCGCACGTGCCACGGCAGCGTTAGCAGTGACCATGTCCGCCTTGGAGGGTGTCCTGCCGCCGCTGAGTTTGTGCAGTTCTTCGAGACGCGCGAGGGTGGCCTCATTTTCCTTCAGGGTGGCTTCCACCTGCTTCACTTTGGCTTTAGCGGCATTCACAGATGCACGGCTGCTGTCGGTGTCCTGGTCCAAACGGCGGATGGTGATCTTCGCCAGAGGCTGGTCTTTTTTCACCCGGTCATTGGTGTCCACATACACTTCGTCTGTCGTTCCGGAAAGCACACTGCCGATGGTCACTTCATTGGTGGGTTCTAGATTGCCCGTGGCGGTGATGGTGAGGCCGATGTCCCCACGCGCGAGAGGTTCTGTCACGTATAGAGCAGGTGGCGCGGCAGGCTCATGGGTCTTCGTCCAAAAGAAGTAGGCGGCATAGGCGACAGCCGCAGACCCGACGATCCAGGCCGTCCAGCCTAACCAACTGCGTTTCTTCTGACTGCCGATCAGCTCGCTTAAATCAACGGGGGGAGTGGCTGACTGTGATTCCATAATAAGTGGGGGGATGAAATGAAACTAACCCTAGGATGACCAGCCACCGCCGAGGGCTTTGTAGAGCTGAATATGTGCACTGGCGCGATCTCCCTGGGTGAGGGTTTGCTGCTCTTCCAGGCTCAACAGAGTGCGCTGCGTATCCAGCACTTGCAGAAGGTCAATCTGCCCAGCTTCGTAGCTCTGCGCAGCCAGAGTGGCTGCCTCTTTGGCGGAAGTGACCGCGCCATCCAGCGTTCGCAGCCGCTCGCTGCTACGGCTCACGGCGATGAGGGCATTCTCCACTTCAGACAGGGCCTGCAGAACGGTGGATTCATAAGCGATGAGCGCCTGCTTTTCCTGGGCACTCTGAATATTGATGGTCTGCCGGATACGCCCTGCATTGAAGATGGGGGCCGAGAGATTTCCCAGCAAGCTCGCTGCGGCGACTTCAGGGGAAAGGAGGCTACCTGCCTTCAAGGCATCTACTCCTAAAGAGCCACTGAGGGTGAGGGAGGGGTAGCGCTCTTTTTCAGCGGATTTAGTTCGTGCCACGGCAGCCTCCACACCACGTTCCGCCGCTCGCACATCGGGCCGCTGCCGCAGGGTGTCTGCGGGGATGCCCAGAGCCAAAACCGAAGCTGGCACGGGCACACGCCGAGGTGAAGAGAGCAGGGCATTGAGCGTGCCGGGGGTCTTGCCTGAGAGTAAGGCGAGGCGATTTTGAGTCTGCTCGATCGTTTGCTTTAAGGTGGGCAGCGTGGCGCGTGCCTGCTCCAGAGTGCTGGCGGCCTGCTGAGTTTCAAAGGTGGTGCTTTCCCCTGCCTGCTCCCGCCAGCGGGTGATCTGCACAGTATCCCCACGAGTGGAGAGATTTCGTTGATACACTTCCAGTTGGGCCTGGGCGGTACGAAGGTCCACATAAGCCTCAGCAACTTCGGCGGCGAGGGTCACCTGGGCAGCGTAGTAGTTTTCAGTGGCTTGGGCGAGGTCTGCGGAAGCCGCCTTGACGTTCTGCCGCAGCTTGCCAAAAAGATCCACCTCCCAACTCATATCCACACTGGCACTGTAGCTTTCGGTGGTGGAAAGGCCCGTCAGCTTGCTGTCGCTGCGCTCTCCTCGGCCTGAGCTACCACCGGTGATGGACGGAAATAGCGTGGATTTCTCCACCCCACGACGGGCCCGTGATTCGTCGATCCGGGCCAAGGCGGTGCGAACATCCAGGCTGGACTGCAAGGCCTGGGCAAGCACTTGATTGAGGACGGGATCGTTCAGCTTACGCCACCACTGCGTGAGGCCAGCGGTATCCAGCGGCACCACCCCCGATTTTTTCCCCTTCCATGCGGCAGGGATGGCCAAGTCACTCTCATGCCGTGAAGTGGTGGTGCAGCCCCCCATCAGCACTGCCAGAGCCAATCCAGTCAGGCCGATGAGGGGGCGGGGGGGGTTGGTGATTTTCATGAAACGGTGGGTCAGTGGTCTGCTCCCTCCCGCACATTCCCCAGCCAACCTTTAGAAAAGGTTAAGACACTCAAAAAAGTGCGAGAAAGATGCCACCTCTCTTTCTGCTGAGTGAGTCAGAGGGCGAGAGATCTTCATTTCCCAGCTCTCATTCATCGGATCTCTGAAGTTGATCGGTTCTCTGATTCCCTCCTTTGAAGATAGCAGGCGTGGAGTCAAGGGACCCGGTAGCCACCACTCATCAGGCGGCTTTAGGTTTTAGCAGCAGCATCACGTCAGCTTCGCTGGTGGTCAAAAGCCGCAGGGGACTGGCATAAGGTACCTCCACCTGATCTCCCGCCCGCAAATGATGCATGCTCCCAGCAATGCGAGCACTGGCCTCGCCAAAGGTGAGGATAACCGTGGCATCCTGGGGAAAACAGGCCTCAAACGAGAGACAGCCAGGCTTAAGCCCTAATAAGTGCGCCTGAACACAGTCGTTCTGGAACAGGCAGCGGTGGGCGTGGTCGCCAAAATCAAGGGTCCGTCTCATGCGCCGGACATCGCGCTTTCTTGCGCGAGATGCTGTGGCGCAAATGCCCGGCTTTGACGGTGAAATGAGGCCTGTTTTTAAAACACCATGTCCAGGCCCCAGGCGACAAACAGACCGGTGATGCCCACCAGCGTCTCCGTCACAGTCCAAGTGCGCAAGGTCTGGCCTACGGTCATGCCGAGAGTCTCCTTCACGATCCAGAAGCCAGCATCGTTCAGGTGTGAAAGGAAGAGGGAACCACAGCCGATGCCGACAACCACCAGCTCGGGGTTCACATTCGGGTTACCGATGACCAACGGAGCCACCAGACCGCTAGCAGCCGTGATGGCCACCGTGGCTGACCCCGTCGCCACACGCACGAGGGCGGCGCAGACCCAGCCAAAAACGAGCGGTGGCAGCTGCGCGGCTGAGGCCATTTGGCCGATGGCATCCGCTGCGCCGCAATCTCTGAGCACGCGGTTAAAACCACCGCCGCCGCCAACCACGAGCAAGGTCATGCCCACAGCTGCAATGGCTTTTTCACCAATCTTGAGCGCCTCGGTTTTGCTGAAGCGAAAGACGATACCCGCGAAGATCACCGAGATGCCAAGAGCCAAGGTGGGATTGCCAATCACCGTGGTGACTCCTCTCACGGGGTGATCTTTGGCAAAGAAAAGCTCGGCAATGGTCTGACTGAGCAGCAGCAGGATGGGCAGAGCCAGAACGGCGCTGGTGATGAAAAGGGAGGGCTTTTCACGCGCTGCCAAAACAGGGTCCACGGGGGGAGGCTCAGGCGTTTCCACATGCACGTGCTTCACAGCCCAGCGGGCAAAAATAGGCCCTGAGATGGCGGCTACAGGAACGGCAGCGAGTAAGCCCCAGAGGAGCACTTTACCAAGATCTGCGCCCAGGGCATCCAGCGCCACGACGGGACCAGGATGCGGAGGCATGACACCATGCATGATGGAAAGCACCGCCAGCATGGGGATGGCCAGCTTTAAAAAAGGCTCCTTGGTCTCGCGAGCTAACGTCACCAGGATGGGCACCAGCATCACCAAACCCACGGCGAACCAAGTGGTGAGGCCGATGCAAAGGGCGAGCACCATGAGGCACCAGTGAACGCGCTTGGGACCGAAGAGGCGGATCAATTCCTTGGCCAATACCTCGGCTCCGCCAGAGGCAGCCAGCAGACCACCGAGGATGGTCCCCAGACCTAACACACCTGCGATGCCACCCAGCGTGGCCCCCATGCCGTCCTGAAAGGAAGTCATCGCCTTGGCAGGGCCCATGCCGGACCCCAGGCCAATCACCAACCCGGCCATGAGCAGAGCCAGGAAGGCATTCATGCGCAGCCATGCGATGAGAACAATCAGCACCGCGACGGCGCCAGCAGAGAGATACAGCAGGTGGATGGATTCAGGAGTCACAGCGAAAAAAGACAGAAAGACAGAAACGCGCCAGATGGTCAATCCTTCAGCGCGTTTTCCTCATTCATGCAGTCCCGCACCTGAGTCAAACGCGCCCGCAAGCTGCTGCCTGCCGAGTTATCCTCCAGCAAAGATTCGTCCAAAACCAAGGTCGTGAGCCAGTGACGTGGGGCTTCCTGCTCAGTGGCCCCGAGCGCATCCCACCAGGCACGCATGGCGACGTTTTCATGCAGGACATGACCGACCAAACGCGTGATGCCAAGACTGACCGCATGCTCCCAAAGCACAGCCAGCAACAAAGTAGCCACGCCACGTCCTTGGAATTCATCGGCCACGGTGAAGGATACTTCGGCCGCAGTAGCGTCTTCTTTTAATCTCCAAAAAGAGGCCCCACCCACGCCAGGGATGTCATCACGAGTCTGGTGTCGGGCCACCCACGCGACATGATCTTTCTGATCGGGCGAGCAGATCTCCTCGATCAGGCGGGGGTTTAATTCGCGAACGCGTGTCCAAAAACGAAAGTAACGAGACTCTGGTGAAAGACGACGAAAGGCCTCGGTGATGAAATCACGATCCTCTGGCCGGATGGAACGCACACACAGAGGTGTGCCATCCGCCAGGGAAAAGCTGAGTTCGCGCTCGGAATCAAAGGCCATGCATCATCCTGTCCCACAGGAAAGGATTTAACAAGATGATGCAAGACAGGATAGCTACTTACCAGACGCCCATTTTACGGCATTCGTCAGCAGTTTCTGGAAGGCCTCCATGTCATGAACACGTTGGTCGTGCCCTAGCGCAATGCCCACCACTTTTGCCGCCGGATGCTGGGTGATCCAGATGCTGGGATGCGGCTTGTTGAACTTGTTGCTGGGGCTGGTCTCTGCCAGCACTTCGATGGCAGTGGTGCCTGCGGGAATTTTCTCAGGCTCTGCGTTCATGTAGTAAAGCTCGTCCTCCACGGTGAAGCTGGCGGGCACACCTTCCATGATGGGGTGCGCCTTGACTGTCTTCACCTCGAAGGGATGAATCTTGTCGTGCCCCCGTGAGCCACCTCCGACGATCTGCGCGTTCAATTCAGGCCAGCCCGTGAACCCGTACCAGGTGCCAGGATGGAGCATGATGATGCCCTTCCCTGCGGCGGCGAAGTCCATAAGCGCTTTGCGATAAACCGCTGTATCAAAGAACTTCCGGTTCACACTGATGACAGCCACGTCCGCCTGGGCCAGCTCGCTGGCGGCCTGATCCCGATCTTCCGTGTAGTGGACGCTGAACCCGGCAGTCTTCAATGTGGTCACATCTGTCGTGCCGAAGAAGGTGGCGAAGTTGTGTGAGGAGCCACCGCCAATGACCAGGACCTTGGTCTTGCCAGCTTCCCACTGGGGAGGAGTAGCAGGGACGAGGGGACCATCGCCCTTACCCCCTTCTTTGGGTTCCATTTGAGCGTTGTCTTTACTGCCACCTGAGGCATTCGCAGGCGCGGGGCCTTTGCCCTCGATGTCTGCCGTAATGGCGACGATGACAGGCGCGGTGGGATTGCGTTCGGGGCTTTCCAGGATGAGCGTTTTGGCCACACCTTTTTTGGTGAGGTCCATGGAGATCAAACGCATCTGTTGACCTTGGGTGATGCCTTCCACAAAGTTAGACCCCGGCACTTCCACGTTGCGGACATAGTCGGAAAAATGGACCCCATTGAGAAAGGTGAATTCCTCTTTCTCACCACTGTCGTAGAGCACCGTGGCTTTGAGCACAGGCACCTCATTCTTCACCGCAGGGAATCCCCACCCGGCGATGCCACTGAGCAACTGAAGGCGTTTGGTAGCGACATGAATCGGCACTTCCACTTTGGCTGGATAACTTGCACTCTGGCTCTTCGGCGGGCCACCTTTCAACACGATGAGGTTCGCCCCCGTGGCGCTTTTTGCGGCATCCTGGATGAAGAAAGGTACCTGATTCACCTGCACATTGCCGAGCTTCGCCAGGCGCACCTGACCTTGATTGGCCGCAGGCCCTGCAAAGACACCTTCGCGGCTGTCGGCGGTGTAAGCCTCGGCCAGATTAAGAATGCGATAGTGCTTGGACGCATCGCCACAGATGAAGGCAAGGATGTCACGCAAAGCTTCCGGCCCCAGAGCATCCAGCCCCTCTGGCATCAGGCTGCGGCGGGTGTTTTCGCGCTTATCAATATCGGCCTTGGCGACCTCACGTTTGCCCACCTGCGTGGCCAGAGTCACGGTGGCGGTGTTTTCGCTGGTGATCACGCCTTGCAGGGCCTCACCCTTTTTCGTGGTGATGTTAAAGGCCCAGAAGCTGGGGTCCACTTCACGGTTCGGATCCACGATGTGTACCAGCAGTTCCGCTGGGCCATGAGCGCCCATGCCATCCAGCGGCGGGCCGACGGCGACGCCGATGTCTCCCAGCTTGTGACACACCGCGCAGGCGGCGCTGAAGAGCATCTTGCCATTGGCCACATTGCCTGGCTTTTCCACCTCAGGGATCAGCTTGGCGATGATGGCATCCTTCGCGGTGTTGTTGATTTTAAACAATTCGTTAGCCGTGCGGGCGATCGGTTTGTTCGGGTGCGACCGCAGACGGGCGACATCGCCCGGGGCAAAAAGACCCCGATCCAACTGGCCGTTTTTGACAGCGGCCAGCAGAGCGCTGGTGGCATCAGCCCGTTTGAGAATGGCCTCAAAGGCTTTGTTTTGCAGCCCCGCTTTGAGGCGGCTCATGGCAGGCACCAGGTCAAGCACCTGCCCGCTTTCATCCATGGCGGCGATGATGGCAGATTGCAGCGCTTCGGGGGAGTCTGGAGCGGCTAAAGCTGGGATGACAGAATGGGTGGCCTCGCCACCGACAGCGATCAGTGCCTTTGCAGCATTGATGCGCGCCTCAACAGGTGCAGCCTTGTCGGACAGCGTCGTGGTGAATTGACCGAGCTGGGTTTTCACTTCTTTGGTGAGTGCACCACCTTTGTCCCACTTCGTCACGAGCGGCAGAGTAGCGACAGCGAGCGAAGGTTGGGCGAGGAGCTTTTTCAAAGAGGCCGTCAGCTCCGGGGTAAACTCTGGTGCTTCCTTCGCCTGCTGGGCAATGCCACGTAGAATGGTGATTTTCAAACCATCCGCAGCAGAGTCGGCAGAGGCACAAGCAGTGATCAGTTGGACAGCGCCCGCAGGCAGAGAAGAAGGCAAAAGAGCGGCTACAAAAGTATCCAAGTTGCCTGCCAGAGGGCTGGTTAGAGCAGCCTCCACACACAACTGTGCCTGCGGACCACAAGCCGCGATGATCGCAGAGCGAGTCCAGTCATCTTGAGCTCCAGCGAAGTCTTTGAGCACTTGCTGGCGGCCACTTTCACTCTGCACGGCCTGTTGAGCAGCCTCGTAGGTTTTCAAGGCAGCACTGCCCTGAGTGCCTTTCGCGTCTGAGGATAGGCGCGCAGAAATTTGCTTCGCCTCCTTGTGCTGAACCTTCCAGATGCGGCCATAGTAATGGTCGCGGTCAGGACGCACGGCGGCATTGGCCGGGCCGTGGGTGGGGCCGCGGGTGTCATTGTGAATGATGGCCTGGTTGCAGAAGTCCACCACGTAGAGCGCACCATCCGGACCGATACGGACCTCGATGGGGCGGAACCAAAGGTTGCTGCTGCGGATGAACTCGGTCTGCTCGCGACCAGGTTCGCGCTTGGCCTTATACGTGACGCCATCGGGCTCGACCTGGAAGTGGCTGACGATGTTCAGAGTGGGTTCGGTGGTGAAGTAGCCGTAGTTCCATTTCTGCGGCCAGGCCCCACCTTCATAGATGGCGCAGCCTGCGGCAGCGGTATAACTGCCCACCTGATCAATCTGCACATAGGCCTGCTGTTCCCAGTGCATGGCGGGATAAGTGGGCTCCTTCGGCAGCATGGCATTCGTGCCAACGACGCCGGGCAACTTGCCCTTGGCCAAAACGTACTCAGGCAGCACCACATGGATGAAGTGATTGCCACTGGTGGGCTGGGTGTAAAAAACTTGGCCATCGGTGGTGATGTCGAGACCCCAGGTATTGCCGCCGCGTGAGGCGTATTGCTCAATGGCGCTGCCGTCCGGCTTGAAGCGCACCACGCCAGCACCGATGGGGCCGAAGCCTTTGCTGCCATCGCCAGACTTCGCATCTTCCGTGCTGGAATAACCATGAGTGGCGTACACCCAGCCGTCCATGCCCCAGCGCATGTTGTTGATCACCGCATGGGTGTCTCGATTGCCCAGGTTGGTATAAATATTCGTGCGTTTATCGGCCTTGTCATCCCCATCCGTGTCTTCAAAAAACCAGATGTCTGGGGCGGCACAGACGATGATGCCGTTCTTATAAAACACGCTGCTGGTGGCCAGTTCGATCTTGTCGGCAAAGACGGTCTTTTTGTCCATCACACCATCGCCATTGCTGTCTGAAAGGATGGACACTCGGTCGAGCGGTTCACGCTCGTATTGACCGGGCTTGATGGAGCCGGAGTCCTTCCAGGCATCCACATTCGCCTGACGCAGACCATTGGGATACTCCGGTGTCTCCACCACCCACAGACGGCCTTTTTCATCCCAGTCAATGTTCATGGGTTTATTGATCAGCGGCTCAGCGGCGACCAGGGTGAGATCAAATTCAGGATGTATCTCGAGCTGCTTTGGCATCTCCTGCGGGCGTGGCACGCCGCCTTCGGCATAACGCAGCGCATCGCCCAGTTCCTCAGGCTTGCAGAGCTCATCCACGTTCTCTCTTTTCCCTGCCCAGGCGATGCCGCGCAGAATGGCGGCCTTGATGCCCACGTGAGAGAAGTTTTTGTACCAGTGGCCGGGGATGCAGGTGAAGGCGCGGTAGTTTTCCTTCTCGTAAGTCCACATCTGCGGCTGGATGTCGTAGATGTTCACGGCCTTCTTTTTGGCCACGGCCTCGGCAGCGCGTTGCTGGGCTTCCTTGTTGCCTTTGCCACCCGTGTCGGCGGCTTTGGGCGTGTAGGCAGCGGCGAGGATCTTGGCCTCAGGCAGCATGTCCATGTCATAATAGATCTCGTCATCCAGATCGAAATTCGAGATGTCCTTCGTGATCGGGTTTTCGTGATCGGTGAAGTAAAGGCTCATCGGAGCCTCCAGCCACTTGGTGCGGCTGAAGTTCCAGGACCCGCCGATGATCGTCTTAAACCAGTCGTGATCGCGAGAAACGGCTGCCGCGTGGATGACCACAAGGCCACCACCCCGTTTCAGGAACTCCATGAGGTTCTTGCGCTCCTCGCCGATTTTGATGTTTCCAGCCTCCTGAGCGTGGAGGATCAGAACGTCCGTTTTATCCAGTTGCTCCTTGGTGGGAAATTCCAGACCGCCATCGGCCTGCGCACCGCGCTCATTCAGCAGGGGCACCCAATCTTTGAGAAATTGGGGGAAATCATGGGCCCCAGGCGCATGGGACTTTTTGCCTGCGCGGATAAAAACCCGCAAAGGCTCAGCCGCAGAGGCAATCTGCGAAAGGCTGAAAGATGAAAGAAAGGCGGCAGCCAGGATGAGACGCTTCATGGTGGTGAAAAGGATGCTAGGTGATATCAACGGCCTGAGGGAAGCCTATTCTAGCCACGGAGGACTATCGGGAATGCACATGGTGGAAAGCACCCCCAGGTGACATTTCGATTGCCAAGGTGCCCAGGCTAAAGAGAATCGGCGCGCGTCGTTTTTTCCCGACCCCCATCCCCAAACCAAACCCGAAACTACGAATTCCTATGGGCAGACCCGTCACTCTCTTCACCGGCCAGTGGGCCGACCTCTCCTTTGACACCATGCTGCAGAAGGCCAAGGCCTTTGGTTATGACGGTGTCGAGCTCGCCTGCTGGGGCGACCACTTCGAAGTCGCCAAGGCTGACCAGGCTTACTGCGATGCCAAACGCGCCGCGCTGAAAGCCGCCGGCCTCCAGTGCCATGCCATCTCCACCCACCTCGTGGGCCAGGCCGTGTGCGACAACATCGACCCTCGCCACGCCCAGATCCTGCCGCCCCACATCTATGGCGATGGCGAGCCGGAAGGCGTGCGCCAGCGTGCGGCAGAAGAAATCATCAAGACTGCCCATGCGGCCAAACGCTTTGGCGTGAATGTGGTGAATGGCTTCACGGGCAGCTCCATCTGGCATCTGGTCTATTCCTTCCCGCCAAATCTGCCGGGCCAGATTGACGCCGGTTACGCCGACTTTGCCAAACGCTGGATCCCCATCTTCGACGAATTTCAGAAGCTGGGCGTGCGCTTCGCCCTCGAAGTCCACCCGACGGAAATCGCCTTCGACATTTCCAGTGCCGAGCGTGCCCTCCAGGCCGTGGATTACCATCCTGCCTTCGGTTTCAACTATGACCCGAGCCACTTCGGCTACCAGGGCGTGGACTACGTGAAGTTCCTCTACAAGTTCAGCGACCGCATCTATCACGTGCACATGAAGGACGTGGCCTGGAACCTGGGCGTGGACGCCGGCGTCTTCGGCGGTCATGTGGACTTCCACAAGCCTAGCCGTTACTGGGACTTCAAGTCCGTGGGCCGTGGCAACATCAACTTTGAGAAGATCATCCGCGCGCTGAATGACATCAGCTACGGTGGCCCTCTCAGCGTGGAGTGGGAAGATGGCGCGATGGACCGCGAATTCGGCGCTACCGAATCCGCTGCCTTTGTGAAGAAGCTGGACTTCCCACCTTCAAAGATCATCTTCGACGCGCAGTTCGCAGAGAACAGCAAGTAAGCAGCTAAGACTTTGAGCCTGTCCAGGAAGTGCCCCAAAGCCTCCCTGGACAGGCTTTTTAGTGATCTGAAACTGTGAAGACCGCACGGGCCGTGAAGGTGGCGGCACTGCGCTCTCCGACCACTTTGCCCTGCACGTCGGAGACTTCCACCGTCAGACCTTTGACGCCCCGTTTGGCCGCCTTGCGCAGGTCGTTTTCAGGGAAGGACTTAAAGACTTCGGTCTGCGCAAAGGCGAGATTTTCAGCATCCGTGAACTGCACGGGACTGGCTACGGCCAGGATGATCTCGGTGCCGTAGGGACTGCCCATGCGGAAGCGAAAACTATCGCCCGCCCCAGGCAGGATCACGGATTTCCCTCCTGGGATAAAGTTTTGTTTCTGTCCGGCATTCGGGAAGATCTGGGTGATCTTTTTATCGGCACTGAAGTGATACAGCCGCACGAAAACACCTTCGGTGGCTTTGAGGGTGACGGTCATCAAGTCCCCCTTCACGTAGTGGGCCTTGTCCGTGCTCAGGGTGAGTTTACCGCCCTCGCTCAGTGCCACTTGGCCGATGTTGCCCCCAGCTTTGGAGGCACCGCTGGTGAACTCGGTGTAAGCAATGGGCGTGAAGTCGAGTTGCTGATATCTCAAGGCACTGACGATCGCGCGGAATTGATCCATAAAACCCGCGCGCGGAAAGCCAAGGCCGGTTTCCAACTGGGTGGCGATGCTCTCCAAGTCAGCATCCCGTGTATCCTTGAGTCGTGCGAGGAAACCGAGATCTTCTTCGCCGAACTCTGCGGCGAGAGTCTCCAGCTTGATATCTGCCTTGAAGCGTTTGTAAAGACGCTCCACGGGATCCAGTGGCTGGTCATAACCAGGCGTGGCGGCAGCCAGGGCTTTTTTGAAACGTTCTTCGTCCTGCTTCACCACTTCATGCAGCTTGGCCTGGGGCACATACAGATCCTCCACCATGCGCTGCTCGGTGCGGTCCAGCCCGGCTTTGAGAGCCACAGGGCCCACCTCATCTTTGAATTCTTCGAGCGGCTTATCCAGGGTGTATTTCATGCCCGATTCATGGCAGGCCATGCAGGAGATGCCGTTGATGATGGCCCCGTCCCGGCGCTTTCTGTCCTGTACGATCTCAGTCGGTGCACGGTCCAGCTTGGTGCCTTTGGCGGTACTGAGGTAATAGGCTTGCAGGCCGTTGCGCAGGTTCCAGATGATCTCGCCTCCATCATGGGCAAATTCACGGTCCTGGTTAGGCGTCAAACCCGCACCCACAGGGCCCAGCGGGCTGCGAAAGAGATCGTGCTGGCCATGCAATTCCAGGGGGCTGAAATCGTAACTTTTCCAGTACGCACCCGGATAGCGGCCTAACTCATGACGTTCGATCATGCGGTTTCCCTGGCTGACTCCGCTCTCACGAAAGCCCGCGCGGATGGCACGCTTGTGGGTGAGATTCCCCACCACATCCACACCCAATTGTTTTTCCAGATCGCGATCATTGTCGGGTAGATGCAACAGTTGGTTATACAAAGGCGGCTGGCTGGCAGCGAAGGTGAACCAGTCTGCCCGCACCCAAGCTGCGGCACTGTGGGTGGCGTCTTGGATTTCCTGTTCCCGTCGGGCATCCAGCCCCCGCAGAGCGTAGGGGTAACCGGCCACCACATGCTGCTCCCATTCCTGCGGGGTCCAGCCATAATCACGCAGGTCAAACCGATAGATCGTCTTCCCCTCATCAACGGCAGTAGGCACCTGGATCTGGCCCTCATGACTGAGGCTGTTGAGCAGCTTGCTGATCGCCGCACGATAGGTCTCCATCTGCTTCGCATCCTCCACGGGTTGCCCCTGGGCATCGCGCAGGTTCGCCAGATTGGTCAGGGTCAGGTATCGAACAAAAGGCTGCGTGGATTCCGGCAGTTTCACCACATCTGCGGCGATGATGCGCACCTCCTCCGCCATGGGGATGAAACGGCGAACGGGGGCTGCGGCGGCAGCCGGTGAAGGGGCTTCCGTCACAGGCGCGGCGGGCTCAGTCTTGGCTGCTGTGGCTGTATTTGCACTCCAAGTTTTCAACAGCGTGACTTCCTCCACCGTTAGAGGTGGCAGGTAGGCCGCGTCGCCGGGCTGGCCTTTGCTCTTGGGCATGCGCCCCTTCACCGCATCGGCCCGCTGCACTCGATCTAGGATGCTTTTGACGTCATCTTCAGCACCTTTGAGTTGGGTGAGATTGATGCCGCCATGCAGCGCAGGTTCCTCATCACCGTCACTGTGGCAATCCGCACATTTTTGCTCCAACAACTTCAAAACCTGAGCTTCATCACCCCAGGCAGAGAGCACTAAAAGCAGGGCCAGACTGTGTAAAAAAAGTTTCATGCGGTGAACGGGTGGGAGTTTTCACGGAACACGCGGGCGAATCGCGCCAAAGCCGATTGCCCTATGGGCTGTGCTAAGACGTTTTTCCAATCAAAAAATCAATCTTGATGGAGAACAGTGACCAAGCTGACACCATTCCATGATCCAATCTTTTAGTTAGGCCCCTTCTCATTAAAAATGACAGCTCCGCTCCAAAAGCCTGCTTTTCCTTTTGGAACGTGGCCTTTGTAGCGTAGCCAGAAATGCATTCCACCCCGTGTTATCGCTTGATCTCACCCTAGATTCCTGGCCCTTTGCCTCCGCATGAAAACGTGGCTTTTCCCCGTCCTGGCTCTAGGTCTATCCTGCCTCTCGGCCCAGGCGGGAGACATTGTGGCGCTATGCATCGGCAATGACGCGTATGTGAACCCGGAGGACCAACTGGACACCCCTGGTAAAGATGCGGAGCTGATGTTCACCACCCTGCGCAATGTGCCAGGGGTGTTGCCTGAAGACATCGTTTTGCTCAAGGACGTACGGCGGAATCAAATGAGCCTGGCCCTGCGCCAGTTCCGCTCACGCGCGGCAGGGGCCAAGCTGGCCCTGATCTTTTACTCTGGCCATGGACTGGAAGACACCCCCACAGGCTATGACCGAGCCGAGACTTTCCTGCTGCCAGTGGATGCCGACATCACCAACGTGGATGACCTCCCAGACAGCGCCATCCCCTTGCGCGATGTACTCAGCGCTCTAGAAGGCACCCGAGGAGCTGCACGGGCCGTCATACTAGACTGCTGCCGCAGTGGCGCCCCTGCGGCGACCAAGGCCCTGGCCGGCTCCACCAAAAATCTGGGCGGTCTGGATGAAAATGTGAAACGCGCTCTGGGCGGAGCCATTCTGCCAGATGGCACCCTCATCGCCTTCGCCGCTAGCCCTGGACGCAAAGCCGCCGCCTTCCTCCAAGAGAGCGATACTAACAGCCCCTTCACCCGCTTTTTGACCGATCAAATGCGCACTCAGGGAGCGGACCTGTTTTCCATTGTCAATGCCGCCAGCCGGATCACCAAACAACGCACCGAGATGCGCCAAGTCCCCCATGTGGAACTGCGCGGTGATGCCTCCCTCATCACCGACTTCATCATCCCTGCTGCTCAGCCCGTGCTGGCTCGGCTCCCCACTACCCCCGCCCCGACACCGCCCTCCGCGCCCATGAATGAGACGGAGGAGCAGCGTGCGGCACGTGAAGGCCGTGAACTGGTGCAGCGAATGATCGCCTTTCGCCAAGCCCAGGCCGCCCTCAAGGCCAACCCGACTAAAACGAGTTCTCATTCCCAGCTCGAGGCGCTCAAAATCACCACACCACTCACCGCCACCCAAGAGAGCCCTTTTACCAACAGCCTGGGCATGAAATACGTGCCTGTTCTCACTTATTTGGGAGGCAAACGCGTTCTCTTCAGCGTCTGGGAGACTCGCCGCCAGGACTATGACGCGTATAAAAACCGCGACGCGGGCGAGACCTGGAAAAAACTTCAGCTCCTCGATGATGAGCGGCTGCACCCTGCCTCCAGCATCAGTTGGGAAGAGGCCACGGCCTTTTGTCTTTGGTTGACGCAAACGGAGCGTCAGACAGGCCGCATCCGCCCCGATGATGAGTATCGCCTGCCCACGGATCAGGAGTGGAGCTACGCCGTCGGCATTGCCGATCTGGAATCTGCCCAGGCCACCCCCGAGGTGAAAGATGGCCTGCTGGATGACCTTTATCCCTGGGGCAAAGAATTCCCACCTCCCGCCAACAGTGGCAACTACGCCGATGTCAAAGCCCAGGCCAAAGGCAGTGGTTACGAATACTTAACGGAATACAACGACGGCTTTGCCATTACCTCTCCCGTAGGCACCTACCCGGCAAATGCCTTTGGCCTTCACGACATGGGCGGCAATGTCTGGGAATGGTGTCAGGACTGGTACAGCGCCAAGCAAGATACTCGGGTCCTGCGCGGTGGCAGTTGGTATGACTCCGCCCAGGTATACCTGCGCTCAGCATCGCGCTTCCCCGTGGACCCCACTTTCAGCCATGATTACAATGGCTTTCGCTGCGTACTATCAGTGGGTGGGAAATGAAGAAGGCGGTAGAGTCTCGGGTTCAGAATACTCCAGCCTAACAAAAAACACGTCCATCAATCACCGCATCCGCACCACCAGCACTCGACGATCCTGCTGCAGCTCAGATTCCCCCGCATTGTCTGGAAACTTCGCCACTTCCTCTCCCAAACCGATGGCAACTAAGGTCCGCATAGGCACGCCTTCGGCAGCTAACAAAGCCTGAATGCGTGCCGCCCGGCGTTCACTCAGCTGCTGATTCGCTTGTGCGTCACCCTCCGCACTCGTGTGACCTTGGATGCTGAAAATCGCTTTCCCATCCGCTGAGATTTCCTGAATGATCCCGGCAAGTTTGCGGACATTGCTGCGAGAAACCTCGTCCAGGAGTTGATCCGAATTCACCACAAAGAGGATGGGTAGCGGCATGAATGTGTGCTCCTCCGTGCTGCCATCAGTGCGGTGGATCACCTCCACCTCGACATTCAGCCCCTTCGTCGCGCGGCGTTCATGCGTGCGCTTTGCCACTGGGGCCGCACTCTTCACCGGATTGCGAGGCGGCTTTGCGGAAAGACTTTGGCGTGCCAACTTCTCATCCAGCGGTGCAGCGGTCTGTCCCGAAACCTGGGTCGCGAGCAGAGCAAAAGCAGCGGAGAAACACAGCCAGAGAGAGCAGTTCATGGGCACTAATTGACCCGCTTTCACGAAAAACAACTGCCAAGACAGAAGCCCGTAACTCCATCCCAAACCTAACGAGTCACGCCAAAGAAGCCCCCCGCCCCATGTTTAATAGAGGGCTCAATTTTGGTTATTTTCCGCTCTTCAGACTCGCAATGGCAGCCACCATCACTCGTGCGAAGATGTAGTTTTGCAGAGGGCGTTTACGCAGGGACTCCACTTGCTGTGCCCAAGCCTGTTCCAGGTCAGCCGTCGCTACGGGAGTGAGGGCAGAGACAGCCTCGGTGAGTTTGACCGTCATCGCATCAATGTCACGGCGGATTTGAATGTCATCCAGCCCTCCAGCAAAACGGCGCTTGAAATCCTGAGCGAGCTTTTGAGCTGCGGGCTTGTCTCCGCGATTCAGCAGTGAAAGCAGGCGCGCATACTCTTCATACGAGACCGAATTCCGCCGTTGGCTGAGGGATGAATATTTGACGGCTTCATCCCACTTTTGCAGCGCCACACAGGCGAGCGAAAGTTTGTAAGTGTCGAAGTTGTACTTGGGATTCTTTTTCGTCCATTCATCCTGCCTTTGCATTGCCAAGGCCACACTGGCAGCCGCTTCGATCGGTTGGTTTTGCGCCATTTGGCAAGCCGCCAAATCCAGCAAAGACTCAATGACGTAACCTTTAAAATCAGCGGCCTCAGCGCGCTTTTGATTGTCCAGAAATAGCTTCGCCGCTTGAGGGTAGTTACGAAGGCCAAATTCTGCGGCCCCCAGAGCCTTGTAAAAGGCATACGGGATGCGTGCATCGCCGCCTTCTGGAGGGAGATAAGGAAACACTTCCGCAAGAGTCGCTTTGGCCGCCGCGAAGTCGCCTTTCTCACCCTGACTTTCGGCCAGATCGGTGCCGATCTCCAAAAGCTTGGCCTTGTCCTGAGCAAAGTGGGCTTTGGCTGCAGCGTAAGCCTGGGCGTGCCATTCGGCAGCCCGATCAAAGCTCAAAGCATAACCGCGCAGCTTGCCGATTTCATTGTAAGCGAAGGTCACCTGCTCAGACGCTTCGCCATAAATGTTGGCTGCATTGTAGAGAGCATATTGCTCTTGAGCATCCGCCATGGACTCTTGCCTAGCTAACAAAAGAGAGCGGGTGAAATGGGCCGAACGAAGCGCGAAGTCGGTGAGTTTGCTACGGAGGAAAGGCCGGAACACACCAGCGGCCTGCGTGCGCACACCCGTGCCTAAATGCCGCCCGCCCAGATACCAGCCCCCTGCTCGCTGACGAGACAGAACTACAAATCCCACCCCTTTTTCCGGCAGTTTTAGCCCTAGTCCTCGGGGAGAAAAGGCAAAGCCTTCGTTCGTGGCAAAAGGAGCACCACTCTCTTCCAACACTTCCATTTTGGTAGCGTGGAGACGCATCTTCTTCCAATATGGGTGATCTTTGAATGTCCCCTCTAAAGGAGCATCAGCGGCGGTCGCAGGCAGATTCACCCCCGCAGAGGCACCAGGAATGTCGAATTCACTGATTTCCGACATGTTCGCGATCACAAAACTCTGAAGATCATCAGAAAAGGCAAAAAGCACCACCCCTCGATTAAAACCCACCTTGATTACGCCCGGCTCTGGATGCGTGACGTTCTTGAGCGTGTTGGTGACTTTTCCGTCGAGACCTAGAATCTCAATTTTTTCTGCTCCAAAACGCAAGCGTGGGTAACTGGTGAACGAGCACTCCCACTCTGCATTGTTTAGGGCTGTCAAAAAGCTTTCGGTGCTTTGAAACGCGGGGTTAGGCGACTGCCCCTGCACCCTCCCGAAAGCCCCCAACCAGATGGTCAAGATGGCCATTTGAAGGATCAGGGAAGGAAATAGAATTTTCATTGGTTAGGCCAAAGATGCTAGATTAATCCAACAACGTAAAGATTCTGACGCATTTTCGTCAATCTCTAAACGCCCTCAGCCTAGCCTGACTCGCATCTGGACGCACCCCTCATTTGACCTGCCCGCCGCCTCTGCTACAGGGTAACGATGGTCCCACGCAAGTATGTCGCCCACCCCTTCGCCTATCACCAGGAGCTCGATGTCCGCATCGATAACCTGACCAATGAGGGCAGCGGTGTCGCACGGGTGGATGGCTGGGTGGTCTTTGTCCCCTTTGCCCTGCCAGGGGAGTTGGTGCGCTGCCGCATCTACCGAAACCACAAGAACTACAGCAACGCGGACCTCGTGGAAGTGCTGGAGCCTTCCAGTGAGCGCGTGGCTGCCCCCTGCCCTCTTTTTGGCACCTGTGGTGGCTGCCAGTATCAGCACCTCGATTACCCGAAACAGATCGAATGGAAACGACGCCAAGTGGAGGAGCTGCTGAAGCACATGGCGAAGATCGAGCATCCGGTGCTGCCCGTCATCGCCTCGCCCAAGCAGTACGAATACCGCTCCAAAATCACCCCGCATTTTCACAAACCGAAAGCGGGCGAGATCGGGGCCATCGGCTTTCTGCGTGTGGGCACTCGCAATGCCATGGTGGATGTGGAGCAGTGCCCCATCGCCATGCCCCAGCTGAATGAACAGCTCACCGTCGTCCGGGCAGAAGCTCGGGCAAATCAGGAGGCTTTTAAAAACGGGGCCACCTTACTCATGCGAGCCGCTGTGAATGGCGTGCTGACGAAGGCCGACCAAATCGCCATTGAGCAAGTGGGCGAGGTGAAATTCGAATTCCAAGCGGGTGACTTCTTCCAAAACAACCCCTTCATCCTGGCCGACTTTGTCGGATATGCCGTGGATGAAGCCAAGGCGGCAGGTGCTCAATACCTGGTGGATGCTTACTGCGGCAGCGGCCTTTTTGGCATCAGCGCCGCCCGTCATTTCCAGGAAGTGATCGGGGTGGAACTCTCTGAGAGCGCCGTCCGCAAAGCCGCCCACAATGCCGAGATCAATGGCCTCACCAACTGCCGATTTCTAGCGGCCGATGCCCGTGAGATCTTCAAAGAAGTCCCCCATGCAGGCAAGGATACGGTGGTCATCATTGATCCCCCACGCGCGGGCTGCAGCGAGGAGTTCTTGCAGCAGCTCTTTGCCTTCGATCCCAAGCGCGTGGTTTACATCTCTTGCAATCCTGCCACCCAGATGCGTGACCTCGTCCTCTTCCATGAGGCAGGCTTCAAGCTAGAAAAGGTGCAGCCGTTTGACCTCTTCCCCCAGACCAAACATCTGGAGTGTGTGATGACACTCAGCCGTTAATTATTGGGGAGCAAGTGCTGCTACAATCACGCGCACGTTGTGAGCTAGCATGGTCTCAAACGTATGGGCGTGGGTAGAGGTGCCATCGGCAACGAGCGGTTCCCCCGTCTTCACCCCCGTGCTACGGACGATTTCCGTCAGCACTTTGGGGTTGGCTTGGTCCTCAGGAAACACCGCTTTGATTTTATTATCGCGGATGGCCTGGATTGTCTGGGCAATGTACTGAGCGGAGATGTCGTCGCTGCGGCCAATACCCAACATCGGGATGGTCTTAAAACCATACTCCTTGCAGAAATATCCAAAGGCCGCATGGGCCGTCACCAGTTTCCGATCTCCGCGAGGGATGCGTGAGATCTCTTTCTGCGCCCAGCTTTTGAGCTGCATAAATTTCTCCCCTGCGGCTTTGGCCCCAGCTTCATAGGCGGCTTCATTCGCAGGGTCTAGCTGGCTCAGTTCACCAGCGATGATGCGGGCCGCCCGCTTCATGTTCTCCGCGCTGTGCCACCAGTGTGGGTCCACACTGCTTTTGGCATGAGCCGGGCAGCAGACGAAGATTTCATTCTTTGGGTCTAACAACAAGGAAGGAATGAGCCGCCCCACTTCCACGATCTTCACACCACTGCCCACGCTGTCACGCAGCTTGTCCAAATAGGTTTCCAGATGCTTGCCACAGGCGAGAATCACAGGGGCTCCTTTCATGGAGGCGATGTCTCTGGCCGAAGGTTCAAAGTGATGGACATCCCCACCGGCTTTCATGATCTCGACAACCTCAACATGGGCACCACCGACTTGACGGGCGACGTCTGCCAGGATGGGGTGCAGCGTGGCCACCTTCACCGCAGCCTGGGCGCTGAGGCTAAAAGCTAAGAGAGTAAGAAGAGGAATAAAAAATTTCATGACAGTGAAAAGGACAGGACACCCTGCCACCAAGGTGTCCTGAAAGAAACGATTGTTAACGCAAAATTGTTGCTAAAGATCAGCGTACCTCAGGACCACCCCAGGCAAAGCTTACCTGAGCCCAGACGGCGTGATCCGTGCCGCGTTCGTTGGAGTTGTCGTAATTGTATTGCAGGCGGAATCGCAGTGTGCGGGCATCGTTGGCATACCAAGTGATACCAGGGCTGACACGGAAACGGGAGTCCTGGGCAGTATCCGCATTCCCCGCCACGTACTCTCCACGCAGGCCTAACTCTAGGTTATTTGGCAGACCATAGAGAAGGCTGAGATACGCGCCAAAGTCTTGCTGAGTCTCTGGATTGCGTCCTTCCACAAGTTCATCCTCCACCTTGAAGCGGTTGAACATGGCCTCCGAACGAACACGAAAGTAACGGCCGCCGGGATCAAAGCCATTTTCACGCCACTGATACTCTGCATGCACACCGTAGATGCTGGTGCGGTAACCCGAAACGTTATCGGCCCACGCCCCCGAGATGCCACCGCGGAACTGATGGAAGTCATTGTAGTTGTACACGTTCGTCCAGTTGGCCACGAGCATGAATTCGTCTTCGCCAAAAAAGACTTCTTCTGCCGCATAGCGCGCTTCGCCTTCTTCCTCATGCTCATGACCATGATCATCTTCAGCTTGTGGGGCCACACCCAGAGCGACATCAAACTGAGAGGTCCACGGCAGTGGCGCTAGCCATGTGATCTCCGCACCAATCGTCGTCATGGAGTCTTCCCCCAAGATCCGTGCATTCACCAGATACTGGTCAATCCAGTCAAACCCATGAGGGTGGTACGTGTTCTGAATGCCGAAGCGATTGTAAACTCGGCCCCCGCGCACCTCGAAGCCGCCCGGGAGATTTTTAAACTTCCAGAAAACTTCTTCAAAGATCGGGTCGATGCGCCCGCCAGTCACAGCTGCCGCATACGTGATGAAGAATTCGTTGTAGTCATCCAGCCGTCCTGAAAGGGAAAACTCGACATTCTGAAACGTCACCGCATCTCTTTCCTCAGGGTCATGATGCCCCACACGCAGTTCTTCCTGCTCGGTCGAAGCGGTTCCAAAAGCTGTGTCCAAGTGCATGTGAGGAAAAATCTTCCCCGCAAGACTCACATCTAGGCCCGTCAGCCAATCAGCCTTGCCGTCCATCGGCAACACCACGGGAGCGGACATGGCACTGAAGGTTGAATACTCATATTTTTGGCGCTGCTGAGATTCAAATTGGGCGGATGTCTGAGCCCAGGCCGAACCTGAGATCAACAGGCCGGCGGCCAAGACTGTAGAAAGGAAAGAAGCAGCGGGAGGATGCATGGCCACCAATAAAGCAATGAATTTGCATTAACATCAAGCCGTTTTCACAACTTTTTTGCATTTGAATACCCGCAAAAAAACCCACTCTTGATTCAAGAGTGGGCCACATTGGGCAAAGAGCGTCGAAAGCAGCTCGCTTAAGCCGTCAATTTTGCCGCGATGCTGGCCACATGCTTGCCCTGGAAGCGGGCCAGAGAGAGCTCTTTCTCACTCGGCTGGCGAGAGCCATCGGCACCTGCAATGGTCCCGGCACCATAGGGGCTACCGCCACGGACTTCGCTGATGTCTGTCAGCTCAGGGGCGGAATAAGGCAGTCCCACATAAATCATGCCATGGTGTAAAAGGGTAGGGATCGTGGTGAGGATGGTGGATTCATTCCCGCCGCCCGTGCCTGTGCTGGTGAAGACACTGCCCACTTTACCAATGAGGGCACCTTTCACCCAGAGACCTCCAGTTTGGTCCAGGAAATTGCGCATTTGGGCCGCCATGTTGCCAAAGCGGGTCGGAGTGCCGAAGATGATCGCATCATAGTCGGCCAACTCCGCAGGTGTGGCCACGGGGGCACTCTGATCCAATTTGGCGCCCATCTTTTGAGCGGCTTCTTCCGACAAGGTTTCCGGGACACGCTTCAGAGTAACTTCGACACCGTCCACCGTGCGCGCACCTTCAGCGATGGCGTTGGCCATGGTTTCAATGTGACCGTAAGTGGAATAATAGAGAACGAGGAGCTTGGACATGATGTTTTGGAGTTGAGATGGCTTTGACGAGTGAATGATGTCTGGCTTTGCCCAGGATGCCAATAACGAGGCGTCAGTCTGAGGCTTACTTTTGGGCATACCCTGCCCTGACTTGAACAGCCTCCCCGCAGAACTACCTTCTGGGGCTTTTCATTTGCACAAGCCAGCGCCCGGCGTCTGGTCCTGAAAGTGCTATCCATTCGCGACGCTTATGCCCATCACACGCATCTACCTCATCCGCCACGGAGCCACCATCCTGACCGCCGAGGACCGCTTTGCCGGAGCCACGAATGTGCCGCTTTCCGATGAGGGTCGCCACCAAGCCACCACGCTTTCCCAACGCCTCGCTTCTCTAAACATCGCCGCCGTTTATGCCTCTCCGCTGGACCGCACGATGGAGACGGCCCGCATTTTAGCCGCCCCTCATCAACTAGAAGTGAGTCCGCGTGAGGGCCTGAAGGAGATCTCTCACGGCCACTGGGAACAAATGACCCGCCACGAAGTCGAAGTGCAGTTCCCCCAAGAAGCCGCCGCTTGGGATGAAGACCCTTACACCTTCGCCCCAGAAGGAGGTGAAAGCGGTCTCGCCGTCACGGCTCGCGCTTTGCCTGCCTTACTCGACATCGTGCGTCATCACGAAGGTCAGTCCGTGATCGTGGTCTCACACAAGGCCACCATTCGCCTGCTCCTGAGTTCCCTCTTGGGTTTTGATCCACGCCGCTACCGGGACAATCTCGATCAAGACCCGGCCGCTTTAAACATCGTGGATTTTAAAGACCCCGTGCGGGCTCGCCTCATGCTGTTTAATGACACCTCCCATTATGCAGAAGGCAGCCTCAACAAACCCGAATCGGCCGAGGCACGACTTTCCAAATGGTGGACGCATTGATACCCCCCTAACCATCTTTCATTCATCATGAACATCGCCATTGGCTCCGACCACGCCGGCTACCGCTACAAGCAGGCCATCATCTCCCATCTGGAAAAATCTGGGCACAACGTGACTGATTTCGGCACGCACTCGGAGGAATCCACAGACTATCCTAAATTCATTCGTCCTGTGGCGGAAGCCGTGGCCGCTGGAAAGTATGAAAGCGGCATCGTCCTCGGAGGTTCCGGCAATGGCGAAGCCATCGCGGCCAATCGAGTCAAAGGCATCCGCTGCGGTCTGTGCTGGAACCTGGAATCTGCCCGCCTGACTCGGCAGCACAATGACGCCAACATACTCTCCCTGGGCGAACGTATGATGGATCTGGAGACAGCATTGCAAATCGTGGATCTTTTCCTGAGCACTCCGTTTGAGGGAGGCCGCCATCTGGCGCGCATCCAGCAACTGGACGCCTGAGCTGCCTATGAACGATGACCTGCTGCGCAAAACGGAGCACTTTCTCCACGAGCAGATTCCGCTCACTCGCGCCATGGGAGTGCAGGTGGAAAGTTACGATGGTGAAACGCTGGTGATCACCGCACCGCTGGAGCCCAATCACAATCACCTCGGCACCGCTTTTGGCGGCAGCCTCAGCGCCATCGCCACTCTGACGGGATACAGCTTGCTGTGGTTGATGTTAGGAGATCGGAGCGCCCACATCGTCATTCGTGAAAGCACCATCCGTTACCGCCGTCCCGTCCGCAGGGTGATCCGTGCCCTTTGCCAGCCACCCGATGCTGCCACAATCAGTGACTTTAAAACGCTGTTTGCCGAGACAGGCAAAGCACGCATGAATCTCCAAGTTACCATCCAGGAAGAAGGGCAAATTTGCGTGGAATTTAGCGGTGAATTTGTGGCGTTAAAATAATCTCCCTCGTCGCTTTTTAGACTTCGTCTAACCACGTCAAAAACACATTTCAGCACACAAGTCGTGTCGCCAGGAGACGGGCAGAGGAATGGTAATGCCCCGCTTATTTCTTCATTTTCTCACGAATCATCTTGGCTAGATACTGAGCCGTTTCATCGCCAATGACGTGATAGCCCGCCAAGTTCGGGTGACGGTCGCCGAACCAGCCCGGCAGCTTACCAAAATGCGCGTCGAACTGATTGTCCATCACCACCACTTTCGGCGGATTTTCAGCCACAAAAGGTTTGACCAATTCATGATATTGAACTGGAATATTTTTCAGTTCATAGCGCCGATAATTCAGCATGTTAGGCCCGTCTTTGAGCGCCTGTGCATACCTAGGATAGATGTCAAAAAGCGGTAACCTGTGTTGTAGAGCTACTTTCCGGTTCAACATGTTGATCTCGTTACTCTTTTGAGAATCCATGTAAGGAATGACCGTCATGATCACAAGCTGCGCGCTCGGGTGATCTTGGCGCATCCGGCTGATCAATTCGGCATAATCTTGGGTAAAGTTCTCCGCAAAGTTCTCGCGCCGGGCATAATCGTTGATGCCATACCGGATGAAGATGTAATCCACCCCTGGAAGTTTTGCCATCTGCTTGTCATAGCGCCCGGAATCCAGAAGCCTGCGCACATACTCCCCGCTCAGACCAAGATTGATCACGTTACAGGGTGGCAGATCTTTTTCGGCCGCCAAAATAACGCGGATCACTTCTTCCAAATGTGGCCCCTTAGGACTGAGCTTACGTGGGATGCTGCCCTCCGTCGTGCTATCCCCCACTAGCAGTACTTGCAGCTTCCCTTCATGCTCCGCCTTTGCCGAGACAAAGGAAAAAAATAGCCCCAACACAGCTGCCCCTAACAATGAGTGCATTTTCATGATGAATGGGTTTTAAGCTCAGATCTTCCACGCATCGCGCATGGGGCGCATCAGCAGGGCATTGGCCGCCTCATCCCCCATGAAGACTTCGGCTTTCGGATCAAATTTCAGGCCCTTTTGCAGCTTCGCAGAAATGGCCCCTAGATGGCAGATCGTAGCCGCACGCTGAGCGATCTCCGCCGGTGCCGCCGTGCGTTCACGGGAGATCATCGAATCAATAAAATTGCGGTGATGATGTTTGGAGACATACAGGCGGGTATCGCCCTCTTTCATCTTGATGCGCAAGATGTCAATAGAGCTGGCCTTCAGCGTCTCGGCTTCCGTGAATACCCAGCCTTCACTACCGATGAATTTAGTGCCGTAAGTGGCCGCGTCTTTCGTGCTGAACATCGAAAGCTTCAGCCCATTGGCGTAACGATATTCGATACGGTACTCCTCCGGCGCATCGTAGAGCCCCTGTGCTCTGCGCTTGACCTCCACCGCCTCCACCTCAGTCGGCGTGGTGTCATCCATGCCCGCGCCCCACTGGGCCACATCCACAAAGTGTGCGCCCCAGTCCGTGATGTATCCCGGCGCATACTCGTCAATCCAGCGGAAGTTAAAATGACAGCGCGCTTCGGTATAAGGCCGCTCAGGCGCACTGCCCAGCCACATGGCATAGTCCAAATGAGGAGGCACCTCCTGCGCACCTTCTAGCCCGGTGTAACCACCCCGGATGGCAAAAGTCCCCGGCACACCCACCTGGATTTCTTTGAGTTCACCGATGTAGCCATTGCGCACCAGTTCGCAGGCCATGCGCACTTTGAGGCCGGACCGTCTCCAGGTGCCACATTGCAGCACCCGTTTGTTTTCCTTCACCGCCCGGCAGATGGCCCGCCCTTCAGCAATGCTGGCTCCCAGGGGCTTTTCAGAAAACAGATCCTTGCCCGCCTTTGCCGCCTCGATGGCCACATTCGCATGCCAGTGGTCGGGGGTGGCATTCATCACCGCATCCACATCCTGGCGCGCTAGCACTTCGCGGTAATCATTGTAGCAATCTGCGGGTGTCAGCTTGGCAAGATTCATCGCACGTTCGCGGTGCTTGCCATCCACATCGCAGATGGCCACCACCTGCACCCGTTCATCTGCGAGGAAGGCTTTCAAGTTAGCTGTTCCCTGCCCGCCCACCCCGATGCAGGCCAGGCGGATTTTTGAATTGGGCGACACTGCACCCGCACGGCCCAAGACAGCCGCAGGCAAGATCAGTGGCGCGGCGCTTTTCAAAAACTGGCGACGGGAAATGAGAGAGCGGTCAGGCATGAATCCAAAACGCAATTGGGAGAATCCATTCATCACCTCTTTGTGACCAACTTTGGAACTGCTATGCTGTATTGGCTTGGCTAATTTCGGGCGGACCATAAGAATGTCTGACAACTGATTTAGAAGCCTCTATAAGCCATTGAACCAATGCCTACCGATCACCGCGACTGGTACGATACCCCGCTTTATTACGACATCATTTTCGATGCCGATACCCCGCGCGAGGCCACCTTCCTGGAAACGGTGTGGACCATCTTTGGTGAAAAAAGCCGCACCCGTCGCCTGCTGGAGCCAGCCTGTGGCAGCGGCAGGCTGGTGATCGAAATGGCCCGGCGCGGATGGGAGGTTGCCGGGTTCGACGGCAATCAGCGCATGCTCGATTTTGCCCAGGAACGCCTCAAAAAAGAGGGCCTCAAAGCCCGACTGTGGCCCGACTGGATGCAGAGTTTTAAGGCACCCAAAAAGGATCAATACGACCTCGCTCATTGCCTGGTCAGCACCTTTAAATACCTGCATTCCGAGGCCGATGCCCTCGCTTGTTTGCAACGGACTTGTGCCGCTTTAAAACCTGGAGGTATCTTCGTCTTAGGCCTGCATCTCAGCGACTACTCCGCCGCCAAAGAGGAGCACGAACGCTGGAAGGCACGGCGGGAGGACATCGAAGTCGTGTGCAATACCCACACTTGGCCGCCCGACCGTAAAACCCGGCTCGAAGCCCTGCGCACCCGGCTTAAAATCAGCCATCAGGGCCGCAGCCACATCCAGGAGACCCGCTGGCAGTTTCGCACCTACGACGCCCGCCAGATGAAGGCGCTGCTGCGTCAAGTACCCGAACTGGAGCTTCAAATGTGCTACGACTTCACCTATGAAGTCGAGACCCCGCGCAAGCTGGACGACAGCTACCCCGACATCGTGCTCGTTCTGAAACGGCGATGAATTAAATTTCTCTCACGCGTGAAATAGTTCGTTAAATCGGCCCGGCTTCAGGAAAAGACTCTTGAGAGCCCGCTATGTCACCTGCCGAAATCGAACAACACCAGCGTTTCCTGCGCAGCCTAACAGCGCATGAACCCGCTGTGCGTGCCTATGTGCGAAGATTGGTGCCCTCTCGCGCTGATGCAGATGATGTTATGCAGGAGGTAGCCATCGTGCTGTGGGAAAAATTCAGCGACTTCCAAGAGGGAGCCGAATTTCGCCCCTGGGCCTTTGGCATCGCCCGCTTCAAAGTCCTCGCTTGGCTGCGTGACAAAGGCCGTGACCGCCTGGTCCTCAGCGAAGAAGTGGTGGACCTCATCGCCGAAGAAACAGCCCAGGATGAAACCCGGCTAGAGCGCCAGCGTCGAGCCTTGGAAACCTGCACTCAAAAACTGGAGCCCGAGCAGAAAGAGCTTCTCATGCAGGCTTATCAACCTCAGGCGCAGATCCAACAAGTAGCTGCCATCAGCGGACGTTCCATCACAGGTTTTTATCAGTGGCTGCATCGGCTCCGCCGCCTGCTGGCCGACTGTGTTCAGCGTGAACTGGCCAAGGAGGATGCGTCATGAAATTGGATGAACAGATCCAGCGCTACCTGGATGGACTAGCCACTGCCGAAGAAGTGCAGCAGCTGCAAAATATCCTGCTTACCCAGCCCGATGCACGACGCCTGTTTGCGGATCTGGCCAATCTAGACGCAGCGCTGGCCGAGCAAGCGGCGGGTTGGGATTCGCCAGTCCAAGCAAAGTCAGCCAAACCTCTACGGACATCCATTTCACACCTTTGGTTAGCCGCCGCAGCCACCCTGGCTCTATGCATCACCGGAACATGGTGGTGGCAAAGCAGCAACGCTGTGCATGCCACTGTGGCCCATGGCATTGGCAGCAGCGTCTTTTCTGAGGGCATGCAGATTCACGGTGCTGCTTATGAAATGGAGGCAGGCACCGTAGAATTCATCACCGCACGTGGAGCCAAGGTGGTCATCGAAGCCCCAGCAAGTTTCCGCTTTGAAAACGGCCAGCGTCTGCGGCTGGAACGTGGCCGCGTGGCAGCAGATGTGCCGCCTTCAGCGAAAGGGTTTACCGTCGTCACTCCGTCAGGCCAGGCGGTGGATCTAGGCACCCAATTCGGCGTGGATGTTCCGCAGCAGGGCCAGGCCGAAATCCACGTCTTCAAGGGCGAGGTCATCGCCCAATCTTCCAAAGGAGGCAAAAGCCACAGCCTGAAAGATGGCCAAGCCTACTCCTTGCAATCCGGTGCCGGCGCCGCACGCGAGATCCGATCCGCAGCCTTCATCCAGCCCGATGAAATGCCCGCCCTCCAGGCAGCTCTCACCTCAGGTCAGCGGGCGCGCTCAGATGCTGCCATGGCCACGCTGCGTCAGGACCCAGCCCTCATCACCCTGCTCGACTTTGAAGAGGCTGAGCTCCCCTCAGGGACCTTCCGCATGACCCAGGGCCGCTGGCCCGGCTCTCGTGCCCCGGAGTTTGTCCATGTGGGCGACCATATGAAGCTGAGCGCTGGCGCTGGCCGCTCCTGGCCTCAGCTCACCCTTTCTGCCTGGGTGCGCCTGGACCGTCTCGGCCAGCCTTACCAGTCGCTCTATCACACAGACGGCTGGGACGAGGACAAGCCCGGCCAGGTCCACTGGATGATCAACCGCGACAGCACCATGCGCTTGGCCTTGAAGCACAACACCCTCGCACCCGGTGTGGTGGAAAAACAAGGCTTCCCGGATTCCCTCACGCCCGTGCTTTCTGAACAGGGCCGCTGGGTGCATCTCGCCGTCGTTTATGATGCCCCGGCTGGCACCGTACGGTTTTACCTCAATGGCCGCTTTGACAAAGAAACCCGCCAGGCCGCCGCCCACCCTGCCAGGCTCGGCCCCGCCCAGATCGGCAACTGGAACTCCAAAGATCGTAAACTCAGCGGCCGCGTGGACGAACTCATTCTGTTAGGCCGCGCCATGACCAACGATGAAATCCGCGCCCTGTTTGACGCCGGCAATCCTTACCTATGAACTCTAGCCTGAAGCTCAAAGCCTGGATCACCCAAGCATGGAGCACCCAAGCATGGAGCACAGGCGTCCCGCCTGTGTCTAAACACCAAGAATGCCTGCCCTCCACAATCAAGCATCGAGCACTGAAGCATGGAGCACAGGCGTCCCGCCTGTGTCTTAAACAGCCAGGATGGCTGTTCTCCATACTCTTCACCACCAGTCTCACCGCCGCCCCCGTGGACTTTGTCCATGAGGTGCGACCGATTCTAGAAAAACACTGCTACTCATGCCACGGGCCTGAAAAGCAGAAATCGGGCCTGCGCCTGGACATCAAGGCCGATGCCCTACGCGGCGGCGACTCCCATGCACCTAACATTGTGTCTGGCAAAGCCCCAGAGAGCCCCCTCATCCAGTTCATCACCTCGGAGGACGAGGACACTCAAATGCCACCCAAGGGCGAAAGATTGTCCACCGTTGAAGTAGATCTCCTCACCCGCTGGATCAATGAAGGAGCCACATGGCCCGATGGTGTGGACACTGCCAAGACCGTGGACAAACGTGACCACTGGGCCTTTAAACCGTTACCACCCCAGCAAGGCAGCCTGGATTCATTCATCTCGACCAAGCTTGCCGAAAAAGGACTCCGTCTGTCTCCAGAAGCCGATCGCCGGACGCTGATCCGTCGTCTTCACCTCATCCTGCACGGCCTGCCCCCGACGCCTGAAGAAGTCGAAGCCTTCGCCGCAAACGACGATCCCAAGGCTTATGAAAAACTGGTGGACCGCCTGCTTGCCTCACCGCGTTATGGCGAACGCTGGGCGCGCCATTGGTTGGATGTCATCGCCTTTGGGGAAACCCACGGTTTCGAGGTGAATACCCCACGCCCCAATGCCTGGCCCTACCGCGACTATGTGATCCAGGCTTTCAATGAAGACACCCCTTACCCTCAGTTTATCCTGGAGCAGCTCGCCGGAGATACAGTGGGGAAAGATGCCGCTACAGGTTTCATTGTGGCCAGTGCGGCCCTACTCCCCGGTCAGATCGGCAAAGATGAAGAGTCCAAGGCCAAGGCTCGTCAGGATGAACTCAATGACATGGTCAGCATCACCGGCTGCGCTTTTCTAGGCCTCACCCTGCACTGCGCCCGCTGCCATGACCATAAGTTCGATCCCGTATCCCAAGCGGACTACTATGGTCTGCAGGCCATCTTTTCCGGCGTTCGCCACGGGGAGCGCCCCTTGAAGTCAACAGAGGCACGAAAGGATGAAGAAGAAAACGCCACCCTGCTACCGCGCCTAGCCAAGGCAACTCATCGGCTACTCCAATTCGAGCCAGTCGCCTCTGCTCTTCAGGTTATGAGCCTGACGAGCAACGGTGCTCAGCAGCCTCGTAGGCCGCCAGTTCACACCCATCGGAACATCGATCGCTTCAATCCGATTCCAACTCAAAAACTGCGCTTCACCGTCCTGGCCACTTCCGAAAACAATCGCTACGAACCCTGCCTGGATGAACTGGAAATCTACAACACCAATGGGCAAAACATCGCTCTCGCTGGACATGGAGCCAAGGTCACCGCATCCACCAGTTGGGACAGCGGCAAACATCGTCTGATCCACCTCAACGATGGCCAGTATGGCAATGACCGCAGTTGGATCAGCAAAACCAAAGGCACTGGGTGGGTGCAGGTGGAATTCCCCAAGGCCGAAAGCATCGAAGCCATCGTCTGGGGACGGGACCGACTCGATGAATTCAGTGACCGCCTACCCGTTGAATATCGAGTCGAAATCTCCCGGGCTGATGGCACTTGGCAGCTCGTGGCGTCTTCCCAAGATCGCCTACCCTATCCAGGCCCGAAGGCCCGCCTCTCCCAGCCCGAGCCGCAGGATGCCAGCAAGGTCTCTGCCTGGCATGAGGCCAGAGGCGAAGTCAATGCCCTGGAGAGCAAACTCAGCACGGCTAAGACTGGCCCGATGGTCTATGCAGGCCGGTTTGAACCTGCTGCCCGATCCTTCCGCCTGAATCGGGGTGATGTCACTCAGCCCAAGGAAGAAGTCCCCCCAGGCGCAGTCTCCACACTCGGCGCGCCCCTGAATCTGGACAAAAACGCGCCTGAGCAAAAACGTCGCATCGCCCTCGCTCAATGGCTGGCTGATCCTGCGAATCCCCTCCCCTCCCGTGTGCTGGTGAACCGTCTGTGGCAGCACCATTTTGGCGAAGGCCTCGTCAATACCCCCAACGACTTTGGCCGCAATGGAGCTCTGCCCACGCACCCAGAACTGCTCTCCTGGCTCGCCTCCGAATTCATCCGCAGCGGCTGGAGCATCAAGCACATGCAAAAACTCATCGTCATGAGCCAGACCTGGAGACAGAGCAGCGCCCCACGCCAGGATGGCCTAACGGCAGATGCTCAGACCCAGCTCCTCTGGCGTTACCCACCCCGCCGCCTGGAAGCCGAGGCCCTGCGGGATGCCATGCTCACCGTCGCAGGCACGTTGGATCTCAAAATGGGCGGCCCAGGCTACAGCGCCTTTGCGCCTAACAACAATTACGTCCGCGTCTATGACCCCAAGGCCGACTTCGGCCCCGCCGACTGGCGACGCATGATCTACATGACCAAAGTCCGCGTAGCCCAGGACTCCACCTTTGGCAGCTTTGATTGTCCCGATGCCGGCCAATCCCAGCCGAAGCGCCCGCGCTCCACCACCGCCATCCAGGCCCTGAGCCTTTTCAACAGCAGCTTTGTCAATCAACAGGCGGAGATCCTAGCCACCCGCCTGGAACGAGATGCAGGCAAGACACCAGCCCAACAGATCCAGCGTGCTTTCGCCCTCACCACCCAGCGCCCGCCCTCCGCCGAAGAAGTTCGCGTATGTGAATCCCTCCTCCAAGACCACGGCCTGCCCGCCCTCTGCCGCGTGCTGCTGAATGCCAACGAATTTCTTTTTGTGCCATGACCGCCCCTCTCACCACTCACGGCTTGGGCCTGCTGAATCGCCGCAACTTCCTCTCCAGTGCAGCCGGCCTAGGCCTAGCCACCCTGCTGAGCGAAAACACCTCATTAGCCAGCACGAGGCCCATTCGCCCGGCCATTGATCCCTCCAATCCCCTGGGCGCGCGTAGCACTCACTTTGCGCCGAAAGCGAAGCGCGTGCTTGTCCTCTTTTGCTCGGGGGCCGTCAGCCACCTGGATTCCTGGGATTGGAAACCGGAGCTGCTGCGCATGGATGGCAAGCCTATGCCAGGGGCTAAAGAAAACTTCCTCACCTTCCAAGGCGAGAACGGAAACTTGGTTAGGCCCCTTTACGACTTCAAGCCTCGGGGTCAGACCGGCAAGATGGTGTCCGATCTCTTCCCCCATCTCGCCTCGATGACGGATGACCTCACCTTCATCCACTCCATGACGGCCAAGTCCAACACCCACGGCCCGGCGGAAAACCAGATGAGCACCGGTTTCATCTTCGATGGTTTTCCCAGCCTCGGCTCCTGGGTCAGCTACGCCCTTGGCTCTGAGGCTGAAAACCTGCCCGCCTACGTCGCCATTCCCGATCCACGCGGCGTCCCCCAGGCAGGCGTGAACAACTGGGGCAATGGATTCCTCCCCGCCGTCTTCCAGGGCACCGCCTTTAACTCCAGCCGCCCCATCTACAACCTCGCCCGGCCCGAGAAAGTCTCCGCCGCCAGCGACCTCGCCTCTCGCGACGTGCTGAAGTTCCTCAATGAAAAGCACCTTGAAAAATTTCCCGGTGATACGGAACTCGCCGCCCGCATCGCCAGTTACGAACTCGCCGCCAAGATGCAACTCTCCGTGCCGGAGGTGAGCGACCTTTCCAAAGAATCCGCCACCACTTTAAAAGCCTACGGCGTGGACGATCCCAATCCCGTCAAAAGTGGCTTTGCCAAAAACTGCCTCCTCGCCCGCCGCCTGCTAGAGCGCGGCGTCCGCTGCGTGAAACTCTACAATGGAGCCTATGCCATGGGCGAAGGTATCGGCAACTGGGACGGTCACCGAAAGCTGAAGGAGCAGTATGACAAACACGCGCCCATCTTTGACCAACCTGCTGCCGCACTGATCCGCGATCTCCGCCAGCGCGGCCTTTTGGAAGACACCCTCGTCGTCTGGTGCACAGAATTTGGCCGCATGCCCACCTTTCAAAAAGGTGCGAGTGGGCGTGACCACAATCCCCAGGGCTTCACCGTCTGGATGACAGGGGCTGGGGTGAAGCCCGGCGTCAGCTACGGAGCCACCGATGATCTGGGCCACAAAGCCGTCGAAAAGGTCACCACCATTTACGACTTCCACGCCACCATCCTGCACCTCCTCGGGCTGGATCACGAACGCCTCAGCTACTACCACAACGGCATTGACCGCCGCCTCACCGACGTCCATGGCCAGGTGATCAAAGCCGTGCTCGCCTAACAAATAAAAACTCCGCTCTCGTATCTCGATCCTAGTTACAGCCACAACCGCCCCCACCGATTCCCCCGCCGCCAAAACTACCTTCACGAGAAAAATAAGCGTGCTGAGTCATCGTCAGCAGCAGCGGATCCAATCCAGGATCCATGAGTGGATCTGCAAAATGTTTCCGTTCATACGGCAGCACCCGGACAAAGTGCTGACTGCAACTGCAAAGAGTGGAACCGACGAGAGCTAAGAGGAGCATTTTCATGACAGGTGGATAGGTATTCAGGGGGTGCCGCGGACCTGATGCTGGATAAAGTTGGAGGTAGCTATTTGGCCTTGCTCATTCTGCAGGCAGGCTTCCACGCCAGGGGCGGTCTCGGCAAAGACCATGCCCTCACGCCAACCCAGGACGAAGATGGAGGTGGCATAGATTCCTGCCACGACACAACTGGATGCCAGCACGGTCACCGCCCTTAACCCGTGCCTCACGGGCCATCCCGTACGAGGATCTAAAATGTGGCCATAGCGCTCCCCCTCATGCTCAAATCTTCGGGCATAGTCACCACTCGCACACACCGCATACCCAGAGACAGCTAGCCCGCCCAGGCAATTCTCCGGCCGCACACCATCTTGGATACCGACATGCCAGAAAGGATGCTGGCCATTACCTCCTAGGGCGAAGATATCACGACCAAGGTCCACCAGAATATCGAGAATGCCATGCCTCTTGGCGATAGCGATGACCTGATCCACCGCATGTTCTTTCCCAAAACCCCCAAAGTCGAGGCCCATACCTTCACACGGAAGAAAGATTCCTCCTGGGCGACGCTGAACATCCTGCCAGCGAGATAAGTCTCGCGCTTTTTCGACATCCGTTTTTGCTGGCAAACTTTCACGGGCTTTTTTCCAATCCCACACGCGCAGCAGAGGCAGCATCGCAGGATCAAGGATACCGTTCGTGAGGCGATGCATCGCCTCTGCCAAGTCCAGGAGTTGATCCATTTCCGCATCCGTCTCGACCCAAGATTTACCAGCAGCAGCATTGATCTGGGAGACCATTGAATCTGGCTTGAAGCGGGAAAACTTAGCTTCGAAGGCTTGGATCCAGCCGAGCGCTTCCGCAACGAATTGCAGAGCTATTTGATCCGACGGCTGTCGAAACAGTAAGGCGCAATTTGTCCCTAGGGCTTTGAATTCCACACGCCGCACTCCATGGGCATCAGGCGGAAGCGGGGGACTGGGAAAAAACGTGCGCATGGCCTAAAGTTCAAAACTGCACCGTCACCCCCAAGGTCCAGATGTTCGCCTTCGGGTAAGCAGCAGCAGGTGCGCGTTCGCTCGCAGTTCCGGTTCCCCTCATCGCATAGTGCTCATAGGTCAGAGATAGGGCCACATTTTCACTCAGTTGGCAGCGCCCCTTCACGCCCAGACTGAGACTGCTCAATGATGAAAGCCGATAGTCAGCCGAGTAATGGGGACCACGCCCCATGGGATATTCCTGTGGCCTATCCACACTACTCACCTCGTCCAGCGTGTTGTAGAAAAAATCCGCCGCCGTCTGCTGGTAATGGCGGAAGAATGGGGTGATCTGAAATTTGTTTCCCAACTTCTGCCGCCATTCGATCTGCAGGCTGTGCGAAAGGACGCCATAGTCGTCATAAGAGATCCGGCTCACGGCATCCAGGGCCGCTTGAAAGCGTGTTAAATAGCGAGTGGCCTGCAACTGAAAAACCCCGCGCAAACGACTGTCGGGTCGGTTTTCACGATACAGAATATCCACCGGAATGTCCGTGATGACACCACCCACCGGCAGCGTAAAGATATCGGTTCGCTGGATGCTCTTATAGGGGTCGTTCAGATAACCTTCGGCATACCCCACCGTCATGTTTGCCGTGAGAATGGTTTTTTTGTCCAGCAATTGGCTGAGACCGATGAAGGCATCATAGCTGGTTTTGTCCTGTTCTTCGAGCCCCACCACACTCACAAGATCACTCACATAATTGAGCCCTAAACTCAGCGTGGTATTCTTTTTATTGAACTCCCACTTATCGCTCAAGGCGATGCCCCGAGACAGATAGTCAGACTCGTCACTTTGCGAGATTTCTAACTCGATCCTGTGATCGCCGACCTGCTGAGAAAGCGCCACCAGCACACCATTTCGCACATCCTCCAATTCCGCCAAAAACGGCTGGAGACTCCCCGGTTGCGCCCCTGTTGGGGAGGCCCCTGAAATGGCATCGCGCAGCAATTGAAAACGCAAGCTCGTGTCCGGAGTGAATTCTATCTCGCCTCGGAAATACCACGACTCTACCTGAATGCGTCCGTCGGATTCATCATAAAACTGATAGCTCGTGTCTGAGCGAAACCCCTCCGCAGCGGACAGCGATAGAGTCGGTAGCAGGAGCGGCAGAGCCGACACTGAAGCTAAAGGGGGCGGCAAAAAACGCGACATGAGATAACGGAGCGCTAAGGATCAGCGGGCAGGCTCGCCACGAACTTGAATCAATTCCACCCGACCCGAGAGAATGGCGGTGCGATTGGCCGCTTGCCCGTCAATCGGCAACTGCGGTAATAAGAAGCTCCCCGCAGCCTTCACCTCTCCATCGGCACCGCGAATCACCTGCCCCTTAAAAGCCACTTTATTGCGGGTGAACGTCCCATCGACCAAGCTAAATTGACCGCTCAGCGCCCCTGTAGCCGGATTCAAATTCAGTGAGACTCGCCCCGGATTATCCGATGCGGGAGGCAGCAAGAATTTCCGCGTTTCCGTCCAGATCACATCCAGGTCTGGATTGGTCAGAGACGTGTGAATTTCCCCTTCAGAAAAGCGCAGACTCACCACACCCGTTTCGGGCAGTCCCAGCACCACATGTCCACGGCTTGCAGGGGCTAAGTAGGCCCCTTCGACCCCCAAATTCAAAGGCCCGAACCCTGCCGGATAAGCCCGCTCATTCACCGCAGGTTTCCGCCAAGTCAGATCGCCACGAATGACATTGCCAAGAAAAGGCACCTGCGGCTCTTCGGTAAGATTCATCTCCCCTTGGAGAGAACCGCCACCACGGTAAAGTCCCGTGTATAACCAGAACTGGCCCTGCGAACCAAGAAAAGCAGCCGAGGAAAAAGCCTGCCCATCAGCCGTCCGGCCCAAGACAGTCAAGCCACCATTGGATCCCACGATCATGGTCAAAAATCCCGTCCCTTGGGGCACCGTCACCGCTCCACGATCGCCGACATCAGCCAGTCGGAGAGCTGCCGAATAATAACCTGCCTGTGACTCCGCAGGCCGGAAAGTGGCGTGGTACCCTGCCCTCCAGCCATTTACCCCCGCTGTGCCGAGCACACCCGTCATCTCACCGGTCTCGGCATTCAGAGAGACCTGCAAGTCTAGGCCCCCAACCTTAGCCGAAATCTGCGGCGCGGCAGCTTCCAGCCGACCTTTGACTGAATACGCCACTGCCCCGGCCCGCGCAGCCCCGCTTGAGGAGGTCGTAGAAGCCCTCAGCGTGTATGAGCCATTCGAAGTCGTCGTCAGAGAAAGAAAACCCCCGAGCCCTCGATTGCTAGCCGCATCCCGCTGGATCAATCCACCAAAAGTGCCCACCAATCCTGGGCTTAGAGCTTTTACCACCAAAGGAAAGCTGACAGGCGAGCTGTTGCTACCACCACGAGCAGCCCGCACCTGCACCTGGAAGACGCCGGAAACCTCAGGCCGTCCTGAAATACGCCCCGTCACCGCATCTGCACGCAGACCTCTCGGCAGGCCCGTGATGGTGAAGCGACTCGGCTCTCCGACAGCCGTCACCGTGTGAGAGTAAGTGGCTCCCACAGTCGCGGCGGGGAAAACTGCATCCACAACCTCAGGCGGGGCTGGCTGCACGGTAATCTGGGCTGTCCGGGAATTCACCGTCGCCAAATCACTGCTTACCCTCACCCAGTAGTTCGTTGTCGTTTCCAGGGCTGGAGTCGTGAAGGTATTTTCATCCCCACCCACAGGCAGAGATTCATCTCCGCTCACCCCCTCATACCATTGGTAGCTCAAAGCCTCACTGCCACTGGCTTGGATCGCCAATGTCACCGACTGGCCAAACGCCACCGTCCGTGAAGTCGGCTGGGCCGTGATGCTCACTCCAGCTTGGCCAGTGATGGAGACCGTAAAATTCCGTCCAAATCGGTCAGGGCCATGCGTCGCTACCAGTCGGATCGGAAACGTCCCAGACTCCAAAGGTTTCCCCACCAACGCAGCGATACCTTCTCCACTGTTGTAGGTGAGCTCCATGCCTGGCACCTCCCCACTTTCCAATTCCCACCCGAGCGGTGGCGTCGGCGTGCCGGTGATCTGGAAGATGGCCGTTAGGTCTCCCCCTACTCGTCCCGTGACGGTGGAGGCACCTCGGCTCGGGGCGAGTTGCACCAGAGTTGTCGCTCCAGCGACTCGATCGTAAGCTCCCAGCCCGGCCACCACCGTGATCGCGGTCCGAAGACTTCCAGATGAAGCCAATGTGGAAATCAAATTCACCTCTGGTAGCAGCACTTGCGCCGCAGGTGTCCGCTGAAACAGCAGCAAAAAAGAGCTAGCACGTTTAAAAAAACGCCAGGATTTTTGGACAAACGGGGTGCGAAATAAGACGCTGCAGACTCCTGTTTTTCCAGTGCAAGGGCCATGCTTCAGACTGGGAACAGCGAGACAGCGTAAAAGAAAATGAATGGCGCTCATATCCACCGTGGGAGAAGGCTCCTGTTTTTTATTCCCAAGGAAAATCATCGGCCATGAGGTGAACAAACAAGCACATGAGCGCCATGATTCCCCTCTGGACATCTCACGCCGCATCATCTCCAATACGGGTCGCATGATTCGGACCGCCACCCTCACCGCCGCCCTGGCCTGCCTTTGCAGCGGGACGCACCTCCTCGCTCAGGACACCCCGCCTCCGGCTGCCCCTGCCGCCGCCACGGCTGAGAAAGCAGCCTTTGCGTTTAAGGATGGCGACCGCCTCGTCCTCATCGGCAACACCGTCATCGAGCGCGAGCAACGCTACGCCACCCTTGAGCCCCGACTGGCCCTCGCCCTTGGCGAAACCAAGGTGACGATCCGTAATCTCGCCTGGAGTGGCGACACCGTTTACGGCCACGCACGCTCCTACTTCGGCCCCCCAGAAGAGGGCCTGGAGCGCATGGCCAAGCACCTGGAACTCCTAAAGCCCACCGTCGTCCTGCTTTGCTACGGCTCTGAAATGGCCTTCGAAGGCCTCAGCGACCTCCCTCGTTTTCTCACCGGTTACCGCAATCTCCTCGCCCTCATCCGCAAGCAGGCCCCCGGCGTGCGTGTCATCATCGCCACCCCTCCTCCGCTGGAAAATCTGCCACCGCCGATGCCCGACCTGACGGACGCCAACAAAAACCTGTCCAGCTTCCGCGATGCCCTGCGCAAATTTGCCGGCTCCCAAAACACCTATTTTGTGGATTGGTTTGAGCTCATGGGCGGCGTGCCCAAACCTGGCCAGACCGCCAAACCCCTCACCGAAAACGGCGTCCACTACACCCGTGAAGGCTACCAAAAGCTCAGCACCAAGCTCGTCCAAGGCCTAGGCCTCACCCCGCCCCAGATCTCCGAGGCCGAACTCGCCACCATCCAGAAAGAAGTCCTGAAAAAAGATGAGCTCTTCTTCAACCGCTGGCGCCCCCAGAACGAGACCTACCTCTTCGGCTTTCGCAAACACGAACAAGGCCAAAACGCCAAGGAAATCCCCATGTTTGACCCTCTGATCGATCAGGCCGACGCCAAGATCCAGGAACTCAAAGCTGGGTTGCTCTCCAACAAGAAGACGCTGTAACACGTTTCTGCTCGGAGTTCCAGCCGAGATGAGGTGCCCCGACGGCAATGCGTTGCTTCACTGCCGGAGGCAAACGAACCTGCACGCCAGGAGAGTCTGGGAGGACGGGAATTCCGCTCCTGTGGCGTTTTAGACCCGTCTTTCCCCTTGCGATTCCGCGATCTCCCCCGAATATGGCGGCCCTTTTGTCCGGTGGCCCTCTGGCCGCGCGGGACATCAGCCCGACGCAGCCCTCAGGAGTGGGAGGCCGTGTTCGGTTATCAACAGAACACTCCTAACCCGAAAAACATACATGAGCGCAGCTACTCTCGCGGAGATGATCGCAGGATCCTTCCGTGAACTCTCCGAAGGATCCATCGTTAAAGGCCGGATCCTCGAAATCAAACCGCAGATCGTCCTCGTGGACATCGGTTACAAATCCGAAGGCGCCATCCCCGCCAACGAGTTTGAAGATGAAGACATCCAGGTCGGCGACGAAGTCGAAGTCCTCCTCGAACGTCTCGAAAACGATGAAGGCATGGTCGTCCTCTCCAAGGAAAAGGCCGCCTACAAACAGAACTGGGAAAAAATCGCCTCCGTGTTCCGCGATGGCGGGCTCGTCAAAGGCAAGGTCAAATCCGTCGTCAAAGGTGGCCTCATGGTCAACGTCGGCGTCGAAGCCTTCCTCCCAGGCAGCCAGATCGACATCATCCCGCCGAAGGATCTCAACGAGTACGTTGGCAAGGTGTTCGAGTTCAAGATCGTCAAGATCAACGACGACCGCAAAAACATCGTCCTTTCCCGCCGCGAAGTTATCGAAGCCGAGCGCGCCGAACAGCGTCAGAAGTTCCTCGATTCCGTCAACCCTGGCGACAAAGTCGTCGGCGTGGTCAAGAACATCACCGACTTCGGTGTGTTTGTGGACCTCAATGGCATGGACGGTCTCCTCCACATCACGGATATGTCGTGGGGCCGCCTGAACCATCCTACCGAAATGGTGGGCATCGGTCAGCGCCTGGACGTCGTCATCCTGGAAGTGAACCGCGAGAAAGAGCGCGTCTCCCTGGGCCTCAAGCAGCTCCAGAACAATCCTTGGGAAAACATCGAAGCCCGCTACCCAGTCGGCCAGACCGTCAAGGGCAAGGTCACCAAGCTCGTCGCTTACGGTGCATTCTGCGAAGTGGAAGAAGGCGTCGAAGGCCTCGTTCACGTCTCCGAACTCTCCTGGACCAAGCGCATTGCTCGTCCTTCCGACGTCCTTCAGGTCGGTCAAGAAATCGAAGCTCGCGTCCTTGGCATCAACAAGGAAGAGCGCAAGATCAGCCTCGGCGTTCGTCAGCTCGAAACCAATCCTTGGGACGATATCGACGTTCGTTACCCAATCGGTACTACGATGACCCGTCCGGTCCGCAACCTCACCGCTTACGGTGCGTTCGTGGAACTGGAAGAAGGCATCGACGGCATGATCCACGTGTCCGACCTCTCCTGGACACGCAAGGTCAACCATCCTTCCGAAATGCTCAAGAAGGGCCAGGAAGTGGAAGCCACCGTGCTCGGTATCGACAAGGCCAACCAGCGCATCAGCCTCGGCATGAAGCAGCTTGAGACCGACCCATGGTCCGAAATCGACGGCCGCTTCAAAGTCGGCGACGTCGTCAAGGGCAAGGTCGCCAAGATCGCTTCCTTCGGCGCTTTCGTGGAACTCGAAGGCGACATCGACGGTCTGGTTCACATCTCCCAGCTCAGCGAAGATCATGTGGCCAAGGTCAAGGACGTCATCAACGTCGGCGACGAAGTCGAAGCCCGCGTCATCAAGGTGGACAAAGTGGAGCGCCGCGTCGGCCTCTCCATCAAGGCCATGAACTACAGCGAAGCCGAAATCCAGAAGGAAAGCCAAGCTTTCGAAGCCCTCCGCCCAAGCACCGACCTCGTCGGTCTCGAGCAGGCCTTCAAGTTCGCCACCGAAGACTGGCGCCCAGGGCAATAATTGCCCCTGGCTACAGCCTCGAAAAAATCACGGAGGGACGTCGCAAGACGTCCCTCTTTTTTGTGTCTGCAAACTTAGCCTCGCTGCTCGCCAAACATCGCTCAAGTGCCTTTGCTCCCCCCAGCCCCAAAGGGGCGGCACAACAAAGCCCAGGGCAACGCCCTGGGAAAATCCACACAATGCTCTCCAAGAATCAAAAGCCCTGTAAGGGCGAGGCACCTCTTTCCCCCTTGCTCAAGCAATGCTCCATACCGCGCTTGTAAAAACACAGAGGCAAGACCCACTGCCAATCTTCCGTAAACTCCACCTCCCAATGCGCCCTCTTTTTCGCCTCCTCTCCATCCTCCTCGCGCTTTCCCTCCCCTTCTCCACTCACGCCGCCGAGCCCACCAACGCCACAGAGGCAGCCGCGCAAAAAGCCGCCGCAGAGAAAAAGGCCGCTGACCAGAAGATCACCGCCGAAAAATTCGCTGCCTGGAAGGCCACACTTTCCGCTGAACAACAGGCTTGGGAAACCGTGCTGGAGCAGAACCTCGGCATGGGCTTTTACCTGCCCATTTACCAGGCTGAAAAGCTGGCCGGCAAAGTCACGGCCTGGGACTACGTGAAGGACGATCCCAAGCTGCCCCGCGTGCTGCTCATCGGCGATTCCATCTCCCGTGGCTACACCCTCGCCACCCGCAAGGCCCTGGCTGGCGTGGCCAATCTGCACCGCGCTCCTGAAAACTGTGGCCCCACTGCCAATGGCCTGAAAAAACTCCCCGTCTGGCTCGGCACCGGCAAGTGGGACATCATCCACTTCAATTTCGGCATTCATGATCGTAAAACCCCGCTGGCGGATTACGAACAGAGGTTGGACAGCCTCGCCATCCAGCTCAAGGCCACCGGAGCCAAAATCCTCTGGGCCAGCACCACCCCCGTCGCTGAAGGCGGCATGAAGGACGCGACCAATGCCGACCTCGTCGCCCGCAACGAAGTCGCCGCCCGTGTCATGCAAAAGCACGGCATCGCCATCAACGATCTCTACGCCTGGATCGAGCCCGACCTCGCTAAATTCCAGAACCCCAAAGACGTCCATTTTAGCGGCCCCGGTTACGACCGTCTGGCCGAGCAAGTAGCCACCGCGATTACCAAAATCATTCCTACCCTCACCTCCGTCAACACGGCCATCCTGCCCATGAGCAAGCTGGAAAAGGACGGCTACGGCTGGGAGGAACGCCACGCGGAAATCCTCAAGATCAAAGACACCGTCAATCCTGAAATCGTCCTCATTGGGGATTCCATCACCCACTTCTGGGGTGGCCTGCCGGACGGCGCCAAAATGGGCAACCGAGGTACCGAAACCTGGCAGTCCCTCTTCGGCAGCCGTCGTGTGCTGAATCTAGGTTTTGGCTGGGACCGCACCCAAAACGTCTTGAAGCGCATCCAGTTGGGCGAACTCGACGGCCTCAAACCCAAGGCCATCGTCATCCACATCGGCACCAATAACTTGGCGAAGACCGTCAACGCCCGCGACAACACCCCCGCCGAAATCGCCGAAGCCATCGGCCTCATCATCGAAAAGGCCCAGGCTAAATGCCCAGGTGCCAAGGTCATCCTGATGGCCATCTTTCCACGCGGCAAAACCGCTGCCGACCCGAAACGCGCCATTTTGGCAGACATCAATCAGCGCCTCGCTCCTCTAGGCCAAAAACCCGGTGTCACCTTCCTCGATATCACCGCCAAATGGCTGGAGCCCGACGGCTCCATTTCCAAAGACATCATGCCTGACGCCCTGCACCCTAACCAGAAAGGTTACGCCGTCTGGGCAGAGGCGCTCAAGCCTGTGCTGCCAAATTAGGCCGCCTTGGGACGCACAGCGGGCAGGGAAGAAAGTCTATCAAGACTTCTTTCTAGTCCACTTAAGGGGAACCTCAAAAATTCCCCAAGGAGTTGAAAATGAGGAGTTAGGCCACCCACGGCCTAACAAAAATGGGGATTGACGTCATTCCTCACTTTTTGTTAAAACAATGAGTTCTGGTTGGCTCTCTCCCGGCTTCACCTCACTTCAACCCTTTCTCCCTGAATCATGCGTCGCGCTCCCCTTTGGATGACTTTGAAGGCTTTGGTGCTCGCCCAAATGCTCCCGCTGGCCTCACCGCTGCATGCAGCGACGGACTACAATGGAGACGGCATCTGCGATGTCTGGCAGCAGCTTTACAATGCCTGGAGCCTCCCCTCAGCCGAGGACTCGGATGGTGATGGCAGCAGCAATATCGAAGAAAGCATCGCGGGCACGGATCCCCGAAATCCTGCTGATTCCCTGCGCATCGCTCAGGCGGACTTGGTCGGAAACGAGGTGTTGCTGGAGCTCCCTTCCGCCAAGGGCAAACGCTACCAACTCTTTAGTAGTGACACGCCACATGGCCCCACTTGGGTGATCGAAGGTGCAGCCCTCGTGGGTACGGGTTCAACCCTTCAGTTCACCACACCGAAGGGCAGTGAAACGCAGCGCAAATTTTACCGGGTGGAAACGACAGACCTGGATACTGATGATGACGGCATCAATGACTGGGCAGAGGCCCAAACGGGCACAGATCCCGCACTCGGCACCAGCCCAGGCAATGCTTCAGGCGGCACCGCTTCCGATGCCGAGGTGCTGGCCAGCCTCTTTTCCCTCACCACCACCACGGTCCCCAGTGCCACCGGTGTCCAGGAGAAAGAAGGCCTCACCTCCCGCATTCGCCTCAACCGCCCTGCGGATAAAAGCGCCATGCGCCTCACGCTCGCTTATGCCAGCAGTGGCAATCCCACCCCCGCCCGTGGCAGCGCCAGCCCTGGTGACTTTACTCTCACCGTGGATCAGCCCTCCGGCCAGATCACCGGAGCCGCCACCGGCAGCCTCACCCTCCCCGCAGGGGCCAGACAGATGGATGTCATCGTCCATCCCGTCTCGGACAATGCTCCTGAGGTCCCCGAACTCCTGACGCTGAACATCATCCGGCCCGGCTCTGGCCCCGCCACCCCGCCACTGAATGGCACGGCCCTCATCCGCGATGCAGACCCCACCAATGAGGACAACCGCACGCTCTTCGTGGCTTACCTTGGCAAAGAAGCCGGCGTCAGCACCACCGCCACAGGCATCGCCACCGCCCTGGTTCAGGGGGACAATGATGAGGCCCAGATCAACCTCACCTTCAGCAACCTCACCTCCCCCCAAAATACCGCCTACCTGCGCGTAGATAGCGATCTGGAGATCATCAATGTCGGCCTCGGTCAGGTCACGGGCAAGCAGTGGCAGATCCGCGCCGCCCAGACGAAGTTCACGGACCAAGCCATGCTCACGGCCCTCCACGCGGGGCAGCTTTACATCAGCATCACCACGGCTGAAAATCCCACCGGGGAAATCCGCGGTTACTTTAACAAAGCCACCGGCTCCACCTCCTTCGCCTACGATCCGGCCGTGCATGATGGCCCAGCCTATGGCTCTGCAGAGTGGCAGGTGGTCGCGGGGGCCGCTATTGAGCGGGATATCTACCGCTTCCTTGAGCAATGCACCTTTGGCCCCACCGCTGAGCTTTACGCCGAGGTCCGCGCCGAAGTGGATACCGCCATGAACGGCGGTCAAACGTACCTCAAAGGTCTAGAAAATTGGCTGGATAAACAGATCAATCCCGCCACCACGCCGAATCCCAGCCTCACCACCCTCACCATGGCGGCAGACAATGAGGAATTCGTCATGCGTGGTAACAAACCCCTTTGGAGCGGCAATGACCCTCAATACGGCGAAGTCTCCTATGGCGTGAGTTACGATGTCTTTGGCAATCCCACCGTCTCCACCACCAGCAACGGCACCTACAACAACAACCACCCCTTTCACAACAACCGCCGTCGTGAGCAGTGGACGCTCGCCCTCCAGACCAAAGCCCAGGTGCGCCAGCGCATGGCCCAGGCGCTCAGCGAGATCCTCGTTATTTCAGAGATTGACGCCACCGTCCAGGGCAAGCACTACGGCGCCGCCTCCTACTGGGACATGCTGGCAGACAATGCCTTTGGCAAATATCGCGATCTCCTCCAAAAAGTATCCTATCACCCCATGATGGGCATCTACCTCAGCCATCTGCGGAATCGTGCCACCTACACCAGTGGAGGTGTCACCATCAGCCCCGATGAAAACTACGCCCGTGAGATCATGCAGCTCTTCTCCATCGGCCTCGTTCTGCGGCATCCAGATGGCAGCCTCATCCTCGGTCAAGATGGCCTACCCATTCCCACCTATGACAATGGCGACATCACCGAACTGGCCCGTGTGCTGACAGGCTTCTGCCACGGTGCCCGCCACGCCACCGCCTCCGTCCAGCGATTCAATGGCATGTACATGGCCGCCTCGAACATCCGCGTCAGCCCCACCATTGAAATTCAAGGGACTAACTTCACCACCTTCAACGAAGGCGGTGGCGACTCCTGGTGGCAGGCCCCTTGGATGTATCCCATGAAAGTGCTCGGCAAAGTCGGCACCGTCAGCGCCAGTCTTCCCACCCTTCATGACTTCGGGGCCAAGACCCTCCTTGCAGGCAAACATGGCCAGACCTTCATCCCAGCGCAGACCGTCGTCACCGCCACCGCCGATGCCACCAGCCACACCATGGCAGAGGCAGACATCACCCTGGCCCACAACTGCCTAGCCGGGAATCCTGCCTCTGGCAGCTACAACGGCCACCAAAATACCCCCATCAACATTTCACGCTGGCTGATTCAGCGCCTCACCTCTTCCAATCCCAGCTCAGGTTATCTCTACCGTGTCAGCGAGCGCTACCGCCAGACCAATGGCAACCTGGGCAACGTGCTCAAAGCCATCCTCCTCGATCATGAAGCGCGCAGCCTGGCGGTGGCCGACAACGGCGTGGGCAATGGCCGCATGAAGGAGCCCCTGGTTCAGTTCATGGCCGTCATCCGCGCCTTGAAAGGTTACACCGGTATCCCCCTCACCACGCTGCGGGATGTGCCCATCCCTTTCAGCAGCACGGATAGCCCCATGAGCACCCCTTACCCGCAGACGGAGGTGGATAAATTTGTGCCCAACGCCTCCCGCTTCCGCTTTGCAGATACCTCCGCCCAGCTCGGCCAGTCTCCCCTCCGCGCCCCCAGTGTCTTCAATTGGTTCCTGCCAGACTACAGCGTGCCCGGGGCCATGTCTGAGGCCGGCCTCGTCGCTCCTGAAATGCAGATCGCTACCGAGACCAGCATCGTCGCCAGGGTCAACCGCCTCTGGGCCTTCACCTGGATGTCTCTCACCGGCATGACCACCTTCCCTGGCGTGGATCTGGAAGACCCCGTGCAACTCACCGGCAATGCTGGCCCCCAGGTCAAGATCTCGAAAGGTCCAACTGCCACGGAAAACTCCTTCCTCGCCCTCCAGACCTACACCTTCACCCCAGCCAACTGGAACACGCCCCAGACGGTGATCGTCGGCGCGGTGGATGACAACCTCGCAGAAGGAAGCCACACCAGCCGCCTGCACCACGCCAGCAGCAGCACGGATGCGGACTACAACAGCCTCGCCCTCCCCAGCATCACCGTCACCATCAATGACAATGAAACCGCTGGCACAGCCCGGGTGATCATCGCTGAAACCAACAGCGAAACCCTCGTGGCAGAAGGCGGCACCACTGACACCTACACCCTCGCCCTCAGCCAGGCCCCGGTCTCTCCCGTCACGATCAATCTTCAGACCACGATCAATAACTTCGGCACCTACACCACCGAGGTCACCGTCTCCCCCGCCAGCGTCACTTTCACTTCAGCCAACTGGAGCACCCCACAGACAGTCACCGTCTCTGCGGTCAATGACACCACCAGTGAAGTCCTGGAGATCGCCCAGATCGGTCACAGCATCACCACCGCAGATACCGTTTATCGCCAGATTAGTGTGGCCTCCATCAATGTCCTCGTGGCGGATAACGACCCCACCGGCAGCAACACCGTGAATCTACTGCAAACTCAAAACGGCACCCTAGCACTAGAAGGCGGTGCCTCAGATAGCTACTACCTCAACCTGCGCCGTGCGCCTACCGGCACGGTCACCATGGCCATCAATACCAACGCGGATATCACTGCCACACCCGCCTCGCTCAGCTTCACCACCAGCAACTGGAACATCCCACAAAAGGTCCAGATCACCGCCGTGGATGATGCCCTGGTCGAAGGCACGGAAGCCTTCACCATCACCAACGTCACTTCCGGCGGCGGCTACGCCATCACCACCAATGTTTCCGTCACCGTTCAGGACAATGATGGCGGCAGTGTCATCATGGCTGAAACGAGCGGTGGCACCTCCGTCATCGAAAGTTCTGCCACCACTTCCGGCAATCCACAGGCGGCCAATCTGGATACCTACACCCTGCGCCTGGGCTCCCAGCCTGATGCCAATGTGACCATCACCGTCACCCCCGAACGCCACCCCACACCCATTTCCAACTGGGGCAAGGCGGCAGGCTACTTCGGCAGTGACCTCTCCGGTTCGGCCCTGCAAAAAGATCGCCTCATCTTCGACTACAGCGAATTCATCGGCATCTACAATGCCGCCTACATCGCCGCAGGAGGCAATACCAATGCCGCTAATTCTCATTTCGCCGGCACTATGGCTGTGGTGGATAAACTGGACCTATATCTATGCGGTGGATTGCTCAAAGCCCAGACACCCAGCCTCACGCTGGCAGACCTCACGAACACCGCCGTCGTGAGCCCGCGCAAGTCCATCGTCAATGGCGTCTATCGTGGCTACAGCACCACTCGCCTATCCTCCGATACCACCAACTACAATAACGAGGTGCGAGATCGCAGTCGCATTGCCGCTTACCTTGTCAGCATTTCCCCCCAGGCCTTCAGCGCCCGCTAAGCCTATCCCGCCACCCCACTCCGAGTCATGAATCCTTTCCTTCGCAAGACCCCGGACCGCAGCCAGCCTAACCGCCGCGACTTCATGCTGCAAACCGGTGCCGCCAGCCTCGGCGTCACCAGCGTGGTGAATAGCATCGCCCAGCTCAAGCTAGTCGGCGCTGCTGCCGCACAGGGAGCCGGCAGTGACTACAAGGCCCTCATCTGCATCTTCCTCAATGGCGGCACGGATACGAACAACATCCTCATCCCCGTCGCCGGCGGCGCAGGCACCGCGCGTGGGCATTATGAAAGTGGCCGCGGCATCCCCACTTATGCAGGTGGCACAGGTGGCATCGCCGTCCCCCAGGCAGACATCACCGCCGCAGGCACCCAGATCAGGCCGGACAATCCTGTGTCCGACTACGAACACGCTGCGGGCTACATCCAGGCCGATGGCAATGGCAACCGCTTCTCCGTCCACCCCGGAGCCACTCACCTGAAGACCATCTTTGATGCCGGAGACCTCGCCTTCATTTGCAACGTCGGCACCCTCACCCAGCCGAATGTGACGCGGGCGAATTTCAACAGCCTGCCCGCTTCCCAAAAACCACCCCAGCTTTTTTCCCACTCAGATCAGCAGGTCCAGTGGCAGTCCTCCGTGCCAGATCGTCCCTTCACCAGCGGTTGGGGTGGCCGCATGGCCGATATCCTGGACACCATCCACAATGTGGATCCTGAGAGCCTCTCCATGAGTGTCTCCGTCAATGGCATCAATAGCTTCCAAAAAGGCATCCAGCAGCAGCCCTATGTCATGGGTAGCACGGGGGTTTCTTCATACAGCGGCTTTGGCTCCCCCTACAATAGCGCCCTCAGCAATGCGACCCTGCAGCCTTTCTCCGGCTACAATCCCACCCTGAATCCCGGCACCCCAAACTCCAACTACCAGAATAACAACACGGGCTGGCGACTCGCAGCTTTTGAGCAAATGATGGCCATGAGCCATGGCAATTTGTTTGATCAAGGTTACGTCAACGTCGCCAAAAACGCCCGTGTGACCGAGGGACTCGTCGGCAGTGCTCTCGCGGTCACCGACACAGGCGGCGGTAACACTGCCCTCGACACCTTCTTTACCAATGCCTTCAATGGCACCGGCATCAATGGACTCACCGAAGACTTTGCCCGCCAGATGAAAATGGTGGCTCGCCTCATCATCGGTAACAATGTCTTGAACAACAAACGCCAGGTCTTCTTTGTGCAGCTCGGCGGGTGGGATACCCACACCTCCCAGATCCCCACACTCAACGATCTCTCAGCTCGCACAGACCAGGGTTACTACCGCCTCATCCGCCTGCTTTCCTGCTCCATCAAAGGCTTTTACGACAGTATCAATAGCGTGCCCGGCCTATGGAATGATGTCATGGCCTTCACCGCCTCTGACTTTACCCGCACCTTCACGCCTAACAAAACAGATGCCACCGGCGGCTCTGACCACGGCTGGGGTGGCCATATGATGGTCATGGGCGGGGCGGTGAAGGGCAAACGAGTCTTCGGCACCTTCCCCAATCTCACCGTCAATGGCGGTGTGGATGTACAGGGAAATCGAGGCCGCTGGATCCCCAGCACCTCGGTGGACCAATACGCCGCCGTCATCGCCAAATGGTTCGGAGTCAGCCCTGGGCAAATGAGCGCCGTCTTCCCCAACCTCGCTCGTTTTACTGATCCCTTCAGCCCTGCTGCAAAACTCGACTTTGTGGACTACGCGGCCTGAGTAGCGCATAGATAGGCCCATGTCCGCCTTCCCCAAGCGTCCAGGTCCCTACGTTCTCGTCCTCCTTCTCGCCGTCTTGGTCATCCTCACCTATTGGATGACCAAGGCCCTGACGGACCCTGCCGTCATCCGGGCAGCGGTGCAGAGCAAAGCCGCCCGCGAACGCGCCCCTGAGCCTGTAACAGCCCCCCTACCCCCTGCCACTCCCACCCCGCCTCAGACTCAGGAGCAGGACCCCATCATTGCCTCCATGCACCAGGAAATGATCCAGCCGGAAACGCTCCCCGAGCGCGAACTGGAAATCCTCCAGGAACTCATCTCCCTGCATCAGCGCGGCGTGGGCAATGGCACCTTTGGCGACAATGGCGACGTCACCCGCAGCCTCATGGGTGACTCTGAAAAAGGTGCCTGGCTCCCCCGCCAGTCCCCCCGCATCCGCGATGGCCAGCTGCTGGACCGCTGGGGTTCCCCCTACTGGTTCCACCCGAACTCAGGCAACCAGATCGAGATCCGTTCCGCCGGCCCCGACAAGAACCTGTTTTCGCCTGACGACATCATCCTCAACGGCAGCCCCGCCGGCTTCGGCGCCACCCCCGCGCAGCCCGGGTCATAGCGGGAGGAGATACCATCAGGTCAAATCCCCAAGTTCTCAAAGAGACCGAAAGGGGAGACTACTCATGACTTCCCCCAATTTCATTCGGTCGAGAGCTCTCGCAGGCCAAACGGTTCAAGGCGTGATGGCGTCTCGCCATCATCAAGGCCCCAAGCGCTTCGCGGCTTCCATTGAGATAATGATCCCCCAAAACTCAAATGCCCCGCTCCCTTTTGACAAGGAAACGGGGCATTTAAAAACGTCGGATCAATAACTCTTCGCAAAGACCACGCGCTTCTGGCTTGGTTTACCCGTCAGGAAGCATTTGCCTTCTTCAGCAAACTCGTCACTCAGCGGCACGCAGCGGATGGTGACTTTCATCTCTTTGGCGATCTTGTCTTCCTCCTCATTGCTGCCAGCCCAGTGCATGAGCGCAAAGCCACCTGGGCCACTCTCAGCAAAGAAAGCCTGGAACTCTTCCATCGTCTCCATTTTCTTCATGTTGGCATCGCGCATCTCCGTGGCGCGGGCCAGCAGGGCATCCTGGATCTCCTGAAGTTTCTCGGTCACGTCGCGCAGGAAGTCTTCCTTGCCGACGATCTCCTTGGCCTTCGGTCCCTGGTCACGACGGCACACTGCGACGCTGCGGCTGGTGATGTCACGCGGCCCCATTTCGACACGCAAGGGCACGCCCTTTTTGATCCATTCCCAGTTCTTCGCGCCACCTTGCAGGTCACGCTTATCCACATGCACGCGCAGCGGCTCGCCGCCAAAGGTCTGCGTGCGCAGGGTCTTAGCCAGGGCCTCACAGGCGTCAATAACTTCCTGGCGGGTATCCGGCTTTGGCGTCACTGGAAGGATGACGATCTGGTAAGGAGCCACACGCGGCGGCATGATGACACCGTCGTCATCGCCATGCGCCATGATCAGTGTGCCGATGAGGCGAGTGCTCATGCCCCAGCTCGTGGTGTATGCAAACTGGCGTGTGTTGTCACGGCCCAGGAACTGGATGTTCGCCGCCTTGGCAAAGTTCTGCCCCAGGTAATGCGAGGTCCCTGCCTGGATGGCTTTCTTATCCTGCACCATGGCTTCCACCGTGAAAGTATTCACTGCGCCAGGGAAACGCTCATTCTCCGTCTTCTCACCAGGAATGACAGGGATGGCCAGATGATTGCGCAGGAAATCGGCATACACCTTGTGCATCAGCTTGGTCTCTTCCATGGCTTCCTCATGGGTCTCATGAGCCGTGTGGCCTTCCTGCCAGAGAAACTCCGCCGTGCGCAGGAACAGCCGTGGACGCATCTCCCAGCGCATGACGTTGGCCCACTGATTGATGAGCAAAGGCAGGTCACGGTAGCTCTGCACCCAGCGGGCAAAGGCCGCACCGATGATGGTCTCAGAAGTTGGGCGAATCACAAAAGGTTCTTCCAGCTTGCCAGCGGGAACCATCTTGGTCGTACCATCAGGCTGCTTCTGGGCTTCCAAACGGTGATGGGTCACCACCGCACACTCCGTGGCAAAGCCTTCAGCAAATTCCGCTTCTTTCTCGAAGTAGCTCAGGGGGATCAGCAAAGGAAAGTAGGCATTCACGTGCCCGGTTTCTTTAAACTTCACGTCCAGTTGCTTCTGGATGTTTTCCCACAGCCCATAGCCCCACGGCTTGATGACCATGCAACCACGCACCTCCGAGTTTTCCGCCATGTCGGCGGCACGGACAACTTGCTGATACCACTCAGGAAAATCTTTTTCGCGGGTCGGGGAAATAGCGGGGGCTTGGCTCATGATCGGACGCGCATAGTAAGACCATTCGACGAACGGTCAATCAGGGCGTGCAGGCAAGCCACCAAAGCTCCCCACCTCATCCTCACGCCCACGCCTGGCGCAGCAGTCGCAAAAAGTTCCCATGCATCACGTTTTCGATGTCCGTCTGCGTGTAACCACGCTTCGCCAGCATCTCTGGGATGCGCACCAAGTCGGCAATCGTGTCCAGATCCTCCGGCGTCTGCTCGATCCCGTAGCCTCCATCCAAATCCGTGCCGATGCCGGAGTGCAGCGCATTCCCGGCGAGCTGGCAGACGTGGTCAATGTGGTCGCAGATCACCTCCAACTTCAGCCCAGCGCTCTGTGGCGTGGTTTTCCCACGGACCCACCCCGGCACCATCATCCACGCATCCAGCGCAGCCCCGAGCACCGCCCCACGGTCAATCAGCGCCTTGATCTGGTCATCGCTAAACTGGCGCACATCCGGCACCAGCGCGCGGCAGTTACTATGGCTCGCCCAGATCGTCCCTTGGAAAAGATCCAGCGCCTGCCAAAAGCAACCGTCCGAAAGATGCGTCACGTCCAGGATCATCCCCAGGCGATCCATTTCCTGGATCAGCTCCTTGCCACCTGCGGGCAGCCCACCCACCTGGTCATGCCCCAGGGCATAACGGCACACCCCATAGTGCGCCGGCCCCATGGCCCGCAGCCCCTGCTCCCAGTGCCGCTCCAGATGCCCCACGCTGCGGATGCTGTCTGCCCCTTCCAGGCTGAGGATGTAGCCGATCGGCTTGCTGTCATTCGGCTTCCCATCCGTCCATAGATCAATCATCGCCTCCAGTCCGCGCAGATCCGTGATCTGGCGCATGTGGCCGTCCTCCTCCATGGTGCGATACCAAGCCAGTTGCCCCTGCGTCTGCGCGTATGCTTGCTCTGGAGACATCCAGTTCGCCATCGGCCGCGCACCCACCATGCAGCCAGCCAACTGGGTGGCCACGCACAGGCCCATCTCCGTCTTGCGCATCTCTGGAAACGCCGTCGTCCCCAGCTCTCGGCCTTTCAAATCCGTCATCCCTTTTTCCCGACGGCGAATCTCATGCACAGGCAGGCGCAGGTCGCGATTGTATTCCAGGGCATTGAGACTGAGGTCGAGGTGAGCGTCAAAGGTGAGCATGAGAGAGAAATAAACGTGAGATAGGCGTACCTTTATGCGCGCAGAAAGCATGCCGTTCCATATTGTCGGAACGCTCCCGCATTGACCTGCGCCCGCTCCTGCGAATGGTTCCCCTCCCCCACCATGCTGACTTCCCTCACCGATCTCCCCCAGAAAAAACAAGCCGGTGAACGCGTCACCGTCCTCACCGCCTATGACTACCCCACTGCCCGCCTGCTGGATGAAGCTGGCGTGGACCTCCTGCTGGTGGGAGATTCCCTGGGCATGGTCGTCCTCGGGCTGCCAGATACCACAGGTGTCACCCTGGACATGATGCGCCACCACACCGCCGCCGTGCGCCGTGGGGTGAAACGCGTGCCCGTCATCTCCGACCTGCCTTTTCACACCTACGACACGCCCGAGCAAGCCCTGGCCAGCGCCCGCCTGCTCATGGAGGCCGGGGCCGATGCTGTGAAACTGGAAGGCGGCGTTGCCTTCATCCCCCAGGTGCGCGCCATCGTCCAGGCAGGCATCCCCTTCGTCGGCCACATCGGCATGCTGCCACAGAGCGTCGTTATTGAAGGTGGGTATAAGAAAAAGGGCAAAACCCCCGCTCAGGCCGAACAGCTCATCGCCGATGCCCTCGCCCTCGATGCCGCCGGAGCCTGCGCCATGGTCCTGGAAAGTGTCGTCGCCGAGGTCGCCACCGAAATCACCCGTCAGGTCAAAGCCACCACCATCGGTATCGGCGCCGGCCCAGGCACCGATGCCCAGGTGCTCGTCACCCCCGACCTCATCGGCAGCTTCCCCTGGTTCCGCCCCCCCTTCGCCAAAGCCCGTGCCGATGTCGCCAGCGAAATCCAGCGCGCCGTGAAAGAATGGATGAATGAAGTCACTCAACCCTAGGCTTTCCATCTGAAGGCCGCCGTAAATGGTAGGCCAACCTCAGCCCTAACCAGGAAAGCATAAAGATTCCGGCGACGCATGCTGGGAGTATCACCAGTTCGAGGGTCGCACTTCTGTCCTCGATCAGCATTGAAATTCCCAGCACAAAAAAAACCAATACAGGCGCACCGACCGAACAGATGAACAACAATGAACGAGCTTGGGCATAGTTAAACACACGGCCCAGGCCGAAATACCACGCAGCGGTTTGGATCCCCACCCAGAGGAAGGACCCGAAAAGTACAACCAAGATGCCCAGAATAAGTTCATCCATTCAAAGATAATGAACGGTATCTCTGGCCTGTCTATCCACTTCCAATGATCCTCTGGGACTACGCGCCCGTTCCCCCTGCCGCAGAGCGGCAACCGTGCCTTAGCCCGGCCTTTCAAGGCCGGGTCTCCTCAAGCCACCGCACGTCGCAGCGCGACGCACGAACCTCTCGACCTCAGCGCAGCCCCCATTCGCCAAAGCCCACCATCCCATGCACAGTTATCTGAAAACTGAGCACTGGATACTGAGCACTGCCACACCTCACTTCCCGTGTGCTTCCTTGTAGTGCTCCGCCAGCAGGTCGCGGCCAAAGTCACCGTCAAAGCTGCGCAGCACGCTGTGCGGGTGGTTGGCATTGCCCTGCACATTGTCATATTCGATCAGGAAAGTCTTGCCCTGCACCCGGTAGTAATGCGGCTCGCCGCGCTCCTTGCCGCCTGCCCAGGCGAAATAAACCGGACCATTCTTTTCAATCTCCGCCCAGGTTTCCGCCGCGATCTCCGGGCGCAGGCGGGTCAGGTATTCGTCGATGATCTCGCGCAGCTTCGCTTTCTGCGTCGCATTCAGGGCCGTGTCGGCCAGGCCTTCAGGCTTCAGCGGGTCCACCTTTTTGGCAGCTTCCGTCAGCATCTCCTTCGGAGCCACAGCATCAAAGAGCGCGGTTTTGAACTGCGCCTCATCCAGCGACTTCACCAGCTCGCGGCCCAGGTCTTCTTCCTTGCCCAGCACGCGTAGGCCTGTCAGTGGTCCCTGGCGCAGTTCCCCGGGATTCGTCCCCATGAAGGAAGGCGTGGCGCGCAGGAGCTGGCCGTCCTTGATCGTGAAATTCAGGGACATGTGGTGCCCCTCGATGCGCCAGCCCCAGGTCCCCTTTGGGTCCGGCGTGCCGAAAATGCTGACGAAATACTTTTCCGGGTCGCGCTTCTCACGGGCTGCCGCTCGCTTGGATTCCTCCGCCCCTTCCATTTGAAAGAGCACTTCCTCCAGGGACATGATGGTCACGGCCTTCGCTGCACCACGAAATCCCAGGCCCGTATTCATCAAAGCATGGGCCAGCAGACGCTGCTGCGGGGTCATCTCCTTCATGGGCAGCCCCTTGCGCTCACGCGGGATGAAGTGCCAGTTGATGCGCTCTTCATCGTCAAACTTGAAGGTCGCCTTCGACTTTTGCTCCTCATTCAGAGACAACAGAAACACATCGGCCACCTCCGCCATTTGGGTGCCTGCCTCATGGGCCTGACCCGAGGAAAGCGAAAAAAGAACGGCACAGGCGAGCGAGGCTAGAGATAAACGCAGCATAGAAGAGTGAGGAATGGCAGACACGAACGCATCAGACAAGCCCACTTTGTCACTCAACCCACGCGGAAGACATCTTATTCCAAAAGAAATCGGGGGCAAACACCCGCGATGATTGACACTCGACGCCAAAATCCTCTACTTTGATTATTCTCAAAAAAATTCCGCGAATCCCCCCGCTGCATGTATTCAAACGAAGAGTATCTCCTGGAACTGCTCACCGAGTCAGGGCTGATTTCCGCCCCTGACCTCCAAAAAGCCAAGACAAGCAAGAAGCCTAACGAGAGCTTGTTGGATTGCTTGATTAAAACGGGGGTGGTGAGCGATGAACAGGTGGCGCAAACCGTGGCCGTAAACTCCGGCATGGAGTACATTGATCTCCATGGTTTCCCCGGCAACCCAGCGCTCAAAGGGCTGATCCCCATGGACGTGGCCAAGCGCTACAAGGTGGCTCCCATCGGCATGAATGGCGGCACTATGCAGGTCGTCGTGGCTGATCCCTATGATTTTGAGACCCTGGACGCCCTGCCGCACGTCCTTCAGCCGGACATGGAGTTCTTCTGCTCCACCCCCTCTCTCATCCAGCTCCTCCAGACCAACATTTACGGGAATGATTTTGTCACCACTCCCGACAAAGGCGGCAACAGCAATGAAGGGGATGCCCCCATCATCAAGTTGGTGACCAACATCCTACTGGAAGCCTTCAAAAACCGCGCCTCAGACATCCACATTGAGCCGCTGGAAAAAGACGTCCGCGTCCGCCTCCGCATTGACGGTGTGCTTCACGATGTGGAGCACCACCCGAAACGCCTCCACTCCTCCATCATTGCCCGCATCAAGATCATGTGCGGCTCCATGAGCATCGATGAAAAGCGCGTCCCTCAGGATGGCCGTATCACGATGGCCTTCAATGACAAGGAACTGGACATGCGTGTCTCCATGATCCCCACCAACAATGGTGAGAGCGTGGTCATGCGTGTGCTTGATAAGAGTAGCCTCCGCCTCGGCTTGGCAGATCTCGGCTTCCTTTCGGATGACCAAGACACCTTCGAAAAACTCATCACCCTGCCCGACGGCATCGTGCTGGTCACCGGACCGACAGGTTCCGGTAAAACGACGACACTTTACGCCTGTCTCAACTTCATCAACCGCCCCGACCGCAAGATCATCACGGTGGAAGACCCGGTGGAATACGAGCTGGCCGGGATCAATCAGGTGATGGTCCGCGAAGATGTAGGCATGAGCTTCGGCGCCGCCCTGAAAGCCATCCTTCGTCAAGCGCCGAACATCATCATGATCGGGGAAATTCGAGATCTCGAAACCGCCTCCATCGCCATCAATGCTTCCCTCACGGGTCACTTGGTCTTCAGTACCCTGCACACCAACGATGCCCCGAGTTCCGTCGCTCGTCTAGCTGACATCGGCGTGAAACCCTTCCTCATCGCCTCTGCCGTCCGTGGCATCTTGGCCCAGCGACTCGTCCGCAAACTCTGCGGTGAGTGCAAGCAACCCTCCGGACTCAGCGAGCGCGAACTGCGCAACCTCGGCCTGGAAGCCAGCCAGCTTTTCAACGCCAACATCATGGGCCCGAAAGGCTGCAACAAGTGCCGCGGTTCCGGCTTCAAGGGCCGAATGGTCATCGCCGAAATCTTCAAGATTGATGACGAAGTCCGCAACATGGTCAACCAGCAGCTCACCACTCCCCAGATCCGCAAACGCGCTCGTGAGCTAGGCATGCGCACCCTCCGCGAAGACGGCGTCCGCAAGGTTCTCGCCGGTATGACCACGGCTGAAGAAGTGATCGAGGCCACCATGGCAGACGCAGATTGATGCGGCTGAGCAATGCGACTTTTTTAAAACTTAGCACGACTGATTCCCCCCTATGACACCCCAGAATGTGGTAGATATGCTCGAAGCCCGGGGCCTGATTGACAATGGCCAGGCTTACGACATTACCCAGGACGCCGTCCACAACGGCAAAGAAATCCTCCAGGTGGTTCTCGATTACGGCATCTTCAACGGTGAAGATGAATTTTGGGCCCTTGTGGCCGAAGAACTCGGCGCAGACCATTTTGATCTGACCGATTTTGAGCCCCCCTCCTCTGTGGTGGGCCTCATCCCCGGCGGCATGGCACGCCTCTACGGCGCTTTCCCCATCACACTGGATGGCCGCGGTCTGCATGTCGCCTTTACCGATCCCCTCAATCCGCAGCTCGTCGAAGACCTTCGTTTCGGTCTGGACAAGATCGTGGTCCCTGTCGTCGCGCGGCGTAGCCAGGTGCAGACGCTCATCGACAAACATTATGGCACCGGAGCGCCGAGCATTGATGACATCTTCGGCAACCTCAAAAACGCCGACAAGAATTCTCCAGAAATCGAGGCCAACTCCGCGCCCATCGTGAAGTTTGTGGACTTGGTGATGACTCAGGCCATCAAAGAGCGCGCTTCAGACATCCACTTCGAGCCGTTCGAGCACGAATTCAAAATCCGTTACCGTGTGGACGGTGCCCTTTATGAAATGGCCCCGCCACCGGTGCACCTGGCCACCAGCGTCATCTCCCGTATCAAGGTGATGTCGAACATGAACATCGCTGAGCGACGCATCCCTCAGGACGGTCGTATCATGACCTCCGTCAATGGCAAGCCCGTGGACATGCGTGTCAGTTCCCTGCCCACTCAGCATGGCGAGTCCGTAGTGCTTCGTGTTCTTGACCGCAGCTCCGTAAACTTAGATCTTGAGCAACTGGGCATGCCCGGCCCGCTCTTTGATTACATCACAGAGACCATCAATAAGCCCAACGGCATCTTCATCGTCACAGGCCCTACCGGTGCGGGTAAGACGACGACATTGTACGCCTGCCTTCGCCGCATCAATACCATTGATGCCAAACTGCTCACCGCTGAAGACCCCGTGGAATACGAGTTGGACGGAGTCATGCAGGTACCCATCAACGACGCCGTCGGCCTCACCTTTGCCCGAGCTCTCCGTGCCTTCCTTCGTCAGGATCCGGACCGCATCATGGTGGGAGAAATGCGTGACAAGGAAACCGCCCAGATCGCCATTCAGGCTTCCCTCACAGGTCACTTAGTGCTGAGCACTCTGCATACGAATGATGCCGCCGGTGCCGTCACTCGTCTTGTGGACATGGGCGTCGAGCCCTTCCTGGTCGCCGCCACCCTTGAGGGCGTCCTTGCCCAGCGTCTGCTGCGCACCGTCTGCAAAAACTGCCGCGTGGCTTACGAGCCTAGCCTCTCCATCCTCAATCAGCTCAATCTCAGCCAGTCCGATATCGGTGGGAAACAATTCTACACCGGCAACGGCTGCGAAAAATGCGGTGGCAGCGGCTACAAAGGCCGAAAAGGCCTCTATGAACTGCTCCACGTGAATGATCCAATCCGTGATCTCATCACTCAGCGAGCCCCCACCCTGGTTTTAAAGCAAAAAGCCATCGAACTCGGCATGGCCACCCTCCGCGAAGACGGTCTTCGGAACATTTACGATGGAGAAACCACCATTGAAGAAGTGCTGAAATACACCTGATTCAAAGGCCAGAAACAGCTCATTGTCGTTTCTGCCACCATTTATTTGTTCGACATTCTCCCTCTTGACCCGGTAATCTCAAAAACGCCCCCGAACCCCCGTAGCGCCCATTTTCTATGCCGAAGTTCCACTACATCGCCCTCGATCAAAACGGTCAAGAAGTCGCCGGTGAACTCGATGCCTCCAGCGAAGCCGAGGCCATCAATCTCCTCCGCCAGAGCCAGCTTTACCCAACTCAAGTCGCCCAAGAGGGCAAAGGCGACGCCGCCGTCAAAAAGCGTGCTAAAACCACCACTGCCCCCAAGGGCAAAGGCAAAGCTGTCAAAGCTGGAGCCAATGCCAAGATCAAGGCGAAGGTACTGATGATTTTCACCCGTCAGCTTGCCACTCTGATTGACTCCGGCCTTCCCCTGCTGCGTGGACTCACCGTGCTGGCCCGTCAGGAGCCAAACCCCGTGATGAAGAGCACCGTTTCCACCATCGCGGAAAACGTGCAGACTGGCAGCACCTTCTCTGAAACGCTCTCCCAATACCCGAAGATCTTCAACAAGCTCTACATCAACATGGTGAAAGCCGGGGAGCTAGGCGGAGTGCTCGAAGTCGTTCTCAACCGTCTCGCGGAATACCAAGAGAAGGCCCAGAAACTGAAGAACAAAGTCGTCGCCGCGATGGTTTACCCCATCATCGTGATGATCATCGCCGTCGCCATCATGGTCTTCCTCATGTTGGTCATCGTGCCTCGCTTCGAGAAAATCTTCGAAGACATGCTGGGCGACAAAAACAAGCTGCCTGAGTTGACCAAGCTCGTCATCGGCTTCAGCCGTTGGATGGGTGACAATTTCCCCTACCTCGTCGCTGGGGGCATCATCATTACCGTCGCCTGGAAGCTCTATGCAGCCACCGTGGGCGGTCGCCGTGTCATTGACGGCCTCAAGCTCAAAATCCCTCTTTTCGGTGACGTTCAGCGAAAAACGGCCATCTCCCGTTTCAGCCGTACCCTCGGCACCCTCGTCACCTCCGGTGTTCCTATCCTTCAGGCCCTCAACATCACCCGCGAAACCGCAGGTAACGTTGTGGTTTCAGACGCCATCACCAAAGTGCATGACGCCGTGAAAGAAGGGGAATCCATGGTGGCTCCGCTAGAGTCGAGCAACGTCTTCCCCCCGATGGTCATCTCCATGGTGGACGTGGGTGAAGAAACGGGTCAGCTCCCAGAAATGCTTCTCAAGATCGCCGACGTTTACGAAGATGAAGTGGACAACGCCGTTTCGGCCCTCACCTCCATGCTCGAGCCTCTCATGATCGTCATGCTCGCTGTGGTCGTCGGTGTCATCGTGATGGCCCTCTTCCTCCCACTCATCGAGGTGATCAAAGGCCTCAGCGGTGGAGCCTAGCCCCCCTTCCAACCCAGCCCCCCCAACCTATGAAAAGTCATCCCCGGAAACTAGTCCCGGCAGGCTTTACTGTGATCGAGCTTCTCGTCGTCATCACGATCATCGCCCTGCTTTTTGCCCTCACCATCGGCGGCTTCACCTTTGCTCAAAAGTCCGCTGCACGCAGCCGGACCACAGCAGCGATGAGCGCCATGAAGAGTGCCCTCGAGCGGTATAGCCAAGAATTTGGTGAGTATCCCGCTCCCCAAAACCCTGGCGACACCATCGCCATCGGTGACAAAACCTACGAGGTCGGTGCAGCTGCCATGCTGTATCAGGCCCTCAGTGGGGACGGTTACGACAACATCCTCCTAGCCCAGACTCCGACCAATGGCGGCACCTCCTCCTCGGACGGATCTCTGGAAGAGGCTGAATCGAAAAACGTCATGCTCACCGACATGCCCAGAGAATTCTTCATCAACCGCGATGGACGATATTTCATGGCCGATGGCTTTGGCCGCCCTTTCCAATATGTGAAGGCTGCCCCCCAAGTCGCTGGTGAACAACCTACCACCATCAACTCCACCTACGACATCTGGTCCTACGGAGACGATGAAGAAAACACCAGCGCTCGCTCCATTGACACCATCTCCCCAGGTGCCGTCAAAGACGCCAGCCAGCGCTGGATCAAAAATTGGTAATCTTTAACTCCGCCTTCTGTGTCGGCAGAAGGCCATAAAAAATCTCATCTTTTCAGTTGAGAAACTTGCCGGGTGGCCGACTATCTCCACCCCGACCCAAGGCGTTTGCGCGCGTGGCGGAATTGGTAGACGCGCTAGATTCAGGTTCTAGTGAGTAACATCGTGGAGGTTCGAGTCCTCTCGCGCGCACCACCTCAACAACTTGTTGGGGTGCCTTTCAAATGCAGGACGCCGGTTATGTTAAAAAAGCCTTCGCAGGCATCGCCCGGCGTTACATGCTGGCCAATCACGTGCTCAGTCTCGGCATTGATGTACTCTGGCGGCAAAAAACCGCCCGCTTCGTCGCCGCAGCTCACCCACGCCTCATTCTTGATCTGGCCACTGGCAGTGGTGACCTAGCCCGCGAAGTGCAGAAGCAATGCCCGCAAGCCAAGGTACTGGGGGCTGATTTTTCCCTGCCCATGATGAGGGAAGCCCAGGCCCACCAGTTCCACCAACTCGTTGCCGCAGATGGCACCCAACTGCCCTTCCAAAACGGTGCCTTCGATGCGCTGACTGTCGCTTTTGGCCTGCGCAATATGGCCTCTTGGCCAGGAGCTCTGGGTGAGATGAGCCGCGTCCTCCAGCCTCAGGGGCGGCTCTACGTCCTGGATTTCTCCCTCCCCACCCTCCCCATCGTTCGCCCGCTTTACCTCTTTTATCTCAAAAAGATCATGCCCAGGATCGCCGGCTGGATCACGGGCGAACGCGCCGCTTACGAGTACCTGTGCAGCTCGGTCGAGCGCTTTCCTTCCGGCGCAGCCATGGAACAAATGATCCGCGAAGCCGGCTTTCAAGCCGTGAGCTCCCACCGTCTTTCCTTCGGCATCGCCTCCCTCTACATCGGCTCCAAAACCGCGTGAGCTGGGAGGATTTCGATCATCGTAAGCACTCGTCTTGCGTAAAGACTGCTACATTGAAACTTCCATATCGAAGACCAGGATTCGACCCCTAGCCTGGTGAAGCCTCAATCCCGCAGCGTCCTGGCTCGATTCGTGTAGAAAGTCATTTGCAGGCTGAGACTTTCGCGCGGCCCTACCGGGATGGCCACGAGGGCCACGGGGATTTTATATTCGAAATCTGCCCGCGCAGGGAAGTCGCGATCAAACGCCATCAGCGGACCGCGAAACAAGAGATCTGGCCACTCCGAATACGGGCCGGTGAAGACCTCATGAAGGTGGGTGACTTGCGTGCTCACGGGCGTCATGATAAAGCCCGCTACCGGGCTCCCCACCTCCTTCGCCAGGGCCTCCATGCGGGTAAAGTCGTCACGCTTCACCGGGATCCAGGCGGTCGGAGTATCTGCATACCAAGCCACGAACCAAGGCGCATCGGAAAACAACAATTCGTTAGGCTCGATGAGTCGGCGCACCAGCGAGACGCGATCTGGCACGTAAGGCGGCCAGTGAGGATAGATGCGATTGCGCAGCGTGAGGCCCAGTTTCACCTGGGCAGGCAGCACATTCAGCAGCGGCAGCGCCGTCAGACCCAGAGCCAGAAAAGCATACCCCCACCGTGTCCACAAACCCTGGCCCGTAGGGTAAAGGCGTGCCCAGAGAATGGCCAACATAGCGCTCCCATAGATGCTGAGTCCTGGGATGAGAAGCAGGTAAAAGGCATTGTCATCCCGCTGCTCTCCCGGCAACCCCACAAAACCCATGGCCAGCGCCACGCACAGGCATAATGCCCCTAGACTGAGTCGCAGTGTGGCCGTCTCCACCCGGCGAAATCGGTGCATGAGCGCAGCGACAAACGCCAGCGCCGGTAAAACATAGCCCAAATGCGCAGGCAGGCTGCCCAGTTGAGACTGCCAGTTTTGCAGCAGTTTCCGCAGCAGCTCGGCCACCTGCACAGGCGGCATGGTGAGGGCAAACTGACGCTGCAGCAGGCTCACATCCAGAGACAGCAAGTGAGCCTGAAAAAGGGTCTTCGCCGCCCCCAGCGGGTCACCACAGCGCTGCTGTAGCCACCAGCCCCAGCCTGCCAGAGCGAGTGCAGGAAAAATGCCCACCAGCAGGGCCCCACTTCGCCTTTGCGGTAGCCCCACCACTGCGGCCAGCACCAGGGCCAGCGCCAGCCACACCGCCAGCCAGTGTGTCAGCACGAGCAACGCGGCCACCAGACCTAAAAGTAATAAGGATAGCGTGCTCGATTTCCCTTCCTGCGAGGACACTGCCGCAGAGACCAGCAAGCGAAAAGCCAGAGCCACCAGCGGCAGCAGCGTGGCTACCGGGCTGCCACTCACAGCCAGGTCCCACAGAGGTTCACACACCAGCAGTGCCAGCACCGCCACCGCAGCCACCGTTTCATCAAAAAGCAGGCGGGCTGCCCCGTGCGTCCACAGCAGGGTCAGCAGCAGACCCACCACCCCATAACAAGCAATGACGCGATCCAGCAGGTAAATGGAGCCCTGGCTGCGTGGCTCATACGCCAGATGATCCCGCAGGAGGCGAAAGGCGGGGGCCCAAAGCACAGGCTGTAGGGGCGGTTGCGTAATGTCCACCATGCCCGAGGGGGAAGCCGGCACCCCAGCCTCATTCAGCAGCGCCCAGGCATACGGGCGGATCACCTTGGTCTGGAAAACATTTCCCCGCGCCAGTTCCCGGGCCACCTGCGCCTGCTCCATCCCCGCCGGGCTACTGAGACCGCGAAACGTGATGAACACATGCACCAGCGCCAAGCCGATGGCCAGCCCGTAAAAAGCGAACCTGAACAGGGGATTCCGGGCGGTGCTCGGCGGTTGGAGGGACATGAATAAAAACGCTGCTTACTGTTTGCCCTGTTTCAGCGGGATGCAATGCCGCCCCATCAACAAAAAATCCCTGGACCGCACGGGGCAGCCCAGGGATCTGAGGAAAGACAACCGACCCAACGGAAAAACCCAGGGAAATCAGGCGTAGGAGGACTCCACACGGGAGGCCACATCGCGGTAGCCGTAGTCTGCGTTGTAGATCTCTTTCAACGCTTCCAGGTATTGATCCTTCTTGCCCATCTTCTCACTGACCAGGGCCAGCTCGTAGAGTACTTCCTTCTTCGTATTGTCCATGATGGCCAGCTCTTTCGAGGCATCCAGAAACGCGCTCTGAGCCAGGTCATTCATGTTCTTTTTCTCAAAGCAGCGGCCCAGTAGCAGCATCGCCTTGATACGGATGTTCGGGTTACTCTTTGCCTGCTGCAGTTCAGGAATAGCCTCCGTGAACATGCCAGAGTTAAAGAACGCCTGCCCGAGGTCATAGCGAAGAGCCTTATCCGTCGGGTTACGCTCCACACGCGCCTTCGCGTCATTGATCATCACAGAGGCACGCTGCTGCCGTACCTGGGCCAGTTGAGCACGCTTTTCCTCCACGTCCGATGCATCTGGGTAAGCCTCAATGTGGGCCTCCATCTGCTGGATGTAGAGATCTTCAGCCTTGTCGCGGATGATTTCCGTCCGGCGCTGCAGCGCTACATCGCCAGGATTCAGCGTCAGGGCGTATTGGTAAAAGTCCAGCGCCGTGCTCGTCTGGTCCAGCTCTTCAAAGAGCTGCGCCATGCTCTTCACGTAGTTGATGTTCGTCTGGTCCTGGTTGTACAGCTCCGTGAAGTGAGCCAGGAGAGCCTCTGTCTGCTCCTGCGTGCGGCCCTGCTTGTTCAGCATTTCCAGCAAGTTCGCTTCTTTGTTATCCTTCTTCGCGCTGTTCGTATCGGTGCGGTCCCAGCCCTGGCCTTCGATGGAGGCACGCGCGGAAGCATCCTTTTCACCTTTACCCGCGTGTAGGTCCTTCGGGTCCAGCTTCAAAATATCTGCATACACCTTGCTCGCCTCTTTCGGCTTGCCGTGCGCCATGTAGTGCTCTGCCAGCGTGTGCATCACTTTCGTGTTGGTGGGCTGGCCTTTGCAGATGGTCTCCAGCGCAAAGGAGGCCAGATCGGCAAACTCCACTTTCAGCGCCAGATCATAAAGCTGCTGGTTACCACTGACGCTGTAGGGGTCCTTCTGGAAAACATTTTCCTCCAGGTCCGCAATGGATTCCCAGGGATCTTTTTTTCCACCGCCCTTAAACATACCACCGCCAAAGCTGAACTTCCGTCCGCTACCAGCGGCTTCCCCCTCAGCTAGACGCAACCATTTGCGGCCTTCGAGGAAGTAAGGGACTTCTTTGACGATCGGGAGCAGGAGGCTGACAGCGTAGTCCCAGTTCTTTTGCTCAACGGATAACTGGCCTCTTTTCCAGAGATTCTGATGCTTGGGTTGCAGTTCGCTCGCGGTAACGATCATGATGCTATTGGCGTTTCGGGGGGTTAACAGGGGAGTCCTTTGGCTTGGGGTCATCCGTGCTGGAGACCAAATTGGTCAGCGTCTGCCATTCCTCACGCACCCCCTTGCTGAAGCCCTCCATGCTGAAACCGTGCTCAAAGAGCACCATCCAACAGAAAGTGGCTGCCAGAAAAGCAAGGAGCCAAAGAATTTTTGAAAACAGACGCATGTCCCGGGAAAAATGAAGATTACAAAGAAATTGCCCCACCCGTCCAGCACGGAGTTTTGTTTTAAAAAACTCCATCCCATCCGCAGGCTCACCCCTCAGGCAGACTACGCGTCTTTGCCACCGCCAGATGGTAGCTTTTCAACGTGTTTTTGTGGCATGACAGAGTGCCCCGAGATGAGTTCATCTTCCGGGAAAGCCCGGATCATGCCAAATCAAATGCAGGCATGAGAGCTAGGACAAAAAGTCTCCCTTATGCTGCCATGAGCGCAGAGGGGCCAGCAAGCAATTTGAAACAAGTGCCCTCCGGAGACTCCATACAGTTCATCTAACTTCAGTCTAAGAAAGAGCAGATGTATTCACAGATGCCTTCGCTGACAGCGATGTCGAAACCCGACTTTGCAGGCACATCGAAAAACTCGCCACCCGTGTAAACCGTCTTCTCAGCACCACCATCCAACTTCACCTCGCAAGTCCCCGCCACGATTTCCATTCGCTCGGCCTTATCGGTGCCGAAGTGGTAGGTGCCAGGGTAAATCAGACCGAGGGTCTTCTTGCTGCCATCGGCAAAGACTAGGCTGTGACTGACGACCTTGCCGTCAAAATAGACATTGGCTTTCGTGGCGGCAGTGACGTTGGAGAATTCGGCAGGAATGGCGGACATAAGCCTCCAGAATGCCCAGCCTTTGGCCAGGCTCAAGCCTCAGCTTACGCATTTTTAAAGTGCCTACTTCACGCCTCTTGGCGCTTCAATTTGGGTTTAAAAGGCTCTGTCAGCGCCGTCTCGAAATCATAGCCACCGGAAAAATCCTCGAGGCTATCCCCTTCATTTTTACCGAAGTAGCTCGTTTCGATCAGGTTATAGACGATGTTCCCCACATCTTCCCCCTGGGTCAGTCCCCACTCACTCAAGATGGTGAAAGCCATAGGCCCATACTCGGCTAGGGCATGCTGCCGCACCCCCTCCAGTACCTCCTGCCCTGTCACGTGCTGGTCTTCCTGCCCCTCACGGAAATGCTTCACCGCCACATGCAAAGCATCTCGCACAAACTCATAAGCATGAGGGTGATAACGAGGATCTTTCTCTACTGCCTGATGAATGGCATAGTGGAAGGGGAGGTCAGACATACCAGAGATACGAGCGACAGCTGCTAAGCTCCAAAAAGGAAACGAACAACTTCAAATCAAACGCAAACAGCTTGGGAGGTGATATTCCTCCCAAGCCACCGTTGCAAAAACCCAAAAATCACTGCCAGCCGTGCGCATCACGCACCTTGATCATGGCCTCGAGGATTTTGTTCCAAGTATCTGCCTTTTCCAGCATCGCATTCGGGAACATGCAGCCATCCCAGCAGATGTGCTGGATGCCACGGCTCTGGGCATCTTTCAGCCAGTAGCCTGCAGCTTTGGTGATGTCTAACTTGCCATTCGGATCGTCGGCCGGGCAATGTTTACCCGTCTTATCATGCGAACCTGCGCCATGAACTTGACCATCATTCTGAGCCACGTGGAAATCAATCGTCCACGGGCGCAGTTTATCCGTCATGGTAGCATAGGCAGCCCAGAAATCCGCATCGCTGTATCCTTCCTGCACCAAGGCATGCTCAGGAGCATTGTAGCCGAGAGTGTACAAATAGGTGTGCGCCAAGTCGGCCTGGAATCCGAATGATTCAGGCATGCCCACGCCTTCCAGCACATCTAGCATGTCTTTCCAGGAGTGCATGCCGGCCCAGCAGATTTCGCCCTCGGCAGCCAAACGCTCGCCATGATCCGCAGCGATTTTGGCCGCCTTTTGGAAGGTATCAACGATCCGCGCAGTGTTAGCCCCCGGGTTTTCCCGCCATTTGGCCACGCCAAACTCTGCTGAGTCCACGCGAATGACACCGTATTTCCGCACTCCGTGCTCATTAAAGACTTTAGCAATCCGGCAGGCTACCTTCACGGCATCCAAAAACTTCGCCTGGGCCACATCATCACCCATGGCGGAATCGCCCACTGTACCTGGCCAAACAGGAGCCACAAGTGAACCGACATCAAATCCTTTGCTCGCAATCAGGTCCGCGATTTTTTTCAGTTCATCCTCGCTCGCATTCGGGTCCGTGTGGGGATGAAACAAGAAGTAGTCAATGCCTTCGAACTTCTGCCCATTGACCTCGGCTGCCGCAGTCAGGTCCAACATGCGTTCAAGACTGATCGGTGGCTCTTGCCCCTCTGCGTCACCTTTGCCCACCAGACCGGGCCACATTGCATTGTGAAGTTTTGGCTTGGAATTACTCATAGAATTATAAAATCAGAGATCGAAACTTGTGATGAATCCTTGGAAAAAGGGAAGAAAAAACGATACGTCACGCAATCATATTGCGACGTTTTCTAGCCGACACCATGCCTCCTGAAGCCGTGATCACTCAACGTTAAATCACCTTCTTCTGCGGCTCATCCCAGTTCGAATCGTAATAGCTGGATGAGTAGTAGTAGTAGTAGTAGTGATTCGCACGCTTGGTGAAATCCACCCCATTGAGAACGAAGCCGTAGAAGTGGCCGCCCAGTTTCTTGAGGGATTGCACGGCATCTTCCACATCTTTGCGAAGCGTGTGACCACAGCGAACAATCACCACAATGCCGTCAGCGTGGTGCTGCAAAAAGGCTGTTTCGCTCAGGCCCAGCACTGGTGGCGTATCCAAAATAATGCGGTCGAACTTCGACTTGAGCTCTTCAATGATGGCCGCGAAAACACCCGAATTCAGCAATTCAGTGGTTCCAGGAACTACGGCACCACGTGAAATCGTCCACAGATTGTCTGCGGCAGCTTTTTGAATACAGTCATCAATGGAAGCTCTGCCTGTGAGCAAGTCAGTCATCCCCACCGCATTCGAGGCGTCCACCACCTGATGCACACGACCACGGCGAAGGTCACAATCAATCAGCAAGGTGCGCTCACCGAGAGAGGAAAACGCCCAAGAGATGTTGGAGGACACGGTGGTCTTGCCCTCACTAGGCCGTGCGCTTGTGATCATGATCACACGCCCATCACCCTTGGGACTCTTATTGAGCAAAATACTGCTTCGAATGAGACGGAAATTCTCCAGAAGCGCGTTCGGCACGGTTGAACCAATGGTGGGAGAACGGTTCAGTTGCTCCAAGACTTTAGGGTCACTCAAAGGAACCAAACCAATGCCATTGATACCGAGCGTGCCTTCAAACTCGTTGAGTTCCACCACGGAACTATCAAAACGCTTCAGCAAAAAGGGAACACCGCCGGCAAGCCCGATGCCTAACAGACAGCCCAACATCAGCAGCTTGGATTTGTTTGGAGATATCGGCACCCCATCACGCAAATTTGTGAATCCGCGAAACTCCAAAGTCAGGGATGAGCTGTCTGAGTCAAACTCCAGACTCTCCACTCGCTGACTGAGCTTTTCATAAGCTTTGTCCCAGGCGAGCTGGCTTTTTTCCAACAAGTCATAATCCTGCTTCTTCACATCGAAGGTCTTCGTGGATTTATGATACTCTGGCAGCTTGACCTCAAGCTCCTGGACTTTTTCAGCCAGGCGATCCTTCTCCAATTCAAAGGCTGACAGGGCCACTTTCAATTCGATTTCGAGGCCCGCCTCGACCTGTTTCAACTCATCCACCAACTTTTGGACTTCGGGGTGGCCATCCAAGAATTTCAAGCGAGCAAACCGGATCTTTTCCTCCAGCGCACGTTTGTTTTTTTCCAGTTCTTGCCAGGGCTTCAAGCCATCAACCATGTTTGGTTGCACGACCAGCTGAGTCACTTTTTTGTCAGTGCTTGGGCTACTGAAAGTGAAAGGCGCTGCCCCTCCCGCTTTACGCACCACTCGGCCAGCCTCGAGAGGGTCTTTTTCACTATCCGTGAAATTGCTCACCAGCGAAAGCTTACCCACCACATCCAGGGCGTTCCCCTGCTGGGTCAAAACAGCGCTGATTTCTTCGTGCTCTTTGAGACGGTACTTGGTTCTCACAATATCCACTGGGATATTGCTCAAACGTTCCATTTCGATCTGGGCACTGGCTAGAGCACTCTGCTCTTCAAACTTCAATTTGTTATCGAGTTGCTCCGTGACCTTTTTCCGCACCTCATTGATTTCCTGAGCATAACGCTGGATGGCCTGCTGGCGATATTCATCCCGCATCTTGAGACGAACTTCCTCAAAAACTTCGACCAAGGCCTTTGGCATATCCCGGACCACGTCCGGCGATAACGAGACAATCAAAATTTCCAAGTGACTCTGATCCAGCATGGTGACACGGCACACTCTGAGGGTGGTCTCGCGTAGGTAATCATACGTGGTTTTCGAATCGGCGATTCCGATCTTCTTCGCAGCTTCCAAGACCAAATAGCCCGACATCAACTGATCAGAAAGCGCTCTCAATTGGCGATAGGTGCGATCTCCGTCAGGCAACCCCTGCGCAGCGTCATTGGCGACAATGAACGAATTCACCCGCACCAAGGACTGCGATTGATAGGCCGCACTGGCATAAACGAAATAACACGTGGCGGCTAGAACCCCGTTCATCAAGAGAATCAGCATCAACCGCCAGTACTCTTCATAGCCCAGGATGACCCGCACGATGACGGAGCTATCGAGCTTGGAGTTCTTGGAACCGGAATTATTTGCTTTAGAATTCATAGCGTGGAAGGCCACCTGAGAGGGAGAGACTCTTGCTCAAATCGCAACAGTGACTCCCATAAACCGGGTAGGCAGAAACGTCCCAAAAAAGTGATCAAAAACCGAAGACTTTCTCCGGCACATTGATGATATCGCCCTCTGAAATCGGCGGATCATCCGCCTCCCCCTTCATGATTGGACGCATATCAATGACCGATTTACGGCGACGGCCGGAGGCGTCATACCGGAAAATTTCAATTTTATCCAGTGTGGCAAATTTCGTCAGACCACCACTGATCAACAGAGCTTCATACACACCGACGGATTTACCCGCAGGCGCAGGAATGGCATGGGCTCCGGTACGTGGCACACTGCCCGTGATAAAAACCATGACACGAGGGACTCCCGTAGGCCCCGCACCTGCGACGCCTGCACCACTAGCAAGGCCAGGCGTGCGCTCAACAATGACGGTGGCTTCTTTGAGCTGGGTTTTCTGGAGAAACTCCCGCACCCGTGGCTCTGCCTCTTCTCTGGAGAGCCCAGCCACATTGATCCGCCCTGCCCGCGGAATGACGATGTACCCGCCCTCGCGAACCAAATAACTGCCATTGAGCGTTAAATCCTCCTTCACAAAGAGCTCTAACTGGTCACCGATCTGGAAAACAGGACGCGCAGCAGCTGCCGGCGCAGTCGGAGTTCTAGGGGCCACTGGAGGCAAATCTTCGGCAGGTTCTGTTGCACACTGAGGAAGCAGGCCCAAAAGCAACAGCATTCCGCAAAGTCTCAAAGGGGAATTAAAACGGGTAAACGTCATCACGGGCAGTCTAAATCTAACCGACGAGGGTGTGGTGTATAAATACGGAGGAGGATTGACAAAAATTTATCAATCCTCCTCAAAGTTGAAAGGTCTATAACAAATTAATAACCTCCAGACGGACTCACCCAAACACCTTCGTTGTTGCCGTTGATGAATTCTTTCGGAGATGGCTTCGGCTGAACGGTGAACAGAATATGGTCAAAGCTGGTGCGGAAGCTCTTGAAAAGAGGTTTCTTTTCAGGTGCTGGCTCAGGAGCCTTGGCAGATGTTTTGCCCGAAGTCAGATCGGCCGTGTAAGGGCCCTCACCGATCGCGCGGTGGGAGCAGGTGATGAGCAGGCGCACATCCCCTGTATGGATTGGGGAAGAGGAAACGCCTTCCACAAACACAAAACGAGGCACTTCGAGGGGAAGGTTGTAAGGATAAGTTTTGTACTGGGTCGCAAACTCCACCACGCGCTTGCTAGGATCCCTGGAATCCAACAGAAGCTGCTTCTTAGAAGCATCTTTCCATACGCGAATGTGCCCCATGGAAGAAACTTCTTCGTCGAAGGAAGCGAATTCACCGGTTTTGACCGAGCGATTGATGCCTTCCACTTCCATGGTGACCACGACTTCACCGTCGAAATCCACACGATAAGGAACCAAGCGGATCACCACACGAGTGCGCTCACCCACGCCCAGAATCATGCCTGGAGGCGTTGCTTCGAAAGCACCGTTGTCTGCAGGATCCATGTTGCTGATGGTGCCGTCATGGTTCATGTCGGCATCCATGTCCAGCTTGGCGATCATGCGCTCGCGGTCACGCCAGCTATTCACGCGCTGACCGAAGTACTTATGAAAGTCAGCGGGAATGTCGCGATTGGTCTGAAGGGCGGGTGGAGCGGGCTCAACCACACCTTTAGGATCACCTGCCAAAGAGGACAGTGTTGAAGCGAGCACCAAAGCGGGGATGACGTTCGTCAGTCTGTTTGATTTCATGTTATAAGGCCATTTGGCAGTTTTCATAGATTTCTTAATTTGGAAATGAGGTCTGAGGCGTGCGAAAAGCAGACAAATTAGAAATAGCGGCGCATGGAGACACCAAAGAAATGTTCAGTGAAGGGGCTGGCATCGCTGTTCATCTCTTCGTATTGATAAAATACGTTACCTGTCAAACGGTGACTGAGCTGCTGGTTAACCTCAACACGATACAACCACCGAGCAGAATCGTCCGAGGTGGAAGATTGATCGCTCTGCTCATACATGGCCAAAGCGCGAATGGCCGTGAAATCCAAGGGATAATAAGAAAGATTCATCCCCGCACCGAAGCGGTCGCGAACTGGAAACCGGTCGTTCACCGACGCTTCATTTTCTGCATACTGCACGAAGGCATCCACATTGAATTTGGATGTGATTCGCTGATCCACGGCATAACGCACATAACGGGAGGTGCGGGTATCCGACTGGAATTCATTGTATTGATACCCTTCACCAAGGCTCAGCATATGACGGGTGGAGCGGGTGATGGTGTGATCGAGCTCGAATCTCCAGATAAAGTCATTCGCCTCAGGTGTATCCCCTGTTCTGAAGGCATAACCAGCTGAGCCCAACCAGTTGACGTTTTCCGTCAGACGGCCCGTGAGCTGCATTTCCAAAAGGTGGATGAGGCTGCGGTAACCATCGTTGGAGATGTATTCGTAGCTGAAGCGTGGAGCGAAAGGAATGATCGAGCCCTCATACTGCATCCACAGACGAAGATTATCGCGGGTGCCATGATCATCGAAGGAGAAGCTGGTCCAAAAGTCAGCATGTTCGATGCCGAATCCTAAACGCCACTGGTTTTCGAAAACTGGACGAGAGGCCCAGAAGCCAACGGTGTTTGTGAAGAAAGCCAGATCACTGCTGTAGAAATCATTCTGGCGGTCTGAAAGGAACCCGAAGGAATAACGGCCTGAGCGATCTTCTGCTGGAGAATCAGCATCCACAAAAATATCAAGACCAGAACGACCCACAAATTCGTTAAAGAAGAGAACTTCCCATTCACCCCATTGCTCACTCAAGTTAAAACGAAGCAAAAGCCCCGGATTGGCAGCATTGCCAAGGCGGAAAGCCAATTCGTTTTCCAGCGGCAAATAGATGAGATTAGCCACCACGGAAAGGTAGATGGAATCAGAAAGTCTCACCAGCCCTCTCACGCCCACTTCGACGAAGGCGGCCCAGCCATCCTCGTTCTCAGTCCCAGGCAATTCGCCATTAAAGTCAGAGTAAATCAAGCCTGCACCAGCCCAGAGAACGTCGAAATACAAAGGCCCGGCCTTGATGTGGGCCAATTCAGGATTGAATTCACGGGTGAGGATGTTGAAGCTGCCATCCACCGTAAACGACGCCTGAGAAAGCTGGCTTGTTTCCGCAGTGAACGCGTCGTGGTTGGTGAAAACACCCAACGTCTTGTTAATCGGTCGGAAAAAATCTTGGTTCCGCTGATAAAAATCTGGCGAATTATCATAATACCGGAAGAGGTCCGTCGCTACCAAACCGCGGGTATCAGGGCCTTCGACTTGGTCTGGGCCAAATCCAATCCCTAAACTTCTTGAGTCGTTAGCCCCCCGCAGAAGCGTATCCTCAGCAATGGTGGGGAAATAACCTGCCGATTGTTCCACATCCGTAGGCAGCGTAGGATCTGCCGCAGAAGCCGAAGTGAAATTCAACGCTGCCGCTATTGAGCAAGCGATCCCTGCATTGCGCAATAAACGCCCAGAGACATGAGATAGCAGATTGTGATGCATTGCCATAAATTTAGAATTGAGTCGGGACCTCGGGCTTTGCTTTATGCGGACCGCTTGGAGAAAAAGCCAAATTGTTTCAACGAAGTGGTGTCCGCAAGTGTCAAAGAGTGAACACAATGTGCGAAAACTCCCAGAAAGGGGACTACAACGACAACTAAAATCCAGAAAAACCGAACCTGTACACTTTTGAATGTCGCCCACACACTTGTGATGGTGACGATAACGCTCAGAGCATAGATGGCCATCAAGGCCCATATGATCTCGGGGATCACGTTCTCTGCTTGGAGCGTCAAAAGACGTATCAAAATGGATGTCATACTGTGCAGTACGCGACTTGGCTTCTCAGGTTACACATGAAATGGGATGCTGTGACAATTTAAACCAAAAGTTTCTTTAGCAAACAGTTTCTCTCAAAACTGAGAATTAGTAAATAATTTTAGGCTTTAGTTTCTATCAAGCGCTCGTATTATATTGAGTGCATAAGGATTGTCAAATTTAAGCGCTCCTTTTGTCAGCCTCAGATAAAATTGCGACATTCTCTTCATAAAACTGTTTTTTTGACGCTTCAGGGCTAATGGGATTACGGAAATCGGTAAACGAAATTTGTTATTAATATGGAAATTATCTTCCGATTTCAAATTAATGTATTTCTTTTTGCAATCTTATTCAGATTTAGCGACTTCCCCAATCGTTGCAGCAAGTATCATGCGAAATTCTTGACTTAAAACCAAGCCTAAAGATTCGCACCCATTTCAAGCAAAGGTTTTTCCAAAGGTTTCCAGCCCAAACTTTATCGGATGGTGTCGCCTCCAAAGCATGCGATTTACAATTTCTCAGGCGTTGCTCAGGGTTACCGGCAAAGTCGGCTGAATCAGGGCCTTCATCGTTTGATGATCGCTTTAAGGGAACCTTTACCTGAGCCCCTCTGGATATGAGAGCTTTGACAAATTCGCGAAAGAGTCGTGGCTAGCCATCGCTTTCATCGTAGGTTGCTGAGTTCCATTTTCATTTGTGTTATGTCCACTTCCTTTCCTGCTTCGGCCAATACACCTGCTGAAACCACACTCTGGCAGGGGCACACGTCCCAATGGGTCCATTTTTGGTATTACTTTTTTTGCCTCTTGATCGCAGTGGGCTGCGTGGTTGGGGCTGCGTTCACGGCCGGGCTATCGGCCCTGGGTTTAGTGGTCCCTCTGTTGATGTGGGTGATCCGGTGGTGGGTGACGAAGTGCACTTCCTATGAACTGACGACTCAGCGACTGAAGATCAGCAGCGGGATTTTAAATCGAAAGCTGGATGAGTTGGAGCTTTTCCGCGTGAAGGATTATGCCATGGATCAGCCGCTATTTTTGCGTCTTCTAGGTCTGGGTAACCTTAATTTAGTCACGTCGGATGCGAGCAGCCCACATGTAGCGATCAAGGCGATTCCCGGAGTTGAAGACGTACGTGAAAAATTGCGCACGGCGGTACAAGCGGAACGTGATCGCAAACGAGTGCGGGAGCTAGATGTAGATGGTTCTGAGGGTTCGATCCTGTAGCAGGCACAAATCTGGGAGCTCGGAGTGATCGGATGATCGAGTTCCATTTTTATCCGCCGTTTCATTTCCTCTTTTGGCCCTTATCGCATGGATGAGCCTGAAGGCACTCCACCCAAGACTTCACCCTCAAGGTTAGGTGAAGCAGAAGAGTCCTTATTAATCATCTCAGACAGTGAAGTTCAGAATCTTTTCGCAGCAGCGGCGGGCCAATCACGATTGCAGCGACCAACCGCGCTAAAAGACTGGCACCCTCCGGAAGAGGATGCTCTCCAGCGGGTGCTCACTCAGTATGAGTCCATCGAATTCCTGGCTCGCGGTGGTATGGGTGCCGTTTATCTGGGAATCCAGAAGTCGTTAAACCGAAAAGTTGCGATTAAAGTGCTCCCCAAAGAACTGGGCGAAGCAGACAGTTTGTTTCTCGAGCGATTTAAACGAGAGGCGAGGGTGATGGCCCAGTTGAGCCATCCCAACATCGTTGCCGTGTATGACACAGGGGAAACGGAGGATGGGCTTCTCTACTTTGTGATGGAGTATATTGAGGGCACCGATGTTGCGCGAATGATCGCCGCTCAGGGGAGATTGGCACCTGCACAGGCCTTGAAGATCGTTCACGATGTGTGTGAGGCACTGGCCTTCGCCCATGAGGAGGGCATCATTCACCGAGATATTAAGCCTTCGAATGTGATGCTGGATAAGAAAGGCCGCGTCAAAGTCGCCGATTTTGGTCTGGCCAGAACATTGGATTTGCAGGGCACTCTGCTCACTGGAAGTGACTGGGCCTTGGGCACGGCGGATTACATCGCACCAGAGGTGTTCGTGCCAGGCACCAAAGTGGATCAAAGATCTGACCTCTATGCGGTGGGGGTGATGCTTTACCAAATGCTGACGGGCCACGTACCCCGAGGTCGCTTTCAGCACCCTTCAAAACTGGTTTCTCAGATTGATGAGCGATTGGATGCCGTTGTGGACCGGGCGTTGCAGACGGATCGTGAACATCGTTATGCTACGGCCACAGATTTTCGAAAGGACATCACTGAACTTCGCCAATCGTCACCCAGGGACCTTACAACCCGATTGATATCCGATGAATCCTCGCCCAGCACGAGTCCTGACACATCACTAAACGGATCATCAAAAGCGAAAAAAATCACCCAAGCCTGGAGATGGGGACTGAGTATCGCGGCCAGCCTTCTGGTGATCGGTGCCTGGCTCTTGACCCTCGGTCCTCCGGGCCCGCCAACGAGCTCCATGGAGAGTAAAATGCCGCCCTTTACGTTTCCCCCAGGGCAATGGGTCAACATTCAGCAACGCATGCAAAGTGCTAGCAATGTCTCGGTATCTAAAGATGGCTGGGTGACGGTGAATCCTCCACTTGTCATTGCTCCAGTCACAGGGCCAGCGACTCAGAACGGGGGAGTGCGTGTGCGGTTCAAGCGATCGCCTGAAAAAGTCGTTGGCCCCCAACTCTTGCTGCGCTTTGCAGACAGCGCTGGGTATAGCGTCTTCCCGAATGGAGATTCCCTCATCCTTCGGAGGAATGATCCAAAGACCCGCAGTCAGGTGGAGCTAAAACGGTTTGTCATGCCGATCCCCAAAAGTGGGGAAGAATTCACCCTGGCTTTTTCAGCCATTGGCGATCTTCTCATCGCACAGCTCAACGATCAAACGGTCACCTATCGTCTCGATCTGAGCAAGGAGCCCCGATTAGGCACCGAAATAAAGCTTTACGACGTTGCTAAAAATGGCTTCAGCGATGTCGAGGTGATCAACCTCGAGGGGTTGAGCGAAGGGGAGGCACTGAAACGGGTGGGTGAGTCTCAAAGCATAGAGTTGCATGAAATAACCGGGAAGGAAGCCCCACGTACTGCATTGCCTTTTGAGCAAACAAAGTTAGGCAACACCCCCGAGGCTGTGCTGACAAGCCAAGCTGAGTATCCACCAGGGACATGGGTGCCAGTGGCGGAACAAATTTTGAACCTGCCGAAAGAGCACCAACAGAATCTGAGCCAAATTCCCGGCAGTCCATGGATCACCCCCACCCGCCCATTCACCCTCTCTCCGAGCAATACGGAGGGACAAAACTGGGGCGTGAGAGCGCGCTTTCTTCGTTCCAAGGACAAGCATGGGCAGCTCCAAATGCGCAAGCGGCAAACCCCGACCGATCTGCAGACCTACCAGTTGATGCTGAATGATAGGAACGAAGTGGAACTGGCGCATTTTCGTCGGGAGCCGTGGCCAGACCAGCGCAATAGTCGAGTCATCCTGAATCATGCCTTGAATGCACCGATTCTACCGGGAATGCCTTACACACTGGAGCTCTGGGCGATTGGAAAGAAATTTTATGTGCGAGTCAACGAGACCCAGTTTCCCGTGGTGACGGATGAAGGTCTCGCCCAGGGGATCTGTGGTATCTATACGGGTGAAGCATTCAGCGGAATCGAGTTCATCAACCTGAATGGATTGACCGAAGAAGAGGCCCTGCAACAGGCCCGTCTAAGTCAGAGCATCGGCCCTCTATCACCCAACCTAACCATCAATTCATCCACGGCCTGGACCGATGCGCTCACCGAGTCGCCGCTGAAGGACGATGTGGCAAAGCTGGAGCGGATGGAAAAAGGCTATTTATTACCCCGGCCCAAAGAGTGGCGTTTTGGCACTGCCAGCCGAGCCGCCGCGCTACATGTGCGTGGCACCCATCGAAGCAGCACGGGTGCAGGATTGGTGATGTACTATGAAGATGGATCAGACCTTCACGTGAACTTTTCCAGTCAGCATGCCGTGATGGTCTATTACCGCAGGCATGAAAATACCACTCCTTCAAAGCTGGATGAAAGAGATGAGATTATCGTGGAGGGATTGACCCATGATTACTGGCTCTGGCGCATGGGAGGGCGCTTGATCGTGGCCCTGAATGATACGATACTTTTTGATGTGCCAGACCCCAATCCGACGGCGGCACATCTGGCGCTGAGAAGCCATCCCACCACCAATGTATGGGTGGAGAAAGTGGAGTATCTGTCCCTGGATAACTTAACGCTGAAGGAAGCCATGGCCCGAGGCCGCCTTCCTGGAGGAACGTCCGTGGTAGCCAGTGAAATGCCTGCCAGCAGCATCCAGGATGCGCCTATCCAAGTATTGAGTTTTGGCGGTCACCGTTATCAGTTCATTCGCGGGGCCTTCACTTGGCTGGAGGCAAAAACGTATGCCGAGGCGATGGGGGGCCACCTAGCCACCCTGACCACGCCCGAGGAATCTGAGTGGGCGCTACGCACTTACCTGACCCGCCCAAACACGGCTCTCTGGCTAGGTGGACGGCGAGGAGAAAACAACCGTTGGTATTGGATCACGGGCGAAACCTGGGACCACGAGGCCTGGGCCAAAACCGTGAATGGAGAATCCGCCTTGAATGAAGATAAAGGCGGCGCCAATTCGATGCCCGAAAACAGCCTCCATCTCATTACCTATGCCGCCTTTGCGCCTCCAGGAGGATGGGACAATCGCCCAGAAAATCGGCATCCCGCAGGGGCACATTACCAAAACGGATTTTTGGTGGAGTGGGATCACCAGGAAGGGCCTACCGCCAGCCCCAAGCTCTCCTTTAAAAAACACCGTTACCAATTCATCCCCTTTGCGGGCAACTGGCAGCAGGCACAAATAGCTGCTGAGGCGCTGGGAGGGCACCTGGTCACGATCACAGATCCCACGGAGCACGGTTGGTTTCTGCAAAACATGGCGAGCTACGCAGAACGAATCTACCTGGGCGGCCAAAGACCCGCCAAGGGTGCTTGGCAATGGGTCACCGGAGAGCGCTGGCAATTCACCGCCTGGGGACGCCACACCGATGGACAGACGGAGCCACTTGAGGTGGGCCCAAATGAAGAAGCTAGGCTGGAGTTTGCATCCTTCACCCCATTTGAGAAACCGGGTGGCTGGAATGATGCCACGATGACCACCACTCCCCTGCCAAGAAAGGCCTCGGCAGGGTTTGTGGTGGAGTGGGGAGATGAGCCAAGTAAGCCCTAGAGCCCCCAACCCGCGCGGTATTCACGCGTCCACAGTTTCTCACCTTCAGGGTTATCAATCATGCGACCTGTTTTCGGGTCGCAACGGACGACGGTGTTGGTTCGGTAAGCGATGTTACCCAGGTGGCAGAGCATGGTGCTCTTCTGGCCTTCATCAATGGGGCTATTGAGCTTGGCCTTGCCACGAATGGCATCGAGGAAGTTGCCCATGTGGGCAGGATCACCACCGCCGGCACCTTTGCCCTGGCTGATTTCCTTGCCTTTCGGGTCATAGATCGTCCAGGAATCCCGACCAATGCCCATGGTGCCGTTGTCACCGTAAAAGACGACCTCAGCTAACGGTTTTTCCGCTGCACGGGGGTGGCAGCTGCTGCACTCCCAGCTCATGCCTGCATGGCCAAAGTCATAGACGGCCGTGCCAGTATCGGGGGTCTCCTGGACGTCATCATAAAAGTACCGCCCACCATTGTAGGTGACCTTGAGTGGGTAATCACCTTTGATGCCCCAGCGCAGGATGTCGAGGGTGTGGATGCCATTGTTGCCCAGCTCGCCATTGCCCCAATGCCAGAGCCAGTGCCAGTCGTAGTGAGCGTATTTTTTGATGTCATGTTTGGCATCGTCCGGCACGGGACCCTGCCAGAGGTTCCAGTCCATGTCAGCAGGTGCAGGCTGTACTGGTGCGCCGACTTCTTTGCGGGAGTTGTAGTAAAATCCGCGACCGTAACGGACGGGACCAATGACGCCACCGTGCAGGGCTTCGATGGCCTCTTTCATCCAGGTGCGGCGCTGATTGCCCATCTGCACCACACGGTCATAGTTTTTCATCGCAGCCACGAGGGCCTCAGCTTCGCCAGGATTCTGGCTGCCGGGTTTTTCCACATAGACGTGTTTGCCTGCCTGCATGGCCAGGATGGCCATGGGAGTGTGCCAGAAATTGGGCGTGGCGATGAAGACGGCATCCACGGACTTGTCTTCGAGGATTTTGCGAAAGTCCTTCACGCCCTGGCAGGAGACGGCCTGCTGGTCTGCCACCACTTTGAGGCCCTTTTCCAGGCGATTGGAATCTGTCTCGGCGAGGTAGGCGATCTCGACATCAGGAAGCTTCAGCAGAGCCTGCACGTGCGCCATGCCACGGCCCAAGGCCACAACGGCGACCTTGAGCTTTTTACCCGCCTGGTCCGCAGCGCGCAGCCGGGTGAGGGAGGAAAAGGCGGTGGTGATCCCAAGGGCGGACGTTTGCTGGAGAAGGGTACGGCGATTCATGATCAACAGAGGAATCGCGCCCCTGACCCGTGGTCTTTCTCGGTGAAAGGCACGGGCTCTGATACTTTTCGCACCTTAGCCGTTCCAGACGAACGAGACCGGCTTATCAATGTCTGGATGCACGCTGTGATGCACCGGGCAAGCCAGCGCCGTGGCCTCTAGGATCTTGCGATCCGGATGCGTTTCCGGAAAGGGGATTTCGATGACGATGGGAAGGCGCACGATGCGGCGAGGAGAGTCCTCACTCATGTGTTTCTCCACACTGACTTTCATGCCCACAAGGTCGTAACCCTTTTGCTGGGCTTTGATGTTCATGACCGTAGCCATGCAGGTGGCCAGCGCAGTGGCGACGAGGTCCGTGGGGGAAAAGGATTCGCCTTTGCCGTGATTGTCCACGGGAGCATCCGTGACAAACTGGTTCTGGGAAGGACCGTGGGTGGCGCGGCAACGAAGTCCGCCTTCATAATCAACAGTGATGGAAACAGCCATGACGGTGAATTACCTGAGCGATGCTGAAAAGGAAAGTCTGGATGTGTGGGACTTGCGCCAGAACCAGAGGCCTAACCCTACAGCGATGAATGCGATGCCGGACAACCATTTCCAGGAAGCAGGCCGCTGAATGGAAATCTGCGGGGTGCTTTCACCTTCGATGAGCATCATCCACTTGGCTTGTTTTCCAGGCAGGTGTTCGTCCCGTGTCCATAGCAAGACATCGTGGAGGCTGCCCTCTGGCACGGCCAGGGTGAGGTCAGCCACATCGGCCCGCCACTGCCAGAGGGCGGTGAGGAGTTGGTGCGGCTGCCCATCAGGAGCAGGTGCGAAAGCGGTAGGTGCCTGGGGGTCCCAATCGGTGCGGCGTTCTATTTTTAGCGGTGCAAGTTCTTCCAGGGTTCTCCCCTGCCCTTTTGCGCTAACCTGGAGGATTTTTCGCACCGCCTCACTCGCGGCGGCTTCATCGGTTATGAGTGGGTTGCCACCATAGTCGGCGGTGATTTCCAACTCAAGGGCGTCTCCCTTGACCTCCAAGCGCGCGACGAGGAACTCGCAGGCATGGCCGAAAGCAAACAGGGGGGCCATCACGGCACCCCCTGCGAGCAAAAAGAAGAGTAAGGAGCGACGGCTCATTTCTTGTTCCAGCGCAGCACGCGACCAAAGACATTCCACTCGGTCTCCAGGATGTTGCCCTGGTTGTCAAAGGTGATGCCATGAGGGGAGGTGACAGTACCCTGCTTCCAATCTGGTGGGGTCACTTTGGGGGTATTGGTTTGGCCAGGAGTGTCATTGACACCGAGCACAGCGACCTGCTTGCCCTCTTTGTCCCAGACGCTCACACGCCCGGCGATTTCTGCCACGCACATTAGGTCGCCATGGAAGGAGGCGCTGCTGGGGCGGCGCAGGCCTTCACTGGCGATGACGCTGATGAGGTTGCCAGCAAGATCCAGGTGCAAAAGGCGATTGTTGCCACGGTCGCAGGCCAGGATGCGGGCAGGCTCAAAACGGCGATCAATGAAGATCTTGTGCGTATTGGCGAGCTTCAAGGGCTCCACAGGGCCGCCAAACACGGTCTTGTACTTGCCGGCGCGGTCAAAAACAAAGATCCAGCTCTGGCCGTAGCCATCCACCACGTAGATGTCTCCATTGGGGGCGACATCACAGTTGGTTAGGGCGAGACCTTTCGGGCCAGCTTTGCCTTCGGGGAAGGCGCTGGTAGGGATTTCCAGGACGATGGTGCCGTCTAGCTTGGCCTTAATGACTTTTTTCTCACCGAGAACGGCCGCGAAGATGTATTCCCCGCCCTCATCCTTGCGGATGACAAAACCGTGGAGGGAATTCGGTAGCTTGAGGGCTTTGACGAACTTGCCATCGGCCCCATAGACCTGCACGCCGGCGTCCTTGTTCTCTGGCCCCTGAACGCTCACGTAAAAGTTGCCCGCGCTGTCACAGGCGATTTCGCCATGGCCATTGCCGATGGTTTCCTTGCCAGGAGGCGGAGTAATGAAATTCGGGGCGAATTCATAAGCCACTTCAGCAGCGGCGGTGCTGCCCATGGCCAGGGCAGTGAGGAGAGAAAGGATAGGATGACGCATAACGCAGGCCATTCCAAACGAAGCCAGCCCCCAGGGTCAATCACCAAGACATGATGTATCCAGTTTTATCCTGTGTGTCATCCTGCCACCTGTCCATTGACCTCCCCTTATTCAAGTTTATGCCTCGCTGCATGCATCCTCCCACGTCTTGCCTCATCCTTGTCCTTACCTGGGCAGTCTGTCTGTGCAGTTGCTCATCCACAAAGCCAGAACTGGAATCAAATGATCGCGTAGTAATGCCGTTGGATGGTTACGGAGAAGCCACGAACAAACAAAAGCAGGACATGCAACGGGCTTGGGCAAAGCATGAGATAGATGCTGCTGATCTGCCACCTTTGGAAAGGAACACCCATTCTCTTTACCAAAAAGAAACCATACTCTACCAGACCAACTCGGCCCAGCTCAGACTCTCGCTCGGGAAAAGAATGCCAGTCGTTGATGGCCGTTTACGGACTGCCTCCCGCTATTGGCTAACAAGGGATGCCGATCAGATTAAGATAGAAGCCGAGAGTGTCCTCTCTGATCAAGACTTAACGTCTGACATACATCCAAAAGTGGTAATTTTAAAAGACGCCTCGTCAGACTCCTTCTTCATTGCAGAATGGCAGAGTTGGACCACCTGGCGATACATTTTGATGTCGCCATCACCATCAATTTCGGCAGACCGTCACTCCAGGATGAGTCGCTCGACTGTCTATTTTGGCTCTCTTGGCATTGAACAAGATCCGGCAGAAGACTTGCCGGCTTTTCTTGGAATCCACGCAGGCACCCTCTATTTGAAATTGGATGAGCGGATTTACGCCATCCCCATGAAGACTTTGAAAACCACCACCAATCTAGGGTTCACTATTGGCTAGCGGTTGGAGCGGCCCGCTACGGTTTTCATCGTCCAGCTTCAAAATTTCCAGTTGAGCTCGAACTAATTTGAGAGTCACCAGCCCAGGATTGCGCAACTGCTCTCCAAGTGCTTTTGAGAAGTCTAACCAGATCATAAAAGCGCCTTAGGCTTCAAGGATTGCTTGTGAACCTGAACCTTACGACAACCACAAATTCTAAGTCTGATCCATCTCGGGGCTATATTCACTTGTTTTGCCCACATCAATCGCGACCACCCTCACCCATCCCCCTGCTTGCAATGCGGCCCTGCTGCCCCACTTTGGCTGTGTGCTCCGCCTGCTGCTGTCTTTCACCCTTTGCGTATGCCTGATCTCAGGCCTGCGGGCGCAGACGTTTGAGGAGACGCTGGGGCTGCGGCCGAGTTACCTGACGATGGAGGAGGCCCTGCACAAGGTGCTGGAAAAAAGCCTGGATGTGAAGATCGAGTGGCTGAACTGGGCGGTGGCAGATGCGCAAACAGATGCGGCCTGGGGCAAGTTTGAACCGGCGTATTTCCTGAGCTCCACCTGGAGGGAATCCAACCTGCCGCAGAATGCTCTCGAGTATGTGCAGACGGGCGGTAGCTTCGTGCCGCTGGATGAGCCGAACATGTTCAAACAGCAGAGCTTTCTGAGCCAGACGGGCATCGAGGGCCTGCTGCCGCTGGGCACGCAGTATCGCCTTTTTGCCAGCCTGGGTGAATTTCGCAATGACCTGAACCGCCAGCAACCGCCCGCGCTCTTTTACCCCGAATATGCGGCGGCGGTGGGGGTCACTCTAACGCAACCCCTGCTGCGAGGCTTCGGCCCCAGCGTGAATCTAGCCGAGGTGCGCGTGAGCCGGAGGAATGAGGCCATCGCCGATCACCAATGGGAAGTGCGGCTACAGCGTGCCATCGCCCAAGTGATGCTGGAATATTACGACCTCATTTTCGCGGTGGAGAATCTGGCGGTGAAGCGGGATGTGGTGATCTTTGCCCAAAAGCTGGTGGGCGAGAATGAAAAGCGGCTGGAAGCTGGGCTGCTTTCCCCGGCGGATGTTCAGGAGGCGGAGGTGGCCGTGGCGGTAGCGCGTGAAGAGGTGATCTCAGCCCTCAGCTTTGCCGTAGAAAAACAGCGCAATATCAAAGGCCAGATCCTCAGCTCTCTGGAGGAAGGGGGTGGTCTGATTTTTCTGCCTCGGGACTCGCTGCCGATGATCGCACCACGCACGGACCGGAACACACTTTTGCAATCGGCACTGGCCAGACGGCCGGATCACCGGGCGGCGATCGAGGAAGCGGAAAAGCAGGCCATCATCGTCAAATACACACGCAATCAACTGCTGCCCCGTCTGGATCTCCAGGCGACGCTGACAGCGAATGGTCTGAGCGGTGACCGCAGCGGCGCGTACCAACGGGCCTTTGACCGCCAGGGCTACGACACCCAGGTGGGATTTCAGTTTTCCATTCCGTTAGGCAATCGTACAGCGAAAGCCAACAGCGCCGTGGCGGCAAGTCGCGAACAGCAGGCGATCCTAAACATTGCAAGGTCAGAGCTGAATGTGTCGGTGGAGATTGATACCGTCATCGCGCAAGTGAAGGCAGCCAAAGCGAGACTGGACTCCACGCGCGAATCTGTGCGCCTGGGGGATCGCCTGCTGGAGACCGAGCAGAAACGGCTGGGCGAAGGCGTGGCGCGCACCTTTGATGTATTAAAGGCCCAGCGCGACGTGGCAGATGCCCGCACGCGCCAGATTGCAGCGCTGGCGGATTACAACAAGGCCGCGACGCAACTGGCGCTGGTGAGTGGCAGCTTGCTAGAGCGGCAAGGCATCCGCATTGACCGAAGCCGCCGTCAACCTCAGGCCGTGAAAAACCCTCGTTAGCTCTGTCCATGCCGCCCCCTTCCCAAGAACGACAGCAAGCACTGCAGGCCCTCTCTGCGGAGCTGTCTAAAATCGCCGGACAGAATGCGAGTGAGGCAGACATTTATCAGGCCATCCTGCAACGATTGGCCGGGGCGACTGAGGCCCTGGGTGGGGCCATCTGGCTGGTAGCGCAGCGGTCGGGTCAAGAGATCTCCTTGCGGTTAGGCGCAGGTCTCCATGTCGAGGCCGCAGCGGGCGAACCGGAGACGGAGCAACGCCAGCAGGCGCTGCGAGCGGCCACAGAAATCATTCTCTCCTCACAGCCTCTGGTGCTGATGCCGTCCCCGCCGGATCAAGGCCCGGTGACACCGGGAGTCTTGGTGAACCTGGGGCCGCATGCTATCATCGGCGCGCCCTTGCGCAGTGGCGATGATCATTTAGGAGCGGTGCAACTGTGGTTCCCTGCCCAGAGCGACCCCAAAAAACTCGCCGAGCTGGTGCTGATGATTCAAGCTCTGATGACGGAGCTGGGGCCGCGTCTGCGCTCGCGCCAGTTGCGCGAGCTTGGGGCCCAGAGCCAGCGCCAGCAACGACTGCTGCAACTGGCCTCTGATTTGACCGGGGTGCTGGATGCAGAAACGGGGGCCAAGCTGGCCACCGCTCACGCACGTGAGTTGTTAGGCATCAACCGCGTGAGCATCCTGGTGCGTGAGGGGGATCGCTGGCGAGTGGTGGCCATCTCGGGTCAGGAATCGGTGGATAAACGCAGCCGTCTGGTCACGGAGATGCTGGCCTTTGTGGCCCGCCAAGCCAAGGATCAACCTTGGGTGGTGCTCGCAGAAGGGGAGCCTTACTTTCTCGATAGCCAAATGCAGTCAGCAGCCCTGGTTCCTCTGCGAGATGGGGCCGATGGACGTGTGCTGGGCAGCCTGCTGTGTGAGAGCACGGACCCTGCTAGTTTTGGTGCGGCTGGAGCACCGGGGGATCCGCGCCCGCCCGCTCTGGCACTGGCGCAGTGGCTGGCGAATTTGGCGGGTAAGGCCCTGAATGCCGCGCTAGCGCATCAGGCGATGCCTTTTGGCAAGTCCCTGGCGAAGGTGGGCCGCTGGCAGCAGGAAGTTTCCTCCACACGCAAACGACGTTGGGTTTTCAAAACCGCTCTCCTCACCGGTCTGGTGATCCTTGCGGCCCTGTGGCCGATGAAGGTGCGAGTGGAAGGTGACTGCACACTGCTACCGCTGAAAAGGGCTCTGGTGACAGCGGAGGCACCAGGGCGGATCGAAGAAGTATTGGTGAGGGAGGGCGAGCGCCTAACCAAAAATCAAATCATCGCCCGACTGGACACCCGGCGACTGCAGAGTGAGCTGGACACCACCACGCAAGCGCGCAAACGGCTGGAAGCCGAAGCTGAGCGGCAGCGAGCCCAGGGCAAAGAAGCTCTGGCACGCATGGCCATGCTGGATGCCCAGGCCCAGGCCGAGATGGAAAAACGACTGAAGATGGAGATCGAGCTGGCACAACTGCGCTCCCCCCTGGATGGCCTCGTGATGACCAAGGACGTGCATTTGAAAAATGGCACTTTCCTGCAAGCGGGAGAAGTGATGGCAGAGGTGGCTAGCGTGGAGGCTTGGGATCTGCGGGTGGAGATTGCCGAAGCTGACATCAGCCTCATCGAAGAATCCCTGGATCAAGATACCTCGCTGCCGGTGGACTATCTCCTCTACACTCAGAGCGCCCAGGAATTGCACGGTCAACTCACCAGCAAAAAACAGATCAGCCCAGCCCTGCAAGCAGGCCCGGACGGTGCGCGTTTCAGCATCACCTTGCCGAAAGTGGAGATTCCTGATCGCATGCAGCCGCTGATGCGACCAGGCCTAACCGGACGCGCAAAAATCGAACTCGGTCGAAAACCCGCCGGGGCGGTGCTGCTGCGGAAATTCACCCGTTGGTTGCGAATGCGCTGGTGGATCTAGGACATCATTTCCCGGGCTTCACTTCGAGGCTGCTGAATTCAGCCCAGCAGGGCTTTTTCGGTGCCCAGGAGGTGTCACCACCACCGTGGAAGGTTTCAAAGTAAAGGCCATCTACGCCAAAGGTATCTGCACTGCGCCATTCCAGAGCCGTCTGTTCTACCATGAGTTGTTCAGGCTGTGCTGGCAGCGTGATCCAGACCCGCAGTGTGCCATCTTTTTTACCCGCCTGATTCATCGTCACGGCGAGCCGCACCTGAACGGGCTGATCGGTGGGGAAACGAAAATCGGCAGGAAAGGGGAAGCTGTGACCGTAGTCTCCAGGCTGGTTTTTGTGGTAGATGTAGGCTTCTCCACGCCCATCGCGCCGCCACATGAGGCGCGCGGAAAATCCATTGGTCCCATCGGCACGGCGTCCGCCGCTGACGTTGTCGGGGCCACCACAGAGTCCTGGGAGTTTGCCACCTTTGATGAACTCAAAGTTAGGGCTAAAACGCAAGGTGTACCGCAGCTCGGCCCCTTCATGCGTGCCGATGGGCCAGCGCCAGCCAGCACCGCCTTTTTCAGGGCCGATCTGGCCGGGGGCAAAATTCACACGCAGGGCTGGAATCGAATCGTTTTTGACCAACTCCACACGCCCAGGTGCAATACCGCCTTCGAAAGCACAACCTGGCCAGTCCTTTTTCCACTGGGCTTTGGTGTAAACGCCGGGGGCTCCTGTGAGAGTCACGGTAAGAGGAACTTCGGCTGCGAAGGCAGCTGTAAAACCGACCCAAAAGAAAAAGACAGAGAGACGTGAGATCACACCTCATTCAAGCCTAACCACGCGTGAGAGAAAGAACTGAATTGCTGCTTTTTGTGGCTTTTGTAGATGAAGCCAATGGCGGGCTTTTTTAATGAAGGAATCACCGATTGACACCCTTAGTAGTATCCCCCTAGATTCGCTTCATTCTTCGAAAAAGTCTTATGAGATCTGCATCAAAAATCGCCACCCTTAAAACCTGGGCCTTTTTAAGCTTCGCACTTCTGGCTACAGCGGTGCAGGCCGAGATGCGCACCTTTACCAGCCCCGATGGACGCACACTGCAGGCGGAAGTTCAGTCGGCCACATCAGACATGGTCACACTGAAACTCGCCAATGGGGCACCCCTGGCCGTGCAGATCAGCAAATTCAGTGAGGCAGATCAAGCCTTCATCGCTGAGTGGCGGAAGGCGAATCCGACGGCCATCAAATACAACTTCGCAGCCACCTTCACCAAAGATAAACGTGACAGCAGCAAGTCCAGCAAGAACAATGAGGAGATCACCACGGATACCTGGGCCTGCAATGTGAAACTGGTGAACCGATCCAACCAGACGCTGGATGGCATCAAAATGGATTATGAAATCTACTACACGCAAGTCAGTGGCAAACAGGCCGTGACGCGCAAGATGACGGGCCGGGCCGATGTCCCGAGCGTGAAACACCTGGAGGAGGTGCTGGTGCAACTGCGAGAACTGAAACTCACCACCACCAAATTGGAAGGTGGTTTTTATTACCTCGACGGAAGCCGCTCACGCCAGAAGGACGCCATCGAAGGCGTGGTGGTCAAGCTCAAGCATGATGGCAAACAAGTTTACGAGTGGGCTTCTGCCGGAGTGCCTAAAGATCGAGTTAGCACGGCCGAGGGCAGGGACAGTACCCCAGCGAAATGAAGCCTAACTGATCCAGATTTCACGCCAACCGTGTGATTTGAATCACGGCTTGGTCAAATCTGGGATGCGTGACGGAAGCGGAATTTTCAGCTTCTCTTCCAGCTCTTTGAGCGTGCTGAGTAAGGACGGAGGACGTTGATTTTTATCGTAGGATTCCTTCAGGACATCATAGGCTTTCTGCCAGAGTGCAGGATCTTCAGTGATGGCGTATTGATACGCCGCGAGACGGGCAAAGTGGAGCCGCTGGGTAATGCGATACACTTCCATGTAGGCATCCGCAGCGAGTTTGGGCTCGCGCGAGCGGCGCTCATAGGTCTCCCCCAAGGTCTTCCACAGCAGGGCGCTATTGGGCAGGAGGTGGAGGCCTTTTTTCAGAATATCCACACCACGCTGGATGTGGTCTGCGTACAACTTTTCCCGGACAGCGGCATTGAGCTTCGGATTGTTGCGGTAGTTCGAGGCCGCATTGTAGGCCATGTGCCAAGAGGCTTCGTCCCAATAACGCTCGTAGCGAGGCTGGAGGCTGGTGGTGAGGGTGAAGTAGGCATCCACCTTCGCCCAGTCCACATTCGTCCAGGCGGTGTAGGCTTGCAGGTAGGTGATGCTGGCCACGAGGGATCGCAAGCCACCGAGAGAGGCCGCAAAGCCCATCTGACCGATGCTATCGCGCACACTCATATCCAGAGGAGGGCTGAGCAACTTCGCCTCACGTAGGGAGCGAGTAGCCGCCTGCTCCACGGGCAGTTTCAGCCCGCCGAGGATGAGGAGAACCAGGAGCGCTTGAAGTTTGCGTTTCATTTACAGCTCCTTTTCGACGAACAATAAGTGTGACACGACGCAGTAGCCTACGACATACATCGCACTGGTGCCGAGCATGACCTGCACAGCCCCCCAGGTGACCACCTCTCCCTGGATGACATTTTCCACGATGTCGAACACACCAAGATCCGGCGTCAGGATGGCGAGCAGGGCAGACAGACTTTGCTCCACCAGAGCACTCATTTTGCCATTGAGGAAAAAGTCACGCATCAGCGCCTGCCCATGACCAATGATGACCGCACAACAACTGATGACGACCGTGAACAGGGTGCTGCTGGCGAAGCACGACACCATGAGAGAAAGAGCAGAAACCACGGCCGCTTTGAGGAAAATGGCGAGCACACCCAGGTGAAGATTCCACGTGAGGCCTTGCTTGGACACATAGGCTTCGATCTGCGCCAAGTCCTCCGGACGCTTGGCATTGAGCGACTGCACCATTTGAGCGAGCAGCAGCTTTTCCCGAAGCCAAAGCACGACACTGAAAGCGGCATCCATGAGGATGAGCCCTCCGCCAATGAGGAGCAACACCCCGAGGAGCTTACCCAGCAGGTATTCGTAACGAGGGACCGGCTTGGACAAGATGGTGTAAAGTGTGCGGTCCTCCAGGTCCCGAGGCAGGAGCAAGGCGGTGGCGACGATGGCGATGACAACACTGAAGATTTGTAGAGCGCCAAAGGATACATCTTTGAGCTGTTTCAACTGCTGCTCAGGATTCAGCAATGGGGAGGCAAAACTGGCAGCCACCACGATGACACTGAAGACGCCTAAAAAAGCGAGGATCTTCATGCGCATGAGCTGGGTCACCGTGGCGGTCGCCAGGGTCCAGATGCGTGCGGGTGAGAAATTGGAATGCGGCATAACGAGGGGGGAAATAGAGAAGCGGAGGTGGGGAACTCAGGGGCAGAGCATCAGCCCTTTTTTTCTTCGGTGGCTTCCAGAAAGAGACGCTCCAGGGTCGTGCGCGGATGGCCACTGCTGAGCAATTTGGCCCGGCCATTTTCCTGCACGAGACGACTGATCTGGGCGAGCAATTCGGGAGAAGCATCCTCAAGGACAAGCTCCGTGTGATTCTCCACCGCAATGAGGTCATCTACTCGGCCTTCACGCATCATTTTACCATGGGCCATGATGCCCACACGGTCACACACCTCCTGCATCTGCTCCAGCAAGTGGCTGGTGACCAGAACGGTGATTCCCTGTTCTTTAAAACCCAACACGAGGTCACGAATCTTGCGTGAACCCGCTGGGTCCACCCCGGCAGTGGGTTCATCCAGCACGATGAGGCGCGGGCGGTGCAGCAGAGCCTGGGCCAGACCCAGGCGCTGGAGCATGCCTTTCGAGTAACCTGCCACACGGCGGTCTGCCGCATCTTCCAGACCGGTGAGGGCCAGCATTTCACGAGCGCGGTCCTTCAACTCCTTGCCACCCATGCTGCAAAGACGGCCATAAAAAAGCAGGGTTTCCAGCCCATTCAGATGTTTGTAAAAATATGGATTCTCAGGAAGGAAACCGACCTCACGACGGCTGGCGACCTCCGCGCTGGATCGGCCAAAAATGGTGGTCTTTCCCTGTGTGGGAGCCAGCAGGCCTAGGATGGCCTTCATGGTGGTGGATTTCCCAGAGCCATTCGGTCCAATGAGGCCATAGACCTCTCCAGGCTGCACTTGCAGCGATAGATCACGCACGGCGATAAATGCCTTTTTGCCCAAGCCCGCCTTGAAAACCTTGGTCAGGTTTTCGACGGTCACGGCTGGAGTGGGGGGAACAGATTCAGACATGGTCAGCCCCCTTAATGCAGGAAAAGCAGGGGGTGTGTCAATCGGCATCCGCTGCCGATAGACAAACGACGTGGTAAAACCAGTCTCAAGCCTCTAGTGTGAGCTGCCAAAAGGTCACCCGATTGCCGAAAGGATCCGGTACCGTGAGGTCATCGGTCCCCCAGGGCATGGACTGAATGGCCGGGCGCGAATACTTGTACGGCTGGCTGTGCAGCAGGGCATGAAATTCACGCAGGCCACTCGTCTCGATACGCACCGCTGCGCCTGGACAGGCATCGCCATGATGCTCCGAAAGATGCAGCACACAGCCACCTTTGGAGAGCTGGCAATACAAAGGCCCATCCTCGCTTTGGCGATTTTCCCAGTCCAACTGGAAGCCGAGGAAGGACAGGTAGTGATCCTTAGCACGAGCAACATCGAAGATGCGGAGAATGGGAATCGGGGCCGAGAAGGTCATCGGTAATGCGGATTATTTTCCAGCCACCTGTCCAGCGCCGGATGGCAGGGTGCGAAGGCGCTGGCTAGGGCTGAGGCCGTATTTGTTAGGCTCATACATAGCCTCGATGCGGGCGGGTGGAGCGATGGCGTCCCCTTCCCCAATCACGCGGGCCAGGTAACGAAGCTGGAATTTGCCCTTCTCTGGAGCGAAATCAGTGAAGAAGAGAGCCCGATCTGCCCGCACTTCGCGGTGATCACAGAACCAGGCATCCACGCCCTCCGGCAGTTGATCGCCCTCACGCTCGCTCTGGGAATCAAACTCTGGGTTGATCGCCTCCAGGACACTCGGTAGAGGATCATTGATGGCGAGGTAACGGTCACCGCCACCGATTTCGATTTGGAGTGTGACCACGACCATTTCGCCCACTCGCAGATTATCTGGAGGTAGCAGGGTTCCGTCATCAGCAAGTTTTTGATAGCTGCGCTCAATGGCGTAGCCTTTATTTTCACCGGCAAAGTCACGCGCAGGGGGATAAGCACTGGCTTGGATTCGGGAGAAAGCTTCGCGGCCTACGGGCAGCTCCACTTTCAATGGCGCGGCAGCCAGCTTGTCATTGAGCGCAAAGGAAACCTGAGCGGTCCCAGGATGAGCCGGGATGCTCAAAGGCTGTTCCTGGGCATCCCACAGGACTTTGGCGAGGAGGGGTTCCGAGGTGGACTTCAGGCTGCGCTCATAGGCAGCTAGGGACGTCAGCGTCCACGCATTGGTGAAGGTATTCCCCCACTCGCCACGGCCATTGCGGCTTTGCAGCATGGAGGTGGCCAGCTTTTCCGCATCCTGTTTCAGGCCCAGGTGGGTGTAAACGATGAGGCGCAGGGCCTTGTTGACACCATTGCCTGCCCAGTGAGACCACACAGGTGCGGCAGGGCGGGCAGGCGTGATCGCTTTTTTCTTGGCAGTCGCTTTTTTCGCCGTGGGTTTCTCTGGAGGAGCGGGCGGTGTCCAGCCCACCATTTCCTGAATCTGCTGGCTGGGAGCATCCGTGAGGCACATGGAGAGAGCAGTGTAAAGGCGGGCCGCCTCTGGCAGGCGATCGCGTTTGCCATGAAGCAAATTTTGGTAGGCCGGCTCAGCCTTCTTACCCTTTGCCAGAGTGTAGAGCGCGAGGGCACAGTCGGTGATGTTGTAAAAGTCCTTTTCCTCTTCCAGTCCGCGCAGTTTTTTGGAGAGGTATTCGAGGAGTTTATCCACCACTTCCGGCGGCACCGCAGCACCTGCATCACGAGCACGCAGCAGCATGAGGCCGCCGTAAGCACTGGCCCACAGAGAGGGCTCATTGCCGCCCGGCCAATAGGCAAGGCCACCTTCTTCCGTGGTCATTTGCAGAAGACGATTCACACCTTTTTGGATAGCGTCCTTGGTCTTTTCTGGGGTGATAAGATCTGGGAAAAGCGGCTGGTAACCGCCCAGCGCCAGCCACGGCATGGTGGCGGAGGTCGTCTGCTCGGCACAGCCATACGGGTAGGTCAGAATGTATTCGAGAGCATCCTTCGCCTCCGAAAGACGCGAGGTGCTGATGCTCACCTGCACGCTGCCTTCACCTTCCAGCAAGGCGGGGTTCATCTGCTTGGCCAAATTCTCCACCGGAGCATCAGCACTCAGTAGAGCATAACGGACTTCCTTCAATTCGGGTACCGGGTAGGTGACTTCAAACGTGGAAATCGTGGCGTCATTCAGGGCAGGAGCACCCGCTGTCCATTTCACTGTTTTAGCCGACCACTTCCACTGGGCGGTTCCCAGCTTGGCGAAACGAACGGGGAAGGCCACAGCGGTGGTTTCGCCGGCTTTGATGGAGACGGTCTGCAACCACACTTTAGGTTCGGCAGAAGCTGCGGGCTTAATGCTTACAGGAATGAAAGCACGCTCTTCCCGAATGAAGTCGGTGGTCTCATCGAGTTCCAGTCGCACTTCCACCTCTCCGGCATGAGGAGTGGTGTTGTGAATCACCGCCTTGAGCAGGGTTTCATCATCCAAGCGAGCAAAGCGCGGGACCACAGGCTCGACCATGAGCGGCTTATTGATTTTGAAGGCCGATTCACCGCTGCCGAAACGATCTGCACCACTGCTGGCAATGGCCATCAAACGGTAGCGTGTCAGATTGTCCGGCGCCTTGACCGTTGTGCTGATTTTACCCTGGCCATCCGTCATCACCGTGGCCAACCAGAGAGGGGTGGCGACAAAGTTTTTGCGCACCGGCAAGGCACTTTCATCCAACTCACCCCCACCACCGATGACGAATCCTTTGTTACCACGCTCACGGGCCGCGAATTCCTCAGGCAGGATGTCATCAAAGGACGTGTAGTTATCAATAGCCAGCGGTTGAGCTTCATGGAAGTAGGCCGAAGGATCCGGCGTCTTGTGTTTCATGAGGCTCAGCACTCCTTCATCCACCGCATAAAGAGTGACCTCACTGCCAATAACAGGCTTACCTTGGAAATCTGTGATGGTGCCTGTGACCGTGAAGGATTCGGCAGGTTTCACCTCGGGCTTTTCAGGAGCAATAGCCACGGTCAGCTCTTTAGCTTTGGAATCCACCTCCAATTGGCAATAGCCCACCTTGTATTCAGGCATTTTGTGTTGTTTCGGGCTGCCATCACTGCCGCGAACGAGCACGACCGAGACAAACACATTCGGTGCTTCCTCATCCTGCACAGGCACACGGATCACGGGCTGCTCAGGCGAGATATGGGTGACAAAATGACGGTGTACTTTGTTACGCTCCACACTGACGAGGGCCGTGCCAGCGATGGGGGTCTTCACGACAATCACAGCTTCTTCACCAGGCTTTAGCTTCTTCTTTTCAGGTTGGAGATTGATGCGCGCACCATCTTCCATAGCCCAGGGAAATTCACCGCCACCCAGTACATACACAGGCAAGCGTGAGAGCATCTTCTTGCCGTTTGCATCGGTGGATTCTGCGGTGACAAAATACACCCCACCACGAGTCGGCTTGAAGCTGATGAGCGCCGTCGGGGCACTGTTGGCCGCAGGCGATTTCAGAGCGATATTTTGTTTCAGTTCTTCACGCAGGATGACTTGATCCTTAGTGGTTGAACCTCCGCCCGCCGTGGCAATTTTCAGCGTGTGGTATTCCTGGCGTTCCACCTTCACCTCGGCATTGATCTGACCTGCTGCAGGCTGACCTTTGGAATCAATCGCCAGCAGATCCACTCGCACCTCTTGACCAGCAGCTCCAAAGAACTGCGGGCCTTTCAGCCCCAAAATATAGGCGGCACCTGGCACTTCAAATTCGGTGGCTGAGCTGATGGTCTGCTGATTGATATCCGTCACCTCAGCCGTGACACGCACCTGCTGAGGCAAGGCAGCGCGATCTGGCGGCGGCATCGGCATTTCCAGGGTGGCCACGCCTTCATCATTGAGAAACACATCCCCATTGACCCACCATTCACTTTCTTCCTCGGAATCACTGTCATCGAAGTTGCCATCGGCATCGCGATCTTTGCCATAGTGAGCCCAGCGCGGTGCATCACCGAAGTGGTAATCATCGTAACCCTGCGGCGGCGTGAAAGCCCGTGAGGAGGAAGCGGTCCAGCTCGCCTTGGCGCGGCTGAGAGATTTGCCCATGTAATAATTGGCGGTCAAAGGCAGCTTCAGGCGATCTGCCAAGACATCCAACTTCTTGCCATCCAACTTCACTTCAAAGCTGTTCGGCTTGTAGTCATCCACGCGAAAGGAATAGAAGCCACTGGCCCCTTGATTTTCCTGACCGGGAACATCGAAGTGAACCATGAGCTCATACCAGCCCATGGGTCCTTCGGGCAGTTTAAAGTCTTCATTCCAAGAACCGTTCGGGCTGAAGGTGATTTCCTTTTCCATCACCACACGATAACGTGGATCACGGATGACCACACGGGCCTTGGAGGATTCCGCATCAATGGTTAGGTCATCCGCCGTTCTGGTACGCGTCAGGGCCTTCACATGAGCGGTGTCACCCGGGCGATACAAGGGGCGATCTGAAAAGACAAAGGTGCGGCGAACAGGCTTCCACACATCTTCCCAGGCCGTAGGGATGTCATACGGAATGGCACCGCCAATGTGGGAGTCATCGCAATCCAGCGCGGTGCAATCGCCAGCTTTTTCAGCCAGGACAAGAGAAGGATTGGCCCCTTTCAAAACGGCAATGCCATTGGGATCCGTATCGGCATAACCAATAAGCTTTTGCTCCGCATCCACAGCCGTCAAACGCACGCCACTCACAGGCTTGCCTGTCTGTAAAGACGTGACAAAAACCAGCGTTTCACGACCATTGCTCTTTTGCATGAGCCCGAGATCTGTGAACTGCACGAGAGTCTGAGTGATGACACCTTTTTCGGCCACACCGTCAGCCGCGCGCCCTTCAAACTCCAGGAACAAAGGGGCAGCAACATCCCCACCCAGCACTTCACGCCAGTTGAGCTTCAGCATCTCACTTTGATCCAGCGGTTTGGTCACCGGAAAGGTACGATCAAAAACAATGGTACCTGGATAGGCATCCAAGGACTCGGGTTTAAATTCCTTTTTCTTTTTTTCGTTCTGATAAAAGGCACTGCGGTAGGCCTCATACTTCTGTGTGGTTTGTAGAAGTTCGGGCCCCGTGAGTTTCTTTGCTCGCACTCGGACCTCACGAACGTTGGCGGCAGAGATCTCAAATTCACCACTGCCCTTAGCCAACTGCGTCCGCACAAAAGCTGGAGCTGCGACATACGGAGCATTGGGGATGAAAATCACTTCTTGCTCAGCCACGGCTGACAGGGGCAGCCCGTCACCCGACATGATGTTAGGCTCCACCACCACACGATAGGGCGTCTTTAAAGCGAAGCCCCCACTGAGGCGAAGACTGTAGCCCTGAATCTCGGCCTTCAGGCCGGTGACTGCAGGCTCGATGTGAATGGCTGCGGCCATCTTATCCGCCAGGGCCTGGATCTCTTCCGGCTTTGCAGGAGTGTCTTGGGTGGGCAGCAAGGCTTTGTTAAAAGCGATGTCGAGGTAATAAGGCTGATCAAAAGGTGTGTGGCCACTGGCCTTGCGCACCTCAAAGGGTTTCACATCCCCCAGAGCGATGGCATCGCCAGCAGCGAGATTGACATAACCCGATGCATTCATCAGCGTCGGCTGAATGACGAGTTTCCACTTGTCCGCGACGGGCAGCGGCTCTTTCGGCTCGACGACGATGGCGCTCAAGCGGGTGGCTCCTTCGGCCAAAGTAGGCTTCACCTTGGCGATCTCTTCTGCCCAGGTCGGCTGGGGCTCACTATACCGATCAAAGTCCTTGCTTGTGGCGTGCCGAGCGGTGGCAGGAATGGTCAGCGGAGGAGTTTCTGAAACAAAAACGATGTGGGCGGCGGCATCCCCCGCAGTCACGTTGTCATTGAACTCAAAGAGGAAATGAGGCACTCGCCGCGCCTCACTGTCATTGAACCATTTTGGAGATTGATCAATGACGCGGAACTGGGCGCTGTTGACGGAAGCTAGCGGCTCGGTGGAAAGCACTTTGCCCGCGACATCCCGGAGACCTGCACGCAGAACAAAGTCGTAACTGGCATTGAACTTCGGGGCCTGGGTCAGCTTATACTGGCCACTGCGCGTGCTCACCCAATGAAATTCGCCAGCAAGGGCAGGCTTGATCACCAAAGGCGATTCAGGATCCACCGTGCCGATCTTTTCCTTGGGAATCATCGGCGTGGGGAAAACCACTTCGAGCGTGCTTTCAGGTGAAAGCTCGGCCGGGTTAATGGAAAACTCCGCTTCCAAAACGGGTTCGGCCTTGGTTTCGACGCGGCCCTTTTTCTCAGGAGCCGCCAAAGAGACAGACGTGGGCAGCAAGGCCGCCAAACAGAGGGCTGAAGCCAGCCCAAAACGCGAGATAGGTTTCATGACGTGCGGGGAATTCGCTGAGTGAGAATAGCATGCTGAGTGGAAATGCGCAGAATTTTTACCAAGGATTTTGTCAGATCGGCGCTTTGCATGATGTGATTTGATTGATTCGGAGCCGAGAAGAGACAGGTTGAGGGCCCAACATGCTCACAGATCTGCACAATTATCTTTATCACCTCGAGCCCACGGGCGGCATTCCGCTCAAGCCGACAGGCATCGTGCTGGGGCTAGCCTTGCTCGCGAGTCATCTCTGGGCCTGGAAAAATGCAGATAGCGCCAAGGCTTTTTTGAAAGCCTTCCCTCGTCACTACGGCTGGGGTGTGGCTCTGCTGAGCATCGGCTTTGTGTGGGGCATGATGTGCCTGTTCAACATGGACATGGGAGAGTTTTTCTTTTTGCGGAAGTGGTTCCTCATGCTGGTGCCCATCGGCTTCGTTTTGGTTCTGCTCTACGTGAAGGAGTTTCTTGCCGTGCGGGCCTTAGGCTCCCTCATGTTGCTGGCTGCGGGCCCGGTGCTGGCAGCCGCCTTCCTTCAACCTCAAGTGACCCGCCTCCTTCTGCCCATCCTGGCGTATGCCTGGATCATCGCAGGCATGTTCTTTGTCGGTATGCCTTACCTGATGCGGGACTGGACTACCTGGCTGCTGGCCAAACCCGCCCGGTGGAATCTGGCGGTGTGGTCAGGCGTGGCGTACGGCGCCCTGCTGCTGGTGCTGGCCATCACGACCTACTAGACCTTTATGGAGCGCCCAAAACCGCGCGTCCTGGTCATTCGCGGCGGGGCAATCGGAGATTTCATCCTCACGCTGCCTGCCATCCGGCTGATCCGGGAAACCCTGGCGGGCTGCCACGTGGAGGTCCTTGGCTATCCAGGAATCATGGAACTGGCCCTCAAGGCCGGGCTGGCAGACTCGACCCGCAGTTTGGAGCACCGCTCCATGGCCTTGCTCTTTGCCAAAGGAGCCCCGCTGGACCCAGCTCTGGTGGAGTATCTGCTGAGCTTTAACGTGATCGTTAGTTACCTGTTTGATCCCGATGGAGTGCTGCGCGGCCAGCTTGAAAAAATCGGCGTCAAGACACTGCTGGAGTGCCCTCACTCAGTCAAACCAGGCAAAGGCCATGCCGCTGAGCAACTGGCCAAGCCGCTGGAAAAACTGGCCATGTATCTGGATGAACCGGACTGGCGAACCCCGCTGTTTGCGCGGCCAAAGACGGATTCCAACAAAACCCGAGTCGCCCTCCACCTGGGCAGCGGTTCGACGAAGAAAAACTGGGCGGTGGAAAATTGGCTGGCGGTGGCTGAGGCTGTTCGCCAGCAGAGACCCGAGCTCGAGTGGGTGATCATCACTGGGGAGGCCGAACTGGAACGCGGCATCTCGCCCACCGCTTTCCAGGCGGATCATCATTGGCACGCGCTGCCCCTGCCTGAACTGGTGGATCACCTGACGAGCTGTGATTTTTTCCTCGGCCACGACAGCGGCATTTCGCACCTCGCTTCCGCCTGTGGTGTTCCCTGCCTGCTACTTTTCGGGCCGACCAATCCGGACATCTGGGCACCTCCACAGCCCGCAGTCACCGTGATTCGGGCACAAAATGGGGACTGGGAACAACTGACGCCTGGAAAAGTCATCCCAGCGGTGATGGATTGTCTGCCACAAGAGCGATAACAATAAGCTCAAAACTCGCCTCAAGCCTTAGCTTGTGACGCTCCCGTGACATGCTAAAGGTTTTCCATCATGGCTGAATCCCAACCTCGTTTTCGCACTCTTCTTATCCTTGGCGCTCCTGGCAGCGGCAAAGGCACGCAGGGGAAGGTGCTCGGTTCCATCCCGCGGTTTCATCACCTGGCCTGCGGAGATGTGTTCCGCTCTCTGGATACACGCACGGCTTTGGGACAGAAGTTTGTCCAATATTCCAGCCGAGGAGAACTGGTGCCGGATGACGTCACCGTCCAGCTCTGGCGCGCGAACATCAAACAGAAGGTGGATGGTCACCAGTTCAAGCCAGAGATTGACTTCCTGGTCCTGGACGGTATCCCGCGCAATGTGGACCAGGCGAAGTTCATGGAAGAGGACATCGAAGTCCTGAAAGTGTTTCACCTCTCCTGCCCTGACCGCACGGAACTGGCCCGTCGGCTGCGCAAGCGCGCCCTGAAGGACAATCGTTTTGATGATGCCAATGAAAGCGTCATCCAGCAGCGTTTCGCCACCTACGAGGCCGAGACCAAGCCAATCCTGGAGTACTACAAGGGTGACCGCATTGTGGACATTGATGCCAGCCAGCCGCCGGCCAAGGTCCTATACGACATCCTGGCGGGAGTGATGACCCTTCAAGCCTGGCGTGACATCGAGATGATGAAAGTGTAAGAGACTGCCGCATGCGCATCCTTTTCATCGGTACCGGGGACATCGGCCTGCCCTCGCTAGAGTGGCTTCTCTACACGCCCAAACATCAAGTGGTGGGCGTGGTGACCCAGCCGGACAAACCTGCTGGGCGCAAGCTGGTACTGACACCACCGCAGATCAAAGTACGGGCAGAAGCCGCGGGCATCCCCGTGATCCAGCCGCTGAAGATCCGCAATGCGGTGGACGAGCTGAAGGCTTTCAATGCCGATGTGGCTGTGGTGGTGGCCTATGGGCAGATCCTCTCCCGCGCGGTACTTGACGTGCCGAAGATGGCCTGCCTCAACATCCACGCCTCCCTGCTGCCCAAGTATCGCGGGGCCTCACCCATCCAGGCAGCAATCCGCGCCGGTGATGCCGAAACGGGCGTGACCATCATGCACATGGATGAAGGCCTGGACACGGGCGACATCCTGCTGATGGACCGTGTCACCATCGAACCGACCGACACAGGCGGAACCTTGCATGACAAGCTGGCTCTCGCCGCCCCGGCCAGCCTGGAGGAGGCGCTCGACCTGATTGCTTCAGGGCCCGCTCCACGCAAACCGCAGGAGAATGAATTCGCCAGTCACTGCGGCAAACTGAAGCGTGAAGATGGCCGCCTGGACTGGAGCCGCAGCGCCACGGAACTAGAACTTTTGATACGTGCCTACAATCCCTGGCCCGGCACCTTCACCCTCCTGCGCGGAGACGGCAAACCCGCGCCGCTGAAGGTGCATCGCGCCCGAGTCATCCCCGATGCCGAAGCCTGCCCTGCGCCGGGAACGGTGGTGGAAAGTGATCCCAAGACAGGTCTCATCGTCGCCTGCGGCCAGGGTCTGCTAGCACTGGAAGAAGTGCAGGCAGAGGGCGGCAAACGCCTAGCTGCCGGAGATTTTCTGCGAGGTAAACCACTGGAGGTTGGGGTGGTTTTCTTACCTTAAAGCAGTCCTTCAAACCCAAAGGGTTTGCGGAATTGAGCCCAGGGTTGGAACAACCCTGGGTTGTCGCCCGGTGAGCACCCCGGCAGCAGTCGAACCTCAACGAGGTTCTGTCCAACGCCCAAGGAACCGGACACCATAACGTCAATCGAGGCCTTGGACGGAAGCCTTTCAGGCTTCATCGCTAGCAGCCCTATCGCGCACGGACGACCCGAGGTTGTGCCAACCCCGGGCTGGATGACACAAGCCCCTTGGGCTTGATCGGACCCAGGAATTTGCAGCTACCGAACCTCTAAAAAAAGAGTCGCCTTATCGCATGAAACAACCTTTGAAAATCAGCCAGCCCCCTCACCGCCGCCTCAGCGCGTTCCAGGCCATGCCTAGACCGCCGAAGACGAAGAGCAGCGGGAACCAGATGGAGTAGAGGGCGGCACGGGAGTCGTGCTTGAGGATGGAGATGTCTGGCTGGGCGGGATTGACAAAGCAGGTGGTTTCCTGGCCGATAGGGAAGTCCTCCAGTTTTTTGCGGGCGTTGTCTTCGTGCTGGCTGGCGGAGTCCACCCGCTTGATGCGAGTGCCGGTGAAGGACTTGCCCTCAAACGTGTACGAGTAGCGCACGTCGGCTTTATGCGCGGGATTGGAGTGAGGCGTGGGGCGCTCACTGAAGACCTGAGCGGAAATAATTCGGCAAGGGGTGGGCACCCAGCGGCGCGTCTCCTCCGCCCGCTGCCAGGAAGTCCACAGCACCCAGGTAAAGAGCAACCCAGCCAGGGCCAAAAAGAGGCCCATGCCAGCGAGCCAAAGGCGGCCGGAAAGAGAGGAAACGGGGGCGGAAGACATGAATGGGGGAGGGATGCTTTGACTAGCCTACGAGCGTGCTCCATACAAGGAGGTTGCACACCTGAAAATGGCCCTCGCTTCTGAAATCCCTTTGCCCAATACCCTGCCCCCGCGCTGGCTGCTGAAGCCTGTGCCGGAAGCTGCCGGGGATATGGCTGCGGATACGGGCCTCCCCCTGCTGCTGACCACCCTACTTGCCCAGCGTGGGCTGGTTTCGTCAGACCAAATTCAGGATTTCCTGGTGCCCAAGCTGGCCTCACTCGGAGACCCGACGGTGCTTCCAGAGATGAACATCGCCGTGGCGCGCATCCTCAAAGCTGTGGATGAAAACCAACGGGTGGCTCTCTATGGCGACTATGACGTGGATGGGGTGACCTCCATGGCATTGATGCACCTGACGCTGAAGGCGTACGGTCTGCCCACGCACCTCTTTCTGCCCTCCCGCATGGAGGAGGGTTATGGCCTGAGTATGGATGGCTTTGCCCGGTTGTTTGAGGAGTTTGGCAAACCGGATCTGCTCCTGGCGCTGGACTGCGGCACCACCTCCATCAAGGAACTGAGTTGGCTCCAAGAACAGGGCGTGGACTGCGTGATTGTAGATCACCATGAGTTGTCCCCGTTTGGCCGCCCGCCCTGTGTGGCGCTGGTAAATCCGAAGCTGGGTCTAGAATACCATTACTTCTGCACGGCAGGCCTCGTTTTTAAAGTGGCCCACGCGCTGCTGAAGACTCGCCGGGTGGACTTTGATCTCAAAGAGGCTCTGGATCTGGTGGCCCTGGGCACCGTGGCAGATTTGGTGCCCTTGGTGGATGAAAACCGCCTGCTGGTGCGTCGCGGCCTGGAGGCCCTGGCACAGACTGAGCGCATCGGCCTGCGGGCGCTGAAGGAAATCGCGGGTGTGGATGGATTTATCCAGACGCATCACGTGGGATTCCGCCTGGGACCGCGCCTCAATGCCGCAGGAAGACTCGACACGGCCTCCACCGCCTTGCAATTGCTGCTGGCTGAAGATCCCCTGGTGGCGAATGAATTTGCGGTGCTGCTGGAAAACCACAATCGCGACCGACAGGCCGTGGAACTGGAGGTCTTTAATGAGGCCGAGCAGCAACTGCTGGCCATGGGAGATCTTGAGCATATCCCCGCTGTGGTGCTGGGCTCGCGCAAATGGCACCCGGGTGTGGTAGGCATCGTCGCTTCACGCATTTCCCGGCTGGTGCACCGGCCTACGATCCTGTTTTCCTTCGATGAGAATGGCATGGGCAAAGGCAGCGGTCGTAGCATCCCCGGTTTTTCCTTAGTGGAAGCCATCGAATTTTGCCGTGAGCACATCGTGCGTGGCGGTGGCCATGCCATGGCTGCGGGGGTTTCGGTTCATGAAGACAAGCTGGAGATCTTCCGCGAGCGTTTTTCCGAGGCGGCCCGGCGCGCCCTCAGTGAGGAAGCGCTCACGCCTGTCTTAGAACTGGATGTGGAAGTACGGCTGCGTGACCTTTCGCTGGAATTCCTGCGCAATTTTCGACTCATGGAGCCCTTCGGGCAGCGCAATCATGAGCCCGTCTTCCTGTGCAAACGCGTCATGCCACGCCTGCCGGGACGTCTCATGAAGGAGAAGCACCTGCGCGTGATGCTGAGCCAAGATGGAGCCTCCATGGAAGCCCGTTGGTTCAATGCACCGCTGAAAAATCTACCGAAACCTCCGTGGGATGTTGCCATGCGAGTGCAAAGAAACTTTTGGCGGGGCGAAGAACAGTGGCAACTTACGCTAGATGCGGTGCGCACTTCTGAAGCCGATTGACCCTTTTATATTGCGATAGCGCCATGGATTTACCGATTACATTGCCCCGAAAACGCGGCAATTCGTCTTTAAATCTTATCGCCCATCGCTGGGTCTTAGCGGGCCTCCTTGTCACATTGCTTGTTTTCAATGGCAGGACCGAGGCAGCCACCCCAGCTCCACTTAAAAAAGTGAGCATTCAGCTCAAGTGGCATCACCAATTTCAGTTCGCCGGCTACTACGCCGCCCAGCTCCAGGGTTATTACCGCGAGGCAGGTCTAGAGGTGGATCTGCGGGAGGGCTCACCAGGCCATCGTTCATTAGAGAAGGTCGAATCAGGAGATGCCGACTTTGGCGTGACTGATTGCGACATCCTGCTGGCACGGATGCGAGGCAGCCCCGTGGTGGTATGCGCGGCGATCTTCCAGCATTCCCCTTACATCATGATGAGCCTGGCGGAGCGCAACATCACCAAGCCTTCTGATCTTGTGGGCAAACGTCTCATGGTGGCGACCGACCAAGGAGAGGCGGAAGTCAGAGCCATGATCCAGCGCGAAGGACTGCCACCAAATCGCATCACCTTTCTCCCTCACACGTGGAATAACCAAGACCTCATCGAAGGGCGGGTAGATGCCATCTCGGCCTACAGCACAGTCGAGCCCACCCAACTACGTCAAAAAGGAGTACAACCCGCTTACATCCGCTTCAGCGATTACGGAGTGGATTTTTATGGCGATACCCTCTTCACGACGGAGGGCCTGGTCAAACGAGATCCTGCCCTCGTGCGTGCTTTTGTGGAAGCCTCCCTCAGGGGCTGGGACTACGCCATGAAGCACCCGGATGAATTGATCGAGCACATCCTGCAAATGCCAGGTGTGAGGGAGCGTGGTATCCAACGCGAGAACCTGGAAGTGGAGGCACGCGAGATGGTGCCCCTGATCCAGGCAGACCTTGTCGAAGTCGGCCACATGAATGCTGGGCGGTGGGAACGGATCGCCAAGACGTTTATTGAAACCAAGGTGGTCAAAGATAGCTTCAATCTCCAAGGCTTCATTTGGACCCCAGAGAATTCCACTGATTTGAGCCCCTTGTTGTGGAGCATTGTCATCCTCAGTGTCATCGGCGGGCTGGCGACTTTGTGGACGCTGCAACTCCGTCATCAGGTAGAAATGCGGACTCAACAGGTGCGGGAGGGCCAGCGTAAGCTTTCAGCCATCCTGGATAATACCTTTCAGCTGCAAGGCCTACTGGATGCTGAAGGACGGCTGGTGGAGGCCAATAGCACCGCCCGTTCCTTTGCCGGGGTGGAAATGAACGAAGTGGTGGGAAAATGGTTTTGGGACACCGTTTGGTGGACTCATTCCAGCGCGGAGCAGGAAAAACTTCGGGAGGCGATCCGCCAGATCCAGCAGGGGAAAGAGGGCACCCGTTTTGAAACCATTCATCCAGACCGAAGTGGCAACCTCCATACGATTGACTTTTCCATTCGTGCCGTCAGGCTCGAGGATCAATCCCTGCACTACATGATGGTGGAGGGTTATGACATCACGGATAGGAAAGGGGCCGAGAATGCCCGCCGCATCTCTGAAGCGAACCTTTTGGCTTTGATGGAAAACAGCTCGGGAGCCATTTGGTCCATGGACCGGGAGATGCGCTACCTCACCTTCAACTCACGCTACCTAGATCACATCCTAGCCTTAGGCGGTCTGAAGGCTGAACTCGGCCAACTGCTGCCCGAGGCAGAACCCAAGGAGCACTTTGCTGAATGGCGTCCCTACTATGAACGCGCCCTGAAGGGCGAGCGATTCAAGGCCACTTTCAATGAAGACGTGCGCGGGAAAACCCGTGTCTTCCAAGCTTCATTCAACCCCATCCGTCATGGCGGCGAAGTCACAGGTGTGTGCGTCTTCAGCGATGATGTGACGGATCAAAAACAGTTGGAAGACCAGCTTCGCCAATCCCAGAAGATGGATGCCATCGGCCAGCTCGCAGGTGGGGTAGCTCATGATTTTAACAATCTGCTGACCGTCATCCAAGCGAATGCTTCGTTGGCCAAGATCGTCAAACTCTCGCCCGAGATGACTACTCGTGCCTTCAGTGAAATTCTGGACGCAGCCAATCGGGCAGGCACCTTGACGCGGCAGTTGCTCACCTTCAGCCGGCAGCAGCCTGTCAACAAAACGACCCTGAACCTCAATCAGATTGTCTCAGACATGAACCGCATGTTGCAGCGGCTGATCGGTGAACACATCCTGGTGAATCTCAGGCTCAGCAGCACTCCGGCCCTGGTCCATGCGGATGCGAGCATGATGGAGCAGATCGTCCTGAATTTAGCCGTCAATGCGCGTGATGCGATGCCTCAAGGGGGCACGTTGACACTAACCACCCGCCAACTGCTCCTCAAACAGCTTCCCCGTGAAGCCCCCTCTCAAGCCTCGCCCGGTCATTACATTTGCCTGGAAGTGCGTGATACGGGGACTGGTATTCCTGAGGAGCACTTGCAAAGAATCTTTGAGCCATTTTTCACGACCAAAGCGATTGGGCAAGGGACCGGCATCGGGCTGGCCACTGTTTTTGGCATCGCCCAGCAGCATGGGGGCTGGATCACTGTGGAAAGCCAGCTAGGAGCCGGCGCAGCTTTCCAGGTTTTCCTGCCACTTTTGAGTCACCCCGAGCAGGCTCCTACCGAAGAGGAGACCGTGCTGCCTTCACTTGGCACCAGAGGCACGGCCACACTCTTGATTGTGGAAGATGAGGGAACGGTGCGTACCATCGTCAAACACGTGCTGACGGCTCATGGTTACAAAGTCCATGAAGCCACCAGTGGCCAAGAAGCTCTGACTCTCTGGGAGGAGATCGGGCCAGAGGTGGATCTGGTGCTGACAGACATGATCATGCCAGGCGGCGTCTCCGGGCATCAGCTCGCAGCACAACTCCAGACACTGAAACCGGAGGTTAAAATCATTTACACTAGCGGTTATTCGGCCGAGACCTTCCGCCGTGATTCTGTCCTCCCTGAAGATGCGATTCTGCTGCGTAAACCCTACACGGCAGCTCAATTGCTGGCAGAAGTTCATCGCCTAATCCCAGGCGACACGGATGCCGCCCAGGCATGACCTGGACGATTCAGGCCCCGAGTTCCTTGCTGCGCTCCGTCGCTTTACGCACTGCCTGGATCAGCGCGTTCCGCAGTCCGTGGGCTTCCAGTTGCTCCAATCCGGCGATGGTCGTACCGCCTGGGCTGGTAACTTCATCGCGAAGGGATGCGGGGTGTTTTCCCGTTTCCAAAACCATCTGCGCGGCACCCGCCACCGTCTGGGCAGCTAAGCGTAGCGCCGCTGCACGTGGCAGCCCCATGAGCACCCCGCCATCTGCCAGGGCCTCGATCACGGTGTAAACATACGCTGGCCCGCTACCGCTCAGGCCCGTGACCGCATCCAGCAGCTTTTCAGAGACCTCATCGGCCGTTCCCACGCTGCCGAGAATTTTGGTCGCCACAGCGGCATCTTCAACGGTCGCTTTGGTTCCTCGTGCAAAAGCAGCAGCTCCCGTGGCGACAAGGGCAGGTGTGTTTGGCATGCAGCGGATCACTCGCTGGCGTGCCCCTAACCAACCTTCAAGTTGGGAGATGGAAATGCCAGCGGCGATGCTGATGTAAAGGCGGCTCCCGTCCAAAGTGGAAAGGCCCTCACACAGGCTTTTCATATCCCCAGGTTTCACGGCCAGGAGAATGACATCCGAAACTCCCACAGATTCCACCGGCGTGCCCGTGAATGTCTGACAGGTGAGGGATTGCTGCAAGGCCTCTACAGCCGCCGGAACGACATCACTCAGAGCCACAGACAACTCCGTACTGCCCAGAGCTTTTTCCACTCCACGCAGCAAAGCGCCGCCCATTTTTCCACATCCGATCAGACCTAGTTTTAACATGGCGCGATGGTGGTGGCAGCCTGCGTTTCACGCAAGGAAAGATCACGCCTTCCCCAGCAACAGCATGCGAAGGCCGAAAATGACCAGAATCCCACCGAAAACTCGACTGAGGGTTTCATTGCTAAGGGTCTTTAACCATCCCGCTCCATAATAGGCAAAGAGAGAGGCCGAGAGGGCGGTGATGGCAGCCACTTTCCAGTTGACCAATTCACTGCGGGAATTTTGCACCGTGGCCATGAGAGCCGTGGGGATGATGATGGCCAGGCTGGTGGCCACAGCTTGTCTCTGCGGCATGTCGAGCAGGAGCAAAAAGGCTGGCACCATCACCACTCCCCCGCCGACTCCACACAAAGCTGCCACCACGCCACTGAGGACACCGATGCCGAGACAAGTGAGGATTTCAGGTACTAGCATAAGGGCAAATCCAGGTAGATTTTTGATTGATGCAAAAGGATTGAATCCGTTATCCGTTGTAACGTCCAAAGACACACGTAAAAAACCAGCCCATGAAACGTCTCCTCGCCCTCCTTGCTGTCGCCGCTTTTTCCAGTCTGGCTCCTGCTGCAGAACCTCTGAATAAGGTCTGCCCTATTTCGGGTAAACCTGCGAATGCGGCCATCACCAGCAACTACAGCAAAACGGTGGCTGTCTGCTGTGACCGCTGCAAATCCCAATTCAATGCCACGCCTAAGGCCTACCTGAGCAACATCCTCAGCGCCAATGGCGTGCAGTGCCCGCTGAGCAAAAAGAAGGTGGATGCCTCCAAAACCGTGACCTACACACGCCAAGTCGCCTTTGCAGACACGGCCAGCAAAGCCACCTTCGATGCCGCTCCAGACAAGCACATCAAGGAAGTGCGCCAGTAATCACGCTTTTCCCTTCTCGAAGCGGCAGGTTCTGACCTGCCGCTTTTTTGTGTTTCCTACACGATCAGGGGCTCGACTCGCTCACGAATCAACTCGATGAGTCCTGGGTCCATGAACTCGTAGTCGTCAGGGATATCCAGCACTTCGATCTGAAGGTCTCTGACCACGTCAGGGAAGTCCTCACGCAGGCGCTTTTTCTGCCAGTGCTCCATCACGCAAACGAGATCTGCCCAGCGCAGGAATTTCTCACTCACCCGGGTACGCGCCGCCGAACTGACTCCGGCGGCGCGCACCTGAACGCGGGGGTCATTTTGATAAATGGCCTCCGCAGTGGGGCTGCGCCAGTGATTGCGAGAGCAAAGAAAGAGTACCTTCACAGTTCAGCAACGTGCGAGTGATCATCTTCGACCACTGGCTTTTTCACATTCCGGCTCAGCAGGACGAAGAACACGGGGGTGAATAGAAGCCCGAAGAAGGTGACGCCGATCATGCCGTAGAACACGGCCGTGCCGAGGGCCTGGCGGATCTCAGCACCAGGACCTTTGGCGATGACCAGAGGCAGCACGCCCAAAATAAAGGCGAAGCTAGTCATGAGGATGGGGCGCAGACGCAGCTTGGTCGCCTCGACAGCAGCGGCAAAGCGATCCATGCCGGCCTCCTGGCGCTGGCGGGCGAACTCGACAATCAAAATAGCGTTCTTCGCCGCTAGGCCGACGAGCACCACGAGCCCAATCTGAGTGAAGATGTTGTTATCCATCTGCCGCAACCAGACACCGACCAGGGCGCTGAGAAGGCACATCGGCACAATGAGAATCACCGCCAGCGGCAGGCTCCAGCTTTCATACTGGGCGGCCAGCACAAGGAAGACAAAGAGCACGCAGAGGGGGAATACAAACACGATGGTGTTGCCGGCGAGGAGTTGCTGATACGTGAGGTCCGTCCACTCGATGGCGAAACCATCCGGCAATTTTTCTTTGGCCAACCGCTCGACACTGCTGACCATTTCGCCGGAGCTGACGGTAGGCAGGGTGTTGCCATTCACATCCGCCGTGGTGTACATGTTGTAGCGGGCGACACGGTCCGGACCACCGATGCGGTTCATTTTGACCAGGGCTCCCAGAGGCACCATTTCACCCTTTTGGTTACGCGTTTTCAGACGCAGCACATCCTCAGGCCGCACGCGGTATTGCGGTTCAGCCATGGCCGTGACCTGGTAGGTGCGGCCAAAGAGGTTGAAGTCATTCACATAGGCAGAGCCCATGTAAACCTGTAGGGTCTCATTGATATCGGCCAGGGAGATGCCCATGTTTTTGGCGGCCTGGCGATCAATGTCGAGGTAGTATTGCGGCACGTTGGAACGGAAGCCGGAGATCATGGAGGTGAAGCCAGGCTCAGCCCGGAGGGCGTCCATGAGGGAATTCGTGGCATTCTGAAGACCGGCCAATCCCGAGTTGTTCAGGTCCTGAATCTGGAATTTGAAACCACCCGCATTGCCGAGACCGCGCAAGGCGGGAGGTGGCAGCACGATGACACGCCCAGCCTGGATGCCGGAGAAGCGTTTCTTCATCTCATTGATAAGCGCGTCCGAGGTCTGCTCCGGCGTGCGTTTGTCATGCGGCTCCAGGATAAGGAAGGCGGCGCCGACGTTGCTCTGGTTCGCCTGGAGCACGGAGGAATAACCGGAGATGGCGAAAGTGTGGGCGATGCCTGGGGTGCCACGCGCGATGACGTCCATTTCCCGCACCACGGCATCGGTACGCTCAAACGAAGCGCCATCCGGAAGCTGCACCACCACGAGCATGTAGCCCATGTCCATGGTGGGGATGAACCCGGTAGGCGTGATCTTGAATAGGTGCCCGGAAAGTCCGATGAGGCCCCCGTAGGCCAGGAGCACGACGATGCCGATGCGGACGAGCTTGGCCACGATGCTGCCAAAGACATTTGAGAGAGCGTTGAAAAACTTGTTAAACAGCCGGAAGAACCAGCCGAATAACAAATCAATCGTGCGCTGCAACATGTCGGGTTTTGCCCCGTGTGGAGGCAGCAGCAGGGCCGTCAGGGCGGGGCTGAGCGTGAGCGAGTTGAATGCTGAAATGATGGTGGAGGCCGCGATGGTCAGGGCGAACTGGCGGTAAAACTCACCCGTGATGCCACCGAGAAAGGCTGTAGGCACGAACACCGCCGTGAGCACCAGAGCCACAGCGACGACTGGGCCGGTCACCTCCTTCATGGCCAGGAGGGTGGCCTGCCGTGGGGAGTGCCCTTTGGCAATAAAGCGCTCCACGTTTTCCACCACCACAATGGCATCATCCACCACGATCCCGATGGCGAGAACGAGACCGAAGAGGGAGAGGTTATTGAGAGTGAACCCGAAGGCCTGCATCACCGCCATGGTGCCGACGAGGGACACGGGAACAGCCAGTAGAGGGATCAAAGAGGCGCGCCAGTTTTGCAGGAACACCACCACCACAAGCACCACGAGGATGATGGCCTCAAGCAAGGTGTGGAGCACCGACTCCATGGAGGCACGGACAAAACGAGTCGGGTCGTAGTTGATGCGATAGTCCACCCCTGGCGGGAAGCGTTTTTTCAGCTCTGCCATTTTGGCATACACCCCATCGGCAGTGTCCAGAGCATTGGTGCCAGGAAGCTGGAAAATACGCAGGGAGACGGCATTCTTGCCATCCATGTAACTCTTCACCGCATAATCACGAGCGCCAAGCTCAATGCGGGCGACATCACTGACCCGGATGACTTGGCCATCGGCATTTGTCTTGATGACGATGTCACCAAATTCCTCGGCGGTGATCAGTCGGCCTTTGGTCGTGAGGGTGTAGTTAAAACTGGTGCCTTCAGGGGCAGGCATGGCACCGAGCTGACCGGCAGCCACCTGGACGTTCTGCTCACGAATGGCCTTCAGCACATCGCCAGCCGTCAGGTCGCGCCCTGCGATCTTGTCGGGGTCCAGCCAAATGCGCATGGAGAAATCCAGGCCACCTAGAGTAGAGGCCTCCGCCACGCCGGGCAGACGAGCGAGCTGATTCTGCACCTGCAGCAGGACGTAGTTGGAGAGGTAAATGACGTCGCGGGAATCATCAGGCGAAAAGAACTGCACGGCCAGGGTCAAGTCCGGCGAGCGCTTCTGCGCCTGCACGCCCAGACGGCGCACATCCTCCGGGAGACGTGGCAGGGCCGCATTTACCCGGTTTTGCACCAGCACCTGAGCCTGATCGAGATCGGTGCCCAGCTTGAAGGTCACTGTCAGGTTCATGCGCCCATCGTTCGTACAGGACGAGGACAGGTAGAGCATGTTTTCCACCCCATTGACCTCCTGCTCTAGCGGAGTGGCAACGGTATCGGCAATGACCTGGGCATTGGCTCCAGGGTAAGTGGCACTCACCACCACGGTGGGCGGCACCACATCGGGGTACTGATTCACCGCGAGACCGAAGTAAGACAGGCCGCCCAGCAGGGTGATAACGATGCTGAGAACCGTGGCGAAAATCGGCCGGTCCACGAAAAAGCGGGAGATGTTCATGCAGCTTTATTTCGTGGCGGTTTGCAGCGGGGCGACTTTCATCTCCCGCTCTTCCTTGACCAAGACCGTGGCACCATTGCGGACGAGAGCCATGCCTTCTACCACCACCCGATCATCCTGAGCGATTCCGGTTTTCACCACGCGCAGTCCTTCATGCAGAGGGCCAATTTCCACCGGCACCTGTTTGGCCACTCCCTCAGTGGAGATCACAAATAAGAATGGCTTCCCCTGATCGCTGCCGATGGCGTTGTCATGCACCAGAAGGGCTTTGTATTTGCCACTGCCGGGAATGCGCACCCGAGCAAAAAAGCCGGGGGCCATGAGGCCGTCTGGATTTGGAAACAGGGCGCGGGAACGGATAACGCCCGTGCCGGGGTCCAGCCGATTGTCCACAAAATCAATCACCCCTTTGTGCGGGTAACCTTGCTCGTTGGCCAGGGCCATTTCGGCAGGGATGTTCTGGTCCAATGCGCTGGCGCGCTGCCCCAAGCGGCGAAGTTCGCGGTATTTCAGGGCCGACTGTTCATCCACGTCCAGGTAGCAGTGGATGGGGTCCACAGAGACGATGGTGGTCAGCACCGTGGCGTTGGAATTGTTGGTGCCGCCATTGATGAGGTTCCCCTGGGTGATGAGGACATCTCCCGTGCGCCCAGAGATAGGGGATTTTAGCTGGGTGAACTCCAGGTCCAGCTGCGCCTGCTGAAGCGTGGCCCGGGAAGAGCGGAGACTGGCCTCGGCCTCCGCCAGGGCTTGATTGCGCTGATCAATCTGCTCCACAGCGATGGCTTTGGACTCCATGAGTTCCTTGGCGCGCTCGGCCTCCATTTTCGCCAATTGCACCCGTACCTGTGCGCGTTCCACATCGGCCTGGGTACGGTCCACCACGGCCTGATAAGGGCGCGGATCAATGGTGAAAAGCAGGTCGCCAGCCTTGACGTCGCTGCCTTCCCGAAAGTGGATTTTCTCCAGGTAACCGGAAACGCGGGCACGGATTTCGACGGATTCCGGCGCATCCAGGCGGCCAATGAACTCATCCCATTCCGTCAGCTCAGTTGCCAGAGGTTTGGCCACTGTCACCGGGGAGGGCGGTGGGGCGGCGGCGGTCTTCTGCTGAGCGCGCTCACAGGAGGAAAGCGCGGCCAGCACCAGGCTGAGGGCAAGGAGTCTTTGCATTGGGGGGAGAATTACGGCGCGGGAGGGGATTTTTCGCCGTTTCCTGACTGGTTACGTCTGGGAACGGCAAATTCCACCCGCACTTTGGGAGCCGCCAACAGGCAAAGATATTCCGTAGCGGGGAAAAAAAATCCACGGGAGGCTCCCATCCCCTGCTCAAGGGTGCGCAAACTTTCAGCCTCCCCCTTGCCACCCGGCTTTCGCGCGTCATATCATGTTCCTCATTCATGAAACGTCTCTACCGCCACGCCCAAATCGCCTCTGAAGACTCCTCCCAACTGATGCGCGGGGACGTTTTGGTGGAGGGAGATCGCATCATCGGCGTGGCCGCTGAGATCACGGGGGTGATGGATGCCGAGGTCATTGACTGCACAGGCCGCATTCTCCTGCCCTCCCTTTTTGACATCCATGTCCATGCCCGTGAGCCGGGCCAGGAGGACAAAGAAAACATCGCCACCTGTGCCGAGGCCGCCATCAACGGCGGGGTGACGGGTTTTGTGATGATGCCGAACACCTCCCCTGCGATCGACAATGCCGGGGTCGTCCGCACCGTGTTGGAAACCGCACGCCGCACGCGCATCGGGGCCAGCATTTACACCTCCGGCGCCATCACCAAAGGCCGCAAAGGGGAGGAACTGGCAGGCATCGCCGGCATGAAGGCCGCCGGCTGTGTGATGTTGACGGATGACGGTTACGCGGTGGACAACCCGCAGGTGCTGCGCCGTGCCATGGAATACGCGCGCGACTTTGACATCCCCCTGGCCAGCCACTGCGAGGTGAAGGAACTCAGCGGCAAAGGCAGCATGCATGAGGGAAAAATCAGCTACGCCCTTGGCCTGCAAGGCATCCCAAGCATCAGCGAAGAAATCTGCATCTCTCGAGACATCCGCCTGGCGGAATACACGGGCGTGCATCTGAACATCCAGCACGTGACCACCGCCGAAGGCATGGGCACCATCAAACGCGCCAAGGACCGAGGCATCCTCGTTACCTGCGAGATCGCCCCCCACCATCTCATGTTCAGCCATGAGGACATCGGCGACTATGACACACACTACAAAATGAACCCACCGCTGCGCACGAAGGAAGACAACGCGCTGTTGCTGCAGGGGCTGAAAGATGGGTGGTTCGACGTCATCGCCACCGACCACGCTCCCCACACGCCGTTTGAAAAGAACCAAGCCTTTGCCAGCGCCCCCTTCGGCATCACCGGCCTGGAAACGGCACTACCGAGCCTCTTTGACTGCTTCATCTCGAAGGGCATCCTCGACTGGGGTCTCATCGTCAAACGCTACTCTGCCGAGCCACGCCGCCTGATGAAACTGGAGCCTGTGCCTGTGAAAGAAGGCGGCATCGCCGATTTCATCCTCTTCAACCCGGATCGCACAACCACCTTCACTCCTGAGTTCATGAAGTCGAAGAGCATCAACACCCCCTTCTTGAACAAGACACTGAAGGGGCTGGTGGAGCGAGTGATCTATCGCGGTGAGGAACTGCTGGCGCGGTAATTCAAGGCTTGGTCCAATCTGTCAATCCCGTGACTGGCAGCAGTGGAGCTGCTGCCGCTTTCCACTCCGCCGTCCCGGCTTTCTGAAACAGTTCCCAGATGCTCTTCTTGCTATGGGGATCGGCGATGCTGCCTGGGGCATTGCGCCAAAGTCCGAGGCGAAGGCCGCCCTCCTGGGCGTGATCCACATGCCGATGGTAGATGAAGGCATCCACCGTGGGCAGCGTGAGACATTTTTCCCACGCGTAAGCATAAGCAGCGGCCTGGAGCTCTTCCCCTTCCGGCGTGAGCAGCGTGTGAAAGCCCTGCTCTGACAGGATGATGCGGCGGGGCTGCCCTTGATACTGCAACTCTTTTTGTTCCAGATGCTTGGGCAGGACCTGGAGATTTTTGAAAGTCACTTTCGGCGTAGTATCATCGTTGGTTACGCTCTTGTCCGCCCAGGCCCGTGGATTGCCCAGATCCTCCGGATAAGGGTGCCAGGCGACATGCCAGTCCATGTCTCCACGATCACGCACGAGACGGGCAAAGGTGTCCAGGTAGTCACGGCCAGGGGTGGCCTCCTCCGCGCTGATGCCATGCATGGAAACTGCCCAGTGGTGATCGAACGAAATGTAGAGACGTGCGTGGGCGGAGGCGGTGCGAACGGCCTGATGGACGATGCGAAAGGCATTTTCATAATGGCTGGCCGCCTCGGCCAGCGGCATCTTGCCGAAGTTGTACCAGAGCCAGTGTGAATTGACCTCATTGCCCACGATCCATCCCCACACGCGGCCATGCTGTGGCTGGTCCCCCGACCAGCGGGCCGCCAGATATTCAGTCACCGCCCTGAGCCAGAGCCGTCCTTCGGGAGTCACGCTATTAAAGGCCCCGACGCTGTATTTGTAGTCGGCACGCGCCCGGGGATGAATGACCAGGGCATCGCGCACAGGTTCCTTTGAAGGGTAGGCGATGAGGATGAGATAAACTGCAACGCCTTTGTCCGAAAGGGGTTTGATCTGACGATCTAGACTGGCCAGATAACCCGCATTAAACGCAAACGTTTGGCCCTCCACCGTATGAGTGGGATTGCCCGGCTTCTTCTCCAGATCCGGCAGGGCGGTAAGATTGATATTGATGCCCGCATGGTGGATGCCCAGCTCCAGGGCATCCGGCACCATCTGCACCTGAAGCCCTTTGATGCTGGCAGGTGTGGGGAAAGGCTCTGCGTTTGGCGCAGCAAACACGGAGACCGAGAAAAGGCAGGCAATGAAAAGGCGGAGCATGAAGGGCCGCTTTTAACGCTCCTCAAAGCCCGTTTATAGCGGTGATAACGATCCAGGGGGAGAAACACACTTTTAAGGTGTATCTCTCCCCCTGAGGCAACCACCTCTAACGACGACGGCGGAAAGCCATCCACATGAAACCGATGAAAATCAGCATCGCACGTCCGGGTTCAGGCACGAGGATCATGGTGGAAATGACCAAGACACCATGACTGTTGAAGAGGCCCGTATCCCAGCGCAGTTCCGGATAGGCCGAAAGGTCTGGGAGGTCGAGGTCGCCATTGTCATCACCATTTCCGACGAGGTAACGACTGGACCCAGAATTGAAGGAGCCCCAGTCGGACACGCCAAACCAGTCTAACAAATTATAAACATGCCCAGCCTGTGGCGAGAAGCCGGTCACCGTGGAGCTGATTTCGATCCGCCCGCCATTCCAAGTTAAGTCCCCACCGATTTCCAAATGGTCGTGCGCCACGGAGGAAATCCCGGCTCCCGGCTGCCCAAAGTAGTCAGGGAAAGCATTGGAGGAGGGATTAAACAGCGGCAGAACGGAGATGTAGTCTTCGTATTCAAAACCGCCGATCATGAAGTTACCGGCGGAAAGTTCAGCATCCACCAGAGAAGGTGCCATGAGCTGCATCGAAAGAATCGCTCCAGGATTGAAGACCATGTTGCCGCCATTGCCATTTCCAATGAACAAGGTTCCACGCGCCGCACCGACGACATCGAGAATGGCATCTCCAGGAGAAAGTCTGCCGTTCATGGTCAAGTCCCCTCTCACATGGCCAGATCCACTCAGCGTGGCCCCCGCCATGACGGTGGTCATCCCTGTGCCAGTACTACCCGCGACACGACCGATGGTATCGGTGGTGGCAGTAAACACAGCCGTGCCGCCCTGACTCACAAAGTCCCACTGGCCAGTCCCCCCCTGCCCCACTTGCAGGGCCCCGGCGGAGACGGTGGTCGTGCCCGTATAGTCATTGAAGATGGTCAAGGTAGCCGCTCCGGTGCCTTGCTTATCCAAGCTGAGAGAACCCGGCGTAGCCGCACTGTTTTCATACTGAGCTGAAGGCACTCCATCTCGGAAATACACATCCCAGGACGTATTGCCGTTTTGCACAATGCGAAGAGTCCCAGGAGTCACGGAAGCATTTTCAACTATGGCCGAGCTGTTTCCGACAGGAGTGAAATTCGCCGTCCCTGTGGCACCGTGAAGAGTGCCTGAAGCGGCATCCACATTGGCATTGATCGCCGCTAAGTCTGCGGTGGTCTGTCGAGTAGGATCCCAGGTCGGACTCGTGAAGGAATACAATCCTGAGGTGCTGACACCATCGTTCGAAATCAAGCCCCCGATGGTCACCCCCTGCCCTCCCACTTGGAGAGTGCTCAAATTGCGCATCTCCACAATGTTCGAGGAAGTCAGAGCTGTGGCGGACCCCATGCGGAGGATTTCATTGTCATCACGATCAAAGTTATTGGTACCAACACCTTGCTCTCCACCGATGGTAACTTTGCCTGTGAAACCACTGTTATCCCCGCCCAAAAAGTAGGTCACAAACTGGTCATACGGATCATTGTTCGCCGAGCCATCTTCTGAATTTTCCAGCATCAAGTTGTTTGAACCACTGAGGTTGCCCCGGAAGTTCATGAGCACATGCTGCTGATGCCCCACCAAGGCGGCATTGTAGGCGGTGGAGTCTTCATAATAGAAGCGCACGTGATTCGAGGAAAGGGCACCGCCACCACCAGTGCTGCCTGCCCCCAGATAAATATCACCTGTGAACTCCAAGGTGGATTCAGACGCGTAACTACCACCGATGCGGATCTCTTGCTTGATGTTGTCACGCACCTGGATGTCACGCGGAATCAGGTAGGTCTGCCGACCACTGTCCACCGCTGTATCCGAATTCCCATAGCGGGACTGCACACGATATTGCAGGGCTGTGGTGGAAACCCCGGATGGATCGCCTAACAAAATGTTTCCCGTGCCTTCAAGAGAGGCCCCTGGGTACATCAATTGCAGTGTCAGACCTTCGCGGATGTCCAGATCCCCAGTCCATTCGGTAAGGCTGTTGTAAAAGTAGAGCGAGCCCGCCCCCGTCTTCACAATATTGCCTGAGCCTACCAATCCCCCTTCATTGGGATTGATATAGACTTCCCGGTTCCCCGTGCTGCTGCCAGGGAGCAGGGCGTTTTGTGTGTGGATATTCAGGTCTCCAACGACGTTGTAAAAACCATCGAGAACGGCCTGGCGGCGGGTGGTGTGGGCGAGGTAGATCTGATCTCCGGCTTGTTCACCAAACTGCATCCACTCGCGATAACGCACCTGATCTGTGCCCGCTGCGCCACCTTCTTGCGGCGAGAACTCCAGCGTCACGTTGTTTTTCACAATGGTGCCATCCGTCCAGGAATCCGTGCTGCCAAAGGGCGTATGTTGCGTATTGTTGGCTCCACCACCTTGAAGATCCACACGCAGAGGGTTGATGCCATCTCCCAAGATGGTTAGGCCCGTATAGGTATTCGCCACCCCCACCAGACTTGCCCCATCGGTGCGTGAGCCAAACTGCACAGTTCCGGAACCTTCGATGCGAAGCCCGCCACTGTTAGGATTTCCAGAAAGGCTAGCCACAGGATTGTTTTCCGAGGAAATGATCCCACGCAGTACCAGGATCTTGTCCTCATTTTCCACGCTCAACGTGCCATCGCCACTGCCCAAGGTAATGTTAGTGGCATAAGTGTCCGTGCCTGTGCCCGTGACTTTAACCGTGCCGCCATTCAACTGGAGCGCTCCGGTGCCCAGTCGGCTGATGCCATCCATCGCTAGCGTGGAGGCACCCGTGACGTATGTGACCCCGGTGTAGGTATTGGTGCCGGTGAGAATGGTCTCACCCACGCCTGTGAAGACTACATTCTGCCCACCGGTGATGTTGCCAGCCACCGTTACTGGAGCCGAGGCATAGTTATGCCAGATGAGATCCCGACCTGCACTGGAGGTGACATTTACTCCCGCAGCGATGGCCGTGCCGCCGGAATAACTATTGGTAAATAGTAGCCCACCATCATTCACCGTGAGAGACCCACTGGTCACCGCTGCTCCAGAGGTATTGAACCGAATGGATTCCGTCACTCCACCCGCCATAGAAGGGCCTGTGAGATCCGTGTGCAAGCCCGCGCCAAAGGCATTGTCTGCATAGTCAGTAAAGGCCACGACTTGCCCCGCACCATTCACAGAGGCCCAACTCGATGCTAACGGTGCATCATCTGCCGCCGAACCAAAAGTGGCGTATGAGCCCAAACGAGTGCCACTGGCAACGCCGCCGAGGCGAAGCGTGCCGCCAGCGATGCTCTGAAAATGCAATGTGCCGCCATTGCTGCGTGTGCCCAAGGAAGCAATCTCCACCTGTGCAGCCCCAATCGCAGCAAGTGCGCTACCGCCTGCATTGACTCGAAGACTGCCGAAGTTTTCCTGCCCGCCGTCCACAGCCAGAGTGCCGCCAGCCATCAACAAATTGGCATTCAGCCCCACACGCCGGCCGGGGTTGGCATCATAACTTTCGAGTAGCAACAGACCTCCGAGGATATTCACCCCTTCCACCGTGCTGGAGCCTGCGCTGGACCCCTGAAGATTCACCTGACCGGCACCGATTTTAGTGATGGAGGTATTCACCGGATTTGCCGTCGTTCCACCATCCACGAAGTTTGCCCGGATGGTAACCTCGCCTCCTGGAGCGGCATACAGACGCAGGTCGCGATCTGCCAGGGTCGTGTAAGGAGTAAACCGAATGGTGCCTGTGCCTGTCCCGAAGACCACTTCACCCGAACGGTTTTCACCTCCGATGGTGGTATTACCCGTGGTATTGCCTAACCCCCAGTTTCCGTGACCAAATACATTGTTAGGATCGGTGATATCTCCCCCAACCGTGAAGGAGGCCAAATTAAAGCTGGAGCCTTCATTGGCTAAAACAAAAGTCGCATTCGATGTGGTCAGTCCATCCGCTGTGCCACTGGCGATGAGCCCTCGTCCCCCGATGTGGAAACCGGACATGGCATTGTCTGGATTCAGTGCTGCCGCAGCTGCTGCGGTGTAAAACTGTCCCTCACCTGAGTAGCGCAAGTAACCGCGCTTGAGGATGATCTGACCTGCCGAATCATAAGGCTGCCAGAGCTGCACATTCGCCTCATTCGTCGTGGCGATCACTTCCATGCGCAGAACTTGATTTTGATTGGCAGCAGTCACCAGGGAATTCACTGGGCCCGAGGCATTGTCACGAATCTGCCCGCGAAGGTCCAGAATCCCTGCCGCTCCCGTGTAAGTGGTGAAGATACGCGACTCCGTAGCTTGCACCCCCGCAGCCAAAAGACCTGCCCCGCCATAAATGTCTCCCCGCACCGTTCCGATGTTGGTCGAGTTCACCAAGACACGCGGAATAAAGTTGCGGGTGTAACCGGTAGCCCCGGCATTGTCCACATTGTCCAGGATGATGTTTCCTCCCCAAGTCCCACCTTGTTCGATCGCCAAGGCGATGTTGTTTCCACTGATGTTGCCCACACGAATGTCAGCGCCGTGCACACTCGCTCCATGGCTCAGATAGAAATTACCGCTGCCTGTCACATTCACGTTCTCACTTTGCCCCAGGGCAAAATCACTGCGTGCGTACAATGAGCCATGATTGATGTGCGTGTCTCCCGAATAGGTATTGAAACCTGTGAGGATGAGAGCTCCAGGCCCTGTCTTGACCAAACCATTGGAGTTCGTGATGCCGGAGGCAATCGTCAGCGTGGTATTGTCACCATCAATGCCCTCATACCCTTTGGGCTGGCCTGCCGTATCATAACGCGTGAAAAAACCTCCCACATAGATGTGCGCTTCCCGCCCAGCGAAGTCGAGTTCACCGCCATTGATCTGAGAACGAATGTCCAGGTTAGAGTTACCACTGTTGGTGATGCCCATACGGTCCAGCACCCCAAAGTTAGCCGCCTGGATCATCCCTGAAGCCACGGTCAACTTCGTGTCATCCCGCATTTGCAGAGTGGTATGATCGCCCCCCTGAGTCGCAGCGGAAGAAGGGTTAGCAGCACCGTTTTGCACATACGTTTCGGAATTAAAACTCAGTGAGTTTACTGTTTTTGAAGCATTCAGTGTGAGCAAAGAATTCTGCCGAGTCGAGCCAAGCTGACCTGATTCCAGAGAATCAGAATCCCGTCCCACGATGCGCAAATTCTGATCACTGGTTAGCCCCTGATCATCAAGCGAAATGGTCGTGGTCACAGCACCATCGGGACTCGCCACTGTTTTGTATTCAGACAGTTCCAGCGGGCGCAGGAAATGATTGCCACTGCCATCACTGTCCAGAGTCACCAGTCTGAAGGACGTGTAAGCTTCGTCAAACCGCTGAGTGACCCCATCGGAAGAAGCAACCAGGAGATCGCGAGTGCCCCCAAAGAAACCGGGAACGATCGGGGCATTGCCATTCAGTCCATTGCCACTGCCGACGACCAGCGGTGCCACATCCACCTGCAGCACGGCTTTGTTCGTGACATTGCCGCTGGTAAAATCTCGACCCGCAAAAGAGGTGCCCGAATCGAAATTCCTCAAATGCACCGAGGCTCCTGGCTGACGAACGATCTCCGTGAAGTGCCAGCCTGCGTAGTCTCCCTGAAGTCGGTTCGAAGTGACACCAGCCGTGGTGACGTAATCAGCCCCCAAGTTGTATTCCAAACCCAGCACGCCAGCCTCAGCTGTAATGACGCCTGCTTTTTCAAAACCAGAATGCACGCCCCCAGTGGCATCCATGCGCAGGCGGATGTAGCCATCTGAAGTGATGGCCAAATCATCTGGAAGACGGTCGCCAAATTCATTGATCGTGGTGCTAGCCGTGGAGAGATAAAAGATTGAGTTGCGATCCAACTCCATTCGGGCCAACCCACCGAGCGATCCAGCTCCAATGAGGCGTGTCGTGCCGCTGGCAGAAAGAAAGGCCCCATTCCACTCAGGGTTATTCCCATAAAAGCGGAAATCCCCATTGCCGATGCGGGTGAGGTCGCCCTGACCGAAGAGATCCCCACCGCCGTTGTTGATGTAAATATTGTGGGAGTTGAAGATCTTAAAGATGGCATCTTCTTCAATGTGGATTTGCCCAGTGAGGTTATAAGAGCGAGTCGCGCCAGTGATGATGGAACGAATCGTGCCACCGCCTTCGAAACCACTGCCACGCAGTGTCATCCATTCAAGAATGCTCGGATCTGAAGAACTGAAGAACAAATCCAAACTGCCGTTGTTACCGATGACCGTACTGTCTAGGAAAGAGCGATGGGTACCCAGAGCTCCTGTGACCCCGGTGCTACCGACACCTTGCAAGCTCAAGACCCCATCATTGATCCAAGTGATCCCCCCATAGACATGGCCCATGTTCGCCGGAGTGGAGCCATCTCCCAGCGGTGCATAACGAAACACCACCGTACCGCCGCCATCAATGGTGAGGTCTCCGATGTCAGGATTCCGCACGGATGAAGCCTCCCAGGGACTACCTAAACTGTCTGACAAGGTGTAACCATAATCCGTATCCGCATGATTGTATTTCCCGCTGATGAACCCATCCACAATCAGCGTCTTACTGGGATCCACACGCAGAGTGCCGCCATTACCCCCGAGGAAAAGCGTGCGACCACTGTTAAGAGCTAGGCTTTCCGTCACGTGCAGCACCCCACCGTCAAAGTAAAGATTGCCACTGTCCAAGATTGCCCAGGCCCCAGCATTGTTCCCTGCCGCAGTGCCATCCAGTGTCACTCGTACACCTTCGGTATAACCGCTGCCACCGTTCACCACATTGATAGCGCTCACCACTCCTGTCCCTGTGTTAAATGTCACCGAAGCTCCGGTGCCATTGCCGCCTAACAGAGACGCAACAGCATTGTTTTGGCTATTGGTATAGCTGCTCCCTGCATTCACCAGGACCACTTGGGCAATGGAGCCATTCACTTGGCCAAGCTGAGAATCGCGACTGATCTTCAGCACGCCATTGTTGAGATACACGTTCCCGGTGAGGGTGTTATCCTCCGTCAAAACGGTCGTGCCATTCCCTGCATGAACGAGGTTCACCTTATTCGCACCATCGTTTGAAATCACCGAGCCGACGGTCAGTGTCCCCTGACCGTGATGGTGCAGCATCAAGTCCCTGGAACCCTGTGACCAACTGCTGGTGATGCTGCCGCCTGAGAGGCTTACATCACCAGTCACAGACGAAGGAATCAACAAGCCGCCTTGATTCAAAGTGAGTGTATTACCTGCGCCAATGTCAAGCTGCGCCGCAGCACCAAAACGCAGGGTCTGACTTTCTGTGTTTCCTGTCAAAACCGCACTTCCTGTTAGGTTGGTATGTAAGGCAGCACCAAAAGCATCGTTGCTGTAAGCCGTAAATCCTTGCACCCCGGTGGTTCCCTGGCGGGCTGCCCAGTCCGTCACCCCGCTGACCGAGTTCCCATACACGGCCCAGCTACCCAGGAAAGCTCCTGCCGTGGTGGATAGTCCAGTCGCACTGAAGTTAATGACTCCATTGCCGTTCTCCAGAAAGGCGAGAGAAGACCCTGAATCTCTCCGAAGCAAACGAGTCGCTGCCCCCAGAGTCAGCGTGGTATTGGTATTCGTAGTCGCAGAGCTGGCCCCATTCAGCAGGTAAATGTCTCCATCCAAGGATTGCGTGCGCATGGTGGTTCCCGCAGGTTGTTCAAGAACCAAATTACCGCCTCCCCACGTCGAAATTGCCGCCAGGGCATTCGTCCCAGTGGTGCGAGTGCGCGCAAATTGGTTATCCCCATTCATGCCAGCCCACACGGCGGTGCCTGCCATGAAATTCCAACGGTCCACATTCGAGTTGCCCACGGCGTTTCGATTGAAGATCACCGTACCAGGACCGACGAGGGAGACGGTAGCATTAAAACTATCCGCTGTAGTGTTGCTATCTTCTAGCCGTGCATTCACCACCAAAGTACCGCCGCGCACCTGGAGGAAGCGCAGATCCCGCTCCGTATTGGCATTTTGGAAAAGGATGCGATAGGGCAAGCTGTTATCAGCACTGCCGATGTAGGCATTTCCACTCATGTGTTCACCGCCCAGGGTGAGGGTATGATTGCGGTTATTGTTGCTGATGTTGATGCGGTCTGCGTAGTTCAACACCTGATCAGCCTTCGTTAGCAAAACGTGCCCATGATAGACGTTGGTCGCGATGTTCGATACGCCCAAGAAATTTTGTGGACTGCCTAACCACATTTGATTCCACTGATTGTCCTGAGTGATGGCCAGCCGTGCATCTTGAGTCTGAAAGCCCGTGCCATCCAGTCCCGCAGCCGAGGGATCATACTGGATTCTGAAATATCCCTGAGTCGCAAAGATGGATCCTGTAGCATCCCACTGCTGGAAGGCATTCACATTCATCTCATCATGCCCACGCATCTGAAAGACCAGCGAATGATTGCGGTCCAGCCGGGTCGCATTGTCTCCCGTCGCCCCGACGTTGCTCAATGAACCGGATTCCAGATCACGGAACTGCCCCCGGAAATTGATCGTCGCACCTTCACCGATGGATGTCGAAAGGATGGTAGGATCATTCCAAGAATCGTTGTCCGACTGGTTCTGATTGTTCGCCGTGTAAATATTCCCGTAAATGGAGAGTGTGCCATTGTTGCGAGCTGTGATCACATGAGACTGAAATTCGCCCGAACCAGCTTCATCGGCGATGTCGAAAATAACATCTCCTCCCCAAGTGCTATGAGTGGTGCCTTCATTGCGCAGCACCGTGCGACTCGTATCAAAGGTATTGCTCACACGCAGGTTCAGACCTGTGATGTTGGTTCCATACTCCAGATAGAAATTTCCTGCTCCTCCAACCACCACTTCCCGGCCGGGTGCCCCTGCCCCGAGGGCTCCAGAATGACGGACCAGCAAGCCGCCCTGTTCGCTGATGTAAATGTTTCCTGACACCTGATTCCAATTATCGAGATAAAGATTGTTTCGCCCGGTCTTCACAAGATCCGTCGCATTCACGATGTTGCTGCGCATGAATGCATTGTTGCCAGGCATGAAGGTGCCAAAGGAGCCGCTGTTGGCATCCAGATCATGGCGTGAGAGAGCCGAATTAATGATCGCCGCCTGACCATTCATATTGATGGTCCCCCCACGAATCATCGCTTCAGGGTTGGAGTTATCAGACTCGATGAACGACGCAAAATTGATGATCCCAGAATTGATCGTCAGCGTGCGACCAGGCTCGATGATGAGATAGTCACGGGCAGCCACAGGTACAGCCTGACCAGAGGTGGTGGAGTTAAACGCAAGGGTGAGCGAATTCACCGCCACATCCTGTGTCACATTGCGATTCGCGTAGTTGCTGCGGCCCAGAGCATTCTCAGAACCGAGGTATCGGTCTAACAACCAATTTGTTCCCGCAACCGGACTGCCACCCACACTATACTCATTGGCCGTCAGTGGCCGTAGATACCCATTTTCCAGAGTCATCAACCCAATCCCTGAGCCACCATAAGCATAGGCATTCTGTACCGTGTAAGCCGTGCGATTGGCCGCAGCACCGATGCTTGCGGCGAAGCTGGCTGGCAAGCTCCCGCCGAAAAGCCCAGGGATGACCTGCTGCCCAGCACTACCAGGGGCGGACTGACCAATCAAGTTGATGCCCGTGGTGTTATTGAGTTTAAGACGATCATCTGCGGCCCCAGTCCCCCAAGTGTGACTGCCGTTGAGATTGTAGATTTTGAGAATGCCACCCTGGCTCCGCGTGAGAGAGTTAAAACTACCATCGAATTGCCCGCCAGCGCGAGTGTCTAAATAGAGGTAGTTCGTGCCTGCATTCACCGCCACATTCCCAAAGTTTTCTGTATTGGTGCCGGCCACATCCGTCTCTAGGGTGAGGAATCCATTTCGAAGGCTGAGGGTTCCTTGGTCATTGAGTCGGTCGTTATTGTTGGTGCTCGCATAGACACCGTTCTGGGAATTGTTTAGCAGCGCCAGCGATCCCCAACGGCTCAGGGTGATGGAGTTGGCTTGATTGAGGCTACCCTGCGCACCTGCGAGGGATAGACTGAAAAACTGTGACTCTGCAGCCCCAGTGGGAGATGTGTTTGTATACTGCGAAGGCAAAACTCGACCGGTGTTTTGTTTGACTAAAACATCCCCGTTAAAATTAACGTTATTGCCAGTGAGACGTAGCTCGCGATTTCCACGTTTGGTGAAACCGGTTCCCTCATTGTCGGCTGTGGTGTTATCAATCTGGCCCTGTATCTCTGTCACCCCTGGGTGATCGTAACGGTCTGTGGCGCTGTTATAACCCGTGGCACCGCCTCCCATGGTGAGGATATTTCCCTCCAAACCGCCGCCGACGAGATTGACCACCGTGCCTGGACCAAAGATGTGGTCAAAGGTGCGGCCCGTCTCACCATTGCCTTCTCGGACGAGCGAGCCGTTGTTGAGATTGATGGTGAGGTTATCATACGTCTCGACCACCTTTTGATTGGGCACATGAGTCGTGCCCGTGCCCCAATCCGTGCGGAAGACAAGCCGCGCCGCAATGACGGTATTTCCAGACAGATCACTGGCGAGACGATTCGGATTAAAAGGGTCCGAGGTGCGACTGCCCTGAGTCACATCCAGTCCATCGAAAGCCCCGTCATAATAGGCCACATTGAAGGTTAACCCATCAATCTGGTTTCCATAAGTCGTGCCACCGATCAAACCACCGCCCACTAAACCGCCCTTGTTTCGAAACATCACCGAGCCTTCATGGATGTTAAAGGCAGAGTCTGTCGCATTGCGGATATCTGCGTTCTCAATGACCATTGTCGCTGACCCAATTTTGGTCAGATCATGGCCACTGAGATCCAATACGGCACCGATTTCAGAAGTGCCTGCGGCGTTCAAATAGCGCTTCAACTCAATGTTCGAGTAACCGCCGACGGAGGCATCTCCCGACAAGGCCAAATGAGACAGGGAAGCCGTGCTGGCGGTATTGACCATGGCACCGAGGCCATTCATACCCGAGCCTTCGATGATAAAAATTTCTGTATCGTCGGCCTGCACATCGAAGTCACTGTCACGCAGGTCCACGCGCCCACCATTTTTGATCCACACTTCGTTCCCCACACCTCTTAGACCTGCGACACGAGAACCAAAAGTATTCGACGTCCCACGTGCTCCCCCCTCCAAGCGGAGTAAGCCAGAATTCACAACGATCTGCCCAGCAAAGTCGTTCGTGTTGTTATTCAAGAGCAGATGCCTGACGAAGTTTTCGCCATCAATCGCGGCCAGATTCATGGTGGCGACGCCCACCGTTCCTCCCGATATTTTTCCTGCCAGTGTCAGGCCCAGACTGTTGCCGTTAGTATCGGCTATCAAAAAATCTACCGCACTGTTTAGCTGCAAGGCAGAGCTGATGGTGTCATTGCCACCCTTCCCTTGTTTTGTGATGAATGCATTGCCCTCAGAGGCTTGGAGGGTGAGCGTTCCACCTGAAATGGTGAATGAGTTGCCACCACTGAGATCGCCCAGACGCATCCCGCCGAGAGTCACATTCGAACCAGGAATCCCTGAATCAATGGTGACCGTGCGATTTGCCGTAATATTGTTGATCAGCTCTGCAATGTGATCCACTCCATTCGGGATACTGCCCTGCCAGCGGATAGCTTCGCTCCAATTTCCATTGGCACTCGTCAGGTTCCATGAGCCTGTGGCAGGGGCAGCCGGATCCAAGGCTAAGGCGGTGAGCACACATGAATTCAACAAGCTGAAAGCCAGGATCTTCGACTGGAAAAGGAGGGTGGTTCGGCGAGGCTTCATCAGGCTGGTTCAGTGGGATAGGGGTTGGAATATCCGCCGTGCAAAAGGCGGCTCGATGAGGTGGTAGGTGCCTCACCGATTTAATTTCAGTTCAAATTTTGAACTGTTTTGCCACTCGGCGGCTATTAGATGATGGCTTGCCCGCGCCTAAGCTTTGACCAACCCCACCGCAAAGCATTGCCTCTCATTGATACGCCAAAGCTTTACCACTCAGAGCTTGCAGAGGCCACTCCATGCAGGCTTCAGTAACGCTACGTCTAACCATGTTTGCGGCCCTTCACATTCTCACTCCCTCACCCTTTGCCAAGGCAGTCACCTGGATAACCTTAATCATCGCGCTCATCGCCGGGGTTCAAGTTCATGCACAGGAAGATACCTTACCGAAGGAACGGTCCTTCTTCACCAAACAAGGCCCTTGGGGGAAACTGCAATGCTACTACTTTTACCTGGAAGCTCCAGAAAACGTGGTCTCACGCGCTCCCACACCTGATACACAGACGCGTTGGCGAATCCCTGAAGAGGCTCTTTCTGAATTTGAAGCACTGATTTCGAACACTGAGTTAACCAATGATGTGGTCAGCCCACTCTTCAATCCCCGTGGGGTCATTCGCCGAAATGGCATCGCCAATCTTTTTCCCAGCGCGGCCTTGATCGAAGCCTTGAGCGAAACTGAACGCCAGCGCATCTATGCCAAGCTGGCCAGTTACCCACATAACGAATTTTATGAATTCCCTATCTTCTTCCTTGGTGGTGATGTGGAAGAGTGGGCTCAAGGGTCCGGACTACGGCCGGAACTGGTCACCACCATCCGTCAGTTATCCTACCACCGGGGAGAAACCCTGGCATTCAGTGACATTCCATTTTTGCTCAGCCTAGCCAAGACCAACTCGGAGGCCCAATTCATCAAAAAGAAACTCACGCGCACCCGCACGCTCATCGCACGGCTGGAGTTGAATCCGCAAAGCAACATCCAGGAGATGCTCGACTACTGGTCCACCGGGCTGAATCTGCGACGCAAAGAACTGGAACCGCTCTTTCAAGCCACCGCCGCCATGTCAGGTATTGAGCATTTGGATTTGCTGCATGTTCTCCCCGCTTTACCTCGCAAGCTTCTGTACACTTTTCCAGGCGATGACTTCACCACCCACATCCGCTTTCCAGATTGTCACTGGACGACTCTGAATTTCTTCAACTTCACGGCCCAGGATTACTATCTGGACTCGCACCTCGCCTCCAGCGCAGTGCTGGAAAATTTCCAGCAAGTGGAAGCACCCTACCGATTTGGCGATGTGCTGATGTTTATCAACCCTCAGGGCAATGCCTTTCACTCCTGCATCTACCTCGCGGATGACCTGGTTTACACTAAGAATGGAGCGAACCCCCTCGTCCCCTGGACCCTCCTAGAATTAGCCGACCTACAGAAAATGTACAATCTCGACCTGGGTCAAGGTTTCATCCAAGGCTATCGTCACAAACAAGGACGGCTGGTAGATCCGTAGTGGAGATCATTCGACGTCGTAGTGCTTCTCACTCACAGACTTGTCGCGCTCATAAACTTGCTCTTTCATCAATTGACCTTTTTTCGACCAATAGCGGTTAAGGCCATGGCGCTGGCCTTTGTCAAAATGGGTCTCGGTGGAAAGTTGGCCATTGTCCCACCACTCTTTTACCACCCCATGCAGCCGCCCTTCTAAAAAGGGGTATTCACCTTTGGCCTTGCCGTCCTTGTGCTTATCCTTCGCCATTCCGGTGAAGGGCTTGCCCTGGAGGAAATAGACATCGTCCTGCCACTTCAATTCTTTGTAAGTGACCTCGGCGGGCTTGGTCTCGTCAGCAGAGATGAGGCTGGCCGTGGTGAGAATCGTCAGGAAGAAAAGAGATTTCATGAAGTTCAAGATTGGATGGTGATCTCCACGGGACAGTGGTCGCTGCCATGGATGTCATCGCGGATTTTGCAGGAGGTGATCACCGAACGCAAGCTTGCGGAAGCCAGCCAGTAATCCAGCCGCCACCCGATGTTTTTGGCCCGTGCATCTGGGGTGCGCTGAGTCCACCAAGTGTATCGGCCCGGGCTCGGGTCAAACTCACGAAAGACATCGAGAAAACCCGCATCCAGATGCTGAGTGAAGCTGGCTCGCTCTTCATCGCTGAAGCCTGGATTCATGCGGTTTGACTTGGGATTCGCCAGGTCAATCTCCTGGTGGGCGCAATTCAAGTCACCGCAGGTGAGCACCGGCTTTTTCGCCTCTAGCTTTTTCAAGTATTGGCGGAAGGCCTCGTCCCACTGAAGACGATAAGGTAGGCGGGCAAGCTCCGCTTTGCTATTGGGGGTATAGACCGTCACGAGGAAAAAATCTGCATACTCCACCGTGATGACACGCCCTTCACGGTCATGCTCACCGATGCCGAAGCCTAATGCATGGCTTTGCCACGGTAGTCGGCTCAGAATGCAGGTGCCGGAATAGCCCTTCTTTTCCGCACTGTTCCAGACGGCCTCATACCCGGTGAGAAAGGAGAGATCCACCTGGGACTCCATGGCCTTCGTTTCCTGGAGGCAGATGACATCCGCATCACTCTCCAGAAGGTATTTCCGAAGACCTTTATTGAGGGAAGCACGGATGCCATTGACGTTCCAGGTAGAGAGTTTCATGTGGGCATTTGCTAGGCCCTGCCGCCTCATTCTTCAACCCCTAGATGAGGGAGAAAAGCCGGTTACTTTTCCTTTTTGGGCCCCGCCATTTCCTCTAACAAATCACGCAGTTCTGGCCCGATTCGGTGCAACTCCTCCTGGTGAGACGAAGACAGCCCTTCCAGCAAGCGGTCGCCACGCTTCGTGAGGCTGACATAGACCTGCCGACGATCTTCCTTGGAAGCTTCCCGAATCACTAGCTTTTCGGCCGTCAACCGATCCACAAGTCCCACCGTGCTGTGGTGGGCGATTTGTAATCGTTCAGCGAGCTCCCCCACCGTTACTTGGGCACGACCTGGAAACCCTTTAATAGCCAGCAGTGCCTGGTGCTGCTGCGGAGTCACCCCCGCACCATGAGCAGCCTGTTCGCTAAATCGTAAAAATTGACGCAGGGCAAAACGAAAGGCCGCTAGGGTCTCATATTGTTTCTGGGTGATCTTGCGAGAAGTCGGCATGGATTGGATGCCCTGGTGAATCACAAACCATGCCAAAAGCAGAGGCTGGTTTTGACTTTTATCGCAATACGATATAATCGCGGAACGATTGATTCATTTAAAGCTATCCCGGCATGATTTCTGAGCGGCTGCACTCCCCCACATGAGCTTTTTGTACATGCCCAATCCGTCAACACAGGTGTGCAATCATTGAATATGGACTCTTGGAAAGAAAAGCTCGGCCTGGAGCTCAGCGTTGTGAGCTACAAAGAAAAACTGATCTCCACCGCTGGGGGCATTGTTTCCATTCTTATTCTGATCCTCCTCGCAGATCTCGGGCTGGATGGCAGCGGGGGGCATTTTGTGGTGGCGTCCATGGGGGCCAGTGCAGTGCTGCTTTTTGCCGTGCCTCATGGTCAGTTATCCCAGCCCTGGCCTGTGATTGCTGGACATGGGCTTTCTGCCGTAGTGGGGGTTCTTTGCGCCCGCTACATCCCCCATCAGGCAGCCGCCAGTGCCTGTGCGGTAGGGTTGGCCATCGGCATGATGCACCAGTGCAAATGCATTCACCCGCCTGGCGGTGCCACGGCGCTGACAGCCGTGATCGGAGGGCCGAGTGTGCATGATTTGGGATTTGGATTCATTTTCTTCCCCATCTTGAGCAATGCCGTTCTCTTGGTGAGTCTGGCGGCACTGTTGAATGCGTGTTTTCACTGGCGGCGTTACCCGGCTTTTCTGAATCATCGCCCACGCCGGCCAGCAGGCGCAGGACCTGCACCTTCCCATGAAGAAATTGTCAGAGCATTGCGCAGCTTAGACTCCTTTGTGGACATCACGGAAGATGATTTGATTCGCCTCTGCGAGCTCCTTTCTGTGCCACCTCCAGCGGTAACACCCTCAGGGATCCAAAAGAAGCAGAAGGCGATGACCTAACCAATAAAAGGATCAAAAATTAGCGTGTCGCACTTGCCTTCCAGCTTCAGGTGAGTTATAGGTCAATCATCGTGAAAAAAGAGATCCTCCCAGCAAGCACTCGCGCCTACTTGGCAGCGAAGGGCCTGGGTGTGTCCTTCGGCCACCGCCTGTGCGCAAGCCGGGCTTAAGCGGACAGTTCTGGTTTTCTTCCGGGCTGCTCCGCTCTCTCACTAGGCCATTAAGACTCACCTGCTGGATGCCTGCATGGCTTCTCAGCGCTTTTTTCTTTTTCACTTATGAATCATGTCCATACATCTGCACCCAGGCTGGGTGCCGCATCTACATGCACCGAATGGGTCAGCAAACTCAGCGCTGCCATCAAGCGTACCTGGCAGGCACAGGATGACCCACCTGTGCACGTCAGCAGTGCCTTTCCGCCTCCCTCACCCCAGCCTCTCTGGCGTGTTACAGGCGTCCTCACCTACAAGGCTAGCTTTGGCCAAGTGAAGGTGGAGTCCAGGCACTGCATTCATGCAAACTCAAGGGATGAAGCCGAGGCTGAGGCTAAAGCTCGCATGCTGGCATCTCACCCAGATTTCATCCTCGCGAATCTGACCGTGCAACCCACGAGCGAGAGCTAACGCGGCCTAACCAGCACCCGCTTCATCCTCCCTGGCCATTCCGTCTCGGATCGGCCTTCTATGTCCACGGCTCGACACTTCGAGCAAGGACCTTTTCCAATCTATACCTAACTATGTTTATGTCCAAAATTCATTATTACGATCGTATCCGCCTGCGGCCCCTCCATGCCACCGAATCCTCTGAAGAAGATGATTTGTGCATTCAAATCGTTTACCCTCAAGAGGCTGACGCGGTCGCGGGACGGATCTCCGTCGAGTCACCTGTTGGCCAGGCAGCGCTGCACCGCAAAGAAGGTGAGACCATCACCTTCAGTGCTCAGGGTCAACGCATGAGAATGAAAATCATCAGCATCGAAAAACATGCCGTCACTGCCTGAATGACCTAACCAAGAGTCTGCCCTGCTGGCCATCACACCTGGCAGGGCAGCGCTCTTGAGACCTTCTTTAGGGTTTGGCGGGACGGTTCAGCACAGCATCTCGTGTGCTTCCCACGATCGCCATCGCTTGAGCAATGAGCGCAGCGTCCACCTTTAACTCTTGGAGAGTGGCCAGCAAATGCTCGGCAATGGCATCGAAATGGGTATCATTCAGACCATCCAAATCGGCGTGAGCTGTGCGCAAGTCCTTCCCCACATAAGGATTCGGCCCACCGAGAGCGGCAGAGAGAAATTCTTTCTGCTTCCGCTTCTGTTTCGCCATGCTGATGTCTTCAAAGTAGTGATTCACCCGCTTATCCGCGAGGACCTTCACATAAAAGAGTTCCACAGCAGCATCCAGGGCAGCCTTGCCGCCTAACTTTTGGTAAATGCTAGCGGCGCGATCTGCTTCAAATTTCTGTCGGCTAGCTTCATCGGCAAAAGCAAAAGTCTGGTCTTCATAGATGAAGGTGATGGCAGGATTCACCGCTTTACCACTGATAGGACAGGTGGTGTTGAGAGGCTTCGGTGTGCTGGGCTCTGTGGCTAGTGTCATCAGACATAGTCCGAAGGAGAACAGAAGAACTACTTTTTTCATGTTTTTTGTTAGGTTGGGTTCTTGCACGCTGTCGGGTTGGAGACAGACACGCAAAATGGATTTAGACAGCATCGGTCTTCTGGGGCGCGTAACGCGCTTGCTGTTCAGGGGTCAGTTGCACCGTAGGCGCAGGGACCACCGGGTCTTTGCTCAGCCGACGATGGATGACGTTGGCCATGTCTGACGCACAGTTTTTGATGTGGTCAGCATTCGGACCTGCAAAAAGGGCATCCAGCGTTCGATGAAACAGAAGCAGCCAGCGGTCAAACTGAGGGCGGCCCATGGCGGTCAATTGCAGCAGCCGCGCATGCACGGCGAGTGGATTTCCCGTATAACCGCCAGTGCGGAAAAGCACAGTTTCCCAAAAAGCATACATTCGGGGCAAGTGCGCCGTCCAATCCGTGTGCGCGACTTCTGTGAAGATAAAACCCAGCACATCATCCTCACGCACACGCTCATAAAAAGCGTTTACGAGTTGCTCGATTTCAGCACGACCATGCAGGTCTGTCAGGGATGAATTTGGCAGTGTCATGAATAATAGGTATTTAAAATACCTATTCAGAAATGCAATCTTTCAATGCCATTCCAAGAAATTATCCGTTACTGCTTTCTTCTCCCGCTCGTGCAGCTCACTTACCATACTGATTACGCCCTCCGTGTGCTCATTTACATGATGACGCGCCCGGAGCAAAAAGTGACGACCCGGGAGATGGCCGAGTTTTATCGCATCTCCCTGAATCATCTCACCAAGGTGACCAAACGACTGACTCAGGGAGGTTGGCTGATCGCCAGCCGGGGGGCTGGAGGAGGGCTGATGCTCGCTGCGCATACCCCTGAAACGAAAGTGGGAGAGATCGTGCGGCTGATTGAAAGCGGGGAGCTGGTGGAGTGCTTTACACCCACGACCAATACCTGCCCGATCACCCACCATTGCCGCCTCAAACCCCTGCTTTATCGGGCACGCCGCGCATTCTATGAAGTGCTGGATTCACAAACGGTCCGAGAACTGGCGACTCAAGAAAGCGTGGGGTCCTGAGGCTGGCGAAATCCAGGCTCACTGAATGCCAAGGGGCGAAGATCATGCCGAAGCAAAGCGTGCTTGCTTCTGCGCATGGACCATCACCCATACTCCCACCCTCGGTGGTTGCGCAGCCTCAGCTTGGGCACTTGCGCAGCCGTGTCACTCATCACCGCCGCCCAGGCCGGCACGCCAGACTTTTCAGCCAAAGCGCCCACGCCCCCTGTGGAAGCCGTGAGTTGGAAGGAGCACACCATCTCGCCCGTCGCCAATCCCTTCTTCCATGAAGATGCCGTGATCCGGTCTGAGCTGCGCCCCGTGTTTGTCTATCATAACATTGACGACTCCTTCCTTGGTGGAGGCAACGCCCAGCTCTATGCCCTGCAGATCCGCTATGCGCTGACAGATCGGCTGGCCATCATCGCGACCCAGGACGGATACTTCGACATCAACAACGACGCCATTGCCAACCCGGAGGGCTGGATGGACCTGGCTCTGGGCCTGAAGTACGCGCTCATCGATAATGAAGCCCAGCAGTTCATCCTCACACCGGGGTTTACCTTCAAAGTCCCAACGGGGGACCGAGAGGTCTTCCAGGGCCGTGGCGGTGGTGAATGGGACCTGTTCATGGCAGCGCAAAAGGGCTTTGGGGACTTTCACCTCTCTGGAAATCTCGGCCTGCGTCTGCCTAACAACAGCGATGAAAACAGCACCCTCGTGCATTACAGCCTGATGGCGGACTATTACACTTGTCGCTGGTTCATTCCCTTTCTGGCCTTCAATGCTTACACGGTGGTCAATGAAGGCAACAACATTGCCCTCAACAGTGAGGGCTACGATGTCATCAACTTCGGCTCCAGCGGCGCTGATGGCGTGACCCAAGGCACCCTGGCGGTGGGCTTCCGTTCGCGCATCATGAAGAATGTGGACCTCGGCGTGGCTTATGAAAAGGCCATCATTGAGCCTAACGGCCTGACCGATGACCGATTCACCCTGGACCTCAGCATTCGCTTCTAGTCTCAGTCACGGTCATTCAATCGGGCGCATGGAGAAAGCCTCCATGCGCCCTTTGCATCACGGCATGGAACATGCACAGTGGCTGCGCTATGAAATGGTCATTCAAAATCGCGAAAGTGGCTGGTACAGAGGTCCGCATTCACCTGACCTTTTTCATTTTACTCCTGCTGGTGGCGATGCAGGGCATGAGCGGTGGCCAGGGCACAGCAGGGGCGGTGGATGCTCTGCTCTTTGTGAGTGCGGCCTTTCTCTGCGTGCTGCTGCATGAATTTGGCCACGTTTTCGCAGCACGCGGTTATGGCATCCACACCCCAGACATCACGTTGTTGCCCATCGGTGGTGTCGCGCGGCTGGAGAGGATGCCCCGAAAACCGTCCCATGAGTTCGTCGTGGCCATCTGCGGCCCTTTGGTGAATGTGGCCATCGCAGCCGCGATCAAGCTGGCCCTCGGGCTTCAGATGGTGATGAACCCTGAGTATCAATTTGAGCAGCCAGGACACTTCTGGGAGAAGCTGATGCTGTGGAACTTGATCATGGTGGCCTTCAACATGATCCCGGCCTTCCCCATGGATGGAGGCCGCGTGCTGCGGGCCTTTCTAGCCATGTTCACCGACTATGGCCGGGCCACGCGCTGGGCCGCCACCTTGGGCCAAGGCATCGCCCTTACCGTGGCACTGTGGATGCTGTTCTCTCGTGAGTTTCATCCCGTGCTGCTACTGATTTCCTTTTTCATCTTCATGGCCGCTGGCCAGGAAGCCGATGCGGTGACACAAGAAGAGGCCACACGAGGCCTGCGCGTGCGGGATGCCATGCTGACCGATTTCCGCACGCTGCCTCAGGATGCCACCCTGGGAGATGCCGTGGTGCTCCTGCTCGCAGGCAGTCAGCAGGATTTCCCCATGCTGGATGAAGGCGGTAACATGCTGGGTCTGGTGACACGAAACCGCCTTGTCTCAGCCCTCAGTGAAAATGGACCGATGCATCCAGCCATTCACATTTTAGAAAATTGCCCAGATTCAGTCTCGCCCATCATCAGTCTGGGGGAAGGCCTGGAACGGCTACGCTCCGGCACTTGCCCAGCCATGCCCGTGCTAGACCCTGTTTCCGGAAAACTCGTGGGCCTGCTCACCGCAGAAAACGTGGGTGAGGTGCTCATGGTCCGCGCAGCCCTTCGTGGTCGCAAGGAGACCTAAACCGTGCTCTACGCGGCCTGCTTCGGGTACACGATCACTAGCTTTTGACGCACCGCAGGGGTCTCGATCGGGGCATTCAGGGCTTCATTCACCGCCTCGATGAGTTGTTCCGGTTCGAAGGGTTTCGTGACGTAATTGTAGGCTCCTTTGCGCATGGCCTGCACGATGTCCTGCGTCTCCGTGCAGCCTGTGACCATGATGCAGCGGGTGGAGGGAGAAAGTTCCCGCATCTGACGGACGATGTCCAGACCATCCATGCTACCGAGTCGGCGATCCACCAAGGCCACAGCGGGAGTCAATTCCTGAATGGCCGCCAGCCCAGCCGTGCCGTTGTCGAAAGCCATCACGTCATGCCCCTCTGCACGGCAGACGGAAGCCATGAGTTTCAAAACGGGGGGATGGTCATCAATGACAACGATGTGCGCCATGATGCCAAAATATCAATTAAACCTAACAATCACAAGCAACGATCTTGAAACGAGCATTTATCCCGATTTTTTTAGGCTGCCTCCACGCAGCCCGCAGGGATCCCCTCCATCCTCAAAGCTTCCATAAAGCCAGCTTCTACGGGCACGCGAGCTAACGCCACGCCGTGCTTAGCAGCAGCTGTTTTCCACAGGTGGAAATGCCGCGCATAGGCTTGCTGATAACGCTGGAGGAGATCAGGTTCGATTCGATGCTCATGGGAGAGAGAGGTCTCAGCATCCTCAAATTCGTAATTGCCATCCCAGCCCGGATTCGCCTCTTGGGAAGCAAAGGGCACAAGCAAGATGCCGCGTCCATTCCGCTGACTCAGGCTACCTAGCAGGGTCTCCGGCTCGGCTGCAAAAAGGAGATCACTCAGGCACACGCGGAGCGCACCCGCGCGCAGGGGCAGACGTGTCAGCGCTGGTGCCTCGGCACTGACAGGCAGGGCCTGGATCTCCTTCCACCAGCGACCTGATAAAAGCAGGTCCGTTTCCAGAAAGCGATGCTCGCCACCCCGCACGGCAAAACAGCGCAGAGTGGCCCCAGTTTGGAGGCTGGCCTCCACCGCGTAAGCCAGCAGTTCCAGCACCCGCTGTTGCTTCGCAGGATAGGCGAACATGGAGGCGGAAACATCCACGATGAGATCCACCAGTGGCCGCACTTCCTCACGGTACTGCTTCATGGTGTAGGTCCCCGTGCGGGCATAGGCCTGCCAATTGATCTGCCGGGGATCATCCCCTGGGATGTACACGCGATGATCTTGAAAATCGAGGCTGCTACCCACGCCTGTACCTTGAAATTCGCCACTGTGGCCACGCCAGCGTTGCTGACGAAAAGGCAACCTCAGCACGCGGGCCCACTCCCGGGCCTGGGCCTGCAATCTTTGCAACTCAGAGATCTCAGGCAGCGCATTCATGGAGCAGGAGAGACCTTGGAGGTTTCTAGAGTGTCCGCATCCTCTTCCAAGGAACGATAAACCCGATGCTCCCTCAAAGCGATGTACAAAGCTCTCAACCACCAACAAATGCCAAACAAGATCGCCATTCCTTGGATGGCCTCGTCCTTCGCATAATTGTCCACGGAAGCAATGAGCCCCGTCACCGGCGTAATGACTCCCAAAAAAGCGAGGCTCTTAGCATCGCTGAGTTCGACCAACATGACCAACAAAACCCCTGCGACCCCTAGGGCCATGTGAACCACGCACCAGTTGGCAAAACGGTTCTTGCGATTGATCGCCACGCACACGGGAACCATGGAAGAGAAAAGCACACAAGCTACAAAACGACAAAAGTCATACATTGGTGAACCGGAATATCCAAGTGGGAGGACGTAGCACATCAGCATGCTGAAGTTGAGACCACCTAACAAAGTATAAAACAACACTGCGCTGGCCCAACCGGGATAAAGAAGCCGACTCAGCTTCATGCTAAAGTTTCCGCGATTCACCCTTCCCTGAACCACACTGGGGAAACGCGGCATCTCCTCAGTCAACACATCCACCCCGATGAGCAGAGTCAGGAATAAAGAAGGCACGTAAGCCCAGAACATGATGTCTGGGTTGGATGAAAAACTGAGACCGATCCCGATTGCTGTGATCAGGGTGAGCATGCCCAGGTGGATGAGACGCTTGAGCCTGCTGTGGTTTTCAGAAAGGGAAGCGATGCGCGAAGCCCCCAAGGTCAAAAACGTGAAAACCGTGTAAGCGGCGAACACTAGAATCCCCACCCCTAGACCCACCTGCTCCCCCAAAGATAGCTTCAAAAACTCCTCCAGGGCCTGGTCTCCGCCGTTTTCATTGACGAGCATGAAAATGAAACCCGTAACTGGCCCCAACGATACCAAAACACCCGCCCCGAGAAAGAGCCGCAGGATGATGGAACGCTGAGAAGAAAAGGCCACGTAAGCCGCCGTTGCGATACCTGAGGCCAGCACCGCAAACAGTAACGCCACACCTTCCTGGACGATCTCCACTCCGCCGAAATAATATCGCACCACCATGTAAGGCAGGAGTGAAACGGCTAACAAAAGAGACTGACAGAACAGGGCAGACCACTTCCCGAAAACGATCCGCAGGGAGGAGATGGAGGTCAGCGTCAGCATGTCCAGGGTGCCGCCACTTAGCTCACTGGAGAGCGTGCCAAAACCCCGCAGTGGTAGAGCCCCCAACAAAGCCGCCAAGGAAAAACCCCAGAACAGGGCGCTGATGGTCTCTGATTCCACGCCTAGGGCACCCGAGCCAACGATCATAATCATGCCAAACTGAAACACCGTCAGCACAGCGGTGAACATGCGCGTGCGCAGACCATGACGCAGTTCCTTCACCACCATGGGGCTGAGGTGATCCCCAAAGTCACTCAATAGGGCGAGACGCACAGCATTCATGGTTAGGCAAGTTGACGAGCTTCGCGACGTGCAGAGCGTGTCTGGCGAAACGCGCGCATTGCCAGTAAAGCGAGTAGTAGAGGCCAGACTGCATTCACCACCAGTCCGATTTCAAAGGGATTCCAAAGACCCGTTTTGGGTTCATCCATCATGGACCAAGTGTTCAGGGGTAGCAGGGTCCGCAGCCACTTCAGCTCCTCTTTGCGGGTCGAGGCCTGCAGCAGGAAATTCATCATGGTCAAAAAGCCCAGCAGGCACATCCCTGCAAAGGTAGCGCTGAGGTATTCCCCCTTTCGGCGAAAGGCCAACAACTGCCCAAAAAACGAGGACACCCAAAGTCCGCAGCCCATCAGCCAGACATGACTGGCATAATAGGGACCACTCACCTGAAACACCAAAAGGGCACTGGCCCCCGTGAGTAGCAGCGAAAATAGAAAACCATGCATCCATCCCGGAGCCAAAAACAGTGCCCCCAGCCGCCCCCACCAGGAACGCCGATAAAACGGCAAATAGATGGAGGGCAAATTTCGGACATCATCCGTCATTGCATCCAGGCAGGCCACGACTTGAACCAAGAGAACCACCGTGATCACAGAAGTGCTTCCTGATCCCAGCCATGCCAGGCCGACCAACACAAAAAGAGCGATAAAATTCACCGACCGCTTCCATACGGGCAAGAGTGAGGCTGCCGGAGCGATGCGTGATGCGCCAAAGCTTAGCATGGCAAATATCAACCAAACGCACCCGACCAGCCACCCTAGGTAGGCATAGAATCCCAGGCTGCTGGAGCCCCCCGCCAAGGCCGCTCTTTTGAAAGTATTCATGAACACCCAACTCACCGAAGAGAGGGCCATGATGAACAAGGGCAACGTGATCAAAAGTGAGCGTAACCAAAATTGCTTCTGGGTGGATAAGGCCACGATTCCGGCTGTGAGGACGGCGCTGACTAACCACTGAAATCCCAGCCCAAGCACATCTGCCAGGAGGTCAGACCCACCATAGACATACCGCGCCACGATATAGGGCATCACACTCACGGTCACTAACAGGGACTGAAAAACAATGGAGGCCCATTTCCCCAAAACAATGCGCCCTGCTGACAGGCGGGTGAGCACCAGCATGTCCATCGTATTACCCTTGATCTCTCCCGAGAGGGCGGAAAAGCCACTCAAGGGAAAAACCAGGTAAAGAGTCATGGCCAGTAGCCCATCCACCATCCCATGGACTTCCCCACTGTTAGCAGAGGTCCCGCCCATGAGGGTGATGAGGACTAACAAGGCATGCAACACCAGCATGACCCCGCCGAAAAGACGGGTCCGCAGCCCTTGCCGGAGCTCTTTCACCACCATGGGTGAAAGCCGGTCGGAGAAATCGGTAAGCAGGGTAACTGTCATGTGGAGAGGCAACCGCAAGAATCTGACATCCAACCAGGATCAGCACAGGGCTAGGATCACGCATGCACGCAGAACCAGTGCCACTAGCGACCTAGTTCACCCAGGCGAGCCGGCGGGGTTTCACTTCCCATCCGCCGCGTACTTGCCGCTGCCTGCAAATACCAACGTGGCAAACCCAACGAGGTACACAAAAGCAAGCTCACCAGAAGCAGGGCCCGTGAACTGCCCCTTATGCTGAATGAAAAAGGCCACCGCCATGGTGATGGCCAGATTCAGCGCAGCAAAGCGTGTGAAAAATCCCAGGATGATCAGGACTGAGCAAACCACTTCCGCAAACACCGCCATACCTAGACTGATGTGGGAAGGCACCACATCAAAGAGACGGATGAACTTCGGCGCAATGGAATTGAAATTTTGAAATTTCGCCCAGCCATGCAGCAGCAACATGGAAAAACCCAGGGAGACACGCAGGATGAGCAGCCCAAGATCAGCCGACTGAGGGATAAAAGAAAGACGCAGGAGATTCATCATAGAGGTCTCAGAATGCGGCAGGCTATCCCCTCCCGGCAAGCTGAAAGATGGACACATCCAAGAGGCTGTGGTCAAAAGTCTCGGGGCTGAGTCAGAAACCCCGGCCGAATTTAACCCCCGCACACGCTGTGATTGGGTAGATTGACTGAAGTTACTGCACTCAGAAGCCCTGACCAGAACGAAGAGTCACTCAATTCATGTCTATTTGAGTCTCTGGTTGAAAAGCGCGTCTCAAGGCGGACACTTGGCACCATCCTTTCTTCCCCACGCAGTCCCATGCCGGAACCCAGTCTCTTCAGGCACTATCAAATCGTCCAGGACGCGGACGGGAATAACGTCGAATTGACCCGAGATGCGGATCAAGTCGCCGTGCTCGCTTTTGACACCCAGCGGCAGGAGTTTGTGCACTGCCACGTGCTATTAGAGCCTCTGGCCGATAAAGCCGCCTTTGATGAAGGTTGTCGGAGCCTGCAAAGCCATGGCCATGCGCTGCTTTCTCGCTTGCTCGATTCCGGCGAAGATGAGGGAAATCCCTTCTACATCACCAGCAATGTGGATGGCGAGACGCTGCGCTCCTATCTCACCCGTCAGCAAGAGATCCCCGGCTGGCTGGCCGTCATGGTCGCTTGCCGCTCGCTTGAGGCGGTGATCGCGCTTGTTGAACGAGCGGATCTACTTCCCGAAGATGCCCTCAAGGCCATGCGTGTGGTGCAGACGGGCTCACAGCAGGTGCAAATTCAGATGGCGGATTACCGCCTGCTCACGGGTGCGACTAAAACGAAGGGGCTAAAACCTGCCTTTGAAAAGTCCGCCAAACTGCTACGTGCCTTTTTCCAGGAACAATCCGGCGGTGGACCCACCTTGCCGGATCAACTTCTGCCCGGGGCAGATTTCATGGAACTGCTGGCAGCCTGCCTAACCGGGGCAGAGCGCAGTGTCGTCTCGGCCCTCCGTGACCTCAAAACCACGCTGCAAAAACTCAGTCCCGAGCAGCTCACGGGCGAAATCCCCACGGCGCATAAACCCCGCGCGCTTTTGGCACCCCACTTTGCCAGCTACCAGGAAGTGGCCCGAGGGGTGGTGAATCTCATCCGCATCCAGAGTCAGCGGCTGGACATGGCCAACCCATATTCCATGCGCGGCACCCTGACGAAAACTGGGCGTACCGTGCTGGTGGAGCAGATCCCTCCCCCACGGCTCGTCAGCAGCAGTGTGCGTGCTCTGGATGACAAAGGTTTGGCCCTGGCTAAGAAGCGTGAATTTTCCGGCATTATCCCCATCGTCCTTCTGCACGAAGGGGAGGAGATCACCTGCCTAGCCGAGGAGCTGGCCGAAGGCGTCAGCCTTGCAGATCTTCTGCGTGAACGACGGGCGCTGAGTGTGCATGAGACTTACCTCGTGCTGGCAGGCCTGGATGGGGCTCTGGATTCTCTGGAAAAGTCTGCCTTGGCTACCCAAAAGCTGCGGTTGGAAGATATTTTTCTGCTCACAGGTTTCCCCCGGGAAGATGCACGCACCGCAAAGCTGCTGCTGACAAAGCTGAATGAATGGCCCGCTTTTTCCCTGGTCCTGCGCGCCCACCCCACTCTGGCCGCCATGGCAGGCCGGGGCCTGGATCCTGCCATCCTGTTACCGGCTTCAAAGACTCCGAAATCTGGTCTCTGGAATGGCGCTTGGCTCTCAGCCATCGGGCGTTACCTCGTCGGTCTCGAGGCACTCCCAGGTCATACTCAGGACGGTACCACGGGGCTGAGAGAGCGTGATGCCCTGGGGCGTCTTTTCGATGAAGAAATGCAACGGCATAAAGATGGCAAAACTTGCCCTCGCGCAGATTTCTTGGCCCGCTATGCCCGCCTGCTCCAGCATCACGAAACGGTAAAACCCACGCCGGCTCCCCCTTCGGAGCCTCTCGCTGCCCCCACCCAGGCCAAGGTCGTCTCCCGCACACGCACCATTTCAGCGGACCCTGCCGATGCAGCCAAATCCTCCCTGGAAGCTGCCCCCATGGCACTCACCAGCGGATTTGCCACGCCTTCTGAAAAGCCCACCATTGGCTTCGCCGAGTTGCTATTCCGTGACACCTCCGTGACGGAAAGCGGCGGTCACCATGACTGGGCTAAGACTGCAGCCGATGCGCCCCCCACCATACATCCTGGAGAGGTCCTTCTGCCACCGAGTGAGTTTGTACCGCTCTGGCTTCGAGCCGCCGTTTTCATTGGGGGTTCCATTGTTCTCGGGGCCATTTGGGCCCATCTCTCTGGAGGTGCCTTTTGGCTAAAAACTCCCGTGGTGAAAGCCATCCCAGTGCAAGAGCAGCCAGCCAAGACACTTCCGTCGCCTACAGCTCGCCCGCTGGAGCCTGAACCTCCGCGCGGACCCGCTGCCCCCCAGATCAGTGTGCCTACACTGCCCCCAGAAACAGCGCCGCCCCGCAGCCCAAGTCTGCTGCAACCACCCAGCTCCACCCTGAAACGGGATTTGTAGGAACAGCCGCCGCTTAAGGCTCGCTTGCAGATGGGAAAACTTTTTTGTCCAAACCGGCTCCGGTACCGCCTATCCTCCTGGCATGGCCGATGACAAGACCACTCTTTTTCTGGAACTGCTGACCACGCATGAAAGGGCGCTTTCGCTCTATGTGCATGGTTTAGTCCCCCGGGACAGTGAGGCAGAGGACATCCTGCAACAGACCAAGCTGCTGCTGTGGAAACATTTCGAGGACTTTACCCTCGGCACTCATTTCCTCGCCTGGGCACGGAAAACGGCCTTTCACCAGATCCTCACCCACCGCCGACATAAAAAACGGGCGCACCTGCCGCTGGATGAAGAGGCCCTGGAGGCCCTGGGACACGCTGTTTCAGAGTTGGCAGATGCGGGATCCTGCCGCCAGGACGCCCTGCGCGCCTGCCTCGCCCGGCTGCCCACCGAACACCGCCAGCTCGTCCACCTGCGCTATTTCGATGAGCTGGATATTGACCAAATCGCCGACCGCATCAGTCGCACAGAAGCCGCTGTGTATCGTGCCCTCAGCCGGGTGCGCATGAACCTGATGCAGTGCATGGAAAAACAATGGGAGGCGCAACCATGAAGCCCGAAGAAACCTGGCACTGGCTGGAGCTGTGGGAACGTGCGCAAGACCACGCCCTGAGCGAGGACGAACGCCAGCAGCTCAATCATGCTCTGGTTCATCAACCCGAAGTGCGTCAACTCATCGCCCAGACTTCGTTACTGACCGCAGAAATGCGCACTGGACGTTTCCGGGAGGAAGCCACTGCCGACTTACCTACCCCACAGGTGTTCAGCGCACGCTTCTCTTCCGGCCTCGCTCGCTTTCTCCTCCCCTTCGCCGCGGCCGTAGTCTCCGCCGGCGCCATGTGGTTACTGGCACGAGAGCCTGCCCCCGTGGCCACTTTGACCAAGGCCAGCGACTGCAAGTGGGGCAATAGTGCCCTGCCCACTCTCGAAGGCTCCCACCTACAGCCTGGCATGCTGGAGTTGCTGGACGGCATCGCCACTTTAAAATTTGCCAGTGGGGCTGAAGTAGCTCTTGAAGCTCCCGTAACACTGGAAGTGATCTCCGCTATGGAATGCCGAGTGAAAAAAGGCACCGTGGTGGCTGAAGTACCACCCCAGGCAAAGGGCTTCACCATCCACACTCCCGACACGAAAGTGGTGGACTATGGCACCCGCTTTGGCGTGAGCGCAGGGGACGATGGCAAATGCCTAGTGCATGTGATTGAGGGATTGGTCGAAGTGGAGCGCCAGGGCAAAGCGGGCCGCCAAGAACTGCGGGCGGGACAGCGTGTGGACTATGGCGGCTTTCTCCATAGCGCCACCTACCCAGATGCGAACAACCACGAGGAGCAGCCCGAACCTGGGCGCTGGCTCCCTGGTCCCATCAATGACCTGGGCGATGGCTGGCAGATCCTCACCACGGCCTACGGTCAAGGCAAAGACACCTGGATCCAGTCCGACCCTAAATACCATGTCAGTGGCCGCGAATCCTACGTGCGCATCAAACACAGCACGCATAACACCAACTTAGAGAGGAAGGCCTATCTTGGGTTTGACCTCAGCCGCTTTCAGGGAAAACGCATCGCCGAAGCGGAATTGACGCTGCATGTGGAGCCCAGTGACCTGGGATTTGCCTCCCTGGTCCCCGACGCCGTTTTCTCCATTTACGGGCTCACCGAAGAGACCCAGGATGCCTGGGATGAAAAAGCCATCCGCTGGGACAAGGCCCCGGCGCATTCAGAGGCCCAGGAGCACCGCGTGGCCCCCGTCGCCAGTCAGGCGCGGAAACTGGGGGAGCTGCACCTCCCCCAGGGCACCACACGCGGAGCCTTCACGCTCAAGGGGAAGGAACTCACGGAATTTTTACGTCACGACAGCAACGGCCTAGTCACCTTCATCGTCATTCGTGATACCGACGAACACGCCCGGAACGGTCTCGTCCACGCCTTTGCCAGCAAGGAAAACACCCGCAATACCCCTCCGATGCTGAAGGTGCGGTTGGAGGAGTAAATCAAGGACACTTACTCCAACATAAATACTTCCTTTAATATAAATTAAACAAATCCAGCGAATACCGAGTTGACCAGCCTTCAGGTTGATCCTACCTGAAATGGCATGAAAAAATCGTTCTGCTGCCTCTTTCTTGCCGTCTCCAGCCTTAGCCTAACCAGCTGCAAAACCTTTCTTTACGGCTCTAATGATGTGAATTGGTTAGGTGTCAAAACGAGTCCCCGAAGCAGCACCAGTCGCCCCAGTTACAGCAGCGGCTCCAGCTACAGTGGGGCAACTTACAGCAGCGGAGCACCCGCCTACACACCGAATTATTCTGCAGGGCCAGCTCCTTACTCCTCTGTGGAGTCTCAAGACCAGAAAATGCGCAACTATGGCCAGCAACTGGATCGCCAGATCAACCGACAGACCTGGTAATCTGGGCCCAGAGATCAAATAGCGTCGCATTATTTCACGGGGTGAGTTGCCATCCGTGCTTCGCACGGCTTAAATTCCACCATGAACCGCGAAGTCATCGAAGCCCAAGTGCGTGCCGTCCTGCCCCTGGACGGCAGTTTTGCCGTTTTTCTGGGCAACAGTGAGAAGACCTTTGTGATCTATGTGGACGAGTCGGTAGGAACAGCCATTTCGATGTTTATGCGTGGCGTATCCAAGGACCGCCCTTTGACTCATGATTTGTTAGGCAGTGTCCTGCTGGCTTTTGGCGCAAAGGTGGAGCGTGTGATCATCAACCACGTGGAAGGCAGTGTCTTCCATGCACGCATGATCCTCTCCGCTTCCAACGAACTGCATCAGAAAAAACTGATCGAGCTGGACGCTCGCCCGAGCGACAGCATCGCCATGGCTGTGCAGCAGGGGGCGCCACTCTTCGTCGCCCGCAAAGTATGGGACAGCGTGGAAGATGTGACGGAAACCCTGGCCCAAATTGAAAAACGCGGCCTAGAAGAAGCGGCGGCTGCGGAGGAAGAAGAAACCACCGAAGAGGAGGAAGACGAGGACCTCGAAGAGATCGACCCCGACGATCTTGATCTGGAGGCTCTAGAAGGCCTGACTCTGGATGAAGACGAAGACGATGAGGAGGAAGACGGATACAACGATGGTTATACCGGCTCCGACGACGATGATGAAGGCGAAGAGTGGAAGAAGTCCTGAGCAGCTTCTTCATCACCAGACAGCACACGGCTGAAGCCCCTGCTTCAGCCGGAACAGCGGCTATTTTTCAGCCAAGTATCGGTGCCTCTGCATCCCCAGCGAGGTGGGGAAAGAAACCGCCACGGCAAAAGTCACGATTGTCCCGAAAAAGATACGCCAGGGAAACTCCACCACAGGCATCCAATCAGGACGTGAAATGCCCTGCCCCCAGCCGACCGTGGCTGCCAGCCCCTGATCAAGGCCACTGAGGTAAGCCACCACCAGAAAGCCAGCCAGCATGCCCAGTCCATTCCCCAAGTCATTTACCACGCGTTTTGGTGAAAAGACCCACCATAAAGACACCCAGCAAGGAGCCATAGGTGTAGCCAAAAACACCGAGAATAATGGGAATGATACGCAAGCTAGGATTGTGCGCTTTGACCCAGGCCGTCGCCAGAGCCACCGCGATGAGCAAGAAGGCAAACAGCACCGTGCTGAAGCGTAGCACACGGACCTGACCTGCATCGGTATCCGGCTCACCAAACCAACGGAAGTGGAAGTCACGAGCATAACTGGTCGCCAGCGAATTCAGCGCCGTGCTCAGAGAGCCCATGGCCGTAGCCAATACCCCGGCGACGACCAAGCCTCGCAACCCCTGCGGCATCACATTCAGGATGAAGTACGGGAAGACTTGGCTGCTATCCACCGCGCCCGTGGCATTCTTCGGCAGCAGTTCAGCCGGGTTGGCCTGAAAATAAACGTAGAGGAGAATGCCGATGCTGAGCACCATGAAATTCACTGGGATGTCACAGACACCGGAAAGGATGGTGGCCAGGCCGCTCTGGCGTTTGTTTTTAGCAGTCAGCATGCGCTGGACCATGTCTTGATCGGTCCCATGCGTGGCCAGCGTAACAAAGGTGCTGCCGATGAAGGCCGCCCAAATGGTGTACTCCGTTTCTAAAATGCCCTTCACCCAGCCCCAAGCTCCTGGATGAGCAGGATCTGGACGGCCCCAGTCAATCACCATCGGCTCCTGGATCGCCCCATTCAGAGCCGCCCAGCCGCCCGTGTGGCTAAGCAAATACCAAAGGGCAAAACCCAGGGCAGAAAACAGCACCCCGATCTGGATCACATCCGTCCAGATCACGGCGCGGATACCGCCCAAGGTGGTGTAAATCGCCGTCAGCACCGTGATGCCAACCAACGCGGCGGCATATAGCCAGAACTCCTGCATCGGAGTGGTGTCTGGATTCACAAACAGCTTCCACCCCAGCACCAGAATCACCGTGGGCACCCAAAGCCGTGATCCGCTGGCCAGCAACCGCGTAACCAAAAAGATGCCCGAGGCCCAGCGCCGTGTCAGCGGCCCGAAGCGGATGCCCAAAAACTCATACACGCTCACGACGCCGTACCGATAGTAGGCCGGAATGAAAACAGCACTCACCACCAGCCTAGCCAGGAGATACCCTGCCATGAGCTGAATGTAGGTGTAATTCCGCAGCGCATAGCCTTCCCCAGGAGCCCCGAAAAAGGTGCCTGCACTGATTTCTGCCGCTAAGATAGACGCCAGCACTGCCCACCAGGCGATCTGCCGATCCCCCAGGGTAAACCCTTCCAAGCTGCCGCTTTTACTCCGCTGGGATAGGCCGATGCCGATGATGATCCCAAAGTAGGCGAGGATGACGAGCGCGTCGATGAGGTAGGGCATACCTGCAATCTCGCAGGGGATGCCCCAAGTCGCCAAGAAATTTATGCAGTCTTAACCGAGACGGCCTTTGCGCAGGATATGAACCCCCAGAAGACCGAAGGCAATCACCGCCGGCACCGCCAGGAAATGCAGCCAGATGACCAACGGACCCGCTTCATTCAGCCCGCCGAAACCCGAAAGGGCCCAGACCGTGAAGAGCCAGGCGATCACCCCACCAATGGCGGTGAGCAGGCTGGCGAGCAAAAAGAATAGACTGCCTTCATCCATCTCAATGAGCTTGCGCGTGATAGAGCGTGGTTTCTCAGTCTTTTGCAGGAACATGGCGGCGGAAAGCATGTAAATCTGCGTGCCCAGCAGTGCGGCTAGCATCAGCAGCACCTGGCTATGAATATTGAAGATATTCAGACCCGCCAAGTTGATAGGGCCGGTGAAGGCGGCAATGGCCTGCAGCAGCGAGGCCAAAATGATGAGCGTCAGGCCCTTCAGTTCAAACAGACGAGGCCGTTCGGACAAGATGAAAAGAAGGTGGCGCATGCCATCCCGCCAAGTGCGCAGATGAGGAACGCGGTCCACAGGGGCTGGACGCAGGCCCGAGACGATTTCCACCGTACTGGCTTTGTGCTTGAGGGCTTTGATCAACAATTCGGAGGCGAACTCCATGCCGCTGGCACGGATGTCCCAGGTCAGGTAAGCGGTCTTTTTCAGGCAGCGGAAACCGGAATTGCAGTCACTCAGTTTGCCGTTGAAAAGGACGTTGATGAGAGTCGTCAGCACCGGGGTACCGAGGGTGCGATGCAGAAAAGGCATGGCACCGGGCTCAATCTTGCCCTTCATGCGTGAAGCAATGCCCATGTCCGCATCGGCCGCTGAAGTGGTTTGATAAAGCTCCAGAGCATTCTCGTAAAAGTAGGTGCCATCCGCATCTGCGAACATGACATACTTTCCCTCTGCCGCCTCGATCCCGCCCCGGAGAGCAGCCCCGTAACCACGCTGCGGCACTGGAACGACCCTAGCCCCCAAGCTGGTAGCGATCTGACGCGAGTCATCCGTGCTGCCGTTGTCAGCCACAACGATCTCGTATTTCAGAGATGGGTCAGCCTCTAACGATGCACGCACCGCATTGATGCAAAGTGCAATGGTGCGGCTTTCATTGAGGCAGGGGAAGACGAAGGTCAGGTCCATTGGGATGATTGAATGGCGAGACTGGCGACGAGCGCCAGCGAATTGTCTAAAACTATGATAATGGATTCAAATTTAACAATAACTAACCACCTAATCAAAAAGATGATTTAATAGCCTAACCAAGGCCCCAACCATTTTTCCACCTGCTCCACGGTCATGCCTTTTCGGGCGGCGTAGTCTTCCACTTGATCTTTTCCGACCACGCTGATGCCAAAATAATGTGCCTCGGGGTGGCCAAAATAGAGGCCACTGACAGCACTGCCAGGGTGCATGGCCATGCTTTCTGTAAGCTCCACGCCGGTCTGCTCCGTGGCTTGGATGAGGTCGAAAAGAATGGGTTTTTCGGTGTGATCAGGCTGGGCGGGGTAACCAGGCGCAGGGCGAATGCCGCGGTACTTCTCCTTCACCATTTCCTCATGAGTCAGGTCACCGGGTTTTTCATAACCCCAGGCAAAACGAGCCTGTTGATGGAGATATTCCGCAAAGGCTTCCGCCAGACGATCGGCAACGGCCTTCACGATGATGGCGCTGTAAGGATCCTGGATCGCATCGAATTCCTTGGAAAATTCATCCGCGCCGTGAATGCCGACGGCAAAACCACCGATATAATCTGCCCGGCCACTGCCTTTCGGGGCGACGTAGTCGCTGAGGGCGTAGTTTGGATTGTCCTTTTTGATCACCTGCTGACGCAGGCTGTGGAAGGTGGTGAGAACTGCGCTGCGGGATTCATCGGTGTAGATTTCGATGTCATCGCCTGTGCTGTTGGCAGGATAAAATCCGAACACGCCACGTGGCTGGAATCTTTGCTCCGCAATGATGCGGTCGAGCAAGTCATTGGCATCGTGGTAAAGCTTCAGCGCTTGTTCATCCGCCTGGACTTTCATCTCAGGATCTTCATGCGCGGAGTTGAACCGCCCCTCAGCAGAGATCCAGCGTCCACGCAGTTCCCAGGAGTGGAAGAAAGGAGACCAGTCAATGAAGGGACGCAGGGTCGCGACAAGGTCCGGTCCCTCATAGGACTTCGTGCCTGTGAAGCTTGGCGTGGCGATGTCCTGAGTAGCCCAGTCGCACTTGAAGGCTTTTTCACGCGCATCACTCAGGCTGAGAAGTTGGCGGTCTTTCTTCTTACCATACTCCTCGCGAAGGCGGGCATGACGCGCCTCGTTGTTACGAACGAAGTCTTCACGCTGCTCTTCGCTGAGCAGAGAAGTGGTCACGGGTACACTGCGGCTGGCATCCAGCACGTGAACGATGGTGCCGCTGTAATGCGGGGCGATCTTGATGGCCGTATGGGCCGCGCTGGTGGTGGCACCGCCGATGAGGAGAGGTTGTTTCATGCCCAGACGCTCCATCTCCGAGGCCACGTGGACCATTTCATCCAGAGACGGCGTAATGAGACCGCTCAGGCCGATGACATCCGCTCCCACTTCCACGGCTTTTTCCAGAATCTTCGTGCATGGGACCATCACGCCCATGTCGGTCACTTCAAAGCCGTTACATGCCAGCACGATGCCGACGATGTTCTTGCCGATGTCATGAACATCCCCCTTCACCGTCGCAAGGACGATCTTTCCACCGCCCTGCTGGGCCGCTTCGGCCGGGATGAGATCTTCAGCGGACAAACCGCTAGCTTGAATCTCCTCTCCAGCCAGGTGGCGAGCCTCGCGCCATTCATGGAATTTGGCCTGTACTTCCTTGCGGTAGAGCGAATCGCCCACATGCACGGCAAACAGATCCACTAGGTGGTGGCGACCTGCGGGAAGCTTCGCTCCTGCAACGGCGGTTTCCGAAGTATCTTGGGCAGCCGTTTCGATGTCTGCCGAAAGCTCAGAGGCGAACTTCACCTCCATGCGTCGATTTTCGATGTCGAGATCCGGCTCCGGGAAGTAGCGGAAGTCTTCACTCACCTCTACTTCACCGCCCGTTTTTAAGGCCTCGGCGGTCTTGCCTGCGATCTCCACCAGAAGTTCGCGTTCGCGCGCCTTGCGGGCTTTTTCGATCTCCATGAATGGCTGCAAATAGGCCACGCTCTGCTTCATCACGCGGGCACTTTTCACCACCTGGGGCAGGAACATCTTGCCCGCGCCAAAGAGGTCGCCAACGACGCTCATGCCATCCATCAGTGGACCTTCGATCACAGACAAAGGTTTACCCAGGAGAGTCAGCGCCTCTGCCGTGTCTTCATTGATGAAATCCGTGATGCCACGCAGCAGAGCGTGCTCCAGACGCTTCGCCACAGGGGCCTCACGCCAGGACATGTCCACTTCCGTCTTCTTCGCAGCACCGGCTTGGCCTTTGAACTGTTCTGCATAGTCCACCAGGATTTCGGTGGCATCCGGACGGCGATTCAGAATGACGTCCTCCACCTTCACCAGCATGTCCTGCGGGATCTCTTCATAAACTTCCAGCATGCCTGCATTGACGATGCCCATGTCCATCCCTGCCTTGATGGCATAATAGAGGAACACGCTGTGCATGGCCTCACGCACCTTGTTGTTACCGCGGAAGCTGAAGCTGATGTTGCTGACGCCACCACTCACCTTCGCATGGGGTAGGTTCTCCTTGATCCAGCGGGTGGCGTTGATGAAGTCCAGCGCGTAGTTGTTATGCTCCTCCAGGCCCGTAGCGACGGTGAGGATGTTGGGATCGAAAATGATATCTTCCGGCGGGAACTCCACCTCATCCACCAAGATGCGATAGGCGCGCTCGCAGATGCGGATCTTGTCCTCATAGGTCGCTGCTTGGCCCTGCTCATCAAAGGCCATGACCACGGTAGCAGCGCCGTATTGTTTGATTTTACGCGCGTATTCCTTGAACTTTTCCTCGCCTTCTTTGAGCGAGATGGAGTTCACGATGCCCTTGCCTTGCAGGCATTTCAGGCCGGCCTCGATGATCTCCCACTTGGAAGAGTCCACCATGATGGGCACTTTGTTCACTTCCGGCTCCGTCTGCAGCAGGATGAGAAACTTCGTCATCATGGGCACGCCTTCGATGAGGCCTTCATCCATGCAAACATCAATCACGTTGGCGCCATTTTCCACCTGCTGGCGGGCGATGGTGACAGCTTCCTCCAGCTTGCCTTCTTTGATCAACTTGGCGAATTTCGGCGAACCAGCGACGTTCGTGCGCTCACCGATCATGAGGTAGGGCGGGCGCACTTCCTTATCCACGGTATCAAACACAAACGGCTGCGAGCCACTGAGGCGCATGGTGTGTGTATCCGCAGGCACTTGGCGCGGCGGCAGGTTCTCCACCGCCTTGGCGATAGCGGCGATGTGCTCGGGCGTATTGCCACAGCAGCCTCCCATGATGTTCACGAAACCACTGCCGCCGAAGTCCTTTGCATACGCAGCCATGTCTGGCGGCAGCAAATCAAAGCCTGTGGGAGCGAGAGGGTTGGGCATGCCCGCGTTTGGATAGGCCGAGACAAAGCAGTCGGCCTTGGCAGACAGCTCTTCCAGGAAGGGACGCATCTTGTCCGGGCCTAACGAACAGTTCAGACCAATGGACAGGGGTTTGACATGCCGCATCGCATTCAGATAGGCCTCGGTCACCTGGCCGGAGATCATCGTCTCACCCCCAGGACCGACCGCTGCACTGATCTGAACCGGCAGCTCAAGCCCGTCTTCCTCGAACACCTCACGAATGGCCACCAGGGCTGTCTTGGCATTGAGGGAGTCAAAAATCGTCTCCACCATCAGGGTATCCACGCCGCCTGCGATCAAGGCACGGACCTGATGTTTGTACGCCTGCTTCACCTGGTCAAAGGTGACGTAGCGAAAGCTCAGGTCATTGAGGTCAGGGAACTGGGAGAGTGAAACCGTCAGTGGCCCGATGGCCCCGGCGACATAACGTTTGCGCCCCGTCTTTTCACCGACGATGTCGGCCCACTTCCGGCACTGCTGCGCAGAGTTAAAATTGATCTCCCAAGCGATGTCATTGAGGAACTTGTCCTCCAGCATCTCTTGGAAGAACTCAGGATCCTTGCGGCGGCCATGCGGCACTTCACGGAAAAATTCAGCCTGCGCAATGCTGGTGCCTGAAAAGGTATTCGTCTCAATGATGTCCGCGCCGGCTTCCAGGAAACGACGGTGGATGTCCTCAATGATGTCCGGGCGGGTGATGGAAAGAATGTCGCCGTTATTCAGCAGGTCTTTTTCATTGTCCAAAAAGCGGTCCCCACGGGCATCGGCTTCTTTGAGGCCGTAGCCACGAATGGTGGTTCCCATGGCCCCATCAATGACCAGGATGCGCTGGCGCATGGCGGCTTCGAGTTCAGAGCGGACGTTTGGACGGGCGGGCATGCCAGAAACTACCCGCTGCCAGCGATGCGTCAATATCGCATCAACGCATCATGATTTGAGGATGCGAAAAATAGCATCAACCAAACCGCCCCCTCACATAATCGTCCGTCAGCTTCTGCTTGGGATTTTCAAACAGGGCCATGGTTTCATCGTATTCCACCAGCTTGCCCAGGTAAAACAGGGCGGTGAAGTCCGCGGTGCGCATGGCCTGCTGCATGTTGTGCGTGACGATGACCAGGGTGTAGGTCTCCTTGAGCTGATGAAACAGGTCCTCCACGCGAGCGGTGGCGATGGGGTCTAGGGCCGAACAAGGCTCATCCATCAGCAGGATCTGAGGTTTCACCGCGATGGCGCGGGCGATGCAAAGGCGCTGCTGCTGGCCACCAGAAAGGCCATAGGCACTTTGTTCCAGGCGATCCTTCACCTCATCCCAAAGGGCTGCACCGCGCAGGCTTTCTTCCACCACATGGTCTAGGTAATCTTGGCGGTTTTCACCGTGGAGACGCAGGCCATAGGCGATATTTTCGTAAATACTGCGTGGAAAGGGGTTCGATTTCTGGAACACCATGCCCACCTGTCGGCGCAACTGCACCACGTCCAAGGCATTGCTATGAATGTCCGTACCTTCCACCGTGATGGCACCCCTGCGCACACCCGCGCCATCCACACGGTCATTCATGCGGTTGAAACAACGCAGCAAGGTGGATTTGCCACAGCCAGAGGGGCCAATGAAAGCCGTGGCCTGATGCCGGGGAATGTCCATCGTCACATCAAACAGAGTCTGTTTGCTGCCATAATAGAAGTCCACATCCCGGACCTGGATGGAGGTAGGCAGGTGTGAGACGGGATTCTTTGCAGGGTCAGCCATGGAGCGGGTAAGATGATGAACCGGGCTGTCAACTTGGCAACTGCCCTTCTTGTCACATTGCCAATACATGACACCCAGGCACGTGACAAAACTGTCACACGTCTTTACGCGCCATGTGACAAGGCTTCCTCCATGAGTCCAGCCACGCTTAAATACAACCTACGCAAAGCATGAAGACTCGCACTTCCTTCCTCATCGCCCTCAGCTTCGGCAGCCTGGCCTCATTCGCCCGCGGCGCTGAGGTGGATGCCGCCATCCCTGAATACAAGCAGGTGAGCGGGGTCTCTGGAAACCTCATTTCCATCGGCTCGGACACCCTGAATAACCTGATGACCCTGTGGGCAGAAGGCTTCAAAGCGAAGTATCCGAACGTGAATATCCAGATCGAAGGCAAAGGCTCAGCCACTGCCCCTCCAGCCCTCATCAGCGGCACCAGCCAGCTGGGCCCGATGAGCCGCGAAATGAAGCAGGAAGAACTGGACGCTTTTGAGAAAAAATTTGGTTACAAGCCGACTGAAATCAAAGTGGCGGTGGATGCCCTGGCTGTCTTCGCCCACAAGGACAACACCCTGAAGGGCCTCACCCTGGCCCAGATCGACGCCATTTTTTCCTCCACCCGCAAGCTGGGTGCTCCTGCGGATCTCACCGACTGGGGTCAACTGGGTGTGGACTCCTGGAAAGGCCGCGCCATTTCCCTCTTTGGTCGTAACAGCGCCTCCGGCACGTATGGCTTCTTCAAGGAACACGCTCTGGGCAAAGGCGATTTCAAAAGCAGTGTGAAAGAGCAGCCCGGCTCCTCCGCTGTGGTGCAAGGCATTAGCACAGACGAATTTGCCCTCGGCTACTCAGGCATCGGCTACATCAGCTCTGGCGTGCGCGCCTTGCCCATCGGCGAAAGCGCGGACAAGATGGCTGAGCCTTCCTATGAAAACTGCCTGAGTGGTGAATACCCCCTCGCCCGTTTCCTGCTGATCTACATCAATAAGAAGCCTGGTCAGCCCCTCGATGCCCTGACCACGGAGTTTGTGAAGTTTATCCAGAGCAAAGATGGCCAGCAGGTGGTGGTGAAGGATGGCTATTACCCCATCCCTCTCGAAGTCATCGAAGAGACTCAGTCCACCCTGACGAAGTAAATTTCATCGTTGATCTTGTTTCTTGTGCATGCGTCAGAGATTCGTCTCTGACGCATTTTTCATGTTCAAATGAATTGTACTTGCGGTTGAAATGCCGCTGACATCTACGCATAATCGTTCTGCCAAACCTTTCCCACCATGCTCTCTTTCATCAAGATCCGTCACCTGGCCCTCGTCGAGGATGTCACTTGGGATTTACGCGCGGGTTTGATCGGAGTAACGGGTGAGACCGGCGCTGGCAAATCCATCATTGTCGGAGCCCTCAAGCTCATTTTGGGCGAACGCGCTGACCGCAGCCTCATCCGCAATGGGCAGGACACCTGCACGGTGGAGGCCAGCTTTCACCTCAAGGATACCCGCGCCGTGGATGCCGTACTGGAAGAAGCCGGGCTAGATCCCTGCGAGGACGGCGAGCTGCTGATCAAGCGCAGCATCAGCACCAGCGGTGCGAATAAACAGCTCGTTAATTGCACCCCTGTGACCATCCAAGTCCTGAAGAACTTGGGCGAGCACCTCGTGGACCTGCATGGCCCCCACGATCACCAGTCGCTCAATTCCCAGGATCGCCAGTTGGAGATGCTGGACAAGTACGTCGGCAGCGAAGAGACCCTGCTGAAATATCAGGCTACCTGGCAACAGTGGCGCGCTGCCCAAAATGAGCTGGAAGACCTCGCCAATAGCGAGCGCAGCAGCAGCCAGCAGGTGGACATGCTGCGCTTTCAGGCCCAGGAAATCGCCGCCGCTGCGTTGAAACCGGGAGAGGAAGAGGAGATCGAAGCGCGTCACCGCATCGCTGCCAACGGCGCACGACTCACGGAGGTCTGCTCCGCCATCACTGCCCGCCTGGGTGAGGGCGAAGGTGGCATCCTGGATGCGCTGCGGGAAATCAGCCGCCATATCCACGAGCTGGAAAAGATCGATCCCGGCACCACCGCCATGTTTGAAGGGTTCAAGTCCGCCCAGATTGAACTTACCGAACTGGAAAGCAGCGTGCAGGAATACGCAGATGACCTGGAAACCGACCCCGCCGAGCTGGCTCAACTGGACCACCGCATCCACACCATCCAGACGCTGAAACGGAAATATGGCCCCACCGTCGCTGCGATTCTTGAGTTCCAGCAGGAAGCCGAGCAGCGGCTGGCCAAGATCGAGAATCGCGGTGAAGAACTGGAGCGCCTGGAAAAACTCGTCAAGGATCGCCGGGCCGAGGTAGAAAAACTGGGCAAACAGCTTTCCAAAAAGCGCGCCGATGCCGCGCCTAAGCTGGCCAAAGAAGTGGCCACTCATCTGGCGGATCTCGGGTTCAAACGCAGCGTCTTCGAGACCCAACTTTCGCCCCTCACCGAACCTGCCCGTCAAGGGTTGGAGGAAGTGGATTTCCAGTTTGCCCCAAACCCCGGCGAGCCCCTGAAACCCTTGCGCCTCACCGCCAGCAGTGGGGAAATGTCCCGCGTGCTCCTGGCCGTGAAAAGCGCCCTCGCCAAGCAGGATACCGTGCCCCTTCTCGTCTTCGACGAAATTGACGCCAACGTCGGTGGCAACATCGCCGAGGCCGTGGGCCATAAGATGGCCTCCCTGGGCAGCACGCATCAGGTCATCGCCATCACCCACTTCCCGCAGGTGGCCTCCCTGGCCGCCAGCCACTTTGTCGTCACCAAGGAAATCGAAGGCGACCGCACCAAATCCCACATCCGCGAAGTCGCCGATGGGGAACGCATCGAAGAACTCGCCCGAATGCTCGGCGGCAAGCTGGAATCTGCGAGGGAACATGCGCGAAATCTGCTGGCTGGGCGGGCTTGAGAAGCTGTCACATCGCCACTTTTTCGCATTCTTAATTTTCCTCTACCGTCCTGACCGAATCATTGCAACCAAGGCTAAATAATCAAAAAACTTAGTCTATGAGAAATGGAATCGATTCAGTTTTGGATCCCCTAAACAATTTGTACACTCGCTTCACACGCTCCGTCTACTCATCTACGGGTGATAAACAATATCCACTTCAACGTGCTGGTTCAGGAACCATCATCGCTTATCAAGGCGATTTTTACCTTGTGACAGCTCGTCATATTTTCGAAAATAATCAAGCAGACCCAAAAAGTGTTTTTGTGTCGTTTGCTGAAACCGGAATCAAGTGGTGGCCAACGAATGCTTGTATACATCTTGAAGCTTCCGAAGAATTTGCCGATGATAACACATTTGGTGATCTAGCGATCTATAGCCTTGATACAAGCGAGACTACCCGAAGCACTATCTCCGATCACGAATTCCTTCCCTTTCCTTCGGATGTAAATCTCTCTCAGGAAATCCCTTTGTATGCTTTTGGTTATCCAGATGCCGAAGTCGAAATCGATTTAAATCGAAATCAGCATATTCTCACAGCAGTTACGGTCGAAGGATTCTACAGCGGGCCTACCAAATCTTTAGGAATCCATCTTTTTGAGTCGCCCGATCTGCCTCCAAACCTAAATGGAATGAGCGGCGGACCAATCACTTATTTAGATAATACTAAAATTGGACGGCACTTATTGGCTGGAATTATAGTCCAGGGAGGATGTCAGCGGCTCCATTTTATTGGTGCAGACATGGTGAGGAAAGCCCTTTTATCTTTTCTACCCGATTTCCGTTATTTACGAGAAAACACGACACATGCAGCCGCTGACTGCTTCGAGCGGCTACCAGATCCGGGCTAAGATAGGCCCCTCCCCCTCCCCTCTTGCAATCGCTGGATCTTGGCGGAACGTGCGGGTTCATGTCCACCCCGATTCTGCCGACCGACCAGCCGCCCCTTTTGCATCATGCCGTGGAGGAGGCTGTGCGCCTGCTCCAGGCCGGGGACGTGGTGGCACTGCCCACGGAGACCGTTTATGGTCTCGCTGCCGATGCCCTGAATCCCCAGGCCGTGGCGAAAATCTTTGAGGTCAAGGAGCGCCCCACCTTCGACCCTCTCATCGTTCACCTGGCCGACATCAAGATGCTGGACCTGGTGGCGGACATTCCAGAAGAGGTGAAAAAAACCGTCGCCCGTCTCATCGAGCGTTACTGGCCCGGCCCTCTCACCCTGCTGCTGCCCAAGAAAGCCTGCGTGCCGGATCTGGTCACCGCCGGCCTGCCCACCGTGGCTGTGCGCATCAGCAGCCACCCCATTTTTAAACGAGTGGCCACGGCCCTGAATCGGCCCATCGCCGCCCCCAGCGCGAACCGTTTTGGCGCCATCAGCCCCACCTCCGCCAGCGCAGTGCTGGCTGAGCTGGGCGGACGCATCCCCCTCATCGTGGATGGTGGGGCATGCCTGCATGGCCTGGAGTCCACGATCATCAAGGTGACGCCGGCCACCCCAAAAAATCTAATCACCATCGTACGCCCCGGCCCGGTGACGCCCGAAGATCTGAAGCTCTACGGTCGCCTGGAGCGCATGACCCGCACCGTGGTGGATGGTGCCAGCGAGGCCCCTGGCCAGCTCGCCTCCCACTACGCTCCACGCACCCCTTTGCGACTGCTCAGCAAGCCCTCCGACTTCACCCCGGAGGAGGGCAAACGCTATGCCCTCATGAGCTATCGAGGCGAGGAAAAGGACGGCTATCTCGACCTTGCTGATTTTGAGCAGGTCATGATCCTCAGCCCCGGAAATGGCAAGCTGCCGGAGGCGGCAGTGCGCTTCTTTTACGTCCTGCGCGAGCTGGACAAACTGGGCGTGGATGAAATCATCGCTGAACCGATGCTGGAACACGGCATGGGCGTGGCCATGATGGACAAACTGCGCCGCGCCTCCGTGCGCCCGGCTTGATTTTCTCATACCCATCGCATGGCCATCCTCGCCCTCGAGTCCTCCTGCGACGAGACCGCCGCCGCCATCTGCACACCAGAGGGCCGCTTGCTCGCCTCCCGCATTGCCTCCCAGGCAGACATCCACCGCCTTTATGGCGGGGTGGTGCCGGAGGTGGCCTCGCGCAATCACATCCTCCACGTCCGCCCCCTCGTCGCCGAGGTGCTGGCGGAGGCAGGCATGCAACTCCGCGACATCACCGCCTTTGCTGCCACCAGCGGGCCCGGCCTGGTCAGCTCCCTGCTCATCGGCACCAGCATGGCCAAAGCCCTGGCCGTGGCGGAGAAAAAGCCCTTCCTGGCCGTCAACCACATGGAAGGCCACTTGCTGTCCCCCTTCATGGGTGAAAATGGCCCCGTACGTCCCTCCGTCGCCCTCATCGTCAGCGGCGGTCACACCATGCTCGTGCAGGTGCGCAGCGTGGGCGATTACCGTTTGTTAGGCCGGACTCGCGATGACGCAGCAGGCGAGGCCTTTGACAAGGTGGCCAAAATGATCGGCCTGCCCTATCCCGGCGGTCCGGAGATTGATCAACAAGCACGCCTGGGCAATCCACGCGCCTACGCCTTCCCCCGCAGCTTCATGGATGGGCAAAGCCTGGAGTTCAGCTTCAGCGGCCTAAAAACTGCGGTGCTGTACGAGCTGCCCAAGCTCGACCTGGAAAACCCCACCGTCCTCGCCGACGTGTGCGCCAGCGTGCAGGAGGCCATCACGGAAGTGCTGGTGGATAAGCTCGTCCTCGCCGCCCGCCAGACAGGAGAAACGCTGGTGACCGTTAGCGGCGGCGTCAGTTGCAATCGCGGCCTGAGGGAAAAACTCACCGCCCGCTGTGCCAAAGAGGGCCTCACCCTTCTGCTCGCCCGCCCGGACCTCTGCACGGACAACGCCGGCATGATCGCCTTCGCCGCCGCGCAACGCTTTTCGTTAGGCCACACCTCGCCCCTGGAGGCCGATGTGGACCCGAACTTGGCGCTGGTCCAAGACGTTTAGAAATGGACTCAGCCGCTGCCAAAATCATTTAAGGAGTGAAGCTCAGCGGGCTTCACTCCTTGTCAAACGCTTCACTTTTTACCCAATCTGCGCCAGGATCGCCGAGGCGATCTTGTCGGCTTGGGCTTCGAGGTATTCGACGTCGCGGCCTTCGATGAGCAAGCGGATGAGGGACTCGGTGCCGGAGTAGCGCAGCAGCACACGGCCATAGTCACCCAATTTCTTCTCGGTCTCCTTGATGATCTTTTGGGCATCGGCCAGTTCCGTGATCGGTGGCTTGGAGCGCACGCGCAGGTTGCGAGCAGCCTGGGGGAATTTTTTGAGGCACTTGCGCAGTTGGCTCAGCGGCTCGCCTGTTTCCTTCATGATCTTCAGCACCTGAAGACCGGCGATGAGGCCGTCCCCTGTCGTGGCCCAGTCGCCAAAAATGATGTGACCGCTCTGCTCACCGCCGAGGTTGAGCCCCCGTGAGTGCATTTCCTCCAGCACGTAGCGGTCGCCCACATTGGTACGCACCACACGGCCACCCAGGCGGGAGACGAGGTCGTCCAGGCCGTAGTTGCTCATGATGGTCACGGCCAGCGTGTTCTGCTTCAGCGTGCCTTTACGCAGCATGGACTCGGCAGCAATGGCCATGAGTTCGTCTCCATCCAGAGCGATAGCTTCCTCATCACAGAGGGCGATTCGGTCTGCATCGCCGTCATGGGCAATGCCAGCCTGCGCCTGCGACTGGCGCACCAAACGCTCCAGTTCCTCACTGTGCGTGCAGCCACATTCTTCATTGATGTTAAAGCCATCGGGCTCGCTGTGAAAGACCTGCACATCCGCGCCCAGTTGCTCCAGGGCCAGGGCACTGGTGTAAGAGGCCGCCCCGTGGGCATTGTCCAGCGCCACACGCATGCCGTCCAGACGGAGGCCGCCCATGCTGGCCACGGCGTGGGCCACGTAGAGATCCACACTGTCTGCCATGCGACTGACGCGACCAATGCCACGCCCTTCGGGACGGGTGGCTTCCTCGGTGGTACCGAGGACGATCTTCTCGATCGCGATTTCCGTCTTGTCGCTCAGCTTGCGGCCGTTGCCGTGGACGAATTTGATGCCGTTGTCCTCAAAAGGATTGTGAGAGGCGCTCACCACCACGCCAAAGTTGGCTCCTGTCTTCGCCGCCAGCATGGCCACAGCGGGGGTAGGCACCATGCCCGCCAGGACGACATCCACGCCAGCGGAGTTCAATCCAGCGATGAGCGCAGACTCCAGCATTTCGCCTGAAGCGCGCGTGTCCCGGCCAATGATGCAGCGCGGGCGCTCGCCCCCCTCACCACGGTTTCCTAGCACGGCGGCGGCGGCCTGTCCCAGACGCAGGACAAACTCAGGGGTCATGGGATGGCGATTGGCCACAGCGCGAACGCCGTCGGTGCCGAAGAATTGACGCTTTTCAGACATAGAGCGCGCGGTTTAACGCAGGACTGCCCCAGTGTCAAAGCCCGCCGTGCAAAGTCCCTCACACAGCCCGCAGTGGCGGGAGGGGGGGATAACTGCGTGAACCGCTGCTGATTTGGCTCTTGATCATGAACCAAAACAGAAAGGCGAGCAGCAAAGCCACGAATTTTTCGCGCCAGTTGCGGGTGAAAAAGTTTTTAAACTGGTCCCAGTTCACGCGTCGGTTCCTCCGGCATAGGTTCAGGGGCGGCTGCACCCAGGGTCAGCAGCTCATTGAGACGGTCACGGAGCTCATCCGGTTCCAGGTCATGCTCCAGCTTGCCGCGGTAGGCCAGGGAGAGCGCACCGCTTTCCTCACTGACGATGAGGGCGATGGCATCCGTTTCCTCCGTCACGCCCATGGCGGCGCGGTGGCGCAGGCCGATGGCGCGGTCCCGCACCTCACGCTGGCTGACGGGAAAGACACAGCCAGCCGAGGCGATGCGCCCCTGGTCAATGATGGCCCCGCCATCGTGCAAGGCCGTCTTGGGATGAAAAATCGTGGTGATGAGTTCGGGCGAAAGGCGGGCATCCACACTCACACCCGTTTCTGCCAGCAGGCGCAGATCAATGCCGCGCTTGATGGCAAACAATGCCCCACAACGGCGAGCGGAAAGCTGCTGCATGGCCTCCAGTAGAACGTCGAGAGATTCAGGATCCGGCCGGTTCAGCGAAAACATGCGGTGACTGCCCAGTTCTGCCAGCACCCGGCGCAGCTCTGGCTGGAAGAGGACGACTAGGGCAATGGCCAGGAAAACCGAGATTCGCTGCAACAACCAAGTGATGACCTCCAGCTCTAGCAACTGAGATACCAGTGCCAGTCCCAGCAGCAGCATGAGCAGGCCCGTGAGGATGCGCGCCCCGCGTGTGGCGCGGAAGAACAAGTAGGCCTGATAGACCAGCACAGCGAGGATGAGAATCTCCACGCCATCGCGCCAATGCTGTTTTAGGATTTCCCACATGGTGGCTGTTCTTGCTCAAAGCCTAACGAAAGGCGGTATGCAAGGATTTCATGATGTTCTGGGGCATTTGCGCCGCCTTTTCTCGTGTTTAAGCTGCTTTCACCGCAGTGTTCATCACGGAGGTCGCTGCATGCGGGTCAAATGCTCATCGACTTTTTACGATCTCGTCCATGAGCCGGCGAGGGTATTATCCCTTGCCAAATCAGCCGCCAGCCGCCTCAAAAACCAATGGCTCATTTCACCACCAGGCGATTTGCAACCCCACCCCAAGGGGTCTCGCCTAACCAGATTGTGCTTCCTACTCTCTTCTTTTTATATCGTTTCCAAAGTTCCCTGCATTAAACTGATGCTGTAGAAAATATAAAATTTTACATGGAGCGGCCTAACATCATTTTACGACATGAAGGCTGAACCCATCTTAAAGACAGCGGAGAAGCCTCGTGCATCGTCGCTCCAAGGACACCGCCATCCATGGCTCGCCATTCTTTTGGTTAGCCTATTCGCTCTCTCGTCAGTCGTTTTCTCCCAAGAACGAGAGTATTTCCCCATCACGCCGAATCCACGGCCAGGGATCCCACCCTCGGTCAATCCGAATCCCTCTCGCCCCTTTGACGTTCGCCCTTCCGATGTCAGGCGCCCCCCTTCATCGCTGAATCCAGATAAGCCGAAGACCGTTGATAAGAACAAGATCAAGTCGCTCTTCGACAAAGCCAAGGAACAACCGACCCCCAAAAAACAGTCCTCTGGAGGTGTCAGCACCCAGAGCGCGAGCGGGACCTCTCAAGAACCTAAGGCTAAATCTAGACCCAATCGCCTACCCGAGAATAAAACACCCGAAGAGCCAAGGAGCCGAGATCGTGGCAACGAAGCTAAGGCCCTGCCCGCTGACAGCTTACCGGAAAGTGTCATGGTAAAAACGGAGGCCGTGGAGGCCCCACCCAGTGGAGAAAGCATCCCGCCACCGCCCAGCACCACCGTCTTGCCCACGATCAAGGCTGACGATATGCGCATCGGGCCGCAGATTGACTTTCGCCCTTTTGATCTCGAAGTGTTCCAGCAAGTGCCTGAACGCCCGGGCGTGGAGCTTCCCAAAGGTGGGGCCGAACTACCCGGCACAGGCCTGCCAGGGAAGGACGGCATCGGTGGCCTCAAGGGTGGTTTTCAAGGAGGATTGGAACGCCCTGATCTAAATCACGACTCAGGCGAAGAACGTTATCAGGGGGAAGTGCCAGGGGCCTACAACCCCGCCACGGATCCCTCTGGTTCTTTAGGCGAAGCCGGAGGCTGGCTAGGAGCCGCGGGTCAGGCCTACGGCGGCAAAGGCGGAAAAACGATGGAGCAGGTGGGCGGCCTCATGCAGTCCGAAAGCTTGGGCCAGGCCGCAGGCAAAGGGGCAGACATTCTGCTGCCGGGCAGCGGCTCCTTTGTGGAAGCTGCCGCCAATGGAGACACCACGGGCATGGTGAATGCAGGCGCTACCGCCGCTGGTAATCTCGCGTCAGACCTCGCCATCGGCCTCATCCTCGGTTTAGTGGGTGGCGGCATCCTGGGCATGGCCATTGGTTATGCCCTCTCCGCCACTGGGGCGGGCCGGGCCATCGCAGACGGAGTTACGGCAGGCGTGAAATGGATTGCGGAAAAAGTCGGTCTTGGAGGTGAGGGGAAACCTCCTGAGCCCGAACCGACCCCCGCTCCCGAACCCGAGATGTACGACGAAAATCATTCGAAAGGCGGCGGCAAAAAAGGCCCCTCCGTCATCAATGAAAACCAGATCCGCCCGCTCCAGGATCAGCTCAACGAAGATCTTCTGGGAGAAAACCGCGACGCTGAGGAGTTTGTGGATACGTCCGATGCCCCACCTCCCAGCAAGGTTGCAGTGGGCGCTGGTTGCGACCCCGAAAAACTGGCCAACAAAGGCGGCGGCACCATCAACTTCAAAGATCCTTTCACCGTCAAAGACATGGAAAAACCCGGCTACGATAAATACTAAAGACCCGGCCCTCAGCACCTTCCCTTTTCATCTCCCTATGCATTGCTCCCGTCTCCTTCATCTCGGCTCCTTCGCCCTCCTGCTGGCGCTCGCCTCGCCACTCCAGGCTGCACTCAGCCCCGCTCATCAGCGCTTGGCTGCCACCATGAACGCGGGAGATCCAGATCAAACGATTCTTGCGGCGGATGCGCTTTTGAGCCAGCAGCCCCAAGACGTCACCGCTCTGCGGGCGAAGGCCATCGCCTTGATGGAAAAAGAGCAGTTGCCAGAAGCCATTGCCCTGCTCCGTCAAGCGTTGAAGCTCGACCCAGAGAGTGTCGCGTGCCGCTACTACCTCGCTGAAGCTTTAGGCACGAATGGCGATGTCGCTGAATCGGTGCGGCTGCTGGATGAGGTGAAACTGCGCGCGCCGGACTCTGAATATGCCCGCCGGGCAGACGTGGTGCTGCCTGAGCTGCGACCCATGCTGGCGGAGATCTCTCCTTTTTATGACACCTCGTTAGGCTCGAACATGATCGAATCCCCAGCCGGGGCCGAAAGACGCTTCAAGGCCCAGCTACGCCTAGCCATGGAATACGATGACAATGTGGCCGCACGGGCTTCCAATTCCCCCTTCACGGGGCCTGAGGCCTCGGGGCGCGTGCTTCTGGGTTGGGCGCTGGACTACACACCGCTGCATCAGGCGCTGGATTCCGGCCCTCTCAGCCTTGGACTCACCTTGGATGGCTACCAGAGCTGGCATGAACGCCAGGCTTTGAATGATTTTGATGTGAATCAAAACATCGTCGGTGCCTACCTGGACCGCCAAGGCAAACTGGACACCATGCCTTATCGTGCGCGCCTTTCCGGCAACTGGGAATACACCGAGGTGGGGAACGAATTTTTCAACCACGCCGTCGGTTTCAAAACCCTTTTTGACCTTCAATGGAAACCTTGGGCCATGACCTCCATCCACTACGGTCTCGATGACAAAGACTTCAGCGATGACACCGCCACTCCCGGTACTTTTTCCCGCGATGGCACTTACCAGACTGCCGGGGTGGACCAATATTTCTACCTGTGTGAAAATCGCCTCATTCTAGGCTTAGGGTATGCCTACCGCTGGGCGGACACCCGTGGTTCTCAGTTTGAAACCAGCGCCCACAGCGTGAACACCTCCGTGCAAGTTTCCCTGCCCTGGAAGCTCACCTGGCGCGGAGCCCTCAGCTACTCCAGCGAGGACTTCACCCAATACACCCCCAATCCCCAGCGCCTGGACAACGCCTGGATGGCGTCCACCTCGCTCTCCCGTCCCATTCTCAATGAGAACCTGAGCGTCGAACTCAGTTATACCTACTTCATTGCCGACTCCTCCGTCGCCTTCGCTGAATACCAACGCCACATCGTCGGCCTGGGCCTCAGATACCGTTATTGATCTCAACCCCTGGAAATCTACCCCATGAAAAAGTTTCTCTCCATTCTAGCCATCGCTGCCGTTTCCTTCAGCTTCACCTCCCTCCAGGCAGGCACCGTGAAAGCCGAAGAAGAATTTGACCGCGCAGCGGGCCTCTTCAAGCGGACCTGGAAACCTGCGCCACCCCAGGCCACGCCCCGCTTCCCACGCCCCACACCTCCGCAGGTCCTGCCAGGCCTGCCACCGTGGTCTCAGCAGCCGCAGGGTTCCCAGACACCTGCGCCAGTTTTCATCATCACCCGGCCCGTCTAGTCCTCCAGGCAGCTTAGGCTAGCACCGTGAGGGGAAACATCCCCTGCATTCTGTGTCTGGGGGTGCTAGTGCATGCCCAGCACACCCTGCCCCAAAAGATTTTTCATCCCCCTTCTGCTCCTTCTGAAAAGGACGCTGCTGGGGGCTGAAATTGTGTCTTTCCTTCGAAAATTAAAGCTGGGGCGACTCCCTATTTGTGCAAAGCACCTTCCTCTAGCACCGATATCCACAGCTCCCGGAACGCCTGATTATCTCCTTGGCACTCTAGTTGCTTGCCAATTCTTCCTGAAGGTACAAACTACCCGCCCCTCCGACCAGGCGGCTGTCGTCTGGCGGAGGGGTTTTCTGCCCCATGAAATACCCATTCTACGACCAGGATATCCCCAACGAAGGCTCGCTCCACTTGATGGACATGGAACGCGATGCCTGTGGCGTCGGCTTTGTTGCGAACATCCATGGTAAACGTAGTCGTGACATCTTGGATAAGGCCATCTGCGGCGTCTGCAGCGTGCAGCACCGTGGCGCGGTGGATGCTGACCGGGTCACCGGTGACGGCGCAGGCGTGCTGACCCAGATCCCCCACAAGGTGCTGATGCCCGAAGTGGAAAAGATGGGCCACAAGCTGGAACACCCGATGGACCTCGCCGTGGGCGTCTTTTTCCTGCCTCATGACCAGACCGAGCGTCTGAAGATCCAACTCGTCGCCGAAGGCATCCTGCGCAACCGCGACATCAAGGTCCTGGGCTGGCGTGACGTTCCGGTGAATCCAAATGAGCTGGGCGAAAAAGCCCGCCGCACCATGCCCTTCATCCAGCACCTGTTCATGGAGCGGCCTGAATCCATGGATGACAATTCCTTCGAGCGCCAGCTCTACCTCGTGCGCCGGGAACTGCGCATCAAGGCGAAGGAAGCGAAGCTGTCCGAGTTCTACATCGCCTCGATGTCCCACCGCACCATCGTTTACAAAGCGCTGCTGCTGCCATCCTCCCTGGAGAAATTCTACACGGATCTCCAGAGTGATGACTATGACACCTCGATGGCCCTGTTCCATCAGCGTTTCTCCACGAATACCTTCCCTACCTGGGCCCTCAGCCATCCCTTCCGGATGCTGGCGCACAACGGCGAAATCAACACCGTGCGCGGCAACCGCAACTGGCTTTCCAGCCGCGCGAGCGACTTTGAAAACGAAGTCTGGGACAGCGAAGAGTGGCTACTCAAGGACCTTGTGGATGCGAACAGCTCGGACTCCGCCAGCTTGGACCAGGCTCTGGAACTCCTCGTGCTCAGCGGCCGCTCCCTCACCCATGCCATGGGCATGCTGGTGCCGAGCGCCTATGGCATTGATCCCACGACCTCCAGCGAGCTGAAGGCCTTCTACGAATATCACGAGTGCTTCAGCGAACCTTGGGATGGCCCTGCTGCCATGGTTTTGACCGATGGCCTCAGCGTCGTGGCCAGCCTGGACCGCAATGGTCTGCGCCCGAGCCGTTGGAAACTGACGGAAGACGGCGTCTTCGCCCTCGGTTCCGAAGTAGGCATCATCCACATTGACGACGCCAAGGTCATCAAAAAAGGCCGCCTCGCTCCTGGCGAAATGCTGGAAGTGGACATCCTGAAGGGCAAGGTCCGTTTCAATGACGAGATCAAAGCCGGGCTTGCTCAGCAGCAGCCTTACGGCGAGTGGCTGAATAACCGGAAGAACCTCACGGTCCAGACGCCGCAGACACCGAAGGAAGTGCTGGACATCCTGCCGCTTTCCCAGCGCCAGGCCGCCTATGGATGGACCAAAGAGGAGATTGATTTCTCCCTCGTGCCCATGCTCCAGAAGGGTGAAGAAGGCATCTACTCCATGGGGGACGATGCTTCCCTTTCCATCCTCAGCACGCGCCCGCGCCTGCTCACCACCTACTTCAAGCAGCTCTTCGCCCAGGTCACCAATCCACCGATTGACCCGATCCGCGAACGCGCTGTGATGAGCTTGGACGTCGTCCTCGGCTGGCAGCGCAACTGGCTGGGTGAAACCCCAGAACACGCCAGCGTGGTGCATTTGACATCCCCGTTCCTCTTTGAGAGCGAGCTGGCCGACATCAAAGCCCTGCCTGACTTCCCGCACCGCGTGCTGGATGCTACTTGGCCCATCTCTGAAGGCACTGCGGGCATGAAAAAGGCCCTGGACCGCCTTTGCTATGAGGCCGAGGCCGCCGTCAATGATGAAGTCCGCATCCTTATCCTCAGCGATCGGGGCCTGGATGAAAACCGCGCGGCCATTCCTGCTCTGCTGGCCACCGGTGCTGTCCATCATCACCTGAACCGCAAGCAGGTGCGCATGCGCCTTAGCCTGGTCATCGAGACTGGCGAAGCCCGCGACACTCACCAGATGGCCTGTCTGTTCGGCTTCGGCGCCAGCGCCGTGTGCCCTTACCTCACCTTTGACACCATCCAGGAAGTCCTGGAGAATGACAAAACGGCCCGTAAGCCCGCCCTCGAAGGTGTGGACTACGCCAAGGCACTGTACAACTTCCGCAAAGGCCTGGAAAAAGGCGTGCTGAAGATCATGAGCAAGATGGGCATCTCGGTGCTCAGCAGTTACACCGGCGCTCAGATCTTTGAAGCTGTCGGCATCGGCAGTGAGGTGATGAAATACGCCTTCACCGGCACCCCGAGCCAGATCGAAGGCATCGGCTTCAACGAGATCGCTGAAGAGGCGCTGGCTCGCCATGCGCTCGGCTTTGGCCAGCCCGTTCCTTCCCCTGAGGCAGCGGCCAGCAATGTGGACCTGGGTGACCCCGGCTACTATCGCCCCCGCCAGAAGGGCGAGATGCACGCCATCACCGGCCCGGTCATCAAGAACTTCCACACCTTTGTCAAAACCGGTTCCGCCGAAGATTACAGCAGCTACGTGGCTGCCCAGCTTCAGAACACTCCGGTGGCCCTGAAGGACCTCCTGGAATTCGTGCCTAGCTCCGACGGCCCCATCCCGATTGATGAGGTGGAATCCATCGAAGACATCCGCGTCCGTTTCACCACGGCCGCCATGTCCCTGGGTGCCATCAGCCCGGAGGCCCACGAGGCCCTCGCCATCGCCATGAACCGCATCGGCGGCAAATCCGACTCCGGTGAAGGCGGTGAAGATCCAAAACGCTTCAAGCCCTACGAAAACGGCGACTGGGCGAACTCCAAGATCAAGCAGGTGGCCTCTGGTCGCTTTGGCGTGACTGCCGAGTATCTGGCCAACGCCTGGGAATTGGAAATCAAGATGGCCCAGGGTGCCAAGCCCGGTGAAGGCGGCCAGCTGCCCGCCATGAAGGTGAACCGCATGATCGCCCGCCTGCGCAATACCACGCCAGGCGTCATGCTCATCAGCCCGCCACCGCATCATGACATCTACTCGATCGAAGATCTGGCCCAGCTCATCCATGACCTGAAGGAAGCCAACCCTCGTGCCCGCGTCTGCGTGAAGCTCGTCGCCGAATCCGGCGTTGGCACCGTGGCTGCCGGTGTGGCCAAGGCCAATGCCGACATCATCCTGGTCTCCGGCCACGATGGCGGCACAGGTGCCAGCCCGCTCAGCTCCATCAAGCACGCTGGTCTCCCTTGGGAACTCGGCCTTGCCGAAGCCCAGCAGGTGCTCATGCTCAATGGTCTGCGTGAGCGCGTGACGCTGCGTACCGATGGTGGTCTCCGCAACGGTCGCGACATCGCCATCGCCGCGATGCTCGGCGCAGAAGAGTTCAACTTCGGCACCATCGCCCTCATTGCCCTCGGCTGTGTGTATGTGCGCCAGTGCCACTTGAACAACTGCCCTGTCGGTGTTGCCACCACAGATCCGAAGTTCCGCGCCAGGTTCAAAGGCAAACCAGAACACGTGGTGAACTTCTTCAACGGCGTTGCCCAGGAAGTCCGCGAGATCATGGCCCAGCTCGGCGTGGCCCGCATGAATGACCTCATTGGCCGTCCTGAGTTCCTGCGTCAGCGCGAAGTCCCCGGCCACAAGAAGGCCAACATGATTGACCTCAGCCGCGTCCTCAAAGACGTGGGCAAGGACCTCCATCAGGACGTGCCACGCACCTGCCAAATGAACCAGAATGACGGCCTCGACCAGCACCCGCTGGACGACCGGATCATCCAGGACGCCCAGTTTGCCATCAGCGACAAGCTCAAGGTTAAGCCTCTGCGCTACAAGGTCAAAAACACCTTCCGTAACATCGGCACCAAGCTCAGCGGCGAGATCGCCTTCCACCACGGCAACCACGGCCTGCCAGACGGCAGTGTGGACATCACCGTGGAAGGCAGCGCCGGCCAGAGCTTCGGCACCTTCCTCTGCGGCGGCGTCAAGCTCACCATGATCGGTGAAGCCAACGACTATGTCGGCAAGGGCCTGTGCGGCGGTGAAATCATCATCCGCCCAAGTCCGAAGCTGAACCCGGCCTGCAAGACCTGGGAAAACAGCATCATGGGCAACACCGTCATGTACGGCGCCACCAGTGGCCGCCTCTACGCGGCAGGCCGCGCGGGTGAACGCTTCTGCGTCCGTAACTCAGGTGCCACGGCTGTCGTCGAGGGCATCGGTGACCACGGTTGTGAATACATGACCGGCGGTGTCGTCGCGGTCCTCGGGACTTTCGGCAAAAACTTCGGTGCTGGCATGAGCGGCGGTGTCGCTTACCTGCTGGATGACACGAATGCCTTCGGCCAGCTCCACAACTCGGAGATGATCAAGGGCGACGCAGTCACCGACCCGGAAGACATCAACCAGTTGAAGAAGCTGGTGAGCGACCACTTCGAGAAGACCGAAAGCCTGCGCGCCAAGGACATCCTCGACAACTGGGACGCCTACCTGCCTCAGTTCGTCAAGGTGACCAGCAAGGCCGAACCCGTCCAGGTCCCGGCTGAAGAGGAACTGCCCGTCATCGAAGGCACCCCAGCCAACGCGTAAGGGTTTAGCCCGTCAATTCACCCGCCCTTCTGCATCGTCAGGAGGGCGGGTTTTTTGTGGCCCGACCGTCCACCCGCTCCACTCAATGCGTCAGCGCGTAGAACACGATGTTGATGCCCAGCGGGTAGGCATACTTCTCGGAGAACTCACGGAAGTACCAGGGATCCGTCCCCTCCTCTTCCCATCCATCCCCCAGATCGGTGTTGTGGCAGATCATCATGACGATGCGCTTCTTGTCATCAAAGATGGCCCGGTAATGCGGGGTCTGTGCATCAAAACGCTCCGCCGTGATGCCTTGCGAACGCCCCGCCATGGCATGACCCACACTGGGAATTTGTGGCTTCACCTTCAGCGGGAAAACCATGTGAAACACCTCATGTTCAAGTGGCAGTTCCTGCGGTTCCCGGTCCGGGAAGATCTGCTTCAAAGCGACGTAAAAGGTATCCCACTCCTCCTCTCCCCAGAAGTCATCCACCATGATGAAGCCACCATTCAGCATGTAGTCCCGCATCACTTTGGCATCACCCTCGGTTAGGCTGATGTGCCCTGGCTCGATCATGTAGATGAACGGATAGTGGCGCATCTGCTCCGCATCAATGTCCACCACCGCTCCTTTGGGACTCACTTGCAGGGAGGTGAGCTGCTGCAGCCGGTAGCTGAAGTTCAGATCTGCATCTGGGTAATCGGTGGTCCATTTGCCACCACCACGCCTGCGGCCCCAGCTCTCCGAGTTATACCTCAGCCGGGCAAAGGTGAACACATCGTTCGGCAGTTCCTTGCTCACCGGCCAGGTTGGAAAGTCCAGGAACTGCCCGCCGCGCCCAGCTTCCCGTGGATCTTCCGGCACGGAGCCATCCTTGATACCAAAGTTGGTTGGCGAAGGTGCATCTTCCGCGAGGCAAAACCCCAGCACACCGAGAGCAAAAAGAGCAGGCAGGAGTTTCATCGCGTTTTTTATCTCACGTGGGCCGTGGCAACACCAGCTTAGAACAGCAGAGAAGCGCCCAATCTTTAGCCCATTTTGTCTAAACCACTCAGGGCTTGCCCAGCACCTGCTCGATGACGCCATACGATTCGTACCTTTCGGCATCGGGAAAGTCATGGTCACAATCAGGATGGCGAATGGTCATGCTTCCCTCTGCCCCATGTAGCTTATAAACGGCCTCGGCGGCAGTGGCGATGCGGTCCACGCTGTCCCACTTGAAGTTAGAATCCTTCATCGGGGCATTCACATAAAAAGCACGCGGGGCCAGACAGGCGATGAGTTCATAATAATCAAACGGCACGTCCTGCGGTCGGCCCAGGTAGTCACCCATCTTCAGAATGTAACGCTCCTGCACCCAGCCCTTGAGGTTGCCATCCTTGTAATCCAGCACCGAATCAAACCCGCAACTGGAGACGATGGCCTTCAGGCGTGGCTCCAGCACGGCAGTGAAGATGCTGTTATGCCCACCCAGAGAATGGCCGATGGTGGCAAAACCGACTTCCTTTTTCACAAACGGCAGTGTCTCCAGCAGATCCAGCCCGCGAATATTGTCCCACACTGCCTTCATGGTCCCACTGGTAAATCCCAGGGCTTTTAAATCCGGCTGATACTGCGCAAGCAGCGGATAGCTGGGAGCCAAGGTCACGTACCCACGCTCCGCCAGTTCCGCCGCATACTGGCGGTGGGGCTTGCCCCCAAGACCGACGACCACCTTGTGCCCGATGACGTTTTCTGTGGGGTGCAGGCAGAGCACGGCGGGCGCAGGTTTGCCCCCCAGTGCAGCCTTGGGAATGCACAGATAGGCGGGCACCCTGCCGCCTGGGCAGGAGGCATAGCTGATGAGCCGCCGCACATAGCTGCCGCAGTCCACTTCCTCCTCCACGCGCAGGTCCAGCGGACAGCGCATCGCCTCTCCTGGCAAAGGTCCAGTCATGCTTAAAAACCCTTCCAAAGCCGCTTTCCGGCGAAGCTCCCACTCAGCCACCGTCGTCACCGTCTTTAGTTTTCCCCCTTCATCCCGATATTCGAGCAATTGTGTTCGGCTCTGTCCCCGTAGCGCTGGAATCTCTGCGGCCTTCAAACTTGCGGCACTCACCATCAGCCAAAGCAGGAGACAAAGAATCTTCATAAGTCACATCTACGGCGCCAGAATGCCGAAGCTTCGTCCGAATTTAGCCTGCCCACATTCACAGCCTGCGGAGCATCGCTTGAGATCGCTTCATTCGTAGGTATCTTATCACCAGAACTCGCCCTCATGTCAGTCACTCTATCGGATCACCCTTACCTTTTGCTCTTTGATGGCGTGTGCAATCTCTGCGACGGCGCTGTGCAGTTCGTCCTAAAGCATGACACCCAGGGCCGGATCCACTTCGGTTCCATTCAGTCAGAGGCCGGCAGCCAGCTTTACCGTCAGCACGGACTGGACCCCGAGAAACCGCACACGATGCTCTTCATCAGCCCCAAGGGTGCGTTTCATCAAAGCGATGCCGCTTTGGAGATCGCGGATCAACTGGGTCTCCCATGGAGCCTCGCCAAAGTCTTCAAAGTCATCCCCAAGACCCTCCGAGACCGCGCCTATCGCTTCGTTGCAGATCATCGCTATCAGTGGTTCGGCAAGCATGATCAATGCGCCCTGCCACGGCCTGAGTGGCGCGGCCGTTTTCTCAAAGATTAAGGCTGAATTTGATATCAGGGCTGCGCTAAGCCGGAGCCAATCCCCATGTTGTCTGGGCCTGGATTTTTGACCACATCGTCCGGAGTAAAAAGGTTTTTATCTGGACCTGCGGAGCGGATCTCCATCTGGTAACTGCTATTCGGGTGGAACCAATAAGGGGTGCCCCATCGATCAACCAGTTGGCCTTTAACAATCATCGGATTACCGGGGGGAAAGAGGATGCCATTGCTAGCATTTCGACCCGTGAGCACGGCGGTGATGTCTTCATTGAGACCGATGGGATTGCCCTGCTGGAAAACCTTGCGGTACATTTCAATGAACTCATCCACCAACTCCAAATCGCGAGCAGGAGACTGAGTTTTCGCCGCGAGATCATCGGCCATTCTCTGGATCTCAGGGTCAATGCTCATCGGGTCCACAGGCCCTGGCGATGGCGGTGCCGTGGATGGTAACAATGGCTCCGGAGGGGACGGTGTTCGCTTGATTTTTTTCACCACTGGCGGCGGTGCAGGCGCTGGAGGAGCCAGCGCCAACCATGTGGCGATAAAGACGGCGGCCACCGTCAAAACGAAGGCCGCCACCCAAAGATAAAAACGAGCTGGTCTAGCACCCGGCATGACTCGCAGTGTGAAGGAGATCAGATCGTCAGGTCAACAAAATCCAAGTTCGTGCCAGGACCAAATCGAGATAAGTTGGGGAACACTGCGTCAATCTGAGCCGGAGGCACGCCCACCCATTCAGCGATCTTAGCCGCATACTGGTCCACCGAAGTGCTAGGGATCCAGCGGCCACGGGAACCGGTGCAGTCAATGCCGCCATCTACCTCCAGGAGCGGGAAGGTGCCGTAGATCTTCTTACCTTTGACAGCCCCACCCATAACCATCATGTGCCCTCCCCAGCCGTGGTCAGAACCGCCGGTGGAATCTGTTTTGTTAGGCGTGAAGGTTCGGGTGAAGTCGGAAGCCGTGAAGCCCATGACTGCATTCCACAAAGCCAGTCCCCCACGTGGATGCCCCACAATGGAGTCATAAAATCCTTTGATGGACCGGCTCAGAACGTTCAAGAGCGCAAACTGGCCCACTCCAGTATTGACAGTGTTGTTGCCATTGATCGCGATCTGCGAGGCATGGGTATCATACCCGCCCTGCTGAATGAAGAAGGTCTGGCGGTTGTTCGCAGGCTTACCATCCTGCAGCAAAGCGTAGTTACCAATGATCAGCCGTGCCACCATCTTGAGCTGATTGGCAAAGTCCGTGTTCGCTGAGTTAGCATTGCCACCAAAGGCGGCGGTGAAGTAGGAATCCAGGGTGGGGCCCACGGTACCATTGGTGTAAGCGAGGGTATCTGCGACCACCCCTTCAGTGACTCGGGCCGTTTTCGCGGTGTTTTGGTAGGAGGCATCAAAGAGATTGGCGTGATTCATCGCCATCAGCTTTTCCAGTGCTTTCAACCGCCAACCCTGACCCGTGGTTTTATAGTTGGTGCTGGTCAGAGGATCATAGCCGTTGGCACCTGGCAAGAAGGGTTTCAAAGTCACATTCGTGAGAGCATCGGCATAACCAATATTGCTGGGTCCATAACCATCGAAGTCCAGCGCACCTGCGGTGCTCATCACAAAAGGCTGCTCACTGGTACCAACCTGGAAGCTATTCACCCCAGCGATGGAAACACCCATGGCAAGCCCCGCCGAGTTCGTGTTGCTCGCCGCGTCCAAGAGATCCGCAATGCGTCCGCCCCAGCCGCTGGTGAAGGGTTGATCGGCAATGGAGGACTGCCATTGCAGCACCTGGTCAGCATGCGAGAAGAGTTGCGGGGGTTTGCTGGGAGCCAAAGCCGCAAAGTTCGCCCTTGTCACCCCAGGTTGAGTGAGTGTACCCACGTTGGTCACAAAGGCGAGGTTCTGTGAATCGAAGAGCGATTTCAAGCCCTCACAGGCAGGATGGATGGCAAGGTCATTGTTAGTGTAACCGGCACCAGGGTCATAGGCCCCTGGGTTATCTGGCGTGATAGCCGTGAGACCTAACTCAGCATTTGGTACAGCTAAGCCGCCCGCCCCGCCAGCGTAAGTGGGAACGCCCCGATAAAGCTCATAATGAGAACGAGCAGCGCTGGACCCGCGGGGAATCAGCATGTTGTTGGAGTCATTCCCCCCTCCCTGGAAAATGCACACCAGGGCTTTGAAGTCATTCGGCCCACCAGCAGCAGCGGCAGAGCCGACGAGTTGGAGTTGAGACAAGGTATTCACCATGCTGGTGATCCCCAAAGTAGCACAGGAACTCTGCACCAGGAAATCACGGCGGTTAGGCTTACTCCGATCAAGGGTCTTGCGAAAAGAGAGATTCATAAAGACGTAGTTCTAAAGTTGCGGTGAGGAGTGAAGGACCATCAGTGCGAGGTGACAGCCGAGGGTGAAATGGACATGAGGTAGGCAGCGAAGCGGCAGCGATCGCGCACCTCATTGTTGAAGTTGGTGACATCCGTCGAAAGGCGGGTCAGGCTGTAGCTGTTGTAGATGCCATCAATGATGACCTGCCGCGGATTATCCGTCGCCGAGGCTCCATCGGGCCACTTGGCCTTGAAGCGCCCACCGCCCCAGTAGAGATCCAGCTTATCAATCACAGCCTTCGAACCAGCCAAGTGTCCAGCAGGCGCGGTCGTCGTTGACTCCGGAGTGGCCCCACGTGCAGCCGTGTAAGCGGCAGTGTAGATACCTGTGAGCTCTGACCAATCAAACAACAGGTTATCCTTCTGCTGATTACTGCCGGTAGCGTTACTGGCGAAGTAACCAAACTCGAAGGCGAGGTTGGAATTTGGCCGAGCGTGTTTCTCCGTGATGATGGTCACAGTAACCGGGGCTGTAGGAGCACTGGAAAGACGAATGGTGTAGGTGATGCCGTCGCCTTCCTGCACATTCGTGCCATTCTGGGTGATGATGAGGCTACCAGCGGCATCGTTGTCATTGATCGTGACCGTCAGTGTGCCCACTCCCGTGACGGCATAACCACCTGCAGCATTTGGGGTGCAAGTGAGCACCGCTGTCTGCGGAGGTGCCTCCAGTGTGGTGTCATCCACAGCCGTCAACGTTAGGATCTGAGGCTGATTCCAGTTGGCCGTGGTGAAGGTCAACGTGGCGGGTGAGCAAGTGGCCTGACCCGCAGCTACGGTAGGTGTCACGGTGACGGTAGCTGTTGGAGGTCTCCTCAAGAAGACATAAACGGTGTCTGAGTTCCCAACTGAACCTTCATTCACCGTCGTGCCAGAACCCGTGGGGATGATGCCGACGGTAGCGGAGGTTTCATTGGCATCCGTGATGATAGCATTGACGCTCGGCACGGAGTAGAACTGGTAGTTCAGATCTGTGGACGCGATCTTGTGCCCGATGAATACAGCGCGGTTGGAGTTATTGGTCGCACTCGTCGCCAGATTCACCGTCACGGTTTGCGGGGTGCTCCAGTTCGCATCGGTAAAGGTGATTGCGGCAGGGGAGAACGTCACCAAGTTCGCACCACCGATGGCGTTGTTTGCCTGAGGGGTGATGGTGACATTGCCCTGAGGTTTAGAACCCAGCACGATGGTGTAGGTGTCTGAAGGCTGGCTATTTTCTGCCAACCAGGTGTAACCGCCACTCTCATTCACGTTCACCAAGGCCGTGCCAAACACATCGTTATCACCGATCAAGACCGCTCCCGTGGTGGCGGTATCGGTCACACGATAACCGCCCGTGCTGCTCGCCGCATAGTTGATGGTGGAGTTGTGCGCATTTTCAATGTCCGTGTCATCCACGGCGGTCACCGTGACCGTTTGTGGCTGGCTCCAGTTCGCAGGTGTAAAGACCAGATTCGTCGCGGACAGACTGAGCTGAGTCGGGTTGTAGAAGCAGGACAAAGTCACATCGGCCGAGGGCGCGCGGCGCAGCACGACAGTGTAAGTATCCGCGCCACCCGCCTCGACAACCCGTGTATTTCCGCCGGACTGGACGATCGAAATCAGCGCACGTGCCAGATCATCACTGTCCAGAATACGAATAGGCTGAGTGGTGGTGAGGCTGGTGTAACCCGCAGGACTGCTGGCCAGAGTCGTCGCGTTCAGCGTGTCCGTATGCACCCCCTCACTGCCCGTATCTGCTGTGGAGATGAGCGTGACCGTTTGCGCGGTGGTGTAGTTCGCAGGGGTAAAGGTCAGTGTGGTCGTATCGAAGAGATTGCCATTCACACGATAGCGGAACTGGGTGCCTGCGCGGCCCAGATTCACCGTAACATCTGCCGAAGGAACTGGACCCGATAGCGCAATGTTCACCGTGTCTGTTCCCGCATCTTCCAGCACCAGCGTGGAATTGTCCGTTTGGGTAATGACGATGCGCCCGGTGGTATCATTGTCATTCACCGTGACGCTAACATCTGCTGCCACCATGCCATTGTAGCGTGCATCGGTGCCTGCAATGATTGTGGTGGAATTCACAATCGCAAGATCCAGCGCAGCCTCAGCAGCGGTGCTGTCCACAGCCGTGACGGTGATGGTGGCCGTGCGATTCCAGGCCGTGCCACCGGAGGTAGCGCTCGTAAAGTCCACCGAGGTCGGATTGAAGGTCACTTGGGCGGTTCCATTCGCCGCATTCAATAACCAGGCGGCGGGGGTCACGCGTACCGTCGCTCCCGTAACAGGTGCGGCTCCCAGAGTGATGTTATAGGTGAAGGTGCTGCCACCTTCCGTCACACTGCCCGAGGTGGGAGTCACATTTACCGAAGGCTGAAGAGACTCGTTGTCGCCCACAGCAACGGTGACTGTCGAGAAATCCTGGATCACATAACCTCCCGTAGCACTGGCGGTGTAGGTCAATACGGTGGAATGAGCATTTTCCGCAGCAGCATCTTCGACGGCAGAGATGGTCACCGTTTGAGGCACAAACCAATTGTTAGGCGTGAACGTCAGCGCACCGGTGGACAAGGTCACCTGATTAGCCACCGAAAGAGTAGGTGTCAGGATCACATCGGCCGAAGGAGCTCTTCTGAGGGCCACTTCGATGGTATCAGTCATGCCGCTTTCATGCACGCGGGTAGCTCCATTGGTTTGGAGGATCTGTACCACCCCTGCACCACTATTGATGTCGTCATTATCAAAGACATTCGCGACGATGGTGGAACTCAGGCTCACAAAACCTGCTGGCTGGCTGGCATTCGTGGAGGCCGTGATGGTATCCACCACATTTGCCTCCGCCGTTGCATCATTGACGGCAGTGACGGTGACGGACTGGGCCGTGGTCCAGTTCGCTGGCGTGAAGGTCAGCGTATTCGGAGTGAAGCTGGTCTGGCCTGTCGAGGCAAGATTCACCACCACATTGGCAACCGGTGCAGCCGGGCCACTGAGGCTCACATTGATGATATCCGTAGCTGCGCCTTCTGTGACGGTGGTAGAACCAGCCGTCTCTGCGATCACGATGCGGGAGCCATTGTCATTATCTGTCACAGCCACACTCACATCCGAAATCACAAAGGTATTGTAGCGGGAGTCTGTGCTGGTCACAGCAAAGGCAAGACCTGCGGTGTGGGCTCCTTCAGTCACGGCATCATCCGCAGCCGTCACGGTCACGGTTTGGGCGGTATCCCAGTTCGCAGAATTAAAAGTGAGCGTGGAATTGGAAAGGCTCAGTTGTCCAGCTGGAGTCGCCGTCATGGCCACCACCACGTCATTGTTAGGCGCACCTGTGAGCTTCACGGTAAAGCTATCCGTAGCGCCACCTTCAGTCACCGCCGTGGTTCCAGAGCTTTGGACGAGTTGGATACCCGCAGAGGAATTGATGTCGTTATCCCCTACCTTGGCATTAAGAGTGGCCACATTGCTGTACCCACCACCGCTCGCAGTGTATTTGATCTCACTGGTGTGAGTGGATTCGACGCTGAGATCATCCGTGCCAGACACAGTGATGGTCTGTGGCACCCACCAGTTCGAAGTCGTGAAGGTAAGATTACCGATCCCTGCAACATCACCGTTATTGCCACTCCAGGTGAGCGTCACTGTGCTTGTGGGGGCTTTGTTGAGCACCACAAAGTAGGTATCCGTCAGACCACCTTCCACCACGTTGGTCGTTCCCCAGGTCTGCGTGATGGAGATGCCATTGTTCACAGCACTATCGTTGTCATTCACACGCACATTCATCGGTGCGCATGGCAGAGCATTGTAGGTAGCATCTGTGCTGGCCGTGGAGTGGGTGATCTGGGTGAACTGAATGCCTTCAAAATTCACATCATCCACCGCGCTGATGGTGACAGTTTTATTGCCTGTGTAAGTGCTACCGGTAAAGGTCAGCGTCGCCACTCCAGCCGAAGGTTTCAGCAGGGTGGAATCAGTGGAGGTGATGTCCACGATGTTGGGATCGTAGGTAAAGGTGACCGTCACGTTGGCCGTCGGTGCAGTGCCGCTGGCAAAAGCCACGGTGTAGGTATCCGTAGTGCTGCCTTCCGTCACGACTGCGACACCCGTGGTGGTTGCCTTCGTAGGAATGAACCGACGGCCCACATCATTGTCTGTGACCGCACAGTTGAAGTCAGAAACCTGGAGGCCGTTGTACCCAGCGTCCCCGCTGGTGATGGCATGACGCACAGTAGCTACACGAGTATTGAGAGGTGCAGAGCCTGCCAGGAAGCTGTTTACCACAGTATCATTGTTGGCCGTCAGCGTGATGACCTGAGGAGTGTTCCAGTTAGTGGTATTGAAGGTCACCGAAGCAGGAGAGAAAGTGACATCTGCGCTCACAGCAGGAGCTACAGCTACCTGGATGGCACTGACGGCATTCGGCGTCACGGTCACGGTCTGGCCCGCAGCGGGAGGTGCTGAAAGCATGACGGTGTAAGTGTCCGTCGCGCCACCTTCCACCACCGTGCTGCTACCGCCGCTCTGGCTGATGGCCACCAACTTGGCTGTCGTGGTGTCATTGTCTGAAACCGTGAAGTTGATAGGCGGGGTGTAGTTGCCCGCAAAGTTCACGTCCGCACTCGCCATCGTATGAAGGATGGAGGTAGGCCGGGTGCCATCGGCCCCCTGGTTTTCAAGTCCCCGCACCGTCACCGTCTGGGGGACATTCCAGTTGGTGGAGTCAAAGGTGAGGGTCGTCACACTGGTCTGTACCTGTGCGGCTGTGTTGGCCGAATTGGTGACGAAGTCATCAAGGCCAAATCCAGGGAAGGCACCCGTTAACCCCATCCAAGTGAGGGCATAGTGGCGGTTCACACGATTGACCAGATTGCTTTCCGTATTGATCTGCAACTCGGGGCCAAACAGACCCGCATTGGCCATAGGGCCTGGCTGCACGTAGTCCGGTAGGAACCAGTTAAACACGCTCGGTGCTTTCTGAGGAGACTGACCAATGGCCCCAGTCTGGTCATTCAACCGAATGCGTGAGGCACCCGGAATGAAAGCAGCCGCCTCCGAAGCGGGGTAAGAAGTCACCATCGGGCTATCAGCCCCGCTGAAAGGCAGCTTCATGTTCACCAGATTGGAAAGAGGCGCATTGCTGTACGCCTTCAAGGTGCGGAACAAAGACGCGTATTGGATAAGTGGCTCTTTGAGCTTCCCTGCGCCCACCAAGCTATCTGCCACCGCCAGTGAACGGGCTTCGTAGTCCAGCAAGATGGCCTTCAGGACTTCTCCAAGATTGCCATTGGAACTGCGATACACTTCGCTCACGCGATACAGGTAGCCTGGGCTTGGATTGGAGGTCGTAAGACGCTGGATGAGCAACCGGGAAATGAACACCGGGGTGTTTTGATGACCGTTGTAAGAACCTGCATTCGGGTCACCTGCCAGCGCATTGTGAGCCAGACGAAGGTCTTCATCTGCCAGAGGATGTGTCTGCACATCTGCTAGACCCAAAGTATTGACCAAAGGCAATTGTGTCTCGCCCTCCTTACCTGCAAAGAGCACTTTCGAGACGGTGGATGAAACTTCGCCCAGCGAGTTCACATAAGGATTAAAGTCATGGTAGTTGATGCCATTGACGCGACCCAAGGCCTTCATCGGGTAGATCCATGAAGCTTGATACCAGGTCTCCCCACCACCGATGCCGAAGTCGGTAAAGTTCACGCCCTGAAACTCGATCTGCGGGCTGGCACTGACGCTGGATGGCACCAGCACGTTTCCTTGAGAGCTGTTGCGCCGAACTGTGATGGCCGCATGGCGTGCGCCATAGGTCAGCCCCGTCAAAACACGTGCCAGTTCCGTGATATCCGTCTGGTCATACGTGGGAATCGGCAGGCCATTTTGACCCAAGACCAAGCTGCCATCCGGATGGCGCAGCACGAGACCGACTGTGAAAAGCTGCATGATTTCACGAGCGTAGTTTTCGTCTGGAGAGATCTCGACACCACCGCTGGTGTAACGTGCGCGGTTGCGCAGGTGGCTGAGGTAAACCCCCATCATGGGGCTGTAAGTCACCTTTTCGAGTAGATCACGGTATTTGCCAAAAGCACCCTGAGCCAGCATGTCCCAGTAATTGGCCGCCCCATAATGACGAGCACCGACGGTGCTGTCGTTTTCTGAAATCACGACGATTTCCTGAAGGGCTGCTGCCATGCGCTGGCGCACCTGCGCCTTGGACTGAAGCACCATGGTCCACCACTCACGACGGCGATTGGCGCTGTTTTGAGGTGAGTTAAAACTGAAGGCATTGTTCGTGCCGTTGTTGTAAGGGTTCGTTAGATTGCCGTAGCTATCGTAACTGGCGGCAAAGCCAGAGCTGGCAAACTGGGGATCATTGCCAGCCTGGATCGGCTTGGCACCCCGCATGGCGAATTCCTCGTTGTCTGCCGACATGACCAAAGTCAAAAAGCTCGGTGAAGGAGTCGTGCTTGGGTCCATCTGCTTATTCAGCCAATTGGTATAACCAAGAATGAGATTCGCAGCGGTGCAGCCATCGCTCAAAGTACCATCCACCAATTCAATCTCAGCTTTTACCTCATTATAAGAGGAAGAGTTGGCACCGAAGGTACATTGGTCCAAGAAGCGATAGATATCGCGCTCGGCCTCAGTGGCGGTCAGACTTCCAGGCAAAGCAGGTTCATCCAAGTCGGGGCGATCTGGATCAAAATCTTCCGAACCTTGAGCAGCATTGAAGAAGCCAAAGATTTCCCCAGCGGTGTAGTTCACCGTATTGATATCCACATAAATGCGGCCCGCATTCAGCGCATCCAGCATGGCTTGATCGGTGGTTTCAGAAGCCGCTGCACGAATGAGCCAGGTGACGTTGTTGATCTGCCCGACACCCAAGTTGTTACGGATGTCCTGGTCATTGTTGATGCGCAGGTAGGTGGTGTTTTGCGGAGAGCTAAGACCACTCACATTCACGCTTGTCTTGGCGTCATTGTTATCCCCTTCTAAGAGGGCCACAGCCACACCGGAGCCTGTGGAGACAACCCCCGTGCCGCGTGAAAGATAGGCCACATACATGGTGCGGTTATTGATGTTGGTCGGATCCGCATCGCTGATGCGCACATAAGTGGGATACGTGACCACCGCTGGATTCACCCCTGAAGGCACCGGTCCAAAAGTCACTTTCAGGTTCTCTGGCACTTCCACCGAGGCATCTTGCACTGGATTAATGTTCACCACATAAGGGCTGCCTGTGATCCCCTGCCCTGCTGGCAGCAGAAGATTCCCGCCACTCACACCTGAAATCGAGTAATCCGCTGCAATGGCATTTCCCTTGGTGATATCGGTGCTACCCGCTTCACCCGTGACACGCAGATTCAACTGCATGGTGCCATAACTGCGGCTGAGCTGAATCACAGCCGGGGAAGACACGAGGGTCGTGGCTTTTTTATCCACGATTTCATACGCCGTCGGCGCGGTCACCGTAGCTGTGAGCGAGTAAAGACTCTGCAGTGTGTCCCAATCAGAAGCGGTGCCGCCTGAAGCATTGGCCGAACTGGTGGCCAAATTTGGATTGGTGCCCATCTGTGTTTCGATGGCATCTGTCACGCCATCGCCATCGGCATCCACCTCCTGCTGAACGACCAGCCAGGCACCGTTTTCAGCCGCGTGAACATTGTCAGCGGAAGGAGAGGCATCTTCATCTGCGACCAAATTGACCCCCGCCGCATTCAACTGGCCACGCCGCACCACGATGGGGTCGGGATCACTGGCCAGACCTGTTTCATAATAACCTTCCACCTGGAAGCTCGCTTCAGCTGTCCCCTGCGCGGCAGCAAACAAAGCAGGTTCAGCGTATTTAGAACCAAAGGCAGTCGCCGTTGAAATCGAGCTCAAAGTCCCGATGCCAGTGGCAAAACGGAAGTTGTTATTGGAACTCATGAACTGCCCAGTCCCCCCAGGCATCACAATGAAGTGAACGGTTTCCCCCGCGTGGGTTTGATCCGCATTTTCAGCTTCCGTGAGACGGACACGGAAGTTCACAGGCCAGAAGTAAAGAGTGTCCACGCTGTCCACTCGGGCCGTCACGGCACTGGCTTCATTCACCGTCACACACTGGGCAAACACGGCAGGTTCACGCTCATAGTAGATGTCACTGGCCCAGTAGTTATCGCTCAGATATTGAACCGTCCCAGCATTCGTGACTCCTGCCACCCCACCTGCCTGCACGACCTGCCCGCCGATGGCAAACACGCCGGCTTCCATCACCGTGTAGCTGGCCGTCTCTGTTCCATGCACACCATCGGCAAAGTCCCATTCATCCACTTGATATTCAAAGCTGGCCTTGTTGCCATTGGCAGGGTCCACCGCCAAGACATTGCGCACACGAATGCCTGCTGGCGTTGCATCATTTTTGGTTAGGGGACCAAAGACCACTACGGGCGAAGTGTAAGCACTGGCCAGATTCACCTTAAACCACTGGGTGGGTGATGACTGGTTAATATTCACACTGCCAAAAACCAACTTCGCTGCACTTTCACCCGGCATGTCTCCCACAAACACACCTGCCACGGTCTCCGCTGCATGCGTCAGATTGGAGTTCGACGAAGTTTCCTCCTGGAAAGAGAACTGAACGCGGGTCGAGCCATTCGAAAGAATTGGCAGGCTGCTCATCCGCAGATCACCTGGCTCCGTGTCATTTTTTGTCTGCGTTTGCGCCACCACCACTGGGTTGGTGAAAGGCCCAGTATAAAAGGTTTTGATGGCGTTCCCCACCGTGCCAGGGCTGTAAGACCACAGCACTTTACCATCCAAGTAGCCAATGCCTTCAGAGACGGCAATGTAGCCGATGCCTTCATTCGAAATCGCCGTCGTGTAATTCTGCTGCGTCTCCAGGTTCACCACAAACCCACTGGACGTCACCGCTGAATTACGGGTCTTCAAAGCGCGTGGATTGTTCGCGGCAATCACGTTGGCCGTTGTTTCCACCTGCGTAAGCACCATCGGCGCATTGATAAATCCAGTTAAAGGCACGGTCGTATTAGCGCGATTGACCGCAGCCACGCGGCCCACCTGCCAGCGCTGGGTGCCGAACACATGCGTCCCTGGAGTCATCGCGAAGAAATGCACCGTGATGGAACCGGGATGTGCACCTGTGAGGTAGTCCCACTCATCAATCTGCCACTGGAAACCCGTGGCAGTGACATTGCGCACGCGCACCGTGTGTGGGTGAGTATCCACGCTACGGGCCGGCCCCATGATCACCACCGGGATGATGCCATTAAAATTGCGTGTAAAGGTCACGGTCTGCCACGTGGTCGAACTTGCCTGACCTCCAGACAGCGTGACCACACCGGATTCAAAATTCACTTTTACTGGAGCTTGAGCCTGAGCCCACTCAGCTGAGCCCAATAAAAACAAGACGGTTAAAAAGAAGTTTTTTACCAGAGAGCTTCTGAGAAGCGCCTTCCAGGTCCGACATAATGAAGATGCGAGCAGTGGTGAATTCATGACAAATACGAATTTCCAAAATTCGCTGGAAATAATGAATCCCTTTATTATCCCCCGCTTGGGTGACGTAGCGCATTAAGCAAATGCCTTTATCAACATCCAGACTAGGTGAAGTACCTGAGTGACGACTTGTGATTTAGGGTCTCTCCTTTTCTTGACATGACCCGTCTCTGAAAATGTAACCGGTTTGGAATCCTTTAAGATTCGAAAACGAAATATGCGATTCTGAAAAGAGAGAGCCATTCGTGGATGGCGTCTTCATTTCTCAAATATGATTTTTCACCCATTTATAAATCCGTCTAAATTTTAGATATCTAATAGGTGTAAATCATAACCTTGTAGTTCAATAAGAAACATCACCCTTTTTCTTTGCATTTTTGATATTCTTATAGAAATTATAGTTCGGATTCAAAAAATCCGAATCAAATATGAAAATCGACACCCACACCGTTTACGCTCGTCGTCTCGCCCACCGCTCTGGGATGACGCTCATCGAAATCAGCCTCGTGATCGCCCTTCTTTTGGGTCTGATTGCGGTGGTTTTCCTCGGCATCGGCAGTTATCGCCAAGGTGCTGACAAAGCGAAATGCAAGATGCAGCTCGCCGCCGTGCAAAAGGCTGTCCGCTCGGGTGCCAACATGCAGAACCTCGCCGCTCTTTCCACCTTGGCTGAAGCCAGTGTCTTTGGTGCTGGCCAGTTGATGGAGAATGAGCCTATCTGCCCATCTGCAGGTGACTACACCTGGCTGGGTACGGTGCCTGCTGTGGGCGTGCCATACGGTAACTGCGACTTTGCAGGATCTGGCCCTACCTCCACTCACGTGCTGGCTGCTGCCGACACCACGGACTGGTAATCCAGTAGGCTAAGACCGTCGCATTTTCCTCCGCACCTGGTCCTTTACTTTCCTGGCCATGCTCAACATCACGGATCCCTGTGAACTCAAAGCGGCTGACATCTATCGTCAGGCGCGCACAGTGGCATCCAAGACGAGCCGTGGCACAGACAGTCATTGGTACCGGGTGCCGGAGGAGCTGCCATGGCAATGGCATTTATGGTTCGATGGTGGTCGTGAAGTATGTTCGGCCACTTATTCAAAACAGCATCATCGCTGGCGGCCCGGCCCTCATTTGCCCCTTGCCAATCTCACCACGGGTGAAGGTGTCGGGGAAATCTTGGGCGAGTTGATGTCTTCGACTTATTTCGATGACAAGCCGAAGGCGCTGGGAGTGATCCTACATGTTGCGGATGAGTTTTCCCTAGCCGAGATCGCCCAGGCAGGAGAAGTGGTAGGAGAGACTGGCGATGATTTTCAAATCCTGCGCTACAATCTGGTGGATGATCCCCGTGAAGTCTTAGCGGACCGGGAAGTTTCCTCAGAAGCAAATTCGTGGCGGCTTTTGCCCTTTTGGGGTGCAGCGACAGGCCAGGCACGCTGCACGGCCATGATGCTGTCACGCAGCCGCGAAGCTTTTTTGCAAAAGTTGTTAGCCTCAGCAGAGGATCTGCGGATGCCCGTCCGTGTCGCAGTCACCAGCGCAGCACTGGAAAGTCTGGCCGCGCTGCCCATTCTGCGTCCTGACATTACCGGCGGCTGCCTCGTCGCCATTTCCTTTTACAAATTTACGGCCGTCTTTGCCATCAGCCCGAATGGAGAATTGCAAACAGCGCGTAGCTTGGCTCATCGAGGAGGCTCACAAGTGCCGTCCGGCTTTGGCGACATCCTTTGGACCATGGCCATGGGGGCCGAACTGGAATCCACCAAGGTCTTGTTAGTCTCTGCCCAGGCAAGTACCTTGCAGGCTGCCTCGCAGGATCTCGATCTCTATTCCAGTCGTCATGTCGTCGAGTATGAAACTCTGAATTTAGCTGAACACGCTGCATTAACGGAGATCCCCGGCCACCGCCCTGAATTTTTGATTTATGACACGGCAGTGCTGGAGCCGGTGCGCACGGGCAAAGCCCCTTTGGCCCAAACAGAGACCTACCGTTCCCTGTGGGGAAACTGGGGGCGGCAGAGCTTCATGGACACTGGTCGGCTGGATAACCTGTATCCAGCGCAGAGTGATCTGCGGCTCCTGCGCTTTTCCTCCTGGCTCGTTTACCTGCTGGCCTTTGCACTCCTGAGCACAGCAGGTTATGGCACCTACTCGCTCTTTGCGGCCATGAATCATCCCTCCTGGGAACTGACGCCGGAGCAGATGAAAAAAACCCAGGCTCAGCACACCACTCTGCTGGAGGAGAAAAGGCAGATTGATATCACCTCACGTCTGCTGCAACCACGCTCACGTGGGTGGGTCACGCTGGAATTTCTTTTGCAGCTTTTCCCGGAGGACTCTGGGGTACGGCTGGAAAGTTTCCAATACAATGCTGAGGCGACACGCCCGGCTGCCCCTGTGGCTAAAGGAGCCGTCGCAGACTCTGTGGGGATGAGCCGCACATGGACATTGAAGGGCTTGGTGAAGCCGAAGGCCCTGGAACTGCTGAGCACGCTCAATAGCCAACGTGGCCTCACTGCCTTCTTTGATCGGGTGGCTGAGGCAACTGGGGATGACTCTTACCGCCCCAGCCCCACACGCCAGCTTACCGTCGCCCTCACCCAAGGCCGGAATGCCCGCTTTGATACGCAGGCTGCGCCAGGGGATCTCGCACGCGATCCTACCCTGGCTTTTCCTTTCAGTTTTGAGGCCACGCTGACCCAAACTCTCACGGATAAAGACACCTTGTCCCTCCCGCTCGCCAAACCCTTTTAATCTGGACTCATGAGCGCCTACACCCAGCCCATTCTCCGCTTCGGGCTCATCACCCCTGCCATCTTCAATTGCCTGCTGTTAGCCGGTGCCATGGCCGGAGTCAGCAAGTTGACGACCGTGCGCGCGGAAAAAGAGGAACGCTACAAGGAGCAGACCCAGCGCCTGTCTGCGATGAAAAAACTGGAAACCGAAATCGCACCCAAGCGCAAAACTTTTGAAGACCAGAAATCCATTCTGAAAGCAGATCCCGGCCAGCTTTTCACCCGCATCCTCGACAACTTGCTGCCCAAGTATAAAGAGATCGAATTGGAGCGAAGTGGCCTCGTTTTCCCACTGGATCGCGGTCGTTTCGGGCGGCAGGTGAAGGCCGATGCAGCCCGGGTCAAAAGCAGCTTCCAAGGCGGTCTAGGCCCCATGCAAGAAGCCCTCCTGCAAGTGGAGTCCCTCATGCCCCAAGCGATTTTGGAAGACATGAAAATCACCCGCAAGGCAGATCTACTCATCAGCCAGCGAGAGTATCTGGTACTGGAGATGACCCACACCTGCTGGAAAGCCGAGGAGGAAAAGAAATGAACCGGCTACCGACTCTATTCGTCCTAGTCCTGGCTCTCTGCCTGCCACAACTTCAGGCACAGACAGCTAAGGCTAAAAGCAAGCCCACCGCGCCGGCGCGGGCACCGCTATTCATGGGTAGCGAAAAAGCCTCCTGGCTGCCAAAGACGGAACTGTTGCCCAAAGGCGATAGCATCGAAGCCCAAGCTCAAAAGCTAAGCTCACGCCTGCGTAATATGGACCCCTTCGGTCTTTCGACTTTCCCACGTGAAGATGATGCACCCGTCATCGAAGAAGACATCTACCGCAGCACTCCAAAAATCACGCTCAATCAAGCCCTGCAAACTCTGAAGATCAATGGGGTGAATCTACAGCGGAGGGAGTTCCTCATCGGGGGTCGCCAGGCAGGTGAGGGTGATGTCATCGAACTCGTCTATAAAAGCGAAATTTTCCAAGCCCAGGTCATCGAAGTCAGTGCCACTCAGCTACTTTTCAGAGATCTCAAACGGGATGAAACCGGCGTGCTCAAGCATGACGTCATTCCTCAGTTGGCCATCGAGCCGCTGCAAAAGATCGCCTCCCAGTTCGAGAGCCGCATGACTCCCGTGGAACCTGCACCTCCCGCCAAACCATGAACACTCGCCGCCTCAGCTTCCTGTCTCTGCTCTGTCTCAGCCTGGGCGCGAATGCGCAGCAGGAACCGATTCCTCAGCCCCTGCAAACGTTACCAGCAGGAGCGGTGGATCTCTCGGCGCGCCTCGGTGGTCTATCCAGCCTGCCTGCGCAGCCCGAAGACGGCTACTGGATTGATAACGCCCCCATCAATGAAGTCTTCCAGTACCTCTCCCGCAGCGCGGGGCTGCAATTCTTCTACAACAACGACCTCAATACCCCGCAATACAACGTCACGGGTCATCTCAAGCTAGATGATCCCCGTCAGCAAATGGAAGACCTTGCCGTCGCACACGGCCTCTTTGTTTATCAGCAACGCTCTTCCATCAGCCTCATGACGGAACCGCAACTGGCTAAGCTACCCGTGGAAGTCATGAGTTATCAGCTCAAATACCTGCGTGGGGCGCCTTTAAACCGCAGCATGTCTGCCCAGGCATCCAGCGGTGGTGGGGAAGAAGGTAGCAGCAGTAGCGAAAGCTCATCGGGCCCCACCTCCGACTTTGAAAAACTCAAAGCCATCATCAAACCGATGCTCACCCGTGAGGTGGGTCAAATCGAGTTCGAAGAAAAAACCAACACGCTTTTGGTTAGCGATAACACCATCAAACTGGAGCGTGTGCGCAAGCTCTTGGAAGAGATTGATAAAGCCAAGCCGCAGATCATGGTCAATGTGCGCGTCCTCCGCATTCGCCGCAATCAGGGCCGTAACGTCGGTGTGGACTGGAGTCGTTCTCTCGGAGAAGACGGCACCAGCATCACCGTTTCTCAGAGCCTCAATGCCCTCTTTAATCTGCCGGATATCAGCCGACTGACCCGGACCGGAGATCCGGATAGCCTGAGCAGCAGCCTCAACCAAGTGAATACGGAAGGCGCAGGCCTGGTGTTTAGCAACGTTCAGGTCGAAGCGATTTTACGCGCCTTGCAGGGAGCCGACTTAGTTACCCAAGAAGCCTGCCCCACCATCATCACGGAAGACAATGAGCAGGGACTCATTTCCATTGTGGACCGTTTCCCCATCATCACGTCCGATATCAGCAACACTGCGGCCGGCCAAAACATCACGGACAAAGTGCGGTACAAAATCGACAGTGAAGACCCCAGTGCCACGCAAGAGCCCGAAAAGAATCGCGAGATCGGCGTGACCCTTTCCGTCACCCCTACCCTGCTGCCAGATGGCACCGTGCGCATGAAACTGCGCCCGCGAGTGGCTAAAATCGTGGAACTCATCCCTGGCCGAACCAACAACCTGTTTCCCCGCGTCAGCGAATCAACCGTGGAGGCCATCAGCCGCATCCCAGCGGGTCAATCACTGTTCCTTGGCGGCTTTTACGATTACAGCAATAGCGAAGGCAATAACAAGGTCCCCGTCCTGGGCACCATCCCGCTGGTGGGGAAACTCTTCAGTTCCGACATGAAAAAACTGGAGCAGGTGAGCCTCGTCTTTGTCATCACCCCACGCGTTTATGATGCCTCCAACGTTGCGGCTATCCCAGAGATGAATTGGCACACCCGCGAATACTCCGGGATGCAGCCTGAAGACCTCGGTGAAGCCTCCGTCCTGCTGCCTAAGTCTGACTGGCCCAATGCCACGCCTAGCAACAAGAGCCCAGATTTCCCACCTGAAGCTCCCACTGTCCGCGTCACCCCCAAGTCCTCCTGGGTGAAGCGGCTCTTCGGCAAAAAAGACGACACCACGCCCTAATCTGCAGAGTCTAAAAGCCCCCCTTTGATTTCTGACATGACTGAATCCATCACCGGCTTTCCATTACCAGCCAAGACGGACCGCCTCAGTCTGCAGCCCGTGCTGGAGCGCATCGCCCAAACGACGGTCAAGCACCTGCGGCAGGGAGGTTATGTCTCAGAGGCTGAAGCGGCCCCCTGGATCCCCGCTTACCTCACGGCCCTAAATTCCGCCCACCCTCCGGCAGATTTCCTCACTTATGTGGCGGATGTTCAGGCTCAAAAACATTCCCTGACCCAGGAGGGTGAGGTCATCCGCATGCAAAAGCTGCTGCGCAATTGCCTGAATGACCGTGTGCATTACTGGAGCTTTGGCCCCCTGCCCGGTAGAGCCGCTGCACTGTATGATCACTGCGCTGGCCTACGTCCTGTTTGCGCAGCCCTGGGCTGTCCCGCCACCCTCGCTGGGGAGACGAGCATCGTCCACATCGGCTCCATCAATCCGGTGTCTGCACTCGTCGCCTCATTCTGGATCAGCCATGAGCTGAACCGGGAAACGGATGGTGACGCTCCCTTCGTATTCTCCTTCCTCATGGAGCTGCCCGCCTGGCAGATCCTCATGCAAAATCACTTTGCCGCATGAACCTGAATCTCGGCATCGAATTCAACGACACCATTCAGCGGCTCATCATCAGCCAGTTGCGTGCCGCCACGGCGGGGAATGAAACCCTTTCGGATGAAGCCATGGTGCGCAAATGCTCCAAGACTCGCATCCTGGGTGCCGTCGGTCGTGCCTCGGGGCTTCCGGCATTTCCTCAGATCCGAGAAATGGCAGATGCAGAGTTCGTCGGTTACTGTGACCCCGTCGTCCTAGCCCGTGGCATGTTCGTGCCACTACGCCGCAGCTCTCAGCAGATTTTGTTAGCCGTCGCCAATCCTTGGGACTACCGGGCCGATGACTACTGCGCCAGTCGCTTTCCTGAAGATGAACTTTTAAAGGTCGTCACCCTGGCATCGGAGGTATCAGCCGTCATCGAAGGCTCCTCCAATTCATCCGGCCCTAGTCGGGCAGAACTTGAGGCTGTCGAAGTCGAAGAGTTTTCCAATGAGAGTCCCGACTTTGATGTCACTCGCCTCTATGACGAGCCCATCGCTCAGCTCGTGGCCAGCATGGTCAGTGATGCCATCAAGCAGCATGCCTCAGACATCCACATCAAAACGGAAAAGACCAGTTTTCAATACTGCTTCCGGGTGGATGGCGATTTAGGAGCACGAGTCGAAATGCCCGTGAAACTGCGGGACCGAGTGGATGCCTTTTTGCTCAACTTGATGCGTCTGGCCCCAGAGGAGCGCAGCAAACGACCCGGCATCTCTGGGCGCTTCACGGCGAGTTATTATGGGCGTGCTGTGGGGGTGCGCTATGAGCGGCACCGCACTTACCGAGGTTACCATGTGACCATGCGCTTGCTGGATAAGACGCATCTCGAAGCACGTCTCGGCATGGGCACACTGGCCTTTGATGAAGATACGTTGTTTGAGCTCGACAAGGCCATGGCCGTTCCTTCCGGCATCATCGTCATGTCTGGCCCCACAGGCTCTGGGAAATCCACCACGCTCAATGCCATGCTGCGTGAGCTAAACCACCCCGAAGATAACATCCTCACCCTGGAAAACCCGGTGGAAGATGAGATCCCTGGCGTCACTCACTGTGACTTGCGCGATTCCTCCGAGTTCAAACCCATGATCGCTAGTTTCATGCGGTCAGACCCCGATGTCATTCTCATGGGCGAGGTGCGCGACCGCGAATCCGCCGAGCTCGCGATTGAGGCCGCCATCACTGGCCACAAAGTACTCACCACGATTCACACGCCCCGCGCCTCGCAGATCATTGAGCGGTTTCAGCAGCTGGGCATGGAGCGGTGGAAAATCGCCCAGACTCTCAAAGCGGCCTGCGCGCAGCGTCTGGTGAAGCTGCTATGCCCCGCCTGCCGAGAGAAGCGCGAGGGCATCCCCGAACGCGAAATCCGCCTGTTTCACCTAGATCCAGCCTGGGCTCAGCGCCCGGTGTTTGTGCACCGGAAAGAAGGCTGCCCCGAATGCAAAGGCCGTGGTTATGCAGGCCGCACCGCCATCTTGGAGATCCTGCCCATCAGCCCCAAGATCGGTGATAAATTGGCCAAGGGTGAGATCACCCCCTTTGAACTGGAGCAGGAAGTCCGCCGTGAATCTGGCCTGCCGTCCCTGCGGGACAATGGGCTGAAACTCATGGCTGAAGGCAAAACGGACCTCGATGCGCTGAAGAAGGTACTGGACCTCACTTATGAATCCTAAGCCATGAACGCCTTTCAAGTCACCCTGCGTAACATCAAGAGACCGGATCAGTCCAAGGTCCTCGAATTTGAGGCGCCCAACCGGGAACAGGCCGCCCTCCTGGCAGCCAAACCCGGCTTCCGAGTGGCCATGGTGAAGCCGCTGACGGGAGCCCGCAAAAGTGAAAAGTCTAACAAAGCCATTTCACGGAAAGAACTCATCAAACTCTTTCGCGGTCTGGCCTCCATGTTGAAGGCAAACATCAGCACAGCCGATGCTCTGCTATACTACTCCCAAGGTCTGCCGAACCCAGAATTGCAGACCTCGCTGATGAACATTCGCAATCGGCTAGAAGCGGGATTACCCGTGCATGTCGCCTTTGCCAAAGAGCAAAAGTTTGACACCACCATCATCACCATCATCGAGGCTGGGGCCGATGCAGGCCAGCTCGGGGAAGCGTTTAGTTCTCTCGCGCGCCGCATCAAGATCGAGCTCATGTTCGCCAGTAAATTACGCAGTGCCCTGCTGGTTCCATCCTTGGTTATTCTTTTTCAAATCGGCCTGTTCATTTATTCCCAGGTGTATGTCGTGGCTCAGGTGGAAGACACCCTGAAAAGCGTGCGTCAAGAGCCAGACCCCATCTCGGTGGTGATCTTTTCCATCAGCCATTTTGTGCAAAAGACGTGGCCCTTTTTTATCATCGCCCTGGCAGCCTTCATCACCGCTATTTTTCGCTCCGCAGACTTTCGGCAGACCTTGCTGATTCAGGCCATGAAGCGCTGGAAACTACTGACCAAGCTGGTCATGGGCCTGCGCCAGAGCGCTTACATCGGCACCCTACAGATGCTGTATGCCAACGGCATCAACCTAGCCCGCGCCTCAGCCCTGAGTGCCCGGGTGGTGCAGGGCACCCCGATGTATCCTGATTTCATCAAGGCCTCCCAAGTCTATGAATCTTCGGGGGTCCCTTTCGCTGAAGCCTTAAAACGCAACACCAATCTAGATCCACAGGTCGTGCACATGATCGGCATTGGTGAACGCTCGGCCTCCCTGCCTCAACAGCTGGAACTGCTGCGGGATATCTATGAGGAAGATACGGCAGCGATCATGTCTGACTTCACGCAGGTCATCAACTTCATCACCCTCGCCTTAGCCGTGGTGCTCATCGGCTTTGTCTTCACGGGCTCCATGCTGCCCATCTTCCTCATGGGCCCTCGCATGATGCAATCTGGCAATATGTAATCCGCCTTTATGAAAACGCTCCTTCTCACCCTCCTGCTTCCTGCTGCCTGCCTCCAGGCTGTAGAACCAGCTCCAAAGTTGGTGCCGCGCCCTATTCCCGGCCTCACACTCCCGACAGCTACCGAGCCCCCCCCGATTATCTCATCGGTGAAGCCCAGCATCCCACAAACGGTGGTGGTGCCTGCCTCCACCAATCCTGACCAGGCCCGCGTTCTCTACATTCACCGTCGCGCAACACTGCCGGTGGAGCTGACCCAAGATCTCCCCGTGGCGGCTCCTCAAAAGGTCTCTTCATCGAATGTTCAGGTGCGGCAAGGCAGCGTGAAAATCATTCCCAAAAACCAAGTCGCCAATCTTTTGCAACCTACCCACTAATCCCATGAAAATCCGCCCGCATCTCCCCACCGGGCTCTTTCGTGCCCACAGGCCCGGATTTACCCTGATCGAAATCAGTCTCGTTATCGGTCTATTGTTAGGACTCGCCACATTTGCCGGCATGAATATCTCGCAGGTGCGGGACTGGCAGCGTGGCAAAGATGCGTCGGTCTCCCTACAGGCCGTCTTTGCCGCCCAGCGGGCCTACATGGCGGACCATCCTGCAGATGACATGGAAAATGTAAGTGCCTCACAACTGCAAGTTTACATGCCCGAGGGGTGGACGGGAATTCCCACCGTCCTCAGTCTCGACAACGATTCCCTTTCTGTGGATCATTCGGTGATGCCTCCCCGTCTTTTATTGGGCACCGCACCTTATGATCCTTCTGGGAATGGAACTGATGGACTTTGGGACACAGGGCAGTGACATTCCGCGCATCTCTCACGCATGGCTCCCGCCCCACTTTTGCACATCCCAGACGGCACCCGCTTTGGCTACCGCACAGGCTTACCCTGGAGTCGCCAGTCCCGCTGCCTGGTCGAGGCCACTCAGGAAATCACCACCGGGCCGGGGCTGCACCTCCTCGTCGCCCCTAATGGCACAGGTAAAACCACCCTGCTACGTGCCCTCGCAGGGCTCACACGCCCCCTCACTGGCACTCTAAAAACGCAGGGCTGTGTGCACTACTTTGCCGATGAATTAAAGGCCGACCCCGAAATCAAAGCCCGAACCTTCTTCCGCGCTTGGTTTCGTTCCACTGCTCTGGCTCAGGCTGAAAAACTCGCTGAAACCCTGCGGCTGGATCTCAATACGCAGATCGGTAAACTATCGCGAGGCAACCGACAGAAAGTCCTCCTCATTCTAGCTGAAATCAAAGCCGCCCAGAGCCAGGGCAGCGTGTTACTGATGGATGAACCCCTCACTGGACTGGATGCTGAAACGCGGACCCAAGTCACCCAATTATGGGCCGAAACGGGTCGCACCACCGTGCGCCTCATCATCATGCATGAGCTGGAATGCGTGCAGCAGGCAGACTCCCTCCTCACCATCGCCCGAGGCAAGCTGAAGCATGCCACCACCCGCACGGGTGATAGCTGGATGAAGACCTACCAAACTTTGCAATCATGAAGGACCTCCAAACATGGCCCCTCTTTAGGCTGAGCCTTGCCGGTCTCATGGGCCGCGGCAGCTGCTGGCTGCTCCTACCAGGCGCGCTGCTGTTTGTCTGGATCGCCCCGCTGCTGACCCCCTGGGAGGAAAATCCACAAATCCTCCAGCCAGCCAGGGCACAGGCCGCCTGGATCTATGCGTGGGTAGCCCTTTTCACCTGGCTCCCTTTCCAAGCCTCGGCCCTGGGGCATCGGCTGAGGCGGGATGGCATGCTGGAGCACTTGCATGCTGGCGGGATGGGAAAGGTCCACCAGTGCCTACAGCTCAGCAGTGCCCTTTGGATCTGGATGCTGGCCATCGTTGCCACAGCCGCCCTCGTCTGCGTCACGCTCACCTTGCCAAAGAGACCTGAAGAAGCACAGCAGTGGGTCACCCTCGTTCTGCAATACAGCCTAGTCTTTTCCCTGTGTGCAGCCCCGCTGCTGCTCCTCGCAGTAGCCCTGGGCACACGCACGGCGGAGGTGATCGCCTTTCTCCTGCCTACGGGGTTGCTTTTCTGTGGGCTCTTCGGTGCAGCTTGGCTGGCCCCTATCCTAGGTGGGGCAGAATCCAGCCTGCTAAAGTCGTTGTGGGTGGCATTGCCTCACTATCATCTGGCAGATCTCACGCCACGACTGGTGTTTAAAATGGGCCCGCTGCCCACAGCAGATTTTATCGGCGTCACCCTCACCCTGGCGCTTCAGGGCGCTGCCATTTCCCTCTTTGGTTTATGCCTCTTTCGTACACGCTCCTGAGCCTGACAGCGGCAGCAGGTCTTTGGTGGGCCGGGCATGCACTCACCTGTACGCAGCCTTCACTCCAGGCGGCGAGGACACCCCCTGCCTTTGCCTTCGCAGGCAGTGCCTACGGCAGCCTCACTGCGCGCTTGATACGCGATTCACTTTACAGCTACTGGCATGGGGGGGAAAGCGCCACCGCAGCCGCAGCCCCAACCCCGGCTAAAGATACCCCTGCCCCGCCACCGCCAGCGGGACGCTTTGCCCGCAAAGGCATGCCTGCGCCTCCGCCTCCCCCGCCCGTTCAATCAGAAACACCCTGGCTACAAAAACAGGTGGATGAACTGGCCCGTCTAGAAAAAAACCGCACCCGGCGCAACAGTACTTTTCCTCTTTCAAAGGCTCATCAACGCTACCTCAATGCCGCAGGCGATGTGCGGCTGCGCCTAGCCTATCAGCTCGATCCAGGAGATGCCACGCTCTACGAGATCCTGCACTACCACATCGCCGCGCGTACTCAGCCGCCCGAGGCTGCAGAACCTGTCATCCAGGCCCTGGCACAGCAAGCCATGAACTACGGCTTGCGCAATGAAGCCAGCTTGGCCGATGCCCTCACTGGAGCTGGGGCCGCCATCAACCTACTGAATGAACAACTGCGGCCTGAGCGCGTGATGCGGGATGCATCGGCTATCTCTCAGCATCGCGATACCCTGGCCCGCTGCCTTCACCATTATCAAAAGCTCCGTAGCACCGCACAGGCTGAAGGCTGGTGGGAAAACATACCGCCTCTCCGCCGGCAAGAGCTGGAAGAGCACGCGAAGTTCCTCACCCGCATCCATGAGGTGATCCAGCGTACCCAGCCATCCACTGGGCCAAGGCCTTCCGTGGGCCCTTTATTAAAAACACCTTAGCGCTAGCCGAGAAGGTTGGCATTGAACACATCCTCAGAGATCACCCCACCACGGTAATGGTTCATGAGGCACTGGTCCCAGCGCAGATTTCCCTTATAACGCAGGGCATCCGCTAAGGAGGTGGCACTGCCATCGTAAGCACGCATCCCAGCGGCCACCGCTTCATTCGTGTTTTGCAGATACTCGGTCACCAGCACACGCCCGTTAAATCCCGTGAGCAGTCCCTGAGAAAGTACAAAGGTCAAGGTTTCACTCAAGCGATGCAAGATCCCCGACTGCTGCTCTTTGGGGAAAAACTCCAAGATACGGTCAATCGTCTTCACCGCACCGCGAGTGTGCAGGGTGGAAAGCACAAAGTGACCTGTCTGCGCCGCCTCGATGCAAGTCTCCATCGTTTCACGATCACGAATTTCCCCGATCAAAATGATGTTAGGCGTCTTGCGCAGCACTTCTTTTAGCCCGCTCTGATAAGAGATCGTGTGCCGCCCCACCTCCTGCTGCGTCACCAGAGACGGGGCGGGCACGCGCACCCCAGCCTGGTTCGGGTCATCCATCGTCGTATCATAACGGTACTCGATCGGATCTTCGATGGTGACGATGTGCTTCTGAAAATTCCGCCGGACCCAATCTAGAATCGCCGCCAGCGTGGTGGATTTCCCTGAGCCCGTCGGGCCTGTAATCAGCCCCAGACCAAACCGACGCTGCATCAGATCCCGCAAGCTGTCCGAGATCAGTGGATCAATGCCCAGCGTCTCTAGCTGAGAAATTTTAGCCCGTAACCAGCGGCAGGTCACGCCCAGACCATGCTCACTCAAATGCACCTGAACACGCATGCGCACGGGCGAGCCCAGCGCCCCTTCCTCACAGCTAAAGTCAATCACCCGGCGCGCACGCACCAGCTCCCACATGCGGTCACCAGTGGCACAGGCTGCATCGTCCGACCAAATCTCATGCGACTGACGTGTGTACAACCCCTCCGCTAGCCGGGCCACGGCCTCTGCATCTTGGATACCGAATGATTCGGCAATCTCCAACCCGCGATTGGTATGCAGGTAGATCAAGCCTCCTGTCCGCACCTGCACGTCCGAAATTTCTCGCCCAGCAAAAGCGACGGCAAGCTGACCTAGAATATCAGGAGAAGTGGGGGCAGAACGCATAAAAGGTTAGACAATCAATCTTGAGGAATCTCTTCGATGACAACGAGCCAATTCATCGGGTGAATCGGCGGCAGTTCAGCCGGGCTACGCAAGGGCGTTAACTCCGCCGAAATGCTATCTGCATGCACCGCATCATCACTGCCAGATTTCATATCGAGAGGCTTCCAGGGAGCCGCCGTGCCACCTGTGGCTAGACTGCCTAACTGGCCACGATGATCAATGGGACGATTGAAACCGGTGGTGCCCACGCGCAACTCGGCTGCAAAGATGGACAGCGGCGGATAAAACTCCGTAGCAGCATCCAGACCTGAACCCACCGGCACCCCAGATGCCGCCACCGCATTCAGGTCATCTCCCACATACACCCGTAGGGGGGCCACGATGGAGAGCCCCGCCGTGTAATTCGTGAGGTTCTTCCCCTGACGAATAATCACACACATATCCTCCACCGCAGGAGGTTCACTGACAGTGCGTACGATCAAAGGTTTCAGACTGGGATCCACGCCAAAATAAAGACTGTTATTTGTGACGACCGAAGCCCCCCCCTGCGCCTGCAACCAGGCATCCAACAGCATCGGATGAAACGTCACACAAGAACGGCTGTTATTGGTCAATTCTACCTGGAAGGGTATAGCCGCCCCCCCTGGTTCAAAACTCGTTGGCCAGTTCACCCCGCGACGCAGAACCACTTCTGAGATGCTCCCCGCCTCATTTCGGAAACGCACGCGTAAAGCCGTGGGCGTTTGATCCTCAAAACTCACCATATCAATGGCCTCCACCGTCATCGCACAACGCTGCCCTCCTGCCGTGTAATCATCCCAGGCTGTCGAGGTGCTTCCAGCCGCTCTTCGCCGCAGATACCCCGACCCAGTCGGTAGAGGCAGAAAGCTCAGCCTCCCGGAGTTTGCCGAAATTGCTACAGGTAAAACATCTGTTCCCTCGGCTGCTTGCAGCCTCTCTCTCTCTCCCATGGCATCGAAATTGGACCCCACTGTGACACCCCCGAGATCCATCTCCTGCGCCAGTTCGATGCCGCTTCGCCCCGCCAAACGAGTGGCTCCATAGGCCCCTTCGACCATCATCTGATCTGCATAAACGGAGCCCTGAATACTCACCGCCCCAGCGTTCCAAGCCGTGCCGTCTTGATGCGTGCCGATGGAGGCAAAAGTCGCCGCCTCAATGGGCATTTGAGAAGGCACCTCGTAAAGAGACAGCACGTAATGGCGTGCCACGCTGCTTCCCCGGTTGCCATAATTCACCGTGAAAGCCCACCAGTTACGCTTCGCCACGAAAGGTGCCCCAGGTGCTGCATAACCAAAACGAATGTTCGGGTAAGGAATCAAATTGAAAGTGGGATGTGCACCCACGTCAGCCAGCAATCCTGCCACTTGAGTGGCATATCGCTTCAATGGCGTGATCAAAGGCCGCTCTGCATCCGCTGCCTGAAGTTCAGCACTCATGTCGAGCAAGGGAGGCATTTTCCCTGCAAATGCTGGCTGCTGAAAGACGGCCTCATACGCCGTCGTGCCAGGTGTCACTTGCCCTGTCACCCCAGAGAGAGACGTGATCCAACTTTGCACCTGTTCACTGTCTCGATCTCCCACATCTCCACTGCGTTTTCCGGTCAGTCCCAAAGACTGAAGAAGCGCCGGCGACAAACTTTGAGAGGCGGAAGAAAGTGCCACAGCCTCACTGAAAATGGCATTCCAGTCATGGGCATCACCAGCGGCTAGATTGGCCCGCAGACAGTCAATCGCCTTGTTTGGAAATACCGCCACCAAAGCCCTTAACAGAGCCTCCTCACGCTGATGATAATCCAGACGCAGTTGTGTCTTAGACGCCTGGTCTCGATTCATCAGCGTCTTTTTAAAAAGCATGGTGAGACTAAAGGTTAACATCAGCGCCAAACCCGTCACAATCGGCAAGGCAGCATAACCACAAGTCTGTTTTTTGAGATAGACTTTCATCGTGCACCTCCACAGTAGCTGATTTCTTCCCCATTCGGCCCAGTCAAAGTCACCATGAGGATACCCTCATCCGCACGAAAAGTCGCACCTTGCAGCCCTTGACAGATCAGCCAAGAACTGACCGTCCCATCTGCCTGCGCCGTGTAAAAACGCAGACTCGTGCCCGTGGCCCCAACTTCAGCCGCGATGAGACGCTCCGTCGTCGTTTGAGCAGCACTTTTGAAAAACAACTTTACCGCACCACCACCCGTGAGGATCGGCGTGCCGCCCCCCTGCGCAGTTTCACGATTCGTGTAGATAAAGTAGTGGTCTGCCTGTTGAAAAATACGGCCTAAAATATTGCCAATCTTAGGCGCTTCTTCGGCTAAAAAAGACTGGCGTTGCGCCAGCGCCATGAAGCTCAAATGCTGCTGCAACATCACCACCAGGGCACCACTGAGCATGACCATCAGCCCCATCGCTGTGGAAATTTCCATGAGCGTGAAACCTGCACGCCGGCGTGATGGCAGGAGACGTTTCATTGCACACGAAGGGTGGACCTGCTCTTGGTGTATTCATCCTCACCGATGCGATAAATCAAAACGGAATGCAGACGCCACACGGCCAGTGCCACCGATGATTCACTGTCCGCTTCCCAGGTGCGAAAACGCTTCAAAATCGCCGATACTCCTTGGCCTCCTGGTAGCTTTCCCAGCGTCACCGTTTGCTCATTCACCGCCGTCGCATCGCCGACAGGAGCAGGCCAAGCCGAACCCTGCCCCGCCACCTCGACAAAGGGCAGGCGATTCGCCAAGGCTGTTTCACGACTCAGATAAGCATCCGTAAGCGTCTGCATGGTGGACCATTGATTTCCCGAAATGGCCAAAAGAGATGCCCTCATCAAAACCAGAGCAAGCATGGTGGTCAGACCCAGGGCGACTGAGACTTCGATCAAGAGGCTTCCTTGCCGAATCTGTGTAGCAAAATGGAGCTTTGATTTCATGGTGCGGTGCCCACTTCTCGCGTGCTGATCTGCCCTCGTGAAGTGATGACCCGGTCCACCTCAAAAGTGACATGAAACAGACGCTCCGGCGCACGATTGAAGAAAGGCGTGTGCGTGATCACCTCCAGGGTGTAGTGACCGTCATCAGGCGTGTAGTTGGAAAGATCGTCAATCGAGATCGAAAAACTCTGCGGCACGTTGGTGGGTTCCTCCACCTGCTCAGGATTGTAGTGCCTGCCAAAACGACGCTCTGTCCCATTCACCAAGGTGCCAACGGTTCCCAGCACTTGCCCCCCTTTATACAATTGAACGTAGGTGCGTGAGTCTGGATATAGATGCTGGAAAGACACCACGATGGAGGGAATCCGATCAATAAAAACCTGACCAGGACTGACGTTAGCCGCAGTCGCGACGGGCACGGGCCAAATTTCAATTTTCGGCTGCATCAAGATGGTATCGGGCACCAGATAGGAAGCATAACGTACGATGGTAAAACTCTGCTCCCCATTGCCGGAACTCACTGTGGGAGAATTCAGCTGATGATAAAGAGGACCAAAAACATAGTCTCCATTCTCTAAATTGGAATCGTCCAACAGGTACTGCGGCTGGTTCAGCCCTGAGTAGGTCGTGGCATCGAAATTGCGTCCATTAACCGCCAAATAGACCGTGCGCTCCGCCGTGCTGGTACTGGCATCCACCAGACCTTCCACGTGAATGTTCATCGTGTAAGGCCGGTCCGCCCGGGTGCGCTTAACAAAAGTGGTCCCTGCAGGATCCCCACGCACATAATCGTCTTCCGTATCAATGGTTACGCTAACCACCGGATTGTACGTTCCGATCAACTTCGTATCCAACAGATAGACGTTGGTATCCCAGGCCGTGCCACGAGCAAAAAGCTCATAGAGCGAGCCCGTCTCATTCACCCGCACAGGGGCCGTATAACTGCCGCCCGTGCCGACAATGGGCGTGTCATAAATTTGACCCGTCGCTAGGTCCGTCTGCCGTACCCAAGCCTCTGGAGTCTGGGCCATGAGACCCGTGGCAAACACATTTAAAAACACGTGTTTAAGATTCATAACTCACGGTTTTTTCTCAGATGAGGGTTCTTCAGCAGGTTCTAGAATTGTGATCGGGCCGCCCTTATAAATGGCCACCAAAAGACGCTGATCATGAGCCACGCTAGCTAGCAATTCCTTGGCAGCTTGACGATTCCCCCGTGACATTCCCAGAGTCACCTCTCGTCCGCCTAACCAAGATTCATTGCGTTTTAAAAAGTTAGGCCAGAAGGTAAAATCTCCCTGAGGCTTAGCCAACACTCGGGAGCGCAAAGAGGCGGGTAAGTGCAAGATGGAACCCACTGGAACGAGCGTGTACTTTTCTCCATCGCTGAGGATGATGGATTTAGTCCAGAGCGAACTTTCCATTTTGGGTGGGGCACCCGTAACCGGCTTGGCCTGGATCTTGAGTTGCGACTTCAAAGAAGGAGTCGCCATCACCATTTGACGTAAGTTGGACTCTGAAATCACATCACGCGCGGGATTCTGTGACTTTTCCTGGGCAATAAGGCTGCCTAACAACGAAGCCACACCCAGCGCGATGATCTTTCCACGCCGCAAGGTAACGGAAGCTGTAGCCACACGGTTCATCGGGGGGATTCCTTTAGCCCAATCACTTTACTCTCTCACAATCGTCGCTACCCCGGCAGGATTGGGACTGTCTTCCAAGATCCACTGACCTGTAGCAAACGAAAGAGAGCCTGTAGGAATAGGCGGATCTTTTTGATACTCCCCTAACACATTAAAAATCCCATTGGGCTTGTGAGCATTGCCACCTCCTTGCCAAGTAATTTCGATGTCAATGGGTGCCGAAGTCGCCTTGAAAACAGCCGCAGGTGTGATCAAAATCGTTTTTAGCGGGGCTGTGTTGTACTCCTGGATGTTGCGAAACTCGATCTGGCCCACTCGCTCAGAGGTATTGGTGCCACCACTCGCAGAAACCCCCGCTTTGAGGTGAAACTGCCCGCCATTCCCGTTCGTGCCCGAGGAACCTGGTGCCCCAAGCGTATCTCCTTTGGCCTGGATACCCGAAAACACAAACTTGTATGAGCCGGTGATTTCATGATCAATTTTAAAGGGAACCCGAGTGGCAATGCGAGTGCCCGCCGTCACACCCGGAGCTCCCAGAAGAATGTCTGCATGAACGCTAGGCGACACACCGGCCAGGAAAACGGCCATGGAAAGCAATAGTTGGGATTTCATAGCATTCTCAATTTTGAATTTCCGGAGTTTTTTGGCGATGACCTAAAAGAACACCCACATTTTATTATCAAATATGATAATTCGCAATGAAAATTATGTTTTTTCTGTTTAAACGAAAAAAATCAACCCATAGCAATCTCAAAAATGACAAGCTCTGTAGGACAACCCTCATTTCAACCTCCTTTTTTAGCGTTCTTTTACTTAAGATATTGCAAAAAGCCTTAAAAACAGACGAATTTTTGATCCTGCTTTTAGCAGCAAAAAAACTTTGTTTCCTAAACCAAGACTGAATTGAAGGGGTATCACAGCCAATGATTGCCCCTCACTCTTTCCCGATACTGACTTCAGAATAGGGTTCGGTGAATTGGGCAAGGATTCCCAACAACTGTCTGTGTTTTAATAAATCACCACCCAGACTGAATCACATTGGAGCTCGATAAGCCTGTTTAGCGACTGTCCAGAGTAACCCTCCGCTCGGGCCTAACCTATATTCTTTTCAACGGATCACTTCGATTTGGATCGCAGTGACTTGACCTCATGAGAGCTCAGATACCGCCAACTTCCCTTCGCGAGTTCGCCTAAAGTCAAAGAAGCAATAGAGACTCGCATGAGGCGGAGAACTTCGATTTCATTCGCCTCTAAAACACGTCGAATATGTCTGTTCCGACCTTCATCCAGCGTGATGGTTAACCAACTATTCTTCACGCCCGTTCGCAGCACGGAGACACGCAGCAGGCGCAGGCACTCCCCTTCATGCATCACCCCCTGGTGCAAACGCTCTATCAAGCCGTCATCCACCAGACACGCCACCTGGACATGGTAAGTTTTTTCCACATGCGTTTCCGGGTCGGTGATGCCATTGGCCCAGGCATTGTCATTGGTGAACAGCAGCAGGCCTTCACTGGCTTTGTCCAGCCGCCCGACCGGAGACACATGCGGTAACCCTGCCTCTTTGAAGCACTCGTACACGGTGGCGCGTCCCTCTTCATCGCTGGCTGTCGTGACGAGTCCTCTTGGCTTGTTCAGCATCACATAGACATGCTTGGCCGCAGCCACTGAAGTGCCATTGACCTGGATCACGTCATGATCCAGCTGCACGGGTTTTTCTGGATCGCGACAAACGCGACCGTTCAAAGTCACTTGCCCCGCTTTGATGAGGGTAATGCCTTGGCTGCGAGAACAGTGCCCCAGTTTAGATAGGGCGCGGGCCAGTCCAGTGCGCATCATGTCATTTCCTTGAAGAAGGTGAACGAGTTTATCAAACCAAGCTCATTCAAATAAAAAAAGCGGGCTCACAATGGAGCCCGCTCAAGATCAACAAGAGAAATGCGGAACTGATTAGGCCTGAAGAGCAGCCTCATCAATGTTGACCCGACGACCATCTTTGTCGAAACGAACACGCCCAGCGACTAGGGCGAAAAGGGTGTGGTCACGGCCGATGCCAACATTAGCGCCGGGAACCCATTTGGTACCGCGCTGACGGATGATGATATTGCCGGAGATGACGCTCTCACCACCGTATTTTTTGACACCGAGACGCTTGCTGTTGCTGTCGCGTCCGTTCTTGACACTTCCTTGACCTTTCTTATGAGCCATGACTTGATCCTCGTGTAGGTGAGATGATTGAAATTACGCGTTGATGGAGACCACTTGCACGCGGGTAAGCGGCTGGCGGTGGCCTTTGGTGAGATGGTAACCTTTGCGCTTCTTGAATTTGAAAGCGGTGACTTTCGCAGCCTTGAACTGCTTCAGCACTTTGAATTCAACAGTAGCACCTGCGACGGTTGGAGCACCGATTTTGATGTCTGCGCCTGCACCGGCTGCCAGCACCTGATCGAAAGAAGAGGTTTCGCCTTCAGCAACTTCCAGCTTCTCCACGTCAACGAAGTCGCCCACGGAAGCTCTGTATTGTTTACCGCCTGTTTTGAAGATTGCGTATGCCATAACGTTGTCTGCTGAAGTGTTGTCATCTGCCGCGCGGATGTGATCACAAGAGATCAAACGTCCGGCATCGGGGGCGACGATCATGCCACACACCGCGCCATGGGCAACCGAATTTTTGAGCTTTCGGCAGGTTCCTTGGTGAAAGTGCCATTTTAGCCCGCCTGCGAAAAGCCTCGGGAGGCATTGACATCAGCCCGGCATCCTGAATATTACACCCCACTACATGGCCTCTGCGTCGCGCTCATTCTTTTGTCGTCTTTTCGCCCTGGCATTCCTGGCGACTTTTTCTGCCTCCTGCTCCTCGGTCAGTGTTGGAACGGGTGGCCAGATCTCCAAGGTCAAATATTACCACCTGGCCCCGGGGAATCCTGTCAGCACTATTGATCCTGCCGTGCAGTTTGAGCGGGATTATCACCTTTTTGGTGCCGTGACGCGGGCGGAGGTGACGGATCGTTTCGGCCACTACTACACCATTTTCTGGAAAGTGGACGACCGCACACAGCCCGTCACGGTGCGCTTTGAGTACCGCCAAGCGAACACCGGACTCGATGCCAAGGTGCTGGAGGAAGAAATTTCCGAAGTCCGGCGCAGCAACCGCTCCAAGTTTCAGGTCAGTGGCAGTGAATATAATACTTCCGGACGCGTCACAGCATGGAAGGTGACAATCCTGCGCGGTAAGGAAGAGCTGGCCAGCCAGCAATCCTACTTGTGGAACTGAACCTGCTAACCTCTTTTCATACCCCCCATGAAATGCTCTCCAAAATCGGCACTCTGGCAACACGCCAGCCGAAAACGTGTCGTCGGGGCTGCATCTGATCGGATGTTTGAAGCGAATTAAATCTCGAAGACCTCCCCTGACCGCCGTGATTGCTCCATCAACCATTCTCGTGGGCCGAATAGGCAAGGTTTTTTGGTTGCGGGTGGAAGGTCGCGGAACATTCCAAAATTCAGTCCAGGTCAAAAAGGCTCTGCAGGCTGTCGTTGCCAATGGGACTCATGACCTCGTGGTGGACCTGGAACGATGTCCCATGATGGATTCCACGTTTCTCGGGACGCTCACCGGGGCAGCCCTCCACCTCCGGGAAAAAAATGGTGGTTCCCTGAGTGTGTTGAACGCCAATGCCAGAAATTTACAACTGCTGTCAGATCTCGGGCTGGATCACATCATGGATGTGGACACTCAAGGCAGTGCATGGCCAGAAGAGCGTGAACTGGCCTGTGCCCAGCTCGCCACTTGCGGGGAAAAAGGTGCCAGTTGTAAGCTCGAGCACACCCAGCACGTGCTCCAAGCGCATCAAAACCTGGCCGATATGAGCAACACGAACGAAGGCCGCTTCCGTGATGTCATTCATTTTTTAGAGAAGGAGCTTGAGGAACAGCCAGAACTGGCCACCTCCTGAGGGTTGCCCACGCCGCCTGGATCCGAGACGAATCCCAGCCCGGCGAGCCGCCCGTCATCCCTGGACCCATGACCATCATCATCATCACCGTGCTGAGTCTGTTGCTGACAGGCTGTGTCGCTGCCTTGGTGATCATCTCAAAGAAAAAAAACAAGGCCATCCTAGACTTGCTCAAAGAGGAGCAAGCCATCGTGGAAGAAGAGCGCCGCATGTTCGGCTTTCTCCATGATCTGGGTGAAGCCATCACCCGAGAAGATAGCCAGTCCACCATGTATCGCCTCATCGTCGAAGGGGCCATGCGCGTGCTGGAAAGCAATGGGGGAGCTCTTTACCTTCTCGATCCCACAGGCAAGTCCCTGGTCCCCCGCTTTCATTCAGACCACTCGGCCCCGCTGATTGACCTGCCAGAGCGCATTGCGGCCATGGGCAAGGCCAATGCTTCCGCCCTGCTGAGTTTTCTGCGACTTCACTCCCTGCGCCCCGAGGAAGGCATCGTGGGCAGTGTGTTTACCCATCAGAAACCAGAAATCATTGAGGATCTACGCAAAGATCCTCGACTGAGCCATCCTAGCAGCTTTCAAAACAACATCACCACCCTCATCGGCCCTTTGAGCTTCGGCCCGCAAAAATTGGGCGTACTGGCCGTGACGGCACCCAAGGGAGTGCGCACTTACAACGACAATGACTTTGAGGTCTTCAAGTCCATCGTCGAACAATCCGCCTTTGCTCTGGCCAATGCCATGGCTCATCAGGCCGCCTCCGAGAAAAAACAAATCGAGGCCGAACTCCGTGCCGCCAGTGAGATCCAGCGCATCCTGTTGCCGGAAAATGACCCTATTCTCCAGGGTTACACCATCGCCGGGCGTAACATCCCCGCCAAAGTGCTGAGTGGTGACTACTACGACTACATTCCTTTATCAGGAAACCGCCATGGAGTCGTCATTGCAGACGTCTCGGGCAAAGGCACCGCTGCGGCCATCATTACCGCCATGTGTCGCAGCATCCTGCGCAGCAATGCGGAAAGTAGCCCCTCCCCTGCTGCCGTGCTTGGCGCGGTGAATCGGCAGCTCGCCCCAGACATCCGGGAAGACATGTTCATCAGCATGATCTACCTCGTCTTTGATGCTGCGACGGACCAGATCACCCTCGCCCGGGCCGGGCACACGCTCCCGCTCATCTGGCGCAAGGCCACCGGCAAGGTCGAAAGCCTACACAGCGGCGGCTTAGCCGTGGGCATTGATAAAGGCGACGTGTTTGAACGCGTCACCAAAGACCTCACTTTCCAAATGCAGCCGGGAGATTGCCTCCTGCTTTACACGGATGGCGTCAATGAAGCCCTGGATGGCAAGGGCCTCGAATTTGGCGAGGAGCGCATCCACACCAACCTCGCCACCCTGGCCCCTCAAGGAGCCAAAGCCATCATCGATGGCATCATCGCCGATGTGGACAAGTTTTTGGGAGGCAAACGCTCCCATGACGACATCACCTTGATTGCCCTGCAGAAGGCGGCATAATCTCACCCCCGCATCCTAGGTGTGGCGCGCTTATCTAAAGCCCAGCCCTGGATGCACCCTCTGTTTCCCCCAACCTTCAAACCCCTCAAAAAAAACCATGTCCGAGCCGAGTCCCTCCCCCGAGACCCAGCCTGAAATCCCCGAGTCTCCCGTCACCGTCGAAGCTGCCGCAGCCAACGACCAACCCGACGCCACACTCAGTCCCCTCGAAGCGGCCCTGGCTGAAGTCGCCCAGTGGAAAGACCTCGCCTACCGCAATGCGGCCGAGCTGGACAACTTCCGTAAACGCACCACCCGCGAAGCCCAGGAAACCCGCGCTTTTGCCAATGCCGATCTGCTTCGATCCCTGTTCCCTATCCTCGATAATTTCGAAATGGGGCTGGAAGCCGCCCGCGCGGAGTCGGAAAAATCCATGATCTTCATGGGCATGAACATGGTCCACCGCCAAATCACCGATTTCCTCCGTGAACAAGGTGTGCAGGAAGTCGAAGCCCTGGGCAAACCTTTTGACCCCAATCTGCACGACGCCGTCTCCCAGGAAGTCACCCCTGGAACCGCTGAAGGCACCATCTTGCGCGTTACACGCCGGGGCTACAAACTCAAGGATCGCCTCCTCCGCGCCGCCAGTGTCATCGTCGCAGGCGCACCTGCCCCAGCCGAAACCGCTCCGGCAGCGTAACACCTTTTTGCATTCCTAATCATGGCAGACAAACGCGATTATTACGAGGTATTGGGCGTCTCCAAAGACGTCTCTGCCGATGAACTGAAAAAAGCCTACCGCAAGCTGGCCGTCAAATTTCACCCGGACAAAAACCCCGGTGACAAGACCGCTGAAGACAAGTTCAAAGAGGTGGGCGAAGCCTACGACATCCTCAGCGACGACCAAAAGCGCGCTGCCTATGACCGCTACGGCCACGGAGCCTTTGCCGGCGGTATGGGCGGCCCCAGCGGCGGCGGCGGGGGTGGTTTCCACGATCCTTTTGACATCTTCCGCGAAGTCTTCGGCGGTGGCGGTGGCGGAAACGCCGGCGGCATCTTCGAAAGTTTCTTCGGCGGCGGGGGTGGCGGTGGTGGACGCCAGCGCAAAGATGGCCCGCAGCGCGGTAGCGACCTCCGCTACGGCCTGGAAATCTCCCTCGAAGAAGCCGCCACAGGCTGCGAGCGCGAGATCGAGTACGAGCGCCTCAACAGTTGCAAAACCTGCTCCGGCAGCGGCTCCGCCAGTGGCGGGGGCAAAAAGACCTGCCGCACTTGCGGTGGCGTCGGCCAGGTCATCTCCTCACGCGGGTTTTTCCAGATCCAGCAGACCTGCCCAGACTGCAGCGGTTCCGGTGAAGTCATCAGCGACCCTTGCAAGACCTGCTCCGGCAGCGGCCGCTCGAAAGAGCGCACGAAAATTCGTGTCAAAATACCCGCAGGCATTGAGGACGGCTCCCGTCTTCGTTCCGGTGGCAATGGTGACTACGGCAGCAAAGGCGGACCGGCGGGAGATCTCTACATCGTCGTCCAGGTGCGCCAGCACGACATCTTCGAGCGTGAGGGCGATGACCTCCACTGCCAGATGCCCCTCAGCTTTGCCACCGCCACCCTCGGCGGCGAGACCACGGTGCCCACCCTGGAAGGCAAGGCCAACCTGAAAGTGCCCGCTGGCACCCAAAACGGCACCACCTTCCGCCTCCGTGGCAAAGGCCTCAAAACCCTGGGCGAAGATCACCACGGCGACCTTTACGTCCACGTGCAAATCGCCGTGCCGACCAAACTGACGTCCGAACAAAAGACCCATCTGGAAGCCTTCGCCAAATCCTTCGGCGAGACACCCTCCTCCACCATGGAGCAGAGCTTCTTTGATAAGGCCAAAAAGTTCTTCAAATAAGATGACCCCTCACGGGCGTAACCCTTCCCTGAACCTCACACCTCTGAATCCTATGAGCCAACCGAAAATCACCGCCTACCTGAAGACCTACTGCGGCTGGAGCGAAGGCGTGCGCGCCATCTTCCGCAAATACAGCCTCGACTTCGAAGAAAAAGACATCATCAAAAACCCCGCTTTCCGCTGGGAAATGGAACAGAAAAGTGGCCAACCCCTGAGCCCCTGTGTGGAGATCAACGGCACCATGCTTCCCGACATCAGCGGTGAAGAAGTGGAGCGCTGGATGCTCGCCAACAACCTTCTGGAAAAGAACGAGACCCCACCGGATGCCCCGATTGACTCGGCCTGCACCGATGCCCAGCACGCCGCCATGGCCGCTGGCCAAGTGGGCAAAATCACCTTTGTGAACTGAAGTTCCATCATTGCCTGTCTGCCCGGTTGACAAGCCCCGCAGACAGGCTTAACTCCACCTCTGCTCATTGAGCAATGGCGAGGTAGCAAAGTGGTAATGCACTGGTCTGCAAAACCGGTATGCGCGGGTTCAATTCCCGCCCTCGCCTCCACCTTGAAACATCAAGGTTTTTGTCCCCAAGACGCTTTGCATTTGGCGCCTGAGGGAGATTCACATAACTCTCTCCACTTCTTTGACACCGAATAGTCGCGAGCACTCTGGTTCGCGCTTCTGGTTGATCCCTACGAATGGGCACGCCGATGCGGGGTCCATGCAGAGAGATCGCCTCAAGTCGCCACAGGTTTCTGCGGGCTGAGCGTGGGCGGGGAGACGAAGCCGTATTTTTCCAAGCTATCCTCGATGATGCGTTCGCAGGCGCTGAGCTGCCGTTCGCGCTCGCGGCGGCCTTCATCGGCGATGGCTTGCAGGGCATCAATGTCGTAAAGATATACGCCTTCGATCTCGTTGACGGCGGGGTCCACATCGCGCGGCACGGCGATGTCGATGATCAACAGCGGGTCCCAGCGGCGCTTGCGCATGACCTGCTGGATGAGCTCCGGCTTGATGACAAAATGCGGCGCGCTGGTGCTGGAGATGATGACGTCCACCTCATGCAGAGCGTGTTCCCATTCGTCGAATTTCATGGCCGTGCCCTTCATCTCGGTGGCCAGTTCCACGGCGCGGTCGTAGCTGCGGTTGGAGACGATGATGCTGCGCGCGCCGCGTGAGAGCAGGCTCTGCGCGCAGGTGCGGCTCATCTCGCCCGCGCCGACGAGCATCACACGGCACTGCTTCAGGTCATGCACCTTTTCCGCCAGGTCCACGGCCACAGAGCCCACGCTGGTGGAGCCACGCTGGATGGTGGTGTCGTTGCGCACCTTTTTGCCGACGGTGAAGGCTTGCTGAAAAAGTTTGTTCAGAGAGCGGCCGGTGCTGCCGGTTTCAAGGGCCACTTTGTAGGCCTGTTTCACCTGGCCGAAGATCTCCGTCTCACCCAGCACCATGCTGTCCAGCCCACTGACCACGCGGAAGAGGTGGCGGGCAGCGTCATCGGACCGCAGGCGATAGGTCACCAGGGCCTCGGCCTGTTCCTGGGGCAGTTCAAAACGGCGCACCAGGTAGTCCACCAGAGAATCATGGGCCACGCGGGCATCATCCAGCGTGTGGGTGGCATACAGCTCCACCCGATTGCAGGTGCTCAGCACCACGCTTTCTTCAAAGCCTGGCAGTTGGCGGATCTCCTGCACGGCATCCGGCACCTTGGCCTCAGGGAAAGCCACGCGCTCCCGCACCTCCACCGGAGTGGTGCGGTAGTTCAGGCCCAGGCAGACCAGATGCTCGCGGGTGGCAGGGGGTGGGGTCATGGTCAGGTGACGAGCCAGAGGGAGATGAAGGGGATGACAAACCCCACGGCGGCTAGCCAAGCCGTCTGCCGGGGGGATAGCGCATGACGCCAGGCGATGAAGCCCATAACAGCGTAGAGGCCCCAGACACCCCAGGCGAAGACGAGCTTCGGATTCGTGATGGGCGTGTCCAGCTTGAAGGTGATGGCCAGGCTGGCGCTCAGCAAGACCAGCCCCAGCAGCACCTGGCGCTGGATGGCCTTCGCCAGCCCCTGGATGGGCGGCAACTGATAAAACAGACCGCCGATGAGGTGGCGCTTCAGAAAACGCTCTTGCAGCAGGTACATCACGCCGGTGACGCAGGCCAGGGCAAAGGCAGCGTAGGCGACGAGCGCCAGGGCCGCGTGCAGCTCCACCCAGGCATCAATCTTCGGCTTCGCCGCATAGTCTGGAAACGCACCCGGCAGGGCAAAGGCCAGCCCGTGCATGGCCACCACCATGGGCGCGGTGAACATGCCCAGCAGAGAGACGCGGTAGGTGGTACCCACCAGGAAATACAGGAGGACGACACTCCAGGCGATGAAGACCAGGATGTCTGAGACGCTTTTCATCGGGCACTGCCCCACCACCTGCCCACGCAGGTAGATGGCCCCGGTTTGAAAGACAAACCCCAGGGCCATGGTCAGCTTTTGGGCCAGTCCCCGGCGCCAATCTCCCGTTTGCAGCGCGCGCAACGCTGGCACCACCGCCGCCAAAAAGGCGAAGGTGGAAAGAAGGAGCGCGATCCGGTCTGGAGTCATGATAGGGGGACCCAGCTTCGCGGCAGCGATGCACACCTGCAACTGGGAAGCTAAATACGCTCAAAAGAGCCCCGAATCAGCGAACTATTTTACTTTTGAGGGGGTGGGGGAGCTTTGGCAGGCCTATCGCCTGCGGTTCTTGAGCGCCAACCAGAGAAGCCCCAGGGCAGCAGCGATGACCAGCGCCCAGACGAATGGAAGAGTGAAAGAGGGCTGCCCGTTGTTTGGCGCCGAAAACTCCTCCAGGACTTCTTGCGGCTTGATGGCGGCGGTTGTTTAGGGATTCGATGGCGACCTAGCTGGGACATCCTTTTGAACCACGCCTAGATGTGACAAAGCCGCCTGAGGTGTGAAGGCCGTGTTTTTAGCGGCTCGTTCTTTGTCCTCTGAACGGAAAAAGCAATCATTGGCATCCTGTTTCCACTCAGCCACGTCCTTCCACTTTGCGTCTGGATTCGTAAGATAATCGGCTAGCAAGATCGCTTGTAACTTGGGTAGCAGGCCAGGGTCTGATGGACGCAGTTTCGTCGCTTCTGCCTCGCTGACATATGATGATGACATAGTGATTTCAGGGAACGCGAACGCAAAGCGATCCACTGGATAGGGCTTTTCGTCGCTGTCACGCAGTCGTTCTTTGTTGGGAGGCAACACATAGACAAGGTAAGTCTTATTGCCTTCCACAATGGGCCAAGCGAAGGAATGTTCTAAGGTAGTGTGATACGGGCGCAACGTTCCGTTTTGGGCCACATCAAATACGGTCCATGTCTCTTCATGCCTTGTCGATTGTAGGGTTGAGGCAACAAACAACTCAGGCTGGCCGTCACCAGTTACGTCCATCGATTTTCGCAGTAGATAACCTCCATTGCGATTTATCTCCCAGGTCCAGCCTCCGACATTGGGATCGGCAGCGATTTTGGACACAATCGGTTTCAGGAAGTCGTTAATCGCGACTGCTTGTTGCGCCAGGCTTGGGGAGGAGCCGATTAAGAGTAGGGCGAAGGTGGAGGTTAAACTTTTTGGCATGCACGATTTTGTTGCTTGAGGGACGGAGTGTCACCCCGAAATATTCAATATCGGCTCACTGCCCACCTGCTGTGGAAAAGAGGCGAGGAGAATTATTTTCACCGAACTCGGAACCTCATGAAAACACGCATCTGCAGGCTTCTCATGGGAAGCGTCTTGCTTTTACTGGGCTCCACGCAGGCGGCGGAGTTTAAGCCTGGGAAAGCTGATCCAACTCAGCGCAGCCGCGAGGTGGATTCATCCCTTGCGGCTTTCATCAACCAGCGAGGTAACGTCACGGATTGGTCACTGGTAGTGCTGCTGCGAGGGGAAGCCCATTACATCTTCAATCAGCAAGGGAACCGCGCCCTTGCATTGGAACCTGTGCAGCCTGGGGACTGGATCCTGCTGGATGAAACGGCGACTGCTTTCCTGGGGTGGGGGCGTGTCTGAAACGTCACCACCGAGAATTGGTGAGGCGAATGGAGTCTCTTAGAATGGCCTCTGGAGATGGGCCTTGGTCGCTGGGACCGCCTGAAGAAAAGAGCGTGAGCACACCCTCAACCCCAGTCCCATGAGCCTTTTTTCGATCATCACCACATTGACTATCCTCACCTTGGCGGTTCAGGCTCAGACCCTTGACCTAGCGAAATATGAGACCCTGACGGTTGAACAAAAAGTCGAGTTCTTTGGGGGGCAGTCGAAGATGCGCCTACAGCCGGAGACGGATTTGGTACAAGCGCTCGTCCTTGGGGTTGCAGACTCCGATGAAGCCGTGCGGCGGCGGGCCACTCAGAGAGCGGCCATGACGCTTGCGGGTTTGCAGCAGCTCGCACAATCAGGCCAGCCTGTGCCTGTCCACCCGACGGAGTTGGCAGAGTTATCCAGGGTGCTCACGGCCCTCTTGACCTCGGCAGATGGGGAGACAAGGGCTGCCGCTGTCCGTGGAGTGGTGGCATCGGCATCCCCCACCGATGAAATGGAGGCCGTGCTGCTCAAAACGCTTGAGGCAGAGTCAAACGATGAACTGCGCGCTGGCTTGCTGGAGGCCATGAGATCGGCAGGGTATCAGTCAGACACCTTTAAACGGGTGCTGATGGCTCGTCTGGATCAGGCGAAGGAAAAAGAGCTGGAGGCCCTCTTTGCAGCCTGTGCGGCCCTGAGAATCAAGGAAGCGCTGCCGGCACTGATTGCGCGCATCGACCAGCCTGGAGTCCCTCAAGTGATTTTACTTCGTTCGATTGCCGATTTTGGGATCGCAGCCAGTGGGGCAAAAGCCAAACTCGAAAGGTTGATGGCGGATCCGTCTTCGACGCATCAAGCCGAAGCGCGAACCGCTCTCGCAGCTCTCACTCAGGAGGCACCCCGGCGCATGGAGCCGCGCCCCTTTGTTGATTTGGTTCCCCAGCCCTCAAGCTCGAAAGGCCAAGCTGCCAGGCCCTCGGCTGAAGTGGCTGTGGCAGGGAAAACGACTTCGTTTGTCTCCGAAACGCAGGAAACGAAGCCTTCGACGCTGGGCGAGCAACCGACCTCATCCTCCCTGTGGTTCGTGGTTACCCTGGTGACTGCAGCCGCCCTGGGCCTCGTTTGGCTGCTGCTAAAACGGCGGAAGAAGTGAAACGATATGTTTGCCTAACAGAAGGTGTGATTTGGCGAAGTGGGGGCTAGGGTGTGGGTTGTAAAATCCCGCGCCTGATGACCCATCTTGTTCCTTCCATATACATTGCCCAAGGTTGGATGAGATGGTTAGGGTCTGCTCTATTTGCCGTCCTGCTAATCCACGCGCTTGTTCGCTGTCGGCTTCAGGGTGCCAACGGCTGGAGGCCCTTTCGCAAGGATTTGAATCAGGGCAGGATCATCAGTTGCTTGTTTTATCTGTTCCAAGATCGCCGGATCAAGGCCGAGTGAGGAAATGTTTACGGAGGCCTCCGTGCGCACACGAAGTTCATCATCACGAATTTGAATGGAGGGCGAGCTTGGCCCTGGTGAGTTTTTTCTACCTGTTGGGCGTGACTGTTGGAAGCGTTTACAGACAGATGTCCAAAAATTTGTATCGCCAGATTAGTTTATTAACACCAGCAACAGCATTACCAGGCAGTAAGATGAAGTCCATGACAGCCCGTCTCATTCACCCACTCATTTGTGCAGTGGCGCTCACGCAAAGTGCACTTTCACAATCACTTTTAGAATCGGTGCAGAGCCTGAATCAGATCGAAAAATCATCAGAAGGTTTCAACTCACAAATCTACCTGAAAGCGACGGCCGAAGCTCTGCTGGCCTGGGAAAAGGCTGATGAAGAGGAGAAAAGGAGGTTCGCTTCGCAATTGTTCGGCATGCATTTCCGGAGGTCTCAGATCATGGCCTCTGCACATGATTACAATGCTGCTGCCGCTGAACTGAGTGCGGAGGCTGCTCTGCAAAAGGACTTTGAAGGGCGGCTGGAGTTTACAACCAAATCCCCCGATAGCTTTTTTCGTAACCTTGTGGAGTTGCAAGCCCAACTGACGGCTGAAATCGGCCGCGATCCGCTGATGGGTCAAGTTGGCTACTCTTTCCAAAGAGAGGGAGAGGACTTCATCGCGGCCAGATTTGAGCTTGGGGTTGAAATTGCAGGCACTACAGTGCCAGAAGTCGGTCCCGAGAGCGCTTTGGTCTTGGTGCATCGGCTCAGTAAGCTAGACGGTAAGTTTGTCGCAGCAGCGCCACGATGGCTCGTGGTGGCCAAAGGAGGCCGCCTTCCGGATGTATTGAAGCAAGCTACCGTCGAAATCGTTTTGGACTCCGCAGGGAGGATTTCGGCTCGTCGCCTGTAGGCGGTACTTAAATGCCCTTTTATTTCTAATGGGGAGAGACGAAGTCATTTTTTACTCAGGTGAGTTCGTGAAACACTGTCTCGCACAGTCACTTGACCAGCCTCTGGAAACCCTTGATGAATGCGAGATTGAATGGGGGCCTCCTGGCATCCCTTGAGCTCATTTCTGGAGTTTCTTATGAAAAAGCTGTTTTCTTCTTTGGTTTCCCTGCTGGTACTCGCGCTGATTTTTCCGGCGGGGGCGGTGATCCCTGATCCATTGCCAGCGGCCCCGGAGCCTGTGGAGGATATTTTGCGCCTGCAGATCTTCCTGGATACGCAGCTTTTCGGCCCGGGGAAGGTGGATGGACGGCCGGGAGACATCACCACGCAGGCGCTGAAGCTTTACCAGCGCACGCAGGGCCTGCCAGAGACGGAGGTGGCGGCGCACACGCTGGATCTCAGCAGCGTACCGGAGCTGTACACCACCTACACCATCCGCCCGGAGGACCTGAAATACGTGGGTGATCTGCCCAGCCAGCCCTCTGCCCAGAGCAAGAAGAAGTACCTGCCGTACGATTCGCTCCTGGAGTTTTTGACGGAGCGCTTTCACTGCTCGCCCGAACTGATCGAGTACCTCAATCGGCCCCTGAAGATGGCCGCCCTGAAGCCGGGGGATGTGGTGAAGGTGCCCAGCGTGCAGCCGTTCCTCATCGAGGAGCTGACGCAGATCGCCAAGCTGCCGGAGGTGCCGGAATTTCTCACGCGGGTGATCAAGATCGACACACGGGAAAAGCGCCTGCGCCTGTATGAAGGGGAAAAGCTGCTGGCCACACTGCCCATCACGCCGGGCAGTGGCTACCTGGCGACACCGCCGGGGACGTGGCGCATTTTGGGCATCGCGCAGATGCCGACCTTCCGCTGGGATAAAAGCGTGCTGGAGTATGGGGTGCGCAGCAGCAGCTACTACCAGCTGCCCCTGGGGCCGAACAATCCGGTGGGGGTGATGTGGATCGGCCTGAACAAGCCGGGCATCGGCATCCATGGGACGAACCAGCCTCAGACGATCGGTCGCAGCGCCAGCCACGGCTGCATGCGTACGGCGAACTGGGACGTGGTGCGGCTGGTGAAAATGATCACGCAGGGCATGACGGTCATCATTGAGGGCCCCGCGCCCGTGCCGCGCCCGCCGGTGTATGCCAAGGCGGTGAAGGCGGAGGAAGTGCGGGCTGCCGAGGCCGTGCCGCCACCACCCGAGCCGAAGCGTGGACTGAAGCTGTTTTTCTGGAAAAAGTGACGTGGGAGTGGGGACAGTAAGCTGCCACACGAAACAACTCCCTGCATCACCCCAACTGCCGTTTTGCCAGCATTCCCAGGACGCCGAGGGCCTCTTGCAATCGTGGACTCCAGGGCACACCGCAGGAAAGGCGGATGCAGTGGCGATACCCCTGGTTAGGCGAAAACATGGGACCAGGGGCGATGTTGATCTCGCGAGCGAGTGCCTCATCCTGCAGCCGCAGGGCATCCACCCCAGTGGGCATTTCCACCCACAGGACGAAGCCGCCCTGGGGCTTTGTCACCCGCGTGCCGTCGGGAAATGCAGCGGCCACAGCCTGGCCCACGCGCTGCACATTCGCGGCGTAGATGGAGCGCACACCACGCAGGTAGTGGTCGTAACCGCCGGTGGCGAGGAATTCGGCGATGGCTAGCTCTGGCAGCGTGGCCGTGGCCAGCGTGCTGGTAAGCTTCAGCGTTTTCACCCGTTCATAAAACCGTCCTGGGGCCACCCAGCCGACGCGATAGCCTGGGGCCAGTGATTTGGAAAAGGAGCTGCACAGCATCACCAGCCCTTTTTCATCGTAGCCCTTCGCCAGCCGGGGCCGCTGTGGGCCGTGGTGCAGCTCGCCAAACACATCATCCTCGATGAGGGGGATCTCCCGCGCAGCCAGCATGCGTACGAGGCGTTCTTTATGGGCATCCGGCATCAGCGCGCCGAGGGGATTGCTAAACGTGGGCACGGCTAGGCAGGCCGCCACGGGATGCGTGCGTAGGGCGCGCTCCAGAGCGTCCATGTCCATGCCATCACGCGGGTGAGTGGGGATCTCGATGGCCTTGAGCTTCAGCTCTTCCAGCGCATGCAGCACGCCAAAGTAGGTGGGTGACTCCACAGCCACGACACTCCCCGGCACGGTGACGGCGCGCAGGCACAGCATGAGCCCCTCTGTGGCCCCGCAGGTGGTGATGATCTCCTGCGGCAGCACCATCGTGCCCGCCTCCAGCACCCGCTTGGCCACCTCCCGCCGCAGCAGCTCGGTGCCAGGCGGCATGTCATAAGACACCCCTCGTTTGCCAGATCTCCGCGCCACGCTGGCCAGCACTCGGTTCAGCTTCACCATGGGCAGCAGCTCCGGGCTGGGCACCGCCCCGCCCAGGGGCAGGATGTGGGGCAGCATGGCGGCCTCAAAAAGGCGGGACTGGAGCGCCCCCACCGTGACCTCCCGCACCGCGCGGGGCGGGCGGGCCATCAGCGGCTCTCTCAGCACGGGGCGGGCGGCCCGCACAAAGAAGCCTGATTTTGGCCGCGCCTCCACCAGCCCGCGATCCTCCAGCCAGATGAAGGCCTGGATGGCGGTGGTGAGGCTCACGCCATACTGCTGGCTCACCCGCCGCAGGGACGAGACGCGTTCCCCCGGCCGCAGCACGCCTTCCTCAATGAGGTGCGCGATCTTTTCCGCCACCTCCTGATAAAGAGGTAGTGCCGCAGGGCCAGCGTGCGCGGGGGAGGACATGAGTAAAAATGAGGACCTGCACAGCCACCCACGGCCCTACAGTCTTCACCCTTTAGCAAAGCGTAAACCCCGCCCCAAGCAACCTCCCGTTCATGAGGCTCAGGCTGATTCTATCGGCGCTTCGCTCCAAGCAGTCGCCTTACCTCCACATTCCCCACACTTCATGTTAGACTAGACTTCCCCCTTGCAGCCCCTTCCGATCCGCCCCCCATTTCCCCGTTAACTCTGCGCTTGTGAGCGCGTTTATTTCTTCCCAAAGTCACCCAGCCTCTGCCAAGCTCACCTCCGCATGAAACTCGCCACCCTTCTCACCTCCGGCCTCCTCGCCGCCAGCAGCCTCTTCGCGGCTGACACGGTCAAACTCACCCGCATCCATGAGAAGCTGGCTACCCCCTTCCCCATCGCTCTCATCCTCCCGCCCGATGGCAGCCAGCGCGAGTTTCTGGCCCTCCAGCGCGGCCAGATCCTCATCCTCCCGAAAGACGATGCGGCCACGGAGGCGAAGACCTTCCTGGACCTCAGCACCCGCGCCATGGAGGCCGACAATGGCAAATTTGAAGAGGGCCTCAACGGCCTGGCCTTCCACCCTCAGTACAAAGACAACGGCCTCTTTTACCTTTGCTACACCCAGCAAAAGCCCAAGCGCCTCGTCATCAGCGAAATGAAGGTCAGTGCGGATGCCGACAAGGCCGATCCTAGCACGGAGCGCGTCCTTCTGGAGATCCCCCTCATCAACTGGAACCACCACGGCGGCAACATCCTCTTCGGGCCGGATGGTTACCTCTACATCGGCGTGGGTGATACCTCCAAACGCAACGACGAGCAGCGCATGGCCCAGCTCAATGCTGTCCTGGTCGGCAAAGTGCTGCGCATCGACGTGAATAAGCGCGACCACCACAACGCCTACGGCATCCCTGCGGACAACCCCTTTGCCGATGGCGTGAATGCCCAGCCCCAAGTCTATGCCTACGGCATCCGCAACCCCTGGGGCATGCACTTTGACAGCGCCGGTCACCTCTGGCTGGCCGATGTGGGCCAGGACCTCTGGGAAGAAATCAACTGGATCACCAAAGGCGGCAACTACGGCTGGAGCTTCCGTGAAGGCACCCGCCCCTTTCCCCTCCGCCAGGATGCGCCTGCGGCTGAGGCCCAGCTCATCGACCCCATTTTTGAATACAATCACGGCGAAGGTCTCAGCATCACCGGCGGCATCATTTACACTGGCCAGGCCCTGCCAGAGCTGAAAGGCCAGTATGTCTATGGCGACTTCGTCATTGGCAAAATCTGGAGTCTCAAAACCACCGATGCAGGCAAAGTGGAGGCCAACACCCTCCTCTACACCAGCCCCCAGACCGCCTCCGACAATCCCAAGAAAAAGCCCACCGTCCTGGTCAAGCCCACCGCCTTCAATGTCGATGCCCAAGGCGAGCTCGTCGTGCTGGACTGGAACGGCGGCCTCTACCGCCTCAGCAAGTAAATCGCGCCCTCCACACCGCCCCCTTTTTTCCGTTTCCCCTCCCCATGCGCGAGCTGATCTCCCACCCTTCCGATCTCACCCCCACCACCCCCTGGCAAGACACCGTCTGGGCCTACACGCCGGAAGAAGCCCTGGTGGACCACACCACCAAGGCGCGGCTCTGCGTGGCCACCCTGCTGCCCTTCAAGGATCGCCAGCCGGACTGGGACGGCTTTTCCAAAAGCGTGCGCTGGATGCAGCAGTGTGGGGAGCACTACGGCGTGGAGATGGTCTTCGTCCTCAATGCCGATACGGGTTACATCTTTGACCTCAGCGACGACCTCTACGCGGAAGTCCTGAAACGCTTCCGCGCTGAGTTTCCCGACCAAAAATTCATCGCTGGCATCACCGCGCGCGGGGCTGAAAAAGACGAAGTCTTTAAAGCCGAACGCTACTGGCCGCTGCTGGACATCGCCCAGAGCCACGACAATGGCGAGATGATGATCATGACCTCGCGCCTGCTCAATCTGTTGGCCCCCGAGGCCCGGCGCGATGCCTACTTCCAGATCGCCGAGCACATCACCCACCCCGCCATCGCCCATGCGCTGGAGCCCTCCTTTGTGCCCTGGGCCAGCCCCTACGAGCCGTGGCTGCTGCATGAAATCGCCAACCACCCCAAATACGTCGGCGGGAAGATCAGCACGCTGGACGAGCCCCACTTCCTCTACTGGGCCGCCATGTGCAAAGACCTGAAGCTGCCCTTCGCCCCCCACAGCGGGGACGACTACGGCATTCCCACCGCTATCCGCCTGGGCCTGCCCCTCCTCATCGGCGCTGGCGTCAGCGCCTGCCCCCTCATCGCCGCTGCCCGCGACATGTGGCTGCTGGACAGCGTCGTGGATAAAAAATTCAAGACCGGCACCGGCCGGTTTGATACGAATGTGTACAAGCTCTTCGAGGCCTTCCAGTCCTTCGAAGACCTCGTCTTCCGTCTCGACGACCGCCTCAGCGCCGCGCCCTACAAACACAGCACCGCCCACGTCCTGCATCACCTCGGCCTCATCGCTTCCCCCGAAGCCCACCCCGACTGCAAAGACCTTCGCGGCCCCGATGAATCTCAGCGCATGGAAGAAGCCCTGCGCCGCCCGCGCCGCGTAGCCAAACGCCTCGGCATCCCCTACTTCGGCGTGCAAAAACACACTCCCCGTTAGGCCACCACGATCTTTCTCGCGCCCCTCCAGGGCGCACCCTTTTGACGCGTTGTAGGTTATTCGAGGGTCCGGGGGTTCTCGGTGCTACGCACCTTTCACCCCCGGCTATCCTTCTTTCGCCCTTCCAGGGCTGAGTACAAAGGTGGTGGACGGGGATTGGCGGCTACGGGTCGCTCACACTCGCTCGCCCCCCGATGCCGGAGGCATCGCAGCAGGTAGCCAGGGGTAAAGTGAGTCCTGCTTGCAGGACGAACGCACCCCTGGTTAGGCCAAAACGCGCATTCACCCAGGATCGCATCCTGGAAGGATGCCAGCGGCGTGCCCTCGCATCTCAAGCTCGCCCCTCCACTCCTGCGGCCTCGCAGGCCTTCCATCTCTCGTTGACCCCTCATACCCGTCCCCTCCCCCGCTCACTTGCGCACTTCTCTTTGCGCCAGCACGGTTTTCACCAGACGCAGCATATCAGCAGGCTCATAGGGCTTCGGCAGCACAGCGGCAAAACCATAGGCAGCAGGTTTCGCCATCACCGGATCATCCGAATATCCGCTGGAGACGATGGCCAGCACTTCAGGGTCAAGCTGACGCAGGCGCTCCATCGTGCGCACGCCGCCCATCCCATTAGGAATGGACAGGTCTAGAATCACCAGATCATAGGGGTGCCCCGCTTGCAGGGACTCCTGGTAGAGTCGCACCGTTTCGCTGCCTTCGGCACTCTCAGCGATCTCATAATTTTGGCTGCTGAGGTTCCTCACGATGAGGCTGCGGATGAGGGGATCATCCTCCAGCACCAGGATGCGCGGCGCAGCCGAAGGCGGCGCAGAATCAAACGCCGTGGTCAGGCCGATCGCGTCCACTTCCTCACCATCGGCATCCACCGGCAGGTAAAAGCGCACCGTCGTTCCCCGGCCCGCCTCGCTGCGCACAGACAGGGAACCGCCGTGAGCTTTCGCGATGGATTCGCACACCGTCAGGCCCAGGCCCGTGGCGTTCTCCGCCTTGCGCGTGCTGAAGTAGGGCTCAAAAATATGCGTTAAGTTTTCCGCCAGGATGCCCTCACCCGCGTCAATCACCTCGATCACAATACCGCTCGGCTGGCTAGGATGGTCCGTCAGCAGCTCATGAGGAAACATCTCCCCAGGATCTGCCGCCACACAGCGCACCGTGATCAGCCCGCCTTCAGGCTGCGCCTGCTCGGCATTGCGGATGAGATTGCCTAACAAACGACGGATCTGCGCCGGGTCCACCGCCAGATTCGGCAGACGCGGTGCCAGCTCCAGCCGATACTCGATGCGCGTGGCACGGCTGTGATGGAGAAAAAACTGCTCCACCAGATCGCTCAACAGAGTCGGGCGCTTAATCGGGGCACCACCACGGGCAAAGGTGAGCAGCTGCTGCACGAGGCCCTGCGCCTGCAGGGTGGCCTGCTTCGCCGTATGCAGCTCAGGCAACTGCACCGCACTGCGCAGGCGCATTTCCGCCAGGGAAATATTGCCTAACAAAACAGTCAGCAAATTATTAAACTCATGCGCAAAACCGCGAGCCAGCAGCCCCAGAGACTCCAGCCGATCCAGCCGGTTCCGCCGCTCCGCCTCTTCCCGGCGGCTCGTGATGTCCTGCATCAGCACCAGCAGCCCCTCGGCAAAAGGGTGGCCACGGATTTCTAACCACGTTTGCTTTTCCTCAAAATAAAGCTCCCGCGTCACCGACTCGCGGTGCAGCAGAGCGTGAGCTAAGGCCTCGTAGTGGGACTCCCGCGTCGCAGTCGGCAGCAGGTCCCAGAGATTCGCCCCCAGCAGCTTTTCCGGCCCGCGTTCAAACAGGCGCTGCGCACTCGCATTCACATAGATCAGCTTCCACCGGCTATCCAGGGCGATGAGGGGATCTGAAATACTCTCCACCACATCCACCAGCGGCGCCTGTGCAGCACGGTCGCTCGGCGTAGGCACGGGCGGCAGATTTTCCGCCACGGGAGAGGACAAACCCCGGAAAAGAATGACCACGCCCGTGAGCTGGCCAGACTGGTCCCGCAGCGGCGTGGACCGGTCCTGCACCGCCACGCGGGATCCATCCAGCGTCGTCAGCCACACCGTCCGCTCGGGCAAAGTCTGCGTCGCAGAGGTCAGCTCCACCGCCGCCGGCTGGCCGCTCGCATGATAAATGCGGAACACCTCATGCAGAGAGCGGCCCACCACCTGCGCCTCAGGCCAGCCCGTGATACGCGCCGCAGCGGGGTTCATAAACACAATCACGCCCCCCAGATCGGCCGCGATGACCCCATCCGCCAAACTCTGGAAAGTCTCAAAGTAACTGCGCTCCCGGCTCATGCGCTCCCGGTCCGCCTGGTGGCGGGAGGCCGCCACCTCCACCGTCAGGCGCAGCTCATCCTGGTTAAAAGGCTTCAGCAGATAACCGTGGGGATTCGTCTCGCGGGCTCTGTGCACCGTCTCCAGGTCCGCACAGGCCGTGACATAGATCACCGCCACATGCCCACGCTTTTGCAGGCGCTTCGCCGTCTCGATCCCGTCCAGTGGGCCATTGAGATGCACATCCATCAGGACCAGGTCCGGCTGCAACTCATCGTAAAGGCGCAGCGCCTCCTCCCCCGTCGCGCAAGTGCCCACCACGCGGTAACCCAGCCCCGTGAGACACGCAGCCATGTCACAGCCCACGAGACCCTCGTTCTCGACGATTAGGATGCGGGTACGGTCTTGGCCAATCATGATGAAAATCGCGATTATTACGCTTATTCTAAATATCAGCACATCTCATAATAAATCGCAATTGAATTTATCACCGATGTTCGGAGCCTAAAACCCCCAGAAACCCAAGGGTCGGCAAAGTCAGACACCCCAGCAAGCCGAGTGTTCACAGCATGCTCCCGATCATCCCCTCGCTCCCCTCCGGTAAGGCGTATCCCCGACAGGAATCGAACCTGTATGTCCACCGGGCACGCCGGACCCTTGTAAAATCAAGGATTCTACGACCATAAAGACTTGATAAACCTTCCTGACGTTGTCACTAATGTTGCCACTCAACATGGCCGCCCTTCGCAAAAAACCCCGCTCCCCGTTCTGGTTTGCCTGCTTTACCCTGCCTGATGGCCGCCGTGTGCAGCGGTCCACCAAGGAAACGACCCGCAAGGCAGCCCAAGCCAAAGCGGATGGATGGGAGAAGCTATCCAAAGAAAGAGCAAAGGCCCGACAGGCTCACCGCGTCATTGCCGACATCTACAAGTCAGCCCATAACAAGGAACTGCCAGACGCCACCCCTCGCGCCTTCATCACTGCATGGCTGACGCGTCGTCAGGGCGAGCTTGCCCCCGCCAGCTACGCCGCATATTCAGGCCGCGCTACGCACTTCCTTTCATGGTTGGAGGCTGCCGCTGATGGCCCCATGGCTGATTTGGAAACAAGGCACTTCACCGCTTATCGTGACGCCTTAGCCGCCAGGGTTTCCGCCAGCACGGCAAACCATGGAATCAAACTCCTGCGGGTGATTCTGGAGGATGCACGCCGTGACAACTTCATTGCCGATAACCCCGCCAAGGATTGCGGCTTGCTCAAACAGGAGACAGACACGGCCCGCCGTCCTTTCACTCTGGTGGAATTGCGCTCTCTCATGGGGGCCGCAGATGAAGAATGGCGCTCCATGCTGATGTTTGGCCTTTATACCGGGCAGCGTCTCGGAGATTTAGCGCGGCTGACATGGGCCAACGTGGATTTGCAGGCAGGGGAAATCCACCTTCGCACGGCCAAAACAAAACGATTCATCCGTGTGCCTATTTGCACGCCACTCATGGAGCACATTGAAGGCTTACCTGCGGGCGATGATCCCAAAGCGCCCCTTCACCCTCGCGCCGCCACCAGTAAGCAAGTGACCGTTTCTCGCCAATTTGGCGAACTGATGGCCGTTGCCGGACTCCGCGCCGCCGTGAATCATGACGCCAGCAAAAAGGGCCGTGGTTCACGCCGGGCCGTTTCCGAACTGTCCTTTCACTCACTCCGCCATACGGCAACCAGCATGATGAAAAACGCGGGCGTCTCGCCTGCCGTTGTGCAAGACATCATCGGCCATGATTCCGCCGAAATGAACGCGCAATACACCCACATTGAAAGCAAGACCAAGCGAGATGCTCTGGACAAGATGCCTAACCTTTTGAAGCCATGAAACAACTGATTGATGGTAGCGTGACGCGCTATTTTCGCGCGTGGGTGGCAGAGTGGATGGCGGTATTCCCGACTCCTAAAGATGACAGCCTTTATAGCAAAAGCGATTTGGTTGATATGCTCATGTACAACGGGGATGATATTAGCGATGCAGATGCTGCCGAATGGGGAAGGGTGATTGCTTGCGCCATTCGTGAAGGCTCAATAAGCAAGATTCATGACTTGGCAGACTACGCTGAAGCGGCTCAAAAAATTCGTCCCAAAAAAGCAGGGAAAATTGTTCCTTGGCCTAACAATCCGTTTGATTTGGAGGAACCCGAAACGAAGCAAGCTCAACGGGCGCGAAAGCTTGCGCTCGCATACCGCCAGCTTCTTCAAGCTGGCCAAAATCCAAACCGTCTCGAAGTTTGGGAGCACGCTTTTCCTGGTGTCCCAGCCAAAGGTGAAGCCTATGTGAAGGCCTTTCAAACGCTTGGCCTTGACCAAGTGCCTAAAGCAAAATCAGGGCAACGACCCAAGGCACAAGGGGAGACGGAATTAGTTCGGTCAAAGCGAGAGAAAAAATGAACTAAAGTGCCTCACTGACTCCACTGACGATCTTATGTCGTCATGAAAATAACGACCCCGCCCGCCCCCACTTACCAGCCTGAATGGCTCCGCGTCAAAGAAGCCTGCACGTTCTCTCGTCTGAGCAAGCCCAAGCTCTATGACTTAATCAATCGCAGCCTGATCAAATCCGTCTCACTCAAAGAACGCGGGCAGGTGAAAGGCACCCGCCTGATTTCCTTCGATTCACTTCGCGCCTTTCTGGAGTCCCGCGCATCGGGCGGTGAAACCCTAACCACTAACCTTCAGTAACTGCGCCCATGAACATTCCTGAAGATCCCGAAATCCTATGGCGTGCGATGAATGTTGCAGCACTTACGGTTGGGCCGTTGGATATTTTAGCTAGGCCCACAGTCGGCTTCACACCTGAAGAAAGAGCGGCGAATGCCGCGCATAATCAAGAGATGGCAGATAAAGCTCTTATTCGATACGAAGAAAGGTTGGTCCTTACGGCAAAGGCGGTCTTGAAGGTCTTCATGACACTCAAAAAAGGAGGTCCACTGTGAAAGCAGCTTTTAACGAGGCTGAATTTTGGGGCGGTGGCGCTACCGTAGCCAAGAGGGCAAACACGACGAAACCAAAGGCCAAAAATCCAAAGCCCACGCCCGAATCCAGAACCGACCCCGCCACCTGCTTTTTCTATGACGGCCATGGGTATTACATGGATACAGGCCCCCTCTACATTCCTTTGCCTGATTTAGCTAGCGTTCGCCGTCACTTGAAAAGCGCTGGATGCTACGGAGAGAAAGACCTTACCGGATTAAGACCCGACGATCACGCTTTAAACCGCATTCAAACCGCTCAATTCGTGAGCTACGCCGGACCCCTTGCAGGCCACACCAGAGGACTTCATGAGCTGCCTGGAGGCAAACGCGTACTGATCACTGAATCTCCTAAAATATTGATCCCCGCCCCCGGCCAATGGGTAAACCTGAACGCCGTATTTACAGGGTTGCTAGGGCATGAAGATTTGACCCAGTTACACACTTTTTATGGTTGGTTGAAACTGGCTTTTGAATGTTTGGAGACTGGCAAATATCGGCCTGGACAAGCTCTTGCCCTTGCTGGTCCTAGAGGCTGCGGAAAATCGCTTTTGATTGATGTTTTGAGGGGTGTCCTTGGCGGTAGAACTTCGGGCGCTTATGAATGGCTGTCGGGACGGACCTCATTCAATCTGAGTTGTGCGGGCGCTGAATTGCTTGTGGTGGATGACAAGGCGGGCAGTTCAGATCCTCGCGCCCGTGCGGCTCTGTCTGCCAATATCAAATCCTCCCTTTTCGCCGGGGAGGTGCGCATAGAAGGAAAGCATAAAAACGCCTTCGATTGCCGCCCTATTTGGAGGCTTGTTTTTGCCCTGAATGATGAACCGGAAAATCTGCTTGTCTTGCCTCCACTGAATGAAGATGTGATGGATAAAATCACGCTCTTGCACTGCCACCGTTTCACTTTGCCGATGCCTGCACATACTTTGCAGGAAAAAACTTTGTTTTGGAAAACCCTGGAGGCAGAAATCCCCGCATTCCTTCATTGGTTGAAAAGCTGGGAGATCCCCGCACACCTGGAGGAAGAACGTTGCGGGGTGAAGCACTTCCACCACCCATTACTTGTCGAAGGCTTGCAAACTCTCGCGCCTGAAATTCAGCTTTGGGGCCACATTATGACCGAAGTGGAGGCTGGTTCCATCACTCTTCCTTGCAAGCTCACGGCTAACGAACTCAAACGTATTCTTACCTCACCAAATGCGGTTGATTGTCATGCTGCCCGTCGTCTCCTTATGGATTGGACCCCGGCCTGTGGCACATACCTTGGCCGTTTGGCTTCATCGCATCCTGAACGCGTCCGCAAAGCCGGGAAATTGCATGGCACTGAACGCTGGGAACTCTTGCAGCAAAGCGCGTTTTAGGGTGGAGTGGTGTAGCTTGTTTTTTGGTTGTTGTTTTTCATCCTCTTGGGTTTGTTCAGGGATATTTCGAGATATTGCCCCACCTCTCCACCTGGAAGGCACCAAGCTCACTCAAACGATTCAGCGACCAGGGCAGGAAAATCCACGCCAAGACCATCTGCAATCTTGAGGAGAACCCAGTAAGTGGGGCAAGCATCATCGCTTTCTAGGTGAGTGATGGTTGTGCGGGCAAGTCCGACTTGGGCTGCCAATTTGTTTGCGGAGATCCCTTTACGCATTCGCTCCCGCTTCAAGAGAAGCACAAGTTTTCGTTCACGGGAGTCTAGCTGAGAGGGGCGTGGCACCCGCAATCCAAACCACGCTTGACGGAAAACACCTTGGCATGATAATGCCAGGAGCTGCATGTCTGAACACCTCTATTATATCCGTAAGGACACGACCGAACTTGGCCCTCTCACACTCAGCCAGCTACGCTCTATGTGGTGCCGTGGGGAAGTCACCATAAGAACTCCATATCGCTTGGAGGGATGGAAGGGATGGAAAAATCTGGACGTTATGCAGCCGATATTGGATGGAGCAGAGCCTCCACCTCCTGCGCATCCCACTCCAAAAAAGAAAGCAGAGTTTCAGAAGGGATGCGGTTGCGCCGGGCTGATTGGCATTGTTTTCCTTTTCATCATGCTCAGTGGGTCAAAAGATAATCAGGGACTTGCCCCCGACTCGAAAGACAATGGACCGGAGGCCATGCCAGCCGAGGAGGCCGAGCGCCTGAACAAGCTTTACCCGTCCACGGGAATTGAAGAAATAGTCAGGGCAGAGCCAATTAAAGAGGCTCTGAAAAAGCAAGATGGTGAAGAGCTTTTGAAGGCCAAACTTTCGGAAAGTATCAAAAAGCACATTCCAACACCTGATTCGTTCCAGTTTGAGAAACAAACTTCATTCATGGACCTGGGAGACTTTAATCAATCCATTGTTAAATTCACTGCGGAGAACGAATTCGGACACCGCAAAGAATACGAAGCTCGCTCACATGTTTCATTGAATGGTGACACCGTGGCAGTAGTCGAAATTCAGGATGAAGACTCAGGTTTAACAATCTTTGAGGATGGCGTGGCGGGTGTAAAAATTAAATTGGTGAAGGCGAGGGCATCCACATGGACGCGTGATGATGGCGAGGAATTCATCATGGTTTACCTGGACTGGAAGAACATAGGTGAGAAGCCAATCCACGCGGTGAAAGCAACGATCAGATCAAAGGACGAAGATGGACAAATTATGGATTTCCTGAGCGTTTTAAGCCCATATTACATTTACGTATCTGAGGATGCTAAAGGCATTTTGCCCGGTGAAACCTATACCGAACCAAAAGGCCGTGGATATAATTTGGGGAAAGTGGAAACACTTAAAAAGTTTCGGTTTAAAACAGCAGATGCAAGGCTTGAAAAAGCATACGGGCAGAGAGGACTAGAGGGAAAACCTAATTGAATTAAGAGAATGATCAAAATTTGTCCCCTTTAGGGTTTTTGGGTCCTTCCTGGGGCCGTGGGGTGCGGGAGCGCAAAGGACCTCAGTATTTTTCAAGATACTGCAAGTAATTTGCCGTTTCGTTTCGCATAGGGCTCAAATTTTACGACCTCCATTTCATAGACTTATGAGGGGAATGTGACTTGGCTGACTTGTTCAGTCTTCATGGACTTGTTTTTCCATGTTGTCACTTGCGTTGCCACTAGCCCCCTTTCCGAAACGTAACTCATTCACTATCAACCCAGTATCCCCGACAGGAATCGAACCTGTATTTAGAGTTTAGGAAACCCTCGTTCTATCCATTGAACTACGGAGACGTCTGATTTTTCAACGATTCGCGGCGTTGAGGGCGCTGAGGAAATCGAGATTCGGAAGGAAAAAACGAATCTTTATCCCCAGGCGTTTAGACTCATATCTGGAGATGGTCGGTTGTCCAACAAAACGCTTCTGGGCGCATGCAATGGGTCAAATGCGCCCACCGTGCGACGCCTTCGGAAAGGCCACCGTGATGGCCTCAGGTCGTCGCATTGTTATTCAACGCTCCCACTGTTGTTAAGAGCAAAAGACCCGAACCCGATAATGCCGGATGGGTAGGTCCAATCCACCTTCACTCCACACGGATAAAGTTCCGCCTCCACAACGGTTAAAGGCATGTTTGAAAAGTGGAGTGACACGGGGACTCGTGGGTTGAATTGATCGACCTCCTCACAGGTATGCAATAAACAAATAAATTCAGTCAAAGAGCTGCCAAACAAAGAAAAATTGAGCTTTGCCTTAAAACCTACAGGTTTTCCACCCGTGCTTATCATGGCTTCGGCAATGACTGACAAAGAACCTTCGGGTGCCGATAGATCCACCCAAGAACCATCGGGCAAGTGCTGCTTCCACCCCCACCCGTTTTCAAAGAAGATGGAAGTCGGCTGCGTGTTCAGCCTGTCAGCTAATATTGGTGAAAACGGCATGTACTCATGTGGCTATGATCGCCTGGTATCTTTTTTGCACAGCTTTTGCCCGAGGGAGGTTAAAGAGGCGAGCTGATTGAACCTTTAGTTGAAGTTCATTTTCTGAATATTACAGGCATGGTCAAGGCCTTTTATTGACGCGTGAATCAACTCTACTTTTAAACTCGCTTATTGTGCATATCAAACCATGATCATCGTCTAAAAGAAGGAAGGGTTCAGATGGCAATCTCATAATCGCAGCGCTCAGAGCATCTAAAGTATTATATTCTAGCTGTATGAATGATGGCGACTGCATGAGCGTCTTGATTTTCAGCAATTCATCAGGTTCATATTCCGCCTCCATTGAAGATTCAGTATTGAAGGCAAACCATCCCCAAGCACTTTCGACAACTATTCTTCGAGCAGATACTAAATCAACTTCCCCAGAGTCTTTATAAAGATCTGCTAAATCAAGCAATTTTATAGGCGTGTTTGAAATAAGGATAACAGATTTCATAATCGAGAACAATCAAATGCATTAACAAATATGTTTTTAGAACTTATTTAAATACTTTTAATGTGAGGGGCGGTCAGTGTACAATTGTAAGCAGACCAGCAGCCCGCTCCGCTCTGACAAGTTGGATAAGATGCGAAGCATGATATTCTCTCCACTTTCGATTTAAGATCTTAATCCTAGATTCCCAACAATATCATCCTGGAAATTTTAGAGCCATATAAAAATATGCGATATCAGGTGCCCTTTTCATTGTGCTCCAGTCTCGCGGCTTATCTGAGACAGATCGCGTTGTCACTTCATCGAGCGACTTCATTGTCCCAATTCATTGAATTTCTTCGATGTCACTCGGTTTCCCCAAAAATTGTCTTGGGTGATTTGACGTTACACGTCGGCCATGAGGAACATTTGCCGAAAGTGGACTGGGCGACATTGGCCCGCCGATCACACTCAATCCCCACTCAATTAGGGCAGAAACTCCAGATGTTACTCTTTGGAGACCCATCTTCCGTCTGGCTGTTGGAGATCGAGATGGCCGCTCTCCTTGAGGTTGTACACGCCGTTGACGAATGGGTGGAAAGATCAAATGAAGCATCTCAGGAATATAAAAATGATATTCGTCAAAAGATGGACCACTGCGTCGATTTTCTCCTTCCTCGAATAAGTAATCAAAAACTTAGATTACAAATTCAACATGTTGAACACCTTAACTCAGCAATACATTTGCAAACTTGTCCGATTGGAGCGGTTGACGGATGGATTTGGAGATAGAATATCTCCAAATCGAAGGATACCTGCTGAATAAACATCTAAGCACCGATTGCCCTGCATCTTATTTCAGCCACGCGGGGTTAAAGGCGGCGAATCGGGCGGGACAGGCGGCAGATCGGTCTTAGCTCCATCAACGCAGCCGTATTGCCATTTGTCGCCAAGCGGCGATTTCACGAGAACGTTGCCGTTCTCGCAGACGTCTGTTTGCCAGTCCAGCCTCATGTGGTCGTGGTGCCATACCTCGTTTCCACTGACACCGAAGGCGATCACCCCGCCCTCGTAGAGCAACAGGAGTCGGTCCCTCACCGCTTCAAAGCGGTGATGCATCAAACCTTGATCTAAATCATCACGCCCTGACAGAACCGCAGCCTCTACTATAGCGCCAGTCTTGGGACTGATCTGCCACGCAACGCGACCTGTTCGGTGAACAGCAATAATGCAGTCAGTTCCAAGAAGATGAACAACGGTGGGCGGCTGATAAAGGAATCCATGTGGAAGCCGGACGGTCTGAAATACTCCTTCCTTTGACATGAAGGACGCTTTGGATCGGTCATCTGTCCAATCCCACTCGCTTCCTGCAATTCGTAATGATCCCGAAACAAAGTTTTGGATTTCAAGCGTTTTCATAGTCCGCAAGGAGATACCCATCTTGAAGAGCGTTTAACAGTGCTTGGTCAGCGGTGATTATTAGCGTCCTGTCAGAATACCTGTGGTTCCGATTACACCATCGCCAGATCCTAAAGTCCGGGCGAAAACAGAGGGTTGGGTGTCTCAGGGACAGCGCTCTAGCAAGGCTTGACTGATGGGGCGAAAAGATGCCATACATACAGAGCAATCTCAACGTTCTAAAAACACTGATTACCTAGCATCTTTTTCGCTTAGAAGGTATGGCCAGACGAGCACGCAGCAGTCGATCCATTTAGAAAAACCGAAAGTTAACTATGCAAAGTTTTGAAGATTTATTCCTGAAATCCAAGGGGCAACCAATTGAATACAACGGAAATACAATCCAGATGGTAGACCGTATTCCCGTAACTTATGGACAGCAAATCCGGGTTATTTTTGAATCGGCAAATTCTGATTGGAAACAAGGTGTTCATCTTGCAAACGATGGTGCGTTTGAGGTGAATGGCCAGACAATCAAGAAGGCCGTTGTGCTTTGGAAAGACACTTCTCCGACTGAAGTGCTACTGAAGGTCAAATCAAAAAAGGGGGAGTTTCTAGTTAAGAACGTGTGGGATGTTGGCGATGGTGTAATGCACTCGTGGCACAATGGAGCTGCAATGATCGTGGAAGAGTCTCGGTCAGTTCGTCGATATAGGTGCAATGACGGGCGTCCTGATGACGATTTTGATGATTTGGTGTTCACCCTTCATTTGTTCGGCTGAAAGAACTAATTGCGTGGTATCTTTTCTCTTTTCAACAATTAAACTAAACTTATACATTCTCACTTACTGGAAATAGAATAGTAACCTCTGGAGTATAGATCAAGGTCAAATGAAACCAACTGAGTTTCCCCACCACATTCAACCATATTCATTAAGTAAGGATTCGATGAATAGTCATCGAATAAAACCTGGCATTCTCCAGCTTTGGAAAGGGCTTTTGAGACTGCTTCCTGGGTGGGCAAATCCTTTTCGTTAAGCCCACTTGGGTATAAACTCAACATCAGCGGAAACCCTTCTTCAAATTGGGACATCAGACATGAGACTGATGGCGTGGCAGTTGATGCCAACTCCGTTATCGAGTCAACCAACCGGATGTCAGCAACTCCAACACACTCTTCTAGTATGCGCGCAAGCACGTTACGTTCAACGCTCTTAGAAAGTAGTAGATCACACCAAGTCATAATCCGCTCCAATATGTTTCGAATCCTACTTTAATGTTGCCATTCATGCCTGGCATCTTTTCTCTTTTCTTATTTCCTGGTCCAGAGTTTTAGCGCACCTCAATGCAAAGCAGAAGCTTCTACGCGACGGATTGAACGGCTGCCAAAAGGTATGTGCCGAAGCTCGCCGCCACGGGTTCGGCCAGAGCACCATCCACCGAGAGCCTCACCACAGGATTCTCTCCGGTCTCGTCAGCGCACCGAGTGTCGATTGCATAATAGGTCCCATCGCCCCCGTCTCCAATCAGGATGTAAGAATGGTTTAATCCAATGCTTTGCCGTTCATTCAAGGTAAGCCAAATTCCGTTCGGCACGCTAGAGCCTTCAAATTTCTCATTGATTACACCGTAAATTTCCAACCCATTGAGATTGCCGCAGCCTAGCTCAAGGAGAAAGCGACGATATGACGGAGGAAATTTCAGGCCAAGGACTTGTTCAGCGGACGCCACCAAAGCCTCCGGCTTTGGCCCCTCGAAGTCTCCGCCAGTTTCCTCAATCAGCGATTTTGCAGATTGGTAGTATTGTAAGCTCATGGTAAAAAATCGTTCGCCCGGTTTATCCAATAATTACGACGGAAAGCATCAAAAGCCCGTCGGTCAATACCCAAAGGAATCGTGTTTGGATTGATGTGAATCACTCTTGAGTTCTGCTGATAGAAAGAAGAAAGACGCCAGACATACAGAACGGTCTCAACGTTCTAAATGCTTAAACACCAAGGGTATCTGGCGAGTTTAGAAGCCCGCCGATTGTGCGGAGTATCTCTGAGAAACTGTGATAAAAAAATCCTCAAAGGTCACCGGCAGCACACTTGGGTCGCCAAATCTCACTTCCGCATCTGCACCAGTTCATCACCGAAGCCGCTGCGGCGCCAGAAGGCGAGGGCGCCTTCGTTGCCGGTGAGGACTTGGATCTCGATGGAGCGGACTTTGCTGCTTTTCAGCCAGTCTTCCATCTGGGCGACCATGCGGCCGGCGAGGCCGTGGCGGCGGGCTTCGGGCTTCACATAGACGTAGCTGATCTCTCCCACCATGCCGCCGCCGAGGTGGGCGGGCAGCATCTTGCAGTGGGCGCTGGCGAAGCTGACGAGCTGACCGCCGACGCTGGCCCCGAGGACGAGGAAGACGGACTCAGGGAGTCGCTCCAGCGATTGCAGCCAGAGTTTTTCGCCGCCTTCGACGAGCGGTAAACGCAGGCCCTGCCCGGCAAAGCCTTGGAACATTTCCTTCATCAAAGCGGGCACCTGCAACCATTCGGGACTGCCTTTGGCCAGGCGCTGGATTTCAGGTCCGGACGACGATGAGGCGGTGGCTGCTGCGCCTGCGGGGCTGCTGGGGGTGGCCTCCGTTTCGGGCAGATTGAGCGCGGTGGAAACAATTTTGGTTAGGCCGCCCAGGGTGGCGTATTCGGCGGGGTCCAGGCTCATGAGGTCTGGGAAGACGCCGAAGCGTTGTTCGATCTCGGCCAGCAGGGCCACGAGGCCAAAGGAATCCACCAGACCGGAGCCCACGATGATGGAGCTATCCTCAGCTTTGGCGGGGTTGAGTCCGGTTTTGGCAATGAGAAAGGCGCGGATGTCTTCTTTGGAGTGGGAGGCGGTCATGGGAGCAGCAGGGCTAAGGCGTTTCTATCCGTCTTTCCATTCGAATTCAAAGGCATCGTTGCGACAAAGACGATTCGTGAGGGAACCATGTAGGCGGGCAACTGCGTCTGCAGGGTGGCTAGCAGTGCCTGGGCGTCTTCGGGCGTGCCGCTGCCTTCAGCAAAGGCGACGATGCCTTCGATGGTCGCTCCACTGCGTGGCCAACCGATGGCAGCCACCGAGCGCCCACCGGCGGCGCTGCGCAGGGCGGTCTCCACCTCTCCCAGCTCCACGCGGTGCCCATGCACCTGGATCTGGCTGTCCAGCCGCCCCAAGTAATGCAAGGTGCCGTCTTCACCGGCCCGCACCAGATCGCCCGTGCGGTACCACCGGGAGTCATCCGGGTCAGCGCTGAGGGTGACAAAGGCCTCGCGGGTTTTTTCTTCATTGGCGAGGTAACCTGGGGAAACTTGAGGGCCGGAGAGCCAAAGTTCCCCGGCTTCCCCTGCCGCGACGGGTTTGCCATCCACCACCAGGGCGGTGCGGTGGCCGGGAAAGGGCTGGCCGATGGGGACAACGGGGCGCTCTTCGCCATCCGCAGCCGTTCCCACCTGATGTGCGGTGATGGCGATGGTGGCCTCCGTCGGCCCATAGAGATTCCACACCTGCGAATGCGGTGCCGCTGCCTGCCATTGCTGCGCCAGAGCGGTGGGCAGCGCCTCACCGCAGAAGAGGCTCTGTTTTAAACTGGGGAAGGCATTTTCACGAAGGAGGCGCAGCCGCGCCAGCAAGGAGGCGGTGGAGGGCACGGAAAACCAGTGGGTGATGCGCTGGGTGAGGATGAAGCGCGCGGGGGCCATCATGTCCATGCCCGCTGGCACGCAGAGACAGCCGCCACCCAGCCAGGTCACAAACAGGTCATGCACGCTGAGGTCGAAGGTGAGCTCAAACATCTGGGATGCCCGATCCCCAGGGGCCACGCCATAGGCAGCGGTGGCGTGGGTCAGGTAGGTCTGAAGATTTTCAGGGGTGATGCCGATGCCCTTGGGCTTGCCCGTGCTGCCGGAGGTGAAAAGGATGTAAGCGAAGGCCTGGTTTTCAGTCCCACTTTTGGTTAGGCCTGCATCGGCCGCAGGGACACTGAGGGTCACGTCCCCTAAAGGAGGTGGGCCGCTGACCATGCGCGTCGCAGCCAGCGAAAGCTGAGCCTCGGCGAAGAGGGTTTCCAGCAGGGGCTGGGAGGCGGGATCATGCAGGACGCCTGCGCACCCGGCCACGCGCAGCATTTCAGCCAGGCGGCTGGGGGGAAACTTGGCATTCAGAGGGACGTAAGCGCGGCCACTGAGCATGGCGGCGAGCAGGCCCACATACATGGCAGGCTCCCGCCCGCCGAGGATGCCGATGGGGCCCGGTGGCAGGGACCGGAGGGTTTCCGCCACCTGGCCAGCGGCCTCCCACAGAGCCTGGTAGGAAACTTCACCCTGGGGCAGAGAGAGGGCGGGGAGATGCGGGTGCGTTTGGAAAGCGGCAGAGATGAGGTCACGCATCGTCAGGGTCTGAAAAGAGGGGCTACGGCTTCACGGCTTGGGCGGCTGGGCCAGGGCTTGATTGAGAGAGCTGCACAAAGCACGGGTAAAGATCTCTGCGCCCTTTTCATCCAGGTGGGCTTTGTCAAAGAAGTGCGCGGCGGTGATGCCCTCCACAGCTCTCAAGTCAGCAAAAAAGGCCCCTGCCTCTGCGATGGTTCGCACCCGATCTTCAGGCACGTCGTATAGGTTCAGGTTAGGCACCGTCACCACCACGGCCTGGAGGTGGCGTGCGCGGATGTCCTCCAGCAGACTTCTCAGGCGCTTTGAAGTCGGGGGGGAATCGATTTTGGACTTGGCTGCTTTTTTCTCGGCCAGGGCGGAGATTTCAAACAGCACGGTCCGATTATACGGCATCAAAATATCCATGACACGCCGCTGCACACGGCGGCGGGAGGCATAAGAAATCGAGGCTTTGGCCATCATGAATTCCAGCCTCGATTCAGTATTCGGCAGTTCGGTGCTGGCAAAGGCCAGAGCATCTTTTGAACTCACAAAATAACTGCCCGCGATGCGGGGCTCCGTATTGCCATCGTCAAAGTGGGACGTGCCACCACAGATCACCACCAGGTCTGGGCGGCAGGCGGGATCGTTGAAGTAACGCCGCCACGCCCAGCGCCAGCTCATGATGGAGCCGCCATCGGGATAAAAGAAATAAGGACGAACGTCCCGGCCGTAACGCGTCTTAAACTCTGAAACCAACAGCTCCGGCACGATGCCTTCACGGATGGAGGAATTGCCGATGAAGAGGATTTTAAGTGCCTGGGGGGCGGTTTCACTTTTCCCACTGATGGAAGCTGCCAGCTGGGGGGCCGAACGGATGTGCGCCACATCAATGGAGAGTCGCTGCTCGACAAAACGCAGCGTGACCTCCGTGCCTAAGAGCACCAAAGCCAGAATCAGCAGCACCTTCCATTCACTGGAAGACCACAGGCTTTTCCTGGGATTTTCAGAACTGGAAGTAGATGAATTCATGGGTGTTTTCTGGCGGTAAGAACCAGATCATGAGCAGCATGGCAGCATACACCACCGTCCGGACAGGCCAGGAGACTTTTAAAAGCGCAAGGTGATCCTTTTTAGTCTCCAACCAGCCCTCAAAAACCATGAGTGGCCCCGCGAAAAGCAGCAACTGAGCGAGCCCATAAATCACAAACTCAGTGATCTGCCAGCGTGAACCAAAGGCCATGAACAGCGCCCCCGCCTGCCCGATGTTATCGGCGCGGAAGAGGATCATGCCCACACACATGAGGTGAAAGGTGCCGATGATCCAGGGCATGCGGCGCAGCAGAGTGCTGCCTGCGGGCGGCTCTGAAAACCAGCCGCGCCGTGTCAGCCACAGCTGGAGGCACAGGTACACGCCATGCAGCAGCCCCCAGAAAAGAAAGGTCCAGTTAGCCCCGTGCCAGACACCGCTGGCAAGCTGGACGATGATGGCCACCACATACACCTTGGCCATGCCTTGCAGCCAGGTCATGCGCATCAGCGGCATGAAGAGATAATCTCTCAACCAAGTGGAAAGGGTGATGTGCCAGCGCTGCCAGAAGACCTGGGGGGAGGTGGCCAGGAAGGGGATTTTAAAGTTCCAGCTCAGGTTAAAGCCCATCCATTTCGCGATGCCCTGCGCCATGGAGCTGTAGCCGGAGAAATCGCCATACACCTGAAAAGCAAAGGCATAAGAGCCGAGCAAAACTTCCCAGGCACTGAGCTGCTCAGGCGGCAGGCTAAAGACATGATTCACCAGGACCGCCATGTTATCGGCAATGACGACTTTTTTGAAAAAGCCCATCATGAGATGATACAGCCCCTCCGAAAAATCATCCGCACTCAGTGGCTGCCGGGCGGTAAAAAGCTGCGGCATCAGCGTGGAGCTGCGCTCGATAGGCCCGGCCAGGAGCTGGGGAAAAAAGCCGCAGAACAAGGCGTAATCCACCCACCGTTGCACGGGGGCCTCCTTCCGCCGATACACGTCCATGATGTAGCTGACGGTCTGAAAGGTGTGAAAGGAGATCCCGAGAGGCAGGATGATGTTTTTGATCCATCCAGGCACGTCACAGGCATAACCAAAGAGCCCCATCAAATGACAGGTCTCCCCGGCAAAGAAATTCAGGTATTTGAAGACAAAAAGCAGTCCTAAATTGGAGATGAGCGACAGGGCCACCCAGCCTTTGCGGAAGCTAGGCCGGGCCTCCTTGCCAAGCTGCCGGCCAATGAAGAAATCCACACTCACCAGGTACCAAATCAGCGGTAAAAAGCGCCAGTCCCACCAGCCGTAAAAGAAATTCGTGGCGACGAGCAGCAGGATATTTTGGCCACGCAGCCCCAGGCGCCAGTAGGCAGCCAGGAAAAGCGCGAAAAAGACCCAGAATGTTAAAGTGTGAAACAGCATGCTCTAGCAAGGCTGACGCGAACATGCGGCTGAGTTTCTCCAAGGAAGGCACGAAAATTCTCTGTCATGATCACATGCCATTTTTCGCTCTCCTTGAGGCTCTCCATCCAGTGGGCTCATTTGATTCTATCGAAAAGCAGGGAAAGCCTAGCCTGTCCAGCGAAATGCACGACAAGCCATGGATACTCGATTGATTCTCAGCACCTTTTCAGGCAGGAAACGCATCTTCTCAAACAGGCATCTAATTCCTCCTAAAAAAGATTTCTCCTTTTATGATTCTACGCTTCCTCAGAAAGGGTTCAGCTTAAGTCGCGGCGAAGCCATGAAAATGCCTGCACTCTGACCTTCCAGGCATTTGATGGGATCATTAAAAATCGGCACTGATTGGCCACAAAGCCATAAATTGGCTCTCCTAAAAACGAATGCCAGGAGCCGAGAATAACGCTTGCATTCGCCTCCCTCCTCTGCAACACCTCCGATGCGTCCACCTGTTTGAGGGTTAGGTCCAGAAGTTCACAGGTGAATGTTTCGTCTTTGAGGGTTCTGGCTGATCAAAATTCAGTGACCACTCAGTTATTACCGAAATGAATACGAAAATGTATGTGGGGAACCTCCCCTTCAGTGCCACCGATGTTGATCTGCGCGATCTCTTCGCCCAATTCGGCGGCGTTACCGATGTCTTCCTGCCAATGGACCGTGAGAGCGGTCGCCCACGTGGGTTTGCGTTCGTCAGCATGGACACACCGGAAGCGATGACGGCAGCCATCACTGGCCTGAATGGCAAGGACTTCGGTGGTCGCTCCCTGACGATCAATGAAGCTCGTCCGAAAGAAGAGCGCCCAGCCTTCGGCGGTGGCGGCGGCGGCGGTAGCCGTGGCGGCTACGGCGGCGGTGGTGGCGGCGGCGGTGGCCGTGGCGGCTACGGCGGCGGTGGTGGCGGCGGCGGCGGTGGCCGTGGCGGCTACGGTGGTGGCGGCGGCGGCGGCGGTGGCCGTGGCGGCAAAAGCTGGGACCGTGACCGTGGTGGCAAGGGCGAAGGCGGCGAACGCTGGTAATCGCTCGGTGGCCTAGCCATAAACAATTTGAAGGCGGAATCCGTGAGGATTCCGCCTTTTTTTGCTTTAACCCCACCTCTCCACTTTCTGCGAGTCATACGATTTAGCGTGATGAATTGGTGAAATGGCGGCAGTTCGGGCGTCGCGCTGCGACGCAATGAGTGAAGGCGGAGCGCGGGCCAAAACCGCGCCTTGAAAGGCGCGGCTAAGATAGGGACGCCGCTCTGCGGCTGGGGAAAGAGGTATCGAGATGCGGGCCTGAAGCTTGGTTTCACCCATCAGGGTGGCTCAATCGTATCAGATAGCAGTCGCGGGATAACCAAGAACCAATCCTCGAAACAGATTCCTGGAGCTCTCAGCACTCGTTGGCTCTGCTGGTGTATAGCCTTTAGGCGATTCTGGGAAACACCGAGACGCCAAAGCATCGCCTAAAGGCTATACACCAGCAGAACGAACGGGATAATGGTGCGGCCCAGCATGAACTCAGGGCATTTCGGCCATCCTCTTCGTGATGCACAAAAAACCCGCGCCCCTCCGCAAGGCGGAAGGACACGGGTAACAAACAAGCTACCAAGAGGTGCCCAGATCCCAACGGCTGGCCAGCGTGAGCAATTCAGGACGCATCGGCCATTCATCAGGCCGGGCTTCCTGCCCTTCATGGCGCTGGCTGGCTCCCTTGAGCTTCATGCAGCCAGTGTTGTCGCCGATCTGGCGGATCATCTCCACCTCTTCAGCGCTGAAGATGTTTTCTGCCGGTAGAGAAGCGAGCTCAGCCAACTTACTCTCGATGCTCTTGGCTCCTTCTCCAGCTTCCTGGATGAGCGTAGGGACGACGCTTTTCACGGGCTCTTGAGCCAAGTCCCAGAGACAAGCCAGCTGGATCATGGTGAGGCCATGCTTATCAGCGATGTGGCGGATCTTTTCCATCTTCTCACCCGCATGCTCCACCCAGCCTGCGGGGCGGTGGGTGCGGTGGTCACCATCACGGAATTTGTGCCCAGGCTTCACGTCATCGTGGAAGATGCCGCCGTAGTCCACCACCCGGGTGAGGATGTCCACCCCGTGCTTTTTAGCCGCCGGCAAAACGTGCTGGCCAGGCCAGGGCTCGAGCGGATTTAAAATGATCATGGCCCAGTCCATGCGGTCTCCGAAACGCTCAAAGCAGTCAATCATATCCAGCGTAAAGCCATTGGCCGGGCCAGGGGCGATGCCGAGACGATCCGTCAGCCCTTTGTCCTTCAGGGCGGTCAAGCCATCCCACACAGCCTCACTGGTGTAACCCACGGTGTCAGGATTGTGCAGCATGAGGAGATCGAACTTATCTGCCCCGCAACGTTTCAGGGATTTCTCCGTGGCCATGGTGAGGTAGCTGCCATACTGGTCTGGCTGGTGCAGACTAGCCTCCGTAAAACGAGGGTAGCCTTTGGCCCCGGAGCGGAGGCCTTCATAGAAATCATGCCCCACCATGCCGACAAGGCAGTATTCATCACGCGGCAGCCCTTTGAGGGCCTCTCCCAGCATGGTATCCGCACGGCCAGCGCCATAGACATCCGCCGTAACAAAGGTGCGCACACCCTGGTCAAAAGCGCTGCGAATCATGCGGATGTAGCGTTCATCATCCAGCATTTCACCGAAGTGCATGAATTTGCCGCCACTCCAAGTGCCGTAAGCTGTGCGTGTGAGGTTCATAGGGGGTTGGGGATCTGAAATGAAACGATCAGGATGAAAAATCGATGGATGAGGGGGAGGATCTTGCAGAGTCCGCGCAAGTCAGCAAGAAGAGACGTCTTCAAGACAAAATCGGGCTCATAAGTTGGGCATGAAAAAAGGGCAGGCCTTTCGGACCTGCCCTCAAAACACCAACAAACAACGAAAAATTTAGATCAAACCAGCTTCCTTCAAAGTCTTGAAGGCGCCGTTTTTGTCCATGGTCTTCAGCGCACGAGCGGTGAGCTTGACGTTCACCCAGGTATTGAGCTCAGGAACGAAAATGCGCTTGTGGCGAAGGTTCGGGTAGATGACGCGCTTCACACGCTTCGTGATGTGCTTACCGATACCACCTTCCTTCTTAGCTTTACCGCTGCGATGAATGTGGTGGCCGCGTGTGACGCCAGCTCCGGTGATTTGACAAACTTTGGCCATGTGAGTGCTCCTTGAGAAAAAAATTGGGGCGCGATAGTAGCTGAGGACGCGGGCGCGTCAACCTCAGAAACATTTTTTTGCGCCGAGGGGTTAGTAATTGAAGATTTCGCCGTCCTTGAAAAACCGCTTCAGTTCCACCGCTGCCGCCTCTGGGGAGTCGGAAGCATGGACCACATTGGTCATTTTATCGCTGCCAAAGTCACCCCGGATGGTGCCTTTAGGTGCTGCCTTAGAATCCGTTGGGCCCAGGAGGTCGCGGACGTGGGAGATGACGTTCTCACCGCCGAGAGCGACTGCAATGACGGGCTTGCTCTTCATGAAGCCGGCGACTTCTGGGAAGAAGGGCTTATCAGCGATGTGAGAGTAGTGGTCTGTCAAAAGCTCGTCCGTGAGCTGGATCATTTTGATGCCGCGCACACGGAAGCCTTCGGCCTCCAGACGCTTGAGGACTTCGCCATTGAGACCTTGGGCGACGCAGTCGGGCTTCAGCAGGAGGAGGGATGTTTCTTGGGCCATAGTGGGGGTTGGAAAAAGGGCGCGAAAGGTGCTGTCCATGTGCCATGGAGTCAAGCAAGAAGGACAAGAGCCTCCAGGATGCAGCTTGAAGCCTCGCAGGTGAAGCCATCAAGTCCCGACGATGTCTTTGATTTCGATCAGATACATCTGACGCCCTTTGTGATGTGGGGAATCAATGCAGACCAGGCGCCCATCCCGACTGCTGCGGGGGTGGGTATCGCAGCGCCATTCCCCTGTGTAAAAGGCCGGGCTGTAAAAATGCCCCAGGTCCACCCGGCGGTCGGTCGGGATGTGGTAGAGGTAAGGCGTCTGCATGCGCTCCTTGTCCGGGTAGCAGTCATTCAGCACCCATTCATTCTGGGTGTGCGGCACGTAGGTGTTGTGGCCATTGCGCGGCATTTTTTCCTTACCCACCACTTCCACCTCACGGGTCTTATCCTTGTAGAGGTAAAAGCGGTCTCCATGGCTGGGGTGGAACGCCCAGGCGAAGACGTGCTGCGGATCCCGCCAGACGAAGTGAGAGGTCTTGCCTAACGGATCGAGGATGTAAAGATCTGTGCCGTCGGCTTTAGCGGTGAAAAGGCGAGTGTTGAAGGTCTTATCCCCTTCCCCTTTCCAGCGGTGCAGGAAGATGAAGCGGCTGCCATCGGGCGAGAATAACAAGTGATTGAACCAATGCTTGGCATTCGGGCTAAAGCCTCCTTCATAAGGAATCGCCGCTGCCTGGGCGAAGGTGATGATGAGTTTTTGCTCTCCTGTCTCCAGATTGATCTTCCAGATCCCAGCATCCTCAGGCGCGAGCACATCCTTGTTCGGGTCTGGCACTCCCGCATAACCATAACCGGGCCGGGTGTCATTGAGCCGGCGGAAATCCGGGGCGATGCCCCACTTGCCATCCGGGCTGAGGTTATACACCGGGTGCGGGAGGGTGCGCTTTTGCTGCGTCTTCACATCCAGCAAATGGCAGACGAACTGCCCCTCCACACGGTCATTCCACATCACGGTGCTTTCCGTTCCAGGCACCCACTGGAGCATGCAGCCCTGCTGCCAATTCCAGGCGTGGGATTCTCCCAGCTCGGTCCATTTGTCTCCGTCCTTCAGGTCCACCATGCCTACTTTGATGACATCCTCCGCCGTCGGGGAGCGGTGCTCAAAGTCCACCTCATTGCCCAGCACGTAGCGGTTGTCCGGGCTGAACTGATCTTTGTCATAGTAGGCGAACCAATGGTACTTTGGCCCCTGGGTGATCTGGCGCACCTTGAGGCTGCCTGCTTCTTGGGCGGACAAACCAAGCCGAGAGGCAAAGAGGGCGGTGACGGAAGTCTGGATGAAATGACGGCGGCGGGTCATGGTCATGACTAGACCTGTACTGCCTAAAGTTGTCGAATCGAAAAGGCGGGGTAAGGACGCCGCGTGGACCCAACTCGAAATCCAAGGGTGCTAAAATGGAGGGGCGTCAGAGCCAGCTCAGGATCATCCCTCTCCGGGGCCGCTAACAAACACTGCTTGCGTTTTCCACGATTCGTGGAAACCTGCTGACCGGTTTTTAACCGCTTCCCCACTTGGGGCCGAAGTTTGACATGTAGCCCGCCAGATCTGGTGGTGATCCCGTCTCCTCTCACAGAGACGCCCTTACTGCGACAGGTTGCCCGCTCACGGAAGCCTACCTGCCGGTACGTAACATACATGGAAAAGACATTCGCAGATCTCGGCCTTTCGCCCGAGCTAATGAAAGCTATCGCGGCCCAAGGCTTCGAACAACCCTCCCCCATCCAGGCCCAGGCCATTCCCGTCGCCCTCACGGGTCGCGACGTCGTCGGGCAGAGCCAGACCGGTTCCGGCAAGACCCTCGCCTTCGGCCTTCCAGCCGTGGACCGCATTGACCCCACCAGCCGCAGCACCCAGGTGCTGATCATGTGCCCGACACGTGAGCTGGCCATGCAGGTCTGCGCAGAGATTCACAAAGTGGCCTCCTTCAAAGAAGGCGTCCGCGCCACCCCGATCTACGGTGGTTCCTCCTATGACCGCCAGATCCGCGCCCTGCAGATGGGCTCCCAGATCGTCGTCGGTACCCCTGGCCGTATCCTGGACTTTGTGGATCGTGGCACCCTCCGTCTGGATGACCTCAAGACCCTCGTCTTCGACGAAGCGGACGAAATGCTGGACATGGGCTTTGCCGACGAGATCGAGCGCCTGATGCAGGCCGTGCCGAAAGAGCGCCAGACCATCTTCTTTTCCGCCACCTTTGATCCGCGCATCCGCCGCCTCATCGACCGGTACACGAACAACCCGGCCACCATCACCATCGAACAAAAAGCGATGACGGTGCCGACGATCGAGCAGCGCTACTATGAAGTGCAGGGCCGCAGCAAGACGGAAGTCCTCTGCCGCGTGCTGGACATGGACTCCCCCCGCCTCACCATCGTCTTCGCCAATACGAAGAAAGCCGTGGATGACACCGTGGACGCCCTCACTGCCCGTGGTTATGCGGCAGATCGCCTGCATGGCGACCTCAACCAGGTGATGCGTGAGCGTGTGATGCGGAACTTCCGCAATGGCACCATCGAAGTCCTCGTGGCTACCGACGTGGCCGCTCGTGGTCTGGACGTCAATGACATTGACCTCATCGTGAACTTTGAGCTTCCGTACGACACGGAAGACTACGTGCACCGCATCGGCCGTACCGGCCGTGCCGGGCGCAAAGGCACCGCCGTCAGCCTCGTCGCAGGCCGTGAAATCTACCTCATGCAGCGCATCCAGCGCTTCACGAATGCCAAAGTCACCCGCGCCAAAGTCCCTTCTCAGGAAGAACTGGAAGCCACCCGCGTGGACCAGACTTTTGAGAAACTCAAGGCCACCCTGGAAGCTGGCAGCTACACGAAGCATGAGCACACCGTGCAGCGCCTGCTGGACGCTGGCTTTGACCCGACCGATATCCTCAGCGCCGTTCTGGACCTGTGGATGAAGGAATTCTCCCGTGAAGGTGAGCAGATCATCGAAGACCGCGCCAACCAGCGCCCGCAGCAGCCGCAGCGTGAGTTTGTCCCCAGCCAGCAGTCTGCCGTCACGGGCCGTACCGCTGCCGCCAGCGACTTCCCCCCTGTGCCCCGCCCGGCGGATGCCCCGCGTGCTGAAGCCGCCCCACGCACAGAGTTCGCCCCAGCCGCCCCGCGTGCTGCCGACGAACCTGCCCGTGATGAAGGCCCCCGCCGCCAGGATGCGCCCGCTCCTTCTTACCAGGAACCGCGCGACGACTTCGGCCCAGCGCCGATGCGCTCCCGCTCCTTTGTGCAAAAAGGCCCTCGCTCCGGCATGGTGCGCCTTTTCGTCAACATCGGCGGCATGGACAATGCCCGCCCTGGCGACATCGCCGGCATGATCTACAACACGGCCAAGATTCCTAGCGGCACCCTCGGCACGATCGAAATCTTCGAAAAATGCGCCTATGTGGAAGTCCCCGAAGACCACGTGGAAACCGTCATGACCACAGTCACTGGCACGAACTACCGTGGCCGCGATGTCCGCATGAACCTCGCTGACCGTCAAGACGGCGGTGGCGGCCAGCGCAGCACCTTTGGTCCCCGCGGTTTCGGCAGCAAGCCGAGCTACGGTGGCGGAGCCAAGCCAGGTGGCTTTCGCAAGCCCTACGGCGGCGGTGGTGGTGGTGGCAAATTCGGTGGCAAGCCCCAGGGCGGCCCCGGCAGTGGCTTCAAAGGCCGTCGCTGGGAAGACTGATCTCCCCCTTTAAACTGAGGGTTTATACCTCGGATTCATCAAGAGCCTGTCGTCACTGACAGGCTCTTTTTTTGGGCCTTCATTCATCCCCCCATTCTCCATCTGATACGATTGAGTCACCCTGATGGGTGAAACCAAGCTTCAGGCCCGCATCCCGATACCTCTTTCCCCAGCCGCAGAGCGGCGTCCGAGTGGTTTTGGCCCGCGCACCGCCTTCACTCATTGCGTCGCAGCGCGACGCCCGAACTGCTGCCATTTCACCCATCCATCACGCTAAATCGTCTGATCCCCTTTTGCCCAACCCCTGTCTGGAGTCGTCGGTCAAAAGGGGAAAGAGGGAAAGCGTTCGGCTCAGTAGGCACTGCGGAGGTCCACGGCGTAGCTACGGTTCAGGCGGATGAGTTGTTCATTGTCGGGCCGCTGGAAGGTCTCAGGAACGAGGCCGAAGCCGAGGCCGTAGCTGCTGAGGCTGTTGGGCTCACGGATGATGAGGCCTTGCATGGTGTAGGGCTGGCGGCGGTACAGGCTTTTGTACGTATCGGTCTCGGGATCGTAGATTTCATCGACGAGAATAATGAGGCTGGCGGTGGCGCTGAAGTGGCCGGTGGCAGGGTTAAATTTGATGCTTTTGAGGGTAAAAGCGTCTTCGTCTAGGTCAGGTGGGATGACCACGCTGTTGTCCTTGCGGAGGGTGCTGTAAACCGTGACGCCGAGGGTGGACAGGTAGAGATTATCCGTGCCGGCGTTCGTGTTCATCATGAGCGGACCGGTGAGGCCGCTGGCATGGTTGGGCTTCAGGTATTTGCCGCAGGCATTGAGGCTGACGGTGGTGTTGATCTCGATGGGGTAGTTCTTTTGGCCAGTGTAGCTGGCGGCGGTTTTTATCCAGGAGAAGCTGCCGCTGATGCTGGCATTGAGGTAGTCAGGCTCGTTGCTGCCGGGGTTGAGGCTGTAGGTGTAGAGGATACCGCCCCGGTTACCGTAGAGGTGACGCAGGCCGTTGACGGTGGAGTCTTGGTTGACAGGAGCGGAGGCGGTGAGAGCGGTGCCATCGGCCAATTTTCCCACTTGGCTAAGCACGCCGCTGGCGCTGACAGTGGCGCGGGTGAAGCTGCTGCCGCCGGGGCGGGAGTCGCTACCATCGGCGGGGTCAAAGCCGAGGTTAAAGATGCCACGGAAACCGGCATCCAGGGGGGCTTTGCTGCTGAAGGGGCAGTGGATGAGATTGCCACTGAGGGACTGCTCACCGGAGCCGTTTTCTGGGCTGGTGTAGGGGACTTCCAAGTAGCATTCGAAGCCACCGTTTTCGACCTGGAAGTGGAAGGTGCTAGGGCCATCGTGCAAGAGGGGCCCGCTCAGGGCACCAGTGAGGGCCAGGCGGGCGGTGCCGTGGTAGCGGCTGCTGCTGGTGCCGAGGTCCTGGCCATTGACCATGCTGCCGGTAAAGCCGGCGTGACCGGTGCGCCCGGCGTGGTTGCTGGCGCTGATTTTCCCGGTAAAGCGCCCATCTGGCGTGATGGTGACATCAATGACGGAGGAGAGGACGCCATCGAAAAGCGTGCCGTAAAAGCGTCCGTGGGTTCCCGTGGGGAGGGTGGGCACCTCCAGCAGGACTTTGACAGGTGCGGAACTGCCGAGGGGGTTCACCGCAGTGAAGGTGAGCGTGTGGCGCCCAGACTTGGTCGGCGTGCCGCTGAGGATGTGGGAGATGGGATCATACTTGAAGCCCGGGGGCAGACCTTTGACGGTGAAACGGTCTGCCTGCTCAGGCAGAGGGAGCTCGGCCTGATAAAAGAGGCCAATCTGGGCGGGCTCCAGGGTGAAGGTCTGGAGGGTAGGCACGGCAGTGACGATGGTGAGGGTCTGGTCTGCACAGGTGAGCTCGTTCGCACCGAGTTCGTTGGGGATGAACCTAGCAGTGCAGGCGTAACTCCCTTCATCTGCGGCTGTGGGGGAGGTGAACGTGAGGGTGGGGCTATCCACGCCACTGAGACCTGGGCGGGCCTCTAGCGGCTCGCCATTGTGAGTCCAGCTGTAGGTGAGGCCGGACCCGGCCATGGGAATGCTCAGTTTGAATGTGCGCCCAGCGGCGATCTGGTGGTTGCGAGGGCGGCTGTCCATAACGGCGACACGGATGTCGCGCGTGTAGCTGCCGGTGATGGAGCGGGCGGTGAAACTGTAGGTCCCGGCATCGGCAAAGGTGGCCGCACCCACGGTGTATTCGGCCACGGTATTGGCCAGGGGCAGGGCTTTACCATTGAATTTCCAACCACTGCGCCATTCGTAATTGGTGAGGATGGCGGGGGCTAGCTGGAAAGTTTCACCGAGGGAGAGGATGATGTTATGGTGAGGCTGGATGTAGGGGTCGCTGACGTAATCCACCACGAAGTCATCACTGTGGACTTCGCCATCGGCATTGGTCACCACGATGTGGTGGGTGCGGGTGACGGGGGTGTTTTCAAAGAGAACGAAACTGATGGAACCGCCGTAAATTTCGAAGGTATTGACCACCTCGCCATCGGTATAAACTTTGCAGGTGGCAGGCAGGCGACCACTGTAAAGATAACTGTAGCTGCCGAAGGTGCCGATGAAGACCTGCGACCGGCCAGGTGGGGGGCGGCTGAGGACGGGCGGCTGGCGCACGATGATCTGGAAAGGGTCGCTCGTCTGAGTGATGCGCTGGGTAGGCCCCTGCCCGGTCACCTCCAAACGCCACGTGCCTTCATGACTGCCCTGGGCAATGAAGCTGTAGCTGGGCTCCAGCGTGGTGGCTACCAAAGCATTGTTACAATACCAACTGCACACCACCGCCACGCCGTTGGCCACGGCCACATCCGCATGGATCTGGGTGCTTTGACCAGCCAGCAGGGTGCGGCCTGACGGGGAAGAAAGGATGCTGACACCGGGCACAGGGGCATCGATGCCGCGCAGCACGCGCACGACGGCCATGGAATCGAGCGGATCAGTACCCACTCGCGTGGTGCCGACGAAGAGGTGGTTACTTGCCGGGGCCTCCCGCAGTCCTGCGAGCAAGTTTCCACCGGTGCCCAGGGTGTAAATGCCATCTCCAGTGCCACCGTAGGAATTGTCTATCTGGCCATTCCACTCCAGGCGACGCGCACGGATCTGGGTAGTATTAGGCTGCCCTGGCATGTGGGCCGCGACGACGATGCGACCATCCCTCTGCACCAGCACATCTCCAGGCACCCAGGCGGGGGACCCGAAGGTGAAGGTGAGGATGCCATCGTTTGAAAAAGTGGTGTCCAGCGCACCTGCGGGGGTGAGACGCATGAGGCCCATCTCATTGCCCGAGGGGGAACTGGTGACGGCGACGACGATGTTTTGCTCCGCATCCAGCGTCAGCGCCCGCACGCCCTGGTTATTGCTAGCGCTGCCGCCATTGGTGGAAGTGAGAAGCCGCCCATTGAAATTCGCAAACGTGGTATCTGGCACGCCTGTGGCTGAGACGCGGCCGATGTAAGCAAAGGCCCCGTTGGAGGCGCTGCCCGCGTAGAGCACGCGGCCATCGGTCTGCACCCGCAGGCTGGTCACCGTCTGCTCGTTGCTCCCCCCGTAAACGAATCGCCCACTGGTGCCAAAGGAGGTATCCGCACTGCCGCCATTGGCGACGATGCCAAAGAGCTCGGCATCCGAGTCGGAAAAACCCGAACGGAGGGTATTGCCAGAGACAATGATGCGCCCATTCGCCAGAGAAACCACATCCGTGAGCGTGGCTGTGGAGGCATGAGAGAAGCGGGTGATGGCAAAGGTATTGTCCAGGGTGCCCTGGGCGTTCAGGCGCAGGATGTAGTAAGTATTGCCCGCATCGCCCGCCACGATGATTTTACCGCTGGTCTGCACCGCCAGGGCACGGACGGTAAAGGGCAGGGTATTTTCTGAATAGGTGAAAAAGCCACCGGTTCCAAAAGCGGTGTCCAGCTGCCCATCCGCCAAAAGACGGCTGACGATCATTTTCTGATTGCCCGAACCATCCAAGAGCTGCCCAGCCAAAAGCATCTCGCCCGTGGGCAACACCTCCAGGGTATTCGCCTTGGCCTTCTGCCCCGCCAAAGTGGCCAAATGCGCATCAATCGAACCGCCAACGAGTGTGGCCAGCTGCCCCCGTGCAGTATGCTGACTAACCATGAGAGCCGTCATGAAGGCCAGCAAGCGAACGAAGTAAGGAGAAATTCTCATGGAGTTATCCGTATTCCTTATGAGATTTAGCCAAAGGAAGCAAGATCATTCCGTGACACAGCCGTCACCATGTTCACACCAGCGGGTACTGTGGAAATAGGAATTGCACGCTTCATTCGCTGGGCCGTGAGGCCGCTGTCACGCTAAGCCGACCTGCGGTGTCGAAATGAGTGGGGAGGATGAGATCTCCCCTTTTATGCTTGGATCTCCACGTCATTTTTGATCTGGGCTGGCAGGTCGAAGGCATTGCCGTAACCGACGAGCAGGAGGGCGGTGTCCGTGCCGCTGCCACCGCTCACGGTCAGCACACCGCCAAAGGCGTTGCCCTGATTCGGTGCCACGGGGGTGTCACCTGCCCGGAAGAAATCATCCCCGGCACCCAGAGAAATCGTGGATTGGCTGCGGAAGAGATTCAGCCGCGAGGTGCCAGTGGAGGCATCCAGCAGCACGGTATCGGCCCCGCCACCGGTGGTCAGGCTAAAGGCCCCGACAAAAGTGGTGTTGGAGATGTCGAAAAAACTGATGCTGTTGCCAGTGGCCTTCAGGGTCACGGGGCCATTCATCTGGCTGTCCTGGATGTACATGTTGGTGCCGCCTGCATTGGCCACGCTCAAGGCGCCATGGTGGGTGACATCACTCACGACTAGGGAGGAGGGGCCGCTGCTGTGGTTCACACTCACTTTGCCCAAAACGGTGATCTCCACCGTGCCACCGCTGAAGCTGCCCAGGGTGAAGAGATCCGTCTGCGCGCCGCCCGTGGCCGTGATGGGGCCAAACTGCCCCAGCACGGGGACGAGGCTGAGGCTATTGGTACCGCTCAGGCCAGTGAAGTTCACCGCCCCATGGATCTCAGCACGCGGGCCACTGATGAAGAGCAGATCATTCCCTGTGCTGCCCTTATAAGAGAACCCACCGCCGATGATGAGGGAGGTGGCGGGATTCACATCCACCACATTTGTCCCGCCGCTGCCTAGGCTGGTGGTGACGCTGCCAGCGATGGTGCCGATGGTGCCCCGCAAGTCCAATACATCGTCCCCTTTGCCCCCGGTGTAGGCTAGGCTGCCTAACGAAAAGGTTTTCAATCCCGTGCTGCTCACCGCATTGTCACCCTCACCCAATTTCAGGCTCAGCTGGCCGCCCACGGTGAGGTCCTCCGTCAGGCGTATCTGGTCATTTCCGGCGGCGGTCTGCAGACTAAGGTTACCTGCGATGCGGAGGTGATTTCCCACGAAAAAGCCGAAGTCCACCTGGCTGCTGCCCGCCAGTACTTTCAGGCTGACATGGCCGTGGATGAGGGCATTGTCTGTGGCTAGGACCATGCTGGTCGTCTCCAGCGCACCACCGGCACTCACCACATTGAGATTTCCGTGGATGCGCAGCGGCTCCCCCGCATCCAGGCCAAAGGTATTGGTGCCCGTGCCTAGGTCCACCGTCACGGCCTGGTAGTAGCCGCTGCCCAGCGCCACACCATCGTCACCACTGCCCATTTTAAAGCTCAGGGCCCCGCCGATGGACGTGCGGGAAAAAGCTGCCGTGTCGTCACCACTCCCCAGGTCAATCTTCACCGCGCCGCTGACACGGGTCTCAAACAGGCCCAGGTCATCGTTGCCCGCTTTGTCCGTCACCGTCAGCGGTCCCGCGATGTCTAGCCCCCCCAAATTGAAGTTATCGTTCCCCTCCTTCAGGTCCACCTTCACCCCGCCCGTGGGGATGAAAAAAGAGACGGCGGAGGAGGGCGGCTGGCCATTGAAGGCAAACTCCGTACCGCTGCCAGAGAGGTCCTGCGCGCGCCAGATGCCTGGGCTGCTTTCTGTGATTTCGACGATGTTATCTCTTGGATCTCCGGCAATGGTCAGCACCCCATTGGCCAGGGTGATGGTGACCAAGCCTGCGGGTGCGAGGCGAGTTTCCAAGGCTTCGAGGCGGGAGGTGAGGTAGGGAGTGTTCATGGCAGGGTGGTAAAAAAGTGTCAGCTAACGAAGGACAGTGGCGGGGGAAACGGCCCTCCAGGCCAGACCACAGCCACCTTCTCCCTCTCTTCCACCCCAGCCAGGTGGCGGGATTACACCCATGCGGCACTTTTTTCTGAGAAGGCAGCTTCTGCGGGACAAAGTGGCCCAGGCACTCGACAACGCGCATTCTCCCGCTAATCTCCGCGCCCTATGCTCGATATCCGCCTCATCCGCGACAACCCTGATCTGGTCAAAGAACGCCTCGCCACCCGCAGTGGTGACTACGCGTCCGTGGTGGATGAAGTGCTCTCCATAGACACCGCCCGGCGCGTGGCGGAGACGGAGCGGCAGAAACTGCAGGGCGACCGCAACCGCATCAGCAAAGACATCGGCATCGCCAAAAAGAATGGTCAGGACACCAGCGCCATCGAGGCCGAGGTGCGCGGCATCAATGACCGCATTGACCAGATCGGCCGCGATGCTGACAGTGCCGATGCCCGCCAGCGTGAGCTCCTGCTAGGCCTGCCGAACCTGCCGCACGAGGCCTGCCCCGTGGGCCACAGCGCGGAGGAAAACCCCGAAGTCCGCGTGTGGGGGAAAAAGCCGACCTTTGAATTTGAGCCGAAGGACCACACCGTCCTTGGCCAGCAACTGGGCCTGCTCGACTTTGAAGCCGGGGCCAAGATCACGGGCAGCGCCTTCGTCGTCTATCGCGGCCAGGGCGCACGGCTGGAGCGCTGCCTCATCAACTTCCTGCTGGACCTCCACACCACCGTCCACGGTTATCACGAAATCAGCCCGCCGCTGCTGGTGAAGCCCGAGTGCCTCGTGGGCACCGGCCAGCTGCCCAAGTTTGGCGATCAAGTCTATCACAGCCCCGAGGATAACCTTTACCTCATCCCCACCGCCGAAGTCCCGGTGACCAATCTGCATCGCGATGAGATCCTGAAGCTGGACCAACTTCCCATCAACTACGCCGCCTACACCCCCTGCTTCCGCCGCGAGGCCGGCAGCGCTGGCCTGGGCACGCGCGGCCTCATCCGCATGCACCAGTTTGACAAAGTCGAGCTGGTGAAAATCACCACGCCGGAAACCAGCATGGCCGAGCTGGAAAGCCTAACGGCGAATGCGGAAAAAGTGCTTCAGTTGTTAGGCCTGCACTACCGTGTCATCGAACTGTGCACGGGCGATATCGGCTTTGGGTCCACCAAAACCTACGACATCGAAGTCTGGGCCCCCGGCCAAGGCACTTACCTGGAAGTCTCCAGTTGCAGCACTTTTGGCGACTACCAGGCCCGCCGCATGAACCTGCGCTACAAGGACGAGAACGGTAAAAACAAAATCCCGCACACCCTGAACGGCAGCGGCACCGCCCTGGCGCGCCTGTTTGTGGCCCTGGTGGAAACCTACCAGCAGTCCGATGGCAGCATCCTCATCCCCGAAGCTTTGCGCGGCCATTTTGGGGCGGAGAAGATCGGGTAAGCTGGCGTGGCTCGCCGCCCCTAGGATGGGGCGGCGGATGCGATCTCAAGCTCCGAACCCCTTCGAAAGAATCATGATCGGTTAGGCCGAACCAACAGCAGATTTTCATTTGCTGAGAGACCACGCTGTCCAGCCTTGTCACTGCCAGCACCTACATTCGCTGCGTCTCCGATGCCGGAGGCATCGCAGCGGGTAGCCGGGGGTAAGTGAGCCCTAGCGAACGCACCCCTGGTTAGGCAAAAAAACACCCTCACTCAGGGTCGCATCCTGGAAGGATGCCAGCGGCGTGCCCGTGGTCCAACGCCCACCCTTCAACGCCCGGGTTCCCCCCTCCTCAGACCGTCCCGCGTGCGGGACGGGACTACAATACCCGGAGCCACCTTGCTGCGACCTCCCTAGCACCACCTGCGCTCGCGTTATATTACAGCATCGCTTTCAACTGGGTGTCGTACAGGTTCTGCGCTTGGGCCTCCCCGGCGGCGTAGTAGTTGGGCATTTCACGTCCGGAGAACGCCACAGGCCGGGAGTGGACGGTGCGGGTGACCAGCACCTTTTTCCCATGCAACTCAGCCAGGCGCAGGCGGTAGTCGTGCAGCTGCTCGCTGGCGCATTCGTGCGCTTTGGAGGCGAGGTGAAAGAGATTCAGCGGGAACATCCGCGGGGGGGCACTTTCCGTGTGGGTCACGCGGTGCATGAGGATGACGTCCACCTCGGGGTCCTCCAGCCACGGGTCGATGGGGGCCTCATGCGCCACGCCACCGTCAAAGCAGTGCATGCCGCCGTGCGGGATGGGGGCAAAGACGGTGGGGATGCAGCAGCTGGCCACCATGATCTGCGCCAGCGGCCCGGCAGTGAGGAAGTGGGTGCGGCAGCTTTCCAGGTTGCTGACGGCGGCCATGAAGCGCGGCGCGGTGAGGTCTTCGATCTGCTTTTTCCCCATGACCTTTTCCAGGTAGGCGATGGCACCATCCGTCTTAAACGCCCCGACGTTGGACTCGAAAAAACTACAGCGCAGGTAGTGCGTGAGCCACGGGGTGCGGCGGATGAAGGAGCGGCGAAAGCCATGCGCCAGCACGGTCTTGCGGATGATGTCCTGCGGCAGCCCGGAGGCATACAGCCCGGCGGCGATGGCCCCGGCAGAGGAGCCGCCCACCACGGTGGGGCGCACCCCCAGGACATGCAGGCGGGCCAGGAACCCGGCGTGCGTGGCAAAGCCTAAAAAAGAGGAGCCGAGGGAGATGGCGATGCGGGGTGTCAAACGTCGGGTGGGGGGGTAGCGGAGGTGAGGGCGGGGGCCGCTGTGGGAGCAGGCGTGGAAAGCGGAGCAGCAGGCGCGGGGCGGCGGCCGAAGATGAAAAGCAGCCCGCCCAGCAGGCCCCACACCACGCTCATGCCCCAGCCCGCGAGGGAGGCGGAGACAGCCGTGGCCTCGGGCACACTGGTCATGGCGCTCACCAGGGTCTCGAAGGTCTTTTCCCGCACGCCCAGACCGGAGACGGAGATGGGCAGGCCGGCGGCAGTATCCACAATGGGCATGGCGGCCATGATTTCCAGCAGCGGGGCCTGGCCGCCCACAGCGTAGATGCCGCAGTAAAAGGACAGGAAATGCGTGCCGAAGATGAGGATGGAAAGCAGCGCGGCCAGGAGGGAGCAGCCCCAGGCCCGGCGGATTGCATCGCAGGCCTGAGCAAAACTTTTCAATGGCGGCCAGCCCAGGATCCACGGCCACTGCCGCTCGCCCCAGTTATAAAGCCGGGGCGTGAAGGAGATGGCAGAAAGAAGGATACCTACCAGGGACCCACCCATGAACCAACTGAACCCTTTCACGATGGCATGCACCTCCGGCCCGTAGCTGTCTAGCCGATCCCGAAAGGCATAACCACAAGTGAGGAAAAGCACGGCCAGGCCCAGCATGCCCAGCATGTGATCCAGCATGATGGAGACCAGAATAGGCAGCCGCCGGGCCCCAGGCCGCTGCATGAGGGCGAGCACACGGTACGCATCTCCCCCCACGGCCCCGAGGGAGGTGATGTTAAAAAAATTGCTCACCACCGTCACGCGCAGCACTTCCCGCCCGGGCACGGGGTGCTCCTGGCCGATGAGGAGGACCTGCCAGCGCAACGCGCTGAACCAGGTGGAGAGGCCCACGAAACCCAGCCCCGCCAGCGTCCACGGCCACTCGGTGAGCATGGACCGCAGGTGCGGCAGGATGGCCACGGTGAAGCGGTGCTCGCGAAAAATCATCCACAGCAGGGCCGTGGTGATGCCGAGTTTGACCAGGATGAGCAGGGCCTTTTTCATGCGCCCGTGGGGATCAGGCCAGGCCTGCCTCTTCGATCGCCTTGGCGATGCTGTCCACGCTGTGCAGCGTTTCGCGCGCTTTATTCTGGTCGCTGATCTTCAGCTTAAAGTGCTTTTCAATGGCTACCACGAGCTGCAGTGCATCCACACTGTCTAGGCCGATACCATCAGGGCCAAAGAGCGGCCCGTCATCGGTGATTTCATCGGCACCCACTTCCAGCATCAGTTCGCTGGCCATGACTTCTTTGATGCGTTGGCGGAGATTCATTCGTGAAATAATAATGGGGGGAGGTGTAGGGAAAGAAGATAGCAGGAATCAGACAAGGGCCCCATCGAGTTTCAGGGAAGAGCCAGTCATATAGCTCGCCTCCGGGCTAGCAAGGAAGAAAACCACCGCAGCGATCTCTTCTGGCCGGGCAAAACGGCGCATGGGCGTCTCCCGCCGCACGGCTTTGATCTGCTCATCACTCCAGCCTGCGGGCAGGGCACCTTCGATGTGGCCGGGGCACACGGCATTCACCGTGATGCCGAGGCGCGCCGTTTCCTTCGCCAAGCTCTGCGTCAGCCCCAGCACGCCCGCCTTGGCTGCCGCATAGTTGGTTTGCCCAGCGGGGGAATGCAGGGCGCTGAGGGAGGCGATGTTGACAATGCGGCCCCAGCGCTGGCGCATCATGGGCTGCAGGGCGGCCTGGCAGCCGAGGAAAACGGCGCTCAGATTGGCCTCCAGCACACCCGCCCACTGGGGCAGCGTCATGTGGGCCAGTAGGGCATCATCGTGGTAACCGGCGTTGTTGATGAGGACGGAGAGCGGTCCCCCTCCCTGCGCCTCCACCTGGGCCAGCGCCGCCGTCCAGGACTCCGCCTGCGTGATCTCCAGCGGGCACAGAAAAGCGCGCCCCGGGAACTCCGCCACCAGCGTCGCAGCCTGGTCCTGCCGCTGGCGCACGCCCAGAAAGACGAGGCAGGCAGGGTCACGCTCCAGGAAATAGCGGGCCGTGGCATGGCCCAGGGTGCCATTGGCACCAGTGATGAGGAGGCGGCGGGGATCTGACATGAGAGAAAGGGGGTGAAAACCCCGAACAACGACCGTGTTCGGGCGCGCCCATCTTGCTGGTCGTGTCCGAGATGGCAAATCCAGAAACTATTTTTCTGGCAGGAATCGTGCCGGCCTAGAACGGAGCGGGAGAAAGTAAGTGCCCTAACCTTGCCAGAGTGCACAGAAGCCCATCTGCTCCCGTTAGCCTCATTTCGCCCCGCTTGACCGGGTCTCTCCCATGATCTCGTTCGCGGTTAGGCACGCCATCTTTTTCTTTTCCTCCTTCAAACGCTGGCTTGACGGGGACCTGCCGCTCATTGCAGCATCGAAAATAAGGTCTCAGTCACCCAACCATCGGCTGGGGCCGCTGCCTCACCATGTCCAACGCCACCGCTTCCACGGGGTCGTCTTCGACGACTCTCCGCAATGCCGTCATCCGTCTTGCAGGCAATTCGCAGGACGGGATTCAATCCATCGGCGGGTTCCTCGCGCGTCTCGCCGGCCGCACCCAGCATGATGTCATGACCTACATGACCATCCCCTCCACCATCTCCGGTGGGCCGTCCATCTTCCAGCTCCACCTGGGCTCGGGCGAGGTGCTGCACCCGGGCGATGAAAGCGATGTCTTGGTGGCCTTTTACCAGCACAGTTACGAGGCCCACTTCAGCTCCCTGCGCGAGGGCGGCATCTGCTTTTACGACAGCGGCGAAGTCACTGAAGTGAAAAGTGAGCGCGGCATTCACCACATCGGCATTCCGTTCACCGCCGCCACGGTGGAGGCCATCGGCGGCAGCGCGCGAGATCGTGGAAAAAACATGTTCGTCCTGGGCCTGCTGTGTGCGGTTTATCAGCTGGATCGCGATAAGCTGGCGGGCATCGTCAGCCGCCAATTTGGGAAGAAGGATGAGAGCGTGCTGCGCAATGCCCTGCTGGCCTTTGATGCCGGGTACGCCTACCCCATCGGCGACATGGGCACCTTCAATTTCGAAGAGGGCGAGCACACCGATGAGCACCGCCTGAGCACGGATGGCAACACGCTGATGACCATGGGCCTCATTGCCGCCGGGGTGCGCTACGGCTCGGCCTACCCCATCACGCCCTGGTCCAGCATCATGGAAACGCTGCGCAGTGAGCTGCCTAAATATGGTGGCCTCTACGTGCAGGCGGAGGATGAACTGGCCGCCGTCTCCATGACCATCGGTGCCGCGTATGCAGGCCACCTGGCCGTGACGGGCAGCGCCGGCCCTGGCCTGAGCCTGAAGATGGAGGCCCTCAGCTATGCCAGCATGGCGGAGATCCCCCTCATCGTCATCAACGTCCAGCGCGGTGGCCCCTCCACCGGCCTACCCACCAGTGTGGAACAGAGCGATCTCCTGCAAGCCATCTATGGCAGCCATGGCGACTGCCCACGCATCGTGCTCGCGCCAAAGGATGTCGAAGACTGCTTTTACATCGCCCTGGAGGCGGGCAAACTCGCCCGCGAGTACTCCTGCCCGGTCATCATTTTAAGCGACCAAGCGCTGAGCAGCCGCATCGAAGCCTTCACAGAGCCAGACCTGGACCAGCACTGGATGGAACCCGGCCTGGACCTGGCCGAACGGCCTGTGGATTTCAAACCGTATCCGCTGGATCAAATCACCCGGCATGCGCCTCCCGGCAGCAAGATGGCCAGCGGCCGCTACCCGCACGTCACCGGCCTGGAGCACGACGAATGGGGCCACCCCAGTGGCAACCCGAAGATGCACCAAAAGATGACCGACAAACGCCGGAACAAGCTGGTGGCCCTGGCCAACAGCCTGCCGCTGCCTGAGGTGCACGGAGATACCGAAGGCGATGCCCTGCTCATCGGCTGGGGTAGCAGCTACGGGCCCATCAAAGAGAGCGTGAATCGCCTGCGTGCCGAAGGGCACAAAGTCGGTGCGGCCCACCTGCGTCACCTGCACCCCATGCCAGCGGGCCTAGGCAGCCTGTTTACTAGATATAAACATATCATCGTCGTGGAGATGAACGATGCCGGTGTCTATGGCTACGGCCAGCTCGCCATGCTGCTGCGCGCCAGTCTGGCCGATCCCAAGATCCAATCCGTGTGCAAGACCGACGGCCTCAACTTCCGCATCGGTGAGATCGTCACCGGTGTGGAAAAAGTACTGGCCGAGAAGTAATACGATTTAGCCACACTGACTGGTGAAACCAAGCTTCAGGCCCGCATCTCGATACCTCTTTCCCCAGCCGCAGAGCGGCGTCCGTCTCTTAGCCGCGCCTTTCAAGGCGCGGTTTTGGCCCGCGCATCGCCTTCACTCATTGCGTCGCAGCGCGACGCCCGAACTGCCGCCATTTCACCAATTCATCAGGCTAAATCGTATAAGCCCCCTTTGCCCGCTCCCTGTGCAAGCGGGGAGCGGCCGGGTGATTGCTGGAACTGGCGAGGTGAGAACGGTGACGCGAGATCTCCCAAAAATTGATGCCGTCGGCTCTCTTTGGCGTTCGGATCTCCCTCATTTTCTTTTTTGAATACTCGCCGCACCGCACGCGTCAGAGCTGCGTATCCTCCTCCGCAGTCGCCCTTTCGAAATCTGCTTTCACCGCTACCGCTATGAAAACTTCCCTTCGTCACCTCGCCCTCGTCGCCCTGTTGGGTCTCACCGGAAGCCTGACTTCCTGCGTCACCCCGTATCCGGGGCCGGGTGAGCGAAATGGAGCCGTGGTGGGTGCTATCGGCGGAGGTACCCTGGGGGCCATCGTAGGGAATCAAAGTGGTCGCCCTCTGGAAGGCGCCGCCATCGGCGGGGTATTGGGGGCTCTGGCGGGGTCTGCCCTGGGGGCAAATCAAGATCACTATTACGGCTACCGCCAGCCTGCCTACTACCCCACACGGGCAGACTACGGACCGCGCTACTACCGCCGCAGCAGCTTTTACGGAGGGGGCGGCTACTACGGCGGGGGCTACCCCTGCGGCCCTGCCTTTGGCGGCGGTTATGGCTACGGCAGCTGTTGGTAAAAGGGCCTCAGAGCGCCAGGCCAAAAAAGGCAAACACGATCAGCATGCCCCACCACAGCACCCAGGTCTGCATGCGGCCATAGTCGCGACCGCCACTCGTATCGCTGGGGATTTCTTCATCGAACCCGAAAAGGCGGGTCTGATGTTTCCAAAAATAGCCGCCCAGAGCCAGTGTGCCTGCGATGCCTAGCCAGGCCAGGATTTTGAAAGGGTACAAATCTTCACGGCTGATGGCGGCTAAAAAGGGTTCCAAGTTCATGCCACACCCTAGAGCTGCACGGCCTGCGCACCAGATACAGATGCCCCCAAACCCGTCATGCACAGACAGTCAAAAACAAGGAATGCCACGGTAACAGCACGACTGATACGATTGAGTCACCCTGATGGGTGAAACCAAGCTTCAGGCCCGCATCCAGGTACCTCTGTCCCCAGCCGCAGAGCGGCGTCCGTCTCTTAGCCGCGCCTTTCAAGGCGCGATTTTTTGGCCCGTGCACCGCCTTCACTCATTGCGTCGCAGCGCGACGCCCGAACTGCCGCCATTTCACCCATCCATCACGCTAAATCGTATGATGCGCCACGGCCACCCCTCATCGGCCACCTGCGAATGCAGGTAGCCCTGAGGTTGAAGGTGCCCTTTTCTGAGCGAACTAAGCCTCAGCTTTGTTCGTGCTCTCGATGACGGCCCAGGCGTTGTGATTGTGGATGGACTCGAAATTTTCGGCCTCCACACGGAACCAACGGATTTTTTTGTGGCTGCTCGCCTTTTGAGCCACGCTCCGCACCAGATCTTCCACGAAGACGGGATTGTCATAAGCGGCCTCGGTGACGAATTTTTCATCGGGGCGCTTGAGCACGCTGTAAAGCTGGCTGCTGGCGCTGGCCTCGACGAGTTCAATGAGGTCCTCAATCCAAATGGGCTGGCGGAATCTCACCGAAAGAGTGACCACCCCACGCTGATTGTGGGCACCACGCTCGCTGATGGCCTTGGAGCACGGGCAGAGGGTGGTGACGGGCACCTCGACGGTGACGACGTAGTCAATTTCTTCGCCTTCGGCATTGACCTCAAAAATGACCCCATAGTCCAGAAGCCCTTCGGCCTTGGTGATGGGCGCTCGTTTGGCACGGAAGTAGGGGAAACGCATTTCCACATGAGCCTTGCGGGCATTCAGGCGGGCCAGCAGCTCCTTCGGCATGGCAGCAATGCTGGCCACCGTCAGTTCACGACCATGTGCATGGAGGATCTCCACAAAGCGACTCATGTGAGTGCCTTTGTATTGATGAGGCAGATCCACCGCCATGGTGACCGTGGCGACGGTGTGCTGCTGAGACTGGTCACGGTCGCGAATGCGCAGGGGGAAGCGCAGATTTTTGACGCCGACGCGGTCAATCGCGATCTTGCGGTCGTCCCGCTCGTTTTGAGTGTCTTTGAGATTGGGCATCGGAGAGAATAAACGAAACAAAATTTCCCACTGCCGCAGTTAGCAACAGTGGGAAAGAATTAATAGCACCGCCGGGCAGCTGCTCAGGGCAGAAGGTTCACTGCGCGGGCACGCTTGACTTCGCGCGTCACTTTGCGGTGCAGCCAGGCTGGCAGACCGGTGGTGCGGCGAGGGATCAGCTTGCCAGTCTCCGTCAGGAAACGGGAAAGAAGCTCAGGATTGGTGTAAATCAGCTTCTCAACCGGGATGTCCATCCGACGGCGGGGCATCCGGCGGTTGTTCTTGCGGAGGGAGATGAGGCGTTCAGTAGTCTTGGGTTGCATGACGGTGACGGCAGCGGATTAGCGGATCTCGCGGTGCAGGGTGCGACGCTTGAGGAAATGATTGAACTTCACTTTCTCGAGACGGCCCGGAGTGCGGGGGCTTTTTTTGTTGCGAGTGCTGACGTAGCGGGACGTGGGCTTGCCCTCCGCCTTTGCTTCCGTGCATTCTAGGATGATGATTTCGCGTGCCATAAAAATTGGGGGTCGAATGCTAGACTACTCTTTACTGAAGTCAAGCGACTCGTTGCTATTGCTGTTAGAAGTCGTGCTGCTCTCCTCTTCATCGCGGTCGTCATCGGCATCGTCGCCGGACTCATCGAGGCCAAACAAGGAGCGTACAGGGCGGTTCCAGCGGCCACTGCGCTGCTCGCGCTCCAGGCGCTCCTGGCAGACCACCGTGAAGCGGGTGAAGGGCAGAGCTTCCAAGCGTTCTTCAGAAATCGTGTCGCCAGACATTTCGCAGATCCCGTACATCCCGGCATCAATGCGCTTGAGGGCTTCATTGATTTCGTAGATCGCGTCCTGCTCCTTGGCCAGAAGGCTGAGAGCGAAGTCACGGTCATAGGCATCGCTACCCGCATCGGCCTGGTGCATGCCGAAGGCGGAAGAGTCGCCACCTTCGCCACCGCGGAGGCTTTCAGCCGTCACACCTTCAGCGGAGTTGAGGTAAGCGTCACGCAGCTCGACGAGGCGCTGGCGCATGCGCTTCAGGAAGGCCGCAGAAACCACGGACTTCTTCGGCGGAGTATCCATGGTGATGCCTTCATCTTCAGCACGGCCCATGCGGCGGACATTCGTGATCTTCGGCGTTGGCGGGGCGGGCTTGGCTTTTGCAGGCGCGGTTTTTTCAGCCTTTGGGGCTGGGGCTGCCTTCTCCGCCTTAGGTGCAGGTGCGGCTTTTTTAGCGGCAGCGGCTGGCTTCACCACTTCTGCTTTGGCTGGGGCTGGGGCTGGGGCTGGCTCAGCCTTCGCTGGGGCAGCTTTCTTAGCTGGCTCGGCAGCTTTCGGCGCGGCTTTTTTAGCAACAGGGGTCTCCGCAGCTTTTTTGGCAGCAGGGGTCTTGGCAGTTTTAGCAGGGGCTTTCTTCACAGGGGGAGATTTCTGGGGCGCGGGTTTCGCGGCCTTGGTCACGGGTTTTGCCGATGGTTTGGGTGCGGGTAGGGCAGCTTTCACCTGTGCTTTGGGGGCAGGTTTGGCAGGGGCTTTCGTCGCAGGTTTGGCCGGAGCTTTGGGCGCTGGCTTCTTTTTCGCAGGCATGGCTCGTGAGGTTAGGCGTTGGTTCGCAGAGTTCCGCGATCTAGGACGACAGCGGAAAAGAGGCGCGGATAGTGATGTGCTTTACCAAAAATGGCAACCGGAATTCCCTCTTAGAATTTGCTCTTTGCCCGCAAGAACAGGCGAAATTCAGCGGGTGGCCGTGATCTCCCGGTGCAACCAAGCCCGCGCGTAGGCCCAATCCCGCTTGGCCGTAGGCTCTGAAATGCCCAAAACTTCCGCCGCTTCGGCAAAGGTGAGCCCGACAAAATAATGCAATTTCACCAACTCCGCTTTGCGCGCATCTTCCGCCGCTAATTTATCCAGAGCCTCATGCACGGCCAGGATCTCGTCATCCTGGAGCGCCGGGGCTGCAATCTGGAGTTCTTCGTCCAACTCCACGTGGACCTGCCCAGACCCATGGCGCACGGCTTTGCGCTTCCGCGCGCGATCAATCAAAATGCGGCGCATGGCCTCCGCCGCAGCGGCAAAGAAGTGCGCTCGATTCTGGAAGTTGGCATCTCCTAGCCGCAGCCAAGCCTCATGAACGAGAGCCGTGGCCTGCAAAGTCTGGCCAGGCAATTCCCGGGACATTTTAGCCGCCGCCAGCCGCCGCAGTTCCGCATAAACTTCGGTCAAAAGTTGGTTAGGCGCTGAAACATCCCCCTGCTGACAAGATTGGAGGAGAAGGGTGATCGGGTTCATGGCGAGATTATTCAAATCCAGATCGTGGCGCATACCAAGCTCAAAGCCATCAAGCCCGTGCTTAACACCAGTGCTAAAACGTGGCGCTGCTGGAGTGCACCCAAAAGGCTTTTCAGGGCCAGCGCCAAACCAGGTAACCCACAAAAGAACCAAGCCGCCATGGCAAACGGATGCACCAGCAACACGATGAGCAGGCGCATCTGCGTGCTGCCCCCAGGTTTAGCCTCCATGGCCAAACCTGCTAGCCACCCGCCCCCGATGGCGAGGCAAAGTAAAAGCAGGCTGGTCAGCAGGTCCCGCAGCAGTGCGGAAGGAAGGGCGGAGGAAGAAAGTTTCATCCTCCTCACATGCGCAGTCTTTTCCTCCGCCGGATCATGCCGGGACATTTTTTTTCGCGCGGTTTCCTCTAGCCCAGTTTTATGAGGTCACCCCTGCGAGTTTTCTCGCATAGGCCAAGGTATCTATTTCTTCAGGCCCCTTGTCCGTGCGAATGGCTTTGATGCGAGGAAACCTCAGTGACAGTCCACTGTCATGTCGGTCACTCGGCTGGATGGAATCAAAGGCGATCTCCAAAACCGTGTCTGGGATGACGGTGCGGACCCGGCCTTTCTGACTCAGGGTGGTGGCGGTGAAATGCTCCGTGAGGGTCTCGATCTCCACATCCGTGAGGCCTGAGTACGCCTTGCCGATGACACGGAGGGCCGAATGTTCATCCCTCACCGCAAAGGTGTAATCACTGAGCACATGACTGCGCTTGCCACTGCCTTGTTCCGCCTTCACCACGACGACATCCAGAGTAGCGAACGCTTTTTTGAGTTTGAGCCAGGACTTGCCTCGCCGCCCAGGGGTGTAGAGGCTGCTGGGATCTTTGGCGATGAGGCCTTCATTATTTCGACGTCGCGCTGCCATAAACGCCGCCTCGATCTCCATGGTCGAAGTAACACGCTGCACTTCAATCAATGTTAGGCCGGGAGGCAGCACCAAGCCCTCCAAAGCCACACGACGGGACTCAAGCGATTGATCGAGCAAAGGTCGCCCATTTAGCCAAAGCAGATCAAACACGACATACCTGACACTGATATCACTGGGCAAAAAAAGGTCTGCTTGATCCCGACGGCCTAACCGCTTTTGCAAATCAAAGAACGAAAGTTTTTTATCTTCTGCGTAGGCGATGATCTCTCCGTCCAAAATCACTTCCGCGTTTATCCCCTGCGCGGCCCGCATCACCTCTGGGAACTGGAGGCCGATGGGCTTTAAATCCCGTGTGTAAATCTCCACCCTCCCGCCACTGACATGCAGTTGGGCGCGGATGCCATCGTATTTATCTTCCAACCAGACGGAATCGCTGGAGGCAGCTTCCTCTGCCTTTTCACCCCCAGTCAAACGCTGCCAGATATCTGCCGCCGTTTCTTCAGGAGAGGCCAGCATGACCTTGATAGGCACATGCGGCCGGGGGGCGGCCTCATGCAGGCGAGCCTCACGCGCGAGGGTGGCTGCATGGCCGATATCGCCGCTCAGCATGGCCGCCTCACGCACCGCTTCGGCAGGTTGAGCGAAGGCCGCAGCCACCGCTTCTTCGATGAGGCCTTCTTTGGAACCCATGCGCAATTCCCCCGTCATCAAACGCACCAGCCAGGACCCCGTGTGGGGACTGAGGGTGGCCAGCGCCTCCCGCAGTCGCTGCGTCTTGGGCGCAGGACCACGTGCTGCCCGCAAGGAGCGGAAGAGCGCATCCGTGGCCTGAAGATCCAAAGGCTGGGGCGCAGCCATGGTTGGGTTTTTGGACAAAGCACGGCTCAGGACCAAGTAGGCCGTGCGGCCCGCATCTGCCTGGCTGCGTGAGAGCGTTCGATACTCCGCATCACTCAGCCCAGAAAGCTCCTGCAAAGCACGCCGGATGATGGCCCAGCCCGTGTTCAAGGGACCTTCACCCGCGGCGGGGTCAAAGAGTAGGCCTGCACAATACCGGACTGCCAAAGCTAGATCCGCAGGGGCTGCCAGCGCGTAGAGATAATCCGCCAGCAGCGCCACTTTTTTCAGCCGTGATGACTCTGCTGCGGCCTGGGCACAGACCTGCGCCCAGCGGGCGAATTGGTCCGGCTTTTCCTGTGGCTCCGGAGAAGAGGGGGAGAGGGGGGCTTCCAGCAAAGGGCGAGGTGCAGACTCCAGGGGAATCTCCAATTGATCAGCTCGCTCCAGCGTCCACGCTTCATAACCCCGAGAGCGGAGATCTGCGGCAAATTCCTGAGTGTAACCATGCACGAGGTAAACCCGGCGGGGCTTCACCGTAGCCACCGTTTCCAGCAGTTCAGGATAGTCGGCATGATCACTCAGCGGGAATACTTCATCCACTTGGTAACGATACTTCGCCCCGGACTGCATGGCCCAGCCGCTGAGCATGGCCGTGCGGCACACCTTCAGCTTACGGATGGCCTGACTGCGGGCCCCACTGGGAGGGAAAAGCAACACATGACCACGCGCCTCGGCGGCATCAAACAACCGATAACTGGGCAACTGCCCCAGCAATGGAGCTACCACGGAGGTCATCTCCAAAATGGATTTGTGGACCATGACAGGGAGGCCCGCCTCACCCAAAGCGCAAAGGATCTCCTGCGCCTTGCCTAACGAATAACCCAACAAGACAGGAATGTGCCCTTCATCCAAGGTTTCCCGCACCCATTTGAGCATGGAAGCCACAATTTCAGCCGTGGGCGGGAAGTGAAACTGCGGCAGGCCAAAGGTGGTCTCCATGATCAGCGTATCCGCAGGCAGCAGCTCGCAGCGTTCAGAGCTCAGGCCCTGGCGCAGTTTGTAATCGCCTGTGTACAGCAGGGTCGCCCCATCGCTGAGGCGGGTGAGATGCAGCATGGCCGAGCCGACGATGTGCCCGGCTGGGAAAAGCCGCATCTGCCAGCCTTCCCACTCAAAGACCTCCCTCATGGGCAATGGATGAAACGTGCTGCTCTCCTTCACCCCATAACGCGCCCGCATGAGTTCCAAGGTCAATTCCGAAGCGAACGTCACCGCATGCCGCGCCACATGGTCACTGTGCGCATGCGAGATAAAAGCCCGCTCCACACTGAAGTGCGGGTCCAGCCATAGATCCGCCTCAGGCAGGTAAATGCCCTTGCGATGAGTGACAGTGAGAAGGGGCGGCATGGGGAGAGCGACAAGATACGTTTCACGCCCCCTATTTTGGGTGTTTAAAAGCTCCTCATGATTCGCTTTTGTTTCAGCACAAGACTGAAATTCCGTTTATTGAATCGCTCGGTTATCTGACTATTCATTGAGGTTCGAACTTCTGATAAATGTTCTGATAATCCCCTTGATCATGGATCAATGTATTGCCGTAAAACTTGGCGTAAAGTTCAGTTCTTTTTTCATTCGGAAATTTTACAAGGACTTGCCCTTTATCATCCACCATCCAGCGGCCAAAATCTCTCACTTGGAAATACCAAGCATCTCCATTCGGTGTCACAAGCAGGTGAGCCTCTGCACCTTTGACTTGCCAAAACCCAGTCAGAACTGTCGTCTTGTTATCCCATTCCGTTCCATGGTAAAAAGCCCGCAGTTCACGATCCAAAGTTTCTGTCCACACTTCTTTTTCTGACCCTTGATTAAGGTCATCCTTCGGACTGTTTCGAGGTATCCTCCGGGTCATCGTCTGTAGTTTGTCCCCATACATCTCCTTGGACATCAGGCGCCCCCCGCTCAGTGTGCCAAAGATTTCAGTTCGTTCAGGAGCATTTGGCCAAATGCTGGTAAAATGCGCCTGTCCTTTATCATCTAGCTTTAGCTTACCTCGGCAGTGCAAATAGATCCCGAGGCATTCGTGTTGACCACTAATCAGCTTGATCCATCCGGACATCTTCCAGATTCCGGTCAAATCCGAACTGTATTCTTGTTGGCTTGAGGATGGCTTAAGTGGTAAATTGGTAATCTTGTCTGCTGACTTAGCACCAGCTTCATGTGTTTCAGGAAAAATAGGAGGTCGAACCTCTCCCTGCTCAATCATTTCCAGAGCTTTGTGAATAAAGGCAAGCCGTTCTCCCAGAACAGCCTCCCCAACCTTATCCGCTAATGCGGGTGAGCTATCCTGACCATTGATCTCCCCGCACAAAATTCCACAGGCAAGGATCAAACAGGACAGGGAGTTAAGTCGGAGATGGGCATTTCTCATGATCTGAAAAGATAGGGAGGGATCATCATGGATGACGTCTGATATCACAGCATGCCAAATTTCGGTTATCAGAACAAGGTGAATGGATTCAACAAGGTTCCCGCACAGATAAACGAATGCGAATGAGGGGTTAACAAAGGGCTGGCCGTTAGCGTTCATTTCAACATGTCCAAGCTAATCTGCTTCTTAACCTTGTTTCTTGTGCCCGTGTCCGAACTCACGGCCCAGACGCCACCGTTGCCTGATCTTTACGCGATCCCTGAGGATCTGGTTATTCCACCTGTAGCCGAGGGTGCCCCTTCAGCAGGCCAGCGCGTGCGCCAGACCACCGCCGGCTGGGAAGGAACTCAGGTGCATCATGTGCTTTACCTGCCTACCGATTGGCAGCCAGACCGCGACTGGCCGGTCATCGTCGAATATGCCGGCAATGGCGGTTACCAGAACAAGTATGGCGATGTCAGCGACGGCAGCGTGGAGGGCAGTCGCCTGGGCTACGGCCTCACCGCGGGGCGCGGGTGCCTTTGGCTCTGCCTGCCTTATTTGGAAAAAGTTGAGGGCACTTGGCAAAATGCGCCCAAGTGGTGGGGCGATGTGGAGGAAACGAAACGCTACTGCCTAGCCACGCTGAAAGAGACGCTGGCACGTTACCAAGGGGATCCGAAACGCGTGCTGCTATGTGGCTTTTCTCGAGGCAGCATCGCCTGCAACTACCTCGGTCTGCATGATGATGAGATCGCCCGTCTCTGGTGCGGTTTTTTATGCCACAGTCACTACGATGGAGTCCGAACCAGCTGGCCCTATGGAGGGGCAGATCGTGATGCGGCGCTGGTGAGGCTGAAACGCCTCCAAGGCAGGCCGCAGTTCATCAGCCACGAAGGCAGCACGGCTGACACGGAAGCTTGGCTGCGCAGCACGGCCATTTCGGGAAACTGGACCTTCGCCCCCCTTCCCTTCCGAAACCATAGCGATGCCTGGACCCTTCGCGACATCCCCCTGCGCCAGCAGGCCCGCGACTGGCTCAAAAAGGTCTTCGAGAAAAAATAAAAAACTTTGAGGGGTCTGCAAGGCAGCGGGGTAGCACCGGATGAAGACGCACCAACCAGCGGCTTCAACCAACCTAAACTACCTAACTATAACCATGAAGAAACTGACCCTCACCTTTGCTGCTGTAGCCCTGATGATGACTGGCGTGAGCTGCTCCACTCCGAACACGGACTCGGGCGGCCGCCGCTACCACACCTCCCCGATCCCGATCCACAATAAAACGGGCATCAGTTGGACCGACACCAAAGCGCAGACTCCCTCGGGTCCTTCGGGCCAGGTTCGTTATCATCACTCCCCATCCCCCATTGCGAGCAAGACCGGCCTGCAAGCTAGCTATGTGCGCTGAGCGCTTGCGCCAAGCACCGAGCCGACTTGTTTGATCACCACCCCACACCTGCCATGAACACACCCGACGATCCCCTCGACGAGCTGCTGTCACAATGGCAGGTGCATGGGGAGGCCCCCAGTTCCTTTCAGAGAGAGGTATGGGCACGCATTGCCACGAATGAGGGCGAGCCGACCACCTGGGAAAAACTCACGAGCTTTCTCGTTCAGCCCCGTGGCTGGCTCATCGCCACAGCGGCCTCCATCCTCATCGGTGCCACCGTCGCCTGGGTGGAGACCCGCCCTCCCCGGCTGAACCCGCATGAGGCTTACGTTCGTTCCATCAGCCCTTTTGCCTCACTCCATCTAGCATCCCACTGAGGCATGAAAATCCGGGAAAAGCTCTTTTTCATGGCCCTGGCGGCTATCCTCCTGGCCTACAGTGCGCATGAGGTGGTGATCCATCTTCGCCCCGTGCCCCCATCCCCACGACAGATCGGGATGGAGTGGCTGCGACAGGAATACGACATCCCCCAGGAGGCCTATGAAAAGATCGCCGCCCTGCACCAGGACTACTTCGTCCGGTGTGATGAAATGTGCGCCACCATGGAGCGGGCCCACCGGCCCCTGATCCAGCGGAGCCGCATGCCCCTGGCTAAAGAAACGCAATCTGCCGCGCTCAAGCGTGAAAAAGCGGTCTGCGAAAACTGCCTGGAAAACATGGTCCAGCATTTAAAGGACGTGGCTGCCCTCATGCCCCCGGCTCAGGGCGAGCGTTTTCTGAAAGACATCCTTCCTGAAGTCATCAATCCGCCCGAGCTGCAAAAACTGCGCTCCCAGGTCACCCCGCTTCAATGACAACCCCTGAGGACGACGAAGACAAACATCTTTTAATCGCCCTGGCCGGAGGCAATGACCCGGCCTTAAATGTCCTGATGCGCCGCTGGAATGCGCGCCTCATCGCCTATTTGCAACGTCTTTCGGGCTGTCATACCACCGCCTGTGATCTCGCCCAGGAGACCTTCGTTCGTGTTTACAAACATCGGCAGCGTTATCGGCCGACCCAAAAGTTTTCCACCTGGCTCTTTGCCATCGCGACTAACCTCGCGCGCAACCAACTCCGCTGGCAAAAACGCCATCCGGTGACCCTTTTGGAACCTACGCAGGTATCGGATCTACCGCTTAAATGTGAACTTCCCACCCCCTGCCACAGCCTGGAGCAGCAGGAGCGTGCCGATGCGGTCCGAGAAGCCATTTTAAAACTGCCTCAAGAACAAAAGGAGCCCCTCATCCTTTCCACCTACGAAGGCCTGTCCCACGCTGAGATTGCCGAGATCATGAACACCACGGAAAAAGTGGTGGAGATGCGACTTTACCGCGCGCGTAAGCAGCTCAAGGAGCTTTTGCTCCCCTGGCTGAAGCAAGAGTGATGGCTTCAACGTTTCCGTCACAAACCGCAGCCTCTCATTGACAGGGGGGGACATTCCCCGGTAACAAAAGAAGTCCGCCCACTTTCATGAACCTGCCCAATCAACTCACCCTCTCACGCCTCGTGCTCACAGGGTTTTTTGTGGCCTGTTTTTACCTGCCCTGGGCAAATGCCTACTCCATCGCCGTCATCATCTTCGGCATCGCTAGTTTTACCGATTATCTGGATGGCAACATTGCCCGTGCGCGCAATCTGGTGACGAACTTTGGCAAGCTCTTCGATCCCCTCGCGGATAAGATCCTCATCGCTGCTGCCTTCATCCTCCTCTCGGTGGATAAGACGATCCCCTCCTGGATCACCATCGCCATTCTCTCCCGCGAATTTTTCGTCACGGGCATCCGCCAGATCGCCGCAGGTCAGGGTGCCGTCCTCGCCGCTGAAAAGCTGGGCAAGCACAAGATGGTCTGGCAAATCATCACGGTGCTTTACTTCATGCTCGGCGCGGCATCACGGGAGCCCATCTTTGCCTTTCTGGCCCCCGTTTTTGCTCCCTCCGTCATCCATGACTGGGTGGGCGGATTCATCATTTACTTTACCACGACCTTGACCCTGGCTTCAGGATTCAGCTACTTTTGGAAGAACAGGCATTTGTTCAACGACGCGTGACAGAACGCCAAGGCATGGTAGATTTTGATGCATGGTTATCGAATCCATTCCGGCTCTAGCCCATCTGAGTTCTGATGAGCAACTCATCCTAGCCGCCGAGCTCTGGCGTGGGAATACCCAGGGCGATGAAGGCAGCCCAGATCCGCAGATCGTGACATTGCTGCGGGAAAGAAAATCCCGTTACGAAACGGATCCTAAAAACGTCAAAAGTTGGGACGAAGTCAAAGCTCAGCTCCGTCAAAAATGAAGCGTCCAGAGATCATCTGGACGGCAGATGGTGAAAACGACCTCCGGCAAATGTATGCCTGGATGGATGAATATGCCGATGGGGCCGGCGACCGTTTTATACTCGTTCTAGACAGTGCTTTGGAGCTTCTGCGCACTTTCCCGGAGATGGCCCCTTGGTATGAACGCCCGTTTCGCCGACTCTTGATCGGGAAACGAGATATCGGCATCTACTACACCTTCGAAGGTCGCCGCATCATTGTTCATGCCATTCTTTTTCTGAAGGGTGATGACACGCCCCTCCAAAGGCGTTTGGGATTGTGATCTTGAGATCCTCACGCGCTTCCATTAAATTCGATAAATGTCCGCCGAAGCCCAACTCACCGCCCTGAACATTACCCTACCGCCGGCACCGCCCAAGGGAGGGATTTATAAGCCTGTCGTGGTTGTCGGCCAGGTGGCCTATCTCTCGGGCCATGGTCCTTATTTGGCGGATGGCGGGATGATCCGTGGGCGTGTGGGGGAAGACCTGGACCTGGCCGAGGCCCATGCGGCGGCCCGCCAGACAGGACTGGCCATGCTGGCCACATTGCAAAAAGAACTGGGTAGCCTGGACCGCATCAAACGCGTGGTCAAACTCTTGGGCATGGTGAACTCCACCCCGGAGTTTTCAGACCACCCCAAGGTCATCAATGGCTGCAGCGAGCTGTTTGCTCAGGTCTGGGGCGAGGAAAATGGCATCGGTGCCCGCAGTGCGGTCGGCATGGGTTCCTTACCTGGCCAGATCGCCGTGGAGATCGAAGGCATCTTTGAGCTTCACCCTTAAACGACCAGAGGCAGGTCACGCCGCCAGTCCTCAGTCATTGAGGCCGTAGGCCATGCCCACCACTTCATCGTCTTCCTCTTCAAAGGCGATGCGCATGGGGCGGCAGCAGACCTCGCAATCGTAGTCCACATCACAAGGCGTCTCGGTCACGAAAGGCGCAGGGACTTCGAACTCCTCAAAGCAGGATGGGCAGGTAACAGGAACCGTGTGCATGAAGACAAATGATGCCGGAGTTTGCAAAAAATTCGAGAACGAAACCCCTCAGGAGCCGAAACGACGCACGAGTTCCTGCTGGCGATAGCGAAAGACTTTCTCATGCATCGGCTGGACATACAGTGCGTGAGCGATCTCGCTGAACGGCCAGAAGGGCAACGCGTACACCACGTGGTCACTCACCTCCGTGTGCGTCTCTGAGATCTTTTTGAAGCTGTGCCGATGATACCAAAGTTTGTAGGGGCCAAAACGCTGCTCATCCACAAAACATTCGCCAGGGACCACTAGCTTAATCTCGGTGACCCAAGTGCGATAAATGAATGGGGCCAGTTGCAGGCGATACCAGATCAACTGCCCCACATGCACCGGTGATAGGTCCCCACCCACCGTCTGAAAACGCATGTCTGGGGGTGTGATCTCATTGAGATTCGCCGGATTGGAAAAAAAGGCCCAAGCCTCTTCCAGGGGAATGGGTAGGACCTGGCTCTGGCGGAACTCACGAAGATGCATGCCATGCATTACGCGGCTTAACTCCTTCTGGGCAGAGGAAGTTAAACCGCATTTTCCCAGCTCACTGGTTAGGCGAGAGCCTCTCCATCAAGCTTTTCCAAGAACCGCTTTCAGCTCCGCAATGCAGCGCTCATTCTGCGGCATGGTGCCCACGGAGACGCGGATCCATTCCGGCAGTTTATAAGAGGCCATGGCGCGGAGGATGATGCCTTTGTCCATCATGGCTTTGAAAACGGCGTTGCCATCTCCCACTTTAACGAGGACGAAGTTGGCAAAACTCGGGACGTATTCCAGCCCCATGGCGGCAAACTCAGCCTGGAGGTAAGCCCGGCCTTCATCCGTGATCGCCTTGGTTTTATCCTGGTGCTCCTGGTCCAGCAGACCTGCCAGAGCACCGGCCTGAGCCACCGAATTGACATTGAAAGGCTGGCGCGTGCGCTGCAGCACATCGATCAATTCTTTGTTCCCGATGCCATACCCCACACGCGTGCCTGCTAGGCCCTGGATCTTGGAAAAAGTCCGCAGGACGACCACATTGCGTCCTTCACGCACGTATTTGAGTGTGTCCGGTGGGGTATCGAGGAATTCATAATAAGCCTCGTCAAACACCACCACGACATGAGGTGGGACCTTGTCCATAAAGCGATCAATCGCCTCCTGTGTCACCAAGGTGCCCGTGGGGTTGTTGGGATTGGCAATGAAGATCTTCTTCGTGCGGGGCGTGATGGCCGCGGCCATCGCATCCAGATCATGCACGTAACCCGGGTCCTCGATCTCGATGGTTTCAGCGCCAAACACCTTGGCCATGAGTTTATAGACCACGAAAGCGTGCTTGGCCGTGATGATGTTATCCCCTGGCTGCAAGAAAGCGTGACCGATGAACTCGATGATCTCATTGCTCCCACAGCCGATGATGATGTTTCCCATCTCCAGGCCGAATTTATCCGCCAGGGCATTGCGCAGTTTATAGGAAGCTCCATCCGGGTAGATGTGCACCTCTTTCACGGCCTCCTGCATGGCAGCGATGGCTTTGGGGGAAGGGCCCAGAGGGTTCTCATTCGAAGCCATCTTGATGATGTCTTCAGGCCGCAAGCCACGCTCACGCGCGACGTCTTCGATCGGCTTTCCAGGTTCGTAGGCGACGAGGTCTTTGAGCTGCGGGTTGGCGTAATTCCAGATGGACATGAGGGTCGGGGTTGGGAGGCTGAGGTATTCGCCTGAGATACGCCTGCTGGCAAGTCTGTGTCGCACAGCCGTGGGAAACATCCCCATCCATTCTCCCCACCCCTCTCTTGACCTTTCCCCCCTCCGCCGTGACGCTGCACGCATGCGCAATCCAGAGCGGACTCACACGATGGCAGTCTTTTGTGACTTTGAAAACTTGGCCCTCGGGGTCAGGGATGCGAAGTATGACAAATTTGACATGGGCAAGGTGCTGGAGCGTCTGCTGGTCAAAGGCAGCATCGTGGTGAAAAAGGCCTACTGCGACTGGGAGCGTTACCGCGAATTTAAAAAGGCGATGCATGAAGCCGCCTTCGAGCTCATCGAGATCCCTCACGTGCGCATGTCTGGCAAAAACAGTGCCGATATCCGCATGGTGGTGGATGCCCTGGACCTCTGCTACACCAAAGCGCACGTGGATACCTTCGTCGTCGTCAGTGGCGACTCGGACTTTTCTCCCCTGGTCAGCAAGCTGCGGGAGAATAACAAGACGGTCATCGGCGTGGGCGTGAAAAACTCCACCAGCGATCTCTTCATTGGCAACTGCGATGAATTCATTTTTTACGATGACCTCGTCCGCGAGCAGCAAAAACGCCGGAACACCCGCCTGCCACGTGCCCCTCTCCCTGCCAATGGCAGCGAGCCCCGCGCGACAGAGGCCAAACCTGAGCCCGCCCCCGCCACAACGCCGAGCCGAGGCGGCCGCCAACCACGCGCTTCAGCCGCCGCAGCTCCAGCTAGCCCACCTGCCCAGCCCCCGGCTGAACCCCGCCAACCCGCCGAACCGAAACCTGCGGGCGACCCTGAAAAAGCCATCGAAATGCTGATGGCCACCGTGGATGACCTCATCGGTGAACAAGGGGGTGACCAAGGCGTGTGGGGCTGGAAGGTGAAGGAAACCCTGAAACGCCGCGCGCCCCAGTTTAGCGAGCGTTTCCACGGCTTCCGCTCCTTCAATGCACTGCTGGAGGCAGCGGGTAAACGTGGGCTTCTGGACCTGGTGTTTGATGACCGGTCCGGCGGCTACCGGGTGCGCCCAGGCGCCGTCATAGAGGCCAGTGAAGCCCAGGAAAATGGCGAGACCCTCGAGGGCTAAAAGCCCTCGTCAGTCCTCAAGCACACAGGGCTTATGTCTTTCAGCCCAGGGCTGCGAACCTTGGATGTTGAAACGCCCATCCGTCCCAAGCCCAAAGGGCTTACGTCTTTCAGCCCAGGGTTGCGAACCTTGGATGTTGAAACGCCTACGTCCGTCTCAAGCCCAAAGGGCTTGTGGCTTTCAGCCCAGGGTTGCGAACCTTGGATGTTAAAAAAGCCCATTCGTCCCAAGCCCAAAGGGCTTATGTCTTTCAGCCCAGGGTTGGCACAACCCTGGGTATGAGACCGTAAACATCTCCACCGAAGTCGAACCTCAACGAGGTTCCGTCCTCCGCGCTGGCCCTAACACACCGACTCCAAAACGGAGTCTGCGCGAGCTAAAGCTCTGGCTACTTTGGCCCCGCTCTCCCACCCAATAAAACCCCCATCCGTCCCCAAGCCCAAAGGGCTTATGCCTTACAGCCCAGGGCTGCGAACCTTGGATGTTAAAAAAGCCCATTCGTCCCAAGCCCAAAGGGCTTATGTCTTTCAGCCCAGGGTTGGCACAACCCTGGGAATCAGACCGTAAACATCTCCACCGAAGTCGAACCTCAACGAGGTTCCGTCCCCTCCGCGCTGGCTCTAACACACCGAATCCAAAACGGAGTCTCCGCGAGCTAAAGCTCGGGCTACTTTGGCTCCGCCTCACCCGCCACCCTTTTGGTTAGACGCGATCATCTCTCCACGGGTCTCCAAAGCACGCATCCCCGTGAGTAGGGCGGATGTGTCCGGCGCAAAAAACGTCGAAGCTCTTCCACCCCATCGCCGGATTATCCGCCTTGCTTTGACGGTGCCCTTTTTCCTCCCTACCCGATTGATACCATCAAGCGATGAACCGCAGAAAACTCCACCTTCAAAGAAGGCGGATCATCCGGCGACGAAACGGGAGAGACAAACACATAAAAGACGCCGGACACACACCGCCCTACGATGGAAAGAACAAACCTCTCCCCACTCTCCCGCCCAACAAAAACGCCGTCTGGATGACTCCAGACGGCGTTGTGATTTTAATCAACCGGGGAACTTCAGCCAATTACTGCTGAGCACCTGGAAGGGTAGGCAGACCGCCTGCTCCAGGAGCACCTGGGAGGGAAGGCAGACCGGCTGGGGCACCTGCACCTGGAAGGGATGGCAGACCACCAGCACCTGGGGCTGGAGGAAGGCCACCGTAACCAGGAGCCTGTGGCAGACCGCCTGCTCCAGGAATGTCCTGATAGCTGCCGGAGCCAGAGACCACGATGTTCAGGATCTGCTGAGGGGTATTCGGGCTAGCCATGGTGAACATGTCAAAGCCACTGCCGAGGAGTTTAGGTCCCACGGAAGCGCCCTGAGCGGACATGAGCTTGACGGTTTCAACACTGGCGTCGTTTTTGCCAATGATGACGGTACCACCCTGCCAAGCACGGCCGGGAACAGGCTTGCCAGCGGCATCGCAGTTCCACTGTGGAGGCCAGCCAGCGGCGGCTGGGTTTTCAAACACGATCGGCATGATGCTGGAGCTGGTGTTGGACTGCCCCTGAGTCATGGCCCAATGGTTTTCACCAGCGGTCAGAGCCTGGTCAAACGTCGGTGCGATACCGATGTTTTTGTCAGGCATGAAACGGCTACCAGGGCAGCCGAAGATGGTTTCGTCCTGCACGAGGCCTTCCTGCACGAGGGCGCGGAAAGCATCGTTGGAGGTCAGCGGCACGCTGCCCGTCGTTGGGTTCGTGACGGAGTCCGGATACAGGCCGTTGTTGTCAGCTGCATAGGTCAGCAAAAGGCCAATGATCTGGCGGCAGTTGCTGGAGCCTTTCATCTGGTTGGCCTTCACGGTGATGAGGTTGTATGTGGGGACCGCCAAACTCGCGATGATCGCGATGATGGTGATCACCACCAGGAGTTCAATGAGGGTGAAACCTCGTTGGAGTGCTCTTTTCATGATAGTAGTGCGTTTATGGTTTGGGTTATGATGTATGCGTCCGAAGGCTGAAAAAACCTTCGCACATCGTGATTAGACAGACCCGGGGACTGAAAAGCGAGAAAAATTTTGGCCCAGCGGTCCGATTGCCTCCAGGGCGCTCAAAGTCGCTCTGAGGGGTGACTTTTTTGTCACCTCCAAGGCCGATTAAGCCGCCTTTTGATAATGCCTGACCCGCTGGTAGGTCACGATGGCAAATCCCTGGGCATGCGCCTCATCGGGCTCACAAATCTTCCGCGAAATGGGCTCCCAATCATCGCGAGAGAATGCGGGGAAGGCCACTCCACGGCCCAGACGATCCTCCACATGCGTGATGATGAGGCGATCCGCCAACGGCAGGGCGGCCGTGTATGTTCCGGCCCCCCCACAGACCACCAATTCGGCACTGCGGGCCTTTTCAGCCATGTGCAGCGCCTCCTCCACCGTCGAAACTCGCTCGCCTAAAAAAGGGATAAACGCCTCCTGGCGGGACAGGACCAGTGGGTGGTGATCTGTAAACCAGCCCAGCATTTCCTCATACGTGCGCCGCCCCAGCAGCAACCATTTGCCATTCGTGTAAGCGCGAAAGTGGGCGCGATCTTTGGGCAGTTCCCAGGGCACCCCTTGGCCACGGGAAATAAATCCATCCGAGGAAACAGCGGCGATCAGCGTCAACAGCGGGGGCATCTAAAAATATGCACGTCAGAAGGGTGTACTTCAAGAAGCCGAGCCTCCACAATAGGGGCTTTTTACCCTCATTTCTTGACTTTCATCCCTCAAATCACGGGAGTGAGCAAGGGCTGCCCTGAAAAGTGGGCCGCCAGATTTCCCACGCAGAGCTGAGCCATGGCGAGGCGGGTCTCATGCGTGCCACTTCCCAGGTGCGGCAGTAAGACGACCTTTTCATGCTGGCAGAGCTCGGCGGGCAGATGCGGCTCATCTTCGAAAACGTCCAGACCCGCTGTGCGGATCGTCCCCTGCTCAAGCGCGGAGATCAAAGCGACCTCATCCACGATACTCCCACGAGCGATGTTGATCAGCGTCCCAGAAGCCCCCAAGGCAGCCAGCACGGAGGCATCAATGAGATGACGCGTCCCTTCCCCACCCGGACAGGCGACGATGAGAAAATCCACCTCGGCCGCGAGGGCGTGGAGGCTGCTTTCAAAACGGTAGTCCACTGCCTGGGCCTGGCGTCCGTGGTAGGCGATGGATAAACCGTGGGCGCTGAGCCGCTGAGCGATGGCCTTGCCAATGCGCCCAAGGCCCACAATGCCCGCTCTCTTTCCGCGCAGCGCATGGGCTAGGGGGAAACTGCCCTGCGGCCACTGCCCGGCGCGGGCAAAGCGCTCTGCCTCCCCCAGACGACGGCTGGTCATGAGCACCAGGGCCATGGCGATGTCTGCCACATCATCCGTCAGCACATCGGGGGTATTCGTCACGTGCAGACCGCGCTGCTGGCAGTAGGCGAGAGGCACGCCGTCATACCCCACGCCAAAGACGCTGAGGATCTCCAGAGCGGGCAACTGCTGGAGAAGCGAAATGGGGGCCAAACTGCCGCCGCCCATGGCAATGGCCCGGATCTCAGGCCCGACCTCGGCGAGGAGAGAGGCGGGATCGGCCGCGTGAAAATAGTCGTGGCAGGTGCAAACCTGCCGCAGTGGCTGGAGTAAAAACTCAGGCAGCGGGGCTAAAAGAAGAACGGCAGGGAGAGACATGGGAGAATCGAAGGAATGGAGCTGGATTACTCGGGCCGATTGCGCATGAAGTCGGCGATTTGGGCAAAAAAGGCGGCTACGGTGGGGACGTGTTCCACGGGCATTTCCACCTCTCTCATGGAGGCACCCATGAGATCCAGCCAACGGTCACGCTCTGCCAAACCAATGCTGAAAGGCATGTGCCGACCCCGCAGCCGAGGGTGCCCGCGTTCCTCCAGATAAGTCTGTGGCCCGCCAAAGCGGTAAATCAGGAAATCGGCCAGGCGTTTTTCAGATCCTTCCCAGTCCTCAGGCGGGTACATGGGCCCAATGAGGTCATCCCCCCGCACTCGCCGGTAAAAGGCAGCCACAAGTTGGCGGAGACGGTCTTCGCCGAGGTCGTGATAAAGATTGGCCACAGGGTCCATGGATCACAGATGGCCAGCCACGCGGTCTTTTCCAGCCTGGGATGGATTTTGAACAATGTCAGAGTAAAGAAGACTGCAGCACGCTCTTTTTATAGCCCCATGCCTCCTTTCCTTTTATCGGCAGATCCCATCCCAGACACGACCAGTCCTTTTGGCCCAGGGCTAGGGGCTGAGGTGCGCTTTCTAGGCGTGGTGCGCGGGGAGGAAGAGGGACGCTCTATCTCCGGCATTGATTACACCGCTTACCTTCCCATGGCAGAGCGACTGCTGGGGGAGCTCATGGCTCAGGGCCGGGAGCAGCACGGGCCGCATGAGGCCTACATCCAGCATCGGCTGGGTTTTGTCGCTGCGGAGGCACCCTCGATTCTCATCTGGGTGCGCACCCGGCACAGCGCAGCGGCTTTTGACCTGTGCCGCTGGTATCTGAAGGAGATCAAAACCCGCGTTCCCATCTGGAAACGTCCGGTGTTCCAGGAAACTGGCGCAGAGCCGGTGTGAAGATCCAAGGGGATTTAGCCACACTGATTGGTGAAACCAAGCTTCAGGCCCGCATCCCGATACTTCTTTCCCCAGCCGCAGAGCGGCGTCCGTCTCTTAGCCGCTCCTTTCAAGGCGCGGTTTTGGCCCGCGCAACGCTTTCACTCATTGCGTCGCAGCGCGACGCCCGAACTGCCGCCATTTCACCAATTCATCACGCTAAATCGTCTAAGGGGATCCAGAACGCCTCGCTCTTTCAAACGAAGCGTCCATCTAAGAATCCGCTTACTTGACTTCAGACCGCTGTTCTTTCGGCAGCCACTTCAGTTCCTGGGCGGGGTTGGGCTTTTTATTGCCCCCGATGAAGATGTCTCCCAAGTCCTTGAACGTGACAAAGAAGATGAAGCCAAAGAGCGTGAGCGCGCAGGCAGTCTGCACCCACTCCAGGGCACGCGAGTGCAGCGGCTTGCGACGCAGGCCTTCCGCGATGGCCATGGTGATGTGCCCGCCGTCCAGCACGGGGAATGGCAGCATGTTCATGATGGCGAGGTTGATGTTTAAGACCACGCTGAACCAGAGGATCTGCAGGAGCGCGGCGGGATCTTGGAGAAGATTGTAATACACCCGGCCGATGCCCACCGGGCCGCTCATGTGCGCGGGGCTGATGTCGGAGTTTCCAGAGACCAGTTTGCTGATCATGCTAAACATGCTGCGCGCGGCGTCAGACACCTGCTCAGACACTGGCGGATAGGCCAGCTTACGCTCGCCCGTGGCATGCCACTCGATGCCGACCATGGGACGATTGTATTCTGGTGGACGCTGGTCTGGCACCCGTGGAGACAAAGTGAGAGGCAGCTCACTGCTTTGCATCGTCGCTTTGTCTTTGCGGCGAACGATCACCTGCACCGGTTGTCCAGGCTTGGTCTCCAGGTATTCAGCAAACCAGATGCGGCTCAAAAGAGGCTGTCCATCCACGCTCAGGATTTCATCATTGGGCCGCAGGCCCGCTTCAGCCGCTGGGCTATTTTCCTGCACATTGCCGACCATGGGGGTTTCCTTGCCCATGATGCCGACTTCACGCAGGACAGGCCGCTCGAAAAGGCCCATCCACCACGCACTGGGTTTCTTGTCAGGGTCGGGCCATTTGGCACCCACGGCCACGGTTTTCACGCCTTCACCGGGACGCTCCACCTGGAACTGAATTTCGCTGCCTTCACTGGCGATGACACCCCAGCGCACACTGTCCACAAAACCTTCAAATCGGCGGATCGGCAGGCCGTCAATCGCCTGGATGATGTCCCCCGGCTTCAGGCCCGCCTTGGCCGCCGGGCTATCCTTCGCCACGTAACCGATGGTTGTGGTGACAAAGGGTTCCGACTGGGGCTTACCCAGCACGCTCACGAGCAGGGCAAAAAGACAGGCCAAACCAAAGCTGAACAGGGGGCCTGCAAAAGCGACGATGATTTTATCCATCGGCGTGATGGGAGGTAGCGGCTCATCCGAGGAGGATTCCCCCTCGATAGCCCCCATGGGGGCCATTTGAGGCAGTTTCACAAAGCCACCTGCGGGGATGCTGCCCAGGCCATACTGCACCCCATTGATGGTCTTTTTCCACAGCGGTTTGCCAAACCAAATCTGGAAGGCTTCCACCTTCAGCCCACGCCAGCGGGCCGCTAAAAAGTGCCCCCATTCGTGGACGAGAATCATGAGATTAAACACCAGCAACACCTCAAAAATGAGGATGATGATGCGGAGAGCTTCACCGACGACGCCTAAAGAAGAGAGCCATTGCATAAGAACTGAAAGCTATACGCGCCACCACGGCGCAGAGACGGAAAGCTAACACCCCACATGACAAGGGCAATCGGCCAATGGTAAAATTCTGGTTATTCGAAACCTTCCCGTCCACCCCGGGTCTGGCATGCGAATTTCTCTTCGCATGCGTGCACGGCGGAAATCACACAATCCTGAAATACCTCATGCGGCGGCCCGCGCCTTGCTCCATGGCATGGGAACCATGTCTTCTGACCCAGCCATTGCGGGGCCCGCACGCCCTGGAGTCACCCTCACCCCAGAGGGTGCGCTCTTCTGTGTCTTTTCCCGCCACGCCACCCAGCTAGATCTCTGCCTATATGCCGCCGCCCAACCCAGCCAGGAAACGGGTCGCGTGCGCATGCTGCGGGGAGAATGTGATCTGTGGCGTGCCTTCGTCCCAGGAGTGAAGGCAGGGCAACTTTACGGCTACCGCGCTCATGGCCCGTGGATCCCAGACCGCGCGCTCAGGTTCAATCCCCACAAGCTGCTGCTAGACCCCTATGCCCTCGCCATCGTGGGGCGGCCAGATGGGAAAACCGGCATGCTCGGCGGCACCGGACCCAGCACTTACCCAGGGGCCTATGACAATGGAGCGGAAGCCCTCAAATCTGCCGTGGTGGAAACGGCCTTCGACTGGCAGGGAGATCGCCTGCCCAGCCTCCCCTGGCAGGACACGGTTCTTTATGAACTGCATGTCAAAGGCTTCACTCAAAAACACCCCGATGTACCGCCAGCGCTACGTGGGACCTATGCGGGCCTGGGCCACCCCGCCGTCATCGCTTACCTCAAAGATCTGGGCGTGACGAGCCTGCAGCTCCTGCCCGTACACCAGCATCTGGACGATCAATTTCTGCTGGAAAAAGGCCTCACCAATTACTGGGGCTACAATACCATCGGCTTCTTTGCCCCTCATGCTGAATACGCCGCAGCCAGAGAGCCCAGTGACCAAGTACGCGAATTCAAAGAAATGGTGCGCGCTCTTCACGCCGCCGGGCTGGAGGTCATCCTGGATGTAGTTTATAACCACACCGCAGAAGGGGATGAACGCGGCCCTACGCTGATGTTTCGCGGCCTGGATGACCGCATGTACTATCGCCATACCTTTGACGAACATGGGGCCAATTACATCAACATCACCGGCTGTGGCAATGCGGTGGATTCAGCCACTCCGCCAGGCCTTCGCCTTATCTTAGATAGCCTGCGCTACTGGGTCACGGAGATGCATGTGGATGGCTTTCGTTTTGACCTCGCGGTGACGGTGGCCCGGGATCAACACGACAACTTTGATGCCAATGGTCAATTCCTCGCCGCTGTGGCACAGGACCCTATCTTGTCTCAGGTCAAGCTCATCGCAGAGCCCTGGGATATCTTCCGCATGGATAGTTACCAAGTCGGTGGTTTCCCCGAACCCTGGCGTGAACTCAATGGCAAGTATCGAGATGCCGTGCGTAAATTTTGGGCTGGGGATGAGGGCTCCACGGCCGATTTTGCCAAACGTTTCTGCGGCAGCCAGGACGTCTTCGCCTGGAACCTCCGGCCAGCTCTCAGCAGCATCAATTTCCTCACCAGTCACGATGGCTTTACCCTGCTGGACCTCGTCAGTTATGCCAGCAAGCACAATGAAGCCAACGGCGAAGACAACCGCGATGGCGACAATGCCAATCACAGCGTGAGCTGCGGGGTGGAAGGTCCCACGCAAGACTACCGGGTGCTGAACCTACGCGCCCGACTGCGCCGCAGCCTGATGGCCACCCTGATGACCTCCATCGGTGTGCCTTTTATCAATGCAGGGGATGAACGCGGACGCACCCAGAAAGGCAACAACAACGCCTATTGCCAAGACAATGAGCTCAGTTGGTTAGACTGGAGCACCTGCGATGAAGCCATGCTGGACTTCACCCGCCGCATCATCGCTCTGCGCAAAGAACACCCTAGCCTGCGCCGCACCCAATATTTTGACGGGGTCATGAACCCCACCACAGGCCTGGCCGATGTGACCTGGCTGGAGGGAGATGCCAGCCTGCTCTGCCATGAAGAATGGCATGACCCTAAGCGTGCTTTCTTTGGAGCTTTGATGGATGGTTCACCACCGCTCTTGTTGTTATTCAATCGCGGTGAACTCCCGCAAAAATTCCTCCTCCCAGGCAGCGAAGAAACGCTGTGGAGCGTGGTTTTTGATACCAGCTTACCCGCCGGGTTTATAGAGGCAGATTCCCGTCTCATCGAGGGCGGGGTCGCCTTTCAGATCAAAGCCAGCACGCTGGTCTGCCTGCGGCTCAATGAAGGCCCAGCCCTGGTGGGGGCTCACTGCTGAAGAGATTGTCCAAGAGGGCTTATCGTGACTTGAGGCGAGGGCCTCAAGTACTCTGGGCCTGACTGTGTCTCCTCGTTCCCCTTTTCCGCCAAGAGCTCTTTTTTGTCCTCTGGCACGATTAGTCCTTGCCTCGCCTTACTGTGTATATTAAATATACACAGTAATCATGCCTCCAAACGTTTCCATCAAGTTGCTGCTACCGCCCATCTCCCCTGCGGCACCGGGAACCCTGTACGAACAGATCGTCACCGGCCTCAAGCGCGTGATCAGCGAGGGCAAGCTCGCGGCTGATGCTCCGCTGCCCTCGTTCCGCCAGTTAGCGGAGGAACTGCTGGTGAGCGTGATCACCGTGAAGCGCGCTTATGAAGAACTGGAGCGCGAAGGCATCGTCTATCGCAGGCAGGGGCTAGGCACCTTTGTCGCAGCCCGTGGGCAGGATCGCTCCCGAGAGGTCAAACTCGATCAGGCCCGCACTCTTCTCTCGCAGGCTTACCAGGAGGCCACCGAAGCCGGCCTAACCGCCCCCGAGATTCACCAGCTATTTCAGGAAATCCTCAATGCCCGCCAGCCATGAACCCACCCGCCCTAGTCATCACCGCTCTGGAAAAACGTTACCCGCGCTTTGCCCTCGGGCCCATCCACCTCACGGTGCCTAGCGGCGTGATTTACGGCCTCATCGGGCCGAATGGAGCCGGAAAAACAACGTTGTTAGACCAGATCTTTGGCATCGGCATGCCAGATGCTGGAAGCATCCAGGTAAGCGGGCGGGACCACCGACAAGACGAAGTGGCCATCAAGCAGCGCACTGCGTATGCAGGGCCTGACATCAGCTATGTGTCCTGGGGAAAAGTGGGGCGCGCCATCCGCTTCGTTCGCGGTTTTCACCCGGACTGGGATGATGGACTGGCCACCCGGCTCATGCAGTCTTTCGGCCTGAGTGAGGGAGATCGCATCGCCACTCTGTCCTTCGGCGGGCGAATGAAATTGGCCCTGCTGTTAGCGATGGCTTGGCGCCCCCAATTTCTGGTTTTGGACGAGCCCACCACGGGACTGGATGCTCACGCGAAGAAGTCCCTCTTTTCAGAGCTTCTCGCCATCGTGAGAGACGAGGCCCGCACCGTCCTGCTCTCCTCCCACCAAATCACTGACTTGGAGCGATTCGCGGATCATGTGAGTGTTCTGCATCAGGGCCGTCTGCTGCTAGAAGGTCCCACGGCTGAACTGGTGGAGCGCCATGTACAAGTGGAGTTTGAGGGTCGGCTCCCTGTCCCGATACCAGGCCTAACTATCTTTGCTCAGGAAGGGTCCCAATGCCGAGCCGTCGTTGATACGCAGGCACTCCCTCTAACTCAATTGGTAAGCCACGGTGCCCATAACCTCCACAGCCAAGCCCTGACTCTGGAAGAGTTGTTTCTAGCCCTGACCAGCTAACGCAAACCTTCCCCAAATCACCAAGCGGCTTTCTCCATTCACCCCTCTGCGCATCCAGCTTCCATGAGACTCATCATCTTCGACTTCATCCTGCGTTGGCGCTGGGCCATCGCCTGTTACTTGGTGTTTCTCAGCCTCTTGACCTGGGTTTTTCCCTTCAGTTTTGCCCCACTCTTCATGCAGTTGCTCATGGCGGAAAGGAACCAAGGCATTCTCCGCACCATGAGACCTCAGCCTGTGACAAAGCGGGATCAAGAACGTGCGTGGTGGTTTATCAGTGTCGGCCTAACAAGCCTGCTCAGCCTACCCATCATGGTGACCACCACCGCCTTGCATCCGTGGGGCATGCAAAAAATCCACCACGTCTCCGTGCCAGCTCCCTGGTTCTCCTTGGCGGCGGTTTTATGGTTTGGGGTGGGACTTAGCGCATTAATTTTCCTAATGCCCATCAAACCACGGCACACCTACCTCGGGAAATTAATGGCTGTCCCTGGCCGGATGCTTTGGGCTTTAGCGACTCCCCTTTGTGTCTTCTTAGCCACTCGCCTTCCCCGCACCCCAGAGACGATGCAGCCCTGGCAATGGGCCCTGGCGGCACTCGTGCCCGTGCTCATCGGCATCTCCTACTGGGCCGCTCCACGAGTGCTCAACCCCATCTCTGAGCCCACCCTCACTCGATCCACCTCTGAGGAAATACCACCGCAGGCGGATTCGGGGAGCCGAGGTCTAACACTCTTGTTTGTATCGATGCATGGACGCTTGATCGCCATCAGTGTCATCCTTGTGGTATTGATCATTTCTCTCGCACAACTCAGAGGTGGCCTATCCAAAACAATGCCCACTGGTTACGCCTCCATGATGCTTGGATTGGCGATGTTTCTACCCACAGGCTTACTGGAAACAGTGAACCTGCGCATGCTGCGCATCCTCCCACTTCGCAGCAGTCAACTCACGGCCCTGTTGCTCAGTCTGCCTGTTCTTCAGGGCATAATCCTGGGCCCCTTGCTGGTTTGGGGCCTCGGCTTGAGCAGTGGGCACTTACCGCTTTGGCAGGATGTCCTCTGCGCGGCCCTTTACATCGCCGGAGGAGGCGCTGCGCTGCTGACGCTCGCTTGCCACATCAGCTCAGGCTGGCGAGTTTACATCTACACCTTTCCCATGGTCTTGATGATCCCGCTTTCCCACCTGAGTGCCTTCCCTCTCCACGGATGGCAGGGTATTTTTGGGAGCCTGTCACTGGTCGTTTCAGCAATGGCCATGCATAGAGGCTTGTGGCGCAGTGCAGCCTTTTATCGGCCCCGGCTTCGCCTCAATGGTCAGGATGAGTCCGCCCTGAGCAATGCCTGAGATATCGCGATTCATTCTGGCCGATAGATCTCCAACTTGGCCGTCACAGGATCAATCTGCAGGGTATAAAAATTCGCCGGCAGCTCCCCCTTCAAGGCATCTTGTTGATCAATCAAAGTGACATGCCAAGCCCCCGCTTCCGGAAGATCCGTCGAGCCGTCTGGACGAAAGCGAATAGCCACATATTCGCGATCTCCTTCGGCCGTCGTTTCCGTCTGCGCTTCCAGATTCCAGAGACTCGTCCAGCCTGCGTCCGTGGCCAGAGTCACGCCATCGGGTACCAGCACTTGAGGCCCTATTTTTTGCAGACTGGCGATGTCTTCCTCATCGGTTAGTTCGGGGTCGTTTTCGACCCATTGCAGCAATTGTAAAAATTGACCGCTCCGGCCATCCACTGGGAGTGTGGGTGGGGTTTTATAAAAGCGCAGTTCCACGTCTGAAGAAAAGGTCAGAGCTAAACCTTGGGCCTCCACAATCTTGCCACTGATCAACTCACCCGCAGAAGTTAATCGAGAAGCGCGAATGGCGCCCAGCATGGTCGGTGCCGCCAGGGCGACCACGAGGCCTAAAATAAGCACCACACTGAGGCTTTCGATCAAGGTGAAGCCAACACGTGCTGGTCGTGGAGAAAGGTGAGTCTTCATAACAATGTGACGATGAAATCATGCCTGCATCAGCCGAGCTCGGCAGTCTAACCATGAGTGCGCTGCCTTTAGTAAGTGGTGCTATCCCAGGCTGCATTCCGCATGGGCACCGTGGCTGTAAACACTCGAAAATTCAGCCTCTCTCGCGTGAGGTATTCCTTCAACCGGGTGAGATCCCGATCATAATGACGAGCCTCTGCGAAGGGAGCATCGGCAGCCGCACAAATGTCCACCGCCGCGTTTCCATTCGCCGCATGCCATTGGTTCAGCGAGCCTTCTTCTCCCGCCACAAGAGTGACGCGCACCAGAGGGGGCAGGAGATGCCGGGTGCCTTGATCCAAGGTCCCATCACGTCGCATCGTCGGTTTATCCAGTGCCGGGGTCGTATTGTTCGCATCCCTGGAAGAGTAACGGAAAAGAGGAGCCAGCCAGTAGGGGGCTTTGCCTGCGGCTTCGGCGGCCTGAATCGGCACCTGAGGGCTGATCAAAAGCAGCAGGATGTTATCTGCAATGGGGCGCGAGGCTGTTTCCAGATCCTGTTTGTACCAGTCGGCCCGGGTGTAAACCGTGTTCCCCTGCACCGTTTGGTTGGCAGCCGTAGCGGGGATGGCCACCTGCTCTGCTGGCGGGCGGTATTCCATCAATTGATAACGAAACTTCACTGGCACCACCCCACCTGGTAGGAAAGCGGGACGTTGATCTTCATTGCTCTGAAAGCGCACGTAATAACCCCGCGCATTCAGGAGATTTCCCAGCCCGCGATACCCCTGACTTAGCCCCAATGGTGCTTGGAAAAACAAGGCATGACCCGGAAGCTCCGCAGCCTCTTCACTCGTGCCCACTTCCACGCCTGGAAGCACACGAAAATCCAGCTCGGACTGGCGCACATATCCCGCCGGCGGCGAGGCCACATCTGCGGGCGGCACATTCGACTCGGTCGCCGTGAAGTGATAGTCCCAATAGGTATTCAGTGTGGCTTGGGACAAGTTCCGAGTCAGCGTTTCAAAAGCGATACGCGCCCCACGAAACTGATTCACCTTCCCCTTCGTCTCGCGCCAGGAACGCTGCATGGTCTCCAAAGCCGACAACGTCACCAGCAACAGGATGGCCAGGACGGCTGTCGAAACAAGCAGCTCGACCAAGGTAAAGGCTGGACGCATAGGCATGCGGCTTCGTTTTGGAGAGGAGGAAATGTTCATGGGGGTCGTGAGATAGCTCCTCAGTTGAGGTCGCATGGGGGTGACTCTGGCCTTGCCTTCAAAGCCTCTAGGACATGACGACCCTTGATCGCCCCATCCCTATTCAATCATTCGTTAGGCCCATTTACCTCACTGCCCCACGCGAGCGATCAAGGTGGTGTGAGTGCGATAGGCCATCGGCAAGGCATGTTCGAAATCGAAATCTTTATTGGCCACACTCGTCACTTTCACGGTGATGCGGCGTAGATAAGGATCCACATCCGAATCGTCCGCAGCGGCAGCGGCATCGGCGGTCAAGGTCACATCGCGAGCAGGAACATGGACGACGGCCACATAAGCCAGGTCTGCGCCAGGCTCTTCCCCCTCAATGGCCACGCCCTGATCATCAAAGAAATAACGCCGGGTATTGAACTCAGGTGCCAAGATATCCTGGCCATTTTCATCCTGCCACGGAGCCTGACTGATACTGCCGACGATGTGTGTGGTAATGCGCGTCTCAGCCGCAAGGTTTCCGGCTTCTTTGATGTTTGTCAGTCCCTGGGGAATGAGACCGAGCAAGGTGGTCAGAGCCAATGCTGTGATACCACTGGCCAGAGTGACCTCCACCAAAGAAAAGCCACGACGAAGCGAACGAGGGAGAGCAGGAATGTTCATGAAAGAAGGTGTTTAGGGGGGGGATAAACAACGCCTTCCTGCGTGGGATCAGCGCCACCCTCGATATATTCATATCGAATGAGTGTGAATTTAGATAACTCTTAATCCACCCTGTTCAAGTGGGAATTTAAATTCATTTTTCCAGGCTTCAAAATTAGCTCCTTAGAAAAGCAAAACCCGGTGGAAAGTTCTTCCCACCGGGTGTGACCAGCTTTCACTTCTAAAAGAGCCCCATTTAAAAGCCGAAACGCTGCGTCTGTAAGATGCGGAACTGATGGTAGTGATCCAACGTCTGACCTGACGGATTGATCGCAAAGTCAGGCAGGTCAGGTTGGGTAGGGTCCAAGTGCCGCTCAATGAGCGTGGAGCCACGGTATTCACCCGTGATCTTATCGGCCTCTTCCATCGTCTGAGGGCCAGATGAACGGGCCTTTTTGATCGTCTGCGCGATGTAGTGCACTCGGAAGGTATTCGAACGCGTGGTCACCCGTGGGTAAAGGCCAGCGTAGGGACGTTCACGGGTGTTATCGCCCGTGAGGCGATGCGCACGCCAGAAGTCCTCCATCTTGGTGTGATCCTCAATGCCAGGCGCATCCTTGGGCACCAAGTGAATGTCGCAAATCTCACTGGGGCTGATGAAGGTGCGGCCCTGGGCAAAACGCTGCTCAAACTGAGCCAGTGTCTTTTCCACATCCACCTTGTAATGCCACTGCTTCCCCTGAGTGCTGCCCCAGAACGCGTTCTGATTGCTGGCATCTGGAAATACTTTGTAGTTAGGCGCATCCGCCGTGGGCACGGCATGGATCACCTCACCTGCTAAGGCTGCATGCATCGCCGTGGCACGCCGGATGTGGGTGAAGGGGAAGATCTGGTAGTTCAGATTCACCTTACCCGCAGTGGAGAATGGCTCGCTGATGGCATACGGCTCCACCACCGGCATCCAAAAATACTCGAGCAACAAGTGGTCAGCAGGGCTATTACCGCCCAGCTTGGTCGGCCCTCCTGGATGACCCTGCTGTGGGCGGAAAAGCAGCGTTTTCCAGGGGTCTCCCGACTGCACCCCCGTGGGTAAAGAACCAAACATGACGGGTGAGGGAATCATGCGATTGGGCGAATAAAAATCCTGCTCCGTGGTGCGGTGCTGAGCGCTCTCACTGAAGTAAGCGACGCCCCCATTACCTGCCACGATGTTCAAGTTCCCCTCATCCGGCTTATTGATGTAGGGGCCATCACGATGCGTGCCGGAGCCATTGTCAAAATCGCCATAACGATGTGCGGTCTCGCGCGCATCTGCCAGGTAAGGGAAGTCCGGCAGACGATGGTTGGGGTAACCTGCACCTGTGACATTGGGCACCAGACGATCCGCGAAGTCGGTATTACCACCGTAGTCATAACCTGGCAGATGATTTGACACAAAGTTGGTTAAACCATGCGCCAGTCTCCGTTTGCCATAATGACGGTGAGAGGCCCAATCCTCCGCTGGCACCACCTGTTTTGCCGCAGTCAGGCGGTAGTCCCCATGCCGAATGGTGACCGTCTGCACCACGTCACTGCCTTCCTTTTCTTCGGCTTGGTCAATGAGATTCTGATTGGTGGCATTATCCTGAGTGCGGAAGATGCGCGGGGCACCTGGCTGTGCGGAGTCAAAACCAAAGAAGAAAGCGCCCATGGTGTGCTTGTTATTGACGTGCGGGGCGATGTGATGACGGAAGAGGCGACCACGCAGGGTAGCTCCGCCTTGGGGCGCTTTTTTATCCTGACCCACTAAGGTGTCACGGTTGCCAAAACCTAAGGCCCCACGGGTGTAAAACGTCCACCAAGCCGGTGGTTCACGCCCCTTATCTGGACCTACCGGACGCGCAGCCGTCCGGACGAGTGTCGGTGGGCGCAGAGACACCGCAGGAAATTCTGGCTCCAGCGTCTGCACCAGTTCCGCAGGGGTCTCTAGGGTCGTCGTGGTGCGCCCCAGATGACCCGAATAAACTTCTACAGTCAAGGGCACCGCTTGCACTTGATCCGTGTTGCTGAGCCGCATGTTTAGCTCCCCCTGGCGACCGACTTCAATGTCCACAAAGTTGCTGATGAGGTCATAATTCAACACGCACTGGGTATCCGTCACCGAGGGACTCGGCTTCACTTCCCAGTTATCATTTCCGTAGTTCACGTCTGCTGGCATGGGGGAGCGGGCAGGCACCTCACGGGCACGCAGCAGCCCCTTTAGCCCCGTGCCATAGCCACCCTGCATCTGGGTGCCTGGATGGGTGGCCCGGCGGCCTGTGTAAAAAAGCTCTTCGTCATTGGGAAAGAGAGCCTTCCCATTGACGTGGAATTTGCTCAAGCCTTTCACCTTCACCGTCAGGTCAGGCTCAATGAGGGTATAACCAGCTGTTGGGATAAAGAACTCAAGAAGCAGGCGAGCCTGAATGCGCCGGAAGCCTGGCTTTAGAGGTGTGTTCGACTGAAGCTGGTGATTCCAATGGTCTCTTTTGTAACCTGGATGGGTCTTGTCAGGTCCATAAGGAAAACCGCCGGTGAATGGATACTTAACAAGATCTTTAGGCTGGTTCAGCGTGGGATCTGGAGACGGGCGAGGCGGAAAGTTGGAATACCAACGATCTTCCGCGCCGTTTGGCAGATTCGTTCCTAACTGGCCTTTTTTGGCACTGCCGCCACCGGGCTTGCCAATCGAAGGATCTTTCTCCACCAAGGGGTTGTTCGGATCATCCGTGTTATCGGCGGCGCAAATGAAATGCAGCCCCACTTCGGTGATGGTGGGAAAGCGGCCAAAGCCCTGCACCACATCCCCACTCTTGGTCGTCCAGCGGGAGGGTATCACCTGGCCATGTCCTGGGAAGCCTAACTTTTCCACCTGGCCACCTTCGGCATCGGGATCATCAGGATCCGTCGCCGCACCAAAGAAGCGTGGATCTGTAAAGGTCTTGAACGTGGTGGGGCGGGCACTGCCTGCAACGTAGCCCAGCATGGCATTCTGCGCTTTGCCTGTGCCGTCGAACTTATCTGTGCCACGAATGAGACTGCCCTCATGCAGATTCACGCTGCGCACGTAGTCGAAAATTTCCACCAGGATCTGACTCAGGTCCTTGTCGTACTTTTGGTTAAACGTTTGCCCTGCCGAGGTGGTGAATCCGGGAACCGGGCGTGACAGCAGCTCCTCCAGATACTCCAGCAACACCTTGTTTTCGGGATAGTCCACGTCCTGGGTAGGCGAGTCTGCCCAGCCGCGCTGAAACACATAACTGCGGGTGCCATTGACCGTGCGCAAAGTGCCGCAGTGGGCGATGAGCTGATCAAACGAAGTCCGGTATTCCGGGCCCCGGTAGCTGACTGGCCAAGCCGCAATCTTGGGTAGGCCCAGCGGATTGGCCTCTGGCGCACGGCTATGTGCGGTGAGGAAGAAGCCAGCCCGCTGAATGTCTGTGGCATTCAGCGTGGTGGTGCCCAAGGTATTGGGCTGGCGGTTTTCATTCAGCAGCAACTCATCCAGACTGGCAAATAGACGCTCTTGCCGGAAGGTGGCTAAAGCGACGGCGGCGATGTCCGGATCACTGTAGGCACGCGTGCCGCCACGGCTACCCCCTGCCCCCACTTTCGGAATGAGATCGTAGATGGATTCCTTTTGCGCAGCGCTCAAAAGTTGACCCGGAAACAGCACGGGGCTCAAGGCTGTTGTGGCTGGGTGCCCTGGGTACCGCTGGAATTCGCCCCCCACAGGTTGATAGCGAGCATACTTGGCATCTTCCTCATAAAAAAAGGTCGGCATGGCCCACGGGGTAGGCTCAGAGGCCGTGTTGATATTCACCTTCGAGGCTTCGTCATCCGTCCAGAAAGCTACCCGACCGACGATGGGGTTCTGCGTGGTCGCAGGTGAAGGCCCCACAAATTCTTGCGACTCATCCAAGTTACCCAGAGTCCCATCCTTCAGAACGTAGAGCCACTCCACGGGCATCGGCACCCGCTGGCGATCTCCCCCGGCCGTGCGCACGCCGCCAACTTGCTGCCCGGCTGCATTTTGTTCTCGGTAGGAAAAGCCCCCGACACTCGGCGCGCCGTCGCCCTGCGCGCGTGGGTCCAGGATGGGAAACAGTAGCAGCGGTTGGCCCTGCGGGCTCGTGCGCACGGCGGGCCGATTCAGGTCCACAAAACGATGCGGACGGTCCTGCCAATCTGCGGGAGCGACGTCAGCCAACAACTGGGCTTCAATATTCCCTGGGTCGCGCAGCACCAGCACCGGGCTGGAGTAGAGCTTATAAGCGGACTGCGCCTGCCCATTGGTGGCATAGCGGCGCACCACGCCAGGCTGTGAGGTCCAGGCCTCCCAGCCTGCCGCACCTGTGTTCTGGGTGGTGGCCTTGCGCAGTTGGGAAATGACCATGTTCACCGCCACCTCGGAAAGCTGGCGGGCCTGCTGACCATCGGCACTGACGTGAGCAGACTTCAGTTCTGTCTGGGAGATGGATAACATGGCCACGATGAGCATGGTCATCAAAGCGACCAGTGAGATCACCGTCACCAGCGCGATGCCGCGTCGGCGAGAGGAGGGATGAGTGGAAACTTTCATGGCAAAAGGTGGAGTTGAAAAGGGGTCCGATTGGGGGGTGGGATGCGCGAGTGCAACACGCTGCTTTCCGCAGGTAGAGCAGCCTCGCTCATTAATTCACACTTAATGAGTGTGGATTTAAATACGCTTTAATTCCTTTCAATCAAGTGGGAATTTAATAACGTGGCCATCCCCTAGGGACACAAAAAAAGCGCGACCCCCGTTAAGGGATCGCGCCGAGAGATTTGCGGGAGGCGGATTACAGACCTGCTTCGATCAGCTTTTCCAGCTTCACGATGTCCTTGCCGAAGTTACGGATGCCTTCAGCGGTCTTTTCCGTGGCCATGGCGTCTTCATTGAAGAGCCAGCGGAAGGTCTTCTCATCGCTGCCGATACGGTCGATCTTCAGGGACTTCGCGTTTTCGGTGTTCAGCTTGGCGGTCAGAGCCTCGTCAGAAGCCTGGAGTTCGCCAAGAAGACCTGGGCTGATGGTGAGGAGATCGCAGCCAGCCAGCTCGGTGATTTCACCTTTGTTGCGGAAGCTTGCACCCATGACCTCAGTCTTGTACCCGAAGTGCTTGTAGTAGTTGTAGATCTGCGTCACGGACTCCACGCCTGGGTCCTCAGCAGGAGCGTAGTCTTTACCCGTGCTCTTCTTGTGCCAGTCGAGGATACGACCCACGAAAGGAGAGATGAGCTTGATGCCGCCTTCGGCACAGGCCACGGCCTGAGCGAGGCTGAAAAGGAGGGTGAGGTTGCAATTGATGCCTTCTTTCTGAAGGATCTCAGCCGCTTTGATGCCTTCCCAAGTGGAGGCGATCTTGATCAGCACGCGCTCACGGGCGATGCCTTCCTTCTCATACATGCTGATGAGCTGGCGGGCTTTGTCCACATTGCCCTGGGTATCAAAGGAAAGGCGGGCATCCACCTCCGTAGAAACACGACCTGGGACGATTTTCAGAATTTCGACGCCGAAAAGAATCAGGATGCGGTCCATGATGGACTCGACCTTGGCACCACCTGTGAGGGAGCTGCCTTTGTGCTCGGCAATGGCCTGATCCACGAGGGACTTGTACTCCGCCTTCTGAGAAGCCTGGAGAATGAGGGAAGGATTGGTGGTGGCGTCCTGGGGCTTGTAGGCCTTCATGGCCTCGAAGTCACCCGTGTCGGCGACAACGATGGTGTGCTGCTTGAGCTGGTCGAGCTGGTTCATACGTTCTTATTTGGGGTGGCGAGAATAAGGGCAAGCAGGCCGGATGCAAGCGGCGGTGCATGGGTGAGAGGAAAGCGGCGGCGGAAAGGCAGGCCAAAAGTTAAAAAACTCAGCGTAAATCGCGCTCAGTGGGTTCTTTGCTCAGAAAAAGAGCCAAAACAAGACCTGCCAGGGTCCACTCAATCACGTAATCGGCCATGCCCACGATGACTTCACGCACAGGCAGCTCAAACCAAATGTGCTGAGGCAACACACAGACCAGTCCGGCAAAGAGGCCCGCCGCGCCACAAAAAGCCAGCCGCCCTGGAAAGGACAACACCGTTTGATGCAGCAAGGCCCCCAAAATAAGGGCGGCTAAAAACGAACGACCAAAACTCCAGCCGAGGCTGCTGCTCATATCCCAGTCATGGCGACCTGGGCGAAGGATAGCGTAGAGGTAGGGCCCTTCGCTCTTGGCCTTTTCGTGGGCTTCGTTCAGGGACTTTTGCTCCGCAGGGTCAGCGTAGGACACGGCCTTTCGGGGAAAGGGCAGTGTGTAAATGCCAGTGCCGTGCGTGGCATTCGCCTTGAGAACCTCCGCCACAGCAGCTTCATCACGGAAATCATGCAGACTCTGCTGATGCCAACCCATGAGCATCCAGGAGACATAACCCCAGGCAAAAGATACCAGGGCGGCCAAGAGAGAAGCAGAGAGGAGTTTCATGCGCTTAGGATGCAACCCTGGGACAACTCTGACAACCGAGGATTCTGCCACAAGATGGGCGGCCAAAAAAAACTCGCCCAACGGTCATACCGTGGGCGAGTGAGAGAGGAGACGAGACCTCTTAAACAACGGTCCGTTAGGCCGCTGCGGGGGAGTGGGTATCGCAGTGTTCAGCTTCAGGCTCGGTTTCTTCGATCTGGGCATTGTCCTTGAGGAACTGCAGGGCGCTTTCCAGCAGGAGATCATCGCGCATGCGCTCGATCATGCCGTTCTTCTGAGCTTCAGCCATGAACTTCTTCACGGGCTTCTTCTGGCGGGCAGCCATGTTCGCCAGGGCGTAAGTGAGCTGCTCATCCGTGATGCTGAGGCCTTCTTTCTTAGCCACCTGCTCCAGGATGAAGCTGACCTTCACGCTCTGCTTGGCCTGATTGGTGGCATTGCTCAGGATCTCATCCTGCTGCTTCACCAACTCATCCTGGGAAATGCCCTGCTGCATGGCGCGCATGGCGATGTCATTCGTGCGGCGCTGGGCCTCGCGATTGACGATGTCCTGTGGCACATCAAATTCCACCTTTTCAAAGATGTGTGCGATGACCTGATTGCTCTTAGCCGTCTCACGGGCCTGCTCGCGGCGGCGGCGCACAGCTTCCTTCACTTCGCCACGGAGGGTTTCTTCGGTCATTTCACCACCGCCGATTTTCTGGATGAACTCGGCGTCCAGAGCTGGCACCACTTTGTCCTTCACGCCTTTGCAGGTCACGGCCAGGTCCAGCGTCTTGCCGCGCAGGCCTTCGAAAGCGAAGTCCTCTGGCAGGGTCAGGGAAAGCGTGCGCTGCTCATCCTTGGTGATACCCACCAAGCCTGCGTAGAAGCCGGGGAGGAAGTCTTCTTCAGCATCCAGAAGGAACCAGTTTTCTTCGATCTGCTTGAGATGCTCAGGCGCATCAGGCAGCACTTCACCCAGCGGCTGGCCTTCCAGGCTGCCAGTGAAACCCAGCACGACGGCGTCACCCAGGGCGGCAGGACGCTCCACATCCGCGAAGGTGGCATAGCGCTCCCGCAGGTGCAGGATGTCGTGGTCCACGTCGGCATCGGTCACTTCGATGCGAGCGAGCTTCACAGGGATGCCTTTGTACTCAGGCAACTCAATCTTCGGTGCCAGGCTCATTTCAGCGCTGAAGCTGAAGCTCTGGTCCGTCTCGTGCAGGATCTTGTCGGTGACGGAAAGGATGTTGATGACTTCCAGACCTTCATTTTTGATGGCGGTGCGCAGGCCGTCATTGATGAGCTGCTTTTCCAGCTCACTGCGGATGTCATCACCAAAACGCTTTTGCACGGCAGCGGCCGGGGCCTTACCTGGGCGGAAGCCGGGCAGGCGCACCTGGGTGGCAAAGTAGGCGGTGATGGCGGAGCGCTGCTTGGCGACTTCTTCGGCCGGCACACGGATGTGAGCGATAGCGCGGCAGTTTGGCTGGTGTTCGACGTTGATGTTCATGGCTTGAAAGGCGGCTTAAAAGATCCCTCCACAACCAGAGAACAAGGCACCTGGGCCGGAGGGGCAAGCAGGCTAGAACATTTTCCCCTTTTGACAACCCTGGAACGCATCTTGTTAGAAGCACCCCTCAAACTGGCCGAATTTCGGAGAAAGCTCCTACCCACGCCCCCAGGGGTTTTTCGCCTCATGGTCCCCGCCGCCGGGCCACCAGAATGCTGGTGGTGGAGCGGTTAAACAGGTAGCCAAACCCGAAATCCACGGGCTGCACCCGGTGCTGGCCATTCCGGTAAGCCGCCATCAAATCAGGCTGCTGCTGACCGAAAATGCCCAAGGTGCCCTGGTAATTTCCATACAAATCCACCGTCAAACCCGCCTGTACCAAGTCCTGGTACGGCACCCCAGAGGGGTCCTGCACCAGACCTGGGGTGTACCGAAGCAAGTAGCTGCGGATGTTTGAAAAATCGCTCCCATGCATGAGGTAAGAGGCGCTTTTCACCAGGGCAGGTGGGGTACCCTGCTTGGCCACAAAGGTAAGGAAGGCACCCCCTAGACGGGTGCTGCCGTTGGAAAGATCTTGGCGGAAGTAAAACAGCCGCTTCAGCCCGCCCATGCCTTGACGAAAGCGAATCATCAACCCCGGCGCTGCCCCTCCAGTGACTGCCGCCAGCACGGGCGTGCCCGAGCCATCGAGCTGCACGATGTCCACACTCTCTACTGTGGCCCCTGTGCGTGCTAAGAAGGCCAGCAGCACGGGCAGAGTCCCACGAAAACGGGTGGACTGGAGGTCGCTGCGCATGTCCTGCGTCACAAAGTAACCCGCATCCATGATGCTGCTGAGCGACTGACGCAGACCATTCAACCCCATCGCCAAGTCTCCAGCGCTCAGGCTGGCGAGGTCTGGCAGAGGCTCTGCGGGCTCCAGACCACATAAAATGTAGGTTTCCGCCGAAGGAAAAAGCTCATGAGCAAAGAGAAAATCAGGACCGCTGAATGGGTAAAACAGGGCGCGGTAGCGCTGGAGGTCGCCGATCTCTTGGGCCGCCCAGGCGCGGAGCTTCTGCCCACGGCCTAGATCATGCCGCCGCCAGAGCGCATCCATCTGCCGCTGGTGAAAGGGCCAAGAGCTGCCGAGTTCCCCCCCGCGATCTGTCTCCATGCCGGCCAGCAGGCGGGCCATGCCATTGATGTCAGCCGCCCGCTGCGGCACATTCAGGGCAGCTCCCCCGGTGTATAAATTCTGCCCAGAAGCTGACTCGGCCCGCCGCACCGTCACACCTTCCTCAGGTAACTGGCAGCTGGACAACACCCCTGCTAAACCAAGAAGGGACAAAGAAGCGCATTTCAGAATGGCAGACCGCATAGGTGTATAATGTAACAAGACCCGTGCCGTCTCAAAGGTGGCATTGCTTCCCACCCCTGCGTTTATTTAGACTCCATTTGAGAGTTATGATAATTCGATAAAAGCTTTTCAGCTCTCTTGACCTTCCGTAAGAGACTGTTTTTTGACTCTTCTGATCGGCGGATTCATTCATCCCCTTTCCTCTTCGGTTTTTTCTGCGCGGAGGTACATTCCTAGCTAAAGGTAAAGTCATGACGGTCGCTTCAATCATGCTGGAATGGAACTGGGGCACTCTGGCCCTGGCCGGGGTCACGCTGACGCTCAGCATCGCTGCCCTCATGCATTTGTTGACGCATCATCGCGACCACCGTTCCGCCGCGTTTTGGGTCGCCTTGATCGTTCTCTCTCCGCTCATTGGTGCCTGCTTGTATGGGCTGCTAGGCATCAACTTTGTCCGGCGGCGTGGTCAGCAGTATCGTGGCATCATCGGCCCTGCTTACCGCGACCCACCGCCCACCTGCCCCCTCTTTGTCCACAGTGATCCGGTGCTGGCTGAGCGCGACTGCTCCCTGGCCATGACGGTGGATCGCATCTCGCGATTCAACTTCACCTCGGGCAACACGGTGGAGCCCTTGGTCAATGGCGATGAGGCCATGCCTGCCATGCTCGCCGCCATCGAAGGTGCCCAGATCAGCGTCAGCCTCTCCAGCTACATTTTTGAGGCCACCCACATCGGCGCAGAGTTTGTCACGGCCCTCACCGCAGCGCATCGTCGCGGTGTGCAGGTGCGGGTGATGGTGGATGATGCCGGCACCCGTTATGCCTGGCCGCCAGTCACGCGAGTGCTGGCGAAAAATGGCGTGACCGTCTGCCGCTTCATGCCGAATCGGTTCATCCTTCGTCTGCTGACAATGAACCTGCGCAACCACAAAAAAATCCTCATTGTGGATGGCCGCATCGGCTTCACCGGCGGCATGAATATCCGTGAGGGCAACATGATCTCCCGCCAGCCTGCCCATCCGGTGCGAGACCTGCACTTTCGCATCACCGGCCCGGTGGTGGGGCAGATGCAGCGCGTGTTTGCCGAAGACTGGCAGTTTTGCGCCAGTGAGGTGCTGGATGGCCCCACCTGGTTTCCCCCTTTGCAGCCGACCGGTCAAGTGCATGCCCTGGGCATCGTGGACGGGCCGGATGAGGACCTGGAGGTCATGCCTGTGGCGCTCTTTGCCGCGCTGAATGCGGCCCGTCATCGCGTGTGCCTGATGACCCCCTACTTCCTCCCCACCACCATTCTCATGGCCGCGCTGAAACTCTGCGCCACACGTCAGGTGGAGGTCATCATCATCACCCCCGCGCGCAACAACATTCCCTTCGTGGCCTGGGCCGCCCGCACGCTCTACGGGGAACTCCTCGAAGCCGGCTGCCACATCTATGAATCGCCCGAGCCTTTTGATCATTCCAAGCTCTTGCTCATTGATGATGCCTGGAGCTGCGTCGGCTCCACCAACTGGGATCCTCGCAGCCTGCGTTTGAATTTTGAATTCAACCTCGCCTGTCATTCCCCAGCCCTGGCCACTCAACTGCACGACCTCTTCCAGGCCAAACAAAAGGAGTGCACCCAGGTCACCGAAGCCAGCCTGCAAAACCTACCGCTCCCGGAACGCCTGCGCAATGGCCTCGCCCGCCTCTTCATCCCTGTTCTCTAGGGACCTAGACACGCTGAACAATTCTTGGTTAGGCAGAGAGAAAACCTCACGCCGCCACAGGTGCCTCAAACCAGCGTCCGTGTTCTTTGATCAAGTCCACCAGCCGCTCCACCGCTTCCTCTTCAGGAATGTTAAACTTCACCGCCGTTTTGCCCACGTAGAGATTGATCTTGCCAGGGGCACCGCCCACGTAGCCAAAGTCCGCATCCGCCATCTCACCCGGACCATTGACGATGCAGCCCATCACCGCGATGCGCACGCCTTTGAGGTGACCTGTGGAGGCACGGATCTTTTGCGTGGTGCTCTGCAAATTAAACAACGTGCGGCCACAGCTCGGGCAGGCCACATAGTCCGTTTTGAAAATGCGCACGCCGGCTGCCTGCAGGATGTTGTAGCTCAGTCGCAGGGATTGCCCCGGTGCTTCTTCCCCATTGACCAAGATCGCATCGCCAATGCCATCACAAAGCAAAGAACCGATGTTCGTCGCAGCCGTGAGGAGATTTGTGGTGAAATCAGACTCCACACCCGCCGCTGCCTCGCCTAACAAAGTGTCTTTCAGCAGGATCGAATGCCGGGCATCCAGCTTCGCCGCCAGCAAACGGAACGCGTGAATCGGCGCGAGGTCCAGGCCATCCGCCACGGTCACCAGTTTGGCTTCTACAGCGGCATTGATGTCATGCAGAGCTGTATCTTCGCGGGGATCCAGGGCGACGACGCCACTGTCTTCCACCACCACTTCAGGTTTGAAATCACCCAGCTTTTCCAGCTTGTGCGCGACCGCGTCCCACTTCCGCCGGGAGGTGAAAACGGCCACCGTGGCCCCGCCGCCTACATCCACACCTTGGACACTGAGCCGATCCGTCACACGGCGGCTGTAGGTGAAGGGATCGTAGCTGATGGGCAGGCTGCTGCTGGTGCTGCCACAGTGACCCGTACGCACACCTTCCACCACCGATTTCACCAGGGCCTGAGCCACCGGAATTTCATGGATGGCATCCTCCGTCAACGAGACGCGGATGGTATCGCCAATGCCGTCCGACATCAGAGAACCAATGCCGATGGCGCTCTTGATACGGCCATCTTCGCCATCGCCCGCCTCCGTCACTCCCAGATGGATGGGGTAATTCCAGTCGCTGCCCAGATCATTCAAATGCGCCACCAGCAGACGATAGGCCTCGATCATCACCTTCGGGTTGCTGGCCTTCATGGAGAACAGGAAATTGTGGAAATCATTCGCCCGGGCAATGCGGGCAAACTCCAGCGCACTTTCCACCATGCCATGAGGCGTATCGCCGTGGCGATTCATGATGCGGTCACTCAGGCTGCCATGATTGGTGCCGATGCGCATGGCCCGTCCTAGCTTTTTACATTCTTGGACCAAAGGCACAAATTGCGCCTCCATGTAGGCCACTTCCTCGGCGTATTGGTCGTCCGTGTATTCCTTCACCGCGAACTTCTTTTTGTCCGCATAGTTTCCGGGATTCACGCGCACCTTTTCCACCCATTTCACCGCCTCCATCGCCGCATCCGGCTTGAAGTGGATATCCGCCACCAGCGGCACATCGCAGCCCGCAGCGCGCAGGCCATCACGGATGTGCTGCAGATTTTCCGCAATCACTCGCGTCTGCGCGGTGACACGAACGATCTCACAGCCCACCGCAGCCAGCTCCAGCGCCTGCTGGATGCACGCCTCGGCATCGCGGGTATCACTCGTCAGCATGGACTGCACACGGATGGGATTGCCCCCGCCGATGCCGACATTGCCGACCGTGACCAGGCGTGTCTCGCGGCGCTGGTAATGGTAGAGATCGGGGCAGTAACGGAGCAAACGGGAAGCAGTCATGGAGGTGGGGTGAATACCAAACCCCAAGGTGGGCCGTGTGCAATGGCGGAGTGGCGCCCACCCCCATCATTGTGATCCGAAAAGCCACCACGACATATCACCGGGACTCCACAAGGGAAATCCAGCGTAAAAGCGGCCATCTTCCTGCGTATAGATTGTCTGCTCATGCCTGTTTTCTCCCCCCTGCTACGCCCGTTTGCCTTGCTGTCCGTACTCGGATCGCTCTCGGCTGCGCATGGGGAAACAGTGCCCTCCTTTCGCCTGGAAGTGATGCCTGCCCTCTCCAAAGCAGGCTGCAACCTGGGCACCTGCCATGGCAATGCCACGGGCAAAGGCGGCTTTAAGCTGTCTCTACGTGGGCAGGACATGGAGTATGACTACACCGCGCTCACACGCGATGTCTCCGGCCGGCGGGTGAATGCCTTCGCCCCAGAGGAAAGTCTGCTCCTGGTCAAAGGCAGCAACAAGTTGGCTCACGAAGGCGGCAAACGCCTGGATACCAACGGCTGGGAATACCGCGTGCTGCGCGACTGGATCGCTGCCGGTATGCCAGGTGCCAAGGCGGAAGACCTGCGCGTCAAAAAACTCGAAGTTTCTCCCCTCAACCTCATTTTAGAAGAGACTCAGGACCGCGTGCAACTCAGCGCCAAAGCCACCTTCAGCGATGGCAGCCAACGCGATGTCACTGCCCAGGCCGTGTATGAACCGCTGCAAAATGGCCTCGTCGTAGTGAGCCACGGCGGTCTGGTGAAAAGGCTGGAGTTTGGCGAGCCCACCGTGCTCGTCCGTTTCCTAGATCAAAGCGTGCCGGTGCGGCTCACCTTTCTGCGTGCCAACCCAGATTTTGTCTGGGCCAAACCTCGCCGTGACAACTACGTGGACAATCACGTCTTCACCAAGCTGAAGACCCTGCGCATCAATCCTAGCAGCCCATGCAGTGATGAAGTTTTCATGCGTCGTGCCTACCTGGATCTGCTCGGCCTGATTCCCACCGGCGATGAAGCCCGTGCTTTTGCTCAGGAGAAAGCTCCAGATAAACGGGCCCGACTGGTGGATAGACTTTTGGTTCGGCAAGAATTCGCCGACTTCTGGGCCTTGAAGTGGGCCGACGTATTAAAGGTGGAAGGCCGCACCCTGGATGAAACAGGCATGAAAGCCTTCCACGGCTGGATCCGCGACAACATCGCGCAAAACCGCCCCGTGGATGCCCTGGTGCGGGACATGATCTCCTCTCGCGGTAGCACCTATCAGCAAGCCCCGGCTAATTTTTATCGGGCCAATCGCACCCCCACCGCTCGCGCCGTCGCGGCAGCCCAGGTCTTCCTCGGCACCCGCCTGCAATGCGCCGAGTGCCACAACCACCCCTTCGACCGCTGGACTCAGGATGATTATTACAACTGGTCGGCCGTCTTTAGCCAGGTGGATTACAAGATCCTTTCTAACAAACAGCGTGATAAAAATGACAAGCATGAGTTCAACGGTGAGCAAGTCGTCTTCCTGAACCCGAAACTCTCCGTCGAAAATCCCCGCACAGGAGAGAAGGCCAAGGCACGATTCCTCGGGGCTGACATGCCAGCTTTGGCCAATCAGCAGGATGAACTCCAGGCTGCGGCCCTCTGGCTCACCAGTGCGCAAAACCCTTTGTTCGCCAAGTCTCAGGTCAATCGAATCTGGTACCATCTCATGGGCCGTGGGCTGGTGGATCCCGTGGATGACTTTCGCCTGACCAACCCCGCTTCTCACCCCCAGCTCCTGGAAGAACTCACGCAAGATTTCATCCGCAGCGGGTTCGACCTACGTCACATGGTGAGCACCATCATGCTCAGCCGCACCTATCAACTGGACAGCACGCCAAACAGCAGCAACGCCACCGACGAGATCAACTACTCGCACAACCTGCCGCGCCGTCTCAGTGCCGAGCAGCTTTTTGACTCCCTGCACCTCGCCCTGCGCGTGCGCCCGAATCTGCGAGATCAATCTGGCTTACGGGCTGGACAGATCGCAGGGCCTCAAGCGGGCCGTGGCAGCCCCGACCCCATGTCGCCCGAGGCATTCCTCGTTCAATTTGGCCGCCCCAAACGCGAGCTAAGCTGCGAGTGCGAACGGGCCAACGACACCAGCATCGGCCAAATCTTCCAGTTCATCAGCGGTCCCGTGGTAGGCAAAGCCCTCGGAGATAAATACAACCGCCTAGCCTCCCTGGCGAAAAACGACAACGCAGGCCAAGTGGTGCGCGATCTCTACTGGGCCCTGCTCACTCGCGCACCCACCGCCGATGAGGCCAAGGTGATGGAGTCTTTGCTCGTCTCAGCCAAAGATCGGCGTGCCGCTCTGGAAGACATCTCCTGGTCTCTCCTGAACGCCAAAGAGTTCGTCTTGCGTCGTTGATGGTTAGAGTGGTTAAAGAAAGACTTCGCCCTTCTGTTCAGGGTGAATTTCGGGACACTTCACCCCTGAACATCTAACAAATAACGCGTTAAGGACAAAGCGACCTGAAAGCGCGCGAGCCCCCCGTTCGCTCCTTCACCCCGATCTTCCTAAAACTCTTTGCCCGCCCCGGAGGGGCGAGAGCCATTAGCCGGGGGTGCAGCGAGGCTTGGCGAGAGAGAACCCCCGGTCACCTAATCAATAACGCGCTCACTGCCGCCGCGCCCTGGAAGGGCGCGAGAAACCCCCGTTCGCTCCTTCACCCATAGCACACCCAAACGCGTTCCCTCTCCCCGCTTGCGGGGATGAGGCCCAGGTGAGGGGTGGTCGCAGCACGCAGCACTTCGTTCGCAAAAAAGGTGCCCTTATTCTCAAAACGACGTTTCTAAAAATCGCCCGCTAAGAGCTCACGTCAGCCCCCGCCCCGGAGGGGCGAGAGCCATTAGCCGGGGGTGCAGCGAGGCATGGCGAGCGAAAACCCCCGGTCACCTAACCAATAACGCGCTCACTGCCGCCGCGCCCTGGAAGGGCGCGAGAACCCCCCGTTCGCTCCTTCACCCATAGCACACCCAAACGCGTTCCCTCTCCCCGCTTGCGGGGATGAGGCCAGGTGAGGGGTGGTCGCAGCACGCAGCTCTTCGTTCGCAAAAAGGCACCCTTATTCTCAAAACGACGTTTCTAAAAATCGCCTCCTAAAAGCTCACGTCAGCCCCCGCCCCTCAACCCTTTTTGTTTTTACGATAATCGGTAGGGCTGACCTTCATCACCCGGCGAAACAGCCGATTGAAAAACGACACCTGCGTAAAACCACAACGCAGCGCGATCTCCAGGACACTGCGGTCATTTTCCAGCAACTCCCGGCAAGCCGCCTGGAGTCGCAAGTGATTGAGAAACTCACTCAGAGTACGACCCGAGTGTTTCTTGAACTGACGTGCAAAGGTGGGCCTGCTGAGGTGGGTCAGTTTCAGCACCTCTTCCAGCCGCACCTCCTCCCGGAAATGCGCCACCAGGTGTCGCACCGCTTTGGCAATGGCCTGCTGGTAATGTGACTCGGCAGCCAGCGCAAAAGAACGTCCTGAAAGTGGGCGATGCTCCACCGCCGTCGCCTGCTGGATGCGCGAAAGAATGCGCAGCAGCAGCGCCAGTTGATCCAGCCCCTCCACCCGTGTCATCTCCTGCAGCCAACCCGAGACCGCCTCTGCCGTCTTCCCCCGCAGGTGCAGTCCGTGTCCAGCACGCCGAAACAACACAGTCATGGCAGCCGTCTCAGGGAAGGACCAGAAAGCATGGCCTAACGGAAAGTACCACTGCACCGAGATGCCGCTGGAGCCATGGCGCGTGTGCCAATAGTGCGGCAGCCGCTCCCCCAGCAGCACCAGATCCCCCGGGGCAAAGGAGCCGATGTGATCTCCCACAAAACGGGTGCCTTCGCCCGAGGTGAAAAGCGTCAGCTCCATCTCCACATGAAAGTGCCAGTGCGTTCCCTCCCCCGTCACTCGTTCAGCTTCATCCGGCCCCAACACACACTCTACCTCCCTCAGTGAGCGCGACCACCGCAGCACCCGAAAGGAGTGCCCGCTGGGTATCTGGATCTGCTCACGCTCCACCTGCATGACCACTTTCATAGCACCATTTCACTTCGTTCTGAAATCGAAATGAGATGATAGTGCCAGTTTTAGAGACAGCACACGTAGCGCGCAGCTCCCCATGCAGCTAGAAAGGCAACCGCATGAGCACCCCAACCGACTATCGTTTTTCCTTTGGCCCTTGGAACATCAGTGAAGGCGCCGACCCCTTCGGCACCGAAGTGCGTCCCGTTTTCCCCCATGAGGAAAAGTATGCCCTTTATCGCCCCCTGGGTTTTGAAGGCGTGCAGTTTCATGATGACGATGTCGTCCCCGGCATGGATGGTTTCACGCCTAGCCAACTCACTGAAAAAGCCACCGCAGTGAAGACCATGCTGGCCAACCAGGGCCTCACGCCCGAGTTCGTCGCCCCTCGCCTGTGGTTTGCCGAACAGACCACGGATGGTGCTTACACCTCCAACAGCGCAGCAGACCGCGCCTATGCCTGGGATCGCACGAAGAAGTGCATTGATATTGCCCGGGCGATTGACTGCAAAGCCATCGTCCTCTGGCTCTCCCGCGAAGGCACCTACATCCGCGAGGCCAAGGATGCCCGCCTGGCCTACCAGCGCATTTTGGAAACGGTGAACGCCATGCTGGACTACGACAAGGAGATCGAAATCTGGATCGAGCCCAAGCCCAATGAACCGACCGACCAGGCCTACGTGCCCACCATCGGCCATGCCATCGCCTTGTCCTTTGCCTCCAGCGATCACAAGCGCGTGAAGGGCCTCATCGAAAGCGCCCACGCCCTCCTCGCCGGCCTCGACCCCAGCGATGAAATGGCCTTTGCCCTCGCCCACGACAAGCTGGGCAGCGTGCATCTCAATGACCAGAACGGCCTGAAATATGACCAGGACAAAAACTTCGGCGGGGCCAACCTGCGCGTCGCCTTCAACCAAGTGCGCGTCCTCGAAGAAGCTGGCTACGGCCAGCGCGGTGAATTCATCGGCCTCGACATCAAGGCCATGCGCACCCAGCGCGGCTGCCCCGTCACCGCTCACCTGAGCAACAGCCGCGAGCTGTTCCTGAACATCCTGGAAAAAGTCCGCACCGTGGACAACAATCTCATCCAGCAATTCCGCGATGCCCGCGACTACGAGGCGTTAGAATTGTACATCATGAAGCACTTGATGGGACTTAAATAATCGCTGAACGACATCTTCTTCCATGAAACAATACCGTCTCAATCGCCTCTTCAATGCCAAGTCCGGTCGCTGCTTTGATGTAGCCGTGGACCATGGTTTCTTCAACCAGCCGGGATTCCTCCAAGGCATCGAAGACATGCGCGTGGTCATCAAGACCCTCGTGGATGCTGCGCCGGATGCCATCCAGCTCACCGTCGGTCAGGCCCGTCATTTGCAGGAAGTTCCGGGGCGTTTTAAACCTTCCCTGGTTCTGCGTACGGACGTGGCCAACATCTACGGGAAAGAGCTGCCTGAAAGCCGCTTCAGCCTCATGCTGGAAGAAACCATGCTGCAAGCCGTGCGGCTGGATGCCGCCTGCGTGTGCGTGAATCTTTTTCAGATCCCCGGTGCCCCAGAAGTGCATGAGCAGTGCGTGGAAAACATCCTCCGCCTCAAGCCCCAGGCTGACTACTACGGCATGCCTATGATGATCGAGCCCCTGGTCTTCCAGGCCAACAGCATTGCTGGCGGTTACATGGTCAATGGCGATGAAACGGCCATCACTTACCTCGTCCGTCAGGCCGTGGAGCTGGGCGCCGACATCGTGAAGGCCGACCCCACCGATGACGTCAGTGTTTATCACAAGGTCATCGCTGCCGCCTCCGGCATCCCCATCCTCGTCCGTGGCGGTGGCCGCGTCAGCGACAAGGAGATCCTGGAGCGTACGCAGGGCCTGCTGGCTCAAGGGGCCGCAGGCATCGTGTATGGCCGCAATGTCATCCAGCATCCGAATCCCAAGGGCATCACCCAGGCCCTCATGGCCATGGTGCATGACAATGCCAGCGTGGATGAAGCCCTCAAACTCGTCACGGCATGAAAGACATCCGCATCGGCATCATCGGCGGCGGCCTCATGGGTCGCGAAATGGCCAGCGCCTTCGCCCGCTGGTGTGCGCTCACGGATGTGAGCGTGCGCCCCGTGCTCACCTCCGTGGCAGACTTAAACCCTGCCACCTTGGCGTGGTTTGATTGCATCCCTTCCTGCACGCAGAAGACCACGGATTACCATGAACTCCTGGCCAATCCTGACGTGGACGTGGTCTATGTGGCCGTGCCGCATAACCTGCATGAGAAGCTTTACCTGGATGTCCTCGCCGCTGGCAAAGACCTCTTTGCAGAGAAGCCCTTCGGCATTGACCTACCTTCCGCACGCCGCATCCTCGATGCCGTGAAGTCGAGCGGGCGTTTCGTCCGATGCAGCTCCGAGATGCCGTTTTTCCCAGGCGCTCAGCGTGCCTTTGAACTCGCCCGCAAAGGCGAAATCGGCCGCGTGCTGGAAGTCGTCTCCGGCTTCCATCACAGCAGTGATCTAGACCCCACGAAAGCGGCTAACTGGAAGCGTCTCAACGCCACCTGTGGTGAAGGCGGCGCGCTCAATGACCTGGGCATGCACTCCTGTCACCTGCCCCTACGCCTGGGCTGGAAACCCACGCGCCTGTTTGCCCAGCTTCAGAAAGGCTACCCCCAGCGCCCAGACGGCAAAGGCGGCGTAACCAATTGTGATACCTGGGACAATGCCCTGCTGCATACCTGGACGACCATTGCCGATCACGAGGTGCCTCTGCGCCTGGAAATGAAACGTCTGGCCCCGGGAGCGACGAACACTTGGTTCATCGAGATCTTCGGCACCGATGGTGGTGTGCGTTTCAGCACCGCCGAACCGAAGACCCTATGGATCTTTGAGCGTGGCAAGGAACAGTGGTGGAAGCGCACCGAGCTTGGCTTTGGCACGCCATTCAAAGCTGTGACCGGTGGCATCTTCGAGCCTGGTTTCCCAGACGTCATTCAGCAGATGTGGGCCGCTTACCTCATGGAGCGCGAAGGCCTGCTGGAAGGTCGCTTTGGCTGCGCCACCCCTGAAGAGGCCGTGGCCACCCATGAGATCTTTGCCGCCGCGCTGGAGTCCCAGCGTGCAGGTACCGTCGTCAGTCTCTGAGATTCGTTCCGTTTATGACCTCCCCTCGCTCAGGCATTCTGGCCGCTGGCAACTTCATCGTGGATTACGTGAAGATTGTCGATCACTACCCCCAGCAGGACATGCTGGCCAGCATCCTGGGCGAGTCGCAGGCCAATGGCGGCGGGCCTTACAATGTGCTCAAAGACCTCGCTGCCATGCAGGCGGGCTTTCCTCTGGCCGCTTGCGGCCTGGTGGGAGACGATGCCAATGGCCGCTGGATCCGCAGCGATTGTGAGGCCCACGGCATTGATACCGCGCAACTGCACAGCACGGCTCAACGCTCCACCTCTTACACCGATGCGATGACGGTGCAGAGCACCGGACGTCGCACCTTTTTCCATCAGCGTGGGGCCAACGCCCTCTTTGCTCCCAGCCACTGCGACTGCACACAGTCCACCGCCAAGATCCTGCACCTGGGTTACCTCATGCTGCTGGATCACCTGGATAGCTTCAACGAAGCGGGTGAAACTCAGGCCACCACGCTTCTGCGCCAGGCCCAGCAAGCAGGCCTAGAAACCAGCGTGGACATGGTGAGCACGGAGAACCCCCAGTTCCGCGAGATCGCCCTCAGTGCCCTGCCCCACACGGATCACCTCATCATCAATGAGATCGAGGCTTCCCGTGTTCTTTCCCGCACGCTCGCGGCGGATGACTTCCAGGCCCTACTCGCAGCGGCAGAGGAAATTTTACAACTTGGTGTTAGGCAGAGTGTGACCATCCATGTGGAACATGGCGCTGCCGCCTGCACCCGTGCTGGGGAAACTCATATCCAGCCGTCACTCCACTTGCCCACAGGTTACAGCCAGGGGGCCACAGGTGCCGGTGATGCCTTTGCCGCAGGTCTCCTCTATGCTCTCCATGAAGGTCACTCCCTGGCGGATCGCCTACGTCTCGCCGTCTGCACCGCCGCAGCCTCGCTTTCCCACCCCACCCCTTCAGGAGGGATGAAACCCGTGGCTGAATGCCTAGCTCTGGCAGACCAATTCCCTTTCCGCTTTTAGAGCCCCGGTCAAGAAATCTCGATCTGCCTGCCCGTTCGTGCCGATTCCAGCGCGGCCAGATTGAACTTCAGCGTCTGCACGGCTTCCTCAAAGGTCGAAAGCACGGAAGGTTTCCCTTCGATGCCATCCAGGAAATACCCCGCCTGGCGGATGAACCAATCATCTCGCTCCACGGTGGGATAAATCTGCCACGTCCAGTCCGCCTCACCCGCCATCTGCACGCCCCAGCGGCGTTTGTGACCTTGCAGAGCCAGACTGCCGCATTCGCCATGCAAATGGACATCCACTTCGTTAGGCGCTTGAAACTGGTTCATGGCGTAGGTCACCATCGTGGAGCCGTTCCGGGCCACAATGTTCACCGTATCCTCCACTGTGACCCCATCCAGCACCTGATGATCCGCATCACAAAACAAACGCGTGGTCGGGCCTAACAACCATTCCGTCATGTTGGCAAGGTGCGTCAGAGCATCTTGAATCGCCCCCCCGCCCGTCTCATGTCGGGTATAATAGATCTCCCGGTAAGCCGGGCGAAACGTGGGAAAGTGCTGCCCGGCGATGACGGTGACGTGTTTGGGTTCACCGATGATGCCCGCTTGCAAAGCCTGACGTAAATCCTGGACCCAAGGCATGGTGTGATAAACATACGCCACGGCAACATGGCGATCCGCCTCCGCGATTGCCGCCCGTACCGCATCTACCTGCGCCAGATCCACCGCCAGGGGCTTTTCGATGAGCAGATGCTGCTCCGCCGTAAGGCCCCGCAAGGCCAAGCCCAGATGCGTTTGCGCCGGTGTGCAGATCACCCACGCATCCGCCGCGAAACCTGCCTGCGCAGCGTCTAAGCTTTCAAAGCCTGGCACTTCATAACGCGAGGCCACATCTTGGAGGAGAGGGCCATTGGTATCGCACACCGCCACTCGCGCACGGCCAGTTTTGAGGAAGCAGCGCAAGTGCCGCTCGCCGATGCTGCCACAACCGATGATCAGGACTGAGTGAGTAGGTGTCTCCATGAGGATGCTGAGATCAAAACGAAGTTCAGCCTCACATCCTATAATGAATCAACGAATAGATTTTCAAGTGGCGTCGAACTGCCCTCCCCAACGTAGGGCGGATGTGTCCGGCGCGAAACAACGTTGAAGCTCTTCCACCCAATAAAGCCCCATCCGTCCCAAGCCCGAAGGGCTTATGTCTTTCAGCCCAGGGTTGGCACAACCCTGGGTATGAGACCGTAAACGTCTCCACCGAAGTCGAACCTCAACGAGGTTCCGTCCCCCCGCGCTGGCCCTAACACACCGAATCCAAAACCGAGTCTCCGCGAGCTAAAGCTCTGGCTACTTTGGCCCCGCTCTCCACCCAGTAAAGCCCACGTCGTTCCACAAGCCCAAAGGGCTTATGCCTTTCAGCCCAGGGCTGCGAACCTTGGATGTTGAAACCCCTATCCGCCCCAAGCCCAAAGGGCTTACGTCTTTCAGCCCAGGGTTGGCACAACCCTGGGAATGGGACCGTGAACGTCTCCACCGAAGTCGAACCTCAACGAGGTTCCGTCCCCCCGCGCTGGCCCTAACACACCGAATCCAAAACGGAGTCTGTTCGAGCTAAAGCTCTGACTACTTTGGCCCCGCTCTCCACCCAGTAAAGCCCCCATCCGTCCCAAGCCCAAAGGGCTTATGTCTTTCAGCCCAGGGTTGGCACAACCCTGGGTATGAGACCGTAAACGTCTCCACCGAAGTCGAACCTCAACGAGGTTCCGTCCCCCCGCGCTGGCCCTAACACGCCGAACCCAAAACCGAGTCTCCGCGAGCTAAAGCTCTGACTACTTTGGCCCCGCCTCACCCGCCACCCTTTTGGTTAGACGCAACCATCTCTCCACGGGTCTCCAAAGCACGCATCCCCGTGGGTAGGGCGGATGTGTCCGGCGCAAAAAAACGTCGAAGCTCTTCCACCCCATCGCCGGATTATCCGCCTCTCCTTGACGGTGCCCTTCTCCCTCCCGACCCGATTCGTTCACCCAACGATGCGGCGTGGAAAAACTCCACCTTCAAAGAAGGCGGGTCATCCGGCGGCGAACCGAAAGAGACAAACACATAAAAGACGCCGGACACACACCGCCCTACGATTGAGCGGCCCATCCAAGGCGAGGTCTCCGCGAGCTAAAGCTCTGGCTACTTTGTCCCCGCTCTCCCACTCAATAAAGACCACCATCCGTCCCAAGCCCAAAGGGCTTATGCCTTTCAGCCCAGGGCTGCGAACCTTGAATGTTGAAACCCCCATCCGTCCTCAAGCCCAAAGGGCTTACCCAGGGCTGCGAACCTTGGATGTTGAAACGCCCATCCGCCTCAAGCCCAAAGGGCTTATGTCTTTCAGCCCAGGGTTGGCACAACCCTGGGTATGAGACCGTAAACGTCTCCACCGAAGTCGAACCTCAACGAGGTTCCGTCCTCCGTGCTGGCCCTAACACACCGAATCCAAAACGGAGTCTGTTCGAGCTAAAGCTCTGACTACTTTGGCTCCGCCTCACCCGCCACCCTTTTGGTTAGACGCAACCATCTCTCCAGGGTCTCCAGAGCACGCATCCCCTAGGGTAGGGCGGATGTGTCCGGCGCAAAAAAACGTCGAAGCTCTTCCACCCCATCGCCGGATTATCCGCCTCGCTTTGACCGTACCCTTTTCCCTCCCGACCCGATTTATTTCTTCAAACGATGAACCACAGAAAAACTCCACCTTCAAAGAGGGGCGGGTAATCCGGCGGCGAACCGAAAGAGACAAACACATAAAAGACGCCGGACACACACCGCCCTACGATGATGAGAACGAGCGCCTGTACTCAGCCTAACTCCTTATAAAACAAAAAGGCCCAGGCCTCGGAGAACTTAATCCGCCAAGGCCTGGGCCAATTAGAATGGGTTCAGGCAATTACTCAGCCTTCGACGCTTCGGGCTTGGACTCTTCTTCAGCCTTGGCTTCTTCTTCCGCAGCCTCCTGCACCTGAGGCAGCTCGGGGGCCACCGGTTCAGGCTCGGTCACAGGCAATTCGGATTCGACGGCCTGTGTGGGTTTCTCCCCCAGCACTTCCGCCGAATCTCCGGACTGCACGGCTTCGATGACGTTCGTTTCAGCAAGGGCTTCGTTATCGAGATCGGCGGCCAATTCGTCTTCCACCGGCACTTCACCACCGACTTCATTTTCGGCAGCTTCCACCGCTTCTGATTCAGGCTCAGACGCTGTTTCCACGTCTTTCGCTTCGGCCTCAGGCGTTGCCGTCTCAGCAGCTTCCGTCTTGGCAGCCGCCTTGGATTTATCCGGGGCGTTTGGCTCTCCCTGCACGCCGAGGAAGACCATGCCATCGCTGTATTCGATGACGTAACCTTCATTGGTCAGCCAGCGCACATCTTTGAGCACAGAGATCTGCTCATCGGTGAGTTGGGGTTTCGCATCGCCTTCAGGAGCTGGCTCCGTGCTCGGCACGATGGTTTCCACCAGTTTATTGAGCGGCATGCCAGGGGTGGTTTTCAGTACCTCGACAATCTTTGCCACACGCTCAGAAAACACCACGCCGGGATCAATGGCGCGGGGTTTCACACGGCAGACAAAAAGTTTACCTGCACGGCGCTTGAAGAGTTTCAGGCCACGACGTTCGAAGCCACCGCCCAGTTTCTGGGACATTTCAAAGAGGTGCTTGCGCGCACCTTCCACCGCATTGCGCAGCATGATGCCCAGGATGTGGGTCAACTTGCCCTTTTCCTGGCTGCCAGGGATCACCACTTCACGGCCTTCGATGACGGCATCTTCACCATGCGTGCGGCGGAAGTGGGCTTCCATCTCCGCGCGGCTATTCAGCAGCACCGGTTCGGCATCTTCAGCCTGGTCCTTCACATAAACCCAGCGCTGGCCTTTGCGCTGCTGCTCTTTCCATTTGGCCACCAGGTCAGCATTCACTTCCGTGCGGACACGGCGCTTATACTCTTCCAGCGGCATGTTGGCGAAACGCTCGCGATGCAGACGCAGCAGGGTGGACTGGAAACTGTGGTGGCTTGGCGGCCCCAGAAGTTCACCCGTCATCCCACAGACGCCCATGCTCTTAAATTCACCCTTTGGCTCTTCCAGTTCCACTTCCTCAGCGCGGTAGTAGGACTCGATGGCTGCGCTGCGCAGAATGTGGCTCAGCGCTTCTTCACGGCTCAAAAACAACCCGCCATCCACAGAGGTGACGAATAGTCCGGTAGGGCGCTCTTGGGCGCAGCTGAAGCGAACGTGGAAACGCTCTCCTTCGGCGAGAACCAGACGTGCTGCATCAAACATGCTGAAGGCATGGCCGCTAGAACGAATGTGATTGGCCAGAGCCTCGGCAGATTTGTCTTCGGGCTCGATGATGACTTTGATGTCCTTCGGGATTTCCACCCACTCACGCTGCGGGCGTTCAGGACCGCGATCACGGTCGCCAAAACGACGCGGACCACCACGGTCATCACGGCGTGGGCCACCACCCTGGCCTGGAGGACCATCACGGCGGGGACGAAATTCACCACGGTCACGACCGGGGCCACCGCCAGGTCCACCTCCGAAGCCGCCACCATCACGGCGCGGTGGCGGGCCGCCACGGCGGTCTCCACTGCGGCGGTCTGGCCCACCTTCACGTCGAGGTCCGCGGTCCTCCCGCTCCTCGTATTTGCTCAGGTTGCTCGGAGCACTCATGCCACCAACCCAGGCGGGCATCATGCGTAGGTCAGAGAGGTCCACCATCCCAGAGGGCTTCGGGGTTGGGGTTTCAGGAGTCGCTTCAGGTTCAGTCATGACAGGAAATCAGAGTGCGCAGTATGGCGCAACTTACGCTTTGTCGCCAACTTTGTTCGCAAACCTCAGCGATGGCATTTTTGGCACCTGGAATCTGACTTTGGCTGTACATCACCTCAATCTTATCAATTGAGGCAAAATGCCCGGCTTAAATCATGTCCATGTCCACCAGGATTTCGCGCGGCTTGGCCCCTTCTCCTGGGCCAATGATGCCACGATCTTCCAAAATATCCATCATGCGGGCCGCGCGACCATACCCCAGCTTCAAGCGCCGCTGGAAAAGACTGGTCGAGGCTTTCTTTTCCTGACGGATGACTTCCAGGCATTTCTCCAGGGTGTCTTCCTCTTCACTGCTCACGCCGCTGCCTTCTTCATCGTCGTCGCCGCCCATTTCGCCGGTTTCATCGTCCACTTTGACGTCAAAAATCGGCTTACCCTGGGCCACACAACGCTCCACCACGGCGTGAATTTCATCATCGGTGACTAGCGCCCCCTGGCTACGGATCGGCTGGGCACCACCGGGCGGCACATACAGCATGTCCCCTTTACCCACGAGGTTTTCAGCCCCTTTGCGATCCAAAATCACGCGGCTATCCAGCGCACTGGAGACCTGGAAAGCGATGCGAGTCGGGATGTTCGCCTTGATCACCCCCGTCAGCACGTCAGCACGCGGGGTCTGGGTAGCCACGATGAGGTGGATGCCCGCCGCACGCGCCATCTGGGTGATGCGGGCAATGGCCACCTCAATATCCGCCGGCGCGGTCTGCATGAGGTCGGCCAGCTCGTCAATAATCACCACAATGTAAGGCAGCGTATCTGGAATGATGAACTCCTGGCTGCGAGCCCGGGGCGGAGGTGGCCGTGAATCACCGATCCAGTCGCCATTATGATCCACCGGCAGCTCAACGGGCAGTGTTTCAGCTTCCAGCTCCGCAGCCACTTCCGGGTCTTCCCAGGGTGGCGTGGTGCCATCCACCAGATGATCTGCCGCTGCTGCAGCCTTGGCAAAGGCAGCAGACACACGCACATCGTCCGTCCCGGCGGAGGTCTTCACCGGCTTCGCAGGCCGCACGGGTTCTGGCTCAGGCTCGGGTTCTGGCTCCACCACCGGCTCCGGCACGCCCTGCGCCGCCGCCGCAGCTTTTTTAGCCTCATTCGCCGCCGCACGTTTGCGATTGCGATTGTTGAAGGTTTCAAAGTTACGGCAGCCTTCTTGAGCAAACATTTGGTAGCGGCTCTCCATTTCCCGCACCACCCAGCGCAGGGCCAGCAGCGCCTTCTTCGGATCCGTCACCACGGGCACGGCCAGATGCGGCAGGTTGGCGTAGTTCTGCATTTCCACGACCTTCGGGTCGATCATGATGAAGCGCAGCTCATCCGGCGCAAAACGACACAGCAGGCTGGTGATGATGCCATTGATACAAACCGATTTCCCCGATCCCGTGGCCCCTGCCACCAGCAAGTGAGGCATGGCCGCAAGGTCTCCAATGATGGTCTTGCCATACACATCTTTCCCCAGGGCGATCGGTAGCTTAGCCTTGCCATTGGAGAACACCTCATCCTCCAGCAGCTCTCGGATCGGCACGATGACCTTGTCCTTGTTCGCCAGCTCGATGCCCACGGTGTCCTTACCTGGAATGGGGGCCAAAATATTGATGCGTTCAGCACAGGTCGCGCGGGCGATGTCATCATCCAGCGCCGCGATGCGGGCCACCCGCAGGCCATCCACGGGCCGCACTTCATATCGCGTGATGGCGGGGCCACGCGTGATGTCGCCGGCCTCCACCTTCACGTTAAAGCTGGCCAGCGCTTTGATGATCGTATCCTGGATGGCGATGAGTTCGCGCGGATCCGTCGGCTTGTGCAGAGATTCATCCGGCCAGGAAAGCAGGTCCAGCCCTGGCAGCTTGTAGTCTTTGAAACGCACCGCCAGATTGCCCAGTGTCCCATGCGGGGCCTGCTCCAGCTTCTGCGCGCGCTTTTTCTCCCACACATCGGACAGACGCGGCTTGTCCGTTTCCTCTGAATGAGTGCGGGAAGCTGAGGAATCAATGATCTTCGGCTTCGGCGGCTCAAAGGTCAGTCCCAGTTCAGGCGTGACTAGCGGGCCCGCAGGGGCAGTTTCGGCCTTGATCTCCAGCGTGCTTTTCTTCCGCCGACTCGGCGTCGGCACGGCCGCTGGATTGTCTGCCAACTCCGCTTCACGCGCGGCGATCTCACGACGAATTTGATACGTCTCCCACGCCCGAGTGATCTCCATGCGGATGGCCTGGATGGCCTGCAGCGGATGGATGCCACTGGCCAGGAAAAAGCCCACAGCGTAAATCCCCGCCAGCACCACGGTGGAGCCCACACTGCCCAAAAGATTCGCCAAGATGCTGCCACCGATGAGGTAGCCAAAACCACCACCACCGCCCAGGGGCGTGATGTTATCCCGCTGATTCAGAATGTCCTGAACTTCAAAAATGGCTGCTGTGGTGATGACCATGAGGGCCACGCCCAACCAAGAACGTCCCGTGACTTTCACGTTCGAGGCCAGTTTACACACCCCAAACCAAGTCATGCTGAAGGGCAGCAGATAAATCGCCATGCCAGCCAGATAGAGCGAGGCCCCGGCAGTCATGGCGCCAAAGCGACCCACGAAATTTTTCACCACCAGATTCGGCTGGTCCGTCACGCTGAGCCAGAACCAGGTGGGCAGGTCCATGGGATCATACGAAACGAGGGCCAGCAGATACATGGCCGCCACCACCAGCATCGCAATGCCGACAGCGTCGTTCCATGGGCTTTCTTTTTCCTGCACACGAGCACGGGCAGGGCGGGATTTTGCGAGTTCGGCAGCCATGGAAATCGGGGAGCGAGAATTAACTCAGCGAATTAGACATTCAACATTACCAAAATAAATAGGCAACTCAATCCCGAAGGTGTCTAAATTCGAATTTCCATATTTGAACCTGCCTTTCAGCCTCCCACGGCCAATCCTGCAGCCATAAACCGACGGGAAACCGCCACGTACTTCAGCGCCAGCTGCACATTCGCCTCCTGCTCTTCCGCCGTGAGGCTGCGCACCACCCGGGCGGGGGAACCCACCACCAGCGAGCCCTCAGGGATGACCTTTCCCTTCGTCACCAAAGCCCCAGCGGCAATGATGCTGCGCGCGCCGATCACGGCCCCATCCAGGATGATCGCCCCCATGCCGATCAGAACCTCATCCCCCACCGTGCAGGCATGGACAATGGCACGATGCCCCACCGTCACCCGATCTCCCAGAATGCAGGCGTGATCATCGCTGACATGCAGCACACTGCCGTCTTGCACATTGCTCTGCGCCCCGACCACGATGCGGTTGATGTCCCCGCGAAGAACACTGGTGTACCAAACGCTGGATTCCTCCCCCAGCTCCACGGCTCCAATGACCACCGCCCCAGGAGCCACGAAAGCACTGCTGGGCACGACCGGTTTTGTCTCAGGAATCAAGAAGTTTTTCAACGGGTTATGGCTCATGAATCCGCATAAATACAGGGGTTGAAGCGATTTTTATGTTTGACGTAAACGCGCGCTTGGAGTCTTAATCGCCGACAATTCCGCTTATCACCCAAGCGTGGATAGCCTCAACTCGAACAACAACCAATACCAGCATCAACATGAATAAAGCTGAACTCCTGGAACTCGTGCAGAAGAATCTTGGCGCAGAAACCTCCAAGCGCGCCGCCGCTGACGCTCTTGAAGCTGTGCTTGAAGCACTCGCCAAAGGCATCAAAAAAGAAGGCAACGTGCAGCTCATCGGTTTCGGCACCTTCAAGGTCGCCAAGCGTGCTGCCCGCACTGGCCGTAACCCAAAGACTGGCGAGTCCATGAAGATCAAGGCGTCCAAGAACGTCCGTTTCGTGGCTTCCAGCGCTCTCAAGGGTTCTCTGTAATCCGCGTTTGATTCTTTGTGAATCACTCAGGCCCCGTGTTCTCCCCGAGAGACACGGGGTTTCTTTTTGATCCCCTGTCAGCGCATGAAAAAGCCGCCCCAGAGACTGGAGCGGCCTAACCATCATTGCTCATTCAACAATATCTCATCCACTTCATGCCACCGCCAAGCAAGGAGCGTGACCATCCTTCATGCGTCCCCGATATTCGGTCGGAGATTCACTGGCGATGCGGCGGAAGCTGCGATTGAAGTGTGACAGGCTTTGAAAGCCCACGTCATACGCCACCTCCGTGATGCGGGCGGCAGGCTTCATCAGCATGCGCTTCGCTTTTTCCACACGGGCGCGGTTGACGAAGTCCGTGAAGGTCAGCCCCGTGGCCCGCTTGAAGATTTTGCAAAAGTGGAAAGGGCTCACATTCACCGCGCTCGCCACCGCATCCAGCGTCATCGGCTCCGCCAAATGAGCATGGATGAAGACCTTGGCATTGCGCACCGCATCCGGCTCATGCGTCGCGTGGGCAAAGAGCAACCGGTGAGCGCTCTCGCCTAGTTGGAGAGCAAAGGAACGCAGCAGAGCCAGCGCTGCCTCGTAACGTTCAGGCTCCATCACGGGCACATGGTGGAAGTGCACCTGAGCCGTGCGCACATCCTGTGCACTCCGGTCATCGTCCAACAAAGCATTGGCCAGAGGCGCAAACGTGTGGGCATTGGCAGGCTCCAGGCGGACTCCACCCGTCTGCAAAAGAGCCACGGGATTTTTTCCCACTCGCACAGGTACCAGCGTCTCCACCACGCCAGAGACCGACTGATGGGTGACCAGCGTCTCGACAAATTCCATGTCCCCCTGGGCCCGGAGCGTCAGCGGCAGGCCAGTGAGGGTGTGGAAGGCGCGCTGATACTGCTGAAAAAGATCGCTCTCCGAAAGGGTTTCGATGAAGCGCTGACGGCCGTGGGCCTGAGAAGTGGTGGTTTGCATCGTGTTCGTCGGGTGGTTCAAGGTGACGTCCTGAGGCTAGCCTGCGCCCTGCTTCTCCTCTATTGGGGTCAGCTACGGCATTCCGCATGAGGGCGCACCGCAGCCGCAGCCTAGTGGAAACCATTATGAGCCCACGAGCTCGGCTCCCCCCCTACGTCACACCTTGGCCCGGCCTTCCACCCACTGCACCGCGTACCGGACAAGAGCCGCACCTTCCGTGATCGCTAGTTTATCTTTGATGTGCGCCCGGTGAGCCTCCACCGTTCGCGCACTGATGCACAGACGCTCGGCGATGTTCTTGGTAGCCACTCCCTGGCCGATCATCTCCAGCACCTCCAATTCACGATCCGTCAGGCTTTCCAGGCTTGCTGCCTTGGCACGATGCCCCACCACCTGCTCCATCATCCGGCTCGTCATGCTATCACTCACGTAGATGCCGCCTGAGAGCACCTTCCGCGCTGCTGTGATGAGATGATCCGCTGCGGCTTCCTTCATGATGTAACCCCGCGCACCCGCCCGCAGGGCTCTCTCCCCATACATCGTTTCATCATGCATGGAGAGCACAAGGCACAGCGTGCCAGGGAACTGGGCCTGGATGTCTTTCAGCAGCTCCAGCCCATTTTTATCCGGCAGTGTGAGATCAATGACCACCAGATCCGGCTTCAGCTCACCCACGGCGGTGAGACCATCCCTCGCATTGCCCGCCTCTCCACACACATCCAGCCCATCCTCTGCACGGATGAGCTGCGCCAGCCCGTGACGCATGATGGGGTGGTCATCAATCAGGAGAAGACGTTTCATGGAGGACTCAGATTGAGAGAGGGCCGGGAGCCCGCAGAGATAGGCACACTGCAGCGCACCACCGTGCCGCCAAAGTCATCCAGATCCACCGTCAGCACGCCGCCCAGCATTCGTGCACGGTGGGTCATCGTCAGCAGCCCCATGCCCGTGCTCTTGCCGGAGACATTGTCCGGAATGCCCACTCCATTGTCACGGATGTAGAGCAACACGTGCCCGTCTTCCTCAGCCAGACTGATTTCAATGCGCTCCGCATGGCTATGTTTGATCGCATTTGCCACCGCTTCTTGCGCGATGCGAAAGAGCTGCGTGGCCATCTTGTTATCTGGGATCTCCACCGGTCGGTCACAGCGGAAAGGGCAGCTCACACGAAAGATGCGCTCCGTCCCCTGGGCCAGATCTGCCAGCGCCGCCATCAGGCCTGACGCATCCAAGACCACGGGCATCAGCCCGCGCGACATTTCCCGCGCCCGCACATTCGCATGGGTAACAAGGCGCACGATTTCATTCAAGTTTTCAGCTTCGGCGCTCCCGCTTTTCTGGAGCTGCTGGTGCGCCACCTTTGCCAAGCAACCGATGGCTGCCAACTGCTGGCACAGGTCATCATGGATGTCTTGGCCGATGCGGTGCTGCTCCTCCTCGCTGATTTGCAAAATCTTCTCCTCCAGTTGCTTGCGATCACTGAGGTCACGAATGATGCCGGTGAACACCCGCCGACCATCCGGCAGCAGTGCTTCACCCACCGAGAGATCCATGGGAAACACCGTACCATCCTTGCGCTGGCCCACCGCCTCACGCCCGATCCCGATGATCTTCTTCACCCCCGTCGTGAGGTAGTTCTTCACGTAACCATCGTGCTTTTCACGGTAGGGTTGCGGCATCAGCATCTTGATGTTTTGCCCCACCATCTCGTCTCGGGTATAACCAAAAAGACGTTCAGTAGCCGTGTTCACCGTTTCGATCAGTCGGGCCTCACTCATCGTGATGATGGCATTCACCGCTGTTTCCAAAACGGCACTGCTGCGCTTTTCAGAGGCTACCAAAGCTTCCCGTGTCAGTTGCAGCTCCGTCACATCCCGGCCGATGCACAGGATGCCCACCACCCGCCCCTCTTCATGGCGGATGTCTGAGTGAAACCACTCCACATGGCGGCGTCCTCCATCGCGAGTGATCAGCGGCTTCACGTGGCTGTGGCTGCGGTCTCCGCCTTTGTTTCCACGGCAGAGCAGATAGGCCGCAGCACGGTGCTCCAGTGGTATCAGGCTTTCCACCCAGTCCCGTCCTTTCAGCTCTTCATCTGTGTAGCCGGAAAGCTTTTCCAGGCCCCGGCTCATCCATTGGATGTGCCCCTGCGTGTTCAGCCCTAGGACCAGCATGCCAGCATGGTCCACAAGGCTTTGAAGAAGAGCGGGGTCTGTAATGGGGATCATGTCGTCAACATGGACATGTTCCCCGTCATGCTCATGTCTGTCAAGGCAGCCTCCCTTCCCCCCGCAGGCACCGTGACCGTGGCAGCCACAGCCCCCTGCGTGAGGTTTTGGAATAGCGGAGTTCGGGAGAGGCAGGCTCATAAGAAGTTACTCATTGGCAAAACCTTCGGGCTTCACAGCCAGGATGGAGCAGGGGGCATTCGCCACGATCTTCTCCGCCGTGGTGCCGATCAGCAGCTCCCTCAGCCCAGTTTTCCCTCGCGTGCCCAGCACCACCATATCGGCATGCGTTTCTTTCACTTGATCCAAGATGGCCTCGCGGATGTTTACCCGCTCCAGCACCTGCGTGCGGACTTTCACCCCGGGGAAGTGGACGCTGAGTTCCGCAACGAAGTCGGCCAATTCTTTCTTCCACATCTCCACGGCTTGGACATCTGTGCCCAGGGGCATCGGTGTCACCATGCCGCCATAGTCTAGAGACATGGCCAGGGCAGACTGGTACACATGCAGGCAGTCCAGGGACGCCCCATCTTGCTGGGCTAGGGCTAGGGCGATGCGGACTGCCTCTTTGGAGTTATCTGAAAAGTCCACGCAGGTCACCAGGTGCTTGTAGGGACCGCAGGCATCTTCCCGCACCAGAAGCACGTCCAAGGGTGCCTTACGCACGCACTTCGCCGCGATCACCCCCACACGCCCAGGTTCATTGCGAGAACCCTTCGCGCCCATCACCAAAAGATCCGCCCCGCGCACGCGGCAAACCTCCGACAACTCCGCAAACGGGTGCCCGATGCGCACTTCACATTCCACCTGCGCCGTCCCCAGGTCTGAATCTTCCACAAATTTGGTTAACCGTTGGGTCCACTCTTCCCTCACGCTAGCTTGGTCCGTCGAAAGGGCCCGTTTCAGTTCATGCACCAGGAATTCATCCATGACATGCACGGCGGTGATCGCCGCCTGGTTGAGGGAGGCTAAACGCACCGCCTCACGCAGGGCGTTGCGGCAGGAAGGGGTGAAATCAATCGCCGCGATGATCTTGGAATACGTTTTCATGGTCGTCAGTGTGAGTTGAGGTTAATGGCTTTGACCACGCATTGCCCCCCAGCGTTTGCTTTGTTCTGAGCGCCGCTTGTTCAAAGTCACGAGTAAACGCCCGCTACCACCCGTTTGGTGAGTGAAGCAGCTGTCTCCTGGCGGACCTGCCGCCGCACTCCCCTGAAAGTCCAAGCCACCAGACTCAGCGTGACCACGGAACTGAGGGGCATGAGAATCGCGGCCGCGAGCGGGCTCAGGTGTCCCATCATGCCTGCCACCACCGTCACCACATTGTAAGTGACTGAAAAGGCAAAGACGCACCGCGTAGCCCGCCTGTGCAGCCGGGCGGTATCGAGCAACCCACTGACAAACCGCAGGCTATGCCCCAGGAAAAAGAAGTCCGCCTTTTGTTCTAAAAAACTTCGCCCCGAGACCGGGCTACCCGCACACAGCGCCACGTCAAAGGCCAGGCTGTCATTGGCCCCATCCCCCACATACAGCGTGTCATCCTGCGCGTTTGCCGCCACCCAGGCCGCCTTTTCCTCCGGGGTCATTTCGGCCTGCCATTGGTCTCGGCGCAGCCCCAGCCGGGCGGCGATGTGAGCCACATTGGCCTCTCGGTCACCGCTCAAAATCTGCACCACCAGCCCCCGCTGCTGCAGCCTGCGCACTTCCTCCACAGATTCACTCCTCAGCTCATCTCGAAAACGAAACGCCGCCAGTGTCACCCCATCCCGCCGGAAACAGGCGTCCCCTTCCTGACCACGCCCTAGGTACCACTTATGCCCTCCTGCATCGGTCAAACGCAGCCCCTGCCCCACCACCTCCTGCACCTCTTCTTGCCCTAGCAAAGCCCCAGGCCCGATGGCATCAAACAAACTGCGGCTCACAGGGTGAAGGTTCCCCGTCACCAACGTGCGCAAAGCTGTCCATGCGGCCTCGTCCAGATCTTTGAGCACCTCCGCGTTTTCCAAAACCGGGTTCTCCAAGGTCAATGTACCTGTCTTATCGAAGACCACTCGCCGCACTCGGGTGAGCCTTTTCCACAGGCCCAAAGACCGCACGAAGACCCCCAACCGCTCTGCCCGTGAAGCCGCTAAATCTTCCGCCAAAGGCACCGCCACCCCTAAGGCACAGGGGCAGGACACCACAAAAATGGAGATCATGACTTGCAGCGCCGTGGCCATGCCAGCCCCCTGCCACCACCAGACCACCGCACTGGCTAGCCCCACCGCCACCACCACCGCCAAGTACACCCGCAGCAGCCGCTCCAGCCCACGATCCCGAAACTCCCCTGGGCGCCGGGCTTCCAGCAACTTCCGCAGGGTGCTTTCCTGCCAACCCTCCAGCGCCTCCGCCTCCAAACAACGAGTGCCAATGTGCAGCGCTCCTGAAGGCAACAACTGGCCTAACAAACGGTGTTGCGACTCGCTTTCTCCATTGATCCACTCTAGGCTCACCGAAGCCTGCGGACTCAGCAGCCGACAGGCCACGGGGATAGACTGGCCAGGCTTGATGGAAAAACGCACCCCGGACTTCAAAGCACTCAAAGGTCTGGGCCGCTCCTCACCCAGCAGAGTCACACTTTCAGGAATGGAGGTGTCACGCATCAGCTTACGGCGATTTCGTTCCACCGCCGCTTGCTGGGCCCAGCGCCCCGTCAGCATCAGGAAAATAAAGATGGCTACAAAGTCGAAGTATTTCAGCCCCGGCACCCCCGCGATCCAGCCCCCCAAAGAACCGAGGTAAGCCGCGATAATGCCCAGAGCGATGGGTGTATCAATGTGCAGCGCTCCCAATTGTAGGCTGCGCCAGGCTTTCTCGATGAAATAACTCCCCCCGACCAGCATGGCCAAGGTGGCCGAGACCGCAGCGACCATGTCAAACCAAGAGGCGAAAACAAAATCCGCCGGCATGCCAAAATAAGTCGGCAGAGAAAAGGCCATCGCATTCATGGCAAAGGCCCCACAAACCCCCACCCGCCGCTCTAAACCGGAAGATTGCTTTTTCTCCTGCCCATCATGCGGCGGCCCCACCAGATAACCAAAAGCTTGTAAATCCCGAGCAAAGGCCACCACATCAAACAAAGTCGGCGCATACGTCACCCGCATTTCCCCCTGCACCACATCCACATTCACCCGCAGACCTCCCGCGTGGCGGGAAAAAATGCGCTCAATCAGCCACACACAGCCCACACAAGAGATCCCCTGCAAAGCCAGGTGCAATTCCACCGGAGAGGATTTCTCCCTTCCCTCAGGCATGGAGGCCACCTGAATGGCCGTTTCCACCCGCGCCAGTTCCTGCAGCCATTCATAGTCCCGTTCCCGCAGGCTCTGGGGAGAAACTGGCGGCAGGGAAACCCCACCTTTCAAATCATAAAAATGATCCAGCCCCTGCTGATGCAGCAGATCATGAACATAAACACAGCCCGCGCAGCAAAAGCCATCTTCGCGATGGCTCGGTACCGGTGTGCCGCAGTGTTGGCAAAAGACCCCAGACGACATCTCCCACCCTAGTCCGCCAGGCCAGCATCGCTGCCCGCTCCTTGCCCATGACACTGCACCGATTGCGCACGCTGGCGCTGAAAAGAAAAAGTGGGTCGGCCCTCATAAGCCGGATTTTGTGTCGTCAGCCTTTCAGCCAACGGCGTGGTCATTTATCTGACAGTGCCTCGCGGCACTGACTCCCGCTCACGCAGGATGCGACTATTACCCGGAGTTATCCACCCTCTTGCGAGGGCTTGCGGCCAGGCGGGCCTTTCTCCTGTTCTGTCTTGCACCGCATGGGGTTTGTCGTGCCTCCTTCATTGCTGTCGGAGCGGTGGGCTCTTACCCCGCCGTTTCACCCTTACCTTTTAGAACCGAAGCTCCAAAAGGCGGTTTGTTTTCTGTGACACTTTCCATTGCCCTGGGTTGCCCCAGAACCTCCGACGCTTGCGCGCGGCATGCTGCCTTGTGGTGTCCGGACTTTCCTCTCGTCCGCGAGTGCCGCAAGCGACCCTCCGACGAGCGACCACTCCGGCCGACCCGCTGCCACCTTAGATCGGCTTGTCCATTCGCCAAGCAGAATGTGCCAGACGAATGGACTCCGAGGGGGGAAAGGGTGACTACTCGGCCTTTTTGCCCAGCTTCCGCATCTCCACCCAGCGGATGGCAAAGGAGGTGAGCGAGGTGCCTTCGGTGAGCTTCAGCTTTTGGCGGATCTTCAGCTTGTGCACATCCACCGTCTTCGGGCTGATGCGCAGCGTCTCCGCGATCTGGCCCGTGCTGCGGCCTTCACCGATGAGTTGGAAGACCTCAAATTCACGATCGCTGAGGTGATGGATAGCGCCATCGGGCCCTGGATTCGCCCCAGAGGAAAAAGCCAGCAGGATGGTCTCAGACATGCGCTCGCTGAGGGCGATGCTGCCGGACAAAATGCGCCGCAGGGCTTTTTCAAAAGCACCATGAGGGGCATCCTTCATCATGTACCCTTTTGCTCCAGCCTTTAGCGCCCGTTGCGCATACAGAGTTTCATCATGCATGGAGACCACGAGTACGGGCAGGTCAGGGTTCAGCACTCGCACGTCTTTGATCAGCTCCAGGCCATTGCGCCCGGGTAGGGTGATGTCCACCACCAGCACATCGGGCACGTCTTTCTCCAGCATTCTCAGCGCTTCCTGAGAATCTGCTGCCGTCCAGGCACAGGCGAAGTCTTCGAGGTTTTCGACAAACATTTTCAGGCCCTCACGCATGAGGGTATGATCATCAACGATGGCGATCCGGTGTGGCAGGTTGGGGGGGGTATTCATGCGATTTCAACGGTGGCGGTTTCAGGGTTTAACGAGAGAGGGATGAGGCACTCCACAGAGCTCACAGACTCTTCCCCCTGTGCAGAGGGGTGGAAACTCAAAGAGGCACCCAGGGCATCCAGCCGCTGGCGCACGAGATGCATGCCCATGCCCTCGATGGCGGCATGGGCGGGGCGGTAGGGCCTGCCATCATGGGTTACGAGCAAGCGTGCCTCCTGCGGCGTCATTTCAAAGCTGATTTCAATCCACGTCGGGTTGGCGTGTTTGGCGGCATTCGTGGCCAGCTCCTGCGCCACGCGGAAGATGTGCGTGGCAGATTCCCCCGTCAGTCCCGTATCCGTGGCAGAGCACTCCACCCGGCAAGGAATCTTAAATCCACGGGTGATGAAGTCTCCCAGGTCTGAGAGAGCAGCGGTGATGCCCAGGGCCTCGATCCCCACCGGGGCAAGCCCCCGGGCAAACCCACGCGCGATGCCGGTGGCCTCAGAAAGATCATTCGCCAGTTCGGAGGCCAATGGCTCCTGATTGTTCCCCCCTCCTCGAGACAGCGCAGATTGCAGCACGCCCGTCTTCATAAGGGCCGCCGCGAGCCGCTGGCACAGGTCGTCATGCAGATCCATCCCGATGCGCCGCCGCTCATTCTCCGCCGTGTCTAGAAGCCGCCGCTCCAGAGTCTTGCGCTCACTCACATCCATGGCGATGCCGGCCACCGAGCACTCATGCCCCTCCGTACCAGGCACCGCAAACCCACGGCAGCGCACCCAGCGCAGATGCCCCTCTGGGGAGGCCACACGCACCTCGATCTCCTGCCGGGGACCTCCGTGGCGCAGAGACCGCAGCATCTCCAGGCAGCGACGGCGGTCCTCCCGCACGATGGCGTGCAACCAGTCCCAACGGTGTGTATTCAGCCTCGACCCATGACGTGAAAAAACCGTGGCGTAGGCCTCATTGACGAAGGCGAAGTTGTGGCTCGCATCGGGAGCCAGCCAAAAGACATCTCGCATCGTCGCGGCGATCTGGTGCAGCCGCTGTTCCGAATGCCGCAACCGATCATGCGTGAGACGTACCGCCTGGGAGACCTGCGCCAGCTCATCCTTGCCGCCCATGGCCAGCATCGGCTCACTTTCCAGAGACATGCCCTGCACCTGAGAGACGAGCGCCTCCACCCGTTCAGTGACCACCTTTTTCAACAACAACCACAGGGCCAAACAGCCCCCCATCAGTGCCATGGACTGCGCCAGCAAAGCATGCAGCGCCACCGCAGAAGCGGAGGCTAGGGGCATCTCCAAATCATACTCCAGGATCACACTGCCTTTGGCCTGGGCTAGCCCTTCCCAAAACGGGAACACCGCCACCAGCCGCTGCCCCGGCACCAGTTCCAAAACCCGACCTTCCATGGATTCGCGCACCTTTTCCAAAACAGGCTTCACATCCGCCAGCGGTGTCTCCGCCAGCGTCAATCCACGCATCTGCTGCATCGTCGCATGACGCACGATGTCACTGCCGTCCACAATCAATCCCAAGCGGAGATCCTTGTTTGTGGAGCTGTAGCTGAGCTCCAAGTCCGCCGCGCGCGAGACCTTCCTCCGCAACAGGTGCTGAGACATGCCCGAAAGGCGTGACCCTTCCGCAAACGCCAGGGCCATCATGGCCGTACGGCGCGTTTGTTTGGACCGTTCATTCAGCCGCAAAGCACTGATGCCGATCAGAGTCGCCCCGACGACAAACAGGGACACGGAAATTTTAAACTGAAGTGAGCGCATCAGATGCTTCATGGCAGCTCCTCCAGTAAGCTCACGTCAAACACCTCAGACGGGTCTAAACGCGCCGCAGATTCCGCATCCTCCACCAGCCCTTTTTGCAGATCGATGAAAAGCTGTCCCAGCCAGGGCTCTTCCTGACTCAAAAGCCGGTGGTTTCGTGCTAAGTCCACACTCTCAAGATTCTTCAACACTTGCTGAAAAACCTCAGCCGTCACGCCTTCACGGCGCAACACGGGGCTCAGCTCTCGGCCGTTTTCATACAGCTTCGGCATCCATTTGAAGTGAGCCTGAATGAGCGAGATCAAAGCCTCCCGATGCTCCACCAACGCATCGGGATGCACCGCCAGCACCCGCACGATGGAGGCCCCGGGAACGGATGAATCATAAACTTCTTTGAGATTCAAACTGTTGAGCCTCTGCCGCCAAGGCTCTGAAAGCACCACCCCATCCAGCGCCAACTCCTGAAAGATCTCCTCCACCTCGGCAGGATTCAGCGGCACTTGCTGCACGTCGGAGAGCTTTAGATGGGCATTTTCCAGGGCTTTACTCAGCAGCCAAGCGCCAGAGGTGCGGGGTTCATAGCCGATCCTGCACCCTTTCAAACCCGCGATGTTAGTGATGGCGGGTTTGGCCATCAGAGCATCCGCTCCGCGAGACACATCCGTCACCATCACGATGCGTAAAGGGTAACCCTGGTGGATCTGGCGGATGACCTCATCCAGCGAGAGCACCGTGGCATCCACCACCCGATTTCCCACTGCGCGCATGGCCGCAGAGGTCCAGTTCATTTCGACAAGGTTCACCTGGCTAGATTTCAGCTCTCCCGCCTCGCGGGCCAGCACCCAAGGTTCTGCCCCGGCCCACATCCCCACCGCCACTCTCAGCGGCTCCTCCTGCGGTGGCACCGGCACCTGCAACGCAGCTGCCCAGAGCACCAAAACCAATGCCGTAAGGGCAAGGGTGCCAAAGGAAAAGGTGGAAGGACGGCTCATGGCTGAGGGCTGCATCTCGCAAAGCAGACACCAGCCTAATCACAAAGCCCCCCTGATGGTCAATAAGCCATGTCTTTATTAGACCCTAAAGGTCATGCCAGGATACCCTTTACCACATGGTGCTCTTCCACCCCAGTTAACCTTTGGTCCAGACCCTGGAACTTAAAGCTGAAACGACTGTGGTCAATGCCCATGAGATGCAGAATCGTGGCATTCAGATCATTGATGTGAACCGGGTCTTTCACAATGTTGTAGCTGAAATCATCCGTTTCTCCCCACACAGATCCCGCTTTCACTCCGCCACCTGCCATCCACATGCAAAAATTTCGCGGGTGGTGGTCACGCCCATAGTTATCCTTTGTGAGCGCACCCTGAGAATACACCGTGCGGCCAAACTCCCCACCCCAGACCACCAGGGTATCATTCAGCAGACCGCGCTGTTTCAGGTCCATCACCAGGGCGGCACAGGCCTGATCCGTATCCTTGACCTGATTGCGCAGGTGCTTAGGCAGGCCGTTGTGCTGGTCCCAGCCACGATGCAGGATCTGCACCACACGGGTGCCTCGCTCGATGAGCCGCCGCGCCATGATGGCACTGTGGGTGAAACTGCCGGGGCGGTTCACATCGTCCCCATACATCTCTAGTGTCGCCTTGCTTTCCTTGGTCAAGTCCGTGAGTTCCGGCACACTCGACTGCATGCGGAAGGCCATTTCGTATTGGGCGATGCGCGTCTGGATCTCCGGATCTCCCACTCGGGCGTGATTGATCTCATTGAGCTGATTCAGGGCATTCAGCATCGTGCGGCGATCCCCCGGATTCACCCCTGGTGGATTCTTCACAAACAACACAGGATCTCCCTGACCACGCAGGGCCACCCCTGTATATTTGGTGGGCAAAAATCCGCTGCTCCACATGCGTGTGAACAGCGCCTGGGCCGCGCTTTCCGGCGGGAAACTCGGCGTGAAAACCACAAAGGCCGGCAGGTCATTGCTCTCGCTCCCCAGGCCATAGGCCAGCCAGGAACCGATGCTCGCCTTGCCCGGCACCTCATTGCCCGTCATCACAAAGGTACAGGCAGGATCATGGTTGATCGCCGTCGTATTCACCGTCTTCACCAGCGCCATTTCATCCACGATCTTCGCCGTGTGCGGCAGCAGCTCGCTTACCCAGGTACCGCTTTTGCCATGCTGCTGGAATTTAAACATGGAGGGCGCCACAGCCAGGCGGGACTGGCCACTCGTCATGGTCGTGATGCGCTGGCCATTGCGTACGCTCTCCGGCAGATCCTTGTCGAAGTAATCCTTCAGCCCCGGTTTGTAATCCCACAGGTCCAACTGCGAGGGCGCCCCATTCATGTGCAGGTAGATCAGCCGCTTCGCCTTCGGTGCAAAGTGCGGCAGGCCCGGCATCGGCGGGTGGATCATCCCCTCCGCAGGAGCAGCCGAAGCAAGATCCCGCCCCAACATCGAAGCCAGGGCAATGCTACCCGCACGCAACCCCACCTGGCCGAAAAACTGGCGGCGTGTCTGCGCAAGGTGGTATTCGAGAAGCGGATCCATGGCTGCTAATACGTTCCATCCCACCTCTGAATATCTTCTCAGGAAAAGAATTCGAAAAGTATGGCAAGCATGCCATACTCCTCCATGAAAATGACCATGCACATTGATGAAAAGGTGCTGAGTGAAGTGATGCGCCTCACAGGCAGCACCAGCAAAACAGGAGCGGTCGAAAAAGCCTTGGCAGAGATGGTGCGGCGGAGCCAACTGAAGAGCCTCTTGAAAGAAGGCCTGGGTATGACAGCGTCCGAAATCAAAACCAGCTTTGACTTTGAGACTTACGATGCCCTGGACCCAAAGCCGCCCTCCGAAGCCAAAAACGTGACCTATAAAAAGACGTCGAGGCCTAACAAATCGTCCGTCAAGTAACCACGTTCATGATAAATGGCCTTCTCGTGGACAGCAGTTTCTACATTGACCGTCTCCGCCAAGGGCGGGACCCCCTCCATGACCTCGCTGCCCTTTCCGAAGACTGGGAAATCCTCACGTGTGGCGTGATCATGGTCGAGGTTTGCCGTGGCTTTCGGGAGGCCAAAGCACGTGACCGATTTCATGAAGCTTTTTCGACCATGATCATCCTCCCCACGACCCCCAAAATATGGCAAAAGGTCATGGAGCTCGCTTGGCACATGGATCGCCAGGGCAAACCCATGCAGGTGACGGATCTCACCATCGCCGCCAGCGCTCTGGCAGTGAATGCCAGCGTGCTGACCAAAGACAGCGATTTCAGCCGTGTGCCCGGGCTCCAGATCTTGACGGATTTGCCCCAATAAGAAGGTTTGGCGAAGGAAGCAGCCCGTGCCATCCGTAATGCCCCCCTCATGTTCCTGCGCCGCCATCATCTCCTCGCTCTTGCCGCCCTGCCCTTGTTGGCCCTCACCGCTTGTCAGCCCAAGGAGGAGCAGGGGTTTGTCCCCATGTTCAATGCCAATGACCTCAAGGGCTGGGTGAATGCCAACTGCGCGCCTGAGACTTGGAGCATCAAGGATGGCGTCATCTCCTGCACCGGCCTGCCCACGGGCGCACTGCGCACGGAGAAGCAGTATGAAAACTTCATCCTGGAGGCCGAGTGGCGGCACCTCAGCGAAGCAGGAAACTCCGGCATCTTTGTCTGGGGCACCCCCATCAGCGCCCCCGGCGTGCCCTTTCTGCGCGGCATAGAAGTCCAGGTCCTGGACCACGGCTACATGAAAAAGGCCGATCCCAAAAAGCCCAAGTGGTTCACCACCCATGGCGATGTCTTCCCCATCCATGGTGCCACCATGGACCCGCACGGCGAGAGCAATGGCAAGCGCAGCTTTCCCAGCGAAGAGCGCAGCAAACCCAGCCCCGAGTGGAACCATTACCGCATCGAGGCCAACAACGGTCGCCTCACCCTCGCGGTGAATGGCAAAGTCGTCAGCGGTGGGGATAACTGCAATTATCGCAAAGGTTACCTCGCCTTGGAATCCGAAGGTGCTCCGGTGGAATTCCGCAACGTCCGCATCAAAGAGCTGCCTTCCACCAACGCAGCCGCTGAGATGACGGCCCCGCTGGACCAGGGGTGGAAAGCCCTCTACACGGGCGTGGATTTCCGTGGCTGGAAAGTCCCGGCTGCAGGTGCCGCCAAGTGGACCACCGCAGACTGGCAGATCAAGCTGGGCGCTGGCCCTACCGGCCCAGCCCTCTGGACCGAGCAAGAGTATGGCGACTGCGAAGTCATCGCGGATGTGAATGTCCCCAAAGGTGCCGACCTCACGAAACCCGTCGCGGGCCTATGCGTGCGTGGCCTCAGCCATCCCCTCGTCATGTTCGGCCAAGGCAAAGCTCCCATCGTCCTCGGTGCAGACAAGGTCAAAGCAGGCCAGTGGTACCGCATCAAAGCCACCCTGAAAGGCAACACCGCCAAGGTCCTCATCACCGAAGCTCAAGAAGCCAATCCCCAGACCTTCGAGGTCACCGTGGACATGGGTGCAAAAGGCAGCATCGGCCTCTCTGACCTGACCCAAGCGGTCAGTTACGCCAATGTCTTCGTGCGCGATCTTCCAGTGACAACAGCCCAGGACAAAGCTCCTGAAACGAAGTGAAATTCGTCTAATTTACTTAAGTTAAATCAGGATTGATCACTCCTTGATTTCACTCTATACGAAAGGGCCTGCATTCCTTTTCGATTTTCACACCTCCTTACAATGGACTCAACATTTGATCTCAAGCGTCACATCGCCCCTGGAACAAGATTTCATAGCTTCATTGGGTACTTGGCGCTGATGATTGTCGGGCCCACGGTGATCATTTTCACCGCAGTGTCCTCCATGGGGCTCGCTCTCATTGCTTGGGCGATTGCGGGGATGTTTTATTGGAGCCGTCAACGCAAAGCACGGGCAAGGATGCAGGGTTCAGCCATTCGAGTAGGGCCCGATCAATTCCCCGAAATTCATGCAGCAGCACATCGCCTGTCGAGCGTGCTCGGTATCCACGAGCCCGACGTGTATGTGATCGAATCGAATGACCAAAATGCCTTTGCCCTGAAACATGGAAGCAAGCATTGCGTCGTGTTGGTGGATGACATCGTCCACGGAGCGCTGTCCACCGGGAACGCAGCCGTGCTGGATTTTATCATCGCCCATGAATTGGCGCATCATGCGTTAGGCCATACAGATTTGATCCGGGGTATTCTCTCCGCGAAATACAGCACACTGTCCCGGCTGGACGAGTTCAGTTGTGATGCTGTGGCGCACGCCTTGGTCGCGGATGGCACAGCCGTGCGAGATGCGATGACATTGCTACTGGTAGGGCCACAACTCTTTGCCCGAGTGAATAAAGCGGCCCTGGATAAACAGGCGCGTGAGGTTTTCCGCGATCCTTTTTCCCGCAAGGCGGAGAACGGCCTCACCCATCCTTTGCTGCTTCGGCGCTATGCACGCTTGGTGGAACAGGGCACCGAGGAGCATCTTCCCAATCGTCCGGTGATCACTGAAGCAAGACCTCAGCCCCTGACTTCCGAGATTGCTGCCGCATCCAGCACCGACAATCGGACTGAACGCTGGGCACCCCCAGTGTAGAGATTTCTGCCTTAGCCCCATGCAGTCTTTGACTGAAGCATCTTGGATGATGCTAATCAGGCCGAACTACTGCCCTAGACAACGATCGTTTCATTCATCGTTCTTCCATGGCTTGCGTCCTGAAAATGCACCGTCTGCCTGGCATCAGATTTAACTCCGAAGCTGGGACTCGAGCTCCGCAATGCGTGCCTTGAGCGGGGCCACGAGTTCGGTCACCTCAGCCGCCGTGTATCTTGGAGTGATGTATTTGGGGCAGTTCCAGTCATAGGAGACGATGCGAATTTTGAAGAGGCGTTCCGTGAGCCTAACCATCTCTGGCGCAGCGACTTTCTCCACCAAGTCAGGATGTTCCCGAGCGTCCAGCACCTCGGCATGTCCCATGAGCTTGAGCCGCACCCGCTGGGGATAATCCATCAGAAAGAGAGACACCCGATCATTCACCGCCAGATTGCCCGTGCTCAGCATCTGGCGGTTGCCTTTGTAATCAGCGAAGGCAATCTCGTTAGGCGAGATGACTTTCACAAAGCCCGGCGGCCCGCCCCGATGCTGGATGTAAGGCCACCCGGTTTCGCTCACGCTGCCCAGATAAAAACTGTCGCGAGACTCGATGAACCCGACTTCATCCGGCCCCAGCGGGTCATCCTGCGTCGCCGGAGGCAGCACCTGGGAGCGACCATAATAATGTTCCTGCGCGGCCAGCACTTCTGGAGTGAAGGAGAGATCGAGAAATTTATGAGCCATGACGAATGATTAGTTAGGGGTGGATGATTGAGGGCTGCATCGGTCGGCTTGCAGAGGCTTAGAAAAGCAGCACCTGCCAACCTTCGGCGAGGTAATGGCGCAGACTGAGCACGCCCGTGGTGCCAGCCACCGCATTGTCGCTCTTCACGGCGATGCCGCTGGCCTCAATGCCCTCGGTGGCCCCAAAAGCCGTGGCACAGGCACAGGATGCGCCGACCACAAGATCCCGCACTTCGTTGTAGAGCCCATTGGCGGGGTTGGTGATTTTCGACAGCTCCGCTGGCCAGCGGGTGCCGGTGCCGATGAAGCTGAGTTCCACTTCGTCCCCTGCCCTTTTGCCTTCTGCGGCCACAGCCAGGGCATTGAAGGCACGTGCAAAAGCCTCTTCTCCGGCTTTGGGATCGCTGATGATGATGATGGCGGTTTTCATGAGATGTTCGTTGTTAGGTTGGTTTGAGGGAATGACTCCCGGTTGACGAAGCCATCCTGGCCCCTTTCTCAAATGACGAATAATGCCCGTTCGCTGTTGCCGTTATGTCGGATGGACATACCCTCCAGCCATGATTGATCGCATCCGCGCTCTGCTCACCGTCATCGAAGAAGGCAGCGTCAACCGCGCCGCCGTGCGGCTGCGCATCACTCAGCCCGCCCTGAGTCGGCAGATGAAACTGCTGGAATCTGAAGTGGGCGGCAAGCTGCTGGACCGCGAGACCAGCGGCGTGAAGCCCACCAGCCTAGGCCATGGGGTGGTCAAGGCCATGAGCCCCGTCATCACCGCTTATGAAACCGCCCTGGCCGAGGTGCGGCGGCAGGCCCGTGGCAGCCGGTCCGAGCTGCGTGTCGGTTACCTCATCTCCGCCGCCCAGCCCCTGCTCTCCCCCACGCTCGAGCGACTGCGCAAGACCCACCCAGAGCTGAAGCTCAAGCTCCACGACATGTCCCCCCGGGAGCAGATGGACGCCTTAAAATCTGGCGAGCTCGACCTCGCACTCATCGGCCAGGAAGGAGCCGTGGCCGCGCAGGATTTTTACAGCTTCAAGCTCGCTTCCTTCGGCGTCTGCGCCGCCCTCTCTGCCGCAGATCCACTCGCTTCCCAGAAACAAATCAGCCTCAAAGACCTGAGCCGACACGACTTCATCGGCGTGGATGAAGACCAGATGCCCGGCCGCAACCGCTGGATCACCTCCCTCTGCCGCACCGCAGCCTTCAAACCCCGCTTCCTCGCCCACCCCGACGGCATCACCCACGTGCTCTCCATGGTCGCCTCCGAATCCGCCGCCACCCTCCTGCCCGACTACTTCACATCCACCACCCACCCCGGCATCACCTTCGTCCCCCTCTCCGATGCAAAAGCCCGCTGGGACTTCATCGTCCTCTGGCAAAGAGGCAAAACCCCCACCTCCATCACCACCCTGGTCAATGCTTTGAAAAAGACCGCGCAGCAGTTTTCGGTTTAGAGACAGTGAGGGATGGACGGATTCACTCCGTATTCAGAGGCGCTTGGACATCGCGAAATTCGGAGCGAGATGGCCTATAATCACATTTGATCGAGCTTCTGTGACGATGAAACCCCGTGACTCGAAGAATGCTTTCGCCGTCAGGCTTACATCCGCCGTCAATTCGGAGAGGTTCATCTCGACCGCCTCGGATTCAATTCTCGCGAGCATCTGGGAGCCAACTCCTTGTCCTTGGAAATCTGGACTCACGTAAAAATAGTCCACGAAGCCATCCTCTTCGAGTTCTGCCACTCCCACAATTCGATCTCCGATGATCGCCACGAAAGGATTCTTCTGAAGGCAACGCTCACACCACTCATTCATGTCTTGATCTGCCGGAGCCCATCGGTTGAGCAGATCAGAATGATAATCGCGCGAATTGGATTCGTGGGTCGCCCGGAAATAGACATCCCAGATGGCGCTCTCATCACCGGGTTGGTATCTTCGGATAATCATGGTGAGGTTGGTGTCTTCTTGAGCGAATGTCGCTTAGACACAGAAAGGTGTGGTGGCAGGCGATTCGTCCACAGCTTTGTGTGGATTTCTTCCATTGATTCATGTTGAGCCAGGGAATGGAGAGCGCATTCGGAAACGAAAATTGAAGTGGTCACGGGTTCAGTTTCGGAATGCGCACAGGTTGCGCGGCTGATGATCAGGATTTAAGAAATTGAACGTCAAACTTTCAGCCTCAGTTCACGGACTGGTTGCGTCACCTCTTATCCTCTGATGCAGGCCTCGAAAGCGACGGCGGGGCAGTTTTATGATAGAATCTCCGCTGGCTTTCCTCCAGCTTCTGACGCAGTTCAGTCCGTGCGACTATGATCTTCTCTGCTGTTGATAACCTCAAAACGATTCTGGACCAGCACCGCCCGCTGGATCCAGCCATCGTGCGCAATCTGCGTGAGGACCTCATTGTCCGCTGGACCTACCACTCCAATGCCATTGAGGGGAATACCCTCACGCTCCGGGAAACCAAGGTCGCACTGGAAGGCATCACCATCGGTGGCAAGTCACTACGCGAACATCTCGAAGTCGTGAATCATCGCGATGCCATTTTATTGTTAGAAGACTTGGTGCAAAAGAACGAGCCGCTGTCTGAATGGACACTCAAGTGTCTGCACCAACTCATCCTCAAAGGCATTGATGACGACAACGCCGGACGATATCGGACTGTGAATGTCAGGATCGCCGGGGCCAGTCACCTGCCTCCTGACCAAGTCCAGGTGCCAGAGTTGATGGAGCATTTCATCACGTGGCATCGCGAAGAAGCTCCATCGCTGCACCCAGTGGAAAGAGCCGCGCGAGTTCACAGCGATTTTGTGAAAATTCATCCCTTTGTGGATGGCAACGGCCGCACTTCCCGGCTGTTGATGAATCTGGAACTCATGCAAGCTGGCTACCCCCCAGCCGTGCTTCCCGTGGAAAAACGACTGGCTTATTACGAAGCTCTCGATCAAGACCATGCCGAAGGCAACCCGGCCCCCTTCCTCGAACTCATCTCTGGAGTCGTCCAGGAAAGCTTCCGTCCCTATTTCCACTCGTTAGGCCTGCCTTGGCCAGAGCTCTATTAATTGCCCTGTCACCATGCCTAACATCGAGTTCTGATCGGTCATTGCTTCTGTTTGAGAACAAGAGGCGCAACACAAAACGAGAAGAAAAAGACTCCGATTGTTAGCAGCGTTCCCTCCATTTCATCAGATCCTTCAGCGCGCGATTTTGGCTCATTCGCTACGACCAACCAGAGAATGATGGCGACCAAGAGGTAACTGAACAGAGCCAAGATAAAAGTACACCCAAGTCTTTTGGTATAGAGATTATTTAATTTCCCAAAATACTGATTTAAGATCTTCATGCTCGGTTGGCCGTTAAGTTGAAGGGGCGAAACAGATCTCCAAATTTTCCGTACAACCTCACCCCACCACTAGCGCATACCGCTTGCCGCGTTCTTCCAATTCCACGGGGGCGCCGTAGATTTCGCTGAGGGATTCGCTGGTGAGGATGTCGGCTTTTTCGCCTTGGCTGTGGACTTGGCCGTTCTTTAACAGCAGGACGTGGGTGAGGCAGGGGAGGATTTCTTCCACGTGGTGGGTGACCATGACGAGGGAGGGTGACTCGGGCCAGGTGGCGATTTCGGCCATCCAGTTGAGAAAATGCTCGCGGGCGACGGGGTCGAGGCCGGCGCAGGGCTCGTCCAGAATAAGGACGGAGAACTGGGCCATGAGGGCGCGGCAGATGAGGACTTTTTGGCGCTCGCCCTGGGAGAGGGTGCCCCAGAGGCTTTTCCGCAGGTGCGGGCTGCCGGTGGCCTTCAGCAGGGTGGCGGCCTGGCGCTGCCAGGCGGCGGGTGGGGCCTGCCAGAGATTCAGCTTCGCCTCGCGGCCGCTGGCGATCACGTTGATGACAGGCTCTCCAGGCTCGATGAACGTGGTGAGGGTATTGGTGACCAGGCCCACGCGCTTGCGCACCTCCCGCCAGTCGCTGTTGCCAAACTGGTCCTCGCCGATCTGGATGTCGCCACTGGTGGCGGGCTCGTAGCCGGTGATGAGGTTGATGAGGGAGGTCTTGCCACAGCCATTGGGGCCCAGGATGCACCAGTGCTCGCCAGCCTTCACCTCCCAGTCAATGCCTTTGAGGATGCGGCGACCACCCCGGACAAAGGTGGCTTTTTGAACACGTAAAACGGAGGACATGAGGGGTAGGATGTAGCGCGGCAATCCACAGGCTGCAAAGCGCAACGCAAGATTGAAGATCTGCCCATCCTAGTGCAAGGTGGCACGCGGGTTGCGCGTATTTTCCTCCTCGATCAGCGTATTTTCCAGACGTTGAGAGTAGCCCGCTGCTTCATCGAAGCCCCCCTCAGATGACTTCCCAGACTCCATTTTTCCTCCGGCTCCTCGGCGGCAGTTTCGCCGTCGCTGGTTCTTTGGCCTCTGCTGCCGATACCTTTCCGCCGGAGCAGATCGAATTTTTTGAGAAAAGCGTGCGCCCCGTCTTGGCGGAAAACTGCTACAGCTGCCACGGCGATCACAAGCACGAAAACGGCCTCCGCATGGATCTGCGCAGCGCCATCCTACGCGGCAGTGACTACGGCAAAGTGGTGGAACCTGGCAACCCGGCGGCCTCCAAGATGATCAAGGCCATCAACCACGCAGCCGGCGTGGAGGCCATGCCCAAAAAGGGCGATAAACTGAAAGCGGCCGACATCGCGGCCTTGGAAAAATGGGTGCAGATGGGCCTGCCCTGGCCGGAGGAAAAAGAAGTGGCCCATGGGGCAGCCAAGGCAGACCCCATGCAGCACTGGGCCTTCCAGCCCGTGAAAAAACCTGCGGGCACGGTGGATGCCATGGTGGGCACCAAACTCAAAGCCGCCGGACTCGACTTTGCCCCGACTGCGGACGCCGCCACGCTGTGCCGCCGCATCCACGTCACCCTCACCGGTCTCCAGCCCTCCTATGAAGAAGTGAAGGCCTTTGAACAAGCCTCCGCCAAAAACGCCCAGGCCGCGACGGATGCCCTGGTGGGCAAACTCCTCGCCTCCCCAGCCTATGGCGAGCGCTGGGCGCGCCTGTGGCTGGATGTGGCCCGTTATGCCGATACCGATGGCTACCAAGTCGCGGGTAAAAACACCCGCTACCCCTATGCCTACACCTACCGTGACTGGGTGGTGAAGTCGCTGAATGACGACATGCCGTATGACAAGTTTTTAATGTATCAGCTCGCAGCGGACAAGATGGTGCCTGCGGGTCAAAATGATCCCCACCTAGCTGCCCTAGCCTACCTGAATGTGGGGGACCGTTTCATCAGCAACAAAGATCTACAGACCGATGACCGCATCGACGCAGTGACCCGTGGCATGCTGGGCCTAACCGTGGGTTGCGCACGCTGCCACGATCACAAATTTGATCCCATCCCAGCCCGCGACTATTACGCGCTCTACTCCATCTTCAACAGCAGCGAAGAGCCTGCCAATGAAGCCATGCCCATCATCGGCAAAGCGACCAATGAGGCCGATATCAAGGACTACGATGCCAAGGTGGCTGCCATCGCCAAAGAGGAGCTCGACTTTAAAAAGCAGGTCTATGAGGAGATCCGCCATCCAGAGCGAGTCACCGAATACCTCGCCTTTGCCCAGGAAGCCGTCACCATCAAGGATCGCAACACGCTGAAAGGCCGTGCCGGGCAGCTGAAGCTCCGTGACAAGGTGGCTGATCAGTGGGGAGACTTCCTCAAACGCCACGCCCTGAAAGACAAGCCGCATCCGGTGATGATCGCGTGGAAAGAATTCGCTGCCCTCCCCGCAGACCAGTTTGCCGCCAAGGCCCCCGCCGTCGTCGAGGCCATGCTCAAGCCTGAGCGCGGGCTCAACGCGGTACCACGCAATGAACTGGCCAAACGCCCAGCTCCCAAAAATTTCAATGAAGTGGCCGCGCTGTATGCCGATATCTTCAATACCTGCCTCGCAGGCAAAGAGCCGGACAATGCAGACTGGAAACAGGTGCGGGAGATCCTCCAGACAGCCCCCAGCCCCATGTCTGTGCCAGTGGAGCAGGCGAACATCTTCTTCACCCGCAAGGATCTCACTCAGATGGTCAAGAACTCGAACGCGAGGCTGAAGCTGGAGTCTGAGCACCCGGGTGCCCCACCTCGCGCCATGGTCATGCTGGACAAACCGAAACCTGCCGACGTGAGCATCTTCATCCGTGGCAACCCTAGCCGCCGAGGCGCAGTCGCCCCACGCGGCTGGCTCACCATGTTTGGTGGAGAAAGCTTCAAGGAAGGCAGCGGTCGCCTGGAACTCGCACAAAAAATCGCCAGCAAGGACAATCCGCTCACCGCCCGTGTCATCGTGAACCGCGTGTGGGCCCAGCATTTTGGCAAACCTTTGGTGGGGCAGACCAGTGACTTTGGTGTGCAGACGGACAAGCCCGTGCAGCAAGATGTCCTCGACTACCTCGCCGCCACTTTCATGGAAGAAGGCTGGAGCCTCAAAAAACTGCACCAGCGCATCCTCAGCAGCCGCACCTACCAGCAGGCGGCCCAAGTCAGCGCTGAAAAAAACCTCAAGGATGCAGACAATGAACTTCTCAGCCGCCAGAACCGCCAGCGTCTGGACTACGAATCCATGCGCGATGCCATGCTGCAAGTGGCTGGAGATCTGAACCCCGGCAAGATCGGCGGACGCGCGGTCGAATTGAAAGATAAGGAAGCCGATAGCCGCCGCAGCATCTACCTTCTGGTGGATCGTTATGATCAAGCCACCGTGCCTGCCATGTTCGATTTCGCCAATCCGGACAATCACAGCCCCATCCGCTATGTGACCACCGTGCCGCAGCAGGCCCTGTTCCTCATGAATAGCCCCTTCATGCAGCAGCGCTCCACGAAGCTGGCCGCCGCCACACCCGTGAAAGGCAGCACGGTGGATTCGGAATCTGTGCAGGCCCTTTACCACCGTGTGCTGCGCCGCGATGCGCGTCCTGAAGAAGTCGAGATGGCCCAGCGCTTTTGCAATGATGCGGAAGGTCTCAGCCGCCGCGCAGCCGCCTTTGTCTGGCGTTACGGCTGGGGACAGGTGGAAAAAGACACTGCCACAGGCAAGGTCAGCTTAGGAGGTTTTGAGCCCATGCCCCACTACGGCAAGGTCGGCCAGAGCACCTTCCGCTGGACGCCTGAGAAAGTGCATCCTTCCAAAGAATTTGGTCACCTCTACATCGGCGCAGGCAATGGCCACCCCGGCCACTCCTGGCCCGCTGTGATGCAATGGACTTCTCCTTTTGAAGGCCAGAAGATCCGCATCAGCGGCGTCATCAAACGCGCCAGTGAAAGAGGCAACGGCGTGCGTGTCTGGATCATCTCCAACCGCGCGGGGAAAATCCGTGAGGAGCTGATCAAACCCGCCAGCAGCGTGGACATCACCGCCGATCTCGAAGTCAGCCAGGATGAAGTGCTGAGCTTTGTCGTCGAATCCGAAAACAAAAACACGGACAGCGACAGTTACACTTGGGCTCCCAAGATCGAACTCGTGGAGGCCGATGGCCACCTGAGCCCCATCACCCGTGCGGATACTGACTTCTGCGGCCCCGAAGGCTGGCCGATCAACCGCATCAAAGCTCAGACTCCTTTAGCCCAACTCGCTCAGGTGCTCATGATGTCGAACGAGTTCCAATTTGTGGATTGATTTCGTATTCTATTTCTCACTCACACCGAAACCTGGAGGTCCTCATGTCCATCGCCCACATTCGTGAACAGATCGCAGAACTCAGCTATGAAGAGCGTCTGCAACTTTCTGATTGGCTCCAGATCACGACCTCCCTCGAGGATGAAGACGCAGAAGAGGCCGCTGAACTGGCTCTGGCAGAGCAGCGGTCTGAAGAGCTCCGATCTGGGGCCGCCATTGCGATCCCCTGGGAGGAAGTAAAACGACAATTGGCGGCAGCCTCGCCAACATGAACGTTGATTTTCACCCTTTGGCAGTCCGCGACTTGCTTGATGCACAAAAATATTATGGCGAAATTGATCCAGCCTTATCAAAAGACTTCCGCCACCACCTGGATCTCATTGTAGCCACCTTATCTGAGTCGCCCTTTTTCTATCATCCCCTTTCTTCCCGTTCTCGGTTTAGGCGCGCCAACATGAAACGTTTTCCCTTTCACTTAGTTTATGAAGTGATCGCTCCAGATTCCCTGATCCGAGTCGTCGTCGTGCGCCACGACAAACGCCACCCTTCCCACGGTCTGAACCGTTCTTGGCCTCAAATTTAATTGCTCCCCCCATGTCTCATCACGCCCCCAATCTCGAACATCACTTCCTCACCCGCAGGCAGCTCCTCGGTCGTCTTGGCATGGGCCTGGGGTCCATGGCTTTGGGAGACATCATGGGTGCGGGCAAGGCCCAGGCTGCGCTGAATGCCACTAACCCTTTCGGCGTGCGCCAGCCGCACTTTGAGCCGACAGCCAAACGGGTGATCCACTTCTTCATGAATGGCGGCCCTTCGCAGGTGGATACGTTCGATCCCAAGCCCATGCTGGATAAGTATGATGGCAAGGCCCTGCCGAACATGTCGCTCAAGACGGAGCGCCCAACGGGGGCCGGTCTGAAGTCCCCCTTTAAGTTCCAGAAGTATGGCCAGTGCGGCCTGGAAGTGAGTGAGATTTTCTCCCGCACAGCTCAGTTTGCCGATGACCTCTGCGTCATCCGCTCCATGCAGGCTGACGTGCCTAACCATGAACCCTCCCTGGGCCTCATGAACACCGGCGACGGCCGCCTGCACCGCCCCAGCTTCGGCTCTTGGGTGACCTATGGTCTCGGCTCGGAAAATGAAAACCTGCCCGGCTACATCTCCATGTGCCCGAAAGGCATGCCCACGCGCCGCACAAAGAACTGGCAGTCCGCCTTCCTCCCCAGCATCTACCAGGGCACCTACATCAATACCGAGAACACAGATGTGGATAAGCTCGTCGAGTTCATCAAGAACACCTCGCTGGACATGAAGCAGCAGCGTCGCCAGCTAGACCTGCTCTATGAGATGAATCACAATCACCTCATCCAGCGGGACAAAGACCAGCAGCTCGATGCCCGCATCCAGAGCTACGAGCTCGCCTACCGCATGCAGATGGAGGCCACCGATGCCTTCGACATCAGCAAGGAGCCTGAGCACATCCGCAAAGCGTATGGCGAAAATGACTTTGGTCGTCAGACCCTCATCGCCCGCCGTCTTCTTGAGCGTGGCGTGCGCTTCATCCAGCTCTGGACCGGGGCAGGTCAGCCCTGGGACAGCCATGATGAAATCCTCGACCACGCCCGCCTGGCGAAAGATGTGGATGGAGCCATCGCCGCCTTCATGGCAGACATGAAGCAGCGTGGTCTCTTTGACGATACCCTCATGATCTGGGGCGGAGAATTTGGCCGCACACCTGCCGTCGAGCTGCCTACCCCCGGCTCAAACGCCGGCAAACAGCGTGGCCGCGACCACAACCACTACGGCTTCACCAACTGGCTGGCTGGTGGTGGTGTCAAAGGTGGTTATACCCATGGTGCGACGGACGAGTTCGGCTTTGCAGCGGTGGAAAAACCAGTTCACGTGCACGAACTGCACGCCACCCTGCTGCGCACCCTCGGCTTCGATCACTCCAAGTTCACCTTCAAGTATGCAGGCCTCGACTTCCGTCTCACGGGTGTCGAAGACTGCAAAATTGTCCCAGAATTGCTGGCCTGAGATTCAGATCTCCTCCAGTGATGAGGCATGAGTGAACCTCTCCATGCTGAAGCCGAAGTGGCCGCCCTGCGGCACGAAGTGAATGAGTTGCGCCATGTGGTTAAAACTCATGTGGACTCTTCTGGTCCTCTTCCTCGGTTACCTCAGCTTCTGCGCCTGCACCTCCATTTACCGGTTTGAAATCATCTTTGAAAACATGCTGGGAGACAAAAACAAACTCCCAGACCTAACCAAAAGCTTGATCGCATGGAGTCGTGCCGGTGACGGGCTAGCTGCCCCAGGCTCGGTGATTCTACTGGTGGGTTTGAGCCTCATCATCCCCTGGTCGCTCAAAAGCATTCGCGCCTCCGTTTGGCTGTCCTTCATCTGCGCTGGTTTGCTGGTGATTCACACCGCCCTCTGCTGGGCGGGCACGTTTGCTCCGCTCATCACCGTCATCAAAGGCCTGTCGGGCGGCAGTGATTTTTGATTTAGAGCCCCAGCATTTGCAGCATCTTGGCTTTGGGAATCGCCCCCGACTCACGCGCCACTTCACGTCCATCCTTGAAAGCGATGAAGGTGGGGATGCTGCGGATCCCATGACTGGCAGCCAGTTCACTCTCCGCGTCCACATCCAGCCGCACCACCTTGGCCCGTCCGGTAACTTCGCGTGAAAGTTCTTCCACCACCGGGCCCACAGCGCGGCAGGGGCCACACCAGTCCGCATAAAACTCCACCAGCACTGGCACCGTGGCGTTTTTCACTTCAGGTAAAGTGGAGTAACTCCGCCCCTGGGAACTCAAAGGAGTCGCCATGTCCAGGGCGATCCACCCACACCAGGCCATGACGGCCCCGGCGATCCACAACCCGATGTTGGATGACTTCATGTCGAAAATGTCCGGCATTCTCCTCAAATGCCAAGGCCTTTCCCTGAGGTTTAGGCCATCATCGCTGGCTGGCCCGTGCTCTCCAGCACCGCATGCCAGAGCTCACTGTGGGGATCTACCTTGCGGCGGCCATGGGTCACCATGTCCAGCGGCAGATGCACAAAAGAATTGTGCCAGCGCCCCACCAGCATGGAGGTTTTTCCCGCCATCGCTGCATGCACGGCAGACTGCGCTAGGCGTGAGCAATAAACATTGTCTTGCGGGTTCGCAGGCACGCTGCGGACGATGTAGCTAGGATCAATGTACTTCAGGTTCACCTCCATACGGCGGGCTTTGAAAAAGGCGTTGATCTGATCCTTGAGATGCAACCCGATGTCGCCATAGCGTTTGTTGCCGCTCGCATCCGTCGCACCATCGGCTTGGAAAAGCTCCTGTCCTGCACCTTCCGCCACGACAATGACGGCGCTGCCCCTTTTCGCGAGACGATAACGCAGCGCCTCCAGCAGCCCCGTGGTGCCCTCCATGGCAAAGCTCACTTCAGGGATCAGCACAAAGTCCACGTTGCTGCCTGCCAGCGCGGCATAACAAGCGATGAAACCACTGTCACGCCCCATCAGCTTCAGCAGGCCGATGCCATTCACCGCCCCACAGGCCTCCGTGTAGGCGCATTTCACGGCATTCACCGCCTCAGCAAAGGCAGTCTCAAAACCAAAGCTCTTGTCCAGATACATGATGTCATTATCAATCGTCTTCGGAATGCCCACGATGGCCTTCCGCAGACCGCGTTTGGCGATCTCTTTAGCAATCTCCGATGCACCCCGCAGCGTGCCATCTCCACCGATGACAAAGAGAATATCCACCGACATATCCTCCAGCGTGTCCACCATATCTCCGATGGGCTGCTGCCCCCGGGAACTCCCCAAAATGGTGCCGCCAAAGTTATGAATCTGGGAAACCGATTCCGGCCTCAGCATGATGGGTGTGTGGCCATAACGCTGCACCAGCCCCTCATAACCATAACGAAACCCATAAACGCGGGTGATGCCGTATTGGCGGTAGCATTGGTTCACAATGCCACGAATGATGTCATTGAGCCCCGGACATAACCCGCCACAAGTGACGATGCCCACCGTCGTGCGCGGTGGGTCAAAGAAGATCTGTTCACGAGGGCCTGCTTCTTCAAAGCTCACGGCTCCATTTTCACCTTGCAGGCCCTGCACGCTATTGGTGTAGAGGATGCGGTCAGTCTCCGTCTTATACGGCACCTGAACACTGCCGATCTGGTGCAGCGGCGAGTGAAACTGGCAGGGACCAAGAGAGGAAATGTCAACATTCAGCATGGGCAGTCAATAGAGAGCACATCGGGTGCCATGCACAGGACGTGATGGCTTTTTTGTGCAACGTTAGAGTCACGGGTTTTAGGCGGCCACACCCAGGTCACTCATCAGTTGACCAATGAAGATGGCACGCTCTTCCTCCGTCATGGTGCCCGCACGCCAGCACAGCGTCAGCACCAGGCGGCCATTTTTCTCATTCGTGAAGACCCCCGTCCCCGGAGGATCTGAGAAGCTCGGCACGTGGTAGGCATTCGTCACCTGCGCTCCACCGAATTGGGTCAACTCAGGCGCGAATACCCCCGTGTTCGAGTGGTAGAAGGAGCTGAATTTTCCCTTCATGTGCCAGTTGATGAAGTGCATGTGCAGGCTCGGTGGCATGGGCCGCATCATCCACATCAGATCGCGAAAGGCATCGCCGATCTTTTCCTTGATGAACCGCGTGTGCTGCTTGTGCAGAGACTGCGCCGCCGCATCCAGCGTGGTCAGATCCTCGGCCACCAGATTGCAGAAAAACATCGTCAGGTGGTTTTGGAAAAGCGGGCCCCGAGTACCCTTCCGCCGCACCTGGATAGGCACACAGCACATCAGCGACTCCGGCTTCTGCCCGCGATGGGTAAACACCCGCTGGTGCGCCCGCATCGCGCAGGCCAAATGAAACGGCATATTGATCAGCGGCCCCGAAACCTCCGCACTGCGGCGCGCTGCCTCTGCACTCTGCTCCTCCGTCAAGGTGATGACCTGGAAGTGCGCCCGCCCTGCCGAAAGTTTGGCCGAGCCCAACGCCTCAAAGGGCTTGCTCATCACCGTATCAAAAAAGGCGGGCATTACCTTTGCTGTCTTCCAGCGTTCACCCCAGCCCCGCTGATCCTTCAGATCCGTGAGGTCAAATCCAGGCACAGGCTCACTCTGGCCGCCTAACAAACGATTGATCTCCAACAGGAAAAACTCCGCCCCGATGCCGTCCATGATAAGATGGCTCCAAGAGAAAACAAAGACGCAGGAGCCATCGGCCTTTTCCACCAGGTCAAAGCGCACATTCATCCACCCATCTTCATACTGCGGCAGGGAGGTATTGATGATGTCATCCAGCTTCGTTTGCAGATCGGCAAACTTTTGCGCGCCATGCGGCAGCAGCGTGCCCACGGATTTTTCGTCGGACCACAACTGCAACTCCAGGGGCCGCGGATTCGTGGCAGGGACCCAGAGAGGCAGGGAAAAGAAGCTCGGCTTTTTCAGCTGCGCCGTCAGGATGGGAAAGGCGAAGTAATCCTGCAACTGCACCAGCAGCGCCTTCAGCGCCACCACATCGGGCGCGCGATCCAGCTCGATGAAGGAGCGCGCGATGTGCCCCCCCTGCCCGGCCTGTCGCAGCATTTCATCAAAGGCATGCGTGAAGAAATCGCAGTCGCGCAGCGGCAACCGGTCAAATTTTTCTTCCGGCACTGGCGGGGCCTTGGGCACGATGGCCACAGGCGCCGGCGGGGGCACAGGTGCTGGCTCCTCCGCGCCGCCTTGAGTGATGGCGTAACCTTGCTCCACCAACAGCGCGGCGATGGTCTGCGCGGTTTTGAAATTCGCCCGCGAGACACTTCCCACCGGAATGGCCACGCTGTAGTGCTCCTCTAAAAGCAGCAACAACTGCATGATGGCCATCGAGTCCAAACCGGCCTCAAAGAGGTCAGAACTGACGCCGAAACCAGGCGGTGTTTGGAGGACTTCGTCACGGACGAGATCGAGCACACGCAGCTCGAGTTGGGACAGGGTGGGGGCGTCAGGCATTACGGGGGTAAGCGTGGAACGTACAAGCACCAGCCACAGGGTCAAGGGCAGGCACACGTATCCCCACCTACTTCCCAGCCCGTACTTCGATGTGTTTCACCCCCGCAGCCCTCTCATTCACCGCAAACTGCACGGAGAGGAACCTTTCGATGAGGGCCATGTTCGTCTGCACATGATTGCTCAGCGTCAAGGTGGTGAACTCTCCACCGCCCGCCAGCGCCAGCGGCAGCAGCAATTGATCTGCCAGATGCACCCCCACCGCTGCCTCAGAGGCCAGGTAACTTTTCAGCCCCTTCGCCGCTCCTGTGGCCACAGCTTCCGCCGACTTACCCATCTGCGCGATGCCCGTGCTGATCTCGCACACATTCGCAAACCGCGCGCCCAGCAGCAGCGCATTCCCAGGGCCCGCACTGTCATTGGCATACCGCAGTTCCAGCCTTTCCTCTGGCCAATCCAGCACCTTTGCCGCTGTCGAAATCTCCCGCTGGGCGATGTCGCCATGCAGATGCGCATGCAGCACCCGGCCAAAGTACTCCCGCAATTCCCCACGCTCCAGCAGCTTCAGTCTCTTCCACTTTTTCACCGGGGCAATCGTAGCCGTCAGCACCCCACCCCCCGCTTGCATAAAACCATGGCGCTCCAGGGCGACCTCCACCTTCGCCCCCATGCTTTGCAGCACTGGCAGGAAACATTCATCAAGGAACTCAAAGGGCGGTGCCAGGGGATTGTGCGTCCCACCCTCGATCTTCAGCGTGCTCGCCCCTTCCGCATGCAGCAGTGCGGGCAGCAGCGTTTGCAGGACCAGCGTGGTGCTACCGCCGCTGCCAATGTTAAAAGCATAGTCCCCGGCCTGGATCGGGCCTGGGGTAAAGACCAGCTCCACCGAGCCCAACTCCGCGCCATCCGCCGCCGCGTGGCAGACCTCCGCCGCCGCCTTCACACACGTCAGGTGCTGGCGCATCAGCCCCGGCTTAGGCCGCTGGCCACGGATGTTCGTCATCCGAAACGGCTGCCCCGTCACCATAGACAACGACAGCGCCGAGCGCAGCAACTGCCCACCGCCGGACTCACCGGAGATTTGCAGGAGGGAGGTATTGGTTTTGTTCATTGCGAAAGAAAATGGAATCGGGTAGTCTCAGGAGATGTTAGCCAGACCTGCCAGCATTGATGAAAAGCGTGCCGCAGATCGCCAGCGAGTCGCTGACTATTTAAAAAACCAGCGCCCTTTCACCGATGTGGAGTGGGCAGCACAACTGCGGATTTTTGAGGCCGTGGGACGCGATACTGCTGCTTCAATGCCTTTTTGGAAACGCTGGTTTTCACGATGGAACTGAAGCCTGCCCATCTTCCAAAGGGATTTGGCCAAACCCGAGGCTCTGAGCATGAAGTATGGCTTTCGGACGATAAACTTCGAGTCATCAAGGCAACACACGCAGGCGAGTTTGGGCGAAAATTCGGCCCGGACCGCTTTGCAACATTGCGTGAGTATTTGGAGCGTATCCGTCTCCTGAACGACGAATTTGCTGTCGGATGGCAAATCGAAGGCGTCTGCGGCGAAGGCCGTTCGCAACGTATCATCACCTCCCAGCCCGCTTATCACGGCAAACCGCCGACGCTGACGGAAATCCGCCAGTTCATGTTGGAACGTGGTTTGGAGTTCCATAAGACTCGGTTTGGCGATGCTTGGTTTCGAAAAGAGGATGGGCTGCTGATTTCCGACGCTGAGCCAAAAAACGCAGCGTTGACGACGAATGGGATCATGCCTTTCGATTTCCTCATAGCACGGCCCACACTGGAGTTGTTAAAGACCGCTCGGATCTTATAAAACCAAGCTTAGCTGCTGGCGCATCAGCCCCGGCTTAGGCCGCTGGCCACGGATGTTCGTCATCCGAAACGGCTGCCCCGTCACCATAGACAACGACAGCGCCGAACGCAGCAACTGCCCACCGCCGGACTCATACGATTTAGCCACACTGATGGGTGAAACCAAGCTTCAAGCCCGCATCCCGGTACCTCTTTCCCCAGCCGCAGAGCGGCGTCCGTATCTTAGCCGCGCCTTTCAAGGCGCGATTTTTTGGCCCGCGCACCGCCTTCACTCATTGCGTCGCAGCGCGACGCCCGAACTGCCGCTATTTCACCAATCCATCACGCTAAATCGTATCACCGGAAATTTGCAGGAGGGAGGAAGTTTGAGTTCGAGTGGTCATGAATGAGATCCGACAATGAAATGAGTGACTTGGATTAGTCCTATTATGAAGATGACGGCAGCGAGTGAGATCAGAAGAAGACAGCCCACCATCGCCAGCTTTGAACCGATGGACTGAGTGCTTTCTGTCAGAGTTCGGGATTCATCTCGACAGCTGACTCCAGCGAGTTCCACGCAGTTTTCTTCGATGCGACTGTCTCCAGATTCAAGCGCTTGGTCAATGGCCTGACGAATCACCAACAACCCTTCGCGATTGCCTTCCAGCATGTCTTCATTTTCGCCATACGACGCACCAAAAGCTGCCCAGGGCTGGTTTTGTTTTGGCGTTGGTTGTATATCAACATCCTGCATAATGGTCTGTTAAAGACGAGCTTGTAGAAGAAAATAAGCGGAGTGCAGAACGCTGCCCGCACTCCGCCCTAACTCAGTCATCCGCCTCCGCCGCATCCTTGATCACAAAGCGCGCCTTCAGCTTGCACACCTGCTGCGCAAGACCGGCGGACTCCACGCTGCGAAGGACCTCTTTAAAGTCCTTGTAAGCGTTCGGCGCTTCATCGATCGGATACTGACGCGAATTGAAGAGGATGTCGTTAGACTCGAAATCCGCATCCACGGTTTTCTGGTCCAGCACCCGAGACGCGTGCTTGCGCCCCATGCAGCGTCCCGCCCCGTGGTTCACGCTGTAGCAGCTCTTCACCGCCTCCGGTTTTGCCACCATCACCACCGATCCATCGCGCGGATTTCCCGGCAGCAAGATCGGGTGACCGGTCGCGGCAAACGGCGTGTCTTTCAGCGCATGGTGACCTCCAGGAAACGCACGGGTCGCCCCCTTTCGGTGCACCCAGGAAAGTTGGTTATCCACCACTTCCTGACGCGCGATGTTGTGACTGATGAAGTACACCAGTTGCCCCGTGGTCCCAGGCAGCACTTCCTGGAAGGCCTCCAGCACCAGCGCATTGATGAGCATGTGGTTCACCGTGGCAAAATTCGCCCCCAGCGCCATGTCATCCAGATACGCATCCGCCTCCGGCGTCCCCAGCGGCGCATAGACGAGCTGCTTGTCACCCGCCGGGAAATCCAGTCCCCAGGTGCGGAAGAAACCTTCCAGCGCCTTGAACTGACGCTGCGCCAAAATGTTCCCAAACCCGCGTGATCCGCAGTGGCTCAGGAAGGCGACACGATCATCCTGAAGGCCAAAGACCTCCGCCGTCGCACGCATCGCCGGGTCTTCATCCAGCTGCACCACCTCACACTCACCGAAGTGGTTTCCACCTCCGTAAGAGCCGAGCTGCATCATCTTGTTTTCAAAGTTCGGGAAGGCATTGAAGGCACGCATCTTGTCCAGGCGCTCATGCAGGGTGGAGACATTTCCGTCATGCCCATAGTGAGCACTGTCTTCGCAGCGCAGCGCCCACTCGGGCGGGATTCCCAGGGCCTCACAAACGGCCTGGCTGGCCCCTTCCGTGCAAGCCTGCACCCCGAGCGCCGCCGAGACACGGCGGGACTTCTTCGCCTCACGCTGACCACGACCCGGCCCCGTAGGAGTGCGAGCCACGATGGCCTCAATGAGACGACGACGCACCGTGCGATCCACGATCTCATCCGCCGGAATGTTCATCTGCAGAAGCGACATGGAGCACTTGATGTCCACGCCCACCGGGCCTGGATAAATGTGCGTGGGCGAAGCCATCACGCAGCCCACCGGGGCTCCATAACCCGCATGCGCATCCGGGTTTAAAACCAAGTCCGTCACCCCTGGCGCTGAACGCGAGTTCAGCGCCTGGTCAATGCACGTCTGGTCAAAGCCATTTCGGATCGCCTCCGTCCCGATCACCGTGATCGGTTTACCCGCATTGTTTCGCGCAGGGAGAAAGGCTTCAGCTTCGTTAATGATGTGAAAAGGAGAGGTCATAAAATGGGTCATTGGTAAAAATGGTAATCAACATGGGTTTTGTTGATCAAAGGCTCGAGCATCCGCTGCAATTCATGCACACCGGATTTATTGATCAGATGGTAGAGCTGGGGAGGCTTCTCATCCGCAGGCAAGAGTTCAGACAATTCGGCGGCTTGACGGACTCCTGCCACGATAGCTTCACGGTATTCATCGATGTCCCCCAGATAATGGCACGTGTACATGCTCAAGTTCGGCGAAAATTCGTTCTGCACAGGCCTGAGTGGATAAGGGACCCTCCACTCAACGAACCCTGAATCGTGAGTCACGAGGATACCTTCTTGGATCCCATTGCATCCACTATGCCCACATGTGCAAGACAGGATGCTGTAACGCCGGGGATAATAAACGCTTCGCACCAGTTCGCCCACGTCCAGAGGAACGTATGTAAAGAAGGATTGATCACCAAGCTTGATCAGTGGCAGTAAACCTTCCACCTCGGAGGTGGGATCTTTTAAATCCGCATTTTGAACCTCAAAAATCAAGGACAGCGGAGTTTCTATGGATTCGCTCATAATAAAAAATAGTTGTTTTAAAGAAGAGTTTTCAAATATCCAAAGGTGGGGCGACAAGGGTGTTGATGAAACGTTTTACTTTGCTCTACCGGGCTGAGCTACGGCCTCTCCGAGAAGAGACCGATGGGATTTGAACCCATGTCACAAGGATCTTAAATCATGTAGTTCCATCGGGCATTCGCCCCGTTTGGATGAGATTGAAAATGGCGACAAGGGAGGAGAGACACGATGAAGGCCTGCCCCGAAGGCAGGTGTGGGTTATCACGTCCACTAATTGAGTATGTAGTCACTCCGGCATTCGCCAGATGGATTAAACGAACAGGGCGACAAAGGTGAAGGGACTTCTCCGCATCGCTGCGGGGCGGGATTTGAACCCGCTAGTTTCGAATGTAGTCCGCTTCGGCATTCGCCAAGTTGGCTTAAAGGTTAAAAGAGGATTGGCGACAAGGGAGTCGAGAAACGAGTCTAATGCTCTACCGGGCTGAGCTACTGGCCCCCGTGAAAGGCCAGGCAGGATTCGAACCTGCGTCCACTAGGTTAATGTAGTTCCTCAGGGCATTCGCCAAAAATGGGTTAGAAAGGGATTGAAGAGGAGGCTGGTGACAAGAATCGAGTGACGTAGATTCCCAAAATGTAGTCATCTCAGGCATTCACCAGCCTCCAGGGTCTTCAAAGGGCTGTGTTTTCGATCTCGCCCACCCAGTGGTCCGGGCCAAGCTGGCCACAGGCAAAGGAGGCGATGATTTCAAACACTTGGTCGGAGAAACCTCCGATGTTCAGGATGTCTTCACGCTCGTGTGCCTGAGTCGTCGCGTAGGGCTGGATATCCAGACACACGAGACGGGCCTGAGGATTGCGTTGCTTGAACACATTCCACTCGCTCATCGTGCGTGTAGGCGATCCACCAAACCGACCATGAGCAGGCGTATCCATCCAAGACTCGTTATCGGAGACATAGATGACCAAATCGGCCTTAGCCTCGCGGGCATTGAGGTCCATGAGCACGGCGCTACAGTTGGTCCCACCAGCGGGCAGCGAGGCCAGCTTTTGGGCATTCGTCATCACCGAATCTCGGGGATTCAAGGACACCGGCACCACCTTGTTTTCAAAGGGGAGCACCTCAGCATCCCGGTTCTGCCGGAGGAAGGCGGCAGCCACCAAAGCCGCCACATCAATGCAGCGGATCTTGCTCGTCGCACCTTTGCGCAGGCCAGTCACAGCAGAGTGCATGGAACCGGAAACGTCAGGAGCCACGACCACTTTTCCACTCACCACTGGCACATTGGAAACCGCAATTTCCATCGCGTCCTGCAGCGCTTCCTTCACCTCATGCGGCACTTCTGCCCCCACATTCAAATACGCAGCCATGAGCTGGTAAGGGAACACACGGGCACGGCGCACCAGGACCTCATTGCGCAGACGTTCAGCGATGAGGCGAGTCACTTCCTCATCCGCAAACACCCCATGACGGGCAAAGGTGTTCAGGTTCATCCGGGTGGTCTGCCACGAGGCACGGCGGGCGATGGCCAGCCAATGCTCCGTGGTCAGCGGCAGCGCCGTGAGCATCTGGAAGGGCACATCCGGAGGCTCTCCCTGGGGGTCCAGCTTCCAGGCTTCATACTCACGCACCAGAGATGGCAGAGCTTCCGACTGATAAACACGACCGATGAGATACCCATACAGCGCCTCACGAGAAGGCGACCCAGGATGCGGGTGCACCATCTTGATGATGTCCGCCATGGAAGGAGACTGACCCACATCCGCACGGAAAACAGCTTCATCAGAACGGCTTTCAAACCACTTGCGCACTAGACGCTTCGGCAGAGATCCCAGGGACTTGCGGCCGGTCACCCCGGAGCGCAGGATCTGCACAAAGTTGCGCAGCATCTTCGCATCGTTGATCACGCGGCCAAAGATCAGTTCCAGACGCTCCGCGTCACGGGCGGCCAGGACTGCACACAGCAGCGCAGGCACATCCTTCATAAAACCTTTCTCACGGCAGTGAACTGCGGTCCGGGCAATGAAGTCCGTCGGCACCTTTTCGCAAAGAGTCAGGATCTTTTGAAGCTGGTCCTCGGCGGTGGCATAGTACGTATGGTTCAGACAGCCCGTGGCTGCATACTGAGCCAGAGCGTGCTGTGGACTCATCTTGTAAGCCAGCCCCCCAGCTTCATTGATAACATCAGCCTTGCGGGCAAGAGCTCCGGCGATGGATTGAAAGAGTGATTTGCTGGCCATAATGTTTTTCTCGGCTTGTTTCGTTGTGCCAGAGAGTATTGCCAGGACCGTGCCAAGTTTTGGCATGGAGACCTTCAATGAGGCTGGAATCCTTATGGAATAAGGGAAAGAAAATTTTCAACGGCTCCAGCTTTCAAATATCCACCGCACCAATATTCAGTATTTGTATTTTCTGAGATAATATTTTATATTTTTGGATAAGGATTTAAAATCCTCAGCAGAGGAACTCGATCCCATCTTTCTTTTTCATGAAATCCACCGTCGTTTTTGGCTTCCTGGGCGCTTCGCTAGACCGTGCCCAAGGGACGGATCGGTGGTCGAGATGGCGCCCGACCGTGGCCATGTGCCAGCAGGAGGACCTCATCATCTCCCGCTTGGAACTTCTGGTGGAGCCTAAGTTTTCCGAGATGGCTCAACTGGTCATTGCCGACATTCACCAGGTATCTCCCGAAACGGTGGTGAATGTCCACGAGGTCTCTTTTGCCGATCCCTGGGATTTTCAGCAGGTCTATGAAGGCCTCTATGACCTCATAACCAATTATGTGTTCAAGACGGATAAGGAAGACTACCTCATCCATCTCACCACAGGAACGCACGTGGCGCAGATCTGCTGGTTCTTGCTCAATGAGGCGAATTTCATACCGGCCCGTCTTTTACAAACTTCACCTGTTAGGCGGGATGGACGTGATTCCACCTCTGCTGGGCGCTATGAGATCATTGACCTGGATCTCTCCAAGTATGATCGCCTAGCCACACGCTTTGCCCAAGAGCAGGAAAAGACGCTGGATTTCCTGAAGAGTGGCATCGCTACGAAGAGCAAGACCTTCAACCAACTCATCGGCCAGATCGAACTTGTGGCCGTGAATTCCAAGGCCCCCATGTTGATCATGGGCCCTACCGGCGCGGGCAAGTCTCTGCTGGCCTCACGCATTTATGATCTACGCGCTACCCGCGCTGGCCTAACCGGAAGGTTTGTCGAAGTCAACTGTGCCACCCTGCGTGGGGATCAAGCCATGAGCACCCTCTTTGGCCATCGCCGGGGAGCCTTCACGGGCGCACAGGCAGACCGCCCCGGTCTCCTGAAGGAGGCCGATAAAGGCCTGATCTTCCTGGATGAAATCGGCGAACTGGGCCTGGATGAACAGGCGATGCTGCTGCGTGCTCTGGAGGATAAAACCTTTCTCCCCCTCGGTGCGGATAAAGCCGTCTCCAGCGATTTCCAACTCATCGCCGGCACGAATCGCGACCTGCGGGCGGAAGTGAAAGCGGGAAAATTTCGAGACGATCTTCTCGCCCGCATCAATTTGTGGACCTTCACCCTGCCAAGCCTGGCCGAACGGCGTGAGGACATCAGCGTCAACCTAGACTTTGAGCTCGAACGGTTTGCGAAATCTCATCGCAGGCAGGTGCGCTTCAACAAAGAAGCTCGCGAAGCCTTCCTCAAATTTGCCCGCAGCCCTGAGGCCAAATGGAGCGCGAACTTCCGCGACCTCAATGCCGCCGTCACTCGCATGGCCACCCTCGCGCCGAAAGGCCGCATCACCGTGAGCTGCGTGGAGCACGAGAAAACGCGGCTGCTGGGGGGCTGGCAAGAATCTGCCCCTAGCACGCATGACGCCGTTCTCAGCAGCGAAGCCAGAGCCCGAATTGATCCTTTTGATCTCGCCCAACTCGACTACGTTCTGAGCATCTGCCGCGAGAGCAAAACCCTCTCCGATGCAGGCCGAAAACTCTTCGCCATCTCTCGCGAAAGCAAGGCCAAAGCCAACGATGCCGACCGACTGAAAAAGTATCTGGCAAGATTCGAGCTGAGTTGGGACGATGTGAAGTAAAAATCACCAGCCCGGGCTCGCCATGAATTTGCGCAACTCTTGGTTATCCTGCATTCGAGTGATGCGGATTTCCCCATCGTGACTGGCGGTGATCAGCGACTGCTCAGCTCCCGTCCCCAGTAGCACCATGGCATTCACACGATCGCCATGCATGGCCACGCGAGCTTTGGTTTTACGGGCCTTGGCATCAATGAGACTGACCTGCCCACTGCCACTCGCCGTGAGGGGGGTATCTTGATTCATATAACCCAGCGCCAGTACTTCCGAGCGGCCTGAAGGGCGCAAGGTGCTATCCTTTTTCCCAGTGCCATCCAGCGTCCAGCGGCGCGCCTCACCGTCACTGCCACCAGAGATCACCTCCTGGCTATTCGGTGCGAAGGCCACACTGAGAACAGGCACGCTGTGACCATTGAAGGTTCCCTGAACCTCTCCATTGGTAATCTTCATCACCTTCGCCGTGCGGTCACGGCTGGCGGTGGCCACATGCTGGCTGTCTGGGCTGATGGCGATGCCTAGAATCCAGTCCGCATGAGATTCAATGTTCCAGATCTCCTTCCCTTCCGGCAGGGCAAAACAACGCACACGATTGTCCGCACCGCCCGCCACGAGATACTTGCCATCGGCCGAAGCCACGACGCCGAGCGCACAATCCCGCATCTGTGCCAGGCGTTTCCTTTCGCTGGGTTTGGAGAAGTTCACCAGCCACACTTCTCCACTGCGGCCAGGGCTCCCCCCCGCCACCGCCAGCCAGGGCCCGCCTTGAATAAAACTCAGGCCCAAAATTCGTTCAGGTAATCCTGGGAGGCGGCCCCTCATGTGACCGGTAGCGGGATCCCAACTGAGCACCTCATGAAACCCACTGGTCACTAAGACCTTGCCATCACCATTCAAAGCCAGAGCCGTCACCGGAATGGGGCGAGGGTATTTCTCCAGACTTTGCGTCACCTTTTGCGGCAGCAAACTCATGAGAGATGCTTGGGCATTGGCACCATCATACTTCGCTCCTTCCTGGATCCACTGACGGATCAGCGCGATGTCTTTTTCCGGCAGTGCATCGGCCTTTTTCGGCATGCGATCTGACTCATCATGGATAACGAGAAGTTCATACAGCTCACTGGCCTCAGCCTTACCGGGAACCACGGGTGCTTCCTCACTATCCCCCGCTTTAAGCAATTGCTCAAAGGTATCAAGCCGATAGCCACCCTTAGCCTTTTCCGCGCGATGGCACTCCAGGCACTGATCTGCCAAAAGAGGCGCGATGTGTTTTGAAAAGGACACCGGTGCCGCCACGGCAGCACTGGCAATGAAAAAACTGGCGATGATCAACCTCACATCCAAAGAACGTCTGAGCACAGCCACTTTGAACAAGGGAAATGCACCCTTAGCGGCTCTCCAGAGCGTCTGCCACCGCAGGCTCAAGTTCTCGGGAACCATCGCCGCCTAACTTTTCATCCAAGGCCTCCAACCGATGAATGAGATCAGCAATGTGCTTGCGCGGATACATCCCTCCCGCTGGCTGACAAAAGTGCGTGCGACAGCCAAAAGGCCGATGCGCATAGATGGTGCAGCGCCCATCTTTGCCCAGCAGAGGACACGCCCCCTCGGGATGCGGTTTCATCACCTTGCGCCCGCTGGCACGCACGCCCTGGGCCGCATAGATCGCCTCGCCCAAAGTAAGGAAGGGCGTTTTGCCCGTGAGCCGGAAATGGCAGCACTGGACACGCATCTGGCAGTCTCGCTGGAGCGGGCGTTTTTCCAGTTCCGCATACACAGCCTTCACCTCATCCAAGGTGGCTCGGAGGGCGGGGTCAGGCGGTTTGCGTGCCACGGCGATTACTCCGGCACGATGATCTGGTCATCCGGCTGCACCTGCACATCCACGCTGGGATTGCCCGTGCCCGAAGAAAGATTGTGAACCGTCGGCGAGCGACCTGCGCGGACCAGTTTCACCTTCCGCATGCTGCCGAAAGGGGTAGGTCCCCCCGCCGTCATGATGGCCTGAGACAGCGTCATGTTCTGTTTGTAAGGCACAGCACCGGGTTTGTTAACACCTGTCACCATGACCTGGCGCATCGTCGCATCTCCCACACTGTCAATGGAAACGAGGACGTTAGGCCGCGTGTAGATCTCACGGCTGATGTACGTCTGCTCGATCGAGCGCTGCAAAGCGGACGGTTTCAGCCCCAGGGCCCGCACCTCACCGATGTGCAGCAGATTGATGGTGCCGCTGTCACTGACGGTGTACACGCCTTTGATCTGGGCCACTTCGTTATCTGGGATGGCTCCCACCGAAATGGTGATGCGATCTCCCGGCCGCAGAGGCAATTCACCACTCTGGGCGTAACCCTGACGCAGCAGCCCCAGACAAACCAAAAGGTATAAAAAATATCGAGTCATAACAGGGAAGAACTGAGTTAGAAAAGATCTCCGCGCGGAGTGTTCGAAGATGCCACTTTGCCCGCGACTGGCTGAGCCGCTGGGGCCTGCTTTTTCCGGCGCTCTGGTTTATTGCCCGCTGGAGCCGCCATGTTGTCCGGCGAGTAGTAAGTGTAGTAACTGGTGTAATACTGGTATTGCGAATCGCTGCGCAGATCCACATTGTTGAGAACCACCCCGAGGACGTTCCCGCCCACGTTTTCCACCGTCTGCTTCACTCTCAGCAACATGTGGCGGGGCAGCTTGCGATGCTGCACCACGATGAGCGTGAGGTCAGCCTCATTGGCCAAAACCGACGCATCACTGACGCCAAGGATCGGCGGCGAATCAATCAGCACCAGATCAAAGCGGCTCTTCGCATCCGCAATGAGCTCAGACATGCGTTGCGAATTCAGCACGCCGGCGCTGTCAGCCGGCAGCATGCCACTGGGCAGGAAATACAAGTTTTCCACCGGTGTGCGCACCACCACTTCTTCAAGCTGCACATTCGTGGTCAGATAATTGGTCAGGCCCACTGTGTTGCTCACATCAAACATCGTGTGCATGCGTGGGCGACGAAGGTCGGCATCAATCAGCAGGACGCTATACCCCCCTTGGGCACACACAAAGGCGAGGTTGCACAGCGTGGTTGACTTCCCTTCCCCGGCTCCGCCACTCGTCACGGTGATACAGTTGGCATCTGGATTGCGGCGATTGAACTCAATGTTAGTCCGCAGGATGCGATAGGCTTCCGCATCAGGATTAAAACCACTGGCCCGATGCAGGACCGCGACGTCTTTAGGAATCACGGCCAGAACTGGCACTCCCAGAAAACGTTCCACATCGTCCAGGCTCTTCACGGAGGTATCCATGTATTCCAGGAAGAAGGCCAAGCCCACGCCCAGCATCAGCCCCAGCACACCGCCCAGAGCCAAGTTCAGCGCCACATTTGGCTTCGTCGGTTTGCCTTCAGGCGTGGCCACGGCATAAATGGTGGCGGGAGATTTCACCAGTTCCAACTCGGCCTTCGTTTGGAAATAACTGGATTTGAGCTGGGTGAGCAGACTTTCGATGTAAGCCACTTCGTCCGCTGCCGTCTTGTAATCATTCTGGGCAGACTGCTGATCCAGCATGCCTTTCTTGGCATCATCATTGGAATTTTGCAGGGAAGCTCGGCGTTTGGTCGCAAAGTCCAGCCGCGTCTGCAACGCCGAAAGGTGCGACTTCACGGCATCCAGAATGAGCTGTTTTGAGAGAACGATCTGGCTATCCACCCCTTCCACTTCGGGATGTTTCCGCCCACGCCCCGCATTGACGAGACCTTCCCGCGTCACCTGCAGTTTATTGAGGTCTGCCATCATGCTGGTGACGTTGGCGTTCTCCAGCTTCAGGCCTGAAGCTCTTGCAACGAGTTGATCACCTTCCAGTTTGCTCAACTCATCTATCTCTGCACTCAGGGACTGCACTTCCAGATCAGCCTGTAGCAAAGCCTGCTCACGAGTCACCACCATCGAATCTTCCGTGGTGCGCAGATTGGCTCCCGGTGTGGTGGAATTGGTGCCATTTGAAAACCATTCTCCCACGATGCCACCTTTTTTCTTGGCCTCCTGCATGGTGAGTCGAGCCTGACCGCGCAGTTCTTCCTGCTCGGCGATCTGCTTGCCCAACATGGTGAGAGCTTCATTTTTCTGTTTTGACTCCACCTCCACGCGACGGGTCATGTAGCTTTGAGCCACCGCATTGGCAATCTCCGCTGCCATGTTCGGATCTTGGTCATAAAACTCAATCGTGACAAAGTCTGACCGCACACTCGATTGTGTATCCAGATTACCGCGTAATTTAGCCAGTGCCGATTGGCGATTCGGCATGGACCAGCGCTTCTGCAGATCCAGTTTATCCACCACGGGATAGAGCGTTTCCGGTTTCGTGATGCTCTCAAATTCATTTTTGATCACCACATCGCTCGGGGCCATGAAGTCATCCGTGCTGCGCTGGAAGACTTGAACCTTGTTCTGCACGCGCTCGATCTTCATTTCCACCAAGCCACGATACTTGCGCGGCATGATGTAAGTGATGATGGCTGCGGTGGCGAAGACCAGCAGGAACGATAGAATGATAAGTCCAAAGCGATTCCGAATCACCTGCCAGGAATCCATGGCCTGCTGCTGAAGCTCGTTTCCGGTGTCACGCATAGCGATGTTGATAGTCTGGAAAAGTTAGGAAACGAAGGTTTTATCAACTCGCCAGTGTCAGCACGAGGCTGGTCACTGGCGAGAGACTTGGGCTGTTGGCAAAAACGATTTCTCAGAAAGAAGCGGTCACACCGACCGAGATGTTGTTGCGATCAAATTCACGCAACGAATCATCCGACTGCAGGACCGAATAAGAGTAACGGGCATCGAGAGACAGGTTTTCGAGCATCTGATAAGAGATCCCCGTGGAAAGCAGCAATGAATGCTCGGTGACATCCGTTCCCACGCCGCCATCAAAGGTGCTGTAGGCATAAGAAACGCCGCCATTCACGGCGATGCGCTTATTGATCTGGTGATTCACATTCAGGCCGGTGCGCACCGCGTAACGGGTGTCAAATCCACCGATTTCGGAAGAATCATATCCCACGGATCCAAACCAACGAGCGGTCGTTTGACGCGCAACGAGGTAACTGAAAGCCACTTCCGCGTAAGGAGAGGTATTTTCAGCACGATCCGATTTAAAGAATTCTGCCCCCACCCGGAAGGAACCGGTAGAACGCTCACTCCAGGCATGATCCACACCGACCAAGGCGAAGTGGGACTGGGCATCCACGTCATCACGCTCACGATAATCAGTGATGCGGTAACGATATTCAGCCGCAAGGCTGGTGCGCTTTGTCAAAGCGTAGCTGAACTGCTGGGCGATCAAAACGGACAACCGATCTTCCAAACCTGAGACCGCCTCATCTTCATAAGAAATGCCGTCCACAGTGAGGGAGGTGGTGGTCGAAAAGCGCTGAGACCATGCGTAGCTTACATTGAAATTATTGAAACCATAAAGGTACTGACCGTTGTAGAGCGTTGTCGAGGCGCCGGTGGCGACATTCGGCTCGGCCTCATACGTGAGGTAGAAGTTGTTGCTGATCTTCAGGCGCTGAGAAATCTGGTGGGCGATGTTAAAAGCCACTCGCGCATTGTAGAAAGTATCGTCGTAGCGGGGAATGCCATCGAGATAATGGATCGCCCCTAAGTCCACCGCCATGCTCCAGGGTGTGGTAGGATCCGCATCGGCATAGGTCATGCCCACGCCACCCTGAGCATAATAGGATTCAAAATCCTGCAAGAAAGGTGAAGGCACCTCATAGCTGAGGGAGTCGTAACCGCCGCGCGCCGTCAGGCTCCAGGTTAAGGGCTGATCCTCACCAAAATCACCCGAAAAATCCCGAACGGCTGTAAGCCCTTGAGAAAGAGCCGAAGTGGCTGATGCGAGCATCAGGGCCGCAAAAAGCATAGCATGGTGTGAGCGCATGGTCGGGAAAGGTTGAGAGGTGAGCGGGACTCAATCGTTTAACCGAAGGATCAAGGCTTGCAGTTGCAAGGCGACGTAGGCACGTTGTGACACTTGCGATACTTGGGATCACAAGGAACAAAGCCCGTTGCAGGCGGCTGAATCAGATACACACCGCGAATGCTGGGAGTTGGAATAAACTCCTCTTCCACCGGGGCTACAGGCAGGGGATTCTTCGAAGGATTTTTACCAGAGTCTGTCGGATCAACGGAAGTGGTGGCAGCCACATTCGTGATGGCGGCACCCGGGGAGACGGCCGTGGCGCAGTCCATGATGACGCCTGACATTTTAGGTGCGACAGAGATGCCGGTCTGCACAATTTGATTCACCATGGCACTGTCTGCCTGGGAGGCGACGATGGCCGCCTTGATGATTTCACAGGCGCAGGTCTCATTGATCACCAACGCATCTTCCACAATCATCAGAGCCTTGGAGGGATCTTTTTGAATGGCAGCAGCGACATCACGAGAAATGTCATCGCAACCGCTGGATTGCGCCAGTGTCTGGGAAAAATTGGCACTGAAGGCCAGCCCAAGAAGGCAAATAGCGGATCGAAGAGCGATGGAAACTCTCATAGCAGGAAAAAATAACGGGGTTCTACAACTGGAGCGGGTAGTGGGAATCGAACCCACATGGCCAGCGTGGAAGGCTGGAACTTTACCATTAAGCTATACCCGCGATTGAAGTTATAATAACCGGCAGCATCTTAGACCTGCAAGATATTTTTTAGAATTAACACAAAAAGTTTTAAAATTTAGAAAACCTGATTGATCAATTGATCCAAATTTTTAAACTTCCTGTTCTTCGTTCCGAAACGATAAATAGCAGGGCTGGATGATCTGGCAAGGCTGATTTATCGAGTTAGTAACCGTGTTTTGAAAATCGCGTATGAATAGATAGTCCTGCCAAACCGCTGTTTTTGATTTGTTAACAAATGTTAAAATTATTTGCAAATTTTGTTGACGATGGTTTTAAACTTTAGTTCAACGGGGCTGTCATAAAATTGCGCGCTGAAAACCGTGAATTTCAGCCGATAAACCCTACCACCACAATTTGGCAGAAAAGTTGCTTTGAAAAAATGAGGAGAAAGTCAGTCATCCTTATGCTATGCTGCCGACCCCCTGCATTTCAGCAGGGCGTCAAGAAAAGCAAAACTGCACCGTATTTAAATCTGTAATGTCTAACATGGAACTCGACGGAGGTATCAAGATCTACCTGAGGGAGATCGGCAAGACCGACTTGCTGACTCCTGAGCAGGAGGTCGAACTCGCCGAGCGCATCAAGCGCGGCGACCCAGAAGCGCGCTCACACATGATCCGCGCCAACCTCCGCCTGGTCGTGAAGATCGCCCAGGACTATGCCAATTATGGCCTGCCGCTTTTGGATCTCATTTCAGAAGGCAACATTGGTCTGATGAAGGCTGTGGAGCGTTTCGACCCTAATAAAGGGGGAAAACTTTCCACGTATGCCGCCTGGTGGATCAAGCAGTCCATCAAGCGAGCTCTGGCCAACCAGTCCAAGACGATTCGTCTGCCCGTCCACATGGTGGACAAGATCAGCAAGATGCGTCGCGTGGCCATGGCCATGTCTGAGGAACTGGGGCGTGAGCCGACTGATGATGAACTGTCTGAAGAAATCGGCATTGATCGTGCCAAACTCAGCCAGCTCAAAGTCGCCTCCATGCGTCCAGCCTCTCTGGATGCGCCGATCAGCGACGACGATAGCACCGAATTTGGTGAAATCGTGGGCGACGAAAATGCGCAGACGCCTTTTGACCTCCTCAGCCACAAGAACATGCATGGCCAGTTGGATGGCTTGCTGACCGTGCTGGATGAGCGTGAGCGCAAGATCATTGATGCCCGTTTCGGTCTCGCTGGCCAGAAGCCACGCACCCTGGAAGAAGTGGGCCAGGAATTCGGCGTGACGCGTGAGCGTATCCGTCAGCTTCAGAACATCGCGCTGCGGAAGCTGCGCCGTGCGCTGCAGAAGAAGGAAGACCCAATTCCCAAAGCGCTGCGCAATGCCGGTGCCAAGAAAAAGAAGAAGGCAGCGGCTGAAGACAAGATGCTGGGTTAAGCCCGAAGGTCTAACCACCCATTTGAATAAGAAAGGCAGGTCATCACGACCTGCCTTTTTTATTTGTGGTTAGACTCGTTGTGGTTCAGGAAGCTTTCTTGGGGCTAGGTTGGCTGGCGGACTTGGGGAGGTGCGTCAGTTTTTGTTTTTCCCAGCCGCGAGGGGGCGCGATGCCCAGGCTGGTCCATTCCATGCCACTACCCACCCATTCCTCCCGCCAGACTTCGTAGCTGATTTCATCGTCGTCATCACTGACCCCAAATTGGAATCCACAGGCAGGGCAGATTTCATAGCTCGGGCCTCCGGAGGCACTGCGAGGTGGCTCTTGGAGCTTGGGGTAGCCACACACAGGGCAGGAATGGAGAGTGGGTTTCATGAGAAATTAAAATGGCAGGCTTGAGATGGGGCGGCCAGGCTGGCGCTGCCAGTAGGAGGAGTTGCCTGGGCGAAAGAAAGTCTTGGTCCGGCCCTCTCGATTGTAAGCAGCAAAGGCGCGTGTTTGTGGGTCAAACACCCGCAGCGTGCCCTCACTGTCATCCCACTTCATGGGCAACTGGCCCTGCTTTGCGCGCTGGAGAAAGAGCCAGGCCTGCGCGGCATAGTCATCTGCCGTGCGGCTTTGGAAGTCGGGCCCGTGTCTCACAAAATGATCCTGCAAAGTTTCCATGCGACCCCAGGTCTGGTGCGTGGGGGGAGCCCGAGGTTGAGTGGGGGTGGCGGGTGGTTTGGCCACGGGTTTTTCAGCGGGGCCTAGCAGGCCGATGACTTTATCCAAGATGGATTTGCGCGAGGGTGCCGGGGGCGTGGATGGAGCCACCGCGACTGAGCTGGCGCCCGGTGTCTCAAAGGTTCCACTGTGCAGGCGCTGGCGGGCACTGCCGAGGCTGTAATGATAAACGGTGCCAGCCTTCAGATTGGCCAGGGTGACTTCATGCTGGGCCGTGACAGGGCCTTCGCTCTTTTGCTCCAGTTTATCCGCGCTGAAGCCGTAATGGACCCGGGTACCGCAGGCGACATCCGTCTTCCAGGTGAGGGTGGCAGAAGCCGCCGTGACTTGCACTTGAGGAGTCCCTAGTAGCTCCACCGCCTGGGCGAAGGAACTGAGGCAAACCATCACAACTAGGCCGAGCAGGCATCTCATGGATGCAGTAAGGCAGACGCACTGAGATCTGGCAAGGGCAGGCATGTGATCTTCCTGAAGGGAAGCAGTTGTTTTTTCAGCGTAAGCAGTTAGCGCGTCCCAGTTACCCATCACCGCCTCATGCCCATGGCATCCCAGTCTCTCCGAACGGTGCAGCACTTTTGGCAAAAGACGTGCCAGGTGGTGCTGGATGGGTTTTACCCTCGGCTCTGCCGTCACTGTGAAGTTTTACTGCCGCATGAGGCCCCGCGCCAGGGGACCAGCGCGTGGTTTTGCGGAACTTGCCAGCAGGACATGGAGGCGACCACCGCGCCCTACTGCAGCGTGTGTGGGGAGATGTTTTCAGGTGCGATGACGGAGGCCTTTCGCTGTCAAAACTGCACGGGCCACCGCGTCGCGTATGATTTCGCCGTGGCGGGTTACCAGATCAGCGAACCGGTGAGGGAGGTGATCCACCGATATAAATACGGTCGCGATCTCTCCCTGCGGGCAGCCCTGGCGGATCTGCTGCTGCCAGCGCTGGGGGATCCACGCTTAGCTTCTGAGGATCTTCGGCAGTGGCTGCTGGTGCCTGTGCCGTTGCATTTTTCTCGGCAAATTTGGCGGGGATTCAATCAAAGTTGGGAACTGTGCCGTCAAATTTCCCAGCGCACGGGGATTCCCGCTGCGCAGCCCTTGAGCCGCCAAACACGGACGACGGCCCAGGCCCACCTGCAAAGACGGAAGCGCCTGGCGAATTTAAAAGGGGCCTTTGCACTCTCCCGCAGCTTTTCCTGGCGGCCGTCTCAGGAGCTGAAGGGGCGGAACATCCTGCTGGTGGATGATGTCCTCACCACGGGAGCGACGGCCCATGAGTGTGCAAAAGTCCTCAAGCAGCAGGCGGGGGTAGAAAAAGTGGTGGTGATTACCGCAGCACGTGGTTAGTATCCGCCCCACGTCCGGTAACCATCGGGCTTTTGGTTCAGGTTGTGGGGTGTTCTCACAGCCGCTCCTGCGGTAGCCATCCGGGGATGAACGAGGAGTCTGCTTGTGAAAGACGGGACGACACATCACATCATGGGATTTTTCAAAAAGCGCACTGTTAACGAACTGGGTGAAAAGAAACAGGACATGCCTGAAGGGCTATGGACCAAGTGTCCGTCCTGCGGAGAAAGCCTCTTTGAGCAAACACTCGCCAAAAACCTGCGGGTCTGCACGAACTGCAATTACCACTTCACCATCAGCAGCGGCGAGCGCCTCGCCAGTCTGGTGGATGAAGGAACCTTTGTGGAAATGGATCTGCAGCTCGATTCCGTGGATGCCTTGGGTTTCAAAGGCTACGTGGACAAAGTGAAAGCCTACCAGAATAAGACCGGGCTGAAGGAAGCCGTCGTCACTGGCCGGGCGAACATTGAAGGTGTTCCTGTGCTTCTCGCGGTGATGGATTTCCGCTTTCTCGGTGCCAGCATGGGCAGTGTGGTGGGTGAGAAAATCACGCGCGCCATTGAAGCTGCCACGGCCGAAGGCAAGGCCGTCATTGTCTTTTCCGCCTCAGGCGGCGCACGCATGCACGAAGGCATCCTGAGCCTGATGCAGATGGCCAAGACCAGTGGTGCCCTGGCGCGCCATGCGGAAGCCAAGTTGCCGTACTTTTCAGTGCTCACTCACCCGACCACGGGTGGGGTGACAGCTAGCTTTGCTACACTGGGGGACGTTATCATTGCCGAACCTAAATGCATGATCGGCTTCGCAGGCCCGCGAGTGGTGAAGGAAACCACTCATGCAGATCTGCCTCCTGGCTTCCAGACAGCTGAGTTCATGAAACAGCATGGCCTCGTGGACATGATCGTGGAGCGCAAAGACATGCGCAGCACTCTGGCGAATCTGCTCAAGTACGTCAGCAGCGCGAAGGCGGCCTAAACCACACTCCGCGCTGCGGGGATTTTTCAGAAAGCCATGCCGTTAGGCGCTGCGAAAGTGGTCGCCACGGTCTGGTTCTCGGTTCATGGGGCGGCCCGGACGCTCCATGTGATCATCGCGATGACCACGCGGTGGCTCTCTGTCTGGCCCGCCTTTAGCGCGTTCCTGATGTTCAGGTGGGCGTGATGGACCATCCCGACGGGGCTCTTCTCTATGGCCCCGGCCTTCGGGGCGCTGGGTGCGGCCCTCTGCCCGTGGGCCCCGATGAGCGGCTGGAGATCCCGACCGTGGATGATCTCCCCGAGGTGATGGATGCGCCTGGTGATCAGGCCCACGCGGCGAAGTCATGGAGCGTGGGGCAGATCCCTCACGGTGATCAGGGTGAGAATGACGGTGATGGGGTGCTTCTGAACCACGCGGTGGACCTCGGAATTCCAGACGTTGCTCCAGCCTAGCTTCACCCCCATGGCGCGAGTGGGAAGGCCCAGACCCACGGTGATTTCCGCCCCGATGGCTCAGGCGAGACTCACGCCCACGCCCTTCTTCATGACGGTGTTGGTGACGGCCCGGCCCCTGGTCGGAGCCGCGTGACGGTGCCCTCTCTTGCGACTGCCTGGAAGAAGAGCGGTCTTCTTCACGACCACGCCCACGTTCAGTCGGCTGGCCTTCCGCACGCCCACGCCCTTCCGGGCGATCTATGTTTCCTCGGTCGCGCTCATTGTTAGACGGTGAACGGTCCCGGCCTGGGCTACGTTCAGGAGAGCCGCGCGTTTCACCCCGTTCATTCGGCTGTGGGCGCGGTGTGCCACGCTCAGGGGGGGGACCTTCGGGGCCCCGGCCACGCGGCTTATCCGCAGCGGGGCGGTCGGCCTCAGGCGCAGGGTTTGCGCGGGGAGCGGGAGGGGCATCTGGGGGCTTCACCTCTGGGGCCGGATTTGTTGGAGGTGGGGGCTGCTGGGCTGGGAGTGAGGCCACACTGGCAGCGAGGCCCAGCAGGAGGAGAGCAAAGGTTCGGTAAGTTGGTTTCATGCGCGTGTCGGGTTGAGGCTGAAAGGCTCAGCACACAGGCCTAACGCCACCGGGCGCTTCTTTTGTGTGCAGGCAGGCCCGGTCGTGAATCACCTTGAATAAAACAGATGTAGAAACAGTTTAAGGACGGCCCCCGTTCAACTCCCCATGACTCTGATGAAACGCCCCCTGCTCGTCATCGCCCTCCTGGGCCTACTTACCCCTGCCCATGCTGAAGTGGAAGTGGATGTGGACGCCTTTGGCCTAAGCCTGGGTGGCTGGCTGGCCCGCAAAGGCAAAGCAGCGGAGTATGAAATCTCTGAAGCGGGTTACCGCACTTACCAACCGGAGGTCTCCCCTTCCCCGGATGGTGGCATCTTTGTCTCCGTGCGCATTGACCACCGCCGGGGATTTTTTGCCTCAGACGATCACGCGAGCCTGGAACTGAGCTTTTCGCCGGAAGGTGATCTCGTTTCTGCTCAGAGCAGTCTGGCCCTGCAAGGCCGCACCATCAGCAGTGAGCTTATCAAAGGCGGCGCCTCAGCCTCCACCTCCGTGGCCGCGCCCCAGATCGAGAGAGCGGTGAAAGTCGGCACGGACCTCGTTGCGGATCTTTCTTCAAAACTGCTGCGCGAAAAAATCGTGGAACCAGGCCGAGTGTCTTTCCCTGCTGCGATTCGCCACAACTACAACCTGCTGTATAAGGCAGTGAAGATGAAGACCACGCCTGTGGTGACGACTCCAGGCACGACCACGGCCCAAACGACGGCTGCGACCACTGCACCCACCCCACCAGGAACGCCTGCCTCAAGTCCGAATAACAGCCCTACCCCTGCGGCGACCGCGCCGGCCAACGCGCCTTCCGCACCAACCAGCAAACCTGAGGTTTCTACACCACCGGCCCCACCGCCTACTGCGCCTAAAACGACGACGCCGGCTGCCGACACCCCTCCCGCACCGCCTCCGCCTGCCGCAGGCCCCGCAGCGCCAGCGAATACACAGGCGGCCAATGGAGCTCCGGCGAAAAAGACCATCCCACTGCCTGACATCAAACCCTACAACCCTAGCGGAGCGCCAACCACGCCCCTGCCGACCAAACCCGCGAAGGAAAAATCCCTCATCATGGAGCACGGCGGTGAGGTGCTAAAACTGGCGCGCGATGTGGTGAAATCCACCGCTGCTCAGTAAGCTCACTCAGGCAGGTCCTGGCCCTGAGTCTCTGGCAAGAAAGCTAGAAACACGAGTCCCAGGAGGAAGAGGCCCGCCAAGTATGTGATGGCTAGCCGCAGATCAAACGCGGACTTCATGGAGGCGGAGAGCCAAATGAGGACAGGAGCAGCCAGGATGCGCCCCGTATTGAAACAAAAACCCGCTCCCGTCGCCCTCAGGTGTGTGGGGAAAAGCTCCGGGAAGTAAACGGCGTAACCGGCATGGATACCCTGAGCAAAAAAGCCGAAAATGGGGAGCAGGCAAAGGAGTAGCCCGTAGCTCATAAAATGCGAGGGCAGCCAGCAGACTATGGGAGTCATCACCAAAGCCACGAGATGCATGACCGTAAAGGCACGCCGCCGCCCCCAACGCGCGCTCAAGGGACCGAAGGCCAACATGCCCAATCCGGCACCCGCCGTCTGAATAAACCCGAAAGCAATCTTGGATTTACGCGCCCAGTCTGGATCTCCCAGGCGCTTGAGGAGATCTGCGGCCAGGTCCTGCCCCGCCACCACGACTCCCCAAAAAGTCGCTAGGCCCACCATGGCCAGCCCTGCGCCTAACAAAGCGCGCCGCCGCCAAAACGGATCGCCTAACAATTCGGTGAAACTGCCCATGCGCTCCGCCTTGTCTCGTTTCGCCTGCTTCCAGGATTCAGGCTCTTTGATGCTGATGCGCACCCACAGCACCAGCAGCGCGGGAATGACGCCCAGGAGATAAGCGCTGCGCCACTGCGTGCCCACCAGCAGACTGGCACCCGCCGCCAGCCATAGGCCCATGACACTGGTGGCGTGAAAGATACCACTGGCACGCTCACGCGCCTGTTTGGGAAAAACCTCTGCCACTAGGGCTGCACCGACGGCCCACTCCCCACCCACGCCCATGGCCACCAAAAAACGTAGGGCCCCGACATGCCAGATTTCCGTGGCAAAATACGTTAGGCCTGAGAATAACGAATAACAAAGAATGGTGAGGGCCATCACCGGATTTCGCCCCCATTTGTCGGCCAAGGAGCTGAAGATCCAGCCACCGAGAGTGCCACCGATGAGGAAGATGCCGAGGAAGCGCTCTCCCCAAAGTTTCACCAGAGGATCATCGCCTTTCACCTGGAGAAGATCCGGCAGCATGTCCGCCCGAGTGATGTTGTAAAGCTGGCCCTCAAAAGCATCAAACACCCACCCCAACGAAGCCACGATGAGCACCAGCCACTGGTAACGAGTGACACCGGAGTACCATTTAGAGGAGGATGTCATGGAGATAAGGAACTGAGCTTATAAGGGTAGAAAGATTTGGGGTAGAAAAATTTTAGACGGTTAGCGTGGTGAAATGAAGGGAATGGCGGTTCATGTTGATCCAATGAAAGGCTTTCAATTTTGTCAGGGCAAGCAGCTTTAGAAAGCTAGTTTGCTGAGCCGTCATGCTACGCGGCGGTAACGCAGTCACTAGGAAGGCCTCATCGGACCCACACATTTGAAAAGGTTGCCATCCCAAAACCTGGGCATTGCGAATGATGGGCTGATTCTGCATGGCCAACTCGGCACCTCCAAAGTGGTGAACCAATATTTGGTTATACAAAGCTGTTTCCAGAAATAAACCCAGATCTTCAACGGCGGCAATCATAGCCCGCTTTAGCTCTTCGCCTCCTTGCCATCGATCCTGCGTCAAAGTGAATCGACTGCGTTCCTGGCGGGTGAGTGAGTTGTTTACAAAACGGGATTCCAATGATGCAGGAAAAAAATTCAACACCTTGCCATGAGCGCAATCCGTTAACAAAAGATAGTTCAGTGTCTGTCCCTCATGATTAGGTGCGATGGATCTGGCAACCTTGAGCTCGTAAATACACTGCTGTGCAACGACAAGATCCAGGCGGTAGTCTTTGACAAAGCGATGATGCCTAACCCGAACAAGAACTTCTGAATGCAATGGCCCAATACCTTCTTCCTTCAACCGTCCCATGAGGTCATTTCTATAAATTTCTTCAGTGCAATGTCGGCCCAATTCACGATGCGAAGCGAAGGCACAAGCCATGACTCGATAATCCAAGTGCTGGAATGCCTCACGCTCCAACACAGGAAATCGAAAGTCACACTCGATAGGCATAACAAAAATTAAAAGAATCTTTCTACCCCCAATCTTCCTACCCATCCCATCTAAAATCCCAGCATCTCCCCCACAGGAAGAGGTCGTTTTTGGCGGATGGATTCCTCGGCAACGAGGCACAGGCCGGCGGACCACAGACCGTCCAGCCCGGTGGCGATGGGCGGCTTGCCCGTGCGGACCATGTCCACGCATTGAGCGATTTCCTCCCGCAACTCAAAGACCTCTCCACTGTGTTTTTCGATCTTCACGTTTTCGAGGTTTTCACCATCGAAGACTTTGAGAAAGTAGCTGGGCTCCAAGGTGCGATCCAGAGCGCCGCTCCAGCCAGCCCAGAGGGCCCCCTGGGTACCGCTGACTTTGATGGTCTGGTGGTGCTCGAAGGCAGCCAAGGTTTGCGAGACGACCGCGTAGCTGCCGTTGGCGTACTTGAACATGGCACTGAAGTTATCGAATAGGTCAGGGCGCTGAGGATCCCGCGAGTTTCCGTAAGCGTGGAGTTCCACGGGATCTCCACTGCTCTCTAAGTACCAGCGAGCGAGGTCAAAAAAATGGATGGGTTCTTCCAAGACCCAACTGCCTACGCGCTGAGGGTCATAACGCCAGCCGCTGGCACCCAGGCGGTAAGGCTTGCGCGAAAGCTCGACCAAGACGTATTGCGGATCTCCGATGGTACCGCGCTGGATGATTTTTTTGATCTCTCCCCACTGGGAAGAAAGGCGCAACTCATGCCCCACGGCGAGGTGCACGCCATGTTCTTTAGCCGCAGCAACGATGGTCTTGCAATCGTCCAGCGTGATGGCCATCGGTTTTTCCAACAGGACGTGTTTGCCACGGCTCATGGCAGCCAGAGCTAGATCGCGATGCGTGTGGCTGGGGGTGACGATGTCGAGTATCTCGAAGTCTGCCTGAGAGATCATCTCTTCAGCGTCGGCAAAGATCTGTGCCTGGGGGTAAAGCAGGCGTGCCTCAGCCTGTGAGGCAGCCGAGGGGGCGGTGATGGCAACGAGTTGAGCCTCTGCATGACCCACGATGGACTGGGCATGAAGTTTTCCCCAGGCACCAAAACCTGCGAGGGCAAATCGAACGGGAGTGGACATGAGATAATAGATCGTTAGGCCTGACGAGATCACTTTCAGGCCACTGAAGGGGCCAAGTTAAGTTCTGGGGGCCGTGGTGAGTGGAGTCACGGGCTGGGGTACGAGACGGCCCTGGACTTCATTCAAACGACAGGTGGGCAGATGAGGAAGGACGTGTTTGGCAAAGAGATCACACTCTTCCAGATGCGGGTAACCACTGAAGATGAAGGAACGGATGCCGAGGTCCATGTAACGATGCAGCTTCGCCAGCACCTGATCTGGATCTCCCACGAGGGCGCTGCCACAGCCACTGCGCGCGAGGCCGATGCCAGACCAGACATGGTCTTCGATGAAGAGATCTTGGCTCTGCGCGCGTAGCTCATCCTGGCGCAGCACTCCGGCGCTCTGGCTATCCATGGAACGATTGCGGATCTCCTGCCCCTTTTCCACGTCGAGTTGGGAGATCAATCGGTTCGCCGCGATGCGGGCCTCAGCCTCGGTCTCCCGTACGATGACATGAATGCGCAGGCCAAAGTCTATCTGGCGTCCGTACGAGGCTGCCTTTTCAGCCATGCCGCGCATGGTGGCCTCCAGGCGTGCCTCCGTTTCTGGCCACATCAAAAAGACATCGCAGAACTGGGCACACAGATCCTGGGCGAGGGGGGAAATGCCGCCAAAGTAAAGCAGAGGCCCCCCATTTTGCTGGTAAGGTTTTGCCGGATCACAGGTGGGCAGGGTGAACTGGTAGTGTTCTCCCTGCCATTCCAGCGGCCCTTCGGTGGACCAGAGTTTTTTCAGGATCTGAATGATCTCCCGGCTGCGGCCATAGCGGACTTCGTTGCTCTCCTTCCTGCCTGGCAGGTCTGAGGAGATGATGTTGAGGCACAGACGGCCCTGCGAGAGATGGTCCACCGTGGCGATGGCCCGCGCTAGCATGGGGGGCCAGACCTCTCCCATGCGAAGAGCCACCAGCTGATTGATCTGGTGTGTCTGGGGAGCCACCGCTGCGGCAAAGGTGAGCGCATCCTGACCCGCAATCCAACCCGATGGGAGGAGGATGTTTTGAAAGCCATGCGAGTCGGCCTTTTGGACGATGTGACTGCAATGGGCAAAACTGCTGCGCAAATGCCCATCTGGAATGCCTAGGAACTCATAGTCATCCGCACAGAGAGCAGAAAACCAGGCGACTTCAGCCTGGCGTGAGGCCGTGCGGACAGGAATGGGCGGGGGCATCTGAAGGGGGGGAGGTCGGCAAAAGGGAGATGATGAATCATAGACCCTGTGATTCAAATCCCATTTATGCAGTATCAAATTATGTAGGATCCTGTTCAATCTTTGCAAGATTAATTTCGCATTTCTGAGAAGACATGCAGTAAGTAGTCTCTTCCCATGCGCACCAAGCCCGCAGACCAATCCGTCCTCCTCGCTTCCATCCTTTTGCAACTGCGCGGGCAGCATGCGTCTTCGCGCAGCAGTCTGTCAAAAGTCACGAATCTTTCGCCTTCGACGGTGGGCATCTATGTGGATCACTTAACCGCGCTCGGTTACGTGCATGAATCGGGTCTGGAGCAGGGAGCCATGGGCCGCCCCCAACGCAAGCTGAGCCTGATCCCAGATGCAGGCTGGTTTGCCGGTGTGGAATTCAATGCTGAGCGTGTGCAGGCGGTGAGGGTGGACTTTGCAGGCAATAAGGTGGCATCTCTGGTTAGGCCACTGCCCCCCAAAACGAATACCCAGACGGTGCTGCGAGAGATCCGCAGTGTGGTGGTAGGGCTGGGAAAGCTGGCCCCGGGCCCTTTGCTAGGCATGGGCGTGGGAGCCCCGGGATTGGTGAATCCGGAGTTAGGCGTGGCGATGCAGTATGCCTTCATCCCCGACTGGAAAAATGTGCCGCTGGTGCAGGAACTGAGTGAGGACTTTCCCGTGACCGTCACCCTTGAAAATAACTTGCGCGCCATCGCCCTGGCAGAGCGTTGGTTTGGCGGTGGGCGTGAGTTGGACGATTATGTGATCCTGGGTCCGCGCAGTGGCTTTGGCATCGCCATCATGAAAAATGGTGAACTGTTGAGAGGGGGGCACCATGCAGCGGGTGAGATCGGCCGCTGGCCCTGGCCGCTGCAAGGCGGTGGGGGAGAACTGCATGATGAACTGACGGCCCCCATGGTGTGGCGCCGCCTCACCGGGGGAAGGCTGGATACTCAGCCGATGGACCTGAGGGCGGCCCTGAAAGGGCTGGCGGGGGAGAGAGGCAAAGCCTGGGACCTGGTGATCTCTGACTACGCCAGAGTCATCGGCCTGCTGCATCTTTTGATTGATGCGGAGAGATACTTTCTCCATGGGCCGCTGACGGCGCTGGGGCCGCGCTTTTGCCAAGCGATCACGGAACAAGCAGCGGTGATCATGCCCGTGCTCAAGGACATGCCGCCGCTCATTGTGCCCTCGGATCTCGGCGATGAAGCGGGGGCTCTGGGAGCTGCTAGCCTGGCCATGGAGGCCTGGATCCCAGAGGTGAATGGAGGAAAAATTTTATAGCCCATCTCTGATGGCCGCGCACATCCCGCAGATCGCCATGCTGGTGGATACCTCCCGTACTTATGGGCAGGACATCGTGGCAGGGGTGCGGCGCTATGTGGCAGAGCATGGCCCGTGGTCACTTTACCTGGAGCCGCGAGATCTCCTGTCCAGCTACCCGGCCTGGCTGGAAGAGTGGCCTGGGGACGGCATCCTGGCGCGCACGGGAGATGCGGCCATGCTGCAGCGGCTGAAGGCCACGGGCCTGCCGGTCATCGAGCTGCGAGATTCCTCACCCGACCAGCCTTTTCCCTTTGTGGGCATGGACAATAGCGAGATCGGCGTGCGGGTGGCGGTGCATCTGCGCAGCCGGGGTTTTCAGCGCTTTGCCGCTTATCTAGATCCATCGCTGGATTTTTTTCGCGAGCGCATTCAGCGCTTCACCGAGACGGTGAAAAGTGAAGGCTTTGCCTGCCCGGTGTTTGAGGCGTTCTCCCCGAGTCAGCGACCGCGCTGGGATGAACATCAGCAGGCGCTGGCAGACTGGCTGACTTCATTGGAAAAACCAGTGGGCGTCTTTGCCAGCAATGACCAGTTAGGCTTTTGGCTGCTGGATGCGGCGCGGCGCGCGGGCATCTCTGTGCCGGAGGAGGTGGCGGTGGTGGGAGCTGAAAATGACCGCCTGCTCTGTGAGACGGCGTGGCCGCCCCTCTCCAGTGTGCAACTGCGCGGCCAAGCGGTGGGCTATGCGGCCTCGCAAATGCTGGATGGCTGGATTCGCACGGGCACCCGGCCACCTGCACGCACGCTGCTGCCTGCGGGAGATTTTATCGTGCGGCAGTCCTCTGACATCGTGGCGGTGGAGGACCCTCGTCTGGCGCGGGCGCTAACTTACATCCGCCAGCACGCCACTGAAAACATTGGTGTGAATGAGGTGGCGCGGGCGGCCTCCCTGTCACGCAGTGCCTTGGAAAGGCAGATGAAAAAACAGATCGGCCGCTCCCCAGGGGAGGAAATCAACCGCATCCGCTTTGGCCTGGTGGAACGGCTTTTGACGCAGACGGATCTGACGCTGGATGCCATCGCCGAGCGGGCAGGCTTTACCCACCCGCAGTACATGGCGGAGGCGTTTCGCAAACGCCAGGGACAGACACCGGGGCAGTACCGTCAGCGCCGGAAGATCTAGGGAGGCATGCCTCAAGGCTGAAACTGCACCGTCGTGCTGACCATGGCACCGCGCTCATCGGTAAGCGTGAGGAACCAGGTATTGGCCTCCGCCGGGGGTTTGGGCGCGAGCACAGTGCCCTGTTGGATCGCCGCATCCACGCTTTTCCAGGTGCGCTTCGCACGCACGCCAGAGTCGGTGCTGTAGTGCAGTTTGGCCTCTTTCAGTGGGGCACCTCCGGTGTAGCCGACTTTCACCTGGTCCCCTTCCACGATGGGGGCACCTGGCACCGTGAGGGGCAAGCCAGCACGGCATTTGGAGTCAATGAAGAGGCCGATTTCTTGCGGAGCCCAACCGGGAGGATGACCATGCGGCATGTTCACCTGGATGCGCATCTGCTTCTCTCCTGGAACGACGTTAAAACTCTTCATGTAGCTATCCAGCGGGTAGTGGATGTCATTGGTGCCATTGACAAACAGAATGGGCACACGGCAGCGGGGCAGGAGGCTGGAAGGATCATACTCGCGCACCCAGTCTGCCCGGCGATCTCCCAGGCGATCAATGGAGGGCTTTTGCACAGACTCGCCTTCGTAAAGAAATCCACAGCCGTAAACGGGAACGGCCGCCTTGAAACGATCATCCAGCGAAGCCACCAGACAGGTGGTGTACCCACCCCAGCTGATGCCAGTCACCGCCGTGTTTTCTGCCTGCACCTCGGGGAAACTGCGTAACAAAGAGTGTGCGCGAATGGCACTGGCCGCCGCATGGAAAGGCCAGTCGTCCGAAGTGCTACCGCCGATGGAGTCAAACTTTTCAGGGGCCCCATGAGGCGGCCCGCCATTGGGCAGGCGGGTGCGTTCTTTGGCCTCGGACTGGTGACCTTTCGGGGCACCGGTTTTGGGATCGAAGACTGGATCAGGAGGGCGGGAACCTGACAGGTCCATGGCGATGGCAGCGTAACCGCGCTTGGCCCAAAGATAGGCCCACTCTGCAAAGGCAGTGCCCCCGCCCCCGTGGATCAAGACCACGCCTGGAAACTTGGTGCCTGGCTGGGCCGCCCCGAGCGTGATGGGAGAGGCGTAAAAAGCGAAGACCTCGGTGGGTTTATCCAAGTAAGTCTCTCCCGTGTAGAGCAGTGAATGCACGGGAGTCGTCTGACTCACCCACTTCATCGAAGGGGCTTTTTTAAGTTCATCAAGGTTCCAAGGCCCCACTTGCTCGGCCGAGGCAAGGGTGACGCAGGAGAGAAGAATAGCGGTCAAAAACTTCATGAGGTGGACTCTTCTTAACGCCGCGATGAGAGCCAGTTTCCACGGAATCCTGAATTTATAACGCAGGTTTATTTTATCTTCGTTACCGGAGCGGGAAGTCATGCGTTCAGCCACTCGTCCACCACCTTCCTCATGCTCTTCTCCACCGTTCTCATGTGGCTGCTTATCGCAGCCGGGTTTGTCATCGCCCTGCCCGCCCTTTGGCTCCTCGCCCGGGGATTGTGGCCTGAGACCGTGCTGCGCCAGCAGGAAGCGGCGAAAAAAGGCCTCTTCAAATGCTTTTTGCTAGGCCTCGTCCCACTCATTGGCAGTGTGGTGCTGATCGCAGTCCTATCCAAAGTGCCGAAGATGGGCGCCGTCGCCGTCTTACTGGGCGGGGTCATCGTGGCCTGGGGTTTCATGGGCGCGGGGGGCATCGCCTCCCTCATCGGGGAACGTCTGTGGCCCCAGGCGGAACCTTGGCGGCAGACGAAACACGGGGGGCTCACGCTCATCCTTTGTGCGCTTCTCCCCGTCGTGGGTTGGGCGGTTCTGCTCCCTCTCATGGCCATCTTGGGCTGGGGCATTGCCCTGCGGGCGAGATTCAGCAAAGCTCCGGCTCTCGCGGCTCCTAGCCCGGTGGAAAACACCTCCCTCTAAATGGCGTTCATGAAACTGGCGCGCCGAGACCTCCTCAAATCCGTGGCCCTAGGCAGCAGTGCCAGTGTGCTGGCCAGTTGTGATCGCATCACCACCTCGATCAATCAAAATTGGTTAGGTGAAGGTGTGCCTGCACATTTGCACCCGGCTGAGAGCGCGGACATTGATCCTGATTTCCATCTTCTCTCGCGGGCTAGTTTCGGCCCCTGGCCAGGAGAGGTGGCCAGCTTGAAGAAGCAAGGTCGAGATGCCTGGATCGAGGAGCAACTGCATCCAGACTCCCTCTCGGACACGGCCTGTGACCTGCGGGCTGAGCGGTTTGAATCGCTCTACTTCAGTGCAGGTGATGCCTATGAATTTCGCAAACCGGTGCTGCGGGAGGAACTGACCCGACACGCCCTGCTGCGGGCCGTGTACAGCCGCCGACAGCTCTTCGAAGTGATGGTGGAGTTCTGGACAGATCACCTCAACATCGACCTGGAAAAAGGCGACTGCATCTACCTCAAACCCAGCGATGACCGCGACGTCATCCGCCAGCATGCCTTGGGCAACTTTCACGATCTCATCCGCGCCTCCGCCACCTCTCCGGCCATGCTGGTGTATCTGGATGGCAAAACCAACAAGGTGCGCCGAGGCACGACCGACCAGCCTAACGAAAACTACGCGCGCGAATTGATGGAGCTGCACACCCTGGGCGTGCATGGTGGCTATACGCAGAAGGATGTGTATGAAGCCGCCCGCTGCCTGAGCGGCTGGACCTTTGACCCCAAACGTGTCTTCGCTCTCAATCAAGGGGAGTCCTACTTCCGCCCAGACTGGCACGATGACGGCGCCAAGGAAGTGCTGGGACAAACCATCCCCGCAGGCGGTGGCCAAGAGGATCTTAAAAGGCTGGTGGACATCGTCTGCAAGCACCCTGCCACGGCGCAATACATCGCGCTGAAACTGTGCCGGCGTTTCGTCAGCCCCACCCCGCCGGCCAGCCTCCTGCAAAGAGTGGCGGCAGAGTTTACCCGCACGCAAGGAGACATCCGTAGCCTGCTGCGAGTGATCTTAAAATCCGACGAATTCCTGGCCAGCCGGGGCCAGCTTCTCAAACGCCCCTTCAAGTTCATGGTCTCCGCACTGCGAGCCGTGGCGGCAGACACACAGGCGGATCCAAGCATCCTGGAGCCTCTGCAACGGATGGGCCACGGCCTGTTTCAATACCCCACACCGGATGGCTACCCCGACGAGGAACTGCCCTGGATGGGCACACTGATGTGGCGCTGGAACTTTGCCCTCGCCCTTGCGGCTAACAAACAGTTGGGAGCGAAAGTGAATCTCCAGCCGCTGCACAAGGCGCTGCGTCAGCCAGGGACAAAGGCAGACCTCGGGCGCTGGTTTGGGCACCTCACCGGCAGACAACCCACCGGGGCCGAGCTCGCCACCCTGACCCAGTTTTCTCCAGACTCTTCCGCTTCGGCCATCGGGCTCATCCTGGCCAGTCCAGCCTTTCAGAGGTGCTAACTCGCATGTCTTCCCTCACCCGCCGCGCCCTGCTTTCCAAGCTCGCCTTTGCCACCCCCACTGTGGCGGAGGCGCAGGGAGATCACACCCTCATTCACATCTTCCTGCGTGGTGGAGCAGACACCCTGAACCTGTGGGTGCCGTATGCGGATGACCGTTATTACCGCCTGCGCCCAGCCCTGGCCATCCCTGCCCCTGGAAAGGGTAATGATGCCTCCCTTCGGCTCAACGATCACTACGCCCTACACCCTGCTCTGAAACCCCTGGAAGCTGCTTATCAAGAAGGGCGGCTGGGAGCGGTACAATCCGTGGGGGTGGACAATACCAGTGGCTCTCATTTTGAATGCCAGGACCAGATGGAGCATGGCGATTCCATGCATGGCATCCCAGCCGGGGGTGGCTGGCTGGGGCGTTACCTGCGCCTACGAGCCGGGGCAAATGCCTCCCCGCTTTCCGCCGTGGCCATCGGCACCACCCTACCTGAATCTCTACGCGGAGCCCCCGCCGTCAGCGTGCTGGAGCACCTGGAGGACATCAGCCTCAAAGCCGCAGGCAAACAGGCTGAAGAAGTGGTGAGCGCGCTCCAGGCACTCTATGGGGCCGATGTCAGCCTGCTGGGGGAACGCGGCCTAGAGACGCTGGACCTCTTCCGTCGCCTCTCCGCCCTGCAAGAGCGCACGGACGGGCCCAGCCACGGGGCGGCCTATCCCAGTGCTCCTTTCGGCAGCGGCCTGCGTGAAATTGCGCGGCTGGTCAAAGCACGACTGGGCCTACAAGTGGCCTGCATTGACCTGGGAGGCTGGGACACGCATTTTTTCCAGGGCAACAGCAGCGGCACCCAGGCCCAGCAGATCAAGCTCTTAGCGGAAGGCATCGCCGCGCTGGAGACAGATCTCCAAGAACACCGCGCGCGCTACACGATCATGGTCACCACCGAATTCGGTCGGCGCGTGTATGAAAACGCCTCGTTAGGCACGGACCATGGACGTGGCTTCACCCTCATGGCGTTGGGAGATCGTGTCAAAGGCGGCCAAGTCATCGGCGGCTGGCCCATCCAGGCGGATGATGACGTCAATGTGAATACCCCTGGCCCCGGCGGCCTCATCGCAGAGACGGATTACCGACAGGTGTTTGCCGAAGTGCTGCGCGGCAGCCTGGGTTTAACCACCCAAGAAGCAGTCCAAGTCTTTCCCGGCATGGTGCCGCAAAAGGTGGGGCTGATGTAAAAAGCGCGTTACTTTTCCCCCATCCAAAGAATGGCGGAGGCGCCCTGACCGGGCGCACCGCGTATCACGGCAGCGGTTTGGCGTTCCAGGTCTCCCACCTGCACCTTCACCAAGATACGGCGGGTGCTGCTATTGGCCGAAAGCAGCGTCGCGCGTGCATCTCCTGAAGGAATGCCCAAGATGGCCAGGGCGCTGGCAATGTCGAGCTCCAGGTCATCTTCCGTATTGAGCTGCCCATCCCGGCCTAACCGTTGATTGCGCAAATTTTGAGCAAACCGAATTTCCGTACCGGTAACAGCAGCCATCACCTCGGGACGGGCTGAGTTCACATCCACGACACCGCTGGCATAGATGCTGAACCAGTCACGCCACTGCGGGTAGGCCTGCTCCACCAGCTCCATGCCACCGACCAGGGACATTTCCTCGATGGAACGGAAGGGGCGGTTAAAAGGCATGCCATTGCGATTGTACAGCTTCCTTTCCCCACCCTGCACACGGGCGAAGTCATCGCCATCCACCCAGTCTAACAAACGATCAATCAAGATGTTCGCCTGCTGCACATTCATGCCCCAATACATGAACACCCGGCGCAGAGTGTCCTTATCCTCCCGCTGCAAAAGCACGTTCGGATTCAGCACGCCGTCTTCACCCGTCATTTCCACCAGGAACCGTTCATCCTCCGCCACCTGTCGGCGCAGCAGGGGATCGTCCGCCTTCACATCCGGATTCATGGCGATGGCCAAAGCGGCCTCGGAAAGCATGCGCGCCCGGAAAACCTGGCGTTTCACTGCGGCCAGTTCGATGTCCTGCATCAGCAGCAATGAAGTGGCCGCGACCAGTCCGAGGAGCAGGGCAATGATCCATAACACAGCCAACAGCGCCGCCCCGCGCTGGCGGGCCGGGAAAGCCAAGGTGGATGGGGGACAACGTCTCATCACTGCTGGGGCAAAGGCTGATTTCCTACCCCGCCACCTGACGGACTGATTCCATCGGGATTCGACGGGTTATTCGGATTGTTCGGGTTATTGGGATTGTTCGGATTGTTCGGATCGTCTGGGTTATTCGGATCGAAGGGGGGAGGAATCAATCCACCCGTGACCTGATTCGGCACCACAGGCGGAATCCAGAAAATGGCGCGAGTTTCAAAGCCATCATCCAGCTTTAAATTCAGCTCAGCCAGCAGCGGACGACGATTCTGCTTCCAGTTATTCTCCCAGCGATTGCTGGCGGGATCATAAAAGCGCCATTCAAAACGGCCCACATTGTCCATGAGTGGAGTGACCCCCTGGTTCTTTGTGTAGCGCACGCTCTGGCCCGCCCGCAGTGCCTGTGTCTGGCGCTCATCCAGCATCCGCAGCCCTACCCGCAGGTAGCCACCGGGCCGCTCTTCGGCAAAGAGATCCACACTGGTATCTGGAGGCAAAGCCGTGCCGGGAGTGAATGACGTACCCGCATTCACAAAGTTCAGGCTCGGCACGTAACTGCTGCCCCGCGCCTGCACGGAAAGGCGGATCTCTGCCTCGCCTGGCAAGTTCCGAAACGAGCGCCGAATGAAGGAAATGAAGTTCTGCCGAATGACGGAGCGCTCCTGGATGGAGGTCATGTTTTCACCCAGCTCCATCGTGCCACTGGCGATGGCAAAGATGCCCCCCATGAGCAGGACGAAAGCCGAAAGCGCGACCAGGATCTCCAACAAGGTGAAGCCGCTTCTGCGAGGGAGATGAAGGCGAGTGTCCATAACTCAGTTCAAAGGCAGAAAGGCCCCGGCATAGCGGTAAGTTTCCGCGTTCAGTTCTGTGACTCCGTCCCCATCATCCCAGCGGGCGGTGACCTGAATGCGAAAGGTGTTTTGCAGGAAGCGCCCTTCTTGATTCTGCAAGTCTTTCACCTGCTGGATCAGAACGCGGTAGGCGACGCCGTCAGCCCCAGGTTTGATCTGCTCCTCCAGTTCACGGATCTGGGGCATCTTTCCATATTCATCAATGAAGGACTCCAGACTCTGTTCGATCTCCAGCAGGCGCTGCGAATCCGAGCTGACTCGGGCGATCTGGGACAAGGTTCCCACCAAAGCCAAGGCCGCAATGCTGAAGACCGACAAGGCCAAGAGGACCTCTAAAAGAGTAAAACCCCCGAGCCTTTTTCGAAGGCGGGTTTTCTGCGGCGAGCGCTGGAGACGAAGGTTCATGCAGTTACTCCACCAAAGCTCCCGTCAAGGGATGGAAGGCCAATTCGCGCGAGCCGGCTGAGTTGGTTTGCAAACGCACTCGGATCGGTTCGCAAATGCCTTGCTCCCCGAAGATCCAGGTCTGCCCTTCTGCCTTTTCCCAATCTTTTCCACCCCAGCGCATCACCATCACCTTCATGTTCTCAGGCACCGTGAAATACGAACCGCCGGGCATGTCTGCACCTCTCACTCCAAAGCCCTTTTTATCAAAGACGATGGTCATGGTGCGATGCTGAAGCACCGCCACATTCAGGGCAAACTTGGACATCAGCGACAGCCGCTCTGCCGGTTTCTCGAACGGATCCGAGTCGTCAAAGATCGAAAAGCTAGCAAACCCGAGTCCAATCACCAGCATCATGATGCTCATCACCGCGACGAGTTCCAACAAAGTGAAACCAGAGGAACGAGCATCTCGATGAGTGATTTTCATGACGTTAGGCAGCACACAGGCGGTGCTATGACTCAGTCTGCATAGACGTCGTCGTCACCGCCGTCTTTTTTGTCGGGTCCCATGGAGTAAACTTCGAAGGGCTGGCCATTGTTGGTTTTGGCCGGGCTGCGATACTGGTATTTAGACCCCCAAGGATCGGTGATGCCAGATTCCGAAATCAGGGACTTTTTCACCTTCGCATTTGCTGGAGGAGTGACCAAGTCTTCCAGTTTCCCCGGAAGGCTACGATTCAAAGTCTTATAGCTGATGATGGTGGTGCGAATGGTCCCGATGTGAGCCCGTGCCGCAATGATTTCAGAGGTGCCTGAAACGTCTTTGAGTGCGACTGCACCGATGGCAATGAGCAAGGCGATGATGGCAAGCACCAGCATCATTTCCATGAGAGTGAACCCCTGACGCAATGAAGTGCGAACCTGAGAGGCAAGAGTGCTGATACGGGACGAACGATGGAGGCGGGTATTCATGGAAGGTAAATCAAGACAGAGTCTGAAGGGGAGAGGGGACACGGCTGCCCATCAGTCATTCACGGAGATAAGGTAGAGTTGGTGGCCTTGGAGAGCAAAAATGTTCGGGATTAGTTCAGGCAGTGATAAAGAATCGTTCTTAGCGTGAGTTCAAGGCAGAGACTGTCTCATAAATGACCGAAATCATCATGTATGCCATGACGCCGACCAGACCCGCCATGATGAGAATGATGACGGGCTGCATCAAGGCCATCATCTTTTCCAGGCTCTTTCCAAGTTCACGACCACAGCGATCGGCCGTTCTTCTCAAGGTCCCGCTGAGATCCCCCGTGTGCTCACCGATGCGCACCATTTCGAGAAGCTTGATGGGAAAGAGCGCGGTCTTTTCCAAACCTCGGGATAGAGAGGCCCCATCTCGCACACTGGAAATGACGGTTTCCAACTGCTTTTGAATGAACGAGTTCGAAGACACGCGAGAGGCAAGCTCCAGGCCTTTGAGGAGGGGCAAACCACCACCTGTTAAGCTAGCCAGTGTCTCTAAGAACTGATTGTGAAAACTGGTGATCAAGACATTTCCCACGAGTGGAAATCTCAACCGCACTCGATCCCAGATGGGGCGGCCAGCCTTCGATCCCGCCCACACAAAAAAGCCTAACACCATCAACGCGAGAACGGCCAGAATCAGCCACCAGTAATTGCGCATGAAGTCAGAGATCTGCATCACCACCTGGATGCCCTTTGGCACGCCGCCCTTCATGCGTGACATCATCATGCTGAGGCGAGGGATCAAGAAGGTGGTGAAAAGGATCACCACCCCCACCGCAGAGAATAACAAAAACCCAGGATAGATGAGTGCAATCACCACCTTGCTCCGCATCTCTCGCAAGCTGGCTAAGTACTGTGCCTGCCTGCGCATGGCATCCGCCAAAGAACCACCGGCTTCCCCCGCTGCTGCGACGGAGCAAAAGAGCTCGCCGAAGGAGGGCGATGACTGGCGTAGCGCACTGCTGAAGGGGTGACCTTCGCGAATGAGATTTCCCAAACGGCGGGCGATACGGCTGTGCGTGCCGGTGGTGCCTTTGCCCTCCATGAGTTTCAAAGCCGCCTCCAGCCGCATGCCTGCCTCCAGCAGTTCCGAAAGCTCTTCGGTGAAGAGCTGGAGCTGGCCATTGCTCAATTTGATGGGCGCGGTTTCATCCACCAATTCACCGGCCTTGGCCTTGGTCGCGATCTTTGGCCCGGCCTTGCCTACCGCTTCCTGAATCTTAAAAGGTTGCAAGCCCTTACCCGCCAAAAGACGCAGGGCCGAGGCACGATCCTGCGCCTCGATGGTTCCGGAAACATCGCGGCCGGTGGTGTCTGCAGCTTGGTAAGCAAAGTTAGGCATGGAAGGCGTGAGACAAGCACAGCCCGCGTTTGTTGCAAAGACGTTGTCAGCCTTTGCGACTTCCTGCGGGTGACGGGGCTGTCACCCAGGGAAAAGTTTTTCCATGAGCCAGTAGGGCCCCGTATCGGAATCTCCCGTTTCACGCTCCAGCCACCCCTGGCGGAGATAAAACTGGTGGGCCCGATGGTTGTCACAGGAGCATTTCAGCCGCCAGGGCGGTGATACATGCCGCTGCAGGCCCGTGAGTAAACCAGGGCCGACTCCCCTGCCCTGCGCCTCTGGGTCCACGTACAAGTGATGGATGAAGGACTCGGGCTCCCAAATCGAGATGAAACCGATGACCCGGCCAGCGGACTCCATGACGAATAAACGCTCCCCCTCGGTATCGCGGTCAAAGTCCGCCACGGCAGCCACTTCCGGGGGCATCCAGGCTGCTGAGGCTAGGCAGTGGTGATAGATCCGCGCCATGGCGGCCCGGTCTGCTGCCAGCGCTTCACGAAAAAGAAAAGAGGGCGGCATGAGTGACTCGGATATCCGGCTATTGCCCGGCATGCTCACCTTGTCATACTCAGGGGAGTTATGTCCATGTCTTTCGTCTCACTTTGCCGCACCTGGGTGCTGAGCCTCAGCTTCTTCACGTTGAGTTTAACCGCTGCTGAAAAAGCGCCGCCGCGAGTGCTGGCAAACCTACCCTACAAAACAGGAGAGGCTCTCAGCCCTTATGAGGCAGAACGCTGCCTGCTGGATCTCTACCTGCCTGCGGGTGCCCAGAACTTCCCCACACTGGTCTGGCTGCATGGCGGCGGCATCACGGCAGGGAGCAAAGACGGGCCCCATCAGCCCGAGATCGCCCGGCACTTTGCCCAGGCGGGCATCGCCGTGGCCAGCATCAGCTATCGCCTCAGCCCGAAGGCCAAGTTTCCAGCCTACATCGAGGATACCGCAGCGGCCTTTGCCTGGGTGAAAAAGCACATCGCCGAGCATGGCGGAGATGCCAACCGGGTGTTTTTAGGCGGGCACTCCGCTGGAGCTTACCTGGCGCTTATGGCGGGACTGGATGACCAATACCTCGCGGCCCAAGGGCTGAAGCTGACCGACATCGCCGGACTGGTGCCGGTGGCTGGACAGACGCTGACTCACTACACCATCCGCCAGGAACGCGGCCTGCCGAAAAACCGCCTCATCGCCGATGCCGCCGCCCCGCTGAATCACGCTCGCAAAGATGCCCCGCCGATGCTGATCCTCTATGCCGATAAAGACATGGCGCTGCGGGCTGAAGAGAACGAACTGCTGGCCGCAGCCCTACGGCAGGAAGGCCACACGCATCTCACGGTGAAGAAGATCAAAAACCGCGATCATGGCTCCGTCGCCCATGAAATGGCCAAAGCGGGCGATGCGGGCTTTGAACAGGTGGTGAAATTTATCCAGTCACCGAAGCGCTAGCTGCACGCTTCGCCGCTGCCACCTGCTCCAGAACACGCAGGGTCTCGCGAACATTTGTTTCCAAGTCCAGGGCATGTTCACAGGGCACTGGACGCGCCTCTGGCCGTGCCATCCAATAACGAATCGCTTTCTCAAGGGCATCGGTATCCTCCGGAGCCGGGAGGACGTGGCCATTGACCCCTTCGGTCAACCATTCGGCTGCGCCATTGAATGCGCTGGTGATGACGGGGAGACCGCTAGCGAGAGCCTCAGGCACCACATTGGAGCTAGGCTCGTAGATGGGCAAAAAGGTCAAAAGATCTGCGGCAGCGTAGGCATGCTCCACCTGCGGCATCGGGCCTGCAAGGATGACATTCCGGGGGACGGGCCCGGGCAGCTTGCCTTTGCCCACCACCAGCAGCTTCACGCGGGGATCCGTCTTTTCCAAACGTGCCATCAGGCGTAACAAAAAGTGCAATCCTTTACGCTCCCAGCCCGACCCAACAAAAAGCATGACAAAGTCACTCTCTGCCAAGCCGAATTTCTGCCGGGTGCCTGGGCGATCCCCCTGCTGGAAACGCGCCGTCTCGATGCCGTTACGCACGAGGTGGATGCGCTCCGCCGGGTAACCAAACTCCCGCAGGATCTCCTGCCGAACCATGTCTGAATTCACAATGATCTGGCGGGTGACAGCGGGGTCGAAGGTGCGTTTTTCCAGCGCCATCATGTTGCTGTGAAAGGCCCCTAGGCCGACGAAAGGCCGCCGCCACCAGGAGGCGTAGTGGCGGCGCTGGTCCAGCCACACTTTATGCACCCCATCTCCAGCGCGGTAAACATCCTGAGACACAGTGCGCTCCAGGCTGAAAACCACATCATATTCCACAGGTGCCATCCTCTGGGCGACGGCCTCCGCAAAGCGCACGGGACGTAGAGCACGTGGGGCTTTCACAGGCACGCGATGAAGCGTCACTGCCGCAGGCGCGCCCTCCCAATTTTCCGCATACAGATGCACTTCATGATTGGCCGCCACGAGGGCCGCCACGAGGCGCTGGAGATACAGCTCTGCACCACCCGTGGCAGTGAATTGGCGACGGATCAGCGCGAGCTTCATGGCGCAGTGGCGTGCAGGGCATCTGCCAGACTGAGAGAGGCTGCGGTGGGCAGCACCGGCGCTGGGGCAGCTGGCTGGGAGAGGTAACTCTGCGCCATCAATTGCAAAGCCGCATGAGGCACGTGCGGATCATGCTCCAGCAGTAGAACGCCCTGCGGCACAGGCAGCAGAGTGAGACAGCTCTGAGCCCCATTGAGAGTGATGCTGCGGACATCCGAGGTACCCGTGCGCAGTGCTAGCTCATGCCCTGCGGCATGGACCGCATGGCCTAGGGCGGCGATGCTGGTGGGGTCCGTCGTGAACTCTCCCGCCAGGGGAGTCAGACGGCCATCAGGATGGATGAGAGCAACGATCAAAACTTCGGAATGAAAAAAGGTTAGGCCACGGCCAATTCGGCCGAGGCCTGATGCTGCGCCTGGAACTGGGCTAACACCGCCTGGGAAATGGCATTCAGCGTCGCCAAGATATTGCGCCCACCGCGAGCATCCGCCTCGAAACTCAACCAAGGCACGGGACGATTGTTGAGGAGGAACTCCAGGTATTCCACCGGCGCCGTGTTCGGCAAATCACGCTTATTGTATTGAAGGACCAGCGGCAAACGATCCAGCGAGCTGCCATTGAGACGTAGATTCGCCTCCAGGGCCTGGAAAGCCTGCACATTTTCACGTTGGCGATCCATCTGACTATCGGCCACAAAGACCACCCCATCTGCCTGACGCAGCACGAGCTGGAGGGTGGCATTGTAAGTGACCTGCCCTGGCACCGTGTAGAGGTGAAAGGCCGTCTTGTAACCTGGGATGGCGGCGCTTTCTACACTCAGGAAATCGAAGAACAAGGTGCGGTCCTTGGCCGTGGATAGGCTGACGAGATCACTGCGCCCGTGCGGGTCCAGCTTGGCGTGGATTTGCTGGAGATTCGCGGTCTTTCCGCTCAGCGGGGTGCCGCAATAGACGATCTTAAAACTGACCGTCTTTTGCTCGGGGTGAATGGCTGGCATGATGGGACGCGGATTTCAATCCAGCATCCTGGAAAGCTCGCGTGCAATCAAGGTGATCTTATCACGCAGCCCCAAAGAAGGATCAGCATCGTGCAAAACTCCCAGAATCGCTCCCTCTGGGAAGCAGAAAGTCATCAAACGATCTCCCGACATGAGAGTGAAGGTCTCTGCGCCTTCGATGCCGATGAGCGGGGCCAGGGTGCGTAGATGATGGGCGAGGTCTGTCGCCTGACGTTGGAACTCACGAGCCTGGGGCTTATGCGGGCCCACGTGCGAGATGGCCCGATCTCCCTGCAAGCAGACACAGGCTGCGATGCCTGGTAGCGCACAGACCATCTCCACAATTCGTTGGGGTGTCAGGTCATCATCGGTACCGAGCAAAGCACGCAGCAAAATCTGGTCTGGATTCGCATCATGAGACTGAATACCCAGCGCGGGGGCTGCTGCGGGAGCGCGGGAGGCTGTTTTCTGCGGAGGCGCAGGCGGGAAGGAGCGAGGAGGAGCCTCTTTTTCCTCATAGGCTGGCGGAATGAAGGCGGACATGGGCGGCGGCGCACTTTCCACAGCCGCTGGCGCGGGCGGTTCCGACTCTTCGGGCACATCCACCACGTGGGGGGAGGTCTTCCCGGTGAAAGGATTGGTCACAGGAATCGCCGGGGCAGGCGGCACGGACGGGGCAGAATCATGGAAGGCATTCCCCAGGAGTTCAGCGCTGCTAAAACCATCCGAGGAGGAGGTGGGCGGAATGAATGCAGGCCTAGGCTCAGGCGCAGCAGGAGCCATGAACGGATTCGCCACTGGGGGCGGCACCTGAGGTGTCGGCATCTGAGGTGTCGGCATCTGGAATGCAGGCGGTGGTGAGACCTCGCGCTCCACCGCAGATGTTTCTGGCTGTGGAGCTGCCGCAGGCACCACAAAAGGATTGGCAAAAGCAGGTGCAGGAGACTGCAGGCTGGTCATGGGCGCGGCAGAAAACGCCGGCGGTGCAGCGGGGGCAGCGGCCGTATAAGCAGGGGCCTCTGGTGCGCTAAAGAGGGGGACGGAGGGCGCACTTTCCACACCGCCAAAACCGTTGGAAGGCTGGAAGAGCGGAGCCGGTGCCTCCACCGCAGAAGGGGCTGCGAAGGGGGAAGCCGGCGCAGGTGGGGGAGCCTCCACCCTCATCATTGCAGGTGCCGCAGTCCCCATGCTGGCGAGATTTGGCAACGTCGGCGGGGCGGTTCCTGCCATGGCACCATGGATTTCTTCCTGTGGCACGCGGAGTTGGAAATCACGCTTGGCATGGTTCAGGACATTCCGGAAGCCCACATCCGTCACGCCATCAATCAACAGACCCAATTCGACGAGGGGATTGGGCGACTGGGCCCACTCACGCACCAGAGAGGCGGGCTGGCTGGTCATGATCCAGGTAGGGACCATGATGGGGTCAAAACCCAATTCAGCGACGCTGTATCCCCGCAGGAAACTGGCGAGGCTGATGCGCAGATTTGGCCCACTGGCCGTAGCTGCTGGCATGCCTGCGAAACTGGGGGGGGCTGCGATGGGGCGCGCAGGAGCATCGGGCGCAGGTTGGCCCGTGGGCACCGCCTTAGGCCCAAACAAGCTGGAAAAAGGCGTCTCCGAGGCTGCCGGGGTGGGAGCCGCAGCAGGAGGACTCATCGCCGCAAAGGGGGAGGCCGGAGTGGCACCAGGAACCAAACCATGGGGGACCGCAAAAGGCGAGGCCGCAGGCGATCCGGGGCTCGCGAACAAACTCGCCGGCAGCAATGGGGAAGCTGCCGCTGGCTCTGGAGATTTGGCACTGAAAGGAGAGACGAGGGGAGCTTCCGCTGTGCCATTCATCCCAGGGGCTGCTGCCGCAAAAGGGCTGACAGGAAAGACCGGATGATTCCCCGTACCTGGCAGGGATAATGGGGCCTGAGCCTCCCGTGGAATATCTGCCAGCGGGGGCGGTGGACCCGTGCGGCGTGGTGGTAAAGCCGTCGCTGGAGATCCAGGAAAGGATTGGGCAGAAAACGGACTGGCAGCGGGCTGGGCAGCCGCAAAGGGAGAAGCGGCATTCGCTGGGACTGCACCCCCAGCCTGCTGGGCACTGGCGATCAACCTCGGCAGTTTGGATGCAGGCAACGGCACCATGCGCTGGTCCTGAGGTGAGATGGGTGTCTGAAACAAGGCCGGACACACACGATAGATCTCAAAAATCGGTAAAGCGGCCTGCCCACTGCGCAGGGCAGCATCCAGCACCTGGGCAGCCACCGCCACTGGCTGCTCGGGGGAGAGAGCATTCATTCGCACCAGTTCAGGGGGCAGTTGCGGCAGCACATCCCCCACAGTTAACACTGCACTGCTCGGCGCACCCTGGGCTGCAAAAGGCGAAGCCTGCACTGGGGCAGCCTGCATGGACTCGCCAGTGACAGTTTTAAACAACGGATTTGCCTGGGCTCCGAACGGAGAAGCCACGTTGGGGGCCTGCATGGTCGGAGCCGCTGCGTATCCCTGGGCAGGTAGAGCCGCTGGATCCTGACCTTGGGGGTCGGTGCCAGACTGAAACATGCTGCGGAACGAAAATCCCATCGGGAGCGGGTACGGTGTAAAAAGAATCTGGGTTCGCGAGAACGAAAGAACTCGCAGTTAAAAAGAGCATTGCGCCACCCATCACAAAAAATAGGGCACGCCGTTTATACAACATAATAATCAACAAGTCTTAAGTCCACATTTTTCCACCGGGAGATTTGCCTGATTACGACTCTGAAAAGGTGCCTTGAAGATATGTATTTGGAGCGTTTCCTCCCTTCTTTGGGCCCCTTTCAGCCTTTTTGATGCATTTCAGCCCCATTAACCTGATTGCGATTGCCTGGGCGCTGGCTAAATTGCGTTCAATGTCCAGCCTCACTTCCGAGCCGCGCATCGAGCCGGCAACCATTGAAGACATGCCGCAGCTCGTCGAGCTGCTGGTGGCGCTTTTCAGCGAAGAGGCGGACTTCCGGCCTGACAAAAACAAACAGGAGCACGGTCTGCGGCTGATCTTGGAACAACCGAACCGAGGCCGCATTTTCGTCCTGCGCACAGACCACATGGTGATCGGCATGGTGAATCTGCTTTTCACCATCAGCACCGCAGAAGGCGGGCTGGTCATTCTCATGGAGGACGTCATCGTCCATCCTCAGCATCGCCGCATGGGTTATGGCGGCCGGTTGCTGGCTCATGCCATCGAATTTGCCCGCGAGAAGCACTTCCGCCGCATCACTTTGCTGACGGATAAACTCAGCGCAGAGTCTCAGACTTTCTTTGCCAAACATGGGTTCAGCTTCTCCAGCATGATCCCCATGCGTTTGGTTTTTGAATGATTTCAATGCGGCACGGCGGGCCGGTGGATTGAAAAAGGCCGGGATCTACCACTTTTTCAGTCAAATTTCTCACCGAATGGTTTTCTGACTCGTTGAGTCTTTGCTGTGAATCCCGTGCTCGCCTTCCCCATTTACGTGCAGAAGCCTGCCGCAAACCTGTATGCGGCCAATACAGCGGCGATGGACTGGTTTGTGATTGCCACGCTGTGCTTTTTCTTTTTCCTCCTGGGTTGTTTTGCCATGGCGGCCTGGCAGATCTGGCGGCGCACCACCCGCCCTGAGCCACACGTCCAATTGCTCATGGAACTCGCAGATAGCGACGAGGAGAGCACCCTTCGAAAGGCAGACGAGCAAGCGCAGTCGTCTTCAGCCCAAAGTCAGCCTTGGGAAAAGCCGCAAGACTGGTGGAAGCACTGAGGTAAATTCGAGATTCACATTTAAGATTTTAAAGCGTAAAAGAAAGTATGCGTATAGGCATCACAGGAGCCACGGGGCTAATTGGGGAAGCTTTTGCGAAATTGGCCACGGCCAGCGGCCATGAGGTCGTCGCCTACAGCCGCCGCAAAATCTCGCCGACTGGTGCGGACAAGACACTTCAACTTCCCCCTGGAGCCCCAGAAAAACTTCCTGAGACGCAATTGGATGTGCTGGTGCATCTCGCGGGCGAGTCCCTGATGGGGCTATGGACGTCGGATAAAAAAGCCCGCATCTGGAAAAGCCGGGTGGACTTAACCCAGGCGATGATGGCCCATTTGCAAACGTGGTCGCCCAGCAATCGCCCCTCCATAGTCCTCGCAGCCTCAGGCATCGGTTACTACGGCAGTTGTGGCGACACCCTATTGGATGAAAAATCCCCACGCGGCTCTGGCTTCTTGGCCGAGCTTTGTGAGGCCTGGGAAAACGCCGCCAGCCATGCCAGCCTCTGGGGGGCCCGTGTCGTTCATCTGCGCACCAGCATGGTTCTGGCTCAGGATGGGGGTGCTTACCCGCTGATGGCCCGCGCATTCCGCTTTGCACTAGGAGGACGTCTGGGAAAAGGACGGCAATGGATGTCCTGGATCCATGTGGAAGACGAAGCCGCACTCATCCTCTGGGCTTTGGAAAATCCACAAGTTCACGGCCCTTTGAATCTCTGCGCCCCAAATCCTGAGCTGAATAGCAACTTCACCTCTAAACTGGCCCACAGTCTGAAACGCCCCGCCTTCCTCCACGTCCCAGCCCTGGCTTTGCGGCTACTGCTGCGTGGCATGGCCGAGGAGATGCTGCTCTGTAGTCAACGCGCCATTCCTGGCAAAGCCACGGAACTGGGCTACCGCTTCGCCTACCCAAAGCTACAAGATGCCTTTGCTTCCTTGAGTGGCGGGCGCATTTAGACCCTGCCGAGGCAGATTCGTCAGGGTGCCTTTTTTGACAAACCCGGGCTGAGCACGCATAGGCTGTACGCACGCACACCTCCCTTTCATGGCCGCCCTCCAAACCACCATCGGCATCATCTATGATTATGACCAGACGCTCAGTCCTACTTACATGCAGGACGAGACGTTGTTTCCCCACTTTGGGATTAACCCAGGCCAGTTTTGGAAAAGGAGCCGTGAGCTGGTCGATCAGGAAGGGTACGACGGCGAGCTGGCTTACCTGAAATGCATGCTCGACTACCTGGAGATGGACCGCCCCTCGAACGAGGAGCTGCGGGTGCTCGGGGCCAAGCTGCGTTACTACAAAGGCGTGCCCGAAATCTTCAATGAAATGAATGGCATCCTGAGCAACCAGCATCGTTTGTTAGGCATCAAGATCGAGCATTACATCATTTCTTCAGGATTGAAGATCCTCCTGGATGGCAGCTCCCTGGCGCCTTTTGTGAAACGCATCTTTGGCTGTGAGTTCGGCCAGGATAAAGATGGCCGCATCAGCTTCCCCAAAAGGGTCATCAGCCACACCACCAAAACCCAATACATCTTCCGCATCAATAAAGGCATGCTGGAACCGCATGAGGATGTGAATGATCACATGGATCCAGAGCTGCGGCCCATCCCTTTTGAAAACATGATTTATGTGGGGGATGGCCCCACCGACGTGCCTTGTTTCACCCTGATGAAACGCTACGGCGGCCACGCCATTGCCGTGTATAACCCGGATGAAACGAATCGCGCCAGCTTCCGTAAATGCTACCAACTCAGCGCCTTGGCAGATCGTGTGAAACACATCGCCCCGGCGGATTACCGCCCAGGCAGCCATCTACGTTTGTTGTTAGAAGAAATGGTGCTCAGCATCGCCGATAACATCGTGCGCCGGAAGAAGCTGGAGATCGAAGAAGGCACCGTCTCAGCACCCCATTTTTAAGCTCGTTTACACATTCCCTGCGAGGTCCAGCCCGAGCTCAATCGGGGCTGCATCCAACAGATGATCTACCAACTGCCGCGCCACCCAGGGAGCCCGTAGTACACCTTTGGAACCCAGGCCATTCATGAAGGCTATCTGGGGGCGGGCAGGGTGACGGCCGATCAAGGCCTGATGCCCTTGGATGATGGGGCGCACTCCCGTCTGAGTGCCTGTGACGGTGAAGTCCTGCACCAACAAAGACCGGAGTTTTTGGTCCAAAGCAGCCAGCGCCGAAGGTGCAGGCTCATGAGGCTGATCAAAATCCAGCTCATAGGTGGGCCCTGCACGCAGGCTGCCATCTGGCCGTGGCAGTAACCAGCAGCCGCGATTGATGATGCGCTGCTCATGACCTGTGTCTGCCTGGAGGCTGAGGACCGTACCCCGCGCAGAACGAAACGGCACCCAGTGAAACCACGGATGCAAAGCCGCTTCCCAGCCTGTGCAAAAAACCGCCGTCGAAAAAAGCTGACCCTTCCAAGACAGGCCTGAATCCAGCATCGTCAATGACTCTGGAGCGACCTCCCCACTCTGCCATGCGCCGATGCTCTGGAAGAATTCGCGACTGGCTTTTAAAAACGCGGCACTGTCTAGCCAGCCACTGTGGCGCTGCTCAAAACCGCCGTGTGGATTGGCAAAAAACGCCTCATCCACCAGGGGTGTTTGTAGCGGCTTCAGGTATGGCTGCACTTCCGGCTGCAGACGGCGCTTTTCCCATAGGGCTGCGGCCTTTTCATCCCGCAACAGACGCACGATAGGCACCTCATGATAAAAGCGCTGGTTCAGGAGAAGCTCTAGGCTTTGATAAAAGGCGAGAGCTTCTGGATAAAGCGCTTCATAACGCCAGTTCAGGTTCAGCCGCATGCCCGTGATCGGCGTGACGAGTCCTGCGGCGACTTTAGAAGAAGTCCGCTCTTCATCCCGATCCACCACACAGAACGCCACGCCGCGCTGGTGCAGCCGCCACGCCAGCGCCGTGCCTGCCAGCCCCTGGCCGATGATGAGATAACGGGAATTCATGAATGCACCCCACCCTTCCGACAGCCTGCAAGGAAAGGCAAATCTCACTGGATTCAATCGCTGGAAGATGGGAGGTTTATCACCGTGACGTTGCCCCATTCCAACCTACGACACTTTCTGCCTCGGCTTTTGTCATGTGGCATGTTCCTGCTGGCCCTGACTGCGGGAGCTCAGGAAAAGGTCACCGTTCAACTTAAATGGAAACACGCCTTCCAGTTTGCTGGCTACTATGCGGCAGTGGAGAAGGGCTTTTACCGGGAGGCCGGACTGGAGGTCACTCTAGTCGAAGGCGGGCCTGAAACCCATTTTGCCAATGAGCTCACCACCGGCCGCAGCCAGTATGCCGTGGCGCTTTCTTCCATGCTCATTCATCGCCACGAAGGGCAGCCCCTGGTGGCTTTGGCCGCCATTCTCCAGCATTCGGCGGAAGTGCTGCTGGTGCCTGAGATCAGCGGTATCAATACCCCGCACCAAATGGCGGGCAAAACCGTGGCCGTTTCTCCAGAGGACACCCCTGCCCTGCTGGCCATGTTTAAAAATGAAGGTCTGGCTGCCGATGCCGTGAAGACCATCCCCTATGAGTTCAACCCAGAGAAGATGGTCAGCGGGGTCATCGCCGGTATGGGGGCCTACACCATCAATGAACCCTTCATCCTGCGGGAGCGTGGGATTCCTTTTCGCCTGATCCAGCCGCGTGACTATGGCGTGGATTTTTATGGCGACTGTCTCTACACGACGGAGGCAGAAATCCAACAGCACCCAGAACGCGTGCGGGCTTTTTTAGATGCGACTTTGAAGGGCTGGCAATATGCCATGAGCCACCGGGAAGAGATCATCGAACTGCTAAAAGACCGCTACCAGTGCCCCATGAGCCGCGAGGCCATGCACTTTGAGGCGGATGAAATGGCACGACTGATGTTTTCTGAGCTGATTGACATCGGCCACATGAATGAAGGCCGCTGGCGGCACATTGGGGATACTTACGTGCGCCTGGGCATGCTGCCTGCCGACTACTCGCTGGACGGTTTTCTCTATGAACGAAATCCCAAGACGGATCTCTCTTGGTTATGGTGGACTCTGGGCGGCACCATCGGCAGCACCCTGCTTTTAGCCGCCCTGGTGCTGGGACTGGTGCGGGTGAATAACCGCATCGCCCAAGCAGAACGGCAGGCCCGTGAAGCTCAAGCCATGCTGCAGACCGTCATCAATACCATCCCCGTCGGGGTGGTGTGGAAGGACCGGCAATCCCACATCCTGGGCTGCAACCAACTCTTTGCCGATTACGCAGGGCTGGGCACCCCTCAAAAAGCCCAAGGACAGACCCAGGACGGCCTGTCCTGGGTGGATGAAAACAGCCCCCAAGATCTTCCTGACCAAGACGTGATGGAGCAGGGGCGCTCCGTCCTGCTCGCTGAAAAAACCCTGCGCACGGCAGGCGGGCAGCTACGCGCTTTTTACCAAAGCAAGGTGCCGCTGAAAAATGACCAAGGCGAGACCATCGGCCTGTTAAGCGTCATTGAAGACATCACCTCGCTCAAGATGGCAGAGAGTCACCAGACTCGCCTGAAAGATCGCCTGATCCAGTCGCAGAAGTATGAAAGCCTGCACCGCTTAGCCAATGGGGTCTGCCATCACTCCAACAACATTCTTCAGGCCCTAACCAGTTATGCCGAGCTAGCGCGCATGCAGTCCCCTCCTGGCCAGACCCGAGATTTCATGGACGGCGTGCTGAGAGAGAGCCAGCGAGTGGCCGCACTGAACCGCGTGCTCCTGACTTGCACAGGCCATGGCATGCACCAGTTTGTGGATACCTCCTGGGAGCATTTCATGGAGGAGTCTCTACCCACGCTGAAGTGCTGCCTCCCCTCATCTCATTTGCTGGAGTGGAAACATGAGGGACCGGATGCCTGGATCCATGCCGACAGTGAAAGCCTGCGGCATCTCCTGATCAACCTCCTCACCAATGCCTCCGAAGCGACCGACGGAGCTAGCACGGTTCACCTCTGCACTGGTGCCGTCACCTGTGAAGCGGCCTACCTGCAAGAAACCCACGTGGACCCCGCCCCCCTACCCGGTCAGTATCTTTACTTGGACATCATGGATCGGGGCAGAGGCATGGAGCCCGAGGTGCTGAACATGGTCTTCGATCCCTTCTTTTCCACCAAGTTCACCGGACGTGGCCTGGGCATGGCAGCGGTGCTAGGCATCGTCAAAAGCCACCAGGGCACCATCAAAATCCAGAGTGACCCAGGCAAAGGCACCACGGTGCGCGTGCTGCTGCCTTTGATCCAGAAGTGAATGCCCCTGTCTCCAGCGGGACAGCTTCAAGATTTCATCCGCTTCCGATGCTTTCTCACTAGGCCCATCTCTTTGAGTTTTCGCTGCAAGGTGCGGCGACTCATGGCGAGGAGATCTGCCGCTTCACTGCGATTGTTTCCAGATTCTTCCAACGCCTTTAAGATGAGCTGTTTTTCCATCTCATGGATGTCCAGCGTCGCCTTCGGAGCGAGGGATTGAGAAAGCTCCCCACCCGCCTGGGGCGAAGGTACGGGAACTCGCCAGCCCAGGCCCCCTGGCTGAGAAAGGTAGGCGGGAAGGTGCTTGGCCATGACCCGGCTGCTGTTACTCATCACCACCCCATGCTCGATGGCGGTGCGCAGCTCCCGCACGTTGCCTGGCCAGTCATAAGTCATCAGCAGAGGCAGTGCATCTTCCCCCAGGGGTTTGTAGGTCTTGCCATTGGCCGTCGCGAGGTCCTTGAGAAAATGCTCGGCTAGTAAAGGGATGTCTCCTTTGCGGGTGCGCAGGGGCGGCATGTGGATGGTGACCACGCGAAGTCGCCAGTAGAGATCTTCGCGGAATTTCCCTTCTTCCACCATCTTGGCCAAGTCTTTGTTCGTGGCAGCGACCACGCGCACATCCACCTTGATGGGTTTGCTACCGCCCACGCGCTCGATGGTTTGCTCTCCCAAAGCACGCAATAACTTCACCTGGGTGCTGGCATCTATTTCCCCGATTTCATCCAGAAAAAGAGTGCCCCCATCTGCCAGCTCAAAGCGGCCGATGCGGCGCTCTTGCGCTCCTGTAAAAGACCCTTTCTCATGGCCAAACAGCTCGCTCTCTAAAATCTGGGGCGACAAGGCCGCGCAGTGAACCGTGACTAACTTGGCCTTGGGCCGCCCACTCAGGTTATGGACTGCTCGAGCCACAAGTTCTTTACCTGTACCGCTTTCACCTTCGATCAGGACGGTGGCGCGGGTAGGGGCGACTTGCTGGATGGTTTCTAAGATCGGCTTCAGAGTATCGGCCTTCCCCAAGATGCCTTCGATGGAGTATTTTTGCTCCACCTGCTGCTTGAGAGCCGTGTTCTCCTTTTCCAAGCTGCGGCTACGCAGGGCGCGCTTCACCAGCAGTTCCACTTCATCCAGATTGAGAGGTTTAGTGACGAAGTGATACGCGCCACGGCGCATGGCCTCCACAGCTGTATCCACACTGCCATAGGCGGTCATCATGATGCACACGGGTGCATGCGGCAGGTGCAGGGCAGCCTCCAGCAGTTTCATGCCATCGTCATCGCCTAACCGAAGGTCTGTCAACATGACATCCACCTGGTCATTTTTCAGATGCTCCATCGCCTCTGCTGCATTGGAGGCCACATAGCAGTCAAAGTCATCTTCTAGGGAAAGGCGCAAGCCATCCCGAGTGTGCTTTTCATCATCAACGATGAGGATGGTGGCGGGATCTATCATGAGTGTTTTTCGTCTGGCCTTTCAGAACCGGCCTGCAAAAGCCGCACCTTCCTCTCAACCAGAGGTAACCACAGGCTAACGCGGGTGCCTTTGCCAGCGCGGCTTTCGATGTCTATCTCACCGCCGTGCTCACGGATTATGCGGCGCACGATGAGCAGACCCAGGCCCGTGCCCGTCGCGCGGGTGGTGGAAAAAGGCTGGAAAAGTTTGCCCATCTGCTCCGGGCTGATGCCCTTACCACTGTCTTCGAAGCTGAGCCGAACTTCAAAGTCTGTGTAGCTACCCTGAATGGTGAGGCTGCCTCCCTGCGGCATGGCCTGGCAGGCATTGCGAATGAGATTGTACATCGCCTGCTTCATTTGGTCAGCGTCCAAAGGCATCACGGGCATATCAGCCCTCAGGTCCAGCCTCACCTTGACCTTCGCTTGGTCCAGATCAGGTTTGAGGAATCGCAGACTTTCGTGCAGCAATTCGGAAATCTGTAGCTTTTGAAGCTGCGGCTGGGTGGGGCGGATGGCAGCGAGGAACTGGCTGATGATGCCATCCATGCGTTTGATTTCACTCGTGGCCACATCCAGATGCTCACGCAGCGGCTCCCCTGTTTTGCCCATTTTTTTTAGCCGCCGCTCCAGCAACTGAAGGTGGATGGTCAAGGAATTGAGCGGGTTTCCCAACTCATGGGCCACGCCGGCGGCGAGCAGGGTGAAGGCATTGAGACGCTCACTTTCAATCTGTTCCTCGGTGCGTTTGCGCGTCTCCGTGACATCCCGGATGAGCATGACAAAGCCGATGGGCTGGTCGTCATCAATGCTGGTGATATAGAAATTGAGGTAGCGATTTTCGGGGTAAAACACCTCCAGGTCACGGCTGACCACCGTGCCAGGTTTCAGCAGTTCCGCCCAGTCCAGACCACGCATGCCCTGGGTCAGCTTTTGCCCGATGACCTGCTGCTCCTGGAACCCAAAAAGCTGGCAGGAAGCACTGTTGACGTAGGTGACAAAGCCGTCTGGGTCCAAGAGGATGACGCCTTCTTGCAAAGCCTGGAAGGTCTTTTCCAAAAAGCCCTTTTCCTTCATCAATTCCAGCACCACCCCCTGCACCTCGGCAGGTTCCAGGCGGTCCATTTTTTTCAGAAGCTTGTCGATGAAGGCAGATCTCATACACTGGGGGCCATGACGGACATTCTGCTGGTCTTATCTACGTTTCCGGATGCTGAAAAAGCGCGACAGACTGGCACATTGCTGGTGGAGTCGCAACTGGCAGCCTGTGTCAATTTGTGTCCCGGCGTCACTTCCATCTATCGCTGGAAGGGAGAGATCGAATCCAGCAGCGAAGTCTTGGCCCTTATTAAAACCACCCGGGCTCAGTATCCGGCCCTGGAGCAGCGCCTGAGAGAACTGCACCCTTACGAGGTGCCTGAGATCTTAGCCATCCCCGCTGAGCGAGCCTATGAGGCCTACGCCCAGTGGGTGATGGATCAGACGCTAAGCTAACACCGTTTCCTCAACCTCAAGGAGGGGGAAGAGAGAACCGCGACTGGCCGGATAAAATCGGCGACGTCGTCGGCGTGGTGGCCGGGCTGACGAGGTTCGAAGGCAACTGAGGCAGCAGGAAGTAACCATAACCCCGGAGTCCCGAAGGAGTCGGCACGACCAGCCCCTGGTAAGTGACAGGGCGTTTCAGCTTCGGTGGCACGGAAAGCGGATTGTTATCTTCCAGCGTGAACTTACCGCTGTAAGTGCCCTTGGCCGCATCGGCCTTCAAGGTCGTCATCGTGGCACTGCCACCGACGAGGGTGATCTTGTTCTTTATGCCGATGTTAAAGATGGCATCAGGATTGCGCGAAGGCTCAGCCCCGGAAAGGCTAAAGGCGCTGAAGTCCACATTCACATTGCCGATTTCTTCCAAGCCCAGGACCAGCGGCACTGGCAGGTAACGGCCGCCAAAAGCCATGACGTCCAACGGGCCAAAACCGTCTTTATAAACACGGGCGTTAGCAGTCGTCGTCTCAGGACGCAGCCAGTTCAGGGAACCAGTGATGCGGTTGTCATTGTCATCATTTTCCAAAGTGGATTTATCCAGCTGAAGCTTGCCCAAGAGCGATCCAGTGGGCTTGGTTTTATAAAGCGGCTGGAAGACGGCCACTTCACCCGTCTCACTGATGAAGGCACTGCCTGAAATGGTTTCCCCATCGCCAGTTTTACCGACCAGAGTGGCCATACCTGCCAGGGTGACATTGAGGGTGCCGTAACCATAACCGCGAGGCACGTTAGGGATGGATTCCGGCATCTCCAAAGCCAGGGTGTGATAACCGTCAAAGGCATCGGCCTTGTTATTTTTGGCATCCCAGGTCTGCTTCCAACCTGTGAAGGTCACCGTATCAAAACCATCTCCCAAGGTGGCGGTGACGATGCGGCGAGTGGAAGGATCAATCCGGAAAAAGAGCTCCAAGGGACGAGGTGTAGGTTTGCCCGTGCGGACGATTTGCAGACGGCCCGAAGGCAGAGGTGGAGTGGGGGCTGCCGCTTCATTGAAGACATCCATCACGCCCTTCAAGGCATGGGTGAGTCCGCCATGGATGAGCTTGCCACTGAAGGCACCCGTCGTGGTAATTTTCAGATCCAGCCGCCCACCGATTTCCTGGTTCAGGCTGATCTGGCGGCCCACGATGGCGAGGTAATCGCCGGCGAGTTGCGTGGGCAGCGGCTCCACCGTTAGTTTCACCTTCACGGAGGTTTTGCCGAACTTATTCGCCAGAGTCAAAGTCACGTCATAAGGGGTGGCCTTGTGAACAGTTGGCTTGCCCCGGATAACTCCGGTGGCGATGTCCATCTTCAAGCCCGCAGGCAGGCCCGCAGCGGTGTAGGTCATGGGAGCTTTATTGACTGCGTCCACATACGTCACGGGGTACTCATAGGTCCCGCTAACGATGGCATTTGGCAGGATGTCTCCATCCTCAAGGTCCAAAAACTCAGGTCCGTCATCCACCACCTTCAGCACATGGATAGCACCGTCCATGAATTTCTCCCCGGGGGTCTCTCCCAGAGGATTGATGGCGATGGGGCTAGCCACGCGGCAGATGTAGGTGCCGGAATCCGCCAGTTCCAAATTGGAGATCGAGAGGGTCTTATCAAAACGGCTGGTGGCTCTCGAATTGCTGGCCAAGTCGCCCCCCACCTTTTTCCAGGTGTAATTGATACTGTTCCCGGCGGCGTCCATTTTAAAGGTGGCCTTGCCACCCACGGGCAAAACGACGGTGCGTGTGGAGACATCCAGAACCACCAAATCCGCATTCGTGCTGAACGCTTCAGCCAAGCGATTTTTCGCCTTCAGTGTGTAAGTGCCAGCGTGTTTCAGCGTGGCCGCAGGAATGGTGTAGGAGGACAGATTGATGCCCGGCACAAGACGGTTATTCAGATACCACTCGACTGTCAGTGGCAACGAGCCAGCGACATTCACCTCAAACGGACCTGCGGGCCGGCCCACACCGACGATGAGGCTGATAGGTGCCCCAGTGATTCTCGGAGATTGATCATCATCCACAATCGTCACGGTGTGCAGGCTTGGATTTCCAATCAGCGCGGGGCCTGTGGGGAAAGGCAGCCGCAACGTGAGGGTTTCGATTCCCTCTGCCGCATTGTCCTGCACGGAAGCGATGGTCAGTGTTTTCAATGTTTCACCAGGCTCGAAAATCAAAGGCAGACTTGGAGTGACACGGTAATCGCCATTGCTACCCGCAAAGGCATTCGAGGCTGTCCCACCCAGGATGATGGGAACGGTGACCCGGCTGTCTGCCTCGGCGGTCAGTTCCACATTCAGCGTGAGAGTGCCCGTGGCAGATTCCGTCATCGTGCTGGAGTCCGCATTGAAGCGCACGGTGGGGAATCCGGCAGCGCCGGGGTCCACAATGGCCACGGTGGACTCTGCCCCATCGCCTAAAAAGGCACCGCCAAGAGGAACGCCTAACTGAACGGTGAAAAACTCCGTGGCTTCCGCTTGGGCATCACTCGGGGCCTGGATCGTGATGAACTTGGAAGTCGTCACCCCATTTTCCCAGGTCAAAGTCCCCGTCTGGTCCACGTAATCCGTGGCATCCGCAGAGCCTGGAATGAGGGCATAATTGACGGTGATCTTGCCTAAACTGCCGCCTGTGCGTTTCACCTCGACGGTGGTCTGCCCACCTTCGTTGACGGTGTTTGAGCCATTGGCAAACTCAAGGATGCCAGAGCGGCCTTGCTGACCGCTGAAGACCCGGCGCACCGTCGTATCCACCGTGCCCGCCGCCTCAAGCGCGAGAAGCACGCGGCCATCCGGCTGCATTTTAGTGCGGTGACCGTAAGCCCCGCCACCCGCGTCCGCCGTCAAAGGCAGTGCAGCATCGAAGCCGGTATCCAACGCACCCGTGGTTAACAAACGGCCAACATAATTGCGCGTGGAGCCATTAACGAGGGTCGTAAATTCACCCGCCAGGAGGATACGCCCATCTCCTTGCACCTCGATGTTCCGCACGGTGCCATTGGCGCCATTGTTAGAAGCGGTCTGGAAAGCCTGGTCCAGGCTTCCGTTCGTGTTCAAACGGACCAGCCGCTGAGCTGGCACTGCGTTAAAAGCGGTGAATTGCCCGCCTACCAAAACTTTGCCGTCAATTTGCAGTGCCAGGGCCATCACCCGCTGAACGGTGCTGGTATTGCCAATCTGATGAGCACCGGCACCGATGTCGAAACTTTCATCCACCGTGCCATCGGTGTTCAGACGCAGCACCCCACTGCTGAACCCACCTGCAAACAGGTCATTCGCCCCGGCGGTGCGGATCTGCCCACCGACCAAGATTTTCCCATCGGCCTGGAGCACGATGGCCTCGACATCCATCTCCGCCAGGAGCGGTATGGGAGTGGAAAGGAAGCTGGTATCCAGAGAGCCATCTGGCATGAGGCGCGCCAGCCCCAGACGTGGCTGAGCATCAAAGGTGGTGAAGGAACCACCCGCCAGGATGCGCCCATCCGCCTGGACAGCCAGCGCCTTGACCGGACCATTGGCACCCGCACCGGGGTCAAAACCGGTGTCAATATCCCCGTCATTGGCCAGCATGCCGATGTGGGAAAGGCTCTCCCCACGCAGGGAGGTAAAATCCCCACCCACCACGAATTGACCATTCACCAGTCTGGCCACAGCCAAAACAGGAAGAGGATCTGCACCATCAGGACGGGTAAAGGTGGTGTCCAGCTTGCCCTCTGAAGTCAGACGACCGAGTCCATTGAGGAGGGAGCTTTGAACATAGTCAGCCCCACCGACAAAAACCACCTGCCCATCGGGCTCCAGCGCCAGTTGACGGACACTGCCAGGACTGAAAAAACTATCGTGGGCAAAGGAAGGATCTGCTGTTCCAGGCTCGTGGATTTTCACCGTGATAGGGCTGCCGATCACCAATGAATTGGCCCCAACCGTCAGCGTCACATTGACCTGGAAAGTCTCCGTGCCTTCACGGGTGGCATTCGCAGTGATGGGGATCGTGACCGTCTTATTGGAAGTATCTGCGCTGCCCCAAGTCACCGACGTGGAAGTCGCGGTGTAATCTGAAGGCGAGACAGCAGAGCCATTCACGGTCGAGACCGTGACAGTGGAAATTTCGTTAGGCTCACCGGAACGCGCCAGAGTGATCTCCACGGACCCGGCAGACTCGTCCACATCATAGACCGTTTGGAGGGGGTAAATGCGATTATCCTGCTGCACCTGGATGTCCAAATATTCATCCACACCGGCACCCCCTTTGCCGAGCACCCGCATGATGATGCCAGCCTCCGTATCATGCAGCGTCTGCCCCACATTCAGCGAGGCATCATCGGGGCTACCGCCGGGTGTATCCACGTCAATGAGTTGGCTCTTCCCATTGCCATTGTAACCCCAGATGATGTAAGCGCCGTCGGAGACATCCGCCAAGCTGTCCGTTCTGCCCGCGAAGCGTCCGCGATAGCTTAACCAATAGTTAATCGTGCTGTCCTTGGCGATCTTGAGCGCCAACGTGCGGTTCAGCGTGGCATTGGGATGGTCATAACGATAAACGCGGAAAGTCCCCGGAGCGACGACGGTGTGAATGGCGCTGTTTGGCAGCCAATCCAGGCGATTGAGGTACCAGGGATTGAAATGCAGCAGGCTGATCGGGGCATAAAAACCATTACCCATGCAATCGAAGGGGTCTTCGTATTCGGCAGAAAATCCACCCGCGATTTGCACCGGATCATTGGCAGCAGGCACCCAAAGGTTGGCGTGGTTGAGGTTAAGATTATGCCCCAGCTCATGCGGCACCACTCGGCTATCGAAATAGCCATTGTACCAAGTGTACTTACCATTCAGACGCCCGAGACCCGCGAAGGTGAATTGAGAGCCCGCAATGCGACTGGGCCCAATCCAGCTAAAGACGATCATGTGACGATCGTAAGAGTCCGGATTGTAGCCAGCTAACTGAGCAGCATCCAAACTGTCGTCCAGGAGCGCTGTTGGCCGATAATTGACTGCATAAAACGAGGCCGGGCTTGGCATACGCAGCACCGGGGTAACATCGGCCGAATTCAGATTGATGTTGGTTTTCCCATAAGAGACATCCTCCATGAAGTCATTGCAGACGCCGTTGATGAGATTGGTGGCGAAAGCCGGGGTGATGGTAGAGCCATTGACGTTTTGCGGCGTGCCAGTCACGTCGGAAAAGTCCACTCGAATGACCAGGATTTTCTTGGGGCCTTCGCTCCAGACAGACTCGGCATCGGTCGCGCTCATGTCTGGCCCACGGCGGTTCTCCAGTTCATACAGCGCCTGTTCCATGGCCGCAGAGTGGGAGAGGCAGCAGGTCTGGTAGGCCTGGCCGCCAGAGATCATCACCGGGGGTGCTGCCGCTGGGGGAGAGGCCTGGTGCTCATCCTGCGCCGCAGGTTTCACCCCGCCGGCAGGCAGCGGCTCCCCAGCCTCTAGCTCACGCATGGGGCTCTCCAGAATCGCCAAATGATCATCCACGGCGATGCCTTCGATAGGCAGGTCGTTTTTAGAGCTTAAAAACTCACGTTTGCCATAAACGAAGGCTTTGTAGATGCCGTCCTCCAAGATGGCTTCACGATAGAGCGGCGCCACCTTGGGCTCCACCCCAGGGGCTGGAAGCGCCCCGATCACGGAATAATCCGCCCGGGTCGAGACGCGCTGCTCCAGCAAAGGGGTCACCTCCTGCGGCATGCGATTTCGCAACCGCCAAGGCAGCGCCCGAGCTAGGGCTGCACGCGGATCTTTCTGGATCAGGGTTTTCAGGGCCTCACGTCGCTCCTGGGCCAGCCGCACGCCCTTCGTCACTTCATCCGCTTTAGCTCCCTGGGCATAGCCTTGAGCCCAGGCATCAAACTTGGTGAACACGTCTGGAGCGGTCACTTCCACCGCTGGCAGACCAAAACTGCCCGTGAGGCGATACACGGGCTGTTGCACTGGCCGAGCTGCCTCGGGGGTCTTTGAGATCAATGCTGGCGTAGGCGCTGGGGCACTGGCTAACCACCACACCAGACCACCGACCGCCAGGGGCAAAACAAGGGCGGCCGATTTGACGAGTCGCGAGGGAGAAGAATTAGCCATAGATAAAACGAGGGTTAAACCTTAAATCATGCCCTGATTTAAACCGTAAGACCAGTTTAAAATGACAGACATGTCATCTCTGCCAGAAAAGGACTCAACGCTCCGCCGAGATCATCTTTTCGATCCATTTCCCCAGGTCTGGAGCACGAAAGCGCCGCATTTGCGCCAAAAGCTCGGCGGGATCTGAAGAGACCAACACACAGTCCCGGTGCTCAGGTTTTAAAAAACCTTGGGAGGTCATGTGGTCCAAGAAGAGCAACAACCCGTCAAAAAAACCATTCACATTCAGCAGCCCCACGGGCTTGCCATGAAAACTCAGTTGCAGCCACGTGAGCGTCTCGAAAAGCTCATCCAGCGTGCCAAACCCGCCCGGCAGAGCGATGAATCCATCACTGAGGTCCACCATCATCTGCTTTCGTTCATGCATGGAGCGCACCACATGCAGTTCGCTGACGCCTCCGTGCCCCAGCTCTTTTTCCATCAGGGATTGCGGGATCACCCCGATGACCTCCCCTCCCGAAGCAAGGGCCGCATCGGCGATCGTCCCCATGAGCCCCACATTCCCCCCGCCATACACGAGGCCGATGCCTTCGCGGGCTAAAAAAGAGGCTAAATCAGCCGCCGCGTTTCGGTAAAGAGGATCGAAGCCTCCATTGGCCCCACAATAAATGGCGATGCGCATGGACCTCCTGTGGCTGCACTTCGCTCAACGATCAAGAATGGAAACCGTCCTGGAATCTCTGGCTGGAGGTGCCATTCTAGTCACCTTCCCTGCCCCATGCGTGTTCACACTCTCGACCTCCAATTCCAGAATACCCCCGGCCTCATCGCCGCCTACTTGGTCGAAAGTGGACGTGAATTGGCCCTGATTGAGACCGGACCTGGCTCCACCCTGCCTGCCCTTCAGCAGGCGCTGCAGCTCAAAGGATTTCAGCCGAAGGATGTCCGCCACGTGCTGGTGACGCATATTCATCTGGATCACGCAGGAGCTGCGGGCTGGTGGGCCCAGCAGGGGGCCCAGGTCTATTGTCACCCCAGCGCCGCGCGTCATCTTGTGGATCCCAGCCGCCTCGTGGACAGCGCCCGCCGGGTGTATGCAGAGCAGATGGACACCCTGTGGGGAGCCATGCTACCGGCACCGGAAGAAAGAGTCACCGCCCTGGCCGATGGAGAGAGCATCCACATCGGAGAGACCCAAATCACGGCGTGGGACACCCCGGGGCACGCTCGCCATCATCATGCTTTTGTCATGGGAGACGCCTGCTTTACCGGCGATGTCGCTGGCCTGCGCCTAGGCCCACAGCCCTACCTTTCGGTCACTTCCGCGCCCCCGCAGTTTGATCCACCTGCCTACATCGCCTCCGTGGATCGGCTGCTCGCCGCAAACTTCAGCCGCCTCTACCTCACGCATTTCGGGGAAGTCACCGAGGTGGAAAAGCACCTCAGCGGCTACCGCAAGCGGATCGAGGAAGTGCATCAAAAAGTACGCGGCTGGATGACCTTGGGACTTTCCGCTGAGGCCATCGAAACCAAGTATCGAGAAGAAGAAAAAGCCCTCGCCACCGCCACGGGCCTCACGCCTGAAGATTGGCAACGCCACGAGATCATCAACTCCACCCAGATGTGCGCCGCTGGCGTGCGGCTGTACGTGGAAAAGAATGCCTAGCCAAAGCAGCTCTTTTTCATCAAGGTGCTAGCTCAGACAGCAGCCGGCGCAGTTGGGCGAACTCTACAGGCTTGGTCAAGTGGGCGACAAAACCGGCGTCGTAGGCTTGTCTCTGGTCTTCTTCCATACCATAACCCGTGAGGGCGATGCCGCGCAGGCCATACTGAGCCTGAAGGCTACGCATCAGATCAATGCCGGTGCCATCAGGTAACCCGATGTCACTCACCACAAAGTCTAACCTTTGGCTGGCGGCCAATGCTTCAGCCTGGGCGATGCTCATGGCACTATTCACCTGATAACCAGCCCGCGTGAGCAGGCGGGTCAGGACCGCCAATGTCGGCTCATGATCTTCCACGATGAGAAGACGCAGAGCGGGAGACGGCGACGATTCAGATTTGATCGCGGCACGGGCTTTCTCAGATTCATCCTCTCCCAGAGTGATTTCATCTCGACGAGTGGCCGGAAGCCGCACCCGAAAGACCGCACCCAGACCAGCACCCGCACTTTCCGCCAAGATGCTCCCCTCATGCATGTCCACAATGGCCTTGGAAATGGACAACCCCAAGCCCAAGCCTCCAAAGCGGTGATCGTTGATGAGACCCGCCTGCTCAAAAGGCCGGAAAATCCGCTCAAGGTTATCTTCAGGAATCCCAATCCCTGAATCAACGATCTCTAACACTAGACTCTCATCTTCGTCATAGGAACGGATGGTAATGGAGCCTTTGTTCGGCGTAAACTTCACCGCATTCTTGAGCAAATTCCAAAATACTTGCTGAATGCGGGCAGCGTCACATCGGACCTGAGTGAGTGTGGCATCCAGGCCGAGTGTAATGACCAAACCTTTTGCCTGAGCTTCATCACGTGCGATTTCGAGGGCGTGGCCTAACAAAGCATGGGCATCTCCATCTTGCAGCCGCAGCACCATCTTACCGTGGGTGATCCGGGTGAGGTCCAGGAGATCGTCAATCAACCTGGCTTCAAGGCTGATGTTTCGCCGCATCATGCGCAGCGTTTCGCGCACTGGGGATGAAAGTGCTGGATCTTCACAGAGATCCTCGACCGCCATCAACACAGGCGTCAAAGGCGTCCTAAGTTCGTGGGATAGAGCCGCTAAAAATTCATCCTTGGCACGGCTAGCACGCTCCGCCTCAGCCCGAGCTTGGCGCGCAGCTTCCTCGGCTTTGACCACATCGTGAATGTCTGTGGAGGTGCCGTACCAGCGCACGATTTCCTCACGCTCATCCCGAAGAGCTAGAGCACGACCCAAAAACCAGCGATAGGTCTGCGTGGCAGCTTCATACCAACGGTAACGAATCTCGTAAGGCTCTCCCGTCTGCACGGAATGCATCCAGACCTTGGCACAACGCTCCGCATCTTCAGGGTGCAGCACCGATAACCAGCCTGCATCTCCGGCTTCACGCCGAGGACGTCCAGTGTATTCATACCAGCGTTGATTGAAATATTCCACATGCCCATCAGGCCGCGCCATCCAGACGACCTGAGGCATCAAGTCGGCAATTTGACGGAAGCGTGATTCACTCTCTTTTAGATCCCGAGTCACCCGGGCACGCTCCAGGGCTTCCCAGCAACGGTTGGCCACATGCTGGGTGAGTGAAACCTCCTCCGCCGTCCAGCGGCGCGGCACCTTCATGTGCACAGCCATGGAGGCCACCAGTTTTCCATCCTTATGCAGCGGCACGCAGATCACGGCGCGGATTTGCCCATTTTCATAAGACTGCGTATTTTCAGGCGCAGGCTGGTGGGTGACAATGTCTTCAACGACATAAGCCTCATTGGCCCGCATGAGGGCGAGGATATGCTGCCCAAACTGGGTGAAGGTATAACGACCAATGATACTCCGCACTCCCGAGGTATAATCCCCGAGGATATTCATCGTATCCTCATCCGCCTCCACGTCTGCGTAGGCACAGCGGTCCGCACGCAGATGCTGGCCTAACAAACGCGCGGAGGTGGCCACGATGTCTTCCGCATTGCTCAAAGGGCGCACCGCATCATCCAAAGAAACGAGAAACTTTTGCCTCTGTTCTGCCTGCCGTCTTTCCGTGATGTCCAGAAAGGCGCCGACACTGCCACAGCTCTCACCTCGCTCATCAAAGAGAGGGGAGACATATTCCAGTAAGCGCACCTTCCGCCCATCTGAAAAAACAAGATTCAGCTCACAATCACGGATCTCCTTGCCTTCACGCGCAGCGATCTGCATGGGCAGATCCTCCGCAGAGACTTCTACCCCATCATCATCCAGCACGCGAAAATTCTGAGGGATCTCACCGGGAGGAGCCGATTTCGAAGCATTGCCGTCATACGGTACTTCGAGCAGTCTCGAGAAGGCGGCATTGAGCCGGATATGGCTGCACTGACGATCATTGGCGATGGCGATTCCGACGGGCAAGACTTCCAGCAAGGTCTCAAGTTCTGCCAGCCGAGCCCGGCTTTCCTGACTCAGCCGCGTCATTTCTCTTTCTGCCATCAGACGCTCCGTAATGTCTGTAAACTTCACCGCCACCTGCGACTGCTCAGGGCAACCGATGGGGAACGCATACACCTCAAACCAGCGCCCTAGAGACTCTGACCCTTCGGTGAAATTGATAGGGCTGCCCGTCTTCGCGACTTGACCGTAGATTTGAAACCAATGCTCCTCATGCAAAGGATTCAGTTCTTTGATGGTTTTGCCACGTGCATCCTTCAGGCCGGTGTGTTTTTCAAAAGCCAGATTGGTTTCGACGAAACGGTAGTCCACGGCCTGGCCGTCATCCTGCCAAATCATCTCTAGCACACAGAAGCCATCATTGATGGAGGCAAACAACGAACGGTAACGCTCCTCACTGGCCCGTAGAGCCGCAGCCACGGCTTTGTCCTCCGTGACATCTCGAAAGTAAACGGAAAGCCCACCTCCGCGAATGGGAAAGCCGCGCACAGAAAACCATCTTTCCCAAGGAGTGTAAAACACCTCAAACTCTACCGAGACCCCTTCCTCGACAGCTCGAAAAAATTCCGTCTCAATGAGGGTCCCATGGGCAGAAGGAAACATTTCCCAGTAGTTACGACCTAACAAATTATCAGGTGAATCAACGTAGGCCGAAAGAATGCGCTTCGCCGCTTCATTCACAAAAGTAAAACGCCACTGCGGGTCAAACCCATAAAACCCATCCGTGATGCTTTCCAGAATCCGCGTTACATGATCCTCATGCTCACCCGCGATGAATGATTGAGGGGATAATGACGCCGTGAGATGAGGAGCCTCCATGAGTTCAAAATAAGTGGAGTGGCGACCTCTGGTGCAAAGGCAGTCGGCACAGCAGGAGCATCATAACGTGAAGTTGAACTTTTGCCATGGATAAGGGTGAGAGGTCAAAAAGGCTGCCCCTCAGGCACTGGAACCCAGCAAAAAAGCATCCGGCGCGCACATGCGGGCGGGGTCCAGGGCTTCGTCCAACTCTTCTTGAGTGAGGCCCAGCGCCTGAAGCTGCTGCTGACAAATTTGGCGCACGGGCACTCCGGTGCGGGCACTTTCCTTGGCAATAACAGCCGCACGGTCATAGCCAATTTTCGCATTCAATCCCGTTACCAGGGCTAGGCTGTGCTCAATGAAATCCCGACAGCGTTCTTCATTGGCCGTCAGCCCCTGAATGCAACGCTCATCGAACAAGGCTGTGGCCCGTGTGAGTAGGGCGATGCTTTCCAGCACAGCCGCCCCGAGCGCAGGCATCATGACATTCAGCTCAAAATTCCCCTGAGCAGCACACCAGGTCACAGTCGCATCATTGCCGAAAACACGGGCGCACACCTGCATCAGGCTCTCTGCCATCACGGGATTCACCTTGCCTGGCATGATGCTGCTCCCTGGCTGCGTCGCGGGCAAAGTAATCTCACCAATGGCGCATTGAGGCCCGGAACTCAGCCAACGGAGATCGTTGGCAATCTTAAAAAGGCTGGTTGCCAGCGTTTTGAGCTGACCGCTCACCTCCACGAGTGCATCCCGCGCCGCCTGGCTTTCAAAATGATCCTGAGCTTCCCGAAAAGGTAAGCCTGTCCTATGGGCGATCTCCGCGATGGCCAAGGCAGGAAAATCAGGGTGCCGATTTAAACCGGTGCCCACAGCCGTGCCCCCCAGCGGCAGCTCGGCCAGGGCCTGAATGGCTCTTTGCACACGCTCTCCGCCCAACTCCACCTGCCTCGCATACCCTTTAAACTCTTGGCCTAACCGGACAGGAGTCGCATCCATGAGGTGCGTGCGGCCTATTTTCAACACCTCCCAAAAGGCCTCGCCTTTCTGGGCAAGACTGGCCTGGAGATGACTCAGCGCTGGTAACAAGCTCTCCTGCAATTCCCGCGCCACGGCGATGTGCAAGGCGGTGGGAAAAGTGTCATTCGAGGACTGCCCCATGTTGACGTGATCATTCGGGTGCACGGGGTCCTTGGCCCCAATGGGTTTCCCGGCTAGCTGACAGGCACGATTGGCGATCACCTCATTGACATTCATGTTCGTGCTGGTGCCCGAACCGGTCTGGTAAATGTCCAAGACGAAATGGGCGTCCAACTTTCCTTCGGCGACTTCTTGAGCGGCCTGCTCAATGAGGACAGCCTTATCCTTCGCTAACAGGCCTAACTGATGATGCACCTGGGCCGCGACTCCCTTGATGATGCCATAGGCATGGATGATGGGGAACGGCACTGGGTGACCACTGACGGGAAAATTAAGCACGGCCCTTTGAGTAGAGGCCCCATACAGGGCCTCAGCAGGCACTGGCATTTCCCCCATGCTGTCTTTTTCCAGGCGGATCATCATGAGGGAAAGCTGGCAGATCTGCCGCGCGACGAAAAGGCGAAAAGAAAGGGAGTGAACTAACGAGTCTGCGCCACGCGCTGAAGATAACGTGAAGTCTCTTCATTCCCTGCCACGGCGATCATGGGCTTTTCTTTATCTTTACCGATCGGCCGCGTGGCCACGGTTTCAGGAAAGGGTGTGGCGGCATCGCTCGCCCCGATAGCGGCCATCACCAAGGTGAAAGCCAGCACGAGGCCAGCCAGAACTGGGGTCAAAGTCGTGTCTTTCATACACTCTTTCATCGCGAGTATGCCAAGATCTGCGCTTATGGTTTTATCGAGACCGATATTTTTCCCAAACCCTCAAGGACATCTCATGAGACAAGTCCAAGATGCGGCGCCGCCCGAACGTTGAACTCATGATGTCCACACCCTCTCCCCGTCCTCTTTGGCAAGATCTCCTTCATGGGGCTCTCGGCTTCGCTCTGGTCAGCCTGGCGGCCTTTTCCATCTGGGCTTTTGCCGGTAAATTCTTTGCCCCTCTGGGAGGCGAAGTGGCCATGTACGCTGCCATCGCTGCGGTCTTTTTAGGTTTTTCGGGCCTGCTGCTCGGTCGGCTGGCAGGCGGCATCGGACGATTTTACCAGGCCTTTTTGCCCGCCTTTTTCCTCTACGCCATCGTCTGGTGCATCGCTTGGTTTGCATTCAAAAATCGCACGGGCGAGTGGCTGGGGGCAGCGGCTGGCAGCGTCATCTTCACCTATGTCAGCATGAAAATGCTGGGCTCCACACGCGGTTGGCTCCTCGCAGCCGTGGCCTTGTTTTGCCTCCACACCGCAGGCTACTTTGCCGGGGACTGGGCCATGTATGACGTCTGGCTGAGTGCCGATAATCTGGCCGATCTGACCAAAAAGGACCGCACCCAAGCTGCGCTGATGGGGAAACTTTCCTGGGGCCTCTTCTACGGGCTGGGCTTTGGGGCCGGGATCGGCTGCGTCTTTCACCGGGCGCGGGTTGGGGCTTGAGCGGTCGCACTTCCCTGCTATAGATCCCCTTTCCACCATGGCTCTTGCAAAGATCACCCAAGTTTCCGGCACTGCCGTCCACGTCCCAGGTTCCGACATTGATACGGACCGCATCATCCCTGCCCGCTTCATGAAGTGCGTCACCTTTGACGGTCTGGGTGAGTTCGCTTTTTACGACGTGCGTTTCGATAAAGACGGCAAACCCACCGGCCATCCCCTGGATAACCCTCGCTTCAAAGGGGCCTCCATCCTGCTTTCCGGCACAAACTTTGGCTGCGGCAGCTCCCGCGAGCACGCCCCCCAGGCTCTCTACCGTTTTGGCTTCCGCGCCGTCATCGCCCAGAGCTTCGCCGAAATCTTCTTTGGCAACTGCACCACCCTCGGCATCCCTTGCGTGATCGCCTCCGCTGAAGACATCGCCAAACTGGCCGCTGCCGTGGAAGTCAATCCTGCCATCGAGGTCACCGTGGATGTGGAAAACAATCGCGTCGTCTTCGGTGACGACAGCTTCAGCGTGAAGATCGCCTCCACCGCTCATGAAGCCCTGACCAGCGGCAAGTGGGACCCCATCGCCGAGCTCCTCGAATCCAAAGAAGCCATCCACGGCCGCATGAGCGCCATGGGCTGGGTCTAAGCTGGATTTCCACTCTTCAAACCACCCATCATGAGCACCGTACCCGACCAGCTTCGTTATCGCGATTCCCATGAGTGGGTGGACCCCACGCAGGAAATCTCCCCCGTGGGCATCACCGACCACGCCCAGGCGGAACTGACCGACGTGGTCTTTGTGGACCTGCCCAAGCTGGGCACCGTCACCGCAGGCCAGCAGGTCTGTGTGGTGGAGTCTGTCAAAGCCGCCAGCGACATCTACTCCCCCGTGAGTGGTGAAATCGTGGAGGTCAATGCTGCCCTCAATGCTGAGCCCGGTCTCATCAATACCGATTCCTACGGCGCGGGCTGGATCTTTAAAATCAAGATCGCCAATGCCGATGAAGCCGCCTCCCTCATGGATGCGGCCGCTTACAAAGCCCACATCGGCTAAAAGGAGCGAAGAAGGCTGCCGTCTAGTGCGGCAGCCCTTCTAAATCGACCGGCAGCTTGGGGTCATCCTTGGCTTTTTCAGTCGCCAGCCTTTCTGCCAATTCAGCAGCCTTGCCAGGATTCCCCCCGGCAAGGTTTTCTGTTTCATAGGGGTCCTTGGCGATGTTAAAAAGCTCAGACTTGCCTTTGGCCCGCGAGATGAATTTCCAGTCGCCATATCGCAGCGATGCATCGCCGGAACGATGGGCGATGTAAATCGGCCGTGCCGCAGGCAAAACCATCTCTCCACTCAGGGCGCGCCACTGGCTCACCCCATCCCACTTCAGATCTTCATTGGCCTCATACCCGACCAGGGTGGCCAGCGTAGGCATCCAATCCACCGCGTGCATGGGCGTGCGGAAGATCTGGGGAGACAGTTTCCCGGGCCAGTTTGCAAAGGCGCACACCCGAGTGCCGCCTTCGTAGAGTGTGTTCTTTTGGCCCCGCAGCGGATGGTTTTCACTGTTCAGCGGTGAGTGGCCCACCTTCCCCACATAGGCATTCTTGAGAGACTCGATGCCGCCATTGTCGCTGGTGAAAATGATCAGCGTCTGCTCCCGCTGCCCCGTCTTTTCTAAAGCCGCCACCATCTGGCCGATCTTCGCATCCAACTGGGAAACCATGGCCGCCAGGCGTAGCCGGCTGTCCTGCTTTTCCGGCTCGTCATGGAACTTCATGCCCTCATAGAGCTTCTTGTATTCTTCAGGGGCATCCACGGGCGTGTGCACCGCATGGAAGGGCACATAGATGAACCACGGCCCTTGCTTTTCCTCAATGCGCCGCACCGCCTCAGCCGCCACCAGTTCGGTCGCGTTACCTTCTTCATGGAAGAGCTTGCCATCGCGATGCCAAGTGTCCTCATAGGGGCCTACACGATACTTGTGCGTCCACGGATCTGCCGCCCCCGTCAGCGTTCCATAGCCGTGGTCAAAGCCAAAGGCATTCGGCCCCCATTCCACCCGGGCACCCAGATGCCACTTGCCCGCCTGGTAGGTGGCGTAGCCCAGAGACTTTAGCATGGAGGCCATCGTCAGCGTGCCCAGAGGCATGGCGCGCAGGTTACTGGGAGCCAAAGCCTGCGGGCCAAAGCGCCCCGGGTACCTCCCACTCATCAGCGCCGTGCGTGTGGGTGTGCAGACGGGTTGCACATAGTGCTGGTCCAGCTCCACGCCTCCCTTCACCAGCTTGTCCATGTGCGGTGTCTTGCCAAATCCCCCATGCCAACCCACATCCGCCCAGCCCAGATCATCCGCGACAATCAATAATAGGTTAGGCTTGGGCGTCTGCCCATGGGCCAAAGCGGAGGCGAGAAACAGGACGAAAAGAAAGGCCGCGAAACGCATCCCCTAAAGACGAAGTCGCCCGGCCCATATTTCGGAAGAATTTCGATCCCCCATTCCCCAGACGACCGCGTTCCAAACCAGTCACGATATTGCAGTGGCCCTCGTCGGCTTCCGCCTCACTGTCTCTCCGGTATGAATATCGCTCCCACCTCCACTCACAATAAAGCCCTCGGCTACATCCTCTGGATCTTCGGTTTCACCGGAGCCCATCGTTTTTACTTCGGCAAGCCCGCCACAGGTATCCTCTGGTTTTGCACCGGGGGTTTCTTCCTCATCGGTTGGATTGTGGACCTCTTCCTCATCCCCGGTATGGACCGCAAGGCAGACGCTCGCTACACCCCAGGTCCTTACGAGTATTCCACCGCTTGGATACTGCTCACCTTCCTGGGCCTCTTTGGCGTGCATCGCTTTTACCAGGGCAAGTGGATCTCCGGTCTGCTTTACCTCATCTCAGGCGGGGGCCTGCTGATCGGGGTGGTCTATGACTTCTGCACTCTGAACAGTCAGTTGGATGAACTGAACCGCAAAAGCTAACGAGCCACAGATTTTTCCAGCTCCGGAGAGAGAAACAGCCCCGTGCATGCGTGAAGCCTCTGCATGAAACTGTTTCTCTTTCTCTTTTGGGCCTCCATCTCTTGGGTCAGCGCTCGGGATGGCACCCTGGATCTCTATTGGATTGATTCCGAAGGCGGGGGCTCCACCCTCATCGTCACCCCGGAAGGCGAGTCCATCCTTGTGGATACAGGCAATCCCGGCGGGCGCGATCCCCAGCGCATCCAGCAGGTGGCCACCCGGGTCGCAGGCTTAAAGCGCATCGACCACGTCGTCATCACTCACTTCCATGCCGATCACTTCGGTGGCCTGGCTGAACTGGCCGAGCTCATGCCCATCGGCACTCTTTATGACAAAGGTGTGCCTGAAGGCAGCCCCGACGGCAAACCGCAAGACATGCGCTGGGCACTCATGAAACGCCCTTACCTGAGCGCGAAGGTGGAAAAACGCGTGACTCTGGCCGCAGGTGACGAACTGCCTTTAAAGCAAACCTCTGGCAGCCCCAAGCTCAGCCTACGCTGCCTGGGCGCTAACCAAAAGTTCATCTCCGCGCCAAGTGATGCCCCCCACAACCCACTCACAGGCAGCGTTCCCCCCAAAGCCGTGGACCCGAGTGACAATGCCAACAGCGTTGTCCTCTTGCTTCAGTTCGGTGATTTCCGTTTCTTTGATGGCGGCGACCTCACCTGGAATGTGGAGGAAAAGCTCGTCACGCCAGTTAATCTTGTCGGTACGGTAGATCTCTATCAGGTGAACCATCACGGCCTGGATAGCAGCAACAATCCCGTCCTCATCCGCAGCCTACAGCCGACCGTCTCCGTCATGAACAACGGTCCCAAAAAGGGCACCAGCAAATCCGCTCTCGATGCCCTGAAGTCTGCTCCCACCCTCATCGCCATGTATCAAGTTCACGAAAACATTCGTGAAGACCACGAGAACACGACCGATAAAACCATGATCGCCAATCACGGTGATCTCGGTGAAGCCTGCACCGCTCATCCCATCCACTGCACGGTCAGTGCCGATGCCAAAAGTTACACTCTCGCCGTGCCCTCGCAGTCTCACTCCCGCACGTATCAAACACGCGCCAAGTAAGACACCTCAGCCATCGAGCTTCACTTAAACTCCAGATCGGGTGGGAAATTCCGCACCAGATCATCCTTCGTGTAAGGCAGCCCGTCCGGCCCATCGTAAACGAGTTGGAACGCGCAGCCGCTGCTGGAGATCACATGCAGGTGGATACCCGGTGCCTCAGGAGCGGAGCGAAAAGCGTCCTTTTGCAGCGCCGGATGCTCCTTGGGCACTAGCGCCAGCTTCTTGCGATTTGCGCCGGCCAGTTGGTCACACACCTCTTGCCAAGTGCCGTTCGGCAGGGAGCGCACCGTTGTCCAATAATCCACCAGCATCTGCCCCACGATGGTCGTCTGCTGCTCCGGGGTGAGATCGGGTTTGAGTAAATCATTCAGCGGCCCAGGTGGCAAACCCGCCGCAGGATCGGGCACGGGCAGGCCTGCCTTCAGCGCCGGATCTTCCGGCTGCAGACTCTCTTGCTTTTGGCCTAACCATGTTTGCACATCCGCCCACAATCCCCCAATGCCACCACCTTTGCCGAGCATGAGCCCAAACAAGACCGCCAGAAGCAGCAGCAAAATGAAAGCGAAGGGACGAAGGAATGATTTCACAACAAACTATCTGAGCTCCTCCTCACGCCGCTTTCATGAAACCTAAATTGGCGTCGAAGTTCAGGATGTTCGGGAACACATCCCGAATCTGTGAGTCGGAGAGGCCAAACCACTTCGCCATCGTCGCAGCATATTGATCCACCGCTGTGGTCGGCACCCAGCGGCCACGCCCTGTATCCAGCGGATTGCCAGCCACCGTGATGTCTGGGTCTGGGAAGCTGCCATAGACTTTCTGCCCATTCACTCCACCGCCCATGATCATGTGATGCCCACCCCAGCCATGGTCAGAACCACGTCCGTTGGAGTCATAGGTGCGGTTAAAGTCCGAGGCGGTGAAGCTCGTCACGGAATCTCCCATGCCGATGCTTTCCAGCCCATCTTGAAAGCCCTTCATCGCCGCACTCACCCGGCCTAACAAACCCGCGTGATCATCAAGCTGCGGCCCGTGCGTGTCAAAACCGCCCGTGGCCACAAAGAAAATCTGCCGAGTAATGCCCAGCGGTCCCTGCGCCTGGATCATCTTCGCCACCGTGCGGAGTTGCTCACCCAGGTCATTGTTCGCCGGGATGGTGGGGAAATTGGAGGTGCCTTGCAGAGCCGCATTGATGGTATCCGCCTCGATGATGGACTTGTTTGAAAGATCGGCAAAAGCGTCCTCCATCAGGTTCGCATACTCAGCATTCAAGATGTTACGGAAGGCCGTGTAGCGTGACACATCCTGACTGCTGCTCCCCTGCCCCAAACGAAACACCGGGGTGCCACCTGGACCTGGGCGGAAGGGCAGCATCGTCTTGCCGACCTGGAAGAAACTCGTCCCACTCAAGGACACCAGCATGGAGACCGACGTGCGCTCCTGCGTGCCCACCAGCGCCTCCGCCATCCTTGCACCCCATCCCGTCTGGTTATACGCGGCATTCATGGTGCTGGCGGAGGTCTGCCACTGCACCTGCTGGTCGCTGTGGGAAAACAGATTGTCGGGAATGGCTGCCGTGCGGTTGTGATAGTCCTGCAAGGTCGCCGGGGCGATGAGCGTGCCCACATTCGACATCAGCGCCAGCTTGCCCTGATTATACAAGTCTCGGCAGCCTGTCATGGAAGGATGCAGCCCCAGGTTCAGGCCATTGTCATTCAGCGTGTTCAACGCCAAAATATTCGCCTGGGGGATCGTCAGCACCGTGCGGCTGGCGGCATACTTTGCATGGGCTGAGGACTCGCGTGGCATCAGCAGATTGTTGGAGTCATTGCCTCCATACAGGAAGACACAGACGATGGCCTTGTAGGGCGTTCCAGGGGCCAGCACATCTGCCGCCTGCGCATTCATGTGGCGCAGCGTCAGGATGGTATTCAGCAGGCAGGTCGTGGACATAGCCGAGCAGGCACTGCGGCCCAAAAAGTTCCGCCGGGTGAGGAGCGTGGGCATTTCGTTCGGTGTCATGGGCGCAAAAGGAAAAGGGTCGAAGAGAGGGAGAAATCAACGCTCGGTGGAAAACTCAGGCGAGGCCGTGATCAGTTGCAGCATCACCTTCACGCCATTGCTAGCATTGGTGATGTGCAGCGCGTGAAGGTTCATCAGAGAAGCCCGCAGGTCTGCCGACATGTTGCGGCCTAACAAAAGAGTCTCCAATTTACTCAACAGCACGTCCGGGGTATTCCACACGCTGGTCAGCGGCAGCAGGTCCAAGCCCACGCGTCCGCCTTGGTTCGCGTAAAATCCATTGGTCACGCCTTCAAAGAAGTAGTTCGCCGTATCCGTCACCGTCAGCTCCGTAGTGATCTCGTACTCGGGCGCTGCCAGTCCAGCATTCAGAAGAGCGCCTGGAGGTGAATAGGTCGGGTTGAAGAAATTAAAGACCGTCGGGGCCTGCATCGGCCACTGGCCCAGCTCGTCGCTCGCATTCCACATCACATAGCGGCCCAGCACCGGGGGATTGCTATTCGGTGGCTTCGGCAAAGCCCGCAGGACACGAGCCAGGCGGATCATCGGTTCACTCATCTTGCCCGCACCAGGAGCCGCATTCAGCGTGCGTGCTTCGGAATCCAGCAAGATGGCTTTCACCACCGCACCGATGTCTCCACGCACCCCTTTGCCATTGTCATCCCAGACCTTGGAGACACGGAAAAGATAGGCGGGGCTAGGGTTGCTGGTAACCAGACGTTGGATCAGCCTTTTGCTGATGAAAGGCCCCACATTTGGGTGAGCCGCGAGGATGTCCAGGCAGCGGCGCACATCCTGAAGTGCCGTTTGCCCTGCGGGTATCGTCGCCCCACCCACGATGACCTTTTGTCCCCGGTCATGGGCATCTTCAAACGACATCATGGGATTGATTTCATCTGTGGCATTGCCACTCCAGGTGAAGGTACGAGAGTTGTTAAACGTCCACCCGGTGAAGGCGCGCGACAGCTCCAAGATCTCATTCTGCGAATACGTGGGAATCGCATTGCCCGCTCCATTTCGCTTCAGCGTGCCATCCTTGTTCAGGTGCTCGAGCCCGATGCTGAAGAGCTGCATGATCTCACGCGGGTAGTTTTCATCCGGCTGAGTTTTTGAGCTGCGCACCATCGTCAGCCACATGCCCATCATGGGGTTGAAAGTGACATCCTCCAGCAGCTTTCGATACGGCACCCCTGGGGCCACACTGCGGGCCAGCAGATCGTAGTAGTTCGTGCAGCCGCGTGGGTAATTGCGCAGAGCGCCATTGCGGTCCGAGATGACCAGAATCTCACTCAACGCCAGCGCCACACGCTGCCGCAACTGATCCGGTGCCGTCGCCGCGATGGTCCACCAGCTATACAGCCGATCTTCCGTCTCCAGCGGGGTGTTCGTCATCGGCATCACCGATCCTGGAAGACCCAGGGTATTGGCCGTGCCGGAGAGCTCCAGCAACCGCTCCTGGGCACCTTCAAACAAAGCCATGCGATCCAGATGCTCCAGATGCGAAGTCACTGGCAGCGCCAGTTGCTCATCAATCCACTTGGAGAAACCGACCTGCTTCACACGCGCAATGTCCGCTTCTGATGGGCCAAAGGTGGCCTGTTTCAGGAACCGCGCTGCTTCCAGATCCGTGATCGTTGCCGGGGCAGTCCAGGGGCTCGCCACATGGCTACCGCTGGCATCCGCAGGATACGTTGGCTCCGTGCCTTCAGCCACCGCCACGGTGACCTGCCGTGTCGCGATCACTGACTGGTTGCCTGATGAATCGGTGACGACATAACGCAGCGTGTAGGTGCCTGGTTTGGAGGTATCCACCGTGCCTTGCGTGGTGACGGAGCCCGTGATATTACCATCTTCCAAATCCTGTGCGCTGAAGCCAGGGTCCACATAGCTACCGCCCACCGGAATGGTCACACTGCTGCCGCCTGTGAGGGTGATGGTTGGAGGCTGCTTATCCGCGAGTTGAAACGGCGAGAGGAAAGGCCCGTCAATCACCTCAAAGGCAGTCGCTCCTGGCAACAACCAAGCCAGCGCCAAGTGATCTCGCCAGCCGGATTCCTTGAACCGGATCTCGATGTAGTAGCTCTTGCCTTTCGTCAGGGAGATGGGGCGGGAAAGCTGATAGTCGGGGAACTTGCGCCACTCATAGTAGTCCGTTCCCGCCGGGACAAAACAGGCGAGTTCCTTCTTCTCGGGCGTGCGGTCTGTACTGAGGTGGACCTCGCTCCAATCATCCGAAGCCAAGTTAAAACGATAGATGCCCGTCACAGGCGGATGCAGGTACCCGCGCAGCAACATGCCGTAGTTTTCCCCTTTGTTAGAAGGAATCTCCGCACGTGGCAATTGCACGCGTGAGTCTGGGCTGTTTGGGAATTTGGGCGAGGCCATCAAGTCCGTGACCCAGCCGCCATTGATGCCATTGAAGGTCTCCGCCAAGATCGAACCGGTCCCCGGCGCGATGGCCGCAGCCAATGTCAGCGTGACCTCCGCTGAGCGGGTATTGACGCCATCCGTTGCGGTCAGTTGCAGTTTATAAGTTCCTGCCGCTGGCAATTCCACATCGGTGGTTAGGGCCGTGGGTTGATCAAAGATCGCCGTGCCCTTGGGGCCACTGAGGATGGACCACCGATACGCCATCGCCTGCGGCCCAGGCACATAATCCACCGCTGAACCTTTGAGGCTAAACCGATTCTTCGGCCAGTAGCTGCTCTGAGGCTCCCCTGCTTTCACGATCATCTCACCGTCGAAGGCACTCGCCGTGACACCATCCGGCGGGCTCAGCAGAGCCCCAGGAATCACCTGCGCCTCCGCATCCGTCTGTGAAGCTAACCGATAAGCCACAGCGAAATAATCATCGCTGCCACCTTCTTTATGCAGCGCCTGCACATAATAACGAGTCCCCGGCACGAGATGCAGCACCGCTGACTTTTGCGAAGCATACCGTGTCCAGTTATACCGACCTGTGGCGCTAGGGGTGGAGCAGATTTTTTGCGCACCTGCTGCCGCATCCCCCTGAGGATTCAGCCAAAAGGCGCTCTCTTCATCACTGGCCAAAAGGAAAACATAATCTCCCTCGATGGGCACTTGCAAGAAACCGGTGAGCCGCTGCCCATAGTTGTCGCCCCAGTTGCTAGGCGTCTCCAGATTGGGCAAAAGATCGCTGTGGTTAGGCTTGCCCTTGTAGGCCGCCGAATTGGTGAGATTCACCAACTGATACCCTGTGACACCCGTCCATGTTTCTCGCAGCAGACCGCCCGCTTTGGTGGCCAGCGGATTCTGCACCGTCACCAGCATGGTATCGCTGCCCGTGCTCGTGCCATCCGTGGCGGTCATCTTGATTTCATAAACCCCAGGGCCGGAAAATTTCACTCTCGCTACCGGGCTCGTTTTGTTGTCAAAGGAGACCTTCGCCGACTTCGAGGACCACTGGTAACTCAGGGCTTTGGGCCCCGCTTTCAAATCATACACCAGTGCGGCCAAGGCCAGCTCATTCTGCGGCCACAGCACCGTGCGATCCGTGCCCAGCGCCACCGTGATCTCCGGATTGAATGCTGGCACCACGCGCTCTGGAATCAAAAACCCACGAGATACAACCTCACGGCCATTCGTCGCAGGACCCTCCATGGCCACCGCCAGGTAGTCCGAAGAATCCCGTTCTTTATGCAAAATCTCCACCGGATAAGGCACCCCTGCCGTGAGGCTCAACGTGGCTGATTTCTGCGAGGCACGACGATCCCAGTCCCGCGAATTGTACACGGCGCTGTCCAGATAAGCGACCCGGCGAATGCCCTGCCCATCATTGAGATCCAGCTTCAGTTCGGAAGCATCGTCAGACGCGATCCAAAAGGTATAAGACCCACTCACGGGCACCATCAGGCTGCCTTTCAAGCGTGTGCCATAGTAGTCTGCCCAGTTGCTCGGGGGCTCCACACCAGGCAGCAGATCCTCAAAATGCGGGTAAGCCAGCGCCGGGTCATAAGTGAACAGATCCGGTAAGGTGATGCCCTCCACATCCAGCCACACAGACCTTGTCAAAGCCCCCGTCGTTTTGGCCAAAGGAGCCGTCACGGTGATCACCACTGTGTCCCGATGAGTGTAAGCGCCTTCAGTAACGGCCAACTCGTAAGTGTAAATTCCTGCGGCACTGAAAATCACTTCACTGGTTAGGCTTGCTGGCTCCACCAAAGTGCTTTTAGGGCCAGACAATTGCTTCCAGAGCGCGGTCGGCGTTTTATCCGAGCTAAGAGCTTTGATCCAAGAGCCTGCCAGGCGAGTGCGGTCATGTGGCCACCAGTAGGTGCGGTCCTTGCCAGCTCGCGCGTAAAAGGTCAGCGTGGGGTCAAAGGCTGGCGCTTTCTGGCTAGGCTCCAGGTAGCTACCCTCGATCACCTTCGGCCGACGATCTCCCTCGGGACTCCAGGCCACGGCAAAGTAGTCGCTGCTCCAGGTCTCTTTGTGCAGCAGCTCCACATAATAACGCCCGCCGGGTTTCAGCGCGATGGGGGCAGAGGTCTGCGAGGCTTCATTCGTCCAGACCTCACGGCCACTGGCGGTTGTCGCGTAACAAACTTTGCGCAAATTAGCCATCGTCGCATCGGTGCTGATCGAAAATTCGACCGCATCATCCCCTGAGACATAAAACACGTAATTGACAGGATCAGGCCCACCCGCAGGTACATTTAGAATGCCAGTGACCCGCGTCGCATAGCGGTCTGCCCAGCTATTGTGCTGTTTCAGATCTGGCACGGCATCCACGATGTCCGGGGAATTTGGGAAAGCCGGATCTGCCCGCAGCGCGTCTAAGGTCGCATACTGCTTGTCCCACCACACTTGGCGAGTCAGGGTACCCACTTGAGCATTGAGGGGGGCTTTCACCTCCACGGTCACTTCATCCGTGCTGGTGTTGTTCAGCGTGGTCACGCTGTAGCGCAGCACATAAAGGCCTGCTTTGGGGAAGGTGGCCAGGGTCTGCGCGGCATCGGCGGCGGAAAATAGGACTCCTTTGGGGCCGCTGACCTGGGACCAGACACGCGTGGGTGTATCTGTCCCCCAGATGCGGCGGGATTCATAAGCACTGAGTGAGACTGAATTCCGTGGCATGTGCAGCACCACATCCCGCCCAGCATTCAGCAAGTAGTCATGGCTGAGATCGAACTCCTGCGTGCCCGCGATTACGGCTGCGGCATCGCTGGGTGGTGCCAGATACTCCCCGGTGATTTCGCTGAGAAAATTCTGCCCCGGCTGCTGCCACATCACGGTGCAATGGTCCGTGCCCCAGTCATCCTTGTGGCGAATTTCAAAAGCATACTTTTGCCCGGCAGTGAGCGTGATGGCAGAGGAAGCCTGAGAGGCATGATTGGCAAAATCCGTCGCATTCACTGTCGTGGTCACTGCGGCCCGCAGTTGGAGGTTCGCCGTAGCCGCATCCGTGCTCAGATGAAACTCAGCCTTCTTACTGGCTGCCATGAAGAACCGATAACTCCCGGTCACCGGCACCAAAATAAAACCACGCACGCGCTGGCCATACTGCTCAGCGAGGCTCTGCGTCTGGGTCAGTGTGCTGACCAGGCGATGCGCATGCGGGAAATTGGGATAATCCAGACTCCGCGAAAGCGAGGCCACCGTGTTGCCATCCACGCCGAACCAATAGTTTGCCAAAGCTTTGCCAGCATCTGCCGCCAAAGGTGGCTGAATGGTCACCGTCACGTCGTCGGAGGCAGTATTGCCTGAATGGCTAGCAGTGGCGCGAAAAACATACACTCCCGCGCGTGTCAGAGTGGCGGACGTGGTGGCTGCATCCGCTGTTGTGATCGTCGCTGCAGGGCCGCTCACCTGCGTCCACTGGATGGTCGGGGCGACATTTGCATCCGCGACATTCAGGGCCTGGGCGGCGAGCTCCACCGTGTAGTTAGGCGCGTATTGAGTGACGGGCTTCCCCGCCTCCACCAATAGCCCGGTGGGAATGCTTGCCGGCACTTCAAAAGGCGTGAGCACCGTGCCAGGAATCACCTGCGGGGTGGCCGTGGGAGAGGTGGCCCAGGCGACGGCTAGACTGTCTCCGCCGTAGCCTTCCTTCATCAGTGCCTCGATGTAATAACGCTGCCCCGCCTGCAAGGAGATGGGGGCAGACATTTGCTCGGTAAACTTGGTCCACCGCTGCGCCTCCGTCCAGCCAGGCACATGCGCGACACGCACTTTGTTAGCCGCATTGTCATCGGTACTCAGCCAAAGTTCGCAGTTATCATCTCCACTGACCCAGAAAGTGTAACTGCCCGTGACCGCAGGTGTGAGGTAGGCCCGCATGCGCACCCCATACCGCTCCGCCCAGTTCACCGGCGCGGCAAAGTTAGCATCCACCGTGCGCAGCAGGGGATTGCCAGGGTAATCAGCGGAAAGCGTGAGGTCCGCCACCGCCCCGCCATCCAGATGAGTCCACACCTCCCGCAGCACACCCGTCTGGGCATTGAGTGAGGAAACCAGGGTCAATAAAAGACCAATGACCGAAGCGGGAGCCTTGTTCATGCGGAATTATGGAAATTAGCATGTTTGGAGACCTCACGCAATAGGTTGATAATGAATGCATCAATTGTCACAAAGCCCCTCCCGCATCTCTTAAGCATAACCACTCAAGCATGACCGAGAACACGCGCCAGCACCTGGCCTAACCGCGATGTTTTGCGTGTAATGAGCCTCACCGTGCGGACCGGACTGGGGTCGAGCCGCAGAAACTTCACGCCCTCCACCTGCGGACGCTCAGCGATGGCCATTTTAGGCATCAAGGTGACTCCCGCCCCATGGCGTATGAGAGCGATCAGGGTCTCAATGCTTGTGGCGCTGGATTCATTCTGGCCCACTCCCCCATTCGCGGTGCAAAAATCCAACACTTGATCCCGCAAGCAATGACCATCCTTCAAAAGCAGCAGACGATCTGCGCGCATACTTTCAGCGGAAACACGGTGTTTAGCTCCGGCCAAGCTATGATCCGTAGGCACAGCGAGGAGTAATTCGTCATCCATCAACACCGTTTCCTCCAGGAGAGAATCCAAGTTCGGAGTGGCCGTGATGGCGGCATCCAGCGCGCCTTGGCTCACACTTTTTTCGAGGGCCTGCGTCACATCCTCCACCACGCGTACGGCGGTATCAGGATAGGCCAGCTTCATGGCTGAAAGCACCACGCCGAGACGGTAAGGTGCAATGGTGGGAATGAGACCCAGGCTGATCTCTCGCGGCATCTGCCCCACTTCGATCGCGGCCTCATCCAGCATTTCCTGTCGGGCACGCAAAATGCCCCGGGCTCTCGCCACAAACGCAAGACCCGTGGGGGTGACGACAACTCGGCGATTCGTCCGCTCCACCAACTGTACTCCCAGATCGGCCTCCAGCTTTTGCAACTGCAGGCTCAAGGTGCTCTGACTCACATGACATGCCTGGGCCGCCTGACCAAAATGCCCATGTTCTGCGACAGCAACGAGGTATTCAAGATCGCGAAAGTTCATGAAGAGTGAAGTCTTGAGCTCCACCCAAAGACGAAGCTTGCCGCTAGCATTCATGATATTCCAGCTTCAGCCAGTGATAAGACGTTCCAGGTGAAACCCAGGAGGCACGATGTTGACATGGAGCGAGGAGGGGCTAAGTCGCAGCCGCTTCTCTGGGGATGCTATTCATTGCCCGAAGGCTTCCCGAAAATTCGTGCCGCAATGCCGACTTAGCCGTGAGTATGGAGTCTGCCACCTCTGCCCCTTTGCCTTTTCAAACACAGCCGTCTCGCCTGCGACGGTGGTGGTTACTCTTGCGTTTACGGCTGACGGATGAGTTGCGGCATTCGCGAATGCTACGCAGTCTGAATGCCCTGCGCCTGCGCTTACTCTCGAGCTTTTCACCACCGGCCCAAGCAGCAGCCATGCTGTGCCGCGCCCTTGAATTTAGCGAATCAGGCAGGCTGAACAGGCATATCATCCGCCAGCTCAGCCGCTTCCCACTCTCAGAGGCTTTTTGGCGGCCCATCGTGGCAGCCCTGCCGCGTTATCGCAGCTTAGTCGTGCAGCAGCCTCATCTCACGCGATCCATCGTCTTAAAGGCCCCAGGTCCAGATGGTGAAAAAGGCGTGTTGCTCATGTATTTTGAGTACAACTGGGTACGACTGACTTTGGGGATTCCTGAAGAAGAGTTTCGTTGGCTGGAGGAGCGCTTTGATTTCATCCTCTCCACCAGTTGGTCCCCCACCGATTACGCCTCCATCAATCTGATGCTGGCAAAGACTTCTGGACCTGTCTTTATCCAGCCATGCAACTACACGGAAAAAGCCAAACTGGAGGCTTTCCACCCACGATTGGTGGTCTTGGACACCCTTCCCTGCGATTGGATTGACCCTCAGTTTTATCCCTCCCAGGCCCAGCAAGATCGCCCGATTGACATTCTCATGGTGGCCAATTGGGGCGAATTTAAACGGCACTGGGATTTCTTCATGGCCCTGCGCCATTTGCCACCTTCTTGGCGCATCGTCCTGGTGGGGCAAAAAGAGGGAAATCGCGACCAAAACTTCATCGCCAATTTGGCTGAAGAAATCGGCGTCCCACAGAAACTGGAAATCTGCCAATCGTTACCCGCAGAGCAAGTCTCCCAGCTCCAGTTGCAGGCCCGGGTCTCCCTCATCTTCAGCCTGCGAGAAGGCTGCTGCGTGGCCGCTGTGGAATCACTTTTTGCAGGTTGCGCCCTGGGCATCCGTGCAGATGCCCATGTGGGTCCTCTGCATTACATTCACGAACTCACCGGCAAACGCCTGCGGCCAGGTCACTTGGCGGATGATATTTTGGAATTGCACCGCGCTGCGCCCAGCCTGCGACCCGCCCACTGGGCAAGCCAAAACATCTCTTGTCACCAAACCAGGCTCAAGGTGAATGACGTGCTCCGCCAACAATCTGAAAAACGAGATCTTCCCTGGACCCAGGATTTATTGCTTCCCCATTGGCGCCCCTATCCACGCCATGCCCGGCCAGAAGATGCGGCCACTTTACGCCCGCTTTATGATGAATGTCACCAACGGTTTCCCCAAGTCTTCCCGGCAGATCTTTTGGAAATTTCGAACCACTGAGTGATGACCACCCTCCCTCCAGGGCCAGCCCCACTTAAACTCATTCCCATTTTGCCAGCACTGCACGGTCACTTTCCAGACTCCACACGAAGCGTTTCCGTCCAGCTCCGAAACTGGACGACTCCTGACCTTTTGACTTTGACCGACTCGAGAGCTCCCCAACCGACGCTGACAAAGGGCCACTGCCGCCCATCTCAGAAGAACGAACCCATGGCCCCATTTAATCACGTCCGCCCATGAAGCTGACACCGCTCTTTCTTCTCGGCACTCGCCTGAGTGACACTCTGCGTTATTCAGAGACCGTCCGCTCGGGCGTTGGTCGGCTGCTGAGCTTCACCGCACTCTGGGCAAAGAAGCCCACACGCGTGGCGCTGCTGACCCGTGCCTTGAGTTTATGTGACCGTCCAGCTACGTGGCAGCCCATCCTTAAACGTCTGCAGCATGAAACCCATGGGGCAGATGATAGCCTATGGAGAGCTGCACTGCAGCACAGTTCCAGGTTACCTGGCCTGGTCAAAAGATATCCTGCCCTAACCAGGACCGTTTTACTCAAACGTCCCGGTGAAAACGGGGAAAAGGGCGTGCTGCTGCACTACTTTGAATACAATCTTGCCAGGCTGCTGATGGCTCTGCCAGCGGCAGACCTTCAATGGCTGGCCGCTCGGTACGACATCGTTCTAGCAGCCAGCTGGACACCCACGGATTACGCTTTGTTAGGCCTGGCCACGGCACTGCTGCCGGATGGCATCTGGGTACAACCCGCCACGCACGGGGAGCGGGCACGGCTCACCAGCTTCCATCCGCAACTACGCTGCTTACCGGGTCTGGCCTGTGACTGGGTAGAGCCGGCTTTTTATCAGCCCAAACCATGGAGTGAACGCTCCATTGACATCCTCATGGTGGCCAACTGGGGAGACTTTAAAAGACACTGGGAATTCTTTAGCGCTCTCACTCGCTTGCCCAAGGAAATGCGGGTCGTACTCATCGGTCAAAACGAAGGTAACAACACCCGTGAGACGATCTCCCAACTGGCCCAGAAAATGGGCGTGCCGCAGAACCTCGAAATCAAAGAGTCTCTCCCCATCGCAGAAGTCACCCGGTTGCAGTGCGATTCCAAAATTTCCATGGTCATCAGCCGGCGTGAAGGAGGATGTGTCGCCATGGTCGAATCCCTCTTTGCAGGGGCAGCCATCGCCATGCGTGAAGGTGCCAGCATCGGCTCCGCCGCCCACATCAATGAAAAGACCGGTGCCTTCCTGCGCCCAAGCCATCTTGCCGAAGACCTTCAGGCTTTGCTGAAGCGCGGGGGTGAGCTGGATTCTGCGACCTGGGCGGCCAACCACATTTCCTGCCACATTTCTCTAGCGGCTGTGGAGGCTACCCTCCGAGAGCATGCTAAGGCCCAAAATCGCCCCTGGACCTACGGCTTAGCCAAAGTCCACTGGCGGCCCCACCCTGTATTGGCAAATGCGGAAGAGCGCCTGCAAATGCAACCGGCCTATGACGAGCTGCACCAGCGTTTTCCCCATTTGTTCACCCAGGATCTGATGACCAAAAGCGCCTCATAGACCAATGGCCGAAAACGGCCACGGGTCGGAATGACTGGCCTCTTTATTCGCAGGGCTGTGATCACTGAGATAACAGACTGCCTCTAGCCTTTCCCATCGGACGAACTTTTTGGCGACCGATCTAGGAGGCGACTGAACCTGGCGGGTTGGTTCTCACTTGGGTCAACCGACGTCCTAACTGGATGCAGGGAATCTCGACATAACGATGCAGGAGGTAAGCCAGGACGATCGTCAAAAGGGCGGCAAGGATGAAAAGCCAAATGGCAGATACAGGTAATAACCCATCTAACCACAGCCAGCGCAGCCCCATGAGAATGGGATAATGCAGGATGTAAATGCCATAAGAAATATCGAGGCGCAGCAGCTTCTGCAACCGCTCAAAGGCAGATCTCAAAACGGGCCAGTGCAGAGTCGCCGCGATGAACCCGGTGCTACCAAAGGCACATAGGTAGAGGCTGGTCTCCATCTCGGTGAAGAAATAACGCAATGACATGGCTCTGTATAAAAACAGACTGATGGCGAGGAGCACACACCAGGCGAAACCATTCAATTTTTTCCAAAAATCCTCAGGAATGCGGTAAAGCATGATGCCCAAGGCAAACTGGCCCAGGAATGAGGCGGTGCCGATGACATGGTCATGCAACCAAGCGCTGCCCAGAACAAGGCCAGCCAAAAGGGCTGTTGCGGCCCACCCATTTAAGCGGGTCATCAACCAAAACAGCCATGGGAAGATGACGGCGATCTTTGCCTCCACCATGAGCGTCCAGACGGTGGGCAAAGCAAAGTAAGAAAGCATGCCAGGTGCCACCAAGGTCGTTTGCAGCAGCCACTGCTTCGTCTGAAGACCTGGATTATCCAAGAAGGTGGCAGGCATGTCCGACAAATAGCCCAATCCCTCCCGCTGGTAGGCGAAGACGAGCACTCCAAACGTCATGGCTAGGGCGACCCAGTACAGTGGGTAGATCCGGAAAACCCGGCGCAGACCAAAGTTCAAATAAGCCCTGAAAGAAGGAACCGTGCGCCGCAGCGAAATGGAAAGGACATAGCCACTCAGGACAAAGAACAAAGTCACTGCGCCTTTGGCATCCAGCAGCCCAAAGTATTCGCCTTTCTCTGAATGCACCTCAAAGATGACATAGAAATGCTCGCGAAAAACCACCCAGGCAGCAATGAGCCTGAGAGCGTCCAGTGCCCCAAGCCGATGAGGGGCACCTATGGATTTTTCGGAGTCTTTTTCACCAGACATAATTTTCAGCAGATCATCGGGGGTAGATCATCCATGCGTTTAGCATTACAAGAGCGGCATTGCGAAAATTCCAAGCGCATTTTTCATCTGCAACGAAGTCTTCTGCTGTCTTCAAGGTGGCAAGATGAACAAAACGTCACCTAAGAGGTTACCTTCCGCTCAGAAAAGGCTGCTGGCATGGCCACGATTGGTAAAATCAATCAGTTTTTTCAATTCAAACAATTATATCAATCAATTTTCAGATGCATTTTGGTTGGGTAATTCCAAACCCACCCATTTGAAAACTAGTCACGCCTGCAACACCACTGGCTTTATCCAGAGATCCAGCCCGTAGGACACGAGTGACAGTTGCGAACCCAGTAGAAAAAGCACGGCTGGGTGAGCTGACATTTCCCCCCCGAAACCAAGTCCCTTTCACCCCTACCGTGAGCCTCTGCATCCCCCAGAGGCGGGGTGGAAGGGCCACTCTTCCACAAGGACCCGATGAAAAATCTGAAACTCGATTACGGCCAACCGCTGGCCATTGTGGCGCTTCTACTGGTGCTCTCTACCGCTTTTGCGATCGTTGAAGAGCCTGTGAATCCATCACTTAAAGCACCCCAGCAGCCCAGCCCGGCTCTATTCAGCCGGGTATTTGAGCAGATGAGCCAGAGTCTTGCTTTTTGGAAAGGTGAAAAGTGACGCAAAGTGGGTTGTGAGGATCCAGCGTGCCTTTTAAGGATGAAGGAGGTATGATGGCAGCTCTTCCCCGCACATTCTTCCTTTCTTGGTCAGGTGTCGGGTTCACTCTTCTTTTGGCTGTCAGCATGATGGGCTGTTCAGCACTGAATCATAAAGGACCAAATCACTCAAAGTCCAGCGTCCGCCGCGCCGAGGTCATCGCCACCGCGCAGGCCTACTGCGAGCACCGTTGGCGGGCCAACGTTGTGAACATCAAGCACGGTCTAGATGGACGGGGGATCCGGGTGGATACGCCAGACAGGGATTTCCGACCGGAGGATGGCATCCGCCCTGGGTGGTGGGTACCTGGGCAGTGGAACCGAGGCATGCCCTATCAATGGGGTGGGTTCGATACGCCTCAAGAGTTTGACCGCAAAGTCAGCCGAGGTCTGGCCGCTGGGGATGTCTATACGCCAGCCAAGAGAGCCGGGCTGGATCACGCCGTGAGCTTTGAAGCAGCGGGGATTGACTGCTCCGGCCTGGTTTCTCGCTGCTGGCGGTTGCCACGCTCCGTCTCGACACGGGAGTTGCCCCAGTTTTGCCAGCGTCTGGCCAGTTATGAAGACCTCCTACCGGGAGATATTTTAAATACGACCAATGCGCATGTGGTGATCTTTGCCGGCTGGGCCGATGCGGCTCACACGCAAGTGCGGGTCTATGAAGCGGGCTGCCACCCCGACTGGAAGGTGCTGAGGCGACGTATTCGCCGAGACTTTCTCAACGAGAAAGGCTACGTTCCGTATCGTTATCTCGGCATTCGGGAATGATTGGATGAATCCACCCGCCGCGCAGATGCGAACCTAGGCATAGAATGAAACACACCATGCGTCTCCTTACCGCCTTTTTCACGGGTCTTTTCGGTTCCTGCAGTGCTGCGACACCCCAGGTGAACCAACCTGCTCCTCAAGTCTCTGGTGTGAACCAAGATGGGGTCACGGTGAACTTCCGTGAGGTGTATCAAAAGGGGCCCACAGTGGTCTTTTTCTACCCGAAGGCAAATACCCCTGGCTGCACAGCCCAGGCCTGCTCTCTGCGGGATGCCTTTGCAGACCTGACTAAAGAAGGCGTGCAGGTGCTGGGAGTCTCACTGGATGGAGTCGAGGCACAGAAGAAATTTAAGACCCAGCGTCAGTTACCCTACGATCTCATTGCTGATCCCGAAGGGAAAATTCTGGAGGCCTTCAAGGTGGGAAAAGTGATGGGCGGACTGCTTTCCATGGCGCAGCGGCAGTGCTTTTTGATCAAGGATGACAAGATCGTCTGGCATGATGACAGCGCCTCCACCTCTGGACAGGCGGCTGACATCAAAAAAGCACTCGCAGAGCTGAAGTGAAAAGAGGGTGTGATTTCGCATTGATCTTTCGGCATCAGCCATAAGTATCTGCCTGCGTTCGACACCTTCAATTTCGCAGCTTTTTGCATGAAAATTTGCTCTATCCTGGCTCTGCTCATTCTTTCCACGTTAGGGTCCATTGCCCAAGTGGCGCCCATGCAGTTACCCAAAACCCTGACCTGGGTGGAGGAGTCCTCCCAGCGCGATAGCCGGGGCAACATCACGCGGACTTGCAGTGTTTATTCCATCGAGGGAGCAGACTGGCGGCATGAGTTCACCAACCAAGATGCGGAAATTGCCATCACGGTCTGCCGCAATAACACCGTGGTTTCTACCCAGACAGGAGCCGCACCCTCAGGACCCATCCCAGAGCTGACGAAGATCTATGAGGCTCTGAGCAGCCGCGCTAAATTTGAGGTGGTGGATATCATCGGCGGCACCGGCTACTCCCGCTACCGCGAGACCACCGCCGGCGGAGGCAGCCGATTGATCTGGATGGATCGCGCGATGGGCTTTCCACGCCGCATCAGCACCACCTTTGCAGATGGCAGCACCCGGGAACAGTCTCTGCGCGTCATCACCGTGGATTCGGCCAACCAACGCCGCCTCTTTGATGCAGGAACGCTGTATCCTTTTTTCGGCCATCAACTGGATGAATGGCATGCCCGTGTGAGCAAGTGAGGATTTTTTCCCCTGCCTGTTTAAACACAAAGAAACCCGGCACTGCCTGAGCAATGCCGGGTTTTTTGTGGATCTTAAGACCCGTTCAAAACGGGTGCTAAGCAGCGATTAAGCTTTCCAACCGTCGCGGTAAGCGGGGCGGGAGACGAACTTGTTCGGAGCTTCGGCATTGGAGACCTTCATGCCCTGCTTGTCCCACTGCACGCTCTGCTGAGCACGCACGGCCAGGTTGCCCAGAAGCACGAACTCGGTCAGCGGGCAGCTGTAGTCGAAGTTGGAGCTTGGCAGACCGCCATTGACGATGTGGTGAGCCCACTCGCCCTGCGGATTGTTTGGCATCACGCTGCGGGTTTCGGTTTTCTTGATTTTACCGGCCTTCATGTCGAGACGCACCTGGGTGTAGCGCTCTTCATTGTAAATGACGGGGCTGCCGCAATAGGCTTCGCCTTCAAAGACGGTGCCTTCGGTGCCGATGAACATCATGCCGCTGCTGGCTTTTTCGAAAGCCTTCTTGGCCAGGTCACTGGTCATGTGCGGGGAGATCTCAGGCTTGTTCGGCTTGCCGTCTTTGGAGCCGTCATTCCAGGAAACCTTAAGGGCAGCATGCTTGCCAGCAGGCATGTGATAGACGAGGTCTGACCACACCGGTGCGCAGGTATCGGAGATGGGGCTGCTGGTCGCATCAATGCGCTCAGGGATGAGCTGGCCGAGGATGCTGAAGGTGGCGTCCATGATGTGGCAACCCATGTCACCCAGAGCACCGGAGCCGAACTGCCACCAGCCACGCCAGTTGAAGGGGTGGAGGCTGTTGCCGCGCTTGCCGCTCATGCCTTCAGGGATTTCAAATTCAAAGTAAGGCTCCTTAGCTTCGCTGGCGAGCCAGAGATCCCAGTCGAGGTTGGATGGGCACTCAGCAGCTTTCTTGACCAGGGGGCCCTGGGGCCAGATGGGGCGGTTGGTCCACAGGCGGATTTCTTTCAAGGTGCCGATAGCGCCCTGCTCGATCCATTCCTTGGCCAGGCGCTGGCCTTCCATCGTGCGGCCTTGATTACCCATCTGGGTAGTGATCTTCGCGGTCTTCGCTGCCTGGTGGAGCTCACGCACTTCACCGATGTAATTGCAAAGGGGCTTCTGAACGCAGACGTGCTTGTTATGCTTGATGGCATGCATCGCTGCCACGTAGTGAGTGTGGTCAGGGGTGGAGATGATGACGCCATCAATCTCATTGGCCATCTCATCGAACATCTTGCGGAAGTCCTGATACAGCTTCGGTGCCGCAGGGGCAGCCTGGCCGGACTTCACGTGGTGATCTTCACGCTTTTTGGCCGCTTCATTGAGGCGGTTCATGTCCACGTCCACCAGGGCGACGATGTTGTGATCCAGGGTCACGCCTTGGGTATCCGACTGGCCTTTGCCATTGGCGCCGATGACGGCGAGGTTCAGCTTCTTGCTGGCGGAGTTTTGGCCACGGAGGAGGAGGTTTGGACCTGCGAAGGCACCAGCGGCGAGGCCTGCCGTGCGGCCCAGAAAATGACGGCGAGAGATGATGTTAAGACCCATGGGGTTTATGCTATGTGGTTGAGTTGGGGGAATCGAGATAAACGGCTGTTTTTTCCCGAAATTACGCCCAAATGCTAGCAACCATGGGGTTTCCCGTCCAGCGGGCAATGTTGCACCGCTATTTACAAAGGGCTGCCTTTCCGCTAAATTCCCCCTCCCCATGAAGAAAATGCGCCTCGCCCCCCTGGCCGCCTTTGGTCTCGCACTCCTTTTCGCTCCCTTCGCCTCCGCGCAGGTGGACGATGCTGCCGAGCAGTTTTTCCGGGGTTACTTGATGAAAAAGGACGCTGAAAAGATGGAAACGGACGGCAATTTTGCCGGGGCCCTCCAGGTCTATCAGCAGATGGGGCAGATCTTTGACACCGTGGCCCAGGGCCATCCTGAGTGGCAGCCGAATCTCTTGGCCAATCGCCGGAGCCTTACCCAGCAGGCCATCACACGGATGCAGGGCCGCCTCGCCCAGCCAGCTGCTGCCGCCGCCCCATCTCCCGCAGCCGTGGCACCCGCCCCTGCTGCCGCGCCCACCATGCCGATCTTTACGGGCAGCGCAGAGGCCCCCGGCCCTGGCACCCTCGCCGGCCCCGCTGGCACCCTACCCAGCCTAAGTGATGTGCTTTCCCAGTGGGAACAAAACTACCGCCAGCGCATGCTGCAACTGGAGACCCAAAACAACCAGATGCAGATGGACCTGACCAAGTGGCAGCAGTGGTATCAGTGGGCTTCTGGAGAAATCACCACCGCCCGCGAGGACAAGGACGCTCTTGCCGGAAAATCTGCCGCCATGGAAAAGGCCATCGAGACGATGAAACAGGAAGTGGCCGCTGGCCGCGCTGCCAATAGTCAACTCGATGCCCTGGTCAAAGAGAAGCTAAACATCGAAGTCGAGTATCGCAAGGCCTCTCAACGCCTGACCGCTGCCGAACAAGCTTCCAAGGAGGCTTCCCAAAAATTGGCCGATGCTTCTCTGCGCATCTCCACCCTGGAAAAAGAACGCAACGAACTCCTGGTGGAGCGTGATGCCGCCGTGAAACAGCGCAACGAAGCCGTGTCGGCACGCGACATCGCCGTGCAGGAAAGGGACAAGCTCAGCGCCCAAACCCTGGGCATGCAGACTGAAATCGAAGCTCTGAAAAAACGTGCGCCAGCCAAAGACGACGTGAAACTCATCCTCGCTGAAAATGATCGCCTGAAGAAGGAATTGGAAACGGCGCAAAAGCAAGTGGCGAGCCTCCAGTCGGACGTCACTCGCAAGGACCAGGAGATCACTCAACTGCGCGGGCAGATCACCACCCTGCAAACGGAGATGACCGCCCTGCGCCAGCAGAGTGCCACCTTTCAAAACCAAGTGGCAGACCTGACTCTGCAGCTCAAAAATTTGCAGGACGGTAAACCTGCGGCCATGACCCCTGAACTGGCCCAGGAAAACGAGCTGCTGCGTGAGATCATCATGCGCCAACTGCGCAGCCAGTATCGCCAACAGCAGGCCAAGGACCTCGTGCTAGCTGAACTGCAAAAGATGCAGGGCGTGTCCTCCAAACTGCTGGAGCAGGTGGAAGAACTGCGCGGCAGCCGCATGACGCTGACACCGGATGAAGAGAAACTTTTTTCCGACCCCTCCGTGCGTGAAATGCTGGGCGGAGATGGCATCCAGGGCACCCTCATCGCCCAAGCCCCTAAGCCTGCGGGCACAGCCCCGACCGAGAAACCGGTGGATTCACTTCTGATTAAAGCCAACGAGGCCTTCAGTACGCAGAAATTCAGCGAAGCCGCCGCTCTGTATGAAGATGCCCTGCGCGCCGACCCCAAAAACACCACGGCCCTGGTAGGCCTAGGCTACTCACGCCAGCGTGAAAACAAACTGAGTGAAGCTGAGGCAGCTCTGAAAAAGTGCCTGAACATTGACCCCACTCATGAACTGGCCGCCTTCCACCTGGGCGTCACCCACTTCAAACAACAGCGCTGGAACGATGCAACGGCAGCCTTTGAAAAAGGTCTGGCTAAGAACTCCAAAAATGCCCGCGCCCGCCACTACCTGGGCATCATTTCAACGAAGCTGAACCTGCTGGACCGTGCCGAGCGTGAATTCAAAACCGCCCTCGCGATCGACCCCAACTACGGTGAAGCCCACTTCAACCTGGCCGTGCTCTATGCCACGTGGGACCCCCCACAGTGGGACAAAGCCAAGTCCGAATATGGCGAGGCGCTAAAGAAAGGTGTGGCCCCTGACGAAGCGCTGGAAAAACTGCTGAAAGGCACCGGCAAATCCGTCTCCGCACGCTGATCTTCCAAAGCAGGGCCTGACTTGTTATTCGCGGAATATCGCGGCATGGTCGCACATGACTCAAACATGTGCGGTCACTGGCAAATCCTTTTCGCCTAACAAGCTGCGGCCTCTCACGGCCCTGCCGCCTCAAATTGCCGACATCCTCCGTTCCGCTCATCCAGAGCTAAAGCCCGAATCCCTCATCAGCACGGAGGCGCTCAATGAGGCGCGGCTGGAGTATGTGCGGCAGTTATTGCAAAGCCAGTTAGGCGATCTCAGCCACCTCGATGAAGAAGTGCTGCAGAGCCTGCATCGTCAGGAATTGCTCAGCGAACACCCAGACAGTGAAGTCGAGGGAGAAGGCCAACTGACTCTAGGCCAAAAGCTTTCAGACAAGCTGGCTGAATTTGGCGGTAGCTGGACGTTCATCCTGGCTTTCGGCGGTTTCATGGCGGTCTGGATCCTGCTGAATGTCGTCCTCCTGGCCAACCGAGGGTATGATCCTTACCCGTTCATTCTCCTCAATCTCATTCTCTCCTGCCTAGCCTCCCTGCAAGCGCCGGTGATCATGATGAGCCAAAATCGCCAGGAGAGCCGGGACCGAAAGCGGGCTGAAAACGATTACAAAATCAATCTCAAGGCCGAGCTCGAGATCCGCCATCTGCATGACAAAATGGACTACATGCTGCATCAACAAGCCACGCGACTGATGGAGGTGCAGCAGATCCAGATCGAACTCCTGCGCGAGATGGCCAGTGGACGCCAAAGCCCGACCAAATCGTGAGTCCGTGGAAAAGTTGTGATTTCGGCACGCCATGGACCTGCGTAGTCTTCTCCCGTGTCTGCCCCCCTCATCGCTACTGCCCTAGTCTCCTGGTTTCGCCAAAACGGGCGCGACTACCCGTGGCGGCAGACGCGGGATGCGTATGCCATTTTGGTCTCGGAGATCATGTTGCAGCAGACGCAGATCAGCACCGTGCTGGATCGCGGTTATTATGCGCGCTGGCTGGCGCTTTTTCCTGATTTTGCCACTCTGGCGGCAGCTTCTGAAAGTGAGATTTTGAAGGCCTGGGAAGGCTTGGGTTACTACCGGCGCGCGCGCAATTTGCAGAAGCTGGCGCAAGCAGTGGTGACTGAGCACGGCGGCGTTTTCCCCTCCGACCCTATCGCGATCCGCGCACTGCCCGGCATCGGCCCTTACACGGCGGGGGCCATCTCCAGCTTTGCCTACGGCCTCGCGGAACCCATTGTGGATGGCAATGTGGCCCGTGTCCTTTCGCGACTGGACAATGACGCGACCCCCATTGACTCCACCGCAGGCAGCAAACGTCTCTGGGAGCGTGCCACCGAACTGGTGAGAGTCACCGATGATCCTCGCGCTCTGAATTCTGCGCTGATGGAGCTGGGCCAGACGATCTGCAAACCGACACAGCCTTTGTGCCCGCAGTGCCCGGTAAAAAAATACTGCCAAGCGACCGAACCTGCCTCCCTGCCTGTGAAAGCGAACAAGACGCAGATCACCGAAGTCACGGAGCGCGTTATTTTCCTCCAAACCTCTGAGGGCGTGCTGCTGGAGCAAGAGACAGGTGCCCGCCGCACGGGCCTGTGGAAGCTGCCCGCTCTGCCGGAAGACCTTGGTATCTCGCCACCGCCTGTGCTTTTGAAAATGAACTATGGCATCACCCGGTACAAAGTGACGCTGTGGGTGCATGAGCTCCCTGCCACCCCAGCACAGGCTTGGCCGGAGAACCATCGGCTGATTCCATACCGAGACCTCACCACCCTGGCCATGCCCAGCCCGTACCGGAAAGCACTGGACAAGCTGCTGGCCCATGCGGCTTTTACCTTGGTGGCCTGAGACGGGGCACCTTGCACCTTGAAGATGGGCCTTCCTGCTGCTACGTCCTCGGCTTATGTCTAAAGGTCAGGGCAAAACTGCCACGCATTTCTTCCATCTCGGCTCCGAAGCCGAACCCTTCGTCTTTGCCAATGGCGACTCCCTGCCTGGCATCACGGTGGCCTATGAGATGTATGGCAAACTGAATGCCAAAAAGTCCAATGCCATCCTGCTCTTCCACGCGCTCTCCGGCAGCCAGCACGCCGCCGGCCACACGGAGGAAGTGGAAGGCACCGATGACCGCTGGACCAACGATATCAAAGCTGGCTGGTGGGACCTTTTCATCGGCCCTGGCAAAGCGCTGGATACCAAACGCTACTGCGTCATCTGCGCCAACTACCTGGGCGGCTGCTATGGCAGCAGCGGCCCGGCCTCCATCAATCCCGCCACGGGCAAACCGTATGGCAGTGCCTTCCCGCCGGTGCTCACCACCGATGTCGTGCGCAGCCAGATCGCCCTGCTGGACCACCTCGGCATCGAGCAACTGCACGCCGTCATCGGCACCAGCATCGGCGGTCTTCTGGCCCTGAACCTGGCCACCCTTTACCCGGAGCGCGTTCGCATCGTCATGCCCGTGGCCACGGGGCTGAAAACCACCGTGCTCACCCGCCTGACGTTGTTTGAGCAGGTCATGGCCATCGAAAACGATCCGCACTTTCACGGCGGCGATTATTACGACGGACCTCCCCCAGCCTACGGCCTCGCCCTGGCGCGGATGATCTCGCACAAGACCTTCGTACACTTGGATGCCATCGAAAAACGGGCCAAGGACACCGTCAGCCAGCCGGATGGCCAGCTTTCCTGGTACAAGGTGGGGCACAACGTGGAAAGTTACATGCTCCACCAGGGCAAAAAATTCGTCAGCCGCTTCGATGCGAATAGCTACCTGCGCATCATCAACATGTGGCTGCGCTTTGACCCGCTGCGCGATGCCGGGGTGGACAACTACGAGCAGCTCTTCGCCCGCAGCACCGCCGCAGGCCATCACTACCTCGTCTTCAGCATTGATTCCGACTTCTGTTTCTACCCTGAAGAGCAGGCGGAAATGGTCAGCGCCCTGGAAAAGGCCAGGACCTCCTCCATGCACATCACGGTGCACTCAGCCAAAGGCCACGACTCCTTCCTCCTGGAGCCCGAACTCTACACCCCCCACCTCGTTTACACCCTCGAAGGCCGCGCCCATCGCGACTCCGTGGATGGTCAAGTGGCCGAGGTGGAGTAATCTGTTCTGCGTTTATGCCTGTTACATTCATCACCTCCGATGATGCTTATGACAGGCTAAACAAGCCGTTCAATCCACCCGTCATCAACAGTCCCGAAGATCATGCCACCTTCATCTCTGAATGGGATGGTGTTCGCGAACGATTGATAAAAACACTCGATGCTTTAGGCGAATGGAATGCTTACGGCGAAGGTGATTATTACATTGGAGATCAAATCATGGAGTCTCGTGGAATTGGCATTGAGCTGACCTCCGACGTGATGCTGGACAAAAAGCTCATACCTCTCATCCAGAGCGCTCTTTATGGCTGCACCAGCCCCTACGAGGTTAATTGCTCCTTTTTCCATGATCATCATCTCTGGAATTTTTTCATCACTGAGGATCAAATCATGACCGACTGCAGTCCAGAACTGCTGAAGCGCTTTTTGTAACCCTTACCAAGGCAGATGAGAGCTATCTACATTCCAATTGACGACATGACTCGTCCATAGTCGCTGAGTCTAACTGACTGCAGCGGCAAGAGAGGATTAAGCACGCAGCGTATAGCACTTTTACATGCCCATCGGCTGGTCTTCCCCGATCACCTTGACCTCCATCTCCAACTGCACGCCGCGCTCGCGCTGGGCGATCTCTTGGATCTCGGCGACGAGGTCGAGGACTTCACGGGCGGTGGCACCGCCGCTGTTGACGATGAAGTTGCCATGGATGTCGGAAACAATGGCGGCACCGACACTGCGACCTTTGAGACCGAGTTCGTCAATGAGCTTGCCTGCCCCGCAGACTTCCGGGTTCTTGAAGGCACAGCCAGCGCTGGCCCCCACGGGCTGGCTGGTGCGGCGCTTCTGATGAGAGGCGGCGAGTTTCACATCAATCTCGGCCTGCGGAGCAGGGCTTCCTTTCAGCACGGCGGAGACGATGTAGCGCTCTTCAAATTCCGGCACGTTGCGGTAGTGGTGGACGATCTCGGCCAGGGGCTTTTCTTTGATCTGACCATCGGTGTCGATGAATCGCACGCTGACGATTTGGTCGAATGTTTCCGTGCCCATGGCCCCGGCGTTCATGCGGATGGCCCCACCTAGATTTCCAGGCACGCCCTCCATCCATTCAAAGCCCCCCAGCCCGGCATTGCGGGCCGCACTGGCGATCTTCTTCAACCGTGCGCCGACTCCGACAATGAGGGTCTCTCCTTCCACACGCACGTCTTCGAAGTCGCCTTTCGCCGGGTGGATCACCGCACCGCGAATGCCGCCATCTTTGACCAGCAGATTGGACCCGCGACCGATGACGCGAATGGGCACGGACTGGGAGCGCAGGTAACGGACGATCTCGGCAAAACCCTCCACCGTGCGTGGCTCCACCCAATACTGGGCTGGGCCGCCGATGAGGAAGGTGGTGTGGCGATTCATCGGCTCATACAGCCGGGCTGCGCCGCCGCCATGATCTTCCAGGAGGGCCCAGATTTGCTCCAAAACGGGCAGGTCTTTGGCGATGCAGCGCCCCACTTCATGCACGTTTCCGGCACCGAGCGTGATGAGCAGATCGCCTGGTCGTAGGGCATTGCCCACCTTGTCACGAGACATGAGCATTGTCGGAGTGGACTGGGCCTTGGTCGCGGATTGCGCTTTCACCTCTTCCACGATCGTCTCACCACTGACACCGGGCAGTGGCTTTTCACTGGCAGCATAAACATCGGTAACAAAAAGTTCGTCCACGTCACCAAAGCTCGCGCCGAATTCCTTTTTCAGCAGTTGCGTGCGGCTGTAACGGTGTGGCTGGAAGAGGCAGACGATGCGCTTTGGCTGCAAGCCCTTGGCCGTGGCCAGCGTGGCAGCGATCTCGCTGGGGTGGTGGCCGTAGTCATCCACCACAGTGAAGCGCGCGCCACTGTGGCGGATCTCAAAACGGCGTTTGGCCCCGCGAAAGCTTTTCAGCGCATGCTGGATGTTTTCAAACGGCACACCCAACCGGGTGGCCAAAGCGATGGCGGCGAGAGCATTCGAGACATTGTGCTTGCCGGGGATTCCCAGGGTCGCGACGCCTAACAAGGTATTCTTTTCATACACCTCAAAGTCCGAATGGTCCGGCTTCATGGCCAGGATGTTGGCGGAGAAATCAAAGTCGCGAGACCAGCCGTAGCTCACCCCCTGAGGGCCAGCACAGACTTCCCGCGCCACGGGATCTTCCGCGCAGTGCACCCAGTGACCTGGAGTCTGGGAGAGCAGGCGGCGGAACACATCTTTGATGGCCTCGATGCCATCGTAAAAGTCCAGGTGCTCGGCCTCGATGTTCAGGATGATGGAATGCTCCGGGTGGAAGTTCACCAGCGTGCCGTCGCTTTCATCGCCCTCAGCCACGAAGAGTTCGCCCTCGGGGTCCCAGTGGGCATTGGCCCCCAGGATGGGGATTTCAGCCCCCACATAGTGGCTGGGCTTCAGGCCGCCCTGGCGCAAAACGTGGGCGGTGAGGGCGGAGGTGGTGGTCTTGCCATGGGTGCCACCCACGACCACGCCCTTCTTATTGGCCATCACAGCGGCCAGGGCCTCTGCCCGGCGCACGAGAGGGATACCCTGCTTGTAGGCGGCCTCATAGGCCACGTTCCCGGGCTTGATGGCGCTGGAGTAGATGACCATGTCGCACTCCTCCACTTCCTTTTCGGAATGGGGGGAGAAAAAAGTCAGCCCCAGTTTCACCAGCCGATCAGTCTCCAGCGTGGTGACTTTGTCCGAGCCATTCACCTTGTGCCCTAGGGCCAGCAGCAGGGAGGCCAGCCCGCTCATGCCCGACCCGGCCACGCCGATGAGGTCAATGCGCATGGGGTGACGGCTTTCTTTGAGGAGGCTAAGGACGGCGTGAGACATGGGAAGCTCCCATGGTAAACGGAAGCCGTGCGCGGGCAAGCGTGAGCACGCATTGTTGCAGCCTCCTTGGCGGATGAGGTCAGTCCCAGTCTCCGTCCTCAATCAACATTTGCCGGAGTGCCAATCGGCGTGCGCTATTCATTTGCAGGAGCCAAACAGTCGTCCTCCCCGTCGTGGTGAGCCCGAGAATTCTCGGTCCATTCATGCAGAAATGATCTTCCCAACGATGATTTCGAGGATGAAACAGCTCCTCAACTTTTCCTGTGTCAGGATCTCGCGAGGTTAAATTAGGCCCTTTGTAGGCATTGCATTTGGCACAAGACAACGCCAGATTTTCCATAACACTCTCTCCGCGATGTTGCAGGGCGATGATATGCTCAACGTGAAAACTCTGGGCCATCTCATGCTCTTGTTTGAGACGACAATACTCGCAACGACCGGCTGCTCGTTGCCAGACAAGCTGACGAATTCCTGGTTCCATCACAGTTTGCCAGCTTGACGTAGGACCCGCCGTGCATGCGCCTGCATCAGGGAGATCATCGCCACAGTATCCGCATAGGATTCATACTGGCGCTGTTCATCGTCCGTGAGCTGTCCCTCACGCGATTTGTGCGCCATCACCTCGGCACGATCCTGCATTGCAGGTGAGGATTTTAGGCTCAGGATCGCCTTGGCGGCCTCTGCGTCCATCATGCCGACAAACGGATCCAACAGGTCTTCTGGAGGTACGACACTCGTTGTCATAATAGGAGTTTAATCTGAAGCTCCTGGCAAAGCAAGCTGGCTTTCAGGTGGGTCCTCTCACCTGCACCCAAGCCTCACCCACGTCGCACCCCAGCCGCCGGATCTCTCCCCAGCGGGCCAGGTCCAGCCTTCGACGATTTCCATCTTATCCAAGGCGGCATGCACGCCGATGCGCAGGGTGCCGGTGCCTTTGCCGTGAATGACACGCACGTTTCGAATGCCGAGTTTTTGGCATTCGTCCAGGTAGTCCACCAGCAGATCCCCCACCTCATTGGGACGGAAGGTGTGCAGATCCAGCTCGTCGGTGATGGGGATGCGGATAGGTTCCTCGTCTTCCATGGCGCGGAGGGCATTAAACCAAAGAAAGCCCATTTTGCCACAGCACATAGACCCCGGTGGCAAAAACCAGGAGAGCAAAACCCTTTTGCAGCTTTTTGACGGGCAGGCGACTGGCAAAAAAGCTGCCCAGGAGGACCCCCACGACAGCCATCCCGGCAAACAGCAGCGCCAAGGGCCAATGCGCCGTAGCCTCTCCCACGTGGCTGAAAAATCCTGCGGCTGAATTGAAGGCGATCACCGCCAGGGATGTTCCCGTCGCGATCCGCTGAGGCAAGCGGGCAAATTTGATCAAGGCTGGCACCAGCAGAAATCCCCCGCCGACTCCGATGAACCCGGTGAGCAGCCCCACACCCGTCCCGGCCAGCAGACAGCGCAGCGGTCGGCATTCCGCTGGCAGGGAGATCCCTTCAGGGCGGCCTAACCACATATGCAGTGCCACCGCCAGCATGAGCAGCGCAAAAAGGCTCATCAAAACCGGCGCAGGGACCCAAGGCGTGAGCCGTGCGCCGACAGTGGCCCCGGCCATGCCGGAAAGGGCAAACAGCAGGGCTGCGCGTGCATGGAATTCTCCCGCCCGCGCCCGCTGCACGGCGCCCAACAATGCCGCGATAGCGACCACAAAAAGGCTGACACCCACGGCCTCCTTCGCTGGCAGGCCTGCCACATACACCAGCACGGGCAGCGTGATGATGCTGCCTCCAGCCCCCGTCAGTCCCAACGACAGGCCGATGAACAAAGCCCCCGAGATGGCAAGCGCATTCATGGCTGGCGACGCTCCGGTTTCAGCAGGCGGGAAAAAAGACGGTGATAGGCATGCACGGCCTGCACAGGCTGGCCTGCGCGATGAACGGGGTGGCCTGCATTGGCCCAGGCAAAGATGCCTCCTTCCAGATTCTGCACTTGATGAATGCCCGCCTGATGCAGCCGCCTTGCTAGCTCACAGGCACGATACCCGGCCGAGCAATAAATCACGTATGAAGCGGATGCAGCCAGCTCACGCAGAGCCTCCTCCTTCACTGTTTCCACAGGCAGTGAAACGGCCCCCGGCAAGTGGCTGACGGCGTATTCTTCAGTCGAGCGAGCATCCAGAAGCACCGGGCGCGAGCCAGCTTCGCCTGCCACCAAGCGTTCAAGTTCTGCCACCGAAAGCTGCGCTACGTCAGGAAAACGATCTCTCACCACGGAGATGGCCCAAGCCGTGCCGTGCCGATGGTCCATGAACCACCAGAGCAGCATCGCGGCAGCGCCCAGGCCGCCAAGGGCATAGAGGGCAGGATGGGGCCAAATACGCATGAGGGGCTTTCGTTACTCAAACTTGATGTAGGCGTAGCCTTGGAGTTGCAGATCCACCAGCCGAGGGAAGGCACCCACCACCAGTTTCACTCCTGGCATCAGTTCTCCAGGCGTCACGCCTTTTTGCTGCATGGTGTTCTCACAGAGTTCAATCTGCACGCCGCGTTTAACCAATTCTGCCAAAATTTCCCCATTGGGATTTTCAGCTTTGTCCGCCTTCAGGCGGGTCCGCGCGCTGGCATTCACCACGGCGTTGATGCCGGTGCCATGATAGACCAGATGCAGGTGAACCTGATCCGCAGCGATGCCCTGCTTTTCATAGGTGTTGATGAGTTTGCGGGCATAGAACAGTCCCTTGTTCACGCCCTCATGGGTCAGGTCATCGGTAACCTGGTAAACGATGCGCAGATTTTCCCGCACTTGCAGCGGAATGACGGGTACATCCGCTGCATTCGCAGGTGGCGTGGCCAGCAGGGGAAGCATGCAGATCAGCATGGAAGTTATAATTTTCATCGTTTGTTAGGCGGAGGTTGTTTTTAACTCGCTAGATATTTTGGCAAAGGCGCCATCCACCAGCACGACCTCACGCCCCTGCCCGGCCAGAAAGGCCACGGCCAGGCTGGCACGCAGGCCGCTGCCACAGTGGACATAGACGCGGCGGTCACCGGGCACTTCAGAGAGCCGTGCAGCTAGCCGTGTGTAGGCGATGTTTCTTGCTCCCTGGACATGGCGCTCAGCAAATTCATCGGCCCCGCGCACGTCCAGCACGAGGGCTTCGGGGTGAGCCTTCAGGGCTTCCTGCAACTGATCGGGGGTGATGTAGGGCTGCGTGGTCATGAGCCCATCACTGATCTCCTGCGTCTCTGCCACGGTCATCCAGGCGGTGACTTGATCCAGCCCGATGCGGATGAGCTGCCGCACGGCTTCTTCCACCTCCGCCGGGTTCTGGACGATGAGGAGGAGCGGGGAAAGTTCCTCGACATACGATCCTGCGGCGATAGGCAGCTTCCCGCCAGCCAATGGAGCCAGCAAGGCACCTTTGATGTGCCGTTGCAGGAAGGGGGTACGGTCTGCACGCAGATCCAGCACGACCCCGCGCGATTCCGCCAAATAGGCGGGCACTTCCATAGCGGTGAGGTGCCGAGGCTGGGGCAACTGGCCGTCAGGCAACAGCGTGGGCCCCACGCGGTTGTCCCGCTTCATGCGGGCGAAGTAGAGCGGCGGCTCCGGTTGTCCGGTGAGGATGTCTTTCACAAACTCATCTTCACTTTGGGTGAGGGCCTCCTTAAAGGCGGGATTAAATCGCCGCTCATAACCCAAGACACTGCTAGGGACTGCGCCCAGGGCCTTGCCACAGGCACTCCCAGCGCCGTGTGCAGGCAGGATTTGTAGATGCTCGGGCAGCCGCTGGGTGCTCCGCAGGCTGGCGTAAAGGGTGCGGGCGCTGGCCTCCATCACACCCGCCTGTCCAGCCGCTGTTTCCAGTAGGTCTGGCCGCCCCACATCACCCACGAAGATGAAGTCCCCACTCAGCAGCCCCATGGGCTCCGTGGCCCCACTGCCGTGATCTGTGACGAGGTAACTGAGGTGCTCAGGCGTATGGCCGGCGGAAAATACCGCCCTGAGTTCGATATTACCCACATGGAAAGAATCTCCGTCTCGCAGAAAGCGGGCGTTGGGATTTCCTTGGGCCCATTCAAACTGCCAATCCGGTCCGCCTTCCCCAGAGAGGTAGGCTTTAGCCCCATGACGCTCCACGAGCTCACGGGCACCGCTGAGGTAGTCGGCATGGATGTGGGTCTCCGCCACAGCGGTGATGCGCAGGTCATTTTCAGCGGCCAGCTTGAGGTAGCGGTCCACATCCCGCTCTGGGTCCACAATCACAGCTTCACCTGTGCGTTGGCAGCCAATGAGGTAGGCATTTTGAGCCAGGGATGAATCGGTGATTTGGCGAAGGAACATGAGCGTGAAAGAGGTGGGGGTTAACTGGCCGAACAATTCTTGGGCGAGCAGCAGCTCTGCCCCTCGACCCGGTTCCAAGGCATCTTGGACAGCAGGATGGCCAGACCGCACCAGCCCGTGCTGCCGGCAAAGACCAGCCCCGCACCGAAGAAAACGCTGAGAAATACCCAGTAGGGATGCACCGTGAGCGAAAGCACCGCACCCGTGAGCACGCCCAGGCCAATGGTGAGCTGCACCTGCTGCATGAGGGGGAAGACTTTTTTCGCGGCACTGGCCACGGGCAGCCCGGCAGCCTTCCAGGCCTGGATCCCGCCTTCCAAATTTTGCACCTGGGTGAAGCCTAAAGATTGCAGCTTCGCTAGGGCCTGTTCTCCACGTTTACCACTGCGGCAGTGGATGACGATAGGTTGGTCTCGGCTCAATTCGGAAGCGCGTTTTTCCAGCTCTCCCAGGGGAATGAGCTGCGCCTGAGAGATGTGCTCTTCCCCATGCTCGACGGGTTCGCGGACATCGACGAGCTGGCAGCGGCCAGCCTGAAGCTGAGTGTTGAGTTGGGTGGGGGTGATGGTGGTTTGCATTGCGAGGATCGGTTGCAGAGTTAAACTGTTTTGTTGTTGATGAAACTATATTGCTATATAGCGATATATCAAACATTATTCTTTCATGCCTAAAAAGAAAAAATCTGAGCCCGCCAAAACGCCCATGTCTGATAAGGCTCTGGAACTGGTGGCGATGCGCTTCCGCGCGCTGTCAGAGCCGACACGGCTGCGGCTGCTGAATCTGCTGATGCAGGGGGAACACACCGTGGGCCAACTGGTGGAGGCCGCAGGCCTGGGACAGGCCAATGTGTCCAAGCACCTGGCCCTGCTAAGAGACGCCGGAATGATCGGCATGCGTAAAGAGGGATTGTCCACGTACTGTTACATCGCAGATCCCATGGTGAATGAGCTTTGCGAAATGATGTGCCGCAGGCTGCGGGAGGAAATGGAGGCCCAAGCCCGTGCGCTGGCCTTTGACCCCAAAATCTGAGCCACATGGATCTCAAGACCCAGCTCATAGCCCAAGCTCATGAACTGGGCTTTGCCGACTGCCGAATCGCCCCTGCCAGACCAGCGGCGCACCGGGAAATCTATGAGCAATGGGTGGCTGAGGGGAAATATGGCGACATGGCCTGGATGGCGCGGAACATGGACCGCCGCACCGACCCTACCGTGGTGCAGCCGGGGGCTAAGACGGTGATCGTCCTGGCCATGAATTATTATCAAGGGCCTGCGCCAGCCACCGCCGCTGGCGGATACCGCATCGCCCGTTACGCGTGGAATGAAGATTACCACGACCTCATCGTGGCCAAGCTGAAGGCGCTGGATGCCTTTCTCATCCAGCATGGCGGCACCCAGAGATACTATGTGGATACCGGCCCGGTGCTGGAGCGGGATTTTGCCAGTGAAGCAGGCCTGGGCTGGGGCGGGAAAAGCACCATGCAGATTCATCGCCAGCTCGGCACCTGGTTCTTCCTGGCGGAGCTCATCAGCACCTTGGACCTGGCCGTGGATACCCCTGCCCGGGATCTCTGTGGCAAATGCACGCGCTGCATGGTGGCATGCCCCACCCAGGCCATCACCGCCCCGCGCCGCATGGATGCACGCCGCTGTGTGAGCTACCTCACCATCGAGAGCAAAGGCCCCATCCCTCTGGAATTCCGCCGGGCCATGGGTGACCGCATCTATGGCTGTGACGACTGCCTCAGTGCCTGCCCGTGGAACAAGTTTGCCCAGCTTTCCCAGGAGGCGACCTTTCAGGCTCGAGAGACCGTGTTTAACCAAAAGTTGCGCGATTTTCTGACCCTGACGGATGAATCTTTTCGCGCCCTGTTTGCCAAATCTCCCATCAAGCGAATCAAGCGCCCGGCCTTTCTCCGCAATGTCTGTGTGGCCCTGGGCAATGTGGGAACGGCGGAGGATGTGCCAGCCCTAGAGATCGCCGCGCAAGATGAGCACGCGCTCATCTCTGAGCATGCACAATGGGCCTTGCAGGAGATCCGGCTGCGGAGCAAGAAAGTATAGGTTCAGGTGAGCAATGCGCCGGAGCTCGTGGCCGAAGTGGCTTGTTGCCTGCTTGAGTATGAGGAGATGAAAGGTCTTCTTTGGCTCGCTGCCTTGGTCCTCCCCACGGGGCTTTAGGCGACGACACTTCTTTACTCGCACACCGGCTCGGCCAATCCCACCACCGAGGGCTGGATACGCACCGCCACCACAACCGTGGTGGGTGAGGCCTTTGATGATGAGGGGCGGGATGTCTGGCGAGTCTATGATCCCGGACTTAGCACGGGTGGCACCAGCCTAACGTACAGTGCGGTCATGAATGCCACCTTGGCCAGTTCGGTGATGGCCACAGGCTGGGATCTTTCCACCACCTTGAGCGTGCCCACGGATGATCCCACGATCGGCAACGCCATCGGCACGGATAGCAATGCCTGGGTGGGCCTGATCGTCAATGAAACGCCGACCAACCGCCGGGTCTGGGCGCTGATGTTTGGCCGTGCGGCCAATGGGGATACTTTGGTCGCGGCATATGGCGTCACGGGCACGCGCACTTTGGCCCCAGGCTATCATGATTATAGCTTGTTGTATGATCCCGTAACGGCGCTGGCCACGATCAGCATTGATGGGGAAGTGTGGAAAACGTATGCGGGACTGAGCCTTGCAGGAAACGGCTCCCAACAGGTGTATTGGGGGGACAACAATGGCCAGTCCACCGTCATCACACCACGCACGATTTATTATGAGTCCATCCAGTTTTCCACCGTGCCCGAGCCTTCGCGGTTGCTGCTGCTGGGCATGAGTGGCGGGGCGGGTCTGTTCCGGCGGCGGAGAGGCCGGTGAGCAGAGGCAAACTCTGTTTCCCGCCCTTGCCCTAGCGCTTCGGCTTTTCACAGTGATGGCATGCCTGCCATTTCACCGGAAGCCGTCATCACCCTCATCACTCAGCACCAGATCGTGGAGACGAGTGAGGCCCTGACGCCGGATGTGGATCTTTTTGCCCAAGGGCTGGACTCGATGGCGATGATGCAGCTCATGCTGCACCTGGAGCGTGAATTCAGCGTGCGCATTTCCCCGGCTGAAATGACGCGGAACCACTTTGCCACGGCCCGTGTTTTGGCGTCTTGGCTTTCCCACCCGAACCGCAGCGCCGTATGACCCTGGAAGCCGATGTCATCGTGGCAGGGGGAGGCAGCGCGGGGCTGGCAGCGTCCCTCGCGGCGGCTCGTGCCGGTGCGCGCACGCTTTTGATCGAGCGACAGACCAAGCTGGGCGGCATGGGCACGAATGCCCTCGTCCACACTTTTTGTGGCCTCTTCCATCCCGATGTGTCCCAGCCCTGGGCCTGGGTGAATGCGGGTATCCCGGCAGAGATCGGCCAAACGATGATGGACCGCACGGGACAGACGGTGCCGGACCTGATGGGCAAGGTTTACGTCTTGCGCCAGCACCCCTCTCTCTATGCCCAGATAGCCGATGAACTCTGCCTGGCGGAGCCTCGCCTATCCGTCCTCAGCGGTACGGAGTGGATCGGCCTCCAGCAGGACAAAGGAGGCTGGCATCTGGACATCATCACCCGGGGTGAACGCAGAACCCTGCACGCCAAAGCTCTGGTGGATACCACGGGGGATGCGACGGGAGCCCGTCTCCTGCGACCTTCGTGGTGCCAGCAGGTGGAGGGCAGTCGCCTGTATCGGCCCGCTTACATCGCTGCTTTTCATGGGGTGCTAGGCACGCATGATGATGGCTGGCGGCTGCAGACGGGGGCGATCATCGTGCGGGCGATCCGGGATGGTTTACTGCCTGCGGCAGCCATCGGCGCGGGCTTTCGGGATTCACCTTTCGCGGGTGAAACTTTTGTCACCGTGGATCTGGAGGCTGGGCAGGGAGAGTGGGACCCCTTTGACCCCACCAAGCGCGCGCGGATGGAGCAGGAGGGGCGCGAAGTCGTGCTGGCTCTGTGGAAATACCTGCGCCAACAGCACCCCGATTTCCACCCCTGCCCCCCACCCATGCTGCCGGTGAAAGCGGGCATCCGCGAGACCGCGCGTTACATCGGTGACTACATCATCACCGGGGAAGATCTGGCCAGCAGCCGGCGATTTGAGGACGAAGTAGCCCTCGCAGGTTGGCCCATGGAGAAGCGCGAAAACGCCCGTGGGCCTAAGTTCCGTTTCTTTGATGAACCCCTGCCCCCTGGCATCCCCGCGCGCTGTCTTTCCCGCCAGGATGCACCGGGACTTTTTTTCGCCGGGCGCTGCCTTTCGGCCGATCATGAAGCGCTGGCGTCTCTGCGGGTGATGGGCACCTGCATGGCCACGGGAGAGGCGGCAGGGAAAATGGCAGTGGACTTTGCCTCACGCTGCTGACATTGGCATGCCCCGCTATGCGCCTGCTCTGCCTGACGAATCTTTTTCCTGATACCCTCCAGCCCTGGCGCGGGCTGGACAATGTCACCCTGCTGCATGCGCTGAAAGCCGAGCAGCCTGAGGCAGACATCCGCGTGCTGTGCCTGCGCCCGGGGCATGGCTACTGGACGGGAAAAGCCTGCCCCCTGCAGCCTCGCAGCGGGGATGAGCCCCTGCATCCCAGCTACCACTGGGCACCCTATGTGCCAAAATTTGGCGGATTGAATGATCGCCTCTACACGCTGGCAGTGCGCCGGGCACTGAGGACCCTGCCTCAGGGATGGAAACCGGAGGCGCTTCTGGTGCCCTGGCTTTTTCCTGATGCCTGCGGTGTCCATCGCGTGCCTGAATTCCGGGGCCTGCCCCTCCTTGCCGTGGCCCAGGGATCGGATGTTCACCAGTATCTCGGCATGCCCCAGCGCCGCCGCGCCATCCAGGCCCTCAGCCAGCGGGCGCACATCATCACCCGCAGTGAAGATCTGCGCCAGCGACTGCTGAAGGCCCAGGCGCCAGCGGACCAAGTCAGCACCGTCTATAATGGCGTGGACATTCACACCTTCCGGCCTGGAGATCGCCTGGAGGCACGCCGGGAACTGGGGCTGCCTGAGACGCCTGAAATCCTGCTCTTTGTGGGTAATTTCCTGCCCGTCAAAGGCCTGGACTTACTCATTCAAGCCACCGCTCAACTTCAAAAAGAGCGGCCTCTACACCTCGTACTCATCGGCAGTGGGCCTCTGGAGGCCGATCTGCGAGGGCTGTGCCAGACCAGCGGCCTGGAGGCAGTGACCTTCGCAGGCCGGAAGGGACCTGCCGAAGTGGCACATTACATGCGCGCAGCAAATGCCGTGTGCCTTTCCAGTCTCAACGAAGGAGTCCCCAATGTACTGCTCGAAGCCTTTGCCAGCGGGCGGGCGCTCGTTTCCACCGATGTCGGAGGCATCTCAGAAATCACCGCCCCATCTCCCGGTGGCGGCTTCTTGGTCAAGGGACGGGACATTTCAGCTTATACCGCGACTCTCCGTCGCGCCCTTGGAAATCCACCTAATGAAACCGACTTAAGCCACTACGCGCGCATACGCTCCTGGCCACACTGTGCTCAAACATATTGGCAGCGCTTATTTGCTATGACGAAAAAAGTCCGTAACGTTAGATAGTATTTCAGGTAGTACTATTACACTCATTGTAAAAAGACCTCTGTCGTCACGCAGTTCTCCCGTTCATGCTTCTTCCCGGCACAAGTCACTGGATGTCCATCGCCCGTCGCGCAGGCCGCGACGGCATCTTTTTCGTTTTGAGTTTCCTTGTGGCGAATTACGTGCGCTTTCAGACTTTTTGGAAGCTGGATGAGTACTTGTTTCCCATCTCAGCAGGCGCAGTCATCCTGATCACCGCCAGTTACATCTTGGGTCTCTACTCCGTGGAGTCGCGAGGGCGCTCACGTTTTTTCGTCCACGGTTTGTTTTTTAGCATCGCCTTCCTGGGTGCTTTTCTCGCGGTGATCGTCGTCGGTTATGTGGACTTCGGCACTCGGGTGGGGCGTGGCTTCATGCTTCTAGGTCTTAGCACCGCATACCCTTCGCTGATGCTTCACCACTGGGTGATGTTTAATAAACACCGCTTTGCTCCTGAACGCGTGGCCTTCGTGGCGGAAACACCAAGCGAGCTGGAGGAATACCAGTGCCTACGGGAACTGAAACCTCGCGGCATCGAGATCGTCGGCCGCATTACAGTACGGGAATCGGACCGGGGGTCGGATGTATTGGGCCGCTTGAAACACGCCACCTCCATCATTTCACGACATAAGGTGGATCGAGTGGTCTTTGCCGATTGGCGATTGGGAGATCCCTACTCGCGGCCTTTGCTCCGCCAGTTGCGTTACTCAGGCATGACGTGCAGCCCGCTCATCAGTCTGTGCGAGGAATATCTGCAATACGTTCCGCTGCACCTGGTGACCAATGAATGGCTGATGCACTCAGAAAGCGCGCCGCGAGATTTTTACTTCAGTAAGCTGAAGAGGACTTTTGATGTTCTGACTTCTCTGTCGTTGCTGATTGTCTTGTCTCCGCCCCTGCTGGTCGGGATGGCCATCGTGAAAATTTTCTCTCCAGATGGCCCGCTGTTTTTCACTCAGGAGCGCATTGGCCGTTTCGGTAAAAAATTCAAAATCCTCAAGCTGCGCTCCATGCGCACGGATGCGGAAGTCAATGGCCCCCAGTGGTCCAGCGGCACCAAAGATCCCCGTGTGTTCCCGGGTGGAAAGCTGCTGCGTCAGTACCGCATTGATGAAATCCCCCAGCTTTTTAACATCCTGCGTGGGGATATGTCTTTCGTGGGCCCGAGACCCGAGCAGCCAGCTTTCGTTTCGAAATTGGCTGAGGAGTTAGCCTTTTATCAAGAGCGCCACATGATCCATCCCGGTTTGACGGGCTGGGCGCAGGTGAGCTATCCGTACGGTTCCACTACGGATGATGCACGCTGCAAGCTGGAGTATGACCTCTACTACCTGAAGCATGCAGGCGTTGTTTTTGATCTTCTCATCCTGCTGGATACCATCCGTGTGGTCCTCATCGGCGGCATGAAGAAAGAGGCACAGAAACCTCGCTACCTCGCTTCCCCTACCTCCCGGACCACCAGCATCCCGGTGATGTCTAACCCGACCAATGCGGTGGACGCAGCGGCGTAGGTTGAAGGTGAGGAGACGTCTATGAAGACTGAAGGTGATTTGGTCTTGAGTGAACGAGGTTCAAAAAGACGTCCCCCTCGCCCCAGGAACTGGGGAGAGGGCTCGGGGTGAGGGGCGGTGGAGATGTCGTTTTGGGGAACGCAGAATGGAGGGAGCGAAAGAGGTATGAACCGCTCAGAATTCATATTGAACAGATGAGCCGCATCATGTTTTAATCGCCTAGGGCTGACGCGGCTGGAGGATCATGGAGCGTGTGCTTTTAAAGGCCTTGAGCTGGCCCTGCACGCCGTGGATTTCTAGGCGCACGCTGCCATCGGCCTCCAGGTCGAAGAGCGGCACTTGCTGCTGCTGGCAAAAGTCGCGCAGGCGCTGGGGCAGGGTTTCTTCGGGGCTGTAGCGATCGTTGGAGCTGATGATGGCCTGCGGCTGCGCGGCCAGGAGCAGCTCGGTGAGACCGGCGATGTCGGCGCTGTGCTGGTGCCGAACTAAAAGGTCGCAGCGCAGGGTGTCTGGCTTTTCCAGCAGGCGTTTTTCAGTGATGAAGCCGGCGTCATTGAGCCAGAGCACGCGAAAGGCCCCGAGGTGGATCATCAGGACGAGGCCGCGATCATCGGCCTTTTCATGGAGATCACGCGGACCTGGGTGCAGCACCTGAGCGGTGATGGGCTGGGTTTCCTGTGGAGCGAGGGGGATGATCTGGCCCTGCTCATGGCGTTGCCAGAGGGGGCTGTCTGGTGGGATCTGGGTGCTGAGTTTTTTCAGGCTGGAGAAGGGGGGATCGGGCTTCCAGGGTTCCAGGCGGCTGGTGTGCAGGGTGGGTCTGCCCTGGGCGGCGAGCACCCACGGGGCTGCCCCTACATGAGAGATGTCTGAATGACTGAGGATGAGGCCCTGGAGCTGGTTCACCCCCGCCTGCCGGAGAAAGGGCCGCAGGACATACCGCCACTGGTCTTCATTTCCTGTATCTAGCAGCCAGTGCTGTGAGCCGCTGGCCAGATACGCGGCCCCACCGCCAAAGGGGAGCTGGAAGACCTGCATCTCGGCCTCCGGCGCAGCCACCTGGAGGCGTACATTGACAGGGTGATTCGCCCCTGGCCAAGCGGCGAACCAAGTGGCCGCCGCGACCATGAAACTGGCCAGGTGGGCATTGAGCTGATTGAACGCGGTCACGGCCCAGCCCCAGTGCAAACTTGAAAAAACCAAGCTGATGCAGGACAGCAGGAGGCACAGCTCCGATGCAGGCACGAGGACCAAATTCGACACCAAGGCGACGGGTGAAAAAGTCTGAAAATGGCCTAACAAAAAGGGCAGGCTGCCGAACCAGGCGGCGATGGAGCTGAACAACAAAGCGGCTGCCCACATGCGCAGGCGGGAGCCGCAGCGCTGCCCATAGGTGGCCAGGGCGGGTGGGAGATACGGGTCCAGCTCTGACCAGGAATGGGTAAAGGTGAGCAGGCCGGAGGCGATCATGACGATGGCCAGCAAGACAAAAAAGGAGAGCTGGAAGCCGGGCATGAACAGCAGGTGGGTCTCTGCCGTGAGCAGCAGCAGGGCCACGGCCCCCAGGATATTGATGACTTGGGATTTACGATTCAGCAACGGTGCAGCTAGAACAAAGGCTGTCATGATCGCGGCCCGTGCGGCGGAAGGGCGCCAGCCAGTGATGAAGGCGTAAGCAAAGACGAGGAGAATGAGGACGATGCTGAGGCGTTGGCGGCCTAACCAACTGAGACCCATGGAGGCGATGTGGGCCAGCATGACGACGTGGAGGCCACTGACGGCAAAGACATGCAGGGTGCCGCTGTCGCGGAAGGCATCTTCGATGTCTTTCCCTGCGGCGTCGGAGGCACCGAGGGCCATGGCTAAGATGACGCCGGCCTGCGTGGGTTGACTTTCCAGTCCCTGGGTGAGCCGCTGCGTGATCCACTGGCGGGAGGCCTCTGCCGCGTGCAGGAGGCGAAACCGCAGAGCGAGGGCATCTGCCTTTTCCAGGGTGATTTCCTGGGCCTTCATGGTGGCTACCCAGCCCATGCGTAAGCTGTAAGTGACGGCATCGAACTGACCGGGATTGCTGGGCGGTGCGGGCAGACTGAGACGGCCCTGGAGGGTGTAGATGCCGGGGCTGGTGAGGGAGTAACCCTCTGGCAGGCGCACTTTGACACTCAGTTTCTGCGGGGTGAAGTGTGTCTCCTGTGACCATTTGAGGTGCGTCACCTCGCAGAGGGCGGTGGCCTGATCCAGCTCGGCCCCCTCACTCCAGGGATACAGCCGCCCCTGCACCGTGACCGTTTCTGCTGAGTCCGGGCGCGTGAGCAGGTGCTGCCGCACGGGATGGTCAAAGGTCTCTGCCAGCCGCTGGGTATGCCAAAAGATGAACCCTAGACAGATGAGGGGCAAGGCCGTGGCAAGACCTGGACGATAGGCGAAATACAGCCCAACCAAAAGCGTGACTAGGCCGAGACCCAGACCAGGGGTGAAGGCCTGAAGCTCGGCCACCAGGATGCCCGCGATGGCCGCCAGCATCAGCAGCAGCATGGGGTAGCGGCTGGGCCACGGGAGGAAGCGAGAGCGGAAAGACATCGTCCAATGGCGGCGAGCTTAAAGCGGGTGACGAGCTACGGCCGGTGATGCGCGCGCCCTCTTTCCTCCGTGAGGTGTTTATACTCGGCCTGCTCCAGCTCATGCAGCTTGTGGTGGGCATTGGCACTGTGGCGAGTGTTGGGAAAGTCCGCGATGATGCGCTCCAGCAGTTGGCGGGTGGTGGGGAAGTCTTTGAAATGATGCAGTTGCAGATCCACCAGGCGGAAGCGCAGCAGCGCGGCATCATCGGGGGACCAGGAGTGGTCCTGGAGGTGGTTTTGCAGCAGGCGCTGAGCGCGCTGGGGATCGGCCAATTTATCGGCACAGATCTTGGCCATTTCCACGATGGGGAAGGTCTGGCTGGGATCTGCCGCCAGCTCTTTTTCATGCTCCTCGATGGCCCCTTCATAGTCGCCCTGGGCCATCTTCGCCGCCGCTTTGGCACTGCCGGTGGCTTTGACTTTCTCTCCCGATGAATACACGGCCGTGCCGACCGCATCGCCAAACCAGGGCAGCACGTAAGCCACGATCAAAAGCCCCGCCACGATGCCCAGCCCGAGGAAATAGACGAGCATCATGCCCACGTTATCCTGCACCTTATCCCAGCCGACTTTGAGCAAGTAGAGGGAAAAAGCGATGAGGCACAGGCGGAGGATCTGTGTGCGGTTCATGACCGCATTTTAGCGGGCACGCGGGGGCTGTGGCAAGCCTGAGGTCAGGGCTTCTTGACCTCGACTCCAGCTTCCTTGGCCACCTCTTCTTTTTTCTTGTCCACGGCGGCGTCGGTCAGCTCCAGCAGTTTCGGGGCGGTGCCGCCTTTTTCCACGTAGTTGAGGGCCACGCCATTGATGCAGAAGCGGCGCTTGGTGGGGGTATTGGCAGAGACGGATTCCCCCTCAAACACATGCCCCAGGTGGGCTCCGCAGCGCTTGCACACGGTCTCGATCCGGGCCATGCCGTGGGAGTCGTCGCGGCGCTCCAGCACATTCTTGGCGGTGGAGGCATCGTAAAAAGAGGGCCAGCCGCAACCGGAGTGGAATTTTTCCTTGGAGGTGAAGAGCTCCACCCCGCAGCAGACGCAGTAGTAGGTGCCTTCACCCTGCTTTTCAAATTCCTCATACGTGGCACCAAAAGGCCGCTCCGTGCCGGCCTGGCGGGTGACGGCGTATTGCTCCGCCGTGAGGCGTTTTTTCCAATCGGCTTCGGTCAGGTTGACTTCGGTTTTAGGCATAGGGGCAGGGGACTTGGGTTTGTCATCCGCACAGGCGACGAGGGAGAGGCTGGACAGGGCCACGAAAAGTAACGCTTTTTTGTTCATGATGGATGTAGTCTTCAAACGTGCGAGAAGGGCGCTTGATTGCTTATTCCCGAAAGTTTGATCTCAAGAAACACTTTGGCGAAGCTGGGCCAGTTCTTCCTTTGCGGCGGCGGGGTCTTCCACCGTTTGCAGAATCTCTTCCTGGAGGGCTTCTTGGTAGTCGGCCATCATGCGCATGAGGGCGGTGCGCAGGGCCCCGTAGTTCATGCCGACTTGCTCGGCCATCAGAGGGCCATTGACCCCGCGTAGGCTGCCGCCATCCATGAGCACGGGGCGCAGGACTTTAAACAGCGGCTCTTTGCCCCGGCTTTTGTACAATTCCCCCACGCGGTTCAGGGCAGCGCCCAGGAGCGTCAGCGTCCACTTGCGGCCGAAGATCTGATCCGGCGTTTCGTGGTCTTGGAATTTTTCATGCTGGTAGCGCTTTTCGCTGTCGGAGTCTCCAGGGTGGGCCTCTTCCTCGGCACTCACCTCACGGCGGCGGTGCTGGTGGAGGCGCTCCCAACTGATGACAAAACGCTCGAGACTGACGTGCAGCATGCAGCGCAGGCGGCCTTTGGAGGCATCGGCCGTGGCGAAGCTCTCGTTGCGCAGCAGCTTCATCAAAAAATCCTGCAAAATGTCATCCGCGTCACTGTGCTGGTAACCGCGCCGCCGGAGGTAGCAGTAAAGGGGGTAACGGTACTGGGTGATCAACTCATCCAGCGCGCGTTTGGCCTCCTGGGCAGTGCCATGCCGGAGGCGGGCGATCAGCGTCCACTGAGTCGCGGGCAGATGACTTTCAGCGGGGGGGGACGACATAACCCCTATCCATAACCAATTTTTTGCCAATGCTCAAGGAGCTACTCTTTTGAACAATTCTAACGATTACAATGTAGAATCTAAAAGGTTGATTTTCAGATGATTGTTTGTGACACCCAGCCCAATATTTTTTTTGAAAGGCTAAGAAGTGGCGGTCATTTCTGGAAAACGGCCATCAGATGGCTGATTTCATCCTCCACCTGATCCATGTGGCCCACGGTCTGCAGCACCTCATTGCGCAGCAGGGTGCGGTAGTCTTTGAGCAGGCGGTGCAGTCGAATGCGTAAAGTGCCCTCCGTGATGCTGAGGCTGTGGCTGAGGGCCTGGGTATCATACCCGCGCAGGCTGCCGCCGGAGAGTAAGATGGGCCTCAGGGCCAGGTAGTCCGCGCTCTTCCCCCGGGCCTGATAATCTTCATCCAGACTTTCCAGCACCCGTTTGAGGAGTTCCTGGCTCCACTTGCGGTTAAAGATCCGCTCGGGGGTATCGGCATCGGTGAGCTGCTCCAGCTGATAGCGTTTTTCAGATTCCGAAAGGTCCTCCAGGGATTTCACCCGCTGGGTGGTGTTGCGGCGGCTTTCATGCCAGTTGATCAGGAAGCGCTGCAGGGAGGTGCAAAGAAAGCCGCGCAGGCGACCGCGTGCCTCCTCGGTATCCTGCAGGGACTCTAGGCGCAGGAGCTTGGCTAAAAAATCATGCAGGGCGTCTTCCGCATCGTGATGGTCCAGCCCGCGTCGGCGGATGTAGCAGTAAAGAGGGTAGTGGTACTGGCGGCAAAGATCCTCCAAAGCGCGGGTGCTAACCTGCGCGTCCTCGCTTTTCAACCGCTGGATCAAGGTCCAGTGGGTGGTGGGAAAGCGGCCGTCCAAACTCTCTTTCATCACCGCTGACTTAGGCGGGAGAAGGCATGACGCCAAGCGAATAGTGCGTGGCGTGGCTTAGACGTGGTCTTGCCGTCTCGAAGGCGTGTGCCCTATGAGTTTATTGGACGAATAAAAACTCCCGAGTGTTTAGCAGCGCCCAGGCGACATCGGCAAAGCCGTTTTTGCCTCCTTGGCGGATGGTTTTATAAGCGGCCGAGCGTTCATCAGGCGAGGGCAGGCGGCTGAGGATGCTGAGGAATACGGCCTCCACTTTGGGGCCGTCGGCCTTGTGTTGATCCACCACATTCATGAGGCGGGAGCCGGGCTTCGTAATGACCTGACTGCCGCGGCCATTCATGAGGGCCAGGGAAATGGGGACCGAGCCAGTCATGACGCTGGCATCCACCAGCTCACGGTCGGACTGGCCGAGATTTCGCAGCAGGTGGCCACCGCCCGTGGGTTGGGTGATTTCTGAGGCACGCACCAGTACATCGCCATACAACCGCCAGGCCTTGATGCGGGGATCTATGTAAAGGGGAGAGCCGCTGGGGCGCATGGATTCATCTTCACGGGGCCAGCCATACAGGCCGCCATCTTTGCTGCTCAGCTCCACCAGTTTCGCGTACCGTTCCGTGAGTTCCTTCCCTGTGACGGTGCCGCGATCCATGCTGTAGAGCTTCTCCCATTCCGTGTAATCGCGCTGGCCGTTGAAGTAATCGGGATCGTCCAAAATGAGGGTCAAAACCGAGTCCCAGATTTGCTCGGCCGTGAGCCTGCGGAGCAGCGGCCCAGGGAAGTCATAAGACGCGCCGGGCGCGATGGAGGCCAAGGAGGACTCCCGCTGCCAGGCCCGGGTGCGGTAGAGCAGGCGCTCAAACTCGCGGATGTCATAACGGAGGCGTTTCATTTCCTCGCCCAGGAGCTGCACGAGGCCAGGAATGGCGGCGGTGCTGAGATCATTCACATCGGTCACGGGCTCCACCACAGCGCGGCCAAAGGCCCGCTTCCACAGGCGATTGGCGATGGTGACGGCAAAGCGTGGATTGTCATCAGCGGTGAGCCAGTGGGCAAAAGCAGCGCGGCGGTTATCAAACTTGGTTAGGTCTGGCGCATTGCCAAAGAGGACCTTCGGCTCCACCACCTCCCCCGGCGTGCCGTCTTTGTACTGGTAGTCATGCGGCAGCTTCATCACGCTTTTCGGATTTTCCGTGATGTGATGGGCGGAGGCATGCAGGAAGCGCTGCACGGCCGGTTTGACGAGGGGATCAATGGCCTGAAACTTATCTGCTTCTGCTACCATTGTCAGATTGTCCCGCCAGGCGAGACCGCGATCCGCCAGGCCCTGTTTCAGCATGCCGTAGTCTGGGGCCGTGCGGGTGCTGCCAAAGTAGGCGGCAAGGTGGTAAAACTGCTTTTGCGTCCAGTCATCAAAGGGGTGGTCATGACACTGGGCACAGGAAATATCGGTGCCTAAAAAGACCTGGCTGGTGACGGAGAGATTATCCAGCAGCATGCCGGAATCCCGCAGGAGATACCCGGCGGCGGGGTTCGTCTGCGTGTTGCCACTGGCGGTCATCATCTCCCGCACCATGACATCGTAGGGTTTGTTTTCGGCGACGGCCTGTTTCACCCAGCGGTTGTAACCCGCGCCGCTGATGTATTCAGAGACGCGCGTCTTTAGCCGCAGCATGTCAGCGTAGTAATTGAACAGGTGACTGGTGTGGCCGGGGGAGGCGAGCAGCTTATCCGTCAGCTTCGCGCGTTTGTTGCGGTCCTTGTCTGCGATGAAGGCCATGGCCTCTTCGTATTTCGGGATGCGACCTACCGTTTGCAGGTAGAGACGGCGAACAAACTGTTCGTCATTGAGGGGCGGATTCGGCTTGATGCCCTTGGCCTTCAGGTGGGCCTCCACCACGCGGTCCAGGCGCTCTGCGGCCTGTTCGGGCGTGAGGTTCACAGGGCGTGCCGCCGCTACCCCTGAGGGGGCCGGGGGAGCCAGACGACGCGCCAGGGCGATGTCTTCGGCGCTCAGTCGAGTGAGGGGGAAGGGGTGCGTTTTCCCATCCTGAGTTTTGAGGTAAACGAACTCGCCCTGCATCATCACCAGTTCTGCCTCCACCTTGCGCCCAGAGACATCCGTCCACATTCGCACCTCCGCCAGGGCGAGGGAAGAAGAGAAGCTGGCGAGGAGGAGCCAGTGACGAAGCGGGCTCCGGCGAGCCCAAACGGGGAGGTGAGTGAGAGCACTTTTCATCGTCGGGACGGATTAAAAAGTGGAGAAGCAGGGACTGCGCCAGACCACGAAGATCTCTGCCCTCCTCACTCTATACTGGAATGGTTAGGCCGGGTTACAGCGTTTTTGTGGGGAATGATGTTTGGGGCTTGTGTGGCTCTGAATTGGGGGGTGTGGTTATGCGATTTCAGTTTTTCAAAAGCGTCCTCGGTTGAAGGTGACTTGCGTTGCAAGGACACGCTTTTGGTTATTCCTCACAATCAGGCCTCTCATGCACGCAATTTGGAAAGGGCGTCCGAATTTAAGGTGCTATGAGTACACTTTCTACACTCAACCACCTTATCGAAACCCTCAAAGACGGCCAGGAAGGATTCCGTGCCGCTTCTGAGGACATTACCAATTCGGAGCTTAAGACCGTTTTCAGTCAATACTCGCTGCAACGCAGCAAGTTCGCTGGGGAGCTTCAGTCCTTGGCCCATACTTTGGGCGAATCAGACCCGGCGGATTCGGGCTCTGTCGCCGGGGCTTTGCATCGCGGCTGGATTGATCTCAAAGCGGCCTTGACCAGCCGTGATGAACTGGCCGTGCTGTCTGAATGCGAACGGGGTGAAGACTCCGCCGTGGCCGCTTACCGCAAGGCCATGGACGATGAAGATCTGCCGGCCAATATCCTGGCCGTTTTGCAGATCCAATTCATGGACATCAAGGCGGCTCACGATCACATCCGTGATCTGCGCGACAGCCGCAAGGCTGCCTAACAAGAAGCGAGTTTCTAGTTCGTTGTGAAGTCTGGCGGGGTTTTCTCATGGAGGTGAGATTGCCACGCCAGACTTTTTGTTGGGGTTTGGACGGGTTTAAAGAGGGGGGCGGAGGGTGGAGGGTGGAGGTATTTTTTTGGAAAAGGGTAGCCTTTGCGAACGAGATTTTGCGTGCTGCGACCACCCCCTCACCTTGGCCTTTCGCTTCGCGGCTTCGCACCCCCAATTCTTGGGGGAGAGGGAACGCGCTTTTGGAAGTTCAGGATGGAGGAGCGAACGCTGGCCGTTCGGTCTTCAGCAAACGAAGGCGAAAAGACGTCCCCCCTTGCCACGTTTGCGGGGTTGCGAAGCCGCTAAGCGAAAGGGCCAGGGGTGAGGGAGCTCGAATGCTCTCGGGGGTCGGTTACAGAGGTGTCTTTTTGAGGAAGAGGGCACCTTTTGCGAACAGGGTTCTGCGTGCGGCGCCCCTCTAACCTGGGCCTCATCCCCGCAAGCGGGGAGAGGGATGGTGTTTTGGGAAGCTCAAAATGAGGGAGCGAACGAGGGCGTTTTGGTCTAGAGCGGACGAGGCATGAACCGCCCAGAACTTCACACGGCACAGACGGGCGAAAACCTTTTAAACGTCCCCTCAAAGCCCTGAGGCCTTGCCCGGAATGCGGGGGTCATGGGCAGGAACCAAGAGCTTGCGCTCTGCATCCCACATCACAGCCTGGCAGGCCCCGAAGGCGCTGGTTTCATCCAACGTGTGGCCGAGGGCCTGGACTCGACGGAGGGTGCCTGCATCGAACTTGGTTTCGATCTTCAAGGTATCTGGATTCCACTGATGATGAAAACGCGGCTCTGCCAAGGCTGCATTGGGGCCCTGACCGTCGTCAATGACGTGGCTGATGAGCAGCAGAGTTTGGGTGATAATCGTGGGCCCACCTGCGGCACCCACGGTGAGCAGAGGCTGTCCATCTTTGAAGACCAAGGTCGGGCTCATGCTGGAGAGAGGGCGTTTGCCAGGAGCGATGGCATTCGCCTCGGCACCGATGAGCTTGAAGGCATTTGGCACCCCAGGCTGCACGGCGAAATCATCCATTTCATCGTTCAACAGCACGCCTGTGCCTGGGACCACCACCTTGCTGCCAAAAGCGGTGTTGATGGTCTGGTTCAGCGCCACCCAGTTCCCTTTCGCATCGGCCGTGCAAAGGTGTGTGGTGTGCTTGCCAAAGATGTCTCCCTCCCACCGGGGCGGGGTGTTGTGCGCAGGCACAGGGGTCACGTGGTCGAGGTCTATTTTTTTGGCCAGCTCAGCCGCGTAGGTTTTATCCACCAGCCCTTTCGGCACGGGGGTGAAGTCAGGATCCCCCAACCAATGAGCGCGATCTGCAAAGGCCAGCTTCATGGCCTCCGTCACCACATGGATGCGGCTGCTGGAGCGAAAATGCCGCAGGGGGAAATGTTCCAGCACATTGAGAATCTGCGCCACATGGACGCCACCGCTGCTGGGGGGTGGCATGCAGACCAACTCATAACCACGATAGGTCGAGCGGATGGGCTCACGCTCGAGCGCGCGGTAGTTGGCAAAGTCCGCCGCTGAGATGATCCCGCCATTTTCAGCCATCCAGGTGGCAGTTTTTTGGGCAAACTCTCCTTCATAAAACCAAGCCAAACCGTGGTCTGCTACTGCCCGGTAGGTTTTAGCGAGATCCTTCTGCACCAACAAGTCCCCCTCTTTCAGAGGTGAACCATCGGCTTTGAGAAAGATGGCGGCAGAGGCGGGGAAGAGGCGCAGCTTTTTCGCCGTGGCTGCCAGTTTGCGGGCATACACGGCATCCACCGGAAAGCCCTTTTCCGCTAGATCCGCCGCTGGACGAAGGAGGTCTGCCAGGGTCAATTGACCGTGTTTTTTCAGCGCCAAGTCATAGGCGCGGAATGCCCCCGGAATCCCAGAGGCTAAAGCGCCCGTCTTGCTCGCCTCATCGTCCACTTTTCCCTCTTTGAGATACATGTCGCGGTGCGCCTTCGCAGGGGCCATTTCGCGGCCATCAATCGCCGTTAAGGTGCCATCCGCCGCACGGATGACGATGAAACAGCCGCCACCGATGCCGGAATTATGCCCATCCACCACGCCGAGCGTCAGCGCTGCGGCGATGGCGGCATCCACGGCATTGCCCCCGCGTGCGTAGGCGGCAGTGGCGGCATCTGTGGCGAGGGGATGCACCGTGGCAGCGGCAAATTTGGCAAAACCCGTCTCCTGCGCTGCGGCGGAAATCACGCCCAGTCCGACAAAAAAGGAACAAAACAGCAGTTTCATGACTCTAAGCGTAGCGATTCTATGTTCGCTCGTCCATCGTCCCTCGTGAAATGATTGCCGCCCGTCTTTGTTTTTCTCTGCTCTTCCTGCTCAGCCTCCCTGCTTGCAGCTCCCTCGAACGCCTGGCCAAAGCGGGGGCTGCCAAGCCCTCCAGCTTTCTTCCCCACGCGGCAGATTTGAAAAAGACCAAGGCAGACCACGATCCTTTTCTACGGGTATGGCGGAATGACTCCAAGGAAGTCTGGGCCAAGGCGGAAACCAAAAAGACCCTGTACATCGCCCCCGTGAGCCTGGACTACCTCCGGCCGATGTCCAAGCCGATGTCCCGTGTGGAAGTACGGGAAAAGTCCCGCCAGAAAGAGGCTAAAAAGTTGGCCCTCTACATCCGGGATCAATTTACCCAGGCGTTCCGCTCTTCTAAAGCTCCCCGGTATGAAATCGTCGAGACTCCACAGAAAGACAGCGTGACGCTGGAACTGGCACTGGTGGAATTTAACCCGAACTCCATCGCTGCCGGGCTGACCCGACGCGCTATCAACCTCCTCGCAGTCCCTGGGGCCGAGTCCATCGTGGGAAGACCGCTCAAAGGCAGCATCGCCATCGAAGGCCGCGTGTGGGACCCGGCGCAGAAGGAAAGCCTGTATGAATTTGCCGATGCAGAGCACAATCGCTCTGCCCTCATCCTCTCCGTGCATGATTACAATGCGTACAGCGCCTCGAGGAAAACAGTCCGCGAATGGGCGGCCCAGTTTGAACAGATCACCCGCACTCCTGCAGGGGGACGGGTGAAGGACAGCTCCCCCTTTACTTTGATGCTGTGGTAGAGCTAGGCAGCCCTGGCATCAGTCCTTGCGCTTCCAGTTGAGCCAAGCCTGCCGATAGGTGAAGGCAATGGCCATGATGCCGAAACTCAGCAAAATGGCGCGGGAAGGCTCCGGCACAGGCAGCACATCAGTTGCCCCAGAGGCATCCCAAATCAGGTGGCCGGCCTTGTCTGAATGTTCAGAAGCACCTGCGGCAAGTCCGGCAAGGGCAATCGAAAACAGCCAATAAAGAACCGCGCGCATGAGTTTGAGGAGAAAGCAGGATCTGAACTAAAACCAAAAACATTTGGGACTGACAAGGGAAAACCCCGCAATCCCTTAACGATCCGTGCCTGACTATCGACGCCACTGATACATCCAGCGTTCAGAAATCACCTTTTCCCCGTCCTTCATTTCGCACATCATTTCCAAAAGGTTGGTGGTGTCAGGCACATCCAGCTTGAAGAAGGCGCGCCAGCCGCCGGTCTCGCGATTGAACATGACACGCTTGTCCAGGATTTTGGCCTCGCCATTGCTGACCACCACGTCCAGCTCCGGCACCCAGTCAGCAGGCTTATCCAGTTTGACGCCGCCTTTGGTGAAATCCACCACGTACTCGTGGTCGTCCGTTTTCATCACGAAACCCCGGCGGGTATTCGTGACCTTGCAGAGCAGGCCAGGGAGTTGCTCCTCCAGCCAGGCCAGACGGTATTCAAAATTGAGCGGCTCCGTCGGTGTTTTGGGCAGCTCGGAAGGACGCCACATGGCCACGATGTTATCCCAGGTCTCTTCGCCTGTGGAGAGTTCCACCAGCACGACGGCACCTTTGTTAAAGCCTTTGATCGGCTCCACCCACACAGCGGGGCGGCGGTGATACATGGCTTCCAGGTCCTGGAAATTGTTGAAATCACGGTCACGCTCACCCAGGCCGAAACCCTTCAACTTATCCATTTCAAAGACGCTCAGGCGCAAGTCACGGCTGACATCCAGCGGACGCCAGATGGAGGGGCCGCCTTCGACTTCGATCTGGAGGCCATCGCTATCATGCACTTCGGGGCGGAAGTCGTAGGGCTTCGGGTGGCTATTCTCGCCGAACCAAAACATGCTGGAAAACGGGGCGATGCCGAGCATCTCGACTGGCTGGCGGAGGAACAAGGTGGCCTTCACCAGCATGTCCGTCGTCTTGCCGGGGGACACATCGAACTGATAAGCACCTGAGATGCTGGGGCCATTCAGGAGGGCCAGGACACGGAAGTATTTCTGCCCCGGCTTCGGCTGCTGGAACCAGAAATGCGTGAAATCTGGGAACTCTTCGGGCTTACCGCCGATGGTATTGACCGCCACCCCACGGGCGCTGATGCCGTAGCCCAGCTCCGTAGTCACGGCACGGTAATAACTCGCGCCCATGAAGACCATGAACTCAAAACGCTTATCCAGGAGCGAATGCGGGGCCAGGACACGGAAGCCTGAGTAACCCTCAGGTTTTTTGAAGCCTTCAGGCAGCTTCAGATTGCCGTAATCAAACAGGCTCTGATCAAAAGGAACTGGAGTGGTGGTGACACCATCCACATTGAAGAAACCCACGGGCTTCTTGAACATCCACCCGGGGTGGAAAAACTGCACGCGGTAGAGCTCCTTGTTTTCGCCGTAGAGAGCCTTGTCCTCCAGGAACCGGATCTGACGATGCCCGTCATATTTGAGGCCTTCAAAAAACGGGTCGAGTTGCTGCGTGGGAGCCTGGTAAGGCTTCAGCGCCACCTGCGCCGCCAGTTTTTGCAGCGACTCAAAATCCGTCACCTCTGTCAGGGTCAGGTCTGCCGCTTGAGTGGTTAGACAGACAGCGGAACAGAGAGACAGGAAGAAAGATCCTGAGATACGTGAGGCAATCATAGAGGGGTACACGGAAGCAGTGCTAGAATGCTCTCTGCCTACGGGCAGTCAACAAGGGGATGGACCTCATTCATCAATCCCTAAGTTCGCCTTTAGCCGGGCTAACTGCGCCTTCAGGAACTCGATCTCGAGTTCCATGCGCTGTTTCCATTCCTGATCCTCAGCGCGCTCAGGGGTAATTACAGGTGCGACAATGATCTCGGCCTGGGGGGCGATGCCACTCGGCTCACCGGTCAAAAGCTGGGCATACAGAGCCACGCGCCGCCCAGGGCCCGCAGGCAGGCAGGCCACCACGGGACCCTCCGGGTAGCTGATGAGGCCCGTCAGCTCCACCTCCACACTTTCGAGATCCGGGAAGGTCTGCAGGCGCTCGGTACGCTGGCGCAGCTCTCCCACCGTCTGTGCGCCACGCAGGAGAAGCACGGCCAGCAGGGAGATGCCGGGCTTTTCCAGACGCGGCAGTTTGCCTTTCAGGTTGTGACGAAACTTCTGCACGCGGGCACCCGCCACGGTGACTTGGAAGACCCAGCCGCGCATTTTCAGCGCCTCCAGCGCACGCTGCACCGTGCCCTCGTCCACACTCATCACGGGATCACGATTGGTGGACTGATTGCAGGCGGAAACCAGAGCATTCAGCGTCAGCGGATAGTAGTCCGGCAGGGTGATTTCTTTTTCGATGAGGCAGCCGATGATGCGGGCCTCGAGGGCGGAAAGTTGTGGAGCGGGGGCTGTTTCAGAGTCTTCCATGCGAGCCCGAAAGGTGCAGCGCAATGCGCCCGGCTGCAAGGCTGCGGACGCGTGGGAACAATTTCCCTTTGCACCGCAGCGGCGTATCCCGCATACATCCGGTTCCCCGTTTCTTTAAATCCCACCCGTTTACGCCATGCCCACCTACGACTACGAATGCCAGACCTGTGGCCACCAGTTCGAAGCACGCCAGTCCATGAAAGACCCGCACCTGACCGACTGCCCGGTGGAGGCCTGTCCTGGTCCGGTGAAGCGCAAGATCGGTCTGGGCTCCGGCCTCATTTTCAAAGGCAGCGGCTTTTACATCACGGATTACCGCAGCGACTCCTACAAAGCGGCCGCCAAAAAGGACTCGGCCTCCTCAGGCAGTTCCAGCCCGCCCGCAGCGGCTCCGCCAAAACCCTCAGGCAGCTAGCCAGTCAATCTCATTCGTCATCATCTGGTCATCATCGAAAAGGAAGCGGCCCACGAAGTGCTTTTTTTCGATGAGCAGCTCCGCTAACCAAAAGCGGTCATCCGCCCACATTTCGTCAAAAGGCAGGGACTGAAGCGAGGTCCACAGGGGGATGGCCTCTGGGGTTTCATAAGCTTCGCCCTCCCACTCACTGGCGCGGAAAACATCGACGTGCAGGGCGAGGCCATCCACAAACTGGAACCATAGCTCGCCGTGCTTCACGGGATTCAGCGCCGTGACTCCCAGTTCCTCTTGAGTCTCGCGGATGGCGCACTCGGCCGAGGTTTCGCCGGGGTCCATCTTGCCCCCTGGGCCATTGATTTTACCCGCGCCCAAACCGCGTTTTTTACGGATGAGCAGCACCTGCTCCTGGGCTTCGTCCACGATGAACATGAGGGTGGCACGGATGCCGGGTTGCCAATGGGTCCAGTCGGGGGTCATAAGGGAGCGCGGAGAATGGCACGGTGCAGGAAGAATGCCACCGCGATCCACACCGCAAAAACACCCTGATGCACCGAAAGGCGCGGATTCAGTTACAGACGGATGATCGTCTGAATGACGTGAGCTCCGCCCGGGGCCACGGTCACCGTCGCATCGCCAGCATTGGCCGCCTCCACACACAGGAAGTGCGGGTAAGCCTCATCCGGCAGATCTGCGAGACGTTTGGATTTCTCGATCCAGGGATTCCACACCACGGTGGTGCCACTGCCACCTTTTTCGATGGTGAGGCTGCGGCGGAGTGCGGGGTCTTCCACCGTCACGGTGGCGAGGCTGACGTATTGACGATCCACTTCCCGATCAAAGGTGATGTCCCCGGTCTGATGGCGCATCGTGCGCTCGCCCACGGTGTCGAGGTAAGCCGTATCGGCCAGTCCCTTCACGGTGACTTGGGTGATGTCACCCACCGTCAAGTAGGTGTGCAGAGCCTCGGCGACGGAGAACTCACTGCTGCCTTTGTTGATGGTTTGCAATGAGACATCCAGAGTGCTGCCAAGCAGGACGGTGAGATGCGCCTCAAATTCATGCGGCCAGAGTTCTCTCGTCGCCGCATCGCTGCACAGCACAAAGGCCATTTTCACACCGTCCTCAGACTCGCTGGCCTCCATGAGCGTCCAAGGACGATTGCGGGCGAAGCCATGCATGGGTTTCGTCTCATCGGTCGGATGCGCATTGAACCAAGGCCAGCACACGGGGATGCCCCCACGGATGGGTTTGCCCGGCTCTAAAACCGCGTCTGGGCTGAGGTATAAAACGGGAGAATGCCCCGTGGGGGTCCACTCCATGACATGCGCCCCATTCAGCGCGATCCGCGCCGTGCAGGTGGGGTGATTCACCGTGAAGATGGGATAACCAGGCAGGGCTTCGCTGAGAGAAATGGAGGCGGGGAGGGACATGGCAGAAAGGGGCTAGAGGTAACGTTCGAGGAGAGGCTTCAAATTAGCGGTGACAGCTTCCGGCCACAGCTTGCGATCGGTCATGATGGCACCATCCAGGGCATGATGCTCGGGCCAGGATGGCTCCAGAGGAATGCGCGGGATGACACGGGCGATCACCGCCTTGGCCATCGCTGCATTTGCAGAGACATGGGCCATCACCGCCTCCGCCGTGACGTGGGCTTCGTCTGTTTTCCAGCAGTCGTAGTCCGTGATCATAGCGAGCGTGGCCAGAGAGACTTCGGCTTCGCGGGCCAGTTTGGCCTCAGGTAAATTGGTCATGCCGATGACATCGAAGCCGAGCTGGCGATTCGCATTCGACTCGGCCCGGGTGGAAAAGGCGGGCCCGTCCATGTTCACATAGGTGCCGCCATTGTGCACGCAGGCCCCTGCGGCGGTGGCCTCCTCCGCCAGCAAATTCCGCAGCCCGGAGCTGATCGGATCCGCAAACGCCACGTGGGCGACGAGGCCGTTGCCAAAAAAGGTGTGATGCTCACGACGGCTGGTACGGTCGAAAAATTGATCGGGCAGCACCACATCGCGCGGTTTGTACTCTTCCTTCAGACTGCCGACGGCGGTGACGGCGATGATCCATCGCACATTGAGGGAACGCAGCGCCCAGATATTGGCCCGGTGGTTCAGCTCCGTGGGCAGAATGCGGTGGCCTTTGGCATGACGTGGCAGGAAAAAGATGCGCCGCCCTGCATACAGGCCGCTGACGATCTTATCCGAAGGGGGGCCATAGGGCGTGGAGACCTCGATCTCTTCACGACCTTCAAAACCTTCGATGTCATACAAACCAGAGCCGCCGATGATGCCAATAGCTGGGGGAAACGCGTCTGCCATGGCCACATCATAGGGGTGACCGCGCGGCATTCAAGGGGGCGAATGAAAACCCGCCGTTTCATGGATGCGAGATGTGCTTTAGATTGGCGGCATGACCCTCCCGGATCTGCCCATCGCCACGCCCTCCTTGCTGTTCCCGGCCATTTCCTTGCTGATGCTGGCCTACACCAATCGCTTTCTGGCCCTGGCCACCATCGTGAGAAACCTGCACGCCTCCTGGCGGCAAAATCATGATCCGCTGCTGGAAGCGCAGATCACGAACCTGCGCCGCCGCCTCGTCCTCATTCGCAACATGCAGGCCGCCGGAGTGATCAGCCTCATCGCCTGCACCGTCAGCACCATGTTTTTATTCGTCAGTTACCAGCCAGGTGGGCAGGTGTTCTTCGCCATCAGCCTGGTGTTCATGATCCTTTCTCTCAGCCTCACGCTGAATGAGGTGGTGATCTCTGGCCGCGCCCTGGACATGCAGCTAAGTGACATGGCCAAACATTCATGAAGTGGCACCCACCAGCGCCGCATTCACATCCAGCGAGACCAGGTGCAACAGCTCCTCCGTGCTCATTTGCGTGAGCAGGGCCTCCGTGCTGCCTTCCTGAGAAAGCAGGGCTTCGGACAGCGCCATTTTCTTTTCTAGCAAAGCGTCAATGCGTTGCTCGATGGTGCCTTGGCAGATGAACTTGTGAACCAGCACGTTCTTTTTCTGGCCGATGCGAAACGCGCGATCCGTGGCCTGATTTTCAATGGCGGGATTCCACCAGCGATCAAAATGGATGACGTGACTGGCGGCAGTGAGCGTGAGCCCCGTGCCACCAGCTTTGACACTGATGACCATGAAGGGCGGGCCATCGGGCTGCTGAAAAGCTTCGACGATTTGAGGCCGTTTTTTCACGGGTGTGCCACCATGCAGGACGAGACCCTCCCGGCCAAACACCTTGGCCAAAAAGCGGGCCAGGGGATCGCATGTTTCTTGAAACTGAGTGAAGATGAGGGCGCGCTCTCGGCGCTCGGCGATCTGACTGCAAATCTCTGCTAAGCGGGCAAACTTTCCACTGTCCTCACTGCCCCAAATGCCATCGCCATTCCAGTGGCTGGGGTGATTGCACACTTGTTTGAACTGAATGAGGAAACTCAGCACCAGGCCCTGACGCTTGATAGGGTCCATGGTGGCGTCACGCATCAGCTTGGCCATCTGATCCACCAGCTTGGCATAGATGGTGGTCTGCCTTTTGGTTAGGCCGCACCAGGCCTTGACCTCGATCTTTTCCGGCAGGTCATTGATGATGCTCTTATCCGTCTTCATGCGGCGCAGGATGTAGGGCTGCACCACCCGCCGCAGAGGGGCGTAACCTTCACGACCTGTCGCGCACTGCTTCACCACTTCGGCAAAGACTGAGGCAGGCCCCAGCAGGCCGGGATTGAGGAAATCAAACAGGCTCCACAGATCCCCCGGGCGGTTTTCCACAGGCGTGCCGGTGAGCGCGATCCGTGCAGGGGCCTGCAGGCGTTTCACCGCCTGCGTGCTGCTACTGGTGGGATTCTTGATGGCCTGCGCTTCATCCAAGATGACGAGGCTCCACGGCTGCGACTGCCAACTCTCGGTCCTTTGCAAAAAGGTGTAGGTGGTGAGCATGACATCGTAGCCACGCAGCATGGCCACAGGTTGGTGAGCCAGGCGTTGCAGATCCACCCGCTCCAGGGCAGAAGGATGTGCGATGAGCAACTTCAGATCGGGTGCGAATTTGGCGATCTCCGCCTTCCAGTTGCCAATCAACGACGCGGGCACCACGAGCAAAACAGGCTCCTTGGCCTGCCCTTGGCGGAGCAACAGCAGGGCGATGACCTGCACAGTTTTCCCCAGCCCCATGTCATCGGCCAGACAGGCCCCTAACCCCAAGCGTGTCATGAAATGCAGCCAGGCGAGGCCCTTTTGCTGGTAAGGCCGCAGGGTGGCACGGAAATGCTCTGGAGGCTGTATCGCGGACGGGTCCAGCATCTTTTCCAGCACCTCTGCGAGGCCCTTGCCCGCTACGATGTCTGACCAGTCATGCAGCGTCTCTGCGGCAGCGGCTTCCTCCGCGCTGGCCTTCGGCACATACTTGGCCAGCAGGCGCATGCCATCGAGGAAACCGATCAGCCCCTCCCCCACCGCATTTTGCACCCGGTTCCAGTGATCCAGCACCTGTTGCAGCTTGGCCCCATGCACCTCCACCCATTGCCCACGCAGGGAGACAAGGCCGGTCTCGGAACTCAGCAGCTTTTCCCATTCCGCCTCCGTCAAAGGGCTGCCTTGCAGGGTGGCATCCACCTTGAAAGAGAGCATGGCCCCGGCATGGAGATTGCCATCTTGCGGAGCATCAATGGTTACCTGCACCGCCGGGCGTGTCCCCTTCCCTTCCCGCCACCAGTTGGGCAGTTTCACCACGATGCCACTCTCTTGGAAAAGGTGACTGTCGCGCAGCCAGCGGTAGGCCTCGGCGGGGTCCAGCGCCAGGGGTTGAAAGAGGCGGCGTGTCTCCAGCCACTCCCGCAGCAGCGCGCTGTGGGCGGAGGCGGTGCGCACAGGCTCCAGCAGGGCCTGCATGGCTGCTTGGTCCTTCTGCCCAGCATACATTTGCAGGGCGCGGGCCAGGGGCAGATGCTGCACCTGACCACTGGCGTTCAGCTTTTCCGTGAAGGTGGCGAGAAAGGCAAAAGGACGCTGCGGATCTGTCTTGTTTTCCGCCAAGTGAAAAGTAACACGCCCCACCAGATGCCACGCTGCGTTCGCCGCCTGAAGCCAACCTTCCAGCCCGCCTGGATGGGGGGTGATTTTTTGCTGCACCTGCCCCGCCATGGCCTGCCACCAGCGCTCCAGAAGTGCTGGCGAAAGATGCTCACTCCCAGGAAAGGGCGGTGCGGCGGCCAGCCAACTTTGACGCTCAGCCTCCGACGGCAGCGTGACCAAGGCGAGATCACGCGTCTGGCACAGGCGGGTTAAAAAAGGCCGCGCCCAGCCCCGCATCCACCGCCAGGGGGCATCGAGCTCTGCCAGCAGTAACTCGGTGCCAAGACCGATGAACAGAGCCCCCGGACCCTCGCGAGCAAGCTCGGCCAAGCGCCTCTCCTCCGCAGTCCCGCGCTCCCCCTCGGTGAGGAGGAGGCCATCAGGCGTGAGCACAGGTTGCAGCATGGTCCGTTAGTGACGGATAAAGAAGCCACGAGCAAGGAGCAAAGCGACGTCTAGGGGTGCGCAGTCTCAGAGAGAGCAGTTAATCAAAAGTTTTTTGTCCCGATGCCCCGCTCGTAGAAACCCAGATGAACCGAAAGGTGTATCAAGAAGAACCAACTCTCTCCTCTTCATTCATGAAAATTCTCGCTGTTGCTCTGACCTTTTTTCTCTCCCTCTCCCTGGCCCATGCAGACCCCAAAGAGGAAGCGCGGCAATTGAGCCGACAGGCCTCCAAGCTGGACCGTGAGATGTACCAACTGATCCCGAACATTGACGATCGCGATCCTGCTCTCAAAGCCCTGCATGAGGAATCCAACCGAGCACTCAAGGCCTCTGAAGCAGCGCTGAAAACACATCCGGCCCTAGCCGAGGCACGTGCACAGCGAAGCGCGGCCTTTGACAAGATGGCAGCCCTCATAACCCAAGGAGATGCGGCAGCGCGAGACGAGGCCAAGGCGGCGTATGCGGAGAGCGATCGGCAAATCCGCCTCCAAGCAAGGCAGGTGCCTGAACTTTCAGCTCTGCTGGATGCGGCCGACCAAGCGGGAACGGCCTACAGCCAGAAAAGAGACAGCGTGTATGCCAGCCAGCCAGAAACGGCAGACCTGGCTAAAAAAGCAGCCGAACTCCGAGCCAAAGCGGCAGAGCTGCGCAGAACGGCACGATGATCATCGGTCCACCTTCAGCCGCATGAAGCCACGACCGAGGAGAGGCAGGCGTGCGGTCTGAGTGCCATCGGGATTGGTGGTGATGGCACTGGGGGAAAGATCGGTCCAGTTCACCAGATTGACGGACTGCTGCAGGCGTGGCGGAGCCCACTCGGCGGCGAGCGGGCGGAGGCGATAGGTCCAGGCGAGCTGGCGTGGCACGCTGCCATTTTCCACCTGCGGGAGCACAAGACTGGGAGTGGCTACGGAGGCGGAGGCGCCTTCCAGCGCAAATTCCACGGCATTGGTTAGGCCGTCACCATCGGGATCATCCTGCGGCGCGGTTTGACCATTGGTTATACCTTGCGTGGCGATCCATTCTTGAAACGGAATGTCTGGATTTAGCCCCAAGATATTCGAGACGATTTCGCGATCTGTCAGCGGGGTGATCTGGGTGGCGGGATACTTGGCCCGGAAGGCCTCGATGACCATCTGGGCGATCTTCCCATGAGCACTGGTGGCCGGGTGGAAACCATCGCCTGAGAAGGCGTAACGAGGCCGGGAATCAGGATCGGCCTGCTTGTAAAAATCAATGCCTCCGATGCGAAAGGGGCCGTTGATGATGTCCTTGGTAAACTGGTAAACGCCGGGGACAAAACCGATGCCCTTGCTCTGCGCAAAAGTGGCGAGCTGGGCATTGAGGCTATCGAGTGCAGCCGTGACGCGGGCAGTTTTCACCGGGTCCGTCGGCCACTGCCGCTGCACATCTGGCGCGCAGCCGAGGTGCGGCACGGAGACGAGCACGATGGGCAGGGTGGACTTCACCCCACGCACGTAATTGACGATCCACTGCAAGTTATCCCTCGTCTGATTGATGTAGGTCGTCGCGGAAGCACCGTTGTAAATCTGGCCGTAGTAGCTGTCCACGTCATTGCCACCGGCGAAGATGACGATGCGTTCTGCGGCATCTTCGATCTGGCCTTCGAGTTCCATGGTCCACCAGAAATTCTGGATCCGGCTGAGCTGGGTGCGGATCTCCGTGGTCGTCGCACCGGGGAAGGCCCAGTTGTGCTCATGGCCCGTGAGACGCGGATCGGCATACGCCCTGAAATCTCCGAGATCAAACCAGGCATTGCGGCGCTCATGCAGGATTTCGATCCAATTGCGAGAGTCCCACGAGGCAGGGTTGGCCGGGAAAAGAGCGGGGAATTCCACCTCATATTCTTTCGTCAGGCTATCGCCAAGGACGAGGCATTGCGCAGCCTTGAGGGGCTGACAGAGCGTGGCCAAAACAAGTGGCAGGCAGAGACGGAAAAGGGGGGACACAACGGTTCTCTGACGGAAGATTACGGGAAAGAGTTCAAGTCCGGCCCTATTTTACCGGGATTCATTGCACGGAGATTGAATTTTCCTGAACGCTCATTGCGTGTTACTGTCTCCCGCCCTCATGGCTAACGTTCCTCAATCCACGACCTGGAGTTCGACTCCGCGCTCTTCCTTCCGCTCACGTGAGGACTGGAGCCTGAAGTGGTGGATCATGTTCGCCCTGATTCTTTCCTTTTTGATGCATGGGCTGCTGTACGTGAGTTTTGACAAAATCAGCCGTTTTCTGGGCAGCAGTGTGCCCCCCCAGGTGGTGAACAATAAAGTCCCGGAGCGATTCAAGATTGATCCCCAGAAGCTGCAGGAACAAAAGGCCATTCAGGAGATACCGGAGCTGATCGCCCCAGGAAATCAGCCAGACATCAAGTCTTTCGAGCCGAATCTGGACAACTTCGACAAGGCCCAGATGGTGCCTGAGAATCAAGAAATTGATCTGACGCCGAACGTCAAAGACGTGACCAATTTCATCCGCGCCAATGACCCCGGCGATGGCAAGACCCCAGGCGGCAAAATGCCCGATATGGCCGCCATGCTGGCTCCCCAGGCCATCGCCACGCCGGACCTCGCCACCGAGATGGCCAGTGTGCGCCGAGACGTGCTTTCCAAACCCGTTTCTGAAAAACAAATGCTGCTGGATGCCGGAGGCCTGGACCCTGTGGATGGTGGCAAGGTGGACATGAAGCTGCTGGACCAAGTGAAGGCTCAGGGCCAAGGCGACGGCGCCGGGCAGCGCGTGAAAGGCTTTAGCAATCTAGATGACCTCCTCGGCGGTGGCGGCAGCATGGGTGGCAGCACGGCCCCCATTTTGATGCCCACAGACCTGCTCTTTGAATACGGCAGTGACCAACTGGCCGAAGGTGCCCGCCTGAGCTTGATGAAGCTGGGTTTCCTGATCGAAAAGAACCCGAATTCCCTCTTCATCATCGAAGGCCACACGGACAGCTACGGTGGGGATGAATACAATTTGGAACTGAGCATCCGCCGCGCCAATGCCGTCGTGCAGTGGCTGCGCGACTCTCTGCGCCTGGGTGTGGACCGCATCCAAGCCGCCGGCATGGGCAAGACCAAGCCCATTGTCCCCACGACTGGCACGGTGGAAGAACAGGGACTTAATCGCCGCGTGGAGATCAAGGTCCGTCCTCGGAAATAAATTTCTTAAGGGCCGGGCGTTGCGCTTTGGGTAGCAGCGGCGTAACATGGAAAAGACATTCATGAGCGCACCTGACGAGTCCAAGGATCAACGGCTGAAACAAGCCGAGAAGATCACCAGCCATCCCGAGCAGTACAAAGTCTGCGAAGGCTGTGGGTCCATCGTGGTGGCGCGTGCCGTCACCTGTCCGAGTTGCCATGCTTACAAGTTCGATGCGACAGCCACACGTGTGGTGTCTCAAGCGAAGGACTTGGCCCTGCGCACGGCCCATTCAGTGCTGAGCTCGGACTTGACGTAAAATACGGATCCGAAGGCCAGCCTCAAGATTTTGGAGCTGGATCGAGAAGAGCGAACGGAGGCGCTGGGGTTTCAGCTAGCGCTGTGAAAGTTTGGTGAGTGAAAGCGTGTTACAAATGAGGCAGTCTGTCAGTAGAATGTGAAGTTCTGGGCAGTTTACGACTCGTTGGCAAAAGGGTGCCCTTTTCCCCAAGCGACACCTTTGTACTCCATCCGCGAGACCACTCGCCCGCCCCTCACCCCTGGCCCTCTCCCCGCAAGCGGGGAGAGGGGGGATGTCTTTTCGCCTTCTAAGGCTTAAGACCATTTGGCGCTGGTTTGCTCTATTATTAGCACCCGTTCGCTCCCCCATCCTGAGCTTCCAAAACACGTTCCCTCGCCCCCAAGAATTGGGGGGAGAGGCCCAGGTGAGGGGGTGGTCGTAGCACGCTGAACCTCGTTCGCAAATGGGTGCCCTGTTCCCTCAAACTACACCTCTGTACTCCATCTGCGAGACCTCTCGACCGCCCCTCACCCCTGGCCCTCTCCCCGCAAGCGGGGCGAGGGGGGATGTCTTTTCACCTTCTAAGGCTTAAGACCATTCGGCGCTCGTTTGCTCCATTATTAGCATCCGTTCGCTTCCCCATCCAGAGCTTCCAAAACACGTTCCCTCTCCCCCAAGAATTGGGGGGAGAGGCCAAGGTGAGGGGGTGGTCGTAGCACGCTGAACCTCGTTCGCAAATGGGTGCCCTGTTCCCTCAAACTACACCTCTGCACTCCATCCGCGAGCCCTCTCGATCGCCCCTCACCCCTGGCCCTGCTCCCCGCAAGCGGGGCGAGGGAGGACGTCTTTTCGCCTTCTAAGGCTTAAGACCATTCGGCGCTGGTTTGCTCTATTATTAGCACCCGTTCGCTCCCCCATCCTGAGCTTCCAAAAGCGCGTTCCCTCGCCCCAGGAACTGGGGGTGCGAAGCCGCGAAGCGAAAGGCCCAGGTGAGGGTGGTCGCAGCACGCTGAACCTCGTTCGCAAAAGGGTGCCCTTTTCCCTCAAACTACACCTCTGTACTCCATCTGCGAGACCTCTCGACCGCCCCTCACCCCTGGCCCTACTCCCCGCAAGCGGGGCGAGGGAGGACGTCTTTTCGCCTTCTAAGGCTTAAGACCATTCGGCGCTCGTTTGCTCTATTATTAGCACCCGTTAGGTCTTCAATTTTGAGCTCCCAAAAGCGCGTTCCCTCGCCCCAGGAACTGGGGAGAGGCCAAGGTGAGGGGGTGGTCGCAGCACGCTGAACCTCGTTCGCAAAAGGGTGCACTCTTCCTCGAAGACGACGCTCCTAGACTTCGAACTCTGAGACCACTCGCCCGCCCCCAGCCTAGTTCCCTGCATGCGGTACGGGGGTGTTGACGGCGAGACGCCGTCACGCCTTGAACCTAGCGGTCTGCGAGGTGCTAGACCGAAGATTCTCCACTCTGCGCAGCTCGAAACCTCAGCGCCTGAAGGGGGAGGTGGGTTTGGAAGGCTCCTCCCGGATGCGTTCTTTATCGGCGCTGTTGCGGTAGAAGATCACGCCGTTGCGCTTCAGGTTGGTGATGAGGTCTTTGAATTCAGCCTTCAATTCCGCGTCGTTCATTAGGGCTCCCAGGAGGCCTTTGCCGGAGGTGATATTGCGGGCGGCGACGGAGAAGCTGTCGGCAGCGGTTTTGATGGATTTCAAGGAGGCATCGGCCGTGGCCATGGCGGTATCTGCCTTGGCGATGACAGGGTCCAACTTGTCAATCATGGGGCCGAGTTTCTGAGTGGTGGCCTCGACGTTTTTGGCAGAGACTTTGAAGCTGGCGGCAGCGTCTTTGATATCGGCGATGGCGGCCTTGAGGTTGTTGGCATTTTCGTCCCCCAGCACCTTTTCATCCACGCGGGTCATGGTGTTGTTCAGATGCTCCATGCTCTCTTTGAAGTCGGTGATGGTGGTGTCGGAGAGAGCACCTTTGTTCACTTTCTCCATGGCGGCTTTCACATCCACCAGGGCGGTGCGCACGTCATCGAGGACGAGGTCCACCTTCTTGGCCACCACTTCGGCCTGGCCTTGCAGATCGGAAAGGCCCCCGGATTTGCTGCCTTCGATGATTTTGTCATAGTCATGCGGCAAAAACTTATCGGAAAGAAGACCGCTGGGTTTGATCTCCACCAGAGCATCTCCCATGAGGCCTTTGGAGCCGATGCCGAAGGTAGCATCCACAGGGATGTCCACGACGTCGAAGATCTCCAGCGTCATGATGACACCGGTGAAGGTCTCATTGAGTTCGGGGTGCTTCGCCACCTTGCCCACCTTCGAGCCGCCGAGGAAAACAGGGGAGCCTTCCTTGATGCCGGAGGCGTTCGGAAACGCCACCTTCAACTGGTAAGTGTCGCGAAAGAGGGTGCGCAGGCTGCCAAATTCCAGGATGATGCCGCCGAGCATCAGCAGGCCCACGAGGAGGAACAGGCCCACGAGGATTTCTGTTTTGCGATCTTTAGTCATACGGGTCTTAGGCACAGAGGCCGGAGCGGCCAGCGATGAAATTTTGGATGTCGGGATTCGTGGAAGTGCGCAGCTCATCCCGAGTGCCGAGGAAGGAGACCACGCCGTTTTTCAGCATGGCCACTCGGTCGGCGATCTTGAACACACTGCCCATGTCATGGGTGATGACGATGCTGGTGACGCGGAAGCGCTTTTGCAGGCGGATGATCATCTGATCAATCACATCGGTGACGATGGGGTCCAGGCCAGCGGTGGGCTCGTCATAGAGCACGCATTCCGGGCGGCAGATGATGGCGCGGGCGATGCCCACACGCTTGCGCATGCCACCGGAGAGATTGATGGGCATCTTGTCTTTGTGCTCCGCCAGCTCCACCAGTTCCAGGGCTTCATGCACCTGCTGGTCAATGTCATCTTGGTTGGTAACTCCGGCTTCCTTCAGCGGAAAAGCCACGTTTTGAGCCACGGTGAGGCTGTCGAAAAGGGCAGCGTTTTGAAACAGGTACCCCATACGCCGGCGGAACTTCACCAACTGCCGTTCATTCAGGCTGCACAGGTCCACGCCATCCAGTTCCACGCGGCCTTCATCGGGATGCAGGAGGCCGATGATGTGCTTGAGCAGCACGCTTTTGCCCTCGCCGCTGGGGCCGATGAGCACCAGCGTTTCGCCATGGTGGATGGTGAGGTCCACGCCTTGCAGCGTCTTTTGCTCACCAAAGCTTTTTTTCAAGCCGGTGATGCGGATGAAGGGCACGTCTGGATTGGAGGCTGGGGGGGCGGGCTCGTTCATCACAGGGCAGTCCCCAGGGGGAAAAAGTAGTTCAACAGCAGGGTGAGGAAAAAATTCGCCACCAGCAAAGCTAGGGAGGAAAAGACCACCGCCCGTGTGGTGCCCAGGCCCACACCCACCGCTCCGTTGGAAGCGACCAATCCCTGGTGACAGGAGATGATGACGATGAGGATGCCGAAGACAAACCCCTTCACCATGCCAAAACTGAGGTCTTCCAGATTCGTATGGTCCCGCACGTGCTCCCAGAACCACGCGAAAGGGATGCCAAACACGCCCGTACCGACGATGACCGAGGCAGCCAAGCCAAAGACGATGCACTCGGCGATGAGCAGCGGCATGGAAATCAACATGGCCAGGAAACGCGGCAGGACGAGGTAATCCACAGGATGCGCGCCCATGACACGAAGGGCATCAATCTGCTCGCTCACCTTGAGGGTGCCAATCTCAGCCGCCATGGAGGCGCCCACGCGGCCCGTGACCATCAGACCAGCCAGCACAGGCCCAAGCTCACGGCAAAGGGAGACGCTGACGATGCCGCCCACCGTGGACTCGATGCCGAAGTCCTTGAATTTGAAATAGGACTGCGCGGTGAAGACTGCCCCCGTAAAGGCCCCGGTGACCAGCACCACCGCCTGGGAGCCGTAGCCGATCATGACCATCTGCTCTGCCATGAGGCGCAGGCGCAGGGTGCCTTTCGTCAGGGACTCCCATAGCTCACCCACCAGCGCGCCTAACTGTCCTAGGTAAGCCAGGAAGTTTAAGAAAGAGCGCCCAGGCAAGGCCAGGAATCCGAACAGTGCATCCATCAGGCGTTCACGATGGCACGCTGCCGGGCAAAGGCAACCCATGACACCGTCACACACGCGAGTATGTGATGAAGACGATCCACCGCCTTCATCACACTAGATCTTTTAAACTCAGAAGTTCCACTGAAGCTGGAGGCCGAGGCGGTCGGCATTTTCCACTTCGTCGTAGGGAGCTGCGGAGGTGTTCGTGCGCTGGAAGGTGTGGGTGTACATGAGGGTCAGCTCAATGTCCTTGTTGGGTGCCCACTCCAGGCCCACATCCACTTCGGAAACATTGTCCCAAGGAGAGTTGGTGCCGAATTTGCGACCCCCTTCATAGTGGTTGTAACGAATGAAGGGGAACCAACTGGCTTCGCCATCTTTGATGCGGTAGTTGGCCTGCACGTAACCACCCTGGAGGGAGGCGGTTTCGATGGCGGTCATGTCGTTGCTGAGCTGCGGGCCACGGCCCCAAGCCCATTCCGCTTCGATCCCGAAGGGCTGGGGATATAGGACGTAGGTGAGGGCCATGCGCTCGTCCTTATTGCCATTCGCAGGAGAGCTGGGGGTGCCGACGCCGGCAATGTTAGACGTGCGGCTGACGAAGCTGCCGGTGTAGCCTTGCAGGCCAAATTCCATGATCTGCCCGCTTTTCAGTTCCACGGGGTAAGCGAAACGGGCCACGTAATGAGGCTGGCCATTGAGGTCGCCACGGTTCAGGCCCTGGCCGTTGTAAGCACCGATGCCGAAGACGCCGTAGTCGCCGGAGCCTTTCAGCCCTTCTTTGACGAGTTTGCTGAAGAGTTTACGCTTCTCTTTGGGGGCCCAGTAGAAGTAGGCACCGATGTCACGCTCACCCTCGACAGCGGAGTTCAGCGCATCGGGACGCTCCATCGGGGCGCGGTTTTGGCTGGACTGGAGGTTCACAAAGCCGAAAGGCACCTTCGACTGACCGACGCGGAAACGAAATTCTTTGTCCGCATCCAGAGCGATGTCCGCGTAAAGGTCACGCATCTGGAGAGCAAAGTCACCGGTGCCCGTGGAGCCTGCGTAGTCACTCTGCGCGTAGATGTAGAGGTGATCTGAAACATCGCCGCTCAGGATGAGACGGCCACGGCGAATGAGAAAGGACTCGGTATCGCTGACGGAACGATCATTCGGCACATTCAGCCCCTCAGCATTGTCCCCATAAAGGGCGGTGTAGCGAAACTGGGCGTAACCGCGGAAGCTGAGGTTTTCATACCACTTGCCGTCCAGCATCTTTTCCATGAGGTCCTTCGGCGTCTCGCTGGAAAGTTTGTCCAGCTCGGCCAGGGACTTTTTGCTTTCGGCGATGTGGGCGTCCAGCTCCTTCATTTCCGCCTCGGTCTGGGCGATGCGTTCTTCCATCTGCTCCAGGCGCGCATGGGAAGGCAAGGCTGGGGCTACCGCTGGCACAGGGGCGGGAGCGGGGGCAGGCTTGGCATCTTCAGCCTGGGCCACAGCGACGAGCTGGTCATATTCCTCCTGAGTGATGGAGCCCTTGGCCTTCATGATCTCAAAGAGTTTCATGAGGGCGGCATTGTCTGCCAGGACCTGAGGCGGCAGGCAAAGACTGCCAAAGGTGAGTGCGACAACCAAAACACGGAGGCTTTGTGACAGCTTTGACAGGAGGGGGGTGTGAGTGCGGTTTCGCAGTGACATGTGCGTCACATAAGCACGAACTGACGCTTTATGGGTAGCGCTGGCGTGTGACATGTTTGTCACACAAACCGTCACAAAGGTTCTTTTGTGACATTTTCCTGTCACAGAGACGGAAAAATGCGGCTGTGGGTTGCTCCCCGGGCCTCTTCCTTCTAGTTTCTAGCATGGAACGCAGACGACTCGGACGCAGCGGCATTGTGGTAACAGATATCTGCATGGGGACCATGACCTTTGGCCTCCAGGCAGATGAAAAGACCTCCTTTGCCATCATGGACAGGGCTTATGAGGCCGGGATCGACTTCTTTGACGCGGCTGAAATGTACCCCGTGCCCCCCAGCGCCGAGCGTTTCGGCATCACGGAACAGATCGTGGGCCGCTGGCTGAAAACCAAAACGCGCGGCGAGGTCATCGTGGCGACGAAGATCACAGGGCCGGGTCATGGCTGGTTTCGCCCGCCCATCCGTGGTGGATTCACCGCGCTGGATCGGCGGCAGATTTTCCAGGCCTGCGAGGACAGCCTGCGCCGGCTCCAGACGGATTACATTGATCTGTACCAGACCCACTGGCCCGACCACGGCATGCGCCAGGAAGATACCCTGGAGGCCCTGACGGAACTGGTGAAACAGGGGAAAGTGCGCGCGATCGGCTGTAGCAACGAGACAAGCTGGGGCCTGATGAAGAATCTTTGGGCTTCTGAAAAACACAATTTGGCCCGGTTTGACACCGTCCAAAACAACTTCTCCCTCATCAATCGCCGCTGCCAGAATGAGCTGGCCCAAGTCTGCCGGATGGAAGGCGTGAGTCTGCTGCCCTACTCCCCGCTGGGTGGTGGCGTGCTGACGGGCAAATACAATAACGGGGCCCTACCCACGGGGGCACGTTTCAGTGATTACCTCGTTAATGGCGGCGAGCGTCAGCAGCGCATGGCCCGCCGTTTCGTCAATGAACGCAGCCTAGCAACGGCGGAGCGGCTGGGGAAAATCGCTGCCGACATTGGCACCACTGTCACCGCCCTATCCGTGGCCTGGAGCCGCCAACACAACTTTGTCGCCTCCACCATCATCGGAGCCACGACGGTGGCGCAGCTTCAGGAAAGCCTGGGTGCCATGGACCTCATTTTAGATGCGGAGACTCTGCGCCTGATTGATGAGCTGGAAGTGGAGATCCCAAATCCGATGACGGAAGACGGACTGCGGAGACTGTAAACCAGCGGCTTTTCCCCCAAGCTCATGCCCCGGCCCCGCCTTTTCCTCTTTCTAGGCCTGGGTGTGCTGCTCGGGGTCGCGCTGCTGATGTGGCGGAGATCCAATTCCCTGCCCCCACCCGTCCCATCGGTGGCTAAACCACAGGTGCAGGCGGGAAGTTCATCCCAGATGCACCCACCTCTGGAGCTACCTGGAGATGCCATCCTGAAAAACTACGCGCTGCCCAGCACACGCCCTCAGGAAGATCTGGAGGCCCTGGCCCACACGCTGAGCAATCTGCTGCTGCTGATCAAAGGCGACTCACCTTTCCGCATGGGGGCCAATGAGGAATTCGCTGCCGCACTGCGGGGCAAGAACCGCACCCAGTTACGCTTTCTCTCAGACACACACCGCGCCTTCAATGCCCAGGGTCAGCTCATTGACCGGTGGGACACTCCCCTCTATTTCCATGCGCTGGCTCGAGATAAGGTGGACATCCGCAGCGCGGGGCCCGACCGCCAAATGTGGACGGCCGATGACCTGCATCGTCACTACGACGGTAATTTTCTCAAAGGCGAGGCACTGAATCCGAAGAGCCTGTTTCAAGAGAAAGAGCCCGGAAGGTCTATAAGGTAGTCTGCACTCTCCGAGTGCGGTGCCCGGATGGTGACCAGCGAAGAGAGGGGGCGGACGAGGATAGCTTGGGGCGGACGCATCACTCGGAGAGTGATGAATACTGTACTGGCAGAGGAAGTAAGGTAGTCTGCACTCTCCGAGTGCGGTTCCCTGACGGTGACCTGGCCCTCAGACACGGAGAAGACAAGGAGCGGACGAGGACACAATGGGGCGGACGCATCACTCGGAGAGTGATGAATACTGTACAGAGCTGCGCTGCCTGGGAGTATATCCGATAAACGGCTTGCAGCCGGGCGTGCCTACCCTTTTGATGCGTGCGATTCCATCCATGCAAGATCTCGCCATCAGCCTGCCAGACATGAGCGGTGCCTTGGAAAGTGTGAAAAGCACTTTTTCAGGCAGTAGCATGACGGCGGGCGGCCTGGCCCTGGTGGCCTTCCTGGCGGGGCTGGCGTTTGCACGCGGCATCGTTTCACAGATCCTCACCATGCTAAGCCTGGGTCTCTCTGTGCTGGCAGGTCTGTACATCTTCCGCCATCGCGCGGAGGTCTTCGGCGCTTATGGGGCGAACATGAGCACGGACACGCTGCTCATGATGTCGGGCGCGGCCGCCATGCTCACCTTTTTCCTGGCGCGGGCCGTCATCAATGTGGTGGCAGGCTTTGGCCTGCTGGCCTTTTTAGGCAGCATCACAGGCTGGAAGGCAGGGCTGCTGAGCCTGTTGCCCTCTGGAGTCATGGTGTGGCTGAGCACGATGGTGCTGCGGCTGGTGGGTAGTGTGTACGGACTGGAAAACGCCTCCATTCAGCAACTGGGCAAAGGTGAAAAAAGCGACTTCGGGGCCTGGGTGGAGCAACTGGCGCAGAAGGTGGACCACACCTCCGTGGGCAGGCTGGTGGAAAAGCTGGACCCCTATGATTTCCGCGCCACGGCCAATCTGGCGCGGCTCCTCATCCTGTGGCCCGATGGGCGCGTGTGGCAGCAGATCGCGGCGAAGGGCCCCCAAACAGCGCAGGCGCTGAATCACCCCGAAATGGCGGCTCTGGGCCGAGATGAAAAAGTGCGGCAGGCCATCTCGCGGCAGGACTTTGCAGGCCTCATGCAACTGCCCCAGGTATTAAAGACGGCCAGCAACCCGGAGCTAGAGCCTTTCCTGAAGGGCTTGGCGCTGGAGGAGGCCATGGACAGCATCGTGTATCAGCGGCGATAAAAAAACCGCAGTTAATCTGATCAATTGACGGGGCCCTCACGTCAGAGTTTTCGCCCTCGCCCCCATGTCCGAAAAACCCACCTCTCTACGCACCACGGCTAGCCGTTTGCTCGTCTTTGCCCGGGCTCATTGGCGCATGGCGGCGGTGCAGTTTGTCCTGGCGATCATTGGCACGTCCTTGATCATCGTTTTCCCCGGTGTGGTGCAGTGGTTTGTGGATGACATCATTCCAAACAAAGACATCCCCGGCATCTGGCGGGCGGGGGGCCTGGCGGTGGGCGCTTTCTTTCTGCGAGAGTTTCTTTTTTACGTCCGCACACGTCTCAACAGCGTCTTTGAGCAGCGCATGATCTTCGACCTGCGTGGGCAGCTTCATCACAAGATCGCCCGCCTGCCCTTGAGCTGGTTTGACCGCCAGAGCACCGGCGACATCCTCACTCGCATGGCGGATGATGTGCCCGCAACCCAGCGCGTGATCCTGGAAGGCATAGAGCAGGGTGTCACCTCCATCTTGCAGATCCTCATCAGTGCGGTGGTGATGTTTTACACCAACAGCACCTTCGCCCTCATCGTCATGGTGCCCACGCCCTTCATCGCGGCGGGGGGCTGGCTGTTCGCGCGCTGGATCGCCCCCCGGGCCAAGCTGGCACGCGAGGCCAGCAGCCACATGAACTCCCTGCTGCATGACACCATCACCGGCATCCGCCAGATCAAAAGCTACACAGCGGAAGACACCAAGCAGGAAGACTTTAACAATGCCAGCCATGGCCTGCGCGAGGCCCAGCAAAAGCTCATGACCGCCTGGGCTGTGTATAGCCCGCTCATGGGTTTCTTTGGCAGTCTGGGTCTGGTCTTGCTGCTAGGCGTCGGGGCCTATGGAGCCATTCAGGGCAACCTAACCACGGGTGAGCTTTTCAAATTCATCTTTTTGTTAGGCTTCTTTTTTGAGCCCATCGCCCGCCTGCATGGGGTGAATCAAACCATCGTCACTGGCCTGGCCAGTGCGGAGCGTGTCTTTAAAATCTTGGATCAAGAAGGTGAAGAAGATTTGGAAAAAGGCCGCACTCTCGCGCAGGCAAAAGGAGCCATCGAATTCCGCCAAGTGACCTTCGGTTATCAGCCGGACAAGCCGGTGGTGCACGATCTGAACCTCACCGTCCAACCTCGGCAGACCGTGGCCATTGTGGGAGCGACGGGGTCCGGTAAGTCCACCTTGTTTCAATTGCTCACCCGGTTTTATGATCCGCAGGCAGGCAGCATCACGCTGGATGGCTCTCCGATTGCTGATTACAGCCGCGTCTCCTTGCGGGATGCCATCGCCTACGTCACGCAGGATGCGTTTCTCTTCGCAGGGACCATCCGGGAAAACCTGCGCCTAGGCAAACACGCGGCGGACGATGCAGAGATGTGGCAGGCGCTCAACCTCGCCTGTGCGGAAGAGTTTGTTAGGCGTCACCCTGAGGGACTGGATGCGCAGGTGGGTGAACGCGGCGTCATGCTGAGTGGGGGCGAGCGTCAACGCATCGCCATGGCGCGGGCCTTTCTCAAAGATGCCCCCATCCTCCTTCTGGACGAAGCCACCAGCGCCGTGGATACAAAGTCGGAGCAACTCATCCAACAAGCCCTCGAGACCCTGCGCCAGGACCGCACCTGCCTCGTCATTGCCCATCGCCTCAGCACCGTCATCAGTGCGGATGTGATCTACGTGATGCGTCAGGGAGAAGTGCTGGCCCATGGCCGCCATGAGGATCTGCTTTTGAGCTGCCCCTACTATCGCGAGCTGGCCAGTCTGGCGCTGCTGTGATAAATTATTTTTCAAATCTATGAAGTCTTTTGTTCAGGGTCTGCTGCTGGCTGCCATTCTCTTGCTGACCTGCTCCTGTGGGCGAGGAGTGATAGGTGGCATTTCCTCTCACTACCCGGCCGTCGATGAAGACCCGTGGCTGACTGTTCAGGCTGGTTCTGCCTTACCTCTGGTGGAAGCCCTTGAGCGTTACCGAAACACGCACAGTCATTACCCAAAAGAAAAAAGTGACCTTGTTAGGTTCATGCATTTAGCAGCGACCAAGGATAAAGAAAATCTTGAACTCTGGAGATATATTTCCGATCCAAAAGGCTATCGCTTACGGTTGTCACTCGGTTGGGATCCGACGTTGGAGTATGAGCAGAGCGGCAGCACCACCCGATGGCTTTTTGATCCAGGGGATGGCAGTCCAGTAAAAGCGATTGTCCTTCACCCATGGCCTAACAAATAATCATTATCCACCATCTAGAAGGGTGATGGATCTTGATACCAAAGGCCTAACGATAACCTCCTCTCCCTGCTAGCGGGGAGCAGGGCTGGGGTGAGGGGCGCTGGAGTGCTCTCGGGGTGGAGTACAGAGGTGTCGTTTAGGGGAAAAGGGGCACCCTTTTGCGAACGGGTTTTTTTCGTGATGCGACCACCCCTCACCTGGGCCTCTCCCCGCAAGCGGGGAGAGGGAACGCGTTTTTGGAAGCTCGGGAGGGAGGGAGCAAACGAGGGCTGATTGAAGAGCGGATGAAGATGACTTGGTCTTGATAACAAAGGCCTAACGACGTCCCCCCTCGCCCCGCTTGCGGGGAGCAGGGCTGGGGTGAGGGGCGGTCGAGTGGTCTCGGAGGTGGAGGGCGAGGGTGTCGTTTTTTGGAAAAGGGCACACTTTGCGAACGAGGTTCTGCGTGCTGCGACCACCCCCTCACCTGGGCCTCTCCCCCAATTCTTGGGGGAGAGGGAACGCGCTTTTGGAAGCTCAGAATGCAAGGGCGAACGAGGACTGATTCAGATCGAACGAAGGTGGTTTGGTCTTTTGTGCACGATGGCGAAAAGACATCCTCCCTCGCCCCGCTTGCGGGGTTGCGAAGCCGCGAAGCGAAAGGGCCCGGGGTGAGGGGCGGTCGAGAGGTCTCGGGGATGGAGGGCGAGGGTGTCGTGTTTGAGTAAAAGGGAACCCTTTAGCGACGGACTTTCCGCATGCTGCGCCCCCCTCACCTGAGCCTTTCTTTTCGCGGCTTCGCACCCCCAATTCTTGGGGGCGAGGGACCGTGCTTTTGGAATCTCGCGATGCGGGAGCAAATGCAGGCTTAAACGTTCCCGTCTGAAGAACCAACCCGCTCTCAACGAACGATGGCATTACCCTCGTTCGATCCAGCGGTAAGCAGCCAGGGAGTTTCGCCAAAAGTATTTCTCCTCGGCCTCGCGGCCTTTGCTGCGGAAAAACTCGGCAACGAGACGAAAAACGGTTTCATACGGAGCCCCACGATCTGAGACGGGCCAGTTGCTGCCGTAGAGGAGCCGATCTGGACCAAAGCACTCCCACAAGTGATTCAGCACGGGCAGGTAGTAGTCCAGCTCACGCGGGGCCTGGCCTTCTTTGCCGGGCACTTGCTCCACCAGGGCGGAGACTTTCATGACCACATTCGGCCGCTGGGCCAAAAGGCGGATGTTTTCTTTCCACTCCGGCTTCAGCGATTGAGGGTCGCCGGAACCGCCGAGGTGATTGATGACGATGCGCAGTGTGGGCACATCGGCAGCGAGTTGGGCCGCCTGTGGCAGGGCACTGGCGGGGCCATTGAGGTCGAGCGAAAGATCCTCCATCGCCAGCCGCTGCGCTCCCGCTTTCACTCGGTCCAGATTCGCATCCAGCTTCACCAGATCTCCCCGCCAGCGCACGCCGCGAAACAGGGGATTCGCTGCAAAACGTTTCACGTGAGAGTCAAAGTGGGCGTCGTTAGGGTCCAGATTGCCGACGAACCCGACGATGCATTTTTCCTGGGCTGCGAGGTCCAGAATCCACTGGTTGTCCTCCACCAGCGGGCTGGCCTCGACGATGACGGTCTCTTTGATGCCCAGGGGATTCGCCAGGGCCTGCCAGTCCGCCGGCATCACCTTGCGGTGGAGGGGTGTACCGGCCTTTGGCCAAGGTACGCCGCCAGGGCGGGTGGGGTCATAAAAATGGGTGTGGGTATCTATCACCCGCACAGCGGCGGGGCTCTGCGCACTGGCCCACGCGGGCAGCAGGGGGCTGAGAGCGGCAGTTTTCAGGAAGTGGCGGCGCTGCATTTCTCCCAGTATGGGCGGGCCGAGGCATGGCTGAAAAGACAAAAAACCCGCCGGGCCTGGGGGTAGATTTGAATGGTTGCCTCCCTTCGGGCGTCAGTTTATACATAGGAGACAAGCGGCTGCCCCCTCTGGCGGCCGTATCCGTTTTAAATGGCTCTTCAGCAATTCCTCTATTTGGCCGCGACCGTCGTGTTCGCGATCGCCTGCCGTACTTTTGACAATCGCTTCCTGCAAAAGCTCGGTTGGCTGGCCTATCTGGGGGCGTCTTACCTGGGCGGTTATTTCCTCACAGACAGCCACGCGGCAGGAGCCTTCGGCATCGCTCTGTGGTTCATGCTGCCGTGGTTAGAGATCGTCGGCCGCGTGCGTCAGTTGCGTTTTCCCATTCATAGCGAGGTCAAACACCGCTTCCCCCCTTCCCGCGAAGTGTTCCCCGATCTGGAAGAACTTAGCCGCGAAACCGAGGCCGCAGGTTTTAAAGAGGCCGGCGACACTGGCTGGAAATGGAGCGAGACCGATCATTTCATGCGTCTGTTTTATCAGGCGGAAAAGCGCACCCAGGCCTCCATTGCCCTCGCCCAGCAGGGTGAATTTGCCTTTTCCTACGTCAGCCTCACCTCCCGCACACGCGCCGGGGTAACCTACACGACGACCAACTACCCCTTTGCCCCGACGATGCAGTTCTCCCCGCAGCAACTGGTGAATCGCCAGGTGTATGCGGACTCCATGGAGACGCTGGTGGCTGCGCATCAGGCCTTTCTGGCCAAGCACGAAGTACAGGATCAACTGGTGGAACTGGATACGGACGAGCTTTCTACCTACATCGAGCGCGACATGACCGCCCAGATTGACCACAACATCACCATCGGGGTCATTGAGCCTGCGGGTGAGGGCGTGTTTCGCTACTCCTGGCGTGGCTGCTTTTACCTGTGGTTTCAGGTGGTGAAGGACATGATCCGCGTCTGAAGCTGACGACTGCCTTGACCATACGACGTGATGACGTTAAGGCGTGCGATGCCTAGACCCGACGGACGCACCTACGACCAACTTCGCCCCATTGAATACATCCTGGATGTGGCCCCCCACGCCACGGCCTCCGTGCTGATTGCTTTTGGCAACACACGCGTCATTTGCGCAGCGACCATTCAGGAAGAAGTGCCTCGCTGGATGAAGGTGCAGAATGTCCAAGGCGGCTGGCTGACGGCGGAGTACTCCATGCTCCCCTACTCCACGCTGGATCGCAAAGACCGAGACAGCAGCAAGGGCCGGCCCGATGGCCGCAGCATCGAAATCCAGCGCCTCATCGGCCGCAGCCTGCGTGCCGTGGTGGACCTGAAGAAGCTGGGCCAGCGCACGCTCTGCATTGACTGCGACGTGCTACAGGCAGACGGCGGCACCCGCACCGCCTCCATCACCGGCGCCTGCATCGCGGCCTCCATCGCCTTCAATCGCCTACTAGAAAAAGGCAAGATCACCCAGCAACCGATGACCAAAAAGGTGGCCGCCATCAGCGTGGGTGTGCTGAAAGGCGAGACCCTGCTGGACCTCTGCTACGTGGAAGACCGCGATGCCGATGTGGACTGCAACCTGGTGCTCACAGACAAGGGCGACTTTGTCGAAATCCAAGGCAGCGGAGAAGAGGCCACCTTCAGCCAGGCTGAACTGGACTCCATGCTGGCCGTGGGCCGCAAGGGCATCACCGAACTCTGCGCTCTGCAGCAGGAGGCCATCGAAAGCGCCATGAAACCCGCAGAGCCTAAGGACCTGCAAAAGCTGGCCGCGTTCTTTGGGAAGAAGTGATTTGTTTTTTCAAGCCGCCAGCACGCGGCGAACAAGGCCCAAGGGTCATTCTTCCACGAAGGCCTTAAACGACAGCCCCCTCGCCGCGCTGGCGGGGGTGCGAAGTCGCGTCGCTAAGGCCTAGAGGAGAGGTCTCAGGGTCCGAATTCCAGGTGTGCTGCTCCACCCACGCGCCTCTTTTCACGCCCACTGCTTGAGTCGTTCTGGGAAAGGGCAGTCTGCACAGGCAGAGTCATCTTCCAGACAAAAGTCTTCATACACCTGCAAGAGACCCTGGTGATGATGCAGCTTCTTTTGAAAGGCAGCACCCACCGCGCTTTCACCAAACAGACGCTGCACGGCGCGCCGCACCTTTTGGTTATCCAGCAGAGCTGGCAGCTCCAGATACTCGGCCCACAGACGGGTGCGCTCTGGCATCAGCAGGGGGTAGGCCACATTCGCCAGCATCTCCTGGACGCGACTCTCGCCGATGAGCGCCAGCGGCTTTGCAGCTCCCTCAGCCAGGAGCGTGTAATGGGTGGACCAAAACTCATGCGTGAGAGAGAGCAGTGCCTCACGCCAGCCCTCCTGGGACCAACGCCCCGCATCCATCAGCGGACCGGAGATGCGCGGCCACTGCTTCAGCATCGCCACCAGGGCACCTAACCGACGTTGCGGATGATTGCCTGGGCGGATGGCTGCCAGCTTCCACGAGAGGGCCTGGGGCGGCTGTAGCCAGCGCTGTGCCGCATCCCGCTGCTTCCACCAGGCCGACCATAGCCCCCGCAGATAAACACGGGTCTCGGGCAGTGTGTCTTCATAACGCACGCTTTCCAGAAATCCACTGACGCCAAAGAGCAGTGCCTCACTCTCCTCAGACGCCATTTTCTGCAACCTTTGCACCGGAAGGCGCTGGGCCAGCACGTTGAAAGACTGTTGGTTATTCCGATACCCAAGTGTCTGAGCCAGCGCTTGATAGATGGCCTGCTCCCGGCCATGCGCTGCCACACAGCGATGCAGGCGCAGGCTTTTACGTTCCAGCCGATATTGGGCGGCAGATTCCAGCATGGACTGGATGTGCGCGGGTGCCATGTCACTCAGGGGAGTGTGGCAGCGGCCTAGGCGTGCGGCGGCCAGGCTGCGGTTTGGCTTGGCATGTTCCGGCAAAGTGGTGGCATCCAGCCGCACCTGTACCACTTCTCGATGCTCCTGCGTGCGGGTGAAAAAGCGCTCCTCAGGCCCATCTAAAAACAGATGCAGCACCACACGGCTGTAGTCCGCATTGGCCCCATGAGCATGGCGTTCCCAGTCACGCGCATCGGGGTCTAGCTCGATGTCACCACTCAGCCTTTGCCCATCCACCTCCACGGTGCAGCCGGTGAAGTCAGGCCCTGCGCTGGAATTCCAGATGCCATAGTCCACGATGCGCACGGGCTTCCCATCCACACTGGTGAAGGCACTGCCAAAGGCCCCGCCGAACCACAGGCTCTGCACATCCAGCTCGCCCAAAGGCTGCGCAAAACCAGGCAGGATGATCTCCTCCAGTCCAGAGAACACCTCATCCCGAAACCGGGTGTAACGCGCAGCGAGTGGCAGGGGCGAGATCATGCGAGGGGAACAATCATTTTTAAAACTAGCCTAACCAAAAGCAGCGAACATCACCCCACCAACTCACGCAGAGAAATCTCTGTTAGCGAAGCCACACGTTGCAGCGCCCCCTCGAAGTTCAGGTGCTGCGTCATCGGCCCGGGCACCACGATGCAGCGCATCTCCGCCGCGCGGGCAGCGCGCAGGCCATTGAGGGAATCTTCAAACACCAGCACCTCATGCGGATGCACCCCCAAGCGACTGGCGGCATGGAGAAAGAGGCTGGGGTCGGGCTTTACCTTGCCCGTATCATCCACGGTGGTGAGGTGGTGGAAGTGGTGACGGAGGCCCAGTTGCTCGATCCAGTTTCCCACCCAGGACAGGGGGCTGCTGCTGGCCACGGCACAGGGCAGGCCCAGCTCTTGAGCTTCCGTGAGACGATCCACCACCCCCGGCAAAGTACTCAGCGTGCTGCGCAGTTCCCGCTCATGTTCTAAGCGCTTCACCTCCAAGTCTGCCCAAGACAGCGCACGGCCCATGAGGGCATCCAGATCCCGGCGGGGATCATACAGGTCATTGAACTCCGTGCCGATGGCCTGTGCATACGTCTCCACCGCGAGCTCATGCCCATGCTGCGCGTAGAGCTGCCGCCAGGTGTGGTAGCCGACACTTTCCGTGTCCACAATGAGTCCGTCGAAGTCAAAAAGGATGGCGCGAATGGGGGGCATTCCCGAACTATGGCGTGGAGGCCGCCGCTCGGCAAAACAAGAATGCAGACCCCGCAAAGACGGCTGAAAACACGTTTGCAAACGAATCTATCGGGGCACTTCGAGCCTTGTCCCCAGCCCTCACCTCGCGAAAATACCGCCATGATCGCCTACCGGCCCCTTACTTCTCGGGAGTTGCAACAGCACCTCGCCAGTTGGCACGAGGCACCGCTGAGTTATCCGCACAGGCAGGGCGTGGACAAGCCACCTCTAGCGGGCTTCATTGATGATGAGCACCAGGTCCTGTTAGGCCGGGGTGAAGAGGTTTACCAGCGTGCCTGTGCCGCGCTGGATGCCTGGTACATGTTTCCGCCGTGGGCCGTGGTGCATCCCCTGGAGGCTCCTCAGGCACCAGGGCAGGTTGTCGCCATGGTCACCCACATCTGTGGCCTGTGGTGGGTGAATCCCTGCCGCATCCTGCAACGCTGCGATACTGCCCACAGCCATGGTTTTGTCTATGGCACCCTGCCCGAGCACACGGAGTGTGGTGAAGAGCGTTTCCAGGTGGTGCGGCGGCCCGATGGCAGCGTGTGGTATGAGATCCGCGCTTTTTCCCATCCTCGGCATTGGATGGCCTGGTTAGGTTTTCCCCTCGCCCGCTGGTGGCAGCTCCGCTTTGTGCGGGATTCCCAGGCCATCATGAAACGCATGTGTGCATGAGGACTCCTTTAGCAACGACCAGGCCCGCACGGCAGCGGTGGGAAAAGGTGGCGCTGGGCACCAGTGCGCTGCTGCTGCTTTTCATCGGCGGTGCCTTGGGACACAATCCCTGGCAGCCAAGCTGGATCTCCTGGATGCTGCTCATCTCCATCGGCCTGCTGCTGCCGCTGGGGGAGCCGCTGGCCATGCGTGCCGCTGCGCGGGGGCGTCCTCATTTGGCCTTCATCGGCTTGGGTTTTCTGCTGCTCCTCTGGCAGGCACTGGTGAGACCGCCAGGGCTCGAAATGGCCCTCCTCGCCGCCGTTTGGCTGGTCTATCGGCTGGGCATCGCGGCGGAGGTACTGTGGCAGGGCCTGCTAACGCGCCGCTTTAACCCGGCCCAGATCTGCCTGGATGGCGCACGCCTTTTCCCCGCCATCGGCGCGGCGTGGCTGGTGGCGAATCGGGCCAACTGGATGCCTTGGGGATTTGATGCCCTCATCGTCCTGCTCACGGCGGCGCATTTTCATCACGCGGGCTACACCCTGCCGCTGATGGCGGGCCTGTGCGCTCAGGCGCTGCCGGGCCGGGCTTCTCGCCTCTCCTGCGGGCTTATCCTGGCTGGGGTGCCCCTGGTGGCCATTGGCATCACATGCACCCATTTTAAAGTGCTGCCATGGATCGAGCCCCTAGCCGTCAGCGTCCTCGTCGCTGGGGCTCTGGGGGTGGCGCTTTTGCAGATGCGGATGGCTTTTCAAAAAGGCCACTCCACTGGCGTGCGCGCCTTGTTTTTCATTTCTGGCCTCAGCCTGCTGGTGGCCATGCTGCTGGCGCTCACTTTTGGCCTGCGCAGTCTATTTCCCTTCTGGGCCCTGCCCATGCCCACCATGTGGGCCATCCACGGCACGCTGAATACCTTCGGCTTCGGCCTCTGCGGGGTGCTAGCCTGGCGCGCCCACGGCAGCAGCGCCCGCACACCTGCGGTTTTTTGATTGCTGCGGATTCCACTGCACTGCATGAAATGCCCGCGCCTTCTGCGGCGTTTGCATTCCGTCCCCCAACCTTGATGAAATTTCTCCTCTACTCCCTCGCCCTGGTCCTTGCCGCCACGGCCTCTGCTGCTGATAAAAAACTGGTCGTCATGATCGCGGGTAAGCCCTCCCATGGCCCAGGCCAGCATGAGCACAATGCCGGCATCCTGCTGCTGAAAAAGTGCCTGGAACAAGGCGCAGCCGACCAAGTCGAAATCAAGCCGCACCTCAATGGCGAATGGCCCAGTGCGGATGAGCTGGCAAAAGCAGCCACCGTGGTGATCTACTCCGACGGTGGCAAAGGCCACCCCGCCTTGCAGGCAGATCGCCTCCAGCAGCTGGACAAAGAAATGAAACGTGGCTGCGGTTTCCTCACCCTCCACTACGCCGTGGAGCCCACCATCGAACTGGGTGGCAAGGAGTTCATTGACTGGATGGGCGGCTGCTTTGAGATCAACTGGAGCGTCAACCCCCACTGGGATGCCAACTTCAGCGAGTTCCCTGCCCACCCCATCTCCAGCGGCGTGAAGCCCTTCGGCACCAATGATGAGTGGTACTTCTACATGCGCTTTCGCAAAGGCATGGACCGCGTGACCCCGGTGCTGAGCGCCGTGGCCCCAGACTCCACCCTGTCCCGCCCCGATGGCCACCACAGCGGCAACCCCACCGTCCGTGAGTCCGTGAAGAATAAGGAAAAACAACACGTCGCCTGGGCCGCTGAACGCGATGGCGGCGGTCGCGGTTTCGGCTTCACCGGTGGCCACTTTCACCAGGGCTGGGGCAATGACGAACAGCGCAAGCTGGTCCTCAACGCCATCCTCTGGACCGCTCAAGTCGAAGTGCCGGCTGGCGGCGTCGCCTCCACTGTCACCGAGGCCGACCTGAAGGCCAACCTAGACCCCAAACCCGGCCAGGGCCTGCCTGAAAAACCGAAGAAGTAGGCTGCTAGTCGGCTCCTTTTCTTTTTCCCCTTGAGACGCCCCAAAGCCCCTGGCTATGGGGCGTTTTTTTTGCTCCAGTTATTTCGTGATTCGCCACACATCTCATGAGCCTTACTTATCGCCTTGCTCAACTCAGCGACATTCCCGCGCTGGAGGCTCTCATTGCTCTCTCCACGCGCACCCTCCAGGCCGACTACTATTCGCCCGCGCAGATCGCCGGAGCATTGGGCACCGTCTTCGGCGTGGACAGCCAGTTGATCCATGACGGCACCTACTTTGTCGCCGAAACGGACGGCCTCCCCGTAGCCTGCGGAGGCTGGAGCCGCCGCCGAACCCTCTACGGCAGTGATCAGAATAAAACCGGCCCCGATCCCCTGCGCGACCCGCATACCGAGCCCGCCATGATTCGCGCCTTTTTCGTCCACCCTGACCATGCTCGTCAAGGCATTGGTCGTCACCTCCTCCACCTCTGCGAAGATGCCGCTCATGAAGCGGGATTTCAGCGCCTAGAAATGATCGCCACCCTCGCAGGCGAACCTCTTTACCACGCTTGTGGTTACGCCGTTCTGGACCGCTTTGACATCTCCCTGGTCAACGGCCACCCCATGCCCGTCGTGCGCATGGGCAAGTAGGGTTGCCGCAGAGGTCAACTTTGACGTTCAAACGCAACAACCTTACTGAGGAGACAACAAAAGCAAGGTCTGGTGAAACTGACTACCACCCGCGCATCTTCACGTGCACCTGAGCGCAGGTGCCCATGTAATGGTCCATGGCGTAGTCTTTCGCGGCTTTCAGCATGTGATCTTTGGCCTTGGCTTCATCTCCCAAAGCCTCGAAATACAATCCCAGATACAGGTGGGCATAACAGCGGTGATTGCGCAGGTCCTCGCCTTCACCTGACTCGGCCGCCTTCAGCACCGCCTCTTCACTGCCTTTTCCGGCAAAGAGCTCATGCACCTCTTTCATGGGGATGCGGGCATCGCCTTCGATGGGGATCAGCGCCTTACGCGCGGCCTCCACACTTTCTGCCCGGGCCACGCAAATAAAATGCCAGGCGGCATTTTCCACATCGGCCGTGTTCACCGTTTGGTGCACTTCAAACTGCTCTCGCCCCCCTTTATAATCACCCGTGTAATACAGCGACAAACCACGCTGCCAGAGTTGTGGTTTAGCCTCAGGCGCTAGCGCAATGAGCTTGTCAAAAGCCGCTACCGACTCCTTCGGTTTCGCGTCATAAAAAGCCGCCACTCCTTGGCGAAACAACTGGTTAGGCTCGGCTTTTTCTTGAGCTTGTGCGGTCACGCAGCAAACCAGAGCGAGAAGTAAAAAAGAAGATTTCATAAACAACGATATCTGAACCCTACCCAACGATACTGCCCCATGATCAGGGCTGCTCCGGCACATAAAAACGGCCCATGTGCTCCAAGATTTTTGAGCGCAGTTCATCGCCATCTACGATGCCGTTGTGGCGATAGATCACCTCACCACCGGGAGCCACCACCAGGGTGTGCGGGATGGGGCCGGGCCACTCAGGGTCAAGCGCTTGGATCAGGGCATCACTGTTCGCTTCATTGAAGACATACGCATTGCCCTTGCGGCCTTCGGCCTTGAGGCTGGGCTTCAGTTTGTTAGGCACCACTGCATTGTATTTCTCCAAAAAGGCCTTCACCTCAGGCATTGTTTCCGGGTCGTCCATGCTGATGCTGATGAACTCAAAATCCCGCAGGCCAAACTTGCGTGAGGTCGCCACCAGCTCGGGAAATTCCTTCACACAAGGGCCACACCATGTGGCCCAGACATTGAAGAGGCGGACCTTTTTAGTGTCGTTCTTACGCAGCGCCGCCAGAGCTTTGGCATCAATTAATTCCACCGACACCTCCCCCGTTTCCCATTTTTCATTGTCTGCCGTCACTTGCTCGCGATGGGTAATCCACTTGGTGGAGCAGCCATGCGGCGGGGTCACCGCCACAGCCACAGGCTGACCTACCAGCAAGGCCTCCAGCGCATTTTTTGCATCCGGGCTTGTGACGGTCTTCACATCGGCAAAGCGAGAGTCATCCAGCCGCCCCTGATACTGGAGCTTCCGCTCCGCATCGAAGAGAAAGACGTGAGGCGTGGCCAGGCAGCCGTAGGCCAGCGCGGTCTTTTGCGTCTCCCCATCGTAGAGGTAGGGGAAGTTAAACGCCTGCTCCTTTGCATGACGTTTCATCTCGGGAAAGCTGTCGTTGTATTTGGAGTAACCCAGCTCGTCGGGCCGCAGGGCAGCGGGGTCATTCGGATTGATGGCCACCACTCGCAGACCTTTGCTTTTGTAGTCACGTGCCAGTTGCTTCAGCCGTTCCTCAATGGCCTGGGAGGTGGGGCAGTGATTGCTCAAGAAGGCCACCAGCAGGTACTCAGCACCTGCGTATTCCTTCAGCGTGTGCATCTCTTCATCAATGCCCAGCAGCTCAAAGTCAGGGGCCATTTCGCCGATCTGCAATTCATGAAACCCTTCTGGCTGGCCGGTGCTTTTTTTCGCCTTCGCTTCCGTCGGGACCTGGGCATGCAGGCAAGCCGGAGCGAGTAAGCCGAAAAGGGCCGCAAGGAGAAAAAGGCAGCGTTTCATAAAGTGAAAAAGGGAGATCAAGCCGCGCGCTCCGCACCGCAGCTCCAGCAAAGATCAAACGTGGCCGGATTCGTTTCTTTGCAGCCTGTGCAGCTCCATTCAGGCCCTTCGGCGGTCGCATTTTGGAAATGCAGCCGGATCAACTCCGCCGCCGCTTCCGTTTGGGAATCGTCCAGCAGACAAAGCGAAGGGTCCAAGGGATTTTTGTAACTGTACCCCGCCACGCTCGGCCCCAAAGTACGGGTATTTTCATTCTGGATGAAACAGGCGATGCCTTCCCCCTCGAGCAAGTTTCGAGCGAAACTCACGCGCGTGAGATCAGGGTCCACAAAGATCGGTTTCATGACCGCTAACAAACAACGCCCACGCCAGAGCTCAAACGCATTTCCTGGAACAAATCAGGTGCGAGAGAGCTTTAACAAGGATGTAGCTCGTCTGTGCAGGGTGAAATCCTGGGCGGTTCACCCCTCGTTCGCTCGCTCATCTAGATCTTCCAAAAGCGTGTTCCCTCTCCCCCAAGAATTGGGGGACGAGGCCAAGGTGAGGGGGTGGTCGCAGCGCGAAAAAAGCCCGTCCGCAAAGGCTGCCCTTTTCTCTAAAACGTCGCATCTAGTTTTCGACCTCCGAGACCTCTCGACCGCCCCTCACCCCAGCCCTGCTCCCCGCAAGCGGGGAGAGGGGGGACGCCTTTTATCCCTCGTTTGCTGAAGACTTCGAGAGAATTGAAGATGAATGAAGTCCAGCAATCCTTCGCCATTCGGGGATTCAATCTTCAGGGGCTTACACCATGATTTTAAATTCAGCCCACGATCTCAAAGATGGCCTCCACTTCCACAGCCGCCCCAGTCGGGAGCTGGGCGAAGCCGAGGGCGCTGCGGGCATGGTAACCATCGCCGTCTTTGCCAAAGATCACGTGCAGCAAATCAGAAGCCCCATTGATGACGAGGTGCTGATCCGTGAAGTCCTGGGTGGAGTTCACGCAGCCGAGCACCTTGATCACGCGCAGGCCGTCCAGCGTGCCGTGAGTGTTCCAGACAGATTTCAGGATCTTCTCCACGCAGTTGCGGGCGGCCTGATATCCGGCATCCACCGTGGTGCCATCGCCCAGCTTGCCCTTGAGGTCACTGACGTGGCCGGAGGTGATGAGCTGATTGCCAGACTTGATGCAGAGATTGAGGTAACCCGGGGTCTGCTTTTCAAAGACGATTCCTTGGGCTTCGGCGTTTTTTTGGTAGGACATGATTTGGATGAATGTGGGTGTGTAAGGGGGAGGTCAAGAGGTCAAAGCAGGGCTGTCAAGAAAGGGTCAAGAGAGGTGGTTTGGGTATGGAGACGGAGGTCAAGGAGTCAAGGAGTCAAGGAGTCAAGGAGTCAAGGAGTCAAGGAGTCAAGGAGTCAAGGAGTCAAGGAGTCAAGGCTATGCTGGTCAAGGGAAGGTCAAGAGGGAGAGCGGATGCCCGTCACCTTTTTGACCTTTGACCTTTGACCTTTGACCTTTGACCTTTGACTCCTTGACGCTGACCACGTCAGCCGAGCGCGCTCATCATCTCTTCGAGCTTCGCCTTCTTCTCTTTCCAGTCGGCTTTCCGCTGCTGGTGCTCATCCAGCACTTTCTGCGGGACTTTGGCGGTGAAGTTTTCATCCGCGAGCTTGGCGCAGACCTTCTGGAGTTCGGCATTGGTTTTGTCGAGTTCCTTGGTGATGCGGGCGCGTTCGGCTTCCACGTCAATGAGGCCATCGAGCGGTAGGTAGATGGTGCCCAGCGGGGTGAGCGCGCTCGGCGTGCCTTTCGGCGCAGCGTAGGTGGCATCCACATCCAGCGGTTCAGCATTCAGCAGGATGCGCAGGACTTCGATCTCGTGCGCGGGCAGTTCCTGGTTAGGCTTGAGAACGAAGCGCACCTTCTTGGTGATGTTGAAGCTGCTCTTCAGGCCACGGCCCAGATTCACGGCTTCATACTTTTCGTTAGCCGCTTTTTCGTCTTCCGGCAGGATGCCAAAGTAGGCGAGTTCATCGGCGTCCAGAGGCTTCGGCCAAGGCGCGAACATGATGCTCTTGCCGCCCTGGTTTTCCGGCAGGTCTTCATTGAAGCCCATGCCGTGCCACAGCTCTTCCGTGATGAAGGGCAGGAAGGGATGGAACAGGCGCAGGGTGTGGCCTAACACGAAGTCAATCACCGCCAAGGTGTTGGCTTTGCGTTGATCATGGAGCACAGGCGTCCCGCCTGTGTTTTCTGAAGCCACAGGCGGGACGCCTGTGCTCCATAAAACAGATTTGGAAGCCTCCACATACCAGTCACAATACTCGCTCCAGAAGAAGCGGTAGAGCGTGGCCGTGGCGTCACTGAAACGGTATTCATCCAGAGCGGTAGTGACTTCAGTAATGGCCGAATTCAGACGCAGCAGGATCCACTTGTCGTCGCTGGAGAGCAGGGCGGGATTGATTTCCAGTTCACGGTCTGAGGGGCGAGGCGAGGGCGTCGCTTCTACGCCCGACTGCATCTGGCGGAAGCGGGCAGCGTTCCAAAGCTTCGTGCAGAAGTTGCGGCCCAGCTCCACGTTCTTCTCATCAAAAGCGATGTCCTGGCCTAGCGGGGCGCTGCGCATGATGCCAAAACGCAGGGCATCGGCACTGTAGGTGGCAATGAGCTCCAGCGGGTCCGGTGAGTTGCCGAGGGACTTCGACATCTTGCGACCCTGCTTGTCGCGGATGATCCCGGTGAAGTACACGTTCTTGAACGGCATCTCGCCCATGTATTCATAACCCGCCATGATCATGCGGGCCACCCAGAAGAAGATGATATCTGGCCCGGTCACCAGATCGGTGGTCGGGTAGAAGGCCTTCAGTTCATCTGTCTGGTTAGGCCAGCCCATGGTGGCAAACGGCCACAGCCAGGAGGAGAACCAGGTGTCCAAAACGTCGGGGTCTTGCGACCAACCTTCGCCCTCGGGCGCATCCACACCACAATAGACTTCTTCGTCGCGATACCACACCGGCACGCGATGGCCCCACCACACCTGGCGGCTGATGCACCAGTCCTGGAGGCCGCCCATCCAATGGTCGTACACCTTGGCCCAGCGGTCGGGGTAAAACTTCATTTCGCCCTGGGCCACCACGTCCTGGGAGGCCTGCACGCTTGGGTACTTGAGGAACCACTGCTCGCTGAGGCGAGGCTCGATGGGCACGCCAGCGCGCTCGGAATAACCCACGTTATTCTGATGCGGCTCCTCTTTAATGAGGGCCTCCATCTCCTTCAGCAGTTCGACGGCCTTCTTGCGGCCTTCGAAGCGGTCCAGCCCGGCCAGGTCCACGCCTGCGAGGTCATTGAGCACGGCATTCGGGTGCAGCACATCAATGATTTCCAGGTTGTGACGCTGACCGATTTCAAAGTCGGCCTTGTCATGCGCCGGGGTCACCTTCAGCACGCCGGTGCCGAATTCGAAATCCACGTGCTCATCCCCCACGATCGGGATGGCGGCCTGGTTTTCCAGCGGCAGCGGGCGGCGGATGTGTTTGCCGATCAGGTGCTTGTAGCGCTCATCGTTCGGGTTCACGGCCACGGCGGTATCGCCCGGGATGGTCTCGGGGCGGGTGGTGGCGATGGTCAGCCAGGTGTCCGGCTCCTCCACCACCTGCACCTTGAAATGGTACATGAAGCCGTTCTGCTGCTTCATCTCCACCTCCTCATCGCTCAGCGCGGTGAGGGAGGAGGGGCACCAGTTCACCATGCGCTTGCCCCGGTAGATGTGGCCTTTTTTGTAGAGGTCCACAAACACCTGCATCACGCAGCGATTGTAGTCTTCATCGAAGGTGAAACGCTCGCGGCTCCAGTCGCAGGACGCGCCCAGTTTCTTGAGCTGCTGGATGATGATGCCGCCGTGCTTGTCCTTCCACTCCCAGATTTTTTCCACCAGCTTCTCACGGCCCAGGTCGTCGCGATGCTTGATCACGCCCTGCTTCTTGAGGGTCTTTTCCACCACGTTCTGGGTAGCGATGCCGGCGTGGTCCGTGCCGGGCAGCCACAGCACTTCCTTGCCCAGCATGCGGGCGCGGCGGCAGAGGATGTCCTGAATGGTGTTATTCAGCACGTGGCCCAGGGTGAGGATGCCCGTGACGTTCGGCGGCGGAATGACGATGGAGTAAGCCGGACGTTTTTCGCTGACGCGGGCCGGGTCGGCTTCAAAGCACTTGTCGTCCAGCCAGCGCTGGTACCAGCGTTCTTCGGCTTCGCTTGGCGTGTAGGTCTTGGGCAGTTCAGGCATAAAAGGGCCGCCAAGATGGTGGAAACTGCGCTTTTTGCAAATGGCGAGCGGAAACGAAGATCGGCACCCAAATCATCACCGATCAAAAAGTCATCGCCAAAACCAAGCCAAACAACCTCGTTTCGGAGACTCCAAGCTAGCTGAAAAACGACGTGCTTCTTCGGAAACTTGAACCAGCATTTGAATATCCAGTCGGTCTTTTTCTCGATACGTCTGCTTGCTGCGGATGAGATCTTCCAGGCCCAAAAAGGGAATCTTTACTCCCTCAATTTCTTCCCAACGTATGTTAGGCTCTGCATCGGCGTAACTTACTTTCCAGGCTAGAGTGCTGATGTCCACCGTGATTTCATCGGCCACTTTGACCACTTTGTTTTCTCTCAGATCCTGCAGAGTCAGTTCACGGGCGGCTCCATCTTCCAATTGCGAAAGTGCATCGAGCACTTTTCTGAAATTGGCGTCATTTTCTTCAACCAGAAGATCAACATCCTGAGTTGCCCGCAAGTTTCCATGAAGGATGCAAGCATAACCACCACAGATCACATAATGCGCGCCTGCTTCATTGAGCAGGCGACACACTTTGAGAAATTGGTGATCCTGATTATCCGCAGACGAGGGAGACTCACTCATCGCAACCGGGGGTTGGTCTGAACTTTGCGCCACATTTGATAGTCAGTCCATGTTGGGAACTTCCACACTCCACAGGGAATAGCCGGGTGAGGGCTCAACATGTTGATGCGCCGCCGAATGGTATTAGCCACCCGCAGACGCTCCGCAGCGCTGGCAGGAATCTCAGGGCGACCAACAGCCTTCAACTCATTCATGCCGAAAGGTAATCTGCGTTTTAAGGATGGCAAGGGAGTCCAGGTCTTCTTTACTCCCTCGGTCTCAAATAAGTCCCCGCCTGACCAGCGACTCCTCCATCGCCTGCTCCACCAGGCGAACGGCCAGCTCCTGGGTGGCATCATCCAGGGCTTGATTAGCCGCTTTGAGGGCCTTGGCGTCGTGCTCGGGGGCCTCCAGGGCGCTGCGGACTTTCGCGGCGGCGGTCTCGATGACGGCGCGCTCCTCAGCCGTGACGGCATCGCCGAACTGCTCCAAGGCGGCAGCCACAGCGGGCAGAAGCTCCTCCGCCTTCAGCCGGGCCTCCGTCCACACACGCTCGTTCATGTCCTCAAAGGCGTATTCCACACTCTCGGCGATCATCTGCTCCACACGCTCATCGTCCACATTGACGGCGGTGTTTTGGATCTCCAGGACAGTGTCCGTGTTCGTGACCGTATCGCGGGCCAGCACCTGCAGGATGCCATTGGCATCAATGGCGAACTGCACCCCCACACGAGCGCTGCCTTTCGGCCCAGGGGGGAAAGGCACCTCCACACGGCCCAGTTCCCAGTTGTCCTTGGCCAGTTCACGCTCGCCCTGGAGCACACGAATGAGCATGTCCGCCTGATTCGCCGCAGCATTGGTAAACATCTCCCCGGCCTTGCATGGAATGGTGCTGTTGCGCGGGATGATGATGTTCATCAGGCCGCCGAAGGTCTCGATGCCTAACGACAAGGGTGTCACGTCCAGCAGCAGCACATTTTTCAAAGAACCGCTCAAAATCCCCGCCTGGATGACCGCGCCCAAGGCCACCGCTTCATCGGGATTTTGCGAAGTGTTCGGCGCACGGCCAAAGATCTCCTCCACGTAACGATGCACCAGTGGAATGCGCGTGCTGCCGCCCACCAGGATGACTTCATCCAGCTCTTCTGGTTTCACCCCCGCATCGCTCAGGGCCCGCAGGCAGTGGGCGCGGGTGCGCTCGATCAAAGGACGGATGAGCTTTTCAAAAGCCGCGCGGGTCAGCTCCAGACTGAGGCTGTTCGCTCCATCGAAAAAGGGCAGCTCAATGAGGGTCGTCTCCTCGGCAGACAGGCGCTTTTTGGCCACTTCAGCCGCGACAAGGAGTGCGGCCATCCTGGCCTCATCATGAGGGCTGGAAGCCCTCACTCCCTGGGTGCCTTGCAGCACGTGCTCCACCAGCAGGCGGTCAATGTCATCCCCGCCTAACTGCGTATCCCCGGCGGTGCTCAGCACCTGAAAGACACCCTCGCGCATTTCCAAAACGCTGATGTCAAAGGTACCACCGCCTAGGTCATACACGGCGATCTTTTTTCGCTCGTCCAGTTTGTCCAGGCCATAGGCCAGAGCCGCAGCGGTGGGCTCGCTGACGATGCGCTCCACCGTCAGTCCGGCCAGTTCCCCGGCCTGCTTGGTGGCATTGCGCTGGGCATCATTGAAGTAGGCGGGCACGGTGATCACCGCGCGTGACACAGGCTGCTCCAGCGCTCGTTCGGCGATGGCCTTTAGCCGACGCAGGATCTCGGCGGAGACTTCCACGGGTGTCACGCCCAGTTGACGCAGGTCATAGGGCGGCTGCCAGCCCCCCTCCCCCGCACGGCGGCCGATGAGGCGCTTCACACTGGTGACAGTGCGCTGCGGGTCCAGCGCGCGCTGGCGCAGGGCCGGGGCCCCGACACGGCGCGTGCCGTCGCTACCGAAGTGCACGGCGGAGGGGGTCAGTCGTTGGCCTTCCTCATCCGCCAGGAGGATGGGGAAACCGCTGTCCACCACACCGACGAGGGAATTCGTGGTGCCGAGGTCAATGCCGAGGATGGGAGAGAGGTCAGGCATGTCTTTCCTCCTCATAGCCATGCCTTTAGCCGAAAGACAAGGAATCGTTGCGCGCTGGCGATTGCCAAAAGGGGTCTCCTCTGTCAGCATCCGCGTCCCATGCAGACCTTACTCACTCCCCTCGCCGAAGGCAAAAGCCTGACCGAAGCCCAAGTGCGCGAAGCCGCCGCCTTTCTGGTGGATGCAGAAGAGTCTGCAGAAACGAAGGCCCATTTCCTCCGTGCCCTGGCCAAAAAAGGCGAAACCCCGGCGGAAATCGCCACCTTTGTCCAGGAATTCCTCCGCCTGGCCGTGGACCCGGGCCTGGACCGCGCCAAACTGCCCGGCCCCATGCTGGACGTGGTGGGCACCGGCGGGGACAAGCTGCACCTCTTCAATGTTTCCACCACCGCCATGTTCATCCTGGCCGCAGGCGGCGTGTGCGTGACCAAGCATGGCAACCGCGGCGTGACCAGCAAGGCAGGCGGGGCCGATGTGCTGGAGGCCCTGGGCATCCGCATTGACCTGCCGGTGGACCGCGTGGCGCGGGGCATGGAGACCAATGGCCTCGGCTTTTTCTTCGCCCCCCTTTATCACCCCGCCTTCAAAGCCGTGGGCGAGGCCCGCAAGATCCTGGCCAGCGAAGGCCAGCGCTCCATCTTCAATCTCCTGGGCCCCCTGCTGAACCCCGCCCGGCCCGATTACCAGCTCCTGGGCGTGTTTGACCCCACCCTCACACGCGCCTTTGGCGAAATCCTGAGCACGCTGGGGCGCAAAAAAGCGTGGGTCGTCCACGGCACCACTCAAACCGGCGGAGGCATGGACGAACTTTCCACCCTGGGCCACAACCACATTTGCGAGGTGAATGAGGGCAAGGTCACCGACATCACCCTCGATCCTGCCACCCTCGGGTTTAGCCCCGGGGCGCTGGAAGAACTGGTGGGCGGCGATGCCGCAGAAAATGCCGCCATCATCGAAGGCATCCTCAGCGCCACGATCAAAGGTCCCAAACGCGACATCGCCGTGCTGAACGCCGCCGCCGGCTTCGCCATCACGGGCATCACCCCCGACCTCGCCGAAGGCAAAACCCTCGCCGAATCCCTCCTCGACCGCGGCGCCGCCCACGCCAAGATGGTGACCATGCGGGACTGGTGCTGAGGAATTATTGCCGGCAAAGAATGAGGGCTTCCGGTACTCCGATATTACTCGCTCCCTGCTTTCACAGCGGAGAACCACCACCTTTCGGTAGAAAATTACTTGACTCTACCTCCGTCTTACCCCTAGCCAAGCTGCCCCTTGGGGAGTGTCGAAGATGTTAAAAGCGTGACGTTCTAGTGCCATTCTGTCGATACCTTTTTCGAGAGCGTGCTGCGACAAAAGTCTCATGTAGAATTGATAATCTTTCCAATCGGCATTTTTGCCCAAACAGCCAACTGCAATAATTCTGTCGTATATTGGCAGTTGATCTTGATGCTTAGTTGCCTGTGACCAGAATCGTGCGTGTTTTGTGGCGAATGAGACTCCGAAGTGCTTTATCTGTAAAGCTGACTCGATAAGATTATTGATCCGGTTTACCCCTACACCTCCTGACGCCTCTTTGGCAAACTCAGCATAAGCCGTTCCATTGAAATTCGTTTCAAATCCCCCATTCATTACATAGATATTTCGTCCTGCACGGCCTCCCCACAATTGAACCATGTGAAAAATCTGGGTTAAAAGCTGTTCATCATGGCGCGCAATATATTGACGCATGTGTCCTACAATTTGACCCTGGAGTTCATTCATTCGTCGAGGGAGAAACCCGTCATGCGTTTCTTCAATCATCGCGGCAACGTGTTGAAACCCTTTACTCGAAAGTATTGTCCGCATTCCTTTGATTGTGGCTCGCAACCTTGGGGTATCAACTAAGCATTGGTCTGCGGCAATATTGGCAGGGATAGGGAGGGGCATGGCGAATGCTCCAGGAGCTAATAGCCCAACGCTTTCCAAATCATCTATATCAATAAAACTCATGGTCATTTAATCCGTATCTGAATAGCGTTACCGAAAGCAAAATTGCTTCACGCAAACTTTTGTATTAGTATAGCCTTCTCGACAATTTCAGCGCTACACAGTTGATTTTTTGTCGGACTCAGTCCTCTTGCTGTCTGCCCAGCAATTGCAGGGCCTGAGCACGTATGAGGGCCACATTTTCGCTCCACTCGACCAATGAGGAGAGTTCGCGCCGCTCGGTGGCTGTAAGCTGGCCGTCATTGTGACGATCCATCAAGTCCTGAAGCCGCTTTTCCGTCTTCTTGGGAAGCGAAAGACGCCCCACGGATGCGACCCAGGATTTTGGTGCCGAAATGACTGCTGCCATGGTCATACTATCCATCCGGGCGGCTGCTTTGTCAATTTGCGTAAGGTTTACCTACCCCTTTGAAGATAACCTCTCCCAGGATTGCAGTTGAGTGCCGCGCCGGGCGCGGTAAAGCTGGCATCCCCCGCCATGTCTGATCTTTTGCGCCATCCTCTCTGGGAAGCTGATTCCCTGGGATCTCCCCTGCCCGACAACGACTTCGGTGTCAGCGTCTCGCTGCCGCTGTGGAAGCATGTGGTGGGGTATGAAGAAGGCGATCCAGACATCGTGTCGAAATTCCGCTCGGGCTACCCGCGCTTTTGCTGCCCGCCCGCCATTGGGGCGCTGTTTGTGCAGGCGGAAAAGGAGATCGGGCAGGAGGGGGAGCGCGCCATCGTTTTCCCACGCCTCGTTCATGCCCAGCGCTGCCTGGAGTTCATCGCCCGTGAAGGTTTTGTCGGGCGTGCGGTGGAGTGGCGCGAGCAGAAGCTGGGCGTGGCCCTGTTTCCTGCCGAGGCCTATGTGAAAGCGCGCAAGTTCTGGCGCTTTTGTGGCGAGGTGGTGAGCACCCGCCAAGCCGCGCATGTGCTGGGCCAGACGACGAGCAGCACCTCTGCCCAGGCAGGGGCTGCCGCCAGTTCGGCGATCCGCCAGCGGCTGGCTGATCTGGCCGGGCAGCAGCCGGAAGACGTCTTCCTTTTCCCCTCAGGCATGGCGGCGAACTATGCGGTGCATCGCATGGTCACCACGCTGCGCCCAGCTAGCCGCACGGTGCAGCTGGACTTCCCCTATGTGGACGTGCTGAAGCTGCAGCAGACCTTCGGCAGCGGGGCCCATTTCATGCCGCTGATTGATGACAGCGAATATGAGCAACTGCGCATCCTCCTAGCGGGTGAATCTTTAGCCGGGCTATTCTGCGAAGCGCCTAGCAATCCCCTGCTGCGCTGCGTGGACCTGCCGCGCCTGCTGGACATCCGGGCCGAGACGCAGCCGGACGTGCCCATCATCATTGACGACACCGTTTCCACCTCCGTGCATGCAGACGCCTGCCGTGTGGCGGATGTGGTGACCAGCAGCCTAACCAAAAGCTTTTCCGGCGCGGGCGATGTGCTCGCAGGCAGTGTCATCCTCAACCGTGCCTCCCCACATCACGCAGCCTTTTCCGCCTTCCTCAAGGAGCATGCTGACCATGAGCTGTGGTTCGAAGACGCCGTGGCGCTGGAGCAAAACTCGCGCGATTTTGTCCAGCGCGCCGAAGCCATGAGCCGCAATGCCCTGGCCCTGGCCGAGTACTTGGAGCAGCACCCGAAGGTGGAACGTGTGTGGCATGCGAAGCAGCAGGGTGGCCCTGGTTATGAATTTGTGCGTCGCGAAGGCGGTGGTTACGGCTGCCTGTTCTCCTTTGTGCTGAAGGATGCGGCGAACACCAGCGCCCGGTTTTACGATGCCCTGCGTGTGTGCAAAGGCCCCAGCCTAGGCACGGACTTCACCCTCGTCTGCCCCTACACCCTGCTGGCTCACTATGAGGAGCTGGACTGGGCCGAAAGCTGCGGCGTGCCCCGCCACCTCATCCGCGTTTCCGCCGGGTTGGAGGACATCGCCGATCTCATCACCCGTTTCGACGAAGCGCTGAACGCCTGATTCTCCGGGGTTCGCGAAGTGAGCTTTTCCGTAGGATCATAGCTGCTGTTTCAAGATCTGAGTGGAGCGCATGAGCGCTCGCATTGCGCATCAGGTGCGAACGGCCAGGCCCCACCTCAAGGCTGGAGCCAGGCTGCATAGGATGCGTGGAAAGAAGAATGGAAACAACACACTTTTCACGCTCCAGGACGTGCTTTATTTTCGGAGCGATTGGTACATTCGGGCATCCCGGGTATTCTCGGCGCTGGGCGAATTCCAGTAGAGGCAGTTCCGCCACCGGACCTAACAAATCATGATTCTACCCCACATGATTTTACCCAAGGCTTCAAAAGCTTGAGTCCATACCAGGACCGTCCCGCGTGCGGGACAGGACTTCAATGCGCAGACACCAACACACCACCCCGCCCTCACCTAACTAACGATGCATCCAGAGACACCGCCTTGTAGCAGCGGTGTTCCAGCAGGGAGGACTTCAGGCCGCGCACCTCGGGGCGGCTGAGGTGGTTGCGCACGTAGTAGTAGAGGGGGATCATGGGCAGCTCCTCCAGCAGCAGGGTTTCAGCTTCGGCCAGCAGGGCCAGGCGCTTTTGACTGTCGCCTTCGCGCAGGGAGGCTTGCATGAGTTCATCGTAGCGGGGGTTGCTCCAGCCGGTGTTGTTGTTGCCATCGCCCTTTTGCCAGATGCTCAGGAAGGTGTAGGGGTCCAGGTAATCGCCCACCCACCCGGCGCGGCAGATTTGGTAGTCCAGCTTTCGCTGGTTTTCCAGATAGACGCCCCAGTCCTGGTTCAGCACGCCGGCGGGGATGTTGAGGTTCTTTTTCCACATCTCCTGGATGGCTTCGCCCACGGTGCGGTGAGACTCCATGGTGTTGATGAGGATGTCGAACTTGGGGAAGCCTCGGCCATTGGGGAAACCCGCCTCGGCCAGCAGGCGGCGCGCTTCGTCGGGGTCGTACTTCAGTTGGCCGGGGCTCACGTAGCCTTCACCTGCACCGGAGGGGGTAAAGCCGAGCGCGGGCTTTTGCCCCCCGCGCAGCACGTTTTGGATGAGCGCCTGCTGATCCACGGCCAGCACCAGGGCCTTGCGCACGCGGGGATCATTGAAGGGTGCCTTGGTGACGTTGATGCGGTAAAAGTAGGTGCCCAGCATGGGATCGGCCTGGAAGACCTGGGGCTCTTTGGTGCGGTAGTGGTCCAGCTTGGAAAGCGGCACCGTGTTGGTCACGTGGATCTGCCCATCGCGAAAGGCGCGCTCCTCCGTGGCATCGCTGACGATGGGGATGAACTGGATCGCATTCAGCTTCACGGTGGCTGCGTCCCAGTAGTGAGGATTGCGCTCCACGGTGATGGAGTGGGTGTAGCGCCATTCCTTGAGTTGAAAGGGGCCGTTGCCCACCAAATTGCCCACGCGGGTCCAGGGCGTGTCTTTATCCGTCATCTTGCCAAAGCGCTCGATGACATGCTGCGGCACCGGGTGCCAGGAGTAGTGCTTCAGCATGGAGGGCAGGTAAGGGGCGGGGCCTTTAAGGATGATCTGCAGCGTGTGGTCACCCAGCGCCTTCGCGCCCACTTGGGTGAAGTCCTTCACCGTGCCCTTATTGTACTCCTCGGCATTCAGCATGGGGTAAAGCATGGGCGCATAGGGCGCAGCGAGATCCGGCGAAAGGATGCGCTGGAAGGAGAAGAGGAAATCCCGCGCCGTGAGTGGGGTGCCATCGCTCCACTTCGCCTCAGGGCGCAGGTGAAAGGTCCAGGTGATGAAGTCCGCCGTCTCCCAGTGCGTGGCCACGCCCGGGCCATTGGCATCGGGGTCCTCCACGGTGGTGGCCACCAGGCCTTCGAAGAGCGCATCGAAGAGGTGATGCTCGGGAGAGCCCGTGGCCATTTGCGGGTCCATCGTTTCCGGTTCAGATCCATTGCCCAGCAGGAGGATGCCTTGCTCCGTGGCCGCAGAGATGCGCGTGGGCCGGTGGCTGCGGGACTGGTGAAAGGTCACCAACCCGGCGACGAGGGCTGCGAGGGCGATGATACGGTAGATCCAGCTCATGACGGCGGCATCTTGACCCTGGCGGGATGAAAAACCACACAATTCCTTGTCTCTAGCGTGCGTATGTCTGACAGTCTGTTTGTCTTTCTCATGCGCGACTATTTCCTCCGCCGTTTTCTGCTCATCTTCCCGACACTCATCGGGGCGACGATGGTGGTGTTTTTCATCACCCGCATCACCCCTGGTGGACCGCTGGAGGCCGCCATGCAAAAAGCCTCCATGCAGGGGGACCGAGGCATGAAAAATGCCGGCGCCTCGCTGACGGAGGAGCAGAAGGATGCGGTGGCGGCCTACTACGGTTTTGATCGTTCCTTTTTCCCCGCATACCTCGCCTGGCTGGGGGTCATCCCGGCGCAGATGGACAAGCAGTTTGTGAAGTTTGAAGCCGGCAAAACGGAAGCTGAAGTGACCCTGCGCAGGTTGCTGCCACGGGCCGAATGGCAGCCCAACAATGCCTACCGCACCACCCAGGCCACTGTCACCCCCGGTGGCGAACTGCGGGGAGCGGATGCCGAGGACCTCAAACCCTGGCACACGAAGGTGGAAAAGGAAAAGCAGCGCGTGCAGATCTACCGCAGCGAGTACAGCGGCCTCTTTCAGGGAAATCTGGGCATCTCCACCCGCTACAATCTGTATGTGTGGGACATGGTGCTGGAGCGCATGCCCATCTCCATCTTCTACGGGCTGGCCACCTCCCTCCTCACTTACCTTGTCTGCATCCCGCTGGGCATCTTAAAGGCCATCAAACACCGCACGGTCGTGGACAATGCCACCTCGATTCTGATTTTTGTGGGCTATTCGATTCCGGGCTTTGTGCTGGCCAGTGTCTTGGTCGTCTTCCTCGCCGCTCGTGCGGGGTGGTTTCCCACCGGCGGCTTTGTGGGAGATAACTTTGAGGAGCTGACCTTCGGCGCGCAGGTGTGGGACGTGCTGCATCATGCCTTCCTGCCTCTGGTCTGCTACATGGTGGGGTCCTTTGCCTTCCTCACCATGCTGATGAAAAACAACCTCATGGACAATCTGGCCGCCGACTATGTGCGCACGGCGGTGGCCAAGGGGGCAGGCTTTAAAAGGGCTGTGCTGGTGCATGCGCTGCGCAATTCCCTCATCCCGGTAGCGACCACGCTGGGGCACATCGTTTCCATCTTTGTCGCGGGCTCTCTGCTCATTGAGATGATTTTTGAGATCAACGGTTTCGGGCTCCTGAGCTACAACAGCATTCTGGATCGTGATTACCCCCTGGTCATGGGCATCCTCGTCGTCCAAGTCCTGGTGCTCATGGTCGGCAACATCCTGTCTGATTTCTTCGTCGCGCTTACAGATCCGCGCATCCGTTTTGAATAACATGTCACCGCGCATCCTTGGCACCCTGCTGGCATTTTACACACTCCTGAGCGGGGGCTTTCGCCTCGCGGGCCTGAGTGTGCCTGTTTTTAAAATCCCCTTCCTCTCCACCGCCACGGTGGGCTGGGTCCTGCTGGGCCTGTGTTTGCTGGCCGGGGTGTGGCTGCTGCGCGGGCCGCGTCAATGGCAGTTCAGCCCACTCACGTTGAAACAGTTGCGCCGATTCAAGGCCATCCGCCGGGGTTACGTCTCCTTCCTCCTCCTGCTGGTGCTGGTGCTGCTGGGCTCGCTGGATGGGTTGCTGGTGGGCAAGCGCGCCCTCATCGTCAGTTATGAAGGGAAGCTTTACTTTCCCTTTGTGACGAAGGTGCTGCCCGCCACCACCTTTGGCGGCAGTGAAGAAAGTGAGACGGACTACCGCGAACTGAAGCTGAAATTTCGCGAGGAAAAATCCGCTAACTGGGTGCTGATGCCACCGGTGCCCTACGATGCCAAATTGGACACGTCCGAGACCATCGCCATCATGGAGGAGCGCGGCGGCCTCATCTATGAAACGGGCTCCAGCCAGCCCTTCAATGGCCGTGCCTACACCGTCTTTAAAGACAAGCCCGAGCAGAAGCGGCAGGAGATCGTCTTCCGCCAGGGCCAGCGCCACGGCGAGCTGCGCGGCTGGGACCTAGCCGGGGAGCAGGTGGAAAAGGCCACCTATGAAAAAGGCGAGCGCCAGGCCTACACAGACTACACGAATGGCAAGATCGCTGAGCTGGATGCGCAGACCTCGCCCACACTGTATGCGGCCATTTATCCACCTTCGCCGCCCTCCACCACGCATCAGCATTTCCTCGGCACCACTTCCTCAGGTGGGGATGTGCTGGCTATCCTCTTTGGCGGTTGGCAGCAGGCCATCATCGCCTCCGTTTTGTTCGTTACCATTGTCTTTGTGGTGGGCGTGATTGTCGGCGGCACCCTGGGTTACTTCGGTGGGTTGTATGACATCATCGGTTCTCGCCTTATCGAGATCTGGTCCGTGCTGCCCTTTCTGTTCATCATCCTCATCATCAGTTCCATCATCAGCCCCAGCTTGTTCATGCTGGTGCTTATCATCTCGGCCTTTAGCTGGATGGGCACGACGATGTACATCCGCACCGCTGCCTATAAAGAAAAGGCCCGTGACTACGTGGCCTCCGCCCGCCTGCTAGGGGCCAGCACCAGTCGCGTGATCTTCCGCCATATCTTGCCAAATAGCATCGCCATCCTGGTCACGCTGGCCCCCTTTGAGGTGGCGGCTATCATCAGCTCCCTAGCCGCGCTAGACTTCCTGGGTTTTGGCCTGCCGCCGGAGGAGCCTAGCTGGGGCCGTCTGCTGCGGGAAGGCACGGAGGATTTTAATTATCCGTGGATCGTGGCTAGCGCCTTTGTGGCCATGACCACCGTGCTCATTTTGGTCACCTTCGTGGGTGAAGCCATCCGTGAGGCCTTCGACCCGAAAAAATTCACGACCTATCGCTGATGAGTCCCCTTTTGCCTGTTCCTCAACCGCTGCCCTCGCACGCCTGTCCATCTTGGGCGCGTGCCCTGGCCTGTGGGCTTTTGGCCGCCTGCCTGGGCCTGTTTCTCAGCGCCTGTTCCGAGTCCACCGATGACCGCTTTCCCCCCTACGACAACACGGCGGAGGTGGAGGCTTTTTGGAAGTCCAAACCCGAGCTGTTTCAGTGGAAAACCCCGGCGGATCTGCCCACGGATCTGAAGTGGGAAACCGGCGCAGATGTGCCCGAATTTGGCGATCCCGCTGCGAAAAAAGGTGGCACCTTTCACGACTTCCACCCCACCTTTCCCGCCACCTACCGCGTCGTCGGCCCGGATGCCAGCGGCACCTTCCGTGGCGAGCATCATGACCAGGTGATGATCTGGATGGCCACCCGCCATCCCGACCAAGATGCCTGGATCCCCGGCATGGCCGATGCCTGGGCCTACTCCCCAGACAAGAAGACCGTTTACTTCCGGCTCGATCCCAAACTCACCTTCTCCGATGGCACGCCCATCACGGTGGAGGACTTCTTCATGACCTTTTACATCATGCTGAGTCCACACATCCAGGACCCTTGGTATAACGACTATTACAGCAAAGAATTCAAGAGCATCACCAAGTACGACGAGCACACCTTCTCCTACACGCTCAAGGAAAACTACCCCGATCCCATGTGGAAGGTGACGGACGTGCAGCCCATGTCGCGCAAGTTTTACAAGGAGTTTGGTCAGGACTTCCCCGCCCGCTACCAGTGGCGGAAATCCCCCACCACCGGGGCCTATGATTTCGATCCGGAAGTGGATGTGAAACGCGGCCGCCGCATCACCATCCACCGCGTGAAGAACTGGTGGGCGCGGGATAAAAAACACTTCCGCTACATCTACAATGTGGATGCCATGGACTACCGCATCATCGCCAGTCAGGACAAGGCCTTTGAGCTCTTCCGCCAGGGCCAGCTCGACTTCTTCATCGCCGGCCTGCCACGCTATTGGTATGACAAGGCGGAGATCCCCGAGATCTACAAAGGCTACATCGAGCGCCACATTTTCTACAACGAGTTCCCTCAAGTGAGCTGGGGCATCCGCATCAATGAAAGCAAACCGCCGCTGGACAATCTGGACCTGCGCATCGGCATCAACTACGCCATGAACCTGCAAAAGGTGCTGGATGTGGACTTCCGGGGCGACAAGACCCGCATGAACAGCACCGAGGCCGGTTTTGGCAAATTCACCAATCCTGCCGTCAAGGCCCGGCCCTTTGATGTGGTGAAGGCGCGCGAGCATTTCGCTAAAGCTGGTTATACCAAACCCGGGGCGGATGGCATCCTCATGAATGCCAGTGGCAAACGTCTTTCCTTCACCCTCACCACCTTCAATTCCGGCACCATCACCCCCATCATGCTGCGGCTGAAGGAAGAGGCGAAAAAGGCTGGGCTGGAGATCATCGTGGAGGGACTGGATACCACCCAGCTCTACAAGAAACTGAACCAGAAGAATCATGAGTTAGGCCTCGCCGGCTTTGGGGCGCAGCCGCCTTACCCACGTTTTTGGGATGATTATCACAGCGACAATGCCTACAAGACCGGGCCCGATGGCAAACGCACCGTGGTGGTGGATACCAACAACATGACCATGACGGCCGACCCCGCGCTGGATCCGATCATTGATCGCCACCGCAAAGCCGCCACGGAGGAGGAGGTGCAGCAGCTTTCCTGGCAGCTCTCCCAGCTCATCCATGACCGGGCGAATACCATCCCGCTGTGGGAATCTTCCAACTACCGCTACTTTAGCTGGCGCTGGCTGCGCTGGCCGAAAACGGGCAACGCTTTTCACAGCCAGCTGCCGCTGGATGCCCGCATGTTCTGGATCGATGAAGACCTCAAACGCGAAACCCAGCAGGCCCAAAAAGAGGGGCGTGACTTCGGTGAATCCCTGCAGGTGCATGACTCCTTTGTAAAACCCCGATGACCACCGTGGACTCCATCTTACAGGTCGAAAACCTCGTCACTGCCTTTGACACCGATGCCGGGCGCATGACCGCCGTGGACGGCATCTCCTTTGACGTGCCGCGTGGCAAGACGCTGGGCATCGTCGGTGAATCCGGCTGTGGCAAAAGCGTCACCGCCTTTTCCATCACCCGCCTGCTGCCCCAGCCCCACGGCCAGATCCTCAGCGGCAGCATCCGCTTTGAAGGGCAGGATCTCGTGAGTCTGCCGCTAGAGCAAATGCAGACCATCCGTGGCAATGAAATCAGCATGATCTTTCAAGAGCCCATGACCGCCCTGAACCCCGTGCAAACGGTCGGTCGCCAGCTCGCTGAGGCCATCCTTTTGCACACGCAATGCAGCAAGGCCGAGGTGCTAAGCCGCAGCGTGGACATGATGAAAAAAGTCCGCATCCCTGCGCCCGAGGCCCGCCTGGGCGAATACCCGCACCAGCTCAGCGGCGGCATGCGCCAGCGCATCATGATCGCCATGGCGCTCATCAATAAACCGAAGCTCCTCATCGCCGACGAGCCCACCACCGCGCTGGATGTCACCGTGCAGGCGCAGATCCTCAAACTCATCGCCGATCTCCAGCAGGAAATGGGCATGAGCGTCATCCTCATCACTCATGACCTCGGCGTCATCGCGGAGGTGTGCGATGAAGTCGCCGTCATGTACGCCGGCCGCATCGTCGAGCGCGCCAGCGTGCACGAGCTCTTTGCCCGCCCCCGCCATGCCTACACCCAGGGCCTGCTGGAAAGCATCCCGCGCCTGGACAGCACGCCCAAGACCCTGCTGAAAGCCATCCCTGGAAACGTCCCCGGCATTGCCGAATTCCGCCCCGGCTGCCGCTTCGCCACCCGCTCTGGCCGCCCCCACGCCGACACGCACCTGAGCGTGCGCCCCGCCTTCGTTGAAATCTCGCCTAACCATTGGGTAGAAAACTGCCCCATCTGCGTCGCATGAGCCTCCTCACCGTTCAAAATCTCCAGCAGCATTTCCCCGTCCGTGGCGGCCTGCTGCGGCGCTCTGTGGCCTCTTGCAAAGCTGTGGATGGCGTCAGCTTTTCCCTCGCCGCAGGGGAGACCCTGGGCCTCGTCGGTGAGTCTGGCTGTGGCAAAACCACCCTGGGCAAAAGCATCGTGCGCCTGCTGAAACCCACCGGCGGCAGCATCCAGTTTGAGGGTCAAGACATCACCCACGCCAGCATGGGCCAGCTCCGCCCCACCCGCCGGCACATGCAGATGATCTTCCAGGACCCTGCCGAATCCCTAAACCCACGCCACACCGTGCGGGACATTTTGGAGGAGCCCTTCATCGTCCAAAAACTCGGCAACAAAGAAGAACGCCGCGCCTGGGTGGCCGATCTCCTGGACAAAGTCGGCCTGCCCACCACCTCCGGCGATCGTTTCCCCTTCGAGTTCTCCGGCGGCCAGCGCCAGCGCATCGGCATCGCCCGCGCCATCGCCCTCAAGCCCAAACTCATCGTCTGTGACGAGCCCGTCTCCGCGCTCGATGTCTCCGTGCAAAGCCAGGTTCTGAACCTCTTGTTAGACCTCCAGCGGCAGATGGGCCTCAGCTACCTCTTCATCGCCCACGGCCTCAGCGTCGTGAAGCACATGAGCGACCGCGTCGCCGTGATGTATTTGGGAAAGATCGTCGAGCTCGCCCCAGCGGAAACACTTTACCGCCAGCCCCTGCACGCCTACACCCGCGCCCTGCTGGATGCCATCCCCGTGCCAGATCCCGCCCTGCGCCGCCCGCGCTCCCTCCTCCAGGGAGACGTGCCCTCCCCCATCAATCCCCCCGCCGGCTGCGCCTTCGGCCACCGCATGGGCCACCCCCGCTGGAAAGACAGCGTGGGCATGGACCTCAGCTTAAAAGAAATCGCCCCCGGCCACTGGGTCCAGCCCTGCCCCTGCTGCACCCAGGGTTAATGCTGCGCCCTTCCAAAGCTCCTTCAGGACGACTTTTTACCCTTCTTTAGGTTATTCGGCTGTCCCTCCGGACGAGGGTAAAGAGCGTCAAAACCCGCATTTCTCTTTCCGCCTTAACCTGCGCGTTGAGCGAAGAAGATGCGGGCGCTTTCGGCCACGCCATAGGCACTTTCTTGCTGGCTGAGTTCATCCGTCTGGATGCGCAGATCCGCCAGTTGTTTGTAGATGGGTTTACGTTCAGTGAGCAGTCGCTCCAGCTTCACGAGGGGCGGCTCTTCACCGCGCAAAAGGGGGCGGTCGTTGTTGGAGGCGGTGCGACGTGCGAGGAGCTTGGCATCCGCCTCTAGCCAAGTGATGAAACCGAGGTGCTGCAGCAGGGGGAGATTCTTCGGCTGAGTGATGATGCCCCCACCGGTGGCGATGACGCAGTGACGACAGCCTAACAAATTGCGCAATACGGCAGACTCTCGTTGGCGAAAACCAGCCTCGCCTTCACGCGCAAAAATCTCTGGGATGCTGCAGCCTGCCTGCTCAATGATGAGGTGGTCCGTATCCACAAACTGAAAGCCCAGCATGTGGGCCACCATGCGGCCGACGGTGGATTTGCCACTGCCCATGAGACCAATGAGAAGGATGTTTTCCGCCCGGGGCAGGCTGATTTCTTGGCCTTCGATGACGAGCTGTAAGATGGAAGAGGCGAGGTCAGGATCATCCCGGAGAGCGGCAAAATAATCGGCGTATTTCGGCGTCCAACCGGTCATCTTCAGCTTGCCATTGGAGACGTGCTTGTGGGTCCAGCCACGTTTGCGACTGGGATCGGGGGCCTTTTCCGCAGGGATGGGGAGATTAAAAAGGGGGGCCAGTCTTTCCAGGCAATCACGCTGGGTGAGGCGGGCATCATCCACAACGTTGTAAAGGCCGGTGAGCTTCTGGGTGGTGAGGTGGGCCAGGGCAGTGGCGGCATCCTCTGCATGGATTTGATTCAGCAGGCGACCATCAGGAGCGGTGGAATTTACTTCAATGCCGCTTTTGCCTTCCAGCAGGTTTTTCAGGACGAAGGAGCGGCCAGGACCATAGATGCCTGCGAGGCGAGCCACGGCCCCGCCATTTTCCAGGGCAAGCTTTTCTGCGGCGAGTAGCAAACGGCCGGTTTCTTTGCCGGGATCCGCCAGGCTGTTTTCATCCACTTCGCTGCCATCCGTCTGGGGATAAACACTGGTGCTGCCAGTGTAGAGAGGGAAAGCGAGTGGAAAGGCGGCCAGCAGGTGGCGCATGCCATCCACATACACGGCTTGATACATTTCGGCTCCACCTTTGCTAGAGCTGGCGCAGTGGATGAAGGCCTCTGGCGACCACGGAGCACCTTCCACTGCAGTCTCGGCGCACTGGGCTTTCAGCTGCTGCACGGATGCTGCATCACTGACATCACAGGTGAGCACGCGCCAGGGTTTATCCCGGAGCTTTTCCGCTGAGGCAGGGGAGTGGGTGACGCCTACAACGTCATGCCCAGTGGCCTGGAGGAGATCCGCCGTGCGTGCGCCTACAAATCCACAGCCTACGATGAGGACTCTCATGAGGAACGGCGCTGAGATTGATAATAGGACACCAGCCCCTGCACAACGCCGCGCACGTAATCGTCAATAGCGCTGCTCTGGAGCCGACCGCCGATCAAGGTGCGACCGACGAAATGCCCTGTCAGCAGGCGGCGGTACGTTTGCTCATGATTCATGACAAAGGGCTCTAGATAGACGACAGGGCACTGATACAGGCGATTCGCCAGCAGGTTCCGTGCATACACATACGGGTTTGCACCGGCTTTCCGTGCATTCGGTGTGGTGTAAACATAGGCCGGTAGCTGGGTGCTACGCGCCATGCCTTCCGCCACGGCGGTGGCGAGGGGGATCTCCTCCTCATGCACCCGGCTGAAAAGGCGGGTCAACATCTCGTAACGCACGTCTTGTTGCTCCAGCTCCACGGGTGCGTAGCAGCCATTGACCAGCACATGCAGGTGATTTTGCGGGGAGAACTGTGGGGCATCTGCGGAGCCCCAGCCCTCAGCATTAAAATGCAGGCAGAGAACGATGTCTGGCCGGATCTGCCGATTCACTTTCTGTGCCCGAGCATGGATCTCACTGACCCGGTAAAAGAGCTTTTCGGTCTGCCACTGCACGGTGATGATCTTGGCATCTCCCTGGAGCCCTGCATACGTGGGTGCGGGGGTAAGCACGCCGTATTCCTTCAGGGTTTCGCGCGCCAGTTTGTCAAAGTCTGCGGGGCGTAGTTCCGTGACAGGCTCTGGCCGATCCCGAACGAAGGAAACGACAGCGCCGAGCGCCTTGAGCCGCTCCATCAAAACTTGGGCGGTGAGGAGGGACATATCGCCTTCCTTGATGGCTTCCCCGGGTTTGAAGCTGAGGAAACGCTCCTCCATCTGCGCCCACTGGCCACCGATGTGACCGGGGTCCAGAGCGATGTGTAAATCGCTCAAAACGGGGCGCCCCAGCAGCGGTGGCAGCTCGGCAGCGCGGCGCCAGGTAGGCTCCGGCGGGGTAGCTGTGGCCACATTTGTCTTTTTAAAGGGGACCGCCAGTTCCGGGGCAGTGGGATCTCCGGTCGGGATGAGCAGGGCCTCCGGCGTCACCTGGAAAGGCGGGGGCAGGCCGTTTTCCGGGGAATAAAGGGTTTTCCAAGCGTGGTCGAATTCCTCCTTGGTCAGGGTGCCTGCATAGGCGGAAAGGGAGGACCAGTCTGGGGCTTTACCCAGAGGGCTAACCCTGGCAAAACGGAGGGGATCTGGCCCGGGCAAGGGCAGCGCCGCCTCCTGCGCAGGCAGTACGATGGCACTGGCGCAGAGGCAAGCCAGCGACCAACGGCCAGTTTTGAAAAGGAACAACATGATTGCATCCTAGACTTGATGCAGGCCCGCATCATCTACTAAGTGCGGGCATGTCCGATGCCGCTGCTGAATCCCCGCCCGAACTCTTCCGCATTCTTTTTCTGGGAGACATCATCGGCGAACCTGGGCGCAAAGCCGTGATCACCCTGCTGCCGCTTTTGCGCGAGGAGCTGAAGGTGGACTTCGCCATCGTGAATGGAGAAAACTCCGCCGCAGGCCGGGGCATCACGCCGAAGATCGCCATCAGCCTCATGCGGGCCAAGGCGGATGTCATCACCACGGGGGATCACATTTGGGACCAGAAGGAGATCGTACCGTTTCTTTATGATGAACCACGCCTGCTGCGGCCGATCAATTACCCCGCCGGGGCTCCGGGCAATGGCTCACTCATCCTACAAACGAAGCGCTGCAAGGTGGGCATCATCAATCTGCAAGGGCGCACCTTCATGCGGGATGCGCTGGAAAACCCCTTCACCACCGTGACTAAAGTGGTGGAAGAGATGCGCCAGGAAACCCCGGTGATCTTCGTGGACTTTCATGCCGAGGCCACCAGTGAAAAGGTGGCCATGGGTTGGCACCTGGACGGCCTGGTCAGCGCCGTCGTGGGCACCCACACCCACGTGCCGACGGCGGATGAGCGCGTGCTGCCGAAGGGCACCGCCTTTCAATGCGATGCAGGCATGTGCGGCCCCATGGATTCCATCATCGGCAGCCAGATTGACCCGGTGTTGGAGAAATTCCACACCCAGCTCCCCACCAAGTTCGGGGTGGGCCGCGGCCCGGTGCGTTTGAATGGCGCTTTGATCACGCTGGATCCCACCACCGGCAAAGCCGTCTCCATCGAGCGCATCGCTCGTGTCTGGCACGAGTAGAGAGCTCACCATCGGTTCGGATGTCGCTCTGCGACATGGGGAGGAGGGGTCTTCGTTACGCCCATACCGGCCTTTGAAAGGCCGGCCAAAGACACGGCCGCCGCTCTGCGGCTTTCTGGATGAGGTATGGGCCTTTGTGCGCTTGCCGCCATCACACCCGCCCGCGTTTGCTGAACAGGCCGTAGCGGGGGCTGAAGATGTAGGCCAGCAGGAAGAGACCCCCGAGGACGACGATGATACTGGCACTGACGGACCAGCCCAGCGGGTAGCTGAGGAAAAAGGCCGCTACAGAACCGAAAGCGCCGATGAGCCCCCCGCCCCAAAACAGCGCACGTGCATTGTTCGTCAGAAGATAAACCGTGGCGGCCGGGGCCACCATGAGGCCCACACTGAGGATGCAACCCACGGCCTGCAGAGAGGAGATGAGCACCAGGATGGTGATGCCAAAGGTGGCGTAATTCAGGAAGCGCACAGGCACACCCAGACTCGCGGCGATGTTCGGCTCAAAGAGATAGATCAGCAGCGGACGCTGCAAGGCCGTGAGTGTCAGCACCGCGATGGCGCTGATACCAAAGGCGATCCACATGTCACTGTCCGCCATGCCAACGATGCTGCCGAAGAGCCATTCGTCCAACTTTTGCCTAACATTGAGTTGGGTCAAAATGAGGTATCCACCCGCAAAGGCGGTGGTGTAGAGAATGCCCATGGAGGTGTCCTGATCTAACCGTGACGTGCGTGACAGAAAGATGGACCCGAGCCCAACCAAAAGTGCGGCAAAAAGTGCCCCAGCCAGGGCGCTCCACTGGGATAGTCCCACCATGAGGACGGACAGAGCAATGCCCGGCAGCAGCGCGTGGGACAGGGTGCCCACCTTCAGCGCGGACTTCCGCAGGACGACAAAGGCACTGACAAAACCATTCGCGAACCCGATCATCAAACAAGCCAGCAAGGCTCGTTTGGCGATGGGTTCCGCCAGGAAATCAGCGAGAGAAGGAAGATCAGCAGGCATGAGAAAAAATCAGCGGTCGTAGGCGGCGGCGATGCGCTCGGGGGTAAAAGCAGTGGCCACTTCGCCAAAGGCGACTTGGGTGCGTTTGATCAGCAGCACGTCGTCGAAGTTTCCTTCCACGGTTTGTAAATCATGGTGGCTGGCGATGAGCAGGCGACCTTCCGCCGTGAGCTCGCGAAACAGGCGCGCGAGATTCTCCTGCGCGGGGCGATCCAGCCCGGTGAAGGGCTCGTCCAAAAGCAGCACATGCGCCTCCTGCGCCAGCGCGCGGGCGATGAAGGTGCGCTGCTGCTGGCCGCCGGAAAGGGCGCTGATCTGGCGATCTTGCAGATCCAGCAAGTTCATGGTGGTGAGTGCCCGCTGGACGATCTCCGCATCGTGCTTGGAATACTTCCGCCACCAGCCCAGGTTCGGGTAGCGGCCCATCTCCACCAGCCCACGCACGGTGATGGGAAAGTTCCAGTCCACATCCCCACGTTGGGGCAGGTAAGCGATCTCGTAGCTGCTGCGCGTCAGCGGTTTGCCACGCCAGAGGATGCTGCCGCTATCCGTGCGCAGCAGGCCCGCCAGGGCTTTGAGCAGGGTGCTTTTGCCCGCGCCGTTCGGGCCGATCAAGGCGATGCTGCGCCCGCATTCCGTACTGAAGTTGATGCCGTCCAGGGCCAGCACTTCCTGGTAGCTCACGCGCAGGTTTTGCACCTCCAGCCGGTGGTGGTGGGAGTGCGTGCAGCCACCGCCGCCCCAGCAGACGTGCTCCTTGCCCGGGGGGTGATCGTGTGAGGAATGCTTTACCATGTGAATGTCAAAACTTCGTCCAGGCTGGCTGCGGAGGACCAGCAGGTCTCGCGGCGCGTATCAAAGCCGTCCGGTTCAAGTTCCACCGTGAGGGCTGTATCCGGCGTGCCCTCGGGCCAGGTGGCCTTGAGGATGAGCTCATTGCCGTCGTGGGACACTTCCAGTTCCGTTTGAAATTCCACCGGTGAGGCGGCGAGATCCACCTTCACGGCCAGCTCCACGTCCCCCTCTTTCAGGCTTACCGTCAGGGGCCGATGGGCAAAGCGCAGCCGCACCAGCGTGGGTACCTCCACATGCTTGTGCTCACCTTCGGGGTGGTCCGCACCGCCTTTGACCTCCTGCGTGCCCGCTTCCGTCACTGCCCCCGTGGAGGCCGCTTCTCCCGGCCTTTCATACCCCGTGGTCATGTGCGCCAAAGGAAAGGCCAGCAGGGCAAAAACGAGCCCGAGAAGGAAAAGCTGAACTGGAGGGAAACCGCGCATTATTTGCAATAAGTCGGGCCACAGGAGCCTCCCGTCAACCCCTGGAAAAGAGGCATCCATCGGCCCTTCCTCGCCGTGGCATGCCTTAGTTGTTCATTGACGCACCTTCCATTGCTTGTCTAATCCCGCCTATGCACCTGCCTCTTTCCCGGCTCTTCGGGGTCGTTTGTCCCTTCCTCAGCCTTGTCACCGGAGTGCAGGCACAGGCCCCCGCTGCCGATGTGGCCAGCCCGGTGACCCCGCCGTCCTCAGCCATCGCCGACATCACCGTGGGTGGACGACTGCTGAAAATCCCCGCTCCCGTGGGCTTTGTGCGGGCCGATGGCGTGGATGCGACCTGGGACAAAGCACTCTCCTCCATGCTGCCGGCCAGCAATCGCATGCTGGCCACCTACGGCAGCCCTGAAGATGTGGAACTGATCCGCAAAGGCACGCCGTCTGATTACGAGCGCAATTTTAACATCCAGACGGTCAAGTCCGCCGAGACTCTGGAAATAGGCGAGCGCACCTTCGCTGGCATGCGTGAAGAGGTCAAAAAAGGCATCAATAACCTGCGCAGTCAGTTGGATGCGGAGATGAAAAAACTCACGGATCAGGGCAACCAGAAGTTCGAAAAAGACTTCGGCGTGGATCGCGCCCTGAGCATCAGCGACACCGCCGTGCTGGGCTATTTTGAAGAGACGGAGACGTCCATCGGCTTCACCATGGTGATGAAAGTCGGCGTCGCCGGGCAAACAGGCCGTGAGGAGAGCCGGGGTGTTGTCGCCTGTTTGATGACGCCTGTGAATGGCCGTCTGGTGAACCTCTACTCCACCTCCAACTACGCGGGAGAGGCGGATCAAATAAAAGTGGAATCCACGGTCAAAGCTTGGCGGGATGCCATCCAGGCCATCAACCCCAAAGTCCTCGGTACCCACTCACCCAGCAGCGCCGAAAGGATCGGTCAAAGCGTCGGCATCGGGGTGGGTGCAGGACTGTTTTATGGCGTGTTTCTCTGGATTTCGAAAAAAATGAAGCGGCGGAAAGAGGTGAAATCCGAATCTTGAGCGCATCTTCGGAGGGCATTTTCTTTGGTTGACCATTTCACCCATCTCTCCGAGTCTCGCGTCCTCTACTCATGAAAGCCACCCTCCGTCTCGTCTGCGCCACGCTCGCTGTCGCCTCTTCACTTTCCGCCCAAACGGAATCCGCCAAACCTGCTGGCGAAAAACCTGCTGGCGAAGCTGCAGCTCCTGCGGCATCGGCTTCCATGGACAAAGTGAGTTATTTCATCGGATCTCAGATCGGCGGTAACATCGCCAACAACTTCAAGCAGCAGGGCGTCGAGATTGATATCGACAGCTTCCTGGGCGCCGTGCGTGACCAGTTCGAAGGCAAGCCTTCCAAGTACAAGCCCGAAGAACTCGAGGCTGCCATGAAGGCCTTCGAAAAAGTGATGCAGGGCAAGCAGGCTGAAATGCAGGCCAAGCAGGCTGCCAAAGCTGGTGAAGTGAAAGCCGCAGGCGCCAAGTTCCTGGCTGAAAACGCCAAGAAAGAAGGCGTGAAGACCACCGCCAGCGGTCTGCAGTATGAAGTCCTGAAAAAGGCCGACGGCGCTAAGCCAGTGCCAACGGACAAAGTGAACGTGCACTACCACGGCACCCTCCTGAATGGCAAAGTATTCGACAGCAGCGTGGACCGTGGCGAGCCGATCACCTTCGGCGTGCAGGAAGTCATCAAGGGCTGGACCGAAGGTCTGCAGCTCATGAACGTCGGCTCCAAGTTCAAGTTCTACATCCCGTCTGACCTCGCTTACGGCGACAACGGCGCTGGTGCAGACATCGGCCCAGGCGAGACCCTCGTCTTCGAAGTCGAGCTCCTGAAGATCGAGAAGTAATTTACCTTCTACCCCTTCCCCAACGGCTGCCAGAGACCCTGGCAGCCGTTTTTTGTGGTTATTAAGCTGGGCCTCCCGGTCTTTTTATGACAGAAACTGCACAAATCGTGCCTGAACTCCGTATTCTCAGGCCTGTTACGTTTCCTCTATGAGCTCTAGCCAACCGTCCCGTCGTTCCTTCCTGCAAACCGCTGCAGGTGCTGTCGCCGCCCCCTTCATCCTGCCTTCCCGCGTGTGGTCGGCAGAGACCGCCCCGAACTCCCGCATCAACATCGGCTTCATCGGCATGGGCAAGATGAACAGCGGCCACCTGGGCAACTTCCTCGGCCGTGAAAATGTGCAGGTCACCGCTGTTTGTGACGTGGACACCAACCGCCGCGAAAACGCCAAGAAGAAGGTCGAAGAAAGCTACGGCAAAAAAGCCGGCGCTGAATACAAAGGCTGCAGCGGCTACGGTGACTTCCGCGAGCTGCTGGCCCGCAAGGACATTGACGCTGTCGTCGTCGCCACGCCGGACCATTGGCACGCCTACATCGGCATCGCCGCCGTGCGTGCTGGCAAGGATGTCTATGGTGAAAAACCCCTCACCCACAACGTCCACGAAGCCCTCACCCTGACCAAGGCCGTGCGCGACAGTGGCCGCATTTTCCAGACCGGCTCCCAGCAGCGTTCCAGCAAGGAATTCCGCGTGGCCGCTGAACTGGTGCGCAATGGCGTCATCGGTGAGATCAAGACCATCACCACCTCCTTTGGTGACCCGGCTCCCGTTTACAATCTCAAGGAAGAAGCCGCTGAACCCGGCCTCGACTGGGATCGCTGGTGCGGTCCAGGCCCGCTGAAGCCTTACAACAGCGCCCTCAGCCCTCGCGGTGTTCACAACCATTTCCCTGCCTGGCGCAATACGCGCGAATTCGGCGGCGGCATGATCACTGACTGGGGTGCTCACCACATTGACATCGCTCAGTGGGCTCTCGGTATGGATGAAAGCGGCCCCGTGGAAATTCGCTCCCCAGGAGCGGACAAAAAGCGTGGTGCCCAGCTCGTTTATGCCAATGGAGTCGTCCTGACCCATGGTGAAGGCAAAGGCGTCTCCATCTATGGCACCGAAGGCGAGATCCACGTGAACCGTGGCAAGTTCGAGCTCGTCCTCGGCGGCAAGACCATCCACAAGTTCTTCGACAAGGAAGTGGATAAAGGCACCTCCCTGGATCGCGAAGTCATCCTCACCGAGCGCGAATTCCTCAAGGACGCCAAGGTGAAGCTCTACAACAGCAAGAACCACCACGACGACTGGCTGAACAGCATCAAAACGCGCGAGCGCCCGATCTGCGATGTCGCCATCGGTGCCACCACGGTCATTTCCTGCCACCTCATGAACATGGCCTACTACTCCGGCACGGGCTTCAAATGGAACCCGACCGAGCGCACCTTCGCCGAAGGCGGCGACGCCAAGTGGCTCACCCGCGACTACCGCCCTGAGTGGGTGGTCTAAGATTTACTGAAGTTCGTTGTGGAACCCAGTGGCGGCCTCGCAAGAGGCCGCTTTTTTTATTTGGGGGATGAGTGCCTCGATCACTCTTTTGGTTAGGCGTTATTGGCGGCAAATGGGGTTTGGTGTGAGATCAGTCTTCGTTGGCAAGGGGTGCCCTTTTCCCTCCAACGGCGCTTCTGCCCTCCACCCCCGAGACCTCTCGACCTCCCCTCACCCCTGGCCCTCTCCCCAGTTCCTGGGGCGAGGGAGACGTCTTTTGACCTCCGCATGTTGAAGACCAGGCCACCTTCATTTGCTCGAATCAGCATTCGTTCGCTTTACCATTTTGAGCTTCCAAAACGCCCTCCCTCTCCCCCGCTTGCCGGGGGAGAGGCCAAGGTGAGGGGGTGCTCGCAGCACGCAGAACCTCGTTCGCAAATGGGTGCCCTCTTCCCCAAAACGACGCCTCTGCCCTCCACCCCTGAGACCACTCGACCGCCCCTCACCCCTGGCCCTTTCGCTACGCGGCTTCGCAACCCCAGTTCCTGGGGCGAGGGAGGACGTCTTTTCGTCTTCGTCCACAAAAGACCAGGCCACCTTCCTTTGCTCGAATCAGCATTCGTTCGCTCTACCATTTTGAGCTTTCACAGCGCGTTCCCTCTCCCCCAGGAACTGGGGGGAGAGGCCAAGGTGAGGGGGTGGTCTCATACGATTTAACCACACAAACTGGTGTAATGGCAAAATCTCAAATAGCGTTTAGTTTTGACAGTAGATACCCCTTACCGATCAGCGAGAACACCTTTCTGCCATCTTCCCAAAAGCCCTTGAGCACCAGGGTGATGTCCTGCTCCACTTCTTCCAACGTTGCATACACCCGGTTGCACAAGCCATCTTTGACAATATCCCATAGCTTTTCCACCGGATTGAGCTCCGGGCTGTAGGGCGGCAAGGTCAGGATGCGCACATTCTTGGGCAGCCCTTCTTGTGAGTCCTTCTCCCGGTGATGGAAGCCCGCTCCATCTCCAATGACCACATGCATGGCATTGGGATCACGCTGCGAGATCTGTTCCAGGAACTTGCGGTCCGCTTCCTTGCTGACAGTCGGGCTGAACAAAAATTCGCAGCCTGCTCCTCCAATTTGCAAAGCTCCAAAGACGTAGCCCCACTGGTATTGCTTGTTGACCGGGCAGACTACTTCTGTGCCCCTCAGGGTCCACATGCGCCGCGTCACCGGTGCCAGTCCATAGCGAGCTTCGTCATAGATCCACAGCCTCAACGGACGATCCCTTGGCAACTCAAGATCCATGAGCTTTTGGGCCAGTGTTTCTTTGAAGGCGACGACCTTGAGCGGGTCTTTTTTCGTGTGGCAGGGGCGCGTCACCTTCAAGCGCCCTCCGAGCTTTTTTAAATAGCGATAGGTCTGCGGCAGACCAAACTTGACGCTAAAACGCTCCTTGAGCCAGGCGTAAGCCTCCTTGGCCGTGCGCCAGCGGCCTTTTTCCAGTTCAACGGCCAGTTCCTGCATCTGGCCTTCATCCAGCTCCGGAGCAAAACCTTGGCCGCGTTGCTTTTGCTCCAGAAGGCCTTCAATCCCCTTCTTACGGTAGAGGTTGAACCAACTGGTGATGGTTGTTTGACTGTGACCAAGCTTGGCGGCGATGGCCTTGGAAGAAAGCGCGCCTTCCAGGCCAAGCTTGACGGCCAGGAGGCGCTCACGCCTCCAGCCGACCTTTTCACGGGGGTGGAGCGCCAAAACTTGGGCACCTTGATTCAGCGGATCCAATGGATTTCGGGGGCGAGCCATACACAACTTTAAACCCTTTCCCAAAATTATGCCAGATAAAGTGGTGAATTCGTATCAGCACGCAGAACCTCGTTCGCAAAAGGGTGCCCTCTTCCCCAAAACGACGCCTTTGCCCTCCACCCCTGAGACCACTCGACTGCCCCTCACCCCGAGCCCTGCTCCCCGCAAGCGGGGCGAGGGAGGACGTCTGTTTGCCTCCGTCCACAAAAGACCAAAGCTTCCTCGTTCGCTCTGAATCAACCCCCGTTCGCCCTTTATCCAGAGCTCCCAAAGCACATTCTCCCACCTAACCAAAAGCCTCGCACGCAGCACTCACCTCGCCAAGCCACGCCACTCGCCGGGCGTGTTGGCATTGTTAAAAAGCCCTTCATCAGCCGGAGACAGGGGCAAGACGATGGCCAACCCCTGATCCACCGCGTCTTCAATGAGGCGACGGAGACTGAAGCGAGACGCCGCAGCGGCCGCTTCGAAAAGAGGAATCATGGCTGGGGTGTAAAGGCCGGCGAGGGGCTCGATGCCGTGGGAGGTGCGAAAAAAGAGGGCACTGCCGGCGAGTGACTGCGCCAGGACCTCAGCCAGGAAAGCTGGGGTCATGTCGGGCATGTCCACCGCCAGCACCAGCAGGGGCCGCGCGGCCTGCTGCAAGGCCTGGAGAATGGGTAGCATGGGGCCGCTTCCCTGACCTGGTGGATCGAAAAGCCACTCGGCCTGCAGATCGGGCGGCGCGCTCTCGTGCAGGCCCTGCTCTCGCCGACAGGCGATGTAAAGGCACGCGGGCTGCAAGGCCTGGAGCTTGCGCGCCTGCGCCTGCCACAGCGGCTGGCCTGCCCAGGCGAGCTGAGCTTTGTCCTGACCCATGCGGCTGGACTGCCCCCCCGCTAGCAAAAGCGCGGAGAACGGCGTGTCGGATGGTGGCAGGCTCATTCGGATTTCAAACCCACGCTGTTCACGGAAAGGATGCGGTAGGCGCTGGCGTCTGCGGCGGGGGAAGGGTCCACGAATTTCATCTCGGCCACGGGCTTCTCTGGGGTATCGCCATAGGACATGCCCTGGAAAAGTTTGCGCCCAAATTTGCCCGCTGGTTTTTCCGGGACTCGGGCGATCTCCTGACCGTTTTTGAGGAGGATGAACTGCTGGAGCCCGCTTTCAAAATCCGCCTCAGCTTCCCACGTGAGGATGCCTTTCTGGAGTCGCACTTGAGTCGGGGCCGGAGGTGGGGTGGTGTCGCCTGTTGCACCTGTTTTCAGGTACTCCGCCCGCAGCGGGATGAGCTCCTTTGCAGGCAGCCAGGCCGCTGTTTCCAGAGCACCTTTGAACTCGACCGCAGCAACGGCTTTTTCATCGTCCATTTCAGACAGCCAGCCTTCGCTCACCTTCACCGGTTTCAGGGTGTAACCGGTCTCGGGCAGGCGCTGGGTGAGGCAGACATCCAGGAACGGAATGGCCAGGTAGCGGGAGTCGCCGCACTCATGGCCGGTGCGTGGGTCGCGGGCAAAACCCACCGGGGCTCCTTGCGCCCGCCAGGCCTTGAACATGGCGCGATCTCCCACACGAGCGGGGCCGTGGCGTTTGTCCTGCTCCTCCTTCAGGCCGCCATTGAAACACATCGGCACGCCATAGACAGCCTCCGTCAATGTGGGGCGTGGGATGTCGCCTTTTTCCCAGACATAAAAGGCGGAGCCGGAGCGGAACCAGATGGCAGCGATGCGCTCGGGGTGCAGGGTCAGCATGAGGCTGGACCAAAAACCGCCGCCGCTATGCCCCCACAAAGCCCAGGGCACCTTGGTGAGTTCGGGGTGTTTTGATTGGGCCGCGAAGTCTTCCAGACTGCGCAGAAAGGTCTTTTCAGAGCCGTTGCGGGGATCGCACCACTGGCGGCAGTCTTGGCCATCGGCCTGGTGATAGGAGGGCCCCAGGAGGGCACAGTCGTGCTTTTTCGCCAGCGCCTGCCAGTGCAGGTCATAGGCCGCTGTTTCGCCACCTTTACAGGCACCGGCCCCGCAGCCGTGCTGGTGGACGATGACGCCTTTGATTTTCTCCACCCCTTCCGGCACCCAGAGGGTGTAGGTCACGCCATAGATGAGCTCCCCAGGTTTCTCCGAAGGCGGATACTCAAGGGTGAAATAAGACCCCGCCGCCTGGGCGAGGAGTGGAAACAGCAACAGGGCAGCCAGCAAACGCATGGGCCTATGATGGAGGGTAGCAGGGCTCAACGTCAAGATGCTTGGCAAAAGGGGGCTGGCTGTGGAGTATTCTTTCCCATGAACGCTCCCCGCCCCTGGATGATCGCTGAAACGAACTGGCAGCAGGTCAAAGAAACCCGCTACGAAGTCGCCGTGCTGCCCTGGGGTGCCACCGAGGCGCACAACTGGCACCTGCCCTACGCCACGGACAGCCTGCAAAACGAAGCCATGTGCGCCGAGGCAGGCCGCATCTCCTGGGAAACCGGGGCCAAGGTGGCCATCCTACCGAACATCCCCTTTGGCGTGCAGACGGGCCAGCTCGACATCCCCTTTTGCATCAACATGAACCCCAGCACGCAGATGGCCGTGCTGGAAGACATCATCGCTTCTCTGGAAGGCGTGGGCGTGCCGAAGTTCGTCCTCTTCAATGGCCATGGCGGCAATGACTTCCGCCAGATGCTGCGTGAGCTGCAGGCCCGTCACCCGCGCATCTTCCTCTCGGTGGTGAACTGGTTCGGCATCAGCAGCGGCAAGGACATCTTCACCATCGTGGGTGATCATGCCGATGAACGCGAAACCAGCCTGCTGCTGCACCTGCACCCCGACCTGGTTTTGCCCAAAGATCAATGGGGACCAGGCACGGACAATCTGTGGAAAATCCCAGCCATGCGGGAGAAATGGGCCTGGGCCCCACGCGCCTGGACACAGGCCACGAATGACACGGGATCTGGCGATCCCCAGCACGCCACGGCGGAAAAGGGAGCGCTTTATTTTGAAAGGCTGACCACCCAGTTCGCCAGCTATCTGGTGGACCTCGCCGCCGCAGATCCCGCAGCGATGTATCAGCCCGCGCAGCCTGCCTGATCAGCGACGGCGGCGCAGAAATACAAGACCGAGAGAAAGCGCCAAAAGGCAGGCCCGGCTAGGTTCAGGCGCACCCGCGATGGTGAGGTTATCAAACCGGATGGTGCGATAGTCCACCGCCGGGGAGGGAGAGGCCCCGGGGAGATTTTTGACATAGAAACCCAGGCCTGTGATGGTTTCGCCCGGACCGAAGAGAGTAGTGGAAGAGACAGGCGTGGCACCCGTATCCAGGGCCATAGAAGTGCCAGGCAGAAGGCTCACCGCATACCAACTGGAGGCCAGGAGATCGATCGAGTAAAGATTCTGCGCCGGGACATCCGCCGTGCCGGAGCCCGTGGCATACCAGGCCCCATCCACCTGGACGGCGAAGTAGTAGCTCATGCCCGTCATGGTGCCGCCGGTGTTTTGCTGCCAGCTAGCGGTAAATTCACTGTAGTCTGCGGGCACCAGTCCCGTGAACAAACCCGCGCTGGAGGTGGCACTGGTGGTGTAGAGAAAATAGTCCACCGTGGTGGTGGCCGCACTGGGTGTGTTGTTCTGCGCGTAGAGATAGGGATTGCCCGTCTCGGCCGTGGGTGCCGTAGCCCCGGTGGTGATGCCCACACCGCCATAGGCAGTCCCGGCAATGCTAGTGCTATTGAATCCGCGCCACGTGCCGCTGCTCTGGCCGATGGTTTCGCCCGTAAAATTTTCCGTGAACAACGTCGCAGCAGATATAGGCAAAGCACAGCCCAAAAGGCCGAGGCAGAGCCAGCGGGAAATAGACGAAACGACAATCATGGACGAAACAAATAGGTTGGGGGGCGAATGTCTTATACGAATTCACCACTTTATCTGGCATAATTTTGGGAAAGGGTTTAAAGTTGTGTATGGCTCGCCCCCGAAATCCATTGGATCCGCTGAATCAAGGTGCCCAAGTTTTGGCGCTCCACCCCCGTGAAAAGGTCGGCTGGAGGCGTGAGCGCCTCCTGGCCGTCAAGCTTGGCCTGGAAGGCGCGCTTTCTTCCAAGGCCATCGCCGCCAAGCTTGGTCACAGTCAAACAACCATCACCAGTTGGTTCAACCTCTACCGTAAGAAGGGGATTGAAGGCCTTCTGGAGCAAAAGCAACGCGGCCAAGGTTTTGCTCCGGAGCTGGATGAAGGCCAGATGCAGGAACTGGCCGTTGAACTGGAAAAAGGCCGCTGGCGCACGGCCAAGGAGGCTTACGCCTGGCTCAAGGAGCGTTTTAGCGTCAAGTTTGGTCTGCCGCAGACCTATCGCTATTTAAAAAAGCTCGGAGGGCGCTTGAAGGTGACGCGCCCCTGCCACACGAAAAAAGACCCGCTCAAGGTCGTCGCCTTCAAAGAAACACTGGCCCAAAAGCTCATGGATCTTGAGTTGCCAAGGGATCGTCCGTTGAGGCTGTGGATCTATGACGAAGCTCGCTATGGACTGGCACCGGTGACGCGGCGCATGTGGACCCTGAGGGGCACAGAAGTAGTCTGCCCGGTCAACAAGCAATACCAGTGGGGCTACGTCTTTGGAGCTTTGCAAATTGGAGGAGCAGGCTGCGAATTTTTGTTCAGCCCGACTGTCAGCAAGGAAGCGGACCGCAAGTTCCTGGAACAGATCTCGCAGCGTGATCCCAATGCCATGCATGTGGTCATTGGAGATGGAGCGGGCTTCCATCACCGGGAGAAGGACTCACAAGAAGGGCTGCCCAAGAATGTGCGCATCCTGACCTTGCCGCCCTACAGCCCGGAGCTCAATCCGGTGGAAAAGCTATGGGATATTGTCAAAGATGGCTTGTGCAACCGGGTGTATGCAACGTTGGAAGAAGTGGAGCAGGACATCACCCTGGTGCTCAAGGGCTTTTGGGAAGATGGCAGAAAGGTGTTCTCGCTGATCGGTAAGGGGTATCTACTGTCAAAACTAAACGCTATTTGAGATTTTGCCATTACACCAGTTTGTGTGGTTAAATCGTATTAGCCGGGATCTCATGAAGACGAAATAGATTTCCGAAAAAGATCGGCGGCGGATCAGGGCCGTAGGATGGGAATGTCTGGCGGGGTGCGCCACGTTTGCTCTTTCCGCGTCTTTGCTCTACTCCCCGTCTTTCCCGGATGGTGTGGGTGTCTTGGGGCTGCGATCCCCCCGAAAGACGGGTTATCCGGCGGTGGTCTGGAAGAGCTTCGGCGTCTCTTGCGCCGGACAAACCCGTCCTACGACTGGGCTCTGCGTCCCATCTCACGCGGAGATTGGATGCCCGGATTTTTTAAGCCGCTCTAACAAAAAAATGATTCTACCTCCCATGATTTTACCCCTTGCTGGGCTCTGATCGCTCCTTCGCCAGACTTCCCGTCTTTCCCGGATGGTGTGGGTGTCTTGGGGCTGCGATCCCCCCGAAAGACGGGTTATCCGGCGGTGGGGTGGAAGAGCTTCGGCGTCTCTTGCGCCGGACAAACCCGTCCTACGACTGGGCTCTGCGTCCCATCTCACGCGGAGATTGGATGCCCGGATTTTTTAAGCCGCTCTAACAAAAAATGATTCTACCTCCCATGATTTTACCCCTTGCTGGGCTCTGATCGCTCCTTCGCCAGACTTCCCGTCTTTCCCTGAAGGTGTGGGCGTCTGGGGGCTGCGAGACCTCCCCGAAAGACGGGTTATCCGGCGGTGGGGTGGAAGAGCTTCGGCGTCTCTTGCGCCGGACAAACCCATCCTACCAGGGGACCGCGTGTCGCACCTAGGCCCCCGAATTGATCGTGATGCGTTTCGCAGGAATCGGGGAATCAATGATGCCCAGTTCCGTCTCCTGGCGCAGGCGTAGCTGGCCGCAGGCAGCGGCGATGTCATGCCCCTTTTCCCGGCGCAGCGTCGCCTTCACCCCCGCATTCAGCAGCACGTCTCGGAACTCATCCTGATGCGGCTCGCTGGGCCTCACCCAGGGCAGGCCCTCCACGGTGTTGTAGGGGATGAGGTTCACCTTGGCATCCAGCCCTTTGGCCCGTTTCGCCAGACGATGCGCCTGGTCCAGGCCATCGTTCACATCCTTGATCAGAATGTACTCAAAGGTGATGTGCTGCTTGCGCTTGGACCGCCAGTAAGCCAGCGCCTCGAAGAGTTCATCGAGGTTGTACTTCTCATTCACTGGCATGATCTTGTTTCGCACCTCGTCACTGGCGCCATGCAGGGAGATGGCGAGACGGATTTGCAGGGGGAAATCGGCTAAGCGTTTGATCTGCGGGGCCAGGCCGCTGGTGCTCACAGTCATGTGCCGCGCACCGATGCCGATGCCCCATTCAGCATTGAGGATCTCGATCGCTTTGATGACGTTGCTGTAGTTGGAAAGCGGCTCGCCCATGCCCATGAAGACCAGATTATCCATCCGCTCTCCGCTGTAGGCTTCCACCTGGACGATCTGCTCCACGATCTCGGAGGTGGTCAGGTTTCGGGTGAAACCGGCCAAACCACTGGCGCAAAATTTGCAGTCGTAGGCGCAGCCCACTTGGCTGGAAACGCAGAGCGTGTGGCGGTCTGAGGCCTCGCCATACAGCGCCGGATTCGCCGGGATGAGCACGGTTTCGACAAAACGTCCATCGTGCAGCTTCAGCAGGAATTTGCGCGTGGTGTCCTTGGAGCCGGTCACGGTGGCGATGGTCATCGTCCGGGTGACAAACTTCTCCGTCAGCGTCTGGCGCAGGCCCTTGGATAGGTTCGACATCGCCTCGATGCTCACGGCGCGTTTGGCAAAGGTCCAATCAATCACCTGCTTGGCGCGGAAGGCGGGCTCGCCCAATTCAGCCATGAGGGAGGTGATCTCCGGCGGCGTCAGGCCGAGGAGGGACAGGGGAGCGGCAGGTTTGAGAGGGGCAGCGGTCAAAGTAAAACGAGGCAGTCAGGCACAAGTCAGAGCAGGAAGGCGTCCTGCAGGGTGATTTGTCCGTCCCGCAGGGTGTAGCGGGCCAGCCAGGCATCAGCTATCGCCGAAGAAGTGCTTAAAACAACTTGGTTCTCGCCCACCGGGTGGCGCAGGAAGCTGCGGCCCGTGGCCTCCAGCCGGGGTAATTCCGCCCAACTGGACAGGCCCAGCCCGGCGATGACGCTGCCCGGCGGCAAGGGCGTGGGGTCCATGCACCAGGCCGGGGGGATGATGTGCAAAAGGTGGGCGTAGTGGCTGGCGCGCACTTCCGCCGTCCAGAAATCCCGCAGTGCAGGCAGATGCAGCAGCGCCTGCCAAGCCGGATGCTGGACGGGGGCCAGGGCTCCCTCCGCACGCAGCAGCCCAGCCTCCAGGCGGATCTCGAAGCTCTCTGGCACAGGTGTCGGCAGCGGCTCCAGAGGCATCCAGCTTTGCAGAAAAGCGGTGAGTGACTCGGGCAGCCTGCCTTTGCGCCAGCGCGCTTGCAGCATCGTCATGGCATTCAGCCAGCGCGTGCATTCATACCCCAGCGGGCGCAGATCTTTCCAGGCAGGATGGTCATCTGGCAGGCGACGGGCAGCGGGGGCGGACATGATCCTTTAAATAACGGCAGGCCATGCCGACCTGCCAATAAAAAGGAGCGGGGCCCGCAGACCACCGCTCCTGAAAAAACATCGCGGCTGCGCGCCCGATTATTTACCGGGGACAGCCGGCATCTTCATTTCCTGGTAACCTTCAGGCAGGGCAAAGGCGCTGTCTTCCACCTTTTCTTCCTTGGCGGAGACCAGCTCAGACACAGTGGACTTGCCCATCATGGTCATCTCAGACTTGATCACCATGCCGGGAAAATCGCTGGCCTGAGGGGAAAGGGCCGCGGCAGGGTTGCCCATGGCCTTCATCAGTTTGTCCTGGGCCGCGTTCAGTTCCTGGTAACCAGGGAAGTCCTTGGCCACCCAGAATTTTCCGGTGCCGATCTGGCCGCTCCAGGTGTAAACTTCACAGTCGTAGCTGCCCACTTTTTCCTTCTGACCGGTGGCCACGGGTTTGTCCGCAGGCTTGCTGCCGCCCATTGCACCGCCCGCCATGGCCATGATGCTTTTGAGAGACTCCGCGTCCATCTTCATCATCATTTTCTGGGCATGCATCAGCATCACCATGTTCCCCGCAGCACCGTCGGCCACCATGCTCATCTGCTGGCCCAGGTCCATGCGGGTTTTGTCACCTTTGATCTTGATGCTCACCTCTTGGGTCTGCCCATCGGTGGTGGCTTTTTGGATCACGACCCAATCAGCGAACGACGTCTGAAGAGCCACCAACGAAACGGCGAGAAGTAGAAGAGATTTTTTCATAAGGGTTTTTGAGTGTATCTGAAATGCGCCCATCAGGTCAATCCAGATACCCTGACAAATGCGTCAGATATCGGCTCAAACACCCGATTTGGATGGGCCTGCTTTTCGTAGCGCCTCACTCGCTAAACCTAACCGATCCATCACCGCGATGATGGTGAGCAGGGAATTCCCTTCCAGCCGATTGTTCACAAACAAATACGAAGGTTTCGTCTTGCTCCGTGCCGCATCCGCCTGGCGCATTTCGATGATGGCCGCTGCCGCCAACTTGCCAATAGAAACTAGCGGTGGCCGCAACGCACCGCTCCTGAGAAAACATTGAAGCTGCGTGCCCGATTATTTACCGGGCACCACTCGCGTCTCCACTTCCTGATAATCTTCAGGAAGCGCGAAAGCGCTGTCATCCACCTTTTGTTCCTTGGCCGAGACCAACTCAACAACGCTGGATACGCCACTCATGGTCATCTCGAGCTTGATTAGCATACCGGGATAAATGCTCGGCATAGGGTAATGAGCGTGGTTATTGGGTGCGTTGTATTTGGACAATTTTTCAATGGCCGCATTCAGTTCCTGGTACCTTGGGAAGTCCTTGGCAAACCAAAATTTCCCGCTGCCACTCTGGCTGCTCCAGATGTAAACTTCACAGTCATACGTGCCCACTTTTTCCTTCTGCCCCGTGGCGACGAGTTTAACCGCAGGCTTGCTTTCACCCATTGCACCGCCGTCTCTAGCCATCATGCCTTTGCGTGACTCCTCGTCCGTCTTAAACATCGATTTTGAGTGGTGCATCAGCGTCACCACGGAGCCCGACACGCCGTTGGTCACGACACTCAACCCCTGACCTTTTTCCACCTCGCCCATGTCCACGCGCATTTTGTCCCCTTTGATCCTCATGATGGTCATCTGTTGGCCCTGCCCCTCAAAGGTAGCTTTGTGACTCACGACCCAATCAGCGAACGACGTCTGAAGATACAGCAACGAGACGGTGAGAAGCAGAAGAAATTGTTTCATCAAGATTTTAAGAACCTATCTGAAATGCGTCCATCAGGTCAATCAAGATCCCTTGACAAATGCGTTAGAAATCGGCTCAAACACTCGATTTGGATGGGCCTGCTTTTCGTAGCGCCTCACTCGCTAAACCTAACCGATCCAGCACTGCGATGATGGTGAGCAGGGAATTCCCTTCTAGCCGATTGTTCACAAACAAAAACGAAGGCTTCGTCTTGCTCCGTGCCGCATCCGCCTGGCGCATTTCGATGATGGCCGATGCCGCTTGGCGCGCCTCTTCATTGATCTCTTTGGTGGACTGATAGGGCTGAAAGGTCTGCACCGCCTGCTCATAGGTGCGGCCCGGCTTCAGCAGGAAACGCGCTGCGACAAATTCATCACTGGTTAGGCTACCAGGGATCTCCAACTGCTCCGCCACACTCGGCATGTGCGTCCAGTTATTCAGGACATGGGTCACGCCATGGCTGTGCAGCATGGCAAAGTAGTCCGGATGCAGCATGGAACGATTGCGCACCTCCACGCCATATTGCCAACCTTTGGGCAACTGAGAGAAGAAGCCATCCAGCAGATCCACAAAGTCTCGCCCACGCTGGAAATCACGCGGGTGGAAATGACTGAACTCAAACATGAGCACGCCCATCTTTCCATGATGCGGCTCGCACGAGGCGAGGAAGGCGCTGCGGAACAATTCGGCATTTAGAAAATGCGGATTTCGCTGGCCACCGCGTTCACCATAACGCGGCAGTTTGGGGAAGGTGCGCGCGGTGATCTCATCCGTCACCTTGAAGGAGAATTTAAACCCCTCCGGCACCTGGGCGCAGAGATCGGCGATGTACTTGGGCGAAGGAAATTTGTAATAACCTGCATCCACACAGACCGTGCGGAAGACCTGCGCATACTCCTCCAGGCACTCGCGCTCAAAGCGACTTTCGGCAAATTTACCTCGGTATAGATACCGCTCCTCCTCATAGAGCAGGCCCTTCCAGCCGGGATATTTCCATGACGAAGTGCCGATGAAAACATTCTGCTCTGCCAGGCGATGCAGGGCAGTTTTTAAAGCCGCAAGGGGCAGAGTGGGACCGGCAGGGGTGAACATCAGCACGGCTAAATTACACAAGCTGTGCTTTTGTCGCAATCGCGGGCGCTTTGCTTTCGTTCCCAAGGCTCTTTCCTCATGCGCCGTCTTTTCTTCCTTGCCCTGTTTTGCCTTTCAGCCCTCTCGGGACTGCACGCCGCACCGCCGCCGAACATTGTCTTCATCCTCAGCGATGACCACAGTTACCCCTTTCTAGGCTGCTACGGGCGGCCGGAAATGAAGACGCCGCACTTGGATCAATTCGCGGCGGAGGGCATGAAGTTCCACCGCATGTTCACCGGGGCCCCGCAGTGCGTGCCCTCACGGGCCACCTTCCTCACCGGGCGCTCTCCCGTGGCCTGCCGCATCACCCGATTCAGCTCGCCCCTGCCTCGCGATGAAATCACCTACCCAGAGATCCTGAAAAAGGAGGCCGGGTACTTCGTGGGTGTCCTGGGCCGCAGTTATCACCTGGATGGCTCTGGCCGCAGCCCCGAGGCCAGCGCGCGTGTGTTTGAGGCCAACCAACTCCAGACTTTCAAGGAACGCTTCGACTACGTGGACTCGACTGGGCAGAACACCATCCCGGAGACGATGAAGGCCTTTTTTGATCAACGTCCCAAAGACAAGCCCTACTACCTCTGGGTCAATTTCAGCGATCCCCATCACCCCTGGGACACGGGCACGAACGCACCTGACCCCGCCAAGCTCACCGTGCCTGGCAGCCTGCCAGACCTGCCCGGCGTGCGGGCTGACCTGTCCCGCTACGAGGGCGAGATCGAGCACATGGACACCGACTTCAAACGCGTGCTGGACATCGTCAAAGAGCGCGCCGGTTTGGAGAACACGCTCATCGTTTTCACGGGTGACAACGGCATGGCCTTCCCCAGCGGCAAAGGCAGCCTGCATGACCCGGGCCTGAATGTCCCCCTCATCGTCTGGTGGCCTGGCACCATCCAGCCCGGCAGCGAATCCCGCGCCCTCATCTCCGGTGAAGACGTGGCCCCCACCTGCCTGGAGGCCGCAGGCCTGCCTGTGCCTAACCGCATCAGTGGCAAAAGTTTCCTCCCCCTGCTGCGCGGCCAGCCCTTCCAGCCACGCAAGCACATCTTTGCTGAACGCGGCCCTCATGGCAGCAGCACCTTCAATGAAGGCGTCTCAGCAGCGAGCGTGGACTACAGCCGTGCCGTGCGCAGCGACCGCTACAAACTCATCTACAACGTCACCCCCAGCCACCGCTACTCCCCCGTGGACAGCGCCGGGGACCCGAGCTGGCAAGACATCGTGAAAGCCCACGAGGGGAAGCAACTCGACAGCGCTTTTGAAACCCTCTGGTTCACCAGCCCGCGCGCTGTCTACGAACTTTACGACCTGGACACCGATCCCAGCGAGCTGCGCAATCTCGCGGGTCAGCCCGACATGAAGGACATCGAGCAGCAGCTCAAAGAGGCCCTTCAGGAAAAGATGATCCTGGACTACGACTACCTCCCTCTGCCCATCGCAGGGGCACCGAAAAAGAAAGCCGCAGGTAAAAACCAAGCCGCGAAGAATGATCCCAACCGCGAGAAGCAATTCGCCCAAAAAGACACCGACAAAGATGGCGTGCTGAGCTGGGACGAATTCCGCCATGGGCGCAGCGTGGCCGATGCGGAAGGCTGGTTCAAAACCCGTGACCAAGATGGCAATGGCAGCCTCAGCCGCGAAGAATTCATCACCGCCAAAGTGCCCAATCCGCCCAAGAAATAACCTGCTTTCCCAGTCTCATGAAAAGCTTTCTCCTCACGCTGTTGGCCTCACTTAGTTTGCTCAGCACCTGCGCTGAAGCGGCAGATCGGCCTAACGTTTTATTCATCATCTTCGATGACTGGGGCTGGCGCGATGCTGGAGCCTATGGCTCCACCTGGGTCAAGACACCGAACTTTGACCGCATCGCCAAAGAAGGCATCCTTTTCAAAAACGCCTACACTTCAAACCCCAAGTGCAGCCCCTGCCGCGCCAGCATCCTGACCGGGCGCAATACCTGGCAGCTCGAAGAAGCCTCCTGCCACAACGGCCTCTTTCCTCCCAAGTTCGCCGTGTATCCCGATCTCGTCCAGGCGGCTGGTTACAGCCTCGGCCTCACCGGCAAAGGCTGGGGCCCCGGTGATTTTAAACTCAATGGCCGCACTCAAAACCCTGCCGGACCCAGCTTCGACGAACACACCGTCGCCCCTCCTGCCAAAGGCATGGGCAAGAGCGATTACGGCAAGAATTTCGAAGCCTTCATGAACCAGCGCGAGAAAGGCAAGCCCTTCTGTTTCTGGATGGGCTTTCAGGAACCTCACCGCGCTTACGAACCCGACTCTGGCGTGCGCCTGGGCAAGAAACTCGAAGACGTGGTGGTGCCCCCCTATTTCCCAGATACCTCCGTGGTGCGCGGTGACCTGGCCGATTACGCCATCGAGGTGGAATACGCCGATGCCTACATCGGCAAAGCCCTGGCTACGCTGGAAGCAGCGGGCGAACTGGACAACACCCTCATCGTCGTCACGTCCGATCACGGCATGCCCTTCCCCTACGTCAAAGGCCAGATCCACGAAGATGGATTCCACCTGCCACTGGCCATGCGCTGGGGCAAAGGCATCCAGCCAGGGCGAGTCGTGGAAGACTTCATCAACGTACGCGACTTCGCCCCCACCTTCCTCGAACTGGCCGGGCTGAAACCGCATGAGCAAATGACAGGCAAGAGCCTCGTCAACATCCTGCGCTCGCCCAAGTCAGGCTTCATCGAAGATCGCAAAATCATGCTCGCGGGCAAAGAGCGGCATGACCTCGGGCGGCCTAACGACTGGGGTTATCCCGTGCGCGCCATCCGCACCCCCGACTACCTTTACGTGCACAACTTCCACCCCGAACGCTGGCCCGCCTGCAATCCCGAAACCGACTTTGGCAACTGCGATCCCAGCCCCACCAAAGAACTCATCAAAGCCCTCGGCGGCACCTACTACGAAATGGCCTTTGGCAAACGCCCGGCCGATGAACTCTACCGCCTCAGCGTTGATCCCTCCGGCATTCGTAACCTCGCCAACGACCTCGCTTTTGCGCCCGTGCTGAATGAACTGCGCGACCAAATGATGACCCTTCTCAAAGCCGAAGGCGATCCCCGCGCCCTCGGCAACGGAGCCATCTTTGATACCTATCAATACCTCGCCAGCCGCAAAAAGGGCTACGACACCTGGCTCAAAGCCCAAGACGCCGCCCTCGCCGAATCCATCAAGGCCAAAGCCATCGAAGTGAATGACAAACACCGCGCGCGTCCGCCGAAGGTGAAACCCGTGCCGTGAGGAGCGGCGCAGTGGTCTTGTAGGTGGAAGGTGTCGCGTTTGAGAAAAGGGCACCCATTCGCGAACGAGGGCTGATTCAGAGCGAAGGAAGACCATTTGGTCTCCAGCGAACGAAGACGAAAAGACGTCCCCCCTCGCCCCGCTTGCGGGGAGCAGGGCCAGGGGTGAGGGGCGGTCGAGAGCTCTCGGGGGTGGAGCGCAGAGACGCCGTTTGGGGAAAGAGGACACCCTTTTGCGAACGGGGTTCTGCGTGCTGCTGCCACCCCCTCACCTTAGCCTTTCGCTGCGCGGCTTCGCACCACCAATTCTTGGGGGAGAGGGAGGGCGTTTTTGGGAGCTCGGGATGAGAGAGCGAACGAGGGGTGATTTAGACCGAACGAGGGCCGCTAAGTCTCCAGCGAACGAAGACGAAAAGACGTCCCCCCTCGCCCCGCTTGCGGGGAGCAGGGCTGGGGTGAGGGGCGGTCGAGAGCTCTCGGGGGTGGAGTACAGAAGCGTCGTTTTGAGGGAAAAGGGAACCCTTTTGCGAACGGGGTTCTGCGTGCTGCTGCCACCCCCTCACCTTAGCCTTTCGCTGCGCGGCTTCGCACCCCCAATTCTTGGGGGAGAGGGAGGGCGTTTTTGGGAGCTCGGGATGAGAGAGCGAACGAGGGGTGATTTAGACCGAACGAGGGCCGCTAAGTCTCCAGCGAACGAAGACGAAAAGACGTCCCCCCTCGCCCCGCTTGCGGGGAGCAGGGCTGGGGTGAGGGGCGGTCGAGAGCTCTCGAGGGTGGCGTACAAAGACGCCGTTTTGCCTAAAAGCACACCCTTTACAAACAAGATCACCTGCCCTCTGCCCTCGGCCGCGAAAAAACGGACGAACCAAAAGAAAAACTCACTTCACTACAATTGTAGTTGTCTAACCACGACAAATGTAGTGAAATAAACAAATCATGCCAGCACCTGACATTTCCGATTCCGAATGGTCCGTCATGGAAGCCCTCTGGGAACGAGCTCCCCAGACCGCCTCTGAAGTCACCCGCACTCTCAAGCCCACCATGAAATGGGCAGAAAACACGGTGCGCACCCTGCTCACTCGGCTGGTGGAGAAAGGCGCGCTGAAGACAGATGCAAACACCAGCGGCACCCGCATCTACCTGCCCGCCGTGAAGCGCGAAGCCTGCGTGCGGGCGGAGAGTGACTCCTTCCTCCAGCGTGTCTTCCAAGGCGCTGCCAAGCCTCTGCTCATCCACTTTGCCCAGAACAGCAAACTCACCCCTGAAGAGGTGAAGGAGCTCAAAAAACTGCTCGACCAATCACTCGACCGCTAACCACCATGAACCTGTCTGCCCAACTCTTTGACTGGGTGCTCGCCACCAGCCTTCGTGCTTCACTTCTCACAGGAGCCGTGCTCTTGATCCAGGCCGCTTTGCATCGGCATCTCACCCCCCGCTGGCGCTACGCCCTGTGGCTGCCTGTTCTCGCCACGCTGCTCATGCCGAGCCTGCTGGAAAGCCGATGGAGCGCCGAAACCCTCCTCGCTTCCACGGCAAAGGAATCCGTGATTCCACCAGCCGCGCAGCCTCTTCCAATCGTCATGGAAATGGACGCACCAGCGGTCTCAATCCCACCCGTTGCAGCAAAGCCTTTTGACTGGCAGCTCGCCCTTGCCGCGACCTGGGCCGTGGGCTGCGGCGCATGGCTAATCTGTGGCACGGTTTCTTTATGGCTCACCCTGCGGCGCTATCGGCGCAGCGCCATTCCAGCACCTGCCAATCTTCTCCATGAGATCGAACAACTGGCCGCAGACATGCATCTGCACCGCCTACCGCGTGTCTTGGTGTCTCCTCAGGTGAGCAGCCCCGCCATCACCGGAGTGTGGCGCCCGACTTTGATGTTACCTTCTCGGTTAGGCGATCAATTCACTCCGGCAGAAATCCGCCTCATCCTCAAGCATGAACTCATGCATCTGAAGCGCGGGGACCTGCCGATGAATCTGCTGCTCTGTGCGCTGATGGCCCTGCATTGGTTCAATCCCCTGCTCTGGCTGGCGTTCTATAAAGCCCGCACGGATCGCGAAGCCGCCTGCGATGCCCAAGTGCTGTCCCATAGCTCCAAGGAAGGTCGCCTCCACTATGGCCATGCACTGCTGAAGATGGAGTCCGCTTTAGGCCCTCATGGTTTGAGTCTGGGCTTTGTCGGCATCTTCCAGCGCGGGGCCGCTCTGCGCACCCGCATCCAGGCCATCGCTCAGTTTCGACGTTCCCATCCTCTCATGCGCATGCTCATGGTGGGGGCGATGGCGGTGCTGACTTTCCTGGGCAGCACCCGTGCTCAGATGCCCCCAGGCGCGACGGACAAGGAAGACCTCAGCTTTGCTCTAGGTCAGTCACGTTTCCGCAGCGGGGATGCCCTGCACATCACGTCCGTAGAAAGGTCGGCGGATTCTCTCACCGTCACGGGTGAGTATGAACTGACCAGCCAAGATGCAGCCACCCTGGGGCTCTACATCACCTCGCTAGAGTCGCCTCCCAAAGGCATCTTAAACGGGCCTAACCAACAAGTGGTGGTGAAGAAAGGACGCGGTAAGTTTTCTCTCACCCTGCCCCAACCCTACCCTGGCCTGCCACATTTGACTTTCTACAAGCTCGCCCCGCCAAGCAATCACAAAGCCTTTGGCGCGATCTACTTTGGCACGAAGGAAGAAGCGGAAGCCTCGCACAAACTGGACCTCAGCTACCTGGCTAACGATGCTTCCACGACCACCGCCACGAACAGGTACTTACTGGAAAAACTCGACCGCATCGTGTTGCCGCACCTTCAGTTCAGCGGAGCCACCCTGGAGGAAGCCGTGGAGTTTTTAATCGTGAAATCCAAAGAGTACGACACCGCAGAACCTGTTGAAGCTCGCAAAGGCGTTCCTTTCAGAATCCTACGCCGACCAGGCACAGAGAGCACCCTCAGCCTAGACCTCAAAAAAGTCCCGCTGGGCGAAGCCGTTCGATATGTCACCGAACTGGCGGGGATGAAGTTCAAAGTCGAACCGCATGCCGTGATCATCATCCCTGCCACCGGGTCCACTCCCGTGACAGCGGCCACTCCAGCCCCTGCTCAAATCCAAAAAGGCCGAGCCGGTGAACTGGGCCGCAAGATCATTCTGCCCCAGGTCCAGTTCAAAGAAGCCACCTTGGAAGAGGCCGCTGAATTCATCCGCACCCAAGTGCAAACCGCCTGTGATCGCATGGAGGAGTCTCCCCTCAATATCGTCATCAAACCCGGTGCTCCTGCCGGTATCAAGATCAGCCTCAGTCTCAAAGAGGTGCCGCTAATGGAAGCTCTGCGCTACCTTGCCGAGCTCTCCAACCACACCCTTCAGTGGGATGATCACAGCTTCATCCTGGAGCCGCGTTGACTCCACGGATAGAAGGCGAGTAATCAGGCGGTGGGCTGGAATGGGCGTCCGGATATCCGCCCACAGCCCCACGCCTCTTTGCCCGGCGTCGCCAGATAAGTTTCTAGCCCAGACTGCGTGAACTTGTCAGGTGACAAACTCACCTTTAGGATTTAGGCACGCCCCGAACGAGCAAAAGCCTAACTTCCATCTTGATGAAATACATAGCTCTTCACCTCTTATTCTTGCTCGCGTTCCACTCGGCCTCCTCAGCGCAAACTCCTGAGGAGATTGTGGCCGACTACCGAGCCAAAGCCTCACGAGCCTGTGAAAAATTGGATGCCACTTTGCAGCGTGAAAGCACCGCGATAGCCGCCAAGATGATCTCCCAAGGGGATACCGAAGGAGCCGCCGCGCTTTCAGAACAGGTCAAACTTAAACTCAAGGGTGAAGAGGTCACCGCACCGAAACCTGAGGCGGAAAAACTTTTTAAACAGTATGACACAGCCCGGACGGTCGCCCTGAAACCGCACCGAGAAGAATCCCTCAAAAAACTCGATGGTTTACTGGCGAATCATGCTGGCAAAGACATGGCCAGCATCCTGAAAATTGGCCAAGCGAGAATGGTCATTGAGGGAAATACTCCGCTGAATCCGAGCCAGCCTTTATCTCCGAAACGCTATCTTTCCCAAAATCGTTTTCCTAAAGTCTGGGGCTACTACACCAATCCAAATTACGACGTTAAGTATGGCACCCTGACCTTGAGAGAAGACGGCACTTTCTTTCTGCAAGCCGCAGCAGCTGTGGCTGGAAAGTGGCGACCCACAGCCAATCCAGACATCCTCGAATTCGACATTGAATTGAAGGATGGCAAGCTCGAGCAAACCACCATGAACTTGCTGAACAAAGAAGCCGCCACCATGAAGCGCGTTTCTGGGGATCGTTTCTTAAAACCTCTGTGACGATGGGTTCAACCCATGCTGAACCGACGTGTTCAAAAACAGAGGCCCAGCCACGAAGATGCCTAGCCTCCGCCTTCATTGATGCAGGTCATCACTTCTCCAGCTCAAACCCACTTTTGGCCAGCGTCTCGCCATTGATCTGAATCTCCACCGCGTGATGGCCTGCATGATGCAGTCGTGTGGTGAAGTCCTGGATGGTTTGCTGGCGAGTCAGCGTGAGGGTTTCTCCTGGAGCCAGGGTGATCTCTTTCCATTTAAAAACTTTGGCGGAGGTGCTGCCACTCTTTTTCACGTAATGCAGGGCGTAGTCCACCACGAGGCGCTGCGGCGTGGTGGCCTTGGATTCGAGGCACAGACTGAGGCCGATCTTTTGGCCTAACTGGATGTGGTGCGGGCTGACGATGAAGTGGTGAATCTTCACCTCCGGTTTGCCACTAGCACCGATGAGGCTGAGGGCACGAGGATCGCCCCTTTTAATGAGGGTGCGCAGGGCATGACGTGCGATCCAGGCGGTGTGGGGATTTTCCTGCACGGGCCAGGTATGGAGCAGATCCAGCACGCGGGATGGATGGTCCTTGGTGATGTCGTTGAGATGATTGGCGACGGATTTACGGACGTAGAGGCTGGGATCCGCGCGGAGGTTTTCTAGGATGGGAAGAACGGGTGTGGGATCGGCAATGAGGGGCTCGAGCCGGAAGGACCACGGCAGGCGCGGGCGGCAACCTTCACTGGCGAGGCGACGAACGTGATCATTGTCATCTCGCGACCAAGTTTCCATGACCGCTAATGTGCGCGCGAGATCGCTCTGAAGGAAGTGGCGGATGGCGAACTCGGAAGAGCCAAAGGAAGTGAAGAACTTCAGCGCCTCCAGAGAAAGATCGAAATGCCGCTGACCATACAGGGCGACGTAGTCAGGCAGGACGAGACTGACGAAGCTGTGCCCCAGCCGAGGGGCGAGCTGGCGGAGGATTTCCAGCGTGCGGGGGTAGTCGCCAGGCAGGGTGGCGTGGAGACTTTCCGTGGTGCGGCGGAGACGCTGCATGAGGGAAAGCGAGTCAAGATCCACCAGCGCCAGCTTGAGAAATTTTTTGGCATCAAAACCAGGATGTATGGCGGTGACCTCCTGGGCAATGTGGCGATAGCGGGCGGGATCAAACCAATCTTTGAGGGCAGGAGCGGGATCTGACATAGGGCTGGGGGCAGGAGGAAAAATGGGAGCGACGACAGGCACAGGAAGCTGGTGACTGCGGGGGCCGAAGATGACGAAGGATAACATGTCTGCCTCAGACCTTGCCGAGGGCACTGACAACGGTATGTCAGGAGAGTTTGCGGGGAGGGAATTTTTTTGTGAGATGCCCCCCGCGCCCTCTCTCCACTCCCCTCAGACACGTTGGAGTCAGTCCTTCCGCACCTTTTCGGCGATCTGGAAGATGGCCAGGATGATCTCCATAAAAACACGGGCAGTGAGCACGTAGATCACGAAAGCTACCGGCCCAGTGATCAGGGTAAAAAGGCCGTAAAACAAACCGACCCCAAAGCCGCTGAACATCCACCCTAAAGCTGCAAAGGTGGCGGCGATGAGGCTGAGCGCGTAAAGCACACGAATGAGGCGCGGGGTGACAAACTTCTGAAAGGAGAAGTCGAGAACGAGGTCCAGGATGGCTCGCACCTCAGACCACAGAGAGGTGGCACCCGAAGCTAACTTTTCTGGAGGGGGAGTGCTCATCAGGGACATTAACGTGGCCCATGGGACCATTTGCGCAAGAGAGTCTGTCCGAATGGCATGCACAGCTAAAAGTTGCCAGTTTCCAGATTCTGCGCCCTCCTTGCGCGGGGAAACGTTTATTTCCCACTGCCCCGTGTCAGACACCGTCCCGGCTAAAAAGGCGGCCCGTAAAACCGCCCCTGCAAAACGAAAACCTCTCCCCAGTGCCCCAAGGCTGGAGCGGCAGGATACGCACACCCTGGTGGCAGCGGCGCTGGACACGAAAGAGTTTGCCAAAAAGCTGAAGGGACTCGGCGGAAAAAAGGAAGTGGTGCTGGATCACATCACCCCTGAAGCCCGCGCCTTTGCCGTGGCGCTGGTAATGGGCCACGTGGCGCAGGCCCAGCCTGGACGTAAACTGTGGGTGCTGTGCCCAGATGTGCGCACGCAGGACCAGGTGCATGCCGAGCTGATGGTGTGGCAGTGCCCGGCGCTGTATTTTCCCCGGCACAGCACGTCGGATCTGGAGGTGCTGCCCGATCCCGAAAGCCTCGCTGAAAGAGTCTCCGTGCTGAGCCGCTGGCGTGAGCTTGGACCTGACTGCCCACGTGCGCTGGTGATCTGCACGGACAGCCTGGAGGAAACAGTGCCGGCGGCCAAGGAGATCGAAAACCAGCGTCGCACTCTGGAAGTGGGGGCGAAGCTGGACGTGGAAAAGTTCCTCGAGGACCTGGATGGCGCAGGTTATGAGCGCGTGCCGGTGGTGATGGAGCGCGGCCAGTTTGCCCGCCGAGGTGGCATCGTGGATTTCTTTTCCTGGCAGGCGGAGGAGCCGCTAAGGCTGGAGTTTTTCGATGACGAGATCGAATCCATCCGCGCCTTTGACATTCATCACCAGGCCTCCATCCGGCGCATGGAGCGCGCGGGCATCATCCTGCAGATCAGCGAAGCCGAGGCCGATGAAGGCAAGGTGGCAGACTACTTTCAGCCGCAGGATCTGGTTCTCGTCATCGGCCAGGATGATTCGCGGCCCTGCCAGGTGCGCATCGTGGAAGATGCTGCGCCGGGCGAGATGGTGGAGGACTATGCCACGGCCATCCATGAAAACCCGCTGGGCATCTTTGATGCCTCCGACTTTGTGCTGCATGAGGCGCGGAGAAAGCAGTTCCAAATGCAGGTGAAAGAATGGCAGGGCATGGGATGGCGCACCGTCATCTTTTTCCACAATGAGGCGGAGCGTGAACGCTTTGCAGAACTGGCCAGCACACTAACGGTGACTCCGCCAGAAAGTTTGTTAGGCCTGCTGTATCGGGGTTTCACCATTCCATCGGCCAAACTGGCAGTGCTAACCGGGGCAGAGATCTTTGGCCGCCACCAGCACACGCGGCGGGTGCGGGGCTCGAAGCTGGATGATCCCGAAACTTTGCGTAAGGCGCGAGATGTGCTGCGCGAGCTGAAGGATGGGGACCTGGTGGTACACTCAGACCACGGCATCGCCCGTTATGCCGGAGTCTCCACCCGCATCAGCCCAGGAGGCAGGCGGGAGGAGGTGCTGGTGCTGCACTATGCGGATGAGGCGAAGTTCTTCGTGCCCGTGGCACAGGCGCACATGGTGACACGCTACGTGGGCGTGGGTGGCAAGGCCCCTGCCCTGAGCAAGCTGGGCGGTGCCTCTTGGCAAAAGACCCGCAAGAGCGCGGAGAAAAGCGTGGAAGAATTTGCCGCGAAGATGCTGACCATCAGCGCTGAGCGGCAGTCCGTGACGGGCTTTGCTTACCCCCATGATACGAAGTGGCAGGTGGAGTTTGAAAACTCCTTCCTCTACCGAGAAACACCGGACCAACTGCGCTGCGTGGAGGACATCAAGCAGGACATGGAATCTCCCAAGGCCATGGATCGCCTGCTGTGCGCAGATGTGGGCTTTGGCAAAACGGAGGTGGCCATCCGCGCAGCTTTCAAGGCGGTGATGAGTGGCAAACAGGTGGCCATCCTGGTACCTACCACTGTGCTGGCCCGACAGCACTGGGTAAACATCCGCGAGCGCATGAGCGAATTCCCTGTGACCGTGGAAATGCTCTGCCGACTGACGCCGAAGAAGAACGAAAAGAAGATCATCCAAGGCGTGCGCGAGGGCAATGTGGACATCGTGGTGGGAACCCACCGGGTGATCTCTAAGGACGTGAAGTTCAAGGACCTGGGCCTCGTGGTGATTGATGAAGAGCAGCGTTTCGGCGTGAAGCACAAGGAACGTTTCAAAGAGATGTTCCGCTTTGTGGATGTGCTGACGCTCAGCGCCACGCCCATCCCGCGCACACTTTACCTAGCCCTCATGGGCATGCGGGACATGAGCACCATCGAGACCCCGCCGCCTAACAAACAAGCGGTTCAAACGCTAATCTGCCCGTATGACGAGCGGGTGATCAAGCAGGCGGTGGACATGGAGCTGGACCGGGGTGGACAGATTTTCTTTCTGCACAACCGGGTGATGACCATCGAGAAAGTGGCCCAGCGCATCCGCGAACTGTGCCCACGAGCGAAGGTGATCATCGGCCATGGGCAGATGGATGAGGAGCTACTGGAGGACGTGATGCACACCTTTGTGGATGGGCGGGCGGATGTGTTGGTGTGTACCACCATCATCGAGAGCGGCGTGGACATCCCAAATGCGAACACCATCATCATTGACCGCGCAGATCGCTTTGGCCTAGCGGATCTGTATCAGCTCCGGGGTCGTGTAGGCCGTGGTGGTCAGCAGGCACACGCTTACCTGCTACTGCCGCGCGATGCCGTGACTGCGGGCGATGCGCGCAAGCGTGTCAATGCCATCAAGCAGTATGCGGGACTGGGCAGCGGCTTTAAAATCGCTCTGCGAGATCTGGAAATTCGTGGGGCTGGAAATTTGCTGGGCACCGAGCAGAGCGGCCACATCGCGGCCGTGGGTTTTGACATGTACTGCCAGATGCTGAAGCAGGCCGTGAACAAGATGCAAGGACGCCGCGTAGCTCGCCCGATCGAGGTCGCGTTGCGGGCTGATTTCCTGGTGCAGACGGAAGCCCTCATGGTGCAGGCCGCGCCTGGGGCCACGCCCGCATTTTTGCCCAGCACCTTCATGGAGGACACTCGGCTGCGCATCACCGCCTACCGCCAACTGGGCGAGGTGATGACACGCAAGGAACTGGACGAACTGGAAAGCCAGTGGCGCGACCAGTTCGGCGACAAGCTGCCCCACGCTGTGCAGAACCTCATCACCTGCGCCTCCATCCGTCTCTCCGCCGCCCATGCAGGCATCACCGATGTGGAAATCAAGGAGCGTAAGCTGATGCTCACCCGCAACGGCCAGATGGTGATGATCCACGGCAAATTCCCCCGCCTGAACGAACGCCAAGGCCACAAACAACTGGCCGAAGCCCTGACGATGCTGCGGAGTTTGTGATCCGAATCGGACGTTGCGAAAGCAAACGGAGAACTCTAAAATCATCACATGTCTGCGATTGCTCTGCACGAAACCCTGGTCTCTCCGGAGGATTATTTGGCGGGGGAGTTAAACTCACCCATCAAGCATGAATATCTGGGCGGCGTCGTTCATGCCATGGCGGGTGCCAAGAATGTGCATAACAAGATCGCAGGTAATATTTTCGCTGCGTTGCATACTCGACTACGAGGGAAATCCTGCCAACCCTATAACAGCGATACCAAGGTGCGTGTCAGGTTGCCTAACCAAATACGATTTTATTACCCTGATGTGCAAGTGGTCTGCGACCCGAACCCGCCCGATGATTCGTTTCAGGACAGGCCGAATGTAATTATCGAAGTGATGTCGGATTCCACCCGCCGCACGGATGAAGGAGAAAAACTGGACGCCTACACTTCAATCCCATCCCTTGAACTTTATCTGTTGGTGGACAGCCAGCGCAGGCAAGTTATTGCCTATCAGCGGACAAATACGGGTTTTGAGAGATCTGTATCTTTGGGACTTGAGGCTAAATTACCGCTGGCCTGTTTAGGGTTCGACCTTTCTTTGGAGGAGATTTACGAACAGGTGCAGATCCCCACCTTGGACATGGTGGACTGATCTACATCATCGCATGGCAGCAACTAGGCACGGCCTCGCTGCCAAAGTCCAGGGTGCCGCGCAGACGCCAGGCCATGACCACGGCGGCGATGAGGGCCAGGCTACGCTGCACCCGTCGCAGGGTGACGGGCTGGAGTCGGCCACATAACCAATGAAGTTGCGTTTGCGCCAGCCAGAGCAGCGGCAGGGTGCCAAGGCCGAAGGCGATGGCAAACTCGGCCCCTTTAAAGGAGCTTCCATTGGCCATGGCCAGAGCAAACATGACGTACAAAGGCCCGCAGGGGAGCAAGGGTGTGGCCAGGCCTAACAAACTAGCTCGCCACCCGCTTTTCATTCGGAAAGCGGCTGTCTGAATGTGACGCAAGCCACGGCTGAGGACTTGAGGTTTGGGCAGGTATCGATCCAACCCCATGCCCACCAGAGCAAAGGCGATGACCATGAGCCAGGGCAAGACGATGCCAGCACCGTGCTGAAACCAACTCAGTGGGATGAAACCGGCCGCACCAGCAATGGCCCCGACCAAGCCGTAAGACAGCAGGCGCCCGCCGTGATAAAGGGCGGTGTTTCGCAGGAAACCTGCCGCGCCCGGCTTGGACGAAACTGCCCAGGAGCAGGACAGCGGACCGCACATGCCCACACAATGGACACTGGTGACGAGCCCCGCTAAAAAGGCGGCAGCGCTGGTATCAATGACAGACATGGAAAGCAGGAATCAGCGGGCCAGTTGCAAGACACGCTCGACTTCCTGCGGGCGGTTTTGAATGGCGAAAATGATGAAGGCCAGCCAGCCTGTCACAAAGGTGATGAAGGCCAGCACCGGCAGCAGCCAGGGCTTATTGAATAAAATCTTTCGGATTAAGAGGGGCATCGGATTGGAGGTGTGAATCGGGGCCGAGGAATTCCATGACACGCGTGGTCACGGTATCGCCGCGTGTGGTATCGGTGACTTGGACCTGGAGCTTGAAAGGCTGGGTGAAGCTGGCTTCTGGCAGGGACAGCACGAGGGTCTTTTGCTCTTCGCCCAGGGGACCTAAAGTCAGCGTTTCTGTGAGTCCGGTGATGCTGAGTTGGGGTGGCATGGGGCCTACCAGTTTGAGTTGGTATGAGGCAGGGCTGTTGCGCTTGTTGATCACCCGTACCAGGAACTGATTTCGCAGTGTGCCATTGGCCACGTAAAAAGGCGCACCCACCATGCGCACGGCGCTGGCACGCACGGGCGAAAGTTGCAGGGCAGACAAAGCGAAGGCTCCCACTCCGAGGAAAAGCAAGCCCGTGTAAAGCAGGATGCGTGGCCGCAGCCAGTTCGTTTGACCTCCCTGCAGGCCGACATGGGAATCGTAGCGCACCAGTCCGGTTGGACGTTTGAGCTTCAGCATGATGTCATCGCAGGCGTCCACACAGGCCGCGCAGCCGATGCAGTCCAGCTGCAGACCATTGCGGATGTCAATGCCCGTGGGGCACACCTGCACGCAGCGGCGGCAGTCCACGCAGGCTCCGTCAGTGCTGCCAGCCTTCCCACGCGGCTCACCGCGCTTTTTGTCATAGCCGATGACCACGCTGTGATCATCCGTGAGCGCCGATTGCAGCCGTCCGTAGGGACAAAGGATGACGCAGAACTGCTCACGAAACCAACTAAAGGCGAAGTACAAAGATCCTGTTAGGAAAGCCATGACCGCAAACACCGTGAGGTGCTGGGTGGGTGGGCCCTGCATCATTTGATAGAGCTTTTTCAGAGAGACAAAGTAGCTCAAAAAGATGTGCGCAATGACGGCGGAGATGAGCAAGTAAATGCCATGCTTCACCACCCGTCGCGTGATCTTGCCTATAGACCAAGGAGCCGTATCCAACCTGCGGCGAGCTGTGGCGTCCCCGTCCACCCAGCGTTCGATCCGGCGATACACATGCTCCAGAAACACGGTGTAAGGGCAAGTCCACCCGCACCAGATGCGGCCAAAAAGAGCCGTGATGTAAAACAGCGAAAAGGCCAGGCCGGTGATGAGGAAAAAGCCCACCCACAGATCCTGCGTGGCCAGGGTGAGCCCCAGGAAATGAAAGCGGCGCTCCTGCACATCCAGAAACACAGCCGGGTAACCATTGATGGGAATCCAAGGCAGCGCGATGTAAATGACCAGAAGAAGCAAAGCGGACCAACGCCGCCAAGCCGTGAAGCGGCCATGCACATCTGCCGGATGAATCGTGCGGTGCGATCCATCTTCGTGAATGGACGACAACGATTCCAGAGAGGGGGATTTCATGAGCTACTCACACCCTCGGTGAAAACACCTTCTTTGCTCCTCGCACCTTGCGGAGGGTAGGGCGGATCTTGTGAGAACTCTCCAGCTTTGGCCTGCGGCCATCAAGTGCCCCGTGCCATAACCGCTTTTATATCCTGCTTCAAAACTAACGTCTTTGAGCACCAAAGTTAGGATGACGTTTCTCGTGACGAAGGCAGAGAATTTTGATTCAGTCTTTCCTGATTTCGTAAAGAAGATCGTAAGGAAATCTGTTCAGTTTTAACCGACGAACACTTTTGGACGCCAGCCAAAAACCACATCTTTCTGGATGCGCCTCGATCTGTTTGAGACCCTCCAGGACTTTGCTGAAAAAATCGCTTCCTAGACCTTCATTTTGTTTCTCATACCATTCCACAGCCTCGTTCGCTTCACCCTGAACTCTAGTATGGAAAGTCAGTCTCATTAACGGGCGCGGTGGATGTCAATTCCTGCGAGAAACTCTTCTTGAGAGAGCTCGGTGGAGGAATCCGTCTCCATTTCAGCAGCCCGACATTCGGCCTCCTCTAACCATGCCTGATCCGCCGTCTTCTGCCAATCTTCGGGCACACTCGCATAGAGACGATCTGCTATGGCCACCCGTTCGGCAATCGGCAGGGCAAACAGTATCACGGTTAATGTAGCCGCACTCATGATGAGTCCAGTATCACCGATATTCCTCAAAATATCCACTCTCAATTTAGTCAATCATCCCCCAAAGTTCCCCCTATAACTCTAGTCCCTTCACGGATTAGCCACCTTCAATGGCGAGTCCGCTGCCAGCGTTACAGGCTCGCCCTTTTGATGTTTGCTCAGGACGAAAGCGACGACTTCGACCACGCGTTGGAGGCCGAGTTGAGGTTCCCAGGGGGGCATGCCTTTGGTAAGATCAGGCGCGCCTTTGCGGACGATGGTGAGAAGCTGCGTGGGGGTGCCGCCATGCTTCCATTCCTGGTCATTCAGAGGCAGGCCTGGAAGCTTAGCTCCGGCGATGTGGGCGCTCAAATCTGCGGCGTGGCATGCGATACAAGTGGTGCTGTATGTGGCGGCCCCAGCGGCGACGATTTTCTCATCCCTCGACATTTCCCAGAGCTTATCGTCGTCAATCAACTCCAGTTCTTTCTTTTGATAGTCCGCGATTTTGGCCATGGCCATCTCGATGTTTTTTTCATCGGACATGCCCAGGCCAAACTGGTAGTAACCCACCCAGGCGACGACAAAAAACACCATGGTGATGTACCAACTGAACAACCACCAGTTAGGCAGTTTTTGGTCATACTCCTGGATGCCATCGTATTCATGAGGGCGGAGGATGGGGCCTTGATGGGAGGGGTCGGGAGGCATGGCGAGGAAAGGTGGTTAGTTGTCCAGTGGCAGGCTGGAGAGATGATCTGCGCGGTCTTTGCGCATGATGAGGGCGTGAATGGAAAAGGTGATGAAGACGAGGGCAGTGACGCCAAAGGCGACGTAAGGCACCCAGTCGAGCCAGCTTTCGTAAATGACGTATTTGTACATGGCAGGGAGTGCGTGGAGGTTATTCTCCGGTGGCGGTGGAGCGGCCTTTGTCCGGATTGATGGGGCCGGGGATGAGCTCGGGCTTCGCGGGAATCGGAGGCAGTTTCCCTTCCACCTCAGGGGTGTCGTATTTGCCCAGCTTTTGCAGGTAGGCGATGAGGGCGACGATCTTTGTATCTGGCAGGGCATTGATCTTGTCTGCCTTCAAGGTATTGACGATTTCGATGCCTTGTTTGATGGCGTTTTCTTTGATCTCCACCGCCGTCATCATGGGGTAAGGCACGCCGAGTTGGACCATGGCGGCGATCTTTTTCGGCAGGGTCTTCTGGTCAAACTTTTCCGTGAACAGATGCGGGTAAGCAGGCATGTTGGAGCCGACCGAAGTGCTGCGGGGTTCCATCATGTGATTGTAGTGCCAGCTATGCGGGTACTTGCCACCTTCGCGGGCCAGGTCCGGCCCTGTGCGCTTGGAGCCCCACTGGAAAGGGTGATCGTAAATGCTCTCACCCAGGCGGCTGTAGTCACCGTAGCGCAGCACATCCGGCAGCATGGTGCGGATCATCTGGCTGTGGCAGTTGTAGCAGCCTTCCGCCACGTAGATGTCACGGCCTGTGAGTTCCAGCGGCGTATAGACCTGCTGGATGCGGTCCTCCATATTCTTGGCCCGGTTCACCATGACGGTGGGGATGATCTGGATGAGGCCGCCGAGAGCCACGGCAATGAAGGTGAGCACGGTAAAGGGCAACCAGTTTTCTAACAAACGTTCATACCACTGAGACCAGGTGTGATGCGAGGCGGCAAACTTGCGCACGGCGATGGCCCCGAAGATAAGGGCACAGACCAGGGCGGTAATATCGGCCCCACGGGGGAGAAAGATCCAGCCCATGAGCAAGAACAGACCGCCAAAGAAATAGGTCACCGGATCTGAGAGAAACGTCTCCTTTGCGCCCATGTTATCCACTCTGCCGCGTTCGATGACAGCGACTTCACGGCTTTCATTTACCGGCTTGCCACTGCGGGCGGTCATCCAGAGATTCCAAAGCATGAGGATCATGCCCACCAGATACATGCCCCCGCCGATGGTGCGGAAGGCCATCATCGGCCGGATGGCAGTGAGAGTCTCGATGAAGTTCGGGTACGTCAGCGCGGTGCCTGCGGCGTTGGTGGAGTTCAGCATCAGCCCCTGCATGATGCCAGAGACCCACATGGCCGCGACGTAGAGGAGGATGCCAACGATGGAGATCCAGAAGTGGAAATTGGCCATCGAGACGGAGTGAAGCTTGGTGCCGTAAAGACGCGGAGTGAGCCAATAGAATAGCCCGGCGGCCATGAGTCCGTTCCAGCCCAAAGCTCCGGCATGAACGTGACCAATGGTCCAGTCCGAGTAGTGAGAAAGAGCATTGACCGCACGGATGGAAAGCAGCGGTCCCTCAAAGGTGGCCATGCCATAAAAAGTCACTGCGGCGATGAAAAACTTCACCACAGGATCTGTGCGCAGCTTATCCCAGGCCCCACGCAGCGTGAGCAGTCCATTGAGCATCCCCCCCCAGCTCGGGGCCCAAAGCATGAGACTGAAGAACATACCCAGCATCTGCAGCCACTTGGGCAGGGCCGTGTTTAACAAATGATGCGGACCCGCCCAGATGTAGATGAAGACCAATGACCAGAAATGGACAATGGATAGGCGATACGAGTACACGGGCCGCTCCGCTGCCTTGGGCAGGAAGTAGTACATGATGCCCAGGATGGGTGTGGTGAGGAAGAAGGCCACGGCATTGTGCCCATACCACCACTGCACCAACGCATTTTGCACCCCGGCAAAAAGGGTATAACTATGAGTCCAACTGGTGGGGATAGACAGGTGATTGACGATGTAGAGCATCGCCACCGTGATGATGGTGGCGATGTAAAACCACAGCGCCACGTAGAGTGAGGGCTCATTGCGCCGGGCCAAGGTCCAAAAGAAATTCACTGCAAAGACCACCCAGATGAGCGCCACGGCGATGTTGATGGGCCAGATGAGCTCCGCGTATTCCTGCCCACGGGTGAAGCCTAAAGGCAAGGTGATGGCCGCCGCCACAATGATGCCTTGCCAGCCCCAGAAGTGCAGCTTCGACAACACATCAGAAGCCATGCGCGCTTTGCACAGCCGCTGGGTGGAGTAGTAGATGCCCGCGAACATCATGTTCCCCACAAAGGCAAAAATCACCGCATTTGTGTGCAGCGGCCGTAGGCGGCCAAAGGACAACCAGGAGGTGAGATTGAGCTGATGAAAATTGAGCTGAGACGCAATGATCACCCCCACCAGCATGCCCACGATGCCCCATAAAATGGATGCCCACATGAACTGACGGACGATCTGGTCATCAAAAGTGATGAGCTGCTTTTTAGAGTGTGTGTTCATGGCAGATCAGCGGTCGGTGGAGTCAGATTCCAGAGGCATGAGGGACATCTGCTCCAGCGAGCGACGCTGCCGCTGGGTGCGTTCAGCAAAAAACAGGACGGCAAAAAGCACCGCAAAAGCGAGGCTCATGAAAATGGTGACAGCGAAGACTTCCATACTGCGACCAAGGAAGCCGAAGGCTGCGGCCTTCGCTCTCCGCAGCTTGTTTGATGCTGCACCGATCTTGTGAGTTGATAAACCCACCCCGGAACGGCGTTTGTCTTGGCAACCTATGAATCGTCGCCGCTTTCTCCAGACCACCGCCGCTTCCACCCTCGGCTTTCCTGCCATCTTGCGCAGTGCCTCGCCGAATTCCATGCTCCAGGTCGCCAGCATCGGTGTGGCCCGCATGGGCGGCAGGACACTGCAGAGCGTGGCCACGCATGAGAAGGTGAAGATCGTCGGCCTTTGCGATGTGGATGCGACCCACCTCGCGCAGGCGGTGAAGCTTTTCCCAGATGCTAGCCAGCACAAGGACTGGCGGGAGATGCTGGCCAATCTGGGCGACAAGTTTGATGCCGTGACCGTCGGCACACCCGACCACAGCCACGCCGGCCCCTGTGTGACCGCCCTGCGCGCTAAAAAACACGTTTACTTGCAAAAGCCCATGGCTCCCACGCTGCATGAGTGCCGCGTGATCACAGAGGAGGCTAAGAAGGCAGGTGTGGTCACCCAGCTCGGCAATCAGGGGCGCTCCAGCATCGAGGCCCGCATGACGGTGCAAATCATCCAGAGCGGTGCCATCGGCAAAGTGAAGGAAGTCATCATGTGGGAAAACAAACCGCTGAGCTGGTGGCCCAAAAACACCGAGCTGCGCCCGCAGGCCGATGCCCTGCCGGAAGGGCTGGACTGGGATCTCTGGTGTGGCGTGCGCACCCCAGTGCCTTACCTGAAAGACACTTACCACCCCCAGAACTGGCGTGCCTGGTTTGACTTCGGCTGTGGCGAAATGGGGGACATGGGCTGCCATCACTTTGATACCACCTTTGACGCGCTCAAACTCACCACACCCACCCGCGCACGCCTGACCCATGGCGGCAGCCAGGGCGCATTGTGGGGGGAGAAACGTATTGTTGAACTGGACTTTCCCGGCAGCGAATACACGGCGGAAAATACCCTGCGCATCACCTGGTATGACGGCGGCATGGAGCCAGACATGACCAAGGTGAAGATGCCGAAAGTACTGACCAAGTTTCCCCAGTCCGGCACCTTCTGGGTGGGCACAGAGGGCAGCATCTTCAAACCTTATGGCCAGCGTCCGTTCGTGCTCCCAGAGGAAAGCTTCCCAGCTGAAAAATACCCGAAAGGACTGAAAGGCCAGGATCACTACCACGACTGGGTGGATGCCATCCTCTCTGGCCGAAAGAGCTGCGCAGACTTCAGCCACGGCGGCCCCCTAACCGAGAGTGTGCTCGTCGGCACCCTCACAGATCGCTTCCCTGGCCAGTGGCTCGAATTTGACCGCGAGACCTGCCAGATCAGCAATCACGAAGCCGCAAACAAGCTGGTGAAACGTGCCTACCGTGAGGGATGGCAGGTGCCAGGCCTGGGCTAAGCGCTAGCAACAAATCTTCGCCTGAAGGCCCTCTCTAGTGAGAGGGAGGGGCTATCATGTGCTACTGCCGAACCTCGGCAGTCTCAGGGCCGCTCATCGGCTGGGCGACATTGATCGTCGGGATGGATCCTGACCTCGGTTTCTCAGGTGCCTGAGGAGTAACCTGCGCAGGAAGCTGCGTGGGCGGCGGCGGTGCAAGACCTTGTTTAAAACGGGCGATCTCTTCAGGCGAAGGCACTAGAGCCTTGCGAATGATGACGGGATTGGGCACCACCTGCGGCGCGGGAGGGATGATTTTGGCGGCAGGGGCAGGCGCAGCAGCAGGGGGCGTAGGCGCGGGTTCAGGGGTGGCCACCGTGGTGGCTTTGGCCGGGGTGGATTCCTTCGCAGGAGGAGGGAGAGTCGGCCTTTCGACCGCAGGTTTATCCACAGCAGGTGCGCTCACCACGGGCACAGGCGGCGTTTTCACCATGGGCGGGGACTCAACCGCTGGCTTGGGAGTCGGAACAGCGGTGGCGAGTGTGGCCGTGGCTGGAGCGGCCTCAGGGATCTTTGCAGGAGTAGGCTCGGCTACCTTAGAAGGCTCTACTGCGGCAGCCACTTCCCCCTGCACCGGCGCGGGAGATACCGGCGAACTTCCAGAGAAAAGCCACCAGCCAGCGAGACCTAAGATGACCACTGCGGCGGCGGCCCACACAGGCCAGCCCAGCGCTTTTGAGGAGGATGGACGACTAAAGTCCGTGGGCTTAAGCCTTCGAGAAATAGGCGTCTTGAGCACTTCCTCTTCAGTCTCCACCTCGTCATCCCCCGCCCATTCATTGTCGAAGTCTGAAACACTGCCCACGCTTTCCATGTCCTCCAGCCGCACATTGCTACCGCGTAGGCGCGTGGCTAGGTCTGGGCCGGAGGTGGTGGCATTCATGAGCCCCTCATACTGGGCCAGAAAATCTGCGGGGCTGGGAACCTGACCGTGGTGGCGAGATTTCTCCAGACATTCACGAATGAAGTCCGCCAAAAGCTCCGGCATGGCCTCTGGGAAATTCAAATGCCCGCTGGTCTGGCGCTGACCGGTGAGAAGGTAGGCCGCCAGGGCGACAAAAGCGCGGCTGCGGTAGTCACGGTCGGCCAGATGGGCCTCGCTATGCTCCCCATGCTCGGGTTTATCCACCAGCGGCGGTTCATAGAGATTCCGCATCGTCAGGTGGGCACGCAACTTTACCTGAAAGGCAGGCCAGGCATCCAGCCGCTTTTGCATGAGGCGATCATGCTCTCGACTCATCAAAGGTCCATTTTTCCCGACCCGTAGGACGATGTTTGAAGGGTGGAGATCCAGCCGCTGCACGCCGCACTCCAGCGCCTGCTCCTGCCCGGCATGTACCTGCCGCAGCAGCACGGCCACTTCCTGGTGATTCAGCGTGATGCGCTCTGCCAGCAGGCGGCTGAGGGAAAAGCCCGGCTCTCTTTCCTCCGTGAGGAAGGTCCAGTCGGGACTCTCCCACAGGCTGAGGCTGCGCAGGATGTTCGGGTGCTTTTCAGCATTGAACCGCCATGTTTGAAGGGGAACTGCCTCATACTGAGACTTTTCGACGATGCGGGCCGGCGGTAGCAGATGCACCGTCACAGGCTGCTCATTCTTCGTATTGAAACAAGGGATGGAGAAGGGATAGCGGCGCGCATGGTCCTCCCCCTCGGCACGGAAGCGATTGCCCAAAATGACCTCCACAGGCACGTTTTCCAGCAGCATGTCCTGGAGCTGCGAGCGCGGCTGCAGAGCAGTGATGATGACCAGTTGCTTGCGCGGGTTGCGTGCATTGATGCTGCTGACAAAAGCACCGATGGCCTCCCTCACATCATCTCGCACGCGTTCGATGGAAGTGGGACAATTCGCCGGATCTGTCAGCGCAGCCCGCATGGCCGTACGCAGGCTCATCGGCAGAGCCGTCAGGGCGGGGATACGGTCCGGATTGTCTCCCGCAAATGGTTTGCCTGTGAGCATCAAAAACATCAGCTCACAAATTTGGATGACTAGGTTAGCTCCCGTCTCCTCTTCACTTTCGGGTGTGGACAGGCCGTAATCATAGATGCGCAGTTGCAGGAAGGTATCCTCCAAGGTGGTCATGACCACCCGGTCCAGCCGCATCTGGGAGATGAGGCGGCGGTATTTTTTCAACTGCATCAAGTCATCCAAAAGCTGGAAAACCAGGGAAAACACCGTCGCAGGCTGCAAGGGACCGCGACGCTTGATGTAGTCCTCGATGAATTCGCCATCGTTCAAGTTGCTGGTGTAATAGACCAGTCCCTGGTCCTCACCCACATCCAAAATGCGCATGAAGGACGGGCCTCGAATCTCCGAAGCCTGCTGAGCCCGTTCAAAAGCAGACTTTTTCGCGACTGCATCCAGCGTGCGACCACTGCGCAAGATATGCAACTCCACCAGTCGTTTGATGGAGGCATCAAAAGCCAGAAACACCACTTCGTCAGGTGAACGCACCAACCCCACCGGTTCTCCACCGGCGCGGCGAGCGATCATCAGATGACCAAAGCTTTCGATTTCAGGGACCATTTGGGAGTGAACAAAAACAGGCAGCAGGATCGTCACGCCGAAGCTCAGACTGAGCCAGATTCAAAACGAAACGATCACAGATTGCAAAATACTGTAGGGCAATCCGTCAATTTGGCAAAAAAATTCCAGTAAATCTGATAATTATAAACACAGAAATACCTAAAAATATGGATTTTCATGGAAATCGAGACCTTAAACCCTTCATTTCCAGCTTTCTGTGCCCTTCTAAAAAGCATCGAAGGCAGCGATTGTTCCTTTTCCTTCCCCTCCCGTCACTGAAGCAGACCGAAAATGCGTTTGCTCAGGGCTATCCTCAGCTGCATAACTGCGCCATCTGTCTCCCCCCATGCAATTCGTTTTCCCTAGCACTCTTCAACTTGGTCATGAACACAGCGATGGGTTTCACCAGGAACTGCTGCGCGGGCTGACCCATAAACTGAACAACCTGCTGGCCGTGATCCAGGGATTCAGCAGCCTCATCCTCATGACGGATGACCTGGACCCGGGCGTGGCAGAAAACATGCAGCACATCCGCGAAGCCTCTGTAGGTGTATCTGCCCTGAGTGAGCGCATCCGCTCTGCGGGTGGCTGTGCCAAACTCACCCTGCAACCGCTGAGTCTGAACGAGTATCTCACCGTGGTGGAAGGTGCCCTGCTGGAACCTTTCAGCAAAAACGGCGTGCAACTGGAAGCCGACGTACAGCAAGGCCTCCCCCCCGTGCTGGTGGACCCCACCAAATTTAAAGACATCCTCATCGAGCTGCTGAAAAACGCAGCCGAAGCCGCAGGCAAGGCCAATGGCCGCGCCATGCTAAAGATCGCTGGCCCAGGCGTCATTACCCCGGTGGAACAACGCCGCGTGGACATCCTCGTCAGCAATACTGGATCACACATCCCGCAGGATAAACTGGCCGAAGTCTTCCGCCCCTTCCACGGCTCTAAAAACAGCAATCATCTCGGCCTGGGCCTCACCATTGCCTCCATGCTGGCCCACCAGATGAATCTGCAAATCGGCATCGCATCCGAGAATAACACGACCACTCTCTGGCTGAGCTGCCCCATGGCCTGAGCTGGCGAGTGAAGGACAGATCCATTCCGCGCTTCCAGTTAGGCGTAGGACAAACAAGGCCCTTTCTTCTCCGCCTGCGGGTTCTCGAGGCCACCGAGCGAACGTGGGCCTCTAGATTTCTTTTCCCCCCCGCATACAGGCAGCAGGGCCAGAGGTCAGAGGCCATCGCACGCTTTCAGAGATCACAGACTAGAGGCTTCTTTTTTCATAAGGCACCCTGTACGTGCGATCTCCTGCATGCGCCGAGAATCCCAAACCAACCCTTTCCGCCTAACTTACTTTTCTTCTAAAAGCAGCTTTTTAGCCACCTCTAGGTGGGCCTTCTGCTCCGGAGGCAGCTCAGGATACTTGAGCTTCATGCCCTGCATCTCATGCAGAATGGCGGCGCTGACGATGAGACGCATGTTTTTCTTGTCATCGGCTGGGACGACATACCAGGGGCACTCTTCAGTCCCTGTATGGCGGATGGCGTCTTCATAAGCGTGCATATACTCCTTCCAAAAGCCGCGCTCCTTGACATCGCCTTCCTCGAATTTCCAATTTTTGCTGGGCGTGTCAATGCGGGCTAGGAAGCGTTTCTTTTGTTCCTCTTTGGAGACATTGAGGAAGAACTTCACAATGCGGATGCCATTGCGATGGCAGTAGGCCTCCAGGTTGCGGATGTCTTTGAGGCGATCAGCAAACAGCTTGTCCAAATTTTTGGTGGTCTTCTCAGGCAGACGTTGGATGTCCGTGACGATCTCCGGGTGCACACGGCAGCAAAGCACTTCCTCATAGTAGCTGCGGTTAAAGATGCCTATGCGGCCACGTTGTGGCAGGACACGGGAGGTGCGCCAGAGGAAGTCGTGATCCAACTCGGCACTCGTCGGGCGCTTGAAGCTGTGCACCTCCACACCCTGGGTGTTCACTCCGCTCATCACGTGCTTGATGGTGCTGTCTTTACCCGCCGCATCCATGGCCTGAAAGATCAGCAGCAGCCCCTGGCGATCCTGCGCATACATCTTCTGCTGCAGGTCATCAATCTCCTCACGAAACTGAGCGATGAGGGTCTCGTAGTGGGCGCTGTCAGAATAAAGATCCTTCACCTTGGTCTTCGCCTTAGCGATGCGAAAAGGTTTGCCATCGGGCACGCGAAAATCGTGAAGGTCCAGTTTGAGTTTCATGGGGTCTGAGGGAGATGAGACAGCAGACGTAGCATTAGCAGGAACGTCTAGCCATGAACAGGGTTACTTTGGCAAGAATGCAGCGGACTTTGTGGAGACCCCACTTTCTCTGAATGATGGCTTCAATTCAGCCTGGCAACTCTTCCGAAACTCGCAGGATGCCTGGCGTGAGCACCTTGGCCCGCAGCCCCCCACGAAACTCTGAAGCCAAGAACTCTTCCGCGCCAGCGGCCACCACCCGGTCCATCCAGTGGCAGGGCTGGCACTCCTGCACCCCTTCAAAGACGATTCCCTGGAAGAGAAAGCGCCGGCCTAACCAATCTTGCAATCGAGGCCCCCGGACGATCAAGTTCCGCCGAAACACGGAAGCAGGCAGCTTTGCCAGGCGAAAGCGGCTGCGGATGTCCTCCACGACCTGCGCATCAAAAAACGTCACCTGCCCTTTGTGGCCGATGCGCCTCTCACAGTAGCGGTCTCCCCGCAGTCCTCGGCCCGCGACACATTCCACATGACTGACCTGCTGGATGCCGTGTTGAAGCCGCCCTTCGCCCTGCTTGCCCCAGTAATCATGCCCGGGTGAGATGTAGATGTGCAGCAGCTCTGCCTCCCACACGGGCACGTCCTCCAGCACCACATCTTCCAGCGGCGAGTGCAAAGGGGGATCGTTGGTTTCCATGATGTGCGGTTATTCAAGTTCGCATCAAGGCCACCAAATGGCTCCCACACGAAGCTTGGATGCCTCAACCCATTCTCCCGTATGAACCGTCCTCAATCTCTCGCCATCATCGGCAGCGGCCCTTCGGCGATCTACCTGCTCAAGCATATCCTGGATCACGCCGCCAGCCTCAGCCCCACGCTGAGTGAAATCACGGTTTTTGAAAAGAATGCCTTCATCGGCATGGGCATGCCCTACACGCCACAGACCACGGACATCTACAACATGTCGAATATCTCGTCCGAGGAACTGCCTGAGCTGCCCACGACCTTGACTGACTGGCTCCGCTCCCAGGCGCCTTCAGTCCTCGCGGACCTAGGTCTGGAGGGCGTGGAGATCAAAGAGGATGAAGTGTACGGTCGCTTAGCTCTCGGCCAGTATTTCAAAGCGCAGTATCAACTGCTACAAGCTTGGCTGACCGAAGCGGGCATCCGCGTTCACAGCCACGCCGACTGCCAGGTGGTGGATGTAAGAGACGATGCCGAGAGCCAACGAGTCACCCTTTTCACCCAGTCGGGCGAGGCTTATGAATTTGACCGGGTGGTCATTGCCACCGGTCACCGCTGGCCTGAGAAGGACGTACCCGAAGCTGGTTATTATGCCTCTCCCTGGCCCATCGCCAAACTGCTGCCCAGGGACGGAGAACACTACAATTTTGTCATCGGCACTTTGGGGGCCTCGCTCAGCGCCTTCGATGTCATCTCCTCCCTCGCCCACCGGCATGGCGACTTCATTCCTAAAGGCGATGCCCTGACCTACCGACCCCACCCCGGCACCGAGGGATTCAAGATGGTCATGCACTCCTCAAAAGGACTGTTACCGCACTTGCAGTTCGACCAGGAGGAACCCATGCGGGAAATTTATCGTCATGTCAGTCCTACAGACATGGCCAAGCTGATGGATGCCCAGGGCAGGCTGAGGTTGGAAACTTACTTCGACCAAGTCTGCCGTCCTGTGCTCCAAGAGGCCTTCCAGAAAGATGGCCTGCCCGAGATGGTAAAACGGCTGAAGGATCCTTCCTTTAAGCTGCTCGATTTCATCGAAGAAATGAGCCAGCAGCATGAATACGACAATGCGTTTGAAGGCATGCGTATCGAGATGAAGGAGGCCGAAGAATCCGTGAAACAACACCGCCCCATCCATTGGAAAGAACGGGTGGATGACCTCATCTACACCCTTAACTACTACGCCAGTTACATGCCGGCAGAGGATCATGTCACCTTGCATGAGAAGTTGATGCCTTTCCTCCTCAATGTCATCGCCGCCATGCCATTACCTTCAGGAAACACCATCCTCGCTCTCTACGATGCAGGCAAACTGGACATAGTCCCAGGCTCTGTCTCCCGAGTGAGGAAATCCAAGGCCCAGCACCACACTCTGGTGGAAGTGGGCGAAGATGAAAAAACCGCCACCTACAGTTACGACATGTTCATTGATTGCAGTGGCCAGGGTCCCTTGGAGCTGGAAGACTACCCCTTCCCGAGCCTGGTAAAAAACAAAACTGTCCGCCCAGCCTGCGCCGCTTTTTACCGATCCAAAAGCGCGGCCAAGCTGGCGAAGGAGGACCCCGAAATGCTGTTAAAAATCCATGGAGACACACTCCTGAAGACGGGCGGCATAGACATTGATCATAGCTACCGGGTCATCGGTGACAGCGGCACCGCGAACCCGAGAATCCACGACATCGCCTTCCCTCACACCACGGGTCACCGGCCTTATTCCTATGGATTGCAGGCCTGCAATGACACCAGCCGCATCGTCGTGAAAGCCTGGCTGGAAGAAGTGCGGAGTGAGACAGCCGAAGGCTAACCACCGCCTCTGCCAGGCTGGATCTACTTCGCATTCAGAAAGTCGCAGACCGCCGCCGCCATCACCTGAACCCCGGTTTTCAGGCTGTCCTCATCCGCATCGAACATGGGAGTGTGGGCACCGTGAATGATGCCCTTTTTCTCATTGGCCACGCCTAACCGAAAGTAAAACCCAGGCGTCACTTGGGCAAAGTAGGAGAAGTCTTCACCCCCCATGCTCGGGATGACTTCCAACACATTGGCCTCTCCCAGCAGTCGTTTGAAAGCAGGCAGGGTGGCCTTCACCAGCGCCTCTTGGTTGATGATGCTGGGGTAGCCGATGCGGTAGTCCATCGTGTAGGTAGCCCCATGCGCCTCGGTGATGCCTTTGAGGATGCGCTTCATCATCTCCACCACGCCATCGCGAAAAGCCGCATCATAGGTGCGCACGGTGCCGCCCAGCGTCACTTCCTCCGCCAAGATGTTTTCCCGCTGGCCGCCCTGGATGGTGCCGATGCTGATGACCAGAGGCTGGCGGGTGTTCGTCTGCCGACTGCGGATGGTCTGCAAAGCAGTGATGGCCTCCGCCGCGACGACGATGGCATCCACGCCTTTATGCGGGGCAGAACCATGGGCCATCTTGCCCCGGATGGTGATTTGGAAACGGTCGCTGTTCGCGTTGTCTGCGCCGATGGTGTAGGCCACCTGCCCGGCTGTGAGAAAGTGAGTTTCGTCATCTGTCACGCCCACCGGGGCGACGGAGGTGGTGCAATGCAGGCCGAAAACGGCATCCGGTTTCGGATTGGCCATCGCCCCCTCTGCGATCATCATCTTCGCGCCCCAGATGCCTTTGAAGCTAGCCGGCATGGCCTCCTCCGCTGGTTGGAAAAGGAATTTCACACTGCCTTTGACCTGATCACGATGCTTGGCCAGCAATTCAGCTACCCCCAGAGCCACCGTGGTATGCAGGTCATGCCCACAGGCGTGCATCACGCCGGGGTTCTGCGAGCGATAGGGGACGGAGCGCAGTTCTTTGATGGGCAGTGCATCCATGTCCGCCCGCACGGCCACGCACTTGCCCTCCTGGCCACCTTTGAGCAGAGCCACCACGCCATGTTTGGCCACGCCCGTTTGCACCTCCAGGCCCAGAGCGCGCAGGCGCTCAGCGACTAAGGCGGCGGTGCGCGCCTCTTCATTGGACAATTCCGGGTGCGCATGGATGTCACGCCGGGTCTCTACCAGTTTCGGAAACAGGGCCTCCACGGAGGAGGCAAAGAGAGCATCGCGTTTTTCATCGGCCCAGGCCAGAGGTGAAACCCCGATCAACAACAGCGGCAGCAATTTCATCCCGCACGTTAAGAAAGGCCGGCGAGGGTAGCAAGACCCCGTCTGGGGATTTTCGTCAGGCGCTCTTGCACGAATGAGGGAGTGAGAGCATATCTCCCCACCATGCTCGACATCACAGGCAAGAAGATCGCCGTCCTCTTTGGCGGCCCCGGTTCGGAACGCGAAGTGTCTAAAAAGACGGCAGAGAGTGTCATCGCCGCTTTGAAGACCAAGGGAGCGGAGGTGGTGGAAGTGGACGTGACCGGGCCAGACTTTGACGTGCCTGCGGATGCCCTCATCGCCATGAACTTGATCCACGGCACCTTTGGTGAGGATGGCCAGTTGCAGGCGATTTTGGAAGAGCGTGGCATCCCCTACACCGGTGCCGGGATCGAGAGCAGCCGCATCGCCTTCGACAAAGCCCAGAGCAAAGAACGCTTCGTCGCCGCAGGCGTGCCCACCCCGCGTTCTCAAAACTACCTGCTGGATGGCAGCGAGCCACTCGCCATTTCCATCCCCCTCGTGTCCAAACCCCCGCGTGAGGGCTCCAGCGTGGGCGTGAACATTTGCCGCACCGAAGCCGAATGGGTCAGCGCCATCGAGGAAGCCAAAAAATACGGCACCTCCACCCTCGTTGAAGAATTCGTGGAGGGGAAAGAGCTGACCATCGGCATCCTGGGAGATCAGGTGCTGCCCATCATCCACATCGAGCCCGTGGATGGGTTCTATGACATGAGCAATAAGTACCCCTGGCTGAATGGCACGGGTAAAACGCACTACCACTGCCCCGCAGACCTGGATGACGCCACCACCCGCCGCGTGCAGGAGGCCGCCATGGCTGCCTTTAAATCCTGCGGCACGGAGGTCTATGGCCGTGTGGACGTGATGCTGCGGAATGACGGTGAGCCCTTCGTCCTCGAGATCAACACCATCCCCGGCATGACCAGCAGCAGCCTGCTGCCCAAGGCCGCGCTAGCCGTGGGAATCGAGTTCCCCGATCTCTGCGTGCGCATCATCGAGCTGTCTTTGGCAGCCCGAGCCTAGGCGAAGGAGGCTCGCGACCTCCGAAAAGGCCGCAGCCACTCTTTTTTCTAGAAAAGTCATGGCGCTTAGACAGCGTTTCGGGTATTTAATAAAAGTTGATCATTAAGACTTTAAAGTCTTGAGGTCAGCTTCTCCCGAACATGTCCTCACCCAAGAAAGCTTCTGCCCCGGCTCCGAAGCCGCCTCGCTCTGCTGCGAAAAAGCAGCCTGCGAAGGTGGGTGGAGTGACCATGGATGTCTGCCTGCGGGTGGACTCGCCGAAGATCCGCGAGATGGAGAAAAAGGCGGCGCATCGTCGCGGCTTTAAGTGGGCCCTGGGCCTCATCGCCATCATTTGCTTTTTTGTCCTGGTGAAGATCACCGTGCAGGAGGCCATCCTGAAAAATCCGCAGTTTGAGCTCCAGGACGTGGCCGTGCAGACACGTGGGCCTCTCTCGGTGGAAAAGATCGTCCGCGCCACCTTGCTCACCCGTGGGGAAAACCTGCTGACCATCAACATGCGCGCCCTGCACACCCGCCTGCGCCAGCTACCGCCGGTGAAGGATGTGGCCATCGAGCGTGACTTTGACGCGGGCCTGATGACCCTGCGCATCACCCAGCGGCAGCCCGTGGCGTGGCTAGACTGTCCCCGCCTGGGCATGATCGCCGGAAGGCCCGAGGTGGGCCACCTGCTGGACCATGAGGCTGTGCCTTTTCCCTGTGAAACCGTGACCGAGACCCTGGCGGCCCTCCCCGTGATCCGCTATGCGGCGCTGGCACAAAAGACCGCTGGCACCGCCATCCAGGACCTCCAACTCACCTCGGCCCTCAAGCTGCTGCGCCTGCTGGAAGAACGCTTTGAACAAGGCCAGCCTCAGGTACGCAGCTTGGACATCCAGACGCCCTACTCCATGGTGGCCACCTTTGCGGATAAGTCCGTCATCACCTTCGGCGTGGATGACCTGGACTTGCAGCTCACCCGGCTAGACCGCATCCGCCAGGAGGCCCGCCAGCGCCGATGGGAGATCGGCACGCTGAATCTTCTGGCGCGGCAAAATGTCCCCATCACCTTTCGCCAGCCGCCTGACCTCGCCGGTCTGCAGCCGGGTAGCCCTGTTCCAGTGACTCTTTCAAAAACCACCTCAGCTCGTTGACACATTATGGCGAAGACCACCATCTATGCAGGCCTGGAAATCGGCACCAGCAAGATCTGCGTCGTCGTCGGCGAGGCAAAGCGCGACGGCACCATCAAGATCCTGGGTGTCGGCACAGCTCCCTCACGCGGCGTCCGCAAAGGCGAAATCGTGGACTTTGATACCGTCCACACCTGCCTGAACGACGCCCTCGTCCGGGCGGAAGACTACAGCGATGTCATGATCCGCAACGTCTTCCTCGGCGTCAGCGGTGGCCACATCGAAAGCGTCAACAATCGCGGTTGCTACCGCCTGCCTGCCGACCAGTCCGAGATCACCGAAGACGATGTCGAAGAGGTAAAGGAGATCGCTCGCAACGTACCCGCACCGCAGGACAGCATCTCCATGCACAGCGTCACGCGCCAGTACATTGTGGATGGGGTGGAGGCCGTGCGCCAGCCCATCGGCCGTCAGGCCCGGCAACTGGAGGCGGACTACCACATCGTCCACGGCAGCCTGCCGCGCATCCAGAACTCCATCAAGTGTGTGAAGGAAGTGCCGCTGGAAGTCGAAGACGTGGTCTTCAATGGCATCGCCGCTGCGCAAGTGGTGCTGAACCGCGAGGCGAAACGCGAAGGCGCGCTGATGATTGACCTGGGTGGCGGCACGGCCGACTTTGTGCTTTATGAAGATGGCATGCTGACCATCTCTGGCTGCATCCCTCTGGGGGGAGACCACATCAGCCAAGACATCGCCATGGCCCTACAGATTCCCCATGGCCGGGCAGAGGCGCTGAAGGTGACGGAAGGCAGTTGCGAATATGAAGACGTCCCTCCTGGAGAAATGGTGCGGGTGGAAGATGACACGGGCTACGTGCTCGGCGAGGTGGAGCGGGCATTTTTAAATGAGGTCATCTACCTGCGGGTGCGGGAAATTTTGGAGCAGGTGCACCAGCGCTGCGAAGGCCACACAGGCCGCATCGCCGCCGGAGTTTATCTCACAGGAGGCACCAGCCTGCTAAAAGGGATTGACGTAGTGGCCCGAGAAGTGTTTGGAATGAAGGTAACGCGTGCAGGTTCAGCTCCCGTCAGTGGCGTGACTGCTACTTTCGAGAATCCTCAATTCTCCGCCCCTATCGGTCTCATTCGTTATGCGCAGATCCTGGACCAAGAAAAGCCCTTCCTGTCCCCGCTCAAAAGGCTGGCACATCGGATGGCGGATCTCCTGTCTGTCGCCATCTGATTTCTCACCCCTTTTTTAGCTCACCCTCCAGCCACGCCGTACTATGGTTGAATACGATCGCCACTCGCAGCGGGAAGAACCCAATAAGCCCGCCCTTCGTACCTGCATCGTCGGCATCGGCGGCGCAGGCAGCAATGTCCTGGACCGCATCACCCTGGACCGCACCGTGGAGGCGCAGCTCGTCTGCATGCACACGGACATCCGCGTGCTGGGCCACGCCATGGCTCCTACCAAGATCCAACTCGGGGCTGAGCTGATGCGCGGCATCGGCGCGGGCGGAGATCCGGACCTGGGCCGTGAAGCTGCCATGTTTTCCCGTGAGGAAATCCGTCAGGCCATCGAAGGTTACGACATTGTTTTCATCTGCGCCGGTCTCGGTGGCGGCACCGGTTCCGGGGCTGCCCCAGTCATCGCGGAAATCGCCAAAGCCTCCAACGCCCTGGTTTACGTCACCGCCACGATGCCCTTCAGCTTCGAAGGTCGCCGTCGCCTCAGCCAGGCCGAAGATGCCCTGACCCAATTGCAAAAGCGGGCGGATGCCCTCATCCTGTTTGAGAACAATCGCATGGGCGAGCTGATCCTGCCCAAGGACGGCATCCAGAAAGCCTTCGCTCAGGCGGATCAACTCATCGCCCAGAGCCTGCGCGCCGTCTCCACCATCGTTTCCACCCCGGGCCTCGTGAAGCTGGGTCTGGATGACCTGACCAGCGCCCTTAGCACCTCCAATGGCCGCTGCCTCTTTGGCTTCGGCGAAGCCCGTGGCCAGAACCGTGGTGCCGAGGCCCTGAAGCGTGCGCTGAAGAGCCCGCTCATTGATCAAGGCCGCCTGCTGCACCAGACGAAGACTCTCCTGGTCCACATCGCCGGTGGCGAAACGCTCACCCTCATGGAGGTGGATGCCGTCATGAAACAACTGGGCCGCCACGTGCCCGACCACACCCACATCCTCTTCGGCGTGGCTGTGGATGCGCGCCTGGGAGACGCCATTTCCGTCACCCTCATCAGCTCCCTGGGCCTCACCCAGCTGAATACCATCGCCGCTGCGGCCCCTCCGGCCAACATGCTGCCGATGACGGACCGCCCGATGCCGAGCCTGGCTGATGCTGTAGGTTCCGCCCCTCTGGCAGCAGCACCGGTGGCCACTCCAGCCCCCGCGCCGATTCAGCAGCCTCCGGCGCTTACCCTCTCCCCGTCCCCAGCGCCCCGTGTCCGTGCCCCACGCCCGGCACCTGCTCCGGCTCCAGCGCCTGCCCCTGTCGCCGCCGCACCCGAGCCGCAGCCCGCCGCCGTGGCCGCTCCGGTCCGCTCCGCCCCGCTGAGCCGCGATGACTCCATGGACCTCCTGTTCAAGGATGATGAAATCATCTCCCTGGCAGCACCGGAAGCCCACACCTCCTTCATTGAAGACGAGCCTGGGCTTTTCCCCGAGGCCCCAGCCGCCACGGGTCTGCCAGCTAGCTCACCTTCGGCTGAGCCTGAGTACGAAGAGGAAGAGTACTATGACGAGGAGGAGCCCTCTGCCTCCCACGCCAGCTTTGCCCCTGAACCAGCTTACGAGCCTGAACCAGAGCCACCCGCTCCAGCCCCAGCACCGCCCGTGCGGGAGCGCCTGCGCATCGAAGATTTCATGACGCCGGCACCTGCGCCAGCACCAGCTCCAGCGCCCGCCCCTACACCGGAACCACAGGCCGTGGCCCCGACCCCGCAACCCCGCCCAGCCACCTCCCCGCTGGCCGCCGTCGTCGCTCGCACCAATCTGCCACCAGAAGACCTCGCCTATGCGCCACCTGCTAACACGGTGGTGGCGAAAAAGCCCACAAATCAGGAACAGATTGACCTCGGGTTCTCGGACCAAGATCGCGGCCGATTCAAAGATACCGAGCCTGCCATCGCCTCTGGCGGTGAAGACTTGGACGTCCCGACCTGGATGCGCCTGAAGCGGAAGCTGAAGCGGTAACCGTCTTCCTGGATGGCCCTGCCGATCCCTGAGCAGCCTGAGGCCTGTCGCCGTGAAAATGCGCGGCGTTTCTACGTCAGCCTCCTGCCTGCCACGGCCTGCGCGGCCTGTCTTTTGACCGGGCAGTGGGGCTGGGCGCTCGGCATCTTTTTGACCACTTTTTGCCTCATCGGCTACTGCAGCATTGTGCCAGGGGTGCGCGCATTTGGCCCGCACGTGTCCCAGCTTCCCGACGAGCTGGCCGCCCAGAAACAGGTGTGGATCACCGTGGATGATGGGCCAGATCCCACCACAACACCCTTATTGTTAGACCTGCTGGATCGCTACCAGGCCAAGGCAGGCTTTTTCCTCATCGGGGCCAAGGCCGCCCGCCATCCCGAGCTCGTCCGGGAGATCGCCCAGCGCGGGCACCTCATTGGAAATCACAGCCAGACCCACCCAGCGGGCCGCTTTTGGTCCCTGCGCCCCGCGCGCATGTGGGAGGAAGTGGCAGGCTGCCAGCACACGCTGACGCAGATCCTGGGGCAGGGTCCCCGCTGGTTCCGTCCTCCCGTAGGGCATCACAATCTCTTTTTGGCCCCACCCCTCCGCGCCTTAGGTCTCACCATGGCCATCTGGAACTGCCGGGGCTTTGACGGCGTGCTCAAGGATCCCCAGCTCATCCTGCGCCTCATCGCCCGTTCGTTAAAGCCGGGAGCGATCATTCTGGTGCATGATGGCCCAGCTAGCTGCGTAGAAGTACTCGAGGGCACCCTGAGATTGCTGGCCGCGCGTGGTCTGCAAGCTGCTTTGCCACCCTCATTGCAACCCGCCTCACCCCCACCTAGGCTGGAACCCTCATGAACCGGTCTTTGATCTTTGGCATCCCCCTGGTGGCGCTCGGCGTCGCCAGTTGGGCGGCGTGGCAGGTCCACCGGGCATCCCCAGCCAGGGCTGAGGCCGTGGTCATGATGCTGCCAGGAGAGATCCCGGCGCTGAATCCCTTTCTCCCCACCAGCGAGGCTGAGCGCCAGCTCCTGGACCTGCTGCATGAGCCCCTGATCCGTCTGGATGGGCAGGGCCGTCTCTCCCCCGGTCTGGCCGAAAGCTGGGCCTGGCACCAGCGGGTGACCTGCTGGTTCCCCACCGCTGAAGCTCTGCAAGCGGCCCAGCGCAAGCTGGCAGAAATCCCCCTCTCCCAGCGCCAAGCCTGGGCCCTGGAGGAAGTGACCACGGAAGGCCTCACCCTTATCCTCCGGTTTGCCAAACCTGGCAGTCCAGGCACGGACGAAGCCCTTCAGGCCCTGGCGACGGATGCGCTACTGCCGCTGACGTTTCTGCGCTTGGATAGCCAGCCTGCCTCACGCACGGTTCTGGAGGCCTTTGCCGCAGATCCCGCGCACGCACCTGGCATCGTTCGCCTCTGGTTTGATGAAGATGGCACCTGTGAACTGGTGACCACCCGCCCCTTGTTACAAGTGCGAGATGCAGTGGCCACCTGGCTGCTGGATCATGGCCAGCCTGTGCCACGCATGACACCTCTGGCAGAGGTGGCAGGCCTGCTGGAACCGGTGCTGGATCTGGAGCTGAACAATCGTCATAGCTGGCCAGATTCCGCCCCGGTGACTGCGGCGGATGTGCGCGCCACCGTGGCCCACGCCATGCGCCTCGGCTATCCCATCCCTGGGCGCGAAGGCTTCCGCCACATTCAGGAGATCAAGGCCCAGGGCAGCAACACCGTTCGCGTGACCTACCGGCGCAGTTACGGGGCCGCTTTGGCCAGTTGGGTGGGCTTCCCCATCCTACCCGCAGCCTGGCTGGAAAAACATCCCGATGGCACCCCCACTCCCCTTCCCGGCGCAGGCGCGTGGCAGGTCACCCGCCAGAGTACGCAACATCTTACCCTGACCTCCAGCAAGCCGGGAGAGGGTAGCCAACCTCCCCGGCTGGAGGTCCTCACCACCACCCCAGCGCTGCAAACACGCGTGGCCCTCGCCACCGGGACGCTGGATGTGGTATGGCCTAACGAGAAGTCTGACCTCCAACAAGAAACCACGCTGGATTTCCATCCCACACCACCGCGAAACCGCCTGTTGGTGCTGTGGAATCTGCGCTCCTCACGCCTGTCGGAATTGCCCGTGCGCGAGGCTCTCTTGTTAGGCCTTGATCGGCCCCATCTGCTGCCCCAGACTGCCCGCATGCGGCTGGCAGAGCCGCTCTTTGCCCCCGGTCTGTGGTATTCACCGGCCCCCGCCGCCGCCGTCTTTGACCTAAAGGCCGCCCAGGAAAAACTGGAATCCGCTGGCTGGCTGAAAGACGTGTCAGGCGTGGCCAAAAAAGGCGGCCAAGCCCTGGAGTTCCAACTGCTCGTCACCACCGGCAATACACTGCGAGATGCCCTGGCCCAGGAACTGGCACGGCAATGGGCTCTGCTCGGGGCACGTGTCACTGTCAGTTCCGTAGCGCCTGAAAACTTGCTGCCAGATCATCTTTCCCCCGGAAAATTCGATGCCGTGCTGCTGGGCCTGGATTATGAACTGGCCTGGGATCAGACGGCCTTTTGGCACAGTGGGCAGGTGGGAACCGGGCTGAATTTTGGCCAACTGGCCGACCCTCAGCTCGACCTCCTCCTCGAAGCCTTGGCAGGTGAGTTTGACACCTCTCAGCTCCCGCTCCGCGCCCGTGTTTTGCAGGAACGTTTTCTCTCCCAGCAGCCCGTGTTACCGCTCATCGGCGACTTGCAGGAGATCGCCATTCGGCGCGCGCGTTTCCCCCAATTGGAAGGCTCCGACCTGAACCGACCTTTGACCCTTCGCCGGCTCTTACGGGCCAGCCCTTTGGAATCGCTGGAAATGCGTCCGCCTAACGAATAGTTCATCATGCTCATTGTTTCACTTCTCGTTAGCCTCAGCCTCCTTCTAGGGGTGCTGCTGCTCACCGTGACGTCAGCCCAAGCGCTGGCGGCCATGGCACGGGGACTGGGAACATGGGCGCGCTGGCCCCTCGCACTGCTGTCTCAGGCCCTCGCGCTGGTACCTCTCTCCGTCCTCATCTGGGCAGCGGTGGGACAGTGGGTGGGCCAGTGGGGGCTACCCATCAGCAGTCTCATGCCAGCCGCCACAGATCCTGCGCAGGAAGAGGCCCTGACACGCCTGGCCACCTGGGTGTGGTGGTGGGCACCTGCCATCCTCCTCCTGGCCGTGCCCCTGACGGCACACCTGCTGGCCTCCTGTCTGGTAGGTCGGCGGCCTTTTTACCAGCAGGTGGCAGGGCTAGCCCTCCCCGCTGCACTCGGGCTCGCCGTGGTGGAGGATGCCTTTCACCTGCCGGGCGCACTTGCAGCCCTGCTCCCTGCGCTCCAGCCCGGGGCTACGGACTCCGTGCTAGGTGCGCTGCTGCCTGTGTTCTTGCTCGCGGGCACTTGGGCCTGTGTGGCCTACGCTTGGCCCCGCCAGCCAGAGGTTTATCACCCCACCGCGCAGGACCAGATCCGCGATGGGGCCTTGGCCATCGGCCTCAGCCCCCAGGAGACCTGGCGGCGGCACCTTTGGCGCGATGATGCCCGGCGAATGGTCTCCACCCTCAGCACCGTCGCTGCCTGGGGGCTGGCGTTGTGGATCGCGCTCGGGTGCCCCGGTCACCCGGTTTTGGCAGCGCAATTCCACGCCTCTTACACCGCCGCTTTGCAGACCCCAGAGGCCCCTCTTTGGCTCGCATGGCCGTATGTGCTTTGGGCCTTGTCATTTGGGTTGCTGGCCCGCATCATCCTGCCTCGTTCCCGGTAGCACCCCACCTCCCTTATGTCCTCTCTCCTGAGCATCCGCGACTTGAAGATCGAGTTCCGCCGCCATGGTGGACCGCCTGCCGTGGCTGTGAAGAGCCTGAGCCTGGAACTGCAGCAGGGTGAATCCATCGCCATCGTGGGGGAAAGCGGCAGTGGCAAAAGCGCCACCGCTTTGGCCCTCGCCCGCTTGCTGCCCGAGCCCCCCGCCACCATCACCGCCGCGCACCTCAGCATCGCCGGCCACGAGGTGCTGAAGATGACTGAAAAGGAGCTGCGCAAAGTCCGCGGCAAAGAGATCGCCTATGTTTTCCAGGAGCCCACCACCTCGCTCAATCCCGTGCTCACCGTCCGCACCCAGATCGGCGAAGCACTGGACCTGCATCGCCCCGAAGTGAAGGATCGCGACGCCGAGATCCTCAGTTGGCTTCGCCTCGTCGGCATCACCGAACCGGAAAAGCGCCTCAGCGCCTATCCGCATGAACTCAGCGGCGGCATGCAGCAGCGCGTCATGATCGCCATGGCCCTTTGTTGCCAGCCCAAGCTGCTCATCGCCGATGAGCCCACCACCGCTCTTGATGTCACCATCCAAAAGCAGATCATGGAACTGCTGGCCGATCTGCGAAAGCGACTCGACATGAGCCTCATCCTCATCACTCACAACTTCGGCATCATCAAGGATGTGGCCGATCGCGTGGCCGTGATGTTCCGGGGTGAGATCGTGGAAACCGGTCCCACGGCCCAAATCCTGAACCATCCCCAGCACCCTTACACCCAGGCCCTGCTGGACTGCGTGCCACGCATGGGCGCGAAGAAACATCGCCTGCGGACGATTGATTACTCCGCCCTGACTCAATAACAGCCACGGCTGTACGGAGAATTTCGGCCTCAGGTGTGACACCTGACCTCCAGGACCGCGTAACGTTAGAGTGACGACATCGTCATCCCTGATGAAACTCTTCCTCCTTCCTCTTCTCGGCCTCGCCAGCTCCATGCTTTCCCTTCAGGCCGCAGGCACTCCTGCCGATGCGGAGGGAGCGAAGGATGACGCTAACATCAAGCGTTACAGCAACACCTTCATCTCCCGCTACTCCGATAAGGACTTTGATCGCTACGTGCTGCCTTTGGGCAAGGCCCTCAAGTCCGGAAGAATCACGGAGGGCAAGTATGAAAAATCCCTCGTGCTGGAAGGCCGTGTCACACGCCGCGCTTACCACAGCATCGAGGCGGATCGGTCCACGCTGGAACTCTTTCGCAACTACCAACAAGAGCTGACGGCGGCCGGTTTTGAGACCCTCTACCTGCTGGAAGATGGCACCCAAACTCGCGGCGGCATCACCTTCATTGACGATGCCTTCACCTCCTCTTTGCAGAGCGAATCGGCAGAAACCCGCTACCTCTCCGCCAAAAAAACCGCCCCTGATGGCTCGCAGATCTATGCCTCACTCTGGGCGGGCAAGACGGCCTCCATCCGCCCCAACTGGGCTCCGCGTGGGGCTCCCTTTGCCCTGCTGGATCTCATCACCGTCGGTGGCATGGATACCCGCATGGTCGTGGTGAAATCCGACGAAATGCAGCGCCGCATGGATGCCGATGGCAGCATCTCCCTCTACGGCATCTACTTTGATTTTAATAAAGACACCCTCAAACCCGAGTCCACCCCCACTCTGGAGCAAATCGCCGCGCTGCTCAAAGCACAGCCTGCCCTCCGCCTCTACGTGGTCGGGCACACCGATGCCATCGGCAGTTTGCCCTCAAACATGGACCTTTCGGATCGCCGAGCCAAGGCCGTGGTCAGTGCCCTGGTGAACCAACACGGCATCGCCAATGAACGTCTCGCCCCCGCAGGCGTGGCCTTCCTCGCGCCCGTGGCCACCAATTCGACCGACCCTGGCCGTGCCAAAAACCGCCGTGTCGTGCTGATGCCGCAAGAGACCAAGCAATAGCAGCCGCTCCTCCTAGAGCAGCCAGTTTTAGGATCCAGGGCATTGTGGGCGCAGGAATTTTCCTCGCCTGCAATGCCTTCTTGTTTTCAGCACCAAGCCAGGCCATTTCCACTTGAATAAATTTTGTGGATTTAGACAAATAATGGATTGAGTCCATAACTTTGGCGCGTTTAATAGGGGTCATGTCTGACTTCACCGCCCTCTTTCGCGAACTTGGCATCCCTGTGACGGCGCAGCGCCTCGCGGTTTTGCGTGCTGTGACGGCTAAGCCGCACAGCACGGCGGATGCGATCGCTGACGAGGTGCGCACGGAGATCGGAGTCATCTCCAGACAGGCCGTTTACAATGCCCTCGGCACGCTGACCGAGCGGGGGCTGATCAGGCGCATCCAGCCCGCTGGATCTCCAGCGCTGTACGAGGACCGGGTAGGCGACAATCACCACCATCTCATCTGCCGCACGTGCGGGATGACGGTGGACGTGGACTGCGCCGTGGGCAAGACGCCCTGCCTCACCGCCTCCCACCAGGCAGGTTTCCAGATCGATGAAGCCGAGGTCATCTACTGGGGCACCTGCCCTGGATGCCTCGCCCAAAAATCTGGGAATGACCACCCAACGATAGCGAACTCAAACGCCCATCCGACCCACCACCACAACCATCACTCATGAGAAATCCACAATCAAACAACGCCAGTTCAAGGAGGAGTCCAGGAGTTGCCCGCCGATTCCCCATGCAGTTTCTTGGCAGAAAACAGGCCCTGGGCCTAGCCACCGTGGCCCTCAGCCTCTGGGCTGGCAACAGCCTGGCGCAAGATGAAGCCGCCCAGAAAAAAGCTGAAGGCATGGAGAAATGCCCCGTGATCGGTGGCACCCAGAAAGCTGCCTCCAGCCGGCACACCGCAGCGGGCGTGATGTCCAACGGTGACTGGTGGCCTAACCAACTGAACCTCCGCATCCTGCACCAAAACTCCGTGAAGGGAAATCCCCTCGGTGCCTCCTTCAACTACGCGGAAGAATTTAAAAAACTGGACCTCAAGGCCCTGAAAAAAGACATCGAGTCCCTGATGACCACGTCACAGGATTGGTGGCCTGCCGACTATGGCCACTACGGCCCGTTTTTCATCCGCATGGCCTGGCACAGTGCCGGGACCTATCGCGTGGCCGATGGCCGTGGCGGTGCCTCCGATGGCACCCAGCGTTTCGCCCCGCTGAATAGCTGGCCAGACAATGCCAACCTGGACAAGGCACGCCGCCTCCTTTGGCCCATCAAACAAAAATACGGACAAAAGATCTCCTGGGCTGACTTGATGATCTTCACCGGCAACTGCGCCCTGGAATCCATGGGCTTTGAAACCTTCGGCTTTGCCGGAGGCCGCGAAGACGTCTGGGAACCTCAAGAAGACATTTATTGGGGACCCGAAACGGAGTGGCTGGGCGACAAACGCTACACCGGCGACCGCAACCTGGAAAAACCCCTCGCTGCCGTGCAGATGGGCCTCATCTACGTGAATCCCGAAGGACCTAACGGCAAAGCCGACCCCCTCGCTGCCGCCAAAGACATCCGTGAGACCTTCGGTCGCATGGCCATGAATGATGAAGAAACCGTGGCCCTCATCGCCGGTGGTCACACCCTGGGCAAAGCCCACGGTGCAGCGACTCCCCAAGGCCACGTCGGCCCAGAACCTGAAGGCGCGAGCATCGAAGAACAAGGCCTCGGCTGGAAGAACACCTATGGCAAAGGCAATGCCGGTGACACCATCACCAGCGGTCTTGAAGGTGCCTGGACCTCCACCCCCGCCGCCTGGTCGCACGACTACTTTGACAACCTCTTTGCCCACGACTGGGAGCTCACCAAAAGCCCCGCCGGCGCGCAGCAGTGGAAACCAAAGAACAATGCGGCCGCCAATACCGTGCCTGATGCGCATGACCCGAAAAAGAAACATGCCCCCATCATGTTCACCACGGATCTGGCGCTGAAGATGGACCCCATCTACGGCAAGATCTCCAAGCGATTCCAAGAGAATCCCAAGGAGTTTGAGCAAGCCTTTGCCAAAGCCTGGTACAAGCTGACTCACCGCGATCTGGGCCCCATCACCCGCTGCCTGGGGCCTCTGGTCCCTGAGCCCCAGCTCTGGCAGGACCCGGTGCCGAAAACAGCCGGCACGCTGATCGGTGAGCCTGAAATCGCCGCGCTGAAGAGCAAGATCCTGGAGTCTGGCCTGTCCATCTCCCGGCTGGTCACCACCGCCTGGGCCTCCACTTCCACTTTCCGTGGCAGTGACAACCGTGGCGGTGGCAACGGCGCACGCATCCGCCTCGCCCCGCAAAAGGACTGGGAAGTGAATCAGCCCGCCGAACTGGCCAAGGCCCTCGCGACCCTGGAAAAAATCCAGCAAGAGTTCAACAGCAGCGCCAAGGACGGCAAAAAGGTCTCACTCGCAGACCTCATCGTCCTGGGTGGTTGTACCGCCATTGAGGAAGCCGCGAAAAAAGCCGGGCAGCCCGTGAAGGTCCCCTTCACCCCAGGCCGCACCGACACCACGCAGGAACTCACGGATGTGGAATCCTTCGCCGTGCTGGAGCCCACCACCGATGGCTTCCGCAACTACTTCGGCCACGAGCATGACCGCCCTGCCGAAGAACTGCTCGTAGATCGTGCCAACCTCCTCACGCTCTCCGCCCCGGAGATGACCGTGCTGGTGGGTGGGCTCCGTGTGCTGAATACCAGCGTGAGTTTCCCTCAGCTCGGTCTCTTCACCAAGCGCCCCGAGGCCCTCACGAATGACTTCTTCATGAACCTCTTAGACATGAACACGGAGTGGAAAAAATCCGCCGTTTGTGAACACTTCTTTGAAGGTCGCGATCGCAAAACCGGCGAAGTCAAATGGACCGGTTCCCGTGTGGATCTTGTGTTTGGTTCTAACTCCCAACTGCGCGCCATCGCTGAGGCTTATGCCTCCGATGACGCCCAGCAGAAGTTCGTCACCGACTTCGTCGCCGCCTGGACCAAAGTCATGAACCTGGACCGCTTTGACCTGCAAAACCTCAGCGCCCAACGGTAGTCTGACCCATTAGTCTCCCCCCGATAGGACCTGCTCGAAGCCCCGCTTCGGGCAGGTCTTTTTTGCGCCCCCATCCCGCGCACGCTAACTGCCCCGACCATCCAACCAACAACGCGTCAACGCCTTCAACCCCTGAAAGGGCGCGAGAAACGCACCCCTACCCCACCTCCACCTATCCCACATACGACACCAAAGGCCGATGGACGGAGCGCGAGTATCCTACTCGCCTAACCTTCCTAGCGCCCACGAAGGCCCTTCACGCCCTCGTCCGCTTCCTGCACCCCGCTGCCGATCCCCACATCCTCGCTCACTTCGCGATCTTCTCATCGCCATGGCTCGCGTCATCCTTGCCACCCTTTTTGTTAGCGGCGGTTCGGCTGGCAAGGTAGGCCACGAGGTCACGCAGATCACGCGGCGGCAGCGCGGTACCCAGAGGTGGCATGGCGGAAACGGGCGGGGCGATGTTGGCGATGGTGCTGCGCTCCAGCTTGGCAGGCTTGCCATCCATGCCGACGATTTCCACCGCGTCTTTGCTTTCCTTGGCCAGTCGGCCCATGAGCAGCGTGCCGTCTTTCATCGTGATGGCGGCCAGGCCGTAACCCGGGGCAATGACGGCATTCGGATTGACCAGAGATTCCACCAGTTTATCCGCCTTCAACCGTTCACCAATTTTGGTTAGGTCAGGGCCCTGGATGCCGCCATCGCTGCCCACCTTGTGGCATTGCAGGCAGCCGCCTTGGTTGCGAAACACAGCCTCACCACGCAGCGCATCGCCGCCAGTTTCACTGAGGCGATACACGGCATCCGGTGCACTGGCCACATGCGCACTCACCAGCGTTTGGGTGGCAGGGGTGGTCTGCGTTTGCAGAGCCAGGAAAACATCCAGCCACAGACCACGGCGCAGGTCATCACTCTCGCGCTTTTCCCACAGCGTGGCGATCTCTTCCGGGTGCGTGGCGGTGAGGCCGGCGATGCCTGCGCGCGCCTTCACCAGCGGGCCAGAGGCGATGGCCGCGCGGGAGATTTCCGTGAGGCCATCCAGCTTCAAAGTGTAACCATGGGTCAGGGCTGCAGCGGAGACCGCAGAGCTGGCATCGGCCATCAAACGCCGTACCAGTTCACCCGCTTCCGCAGGGGCGGAAGTGACAAGGCTCTCCAGCGCGGCCGTGCGTACCTCTGCCGCCAGAGCTGAGTTGGCCGCAAAGCTTTGCAGCGTTTTGGGCTCCAGACGCACGCCCGTTTCCGCCGCCAGTTTCAGCGCTAGCGAGGCGAGCTGTGGGGGCAATTCACTCGCCAGCAAAGCCCGCAGATCAGCCTCGATGGCCTGACCCAGGCTAGCCAGTGTACGCTCGGCCTTGGGCAGCGGGCGGTAGAGGCCCAGCACGGGATCGGTAACGATCTGTTTTTCCCACAGGCGCAGCGCATGCAGGGCAGCGCTGCGGGTGGCGGCATCCAGTTTCGCCTCCTTCACCATGAGCAGGAGGTGGCGGGCATTTTCAGCCCCGCCACGGCGGTAATTCGCGGCCACGATGCGCTGCTGGAGCGTGGGGGAAAAAGCAGCCGCCTCAGGGGCCAGGGCAGCCACGGCATCGCCCGCAGGGCCATCCACAGCAGCGGTGTCATAAATGGCGCGCACGGCTTCACGGCGGATCTGTGCATCGTTATCCTTCAGGAAAAGCGCGCACTCGGGGCTCTGGTGACGGCGCAGGAAAAGCAGGGCTATGAGACGAACCTCCCGCTCGGCCGCCTGGGCGCGCGCGGTGGCGGCAGGCACGGTGCCGATGACATCCAGCGCAGACAGCACTGCGTGACGCAGCACCGGGTCCACCGGGCCTGTGCCCTGGCTCGCGGCCACTTCATAAAGCGCCTCCGTTACCTTCGCATCCCCAGGCTTTGTCACCCGCTGCAGCGCGATGGCTGCCAGCGAGCGCACCCGTGCCGATTCATCCTTCAGCAAAGTCAGCAGCGCATCCTGGCTTTCCAGCACCCGCACACTGCCCAGGGCACGGGCGGCTTGCGCGCGGATTTCAGCTTCTTTATCTTTGGTTAGGCTGATCAGCGTGCTGCCCACGGCCACGCCCTGGCGGCCCAGTTGATCCAGCGCCCAGATGCCATGCAGGCGGGTCTTCACCGGCTTTGCTGCATTGTTGGTTAGCGCCGTCAGCGTGGTCGTTTCCTTGCGCTTCACCAGCTCGAACTGAGCGGCCTGACGCAGGCGTTTGTCGGGCGAGTCCAGGTAAGCCGTCAGCTTCACCACGGGCTCGTCTTTGAGGCCTTTGGCAAAGATGACTTGGGTCTCCGCCCCGGCTTTTTTCAGGACCTCATCCTTCGGAGTCAGTTTCTCGATGGCACCATTCGTGTTGATGCTCCAGCCGCCGCCGAAGTCGCACAGGTAAAGGCTGCCGTCATAGCCCTGCTCCACATCGGTCACGCCCACCCCTTCCACAAAGACGTCTTCGGAATTGGCCACATAACCCGCCCCTTTCGGCTCGATGCCCACCGTCAGCACCGTGCAGCCCTGGGAGGCCCCGCGATAGTTGGCCAGCAGGAATTTACCCCGCAGATCCTCCGGCAAAGACGCACCCGTGAGAAAGGTGACGCCTGACGGACCCCGCGCCACATGCGAGGCCGGTGGGTACACCCACTGAGGCTGCTCTTCATTGAAGGTCTCAAACATCTCTTCCGCCACCCACATGGAGGTCTTCGGGTGAAAGTCCTCCCAGTCCAGCATGGTTACGTATTGATGGGCAGACTGATGGCTCATGTCCCAGCCGGAGTCGCTGCCTTCCAAGGCATAAACCATGCGCGCGAGGTCACCGATATCGCCCGTGTTATCGAAGGTAAAAAGATTGCCCGCTTCATCAAAGGCCAGCTCCTGCGGATTGCGCAGCCCTTTGCAAAAAACCTCAAAACCGCTGCCGTCGGATTCACAACGAAAGATGGCCCCGCGCCCTGCGCCAGACAGTACCCGACCATCCTGCGTGGTGACGTGGTAACCACGATCCCCCACAGAAAAATATAGCCGCCCATCCGGCCCGCGAGTGATGCCATGGAGATCATGCCCGATGAAGGACACCCGCACGCCAAAGCCGCCCACCAGCGCTTTTTCCGCATCCGCCACGCCGTCATCGTTTTCGTCCGTCAGCTTCCACAGGTTCGGGATGCAGGTGAAATAAACCGCGTCATCCTCCGCCAATACGGAGAAGCCGATGCCATCCAGGGGCTCGTGAAAACGATCTGAAAATAGCGTGCGGTGATCCGCCGCGCCATTGCCATCCCGGTCTTCCAGCCGGATCAGGCGATCCGCCGTGTTGGTGAAAAAGGTCGTCGGAAAACGAGCCGCCCAGGTCTTGTACAGATTCGTCCGGTCCTCCAAGGTCGTCGCTTGGAAATCTCCACGGATCAGTTCATTCGCCCCGCGCAGATCCGGCACCCCACGCCAAAAGCGATTCGCCTCCGCCACATACAAACGGCCTTTCGGGTCAAACCCAAAGCTGCCGGGATTTTCGACGAATGGAAACCGCACCCACGTGTGCGCCTCATAGCCCGCATGCTTCACCAGGCCCGGAAACGGCTCAGGCTTATTCTTCAGTGGCGGCAGGTCCTTTTCCGGCACCGTTGGCATCGGCTGCTGCCGCTGGTTCATCTCCTCCAGCGTTAGGGCAAAGAGAGGGGAACTGAGGAGGCCAAAGGCAGAAAGAAAGAGAAACGTGCGCTGCATGGAAAGGGGGTGGGGGCGGGCCGCTGGATGCGGCACCCAGGAGATACGCCAAATCCGCCCTCTCCTCACCAACAAAAGTTTGGCCGCTTGCTCACCCCTTTAGACGGAGTTTTGAAGACGCGCATCTCGACTTGATTCCGAGAGCGAGCGAGCTATCTCGGCATTTCATGAGGCCACCGCTGAGGGTAGCTCTCAGCCCTTCCATACATCCTTTTTCTATGGACACCCGTTTTACCCCGCCTCATCCCGCCTACATCTCCACGCGGAAATTTTCCGCTCTTTTGGTTAGGCTGTCCCTCCTGGCTCTTTTTGTTCTCCTTGCTTCCGTCTCTAGCCAGGCGGGAGTTTTGGACCGAAAGCCCGACTACTCCCAGCATGACGTGCCGCTCTACGAGCAAGTCACCAATCGCATCAAGGCCAAGATCCTCGCCAGTCTGGGACATGGGCACAATTCCCGCGACCGCTACTTCGTCATCCCCTTTGCTTATCAAAACAAAGGCAACGCGCCTGAGTTTTCCCACTCCTTCATTTCAGTCATCCGTGTGTTAGCCGACCACAAGCAAACCCACCTAACCGATGGACTGGTCAAAGGAATCTACAAGAACCGGGAATTTGAGGCCTTCACGATCAGTTGGTTGCCACATGATTTTGATACCAATCCAAATCTGTGCGTTTTCAAAGGCTTTGGCAGCCGACTTTTTCCGCGCATGAATGCCTGCCCTCTGTCACCGGGAAAAAGCTTCAATCTCGAAGAGACCCTCCGCCTGGCTGTCAATGTCAAGAATGCCGTCTGCATGTGGGGGCCGTATGAGATTCGCCAAGGAGGGTTTGATCTCGGCGTTCAGCGCCTGCGTTTGCTCGAAGGCGGCAGCATCCTGTATCGCGCCGATGATCGCCTGTATCGCAAGGATCACATCGCCATCAATTGTTTCCACGCCATGGCAGGGCTGAATGAGTTTTACCCGAATGGCGGCATCTTTGGCACGGGCTTCAAAATGTGGGGAATCAATGGCACCGCACGGGTGCTGATGGAATACCGTGACATGGCGAGTTTTCGCAGCCAGTTTCTCGATCCCGTGGATGAGAAAAAAGACCGCTACGGTTTCGTCTTTGCCGCCCAGCCCCACAGCCGCCCCTACAACCCCTTCAAACAAGCCTCCGCGTATCGGAGGTGAGAGCGGAGGTCTTTTGCCTCCGCTCGCTGGAGACCAAGCCACCCCCCGTTCGCTCTCTCACCCCGAGCTTCCAAAGGAGCTTCCCTCTCCCCCCCCGCTTGCGGGGGGGGAGAGGCCCAGGTGAGGGGGTGGTCGCAGCACGAAAAACCCCCGTTCGCAAAAGGGTACCCTCTTCCCCCAAACAACACCTCTGTACTGCACCGCCCCCGCCCCGGAGGGGCAAAAGCCGATAGCCGGTGGTGGAGCGAGGTACGAGCGAGACCCCCCGGTCACCTAACCAACAACGCATCATCACAGGTGCGCCCTGGAGGGGCGCGAGAAACGTGCTCTGACCTACCCGCCTGCCCCTCCACAGCAGCAGTTTCGAAGGCCGAGGGACGGAGCGCGAATATCCTATTCGCCTAACCTGCCTAGCGCACCCTGAGTCCGCACCGATCCCCGTTCGCCCCCCAGACCGGCTAAAGCTGGGACTACAATGCACGGACAACTCCGTCCTCCACCGCCCCCTTGCCCCCGCCCCGGAGGGGCGAAAGCCGATAGCCGGGGGTGGAGCGAGGTACGAGCGAGAACCCCCCGGTCGCCTAACCAACAACGCATCATCGCGGCGCGCCCTGGAGGGGCGGGAGAAACCCCGGTTCGCAAAAGGGTGCCCTCTTCCCCCCCAAACAACACCTCTGTTCTCCACCCCCCGAGACCATTCGGCAACCCCTCACCCCTGGCCCTGCTCCCCGCAAGCGGGGCGAGGGAGGATGTCTTTAGCCTCCACCCGCTGGAGACCAAACAGACTTCGTTCGCTCTCAATCAGCCCCCGTTCGCTCTCCCATCCCGAGCTTCCAAAAACGCCCTCCCTCTCCCCCAAGAATTGGGGGATGAGGCCCAGGTGAGGGGGTGGTCGCAGCACGCAGAACCTCGTTCGCAAAAGGGCGCTCTCTTCCCCCAAACAACCCCTCTGTCCTCCACCCCCGAGACCATTCGGCAGCCCCCTCACCCCTGGCCCTGCTCCCCGCAAGCGGGGCGAGGGCGGATGTCTTTTAGCCTCCGTCCGCTGGAGACCAAACAGCCCCCGTTAGCTCTTCTATCCCGAGCTTCCAAAAACGCGTTCCCTCTCCCCGCTTGCGGGGTTGCGAAGCCGCGAAGCGAAAGGCCAAGGTGAGGGGGAGGTCACAGCACGCTAGATCTCGTCCGCAAAAGGGCACCCTCTTCCCCCAAACAACTCCTCTGTCCTCCACCCCCGAGCCCCCTCCACCGCCCCTCACTCCACGCCTAACCAAAGATTTAGAATGATGGGTAGGGCCAAATGGTGATAGGCTGAGGTTTTAGGATTGCCAAACTCGGCGAAAATCCTCAGGATGCCCTCAGTCAAAGATGCCAACACCCCCCGTGACATCTACCCAGGGAAACCCCTCCCATCGGCTGCTATTCATTTCGATGAGCGGTGTGCGAGTGCATGACCAAGAGCTGCTGCAGTTAGGACTCACGCTGCCTGGTTTCGTCGAACGCAGCCGCGTGATCGCCTCCCTCCCCAGCCTGGGTTTGCTAACGCTGGCGGCCCACACGCCCGCACCCTGGCAGCCCTCTTACCGTGAGTATGATGAGCTACCCCAGGATGCCGCGCAGCAGATCGCCCAGGAGGGATTTAGCGTGGTGGCCCTGTCCTCCCTCACCGCGCGCATAGATGAAGCCTACACCTTTTGCAAAGCGCTGCGTGCCCTGGGAATCCGGGTGATCCTGGGCGGCTTGCACGTCAGTGCCTTGCCGGATGAAGCGCTGCAACATGCCGACATCGTGGTGAAAGGCGAAGGCGAGCGTGTGTGGGCGCAAGTGCTCGAAGACCTCGAAAAAGGTTCCAGCCAGCGGTTTTACAATGCGGCAGAAACCGGCGTGGCCTCGCAGTATCATGATCTCCAGCCCGTGCCGCGATATGATTTGTTAGACCTGAATCGCTACAATCGGCTGACCTTGCAGACCACGCGCGGCTGCCCCCTTCATTGCTCTTTCTGTGCCGCCTCGCGGACCATCAGTCCCTATCGCAAAAAATCCCTGGTGCAGGTGCGTCGTGAATTGGAAGCCATCCTGGCTCTGTGGCCGCGTCCGTTCATCGAGCTTGCGGACGATAACACCTTCGTGGACAAAAAGTGGTCGCGGGACTTGGTGCGCTTGCTGGCAGACCACCCCATCAAGTGGTTCACGGAGTCCGATATCTCCTTGGCCGATGATCCTGAACTGCTCTCGTTGCTCGCCCGATCAGGCTGCGCGCAGGTCCTCATCGGGCTGGAGTCCGCAGCGTCAGAGTCCATGCAGGGCCTGGATGCCCAAGGCTGGAAATCACGCCGCCACCGGGACTATGCCGAGCAGATCCAGCGCATCCAGGATCACGGCGTTTCTGTAAATGGCTGCTTCATCCTGGGTTTTGACCAAGACGGTCCAGACATCTTTCGCCGGACGTTGGACTACATTGATTCCCTGTCGCTTTCAGAAGTCCAGATCACCCTGCTGACGCCTTTTCCTGGCACGGCCCTGCGGCAGCGACTGGAGGCCGAGGCCCGCATTCTAGCCGGTTCTACTTGGAGCCAGCACACCTTGTTTGATCTCACCTTCCAGCCCGCTCGCATGTCCGTGGACGAGATGAAAACAGGCTTCCGCTCACTGATGCAGGAAGTCTATTCTGACCCGCGTGTGGCCCAACGTCGAAAAAATTTCCAACAATGCATCCGTCACCGTCACTCGTGAAAACAGGCCCTTCCTTCCTGCCACTCTGGCTGCGCGTGCTCACCTTTCGAGCACGCGCAGAGGACTATGAAAATCTGGGGAAGAACCATTTACTCATCGGCCTCTTGGTCACCTGGGTGGTGGGCATGGGGCGCTACTGGGACGATCCTCGCGCCACGTTGCTGCAGCATCTCGGCGTCGGTTCTGTCATCTATGTTTTTGTCCTCGCAGCCCTGTTTTGGATCATCGCCAAGCCCCTAGCACCAGAGCGATTTAGCTACGTTGGCATCTTGACTTTCATCGTCATGACCTCACCACCTGCGGCGCTCTATGCCATCCCTGTGGAGCAGTGGATGACCCTGGCGGAAGCCAACGAGATCAACCTCAAATTTCTCGGCGTGGTGGCTCTGTGGCGCTTTTTTCTTTGGATTCACTACTTGTTCAAGTTCGGTCTTTTGCCCATCGAAAGGGTTTTTATCTGCGCGGTCATGCCTTTGGGCATCATCTTTGCCACCCTTTTTTCCCTTAACCTTCATCATGTGGTCGTGGGGCTCATGGGGGGCATTCGCAATGCGGACCCCTCTTCGCAAGACGCGGCTTACCAGATTATGTTTGCTCTTTCTATCTTAGGCGTGCCCGCTTCAGCCCTGGCCGCGCTGTTCTGGATAGGTTTGGTGATTCAAAGTTGGCGCGCTAGACGCCAGGCGAAACTCAAGCCTCCAGTGTCCCGTTGAAGAATCTGCCCTCCATGCCTCGCCTTCCCCTTTTCATCCTTGCTGCCCTTTCGCTCATCTTTTCAGCAGTCTCTGAAGCCGCGCCGCCTTTGATCTGGGTCCAGCCGCCTTCGTTTGATGCGGCAAAGCCACACCTCGGCCTGCCGGAATTGCCCGGGGTGAAGCACTCGATCCTGTATGCCCCCAAGCCATCGCAGACGGATCAGGGCGGCTACGAAACCCTGCGCCATGGTCTGTACAATCATCACCAGCAGTTCCTGGTGCATGGCGACCACGTCATCGTCTATTGGACCAATCATTGGCAGGATGAAAATGGCCCTGGGCAGCGCCTGCTGGCCAAGGTGGGCACCCTCACCGCTGATGGCCACAGCATCACTTGGGCTGGGGATGAAACCTTGTTTGAACTGGCAGCTCCCGCCATGCCCCCCAGACGCCGCCTAACCAACAATGCAAATCATCAAATCGACAGCGCCTTCCTAGATGGCGAACTAACCCTGGTGAAGGGAAAGATGTACCTGCGCGGCCGCCTGCAGGCCTGCGATGGCTGGACCGATGACATGCGCTACCACAACAGTCCTCTGCGCCAACCCGTCCCCGAGGCGCATTTTCGCAGCGGGCAGGATAAAAAAGGCGGCTTTCGCTGGGATGTTTACTGGTTCCTGGGTAGCTTCGTGCAGCAGTTTGATTTTGTGGCCGGGAAGCTCGCCGCCACCTCCCCCCTTTACCTTCTCGGCGCCCCCATTCCCGAGTCCTTAAAAGTCACCGAGACCCAGACCAAAAATCTGGCCCCGCTCACGGCCCCCTATCGCGAGGCCAAGCTGCTGAAGGACGCCCCTGCAGAGATCCAAGACGTGGTCGCGGCTGCCAATCGCGGGCGCGCGCCCTGGCAGGGCCATCCCCGGTATGCGGAAGGCATGTTCAAACGCGCCGCCAATGGCAAAGATGGGCTGGCCCACCTCACGGAGTTTCAACGCCGCGATGGTTCCTGGGTCGTCCTGCGGGACAACCTCCTGGACTCCGAGGTTTACTACGCCGCCGTCCGCCCCAGCCAAGCCGAGACCTACCCGCCGGGCATCCGCACCAATCTCTTTGGCACCGCCATGCCCGTCGCCGGCACCCTGCCCGATGGCTCTGCGTGGATCGTGGGCAGCAACCGAGATCGCACCGACATGTTTCTCACTTGGTCGCGCGATGGCCACACCTTTGACCGCACCTGGTCCCTGCTGTACCAGCATGCCCCCGTGACCGAAGGCGTGAGCAAGCCACCTTCTGGGGGCCCTCAGTATTTCAAAAGCCTGACTCTGGGGAAAAGCATCCAGATCGTTTATAGCCTGGGCAAAGAAAAGCTCGGAATCACCGAGATCCCTTTTTCCGCTCTGCTGGAGAAGTAGAAAAGAATGGGGATATCAAGGGACGCGGCCTAACCAGCTACACCACCCTTATCCCGCGTGTGCCCCGCAACTCTTCCGACACCGTAGGCCCGCAGACGGAGCGCGAGTTTTTAACTCGCCTAACTTTCCTGGCGTATCCGCAGGCCCTCACACCCTCGTTCTTCCTCCAGGCCACCTGCACGGAGTCCTGATGCTGCGAAGTCCAAAGGCCACCTGCTGGCGCAGGCATCGACGGCCACTCACCCCGAAGTCCGCCCCTCCACTCGTCCGACCCCGCAGGCCCGCAGACGGAGCGCGAGTTTTTAACTCGCCTAACTTTCCTGGCGTATCCGCAGGCCCTCACACCCTCGTTCGCTCTTGAGACCGGCTGAAGCCGGGACGACCATACACGGAGTCCTGATGCTGCGAAGTCCAAAGACCACCTGCTGGCGCAGGCAGCGACGGCCACTCACCCCGAAGTCCGCCCCTCCACTCGTCCGACACCGCAGGCCCGCAGACGGAGCGCGAGTTTTTAACTCGCCTAACTTTCCTGGCGTATCCGCAGGCCCTCACACCCTCGTTCGCTCTTGAGACCGGCTGAAGCCGGGACGACCATACACGGAGTCCTGATGCGTTGACTTTCTCTCCCTGCTGGCGCAGGCAGCTACGGGGTAGGTGTCCCTCTCAAAACTCGGGCGGGCCGTTCAGGTGCTCGCATTTTTCTGGCAGCCCAGGGATGAAATCCACCACCTGCTTTTGCGCCCGCAGTTTGTCCTGAAGCGCGGAGACCTTCACCGCCTGCACATCGCCACCGTCCTGCACGGCCATCGCTGCCGCGATACCTGCCGCATGGCCCGTAATCATCCACACGCTTTCCAGTCGCAGGGTGCAAAAGGCCACATGCGTGTAGCTGGCCGCTCCCGGTACCAGCAGGTTGGTGCATTCCGCAGGCTGCGGCGTCAGCGCGCGGTAGGGGATCTGGTTCGCGTAGCCCATGCGCCAGATGCGGCCTTCATTCACAAACTCGTCCTCACTCAGCGCCACCCGCTGCACGTGATGGGCTATCAATGAAGTGGCTGCTCATGCCGATGCTGTCCGGCTTGCGCAGGTCCGTCTGCACATCTGCCTGCTTCATCACATACACCCCGCGCATGCGCCGGGCCTCGCGCACATAGAGTTGGTAAGGCAGGTGACCGTTGTCAGTGAACTCGTCTTTGTGCAGCCCCAGGCCCTTCATTTCCGCCTGCACATTCGCCGGCACGGCCTCATCCTGCGCCAGGAAATGCAGCAGGCCCAAGGTGTAATCCAGGTGATCCGCATAGATGCGCGCGCGCTGCTCATGGCTGGCATCCGACCAGTCAAACTGACCGCCAAAATGTCCCAGGGAAATGATGGCCGACTGTTTGTTATTCAGCTCAAACTTGCCATTGCGCCGGCCATACAGATCCAGGATGTCCGCCAGCTTCACCGGCTTCTTCTGCGCGGCTTGGTTGCGCAGCCAGCCGCCTAACAAAGAGTAACGTGCCGCATCATAATGCTTCGGCGCCGGGATGGGCACCTGCAGCTTGGGGTCCTTTGCCACGGTGAGGCGAAAGTTGTAGTTCATCGGTGCGCGATGCGCGTCACCTTCCTTCAGATCCTTCGCCCAGGCACTGAGGCCCGGCAGCAGCTTGCCCTCCGCATCCACCGTGCGGGCCTGGCGCGGCACCTTGTCAAAACGAATGCCCGCCGCCTCCTCGCCAAACTCCGCCTTGGACTCGCGCCCCACCGCATACTTCACCCCCGCGCGCGCCATCAGGTCGCCCTCATAACTGGCATCCACAAACACCTTGGCGGTGAGCTTCGTGCCATCCGTCAGCGTCACGCCCGTGATCTTCGTGCCCGCCTTCGTCACTGTCTCCGCCGCCGCCCCATACTGCACCTCCACCTTCGCCTCCTTCAGCATTTCCAGGTACACCTTTTCCGCCACAGACGACTCAAAAAAATACTCTGGCTGCCCCGTGCCATAGTGGTCCCCCAGCCGCCGATAAAACTCATCCGCAAACCCGCCGATGGTCCACTTCAGCATGTGTTCACTCTCCGCCGTATTGATGCCGCTGGTGCTCAGCCCGCCCACATGCCGAGTCGGCTCGATGAGCCGCACCCTCACCCCTTCCCTCGCCGCTGTGATAGCCGCCGCGATGCCACAGGGCACCCCACCATACACCACCACATCCACCTCGCTCGTATCGGCCGCAGGCAAAGCCCCTGCCAGAGCCCAGGCCGTCGCCACACCCACAAACATTCTTCGATTCATGAAACCAGTGAAGCAAGAAATCGGCGAGGCGGCAAGATGATACCAGCCCCTCGCCAGCGTTTCCCCCGTAGGAAAAATGGCGGAAGGGGTGGGATTCGAACCCACGGTGAAGTTGCCCCCACGTCTGATTTCGAGTCAGGTACTTTAGACCACTCAGCCACCCTTCCGTGCTGCATGCAGCATCCACATGTTAGGCAGAAGCGGAGGTTTGGCAAGGTGTGCGTGGGAGATTTTCACTTTGGAAAAAAGTGCGTGCGTTTCTCCCACCCTGTGCCTATCCTTGGTCTGTGACCTTTTCGGCCCAGACTCTGCTTTTGCTCTCCCTGCGACTTACGCTAGGGTAGGCGGCCCGTGTTTCCTCGCCATGCTTTGCCGTCACGTCACGGCATCCCCGCCCCCGGTCATTTCAGGAAATTTCCTTCCTGCAAAGCCTGCCAATCTTGTTAAAGCTGTCTAAATCTGTCCTGTCATGTTGAAGAATCCGTCCTCTAAATACCAGCCGTTTCCGCTGGTCTCCCTGCCGAACCGTCAGTGGCCCACGCGCCATCTCACCCAGGCGCCGCTGTGGTGCAGTGTGGACCTGCGCGATGGCAACCAAGCGCTGGCGGTGCCGATGAATGTTTCCCAAAAGCTGGAGATGTTCGACGCGCTCGTGAAGTGTGGGTTTAAGGAAATCGAGGTGGGTTTCCCCTCGGCCTCGAACACGGAGTTCAATTTTAACCGACGTTTGATCGAGGAAAATCGCATCCCGGAGGATGTCACCATCCAGTGCCTGGTGCAGGCGCGGGAGGACTTGATCGAAAAAACGGTCGAGTCCCTGCTGGGGGCGAAAAAGGTGGTGATCCACATGTACAACTCCACCTCGCCGGCGCAGCGGAAGTATGTGTTTGGCAAGACGAAGGAGGAGATCATCGCCATCGCCATCAAGGGCGCGCAGATGATCAAGGACCGCCTGCATCGCCTGGAGTCCACGGGCACGCAGGTGACGCTGCAGTATTCGCCGGAAAGCTTCAGCGCCACGGAGGTGGAATTCGCCAAAGAGATCAGCGAAGCGGTGATGGACGTGTGGCAGCCGACGCCGCAGAAGAAGATGATCCTGAACCTGCCGGATACGGTGGAGGTGGCCATGCCAAATGTATATGCGGACCAGATCGAATGGATCTGCACGAACATCAAAAACCGCGAGAGTTTGATCATCAGCCTGCACACGCACAATGACCGCGGCACTGGCACCGCCGCGACAGAGCTGGGCCTGCTGGCGGGTGCGGATCGCGTGGAAGGCACGCTGTTTGGCAATGGCGAGCGCACGGGCAATCTGGACATCGTGCAGGTGGCGATGAATCTGTACATGCACGGTATCTCTCCAGGGCTGGATTTCAGCGACATGAATGGCCTGATCCGCATGTATGAGCACACCACGGGTATGACGGTGCCACCGCGCCAACCGTATGCCGGGGAGCTGGTCTTCACCGCCTTCAGCGGCAGTCACCAGGATGCCATCAAGAAAGGGCTGACGGGGTATGAGGAGCACAAAACCATCTGGGATGTGCCTTACCTGACCATTGATCCGAACGACATCGGCCGGGAGTATCATGAGGTCATCCGCGTGAATAGCCAGAGCGGCAAGGGCGGTGTGGCTTACCTGCTGGAGAGCGAATTTGGCATCGAGCTGCCGAAGGACATGCAGCGTGAATTCGGCCCCATTGCGAACAACTTGGTGGACTGCATCGGCCGCGAGGTGAAGGCGGCGGAACTGCGCGCGATGTTCTGGAAGGAATACATCGAACGCGAGACGCCTTTCTCCCTGCACCACTTCCATGCCGATGGCGTGGATGGTGTGTTTACCTGCCGCAGCAGCTTGGTGAAAAATGGGCAGGAGATCGGCATCACGGGCACGGGCAATGGCCCCATCGCCGCCTTTGTCCAGGCGCTCATCCAGGACGGGGGTGCGCAGCCTTTTGAGGTGGTCTCCTACCGCGAACAGAGCCTGGAGGCAGGCTCCGAAGCCAACGCCATTTCCTACATCCAGATCAAGCTGAAGGACGGCAAAACCGTCTGGGGTGCAGGGGTGGATACGAACATCGAACTGGCCTCCATCAAGGCCGTGATCAGCGCGGTGAATCGCGCTTCCTGAAAACCATAAAATGAACATCTTGGCATCATGCGGCTTGATCTTAGGCCGCCTGTTGCCACGGTGGCAGCCTCTATGACTCAAGCCCAACGCGAAGCCCTCTTCGACCTCCTCGCCCTCTCGATCTATGCCGATGCGCATATCTCGCTGGTGGAAGAAGACCTCATCCAGTCTGCCTTCGTCTCCAAAGGCTGGAAGTCTGAGTACCCTAAGAGCCTCTTCATCGAGGAGGCCTTTGCCCGCGCTCGTGAAATGGCAGAAAGCGACGACACCGTGATGGATTACCTCACGGAACGCTCCGCCGTCTTCACCACCAAAACCGCGCAGGCCGAGGTGCTGGGCATCGTCAAAAATCTGCTCGAGCGCGATGGCATGACGGCAGATGAAAACGAGTTTTTCAATCTGCTGATCCAGGCCATGCCAAAGGCCAAGTAGTGATACTTCCGTGACGCCTGTGCAGGGAGGGGCAAAGAGATTCCCATTCCCTGCCGTATCGCTGTCATGGACAGGCGCGACTTTCTCAAAACCAGCACAGCAGCCGCTCTCGGGGCACAGGTTTTTACCACTCCAGCGGCGCATTCGGCCAGCGCCAGCGCCCGGCAGCCGGACCTGATTAAAACCGAAAACGCCAAACCAGGCGCGAGCTACCAGCTCACCCGCATGCGGCCAGATGGCGCGAAGTCTTTCCGCTCCTCCGTCATCGAAGGTTACTGCTCCCGCCAGTCCGTGAAGGCGGGGGAAACGCTGGACATCTTCGTCAGCACCGCGCCCGTGGCCCGGTTCCAGATCGAGCTCTTCCGCATGGGTTATTATGATGGCGTGGGCGCACGGCTCATGGCCACGCTGGGCCCCTTTGAGGGCAAGACCCAGCCCGTGCCCGCCATGGCAGACCAGCGCCTACGCGAGTGCACCTGGCAGGCCACCACCACACTGACCATCCCCGCAGACTGGCCCAGCGGCGTCTATCTGGGCCGTTTGTCCACTCTGCCTGCGCAGGCGGAGGAGCCCTACTGGCAGAGCTACATCATCTTCATCGTCACGGATGATCGCCCGGCCGATGTCCTCTTTCAATGCAGCGACAATACCTGGCAGGCTTACAATCGCTGGCCCGAAAATGAATCCCTCTACACCGATCCCCGCGCCGCTCACGCGCCTGGCGTGAGCGTCAGCTTTGACCGCCCGTATGGGAAGTACGTGCAGATCCTGGACCACCCCCTGAGCATGGGCAGTGGCGAGTTTCTGCTGTGGGAGTACCCACTGTGCTACTGGCTGGAAAAGGAGGGCTACGATGTCACCTACTGCTCCAACGTGGACAACCTGGACCCGGCTAACCTCAAGCGTTGCAAAACGATGATCAGCATCGGCCACGATGAATACTGGGACCTGCGCCAGTATGACCACGTGAAACAGGCCATCGCAGACGGGCTGAACGTGCTGTGGCTCTCCGCTAATGACGTGTACATGGTCACCCCCTTCACGCCCAACGGCCAGGGCGCACCAAATCGCCGCCTCACCCGCGAGACCTGCTTTGGCGAATTTCGCGAAGAAGAAAAAGAGGCCTATGCCAAGGTGCTCGGCCCCTTTGAAAAGACCGGTCCAGATGAGCGCGACATCATCGGCGCGCGCACCATCGTGCCCTTCAATGGCGGCGGCGACTGGACGTGTACGAAGCCTGACCACTGGCTCTTTGCAGGCACCGGCATGAAGCAGGGCGACAGCATCCCCGGCCTGGTGGGGTGGGAATTTCATGGCGAGCCCGATCTGCAACGCCCCACCCTGGAGGTGGTGGCCGAGGGCAACGTCTGGGCCGGCGGCACGCGCCTGGGCAAATACGCGGCGACGATCTTTGAGGGGCCAAAGAAAAACTTCGTCTTCAATGCCAGCACCATCTTCTGGAGCCAAGGCCTCAGCACCCCACCCGGCCACATCCTCCCCTGGAGCCACTATTCCCGCCCCCACGGGCCAGATGAGCGCGTGCAGCGCATCACTCGAAATCTGTTGGATCGCAGCTTGGCGTGAGCGCGGTGGGCTTCTGGGTCTAACGCCTCGAATGCATGCGGGCTATGCCGCATAACTTTCAGCCTAACAACAAAGATAGAATCTCACTTCAGGCACGCTGAAGTAATAACGTATCGAATCACAGGCGGAGTCTGGGCGAGCTAAAACTCTGGCTACTTTGGGTGCGCCTCAGCGGTGATCTTTTTTGTTAGGCTTGTTTATTTTCTACAGGACATGGGGCGCGACGCAGGCAACTTCAAAAGTCCCAAAGGGACGAGGCAACAAAGCCCAGGGTCAGCGAGCCCTAGCGAGCGAAGCCCTGGGGGACCGAGCAATAACGGCACCTCCATCTCCACGCCCCAGAGCCCTGAAAGGGCGGGGCAAGAGGACCTCGCCATACCACCCCCGCTGCCCCCTCTCAGCCCCCTTCATCTTTCCCTTCTCCAGCCGACTCCCCAGCCCCCTTCCCTTCCTCACCTCCGCCCCCCGCAGTGATCATGGACCAAATATCCCCATACCACATCAGCTTCATGATCACCGCATAGGCCACAACACCCGCAAAAAGCCCCGCTTGCCACCCCTGAAACAACGCACAGACCAGCCCGATCCCCACAGAAACCCCCACCACCAGCACCTGAATCAGCCAGAGGTAAAACCAAGCCAGCAGCCCCAAAGCCACCACCGCCTTCAGCGAATCAAGCCAACCCATTCTCGCGCGTTTTTTCATGTTAAAACAGGGCAGCAAACCCCCACCCCTTTGACAAGCCTCTTCCACTCAGATCTTGAATCCCATGGGCGTGCAAAACATCAAAAAGAGAAACACCGCAGCGAGAACGACAATAAAATATCCGAGGGTTTTCATAGGCTATTCTCATTCAGGGTTTCGGGCTTTGCACCGCAATGACTTGATCCCTGTCTTCAAAGAGGATCACACGTTCACCAGCGAACTCCACCTGCTTGGTTTGTGTGGCCACGCTCTCGGACTCAAGCGGAAAACGCCGAGTAAAATCATAGACATCCTTGCCCTCGCGCTGCCCCACAAATTTCCAGGTGATCTCAGAGACCTTGCCCACGATGCCGCAGGTCAACTTACCACTCGTTCCCAAACCCGTTCGGCAGTGACCACCGGAGCCAGGCTTACCATTGTGACAAATGACCTCGGCGCGGCGCGGTGTCACGTTGACGTCCGCCATAAAGCCAAGATGAGGCGCAGCAAGCAGCAGGAGCGCAAGGAAGTGCAGTCGGACAGGCATATCTTCGGGTTATTCTCGCTCACAGAGTAGTGATCCACGCTGGAAAGGGCAAGCCTGGGGTGCACATCACGCATTTGCATCCGGCGCGAGGCCGAAGAACTCGTCGATCTTGCGGAAACGCTGACCTACCTCGGCCTCAAAGCCAAACCCGCCGCATGAGCGTGCCAGATTTCTTGCGCCAGCCTTTTATCCCCCTTGAAAGAGATCTGGATTTCTAGGACGCGTCGGTTAAATTATGCAGCATGAGCACTGTCAGTGACATCATCCAGGCTGCGCTGGAACTCGACCGTTCAGATCGCGCGACCGTGGCCCTGTCAATGCTGGACAGTCTGCCGGATGACGCCATGGAGCCGGATGAGATCCTGGCCGAGGCCCTACGCAGGGATGCTGAAATCGAATCTGGGCAGGTCAAAGAGCTCTCCTATGAAGAATTTCTCGCTGGCATTCAACGTCCCGGCAGGGCCGCATGAAGCTGAGCTTCCATCCAGGCGTGCAGTCAGACGTCAACTCGATCCTGGCATATTATGACGAGCAGGGAGGAGAACGTTTGGCGGATCGTTTTTATGAAGACCTGACGGCCCGTTTCCAAGACATTCTGGAGCATCCACACAGATTCCCTTTTTATTTGGGAAACCAAGTCAAACGACGTATCCGGCTGCACCGCTTTCCCTACCTGATATTGTACCGCATCTTGTCTGACCGGGTCCGAGTTACCGTCGTGAAGCATGAAAAACGACATCCGAATTACGGATTGGGCAGACGCTGAACCTCGCAGCCCTTGAATCAGAGCAGATGCCGCCAGTGAGAGGGATCACGTTTTTCATGAACTACGCCGATGATCCATAGCGCCTCCGGTGTCAGGCGGTAGATGACCACATAGGGAAAGGTCTTCATGAGATAACGACGCGTACGGGCGGACAGCGGCTTGCCGGTGGTGGGATGACGGGAAAGCCAGTCGGTGGCCTTTTCGAGGCATTCCAGGAAACGACTGGTGGCCTGCTCCGAGCGGTCATGATAATAATCGAACGCCTCCAGAGACTCCGTGCGTGCGGCGTCAGTGAATAGGACGGTCATGGACGTAGGCGGGAGCGCATTTCACGCATGACTTCATCGGCCCCGTGAAGGTTCATCTCGCCGCGCTCCACCGCATCAACGCGGTCTTCCATCTCCGGGGCCAGACGTGCTTCCCAGGCAGCATCGCAGGAGCCCACGATGAGGTCGTCCAGCAGCGCCGCCTGCTCTGATTCAGGCAACTGAAAAAAGGCTTGTCGAAGGGCAGCAGCAGACATGCAGGGGAGTGTAATGGCTCCCGCAGTGGAGGGCAAGTCTGTGATGTGCGTAGTGCCATGCCCTCACGGCTCCACGGATTCACGCATTGTCGTCTGGGGACACTTCTTGCAGCGCCTGCGGCTTCCACCCGGAGCCCTTGCATTGCCTGGGATGATCTCCCAAGGCCCAGGTCACGGCGTCCAAGACCAGCATCAGGTCTAACTGGCAAAGAGTGCGGTAAAACAAGATCTTGGGCCTTTGGGGATCATTCGTCAGGAAGTTCAGGGTGTAGAGCACCCGCACCCTATTTTTCAGCAACCCTAGGGTGGCCCCGGCCACCATCGTCAGGCCGGCGATGGCAGGCACGGAGGGGGCATTCCAGACCACCGCCATCATCACCAAAGACCCTACACAGCCCACCCACAGAAACGGGCTCAGGGACGTGACCACCAACTCAAAGCCCGTGACTTCCCCCGCCACCACCACGCCACGCGGCATCGAAAGAGGACTCTCCACCCGGCCGCTTTCAAACCGCAGGTCAATGTTCCTCACAGGGCCGTTTTCACCCATGCGTATGATTCGCCCCAGCATGGCCCCAGCCTGCGGGATCTCACCGCAAATGCAAGCCAACGAACCTCGAAACCTTCCACACATTCCCCCGCAAACATCTCCCGCCCCCAAAGACCGAACCTCCGGCCCGTAGGGCGGGTGTGTTCTGCGCAAACGACACCGAACCCACCCCCAACCCCACCGCAGAATTACCCGCCTGGTTTGGGAACGCCCCGCAAACATCTCCCACCCCCAAAGATCGAACCTCCGGCCCGTAGGGCGGGTAGAGGCAGCGGAATGAAAAGGCACCATGTGGCCATCCACAGGAGCACGGAGATCTTTATTCAACTCGCAGTGGACGGAGCGTAAGCCCCTTTCTGTTCCTCAATCCAGACAGCCCATCCCGACCAGAAGGCGTCCATGAAATGCGGCTCCCTGAGGCAGAGGTCAAAGGCCGCTGTCGCCACAGGATCGCAGTCCGCTGGTGGGCGGGCATCAGGGCGACCGGTCATCGCGCGGAACAGGCCGCCCAGGGTCCGGTCAATGGCGGTGAGGCTTTGCTTTTCAGAGAGTTGAAAATCGGCAGCCACTTTCCGGACCATGGCATTGAGATGCGGATTCTTCGCGCCCAGGCTCAGGACGAGACTCGCCAAGCCTTCATAGGTGCATTCAGGCGTGGATCTCGTAGCCAATGTAACCCAGAGCTATGCCCTGAGCTTCGTTGACTCATTCTTTTAGGGGCTGAGGGTTGCCAGCGAGGAAGTCTCGGGTTTGGCTATGGAATATATTAGCTGTCAGAAAGTTGGCTGGGAGTTCTATAGCATGCCTGGCAGATTATTCCTGCCGACTTGCTTATCATCATTTTATTCTAGTATGAAAAAGTTATGTTTATATCTTAATTTACAATTATTTTACAATTATTTTACAAAAATTAATTTTAGCTATTGCTTATCAATAAATAGCAAAATTTTTTGACCGCCTTCAAAATGTGAGTATTTACTGTAGTCCTTGTCTGACACTCCTCATCCGTATTTTTCGAAATTGTTCGATCACATCGGAGAGATTGAATCTGACAAGTGTTTTTTAATCAGAAATTCAACAAACATTCATTCTGAGGCTATTCATAACATCAATATGAAAAAACACGCAAAAATGCTTGGTTTTTTAGTGACTTTACCACTTACAGCTTGCACTACAATGCCGATGTCTAACGAGAACGCCAAAGTCACGGGCACTGCAATTGGGGCACTCGGAGGAGCAGCATTAGGTGGTATCATTGGCCATCAAAGAGGTAGGGGCGCCGAAGGTGCAGCAATTGGAGCATTAGGAGGTAGTATGGCTGGTTATCAAAATGGTCCTAGGTGGTTCGGCGGAGACGGATCAATTCAAAAAACAAAAAGAGGAAATTGATCAATGAAACTACTCAAGCCATATATTAGTGGTTCGTTGATCTTAGTGCTGTTTCTACAGAGTTGTTCAAGTATCTCAGACGACGCGTTTGCTCACGCTATAAAGCGTGGAGATCATAACCAAACAATGCGGTTGATGCAGCCGCATCATGGCAAATTACAAGTTCAAGAAGTCAACGGTAAATGGTATAATCCATTGCAGTATGCCATCGCCGGGAATGATGCAAAGGCATCATTTGCGTTACTTGATCGGGGTGCTCCCACGTCATTCGATGGGCGCTCCCTGGCATATAATGCTGCCAGAGTTCAAAATTATAATTTAGCAGCCGAATTTGTAGCTAATGGTTATGGAAGCCAGGCAGATATTAACCAGGCTCGCTACGATACAGAAGCCGCAAGGAAATCTCAAGCACAAGCAAATGCAGCAGCACTTGCTATTGGCATCATCTTTGTTGCTGCTCTTCTTTCGAGCTCTAGCAACGGCTCCTCTAGCTCTTCTAGCTCTCGTAATGACGATGTTTCGGCACATTATCTTCAACAAAATGCAGCAGCCCAGGCGGCTGGTTTACGGCCTCCAAATATGGGGATGTAGTCGGAGTCAACAAATTCAAACGACACTTAATAGCTAGGTAAAACACCAAAAAATCAAGTAAACCTGGGTTATTTCTTTATCTACGTTCACCAATTCGTTTGAGCAAGCACTTAGTATGATGCATTCGAAAGGCTGATTTCCTCTGGCCTCGAAGCTAGGGCCGCCGAATAAATTTGCCAAATTTCTTGCGACGCAGGTTTTATTACGAGCAGACAATAGCTACAAATACTGCGGTCTCACACCGGCTGAGCGTAAGGTGATTTTGAAGTTGATCATATTCATTCGTCCAGCCTCGGCGGCCGTACAACGTTGGAGAACCTGGCGCTGTGCTACGTTCTCATTCTAGTTGCTCAGGGCCAACTGCATAAGCATCACAGATCTATCAAACCGTCCATTGTTCAGTCTTTGGAAGCTACATTTCTGATACAATAAGTGAATCCTGAACGGCATCTCATTTTCGACTATAAAAACAGTCTCTTACTTAATAAGTGACCGGACAATCGCCGAAAAGATTACCTAAAGCAATCCATCGCACTTATTTGTTAGACGGCTAGAAACTGATAAGTAATTCTTAGCTAATTTATTTTTTTGTTAAGGGCATCACTCATCTGCCTAAAGACTTTAACCATCATAGCTTCCCTTTACCGCTACAGACTCTGCATGTTTCTCTAACGCCCCCTGCTGTAAGGTAATACCAACCACTGCCGCCACAACGATGACACAACTTACGATTTCTTTCAGCGCGTGCAGCATCTAAAATCGAGAGGTTACGAGTAGCATTCTGATACCCCTGAGCTGCTGCTTTCTGGAACCAAAAGGATGCCTCAGAGTCATTTTTTCGAACTCCATCACCGTTATAGTATGCTACCCCAAGACTACATTGCGCCTGTGCAACTCCCTGGTCGGCCGCTTTGCGGAACCAACTGAATGCTAAGGATCGGTTTTGTTTGACACCGCGCCCATCATTATAACACATTCCGAGTTCGTTTTGAGCATCAGCATTACCTTGTTTAGCAGATAGACTGAACCAGTTAAATGCCTCTGACAAATTCCTATGAACTCCTCTGCCAGTTTGATAACAGATAGCAAGGCCATATTGACCCTCAGAATCTCCTTGCTCTGCTGATTTGCGATACCATGTCATCGCTTCCGTGTTGTCTTGATTAATGCCAGTCCCGCCAAGATAACAATCGGCCAAACGTGATTGCGCTTTAGCGTTACCTTGGTCGGCGGACATTTTGTATAATCCTGCAGCAGTCACAGCATTCTTGTCCACAATTTTACCTAACCTATAAAATTCACCAAGATTTAGTTGTCCTAAGGGATGACCTTTTTCAGCCGCTTTTCGATACCACGAAAGGGCTTCAGCCGAGTCAATTTCTACCCCTAATCCTTTCGCATAAATAACTCCTATATTACAAGAAGCTGTTGCATGCCCTTTGGCGGCCGCCTTCCGAAACCAACTTAACGCTTCGGTAAAGTTCTGATTAACACCTTCACCCAAATAGTAGCATAGGCCCAGGTTAAAGAGCGCTGTAGAATTATCCAATCTTTCAGAATCTTGCTCTGCCGCTTTTCGAAAACAAATTAAGGCTTCTTCTGAGTTTTTCGTTACTCCTTTACCAGTAATATAGCAGAACCCAAGTTCATTTAGAGCAGGCGAGTAACCTTGCTTTGCTGATCTCATATACCACTCCGCAGATTTGTAGAGGTCTGTTGGGGCTCCTTGTCCTTTATCGTAGCAGCGTGCTAGATTGAACTGAGCTTTTGCATGGCCCATGTCGGCAGCTCGGGTAAAGAACCTGAATGCTTTTTCATAATCCTGTTTGCCTTGTTTATCGTCATAAAAACTTTCACCTGTCTTATTGAGCTCATCAGAAGTTGGCTCCGGGGGTGGAAATTTCGTTGTGTTATCGGATGCTTCACTATCAAAGTACCCGCATAAAAACAGACCGAGTATCGCAAGTAACCATTTGGAATTTTTTGTTAAAATCAAGTAATTCATTGTGTTAGCCCGCTGGACAACTTCATAGTGATCTAAATTACTCTGTTGTTACTCGGTACTCACTGACAAGCCTCACAAGTCCCGCCGTTCCGCATCGCCTCAATAGAACAAGCCTGAATCTGCTCTTCCGTGTAAGCAGCGGCTTTGGTGGGGTCTTGGCCGACGATGCCGCGCATTTCCTTCTTCACTTCGACATCGGCTTTTTCGATGTTGGAGGCAGAGCGGGTGCGGAGATAGTAGGTGGTCTTGAGGCCTTTTTTCCAGGCACCGCGATACATGTGGGAGAGCGTGCGCATGTCGCTCTCACCGCAGAAGAGGTTCACGGACTGGGACTGATCAATCCACTTTTGACGACGGGCTGCCGCATCAATGAGCCAGCTCCAGTCAATGCTGAAGGCGGTGGCGTAGCGGCGCTTGAGGTCCACGGGGATTTCCTCGATGCCTTCGATTTCACCGTCCATGTACTTGAGCTTGTTCTGCACCTCAGGCGTCCACAGGCCGCGCTTCTTGAGGTCGCGGATGAGGTAGGGGTTCAGCAGCATGAAGTCGCCGCTGAGGTTGGACTTCACGAGCATGTTGCTCATGAGCGGCTCGATGCACGGGCTGGAGCCCATGATGTTGGAAATCGTGGCCGTCGGGGCGATGGCGAGGACGTTGCTGTTGCGCATGCCGTGCTTGGCGATCTTGGCGCGCAGCGCGCTCCAGTCCATCTTACCGCCACGGGGGACGTCAATCTCCATGCCGCGCTCCTGGGCCAGGAGGTCCACGGTATCCTGCGGGAGCAGACCGCGATCCCACTTGCTACCTTTGTAGGTGGAGTAGGTGCCTTTTTCCGCAGCCACGTCGCTGCTGGCCTCATAGGCGTAGTAGGCCACGGCTTCCATGAATTCATCGTTGAACTCCACGGCTTCCTTCGAGGCAAAGGGGATGCCTTTGCGATAAAGAGCATACTGCAGGCCCATGACACCCAGCCCGATGGGGCGGTGACGCTCGTTCGAGGTCTTGGCAGCGACGGTGGGGTAGAAATTGATGTCAATGACGTTGTCCAGCATGCGCACGGCCGTGCGGATGGTCTCGCGCAGCTTCGTGTGGTCAATGTTGCCGGCGTCGTCCAGGTGATTGTCAATGAGGACGGAGCCCAGGTTACACACGGCGGTTTCATCCGCGCTGGTGTTCAGGGTGATCTCCGTGCACAGGTTGCTGCTGTGGATGACACCCACGTGATCCTGCGGGCTGCGGACGTTGCACGGATCTTTGAAAGTGATCCATGGGTGACCGGTTTCAAAGATGGACTTCAGCATCTTCTTCCACAGGTCCAGCGCCTCGACCTCGCGGCCGAAGATCTTGCCGGCTTTGGCCTGAGCTTCGTACTCGACGTAGCGTTTTTCAAAGGCGCTGCCGTACAGCTCGTGCAGGTCGGCCACTTCATTGGCACGGAACAGCGTCCAGGTGCCACGGGTCTCCATGCGTTTCATGAAGAGGTCGGGAATCCAGTTGGCCGTATTCAGGTCATGTGTGCGGCGGCGTTCATCGCCCGTGTTCACGCGGAGCTGCAGGAAGTCTTCGATGTCGTTATGCCACACTTCCAGGTAGGCGCAGCCCGAGCCACGGCGCTTGCCACCCTGGTTCACGGCGATGAGCTGGTCATTGTGGAGTTTCAGGAACGGGATGACGCCCTGGCTTTCACCATTGGTACCCTTGATGTAACCGCCCGTGCCGCGCACGCTCGTCCAGGAACCACCGAGACCGCCGGCCCACTTGGAAAGGAAAGCATTTTCCGCGATGCCGCGAATCATGATGGACTCGATGCTGTCATCCACCTTGTAGAGGTAGCAGGAGCTGAGCTGGCTGTGCAGCGTGCCGCTATTAAAGAGAGTCGGCGTGCTGGAGCAGAAACGACGGCCTTTGTACAGCTTGTACAGGGCGATGATTTTGTCCTCTGGGTTTTCCTTTTCCTGAATGCAGAGGCCCATGGCCACGCGCATCCAGAAAAGCTGGGGAGCCTCAAGCCGCTTGTTAGGCTTGATCTTCTTATCCACGATGAGGTAACGATCGTACAGGGTCTGGATGCCGAGGAAGTCGAAATCCATGTCGGCAGTGGGCTCCAGGGCCTCCGCCAGTTTGTCGAGGTCGAACTCGAGCAGGCGCGGGCTGATGCGGTCAATCTCCACCCCACGGGCCAGATTGCGGCGGAAGGCACGGCGATGGAAATCGCGCAGGGCCTCGATGCCGTCTTTCACGATGTCCCAGCCGAGGACTTCTTCATAAATGTAGCTCAGGCGGATACGCGCGGCGAACTTTGCAAAGTCCGCGTCTTTCTGCATCAGCGTCTTCGCATTCAGGATGACGGTCTGCTTCAGGTGATCCAGCGTGATGTCGGAATTCAGGGAGCGACGCAGCTCCATCTCGATCTCGTTGCGGGTCAGGCAGAGATCCAGACCCAGCATGGCGAAATCAATGCGCTTTTTCAGGTCCTGGCCATCCCAGAAGAACGTCTCCGTAGGGCTGGCGCGGACGACGATGAGGGCCTGCTGGTCGTGATCTTCCTGGCTGGCGGCCACAGAGGCTTCCTCGTCATGCTCACGCATCTTCGAGCGCAGCGCCCGATACTGGATGTAAGCGCGGGCCACTTTGAAAAAGCCCTGCTTCATCAGCTCTTCTTCGACGATGTTCTGCACGTCCTCGATGTGCATGAACTGCTTGCCCTCTTCCGCCACGAAGCGGCTGGCGGCCTCTGCCACCTGCACAGCGGGGGAGGAATCCATCTCCATGGAGAGGAAGGCTTTGCGCACGGCGATCTCGATCTTGTTGTGATTCCAAGGGACGAGCTGGCCGCTGCGGCGGATGACTTTGGTGCTCACGATCAGCGGCTGGGGCAGATTGTTATCGGCGAGGCTATCGTACTCCGTACGTTTGCGGCGCTCCGCCAGACTGCGAGCCACGTCATGCGCATTGTGCCGGACCAGCGCACGCTCGATGCAGTGGTAGATGTCCTTCCCGCTCAGCGCTCCCTGACTGTCGGCTCCCTCGACAATCTGGGCGGTGCGCTGGTGCAGCTCATCCGCAACCGCGCGGGCGATGGTCTGCACGAGCAGCTGGTTCTTCTCATTGTAAATGTCGCTCTCCTTCTGGCGGGCCATGAACAGATCCGCCAGGGCACTGCCCACGGTATCGGCGATTTCGCCCATGTCGAAGTCACGTTCATCCCCACCCACCTTCACCTTGATGGCGGAGGCAGATTCTGCCCCACCCACCGTCAGCGCGCTCCATTCGAAGCGCGGTTTCTGGTCTTTCGGGGTGTGGGCGACTTTTTTGAGAGCTTTATCTTCGTGGAGAAGGTCCTGGATCATGGTGGGAGCGGGAGATGAGGTTGACGAGGGACACCAAGGCAATTTGAAGGATAAGAAGTCCGCACTGGAGGACTCCAGCGAAAACTTCCTATCCCTCGGGAGAGTGTGAAGAGATTACAGGTCGTCGTCCGAGCAGACGACCAGCGAGGAGGACTTTTGATAGTCCGTGACTTTGCCTTCGAAGAAGTTCTGCTCCTTGCGCACGTCCATCATCTCCGCCAGCCAAGGCAGCGGATTGGTGACGCCCGGATTCAGGGCAGGCAGGCCGCAACCGGCCAGGCGGCGGTCAGCAATGAAGTCGGTGTAAAGCTCAAACTCCGCCGCGCTCAGCCCCACCGCATTCACGGGCAGGCAATCGCGGATGAATTCTTTTTCCAGGGCCACGGCTTCGCGCATCGTCTCCACCAGATCCTGGCGGAACTCAGCGGTCCAGATGTCTGGATTTTCCTCGATGAGGTCCATGAACAGGTTGCGGAAGACTTCGATGTGGTTCGACTCATCACGCAGCGTGTAGCGGAACATCTGGCCGATGCCCGGGAACTTATTCTGGCGATACAGGCTCAGGATCATGCCGAAGAGGCCGTAGAACTGGGTGCCTTCCATGCACTGACCGAAGACGAAGATGTTCTTCGCCAGGAGCTGCTTGTTCTCCAGCTTCGTGAGGTCCAGGTCACGACGCAGATTGTTCGAATGCTTCGTCACGAACTCGTTTTTCTTCACGATCGTGGGGATCTGCTCGAACATGGCCTCGCACTCATGCGGATTGATGCCCAGGCTGGAAATCATGTACAAGAGAGAATCCGCGTGGATGTTTTCCTCATGCGCATGGCGGCCCAGCACCAGCTTCAGCTCCGGCGCGGTGACCAGCTCACGCACGACGTGCTGCACATTGTCCCCCACGATGCCTTCGGCTGCGCTGAAGTAGCCGATGCCCATCATGATGATCCAGCGCTCGTTCTGGGAAACCTCATGGGAGCGCCACTGCTCCACATCTTTCTGCATCTGGATGTCTTCAGGCTCCCAATGGTTGGCCTTCATGATGCGATAAAGATCATAGGCCCACTGATATTTGAGGGGCAGCAAATTGAAGGTCATGGTCTGCCGACCATTGATCACTTTCTTGGCGGCAAAGGCCTCTTCGGCCTTTTCTTCGTCTAGAAAAAACTCACGATTGCCAATTTTGTAGATTTTATCCATGAGGTGTCAGAATCGGGTTGAAATGTGCGGAACGGTTGAATTTAAGGGGCTTGGAACGGGAAAACAGGGAGAGAGGTAACTACCAGATGTTGCGCTGGCCGGGGTGGATTATGCACAACATCTTGTGTTCAGCCAAAGTGTTTTTGGAATTGAACGGGTCGGGGAATGTTTCACAACGCAGCGCCAAGCGTTCCACATCGATTAAATTTTTTGCGCGTTAAAATCGCCAATCAAATGCTCATTCATGAGAATTTTCGCAAAAAAGAACGAATACCTTCAAAACCAACACATTGTGAATAACTTCCTTTCGGGATCGTCACCTGCCGCTTTTTGAAACGATTTTGCCCCCTAATCCGAGACTCTGAGAGTGTCTTAAAAGGCTCCCCACCAGAAGGCGCTTGCCAAAACACGCACATCCCCCATATTCGCGCCCCCTTATGGACATTTTGATTGGCACCCTTACCGTGGTGGAGGTACTCGTTTGCCTCCTCCTCATTCTCATCGTCCTCATGCAGCGTCCGAAACAGGAAGGCCTGGGCGCTTCCTTTGGTGACGGCATGATGTCACAGATCGCTGGCGCACAGACCACGAACGTTCTGCAAAAGTTCACCGTGTATCTGGCCGTGGCCTTGTTTGTCCTGACCCTGAGCCTGGCTCTTCTGGTCACCCGCAAGCAGTCCCAGAAAGCCAATGCGCGCATTTTCGACGCCCCACCACCCGCAGCAGCCCCGGCTGAAGCCCCGAAAGTGGAAGTCACACCCGCTACCCCTGGCACCCCGGCTGCCGCAACTCCAGCCACCCCAGCCCCAGCGACACCCGCTGCTGAAGCTCCAAAGCCAGCCACACCGGCCCCTGCAACTCCAGCCGCTGAAGCCCCTAAAGCTCCTGAGCCCGCTAAACCAGCCATGAAAGAGCCCGGTGAAGCCGCGGCCCCAGCCCCTGCCGCCGCCACTACCCCAGCGGTGGAAGCTCCAAAGCCTGCCGCTCCAGCCACTCCGGCTCCAGCAGCACCGGCAGCCCCAGCCCCCACCGCTCCGGCTACCCCAGCCCCAGCGGCCCCCAACCCTTAATCCAGGCTCGTCATTCCCGAGCACAACCCGGTCTTTGCCCGCCCCATGATAAACGGCGGCTCAGCATTTTTCAGCAGCCCATCACGCCGTGTTTCATGGTGTGTTGGGCTGTTTGTCGCTCTGGGCTTGCTCCTTAGCATTTCTGAACTCCACGCCAACGGCTTCGTCCGCTGCCAGCTTGCCGATGGATTTGATTTCCCGGTGGGCAAACCCAACAGCGACGGGTACTACAAATCCCGCGGCTACTGGCCGAATGGCCACCTCGGAGAAGACTGGAACGGCAAAGGCGGCGGCGATAGCGACCTCGGTGCCCCCATTTATGCCACCGCCCGTGGCGTGGTCATCATCTCTGAAAACGTCGGCGTCGGCTGGGGAAACTGCATCATCATCCGCCACGCATACCGGGATGAAACGGGCAAAATCGCCATGGTGGACAGCCTTTCCGCCCACCTTCAGCAGCGCCTCGTCAAAGTAGGACAGACCGTGGAAAAAGGCCAACTCGTGGGCACCATGGGCGGCAACAACGGCATGTACCTGGTCCACCTGCACTTTGAGATGCGGAAAAACCTGCGCATCGGCATGAACCGCAGCCAGTTTGCCCGCGACAATACCAACTACTACAGCCCCACCGATTTCATCAACAAGCACCGGGTGCTGCCGACCAGCTTTCAAAAATACCCCGTGCCGCTGGGTCTCTTCGCCCCGTATGGCCGCTCCCTGGCCGATGCCCGCAGCGATGGTGGCGACGAGACCGTGAAGGTCCCTACCCTGCCAACGATGCCCACGACCAGTCCTGCGAACCCAAATTTGCCTGAATCCGGCCCCTCCGCCGATGACGAAGACTTTTGGTCCAAGCTGCGCACTCGCCTGAAGCAGGGCAAGATGACCGAAGGCGTGGAACCTCCGAAATAGCGTTAACCGACCTCTAAAAAGCTATCTTCGCCCAAACGCCCTGCTTTTCTTCACGGGCCTTGCGGGAGAGACTCATCAATTCCGCCAAGTAAGTGGGCAGATCCCGCGAATCCCCTGGCAGAGCCGTATCCACCCCATCCAGCCGGGCATAACCTTTGCGCAGCAGCAGATCCATCAGGTACACCCGCTGGCCATCCTCCCGCAAAAAGCGGATGAGCGCGTAGTAGCGCAGGGTATTGGGCACCCTTTCCCAGCGGGTGATGACCTCAAAAGGCCGCGTTTTTAGCAGCTCCGCCACGTAGGCTGCCGCCTCTGCCCCTGTGGAGGTGATGACTTTCTCATTCGTCCGGCCAAAGTAGCGCGCCTGCTCAGCCACACGCTGGGGATGGTTCATGCTGGCCTCAAGGGCATCAATGAAATACAGGACAAAAATGTGCTCCTCATTGCCGATGCGGATGCGCAGGGTGTCCGCCTCATTGGCGCGGCTTTCCACCAGGGTAGCGCGGGGAAAGATGAGGAATTTATCCTCTTTGTCCTTCGGGCTGCCGCCTTCATCCGGCAGGGTCTCCCCTGGCACACCCGCTACCCGGACGGGCACGGCAGGCGGGGGTGAAGGGCGGCTTTCCTTCAGCAGGATGCCTCCCAGCACGACCATCAACACCAGCACCGCAGTGATGGCGAGATTGAGCAACGTGTCGCGTAGAGGCATGGGCAGCCGCTATTGTCTGTGCGATCCAGCCGCTTGCCAAGCCCTTAGACGGGTTTCCTCCACTCTCAGGCCGCCTTGCGGATCCAGCGCGTGCCCAAGGCCACGCTCCACTGGTACTTCCGGGCGTGCTCGCGAATGAGGAAAGGCAGGTCCTTTTCCTGAGCGAGATCGAAATGCGCGGAAAGCTCCTGCTTCAGCCAGTCGCGGGTGGAGCCGGTGGGCCAATGACCGCGAGGGGTGAACTCCTCCAGCCAGGTGCAGGGGGTGGTCAGCAAAAGCTGGCCGCCGGGCTTCACCAGTTCTGGCAGCCGGGCGATGAGCAGAGCGGGATCCGTGAGGCGGCACAGCAAATTGGCCGCATGGACGAGGTCATAGCTGCCCAAATCTGCCCGAAGGTGCATGGCATCTCCCTGCTCAAAACGGACGCGCTCCCGTGGGCAATCCGCAGGCACCTGGGCCACCAGGGCGGTGGTGGCAGCAGCTTCATCTGTGCGTAGGTAAGGCAGATCCTGCTGGATCAACTGGGCCGCGGCTTCCACAAAGCTGTGGCTGTAGTCCATGCCCAGGACGGAGACGGTGTGTTTCGCCAACTCAAACGATGAACGGCCCACAGCACAGCCTAGGTCCAGGGCTGTTTCCAACGGCCTGGAAAAGTCCGCCAACTCTGTCACCGTGCGCACGGCAAAACCCAGCGCGGACTGCGGCCCCTCAGCCCAGGGAAGCACCTCCTGCGCGGCCCCGTAGTGGAAAAGCAGGTATTCATCGAGCAGGCGGCGGGTTTCGTAGATGTTCATGGAGCCTGAGGCTACGCCTGGGCGGCGAGGGGTGGAAACAAGAGCTTCAGAAAAGTGATCAGCCCACACAGGGCAGCATCATGGCATCCCGCATGCCATGGAGGATCTTTTTATCCGCTGGGCACACCGTGGCCAGTACCCCACCCAGTCGCGTCTCTTCCGTGCCCTGGGGGACGAAGTAGTAGGGGCAAAGGCGCACGCGGGATTTCATCATCGCGGTTTCCTGCTTTTCCTCGTTCCAAGCGGGGTGATTCACCACACGCGCACGGTGAAAGCGCTGCATCACAAAGGGGTTCGTGGGGAAACTGGACAGCGCCTCATCCAGGGCCGTCGCCCACTGCTCCTGGGATAGATCATGGCCGATGGAGACACTGCGCGAGCCCCAGCCGACCTCGGAAAAGCCACTGATCTTCAGAACCAGTTCCCGTTGTCTGCCGCCAAATTTTTTCGCCTCCTGCCAAGACTGGATATTTAGCCCGGGATACACGGCAAAGGGCGGCAAAGGCGCAGGGTCCACCACCCAACCCTGGGGGATGCATCGGCCCAGCAGTTCATAGTCCGCCTGACCCAGGGCCCCACGCCAGAAATCCTGGAGCGGCGGCGACCAGAACAGCACCAGCCACAGCTTTTCCTCCAGGAAGGCCTTGAGCGGCGGGGAAAATTGCAGTTCCCCTTCCCGCGCCATTTTCAGCATCTCTGTGGCAAGGTCCACATTATCGAGATCGAACAACTCAAAGAAACGATAGACGCTGGAGCCAGCGAGCTCACGCGGCGTCAGGTTCCAGGGATTCATGACACTGCGGGGAAAACCGCCGCCGCGTTCATTGAGCTTGCCCACCAGCCACTCCATCTCGGGTTGGTAATCGCCCGACTCCCGTGAAATGAGGATGTCCTCATTGGGAAAGGCGGCGGCAAAGCCTTCCACCATGCCAGCGGCACCACCTAGGACGGGCTGGCCCAGGGCGGCATAGGTTTCATTCAGCCAGCCTGTGAGGCCGATACCGCCGGGGAGCGAGTCCAGCTCAGAAATACAGACGCCGTCTTCCGTCAAGACGAGGTCGGGCCGCAGCACGCCGGGTAAATCATCCCGCCAGCGGGCCTCCCGCCCCAAGGCGACGACATGGGCGGGTTTGCCCTGGTCCATCAACCGGGCGACCCAGGCGATCTCGGGCTTGTCCAAGCTTTCGAAATACAGCCGATTGCACGCGCGCTGAAAGGCCCGCAGGGCTGGGCCCAGTTTCTCGATCAGCTCCACCGACGCTGCATCCAGCGCGAAGGCTTCGGGGGAAAGCACCCACTCCTTGTCACGGAACATGCCCTCCTCAGGGAAACTCTGGCGAATGTGGGCGATGCGTTCTGCGGGGGACATAACTGGAGAATCTAACGATACTCCCAGATCCAAAGGATCTAGGGCCATCGAGGGGGAAGATTTTCAAAGGCTCGGCTTGCATACTCGCATCGCCCCCAGCCTCGCTCAATGGGAAGCATCGGTAGAAATGCGCGACGAGTCTGCGCCTACTTTAGCGTCAGTTCTTCCATCACCCCACGCAGTTGATCATGCGTACGGGCCACCATGCTCTGCGTGGGAGGGCCGATATTTCGATCGTTCCAGACTTTTTCCAACTCCGTCAAGACCTCGATCACCGGCTGCACCAGGGTGGAGCGGCGGGTATTTTCACCCAGAGTCGCGAAATCCTGCCGCAGGTCTGCTAGAAGTGCGGGGGAGCCAATGCACAGGGGGCGCTTGTCCACATCGGGGATCTCCACCACCAGTTTGGAGACGATCTCGAGAGATCGCATCCAGGCCCCGATGTCCACCAGCACGGCGAGGTCGTCGTCCATCTGCTCGCGCAGCAGGCGGAGGAGTTCCTGGTGACCGTCCACAATCTCCTGGCGGAGATCTTTCCACTCATCCATTTCCGCCATTTTAGCCTGGGCCATGAGGCGGGGTTTCATCTTTTCCCCCAGGCCCAGCATGCGGCAGTAGGTGACGATGTCCTGGTTGTTATTGCGAAACTGCTGCGAATCTCCTGCCTCCCAGATGAGAAAGGTCTCCCCGATCAAGCTACCAAGCGTGAAGGCCGCCTTGTTCCGGTCTGCCGTGGGTGATGGCGGCTGTGGGCGGTACATCGTGCGCCAGCGCGCCTTGGTATGCTGCCCGGCCATCTCCAAAAAGTCCGCCGGCGTTTGGTCTTCCGTCCAAAAAATGACCCGTGCGACGAAGTCCCCGGCACTGGCCGCGATGGAATTTGGCGCAGCCGACTCCTGGCTCCAGACGTGGACCGGAAGCACGACGGCAAGCGCCGTGCTGAGGACAAACACGTTCAAGTTGGAAATCACGGTGGGTTTTGGTCGAACTGGTTAAGATGCCTGAAGAGAACGAATTGTTCAAAATCGCGTTCTTTTTCCAACACCGAAATAATCCGCCCCCTCTGCTGTTCGCCAGTTTTCCGCTTTTGTCCACAGCACATCCGGATGTAAACCTGCGACTTCCAGAGTGGGAGGTGGGCCTACAAAAGAAGTCGCTCAAGCCTACATTTCGGCCGATGGGGCGATGAAAGCGCGCCGCTCAGGCTGCGGAACGCGCTTCCTTCAGCCATCACGCGTTAGGGTGAAATGATCTGGCTGCTGCTGCCATCGGTGAAGAGCACGTTCATCAGGATGCGGCCATTGCTGTCCATGACGGGCTGTTCCCAGCGGCGATCCGTCTGGCCGGAGCCAGGGAAGTCAATCGCCTGGACTGTCTTGGCCCCCTGGGTGGTCGTGATGACATCGCCCGAGCGAAGCACCAGGGTCAAACCGCCGCCATTGGCAGCTTCACGCCAAACGCCTTGGTTATTGGTGGTGGTGACACCCGGACCGGCGATGATTCCCAGGAAGGCCGTCTGCTCCTGACCGCCGACAAGCGGCAGGTCAAAACCCGTGAAGGTCGCACCAGCGACGCCTGGAGCTGCGTCGCCTACTTTGACGATCAATTCCATGCTGCCTGAAGTGTTGGCGTAGATGCCGTGGACATCGGTCGGGGCGGCGCTGGTGCCATTGCCGTCCATGTCCACCCAGGCCTTCCAGGCACCCCGGTTGCCATTGCTCAGCCAGCCGCCCCAGACGTTGCCGACTTTCTGCGTAGCCGTGAGGCCCGTCACCGTGGCATTGGTATCACCACGACGGAGGATGCAGGTGAAGCTGGCTGGATTGGCCGCATCCCCGAACCAGATGCCATCGTTTCGCAGGCTGGTGCTGTTGTCGCCATTGGCATTCAACATGGCGCGGAAGGCGATGCGCCCATTGCTGCCGATGGAGGGGCGCTGGATCCTGCTGAAGGTAGCGCCACCGGTGCCTGGGGCGGTGTCATCCGCCATCAGGACCTTGGCTAGGCTGCCGCCGACTGGCTGGTACCAGAGGCCTTCCTTGTTGCCCGGCTTTGTCAGGGCGGCAAAGACCAGATTTCCCGTGGCATCCATGCGGGCGGGATCTGAATAGCTGCCCGCGATGTTGCCAAACTGAAGGGCCGTGCCTGGAGCAGGGCTATTTTCTCGAGCCACCACCTGAACGGCGACCGTCGCACCGCTGACGCTAGCACGCAAAATGGCCGTATCCGTGCTGGCTCCTTTGAAGATGACGGAGAAAGCCGTTTCGCCCGTGGTCGCTCCGGTCGTGGCGGTGGCGTAAGCCCCTGAGGCCAGGCGACCCACCTGCACGCCCGCTAGGCCAGGAACGGCATCCCCTTCACGCATGACAAGGCTAAGCCCGCCGCCGCCCACTTCACTCCAGATGCCCGTGTCGTCGTTGACGGTCACACCGCCGATGCCAATGCGCAGGCTGGCCAGGATGGTGATCTCGCCCGCATCCGTGATAGCAGGGACGATGGGCAGATAATCAAAGACGGTCCCTGCGATGTCGGGCACCACCGTGCCCGTGCGGGCGATCAGTCTCAAGCCGCTGCCGGTGCCCTTCCAGATACCCTGGGAATTGTCCAGAGCCACCGCAGGCGACCCGCTACCCACTGCCAAAGAACCGGGGAAGACCAGATCACTATTTTCCGCAAAGAAGGCCCCACGGCGAAGGATGTCGAAGTTGCCAATGTTGGTCGTTCCATCCGTTCCAGGAGCGCTGTTACCCGTCACCGTATCTCCGAGCGACGAACTGACTGGCACCGCCACCAATCCGGGACTCGCTTCCGCTGCGATGTCCACCGTGGCGGAGGTCGGCGCGCCGAGGGCCACCCCTGGGCTGCCACCTGTGATGCCCGTGAGCGTGACGATCACCGTTTCCAGAACTTCCGAAGCATTCGCATCATTGAGTACATCCACCCCAATGTCAGCCGTAAGCTGGCCCGCCAGGATGGTGACGCTGCCGGAGAGAGCGGTGTAATCCGTGCCTGGAGTCGCCGTACCAGCCACGCTGTAGCTGAGGACGGTATCGCTAGAGCTGACGACGGACTGAGTCACCCGGAAGAGCCCGTCTTGCGGCACAGCCAATTCAGCGCCGTCGCTGATCTTCGCAATGCTGACGGTCGCCGTGTCGTCATTGGTGATGGTGGACGTCGCCGTGCCCGTGGAAATGGTGTAAAGCGCGGCTGGATTGCTAAGGACCACCTGGAAAGTTTCGTCGTTTTCCACCAGGGCATCGTGGCTGACAGGGATCACCGTGACCGGGGCCGAGGTCTGACCATCGGCAATCGTGACTGTTCCGCTGGGGAAGATCCCGCCAAAGTCAGCGGCATTGGCCGGATGGACGCCTGAACCGATGACGGTGTAGTCCACGGTGGCAGCTCCGACCGTGGAGCCTATGCGGCTGACAGTGAAATTAAAGGCGGTCGTCGTGCCGCCCGTGCCCTCATTGGCAGACACGGTATTTGCGAGGATGGAGAAAGCACGCTGTGCTTCAAAAGCACCGATGTCCACAACCCCCTCAGCACGAAAAAAGCCACTGCCGCGCTGGTCAAAAGCGGGCAATTCCCCTTCTGCGAAGGTCGAAATCGACACGGTGAGGCCGCCTGCGGTGTTGCTGGTCAGCAAAGGCTGATTGGCTGCCGCCAAGGCACCACTGAAAGTGACCAGGTAACGTGAGCCGATTTGCTGCACCACGACATTGCCAAGCCCCACGGATGACAGAGATTCGAGCGCAGACTGGACGACCGCTGCCGTTGCTGTGCCCGCAAGGGTGATGGTCGTCTGCCCGTTGAACGTCAGGGTGAAGGTGCCCCCCGTATTGGCAGTGAGAAACACGCTTTGTGTTTCTGATGGCGTCACACCTGCATTGATGGCTGGGCTGCCCATCTGCAAAGCATGGGTCAGCGTGGGACCTCCATTGTCACTGAGCCCGCCGATAAGTGGATCCACAGGAACCGCAGCGGTGCCAATGATGTTTCCATTCGCTCCGTTGGCGATGCCGGTCACGCCGGAATCCGTGCCGATCAGGTTGTTGGCGCTGGCTCCAATGACAGCACCGCCGATATCCGAACGGGTCATACCAGGAGAAATCCCCACGTAGTTATCCGCCACCAGGCAATCATTCAGCAGCAGGGGAACCCCCGAGCCCACATTGATAGCGCCGCCCACACCTGTGTTGGTGCGGTTTCCCGTGAGTGTACAATGGTTCAGCACCAGGAAATTCCCCGTCCCACTCAAAATCCGGATGGCACCGCCACCCGTGGAATCTGCCGTATTGCCAGAGAACGTGCAATTGCTGAAAAAACTGGCGACGCCTGAACCCGAACTGCGATAAGCGCCTCCAGATGAAACGGAGACATGATCGCTGAAGGTCGTGTTCGAGATCCTATTGGTCGCGGCGGCTGATTCAATCCCGGCACCGCCACTCGAGCTACCGGTGGTGTTGGCAATGAATGTCGATCGGTCGATCGTCAGAGTTCCTCCACCCCCCTGATGCAAGATCCCACCGCCTGTGGAACTGCTGAAGTTGTTGGAGAACACACACTGGAAGAGCGTCAAATTGCTGGTTGAAGAGGCCAGGATGCCGCCCCCGCCGACGGCGGAACCATTGCTCACAGTCACGTCATTCAAGACCAACGAGACCCCTGAGCCCACCGTCATGACGCGGACTGCGTTGTTGCCAGAGATCGTCACCAAGGCCGCACCAGGTCCCTCAATCGTCATCGAAGTGGTTACATTGAGACTCGTCGCCAACGTGATGACCTGAGGTATCGAAAAGACTCCCGCATCAAAGGTGATGGTAGGGTTGCCACCAGCAACGTTCGCATCATCAATCGCCTGACGAAGCGACCCAGCACCACTATCATTGCCATTGCTCACCACAAAGGCGGGGACCTGCGAATGCAGTGATCCCACTGCTAATAAAAAAATGAAGAGGAACTTGAAGAGTTCGAGGGGGAGTAAACGAGGCATACACTTGTTGATAGCCTCATTCGTCCTCTGTGTGACACGCTTAGTTAAAAGATCTGATTGGTATTATGTAAGTGAAATGCAACTATCATGAGCTGCCAAAGAGATTTGAATCCCGCACACGTTCACTACTCATAAGGGACCTCACTGCTTGCAGGGCTAACGCTCCACGTTCAGCTCCAGCTTATTTTCACCGGGCTGGATCTCCAGCACCCAGTCACCACTGCCGGGCTTCTGCTCTTGAGTCGTCGCGGTGCCATCGGGGGTGTCCAGGCCTGCCACATCGGCAGCGCTGTAGCTCACACGTAGCTTCACCTTGCCCACCACGGGACCGGTTTTTTCATCCAGCTTGAAGTTGCCATGCATCACTCGGGCACAGGCCACGGGTGCCGAGGGATCGTCCGAAGTAAAAACGATGCTGCCCCAGCTCACGGGCGTGCCGTTTACCTTCAGCTTGCCGCTCACGGCCGCCTTGGGTTTTGGGCTGAGGAAGCCCTGATTGCGTAACCAGTCACGCAGGTGACCGCTCCAGGTGCCCAGCACGGGATCTCCCAAGAACAGGCCCACGCCATGCGGACCGGGACGGTAGCTGTGTAGCTCCGCCGGCACGCCGTTTTTCCGACAGGCGAGGTAAAAGCTCACCGCATTTTCAGCAGGCACCACGGTGTCCTCATCCGTCTGGAAAAGGAAGGTAGGCGGGGTCTTCGGTGTCACTTGCAGATTCGTGCTCACTTTGCGAGCCATTTCATCCGTGTTGTTAGGCCCGAGCAGATTTTTGCGCGAACCAGAGTGCGCGAAGTCATCAATCATGGAGATCACCGCATACGTGGGCGCAGCCACATCGGGGCGGGCGCTCACTTGGTCCACAGCATCATTCGTCATGCCCTCGGGCTTTTCATCAAAGAGGGTCGCGGCCATGGAACTGAGATGCCCGCCGGCGGAAAAACCGATGATGCCAATGCGGTTCGGGTCGATGCCATACGCCTTCGCATTCGCCCGCACATGCCGGATGGCGCGCTGCACATCCATGAGCTGGGTGGGGTAATGGTAGCCCTGGCTGCCTAACCGATAGTGCAACACAAAGGCCGAGACGCCGATGCCATTGAACCACTTGGCCACCTGCTTGCCCTCATGATCTGCGGCCAAACCTCCGTAGCCCCCCCCTGGACAGACGACAAAGGCCGCGCCATTGGCCTTTTCCTTCGCCGCAGGCCAGACGTACACAAACGGCTGGTCCTTGTCCTCCTGCCCTTTGGCCCCAGGCGCACCTTCGGGCCACAGGCGTACTTTGGCAGGCTCTGCCGCGTGAGCAAAAGCGGTCGCGGCGAGAAAGGCGAGGCTGAGAAGGCTGGAAAGTCGAGACATGGCAGACTTCTACGCAGGATCTCGCCAAAACTTCAAGCCTTCCGTGCCTCACTTTCGCCGCTGCTTCCACACGTAGGTCAAAAAGTGGCCCAGGCCGCTGAACTTGTACGTGGGGTCCACCCAGCGCTCGATCACATAAAAGGCGAAGTAATAGGCCCGGCAAAAACCCCACACGCACAGCCCTAGCAACAAAGCCATGCGCCAGCTCCCATGCTCGATGAGCAGGATCCCGCCTGACATCAGGCCGATGAGCAAAAACAGGACTCCCTTGAGCCACATCGCCGAAGTGCTTTGAAGGTCTTTCATGAGGAGTGAGACACTGAACCTCTAAGGATCCAAGGTGTTCACTCTTCATTCAAAAACCTCAGGAAGAATTCGTCGCTCCTCAGCGAAGCGGACAAACCCTCACTCCACCCGAAGGTAATCCAGGGCAAACATCAGCGCGGGTTTGGCCGCCGGATTCTTGCCATCAACCATCACTTCCAGCGTCTGCTCTCCGGGTTTGAATTCAAATTCGCCGATGAGTTGCTCGGCTGTATTGACGACCGCAGGATCATAGAGATCTACCGGACCGAGGGCGCTGGAGTTGCCATTCACCTTGAAACTGACGATGCCGTAATCAGGCGCTTGGGTGAAGACGGCATATACTTTCTTTTTGCCTGCTTCGGCCGCCGGAAAAGTGATCTTCAGCGTGCTGCCCACCTTGCCGCCGGTCCACCAGAGGTGCTTGCCACCGCTCCACTGGCCACCTTTGAATGCGCCCATGTTCTGAGAGCGCGTGCTGCCGTCTGTGCATTCCCCCTTCAAGTTTTCTCCCTCGATGGCGCCGGTGACCAAGGCCATCTCTGAGCCGCCTTTGCTCGCCGCAGTGGCTCCGCTTTGCAGGTACTTCACCAGATCCAGCAGCATGTCCGCAGGCAGAGCATCGAAGAGCCCTTCCGGCATGGTGCTCATGGGCGAAAGCGTGCGCTTTTTCACCTCGGCCTTCTTCACAATCTGCTCGATGCCGCCTGGCAGCGTGACCCGGTAAGCGGCCGCTGTTTCCTCCTTGATCACGCCGCTGGCGATGCGGCCATCATTCAGCTCAAAGACATTGAGCTGGTAGTCTTTGCCGATGACCGCATTTGGGTCCAGCACGTTATCCAGCAGGTAGTCCAAATCGGCACGGTTGGAGCCGGTCAGATCTGGGCCCACGTCCTGCCCTTCGCCTAACAAACGATGGCAAGTGCCACAGGTGGCCGTGAAGATCATCTTACCCTTGATGGCATCTGCCTTGGCCAAAGCCGCTGGCGAAAGCGTGGTGCGGAACTTCACCTTGCGCTGCTCCAGGTCTGCCTTCGGGGCATTCAGATCTCCCCAGACTTCTTTGATCAGCGCCTTCACCTGGTCATCCTTCAGCGTATCCATCTGCCGCGCTAGGAAGGGCGAAAGCAGAGAGCGTGAAACTTTCCCGTCCTTCACCGCCAGCAGCAGTCCCCGCGCCCCGGCGGGAGTGGTGGCGAGGGTGTTGATGGCATCATTTTGAGCTGTGGCATCGAAGCTGGAAAACTTCGCCAGCAGCAACTCAGGCGTGCCCTCATGCGGCAGCGTGGCTAGCGCCTGAATGGCCCGGCGTAGAATCGCCTTGTCACCACTCTCGATCACCTGATGCAGGAGTGTCGCCGTCTGTGAATCCCGCACCTGGAGCAGAATGCGCAGCGCTGATTCCCGTTCCGTCAACGAAGCCTGCGAGCTGAGCTTTTGGCGATACAACGCCACGCTCGCCTCCACCCCCATGAAAGCTTCCAGCTCTGCCACCAGAGGCGACTCGCCTAACTTACTTTTCATCAAAGCCCAGTCATTGGGTAGCATTACCTTGTCCCCTGCCCGTGCTGCTTCCACCACGGTGCGCAGCAGCGCCTCTCGCTGAGCCACATCTTCCGACTCGGCGGCGATGCGTAGCAAAGTCGTGCGCCCAGCCTCCTCCGCCCCAAGACGGCGATAGATGAACTCCGTCACCTTCGGCATCTTGGATGCCTTCGCCAACTCCAGCCCTGTTTTTGGATCAGCCCCGACTACTGGCTCAATGCCATACCAGATGAGCAGCGGGATGTAGGGATCGTCCTTGTCCTCGGCGTGCGCCAGGAGGGCGGTGGCGAGCTGACGGCGATGATGCACTTCCAGTGACTGAAGCCCGGAAGCCAACTCCCGACGAACCACGGTCGCATTGTCTTGGCTTCCCAATTTGATCTGCATTTCGATCAACTCTCCAAAAGTACCTACATTTGGCCCATCGTCACGCAGAGCCTCAAAACTCAGCCTAACCGACCACTTTCTCACCTGCTCTGAACCGTCATTGGGGGAGGTTGAAAAGACAGCGGTTGGTTTGAATACCTGATGTTTCAACCACAAGGCTCGCAATGCAGTCTGATCATCCCCCGGATTAGTTAGTGCAATCTCACTAAGGGTGCCGTTCTCACTGCGTTCCATCAACACTCGCCGAGCCATCCGCGAAAACCACTCGTTCTCCGTCTGAATGGCGAGTTTTACCAAGGCCTCATCGTTTTCTTTGCTAAGGTCGAACGGTGCTTGGGGGAACTGGAACTCGCGTGCTGCGGCATTGAGAGGAGCGCGGATTGCCTTACGGCTGCCTTCGGAACTCTTGTCCGCTTCGTTTGATTTCGCGGCTTTGCCGCCATTCTGTTCGGTGCGGGCAAGAGTGCCCACGCTCCCCTCGGCTGCATCACTTGTGCGGACAGGAGTGCCCGAAGTACTGTCGCCATAGCTGATTCGATAAATCCGTCCGTTGCTGCGGTCCCACATCTCGATGGCGTTGCTGCCACGGTGGCACACTTGCTTGTCGCTCCAGTCACTCACATACAGGGAGCCATCGGGGCCGACCTTTTGCGTCACGGGGATGAAATGCATGTCGTTAGACCGCATGAAGTCGCTGCCGTGCCGGCCGATGTAGGTGCTGCCTTTGGGGTCTAGGTAATTGTTCACCAGACGGTGCCCATGCAGGTTGCCAAACAAAAGCTGATTGCGATAAATGGCCGGGAACTGGCTGCTCTGGTAAATGGCGAGGCCGCAATGGGCATGGCCACCGCCGGCCTGATTCGTATCGTCTGCCACGATGCCACCATCCTTGCGTGGGCCCCAATGGGCGTTGTCCTTCACACTGCCTGCGAAGTGGGCATGATCGGCGATGGTCTTGATATCGTCATACGTGTGGGGATTAAAATGCTGCCCGCCCTGCCGATGATAACGGCCTCCGGGCACGATGTGATACAGGTGAGGAATGACACAGGCCGTGACGAAAAACTCGCCATGCTGGTCATAGTCCAATCCCCAGGGATTGCTGGTGCCATGCGCAAACACCTCGAACTGATGCCGCACCGGGTGGTAGCGCCACACGCCTGCATTCAGGGGCACGCGCTGCTCATCGGGCGTGCCCACCTTGCCTACCTTTGAGTGTGTAAAGACCCCGTGGCAGCCATACAGCCAACCGTCTGGCCCCCAGATAAAACTGTTCAGTGTCTCATGCGTGTCCTGGCTACCCCAGCCATCCAGCAAGGCGTAAGCGGTGAATTTGAGGCCGGGGACTTTGGGCGTCTGGCTGGCTTCATAGCTCGCATGAGTGGCATCCGGTTTGTCGTCGCGATCCACGTCTGGAATGAACATGAAGTAAGGAGCCGCACCTACCCAGACACCGCCGAAACCGATCTCAATACCACTGGCGAGGCTGATGCCTTCTGCGAAGACGGTGCGCTTCTCAAAGCTGCCGTTTCCATCCGCGTCTTCAAAGATCAAAATGCGGTCCTGGCCTGCGCCTAGCTCGCGTGGTTTCGGGTAGCTGTTACCCTCAATCACCCACAGGCGGCCACGCTCATCCCAGGTCATGGCGATGGGTTGTACGACTTCTGGTTCGGCGGCGATGAGTTCGGCCTTGAAGCCGGTGGGGAGTTGCAGATTTTTCAGCGCCTCAGCAGCGGGCTGGCCAGCTTTGTAATCCTTCTGAGGGACGAGGCCGGAGGGGCCATAGAGCTTTTTGGGCTGCATCTGCTGCGCGACGGATGCGCTGACTTCGCGGCGCTCTTGCAGCAGCACATACACCCCGGCTTTGTTGCCTACCACGATGTCTGGCAGCTTGTCGCCATTCACATCACCCACCTGCACATCCGTGCCCACACCGCTTTCGGCATCCACCAGATGCGGAATGAATTCCACGCCGCCTTTGCCATCGCGCTTGGTCTGAAACCAATAGACCACGCGCGCGCCGTGCTCGTCCGGGTCTCCTTTGCCATTGTGCGCCCAGTAGCGTTTGCCCGTGACGAGGTCCTTCACACCATCCCCATCCACATCTACCAGGGCCATGGCATGTGGCTGGCTGAAGACGATGCCGTAATCATTCTCCCAGGGCTGCTCGCCCACCAGCGTACGCTTATCCCACTGCGCCCCGTCATTGCCTGCGCGATTCATAAAAACCGCCACGCCATACCGATGGGCCGACAGGGCCGTGGCCACATCGTTACGACCATCGCCATCGAAGTCATAGGCAAACATCTGCGCACCACCGCCCAGACCGGCAGCAAAATTGTGCTGCTTCCAGTTAGGCCCATCACCAGCCTCCCACCAGCGGCGGGCCTCCAGCAGATCCATGCGGCCATCTCCATTGACGTCGCCCACACCCAGCCCATGGGTGAACTTGGCCACCTTCAGATCATCCGTCACAGCGACAAAGGGCCACTTCTCGGTAGGCTTGTCCCAATTCGGCGCGAACCAACCAAAACGCCCGCCGGTGCTGCACACGATCTCCGGTTTGCCATCGCCGGTGATGTCGGTGAAAACGGGCGATTCATTATCCACCACGTCCGCCACGATGTGCATGGGCCAAGGCGTGTCGGTTTCAAACTGGCCAGGGTTCAGATAGAGCCGGGCCTCCTTACCGGGAAAACCGAGGACCAAGATGTCCAACCAGCCATCGCCATTGAAGTCCTGCGGGTAACTGAAGAAGTTGTCGGAATAACCAACGATGTTGAAAACCTTCGGTTCGTAAAAAGCGTGCTTCTTTTGCCAATCTGGCCCTTGATACCAAAAGGGGCCGCTGATGATGTCCGTGTGGCCGTCCTTGTTCACGTCCGCATGGCTGGCCCCTTCGGCATAAAATTGATCGGCCAACTGGACGCGCTTCCAGGTGATGAGGGTCTCTGCCTGGAGCAGGGAGGCGCTGGTGAGGGCGAGAAGGAGCAGACTTTTCATGGCGGGTTGGGCAGCAGGTCACACCAACGCTATCAGGAAGAGGGGTTCTCGGACAAGATTTAGGGCGGATCGGACATGCTTTCGCGTGATTTCCCGCGCAGAACCTGATGGAAAAGTGGTTCTACATCTTGCACCACAGGCGCTGCGGTTTAGAAAAGGCACATGCCGACTCCAGAGATCAACATCGCGCACATCGCCAAGCTATCCCGCCTCGCCCTCACGCCGGAGGAGTCCACCGCTTACGCCGCCCAGCTTTCCCTGATCCTCGGGCACATTGACCAGCTGAGTAACTACCCCCTGGATGCTGAGCCCAGCGCCCATGCGATGCCCGTCTTTGACGTGGTGCGCCCCGATGTGGCCCGGCCTGGCTTTACCCAGGAAGAGGCTCTGGCCAATGCACCGCAGCGGGCGATGGACCAGTTCCGCATCAATAAAGTGGTGGGTGAGGAGTGAATCCCCCTGCCCCGTGCTGTCCGATGACCCTTTGATTCCCCTTTCCCGAATGTCCCTCGCCACTTCCACCATCGCCGCGCTGCGCCAGCGGCTCACCAGCAAAGAAATCAGCCCTCGCGACATCGTCCAAGACGTCGCCGCCGCGATCCAAGCGCAAAATCCCAGCATTGGCGCGTACCTATCGTGGGATTTGGACAAAGCCCTGGCCGAAGCGGACAAGGCCGATCTTTCCCAGCCGCTCGGCGGCATCCCCATCGGCGTCAAGGACAACATGAACGTCCTGGGCGAGCCCTGCACCTGCGCCTCCAAGATGCTGGCCAACTACCGTGCCCCGTATGATGCTGGAGCTATCCAAAAGCTGCGTGCCGGAGGTGGCATCCCCTTTGGCCGGATGAACATGGACGAATTCGCCATGGGATCCTCCACCGAAAACTCGGCCCTCGGCAGCACGCGCAATCCCCGGGATCTGGAGCGCATCCCTGGCGGCTCCAGTGGCGGAAGCGCGGCCGCCGTGGCTGGAAATCTGGCCATCGCTACCCTGGGCTCTGACACGGGCGGCTCCATCCGCCAGCCAGCGGCCCTTTGCGGCTGTGTGGGCATCAAGCCGACCTACGGACGCATCTCGCGCTTTGGCCTGGTGGCTTTCGCTTCCTCCCTGGACCAGATCGGCCCCATCACCAAGACTGTGGAAGATGCCGCCCTGCTGCTGAACCACCTCTGCGGCAAGGATAGCCGCGACTCCACCTCCCTGGACGTGGAGGTCCCAGACTTCACCGCCGCCATCGGCCGCGACATCAAGGGCCTGCGCATCGGCCTGCCCAAGGAATACTTCATCAGCGGCATCCACGCCGGAGTTTCCGCCAGCGTGAACGCTGCCGTCAAGAAGCTGGAGTCCCTGGGGGCCATCCCGGTGGAGATCAGCCTGCCCCACACGGACGTGGGTGTGAGCACCTACTACATCATCGCCCCTGCGGAGGCCTCCACCAATCTGGCCCGCTTCGACGGAGTGCGATACGGCCACCGCGCAGCCGACCCGAAGAACCTCCTGGAGCACTACATGCTGAGCCGCGAACAGGGCTTTGGCCCCGAGGTGAAGCGCCGCATTCTCCTGGGCACCTACGTGCTCAGCAGCGGTTATTACGATGCCTACTACATCAAGGCCCAGCGCGCCCGCACGCTGATCCGCCAGGACTTTGAAAAAGCCTTTGAGCAGGTGGATGTCATCATCAGCCCCACCAGCCCCACCCCGGCCCACAAGCTGGGCGAGCTGAAGGACAACCCTCTGGCCGCCTACCTGGAAGACATCTTCACCATCCCCGTGAACCTCGCTGGTCTGCCCGCCATTAGCGTGCCCTGCGGGACCGCGGAAGAAGGCGGCAAGCACCTCCCCGTGGGCCTGCAGATCATCGGCAAACCGCTGGATGAACTGACCGTGCTGCGCGTGGCCGATGCGTTTGAGAAGGCGTAAAGTTCTAGAGATCGAGCACTCCCAATGATGCTGTAGCCCATCCGGGCACCGCATCGTGAGGAGCGTGGACACTCTTATCCATCGGCTTCAAAGGGCGGCGGAGCAGCGAAGAAAAGGTGCGGGCAGGAGTGCCCACGCTCCCCTCATGCCACTCTTGGGAGGGAGTGTAGCCCCAAGATCGCCCGAACCGCCTTGGAAGGGGTGGGACTCTTGCGAGGGAGAAGCAAAGAAGGAACGAGGCTTACCCAATCTACGCCCTAACCTCATCGCCCTCCCCGGCATTCAGTTTAACATGCGGCCAAGCCCGTGAAGGCCCTTTCAAAATAAAAAAGCCCGGTCGCGGGGAGCGACCGGGCTTTTGAATTTATCCTTAACGATCTCAGTCAGCCTGGATGCTGACGTCGTCGAAGTTCAGGGTCGGCTGGGCACTGCCCGAGGTGGCAGGGTACCAGATGACGGAGACGTCGCCAAAGCCCGAGTTCGCGGGCAGCGGCTGTGGCTCACCGAGAGCGACACCGTCCATGCGGGCCTGCCAAGTGCGGTTACCCAGATCGGTCGTGATCCCGAAGCGGTGATTGGAACCTGGCACCAGCACAGGCTCAGCGGCAATGCGGGTGCCATCTGCCTGAACCACGTAAATGGCTCCATCTTCCACGGAGAACTGGAGCTGCCCGAGAGGAGCGCCATTTTCACCGGTCACCTGCCAAGCAAAGTGGCCTTTCGTGCCAGCACCAGCTTGGTCAATGTCCATGTTCCACTCGGTTTGGATCACGCTGTCTGCAGCGTATTCCAGATCCGAAGCGTCCTGCCACAGCACCGTCGGTGCTGCACCTTCAGAACTGTTGCCTGTGAAGGACATAGAAGAATCGTTTTCAGCATCCGTCACTTCTTTCACCGTGCCAGTGGAGCCTTCGAGGGTCCAGTCAGCCTCGGCTGAACTCACCTGCTGGGCAGATGCCACAGGCGAGGGTGAACCAGGACTTGGATCCCGCAGGCCTGCGTAGGCCACGGTGATCGCGTAGTTCCCAAAGTCAGGGCGTGTTCCATTATAAAACCCACTCGTTCCATCCACCCCAAAAATCACAATAGAACCAATGGCATTATCTTCGGGGGCAAAGAGCTTGAATGACTGGAAGGAGCCACCACCAAGAGCATTATTATCCGTTGTCGCAAAAGCAGCAGACCTTCCAGCCCAAACCTGGAAGTTGGTATTCACACTGACGATGTAGTAACCTGCCGTTGGGAGTGCCCACGTGTAGTAAGCTTCGCCCAAATCATCTGGACCAGCGGAAGCCGGTAAATTTCCGGTATTATCCAAAGGAATCGTTGTCCGTCCCAAGGTCACTGGGAAGGTTTTACCGACAATGATCGTTGGGTTGTTACGATCATTGGCCTGGACCGTGCTGCGGCGGAAGAGATCTGGATCTGCCGTGGCTTGCCCACCTGGGGGCTTGGTATAAATGGTGATCTCACTCGCCGTGAGTGGTGCAGAAGGTGGCACCGTGAGGAGAAGAGAGGTAGCCGACTCCTTCACAAACGTGGCCTTCACGCCAGTCGCATCAGAACCGAATTTGACACTTGTCACAAAGTTCATCTCCGTACCCGTAACGCGAACTTTTTCACCCGCACGAGCCACGCGAGGCGTGATGCTGTCAATGGTCACGTTCGGGATCGGATTCACGATCAATTCGGCTGAACGTGAGTAGGCAGGAATGCCAGTGGCATTGCTCACTTCGCAGCGATAAAGACCGTCGTCACTGTTGCTGGCAGACACACCCACGCGTGCCTTAGCGATGGTCAGAATCGAGCTTGTCGCCTTGATGACGTTATTCCAAGCAGACGCATCTGCATTCCATTTCTGCCACTGATATTTAAGCGTTGGAGATCCCGCAGCTACGACTTTGAAGGTAACTTTGCTGTCTTCAAAGACTTCTTGATCTTCAGGCTCCGTCACAATGGAAGGAGCGGTCAAAACGGTGACTTTAGCCGACTTACTGGTGACCTTCACCGTATCATTCACATTGCTAACGATGCAGCGATAGGCACCTGCATCGGCAAGCTGCACATTTTCAATGCTGAGGGAAACAGCATCCAGCAATGGAGTAGGCTCAGAAACGGTCAGTTGAGCTCCACTGACTGTCGTCCCGCTCGGTGTAGGTCCATCAACCAAGTTGACGTTGTTGCGCTGCCACTGATACTTGATGGGGCCAGTGCCCCGACTGATCTGGACAGTCAAAGTGAGCGTGGTGCCGACAGTCGGTGTGGTGGCTGCTGGGTGACGGGTGATGACCACGGGCGCATCCACCTGAAGGCGGTAAGGGCCACCTGTCACAGTGCCATAGGCATTGGTGACATCGCAGAAATAATTGTCTTCCTTCGCATCACCCAACTTAGCGACGGTAAGCTTAGCCGCTTTGCCCAGCACGGTGTCTGCGGCAATATCGTCTTCACGATACCATTTGTAGGTGAGTGCAGGCGTGCCAGCAGCGACGACGCTGAAGGTGACTGCCTTGTCTTCCACACCATAAACCAAAGGCTCTGGCTGGCTGATAAGAATCGGCTTGGAGTTGACCTTCAAAGCAAAAGTCTTGGAGGTATAGGTTCCCACCTTGTTTTTGATCACGCAGCGATAGACACCGCGATGAGTAAAGCTCAGAGGATTAAAGACGATGGCCGCGGTCTGTGCCCCAGTAACGCCGTCACCATTGAGAATGTTTTTGCCGTCTTTCTGCCACTGGAATTCCAGATCGCCCGTGTCGGTCAAATTAGGGGTCACGGTCAGCGTGACCTGAGTGACACCGCCTTCTTCGTTTGCTTCAAATTCGCCCTTCGCATTCGGCTGAGTCGGAGATTTGTTGGAGGTGGCGGTGATGGTGCCCACTTCAGTCGGTTTGTTGAGGAAAACCACATCGGCATAGTTGCTGAAAGTGCCGTCTGAACCGCTAGGGGTGAGGAAATTGCTCACGCGGACGCGATAACGGCCGGCTGTGGTGACGGACTGGGAGGCAGTCGTCGAGGCTTTGAATTCAGGATCTCCACCTTCTTTTTCCCAAAGATAGACCAATTTTGGATTGCCACCTGCCACCACGCTCAACTTGCCTGTGGTTTTGGTCGCAACAAACAGAGTGCCGCCCGTAGCTGCGGCTGGCTGCGTGATGATGATGGGCTGTGAGTCCACCTTCACGACAGCAGGCTTGCTGATGAGAATCAAGCTCTTCACAGGAGTAGGCCCTGTGAGGCTGCTTTCGATGCGGACGCGGTAGGTCGCTGCATCCGTCCACTGGGCACCTTCGGTCGTCTCGTTCCCGGGCGTTGCTGCAGGGATGACAAAGGTCGCTTGGCTAGCTGTGGCGTTGACTGCATCTGGAATGTCCACGTTGTTTTTCTGCCAGCGGAAAGTCAAACCCGTGGTCGTGGTGTCTGGAGCCAATTCCACACTGAGCTGGAGTCTATCCCCCTGATTGACCGTGGTACCGGAAGGCTGGCTGATGATGGTGGGCCGCACGTTCACCGTCAGGGTGAACTCCGGAGACGAAGCTTCTGGGTAAGGACGTGAGCCGAAGATTTCATAGACCTTCGCAAAGTAGGTCCCTGCATGAATGGACTTGGCCCCAGTGATTTTGAGCGTCCGACTGGTGGTGCCAGAAATGCCATTACCATCGACCAAGGCACTCGCAGAGCCTTGTTTGAACCATTCATAGTTCAGGACTTTATTTTCCGAACTCACACCCTGGACCGAAAATGTGGTGCTCAAGCCATCCCGAAGAGTCACGGCAACTGGTGCAGGCGGCTGGATAAAGGAAGGAACCGCGAAAGCACTTATCGCGGTAAGGAAAATGCCCCCAAAAATGGAGGCTAAAAGTTTTTTGGGCGGGGTTTTCATTGAGACGTACAAATTCTGGGGGTGGCAGAAACGCCGGATAATGGCGAATTTCGCATACAATGACAATACAAAAATTCGTGCGTATTGCTCGTAGTGCCCTCCGAAGCTTTCTGATCGTAAAGGTTACAATGTATTCTCACTCCATCCTGCAATGCTCTTGGATTGATTTCCGAGGGTGAAAGACCTCGCTAAAGCCTGATGCCCTCTCGCCCGGAGGCTGTTTCCAAAAAATTCAAGGGCCTCAAACAAGTTTTAAAATGTCCTCTCCAGATCCCTCCCTCATCATCCGCCTCGCCTGGGAAGACCGGACGACTTTCGAAGAAATCGAAGAACGCACGGGCCTCACTGAGCCTCAAGTCATCGCCGTGATGCGGCGAGAACTGAAGCCCTCCAGCTTTCGGCTATGGCGAAAGCGCGTGTCTGGCCGAGTCACGAAGCACCGCAAACTCTTCGAAAATCGTCAATCCATGGAAAACTCGGACTTCGAGGCGTGACAAATCCGTTCTTTTGAATACTGTTCGCTTGAATTATGGAACTGGACCGCAAACTCGAAATCCTGGCTGATGCGGCGAAGTACGATGCCTCCTGCGCGAGCAGTGGCGCTGCCAAAAAGGATTCGCGCGGAAGCACGGGCGTAGGGTCCACAGGTGGGGCAGGCATTTGCCATAGCTACACGCCTGACGGGCGCTGTGTGTCACTCCTGAAAGTCTTGCTCACGAATGTCTGCCTTTACGATTGCCACTACTGCATCAATCGTCGCAGCAGCAATGTGAACCGCGCGCGTTTTACCCCGGAGGAGGTGGTGAAACTGACGCTGGATTTTTACAAACGAAACTACATCGAAGGGCTCTTCCTCAGCTCGGGCATCGTGCGCAGTGCTGACTACACGATGGAGATGGTGATCGAGGTCGCCCGTCAGTTGCGTGAGGTGCATCACTTCCGCGGGTATATTCATCTCAAGACGATCCCGGAGGCCTCGCCGGAACTCATTGAGAAGGCAGGGCGTTATGCCGACCGCATCAGCATCAACATTGAGCTACCCACTCAAAGTAGCCTGGACACTCTGGCCCCAGAGAAAAATTTAAAGCGCACGCAACTTGCCATGGGCGGCATCCGCCAGCGCATCGATGAATCCCTAGTGGCGAAAAAAGAAGCTCGCCAGATCAAAGCCACACCGCGGGCGAAACCGCCTGCCTTTGCCACGGGACAGAGCACCCAGATGCTGGTGGGAGCAGATGCCTCCGATGACGCCATCGTTCTGGGGCGGGCCGATGAGCTGTATCGCGACTACCGCCTGCGCCGGGTTTATTACAGCGGCTTTAGCCCCATCCCGGAACCCAGCGTCTTGCTCCCCATCAAGCCGCCACCGCTGGTGCGGGAACACCGCCTCTACCAGGCGGACTGGCTGCTGCGCTTTTATGGATTCAATGTGAAGGAGCTGCTTCCGGTGGAAAACCCTCACCTAGATCTGGAGATCGACCCCAAGCTGGCCTGGGCCCTGCGCAATCGGCACCTCTTTCCCGTGGATATCAACCGCGCCCCACAGGAGCTGCTGTGGCGTATCCCGGGCCTCGGCGTCACCAATGTGGCGCGCATCCTCGCGGCGAGGCGATACGCGCGTTTGAGTTTGGTTGATCTGCAACGCATGCGCGTGGGCTTGAAAAAAGTCCTACCCTTCATCATTGCCGCCGATCATGCGCCCAAGATCGCCCTGCTCGAAAGTGACCAACTGCGCTCCCATTTCCTACCTGCCCCGAAGCAGTTAGAACTGAACTTCGCCCATCCTGCCACCACCCCAGCGGATGCCTTGATGGCGCGAAGTGGCGAGCTGTAGCGGACTTTTGGTTAGGCGGTCAAGGCTTTAACTTCCGTACCTGGATGAAGGCGATGTGCCGCACGTCGCGCTCAATGCCGGGCGGCTGGCGCAAGCCCAGACAGTGCACTTGGTCAGGGATGATTTTCACCCCCTCTTCTGCCCAGGTTTCCAGGAGGTGCTTGGCTCCTGGATACTCGGCTTTGGGGCCAGCGGCAATGACCAGCGTCTCTTTTAATCCAGGTTCCACCGGTCGGGCAGTGCTATGCGAAAAAGTGTGGGTCAGCCGCAAGTGCGGATCTTGGACCGCAGCGATGTTTTCATCGTCCAGATCCACCTCCCAGCGACTGCCTACGGGTAAAGTCTCCAAGGCTGTGGGGCGCATGCGAGTGGGGCTTTCAGGCTCGGGTGGATCAAACTCAGTCGCGGTGGGGTAATCTTCTGTCATCGCCAGTTTCGCTACGCTGCGCCCTGGAAGATGCAGCATCGCCTGAGCCACCAGAGGCACTTGGCCAGATTGAACACGCTCCATCAAAGTTTGAAAACGCTTCGCTTCTTCGGCCACGGCCACAGGCTGCCACTCGGCCTCTTCAGTCGCCGGAATCTCTAAGACGAGGAGGTTCGCCTCATAGCCAGCTTGTGGAGCAGGAGCCTCAGGCGAGGCACTGCCTTCGCGCTGGCCAAAGACCAGCAGAGTTTCATCTTTCAGCAGACCGTCTCCACGCATGACGTTAGGCACCTGAAGCACACTCAGCAGTCGTGTTCCAGGGGATGGAGTGTCGGACGTTTGGATCTGAAAATCTCGAAACCGTGGCTGCCACATGATGGCCTCCGGCACATCTCCCGCCAGCTTCCACTCGCTGCGTGCCGGGACGGCGACCGCCTGCCGCAGGGAGAGGGCCTGGTCATCCATCTCCAGGTGCGTGCCCACAGGCCGCGCATCCCAAGCGGAAGGGATGCTGGGCATCTCTGTGGGGTATTCGTGCCAGCGTGCGCTGAGCACATCCTGGCGTTGCCCAGGAGCCTGGATGGAGCCTGCACAGAGAACCATTCGCGCTCCTCCCGCCTCTACCCGAGTGAGCAGTGTTTGTAGCAGCGCAGCGTCCTCTCCAGGCTGGCGAGCTTGCAGCAACGCCAAAGTTTCTTGAGAACTCAAAGCGATGCCATATACCCAAGCATGTGGGGGCACCGGGCGCTCTGTTTTTTCAGTAGCAGCGTGTCTTTTGAGCAGACCGAGTGAAGAGGCTTCCACGACAAAAACATCCAGCCATCGGCCCTTTCGATCTCCGGGCCATACCTGATCCCCAGGCGGCATTACGGCCAGGATTTTCGGCTGGCGATTTTCCAGAAGTACTGAGCTGATCACGCGTTGCTCAAAAGTATCACGCCAGTCTAACCAACCATGGATGACTTTGCCTGTGGATTTATGGGTCTCGGGATGGTAGGTATTCAGCCAAGAGGTGGGCCAGATCACCGTTTCCGGCCCACGAGGTGAATACTGCGCCTGCCAGTCGGCTGAGATTTTCCCCTCCATTTCAGGTTCTTTCCATACCTGGGTCCGACACTCCAAAGAGGTGCCGATGAAACGTTCTTGAAACGAGACAGGCACCATGTAGAGCCGATCCATCTCTTGATCCAACTCACTTGGCATCCAGGTAAAGTCTCCATTTTTCAAGTTCACTCTTCCGGCTTCATCCGCTGCACTGCTGACATCTGAGACCACACTGGCCCGGCCTTCACGCACTGCCGTTTGCAAAGACACCACCCGTTCAGCATCCGTTTTCTGGGGACCCGTCAGGAGACGAATCACCTCCATCTCAGGAGCGCGGATCACCCTTTGGCGGATGTCCAGAGCCTGAGGTTCGGCTCTGCTATGCCCTGCCCACCAACCAAGACCTGTGGCAAGAATAACTAAAAATGCTTTCATGATCAAAGACGTTTGATGAAGACGAGATAACGCATGGCGGGAGCGGCCTCCGCCTCGATCCCCGCAGGACGCAAGACCTGCGTCACCAACCGCCACTGCTGCGACACCGCCAGCCGTCCCTCCCACTCGACGGCTTCAAACCGGGGATACTCCACCGAAAGCTTATCTCTCTCGGCTCCCTGTGCGGCATTGGCGTAACTGATGCGCCGCATTTTAGGAGGTGCGAGGTGATGGACGAGTTTCAAAATCACCTGGAACTTTCCCTGTTCTGTCACGTGCTCCTGCTGCCATTCCACCGTGGTGCCGACAAACCGTTTCAGCAGGCGAGTCGGCACGGCAGGCTCTTGATCACGCGTTTCCCAGCCTTCAGCAAATTCTCGTTCAGCTCCCTGCCGCCAAACAAAAGGTGTGTCAAAAGCCAGTACCCCCTTCACAGAGAAAAGCGGCTTGATACCTTCCGCGTCTAGCCGCTTTTTAAGGTCAGGATGATCCTGCAACGGCCCTTCGAATTTCGCCTGCCAGATGGTCTCCGGCACCGCATGCATCACCAGCTCCACCTGTGGAGCTGCCGTCTGTGCTTGGAGAGATCCCAGAGTGATCAGCGTTAACCCAACCGCCATCAGGGAATGCTGGATCCAAATCATAGGCGCTCTTTTAAGACCTTTCGGGCCCTCCTGGCAAGGTTAAAAGGAGAGCGGTATTCACAGAACAAGTTGTGAGAAGCATTCAACGAAAGAGCTAACTAAGGTATTTGTGAAGCCAATGTTGTCTCGATCAACGGAGTCCAAAAGACATCCTCCTTCCTAAATATTTGTGAGCCGACATGAAGAACTGTTGAAGGGTCGTTAATGGAATATCCAGAGATGTCGTTTTACGAAAGGGGACTCCCTGCGAACGGGATTTTGCGTGCTACCATACCCCCTCACCTTGGCCTCTCCCCACGCAAGCGCGGTGAGAGGGAACGCGCTTTTCGAAGCTCACGATGGCAGAGTCAACAAGGCCGAATCAGAACGGACGAGGGTGGCGTAGTCGTTTGCCCAGCGCTCTCTTGCGATGTCCAAATATTTTTTCAAACCCTCGGTTAGGCCGATGTCCACAAAAAAGCCAGCCACGGCAGTACCGTGGCTGGCTGATCGGAACACCCAGAAACCTACTTCATCGGATGCTGCTTCAGCAACTCCTCGGTCGTGTAGAACTGCACGCGACCCACGTTGGCATCGCGGATGGCTTTGACCTGGGCGGGCTGGATGGGCTCGGCTTTGTTGCCAAAGCTGTTGCGCACAAAGGTGAGCACGGCAGCCATTTCATCATCCTTCAGCATGCCAGCAAAGGGGGTCATGGGCACCTGGCCATCGTACTTTTTACCATTGATTTCTAGCGGGCCCATGAGGCCATACATGGCCAGTTTGATGAGGCGATCCGAGTCACCCGTGACCCAGGGGCTTTTCTCCAAGGATGGGAATGCGGGGTCCAGTCCCTTGCCGCTCGGCTGGTGGCAGGTCACGCAGTGGCCTTCGCGGAAGTATACCTTTTGGCCAGCAAGGAACTGGGCTTTGCCTTCAGCACTGAGGTGCGCTGGGGCAGCCAGTTCAGGATGATCGGCCACTTCCTTTTCGGCCACGCCAGCGAGGCGGTCAGTCGCGGTTTTGGCGGCGTTTTGGCTCCACACATCCAGAGGCTTGGCCGCGCCGATGGCGACGATCTTTTTCGCCGCTGCGATGTCTGGCAGCCACGAGGCGGCGACGATGGCCTCTAAGCGCACACGACCATGCTCATCTGCGGCTGCTTTTTCCAGCAAGGCGGCGTGGTCCGCGATGCGGTGGTGATTGTACCGCAGCACGCGCACCGCTGCGGCGCGAGCATGAAAATCTTTAGCATTCAGAAGCTGACGCAGCAGGCTTTCATCGGCCTCGTTCAGGCCCCAGGTGGTCCACAGAGCCTCCAGCACATGGTGCTCATACTGGGCATCGTTTTTATCCAGGGCAGCCACCCAGGCCTTCACGGCCGGCAGCACTTCACTTGTGGGGTGGTTGCGCAGTTCACGGCGGGTGCGGTAGCGGGTGCGCAGCTCAGGCTCTTTCAGGTTATTGAGCAGGGCAGTCACGCTGGCACCTTCCACCGGCACGGGCTTCACCAGCGGGCGGCTAGGGTAAGTGATGCGGTAGATGCGGCCATGCACATGGTCGCGCAGGGGATCACGAGCATTGTGCTGCATGTGGCCCACGAGGACATTGTGCCAATCAATGACATACAAAGAACCATCCGGCGCGAACTCCAGATCCACGGGGCGGAAGTTGCCATCGGTGCTCTTCAGCAAGTCATGGCGGAAGGTGGTCTTCCAACCTGTGCTGTCATCCACGATCTGGTGCTGCTTGATGCCCAGGAAACCGATGGCGTTGCAAAGGATGAGATCTCCCTGCACTTCATCGGGGAAATGGCGGGAAGAGACGACTTCCAGACCGGAGGTGGGGCGCACTTTCTGCCCTTCAGGCACCAGGTCCGGAGTGGACGGCGTCTTGCTGCCAAAGGTGGGTTTCACCGAGACGGGCAGCATCCAGTTCATGCTGGTGCCGGAGGTGTGCAGGAAGAAATCCTGGCCCCAGGCATCAAACACCGCGCCCCAGGGATTTGGGATGCTGAGCTGCGCGGTGCGCTCCAGATGACCGCGCTGAGGGCTGTAGCGGAAGAAACCGCCGTCCACACAGCGAACGGGGCCATAAGGAGTCTCCACATTCGAATGCAGGAAGACGCCTTCGCACAGGATGAAGGCACCGCTGGGGTCTGCCGTGTACGCGCTGATGGCATGGTGCGTGTCATGCGTGTCAAAGCCGCCCAGGATGATCTCCGTGCTGTCGGCCTTGTCATCGCCATTGGTGTCGCGGATCAATACCAGGTTAGGCTCCTGCGAGACATAAACACCTTCCGGCGCAAATTCAAAACCGATGGGCAGATGCAGCTTATCGGCGAAGACGGTTTCCTTGTCGGCTTTGCCATCGCCATTGGTGTCTTCATAGATGAGGATCTTGTCATCGGGAAGAGCATCGCCAGGGCGATAGTGCGGGTAGGTGGGCATGGTGGCCACCCAGAGACGACCTTTATCGTCGAAGGAAAGCTGCATGGGGTTCGCCAGATTCGGGAACTCCTTTTCGCTGGCAAACAGCTCCACTTTGTAGCCTTCAGGCACGGTCAGGGACTTCACCGCTTCTTCACCATAGAGGTACTTCGTGCTGCCATTCTTGACGCTTGGCTGATAGTTCGTCGGCACCTCGGGCAGCTTGTGAGTCTTGCTGTCATCCACGGTCAGATCAGCCTTTTTCGCTGTCGCCACTTGATGAATCAGAGTGTCGCGCAAGGCTGCCATCTCGCGGCTCTTTTTCACTTCGTCCGGGTAGTTCTGTGGACCGAAGGGATTGTAACGCTGGCCATGCGTATGCACGCCATTGACCAGATTGTAGTCGTTGTTCCAGAACCAATCTTTTTGCTTCACCGCCTCATGCACCTGGGCTGGGTCGGCTTTGGAAACATGAGACTGCTGCCCATAAAGGCCCGTGGCCAGAATCTCAGCGATCTGCTGATAGCCTGCATCAGTGGGTACAAAACCACCGGTGGTGAAGGGCACCTTGGCCTTCGCGTACAGCGCTTTGGTCGGAGAGAAAAGATCAATGAAAGTTAGGCCATTTTTCTTTGCCACGGTCTCCACCGCAGCCGAATAGAGGATAAGATTCGCATTTTCCTTTTCACCATTCGGTAGATCGCGGGTGGCGGACTGGTTTTCAAAAGCGATGGGGGAGACCAGCACCACACGAGGGGCGGCCTTGCCATTGTACGCCTTACTCAGGGTGTGCTTCACCCAGGCATCCAGCTCGGCTTCGAAGTTACCCACCTTGCTCGGGCCGTCGAAGGATTCGTTGTAGCCAAAGAAGGCCACGATGGTATCTGCCTGCAAATGGGTCAGCCACTGATCCGGTGTGGAGAAGAAACCCTTGCCATGGTGCACCTGCTTATCTGGGTGGAATTTTTCGGCACCAGGGAAAGCCCACTGCGAAACGCGTGAAGGATGTGGGCGGAAGCCGGGGGTATCTCCCACGTGGCCCATGTTGCGGAAAAACAGCTCCTCGCTGGGGTAGCGCAGGTGCAGCTCTGTCTCGATGCGGCTGTAATAAACATCGCGCTCAGCCAGGCCATTGCCGATGAGCACGATGCGCTCACCCTGGGCCGGTGGGGCCACCTTTTGCGCACGGGCAGCGGTGGCTGCGGCAGGCTCTGCCGAAGGCGCATGGGGAGGGATTTCCGCTGCGGCGGCTGGCTTTTTCTCTTCTTTCTTCGGCTGTGCTTTGGCCAGGCCCGTCGCAGGGCTTTTTCCCAGCGCGTAGTCCGCAGGCTTGCGGTTCAGCTTCTTGTAATGGTCACCACTGTTGTTGCCATAAAAGGTCGGCTCAAAGGCATCCACATAGGCCACATCTGCCTTTTCAGGCACCTGGGCACCCACCAGATGATAGGCTGCATTCACCACTAGACGACGCAGATCTTCATCGGCAAAATCCACCGAAGCTCCCAGGGTGGTGCAGAAAGCCTGTCCCTTCGCCGTGCCATTCGGTGCGGTGTATTCACGCAGCCAAGCCAGCGGCATCATGGGGCTGTTTTTCGGCCCAGAGATGGCCTTTGAGCTTGGCTCCATCGTCTCCGTCACCGCACCACGCAGCAGGATCTTCGCGGCTTTTTCATCCAGGTTGGCGATGCCATAGACATCCGTCGTGGCAAAGATCTCCCCCACGCCGCGCAGCACTTCGTGGCCGCTGTTCGCCGTTTCCACGATGCCGCGCGTTCCTTCCGCCTTGTGCTTGCCGTGATGGTTGACCCACCGTTCACCGAGGATCTTCAGGCCGAACTCACCCCATTTAAAATCACCCGTCTTCGCGCTGCCCGTAAAAGCATGCGTCGCCGTGCGGAAGCCGATCACTGGCTTGCCTGCATTTAGGAAAGCCGCAAAAGGAGCGAGTTGGTCGTCTGGCAACTGGCGAAAACGCGTGCCGATGATGAGTAAGTCTGCCGAAGCCAGAGCCTCTGTGCCGGGAATGTTCTTCTGGAAGTTCGGGTCAATGTAGCCCCCGTTTGGGTTGATCGAGAACAGCACCGTGCAGTCAAAGCCGTGCTTCTGGCTGAGGATCTTCGCCAGCATGGGGCAAGTTTCCTCCGTGCGATACTCTTCATCTCCGGCAACCAGGACAATCTTTTTGCCGTTCGCGGTTCCCGGCTTGGCCGGCAGATGCAGCCAATCCGCGCCGAGCGCGGCGGAGGCGATGAATACAAAGGTGAGGAGGGTGAACTTCATGATCGGAAATCAGGCAGGGACGGATATACCGCACCAGCCCGGAAAACCGGACAAAGTTTTTTACAAATCGGTGATTTTATTGGTCCGCGAAACTCGAATCTCCCCAGCCTCCCCAATGCTAGAAGCGTCCAGGAGTGTTGTACTACTGCTCATGTGCGCGCCCAGATGTCCCGGAAGCTCTGCTGGTGTCTAGCCTTTAGGCGATTCTGGAAAGAACCGAGGTTGCAAAACTGCCTACACCGACCCCCTCCTCTCAGCGCCCTCAAGCAAGGCAAGAGCGGAGCATCCAGGCCATCTTCTCGTGTTCCTCCAGAAGGCCGACCAAGAAATCATTGCTACCGTCATCGCCCAGTTCTTCACAGCGCGGGGCGTCTTCACGGATCTGGCGGATGATCTGCTCTTGATCCAGTAAGAGCAGCTTGAGAAATTCGGCCGAGCTTTTCAGTTCGCCTTTCTCCTCCTTCAGCCGGGCCGCTGCCAGGAGTTCTTTCATGGAACCCAAGGCAGGGTTGGCCAGAGAACGAATACGTTCGGCAATGTCATCAATGAACCCCTCGAGCTTGCCATACTGATCCTCAAAGAACAGATGCATGGCATGGAAGTCAGGACCCACGACATTCCAGTGAGCATTGCGAGTCTTGGTATAGAGCACAAACTCATCTGCGAGGAGTTTGCCCAGAAGGGTGGAGACTTCTTTGCGATTCTTGTCTGAAATGCCGATGTTCGTTTTCATAAGACGGGAGTGCTCAACGGGCGAATTCCTTCCGTAGGAATCACCTGCCGAACATACGATTGAGCCACAAAAACTGGACGTATCCACCGGGCAGACAGAAATCTTCTCCACGGACCCAGCAGGCAACGGCGTGCTTTTTAATGCAAGCGGAAAGGCTTTTGAGCTTGGATCACGAACCGTCAGCTACTGCACATCATTGCGCATGGTGATGCACTTCAGATTGCCGTCTTCACCGGCATAAAAAACGACGAACTGATCCGCACGAAATTGGAAGTTGAGACCACAGACGATTTTGCCCTGGTAGAACACGTCTGGGAAAGATCCCATGGCGTTGGTGATCGGAACGCGGGTCGGTTTTTCGGCCCCGGTGGAGACGGGTGTATCCACCACTTTAAAATCCAAAGACTCTGAAGGTGTGAACTGCATCAAGCTCAGGACCGATTCCTTCACTTCAGGAAGACTCGCGGGGGATTGATCCACGTACCAAGCGAGACGAGGGCCTTTTTTCTCTGCCTCTTTTTTCGCGGTCGCTTTAGCTTTCTCGCCTTTTTCAGGCTTTTCAGTCATGTAGGCAATCACGGTGGTGATCTGGCCCGTCTGCAGGGGCACCTGGACGCTGCCTTTGCCTAGAGATTCATGCTCCAGTTCGACCTGATAGTTTTTTGGGCTTAGGCCGATGCCATTTGTAGCAAAGCCTGCTTTAAAGCCGGCGGGGTCTGCTTCGATACCATCCACCGTGACCTTCAGTCTGCCGGACATGCCCACCGCATTGACCAAACGAATGAACCCGAGATCTTTGGGGATCTCCAGGCCCACAGGCGCATCTTTTGAAGCCGCCTCTTGAGAAATTAGAGGCATGGGAAGCAGGCTGGCAGCCAACCCTGCTAGGTGGATAAGAGCACGGCGGCGACCGTGGAAAAGGGCCTTTTTCAAAGAGTCACTCATAACAAATCAAAAGGGGATGAAGCAGGGGTAAAAACACCCATCAAAGTGAGAGCGAAGGCAGGCGCAGGCGCATGGAAAAGGTGCGCACCTCGGCATCGTCCTCATACACATCCGGTGTTCCATTCGAGATGGCGGTGGAGCGGACACCCTCTCCACGCCAGTCTTCGGCCGTCTTCAAAAGACGCCCGGTTTGCCGGTTGGTCACGCGCAGAGTCACTTCCACCCATTTAGGCATTTGGTCAGACGGCCATTCTTGTGCCACAGGTGGGTTTGGCATCATGTTTTCCAAAGGCTTGCACTCAAAGCGGATCACATCATGAGCCAAGACAGCATTCCGAACACCTGTGAGGGCAGCTTGATTGTCTGCCTCCGCTAGATTTTCGAGTTGCTGCCAATCCTCTTCAAAAATCAGGGGTTGCCCTCCCACGCGATGACCTTCCAGCCGACGGAAAGTTTCCGCCGCAGAATATTCTCTGCGCAGTAGTTTCTGACTGTTCGCATCGGCCTCGACTCCACTGGCTCCGCCATCGGGTGTGAGAGCGATGCCGTAGAGCACCAATTGCAGATCTCCCCGGCCACTGTCGGTACCTTTTGTCGCACGTTTGACGCTGCGCAGGAAAGCGAGGCGAGTGGTGGTGGGGGATGTGGGAGGACCTTTTTGCACTAGGAAGCGCAGCGGTTTACGCCCCGCCATCGCCTGAGGGTCCTCGGCCAAAGGGCCATCCCCAGGCATGATCACGATGGAAGCTAGATCATCCGCCAAGACACGCAGGGCAGCACGGCCTTCACGCTGGCTGGAAAACACTTTTTCCTGATTCGTCCAGGAATCCAAGGACGAGACCATGCTCTGCATGAGAGCTGCCACCAAGATGAAAGCCACGGCGACACTGACGAGCAGCTCGATCAGAGAAAAGCCCTGTCTGTTTTTTACAGCATGGGGCAAGCGGGATGCGGGGGTCATGATCTTTTTAAAGGTCCTGGCCTAACCAATCATTTAGGGCTCAAAGCAGCGTACTTCCGCACCTGCCGATTTGCCGCTGGGGCAGAAGCTGGTGATTCCACACGAATAACAATGCGGTCCATGAGGGTGTTTTCAGGATCTGGCACACGGTCAATGCGGGCAAAGGATGCTGCCGAAGCGAGCTGGCTGCCCGTATTGTAAGACTCTTTCACATTGCTGTTATTAAAACGGCTGTGTTCCAGGATCTTCATGGTCTCATCCACCAGCACGATGAGCGGCTCGGGTTGTTCTTCGGGAGTCGCAGGTGGAGTCATGTCTTTGATCTCACCCGCGAGTTGGCGAATCAAAACACCCGTGGTGGTTTCCTGCTTGGAGTCACTGGCCACCCCCAGCGTGCCCATGAGCATGCCGATGACGGTGAGCAGACTGGTGACTGTGATTGCGACGGAAAGAATACATTCCACCAAGCTGAAACCCATGGCGGGTTTTTTCCGGGTAACGGTCAGGTTTTGGAGAGGACGAGTCATCATGGCAAGATCATTGGGGATCCAGAGTTTCTGCGTACCGCGATCCAACGGCAGTCTTCAGGGAGATGCGTGCCGCCACTGCGGGTCAAAGGACCATCCACATCGGCTTGACCTTCTGCGATGGCGATCAACATGGATTCGAGAGTCGTGACGTCAGGCTCCGGAATGACCACCTCACCTAACGAGCCAAAGCCAATGCAAGGCAGCTCTACCGGATCCATCGTGCCTGGCAGTTTGACCTTACGGCTGGCATTCGAGACTTTGAAAATGTTTCCGCCAGCACTCTCAGAAGCAGCTTCGATGTTTGTAAACACATACCCAGCAGGTAAATGATACCATTCTGAAATCGCCACGTAGTCTTCAGGGTCGTCTGTCGCCGTGTTTTCCGCACAGAGAATGGCAGAGCGATAAGACTGGCCCGTTGTGCCAGGATTCTTGGCGGCAAAGGCCAAAAGGATGGTGCCTTCGCCACGAAGGGAACGCGACCGAGCAAGGTCACACATGGCGGTGACTTGGTGCATGGCGGTCATGCCCTGCGTGCCATTGATGGCTCCGGTGCTACCGAGCACAAGGCCAACCATAAAGGTCATGACGCCGATGACGACGAGAATCTCCAGCATGGAGAAACCGTTTTGTCGCATTTTCAACCTACGGAAATGCGTTTGTCGGCGCGTGAATGAAGGGGGGATCAACATAGTGTTAAAGCAACTTTCCTGCGCCCGGTTAGTTCGCTCAAAAATGCGAACGAACAACCGATGCAATGTGTCAATTTTGTTAGACACTGCTTTTGGTTATGCCTCCCTGTTGTTACAGAGGTCGTGAATAGGTGATTTCCACCTCTTGCTTCTGCAAAGTGCCATCGGCGTTCCGCACCGGCCTAACGAACAGGTGGAAAAGCCGGGATCGAGTCGCCACCACCTTGGTGCCGCCCTCACGTCCGATCTTCACGGTTTGGCCGGTTACGACGACTTGAAAATGACGACTGCGAACTGTGCTGTTGTTATAAAGCCGTGAGAAAAGCTCCTCCGCAGCGGCATCGCTCCATTCAGGAATCACACGCCGATCATCGTTGGGATCACGCTTGGTATAACCAAACACAGGCCAGTTGGCTTTAAGCAGGGGCAGCTCATCATCCTTCTTCAAATTCTCCTCATCCTTGGCCGACAGAATGGCTTTTTCAGCCACTTCCGCTGGCGTGATGTAGGGACGATTTTCGATGATGGCTGTGGCAATGATATCCGCCTGAGCCTCCGTGCGACTCTTGGATGGAGCCAGCAGGACGGTCGGCTTTTTGCTATCGGGATCGGGATCCATGCTGTCTTTTTTCAAAAGCGGATCCGCCGCCAATCGGCCAGCCACCACAGCTCGCAAAGTTTCACGGCTGGCAGTATTGACATTCACATGGCCATCAATGCGTGTGAGCGGGCCCGTGTAGCGCTGTGTGTCAGTTTCCAGTGCGTTGGGATCTCCACAGTGGAAAAGATCCAGGAGGGATGTGGCAGCCATGCCACGGTTCAGCGGACGGCCTTTGTCAGGCTTGTCACGATAGTCTGGGCGGAATAAGCTGTGCTCCACACGGCCGATGCGCAGCGAGTTACCGCCACAGAAGCGTTTGTGAGCATCCAGCTCATCACTCTGGGGATCTGTGCTGAGGATTTCAGGATTCAGGTCCGCGTGTTCATCATACCGGAGCAAGTCACTTGGAGGCATATCCGCATTGCTCCAAATTTTGTTTCTGGGACTCCACATGATGGGATCAAAGATGTGCCCCAATTCACTCATGCTGTAAAAGCGCCCAACATTGGAAATGCGCTGCACGAATTTCTGCCGCTCAGCGACGTTGTTGTTGGCATTCACCTCATTGCGCATGGTGATGTCATCTGGATTTCTCAGGATGGAACCGATGCGGGTAGGACAAGGCAAGCTGTTGTGACCACCATCCGGCCAGAGATAAGTGCGGGCCTCACCAGCCAAGTTATCAAAACGACGGAAGTTACGTCCCCATGGGCTGGAGCCATCGTCGTAGTCAATCACCTCCTGGTGGTAATCAATGTAATACGCCGCGCGGGTATCCCCCACATTGAAAGCCCAGTTTTTATCACGGACACGGTAGGCCAACCCAGGTTGATTCACGTTGAAACGTTGGCGACTGCTCAGGCTGGTCGTCATTTCATAACGCTCCAGAGGTGCAAACGGAAGATCCACAACGGTAAAGTCTGCCGAACCCTCTGGACAGAAGGCTAAGCGATAGCGGCTGGTGCGTTCATCATTAAAACCATCCGTCACGTTGTCGCCTTTGTAACGCACGCCTGCCACGTTACCCAAGGCACCGCCATCCAGCTTGAAGACCACTGGATCAAAAGCCAAAACAATGATCTCATTCGGCTGTAGATCGATCGTTTTTTCTCCAAACCACATCCCTGAAAGACCGGGTGTGGTCGATGGGGGCCTACCGCGGACAACATTCGCCATGGATGACATCACTGGGTAGGTCCGTGAGTTGACCGAGAATTCACCCTTGTACTCGAAGCAGCAGGTGATTCTGCCCTTGATAGCGTGGTTGGTGGGATTCCACAGTTCGACATAATCGGTTAGGGAAACCTCCACTTCACGCCCGAGGAAGGTCTCGAAGCGGTGGCGCTGCCAGTATTCATTCACCAGCGGAAAGGAATCCATGCCACGATACTCAATGTTAGCCTCATCATTCTCATTCCCCGCGCCTCCTTTGGCCACATTGATGGACGGGTAAGAGTCTTTGTCCGCATAGTCCAGCATGCCCGCAGCCAAGTTTTTCAGGTAGGCCATCCGATGTTTGTCACGCTGCGTGATCGCTTGACTCCGGGGCAGTGGGTAGCCCCCTGCCCTTTTGCTAAAGTCTGGCAGATGACGGTCAATGTGCTCCGCAATTTCATCCACGGCGTCCGTCATTTTCTGATGATCTGTCTGGGACGTGTTCGCGCCGATCTCGATCAAATACTCGTTGAGATTCTTCTTCATCTCCCCGCCATTGGCGAACCCAGGCCCGTGGGGCACAAGCGCCAGTTCATCGTAGGGCTTGAGATAACCCGTGGTGTTTTCCTCCAGAGCCCGCAACTGAGGATCTACCAAGGAGCCGTTCGCCAGCCGTGCTTCGGGGCCGTTGAGGCGTGTTATCTCCAGACCGGGCCAGTTTGTCAGGGGGTCTGGCGTGATCAGCAATTCCCGCCACATTTCAGGACTAAAAGCGAGGCGTTTGGAATTGATCGCTGTCAGGCGCCGATGCATGGCATTGACCGTTTTTGGCAGGGCCTCTGCATTGATAGGTTCCAGATCCGGGCGCAGTAGTGTCCAAACAGAAGCAGGCTGCCGGCGCCAGCGGCCACCGGGATCAATCTTCATGCCCGGTAAATTCGGGATCAGAGGCGTCATGGTATCCACCAAATCTGGTTGGAAATGCGGGAGGTCCCTGTCGCTGTCATGGATCCCTGAATTGGCGAGGCTGAGCTTGCTTTGCAGGTCTTCCACATAAAACGAATACCTGGCCACTAGCTTTTCCGCATTGGGGTCTTCTTCTTGTTCCCCTTCTTCACCTTCGGAACTTTTCTCCTCCGAGGGCAAGGTCATTTGCATCCAGTAACGAGGCACACGGGCCATCCATGGTTCAGGGGAAGGCAGCCTTCTCGCCTCCAGTTCATTCACCTCTACAGAGGGACCGACCATGGGATCTTTGGCGGGTAGTTTTTCAAACTGCACAGGGGGCATCTTGAGCTTGTCCCCATCCACCGGACGCGCCACACCTGAAGCTAGCGGCTGGTATTTCCACAGCTTGGAAGACACGTCGTAATTGGCAGCGACGAGCATCTCACGTGGACGTTGTTTTTCATCCACCGCTGGCGTCAGCGGCACTGAGAAAACCACGCCTAACTCATCGGCCAAAGAGCCTTTGAGTAAAGCGCCCACATGTTCCAAGCCTGACTGCATGGCTAAGTCTGCTTGGTCCACGGCATCGTAACTCGCGGAAGTCTGACTTTCCCGTGAGACAATGCCATACAAACCCACCACCAAAATGGTCACTGCGGCCAAGATCACCAGCGTCACCACCAAGGTAAATCCCGCTCTCGGCAACCGACTCCCCACCCCCTTCCCGCGCTTGAACGTTAGACTCTGTGAGCACCGTAAGGAGGCGGGCTCTGAACAATCACTGGGGGGGACGTGATGGTGGGAGGTAGGCATTGGGGGAATTATTTCTCTATCAGCAGCGAGGAAGTCTGGAACTGCCCTTTCTTACCGGGAACTGTCACGCGGATCAGACCTGCGCCGATGGTGTTACCTGAGGGGAGACCTGGAAGGAGCACGCCACTGACGGGAGCTTTGCTAGCGAGATTACTCGAAGTCACTGGTAGCGTCAGTGTGCCCGTGAGGCTGCCATCGGCTTTATTGATCTTACCCGTCCAGGCCGCAGGAGAACCGCTTACTGGAGCGGAAGTGGTGAGTGCGAAATTCGTCGCAAGGCTGAATGCCGTCGGCAGCAATACAGGCACGCCCGTAGTGTTGCTCAAGCCTGAACCTTCGATTTCCACATTCAAAGTGGAGGCGGTCAAACCAAGGGCTGTGCTCAATTCATCGGCTGTTTTGACCGTGTCAAAAGCCGCAGCGACTGGGGTGACAGGCAGAGGTTCTGGAAAGCCTGCGAAGTAGCTGAGCTCCTTCTCATCTGCTGCTTTGAACCACCAGGTCCCTGGCGTCAGTTGTTCCACCGTCGCCTCAGGTTGACCCACGTTTGGCAGCGGCACGATCCCACCGAAGTAAGAGCCCACTTTGTTCCGATAAGGCTGCGTCCAGACCAGGGCCTGGCCTGTCACGCCCAAGTTAGCGGTCAAAGTGATGGCCTGGGTGTCGCCCAATTGACCTTTGAAGGATATTGCACCTTTGGTGGTGACGGAGCCTTTGGCCCAGCCAAAACCTGCAGGATAAGCCACGCCGTCTTGCACACCTGCATCCAGAACAAGGTTCAGCTTGCGAATGGCGGGTGGGCTACCGCCCAGGGACGCCAGACGGAAGCCTCGAAGTTCTCCAGTCACGTCACCGGAGGCAAAGGTCCCAGATACCAAGGCTGATTCTGCATTGATGGTCACGGTGACATTGGCCACAGGCACCGCACCTACGGCTTTGAAGACCATTTGAATTTCCGAGCTTTGACGTCCAGGCACCAGCACGAAGCTGCCAGTCCCAGAGCGGCGGCCCTGGCCGATCACTTCCAAGGAACCCGTCCACAGGCTAGGCCGTGTCACGCTCAAGCGCAGGATGCCTTTAGGAAGGTCATCAATACCCACGAGGAGTGCCTCATACCCAGCCAAGAGACGTGCAGGGAAGGCCTCCACAGCCAACTGTAGATTGTAGGCTCTGAGGGGAATGGTTCCCTGCATGACGAGCAATTGCAGGTCGTAAAGTGCGGCGGTCCCACTCAAGACACCACTAAGGCGACCCGTGGTTGCATTAAACGTTAGTCCAGCAGGCAGGCGACCCACAATCTTCAAGGTCTGGCCAGCGGCGGCGAATGCACCCAGGTTGAGGTCCACAAAATCGCCCACACGCAGGACGGTATCGCGGCTGGCTCCTAGTAGCACTTCCTCCAGATCAGACAAACCATCGCCATCGCTGTCGCGGCCTGCCACCGGTGGCACCGTATCGCCTCGCTCATTCACATTCTGGATTCGCGTATCCATCGCCTCTCCCACTTCACTCACTCGATACGCCTGGGCCAAGCCTCCATGCCGGCTCTGCACCAGCTCTGCCAGCGCTCCCTGCTCGCCCTTACCATTCACCGGCAACTGCGGACTCACCAAGAAGTCCAGGTTCTCGGCCAGCACTGGGCCCAGCGTTCCATCTGCCAGCACATACCGGAAGTTCTCTCCATTCGCTTTCATCGGGTAGCCTGCTTCTCCATTGGCCAAGCCATTCACCGTCACCATCCGGATCACCGCTGGCGCTCCTGGCAGCAGCCCGGTCCCTAGGTTCCCAGCTTTGTAAATCGGTGTCCCGGCACTCCCGTCATCTTTCAACAACGCGATGGACAACACTCGTGAGCCCACGTTCAGGTCTGGATCCCACGCAAACTGTACCCCGCCAATCTGCGGGAACTGTCCCTGATTCGCTCCCTGGGACACACCGTGTTCCAAGATCGCTTTCAGTCCCAAGGGCGTCGTTTCAAACACCATCAGCTTCTGGTCGTTTCTCAACGCGTTTTCGATGTCCAGTTGGGAGATTCCTCCCACCATCTTGTTCACCGCTGCGTTCGCTAAGCTTGGGCCTTTGCTCACAGTCCCGCCCTGGGCAGTGATCGCTCCCACCTGACCGGTGATGCCTCCAGCGTGCTTCAGCGACACGATTGCTTCGCTACCACCCACGATCCCTCGCACCGCCTGCTGGTTTGCATCGGCGATCAAGTTCCCCAGATTGGTTTCCTGGCTACGCACCCGTGGTGCGGCTCCATCCAGATACACGGCGCTGTAGCCATGCACTACCCGGTCCTTCGCGGTGATCACTGCCTGCACGGCGTCGGTCACCTGCTTCACCTGGGCACCTTTGGTTCCTGCCGCAAAGGCGGTGGTGCCTAGGTTCGCTTCAGCCACTCCCCACACGGCGGCGACGTTTTCTGCCGTCGCGGCGTACGCTCCGTTCTCAGGCACGTGATCGGCCAGGGCTCCGGGGATCAGGTTGCCTTCCAGGTCGAAGTCCACCACCAGGCGACCCAGGTAGGTGTATTCGCTGTCTGTGCTCACGATCAACAGCGGGGAACCATTGCGGTCTTCCGTCAGGATCGGGTAGGTATCGGCAAAGTTGGCTTCATGCCCTGCATGCCCTGCATGCCCTGGGAACGCCACGGCGAGGTCGTCACTGTCTCCCAGGCGCGTGTCGGAACCGGCGGCGACGATGATGTCCACTCCAGCGACTTTCACGGCCAGGGCTCTTTCCAGGCTCAGGTCATTCAAATGCGACAGCAGCACGATCTTGTTCACGCCATCGGCCATCAGTTCGTTGACATACGGTTGGATCTGCGCGGCAAGCACATCGAGGTTCACGGCATTGCCTCCGCGCACCAGGGTGCCTTCTGGGCTGCTGAGGCTGGCCAGGAGCTGCGTGGTGACGCCGACCAGGCCGATCTTTTCACCGCCTTTGTTGACCACGGTCACGGGGACCAGGCGACCTTTCAGCGTGCTGGCTTCGGGCACGGGGGTGTCATCGGTATCCACGGGCACGCTGGTGGCCAGGCTGGAGAGGTTGGCATCGCCACTGAAGTCCAGGTTCAGGGCCAGGATCGGGAACTGGGCACCGACCCAGGTTCCGGCAGGGCGGATGGCGTTGGCAAACACGGCAGAACCCAGGTCCCATTCGTGATGACCGACGGTGGCGACTTCCACGCCAATGAGGTTTTGCAGGGCGAAGTCAGGGCGACCGGTGGCGGTGGTATTGACCGAGGACAGGGCATTGAGAGCGGCATCACCACCGGCACTCAGGAAGGGGCCAGGGATGAAGCTGTCACCAGTGGAGACAATCAAGGTGTTGTCATAGTCTTCTTCAAAGGCGTCCACCAAGGCTGCGACATTCGGCGCGGTCTGCGGTGCCAGTAACCCGGCCTGTGCATCACCCAGGTGTAACACTTGGAGCGTGAAACGACTGACATTGAACAGGCTCAGCGTATTGCTGGTTTCATTCGTGACAGCAATCATCGGCTGACCATTCGGAGACTGAGCCGCGCTGATGAAGGTGATGCCTTCCGGGTTCAGATCCGTCGGCAAGCTGACGAAACCAGCCTGCACTACGCGAGAAGGATCGGTGACATCAAACACCATCACACCACGGGCTCTTTCAAGACCCACGAAGGCATAAAGGCGCTTCTCAATTTCACCGACGACGACACCTTCCGGTTCTGCGGCTTTGTTATCGCTACGACCATCATCATACCAAGGTTCACCCAAGCTGGCGACGAGGCGCTCCATCAAGTCAGCGCTGTCATAAACGATGTCACCAGCTGAATTCAAGATGGAGATGGAACGGCCCCCGTAAGCCAGGATACGATCCACATCGCCATCATTGTCCGTGTCACCGCGAAGACCTGCCGAGTTCGACACGGTCAAGCGGCCTAACCGACCATTGGCTTTCAGTTCCGCAGCATTCGGGAACACGGTGGCGTCCAGCACATAACCTCCAGCGCCCACGCGAATGGTTTCGGTCTGGAAATCGTCACGGTCGTCGCCTTCATTGGCCGTGATGTAATACGTTTGACCGTTGGCCTGGAAGGCCGTGATGGCATCTGGCATGTAGAGACCAAAGACAGGATTGCCCGTGGTCAGTTTGATGACGCCCGTGCTGCCACCTTCTGCATCGCGGTCGCTGAAGTCTGCCAGCAAGGTGCTGAAATCTTTTTCACCCAGCGGCTTGATCGAAGTAAAGGTCCTGCTCGTCAGGTCTAAAAGAGCCACGGCATTCGCTTCCTGCAAAACCACCAGGGCGGTCAAGTTGTCTGGAGCCACCGCGATGTACTCAGGCTCAAAGTCGAGCGAAGGCAGGCGCAGAATGCCAGAGCCTGGAGGGCTTTCAAAAATGCGCACGCCTTGGGCTTTCAGCGCAGCAGCCTGAGCATCAAACGCGGTGAAGCCCACTGTCGTCACGGTCGGCGCGGCGAATCCACCCGCCACCTCGATGATGGAAACTGAACCTGGTGCGGTATCAACACCACCGGCCTGCATTTCCCCTTCATTGGCCGTCAGCACACGGGCACCATTCGGAGTGAAATTGATCATGTCAGGCAGCACCCCTACCGTCACGATGCTGAGCAGAGCGCTATCGGCTGCATTGAGGAACACCACACTACCGGGCTGGTCTTTAACTGCGTTAGGCACTGCCACAGCCACCACGCCATTGCGGCTGGCTACGCTCGTGATATCCGTCGAGCTCAGGTTGAATGGAGGCAGGGTAAAATTAACGGTACCGAGATTTGCTGGGAATGCCGCGTCCTGCATCGCTAAGACCTGGAGTCCGACGCTGCTGGTGACAAACAAACGCTTGCTCGCAGGATCATAAGCGGAGATTTCTGAACCAGCCAAAGGCACGGTGGAAACGTGGGTGAACTGCAGAGGCCCACGTGTGGTGATGACCGGTGCGGGAGGAAGAGTCGCTGCACCATTGATCACACCGGGTGAACCCACATCTGTCCCAGTGGCAGCAAACCGTCCGCCTAAACGGTAACCATTCGCGGCCAAGTAACGCGGAGCACCGAGCGTGGAAGCTGGGTCATAAACCAGAGCAGTAAAATCATTGGAAGCACCTGCTGAAATACCTGCCTGACCACCCAATGAAGGCAGTCCAAAAGGGCGTGTGAAGGCATTGGCAGCATAACTGAAGGTGAAGACTTCCACCTGATTGTTGGTGTAAAGCGTGATGCTGTCATCGGCATCCAGCGTGGGTGCGCCAACCGTTTGCTGCACCTGAACCGTCTCGGCCAGCCCCCACCAAGCGCGGAAAGCAGCGGGATCAGCCGTCGTCAGGATCAAGGATTCGCCAGCTGCCAGAGAGACGCCCGCAGGCAGTTTCCAGGCCTGGGCGGCAGTCACATCACGGCGACTGTCATCCCATGTGTAACCGCCTAGAGCCACAGCTTCAGCACTGAAATTTGTCAGCTCCCAGTAATCAGCGGCCCCGGCAGGTGCGCTAGGGGACTGGTTAGACTGCACCTCGGTGAGGCGCAGGTTTGGCGGTGGCAGGTCACCATCATCCAGCACGGTCAGTTCTTGTCTGGCCAAGGTAGTGCTAGCAGCAAGTGCTGAGACCTGAACGTTCTGCGCACCATCCACCAGGAAGTCATTCACCGCTGTCACGTCAAAGTTTACGGACGTTTGTCCCGCAGGAATCGTCACCAAGGCAGGCACGGTGACTTCAGAAGGATCACTGGACAGAAGAGTAACGTCCAGGGCAGCCGATGTGTCACCACTGCGGATCAAGGTGCCTGCACCTGCAGGGTTAACCACGCTCTCAGAAAAGACTTTCGGAGCGATGGTCATGGAAAGTGTCACTGTAGGCTCCTGGACGGCACCGCCGCCATTGCCTGGAGAGCCCACATCTGCACCCGTCACTGCGGTGACACCACCATTGGTGCCTGCGCCAGAGAATGTGTAACGCGGCTGGATGAGCCCAGAGGCGGCCTCCCAGACCAGAGCTGTTGTCGCGGCTCCACCAGCGGATTCACCTGCGTGCCCACCCAGAGCGGACAAACCATTCACCCGATTGAACCCAGCCTGCGCATAGGAAAGAGAGGTCACCACCACACCTGCGCCATCGTAAAGAGTGATGCTGTCATTGGCATCGAGATCAGGAGCACCTACGCTTTGAATCACCTGCGCCGTCGGCTGCAGGCCCCACCAGTCACGGAAGGCCGTTGGGTCCATCTTAGTGAAGATGATCGACTCACCAGCGGCGATGGAGATGCCATTGCCCACAGCCCAGGGCGAGGCGGAGGCAAAGCTGCGGCGAGAATCATCCCACCGATAACCTGCGAGTGAGATAGGTGCTGCACCCGTGTTCGTCAGTTCCCAGTAATCTGCTGCACCCACAGGGGCGGTGGCCGACTGACTGGACTGGACTTCCGTGATGATCAGCGGAGAGACATCTCCTACCTGCACCACCACTGCTTCAGAGATGGTGACCAAACCGGTAGCATCCGTTGCGACGGCGGTCAGGGAATGCGCCCCCGTGGCTGCACCCATCCACTCAAACGTGAAGGGAGCCGCGAGCACCTCGCCGATTTTATTGAGCCCTTCGAAGAACTCCACCTTGGCAATGGTCCCGTCCACATCTGCTGCACCGGCAGCCAGGAAGATGGAAGTGCCCGGCAAAAAGCGAGCACCTGCAAGCGGCTGGGTGAGTGCCACCTGAGGAGCCTGATTCGTCAATGCAGCACCAGAGACCCAAACAGGCCCATTCACCAACGTTCCGCGAGTGCGTTTACCGGCACTGCTGGAAGTCTGAATGCCACGACCATCATCCAAACCCAGGCGACCGACCAACCCACCTGCATCCAGCACGGATGCATCGCGCTGACTCAAGATATCTGCGGCAGAGCGCGCATAGTTCCAGATGCGCACCTCATCCACCACACCTGGGAAAGCCCCCTGAGGGACACCGTCTGAAGTGAAAGCCGTCGCGATGCCAAAGGGCTGGATGCTGTCATAACGAGGCAGTGCCCCTGGCGTGCCCACCACCGTGCCCACTGGCGCACCATCCAAGAAGAAATTCCACGTACCCGTCGTGCCATTGTAGCTGACGGCAGCGTGATGCCACTGCCCATCCACGATGGGAGTATGTGTCGCGGTCGCTGAAAAATCCGCTCCACCTGTCACACCATTGACTGGGAAGGCTTCAAATTGCGCGCTCAAGAGTCCTCCAGCGGTAAGACCGAGCCCATAGTTGATGTCCAGGGTGCTATTGTCAGCCTGACCACGGCCTTTGCTGATGAGAGGCAGCAAGTTCCCCAGACCACCGGCGACAACGCCTTGGCCTTCTTTGCGGAACCAGCATTCCAGAGTGAAGCCATTGGAAGGTGGGCCCCCGACACCCAGTTCTGGAGCGGTGCCGAGTGTGAGGTAGTCATTCACGCCATCAAACCACAGCGCCGTATTGGCTGTCGGCACATTCGGATCCAGTTCGACCGCGACCTGGACGGGAGTGCTGCTGACTACTAGGCCATCCGTATCCGTCACGCGGGCGAGGTAGCGGTAGCTACCAGCTGGCAGAGCATTCTGAGGGAGTTCATAGGGAGCGGTTGTGTCCGTGGCAACCACCACACCATTGAGGAGAAATTCCACCTGGGCGATTTCGCTGTCTTCGTCAGTCACCAGTGCCTGAACGTTAAAAGTGGCAGGCGTGGTGAGGGTATCCCCCTCCACAGGATTGGTGATGGTCACCGTCGGTGCCTTGAGACCACGGAAAAATGCAAAGCTGAACATGTCCTCCGTCGCCGCCCCATTCTGCAGTGTTGGCAAAGCGGCAGCATCAACGATATCGCGGCTTTCGACGATGTAACGGCTATTGGCCTCATCCCAGCGATAGCTGACGACGTTATCGAAGTTGTTTGCGCCACCACCTTCCGGACTAACCAAAAGCGTGCCGGTATCTGGATTGTGATCCGTGATTTTAATGTACCATTGTCCGGTGCCACCTTTGGTCACCTGGACAGGACCGGCGACCACATCCGTCGTGGCATTGCTATTCACTCGCCCCAAAGCGACCAAGCCTTCCGTATCAAGTGCGGAAGTGGGCACGTAAACGAAAGAAATTGGGTCCTGCTCGTTGGCAGCACCTGTGGCCGCGTTGTCGCGCACAAACATGTTGAAGGTTCCATCCGTGTTTGCACGTGAGGTAGCGTAGTTGGCCTCATTCTTAGCATGAGTGACCAGCAACACCCCATTCTGCGCTGAGTGCCCGCCTACCGCGCGAAGGTCTAACAAGAAGACCCCACTACCCAGGGTGCGAAATTCAGTGCCAAGGCGAATGCTGGCATGAGAGCGCAATTGATCTGTCACACCCGCATTCGTGCCTGCGGCGTTTCGCGCAAATCCACCCAGCCAACGACTGTAAGGGAAAAAGCCAGCAGCAACGTGCATATTAACCTCACCCAATCTTGGCGTGTCGTTGACAGGGATGAAAAAACGCGTGCCAGAGATGTCGGCGCAGGCAGTCGCGTAAAAGCGACCAAGGGTGTCCCCGAAGGCCGTGTTGTCACGACCATTCTCCGCCACACAAGTCACCATAGTACCTGCTGCGACGTTGTCGGCATTGCCAAAGGCGATGTCATAGTCACCTCGGTTACCACCGGCAATGTTGAAGAAGGAAGAACTACCTGCGGTAGGCGTCAGCGTGACCGAGGTCGCTGCATTGCCAGCGTCATTTTGTTGCACCAGGATGGTGCCGACTTGGGTCGTCTGTGCCGAGGCGCTGGCCATAGGCAGAGCAAGGCTGAGCAGCACCAGGAGAAGGGGGGATCTAACTTTCATCTTTCAGGAGATTCAAATAAAGGGTTGGTGGTCAGCAAAAGATCAGCGTTGCAGCAGCAGGGACGCCGTTCGGAATTGCCCTTTCTTGCCGAGCACGGGCACGCGCAGGATACCGCCTCCCACACTGTTATCTGTTAGGCCGCGAAGCAGGATGCCTGTAGCAGTCGCTTTGCCAGCCAGGTTATTAGCGCTGGCAGGCAATGTCAGCGTGCCGGTGAGACCTCCATCGGCCTTGTTAATTTTACCCGTCCAGGCAACAGGTGGGCCACTCACGGGTGTTTTCGTGGTCAGTGCAAAGCTGGGAGCCAGAGTGAAGGATGTGGGCAGGATGATCGGCACGCCGGTGATGCTGCTCAGGCCTGCGCCTTGGATTTCCACATTCAAGGTCTGCGCCGTGAGACCCAAAATCGTTTCTAGATCCACTGAGGTTTTGACGGGGTCAAAGGCCGTCGCAATGGCCGTGACGGGTAACGGAGCGGCAAAGCCTGCATCGTAGCTCAGCTCCTTCGTATCCGCCGCTTTAAACCAGACAGCACCCGAATCCAAAGCTGGCAGCATGGAGGCAGGCTGGCCCAGGTTCGGCACGGGCAGCACACCGCCAAAGTAAGAGTCCACCTTGTTTTTGTAAGGCTGCACCCAGGCCAGGGACTGACCTGTGACGCCCAAGCGCAAGGACAGGGTCATCTTCTGTCCATCGCCCAATTCACCAGCAAGATTGACAGCGCCTTTGTTGGTCACCGTTCCCTTGGCCCAGCCGAGGCCCGCAGGGTAGGCAACGCCATCTTGCTCGCCAGCATCCAGCACCACGTTCATGCGGCGTGTTGTCGGTGGGCTAGCACCAAAGGTTGCCATGCGGATACCGCGCACCGCACCACCCGAAGGAACGATGGAGTAGGTGCCACTCACCTGAGGACTATCAATGTCCAAGATCATCTGCACCGTGGCTTCCTCTGCGGTTTTGCTGCCTTTGAAGACCATCGGCAAGCTCACCTGGCGGCTGCCTGCCATCAGTTCAAAACTGCCTTTGGAGGAGCGACGTGCTGTGCCGCGCACATCCAGGGTGGCAGACCAGAGACCCGACTGAGTCACCGTCACACGCACCATGCCCTGAGGCACATCGCTCGTGTTTTCCAAGAGAGCCTCATAGCTGCCCAAGAGACGCGCAGGGAAAGCCTCCACAACCAAGGGAACAATGACGGTTTTGATGATCTTCCCACCGGAAATAACCTGGAGTTGCAGGTCATAAAAAGCAGCCGTTCCACCGAGAACTCCCGTGAGACGATTGGTGGTTGCATTAAATGTTAGTCCTGGCGGCAGGCGACCCACGATCTTCAAGGTCTGGCCAGCCTGAGCATACAGGCCGAGGTTCAGGTCCACACGCTCTCCGACACGTAGCCGCGTGGTGGAGTCTCCGCCCAGAAGGATTTCTTCGTAGTCAGACAAGCCATCGCCATCGCTGTCGCGGCCTGCCACCGGTGGCACTGTATCTCCTCGCTCATTCACGTTCTGGATTCGCGTATCCAATGCCTCTCCCACTTCACTCACTCGATATGCCTGGGCCAAGCCTCCATGCCGGCTCTGCACCAGCTCCGCCAGCGCTCCCTGCTCGCTCTTACCATTCACTGGCAACTGCGGACTCACCAAGAAGTCCAGGTTCTCGGCCAGCACTGGGCCCAGCGTTCCATCTGCCAGCACATACCGGAAGTTCTCTCCATTCGCTTTCATCGGGTAGCCCGCTTCTCCATTGGCCAAGCCATTCACCGTCACCATCCGGATCACCGCTGGCGCTCCTGGCAGCAGCCCGGTCCCCAGGTTCCCAGCTTTGTAAATCGGTGTCCCGGCACTCCCGTCATCTTTCAACAACGCGATGGACAACACCCGTGAGCCCACGTTCAGGTCTGGATCCCACGCAAACTGCACCCCGCCGATCTGCGGGAACTGTCCCTGATTGGCTCCCTGCGACACGCCGTGTTCCAAGATCGCTTTCAAACCCAACGGCGTCGTTTCAAACACCATCAGCTTCTGGTCGTTTCTCAGCGCGTTTTCGATGTCCAGTTGGGAGATTCCTCCCACCATCTTGTTCACCGCTGCGTTCGCTAAGCTTGGGCCTTTGCTCACATTCCCGCCCTGGGCGCTGATCGCTCCCACCTGACCGGTGATGCCTCCGGCGTGCTTCAGCGACACGATTGCTTCGCTACCACCTACGATGCCTCGCACCGCCTGCTGGTTTGCATCGGCGATCAAGTTCCCCAGATTGGTTTCCTGGCTACGCACCCGTGGTGCGCCTCCATCCAGATACACGGCGCTGTAGCCATGCACCACTCGGTCCTTCGCCGTGATCACTGCCTGCACGGCGTCGGTCACCTGCTTCACCTGGGCGCCTTTGGTTCCTGCCGCAAAGGCTGTGGTGCCTAGGTTCGCTTCAGCCACTCCCCACACGGCAGCGACGTTTTCTGCTGTCGCGGCATACGCTCCGTTTTCAGGCACGTGATCGGCCAGGGCTCCGGGGATCAGGTTACCTTCCAAGTCGAAGTCCACCACCAGGCGACCCAGGTAGGTGTATTCGCTGTCTGTGCTCACGATCAACAGCGGTGAACCATTGCGGTCTTCCGTCAGGATCGGGTAGGTATCGGCAAAGTTGGCTTCATGCCCTGGGAACGCCACGGCGAGGTCGTCACTGTCTCCCAGGCGCGTGTCGGAACCAGCGGCGACGATGATGTCCACTCCGGCGACTTTCACGGCCAGGGCTCTTTCCAGGCTCAGGTCATTCAAATGCGACAGCAGCACGATCTTGTTCACGCCATCGGCCATCAGCTCGTTGACATACGGTTGGATCTGCGCGGCAAGCACATCGAGGTTCACGGCATTGCCTCCGCGCACCAGGGTGCCTTCTGGGCTGCTGAGGCTGGCCAGGAGCTGCGTGGTCACGCCGACCAGGCCGATCTTTTCACCGCCCTTGTTGATCACGGTCACGGGGACCAGGCGACCTTTCAGCGTGCTGGCTTCAGGCACGGGGGTGTCATCGGTATCTACCGGCACGCTGGTGGCCAGGCTGGAGAGGTTGGCATCGCCACTGAAGTCCAGGTTCAGGGCCAGGAGCGGGAACTGGGCGCCGACCCAGGCACCCGCAGGGCGGATGGCGTTGGCCAAGACGGCCGAACCCAGGTCCCACTCGTGATGACCGACGGTGGAGACTTCCACACCGATGAGGTTTTGCAGGGCGAAGTCAGGGCGACCGGTGGCGGTGGTATTGACCGAGGACAGGGCATTGAGAGCGGCATCACCACCGGCACTCAGGAAGGGGCCAGGGATGAAGCTGTCACCGGTGGAGACAATCAAGGTGTTGTCATAGTCTTCTTCAAAGGCGTCCACCAAGGCCGCAACATTCGGTGCGGTCTGCGGTGCCAGTAACCCGGCCTGTGCATCACCCAGGTGCAACACTTGGAGCGTGAAGGAGACGGGCACTGTCGCAGCGCCACGCCCTGGAGAGCCAATGTCTGTGGCACCCGGTGCCTGGAAGGCCTGATAGAGCCCTACCTCTGCCGCTACATAACGAGGGGACTGCACGCCTGAAGGGACATCCCACACCAGAGCATCCGTCGTCGCCCCACCACCAGAAACACCGGCGTGACCACCCAAGGCCCCGCTGCCATCTGGGCGTAGGAAGCCCTGCGCAGCATAACTGAAGTAGAACAACTCACGCCCCGTGTTATCAAACAAAGCGATCCCGTCATTCTGCCCAAGACCAGGTGCACCCACGGTCTGAATCACCTGCACCGTAGGCTCTAGTCCCCACCAGGTGCGGAAGGCCGCTGGATCTGCCGTGGTGATGATGATGGACTCACCTGCTGCGATGCTGGTGCCATTCGGGAAGGCCCAAGCCTGACCTTCGGTATACAAACGGCTTTCATCATCCCAAGTGAAACCACTGAGATCCAAAACGCTCGTTCCATAATTGGTTAGTTCATAGTAATCCGCAGCGCCCAGAGCATCCGATGGGCTGGAGTGAATCTCGGTGATGAAGAGCGTAGGAGGCGCAATGTCACCGTCATCCTGAATGGAGGCGATTGTTGTCGCCAATGAAACACCAGGTGCAGTCGCAGCCAGGAGCACCTGCTGCGTGCCATCCGCCAGCGCATCATTCACCGCAGCCACGTCGAAGGTCACGGAAGATTGCCCCGCAGGGATGACCACAGACACGGGCACAGTGGCTTCCGTGGTATCTCCTGAGACCAACTGCACCGTCAAGTCAGCTTCCACATTCCCGTAACGCTGAAGTGTGCCGACAGCAGCAGCCGGACCTGCACCTTCACTGAAAGAAGCTGGAGCTACCTGTAGCAATAGCAGCGTCGCAGGATCCTCGCCAGAGCCAGCAGACCCGCCGGGGGAGCCAACATCAGTGCCAGTCGAGGCACCCACGCCGCCATTCACACCGGCACTCGCGGCCATGTATCTTGGTAGGCCACGGCCAGAGTTCGGATCCCAGACTAAAGCTTCCGTCGCCAAGCCACCTGCGGAAGACCCTGCGTGCCCCCCCAGAGACGGCAAACCATTGGAGCGGGTAAACCCACCTGCGGCATAGCTAAAGTAGAAGACTTCCGCCCCAGTGTTGTCATATAGCACCACACCGTCGTTCACGCCCAGACCAGGTGAACCCACGGACTGTAGAACGCGCGCAGTCGGTGGCAATCCCCACCAAGCCCTGAAGACCTCTGGAGAAGCCGCCGTAAATACCACAGATTCACCAGGGGCGATGGAGGTGCCTTCCGGTAAAGCCCAGGCCAAGGCCGCAGTGCGATTGCGCCCAGAATCATGCCAGGTATAGCCATCCAATACCTTGGCGGCGGAACCAAAGTTAGTTAGTTCCCAATAATCACCCACGCCCGCAGGAGCAGTGGCAGAAGGATTTGAGTGAAGCTCCGTCAGCACAAGCTCAGAAGGAGCGACCAAAGTGATGTTGACCATCTGCGCAGCCACAGAGCCTTTGTCATCTGTCGCCACTGCCCGAATGACGTGCACTCCTGGCGTGCCACCTGACCACAAGAACTGATAAGAACCTGAGGTAGGGGCGAATTCCTGCAACTCCGTTTCTCCATCAAAAAACTCCACCTTCACCACAGTGCCATCCAGGTCACCAGCCGTCGCTGAGATCAGAATAGGAGTAGCGCTGCGGAATACTTGGTTAGCCTTCGGTGTCTGCAAAGTCAGCGAAGGTGCCTGATTCGTCAGCGGTGCACCCGGAACCCACAGAGGTTGCCAGCCTGTCACTGGAAGGCCGTCTCCGTCCACCGGACCCCTGACTTCACCCGTGAGTGAATCCACTGAGCTAGCGACCGCAGTGCCCGTGCCTTCATCCAGGCCAAAACGCCCCACCAGTCCTGCGGCTGAGACGACCGAAGAATCCTTGGTCGCGGCGATGTCTTCAGCGCTGCGCGCATAGTCCCAAACACGGACTTCATCAATCGCACCAAAGAACGAACCAGCGCGCTGCCCAGCAGTGTTGAGTGCCGCACCGATCGCGAAGCGATGATTGCTATCGTAACGTGGCATCACGCCTGGGAGGGTGGCGCGTGCAGCCACCTGCACGCCATCCAGGAAGAGTTTCCATTCGCCCTTCTCACCATCGTAAGTCACCGCAGCATGGTACCAGCGGCCGTCTTGGATAGGCTCGTGCGTGCCGAAGATCGGAAAATTAGCGCCGCCAGCGACAATGCCTGGTGTGGGAAAGGCTTCAAAGTCTGCTGCCAAAAAGCCATCCTGAGTCACGCCTACCAAATAGTTGGTATCCGTGTTGTTGTTGTCAGACTCACCACGCCCTTTGGCAAACAGGGGTTGCACCGTGATGCCCCCGACTCCAGAGCCAGCTGTGGCCCCGAGACCTTCCTTGCGGAACCACGCCTCAAGAGTCAGCCCCTTGGTTGGTGGGCCACCCACTCCAAGCTGAGGGGAAGGATTCGTGGCGACATGCTCCACCAAGCCATCAAAAAACAGAGCGGTCTGAAGCGGCGGATTCAAAGGATCTGTGCGCACCACAGCAGTCACAGGCGTGCTCGTTGGTGCCAGACCATCGTTGTCAGTTGCCCGTGCCACATAAATGTAGCGCCCACCATCCAGGCCAGACTCTTCGATCGTGTAGGGCTCCGTGGTATCCACACCGATGAAGGCTCCATTCCGGAAGAATTCCACCTGAGCCACATTGCCGTTAAAGTCAGAGGCATCCGCAGTGACCGTGAAGGAGGCAGGACTCGTGAAAATCTGCCCCTCGGTCGGAGAGGTCACAATGATATCAGGCAAAATCGGTGCGGAGAAGAACACGAAGCTGAACATGTCTTCACCTGCCGTTGCCCCGTTCTCTAGGACTGGCAGCGTGGTGGTATTGACGATGTCGCGGCTTTCAATCACCCATTGTCCATTGACCGGATCCCACTGGGAAGAGACGATGTTATCCGAGTTGTTCGTTGCACCACCTTCGGCGCTGATGATCAGCGTGCCTGTATCTGGGCTGCCCCCAGGGATCTTCAAAAACCACTGTCCGGTAGGCCCCTTCGTGACACTGAAATCACCACCTGCCACATCCGTACTCGCATCACTGTTCACACGCCCCAGAGCTTGCAATCTGTCTATCCCCACTTTGCTCACAGGGAAATAAACAAAGGTCACCGGATCCTGCTCGGTGCCCGTTCCGTTGGAACCATTGTCACGCACACCAATGCGCCATGTGCCATCTGCTTGAGCCGCAGAAGCCGCATAATTGTCCTCGTTCTTCGCATGGTTCACAAGCAACACACCATTGGCAGGGGTCGCGTTGGGATCTGCCGAACGTAGATCGAGCAACGTCACCCCGGAACCAATGTCAATCAGGTTAGACCCCAAGGCCAGCGACGGGCTGCCGTTAAACCGATCCAAAGGCAAGCCATTGCCACGATCTGAAATCCAGCCCGTACCGCCTAACCAAAGGTCATACGGGAAATAACCAAAAGACAGGTTCACGTTTACTTCGGAGCCCTGTGCAGCTCTAGCGGTGGCGAAAAAGTAAGCGACGGGTGGGTCCACCCCACCGGCCGTGGCCACCGAAGTCGTTGCATAAAACTGCCCGATGGTGTCACCGAAGGCATTGTTGTTACGGCCATTTTCCGCCACCGAAGAAATCAATGCACCGGAGGTAAAGTCATTCTCATTGAGAAAGCTGATCCCAAAATCAGCACGACTGGAGGCGAAAGGCACGGGCTCCCAACGCAGCGTGCCGCCTGGCCCACGAAACATCGTGATGGAGGTCGCAGTATTCAGGTTATCATTCTGACGGACTACCAGCGTGCCAAACTGCGTGGAAGGCGGCGGCAACTCCATTTGTGCCTGGAGAGATACTGGCAGCAGGGCCACGAGGGCTACCAAAGCTAGCCAAGAGGCCAGACGCACAGATTTGTTAGCAGCGATCGAAGTTCGGGGGGAGCTCATAGTAACGAGCCTCCATAAAAAGCACCCTGCTAACCTTTAGCGACGTGATTAGCGTGACAAAATTGACGTTCTCGACGTGACAAAATTTTCACACTTCATGTTAATCTATGAAAGCAAATCGCCAGCCAAAGCTTTCTGCACCAACCAAACAGCCGGTCACATTCATGCACAGCTCACCTAAAATCTCCACAAGAAGCTGGTATGCAAGGTAAAGTCAGGGCTGGCACGAGTCAGGCCACCACCGACGCCTAGACGTAGAGACAAATGCTTCGGCAGGCCCACCATCGTGGTCAGTAATATCTCATGGGAGCTACCATAGCTGCGAAAGTCTCCGATGGCTTCTACCCCCACAGAAAGATCATGGTGAATCTCACACCTCAATCCCGCTGCATAACCAAAACCGGGACCTCCCCCTTGACCGGAAACAAAACTGACGAGGTTCACCACAGCGCGCGTGTGGTCTGTAATGTCACTTTCTAAAATAAGGCGGGAGTAAAAACCACTCTCCCCATGCCGATGAATGCCGCCGTGTGAGCCATGGTCATGCCCTCCCCCGCCATGACTGTGAGGGGCCACCGGGCCGCCGGCATCGGGGCCGGAACCGGGTGCATGAGAATGGGAACCCACACTGCCAGTGTGAGAATCATCTGAGCGTTCAGCAAATTCATACCCTGTCCAAAGTCCGGCCCTAAAATTTGTGGGCCCGGTGGGCGGTATCAGAGAAATCACCAACTGAGGCGTGATGCCGGTGTAATTCCAGTCACCCCCTTCATCTGAAAAACCCGCCGACAATCCGAAGGCGAGGGCTGGGGCGAGGCCGATGAAAAAACCTGGCTCCGTAGAGAAAGAATCTGTGTCTCCATCCCGCTGCCATTCATAGCCTGCAATGGCGACCCCGCTCAAAGCAGCAGGAATGGCACTGTCCTGGACAAGGATAAAGTCCCGCCCATGGTGACCAAGGACGTGCCCTGGCACCAGGCAAGTAAGGGCAAAAAGAGAGGAAATGACGAAGGCCCGACATCCAAGGCTAAGCCCTAGAAATCTGGGGTCCATGCAGACTTTGACACGGATGTTCTTCATGGATGGCTCCTTCGTCATTTCCAAAATCGGTTAGCTATTATTCAATGTTATGCACGGCTTCCAACCAAACACCGCCCGAGAAAATGGGGGATGTCTTAGCCGTGGTGAGCGGACTCAGGCTCGGCATCTGAGGCAACAGGAAGAACCCATAGCCCTTTAAGCTTTCACCATCGTCAACGATCATTCCTTGGAAACTGGCTGAGCGTTTCAGTGGCTTGTTTGGCGTGACGGTGGTGTCCGTATCTGTCAACTCAAGGCTTCCTTTGAAGCTGCCGCTGGTGCCAGGTGTGAATTTGCCTGGGGCACCCGCAACCACGGTCAGTTTGATTTTTGCCGGATTAGGTTCTGTGATCTTGGTCGTTTTCAGACCAATTTCAATGCTGTCCAAATCCATTCGGGTGACTGGATCTGGAGCCCCGCCATCCGTGAAGCTGATCTTGGCATTGCCTGGGCCTGCCTGAGCACCCAGGGCGAGTTCATCACTGGCGGGCGCGCTGTATTTGCGGCCAATGACTTGGAGGTCAAGAGGACCAAAACCCTCTGCATAGGCACGGTCTTTGGCGACCTCGCCTTTGAACCAGGAGAATTCCGATACGGCTAGATTTCCAGTCGTCGTGCTGTTTTCACCCACGGTTGAGGGAGCTTCGATGTCGAAGGCTCCGAGTAAGGAACCCACGCCTTTGGAAAGGACACCGAAGACGGTCAGATGACCATTCTGCTCCAGCGGCCCACCGAAGGTCAGCTTGGTGCTGTCTGCCAGAATGATCACACCCGTCGCGGCCCCGGTGGGGGCGATCTTGAAAGCGCCGATGCTGGCTCCCTGAGGCAGAGACACGTCCCCTACGTCAGGCTCATCCAGCAACATGGCCAAGGTGTAGTCGCCTGCATAGGCACCTGCCGGGGTGAGCGGCTGACGTGCGATGAAGGGCAGCACGGTCGTGCCATCTGTGATCTCACCATAGATGGCTTTGGCTGCTGCATAGACATGCAGAGACACAGTCAGTGCGGTCTGTCCGGGGCGTGGCAGGCTGAAGCTGGCCTCCGGTGATTCCAGCGAGGTGTCCAGAAGTGCGGCGACTTTATGTGCCTTGCCACCCAGCGTAACGGTGCCTGATAATGCACCGGTGCTGGTGACTTGGAATTTAATCAAGCCGCCAAGAATCCCATTGATAGAGGCATCACGGCCCAGCGGTCCTGTGAAGCTGCCTCCCACGCCTGTGGCCAGGGAAGTGACCGCAAAGGTGTCCGTGGTCTTCTCACTCTTGCCTGCTTTGTTCGAAGCGATGATTTCCACTGTCACCAGAGGACTGACCACCTGTGGGCGACCACGGATGAGAAGGGTCTTGGAATCAAAGGTCAGCCCGCGCGGAAGCCCCTTCACAGCAAAGGCCGTGGGGTTATTGATCGCCGTGAGCTGGATCTGATAGGGCTGCCCAACGATGAGATCAGGGATATCGAAGCCAACCACGATGGGAACTGCGACAACCGCTACGGATGCGGCTGTGCTGGTAACCCAACCTGCTGCGTTACGCACCTCCACCGTGTAGTTGCCAGCATCACTCAGGGTGGTCTCCCCGATCACCAAAGTATTGGAGGTGCCATCCTCAATGGCTTTCCCGTTATGGCTCCATTGATAGGAAAGGGATGGGCCAGTCGCTTTGACGGCGAGAGTGGTTTTCTTGCCTTCCACCAATTCAACTCCTTTGGGTTGCTGCGTAATTGCCGGGGAAATCACGACGGGATTTCCGGTCGTCCAGGTGAAGCTGAATCCTTGCCGGTTCGTATCCCTCTCATCAGCGGGTGCATTGCTGCCGAGCGCGAAAGTGTAATAGCCGGGAGCGAGGGTGTAAGAGCGAGTGATGACCCCCAATGAACTGTTACCGTAGTGGTCCACATAGCTAATATCTTCCGCCCAGGCAATGTCGCCGCTGTTGCTATAAATGTGGCTGTCAGAGCCGTCATTGTCCCAGCCCCGATAGAGTGTGAAGCTTGGATTCATTTTATCGACGGGGGCCAAGCGGCCAGGATTTTCGGTGCTCGGCCATGAAACATTCGCATCACGAGCCATCGTGATGTTCAGAGTCAGCGGATCTTTGATGTGTACGGCGAGCCAGCGACTCTGGTGTGTCCAGCCGACAGGTTCATCCGCATCGAGGCCTTCATCTTCCCAACTCCATGAGCCAACATGATCGGAAAAGCTGCCGCTGTCACCACGCCCGACGCTGATAGTACGGGAGTAGCCGATGCCGCCAGCAGCGGGATCTCCTGTGACGACAGCACCCGCCGTGAGCGCTTGGTAAGAGACTTTGTAGCCTTGTTCCAGCAGGGTGTCTGCGGTGGCATTGCTACCCAGAGCAAGGGTGTATTCACCCGCTGGCAGACGCCAAGTACGGGTGACTTTGTTTGCAGAGGAGTTGTCCACATGGTCCATGTAACGGATGTCTTCCGCCCACAGCACGTTGCCCTTGTTACTGTAAGTGTGATTGTCGGAGCCGTCGTTGTCCCAGCCGCGGTAGAGGGTGAAGCTGGGCTTCATGTGGCTTGTATCCGCCTTACGGTCCGGGTCTTCGATGCTCGGCCAGGGGACGTTGTTGTCGCTCTCCATGGTGAATGAGAAATAGGCTTCCTCTTCAAGCTTCAGCGCGAGCCAGTTGCTCGTATGGGTCCAGCCCAGAGATTTCTGTCCAGGAGCCGAAGGCAAAGAACTGTCTTCCCAGCTCCAGGCTCCTACGCGGTTGCTGAAGTTCCCGGAATCACCAACCTTGGCGATGACGGTGTAAGTATAACCAATGCCTCCGGTGCCAATGTATTCAGGCGGCAGGTACGTATTGGGCACAGGATCGACAGTTCCCGAGGACTGCGTGGAGAATGAAATGCGGTAACCCTGTTTATTGAGATTGTCTGCTGCGGCATTGCTGCCCAGCGCGAAGGTATAGTCTCCAGCGCGAAGGAACCAGGAACGGGTGATGGTTTCCTCGGTGGAGTTGTCCACATGGTCCACGTATTGGATGTCTTCCGCCCAGGCAATGTTGCCACGGTTGTTATAGGTATGGAAATCGTCCCCATCATTGTCCAGTCCGCGAAACAGCGTCATGGAAGGGTTCATGGAGGTGGTGTCCGCTTTGGCGTCTGGATCTTCTTCCGTGGGTTGTGGCACGTTGGCATCCCGTGCCATGGTGACGGTTAGGACCGTGTCTTTTTGCAAACGCACCGCAGCCCAGTTGGAGGTGTGTGTCCAACCCACTGGTGCGGTGCCCTGCCCTACGCCGCCGAACAATTTATTGTCTTCCCAACTCCAAGCCCCGACAAGGCCACTGAAGCTGCCAGAGCTGTTTTCGCCCAGGGTCACCTGATGCTGGTAGCCGATGCCACCTTCCGCCGGATCACCGGCAGCATAGGTAAAGGCGGCGGCAGAGATCGTGCCCGTCAGGCCGTAGGAGGTCGCATCGGGGGTGGGAAACTGGCCCGCATAGTTCGCGCCACCCACAAAGATCGAATAGTCTCCTGCCGGGAGAAACAAGGACTTGGTCACGGTCCCATCGGCATTGTTGTCTCCCACGACTCCAGGTGCTGAGCCGAACAGACTGGCATTGCCATCCACGGCATAGCCTTTGAACACAAACGTGCTCAGCCCATCGGCGGCATCAAAGTCAAAAACAGGTCCAGGCTGGTTCTCTCCCCCCACTCGCCAATCCGCGAGCGCACGGAAAGCGCCTTCCTTTGCCACACCGCCCAGGCTGGCCAGATAGGCCAGTGTGATCGGAGCACCGTCATGGTCTGCACTGCCCGGTGCATTGGTGATGGGGGCAAGGTGAGCCAAGCCCTGGAAGACAGAAAATCCAGGCTTGATGCTGCCGTCCTTGGCTCCGCCATTTGTGGAGCCGCTGAAGGTAATGGTGACGTAGGCCGGGACCGCAAGATTGAAGCGGTAGTAGCGCAGCTTGTGGCCATCGCCGAAGTCGGCATCCGTGCCATCCGCCCAACCAAAATTGCTGGTCACGGATTGATTTGAAATCGTGATGGGGGCCGCATTCGGCACCACCGTGCCGAAGTCACGTCCGGTATAACCGATGTGCGCTGACGCGGTCACAGTGCCCATGAGGAGCGCCGCGCCGGACAAGAGCCGGTTGAGTAAATAACGTTTCGTTTTCATGTGATGAATGAGGACTCTTTGGATCTGGGTCTGAGTTGGGTTTGGGTTGTGTGTTTGATTTCCGCTAGAAAGTCATCGGGCAGTCGCCTCAAGGAGGACGCTGCCAGAAAGCTGGGGACTGGTGGAGGCCGTCGTCTTCGGTTCTGCCGTTGGCATCTGGGCCAGGATGAAAAAGCCATAGCCTTTGACCGAAGTGCCATCGTCCACGAGGGCGCCACTGAAGGTCGCCGCCCGTTTCAAAAGTTTGTTAGACGTGAGGCTAGTATCCGCATCGGAAAGACTGAAGCTGCCTTTGAACACACCCGTTCCTCCAGCCGTAAAGGCGGTTCCCTTCCCTGGTGTCACGGTGAGTTTAACCAGGCCAGGGTTACTCACTGGGAACACCATCTTGGCTGGGCTACCGGGCTGGATCTCCAGGGCCTCCAGGTTCAGCCGCGTCGCAGGATCAGGTGCTCCGCCTCGGGCAAAAACCAGGCGCGCATTGCCCGCCCCCGCTACCAGATTCATCGCGATCTGGGTGGAGGACGGAAGGGTGTAGATCCCGCCGATGACGCCTAGATTCAAGGGACCAAAAGTCTGCGGATACAGCCGCGAGAAACGTGCCTGAGTTTGTTTGAACCAAGACACCTCACTGCCCGCTGCGAGCCGATGCATCGCATCGGCACCCAATGTTAAAAGCCCCTGTGCGGAACCTGTCTTGGCATAGAGCAGACTGTGGAAGGGCAAGTGTCCGCCCTCAGCGATAGGGGCCGCGAAGGTCATCTTCGTACCATCGGCCAGGAAAATCACCCCCGAGGCCGCCCCCTTTGTGGAGACCTTAAAGGCCCCGTGGCTATGACCTTGGGGAATGTGCGCCTGCCCCTGATCACTCACACTCAGAGTCAGAGCCAGCGTGTAGTTGCCCGTGTAACGGCTGAGTTCCACGTCCGGCAGACGTGCAGCCAAAGGTAGCGTAGAGCCCTCCTCCTCGGCCTCTCCCGTCACCATGCGGCTTTCACGCCCCAGGGTGAATGTGACCTTAAGATCCGACTTCCCTTTGCGCTTCACGAACATTTCGTGGGTGGGATCTTCATCCGGCAGCACCTTCAAAGCTCCCTTCAAGGCATGAGTCACCGAGCCCAGGCTCAGCGAACCCGAATAAGCTCCCGTTTTAGCAACGGTCAGTTTTAACCGGCCGCCCAGAAGGCCGTTCATGCCCGAGTTTCGCGGCAAGATGCCATCGTAAGTGCCGATCAACTGAGCCGGGAAAGGCTCCACCGTTAGCTCTTGCGAAACTTGTGACCCAGTGCCTGCCCCATTCGTGGCCGTGGCCTTGACCAAGTACTTTTTACTCACTGTGGGTCGTCCACTGATGACCCCAGTGCTGGCATCGTATTTCAGGCCGGGGGGCAGTCCTGTAATGGTAAAACGAATAGGATCAAAAGTCGCGCTTACTGTGTCTGAATAGTCCTGCCCGATGATGGCGCGTTTAAGATCCAGTGGATTCATCACCGGTTTCAACTGCACATTCAAAGTGGCCTCCTCGCTGGTTTCGCTGCCAGCACCATTACTGACGACCACGTTGTAAACGCCGACGTCAGCTGCACCCACCCCATTCAAAGCTAAAGTGCGCGTGGTTGCCCCACCCACAGGGGCGGTGCCGCGACGCCATTGGTAAGTCAGCCCACTGCCTGTCGCCGTCACGCTGAAGGTAGCACTCTGGCCCTCTTTGACCGCGACCGACAGCGGGTGCGCCGTGATCAAGGGGGCTGGATACACCTCCAGCTTCACCACCCGACTGGTGCGGTTGCCAGAGAGATTCAGCACCTGGACGCTGTAGTTGCCAGCATCAGCCGTCGTCACCGCAGTGAGGGTGAGCGTCGCTTCTTTCCCCGTGGTGATTGGCTGCGTGCCCTTATACCACTGGAAGTTCAGCCCGAGCCCTTCGGCCTGGACGGTCAGGCTCACATTCGCTCCGGGAGGCACCGCACGGTCCACAGGCTCCTGGGTGATCGTTGGCGGGCCATCTTTGAGACCGGGATTGGGGTCATCGCCATTGAGGAACCCGTCTTCATCTGCATCCACACTCAGGCGTGGGCCCGCTCCCGGCAACGTCCCCACAAAGGAAATCGAATCGCTGCCTTCCAGCAAGGCCAGCAGCGCACTTCTAGTTAGGCTTCCTTCGCTCGCCTTTTCACTGCGGTAGGTTTTAGGCCCTGGACTGAACTGGTAAACTTTTTCCAGCCCCCCCACCTTACCGCGCACGATCAGGTCACAGTCCGCAGGGTCCACCGCAGCGCGAGCTTCGAGGAGATTCAAAACCGTCGTGACGCTGGTTTGAGTGCGATTCGAAGCATTCACCGTCGTGCTCATGCCCACCGCAGGTGCCACACCGGTATCAAAACACTGCAAGAAAGCCGTAACGTGTCTGAGCTCAGCCAAATCCAGATTGTCCAAGACGTAGGGGTGCACAATGGGAAGGACAAAGCCGCTGCCATCATGCAACATGCCGAAGCCACTCAGGGATTCTGCCCCTGCTCTAGGATTGTAAAACATGCGCTGATACACCGTGCGCAGCGGTGGTGTCTTCAAGGGCTGGCTCGCACCCACTTCCTGCGGTAGGTCTATGTTATTGTCCGTACCTTTCGGGAGAAGATGGCAAACGGCACAATGCGACTTCGTGTGGTTGTTATACAGATCACGACCCGTAACCGGATTCGCATTGCCAAAGGAGGTCGGCAAACTGCGATCGTTGTTGCGATTCGGATTGGGGTGATTGACGATGCTTTCCAAATAACTCGTTAGGTCAGCCATGTCTTCTTCGTCGATTTGCTCCCCTCCCATCAGCAGATCGAAAGTCGGATTGAACGCAGCGATGGTAGCCCGGTCACCCCGCCAGTGGAAAGGGGCCCCTCCCTGCATCCCTCGGAGGGTCTGGGTTGCCATCGGCCCCTTCATCGGGTGCATCACACGCGGACGCGGCGTATTGTCATGAACGGAAAGATTCGCCCCCAGTACCGTCATCATCTGCCCAGTTGGATCTCCCAAATCCCACGCCAGTCCATCCCGATCCGCATCAAAATGGCAGGTGCCACAAGACACCGTCCCATTGCCAGACAAGCGGGCATCGAACAGGTATCCCTGCCCTGCTTTCACGGAAGCCGGCATCGGATTGAATGCAGCGATGGGCAGCTCATTCACCACGGCGAGAGTCGCCGTCGAAACCACGCTAACGGTGTGAGAAAGTTTATTGAGAACAAACAATCTTTGGCCGGCTTCATCCAAGGCCAGCCCTCGGGGACCACGCATGGCAGCGGAGGAATTGTCTGCACCGAGGCGCAAATCCACCCGTGTCTGCACGGATGCATCCTCCGCATTCACCTTGGCGATGCGATCCGAGGCAAAGGCCGCGATCCACAAAACACTGCCATCGCCGCTAAAAACCAAAGCCGCTGGTTGAGCCAAAGCCGTCGCCTGTGCGGCAGCGTTGGGCAGCGTCTGGTAGTCAATGCCTGGATTGAGATCAAAAGCCGTCACCACGCCCGTTCCTGCCGCGATGCGGGTCACCCGATTCTCCGCAAAATGGCCTCGGAGATTCGGCTCAAATCGCACCAAATTCAGGGCCTCCGTATTGCCCACCCAGAGATCTCCTGACCCTGGGCGAAAAGCCAGATCAAACAGCGTCGTGCCTACACCCGAAGCATAACCAAGGATGCTGTGAGTCACCGCATCAATCTCCACCACATCATGGTCCAGAGTGAAATGACTGACACGTGGATCATTCGCGGGAACGATCAGAGCCGTCTGTGGCGGGGCCGGAAGATTCGGATTTTGAGGGGCAGGCTGGGCCGGAGCCGCACCTTTAGGCAAGATGGTTGTGCCATTGCCCGAATCTAAAAAAGCAGCGTACACTTTGCTGCCGTCCGCACTCGTGGTCAGTGCCCGCGGATACAGCCCCTCCAAAGGAACCGTCGCCACCAGTTGACGCGAGGTCACATCAAAGATGCGCACGCTGTTGTTTCGGGCGCAGGTGACGAAGGCCTTGCCTTGAGCGAAGACGACATCCGCAGGTTCATCCGCCGCGCTCAGAGTAGCCAGCACCGCCCCCTGACTCAGCGAGATGACCGAGACACTGTCGCTCAACTCATTGACGACCCACACCTCATCATTCGTGCGGGCCCGCACCGAGACGGGCTCCAGCCCCGTGGGAATCTCCGCCACACGCACCGGCACACCAGAGCCCGTCACATCAAAGACACTCAACCGAGCATTGATGGAATCCACCACCAGCAGCCGCGTGCCGTCAGGTGTCAGACAGATCGGATGCGTGTGGCGTGCCTCAGCGTGCTCAAAAGCCGCGTCAGCAAGCACTGGCATCCACACACAGAAAGCCAGACAAAGGAGGGAGCGAAAGAATGGAAATTTCATGGGGGGACAGGCCGCCAGGGCCAAGAAACAAAAGAGTGAAAGCGTGAGAAAACACAGGTGGGGAAACACACCTGAAGGCCATGTGCCGCATCGGCAGATACCCAGTGTCATTTGAAAATAGGATGAAAGTCAGGATGCAGGAGTCATGTCCCGCGCACTGCTTACCCTAACCTGGGAGGTGGCAAAGGCGGCGCAGAAGCCACCCCATTCCACACTTGGTCTAACCACGGATATTTCATCGTCGGCAGCTTGGGTCGCCACCAATGAATCTGGCAGACAGACAGCATCTCCAATTTCTTTTTCTGGGCGCTGCCACTGTCCTGTTCCTGTTTTTTTTCCTCTTTTTGCCCTGCCGAAACTGCCTGGCAAAGCGGGCATGGATGCGCCCCATCAAAAGTATCACTTAGACCCTCCACCACGGATCCCTTTTCTATCGAGTACGTCAACGCCATGCCAATCCAGGCCACTGACTGCAAAGCGCCCCAAGGCAGCCCGATGGAGACCATCAGTGCTGCCACAATGAAGAGGCGACCCATGCGTTTCATGAAATTAAAAGAAGACTATCGAGAGCTGTTTACATCGTTGGAATCCGTCCAACACGGCCATATCAAAATCTTTGGCGAGAAAAAACTTCCTTTACCGATCCATCCGATGGCCCCTGCCTGGAAACGGCCAGACAGGGACCTCCCGGAACATGGAAACTAGCGGAAACCATGCTCTGTTCTCCGGGAAAGGAGCACGCCTAGGGGCGCGAAAAGAGACAATGGAATGACCAAAAACGGCCTAACTTGAGTGATGGCCTGAGAGTGAGAGACAAAGGGCACAGCTTATCGAGCAGCCCCAAAATAATCTCTTCAACCACCCATCATCTCAGTGCGATGCATGGCATCATCAAAGGACATAGCATGATCCTCAGTCAGGTGAGTTAGGCCAAAACCCCGCTCCGTGGCGGTGGCGACTCAGGCGTGAAAGGGCGTGCATGGCCGGTCTGGGATATCGTGATCCATTCAATTCCCGGCAACTTCTGAAAAACAAACATCGGGATGGAGGCAACGGCGAGATGCAGCTTCAACTCCTTCACCATCTTCGTGGGAACCGAATCATCGTTGGGCTGAGGATCTTTTGTCCCCTCCTTAACCAGGTGGCAGAGAGGACAGGCATGTTCACCATCAAACGTATCGCTCAGTCCCTGAACGACGGAACCCGTTTTCACCGAATAAGTGACCGCCATACCCACCCAAGCCGCTGACTGCATGACCGCCCAATGCAGCCCGATGGAAATCATCAAGGCAGCAACGAGCAAGATGCGCGAGGCGGCTTTCATCACTCTTCAATGAAGCAGTTGCACAACAAAGGAGCAATCTCTTTTAAGCCAAATTGATCTCGCATACACTTGCCATTGGCGTGCTGAGCGATGCACCCAATTAACATCTCTCTTAAAGTTAAAAAGAGTGGCAGGGGGCGGATTTGAACCGCCGACCAAAGGCTTATGAGTCCTCTGCTCTACCGCTGAGCTACACTGCCATGTGATTTGTGGCTCCTGAGGTAGGGTTCGAACCTACGACCTAGTGGTTAACAGCCACCCGCTCTACCGCTGAGCTACTCAGGAGTGTCATTCCGTTCTTTTGAAACGGGCCGATATACTGCACCGCCGAAATCATTCTGGCAAGTGATTGTTTTCGTGTTTCAGCTTCTAAGGGCCTAAATGTCACTGAAGTCGCCTTTGTACACCCCTGCGGGCGGCGATCAATCCATGCTTGGGCGCAAAAATGAAGGCTGCCGTGAAAAACATGGCCTGCGCCAGCACGATGCAGGCTCCCGTGGAGCCATTGATGAAAAAACTCACGTAAACGCCCAGGCAACTGGCCAGGATGGACGAAGCTGCCGCTAGCACCAGCATGCGGTCAAACCGATCCGTCAGCAGCCGGGCTGTGCAGCCAGGCGTCACCAGCATCGCCACCACTAAAATGATGCCCACAGCCTGCATGGAGGCCACGATGGTGGCCGCCAGCAGGGCCAGAAACACATAATAGATGGCCCGCGTGTTCAGGCCGATGGCGTTGGCATGGGTGGGATCAAAACAAAAAAGCAGCAGGTCCCGGCGCAGCAGCAGCAGGATCACCAAAGTCACCCCGGCGGTGATGAGGGTCTGGATCATGTCCGCTCGTTCAATTCCGAGCACATTGCCGAACAAGATGTGGTTCAAATGCAGCTCGGACTGCACCTTGGAAAACATCACCAGTCCCAGGGCGAATAGTCCTGTGAAGACGATGCCCATGACGGTGTCTTCCTTGATCCGGCTGTGGGCTTTGATCCAGCCCGTCGCCGTGGCGCACAGTAAGCCCGACGCAAAGGCCCCCACCGGCAACGGCAGCCCGACTAAGTAGGCGACGACCACCCCCGGTAGCACGGCGTGAGAGATGGCATCTCCCATGAGCGACCAACCTTTGAGGACTAGGTAACAAGACAACACAGCACAGACAGCCCCCACGAGCGCTGCCACCAGCAGCGCCTCGTTCATGAAACTGTAGAGAAAGGGCTCGTGCCAATTCATGACGATGAAGCCGCAAGATGACGTTGATGACGGGCAGCTAACAACCCGTGTTTAGGGGCCAGGACGAGAGCGGTCAAAAACACCGCTGTCTGTAGAACCACGATGCACCCGCCGGTAGAGCCATTGAGAAAGTAGCTGACATAGGCACCTAGCACTCCGCACACTGCCCCTGTGCCCGTCGCAATCCAGAGCATGCGACCGAAGCGATCCGTGAGCAGGTAGGCGGTGGCCCCGGGAGTCACTAGCATGGCTACTACGAGGCAGGCACCCACCGTCTGCAAAGCCGCCACCGCCGTGGCAGAAAGCAGAGAGAGCAGCAGCAAATGTAGAAAGCGAGTGTTCAAGCCGATGCTCCGCGCGTGGGTTTCATCAAAGCAGTAAAGCATCAGGTCTTTCCACTTCAGCCCCAGAACCAAAATGGATAAAGCCGAGATCACCAGCACCTGCAAAATGTCTGGATCTGAGATGGCCAAGATATTGCCAAAGATGATGGTGCGGAGGTTTAGATTGCTCGGGTAAAGTGTTAATAAAAGCAGACCCAGGGCGAAGAAAGTGGTGAAAACCACACCGATGACAGCGTCCTCCCGCAGGCGGGAATTTGCCTTCACCCAGCCCATGCCCAGGGCAGCTAGCACCCCGGCAAAAAAGGCCCCCACTGAAAAGGGCAAGCCGATCATCCAAGCCAGCGAAACCCCCGGAACCACGGCATGGGAAAGTGCATCCCCCATGAGCGACCAACCTTTCAGAGTGACAAAGCAGGATAAAAAGGCGCAAACACCCCCGATGAGGCCACTGACGAGGATGGCCTTCACCATGTATTCATAGTGAAAGGGGGTGAGCCATTCACTCATTCCCCCACCTCCTTGGCGCGTTCTCGGACGAGGTGTTCCCGGCCCTGTCGGTCGGTGTATTCCAGGTGACCATCTTTCCCGAAGACTAGTGGCCGCTCATCATCCGTCAGGAGTTTCACCGTGCGGCCATCGTGCTCCTGGATGGTGGACTGCTCAAAGTGGAACTGCCTCAGCACACCGCCAAAAGCATGCGTTAAATTCTGCTCCGTGAACACCAACTCCGTAGGCCCATAGGCCAGCACGGTGCGATTGATCAACACCACCTGATCACAAAATTCAGGCACGCTGCCGAGGTTATGCGTGGAGACCAAAATGATGTGCCCTTCTTCCCGCAGGGCTCGCAACAGCTCGATGATTGCCGTCTCCGTCTGCACATCCACACCGGTGAAAGGTTCATCCAGCATCATGATGCGGCCCTTTTGAGCCAAAGCTCGGGCGAGAAAGACGCGCTTCTTTTGGCCGCCGGAAAGCTCACCGATCTGCCGCTCTTTAAAAGCTTCCATGCCCACTCGCTCCAGGCAATCCTGGACGATGCGTTTATCCTCCGCCCGGGGGATCCGCATGAAGTTCATGTGCCCATAACGGCCCATCATCACCACGTCCCAGACGCTGACGGGAAAGCTCCAATCCACCTCTTCACTCTGTGGCACGTAGGCCACCAGTTTGTTTCGGCGGGCAGCGAGAACCGTATCTCCCGCAATGCGTACCTGCCCCTTCGCGGGTTTTAGAAAACCCATGATGGCTTTGAACAAGGTGCTCTTGCCACTGCCGTTCACCCCCACCAGCGCACAGATGGTCCCGGCGTTCAGGAGGAACGAGGCATCTCTCAGAGCGATGTGCCCATTGGCATACGCCACGGTGACATCGGCGACTTCGACAGAGATGGGCGAGGAGGCAGTGGGCATGGGTATCAAGGAGCGGTGAACGCCTTCACCATCGTGTCGGCATTGTATTGCAGCAGTTTCAGATACGTCGGCGCAGGGCCTTCGTCACCCGTCAATGAATCCACATACAGCACGCCACCATACCGCGCGCCCGTTTCTTTGGCCACTTGCCGCATGGCTTTGTCACTGACGGTGCTTTCAGAAAAAACGACCGGGATGCGCTGGGCCTTTACCGTATCCACCACCTTCTGCACCTGCTGTGGGGTGCCTTCCTCATCAGCATTGATGGGCCAGAGATAGAGTTCCTTCATGCCGTAGTTACGTGTGAGATAAGAGAAGGCTCCTTCGCAGCTTACGAGCCAACGTTGGTCGGCAGGGATGGCTTCCAGAGCTTTCCGGACGGGTTCATCCACGGCCCGCAGTTTTTCGGTGTAGGCTGCGGCATTCGCATTGTAGGTGGCCTCGTGGGCGGGGTCCATTTTCACCAGGGCCTGGCGGATGTTTTCCACATACACCACGGCATTGGCGGGAGACATCCAGGAATGCGGGTTCGGCTTGCCTGTGTACGGCCCTTCTCCGATGCCGATGGGTTCCACCCCCTCGGTCAATACCACACTGGGGACATGCTTGACCTGCTGAAGGAATTTTTCAAACCAACGCTCCAGCCCCATGCCATTCCACAGCACCAGATCGGCCTTCTGCGCCTTCACCAGATCCAGGGGCGTGGGCTCGTAATCATGGATCTCGGCGCCCGGCTTGGTGATGGACTCGACGATGGCCACATCTCCCGCCACATTTTGCGCGATGTCTTGGATGATGGTGAACGTGGTGAGGATTCGTTTACGCCCATCGGCAGAGGGCGCCGAGGACGGGCCACAAGAGACCAACTGAGTGGCCAGCAGAAGAAGAAATAGGCAATGTTTCATAAGATCAGATTAGAATCGAAAGCTCACACCGGAAAAGACCCCAAAATCGGGAGCGGGACGATTTAAGCCAATGCGCACCCCAGCATCGAAGATGCAATTATCTGTCACGGCCAGGGTCAGCCCAGCATCAAAAAGCGCGATGTAGTCCGCATCCTCCCCCGCGATGCCGACCAACTCCACATACATGCCTAACGCTTCCGTGAGGCTGATGCCCAAGGTGGCTGAGTGCAGCCACTCCAGGTCCTGCCCGCCTGTTTCCACATCCTGCGCGATGTCCACCTGCGCCATCAGCCCCAGGTTAAGGCGCTCTGTCAAAGAGATGGCGAGAGGAACAATCAGCCCGCCCTCCCACACTTCGGAACTCATTTCCGCCCCGGTCGGGATGGTGACGTAAGGCATGAGTGCCAAGGCCGTCTGCCCAGAGTCATTGCCCCAGAGATTCTTTTTCAGGCGCACGGTCACATCTCCAAAGCCAGAGAACCGGTCGGACCCTGCGGCCCCCTTCACTCGCACTTCTTCATAGGTGTTAAAAATCACCTGCAGGTCCAGATCCGCCGCCAGCCCCGCCTTCAAGTTCACCTGGCCCAGGGCCCAAGACTCCACCCGCTCTCCTTCGAAGGTATCTCGGCTGTAATCGAAGAAACTCATCTCCACCTGAAACATGCCCGCTGGCACCGTGTAGGCAGACTCTGTGGTATCTGGGCGATCCGTGCTCATCGGGCGGACCTCCGGCGTGGCCGAGGACAGAGCTACCGGAGTGCCGGCCAGTACACCGACCGTGCCTAGCAATAAAAGGGATAAAACAAGAAGATTGGCTGACATGATAAAGTTAGGTCAGGCTAAATTCATCAGCTCAGCCTATTGCGCAAACAAAAACTTAGCCTGGACTAAGTTTTTGTTTTTCGGGGGATGGAAATCCATTTTTCCTTCCCCCTGCCTGCTGCTATGAATGCAGCGATGCCCGCCAAGCGCAAAGAACCCACCGCCCATGTCCATTCCCCGGCCATTGAGGATTACCTGGAGCAGATTCACAATCTGATCGAAGGAAAGGGCTACGCACGGGTGGTGGACATTGCCCAAAATCTCAGCATCTCCCAGGCCAGCGTGACCAACATGATCCAGAAACTGGATGCCGAAGGTTACTTGGTTTATGAGCGCTATCGCGGGGTGGTACTGACGGAAGAAGGCCGCAAAATAGGCCAGGAAATCGCCCGTCGTCATGAGGTGCTCACCCGCCTTCTCTCCACCTTTGGTCTGGATGCGGATACCGTGCACCACGATGTGGAAGGTATGGAGCACCACATCAGTCGCCAGACCCTCGATGTACTGACTTTGCTCATGGAGGAATTGGAAGGGAACCCTGAGCTGCTGAAGAAGCTGAAGCGCAAAATGACCCGCCCATGACTCCGGCGGATTCGTGACGATTTAGAGCTTGGTCTTCGGCCCAGCCCTGTGCATGATGCGGCCATGAAGCTTCCCTTGCTCCTCCTCACCATCGTCGCCATCGGCCTGGCAGTCACCAATCCCAACGAAGCTTCTTACCGCGAATACATCCGCCAAAAAGAAGGTCTCCCAGGCACCGTGGGCCTGGCCGTGGCAGACCTCGTTTCAGGCACCAAAAAGGGCGGTGTTCAGCGGGACAATTACATCGTCGCCAGCAAGTTCTACATTGGGGGAGATGGCATCCTTCCGCGCGAAGACATCGCTTGGGGCGTGGCCGGGAAGTTTATCGAGATCAAGAAGTAGTCTCGCCGCACGCAAGAAGTGCCCCGCCGAGTGCGACAGGTTCTAATGCGCTCTTTTTTCGCCCTGTTGGCACTCGCCTTCTGCCCCCTCATGCACGGGGAGGCACCGCCACTCCAGCAATGGATTGACGAAGCCATCCAGGCAGGCGGTGGCATCGTCACCGTGCCAGAAGGGACGCATGTGCTGGACCAGGGTCTCATCCTCAACAAGGCCAAAAAGCTGGCCCTCCGGGGCGTGAACAAGGAGCGCTGCATCCTGAAGTTGCGTACCCCGACAGGGCTCGCCCAGCCCTCTCACCTCATCACCATCACAGGGAGCTGCGAAACCCTAGAAATCGCCAATCTCACCCTGGACGGAGCCTTGGAAAACCAGGGCCAGGTGACCGAGCTGATCCTGGTGGATGGCATGACGGCACCGTCAAACGCGCCCTTCAAAGACATCACCCTCCGCGACTGCCTGCTGCAAAACTTTTCAGGAAGCGGGGTCCTCATTCACCGGACGGAAGGGGGCGTGGTCGAACGCTGCAGCTTTCGAGATGGCGGCACGCAGGCGGTCGGATTCTGGAATTTCTCCAAGGGCTGCGTCGCCCGTGGCAATCGCATCACCCGCGTCAGCAAAGCGTTTGATCTCCTCAACTCCAGCACCTGCCTGATCGAAGGCAACGAAGTGGGCAAATGCGAAATCGGGGTGAGCATCTTAAACGAGCACCCTGCAAGCGACAAAGAACGCCACATCATCCGCAACAATGGTTTTTCCAACTCGTTCCTTTTTGTCCAGCCAGGCGGTACACCGCAGCCTTTGACCGAGGCCAATGACGGCCTCATCCCCTTTTCCAAAAACTGATTTCTCCCTCGCACCTTTCAGCCACCTCATGAAGCCCGCCCTCCTCCTCAGCCTGCTCCTGGCCACATCCTGCCTCGTCGCGCAAGAATCCACGCCCCGTCCAGACCCCCAACGTTTCGCCAAAGAAATCACTGCTTTTGCCGCGAAACCTGCCGACAAGGGCGGCATCGTCTTCACAGGCAGTTCCAGCATTCGTTTGTGGAAGACTCTCAATAAAGACTTCCCAGGCCTGCCGGTCCTAAATCGTGGTTTTGGTGGCAGTGTGGCCAATGATCTCATCGTCCATTTTGACACCGCCGTCGCACGACATGAACCCAAGCTGCTGGTCACCTACACGGGCAGCAATGACATCAATGCGAAACTGACCCCGCAGGAGGCACTGGCCGACTACACACGTTTTCTTAACCTCGTGCACACACGGCTACCCCAGACCCGCGTGATCGTGACCTCGGTCAAAATTGGAGAAAAACGCCTAGCTCAGATGCCCCAGGTGCATGAACTCAATCGCCTGCTTCAAGCCTGGATCCAGGGCAAAGACTGGGTGCGATATGTGGACACCACCAGCTACTTGGCTGATGAAAAAGGCCACCCCATTCGCAAATACTATGTGAAGGATCTACTGCACCTCAGCCCTGAAGGGTATGCCGTGTGGACAAAACTCCTCACTCCCGTGTTGAAGGAAGAATGGGCGAAGGTGAACGAGAAGAAATCCTGAGTTCCTCGGTGAAGTCTCGGGAGATAAAGCGAAGTCGGAGAGGCGAGATTTAGCTCGCCCCACCGACTCCGAAAGAGACTGACCGACCCAGCATTTTACGGCTGGCCAGGGGGAACCACTGTGATGGTGATGGTCTGGCTAGAGACTGGTGTCGGTGTGACAGAGTTCTTGGCCTCGACACGATAACTGCCGCTGTCCGATTCACCCACGCCATTGATCACAAAGGTGCTATCCGTCGCCGAAGTAATCGCTTCGTTACCCTTGAACCATTGGTATTCATAGGGGCCCGGGGCATTCGGCTGAGCACTGAATTCAACAGAATCTCCCACCACAAAAACATTCGTATTGCCACTGAGGCCGATGGCGACGGAGGTGACGGGCGAGATCACAGAGAGCAGAACGATGTTACTCAAAACGCCTGCCGGGGTGGTGGGGTTGGAAACCAGGACGGTATAACCGGCATTATCAGCAGCGGTTGCTTTGCTGATGGCATAGCTGGCCAAGTTTGCCCCGGGGATATCGTCGCCATTTTTCTTCCACTGGAAGGAGAAAGGCCCCGCTCCCTGCGCACTGACAAAGAAAGTCACGGGTGTATCTAGGGATACCGCTTCTGTAGCAGGCGTGCGTGAGGCATTCACATTTGCCACGGCCGTATCCACATTCAAAGGCACCGCGTTACTCTCCACACCTGCGGGTGTGAGCACGTTTTTCACCAGCACGGAGTAAGCGCCGATGTCTTCCGCATTGACGAAATCAATGTTGTAAGAGGCGGAGGTGCCTCCTTCCAAAATATCCACGCCATCTTTGCGCCACTGGTAGGTGAAAGGCCCGAGCCCGCCGATGCTGGAGATGGTGAAGACCACATTGCCACCAATATTGATAAACTCATTGTTCGGCGAACGCACGGCGGTCACTTGCGTAATCGGATTGGAGACCGTCATTTCGTTGCCCGTATCGCTAACGACACCCGCTGTGCTGATGGCACTAAAGACACGCACCGTGTAGGTGCCAGCGTCTGCGGTGGAGACGGAGTTAAGGGTAAAGGTTGGGCTGGTGCCTGCGGCAGACTCAATCTCCACCTCGTTTTTATACCATTTGTAAGTGAATGGCCCTTCCCCTCTCGCAGCAGCCGTGAAGGTAACCGAGCTACCAATGGCCACCGGATTTGCTGCCGGAGCACGGGTGATGGTCACCATATTGACGGGATCATTCACCAGCAGGTTAGCCTGGTCACTGAAGACCGTTGAATAGATCGTTTTTAGCACCACATCATACTTTGCCTGGGCGGCTTCCGTGACGGGGTTGATGGTGTAACTGGCGGTGGTGGCTCCATTGATATTGGCACCATTCTTCCGCCACTGATAAGTGAAGGGAGTGGAAGCTGGGGCGGCTGCAACGACGCTGAAGGTGACTGAAGCCCCCGGATTCACCGTCTGTGATTGCGGCTGCTGGGAAATGAGTACAGGAACCGGATTGAGATTCACCCGACCTGACAAAATCGGCGAATTTTTAAGCGTGGTGACCGGAGCCTCCGTCGAGGGAAGTTGAGCTAGGGCGAAGTGGCCCACTCCAGCCGAATCCGTCTGAGTAAAGAAGCTGCCGTCACTGAACGTGCGAGCAGGGATGCCCGGAATGACGAGACCATAATAACTGGCCACGCGTGGCGCTGTCGCCGGTGGGTCATACAATTTAAAGGAACCTTTAAAAAGGCCCGTTGCACGGTCAGCGCTGAAACTAATGCCTCCGGCATTCGTGATACCCGCCGGGATGAGAGGTATTTTCCCCAGAGAAATGGCCACGACATCAGGATTTGTGGCCGAGGCTTCCACCCCACCTTTGGCAAAGAGCAGACCTGCATTTCGATCCATGACAGGCACCCCCAAGAGCTGGGGTGTATAGTCCTGAGAAACGTACGTTTTGCCCAAAGTGTAGAGAGCCAAAGGGCCAAAACCCGATTTGTAGCTACGCTCCGTAGCCAATGCCTGGGGCTCGCGAGTCCACAACATTTCTCCTTCCATTCGGTAGAGATTTCCCTTCGCAAATTCTTCGGAAAGGATGGGTTGGATGTATTGCAAAAACACGCGTCCCGCAAGAGCACCGGTTTTTTTGTAAAGAGACTGGTAGATCAGAAACTGCTGCTGCCCACCCACAAAGGAACTGGACGTAAGCGTGGACCCATCTGCCAAACGACCGACGACTCTTGCGACGCCGTTGGAATCCAAAAAGACAACAGCATATCCAGTACCCTGAGGCACCGACACATCGTTCTCTAAACTAGTAGGTGGGTAGAAAGCGATGTGATGCCGTCCCCCTAAAGGCGCAGGACGGCCACCTTTACTAAAGTTGTAGAGGTTGCGATAAGCGGCGAAGAAAACGAAATTCTCACCATCAGAAATCGTTCCTGAAACATCGCCACTGTCGGTGTAACCGGCAATGCCGATAGCGGTAAGGTTGATCTGGAGAGGGGTATTGCCTTTACGAATCACGGTGGCTTGACCGGAGGTGCGGATACTGCCTGGATTCTGGTCCATCTTGCCTGTGAAGCTGAGGATGTCCTTACCCATGCTCAACTTACCCGTGATGAGGCCGCCATCCGTCACCGTCATGTCAATACGGCCTCCTTGATTGCCATTGAGAGCGGGAGAGTTACCGATCTGCCCCACAAACGTTCCCACCACAGATTCTGGGAGCGGGAAGACAAAGAACTCCACATTGCTGCGGGTGAGGCTGCCTTTCGGATTCTTGACCGTGATCTTCAGTTTAAATTCACCCGAGCGTGTGGGTTTCCCCGTGATGCGTCCCGTGCCAGCATCCAGTTTAAGGCCTGTAGGCAACCCCGTCACGGCAAAAGAGGAGATGGAGGTATTCGAAGGGCCACCGCCAGGCAGGGTATAGTCATACTCGATCCCTACATAAGCAGCCGTGGGGGTGATGGTGGCTGGCAGTGTAGGCACACCGCCGGTGATGCCCACTTTCCAGATGCCCGTGGTGGCATTCAGCGCAGGGTTGAGATCATCTTCCACATAGCAGGTATAGTCGGCGGCATCGTTGAAGGTGATGTTGCGAATCGTCAGCGTAGCTGTGGTGGTGCCTGTGACGCGGCCGAGCTCCTCTGGCACATCAACTGGCTCTGCCTGGCCAACCTTTTGCATGCGCCAGCGGTACTTCATGGTCGGGCCGGAAACCTGGGCCTTCAGGACCACCGTCTTGGCTGGGAGGGAGATCATCAGGCGTGGGGTTTTGTCCACCACGATGACGCTGGCAGGGTTTGAGTCCACCTTGCCTGCGACGTTGGTCGCCCGTAAAACATAACTGCCCCCATCCGTGATTTTGACGGCTGGATTATTGAGTTTGGCCAGCTTTTGGTTCGCGACAGTCTTGCCTGATTGCAACCAGATGAAGGTAGGAGGAGGTGCCCCAGTGGCAGCGGTTTCCAACACCAGAGGTTGACCCACTTCAAGGACCTTTGCCACGGGGTGTGTGGTGATGGCAGGGAGAGTTCGCAGATCCAGGCGCACTTCAGCACTGGTTAAGGTAGTGGTGTTATTCCCCACCAACACGCGGTAGAGCCCTGTTTGCTCTGCCTGCACTCCGGTGAAACTGAGGGTCTTGGTGCTGGCACCAGGAACCGGACCCCAAACTTCGCCGTCCTTTTTCTGCCATTGATACTCCAAGGTCGTGCCTGTGGCAGTGACGGTGAAGCTGGCCTTGGCCCCAGGGAGCACCGCCAGTGAAACTGGCTGGCGCGTGATGACGGGGGATTTGTGACCGCGCACCACATTGACATTGAAGGTTTGATCCACCGGATGGTTATCCAGGTCGCGAGCACGGATGGTCACCTCGCTGCTGCCTACGGCTAAGCCTTCCAGACGCAAAGTGCCATCACTCTGCACGGTGGCACGGACCATGCCTTCGTTGCTTTCTGGGGTGTCAATCACCTCGAACTTAAAGGGGATAACTTGACGTGCGGAGATGATCTTCACTGTCTGGCTTTCATCCATTTCAGTCGGCGCGGTGGTGCCGGTGACATTCATGGGCACTTCTTCAAATGGCACTCTGCTGCCATCCAGAATCACGCGGCGATCCAAGCTAGCTGTGGTCCCACCATTCGTGTTGTAGTCCTTGTAAACGCCGATGGGCAAAGCGGCGATGCCATCCACCACACTCATCCCATCCCCCGCGACACGGGCAAAGACGGTGAAGCCGGAGTTTTGGTTGTCCAATTCCCCAGGAGTCGTGGTGCTGTTATCCTTCAAGTTGAAGAAGAAATCATGCGTGGCGCTGTCAGGATTTCCCCCCACCTTGGCATGGGCGATGGTGCCGCGAAGATTGGAAATACCGGGTTCATTGAAAGAAGGCGGCCTTTTCAATAAGGACGAAAACACATTCGGCGACTGGACGGGAACATAAGCGCCAGCCTGCACAATGAAGTTAGGCACGGAACGGTGAACGATGACGCCATTGTAGGCCCCCGTTTCCACATAACCCATGAAGTTTTCCACGGCCTCAGGTGTCAGGCTGGGGTAAAGCATCAAGTCCACATCGCCACGGTTGGTCCGCAGCCTAACGGCAAGTTCAGTATCGGCATCGGCGAATTTATCGGCCAAATTGACTGAGAACTGCGCGCCCTGTCCCACGGTGATGTCGGGAATGTCTTTGGCCACGGTCGGGTTGGCATCGGGGCGCGGGATGCGCAGCATGAGCGGCACTGTGGCCGAGCCTGTGATGTAGGTCACCGTCATGGGGCAAGCGAAGACGCCATGCTCCGTGGGGGTGCCACTGATGATGCCCGATTGATCATTAAAAGTCAGTCCATCCGGCAGGTTCGTCACCGTCCAAGACACTCGCTCCAGCGGGGCTGAGACCTTCATTTCATAATTGAAGGGTTGGCCGATTTTAGCAGGATGATAAGTGCGACTGGTGAAGCCACGGCGAGCAAAAGCCTTGGCCACATTGCTATCCGAAATGACGCCGGCGATGTTGGAAGGCTCGAGAGGATTGATGGCGATGGCTTGTACCTTAAACTCGTACTCCGTGTCCCGCGTTAGATTGACTGTTTGAGTGCCATTAAAGTAGGCGGTGACCGTGGCGCGGGTGGAATTGGCCAGCATGTCCTGCGCATCGAACCACGGGGCGCTATCGGCACCGCCCGAGGGGCGCACTTTAATCTGGTAATAACTCTCAGACACGGAGCTGTCCTGCCAGACCAGATCCACCGCCTCTGAAACGCCGGATGTCGTGGCTGTCAGTCCCTGAGGTGGAATGAGGGTGCCCGTGAGATTGGTATAAACGTTGCTATAATTCGTTAGGTCTGCCGCATCAAATGGGAATGTGGAGGCAGCGACTGGCACCGCCCGCACCCGCCACTCCATGTAGCCACCGGGAACTACCGGGACGGAAATGGAACTGCTGTTTTTGGCAAGAGAACGATTGTACCAAGTCGTGGAGCCCACTGGACGGAACTGAAGCTCATAGTAGTCTTCATTGGTCGAGTTATCTTTCCACTGAAGGAGAATCGTTTGGCTATCGAGCTGAGTTCCCGTCAACTCGGTGGGCGTGGTCACACGCGGCACGATGTATTGGTTGGTCGGGCCACCCGAAATAACTGGGGGTGGATAGGCCGTGGGAGCGACTAAACTGGTGAGATTGAGTGCATTCGTTGTCGCGGCCGTACTTTCGGTCTCCAAGCGTGATGCACGCAGTCTAAAGTGGTAGGCGACCCCTGGCACAAGAGCGTGCTGAACCCTCACTTCTGTGAGATCCGTAGCTGCGGTGCCTTCACGGTCATCAAACAGATGCAAGGAACCGAGGGTGGCATAAGCCGTATCCGCCTCGCTGGCTTTCTTGTAATAAATCTGGTGGCGACGCTCGCCAGTGCTTTTGTCCTTCCAGCTAAATTTCAAAACGCCATCGGACTCTTGCGTCACCCTAAAATTTTCGGGAGCAGCGAGGGTCGCTGTTTTTTTTTGGCTGAGGTATTCTGCCAATGGACTGACACTCCCCTCCACAGCAGCCCCGTTGTATTTGTAGGCGACGACACGGAACTGAAGGAGGAAATTCTCCCCCACATCCAGGGCCACCACTTCGCCTGTTTGGTTGGCCTGGACAAATGTGAGAGTACTGAAAGGCCCTGTGTTCCCGGCACGGGCTTCGATGCGGAAGCCTGTCTCATCCAGGGAATTGTCATCCCAAAGGATCATGTATTCGCGAGCCGTGACATCCAAGACTGCTGGCTTTGAAGGCTCTGGTTGTGCAATCAACAAAGTCGTCTTGATCCGCACATTCGAAGGGGCCTTCGGGGCAACAGCCCCGGCGGGCAGGGCCACGCTGGCCGCTAAAGCGCACAAAGGCAGAACCCAGGCACGCGCACGAGAGACGTAAGATGAGAATGAAAACGACATAAAAAAGAAAGGCGCGGTTGGGGGAAACCTGAAAGGTCCATGGTTGAGACCTCGAAATCGTAACGTTTGTTCGAGTAAAATACCCTTTTTGTCATTACATCGTCAATCTTTTTGCGATTCAGTGTCAGCTTTTGCTCGCCCTGACTCCCCTCAAGTTTCAAAATCCGACCCCATGATGCGATTCCAGGTTTTCTTTTTATCCCTGAGTCTGAGTGCCACTCTCCAGGCGCAAGTGACTCCCCAGTTCCGCGAGCAAGAAATCGACACGAAGGTGGGCATCGGCTACGGTCTGGCCCTGGCAGATGTGGATGGCGATGGCAAAACAGACATTCTTTTGGCGGATAAAGACATCATTGCCTGGTACCAAAACCCCACCTGGACGAAGCATGTCATCGCGGAAAAACTGACGGAAAAAGACCATGTCTGCATCGCCGCACGGGACACAGATGGGGATGGCAAGGCGGAAATCGCCGTGGGGGCGCAGTGGAATCCTGGTGATACGGAGACCAGCGGGGCCGTTTTTTACCTGCAACCGCCCGCTGACCGCACCCAACGGTGGAAACCCATCCAGCTCAGCCATGAGCCCACCACCCACCGGATGCGCTGGGTGAGAAACCGCGCAGGCCGCTATGATCTCATCGTGGCACCGCTGCACGGGCGCGGCAATAAGGCTGGCGCGGGCGTGGGAGTGCACATCCTGGCTTATCACAAGCCGGAGGATGTGACGCAGCCGTGGAACACGACGCTGGTGCATGACAGCATGCACATGACGCACAACTTTGAGGTGGTGCCCAGCCCTGCCAATGAGGCGGAACCCCTGCTCCTGGGGGGCCGCGAAGGCATCGTACGCCTGACGCCGAGCGATGCAGGCTGGAAAGCCCAGTGGGTGGCCAAACATGATACGCCGGAACTTCTCGGCGTGGGTGAGGTGCGCTGGGGTGCCTTTGCCGGCGGGCAGCCCTACGTGGCGGCAATTGAGCCCATGCATGGCAACCAAGTCGTGATCTACACCCCGCCCCCCGATGGCCCGAAAGATGGCCTCTGGCAGCGTCGCGTGCTGGACGACACCTTGGTGGATGGACACGCGCTGGCTTGTTACGACTACCTGGGACTGAACAATCGCCAAATCGCCGTGGGCTGGCGTGCTCATCACAAAATTGGCACCCGGGTGGGCGTGAAACTTTTCTACACCACCAAAGAAGACGGCAGCGGCTGGCAGCAGCAGGTGGTTGATGACAATACCATGGCTTGCGAAGACCTGATGGGAGCCGATTTGGATGGGGATCGCGACACAGACCTCATCGCCGCCGGTCGAGGAACCAATAATCTCAAGATTTACTGGAATTTACGGCAATAACCAGCAGAAAAAGATCTGCATCCACCTGGGAAGGGCCGTTGCAAAACGGCCTTTTTCGCTAAGATGAACTCCGCTATGAATATTGCACGACTCACCCTTGGGCTCATTCTGGGCAGTGTTCTCACCGCCTGCCAAGTACCTGTCTCCTTTGTCAGGCAGGAAGTCATCCGCAAACCCATCCTGGTGCAGCCGGTCAATTCGTCCAGCAGCCCGCTTTATGTCTGGCATGGCCGGGGTGAACCGGGGCCTGTGCGTGTGACGATCGATCTCAGCGAGCAAAAGGCCTACATCTTCCGCAACAGTGAAAACGTGGGCTGGAGCTACGTGGCCACGGGCCGCAGCGGCTTCCGCACCCCCACGGGCACCTTTGTCATCTCTGAGAAGGTGGTGAACAAACGCTCCAACAAATACGGCAGCATCGTGGATGCGAACGGCAATGTGATCCGTGGCAATGCCACTGCTGGCGTGCATAGCGCTGCGGGCGGCCGATTCCAAGGCGCAAAAATGCCCTACTGGATGCGCCTGACCAACAATGGCGTGGGTATGCATGCAGGGCCGATCCCGAATCCCGGCTCCCCGGCCTCCCACGGCTGCATTCGCCTGCCCTACACCATGGCGCAGCAGCTTTATGAAGCCGCCCCCAGCGGCACCCGTGTGACCATCGTCCCCTAGTCTGCTTCTCGCTTGAGCATTCCCGACTGGCTGCAGCAGACCACGCTTTTCACGGCAGATCCGCAGATCTTCCTCATGGCTGCCGTGGCGGCACTGTGCATCGGCTTATCTAAAAGTGGCCTCTCGGGCACTGCCACCTTGAACGTGGTGCTGATGGCGCAGGCCTTCGGCGCCAAAGCCTCCGTGGGACTGGTGCTGCCTTTGCTCATTGTGGCAGATTTCATGGGCTTTTACCTGAACCGCCATGGCGGCAGTTGGCGGCGTGTTTTGCCCATGGCCCCACCCGCGATTGCGGGCGTCATCGCAGGTTACTTCCTTTTGGGAGAAATCGACAACGCCTCCGCCCGCACGGTCATCGGCTGGCTCATCATCGGCCTTCTGGCGTTTAAGCTCCTGCTGGATGCCAGCAAGGGTGCGTTGGAGATCCTCACCAGTCATCCCGTTTTCTCTTGGGCCATGGGCCTGTGTGCAGGCATCACCACCATGCTGGCGAATGCTGCCGGGCCGGTGATGACCGTTTACCTGCTTTCCCAAAAGCTGGAGAAAAAGGAGCACCTGGGCGTCTTCAGCCGCTTTTTCCTCTTCATCAATCTCTTCAAAGTCCCCTTCTCTGCCGATCTGGGCATCATCAATCCGCGCTCGCTCATGACCAATCTGGTGCTGCTGCCGGGCGTAGTGCTGGGCATCTTGCTCGGCTGGCAGATCCTCAAACGCATCCCACAAAAGCCTTTCGAGTGGACCCTCTTTGTCCTGACACTTGTCGCGGCAGTGTGGCTGATCCGGGGGTGATTGAAACGCGCCTTCGGCCTTCTCAGGGCACGAATCAGCGGATTAAAATCGTTGGAAATCTGAGGGAGGTTGACCCATCTCCACGTTTGTGATGCTATCCGCTTTTCCCATCCCATGATCCTTCGCAGCCTCTTCGTTTCCCTCGCCCTCGCCGCCTCCCTGGTCCGCGCTGAAAATCTCCTCCCTGCCAATGCCCGCGTGGCTGTGATTGGGGATAGCATCACGGAGCAGAAACTGTACTCCAAGTACATTGAGGCCTACCTCCTCGCCTGCACAGGCCGCCAGGACATCACCGTATTTCAGTTTGGCTGGAGTGGCGAACGCGCCGGTGGTTTTGCCGCCCGTTTGAAGAACGACCTCAGCGTCTTCAACCCCACCGTGGCCACCACCTGCTACGGCATGAATGACGGCAGCTACACAGCGTACACCGACGCCATCGGCGCTGAGTATGAAAAGAACATGCGCCTGGTGCTGGATGGTCTCAAGGAAATAGGCGTGAAGAACATCGCCGTGGGTTCCCCAGGCGCGGTGGACACCAAGTTTTTCACCCGTTTTGAACCTGCCATCTACAATGACAACCTCGCCCACCTGCGAGACATCACCAAGAAGCTGGCGGGGGAATACGGCCAGAGCTTTGCCAACGTCCACGACACCATGATCGCCGCCATGGCCAAGGCCAAACCGGTGCTGGGAGAGAACTACGATGTCTGCGGTGCGGATGGCTTTCACCCTGGCCCTAATGGCCACCTGCTCATGGCCGAAGCCTTCCTCAAAGGCCTGAAACTGGATGGTAACATCGGCACCATCACCCTAAATCTCAGCGGCGAATCCACCGCCAGCACCGGCCACAAAATCACTGCTAGCAAGGCAGGCAGCGTGACGCTGGAAAGCACCACCTGGCCCTTTTGCTTTGACGCCGACACCAAGTCCTCCTGGAGCACCCGCAGCATCCTGCCTTTCACCGCTTTCAATCAAGACCTCAACCGCTACACGCTGGTGGTCAAAGGCCTCACCAAGGACAAGGCCAAAGTCACCTGGGGCACGGCCAGCCAAGAGTTTACCAAAGCCCAACTGGAAGCCGGCATCAACCTCGCCTCTGAATTCCCCACCACCCCCTTCGACGCCGCTTTTGCCGATCTCCTGGGAGCCATCGGCAGCAAGCAATCCTTTGAAACCACGATGATCAAAAACCTCATCACCCACTTCCGCAGCCTGGGCAAAGAAGCCGAAGGCGACCCCGAATTCACCGCTGCCCTTGACGTGCTGAAAAAGAAAAGCTTGGCCAAACAGCAGCAGTACGACGCCAACGTCCGCAAGCGCCTGAAAGCCGTGACCCACACGATCACGGTGGAGTAGGAAGGAGTCCAAAAGGCAAATCTTCTTAAACCCTGGGTTCCATGAGCCCAGGGTTTGAGGGCTCAATTATTTAGAACTTTGTGGCCCGAAATCTCTAGCCACTCTTTGAGTTGTGCGATAACCGCCTGCCGATGGCTGAACAAAAGGAAGTGATCGGCCTCAGGGACAATTTTCAATGTCACTTGCCCACCGTTTGCTTTCATCAAAGTCCCTCCATCTCTCACAGACTGCACGGGCACACGGTCATCTTCCGCTCCCGTGATGATGTGGATAGACTTGTCCTGCCAGTTCTTGACGAAGAGCGGATTGATAAGAGAACGCATTTCAAACACGGGCGAAATGAAAGTTAGGGAGACAAATTTTTCGCCCACGTCACGCCCTACATGCCCCAGTCCCTTACCTCCATTGGAGAGACCCATGAGATGCATCTTCCCAGCATCAAGCTTCACAACTTTTTTGGCGTCGGCCAGAGCCGCATCCACGACCTTGGAGGAATCTGCTGAAGTCCAGTCTCCCATCCCGTAACTAGGGCAGATCAGAACGAAGCCGAGTTCATCCGCTATCTGTGAGAGCAACCAAGGATAGGCTTTAAAATTGCCCCCGCTCCCATGCAGAAAAACCAACACGGGCGCGGGCACATCTCGCCTGAGACCAGGCGGCACATACAGAAAGGAATGCCCCTGGCCAGACCGACTGAACCAAAGATCTGAATAGGCATGTGGCATGACCGAACCCAGGGCGTGAAAATCAGCATCTGCTTCGAGTTCTCGATAAATTTCTGCCGTCCAGCCAGAGACCTTCCGCGATTGCTCAAAAGTGAAATACTGATCAATCAAAGGCACCACTTGGAAGCCTAACAAAAATTGATCTAACTCAGGCAACAGGTTACCCAATGCCTGCCGCTGAAACCCCCACTTCCCTGCTGTGTAGCGATGCTGAATGCGCGCGCCTTCCGGCAAATGGCCATCTGGAGCGAGCACTACCAGCCAGACAGTCAACCCCGCCCAGCACAGGCAGCCTAGTCCACCCGCCCATTGCAGCCAAAGCCGATCAATCTCGATCCCAATGAACACCAGCAGCGGTGACAATCCGATCATCACCCCCGCTATCCCAAAAAGCACGCTTTCAAACGACTGCCCAACGAAGAGCAGAAGCAACGACAGAGGCGTGACGACGAGCGCCAGCATCAGGCTGGCCATGCGTGCTAAAACAAAAAACATCAGGCCCTAATATACCGTAAATTTCGCCTCAACCAAGTGAGGCTCTGCCCCCTCACGGAGCCGCACATTCCTTGGCCAGTTGCTGGCTGGCGGCGTCGAGTTTGCTCATCGGGTAGGGCACTTCTTGGGCGTTGATGGGCATGCGAAGATAGACGGTGTCGCCTTCCAGTTTCACGAAGCCGGCTTTGATCTTTTTGCCTTCAAAGTTGGTCCAGGTCAGGATGGGGGGCAGTTTTTTCTGCACGGGGGCCATCGTCGGTTTGGGCGCATCTTTGTCCAGCAGGGCACCTTCGGTGATCCACTCGCGCAGGGTCTCGATCTCTTTGCTGGAGAGGTTGTCCTTCGGTGGCATGTGAGCTTCGTGCTCAGGATCGGCCACAACTTTGAAGATGTGGCTTTCGCCAGGGTTGCCGGGGACGATGCCGCCCTTGGGATTGATATCCAGCTTCAGGGTGGCGAGGTCATCGAAGACGTAACCGGCCTTTTTCTTCCCGGTTTTGTCGCTGTGGCACTCGTAGCAATGCTTTTCAAAAATGGGGGCGATGTCTTTTTTGAAGTCGGCAGCGGGGGCGGCAGAAACGATGAGAAGGAGGGCGGGCAGAAATTTCATGCAGGGGGTCATGCAATCAAACGCAGAAGATGACAGGTCCTTAGCTTTGCGTGAGAATCACCCCACCGATGCTCGATGCTATAGACAGTTTTATTCTCCATCTGGCCACCGAGCGCGGGCTTTCCACCAACTATCAACTGCTGGTGCGGCGGGTGCTGGAGGCCCTGGCTTCCTGGCTGAAGCAGGATCGGCAAATCGAAGACGCGGCTGCCGTGACCACGCTGCACCTGACGGACTACCTCGCCCGACGAAAAAAAGATGGGCTAGCGGCCTCCAGCGCACGGGTGGAACTGGTGGCGGTGAAGATTTTCTTCCGCTGGCTGGCGGCCCGGGGCAAGCGCGTGGGGGATCCCGCGGAACCCATCCTGCCGCCGCGCATGGAAAAGCACCTGCCAGGGACGATGAACGAGCAGGATGCCCGGACGCTGGTGGAATCCATCACGGGCAATGATCCCCTCGACCGCCGCGATCGCGCTATTTTGGAGCTGTTTTACGCCAGCGGTCTGCGGCTTTCCGAACTCATCACCGCGCGGCTGGAAAACCTGAGCCTGGAGGAGGGTTGGATCCGCGTGACGGGAAAAGGGGCAAAAACTCGCCTCTCCCCGGTGGGTGGGGCCGCGCGGGAGGCCCTGGAAGCTTATCTCACCCACTCGCGGCCCACCCTGGTAAAGACCAAAAAGACCCAGAGCCACATTTTCCTCTCTCAATTGGGCGGTCCCCTGACCCGGGAGCGGGTGTGGCAGATCGTCAAAAAACGGGCTGAACAGGCTGGCCTAGGCACCCACATTCACCCCCATCTCCTTCGTCATTCCTTTGCCACCCACCTCCTCAACAACGGGGCGGATCTGCGGGTGATCCAGGAGATGCTGGGCCATGCCGACATCGCCACGACCCAGATTTACACCCATGTGGATCAGAAACGGCTGAAGCAGGTGCATCGGCAATTTCATCCCAGAGCCTGAAAATATTCCAATTTTCAGAAAATCTTTTGAACGCTCTTCAAGAGGCGAGAATCAAACTCAACATACGGTCTGCTGACTCTCAGCTCTTCACGTGTGTGATCTGATTGAAGGCCAACTTTCCTCGTTACTGCACTGCACCCCCGCTTGGTCTTGGTCGATTTTACAAGCGGAGGTGCAGAAGCAGAACAGGAAATCTTTTTTGAGGTGTTGCTTGTCACCTTTCGGCTGCCGCCAGTTCATTTAGGCCGCTGCTTCCTGTCTAACCCTCTGAGGCGGCTTCACTAGAAAGGGGGACTTCTGAAAAGAAGAAGTCTGAAAACAGCACAATCAGCGAACACGGTCAGACTTTGCTCAGGACACGAAATGTTAGAGATCGTGATTGACGTCTCTGGCCTTGGCTCTTATTAAACGCTCGTTTTAAACAGCCGTTTAACTTCTAATGCCTAAATCCAGCCAGACTCCCCCACCCTCTGCTGCTGCCCGCGAGCGCGATCCCGATGCGCGGAAAGAGCGGATCATGGCTGCGGCGGGCGAAGTCTTTGCCCGCACAGGTTTTGCCGATGGCAGCGTGCGTGAGATCAGCCAGATCGCTCAGGTGAATGTGGCCTCCATCAATTACTACTTCGGCAGCAAAGAAGGCCTGTATCGGGAAGTGCTGCTGGCGGCTCATGCCCACGCTTTGGAGCAGCAGGTGCTGCCGGATCTTTCCAAAGATCCTGAACTGGCACTGCGCGAGTGGATTCACTTTTGCCTGCGTTTTGTCCTGATGAAACGCAAGGCTCACCCCGTTCTGGGCCGCCTGATGGCCCATGAAATGCATCAACCCACGGCGGCGCTGGGCGAACTGGTGAGACTGGTCATCAAACCTCGATTCGCGGACCTCATCGGCCTCGTCACCGCCGTCGCTGACTCTTCACGCACCCAAGGTGAGTGCGAAATGGCGGCGCATCAGATCATCGCGATGTGCGTGCACTTTGACCACAGTCGTGAAGTGGTGGGTTTGCTGGGATTCCCCGCGCCCGAGACTGAGGCCGACTTCGCCCGCCTGGCCGATAGCATCGCCGACATGGCCCTGTATGGCCTAACGGGAAGCAAGTACAAGAGACAATCTGCCTCCGGCAAATCCCCCTCGCCGAAGGCACGCACCGCCCTTTCCAAAAAGACTCCCCCCACTGCATGAAAAGGACCTCCCTCATCCTCCTGATGGCCGCCGCATACTGCGTGGTGGCTTGCCAAAAAGCCGCCCCCGATCCCGCAGCGGCTCCTGCGCCCAAAGCCGCACCTCCGCCGATCCAAGGCAGCACCGTCAAGGCCGCCGAGCGCAACTTCCCACGCTTTTTGCGAGTGACTGGCCAGCTCACTGGGCAGCATGATGCCGTGGTGGCGGCGGACTCCACCGGACGCGTCATGACAGCCCCGGTGGAGCGTGGGTCCATCGTGAAGGCGGGCGATGTTTTGGCCACGTTGGATGATCGCCAAGCCAAGCTCTCCCTGGCAGAAGCCAATGCCTCCGCCGAGCTAGCCAAGTCCCGTTTAGCCCTGGCTAAAAACGAGCAGGAGCGCAACAAACCCCTGGCGGAAAAAAAGGCCGTGGCCGATGCCGATTATCAAAAACTGGTCACCGAAGTCTCCGCCCGTGAGGCCGAACTGGCCGGAGCTGTATCTCGCCAGGAACAGGCGCAAAAGACCTTGGATGACTGCACCATCCGCGCCGTGGCAGGCGGTGTGGTGGCGGAGCGAATGGTGGACCCGGGCGAGTACGTTCGTGTGGATTCTGCTGTGGCGCGTGTGGTGGATCAATCCACGATGCGCCTGGTGCTGAACGTGCCCGAGACGGAAGTGGGCGGGCTGGAGATCGGCCAAACCGTGGAGTTCACGACGGCTGCTTTTGCCGGTCAGACTTTTAAGGGCAAACTCAAATTCCTCGGCGCGGCCATGCGCGAGGCTTCGCGTGACCTCGTCATCGAAGCGGCCGTGGACAATGCCGATGGCAAGCTGCGTGCGGGTTTCTTTTGTGATGCGCGCATCCAGATGCGCGAGGAAAACGCCGTGGCTGTGCCCGAAGATGCCCTGCGCATTGAGGGCTCACGCCGCAAGGTTTTCGTCGTGACGCCAGAAGCCAATACGTTGTCCGAGCGGCTCGTGGAAGTAGGCGATACCCGCGAAGGCTTCACCGAGATCCGCAAGGGTGTGGTGAAGGACGAAGCCGTGCTGGTGAAGCCGCCTGCCGAAGCCACCGATGGCCTGCCCTTCCAGCCGAAGGCTTGAGAACTGTCCCTGAACTCACCTCCCCCATGACTCAGGAACTACCCGCAGCTTTGGACTCGGCATTGTTTGTTAGGAACAATGCACAGGACTCCTCCCACCACACGCTCCTCCACTTTCTCCTGGGCGGCAGCCTGCTGCCACCCGACCCCTTCGATGAGCCGAGGCAGGAGATAGCGGAAGAGCACGAGGAACGGCGACGCCCAGCCTCCCTACAGTCCGTAGCCGCCTGATTTCCCCAACCCGGTTTTTCTCTCATTCCACGCCCCCTCCCCCCATGCAATGGCTCGCCGCAATCTCTGTTAAACGCCCGGTCTTCGCCAGCGTTCTCATCCTCGTCTTCGTGGTCGTGGGTGTGCTGGGTTACACGAAACTGCCGGTGGACCGATTCCCCAAAATTGATTTCCCCACGGTCAGCATCGTCACGCGTCAAGATGGCGCGACGCCGAAGGAAATCGAAACCGAAATTACCGATAAGATCGAAGAGGCTGTCAATACCGTCGCTGGCATTGACGAATTACGATCCATCTCCAGCGAAGGTATCTCGCAGGTGCTCGTTACCTTCGTTCTGGAAAAGAACATTGATGTTGCCGCCCAGGAGGTGCGCGACCGCATCGCACGTGTCATCCCGGAACTACCTGAGGATGTGGACGCACCCATCATCGAGAAACTGGATCCGGATGCCGCCCCAATTTTGAACATCGCTCTCGTGGCCAACAAACCGGTGCGCGAGATCACTGAGTATTCCGATAAGATCCTGCGCCGTCAGTTGGAAAGTGTGCCCGGTGTGGGCCAGATCACCCTACTAGGGGGTCGCCTGCGACAAATCAATGTTTGGTTAGACCCCATGCGGCTGCGGTCCTACAACCTAACCGCGACGGATGTGCAGCGAGCCCTGCGCGCACAAAATGTGCAGATCCCCGCAGGCACCGTGAAAAACGCTGCGAGTGAGGCCGGCTTCCGCGTGCTAGGAAAAGCCCGCAGCATGGATGAAATCAACATGCTGGTGATCACGGAAAACAGTGGCGGCCTGGTGCGCATGCGCGATGTCGCCCGGGTGGAAGACGGTGCGGAAGAACAGCTCACCGTCGCCCGCAACAACGGCGTTCCCTCCGTGGTCCTCTCCATCCGCAAGCAGAGCGGCACCAACACTGTGGCCGTGGTGGATGCGGTGAATGAAAAACTGGCCGATGTCAAAAAACTGCTGCCGGAGGGCTACAACGTGGAAGTCGTCCGCGATACCTCCACTGTCATCCGCACCAGCGTCCATGCCGTGAAAGAGCACTTGGTTCTTGGGGCGATTTTTGCCGCCGTGGTGGTGCTGGTTTTCCTGGGTAACTCCCGCGCCACGCTCATCTCTGCACTCGCCATTCCCACGTCCATCATTGCCGCCTTCGGCATCATGTGGGCGCAGGGAGTCACCCTGAACGTCATCAGCCTCGTCGCCCTCGCTCTAGCAGTGGGCATCGTGATTGATGATGCCATCATCGTGGTGGAAAACATCTTCCGTCACATGGAGGACAAAGGGGAAGACTCCTACACCGCCTCCATCGAAGGGCCCAAAGAGATCGGCCTGGCCGTCATGGCCACCACCTTGTCTCTGCTGGCCGTGTTTGTTCCAGTGGCCTTCCTCAGCGGTATCGTCGGCATGTTTTTGAAGAGTTTCGGCCTCACCATGGCCTTTGCCATCGCGGTCTCACTTTTGGTTAGCTTCACCCTCACACCTTCACTTTCGGCCCGCATGTTTAAGAACGGTCACGGCACCCGCTTTGACCGCTGGCTGGAGCATCTGGTGAACATTTTCTACAAGCCTGTGGAAAAGGTGTACATGGTGCTGCTGCGTTTTTCCATGCGCCATCGCTGGGTCATCGTGCTGGCCTGCCTCGGCATCCTGGCCTGCATGCCCATCCTGATGAAGACCGTGCAGAAGAGCTTTCTTCCCCCTGTGGAGGAGGCAGAGTTCGTGGTGAACATCCGCACGCCCGAAGGCACCAGCCTCGCCGCGACAGACCTGATGGTGGAGCGCTTTGCCCGCGAGGTGCGCAAGCTGCCCGGCGTGGATGGCACCCTGCTCACCATCGGTGACAATGACCAGCGCACGCCTAATCTAGCAGGCATCTTTGTCCGCCTCAATGACCCCGCCCTGCGCCAGGACCAGCAGACGCTGATGGATCGTGTGCGTCAGGAGATCGTGCCGAACTTCCCCAAAGAATGGCGCATCAGCGTGCTGGCCGTGCCTCCTTTCAACACGGGGGCCTCCAGCGCTAACGTACAGTATTTCATCGCAGGCCCAGATCTGGACGTGCTCACCCGCGCTACCCAGCAGGTGATGGAAGAAGTGAAGGACCTTCCCGGTCTGCGAGATCTGGATAGTTCCCTCATCGCGGGCAAACCGGAAATCTCCGGCACGGTGAACCGCAACAAAGCCGGGGAAATGGGCGCCAGTGTGGCCGATATTTCCAACACCCTACGCTTGCTCGTCGGTGGTGTGGATGTCTCCACTTATGATGACGGTGGCGAGCAGTATGACATCCATCTTCAGGCCGAGGAAACGTATCGTAACACCAGCGAGATCCTGAACCTGCTCACCGTGCCTTCACTGAAAGCAGGCCCAGTGGCTATCTCCAACCTGCTCACGTTGGACGATACCGACAGCCCATCGCAGATCAATCGTCTCAACCGCCGCCGCCAGGTCACCATCACGGCGAACAACGCCCCCGGCGTGGGTGAAACTCAAATCATGGATGGCATCTCCGCCGCAGTGAATCGCCTAAAGCTCCCGGCTGACTATGCTAGCGGTAGCGCTGGCCGATCCAAAGAAATTGCCAAGGCGGGCAAGGCCTTCGGTGTCGCCTTCCTGATGGCGTTTGTCTTCATGTACCTCATCCTCGCTGCGCAGTTTGAGAGCTGGGTGCACCCCTTCACCATCCTGCTGGCACTGCCGCTGACGCTGCCCTTCGCCATCTTGTCACTCATTTTGTTCGGCCAATCCATCAACATCTTTTCCATGCTCGGCATCCTTGTGCTCTTCGGCATGGTGAAGAAGAACGGCATTCTACAGATTGATCATACTAACCAATTGCGTGAAAAGGGCATGGATCGCCTGGAGGCTATCCTTCTTGCCAACAAGGAACGTCTCCGCCCCATCTTGATGACCACCCTGGCCTTCGTCGCGGGCATGGTCCCAATGATGACCGCCACGGGTGTCGGCGCAGCGTATAACAACGCCACCGCTGGCGTCATCCTCGGCGGTCAGAGCCTCTCCCTACTGCTCACCCTGCTGGCCACGCCTGTCATCTATTCGCTCTTTGATGACATGATCCACTTCCGCGAAAACCGCCGGAAAAAACGCGCGGCCAAAGCGGCCGCGAAGTCCCCCGCGCCCGCTCCAGGCAACTCCGCCCTTTGATTTTTACCCCCCAGCGCCATGCTCAAACGCCCCTCGCTTTTCTTCGCCGCCCTGGCCCTTAGCGCCTGCACCGTCGGGCCCGATCACACCCCGCCAGACCTCACGGACATCACCCCCGCCAAGTGGCGCTGGCAGACCGCCGCGCCTCGTGACGACGCCCCACGTGGCGAGTGGTGGAAGATCTTCCGCGAGCCTGAGTTGGACCGACTGGAGGCCCTGGCCCTGCAAACCAGTCCCACGCTGCGAGCTGCGGCCGCCCGCGTGGATCAGGCCCGCGCCGCCGCCCGCATCAGCACCTCCTCCTGGCTGCCGGACATCCGCCTCAATGGTGACGGCAAACGCGAGCAGACTTCCGGCAACCTACCCACCCCCATCCCGGTGGACATCCCGCGCGGTCGGGTGAATAGCTTCAGCACCCTCCTGGACCTGAGTTATGAGATCGACTTCTGGGGCAAGATTCGCCGTGAGGTGGAAAGCGCGCGCGCCACGGCAGACTCCACCTCCGCCAGCTATCACAATGCCATCCTCACCCTCACGGGCGATGTGGCTGCGCAATACTTTTTGTTACGCGCTGCCGATGCCGAGCTAAGCGCCCTGCGCCGCACCATTGCCCTGCGCGACAAGTTTAAAAACCTGCTGAACGACAAGTTCAAAGCCGGAGCCATCCCAGAAACCGACTACGCCCGCGCCGTCACCGAAGTGGCCACTGCTAAGGCCGAATTGGCCGACGTTAAACGCCAGCGCCAGGAGGCCAGCGACACCCTGGCCCTCCTCTGCGGCCAGCCTGCCAGCAGCTTCACCGTGCGGGAAAACCCCATCGGAGCGAAGGCCCCGCCCGTGGTCCCCGCAGGCCTGCCAGCCTCCGTGCTGGAGCGCCGTCCAGACATCGCCGCCGCAGAGCGTATCGTCGCCGCTCGCAACGCCGATGTCGGCGTGGCCATCTCCGCCTACTTCCCCGCCGTGAAGCTCACTGGCACCGCCGGTTACCTCAGCAATGAAGTGGATACGCTGCTAGGAGCCGACAGCCGTGTATGGAGCCTCGGCCCCAGCATCAGCCTGCCCATCAGCGGCCTCACCGTCATCAAGTTCAACGTCCGCCGTCAGAAGGCCGCCCGAGAGGAAGCCATCGCCAACTACCGCCAGGCCGTGCTCAGCGCCATCCGCGATGTGGAGACCAGCCTCGCCCAGACCCGCTACCTGCGCGAGCAAGCTGGTGCCATCAGCGAAGCCCTCGCCGCCTCCACCAATGCCACCGGCCTCGTCCAGGAATCCTACGAGCGCGGCACCCTCAGCTACTTCGAGTACCTCGACGCCGAACGCACCCGCCTCCAAACCGAACGCCAAACCGCCCAAATCTCCGCCCAACGCCACATCTCCACCGTCCGCCTCATCAAGGCGCTGGGGGGTGGGTGGTGAGGCCGTAAATCAGAAGGGCGACATTCTTGGGAAATTTTGCTTTAGAGCGAGGAAGGCCATGTAGGTCATCCAAGCAAATCCTGCCCAACCAAGCCACCGTTCCAGGGGCTTGGTGCACAGCACCCCCAGGAGCAATCCCGGCAAAGCTAGCCAAAAAACGGTGATTAAGTTCAATATCGAATCGGCTTCTAGGCCACGTCCACAAACGATCATGGGATTCATCGACACAGCCAGGATCAGGCATGACAGCCAGGGTCCGGCGATTGCAAAAAAATCAATCCACCCCTGCGCGGTTTCTGAGATGCGGAGGATTTTCATAGCACGATTCGGTCTCCATTTTATCTGAAAAGCCCCGTGAGTGGAAGCGGCGAATTTGTTTGCAGATTTCCTCGTAGCTTTCTTCCCCATGAGTCTCCTCACCAATCACAGGGAGATGGACCTCTTTTCCCCCACCCCGCCATTTGCCAGGGAGGCCTTTCGCCTCTAATCTCGGGGACAAGACATGGATTGCCGACAGGAAGAGATCGTTCAGAGCCTCATGACCTCATACAAGGAGGTCGGCGGGATCAACCACGTGGATTGCGGGGCTTTGCCGTCCAAACAAGCGATCGCGACGCTCTGTGAAGATCTGCTGCAGGTGCTGTTCCCGGGTTTTTACTCGGTGGATGCGGTCTCCTCGCATGACCTGGAGCTGATGACGCATGAGCTGGTGGCCAGCACTCGGGAGCGGCTGCGCACGGAGATCCGCCGAAGCTTGCGCCTGCGCGACCAGACGGGCAATCACCACGAGGAGGCGATGAAGCTGGTCTGTGATTTCATGGTGAAGCTACCCGAGGTGCGGCGGCTATTGCAAACAGATGTGCAGGCTGCCTATGAAGGCGACCCTGCGGCGCGGAGCTATGAGGAGATAATCCTGGCCTACCCAGGCCTAGAGGCCATCGCCATCCAGCGCACGGCGCACCAGCTTTACAGCATGGGCGTGCCGCTGATCCCGCGCATGATGACGGAGTGGGCGCACGGCCGCACGGGCATTGATATCCACCCTGGGGCCCAGATCGGCAGCCACTTTTTCATTGATCACGGCACGGGTGTGGTGATCGGCGAGACGTGCAGCATCGGCACACGAGTGAAGCTTTACCAAGGCGTGGGACTCGTGGCGCGCTCCCTGGCCCAAGGGCAGGCGCTGGCCGGGAAGAAACGCCACCCCACGATCGGCGATAACGTCACCATTTACGCAGGGGCGACCATTGTGGGAGGCGATACGGTGGTGGGGTCCCGCAGTACCATCGGCGCGAACGTTTTCCTGATGGAAAGCGTGGCCGAGGACATGATCTACGCCCTGGGTGACCAGGAGCACCGCATCCGCGACCGCAAGAACACACCATTGACCAAAGTGCCTAAAACGGCCGATTCTGATAAGGCCTGATGCCCCCGTCCATGCTGAATCTTTCCCAGCTCGTTCTCGACTTTCAATCCGGCATCCGCGGCAGCCTAGCCGAGCGTGCCCTAGCCCGCCCGCTGTATGCCGAGCCCGCACCTGAGGCCCCGGCTGCCCCAGTGAAGGAAGAAAATGGCAATGTGCGTGACGCTGAGCTGACGGAACTGTGCCAGCAGTTGCTGCACAGCATCGACCTCGCAGGCGCGGCCAAGCTGGTCTCTGTGCAGTGGAACAGCCGCCTACGCAGTACCGCCGGGTATGCGAGCTTTCCCGCCTGGAAGATCGAGCTGAACCCGAAGTTGCAGGAATTTGAGGGCCAAGTGGACCGCACGATGCGCCATGAGCTGGCCCATCTGGTGGCCTATCACCGGGCAGGGCGGCGGCGCATCGAGCCGCACGGCGCGGAGTGGCAGCAGGCCTGTGCGGACCTGGGCATCCCCGGTGAAAGCGCGCGCCATCGCCTGCCCCTGCCCCGCCGGGAGGTGAAAAGGAACTACGCCTATGCCTGCGCTCATTGCGGTTTCACCGTGCAGCGGGTGCGTAAATTCAGCCGCTACACGGCCTGCCGTGAGTGCTGCGGCAAGTACAATGGCGGCCAGTATGATGCGAAGTTCCGCTTTGTGCTGATCCAGGATCTGCGCAGCAAGGAGTGAGAGCCTACTCGCGCCACAGCCGTCCCTGGCCAGTGCGGAAGGAACGCTCGAGACTGGCGTGCAGAGAGTTCAGTCTTTCCTCGCTGGACAAGACGAACTCCACGGTGTGCGCATGGGTGGAGATGGGGTAACTTTTCACCACCTTAGGCGTGGTCAAAGTGGGGGAGACGCGAGAGGCGGCGTCTTTCATCATCTCACGCGCCTTATCAATGGCCTGCTGCCCGGCCCCGATGACACTGCCGCCCTCCAGGCGCACGGGCTCGAGGTAATAAAAGCGCACGGTCATGTTGGAGTTCATGGTGAGATTCACCTCCACCACACGGGCGGTGCCATCGGCCACGTACTCGTGTTTGGACAGTGCCAAAATCTGGGTGCAGCGCACGAGATAACTGCCGCCTGTTAGCTTGCCGTCCCACAGCCCGTCTCGAGTGACCTCCTCTTGGTTAGGGCTGGCGGGGGTGGCCGGGGCGCTGTTTTGAGCGATGGCGGTGGCGCTGCCTAACAAGGACAAGAGGGCGAAAAAGAGGAATTTCATGGGCATGGAAAGTGTGAAGGCAATCCGCCCGATTGTAAACCTGCCTGTGAGAGATCGTTCCGAAGCCTTTATATCCATGGTTCATTAGTCCATCTCGAATCCTGAAACCCAGTGATCCAGGGAATCAGAACATCCCAAAACCATAGCAGGATTGTCCATTTAGATTTTCCAATGGGCAGCGTATAACTCTGGAACGCACGACCTAACCTTATGTTTAAATTTTCCGGCGATGGCTCCATCACCACCTGCGATGGTGTGACAAGGCGCGACTTTTTACAAGTCGGCATGCTCGGTGCCCTGGGGCTGACGCTGCCCAGTTTCCAGGCCCTGAAGGCCGCAGGCAAGGTGGACTCAAAAAAGAGCCAACGCGCCTGCATCATGATCTTTAACCTAGGGGCTCCCAGCCAACTAGATCTCTGGGACATGAAACCGGATGCGCCCAGTGAGATCCGTGGCCCCTTCAAGCCCATCCGCACGAACAACGATGCCTTCCAGGTCTCGGAGATCTTGCCCATGCATGCGAAGATCGCGGATAAGTTCAGCCTCGTGCGCTCCTGTTATCACAACGCGGCAGCGGTGCATGACACCGGCCATCAGATGATGCAGACCGGTCGCCTTTTTACCGGTGGGGTGAATACACCGCACGTTGGCTGCGCAGCGGAGTTTTTGTTAGGCCGTCGTTCCGACCTGCCCGCTCACGTCATTTTGCCAGAGAGCATGGGCCCCACGGGAGGTAACATGCCGCATGGCCAGGATGCTGGCTTTTTGGGCAAGGCTTACGATCCTTTTGTCCTCAACTCCGACCCCTCCACCGCTGACTTTAAAGTACCCGACCTGCTGCCTCCAAAGGAGATAGGCGAGGTGCGCCTGGAGCGCCGCCGTCAGATGCGAGATCTGGTGGATAGCTCGGTAAAAAACTTCGAGTCCAGCGAACAGGCCAAGCTGATGGATTCGAACTTCGCCTCGGCCTATCGCATCATGACCAGCACGCAGGCGCGTGAAGCCTTTGATCTGACCAAGGAGCCCATGAAGGTGCGCGAACGCTACGGCCTGAATCGTTTTGGCCAGAGCTGCCTTCTGGCCCGCCGCCTCGTCGAACGCGGCGTGCGCATGGTGACGGTGAATACCTTCATCACGGTCTTTGGCGAGATCACCTGGGACATCCACGGCAGCAAGCCCTTCACCAGCATCGAAGGCATGCGCGACATCGTGGCCCCCATGTATGACCAGGGCTACACGGCTCTGATTGAGGATCTTTTCCAACGTGGCATGCTGGATGACACGATGGTGACCTGCCTGGCTGAATTTGGCCGCACGCCGAAAGTCAATCCTGCGGGTGGCCGCGATCATTGGCCGAATTGCTGGACCGTCAACTTCGCCGGCGGTGGGGTCAAAGGCGGCCAGGTCATCGGCAAGAGCGACGAGATCGGCGCCTACCCCGCTGAACGTCCCGTGGACCCAGGTGAGATCGTCGCCACGATCTACGAGAGCCTCGGCATTGACCTCCACACGGAACTCCCAGGCCCCCAAGGCAGGCCTTATCCCGTCGTGGACTTCGGCAAGCAGAGCATCAAGGAGCTGTTCGCCTAACCCCAGGAACACTCTCATTCATCCCCGTCTCCGACTGTTCCGTTATGCTTTTGAAGCGCCTATTATTTTTGTCACTGATCGCCCCAGGCGGACAGATGATCTGCCAGGCCGAAGCGCCCAGCTTTCGCAATGAAGTTCAGCCCATTTTGACCCGTTTTGGCTGCAACATGGGGGCTTGCCATGGTGCAGCGGCGGGTCAGGGGGGATTTCGGCTTTCCCTGCGCGGTTTTGATGATGAAGGCGATTACCTCTCCGTCACTCGTTCGGCTATGGGCCGACGCATTAATGGCGATGATCCCGCGCGCAGCTTGCTGCTTTTGAAGGCAATCAAAACCGTGCCGCACAAGGGCGACAAGCGCTTTGAGATGGACTCGGAGGCCTACCAAACTTTGGTAAATTGGATCGCCCATGGGGCACCCGGCCCGAAAAAAGAAGATGCGCGCTTGGTCTCTCTTGAGGTCTCGCCAAAGCAGGTTCTCAGCAAACCGGGTAGCCAACAGCAGCTCAAGGTGCTGGCCAAATTCAGCGATGGCCGCAGCGAAGACGTGACCCGCTGGGCGAAGTTCAATGCGGTGAACGCCAGCGTGGCCACCGTGGATGATCAGGGACTGGTGAAAGTCACAGGCTCCGGTGAAGGCACCGTCAGTGCGTGGTACCTCAGCCGACTGGACATCGCCATCGTCAGCGTGCCGCAGGAAGGTGCCACGGATGAGACGCTCTTTGCCCAACTCAAACCCCGAAATTTTGTGGATGAGCTGGTGTTGGAAAAACTGCGCGCCTTGAACATCCCTCCGTCTCAGCGCTGCACGGATGGCGAATTCATCCGCCGCGCCCATCTGGACACCATTGGTGTGCTGCCCACCGCCGAGGAGACTCGCACATTTCTAGCGGATACCCAGCCTAACAAAAGAGATCGCTTGATCGAATCCCTGCTCAAGCGCCCCGAGTTCGTGGATTACTGGTCACACCGCTGGAGTGATCTGCTGTTGGTGAACAGTGACAAACTCACGCCCGAAGGCATGTGGGCTTATTATCACTGGATCCGCAGCCGTGTGGCCGCGAATACCCCTTGGGATGTCATGGTCAAAAGCCTGCTCACCGCCACGGGCAGCACGCTGGAAAATGGCGCGGGCAATTTCTTCCTGCTGCATGACGAGCCGACGCGCCTTTCTGAAACCGTCTCCGTTGCTTTCCTCGGCACGGCCATGAACTGCGCCAAATGCCATAACCATCCGTTGGAAAAGTGGACGAATGACGAGTACTTCGCCTTTGCCAATCTCTTCTCACGCGTCCGCACCAAGAACGGGGCCACCGCCGATGAACGTGTGGTCTTCAGTGCCACCGAAGGCGATCTGGTGCAGCCGCTCACCGGCAAACCCCAGCCACCGCGAGCCCTCGAAGTCACGCAACCCGTCTCCATGACCGCACCCGAAGATCGCCGAGTGCCCATGGCCGCTTGGCTGACATCACCGGACAACCGACTTTTCAAACGGACCATCACCAACCGCGTATGGGCAAACTTTTTCGGAGTCGGCCTCGTCGAGGCGGTGGATGACATCCGCATCACGAATCCTGCCAGCAACGAAAAGCTCCTGGATGCCGCCTGTGACCACCTGGTTAACCACAAGTTTGATCTCAAGTCACTGATGCGGGTCATCTTGCAAAGCGAGACGTATCAGCGCAGCAGCGAGACGATGTATCAAAACGAAAAGGACACCCGCTATTACAGCCACTTTTACCCACGCCGTTTGAAAGCTGAAATCCTGCTGGATTCGGTGGCTCAGGTCACCGCTGTACCTACGACCTTTAACATTGACCGGCGCAATGCCAACAAAGGTACCAAGGACACCTATCCCATGGGCTTCCGCGCCTTACAGCTTCCAGACTCCAACATCGCCAGCTACTTCCTGAAAAGCTTTGGTCGTGCCGACCGCATCGCCACCTGCGAATGCGAACGCACCAACGAACCCAGCATGGCCCAGGCTCTGCACATCGCCAATGGTGACACCCTGAATGACAAACTCGCCGCCAAGGACAATCGAGTGGACCAACTGCTAAACTCCCAGCAGCCTAACGAAAAACTGGTTCAAGACGCCTACCTCATTGCCTTAACACGTCAGCCCACGGCTGCGGAGAAAGCCAAAGCCACCGAACTCCTCGCCACTGCTCCCCCCGCCGACCGCCGCGCCACTCTCGAAGATCTCTTCTGGAGCCTCATGAGCTCGAAGGAGTTTTTGTTCAATCATTGATTCATGCCCCTTCGTCTGGAATTCGCTCATCCAGCCGCTCTTTCAAATCCATCGGATTTCTCGCCGTATGCCAAACCAAAACCACGACCACCCATTCCTCATGAATGCGGAAGTAAACCGCATAAGGGAAGGGCTTGATCAGGATACGCCTGAACTGACGATAGACGGGTCTGTGAATAGGAGCATCCCGCAAAATCTCGGGAAGATAACTGTAAAACGACGCGAGGAAACGGTCTCCAAGAGTTTTGCCACCGCAGTGATCATACCACTCCGCCCCTTGTTCGATGTCCTCCAAGACCTCAGGAAGAATGCGCAAGCTCATCAGCCGCGCTTCGCATTTATCCGAACCTGGAATTCTTCCAATGTGAGCGCGCTCAAAGGATCTTTTTCAAAACGTTCCCAACGGGCGTTCAGCTCTCGTTTCTCAGCATCCAAAACTTCCAGTTCTGATTCAACATCAATCATGGATTCCCAAATCTCATCCACGAGCAAAAGCTTTTCCCGCACTGGAAGTGCACGCACTTGTGAGAATTCAGCCAGAGTCATTGGCTACCATCTCCCCTTTCGCTTCCATTTTCAACTGCTGCTTTCAGGGCTGGTTTTGACCTTTTGCTGTTCAGCTTTATCCCAGGAACCCATCTCCTATGAAAAGCAAATCCTGCCGATCTGGGATGCTTACTGCATGGACTGCCATGGTGCAGATGAGCCCGATGGTGGCTTTGCCCTGGACACCTTTGCGGCCCTGATGAAAGGCGGTGAGGAAGGGGCCTCCGTCGTGGCTGGCAAAGCAGAAGAGAGCCTGCTGGTGAAGTTTTTGGAAGGCCGCTCCGGCCGAGGAGGCAAGAATGAATTCATGCCTCCAGGTAAGCGCGACAAGCTGAAGGCGGAAGAAATCGCCCTCATCAAAGCCTGGATCAATGGGGGAGCCAAAGGACCGATCTTGGCGGATAAACCAGCGGCACCCCGGGAAGTCATCACGCCTAAAATTGCGCCCAAGGTGGCACCCAAAAGATCCATTCAAGCGATGGCCTTTTCGGATGCGGTCAAGCTCATTGCCGTGGGCCGATATGGTGAGGTGGAACTGGTGAATCCCGTCACCAGGGCGGTGATTCGCAAACTAGGAGGCTTCAAAGGTCGGGTGAATGCCCTCACCTTTTCAGCCGATGGCGCGACCCTTTATGCCGCAGGTGGTGAGGCGGGTATCGCCGGAGAGGTGCGTGCGTGGAAAACAGCCGACGGCACCGCTTTAAAGACTTTCACGGGCCACACAGATGCTTGCTATTCGCTCGCTTTATCTCCTGATGGCAAAGTTTTGGTGACCGGAGGCTACGACCAAAAAATCCGCCTTTGGGATGTAACCAACGGGGCTGAAATCAAGCTCCTCAAGGGTCACAATGGCAGTGTCAATGGCCTGGCTTTTCGACCAGACGGCAAAGTGCTCGCCAGCGCCAGCGCGGACCGTACCGTGAAGCTCTGGAGCATGCCCGATGGCGCTCGACTGGACACCCTTTCTCAACCTTTGAAGGAACAGACCGCCGTTCTTTTCAGCGCCGATGGCAGGCAGCTTTATGGGGTCGGCATGGACAGCCGTATTCGCGTTTGGAAGATCAGCACGTCGGCCAAGGAAGGTAGCAACAGCATCACCACCTCCCGCTTTGCCCATGAGGGAGGAATTTTGGGGCTTACCCTATCGCGCGATGGCAAGACCCTGGCCACCAGCGCCACCGACCGCTCGATGAAAGTCTGGGATGTCGCCAGCCTAACCGAAAAGAAGGTACTGGAAAAACAGTCCGACTGGTCTCCCGCACTAGCCTTTGCAGAAAAAGGGCAACTCTTCAGTGGGCGAGCCGATGGCAGCCTGGGCGTGTATGACAGCGTCACGGGTCAACCGGTGGCGGTGTCCATGCCAGCGGCAAAACCCAAGATGGTCGTTAAGTCTGAACTCACTCGTCTCCTGATGCCCGCACTGCAGAGCGGCGGAACGGTGACCCTGAATGTGCAGGGCAAGAATCTCGAATCCAACCCACAGGTCTTGTTTAGTCATCCCGAGATTAAAGGAGTCATTGTGGCCGATTCCATCAAGCCCACACAGTTGCGAATCCGCGTCACAGCCCCTGCCACGCTTCCGCGTGGAGCTTATGAAATGTGGCTGAAGACGACGCATGGTGAGACAACGAAAATGAAGGTGTATGCCGATGACCTTTCCCCTGTTTCAACCCATGCCACGACGTTTCAAAACGGGCCCATGACGGTGAGCCAACTCCCCGCCAACCTATGGGGCACATTATCTGAAACGGGCCAACAAGATGTCTATCAGATCAATGTCAAAGCGGGGGAAGAACTCGTCTTTGACCTCGCCGTTCAGCAGATTGGCAGCACGGCCAAATCCCCGCGCTTGGAGATTCTAGACTCATCCCTCAATGTGCTTGCACTCAATCGCGGACTCGATCCCAGCAGCGATCCTTTCATCGCCTGGAAAGCAACCCAGGACGGCACTTACCTCGTTCGCGTCAGCAACACGACTTTGGATGGCAGTGTGGGTCACATCTATCGCCTCACCCTGGGGGCTCTGCCCTATGTCACAGGCTGGCAGCCACTGTCAGTCGCATTAAATCAAGAGACCCCCGTGCGACTGATCGGACATCACCTCGACCAAGTGCCTGAGATCAAGGTGAAAGGCGAAGCCTTGGGATCACTCAGCGTGCCCATGCCTACACAAGGCGTACGTTTGCGAGTCATGCCGAGTGTGCAAGTGAAGGCACTGCCGCAGGCTGAAGAAACAGAACCGAATGACGAAATCGCCAAGGCTCAAACTTTAACTGCCCCTGGTATCATGAACGGTCGGCTGCTTTCCAAGAACCAGCTTGGTGACACCGATCACTTTGTCTTCGATACAAAAAAGGGCCAGTCCTGGATCATTGAAACCCTCGCTGCCATGGCAGGTTCACCCGCTGACACAAAGATCGAAGTGCTGGATGCGCAAGGCCAACCCGTGCCACGCATGCTGATGCAGGCGGTGCGCGACAGCTACAACAACTTCCGCAGTGTGGATGCCAATAACCCAGACATCCGCCTGCAAAACTGGGAGGAGATGGAGCTCAACGAGTACGTGTATTTCAATGGCGACATCATGAAGACCTTCCGCATGCCGCGCGGGCCGGACAGTGGTTTCCTGTTCTACGCCACCGACGGCAAACGCCGCTCCTACTTTGACACCAGCACTACCAGCCATGCGCTGGATGAGGCTTGTTATACCGTCCTCCCACACCCTCTTGGCACCGCCTTGGTCCCAAATGGCCTGCCAGTCTTCACCCTGAACTACAGCAATGACGATGAAGGAACCCGCAAGCTAGGGCGCGATTCACGACTCACCTTCACAGCCCCAACGGATGGCCGTTACATCGTCCGCGTCACGGATACACGGAGTTTGTTAGGCGAACGCTTTGTCTATTCACTGATCATCCGCCAACCCGCACCTGATTTCACCCTCACGGTGGATACGAACAAGGTCACGTCGATCCCCGCCCGCTCCTCCATCGGTTTTGCCGTCAAGGCAGAGCGCCAGGATGGCTTCGAAGGCCCCATCCGGGTGGACATCACTAATGTGCCTGAGGGATATTACGCCTCGTCACCTGTGTTCATTGAAGAAGGCCACACCCTCGCCACGGGCAGCCTGCATGCCCTACCCACAGCGAAGGCCGATGCGGATTGGAGCAAGGTCACGGTGACCGCCACGGCAGACATCGGCGGCAAAGCCGTCTCTCACAATATCCCCAACTTTGGCAAACTCACGCTGGGGCCTGCGCCGAAGTTCATCGTTTACCTGGAGCCTGAAGTGGATGGCAAGCCCGTGAAGCGGGAAGACACGCAGGCAGCCAAGCCTTTGGAGATTACCCTTGTTCCCGGCCAGACGGTGAAGGCGTGGATTCGAGTCGAGCGAAACAGCTTTGACGACCTCATCAACTTCGATGTCCACAACCTACCGCATGGCGTCATCATTGACGACATCGGCCTCAATGGGGTGCAGGTGCGGGCGAAGGAAAACGAGCGGCCGATTTACTTCCGCTGTTCCAACTGGGTGGCGGATCAGGATCGTCTCTGTCACGTGGCCATGGCCTCTGCCCGAGCGGAACAGGACAGTGCAGGGGTGGTCACCAGCTTTCCCGTCCTGTTAAAAATCCGCAAAGAGGCGGGCGTGGCCGCGCGCTAAAGGTTTTCCTCGCAATGAAGGCTCAGGTGATCACGTTCATGCTCTGCCATGAAGTTTGCCCTGAGTCTTTCTCTCTTCTTATCCACGCTGTCGCTAAACGCTGAGCTGCGCCTTCCCGCCGTCATTGGCGACAACATGGTGCTACAGCAAAAGCAAGCCAACCCCATCTGGGGCTGGGACACACCAGGAACCGAAGTCACCGTCAAATTCGCAGGCCAAACCAAGACCGCGAAGGCGAATGATCAGGGCAAATGGACCGTGAAGCTGGATAGCGTGCCTGCGAATGCCAAACCTGCGACCCTTTCCATCCAAGGCACGACGGCCAAGGAACTGAAGAACGTCTTGGTGGGAGAAGTATGGATCTGCTCCGGCCAGTCCAACATGGGTTTTACAGTGGACCGCACCTGGACGGCGGATTTGGACATGGCCCAGGCCAAGTATCCACTCATCCGCCTCATCTCCGTGCCACAGGTAGGCACGCAAGAGATTCAAGATAACTTCCAAGGTCAGTGGGTGGAGTGTGCTCCTACCACGGTCGGCAGCTTCAGCGCGGTGGGTTATCACTATGGCCGCGTGCTGCATGAGATGTTAGGCGTGCCGGTGGGCCTGATTGACAATGCCTGGGGTGGCAGCGCCGCCGAGGCCTGGGTGAAACGCGACCTGCTAGAAAAAGACGCTCGTTTTAAAGACATCATTGAGCGCTGGCAAAAGACTGAGTCCACCTTCACCCAAGAGTCCTTCGACAAACAAGTGGCGGCCCATCAGACCAAAGCAGAAGCCTGGGCCGTTGCACGCAAGGAAGCGCTCAAAGCTGGCAAACCGCTGCCGCCGCCCCTTTCCCGTCCCCCACAAAACCCGATGAAGGGCCAGCATCGCCCTGGCAATCTGTATGCGGGTGTTTTGCACCCGACCATCGGCTACGGCATCAAGGGCGTGATTTGGTACCAGGGCGAAAGCAATTCGAGCCGCGCCAAGGAATACCGCGATCTTTTCCCCTTCATGATCCAGCATTGGCGCAATGAGTGGAAGCAAGGTGACTTCCCCTTCTACTGGGTGCAATTGGCCGATTTCAAAGCCTATGTGACCGCCCCTGGCGACAGTGAGTGGGCCGAGCTGCGGGAGGCGCAGACGCTGACGATGAGCAAGCTGCGGAACACGGGTGAATGCGTGATCACCGACCTGGGCGAGGCCAACGACATTCATCCGAAAAACAAACGCGACGTGGCCGAGCGACTCGCCCGTTGGGCTTTGGTGAAAGACTATGGATTCAAGCTCCCCTACCGCAGCCCGACCTACAAAGAGGTGAAGTTTGAAGACGGGAAAGCCATCCTCACCTTTGACCATGCCGAGTCTGGCCTGCGTGTGGTGGATGTGGATGAAGTACGCGGTTTTGCCATCTGCGGTGAAGACCGCCAGTGGGTGCCGGCGGATGCGGTGATCCTGCCAGACAACAAGCAAAGTCCGCGCACCCCACGGGGCAACCAGATCGCCGTGAGCAGCAAACAAGTGGCCAAGCCTGTGGCCGTGCGCTTTGCCTGGGCAGATAATCCGGTGGCGAATGTGTATTCTGCTGAAGGCCTGCCCGTGAACCCCTTCCGCACCGATGACTTCCCCATGATCACGGATCCGGCGAACCCCAACAGCAGCGCCGCTCAGGCTGCAAAACGCATGGAAGAATTACGCCTCCGCTCAGAAGCCACGAAAAAGAAGTTGGAAGCGACGAAAAAGCAGGTCGAGGCCCTCAAGAAGAAGGCTCTCTGAGAGGTTTCGTTTGCGTGCTGGCGTTCGTGTTTCACTCTCGCAGTCATATGTCCCGTCTTGCTCACTTCTTTTTGCTGGGTCTGACTGTTGCCCTCACGGCCTGCAGTTCTTCCACCAGCCCACGCCAGCAGCAGCTCATTGATTATCGGCGCATGGAGATCGCTGCCGAGACTCCTGGGGACTACTACATCGCCAGGCGCTTTCACATCGAGCGCACGCACATCTGGGGTTACGTGCGCAAGCCGGGGCAGCCATGGCATGAGGCCAAGCTGGTCATGATGAATGAGAAACTCACGCGCCAGCCGGATCGCTACCCTGAGCTCCCGCAGGGTGATGGCCCGGCCTTTGGCAGCGACCACAACCGCGAATATCGCATGTGGGGCTATTTCTCTGGCCGTCGGGTGTATGACCCGAACAGCAACCTGTCCCTGCCCGAGTTTGTGCTGCAGCGTTACGAGGTGAAAAACAGCTCCCCAGGTTGGCTCTTTCACCCCGGCGAACGGTTCAATGGCAAGCAGCTCCTACGTGGCGAGCCTGGCTCAACACCCTAACCTTTTAAGCTCCTGGATCAGTTGGGCCACCTGCTCCGAGTGGTGGCCTGCGGAAAGCGTGATGCGCAGCCGGGCACTGCCTCTGGCTACGGTGGGGTAACGAATCGCCGGCACCATCAGTCCTGCCTCGCGGAGTCGCGCACTCGCCGCCATAGCGGCGGTTTCATCGCCCAGGATCAGCGGCAGGATCGCGCTGGAGGACGTGTGATCCAGCCCGAGAGATGAGCGCACTTCATCCACATGCGCATGAAGCAGGCTGCGCCGCCGATCTCCCTCGGCACTGCGAATTAAATCGAGAGCGCAGAGTGCGGCATGGGCCACGGCTGGCAGCGCGGCGGTGGTGTAGATGAAACTGCGGGCGCGATTGATCAGCAGGTCAATCACCTGCCGAGAAGCGGCTAGATAACCGCCACTGAGGCCTAGGGCCTTGCTCAGCGTGCCCATTTGTAATTCGATGCGCCCTTCCAACCCCAAAGCAGCGGCAAGCCCCCTGCCCTGAGGGCCAAGAACACCGACGGCGTGCGCTTCATCCACCAGCAACCACGCGCCGTAGCGATCTTTTAACTCCACGATTTCAACCAGCGGGGCAGCATCCCCATCCATGCTGAAGATGGACTCCGTGATGATGAGCACCCGGCCTTGGGCGGTTTGCAGGAGGCGCTCCAACTTGCCGAGGTGATTGTGGGGAAAGATGCGCAAAGTGGCCCCGCTGAGACGTGCCGCATCGACCAAGCAGGCATGGCTCAGCTTATCCATCAAGATGGTATCGCCTGGGCCTAACAAGGCAGGCAAAGTGCCCATGGGCACGGCAAAACCACTGGAGAAAGTCAGCGCGGCTTCCGCCCCTTTGAAATTCGCCAGTGCGGCCTCCAGCTCCGCATGAGGCCGCAGGCTGCCACAGACGAGGCGAGAGGCACCCGAGCCACCGCCGTACCTCTCCACTCCTTCCTGCAGCGCCGCCTTTATCTCCGCTGAGGCAGCGAGCCCGAGGTAGTCATTGGATGAGAAGTTGAGAAATTCCCGCCCCTCATGCTCCAGCACGGAACCTTGCGGTGAATCCAGCGTCCGCAGTTCGCGCCACAGCCCTTCTCCGCGAAGCTGATCAAGTTGAGGCTGGATCTCCCAGCTCACTCCTTCAGCCTCCGCTCCACGATCTCGTCTTTTTCCACTCCTAGAGCCACGGCTTTCTCATAGTGCCGTTTAGCGAGCTCAATCGCTGGAGGTTTCTGGTCCAGGTAAAGCAGGGCCAGATTAAAATGCGCGATGCCATATTGAGGATTAAGCTCGATGGCGCGCTGGAGTTCATTTTGTGCGGCATCAATCCAGCCGAGATTTTTGGCCGCAATGGCCAAGTAGTTGTGCGCCCGGGCATCTGCCGGCTCTTCGTGGATGGCTCGGGTGAAACAGGAAATAGCGCGGTAAGTATCGCCATTGGAGGAATAGATTAGGCCCAAAGCACTCCAGGATTGAGCGAGATTGGGATTGATAAGCACCGACTTTTCAAAGCACTCCAGGGCTTCTTTCGTCTTGCCCGCCTGCTGCTCCACAGCACCCAGATTGGCCCAGGCGAGGGCATTGCGCTCGTCCAGCTTCAGCATTTCCTCATACGCGGCACGAGCTTCTTCCCACTTTTGCTCGCCAAAAGCGGTAGCTGCTCGCTGGGAAAGAACGGTGGTGTTATCGGGCAAACCGCCCGTTTTTCCAGGAGGTAACAAGGTCATGGCCGGAACCGTAGCAGCGGGCGCAGGTGCCGCACTGGGTGCTGCAGGCGGTGTAGGCGCGGTGACAGCGGCAGGCGCAGGTTTCGGCGGTAAAGTGGAAGGCACCGTCGGTTCCTGAGCTGTCAGGCTTAATGCAGCACTCGAGAGCAGGAAGAGAAAACGGATGGAGTGGAGGGCAGGCACGGGCGAAAGATTCATGCAAAACGTCACAGGTGCAAAGACTCCATGCACCGGATGTGCCAGATGCAGAAGATTCCTGGCGAAAGAAGGGCCTGGAAATCTTCTTGCGTCTCGCGCAGTTAGGATTGAGTGTTCAGGCGAACAAACATTCCTATGTTCGACCTAAACACAAAACTCACCGACCGCCAGCGCGAACTGCTGGACTATCTGCGCCAGTATCAGCGCGAAAACGGTGTCATGCCCAGTACGCGTGACATCCAGCGGCACTTTGGTTTTTCCAGCCAGACTGCGGCGATGAGTCACCTCCGGGCCTTGGAGAAAAAGGGTGTCATCCAGCGCCACTCCCACAAAGCTCGCGCCGTGGTGTTTCCAGAAGATCTGGAACGGGCCGAGATCATGGACATCCCCCTCTACGGGATGATTCCCGCCGGCTACGCCAGCCCCCAGGAACAACAGGCGGATGGCTCCATCGCAGTGGATGTGAATACCCTGGGTCTGGCCCGCAATGCCAAGGCTTTTGCCCTCAAAGTGCGTGGCGAATCCATGATCGGGGCCAACATCTGCGATGGCGACATGGTGATCTTAGAAGCCAAAGAACCCCGCCCACGCGACATCGTGGCGGCGCTCATTGATGGTGAAACCACGCTGAAGCGTTTCCTCATCAAAGACGGGCGGCCTTATCTCCAAGCGGAGAACCCTGACTTTCCAGACCTCATCCCTGCCAATGAACTGCTGATCCAGGGAGTGATGCAGGCCCTCATCCGGCAGGTGGGTCGGGACTGACCCCATCACCGTGCCCAGCCGCCACGCCCAGCGGCCCGGGCTTCAGCTTCCAAGGCACGCAAATAGCGGCCATACTCGGCGGCGCTGCGGCCATCGGGCAGAGTGGTGCCCGTCGTGTGAATGCGGGCCAGCCCCTCGCGCACCAGCTTGGTGGAGAGATCTTCCCCATCGGGAAAAACCACAAAGGCGTAGTGGCGGCCACTGTCGAAGACGCCCTGCCACTTGGTGTAAACCGTGAAAGGCCGTTCCTCCAACCATTGGCGGGTAAAGGCCTGTGCCTGCTGCCCCAGGGCCACCGTGCGGGCCTCGCTCAGGCCGCCAAAATACTGGCCCTGCTCTTGCAGACGACCACCATTGTAGGCATGCCGTCGTTTTTCGGCACAGTCAGCAAAGTACAGTCTCCATTCGTGGACCTTGCCACGATAGGTCATCTTAAAACTGTCGCCATCGTTGTTCCGGTCCTCGATCAAGCGTGCATCATACATCACCTCAAAGACCTTCGCTGCCTTGCCTGACCTAGCCTCTGGGATGGAGGAAGGTGCCTTCTTTGTCTCGTTCCAAAATTGTGTCCCAAAGGCCAGCAGAATGAGCAGGCCCAGCCACGAAAGCGGGCGTGAACGACGACGACGGCGGCGCATGCTGGGCACGTGAGGAAGAATGAACGTAAGACCGCTCTTTAACGGCCTAACAAACGACGCACTTGCTCCTCCGTGTAGGCCGGGTCACGCTTTTGCTCTTCAAGCTCCACAAATTTCGGCCGGTCATTCTTTTGCTGGCTGCGCAGAGCATCCCGAGCGGAGCCTGTTTTAAAGACATCATCCGATCCCGAAAACATCTGCTGATCTTCCCGGGCCTTTTGAGAGCCTAACGAACTTTGTTTGGTGCTGAAACTGTCATCCGCCACGGATGACATCTTCCCTGCTTGGGCGAAGGATTGGCGCCCCATGCTGCTCTTGCTGCTGGCTCCAGAAAAGTAACCTGTCTTGAAGTCTTTGGTATTCGTGTAGCCCTTGCTTCCCGAGAAAGGATTGGACTTGTAGCTTTTGCGGCCCAGCCAACCGCCTGTGTCCTTGCCATTGGTGATGGTGGACTGCATGGCCTTGTCATAGATGCTGCGGTCATTCTGGTCCTGCATGCGCTTGCGTGAAGAAGCGATGCGGTCGGACATGCGCTGAGACATGACTGGAGGCGCAGCTTCCTGCTTTGCGGAGGAGCAGGCAGCTAACAAAGCCGCGAGGAAAAGGAGACAGAGACGAAGCGTCATGGCAGGGGGGTGGGGGGTGGTAGGCCCTGCGCACGGCGGCTGAGAAAAAGCACTTCCTTCTCCACGCCTGCAGGCAGGTGGAACTTGGGCAGCTCCGCCTCTATTGATGCCAGTTTACCCCAGGCTTGGTAAAGCTCAAAAATCAAACTGGCCGAATCATTCACCAAGGACCAATGATTCTTCATGAGATAAATCTCCGCCCGATCGGGTTCCTGATGGCGGATGAGGAAGCGCACCCAGGCGGCACTGAGGTCCAGTTGCAGGCTCTGCGTGTCGTCCAGTTTTTTCAGAGCTTCCTGGTAAAGCTCCCGTGCCAGTCCTGGCTCCCCCACGTCTTCAAAAGCCTGCGCCCATTCCACGGGTTGGGCACCACCGGGGACACTGCGGCGAATGACTTCGGCAAAAAATTCCTGCACGATCGCACGATCCCCCATGGCGTGTGCCACCTTCACCATCAGAGGTAATTTCCGCCCGTCCAGTCGCAGCGTGGGCAGTTCTTGCAACGCCAGACAAGCGTCCCAGGCCCAGCGGGCACGGCCATTTTTCAGCAGCGCCTCTGCACCCAATTCTAGGCACACGCGGTCTCCCTCACCGGCCGCCGCCCAGCCAAAAGCGATGTCATCCCCAGCCTTATCAGGCAGGGCCTTTGCTAATGCACACAAAGCCAGCGCGGCCAGTGGGCGATCCAGCCCCGCGCGTGCCTCGGCGCGCAGCAGTTGAATCCAGTTCTTCTGATTCCTCCCCTCAGCTTGTTCACCCATCCAGTCCGCCAGTTGCTTTAAAGTATCTCGGTCGCGGCTGCGCACGCGGAACAGCGAAGCCACCTGAGCTCGGCCCCGTTCTGGCGTCCAGGAGGGCTCATGAGCCACCAGTTTCAGCAACTCCAACCGCAGGTAAAAACGATCATTGTTTTCCTGCACACGCCGTTCGCCCTGCGTCAGCAGATTCAAAGCCTCCGTGGCACGACCGTTTTTGCGCAAGAGCTCGGCCAGATGCGCCATGGCATCCAGAGATTTCCTTTCCACCGCCACGGCCATCAACTCATTGAATTCCTCCCAGCCCCCCTGGCTGGCGAGGAGGCTGGCACGCAGTTTCAACACATCTTTTCCCAAAGCTCCCGAAGACTCGGTCAGCGGCACCAGACGCAGCGACTCGATCGCAGCTTTATCACGCCCCATCTTTTGCAAGAGACGGGCCTGGTGCAGGCAGCTTTCTGCATCGGCCAGGATGCCACTTTCCGCATTGGTGGAAAAAGCCAGGTGCAGGCGATCCCAAGCAGCGAGGGCCTCCTTGTCTTGGCCTAACCGCTCATGCAACAAGGCCAATTCACGCAGGTAAGGAACCTCCGGTGGGATTCGCCCTTGCAAGACACGAGTGACCTCTGGCAAAAAGCCCCGACGGTGCAATTCAGCGACATCGAAATCCTGCGCTAAAAAGTAGGCGTGTTTCTCACGCAGCACTTCGTTGCCCGGCTGTGGCGGTTTCATCGGTGGCTCTGCCAGCAGCAGTTGCAGCGTGAATTTCAGCCCCATCTGCGTTTCGCGTGCCGATTCGCTGGCCCGGATCAACCACTGCGCATATTCAGGATTCGCCGGTGCGCGATCAGGCAGCAGGCGATAGACATCAATGGCCTCACGGGCCATTCCTTGGGACTCCAAACGACCTCCGAGCTCGCTCAACGTATCCACCGAGACCTCCAACCGCATGTCCACGCTGGCCAGGTACTCGCGGATCATTCTCAAGCGGCTGGGGTAATCCACCTCCCGCAATTGACGCGTCAAGTGCCCCAGCCGCCACTCGCCAAACTCCATGCCACTGCGAGAACTCAGCCCCACCGATCCCCAAGTGGCGGCCAGTCCTTCATTGGCCTGCTGCACCACGCCGGCGAGTCCCTGCTGGACGAAGCTCGCCTGGATTTCCCGCGTCTCTTCCCACAGCGCCCGCAGGTGCATCGGCTCTTCATTGCGACTGGAACCCTGAGGCATCAATAATCCCTGGGTCTCCCCCATGCGACGCGCCCCGAGGAAATCACCCCCGATGAAATTCTGCATCTCCTTAGCCGCTGTGTCCTGCGCACCGGCCAAGCCTGCCACCGCCGATTTACGCAGGCGTGTCAGTGCCGAATCAGGGATGCTCTGCAGCCGCTTCCAGGCTGCACGGAGAGTCTCCTCACGCTCCTGCCCTGAACTGGCCAAACGATTCGCCGTGCTAAGGCTGTAAAGATAGGGGTCATAAGTACCGCGATAAGTCCCTGGCAAAACCGGCCCTCGGACGACCAACCCCAAGTATTGACGGGCCAGGTCCCAACGCTCCGCAGACTCGGCAATGCGAGAGAGAAAAAAGGCGTAGTCATCCGCCAGGGCCGTCGAATTTCGCCGCAGGCTTTCTCCCAATTCCAGGGCCTCCGAATAACGCTGCTGGTCTTGCAAATCCCGTGTGATTTCCAGGATGGAGGCATTCATGAGCAGTCGTGCCGCCCCCAGCGAGGCCAGCTCACCTTTGTCAAAACGGAATGAGTCCAGATCCCCCAGCATGGCCACCACCGCCAGTAGCAGACGCTTGCGCTCATCCATCGCCGCACCCGCAAGGCCGCCTTGGCGGGTCCAGGTCACGGCATCTTCCATGCCATGAGAACGAAGCGTCAGCCACAGCAGGGCAAAGCGCGACTCCAGCGTCGGCGTGTCTTTGAAAACCTGACGCAGCAATGCACGAAACTCTGTCCCAGCACCGGCATAATAGTAGGCCCACAGGCGCTCGATCGGCACTCGGGCGGGCTGGCTCCAGTCCTTCACCCAGTCCTGCAATGCAGCTTCATCTTTCTGGCGAGCAATCAGCCGCCCCAACTCCTCAATGGCCCGCAGCCGCACCAGCTCAACGGGTTCTGGCAGCTCCATGAATTCAGGCCTTTGCAGGTTCAAGTAGGCCCGCAGCCGTCCTAACTCGGGAGTGTCCAGCCCAGGCACCGTATCTAGCAGCCCCGTGATCTCCGTCACAGGTCCTGCTGCGCCCGTTTTACGCAGATCTGAAAGCGGTAACGGCAGTCTTTCAGGACTTGTCCCCGCGCCCGCATGAGCCAGAGGAACTGTCTTCGCTAAAATCTCTCGCAGGTCCTTCGCGGCCGCTTCTTCATCCGCAAGACGCAGGCTTTTCAAAGCGATGCGCAAACGTGAGCGAGCGTCCCACGGTCGCACGCGCGCCACCTGTTCATAGACACGCCGCTCGGCCTCATCCTGGCCGGTGGACTTGTAATGCTCCGCCAAGTTTTCCAAAGCCGCCGCATCTTGAGAGAACCGACTTTCCAAACGGCGCCGCACCCGATCTGCCTCCGCAATTTGAAAGGTCTGCTCCAGCAATTCCACCAGACGGCGCGACTCGGCAGCAAGTTCAGCCGCCGGGGCGGTAGCAGCGATTTGTTTTTGAAAATAGATGGCAGCCTTCAAGTCCGAAACGCGCAGAGCCGCCTCGCGCAATTGGCCTAACGAGAAAGGCGTTTCTGGCGAGGTGTAATAAGCCTGCCGCATGGCTTGGAAAGCCCGGGCATCATCCCCATCCCGCTCATACACTAGAGCCAAAGCTTCGTGGTAAAAGCCATCAAAGGGATGTTTGCGTGTTTGCTCCGTGAGAGCTTTCTGGAGCAGTTGCAGACGTTCTTTGGTAATCTCCGCAGGCAGTTCCCCACCCTCCGCAGACCATAACAAACGATCCGCAAAACGCCGAAAAGCTTCCCGGCGGCGCTTCACGTCCGTCTCACGCTCAACGATCTCGATGTGCAACTGCACGTATTCCTCGAGTTTTTTCTGGCGCAGGAGCAGCTCGCTGTATCTTTCCAACAAAGGAATGGCGGCCGTACCGCTGGCCTTTTTAACGGCCTCTTTCCAAAGTTTCAGCGCATCATCCAGGCGGCGCTGAATGGTGTAAGTTTGCGTCAAAGCGGAAAGCAATTGGTCGGATTCCGGCATCTCCCGGTAGGCGTCTTCTAACAGCTTCACAGCCTGCGTCGCCGGAGGTAGGACGGGGCCGCTAGGGATCCAGCGCGTGTTTTGAGACGCTGCCACCCCCGTCTGCTCTGCCTCCATGAGAAGCTCACTCAGGCGCAGGGTATAACGAACTTTGCCAGAAACATCCTTTTGCAAAAGACGCCGCAGCACCCGCATGGCCAGGGCGTTGTTTTTATCGGTCATCGCGAGGTCCAAGAGAAGCTTTTCGGCCTCAAGAGACAGCTCGCGGATGCGCCCTGTCGCCGGATCTGTCTGCAGACGTTCGAGGAATGCGTAGGCCTCCGTAAGATTCTCCGTGCGGAGAGCCCACCAAGCTGCGCGAAAGACCTCTTCATCACGAAGCAATTTTGTCACTGGTGGTTTCTCAGCGGGCTTCGCGGGCGCCTCCTCTGAAGTCACGTGACCAAAGAAACGTTTGGCCATGTCCATGACTGCCTCAGGCATGGGGTTGTCCTTTTTCTCTTCGGTCGTCGTGCTGGCAAAGCCTTTGCCTGTAAAGGCATCGGGCAACTTGAAATCTCCCGCCGTGCCCTGGACCAGACGCACTTCGGTTTTTTGCTCGCCCATGAGAACAGAGAAGAGGCGCTCATCCACATCCAGACGATCTTCATCAGTGGTGCTGGCCTGCCATGCTTTTTCCAGCAGGGCTGCGGCCTCCTCTGCTTCTCCATGTTCCGACAAAAGATCCGCCAAACGCAGCCATTCCTCACGACCAGCTCCTGGTTTACCTGCGGCTTCACGCGCCAGTATGATGGCACTATCAAGGTCACTGCCAGAGGCGAGGAAAGCGGCAGCGTCATTCAGCCGACGCTGTTTTTCCTCTTCACTGCTCGCCTGGCTGGTGAATTGACGCAGCAGAGCCTCCGACTTGGCCGTCTCTTTGCGAGCACGATGAAAACCCGCGAGTTCAAACACCGCTTCAGCCCTGGAGGGGTCACGCTCCACCCGACCTTTCAGAATCATCTCAATGACGGCGTCCAGCGCACGGGTTTGCGCAAAATGCAGCGCCTGTTTTTCCACCTCTTGAGCCTGCCCCTGCGCACTTAACAACTGTTGCAATCTCGCCGTCGCTTCCGCCGGTTTCCCCTGACGCAGGTCTGCCTCACAGCGTAAAAAAACAATGGCAGGCAGGTCACTGCCATCCCCTTTCATCCGTTCATCCAGCAGAACCGCCGCCTCAGCCGCACCATCGTGATCCAGGAGGGCCCGCACCAATTCCCAACGGTAATCTGCCACCTGCGGCACTTCCTTGACCAGGGTGCGCAGGGCGGCGAGCTGTTCATCCAGATCCACTGTGATCTCGTAAAACTGCGCCAAGTTTCTCCAAGCCGCTTCACTGACAGGCTTTTGGTTAGCCTCAGCTTTTAATTGTTGGCGAAGATCGTCCAAATTGCCAAAACGTTCGTGCAGCCGCACTCGCCGCCGGAAGAACTCCGTGTAGCGTCCATCGCGGAAATCCAGCAGCGCTAGCCCTTTGAGCAAAGCGGCGTCCGCTTTGGCAAACTGGTCTGCGTGTTCGAGAATGCGCGCCAGATCATACAGTGCATCCAGGCGCTTGGCTGGATCTCCTTGCTCAGCCAGAGTGCTGTAAAAGGTGGCGGCGCGATCGGGGAAACCAGCTCGAAGAAGCAGCTCGGCCACTTGCCGGGCCAGATTCGCGTCGCTGGGTTTCAAGCGCGCGGCTTTTTCCCAGGCGTCAGCGGCTTCATTACGACGACCTGCGGCGAGAGCTTGGGTGCCGACTTCAATGTAGGCCTGGGGCTTGGCGGCATCCTCTGCCGAGAGACTTTCCACCCATCGCTGCAGCAAGGTGTACGCCAGGGCGGGATCTGCCAACTCGCGCGCCATTTCGGCCCGAGCTCGCAGGGCGGTCCCATTCTGAGGCTGCGTCTTCAGCACTTCATCATACAAGGCGGCTGCCTTCTTGAGATCGCCAGCCCGACGAAACAAATGCCCCTGCACCAGTAGGACGGTGGGGTGACGCGTTTTTTTCAGCTTGGGCAGAAATGTTTTCCAGCAACAGCGGAGTCTCCCCATGCTTCTCATAAAGAGCCCACAGCAGATCCACCACGCGACCGTACTCCGGCTGCCCGACTAGCAGGGAAAGATACTCATTGGCCAGGCGTGTCTCCCTGGCTGACCAAGTCTTCGGCGATTCTTGGGCTAAAGCTGGCGCTGCTAAACAAGCCACGCACAAAGCCACCCGAAGGAGATGACGTTTATGTGCATGGATTCGTGGGGGGACCTGCATGGCGCGTGAGAAATACGAGCATACCACGCTCCATGTTCACCCAGAAGGTCAAAGTCAGGCCAAAGTAGGTGATCTAGCGGCCAACAACCTGTCACCCATAATCTCAAATATGAGAATAAAATGAGCTACGAGTCGCACTTTTACAAAAACCTGAATTGAGCAATCGCTAAAAATTCTATAATTTCACTCTGTTATCAATATTGCGTATGAAAACCGCGATTCACTCTCAATCCTCCGCCTCAGGCTTCAGCCTTTTTGAAATGCTGATGACGGTGGCCATTCTCGCCATCATGAGCACGATGGCTTTGGCTTGGTTCGGTGGAAGTGGCAGCGAAGTCCGGCAGGCACGCGATCAACGCAATGCGCAGACCCTTTGCACTCTGTGCCAGGCCGTGGAGGCCGCAGGCATGCCCCTGACGGAGGAAGGTAGCAGCCCGATTGACATCGCCCGGCGTTTGGTGGAAGGCGTCACCATTGAAAAAGGAGCCCTGAAGGGCCGCACCTTTCATGTCCCAGGACTGGGGGCGGAGGAATTGCAGGGAGCCGTTCGTTTTCTGAGCATTCAGGATGGCCAGATGCGTTATGACGTCAGTGGCCAGGCCCAGGACGGGGAGACCCGCACGGGTGGGGAGATCTGAACCGCCCCAGGAGACTCTTTGACCTTTGCGCTTAGGCCTCCAAAGTGGGCCTGCCCATGGTGAACCGCGCCTCCCTCTTTCTAGCCCTCCGCTACCTGCGCCCCAAACGCTCGTTTGTTTCGGTTATCACGACGATCTCCGTCCTTGGCGTGGCCGTGGGCGTGCTGATGATGGTGGTGGTGCGGGCTGTCATGATGGGCTTTGAGGTGGACTTTCGCGACACCCTCATGGGCGCAGAGCCGCATGTGCTGGTGGCTCGAGACACCGCTGCCCAAAATGCCCCACCATGGCAAGAGGTCCTAAAAGCTGCCCACGCCCAGCCAGATACTCTGACTGCCGCACCTTATGCGGGGGGTATCCTCTACATGGCGCAGAGGGATAACCAGACGGGGACACTCGTGCTCGGCCTTTCCCAGGAGGAGGGTGCCGCAAATCTCAAAAAGCTCACCCGCCACCTGCTGGCGGGCAACTTGGATCTGCCGGAGGACAGCATCGTCATCAGTGAGTATCACGCCCAGCAACTCGGCGTGGGAGTGGGGGATGAGATCAGCGTCTATGCCTCTCAAAATGTGAACCATGCGGTGCGTCAATATGGCGTGGCTGAGGAGCAGGAATCCGAGGAGAAAAAGAAAGCCATCCTGGATGCCATCAAGCTGCAGCCGAAGCCCCTGCGTGTGACGGGTCTCATCAACTCCGACACAGGAGGGTATAATGGCTACGTCTCTTTAAAGACCGGGCAAAAGCTCTTCCAGTTAGGCCAAGAAGTGACCGGCATCGCCATTGAGATTCGCGACCCGCAGCAGGCCAAGGACTTTGCGGCCACCCTAAAACCTGCCCTCCCAGGCTGGAGCTTCACGCTCTGGACCGATGCAGGCGAGTCCCGCCTAGCTGCCATGCAGAATGAGCAGACGATGATGCAGTTTGTCCTCTTCATCATTGCAGTTGTGGCCGCTTTCTCCGTGATGAATACCACCATCACGGTTACCACTCAAAAACGCCGCGAGATTGGCGTGCTGGCCGCGCTGGGCAGTCGCCCGTGGCAAATTGTGAATGTGTTTCTCCTCCAGGCGGTGGTGGTGGGCGTGGTCGGCACGCTCATCGGCCTCATCGGCAGCATGGTGGTGCTGTGGCTGCGCAATGACATCCGCTCCATCTTGACGTTCGCCACCGGGGGGCAAGTGCATGCGGTGGAGGGAGTGTTTCTATCCACCATCCCAGCCCACATTCAGCCCTGGGATGTCACCCTCACCTGCCTCATTTCTGTGGCCCTGTGCATCGTCGCCGGGTTGATCCCCGCCTGGTTTGCCTCCCGGGTGGAACCCGCCGTGGCCCTGCGAGACTGACCTTCCTCATGCTTTCCAACGCCCCTCTCTTTCTGGCTCTGCGTTACCTCCGGCCCAAGCGGTCGCTGGTCTCCATCATCTCGCTCATTTCCGTGCTCGGGGTCATGCTCGGCGTGGGTGTCCTGGTGGTGGTGATGTCCGTCTTCAAAGGCTGGCAGGTGGAGTTTAAACAACTGCTTCTCGGTTTTGAACCGCACGTCGTTTTGGTCCAGGACAGCCCGTTTGTGGGGGAACTCCCTGAGGGTGCGCCCAAACCCTTTCGCTCAAACTGGCGTGAGGTCCTGAAGGACATGAAACTGCGCCCAGGCGTGCTTTCCGCCACCCCCATCGCGGAAGGCATGATCGCCGCCCGCAATGGCGACTCCGACCCCGAAGCAGCGGAGCTTTTAGGCCTGCGAGATGAGGCGGATAACGACCTGTTAAAAAAACTCTCCAAACATCTTCTCGAAGGCGAGTTTAACCTCAAGGAAGACAACCTCATCATCACCGACAAGTTGGCGAAAAAGCTGAAGGTCAAGGTGGGAGATGTACTCTCCATCCTAGCCTCAGACACCATTCGCCAGATGATCCGCAACCTACGGGAAGCGGAAGAAACGACGGACCCTGAGCAGGCCAAGGCCGCGCGTGACGAGATCGTCGTCCTGCCCCGAGATCTCACCGTGGTGGCCATCGTGCGAGCAGACACGGCGGGTGACCGCTGTTACGCACCGCTGAATGTCGGTCAAGAGCTCTTCAACCTGGAAGGCGATGTGAGTGGCCTGGAGATTGAATTGGCAGACCCAGATCAGGCGGAAGACTTCGTGCAGGCACTCTTTCAGGCCAATGCGCTGCCCGTGGACTGGAATGCCCGAACGTGGATCAATACCCTCGGCTCCAAGCTGCGGGATGTGGAAAACCAGCAGTCGCTGATGTACTTCCTGCTCTTCTTCATCATGCTCGTCGCCGCGATCTGCGTGATGAATACCACCATCACGGTCACGGTGCAAAAACGTCGTGAGATCGGCATCCTCACGGCCCTTGGCAGTCGGGCTCAGCAGATCATCGGCATCTTCCTCGTGCAGGCGGGTATTGTGGCCATCTTTGGCATCATCCTCGGCATCATCGGTGGCATGACTGTCCTGCATTTTCGCAATGCTCTGCGCGACTTGATTGCCGAAATCACGGGTCGCGATTTCTTCTCCAAGGACATTTATTTCCTCAGTGAAATCCCGTCCCATATCCAGTGGGTGGATCTGTCTTTCATCTGCGGCCTTGCCATGGTGCTCTGCCTCATTGCAGCCCTGATTCCAGCCTGGTTTGCCGCGCGGGTGGACCCTGCGGTGGCCCTGCGAGATTAAAAACGGCTTTCTTCCGTCTCGCTGAAATCCTATCCCGCTGCCAGCGTTCCCCAATGCTCATGATCCGCTTTCCTCTCTCTGCCTGCGCTCTTGCCCTTCTGCTCACTGCCTGCGGTGAAGAAACGAAATTCACGATTGCCCCTACAAAGCCCGCGCCTGCCGTTCCAGTATCTCCGGCACCCGCAACAACACCCGCCGCTGAAACCGCCAAGTCGGTTTACTGGACGGCTGAAAAGCTCCACGCCGAGATCAAATACCACAACCACGAGTATGCCGGGAATGGCGAGTTCAGCATCGAGGATGGCCAGCCTGTCGCCCTCAGTCTCCGAGAGGCCAAGGTGACCAACCTCGTCTTTCTGGAAAAGTTCAAACCTCTCGCGCTCGACCTCAGCGGCACACCCATCAAGGACATCCGTCCGCTCCAGGGCATGAAGCTGATTGAGCTTTACCTGGAAGACAGCCCCATCACCGATCTCTCCCCACTGCGGGGCATGCCGCTGCAAAAGATCTACCTCAGCCGCACTCCCGTGGCAGACCTCAGCGCCCTGGAAGGTGCGCCGCTCACGGAAGTGAACATCGTGGATACCAAGGTGACCGATGTCGCTCCTCTCTCCAAGAGCCCCATCCAAATGCTTTGGCTCAGCGGCACACCTGTCGAAAGCATCGCCGGACTGAAGGGCATGCCCCTGGTCTCCCTCACCCTGCATCGCAGCAAAGTGAAGGACCTGTCACCACTCAGCGGCAGCGCTCTTCAGCGGCTGCACATTGGTGAAACTCCCGTCACCGACCTCACACCCCTCGTCGGCATGAGCCTCACCCGCCTGGTCTTCACCCCCGCCACCATCACCCGTGGTCTGGATACCGCCAAGGCCCTCCCCCTCAAAGAAATCGGTACCCGCTTTGACGAAACCGGCAGCGATCTCCTCCCACCGGAAGCCTTCTGGGCCCAGCAGGGGAAGTAGATGGATGGGCGGTAATTGAGAACCGAGTGCTTGAATTTCTGACTAGCATAACGTAAAGATTATCAATCTATGAAGACGCTGGAAGCTTCTGCCCCCCTTGAAAGGCTTGGATTGCCGAGTGGTGACCATTGGGTGCGTTTCCATGTTGAAGGCGGCTTAATTTCCTTCAACGTCGAAGCTTCGACACCTCCCGCGCAGCCGCCTAAAACCGCTCGAAAACCAACGGGGTTTGTTCAGAAATGGAGTGGCTCAGTCAAGAAGCTAGAGGACTCCCATGACCTTTGGCTTTCCCACATCAACGAGAAGCACCTTCGCTAAGTATGCGATTGCTTGTAGATGCCAATGTGCTGCTGGATTGCTTAATCTTGGAATCTTCAGGAATTCCAAGAAGCGGACAACAGGCAAGCAATAAGGTTTTGGGACTATGTGACTCCGGCTCCCATCAAGGTTTGGTGGCTTGGCACACACTGCCCATCATCGCTTACTATCATGGCAGGCAACACTCCAGGGAGCAAACAGCTGAGATGATAGACATGTTGTTAGGCTTCCTTGAAGTCCCTACGGTCGCCCATGCTGACGCAACACAATGGAGAGTCCACGGGTTGTCAGACTTTGAAGATGCCTTGCAAGTCGCTGCTGCTGCTTCAGGCATGGCAGACATGATCATCACTCGAAATACAGGCGACTTTGCCAACTGCCGTATTCCAGCGATGACTCCTGAATCATTCTTGTCGAATTATCTCTAAAAAGTAAGTACCTGCCTATCACTCCCCAGGCTTTTCTTCTCCGAACATGCCCAGAGCTTCGAAGGGTAAAGTGAGACTCTCCTTGAGCACGTTACCGCTCAGTTTCACGCTGCCTTTGGCGACTTTCGCCGTGCCCTGAAACAAACCTTTAGCACCTCCGATTGGCCCCTCAGGAGAGACGCGTATGTCATCCAGCGGACCGCTGATTTCCATGTCCGTAAACACATGGCTGAGCGGTAGGGTGATGCGGCCAACAATGCCACGCAGGTTCGCCCGGGCACGACCTTGAACGTATTGTTTGACCAAATCCACCGTGCCAGTGGCAGTGACAGTGATGGCTTCGCTGCGGCCTTTGAAGGGATCAATCGTAGCCACCCCTTTGTTCATGGAGAAAGTCACCTGAAACTCGCCTGCCCCAGCGCGACCACGATCTGGAAGCAGCTTGGGAAACAGCGCGTAGGTTTGCTCCAGCAAAGGGATGTGGACCACCGGCGCATTGGTGAGGATGAGACTGCCGCTGCCCGTGGAGCGGATGGGACTGCTGCAGATCGCGCCCCGGTAGTTTAGGGACAAGTCCGAATCATCTAAACTGGCACTGATTTTCCCCAGCCAAGGTTTTAGCCGTGCGAGCCGCAGAGATTGCAGGGAGACTTGGGCGTCGGTGAGAATGCGGCCATCATAGCTGCCATCCAATTTGAAACGCCCGTCCAAGAGCTTTCCCTTCAGGTCATTGAAATGCCAGCGGCCCGTTTTTCGAGAAATCTGGCCCGTGATATCATCAATGGTTAGGGGTTGATCGCGCACAGTCACCATGATCGCCGCAGGCGTGCGTAACTGGACACTGGCCAGCGTCCAAACTGGCGGCTCTTGGCTCAGATCCAAAACAAAGTCTTTGGCCAGAATGTCTGGAAACGTTTTGACCGTCAGCGCTGTGGGGAGTTGAGCTCCAAGCAACGGATAATTGCGGGCGAGTTCCAGGAGATCCGCTGGGCCACTGAGGCGGGAGATGGTGAGGGTGCGTGCCCTTCCCAAATAAGCGGCCTCAAAGTCATCGCTGCGATTGGCACTGTCCGTGAGGGTGCCGCTGAGATTGAGCGGGGTCTGCGACCAGCCTTCGCGACTCATTTCGATCAGCGCGCTGCCTTGCGTGAGCTGGAAGTCGCCGCTCAGCCGCAGTCCACCTTGGGAGACTTGGCCTTCCACGATGGCATTCTTCAGGGGCACGCCACGCCACTCCACCTGCTGGCCCGCTCCTCGAAGGTCCGCGTTCCAGATGACCGGGCTGTTTCTCAGATCCACAGCAAACAGGCCTGTGATCTGAAATGGCCCTGCATCCGGGTTAAAACTCAGCGTGCGAAAGACGGAACGAAGAGACTGCCAATCGGGAGAAAACGGCGTCTTGTCACCACCCTCAGACGGGGAGGAAGAAGTGAGAACTTCGCCTTTCAAATCTACAGTCAAAGCCCCCTGGCCCAATCGCAAGCGCACCACGTCCACCTGACCATCACGCACGACGGAATCGAGGGTGAAAGGGTTCACGGTGATGGCACCTTCTACATCCTGGAGCGTGAGCACGGCGTCTTCCGCAAGCCATCGCGTGATGGCACTGCCGTGTTCCCAAGACTGGCCCCATTCCACCTCCACATGCAGAGCGCTGATCTGGAGTAGCGGCACCTTGTTCCCAGAGACTTGTCTCAGCACGGCGTCTTGCAACGTAATGCCACCCCAGAGCGACCATGACTCACTCTTCGAGGTCAACGAAAGGCCACGGGCCGCCAAACTCTCCTTCACCTTCTCCTGCGCGCGACTGACCAACCACTCACAGCCGAACCACAACAGGGCCGCCACCACCGCGAGAACGATGAACGGCACGCGCAGTCGGCGAGCGAGCGATGGAGCGGAGGCCTTGGACATAACTCCATAGAAACGCATGCGGTTAGCTGGATACGCCTACCAATCTACCACTCGGTGCCGGGCGAAATGCCCGAGGCGTCTTACACGGCACAATTTCTCTCGTGCAGCTTTCGCTTTTCCAGTAAACCAATCGGCACTTGAGGCAGTGCATAGACTCTTTAGATCCCCCTCCTGCCAACTATCCTTTTCCCCATGAAACGACTTTCCTTGCTGCCCCTGATTGTGTTGCTGGCCCACTGCACCTCCCCGCAGCCCGGAAGCACCCCTAACAGCCTGCCCCCCAATTCGCGGGGACTTCCGCAGATCGTCAATGTCTCCGCCTACGACCCGAAGGAGCGCCAGCGGGAAGGACGCAGCTACTCAGAGAACGATGTTTCCGCTCTTCGTGCGAATGGAGCCAGCGGCCTCATCGCCCGGGCGGGCAAAGGCGGCAATTTAGACACCAAGTGCGCTAACTTCCTGGCCTCTGCGGATCGCCAAGGCATGCTCGTGGGCGTTTACTATCGCCTGCAAACCCATGTGGATGCCGTGGCCCAGGCGGACCAATTTGTGGCCCGTGCCCAGGCCCTGGCGCGCAGCCGCTCCTGGAATGCTTCTTCGCTGCTGCTGTGCGGTGACTTTGATGCGAACTCCCGTCTTTCCGACATCCTGCGTTTCATGGATCGGGTGGAAACCCGCACTGGCGTGGTGCCTGTGGCCTACCTGGAAAACAGCGCGCATTTGAAGATCCTCCTGGGCAACGCCGATGCGGCCACCAAGGCCAAACTGCGCCGCATGCCCTACTGGCTGGCGCTTTACTCTCACGAAAGTGGCGCTGGCCCACAATTCCCTGCCCCGGGGAGCCCGAAAGGCCTCGTGAACCAATACCGTGTGTGGTCTGACTGGACGCTGTGGCAATACGGCGGGGTGGACTGGGAAGGTGGCCGCTCCCGCCCCAAGGTTTACAATCACGGCCCGTGGCGCTTCAGCCCTTACTTTGGCAACCTGGACCGCCCAGTGGAGCGCAATGTCTTCAATGGCTCCCCGGCTGCCCTGCAAAGTTTTTGGCAGCGCCATGGCCTGCCGCTGAAGTAGGACGAGAAGAAGCAAAGACTCAGACACTTTGAGCCTGAAGTGGCGTTTCTTCCGTGTATAGATAATGCCATGATTCGCTTTCTCCCTTCCTTCCTGAAATCATCGGTCACGATGCGCGCTTGGGCAGTCCTGGGAGTCACCGGGCTGCTGGCCAGTTGCGGTAGCCCCAAAGAAGAAGCCCCACCACCGGAGGAACCTGCCATCGCCGCAGAGCCTGCCCCCAAGGTGAGCATGGCCGAATGGTCCCTGCTGGAAATGTCCTTCGATGAAGCCAAAGCCCTGAGCCCCCAGCATGCGGAAGTGGGCCAATACCGAGTGGTGGGTGACAGCGTGGAAGTGCTGAAGAAAGACGATGAGGGCAAGGCCCTGAAGGTGAAGGCCAAGGGGCACGTGTTTGTCGAAATCAACCTCCCAGATCGCGCCACTGCCCTATGCGATGAGGCGACCCTCAGTGTGAATGAAGCCATGCTCTATGGCGGCCCCATCATGATGCAGAGCAGCCGTGTGGCCAAGTCCACCTCTGAGTCCACCGCCTTTCGCATCACGGATCACCTCCGGGTCCAGGGCCGGTTTGAAATGATCAAACCGGAGGACTTGATGCAAACCATCTTGGCCTCAACGGATGCCATGCCCATCGCGCCCCGCACCGAGGCAACAAAGCCGACAGCCATCCGCTAACCTCAAGGGTGACTAGCACCCTCCCCTCATTTTTTGGCAGCCTTCTTTTTCTTCGCCACAAATTCAGTGAAGCGAGATTCAAAGCGCTTGGGCACCACGCACTGAATATCCGCCACACCACGATCATAAGATTCCGCCAGGACTTTCCCTTCCTGATGAGCTAGAGCCACGAGGTCCATGCGATCCAAGGGGATGCTGAGATCCAGCCGCACCACGCGATCAATGAGCATGTCATGGATGCGGTGAAAGAGGTCTTCCAGTCCCTGACCTGTTTTGACTGAGATAAAGATTCCTTCAGGAAATTGACGGCGCAGCTCCATCTGGCGGCTGTCATCAGCCAGATCCACCTTGTTCAGCGCCAGGACCACACGTTTATCGCCAGCTCCCAGTTCCGCCAGCACCTCGGTAGTGGTTTGATAAAAACTGTAAGCGTGGGGGGAACTGGCATCCACCACGTGAATGAGGAAATCTGCCAGCACGGCCTCCTCCAAGGTGGCGCGAAAGCTCTGCACAAGGTCATGCGGGAGATTGCGCACAAAACCCACCGTGTCGGTGACCAGCATGGCCTGCCCATCGGGCAATTCCATCCGGCGAGTGGTGGTATCCAGCGTCGCGAAAAGTTTGTTTTCCACGTAAGCATCGGCATCCGTCAGCTTGTTCAGCAGAGATGATTTTCCTGCGTTGGTATAACCAACAATGGCGGCGTGCGGCAGGGGCACGCGGCTGCGCTCCTTGCGCATGGTGTCACGCTGCTTCTTCACTTCCTCCAGCTCGGCCTTCACGCGGTCGAGCTTTTTGTAGGCCATGCGGCGGTCCACCTCCAGCTGGGTTTCACCCTCACCACGGGCCGCCCCGGCACCCCCTACACCGCCGCCAGCCCCACCGCCCTGACGGTCAAGGTGAGCCCACATGCGGGTGAGACGCGGGATGGAGTATTCCATGCGAGCCAGTTCCACCTGGAGGCGAGCCTCGCGGGTCTTCGCCCGCATGTTGAAGATATCCAGAATGACTTCGTGACGGTCAATGACACAGAGCTTGGACTCACTTTCCCAGGCACGCTGCTGGCCAGGGGAGAATTCGTTGTCGAAGACGATGCACTCCGCCCCAGCATTGCGGGCAGCCTCCATCAGCTCCTGCGCCTTGCCTTTGCCGATGAGGTGACGGGCCGTTATTTCACGGGCAAAAACCAGTTCGCTCCCCACCACTTCGATGCCTAGTGTCCTCACCAGTTCATTCAATTCCTCCAGCAGATCCGCAGACTCCTGGGCTTTGCGGCGGTCAAAATAGGCACCTACCAGAAACGCACGGTCCACGTTCTGGGGCTTTTCACGAATATCGAACATCGGCCACTTATAGCGAGGCGAGGCCTCTTGCCAAGCACCGCCAGTTGCCCCCGTGCGTATTCCGTGGCAATGACCTGCATCATGATCCGCCGTCTTTTCGCCTGCCTCTGTCTTTTCACTCTCGCCGCCTGCGGGCCCGTGGACCGTGAGGGCGTGCGGCTGGACCACTACGAAACCGAATCCACCGAGGACTTGGTGCGTGAAATCATCCGTACCCTGCCAGATCCCAATCCCGGCGTGCCAAAGAGTTACTCCATCGCCCTGGGCGAGATCGTGCCCAATCGCGACTACACCCCGGCCAGCGTCGCTTTCCTCAAGCGTTTCGATGATCTCAAACTGCGCCTCATCAGCGCCAGCGTGCTGACCACCGCCCAGCCGGACAACATGATCGTGGACCCCGACCAGCGCATCGCCGTTTATGTCATCCAGGTGCGCCTCATGAAGGCCCTGGCGGCCGATGCCTGGGAGTACGAGGCCGGCTGGTCTTACAAAAAGGATTTCCAGCGCAAAAAGTGGCTGGTGAAACAAGTGGATGGCAAAAATGTGGTCACAGATCAAGGCGTACTGGATGGCAACTGGAAGGCGCCTACGAATTGACCCCGCGAAAGTCCGTTTGGCCAGTTTAGTGAGAAGAAACGGTGCCCGCAGGTCGTTTCCAGGGGCGCTAATCCCAACTGACCATGCGCTCCACCACCCTCACTTTCTGCGCTCTCGGCCTTCTCGGCGGAGCGCTCTTCGCCGCAGAAACCCCCGCTAAAGCACCCGCCAAGCCCAAAGCTGCCCAGCCAGCGAAGCCCAAAGCCCCGCCGATGCCGACACCGACTGCGGCCAATGTGGCCTACGGCACGCATGAGCGGCAGGTGCTGGATTTCTGGAAAGCCGAGTCTGCCCAGCCCACCCCGCTGCTTTTCTTCATCCACGGCGGCGGCTGGATGGGAGGAGATAAGGGCCGTGTCGCTAACATTGAAAAATACCTGGCCGCAGGCATCTCCGTCGTCTCCATCAACTACCGCTACGTTTCCCAGGCGCATGCCGCTGGGGTCAAACCACCGGTAAAAGCCCCCTTGGAAGATGCCGCCCGCGCCCTGCAATTTGTCCGCAGCAAGGCAGGCGAGTGGAACCTCGACAAGACCCGCATCGGCGCGTCCGGTGGCTCCGCTGGGGCCTGTTCCAGCCTGTGGCTGGCCTTTCACAACGACCTGGCAGATCCCCAAAACAGCGACCCCATCGCCCGCGAATCCACCCGCCTGTGGTGTGCCGCCGTCATGGGTGCCCAGACCACCCTGGACCCACAGCAGATGAAGGAGTGGACGCCCAACAGCCGCTACGGCGGCCATGCCTTTGGGTTCATCTCTGCTGACCCCAAGAAGCGCGATACCCAGTTTGCCGATTTCCTCGCAGGAAGAGAAGGCATCCTGCCTTGGATCCAGGAGTATTCGCCGTATGCCAACGTTACGGCGGATGACTGCCCCATTTACCTTTACTACAGTGCCCCTCCCGCCCTCGGCCAGGAGCAGAAAGACCCCACCCACAGCGCCAACTTCGGTGTGAAACTGGAAGAAAAACTGAAAAGCGTGGGGGTGCCCTGCGAGCTCGTTTACCCCGGTGCCACGGAGGTGAAGCATCCCCAAGCCCACGATTACCTCATCGCCAAACTCAAGGCTCCCTCGGCCAAGTAAGGTAGCAGCCGGAAGGGCGTTCATTTTTTTCATCTGGTCAAAATGAACGCTCCTGCCTAGAAAGGGGACTGTCATGGCTAACAGCCAACCTTTCCCCATGAAAAACATCGTTGTCCCCCTCCTCGGTGCCGTCAGCATCATCTCCACCGGTGCCGTCGCTTGGCTCCTAGCCACGCCACCATCCGTGGATCCTCGGGCCGTGAAGCTAGAAACAGAGCTCCAAGAAGCCCGCCAGACGATCGCCAAACTGAAAGCTGACTTGGCCCGTAAACCTACGGAGACCAGCCCTGCCGTCGCCAGCACCCCTGCCACGCCAGCTCAGGACCCTGCCACCGCAGCCGCCAACATCCCGGCACCGCCAAATTCAGGCAATCTCCGGCAAATGCTACGCACGCCTGAAATGCGGCAGGTGCTGGAGAATCAGCAGGCCGCCCAGATTGACCTCGCCTACGGCAAGCTGTTCGAAATCCTGCGTCTCAGCCCGGAGGACAAAGAAAACTTCCGCAAGCTGCTGATCGCACGTCAGAAAATGCAGACGGACCTGAGCATGCAACTCATGGAACCCGGCCTGTCGGATCAAAAACGCCAGGAAATCATCGCCGAAGCGAAACACCAAAGCTCCGTTTATGACGCTTCCATCAAGGAATTTCTCAACCAAGAAAATGACTGGAAGACTTTCCAGGACTGGGATTTCACCAAACCGGACCGCACCGTCTATGACACCCTGGGTCGCAATCTTTTCACCGCATCGGCAGAGCCTCTCTCCGGGTCTCAGGAGCAGGAACTCCTCAAACTGATGGCGGAGGTCCGCACCAGTCCCTCTTCCATCGGTGGGCTGAATGACCAGACTGGAGGAGACCCCTCTAAGATCACCGACCAAGTCATCCAGCAGCAGATCGAGCAACTGGAAACCAACCACCGCATCATCGCAGAACGCGCCGAGGGCTTCCTGACCCCCGGCCAGCGCGAAACGCTGAAAAGCTACCTGGCTCAATTGAAGACCGTTTCAAAGTCCAGCATGGAGATGTTCCGTGGGATCAATAAATAAACCCGTGCTGTGAATCACTGGCACAGAGACTGAAATGCCCTTAACTCTGGCTGATGATTTTGCTAAAGCCATGTGAGAAAGGGCTGGTAGCCCTGGCTATCTGCTCTTTCGCCTGGGCTGTACAGGCGGCGCCTCTCAATGATAACCTCAGTGCGCGCGAGGAATTGCCCCCCAGTGGACCTGCCACACTGGGAAACAATGCCGGGGCCACCCTGGAGGTGGATGAGCCCCTGCCGCCCGGTTTCACGCCTCAAAGCTACGCCGCCACTTCCTGGTGGGGGCTGGAACTGGCCGCCGCTGACCAAGTCTGGTATGAGATCGAAACCGTCGGCAGCAGCTTCGACACTGTTTTATCCGTGTGGACGGGGGATGACTACACCGCCCCGCCTCTCACCCTTGTGCATGTGAATGATGAAGCTGCGGAGGGAGGGGCCAGTCGCATCCGTTTTCTCGCCAATCCATTCACCGTGTACAAAGTCGCCGTCGCCGGACGTGGGGCAGACCAGCAGGGAAACATCGCCGTGCGCGCATCCGTGGCCGCCACACCCTTTGCCCGGGTGACAGGGGCCACCTTCAGCCCAGCCCCCGTGGATGTCAGTCAAGCCGCCGCCATCCTGACGGCCACCTTGACCATCGATGCCTCCCAAGAAATCGGCTCGGGCCAGATGGTGCTCTACAATCCTACGGGAGTCCCTGTAGCAAGCGCTCCCTTCAATGGGGCAACCAACCGTGTTAGTGGCAACATCGCCAGTGGCACCTACCAAGTCAGCCTCACCGTCCCTCAGGGTGCCCTCCCTGGTACCTATCGCTGGAATCTTCAGATGAACGGTAGCGGCAGCTTCCCCGGTGACAGCTCCTACGGCTGGGAGGCCCTCAGCCCCTTGCCCGCCACTGCCACTCAAACGATCCAGGTCATCAACACCACCCCGGTGAATACCTACGCTCTTTGGACGGAAGCCAACAACCTCACCGGCCCAGATGCCGATCCTGAGCAGGACTTTGATGGGGATGGTTTGACCAACCTCACAGAATTCGCCCTGGGCATGAACCCTCGACTTAATTCACGAGCTAAGTTAGTGACCCAAGCTAACAGCATCACTCAATTGGGTCTGCCTAACATCACGGTGGTGGGGGCAGGCCAGCAAAAGAAACTGCGGGTGGAACACTCCCGCCGTGCAGGTGATACCACCCTCTCTTACACAGTCCAGTTCAGCAGCGACCTCGTCAACTGGACCAATGCCACCCAAGCCGCCGCCCCCCTGGCCACCGATGGCACCTATGAGGTCGTAGCCGTCGAAGACGTGCCCTTTAACCCTGCAAAGAGTCGCCGCTTCGCGCGTGTGCGGCTTGTGCGCTGAGGCGTTTCCTTCCCTTCATGCGCATCCGCAGTGTCCAGCCTGAAGTGCTCGAAACGCTGGCCTACGATGACCCAGCTGCCCTACGCAGCCGCCAAGATCTGCTGCTGGTCAATGGCATCATGGGCAACCACCGGTGGATCTCACGCCTGCTGCGGCAGCATCGCCGGCCAGGCTGGCAGTTGACGGAATTGGGCGCTGGAGATGGTGCCCTGTCACTCAAGCTAGCAGAACAAAGGCTGTGCCAGACGCATGACCTCCACGCTTTCGATCTCGCACCCCGCCCTGCCTCCTGGCCTGCGGATGCAGCCTGGACACAGGGAGACTTGTTTGCCCAAAACTTACCCCCCTCGCAGGTGCTCATCGCCAATCTGTTCCTGCACCATTTTCAGGCAGAACAACTGCACCTGTTAGGCAGCCGCATCGCACCGGAGACGCAGCTCATCCTCGCAGCCGAACCTGCGCGCTACCGGATCCACAGCTTCATGGGACGCCTTTTTTGCAGTCTAGCCCAGCTCAACTGGGTGACCCGATACGATATGCAGGTGAGCATCCGCGCCGGTTTCCGGGGGCAAGAACTACCCGATTTTCTGGGACTGGATTCTAGCTGGGAGATTTCTGTTCGTGAGACCGTATTTGGAGGCTACCGAATGATGGCGCGGCGCAAGTAGCACCCCATCATTCAGGTCGCCTTCTTCAGACTGAACGATCCGATGAGAAAATCCAAAATCCGTCAGAAGCTTGATGCCGGGCAAGTCGCCCGCGTGTGTGCCTTGGGGTCCAATATTCCTTATTACCCCCAGATGGCGGCCCACTTTGGTTACGATGCCATTTGGGTGGATGGAGAGCACCGCGTGTGGGATCCCCGTGAAGTCACCGAGCTAGTCACCCGTCATCATTTGGCGGATATTGACTGCCTTTATCGCCCGCCGACGGTGGAAAAAACGGGTCTCTCACGGCTGCTCGAAGATGGCGTGGCCGCACTCATGATCCCGCAGGTGAATGATGCCGAACGCGCTCGGCAACTGGTGGAAGCCACTAAGTTTCCACCTCTCGGTGACCGTGGGCTGGATGGCTCCGGCATGGATGCGGGTTTTTGGGTGCAGAAGTCACCCGACTACATCCAGCAGCGCAACCGCGAGACCGTGCTCATCCTCCAGATCGAAACCCCAAAGGCCCTGGAAAACATGGCCGAAATCGCTGCACTCCCCGGCGTTGATGCCTTATTCCTCGGACCAGGAGATCTTTCCCTGCGTCTGGGTTGCGCGGCCTCCATTCGCGATCCGCAGATCCATGATGCCGTGAGTCGCCTCGCCGCAGTGTGCAAAGCTGCGGGAAAACCTTGGGGCATGCCCGTGGGTAACATTGAAGATGCCAAAACCATCGTAGACATGGGCTGCCAGATCCTGGCCATGGGCAATGAATTCTGGGCCGTTCACGATCACCTCAAAGCCCATGGAGAACAGCTCCAAAACCTCCTCGGCTGAGCCCGCCTCGTCTGTGCTACCTTACACCGACGTGAAGCCGGTTGGTGCGGCAGATTTTTACACAGCGGTGAATGCCACCTTTCGTTTTATCGAACGAAAACTCGGCCGAGAAGGATTGCGGCGCTATTGGTTAGACCTTGGGCGTCATTATTACGCTCCCGTGACGCAACGTTGGTTAACGGGCGGTCTCGTTTCCGTGGCAGCGCATTGGCGCGCCTTTTTTGCCGCCGAGCCAGGCGCTGAGGTGGAAGTCCACGAAACAGATCAGGAAGTGGTGGTGGAGGTGAAGACCTGCCCCGCCATCCGCTTTTTACGGGAGCATGGACGGGAGATCGCGCCCTGCTTTTGCCATCACTGCTACCACGTGAGCACTGCCATGGGAGAGTCCGCGGGCATCGAAATGCGCCTCAGTGGGGGCAATGGCCGCTGTATTCAAAGCTTTGCCAAATCAGGGTATTTCCCTGAAGCCCAGAAAGAGCAAGACATCGCGACGGCAGGCTAACACTCCCACCGCCGCGACGCCGAAAAAGATTACTTCAGCTCCTTGATGCGCAGGTTGCGGAACTTGTAAGTCGCGCCCTTTTCACCGTGATGCTGGATGGCGATGACACCGCTAGCATCGGTGGAATCTTCAATATCCGTGGTGACCACGCCATTGACCTCGATCTTCAACTTGTTGCCTTTGCAGGTGATGCGGTAGGTATTCCAATCGTTGCGCTTGAAGGCATCTCCGGCACGGGCGCGGAAGGCCTCTTCGCTTTCTTTGTTACCCTTGATCGGGCTGATGAACCACATGCGGCGGCCTTCATCATAGAGTCCACCGGACCACTTGCGCTTGGCGTCGCCATCCACTTCGGCCTGGTAACCAAACACTTTGTTCGGCTGCACATGAGCGCGGAACATGAAACCGCTATTGGCCTGACCTTCCGGCAGCAAGATGTCGCCTTCAAAAATGAAGTCGCTGTAAGTCTTCTCGGTCACGACGAAGAATTTCTTTTCGCCCGTGAGATGGATCTCGCCATTCACGACTTCGATGTTCCCCCACTCGTAGGCATTGCGCCAGCCGGTCATGGTCTTGCCATCAAACAACGGCACAAAGCCGTCTTCAGCAGCGGCAGAGAAAGTGAAAGAACCCAGGAGGGCAGCGAGAAGGAAAAAGCGTCTTTTCATGGTAGGACTGGGATTATGAACCCTCCCGCCGCTCATGCAAAGAACGGATGTATTCATTATCTGGGATGGGTTTCGCAGGCCGCTCTGGCGTATCTAGCATTTCCTGGACCCGTTCCTGGCTACCTGCGATCAGCTCGCTGATGATTTGGGCTTCAGGCAAATTCTTCCAGTATTTCTGGGGCATCTCCGACTGCATGGCCTGCACCTTCAGCCGTGCTGGATTGAAGATGCTGCGGTAATAAGTGCGCCACAGATCATCATGCGCGTCCGAGGCCGGGGCCTGACTGCGATCCATCCCTGGAGTGAAAAACAGCTTCTCACCCTTCCAATGCGCGCATTCATCTGGCGTGAGGATGGACCAATCCATGCCCGCGAAACGTTTTTCAAAAAACGGGATGGCCAATCGAACGATGCGATAAGTGGGCTCAAACCAGGCCACGAACTGCTCCCGCCCCGTCTGTTCATCCTGACCGATGAGACGAAAGCGAACAAAGGCGTGCATCTTATGAATGTCTCGCCCGATGGCCTTGGCCCACACCTGACACAGGCGGGTATCCGGATCACTAGGCAGGTGCAGCAAATGCCTCTCTCCGCCCAGGGTTAGGCGGTATAACAAACGATACAAAATGGCCCAGCGCCTCTCATCGGTATGAGCACACACACTGGCGGCTAACGATAAAAAGTCCGGGGGTACTTTGATCTCCTTCGGCACTGCGGAGGCATAGGTTCCTGGGGCTTCTTCCAGTAGCAGACCTGCCCCCTCATTCACATCTCCCCAAGTCACCTGCTCAGGCCGCACCCCCTGCTTCAGCAGCTCACGCGCCTTGCTCCGCCAGGCGGTGAAAGTGGGCTGGATAGAAGCGGTGATCATGCGATGGGATTAGCCGTTCCAAAGCCATACGTCCAGGCGAGCCACACGGGCTAGGGAACCCCACTTTGAATGAAACCACAAAACGGTTTCACGACCCGGGAGCCTTGGGCAAAGGCCAGTCGTGCGAATAAACCGTGGGGTCTTCGATCCCCGCCAGGATGAAGGCTTCGCGGCGCTCCACACAGGTGCCGCAGACGCCGCATTGCAGGTCTTCGCCTTTGTAGCAGCTCCAGGTTTTACCAAGGTCCACCCCGAGCTGATGTCCCAGCTTGGTGATGGAGGTTTTATCCATGTCAATGAAAGGGCGCATCAGCTCCGTGCGAGCGTAAGTGCCTTCCCTCATGGCATCGCCAATGGCTTTCATGAAGGGCTCGCGGCAATCGGGATAGATGGCGTGATCACCCGAATGGGCAGCGATGACGAGGGCATCCACCTTCCGGGATTCCGCGATGCCACAGGCGATGGCGAGCATGATGCCATTGCGAAACGGCACCACCGTGCGTTTCATGTTTTCATCCGCATAATGACCTTCAGGAATCTCACCACCGCTTTTCAGTAGATCAGACTCAAAGAGGTCATTCACAAACGGCAGGGAGACCGTGTCATGCGGGATGCCCATCTGGCCGCAATGCCAGATGGCGAGGGTGATCTCTTTGTCGTTATGCTTGGACCCGTAGTTAAAACTCACCGCTCCCACCACTTCATGATGCTGGCGGGCCCAATAAAGGGCGACGGTGGAATCAAGACCGCCGCTGAGAAGGATGATGGCTTTAGACATACAAAGAGAAAATCAATGGGCGGTGCTCAGAGATGCGGCAGGCCACTCCAGGGGCACGTCACGGGTAGGGTGCCGGGCCTCGCAGGTGAGCTGGATGCCGCCACGCGGGACGAATCGGCCACGGACGATGGCCTGCTTGGGTGCACAGGCCGCGACGAGATCATCCAGGATACGATTGACAATGGCTTCGTTGAACGAGGCGTGATTGCGGTAGCTGGCGAGGTAGAATTTGAGCGACTTGGTCTCCACACAGCGCTCATCTGGGATGTAGAGAATCTCTACATGGGCAGCATCCGGCTGGCCCGTCACGGGGCATAAAGAGCCAAAGTCTGGGGCGCTGAGGTGAATGGTGTAGTTGCGCCCTGGGGTGCGATTCGGGAAAGTCTCCAGCGCCGCCTCATCTGGGGAGGCGGGCAGTCGGTGCTCGGAGCGGCCCAGCAGGGTGATATCGGCAGTGAGGGAGTCGGACATGATGATCAATGTGCCGGAGCCCGGCCTGATGGCAAGTGGGCATCGCCCGCCCCGCCGACCTTCTTTTCATACTCCCGCCACAGTCGCTCGATGGCTTCTTCTGGATCTTCCAGCATGAGGCCTTCTTTGATCTTGCTGGCGAAAATGCCGAAGGAAAAAGGGCTCACCACGGGCACCTCCACCAATTGCCAGGCCAGGCCGGGAGCAAGGTGGAGGAAATCCATGGCACGCGGCAGGTCCAAAAAGGTGTGCGTGGCCTCGCGGTAGGACTGAACCAGCATGGGGTGGTCTGGCTCATGCTCCGACAGCACTCGAAAGAGGATTTCCGAACTCCACCGGAGCTGCTTGATCTTGCTGTCCTGACCTGGACGATTGCGTGGCACCATGAGTCCTGTTTGTGCCACCCCACGAAAGTTCCATTTCACCAGCTCGCTGTGTTGCAGAGAGGCCTTCATATCCGCCTCCGCATCGCCATTTTGAAAGATCACTTTCCACTCTTCCAGGCCCAAACTTTGAAAGGAGCGCAGGGTGAGCAAAAAGCCGTAATCATCAATGGTCACCATGGCATTGCCGCCCACGGCTTCTTTGACCCGATAGGCAATGATGCGGCTGAGGGCATCATTCGCACTGCGCCCGATGAGGGTGTGAAAAAAGAACTGCACGAGGTCAGCATCGTTGCCCTCCCGGTCATCCACAAACCGCTCGATGAGAAGCGTGCGCTCGGTGGGAATCCGTGAAACTCGAAGCTGATTCTGACAATGCAGCACGATGGCCATGGCATTGCTGTTGGAGATCTCGAACCGCTCGACCAACCACTCGCAAACCTCTTCGTTGCTATCGGTACCCACTCGCGCAGCCAGCTCTGTTCTTAATCGGGCCACCTCATGGGCCAAACCGGAGGTCAGCGGCATTTTATTCGCATTCCAGGCGGGCACGGTGGGCAGGCGGCCCATGGCATCTTCCACTTTGGCTTCTCCCACGCCGCTTTCCAGCAGACGCACCATGCGACCGGCCAGGACAAAGATGTCGCCATTTTTCAGCCTCTTGAGAAAACTTTCCTCGATCTGGCCCAGGCGCCTTTTCCCGAGGTACACCGTCACCATGCCCTCCGTGTGGATGACCCCGACATTGGCCAGATACTCACGCTCCACCTTTTTGTTAGGCACCGCCAGGCAATCATCCAGCCAAATGATCTTGCCAAAGTTCTCCCGATATTGTTTTTCCAGAGAGCGGCCGCCGCCCTCCAGGTAGTTTAAGACGCTGTCCAGCTCTGCCGCCGTGAGGTCCCGATAAGGAAAGGCCGCGCGCAGAGTGCTCAGCGCCATCTCACGTGTGTAGCCGCCTTCCATGGCCATGCCCACCAGGTGCTGGGCCAGCACATCCAGCGGCTTTTCCAGCACCCGCACGGCATCCAGCTGCACCGCACGGGTCATCTCCGCACAGACGATGCACTCCATGAGATCGTTCACATTCGTGGCCACGAGGATGCCATGGCTAGCCATGTGAATGCTGTGCCCACTGCGGCCAATTCGCTGGAGAGCCCGGCTGATGCCCTTTGGGGTCGAGATCATCACCACGCAGTCCACACTGCCGATATCAATGCCCATCTCCAGACTGGTGCTGCAAACCACGGCCCGAAGCTCACCGTTTTTCAGCCGATCTTCCACCTCCAAGCGCACGTCACGATCCAACGACGCATGGTGAGCCTCAATCTTGGGAGCCAAGTCAGGCAAGGCGTTTTTCAGGCGGATGGCGACACTCTCCGTTGCGCTGCGGGTATTGCAGAAAACGATGACGCTTCGGTTTCTTTCCACAATCTGGGCGATGTCCTGCATGACCCTCTGCGCCGTGTAGCCAGCGGGTGGATACGGATTTCGCCGCACGGGCGAGAGCACTTCCACGCGCCGCCGACGCTCCATGCGGGCCTCGATGATCTGGCACTCACGCCCGGTGCCTACCAGCAACTCCGCCAGCAGAGGTAAAGGTGCCGCCGTGGCTGAAAGACCGATGCGAATGAGCGGGCGCGAAAGGCGCTGCTGCAGGCGCTCCACACTCAACATGAGATGAGCCCCACGTTTATTTTCTGCCAGGGAATGCAGCTCATCCACGATGACAAAACGCACGCTTTGCAGCGCCTCGGCCCAGCCTGCCTGAGGCAAAAGGATGGCCAGGCTTTCTGGAGTCGTCAGAAGGATGTGCGGCGGCTTGCGCTTCAGCTTCGCGCGATCGGTCGCAGAAGTATCCCCCGTGCGCTGGCCGATGCGGATCTCCTCCACCAAGCCCATGCCTTCCAGTGGGGCCATGAGATTCTTTTGAATGTCATAAGTCAGTGCCCGCAGCGGCGAGACATAAATGGCATGGATGCCACTGCCCAGGTCCCCAGCCTCATGCGCACGAACGAGATGGTCTAGGATGCCCAAAAAACCCGCCAACGTTTTACCACTTCCCGTCGGTGACGAAAGCAAAACGGAGTGCCCAGCCAGGATGTGCGGCAGCGTCAGCTCCTGGGCCTGGGTGAGCTGGCCAAAGGAACCTGCCACCCACTTTTGCACACGAGGATGCAACGCCGAGAGGACGGAAGCCGTCTCTATGAGCGTTGGCTGGTTTTTTGATTTGTTTCTCTTCCCCGGCACCTGCTTATCATACGCCTGTGAGACTTGTTTCCCGACTACTTCGTTTGATCTTCCTCCTTTTACTGCTGCCCGTTTTGCTCCTGCTCGGCTGTCAGTCGAAGCTGATCTACTATCCCCGGGGTTATGATGAAGGTTATCGGCAGACATTGGCCAGCCACCGCGGCATCCCCTTGCCCTATGAAACAGGTCAGGGGCGGCAGGTGGCACACTACATCCCAGCGCGCAATGGAGACCCCTCCCCAAAAAACATCTGGGTGTGTTTCGGAGGCAATGGCACCTTGGCCTTTGACTGGCTGTTTTACATGGAGGCCTGGGATCCCAGCTTTGCCTACCTGCTGGTGGACTACCCAGGTTATGGCGACTGCAAAGGCACGCCCAGCCCTCAACGCATCCGCGAAAGTTCCAAGGCTGCCGTCCAGACTCTCACCACTCATCTCAAGCTGACTCCGGAAGAAATACAGCCCCGCCTGCGGGTGCTGGCTCACTCCATCGGCTGCGCGGCGGGACTGATGGCGGCGGATGACTTCCGCATCCAAAAGATCTTCCTCATTTCCCCTTTCACCACCCTAACTGAGATGGGCAAACGCGTCATCGGCTGGCCCCTCTGTTACGTAAACATGCACCGCTTTGACAATCGAAAGCACCTCGCCCACGTGGTGAATCAGGGGGCCAAAGTCGTCATCTTCCACGGCACAGCAGATCCAGTGATCCCCGTGGAAATGAGCCGAGATCTCGCCAGCGCACACCCAGGCAAGGTCATTCTACAGGAAAAGGAAGGCTGGGATCACAATGAGATCCTCCAGGGACTCGTTCATGAGATTGGTGCGACGATGAAGGGCTTGTAAAAGTCCCCTTCCCTTCGGCTTTCAGCTTACCTGGCAGAAAATACCGCCACCCCATGAGGCGAATGGCTTTCCCCAGCCACACGTCCATGCTTGAATCACATTCCATGTCCGCCACCCCTCCTGCTGCACCAGCTTTCCCCCGTCTGAAGACGGGTGGGAAATGGCTGCGTGCCGGGGCTGAGAAATGGCAGATGCGCGGGGTGAGTTACGGCCCCTTCAAGCCGAATTCACTCGGGGAACCCTTCCCCGAGGACTCGGCCCTCGTCGAAGACCTGATGCACATCGGAGAACTTGGCTTCAATACGGTTCGTTTGTATGAGCTGCCGACCCCGCAAGTGATCCATGCCGCGACAAGATTAGGCCTGCGCTTGTTGGTCGGCATCCCCTGGACGGACCATGTGGATTTTCTGCGTAGCAGGGCCTCACAAGAGCAGATTCGGCAGACCGTGTTGCAGGCCGTTTTTCGGCTGAAGGACGAACCTTGCGTGGCCGGTTTTTTGGTCGGCAACGAGATCGAGAAAACACTCGTGCGTTGGATGGGCCCCACACGCGTACGGGATTTTCTAGATGGCCTCATGGAGAGCGCCCGCGCTCTGGCTCCGCATCATCTCTTCAGTTACGCCACTTACCCCAGCACGGAGTACCTCATCCCGACTCAGGCCGATTTTTTGGCCGTGAATCTTTACCTGGAACAGCCTGCGACACTCGCGGCCTACCTTCAACGTCTGCAAAATCTCGCAGGGGATAAACCCCTGGTCATCACCGAATTTGGCCTGGATGTGGCTGCCCATGGGGAGGTTGCACAAGCCCAGACTTGGGCCTGGTTTCAGGCCGCCTGCCAGCAGGCCGCCGTGGCGGGAACAGTCTGGTTCAGCTACACGGACGAATGGTTTCGCGGGGGTGAGGCCATCACACAGTGGCGCTTTGGTTTGGTGGATTCTGCAAGACAGGAAAGACCGATCTGCAGCGGCTTAAAGGAGGAGGCCCTAACACACCGCCCACATCCCCAGCCACGCATCTCCGTGATCGTCTGCACCTACAATGGCACGGCCACGCTGAGGGGCTGCCTGGAGTCCCTCACGCAGCTACGTTACTCGAATTTTGAAGGACTGTTGATTGATGATGGCTCCACGCAAGACATCGCCAGCATCGCCAAAGACTTCCCTCACATCCGCTACGTGCGGCAAGAGCACGCGGGCCTCAGCGTGGCGCGCAATCTAGGGGCCTCTCTGGCCACAGGAGAGATCCTGGCCTACACGGATGATGACTGTATTGTGGATGAAGACTGGCTGTCACACTTGGCGTTAGGCTTTGATGATCCCCAGTGGGTTGCAGCCGGCGGGCCCAACATCCCCCCATCACCGCGAAACCGCACCGAGGCCGTCGTCGCTGCCGCCCCTGGAGCACCCGCTCATGTGCTGCTCACAGATGTCGAGGCCGAGCACCTTCCGGGCTGCAACCTCGCCATTCGCAAAACCGCCCTAGAATCCATCGGCGGATTTCGCCCTCAATACCGAGTGGCCGGAGATGACGTGGATGTGTGCTGGCGGTTGCGCGAGGCTGGGGGCAAATTGCACTTCATCCCAGGTGCCATGGTGTGGCATCACCGCCGCTACACCGTGGGTGCTTACCTCCGCCAGCAGCGCGGTTATGGCCGGGCGGAGGCTCTTTTGATGAAGGACCACCCACAGCGATTCGGTCCACTGGGCGGCGCGCGTTGGTTTGGCGGTATTTACGGAGACAGGGCCGCGAGTTTGCATTTAGAAGAAGGCAGCATCTTTCACGGCCCCATGGGGGAAGGGCTTTTTCAGGGCATCTATCGGCAAGGGCCACGTGGCTGGTTAGACTGGATGAGTGGGGTGATCTGGGTCGTCCTACTGTTGGTAGCGCTTGCGCTGCGCTCCCCACTTTCAGCCGCCTTGATCCTGAGTGTCTCCTTGCTGCTCGCCGCCTGTCGGCTGCGCAATCAAACCCGCGCACCTTTTTCACTCAGCCTGCTGGAGTCATGCCTTTTGTTAGGTTTATGCTGGCTTCAGCCTGTGATTCGGGAGTGGGAGCGCGGGCTAGGCATGCTGCGATTGGCCGCCAGACCTAGGGGGAGGAAAGATGGGACTGAGACCCGAGGGCTGAAGCGTCCCCGCAAAATCTCCTTCAGCCTGGGGGAGCTAGCCTTCTGGAGCGAGTCTGGTGTGGACCGGGCCCGGCTGCTGGACCGTCTTCAGGTGAACCTCACGCGACAGAAGATTTCACTCCGGCCCGATGATGGCTGGAGGCTATTCGATCTCGAGGCGGCACCACAGTCCGACGTTTCGCCCGCCTTTCTGACCGTCACTGAGTACCATGGAAAGCAGCGCCTGCTGACCCGCGTGCGGTTGATGCTGCGGGTAAGCCTGCGCTCCCTAGTGATTCAGGCACTGATTCTCGCGGTGATTTCCCTTCCCACACCTCTGCGGGTGATGGCTTTCGATTTCTACACCATCGCGTTCATTGCCGTGGTGACGATTGCTTTTGCTGCCCATCAAAAGCTGAAGCGAGACGTTTTGAAAGCCGCCCGGGAAGCCGGAATCACCCTGGCCTCCTAGATCTGAATTTGTCCAAGACGTGGAGAATTGTTCTCGGCAGGGAGGCTGGCCTACGTTTAACTTCGTAACACCATGAAACGCCTTGCCTCACTCACCGAGCTTTCTTCGCGGCCAGAGCCTTTTGATGTCGTCATTGTGGGCGGAGGTGCCTCGGGCCTCGGGGCTGCGGTGGATGCCGCCGTGCGCGGCCATTCCGTCTTGTTAGTGGAGCAATCTGACTTTGCCAAAGGCACCTCCAGTCGCAGCACCAAGCTGGTGCATGGCGGGGTGCGTTACCTCAAACAGGGCAATGTGTCTCTGGTGCTAGAAGCCCTGCGCGAGCGCGGTCTCATGTGCCGCAATGCGCCGCATTTAGTTCATAGCCTGCCGTTTGTTATCCCTAACTACCACTGGTGGGAAGGGCCTTTCTACGGCATCGGCATGAAAGTCTATGATGGGCTAGCAGGCAGGCTGGGACTGGAACCTTCACGTTATCTGAATCGTGAAGATGTCATCGAGTTGCTGCCTAACATTGAGCAGCAGGACCTCACGGGAGGCATCATTTATCATGACGGTCAGTTTGATGATTCGCGTCTAGCGATCAATCTCGCCCAGACCGCTGCCGAAAAGGGTGCCGTGGTACTGAACTACGTGCGCTGTGCAGGCCTGATCAAAGAAGGCCCGCATGTGGCAGGCGTGAAACTGCAAGATGCCGAGACAGGTGAGGAAGCCATCGTCAGAGCCAAGGTGGTGATCAATGCCACGGGCGTCTTTGCCGATGAAGTGCGCCGCATGGATGATCCCCAGGCCAAGACGATGCTGAGCCCCAGCCAAGGCATCCACTTTGTGCTGCCACGCGAGTTTCTACCGGGCGATACCGCCATCATGATCCCCAAGACAGATGATGGGCGCGTACTCTTCGCGGTGCCTTGGCATGGCCGGGTGGTGGTAGGCACCACCGATACACCCGTGGAAAATGCCTCCCTAGAACCCCGCGCTCTGGAGGCAGAAATCGAATTCATCTTCACCCAGATCACCCGTTACCTCACCCGAGATCCGACACGGGCGGATGTGCTGAGCGTGTATGCTGGCCTGCGCCCGCTGATCAAGTCCGACGCCAGCTCCACCGCAGCCCTGTCACGGGATCATCTCATCTCCATCTCAGACTCCGGGCTCATCACCCTGGCCGGTGGTAAGTGGACGACGTACCGCAAGATGGCGGAGGATGTCATTGATCATGCGGAGATGATCGGAGCCCTGGATCACCGCTACTGCGCCACCCATGAATTGAAGATCCATGGAGCCGATGTCACCGAAGCCGAAACCAGTCACCTGCACTACTACGGCAGTGATGCCCCAGGCATCCGTGCCTTGATCCAGACTGACCCGACTCTGGGCGAAGTCCTCCATCCAAAACTGGAATTCCTCAAAGCCGAGGTCATCTGGCATGTGCGGCATGAGATGGCCCGCACGGTGGAAGATGTGCTTTCACGCCGCACCCGCGCCCTGCTGTTGGATGCACGCTCCAGCCTGGAGGCGGCCCCCGTCGTCGCCCGTTTGATGGCACAGGAATTGGGCCGCGATGCAAGCTGGGAACAAGCCCAAGTCAGCAGCTATGAGACGCTGGCAAAAGGCTACCTGCTGCCCGCCTGACTTTCCCCGCCGATCCACACCCGCTTCACTTCCAGCTTTCGATTCAGCAACAAAACATCGGCACGCTTTCCCACCTCCAGGCTACCTGTCTGATGGGCAATGCCGGTGCGCTCGGCGGGGGTGAGACTGGCCATGCGGATGACCTCCACCAGCGGTGCCTTCGTCGCCTTTTTCATGTGGCGCACCATGTGGTCCATGCCCATGATGGAGCTCGCCAGGCTGCCATTGGGTGCCCAGCCCACTTGGCCATCACTCTCGAACCAGGAGCCATCTGACTCAGCGCCAAAGCGATATTTACCAGGAGGGAGATCCATAGCGCGATTGGCATCCGTCACGAGACAGAGACGTTTGGCCGACTTCATCCGCCAGGCAAATTCCAAGAGCTCGGGGGAAAGATGACAACCATCGGCGATGACCTCCGTGCTCATCTCGGACTCCGCCAGCACATACTCCAGCATGCTGCCCTGCATGGGCACACCCAGCCGGGCCCGCACCGAGGAGACAGAACTCATCGCACACCAGAAGTGGTCCACGTGGCGCATACCCGCACGAAAAGCTCGGGCCATTTCCGTCCAGCTCGCATTGGAGTGGCCGCAGGTGATCAGGCAACGCCGTCTCCGTGCCGCGCGATAAAAAGCCTCCGCTCCTGGGAGTTCCGCCGCACAGGTGGCCACACGGATCAAACCCGTCTCAAAGTAACGACGATACTCCGCCTCTGTGGGCGAGCGCCGCCCTTCCGCAGAGTGGCAGCCCACCTTGTCCTCAGCAAAAAACGGCCCGTAAAGATGCACCCCAGCGATGGCTGCCCCATCCTTCGCAGAACGATTCTTCTGAACGTCCGCACAGGCCGCGAGCATGGCCTCGATCTGAGCGGGGGAACCTGTGGTGGTCGTGGGGAAAAGCGTCGTCGTGCCATGGCGTGCATGCGCCTGGCAGGCCGTGCGCACAGCTTCCACCGTTCCGTCCATAAAGTCCGCGCCGGCACCGCCATGTACATGAATATCCACGTAGCCCGGTGAAATGTAGCCACCCTTGGCGTCAATGACCTCAGCTCCGGCAGGCACTTTCCGTCGTGCGGGACCTACGGAGGCGATGACGCCACCCTGGCAAACCACCATGGCATTTTCGATCAGGCCATCAGGCAAGATGGCGGTTCCGTTAAGCAGGACAAGGGTGGGCATATTTCAGTCTGGCATGGCCAGAAATAGGGAGCAATAAAAACGGAAGTGATGAACTCCGCCTAACAAAAAGCTTTGATCCACTAACCACCGCGACAAAAGGGCCAGCCAAAAACGATGCCGCCTGGAATGATCTTGCGACAAAACATCGGCCCAAAGAACTTCGTACCACCTCCAAATGTTGGCTTGATAACAGGCTCGCTTAAGTCTGAATACTCACCGTGAAACCTGCCTGGCCTTGGTATTTTGAAGAATCCCCAAAAGCAAAATTCAGTTCCGGCTGCGCGGGTCTGTTTTGCATGCCGTTTTTGATCGGGGGCTTGTTCGTGTTATGGATAACGTGCGTGCAGCCAGGCCTGCATTGGCTGAATGCTCGCGACTGGCAAGAGACCGAAGCGGTGATCTTAGAATCAAAGCTGGATGAATCCAGAGACAGCGATGGCAGCACCTATGAGGTAGCGGTGAAGTTTCGCTATCACTTCGGCGACCACAGTTATGAATCGTCCCGCTATTCATTCAGGATAGGCAAAACCAACATTGCCGTCGAAACCATGCAGGCAGCGGTAGCGAGCCTTCCCAAAGGCCAAGTGACCACCTGCTGGGTGGATCCAGCCCACCCGGAGGAAGCTGTGCTGGATCGTTCCATGCCTAAGTCGGCCCTTTTTGGACTCTGTTTTTCCGTGCCGTTCATCACGGTGGGTTTAGTGGGCCTGGGCCTTTTCTTTCATCGCCCTTTGTTCGGTAGAATCCGGCAGTCTCGCTTGGCCCTCATTCGCGAGCTTTGCCGTGAAGGCAGCCTCCCGGCAGAGACGCTGGAACGACTCGAAAACCCCGCCCTCCGCAGCGGCGCCCCCATGGTCTGGATCGCCTCAGACCAGCGGCTGCCGAGTGCGGTGGGCTTTTTACTGCTGAACCTCTTTTGGAACGGTAGCGTCTCCGTCTTCATTCTCGGGGTCATTGAGGAATGGCGCTCGGGTCCTGAACCGTGGTTTTTGACCCTGTTTCTCGTCCCCTTCGTTGCCGTCGGGGCCGGCATTTTTTGGGCTTTCGTCCAGGCTTGGCGTCAACTGGTCGCCCCCGTCTGGGTCATTGCTCTGCAACCGATACCGGGTGCCCGAGGCGGTGAAATCCATCTCTGGTGCGCCTGGGAAAAAGCCAATCGCCTGCCCAGTCTGCCCCGCTGTACTGGGCGCATCCTCGCGCTCGCCGCACCTTGGGATGCGGAAAATTCCGCGCCTAGCCAGGAGGCGCTATTGAACCGCCGACACAAACACCGGAAGAATAAGACCGAGCGTGAGCTTCACGTGGCCGATTTCGGCCCCTTGCTCACAGGTGCCATGATCACTGTCCGTTTACCGCCCATCCCTGCCTGCCCAGCCCCTGAGACCAAGCTGGGACTACGCCTGCACTGGTGCCGCTGGTGGGCGCTGGAGGTGATCTACCCCGATGGCAGGATCGAAAGAGTGAACCTGACCCAGCCTGAACAAGACCGGGCCCCTCAATCATAAAATTCCGCCTGCTTTAGGCAGCGATGTCGCAAAGCTGCCACCGCTTTTGTCTGGCGCGTGCGCGGGAACAGGGTTACAGATGGGGTCTCTATGACAGAATCCGAATTCAAAGCCCGCGTCACCCGTCTGTGTCAGTTGCTGGGCTGCGGGAAGGATCTGGCCACGGATTATGTGGAAGCCATGGGAGATTCTCCCGTGGTCGAACATGGCAAAGTCATCGTCCGCGATCCCCAGGGACACATCATCGCCCGTGTTTCCGCCTCCATCCTGGAGGGCTGAGTGTTCTCAGTGGGAGTAACGCTTGCGAAACCGCCAGACGCGGCAAGGCTGGTGGCCGATGTCCCGACTGCGCATCCTGATCCTCGTCGAAAACTTACCCGTGCCGCTGGATCGGCGCGTTTGGCAGGAGGCCTGCGCGCTGAGAGACGCCGGCCATGAGGTCACCGTCATCTGCCCCCAGATGCGTGGTTACACGGCACCGGAAGAGGTGCTGGATGGCATTCAGATTTATCGCCACTGGATCAGTGATGAAGCACGCGGCATCCGGGGATTCATCTTGGAATACACCACCGCGCTGTGGGGCGAACTAGGCTGCGCCTTGAAAGCCTGGCAGCGGTCGAAGTTTGACGTCATTCACCTGTGCAACCCGCCGGACCTGCTCTTCCTCATTGCCCTGCCTTTCAAGCTATTTGCCGGGGTCAAAGTCATCTACGATGTGCATGATCTGTGGCCGGAAATGTTCGAGGCCAAATTTGGCAAGCGCGGCCTGCTTTACTGGGCCGTGCGCGGTGCCGAGCGCTGCACCCTGGCGCTGGCAGATGCGGTGATGGCAACGAACCAAAGCGTGCTCTCCACCGTGAAGAAACGTGGCCACAAAAAAGACGATGAAGTCTTCATCGTGCGAACTGCGCCAAACAAGCTGCCGACCGATCTACCCGCAGACCCGAAGCTGAAAAACGGGCGGCGTTTTCTCGTGGGCTACATCGGCGTCATGGGCAATGCAGATGGCGTGCATTACCTCATCGAGGCTGCTCATCACATCGTCCACCAGTGTGGCCGCCAAGATGTGCAGTTTGTCCTCATGGGCAGCGGCCCTGAGTATGCGGAGCTGGTGAAACGGCGCGATGAACTGGGCCTGCAAGAGCAGGTGGCGATGCCCGGGCGGGTCTCGAACGAGTTCCTCTTCACCGCCTTAAAAACCATGGACCTCGGCGTGGCCTGCGACCCCATCAACGACTACAACGACCACTGCACGATGAACAAGACGCTGGAGTACATGGCCTTTGCCAAAGCCCAGGTCATGTTCGGCACGCGTGAAGGACGCTACTCCGCTGGAGATGCCGCACTGTATGTGATGGAAAACTCCGCCCAGCTCCTAGGAGATGCCGTTTTGGAACTGCTGGATGATGAACCCCGCCGCACGGAGATGGGGCGGATCGGCCAGGAAAGACTCGCCACGGAGCTGAGCTGGGAACGCAGTGTGGTCCAGCTCCTCCACACCTATGAGCGGGCCATGACGGACACTCGCAGCGTTTAAGCTCGCATCTGGGTTGCCATCATGGATGATGCGCCGATGAAATCTGCGGAAAAGACCGCTCTCTACCGCGAACTGGCCAAGCTGACTCAGGCGGACTTTCACCTCGACCGATCTCTAACACTGCTGCTGTCCCAAAAAAGCAGCCCTGGCAGACGTGCTTATCTGGAGGGCATGCAGCGAGGCTTAACGGAAGGCAAAAGCTTGGCAGAATCCATCCAGGAGTATAACCAAAAGCTTGTCACTAGCCTTGAGATGGCCTTGATCGAGGCGGGTGAACGCAGTGGCAAATTGAACGCTGCGTTTAACCACCTCGCGCGTTATTTTGCCTCCGCAGACGGAGCTGCTCGGCAGATGCGTGGGGCCATGATTTACCCCATGGTGCTGCTGCACCTCGCCATCGTCCTGCCAGAGATCCCCACCGCCTTTGTCGCCACAGACGGGCCGGGGTTTTTCAGCCGAGTATTGTTATGGTTTGTACTTTTGTGGGTGGTTTTGGTGGCCACTTATTTTCTCTGGCAATGGCTCACGCAAAAGGCGCTGGATTCTGCGCAGGTGGATCGGGCACTGAATCGCCTGCCCTGGATCGGCCCAGCGCGGCGGCACTGGGCCATGGCGCGCTTTTGCCAGGTCTTCCATGCAGGATTGCTGGCCGCCCTGCGCATGTCTGCCATCTGCCGTCTGGCGGGCGAAGCCTCGCAATCTGGCAGCCTCAAAAAAGCTGCCTTCGCGGCTGCGGAACTCATTGAAGCGGAAGGGGAGCCACTCTCCACTTCCTTGGCTCAGGAGGAAGGTTTTGATCCCCTGTTCCTAAACGCCCTCGCCACGGCGGAGGAAGTGGGCCAACTGGATGAAGAAATGGCCCGCTGCGCCAGCGCGGAGACCCTGAGCGCGGCAGAGGCCATGGAGCGCGCTGCCCTGTGGTTGCCCAAAATTGGCTATGCCATCGTGGTCCTCTTTGTCGTTAGCCGCATCGTCACCATGTTGCAGGGTTACTACGGAGGCATGTTGCGGCACCTAGACAGCCTGTGATTTTCACAGGTCTTTGCTTGCCGCGAGGGCTGGCTTTCGCAAGACTCAGGTGTGCTTACCCGTTACACAGGGTCCTGCATCTTCATTCTATGAATCGCTCCACCCTTACCCTCGTCAGTGGTTCGCTCCTCACGGCAGCCAGCCTTTCCGCCCAGACCCCAGGAGAATGGGGCCAGTTCCGTGGTCCTAACAGCAATGGCACCGCCCCTGCGGCCAAAGTCAGCAACTGGAAAGAAGCCAGCATCAAAACCCTGTGGAAGACGGAGACCCCCACGGGATTCAGCTCCTTTGCCGTGGCTGGGGCCAAGGCCTTCACCATCATCACCGGGGAAACGGATGGCAATACCGGGGAAATGCTGGTGGCCCTGGATGTGCGCACGGGTAAGGAAGCCTGGAGAAAACCCCTGACCGTGATCGGCAAATACGATGGCGGTGGTGATTCTGGAACCCCCGATAACAAAGGCGGCGATGGCCCCCGCTCTACCCCTGTAGTTAATGGCGACAAAGTGTATGCCATTGATGCCAACCTGGGTGTGTTCTGCTTTGAAGCCGCCACGGGCAAACCCGTGTGGAATCACGATGTGATGAAGGACAATGCCGGCGTGCAGATCAAATGGCAGAATGCCGCCTCTCCTGTCATTGATGGCGACATCCTCCTCATGTGCGGTGGCGGTGAAGGCCAGGCCCTGCTGGGTCTGAACAAGAACACGGGCAAAGTCGTTTGGAAGGGTGAAAACGACCGCATGACCCACGCGACGCCTGTCATTGCCGACATCCACGGCGTGCACCAGGCCATCTTTTTTACCCAGGTAGGTCTCGTGGGTGTGAACCCTGCCGATGGCAAGGTGCTGTGGCGTGGGGACTTCCCTTTCAAAGTCTCCACAGCGGCGAGCCCGGTGGTGTATGAAGACATCGTCTATTGCTCCGCCGGTTACGGTGTCGGTGCAGGTGCCTTCAAGATCAGCAAGAGCGGCAGCGGCCTGAGTGCAGAGCAGATCTGGCGCCGCGAAAATGAATGCTTCAACCACTGGAGCACACCCGTGGTCAAGGATGGCTATCTCTACGGCATGTTCAGCTTCAAAGAATACGGCGCTGGCCCTCTGGCCTGTGTGGAAATCAAGACAGGCAAGGATGTCTGGAAGGAAGCCGGATTCGGCCCTGGCCAGGTCATCCTCTCAGGCGATAAAGTCATCGCCCTCAGCGACAAAGGCGAAGTCGTCGTCGTGGAAGCCAATCCCAAAAAATACGTGGAGCTGAAGCGCGAGGACGTTCTGGCTGGCAAGGTGTGGAGCTACCCCGTCCTGGCCTATGACCGCCTTTTTGCCCGCAGTACGGAAGAAGGCGTTTGCTTGGAGATTCAGTAAATCTTTACTGCAGCGTTGGAGACGGAACAGCCCGCGTCGTATTCGGCGCGGGTTTTTCTTGGCCTGCCGCTGGGGCCTGAAATCCTGTAGCCTCCTGATTCAGCCCTAAAACTTCATATCGCCGCAAAAGCAGAGCCTCCAGCGGCTCACGGAGCTGAGGTTTCAGCCCTGAGGCCATCATGTCCCAGGTCGCTTGGTTTTTCACCCCACTCCAGAGGGTAAAGAGCTGCATGAGAGCCACCTCGGAAAACTCTCGTTTGCAGAAAGCCACCACCACCTCCTTCGCACTGGCCTTCACCTGGGGGTGTTCCACTGGCCACCGCGCCCCCTGAGCAAAGAGACTGGTGAGCACCAGTTCCATACTTTCGTAGGCCAGTTCGCGCGCAGGTCGTGTGCGCAAGATGTAGTCCTTCGCAAAACGCTGCCCGCGCTCGCTCTGCAAGATTTCATTCAGCGTCTTCGCCAAGACATTCCCAGTCAGCGCATGGACGATGGGGCCGATCCACTTATCCCGTGAGACTAGAGGCCGGGCTTTGCCAAAAAGCGCCGTTAGCCACTCCGTCGCCTGGGCCTGCGTCCAGCTTTGCGCTAGGCTGCGCGCGACAAACTCCGAATGGAGCTTTTGCTGCGTGTGATCTGCCGTCCCTTCATGAGTATCGAGGGCTTTGACCGCACCCTGCCACATCTTTTGCCGTGCAGCTGCCTTTTCCTCGGCCAGACCCGCGACTAGCCACACTTCGATGCGATGCCTGAGTAGCAGGTCCGGGTCTTCTTTGAGCGACTCTAAAAGTTTGGCCTGTGGCTGTTCTAAAGGGGGGCGCATGCGCAACTTCTGCCGGACTAACTCCAAGATGGGGATCGCTCGCGTGGGCTGGCGGCTGGCCTCCAGGGCCTGCACCCAGGCCACCACCGTCGCACGCAGTACCGCATCGGTCTCAGCCCCACCCAGGGCCGCCCATTGATCCAGACAGACCATGGTGGAAGTGATCTCCGCCTCCGGCAACCCCGCCGTGGGCTGCACCTGCGTGACCGCCTGAGTCAGCGCCTGCCGGGCCTGGTGATCGTGCCCTGCGAAATGAAAGGCCATGGCCGTACGCACCGCCGTGCTGCGATCATCCGCGCCCAAAAAATGCTGCACCCGCACTGCGCGGTCCAAGTCTGGTATGTCCTCAGCCCGCACTTTGAGGCAATTCAGACTGCGCGTGATCGGCAGATAGTGCTGGTTCAGCAGCAACCGATCTCCCGTGGCCATTCCTGTGCGCACGATCTCTGGCGGGCGGTTAGCCATCATGAGATCAAACCAGGCATTCGCATGCTCCATGTCGCCCAAGGCCAGATGCCCCCGCCACAGTTGGAACATGGCTAGGCTTTTCCACGGTTCCACCGGGCTGCGCGCCACCTGCACCCAGGTGGAGATGGCATCCGCTCTTTTCTGCAATGCTTCCAGACAGGCTGCATATTTATACAGGCACTCCGCTTTCACATCCGCCCGGTTCAGGTATTTCTCATAGATTGCCAGTGCCTCGGCAGGCTTACCCACGCTAAAAAAATCATCCGCCTTGGCCAAAGGTGTGGCTGGCGATTTCACATCCCGCTCCCGCAATTCAAAGCATGCTAGGCTGGACTCCACGGGTAGCAGCAGGCTAAAGCGGGCCTTGGACAAGGTACGCGTCAGCTCAAAAATGCGCGTGTAGTGCAGCGGAGTACTGCCATTGAGGCTGAAGGAAAGATCGCCATTTTCATATCGGCAACGAAGCGTCAGGTGAGGGCTGCGGCGGACTTCCACGGGCACCAGAGCGTAAGCTAAAGGCGTGTCTTCAGACATGATGGTCATGACCTGGACCTTTTCAGGGTTCTCAAAATCCGGTTGGTACTGTCTAAAGCGTTCCGCCTGGAAAACACGAAACTGCACATCCTCCAGTTGAGGAATGATGAGGGTGAGCCCAAAAGCTTTCGCTTCCTGCCAAGTCTCATGCAGCTCCATCTCTAACTCCACAGCGCCCTCCACATCCAAGGGGCTGAAAAGTGTACTCCAGGTCTGGCCAGCGATGGCAGGCACCGCATGCAATTCCCCCAGCTTCGCCACCCAGCCTTTGGTCTGAAAAATAACCTGCGCGGCCTCTGGGGTGATGGGCCCATGCAGGCTGGCTACCGTCTGCCAGGCGGTCTCGCGCGCCCGCCACCGGTTTAGCAGCAGGGAGCTGTCCGGGTGCTTTTTTGCGATCAGGGCGCGAATCAAGACACGGATCCTTTTGGAGTCCTCTTCACTCAGCCGTGGGGCTTCCAGCAAATCCTCCACCGTATGGTAGGTGCGTTTGAGCACATCTTCCCGCAGGTAGCGCTCCAGCACAGTATCCACCGCATGCATCTGATCCAGCAAACCATCGGTCAAGGCGAGCCGATCCGCCGTCCATTCTGCCTCCGTCAGTTGGCGATTGATCTGGGAGAGCAGATTCGATTTCTTTTTGCTCCACTGCATGCGGCTGGTGGACCAAATGGAAATGGCCAGGGCCAAAATCGCCACCGCCGCCGCCCCCAGAGCCCAGGGATACCGGCGGATGTAGAGGTAGGACACTTCTAATAGGTCAGGATTCTTGGCCCGGATCGGGCGGCCATCGAGAAAGCGCTCCAGATCCTCCGCCATGGAGGTGCCATTCGCGTAGCGGCCCTCTGGAGTCTTCTGCATGGCCCGCCAGCAGATGGCATCCAGCTCCTTGCGGGGGGATTTCACCACTGAGCGCAAACGCGGCGGTAGGTCATCCTCATGCAGGCGAGTGATGATCTGGGAGGCCAGCCCCGTGCGCGGCAGGCGGCCGGAAAGCAGCTCAAACAACATCACCCCACAGGCATGCACATCCGTCGCGGGGGCAGGCTCTCCCAGTGTCGGTTCCACCTGCTCCGGTGCCAGATACGCCACTGTCCCAGCCAACTCCCCATCTTGCGTCAGGCGGATGTCCTGCTGCCATGCCTGATTTTGCGCCAGGCCAAAGTCCAGCAGCACAGGCTCATCCCCCAAGACCATGATGTTTCCCGGTTTCAAATCCCGGTGCGTGATGCCGGAGGCATGCGCCACCCCGACCGAGCGAGTGATCTTGGCCATCATCTGGGCGATTTCCGTGGGCTTACGCGGTCGTTCCTTCGCCCAGGTATGTAAGGGCACTCCATCCAAAAAATCCATGACCAGCCAAGCCAGATCTCCCTCACAGCCAAAATCATGGACCGGAACAATGTTCGGGTGGCGCAACTGAGCCATCACCGTGGCCTCATTTTGAAAACGCGCCATCGCCCGGGGATCGCAACACAACTTCGGCGCGAGAAACTTGATCGCGGCCCAGCGCTGCAACTCGCGATGCCAGGCTTTGTACACCACGCCCATGCCGCCTGTACCCACAAAAGCCCAGCGTTCGTACTGGGGTAAAATTTTCTCCAGGACCTCTTTTGCAATCCATCCCCCCCCAAGCCACTGACCCGAGCCAGCTTCATCAGGTGTTAAATCTTTTTCAACGATGGCCTGAAAAGAGGGTATCCCATCTTCGCTGGGAGGTAACGGCTCTGGGTTCATTCTGTTAAGAGGGACGTAGGTATTCCGTAATCCTTAGCAGAAAAACTGTATCATTCTTGCGCTAATCCGGTATTCCCCTTTGATTACGCCAATTTAGTCCCCCCAATGTCCATCATTCCCGCCAACGATGGTTTTCCTGAGACCAGCCTCACGCTCGTGGGGAGGTTACGCAGTACCGATGACTCACTGAGAGCTGAAGCCATACTCCTCGTGGCCAGGCGCTACTGGCTTCCCCTCTATGAATTTTCCCGTAGAACTGGGCTCAATGAGCATGCTTCGGCTGATGCGGTGCAGGATTTTTTCCAACACATTCTCACCAATGTGGACGGCTTTGCCACCTACGATGGCCAGCAGGGTCGCCTGCGCACGTGGATCATCACCATCTTCCGCCGCCGCGTTTCCAGCAGCCTCGCCCGCCAGCACACCCAGAGCCGAGGAGGCGGTATCGAACATGTGCCGCTGGACTTCGTACTGGCGGAATCTACCTATCTGGAGCATGCAGATCAGGACCAAGACGATCCTGAACGCGCTTTTGACCGCAGCTTTGCCCGCCAGCTCTGGCAGCAGGTGCTGGATACCCTACGCTGCTCATACTCCTACCGCCAGCGGCTCCAGGTTTATGAAACCCTGCAACCGCTCATCCTGAGCGAGATCAAAAATCAATCTCTCACCTCGCTCGAGCTCACGCAAAAAGCCGGCCTTTCCAGCGTCACGGATTTTAAGGTCAGCCTGCACCGTCTCCGCAAAGAGGCTGCGCATGAGTTCCAGCGCCTCGTCCAGCAGACGGTGGAGGGAGATGAGTGGCAGGAAGAAGTGCGCTACCTGCTGCGACTGGTGAGCTAGAGCCTTAATATCATTTGGCAAACTACCCTGTGATTGGATTGACGAAATGACGATGGTTCGGGACGTAGGATGGGGATGTCTGGCGGAGTGCGCCTCATTCGCTCTTGCCGCCTATTCGCCAGACTCCCCGTCTTTCCCTGAAGGTGGGGTTATCTTGAGTCTGCGATACCTCCCCGAAAGGCGGGTTATCCGGCGGTGACGGGCGAACGAGTTTAGGCCTCTTCTGCGCCGGACAAACCCACCCTACGACGGGGCCGCGCGTCCACCCTTATTTGGGGATTTTTCAGGAGCCTTTAAATCATTTAGCAAACTACCCGGTGATTGAATTTCTGGAATGCGCAGAAGGATGGGGCACCTCGGTTTTAAACCGTTTTAAGCCAGCACGGGGGGCTTTGAATACCGGTAGTCCAGCCAATCGCTCGGGCTGCCGGTTTGGCCGTCTTCGGCTGCGTGGACCAGATTCACCAGTTCGCGGGCAGTGACGAAGTGGTAGTGAAACCCCGGCGTGGAACGCGCCATCTCTGACAAGCCCTGGTAAAACTGCTGAGCCGCTTTTCCCAAAAGGGCGCGGTAGTTCTTCGGGATACCCGCGTGGGTGTGCAGCTTGATGAAAACCCAGGGCGCTCCATTTTTTACCCGTGGGCAAAGCTCCAGCCACAAACGCGCACGGGCTGCGGTGGGAGGATTGGCCCCAGTGAGATCGCCATTTTCCAGGCGCGGCAGCAGCCCCCATTTCCTTCGGCCCCAGTTCAGACCCAGGGGACCCTGGACGAGCAGGAGATGATCGTCTTTTTCCCGCAAGGCCGCCGTTTTCCCCGCTTCCACGGCCACCCCCGTATTATGCGATTTGGCACAGCCATCTTCCCGGGCGTAATAAACAGAGTTGATCGTCCGCGTCTGGCAGGGGTCCGGCGCGCTGGGCATCGTCAGATCAGCGTAACAGCCCGTGCGCTTCAGCACGCTGAGTTCATTGGAAACGCCGCACCAGCGGCCATCGGGGCGGGAATTGTCCAGCGCCCAGTTGCCATGAATGAAGGCGTAGCGTGGCCGCCCATCTGGCCCTCGAGTCAGCAGGCCGTGGCTGGCTAGGTCGCGCACGCCGTCCAGCAGCAGCTTCGTCACGCTCGCCTCCGTGTCATTGTCATGATGCAGGTGGATCTCCACCTCACTGCCCGTCTGGGCGCACAGGCTGGCCACTGGGGTGAGGAGGTCCGCATCATACTGCTCCACCGGGAAAAAAAAGGTGTGCCGGGGGCCACGTCCGCCACTGTCCGGATGAGATTTCACCAGTTCAGGCCAGGCTGCCTGCCAGTCACCGATGGCCCGCAGAGCCCCCGCTTTATCCGTGTGATGCAGCGGCTCAAAATGATCGCACACGGCGATGCAGGCATGCAGGGGCTGCCCCGGTGAAATACGGCCTGAGTGCCGTTCACGAGTGAGGTAAGACCAGAGCCATTGTTCAGCACCACGGAGCATGGCTGTGCTGATGCCGCCAGATGACCCTTTCTGCAAGCCATCGCAGGAAAAATCGAGGGCAGGCTACCTCCTCATTCTGACACCTGGTGGTAAACCAATTCGTTCCCCTTCAAGTGCAGGTAACGGATGGCCCCACTGATGTCGTGGCTCGTCATCGAGGGCAGCTGGTAAACGTGACCTTTGAAGATCCCCGAGGAAGGGCTGCAGCCATCGCGCAGATTTTCCACCGAGGCGGTCTTATCGCCAGGCACCGCAAAGTCCGCATCCGCCGCACTGGCCACCGCAGCGAGGCTGGCGATGTTTTGGGCATTTCGCTTGTCCTTCTCGTTCTCAGCTCCCTCACGCACCCCGCCAAAGGCGATGATAACCATGCTGCTCATGATGCCCAGAATAGCGATGACCATCAACATCTCCACCAAGCTGAAGCCAGCCCGGCGCAAGGGTGTCTTTGAAAGATGGAAATCAATATTCACTCTGATAATTCTAGTTAAGCTTGTTAATTTTACAAGTTTTTTACGTCCCTAAGATTTAAAACCTGGATTTTTTCCCTGCTACCTTCCGGTTTTAGAACTTTCCAGCGCCTTTGTTGTTGGGGTTCCGGCGTTTCCCTCACGCCCCTTCTTCCCACGCCGCCCCCTTCTTTTCCGTGGTCAAGGCTCAATCCTCCGCCATAGTGCGCGCCCTTTCTGCCATGTCCGCCGTCCCCACCGCCGCCCAGATTCGCCAGACGTTCCTCGACTTTTTCAAGTCCAAGGATCACACCATCGTCCCCAGTGACAACGTCGGCTACACCAGCCGCGACGGCGCACGCATCTTTACCAATGCGGGCATGAACCAGTTCGTGCCCATCTTCCTCGGTGAGCGCAGTGCCGATGTGGACACCTGGCCGGGCGTGCTTTCCAAAGGCCTGCCCACCCGTGCTGCCGATACCCAGAAATGCATCCGCGCCGGCGGCAAGCACAACGATCTGGAAGACGTGGGTCTGGACACCTACCACCACACTTTCTTTGAGATGCTGGGGAACTGGTCCTTTGGCGACTACTTCAAAAAGGAGGCCATCTCCTGGAGTTGGGAGTTGATCGTCGAGCGATTCAAATTCCCGCCAAGCCGCGTCTTCGCCACCATCTACCAGCCTAACAAAGAGAAGGGTGACCCGGCAGACCGCGACCAGGAAAGCTGGGACCTCTGGGCAGAGAAATTCCGTGCGGTGGGTCTCGATCCAGAGATCCACATCGTCAACGGCAACAAGAAAGACAACTTCTGGATGATGGCCGATACCGGCCCCTGCGGTCCGTGTACCGAGATCCACATTGACCTCACCCCTGGGCCGATTGAGCTCAGTGAAGATCGCCAGCGCGAAGGGGCGAAGCTGGTCAACGGCAGCGATGCGAGCTGCATCGAGATCTGGAACAACGTTTTCATTCAGTACAACGCCAACCCCGACGGTACCTTCACCCCGCTGCCTGCGCAGCACGTGGATACCGGCATGGGCTTTGAGCGCCTGACTTCCATCATCCAGGGCACGAAGAACTTCACGGACTTTGAGACCGCCAAGATCAGCAACTACGACACGGATGTCTTCAAACCGATCTTTGATGAACTGACCCGCCTGAGCGGCAAGCACTACCAGAGCACCCTGCCCCTGCCCAATGAGCAGGGCCACGTCATCCCCGTGACGGAACAAGAGAAAGTGGACGTCGCCTTCCGTGTCATCGCCGACCACCTGCGCACCCTCAGCTTCTCCATTGCCGATGGCATCCAGCCCGGCAACAGCGACCGCAATTACACCCTCCGCCGCATCCTTCGCCGCGCCGTGAAGTATGGCCGCACCCTGGAATTTAAAGAGCCTTTCTTCTACAAACTCGTGGATGTCCTGGCCCTGCACATGGGCGAAGTGTTCCCCGAATTGCGGGCGCGCAAAGATCAGATCAAGGCCGTGCTGAAGGTGGAAGAAGAGGCGTTTAACCGGACGCTGGATAAGGGGATTGAAATTTTTGACAGCATTATCGATCGAGTTGGAGCTGACTCGAAGGAGTTTCGTGAATTCGTAGAGGCTGACGAAGATGAAAACCCAATCGTGTTGAATACATCCCTATCCGTCCATCTCAACATGGTTTCGGGTGAAGATGCCTTTAAACTCTATGACACCTTTGGTTTCCCTCTCGATCTCACCGAATTGATGGCCAGAGAGCGTGGATTTACTGTTGATGTCGAAGAATTTGACAAGCTCATGGACGAGCAGAAGCAACGCGCTCGTGAAGCCGGTCAGAAGAACAAACAAATCGTCTCCGTCAGCGAGATCGAAACGAAAGAGCAAACGAAGTTCATCGGTTACGACGAACTGGAGACGGAAGCCAAGGTGCTCGAAGTCGTGGCGATGAAGGACAAGACGGCCATCATTCTGGATAGCAGTGTTTGTTATGCCGAGATGGGTGGCCAGATCGGTGACAGCGGCCAGATCATCCTGGGGGCGAACACTTACCCCGTCAGCAGCACCACGAAGGTGGGCAACACCTGGCTGCATTTCATCGAAGGTGAAGAAGCTCCTGCGGAAGGGGCTCTCGTGCGTCTAGCTGTGGATGCTCCGCGCCGTCATGCCATTGAGCGCCACCACACAGCGACGCATCTACTCCACTGGGCATTGCATGAAGTCGTGAACCAAGAGGCCACCCAGAAGGGCTCCAACGTCACCGCCGAGAAGCTGACCTTTGACTTTAATAACGCCGCCCTCACCGCTGGCCAGCTCGCGGATATCGAGAAGCTGGTGAATGAGCGCATCGTGGCGAATGACTCCGTTTCCTGGAGCGAGATTCCGTATGCGGAAGCCAAGAACAACACAGGCATCATGCAGCTCTTTGGTGAGAAGTATCCGGAGAACGTCCGTGTGGTGCAGATCGGCGGCAAGCCGCTGGCCCTGGATGGTTACAGCATGGAACTCTGCGGCGGCACCCACACCCGTCACACAGGCGAGATCGGCCTCTTCCGCCTCATCGGCGAAGGTGCCGTGGCCGCAGGCGTGCGCCGCATCGAAGCCATCGCCGGCCTGGAAGCTTATCACGCAGCCCGTTCCGATGCCGACCTGCTGAAGCTGCTGGCGGGCAAGGTCAGCGCCCAAGGCGTGAGCGATCTGGAGAAGAAGATTGATAACCTTTTGGCCCAACAAAAAGAGCTGGAAAAAGCCCTCAAGGCCGCCCAGCAGCGCGAAGCCTCCGGCAAGGCCAAGGAACTCCTCGCGACGGCTGAAAACAACGTTCTCATCGCCAACCTCGGTGATGTGGATGGCGACTACGCGATGGCCGTGAATGATGCCCTCAAAGGCGTGTTCAATGGCGTCATCGTCCTGGCCTCCATCGGCGGCGGCAACGTGACCCTCATGGCCACCGTTTCCAAAGAGCATCAGGCCAAGGTGCAGGCGGGCAAGATCATCCAGACCATTGCCCCCATCGTCGGCGGCAAAGGCGGTGGCAAACCCGACTTCGCCCGTGGCGGCGGCAAGGACGTCTCGAAAGTGGACGCCGCCCTCGCCGAAGCCCGCAAGCTGGTGGGTTGAGTCCCCCGCCCCGCCGCACGGAGCGCGAGTATGCTGAGCGTAGCGATGCTACTCGCCTCTTTCGTGGTCTCGCGCCTCCAACGGCCAAGGCCACTTCCGCATCGTTTAACACCCCGCCCTTTCCGGCCTTCTACGCACCAGGAAAGTTAGGCGAGTAGAATACTCGCGCTCCCACCAAGCCACCGCCACTCGGAGCGCGAGTATGCTGAGCGAAGCGATGCTACTCGCCTCTTTTCGTGGTCTCGCGTCTCCAACGGCCAAGGCCACTTCCACACCTCTCACCACTCCGCCTTTCCGGTCTTCCACACACCAGGAAAGTTAGGCGAGTAAAATACTCGCGCTCCCATCGTTTGGTCGTCCAGGCACTTGACCAGGAGCGAAAGCTTTTATTCAATGCATCGCATGGGCATTTCCAAAGACCAATCTGCATGGACGGATCGAGGTTATCTTCCTCACTATGACCAATCAGGACTGACACAATCAGTCACCTTTCGATTGGCCGATTCTCTACCCAAAGAAAAACGGACAGAATGGGAACATCTCCTTGAGGTCACCCACGATGAGGAACGACTCCGCCAAATCGAGGACTACTTAGACCGAGGCGCTGGATCTTGCACCCTTCGCCAGCCTGCATGTGCCGATATCGTACAACAAGCGTTGCTTCACTTCCATGGCCAACGTTACCACCTGAAAGCATGGTGCGTCATGCCCAATCATGTTCATGCGCTGTTTGAGACGGTGCAAGGCCATCCGATCGGTAAAATCATCCATTCGTGGAAGACCTACACTTCTCGTGAGATCAATCGAAGGCTGAACCGATCTGGGCCTTTGTGGCAAGAGGACTATTTCGATACCTTCATCCGTGACCCAGAACATGAGTTCAATGAAGTGCTCTACATCGAGCAAAATCCAGTCAAAGCGGGCTTAGTCAAACATGCTCGAGATTGGTCTTGGTCGAGCATTGGAAAGACTCAGTGAAGGTAGTGGTGCTCCCACAAGCAGCCGCCGCACGGAGCGCGAGTATGCTGAGCGAAGCAGTGCTACTCGCCTCTTGTCATGGTCTCGCGCCTCCAACGGCCAAGGCCACTTCCACCTCTCTCACCACTCCGCCTTCCCCGGCCTTCCACACACCAGGAAAGTTAGGCGAGTAGAATACTCGCGCTCCCACAAGCCACCGCCACACGGAGCGCGAGTATGCTGAGCGAAGCGATGCTACTCGCCTCTTTCGTGGTCTCGCGACTCCCACGGCCAAAGCCACTTCCACTTCGCTTACCACTCCGCCTTTCCCGGTCTTCGACACACTAGGATAGTTAGGCGAGTCGGATACTTGCGCTCCTGCCTATCGAGTTTGCAGCCTCTTCCCGGGCAGCAAAAACAAACGACCCGCTTCGTTGCAAAGCAAGAGGTTAGGCCCGTTCTTGCCCAGCAGCGTCCCCACGGCTCCGGTTTCATGGGCACCGCCGGGTTGGATCAAGATGCCTTGATCATCACGAAAGGGCACGGGACGGGCAAAGTGGGGGTTTTCAGCCGTGCCGGTATTCAGCATCAGCAGCGGGGTTCCGAGGGTCTTCGGCGCGATGCCAGGCATGGGCAGGCCGGTTTCACGGTCCGGGATGGAATTCACCCGGGCGGTGCCGATGATCAGATCCAGCAAGCCGTCCTGATTCCAGTCAAAGAGATCCAGCTTGCAGCGGCCACTCATGCCGCCGACACCGCCGCTGGCCCCGATGGGCTGGCCATCGCTTAGCTTGAGCTTGCCACCGTCTTCGACGTTGTAGTCATCCACGCGCCAGTAGAGATGGAAGTGATCTTCCCCATCCACCAGGGCCAGGGCCATGCGGCCGGCGATGCGCCCCACGGCAGGGCGCACACGCCACATGCCACGTAGGTCCAATCCATCGCAATAGAGCGGATGGGCAGGGTCCAGCCGCGGCTCGGTCTTGCTGCCTCGATTCAAATAAACAAGGTAATTCCCAGTGATGTCGCCCGTGACGAGATCCAGCAGGCCGTCTTCATTCCAGTCCACGACATTCGGCGAGAGGTAACCCCAACGCGCCTCCTGCAAACCCTGCAGACTGCCGGAGTAACCGGCCTGCACCTGAATCTCGCGCCCGCCTGCCTGCACCCGTGTGGCAGGCAAGAAACGCGGATCTTCGCTGCTGCCGATGTTTTTAAAGAAGAGCACAAAGCCTTCTGAGTTGCCCACCAGGATGTCCAGGGCTCCATCGCCATCCCAATCGGCTGTGGTGGGTGTGGGCAGGGTACCTGCATAGAGATCCGCCTTTTCTTGGAGCACGGAAACGGGCTCGGTGTATATGGGTGCGCCCGCCGCCGTGAATTTCCCGGTGAAGCGGTAAAAGTACAGCGAGCCCTCCCCACAAGCGATGATGTCTGAAAGCCCCTCGGCATTCGGGTAAGCGCACACGCTGGGATTGATGCTGGGGTGGCGCAGGGCATTGCCATCGAGGCCGGCGACGAGGCGGCGTGACTCTAGCTTGAAGCCTGTGGCGCCTGGGTTGGCATAAAACACGAGGTTCCCCTGACGCGACCCAGTGATGAGATCCCGCCCGTGTCCTTTTCCCAGATTCACCCCCGTGATCTGGTGCATGGAAAAGTACACCTCTTCTTTCTTGAGGGTGATCTGCGTGCCTGGTCCCATCGGTCCCTTGAACAGTGAGGGCAGGCGCGCGCCCTTCAGGTACTTGTAGCGCAGTTCACCCCGAGCGATGCCGGAGGAGTTGAAGGGTCGCCAATCCTCGGTCGAGTTTTTTCCCTCCAGACCCTTGGCCCCGTTGGTGACTTCAAAGGCCAAGTCATAACTGCCATCGGCATTGGCCAGAGCAGTGAGGCTGGAGGGACTGCCGACCTCTTTGGGCAAGGGTAGCCGGGCGGTCTCGCGGAACTCCAACGCCTCGCGATCAAAGACCGTGTGGACGAGTTCTGCCTTGGAAATCCACAAGCCGTGAATGCCGCCATCCTGGGCTTGGAAAACGGTGCCCTTGTCTTTGAAACCGCACTTCACCTCCACAGGCTGTGCAAAGACAGGCGCACCAGATTTCGCCGTATCCACCCAGCGAAAGAGATGGACCTTCTGCGGACCTCCGAACCCCGCCAGAAACAGATCTGGAAACTGCCCGCCGTGAACCTTGGCTGCGCCTAACACATGATGATTCAAATTCACCAGGGCCAGGGGTCCGCGCCCGCCTTCCGCAGCGGAGGGCAAGGGCTGAGTGCCGGGTGGTAGATGCGGGTCTGCCCCACAGGCGGCGGTAAAGGCGATGAGTGGCAGCAGGCAGCGGAACATAAGAGGAAAAATCAGTACACGAGATCGCGAAAGTTCCTCACCCGATGAAAGAGGATGAGATTGCCATTGTGGGCGGAGCGGGCCTTTTCATTGCCGCTGCGGCTGAGGATGCAGAGGTCCTCCCCATCCAGACACATGCTGGCGTAGTGGCGAGATTCCTTGGGCGTAGCACCCGCGCAGACGAGGCCCGCAAAGCACCAGTCCACCATGTTTTTGGAGAAGTGCAGCACGAGACGATGACGTTCATTGTCGGGCGTGCCCCAGCGCTCTGTGGACATGCGGTCTGGCCGTACCATGGAGTCCGTGGACTGGGAGCCGAGCATCCAGTAGAGCTTTGTCTTCTCATCCCACAAGATGTGGAAGCGCATCTGCCCGCCGGGACAGGGAACGTAGAGCATGGTCTGGCCTGCAGGTGATTTCACCAGCGAGGTCGTCATGCTGCCATCGTCGTTTTCCTTCACCTGCGCAATGGCGGCATAATTGGTTAATCCGGTGTGGGCACGCATCCAGAGATGGAAGGTCTTGTCCTGTGGATCATGCCAAATGTGATCCGGGTCTGTGAACTGGACGACGTTCGTTTCCAACCAACCTAAGGGAGCGATGCTGCGGCCTTTAGGCGGCACAAGAAAGGTGGCCTTTTTGCGGTCCACCGGATGAAAGGGCAGGCCGAAGTAGTTGCTCTTTTCCGCATCCCAGATGTCTTCAAAAACGAGCTCGCTGGCGAAGGTCCAGTTCTTCGGATCGGTGAGGTCGGAGTCGGCCTTGGCGCGCATGAGCACAGGGGCGAGATCCCCCACCTGCCAGGACTGGATGCCGCGCTTCGGGGCGTGCTTCTCCATGACGAGATAGACATTGCCCTTGGCAAAATGGACATTGCAGGCGGACTGGTGCCAGATGCCGACATCGTTCAAAAAGACGCGCTGACTCCAGGTGACGCCATCATCATCAGACCGGATGATAGCCACCTTCTTGCTGCGACCCAGGATGTAGAGGGATTTACCGGCGACAAAGGGGCGGGCAAAACCCATGTCGAAATGGGCGCGGTGCGTCCAGGTCTTACCACGATCATCACTGGTGAGGATGCGGGCCTCGTGTAGCGGCTTTCCCTCAGGCCCCACCGGTTTACCTGTGGAGGAGACCTCATGCGTGGCGACCAGACGCCCTGATGGCAGGCGGCAGATGCCAGGGGTATAACCATAAACATTGCGAGGATCCGGCGATTCCCACAGCGTCACCTCATCCTGAGCCAGGGCTCGCACAGGCTGGCCCACCGACTGGGCCTGAAGGCAGACAGAGAGGCTGAGCAGGCCCAAGAGGTAAAGACAGTGCCAGTGCATCGTGGAGGAGGATCTCATCACGACATTACTTTGCGGGGGTCGTGGGAGGCAGCTTGCAGGACTGCCAGGCGAGGAAACGCCATTGGCCTTTCTCCAAACGCCACACGCCTAAAAAGCTGAGCACGCTGTCCATCTGACCTTTGTCCGTGATGGCCTGGATGCGAGCGCGCCCCGTCATGAGGGCGATGCCTGGGGCGGGAAAGGTGAACTTCCGCTCCTCATAGTCATAACCCGCGTATTTCGTGCGACCTTCGGTGAGGATGTCCATGAAGCCCGCCTTGGTATCCACCACACCATTGGAATGCGCGTAGTGAAGATCATCGGAAAAGACAGCGGCCAGCTTGTCGCGATCTGGTGATTTCATGGCGGCCACGCGGGCGTCATCCGCAGCGGTGACGGCGGCGAGGGCGGCCTCATCCGCTGGGCAGAGGGAGACAACAAGGCAGGACAGAAGAACTAACCAAAAGGATTTCATGGTGATGGCGGCTTATTGTGGAACAGACGGCAGGGCCTTGAGCCAGGCGGTGTTAAAGACGTAGTGATTCTTGCTGCTCACAAGCTGGATGTTGCCATCCCGGCTCTGTGTGACGGCCAGGTAACCGCAGGGTTCGGCCAGGGTGTCGCTCTGGCTGAATTCCACGCGGTCAATGGTGTTGACGCTTTGTTTCTTGCCACCCGCGGTCACCAGCCGCCGCACGGGCCAGGTCTGGCCTTCATCGTAAGACAGGGCGGCGAACAGGCCGTAGCCAGTGAACTCGCCTTCAGTGCTTTTGAAGGTCATGCCTTTGCGGTTCTTCCAGTCGCTCCATTGATCGGTGAAGCTACAGACGAGGATGGCTCCATCGGCCAGACGCATCATGGCGGCGCGCTGCACGGTGCTGATGGCGGGAAATTCTGAGGCAGCGTAGGTCCAGGTTTTACCCAGATCGGCGGTGTAACTCACGGGGGTTTTGAACTGGAACTTGGCCTGATCTTCAGGCAGGTCATTGCGGCTGATGGCCATGATGCGACCGTCCTTGAGCTGCACCATGGGTGCATGGATGCCAGGGTAACGGAAACCCTGGCCGCCGGGACGGAAGTCGCTGGCCTGCTTGTTCACATTGTTGAAGGTCCAGGTCTTCCCCGCATCACGACTGAAGACGAGGCTGATCTGGCGTGAATCATGCCCCAGCACCAGAGTGCCATCGGCCAGACGGATGACCTGATTTCCAAACTCACCCGGAAGCGAAATGATCTGCGCCTTGGACCAGGTGGCCCCGTTGTCCGTGGAGGTGCGCATGAGGTTTTCGCGCAGGCCGCGAACGAAGTTGTAGATCGTTTTGTCGCCATCCCACCAGACCTTGGGCGCGTGGTCGTTCACATCCGGGCCATCCCAGAAGACGGAGGCGGGCTCCCACTCCTGGGCACCCCGACGCAGGCGGCTGGCCACGTTGCTGAGTTCGGCCCCGTCTTCATTGGCACAGGAGTACCAAACGGCCAGGAGATCGCCATTCGGGCATTCGGTGATGGAGGGGCTGTGATTGTGGCGGAAGAACAGCGGGCCGACCTCGCCGGGCTGGATTTTCACATAAGGCTTGGGGCCGATGAATACGGGCCGGTCGTCGGGCGTCGCCTGGATTTTGGCGAGGCTCTGAGAGACAGCCTGGGCATTCAAGGGCGGCGCAGGGGCCGGGCTGAATGCCCCAGCGGATGGAACGGCCTGAACGATGCGAAAACCGATGCGGTCACTGCGAGCCTCAGGCAACCAAGCCCCGCGATTGGCGGAACGTAACACGCGACTGAAGATGGAATGATGGCCGCCACGAAAGACGCGGAAGTCGCCCGCTGCTGGACCGCGTGCATCCGTCTGCCCGGCAGCGGTGTAGGGGGCATGCCAGTCGGCACACCACTCGGCCACATTGCCGTGCATGTCACGCAGGCCCCAGGCATTGGCCGGGGTGAGGCCCACGCGCAGCATCTCGTCCCGGGAGACCTGGGCGCGGTATTCAGCAGGCAGAGGTTTCGCGGCGAAGTAGCGATCGCGGAAGCCGATATCGGAGCTCCATTTTTGAAAGCCCGCCGGCAGGGAATCTCCCGTGTGAAAGAGAGTGGTGGTGCCCGCCCGGCAGGCATATTCCCACTCCGCCTCCGTGGGCAGGCGATAGGGCCGTTTTTCCTTGGCGGAAAGCCATTCGCAAAAGGCCACAGCCTCTTCCCAGCTCACTTGCGTGACGGCATCTTCCGCATTCCCCTTCCCTTTCAGGTGGTCGGGCTTGAACTGGCGATACTGGCCCAGCGTGACCTCCGTTTCCCCCATGTGGAAACCCTGGCTGAGGGTGACGGTGTGGGCAGGTTTTTCATCGGCATCCGCGTCGTCGAATTTCTCCGGGTGCTTCATCATTTGATGATCCGTCGCGGGCCCGTCTTGGCCCATGACAAAGGAACCGGAAGGGATGCTGACCAGCCGCATGCCAAGCGAGTTGACTGAGACGGACTCCGCTGCTGCCAAAGTGGGCAAAAGCAGCACCGCGACAAGGGTCAGCGAAGGCGCGCGCATACGAAAAATCGAGATATTTATTTTCATCACATGCGCGAGGACTGGCTGAAAGGTCTAACAAGAAGCACGTTTACTGCGGCCACTGACCGTCCACGAGATCACGAAGTACCAGCTTCGAAGGATCAATGACGGCGTGCTTCACCTTCTGGCGTTTCCAGGTGTAGGTGACGTGGACCAATCCATCCTGGGTCTGGATGATGGAAGGGTAGCTGTATTCGCCGGGGTCGCTTTCCAGCACTAGGCCTGCCTGCCAGGTGCGGCCGTCCTTGGAGCCGGAAATGTTCAGCGGGGTGCGCTTGCCGCCCCACTTGCCGGGGGTGCCGCCGATGTGGTTGTAGATGATGAGGTGGGTGCCGTCCTTCAGGGTCACGGCATCGGTGCCAGAGTTGTTGTTAGGCAGGGTGCCCAGGCGCATCTCACTCCAGGTCTTACCATTGTCTTCAGAGGTGACCTCAAAGACCTTGTCTTGACGAGAGCGGCCCAGGGCCATGAGTTTGTCGCCCCCCAGAAAGAGGATGCTGGGCTGGATGGCCTGGATGGCCACGCCATCGTTCACTGGGCCGATGAGTTCCCAGGTTTTGCCCAGGTCGCGAGTGCGCTCAAAGTGGACGGTCCACTTGCTCATCTTTTCCTTGGTTTCATTGCTGGTGGGGCAGAGGATGCTGCCATCTGGGAGCTGCACGGGCTTGTTCTTGATGGGGCCCAGGATGCCTTCGGGCAGGCGGTGCGGCGGGTCCCAAGTCTGGCCACCATCGGCAGAGGTGGTGAGCATGCCCCACCAATCTTCAGGTGTGGGTCCAGCTTTGTAGAACAGCATCAGAGGCCCGTCCTTGGGCTGAAACAAAACGGGATTCCAGGTGGGATGGCGCACCACGGTGCCATCGGCCTTCGTGTATTGCACGCCATTGGCCACCTCCACGCTCGTTGTCCACTTGCCCTCCACCAAACGCGACACCCAGATGCCCACATCCGGATCGCGCTCACGGGTGCCACCAAACCAGGCCGAAACCAAGCCCGTGGGCGTTTCCACAATCGTGGTGGCGTGGATCTGCGGATACGGCCCGGTGTCGTAGATGAACTCGGACTTCAGCAGCGCGGGCTGGTCGGCGGCGGAGAGGGACAACCACGGAAGACACAGAACACACGGAAGGAGGAGGAAGGATTGACGGAGCATGATAGGTTTGATTTATTGAACGATTCGTTCCAGTTCGACTTTGGGGTAATGACCGAAGTTGATCAGCAGCCCGAGTTTGTAACCGGTGGCTTTGAGGTAATTGTGGACTTGGGCTCGATGCTCATCTGCGAGCTTTGAGACGGCCTTGAGTTCGACGATGATCTTCCCATAGCAGATAAAATCCGGGATGTATTCACATCTCAGAGGATGACCTTTGTAGTCTAACTGAAGGCGTGGTTGAGGGGCGGCAGGCAGATCACGGAGAAGAAACTCGATCTGCAAACACTCCTGGTAAACAGGCTCGACGAAACCGCAGCCCTTGTTCTTGTACACTTCATACACGACCCCACGGATGGCGTAACTTTCCTGTTCATAAACGAGTGACATAAGCACTCCTTTACCCGGAATATCGGGGCAGTGAAAAGCTACAAACACTCGAAAAGAAAAGTCAGGCATATCCATTCCTCAATCCTTTCCGTGTATTCCGTGTATTCCGTGGTTGTCCATGCAGATCAATGAATCAACCCAAGGGCGCTGAGTCTTTCACGGATCATCTCGCGTTCGGGTTCGCGGAAGCGCTGGAAGGGCTCGGCCATCTGGTCGTCGCAGATGCCCAGGAGGGACAGGCCGCATTTGATGCCCTTGATGATGGCGCTCTTGTGGCGGCCCACGGTGTAGATGCTGCCTGCGAGGCGCATGACCTCAGCGTGGAGCTGGCGGGTGAGCGGTAGATCCTGTGCAGCAGCAGCCTCATACATTTTCACGTAGAGGCTGGGGTGCAAATTGGCCCCGCCATTGATGCCCCCATGCCCACCCAGCAGTACGGCTTCGGCGGTGAGTTCTTCCGGGCCGACGAGGATGCTCCACTCGGGCCGCTGGCGTGCCACCTCGATGAGGCGGTGGAAGTAGATCATGTCGCAGGAGCTGTCCTTCACCCCGCAGATGCCGGGCATGTCCAAAGCGCGACGGACGAGATCAATGTCAAAGCTCACCTTGGTTAGGCCAGGCATGTTATACAGGAACATGGGCAACGGCATTTCAGCCACGAGATCTTCGATGTACTGCTGGAGTTCCGGAGGGGCAGCAGGGAAATAATAAGGCGGGGCGGTGACCACGGCGCTGACGCCTTGATCGGCGGAGTAGCGGGCGAGGTTCACGCTTTCGACAAAGGCGGTGTCGGTGATGCCCACCAGCACGGGCACGCGGCCTTTGACGAGCTGGCAGGTGCGCTCGATCAACTCGCGGCGCAGGCGATAGCTCAGGCTAGGTGCCTCCCCGGTGGTGCCCAGGATAAATAGGCCATGCACGCCTCCGGTGATCAGGTGCTCCACCAAGCGTTCGAGACCAGCGATATCTAGGGTATCGCGACCAGACAAAGGGGTGACCAGGGGCGGGATGATCCCGCGAAGAGGTTGGGGCAAGGACATGAGGGTTGACTTACAGCTTGGCGCAAAGGCAGGCCATGAGGCAAGATTTTGCGTGTGCCCATCTTTGGCAGGCGAATGACGATTCTTGACTCTAGCCGCAAGAAGTCGTGAACTTCAGCTTTTGGTTTCCTCCTCATGTCCGCCACTGAACAAGCCGACTACTTTTCCACGCAGGTGATGCGCACCCGGCGCTTTTACCTGCCAGACTGGAAGGAAAGGCAGAAGGAACGTGGAGCTTTGTGCCTTGTGGGTGGGGGTTGTGAATGGTGCGCACCGGATTTTGTGGTGGATCGTCAGACCTTTCCATTTCTTGCTTTCGAGTTCGTTTCACGAGGTCGGGGTCACGTCACCCTGGCAAATCGGCTGCAGGAGCTAGGCACGGGCCATGCATACTTTTTTGATCCCCACACGCCACACGTCATCCGGTCGGATGCGGAAGATCCGCTGGTGAAGTACTTCTTTAACTTCACCGGTCCCCGGGCTGTGATGTTGATGGAAGAACTGGGGCTCCATGCGGGCGCACTGATCCGGGTGCTGGATGCTAGCCGCGTCATCAGCCTGCTGGAGGAAGTCATTGACCACGCTCTGCGCGGAGGCCGCCTGGGCCTGCGAGCTGCAAGCGCTGCACTGGAACACGCGCTGGTGCTGTGTGCAGACAGCCGCCAACCCGCGACGACGAAACTGGACCCCGCCTACGCCACCTACCTGCGCTGTCATGGCCATCTTTTGAGGAACTACCCCGTGCTGGCCAACATCGAAGAAGCGGCCCGCCATTGTCATGTCTCCGCCGCGTATCTGACCCGTCTTTTCAAACGCTACGATGAAGAAACACCTCTGGCCTGCCTGACCCGACTGAAGATGTCTCAAGCAGCCATCAAGCTGCGCCAACCGGATGCCCAGGTGAAGGCGGTGGCCAGCGAACTAGGTTATAAAAGCGCGGCGCATTTTTCCCGCGCTTTCAAGGCCTGGAGTGGTCACCCACCCACCTCACAACCGGGCCGCTAAGAACAACAGGAGGCCAGCTTTTGCCGCATTCAGCGTGGTGTTTCACCTTTGGCTAGGCGATGCTGCCAGATCATGATCAAAGTCGCTTTTTACGATACCAAATCCTATGACCATGAGGCCATCCTCGCGGCTGAAGGAGCCGCTGCCTTGCAGTGGACCTTTCATGACTTCCGCCTCACAACGGAGACGGCTTCCACAGCGGTAGGAGCGGATGCCGTGTGTGTCTTTGTGAATGACAAAGTGGACCGAGCCTGTCTGGAAAAACTAGCAGCGACAGGGGTGAAGCTGGTGGCGCTGAGGTGCGCCGGATTTAACCAAGTGGATCTCCCTGCCGCGCGGGAACTGGGCATCGCCATTACGCGTGTACCCGCCTACTCTCCGCATGCTGTGGCGGAACATGCGGTAGCGCTTTTGATGACGCTGAACCGCAAGATCCACCGCGCCTACAATCGTGTGCGCGAGCACAATTTTTCCCTCGCCGGACTAGTGGGTTTTGACCTGTACGGCAAGACGGCGGGCATCGTGGGCACGGGCAAGATCGGCCGTTGCACGGCGGAGATCTTCCGCGGTTTTGGCATGCAGGTGCTGGCGCACGATCCCTTTCCCCAGGAGGACTGGGCTACTGAACACAAAATACGTTACGCCCCTCTGGAGGAGCTGCTGCGCATGAGCGATGTGCTGTCACTGCACCTACCACTGGCAGCAAGCACGCATCATTTGTTGAATCGGGACACGCTGGCGCAGATGAAACCGGGGGCATGCCTGATCAACACGAGTCGAGGCAAACTGGTGGACAGTGCCGCGCTGATCGAAGCTCTGAAGTCTGGCCATCTCGGTGGCGTGGCGTTGGATGTGTATGAAGAGGAAGAAGGCATCTTTTTTGAAGACCACTCCGGCGCGGTTCTTCAGGACGATACCCTGGCCCTACTGCTCTCACTTCCCAATGTGCTCGTCACTTCCCACCAGGCCTTTCTTACGCGAGAGGCGCTGAGCGAAATTGCCCGCGTGACGGTGACGAATCTGGGCATGGTGAATCAGGGCGTCTTTTTGCCGGAAACGCTGCTGACCTGAAGGCAGGCTTGGCAAAGGCCGATGGCTGGGCAAGGTCCATGGATGAATCTCAACGGACAAATATGTGTCATCACCGGGGCTGCGCGCGGCATCGGCCTCGCCACCACCCAGGCTCTCATCGCCCGTGGGGCCAAAGTGGCCCTGGTGGATCTGGACTTTGCCGCACTGACCCAGGCGCTGAACGGCCTGCCTGAAAGCCAAACCCTGGCCATCGCAGCCGACATTAGCCGGGGCGATGACGTGGCCCGCATCGTCACAGAAACGGTGGCCCACTGGGGCAGCCCCACCGTATGGATTAACAACGCCGGTCTCGCCCGCCATCGCTGGATTCCCGACTACACGGAAGGTGAGATTGACGTGATGCTGGACGTGAACCTGAAGGGCACCATCCTCGGTTCCCAAGCTGCCTTGCGTGCCATGATTCCGGGGCGGAGCGGCCACATCGTCAACATCATCTCCACCGCTAGCCTGCGGGGTATTCCCAGTGAAACCGTCTATTGCGCCGCCAAGTGGGGCGTGCGGGGTTTTACCCAAGGCCTAGCCGAAGAAGCCGCTGCCCACCGCATCCGCGTCACGGCCATCCTCCCCGGTGGTGTGGACACCGCCTTCTGGGACGATGCCTCCCAGCGTGAAGCCCCCAAACAGCTCTTCCTCAAACCCGAACACATCGCCGATGGCATCCTACGCTGCCTGGAGATGGACGACTTCTGCGTGCCCCGCGAGCTGGTACTGCGCTCCCTGGACGACAGCGACTTTTCGGTGAAGCCGGAGTAGTGAGACGAACGGGATGCATCTTGCCTTCCCTGCCAACCGAACTAACTTGTGTTATGAACGTCACATCTCTGGATGCTATGATGTCGCCTGTTGCAGGCTGCTTGGATGCACCATCGCTCAAAGCGCTGGTGAATCTGCGAGCTTCACCCGAAGCGAATGAACGTATTCAGTGGCTTGCGGAACGTGCCAACGAAGGCACCCTGACGGATGAAGAGCGCAGTGAATATCAAAGCTGTGTCATGTTCGCCAACTTCCTGGGCGTGCTGCAGTCCAAAGCGAGGCGGAAACTCAATGCACTGTCGTAATGGCTGTTAGCGCAGCAGATAGGCGACTGGTCCGTGAAGAATCCCAAGGCCGCTGTGAATACTGTCGCACGGAAGAGGTATGGGAACCTTTCTTTACCTATCACGTCGAACACATAACGGCCAAGCAGCATGGAGGCGGCGATGAACGCGCCAACCTTGCATTTGCCTGCAACCACTGCAATTTTCTCAAAGGTCCTAATCTCACTAGCATTGATCCAGACTCGGGTCAGCTAACGGCCCTTTTTCACCCGCGTCATCATGATTGGCAGGAGCACTTCTTGTGGGCGGATGGACGCATCCTGGGAAAGACGGAAATAGGCAGGACCACGGTTTTTCTACTCCAGATGAATGCACCACATCGGGTGGAACTTCGTCTAGAGAACAGCGACACGGTTTAAATCAAGGACCCGTTCACCCCACCTTCCACTTCGCCATGCGCAGCACGGCGTGTTTCGGCTCCTGCATCTTTTCATACCACACGCTGAGGAAGCTGCCATCGGCCAGTTCCACAGTGCTGGGGTAGCCTAAGTCACCGCCAATACCGTCGCCTGAGATGATCATGGCCTCACCCCAGGTCTGGCCGTTATCACGGCTCAATCGGGCCTGGTTACCGAAGGGTTTGCGGCGGTGGCCATAGGTCATCAGCAGGCTGCCATCACGCAGGCGCAGGAGATGGGAAGGCAGCCCCCAAACGCCGATGGAGTGAGGCTCGCTCCAGGTCTTGCCACCATCCTTGGACTCGGTCTGTAAAGTCTCGCCTTTGTTCGTGGCGCTATGATTGCGAATCTGCACAATGAGGGTGCCATCGGCAGCCTCCACGCCATGCAGTTCATGGTAGTCCTGGACGGCGGAGTCGCCTTTCCGAGTGGGGATCTCCGCCAACCACTGCCAGGTGAGGCCATCGTCCTTGGACTCGGCCACACCGATCTTTTTCTCACCCGTCCAAAGTTGTTTGCCAGGGTAAAGCAGGCGGCCATCCTTGAGCTGGATGGGGCCATGCGGGCTATTGACGACCGTGGGGATGGGAGCAGACCAGGAGATGCCTCCATCGGTGGAACGCAACGCCCATTCACCCAATGCGGCTTTGCGTTGCTCGGGCGTTAGGAAATCCTGCGTCGCCTTCCACATGGCGTATTCACCCTCCGGCATCTTGGTGGTGCTCCAGCCTTTGGGGCCTAGCTCGGCAAACTTGCTCTGTTTTTCCAGGTTAGGCTCATAGGCCAGAGAGGTGAAGGTGGTGGCTAGGAGGGTACCTTTAGCCGTCTCCAGGACGCCTGCATCGCGATCATCCATGGGGCCATCATGCAGCACTCGGGCACGAGTCCAGGAAGCACCGTCATCGCGGGAGGTCATGGCCACCACTTGGCCGAAGGGGCAGACATGCTCCTCACGCCCGCCGGAGCAGACCACCCAGAGCTCCCCATTTTGACGACGAACGACCGTGGGCCAGCCATGGTAAAACTGCGGCTGCCGGGTGATGACTTTGGTTTCTAAAACAGTGATGGCCGGAGCCGCAGCACTGGCCACCCACGGCGCAGCGGCCACCGCAGCACCGGCCTGGAGGGATTGAGAAAGGAAGGACCGGCGGCTAGTGATGCATGATGACGTCATAAGTATGCGAGGTGTGTAATGTCCCTCAGAGTACGTCCCCATTACGGTTTCTTTTGCCTGGTCTCTTTTTGGAACCACGTGTTGCCAGGCATTGCCGGACCGAGGGCTCTGTGTTTAATGATCTCACACGCATGCCTTTTCGCACCCTTGAGATCTCCCTGCCAGAGTTTGCCCCTGAGGGCGTCTCCTTCGTCACCGTCAAATCAGCCGCGCTGAAGCGCCGGGCAGATCTCAGCCTTTACGTCCCCCCTTCGGCACCCCAGGGGCCGCTGCCGCTCGTCACCCTGCTGCATGGGGTCTATGGCAGCCACTGGGCCTGGCTTTTCAAAGGCGGGGCACATCGGGTGCTCGATCGCCTCATGACTGAAGAGGGACTGCCGCCGATGATGCTCGCCATGCCTTCCGATGGCCTCTGGGGAGATGGCAGCGGCTATGTGAGCCATGCTGAGGCTGACTACCACCGATGGATCGTGGAGGAGGTGCCTGCGGCGGTGACCTTGGTGGATCCACGGGTCGCCCGCTCACCGCATTTCATCGCCGGCCTGTCCATGGGCGGTTATGGAGCGCTGCGTCTGGGAGCCCTGCACCCCGAGAAATTCGCCGCCATCAGTGCCCACAGCAGTTGTACGGATATCTCCCACCTGCAGGGGTTTGTGGAGGAGACTACCGCGCAATTTCAACTCACCGAAGAAGAGCCCATCTCCGTCATTGAGTGCCTCAAACAAAACGCGTCTCGCCTGCCACCACTGCGCTTTGACTGCGGCCAAGAAGACCCCCTCATTGATCACAACCGCACACTGCATTCACAGTTAGGCGAAGCCAACATCCCGCACATGTATGAGGAATTCCCCGGTGGCCACACCTGGGAATATTGGAACGAACACCTGGCGGACAGCCTGCGCTTTTTCGGTAAAACTCTCGGTTAGGTCAATACTGATCTGTCGCCAGCAGCACCAGCGTGCAGGCTTCCTCAGGACGGATGCCTGCAGCCTGGAGCTTATCTTGCAGATCCGGATTTTCGGAACCTGGATTGAAGATGACTCGCTTGGGTTTCAGTGCCGTGAGTTTATCCGCTAGGCCCGCTGAGATGGCCGGACCAACGTACATCGTGACCGTATCCACCGGGACGGTCACCTCACTCACATCCGCCAGCACCGGACGACCTTCGATTTCTTTGAGTCGAGGATGCACCAGCACCACCTCATGCCCATGCCGCAGCAGGGCCGTCATGGCCTTGTGAGCATAACGGTCTGGTTTGTCACTGGCACCGAGGATCACCACACGTTCAGGGGTTCTCATAAGCTTTTAGAATCGTCTTCGTCGAGGTGGAACAGGTGAAGCGCACGGTGCGCAGCCGGGGCCAGCACGATGCCCATCACCGAGATGAACACCAACCCGCTGAAGAGAGCATACGCGCTGGCAAAGATCTTAGCGGCATCACTCTTCAGCTCTCCCATAGGCCCCATGCCGCCGAGGATCATGGAGGCATTCAATAAACTATCCACCCAGCTCATCTGGGCAATGTAACGGTAACCTAGGATGCCGATCATCAAGGCCATGCCGGCCAACACCTGCGCCATGAGAAAGAACCAAAACATCCGCCAAGCAAAGACATGCCGGGGGGCGAGGGGTGATTCACGCGATTCAAACATCAAGCAAAATGCAGCGATCCAGCAACTTTAGCCAGCCGCCTTTTTTGAGTGAACATTTTGAGGCAGAAGTCATCTGACATCTGTCTTGAATGCAGACCTGGCCCTGTCTATGCTAAGTCTGTCTTTAATTCGGAAGCCTGCGGGCTTTCTTGCTCTTTGAAATGCCTTTCCCTGGGGGAAAAGACGGCCTCTTTTCCTCCTTCACTTTCCTGCAGTGTTCGTCATCGGGCTGTTAGTGACCCGGCCCGTTTTTATGACACCGGGAGTCACGTGACCTGGGATGTCTTGTCATGCCTTCACTGGAAGACAGCGCCCTTGTTCATGGATTCCCACCTCGTCGCCCTTGGGATACGAGGTCCTCAGACCGGACGGCACAACGTGGGACTCAAAGCGCCCTGGCTTTTGTCCAGGGCGCTTTCTTTTTTGATACTGATTTAGCTTCAATCAAACGGATTCAGCACTGGCACTCCACAGCGAGCAAAGTCATTGACATTGCGAGTAGCCACTGTCAGACCATGGATCTTTGCAGAAGCAGCAATCATCGTATCTTTGATCCCAACCGTGAAACCGCTACGGCGGATGTCTTGATGCAGTCCTGCCCAGGCTATTGCTGTTTCATCGGTCCATGGCAAGCAGGTCACAGAACCACGCAGCCGCTCAAACCATTGCTCAAGATCACGTTTTTTACGCCCTTCAGGCAATGCAGCGATGCCATCGCAAATCTCTGCTAATACCACGGCATCAATCACAATCTCTGCATCATGTTCGTCCAACCAATGGCAAACCTTTTCCGAAGGTCGTAATTTTGTCGGTTCGCAAATGAGATTAGCATCCGCTAGATAGATCATTCCTCAAAGAGCTTCGAAGGTTCTAGGGAAGTGCGTTCTGAGCGATCCGACTCCACCCACCAGTCCTTAACGGGGCAACTACGTAGAACATCAATCAACCGAGGTTTTGGCCTGGAAGCTTGTGGCATGACAATCACATGATATTCACCCTGCCCAACACGCTCGATGCTAAAAGGCTGCCCTCCCTTCAAGGCATCCGTTTTACGGAATTGCTCAGGGATCTCAATCAGCCCGTTGGCGGAAAGTACCGTAGTCATGCAGTAAACTACCGTCCCATCGTTTCATCACAAGATGAAACTCTATGCCGATAGAGACTGTGAAGGCACTTTCGCTATTCCCTTTTTCAAGAAAAGGTCGTTAACAGGATTACTCCTTTATGCTAAACAGGCCACGCGATGGCCACCAGCTCCCAGATTCTCACTTCTTTTCTCAGCCTAGCAGGCGGTGGCAGCCATTTCGGCCAGCTGTTCGATGAACTGCCGGGCGTGTCCTTCTTTGCTAAAAATCGTGACTTCCAGTTCGTGGCGGCCAATCGACGTTTCTGGCGGCGCTTTGGGTTCCAGTCGGAGGAAGAGTTGATCGGCAAAACGGATTTTGACATCTTTCCCCTTCAGCTCGCCCGCAACTACCGGGCGGATGATGAAGCCGTTCTCGCCAGTGGTGAGGCCCGCAGGCGCATTGTGGAGCCGTTTTTCAATCAACAGGGGCTACCAGACTGGTTTTTCACCAACAAGCTGCCCATGCGCTGTGGCCAGGGCACCATCATCGGCATCATGGGCATCATTGAAAACTACGCGGCTGCCCATGCCGTGAAGACGCCTTACTTTCAGCTCGACCGGGCCGTGAACCACATCCGTGAGCACTTTCGCGAATCCATCGCCATTACCGACTTAGCCGCACTTGCAGGGCTATCGGTGCGTCAGTTCAATCGCCTCTTCCAGCAGGTCTTTCAGAGCAGCCCTCGGGATTTCCTCATCAAGACCCGCATCCAGGCCGCCTGCCAGGAGCTGCGCCGGAGTGACCGGGACATCCGCGAGATCGCCCTGCACGCGGGCTTTTGCGATCAAAGCGCGCTGACCTTGCACTTCCGTCATCACATGGGCAGCACCCCCTCACGCTACCGTAAGGATCATCGCCAACGCGGTTCCCAGTCAACGGACGACTGACTTTCGGCTGCACAGGCCGTACTTTATGTGATTTTGGCCATGAAGTGGCATGGGCTATCGCTTTGCAGTTGTCGTCACAGCGCCATGCACCAGCATCGCCGCCCATGAACCACGGCGAATTTTTCCCGAACATCCCCCGCATTGCCTTCGAAGGCCCGAAGTCCCGCAACCCGCTTGCCTTCAAACACTACGACGCAGCAGAACTCGTGGGCGGTAAGTCCATGAAGGAGCACCTGCGTTTTGCCTGTGCCTACTGGCATACCATGCGCAATGGCCTCTCTGATCCGTTTGGCGGGGCCACCGCCCAGCGCCCCTGGGATGACGGCACGGACTCCGTAGCCAACGCTCAAAAGCGCGTTTGGGCCATGTTTGAATTCATGCAGAAGACCGGCATCGAGTACTACTGCTTTCACGATCGCGACGTCGCGCCTGAACTCAATGATCTAGCCAAATCCAACGCTGCCTTTGACGCCGTGGCCGATGAACTGGAAAAGGCGCAAAAGCAGACCGGCTGCAAGCTGCTCTGGGGCACTGCCTGCCTCTTCTCCCACCCGCGTTATAATCAAGGTGCGGGCACTTCTCCTTACGCGGATGTCTTTGCCTATGGCGCAGCCCAGATCAAAAAGGCGATTGATGTCACCCACCGCCTAGGCGGTGAAGGTTACACCTTTTGGGGCGGGCGCGAAGGCTACGCCACGCTGTGGAATACGAACATGAAACGCGAGCTGGATCACCTGGCCCGTCTCCTGCACATGGCCGTGGATTACAAAAAGAAGATTGGCTTCAAAGGTGCCTTTTACATCGAGCCAAAACCGCGTGAGCCCTCCACTCACCAGTATGACTCCGACGCCGCTGCCTGCCTGAATTTCCTGCGCGAGTATGGTTTGTTAGGCGAGCTTTCGCTCAATCTGGAAACCAACCACGCCACCCTGGCTGGGCACAGCATGATGCATGAGATGCGCGTGGCCCGTGAAGCTGGTGCGCTCGGTTCTGTGGATGCCAACACGGGCGATGAACTCATAGGCTGGGATACGGACCAGTTCCCGACCGATATCTACCTCACCACCCAGATCATGATCGAGGTGTTGAAAATGGGCGGCTTCACCACGGGTGGTCTGAACTTCGACGCGAAAACCCGCCGTGAATCCTTTGAGCCGGAAGATCTTTTCCACGCCCACATCGGCGGCATGGATGCCTTCGCCCGTGGCCTGAAAATCGCCCACGCCATCATCACAGATGGTCGCATGGATGACTTCGTGAAAACTCGCTATGAGAGTTATGATTGCGGCATTGGTGCCCGTATCGAGGCAGGCACCGCCACCCTGGAAGAGCTAGAAGCCTACACGCTGGGCAAAGGTGAGCCCACCACACGCAGTGGCCGCCAAGAGATGCTGGAAAACCTGATCAACGACTTCATTTAAGTCTGCCAGTTCACCGTGCCGATGCCGTCTTGGGGAGATGACGAGAAGGATCCAAAGATGGACTTTTCCGCTCCAAGACGGCATTGCTTTGCCCCCATGACGAGGCAGGCAGGCAAATGAAATCCAAAGAGGACAATCCTCGACTGATTTGTCCCAGCACTCTTTTCAGCCGTCCCTAGGTTTTCGAAAAGGTTCTTTGTTAGGCCATCACGTCCTTCACGGCCAAAAAATGAGTGGGCCACGATGAAAGGTACGACGCTGGGAACCATAACGCCTGTGAGAGGCCGTCTTTAGCCAGCCAACTGTAGCCAGATATCTTTATGCCTTCACGCCCTTCTTCCAAGCCTGCAAAAAAAGCTGCGCTCACTGAGCCCGCCGAAACTCACCAAACAACGGCGGATTTGAAGCAGACCCTCACGACCAATCATGGGGTGCCTATCTCAGATAACCAAAACTCTCTCAAAGCTGGAGTTCGTGGCCCCACACTGATCGAAGACTTTGTGCTTCGCGAAAAGATCACCCACTTTGACCATGAGAGAATCCCCGAGCGCATCGTTCATGCCCGCGGTTCAGGTGCCCATGGTTATTTCCAGGTTTATGAATCTCTGGCAGACATCACCAAGGCAGCCTTCCTGCAGAACCCCAAGGTGAAAACGGAGGTGTTCGTGCGCTTTTCCACCGTCGCTGGCGGTGCAGGATCTGGCGACATGCCACGTGATGTCCGTGGCTTTGCCGTGAAGTTTTACACCACCGAAGGCAACTACGATCTGGTGGGCAACAACATCCCCGTCTTCTTCATCCAAGACGCCATGAAGTTCCCTGACCTCGTTCACTCCGTGAAGATGGAGCCTGATCGCGGCTTTCCTCAGGCTGCTTCCGCCCACGACAACTTTTGGGACTTCGTTTCCCTCAGCCCTGAGACGATGCACATGCTCATGTGGACCATGTCTGATCGCGCCATCCCCCGCTCCCTGCGCATGATCGAAGGGTTTGGTGTTCACACCTTCCGCCTGGTCAATGCCGAGGGGGTCTCAAACTTCGTCAAATTCCATTGGCGGCCAAAGCTCGGGGCCGCCTCTGTCCTGTGGGATGAAGCCGTCAAAATCAACGGAGCCGATCCTGATTTCCACCGCCGTGATCTCTGGGAAGCGATTGAAAAAGGCGACTACCCAGAGTGGGAGTTGGGGCTGCAAGTCTTCGATGAAAAAACCGCCGCTGGATTGGATTTCGATGTGCTCGATCCTACCAAACTCATCCCTGAGGAAATCATTCCTCTGCGCATGGTTGGCAAACTTGTGCTGAACCGTAACCCCGATAACTTTTTTGCCGAAACGGAGCAGGTGGCATTTCTGCCCTCAAACATCGTCCCTGGCATCGAATTCTCCAATGACCCGCTTTTGCAAGGCCGCCTGTTCTCATACCAGGATACTCAGCTTTCGCGACTTGGCGGACCTAACTTTCACCAGATCCCAGTCAATGCCCCCCGCTGCCCGATGCATAACTTTCAGCGCGATGGACTACGCCAGATGCAGGTGCCGAAAGGGCGCGTGAATTATGAGCCTAACAGCTTCGATGGAGGAGCCCCACGAGAGAACCCCACGCGCGGTTTTGTCAGCCACCCCGAAGAAGTCGATGGAACCAAACTGCGCCAGCGATCCGAAACCTTCGCAGACCATTACTCCCAGGCCCGTCTTTTTTTCCGCTCCATGAGCACGCCCGAGCAAAATCACATCATCAGCGCTTTCGCCTTTGAATTGGCCAAAGTAGAAACCAAGTCCATTCGGCTCCGCATGCTCAGCCATCTCGCCACCATTGATGCGGATCTGCATGCGGGGGTCTCGGAGGCCCTCGGCATGCAAGAATTGGCCGAGGCCATGCTGCCCGCCATCCCTCCACGCGACCTAAAGCCCTCCCCCACCCTGAGCCTCGTGCACAAAGCCCCCGTCACATTACAGGGGAGAAAAATCGGTGTGCTCATCACAGATGGGTTCGATTCCACCCTGCTCACCTCTTTACAAACACGAGCCAAAAAGGAAAAGGCCATTGTCGCCATCATCGCCCCCAAAGTGGGCGGGGCAGTGGACAGTGAAGGCACCCTCTTTGAAGCCGACTTCGCCCTCTCGGGCGGTCCCTCCATCTTCTTTGATGCCGTCGTGATCCTCGCTTCTGAAACGGGTGCGCGAGATCTCGCCACACAGGCCGCCGCCGTGAATTGGGCAGGAGATGCCTTTGCTCATCTCAAGGTCATCGGCCACACTCCCGAGGCACAGCCACTCCTGGATAAAGCCGGTGTATTGGCGGTAGATGGTGTGCTGCCACTGCCTGCGGAAAGCGCCCTCACCCAATACATCTCCACCGCTAAAAAGGGACGCATTTGGGAACGCGAGTGCGCTTTGAGAAGACCAGGCTGAACTCCGCTTCTGCCCCTTCAACCAACTCTGAGATCCGGGTCTCAGAGTTGATGAAGACTTGGCATGGCGCTTTGGCTGTCTTGCACATTGCCATCCTTACTCAAGTGAAGGCCAGTTGCGTTATTTTGTAGGGCCCTTCATAGTCTGAGGCTATGAGTCCAACCAAGCCGTTTGCGACTGAACGAGCGTCAAAAGACGCTCGCTTCTGCACGACTCGTTGGACCATGATCCAGGGTGCACAACAGGGGCCACAGGCTGAGACAGCAGCCTGGGATCACCTCTGCACCACCTATTGGTACCCAGTGTATGCATTTGTCCGTCGGCGCGGAGAGTCCCCGGAAGATGCCAGCGATCTCACTCAGGCTTTTTTCGCCAAGCTCCTTGAGCAAAATTGGTTATCCCAAGTCCACAAACGTGAGACACGTTTCAGCACCTTGCTGATCACCATCCTCAAGAACTTCCTGATCAAGCAATACCGCCACGACCAAGCTCAAAAACGTGGCGGTGGCCTCACCCCCGTGCCGCTGGATCTGATCCAGGCCGAACAATGGTTCGATCAAGAACCCGCCGCCGCAGATACCCCTGAGAGTCTGTTTGAAAAACGTTGGGCTCTTGCCGTGATGGAAGCCGCCCTGGTGAGATTGAAAGACGAATGCCAAAGCACGGGAAAGAGCCAGATCTTTGAAGTGCTGAGTCCCTTTCTTTCCCGCGAGGCCGATGCCGGAGACTACCAGAGTGCTGGGGAAAAGCTCAACCTCAATTCGCGCTCCATCGCCGTGGCTGTGTATCGGCTCCGTCAGGATTATCGCCTCATGGTCCGCGAAGAAGTCGCTGCGGGTCTGGCGGATGACAGCCTAGTGAAAGAGGAGATGCAGGCCCTGGCCGCAGCTCTGGTGGGCTGACTTCAGGGATACCGCACGCGGTAAAAACGCCGCTCTTCATCCATGGCCACACTGTAGGGAGCCGTCGCACCAAAGATGGGCGTCCAAGGGCCTGCGGGGGTGCTTGAAAATTCCAGGATGCCTGCTCCAGGCCACGATAAAATCAAGCCACTGCCCTGCACCACGGCCGAGATGCCGATGGGCTGGAGCAGCACCCGGATATCAGCTGTCGTGACCTGATTAAACACATTGTTCACTCTCAGGCTATAGGCACCTGCATCTGCTGCCGTGGCATTGTGGATGGTCAGCGTTCCTTGATCTGCCCCTGTCCAGTGCCCGTTGTCAAAGATGGGCAGGCCATCCTTTAACCATTGGTGCACCAAGGGTCGCCGCCCAGCGCTGATGACCCGCAAATGCAACGTTTGGTTAGGCGTGAAGATCACCTCCACAGGCTGGTGTATTGGCTTCACCTTCGCACTGAAATGCATCTCGCGGGTGAAGATCGTCCCTTGGTTGATAAAGTTCGGCATGTCTAACCAAACGAGACACCGCCGGGCGATATCAAAGACCGTCTTATCTCCCTGTGCTCCTGCATCACCCACGGGGCTGGCATCGAAAGGTTGTAAAACCGCCCCTGTCACATCATCCAGCGTGCCGGTATCCCCACGCATGAATTCCAGCCCATTCCACCAGACCACCGCCGGCACAGTCCCGGCCATGGGGGGATATAGGTTGTTGCTGAGGATAGGCAGACCGATCTGGCGGCGCACCGGATCAAAGAAAGCCATGCCCCCAGGGCGCGAATCCATCACACGTAGATTCACCGGCGGCACGATACGATTCCAGGCCGTCCCAGACCACTCCCACACTGGGTACTGCGAATCAAAAAAGGGGCTAAAAAGCACCGCTGTACCTCGTGAAGGATCGAAGACAAACGCGCATAAGTTATACACCTCCGGAGCTGCATTGTTAGAGGGCGTGGGCAGCCCGGGGCGTGCGGTCCACTGCGTGCCATTCCAGGCCCACAGAGCGTTTTTGATGGCTCGGGGGTCTGAGGGATTTGGGTTAAACGCATTGCCTCCCACCATCAGCACCTCCTGCCGGACGTTGTCGTAGCACAGGCTCGCCTGCGTCCGGGCCAGCGGTGACGGCGTGGCCGAAATGATCTGCGTCCAGTCCTGACCATCCCACTCCCAGACATCGCCCGTGATCGCCGCAGTGGCTCCACTGTAGTTAGGCGGAAACGTCCTGAACCCGCCAAAGATCACAGTACGACCACGATCACTGTCGTAGGCGATGCCAAACTGCGACATCGGCGGGGGCCGGTTCACCGGGTTCCGCCTTACCCACACCTGGCCATCCCATTCCCAGGTGTCGTTAGAGTAATAGTAGCCTGCCGCCCCCGTCCGTGGATTGGTGCCAAAGGCTTCCCCACCAAACAGGACGGTTCTCTTCCGTCGGCTGTCATAAACCATGCCGCTATCCCGTCGTGGATCTGGACCCCGCGCCTGCAACAGCGTGAGGTAAGGGGGGGCCAGAGGATGCAGGATGAGAATCGTCTTCGCCGAAGCCTTAGCATAGACTGGCCCACTGGCATCTGCGACCAGGCAGTCATACGCCCCCTCATCCTCATAATCGGGGTCATGGATGATCAACTGGGAGCTGATGGCCGTTTCGTTAAACGAATACTTCGGCCCAGGTACCAATGGCACGCCCTCATGCCGCCAGGTAAAGGTCATTGGCAGCGGATTCGTCGGTGAATCTGGCGCGTGTCGATTCGGATACGCGGTGGTGCTTCCCCCCGTCGTATAGGTGCCCACTTGAGCCCCTGCCCCGGTGCCAGTCACCGTGAGGCTGATGGGCGTGGTCATTACCTCCACCCCGCTCGGGGCGTTAGGCTGCTGATTGACGATGGGGCCCACATAGACACGCCCACCCTCGCTGGAGACCGTGGTGCAGCGGCTGGTTACAAAGGCCACGTAATTCCCCGCATCTTCGAGCGTTGCGGCAAGTTTCGTATAAACCGCCGCCGTGGCACCTGGGATGGGTGCAGCATCCCGATACCACTGGTAGGTGACCGGCAGCGTGGAGGTAACGCTGACCTCCAGGGAAAAGCTTTCTCCGGGGATCACCCGGCGCTCTTGAGGGCGCGTCACCACGGGCCGTGCATGCACGATGACGGGCGTCGTCTGGCTCACGCGTTTGCGTCCTGAAGAATCCGTCACTTCAAAGCTATAGGCACCTGTCTGGGCCGCCGTCACATCCGTCAGCGTCAAATGAAACCCGACACTGTCAGAGACCAATGTGGCATCCCGATACCACCGCACCTTAAACGGCCCGACTCCCGTAGCAGCACCTGTGAGGGAAAAACTTTCTCCTTCACAGCGTTCCAGCAGCGTGGTGGAAAGATCTGTCGTGATGACAAAGGGCACCGCTGGATTTTCTACCAGTTCCCACGTGTCGCCTGGCTCTGTGAGCGAGGCTCTGCCACCAAAATACACCGTGCGCCCGCGCACAGTATCATGCGCCACACACGGCCGGGGCCGATCCAGCGGCAAAGGGCCGAAGCTACCCCAGGTCCCAGCCACATCCCCAGCCCAGCCCGCGCCTGTATCCTCCTGGGAAGTGTTTCGCCCAGCGGCCACCACCACCAAACGCTGCCGCGCCGGATCATAAGCAGACTGAATTCGCGATAACGAAGACGTCAGCCAGGAAGTCGAAACCCCTGTTTCCGAATAAACATTACCACCGGTGTTGAGTCCCCACGATGCCCCATTAAAAACAGACATCCCACCTGCCCCATAAAACACATTGGCCACCGGGATTCGGACCATTGGGAAAATGCGCTCGGCCAGCAGTTCCAGGCGATCCACATTCGGCAGATATCCGAGTGAACCATTCAGCGGTCCCGCCAAGATTTGGTAATCTGGGTGATCCTGCGCGGGGCCATTGTTATACAGCGCCGAGGCAGGCCCAGCCGTCCAGTTTTGGCGGTCCCACAGCCAGGTTTCCCGGGTGGCAGGTTTCACCCCACCATAGGTGCCACCGCCTGGAGGAGACTGGATCTCCGTCCCTTCCTTGACCCCACCCACCACCACAAACACGCTGCGCCCGCCATCGAACCCCATGGCCATACCCCAGCGCCCTGCCGCTGGCAGATTCGTCAAAGGCACCCACGCCCCAGCGGCAGGCCCGCTGAAAACAAAGGCCCAGAGATCATTCAAAAACACCTCGCCGCCCGCATCCCCACCAAACAGCAAAACTCGGCGATCCACCGGATCATACACCAGCGCATGTCCGCTACGTGCTGTCGGCAGCGGCCCACTGACGTTCACCTGCCGCCAGGTGTTCCCATCATACTGCCAGAGGTCATTGCTGACGAGTGCAGGAGATCCCTGGATGGATTTTTCACCCCCGAACATCAACGTTACCCCTTGTTGGGCATCGAAGGCCAGCGCTGCGCCCACGTATTGACCGGGCGAGCCCACATCCGTTCGCTGCTGCCAGATCAAAGGTGCCTGGGACTGCGCATAGGCAGCCCCTATGAAGGCGACAAAGGCAAAAATAACGGCGTAAAGAGGCATGGCAGCAACGGAGGTCCTCTTTCTTCCACCGCTTTCCTGTCGCGAGATTTCCACAAATGCACAGATTGATGCGGCTCATGCATTTGGCCTGTTTTTCAGCCGCCATCGTGTAATCCTAGGCCTTAAAGCCGGAGTAATCCCTGCAATGACCTCAGCCCCGAAAGCTCTCTGTGACACTTGTGGTGGGCCGTTGCTTTCTGCGCAGTTGGCCGGTGGCCACTGCTCACGTTGCCTTTTCAAAATCACCTTCAGCGATGAAGAACCCGCGCCTGAGGACGAAGACAGCGCGCCCTGGACACGGCTCGCAGGTTGCGAGCTCTACGAAGAGATCGGCCGTGGTGGCATGGGCGTCGTCTATCGTGCCCGGCAGCGCGCCTTAGATCGCATCGTAGCGGTGAAAGTCCTGCTCCGATCTCAATTTGTGACCACCGAGGAGCGCCAACGTTTCCACCGGGAAGCCCAGGCCGCAGCTCGCCTCCAGCACCCGGGCATCGTCGGCATTTTTGATGTGGGGGAGGAAAGTGATGTCCCCTGGTTCAGCATGGAATACATCGCTGGTCAAAACCTGGAGCGCCGGGTGCGGGAGCACCCCATGGAGGCCTGCGAAGCCGCCCGCTGCGCCCAGCAAGTCGCTCTGGCGCTGCAGCATGCGCATGAGCACGGCGTGCTGCACCGGGACCTCAAGCCATCTAACATTTTGTTAGACCCTGAAGGCGCACCCCGCATCACGGATTTCGGCATCGCCCGCATCGCCACGACGGATACTGCCAACAATACCGCAGCGGGCTTGACCCAAACGGGCCAAATCCTCGGTTCTCCCGGTTACTCTGCGCCTGAGCAGGCCCTGCATGGTCACGCTGACTTTCGGACCGATGTTTATGGCCTCGGTGCCCTGCTCTATCACTTGCTCACCGGGCGGCCTCCCTTCCAAGGTCCGACGTTGGACGCCATCCTCATGCAGCTTCGGGAGAGCGAACCGCTTTCTCCTCGCCGGCTCAACCCCACCGTCCCTCCAGACCTGGAAACCATCTGCCTGAAATGTCTGCATAAACAAGCCCTAGGCCGCTATTCCAGCGCTGCAGAAGTGGCCGCAGACTTGGGCCGCTTTCTTGAGGGCCTCCCCATCCTGGCACGACCGCTCAGCCCCGTGGCCAAAGCCTACCGCTGGGCCTGCCGGTATCCGGCCTTGGCCACCTTGACCCTAGTCATCGGTCTGTTGCTCCTGGCCATCTTGCTCGGGGCGGGTCTGTTCATCCGGCATCAGGCTCAGCGCGAACACCGCACCGTCCTCATTTCGGAGGCCCGGTCTTTGCGCCAGCAGCGCCTCGCTGGCAGCCGAGACGAAGCCCTCAGATCTCTGCGCGAAGCCTGGGAAATCGCTCCCGCCGCAGAGATTCGAAACGAAGCCATCGCCTGCCTAGCTCTACCCGATTTTGCACCCCAGCAGTCTCTCGATGCAACCCATCCCGAGGCGCAAGCGCCGAATCCCGGGCGCAGTGCCGATGGTCGCCGTGGCCTCCAGTGGGAGGGTGAAAGCCTCGTGATAACGGACCTCACCACTGCCCGCGAAATCACCCGCCTAACAGGTTATTCGTCCAAGTCACTGGCTCAACTCGATGATCATGGCGAGCGCGTGGCCATCGCTCTGCCGAAGAGCGGCACTTTAAAAATCATCTCGCTTCAGGACGGCAGCGTCACCGCCACCTGCCAGCACCCGGTGGCCCTCACCAGTCTGGACTGGAGTGGTGATCTCCTGGCCATGGGTTGCGAAAATCGTTTCATCTACATCTGGAATGATCACGGGCAGCTCAAGCACCGACTCAGCGGTCACCAAGCCGTCCCCATCCAGGTCCGTTTTCGCCCTCGCAGCCAGGAACTGTGCAGCACGGCAGGAGATATCTACGTCCGCCTCTGGCATGCAGCCCGGGGGGTGGAAATCATGCGGCGGGAGACCCAGCACCCACCGCATACCCGCCTGTGGTGGAGTCCTGAAGGCGACGTACTTTACGCGGGGCTTGAGGACGGCTCAGCAGAGGCCTACCGCCTGCTAGCGCCACACTGTTTTGATCTCCTAGCTCCCCCGCAGGAGGAACCCCACACAGAAAACCTCGGCTCCGCCAGCTTCAGCCAGGATGGCCACCTTGCTGCGGTGGTGGATGAGGAATGCTGCCGGGTGTGGGACTTCCAGACCGGGCGTCTAGTCACCACTCTGAGCAAAGCCCCCGCCCAGTGGCTGAGCGCCCAGTTCTCCCCAGATAACCAGCACCTCTGGGTCTGCGGCTGGGATCATGAATTGAGGTCCTACCCTCTGCAACGAGACGCCCTAGGCCGCCCCACTCTGGGCAGTCCCGGACGCGCCTTGTTAGGCAAAGGCTGCCTGCTGCGTGGCATCAGCCCGGAAGGGGATAAACTGGTGCTCAGTAATAACGGCCAGGGCCAGTTCCTCATCTTCTGGCCCCAGACCCGCAAAACCCTGCGGCTGAAACATCCGGGTACCCTCGCCGCTGTTCTCAGTCCTCTCGGCCACTGGATCATGACCTCCAGCTACACCCAGACTGGCGCAAGGATCTGGTCTGTCCCTGAGGGGAAGGACATCCATACCCTCTGCCCCAAAGATACCGTCATGAACGGCATCGCCAGCGCAGACGGGCAATACCTCCTCCTCCAAACCTCGGGAGGTAACCGCTGCTACCGCACCCGTGACTGGACCGAGCAGCCGCCCCTTTCCCCGAAACTGCGCCTCAACAACGTGACTCCCAGCCCCGATGGCCGCTGGATCGCCACCCTGGGAGATACGGAGATCCGCCTGCTGGATGCACGGACCTTTCAGGAGCAGGCCCGCCTCACCCTGCCCGCCCACTTTGGTTGGTTAGGCGAAAGCCACCTGCTCTTCAGCGCCGACAGCCGCCACCTCCTCATTCACAGCGCCCTCGGCAGCGTTGGCCGCTGGGACATTCCCCGGCTTGAAGAAGAGCTGAAAAAACTCGGCATGCCCCTGCCTGCAAAGTCCGGTCATTAGGCGTCAAAATCTCATGCTAACCGGGCGGCGACGCCTTCGAAGCCTCCGGCAGGGTCCTCTCCTGCCGCAGCACGCCCAGGATTTTCGATCCGCCAGTGCCGGGGCACTTCCCAGGGAGCTAAGGCCGCACAGGCCTTGGACTTAAACTCACAGGTCAGTTGCTCCGGCGTCACGCCGATGCACGCCACCACATCCTGCACGCGTTCAGGGTCCCGGCTTGGCTGTCCTACGACCCGCACATGGCACACGCCGGTGGCTGCGCGGATTTTTTCCGCGATGGCCCCTGGGCTCAGTTTCCGGCTCGCCACATTGATGCCCGGCCCCTCACAGCCCACGTAGGAAAGGGCATTCCCATTCAGCGCCACACAGTCCCAGGTACGATGACGCCCCAGGGAAAAAAGTTCGCCCGGCTGCACGGTATCGTAGCCCAGGCCCACGGCTGCGCTTTCCACCCTCAGTCTTCCCTGCTCCACCGTCGCCCGCACTCCTGGCAGCAGTGTCCCCAGATCCCCCGCCTCCGTTCGCGGCAGTTCGCTGACATCGTAACTGATGGCCCCCGTCTCGCTGGTGCCATAGAGATTGTGCAGCTTCAGCTGGAAAGTCTCCCGTACTCGCGATTCCAACTCCAGCGTCAGCGGAGACCCTGCGGAGACGGCCAACCGCACCTGCGAAAGATCCAGCCCCGCCATCAGCCAGGCCTTCCACATCGCCGGCACACCGGGAAGAAAGACGCGCTCGTGCATCGTCAGGGCCTCCACCATGCCCGTGGGAAAAGGTGTGGCCAGCCAGTGCGTAGGCAGGCCATGCAGCAGCGTCTGCAAAACCGTCGTCGTTAGGCCAAAGCTATGCGCCACACTCAGCGGGGCCAGTGCCACTGCGCACTGCCCTAGCCCCAGGGTGGCATGCAGGCCATCCACGTCCGCCGCCACCTGTTCCCAGGTGAAAAACTGGCAGCGCCGCAAGCCGGAGCTGCCCACCGTCTGCTTCACCAGCGCCGTGTTTCGCGGCACGCAGCAGGTGGGCACCCGGCGGCTGCGGTCCTTTTCCACCACCTGCACCGGCCTGCCCGTGAGAAACCCAGCCAGCAGGGCCACGGTGACGTCCAGTCCATCTCCCTGCGCTAAATAATACCGCCCCAGTCGCCCGCAACTCTGCGGCACCAGCGCACGCGCGGCCGCCTCCAGGGCATGAAAAGACAGGGCACCTCCAGGATGCCACAGGGCGGTTTCAGCGCCCTGTCGAGTCAGGATTTGTTTCCAGCGTTCAGCAAACATTTGAACTATCCGCCGCGCACGGCTAAACCAGACGGCGCGGTTGTTGAGCCAGGAGTGTGCCAGCCAGCCACCGTGAGTTCAAGCCTGGGAATCCATATCCCGGTCATCAGCGTTTCTTTTTCCAGTGGTCCACGTTTCTTCCCAGCGCATTCTTGTCACAGGAGCCGGTATTGTCTCCCCCCTCGGCCTCGATTGGCTGGAAAATGAAGCCTCCTTTCGTGCCAATCGCACGGCCTTTCGTCCCGTGACGATGTTCGATGTCAGCCAGCGCATCGCCAAGACCGCAGCGCATGTGGACCTCCCCACGGAACGCCTTTTTCTCAAAACCCCCATCCGCCGCCAGCACCTGCTGGATCGCGGTACGCAAATGCTCCTCCTGGCTCTGCGTGAGACCCTGGCCATGGCCAAACTGCCCAGCCTCCAGGGTGTGGATGCCATCATCATCGGCACCTCCGCTGGGGCCATGGGCATCGGGCAGGAATACTTCCGCCATGCCGCAGGCAGCCCGGTGAAACAGCCCGGCCAGATCTCCCGCCTAGAGTTTTACCAGCCCCAGCGCCAGCTCAATGCCATCGCCCAGGAGTATGACTGGCATGGGCCCATGATCCTGGTCTCCAACGCCTGCGCCAGCGGGGCGAATGCCATCGGCGATGCCATGGCCATGATCCAGACGGGTAAAGCCAAACGCGTCCTCGCCGGCGGCTACGATGCCCTGGCCGAGCTCGTTTATGCGGGATTCGATACCCTCCGCGCCCTCGCCCCCAGCGGTATCCCGCGCCCCTTTGATGCGGCCCGTGATGGGCTGGCCCTCGGTGAAGGGGCCGCCCTCGTCCTCCTGGAAAGCGAAGCCGCCGCGGCTGAACGCGGGGCCGAAGCCTTCGCCGTGGCCGCAGGCTACACCACCGCGACCGACCTCCACCACCTGACCCAGCCAGATCCTGAGGGCAAAGCTGCCATCCGCACCATGACCGGGGCCTGCACCCAGGCGGGCATCACCCCGGGCGAGGTCAGCTACATCAACTCCCACGGCACCGGCACCCCCTACAACGACGTGGCCGAAGCCAGCGCCGTCAAAGCCTGGGCCGGAGAAGACGCCGCAAAAATCGCCCTCAGCTCCACCAAATCCGCCATGGGTCACCTCCTGGGCGGAGCCGGAGCTGTCGAGGCCGTCATCTGCCTCATGACCCTGCGCGGCCAGTGGATGCCCGGCAGCCTCAACGTCCGCGAAACCGACCCCGCCGTCTGTTTCGACCTCGTCCACGCTTTCCGTGAAGCCCCCGTCAAGGTCGCGCTGACCAACAGCTTTGGTTTCGGCGGCACCAATGCCACCCTCGTCTTCACCGGCGTGGATGCCCCCACTTCCGGCACCGCTGGCCTTTCCGCCCCACATCGCCCCCTGCACATCCTCGGGGCGGGTGCCGTCTCTGCCGCTGGCTGGGGCACCGCCGCCCTCGCCACCGCCGTCACGGAAAAAACCACCCTGCCCACCCAGGAAAGCCTGCGCACCGTCGGCACCCGCGATTGGGAATGCCTCATCCGCCCCGCCCCCCCGGCCCCGGCGGATCGCCTGCCCAAATTCCCCCGCCTGCGCCGCGCCAGCCCCATCACCAAATTCAGCATGGCTGCTGCGCTGGAGGCCCTGGAGCAAGCAGGATACCCCCAGGCCCAGGGCATCGCCCCCGGTCGCCTCGGCATCGTCCAGCTCATGTTCAACGGCTGCGTCCAGTTCAGTGGCAAATTTTACCACGAAGTCATCGAAACGCCCACCCTGGCCAGCCCGCTGATCTTCCCCGAGACCGTTTATAACGCCCCCGCCTCCCACGTCGCCGCTTATCTGGGCGTGGATGGCCCCGCCACCACCCTCATCGGTGAATCCAGCGCCATCATCGAGGCTGTCGCCCTCGCCCACACCTGGCTCACCCAGGGGCTGGTGGACCACGTCCTCGTCATCGGGGCCGAAGAATGCGACTGGCTGGGCGCCGAAGCCACCAGCTACTACCACCCGCAGCTCCAGGCCTCCGAAGGTGCCGGGGCCCTGCTCCTCAGCCTCACCCCCGGCCCCGAGGAAAAACCCCACCTGCGCCTGCGCCACACCCCCGCCCTGGCCTACCACCACGAGGCTGGCAAAGCCGCCCACCTCCAGGCCCTGGCCACCCGCCCCGAATACAACCAGGCCCAGCACATCACCGGCCTCTCCGGCATCCCCCTCCTCGACCACGCCGAAACCGCCGCCTCCCCTGGTAGGGACGCGCTGCGCCGCGTCCGACTGAATGCTCCCGAGGGGAGCGCGGACACTCCTGTCCGCATCCAAACCAAAAGCGGCGAAGCCGCCACTCCCGTTCACGCCACCCACCACCCTCGCCAAATCCTCGGCGAAACCATGGGAGCCGCCGGAGCCCTGCAACTCGCCCTCGCCGCCACCCTCGCCCGCCAGACCACCCAGCCCGTCTCCCTCACCCTGCCCGGCAGCCTCTGCGCCGCGTATGGTGCCGTGGTCGAGGTGGAGTGATGGGGAGAAAGCGCCCCTCCGGACCGTAGGGCGGGGTTGTTCTGCGCCCCCAGGCCAGATCCCCCGACTCCCTCGCAGAATTCCCCGCCTCTCTTTGACGCCAGCCTTTTTCTGCCGCGCACCCTCGGCCATCGCCTCCACCTTCAAAGAAAGGCGGGCAATCCGGCGATGTCCCACGAAGGCCAAACAGCCGCCCCCTGCCGGACAAGCCCACCCTACGGCCAGCTTCGTCTCTCACCCTCCCCGGCAGCCGTTGCATCTTCGCAGGCGGACCTCTGGACCGTAGGGCGGGGTTGTTCTGCGCCCTAGCGCCAAATTCTCTCCCCGGACTGCCTCGCAGAATTCCCCGCCTCTCTTTGACGCCGCCCTTTTTCTGCCGCGCCGTCCCCCCCGATGCTCAATGCCTCACCATCCCACGGTATTGAGCATGCTGAAGGACTGTAATCCTTCACTCCGAAGATATACGTCAAAAACGACGTACGTTTAATTTGACGTACGTTTATTCTGACGTATATCGACTTATGAAAGCTAATCCTGGAGGACAAATTGCAACGGCTGCTGCCATCGGCCGTGATTCACTGATTTCCCAACTTTGGGAAACCCTGGAACAACAAAGTGTGGTGATGACGGCTGAGCGTCGAATCGGCAAGACCACCGTCATGCAAAAAATGAAGGATGAGGCGCGCAATGGCTGGCAGCCAGTCTATCAGGATCTGGAGAGCTGCCACTCCGCCCGTGAGTTTGCCATGGCGGTTTACAAAGAGGTTCACGAGTTTCTGAGCACCCAACAAAAAGTCGCCAGACGGGCGGGTGAATGGCTTCAGAAATTGGGCGGAGTTGAGGTAGGCGGCATATTCAAGCTTCCTGAAAAGTCAGAGGCCGACTGGAAAGACATTCTCATTCGTACGATCGAAGACCTGATTCATGAAAACGAGGGCTCCGGAAGCAGGCTGCTTTTCCTTTGGGACGAAGTGCCCTTCATGCTGGCCAACATCCGTGACCGGGAGGGCGAGCATACGGCCATGGAAGTACTGGACGTTTTACGGCATCTTCGTCAGACCCACGGAAGTTCAGGTCTGCGCATGATCATCACCGGCTCCATCGGCCTGCATCATGTGCTGACCACGTTGAAGGATAAAAATTACGGCAACTCTCCCGTCAACGACATGCTGACCATAGAGGTCCATCCCTTGACGGAGGATCATGCGCAGGATCTCGCCCGGCAGCTATTGCAAGGGGAGAAGCTTGTTTCACCAAACGAGAAAGAGACAGCTCAAGCCATTGCCATCGAGGCCGACCATTTCCCCTTTTATATCCACCACATCGTCAAGGCACTGAAAATGCAGTCTGTCGCGGCGACTCCGGAAGGCGTGGCCCAGATCGTCGCCCGTCAGTTGGTGGACCCCAATGATCCCTGGGAACTCCTTCACTATCGCGAGCGTATTCCGCGTCACTATGGACCGGATGAGAACACTGCGTTCATCATCCTGGACGAATTGGCCAGCAAGAAAGGCGCAGCCTCGGTGAAGCATCTTTTCAAGATCATCAGCGCAGCCAGCGCTTTCGATGATCGGGAGCGGTTGCTGCGCCTGCTCACCCTGCTGGAGCGCGACCACTACTTGCAAAGAGATACAGCGGGCAGCTACGCCTTCCGCTTCCCCCTCATCCGCCGCTGGTGGAAGATCAATCGCGGCCTCTGAACCTCAATCACAACCACCATGGACGAGAGCAAAACCATCTGGGTCTTTACCCCCAGTCGCAGCAATCCTGAAGACCTGGAGACCATTCTGGTCCAAAGGCACACCATCCTTCAAGACGCCGTCGAAAGAGTGAAGGAGAGCGCCCTAACGGATCACAAACATCACCTTCTATTTGTAGGGCCGCGCGGCTGCGGCAAGACTCACCTGACCACCCTCATTGTCCACCGCCTGGGACAGGATACCGAGGTAAACAAAAAGCTGCGCATCGCCTGGCTCAATGAAGATGAGACCTGCACCTCCGTGCTCGAGCTTTTGTTGCGGATTCACGCGGCACTGGAAAAACGCTACCCGGCAGAATATCAGGAAGAGACCATCAGTAAGGTCTTTGACATGGAGCCTGCAGACGCACAGGCGTTTCTTCAAAAGCAACTGGTCGGCAGCCTGGAGGAACGCATCCTGCTCGTGGTGGCGGAAAATCTGGACGCCATCTTCGAAGGCCTGGGCGACAAGGGGCAAAAGCAGCTCCGAGCCTTCATCCAAGAGAATCCTTACCTCACCCTCGTGGCCACCGCCCAGCGGCTGGTGGACGACCTCTCGAAACGGACCAACCCCTTCTTTGGCTTCTTCCAGACGGAACACCTGAAACCCCTCAATATAGCTGAAGCCACGAAGTTGCTGCAAAACATCGCCCACCTGCGTGAGAACCAGGAGGTGGTGGATTTCCTAGCCACCAACCGAGGGCGCTCTCGAGTGCGGGCTCTGCATCACCTGTCAGGCGGCAACCACCGCATCTACATCGTCCTCTCCCAGTTCATCACCCGCGACAGCATTGATGCACTGGTGGGTCCCTTCATGAAAATGGTGGATGAACTTACTCCCTACTATCAGGAACGCATCCGCTGGTTGCCCATTCAGCAGAGAAAGATCGTGGAATACCTCTGTATCTGCGAAACCACCGTTCCGGTCAAAGACATCGCCAAACGCCTCTTTTCCACGCCCCAAACCATCTCAAGCCAGCTTCAAAGCCTGCGGGAAAAAGGCTATGTCGAGGCCAGCCAGCGAGGCCGCGAATCCCTCTATGAGATCACCGAACCTCTGATGCGCATCTGTGTGGAAGTGAAGGAAAACCAGACACATGAGCCCTTACGGCTCCTGGTGAATTTCCTTCGCGTTTGGTATGATGATTCGGAGATGAATCAAAAGTTGAGAGGCCTGGAACAGGGTTGCCTTGCCAGCCAATATCTTGAGTCTGCTATTCATCAGAACCTTCGTGAGGGTAGCCTACGAAAAAAGATTTTCATTGAAGAGTTTGAAGGTAGTCCTCCTGGAAAAATTCCCGAAGAGCTGAAAAAGAAAATTCTGGAAGTCTGTCCATATCTTCCTGAAGAATTTACGCTTGCCTTCCAAAGTCTGTCAGAAGGCAAAAAAGAAGATGTTCTGGAACATACTACTCATATCCTCGACAACGGGGCTAATGGTGAAGTGAAAATCATAGCAACGTTTGTTCGAGCAGGTTGTTGGAAAGAAGAGGATAAAGAAAAAGCTATTGACGACTATACCTCACTCATAGATTTCGAATTGGCTCCAAAGGATTTAATTATCCGCTGTTTGTACTCACGTGGGAAGTTATATAATGATCCTTTGATGGCTAAAGCTGATTTTACAAAGATCATTGAATATTCTGAAGTTCCCAAAGGAATTTTGATCTTTTCTATCTTGAAAAGAGCGATTATCAATTTTACCTCCGAATCTTACATAGAAGCCATTTCCGATTGTAGTTTGGCCATTGAGATTGGCGACGAAAAAGTAAAAATACTTGCTTACTGTTTGAGGGGGATTGCGCATCAAGAACTTCACAATTTTCACGAAAGTATTGAAGACCTATCTCAATCTATTCAGCTCGCGGATTCTAAAGATATCACATTAGCTAACGCTTTATTGCACAGAGGATTGGCTTATATTGCCGTGCAGAGCACTAAGGCAAAAGATGACTTTGAAAAAATCTTGCTTCTTGATGGCGTTGAGCCCGACATCCAAATAGAGACGCTCTTCTCCTTGGCGAATCTCGACATCGGCAGTGCGCGTTGGGAAGATGGAATCTCAAGATTAGACGAAGCCCTAACCATAAGCGATGGTGAGAACAAAATCATTTTAGATAAAAAATTAATATGTTTAAATCAAATAATTCTCACCCTATTCACCACAAGTATTTCACCAGAATATAAATTCGCCATTCTGAAAGAATTGTTCAGCACCTGCCAAAAACATGATAAGCTAATCATGCTTGGATGCGGAGTCGTTGGTTACTTTGTAGGTGTTTACAAGGAAGGGAAACCCTTTCCTAATAGTGAAGATCTAGACGCTTGGCAGCAAGCTTTGGAAAGCGTCGCCGAGGGCAAGGAAGATTTTGCTCTACCTTTGCGCTTAATACGTACTGGTATTGCCTTTATTAAACAAGGGGGCACGGACGAGAGCATCTTACTAACATTGACCACACCTGAAAGAGAAATCCTCCGGCAAGCCTTGGGGCTTTCTAACCCCGTAGAGTGACGGCGTCTGGTAGGAGTGGAGAATAGGGACAAACCATACCCTCCATCTTTTGCTTTCTACCCATCCTCAATGCTCGATGCTCCTGCATAGGAAGGCATTGAGCATCGGGGGGATGAGTTACCAGGGGATGCAGTAGCTCTGCATCGCCCACTTCAATTCACCAAGTGATACTGGCGATTGCTGATGCTGATCTTTCCTTCCCGTTATAGCTTGCCTGCCCATTCGGAAACGGTGGCCTGATGCACGCCGAGCGCTTCGGCCAGTTCGGTAGATCGTGTTAGCCCATCACGAACGCACTCTAGATTCCCGTCCTGAGGTTCGTTGGACTCACACCCTAGCGTCAACGGCGTGGTGGACTTGTCCAGGTGCTGAAGGCGGTATGGTGCGTAGACTGGCGGGACTTCTGCGACTTACTTCAGGCTGAGGATCAAGCGCACCATGTCCTTGCTGCGATGGCTGGTGTGCTTTGATCGTCTTGATGTAGTCTCCTACGCTAAACGTGCCTTGTGAAGGGATTCCCGTTTCCCTATTTTTATTGGTGGAAGCAGATTTAGAACAAGCCCCTCCCCCTACATTTCCCCTGCAATACTGCCCCGCTTCGCCACGTGATCTTGCTGCTATTTGACCAACCACGGCCAACCAACTTAATCCTCTGCCCACTTCCCCTTCCCATCTCATGCGTTTTCTTCCTTTTGCTCTTTTGCTGGCCCTGAGCGGCCTTTCTCATGCCCAGAAAGCGCCGACCAAGGCCCCGGACGTTTCCAAGCTGGATCCGGCGATGGGGGTCAACAAGAAGGCGGAGGACAATCTGGAGTGGCATGATGTCACGGCCTGGGGGGTGGAAGGGCGCATCCTGCCGGAGCAGAAGCGGTTGCGCTGGTTTGATCGCCTGCCTGCCAGTGCCGAGGGCAAGGTGACGCCGGCGGTGTGGAACCTGAGCCGCGACAGTGCGGGCATGATGGTGCGCTTCAAGACGAATGCCGAGGCCATCAGTGTGCACTACAAACTGAGCAAACCGGGCATCGGCATGCCGCACATGCCTGCCACGGGCGTCAGCGGGGTGGACCTGTATGCCCGCGATGAAAAAGACGGCGGCAAGTGGAAGTGGGTGCAGGTGACGAAACCCGCCGCCCAGGAAGTGAAGGCGGAGATCATCAAGGGCCTGGCCCCTGGCGAACGCGAATACGCGGCCTACCTGCCGCTGTACAATGGCATCGAGTCCCTGAGCATCGGCGTGGCGAAGGGCAGCAAGTTCGAAGGACTGGCCCCGCGCGCAGCCAAGCCCGTGGTCTTTTACGGCACCAGCATCACCCATGGGGCCTGTGCCAGCCGCCCCGGCATGGTGCACACGGGCATCTTGGGCCGTCGTTTGGACATGCCGGTGGTGAACCTGGGATTCTCCGGCAATGGCCGCATGGATGCCGCCGTGGGCGATTACTTAGTGCAGCTCGATGCGGCAGTTTACGTGATTGATTGCCTGCCCAACATGCAGCCTGCGCAGGTCACCGAGAAATGCATTCCGCTGGTGAAACAACTGCGCGCGGCCAAGCCGGAGACACCCATCATCCTGGTGGAAGATCGCCGTTTCACCAACGACTGGATCACCCCCGTCAAAAAACAATTCCACACGGATAACCACGCCGCGCTGAAGGCCGCCTATGAAACGCTGCAAAAAGAAGGCGTGAAGAACCTGCACTACATCCCCGGCGACAGCCTCTATGGCGACGATACCGAAGGTGCCACGGATGCCTCCCACGCCAGCGACCTGGGTTTCATGCGCCAAGCCGATATCTTTGAGCCTGTGATCCGCAAGGCTCTGGGCAAATAGGGTCAAACCTCACTCCTAAAACAAAACTGGCAATCCGCATCGCGCGGATTGCCAGGGTTGATCAAGAAACGAAGACTTCAATCACCGTGCGTTTAGCCACGGTGGGCAGCCTTCACACCACGCGCAGCGCCCGTTTGCTGGGCTGCTTTTTCAGCGTGGCGTTTGAGTACCTGGCGGACGCCTGCGCGCACGCCAATCAAGGCTTCGTCAAAAGTGTAACCATCCCCGTGGGCCTGAATGTCTGGGCCGGGGGCTTTCAAAGTCACGGTAATCCGATAGCGATACGGGGCATTCTGGGGCTCTTCCACTCGTGCGGAGGCGTCGGACACAGCTTTGTGCTGACGTGCTTCCATGAACAAAGCCTGAAGTTTTTCATCCCACTCGGGACGGGCATCGCAACCGAAGTACTGAATATGTGTGATCATGGTGGATGTATCTATGTTAAGGTCTCCCAATGGAGCCGTATCAAAGGAACGACGAGGTTCCCCCTCTATGGTATTCCAAGGCAGATGCGTGTTTGTAACCCAGAGCGGTCTGTGCGTTGATCTTTGTCTTCGCAGAAACGAAAAAAACCTCCAGCTTATCCCCCATGTCCTGGTTGCCTGAATCCAAAGACCACCTCCCCCTCACCTGGTGGAAGGGAAACCCGGTCTATCTCTCGGCCTTCCTCGCCCTCGGGGGTGTGGCCAGCATGATCCTCACCAGCCTCCTCATGGGCATGGCCCCGGGGTCTCTAGATGCGCTGATCTTCACCTTCAGTGACTGGCAGCGCCTGCACCTGTGGGCTCCCTTTACCTACCTGTTGGTCAATCCACCCAACCTGTGGCTGCTGCTCGGCTGTTTCATGCTTTGGCGCTTCGGGGAAGCGGTGGAACGCCACCTCGGCCGCACCAGCTTTGTACGGCTGCTCATCCTCCTGCTCCTCATCACCCCTTTGCTGATCACCTTGGTCGGCCTCTTGGGCGCACCCTCGCGGGGCTGCATGGGCATGCGGGAGTGGGAGTTCGGCGTGTTCATCGCCTTTGCCACCCTGTATCCACGCGTGCAGCTTTCCATGATCTTCTTCACGGTGGAGGTCTGGGTGCTGGCGGCCATTTTTGTGGGCATCTCCATGCTGACCACCATCGCCTCTCAGGACTGGATCGGCCTGCTCATCCTGACCGGGCAAATCGGCAGCGCCGTCGCCTATGTCCGCTATGAGCAGGGGGCGCTGACCCTGCCTAAAATCCCCACCTTCAAGGCTACGCCTCCGGCCTCCCGCAATGCGCCGAATCCCGCCCGTAGCAGTGGTGGCAAAGTCAGCCCCGCGCCAGCCGCACCCAAGGTGAAAAAGCACAGCCCCGCGGTGGATGACATCCTGGAAAAAATCAGCCGTGAAGGCATGCACAGCCTGACGCCGGATGAACGACGGGTGCTGGACCAGGCCAGCGAAGACCTACAGAAGCGCAACCGCTAACCCGTCACGCTTTCAGCCGCTTCACAAAGTCAGTGAAGCCCACGGCCTGTTTGCGCAGCCGCTCCACCAGCTCCGCATCCTGGATCTGCCCCTCTTTGAGGACTTGGCCCACGCCTGGGATAAAAACCCGACTCGGGAAAAGATGCGCGTTTCGATAACCGAGAATGAGCTGGAGTTGCTCCACGGAGCGCAGAGCTCCCCACATGCCCGCAGCGAGGCCGACAAAGCAGACGGGACGGTTTTCAAAGCTGGCGGGAAAGGGTAGCATATCGATGAAGTACTTCAGCACTCCAGGGAAGCTGCCGTTGTATTCGGGCGTGACGATCACCACCCCGTCACTACCCAAAATGGCCTCGGCAAACGGCGCGAAAGCGGCTGGCTTTTCGGCATAGGAGGAAGGCAGAAAGATCTCGGGTGGTAGATCCGCCAGATCCAGCACCTGACAAGGCACGCCTAACTGGAAGTACATGCGCTCAATCAGCGTCGTGACGAGGTGTGTATTGCTGCCGGGACGGTTCGTACCGCTGAGGAGGGTGATCATGGGGTGAATGAAGCTGCGACTGGGCATCACGCCAGCAACTTCGGCACCAATTCACCATGTACATTCGTCAGCCGCATGTCCAGGCCCTGGAACTTCACCGCCAGCTTCGTGTGCTCAAAACCCAGCAGGTGCAGCAGCGTAGCATGCAGGTCATGCACATGCACCGGGTCCTCCGTCACATTGAAGCCAAATTCATCCGTGGCGCCCAGGGTCAGGCCCGGTTTCATGCCCCCGCCGGCAAACCACATGGTGAAGGCATTGGGGTGATGATCTCGCCCATCGCTGCCACCCTGCACCATCGGGGTGCGGCCAAATTCACCGCCCCAGATCACAATTGTATCCTCCAGCAGACCGCGCTGCTTGAGGTCCTGCACCAGGGCCGCGCAGGGTTGATCCGTGAGCCAGCACTGTTCTTTCAGACCTTTGGTTAGGCCGCCATGGTGATCCCAAGCCTCATGAAACAGCTGCACAAAACGCACGCCACTCTCGATCAAACGCCGCGCTAACAAACAGTTGTTCGCAAAGGAGGCCTCCCCCGGCTTGGCCCCATACATGTCCAGGATGTGCTGCGGCTCTTGGCTGATGTCCATCACCTCGGGGGCGGTCTTTTGCATGCGATACGCCAGCTCAAAACTATTGATGCGGGAGGCGATCTCAGGATCTCCCATCACGCCCAGCCGTTCCTCATTCATCTGCTTTAAAACATCCAGCGTGTTGCGCTGCGTGGCCTCGGTGACGCCTTTCGGATTGCTGAGATAAAGCACGGGTTCCCCACTGCTGCGGAAGGGCACCCCCTGGTACACCGTGGGCAGGAACCCACAGCCAAAATTCGACATGCCGCCGCTAGGCCCCTTTTGCCCACTTTGCAGCACCACATAGCCAGGCAGGTCCTGGTTATCGGTTCCCAGTCCATACAAGGTCCAGGCCCCAAAACTGGGCCGCCCAAAGATCTGCGCACCCGTGCTCATGAGGATCTGCGCCGGGGCGTGGTTAAACGCATCCGTCTTCATGGACTTCACGATGGTGAGGTCATCCGCCATCTTGGCCGTGTGGGGCAGCAGTTCGCCGATCTCCGCCCCACTCTGCCCATGCTTGGCAAAGCCGTATTTCGATCCCATGAGCTTGCTGTTGGGATTGATGAAGGCGGCGCGGTAACCCTTCAAAAGATCCGCCGGGGGCAGCTTGCCATCCCATTTTGCCAACTCGGGTTTGTTGTCGAACAACTCCAGATGACTCGGGGCACCGCCCATGAACAGGTAAATCACCCGCTTGGCCTTGGCAGGGTAGTGCGACCGCTTGGGCAGCAGGGGATTCACCGCCGTGGGGGCTGCTGTAGCCTGAGAGGCCAGCAGATCCGCCGCCGCTAGGCCCGCCATACCCACCCCGCATTCTTTAAAGAACCAGCGGCGGGTGCAGTAGCGGGCGTATTCCGCGTGAAGCTCACGTTCCAAACTCATGGTAATGAGAATAACGTCCGCAACGCCTTTCGGCTAGCATGGCAGTGTTCAGAACATGGAATCGCGCCGGATCATCCATGGACCAGTTCCAAATCAGGGTCTCTCCTCTACAAAGACGGCAGTTGAATGCACATCAGGTCTGTGTCTAGTGCCGCTGCTCGGTAAGTCGGCTTCAGGTCCCTGGATTGTCTGCCAGTGCTCTGCCGTCGTCTTCCTCGCTTTTGCTTGATTTGAATGAAACCTTTCGGAACATCGCCCCATCCTGTTCCCGGCTAGTCAGCCTCTGAAGGCTTCATTCATCAGGCCTCCGGCTGCTCCGGAGAATCCAAATGTCCGAACATAAACCGTCAAATAACTGGTCCCTCGCCCTGGTGGCTCTGGGAGTTGTCTTTGGGGATATTGGTACCAGCCCGCTGTATGCTTTGCGGGAATGTTTGGACCATGCCGGTTACGACCCCACGATCCATGGCGTTGAAATGGTGTATGGGCCCATTTCCCTCATGTTTTGGTCTTTGACCATCATGGTGGCGGTCAAATACCTCAGCCTTCTGAGTTACGCCACCGCCCAGGGTGAAGGGGGCATGTTTGCCCTGCTATCTCTCCTGCGTTCCAAAAAAGAGGCGCTCTCACCCAAGAGCATGTCCTTCGTGCTCCTGGTGGTCCTGTTTGGAGCTTCCCTTCTCTATGGGGACGGCATGATCACCCCGGCCATCTCGGTGCTATCCGCCGTGGAAGGTCTCAAACAGATCAATCCCGGGCTTTCCCAATGGGTGGTCCCCATCGCCGTGACGATCCTCATGGGCCTTTTCGTCGTGCAGAAACACGGCACGGATAAAATCGGCGTCGCCTTTGGCCCCATCATGATCGTGTGGTTTTTCGCCCTCGGGGGACTTGGTCTGTATCGGTTTCTCGAACATCCTGAGGTGATCCAGGCCCTGTCACCCCACTGGGGTTTCATGTATCTGATCCATCACGGTTATCACGGCATCGTCATCATGGGCATGGTGCTGCTGGCCGTCACGGGCTGTGAGGCGCTGTATGCCGACATCGGCCATTTCGGCCACAAGCCGCTTCAACAGTCCTGGTTTCTCCTGGTCTGGCCAGCCCTGACACTGAACTACCTGGGCCAGGGAGCCCTGGTGGTGAATAACCCCGCAGCCGTCGAGCATCCGTTTTTCAATCTCGTGCCGCAGTCTTTGCTCGTACCGATGATCATCCTGGCCACGGCTGCCACCATCATCGCCTCCCAGGCGATGATCACCGGTGTCTTCTCCCTGACCCAGCAGGCCGTGCAATTGGGTTACCTGCCTCGCCTGAAAATCGTCCACACGAATCCCGATGTGCGTGGCCAGATCTACATGCCGCAGGTCAACTTTTTGCTGATGGTGGCCTGCATCGCCCTGGTGATCGGCTTCAAGACCTCCAGCGCATTGGCCTCCGCTTACGGGCTTTCGGTGTCCTTGGAAATGCTGCTCACCAGCATTCTGTTCTTCTTCGTCGCACGGCGCATCTGGGACTGGCCGTTCTGGAAGGCCTTCCTTCCCGTGATGGTGTTCATGATCATCGAGGCTGGCTACGTGGCTGGCAGTTTGGTGAAGTTCATGCAGGGAGCCTGGTTCCCGCTGGTGGTGGCCGCCTTTATCTGGCTGATCATGAAAACCTGGATGGATGGTCGTGCCTTTCTCTTCCAGGCCATGCAACGCGGGCGCTTGCCCGTCCAACACTTGGTGGATGAGATCCAAAAAGACCGCATCGTGCGAGTGCCTGGTACCGCCGTTTTTATGTCTGCCAGTGCCGATGGCCTGCCGCTCGCCCTGCTGCATCATTTGAAGCATAACAAAGCTCTGCATAAGCAGGTGGTGCTGCTCACGGTGAAATTCGAAGACGTCCCGCACCTGCGCGGCCAGACCAGGCACGAGATCGAGCAGCACTGCGATGAGTTTTACCGGGTGGTTTTGCGTTATGGCTTTGCCGAGTCTCCTCAGGTCTTTGATGACCTGTGCCAGGCCCTCAGCGAGAAGACCAAGCTAAAGCGCGCGGGCATCACCTTTTATCAAAGCCGGGAGATCCTGCTCACCAACGGCCCCGGCAAAATGGCTCGCTGGCGGAAACGGCTCTTTGTCACCCTCAGCCGCCTATCCAGACCGGCCACAGGCTACTTTGACCTCCCCCCTCGGCAGGTGTGTGAGCTCGGCATCCAGCTAGAGGTGTAACGGCTGCCTCCCGCCCCCTGCACCATGTCAGAAAAAGACTTGCTCGAAAAGCTTCGCAAGATCGAGCGGCTGTACGCAGGTGCGGCCACACCTGGGGAAAAGATGGCTGCGGCGGATGCCCTGGCACGCATCCAAAAACGGCTGAGTGAGGCCAAGAAGAGTGAAGCCGCCATCGAATACAAGTTCACGCTCACGGATGACTGGTCCAAGAAGCTTTTTGTGGCCCTGTTGCGGCGGTATTCGCTGAAACCCTACCGCTATGCTCGGCAGCGCCGCACCACCGTGATGGTCAAGGTGCCCGTGACCTTTGTGGACCAGACCCTGTGGCCCGAGTTTTTGGAACTCAGTGCCGTGCTAAAGAATTATCTGGATGAAATGACCGAGCGCGTCATTCATGAAGCCATCCATGAGGATGATACGGATACCGTCGTACTGGATAAGGAGTGGCTGGAATGATGTAAAATACTTGGATTCCGCAGTAAATGAACGTGAATAGCACTTTGGATTTCCAAACCGCGAATCTAAAGCTTTTCTTGAGTCCCCCCGACAGTCATGCGCCAAAAAACATCGGATCTCCGCCAACTGTACGCCTCCACTATCCTCCACGTCCGTAGCGGGCGCGCCACCTCGCGCACCACTCTGGCGAGGGCTTTAGGCATTTCCGCTTCCACCGTCGGGCTGTATGTGGATCAGCTCATCGCCACGGGCCACCTCAGTGAATCTGGGCTGGAACATGGCTTCATGGGTCGCCCCAAAAGGCGGCTGATGGTCAAGAAGGAACCTGGCTGGTTTGCCGGTGTCGAATTCAATGCCGACCGTATTCAGGTCATCGGGTTGGATTTTTCGGGTCAGATTTTGTTAGGAGAAAAAGTCCCTCTGCCCGCCAGCCCTTCCGCTGCAGAAGTCGAGGCCACCATCCTTTCCAGCATCGCCCAATTGCAAACCCGGCAATCCAGTCCACTGCTCGGTGTGGGAGTCGGGGCCCCTGGCCTAGTGGACTCCAAAGAAGGCATCTCCCTGCGTTACTCATTTGTGCGCGGCTGGGAAAATGTGCCCCTCAAGCGCCTGCTGACTGATAAATTTAAAGTCCCCGTGGAGGTGGACAATAACCTACGCAGCATCGCCCTCGCAGAACGCTGGTTTGGAGAGCACCGGGAAGAGACGGACTACGTCATCGTGGGCCCGCGCAGTGGCTTTGCCATCGCCTGCGTGCAGGCCGGTAAACTGGTCCATGGGGCCCACCATGCAGCGGGAGAGATCGGCCTGTGGCCCTGGCCGCTGGGTGGTGATGGCAGTCGGCGGGAATTGCACCACTGGCTCAGCGCGCCCATGAGCTACCGCCGCCTGGCAGGCCTGAGTGAGACAGCCCCCGTGCCGGAAGATCTCCACACGGCCATGGCCAGTCTCGTCAATGACCCAAGCACTCAGTGGGATGAAGTGGCCGCAGATTACGCCCGCGTGCTGGGCTGTGTGCAGCTCCTTTTAGATCCTAAACTCTGCCTCCTGCATGGCCCCTTGACGGCTCTGGGGGATCGCTTTTGTGAAGCGGTCATGCTCGCCTCCATCCAGATAGCTCCTGCCCTTTATGAAGTGCCCCTGAAGTTGGTGCGTTCTCAGTTAGGCGATGATGCGGGTGCCCTCGGCGCAGCCAGCTTAGCCATGGAGGCCTGGCTACCCACCTATGTTTGAGTGGCCGCCGAAACGGAATGTTGCCGGGCCTCTCTGAAGGGATGAATCCTCTGCATCACTTTCCCAAGAGACCACCGCCAAAGCCCTCCAGCAGCTTCACCCCTGTTTCCACAGCTTTCCCGGTCGCATCCGTCGCCCCTCGTAGCACTTCGTTAGGCAGGGCTCCCGCTTCCTTGCCCAACACGGGCGTTAGCAAAAGCTCGCTGCCTTGATTCACCACCTGGCCTGGCACATCCAGCACCGCTTTGCCAGCGCCCGCAGCTAACCGTGCTGTCAAGTCCTCGCGCGGAGCCTGCAACGTGCCAGTGATGCGCAGAGGCGTCCACAGCATGCCTGCCGGGCCGGAGGGATTCGTCGCCGTAAAAACATGCTGCTGCGCCCCTGGAATCCATTTCAACGTCTCAGGCGTCACGCCTAACAAAAAGATTCCTTCAATCTGTTCTCCCTGCACCAGGAGCTGTCCCTCTAGATGCAGCAGGCCATTCGATTTCAGGAGGACCTTTTCAAAGCTCTTGCGGCTGTCAGTCATCGTCACTTCGGCACGGGCCTCATCCAGTACCAACCGCTTAAACCGTTCCACCCCGGTGTAAGAGGCCAATTGATCCAAGATGGGCAACGCGGTGAGCACCCCTTCGCGAAGATTCAGACGACCTTTAACCGTGGGCGCAAGGACCGTGCTACCCGTCGCATTCAGCTCCCCCTCGACATTCCCACTTAGACGAATTTTCCAATCTTCGGTTAGGCACTCCTGGAGTGGGATGCCTTTCAAATGCGCCGTCGCTTCCCATGTCCCTGCCTGAGGGCGGAGGTGTCCCCGCGCTGTGACCTCCCCGGCATCCAGCCATTTCAAAGTAGCCTCTTTTAAATGCAGATCTTCACGGCTGATGCGCACGGAGGCACGCGTGAGATTCAACTTCACCGGCACTAACTGCGCAGGCAGCATGATCGGCGTCTCGACCAAGCCGCCTTCCACGGTGGCCTGAAACGAAGTCTCTCCCTGCCGCCAAGTGCCGATGCGCACCTGCGTATCCCGAAGATTCCAAGGCCCAGGATGCAGGAGGGAAAAGCGCGATACTTGCAGCCCATCCATCTCCGTTTCATCCGGCAAGTAGCGGCGCAACCAAGCGGGGATGCTGCTGCTTTCCGTCCAGTCTTCACCACCCACTGCTCTCTCAGCCTGGGGCAGCGAGATCACGGGGGCCGCCAGCCGCTCCAGCTTGAGACTGTCCACCCCTGCTCCCACGGTTCGCCATTTGCCCTGGCGAAAGGCATTCCAGTCCAGCGTGAGATGCAGCCCATCCAACTGAGCCTGCCAGCCATTCGCCGTGGTCACGCCCGCCTCCGTACTGGTCACCTCATCACCTGTCCAGCGCAGTGGGGCCAGCGTCACGGCTCCCTGCATCTGCATGCCGAAGAGTTGCTCCATCCGCCCGCGAAAAGCCTCTTCCTGAAGGTAACCCCGCACCCAATTCATCACCAGCATGGGCATCAGCAACATGAGCACGATGCCTGCGATGGCCAACCCAGCCAGGGCCAGGAGCCAGCGCGGGCTTTTGCCAGAACGACGACGGGAACGGTTGCTCATACAGATCACATAACTGCCCAGAAGATGGCCGAACGCAAAAAAATGCGTCTGCCGCATCGCTTTATCTTGCCATGCCATTCGGCTTTGACGGTATAACAACCGTTTATGCTGGAAGCTTTCAATGTCGGTCTTGAAGTGGATGCCCCTCCGGGGTCAGAGCAGGATAGCCTTTACCTCCTGCGTGAGGTGAACCTGCGCGTCCCTCAGGGCCACCTCATGGCCATCGTTGGCCCCTCCGGCTGCGGTAAAACCACGCTGCTGAAGGTCATCGCTGGCATCCAGGAACAATCCCAGGGCGAGCTCAAATGGGAAGGACGTGACCTTCAAGTGGAAGAAGATTTGCACCCGGGTGAGCTAGGTTATGTGCCGCAATTCAGCGTGGCCCATGATCTACTCACCGTGGAGGAATGCATCGCCAGTAGCATGGCCCTACGCACCCAACTTCCTGGCACGGATGACTTTGACCCCAAACTGGATCACATCCTCTCCGTCACGGGTCTCACCGATCTAGCAGACCGCCGCGTCAAAGTGCTGTCCGGGGGACAAAAACGCCGCTTGGGTCTCGCCCTGGAGTTGGTCACCAATCCCTGCCTGCTGCTCTGTGATGAAGTCACCAGCGGTCTGGACCCTAAATCGGAGACGGAAATCACCGAGCTTCTAAAAGTGCTGGCCCGGCAAAACCCGCGCCGACTCGTCATCAATGTCACGCATAGCCTCGCCAGCCTAGAGGCCTTTGACAGCGTGCTGGTGATGTATCAAGGCCACCTCGTTTATCACGGGGCACCAAAGCTCCTCACCCACTATTTCACCGTCGAACATGCCGAAGATGTGTACCTGCGCCTGACCCAGCGCGAAGCCGTGGAGTGGCATGAGTCGTGGCAGAAAAAGCGCAGCTACTACGAATCCATGCTGTTTGAAGGCAAGGCTGAAAAGCTGGTCGCCACTGAACACACCGACGCCGAAGAATCCCCCGATGCGCCTAACCCCATGGCCCCCGAGGAACTGCCCAGCCTGTTCAGCCAAGTCTTCACCCTGCTGCATCGGCGCTGGACCATCTTCCGCCGAGATCGCGGCCAGGTAGGGCTGCATCTCGCCATGCTCATCGGCTTTCCTTTGTTGGTCGTCATCTTTGCGCTGGATGGCATCAAGCCACTGAAACAACTCAATCAACGGCAGGAGACGGACATCGTTTATGAAATGCAGCGGCAGGCGCAGCATCAGTTCGACCAATTGCAGGCCGGCGGCATCGTCAGCGGGCTCATCATGCTACAAGTCGTGCTGGTCACCCTCATGGCCAGCAACAATGCGGCACGTGAAATCGCCGGCGAACGCCTCATTTTGGAACGCGAGAAGTTAGGCGGCCTCAGCACTCTGGCCTACCTGATTAGCAAGGTGCTTTTCCTCGGCGTCTTTGTTCTCGCGCAGAGTGTGTGGATGGGGGTGTTTGTGGACATGATCGTGGGCGGACTGCCGGGAGATCTCCTCGTGAAACTGGTGCTGCTGGTGCTTGCCTCCGCCGCCATGACCAGCATCTGCCTCGGCATCAGCGCACTGAGCCGCAGCCCAGAAAAGGCCACCATCCTCAGCATCTACCTCGTCGGTTTCCAACTGCCGCTTTCCGGCGCGGTGCTGACGTTGCCCGATTGGCTGGAGGGCGCGGTGAACCCTTTCATCGCCGCTTTCTGGGCCTGGTCCGGCAGCCTCCGCAGCATGAGCGACACCGCCTTTTACGACGCCGTGAAAAAGGTCACCGACACCTCCCTCGTCTCCCCTGAACTCGCCGCTTTCGTGCTCCTCGCCCACATCGTCATTGGCCTCAGCATGACCTATGTGGGCACCAAGGGCAGCCAGTGGGAGTGAGATACTGTCAGACAATAAGTAGCGAGTCCATTCCAGAGAAAAGGGACCAGTATTCGTCATTGGCAGCCTTGCTTGTTTGAGAAACCAAATCCTCAGCACACCAAATACAAAAGGCCGATCCAGAACACGGCTGAAACGATCACCATCACAAAGGTGTTCAGCAGTCCCCTGAGAACGGCCACGCAAGCCGCGAAGCCCGGGTAATGATAGAACATAAACGCCAGCATGATAAAACGCCAGAATCCGTGATTGAAGGTTTCGTCGTGCAGGCGGATCCAATCTTGTTCTTCAGTTTCAGAAAGATCTCCATACTCCCTGCCCGGACCAAACCGAGCGCCAAAGATACGCCCTCGTTGGATTCCCATGCCATAGAACCCAGCGGTCAAGAGCAGAGAGCCCACCAAATAGATGGCAGATGCAGTGTAAAATCTTTCCATTTTAACAAAGTTCAATCGGCGGGATCATCAGCAATGCAAGTCCTACCGGTTACCAGAAAATCATCAGGTTAAACCTAACAATGTGTATGATAAAAAATAAAAATCATCACTCCACCTTCAACACGCCATTCATGACCATCCAATGGCCGGGGAAGGTGCAGAGGTAGGGGTAGTCGCCCTTTTCTTTGGGGGCTTCGAAGTGGATGGTGAACTGCTCTTTCGGATTCGTCATGTCGGTATAGACGAGAACGTCTTGGGAATCGGGCACGTAGTGTTTGGCGAGGCCTTTGGGGTCGGTGATCATGAGGTTCACCTGATCGCCCAGTTTCTGCAAAGAACCGGGTTTGGCGAGCAACCAGTTGTGAGGCACCACATCGGGATTTTTAAAGGTGAGGGTGAGCTTTTCACCGGCTTTGGCGGTGAGCTGCTTCTGAACGTATTGCAGACCTAGAGCGGCATCCACGATGATCTCGCGGCCCGGTTCGCCTTTGGCCCAGGGGTTGAGTTTGGTGGTGGTCTTGGCAGTGCCTTTCACCGGAGCTGTCCAGGTCTTGACGATCTTTTGATAACCTGGAAAATCAGTGAAGGAGGGCGCCAGGGCATGGGCGGTGAGGAAGACATCATGAGCACGTTCGCCACTGACGCCGAGCCGCAGATGCACCATGCTGGCAGGGACGAGCTGGGGGATCTCAAGGAACAAGGTCTTGCCGCCTTCCAGCACCTGGGCGCTGCGCACTTCCAGGGGATCATGCCCCACCGTGTCGGCATAACGAACGGACATCTCGGGCGAGCCATAAGCGGCGCTATAGTTGTAGTTCCAGCATTGAGCAAAGTGGTTGCTGGCCTTGGCAGCGGTGGCGGCATCCACGGCATGATCAAAACGAATCAGCACACCATTGTCGCGGGCTTCAAAGCCAATCGGCACGGCGACCTTGCCACCGGTATAACGTACTCTTTGGAAACAGCCGTCCTTCGGTGTGTAGCTACCCCAGCCCTGCATGCCCGTGACGTAAAGCTGGCCATCCAGGGAACGGAAGCGACCGGTCTGGGAGCCGGAATCAAAACTGCCCGCGATGCGCACGGCGGCACCCTGCCAGCGGCCCTGCACCTGCTGGCGCATGACCAGCCAGCCTGTGCCAGTACCGGGAGAAAAGTGGGCAAAGTTACCTTCCCCTTTGAGTGCTGCCCAAGGCTGCCCTGTGATGAAACACTGGCCGCCGGAGGAGTTGTCCTCCCCACGCGGCAGATACATCAAAGGCGGCTCCGGAGGCTGGCCATTTTTAGGACCTCCTGCGCCGAAATGGGCACCTTCATTCTTGCCCAACTCTACCTGGCAGATGGAGGAGGCCGGGGTCCAGTCCCCCTCCTGCACACTGGTGGTGATGAAACGGCCATCGGGCGAAAGACCGATGCCGTTGGGGTTGCGGAAGCCCGTCGCCAGCACATTCACCTGCGCATCGGCAATGCGGATGATGCCTTGATTGCCCGAGGCAGTGATGAAACGACCTTCGGCATCGGTTTCCAGCCCGGTGATGTAATCATGACCGCCGGGAGAGGTCTCCTGAGCATTCGTCATGCACTCGTAGAAGTCAGCCTCATCATCGCCATTGAGATCATGCAGGCGAGTGATCTGGTCACGGCCTAACACATAAAGTTTATCATTGATGATCTTCACTCCCAGGGGCTGATGCAGGCCGGTGGCATAGCGTTTCCAGCGCAGTTTTTCCAGCGGCTCATCAATGCCTCGTACAAGCCAGACTTCACCGGTCATGGTGCTGATCGCCGCCGTGCCATCCTTGAAAAAGTCATGGCCACTGATGAAGAACAGTGTGCCATAAGGGTTTTCAAAAGGGATCGTGAGAATGTCCGTGGCGAAGGGTTCACCTTGACCGATAACGCCTTTGGTTTCGATCCACTGCGGCCACTGAGCTGGGCCGCCTTTGAGGCATTGCTGCACAAGGTCCGCACTGGCAGTGTCCATGCCCTTCGGACCCAGATTAACAAAATGTTCTTCCCCCGAACGTATTCTCGGACGACCCACAAAAACCACCTGGCTGCCAACACGGTAAAATCCTCGATAGGTTGGCGTGTCTTTGTACTCAGTCCCATCAACATCCACTTTCTTGCCATCCATCACACCGCCACCCATGAAACCGTGGCGGGCATCGCTGAGCTTAATGAAGCCACCTTTCCACAGGATCGGGAAGCTGAAGGTCTCAGGATCAAAACACGCGGAGAGATCCCCCAACCGCACGCACACGCCCTTGTTCACGGTGACACCTGCGCCCTTGAAAACGGTGCTGAAGACGGAGCCCAAATCGGACGTGGCAAAGCGACCATCCTTCCAGGTGACGGCATCGTTTTGATTGCCCCAGTGGCCCTGCTGACCGCCATCCAGGCCTGGGAAACCGGGCAGGAGATCTGGCAGGGGTTTGCCCATGAATTGCACGGCCTGCTTGGCGTAGTAATCGAAAACACGCTCACGGTTCACCTCGGCCTGCCAGTGGGCGTACTCATCTCCGCGCAGGGGTTTGCGGTCGGGTTTGAACTCGGCAGGAGCCGGAGCTGCGGACGTGCCTACCAGCAGGCTATCCAGATCATCAAAGTTCCAGAGGCCGAGGGTGTTATCCATGCGCTGGCGCGGGTGGTCACCCTTGCGCGGTTTCATGGGGCCGCGGGAAAGGCGGGCATCATCCAGCAGACCAGCACAGCCGACGCCACCTTCAACAAGGTCACCAAAGGACAAGTCCCCCGGCTTGGAGATGCCCTGGAGCGGTGGCACGTCCTTCTCCAGCACCAGTTTGCCGTCCACATACAGCATCACTTTGTCCATCCCGATGCTGGCGACGAGGTCATGCCATTGGCCATCGCAGATGTTCACCTTTGTCTGATACTCGCCGCCACGACCGGGAAGATACAGGCTGAAAAACCCGCTGTCTTTGTAGCTGTAAATTTCCCAATGGGTGGCGGAACTTTTCGGGTCGGAGGCAACAAGGATGTTGAAGTTCTTGGCGCTGTTCAGCTTGGCCCGGCACTCGATGCTGAGAGGCAGCGTGCGGTAGGCTTCTTGCCCTTCGATGCGCAGACTGCCTTTCAATGCTTGGCCAAATTCAGGACTCAGCGAGGGCACACTCTGGCCCATCATCACGAGCTTGGTCTGGATCTCCGGAGCCTTCGCGCTGGTCATTTTCCAGGTGCGATACTTTGGCTTTTCACCCGCCGTTTTACCTTCGATCTGAGGCAGCAGCCAGGCTAGCCCATCCAGGTTATCCAGCAGGCGACCTTCAGCATCTTCGTTGGTGTGATTGAGGATGCCGATCACGCCTTTGTAACCACTGGCGGCAATGATCTTCAGCACGCGCACGTCTTCGGTGCCAATGCCCAGAGGCAGGATCTTGCGGCCCTTCGCATCGCCCGCCACATCCATGCCATTGAGGTTCAGGCAGAGGAGGTGCGGCAGCATCTGAGGCAGCACTTTTTCCAGACGATCCAGGTGGCCGTGCCCGTGATGCAGGTTGTAAACCAGACCCGCATTGCTGAGACCCTGGGCCTTGAGAGCTTCGACGATGGCAATGGCGTTCTCAGGCTCGCCGTACCAGTTGCCGTGATTGTACAGCGCGACCTGGCAGCCTAGGGGGGCTGCGGCTTCGCAGATGGGTTTCAGCCGCGCCACTTCTTTGGCAATGCGGGCCTGCTGATCAGCCGCGTCCTTCACCTCAATGGGGCCGCCATTGCCGTTCACCCAGAGCTGGGGTTTCACGCCATGGCGTTTGAAAAGCTCCAGCGTCTTTTTCGCTTCTTCATTGTAGGAGGTAGGGAACCACCAGCCGAAGAGCTCAACATGATGCTTTTTGAGGGCCGTGAGTTCCTCATCCCACTGCGGGATGTGCTCGGCACGATAGTCATAGACGAATTTTTTGACGCCCATCTTCTCCAACATGGCGGCGCGTGCTTCCGGCCCCCGTTTCCCGGCATCAAAGGGGACGATGCACCAAGCGGCGAGGTTGCTGCGGTCAAACAAAGGCGCGGCATGGCCCAAATTGGCGAGGCAGGTGAGGAGCAGAAAAATACGGAAGAACATCACAGGAAGGATTTAGCGTATCTCAGAGACCGTGTCTTTCAGCAAGGAGGAACAAGGGCGGACGAAGGCAGGAAAGAAAAAGACACTTTTCTCAAGGGTTTCGCGGCGCAGCGGTGTTGGCCCTGATGACGGGCATCTCCCGGCTGTCTGTCACCAACCCTACCAACTTAAAAAACCATTGTGAAATCCTACCTTTTGACGACCCTCGCCGTCACCGCACTGTCCATGCTTTCGGGAACCGCCCTCGCCGGAGAGAGCCGCCCGGTGGCAGTTAAATCACCACCACCGGCCCCAGCACCAACGCGGGTGAACATGGGCCAGGCGCATAACCCGAACCAGACGACGATCCTGCTGGATCATCTGGGCCAGGTCATCGCCGTGCTGCCTGCGACTTCACGCTGATCCGGCATGAGTTCTGCTGGCATGAAGGTGCGGCCTGTGAGGGCCTTCCCTTGAATCCTCATGCGCCCTTTCCCCGCCCTGGGGTGAGGGCGTTTTTCATTCAGCCATGACAGATCCACAGCTCGATCACCTCTTAAACAGCGCGGCCACCCCGCCGGGTCTGTCGCCAGCCTTTGCCAGCCATGTGTGGCAGGAGATCCAGGCTAGGCAAAGCCTGCAAACTCCTAGCTGGAAACTGGCTGTAGCCTGGCTCTTCCGCCCCCGCGCTGTGACTTTAGCCGCCGCCTGTGCGGTCCTGATGGGGACGGTGTGGTGGGTGCAAAAGGAGCTGCCTAGCCAGCAGGCTGCGGTGACACCAGAGACCCGCGCCAGCCTCGCCTGGATGCGCAGTGCCCACGCCCTCAGCGAAGAAGAGTTCGCCCGTGAATGTGCTCTACACGAAGGCCAGCGCGCCGAATGTGCCCGGCTGTGTGCCCAGCTACAAGAAGCACGCGAACGACTGCGTCTGGCCCAGCAAACCCACGGGCCGGGGGCTGCCACCACGCAGACCCATGAGCTGCATGTCAAAAGCTGCGAGCAGACCGCTCTGCAGCATTTGAAAAAAGTGGCCACCGCCATGAATCCTGAGGCTGCGCAGGCCTACGTCCGGCAGATGCTTCCCCACCTGCCCGCCGACCACGAAACCCTGCAATTCATCACCTCAACCCGCCGCCAGCCCTGACTGATGCCCGACGCTGACGCAGCGGCCATGCAGAGACTGGCAGGGGGCGATGACCTGGCGCTGAATGAGATCATGGCCCGCTGGCAGGACCGTCTGGCCGCCTTTCTGTGGCACATGACTCACGATCACGCGGCTGCCGGAGATCTGGCGCAGGAGACTTTTGTGCGCCTCTACCAGCATCGTCACCGCTACCGCCCACAGGCGGCGTTTTCCAGCTACCTTTTCCGCATCGCCCGCCACCTGTTGGCCAATCACTGGCGCTGGCAAAAACGCCATCCGGTGGCCTCGCTGGATTCACTGACCGAGAGTGGGCTGGACCAGCCAGCCACCACCCAGGCCCCGGACGAAAGCCTGAGCCAGGCTGAAACGGCGCGCGAGGTGCAGCGTGCCATTGCCAGCCTGCCGAATGAACTGCGCGAGGCCCTGGTCCTCTTCACCTATCAGGACTTGGGCTATCGGCAGATGGCAGACATTTTGGACTGCTCTGAAAAAGCCGTCGAAACACGAATCTACCGGGCTCGCCAGCTTCTGAAGGAAAAACTGGCCGCCCTGGCCCAGGGATGAGCGGGCCAGCTTCATGGGACCCAGTGAACGAAAGCGCTATAGGCAGCGTTTAGCCCTTCATGATGAAACTGCACTCGCTGTTTTTACTAGCTCTCACTGGCAGCACCGCATTGGCTGCCGGGCCTATCCAAATCACCGTGCATGGCGTCGATAAAGCGCAGACACGCGCTATCGTCACCTTCACGGCACCGAAGGAATGGCAGGGGGAACACACGCTTTCAGGCAGATCCGGCACCGTCGTTTCCACATTGCAGGTGGATGCCGAGGGGCGGGCAGTGATGATCGTGCCGCAGATCGGAGCGGGGGAGAACATTCACTTCAAGGAAGCCCCGTCCAGCCCGCCTGTTGCGCCCTATGGTCTCACGGTGGAGAAAGCGGGCGACGTGCTGCATTTCACCCATCACCAGGAGGGAAAAAAGCGCCCCGTGTTTGATTTCCAGATGGAGGCTGGACCCGTGCCGAAAGGGGTATCGGAGGTGTTCAAGCATGGAGCGCACCTGCACCCTGTTTTCACGCCTAACGGCAAGCTGGTCACGGGCAACCACCCGGCGGACCACCGCTGGCATCGTGGCATCTGGATGGCGTGGACGAAGACGGAATTTGAAGGTGGTCACCCCGATTTCTGGAATCAGGGCAAGGGGCCCGATGGCACCCTCACTGCCGAGGTCCAGTTTCAATCCCTGGTGAAAAGTTGGGGTGGCCCTGTGCAGGCAGGTTTCATCAGCCAGCACCGTTTTGTGGACCGTCCCGCTGGGCAGGAAAAAGCCGTGTTGGATGAGACCTGGGAAGTCACCGCCTATGCCCTCACCAGCGGGGATTCGCCGGCTTTCATACTGGACCTCGTTTCTACCCAGACGTGCGCGGGGTCCTCCCCCCTGAAATTGCCCACCTATCATTACGGCGGCCTGGGCGTGCGCGGCCATGCGCAGTGGGATCCGGTGGATCAGGTGACCATGCTCACCAGCAATGGCGATGACCGCAAAAAGGGCGACTCCACAAAGGCCAAGTGGGTCCACATGGGTGGCGTGGTGGAGGGCCAGGCCGCTGGCATGGCTATCCTCATTCACCCCAGCAATTTCCGCTTCCCCCAGCCGCTGAGGCTGAACCCGAAGAACCCCCAGCTCTGCATTGCCCCTTCCCAAGACGGGGACTGGTCCATCGAGCCAGGCACGCCATACGTCTCCAAGTACCGTTTCCTCATCACGGATGGCCCCGCCGAAGCAGCCTCCATCGAGGCAGCCTGGGAAAGCTACGCCCAGCCACTGAAGGTGACCCTGGAGTAAACGTGATGCGGGCACTCCTGCCTGCACCGTTCGCAGAGCCCACATCTCCCTGCCCCTGCACCGGGCACGAGTGCCGTTGCGCACACTCCCCACCGCAAAGCATTGCAAACAGCGGCAAACCACCGCAAACTTGCTCTTCTTTCCCCCCAATCATGCTTCTCAACCACGGCATCCACCTCGGCTACTGCACCAACATCCACCGTGGCGAAACCTGGGACCAAACCTGGGCCACCCTGCGCGACTACACCCTGCGGGTGAAAGAGCGCGTTAGCCCAGACAAGCCCTATGGCATCGGCCTGCGCCTGGGCCACCAGGCCTCGCTGGAGCTGCTAGCACCGGGAAAGATCGCCGAATTTAAGGACTGGTTGGCCGCCAACAACTGCTACGTCTTCACGATCAATGGTTTCCCCTACGGCTCCTTCCACGGCACCCGGGTGAAGGAGCAGGTCTTCCTGCCTGACTGGACCTCCAAAGACCGGCTGGAGTACACCAAACGCCTGTTCGACATCCTGGCTCAGCTCCTGCCCCCTGGGGCCAGCGGCAGCGTCAGCACCCTGCCGGGTTCGCACAAGACCTTCAACATCGGCGGGGACGAGATCAGCGCCATTTTTGAAAACGTCCGCCTCTGCCGCGAACACATTGAGACGGTCTCTGCCGCTACCGGGCATGACCTCCACCTCGGCTTCGAGCCCGAGCCTCTAGGCCTGTTTGAGACCAGTGGGGAGGTGCTGAAATTCTTCGGTCTTTATTATGACCGCCATCCGCAGGACAAAGACTTCTTCAAGTTCATCGGTCTGAACTACGACACCTGCCACCTCGCCATCGAGTATGAAACGCCCAAGCGTGCGCTCTCCCGCATCACCGGTGCCGGCATCCGCCTCAGCAAGCTGCACTTCAGCTCCGCGCTGAAGCTGAAACCCACCCCCGAGATGGTGGCCAAACTGCGTGCTTTTGATGAGCCGGTGTACTTCCACCAAGTCATCGCCGACTACGGCCCCACCACCCCGCTGCGCCGCTTCAAGGACCTGCCAGATGCCCTCCAATTTGCCCAGACGAATCCGGCGGAACTGGGAGACGAATGGCGCGTCCACTTCCACATCCCCCTGCACGCTCAGCCCACAGACGGCTTTGAAAGCACGCGCGACCACATCGAAGGAGCCATGGACTGGCTTTCCCAAAACCCAACGAAGTGCCAGCACATCGAGATGGAAACCTACACCTGGGAAGTCCTGCCCGGCGAAATGCGCACGGGTGATGTCGTGGACCAGCTGGTGAAAGAATACGACTGGACGCTAGGCGAGATGAAAGAACGGAACCTCGCCACCTAACTAATACTGTGGCAAAAAAGAAATGCGTTTCCCAGCGAAAGAATTAAAAAAACACGATTAAATAGCAGTAAATCTACCTCCCACAGGACCTAAACTTAAGTTTGTAAAAAACATAAGTTTCTGGACTTTCCTTATCCAGCACGAGCCCTCATTTCAGGGTATCGAGTCACTCGGTCAAAAGCATATTTAACATGAGAATTTGTATTATATTCCACCGAAATTATATACCATAATCAAATATGATACTTAACAGTTTAACCTCGGATGAAATAAGGCAACTACTGATTCCTTTTATGAGACTTCATTCACGACAAGAACGTGAAGAAAGGCTAAAAGAGATCCTACAATTCAACTTTGCAGATTTTAGCGAGCTAATTATCCAAAAAAAAGTCTTATTTAGCCACAATAAGTTTAAAGTTTTGGTTAATGTATCATCTAACGCGGAAACCATCTATATTACCTTCGAAGCTCCTCGTAGTTGGTGGATGCCCGTTGCCATGCAGGCAAAATCTCTCATTGATGCACTGGTGAAGATATGTAGCGACGAGATTCCAGGGATCATGTTTGAGAAGTTTGTGGTCAATCATCACCTTCACGGGATCTTTCCTGTCACGCATTTGGTGGAAATCAGGAATGCAGATCGAAAAATCATTGCTTCGGACCCTTTCACAGCCGGCACTGTTATTGCTTATTTCGAGGCTAACAGGACTTGTCGGGTTGAGATTGAATTTAAATGTTCTTGCTACTATCTCGACGAAAAACTTAAGAGCATAAGGCCACGTGAGTGGGCTTGATGAGCTGCGTTTGAGTGGCAAGCTTTGACTGAACAATTTGCCACAAGCCAAAATCCTGACGGTTGGCCTTGATTGCATTCAAGACACTAGAGCGTGTTATGAACTTTGAAAAGGGGCTGTACAAAGGGTAAAAGAGTGGGCATAAGCTTGGGATGGCAGCCAAGACCGTGAAACCCAAGCCCGCATATCCAACCGATGTCAGCGATGAAGAGTGGCAATTCTGCCGCCCTTATTTAGAGCTGATGACCGAGGATGCACCGCAAAGAGAGCACTCCATGCGGGATCTTTTCAATGCTGTGCGTTATGTGGCGCGAGCTGGATGTCCCTGGCGTTTACTTCCGCATGATCTGCCGCCGTGGGCCGCTGTTTACCAGCAGTGGCAGCGTTGGAACAGAGCCGGATGCATGGAGACCATGGCCCATGATCTGCGCAAGTTGTTGCGGATGCTGGCCGACAAAAAGGCCCAGCCCAGCGCTGTGATTTTGGACGGACGCACGATGCAGTCGACGCCTGAAAGCGGAAGTCGTGCCGGGTATGACGGCTACAAACGCAAGAAAGGATCCAAGGTGCATATCGCCGTGGATACTCTGGGCCATCTGCTGGCCTTGAAGATTACAGCGGCCAATGAACAGGAGAGGGCTCAAGTAGGGGAGTTGGCGCAAAAGCTTCGGGAAGTAACCAAGGAGAACGTAGAGCTGGCCTATGCGGATCAAGGTTATACAGGAGAGGAGCCTGCCGAAGCGGCCCAAAGGGAAGGTATCCGTCTAGAAGTGGTGAAACTGCAGGAGGCCAAGAAGGGCTTTGTGCTACTGCCAAGGCGATGGGTGGTGGAGCGGTCGTTTGCGTGGTCAGCACGCTTCAGGCGCTTGGCCCGGGACTACGAGCGGCTGGCAACTTCGTTGGAAGGCATCCACTGGCTGGCCTTTGTGACCTTGATGCTTAATTCCCTCTTAAAAAGTTCATAACACGCTCTAACAAAATGTAAGGGGATGCCTCAGGCTCAAAGGCCGTCCCGAAGGAAGGCTGCCTTTCTTCGACAGCTTCATGCCCGTGAAACACTGGCAACCGAAAAACTCAACCTCCTTCAGGACGGTGTGACAGTACGGTGGCTCGTTGAGCTTTGCCCATGAGTAGGATTACTCATTTTGTATTTATACCGTGTTCACGGGCGCGGGTTACACAGAAAATGATTATTTGGTGAAAAAAACGTTCCACCCCCCACTTTTGTCCTGTTTAGCGCTCACACAGAGCACTCACCGCCGCAGTGCGCGTCTCCACCCCTAGTTTCCGCAGGATCGAGTACACGTGATTGGTCACCGTCCGGTAACTGACCCCCAAGATGGTTGCGATTTCTCGATCTCGTTTTCCCTCCGCCATCCAGACGAACACCTCACTCTCCCGTTTGGTCAGGCCCGCACGCCGCAGCGTGAGGTGATCCAGCATCGCCACTTGAGGCTGCTGCTTCTGGGCTTCGAGGAGGATCATCTCATTTTGGAGCGCCAGCACCAGATGCCGAGAAAAAATCCCCAGCAGTTCCAAATCTTCTGCCGAAAAATCCTGACTCCCTCCTTTATTAACCGTGACGCCTCCCAGGTGCTGCGGCGTTAAAATGGGCAGCGCCACCTGATGCCGAAGATCCACCGGTTTAAAGCCGACATCGAACAACTCCGTCTTCGCAAACTCACGCTGAGTGGTCAGGTCTGACAGCCTTAATACCTCTTTCTCACCCGCTATGATCAGCGGGTAACCCGGGTGCTGCAACGGTACCAATTCCCCCACCCGTTGAAACCTCTCCAGCAGACTGTTTTCATCATAAGGAACATCTGTTCCGCCTGTGTGGATGCCCGTCAGGCGGTCCCAAAGCTGAAAGCCGCTGAAACTTTCGGGAAACAGGTGCCGACAAGCCTGCAGGACGCGATCCTGAAACATCGGTTGCCCCCTTCGATTCAGGATCTCCACTGCTTCCAGCAGTCGCCTCAGCCGCGCCTCCATCGTCATAACCATGGAAAACGTATCGCGGCATCTAAGGCAAAACTCCAGTTAAAATCCAAGGATTGAAAACCTAACCTCAGCGGTCCGTCTTTTTAGTGTTGCTCATAACACTTGCTTTAGGTTTTTATGTTTCATTGGCTTTACATCTTTCCCATCGTTTAAAGATGACTCCCGTTCATTCCAATGACTCCCAAAGAACCATTCGTATTTAACAACGGAGATGCACCTTACCTTCGTTGGATGAAAGAAAATCCAAGAGGTTTTGTTCTCAATACCACTCAAGGTTTAAAAACCCGCTATCTTGTGCTTCATCGCACAGGCTGCTATCACATCTCTGGATACACCTCGCTTCAATCAGAAGGTGCCTTTACGCTAAATGGCTATATCAAGGTATGCTCCAACGCCCCCGGGACAATCATCGATTGGATTTCAAAAAACCGGCCTCCTGGGGCCAAATTCAGGCCCTGTGGCACTTGCAGACCTGCAATTTCAGATGATGCCTTCCTCCTAGCAGAACAGGTATCCGCAGATGAGACCTACCCTGAGGGAGCCACCTGCCAAATTGTGGTCAATGCCTATGAACGCAATCCTCAGGCACGAGCCAAATGTTTACTGCACTATGGGCCGACTTGCTCGGTTTGCGAAATGACATTCAAACACACCTACGGTTCGAAATTCGAAGGCTTCATTCATGTGCATCATTTGCGTCCTCTGAACCTCATTCGCAGGACTTACCAGGTAGATCCAATCAAAGACTTACGGCCTGTATGTCCCAACTGCCATGCTATCATCCATTTTGGTGGTAAAACACTCACCATTGAGGAAGCCCGCCGCTTGCTAAAAACAACTCGTTGAGAAGAATCCTAGTCGAGGCGTATCAAGCACTCAATGAACGTTTATCGGACTCATTCCAACTGAACTCCACCGGCCCTTCCAGAGGCTCCAGGACGAGTTTCCCTGCGCCTACAAAGGTCATTCGCTCCCCCTCTTGCAGGACGTGGTCCGTCGGGTCACCTTCCAGGGTTAGCCAGGCTGTTCCCCGGCGCAGACAGACTTCAAGCGTCTCTCCCAGAGCGAGGTCGCGAGCGTAAAGTTGCCCATCGGCCAGCAGCAGGCCGTGGCTGGGGCGGCAGGCTAGGGCAGATTTCATCGCAGAGTGCCACAGCGGTAGAGGTAAGGTTTTAGCGCTCATCTGGGGATCCTCTGGGGAGATTGAGCGAGGCTGCTGCGTGTGCCGAGGCTAGGCACCTCGACCTGCCAAGCACGCAGAACCGCATCCCGCACAGCGATGATGGTGGGGTCATTTTCCCGCTCTGTGGGGTAGGCGATGTTCAGCGTCACCACAGCGCGGAAATGCGGCAGTGCGACGATGCGGTCTTTGAATGGCGGGACATCAATGAGATGCCGCGCGGTGAGCGTCATGCCCAGCCCTTCCGCCACTAGATTCAGCACGGTCACACACTCGTTCACCCGAAAGCGTGGGGTGATGTCCAGCCCCTGTTGCTGGCAGATGCTTTGGATGGCCCGGAAGTAGCTGCACATGGGCGAGGCAAAGATCCACGGTTTCTTTTGTAGCAGATTCCAGTCTGGCGTGGCCAGCTCATCCGCCCAGGCCTGGGGGCAGGCGAGGCACAGCTCGATGACATCCAGCGGGTGAACCGTCAGCTTTGAGCTGTCATGATGCCCTTCGAAAAAACCAATGGCCACAGTGCCCTCTTCCAACCCCTGAAGGATGACGCCGCTGCTGCCATTGACCACTTCATAACGAAGGTCGGGGTGCGCCTCCGTCAGGTCGCGCAGCACGTCCATGAGGCGCAGTTGCTCGGGCTGATTGTTGATGCCCAGCACCAGTTCCCCCGTCACCGTGCCTCGCAGGTGGTCCGCACTCTGTTTAAAATCCCGCGCTGCATCCACGATCCGCCGGGCTTGGTCGCGCAGGGCCTCACCCGCCTGGGTGAGCCGCATGCCCTTGGGGCTGCGATCAAAAAGCCGCACCCCGAGCTCACTCTCCAGGGCCCGCACCTGGGCGGTCACGGCTGGCTGGCTTGTAAACATCTTTTCCGCCGCACGGGTGAGGTTGCCCTCTTCAGCGATGGTCAAAAAAGTGCGAAGTTGGTAGAGTTCCATGGCAGTGAAAGGTAGGGTGTAAAAGACGTCTGGCAGGGACGGCGCGCAGTCGGGTTGAGTCCCGCCACCATTCATCCACGATTCCACGCCTCCAGCCAATCGTCATGGCGAATGGCATTCATCAGAAAATCCGATTCCTCCTGCTTTCCGCTAGGGTCAGAGCGAAGGCGTTTTCTCGAACCGCTGGAAAAGCCCGCTCACACTTCATCTCACCTGCGAATGAAGGGTACGATTGACCTGTGCGGATGGCACGTTTAAAGCCTGCGCGGCCTCGGTCGATTCATCATGGAAAATTTGCTCTATCTCGTCGTCCGTGCCTTTCTGGCCTTCATACAGTCGCTGCCCATCCGCTGGGTAGCGCGTCTGGGCCGCTGCGGCGGTGCGATCGCCTTTTGGCTTGATGCTCGCCATCGCCGCGTAGCGCTGAAGAATTTGACGATGTGTTTTGGCCACGAAAAGTCGCCTGAGGAAATCCGCGCCATCGCCAAAGAGAACTTCCGCCGGCTCGGCGAAGTCTATGGCTGCGCCATGAAAGGCATGGTCATGAACGATGCCGAACTCCTCAAGATCTTCTCCGTCAAAGGCGCGGAAGCCGTGCGGGCAGTGGACGCTGAAGGGCGACTGGTAAACCGGGTTTTCACGGGCGGTCACTTTGGCAATTTCGAGCTGGCGAACCGGATGTCCGCTTTGATCCCGGGATATCAAGCGGTGGCCACGTATCGCGGCATCCGCCCGCCGAAGCTCGACCAACTCGTTTACCGGATGCGCACGGTCTCAGGCAACATTCTGGTGGATCGTCGCACGGGCGCAGAGGATTTAAAACGGGCGATGGCAGAGGGGGGCAAGTTGCTCATTCTGGCCAGCGATCAGGCAGACCGCAGCGGCGGCCTTGAGTTGCCCTTTCTCGGTTATTACGCCTGGACGACACGCGCCCCAGTTATCCTCGCCATGCGCTACAAGTGCGTCATCTTTGTGCCGATCTGTTACCGGGTCGGCCTGGGGCATTGGGTCCTGGAAATCGGCGAGCCTCTGCGCATGGAGGAAAATGGCAAGCGCCGGAGCGTCGAAGACCTGATGCGCGATATCAATGCCGCACTCGAGGCTGGCGTGCGCCGAGATCCGGCCAACTGGTTCTGGGTACACGACCGCTGGAAAACCAAAAACCGCCAACCACCGCGCGCGGTGGAGGAAGCAGCAGCGGAGTGACCGGCGTCACCCATTCGTCCCATCCAAGGCCACCATCTTCTGCTGCTGCACGTCCCAGACCTTGAGGCGCAGGCAGCGGTAAATATCCAGGGGCTTGAGGGTCGTCACTTTGGGGTTCCTCAGTTCGGGGATGGCCTCCAGCACCTCTGGCAGACGGTAAAAGGGAACACGCGCATTCAGGTGGTGGATGTGGTGGTAGCCGATGTTCGCCGAGAACCACGCCATCACCGGCCCCATCTTGAGGTAGCTGCAGGAATCCAGCGCCGCGCGGTCATAGGTCCAGCCAGACTTGTCGTAAAAGGTCACAGTGGGGAAATTATGCTGCGCATAAAAGAGGTAGGAGCCGATCGCGCTGGCGATGAAGTGCGGGATGATCTGTGTGAGCACCCACCCCTGCCAGCCCACAAAACGGATCAGGCAGCCCGCGATGGTCGCGTGTAGCAAGACGGCGATGAGACAATCCCAGTGCTGGCGCGGCTTCATGGCAAAGGGCCGCAGGCACATGCCGTGCATGAAAATCGTCAGGTAGCCCAAGAGGATCGTCAGCGGATGCCGCATGAAAAGATACAGCCAGCGCGCCGACTTCCGCGCTTTTTCAAAGTGCTCTCGCGTCATGATCGGAAACGACCCGATATGGGAGCCCTTGATCTTCGAATTGTGATTGTGGTGATGATTGTGCGAAGCACGCCAGATGCTGCTCGGGCTCAGCGACAGGATGCCAAAAAACCACATGAACCCCTCTGCCACCTTCGACTTTGGCAAGATGGCGTGGTGCTGCTGGTCATGATAAAGAACGAACAAGCGCAGCAACAGCAGCCCAGCTAAAACACTGGCACCCAGCTTCAAAAGCCCATGGGGTGCTAGCAGTGTACCAGTCACGGCTACGGCTAGCAGCGCGGTGGTAGAGAGGATGTACCACCAGCTCCTGGCGGTGCTGTCCACAGCAAAGGGTTTCGTGGCCAGAATAAGTTCAGGACCGGACCTGCTCACCGAGCCACGAATGAGGAAATCAGCCGTAGCTTGTCCATCAGTCATGGGCGGCTAAACAGCCTCAGTATCAGCCACTTCGCAACCATTGATTCCTTAGAAAAAAGTGCCGCGTCACAAGATTTTTATGCATCCAAAAACGCCAGGAACCCCAAGACCGTCGGCGAAAGATCGCCCTCAATTTCGTCGCGACGTCATGTGATCGCCTGATTCTTCATCAACGAAGGAGGAGACACCGCGTGTGGGGAGTTGAGGCTCAAAGAGCACCTGCGTTTTAGCTTTCCAAGCCGCGCTTTTTGTCTTTCCCTAAGTTCGCATGAATCCTGAGCCGCCTCCCTTTGGTGACCCCACGAACATCCAGCGTGAGAACAATGCCGCCATCGGCAAGGGTGTGGCGGTGGGCTGCGGAGGTTGCCTTATGGTCATCGCCTCCATCGTTTTTTTCTTGGTCGCGATTTTCGGGGTGGTGATGCTTTTCCTCCGAAGCTCTGAACCCTGCGTGGAGACCCTACGGAGCGCCCAAAACTCCCCCGCCCTGCAACAGGCCCTGGGCGAGCCCATGAAGATGGGCTGGTTTCTGGTCGGCAGTGTCAGCATCACGAATGAATCCGGCAGTGCCGATGTCTCCATCCCCATTTCAGGGCCAAAAGGCAGCGTGCGAATCCGCACCCGTGCCCTGCGGCAAGACCGGGTGTGGAGCTACCAGGAAATGAGCACCCAGCTCCCCAGTGGTGAAGCGGTGGATCTGCTACCGACCCTTCCCTAACAGGCCACGTCAGCTCCCTGAGCAAAAGCTTTAGCCCTCCATGCGGTACCCCACAAGTTGACTGTGAACGGACACAATCGTATGTAGAAAGGTGATGCTTGGTCAGATCCTCCCCTCATTGCTCGCAGTCTTCGTTTTCGGTGCCCTCCAGGCCCCGGCCGCTAGCTTGCTGGTGTATTACGACGGCACAGCGTCTGGCAATGATTTGGTGGACCAAAGCGGCAATGGGCGGAATGCGATCTACGATGCGAATGGATCGGCCACGACGCCGGTGATCCTCACCACCACGCCGGCCAATGGCAGCAGCGGGGCCTATGCCTCACTCACGGCCAATGGGAGCAACCAGAGCGGACGCTACTCCGTGACGCCGACCAATGGGTTCAGCTACAATTTCAACAATGAGAGCTGGTCCGCCTCGATGTTTTACAATCGCCAGTCCGTCGCCACCAACGACACGCTTTTCCACATCGGGGCGGGGGATGGATTCGGCGGCGAAAATGAGCTGTATGCCTGGGCCACGACCAACAACACCAATCTCTCCTTTCAGCATTATCCTGAGGTGGATGTGAACCTCACCGCCACGGGCAAGATGAACCAAAACGCCTGGCACCACCTGGCCGTAACCTTCAGTGCCTCGGGACTGAACGATGGCATGGGCACGCTGAGCCTGTATGCCGATGGTGTGCTGGTGGGCACGGATAACAGCTTTGTCCTGGGGACAAACAACACCTTCTTTTTTTGGTGGCCAGGGCAGCGCTACATCAGACCGCAACTTCATCGGTTTTTTGGATGAGATGGCTCTTTTTAGTGGGGCCCTCTCCGCCGGGGAAGTCGCCAGTTTGGCCAATGGCACGCAGACCCCCATCAGCCTGGTGCCTGAGCCGAGTCGCGCTCTCCTCATGGGCCTTGGCCTCTTTGGTCTGCTGATGCGGCGGCGGCGGAAGTAGCTCTTTGGCACCGATTCATGGGTCTCAGCGCTGAATAAATAGGGTTTCCACCCAAGAAGAAAGACTCTGGCTCGGGTCCTGCTGAATTTTTCACAGGCGCACCGCACGCTCTGTGCTAGACATCTCCCCCGCCGTCCCCGGCGGACTTCATTTACCCTCCAGAATCATGCCCAAAAAGACCATCCGCGACATCGAACTGAGCAACAAACGCGTCCTCGTCCGTGTGGACTTCAACGTGCCTCTCGACGAAAAAGACGGCGCGATGGTGATCACGGATGCCACTCGCATCCAGGAAACCCTGCCGACGCTGAAGTACCTCATCGAAAAGGGTGCCAAAGTCATCCTTTGCAGCCACCTGGGCCGCCCGAAAGGCCAGCGTGATCCTAAGCAGTCCCTGGCCCCTGTGGCCCCAGCCCTGAGCGAGCTGCTGGGCACGAAAGTCGAGTTTTCCGACGAAACCATCGGCGAAGCTGCCAAGGCTAAAGCCCTGGCGCTGCCAGCTGGCGGCGTGCTGCTGCTGGAAAACACCCGCTTCCACGCCGGTGAAGAAAAGAACGATGCCGAGCTGGCCAAGGGCCTCGCTGATCTGGCCGAAATCTTCGTCAATGACGCCTTCGGTTCCGCCCACCGCGCCCACAGCTCCACCGCTGGCGTGGCCGATTACCTCCCGGCTGTCTCCGGTTTGCTCATGGAAAAAGAGCTGACCTACCTGCATGACGAGCTGGAAAATCCTGAGCGTCCGTTCGTGGTCATCCTCGGCGGAGCCAAAGTCAGCGACAAAATCGGCGTGATCAATCGCCTGCTGGAAAAGGCCGATACCATCATCATCGGCGGCGGCATGGCCTACACCTTCCGCAAGCTCGTCCAGGGCATCACCATCGGCAAAAGCCTTTATAAAGCCGAGTGGGAGCCGATCGCCCAGGCCGCCATTGATAAGGCCAAGGAGCGTGGCGTGAAGCTGCTGATCCCTGTGGACGCCATGATCACCGACGCCTTCGACTTCGATGCCAAGAAACTGGGCACCACGAAGTACACCGGCGTGAATGAAAACATCCCGGACGGCTGGGAAGGTGTGGACATTGGTCCTGAGTCCGTGAAGCTTTTCTCCGAAGAAATCGCCAAGGCGAAGACCGTCATCTGGAACGGCCCTATGGGCGTGTTCGAAATCAAAGAGTCCTCCAAAGGCAGCTTCGACGTGGCAGCCGCCATCGCCGAAAACACCAGCGCCAAGACCATCATCGGTGGTGGTGACAGCGTAAAGGCCGTGAAAAAGGCCAAACTGGCGGACAAAATGACCTTTATCTCCACCGGCGGCGGTGCCTCCCTGGAGCTCCTCGAAGGCAAAATCCTCCCTGGCGTGGCCTGCCTCCAGGAAAAGTAAGCCCAAGTTCAGCCATCGCTCAACCACCGCAAACTCCCCTTCACCCCTCCCTATGATTTACTTCCGCAAGCCCATCATCGCTGCCAACTGGAAGATGCACATGACACCCCAGGAGACGGACGATTTCCTCCGTTCCTTCTCCCGTCTGGTGCCTGAAAAGTGCCCCGTGCAGATCGTCGTCGCCCCACCCTTCGTCAGCTTGGCCAAGGCGCAGGACGTGCTCATGAATGCCCGTGAAGAAGTCGTGGAACTGGCTGCCCAGAACATGAGCCAGCACGCCGGCGGTGCCTACACCGGTGAGATCAATGCCCGCATGGTCAAGGAATGTGGCTGCCGCCACGTCATCCTCGGCCACAGCGAGCGCCGCAGCATCTTTGGTGAGACCAACGCCACCATCAATGCCAAGGTCCTCGCCGCTCTGGAGGCCCGCCTTCACCCTATCCTTTGCATCGGTGAAACCCTGGAAGAACGCGACGGCGGCCTCATCGAGAAAGTCCTCGAAAGCCAGCTTCGCGAATCCCTGGCCGAAGTCGGTGCCCGCCGTGTGCTGGACTGCGTCATCGCTTATGAGCCCGTCTGGGCCATCGGCACGGGCCGCACCGCCAGCCCTCAGCAGGCCCAGGATGCCCACGCCTTCACCCGCAGCGTCCTCACCGACATGTTCGGTGAAGACACCGCCCAGAAACTGCGCATCCAGTACGGCGGCAGCGTAAAGCCTAACAACATGGCCGAGCTGATCAGCCAGAAAGACGTGGACGGTGCCCTCGTCGGCGGTGCCAGCTTGGAAAGCGGCAGCTTCTGGGAAATCTGCCGGGCAGCGATCGACTGGGCCAACGCTCAGTAAGTCCCCGAATCTCCTTCCAAAGGCGGCATCGTTCTCCACGATGCCGCCTTTTTCATTTGCCCGAAGGACTGGCAGGCGGTTACACGTAAAGACGATCATGAAGTTCGTCCTCGCTCCCTTGCTCTCTCTTGTCCTCGCCCTTGGTGCTGCCGCACAGGCTCCCGAGGCAGAAATCCTTTCGGTGCAAAAGGTCTGGGACAAAGCCCCCCACCAAGCCTTCACGGACCTCATCCGCTTCAAGAACCTGTTCTTCTGCTGCTTCCGCGAGGGAGATGGCCATGTCGGCGGGGATGGCGTCATCCGCATCATCATTTCCGCCAGCGGAGAAAACTGGGTGGACTACGCCACCATCGCCGAAAAAGGCGTGGACCTGCGCGATCCCAAGCTGGAAATTACCCCCGATGGCAAGCGCCTGTACCTGCTCTGCGGCGGCTCCATCTATGAAGGCAGCGAGCTGAAAGGCCGCCGCCCACGCTACTCCACCTCCATTGATGGCAAGGTGTGGACACCCCCACAAAAGCTCCTGGCCGAGGGTGACTGGCTGTGGCGCAGCACGGTGAATCCCACCGACAAAAAATTCTACGGCGTGGCCTACAACTGCTACCCGACCACGGGCGGCCCCAAGTTTGAGCCCGAGTGGTCGCTGAAATCCTACACCAGCAATGACGGCAGCGTGTGGCAGCTTTCTTCCATCATGCAGGTGCCGGGCCAGCCGAATGAAGCGACGATGCGCTTTCTCAAAGACGGCAGCGCCGTGGCCCTGGTGCGTCGGGAATCGGGCGACCGCAAAGGCGCGGTCGGCGTCGCGAAGGCCCCGTATCGGGAATGGAAGTGGACTCAGCTTCCCGTGCCTCTCGGCGGCCCGAATTTCATCGAGTTGCCCGATGGCAGCCTCATCGCGGGCTCACGCGGTTTTGGCAAAACCCCCGGCCCGCACATGGTGCTCTATAAAATGACCCCCACCAGCCTCGCTCCCCTGCTGGAACTGCCCAGCGGCGGCGATTGCAGCTACCCCGGCCTGGCCTGGCATGAGGGCCACCTCTACGTGAGCTACTACTCCAGCCACGAAGGCAAGACCAGCATCTACGTGGCCAAGGTGAAACTGCCAGGAGTGAAAGCCCCGTGATGTCTGCCCCCCGCCTCATCGCCATCGTCGCCATGGCCAGCAATCGCGTCATTGGGCGCGCCGGCACCCTGCCCTGGCATTTCCCGGAAGATCTGAAGTTCTTCAAACGCACCACGCTGGGCCACCCCATCCTCATGGGCCGGACCACGTATGAATCCATCGGTCGCCCGCTGCCTGGCCGTCAAAACATCGTGCTCAGCCGCACCATGCAGCCCCGCGAAGGCCTAACCGTCATCCGTGATGTGGCCGAGCTACCCAACGTCTGTCCCGAGGCAGAAACCCTCTTTGTCATTGGCGGAGCCCAAGTCTATGCCGAGCTCCTGCCCCAGTGCGATGGCCTCTACTTGACCCTCGTTAAAGAAGCCCACGAAGGCGATACCTTCCTGCCGCCCTTTGAGCACCTGTTTGACCTCAAAGAAGTCCTCGAAGAAACCGACGCCCTCGAGTTTCGCTACTACGAGGCAAAGCGGTAGGACCCTTCCCAAAAAGTACTCCAGAGCTTTAGCTCGCCTGGTCCTGCCATGGGATCTCATACCGAGCTAAAGCTCTGGAGTACTTTGCAGGCAAAGATCCACATCGGTGGCTAACACGAACCCGGATTGGAGCTCGACAAACCATCGTCCGCAGTGGTGGAATGGGTTCACCCACCGGTGATGAATCCAGAAACCCACACGCCTAGACGATATCGAAAGCTTGGTGGGCTGATGATGATTTCAGGTGTCTTGCTCACCGTTTGCTTTTGGACCCTACTTTTGCCACTGGTAAAACGGCAGGATCCCAGCCTCGACCGTCGTCTTTCACTCACTGGATTTTGGGAAGACAAACAGCGGGCGCTCGATTTGGGACTACTCATCTACCATGATGCTTCGTTCATTGGCTACTTGGGAGACAGAGCTTGGACAGAAAAGGTGATTCAATGGGTGATCAACGAGAAGGAACCTTTGCTGGGACATGGAGTGAACCCGGTCCATTCCCTGCCTTATTTGACCAATCATAAGTTTCCTAGAGAGGTCGATCCTGCTCTTGCCTGGGCAGAATGGTGGAAGGGACATCATTCACAGACCCAGGAGCAATGGATTCAGGAAGGTTTTAAGCTGCATGGCTTCGATATTTCGCTGCCGCCTAACCAAAAAGACTGGCCCAAGCTTTTGTCCCTTTTGGGAGCGACCGCAGGGCCTTTTGATTTTGATCCCACTATGCTGATTGAGATGCACTACCCAGAATATCTTCGCTACAATGCCTACCGCTGGCTGCGCGATTCTGGTTTTGAGCCGATACGCTATTTCGCTGATCATGCTCATCAACAAATGTCTGGTGATGAAAGCGGGGGCTTGATTGTGTATCAGGAGCAAAAGGCACAGTTTGAGGAAATAATCTGCCCGCTTCCAGGAAAATTGGCATCTGCAGATCAGGAATGGTGGGGGGTATTGGGACTGGATGGAGGCATCCACCTTCCGGAGCTTGTCCATCCCGTGGTTCAAACCGTAGTCACGCTGGTCTTTGTCGCATTGTTCTCGCTGGGGTATTTCCTGGCTTGTGCACGAAGGACCGATGCCTCACCGAAACCAAAGTCTCCAGAATACACGATCAAACGCCGCACCTTCGGTTGGCTGTTCCTTACAGCAGGAGCCTTTGGTGCAGTAAATTATTGGCTCTTTCTTGTTCCATGGCTGCAAGGCAAGGCACCAGATTACACCCCACATCTGTCAGCTCAGGGATTCTGGGAGTCCAAACAAACCCATCTCAAATGGGGTCCTTGGTGGCATGAGGATGGTAATTTGGTGGGCCTTTTTGGTGATAGGGAGTGGGCGGCTAGAATCATCGAATGGATAGCTTCTGGCAAAGACATCGAAAGCTGCCAGGCCGGTCACCGTGACAGTGCCCTGCCCCTCCTGACGAACCAAGAGTTCGATCTCTCAGACTCGGGCCAAGCCTGGCAAAGATGGTGGCACAAGAATGAAGCCAAAACTCAGGAGCAATGGATTCAAGAGGGTTTTAAAAAGCAGGGGTTCGACATTGCCCTACCCCCCACGGAAAAAGATTGGCCGCAGTTGCTCACCCTTCTCGGCTCCACCGCAGGCTCCTCTCCGGCGAAGTGGGAAGAAGAAAAAAGCACGCCGCCCAGCATGCTCCATCCCTTTTACGCCCGCTACAATGCTTACCGATGGCTGCGCGATTCTGGCTTTGAGCCTGTTTTGTATGCCCTAGCTCACAGATCCCAAATGTCCGGAGACGAGCGCGGCGGCCTTCTGGAATACCAAGCCCATGTACTGGACATGCAGCGATTTTTTGAATCCCAGGTCCCTGGGCGCTTAGCCTTCGCTCCAAAAGAAGGCAGTGGTTGGGTGGATCCCTTCACGTTTGAACAGTCCCCCACCCTTCTCCAAACCCGTTTCCAACTCGCCTTCACCAGCTGTTGCGCGATCCTGGGTCTCATCGGCTGGGGAATCATGCGTCCTCGAACGCTGCGGAATGGAAGGCCGGATGCTGTCACGCCCTAGGCACTTCACCTCGGCGAGATCCATGATTGTCCGCCGCTTTTCCGGTTCTCATCGGTCTTCCCATTCGAAAGTCCAAGAAGTTCAAGGCGTGATGGCGTCCCGCCATCATCCCTGGGACCTGAGATACTTGCAGCGCCAGATGCGTTGTTCCTCGCCCTATCCCGGCTCACAGTTCCAGCATTTTCAAGGCCCAGGCGATGAGCACCGGAGCCGTGGCTAGGCTGACCACCGTGGTGGCGAGCACGCACTGCACCGCCGTGGGCGCGTGACCGCCGTAGTGACGCGCGATCATGATGCTGAATACGGCACTGGGCATGGCCCCCTGGACGATGAGGATGCGTTTGAGCTGAAGCTCCAGCGGCAGATAAATGGCCGCCGCCAGGAAGGCCAGCGGGATGATGGCCAGCCGCAGAACGGGGGCCATGACGGCGATGGACCAACGCATGCGCTCCTGCCCCCAGATGTCCGCAATGGAGGCGCCGATGATCATGACCGCCAGCGGCACGGCACAGGCCCCCATCATGCCTAGGGTGAGATGCACCACCTCTGGAATGTAACCATGCAGGCCGCTGAAGTTCAGCAGCAACGCGAGCAAAATGGTGATCACGGGCGGGTTCAGGGCCAGTTTCCATGGGGCCTTGTCCAGACCGGTGAGCAGGCCGACGCAGGCGGTCCAGCAGGCCAGTTCCACACCTAACGTGAAGGTGAACATAACGCCCAGCGTGCCCTTTTCCGGAAACAGGGCGGTGACGATGGGGATGGCCACGAAACCGTAGTTCTGCAGCCCGCAGGACACCGCAAAGGTACGGCGGCCCTCATGCAGCTTCAAGCCGATGAGCGGGGCGACAAAATAAGAAATCGCGAGGCCTAGAACGACGAGGCCAAAACCCAGACTTGCGGCCACGATGACGGGCCCGGGTTTCATCACCGCCTCGTTTCCCACCACCCGCTCCAGAATCAGACACGGGGTGAGAATGGTGATGGCTAGGCGCATCAGCCCGGCATCCGCCTCCTGGGGCAAGATGCGCAGCTTTCTCGCCGCCGCTCCCGTGGCCATCGTGAGATACACGGGCAGGACGACGGTGAGGATGCTGGCAAAGTCGAGCATGGGGGGAGGCGCGAAGGTGCCCTGCGGCATCGGGTTTACTCAGCCGCAGGGGTGTCCAGGCGCGGGAAGAGCGGCACAGGCGTGCCGAGCTGGTGACCGTCCTTCAGCATGCCCCACTTGAGGTCGCTGAACAGGAAACCTTCCGGCATCTGCCAGCCGATCTGGGCACGGGCAGCGGCCATGGCATCGGGCATGATGGGGCTCAGCAGCACGCTCACATGCACCCAGGCCTCAGCCAGATGATAAAGCACGCTGTCGAGGCGGGCGGCATTCGCCGGATCTTTGGCCAGGGAGAAGGGCTTGGTGCTGTCCACATACGCATTTGCCGCGGAGACGATCTTCCACGCAGCGGCAATGCCGTCGTCCATGGCCCAGCCTTCCATCTGCTTGACGTACTCCGGCGTGGCCTGCTCCACCACCTGGCGCAGCGCGGCGTTTTCCGCATCGTCATAGCTGCCTGGGGAGAGCACACCACTGCGATACTTCTGCGCCATGTTGATGCTGCGGTTCAGCAAGTTGCCCAGACCGCCGGCGAGCTCCTTATTGTATGACATGATGATGCGCTCATCGCTGAAGTCGCTGTCATAGCCGGTGGAGATGTCGCGCATCAAATAGTAGCGCAGGCCATCCGGCGTGAAGGTGCCAGCGAGCACATTCGGGTCAATCACATTGCCCAGGCTCTTGCTCATCTTGGAGCCCTTCACATTCCACCAGCCGTGGACGATGAGGCGCGGGATCTGCTCATCGCTGAAACCGAGGGCGTGCAGCATGATGGGCCAGTAAACGGCGTGCGCCGGAACCAGGATGTCCTTGCCGATGACGTGGGCTTCCGAAGGCCACAAGGTGCTGAAATTTGGCAGCCCAGGGTTGCCACACTCATCCGCCATGTAACCGGCGAAGCTGATGTAATTGGTCAGAGCATCAAACCAGACGAAGTTCACAAAGTTGGGGTCAAACGGCAGGGGAATTCCCCAGGTCAGGCGCTCAATGGGGCGGCTGATGCAAAGATCCTGAGGAGTGCCTTCCAGGGCATTCAAGACATCGTTCGCGCGATGCGCCGGGAAGATGAAATCTGGGTGGCTCTTGATGTAGCCTTTCAGCCACTCCACGTGATCGCTCAGGCGGAAGTACCAGTTCTCTTCTTCCAGCTCCTGCACCTCCCCCCACTCCTCGCCGAATTTGCCATCCGGGCCGCGTTCTTTGTCCGTCAGGAACTGCTCCTGACGCAGGCTGTAAAAGCCGGTATAACCTTGTTTGTAGAGCTGGCCCTCATCGTGCAGCTTTTGCAGCATGGCCTGCACCACACGCTTGTGGACGGGGTCCGTCGTGGCGGCCCAGCCGTCATAACGCACGTTCAGTTTGTCCCAAAGGGCCGTGAAATGCTGAGTGACTCCATCCACGAAATCCTGAGGGGAAAGCCCGGCTTTTTCGGCGCTCTTTTGCACCTTCTGGCCGTGCTGATCCACCCCGGTGAGGAAATACACCTCGCGCCCGTTTTGCCGCTGAAAGCGGGCCATCACATCCGCCAGCACCTTTTCATAAGCATGGCCGATGTGCGGCGGTGCGTTGGTGTAATCAATGGCGGTGGTGATGTAGTAAGGCTTCACGGTCGGAAAAAAGAGAATCTCAGTGTTAAGCCCAGACACCTCGGAGGGCAAGTGAGGGTGTGAGGCCAGAACCGATCTTCCTGTCACACGCAGTTCGCGTGAAATCGTAAACCCCTTGCACTCCGCCGCACAGCCCCTACCATCGCGGCCCCCTTTTTTCTTTATTCAATGGAACAACCTCTCCCTGGACAACGCTGGGTCAGCGATAGCGAACCTGAACTCGGACTCGGTGTGGTGATGAAGGCCGAATTCGGCCGCGTGGAGATCTTTTTCCCGGCCGCAGGCGGGCATCGCCAATACGCCATCAAGACCGCCCCTCTCCGCCGTGTGCACTTCATGGCCGGTGACACCATCAAAACCCACGACGGCAAAACGCTGGAAGTGGAGTCCGTGGAAGACCGCAAGGGCATGCTCTTTTACATCGGTACCGACCGTGAAGTGAGCGAGGCCGAGCTCTCAGACACCATCAGCTTCAGCAAGCCTGAGGACCGCCTCATGGCCGGGCAGATTGATGAGCTGCGGAATTTTGACCTGCGCATTGAGGCCCTGAAGCGCCGGGCGGCCATGCGCCAGTCCACCGTACGCGGTTTCTGCGGAGGCCGTGTGGACCTCCTGCCGCACCAGATGTACATCGCCAATGAAGTGGCTGGCCGCCTGGTGCCGCGCGTGCTGCTGGCGGATGAAGTGGGCCTGGGCAAGACCATCGAGGCCAGCCTCATCCTGCATCGCCTGCATCTTACAGGGCGGGCCGAGCGCATCCTCATCTTGGTGCCTGAGCCGCTGGTGCATCAGTGGTTTGTCGAGCTCTACCGCCGCTTCCACCTGACCTTCTCCATTTACGACGAAGACCGCTGTGACGTGCTAGAGACCGAGGAAGAGGGCGTCAATCCCTTCCTGGAAAGCCAACTCATCCTTTGCAGCACCAGCTTCCTGGCCAATTCCGCAAGCCGTGCCGCTCAGGCCGCCGAGGCGGGCTGGGACCTGCTGGTGGTGGATGAAGCGCATCACCTGGAATGGAGCGCGCAGGAGGTCAGCCCCGCCTACTCGCTGGTGGAAAATCTCACCTCGAAGATCCCGGGGCTCCTGCTCCTCACCGCGACGCCGCAGCAGCTTGGGCCTGAAGGACACTTCGCTCGTCTGCGTTTGCTCGACTCGAATCGCTACGCGGACCTGGAGCAGTTCCTCGCCGAATCCGGTCACTACGAAGAAGTGGCCAAGGCCATGGATCGTCTGGCCTCGGGCAAGAACCTGACAGCAGCGGATGAAAAGCTTTTTGTTAGGAAGTCGCCACACCTGAAGGAGCAACTCACCGCCCTGAAAAAAGGCGCTGAAGATGCCCGCGAAAAACTGATCTCCTCCCTGCTCGATGAATTCGGCACGGGCCGTGTGATGTTCCGCAACACCCGCGCCGCCCTCACGGGTTTCCCTGAGCGTGAGGCCAAACTGGTGCCGCTGGCAGGTGGTGACGAGCCTTTGGAAGCCAAGGTCAAGTGGCTGGCCAAGCTGCTGAAGGAACTGGGCGAAGAAAAAGTCCTGCTGATCTGCCGCACGCGCAAGCTGGCCGAGCAGGTGCATGAGAAACTGCTGCATGAGATCAACGTCAATGCCGCCCTCTTCCATGAAGGTCTCACGCTGATGCAGCGCGACCGCCAGGCCGCCTACTTTGCTGAGGAAGACGGTGCCCGCATCCTGCTGTGTTCGGAGATCGGCAGTGAGGGGCGTAACTTCCAGTTCGCGCATCACCTCGTGCTTTTTGACCTGCCAGAAGATCCTGAACTTCTAGAGCAGCGCATCGGCCGTCTGGACCGCATCGGCCAGACCACGACCATCCACATTCACGTGCCTTACATCAAGGCGAGTGGCGAAGAAGTGCTGGCCCGCTGGTATCATGAGGGCTTGAACGCCTTTGAGAAAAACCTGCACGGTGCGACGGAGATCGTCGAGTACCTGCGCGAGGAACTGGCTCCGCTGCTAGCCTCCATGAAGGCAGCCCCGCTGAAAGCCTTCATCAAAAAATCACAGGAACAGCGCAAGCTGGTGACGGCCAAACTCGAGAAGGGTCACGACCGCCTGCTGGAGCTGAACTCCTGCAAACCGGAGCGTGCCGAGGCCGTTATCGAAGCCATTCGCGCTCAGGATGCGGACACCGAGTTTGAAGAGTTCTTTATCCGTCTGGTGGATCACTTCGGCCTGCATGTGGAGGAGCACGGCAACCGCAGCTACGTGCTGATGCCCGCCCACCTCACCACGGACAAATTCCCTTCCCTGCCGGATGAAGGTCTGCTAGCCAGCTTTGACCGCACCCGCGCCCTGTCCCGTGAAAACATGGCCTTCCTCACCCAGGATCACCCCATGGTCCGTGGTGCGTTGGATCTATTGTTAGGCAGCGAAAGTGGCAACAGCAGCTTCGGCCTCTGGCGCAGCGCTGGTAGCGAAGGCCTGATTTTGGAGACCCATTTTGTTGTCGAATGCATCGCCCCCACGGCCCTGCATGTGGATCGTTTCCTGGCCGCCGTGCCCATCCGCATCGTGGTGGATCACACCAACAAAGACCGGGGTGACGACGCGGGCTACATGCACGCGAAGATCGAAAAAGGCAGCCCGACACGCCTGCTGGAAAACGCCGGCATCAAACGCAAAATCTTCCCCGCCATGCTGGGCAAGTCCCGCAAGCTGGCGGAGGCCGAAATGGCCAAACTCATCGCCGAGGCGACCGAGACCATGGAAGGCTCAACTCCAACGAGAGATCGACCGTCTCGAAGACCTGCGACAAATCAACGACCACGTGCGCCCCGAGGAAATCGAAGCCGCCAAGACCCAGATGACCGCCCTGGAGGAAGCCATCGCCTCCGCCCGCCCCCGTCTGGATTCGCTGAGGCTCGTGCTGCAGAGCACGTGATGAACTTGATCTTTTAGCTTGATGAATTAGAATGGTATCATGTTGAGAACGATGCCTTCAGCCGAGGAGCTTAGCCGCCTCGTTACCCCTGATGTACTGGCCTCCCAAGGCTTCAAAAAGCCAAGGAAGGTTGTCGTCACCGAAGGCACTGACAGCACGGGCGACGAGGCTTATTACGTTTGGATTGTTTATCCCGACAGCACACCCGACCATGATCTTGCGCTGAAGAAGATCATGCCGATGGAAGACTGGGTTAAAGCTCAGATTTCCCAGGCCGTGGATTTTGGACGTTACCCATATGTCATGGTCAAGCGTACCTCCAACGCACCTCGACATCTCTAGTATCTTTGTATGAGCCAGTTCAGCGCAGATCTGCTCGCACAGTCACGCCACTTGGCCACTCGGGGGACCAAGAAGCCAAAACAGGCTGACCTGAGGCGAGCGATATCAGCCGCTTATTATTCCCTTTTTCACTTCCTTATTCATGAATCTAGCCGCCAGGTTGCCGGCTCTCAGTCAACACAAGAAGATTTAAAACAGCTCACTTCACGAGCATTTGAACATGGAAAAATGAAGGAAGTTTGTGCGGAATTCAAAAAGGCCATTCCAAAGGAATTGCTCAAGCCGTTTTGGTCTGCCCTGAATGTGCCCGCACATCCTGATCTGGCTAGGGTGGCGGACACTTTTATCACGCTTCAAGACCTCCGACATCAGGCAGATTACGATCTCAGTATCACCTTCAGCAAACAAGAGGCACTGGATGCTCATCAGCGAGCTGAATATGCCATCCGTGCCTGGAACACGCTGAAAAGCGGCAACCGGCCGCTCACTGATTTTTTCGGTCTTGTCCTTTTGATCTGGCCGCAGGTGTCCCGCAGAAAATAGGCTGGTGTGCCATGGTTTGTAGGACTTCCCGACCCTTGTGACAGAAGTCTTTACAGCCTTGTTCATTCATCTCCTTGTGCCAATCGCGGGGGTGTGCGGATACGCGCTGCTTTGTCGAAAGCTTCGCAGCCAGGGAGCCTCCGATCTCTTTTTGGCCCAGCTTTTTCTCATTTTCTTTTGCTGGGGCGGATGGTTGATGCTGGTCATGACTTCGCTGTTTTGGAAGTGGTCAGCTCTCGCCTCGCTGGGCGCCGCTTTCCTCGTTTTTATTGCGCCCGTTGTCTTGGGAATCATCGGCGTTTGTCTCGTTAAAACGCCCAATGCATCCGCGGCGCAGAGGATGGCCAAGACCGCCTGCTTCGGTTACTTTGGTGCTTTGGCCTGTCTTTTAATCCCGGCCATGCTGCGCTGAAATAAGTTTCCATTGAGGACTGGCTCCGATCATTCATTTACATGCAGCGCGAGGTCACACGCCAAGAAAGTACTCCCGAGCTTTAGCTCGCAGAGACATGAATAGGCCATTCAATCAGGAAGGGAGTTGCAGTGCTTTTGCGAGCTAAAGCTCGGGAGTAATTTCTTGGGCCGCTCACAGTGACGGCCATCACTTCATCACAGTCTCCGCCAGGATCATGCGAATGTGTTTCCGTTCCGATTCCCCCAGGTAGTCATAGCGCCCGCTGGTGTCTTCGCCTTTTAAGATCGTCTCCAGCCGCGTCAGCACGGCCTGTTTTAAATGAAGCTGCATCTCGGTGAAGGTGCGGCTGTGGATCATGTAACTGCAGCGGTATTTGAACAGGCGATTGAGAAGCTGAAAGTCCTTCAAACTGCGGCCCTCGGCGCTGCGCGGGGCACTTTGAGCAAAGGCTGCCTGGAAGGCTTCGTCGCCTTCGATGCCACCTTCGGGCAGTTCGGCTTCGTCTTTGAAAAGCAGAGCATCCAGCACATCCTCCGCGCTGTGACCGATGATGCGCTGCGCCGTGCCGACCGGCTGAGGCTGCACTCGCTCGCCTAACTCCTTTTGCAAAGAGTGCTGCATGTGCAGAGCGCGGAGGGCCGTGTGGTGGGCCTTGGTGAGTACGTTTTGCGTGGAGGTCTGGTGCTCCAGGACCATGAGGGCGACGATGTCGCTACTGGCGCGGGGGTAAGGCCGCGTATCGAAAAAGTTGGTTAGGCTGGTGATGTTGGCCCCCTGCTCCTGGGGCATGTCGCAGGTGTTATCTGCATTTTCAATGGCGATGACATTGCCACGATGGAGGGCGCTGCCATGTTTGCCCGTGACGTACCAGCCGCCCCAGCGGTTGCTGAAAGGCGTGGTGCTGTCCACCACCGTGCTGCCCTGGCTGAGGATGGGATGGCCGCTGGCACTGGGGAAAACGGAGCGCACGAGGAGGCCCGGCACCCCAGGTGTGAAGGGGCCGCCGTGGCAGCTCAGGCAGCTTTGGTCGCGGTGAAATTGCAGCGGCTTTTCTGGTTCGGCCTCAGGTTCCAGCAGATAAAAAATGGGGCCGAGATGAGGGTCCACCGCTGCCAACTCAATGGAGCCGCCGAGCGTGTAGCCCACATAAGCCTCTTCACCAAAATAGATGACTCGGGGCGTCTGCGGCGTGATGCGGTCGTTCTGCTTGCTGGTCTTGGAGAACACCAGCACCTGAGATTCTTCGGGGATGTGCAGGTGCTTCAACAGATCCCGCAGCAGCGTCCAGGCATCCGTTCGGTTCACCTGCGCCTTGCCGACCTGCATGCGGCGCAGGAGGTCCTGCACCACGTCTTTTGGCTGGGTGGCGGAGTAGCGGATGGGCGGCAATTCATACTCCTCCTCCGCCACGGCCAGAAGCGGCAGCAAGGTGAGGAGCAGATGAAGGCGCATGATAGAAATGGACCGCCCTTTAAATAGGCTTTTAAAATACTTATTCTATCAACGGCCCCAGGAAGCACCTTCTTCCCCCGGAATTGTCTGTACCTGCGCCCGCATTGCCCCTCACAAGGCAGCCCGGAGGATACCGAGGAGCTCGTCATGAGTCAGCGGCACAGGATTGCCTTTCATGCTGCTGGCCTTGGCGGCCTGCGTGGCAATCTCCTCCAGGTGGTTTTCAGCGATGCCATGACTGCCCAGGCTGGGGATGCCGAGGCGCTGCGCCAGAGCGCGGAGAAAGTCGGTCGCTTGGTCAGGCGTGGCTGCCTCATCGTTCAGCAGCAACCGGGCGACGGTCTCAAACCGGGCACGTGCGGCAGGGTGCCCCCCCTTTTGAATCACCGTCCAGTTCGCTGCCCAAACTGGCGGCAGCAGGGTCGCACAGACTGCCCCATGGGCCGCCTTGAAACTGCCACCAATCGGCGCGGCGAAACCATGCACGGCTCCTAGCCCTGCATTGGCCAGGGCCATGCCACTGTAAAGAGCGGCCAGGGCCAGATCCTCTCGGGCCTCCAGGTCATGGCCATCGGTCACGGCTTTTTCCAGGGAGCGCACCGCCCGGCGAATGCCATCCACACAGAGAGCATCCGTCAGCGGCTGGGCCTTGCAGGAGACGTAAGCCTCCAGACATTGGGTCAGGGCATCCATGCCACTGGCAGCCGTGACAGCCGGTGGGCAATCGCGGGCCAGCTCAGGATCTACCAAAGCCAAAGTGGGCAGCATGGAGGCATGGCGCAGGCTGGCCTTCACCCCATGCTCGGCACTCACAAGAACCGCGTTGCGCGTGACCTCAGCCCCCGTGCCGGCAGTGGTTGGCACGGCGATGTAAGGCAGCGGTTTCCCTTCCAGCGGCAGCCCCTTTCCCACCACCTCCAGGTAATGCAGGAGATCGTGCGGCTGACGGGCCAGGGCGGCGATGGCTTTGCCCGCATCCACCGCGCTGCCGCCACCTAGACCAATGACCACCTCGGCACCGCAGCCCAAGGCGCTAGCAGCTCCCCGGCGCGCATCGTCCACCGTCGGCTCCGTGGCGATGGGGAAGACCGTGACATTTAGCCCCGCCGCCTCCAGTTGCGTGAGCAGCGGCAAATGGCGCTGAGGATCGCACCCCGTAACGACGAGGACTTTTTTACCAAAAGCGAGAGCCTGTGCAGACAATTGCGCAGCCGTCCCCCGGCCAAAGAGGATCCGTGTGGCAGTGGCGAATTCGAAGGTCATGGGCGCATTGTTTACGTGGACTCTCGGGACTGCAATCAGGGAAGTCCTGGTCATTAGTGGGCCGAATCTTTCACCAAAATGCCCTTTCACTGGCGGGCTGGCATTCTAACAGCTAGAGTGAAGGCCCCGCTGCACAGCGGGCAAAAACGAACACTATGTGCGGAATTGTAGGCTACATCGGCAAGCGGCAGGCCAGCCCGATCCTTTTGGATGGGCTGCGCAGGCTGGAATATCGCGGCTATGACTCAGCGGGCATCGCCCTCCTGAACGGCGGTGACACGGTCGAAATCATCAAGCGGGCGGGCCGCATTGATAACTTGCGGCAGGCCGTGGCGGAGATCGCCCCAGAAGGCTGCACGGGCATCTCCCACACCCGCTGGGCCACCCACGGTGCCCCCACCGATGAAAATGCCCACCCGCATCGCGACCAAGGCGGCAAGCTGGTCCTCGTCCACAACGGCGTCATTGAGAACTACCAGACGCTGCGTGATCAATTGCTCGCGCAAGGTGATACTTTTGAGTCGCAGACCGATACCGAAGTCCTAGCCCACATGGTGGGTCGTTACTTCGATGCCAGTGATGAAACTGATGGTCCTACCCGCCTACGCACAGCTCTGAAACAGGCCTTGGCCAAGGTGAAAGGCACCTACGGCATCGCAGCCATGCATGCCGAGGTTCCCGGCGTCATCGTCGGTGCTCGCCTCGGCAGCCCACTGGTCGTCGGCCTGGGCGATGGTGAGCACTACCTGGCCAGCGATGTCTCCGCCATCGTCGCCCACACACGCGATGTGGTGTATCTGAATGATCACGACATCGTCAGCCTCACAGAGGGCCGTTATGACGTGACCTCCATGGATGGCGGCATTGCTCAAGTCAAAGTCAGCCGCGTTGAATTCACCGCCGATGACGCCGAAAAAGGCGACTTCCCGCACTACATGCTCAAGGAAATCTTCGAGCAGCCAAACTCCCTGCGCAATGCCATGCGCGGCCGCCTTTCTCGCGATGACGGGATGGCCATCCTGGGCGGGCTAAACATGACCCCGCAGGAGCTGCGCGGCATTGACCGCATCATCCTCAGCGGCTGCGGCACCGCCTTCCACGCTGCCATGGTGGGTGAATACGTCATCGAGACCCTCGCCCGCGTGCCTACGGAGGTGGAGATCGCCAGCGAATTCCGCTACCGCAACGTGCCTGCGGACAAAAATACCCTCCAGTTCGTCCTCAGCCAGAGTGGCGAGACCATTGATACCCTGGCCGCCATGCGTGAAGCGCGGCGCAAAGGCATCAAGTGCCTGGGCATCGTCAATAGCGTGGGCAGCACTATCGCCCGTGAAAGCGACGGCGGCTGTTACATCCATGCGGGCCCGGAAATCGGTGTGGCAGCGACGAAGACCTTCACCTCCCAGGTGATGATCATGAACCTGCTCGGCATGCTCTTTGGCCGCATCCATCACCTCTCCACCGCCGATGGCATGGAGATGATCGACGAAATGGAAGCCATTCCGGACAAGATCGCCAGCATCCTCAAGCAGACGGATCGCATCAAGGCCATCGCCGAGAAGCACGCGAATGCCGAAGGCATGCTCTTCATGGGCCGCCAGGCCAACTACCCTGTGGCCCTTGAAGGTGCACTGAAGATGAAGGAGATCAGCTACATCTACGCCAGCGGTCACCCGAGTGCCGAGCTGAAGCACGGCGTCATCGCCCTGGTGAAGCCGGACATGCCCTCCATCTTCATCGCTCCGGATGATGCCGTGTTCGATAAGAACGTCAGCAACATCGAAGAAGTGCTCGCGCGCAAAGGCCCCGTCGTCTGTGTCACCACCGAAGGCCGCACGGAACTGGAACGCCTCACGGAAGACGTCATCTACGTCCCAGATTGCCCGTCCTACCTCAGCCCGCTGCTCACCGTGATTCCGCTGCAGTTGCTCTCCTACTACACCGCCGTCGCTCGCGGCTGCGATGTGGACAAACCGCGCAACCTCGCCAAGAGCGTGACCGTGGAGTAATCCGAGATAGCCCTTCCCTCAGGCGGTCCCATCACAGGGGCCGCCTTTTTTGCGCCCATCCCTCCAGGTCATCAGGGCGAGAAAGCGCTCCGGCGATGCCCTGGGCCACAAAACAAAAACACCCCAGCAGTATCTGCTGAGGTGTCTGAGAAAATGAAACGACCTAAAGAGGCCTGAAGCCAATTAAGCTTCGTTGCTGTTGTAAGCCTGCTCCTTGACGGTCATGGCCTGCTTGCCCTTACGGCCACGCAGATAATGAAGACGTGCACGGCGGACTTTGCCAGACTTGACGACTTCGATCTTCGCCACCTTGGGGCTGTGAACTGGGAATACGCGCTCCACGCCTTCGCCGTAAGAAATCTTGCGGACGGTGAATGCTTCGTTCAGGCCAGCGCCTTTGTGGGAGATGATGATGCCCGCGAAGATCTGAATACGCTCCTTGTCACCTTCGATGACTCGGGTGTGGATTTTCACACTGTCACCCACGTGGAAAGACGCGACGTCCTTCTTGAGTTGTTCAGAGTCAATTTTGTCGATGATGTTGCTCATAATGTGCGGGGCGAATGGGATCTCTCAAACCAGTTCCCATGACAGGCGAACGGGACGAGGGGCGGGCATATTGGATGCTTTTACTTTTTTCGCAACCAGTTTTTCCATCTTGCTTGCCCAAAGCTCTCACCAGGGGCATAACCAGCCCGATGACAGCCGATTATCTCCTCATTGATGTGGGCAACGGCCGCACCAAATTAGGCCTCGCCACCAAGGAGGCCCTTTTGGATCGCCGCGACCTGCCAACGAAGGGAGTCACCCCCGAGCTCGCACTCGAAGGCGTGGCCGACTGGCAGTTTCGCCAGGCCATTCTTTGCAGCGTCGTCCCGGCCGCTGTCACCGCCTTTCAGCAGGCCTTCCCCGGCCTTCTCGTCCTGCGCCATGATACCCCCATGGGCATCGGGATTCGTTACCCCAAGCCCGAAAGCATCGGCCCAGATCGCCTCGCCAATGCCGTCGCCCTCGCTCATCTCCACGGCGCTCCGGGAGTGGTCATTGACTTCGGCACCGCCGTCACTTTTGACATCCTTTCGGCCGATAGGCACTACATCGGCGGCGTCATCGCCCCGGGACTGCGCCTGATGACCGATTACCTCCACGAGCGCACCGCCCTACTCCCCCAGGTGGAACTGCGTGAGCCCGAGACCGCTATCGGTCAATCCACCGTCGGTGCCATCCAGGCCGGCGCGGCCATCGGCTACCGCGGCATGATCAAAGGCATCCTGGAAGCCCTCAAAAAAGAGCTGCCAGCAGGCCCTCTCCACATCGTCGCCACCGGGGGTGATGCCGGATGGATCATCTCCGGCATGGAGGACGACATCACGGTGGACCCGGATTTGACCTTGCATGGGCTGCGTTTGGTGGGCAATCTCCGCGCCCTCACCCATGTCTGAAAGTTCTATCACCTCGGTCGGCATTGATTTCGGCGGCACCTCGGTCAAACTCGGCGTCTGCCGCGGCGGCGAATTGCTGACCACGGATGCCCCCATTCCCACGGCCAACTTTCCTGGCCCTGCCGCCCTCATTGGCGAAATGGCCAGTCGCGTCGCTAAGCTGCGCCAGACCTACCCAGACATCGCCGCCATCGGCGTCGGCGTCCCTGGACTGGTGGACTTCGACCACGGATTCGTCCATATCCTGACCAATGTTCCCGGCTGGAAGCATGTGCCGCTGAAAGCCATCCTGGGTGAAAAGACGGGCCTGCCTGTGGTGGTGGAAAATGACGCGAACGCCATGGCCTATGCAGAGTTCCGCTACGGTGCCGCTCGCGGCCTGAAAAATGTGGTGGCCCTGACCATGGGTACCGGCATTGGCGGCGGCCTCATCCTCAATGGCCAGCTCTATCGCGGCAGCGGCTGCGCAGCCGGTGAGATTGGCCAGATGAGCATCGAGTGCGATGGCCGCTCAGGTCATTATGGCAACTTGGGCGCGCTGGAAAAATACACCGGCAACCGCGAAATCGCCGAACACGCCGTCCAACGTTATGCCGAAGCTCACGTGAAAAAAACCGTGGAAGAATGCACGCCGAAAAACATCGCTGATGCCGCCAAGGCTGGCGATGACATCGCCCGCCAAATCTGGGATGAAATTGCCGACTGGTTAGGCACTTCCCTCTCCAGCATCGCTTGGTTGCTGAACCCAGATGCCTTCGTCATCGGCGGCGGTGTCGCCCAGGCCGGTGATCTAATTTTTGATCCCCTCAAGCGCAAGGTGCAGTCCATGCTCAGCACCGTTGTGTGGGAACGCTTGCAGATCTTGCCCGCTCGATTCAGCAATGAATCCGGCATCATCGGCAATGCGGCCCTCGCGGCAGATTCCATCGCCTGATTTCTCAGCGCTCACCCCTCGTGATGCCCCGCCTGCAAGCAGCAGGCGGTGGCCCTGGGCAGCCTTCGGTCAGTCGCGGCCCATAGCCTGCTCCAGCTTCAGCCGCTCGGCTTCAAACTCTTCCTCGGTCATCTTGCGCGGCACTGTCATGGTCGGTTCAAAGATCACGCGCACGGTGGAAAATGGCAGCGGTAGCATGAACTGATCCCAGCTCTTTTTGATCCTCAAAGCGCGGCTGTATTCCACCCGCACGGGGACGATGCTGCCGCCTGTTAATTGCCCCAGTTTGATGATACCCGGCTGGAGCTGATACATCGGCCCGCGAGGCCCATCTGGGGTGATGCCGATGTCGCGGCCCTCCTTCACTTTCTCCGCCATCATGATCAGGGCACTCAGGCCTTTTTGCGGCTTGGAGCTGGAACCACGCGCGGCCTCAAAACCAAAGGTCGCACACACATCCGCAATGATCTGCCCGTCTCCACTGGGGCTGCTCAAAATAGCCCCTGGGATGTGTGCAAACCAAAGCTCATGCACATACGGAATGACAAACATCCGGTTATGCCAAAACGCCCAGATCCAACCTGTGCGCGACGTATTAAACGCACCCGCCTTATCCACCACCTCAAAGCGCAGCGTCGCACCGATGCCGCGCATGAGCAGTGCGATCACCTTGCCGATGTTCTTGATCCGTATCTTGGCCATGAAAACCACCCATAGAGGGGGCCATGCCAGCGTGCAAGCAGGTCACTTCAACATCGCTTGAAGACCCAAGCGCCAGGCGGGCCAGTCGTGACCTCCCGGCACCTCATGATAGTTTTCACTTGTGAGCAAACTTTGCGCGAAGAACCGATTCGACGTCAGATGACGGTCCCTCAGACCACAGGCCAGTGCCACGGGAATCTTGCGCTGGCCGATGGGTAGCCAAGCCTTCTGCAAACGGGCCCAGAGCAACCTCATGGAAGAATCCTTGTTCACCGCCTCCACCGTCCCTGGTTTCCACAACGCCAGCCCACCGGCCTGCGCAATCTCCGCCATCAAAGCAGGCTCTCCAAGATAAGGAGCCAATAGGAAGACCTCCCGCACAGACTGTGGATATTTGAGCGCTGCGATCAAAGCTCCCAGTCCCCCCATGGACACACCCACCAGCGTCACCTTCATTCCTTGCTTGGAAGCTGGAGACAAAATCTCTTCCCACAGACACATCTCCACCGTGCGATTCATGTAATAACCCAGATGCAAATCCGGCACCACCACACGTGCGTTAGGCCTTTTTTTCTGCACCAGAGCCACCATCCCCTCACGGGCAAATTCCATCGGCGAGCTGTAACGCCCAGGTAGCATCACCACCAACTCATTGGACTCGCCACTCACCGCTTCAAACACCAGTTTCTTCACGGGCCGAGTCACCGCAGGCGGCAGGAGACGGCACGAACTTAACGGCAGCAAACACAACAACTGAGCAAAGTGGAAACGCGTCATGACAACTCCATGAACTACGCGCCCACCCATCTTGGAGAACCTTTGATTAGGCCAAAATGAAATCCGGCTTGTCATTCGCGGTCATTTCTGGTGAAATCATTTTTGGAATTCAACCTTCCATCCCCCCTCCTATGAAAGCATTCCTGCATCGTGTCGGAGTTCGTTTGGCAGTCGTCACCATGATGGCTGCATGTGCCGGGGCCGCCTTCGCGGCAGATGATGTGAACCAACTCTTCCAGATGGGCCGTTCCGCCTATTACAAGGGAGACATTGAGACTGCCTACCAACTGCTCGTGCAGGTGGAAGCCCGAAATCCCAAACACTTCGAGACCAAAGCCCTGCTGGCCCAAATCCGCTCACAAAAGAAAGCAGGAATCGTCTCCGTAAAGAAGAGCTACGAAGGGGTTTTACTCGCGAAAATCGAGTTCTCCGAAGTGACTTTAGAAGAAGCTGTCGAAGGTCTGCGCGCTCTATCCAAAACGGCGACCGACGGCAAAGTCATCCCGAACATCATCATCAAGGATCCCACCTTGGCCACCAAAACGCTGTCACTCAACTTGCGTAATCTTCCCCTCACCGATGCCATTCAATACCTGGCAGATCTCGTGGGTGCTAAGACCGTTTATGACAAGCACGCCGTCATGTTCACCAGCGCCGCCACCGTCGGAAATTAGCCGAACAAAACGGACATCGTTCGCGCCACCCCTCATTTGTAGGACGGGTGTGTCCGGCGGGAAAGCATCCCGGAAGCTCTACCATCCCACCGCCGGATTACCCGTCTTTCTGGGAAGCCTCGCAGCCACACACAGCTACCAATTCAAGGAAAGACACCGAGTCTAACAAAGAGAAGGACAAAGACAAAATCTCACGCCCCGGTCACTTCACTTCATTAACCACTCTCCATACCGCCCCTTAAATCCTACCCAGTCATGGCTCAAAAAAATAGGCGCGGAAAATTCCCGCGCCTATTTAAAGATCACTATCGAAAGAGCTCTCGTTAGATCGCCACTTCAGCATCTTCATCCTGAGCATCCACCACAGGACGCAGGATCATCCCGGCGGCCACAGTGTTGTTCGTCTGCTCATCCACCAGCACAAAGCTGCCCGTCGTGCGGTTCTTCGTATAGGAATCAAAGAAGATCGGCGCAGAAACACGCAGGCGGATGGAGCCGATGTCATTGAGACCGAACTCCTTGCTCTCCTGAGATTTCTCCAGCGTGCTGATGTTCACTTTATAAAGCACATCCGTCACTACCGCACGGACCTCATTGGTCGTGTGGCGGAGGTGAAAACGGCCACGTGGTTTCAAGGTCTTTTTGTCAGCAAACCAGCAGATCATCGCGTCGAACTCTTGGTTAGTCTCGACGGGCTCACTGGCCTTCACGATCATGCCGCCGCGGCTCGTATCAATCTCATCGGCCAGCGTCAGGCTGTAGCTGAGTTGAGGAATCGCTTCTTCCTGTGGGCCTTCAAAGGTATGGATACCGGTGATGGTGGACTTCATCGCGGACGGGTATGCGATGACTTCATCTCCCACACGGAAGGTGCCGCTGGCCATGCGCCCTGCGAAACCGCGATAGTCATGAAGATTTCCCAAGCGAGCATCGGCCGCATCTGAGATGGGACGGATCACCCACTGGACAGGGAAACGGGCCGCATCGGCAGCCGTCTCCGCATGCACCTGCACGGTCTCTAAATGCTCCAGCAAGCTTGGCCCTGTGTACCAAGGAGTGCTGGCGGAGCGGTCCACCACATTGTCACCATTCAAGGCGCTCATTGGGATGGGGCAGATCTTTGGCAGGTTTTCCAAACCGCCGGCGAAGGCCATGTAATCGCTGACAATCTTGTTATAGACCGCCTGATCAAAGTCCACCAAGTCCATCTTGTTCACCGCCAAAACCACATGCCCAATCCGCAGCAGACTGGCAAGGTAGGTGTGGCGCATGGTCTGCTCAATAACGCCAAGACGAGCATCAATGAGGATGATCGCAAGGTCAGCCGTGGAAGCCCCGGTGACCATGTTGCGCGTGTATTGGATGTGACCCGGAGTATCCGCGATGATGAACTTGCGCTTCGGCGTGGCGAAGTAGCGGTAAGCCACATCAATGGTGATGCCCTGCTCACGTTCTGCACGAAGACCATCGGTCAAAAGAGCCAGGTTCACATGGCCATCACCACGGCGCTTGGAGGATTCCTCCACCGCGAGGAGCTGGTCCTCAAAGATGGATTTAGAATCGTAAAGGAGGCGGCCAATAAGCGTGCTTTTGCCATCATCCACCGAACCAGCGGTGGTGAAACGAAGAAGAGAAGATTCAGTAGGATTGACGAGAACGTCCATGGAGTCAGAAAGGGATGAAGTTTGGGGCAGAGGGCTCTCGCTATGAATCAAAAGTAGCCTTCCTTTTTGCGGTCTTCCATGGCGGTCTCAGAACGCTTGTCATCGGCACGTGTGCCACGCTCGGTCTGGCGTGCGGCGGCAACTTCGGCGACGATGTCATCAATCGTGCTAGCGGTGCTTTCCACAGCGCCCGTGCAGGTGGCATCACCCACGGTGCGGAAACGAATGATCATTTCCTTCACGCGAGGTTTTTCTTCGTCAAGGAGCGGAATGAACCCCGTTTCCGTGTCCAAAAGCTGGCCGTGACGCTCGATGATCTTGCGCTTGTGGCTGAAGTAGAGACTTGGTAGCGGGATGTTTTCCTGGCGGATGTATTGCCAGATGTCCATCTCCGTCCAGTTACTCAGCGGGAACACGCGGAAATGCTCGCCGAAATGCTTACGTCCATTAAAAATGTTCCAAAGCTCTGGACGCTGGTTCTTGGGATCCCACTGGCCGAACTCATCGCGATGGCTGAAGAAGCGCTCTTTCGCACGTGCTTTCTCCTCATCACGGCGGCCACCACCCAAGCAGGCATCAAACTGATTCTCTTCGATGGTATCAAGCAGGGTCACTGTCTGCAGCTTATTACGGCTGGCATTGATGCCTTTTTCTTCCTGGGAACGACCTTCATCAATGCTCTTCTGCACACTGCCCACCACGAGCTTGGCACCGATTTCTTCGACGAACCAATCCCGGTATGTCATGGCTTCAGGGAAGTTATGCCCCGTGTCCACATGCAATAGAGAGAATGGCAGTTTGGAAGGGTAGAAGGCCTTTCGAGCTAACCAAGCCATCACAATCGAGTCTTTCCCGCCTGAGAAAAGCAAGGCAGGTTTCTGGAACTGGGCGGCGGTTTCACGAAGGATGTAGATCGCTTCGCTTTCTAAGAACTGAAGATGCGTGATGGAGGACATTCGCTCGGGAGAATCGGGATGAAAATTACTGTTTGTCGGTGACCAGTTTGGCGTGCAGGCCGCACTCATGCTTCTCGTCGCCTTTGGCTGGGTCGTAATAGGTGCGCTCGTTGGGTAAATCGTGCTCGGCGAGGTAGGCATCCATCTCCACCGGCGTCCATTCCAGGATCGGGTTGATCTTCAGGCACTGAAACTTCGCATCCCACATCACCGGTTGAAGCGTGGCCGCGCGTTGCGGATTTTGCTCTTTGCGAAGCGCCGTGATCCAGACCTTGGGGGCCAGCTCGCGCATGCCGCGCTCAAAAGGCTCCAATTTCATGATCCGGCTGAAGGATTCCACACGCTCCACTTCATCTGGCATCGGCACTTGGCCGCCATTCAGGGCTAGCCAATGAGCCGCAGTCATTTTCGGAAGGTAAGGTTGCAGGTTCAGCCCGAGTTTTTCGCGTGTCTTTTCAGCGAAGATATAAGTCTCCGGAAGATTTGTGCCGTGATCAATCCACAGCGCTGGGATCCCCGGCTGGACCTGAGTCGCCAGATGCAAGATGACCGCCTCATATGGACGAAAGTTCGTCGTCACAATGGCGGATTCGGGAGCTTGATCGATGGCCCAACGAATGATTTCCAGAGGACTGGCACCCTGGAGGCGTTGGTTGATGGATTGAAGTTCTTCAGGCAACATGATGAAATCCCGATAAAGTATATCTATTGAGTCTGCAATTAAAGAATGGCAAAAAAAACCCCTCTCTTCATTGCTGAAGAGGGGGGTTTATAAACTGGCGGCGACCTACTTTCGCAGGGCCTATCGCCCAACTATCATCGGCGCAACAGCGTTTCACTTCCGTGTTCGGAATGGGAACGGGTGGTGCCACTGTGCCATGACCACCAGACTGCTGACCAGATCTTCGTCTGATCAGTGTGTCTGAGGGCAAGGAACTTCTTCAGTTCCTTGACAACTGCATACAGGGGTAAAAACAATTTCGGTAAGCCAGACGGTGTGTCTGATTTGAAATGGAAGCAATGTAAGACAAACGGATGATTAGTATCTCTAAGCTGAACACATTACTGCGCTTGCACCCGAGACCTATCAACGTGGTAGTCTTCCACGATCCTTCAGGGAAAATTAATCTTGGGATGGGCTTGGCGCTTAGATGCTTTCAGCGCTTATCCCTTCCGCACATAGCTGCCCAGCGATGCTCTTGACAGAACAACTGGAACACCAGAGGTGCGTTAATTCCGGTCCTCTCGTACTAGGAATTAAACCCCTCAATTTTCCTACGCCCACAGAGGATAGAGGACCGAACTGTCTCGCGACGTTCTGAACCCAGCTCGCGTACCGCTTTAACCGGCGAACAGCCGGACCCTTGGGACCTTCTCCAGCCCCAGGATGCGATGAGCCGACATCGAGGTGCCAAACCTTGCCGTCGATATGAACTCTTGGGCAAGATCAGCCTGTTATCCCTAGCGTACCTTTTGTCCGTTAAGCGACGGCAATTCCACATTAAACCGCCGGATCACTTTGGCCCACTTTCGTGTCTGTTCGACTTGTTAGTCTCACAGTTAGGCTGGCTTATGCCAATGCACTCAACACGTGATTGCCAACCACGCTGAGCCAACCTTCGCGCTCCTCCGTTACTCTTTGGGAGGATACCGCCCCAGTAAAACTGACCGGCTGACATGGTCCCACGCCCGGATGACGGGCCGCGGTTAGATCGTTCAATACCTAAGGGTGGTGTTTCATTGATGGCTCCATGTTACCCGAAAGTAACACTTCAAAGCCTCCCACTTACGCTAAGCATAGAAACCAAACGACCAGTGACAGCTTACAGTTAAGGTGCATAGGGTCTTTCCGTCCTTCTGCGGGTAAGCAGCATCTTCACTGCTATTACAATTTCACTGAGCCCCTCGTTGAGACAGCGGACAACTCGTTACACGATTCGTGCAGGTCGGAACTTACCCGACAAGGAATTTCGCTACCTTAGGACCGTTATAGTTACGGCCGACATTCACGGGGACTTGGGTTCAGAGCTTCGCCTTACGACTAACCCCTTGCCTTAATCTTTCCGCATTGGTCACGTGTCACATCGTATACTTGGACTTTCGTCTTGGCACAATGCTGTGTTTTTGATAAACAGTCGGTTGTCCCCTTTCACTGCGACCCAAATAAATTTGGGCATCCCTTCTTCCGAAGTTACGGGACTAGATTGCAGAGTTCCTTAACGAGGTTTCACTCTTACGCCTTGGTATATTCTACCCACCCACCTGTGTCGGTTTGCGGTACGGGCGGCCCTGGAAAGGGGCACAGGCTTTTCTAGGCGCTCAGTTCAAGAGACCAGGCTTGGATCGCTCCGCACCCTTCTGCCACTTTCAATCGGCATGCTCTCTCCCCTGACGCGAACCTGTGCTTTAACCAAAACCGGTACAGGAATATTAACCTGTTGTGCATCGCCTACGCCAAACGGCCTGGACTTAGCTCCCGACTAACCCTGGGATGAAAATCATTGCCCAGGAAACCTTGGGTTTACGGCGGACGGGGATTTCACCCGTCTTATCGTTACTTATGTCTGCATCCTCACTTCTGTAAACTCCACGGTCAGTCACCTTCACGCTTCAACGCTTACAGAACGCTCCCCTACCAAAACATTGCCCTTGGACAATGTAGTCCAGAGCTTCGGTATAACGCTTATCGCCAATCATTTTCGGCGCAAGACCTCTCGATGAGTCAGCTATTACGCACTGTTTAAATGGTGGCTGCTTCTAAGCCAACATCCTCACTGTCAATGAGATCTCACTTCCTTTCCACTGAGCGTTATTTAGGCACCTTAGCTGCTGAGCTGGGCTGTTTCCCTTTCGACAATGAAGCTTATCCCCCACTGTCTTACTGCCATGCTTCGTTCGAGGGTATTCGGAGTTTGATTGAGGTTGGTAGGCGGGTATGCCCCCTAGCTCATTCAGTGCTCTACCCCCCTCGATAAGCGCATGACGCTGCACCTAAATACATTTCGGGGAGAACCAGCTATTACGGGGTTTGATTAGCCTTTCACCCCTACCCACAGCTCATCCGAGAACGTCTCAAGGTTCACCGGTTCGGTCCTCCACGTCCGATTAAAGACGCTTCAACCTGGCCATAGGTAGATCACCACCGCTTCGGGTTCAGCCCGTGCAACTTGTCGCCCTATTCGGACTTGCTTTCGCTCCGCCTCCATCCCAGAAGGACTTAGGCTTGCCACACAGACTGACTCGCAGACTCATTTTGCAAAAGGCACGCCATCACCGGACAAGCCGGCTCTGACACCTTGTAGGTATGTGGTTTCAGGTACTATTTCACTTCGCTCACGGCGGATCTTTTCACCTTTCCCTCGCGGTACTTGTTCACTGTCGGTCACCAGCGAGTATTTAGCCTTATGCCGTGGTCGGCACAGATTCATGCGAAGTTTCACGTGTATCGCATTACTCAGGGTACCTCTAGGCGTTGTTAAGTTTTCGGTTACGGGCCTTTCACCCTCTGTGGAGCGACTTTCCATCCGCTTCACCTAACTCTTCAACTACCACATCGAGGCCCTACAACCCCAGGAGGAAACCTCCTGGTTTGGGCTGTTCCGCTTTCGTTCGCCACTACTGACGGAATCGCTTTCGCTTTCTTTTCCTCGCCCTACTGAGATGTTTCACTTCAGGCGGTTTAGCGTCTCTGCTCCTATGTATTCAGAGCAGAACGATACGGTATGAACCGTATCAGGTTATCCCATTCGGAAATCTCCGGATCAATGCCTGTTTGCGGCTCTCCGAAGCTTATCGCAGCTTACCACGTCCTTCATCGCCTGCTGGTGCCAAGGCATCCACTACATACCCTTTAAATCTTGCATTGCTCTAAAACCATTTCAGTGGCTTCGCTCCGAAGAGCTAACCGAAATTAGATTTAGAACACACTTACTTTCATTCATTACTTGAAACCTTTTCAGGTCCCAACGTCTGACTCTAATAAAATTGTTTCTTTACCCTGTATGCAGTTGTCAAGGAACTATCAGTTCCACAAAAAACAGTCTCACATCTTAATCAAATGGTGGGCAGGACTGGACTCGAACCAGTGACCCCCGCCTTATCAAGGCGGTGCTCTAACCAACTGAGCTACATGCCCTTTTGGAGTTGATCACTTGGTCATCAGCTCGATTAAGCCTAACCTCGTCCAACTTGTGGTGGAGGTTAGGAGACTCGAACTCCTGACATCAAGCTTGCAAAGCTAGCGCTCTACCAACTGAGCTAAACCCCCTGCTCAAGATGCTCTAACCAAAAACGAAAACTAAATTGTGCGCTGCAGTCACTTCCTGCACAGATAACATTGTTTGTGAACGCTTTCACGTTTCACACACTTTCCTCCACATTGCTGCTTCAGTTAAGTGTCGACCTTGTTCATAGAACGAGTGTGAGACACTCATGAACATTCTCCATAGAAAGGAGGTGATCCAGCCGCAGGTTCCCCTACGGCTACCTTGTTACGACTTCATCCCAGTCACCAGTCTTGCCTTAGGGCGCTGTCTCCTTGCGGTTGACTCACGCACTTCGGGCGAAACCAGCTTCCATGATGTGACGGGCGGTGTGTACAAGACCCGGGAACGTATTCACGGTACCGTAGCTGATGTACCATTACTAGCGATTCCAACTTCATGTAGTCGAGTTGCAGACTACAATCTGAACTGAGCCCAGTTTTACTGATTTCCTCCACCTCGCGGTTTCGGTTCACATTGTGCTGGGCATTGTAATACGTGTGCAGCCCTGGTCGTAAGGGCCATACGGACTTGACGTCATCCCCACCTTCCTCCTCGTTGATCGAGGCAGTCTGATTCGAGTGCTCCGGTAAACCGGGTGGCAACAAATCACAGGGGTTGCGCTCGTTGCGGGACTTAACCCAACATCTCACGACACGAGCTGACGACAGCCATGCAGCACCTGTGCAAAGCGAGTATTGCTACTCTATCAGGCTTTCACCTGAGACACAGTGCATGTCAAGACCAGGTAAGGTTCTTCGCGTTGCATCGAATTAAGCCACATACTCCACCGCTTGTGCGGGTCCCCGTCAATTTCTTTGAGTTTTAATCTTGCGACCGTACTTCCCAGGCGGCATACTTAACGCGTTAGCTCCGGCACAGGAAGGGTCGAATCTTCCCACACCAAGTATGCACCGTTTACTGCCAGGACTACCGGGGTATCTAATCCCGTTTGCTCCCCTGGCCTTCGTGCCTCAGTGTCAGTAACTGTCCAGTGACCTGCCTACGCCTTTGGTATTCCTCTCGATATCTACGCATTTCACTGCTACACCGAGAATTCTAGTCACCCCTCCAGTATACTCTAGCACAGCAGTATCGGATGCAATTCCAAGGTTGAGCCCTGGGCTTTCACATCTGACTTACCATGCCACCTACGCACCCTTTACGCCCAGTGATTCCGAACAACGCTTGAGACCTCTGTATTACCGCGGCTGCTGGCACAGAGTTAGCCGTCTCTTCCTCTTGCGCTACCATCAATTTGCACAGTTATTAACCATGCAACCTTGTTCGCGCATGACAGGAGTTTACAATCCGAAGACCTTATCCTCCACGCGGCGTCGCTCCATCAGGGTTGCCCCCATTGTGAAAGATTCTCGACTGCTGCCACCCGTAGGTGTCTGGACCGTGTCTCAGTTCCAGTGTGGCTGGTCGTCCTCTAAGACCAGCTACCCGTCGTAGCCTTGGTGGGCTTTTACCCCGCCAACTAGCTGATAGGCCGCGGACCAATCGGGAAGTGACAGGCCTTGCGGTCCCCGTCTTTAGTCTTTCGACCACATGCGGTATTAATCCAAGTTTCCCTGGGCTATCCCCCGCTTCCCGGAATGTATCCACGTGTTACGCACCCGTTCGCCACTGAACATCGCTTGTATTACTACTCACAATGCCCCGTTCGACTTGCATGTCTTATCCACGCCGCCAGCGTTCGTTCTGAGCCAGAATCAAACTCTCCAAAAATTGGTGCTGACTTTAGTTTCCTAAGTCAGCTAAATTGACCTTGCTATTCTTTCAAGCAAGCTGCGCATTCCATAACACGCAGCGCACAATTTAGCTTTCGTTTTTGTCTCTTCAAACCACTCAAGCAAACTCAGCTTTCGCTTCACTCACTCTCGCCAATCTGAAGATGTTGTTTTCTGAAAGATCATTTTCTGACTCAAACTCCGTGAACAACTTCGTCGCTCGCTTCGCTTTCCTCAGCCGCTCCTGTTTCGGTGGCGGATTGGAAGTATGCCGAGCCCCAGATTCCCCGCAACTCCTTTTTACTCTTTTTTGAAGGTTTTTTCACACTCCCAACCCTCAAAACCTTCTTTTCACCCCAAATTCTCCGTTTTTGAGGCCTCCGCACCCTCCCAACACTCACTTTTCCCAAAAAACACCCCAACTTCTCTCCTCAACCTCACGTCTAACCAATATTGATAGTCAGGCCTGGCGCTTGCGCGCCAGGCGCCAGACTAACCAACCCACCACGTTCACCACAGCCAGCGCGCCTAACAATTGCGTCAAAGAGTGCGCCAACGATCCTTTGCCTAAACCGCTCCCTACCAGGGTAAAGGCTACATTGAGAGGGAGATACCCTGCCAGAGTGCCGAACAAAAAGGTGGTGTGTGCCACTTCTGTCACTCCTAGGAGGACATTGAGGACCAGGCCTGGGAGCATCATCTGTCGCACCCAGAAGACTTTCAGCCAGGAGGGTTTCTCGAGCATCTGGCGCAGCCACGGCCACTTCTCTGCGCGGGCCAGCACCGCCCGGCGTGCTCCCGCACGTGTCATCAAAAACGCCCCATAGGACCCGAGTACTGATCCTACTAACGATAGCCCCAGGCCTTCCACAAAACCAAAAATGAGGCCCGCCCCGGCGCAGAGTGGCAGACGGGGCAGGCCTATCATGACCCCCCCGGCGCAGGCGAGGATGAAGCTGAGATGGCCTACCCAGCCGAGTTCATCCACAAAGTCTTTCCAAGCTTGGATGTTGGTGAGCCACGCTTTCAATGGAGTAAAATGAGCGACCAGTAGAAAGATAGCGATGATCCCCACGAGGGTGAGCATGCGCCGATTTTCCCGGCCCAGGGAGCGAGTAGTCTCGTCCTCCAGCCTAGTTTCGTCAGTGATTTCCACGTTTGCAGACAGGGGGCTGGCTGGGGTGGGGGCTGCGTGGTCAGGGTCCGGTCCGTTCATTCAGTGGCAATCAGCGCTGCCCCAGAGGCTTCTCAACACAGAATCTGCATCTTTATTCAAGGGTTGCCTCGCTGTGAACGTTTCCTGAGTGACCACCATGAAAACCGATCTCTCTTCCCGCCGCCAGTTCCTTCAGCGCAGCAGCCGGGCACTGGCCTCGGGTTTACTCGCTATTCCCGCTTTGCAGGCTGAGAAAGCGTTGCCCAAATCTGAAACGCTGGTCCAGCAGCTCTACAGCAGTCTCAAAGAGGAACAGCAGAAGCTGCTGTGTTTTGGCTGGGAGGACGCCCGCCGACTTAAGGTGGATAACAACTGGCACATCACGCCTCAAAAAATCGGCGAAGTGCTGGGCGCGGACCAGCAAGATCTGGTGCGCCAGATCTTTGATGGCCTGCACAGCGAGGAATATAAGAAGGAAGTTTGGCGCCAGTTCGATCAGGACAACCAAAGCGATGGAGGGTTTGCCAGCTCGTCCATCGCTCTTTTTGGTCAGCCAGGATCTGGTAAATTTGAATTTGTGCTCACAGGCCGTCACTGCACCCGCCGCTGCGATGGAGACAGTGAGGCCGGTACCGCTTTTGGTGGGCCCATCTTTTATGGGCATGCGGCCAAGGGGTTTTATGAAAAGCCCGATCACGCGGGCAATGCCTACTGGTACCAGGCCAAGCGAGCCAATGAAGTCTTTCAGGCGCTGGATGGTCGGCAGCGGCAACTCGCGCTGAAAGGTGACTCGCGTGAGGAAGCGGGCAATAAAACCGTGAAACTGACGGGCAAAACCACTGGGCTGGAAGGAATCCCCATGACGGAACTGACGGCGGATCAAAAAGGACTCGTGCGCCAAGTCTTGGGCGATCTCCTCAAACCCTTCCGGCCTGAAGATGCGAAGGAGTCTCTCCAATACATCGAAGCCGCGGGTTTCGATCACCTCCACATGGCCTTTTATCAGAATCAGGATGTGGGCAACGATGGAGTGTGGGACATGTGGCAGATTGAGGGTCCGTCCATGATTTGGTATTTCCGGGGAGACCCTCATGTCCATTGCTGGGCTCATATTAAAGAAAAAGCCTGAGAAAGTGAGGCTTCCTAGTTGACAGGATCGGGAAATGCTAGCGAACGTACTTCACGTCATCCCACTCCCGTCTCTTGGATTCTCTCTATTACATCTCCAAAGGCCAAAAGACCGTCGGGCCCTGCAGCCTAGATGATCTCTATGGCTACATCGCCTATGGCTCCGTCCGCGATAGCGATCTCGTCCGACGAGAGGGCTCGACGGAATGGACGCCTTTGCGTCAATTGGAAGAGTTGCAAATTGACCCCGCAGACCCGGCGACAGTCCGTGACATCACCACCCGGCGGCGCACCGCCCGCCTGCGTGACTATGCAAAGGTTCCGCTAGATCAACGGGCCAGTGTGGTTTTACAGAGATTGATCGGCGGCTTTCTCATCTTCCCGCCCCTTTTGTGGAAAGGGGCGAAGGCTGTTTTCCAGGATCGCATCTATTCTTCCAGGACGGATACTAAGGGCTATCTTCTTTATTGGCCGCGCTGGATCGAGACCGTGGTGATGGTTCTGCTGGTGATCCAAAGCATCGTTTGGCTGTTAGGCATTGCTTGGCTTTGGCAGAAAGGCACGCCCCTGGCTCACGAAATCATCGCCCTTCTGCGCACGGGTATCGCGGATTTGCAGGATTGGCTCGGAATGTGAAAGACCGGTTAGCGCAAGGCTAGTCTGGCAGCTGCTTGTTTGATTTTTAACAAAAACGAATATTTCCATTGCCTTTGATGTTATGGAAAATATAATAGGTGTGGTTTTGGCTCCTTATGCCTGCTCTACACGTCCATTCCTCCCCACGGCACGTCGCTAAGCGACTGCTGCTCGCCATTGCTTTGGGCGCACTGATTTTGGCTAGCTCCTACGCTCAGCAGGGCAGTCCGTCTGATGATAGCGCCACCATCAAGGTGAACTTCCCCAGCACCCCCGTGCAGGCCATCATTCCCTTTTATACCCAGATCACTGGGAAAAAGATCATTTTGGACTCCGCTCTTCAGGGAGAGCCGTTGCGCATCATCGCCCCGCAGCCCCTCACACGGCGCGAAGCCGTCGCTTTCATTGAGGCCACTCTGTTGCTGAATGGCTATGCCATCATTCCGGTGGATGCCACGACGGTGAAACTCATCCATCACAATGGGGGTAAAAGCCCCACGCCGGAAGGACTCAAAGTGTACAACTCCATCAAGGACCTGCCGGACAATGAAGAGCTGTGCCATTTTGTGATGCCACTGGTGCACATTTCCCCAGACGAGGCTTCCAAGGCCTTTCAGCAAGTGATCAAACTGCACAGCTACGGAGCCATCATGCCCATGAAAAATGCTGCGGCACTCATCATCACTGAAAACAGCACCACCATCCGCAGCATCTATGAGATCGCCCAGGTCATTGATGTGCCGCCGGCAGAAATCGCCAATGAAATGATCAAGCTGGAGCGCAGCGATGCTGAAAGCGTGGCCGAAATCATCAGCGAGATCTACGCCGAAGAGGAAAAAACCGAAGCCGCACCCGCCCAGGCCGCCCCTGCCCCGCCCCCCGTCGCGACCAATGGCAGTCGCGCCCCTGCAATCAATCCCCTGGGTGCCGCCAATACAGCGAATACCAACCCCAGCGTAGCTCGGGTCAAAGTCATCCCACATCGCCGTACTAACAGCCTCCTCGTCATCGCCCGTCCGGTGGACATCACCTACATCCGTGGGCTGGTGGAAAAGCTGGATCAACAGGCCGATGACGTGACCTTCCTAAAGCGCAAGCTGGCGTACCTGGACGTGGGCGATTTTTTACCCGTGGCCTACAATGCGCTGGCGAAGGATACAGACATCCAGAATGACGGGGCCGATGCCGCCTCCGGTGGTGGACGCCGGAGCAGCAGCAGCCGACGCCCCACCGCCAGTTCCAATACCCCCTCCACCGATGCCTCACGGGACAGTTCCGACCTAAATAACGCCTACGGCCAAGGCGGACAAAGCGGTTTCGGTTTCAATGGCAATGGCCAGAATAACCGGGCCCAACGCAGCCTGCTGGACGATCCCGACGCCGTTTCTGCGCCTGAATCCCTCGTGGTGGGCAAGACCCTTCTCATCGCCGAGCCCCAGTCCAATAGCCTCGTCGTCAGCGGCTCTCCGGAGCACATCGCCGTCATTGACCAACTCATCCAGGAAATGGATGTGCGGCCGCAGCAGGTGTACATCAGCACCATCATCGGCCAACTGAACCTGGGGGGCGACTTCAACTACGGATTCGATTTCCTGAACATGCTGGATGATTTCACCTTGCGGCAGAAAAATGTCACGAGCCCCGGCGGCGGTACAGGAGTCGCGGGTGCGCTGGACATTCCCTTCAATCTAGAAAACTTCGGCACCGGTTCCATGAGCTTTTACGGCCAGCTCGGTTCACTCAGTCGCTACGTGAATGTCTTGGAAGGAAACAAGGACTTCAAGGTGCTATCCAGCCCCAGCATGTACACCACGAACAATGGCAAGGCCGTCATTTCCAGCGGCCAGCGTATCGCCGTGCCCGTGAACATCCTTTCCAACGCCGGTATCAACAACATCGCCGCCACCAGCGCTAGCATTGACTACCGAGACGTGGTGCTGAAGCTGGAAGTGGTACCCCTAATCAATAACGACAATGAAGTGACCCTGCGCATCGCTCAGGTGAATGACAACATCGTGGGGGAACAAATCATCTCTGGAAACACCGTGCCCACCATCGGTACCCAGGAACTGCTCACCACCGTGACAGTGCGGGACGGTGCCACCGTTGTCCTCGGCGGGCTCATCACAGAACGTACCGGCAAGACTGAGCGCGGCGGCATCTTCCTCCGCCGCGTCCCCGTGCTGAAGCATCTCTTTGGCACCACGGAGAAATCCACTTCGCGGGATGAATTGCTCATCTTCATCCAGCCCAAGATCATCAATTCCACGGCCCATTTGGATAGCCCCAACAGCATCGAGGCGAAACGCTCTCGCATCATGGAAGAGACCCTCCGCTTTGGCATGCCTCTGGAAGAGGTGCCGAGAGCCCAACCCGCAGGTAAATAGAGCCCAGCATTGCCGGGGCTACCGCGACTATTTTCTTTTTGCATGTCACGGGCGGCCCGTGGCATAAGGTGGAATCCCCCCTTCCGTTTGCATGGCCGCTCTTACCCCTCCTAACCCCACTGCTTGGTTAAGGTGGGCTGTTTGGGCGCTGATGATGGGCTGCATCGGCTGGGGATATGTGTACCTTGCGGCGCAAAGGATCGAGCAAGGCCTGGCCACGCCCATGAGTCCGCTGGAGCAGCGGCATTTGGCTTTGACCCAAGCCACTCAAGAGGATTTTAAGCCCGACTTTACCCACAGCGTCTCAGAGCCGCTGAAAAAACTCGTCCCACACCGCACCGATGGCCTTGCTCAGCCACTTTGGCCTTGGCTAGCCGCGTTGCGCCTAGATGCCCAAGATTTACCTGGCTCCCTGCATGACCTTGCCTGGTTCCGTGTAGGCCTCACCCTGGGATGCCTGATTTTATTGGGCCTGGTATGCGCCCGTCACTTCGCTCTGCCAGCTGCCTTATTGGTCGTCGCGTTGACGGCCTTTCATGGGTGGCTGGGGACGGTGGCCACTTTTTCAGGAGCCACGCTTTTCCACCTGTTTTTCCTGCTCACCTGGCTGGCTTGCCTGTATGCACTGCAGAGGAATTCGCTGTGGGTTTACGGCTTGGTTGGTGGTTTTGGGGCCTTGGCCTACCTGTCGGTGGATCGCATCCTGCCGCTGCTGGCCGTATTTATCATCGTCAGCACCCTGCGCGCACTTTGGGGCTGGATAGTCGCCCACTGGTGTACCCATGAAGGCACCTCCCTGTGGGTGCGGCGCAATCATCTGTTCGGCCTCCTGCTGCTAGCCACGGCCGCAGGCTTCATCGCTGGCCCTCGCATGACGGAGGCCAATCGCCTGTTTGGCCATCCCGCCTTTCATTACATGGACTCCATCCGTTGGCTGGATGACCGGGAAGCAGCACAAACCTGGATCGAGAGCCACCCGGATCGAGTCAGCTTGGAAAAGATCCCCGCGCTCGCCCAGCCCAGCGCGCACATCTACTTTCAAACCCACTCTACCCAAGAGGTGCAACAGCGCCTGCTCAGCGGTACTAGCCTCCTGTTAGGCCGCCTGAAAGGCCGTGGGGGCGAGGTGCTGGCTGTGCTTCTTGTTCTACTGCTCGCCTTCACGCTCGCCTGTCGTTTTTCTACCCCCAAAGCCTGCCATGCAGGTGAACGCCTGCACCCTGAGACGGTGCCCACCGTACTGTTTCTGGTCGCCGCCATCCTGACCTATGGTGTCATCGCCGCCTGGGATGTGGCCGTTTTGCCTGCCAATTACCTGCATGCCCTCACCGCACCTCTCACCCTCAGCCTGCTCTGGGGCTGTGAAAGTGTGCTCCGCCGGGCGCGGCGCAGAGGTGCGAGCTGGCTCGTCAGCCGCGGTTACCAGATCACCCTTTGGCTGCTGCTGGCTATGACATTGACGCAATTCTGGAGATCTGCCTTCGCTGCTGCCTGAAGCCTGCCTTGACTCCCCCGTGCCACGGGTAGAGTGCAGCCTTCCCCCCATGGCAGCCCGCAAGCCCACGTTCATCCTCTCCTTCGATTTCGATGGCACGCTGGTGCATCACGACAGCACGCCCGTGTTTCACCCCATGCTGGGGCAGATGATCCAGCAACTGCGCAGCCTAGGCGCTGCCTGGGTCATCAATACCGGCCGTAGCCTTCCCCAGACCCTTCAGGGCCTGGCCCAATACGGCATCTTCATGGAGCCGGACTACATCATCGCCATGGAGTGCGATATCTACAAACCCGGTCTGTTCAGCAAGTGGACTGACTTTGGCCCCTGGAACAAACAGGCCCGCAAAGCCCACGAGCGTTTTGTCAAAGATCACCAGGCCTCCCTGAAGGCCATCCGTGAAATGGTGGAAACCCAGACGCAGGGCGAATTCCTCGCAGGAGACTATGGGGAACTGGGCATCGTCGGCAGCAGCGAAGAGGAGCTGGACATGGTTTGCAGCTTCATTGATGCCCACATCCAGCAGTTTCCAGACATCGGCTACCATCGCAATGGCATCTACCTGCGCTTTGCCCACAGTGCCTACAGCAAAGGCACCGCCCTCAGCGAATTGGCCCGGCTGCTCGGTCTCAATGCCAGCCAGTGCTTTGCGGCAGGGGATAACCTGAATGATCTCTCCATGCTGAATCCCCGCCACGCCAGCATGATCGCCACCCCAGGCAATGGGCTTCCTGTGGTCAAAGCCCACGTGCAGAGCCATGGCGGCTTCATCGCCCAGCGGTATGCTAGCGAAGGCATGATCGAGGCCCTCACCCATTTTTTTGGCACCGCCAAAAGCTGAGCTTCCCAAAGCTCGCCCACCTCTCACCGCTCCCTTTGAATGAACGCCACGTCCAACGTCCACATCGCCTCCAACATCCCCCTGCCCGCTCCGCTAGCCCTCGTCGCCGAGCTCCCACCCACGGAAACGCAGGCTGCGTTCGTCAGCCAGGCCCGCGCAGAGATTCGCAACATTTTGTTCGGCGATGACAAACGCTTCCTCGTCATCGTGGGCCCATGCTCCATCCATGACCCCGAAGCCGGGCTGGAATATGCCGCCAAACTGGCCGCCCTGGCCCGCGAACTGAATGACCGCCTATGTATCGTCATGCGCGTCTATTTTGAAAAACCACGCACCACCGTGGGCTGGAAGGGCCTGATCATGGACCCCGACCTGGATGGCACCTGCAACATCCCCGATGGCCTGCGCCTCGCCCGCCGCATCCTGCGTGACGTGCTGGAGCTGGGCCTCGCCACCGCCACTGAGCTGCTGGACCCCATCACCCCCCAATACATCGCCGATCTCATCTGCTGGAGCGCCGTGGGAGCCCGCACCACGGAATCCCAGACCCACCGTCAGATGGCCTCCGGCCTGTCCATGCCCCTCGGGTTTAAAAACGGCACCTTTGGCCACATCTCCCCGGCGGTAAACGCCATCAAGGCCGCCATGCAGCCGCAGACCTTTCTAGGCGTGAGCGAAGACGGCATCGCCTCCGCCGTCACCACCAGTGGCAATCCCGACTGCCACATCATCCTGCGTGGCGGCGAAGACGGCCCGAATTACGGCGCTGATGACGTGGCCGAAACCCGCGCTGCTCTGGAGGCTGCGAAGCTCAAGCCCGCCATCATGATTGATGCGAGCCACGGCAACTGCGCCAAGGACCACCAACGCATGCCGCAGGTCTTCCGCGAAATCGTCCGCCAGCGCGCTGCCGGGGAGGAATCCATCATCGGTGCCATGCTGGAAAGCAACCTCGTGGGAGGGAACCAGAAATTCCCCCGCCCGCTGAATGAGCTGACCCGTGGCCAATCCATCACCGATGCCTGCATGGACTGGGCCACCACCGAGCAAGCCCTGCGCGAGGCCCATGCCTTGCTGGGCTAAAAATCAATAATCCCGCGCCAGCAGGTAATCTGCAAGCTCGCGCAGGCGGCCGCCACGGTTGCCGAAGACAGCGAGGGCATCGTGCGCCACCTGGGTGAGGCGGTGGGCCTCATCGCGGGAGGCGTCGAGACCGATGAGTGCGGGGTAGGTTGACTTTTCCGAAGCGAGGTCTTTGCCCGCACTTTTGCCCAGCTTTTCACTGGTCTGAGTGACATCCAGGATGTCATCAATGATCTGGAAAGCGAGGCCCGTGGCCATGCCGAAATCACTCAACGCCTGCAGTTCCTCTGGCTGGCAGTCGGCGCTCATGCCGCCCAGCTTCAGGCTGGTGGTCAGCAGGGCCGCCGTTTTGTTTTCATGAATGAAACGCAAGGATTCCAGGGGTAGTTTTTTCCCCTCGCCTTCCAGGTCAGCCACCTGGCCACCCACAAGGTGCAGACTGCCTGCCGTGCGCGCTAGCTCGGTCACCAAAGCGCCCGCGTGATAACGTACCGTGATGGGCGTCTTCACCACCAACTCAAAAGCCAGGGCCTGCAAAGCATCGCCAGCTAGGATGGCGATGCCATCTCCATACACCTTGTGGCAGGTGGGCACCCCACGACGGAAATCGTCATTGTCCATGCTGGGCAGGTCGTCATGGATCAGCGAGTAGGTGTGCAGGCATTCCACCGCAGCTGCGGCAAAGGAGGCACTTTCTTTACTGCCACCCGCTGCCTCGGCTGCTGCGAGGCAGAGAATGGGCCGCAGGCGTTTGCCTCCAGCAAAGATGCTGTGGCGCATGGCTTTGTGGATGGTGGCCGGGGCCGTTTCAGCAGAAGGAATGAGGCGATCAAGAACTGCATCCACAAAGGCGCAGCGATCCGTGAGGTAGGTCTTCAGGTCGGACATTAAAACAGGTAACAAGGAAAAATAGACAGGAGGATTCAGTGATGATTGCGCCGGAGATCTTCAGCCAAATGCTGGAAATCCCCCACCTCACACCATTTCACAAAGCGCTCCGTCAGGCGCTTCAATTCATCCCACTCATGGCGGATTTTGGCTGCTTCTGGCTTGCTGATGCAGTTATCGGCTGCGGCTTGGCTGATGGCAGAAAGGAGATCTGCAAACTGCTGCACGATCTCCTGCGTGGCCGGCATCACCTCACGCCCAGGCTGCTTTCCTGTGGGTGGGTTTTTCACCAGCACGCCTTCCGCCTGCTGGCAGAGCCACTGGATGAGGTGATCATCCCCCGTTAGCTCATAGAGCTGGCGCACACGGTCGAGGGGGTTGGAAGCTCCGCTGCCATCGTCTTCATCACGCTGCCCCCACTTGTAAACAAGGGACAAAGACACGCCCATTTTGGCCGCGATTTCTTTCACATGCCCTTTGTCTAAGGCCTGGCGGATGACTTCATGGGACTCCATGCGCTCTGTTTTTCACGAACGCAGGCCGCTTGGCAAGCTTGAATGCATGCACACAGGGAGAATCGTACGCTTCTGGCCTTAAGTTGGCTCTGCTAAATTCCAGGCGGCCACATCCCCCATGCGGGCATACACCTCCCGGTTTTGTGCACTGTTTTCTAAAAGATCCTCACAGAAACGCACCTGCCCGGGCTCAAACACCGTGATGAAACAGGAGCCGCCAAAACGGAAGTATCCCTTTTCAGCCCCTTTCAATAAAGGCGTGTCAGGAGCGGACGTGTGCACCACGGAGCCGACACAAGTGGCCCCGACCTCCAGCAACAACACCTCCCCAAAGGGGCCCGTGGCTAAACGCGTGAGGTAGCGTTTATTTTCCCAGAAGATGCTGGGCCTTTGGAGAAAGGCGATGGGGCTGACGGAATAAAGAGGACCGTGGATCAGCCGGGGCTCATCCGCAGTGCCTCCACAGGGAAAATGAAACCGATGGTAGTCCGTGGGACAAAGACGTGAAATGAGCACGCTGCCTTTTTCAAACCGTTCTGCCAAAGCGGCATCCCCCAGCAAGGCAGGCAGATCAAAGCGCACACCTTTGATGAAAAAATCCCGGCACTGAGACACATCTGGAATGACAAAATGGCGACCGTCTGCCGGAAACGCCACCGCAGCGGGGTCTGCCACGATGGGCCGGGCCGAGGGCTTCAACTGGCGATAAAAGAAGTCGTTGAAGCTGCCGTAGCTGCTCACAGGTTCTGCAAACTCGGCCTCATCCACACCGAATTTTTCAATGAACTGGCGGATACTGGCCGCACTCTTCGGGTCATCCATTTGGCGCCCATACCAGTCAGAAAAAAGAGCGCGCTTCACCAGCACGTGCAGAGCGATTTTGCCCAGCGGATTTTCGTACACAAAGCGCAAAGGCCCTTCGCCATATACGGCCTCCGTTTCCAGGCGTCGGGTCAGGCGATTGTAAAACTGGATGGGCGCAGCAGGCATGTTAAAGATACGTTTGGCAGACCATTGCCGCACCTGCCGCACTGGAGCAAATGTCTCTTTCCCCCAGGGCACGAATGTTGCATGGTGAGGACCATGGCCGAGGACACCCCACCTCCGATTCCCACGGAAAACAGCCGCCCCAGTGGCTGCGGGCGCTTTCTTGCCCTGGCCCTTGTGGGCAGCCTCCTCATCACGGGCATCATCGCCTGGAAATTTGTGGACGTGATCAAAGACGGTCTCGCCTGGATGAGTCAAGGTATGGTCACCCAAGACATCAATGAGACGTTTCGCCAGTCCGTCACGCGCATCGTCTCGACCGAGGGCGACATCCTTGAAGTCGCCACCCTGGAAACGGATGAAACCGTGACCAAATACGACATGAAGACGCTCTTTAACCAGACCGTTTATCTCGGCACCACCATCTCGGAAATCCGCACCCCGGTTGTTTATCGTTACCACATCCAGCTATCCGATGGCTGGAACCTGCGGCTTGAGAATGGCCAGTGCATCGTCCACGCGCCGGCTTTACGCCCCTCCCAACCCCCGGCCATCCGCACCGACCGGATGGAAAAAAAATCCGAGTCTGGCTGGCTACGCTTTAATGCAGCGGAAAGTCTGGCAGCGCTGGAAAAGAACCTGACGCCAACGCTGGAGAAACGCGCGGGCAATCGCAGTCACCTCAACTTGATCCGCGAACCTGCCCGCAAATCTGTGGCAGAGTTTGTGAAAAAATGGCTCCTCACTCAAACCAGTGCGCCCGTGGGTGAGGTGCAAAGCATCACCGTCATCTTTCCAGACGAAATCACACCCGAAGGCCAACCCCGCACCTTGCCCCCGACGGTGCAGGTGCCTTAACTCTCCTGGGAGAGACTTATTCAAAGGGCTAACAAAAGGTGCACATAAAAAAAGCGTGCTCAATCCTTGCAGACTGAGCACGCTGAACCAGAACAAGGGCGGGGTTAACCGACCGAGGTCAGATTAGAACTTGAAGCGAACGCCGGCTTGAGCACCAAAGACGTTGTCAAAGGCGTCGCCATTTTCCAGGCCCACGTTGCCACCCACGAAGAGGTCCACCTGGGGAGCCACTTCAAACATGAGGCGAACGAACGCATTGTACTCCGAAGTGACGAGGTCGTTGCTGTTGTAAGTCACGCCGACGTGAGTTTCAAAAGCGCCGAACTTCATGCGGAAATGAGGGGTCACATAGACACCCCAGTCATCGGTTCCGAGGTTGAAATCCGCCAGGGAAAGGTCGGCATAACTAGCCCCCACTTCGGTGGCGAAGTGAATGTTTTCCGTCAAAGGAATGTAACCACCGATGCCGGCATTGCCCTGCCAGTAATCGAAGTCCACGCCGATCAGATCAATGTCTGTCCAAGACCCACGAAGGGCCAGGTACAGATGATTCACCGGGCTGAATTCCACACCGATGCCTGCGCCATGACCATCCACATCCACGCCCAAGAAGTCGGCGGAGGTGTAGTTATAACCCAGGGAAAGGTTGGAATAAGAAATGAGGTTTTGTTCCACCACGGTTGGCTCTGGGGCCACCGGAGCAACGGGAGTCCCCGCGTAAACGGAGGCGGCAGCCAGCAAGCTGGTAAGTGAGGTGAGGTAAGTTTTGGTCATGATCGTCTGAGTTGGTCGGTTTTGGGTTTAGACCCGCTGCTGAAAAGAATTTGAACAGCCGCGGGGCAGACGAGATCTAAGGAGTCTCGCCTGCATGCATAGGATCGCAGGAGATGCCCCTATCTGGATGTATCTGCTTATTCTATTAAGCCGCGACGTGATCTACCTCCGGCAAACTCAGCACCGATAAGATGGTCCGCCGTAACTGATTCATCTCGATGGGTTTGATCAAGTGCGCGTGAAAGCCCGATCTGCGGGAACGATCCACATCCTCCTCCATGCCATAACCACTGAGGGCGATGCCCCTCAGACCATGCTGACTGCGCAGCTTTTCCATGAGTTCATTGCCACTGCCATCGGGAAGACCGAGATCACTGATGACCAGGTCAAAACGATTGGCCTCTGCCTCAGACTGGGCTGCCGTGATGGTGCCCACCGAGGTCACCCGGTAACCCGTGCGGATCAACAACCGAGTAAGTACCTGAAGCGTGGCCTCATGGTCCTCGACTAACAAAATGTGCAGAGGTGGCACGCTGCCCATTTCCTCCGGAATCAGCGCATGCAGAGAGTTCCCTGTTTTACGCTCCCCACTGTTGCTGATGCCTGCTGGGGCATCCGTGGCCCCAGGTAGCTCCACAATGAAGGTCGATCCTTGATCCGTCCCTCCGCTCTCTGCGCTGATGGTGCCCTGATGCAGGTCCACGATCGCCCGAGCGATGGATAACCCCAGACCGAGCCCCCCAAAGCGATGTTCCCCAGATTCATGCGCCTGCTCGAAGGGCTGGAAAATGCGCTCGATCGCTCCCTGTGTGATCCCGATGCCCGTATCTGTCACCTCGATGCGCAGCCGCGCACCCTCACCAGGCACGCCCTCATCCCGTGTGCGAATGGTGATTTTTCCACCCTTAGGGGTAAACTTCACCGCATTGCGCAGCAGATTCCAAATCACCTGCTGGAAGCGTGAAGGATCTGCCATGAGGCCACATTTCTGCGCGTAAAACTCACGCTCCAGCACCAGTCCTTTTTCTTGAGCATCATCTCGCACGATCTCCATCGCCAGACTGATCAAGGAGTGGGAATCACACAACTGGGGCCGCAAAGGCAGCTTCCCTTTGGCGATGCGAGTGAGGTCTAACAAATCATCAATCAAGCGAGCTTCCAGACCGATGTTGCGCTCGATCATGCTGAGCTGCGCACGCACCTCCTGCGGGAGGCGCTCATCCTCACTCAAAGAAGTCGCTGCCATCAGCACCGGGGTGAGCGGTGTCCGCAATTCATGGGACAGAGCCGCGAGGAAATTATCCTTGGCGCGGCTAGCCTGCTCCAGTTCCCGCGCGCGTTCCGCCAGCATCTGGTGCCAGTGCAGCGTCTCCACCATCAGGCCACACTGGGCCGCCACCCATTCCACCGTGCGGAAGTTATCCTGCGTCCAGTGCATCTCCTCTGTGCTGCACATCAGCAACACCCCATGGGTAGCGCCTGCCATGCGCACCGGGGTCGCCAACACGGAGCGGACGACGCCTTCCGCCATGAAGGGTGCTGCGAGCTCCGGTGCTTTCACCAGGTCCGTCACATACGCGGTGCGGTCTTCCTCCAGCACGCGGCCTGCGAGTGAGCTCTTCAGCGGCCATGCCGTTGGTAGCTCCGTCAATGGTCCCACAAAAGCCTGGGCCACCAGGTCCAGCACGTCTCCATTCCGCTGCAAAAGCGCGACGGCCACGGCAGGTTCCCCCACCACCTTCAAGGTTCGCGCGCAAAGGCTATGCAAGGATTGGGCCTGCGATTCCTGATTCCGCGTGGCATCTAACATCCCTTGCAGGATGTCTTCGCGATTGCTCAAGCGCTGGTTCGCCTCCACCAACTCCTCATTCTGACGAGAAGCCTCCTCCGCCTGCGATTCGATCTCCTCCTTCTGCTGCTCCAGCTCCTCGTTCTGGGCTTTGATCTCCTCGTTCTGCTGGAAAAGCTCCTCGGTCTGCGCTTCCAACTCCGCATTCTGCGCACTGATCACCGCATTCTTTTTCTCCAATCGTGCACGCAAACGGATGATCCCATGAATCATCGCGGCCCCCACCACATTGTTAAAAACCGTGGCGGCGAGAAACCACTGCTGCTCTTCAGAACTGAGAATGTGATCTGGCAAAATCCAGAACGTCTTGGCGATGGAAGCCGTGATGAACATGGCCGCCATGGCCCAAACGTGCCAGGACCGCCGCGTCCACACACACACCATCAAGGGCACCACATAGGTGAGAGGCAGCACCATCTCCCGAAAGACATAGGTGCGGATGTAAATCCATAGAAAGCCAACCGCGAATGCAGCCAGCGTGGCAGGTAAAAAGGTGGGGCGGGACAGGCTCATTTTCCGTGCGTTCCTTTCTTCTGATAAAGGCATGGGGCCACGCGCATCAGCCCGAGACCCGGCGGTGGATAATCCGCCTTGCCCACCATGAGGAATCCCCCTGGTTTCAACTCCGCCACGAGGCTTTGCCACACCGGGTAAGCCGCTTCACGTTCCAGATAAATCGCCATATTTCGCCAGAGAATGAGATGCCAGGGGCCTGCCTCCGCCCCAGCAAAGAGATCCGCCTGTTTCCACCGGATCACGTCCTGAAGGTCCTGCCGGATGAATGCTCCCGTCACCTCCCGGTGGAAGTGGGCGGCCCTTACACGTTCAGGCAGGCGTTCCAGCTCCTCATGGCGGTAGCGGCCTGCCTGGGCACGGTGGATGGCATCCGCACGAAAGTCCGTCCCACAAAGCTCTGCCTGTGGCAAAAACCCCATCTCAGCCATGAGGCTAGCCATGGAGTAAAGCTCCTGCCCATCAGAACAGGCCGCGCTCCAAACACGGATCTTTCCCTGCGCCAAGCGCCAAGCATCACTCAATACTCTCTGAGCCTGCTCAAAGACATCTTGGTCACGATAAAAATCCGTCACGCCTAGGAGCACCGCATTGAGGATCTCCATTCGCGCTTGAGGAGACTGCCGCAGTTTCTCAATCCCAGGTCCGACCTCGCGGACTTGTAAAAAACGCAGGCACGCCGCCAGACGTCGCTGCAAAAAACCGAGTCGGTAGGCCCCTCTCGGCAGTCCTGTGAGCTCAAACAACTCGCCGAAAAAGAACTCCGCCTCCTCACTTTCAACCACAGGCCCAGCCACCCGCTCTGGCACTGCCGCGCGAAGTTGCTGCACCCGCCCTGATTTAGGGAGAGCTACCGTTCCTTCAAAAAACAAGTAAGCGGACATCGTTTTAAAGATAGAACCAAGCGGGAAATGACGGGTCACCCTCCCCAGTCTGATATAAGTTGCAAATCATATCCTGAAAGTCGGAGGGCATTCCCGCAGCCCTTTTAAATCTTCATCCGCCCCTCCTCCTGGCGTTTCATCATGTCGCGGATTTCCGTCAGTAAGGCCACGTCTGGAGGCATCGCCGCAGGGGGCTGTTCCTTTTTCAACATCAAGTCCAGCAGCTTATTCGTTGGCTTCACAATGAGGAAAAACACGATCATCGCCGTGATCATAAAACCCACGGTTGCCCCCACGATGGAGCCGATGTCTAGGAGCACAGGCACCAGCTTCTCCGTCTTCACTTCCGTACCATTCACTTTTTCAGTGATGGTCGTCATCCTCTCCCAGATTTTAAACTTGAGATGGGATGTCCCGAGATCATTGCCACCAAAGATGGCCAGGACCGGCTCTACGATCCCTTTGGTAAAAGCCGTCACAATGTTGTTAAAGGCCGAGCCGATGATCACACCCGTGGACAAACTCACCACGTTTCCCTTCAACACGAATTTTTTAAATTCGTCCAATACAGGAGGGGAAGCGAATGGCGGCATTCTCATGGGCAATTTTTTAGAGTAGGAAGGCTCCTTTTTTCCGAAAGAGGAGCACCATGCCATCGCATGCCAGCATGCCGCTGCGTGTATCCATCTTGTGGTAAAACACAGTTTCTTGCACGTCCGTTCGCCATCAGCCTCCCGATCATTGGAGAGAATGAACATTCCTCCCCATTCGTTAACCGGAAAAGTGGCCCTCATCACCGGCGCAGGCTCAGGCATTGGCAGGGCATCGGCCATCGCCCTTTCTCAAGCGGGAGCCTCCGTGGTCCTGGTAGGCACCACCTTGGCAAAGCTCCAAGACACCGAAGAACACATCCATCAGGCAGGGGGGCAGGCATTGTCCGTGGAGGCAGATGTCGCCTCCTCCAAGGACATGCAGGCCGCCATCCATGCCTGCTCCCAGCAGTGGGGGCGACTGGACATTCTGCATCACAATGCAGGCACGAATGGCACCTGGGCTCCCTTTGAAGACCTCCAGGAAGCTGAGTGGGACGCTACACTTAACACCAATCTCAAAGGCACCTTCCTTACCCTCAAACACTGCTTCCCACTTCTACAGGCGCAGGGCGGGTCCATCATCGTTACCGCCTCCGTCAATGGCACTCGCATGTTTAGCAATGCCGGTGCCTCTGCTTATGCCTGCTCTAAGGCAGCCCAGCTAGCCTTGGTCAAAATGCTCGCGCTCGAGTGGGCTCGGCATCGCATCCGGGTCAATGTCATCTGCCCAGGCACCATTGACACCGCCATCCATGATGAAACCGAGCAGCGAGACCTGGACCGCATCCGCATTCCGGTGGATTTCCCGCAAGGCAGCATCCCGCTCAAAAATGGCGAAGCGGGCAGTTCTGAAGAGGTCGCGCAGCTCGTCTGGTTTTTGGCCTCGGAACTCGCCAGCCACATCACAGGCACGGAGGTGTTCATTGATGGCGCACAATCTTTAATTGAAGGCTGACTAACCAACTTGATTTCATCATGAAAGATTTCTTCGCTCAAATGGCCTCACGGGCGGCACGCGCATTGGGGCACCCCTTTGCCTTCTTACTCGCCACCGCCGTGGTCATCGGCTGGGCTTCCCTGGGACCCAGCCTAGGCTACTCAGAGAACTGGCAACTCGTCATCAATACGGGCACCACCATCATCACCTTCCTCAGTGTCTTTCTCATCCAGAACAGTCAAAACCGTGAGTCCATGGCCATGCAGCTGAAGCTCGATGAAATCATCCGGGCCATCAAAGATGCACGCAATGAGATCATTGATCTCGAAGATCTTCCTGAAGAACAGCTCGAAAAATTGGCCGCCCAATTTCGCCGCACAGCTCCAGCAGAGAAAACGTCTTCCTCACCTTCCCAACAACCATGAACTTACGCCCCATGTTCTCCCTGGCCGCAGGCTTGCTCAGCACCCTTCTCATGGTCTCCTGCGCTGGATCAAAATCTCACCCGCCACTGGCCACCGTTCCCGAGGTGAATGTCCAGCGTTACGCCGGGCACTGGTATGAGCAATTTCGCCTGCCCAACAGCTTTCAAAAAGACGGCGCTAGCGCCGAAGCGCACTACACCCTCCTCCCAGATCAAAGCCTGCGGGTGGTCAATACTGAAACCCGGACGGACGGACGCCAAAAAACTGCCACTGGCCGCGCCACCGCAGTGCCAGGCAGTGGCAATAGTCGTCTCCGGGTAAAATTCGAAGGCTTAGCCGCGCTGGCTCCTGCGGCGAAGGAAGGCAATTACTGGATCCTCAAGCTAGCGCCAGATTACTCCACCGCCTTGGTCGGCACCCCAGACCGCAACTACCTGTGGCTGCTTTCTCGCCAAGCCAACCTCCCCGATTCCATGCGCCAAAAGTATGCCGATGAAGCTCGCCGACTCGGCTTTGACACCACCCGCCTCCTCTACCGTCCCCGATAATTTTCACCTTCAAAATCTCACCTTATGAATCCCAATACCCACCAAGAACCCACCCCCGAACAAGCCCCTGATCTGGATGAATTGCCCATCCATCAGCCCGATGAATTCGAAGACGTGCCCCTCCCCCGGAAAGTCACACGCGAGACCGACGCCCTCAGTGATCAGGAAGACCTGAATCATGGCGACGAAGGCATTGATGACCCCGCCCCTGCCACGGACGAAATGGGCGACTGACGCACCTTTAACACCAAAAAGGCGGGCTCCATCTGGAGTCCGCCTTTTTGGTTTTCGAATCCACTCAGCGGAAAAAAATCACGAGCAATATGATGAGGAGAATGAGACCGCCGCTCGGATAATAGCCCCAGCCAGAGCTGTAAGGCCAAGTGGGTAGCGCACCAAGCAGGAGCAAAATCAAAAGTACAAGTAATATAGTATTCATAGTTAGGCTGGGGTTACACTCTGAAATCGCTTCCTCTTGATTCATTGGATGCCGCCCCCATCTAATAAAAAATGACTGCGGCCAGGATCTGACTAACAAACGATCTATCTGTGATGAAACCCCCTCTCGGCAGTAAACATGTGGCTATATTAGCGACCAATGGCTTTGAGCAGTCGGAACTCGAACTGCCTTTGCTAGCCCTTGAAAAAGCGGGTGCCAAAGTCAGCATCATCTCTCCTCAAGCCGGCGAGATTCAGGGTGTCCACCACGACAAAAAGGGAGACACCTTCGCCACCGATATCCGCTTGAATTTAGCCGATCCTGACGATTTCGATGCCCTGGTTCTTCCCGGCGGCCTCGCCAATCCAGACACTTTGCGTGCCATGCCTGAGGCCATTGACTTCGTGCGTGATTTTGGTCTCCAGGGGAAACCTATTGCCGCCATTTGTCATGGCCCCTGGCTACTCATCGAAGCAGGTCTCGTCGAAGGGCGCCGCCTCACCTCCTGGCCAGCCATCCAGACGGATGTGCGCAATGCAGGCGGCGAGTGGGTAGATGCCGAGGTGGTCGTGGACCAGTCGCTCATCACCAGTCGCCAGCCAGAGGACTTGCCCGCCTTCAATCACAAAATGATCGAAATCTTCGCGCAGGGTGAAGGCGAAGCCGTCGGCATCGGTGCCGTCGCCCCTGAGGACGATTAATCTCCCTAACTCCATACCTTATGTACTCTGAAGACCCAGTCCAATCATCCACCGATGAAGCCCTCAACGAACAGATCGAAGTCCAAGCGAAACTGAGGGTTGGTGGCATGTCCATTCAATCAACCGATGAAATCACACGCCGTATTGAGGCCTTGGATGCCGAATGGGACATCGAGCGCTGGCTAGGTTGCCAAGCCTCTGCTCTGGCTCTTTCAGGCCTCCTACTCGGCCTTGTCCGGCATAAAAAATACTTTCTCCTCCCTACGCTGGTGCTGCCGCTTCTTCTCAATCACCACCTCAACGGCTGGTGCCCCCCCTTGGCCGTTTTCCGTCGCCTTGGCATTCGCACCCGGAAAGAAATTGATCATGAGAAGTATGCCCTCAAGGCACTTCGCGGTGACTTTGCCAATATTCCCCCTTTCAATGCAACCGGAGAGCAAAATGCAGCCGCTCAGGCTTGGCAAGCCGCCCGGCCTTGAAGCAGGTAAGAAATCTCACCCCATCAATTTTTGGAGAAATGTTAAACGCGAATGGCCTGCCTGACGCGAATCGTAAAAGATGTCTTCTCCAACCTTTTCCAAAGCTACCTCCAGAACCGTCATGCGCATCGCAGTGGTGGATGACCATTCCATCATGCGCGCCGTGTATCGGAGCTTGATTGACGATTGCCCAGAACTGCTGATGGCTTGGAGTGCCTCCAACGTTGAGGAAGCACGGCTGCACATCGAAAAAGACGAGATACCCGACATCATGATCATGGATGTCACTCTCCCAGACGGTCTCGGTTACGACCTTGTGAAGGAGATTCTTCATCAACATCCCAACTTGCCCATCCTCATGGTCTCTGCCCATGACGAAAAATCCTATGTCACGCAGGCCTATGAAGCAGGCGCACGCGGTTACCTCGTCAAAGATTCCTCACCCGCAGAACTGATGGATGCCCTGGAGACGGTGATGAGTGGCGAAAGCTATTTCAAGCCCGCTCTCGACGCCTAGTCGTCTCCTGCCCCAACCTCTGACTTTGTCAAAATCATGTCCATGAGCACGCTTTGGCAGGATTTTAAGAAGAGTCAGCCAGGAGAGCGATTCGAAGATTTTTACCGGAAGCGCCAGGCGGACCGCAGCTCACGCTTTCCTTGGAAACGTATTTTGTATGTCTTCTTGGGCATCATTCTCTCTCTTGGTGGTGTGGTGCTGTTAGGCATGCCGGGACCTGGGCTACTGGTCATGGCACTGGGTTTAGCCTTGGTGGCGGGTGAATCCCTCACTTTAGCCAAAGGCATGGACAAGCTGGAACTCCTACTCCGGGATAAGAGCCACCAATTCAAAGAATGGTGGACTCGTTTGCAACCTCTCCAGCGCGGTCTCAGCATCGCCGCCTGCGTGACGCTTTTAATAGCCCTCGCAGGCTGCGCCTACAGCCTCTGGGCCTAATTGCTAAAGGGTAGGAGGTCTGTGAGAAATCACGACCTCATATCACTCTTCATGATCTGCCAGGCCAATGAAAGGCCCCCGCCACAGGCCAGAAGGAACAGCAGCATGGCGAATCCCGGGTAGCCAAAAATCCGGAAGCTGGTCTCGATCCTCATCAGCATGGATGCACCCACAATGAGCGAGGCCAAAATTAGACCCAAGGTGATTCGATTGGCCACCTTTTGCAATCCGGTCATCACCACTTTTTCATCAATCGTGTCGAGATGAATCTTCAACTTGTTGTTAGCCACCACTTCCAAAAACTGATTCAGTCGGCCCGGTAGTTTTTCGATCAATTCCTTCGCATCCAACAGAGAGTTCAGCAGGTTTCCGGGGGAAAGGCTCTTCAAAGTCTTCGCGCGCATCAGCTCGGCCGCATTGCGGCGGATGGACTCATTGGGATCAAAGGTGGGGTCCAGCGTGCGTCCTACCAAATCCAAATTCAAAAGTGTTTTACCCAGCATGGTCAGTTCCTCTGGCAGGCTCAAACCAGTGCGGGCGGCCACTTGCGTCACGTGCATGACGATCTTACCCACTTCCAGATTTTGCACCGTCGCGCCTTGTTGCTGGCTGACGATCTCCGCAATATCACGAAGGAAACCAGCTTCATCGAAGTGATCTTTTTCCGTCCCCATCGCCTGGGCCACAGCCGCAGCGCGGTCACTCTGCCCTTCACTGATCGCCAAGAGCAGTTTGAGCAAATGATCCTGCATCTGTGGGCCCACTCGGGCAATCATGCCAAAGTCTAACAAAGCCACCTTGCTATTGTCAGCCGTGAGAAAAACATTCCCGGGATGCGGATCGGCATGGAAGATTCCCAGGATCAAAATTTGATGCAAGTAGGAACGAAACACTTCCTCAGCCAGAGCATGCCCATCCACATCCATGCGTGCGATTGGGTGCAACTTGGTGATCTTGCTGCCATCCACATACTCCATGGTCAGCACCCGACCTGAGGAGTAATCATCCACCGGTGCAGGGATGACCAGACGTGTGAATTCAGAAAGCTTTTCACGCATGAGCCGCATCGTCTGCGCCTCCTCACGGTAGTCCAACTCCCGCAGCAGCGCCTTGCGCAGTTCGCTGACGATCTTGGTGAATTCAAAACGCTTGCCCGTTTCTGTATGCTTATCCAGAAACTCGGCGATCTCTGCTATCGCAGCCAGATCTGTGGCCACCTGCTCGCGCACATCAGGCCGCTGCACCTTCACGGCCACTTCCTGGCCGCTGCGTAGTACCGCATAGTGCACCTGCCCCAGTGATGCGGCCGCCATCGGCACCGGATCAAAGGACTGAAACGCCTTCGAAATCCGCGCGCCGATCTCCACATTCACAATCGCTTCTACCTTCTCATAGGGGAAGGGTTGGATGTTATCTTGAAGCATGCTCAGCGCCTCCATGTAAGCAGGAGGAATGAAGTCTGAACGTGTGGAAAGGAGCTGCCCCAGTTTGATAAAGGTGGGCCCCAGCGCTTCCAGATCTTTGGCCAGTTCTTTCGCCCCGGGTGGCACTGGTGGCGCGGGTGCAAAATCCAGAGGGTCATCCACAATCGGAGCACTTTTAACTAAGTCTCCATGGCCATACTTGACCATCAAAGTGAGCACTTGCTTGTAACGTTTCAGGTGTTCTGGATTGAGTGAGAGAGTCATGGTGAAAAGGCGTGCATTTAGCAATCGCATCCTCCCTGCCCCTTGGTCGTACACAGCTTCCGAACCTCCCTCACACCCAGGGGATGAGCGCATTTACACCCGCAGCGGCGAATTATCCCATGCTGCAAGTGGTGGCCTTCCTCAGCTTCATCCCAGCGCTGTTGACCTAACCTTTCGTGCTTATGCTCCGCCTCCCTCATTTCGCTAAATCTCCCTTTGAGGATGAACCTCAAAGTTCTGGGCAGGGTCTGGCCACACTGGCCCTCACCGCCGCGATTAGCGGCACCCTCGCCGTCATTATCAGCAAGAACTTCCTCGAGACCGAGAGGAAGATCACGCATCACATTGAAACTGACTACGGCGTCTGCGACGAAGCCTTCGCACGCACCATGAGTCACCTCCTCGGCCCGCCCCTAGTCGCCGGGAATAAAGTCTCTCTCCTGCAAAACGGGGCCGAAATTTTCCCCCGCATGCTAGAGGTCATTCGGCAGGCGAAGTACAGCGTGACCTTCGAGAACTTCGTCTGGACGAAGGGACGGATCGTGGATCAATTCTCAGCAGCTTTTGCCGAATGTGCCCGACGTGGAGTCAAAGTGCATTTCCTTCAAGATGCCATGGGCTCCAACTGCCTCGACAGCCGCTGCATGCAAGACATGCGTGATGCAGGAGTGGAAGTGGAAATTTTCCGCCGCTACAACCTAACGAACTTTAATCACCGCACTCACCGCAAGCTTTTGGTTGTGGATGGCCGAATCGGCTTCGTCGGTGGGGTGGGTATTTCAGACCTCTGGGATGGCCATGGCAACCAGAGTGACCACTGGCGGGATACACAGTATGAGGTGGAAGGGCCCGTCGTCGCCCAAATGCAGCAGGCTTTCTTGGATAACTGGATGCAGACCCGTGCCCGTGTCCTACATGGAGATCTTTATTTCCCAGAGCTATTCCCGTGCGGCAACACGCCCTGCCAGATTTTCAAAAGCTCCGTCAGTGAAGGTGCAGACAGTGCACGACTCATGTTTCTGCTTTCCATCGCTGCCGCTCGGCAGTCCATCCGCATCGTCAATCCCTACTTCATTCCGGACATGCTCGTACTGCACCTGCTCAAGGAAGCCAGAGAACGCGGTGTCAGCGTGGAAATCATCGCCCCGAGCGAGCGGATTGACCAGCGCGTGGTGCGTTACGTTGGCCGTGCTCGTTGGGGTGGTCTGTTGCGCAAAGGTGTGCGGTTCTATGAGTTCCAGCCAGCCCTCCTTCACAGCAAGTATTTCGTGGTGGATGAGCAATGGGTCTCCGTGGGTTCTTGCAATCTTGACGACCGCTCTCTCTGTCTGAATGAAGAGGCCAATCTCAATGTCTGGGATCGCCAATTTGCCCAGCAGCACCTTGAAGTTTTTGAAGCTGATAAGAAGCGCTCTCGTGAGATCACGTGGCAGGAGTGGCGGCAGCGCCCCCTTCGGGAGAAGATCCTCGGCCATGTGGCGGGTGTCTTCCGCTCCCAACTTTAACTTCGCGGTTTCTATTCCTCGGCATTCAATACCAAGTCCGCAATTAGGGGTAGATGATCCGACGCTACCTGCGTCTGGCGATTGTTAGGCACCTCCACTTTCTGAGCGGTGAAATGCCGATTCATAAAAATATAGTCCAACCGCGTCACTGGCCAGCGCGATGGAAAGGTGGAGCGCGGCCAGGAGCGCAAGGTCCAGCGCTGCACATCCTTGAGCTGTCTGGTCAGCGTGCGATAGACCAAAGACCCTGGCAGCGCATTCAAGTCCCCACACAGCACAAAAGGGTGCGTTTCGAGACTGCCATTCATCCAGTCAGGCCCTAAAAGGGCAGTGACCTGGGCCAAGCGCTCACTCCAGCTAAGCCCAAGATGCGTGTTCAATAAACGCACCGCCTTTCCCTCCACATCCAGTTCCACCAGCAAGGCCCCACGCGGCTCAAAAGCTAAACGTGACGAAGACGTGGGCAGCATACCTTGGCGCAGTAACGTCATTGGCAGACGGCTCAGCACCGCGTCTCCATACTGCTCTGAAAGGTGATGCAGTGTGGGATGAAAATGGTACTCCATTTTCAGAGAATTGGCCAAATGTCGCACTTGGTGAATACCCCGGCTGCGGCGGCGTTCCACATCCAGTTCCTGCAGTGCGACCACATCTGGAGCCGCTGCGGCAATGACTGCCGCGATGCGGCTCTCATCCAAAAAGCCATCCGTGCCCACACAGCCATGCACATTGTAAGTCATCACGCGCAGGGACCGCGCTTTCACTGGCGCGGCTTCATTCATACGCTGCCTTCCTCTGGTAGCGCAGTGGGGCTCGCTACCGCAGGTGGGGCCATTTCGCTCATTTGTTTCAGAGCTTGCTGACGATCTTTGTTGGTGACGCGTTGGCGGTCATCTTCCACGGCTAAATCCGCCGCGAGCTGCTCGATCTGATCGGTTCCGCCTAGTTGATCCAGTTCGTCTTGAGAGTTTTGGTGGGGCTTCGTTTTCATCGGTGGATGGGGGTGCCTTAAGATTCGCCACCCACCACCTTAATGGTTCTGCATATTTTGTTATACTGCATATCGCCCGGTCCGCATAAAAGTACGTCCAAGGCAGAACGGCTTGGCGAATTTATGCTGTAGCAGCCGTGCCTCAAAACCCCAAGAAGGCGCGGCAGCCACTAACCCAACCCCAATAACAAATTCAGTTTATGAAAACCTCCTTCCTCACCGCAGCTTTTGCAGGTCTCGTCATGCTGGCGACTTCCGTCTCCGCAGCCGACTCCAAAAGCTCCCTCACTCCTGCTGATGAAAAATTCGTCAAGGCCGCTTCACAACATGGCATGGGCGAAGTTCAAATCGCTGCACTTGGCGTCAAAAAAGGTGCCCGTGATGATGTGAAAGCTTTGGCCGAAAAACTAGTCCTGGCTCACACCACCATGAACACGGAACTGACAGGCCTCGCCAAAGCTAAAGGCGTGGAGCTCTCCACCGTCACAGATCCTGCAGACACCGAAGTTCTTAAAGAACTGGAAAACACGAATACGGGCGACGCTTTTGACAAGGCTTTCTTGAACCGACTGGAGGCCGACCACAAAGAGGCCATTGATCTTTTCACCGAAGCTTCTGAGGACTCTAAGGATGCCGAAGTGAAGACCTGGGCTGGTAAGGCTCTGCCAGATCTTCGCAATCACCTGGACGCCGTCCAGACCGCTCTGAAGAAGTAACCTTCACCATCAAAAGAAGCCTGTAGTGCTTCATCCGACTGGCGGTGATGGGGGACTGTAAGGTCCAACCGTCACCGCCAGCTTCATGTTAAAATTGAACGCTTCTTTGGTTATGCCCACCTTTCTACCCTCGCAAAAAACAGCCGCATTGCTGACCCCAGTCTTCGCCATGCGCCGCGCCAATGACATGGGGATTGGCGATACCCGTGCCGTCTTGGAATCCATTGATTTCTGCGCCTCCCATCAGTTCGGGATTCTTCAACTCTTGCCGATTCATGAAACGGTGGGTGACCACAGTCCTTACAACCCCATCAGCTCGCGCGCGCTTTCGCCAGCCCTGTTGACCTTAGAGCCCGACTGGGTGCCTGGACTGACGCAGGATACTTTAGATTCCCTGGCCCCGGCTTCGTGGTTGGATCAATTGCGTGAGGGACCCGTGAAGCACCTTTCCGTTCATCCACTCAAACTTCAGATCCTGCAGGAGGCCGCCAATCACTTTGAAACGCAGTCAGATCTCTCCTCAGAGTTGCTGCAAAATTATGAAGACTTTCAGCATCAATCCTCCTCATGGTTACCCGGCTACACCTTGTTCCGAACCCTGGTGCAAGAATACGGCGGCAATGCCCACTGGGAACAGTGGCGGCCTGAACATCACACCCTAGCGGGGGCTGAAAACTGGCTCGCCACCCACCCAGAGCGTGACCGTTTGGAAGCTTGGCGGCGGGGCTTCACCTTCATCCAATGGGTGGCCTGGCGGCAGTGGTTGGAAGTGCGGCGTTATGCCGACAAAAGGGGCGTACTTCTCATGGGAGAGATGTCTTTTGGCGTGTCCAGAAACAGTGCCGATGTGTGGCTTCACCCCACTTTATTCGACCGGGACTGGAGCATGGGCACACGACCAGTCTCCTACTTTGACACCAATAAAGATTCGGAACGCTGGGGTCAGAACTGGGGCCTCCCACCTTACCGTTGGGAAAACCATCGGTCTGAGGACTTTGCTTGGCTGCGAGGGCGCCTGCAATCGGAGGCCCAGTTTTTCCACCTCTGTCGTCTCGACCACCTGCGCGGCTATTTTCGCGGTTACATGTTTCCCTGGCAAGGCGGTGCGCAGCATGCCGAATTTGCCACCTTAACCGAAGAGGAGGTGAAACTGAAAACCCACGGGCTGCTGCCGCGCTTTGTCCCTGGACCGGACGAACAAGAAAACACCGCGCAGATGAATGACCTGCAAGGGCGTGAAATCATCTCTGTGATGCAAGCTGCCGCAGGGAACATGGGCCTGATCGCCGAGCTCATGGGTCTCATGCCCCCCTACATGCGCCAGGCGCTGGATGACCTGCAAGTGCCGAACCTGACCTTCCCCCTGTTGGAAAAAGATGCGGATGGAAAACTGCTGCATCAGGATACTTTCCGCCCGCTCAGCCTCGTGGCCTATGGCAACCATGACCATGCCCCTATCGCAGCCGTTTATAGCCGACTGCATGAACCAACCGGCGAGGGCGTAGGCCCGTCCGAGGACCTGAAAAATCTTCTCCAATTCGCCCACTGGAAAGAGCCAGCACCTGAAAGCCTCAACAGCGAGCTTCTTTCCGCCCTGCAAAAATCTCTTTTTGAAACCCCCTGCTTGATCGCCGCCCTCATGTGCATGGATGTCATCGGCACATCACAGCGTTTTAACCTCCCCGGCAGTTATGGCAGCCTCACCTGGTGTGAACGTCTAGAAATGTCGTGGGCTGAGTTAGAGAAACATCCAGTCTATGGCCCACGTATCCAAGAAGTGGAACGGTGGATCCAAGAAACAGGCCGTGCACCTGTGTCATGATCTGCCCCTTACCAAAGGTTTTTTCGCAGGCCATACATGCATGAATCCACTGTGCTGCGATTTTGGGTGAAGGCGCAGAACCACCATTCACTCGCTCTACCGCCCTATACCCTTCCGACCATGTCCCAGGCATCCCATACGCCCAGCACCCCTGCGCCCAGCAAAGCCACCCAGCCCATCCCGGTGGTGTCCAGTTTGCAGCGGCAGGCAGGCAAAGAACATTCGGCCTCTTCGCTCAGCGCCCCTCCGCTGGTCTTGGTGGTGGATGACCAGTCTAGGAACCTGCAGATGGTGAAAAAAGTATTGTCGAGTGATGGCTTCCAAGTCGTCACCGCCGAGAGTGGCGAAGAGGCCCTACGCTGCATCAGCAACCATTGGCCAGACCTCATCCTACTGGATGTAGCGATGCCTGAAATGGACGGCTTTGAAGTCTGCGATCAGATCAAAGCCAATCCGGCGACACAGAATATCCCCATCATCTTCTTGTCGGGTGATGCCGGTCATCAATCGGTCATGACGGGTTTTGCCAAAGGCGGCATTGATTACATCTCCAAGCCTTTCAACAAATCGGAATTGCTGGCCCGTGTGCGCACCCATGTGGATCTGCACCGCAGCCAGGTGCGCAACATCATGCAAGTGCAGGAAAGACGGCGGACCTTGGATCTCATCGCCCATGAATGGCATAAGCCACTGCAACGCATCTCTCTCTTTCTCTCCACCGTCTATCGGGACATGGAAGAGGCAGACCGCCCCGGCAGCATGCTGGCCCTCAGCAAAGAAGCCATGCGGGAGACGCATCGCATGCTCACCTCCATCGAAGGTTTCCTCCATGAGGAATCCTCGAGCGCCGGCGCTTTCCAGGACGGCTCCAGCCCTCAGGGTCTCACCACCGACGATTTAAAATCCATGGTCGGCAAATGGTATGTAACGGCCAAGCGCAAGCTGGTAGAACTCGCCCTCACCGCTCCGAGTCGTCCCCTCCCCATCGCAGGCCTCTCTTTTGCTGTGAACCAGATCGTGGATGCCGTGCTTTCCAATGCCGTTAATTTCACCCCTCATGCAGGCCGTATCGAAGTGCGCATCTCTGAGGTAGATGGCCTCATCATGCTTCGTGTGAAGGATAATGGACCAGGTTTTTCAGACGAATACCTGCGCCGTCAGTTCCAGCCCTACATGCATCACAAGGATGGCAGCACCCAGCCGAGTTTAGGCGTCGGCTTGGCTTCAGCGAAACGCATCGCAGACCGTATCAAAGCCACCCTCACTTTAGGCAATCGAACACGTGGAGCTGGCGGTTATGTCACCGTCACTTTTCCGAGCACGTCCACTAAATTGTCTGACCTAGAGCCGACTGCGGAAGACCTCCCCATCTAAAGCGAGGCCTCTCATCCGCTGGTCAAGGTCAATCCAGGCCCCATCAATTCGGTGGGGCTACCTCCACCCCGGCAGCATGACCAATGACCGGGAGGCGACTGCCCTCCTGGTAAGGCCACACGGCATGGCACTTCCGGCAGTAAAACTTTTTGTTAAACAGGCCCAAGTTACTGGCCCACTCCAGCAAGAGCGGGGTGATAAAATACTTCCGTGTGAACTGCGGATACTCAACCGCCAGAGATCCACAATCTGGACAACTGAAGATGTGGCGGCACAGAGGCTCATGCCGGTCCTGCATGTCCTGGATCACCCCCACTGCCTGCGCATAATCATCCGGCAGGACTTGCACAATGGAAAAGGCTTTGGGCTTAGCGAGGAAGATGAAACGCTGAATGTCACTTTCATCGTGGGTACGCGCTTTGATGCCTGCGTGGCTTAACGCATCAGCAAGGCGTTCAGCTTCGTGCATGCTATTTAGAGTGGCGAGATTGATAAAGTTCATGATCGTGAAGAGGTGCTTTAAGAGTATTCGCAAGTTCAGATGCGCCTGAGCTTGCCCATTTTTGGCACGACCACCGGAAGTGGGTAAAACGATTCGCGTTTTACAAGGTGCACGATTCCAGCCTTGCATTTCGTCAGTACTCCAGGCGGTGAGCACGAATGGACAAAACCATAAGTCGTTGGTTATCAACGAATTTCAGGTTTGGCACAGGCGGGTATGAGGTTTGCAAGACAGAGAACTGTCACTGCGCACTCACCTTCAGCGCAAACCCCCTTCAAACCTCTTCTGCTACCCATCTTATGAAAATCGCCCCCACCTCCTCCTTCACTGACATGGACGACGAAGCCCTCATGGCCTGCCTTGCAGCCAAGGAACCAAACGCCCTGTGGGTCGTGCATCAGCGTTACCACTCCATTCTGAAGTCCATCATCATCTCCGTCATTCATGACGAAACCGAAGCTGACGATGTGCTTCAAGAAGTCTTCATTCAGATCTGGACGAATGCGGCTAATTACTCGGTCGAAAAAGGCAAGGCCGCAGGCTGGCTCATCACCTTGGCTCGTCGCCGCGCCATTGATCGCCTCCGCCAGCGTCACTCTTACCAGATGGCCACTGAGCGGTTGGAAAAAGCCTCGAAACCATCGAACGCTTATGAAATCGAGAGCGCTCAGCACGACATCGAGAATCACGACATCCGCAACTACCTCAACAGCCTGCTGCAAACACTGCCTGTCGCGCAGAAGGAAGTCGTCGTGCTCGCCCACTTGCATGGCATGAGCCAGCGGCAGATCGCTTCCGCCATCAGCCTGCCACTCGGCACAGTGAAAACCCGTCTGGAACTGGGCATGCGCAAGCTCTGCCATATCGCCGGCGGAATGCATCACAAAGTGATGTAATCATCCTTTTTGTTAGTCTTGCCTGACCGGGTTTTGGAAATAGCTTCCAAAATCCGGTCAGTTGTTTTGTCCCACTTGCACGAGATAGTCAAACGCCCGGCGCGCCCGCGAAAGAGTCTCTGGAATGGACTCATGCGCATTCCCCGCCAACTCCAGAATCAGAGATCCTTTAAACTGGTGAGTCTTGAGTTCTGCCAGTAACCAGGGCCAGTCAATCACCCCTTCGCCGGGATTGAGGTGGGCATCATAATTACCTCGGTTATCATTGGCATGCAGCATTTTCAGGTGACCAGAGAGCTTATGAACCACGGTGCCTAGCTCTCCCGCTAAGTTCGCATGGCCCGTATCCAGGCAAGTGCCCACATTGCATTCACGAATCTGGCCCAGGAGATAGAGCATGTCACTCGTATGGCCGAAGAGGAGATGCGGCAGCATGTTTTCAAGCAGTAAGTTCACCCCCAGATCCAGGCATTTTCGCGCCACGACATTGAGGGACTCAGCCGCATGATTCATGTGCTGAAGAAACTCCTCCTGAGGCGGGCGGCCTTCGCGTTCTGGACCAGGATGCAGCACGACATTACGCGCGCCCATGGCCGCAGCTGCCGTGCAGGCGACGATGAGCTCATTCACCGCGCCGCGCCGTGTCGGCTCATGCAGGGAAGTGATATCAATGTGGTCTGCAAAAGGGGCATGAAAGGAAAAGGGATGCAGATCCAGCGCCCGCATCCGTTCCCCCGCCTCCCTGACCATGTCATGCTGGTGATAGTCCAGATGTTTGGGAAACGAGCAAATTTCGATCTGCTTGAATCCGCTTTCAGCGATGCCGTCTAGCACCTCAAAAATACTGCGCTGATAAAAACAGCCAGTGGAAAGTCCGATGGGCCATTGGTTCATAACATGGGATGGGTGAGCAGTGTCTGGCGTAGCGGTGCTAGGCAGCTCCCAGCATCGCAGGGTGAATGGCAAAAGCCTTTCTCCCGGGTAGAAATGCAGTTGAAATCAATGAGTTCATCCAGGCCTGTGGCACGCAGGCCCGCAAAGACCCGAGTGTAAAAATCAGCCCGAATAGCAGGGTTGTAATCCTGCCAATCCACTCCCCAGCCATAAGCGGGATTTTCAAACTTAGAACGGATGAGACCTGCGATGTGCCGGGGATGCCAGCCCCGGGCCAGCAAGCTGCGAGTGATGAGTTGCATGCCAGCAGGTTTTAATAACCGGTCATTCGGATCCTCCAATAACGAACGCATGCATGGGGGTAAAAGGTGACTGGGAGTTTGCTCATAGGTCTCATGCCAGCGGTCCTTGGGGTCATGGTGATCTGAATAGAAAAAGTCATGAAAGCGCCGCAGCGATGAGCTCATGTATTCATCCAACAGCTTCGTCGTTCCGTGTGATTGCTCGGGAATCCGCACGCAGGCACGTCGCGCCAGATCGCGCACATCGGCCTCCACTTGACGTACTTGGAGGGCGAGTTTGATATCCATCTCATGCAGCGGCACCACTCGCACCAAGGGAATCTGGTCTCTGACGGAAGGATCATCGGTGAGGCCCTGCATCCATGGTTTTAAATAATAGGAGAAGGGCTGGCGGATCATTCTGGAATACAGCGGGTCTCCATATTCAGAGATATCTAACGACACGATCTCCCTCTGGCCCGACCTCCCGGGTCCGACGTGAACTGCCGTGATCTCGACCGGTATCTCCATCAGAGGCGCTGCCTCTTGCTTGATCCTCTGAGCCACGTATTCCATGACCAGGGACTGCGCAGCAAAAGCGCTCTGGGCCAAGGCACCTATCTGGCCGGTAAAAGGCTCTGGCACAGAAGCGACGCAGGCGTCTCGCAGCTCGGGGGCTGGATCCAGCATGCTCAGGCGTTGCGCGAGTTCACTGTGGCGATCAATCCTCCAAACAAAATGATGGCCCTGCCCGGTTAAGATGTGCAGGGGCCGGATGCCCCAGTGGAGCAACAAGCACTCGATCACGCGAACGACAGGCTCCTGAATCTCAAAAGCCCTCACCGGGTCCACATGAGCTTCTACCGGCGAGTCGAAGTTCACATACTCAATGTCGAGATGGAAGATGAGCGACTTAGAGTCTGCCAGAGAGCGAGCCATATCCAGATCACGCTCGAGAAACCAATCCAGCTCCGCTGGAACACGCAGCTGAGATCGGCGGAATTGGCACCCATCCGAGTGCGTCAGATAGGTAGCCGTCACCTGATCAAGAGTCTCACCACCGAGAAACTCAATCAACCGCTGCCGGATGGCATCATCCCGATAAAAAGGCGTCATCCTAATGAATCGGATGCGCAGATGTCTGCGCGTGCGGTCATGAGAGTTTTCTGCCCCGCCAAACCGATCTCTCCGCACTTTCTCAAAGAAAGCCGATTTGGCTGTTGCTTGGGGTCATGTCGTTGCATTTTGCATATACTTGATGATTGCAAAACGCCCTAAATACACAGCTTTCAAGCAGGGTTTTCCCTGTGGAACAGGCTTAAAACCAAACAGCAGCGCTGCACAGAAGGCTGGCACAGGCTGTGCATGGTTATGACGGTGATAGCCAGTGATCGCAGTTGATTGTGCTCCCTGATAGCAGTCCACTCTTCATTTCACCATGCCCCCGACTTCCAAAAATGACCCCAACGAGCTAAGATCTAAGATCATGGTCGTGGATGATCAGCCCCAGAATGTGAAGCTGGTGAGTGACCTCCTGACACTCGCCATGGGTTACGAGGTGATCGAGGCAGAAAGTGGCGACCAGGCACTGGCGCTGCTGCAGAAGACCGTTCCAGACCTCATCTTGCTGGATGTTTTGATGCCCGAACGCGACGGCGTAGAGACCTGCAAACTGATCAAGGAAATTCCGGAACTCACCGACATCCCCATCATTTTCCTCTCAGCGGCGGATGATAAAAATCTCATCGTGCAGGCGCTAGAAAGCGGCGGGGTGGACTATGTGACGAAGCCTTTCAGCCGAGCCGAATTGCTGACACGCGTGCGGACTCACTTAGCCCTGAAAATGGCGCGAGATTCCCTCAAAGCTTTGGCCGAAGATAAGGATGAGCTTTTGGGCATCCTAACGCATGATTTGAAGAATCACTTGGGCGGCATGCAGATGAGTGCCCAGCTCTTGCATGATCGGTTAGAGCGTCACCCCACCGATGAAAAGTGCGAGCACCTGGTGGGGAACATCCTTTTAAACACCACGCAGATGCTGGCTTTCGTGAAGGAGTTCCTGGCCAATAGCCTCACGGAGAGAATGATTCAGTTCAATGCAGAACCAGTGGATCTGGCGCAGGCCGCGAACCAAGCCGTGCGTCAATACCAGTTGGCCGCAGAACGAAAGGAAATCGAATTCATCTGCCAGTTTAATAGCAGCAGCAGTACCATCGAGGCCGATCCTACAGCCTTGAAGCAAGTGCTGGATAACCTCCTGTCGAATGCCATCAAGTTCTCTCCGAGCGGTAAAAAAATCCACGTCAGCGTCTCCCCCATGAATGGGGACTGTGTGGAGTGCTGCATCCGGGATGAAGGCCCTGGTTTTACCGATGCGGATAAGCAGCACATGTTCCGCCGCTACGCCCGGTTGACGGCCCGCCCGACGGCGGGTGAGCCGAGCACTGGATTAGGCCTGAGCATTGTCAAAAAACTGATTGAGGCCATGCACGGCCACCTACTTTTAGAATCCACCTTGGGTGAGGGTGCCGCATTCACGGTGCGCCTGCCCAAAAGCCGCCCCAGCAAACGGGCCAGCCTGGAACCACGCTTCTGACCCCTTTTTTAAACCATGGATTTCCTTGTAATTGATGATGAAAAAAGCATACGCGATGCGACGTGCATGCTGATAGATGATGAAGGCCACTACGCTGAGCCTGTGGTGAACAGCGCCGGGGCGCTGGCCCGACTGAAGGAGGAAAAGTACGATGCCATTTTGTTAGACTTGAATCTAGGACCTGAAAATGGCCTGGATCTTTTAGACCTTTTGGTGAAACACCACCCGCAAGTTCCGGTGGTGATGTTCACCGCCCAGGGCACCGTCAAAATAGCCGTGGAGGCGGTGCGGCGCGGGGCACTGGATTTTCTGGAAAAGCCTTTCACCCGCGAGGAATTCCGCGCAGTTCTGGCTAGGTTGACCCGCTTTCGGCAGATGAGCCAGCGGATCGAGACTCTGGAGAAAGAGGTCAAGGAAGTGCGCCAGCAAAGTGGCCCGGAGCCACGTTTTGACTTTGAGACACCCGTGATGAAATCTGTCATGGATGTGCTGATGCGCGCCGCACGCGCGCCAGCGGCCATCTTGATCCTGGGTGAAAGTGGCACGGGCAAAAGCGTGGTGGCCAAGGCCATCCACCAACAAAGTCATCTGAAGGATAAACCTTTTGTCACCGTGAGCTGCCCAGCTCTATCCAAAGAGCTGCTGCAGAGTGATCTCTTTGGCCATGTCAAAGGTGCCTTCACCGGTGCGATCCGCGACACCTGGGGCAAGATCAAACAAGCGGAAGGAGGCACGCTTTTCCTTGATGAAATCGGCGAGCTGCCGCTAGAGATCCAGCCACAACTCCTGCGCTTGCTACAAGAGCGTGAATATGAGCGTGTGGGTGAAACAGTGACGCGGAAAGCGGATGTGCGCATCATCGCTGCGACGAACCGAGACCTGAAAGAGAGCGTGCGTAATCGCACCTTTCGTGAAGATCTTTTCTTCCGGCTCAATGTGATCTCGGTAGAGATGCCACCGCTGCGCCACCGTCAAAGCGATTTGCTACGCATCGCCGATTACTACACGGAGCACTTTGCGGCACAGGTAGGAAGAAAGCTTCACGGGATCTCAGAGGCGGCCAAACGGCGAATCGCGAATTACAGTTGGCCAGGTAACTTGCGGGAACTGCGCAATGCGATCGAGCGGGCGGTGATCCTGGCGAATACAGATCAACTGGAAGCCGATGATTTCCCGACCGAAGTACACGGGGGCAGCTCCTCAGCCAGTTCTTCATCCGCTGGGGGGCAAGCAATGTCCAGCGGCCATGGGCTGGACTTCAGCGCGTGGCAGGGCATGACGCTTCAGCAGATTGAGGAAGCTTACATCAAGCAGACTTTAGAAACGGCAGGCAGTCTTGCTGAGGCCGCAGTCATCCTGGGAATTGATCAAGCGACCCTGTACCGGAAAAGGAAAAAGATGGGTTTGGATGGTAAAGCGGCGTCTTGATTCTTTCCGTGTCAAGACAGGGTCTTTAACCCTAAATTGACCCAGTAAAAAGCCAGCCCAGCTCACTTTGGAGTGACTGGGCTGGCTTTTAAATACCCGCTATTTAGCGAGCTGCTTTTTTACGAGCCGGAGTATCTGTCTCGTCTTCTTCATCTTCGTCGGAGGCGTCTCCTTCATACTGACTCAGGAGGATGGTGGCCACGCTAGTGAGTTCTTCATCAGCTGCGCCTTCTTCCTCGATGGTTTCGGTGAGCAGGGCGATGTCATCAGCATGGCCGAGTTGCTCAGCAAAGGTGCGGGCATTGCCGTAGCCGGCCATTTCATAATGCTCCACGCGCTGGCAACCGGAGATGATGCCCAAGTCACGAAGGATGTCGTCCCCCTCTTCTTCGAGCATGCCTTCACACTCTTCGAGCAGGCCTTCCATGCCTTTGCACTTTTCGCTTTCGCGTTTTTCGTCATGACTGGCCAAGATGTCGTTGAGGCGTTCGACATGGGTCTTGGTGACTTCGAGGTGGGCTTTGAGAGCTTCTTTGAGCTCCTCAGAGGTTGCGGCTTTGATGACTTTTGGCAGCGCGCTTTTGATTTGCATTTCTGCGCTGTGCAGGTCCTGCAGCTCGTGGATGTAGAGGCTTTGAAGGGATTCGAGTTTCATGATGTTTATTTGGTTAGGCTTGAAGAGAGATTAAAGTTCTTCAAAAATCTTTTCGACCTCCACCCGTTCTTTCCCCAGCCGCTTTTGGACACGGCCATAGAGTTCATCTTCTTTGCCTTCGACATAGAGGAGATCGTCATCGGTTAGCTCAGCGTACTTTTGCTTCAGCTTGCCTTTGGCTTCATTCCAGGTGCCTTTGATCCTGAGCTTATTGCCTTCGCTGTGGACAGCGGCTGCAACTTTGTCTTTAAGTTCAATGGCAGATTCTTTGACCTGTTCAGCAGCATCCCGGCTTTCTTGACGGATGACAGCTCTTTCCTTTTGATCACAAGCAGAAAGGACAAGAGCGAGGGCGAAGAGAGTGAGTGTCGTTTTCATGGTGGAGGTGAGTCGAGGGCATCTTCTGCAAGATGCATTCCAGATACTTCTTTGCATAAGGGGTGCCATCTCTTAGCGCACGGCTCTCACCCAGTTAAACGTGCCTTCGGTTAGGCCAAAATGCGGTCATCAGCACGCATCGGCATGCAGACTGCCTCGCAGTTAGCACACTTTTTCATCTCAGGGGTGCGTGGCCTCAGTTGTGCAAAGAGGTAGCTAAACAGCTACCTCTTCGTAGCCACCCCCCTTACTTTATGAATGCGGACAACCCCCAGCCGCCCGGATTTCCTGCCGGACTTTTGAGCTCTTACCCTCCCCGCGCTGCTGCGGCATCCGTGCCTTCGGCAGGGCTGACGGCACTCTTTCTCAACCTCATGAAAGTGACTCACGATGGGGAGAATGGATTCCAACATGCGGCGGCACATGTGCACGATCGAGCCTTGCGAGATGAGTTCCATAAGTATGCCCGGGAACGCCGCAGCATGGCCAGCGAGCTATCTCATCTGATGAATCTCGCTGGAGAGGAAGGGGTGCCTAGCACAGGCTCGACAACGGCGATGTTTCACCGCCGTTGGATGAGCCTGCGCACGGCGTTGTCTGAAGAGCCCGATGATCAGTCCATCCTGGATGAAGTGGAGCGGGGTGAGAATGCGGCAGAGGAGGCTTTTGAAGAAGCCCTCCAGCCCGCAGAGCAGCTTCCTGAGACGGTGCGGTTTGGCATCCAGTCCCTGGCGCAGAAAGTGCATCGCGCCCATGATCGCGTGCGCCGGCTACGTGACAGTGGCCTGTATCAGAAGCCACGGGCACCTGGAAACAACGAACTCACGAACCCCGACGCAGAGAGCTAGGCAGGATGCCCAGACGATCTCGATACTTGACGACGGTGCGACGGGACATGCGGATGCCCCGGTCCGCCAAGCGCTCGACGATCTCTTTATCATGAAGGGGCTGGGAGCGATCTTCCGCCTGAATGATTTCCTTCAGGGCTGCCTCCACGGTGCGGCCACTCACAGCCTCGCCAGAAAAGGTCGCCATACCAGACGTGAAGAAGGAACGCAGCTCAAAGACACCATGAGGAGTGAGGGCAAACTTACCCGCGACGGTCCGGCTGACGGTGCTTTCGTGGATGCCGATTTCATTGGCAATGTCTGCCATGGTCATGGGCTTTAAAGAGGATGGGCCGATCTCAAAAAAGTCTTCCTGACGAGCGACGATGTGCTCAGCCACTTTTTGGATGGTCTGCTGGCGCTGCTGCAGCATGTCTATGAAAAAACGGCCGCGTTTGATGTGGTCGCGAATGAAGTCGCGCACGTCCTTTTTCCCGTCGGCCTCGGCCATCATGCTTTTATAAAACTGGCTGATGCGAAGGGAGGGCGTCACCTCTTTGTGAATGGTGACGGTCCACTGACCCGACTGTTTTTCGATGGTCATCTCCGGCTGCACGTGAAAGCCGATGGTGGGTGTTTCATCGAAGTCCTTAGCTGGGCGAGGATTGAGAGCGGTGATGCGCTGCGCAGCATCCTGCACGTCATCCACCTCCACATCAAAGTGCGTGGCGATGTCTTCAAACTTGCGCCGTGACAGCAGGTGGAAGCATTCGTCCAGAATGTGGTACTCGAGGGTTTTGGTGCGTTTTTCCCTCTCCAGTTGCACCATGAGACACTGCCGGAGATCTCCAGCGCCCAGACCGGGGGGATCGAGCGTGAGCAGCATGTCTTGGGCGAATTCCAATTCTTCCAAAGGGCGTCCCTCTTCTGCGGCGATCTCGGCCAGCGGTTTTTTTAGCCAGCCGTTGTCATTCAAATGCCCGAGAAGGCGAAGGATGTCTTCTTTTTCCTCGTCATCGAAACGCATGCCTAACAATTGACCTTCGACATGTTCGGCGAGGGTCACTGGCTTGGTCAGGGACTCCATGACGAACTGACGGCGCTCTTCATCCTCAGGGGTAGCGAGGCTGCGCGCTGGTGCAGGGTTCCACTCTTCATCTCGCTGAGCCAGTTTGCTCAACTCCTCATCCCAGGGGTCTTCGGTGGGATCTTCCGAAGAGGATTCCAGGCTGGCATCAATGCCACCTTCGAGTTCTAAAACGGGGTTTTGCTGCATTTCCTGCCGAACGAGGAGATCCAGTTCATGGGTAGGGGTTTGCAGAACTGCGAGTTTCTGCCGGAGTTCCAGCGACAGATGCTGCGATAGTTCTGGGGCTTGCAGAAGAGAATGAGAAGACACGACGCGTAGAAAGGGGATCAGGGACGAAGTCAGAAGACAGCCATCTTTTTGAGAGACAAATCAATGGCGTATTCGTTTCACAACTTTTGCAAGAATCATGCCCGGCGGATAAAGCTTTGGCTGGGGGGATCATACAGGCATTTGGCGATGAAGAACTGTTTCTTTTGCAAACTGCAAGGGATGGGCGAGTGCATCCTGCAACACCGAAATCAGCTTCGTCAGAAGTCATACGGCACGGGTCTTGCAACGTCCTTTCTCCCCATACTGCTCCCATGACCTTCAAGATCATCTGTGAACTCGACTACACGGCCACCGCGCCGCTGACTTTTTTACTGAACATTCGTGCTCAGAAAAATTCGCGGCAAAGGATTGTGGATGAAACCTTCCACCTCACACCTTCCATGCCGCATGTGGAGCATATGGATCATGTGACGGGAAATCGCTTTGACCAAATCACGGCGCAGATCCCAGGCCTCTACCACATTCGTTATGAGGCCGTGGTGGAGAACACCCCAGAGCTGGTTTATCGTCACAATCTGCCAGACACGGAAGTGCATGAATTTCCCCTGGAGGTGCTGAGCTGTTTGTATGCGAGCCGTTACTGCCAGTCAGATCGTCTGGGGAATCTGGCGGCCCAGCAGTTTGGGGACTGTGAGACGCCTCTGGACCGCGTGCTGGCGGTGATTAAGTGGATCGAGGAACACATTTCTTATGTAAGCGGCTCCACGGATGCCAGCACTTCAGCAGTGGATTCACTGGTGGAGCGGCGAGGAGTGTGCCGGGACTTTGCGCATCTGGGAATCGCCATGTGCCGGGCGATGAATATCCCGGCGCGTTATTTCACGGCCTATGCGCATGAGCTGAATCCACCGGACTTTCACGCCTGTTTTGAGACCTGGATCGGCGGTCGCTGGCTGCTATGGGATGCCACGGGCCTGGCCTCGCCAGATGGGGTGGTGCACATCGGCACGGGACGGGATGCGGCGGAGGTTTCCGTCTGCACCTCGTTTGGAAACTTACAGTTAGACCGGCAGAACGTGTACTGCGAAGCCCTGGATAAAGACTACCGCAAACTGACGACGGAGGAACTCCAGCGCGTATTCATCTGCCACACGTAATTCATCTCAATCCCCACCTGGCGGAGTGCCACCAGAGGTTGCCTTTATGAGACGTTTCCACATCGAGCATCGCACGGTGTACCGCTACTCTGAACCGGTGCGGTTTGGCCTGCATCGTCTGGTATTGAGACCCCGCGAGGGGCATGACATCACAGTGGTGAAGCATGACCTCAGCGTTCAACCGGAAGCGAAGTTTTTTTGGCTCACGGATTTGTTTGGGAATAGCATTGCCATCGCTGAGATGCCTGAAATGGCGGATCGGCTTGAGATCGTGAACCGGGTGATCATCGATAGAGCTTCGAGCGTGGAAGATGAAGCGCCTAGACGTATCAGCCGCCCGTCTTTGGTAAGCTTACCCGTGGCGTACCCGCAGATGGAGCAGCCGGTGGTGAATGGCTATTTACAGCCGGTGTATCCAGAAGACCAGCCGGTCATCGGCCAATGGACGGAGGCGCAGATGGAGAGTCATCCCCTCACGACAGCGGTGGCGGCCGTGGCCTACCTGAACCGCTGCATTCACCAACAGATCCGTTATCGGCGAAGGGAAGAACGAGGGGTACAAACCCCGGCGAATACACTGACATTCAAGACGGGCTCCTGCCGGGACATGGCGACGCTGCTGATGGAGGCCTGCCGTTCTTTGGGACTGGCCGCGCGATTTGCGAGTGGTTACCTGGATGCGGCGGCAGCCACGGCAGGCCGGGGATCTACCCATGCGTGGGTGGAGGTGTATTTTCCTGACAATGGCTGGTGCGGCTTTGACCCCACCGTGGGGGAGGCTTTATCTCCCAAGCATGTGACTTTGGGGGTGAGTGCGCACCCCCGTGGGGTGATGCCTGTCAGCGGTATTTATGATGGCCCTCCCGGCTGCTACCTGGGCATGGAGGTGGCAGTGACCATACGCGAAGGCCCGGGAGATGTGATGCCTGAAGAGACGGTGAAAGTGACGGGTCTTTCCTGAAGCCGAACCGAAGAAATCATGACTGCGTTCAGGATCTGCGTCTTGGCGCGCTAGAGCTTTGGCGACTTTAATCAGGGCTATTTGCGAGCCCTTTTTGTGGGGTCGAACCTTGGATTGAACTTCGGTTAGACCACTCAACGAAAACCGCCCTCCCACCAAAAAATGGAGAGAGGGCGGCTGGGGTTTTTAAAGTGGCGAAAGTGACAGGCTTGGCCCGGTTACACCTCTTCGATGTAGCTGCGGATTTTTTCCTTGGTCTCACCTGTGCGCTGCTGGAGACGACCGAGGAGTTCCTCTTCCTTACCTTCTTCAAAGAGAAGGTCGTTGTCGGTGAGCTCAGCGTACTTTTGCTTCAGCTTACCTTTGGTTTCGTTCCAGGTGCCTTTGATTTTGAGCTTGGTCATAATGTTCAGGGGTTGGTGTTTCGAGGGGAAGATTGCATCCCCCTCTCAGTTCCCTCCTTTTGCTCAAACCGTGCCATGGCTGTTTCCACGGCATGACCCTTGGTAAATCAAGGTTTAATGAGGGCCCAGATAGGCTGTGCGAGGCACTCAGTTTGCTGATTGCACAGTCTTGGTTAGGTATCCTGCAAGGAAGCGAGTGCGGCCTCTAGAGCCTCGATGCGGACAGGTTTAATCAAATGGGTGACAAAACCTGCGGCGCGACTGCGCACAAGGTCCTGCTCCATGCCAAAACCACTGACGGCGATGCCTTTGAGAGGCAGTCGATCCGCCAGTTCTTTCATGAGTTCATACCCGGTGCCGTCTGGCAGGCCCAGGTCTGAGATCAAGAGGTCAAAGCGATGTTCCTGGGCACATTCACGCGCTTCCTGGAGGGAACCTGCGGTGTGGACTTCATGCCGACGCCGACGCAGGAGGGAGGAGAGGGCGGTGCGGGTAGGCTCGTGATCTTCGACCAAGAGGATGCGCAAGGGCGTGGGCGGCGCCGGGGCTGTTTTCTCCGCAGGTGGCAGGGGAATGGCAGACGAGGTGCGGGAGGGGTGGACGCTGCTGGCCTTCGAAATGCGCGGCAGCTTCACGGTGAAAGTGGCTCCCTTACCCCGGCCACTGCTGGTGGCCTGAATGTGGCCCTGGTGCAGCTCGACCAACATGCGAGTGATGGCTAGGCCGAGGCCGAGACCACCGAAGTGCTGTGAGCCCCCTTTGAGGGCGTGATCTCCCTGAGAGAAAGCCTCGAAGATGCGCTGGATCTCCTCCTCGGTCATGCCGATGCCGGTATCGGTGACTTCGACAGTCACGGCGTCTTCCTCCTCTAGAGCCCGAGCGGAGACTTTGATGATGCCGCTCGGGGGGGTGAATTTGACGGCGTTGTTGAGGAGATTCCAAAACACCTGCTGGAGGCGCACGGCATCCGCCAAAATGTCCAGTGGAGACTGGGAGAGGTCCAGCTGAAGGTGGACTTTCTTACCGGCGATCTCTCCATGGATGGTGGCAAGGGCGTCCTGGATGACTTCTTTGAGATCCACAGGCTGGAGGTCGAGCGCCAACTTACCCCGCGTGATGCGGGTGATGTCCAAGAGGTCGTCAATGAGGCGGGCTTCGAGATCCACATTTTTGCGGATGGTCTCGAAGTCTGCACGCGCACTTTCGGGGATATCGAGGCTTTTGCTGCCTTCACTGGCCAGGAGCAAGACGGGGCTGAGGGGGGTGCGTAGCTCATGAGACAGGCGGGCGAGGAAGTCATCCTTCGCACGCACGGCTTCTAGAGCGCGGTCGCGGGCCTGCTCCAGGTCATGCTCTGCCTGCTTGCGCATGGTGATGTCTGTCAACACGGTGACGATGCCGACGACTTCACCTTCGGCATTGCGCTCAGGGACGAAGATGACGTGCCCCCAGCGGGAGCCGAGGGTCTCATAAGGGATGGCCATTTCAAACTCGACCCGCTCCCCCTTAAATGCGCGCTCCATCATGGTGAGTGCGCTGCGGTAAGCGCTGTCACTGACGACATCGCGGGCGTGTTTACCGATGACGTCTTGAGGCTCGAACCCGTAACGCTGGGCGTAGGGCCGATTGACAAATTTATAGCGGTGCTGCTGGTCAAACTGAGCCAGGAGGACGGGGGCATGATCGGTCACGAGACGGAGCTGCTCTTCGCTGGCGCGGAGGGCATTTTCGGCTTCGCGGCTGTCGGTAATGTCCTGAGTGATAATGAGGCCGGCAATGACTTGACCCTGGGCATCTCGAATGCCGACGACGCTGTTGCGCACCCAGACGTAATTGCCGTCTGGCAGGATGTCCCGTTTTTCGATGATGAAGGAGGCGCCGCCCTGGATCATGGCATCAAAGACCGCCATGTTCTGGGTGCGATCTTCTGGATGGGTGATGGCGTGGACATTGAGCCCGAGAAGTTCTTCACGAGTGCGCGCGACGATCTCACAGTAGGCGTCGTTGACCATGGTGATGCCGCCTTCGAGATTTGTCTGGACGATGCCGGAACCTGCCTGGGCAAAGATGGCGGACAGGCGGGCTTCACGCTCGCGGAGGATGTTGTCTGTCCGCTTGATGTCTTCGATGTCGGTATTCGAACCGTACCATTTGATGATGCTCCCGCTTTCATCCATGACGGGCATGGCGCGGGTCTTAAACCAACGGTACTGACCGTCTGCACGACGGATACGAACTTCCACATCCACAATGCTGCGGGTGTGGGAGGCCTGATTCCAGGCGGTTTCCATGAGCGGGCGATCCTCTGGATGGACAGCGTCTGTCCAGCCGTGGCCACGCTGTTCTTCTTCCTTTCTTCCGGTGTAGGTACACCACTGGGGGCTGACGAAATCCCAGCCGCCATCAGGACCGCTGGTCCAGACGAGGTGGGGCATGGCCTCCGCCATGTCACGCCAGCGGCGTTCACTGGCGCGTAGGGCTCCCTGGACTTGCTTCACCTGAGCCAGCTCACGCTGGAGAGAGGTGTAGAGCTCTGCATTGTCAATGGCGATGGCGGCCTGCGCGGCCATGCCCATGAGCATGCCTTCCGTAGCTTCCGTAAAAATGCCCGGCTGTGGGTGGCCAAAGAGCATGCTGCCAATGACTTGGCCAGAATTTGACACGACCGGGACAGCCAGGTAACTGCGCACGGGGAGATGGCCAGCGGGCATGCCCTGGAAGGGAGCATTTTTCCCATAACGAGGGTCTAACAAGACATCATCCACACGCACGACCCCTTCGCCTTTGAAGGTGGGGGCAAACAGCGCGGTGTTGCGCGGCATGGGGAACTTGGCAAAGGCCTCCCGCGGGGCACCGGAGACGGTGAAGAGGGTCAAGGCCTCCCCACTTTCATGCGTGACGTTGTAAAAGAATGCACCGAACTGCGCGCCACTGATCTCACAGCTGGCGTCCGTCACACTCTGGACGATTTTTTCGAGATCTCTTTCTGCGACGAGGGTGCTGCTGACACGGTTCAGCACGGCGAGGATCTGGGACTGCTGGCGCAGGGCTTCCTCCGTCTTTTTAAAGGTGGAGATATCGAGGCTGATGCCCGCCCACTGAATGATCTGACCTTTCTCATCCCGAATGGGGATGCCGCGTGAGAGGACGGGGTGCCAGTGGCCATCCACCCCTTTGAAACGATGCTCTCTTTCCCAAAGCCCACCTTGCTGGGAGGCTGCCTGCCACTGAGCGAGGGTAGCCTCCAGATCGTCCGGGTGGAGGGTCTGATGCCAGCCGTCATTGGCGCACTCTTGCTGGGTGAGACCGACGAGCTTGAGGAAGGAATCACTGGCGTAGATGTTGTGGCCCTGAGCGTCGCTGACCCAGATACCGTAGTTGGTGGATTCACCAATGCTGCGATAAAGCTGCTCTCTGCGGACGAGCTCAAGCTCGTTCTTTTTCCTTTCGGTGATGTCACGACCGATTTTGGATGCGCCAATGATGCGCCCCTCGGCATCTTTGATGGGGGAGATGGTGAGAGAGATATCCACCAACGTGCCATCCTTGCGCTGGCGGATGGTTTCGAAGTGCTGGATGTATTCCCCCCGACGGATGCGGTCTAGAATGACGGGTTCCTCATCCTGGCGATCTTCAGGAGCCAGAAGGGTGACAGGGCGACCAATAACCTCATCTGCGGTATAACCAAACATGCGCTGGGCGCCGATGTTCCAACTGGTGATGAGACCGTCTAAGTTTTTGCTGATGATGGCATCATCCGAAGACGTGACGATGGAGGCCAGGCGCTGGCGTGCTTCCGAAGACTGCAACTGCTCAAGCACCAAGGCAGCAGAGTGGGTGACGATGCGGATGAAATTCAGCTCCTCGGCATCAAACTGGGTGCGGACGCGACTGGCGAAAGAAAGAGTGCCGAGGAGCCTGCCGCCGGCGATGAGGGGATGGCAGGCATAGGTCTGGATGCCGAGGCTGCGGACGAGGTCTGCACGTGGGTCCGGGGTGTTTTGGATGTCATTGACGACGATGCTCTGGCAAGTCTGGGCGACGGTGCCGCAGACGGCTTGTCCAAAATTTAGCCGCTGCATGGCGCGGGCGGTGTCTTCGCTGATGCCCGCACAGGAGTGTAGCTCCAGGCTATCGCCCGCCGGCGTGACCATGAAATTAAAGTACGTGTCTGCACGGAGGTGCATGGTGACCCGGGAGAACAGCTCGCGAACGACGGTTTCCGGATTCCGGGCGCTGATCAACTGAGCAAGGGTCTCTGAAAGGAGCTGCATGCGCTCGCCACGCTGCTGGAGATCCAAGGCGGCACGTGCCTGCTCCACCAGGGGCCGCACGCGGGTGATGACGTTTTCCAGAAGCCTCAGCTCATCTTCCCGCCAGCGGCGTGGCTGCGCAGTGCCGATGGTGAGCCAGGTGCGCACCTGACAGGCCTGAGAAAAGGGGACGATGGCGAAAGCGCGGAGGCCGATTTTTTCAAACCGTGCGGTGATGGCCTGGGTGTGCGGATGATCATGGACATCCTCCACGGAAAGGATGCCCTGCTGGATGGCCTGCCAAAGCTGCGGCGGCGTGAAATCCTGCGGATGAAAGCGGCCTGCTAAAGAGGGCATGCCTTCGCTAGCCCAGTCCTCGGTGATGGTGAGCACCTCCTGACTGCCGGTAGCTTCAATGAAACCGCAGCGGTCTAACTGAAGGTGATGACCCAGCTGCTCTGAGGCGACCTGTAGGATGTCCTGGGGCTCATTGAGGAGGCTGAGCTGCTGACTGAGCGCGCTGAGGAAGGTGGCGTGCTGGACGGCGCGCTGGCGCTCTTCCAGCTCACGCTTGAGGGCCCTGGCGGTGGCGTGGGACTGGGTGATGTCCTGAAAGATATTGATGGCACCGATGATGTGCCCCTGATCATCCCAGAGGGGATCAATGCTGACGCTGGCGATGAAGCGGCTGCCATCGGCCCGCTCGACCTCGGCTTCCAGATTGCGAAAACTTTTCCCATGAAGCACCGCATCTGCCATGGGGCTATGCTCGGGCGGGATGACTGTGCCGTCTTCATTGAGAAGCCGATGGAAACCGCAGTAGCGGGTCTCTGGATCATGCAACTGCGGGGTGTGCCGCCATAGCTCGGCGGCCCGCTGATTGAAGAAGGTGATGTGACCCTGGCCATTGCAAGTGTAAACACCGGCGGGCAGGAGGGTAAAGAGATGCTGGAGGCGTGCCTCGGCCTGGGTGGCCTGGCGAGCAGCCTGCTGGCGGGACTGTGCGAGGGTGAGGTGGGTGCTGACACGGGCTAAGAGCTCGCGACCATCGAAGGGTTTGATGAGGTAATCATCCGCTCCAGCATCCAGTCCCTCCACACGGGCCTCTTCGCCAGCTCTGGCGGAGAGAAGGATGACGGGGATCATGCGCGTGGCGGCATTTTCCCGCAGGGCCTGGAGCAGGCCAAAGCCATCCAGGTGCGGCATCATGACATCGGTCAAGACGAGATCTGGTGGGTGAGCCTGGATGAGTTCCAGCGCGGCGCGTCCATCGGCCACGGTCTGCACCTCAAACCGGGAGGAAAGCAGGTGGCGGACATAGTCCCGCATGTCGGCATTATCATCCGCTAACAAAATGCGTGGTCGTGACTGAGCAGCAGAATCGAGCGCGAGGCCTGCTGTCGAAGTGGCTGTTTCTACCGGCAGCCAGCGCGCAGCTTCCGTGAGGAAGGAAGAGTCTGCATGCTTGGCATGATGGGTGAAGCCCTTGCGCAGGTGAGCCACAGGCAGGTGGGCTTTCCCACGTGGCAGGATGACGGTGAAGACACTGCCCTGGCCGGGCTGGCTTTCTACCTTCACGGTGCCGCCATGCAGCTTCACCAGTTCGCCCACGAGGGCGAGCCCGATGCCGGTGCCTTCATGGCTGCGCCCCTCTGCCCCCTGGACACGGAAAAACCGCTCAAAGAGACTGGACTGGGCAGCGGTGGGGATGCCACTGCCCGTATCGGCGACTTTTAATTCCACGCCTTCAGCCTGATCGGTGAGGGAAAGGTGGATGCTACCCTGAAGGGTGAATTTAAAAGCGTTAGAAAGGAGGTTGAGGACGATCTTTTCCCACAGGTCCCGGTCCACGTAGAGAGGCTCCTGCAAAGGGGGGCAGTGGAGGCAATAGTCCAGACCTGCCCGTTTCATGGCGGGGGAGAAACTTTCCGCCAAGTCCAGGGTGAGTGCGGCCAGATCTACGGGTTCAAAGGCTGCCTCCATGCGCCCGGCCTCGAGACGGGAAAAATCCAGCAGGGTATTGACCAGCTTGAGCAAGCGGAGGCCATTGCGATGAGCTACGGAAATCAGTTCTCGGTTCCCTGGCGCGCTGGGCGTCTCTGTCTGGGCCAGGAGATCCTCGAGAGGCCCGAGCATGAGCGTCAGCGGCGTGCGAAACTCATGACTGACGTTGCTAAAAAAGACCGTCTTGGCGTGGTCCATGGCGGCCAGCTCTTCAGCCCGTTGGCGCTGCCTTGCGTAAGCTCGCACGTTGCCCAAAGCGGCGGAGATTTGACCTGCGAGGAGTTCAAGAAAGCCCTGATAGGGAGCGTCCAAGGGGCGGTAGGGATTCAATCCCACCACCAAGTGCCCGGCTGGCTGGTCCGTGCCTTGCTCATGGATGGGAATGAGGGCGGCTGCGGTGGAGGGCTTATCCCAAGCACTGCCAGGCAGGTCAGTAAAGCGGGTGCCTAGGTCCTCCAAACACACCAGTGAAGAGCCCAGGGGCCAGACGTTTTCCGCCGCGCCCAGGGTGAGGCGTTCAGGGGCTGCGGGGTGGCTGGTGGCCAGGCCCTGGCAGCATGAAAGGCGCGTTTCTACACCTTCCGCCTCGGCGAGGTAGATGAGGGCAAAAGGAAGGTCTTGAGGTTGCTGTTCGATGCAGTGCTGGAAGGCGGAACACAGCTCGGTCTCAGTAGTCACGCCGGTCAGTCGGGTGGCTAAGTCGCGCAAGAGGGAAAGGCGCCGTTCACTGATGATGCGCTCCGTCTCCTCCGTGACGACACAGAGCATGCCGCCGATGGTATTCCCCTCCCCTGGGATGGGGCTGTAGGAAAAGGTGTGGTAGGTCTCCTCCGTGAAGCCGCTGCGCTCTAGAAAAAGCTGCAGCCCTTCATCCCAAGTGGCCACCCCCGTGCTGACGACGGATGTGGCGCGAGGGCCAACATCTTGCCAGATCTCTTTCCATACCGCTGAGGCAGAAGTCCCTAACCAATTTTTCTTCAGGCCTAAAGTCGGCAAATACGCATCATTGCAAAAGAACCAAAAATCCTCCCCCCAGCCCAGCCACATGGCAAAGCGAGAGTTCAGCATGAGGCTGATGGTGGTGCGAAGACTCTGGGGCCAGGTGTCCAAAGGCCCGAGCGGATGCTGCGACCAGTCAAACTCCCGGATGCGCCGCCCCATTTCACCACCCCCTTGGACCCAGGAAGTGGGATTTAGCGAAAAGGGGGGTTGGGCAGAGTCTGTCTTCATGCCGCCGCGACCAAGTCTGCAGGTTCCTTCGGCAAAGTGAAGAAGTAGCGCATGCCGCCCCCTACCACCGGTTCACAGCCGCAGCGCCCTCCTTGGAGTTCGACCAAGCGACGTGCGATGGGAAGCTCCAGATTTTTGGCACTGTGGCCTTGATGGAGTTTTTCAAAAGGCCAGAAGAGGGCCAGCCGCTGCTCCTCTTTCAATTCGGGACCCTGATCCTGAACGCTGAACTCATACTCCGCAGGCAGTTCCTTCCACTGCATCTCGACCGTCATGCCAGAGATGCTGCGCTGCACGGCCTGCTGGAGCAAGTTCGCCCAGATGACTTCCAGCCAAGCGGTGACGCCCTGGATCTGCGGCCACGTGGTAGCTTCCTGCAAACGCACGCCGGCCTTCATGGCCTGCCGCTCTACCGCCTGCCGCCCGGCCCAGGCCACCTGCCCCATATCGGCCGTTTCCTTGGGCCGTGGCTCGACGGTGGCCCGAGCGACCTGGCTCGTGCGCTCGATCAATCTCAAAACAGCCTGGGTGGAGTCAAAGAGGGGGGTGGTTAGAGCCGCATCTTCCTCTGACTGCTCACTGAGGATCTCCTTGAGCAACTCCGCCGTGGTGAAAATGCCACTCAGGGGGGTGCGTAGATCATGACTGACGCGGCGTGCAAAGGTGAGCAAGTCCCCGCGCAAGCGAGCGTTTTCACGGATCAACTCCTGCCGCTGCACAGCCCCTAAAAATACCTGTGCCAGCAAGGGTGGGTGCCAGTCCTCCGCAGCAATGACAGCAAGAGCCCGGCTATGGACCGGACCCCCGAGACAGACCACCGGCCATCGCGCTAGCCCATCTTCTGAGGATAATTTGAGCGCCAGTTCCAATTCCTCCAACTCAGGCTCGATGAGGACAAGCAGAGTCTGCGCACCTTTTACAGACAAAATGACGGCTTCATCCACCCCTGAGGCGGTGATGATCTCAGCGCCCCGAAACGCACGACTGATGCCTGCCTCAGCAGCCTCCGTGGCGGCGGTATTTCTCTCGGCAAACAGGAGGTAGGCAGTCAGCATGGGCTCAAATCGTCTGGTGGTTCAAATCTACTTCGCGCACGTTCAGCATTCTGCGTGTATCTATCGGGCAGAAGGCAATAAAGCCGCATGAATCGCCGATTCCAAAGCCTGTACCTGAATGGGTTTGGTGAGGTGGGCGACAAACCCGGCCTCGGTGCTGCGATCAATGTCTCTGTCCATGCCATAACCCGTTAGGGCGATGCCTTTCATACTGTGCAAACCCGCAAGCTCCTGCATCAAATCGTAACCATTCCCATCCGGCAGGCCAATATCTGAGATGAGCAGATCAAAAGACTCCTGGGCCGCTAAAGCACGTGCCTCTTCCAGAGTCGCTGCGGGACTGACGAGGTAATTGCGCCGCTTCAACAAATGAGCCAGCGCATTGCGGGTCGGCTCATGGTCTTCGACGAGTAGGACCTTGATCGCCTTCGTATTCTGCGGTTCTAGGGCAACCTCAGGAGCCGTTGGTAGGAGAGTCAGGCAAATGTCTGGCACGAGAGGCAGGCGAATGACAAAAACAGCCCCCTCACCAGGGCCCTCACTGCAGGCCAATATCTCCCCCGCATGGCTCTGCACCAGCATCTGGCTGATCGCTAAGCCTAAGCCCAAACCGCCAAAACGGTGGGAGCCCCCATCTCCAGCATGATCACCCTGAGCAAAAGCATCAAACACGCGGGCGAGTTCCGCAGAAGTCATGCCGATCCCTGTGTCCGTGACATGGATTTCCACCACATCTTCCTCCAGCAAGGTCCGCGTGCGCACCGTGATACAGCCACCTTCGGGCGTGAACTTGACGGCATTTTTGAGGACATTCCAAAACACCTGCTGGAGGCGCACTGCATCCCCCATCACGGTGTGGGCAGTGGCCTGAAACTGCTGCCTCAGGGAAAGATGCTTGGCATGGATCTCCGCAGCGACGTTCATCATCGCATCCTTTAGCACGGCATGGATGTCCACCGGCAGTCTATCCAGCGCCATCTTGCCACGACTGATGCGGGTGATGTTCAGCAGATCATCAATCAGCCGGGCTTCGAGGTCCACATTCTTACGGATGGTCTCAAAGATGCCCCGCACATGTTCTGGAAGGGCAGCATCTTCAGCCGCATCACTGGAAAGCAGCAGGATGGGATTCAGCGGCGTGCGCAGCTCATGCGACAGAGCGGCTAAAAAATCATCCTTAGCCCGTGAAGCCGCTAGGGCTTCATCACGCGCATGCTCCAGCTCCATCTGTGCTGTCTTGCGTGCGGTGGTGTCCGACATCACGCCGATCAAACCGTGGATTTGACCTTCCGGCCCGCGCTCAGGCACATAGACCACGCTCATCCAGCGCAGGCCCAGGGTCGCAAAGGGTACTTGGATTTCAAATTCCTCCCGTTCACCCTCCAGCACCCGCTGGAGATGGGGAAGAATGGCGCTAAAGGCCTCTTTACCCAGGACGTCTTGGATGTGTTTTCCGATGACTTGCTCTGGCTCCAGGCCAAAGCGACTCGCGTAATGACGATTGACGAATTTGTAGCGATAGTCGCGGTCACACAGCACCAAAAGCACAGCGGCATGGTCCGTCACCACGCGCAGTTGATTTTCACTTTGGCGGAGGCGCGTCTCTGCATGGAGGCGGTCTGAAATCTCCTTTTCGAGCTGCCGCACGTGAGTCTGCAGTTCCTCATTTTTACGCGCCAATTCATGGCGTTGGGTTTCTAACTCACGCTGGATGGCGGCTTTTTCCGTGGCGTTATCCACAGCGCGCCTGAGCACGATGGCGTTAGTGGCCCCCTTGGGCAGGAAATCATGGGCCCCACTGCGCAGCGCATCCACGGCCAGTTCCACCTCATGGTTGGAAGTCAGCATGACGATGCCAAAAGCATTTTCGCCATGGATGGAGACGATCTTTTTGACCAAGCTGACGCCGTCACTGTCTGGCAGGTTAAAATCCAGCAGAACACAGTCAGGCCGCCGGGTTTGGAGGTACTCCAAGGCCTGGGCTGCCGTCGCCACTTCGCCGATTTCGCAGGGAGCTTGAACACCGCGAGTGAGATAGCGGCGAAAGATGACGGCATCCGTCAACGAATCATCCACGATCAAAACATGTAACGGGGAGGAGGCGAGCATGGTTGTCTGAGCCGAGGGTCTTGATCAGGCGGGTAACCCGCTGTCGTCAGGCTTCTCCAAAACGATACCGCCACTGGAAGGACGTGGCAAGCGAACGGCCTCCACCCAGTAGTCCACCAACAGCTCGACCGCGCGTTTAAAGGCGGTGTAGTCGGTCTGCTTCACGAGATAAGAATTGGCCCCATTTTCGTAGCACCATTCGATGTCCTGAGGGTTACTAGAAGTGGAGAAAATCACCACCGGAATTAATTTAAGACGTTGATGCTGGCGCACGGCCCGCAGCACTTCCTTGCCATTAAGGCCAGGAAGATTCAGATCCAGAATGATGAGGGCGGGAAGCTCTGGCAGCGGTTTTTGTGGCACCCTCGGGGCATTGAGAATGGTGAAGACCTGCTCTGCACTGACGCAGCGTTGCAGCTTCACCGAGACCTCTGGCCGGGCCTTGCGGACGATGCGTTCCAAGGCGGCGTAATCTTCATCACTATCCTCAACGATGAGGAAGGAAGGTGTCACAGATTCGCTCATGGCAAGTTGGGGTCGGTTTCCAAGGTGAAAGAAAAAGTCGTTCCGTGTCCTGGCCTGGAATCCACCCAGATTCGTCCGCCATGGCGTTCGATGATTTTGCGCACGATGGTGAGGCCTGCGCCCACGCCCCCACCATAGTCTTCACGGCCATGCAATCGTTTGAAAATTTGAAAGATGAGCTGCTGGTGCTCTAGCGCAATGCCGATGCCGTTGTCACGAACGTAGAAGACGGTGGGGCTATCCAACTCTCCAGCCTGCCAGCCGATTTCAATCTCTGCGGGGGGTTGGTCCGTGTACTTGATGGCATTGCTGATCAAATTGGAAAACACCTCACCCAGGCGATCCGCATCTCCGTAAACCTCTGGCAAGGGTCGAGGGATGACGATTTGCGCACCACTTTCCTGGATGCGCGCGATGAGCATCTCCTGAGCGTCTTGGATGGCGGCATTCAGGTCCACACGCCGGCTGTGGATCTCTCCCCGGGAGAGGCGGGAGTAGTAGAGCAACGAGTCCAGCAGGGTCTCCATGCGCTCGGTCAGCCGCATCATGGTGCGCAGGTAGTTGACGCCCTGGTCATCCAATTGATCCGCAAAGTCTTCGAGCAGAAAGTTCGAGTAATTGCTGATGCCACGCAGGGGCTCCTTGAGATCGTGAGAGGCCACATAGGCAAAGGAGTCGAGTTGCCGATTTCTCTCGTCCAGCTCCGCATTCAGCCTAACCAGTTGTTCAGCTCTGCGAACCTCCGTTTCTAAGATCGTCTGCCGCAGCATGCGAGCGGCATCAATTTCACAGGCGAGCCAGGGCAGCGACTTGCCGCTGACTTCTTCTTGCCAGAGTTGGAAGGATTTTCGGGGCGTCAATCGGTCTCCATGAGGCCCGGTCTCCATCGGTTTTGTCGGGTCACCAGCCCAGCTCATGGTCTGCTTTTCTTCGGGTCGAAACCAAAGGACGTATGCCGGCGTCTGCCGAGATAAACGGGCGGCTAAAACGCCACTGGCCACCTCAGCACACGCATCCCAACCTGGAAACAACTTGGAAAGATGATCGGTGGACCAGACGGAGGGCTCGATGTGCTCTGCCAGCAGGGGAGCCAGGGCACGCACCGTGTCTTCATCCGGGGTTTCACCACGCAGATAGACCATGTCATTGAGCAAAAGGGCGGCACCGCCGGCCTCTATACCAGCGAAGGTGCTGCCCTTACTCTGGATCAAGACAGGGTGAAATTCCGCATGCAGAGCCATGGCATCTGCCAGTAGGCGGTGCTCTTGATGCAGGCGCAGCTTATATTCATGCTGCTCGTCACTTTCCTTGTTGCTGACCTGCAGGGACAGCATGTGGGCTAAAAACTCGCAGGCCATGCGCGTGGTGTGCGAGACGTAGCGGGGAGAATAATGGTGACAGGCAAAAAGCCCCCAAAGCTCTTCCCCAATGACGATGGAGATGGACATGGAGGCCCCCACCCCCATGTTTTGCAGATACTCTGCATGGATGGGTGACATGGAGCGGCTGACGCAGTAGCTCATGTCCAGTGGCAGGCCAGTATCTGGCCGGAGTGCTGGCATGAGGGCCACAGGCTCGTATTTGACGTCCGGGTTCAGCCGGAGCTGAGATTTCACAAACAAGGTGCGGGCCTGTTTCGGGATGTCTGAAGCTGGGTAATGCAACCCCAGATAGGACTCCAAATCCGCCCGTTTAGACTCCGCGATGACATGCCCCGAGGCATCGTCCGCAAAGCGATACACCATGATGCGATCAAAGCCGGTGAACTCCTGCACGTGCTCTGCTGCACGCTGGCAAAACTCCACCACGGAGGTGGTGCCCTGCAGCTGATTCAGCGTGTGCTTGAGGGAGACATACACTTCCTCATGCACCATGGAGGTCTGGTCAGGCCACTGTTCCAATTCCAGGATCAGCAGGCCTTGATGACGGTGAAGCAAAGCCTCAAAGGTCTGACCCGCAGGCCCCACTTTCAGAGGGGGCAGGTAATGCGGAGAGGCTTCCAGATGTTTCGATAAAACATGTTTTTCCAGGTAAGCCGAGTCCGAGTCTTTCAGCAACTCTGGCAGGGTCTTCTGCAACAATTCTTCCAACGGCAGGCCGAGACGCTCAGGAGCATTCGCACTGGCCTGTAGGACGGATAAGCTGGGCTCTGCCAACACCAAAATCAGTGCATGGGGCTGGACCGAACCCGGGATGTGGATGGGCTCGCGATCACAGTTGGTCAGATCAACTTGGTCAGACATAGGAGCAACTTATTGGAACCAGCGGGTGAAAGAATCAAACGTCTGCGAGGCCGCCTCAGCTGCCGCAGCCTTCTGTTCGGGATGACGCAGAGCCCAATCTTCGGCCCAAGAGCCAAAACTCCGCCACTGGGGCACGGTGGCCTCCGCGTAACCTGAGAAAAAACGCCCGCCCGCCTCGGGAGAAACTTCCAAATGCTGATTCAGCAGACGGGTGATCACCTGCCCACCCAGCGTCGAGCCCTCAAGCACATACAGACAGCCCACGGCTGCTCCTGATGGCCTGAGATCTGGCAAGGCGGTGCAACGTGGCAGGGCCGCGATGTCCTGAACCGTGAGCCCCAGAGCCAGTAAATCCTCCGTTAACCAAGGGGTTTTTCTCCGGGATTCAAAGTCCCACCCTTGTGCCTGCCAATCCAGTGCCTGGGCAAGGTTTTCTTCCAACGGTTCATACAGCGAAAAGAACCGCTCCAGCAGTTTCACGTAGCTGCTTTTGGACTCAAAATGACGGGCGATGTCCAACTGTTTTTCCAAGGCCGCATGCACGACGGATGTCTGCATTTTTAAATCGTGGAGGAAAGCCATGGGAGGTGGGGGGAGTTTTTCGAAACTCTATCGTATCTCGACTGCCGGGCGGTCTTGCTCAAGTGTCGAAAATTCGCGTCAGCTCTGATAATCCATTCAAAAGACCAAAATTCGCCGTTTTCACATCCAGTCTCGAAATCCCAGCCGATGCAACGGCGATGAATCCCAATCTTGTGCTCGGCCATGGAACTCCCTACCCCCTCGGGGCCACACTCAAACCAGGCGGTGTGAACTTTGCCCTCTTCTCCGCCCACGCGGAGAAGGTAGAACTTTGCCTCTTCGACCAAGCCGAGGGTGGGCAGGAAACACGCATCGAACTCCCGGAATGCACGAACCAAGTCTGGCATGGATTCATCCCCGGGATCCAGCCCGGTCAATTGTATGGCTACCGTGTCTATGGCCCTTATGCGCCGGAGCAGGGTCATCGTTTCAATCCCCACAAACTCTTGCTGGATCCCTATGCGAAGGCGATCGGTCGCCCCTTGAAGGAATGGGACGCCTGCCTGTTCGGCTACAACTTGGAAGATGAGGCTCTGGACCTTTCTTTCAACGATCAAGATTCCGCAGCCTACGCTCCGCTGGGGATGGTGGTGGATCCGCATTTCGACTGGGAAGGAGATGCCTCACCGGAGACGCCCTGGCACCGCACGATCATCTATGAGCTGCATGTCAAAGGCTTCACCCAAAAGCTCACCAGCTTACCTGAAAATCTACGCGGTACCTATGCAGGCCTCGCTTCGGATGAAGCCATGGATTACCTCAAAAAACTGGGTGTGACCGCGGTGGAACTGCTGCCAGTGCATCACCACCTGGATGATTCATTTCTGCAAGAGCGTGGCCTAACGAACTATTGGGGCTATAACACACTTTCTTACTTTGCCTTTGAGCCGACGTATGCCTCCACTCCTGAGCCACATGCGGCCCTGCGTGAATTTAAGGGCATGGTCAAGCGCCTGCACGAAGCAGGCATCGAGGTGATCCTCGACGTGGTTTACAATCACACGGCGGAAAGCAGCGAACGCGGGCCCACCCTCTCCTTTCGTGGCATTGACAATGCCTCTTACTACCGCCTTTCCCAGGAGCACCCGCGCTACTACGAAGACTTCACGGGCTGTGGCAATACGCTCACGATGGAGAACCCCTCGGGCCTGCGATTGCTGATGGATAGCCTGCGCTACTGGGTCACTGAGATGCACGTGGATGGGTTCCGCTTTGACCTAGCCAGCGCTCTGGCGCGTGAGCTTTATGGCTGGAATAAGCTCAGTTCTTTCTTTGACGCCATCGGCCAGGATCCTGTCCTTTCGACGGTTAAGCTCATCGCCGAGCCGTGGGACATCGGCATGGGCGGTTATCAAGTGGGTAACTTCCCCACCGGCTGGGCCGAATGGAATGGCCGCTACCGCGATGAAGTGCGCCGCTGCTGGAAGGGCAATGACCGGGCCAATGAACTTTCCAAACGCCTCAGTGGCAGCGCGGATCTTTACAACCACAGTGGTCGTGGCCCCCATGCCAGTGTCAATTTCATCACCGCTCACGATGGCTTTTGCCTGCGCGATCTGGTGAGCTATAACGACAAGCACAACGAGGCAAATCTGGAGGACAGCCGCGACGGGGCCAACGACAACGAAAGCTGGAACTGTGGCCACGAGGGAGAAACCGAGGATCCCCAGATCCAGGCGCTGCGGCTGCGCCAGGCCAAGAACCTGCTGGCCACCCTCTTCCTCTCTCAAGGGGTACCGATGATGCTGGCTGGCGATGAACGCTGGCATACTCAGCAAGGGAATAACAATGCCTACTGTCAGGACAACGACATTTCCTGGCTGTCCTGGGACCTGGACGCGACAGCGACAGAGATGGTGGAATTTACCCGTCAACTCATCGCCCTGCGGCAGGAACAACCGGTGCTGGCCCGCAAGAATTTCCTCATGGGTCAGGCTCTGGAAGAAGGCCAGCCAAAGGATGTCATCTGGTGGAACCCCGAAGGCCGTGAGATGAGTGAAGCGGACTGGGACGCCGGGTTCACACGCTGCTTTGGCATGTGGCTGCCAGGCAGCACCCTGCGCGAGATCGGCCGGGATCATCAACCCCGCACCAGTGACTCTGTTTTTGTCCTCATGAATGCGCACTATGAAGACGTGAAGGCGACCCTGCCGCAGGCGGATGGGGACCCGTGGCAGCTCCGTCTAGCCACCACAGAGCTGAAACTGGACAAACGTGCCCGCAAGACGCCGCAACTGGCGTGTCCATCCCGCTCACTCGCGGTCTTTATCTCCAAAAGGGCCGCCTGTTAAATACACGTCAGGACCATAGATTGCGATCCAGGGTGCGGTAATTCACCGCTTCCAGGATGCTATCGGCATCAATCCTTTCGGCCTCTTTCAAGTCAGCCAAAGTACGGGCCACTTTCAAGATGCGGTCATGGGCACGGGCGCTGAAGTTCATCTGCCCCATGGCATGTTCCATGAGGCCGCTGCACTCCGCATCCAGCTCGCAGTGCTTCTTGATGAGTCGCGGTGTCATTCCGGTATTGGTATGCACGCCAGACAGTCCTTTAAACCGGGCTGCCTGGATGGCGCGGGCTTTTTCCACCCGATTGCGGATGCTTTCAGAAGACTCCCCCGGCTGGGCATTCGTCAGCGCCTTGAAGTCCACGATGGGCACCTCCACATGCAGGTCAATGCGGTCCAAAAGCGGCCCGCTGATGCGCTGGCGATACTTTTGCACCATGACGGAACTGCAGCGGCAATCACGGCGCGTATCCCCATAGAACCCACACTGGTGTGGATTCTAGCGACGGTGATTCCAAGCAGGAAACACTTACAGAGTGGCAAGTTGGTCTTACCCCGCGCGCCTGTCAGTCTGTAACACTGAAAACAGCCAAACCAGTCTAATCGAGATGATGATTTCGTTCTAACTGTGGGAATATCGCCACTCCATCATTTGTTCCCGTGCATCACACGGAAAAATAAAGCCGAAGCTGACGTGGAGAATTCAAACTTCATCTTTCCCTCTGGTGTGATGGTTACCTCTGGAATCGTTAGAGGCAGGGGGTTGTATGACCTCAAATCAGCAGATTGTTCCAAGCTCAGCTCAAGGGTGAATTTTCCTGTACCGTTATCCCTCTTCAATACAGGCGTGTTGATGTTAAGGGTGTGGATTTGCTCTTCGGCGTAGAGCCCCGCCTGATTCAAATTTGGTAAGGCTCCTTTAAGATTCGAAAACAAAGACTCAACCAGTGCCTGTTGCGGTGACTGATAATCTAAGCCGAATGCCCTCAATTGGTATTCGCTCGCATCGTTCAAACCATCGCCATCGGAATCGATGAGATGGGAGAGCACTGTGCCGACCAAAGTCATTTCAAACACCGGCTTTAACGGGTCATTACTTAAGATCCGCAGTAATGCTCGTCTCTCGCCGGGTGCATCCCCATCTGGCTTAAAAGTAATGTCAAAAGACGTAGATTCTCCATGCATGATCGAAGCTGCTGAAAGCTCGCTGCAAACAAAATTTCCACCCTGAACACTGATGTTAAAATTGCTCAAGGCCGTACCCCCAGAATTCATCATCTTAAATTGCCGACTCCAACCAGAAGTCTTTGGTGCAGCATCGCCAAACACCAACGTTTCACCAGCGTTTCTGGAAGTATTAGGCAGTTCGTAGAATGCCAACTCAGGTGGATTTGGAGGCCCTTCATTAAAAGCCGCTAAGGTGATGCAGTCGCGTGTTCCATTGTGGGATTTTCCCACCAGGACCCATTTTCCTGGAGACCTCTCTGCCAAGCCGAAGATGAGCGTGCTTCCGGTGCCGATGAATGTGTTCACGTAACCCTGAGACATAGGTCCAAAGGTGGGATCCAAATTCCCATTTGCAGTCAGTTTGGCAAATAGCGCCGAAGACGAACCAAAATTGTCCAAGTGCCCGCCGACGATTAACCCACCATCATCAAGAAGCTCGATTCCTGATACAGAATCACCAATGCTTCGATTCAGCTGAACAATTCCATCCGTTCCGTAACTCTGATCAATCGCACCGTTAGCTAGCATTTTGATGATACCAATTTCACTCTCAGCAGCAACAGAACCCGCTGCAATAATGGAGCCCCCTTCTAGATAGCAAATATCTTGGATGAAGGTGCCGCCACCCAAGAAAGCTCCTATTCTTGAGGTTCCATCGATGCCAAAGCTGGTGTCTTCGGTCCCGTTCGCATTGAGTCTCACCATCGTAAACATCTTGTTGCTTAACGGCACAGTGTACCCACCGACCAAAATCTGGCCATTGGGTTGCACCTCGACAGCATTCGCTGCTGATCTGAGACTTCCCCCAACATATTTTTTACCTTGCGCTCCGAAACCCGTATCGAAAGAACCATCTGTGTTTAATCGAACAACGGGCCACGACGAGCTTTCGTAAAACAGATATTGGCCCGACCCGACCGCAATGATTTTCCCGTCGGTTTGGATGGCCACGCCATGTGCTTCGTAAATCCAATTGGCAGAGCTAAGCGTTGCCAGCCCATTGACAGCGAATGAAGTATCGAGAGCGCCCGTTGTAGTGACTCGGGCAACCATAAATTGGAGTTGTCCTGAGGAGCCCGATCTGTGACCGGCTACAACGATTTTCCCGTCTGCCTGGATCGCGACTTTATTGGCACGATCTTCATATCCTAAATCGTAAATCGCAACCCCACCTGTTCCAAACGAAGAGTCCAGCGTGCCATTGGCGTTGTATCGCGCAATCACCGTGTCCTTGGTAGTTCTCTGCGTCTCTCCGACCACCACCACTTTGCCATCGGCTTGTATTGCAATATCTTTCGCTGAACTCATTCCAGCCAAGGCTGTTATAACGATACCGCCCGTTCCAAAACTCGTGTCCAAACTGCCCGAGAATGCTACCAGCGGATGCACCATGGAAAAGAACGCAAGCACGGTCGAGGCGACGGAAAAACTATTTGAAAACATAAATCCTTTTACGCGCCTACAGGTCATTATCCAGCCGGATATAAGACAACCTGCTCACACGCCCGTTAACGATGACCAAGCAACAGGTCCCTCCTTAGTCTAGGCCAAGGCTTAGAAGCTCAAACAATGGGTGGCACAATTCTCAGCAAACTCGTCAAACCTGCTTCAATGGATGCTCTGCTTAACGCCTACCCGCCTTTACACGCCCTTCGGTGAACTTAACACTTTGCAGCTTACCCCGCAGCAGTGGGTCCGCATCCGCCGCCTAGCCCGCAAAAAATGGAGCACGACATCAACCACCGCCGCTGGTCCCTCTTCCTCATAGACGTCAACCCGCGCAAACTGCCTTTTGAGAGATCGAGCACGAAGGCCACACCTACCGAGCTCTCCCAGGTTACGCCTTCGGCGTCACCTCCACCAGCATTGTTCATCGTTTCTGCCCGCCTTCCCGCTACAAGGCCAGGCACATGGAGCGCATCCGCCTCATCTGCAACGCCAGCGGCTTTAACCAGCCCATCGAACGCGACATACAGCAAGGCTTGATCTAATCTAACCTCTTGTTAGACCCGACGCCAAGGCGGGCAAGGCGTTGGGATGTTGAGTCATGCCTAGGCGAACTTGGACCCTTCCAACCCAGATGCGGAGCCGTCTGTTTCCAATTCAACACGCGGATGGAACTTGACGCGGGAGTGCGGAACGGGCGGAAGCGCTGTGAACACATAGGGTTTTCGTAGCTGAGAAGCTGGTTGCATTTCGTTCCTTCAAATAGCTTAGGAACGCCAAGGCTATTTGTTGGCGCTTAAGTTCATTCTTTTTCTGCAATAGGCAGCAAAAGAGCAAATGACTTTGCCACTCTTATCGCATCAAATGATTTGTCGCAAAACCAAACCCCCTCAGGGTATTCAATTTTAAACCTCCCTTTAAATTGAATCATCATAACATTTCCAGTGACATTCTGAAGCTCAATCCAGCTACCTTCACAATCGGCCATTTCCATGATGAAAGATAGCGCCTGTGGCAATTTCTCCAAGAATTTTCCTTTCCCAATAGACTTAACTTTAGTCTTTGGATTATTCATCCGGGCAAGTATCTGAGGCGCAGGAGCCCTACCCCATTCTAATGTAGGGACTATTTCTTTTCTCACTAAACGTACGAATTCTCCGTTTTCCCTGCCGCTAAACTCGCACTTATAAGCAGGAAACGCCACAATCGTATTCTGGTGAATCGAAGGATCAAACGTTTTGAACAAATCATGCGATTCGGGACTGAGCGTGACAACAATTTCAAATCGATTGATGCCAGACTGTTCGGTTAACACCAGATGTTTCGCACTCAACTTAGATATCAATTCATCTTCGTTGCCAGCCAAAATTTGCTTAGCCATTTCCACCGAGCAGCCACTTTTGCAAACTGTAGCAACAATACAGTCACTCGAAGGTAACTCTCTCAAATAATAAGTAAATGAGGAAGACGGAGTACTGTCAGTGTACGTCCAAAAATCTAGCTTTCCTGCGATAGGAACCAAAGATTTGAGATTTTTTATTTTTGACAAAGTGCTCATCGCAATTTCGGGATTTTGGGAATTGATGAAGATTTCGGCGCAGGCTTAGGAGCACGTGGAGGCTTGGGAGTTTTTGGAGCATATGCCGGGCCCACATCTTGACGATAGGTTTTTTTCATTTTTGCACCTTCGCTGCTGTTCTGTTTCTTGCGCTTCACAGTCAAGTTATTTTCGTCATTATACCACGTTGCCCTTTCTTTAGCCGTCTGATTATACCCTTCTTCATTATAATGATCAACCACTGCACGCTTATGCTCAATTGTAACCTCTGATTTTGGAATTACTTCACCTGTCTGTGGATCGATAACTTGACCTTGTGAGTTCGTGTTTGCCTCTAACACTCTTTTTCTTACGTTTTTGTCATTGCCGTGTGGGTATTCGCTCTTTCTAGAATGCCTTTTTTTACTACTTTCTGTAATTTCTGTATTGGGTTTATTTGCAGATTCTTCAGCAGCCGTTCCCATTACGAAAAAGAGGTCTGGCATAACCACCGCAATCGGAGCATTGGAGACTATGAATGTCGTTCTGATGGCATCATCTGACATAATCTCGCTAAAACCATTCCGAAGGTCGGAAGGCAAGGACGAGAACCCTCTTTTGGCATTCTCCCAGGTAAGCGCCATTTTCTCCATGAACGGTGCATTCACAGGGACGGGCACAGCCTCCCAAAGACCGAGAGGATCAAAAGCCGTCCAAGGGTTCTGCATCACATAGGCATAAAGGTTGGGGCCGTCCACGAAGCCTGCGGGGTCGCGGCTTAGCCACACCCCCGTTTCGATGTCGCGATACCGGAACCCTTCGTTCAGCAGCCCCGTCGGGTCTTCGTCTTTGCTGTTTGCCCGCTGTTTATCGGCGTTGCTGCCCGTTTCCTTCGTCCGTTTTCCGTAGGCTTCGTAACTTGCCGTCCAGGTCAGGGATGCGCTTGCGTCGCTCTGCGCCACGATGTCGCCTCGCCCGTTGCTCAGGTTGTATTTCGACTCACCGTTGCGGCTACTGTAAAGCAAGCCTCCCACGCCGCCGCCCATGTCGGGGCCACGGACATATCTCACCGTGCTGCCTCCAGGGCTGCTGAGGGTTGTTTGTGCTGTGCTGCTTTCGTACTCGGCAAGGCTCAGGCCGCCACTGAACAGGATGGCGGTGTGTGTGGCGACCTGTGGCCCTTGGGCCGTCTGATGTGTCCCGATGCGACGTGTGCGGTAGTCATAGTCGTAACTGTGCATCTGCCCGGTGGGCAGGGTAACGCTGGCCAGCCGACCCGGCACATCCCAGGCATAGGTGGTGATGCCCGTGCCGGTGTATTCGATTCCTCCACCAGCCAATCTCAATGTTTCAAGTGTTGGCAGCAAAACGGTGGTGCCACTGCCAGTGACCGTCATCGATGTCGTCACAGCGGATGTGCTGCTGAGCAGGGTCACCACCTCATTCACCGTGCTGATACTCTGTGCCTCACGACCTCCGTTCAGCAGCAGAGCCCCCTCGTCGCTGACAACATCTTCCCCGCTACCGCTCACCGTGATGAGGGCTGCGACGGTAGGCGTGGCATTGAGCAAACTGACCACTTCTCCCACCTCACTGATTGAGGCTCGCGGCGTGCCGCCGGACAAGGGCTGGAAGTCTGCGGGCGTCACCAGAGTTTCTCCGCTGCCTGTCACCGTCATCAAAGCCGTCACCGCTGGGGTGCTGTTAAGTAGGGTCACCAACTGACCCGCCGTGGTGGTGGATTGGCAGTTCACCCCACCGCCGCTGAGGGTCACTGTTTCAGGCTGGGCCATAACAAGAGGATCGCCGCTGCCTGTCACGGTGAGCTGGCTGGAGGCCACGCCGCCTAACAATAAGGTTGCCACATCTGCCGTGCTGGTCTGCACCACGCCATCCACCCCACCCGTAAGCTGCCAGGCACCTACCTGCATGACTTGATCATGATCGCTTCCGCTTAGTTGCACCACAGCCTGAATATTAGAGGCTGCCGCCAGGACCTCCCCAACCGTGGTCGCGGGTTTATACACTCCCCCATCGGCGAGTGAGAACGAGGCTCCACTGATCACCGCCTCGGTGCTATTCACCGCCCCAGAGACCGTCACCAGAGAGCCCGCTACGGACTGAATTTCAGCAACCACCTGAGCAACGGAGCAGAACGGTATCTCTTCGTTTTCAGATGCCGCTGTGGGCAGACTCACCAGGATGTTATTCCCCTGCACCTGTGCGGCTAGAGCCTCTCCATAGTTCTGCCCAGGCTGCATCTGGATGGAAATGGCATTTCCATCAGTGCCCGGCGGCACGGCCTTAAAAGTCACTCCAGACCAGTCGGCCTGAGCGTGCCCTCCGTCCCGGGCGAGGCGCACCGTCACTCCTGTGCTAGTGGCTGTGAGCAGCAGAGGTTCTCCTTCCTCCCCCAGCGTGTGAGTCACGGTTATGTCGTTGCCCGCTGTGCCTAAATTTGTGGCTGTGTAGGTCAGGCCCCCCTGTTCAAGGGAGGCTGCAACGGCTCCAGCTTGCTCAAGCCTCACCTGAAGTTGGTTACCAACCAAAGTCGCACTCGCGGATTCATTCGCATTAGCCAATTGGTAACTCACCTGGAGATCATTTCCTGAGCTGCCCGCCGTCACGGCTTGATACGTCAAGCCCTGCAAGCTGGCACTGGCTTTGTCTCCACTGTCGGTCGCTAGCTTCACGGCAATGTCGCCATCTACCACCAAGACATTTGCCGTCTGATCCGGTTCATTCGCACTCAGGGCGATGCCGGTGGAGGGTCCATCTCCTGGCGCTTTTTTATCAGTGTACGTGATACCCTGGTTCACCAAGCTGTTTGGGATGCCGTCATCGGTCTCTAGCTTCACAACCACTTCATTTCCCTGAACGGCAGCACTGAGTTCCTCTCCGGCACCAGCCTTGCTGAGCCTTACCGTGAGATCATTACCGGCGATACCCGCCTGCGCAGCGGTGAAGGTCATACCCTGACTGGTCCGGCTGGCTGGCAGTCCCTGGTCCATCGCCAGGGTAACTTTGACCTCAGGACCAACCACTTGAACGCCCGCAGCCGGTCTGCCTGCTGCACCTGCTAGCAACTGAATGCCCAGCTCATTGCCCGCCTCCCCCGGGGCGGCGGCACGGTAACTGATTCCTTGGCTGCTCGCCGTGGCCGTTTGGTCGAGGCCCAGTTCACGGCGTACGCGATTGCCCCTTGCATCGTAGAGATAGGTCACCGTGCCCGTGATGGCACCGCCGATTTGCTGGCGCTTCTCCGTGGTGACGAGTTGGTTTGCATCGTTAAATACGTAGGTCCAGTGGCCCACCTCCGTGCTCAACGTGCCGCTCCCGCCAGCGATGACTTCTTTGCTGGTGCGGTTGTTCCCAGCATCGTAGGCATAAGTGGTGATGACCGTCTGCGCGCCGGTTTCGGTGATCTCCTCGTCTAACAAACGATTCGTTCCATCATACCCTAGCACAGTGACTCGTGTGCGGGCCTCGGTGCCGAACCATTGTTCGGTCTGCTGGGTCACATTGCCGATGTCATCGTGTAGCCAGTTAAACCGAGCTTGCCTGTTGGCCTCGGTGAATGGAGTAGCCTGATGCAGGACTCGAGCCGTCAGGCGGCCCAGGGCATCGTAGGTGTTTCGTGTCACTTGGCCGTTGCCCACGGTGAGCTGGAGCGCACGGCCCGCCAGATCATACCCGTAGCCCGTTACTTTTTTGTCCGCTTCAAAAGTGGCGGATGGTCCTTCACTGATTGTCAATGGGCGATTCAGCGCATCGTAGCCCGTCACTGTGCGCCTGCCGTCACCATAGTTTGCCTGCACACGGTTACCGACTTTGTCATACTGGTAAGTGTGGGTGACTCCGCGTGCGGTTTCACTGGTCTGCCACCCCAGCGCATCATAGGTGTAAACCACGCCTGCAGCGGAGTTGCTGCTTTCGGTCACACTCAGCATGCGGCCACAAGCGTCGTAGCTGAAGGTGCGCACATTAGCCGCCACCGCCCCTAAGGCGGGTGTCGAGACCGTGTCCAAACGGTCGCGGTCATCATACGTGTAGGTGGTGATGTTGCCCGCAGGGTCCGTTTCGCTCAACTTCACTGCGGCATTGTAGGTGTTGGTCCAGACATCCTGCGCCGCAGTGCCAGCGGACGTGAGGGATCCCTGGAACACTTGGGTTTTGACCCGGTTTTGGCCGTCATAAGTGAAGGAACTGATCTTACCTCGCCCATCCTTCACCTGAGTGCGGTTGCCAGCTTTGTCGTATTTGAACTCATTAACGATGCCGCTGTGATCCGTGGTGTGGACAAGTCGATTGAATGCATCGTAAAGATTGGTCACCTGTTGCCCCTTGGCATTGGTAGTGGTGAGCACATTGCCAGCCGGGTCATAGGTCATGGAGGTGACGTTGCCCAGAGCATCCTCAGTATGCGTAGCCCGCCCCGCGCGGTCATAGAACTTCTTCGTTTCATACCCCAATGGATCCACCGCCACCGTCACGCGACCACAAGCGTCATACCGGGTCTCCGTCACGGGATGTCTAAGCACCTGTTGGGCATCCCCGGCATCTACCACTTCAGGTAGAGTCACAAAGGTAGGCCGATTACGTCGGTCATAGGCAGTGCTGGTGACCCGACCCAACGCGTCCTTAACCCATTCGGTGTTTCCTGCGAGGTCATAGCCCGTCGTGGTAATAGCAGTCACACCTGCAACGGCTGGTGATTCGACTGCTTTGACGCGCCCTGCGGCATCAAAACGAGTCAGCGTTATCTTACCTTGTTCATTCACCGTCTTCCACGGTTGCCCATGATGAGTGTAGAAGGTCTGTGAGGAGGTACCATCTGGGTGCAGCGTTTTAATGGCGCGTCCCTGAGCATCGTAGGTGAAGTGTGTTAAGCGTAAAGGGTCCACCCGATGACTCACTGTAGCGGGATTCGATGAGGAATCCTTCACGGCATACGTCGTCTTCACCGTGCCTGCATCTGTGCCACTTTGCTCAATGAGGCGATAAAGCTTATCATACTTAAAGGTGGCCACGCGACCTTCGGGGTCAGTCAAACGCACAGGCTTGAAGCCGCTGATGTCGAATACACTGCTTCCTACCTCATTTCCGTTATTGAGGCCCGCGACTTTGTAGTCCGATACTGTGACCTGACGGTCCGCTGCATCAGCGGCTCCATCATTGGCGATCACTTTCACGGGCCTGCCGATGGCGTCATATTCATACCGCGTGACAATACCTCGAGCATTTGTCTGCGTCACCGGCAGGTTGAGATCATTGTAAGTTGTCTCTTCCACCAGATCTCCGGCGGAGCGGGAATCGGCTATACCGTTTCCATTGAGATCGACGGTTGATGACACACGCCGATTCAGCGCATCGTAAGCATGGATGACGGTGCGTCCCGTTTCATCGACCTCTTTGGTCAAGTTTCCGTGCGGGTCATATTCCATGCTTTTGCTGCTCCCATCCGGGAACTGCACGCCCGTCAGGCGGTTGCTGCCGTCGTAACTAAAGCTGGTAGTAAATCCTCGTCCATCGGTGACGGAACGTTTGTTGCCGTTGAGATCACTGATCGTCAAAGTGGTATGGGGGACGCCATCCACTTCGCGCGTTTCAGTCACCTGCCGCCACCAGCCTGGAGATGCCACATTTGTTCCCAAGCTGTAGTTGGTCACCAGCGGTGGGCAGACCGCTACAGCTGGACGATTTACGTCTGCGGCATTCACATTGAGAATCCGCTGAGTGACAAAGCCGCCTAACAAGGAGTGCCCATAAGTGAGGGTTTCCTCTTTACCGCCAACCATGCCGCCTACCTTCTCCTTCTTCCGCCGCCCATAAGGTGCGCCCGAAGCCGTAGGCTGATCGATGGTGTATTCCGTTTTGACTTTGCGCGAATCCGTGACCGATTTCAGAATGCGCGTGGCCCTATCATAAGTGAAGGTCTTCGTCTGCCCCAGGGCATTGACTTCTTGTGTGGGATCATCATAGACCCGGCCCATGTCGGGAGCCATGACGTTGCTGAGAGCCACGGGATCTGTATAGAAAAAAGCCGTCTTGTTCCCATTGCGGTCGGTCACTTCCTGTAACGCCATGTTCGCCCCGGCATTGAAGCGATAGCTCTCCTTACCCCCATCGGGAGAAGTGATCTCCATGAGCTTGAACGAATAACTCACCGCCATGCTTCCGGGATTCTCTTTGGCCACAGCGCCTTTGACCGTGGTCCCTATCGGCTCACTGAATTTATAGGTGTAAGAGCGTGCGGTAGCCCCACTCCCATAACTAAAAGTGGTGGTTACTGGTTTAGCCGCCGCTCGATAGTCATAACCATTGAGCAGCTCAGCGTCCACCACTCGAGTATTACTGATGCTCACCGTCCCGGTGATGGGGGACGTCACCGAGGTCAGCTTCATCGGCAGGCCGTATTGCATCTTCCGGCCCTCACTCCCAGAATAATAAATGGTGGTATTATGTGTGTAATTGAAGACATAATCATTCCCCCGCTCATCAGTGATTTTGCGAAGTTCCAAATGGCTATGTTTGGTCTGTCGGCCGGTGCTGTCAGTTTCAGTCGTGTGGGTTAGCAGTTGATCATACGAAACGGTGTGACCACCACGAACGACTGATTCGAGCACTTTCACCGAGCCTGAATGCGTGGTGGACGGCTGGCTCCGGTAGGGAACCACCAGGTCTGTGTAGTTATAAAGTGTGCTATCACCGTTAGGCGCACGAACCTCCATAATTCGTCCCCCTTGCTGCCGAATAGATATTTGGTGCCCTGGCCGTTGCGGGTCCGTGATCAAGTGCGGGATGAGCGAGGTATAATCAGGGTATTGATAAAGCAGTTCATTGCCCCAGCGGTCTTCCACTTTCGTGAGACGCGCGTAATACTGATACTCAGTTCCGGTGCTGCCATAGACGCGATCTCTAGAGAATTTGGGACTGAGGAAACTCGACGGAATCACTTCATAATAGCACTTTGTCCCGAACTTTTTGAGTAACTGGATGGTGTGAAAACCAGTCGCGTCCGGCGTGCCGGGCACCACAACCGCCTGGAAATAATGCTGGCTAGTTTTTACGTCCTGGAGCTCTTGCCGATCATGGAACCAACTTTTAGCGCCACCACCGCCCGGAATTGGTAGGTAGATGTATCTCTGGTGGCTGCCCATTTCGTCCACCACATCTGCATCAATTCGCCCCCCTCCTCCCATGCTGAATTGCACGTAGCTGCAAACGTTTGTCCCCCAGCCCGGCCCAAAGGGCTGGAATGGTCGCTCCCAGGGCCGCAGGCCGGAGCGGTCAGACCACGAGTCGGAGGTAACATCCCGGCGCACTTGCAGCGGTAGCAGACTCGTATCATCCGTCACATACACATCACTGACGGAATGCCTGAGTTGGGCCAGGAAACTATCAACGTAAGTCTCTTCATTTAGCTCCCCATTCTCGTTCTGGACCTGAGGTTTTGCATCCGGCATCGGCACCCCATTGAGCCCCACCTTCCTGTAACGCGGCCCCGTACCATCGGATGCACTGATCCGCGTGCCGATACCGTCATCGACGCTATCGTCTGGGATTTCTAGACGGACATAACTTACCCCCCCATTTCCATAGCCGAAAGCATACTCCGTAAGAGTTTCAGATGTAGTATCTCCTGCCGAAACCTCCAACATTTTATAAGTGATCTCAGGTTCAATAGCCGGATCACCTTTGTGTGTGATCCTCACTCTGCGTCTTATGGTTTGCGAGGAGGGTTGAGGCAGCATAATGCGCATCTCAGCCGACATGCTTTGTGTCGGAAGACTCGGGTTTAGATCACCATCATCAGGATCGTCCTCCAAATCGCAGAGCACTTCATCGTCAAGCTGCCAACTCCACAGAATCGTACCTCCCGCACTCCACCGATCATCGGTAATATCGTCTGGGGTCTCAATTCCTTCGATCTGCTGGGCCTCCCCCCCTTCGTCAACTGAGAGTCCCCGAAAGCGATTTGGCGTAGAATGAGTAAAACAAGCACATCTTTGCCCTGGTCCAGTGGGCAGAGGCGCATTCCCGTCGGAACACGCCCGTGCGGTCACAGCAGATTTACCTGATGCCTCCACGTATTCCTTATCATTTTTCCATCCGCTTTTTACACCCGCTGAGTAGTCATTAGTAAACGTTGTCGTTTGCGTTTCAATCAGAGGGTTCTCCTCCGCATCACCTCCTGTCCCAGACACAATATGCTCGACATTGAAGTTGCCCCCCGAGCCAGGGGTCACAGGTGAGACGATTGGTTGGGTGTATGGACTGTTAACACTCGTGCCTGGGTTGTAGGTGCCAGGGGTGACTGGCGGTGCCACATAATCTTGGACCAAGGGATGCCTGAAACTGAGCACCTCCAGACGATTGATTAACCCATCGCCATCCGTGTCCAGCTCCCAGTCTGACCCGTCTCTCAGCTGCAAACCCGGCATTCCGCCACGACTCCGGTAAAAATGCTCCCACACGTCGGTCATGCCATCGCCATCCGTATCCCCTACAGTCACGGGCATGGTCCAGGTTGGGTGGGCCGTAGCGATGACATAGGCCATGTCTCCGGAAACTCCCGAACCACTATGAATCGTGAAGTTAGGCGTGCTAGAATCAGCGTCCACAGGATTCAGTCCCAACTCCAACTCTTCATAGTTTAAGAGTCCATCGCCATCTGGATCTTCAGTGGCGTCTGCATGCTGGTGACGGTCAAAAGTCCCAGGGTACCAGAGGTTTCCCAAGTCTTCTTCCAAGTCCGTCATGCCGTCATCATCAGCATCATAGATGTCATTGTTGCCCCACAAACTGGTACCGGCCATGTATTCTTGCACGTTGGTAATCATGTCCGCATCCAGGTCCCCACCTGCGTCCGCAGGATCTTCGGGGTCTAGCCCGTAAGCCCGTTCGACCGGGTCTGGAATGTGGTCACCGTCCGTATCTACTTCAGCCCCAGAGAGCTGAAAATCGGTAAGGTGTGTGCCCAGACCCAGCAACTTGCTGCGGGACCATTTATCCAGAGGATTGCTGTAGGGAGAGATTCTGAGCTCTTCAAAGTCCGTCCTACCATCGCCATCGGTGTCCACATTTGTTGCCAACGTGTGGTAAAGGAAATGTTCATCCCCATCAAAGAGTCCGTCATTGTCAGAGTCTGGCTCATCGGGATCAGAGCCGATGAGAATTTCATCCTCTTCATTCAAGTTGTCTAGGTCCCAGTCGGTGTAAAGGTCAGGATCATTTGGATGCGAGTCATCTTCATTGTTATACTCGTCACCGTCTCCGTCCTGACCGTCATTTTCGAACTGGTCATTGACCCCATTGGCCGGACTAAAGTCATTCCATAGCGTTGCATTATAAGGGTGCGAATCTCTCGAGTTAATCCACGGGTCCCCATCATCATTGCCATTGGGATCATCATTGATACCATTACCGTCGGGAGATGGTTCATAATCATTCCAGAGGAGAGGGTTATGAGGGTGCGAATCGCTTGCATCCGGGCGGGTATCATTATCGCTATCTGTGGGCCCAACAGGAGGTTCATCGTGATCGTTGATAAAATTGCCATTGTGGTCATTCCACAGATTTCCGTCATAAGGATGCGTGTCTTCGTTGTCGGGATGGCCATCGAAATCGTTATCTGGTGGTCCCAGATCGTTGTGACCGTCTCGCGGATCGAAATCATTCCACAGCAAATGATTGTCGGGATGGGAATCAAATTGGTTGACTCGTTCATCCCCGTCATCATTGCCGTTAGGATCATCGTTGATGCCATTACGTGGGCTTCGATCATTCCACAGCAGGGGGTCCAAAGGATGCGAATCATCCTGGTCTAAATAATCGTCACCATCGACATTAGTCGTTCCTGTTTCATCATTGTCATTGATGCCGTTTCGTGGTGTCACATCATCCCACAAGTTGATGTTATTCGGGTCTGAGTCTAGGCGATCAGGATACCCATCTGCATCACTGTCTAAGTCTGGGTCCTCTTCATCGTTGATGCCATTACGCGGGCTTCGATCATTCCAGAGGTCCCCATTTTGTGGATCGGAATCGTGTTGATCGAGACGTGTGTCGCCATCGACATCCGTCAAACCCGACTCGTTTTCATCGTTGATACCGTTGCGCGGATTTACATCGCTCCACAGCGCCCCAATAGAAGGATCGGAGTCCACATTGTCAGCATATCCATCCCCATCCGAGTCGGGAGGCGGTTCATTGTCATCGTTGTAGCCACTGTTGTTCCAATCGTTCCACAACCATACTGCGTAAGGGTGCGAGTCATTTTGGTTTGATACTCCATCGCCGTCATCGTCTCCATTGGGGTCGTCATTAAAACCGTTGTTATCCCAGTCGTATGAAAGCGCCACATTGTCGGGATGGGAGTCATTTTGATTGATTACTCCATCGCCGTCATCGTCTCCTTGAGGGTCGTCAGGTATCCCGTTGTGGTTCCAATCATTCCAAATTGAGGGGTTGTCAGGGTGTGAATCATTTTGATTGATCGTGCCATCCAAATCATCGTCGCCATTGGGGTCATCGTTGATCCCATTGTCATTCCAGTCATTCCATTGCGTCGGGTCATAAGGATCCGAGTCATTCAAATTTACGTATCCGTCACCATCCCAGTCATTACTGGGCGCGTCATCCACGCCGTCATTGTCGTAATCCCTTGAAAGGGTGGCGTCCTGAGGGTGGGAATCTTCATGGTTTTTTACGCCGTCTCCGTCCCAGTCAAAGTAGCTTACTCCGAGCCCAAGTGTCGGGTAGTGGACCCCATAGAAATTATACAATTCGTCGTGGTCACTGAATCCATCCGAATCACTGTCCCAGCTGGTGGGGTTAAAACCTCCCGCTAGCCCCCCTAAAAGGTCCATCTCATTTCCATCCGAAATGCCGTCATAGTCGCTATCCGGATTATACGGATCAGTTTGCCACAATACTTCTCGTGCATTAAGCAGCCCATCGCTATCGCCATCTTGCGAGTCATAGACCCAGGAATTTTCCTCAGAATCATGAACTTGGTTATTGTTCCAATCCTCGAATTGACGAGTTTCAACAAAGTTTCCCTCACTATTGAAGACATCAAAACTTTGGATCGGCACAGCATGCCCCGTGGGATTAGGCCCCAAAATTAACGAGGAAATAAGGACGCCATGGATAAACCAAGCGTGCCGTGTCCAAGCGCGCAAACGAGGAAGAAAGCCCGTGTCGTATTTTGATCGATTCATCGTGATGGCCAGTTTAAATAAGAGGATCCACTGATTTGCGGCTGAAGATTTTCTTTATTTTTTAGCAGGAGATTAATTTTTGAGCATAAAATCAAATGTTTTCCGCGCGTAACACACGAAGAGACTCTTAATTAAGCGACCTTATCTTCAGATAAGCGTTATCGTGGTCAGGGATGATCTCCCTTGCGGGCTTTGCTTTTACGATACCCTAGTGTTTTGCACCCGAGTTGTGCATGCACGTTGACCACCAGTAAAAGCCCTCGCAGCCCCTGCCCTCTTTCAGGATTTCAGCACATGAACGCACTTCTTTACCTGAAGGAGACACTTATTCCTGAAGTGGCTTCTTGGCAGGCCTCGCCGCTTTCCGCTGTTGGTAATTCTCGCGGTCGGCAGCCTTCCGACACGGGTTGCAGCGACTCAGGTTCCGGTAGAATTGTGATTTAGGCTTCACTTGAAGACACTTGATGCAATGGCGGTGTCCTTCGGGGACTATCATCGGAGCTGATCCAATACGAACAGGCTGTGCCAAAAGAACCTGGTCAGCGCCGTCACTCCCACCCATCACAGAGGGCCTGAACTTGAAACTGATGATCTCATGATGCCTCACATGGATTTCTGAAAACAGCTCGTTGAGGATGGCCTTCTGCTGATAGCGGTCACCAATCGTTGAAAAGCGAAGGGCCGCCTTCACGACCAACCGGGCCTGTAGCAATAACGAGGCGTTGTCGGGACTTGGTTTAGGTTTCAGCGTTTGCTCAAAAGCATCACGCTCCCTCCGGATGGCCTCACGTTTGCTGCGGAGCTCATCCACCGAGAGGACCCCTTGGGCAAAGGCATCCACGAGCCGTGCATCCCGACGTTTAAGCTCTTCAAGTTGTGTTGATGGCGCGACCGCGCTTGAGAATGGCGTGATAAGCTCACGGGTTTTCCGAGCGCTCGCCTCAAGGATCTGAGTCAGTCGCTCAGGCGTTGCGAGGACATCTCCAACAAGCTTAATAATGGCTGCTTCCGTTTCATCCTCGCGAAGGTTGGGCTGTTGGCAGCCACCCATGCGTTTTTTGTACAAGTAATAGTTAGACTTACACACAACGTAGGTCGCCCGTATTTTGCTTCGGCTTGTCAGAAACATTGGCTGGCCGCAACAGCCACACACGAGCACTCCGGTCGCCAGATGGACCATTGGAGACGAACGATTCGCCTCAATGAAGTTGAACTTGGTGCGGGCGATTTCACGCTGCACCTCTTCAAAAGCTTCCTCGGAAATGATGCCGTCTAACACCTTGTTGCGAATCACGTCTTCAGGGGCACGGGCAACTTTGACCCGGTAAAGTTTACCTGTCACACTGGTGCGCTTTGGCCCCCGTTTCTGATCAATGATACGCCAGCCCGTATAAATTTTGTTCCTAAGCACGCACTTTAATCCTGCGCTGCTAAGCCCGACGCGCCGCCCGAGTTCCGAAAAGTTCCGGTTCCCTTGTTGGAAAAGATCAAAGATGGTCTTCACCGCCGCGATTTCAGGCGTGTAGGTCCAGGTGTCCGTGGATCTGTCATAGCCAATTCCGAGCGGCAAGGTGCGAGCGTTGGTCGGGCATTTACCCTGGCGTCTTTTTGCCTCTTTGGCCCCCTGCATGCGCTCACGAATGAGAGACAGCTCAAAACCCGCAATCGCACCCCGGATCGACGATTGAAGCAGGCCACTCGACGTCCTTAGGTCGTATTCTGCGTCGCCAGTATAGATCTTCGCGTCCATGTCCTGGAAGACTTGGAGAATAGCGAAGCCTTGCGGCTGATCTGGCCTAAAAATTCTGTCTAGTTCTGCGCAAACTACCCCCCGGATTGTACCATCTGAAATCATCGCCAGCACCCGGCGCATTTCCGGGTGATGCACGGCCACAGTTCCCGAAACATGCAGCTCGATTGTCAGGGCCCGGTAGAGTCCTTTGGCCTCGATGGTTCTTTGGTTGACGGCCCTTTGACGTTCCAGACCTGCACGGGTGTCCGCCGCCTGCTCCTCGGAACTAACTCTAAGAATTTCCGCTATTCTAATACTAGTCGAGGAACCGTCAGCTAGAACTGGAAAAGCGAGCGCCATGCGTCAAAAAAAACCAGACTTTCAGTCCACACAATTTTCAGCGGTGTATGCCTCTCGCAGAGCAGCCAGCTCCTGCGCAGCATTCATCACCCCCTGACTTTCACCCTTTGCCGCACAAACCAGGAGCCTGTCGATGACAGCCTCTTCTGCCTGCATCGCAGTCACAAGCGCCCTAACCAGAGGTGTAGTAACGATGGTGGAATTATTTGGGTTCCAGTGTTTTAACATACTACAGCCTTGCGCCTGCTCAGAGGCATGTCGCCGGGGTGAACTCAGAAATGAGCAACTTCACCCCGCATTATGAGTTCGGGTCATTACCGCCATGCCTGGCTACCTCCTCACCTTAGCCGAAGCAATTTTGGCTAGAACTTAGTCAGGCACGGGCGTGGAGACCTACCTTGCCCTGCTTGGCGTTTGTAGTTTATTGATCACCTCAGGAAGCTTTCCCCTGAGAGATTTCCAAGAATCCTTGACCTCTTTCCGCCGATCATCCAATTGTTTGTGGAGCACTAGGTCTGAAGAGGTTGGGCTCGCGAAAGCAGCAAAGAGCACTTTGGAAATCAGCTTTTCCGAAACCTCAGGATGACGAAGCATGGCCGATGAGTATGCTTCGATAAATGCAGCGACATATAATTTGTCGCCGTCCAAGCACCGTTGGAACGCAACTGCGACAATGCGCGCCTCATCCGGTGCAATCAACTTCAGGAACGCTTTGCTGGAACCGTGGCTGCGAGCCGCAGCGATAAAATTGCGCCAAGCCCAGCCTATTTCAAGTCCGGCATGATCAATGCACAAAAGCCCATACTGAAGCATAAAAAGCGCAAAAGCTTTTGAGCCGCTCACCCTTCTGCCGATCAGGGATGCAAGTTGCCCATCTAAAGGATGACGGCGCACAGGATCCGAATCCGCCCCCGAGGCATTTCCAATTAAGTTCGAAGAGGCTTTTGCGGCAGCCACAACATTCAGCTCTAGGCCTTCATAATTTTGATAATACAGTTCGAGAGACTCTTGCAGTTTCTTTCCTTCTGCCACCGCTTCTTCCTCAAGTTTCAAGATTTTTTTTAGAGCCATAAGCGCAGCATTCCCACACTGCCGAATGGCAGCGGAAATCTCGGATGGAAGCTGTTGGGCCTTTCTCAGTCATAGAGCTAGAATGCAGTTGCTGAGCTCCCCTGAAGCCGCCCACTCCGAATGGGATTTTTCGCAAACATTTTTGCCAAATTTCCGGAATGCATCGGCTGTTAATAGAATTTTCCATAATAACTGGACGGCTGGTTTGACGCTCAGTGCGCTCACCTCCCGCGCTCAGCACGCTCACCTCTGCCCCCCTCTCCCAGCCCGCTGAGGTATCAAAAAAGGGGTGAAACGCAAACATCACCACTTCACCCCGGCGACGGGAAAGCGTTTCTGCGGCCAATAAATGCGCATCGCCAGAAGATGCGAACCGCCCGGCACTCATGTCGTGATGCTTCACATCTTCAGCGAGTAGAACCAACTCATATGATTGAAGATACCATTGGAAACGAAACCACTTATGACACCGAAGTGACCAGCATTTCGACTGCACACGGAGGTGCCTTTGACGGGTGCTTTGGTCCGCCTAAATCTCGGACCACCGGCACTCAAACTACCACCAGCAAACGGCCGATCATCGCAGCGACTGTCCGGGAGAACTTCCAGCGAATTATTGATGCTCAAAATGGGGTCAAACTTCTCTGCGCCAAAACTGTTCTTGGTGAGCTCGACAAACTCGGCCTCAGGCCTGCGGGGATTCGCAAGGCCAACGCACTCGGGGATGTTCTTGGTAAACATTACATGGGGCTCCCGGCCATCCTCAAGGACGGCAAGATGAGGTACGCACTGCACTTCGCCGATGCCTCCGATGAAAAGAAGGCGGCAGGTCAGGCTGAGCTGGACTCTCTGCGCATCGAACAACAGCAAACGCTCATTGTCGGCTGAAATCATTAACCAGGCAGGCGGTCATCGCTGGCCGCCTGCCCTACTTCTAGCCTATCTTATGTCTGACTTTAAACCGAAACCTCCACGAATTGAGCAATACCTGGCGAACGCCGAGAGGCTTCTCAATTCTTCCCAAAGGCTCGATACGGAGACCCTCATTCAGCGGTCACCGGTGCCGATTCCTGAGGATCCCGCCGAGCAGTTTGCCCTGACGGTTGAGAATCTTTTCCATGCCGATGAGATTGTGGAATTAAAAGCTGCTCGTCCGAAGTTTGGAGCCTCTAAAACTGTTCCCAGTGGACCGGATCTGCGCCGTCGTGCCGAGGATTGGATTCAGATTGCCCAGTCTGGGTCTCTGGAAGCCATCCTTGGCGAGCACCAGGGTGCTTTCATGCGGATCAACCCTGTCAAAGGCACCGGGCCAGGCAGCGGCGCGCAAGGTGTGACCAAGGACAGCGACATTGCCAGGTTTGACCATCTTCTCATTGAGCATGATGCGTTTCCTCTGGCCGTCCAGGTCAGTTTGCTGGCTGCGCTTGCACTTCCCATCTGTGTCATCGTGGCATCAGGCGGTAATAGCATCCACGGCTGGGTGAAACTCTCTGCCAGCAACGCTGAAGAGTACGCGCACAAGGCTCAAGAGATTCAGAAAACCCTGCGGCTGTATTTCGGATTCGACCCCTCAACGGGCAATCCGTCGAGATTGAGCCGCGTGCCTGGCATTTGGCGTCGCGAGGCAGGCCAGCCCGCGCAACGCCAACGGCTCCTTTACCTCAATCCCACCCCTGACTTCAACCCAATCGCTGAACACTGAACTATTCTATGGAACCTCCATCTCTTATCGCGAGTCTTCAAAAACAATTGGAAACTGCAGGTCTTGCTCCTCCCCAGGACCTCAAAGCCTACGCTGAAAAAAACACTGCCAACGTCCAGATCTTCTACTCCTCAAGTGATAACAAATTTCACTTTCCGCAGAGCGAAGGAAATTTTGGCACTGTGCCTTGGCAGGGATTTGAGGCCGCCCTGCGTGCAGTGGGCGTTGAGATCCCAAAGAAGGATGCACACGCCGCGATTGAGGCACTGCGAGCCTCTATCATTACCAAAAATGGTGTGGATCAGGTGATGCCTCTGGCAGGGCACCCCATCGGTCTAACCAAGTTCAAGGATGGCACTCGTTTCCTCGTTACAAAGGATTTCAAAATGGTCCTTCCAGAAAAAGGCGATCCCGCACCGCTTCTGTCCTATCTCTGGGATTTCTTGGGCAGGCGTCCCGAGCAGTACGATTATGTCTTATCGTGGCTGAAAATTGCAGTCTCAGACGGGCTGCGTTGTTTGAAAGTGGGCGTTGAAAAAGCCCGCTTACGGCCGTCTCAGTTGCTGGCAATTGTCGGACCTCCTGGGGCGGGCAAAACCCTCTTTGTGACGCTGTTTTCAGAGCTGTTTGGTGGGACCATCCAAAATCCCTTCCCTGCCATGTCCGGGGCTGCGGATTTTCAGGGCGAACTCGCTCATTCCGTCTTCCTGGTGATGGACGACAGCGCTGAATCAGTTCGTGCCGATGCTCGTCACAAACTTGCCAAGCACATTAAAGAATTCCTGGTGGTTCCCAATCGGCGTTTCCATCCGAAATTCAGGCAAGCATTCTCGGCTCCGACCTTTCAGCGCGTTCTGATGCTCGGTAATCGAGATTCGCTGGCGGTTTTCCCAGCTCCTGAGCCTGATTTCCTGGACAAATACGCACTGCTCTGTGCTTACAGTTCCCAGGAAGTATCAGCGATCCGCAACGACGAAGAGCGGGACGCCTGGATGAACCGATACAAGCTGGCCCTGCCAGCTTTCGTTTACTATCTGCTCCACGAATTCCAGATTCCCGAGGCGATCACCGACGGTCGGTATGGGGTGAAGGCTTTCCAGGATGCGGACCTCCTGGAAGAACTTTCAAATTCCGACACGAACCGAGAACTGCTGCGCTGCCTGCGTGAACATTATGTGGAGGAGGACCAGCCTCTCGTTGCGGGCAAAATGTCGGTGCTGGGAAGCGAAGAGGATCCTCAGAAGGAGAGGTGGTGCTGGGAAGGATATTCCAAGGACTTTGAGGTGCTTGTTCAGTCCCTGCCAGCCGACCAGGGTTGGAGGCGAGAATTCCGCAATCGTCACTCGGCTGGCCTTTTGATCAAAGCCCTCGCCGATAACTATCCAGACATTGTGGAGCGTGGTACCAAGGTTAACGGTAATCGTCGTTGGCGGATCTACTTTGAGCCAAAAACGAAGAAGGGAGGGCCTTCAAAAGCAGAAGCTCTGAAAAACTATGCCGCCAAAAAGCAACCGGCTTCACAGCACGTTTTTCAGGGGAAATTCCAGGAGATCGAAGAGGATTAAACGACATCCCTGGCGGCCGTGTTCTTCTTGCGGGACACGGCCGCTTTTTCTGTTTTGCGCTATCCCCCACCCCACACAACCCCCTCCGGGGGAGGTTTGAGAGAAAGAAAGGTGGGGGACCTGGGGGAGGTAGAAAGGCACCTTTTTAGGGAGAGTGTTAGAACGAGAAAAGGTGAGAAAGAGAAGTGTGGAAAAAGAGTGCGGGGAACTGCCCCAACTCCCCCCAAAAAGGGGCAGCAAACGGGCCAGCGCCAGGATGTCACCGTGAAAAGACAGCACGCTCACGATACCCTTTCGCGTGTAAAGCAGCCAGCCCCCCCCCGCGAAGACACCGTGAGGCTTTCACTCAAACTGCCAAGGTGAAAGGTGAGAAGTCAGCCCCTGCTGAGGTGCCGTGAGGCACCCGCCACTGAACCTTGCGGTATGTAGGCGACCACCTGCGAACACCATCACACCTAAAAGTCAGTGCACTATATTCATGCCAGACCGGCGCTCTTCCATGTCGTCCCACGACTAGCGCCGGTCAAAGGCGTTGGACTCCGCGCCCGCACATCGAAAATCTTCCTCATCAAAGCTTAAATAACCTGCTCACCTGAAATCATGTGATTGCACCTGCGAGCTTATGGCAGGGTAGCGGAACGGCAAAACAGTGCCCGCCAGAAGCGTAATCACACCCTCCGAATGCTGAAGCATGCCTCGTATTTCCAGAAAAGGCTCCTGGGTAATGATCAGCCGTTTTGCCTCAAACAAGGCACTGGGTACAAAAGCGTTAGAAATGCCCGTCTCGTCTTCCAGGCTAATAAAGCAGTGTCCTTTTGCGGTTCCGGGACGCTGGCGGCAGATAACCATGCCAATCAAAGTGACTCCTTGGCCGTGACGCATAAAGGGCAGATTGATGGCTTTGATGGCCTGAGGGATGGCTGCCCTAACCAAAAGCATCGGATGCGGCCCCACCGTCATCCTGGTGTTTGGTAATCGGCCTCAAGCCGCTCCTCTGGTTTCATCATGGCTAAAGATGAGCCCCCCTCGTTGGTTTCAACGCCAAAAAATAAATCGTGATGCACTTCAGCTTCAGAACGCCAAAGTGCGCTTCTGCGGTGGTGCCCGAGGGCATTGAACGCTCCAGCTTTGGCAAGTGCCCTGCGTGCGTCTTTTGGAAGCGAACAGCGCGTCAGCAAGTCATCCAGGTCTTTCCAGGCTGTTTGGCAGCGGGCGGCCACCATTGAGAGCAGCGCGGTTCGGTCAATTCCCTTCAACTGGTTAAGGCCAAGGCGAATCGTTTTGTCATCCACGACCGTGCATTTTACTTCGGAGTTTACAGCACAGACCGGAAGGATTTTCAGGCCGTGATGCTTGGCGTCACGAACCAGAGTTGCACTTGAATAAAAACCCATCGGCTGGCAGTTCAAAAGCGCCGCATAAAATTCCGGACCACGATGCACCTTCAGCCACACACTGGCATAAGCCAGCAGTGCGAAACTAATGGCGTGGCTTTCCGGGAAACCGTACAGCGCAAATGACTGGATGCTGTTAACAATTCGCTCCTGCACATCGTGGGTCACCTCTCTTTTAGTCATCGCCGCCCGTAGCTTCCCCAGCGCCCTTTGCATCCGCTCTTCACTGCGGTGAAAGCTCATGGCGCGACGAAGCTCTTCAGCCTCTGAACCGTTAAAGTCGGCAATGACCATCGCCATTTTAAGCACTTGCTCTTGAAAAAGAGGAACCCCCAAAGTGCGGCTAAGAACCGGCTCAAAGCTGGGGTGAATGTAATCGACAGGCTGCTTCCCATTGCGGCGATCAAGATAAGGGTGAACCATTTTCCCCACAATGGGTCCGGGGCGGATAATGGCTACCTGCACGACCACGTCATAGAAGCACTTCGGTTTCATGCGCGGCAGCGTCGCCATCTGTGCTCGGCTCTCTATCTGGAAAACGCCGACCGTGTCTGCCCGTTGCATCATCTCAAATGTTTGAGGGTCATCTTTGGGGATGTTCGCCAAATCAACAGGCCTGCCCCGTGATTGAGAAGTTGCCAACGTTTCTTCAATGGCTGCCATCATGCCAAGGCCAAGCAAATCGACTTTAATGATCCCAAGATCTTCACAGTCGTCCTTATCCCACTGAACGACAACGCGCCCCGGCATGGAAGCAGGTTCAAGCGGCACGATGCTATCAAGTCCACTTGTGCACAGGACCATGCCTCCGCTGTGCTGACCAAGATGGCGAGGGAGTCCGAGCACTTGCTTGTAAAGAGTGAGAAAGGCTTTGAGCCTGGGATGCTGGTCTGATACACCCGCCCGTTTCAGATGGTCTTCAAGCTTGAGCGTATGGGGAAAATCACCGTTGGCAAAAAGACTGCTGAAACGAGTGATAACATCACTGGGAAGATCCAAGACTTTGCCCATTTCGCGCATCGCACTTTTACCTCGGTAAGTGATGACATTGGCCGTCATCGCTGCGCCGTACGGGGCAAATCGGCGATACACTTCCTGGATCACTTGTTCGCGTTTCTCCCCACTCGGTAAATCCAGATCAATGTCCGGCCACCCTTCTCGCCCCTCGCTTAAAAACCTCTCAAAGAGCAGCTTTCCGGCAATGGGATCCACGTTGGTTATGCCAAGGGAAAAGCAGACCGCACTGTTAGCGGCGCTGCCCCGTCCTTGGACCAAAATGCCCTGGCTCCTGCACCAGCGCACAATGTCCCACACAACCAGGAAATAACCGCTAAATCCCAGCTTCTTAATGAGCGAGAGTTCATGCTCTAGCTGCCTTTTGACCTCAGCAGTCAGGTTCGGAAATCGGTTCTGGGCTCCAGCAAAAGTCCGTTCGCGCAAAAAGGATTCCTGGTCATGCCCAGGCGGCGTGTCATAGTGGGGAAACTCATACCCGAGGTTTTCCAGGCCGAACTCCACGCTCTGGATGGCTCGCGCTGTCTCCGTCAGAGCTTGGGGCAAATCGGCGAACAACCCTGCCATCTGGGCAGCCGATTTGAGATAAGCCTCGGCATTCGGAGCAAGGTGCCGCCCAGCTGCATCAAGGTGCGTGTGATGTCTCAGGCAGGTAAAGGCGTCATGAAGCCCCCGCTTGTCAGGAGTAGCAAAAAGCGGCGCGTTTGACGCAATCACAGGCAATTTTAAGTGACTGGCTAGATCAACGATTTGCTTTAACTGCTTTTCTTCATCCCGCAGTCGTCGCCGATGAATTTCCAGATAGACATGGTGAGGACCAAAAATCTCACAAAGACGCCTGACCACATCAGCGGGTTCGCCTTTGCCTGGACTGTTTAAGGCATGATGAAGCAGGCCTTCCTTATCGCCAGTTAACGCGGTTAACCCCTGCCCATAAGTCGCGAGGTTTTCCCAACTCACACGGCTTTGTCCCTTGAGCGCCGACAGCTTTGACCGCGTCAGCATGCGGGAGAGGTTTTGGTAGCCTTCACGGGTCCGCACGATCACTGGCAAAACACACCCGCACTCCAAAGTTAACTCAGCTCCTACCACCGCTTTCATGCCAAGTTCCTTGGCCTTTTGGTGAGCCCGAGCTGAGCCGTATAACCCATCACGATCCGTGAGAACAAGATGGCTCATCCCAAGCTCGGCCGCCCTCACGATCATTTCCTCGGGTGAGGAAGCTCCCCGCAGAAAGCTAAAAGCGCTGCGGGCATGAAGTTCATAAAATGGAGTCTGGAGTTTAGGCATAACGTCCCTCCAGCCTCCAGGCTCTGTTTTCGCGGACCAGCCGGTATAGGCACCCATCTTGTGACGCTATGTCCCAGATTTCCGCTTCCCAGGCATGCAGTTCATCCCACCAATGACCCGACAAGAGCCAAGGCCCACGACAGTCGATGACTTGGAATGAATGGCGCTGACTTTTAACGCTTGCCGGTCGGCTCCGATGAAGTCCCACCTCTGCTGACCATGGAGGCCGGAACCGCATCAGCGGCAGACCAGATTTTGGGTTAACCGACGGAGCGTCAACTGCCCTTCCTTGTTCAAGAAATGAAACCAGCTTGAAAGCGTCTGGCCGGTGGGTCGGCAGCAGTTCCCCGCGCCCGACCCGGCCGCGTCCCAGCAAAGCTTCCAGGGCAGAAAGAGTTTCAGAAAACTTATTGGGGTCACGCAGTCCCCGCTCAAAAAGAAGGTCTTGAGCGGCGACCGGCTCCGTTGCGATTACCTCCAACTCCGCAAATATGATAGGGGCCGAAGACTTGACTCCTTCCAAGTGGGTTTCCAGAACACGCAAAAGAACTGCCACATCGCGAGTGGGTTCCGCGATACGCAGAGTCGTTTGATGGGATGAGCCGTCATCAAAACGGAGCTCTAGGTGAACAAAAGCCGTCACTTTCCAAGCCAGACTAAGCTCTGAGCATAGCGGAACGGCCAGCTCACGCAGCAGACCCAACAGAGGCTCAAGCGTTTCAATGCCGTTATCCAACTCAATGCTTTTTTTGTATTGGATCCTTGGCCTAACAAGTTTTAGAATTCTGTCTTTCCCGCCTCGTGCCAGATCCCATAGTTCAAGCCCCGAGGCCCCGAGGCGTTCACCCACTGCCAGTCTCTTCAACGCGGTCAATTCTCCCAAAGTATGGATGCCCCACAAGTGCAGCGTCTCTTGCAAACCAGGATGAGGAGCCAGCACAGAGAGAGGCAGTTCCAGAAAGGCCGCCTTTTCCTCTGCCACCGACCCACGGATGACCTTCACAGGAAAGGCGACATGCGAAGCCAGCAGGGCTAAATCAGCTGTTTCGGCCAGCCCTATGCACAATTCGTATCCTCGCTCCCGCATGTCCTGATGCATAAGCATTCCATGTTCAAACCATGTGGGGGTTTGGAATCGGTATGCCCTTCGCAGGTCCAGCAAACAGACTCCAGGCTGCGTTGACTCAAAGTCAGCTGTCCAGGTTTCTGCGGACTGTAACAAGACGTCTTGAAGCTGCTTTTCTGCGAACTCGCTGCGGCTCAAGCACTCAAGTTTTGGACACCTAGCCAAGCCTTGCGACGCTCTCATGCCTGTATGCACTCCAGCCTTTTCCGCCAATCGGCTGACGCAAAGGAGCGCATCATCTTTGCTTCCAGAATCTTTGCGCGGGTTACCATCCAAAACCGCTGCACAGGCGCGGGCAGGCACCTTGAGGGCTTGGAGCAAAAATTGGGGTAGTCTCCACGCAGCGAACATAGCTGTTGGAAAAGCTAAGTTAGCTTTGTAGGGACAAGTCGGTGTTGCCAACCCTGGGTGCCGTGTAACCGAAACCCCGTTGGCAGATAGGATTCAGTCCGCCTAGCAGGCCCCCCTGCTCTTCTTGAACATCATTCAGGCGAAAAGCTCCGCTGACCAACCAGCGCACGGCGGCACAACCGACGGCTTTGTGAGAAGTAAAAATCATCACCCCTGCATGCGCCCTTTCAGCCAGCATCCGCAGTCGGTGCCAAACGCTCGATGACACACCTGAAAGCTGAGCGAGCGGCACCTGTCTCAAATCAAGCAGCACCGAAGAGAGGTTGCCGTCTCTCAGCAACAGGTCGGTAGCCTTTAGGCTGTCTCCCACTCCGTGTCCCCGAAGCCACAACAAACGATTGCGCAATTCCACAGGTATCGCAGCTAGATCCAGCGCGTCGTTGGCATCTACAAGCGCCACTGGCCCCACCGCCTGATTGCATACATGCAGCAGCAAGAGTCCCGCACCGGCGACTTGGTTTGTCGCGACGATCTCAACCAAAGCTCCCGGAACCAGCTCCACGCCGCCGTTTACGTGGGAAGGACGGCTGAAATCTGTTTGCATGGCCGTAGGGAAGCGAGAAGCAACCAGAGCGCGAAGCTGATCAATTTGGGTGTTCATGAGTGTTCTTATGAACAGTTATTGAGTTTTCAGAAAGTGCAAGTACCGGATCAGTCTGCGTGGTTCCGGTTGTGGAAGAAGGGACGCGCAAGGGTGTCTCACCACTCCACCCACTGCTTGCGCACGACTTCAAAACGCGTGAGAGAGCTGCGATGACAGCTCCACAACTTCTCAGACGGCTTGATGCCATCGAAGGTTTTCTGGAACTAGGGGACGCCAAGGAGGCTCTGAGGCTTCTGCTCGAAATCCCAGAATGGGTGAGACTAAAAGACTGCCTGCTGCTTCAAACTCACCTCAAGGTGCTCTTGACCCAGAAAGACTGGGCCACCGCTTCTGAACTTGCCCGCTGTTTGGTAGGTGCCTTTCCCAGCAATGCTGAAGCATGGTACGGCCTTGCTGTAGCCGACCTAAACGCTGGGGCCGTCGAGACCGCCAAGGAGGCTCTCCGCAAAGCTTGTGAGCTGAACAGCGACCTAAAACTGCGTGCGCTGAGCGATCACAACCTGACCGCCCTCTGGTAATTGAGGGCAGTGAGCCGTCACAGAACTGCCGCCCTTGTCAATAAACCTGACAAGAGCCCCTTCACAGTGTGATGGCTGCGCGCAGACTGAAAATGCGCTGAGTGTGAAATCATCTCCGATTCCATTCCTGCCGGACCGGCGCTCTTCCATGTCGTCCCACGACTAGCGCCGGTCAAAGGCATGAAGCCTTCTACCTGAAGCTTGCATGAGAGGCTCAGTGACAGAACTTTACTGCCGGAACCTGATCTCACGTCATGTTAATCCGGCCTAACCATTCTCCTCAGGCTGCAAAAGCGGCTTTCAAAACGCCAGCAGCCAACTGGGAGGACGTCGCCCCGCTCTGCAAACTCTGCAATGAAGGCAGGCTCTATGAAGTGGAAAAATGGATCGAAGAAGACCGGCCCCTTCAGTGCATACCGCCAACTGACCGTAAACTTCAACGGCTGCTTTCACCGCTCCAAATCGCGGCGACCAAAGGCTTCCACAGTCTAGCGGAGCTTCTATTACGCAACGGCTACGACCCCAACGCAGACTACGGCAGCAGCTTGGATACGGCAGTCATCGCCAAGAACCTCTCGATGGTTGAATTGCTTTTACAATACGGAGCCGATCCGACACAGGCGGACTTCCGTCATGTCATGGCAACCTATGACCGCGACATCATGGACCGATTCGTCGAGGCAGGCGCAGACCCGTGTAGCAACAGTGCTGTGGCATTGGCGTTACTGAAAAAGGAAAGCCCATTCTGGGGTTTGTAAAAACCTACTGGGAACGTTTCCCCGGTTTAAAACGTCAGACCAGCATCGCACTTCTTTCCTTTGTCAAAGACGACGACCTCAAAGGCGTCTCTCTGATGCTGTGGCTCGGAGCCGATCCATATTTAGAAGTGCCTGAATCGCCCTACATTGAGGACGAAACCCTTGTGGATACGAGCTCTTCGATCAAGGCCGCCTTCTTCCGTTCGGATGAAATCATTATCAAGACTTTGCTCAAACATCCCCCGCCTGCTGAAAGGGCCCAAGAGATCTTTGCCGACACTCTTTATTTCGGCCACCCAGTGCTTCTCAAAATGCTTCTTGCCCACGGGGTTGACATGAACGCTCCTGACGAAGAGGGAGAGCCGGTTTGGTGCGGTCTAATGTATGCTTTGTGTTGCCGGTTTTCCTATTTCCGTGAACGCGACGATAACGCTCAACGATTAGAGTCCATGAAAATGCTGGCAGAGGCAGGGGCTCGGCTTGAACTGGATCAAAAAGGGCTGGCAAGTTTAAGACGCCGTCTGCTTGATGGTCGAAGCGAAACGATCATCGCCCTGCTCGACCTTTTCAGGAAATACGAGGTCTTGAGCTCGGACGCCCTCACTGAGTTGACTCGGACACCGGCCATGCGAAGCCTATTAAATGGATATACAAAGCCGCAAAAAGATCCATTTGCCGACCTGCGCCCCCGTTACTACGCCCCTATCGAGCCAACCACAGAACCCGTTAGACGAGGTCACTGGAAGCGGCACTGGTCCCAACGATGAGCTTCCCTGTATTCTGTTGGACAGAGGGGAGCCTAGTTGGCATTGTTAGGCCATGAACCGTTGTGCCCTCCTTATACTTGTCTTCGGCAGCCTCTTTTGGCCGATGGGCCAAGCTGCTGAAGTCATGAGCGAACTCCTGTTAAAGGACGGTTCACGCCTCAAGGGACGGGTCGTTTCCACAACCGACACCGAGGCCACTGTGATGAGCGACTTCGGCGTTCTGCGGATCGCCCTGGATAAACTGACGCCGGAGTCACGCGCAAGCCTCCTTGCGCAGTATAAACCAGACCCGGAAAGCATGCTGCGCCGCATCAAAGAACTCGAAGCCCAGGTGGCCCAGCTCCAGCAAGAAAACGCCACCTTGCGGCGGCAGGCCGTCGCCAACGCGCCCTCTTCGGTCCCGTCTCGTGCACAATCGTTGACACCACAGCTTCCTGCCGGTGAAACTGGGATGGCCTATACGATTAGCTCCACCGGCAAACGGCACAACTCAGGCTGCCGCTACTTTAGAGGTGGACGTGCCTGTGGTCCTAACGAAGGCATCGGCTGCAAAATATGTGGCGGCTGATTCTGGTAACCTTCCTCTGTGCCTCCGCGCAATCCACAGAAGTGGTGCGGGTCGTGACGTGGAACCTTGAGTGGTTTCCGGGCCGCAAACCCGCTGCCACCCAGGCTGAGCGTGACGAGCATTTCAAAGAGGTGTCCATGGTGCTGCCACAGCTGCGGGCCGACGTCATCGTATTGCAAGAGGTTCGCAATGAAACTGCGGCTGAACAGCTCGCCAAGGAGCTGCCTGACTTCAAAGTCCACGTGACCAGCCGCTTCCAGGACGGGTTCAGTGGGACACCCGGTGAACAGCAAATCACCATTCTGTCAAAGTTCCCTGCTGATGCAGCATGGGCGGAGGCCTGGGAACGAGGTTGGGCCAACGCTCCGCGAGGGTATGTCTATGCACGGCTCCAGGTCGCCGGAAAGCCTCTCAACGTCTATGGGCTCCACCTGAAGAGCAACCTTGGCGACCCCGTCAAAAACACGGCCAAACGTGAGGACGCTGCCGAGCAGTTGTTAGCGCACGTTAAAACTCAAGTTAAGCCAGGAGAGGCGGCTTTAGTCTGCGGTGACTTCAACACTTCTTATGACCAGGTAAGCTTGGTGGGAGACAGCACGCTTCGGAAGTTTGAGCAGGCAGGGTTCTTTTGGACGTTTGAGGGGATCCCCCACAAGGATCGTATAACGATTGCGGGCGCAGGCCGGTATCCAGATGCCTGCTTTGATCACATCTTCACGCGAGCCCTCGGGCGGCCCGTGGCCCAGGTCTTAAACATGGCGGGAAGTGATCACCGTCCAGTTGTCGTCGATATCATTGTGGAATAGCGCCCGCCGCTTCTGTCGCACATGATGTTAGGCGAATTACGCCCAGCAGAGCTTGCCGCCACGGTGCTGGCGAGTGCCTGAAAACAGGCACCCAAACCAGTGCGCTATAACAGCCCTACCGGTGGTTTGTCAGGGGGAATTGACGAGAATTTTCCAGCATGTTTTTTTCATGAATGGCCCTTAAAGACGCTCTGCCTGAGCCCCCGCAACACGACGCTCCCATCTCCTCCGAGATCCTACGAACCAACCAATCCGTGCGGATAATATCGGGTCTCACGGTGACCCTCGTCACACTGCTCGCGCTGGCCTCCTTCACGTTGTCCTTTGAAGCGCTTTGGCACTTCGCCGCTGAATCAGGGGCTCTGGCCCGTGAGAGGGCTTGGCTATTCCCGGTCGTCGTAGATGGCTCGATCATCGTTTTCTCAATCTCCACCTTGCGCTGTTCCATCGTCGGTGATGATACGCGGTGGTCGATGTCTCTGGTGGTGATTTCCACCGCCGCTTCCGTCATCTTTAACATGGCTCACGCTCCAGGCGGTTTCATGCCAGCACTTGTCGGAGCGACACCGCCTGTGTTGCTCTTCCTTTCGTTTGAAAGTCTGCTGAGACAAATCAGCGGCAGCCTGGGTGGAAAACACTCCTCGCTGAGCGAGCTCCTTCCCCTTCACAAAGGCAAGGCGGTTCCCAAGCCTGTACGCCCCCAAGCCACCCTCAAAAAGCCGGAAGGTTCCCCTGAGGACACACGCCGGGAAAAGGCTCGTCAACTGCTCGCCCTTGGAACCCCAAAACGCCAGATCGCACGCGAAGTCGGGCTTGGTATCGCGACGATCCGCCGCCTTGCCGCCACCCCCACCGCTCCTTCACTCGCATGAACGAACTCTCCGACAACGAAGCCCTCATGATGGAATCCCTTGCACGTGGAATTGCTGTCCGTGCGATGAAGGATCACGGCGCAGTTCCGCCAACGGTGCTTATCGGCAATGAAAACACCGTCATTGAGCATGCTTCCGAAGCGCTCGCTGATGCTGCTGCCAAAGATAGGCTCGCTCAAATCGCTCGGCTCCTGGCCACCGCCAATGATGCTACAGTCGTCACGACCATACTTGAGTCCTGGGCACGAATCGCACAGGAGCCTGGGGGGCCGATGACGGAACGAATCGAAGCCGTCATGATCATGACGGAACACCGTCAAGGCTCCCGCGCTTTGCTGCTGAAAATCGAGCGCACGGAGTACGGCAAGTTCAGACGACTCACACCTGTCAGCATGCCTGGCCTGGACTCGGTCCAGGGGAGATTCACCGGACTAATTCCTCCTCGCTCACCCTCTCCTGAAGAGATCAAACAGGCTCGGACCGTGCTGGGGCTTCTTGGCCTTTCCCCTGACGGCAAGACCATCCGTCACGACCTCAACTAAGCTCAACTTCCCATGACCGAACCCAATGCCATCAAGTATGTCGCCTATTACCGAGTTTCGACCCAAAAGCAGGGCGAGAGCGGCCTCGGTTTAGAGGCACAACGTTTGGCGGTTTCCAGATACCTGCAGGGGCACCCTGGCGAAGTGCTCGCTGAGTTTACGGAGACCGAGTCCGGTAAACAGGCCCGCAACCGCCCTGCCCTTCTTAAGGCGCTGGAGTTATGCCGGAAGCACAGGGCAACGATGATGATCGCAAAACTCGACAGGCTCGCGAGGAGCGTCCATTTCATTTCGGGGCTGATGGAGTCAGGTGTCCACTTTGTCGCGTCGGACATGCCCACCAAGGACCGCTTTATGCTGCACGTTCAGGCGGCATTCGCGGAAGAGGAAGCACGGAGGATTTCACAACGCACACGGGAAGCTCTTGCGGCAGCGAAGAACAGAGGAGTGGTGATCGGGGAAACTGGCCGAGTGCTGGCGAAGCGCTACCAGCAGGAAGCCATTGAGAAAGCAGAGCGATACCGCCCCATCATTTACGTGGCCATCAAGGAAGGGATCCGCACCACGAAACAACTGAGAGACTACCTCAACGAGAAGAACGTTGTCGCGCCCGGGTCAGGAAGATGGCATCTGCCTAACACGCACCGAACACTGACGAGGCTGGGAGGCATGCTTTCAATTCAGAAGAAAGGTCCAGCCGAATATGCCTTGGAATCAATCAACGCCACTTCCCCGTAAAAGCACCTAATTTCACTATTCGCCAAACCATTCAGATAGGGTCTGGCTGGATTTCGGGACGGGTGGTAGCAAGTCGGCTACTTCAACACGAAGAGCCGCCGCAAGACACAGAAGTTCAAAGTCAGCAACCCAACGAATTTGAGATTCTATTTTAGCTAGGGTTTCCCGGCTCAGGTCCCATCCCAAAACACCGCAACGCGCGGCTAAATCAGCTTGAGACAAGTCTTCGGCGTTGCGGAGTCGGCGCACGGCTGGACCCACAATGTTTCGAGCTTTGGAGCTGACCTGTTCTGATTTCAGAACTTGACCGCTATCATGCTCAGTGATTTTCTATGTTCTGAATTCGGAACATCTTAAACCACTTGCACAGCTCATTCGGCATTATTGCGCGAAAAACAGGTGTGATTTATTTTGTTCATTTTCAACGAATTACACATTAACATGAACCTCACACTTCTCTGCCCGCATTGTAACAATTCACTCGACGTTGACCCTGGTTGGGCTGGTCATGAAATGAACTGTCCAGTGTGTGACAAGCCAATGTTGGTCCCAGACTCTCACGCGCTGCCACCTCCTCTACCCGCTTCTCATATTCAACATCCGACTGGAAATCCAACCGCCAGCCAGGGTTCAAATAATGGGTTTTCATCAGCGATGGCTGCCGTGCTTGTTATTGCTGGTCTCGCATACTTCTTTGGTGGATTATTCATAACTAACAGTGACGACTCACTAGTGGATGGCCTCTCAGTGGTTTCGTATGGTTGTAACCAGAGAAAGATGCAAAGGGGCGAAATGATTGGAGTTTCCTGGCATGTACGAATCAAAAACAATTCCAGTAAAAGGACTTCCAGGTTATTCGTTGTATTCGACGGGCTAGACCACAACGGAGAGCAGCTATGGAGCTCAAACGATTTCACAAACCTTGGTCCGGGCGAAGAATTGACCGTAACGGGTGAATCATTCACCGAACAGCGCTTGTATGCGCTTACTTCACAGATTGGCATAACATTTAGTCTCGCAGGTGGTAAGCGCTATTACACTTTCCCACTCAGAGAAACTCCGTCAGTAACTGATAGCCCAGATGCCGCACTAATTGCACCTGTATTTGGAGATGACGTCAACCTAGCAACCGAAGCCGCAAAAAAGTTTATGGTAGGAACGTGGACTTACACCGGTAAGGAATGGAATGTTGCCGGATATTCGTTCTGGATGAAGTGGGAGGTTTTCAGCGACGGAACGATGAACGAACACACTGTTCCAGCCTCTGCTGATAGTTGGGAGGAGCCCGAGAAGAAGAATTGGGAAATTCTAACCGGGAAGTTCGCTGACAGCGGTAAACGTTATTATGCTTTCCACATCAAGGGGCAGGCAGTGCATTCGTTAATTCTTGAAGACGGCAATGTTTACTGCCGAATGCCGGATGGTGATTTGTTGATGAAAAGGGGCGATGTTTCCCCTTTCTCCAAATAAGGAGCCAACACCTCCCTCGAAAGTTGTAGCCCTCCTTTTTTGGAGGGCATTTCGTTTCTTGCTAACCCAAGCTCATCATCAACACAGGCGCGTTACTGGGCGAACGTCCGTTCGTGTAATAATGTGTGCTGCCATTTTTCCCTTAGAGCCCCTCACTTTGAAAACGGCGAAAAGGAGAGAAGCCATGGCAGGCTATGTCATAACATCGATCTCAGATTTGCTTAGCGGCCGCTCGCGGCAAATGTCACGATCTGCTTCGAAAGACCGATAATCGATTCCTTCGTCAGAAGAGCCAGCCGGATCTTATATACCTTTCCTCCATCGACCCTCACCTGGATTGAGTCCTCACTGTGCCCGACAAGCTCGCCGATCACGCGCAGGCGGTTATTGAACGTCAGGTCCACGTTCTGGGCAGGGAGAGGCAAAAACTTTTTCGGAGGCTCGGCAGGGGGGACGACAGGCGAGCGGGGAGGGCTGGCTGGCGCGAAGCTGGAGGAAGTCTGGTAGGACGGACGAGGAGACGCGTAAGAGGGGACCGAGGGGCTGTATGACGGGGAAGGTTTCGGATAGCTGGGCGCAGAAGTGCCTGTGGAGCTATAGTGGGACGTATGTGAGGAATGAGACGAGTGGCCGGATCTGGTGCCCGAATAGTGCGATGAATGGGATCGATGCGAGCTATGCGACCGGTGCCCGACAAGGAATATGCCGTTTTCTCTGCCCTTGCCTGGCGTTAGGATGAGCGGAGGATCCGATTGGTCAGCCGATTCGTCGTCCTTTGTATACAGCAGGAAGTGGGTGGCTGGCTCCGAATGAGCCGCATGAGGCGCGAGCAATGCTGCGACTGCTCCCGTCAGGGAGAAGGCGCGGCGAAAGAAGGTCCTATGTTGCATGATTCGAGGATTAGTTCGTGCAGAATAGGGTAATCCTGCTACTTTGAAAGCAAATTCACTTAAGATGGTATCAAGCGTCCCTTCGGCAGCCATAGCGACCTTTTCGGATGACGGAATCCTCGTCACCGTCCAGCCGAGCGTATACACGCTGGAGGTGATCATGCGCACCGCTCACCGGTTCACGGCAAGGTGCTTCGTTCACTTGTCACGGACGGAGGACGCCGTCGAAGTGCGATTTCAGCCCCGGGGCGGCATGGATGGGGCGAATCTGGCCCTGGAGTTCTGCAATGACCTTCTCGATGATGCTTTGCGGGACATCGTCGCGCAGGAATCCCGGGCCGAAAGGGACCTTATTCTAGCTCATGCTCTTTCCAGGCATCCCGTCCTCAATCGGGAATACGAGTCCGCTCAAGCTTTCTCCGACCCAGTCGGACTGCTGAATCCAGATACAAGATGCGTGGCCTAAACCAGACTTTCAAGGGCCCGGATGCATTTCGCAAAGGCGGCGGATACCGGCTGCTTCCGATGCGCTTCCTGAGAAGCGATCAGGACCGCTATCTTGTCTCCGGGATGGGCGGAGATTATGTTTTCCTGCACAAGGACAAGCTGCGGCAGGTTGTCGAGCACGGCCTGGATGAAAGCGATCCGGTCTACTACGATCTCATAGCGAAGCATCTGATCGCCGATGCCGATTCGGACGCGCACCAGGAACTCCTGGCTGCCAAATACCGCACGCGGCTTTCGCGCCTTCCCGACTGGACAGCGCTGCACATGTTCGTCCCGACACTCCGCTGCGACCATTCCTGCCAATACTGCCAAGTCTCGCGCGTCTCCGAGGACCGGCTCGCGTTCGACATGAGCCAGGATACTGCGGACAAGGCAATCGGGCTGATGTTCCAAAGCCCGTCGCCCTATCTGAAAGTCGAATTCCAAGGCGGAGAATCGCTTCTGAACTTCGGCCTGATCAGATACGTCGTCGCCGAGTCGAAGCGCCGCAACGACGGACGCGATCTAGAATTCATCATCACTACGAACCTGGCCAACCTGTCGGACGACATGCTGGATTATGCGGAAGAAAACCGGATAGGCTTTTCCACTTCGCTGGACGGGCCAGAAGGCCTGCACAATGCCAACCGTCCCAGGCCGGGAAGGAATAGCCATGCCAAGGCTGTCGAGGGCATCGAGAGGATACGCCAACGCCTGGGCCCGGATTCCGTATCGGCCCTGATGACAACGACCCTGGCCAGCCTCAGGCAGGCGGACAAGATCATTGACGAGTATGTCCGGCTCGGCTTCAAGAGCGTATTCCTGAGGTATATCAGCCCGTATGGATTCGCGGCGAGAAGCGCCGAGCGGATCGGGTATGAGACGGCGGCGTTCATCGACTTCTTCAAGAAGGGACTGGGCTACATCCTGGAACTGAATGCGGCGGGGGTGGACATCCGCGAGACCTATACGCAGATACTCCTCCAGAAAGTCCTGAGTTCCGTCCCGTCAGGCTACATCGACCTCCAGTCTCCTGCGGGAATCGGCATCAGCGGCATCGTCTACAACTACAACGGCGAAGTCTACGCGTCCGACGAGGGAAGGATGCTGGCCGAAATGGGGGACAAGACGTTCTGCCTGGGCTCCGTCGAGGACTCCTATGAAAGGCTGTTCCATGAAAGCCAGCTCCTGCCCATGGTCCACGGATCTATGGTCGAGGGCGTTCCCGGCTGCAATGACTGCGCCTTGCAGCTCTATTGCGGATCAGACCCCGTCTTCCATCATAGGACCCAGGGAGACTTCATCGGCCATCGGCCATCGAGTGCCTATTGCGAGCGGAATATGGCGCTGATAAAACATGTCCTGTCCCTGCTGGAAGACGACAGGGAAGCCGCCAACATCCTGAGGTCCTGGCTGTGATCCCTCTCGCCGCATCATTCAAGAAAACGCCGGATGGCGAGACGTTCGTCGGCAGATTGACCGAAGACCGGCATCTGCCTTTTCCCCTTCGGGACGCCGAGATCCTTATCCTGCGCGGAACCGATTCGGCGGCCGCCGACGGGTTCAAGCGAGTCCTCCGGCTGGGAGGCGAACGCCAGGGAGGCAATGAAGTGCAGGCGTCCGAAGCGCTTGGCTACCTCGCTGACGGAGACATCCTCAGGATCAACGAGAGCGCAGGCGAACTGAGGGTCATGTATCGCCGGGAATCTGTCCACAACGTCCTTTTCTTCACGGAAAGGTGCAACAGCAGGTGCCTCATGTGCTCGCAGCCTCCGAGGGATATCGACGACGGCTATCTTGTGGATGACGTGCTTGAGGCCATTCCCCTGATGTCGATCGACACCCAGGTCCTCTGCATAACCGGCGGCGAACCGACGATACTGGGATGGAGGCTCATCGAAGTGATGCGCGCCGTGACCAGCTATCTCCCACAGACTGCCCTCCACATGCTGAGCAACGGGAGGTCCTTCGCCTACCGAGCGAGTGCGAAAGCCGTCAGCGATGTCGGATGCCGGGATCTCATGATCGGGGTTCCCCTTTACGCGGATGTGGCTGCGATTCACAACTTCGTAGTGCAGGCGCAAAATGCATTCGACCAGACCATCAGCGGCATCTCGAATCTTGCCCGCTTTGGCGTGCCTGTGGAGATCCGCTTCGTGATCCATCGCCAGACCGTGGGAAGGATGGTCCAGACTGCGGCATTCATCTCCAGGAACCTGCCATTTGTCTCTCAAGTGGCTCTCATGGGCCTTGAGATGACGGGTTTCACCCGCAGCAACGTCAACGCCCTCTGGATAGATCCGTGGGAATACAGAGAGGCGCTGGCTGCCGCCGTCCATGAGCTCGACTCCGCGGGTATCCGGGTCATGATCTACAACCTTCCGCTTTGCCTTTTGCCCTCTGACTTGTGGCCATATGCCCAGCGGTCGATAAGCGACTGGAAGAACCTCTACATGCCCGAATGCGAATCATGCGTGATGAGGCCGGATTGCGCTGGCTTCTTCGCGTCGGCCACATTCCGATACAGCGAGCACATCTCGCCTTTCCAAGAGCGCCTCTCAATCGCCGACGGCATCGACCATCTGGTCTAGGATATCCGTCGCCGAGGCAGGAATCCTCGCGCCATGTCCCTGATATTCGACCATGACATCGAGTCCGAGGACGAACTTGAGCGGCAGCTCGGTGCCTGCGGGAACGCTGCGGTCGCCTATATATTTCCCGTCCTCCCAAGACGCCATGTCGAGCGCCTTTTTCAGCGTGACGGTCTTGGGCGCATATTCCCCCGCATCCTGAATGGCTGTCCCGTCCTTTGCGCGTCCGAGCAGCGGAGCTTGCTGAAGATCAGTTTCTTTTGGATACTGCACAGACTCATAGGCGTTCGGAACCGGAGAAGAAATTTTATGCTTCGGAGCACAGCCTTTCGAAAAGATAAAGATCGCGAAGATCAGGCCCAGTCCTACAAGGATATTCGAGCAACCGCTTTTTTTAGCCATAGGAGACCCTTTTTAGGCTGATAACATTTTCCAATCAAGTCATATAGCACCAGGGGCCTGTCGTGGTTTCCCAAGGTGAACCTTGTTATGCAATCACAAGAGGCAGCGATAGAAATCGAGGAGTAACTCCATATTGCAGGCCAAGATGACGATGCGGCAAGGGCTCATCGGCAAACGGTTTGAAGGCCCCACCTCTTCTTTCATATCTTATCTTGCGCAGCCTCCTGGAAAAGCGACGCCGAAGATTATTAGGAGCGCTAATGCTCCTCCGAAGAACAAATAGTAGCCTGGGTTCTCGGGTTCGGAAGGAGGCTGGATCCTGCCGTCAGGCTTCTCGGTCGCACCCATGCTTTTAGCGATCTTCCTCCAGCGCTTTTCGGCTTTGGGGATCCTGCGCCCAGCGCGGATCTCTTCCCACGTCCACTTTTCGAATCCCGGCGGTTTCTGTCTTTGAGCCATGAAGATCAATTTACAGTGGCCGAAGTTCCCCAACAACATCAGTTCCATAACCACGGCACTGGATACCACAGGTATACGCCGAAATTCAAAAAAATTTACAAGGCTTCGTCCTTTTCGCCATTCCGATACGAGTAGCTCTGTAGAGGCAGCCCGCACGATGAATTCCACCTCAAACTCCCAAACCATGGACGATGACGAAATCAGCCTGCACCTGGCAGACTCGGATCCTGCTATTCAACAGGCTGGTCTGTTAGCCGCGATGGAGCGCTTTAAACTCCCACTTTCAAAATGGCTCGAGTCGAAAGGATTAACCAATGTTCATGATCGGCAGGATATCATCTCGGAAACCATTCTCGCCGTGTATGAGCGGGCCCAGCAGGGAAAGCTTGATATCAATACCTCGCCAAAAAATATCTTGTTCACTATCGCTCATAACAAATGGGTGGACCTGATGAGGAAGCGCAAACTGGCGCTTCCGAATTCGGATGATTATCTCACCGCCGTTCAAAATGCGCTCTGGGACAGCGGCGCAAGCAGCAAGTGGCACGAGCTCTCAATGCGAGGGAAAACAAAAGAAATATTTGAAGATTTCCTCGGAGATTTGTCACTGCTACCGCCGCGACAAGTGGAAGTGGCAAACGCCCTTGCAATCTTATTCGGTACTAACTCGGAAATCACCGTCGGCAACCTCTGCGACGCAGTCGAAAAAATGACGGGAAATAGGCCTCCTCTCACGTCTATAAAATCCGCCTGGGCAGCCGTTCGGGAAAAACTCCGAATACGGATCGAGAAAGAGCTTTGATCCTTCTCCCGCCTCACACACCGCATCCCCATTCATGCCCATGAAACACGAATTCAAGGAAAACGTCCTCGACGCCTTGGTCGCAGCGGCGCTTCTTCCCGGACTTACCACTGAACACCCCAATGAAGAAGAAATCGACCGCATAATCAGTCTCTGCAACTCCATTACTCCGACAGATGAAGATCTCGAAGTGACTGAACTGGTAACGCAGAAGATCGAAGCTGCAATACAAGGTAGGCCCGCGCCCGTTACGTCCTCACGGAACCACACCGCATTCATGCTTGCGGCAATGAACCGGAAAAATCAGGAAGAACGGTTCTCCGAGCAGACAGAACAAGGCCTTGATGAGGCTCGTCGGTCTGCCCTTGAACAGCTCCGCAAAGAGCAAGAAAGGGGAGATACCGATGATCTCTGATGCCGAAACGGAGGCAGGCTATGTCCTTCGCGATCTTGAAATCAAAAACATTCCCGTGGATGTATTCGCCATCGCAAGCCAGGAAAAGATCGTGCTCTGCCCGACGGCGGGAGGGCATGACTTCTGCGGCCGACTCGAGTATTCCCCTGAATTCAGACGATTTCTGCTCTACTACCCCGACATCGCGGATGCCAAAAGCAATGCGAGGGTACGGTTTTCAGTAGGCCATGAACTCGGCCATTACTATCTCGAAAAACACCGATCAAGGCTGTTGTCGGAACATGTGGGCCACAATTCGGTTTCGGGATTCATTTGTGAAAAGGAAATCGAGCAAGAAGCCGACCTTTTTGCCTCGGGGTTACTCATCCCGGAAACGGTTCTCAAGCAGAGAATGCAGCCGCGGCAGTTCCTGACGCTCGATCAAATACTGCGTCTTGCAGCGGATTGCCTGACCTCCAGGGAGAGCGCTGCGATCAGATACATTCGTTATGCCACGGAAATATGTGCAGTCATCGTTTCCCAGAATGGCAAAGTCCTATACAGTACAAGTTCAGATGATGCCGAAAGGATCCGCTTCTTTGTGAAGCGCGGCACTGCTGTTCCGCCAAATTCAGCGGCGTTGATAGCGCAACAACAAGCAGGAATTGCCGAAGGCGAACTACCAGGCAATGCATGGTGCAGCTGGTCCCGTTTGAGCGCAGTCTCAGAAGAATCGATAGCGCTTGGTTATAGCAACCTGATCCTCACAATCGTCGCCAAATCATCCACCTGACAGACAAGCGCATCTCTCGCCAGTAATCCACACCGTAAAAGAGGCCGGATGCCTCTTCAAAACAAACACATAGAATAAGCAAGTCATGAGCGAATTCCAAGTTACCTGCATCAAAAAGCCCGACCGGAACAGCCAGCATCAACATATCTCCCATCTCGGAAACTCCTCAGGCAAATGGATGCTTACCCGAGAACAGGTCATCAGCCGCATCGACTCCAAGCAAGAGTCATCCTACACGATTGACAAGACAACGGGCGCAAAAGTGTATATAGGCGTGGTCCGGGAAGAGGGAAAAGCGCCTTATCTCCGCACATACGCGGACAGCAAGTGGAACGACAACCTTCTGGCGCTCTCCGAATGCGGGACGGAATGCACCCTTATCGCCTGATATGGCCAGTAGATATCAAACCCGTAACTAAACCAAAAACGATTACTCTTATGTCAAACAACAATGATCGCTCGGTGTTCAAGCGCAGTGATGGGCAATGGGCCAATAAGCGGAACGATGCAACAAGAGCATCCAGTCTGCATTCGACCCAGGCAGAGGCGAATGCAGCGGCAAAGCAAATGCTGCAGAATTCGGGCGGAGGCGAGCGCACTACAATGGGCCTGAAGGGAACCATCGTGAGCAAGGACACGATCCCGCCCGGCCGCGAATCCGCGACCCGTGACACAGAGCATTGAACATCGGCCCAAGCATGGGCGGCCAACTCATTCATGCTTGGGTCTCCGCATACCTCCTGCCAAGATTCTTGCCGCCTCCGCCTCGCGCTCCTTCATCTCTTCTGCGGAAATCTCGACGACCGTCGTATTGACCTTCCATCCCTTGTGGCGAGTCTGCTTTTCAAGCGGCCTGACGGGCTCGGGGATCTGCGGGGCGAGGATGAGTTCCTGCAAGCGAGCAACGAAGGTATCCCTTCTGAAAAATCCAATGAGCTTCGGCGCATGCGTCGCATACGCATTCCTGGCGGACTCTTCGAGCTTCTTCTCATCGACTCCAACTACCGCAATCAGGGAAACCCCGGCCCCCAGGCACTTGCCGATATTCTTCAGTTCATAGTCCATCGTGTTGGTGACGGTGATCTCAACAGCCATCGACTTGCCATCTCGCTCTAGAAGAAGGTCGGTGGTCTCGAGAGTCCCGGGCAGCAGCTTCTCAATGGTCGCCCTGAAGCCGAGCGATTCCGCGACCGACTTCAGCTCCCGCTGGAGGTCGGTATGCAGATCGCCTCCGACACCGAGAGCCTGGGGGTAGCTCCGCCTTCTTTCGCCTCGGCGCGGCTTCCAGAGTATCTGTCTGCCTCTCGTCGGCAGTCATCTCTTCATCCCTCGGCTTTTCTTGGACTGCGGGCTGTACCACCGCTGGGAGTTCAGGCTCAGGACGCTGCGAGACATTCGAAGGCGAACGCGCAGGCTTGGACATCTCCAGTTCCGCCAGAGCCTCTGTAATCTCGGCGGCAACTTCCGCTTTCGGACACCCATGCTGCCTCCTTGAGGCTTCTATTACAGCCGAGCGTCTCTCCTCAAGCTGGCTGCTGTCTTCAAGAGGAGAGTGAGGCACGGCCAGATTGAAATCGGCATCGCTCCGCCCGATGCGGCAGATGGCCTCTCCGGTCGAGAGGCTCGTCAAAAACCCCGCGTCGAAGCGGGCAAAGCCTCCCGCTAGCGACTGCGCGTCCTCATCGCCCGGGCGGAAGACGATGCGGGTGCATGTGTTCGTAAGTACGGCGTTCGAAAGCTCCGGATGGCGGCGGAGCTGAGCGAGGTCATGATGGGCGAGAGTCATCCCGAGACTGTATTTCCTCGCGCCCGAGAGGATCTCCGACATCGAGGGGGTAGCGAAGTTCTGGAACTCGTCGACATAGAGCCAAAACGGCTTTCTTTCTATTTCAGGAATGGCCTGGCGGCTCATGGCTGCCTGCTGGAGCTTGGCGACAAGCAGGCTGCCTAAAAGGTATGAGTTCTCCCGGCCCATGCGTCCCTGCGGAAGGCAGGCCAGCAGGATCTTGCTGCCGTTCATGATGTCCGCGAAATCGTATCGTAGGATCAAGGCAGGTGCGGCAGCCCAGGAGAAGGCCAGGCCCAAGCCCGTCCGCTTTCCCGGCTCCCGCCGATGCAGCATCAGGAGAGGCATCGTTACGTTGGTCCGATTACTTCAACCAAGCACGCTGCAGATAATGCAAGCCACCACCAATACCACATAACGAGAGAGTGGAGTTCATTGCATACCGATGCGTTCTGCTCGTTACCACCGTAGTTTGAAGCCGCACGGGTAGGGCTTCAAGCGGTAGTGGTGTCCGGCAGAGAAACGTTTCTGCACCACCCTCACTTCGTACCATCCGCGTAAGGCAACGAGCGACAGTAGAGGGAGACCGCACTGCACGCGCTTTATGCGCGTCTTGACAGAATGCCTCGGGCGATGGCGGCAACCGTTTCAAGCGGCTGCCGCATCGGGTCACCGGTCCAGCCCGTGCACCCGGCCCGCAGCGCGAGCTAACAAAGAGATGGAGACAATAATATGAGCAGTTGCTGGAAACTCTTTGTGTGGGCTCGCTAAACCGGATGATTCGATTCGAGAGCCATTGGCTGGCATTCAAACATGCCCCCGCTCAAAACCATGGTCTTGCAGTATGACGTCAGCCTTGTAACAGCTTTGGTTATTTGCCCGCGCACATGACCCCCAAGGCTTGACCAGGCGCTTTTTGAGATGGTCAAGGTCAGCGCACGAGCAGGCGGGAAAGACGATGGCGAATTCGCCCTGGGCTAGTGATTCCAATGTAAAAAGAGGTGTGGTCCCGAGCAGAAAAGTTCACAAGGCGCTTCACACCCGCCGCTTGAAGCCCTAGCCGTGTGGTAAAAACCGGCGGTGGTGACCAGCAGAAAGCCTCCGTCTGCAATAGACTCTATGCTTTCCTTATGTGGAGTTGATGAGGGCTTGCATTGTTTGTCATTCGTTTGGTCGAGCTAACCGGACCAACGTAACTATGCCGCACTGGATGCTCCATCGGGAGCCAGGGATCGATACTATGCAAGCGTGGGGCTGAGACCTTCGTGGCAGACGAAGGTCTGAAAAGCTCGCACTCAGCCAACTCGCCAACCTCCCAATGCGTTCAAAGCCAAAGATTTCCAAGGAGTGTCCTCAGTATCAATCAATCGCCCAGCTCATCCTTCCCCATCCCTGAAAAGTGACTGAACCAGCATGAAAAGGCCCCGATTTCCACCCACTAAGGGGGGCAAAATTGGGGGGGGAAGGAAGAGCGATTCTTTGCTGCAAAAACCAAGGTAAGAGCCCCGTGTGCTAGTGTCCTGTCATGTAAAAGGATTACATAAATAGAACATGGTGTTAGACAGTGGTCATGTCTCTTCGTGGCCGTCCCGTTGTAAAGATCCAGATTCAGGCAGGTGAGCGTGAGTTCTTGGAGCGTCTGCGTCGTAAGCGTAATGCGCCAGCTTCGGAACCCAAACGAGCCAGGGCGTTGCTGCCCATGGAGCAGGGCGAAAGCAATCAGGCCGTGGCTGCTGAAGTGGGATTATGCGCTCACACCATCGGCACCCTGCGCAAGAGGTTCAAGCAGTGCCGTTTGGAAGGCCTGTCCGATCTGTCTCGCAGTGGCGCGCCACGCAGCATCGAGGATGAGAAGGTTCAGGCCATTGTCGAGGATACCTTTCAAAGGCTGCCGCAAGGGCGCACTCATTGGGGCACCCGGCAAATGGCCAGAGCGCATGGAATGTCTCATGAGTCGGTCTCACGCATCTGGAAAGCCTTTGGTCTGAAGCCGCATCGCACGGAGAGCTTCCAGCTCTCCAACGATCCTTATTATGTGGAGAAGGTTCGTGATGTGGTTGGCCTCTACATGAGTCCGCCGGAGAATGCGCTGGTGCTTTGCGTGGATAAAAAGAGCCAGATCCAGGCTCTTCAACGCAGCCAGCCCATCTTATGTGGGACAACGACTAATGTACAAGTTGCGCTCGACCATTCGTAAATACGAAATATTTTTCGCCAACTACTGTAGATCAGCGAGACTGTATTTGGGACGAGTCAGGGGGGGCTCAGCCAAGAGTTTCATCACCTGCCGGTCCGCGTCGCTAGGGCGGATACAGATCCCAGAATGGCAGTGCCTGGCCCACGGGAAACCAGGTCTGATCTCCGATGATCAGTTCGCTTCTGCTTTAGACCGGATGACCAACGCCACAAAATCCCCATATTGATCGTCTGTGATCAGACCTAGGCGGAGAGGGGCCGGGACACCGAACAGCTCCTCCGCAGACAAGGATTTCAGAAGCTGGACGGCATTCGCAGCCGGATCAGGACGCCGGGTTAAACGGAGCGTTTGCAGGTCTGGATCTGCCAAAGCCGCCTCGGCATACTTGTAATCCATCAGGACCGCTTCCAGCAGAGGCGACATGGCGGCTCTTTCCGTGGCTCCTCCCTGTACACATACGGCACAGGCATAGTTATACAGCATGCCCGCCACCTGGGAGGACTCCAGACGGGAGTTCGCCCGATGGAGAGCGACAGCGGCCTCATAATGCCTGAGCGCAGCAGGAAGGTCCTCAGCCCCGCGCCGCTGCAGGCGGATGTCCCCGGCCAGAGCCAGTAGCGCAAACCGCTCATTCCATGAATGCAGCAGGGGGTTTTGGAGAGCCCGCTCGCTCCAGGCCACCGCTTCATCCTGATGCCCCGGCTGCTGGGCCAGCACGGCCGCCAGTTGGCTCGCCCCGGCCGTGTCTCCCGGAGACAGATGCGCCGCCAGCCTCAGCAGAGGCAGGGCCTCCTCTACCTGGTCAGACTTCAGGCAGGCAGTGCCCGCCTGACTCGCAGAAGCCGCCAGATGTCCCACATCCCCCCATCCAATCCAGCCTAGGGCAAGCAAAGGCGACAGCGGCAGACAGCCTTTCAGGAGAGACCTGACCTGTGGCGCGAGCGCCGGCCCGCGACCGGACCGCCAAACCAGAACAAAAGCCGCGAGGCTTAGGCCCACTGTCAGCCAGCCAAGGGCAAGGCGCGGAAAGGCCATCGCTTCCAAAGGGCTTCCAGCATACCAGACCATCCCTGGCAGCAGCGCCGCCCGCGTCCGATGGCTGCGGCTCCGCAGCCACAGACCGGCGACCGAGAAAAGCACCCAAAAAGCCGCCGTAATGCCGCCTGCCAGCACCATGGAAAGTGTCAAAGGCCACGGATCATGCCGGAAAACATAGTCAAAGCCGTCAGGCATCCCCACGGAACTCACCATGAGCGGAGCCGCCTGCGTCAGCCATTGGGCAGCCACGGACCCGCCCACCATCAGAGCCAGTAGGGTCATCACCGTGCGTGATGACAAGCTGCGGGGAGCACCCGCCTGCACCTTCAGGGCGTAAAAGAAAGAGACAAACCCCACAAGATTTAGCACAATCGCCCCGCAGGCCTGCAGCATCGTACGTCCATCCTCGCTCAATGAGCCAAAATTAGCCAGATAGGCCAGAGGACTTGCCACGGTGTTGGCGATGACAGTGACCAGAAAACTGAAAACCGTGAGATCAAAAGGAGTCAGAACATAGGCCAAAGCGCGCTCCTCCGCCGTAGGTTCAACCGCTGAGGGATGGATCTTACCCGCCTCTCCTGAGGCGAGAAGACGGGCTTCCACCAAGGCCTCTTCTCCGCTCACATTTGCAGCCGTGGAATCTGCCAGCGCCTCACGCCAGGCCTGGAGACGCCCCAGGGCATAGCCGGCTCCGAGCAGCAACAGCAACGCTGAGAACAGATAAGCCTTGCCTGCCAGGGACGCCTGGACAGCCGCCAGACTGAGCGGCGGGGCATCGGCCAGCAGGCTCGCCACCATCGATAGCCCCACGCCAGTCCACCCTGTCCAGGCCACGGCGCGTAACAGGCGGGCTCCCACATACAGCAGCCGGATGTCATGATTGGCAAAGTGGGCCAGCTCGTGCGTCAGCACCGCCTGCCAGGCCTGCGGATGGGCGGCAAAACGGCGGAGATAAGCTGCCGGGATCAGGACGGCGCTGCGCAGCACCTTCCCTTCCCGCCACTGCAAGGCACGGGGACTGCTCTCCAGCCGGCCGCCCTCATCCATCACCAGCCCCGGATCACCGCTTACATAAAATTCCGTTCTCGCAAAGACCGACATGCTCTCCAGCACCTGCGGGTGCGCCACATCCGCCAGCACCTGAGCCTTCGTCCATTGAGACGAGGCCGTGGCCAGGAGGCGGGAAGCCGCCCGGCGGGCACGTCGCCCTTCCAGCCACATCAGTAACCCGACCCAAAGCGGACTGGTCAGGCCCACGGCTTCAGCCGCTTTAGAAAAGCGCCACTGCCAGATGGCTGTCCCTGAGGCATCTGGAGCCGGATACTGGATACCACTACCTAACAAATGATAGGGAAACAGAGTGATCAAAGTGCCCACTGAAAGCAGCAGGACGGCAATGATCATGCCGGTCGAGAAGCTGGCCTTTGAGGTGTCTCTCATGTGCGTTTGTGGCCGTTAGCGCAGCCAAAAGCCCACCACGGTTCCCAGGAGCGCGAACAAAGCCTTTTGCATGTGCTCATCAACCTGTCCGCGCCACAGCATGGCAAGACACACGCCCACGATCAGGAAGGACAAGGACGCCTGCACCCAAAAGCGGCTCCGGATCTGGGTGGCTTCCACACGCGCCTGCAAGAGGGCGATTTCATCATCGGTCAGGTTTTGCCCTTGCTCGCTCAGGCGTTTCTTCGCCGCTTTGAGACGTTGAGGCTCCCGCGTGTCCAGGGGTTTGCGTTTGGTGAATCCCAAGGCGTCTTGCCCGCCATCGGCCGTCGTCAAGGTCTCCCAGGCTTTGGCCAATTTGGGGTCAGCGACAAGTCGAGGAGTTGTGAAGGCGCTGGCCACTTCACCAAGATGAGAAAAGATCCCTGCAGGCATGGAAGGGATGTGTAATTTTTTTACACACTTCAGTCAATGCCATTTCCTGCGGCTCCACACCGAAGATTTTCATACGAATAAGCGTTGACTGCGGGTCATGAGAGCCAGGGCAGCCCAGCCAGTTCTCAAGGAACAGCGGAGACAGCCTTGGCGAAGCGGCAGAACGACGCCGAATTCTCAGCACAAACGGGCCACCAAACACTGTTCGCAAGTTGGGGAGCGACGCACCTCGGTGAATCACACATCACTCGTCGCCGTGAGCTGCACACTTACTTTCTTAACCTGTTCTAGATAAAAAGCAGCGTTTAATAAAATTATAGTAATTTTATGTGGACGCTTTTAAATCTTAGGTGCAGAACTGCAAAATGCAGCATGCAGGATAGATGAATGAGTCATTCTGCACTGCTTACTCAAGGCCGCAATCCAGGAACTGTCATCTAGCCATGAATATTCGCGATCTTATCCCCTACCTGCCAAAGGCTTTAAACGAAATCGCCTTGGAGGCTCCCACGAATCCTGAGTCCTACTCAGACCGCCAGGGTTATGACAAGGATTTCCTGGGTCAGCCCGTGGCACTGCCGCTCCTGAAGGACCTCTCTGAACTCACCGAACCGAGCCATCAGCGGAAAGGCCATCCCTTTGAGCTTTGCTACGAAAAATTCAGCGTCGTGATGCACAAGGCCCGCCGCCTGTGCTGCATCACCGCCGTGAACATCGACGGCTCCCAGCCCTTTTACAGCCCTAAGCGCCCCGGCTGGAAGCTGGATCCACGCCTTCCGGCAGATCTGCAGGTGGGCGGCAGTGACTTTTACGTCCCGACCTCCTTTGATCGCGGCCACATGGTCCGGCGCCTGGACCCCGTCTGGGGAGAGGAATCAGATGCCCTGGTGGCCAACAAAGACACCCATCATTACACCAACTCCTGCCCGCAGGTTCACTCATTCAATGACGGCATCTGGGGAGATCTGGAGGACTGGATCCTCAGCCAGGGAAGGACCCGCGACAGCAAAGCCTCCGTGTTCACCGGCCCGATTTTTCAGGACACGGACCGGACCTATGGCGGAGTGCGTGTGCCAGAGAAATACTACAAGGTGGTCGTGGTGGTGGATGACGCCACGGACACGCTGAGTGTGACCGCCTTCACCATGGACCAGTCGCAGGTCATGCCCAAAACGGAGAGCGTCCAGCTGGAGGCGCTGTTTGATCCCGGCGACTTCGTGAATGAGCAGATCACCGTGGCAGATCTGCAGGAGCAGACAGGCCTGGATCTGGAGCCGCTGAAAAAATACGACGCCCTCGCCGCCCTGCCGGTGCCGGAGTCGCTCACACAGGGCCGGCCGCTGCGGGTACCCCTGGCCGGACCTCAGTCCGCCGTCCTTTGGCGTCAACCGCGCCAGGACTGAGTCTGACAGCCCCTGCCCGGACAGCCGCCACATCACCGACCGCTTCTCATCATGAACGCCTCTCCTCTTCGACGTCTCCTGCATCCGGCCAGTCCGGTCATCCTCGCCCTGGCAGTGCTGGGTTACAGTCTGGCAGCCGGAAAGAGCTTTCCCCCGCTGCTGGTCAGCAACCCCAATGTGGACGTGGGCTCGGTAGCCATGGGAGTGTTCGTGCTCACCCTCATCATCGAGCGCGCCGTGGAGATTCTCCTCGGCATCCAGCGTGACGTCGCCCGGGCTCCTCTGCAGCAGACCGCGGAGACGGTGAAGGCAGAGGCCGACCAGATCAAGGCCCTGGCCGCCAGTCAGCAAAAGGCCAGGCTGGAGGCCAGCTCTGTCGGAGACGGCCCCCGCCTCGAAGCGCTGGCACAGCTGGGCGTTGACGAAACTACGGTTAAGGAAAAGGAAGAGGCTGCCGCCAAGGCGCTGGAGGCGAAAACGAAATTCGATAAGGAGACAGCGCAGCAGGCGGCGGCACTCGCCTTCATCCTCGCCCTGATTGCCGGACTGTTGGGCGTGCGTCTGCTTTCGAGCTTCTGGACACTGCCGCCTGTCACGCCGGGTTCGGTCCCGCCGCCGGTCAGCCAGTGGTTCACCGCCTTCGACATCTTTGTCACCTCCGCCCTGGTCTCCGGCGGCAGCCAGGGGCTGCACCTCCTGCTCAGCAGCATCGGCTCTCACATTGAGCAGGCGAAAGCGCGCAAACCCGTCGCCTGACGCCTTCCCGAAGCCGGACAAACCTCCGTCTCATCTCACCCCATCTCACCCCATCTCAGATCAGTTCACCTCACAGCGCCCGCTCACATGACTCCTAAAGAACGCCTCCTCGCAGAATATGTCCGGCAGATCGCCGGAAACACTCCTGGCACCATCAAAGAATCCGTAGGCCAGGGGCCCGGCCTGGAGCTGGCCGGCGTGCCGCTGGAGGCCGCTGCCGGAGGGCTGGAAAACGCGCTCAATGACCGCGCCTTCCGTCCCGGCCAGTCCTTTGCCCTGGAGGCCGTGGTGCACAAGCAGTTCCGCCCCGCCCTGCTGATCCAGGACGGCACTTTTGCAGTCCCGCCCAATCCCTGGGCCCATGTCGCCGCCTTTGCCCAGGAGCTCGCGCCCGTGATCCAGGCCATCGGCCGTGTCGAGGTGGTCAATGCCGGCGTCCCGTATGGCGGCACAGGCGCCATCGTGGCGCCGGGTCTGATGCTGACCAACCGCCATGTCGCAGAGATCTTCACCTATGGCGTCGGCGGTGCCAGCCGGCTGCGCATGATCCCCGGCCGCACAGCGCGCTTTGAAAATGCGCATGAGCACGGTCGCTTCCCCGTGAATGGCCTCACCTACCGGGTCATCAAACCTGTCATGGTGCATCCGCATTGGGATGCCGCCCTGCTGGAGGTCGAATTTGTCGGAGATCCGGCGCACGCGCCCCGCCCGCTGACCCTCTGCACCACACCTCCAGATGCCGGACAGCTCGCCAGTACAGAGATCGTCGTCATCGGTTATCCCTACTGGTCCGGAGATCACGAGCAGTCGGTCCTGAACGACATTTTTGGCGGGATCAAAGGCGTGAAGCGCCTGCAGCCCGGCAAACTGATGCGGTATGAAACCGTCGAGAGTTTTGGCCGTCCGGTCGAGGCGCTTCTGCAAGATGCCTCGACGCTGCCTGGCAACTCGGGCTCCCATATCATTGATCTACAGACCCAGCAGGTGGTGGGCCTCCACTTCGCGGGGGCATACCTCACCGCCAATTACTCGGTGCCCGTCTGGGAGCTGGCCCGGGATCCGCGCTTTGTGGATGCCGGAGTGAATTTCCAGCCCGCAGCGCCCACCGGTCAGCCATCCACCCCCGACCAGGGCGGCCCCATCTGGCTGAAAGCCTGGGCTGGACGTGAGAACACGCCTGCCGCAGCAAGCACCGCCACCGCCACCGGCACAGGCTCCGGCGCTGCTGCCGCTGCCGCACCTGCGACTCCCGTGGCCGCGCCCCCCTTGACACCCGTGGAGTCCACCCTGCTCGACCCGGGCTGGTTTGAGCGCTACTCGGATGACGAGCTGCGGCGCATGTACCAGCGTGATCCAGAGCGCTTCCGCGCCCTGCTGGCCGCGACATTCTCTGAGGAGGAGGCCCAGGACATCTATGACAAAATCCTCCGGGACGCCTCCGTCGAAGGCGTGCAGGAAGCCCCCCTCGATGCCTCCCTGCCGGAGATCATTCTCATGCCCGGCATCCTGGGCAGCCACCTGCGCGGCAGTTTCTGGGGCCGCTCCTGGCTGAATCTGCTGACGCTGCCTTTTTCGAATTTGTACAACACCCTGCACCTGACCACGAACGGCAATGACTCGAATTCCCTCGCGCCGGACGGGTATCTGCAGACCTCCTATGCCCAGGCCGCACGCGCCTGGCGGCAGCAGGGCTTCATGGTCCATGAATTCTCCTATGACTGGCGCAAGCCCCTGGCCATCGCCGCCCAGCGGCTGCATGAGTTCATGAAAGGGCGGCGGAAAAACCGCCCGGATGCCCGCTTTGCCCTCGTCTGCCACAGCATGGGCAGCCTCGTCGCCTCCATCTTCTCCCGGGACGTGCCGGAGTGGCGTGACTTTGTCGAAAAAGCCGTCTTCTGCGGCGGCCCCCTGGGCGGCAGCTTTGCCATCATGGAGATGCTTTCCGGAGAGTACCCCTTTGTCCAGAAGATGGCCTCCGTGTCCCTGAACACCAGCGTGCAGGACATGCGCCAGATGGGTGCCACCTTCCCCGGCGCCTTGGAGATGCTCCCTCACCCTGCCCTGTTCAGCCGCAGTGGAGCGGATGTGGAGGACCTCTATCGCCCTGAGTCGTATGCCAGCTTTGCTCGACCCGGGGCTGACTGGCTGCGTGCCGCCCGCCGTATCAAAGATGACCTCCGCAGCTCGCCTCTGCTCGGCCGCGCCACCTGCCTCGTCTGTGTGGACCGGCACACCGCCGGCACCTTCGTCAAGGATGCCCGCGGGGAGGTCCGCCACAGCAGCAGCACCGTCCGCGGCGACGGCACCGTCCCGGCAGCCAGCGCCCTCGTCCCGGGGGTACCGGCATTCCGCGTGACCTATGAGCACTCAAAGCTGCTCCAGGACCCGGGTGTCCTGGCGGCTGTCCCGGAGATCCTGCGCGGTCAGCCTGTCAGCCTGGACGAAGTCACGACCGCCGTGCTGGAACAGCCCCTGCTGGAAGCTCCGCCACCCGCCCCTGAGGCACTCGCCCTGGAATGGGCTGGGGAGGCCGTCGCCGTGCGTGAGCGCCTGCGCCATGGCATGGCCAAGGCGTCTGACATCGAGTGGCTCCTGAGCAGCCACTGAGACCCGCCCATGGATGAACCTGTCCGCCGCTCACACTCTGCATGGACCTCGAAGAACTGTTTGATCAGAAAGAGCAGGTGCTCGCCGACATGGAGGAATACCGTTCCCATGTCGAGCGAGACCGCGCCCGGCGGCAGGCCGCAAAGACAGAGGCAGACGCAGAGGCCAAGGCCAAGGCAGGTGGAGGCGCAGCGTCATTCATGGCAGGCCGCACGCGCCTGCACAGCGGTCCGGCGCTGACGACGACGGCCGCTTCAGCGCCGTGTCTGCAACTCGCCGTCCTGCCCACCCGGGAGGATCAGGCCAGGTTTAAAACGGCCGCAGAGGCTGGCAGTCATGTGCGTGCTGCCATGAATCCGGCCGCCCGCATGCAGCTGTTTGCCATCATCCTTCCCCAGTACCGTCCGGGCCCCGCCTTCGGTCTGGGTCATACGCTGGACGAAGACCGGCTGCAGGTACGGACCGCCCCTGGCAAGATGACCTGGCGGGATGCCCTGCTGCGGCTGCACCCGCAGATCACAGATCCGCTCACCCATGACCGCTCCTGGCAGCAGACCCAGGAGGCGCTGGCCCGGCAGGCCCGGCACTGTGTCCGGCTTGACCGGGCATCGGCCACTCAGGCCCAGCCCATCGGATCGGGATTCCTGCTGCCGGACGGCACCGTGCTCACCGCCCGCCATGTCGCCCTCGAATTGGGGTATTCAGCCCCGGCTTCGTCTACAGGCACCGCATCCCCTGCAGGCACCGTCTTCTCCCCCGCCTGGGTGCGCTACAATCGTGTCAATGGTGCCGCACTGGACCGGGAGGCCAGCATTTCAGCCCCCGCCCATCTGAGTCCGGACATCGTCGTGCCGGACATGGCCCTGCTCAGTCAGTCCCCTGACTGGCAGCAGAGACTGGCCGACTCTCCCCTCGCCGCCGAGTTCAGCGGCCTGACCGGCCTTGCCCTGACCTTTCCGCCCTCTCTCACGGATGCAGAACTGGCAGGCCGGATGGTCGCTGTCATCGGCCATCCCATCGGAGGCAATGTGGGCGTGGGGGAAAACGAAGCCGGCCTCGTGTTCGGGGATGCACCCTGGGCCACCAAACGTTTCATGCCCGGTCGCATCCACAGCAGCGACCTATGGTACGAGGAGAATGGCGAGAGATATCTCCGTCACGACTGCTCCACCGCCGGCGGGGCCAGCGGCTCCTGCCTGGTGGACCTCATCACCTGCCAGGTCCTCGGCATGCATGTCGGCGGCTCCACACACACCCGGAACATCGCCATTCCCATCTGGGACATCCAGGCCCGGCTGACCGCCCTGGCCTGATCCACACAACACGCCCTGACAAACCCGCCTCCGCCGCCCTCCTCCCCGCCATGCCATCCCTCGCCCGTCAAACCCTGCCCGTCTGGTATCTGCAGTGCGGTGAGGCCGGGCCGGGTACAACCTTCGATATCCGTGGACAGGCCAGCGCCGTGCTGGTCACGGTGAAGAACACGACGACCCAGGCCATTCACAAGCTGCTCGTGACCGCCCAACATGCCTTGCGCAGCGGGGTGGATCAGCGCACCGGCCCCTGGCATCCCGCCTTTCTCGCCTGGCAGCCCAATGCAGGTTACAACCCCGCGACCGCCATCCCGGTCACAGTCTTTGCCGATCTCACGCCGGACAGCACCCAGCCCCTGGCCGAGGCAGAGGACTTCGCCTTTCTCGAGCTGCCGCGGGATGCCACCGGCAGCCTCTCCGCACGTCTCCTCCCTGACGTGGACTGTGTCCCGGGACTGCAAAGTCTGAACATCGTGGGCTTCGTCGATGGCCAGGAAATCATCCTCAACCACAACGGCCGGATTGAGGCAGGTGAGCACCCCAACTGGCACTTCGTCAGCCACAACAATGCCAATGCCATCTGCGTTCTTGGGATGGGGAATGGCACACCGAAGGCAGGAGCCAGCGGCGGCGGCGTCTTCCGGGGCGAGCAGTATGTCGGCATTTACCGGGGGCAGTTCACCCATGCCGGGGAGCACCTCTTCCTGCCCGTCTCGCGCATCCGGGAGTGGTGCGGTCAGCGCGGTTACACCCTGGTGCCCATGGTGGAGCAGTTGACGGAGGTCATCAGCGACAACTTTGATGTCAAGCAGCTGACCAATCTCCTCAGCCTCAGCATGGGCACAGACTACAAAAATCTGGTACCTGAGGGCCTCACGCCCCCGCAGGCCGTGCAGAAGCTGCTGTCGGACTTCAGCAGCCGGGATCTGATCACCGTCTTCATCGACCAGCTCCTCGCCGCCCAGGCCCGGAATGCCCCCGTGGCCAGTGCCCTGCAGGAGATTCGCGACACCTTCCCCCCCGCCGTACCGCAGCCGGCGGTGCAGATCGCCGCAATGCGCTCCGGCCTGGAAAAAGTCAGCCAGCAGCTCGACGACCCAAAGATTTTCAGGCTGGTGCAGGATTCCGGAGACTTCCTCATCACCTTTGCGTCCCAGATCACCATCCTCCGCGCCTACAAGACCATGCATGACTGCCTGCACGGCCTGCAGTTCCATCTGCGCGGTTTCGCCACCGCACTGCGCCTGCTCAGTGAGGACCCCTCCAATGCCGGGGAACTCAGTCCCACCCTGGCCACCCTGGCCAACAAGATCACCGACACAGAGGCCGCCATACCGGATCTCCCGGACACCCCTGTGAATCTGCAGGAGACCGAAAATGAATGGCTCGGCCAGCTCCGCAGTATCGCGGCCCTGACCCAGACCGCCATGGACAAGGCGGAGCCTCTGACAGGACGCCGGGCTCTGCTCCAGCTCCGCTCCCTGCTCAGCGAGCATCTGGTCCGTATCGATAAAGAACTGCGGAAGGCCACCAATGCGATCAATCTGGCCAAGTTGCAGGAACTCTTCGCCCAGGCAGCCGCCATTGACAGCCTCCAGCTACCCGTTCTGCAGGCGCTCCAGCAGGGCGAATCCTCATGTGAGCCCCTGCTGCAGCAGATGAAATCCCGGGTCAATCAGCACTCGGGCTGGCAGTCCGTTGACCGCAAGCTCTGGAGCACAGAGGTCATCCCGGGGACCATCGCCCAGGACAGTTCCGATTTCGACGCCATGTGGATCGACATCTCGACAGGCATCAATCAACTCGTCGTGATCGACCCTGCCAGCGTCTGGGCCACACGCCTGCGTGATCTCCAGCAGAAGGTGGACGCCGGCAGGCAGGCCGAGGACTGGAAGCTGGTGGCGGGCAACTTCAGCATCTTCCGCGACCAGGCCTCCGCCCAATTTTACTCTCTGGACGGCGACCTCAAAAAGCTCGCCGGTCAGGTGCATGTCCTCAGCAAGCCTTTGAGCAAACTCGTCAGCATTCTTTAAATCCCCGCCTCTCAGCGTCATGACCACCTCCGACCTAGCTCCAGTCGTCGCTCTCCATGCGGCCCCGGTCACCTCCCTGACAGAGCTCCGCACCCGCCACTCAGCCCTCTTGCAGCGTCTGCGTGATCCCGAGGCCAGGCCTTCATCCGGGGAGATCCTTGGGTTTCTCGAAGCCGCCAGCGCCCTCGGTCGCCTGCTCGATGATGAAAACTTCAGCGAGCGGGAATCCGCCCAAAGCGTCATGGACTACTGGGTCGCCACGCTCATCAGCCAGGCACCCCAGGTCACCGAAGGCTCCCGCCCCTTCAGCCTGGCCGAGTATGATCCCGCCGGCGGAGAGGCCATGCTCTCAGACAGCCAAAGGGCGGGGGTCCGACTGAACGAGGCAGCCGGGCACGGCAAAGTGCTCGCCCAGCAACTTTCCGAGCCGGAGCAAAAGCTCCTTGAGCGCCTGCTCCTGCGTTTTGTCCGTCTCAAGGAGCGCTCCCTCGCCCCTTACCTCGTGCCCTTGCTGGACACAGATGACATCCTCAGCGAACCGGGCGTCCGCCCCCTGCTGAAAAAACTTCATCAGACCGGCCTGCTGGACCATCGGGAAAGTGCGGCAGGCAGCCCGTCCTCCTGGGTCCTGCTGCATGAAGACCTCCTGGTGAAGTGGGACTTTCTCCGCCAGACCGTCACCAGCCGCAAGGCCTTCCGCGAGCTGGCCAACGGCTGGCACAATACCGGACGCAACGAAGGTGCCCTCCTCTCCAGAGGCCCTCAACTGGATCAGGCCTCCCTCTATCGGGACTGCAATGAGACCGAGGAAGCCTTCCGTGCTGCCAGCAGTGCCCACGTCCTCAACCATGAAAGGTCAAAAATCCGGATCACCCGGATCGCCCTCGCCGTCAGTGTCATGGTGATGGCCGCCATGGGCTTTCTTTTGTATGACACCCATAGGCTCAACAATGATCTGGTTGAAACACAGCTAAAAAAGGAAAGCGCCACCGATGACTACGAAGTTGCCAACAAAGAAGCTCATGACCTGGCCGCAACAGCCCTGCAGCGCTCTGAAGAAAGGGACAAGTTGCTCACGCAGATCGCTGATCTGCGCCAGCAAGTAGCCCGACTCAGCGCGGTCACCACCACGACGCAGACATCCGCTCAAATCTTGACACGCATCAAGACAATCAGCGCTGATCTCGACAGGACCACCAAGGACAGCACCGCCAAAATTGCCGATCCAGACGACCGCACCTTGCGCGGCCCCATCAAGACCTTTGGCAGAGACGGCGCCCGTCCCGATGAAGGTCTCGCGCTGATCCGCAATTGGACAGAGGCGGACAGACTGATGCCGAAGCTCTTCCTGCCTGACGTGCCCCGCGTCGGCACGCCGCTTGTCGCTCATCTGGATCCCACCACGTTTTATGTCGCCGCGCGCTGGGACTACAGTGTCACCTCCCGCAGATGGCTCCTCAGTCACAAAGTCCGCGTCAAAAACCCGGCCACAGGCGTCGAGCATGAGGCGCAACCCGTGGACTGGGGCCCCAATGTCGCGACCAAATGTGTGATGGATCTTTCCCCCGGGCTTGCCAGGGCGCTGGGCCTTGTCGTCAACCAGGAAGCCGAGCTCACCATTCCGCCGATTGACCCGGTCACTCCATCAGCCACCGGCACTCCATCAAACACCGGTGCACCCATACCTCCAGCAACCCCTCTAAGCCCCCCCGGTCTGTAACCGGCATCAGCCTCCACACATTCACACCTGCCATCCCATGAACCAGAATATCGCCGTTCTCACCCTGACCCCGCTGGAAACCATCCGGAGCGGAAATGTCATCACCAAAGGCCCGCGCCTTGAGTCCTTCTCCACAGAACGGCCCGTCCCTTTCGAGGCCACCGTTGAGATCCATCAAAACGTCTCCCCGGCTGAACTGACAGATATCAACCGCGATCCCAAAAGAACTGGAGCTCCCCTGATGCCGCTCCGCCTCATCGAACCCCGCGAAAGCGGGGGCGATGGTGCTGGCAACAGGCCTGCATCGGTTGACAACATCACGTGGGGAGTCCGTGCCGTGAAGGCCAATAAATCCAATGCCTCCGGCAAAGACATCACGGTGGCGGTACTGGACACCGGCATCGAAAAAGAACATCCGGCGTTTAGAGGCATCACGAACTGGGTCACCAAGGACTTCACCAAAGGCCCCGGCAGTGTCGAAGACAACAGCGGCAACGAACCCGTGGATGACCAAAACGGCCACGGCACCCACTGCGCCGGCACCATCTTCGGCCATGATGTCAACGGGCTGCGCATCGGTGTCGCCCCCGGCATCACCCGCGCCATCATTGGCAAGGTCTTGGGCGGCGCGCATAGCGGCGGCAGTGGCGACCTGGCCAAAGCCATGCAATGGGCTGCCAACCATGGCGCCGACATCATTTCCATGTCCCTGGGCATCGACTTCCCCGGGTATGTGAAAGCCCTGGTCGATGATGGCATGGACGCACGCCCGGCCACCTCCATGGCCCTGGAGGCCTATCGGGCCAATATCTTGATGTTTGAGAAGCTGACCGCTTTCTTTGTCGCCCAGGCCGCCTTCACAAAAAGCGTCCTCATTGTCAGCGCCACCGGGAACGAGAGCGACCGTTATCGGGCCAGGTCTCCCTACACCATCAATCTGTCCCCGCCCGCCGCCGCCCCTGGCATCATGGGGATTGGCGCCCTTGCCCAGGACGGTGACCGCTACAAAGTCGCCGGATTCTCCAACACCGGGGCTGTCGTCGCCGCACCGGGAGTCGATATCATTTCCGCCTGGCCCGGCCGTCAGCTTAAAAGTCTCGACGGCACCAGCATGGCCACCCCTCACGTAGCAGGCGTCGCCGCCCTCTGGGCCGAGGAACTCCGCAAAACAGGAAGCCTCAATGCCGACACCCTCCGCGCCAAGATCATTGCCACCGCCACCGTGGAGCCCATCAATCCCGTCTGGCACGTTGAAGACGTGGGCAGCGGCCTGGTGCAGGCCCCGTGATGTGAGGATCACGCATCGGCTTTCTCCCTCACAGCGGTGAGGATCCCCGCCCCGGGGATCTCACCGCCCGCCCTTCAGTTTGCTTATCGGGCCTGCATCTTTGCTTATGCTTGAATGTCCCTGGCCCACCTGGGTAATCTAGACAGTTAAACGTTTTGAATCTCCACTTAATCACCCTGGGTCGAAGTGACTACGATTCTTCGAGTTACCCCAGACTCGATATCGCTCAGGAGCACTCGACAGTGGTCAAGGTGTTCACGCAGTTTTTTGGCTATGAGCATCTGGCGTCGTTGAGCACCCCCAATGTGGAAGACACCCACCTTCGAGGTCTGCGTAACTGGTTTCTGCAAAAAGACAGTGCCCAAAAGCCGCTACGCTCTAGTGATGACCTCGTGGTCATTTACTATTCTGGCCACGGGGATCGGGCTTATGACAAGGACCTGCGCCTGGTAGCCAAAGAGACCGGCCCAGCAGATCTGCTGTCCACAGGCATCGATCCCCGGGACCTTCTGAGAGGATGGATTGACTCCCCTGTCCGCCATATCTGGCTGATTCTAGACGTCTGCCATTCAGGTGCGGTGATGGACGGTCTGCCGGAGATTACAAAGCATCTTGAGTCAGGACTAGAGGTCCAGCAGACAGCCGGACGCAGTTTTCAGGTTTTCGCCACCTGTCGCAGCCGGCAGAGCGCCGTCTTTCAAAGCTTTGCCGAGGGGCTGCGCAAAACCGTCTCCACGATCCAAAAGAGCGATTTTGGCGGTGGAGACGGCTTCCATCTTGAAAGCCTGCTGAACCAAATGCAGGTGCACGCACCTGCTCAAAGGTTCCAATACTATCGCTCAGGTGAGATCGCGCCAGCCTTTCTGCCATATGCCTCATGGAAGAACAAGGCCTTTGCTGAAGGTGCGGATCACGCCACCGATGCCGGACTGCATGAGGCTGATCTCCAGCCTCTGATACAGATACTGGATACATTGCAGGACAGCGGCTGGCCTCCCTCCTGGTTTTTCAGGCTGCTGCCGGACGAGCTTCGTCTCCAGCAGCTGGGCAAAGTCTTTGCATTCAAAGATAACAAAGAGTTTGTTTATTGGTTTTGCGGTCTTCCTTATGAAGGGGGAACGCGGATATGCCCGCTGACAGTGCTCGCCTTTCGTGCGCTTCTGGCATCCACCGGAATCGTGTCAACTCCCGCATGGCTCACGGACATCGCCCGATGGCGCGGCGCAGATCTGAATGAGTGTCGTGATCTGGCCAGCCAGGAGGAGGAAAAATACCAGACCCATGCCAGACAATATGACGTGCGCATCAAGCTCATCGGCGTCTATCATCTTGACGCGGCGGGGTCAGGTGCTTCGGACAAAGTGGATTATGAGATCTGGCATGACTTCGAAGATTCTCACGGCAAAATGATTTTGCCTCTGGATCAGTGGACCGGCATCCCGCCTGATGACAAGAATTTGGGGCACCACCTGGAAGTCTTTGCGGCCAACTGCCCTGAGGGAAAAAGTCCCGTGTTTCAGGTCACGCTTCCGATCGATCTGCTGAATGTGGCGGTAGAGTCGATCCCTGTGGAGGATGGTTCGGAGAAGAAACCGTTGGGCACCGTCTATTCCGTCATCCTGACTGCCAGCGAGCGTGACTTTAAGATGCAATACTCCGAATCACGGAACCGGCGTCATAGGAAGCGCAGTACCTTTTGGCAGGGTGGAGCGGAAACGCTTGAGTACGAGGAACTGAAAGCCACTGAGCCCCTGCCTTCCTTTGAAGGGCGGCATGTGATAGCCACGCTCTCAGGCTTTGAGATTTCGGTCATCCGCCATGCCATCAATGAAGGTCTGCCCGTCATCCTTTGGAGCCGCGCCCCCGGCACGCCTCCGCCACTGGCAGCCCCATGGACGTCATGGCACAAAAAGCTGGCTGGTGCCCGCAGAGAAATGGCCCCGCCTGGAATGGTCCTGATCTGGGATGATCCGGTCTCGGGTTTACGCCACCTGCCTGCCCAGACCCGCCTGCGCGTCCCCCCCAGACGGCCTAACTAAAAAACGCAATCATCTGCATCCCCTTCTCCATGAGCGACCTCACCATCTATCAGGCAGACTCCCTGCCCCGTGATCATAAGAAAGAGCCGTCCCCACGTCTGGCCTATATTCCTGAGCCGCCGCCCTGGCGTGTCTTCACCCAGGAAGGGCATGAGCAGCGCGGCGCCTGCTTTTACACTGAGCCGGCCATCCGCGACCGGATCACCGAGGTGGTCAATGCTGCCCTCTGCCTGCGCCGGCCCGTGCTGGTAGAAGGCGGACCCGGCACAGGCAAGACCACACTGGCTTATTCAATCGCCCTGGAACTGGGGCTGGATGGCCCTTACCGCTGGTCCATCACCTCTCGCTCCGTGCTGAAGGACGGGCTGTATGACTACGACGCCATCGGCCGCCTGCATGCCGCCACTTTGGCCAAACAAAGCGAGGGAGAGGACACGACCCGAACCGGCGATTTCCTCCGCCTTGGACCACTGGGCATGGCCTTTTACAACTCCCGGGAAAAGACTGCCAAATCTCCTGCCAGACCCGCCGTGCTCCTGGTGGATGAGATCGACAAGAGTGACATGGACCTGCCGAACGACCTCCTGCACGTCTTTGAAGAGGGGGTGTTTGAGATTCCCGAACTCCAGCGTTTGCAGGACAAGGAGCCGGGAGACAATCCTCTGGGCGCTCAAGCCTTGGGAGAGGAAGTCCTCCCCTGGCGCCAGTCTGAGGGCGGAGAGCGCCCGCGCATTCCCCAGGGGGAGGTCCGCTGCAAGGATTTCCCTCTCATCATCATGACCAGCAATGGCGAACGCGAATTTCCCGGCCCCTTCCTCCGCCGTTGCCTGCGCCTGAGGCTAGACTTGCCGAATAATCGAGAGGCGCTTCTGACACTGGTCAAAGAGCGGTTCAAAGATCTTCAGTCACCGCAGATGCAGGCCGTGGAACGCATCATCCAGATCTACTTGGACGACATCACCGGGATCGGCAAACAGCGCCACTCCATCGATCAACTGCTCAATGCCATGCATCTTTTGCTGAATGGCACGGATCTCAGCGAAAGCAGGCATGCGGACCTTCGCAAGATCGTGTTTGCCAATCTTTCCGACTGATTCTCACGCCCAGATTTCATGAAACCGGTCGCCTCCAGTCCCAGCGCCCTCCCGACCACCCCTGCCAGTCAGGATGCGGCTCCGGACTGGCTGTCCCTGGCCGAATACCTCTGGTGCCTGGAGCATCGGCAGCACATATTTAAACCGCTGCCAGCCCGTTCGGAATCCATGGCACCGGACCTGCCACCGCCTCCGGCTCCCGGTCCATTCCTTCCAGAAAAGCCGCCCGCTCCTGCACTTCAGCCTGATGTCCCCCCCTCTCAGGTTACGCCTCCCCCCCCCGAGGATGGTTCTCACAAGTTATCCGTTAAACCTGACCTCCACGCCACCGGGCTGGACACACCGTTCACCCAGGCATCTCCCGTGCCCATCGGCGCGCCGATTCTCCTGCCCGGGCAGAGAGATCTGGCCAGAGCCCTGCGTCCTTTAGCCCGACGTGTCCGTCACGGACGCCTCGAGTTGGACATCACTGCCACGGTCGAAAAGACCGCTGCCCATGGCGGCCTTTTTCAGCCGCAGATGCGCCGTGCCTCTCGCCGGTGGCTGGAGGTGGAACTCGTGGTGGATACCGGGGACAGCGTGGCCTTCTGGCAGGGCTTGGCCGCTGACGTGGAGCGCATCCTCAGCCTGACAGGAGCCTTCCGCCGCGTCCGCCGCTGGAACCTCCGGGCCGGTTCGGACTGCTGGGGGCTCGAGAGCGCGGTCGGTCTCCCCGTCCAGGCGGCCTACATCGCCTGCAAACACACGGCGCGTTGTATTCTCATCCTGTCTGACACCTTGGATGAGCTTTGGTTCCAGCCGCAGGCAACGGAACTGCTGTCCACCCTGGCCGCTCACTCCCCCACCGTGCTCCTGCATCTGCTGCCGCCCCGCCTCTGGGAGCGCAGCGGCCTGGGGGATGGGTCATTGGCCCGCATTTCCTCCCCGATCCGCGGCAGTTCCAACCATTCCTGGCGGGCGACTTCACCGGCCGGGAATTACCCGCTTCCGCCGGGGCTGCCGATGCCTTGCCTCAACTTCGAAGCGGCCCATTTCGCGCGTTTGGCCGGCCTGCTCACAGGTGCTAAAAACAACTCGCTCCAGGGCCTCCTGCTATCGGATCGTGAACGGCGCGATACCGCAGATGAAAACACCGGGCCTGCGGCCGCGACCGGCAGCCAGATCGCCTCAAATCCCGCGGACACGGTGGACGCATTCTTCTCCCTGGCATCCCGGGAAGCTGCGAGCATCGCCTGTTATCTGGCCGCCGCACCGCTCATCCCCCCGGTCATGCGCATGGTGCAGGAAGTCTTTGCCAAGAACACCTGTCATTGGCATCTCACCGAGGTCTTGTGCGGCGGCCTCGTCGAGCAATCTCCCCATCTGGGTGAGATTGAGGGCATGATGTGTTACGCCTGGCTGCCCGGTGTGCGGGCCCAGCTCCTGCGCCGCAGTCCCGTCTCGGAAACCCGTCAGGTCTGGCGCCGGGTGGGCGAATGGCTGGCCGTTCAGCAATCCCCCTCGCTGCGCCAGTTTGCCGCGCTTTTGCAGCACCCGCAGGGCAGCTTCCAGACGGACCTTGCCCATGACCACTTCTTTGCCGAGGTGACGGCCGAAGTCTGGCAGACTTGGGGTGGTGAATGGACCGCTCAGGGCCGCCAGTTAGCGCACAGGCTGAACATCAAGCCCGAGGAAGACTCTGATCCGCCTTCAAAGCCTCCAAAACCGCCCAACCGAGCTTTTGCCGACATCCGCATCCTCTGGGTGGATGACAATCCATCCGGCAATTCTCAGCACAGTACAGCACTCCAGGCGGAAGGAGCCGAAATCATCTTCGCCCTGAACACCGAGGCAGCCTTGCTGTCCCTGATAGAGCTGCGTTTTGACGCCATCATTTCCGACCTCAACCGCGGACAGGAAAACAGAGCTGGTCTTGAATTGCTCCGGTCTGTGAGGAGCCGGGGAATGGCCATTCCCTTCGCCATCTATTCGAAGATAGCCTCGTCAGTCACTAAACAAGCGCTGGATCTCGGCGCGTTGATTTGCAGCAAAAGCTTTCGCAATGTGAGAAGGGCCCTGCTGGACGCCCTGCGTCCCAAAGCGGAAGTTTACCTCGATACCCTCCAAATACGTCGGCTCAAAAATGCCCTGCAGAAGCGCGGGATCAGGGATGCAGTCTCTAAAAAACTCGCAGAAAACCCCTTGGCTGAAGAATGGGCTGAGGTCTGGGCCACCGCCCAAAATGAAGAGGAGTTTTTCCAGCTTGGCATCGACCTCGTGGCTGCTGTAGCCAACACCGGTTACCATCAGATCTTCGATTTCCGCCAGGGTGAGCTGAATCTTTTGGCTAGCAAAATAGACTCCGGACGCACCACCTACACTCAGGCAGTGCTGGGCAGCCTCATCGGCAGTTGTGCCAGGAAGGCTAAAACGGTTTATGCGCCCGATGTGAAGTTCAACCCGAACTACATCGCCTCCGAATTAACGACGCGCAGCGAGCTGGCCATCCCGTTACTATCACCAGACTCCACACCGGCAAAGGCGCTCGCAGTGATCAATATCGAGTCACCGGAACAGGATCGATTCGGCAGACGGGAAATCCAGTGGCTTGAAGGCTTCGCAAGCTCCATGGCCCAGGCCCTGGTGCGTCTTGCGGAACATGGAGAAGCTGATGAGACCGTTCAAAAGTGGACACGTCAGGTGACAGCTCTCTCACCTGACGCACGAGGGATCTTCGCAGTCCGTTGCGCTTTACGAATCCATTCTGTGGTCGGAGACACCCGGAAACGGGCACGCATGAAGACCTTTTTGAACCTGGCAGAAAGCGGGCTGCGCAGAGGAGCATTTTGGTCGGGAAAATCGCATCGCGAAGATTTGATCTTTTCCGAAGCATTTACTGTCGTCAAAAAGGCCCAGAGGCGTCAGTCTAACGTCAAACGTGACTTCAATGATATCGCGATCGACGTCTCAGCGCTGGCAGTTCAATTTGCGGTGATGGCAAAGGGACAGATGCCACATGAAGGCTCTGCGGCCACACTGATCCGCGCCCTGATATTAGCCATTCACCAGCTACCGCGTCGTCCCCGCGATGGCGACTGGACCCGCCATCACCACCGGGCTGTGGCTGTAGATTTAGATCTCCTGGCGGTTCGACCTCCTAAGCGGCTCGAAGACAGTGGTTTTCTCTGGCCTGCAGAACATCCCGGCTCTGCCCGGAAACAGCAGCCTGACAAATGGGTATGGGTCACATCGTTGGGCAGCCTGCCATCCGATCATAGACTCGGACGTGAACTTGGGGCCATGCTGGCAGCGGATGGCTTTGGACTCATTTCCCCTTTCCTGTCCTGGTCCCGAAAAGACGATCCTGTTTTGGAGGCATTCGAGCAGCGAATCCATTTGGAGCACCAGGATTCTTCGCTCTTTTTGACTTACAGCTCTGAAGAGCATTGGGACCAGGGGACCGCTCGACCACCCGACTCCTTCATCTTTCTTCCTAGCTCTGGCAACCCTGAGGCGATCATTCAGACGGCGCGGCGATTGGGTAAACCCCTGCTTCCCATCCCTGATTCGGGAACCAGAGTAACGCTAATGCACGAAGAGATGCTCCGTCAATGGGAGCAACGTCCCATCACCGGAATCACCCGGGAACAATTTCAATCTCTGGCAGTCCCCGCGCCGGCCAGCTTGGATCATATGATGACACTCCTGCCCAAGGTTGACGCATGGCAACCAGTGCAAACAGCAGCTGGCAAAGCCGTATGGCTTATAAGGGCAGACACAAAAGCAGATACAAAAGTAAGCTCATCCAAAGGCTGTGCAGTGCTTGTGGCTCTCCGGCGCAAAAGTTCAGATGGCAGCTCTGGCTCTCTCGAGCTTCGGCTTGTAACGGTAAAGCATCTGCTGCGGGTAGATCCCATTCATGGTTTCTACTCCCGCAATATCATAGCCTGGGAACCAGGTGTTGAATATACCGAAGCAAATGCTGTCCCCCTGACCATCGATTTCCAACTCACTCGGGAAGAATATCTCAATGATTTGGTGTTTTTGAAGCTTTCACACGAATCAGAGAGATATACACCATCGCGTATTCTCAGTGAATCCTCATGCCAGCCAGTTTTGACGCAGATGACCGTCATCGGCTATCCAGATTGGCGTGGGGCTGGCAGGAAGTGGTATGAGAATATCGTGACTCCCTCGCCTCATTCAGGTTGGGACTTTGTGGGCGTGAATAAAAGCACCGGGCATGGCTACCTCAAACATCCAGATCCTGAGGAATCAGGATCAAGCGGGGCGGGAGTTTTTTATGGCTCAGCTTATGCGGGCATTTATCTTGGCCGCCATGCGTATGAACACATCTTTCTGACCGTCAATACTCTGCGCTCATGGTGCAATAAACGCGGTTATGAACTGGTGGACGATCCTGCCGCCTCGCCTCTGGCTGGCGCTCGAATACTTTGGGTAGATGACTACCCTGACAACAATATAAGGGAGCATCATCTCCTGAACCAGGAGGGAGCGGTCGTGATGCAGGCTCTTTCCTCCAGCGACGCTTTTTCCCTGCTTGAACGACACCCTTTTGATGCCATCATCTCCGATCTTGGGAGGAAGGACGACGGCATGTTTGCAGGGCTGGATCTTCTGAAAAAGCTGAACCAACTGGGCATCTCCGTCCCGTTTGCGATCTACGCTGACGGCAGAGTCAAAAGCGTTAAAGAATGGGCACTGAAACTTGGTGCGATTGCCTGCACATCGAGCTTCGAGGAAGTCCACGAACCGTTGCTAAAGGCGCTGGCTAAGCAACGCAGTCTCAGTGCTTATCTGATCAACCAACTTGGCGCAGAGACCGAGCGTGCGCACAAGCTGGGACGACGCGCTCAGATCTACAGCTTCAGCAGCGGTCAGGCCCGGGAAGTACAGCGCTTCATTCAGGACCACCCGATCAGCGATGAAGCGGACCTAACCCTTTTGCACCTGAACGACCTTGAGCTCGACTACACCCGCCGAATAACGGAGGCCAACGTGCAGAAATATGGACGCAAAACCGGACTCAACTGGATCATGCAGCCAATGAGTCATGTGCTGCAGCAATCTTCCCGCTCGACAGAGGTTGGTACATATGACCTCGTTTGCTATTCAGGACTCTTCAATCACCTCACGGACATTCAGTGCAGGCAGCTACTGGCAATCTCCTACGTCATGCTCGCCCCAGGGGGGCTTCTCATCGCCACCACCGTGCGACAAAACTCGACGGAATCGCCAGTCAAATCACCTCTGCGCAATCGAAACGAGGCCCAACTTCGGAACTTGGTGCCAGGAATAATCCCGCCCGAAAATATCCAAGTGATAACGGATGCCACCGGCATGAATCTCTACCTCGAAGTCCGCAAACCTGGCTCCGCTCCCGCCCCAAAGCGCGTATTTCCAGCGCCCTCCCCCAAGTGATGCAAGCACCCTGTCCCGCGCCTGCGGCGATCTCGCCTGCACGTCGCGGCATATCAAAGCCCCACGACCACATCCAACACTCAACGCAGATGAGTGCGTCAGCGCAATCCGGATACGAGAACAAGCAGCGTGGCAATCCACGACTTTGGACATTCATTCCACCATCCGAGGCCGCGTCTGGCCGTAGGGCGGCGTGTGTCCGGCGCGAACGAGCTTCGTTGGCTTCCCAGCCCTGCCGCCGGATTACCCGCCTCCTCAATGAAGGTGAAGTGGCCACACCACCTCTTTCGCGCCAGGACCTTCACCGAAAGGCGAGTAGTTCTGCGATCATGTCCAGGATGCCGGCAATCTCCTCCGCGCAGAACACACACCGCCCTACGGTCCAACACCGCGTCAACCAAAGAGCCAGGCGTTTCCAGCAGGAGTAACATTTCCTGTTAGGCCTCAAAGAGCCCGCAAGCCCCCCCAACCGCAAACCACCCGCCAGGTTTGGGAAAATGTTGTTAGGTTAAGCTAGTCCAGGGGGCCCGCACGCAGGCGTCCAACCTCGACCACTTACAAAGACAATACCTATGGAAATGACCAAAAATAGATTCTGAGGCAGCCTCAGAACAATGAGTCAGAATCCATAAGATAATTGAATTGCGAAGGCATGAGATCTTTGCAACATCCCGGCGCTACAGATCTCTAGACTATGGCCTGTTTCAAAACTGGGGATGACTCTTTAGGTCCGGAGGAAAGGCACGTCGCAAATGCGGTGCCGGAACCTTCTGCGATACCGGCCCGGCGAAGCAACGCCCGCCAGGGACACGCTCCCCGGCCCGCCCCGGAAGACCGAAAGGCAAAGCCATGCAGCCCTGCGCGGCTCTCCCTCGGAAGTTTTAAAAACACGCCACAGCACTGGCTCAGGTCAATCTGCCCAGACAGGGCTCAGCCACCGGGTTCAAATGACGACGCTCCCCCGCCCCACGCTCCTTCTTCAAACCGTTTATTTTCATCCCGATGATCAAAAAGACGCGCTGGATCTCGGCATAGGTCTCTACAACCGGCTGACACGCCCGCTGGACGACCCTCTCGCCTTTGGCCCGGGGATACCGGTCCGCGTAGCCGTAGCGGCAGAACACGTCGATCTGAAAGCGGCGGAGACCACCATCATCATCCCGGTGATGGGCAGTTCCAGTGCCCAAACACTGGGTGATGAGATACCGCCAAAGCTCGCGCTGTGGCATAAGGAGCTGGGCCCGGGCCATGTGCTGCCAGTCCTGATGGACAACAGCTGGTCGGCCTCTGCAACCGCCTTGCCGACCCCTCCCCTGCGCACCTGGCGCCGCAGTACCGATGATGCATGGCAGCAGACCATGGACGAGATCGTGCTCGCCATCGCAAACCTGTGGGGCAAGGGCAAAATCATCCCTTTCATTTCCTATGACAACACCGATCTCCCTGAGACGGACGGTGCCGCCAAGGAGATCTTCGACTTCATTGCCACGGACGTCACCGGCAAGAAATTCTTCGATACCGCGAGCCTCCAGCCTGGAGTCCCCCTCACCAAACAGATGATGACCAGCGCAGGCCGGGGGGTCTTCATCGCTGTCCAGGGAGATGACTTTGCCTCGCGTATCTGGTGCCAGAAGGAGCTGCTCACAGCCAAGCTGTACGGCCTGCCCAAGCTAACTGTACAGATCCTCCGTCAGGGAGAAGCCCGCAGCTATCCCTACTGCGGGAACGGTCAGACCGTGATCTGGGCCAGCAATCCAGCCCAGGTGGCCTCCCAGGCAATGACCGAGTGGCTGCGCGCGGTCTTCTTCCGGAAAGAGGCCGCACGCATCCGCAAGGCGGCAAATCTGCCGGACGATCTGGAGTTTTCTGCCCAGCCGCCGGAGCTGCTCGATCTGGCCCAGGGGCCGCTCCGGTTCGAGAGCTCACGGCTCGTGCTGCATCCCGACCCGGAGCTCAACGCCCTGGAGCGCAGCGTGCTCAAAGCGGCCCAGCCGAGGATGCACCTGGTGACACCCACCACCGCTTTCCGGCGTCTGTTCAGCCGGCGGGACGGCGATGCGGACCTCTCCGCCCCGCTGGAGGGCATGCAGGTCGCGCTTTCGCTGTCCGACCTGCCCGGCGAGCTCGGGGTCGAAGGCATCACCGATGCGCATTTGCAGGACGCCACGGTATTCATCGCCCGCACACTGGTGGCCTGCGGAGCCACCATCGCCTACGGCGGAGACTTCAGAGAGCCCGGCTACACCCTGCTGCTGGCCCGGCTGATCCAGAAACTGATCCAGGGCTACAATCAAAGCGCCAGACAGTCGTCACACCGACTGCACAGCTATCTGGCTGCACACGTCAAGCTCCGCAGCGCGCCTCCCGGCTTGGTCGTCCAGGCCCATGCGCTCAGTGAGCCCAAGTATCGGCCCGAGTCCCTGCTCCCGCCTCCCGACGCACCCGGGGCTCCTCCAAGCCCCCTGTACTTTTCGGACATGCGTCATTTCATGGAGAGCCACATGGGCGCCCGCATCATCATTGGCGGCACGCCGAAACCTCGCCTGGAAAACGGAGGCCCCGGTTACGGCGGCTGGTGTCCGGGTGTCGTGGAAGAGGCCTGGCGCACCCTGGAGGCCGGCCATCCGCTCTATGTCGTCGGCGGCTTCGGCGGTGCCGCAGCCCTGGTCGCAGATCTGCTCGAGGGGGATGGCAGCCCGGCCAGCCTCCCGCTGGATCTCCGGGAGGCCAGCTGGACCCGCTTTCCCGCCTTCGCGGACCGTGTCCGCGAGCTGAATTCTGAGCAAAACCGCCCGCATTTGGAGAAGCTGGGCCTGCCCCTGAAACCTGGGCAACCCCTGAAGATGGATGATCTCGCCCAGGCGGTCATGGATCTCGGCAGACCCCTGCTGGCAGATGCCAAAACCTCCCTTGAGAGGAACGGCCTCACACCCGGGGAAAACTTGCAGCTTTTCCGCAGCCGGGACTGCGTCACCATCGCCGCCCTCATCTCCAAGGGGCTGCTGAATGTGGCCCGCCGCAAGGCCAGGAACAAGCTCCAGATCGAGCTCGTTCTCGACAGCATCACTGCAGCGCGCAATCTCGACGCCATCGCCATCGCCACCATCGAAGACGTGCCGCTCGCCGGCGCGGGCGCAGCGCTTGATCAGGTCACCGGCGGCCGTGCGACTCTCGCCCACAGCCAGGGTCTGGCCTTTGCCAGTCTGCAGCATTCGCACATCGATGCCGGCTGGCTGCTCATGGCCTCCCTCGGCAAGCTGGGCGATCCCCGGCCGGTCACTGACCGTATCCGGCACGCCGCCGAGAAGGTAGCCTGGCAACTCGAAAGCAAGGGCTTCCAACGCGTGGGCATGGTGCTCTTTGGCGGCACTCTGCTGACAGAGGTGATCCAGACTGCGGAGGCCATGATCGCCGGTCTGGATGGTTGCAAAGAAACCACAGCGATCGTGCTTTATGAAAAGGATGAGCAGCGCTTTGAGACGCTGAGGAAGGCCTTTGCGGCCAACCCTGGCGTCAGCCTCACCACTCAGCGGCCCCAAGTATCGCCCATCCCTGCGGCGACAGCTCCCCGTAGCGAGCCATTCATCGTCTCGGTGCGGCTTGAGGGCAATGATCTCATCACCACCAGCCTGGTTCCTGCCGGCACAGCCAGCCTCCCCGTTCATCGACAGACACTGAGCCCGGACTCACTGGAGAAACTCTGCCAGGGCGTAGGCATCCGGCAACGCCGCACCCCTGACATGACCGCTCTCCGGACCCGGGGCCGGGAGCTGGCCAGACTTCTCTGGGGTCCATACGCCGACGCCGTTCTCACTCAATGCCGGAGTTCCCGTTTCATGGTCATTCATGATACACCGGCCTCCCAGATTCCATTCGAGCTCCTCCTGTCTTCAGCGGATGAGCACCCGGCCCTGAATGGCGGTCTCATCCGCCGCATCGAGGTCACAGACCTGCCGCCCGACCGCCTCTTCAAGCAACCGCCCAAAAAAGGCCAACTGAAGGTCCTTCTCGTCACCGATCCGAATGACAACCTGCCTCAAGCCGTTGCCGAAGCCAAAAGCCTGCGGGCGTTTTTAGAAGCGCATAAGCAGCATGTGGACGTGACGGAACTGCCCAGCGTTAAGGCGACCCCGGCAGAGGTCGCAGCCGCTCTCGCCACAGCCGATGTCTTCCATTTCTGCGGGCATGGCTTCTACGACGGTCCAGCCCCCGAGGAGAGCGGTCTCATCCTCGCCGGTGCCAGCGCCGGAGAACAGGTGCGCTTCACCGCCGCCGACATCCGGCAGATCAGCCCGCTACCGCGCATGGCTTTTGTCAATGCTTGTGAAGTGGGACGAGTCCGGGGTGCCGTCTCCAGCACCGTCTCCTTTGCGGAGATCTTCCTCCGTAGCGGCATTGATGCCTATCTGGGCCCTTACTGGGAGGTTGATGACCATGCCGCCGCGAGTTTCGCGACCAGCGTTTATACCTCCCTCGCCATCGGCCACACGCTGGAGTCTGCCGTGCTCCAGGCACGCAAGACCTTACACAACGGCCACTCTCCAAAACCTGACTGGGCCAACTACAGGCTCTTTGGCGGCGAGGACTTCCGGCTCATTGTCGAGCCACAGGTCACGCATCCACCCGTTTGAAATCTTGACTCATGAGCGACGAATCCTCACCTCCCCTGCCTCGGGACACGGATAGCAGCCCTCCTGTCTCTTACGGTTACAACGCCTTTGCCTGTTACTCGCGGGCTGCGGACTATCAGCTTGTGCGGCAGCTTGAGCCCTTTTTGGAGTCGTTTCACACACTCCGGACTCCGGACGGGATTGTCCTGCCCAAGCTCCAGCTCTGTGTGGACGGCAGCGCTTTCTCCATCACCCAGCTTAGAAAGCAGGCACGCACAGCATCCCGTCAGGCGGACACCATCGAGGAGGATGAATTGAAGCGGCTCATCGCCGAGCGGCTGGATCAATGCGAATATCTGCTGGTCTTCTGTGCGGGCGAGACATCGGTCACAGAGACCTCGAGTGCGCATGAGGATGCGAGAAAATGGCGCGAATGGGAAGTGAAGTATTTTTTGCAAAAGCGCGGTCCCGCAGCCGTGCTTCTCGTCATCACGCATGGAGCTGCCCCATGGGAGGAACCTGGGCAATTTTTCCTGTCACGCATCCTCGAAACAGGTTTGCACAGAAACCTCTGGTATGACCTGCGCGGCTTTTACTCCGCAGAAGCCAGCACCTGGCACAAAGTGCCGGATTTCGAGGACGAGCGGCTGCGTCTGGCAGCCGACCTGAGCGGCCACAGGGTGGACCTCATCGCACCATCATGGTACCAGGAGCGCAAACGTCGTTTGGAGGAGGAGACTGCAGCGGCGAAGCGGCTCACGTACGGCGCTCTCGCGGCGGCGATGCTGATCGGGCTCCTGGCCATCGCGGCAGTCCTGGCCAACATTGATAAAAACCACGCCCTGAAAGTTACCCAAGAGGCTCTGGAAAGAGAGACGCTGGCAAAGTCCTATGCGGATACCCAGGCACGCGCAGCAGAAAAGAGTGCCCTCGATGAGCAAGCAGCCCGAAAGGTAGCCGAGGAACAAACCAAAGTCGCCCAAGAGCAGACGCTCAAGGCAAAGGAGAATTTCGAGAAGGCCGAACTCGCGCGGAACGATCAGGCCCGCCTGTTGCGGACCGCCGGTGCAGCAGACCACGAGGCCGCTCTCAAATCAGCCGGTGCAGGCAGAAAGTCCGAGAGTGTCGCCCTCCTGGCCAGAGCCCTGAAATATGACGCTGAAAACACGGCTGCCCTCATGATGAGCGGCCTGCAGGTATTTGGCTCACGGCTGGTCACCCGCCGTGTCAGTGAGTTCGACGGAGGGGTGTTTGATCTGGAGTTCGGTCCGGATGCACGCTGGTTCGCAGTCGCCTGTGGTGACGGGACTTTACAGGTGGCAAATCCCGATAACGCGACTGTCCGGACACTCACCAAGTTTAAAAACAGTGCATGCTCAGTCACCCTCAGCAGTGATGGAAAGCTGGCGGCTGCAGGCAGCCTGGACGGGGAGATCCGGGTCATTGAAATCAGCACTGCCACAGTTCTTTTGGATGCCATCACCCTCTCAGGTGCCGTCAGACATCTTCGTTTCAGCCATGACAGCAAACTCCTGGCGGCAGCGACGGACAAGGAAATGACTCTTGTGAATACGAGCGATGGCAGTCATCGCAGAGACTGGCATTTCCGCTTTGAAGATCTCTGGGGAGATATCCATTCCCTGTCTTTTTCTGCCGATGAGAAAGGGCTCGAAGTTGTGGGTTGCCGCTCTTTCAGTTTCGGAAAGCGAAAACGCTTTCAACTGGACCCGCAACTCGCCGGAGAATCAACGGCCTATCGCAATATCGGAAGCGGCAGTCACGGCAGGCTGATCGTCACCGGCGATCTCATCCAGGAAAAGGATGTGCGTGTGTTACCTGACGGAGGCCTCCTTTATCTGAGTACAGATCCCGCTCCCACTTTAGCCAAGCCATCCACCCGGAGGCTCTTTACCGACACCCACAGCGGACTGAGCCGTGAGTTTGATTTCGGGCAGGAGCTCAAGGCAGCGGAAATAAGCGAGGACGGGGCCACGGTTGTCGTGATGTGCGATGGACGGATCCGCACCGGGTCGATGTTGTCAGGTAAGATTGCTGACATAGGCTCCATCCAGAGCGACCTCTTTAGCTTGGCGATCAGCCAGGATGGTTATTGGGCCGCAGTAGGAGGCCAGGGGGGAGATTTGTATGTTTTTGATCTGCTCAGGCAGCGCCTGACCAGCGAGATTCAGGTCGCCCCGGCCTTCATAAAAAACCTCGCCTTCGCCAGTGATGGTCGTTACCTCCTGGCCAGCTCAGACACCTCCGTGCGGGTGATCGAACTGCTGCCAGACCTGGCGTTGCATCGGAGTGTCATCGACCAGGCGGCAGAGAAATCCCCGCCGCAGACAAACTGGATGACGGCCCACCATGGCCGGCAAGCCGTCATCTTTGACCCGGAATCCTGGCACAGCGTCCGGCAGATTGACTTTGAAGAAGACGTACTTGCCACCCGGTTGAATGCCGATAAAACCCGGCTGGCAATAGGGGGTAAAACCACCCTGGCCATGCATGAGACAGCCGCAGGACAGCGCCTCTGGACTCAGGCCCAAAGCATGCCCGTCACGGCTCTGGCCTTCAGCCCCGACGACGAGTTTTTAGATATCGGCAGAGGACGCGACAAGGAAGGGCTGGATTTAAAAACCGAAGGCTCCTGGAAGCGGGTGAAATCACTGCATGGAGAAGCCGCTGACATTGGCTCTATTGAGGCTGGTATTCCAAGAGTCAACGCCCTGGAATTCAGTCCCGACGGCAGCAAATACACGATAGAACTTGGGGTTTATATGGATCCCAATGGCTTGGCTCTCTATCATTCAACTCCGGGCAAACCCATTGCTTTTAAGGAATTTGGGCAAGCGACGACCTCCGCATTCAGCCCGGACGGACACTTCCTTGTCGCAGGGACGGAGAATCGATTTCTGGTTGTTTATGATTTGACCCAGGAGGCTGTTTCCACCGAAGTGCCGTTAATGATGCCGGTGGGAGCCTGCTGCTTCACATCCGACGGACGACGTCTGCTGGTATCATGCCAGGATGGCTCATTGCGTATTCATGACACCAAGACCTGGCGTGAAATGGCAAGAGTGGATGAAGGCGGCGGCAGCGAGATTTTGCGAGCCTGTTCTGGAGGCACCTGCATCGTGGCTGGCGAAGATGCCAAAGAGCTGCGCATGATCGACCCGCGCTGGGTTCAGACGCCCGATGCGCGGGCGGGCGAAGGCTGGAGGCGGTTTCTGTGCCTGCAAGCAGGCAGGGAGTTTCAGGACCCGGGCGTGCTGAAACCCCTGGAGATGAAAGATTTGATGAGCAGCCAGGATCAGATCCACCATTGGATCCACTCCCCTGCCGCAAGTCAGGAGATCTGGCAGCATGCGATTTTGAACTGGTGGCAGATGCCCCCTGAAAAGAGGACCCTTTCCCCATGGAAACAGGCCACCCTCCAGAGCGAGATTGGCCGTACTTTGATGAACGTAGTCACCGAGGATTCTCAAAAAGACACCATCCCTCAATGTGTCAAGCAGGCCCCCTGGCATCCGCTGGTTCCTCTTTCCATCGCCAGAAAGGAGGGGCGTCCCAGGTCCGCCTACAGGGAAGGGCTGACGCCTAAGTCGGACTTGATCCTTGAAAAAAACGTCGAGGAAAATCGCGTTCTCTTCCTGGCGAAACAAACTCTCCGACGGCTGCGCATGGCAGATGTGTCCTGTTATCCACGTCCTGCATTGGTCGAATACGCCGGGTGGGCGGCGAAAGTCTTGCGGGAAGAAATGGGCCTCTTGCAAGAGGCTGAGGAAGCCCAGTCTCTCGGAAACGAAATTGCATCACAAAAGTGAGCTGCGTGGATAGGATCGGCGCGAGTAAAGCAACGGCCATTTCTTGAAATAACAGAGGTTATAGACACACCATCCACCCCATTGAACCCGGCATCCGACAAATCTGTTTTTATAAGAAAAATGCGCCATCCAGCTAAATTGGTTGCCGTAGGTCTCAGCAGCGTGGTAAAGGGTTGATTTGAGTTATGAATGTTACTTCTCCGCATTCACACCAGTCGCCGTTCCGATATTCAGTCAATCTGCTGGGTTCCGCCCCGGTGCCCGCCTGGCTAACTTATAGTCTGACGGCTGGAAACGGTATCGACCGGTCCCTCTTGGTGACGGATGACACTGGGTTAGTTCCGGCTCATTTGAAGTCCGCTTTTCGTGACTTTAAAGCCATGCTTCCGCAGAGGAACATTGAGAAGGTTTTGCGCGCCAAACATTTGGCAAACCAAATTTATGACCGGCCTCAGGACTATCCTCTTCTGGATGTGGCGGTTCATAAGTTCGGGCCTGTGCCCGTGTTTGTCCTGCCGAAGCCTCTTCAAATTCTGACCCACAAAGGCGAATTGCCGGTCCAGATTGCGATTTATCCTTTCAAGAAGGAGAAATCGCAGATTCCCCATTACAAGCATCCAGATCTGCCGATCACCTGTTGCGGGGCTTATGACTTCCGGCAAAGCATGCGGGTCAGACCCGAAGTCATCTTTCAGAGATACTTTGAAGAGGCGGCGGAGGATATGACCGACATCGCCCGCCAGCTCTCGACTGCCCACGCTTTGGGCCGGGGAAAGCACATCGAGAGCACCATGGGAGCGTCGGTGAGGAGCAAACTCGATGTGCTGATTCCCAAGGATCAATCAGGCATTTCAAATTCCCGCGATGTGGAAACCCAGCGTCAGTGGGAAACCTTCACGGAGCTGGCACCCACCTTATATGACGCCAAGTATAGCCGCACCTTTGTCTTGTACCTGCTGAATAGGTACTATGCCCTGATCGGGCTTAAATCCTTGTGCCCAGAATACCTCGGCAAGCTGCTCCAGATCCCTGCGGAATTTTCAGGGAAACTGGGTGAGAAAAGAGTGGACGACCTGGAGCAGGCTTCTGGTATTTTCCTCGTCTTGAGAAGATACATGGCGCTATTGGAAGATCCCTCCGCCTCAATGAGCCGCAGCTCACTGCAGGCCAATGCCCAGGAGTTGCTGACCGTGGCGGGCAGATCAAGGAATGCATGGACGAGGCAACTGGGAGAGTTTTCCGCATTCCTGCTCCAAGCTCAAAGTTTTCGTAACGAGAACCGTCGGGCCAATTTCTTCATATCATGGCCTGCCGATCATGCTTACGCTGAAAACGTTGCCCGGCAGATTGAAGAGCGTTTGAAATTCAAACAGGCTGAAGCCATTTTCTTAGAGGGACATCCAGCACAGACAAACGCTAGTCACGCCAGCAAGATCCGCGTTGGAATATGGAGTGCAGATGCCGCCATGGCAATCGTGCCTGACACCTCGACAGTACCGCAATCCAGTTCCGCAGACCATCAATGGCTCGGCATTGAGGTGGATCACTCGCTCCGGCTAAGCAAGCCCGTCAGCTATGCCGTGGAGCATGGAACCGATCTCAATGCCGTCGTCAGCGACTTGGGCAAGGCCGCTCCATTATACCTGACCTCTGACTGGCGCCCCCCCGGTCTAAACGAGCGTGTGCGTCGGGTTACCCGGCATTTCCAGGGCAATGGCCGTTTCGCCCTCCCCAGCGCCGCCTCCGCCAGCCCCGACTCTGCGCCAAATCTGCAAGACTGGGTGGATACGGCAGTCAACGATGCCGTCGAGAAACGGGTGCAGGGTATTCTCTGCGGGATGCTGCGCCAGTTCTCGGCACATCACCGCCGGCTGCTGCTGGAAAGCCTTTCCATCATGTGGCCGCGGGGATGGATGCGAGTGGGAGCCATCGCCGAAGAGCTGGTCAACCGCTATCCTGAAAGGCACCTCCGCTATCCAGAAAATCCCCTCCGCTATCATGAAAGGCAGCTCAACAGAAAGTTAGTGAAAGGAGCCTTCCAAAAAATGTGGGAGAGCGCTAAAAAGCGGGCGATTTTCCTTGAACGGGAAGGTGATAAAGAGGTGAACATCTCACTGCTGCGCCTCGTTAAACGTCGCTACTTCACCAGCCTGCCCGCTTTGGTGAATGTCTATCTTCCATACATGAACAGACAGAGCTCGCGCAGATGGCTGATCCAGGTGCTGCAAAAAGAGTATCAGACCGTCAATCAAGACACCCGGTTTGCCGACCTTGAACTGCGATTCAATGAGTGATCCCGATGGTGTATTGAAAGCGGGGATGAGCGCCAAGTCCCCGCTGCTTCTAACAAGCCGCTCTCATCTCCCATAGCGACGGCGGCATAAGGTGTGGTAACCGCGCCTGCCGTCAGGTGCTTCCACCACGTAGGGGTGAGCCAAAGCAGGTGCACGCGCCAACTTACATCCAGCGCCCCCACTCCTCCGGTTGCCGGATTCTTCACCACTGCTGGAGCCAAATTGCTTTTCCAATGAAACCACTCTTGGGCTTAATCTCAAATCCTATCGAAAGATTCAATGAGCTCGATTTCATCGCGATATGCACGAATCGGCTACTCTTTTCGCCACACTTCAATAATTATCAATAACTTAACAAGTTACAATAAATGTACTAATATTACCAATCAAAACTTAATCAACGAATCGAATTATTTTGAAAAAGTTTCTTGCGCATATTGTTGTACACAACAGATTCATAGTCCCGCGTAGTGAAGATTTACCCCTACAGTCTTTTCGTATCATTTCAAAGCGAGCAAGCAGCGTGGGTGGCAAAGTTGGTGGAGGATCTTCAAGAGACTCTGCAAATCCGTGACCGTGGGCCCTGGCGGCCCTTTCAGTGTTTCTACGACCGCACCTCCATCGGTCCTGCCATGGACTGGCATGAGGAGATGTTAGCCCAGGTCAAAACGGCACACCGTTTCCTCTTCATCGTCACCACCCCGTCGTGCGAATCCCCGTGGTGCATTCTTGAGCGTGAAGCCCGTATTAAATTGGATGGTTATGCGACAACACTGTTTGTTTTGAAGGAGCCAGGACTGCCCTTTTTTCAAAAGCTGGGGTGCAGCCAGACTTATGTGGACGCCACCACTGGGGAGGCATGGAAAGACGGCCGATTAAAAGTCATCGAGTGGTTATGCAAGCCGCTTGAGAAGGAAACCTTTCGCATACGCATCAGACCCGGAGCCAAGGAAAGGCAGCCCCCATTGACACTTAATGAGGTTTGGCAAAAAGTTTGCCCGAAGGTATGTCTTGTCAGCCACCCAGATAGCGAGACTCCTCTCGGATTCGCCTGGCGGAGCGCGGGCAATCGATTCCTGAGCCCTCCCCCGCTCAGTCACGCTTTGCAGCGGCTGCAGGGACTACGTCTGTCCTGGACGGACCGCAGGCAGAACGCCCGCGAATTCGCCATCACCAGCATCAGCCCCGCTCAAGAACCAGACAACTGCATGTTGCTCTCCGTGTTCCAAAGCGGTCCCCCGCCGGAGGCGATGGTGGCAGCCGAAGAACACTCTGCCTTGGTGTTTGCAGACGGTGAGTTCCTCAGCCTATGCTACACCAACGGCAGCCTCCAGCCTCTGCCCGTCATGGTGAATGAGTGGAATCACTCCGATGAAGTGGAATTTCGAGAGCCGGTAGGAGATGGACTGGTCGCTGGTGCGCCCATCTTCGATGCCTGCGAGCAATTGCTGGGTTACCTCCAGTTGACGCAAGAAGGCGTGCCTATGGCTGTCCCGGTGTAACCCTTGATTTTTAAAGATGTCGAACGCAGCCGCCCCATCCCCACCGCCTCCGGAGCCGGGGAATGTCTCCCAACAGCCTGCCGCACCGGCATCAGCTCCTCCTCCCACGACCACGGCGTCCGGACAACAGCCTGCCCAAGCGGCGCCAGAGCAAGTCCCCGCAGTTTTGCCACCGGCTGGTAATCCTGCGCCTCCATCACCCCAGCCATCCCCGCCCCCTGCCCCCGCACCGGATACGGCAGCAGGCGCAAAAACTGCAGATCCGGTGCAAACAGGTGCCGCCGTGGATCTTCCCGCTCCTCTCCATGTCGATACGGCTATCCCACTTAAAACGCCTCCTCCCAACCTTCCGACGCAGTCAAAGCCCCCTGCAGTTAAAACCTTTCTAGCCGGTCCCGAAGGCGAGACGACGGACGATGATGAGGATCCCACCGATGCGCTTACGGACCGGATGCGCGACGCCTATCCCTCCCTGCTTAGTGAGTTCGACCACTACGCCGATCAGTTGCGGACCAAGGGCATTCTGGTCATCGCATCGGCTCATTCAAACCTCGCTTCCAGCGCTGCGATCCTTATCTCAGGTGCTTCTCAGCTTGGCGGTGCACGTCCACGTAGGCTGGCGAACTGGGACAGCAGTCTGGCATCCCTGCTCAACCGTCAAAATCGGCTGCTCATCGGGGCAACCGGTGGTGAGGGCGGCGGCAAAAACGTCGTGCTGCTGATTCACGTTTACAGAACACAGCACCTTGAACAGACCTACGATCTGCTCAACGACCGGCTCCAGCAGGCCTTCTCTCAAGAAGACAATTTCCATGTGATCATTGTCATCTTCGATGAGGCACAGCGGGGACTGCAGCCCAGCCGGCTGGGCCATAGTTTTCCAGTCTGGACCATTGATGCAAAGAGGCATCTCCTGCTCCATTATGGGTACTCTCCGGGGGAGCTGCCCCCCCTGCTTGCCCAGCTGGACTCAGTGCGTAAAGGCGGGTGGTCCGGCGATGACAGTGACTTCATGTTTTGGCTGGAGGAGGAGTTGAGAAACAAAAATCTTCAGGCAGCTCTTCAGCGGCCTCTGCCGCCGCCTGCTTCCCCGGTCAGCGGAGCCGGGCTCGTGGCCTCCGCATCAAAGGTGGAGAGGTGTGTCCTCTTCGCCGCCACCATGTTTTCGCGCATCCGGATCGGGGAATTTGAAGCCCTCGTTGGAGCCTTGGCCAAGCCGGAAAAAGTTCCTGTGCCTGCCCTCCCTGGTCACCCCCCCCTGCCACCAGAAGATGGCCAGACCTACTGGCAAAACAACGCCCAGGAAATCTTCCAAAAATTCATGCTCGAAATCCAACGGGAAGCCGGCCAGCCGGCCGTCGTCGACTTCCGCCAGCCCAGCTTGCGCAAAAGCCTGCAAGACGCTTTCTTTCCTACCGATGTGATTCGCTGGCTGAACCGGCTTTATGAGGATGGCATATTGGCAAACCTGAGTCGTTCCCGCAGCGTCATTTCCCGCCTCATCGAACTCACGGGCGAACAGGCTCTCGACCATGGAGATGTTTTTGACCGGCATTGGTTGATGACCCGATATCGCGCCATGGCAACGAAGGACGCGAATTCACCGGGAGCAGCACGCCGCCGCTGGCACGGCCAGAGCAATTTTCTGTCCCTATGCCGGACCTTTTTGTCCCACGACTCCACACGCGCCGCAGTTTCCGAATTCGTGGAGGATCTCATCCGCGACACACAGCCGGACTGTGACGCTGTCCTGGAAATCATCATCCGCCTCTCACCGGAAGAGAATTTCGATGCCGGCAAATACTACTTTCAGCTGCTCAACTCCGGTAACACTTTCATCCGCCTGCGCATCCTCCGCCGGCAGTTGAGCGAGATGCGTGATCATAAAAAAAATCCTGTGCCGGGCACGGGATTTAACGTCATCCACCTTGTCGCCGGGTGGCTGCCTAGTACCGCCGCTAAAAATTTGGGATCCGGCCACCGCTGGGCGCTGGCCTTTCTTTATTCCCTCTGGGAGGACTACCGCGACTGGAGTCTTGCACAGGGGGCACTGGATCATGACGTGCCTGTTCCATGGCTGGAGGTCTCCCCGGATGCCCCGTCCCTCGCGGACCGGCTTGACATCATCAAAGCCTGGTTTGCCGATCCACGGCTGCCGGCGGCTGTCGAAGAGCTCATTCGCATCATTACCTTCGACCTTCGTTCCGATACCCTGGGAAGCGTCCATTGGGAATTGATGAGCCTGTATTACAGCCCGCGTTCCGTGGGTGAGGCCTTAGTCGTGGAAGCTCTCGCCGGTTTTTACATTTATTCAGGCCATGAATGCTGGCTTGAAATTGCAGACCACCTTCGAACCACGCTGACCCTGAAGGCCCGCGAGAATCTTCAGGCTCTGATCCGTCAGCACGCAGACATCCCGCTCGATGAGGAGGCCAAGAAGTCCCGGGCAGCCTTCGACCACCATAAGATTCACCTCAAACGGGCCTACCAACTCGAACAACGCCTCCTCGTCGAACCTCGCAACCTGTCATAATAGCATGAGCCATAGCACCGATTTTGACAATTTCCTCAAGGGGGCGAAAGCGCCAGCCGGGCCTGATGCCAACCCTCCTTCGGTGCCCCCTAATCCCGTGGCAGACTTCGACCAATTTCTGGCTCAGGCCACCACATCCAGGCAGCCACCGGCCAGCGCACCTGCGCACCCCTCACCTGAGGCCTTTCGTGTGCCCCCCTCCCCGGCACCGCCGTCCCGGCCGCAGCCGCCACAGGAGCCCCCTATGTCCCAGATCCCTCTCACCGACTCTCACGGCCCTGTCGTCGGCAGTTCTCTGGCGGACGTCATTGAAATCCTGGGAGACACTCCTCCGGCACAACGTTGCGGCTCTGGAGAAAAAGTGATCTCCTACGATCCGAAGGACGGCTCAGTATCACCGCATGACGAACGTAATTTTATACTCAGGAATCTTCCTGGTAAAAATTACGAATACTTCTTGGTCAAAAACAATGGAGCTGCTCTTCCTCCCATTTCCGTGGCCGTCCAGGATGCCACCCAAACGAGAGAAATGACATGTATTTTCACCATTCAGGGCGTGGTGACCGGGAACGAGAAAAAGCTTGTGGAGAATCTGCTTCACCCCCCGGGCAGCCAAACTGCAAAAAACACGGGCGACCTGCTGAACAATCTGCAAAGGCATGTGGCAACCTGGCTCAACGAGTATGTCACCTATGAGCGCAACACCAGCGGTGCCGACGTATCCTGGAGCATCGCTGACGGTCAACGTTCCGCCTGTTCCGGCTATCTGGCCAAACGCGCTTTAGAAGTCCTGGGTTTAATAGTCGTCTGTGGCGTTTCTTTGCCCACGCAGGACAACCGAATTCCTCCCATCCACTTCCGGGTGGATCCGGTCTCACTCGTGGAAGACACGATTGACCGGCTCGCCATCGATTGCGAAATTAACCTTGAGCCCAGTGACCACAAGCTCGCGGCGCGCGTCCGCCAGCCTTATGAGACCATCAAGCAAACACTGCAGCATGAGGTCAGACGCTGGCTCATGACCAGCGGCCACCTCGCCACCTTCTGCTTTGACCGCCTGGCGCTTCAGCAAGACCTCAGTGTCATTTTGCAAACGTATGTCAGCACTCATCTGGGCCAAAAACTGGTCAAGCTGGTGGTGAGACCCGAATTTTGGTTTCCCACCCAGTTCGACATCCAAACCATCTATAAATCCACCGGTTATGTCAATCCCGGTAACCACCCGCTCCAGGTCAACCATACGCTGGTGGTGGATCTGGCCGATATTGGCAAAATGCTGGCCAATGGCCCGCGGCCAGGTCCTGCCGTCCTGGCCACCCGTGACATCCAGGCCATCACCCGGGCCTGGAATCAGGAATTGGAAACCTGGACCCAAAAGCTCCTGGATCAGACGACCCGGCAATGTCTTGCAGGAAAAGAATACACATATGCCGGTCTATGCTTTGACAAAGTGGCCGCAGACATCAAAGCCAAGGTCGAGTCAGAATTTCAAAAGATCGGCTTTAAGGCGGACCAGTTTGTCACCTTACCGGGTGACAAACAGATAGAGGCCTGTCTCTCCGGGCATTTTACCTTTTCAACCCAGGAAATTCTCTGCCAGACTAGCGAGAGCAAAGTCAACTATTGCCTGAGCGCCCAGGTGCGCTTCTCAGTCAAAAAGCTAATCACCATTCAGGCTTATCTCCTCCCCGGAAAATCGTTGGAGGACGAATTTATCCGGGAGACAACCCAGGCCATCACCAACACGATCAGGGAGATCTCGCCAGAGGCCCTATACCTTGGTTTTGAAAGGTCCCCAGACCCCAAGACAACACCGGGCCTCCCTTCGGTGAAACTGCCAAGCCCGGAGAGAAAAATCGCAGGCGAGATTGAGGCAAAGCTCCAGTCCAGTTTTGGCGGCTCCGATTTCAGCATCACACTGCGGCCGGAACAGTCTGTCGTCACGCGGCTGGATGACGCACTCCGACAGGCCAGTGATCGCTGCTGCGAGGTGAAACTCAACAGTCTGGGAGCCGACGGCGAGGCACTGACCTTTTGGGTGTATTACCGCGTCGTCGCCATCGCCTCGGGCGGGTGGTTTCAATTCCAGGCGCTTTGCCGCAGCATTCTCAACGATGACATCGCGGCTAAAGTGAAGGAAGTCGGGGAGGCCATGGATGAAAAGATCGCGGCCGAATCACGAATCAAACTTCGTGGCATGCCGCCCCAGCTGATCCTGTCTCCGGGTGACCAGATTCAGGAGATCCTGATCAACCACGGCCCTCAAAGAGCGATACAGGAGATCCAGGAAAATTTCGGTCTGGCAGTGAAGGTGACCCGCATTGACCGTGAAGACACGCTGTCAGAAAAGCGTCTCCGCGAATTTACGCAGCTCAAGTTTGACGACGCGATTGAAGACTACCGGCGCGTGATCACCAAAATCCGGTCCTTGGAGGACGCTCACGGCCGCTACCATCCGGAACTGGACGACCTGCGCCAGAATCTCACAGATTTAGAAGACCTAATTCACCGTCTGAGCACTACCCACGAAGACTATTATAAAAACGCCCCGAAGAGCCTGAATGGCCCTTCTTGGGAAGCCCGGTTCAATCTTCCGTCGTCTTCCCCGCCCCCCGGACCTCCGCCACCTCCTGCCCAATAAACGCGCTCCCGTCTCCTGTGAGTGTTTAGCCCGTGGCAGTCTGTCTTCCTTCCTCATCAGCCATTCGGATCCTTTTCCGCATGCCTCAAGTCCGTCCTTCGAGCCGCCAGCCTCACCTTCCTTAATCTACCTTCACCTCATGCCATACACCAAGCTCCCAATCAGTGTTGCCAGCCCCGGCCTCATCATCATCCTCGTCGACCAGTCCGGCTCCATGAGCGATCGCTTCCTCACTCCCCAGGGCAAGAATGTGTCCAAGGCCGAATTCGCAGCAGATGCCATCAATCGTTGCATTTACGAAATTCTCGAAGGGTGCCGCTCCGGGGAAAAGGTCAAGGATCGCTGCCACATCGTCGTCATTGGTTACGGCAGCCAAACTTCAGTCCTTGTCGCGGGCAAAGCCTCGGAAATAGATGCCCAGTCCAAGCGCACGGTCAATGTCAGCGGCCTTGATCTTCCCGTCTGGGTTGAGCCCGCCGCCAGCAACGGCACGCCCATGGCGGACGCCTTCAACGAGGCTGCTGAGGTAATCAACAAGTGGGTGCCATACTATCCGAACAATTTCCCCCCTGTAGTCATCAATGTCACCGATGGCGAGCCTAACAACGAGGCATCTGCGATCGATGCCGCGCGCAACCTCATGAGCCTGGGCACCCAGGATGGCACGACGCTCCTTTTTAATGGCCACATTGGCACCAGCAGCTCTGGAGAGATCCTCCTTCCAGCCACTGACAGCACATTCACAGACAAGCTGGCGCGTCTCATGTTCAGCATCTCCAGCGAGCTGCCTTCCCCCATGGCCGCAGCCGCGCAAAATGCGGGTTTCAAACCTGCCGCCGGCTCGCGCGGCTTCCTCATGAATGCCAGTGCGGAATCCCTCACCAAGCTTCTGGTCTTTGGCTCCCAGCATGCCCGCTAAGCCCTGCTGTCCCCGGACCACGCGCAGCCTGTTCATACCCCGTCTTCCCCATGCCTAAAATAAAACCCCCAAAAATCCTGCAAGTGCAGAAGGAAGGGGAATCCATGGAGGACTGTCAGGACGCCGCAGAGTACCTCGACATTGGGCAGTATGTCAGCGTAGCTGTGTCAGACGGCGCCACACAATCATTCCTCCCCGCACTCTGGTCCAGAGTGCTTGTTGATCGCTTCGCAAAATCGCCAGTTACAATTCCAGAGAATTGGAACAAATGGTTTTCCGCAGCCCAGCAGGAATGGCTCGCCAAGGCCAATGCCATGGCGACAGCCTCCGATTATTATGCCCTCAAAAACAACATTCGGGCGAAGAAAGATGCGGCGGCCACTTTTGTCGGCTTGCTGCTGCAGATCATCGATCACGAGCAAATGTCATGGCTGGCCGTCACCCATGGAGACAGCTGTCTGTTTCATTTGTCTGGGGGCAAACTTAAGGCGGCTCTTCCCAAGCAGGCTGCCTCGGGCTTCAGCTATTCAGTGGAAGCTTTGCTGAGTTATCCTGCCGACCAGCCCCAGCCGCTTTTTCATCCCACCCAATATGCGATTGAAGGCGATGTCATCCTCCTCGCCTCAGACGCCATTTCCAAGTGGCTGCTCATGCGCAGTGAGATGGGCAAACCTGCGTGGGGATCGATCATTCACGACCTGACCTGCACGAATTTCGAAGCATTCATCTCGGAGGCCCGCCAGGATCCTGAATGCCCGATGGACAATGACGATGTCACCGTGGTCGTTGTGTGCATTGGAGATCCCCATCCTGATCTTAAACTGCAAAAATGCAGCTTCGAGGGAATACTCCTAGTGCCGACGCAGACCTCCGCTGTGCCCACAGACTTTCTGCCATCCATCGGCCCCTTCAGCATAGGCTTGCAACCGCCGCCACAACAACCGCCGCCACAACAACCGCCGCCACAAGACCGCCCGGCCGCGCTCCCACAACCGAAGGAAGCATCAAATTCCCAAACACCCGAGAACTCAACCATGCCGAAAAACACATCTCACGCCCCCGGGGATCCTTCCATCAACACCGGCAAACGTGCAAAAGGCATCTGGGGCTGGCTGACGTGCCTTCTGGCCCTTTCACTGACCAGTGCAGTGATCTGGCTGCAATGGAAAATAATGAAGTTGGAAGCGCACCTGATAGCTGTTGAAAAAGTCCTGGTCGCGGAAAGAACCCAGCGTTCGTCTGGAACCGTCCTACCTTCCAATGGCGGTCTTCTTACAGAGGACAGCAAGACCGCAGGACCGACACAACAACAGCAAGCAGGAGCCACCCCAGAGGGCAAGACCACCCCAGAGAGCAAAACCACCCCAGAGAGCAAAACCACCCCAGAGAGCAAAACCACCCCAGAGAGCAAAACCACCCCAGAGAGCAAAACCACCCCAGAGAGCAAAACCACCCCAGAGAGCAAGACCACCCCAGAGAGCAAGACCACCCCAGAGAGCAAGACCACCCCAGAGAGCAAAACCACCCCAGAGAGCAAGACCACCCCAGAGAGCAAGACCACCCCAGAGAGCAAGACCACCCCAGAGAGCAAGACCACCCCAGAGGACAATGTCGATTAGACAAACGGCATCCCAGGCATTTTCATCATGAGCATTCCTGACCGCACGGCATACAGCACAAGCGTGCTGAACCTAGCGTCCACCGTCACGGACTCCAAACTCAAAAAGGGGTCGGTGCGCCTCCGCAAAGGCAGTAACAATCCTTTGCTGTATAGCGGTGGGTTTGCCGCCGTCTTTGTCGTGGACTCTGAAGGTGAGGCCTATGCCCTCAAGTGCTGGACCCATGATATCGGCGACTCCCGCGCCCGCTACGAGGCTGTCACCCATCACCTCCAGACACTTTCGTTGCCTTACTTTGTTGACTTTACTTTCAATTTTACAGGCATCCAAGTCGGGAACCGGCAGTATCCCACCCTTCGCATGCGCTGGGTGGAGGAGGAATCTCTTGACGAATTTGTCCACACACACATCTCCACAGCAGCTTTCCGAAACATCGCCGCCGCCGCCGAAACTTTCCGGCGCATGTGCGCAGATCTTGCCATCCAGGGCATGGCTCATGGCGATCTGCAGGGGGCAAACATCAAGGCGACAATGGGCGCCAGCCAGGTGGAGATGACCCTCATCGACTATGACACCATGGTCGTTCCGGCCCTCGCTGGAACCCCCCGTTCCACCACGGGCTCCCCGCACTTCCAGCACCCTCACATTGATGCTGCTGTCACCGTCTCCGCCAGAGACGATTTTTTCCCCAGCCTCTGCATCTACCTCAGCCTGCACGCCATCGGCGCACACCCTTCCCTGTGGCAGGAGTTCCACCGGGAAGAAGGAACCCTGCTTTTCATCAGCGATGATTTCAAAAGCACATCACCCACGGGTGTTTTTCTGCGACTCTACGCGCTAGGGGGGACCATCGGGCGCTTGGCCATCCTGCTATGGAATTTCAAATCCTGCCCCAATATCAACCTGCTGCTGCCATTGGAAGAGGCCATCGCCCTCGCATCCGCCAACACCGGCACCGCTTCCCCCCCCACAACATCCGCGCCCGCCAAAAGTGGGTTTGATGAGTTCCTCCAGACCAAGCGGATCAAAACCGCTCCTAGTTTTGCCGCCCCGCACACCGCCAATGGATGGCTCGATGACTCCCTCTTCCGCACGGCTTCAGCTCCATCCTCGCCAGACTTTAGTGCCGCCTCGGGACCAGATTCCTATTCACCTGCGTCCCATCTGAACCCGGCTGATCCTATCGCAGCGCACCGCCCTCCCTATGCGCCGCCCGCCCCCCATCCAGTCGTTCAGCCACCTCCTTCTTTTAGCGAGATTCTCAAGCCGGCGCAGTCGCCATCGTCTCCTGCTTCCAGTGCCCCAAGCTCAGGCTCAGGCTCAGGCTCACCCGAGGGGGCCTTCATTTTCTTTATCGTAGTGCTGATTGTCGTGTGCCTCATCATCATGAAAAGCTGCGGGCAGTGAAGGTTATATAACCGATGCTTGTTGACGACTCCCCCCCCTTGCTGACAGTTTTTTGAGCGGCATACGCTACTTTTAGCATGAGCCGCTGGTCTGGTCGTGTGGGGAGCGGCAGGCTGGTGAAGGCCGCGCACAAAGCAGGCCCTGCCCTTGCGCCAGAGCTAACCCCCGGTACGGCAGCAGCAGACCCTTTACATCCATGCTAATGGGCGCGCTGCTGACAGCGCAACTGCACACCATCCGGTGATCCATGACATTAAGCGCAAAAGTCAAACCAGCGGCCAGGAGATGGGCTCCGAAGCTCAGCGAGCTGGAACGCAGAACCTGCATACCCGTGTGGATACCGGCCAACAAAGCAACGCCGCTCAGCGGCTTAGATGACACCGCGCTAAGCTCAACCCAAAGGGCCCGGGAGAGACCCCGACGACATTCATGGGACGCCTTCGGAGCGATGATTCCATAACCCCATCGGCATGCGCCGTGTTGTTCAGCGTCCTCCCCAAGGCGAGCCCCTCCGGGTTTTGAAACACGCCAGAGGTTCAGCCGGGGATGGAGGATTATTGAGACGTACTCAATAAACTGGCAAGCATCTACCCAGGCAGATGCATGCCAGTCTAAAATACAAAGATCAGTAGGAAGCCGCGAGCCTGTTATTGCGAACATCGCAGGCGGGCGGCTGACAACACCCGCGCCTTGGCTGTATCGCCTTTTGGACATCTTTTCGAGACTCGCTACCCGCGCCTACTTATCATCCGCATCGTCCTTCGGCTCTTCAATGAGGTCTGTCACAGCCTTGGTAAGACCGCCGACACCCTTTGCCACACCGTCGGGAGATTGCGCGACGATACCGGCGCCAAGCTCAAGCAAGGCTGTCGCAATATCCACAGTGGCTTTGACCGTCTTCACCGTTTTAAGGACTTCTTTTGCCCGGGCGATGCTGGTCTTAATGTCCTCCAAACTGACCTCGATCGCGTCAAGGCTGAGATCAATCTGTTCAAGGATCATCTGTATGGCCTGATTCTCCAGGTCTCTCTGCTTTAATGCCAGCTCGTTAATCTCATCGCCAGACAAGGTCCGGTAATTTTTGGTCCAGTAACTCCTGATCTCAGCAGAGGCCTGCAGATAGCTTCGGGAGATGGCTTCGATCTGTTTGGGTGTAAGTTTTGGCATGGCCTGACGGTAAAAAGTTAAGCTGAAAGCACCTCGTAGGCAGCTTTGATCCGTTCACTGTGCTGGTCGATCAATGCCTTTAATTCTTCCAAAGTCAGCTGTCGGCTGTCGACCGTAAGTTCTTCGTGCCCCTTGGCCACTTCAGCCAGGGCCTTGCGGAATGCGCTTCCCTTCTTTCGCTCGTTCTCGACCACGACCCGGGTACGGGAATTGAAATCATTGACCAAAGTCCGGTAAAAGCTCCGCTTTTGGGTGACCTCCTCCTCCGCAGTCATCTCTTTTACCGCGAGAGCAATAATGGCTTCTTCGGTATTCAACAGGATGTCATAGATATCCAGGATCCTCGTCTGTTCTTTGGCGATCTTCTGAATCACAGGGTTGCTTTTTTGAATGATCGAAGCAAGCGCCTTCCGCCGATAGATATCGGTTGCCAGCGACGTCACCGCTTCAGCAACCTTGCGAATAGCTTCGGCTTCTCCTGCCGTCGCCCATTGGCTTCCTTTCAATGCTTTTTCAAACCCTTCAAACTCCTTTTTAAATGAAGTCAGATCTCCGGCACTCAGCGCCCCTAAAGAGTTGAAATAGTCCTCCAGGACTTTTTGGGCAGCGATGAGGCGTTTGCCTGATGTCTCAGCCCTCTTGACAAGCTTTGCGCTGACATCCCCTGCGGCAGGTTGGGGCCCGTCTCGGAAATCTTGAATCCGCTGGGTTGAACCAGCAATTCCTTTGGCCACCGCCGTGTTCTTCATCACTTCAGCTGAAGCTTTTGAAAACTTCCCGACATGTTCGAGATTCGAGCATGAGGTCAGGGCGACAGCCAGGGCACCCAGGCGAATATAACTTAAGAATTTCTTCATAAACGGGCGAGACTCATGCAGAGTGCTTTACACAAAGCATTCTGCAATATAAATTTTACTTAGCCAAGCATTTCCTAATACCAGAGCAGAAGAACGTTCAGCCTACCCTGCAACGCCCCCGGAAAATCCCTGCACGCTGAGCCATGGCCATGGATGAGGCCGTTGCGGCTCTGCCGTCTGCCAGGCAATGCCAGCGCGGCACACCAATCTCGACTTCCTCGACTGCATCGCTTTGCCGGAAATTCCCCCGGATTTGTGATCCCCCCTTAACTCAGACGGAAAACTTCCGGGATTCCTTCCAGTTCGGCCAGGTCTAGTTCCAGTAGGGTCTCCCCTTTGTCAGTCTCTGCCCCGACCGTAAAAGCTCCCCAACAGTTCAGCACGAGTTGGGCAGCGCCCTCCTGCACCATGACTTCTGCGATGGGTTCCTGAAAAGTATCATGGAGGTGAAAACGCACCCTGCCGGTCAGCGGTGGTCCGCTCACACGGCGGACATTGAGGGTCACCTCAAACCAATGCTTCGTCACCTCGCGGACCTGGGCTTCAAGCACTCGGCCGTTCATCCGGCTTTTGCCACCCCATTGTCCTTTTTGCGGGTCTTCGGCATTGACCGCAGGGAAGGCTTTGGCGGTTCTTCGCAAGAATCTCTCCAGGATCCCCACCAGTTCCATCACATCCACATCCAGTTTCTTCAATGAGAACGGAAAGGCAGACTTTGGATGCAGATAATAAGGCAGATCTTCCCAGGAGATGTCATCCTCCAGCACGGCTGACATCAACTGCCTCCGGTGCTGGATCGCCACCCCTACCTCGGCTTGCGCGGACCTGGACTTCAACCATTCCGGCCCCACAAAACAGAGCACGACATCCGCCTCCCGCAGAGAGCGGATCTTGGGGTCGTCTTTGACAGCCGTTTTGGGCATGATATCCCGGTCCCAGAAGAAATCCGCTCCCAGCTGTCGTCTCAGCATGGAGATGATGACGCGCATCTGCTCCGACGGGACATCGGCAGGACTGTGACTGATAAAGATGGCCGGCAGGCGCTCTTTCCTCAGCGGCTTTGACACTCTGGACGGCCTGGATTCCTCGGCCCGCCGCCCGACTCCGAAACTCTGCAAAATCCGCACCCGCTCCTGCTCCGCAGCATCCCCCTGCGGCATCGGCAATTGCAGACCTCTCTGACCCGCCAGACGCCCTGCCAGCCGCTCCATCGCAGCCAGCAGCGTGCTGGGCGCATTCATCCGGTCTGCAATGGTGGCCAGGACTTCTTCATAGGCATAATAGGGGATGTACGGCACCAGGATTTCAGCCCAGTACCGGTGCCGTTCCTCCCGGGGCAGATGCCAGAGATGGTTCCGAAAAGTCTCCTCTGCGAGGAGCATTGCGGCCTCCAACCGCTCCTTTTCGGCCTGGTCCACACGCGTCGGCACCGGCCAGAGCCGCAGGCTGGGCTCACCGGAAGGTTGCCGCCGTTGATCGCGAAGACTGTTGGCGATCGCAGCCACCCCCTGGATGCTCTGCCGGTTGAGCGTGAAGAACATCATCACTTCATCAGGCATCTGCACCGTACAAATGCCCGCGATGTCACTCAGTCCTGTACGGCTGTCGATGAGGACGTAGTCATACTCAGCCCGCAGGCGCTTTTTCACGTGTTCCAGAAAGACACCCCCGCCCAGCTTGTCATAGAAGTCATTCCAACTGAAGGTATTGACCTTCATGCTGTAGGTTGGCCCCTGGCGTCCCGCACAAACGATGTCCAGAGTGGCTTCCCCGCCGAATTCGTAATCGAGCGTCTGGGCATAGCGGGTCAGGTCTGTGAAAGGCAGAAACCACCCTTCCCTTTCCGTCTGTTTGCCCCCCTGCTTCACGACGTCCGCCTGCACGCGGGAAGCCTCTAAAAACTCCCAGAAGAAATCCAGCAGCCCCCGTGTCTCCAACAGTTCCGGATCATCCAGGAACGGCCGGAAATAATAATGCAAACCCGGCGCCTCAAAATCCCAGTCGATCACCAGCACCCGATGCTGGCTAGCCGCCAGGATCCACGCCACATTGGCCAGCGCCATCGACCTTCCGGTCCCGCCTTTGTAAGAGTAAAAGGTGATGATCTTGCCCAAGGTTTCCTCATGCATCACTTCCTCTCGGGTGCTGGGCTGGGTGGGAGCAGGACTCATGCGGTGGCAGATCTTAAGGTTCCCTGTCCTTTTTGGGCCCCATCATCTGCGGTTTGGAGGTGATGTCCAGTCCCTGCTCCCTGGCGGACTGGCTCACACTTTCATCCGTCGCCGGTGAACCGCTCTGGGATTTGAGCGCCCTGCTTTTGGCCTTTTGCACCACGATCTCGATGTCGGTCGCCAGTCGTGCCGCACTCGTCTGTTTGACACAGCCCGCTGCAAAAGCCGCGGCGATTTGGCCCTGGCTCAATTGATGAGAGTCCAGCCAAGCAGGAATGACGGCCTGGACCGCACCTCCGGAACTGTCTGTGGAGAGGAAGATGACGGCCAGATGCAGGCTGCCCTTTCTGGCATCCACGGCCCGCACGACAGCGTCTGGCGGGATGGAGGTGTCCAGGATCAACAGATGAATCCTGTTATCGATCTTCGCCGCCCCAGGGGGCTCTGCGGCGTCCGCCGGGCCGACGGTCTTCTCCATCCTTTGCAATTCCACCCACATCAGTTCGGCACAGCGCTCCAGCACCTCCTGAATCGAGGGCCCGTCCTCCTGCGGAAGCCAAAACGAGCCGCCTGCCACTGACAGATGGTAGCTGACATCGAAGAGTAATGTGGATGCCGGGGTCGTCCAACCCTCTGGCAGAGGGATCGTGGCCCACTCAGACTCCTGAAACGTGGGATGAGGAGGCAGCGTTCCCCGTGCAGTGCCGGAGATGATGGCCAGGGCGAGCTTCTCCACAAAGTCCTCGCGCTTGCTCCGGTGCTTGCTTTGGGAGAACATCCACCGCAGACCTCTCTCTTCATAGATGGCCGGGGCATTCGGCGGGCGGTGTTGAAACGGGCGCAACGGCGGCGGTATGTCGTGGTCTGGATTCTCTGAAGCACTCTGAGACTCCGCCAGCCGCCGGAGCTGATCGACCTCCCACCGAATCGGAAAAAGCAGACAGCCCCCCGCACTCTGCCCGGCCCTCTCCTTCCATCGTTGATAACGGTTCAAGGCGATCATCACTTCACGACCGCACCAGGGGCTTTGTCGAAAATACGGAGAAACGAGAAAGAAAAAGGCATCGGCCTCCACCATCGCCTTCACCAAGGCTGGACTCCACTCCTCGCCCTCGCCAATGCTGAGATCTTCAAAAATCATTTCGGCTGGAGCCTCCGCAGCCGTCAATGCAGCCAGCCTCTCTCGCAACAAGGTGAAAAACTTGCCCATCGTCAGCGAGCCCTTCCGGTCTCTTGAAGCATGGCTGCCGAAGGTTTTGTAATTCATAACCTGGGTCAACTGGCATTAATGACTGATTTATCTTGCAAGGATCACCATGGAATCACCCAAACATCTCTCGTAAAATCTATACTTTTCTTTTTGCTGGCGCAAGCTTCGTCCCAGGAAAAGTCAAGCCGATGCCCATTTGATTGCGGAGTTCCGGAGATGTCTGATAAACTTGTCACATAGCTCCATTTTTCACAAGCCCGGCCGCCCGTTCAGTCGGGCTCTTGAACAGATCAGGTTATCTCCGCCAGTCCCAGTCCTCAGGCAGGCTCTTCAGTCCATTCTTTTCACCCCACGTCGTGGCTTGGAGACAACGATCTGCTGGCTCTGATCATGAAGGTTCGCAGCGCGGGCGATGTCTGCAGCTTCGGTCAGCCAACCGTTGGCCTTGGATTTCTGCAGAGACATTTTGTAGTAATGGCCCAGCTTCGGTAACACCCGCACACGGACCCTGGCATCAGCTCCCTCCACCAGATGCACGGCCTCACGCATCAAAGCCTCCCCCTTCCACATCCGGCCGCTCGCAGCCGTCGCAAACCCGTAATCCGACATGGCTGCACCCAGGCTGTGAGCCGGTGCTCCGGACAATCTCCCGCAACCGCAAAACCCGGCGAAAATCAGCTGCCGCAGGCCATGGCAACAAAAGATGCATGTAGATGCTACCCCTCACTGAATAGATGCCGTGGTCCTGTCTCAGTTGCCGGGCAATCGTCTTCTCTGCAAGGCCAAGCGCCCACCAGAGAAACCTATACCTCGTAAATAAACCCGGCATTTTTTTGGCAAAGCTATAATAGGCGGAGGCATAGGCATCGGTCGGCGGCATCCATTCATCTTCCATTTCGATCAAGGGGTCCAGAAGATGAAGAAGTTTTTCACCGAACTTTTTGAAAAGGCCACGCAAGAAACTGAGACTAGCAAGCCTGCTACATTCAGAACAGCAGAGGAGGAGGGATATCTCCAAATCTTTTACTCTCTGCACAAAGCAGTTCGCGAGGCCGCCACTTCGATTATTGTGGAGGAAGACGCCGATCGACTTTTGGCTCTGAAAAAGTTTAGGGACATTTATGATGATTGGTATGTTCGCCTTAAAGTTACTTTGCCTCCGGATTCTATGTTGGAACCTGGGAATAACGTGCGGGATCAAATTCTGAGGCTTTTGGAAAAGAGTAAAAAATTGAAAAGGCGGAAGAACTGACGGATCTGTGTGTAAAATATCTCAGAACTCGAGCGGACTACAATGCCATGCTCGGGAGAAGAACGGCGCCCAAGCACGATGAAACGCGATATGAAACGCACTATGCATTTCGTCCTTTGGGCAACCCGCTGATGATTTACACGGGCAGCGGCAGTTTCACCGGAGGACAGTTTAAAGTGTCGGTGATGATTCCCACTCCATTGGGAGGGGTTACTATTCGGCGACAATCAAAGGAGCAGTCTAGTGTGCGATATCTGATGCTGGAATACAAAGGGACTCATCGCGTCTTCTCAATTCGTGATGGATTTGAGTTTAATATCGAGGATCCGAAAATGTACTCAGTCTCCACTCTGGTCCGCGGAGATTTTATCATTTTAAAAGTGACTCTACAAACTGATGTTGAATAATGTGGGTTGCCGCTCTCGGCAAAAACTACTCGTAAGTTCCCGTCAAATTCCGAGTTCAGAATTTACTATTTCACGGAAGGCAATGACAACCTATTAAACCGCTTGGATCTTATGCGCCCTGCACCCGAAAAGGAGATCAGTTCTAATTTTTTCTTACAATAGAACAGCGGCGCTGGCGTGTAAGAGGGAGCGGTGAACCAAGGTGGCGAGCGATAACTACATCGAAATAGAGCCCGGCCCAGGATATCTACCCCTGAAATCAGAAATTCAATATGTGTTTAAAGGATTTATTTTGGGTTACATTCTTTCCCTGTCCAGGGCGCATCAAACCCTGGCTTTCCTCCATATTATCAGAATCTCGCCCAGCATCGACCTGCCCTCTCAAAATGATGGCTTCGAGACGTCCTGAAAGAAATGCAGTCATCCACGGGGGGAAATACGCAGATTGCAAAATATGGACTTCAGGTCGTGTGTGCGAAGCGTATAAAAGTCGCAAATTGATGGATGACCGCGATTGGCATGGGAGCCTTCCAAAATAAATCTTTCTGCTCGGAACCTCCGTCGCTTAAACCCTTATGCATGCGGATTCGAGCGATAACTGCTGCAAAAACCGATTCGTTCCTGCTCAATATCACCGTCGCTTTATACCACACTGGCAGGGGTTCATGGCGGCGACGAGCATGAAGGCAGCCGGAAATGTCACCGTTCCCGCAGCGCGGGAAATGGTCACCTTGCCATCTTCCAAAGGCTGCCGCATGACCTCCAAAGTGCTGCGGCGAAACTCAGGCAGCTCATCCAGAAACAGCACCCCATTATGCGAAAGGCTGACTTCGCCCGGCCCAGGATTCGTTCCCCCGCCGAGCAGTCCCGCATCACTAATGGTATGGTGAGGCGAGCGAAAAGGCCGAGTAGCCACGAAGGCCTGCTGCTCGCTCAAAAGGCCGCCTACGCTATGAATCTTCGTCGTCTCGATGGCCTCCTCCTCCGTCATGCTGGGCATGATGGTGCCCACACGCTTAGCGATCATGGACTTGCCCGTGCCTGGAGGGCCGACCATGAGGATGTTGTGCCCGCCGGCGACGGCCACCTCAATGGCGCGCTTGGCATCGCCCTGGCCTTTCACGTCGGCAAAATCAATGTCGTAGTGCGCCGCAGCAGCGAAGAATTCCGTGGCACGACAGGGCTCGGGCGTGAGTTCGATGTCGCCCTTCAGATACTCCACGACCTCGCGCAGGTGGCTGACGCCGATGATGTCAATGCCAGCCACCACACTTGCCTCGATGGCGGCCCGTTTAGGCACCAGTAATCGTTTGCGGCCCTTGGCCCGAGCTTCCAACGCCACAGCCAGCAGACCGCGCACGGGACGCAGTTCACCATTGAGCGCCAGTTCGCCGATCATGGCCGTTTCTGCGAGCACGGCGATGGGAATTTTGACCCGGTGGGCGATGAGAGAAATGGCGATGGGTAGGTCAAACCCTGGTCCTTCCTTTTTTAAATCTGCCGGTGCCAGATTCACCGTCGTTACACCATCATTCATGGCAAAACCGCAGGAAGAAATAGCCGCGGTCACCCTCTCTCGACTCTCTTTCACCGAGGCATCCGGCAAGCCCACGATGAACATCTTTTGCGTGCCCCCGGTATCGTAAGATTCGATCTCGATTTCGATCGCATTGACGCCAAGAAGCGTGGCTGAGTAGGTGCGGGCAACCATGAAAGGCCACTATTCAAATGCTCACCCAAGCTGCAAGGAAGGATTTAAATGAGGGTGCGGTGAAATCTCTATGCTACTTCCACGGGATAACGGCGTATCACAGCGTGCAGACGTGTGGACAGACATGCTCTGGGCAGATGCTTTCAGACTCATTCACATTCCCACTCTCCTATTTTGGCTAATCACAGCCCTTCGGGGCTTTTTACATCGTCTGGCTGTAGCCAGTTTATTTCCCCAAAGGTCGGCTTTAAAAAAACCGGGGCTTTCCATTCGCTGCGTGTTTGGGGACTGCTCTTGCCGGTGTTTCTCGCAGTGCCGGGTCTGCTCGCACAGAATTTCGAATTGCAGGCTTTTGGCCACACGCCTGACACACTCGTCACCCACTCCACCACCAGCAAATCTGGAGTTGTGCGCAGTCCAGCAGGCATCGCCATCTCGCAGGATAGCCTCACCACCTCTCACCCGGCGGGTACCGTCGTCACGGTGACAAATCCTGTCGTTTCACAGTTTGGCACACCGCTTGCCTTTCTCGGCTGGGCTCCCACAGCGTATGATCCCATCACGGGCTATGCTGCGGCCGATACCACCAATCCGCTTTCCATCACGCTGAATGCGAATCGCGTCCTCGTCGGCTATGCAGGCTACCCGGTGGCGGAAGCGATCAATACCCCAGGGCGGACTTGGACCTCGGGAGGCCATGCGCTGTGGACAGGGACGTATGATGTCTTTGGGCCGCAAGGTGGTGGTGTGGCCCGTGCCACCACGCTGAGGGAAGTGGGGGATGAGGCCTGGCTTGAGAGCACCTTCACCGCACCTACGGTGGTCAGTTACACTTGGCGGCTGGATATCCCCACCGGGGCCGGAGCGCGATTGGAAGCGATGGTGGATGGGACGGTGGCTGACACCGTCACTGCGGCGACCAATCCTTCCTGGAAACCGCGCACGCTGGACCTGACAGGCAGTGGCCCGGTCAAAGTCCGCTTTCGCCTCACTCACACAGCTACCAGCACCATCCCGCAATTGGTCAATGGCCGCGAAAGTGCCTATGTAACCCACATCCAGACGGGAACCTTTGCCGCACCTGCACGGGTGGTGGTCTCCAACACCTCTGGAACAGCGGCGACGCTGAACTGGGAGGCTGCCTATGCCGCTGAAAGTTACACCGCAGAGCTGGCTGCCGACGCCAGCTTCACCCAGGTGCTTTTCACTCAAAACATCACCGCGCCTGCGGTCGTCACCACCTTTGGGGGCCTCACCCCAGGTTCCACTTACCACTATCGTGTGCTCTCTCGCCGCACAGGTTATCAGCCTCTGGCCTCGGTTGCGGGGAGTTTTGTGGCGGTCACCCGCAGTGCGCAAACGATCACCTTTCCAGAGATCGCGGGTAAAACTCTGGGAGCCGCCGCCTTTTCTCCCGGCGCGACTGCTTCCTCGGGCTTGCCGATCACTTACACCGTCGTTTCCGGCTCTGCCAGCGTCGATGCCGAAGGGCTCGTCACCATCACCGGGCTAGGCACAGTGACCTTGCGGGCTGATCAAGCCGGTGACCACAGCTTTGAACCGGCCCCAGCGGTGCCGAGGAATTTTTCAGTGACGGTCCCCACCAGTGCGAAGGTGGCTTTAGCGGCGGCCACGCGCACCTACAATGGCCAGCCGCAAACGGTGACGGCCACGACCACGCCACCAGGGCTTGCGGTCTCTTATCGTTATCAATTAGGCAAAGCAGCACCTAGCGAAATCCCACCGACTGAGGCTGGCACGTATGCAGTGACAGCCAGCCTGAATGTGCCGGGGCTCACCGTTGCACCCGCCAAGTCCACCCTGAAAATCCTGAAGGCTCCGCTGACCGTCACGGGCATTCCGGTGGAGCGGCTGGTCGGCCATGCGAATCCGACCCTGGGCCTCACTTACAGCGGTTTCCTGGGCGATGACGATGAGGGCGATCTCGATAGCCGCCCCACCCCTGTGACCACGGCCCGGCCTAACAGCGCGGCTTTTGGCAGTTACCCCATCACCTTCACGGGTGGACTGGATAACAACTATAGCTTTGTCCTGGGCACCCCACTTGCTTATGTGACCGTGCTGGGATTCGGCACCACTTTGGAGGCCCTAGTGCTGGATGCGGACATGCTGCCCATGGGCAAGCTGACCCTGACACCTTCCAAAAATTCTTTGACCTACACCGGCAGTCTCCTGCTGGCAGCGGAGGCGAAGGCCATTCCCCTGGCCCCAGGGCGCGCGCTGCTGACTTCCGTGGATCTCGCCACCGGAACGGATACCGTGGTAGTGAATCTGCCTGCCACTCGGGATCTGCCTGCGCGCAGTTACAGCCTGACTTTCACACTGAATTCCGAAGAAGAAACGTTAGAAGGTAGCCTTCAGCGCGACAATCAACCGTATGGCACTCTGGCTCATGGACGGTTGTTGGCAATCGCCGCACCGCGATCCACCACGGGGCTCAAAGGGGCCTACACCCTCCTCCTGCCGCCCGCCAGCCTCTCATCGCTGCCAGGTCTCCAGGCCCTGTCGCTGCCTGAAGGCGCAGGTTATGCCACGGGGACCATCACGGATACGGGTAAACTCACCCTGGCGGGCAAGTTGGCCGATGGCACCGCCTTCACCACCTCCGCCCTGCACGATCACGCCAAGGCTTACCGCCTTTTCATCAAACCCTATGGCACACGGTTAGGCCAGCGTTTCGGTGGGTATCTGCCTCTCGTCAGCAGCCAAGATTTCACCACGTCACCTACCCTGCGATACCGCGCAGCAGCGGCGCCTTTCGTGTGGGCCAAACCAGGACTGGTGAGCGATAAGTCCTATCGTCTCGGTTTCGGGCCCCTCATCACCCAGGCGAATCTCGAACTCTGGCTGCCACCAGCTGCCCGCATTCCCGCCCGTGGCGCAGCCCTTGAGGTAGCGGCCATCAGTCTGGCCCAGCGTCTCGGCCTCGCCCCATCTCCCACGACAGAGGGTTCCTTTGAGCTGGACTACCTGAGCGATTCGCTGAGCGAGTTGCAGGTCGCTGCATTGCCTTCCCTTCTCAGCCTGAAAGCAGCGGGCACGGTGCTGCTGCCTTCCCCCAACACCGCCGGTTTCAAACTGACCCTCAAGCCCACGACCGGGGCCTTCACGGGCGAATTCACTGTGGCTGAACCCGTGGTTCCTCCCGCCACGAAACCCATCACGCGCAAAGCCACCTTCACAGGCATCCTCCGCCAAGGCCCCGTTGCAGATTCGACCTTGATCGGCCAAGGCCACTTCATCCTTCCCGCTCTCCGGGGAGCCGCGAGTACCGAGAGCACCTCCGGCGCGATTTCCTTTTTCGTCCCAGCACCAGGCCCCTAAGGTTACTCGAACGCGGCAGAAACTGGCGGTCTCCAGGGAGGTGCTGGGGGGCCTTTCGTTTGCGTCCGTTACGACCTTATACGATTTAGCCACACTGATTGGTGAACCCAAGCTTCAGGCCCACATCCTGATACCTCTTTCCCCAGCCGCAGAGCGGCGTCCGTATCTTAGCCGCGCCTTTTCAAGGCGCGGTTTTGGCTCGCGCACCGCCTTCACTCATTGCGTCGCAGCGCGACGCCCGAACTGCCGCAATTTCACCAATCCATCACGCTAAATCGTATAACAAATAGTTTACTATGATCGATTCGCCCCCAAGCGGGGCGAGGATGCATGATGGCCGAGATCACACAAAAGACGGCCTATCAGTGACCATGGCTCGTGGTTTAAAGGGACTGGTCGTAAAACCATTATCTCTTTGGACTCTCTTACCCCTCAGCCACCATGAGCCGCTTCCCCCTCCTCATCCTGCTGGCGGCGCTGCCAGTGCTCTCTCAAGAACCCACTTCGCCCCCCGAGCGAACCCCGCCGCCCCAGCCACGTGCGGCTTGGGAGCCCATCGTTTTGAAGGCGGATGACAAGCCTGCCTTCCCCGTGCCTCCCGTCGGATGGGACGTGAGGCGTGCAGACATTCCGCACGGCAAGCTGGAGATGATCGAATACGATTCAAAAACTGTCGGCACGCGGCGGAAGATGCAGGTTTACACCCCACCCAACTATTCAGCGGCGAAAAAATACCCCACGCTGTATCTGCTGCATGGCATTGGTGGCGATGAAACAGAGTGGGCGCGATTTGCCTCACTCGAGGTGCTGCTGGACAATCTCATCGCCGATCAAAAAGCCGTGCCCATGATCATCGTCATGCCGAACGGACGTGCGCAAAAGAACGACCGGCCCACGGGCGATGTCTTCCAGCATGCACCCGCCTTCGCCGTGTTTGAGCGAGACCTGCTGGATGATGTGATCCCGGCCATCGAATCCCGCTACAGCACCATTCAAGACCGAGAGCACCGGGCGATCGCCGGTCTTTCGATGGGCGGCGGGCAAGCACTGAATTTCGGTCTGGGGAATTTGGAGACCTTTGCGTGGGTCGGTGGCTTTTCATCCGCTCCCAACACGAAGAAATCTGAAGACCTGCTGAGCCCCACAGCCGCTAAACAGCTCAAACTCCTCTGGCTATCCTGCGGAAATCAAGATGGCCTCATTCACATCAGCCAAGACTTTCACGCCTATCTGAAGAACCAAAACATTCCCCACCTTTGGCACGTGACCGACCACGGACACACCCCACCCGAATGGAAGCAGGCCCTTTACTGGTTCGTCCAACAACTGACTTTTGGTCAGAGCGCTGGGCCTAACTAGGGGGATGAATAAAAGACTTCCATCTGAAGGAATTGTAACAGGACGAGGGCGGACCTGAAGTAAAGAGGGGGCCATGGGTAAAACGGTGCCTCTTGATCCAGGGTTCTTGAATGACTTGGACAAATGGGGCCGCTTTTTTCGTTATCCTTTCCCCCTCATTTTCATGAAAACTTTTGCCACCTTTCTCCTCGCGGCTGCGGCTTTGACGACCTTTCTCCCCCAGACGTCTGCCGCTGAATCGGTGCCACCTTTCATTGTGCAGAGTCATCGGGGTGCGGGGGTGCTGGCGGCGGAGAATACCATCGCGGCATTTGAGTTAGGCTGGGGATTGGGGACGATCCCGGAGGCGGACATCCGCACAACAAGTGATGGCGTGATCGTGGCGTTTCACGATGCCGACTTTGCCCGCGTCGTGCATGGGGCCGATGAAGCGCTGAAGAAAAAAGGGGTACAGGATGTGACCTTTGACGAGCTTTCCAAACTGGAAGTGGGGGCGGAGAGTCCGCAGGGTTTCCAAAAGCGCCACGTTTCCAGCATGGCGGATATTTTTGCCATCATGAAGGGGCGGCCTGAAAGGCGGCTGTATCTGGACATCAAGCAGGTGAGTCTGCCTGCCCTGGCGGCGCTGGCAAAGCAGCATGAAGTGGCCCCGCAGGTGATCTTGGCCTCGACCAATCTGGAGGTGATCCACGAATGGAAAACGCTGCTGCCAGACTCGCACACCCTGCAGTGGATGGGTGGCACAGAGGAGAGCCTGAGAGAGAGGATTGAAAGCCTGAAACAGACCGGGTTTCCAGACATCACGCAGGTGCAGATCCACGTGCGGGAAAAGAAGGGGACAACGGGCTGGACCGAGATCGAGCCTTCGGAAGCGTTTTTGAAAAGTGTGGGCCCAGAGCTGAAAAAGCGCGGCATCCTTTTCCAGTCCCTGCCCTGGGGGGCCAACTCACCCGGCATCTATGAACGCCTGCTGGAGCTAGGCGTGGAGTCTTTTGCCACCGATCATCCCGACGTGGTGATGCCGCTGATGCGGAAGCATTACGGCCAGTAGGCTGGCACATTTCCCGACAATGGGGGCTCCGCCGTTGCGGTAGTCCAACAGCGCAGCCGGAGAATAGATCGTAGCTTAAAAGTAGGCAGAACAACGTGGCCCCAAATACTTTCAGTTGATGCGCCAAGGCTTCATTGGCAACACTGAGATGGAACAACAATCGATTCGAGTATCGCTGTAAAAGCTGTATTGCAGCGACACGACTATCAATGTTAATAGCTTACCTCGAAGAAAAGGATTTATTTGCTTTCGAATTCTCCAAGCCAAGCAGGGCGTATATTTAAGCTATCATGCATATCCGGATATGGTCCCTCCCAAGGAATTTGACTTGAGTCATCTAAATGCACAGGCTTACTCATGAGGGTGATATTTAACTCATCTTTGAAAAATTGAATAAAATTCCTACTATATATTAATTGGTTTTCAAGGGTGCCTCGGTTACCAAATCTCTCATGGGTAAGCGCCACATCAAAGCTTTCTACTTTGGCTAAAGCGTCTCTTCTATAATGGAGATCCCCAGGCTTAAGGAAACCCCCGTAAACTGCATTACTTTGATGTGGCAATTGTGAGTCAAATCGTCTTATTTGAAAACTATCAAAAATGCATAAAATATTAAATTTAGGCATAATGGTGTCACTCCAGACAATCCAAGCCTCTTCGTTTGGAGTAAGGAGTTTACGGCTTATCGTCGTTGCTTTAACAAGCAACAATCCTTTTAATCCTGATCGCTCAAGTGCTCGTTTTACGCCTCCTCGTACTAACAAAAATCGACCTCCAATAGTGTGAGATATCGTTCCACATTCTCGTCCTCTAGGAGTGACTGGAGCCTCTAAATATGGTGCACCAACTTCGTCATGCTCCCTATTGGCAGAGGTTTTTCCAAGAAAATCTGGATGAAAAACTTGGCAATACTCAAATTTAAAGAGTTCATGCGGAGAATATTCTCTACTTTTATAAATAGATACCGGATTACCTGAAACAATTGTCTTATTGTGAAAGTCGACACCTAGTTGTTGCAGTGAATCAATAATCCTTAATACTAAAGGGTTATCTCCAGCTAGTGGTAAAGGCGCAAAGAGATCGCCTCCGATATCGATAATGTCTCCTAATAGGGACTTAAATTTATTATATGCCGCTGGGTCTAGACCTTCCGACTCACCATCAGATTTCTTGCGACGAATGTAAATATGATATTTCTCAGTCATTACTGAATTCCTTTGGAAGTTAAAAAGTCTTTACATTATAATTATAGCCTACCAAGACCCGCTCAAGATCCGATGCTTCTAGCTGGTCTAATCAACTCCCGCTCGTCCCAACCAGCTAAATTAACCATGGTCGTCATCCGTGCATTCTTTAAGCTTATCAAAAAGGGGATCCGCTTTTGAAGGATCAAATCCAATTATATCTTTGGGCGTTACAAATATAAAGCAACTTTCCCACAAACATACCATCCATTCCTTAGCCATTCCGCTCAAGGATTTTTGTAAATCTATAATCAAAGATGCGTTAAGGTATCCCTCTGTAAGAAAAGCAATATCTATAAAACGGGAGGTATTGTTGTATGATTGATGAAGTTTAAATGATTCCGCCCCTACGTATTTTTCGAGGATTATTCCAACCAGATCAGTTGCTAATTCGAATTCTTTTTCAAATTCCTCAGTTTTTTCGGCATGATTGAATGACCTGTTATCAAATAGTTCTTCAAATCTTCTTTCTGTGCATACTTGTAATAATCTCATAATTTTGATTAAAAATAATTACTCCATCAACTCTCCAAGAAGCATTGTTAATTTAAATATTAAGAATCAATTTATTCAGTTCCTCACGAATCAACCGTATTCTTATTAAAGATGACGGAAAAGTTTGGTTCTCCAGTTTCCATTTGATTTTGAGCCTTGATCCCGTGGAGCTAATTTAGTGATCTCACTTTGTGTCTGCACTCTTAAATCAATGATGTTCTAATTTTCAGATCATTATTCTATATTACCTAGTTCGATTGGCTTATTTCCCTCCAGTAGAAATTGGAGGGACTCTTTCCAAGACCCAGGCCTTAAAGACCCCCAATACAACAGCTTGTAATCAGCGAAACCTATCAGTCGCCCGCCCTCGGTCAGTAGCAACTCAATATGCATATTGTTGCAATCTCCGACTGGGGCGATCTCTTCCCCTAAGTATGCATAAGTAAGTTGGTGTTGGCCGTAATTTCTTCCAACCTTGATAAGTGAAGGGAGGCAAAAGTGTGCCGTCATTAAGTCTGAGGTTTGATGATGGAAATACTTCACGGATTTACCACCATACTCAGCCGTAAATTCCCGAAGAAAGTCATTCCAAAAAAAGCCATTTTCTAAGTATAGATGTTTCAGTGGATTATCCATTAAGTTAAATAACTTTTTAGCTTTGAGATTCCCCAATCGATTTGCTACAATTTCTGCGATCATCCGTCACTACCTGAGGACCCTTTTAACTTTTCTTACCAAAGATCATGGCCCTGGGCAATAGCATCCCGGCTCTGGTGTGCCGCTTTGCTGAGCATACCACCATGGGCTTCATGTCGCAGGGCATCGGGCTGGGCGACTGGCTCACCAGCCTGGATAAACCCAAGCCTCTAGACTTCTGCCTGCAACGGCCCTGGCGACCGCCAAAGATCCCACCGCAGCGAAGGCCAAATCGGCCCAAGCTCAGGCCTTCGTGCAAAAGCGGCAGCGGGAAACGATGGCTATCCTGCATGAAACCGCAGCCAAGGCCGTTTAATGGCCTAACGTCTTCCGTGATTAAAATCCACGGGGGCGATCTTGGTCTCGGCACCTTGATTCGCGCCCACGTTGACGTTTTTGCAGGAAGGATCCACGACGATGGTGACTGGGCGATTCTGAAAAACGTTGCCGGTCATCTGGATGTCATGGCCATTCGGTGCAAAGGTGACGGCTTCCTGAGGCGCTGACTCACCCAGGGAGAAGACATTGTCCCGCACGATGACTGGGCCGTAAGAGGCACCTTCTTCGTAAAGAGTGAAGTAGAGCTCCGGGAAATTCACTGGCTTGCCCGTCTGGTAGGCGATGCGGCCCCGGCGCAGGTCGGGCTCGTTCTTCGTGGTGTTGTTCACGAACACATTGCCCTGAAGGATGAAGTTTTTCGGCTGGTTGATCCAGTTTCCACGACCACCATTGCGAAAGGTATTGGCCACGATGGTGACATCCGTGCAGGACTTCTCCACGCTCATCACCCGGGAGCCGTTGGTGCCATCAATCAAGTTGCCGGTGACGGTGGCATTCTGGCAAAATTCGGCCAGGAAGAAGGCCCCCATGCGGGAACCTAGGACGTGATTATTGGCAAAGACGATGTTCCTACAGGCCTGGATGTGCATGGTATCGCCGAGGGCACTGAGCTGGCAGCCGGTGACCCGCACATCACGGGCCCCGGTGATGTCAAAAGCCCCCTTCCCTGGCCCGCTACCGGTAGGCGCATAGGCGGCTAAATAAGTCGCGAAGATATTGTGAGCCATGATCAACTCCCCATCTGCTCCGTCCTCAAACCGGATAGGAGAGCCGCCTGGAGTCTCGGCGATTTTAATGAACTCGGGTGTGGACTCCACGATGAAGTATTGGCGCCCCCTAACCACGTTTGCTGTAGAATGCGACCCCATGAAAGTGAGGGCTTCCTTGGGCTCGGCACTGGCACTGACAGGCCAGGGATCAGCCTGATTGGCCAAGTAAATGCGATCATCTCCGGGCTGAATGGAAATGACTGGCCGCAGTTTATCCATGCGGAAATACTTTCGGGCTCGCTCCACTTCCCAGGGTTCATAGGCCTCGGGCCAAGTGAGGATCTGCCAGAGGTAGCCATAGTCCCACATGAACTTGCCACTGCGGAGCAGGGTGCAGCTTTCCACCGCCACCCGCTGGGCTGGGGTGATGACCTCCCCTTCCTGGCCCTTTTTGCTGAGGCCATGCACCCCGATCACCGCGCCGGCGAGGCCGTTTGATTTCACATCGCGAAATAGAATGTCATGCGTGGCACCGCTTTCCGAAGTGGTGATCTCGATGCCTTTGGTATTCACACTGGGTTCCCAGGTGTTGTCCTTTTGCGCAGGGTCAAACACCTGCCCGATGAACTCACCGCCTAACCAAGTGAGATACTGAATATCTTCCCCAGCAAACAGGACCAAGCGTGCCTTGTCGCCCAAAACTTTCGGCAGGTGAAACCGCGCCCCGTAGGCAGTGATGGTGCTCTTGGAAACGAGCTTCACAGGCGCTGCACCCGCCAAATGATAGTCCCCTGGCGGAATGGTGACCGTGCCGCCAGCCTCCACCAACGCGGCGATGCGCGCGGTGTCATCTGCCATCAAGGGAACAGCCACCAAGGAGAGCAGGAGGGCCAGGAGTGTGGGCGCAAAAAAATTCATACCCGAATCCTAACGAAACCAGGTCCCGTTTGACCACGACAAAGACTGTGTGAAACGCGACACCCGCGCCCAAGCTCGGCCAAATCAGGCCCGCCGGCGACGCATAAGCAAAGCCCCCAAAGCCAGCAGCATGAGGACCGCACGCGAAGGCTCAGGCACTAAGACGATGCCCACAAAGCCAGTGTCCCAAAAGCGGCTGGTATCCAGCATGAGGCCATTGAGGTCCAGGTAGTTTTGCAGCGCACTGTCCACTTCAAAAGTGTAGGAAGACTCGGAACCATTCACCATCGTGGTCCAGTCCATCAGGTCCCAGACCATGCCCGCCGCGTAGTTCAAGTTTTCACCCCCCGAGGCGGCCCCGATCTTCACATTCGTGCTGCCGCTGCTGTTCACATTCAGGGTGCCATTGATGACGAGGGTGTCGTTGTTAATGGTGCTGTCTTCGGCATACAGACCGCCTGCGTTCCCAACGATGGCATCCCAGTTCATGGTGCCATTCGGGTTGAGATTGGCGAGGAGGTTGCTCGCGTTCACATCGCTGGTGGTGCGGCTGATCTGGAAGTCCAGGATGCTGCCGCCAGCGGCATTCAAAGTGACGGGTGCGGTGACCGTAAGAGCCCCGAGGCCCCCGGAAACCGTGGGATCACCAGGACGAAGGATGGCCCCGGCACTTACCGCGACGCCTGCGGTGGTCACGATGAAACCATTTCCCCCCAGTGCTCCCGCAGTGACGGTGACTGCCCCCGTGCCTGTGCCGGAGCCAGTGGTATTATTCACCAGCAGCGCGCCGCCCAGCACCTCCGTTCCGCCACCATAAGTATTGGCTGCCGTGAAGACCACCGTGCCCTGCTTGGCCGTGCCGACGAGCTGGTTTGCATTGGCATCGGGCAAGCCATCGAGATTGGTATCCAGATTGGCGTGATTGCGGAACTGGTTGATGGTGATGCGGGTGTTGTTGGCCGCCATGGTGGCACCGGGCGTCTGCGAGCCAGCGACGGGAGCCGTGCTGCCAGAAATGATGCCGGAAAAAACGGTGGTCCCCCCCGTGGCCGCACTGAGGGCAAAATTATGCACGGCTGTGATGACATTGGTACCGCCCGCACCGGCCGCCGTACCGGTGACCGGCACGTTGACATTTTGAGCCGCGATGTTGCCGCTGAAGGTCACGGTGCCGCTGGTATTCAGACCGCCAAACTCATAACCGTTCATGAGGTTCATGCTGCCGGAGTTCCCATACAGACTCTGGTAAACGGCAGGGGTCACCCCATTGACATTGCCTGTACCGGCCAGATTCGTGCCGGTGCCACCTGCCGGAGAGAGGCTGCGGGCGAAGGTGCTGCCGGGTGTCTCCATGAAAAGACGGCGGCTGCCGCCCTCCGTGTTCGATGAATAAAGATTGCCGCCGTTGCCATCTCCCAGGCTAAAGGTCTGCGTGCCGATGGGGCTGGCCGTGCCCACCGCACCGACGGAGCCTTCGATGACGACAGTACCCGCCGTGATGTTTTGACCATTGGCATAGGTGCGGGCGAGATCCGAAAAACGGATGGTGCCATTGTTTCGCCCGTCAGTGCTATTACCAGGGGAGCCAGGGCCCCAAAAGACCGTCCCATTCCCGCCTGTGCCAGAAGCGATCTGGCCTGTGAAATAGATGGTCTGCCCCTCACGGGTGACGAGGAACTCCACGCTGCGTGCATTGGAACCCAGGGTCACATCACCACTGATGGTGAGCGTGTTGGTATTCAGCCCACCGGCCCCATCGCCATCCAGGGAAAAACGCACACGTCCGTTCTGCGGGCTGGTACCGGTATTGCCTGAAAAGTCCAAGTCGCGCTCAAAGACATAGTTTTCTGTGTCGCTCGAGGCACGCAGCCGGAGCTGGGTAGCGGTGTTGTTCCGGATGTCGGTCGTACTGATGGCCGTGTTTGCACTGCCCACCTTCACAGCGGAGGTGGCATTCCCCAGCGCACTGTTTTGCCCGCTGAGCACGCTGCCGCGGAAAACCAGCACCCCATTGGAGACCACCGTGTCTCCCGTGTAGCTGTTGTTCGTGTTGGTCAGCTCCAAAAAACCATTGAGCGAACCCGTAGGCATGGTGGGCACCGTGAGGTCAATGCCATTCGCCCCAGATACGAGCCCAGCCAGGCGGATGCCATTGCTGCTGCCTGCCGCCAGACTGACATTCAAAGGCGAATTCAACAGCACATCGGCATTGATCACATCGGTCGCGTTGCTGTTCGCCAAGCGCGCCAGCAGGGCCGAACCAGAAGTCGTCTGAAAAACCAATGAACCCCCCGTTCCAGCATTCAGGGTGATGCCGTAATAGGTAGAGGTGGAGTCCCCCAGATTCAGCGTGCCCAAAGTGATCTGCTGGTTCAACCGGATGGTCTGGTTTCCAGCGAGGTTGATGTTCACGTTGGCCACATCGTCCACAGCATTGGGGAAAGCCGTGGCAGGCGTCCAGTTCTCGGCGCTGTTCCAGTCATAGGTGGTGCCTGCAGCCGTCGGCACCCAGGTATAGTCAGCTCCTCGGGAAAGCAGGGGAAGACTGGTGAGGGCCAAAAACAGAACGCTCGCAAAGGTCGGGTATGAGTGGGGGGATCTCATCTCACGATGTAATCACACCGTAAACACCTAACCAAGAGTAATTCGCGGCAGCTGGCCTTCAGTGTGAGCTAAAGACATGTCTTATCATGGGCATTTCAGCCATTCAACAGCCCCAATGCTGGGCGATCTTCCGTTTCAGGAAGTCCACGCTGCGGGCAAGTTGATCCATGCCGTCCACCCCATCCTCGATGCTGATCCAGCCATCGAAGCCTTGGCTTTTGAGCTCGGTGAAGATGGCATCGTAGTCATTGAGGCCTTTGCCAATTTCCCCATGGCGAAGGCGCTTCGCATAACCCATAGCACCACCTTCTTCCTTGCGCAGATCTTCGATGGTGCCCTCGGCGAGGTAACGGTCGCTGGCATGCATGGTGACCACGCGGTGAGACACACGCTTCAAAAGCTCAAGAGGATCTTCACCCGCCAGGTAGGTGTTGCTAGGGTCATAGTTGACTCCGAAAAAGGGATGCTCCACTGCGGCCACGAGCTGGCAGAAGACATCCATCTTTTGAGCGAATTCAGGGTATTCCCAGAAGTCATCCTTGTAGTGGTTTTCGATGATCAGGGTGATGCCACGTTCTTGCGCATAAGGCAGGCAGGCGTGGATGGAATCGGCCGCGAGTTTCACGCCCTCATCCACGCTCAGTTCAGGGCGACGCTGGCCGCTGAGCACGCGGCAGTAGCTGCCGCCGAGGACTTGGGTCATGTCAATCCACCGCTTCTGCTTGGCGATCTCCTTTTCCCGAAATGCGGCCTCAGGGTGCGTGAAGTCCGGTGAGCAGCACATCATGGGGATGACCTTGCCCGTGTCTTCGACTTCCTGGCGAAAGCGCGACCAGTTCTTTTCATCAGCCATCTCCAGGAAGCCTGCGTACCACTCCAGGCCCTGGATATCGAGCTTGGAGGCCAGGGCGATCCATTCGGAGACAGACATGGTGCCTTCTTTGCAGAGTTGCTGCATGAAGGCTTTGGGGAAGGCGGCGAGCTTGGGCATGACAATAACAGGAGGTGGGGTGGGAGGCCTAACGAATTATTTGCTCGGAATAGTCGAGCTGTCTTTGGGCGGATTACGTCCGATGAAAGGATGCTGCTCCAGGTCCATGACTTGGCCACTGATGGGGCCACTTTCATCCGCCAACCAGAAGATCGCGGCAGCGGCGATTTCTTCCGGCCAAAGGATGCGCCCCGCGGGGGCATAGACTTTGGGAAGATCCGTGTACCAGTCCTCACGCAGGCCGTGCTCGCGTTTGCGCTTGGCCTCATTTTCTGTGAGCACCCAGCCGGGGTTGATCTGGTTCACCCGCACGCCGTTTTCGCGCATGAGGGTATCTCCCAAATTGCGAGTGAGCGTCATCAAGGCACCTTTGGAAATGCTGTACGGGAGCAGGTTAGGCTCGCCACTGTAAGCATTGACACTGCCGATGTTGAGGACGCTGCCACGCGTCTTTGTCAGCTCAGGCAGAGCAGCCTGCGTGAGGAGAAAGGGAGCCAGCGCATTGACCGACATCATCTTCATGAAGAAGGCGGCATCGGTGGTGTGGATGTTCCCCTGGGAAACCATGGCGGCGTTGTTCACCACGGCATCCAACTGGCCAAAGGTGGCCATGGCGAGGTCCACCAGCCGCTGCGGGCAACCTTCATTCGTGAGGTCTTCCACATGCGCCACGGCTTTGTCCGCTCCCAGTTCCGCCACGGTTTCTGCACAGAGATCGGCCTCCAGGCCGTGAATGATCACACGGGCGCCTTCACCGACACAACGTTTCGCAATGGCCTTGCCGATGCCCGTGGCACTGCCGGTGATGAGGATGACTTTGTTTTCGAGACGCATGGTGTGGGGTGGAAAGATCGGGATGACTGAATGCTACTCGAATCCGCCTTCTTTCCGCCACGACAAAGACTGTGCGAAATCCGACATGCTCATGGACACTACGGCGAAGGCGCTGCCAATACCTGCCCATCAGCAAGCAGGCGCTCACGCAGCGTTGTGTAATCCACCGCCTGCACGGGTAGGCCGCCCTCCAGCGCCATCACCGCAGCCGTGGCAGCCGATTGAGCGGCGGCCATGAAGGTGAACTCGATGCGATACGCGCCATAGGCGACATAGCTGGATGACGGGCAGGTGGGTGAGAGGAGATTGCTGCATTCAGTCACTTTGGGTACGAGGCAGCGATAAGGGATGCCGCAGGGAATCCAGTCGGGCTCTTTGGACACATTAAAAACCGCACCTTCATTCCACACGCGCCCCTCCTTCACCATGCATCGCGCGCTGTGGAAGTCGGGTGGCCACCAGATCATGCCCACACTGTCATTCACCGGTGCAGGATCTGCCTTGCGTAACTGGGCCTCGGTCATAAACAAAATCGCTGACCATGCGGCGTCCATTGCGCACATAAAAGGCACGCGGCCAGCCGCCGTTGTCGGTGAACTCATCTTTGCACAGCCCCCAGACGGCCCAGTCCTCGCGCTGCTGCACAGGCACGGACTCGTCATGCGCCATGAACCAATACAGACCGTGGATGTGATCTCGACTCGTGCGCAACATGGCCTCTCGCTCCGCGTAACTGGCCGTGGGGTAGCGATGATTCCAACCCGTGAAATTACCCGCCAACGAATGCCAAGTGCCAGGGTCCGTTTTGCCATTGGGCAGGGCAGCATGCGGCGCATTGATCACCCCGCCAGCGGCTAGATAGCGGCGCTGCATTTCATAATGCGTGGGATCATAACCCGCCGGTTTTTCGATCCCCCTCCTGTTGGCCGCATCTTTGGTTAGGCATAGCCGGAAGCAGTAACCCTGGATGCCTTCATCCGCCGCGCCATGCTCGCCCAACGGCACATCCTGCACACCGTAAATCACGCCGCTCTTCGGATCGCCCGGGATCTTGTAGGGATCGATAGGCTTGTCATGCTGCTTATGCATGGTGTCCGTGCGGATGCCGTTGTGGGTCTCCCCATACTTGGCATTGCCCTCGCGCCCCACGGCGAAGCTGATGCCTGCCAAGGCGAGTAGATCCCCCTCATAGGTGGCGTCCAGGAAGACCTTCGCGCGCACTTCGGCACCATTCTCGAAGTGCAAGGCGGTGATGCGTGCGCCGTCTTTGGTCACGCCCTTCGTTTCCTTCAAACGATGCCCACGCAAAACGGTAACCCCCGCTTCCTTCACCCAGGCCTCCCAGACCGCCTCGGCCACATGGGGCTCGAACCGCCACAGCTTCGTGTCCTTCCCCTTCCCCGCGAGCATGGTCTCGAACTTGTCCAACCGTCCATACTGCGCACTGACTCGACGGTAAAACTCCAAGGCCAATCCACCCACCGCCGGGCTATTCTGAAAGGGCTGATTGTCAATGTCTGTCCCCCCCAGCCCTTCCACACTCATGCCTCCCAGGTGCTGCCCAGCCTCCACCAGCACCACCTGTTTCCCCATCTTCACCGCCTGCACCGCCGCGATCACCCCCGCACTGGTGCCACCATAAATGCAGAGATCGGTTTCCGTCGCTGCCCGCGCGGAGAGAGTGATGAATGCCACAAGGGCAAGAAGCAGAGGTTTCATGGTTGGATGTTCAAAGGTGCTTGCTCGCTACTTTTGGACATCATCACTGCTAATTTCGTAGATTTTACACAAGTGAACGCATCCTTCTCCTACTCCAAGACCGCCACGGCCTTCTTGCCCAGATCTGTCACGACATCCGTCAGATAGCTCCAATAGATTTCTTTCTCGATGGTGTCGCGGACAGTAGCAGCAGGCTCCCGATCCGAGAGAGTCGGAGAGCTTGATGCAAGTTGCCGACGGGGTGGCTGAACTTTACAAAAAATTGCAGAAAGTGCAATGTTTTGTGAAATCGCTAAATCATCAACCTCAGAGTCATTAGCCTATCCTGAGGTTCTGCCCCTTGGCGGCAAGTTCGTCGAGCACCGCCACCCGCGCCTCCCTCTCACGATGCTCGTAGGCTAGCACGTCCGCCGTCAGCGCCCGCCGATGCCTGCCCGCGACGGCTCGAAATCGCTCCCTCATCAAAGAGCTTCGCGGCATACGGCCGCGACACCTTCAGAATCTCCGCTGCCTCTTGCTACACATCCGCATTGGGTGCAATATCTAAAAGTAAGTGTAACAGAGACCTGTGGCGGACTGCGGCATCTTGAGCGCCGGTCCACGGTCCTGAATGGCACTCCCGCAAAACAAGTGTCATCCAAGCAAGACTTTTCAGGTGAACACTTATCGGTATGCTCCAAATGCAGATCATCAATCTGACGGTAACTGGGCTTCCTCATGTCTCGCTCCATTGAACTCAAAACCATTCGTGCACATACCGGATCACACCGGAACGCGTTTGAAGAATTGACGTTCTTGCTCTTCGCTCGGGAAAAGAAAGAGGCTGGAACAATCCGCCGCAGAGATGGCGCAGGAGGAGATGGCGGGTTCGAAGGCACGGTAACTGATCAGGGCGGCAAGGTGGTTGCCGGCATCCAAGCAAAGTTCTTCGATCAAACGCTCGGGCCAACTCAATGGCGCGATCTGAGTGAGTCGGTGAAGACGATTCTGGATGATCCAGCCAATAAAGAAGGCCTTTCTGAGGTAATTATCGCGCTGCCACGAAACCTCAGTCAGCAACAGGAACAAAAATGGAGAGCGCTCCTGGTTGCTTGGAATCAGTGGGCCAATCAGAAGGCATATCTCGCCGAAATACGGTGGACGCTTTGGGATGAGTCAACCATCCGAGGCATGTTGTTGAAGCCCAGGCACCGAGGATTACTTCTTCACTTCTTCGAATATCCAGACTTCGATTCCGAGCGCTGCAACAAGGTGTCATCGGCCGCGATACGGCAGCTAGGGGACCGCTATTTACCAAAGCTGCATACTGCGACCGAGGCCGAAGATCAGGTTCATACTTTCCTGCGTAGCGAAAGGTCCCGCCTGCAATACATGGAGGAAGGACGCGAGGCCTTGCCGAAGTGTTTATCATGTCGGCAAGTAGAAGACTCATGGCCCACTCACATCAAGAGTTTGCATGGGGTTGTCATTCAGGCACTGCGGTTGATTCGCCAGCATCTAGGTGATGGCACCACGCTCCCCTCGTCGCTCATCGCACTGGCATCAGCACTCGAGCATGCCGCTCAGGCTCTTGAGCCTTTGCTAACCGAGTTGCGGAAGCTAGTCCCCGTGACTCCGCCCAAGGACAGGGAAACCTGGGATTCATACACTGATCGAAGATCGGTCGAAGAAGAGACTTATGACTCGTTTTCGGACACCAGGTACACTCTTCTCAGCTTTGCAGATTATCTTCATCAACACAGCGCTGCGGATGCGCAGTGCTTGCTCTTGCATGGCGGCCCTGGATTGGGAAAAACGCATGTGTTGGCGGAAATCTGCACGCGCTACATGGATCAAGGCGGAATTGTTGTTTTCATGGAGGGGGCAGCTTTCATCTCTTCAGACTCTCCTCTGAGTCAGATCATGCGCCGGTTTGATTTTCCCGGCATCAGCGTCCGTGATTTCCTCGCGACTCTGGAAGCACTCGGTGACTCAACATCACTCAAACCCCTGATCTGCATTGATGCACTGAATGAAACTCCAGAACGAGGGTATTGGAAGGTGAACTTGCCATCGCTAGCCTCTGAATTGGCATCATACCCAAGTATCAAACTAATTGTCAGTTGCCGCGCCGACTACAAACAACAGACGTTGCCGACAGGGTTGATCGAGGGGAGTTCATCTGCGTGGGCGTTTGCTGAGCATACGGGCCTGGGGGTCAACGTGTTGGATGCCTTACCCAAATACCTGGAGGCCTTTGATGTCCGTGGTTTTGCTCTTCCGCCGATGACACGGGAGTTTAAGGTGCCCCTCTTCTTGCGCATTTTTTGTGAAGCCTACTCAGGGCAAACTCCGCCCGCAGGCACTCCTAGCCTTGCGCTTATTCTCCGGAACTTCGTCGAGCGAAAGGCCTCGTTCATCGCTAGCCGGATAGATTGCGACTCCTCACAAGTCGCCGGAGCTCTGTCTGATCTTTGTCGAGCCATGGCAGAAGCCCATCCACACATGCTCTCGAAGAGCAGTGCGCACCAAATCTGCCAGTCCCGTCACGCTATTCCCGTATCCTCAAAGTCGCTTTATCAGGCTCTGGTGTCCGAAGGAATTCTCGCGGAGTTTCCGACAGAAGTCGGCGACATTTTAGCTGGTGAGGAGAAAGTGCGATTCACATATGAGCGGGTCTGGGACTACCTGTTCAGCCTCCACTTGATGCCATTGGGGCAAACGCCCGACTCAAAGCTCCTCGGCTTGGCGCGTGATCAATCTTGGCTCCGTAGCCATTCTGGTTTGCTGAGTATGTTGTCAATCAGGCTACCCGAAGAGCAAAGAGAAGAATTTTGTGACATTGTCTGCGGCCAGAACGAGCCACATCATCAGTTGCTCGGATCGTTCATGGAAAGCCTATCATGGAGGACTCATCAGAGCATGACTCAAAGGGCCATTGCGCTGTTTTCGCACATAGGAGACAAAGGCATGCTTCGGCACGAGTTGGAACATCTTGCCTCATACGCCATAAATCCTTCGCATCCCTGGAACGCTTTTTGGCTCCATGAGGTCCTATCGGCGATGCCAATGAACGAACGGGATCGAGAATGGACTTTTTGGGTAAATCAAAGTCTGCTGGAATGGTCGGGCGGATGGGCATTGGATGAGATGCAGCAATGGGCTAACAAAGGTGATCTCAAACGAGTGCCAGACGATCAGCTTTTGCTGCTTGCCATCGCTCTGTCGTGGTGCCTCAGCACCACCGTGGTTCAAAAGCGTCAAGAGCTTGTGGTCTCTCTGACCAGAGTGCTTGCTGGTCGCACACCTGTTGCGTCGAAACTATTGAATCTCTTTGTTTCGGTCAACGATCCGTATGTAAAGGAACGTGTGTTCATGGCCTGTGCGGGCGCTGCTCAACATGCTGACGTCGGTGATCGTGCATTGGGCGAGATGGCGGATTGTGTCCACCGTGAGATGTTTTCGGGTGAAGAGGTTCAGCCTCATCTGTTGGTGCGTCACTACGCGGCCGAAATCTGCATCCAAGCGGAGCAAAAGGGAGTCCTCCCCATAAGTATCTACAAGAACAGCTTCCGTCCACCGTGGCGATCAAAATGGCCTCGCGTGTGGTCGGCGAAGAAGGTCGAAAGCATCAAGAAGAAGCTCGGTCATCAACGGGTGAATTATCTGTATCACTCCGTTGAGCCGGAATCTGGCGGCTTCTACGGCGATTGGGGGAGGTATGTGATGGGGAGCTACGTCCACAAATTTCAAAACCGCCGCTTATCGGAACCAGCTCAGCCTGGCAGATCTGGAGCGTTCGATGATCAAATCGCAAAGAGGTATGTGATTCAGAGGGTTTTTGAACTTGGGTGGGACCACAAGTGTGATGACACACACCCACCAGGAGCAGGCGAATACGGCGGAAAGAATCGAGTCGAGCGGCTAAGCAAGAAGTATCAATGGATCGCACTTTGGGAACTACTTGGGCACCTATGCGATCACTACCACTTCACAGGCTGGAATGATCGAGTCGTGGTGTTCCAATCGACCAAACAGGTTGCCTCGGGGGACCTGCTTGATCCTTATGTGATGGAGGCCCCACTCGCCCAATCAACCGACAATTGGTCGTTCGTTCCAGATACAGCACCGTGGTGGAGAGGTCACGTTAACCTGTTAACCCGCCCCCTGAGTCATGATGAACAAAAGATAAGAGCTGTGGAGACTGGCCACGAAGACCCTCGTCAGTTGATCGTGTTAAATGATGGGGTGCAAGACTGGATTGCCTTATCAGGCTTTCACAAATGGTATGAACCTCTACCTGTTTGGGAGTCGACTTCCGCACTCTCGGAGACAAGGGTCAGCGTTAACTGGGCATTTCAGTCCTATCTCGTGACTGCTGAATCAGAAGCTGTTCTGCTGACGAATCTGAGTAAACAACATGTCTATAACGGCCAACTCTGGTTCCATGAACCCGAATACTGCGAGTCTATGGCAACACTGCGCCAATTTCCTGACGGTATGCGGCGGATGGAGCGCCGATGCTCTCTCGACATCTGGCCTGAGGCAAAATCCTGGCATTCTGCGGCAGTATCAACAACTTGTCGTTTTGCCGTTGATGAAGACGAGAAGCGAGCCAAGACGGGTTCAATGCCTTCACCCCAACTGGCAAAGATCGGCGGTCTCCGTTGGACGGGCAGAGCGTTTGACTTTGCTCGTGAGGACTCATCCGACGTAGTCGTGAAGCACTTTGGAAGAGGATTCGAGGGCACTTGCGCGGCACAGCGCGGATCCTTGTTGGATTGGCTAGCAGCTTCGGGACTGAAAATCGTTTGGCGAGCTTTTAGCGAAAAAATGCGCCTCGGTGAGCATCATCCTGACTGCCACGCCCGTGCCTACTGGGCAAGCATTCGTCTGACCAGCGATGGCCGACTTGAGCTAGTGAAAGGCGGGACAATGCAATACCCAAGTGCTTATCATGAGGTAGAGAAGCTTCCTTGGCCAAGATTCCTGGAGTCTGTTCGCCATCAGTAATGACAAGATTACCAGTGGAACGATTGGAATCATTTTGCATCTAGGGGGAGGCAATCGTCCGATTCCGAATCGCCGACAACTTCCCCAATTCCTCCTCATCCAGCGCCCGGTCAAAGACGGCCACGCCGCCGATCCAGCCGGTGAAGCCGACGCTGCGGCTGCTGTGGATGACGCGGCCGATGGTGAAGGGGCCGCCGCTTTCGGCGTCCTTCGGCGTGTAGAGATCGTGCGGGTACCACCAGGGGTTCAGGCGCAGGGAGACGAGGTCGCGGGCGACTTCTTTTCCACCGCGCAGTGTCACCTCGATTTTGGTGAAGCGATGCTCACGCAGTTCGATGCGTTCATCGGCGGATTCGCGCAGCACTTTCACGCTCAGTGGCTCGCCTTCCGGTGGGTTGTAATATTGGTCCTTGGGGAAGGCCTCGTCCTCACCTTCCTGCTTGCCGGGCAGCTTTGCGTAATGGCCCTGCATGTAGGCATTGTGGGCAAAGGAGATGAGCTTGTCCTTCTTCGGGTTGTCGAGCCAGCGGTCTCCAGAGATGCCATTGAGCCAGCCGGTGAGTTCGTCCTTTTCATGGTCGAAGGTCATGGCAAAGCATTGCCACGAGGCAGCGAGCACTTCAGGGGGTGAATCGGCGGGCACTTCGGGTGAAAGGCCGGCGGAGTTGCTCTTGTGCAGAGCGTACTTATTTAGGAAGGAGCTCGCGCCGTTTTCCGAAACGTGACCACACGCGCTACCTTGTTTGTTCAGGCCAGCAAAGAGGGCGTATTGGCGCTGCCCGCGCTCCACTTTGGCGATGCTGGTCGTGCTTTTTTCCTTCAAGTCAGTGCCTTCATGCCAGATGCCTGCGAGGGCGTGATTGCCACTTTCGCGGATGGCCCAGACGACGACCGTAACCGACTTGCCAGAGCCTTTGATGTCCAGCGGCGTATCATGCAGCCGCGAACGCGGCACGAAGAGGAAGGGGCGGAAGTCAGGATCACTCTCCTTCACGATCTGAATCGCCTGCCCAAAGGGGCCGCGACCCAGGAGCGGGAAATCTGCATAGGTGGCCTCACGGCCCGCGCCCCAGTAGTCCTTGATGTAGTTCGCGGCATCCAGCGGGTAGTCCGTGGTGGCTCCGGCGGGGACATGGGCGGTGAAACGATGAGCTCCCGCCGGCTCCCGCTTCACAAAGTCCCAGAAAGCGACGAGGCCGGGCAGTCCCGTGACTTCAGCGACTCGAGGGCTAGCGGTGGGTTCGGCGGCGTGGGTGATGGCAGCCGCGCTCAGGCTGAGGAAAAGGAGGCGAGTCATAGGCTGGGCTGATCTTGGCAAAACCCAAGCGGAGCGCCAGCCGATGTTTAGGCCTTTTGCATGCAGGGCTGTTTCAAAACCCTGCATGCCGATCTTCGGCCTGCTTACTTGGCGACGCCCTTGATGGCGAAGTCGTCATACTCCACATCCACCGGATTGGTGGTGAGGCTGATGAGGGACTTGGTTTCGTGGCTGATGCCTGCGGACTTAAAGCTGCCGACTTCTTTGCCATCAATCGTCACCTTGAGTTCATCGCCCTGGGTCTGCACCACCAGCGTGTGCCAGTCTTCCAGACTCAGTTTCACGGGCAGGCGCTTGGCCTTGGTGGCGAGCATCTTCTTTTCGTCTTCGGTAAGCTGATTGGCTTTTTTACGGTCATACAGGCCGCCTTCGAGAGTGAAGCCGCCGGTTTTAGCATCGGAGAGATTCACACCCGTGGGGCTGATGGTGGCCTGGCAGATGTGGCCGGCGTGGGAGCCTTTGTAGTTCTTGTCATCGAACCAGACGTTGAAGCTCTTGGCCTTGTCACTGACGAAGCGGAACTTCACAGAAACTTCCAGGTCCTTTTCCCCTTCGATGCGGATGTGATCCACAGCAGAGTGATCTGAGGTGGGGGCGGTGATGCCGACCAGCACACCGTCTTTGACGATGCTGGCGCTTTTGTAGTGGCCCCAGGCCTTGCCAAAACCCTCGGCGGCAAAGTCATCGGAGAAGATCACGCGCGGGTAATCGGCAGCAAAAGTGGTGGAGGCAAGGAGGAGGAGAGGCAGGAGTCGCTTCATGGGATGGAGTAGAACGGAGGCTCCTTCTACAAATTGCGCCGAGAACAAGCAACGTGGGTTTTCATCGGTTCGGGAGTCGTCGAGTTCAGCCAGACGAAGTCAGGCCGGGGACCGCCAAGCTCTTTAATAGAATGATGCAAAATATCGATTCGATTTTGCTTACAAAACGAATTCCTAAGGGTTGATTCTCATGGCATCTTCACCATGGTTTCCATTACCCCCCATGCGCCCTTTGTATGATGCCATACGGATGATCCACTCACACGGGCAAGCCCCTTTCCATGAGCGTGTCTTTACAGCTTTGGACATGATCTTTGAGGGGTCGCGTTATGCTTTGGAGTTGTTTGGCCGGGAGGGGGAGTATGCCTTGGAGTCCAATCTACCTTTCCATGAGTGTCCTCAGAGTGACATGCTGGTGAGGACGGAAGAGTTGGTGAAACAACAAAGTCCCATGTTTAAACGCTTAGCGGCTGGGGAAACGCAGCCCATGCGATTGAGTGACTTCATCACGATGCGCCAACTGCGTCGGCTGGATCTCTACCATGAGATTTTCCAGCAGCTCTACATCCGCCACCAGATCGGCATTCCCATTCAGTCTCCGCTTGTTTTAGGCGGTCTCACCATCAATCGAGATCGCCGCGACTATCGTGCGGAAGACCTCGCTCTAGCAGCCGTCTTAGCGCCTCAAATTGCGACAGCTTTTGAGGTGGATCTGCTGTTTCGTAAGCTGGCCAAATCCAGCCAGCTTAAAGCGCCCCCTGACTACACGCATCTGCGCCACCTGGGGCTGAGCCGCCGAGAGGCGGAAATCATGATCTGGATCATCGAGGCCAAACGCGACCGTGAAATCGCCATCATTTTAGGCATCAGCGTGCGGACTGTGCAGCAGCATGTGCGGGCCATTTTGGAGAAACTGCATGTCGAGAATCGGCTGGCTGCGGTTCGGTTGGTCTTAAAGATCCCAGGGGCTGCTGCGCCGACAGGGCCTTTTTTGGCCGAGTAAAAATACGTATTTCTACGGATAGTGATCCCCTAGCGGGATGGCAGTAGGTAGGAATGAAATCTGCCAGCCCCGTTTTCGACAGCTCTTACTCGGGCGAGCGGTCAGGAGAAAGGTTCAGGGAAGATAGTCCGCCGCTGCACATGGATAGACCTGGCTTGCTCGCAAGTGAGGTGGCGCTGAATAACCCGGCGTATCGAGAAATCTTGGCGGATTTTGAAAAAGAACTAAGGTCGTGGCCCTGTGAAAGTGTGGAACGGCTGGCAGATTTAGGCACAGGGGTGAGGCACTTTTCACTCGTGGCGGCGAGACAGTTTCCAGACGCTCAAATCCTGCACGTAGAGGCCAATGCGCCCTTGATCACTCACGCCCCAAGTCAAGCTCATGAGTCCCCGCTCAATCTGCGCTTTTTACAGGCGGATCTGGAAAGGCTGACGGTGAAGCCCGAGAGCCTTTCCGCCATCGTGAGTGTGCATGCTCTTTTCCGGCTGAAAATGCCCCAGGTGCTGCTGCGCAAGATGCACTCTTGGTTACAGCCCGGAGGGCGGATTTACCTCTGTGATATCGGGCGCCCGATCCATGCCCGTGAGTGGCGGAACTTCATTTTGAAATCCAGCCTGCAATCCCAAGGATGGCGAAAGACCCTGGAGCTGATGACTTGGGACCGAGCCATTTACCGTGAGCACAAACAAATGGCCAAGCTCCAGAAACAAGGACGCTGCTGGATGCACAGCCACGAGACCTTCGTGGAGGCTGTGAACAGCGCAGGATTTGAAGTGCTGCGCCACCAGACGATCTACCGAGGTTGCAGTGATCTGGTGGTCGCGATGAAGCCGATGACGCCCTCGGTTTCATCCCTCCAATCATGAGTGACCTCCTCACACGGGGCGCAGGACGCTTTTCACCACTTCGCCGTGGTGCATTTTCTCAAAGGCTTCATGCCATTCGGTGATAGGCCAGACGCCCCCAATGATGGGTTTCACGTCAAACTGACCGCTGGCGAGGAGGGCGATCACGCGCTCCCAGATGGGCCAGTTATGGCTGAAACTGCCCTGAAGCGTGATGTTCTTCTGCACCAAAGGATCCATGTTAAAACCCAATGGCTGCGGGCCCCAACCGACTTTGCTGATCCAGCCTGCGGGGCGGACGATGTCTAGAGCGATCTTGAGAGTGACACTGGCACCGGCGGCATCAATGACGCCATCACAGCCCAGGCCATCGCGCTCCAGTGCCCAGGGTTTGGCATCGCCAATGATCACCTGGCAGCCGTAGTGCTTGCGGGCGAGCTCCAGGCGATGAGCATCCTGAGGCAGACCGACGATGGCCACCTCCGCACCGCAAAGGCGGGCCATGGCCGCGCAGAGAATACCGATGGTGCCTGGACCGAGGACGACCACGCGGTCGCCGGGCTCGATGCGGGCATTCTTGACCACCGCGTTGTAAGCCACGCAGCAGGGCTCCGTGAGGCACGCCTGCTCAAAGGGCAGATGATCTGGCACGTGATGGAGGATACGGCTGGGCACGCGCACGTATTTGGTCATGGCCCCATTCACGCCGTAACCAAAACCTTTGCGGGTATTGTCCAGGTTATACAATCCCCGACGCGTCATGGGATTATCCTTGGAAATGATGGCCGCCGTTTCAGACACCACGCGGTCGCCCTCCTTCCAACCTTCGACGTCTTTTCCCACCTGGATGATGTGACCGCCGAATTCGTGGCCGAGCACCACAGGGTAGTTCACCGGCCATGAGTGGTCCGCCGTCCACTGGTGCAGATCACTGCCGCAGACGCCCACATTGGCCACCTCCAGCAGCACATCCTCTGCGCCGATCTCGGGCTGCTCGATTTCACGGATTTCGACAGAGCCTTTTTCAGGTGCGTAATTGACGACGGCGGCGGATTTCATGAGTTGGAGTCGTCATGATACGACAATGCCGTGGCTCATCACCACGACAAAGTGTGTGTGATTTACGACAGACCGACCTCAGATAATCCGGCCACGGCGGCGGGAGCCGAACAGGGCCATGAGACCCAGCAGCAGCAGCATCGCGCGCCCAGGCTCTGGCACCACCACAATGACCCCGAGGGTGGCAAAGTGGCTGGTATCCCAGAACAGGCCTGAGGCGGAGATGTCGGGCAGGTCCAGATCCAAGCCCGCATCCAGGTCGCCAAAGCGTGAGTTCGGGCCCAAATTGGTCGAACCGTTGAAGGCCGTGGTCCAGTCCATGAGGTTAAAGATCTGCCCGTTTTGGGGGATGAAGTTTAAAGACTGAACTTGGATCTTAGCTCCCGTCGCCTGATCCAGCGTGCCAGTGACGTTCACCTGATCGTGGTTCCCCAGTCCGCCCGCGTTGGCGATGATGTAGTTGTTGTAGCCCACCGTGCCGTAAGCATTGCCGCCAAAGTTATTGGTGCTGGTGAAGCTCGCGGTGGTGATCTGAAGCTGAAGGGTGGAGCCGCTGGCGAGGTTCAGACCGGTGCCAAAGTTGAGCCTTTCCGCCGCATCATTCACACTCGTTCCCGGGGCGATGATAGACCCGCTGAGGGCAGAAACGGCCCCCGTCACGGTACCCCCGCCTTCCAGAATCTGGCCGGCCTTTAACTGGAAACCTCCGCTCACGGCACTGACGTTGAAGGTGGTGCTCGCGAGGACGCTGATCCGGGCGGAATTGTCCAGCGAGCCCGTCGCTCCAAGCGTGAGAGTACCACCGCCGATGGTGGTGTTTCCCGTGTAGGTATTGACTCCGCTCAGCAAGAGGGTGCCGGTGCCGGTTTTCAGCAGGTTATCTGCACCCGTTCCGTTGTCGGCGATGACCCCAGCGTAACTCAAGGTTTCGGCCGTATTCACCACTTCCAGAATCCCCGTTCCAGAGCCGCCCACCGCGCCCAGGGCAATGCCGCGATTGGCATTAAGCGTGACGTTGGCAGCGACGGAAAGAGAGCCGCCGTTGAGCACGATGTTACCCGGCGTGGCTGCCGCAGGGGCTGCGCCAAGGGAGTTGTCATTGTTGATGCGCAGGCTGCCATTTTCGACGGTTACGGCCCCCGCTGCGCTCCAGTCCAGCGAGGCGGTGTTATTGCCTGTGAGGGCCAGAGTGCCGATGCCGGTTTTCACCAAACCACCACTGCCCGTGACCGTGCCGGAGATGTTCTGCACGGTGGCAGGGGCGCTATTGACGGTGACGGTATGCACACTGCTGCCCCAGGCGATCGCGCCAGAGAGAGTCAGTGCCGCAGGCACCGTGGGGCCACGCACACCCAGGGTAAAGTCACCGCTGATCGCCACGGCATTCGAAACGGTGCGGGCCGTGCCATCTGCCGTCAGCGTGGTGTCCTGACCCACGGTCAGGGTGCCAGTGCCCAGAGGGCCGCTGGTCACTGTCCCCGTTGTGCTGGCACCGATGACCAAACCACCAGACTGAAGATCCACCCCGCCGGAAAAGGTGCTGGCTCCGCTGAGCTGTAGGAAGCCGTTACCCGTTTTGATCAAGCCAACACCGGTGCCTGTGATGGCGCTGGAAATGTTCAACGCCGCCTGTTCCGGTGAAAGCGTGGCCTCGGCATAAAGAATGGCTGCGACGTCCACGGTGCGGGTGCTGCCGCCGAGACTAAGCGTGCCGCCAGAGATGGTCGCGGTAGTACTCACATTCGAGGATGTGACCTCAATGTTCCCGCCCAGCGTCAGCGTGCCGCTGCCCACGTTGATGGCTGGGTTGGTATTGCCACCCGTGTTGTTAAAGGTCAGGTTATTCAGCGTGTTGCTGCCTGTGAGCGTCACAACGGAGGGACCATTCAAGGTCACGTCTTGGGGAGCGATGGTGCCATTGATGAGGGTGACGGTACCTCCGTTCAGGGTCAGACCACCCGCAGGCAGGTTCCCCGCTGCACCAGCGGTGCCGATCTGCAGGATCTGGCTGTTCACCACGGTGCCGCCTGTGTAGCTATTTAGGTTGCTGTTCAGCACCACCGGGAATTGACCAAACGCACCGCCCCAGACCACCAGCCGCACGGCTTGGTCATTGGTCGGGTTGTCAATGATCGCCGAGTTGATGGTGAAGAGGTTAGCGACAGCTTTGTTCTGATAAAAAATGAAGAGGTCCGTGGTGTCTCCCGGATTGATCCCACCCGCCGTGAGCCGTCCCTGGTTGGGCGTGGCACCGATCTGCGGCAGGAAGGTGACATCATTTTCCATGCTGGCGGAAAGGCCCCCACTGGTGAGATTCAGCACGTCTGTGGCATTCGCAAAGCTGATCACCGGGGCCGGAGTGGCCGTGGTGCCGATGAAGTTGAGCGAGTTGATGTTGAGGCCGCTTGCGGCGACAGCGCCCGAGGCAGCCAGACGAATGTTTTGCGTCGGTTGATTGGCGGCAGGCAGAGCATTGCCATCGTAACCGGCGAAGCCCACCGTGTTAAGGGCACCGACGCCGCCAGCGGTGTCATAACCAGCAAACTCCGCCGCATTGGTATTGAAGTAGTTCGTCACGATGGCCCAAGGACCCACAATGTTGTTGGTCGTGGCAAGCCCACCCGTCACCACAATGTTCTCCGCAGAACCACCGGTGCTGGCCAGAAGGCCGAGACGTTCCGAACTGGTGCCCGAGTAACTCTGGCCGAAGTTCACCGTCGCAGCGGCATCGGCATCCCGAGTGAAGCCCGAAAGCGTCAGCGTCGCAGATTGCGGCATCAGGTTGCCATTGTTGCTCCCTGTCGCCGCAGTGATGATGTTGCTGCCTTGCGCAAGGCTGACGAGGCCGACCGTCTCCGATACCATGGAACCGCCACGGCCATAGAGGCTGAGGGTGCCACCGCGAAGTGTGATGCCGATGTCATCCGCCAGACGGTTGGCATCGTCGGCCAGGAAATTGTTTTCAAAGCGCAGCGCGCCATAGCTGAGATCCAGGCTGGAAGATTCCGTGATCTTGCCCCCATCACGCAGACTGGTGACCCCACCATTCAAGACCGTAGCACCGGTGTGACTGTTTGCATTGGTGAGGTTCAGCGTGTTTCCATTGGAACGGATCAAGGTCACTTCGCCTGTGATCTGTCCGGCGAAGGTGGTGCTCGTCGTCTCATTGATCACGAGGGTGGAGGAGGTGTTGGAGGAGGTGATGATGCCGCCCGTCATCGGCGTTTCACCCGCCGTACTGCCGAGGCTGCGCAGCGCACCCACCATCTGAGTGGTGCCATTGAGATCCAGAGTGCCACCTGTGTTCACATTGAGAGGCTGACCCGCCAGGAGGGTATGATGACCGCCGGCCAGTTTCAGGGTGCCCTGATTCACGGTGGTAGCACCGGTATAGAGATTGGAAGCGGTGAGGCTGAGGGTCCCTGCCCCCGTCTTGGTCAGGCCACCGGAGGTGCCGGTGATGACGGAGCCGATCTCTAGATCTCCCAGCCCATGGACGATCAATTCGCGGTTGGAACTGGTGGAAAGCAAACCGCCCTGGATGCCCGCGTTCCCAGCAAAGGCCAAGAGGCCACCACTTTCAATATTGAGCGTCTGCATGGGGTTCAGTTCCACGCCACCGGAGCTGCGAAGATTCAACGAGTTGATGGAGTAGGCACCCAGCCCGACTCGGCCAGCTTCCAGGGCCGCGTTGGTACCTGCCTGCAAATGGCCCAGTTCCTCACCGGCCACAGCATTCAGTGCCAAGATCCCGCGCACAGAATCGTAGGTGGCAAAGGCCGTGCCTGCACCCGTGATGGACTGATCCACAAGCGCCCAAGGCAAGATGCCGCGATTCGCCGTGCCTAGCGCACCGGTTTGACCGACGAAGGTAGGGGCCGTGGCCGCTTTCATCGTCGCTACACCCGCCCCTGGGGTGTTGCCTAAATTATCCCCACGAAAGAGCGCCGTGCCCTGAGCGTTGCGAATGAAGCTGCCGCCATTCACCTGGAAGGTGAGTGACTGGCTAGGATCTGCATCCAAGGTCAACACTGCCGCTGTGTTGCCTGCTGATAAATTGCTGCTGGTGATCGTCTCCAAAGTTGGCGCACTGGCATCGCCCAGGATGGTGAGATTCCCCCCGAAATGGATGCCTCGAGTGCCCATGCGGTTGTCCAGATGACCGGATCGGTTATCCAGCACCAGGGTCGCGCCGGGGCTGATCTGCATCGTCCCACCGGCGGCTATTTTTCCGGCGGTTCCGCTCAGCACCAGAGTGCCGTTGTTCACGAGGGTCGTGCCTGTGTAAGTGCTGGTGCCCGTGAGCGTCCAGGTGCCCGTGCCCATCTTGGTCAGAGAGCTGGCGCCCGTAGCGATTGAGCTGGCCAGTGTACCGTTGCCAGCGCCAGTGAGAGTGAGTGCAAAAGTGTTGGAGGTGGTGGTGCCGGAGGCCGTGAGATCCGCATTGGCCGTGATGGCATTGGCACTGGTGATATTCAGCGTGCTGCCTGCTTCTACCCCGATCGCAGCCGTGCTATTCAGCACGATGTCGCCCGAGACCGTATTGGCCCCGCTGCCCGCGAGGCTGAGCAAAGCCCCCGTGCTGTTGAGACCGGAAGAGAATAGATACAGTTTGTCCTCGACCGTGATGCCACTCGCCCCGCCATTGAGATGCAGAGCAGACTCTTGGTTATTCACCCAGGTGGTGCCCACTGTGCTGCCGAGGGCCGTTGAGTTGGAGATTTTGAGAACGCCGTCTTGAACGAGGACCGTGCCGTCCCAGCCAGTATTCGCGGCATTGATTTCAAAGGTGCCATTGTCCGACTTCACGAAGCCGTTGTTGCCGAGAAACGCGCTGTTCAGGGTGAAGGTCTTCCCTGCGACCACCTGGAAGATGTTGTTGGTGGCAGCATTGTTGCCCAAGGTGAAACTGCGACTGGTGGCGAAGGTTTCCAGAGCACGGAAGGTTGTGGCACCATTGGAATCCGTCATCAGCACCTGGTTGGCTGAGTTGCCTAAAGCCGCATCGCTGGAGACGGCGAGGCCACCGCCCGTGATGAGAATGTTGCCCACGAAGTCATTGCTGCTGTTGGTGAGCTGAACCATGCCGCTGCCGCGAATGGTGAGCTGTGAACTGCCTGTCACTTTGCCACTGAGCGTCAGTGCCTGGATGAGGTTGGAAGGTCTCGCCGTGCCCAGGTTGAGAACGGTGTTGCCAGTCGCACCTGGGCTGAGGGTCGTGGTGCCGGAAAATTCCAAGCCGTAGCCGTTGTTGTTGGTCACCGTCAGCACATTGCCGCCGATGCTCAGGTTCCCCATGCGAATGGTTTTGTTGGCCTGCGTGCTGGTTCCCGCCAGAGTATTGACCGCGATGGTGGCATCTGCGCCCACCACGACATTTTGACCAAACGTGAAGGTCTCAGGGGTGCCGCCATTGTTAGGTAGGGCGCTATTCGCACGCAGGTCCAGGGTGCCACCATTCAGGGCCACATCGCCGCTGCCCAGCGCCTGCGCGCCGAGGATGCGCAGCGTGCCCGCATTCACCGTGGTCTGTCCAGTGTAGGCGTTTGTGCCTGCCAGGGCCACCACACCTGCGCCCGATTTGGTCAGCGCGCCCGTGGTGGAAAGGATATTGGACGTGAGGTTCAACTGATCCGCTCCGACATCCGTGCGGATGACCAACTCCCCACCGCCGCCAACCGTGATGCCCACCCCGCCATCAATGGTGGCTGCGGATGCGCCGGATTTTAAAATGCCGCCCGCAGAGACCGTTAGCGTGGCCCCAGCCGCGAGGCTGACATTGGAGGCATTGCCGATGCGCAAAGTCTGGATGCTGTCTGTGGTCTGGGCGGAAAGACTCCCCGTGAGATTCACATGCTTGCCGCTGCCCGTTGCCAGGGTAGCCCCTGCGCCCACGGCCGCCGTGTTGCTATCCGTTGCGTAATCCAGCGCACGGACAAACCCGCCCACATCATAGGCGGCATAGTTGGCCCCACTGACAAAAAGACCCGCATCCATGAAAGCGCCCGCCGTAGGGGCTGAGGCAAAGGCTACCTTTTGCAGGGCGGTGGTCGCCCCTGTGCCACCGACGGTGAAGTTCACGGTGGCTCCGCTGGAACGGTTAAAGCTCGCGAACGTGAGCGTGCTGTCAAAGGCCAGGGTGCGCTGAGAAAGGACCGTCGAGTCCCCCACTTCTAACCGCAGTGCACCGAGGGTTTCACTGATGGCAGCCGTCGCGCCTGTGTTGTCATAACGAAAGGTACCGTTGCCTGCCATGACCAAATCTGAAGTGTCTGCGATGCGGCCGGTGTTTCCGTTGAGCTGGAGGACCGCAGGACCGCGCACGGTGGTGTTGCCGGCATAGGTGTTGTTCCCGCTGAGGGTCACATTGCCCACGCTGCTGCCCTGGATGCCCACTTCCAAAGAATTGCCTGCGCCCGTCAGCGCACTGGAGACCGTGAGGGTAGAGCTGCCGCCACCCAGGCGGAAAGTCGTGCCATGAGGGGTCAGGGTGCCGGAGTAAGTGGCATTGTTCCCAGAGCCCAAACGCATGTTCGGGAAAGCCGAAAGGTTGAGCGCGGCACCGCTGTTGGTCCAAAGCGCCAAAGTGCCGACGGAGGCTGTGTCCACACGGTCCACAAAGGCTTGATCCATCGTGTAGTTCGCCGCGAGCGTGGCGCCGTAGTTCACCGCGACATTGCGGCCCGTGCCGCCAAGCGCAGCGTTTTTGTTCACGATCAGGAAGCCCGCATTCACCGTGGTGCCACCCGTGTAGGTATTGGTGCCCGTCAGGTAAACACGCCCCTGACCAGTCTTGGTAAAGCTGTAGCCGTTGCCGCCATCGCTGATGTTGCCACCTAGGGTGAGTTGGTTGCTGTTGGCACTGATGTTGATGTTGTCACTGAAGGTCACCGCGCCATTGCCCAGGCTTAAACTCTGGGAACCGAAGAAAGAAAAACTGCCGTTGATCTCCACCGGGTTGTTGGTCGTCAGCGTCAAGTTTGCGACGCTGGAGTTTAAGTAACCGCTGTTGATCACTAGCTTGCCAGCGGTCGCCCCAAGAGCGGTGGCATTGCCCAAGGTGAGAGTGCCTTCATTCAGTGTCACACCGCCCGTGAAGGTATTGGCCCCATTGAGGGCCAGGGTGCTGTTGCCAGGGCTGTTTTGCACGATGGCCACTTGACCCAGCCCATCGCTGATGATGCCGCTCAAGGTGACGGGTCCCGTGCCCACGTTGGTGGCAAAGGGGTTGGTCGTCAGAGCTGGCGAACTGACCCCTTTATTGGTGATCACTTTCAGCCCCGTCGTCCCTGCCGAGATCGCGCCGGAGATCGTCAGTGTACGATCCGTCGCGGTATTCATGACATCCAGCGAACTATTCAACACCACGGGCGCAGAGATCGTGTCTCCCGCGCTGGTGCTTACCTGTACGAGGCTGGAATTGGCCCCATTCGGCGTGTTGTCGAACGTCAACGTGGTCCCGCCCGATGAGCTGATGGTCATAGCGCGGCGATCCGTGCTGTTGTTGTCACCGAGACGGATGGCCCCGAGGATGCGGGAGGTATCCAGAACAATGATCTGATCTGCTGTGGCCAAGTTGGCATTCGCCATGAAGGCCGTGAAACCCGCGCCGTCCGCGACAGCGCCGCTCCATTTAGCGGCTTCGCTCCAGTTGGAAGTGCCACCGGTCGTAAAGATCCACGCCCCATCGGCTGCCCGCAGGCTCCACTGAGGGATCAGAGAAAGCGTGGCTGCCAATAAACAGAAGGCGTGGGAGGAGAAACGGAAACGAGCACTGACCATGGTTGTAAAAAAGCAGGTGATGGGAAACAAAGAACCCTTACGACAAGGCTTAAAGAATGCCTTTGTACGTCAGCAAGGAAGGGTGGACGTGACATCCGCAGCCTGCTTAACCTGGGATCGGTAGCATGGATGTGAATGACGTCCGGAAATACGAACATGCCTGGGGGAGGGCAGCGACATTGGGTTGGGCCGGGAAAAACGTCATTCCAGCCTAAAATCCTTCTTCCAGCGACTAAAATCCGTACAAAGAGAACGCTAATTTTAGGTTTCCGACATTAAGCTAAAGATTATGCCGCAAATGACTAAACCAATCGCTCATGGATGGCTTTGGCGATGGCACTGCCACGACTGCGTACCTGCAGCTTTTCATAGACACTGCGGATGTATTCATCCGCCGTGTAATAGCCGATGCCGAGCTGCGCAGCGGCTTCTTTGATCGTGTGACCCTGGACGAGCAATTGCAAAATGTCATGCTCACGCGGGGTGAGGCCATAATCACGCGGGGGCTCGTTGGCCTTGGAAAGCATTTCCAAAACTCGGCGCGCGATGCGGGGATTGATGGGTGATCCCCCCGCAGCAGCGGAGCGGATGGCGGTGGCGATGTCTTCGGTACCGGAGGTCTTGAGCAAGTAGCCTGCGGCCCCAGCGCAGATGGCGCGGAAGATTTTCTCATCGTCCTCAAAGACGGTGAGGATGACGATGGCTGCCTTCGGCGCGAGCTGGCGCAGCCGCGCGATGCCCTCAATGCCGCTCACGCCTGGCAGTTCCACATCCAGCAAAAGGACATCGGGGGCTGGGTGCTCAACCAAAGCGGCGAAGGCATCTTCACAGGCCGTGAAACGCTGGGTGCAGCTCAGGTCATCCAGACGATTGAGCGCCCGCATCAAGCGTTCGCCATAGACTTTATGATCTTCGACAAGCCAAACCTGGAGTGTGGGTAATGTTTCAGCCATGGCGCGGGAAAGTGATGCTGACGGTGGTGCCCTGTCCTGGGGCGGAAGTGATGATGGCAGAGCCCCCGTGCTTGGCAGCACGACGTTGGAGATTGGTGAGACCCATGCCGCCACGGCTGACGTTTTCGCTATGAAAACCGCAGCCGTTGTCCCGCACTCTCAGCACCAAAGTGCCGGGCCCACGCCGCAGGGTGATCTCTGCCTGAGTGGCCTGGGCATGACGCTGGAGATTGTGCAGGGTCTCTTTAAACATGAGCACCAAGTCACGCCGCAGGTCCATGGGCGGAGGGCTCACTTCATCCGCTGAAAAGGTGTGGGAAAGACCGCGCAGCATGCGGTCAGCGATCTCACGCAAATGAGCCACCAGATCATCCCCGCCATAACTGCCTGTCTGCGCGAGGCGCACAATATCCCGCATGGAGTCCATGGTCTGCCGGGCGGTCTCGCGGATCTCCTGTAGATCCTCCTTCATCTCCCCTTCCCGCACTGCCGTGAGAGCATCCTCCGTGATGAGCATGATGCTGCCGAGACTGCTGCCGATCTCATCATGCAGATCCTGCGAGATGCGCTGGCGCAGGTCTTCTAACTCTTTTCGCCGGGCGCGGCGTTGACGCAAATAAACGCCTAACAAAATGAGTAATATGACGCCCACTAACAGAGCCAAAAGGCCCCATCCCACCGCTTGCAGTTCCCTCATGACGGCGGCTTGCCGAGCCTCCAAAATCTTGAGGCCCTGCATCGCCTCCCGCCGTGCTGAGAGACCCGCGAGCCAGCCTGGAGCTTCCACAATATCCGCCCCACTGGCAAAGCCATCCACCAAAGCGGCCTTGGACCAGCCGCCTGTCTCGGTTTGATCTGAAGCCTGCACGCTCTTTCCTAACGCCCGGTTTTGGCCCCCAGACCAGACCTGCATTTCCGCTAGAGCCAACACGACGCCACCATTGCTGACATGTGGCTCCAGCACCTTCAGCCGCACCCAGCGGGCCCGTGCTTTCGCTGTGGGAATGACCACGGGATTGTCCCCCGGCGAAGCAACGTAGCCACCCGACTGAGGCGAAGGGAAAAGGTGAGCTGCCGACTCCGGAGTTTCGCGAAGCTCAATCTCATAATGCACGGGAAAACCATACCCATGACTGTGGGCAAACTGGGGCGGCTGGGCGGGAAAGAGCCGCACCTCCTCGACCGGCATGACCTCCCCGAGATCCACCGTGACCCAGGGATTCGAAGTCGCCTTGCGCTCACTCACGGGCTTGCTGCGAAAGCCCAGCGAGGGGCTCGGGCGAGGGCCCAAAGGCGGACCCACTACGGAGTGGCCATCCACCACATTGATACGGCCCCAATCTGGCCGGGTGCCCTGACTGCTGCTGGCAAAGGCATGCGAGGGGCCCACCGCTTCGATCCTCGCCGCCAGATTGTGTGGCCCTTGAAAGAGCATGATCTCTCCAAGAGCGAACAGGTAACGCTGATCTTCGCGAAACAGCCGGGTGGCGGTGATGCGCACCTTTTGTGCCCGATGTCCATGCGCGGAAATGACCACAGGCAGCTGGCCGGGATTGGGGAAATCTTCCTGTGTGTAATCGGCCAGCACGCGGCGTTGGGTCTCCTCTCCCACGCCTAAAAGCTCCACCCGAAAACGCAGCGGAAATCCGTAGCCGGAAACCGCAGCCCCAGCAGCGGGGGGCGGGGCCATCAGGACCACCGCATCCAGACTTTCCGGCTGCCCCAGATTGAGCTCCATCCACTCCACCGTATCCGGTGAGGCTGAATAATCGCTATGCCAGCCCAGGCGTTGCGTCACCTGCGGTGGTGGGGCGGAGGGCAGCGTCAGCAGCTTGGTCTCCAAACTCTGCCGCTCCGTTTCGATGCGCCGCCACTCGGGACTCAGCCATGACCACGAGGAACCCGCCTGCACGGAACTGGCCCCCAGCATGAACAGCCAGGCGAGGCCCAGCGTCTGGCGGGTGGGGCAAAGCATCCTAATCACAGAATAGCCAGCACAGACAGGCTGCGCCACCTCCTTCTCAAGCACCTCGTCCCCCGAACATTCGGGGGACTTGCAGGAAGCGTGATCGGCCACCGTTCTTGACTGTCCATGATTCGCCAGCGTTCCTTTTTCTTTGCCCTCACGGCCTTGGTAGCAACCTGTGCCTCACTCGCCAAGGCAGCAGATCTGGAACTGACAGAGACGCTGCAACTCCCCGAATGCCACAGCCTCGGCTGGGTGCGGGCAAATGCGGGCGTGAAGAACCAACAGGCCTGGGATGGCATCTTGGACGAGGTGAAGTGGGGCACTCCTTCCGCAGGTCAAGCCATCGAACGGCACTGGGACTGGAAGCTGGATGACGAGCAGTGGAGCAAGGTGGTGAAAGAAAAAGGCGAGGGCAAAAAAGAGGACGTGAAGTTTGACCTCTGGCTCCCCGAAGAAGCCGATGCCGTGAAGGGCCTCGTGGTCATTTCCGGTCATGGCAGCGGGGAGACGCTGTACAAACATGCGGAGATGCGCCGGATCGCCCGAGAGCTCAAACTCGGGCTTTTCAAATTCATCGGCAATCCGATGCAGCGCGGGTTTTGGCCACGTCGGCTGCTGGATGAACGGTTGCAAGCTTTCGCCACCAAGTCCCAACATCCTGAGCTGGCACACGTTCCTTTGTTTCTTTACGGTCACTCGAATGGCACCGGCTTTTCAGCCATCTATCCCGCCACTGAAGGCACCCGTGTCTGGGCCTGGGTTTCCATGCGGCCCGGGACCACTTATCAGGTCTATCAACCGCTCGCCGCGCAGGTACCGGGCCTGATCATCTTTGGTGAAGACGATCCCTTTTTCGCCCGCCCCTCCAATGCAGAAAACCTGGCCATCGTGGAAGCCATGCGGCAAAAGCACCACGCTCTCTGGAACTATGCGGTGGAGCCCAAGACGGGCCACGGCCCAGGCGAAAAGACCTGGCCGCTGGTCTTTTCTTTTCTCCGTCACAGCTTCGCCGCCCGCGTGCCTGCTGGGGCTGCGCAGCCACCCGCCTCTCTCACTCCATTGAAAGCTCAGGATGGCTTTCTTGGACAAAATTGGGATCCCACCAAAGGCGGTTATCAAACGCTGCCCATCGCTCCCGCCGCCGATTTCACAGGCGACAAATCCACTGCCTCCTGGCTCTTCAATGCTGCCTACGCTGCGGATTGGCAGACCTTCCAGCGCGACGGTCAGCTGGCCAAGTGATTCCCTTTTTCCTACCCTTCATGAAACGATCTCTCACCCTGTTTTCACTGCTCGCCTTCACCACATGTGCATTCGCGGCAGGCCCAGACCTTTCGCGCATCTCGTCTCAAACGGAGTTGGATGAAGTCATCGCCGCAACCTCCGCTGCGGCGCTCAAACAGGCTTTGCAGGAGCATTCGAAAGCCATTTTGATCGCAGCGGCAGAACATCCTCATGCAGAGGCCATCGCCCGCACCGTGGAGGGGGCGAAGGGCAAGATCGAAAGGATCAACACTACCCCTGAAAGCCTTCAGAAAGCCGTGGGCACACCCTTGCCCATCTTTACCACACTGAAGCTTGTGGATCTGGCCATCCCCAATGCCGGACCTCATGATCATCGGAAAGAAGACCCCTACGATGCCGCCTTCTTTGCCCATCTGGGCCACCTCAGTGCTTTGGAATCTCTCAACATCATCGCCACCAAGTTGGGCGATGACTGGATCACGCCCATTGGCAAACTAACCACTTTGAAAAGCCTGCGTTTCACCAACAACGGCTCGCTGACCGATGCTGGGATGGAACAACTGGCCGGACTGAAAAACCTGGAATCCTTCTCCTTTGTGGGCACCAAGATCACTGGCCGTGCTTATGCCAAGTTTGAAGGTTTTACCAAACTGATCAAAGTCAGTCATCGCGGCAGCAGCCTCAATGATGAAGGCCTGAAACAACTCTGCGATCACCTGCCCAACTTGGAAAGCCTGAGCCTCGCCCATGCCAAGTTCACCGATGCCGGCGCGGTGCATCTGAAAAAACTCACGAAGCTCAAAGGCCTGGAAATGGGCACCCCCAATGCCACCCCTGCCAGCCTCAAAAACCTGGAAGCCCTACCTTTGGAATACTTGCAGTTAGGCGATGGGCTCGAACGTCCCGAGGGCATCGCAGCCGTGCGCAACATCCCCAGCTTGAGAAGGGTGACACTGACCCGCTGTGAGAAGTTGGATGATGAAGGGCTGAAACTGGCCACCCAGCTCACGCAGCTCCATCAACTGGAAATCGGTGGCCTGGATCTGTCCGATGAACGCTTGCCGCAATTGCAGCCCTTCGCCTTTCTCAAAGAGCTGAAACTCATCCGCCGTCCGCAAGGTTACCCCGCTGAAACACAGGCGAAAATCAAAGCTCTGTTGCCGAACGTGGACGTGAAATTTCAATGATGATCCGCGCATTCCCGAGAAATGGATGGGGGCAAAAGCGGAAGAAATTTAGCTCTGGAGGTCTGGTCGTAGCCAGTTAGCGTGCCTGCATGCCCGCCAAGAAAAAACCCTCCGACAAACCCCTGACGGGCGCGGCGTTGATCAAGGAGGTGTGTCGGCGCATCCGCGTGGCGCGCAGCTACTGGGAGGCGCATAACAACCGCGCCTGTCGCGGGGAGCGAGACAAGGCCATGGCGCTCTACGAAACCCTCACCGAGCCTGAAAAGGACAAGATCCCCCAGGAGCTCCGCCTGTGGCTACGCTACCGCAGTGAGAAATACTTCGGCGAAGGCCGCACACCTCCCGGTGGCCACTGACGGACCTTTACCAATTCTTCACAAATCTCCCTGCGATTCGATACGAAGGCTTAACATAAGCCCCCCATGGTGGAGCATGTGCCCTCGTTATCTTTTGCTGTTAGGCAGTCTCATCGTATTCCACCAGGCACAGGCCCATTCTTGGAAAGCGGATACTCCCCCGGTCTTCGATGAAGCCCTTCGTGCACACCTGCTGACCGAGTGGGAACAGAAACAAAAGCCGTCCCAAGGTGAGATCAAGATCCCGCAGATCGCCAGCACCGCCTCCACGCTGAATCTAGCCGCAGCCGCCGTGGCTCAGACGCAAAATGCGCCAACTCAGTCACGTGCTTTTCAAGCCTTCCCCAAGCTCCAGCTTCGCTGGGATGCAGACTTTCTCCACGTCGGCTCCAATGGCCTGCCAGACCACGGCATGATGGTGGGCATCACGGCGTGGCAGCAGCAGGTGCCGCTGCCGCAGGCCTATGTGGGCAGTAATGCCTGGCGCATCCCTTTGCACCCGGTACCCGCCAAAGAACCTGCCCTGATCAAAGGTCGTTTCCTGCGTGGAGCCATCGCGCTGGCAGTGAATGGCATCCCCATTTTTAACCCTCAGAATAATCGCGGTGAGGTGTCTCAGGAAATCGGTGAGCTGGATCAATGGGGCGGCCACTGCGGCCGTGCCGATGACTATCATTACCACGCTGCGCCTCTGCATTTACAAGCCATCGTGGGCAAAGGGATGCCCATCGCTTACGCGCTGGACGGTTATCCCATTTATGGCCTCTCCGAGCCGGATGGCTCCCCCGTGGGCAAGCTGGATGTCTGCCAGGGACATGAAACAACCACGATGGGTTACCACTACCACGCTGCCACCAAGTACCCGTATGTAATGGGAGGATTTCACGGGGAAGTCACCGAGGCCGAAGGCCAGGTGGACCCGCAGCCACGCGCTTCCCCCGTGCGCCCGGATACGCCTCCCCTTAGAGGCGCCGAGATCACGGATTTTGAAAGCACTGGGCCCAACAGCTATCGGCTCAGCTACACCGTGGCCGGAGAAAAACGCTCCATCTCTTACAGCATCAATGCCGATGGCACCTACCCATTCGAGTATGACAACGGCAGCGATGGCCTGGTGAAGGAAGTGTACACCGCACGTGCAGGAGGCAGAGGCCAAGGAGGCGAACCCCGCCCAAACAGGCGCCAAGGTGAACGCCCACCCATGCGAGGGGAACGACCCGCTGCTCGTGAAAAAAGCGCTCAGACGCAGAAGGCCGCATCCACTTCGACCCGTGGTTTTGTGCTGACGAGTTCCGCCGTTGAGGAAGGTGGCAGTCTTCCCGCTGATTTCACAGGAGATGGTAGCGGTGCCACTTTGCCCCTGGCCTGGAAAGGTGCCCCCGCTGGAACCACCAGCTATGCCCTCATCATGGATCATGAAGCCCCAGGCAATGAGATGAAGGGCTACTGGACGATGTGGGACATCCCCGCCACGGTGACAAGCCTGCCCAAAAATGTGCAGGGAGTGGGTAAGCTAGGAACTGGCTTTCGAGGCAAGGTGGGTTACGAACCTCCCCACTCGAAAGGCCCCGGAGAGAAGACTTATGTGCTGCATGTCTATGCCCTGTCTTCCGCACCACAAATTAGAGAACCTGCCTCCCAGGTGAACCGCGAGGTCTTGCTTGCTGCGATCAAGGATAAGATCCTCGCCACCGCGGATCTGCCTGTGGTTTATGCCCGTCAAGGCAGCGCCATGGAAGGCCGTGGCGAAGACCCACCGCCGCCACCCCCTGCCCGGCGCGAAAGACCTAACCGAAAAGGTGACAATTGAAATAGGATGCGAGGAAACCATCCGCCTGCCTTAATCTCAAGATATCCATGAATCTTCGCTTTCCCCTCGGTTGCCTCAGCCTCCTGCTCAGCGTGGCGGCTCACTGTGCTGACCGAGCGCCTAACATCGTTTTCATCCTCGCCGATGATCAGGCCTGGAATGGCACCTCCGTGGCGATGATGCCGAATGAAGAAGCCAGCCGCAGCCGAGTCTTCCAAACACCGCACCTCGACAAATTGGCGACCCAGGGAGTGACGTTTTCTCAGGCCTATGCCGCCCACTGCAAATGCGAGTGCTCCCGCGCCGCCATCCAGATGGGCCGCACAACCACCACCCTCAATGCCCCAGATAAGACGTCACGAAACTGGAGTGCGCCGATGAGCGAATCGCTGGTGAACCTTCTCAAACAAGCCAACCCCGCGTATCGCGCAGCTCATCTGGGCAAGTGGCAGTGGTCTCACACCCCCGCCTCCATGGGCTACGATGTCAGCGACGGCATCACCCGGAATGAAGATGGAGACTCCCCCGATCCCGAAGACCCAAAGCTCTCCTTCAGCCTCACGCGGCGGGCGAATGAGTTTATGGAAACGCAGGTCAAAGAGGGGCGGCCTTTTTTCATCCAGCTCTCCTACTATGCCGTGCATCCCCAAGCGCAGGCCCTGAAGTCCACAGTAGCCAAATACACGGACATGCGCGGTGGTGGAGGCCGAGGCGACCGGGCTATGATGGCGGCCATGACGGAGGACCTGGACACCTGCGTGGGCAGCCTCATGAAAAAGCTGGAAGACCTCCACATCACCGACAACACGCTGGTCATCTACACCTCCGACAATGGCGGCCGTACAGCATTCCTCAATGGCGGCAAGGGCGACCTGGGCGAAGGCGGGTTGCGTGTGCCCCTCATCGTGCGTGGACCTGGAATCAAGAGCAACGCCCATTGCGATGAGCCCGTCATCAGCTATGACCTCACGGCCACCGTGCTGGACTTTGCCGCCCCTGGTTTCTCCCTACCCAAAGGCCTCGAAGGTGGAAGCTGGAAACCCCTTTTGGTCAAAGATGGCACCGGCAAGATGCAGCGTCCGGTGGATCGTTTTGTCTGGCATCAGGCCGTGGAGGTGGCCCATCCCCAGTCCGCCCTCCGGCGCGGTGATTTTAAGCTGCTGTACTTTTGGGACAGCCACGAAGGCCTGCTCTTTGATCTCAAAAAAGACCTCCGCGAGACCCGCGATCTAGCCCGAGAAAATCCCCAACTCGCAACGGAATTGACCCAAGAACTGAAAGCCCACCTCCGCGCCGGCCTCGGGGAAGCGGCTATGACGGAGCTGGAACGAGGGGAGGCTCCTTTGCGCTCAAGAAAACGCTGACCCACAACATGCACCTGCACGCCTAGGATTGACGACGCCGCTCAACCTCCCCATAGCTGGGGACCACATGCCCAAACCCATCATCGCTGTCACCATGGGCGACCCTGCCGGGGTCGGCCCAGAGATCTGCCTGCAACTGCTGGCGAATGAAGCCGTGCGCGAAGTCGCCACCCCGGTCATCTTTGGGGATGCCCGACTGCTGGCCCGCTGCGCCCGCCAGACGGGGCTGCCTGCACCGAAACGCATCCTGTCCGAGATCGAGTGGGCAGAAAAAGCGCCCTCGCTGGAGGAGCCTGCGGTGCTGGATCTCTTTGGGTTCGATGCGGCGGATTTCACCCCCGGCACCGTCAGTGCCCGCACGGGAGCCGCCAGTTACCTCTACATTGAGAAAAGCATCCAGGCTGCGTTGGCAGGCCAGGTCGCCGCAGTGGCCACGGCCCCGATCAATAAGGAAGCCCTGCGTGCTGCGGGGATCATGTATCCGGGGCACACGGAGATGTTTGCCGAAAAAATGGACGCCGCCTGCTCCTGCATGGCCTTCTTTTCAGAGGTCATGATTTGCAGCCTCGTCACCGTGCACATCGGTTATCAGGACGTGGTGCCCGCCCTCACCTCGGCACGAATCTTGGAGGTGATCGAACTCACCTCCGACGCCGTGCAGCGCCACCTGGGCCGGAAACCGAAGCTGGCCGTCTGCGGGCTGAATCCGCACGCCGGCGAGCATGGCCTCTTTGGCCAGCGTGAGGAAGAAACCCTCATTGAACCCGCCATCGCTGCCGCCCGTGCCAAGGGCATGACCATTGAGGGGCCTCTGCCTCCTGACACCGCCTTCATCCCTGCCAAACGCAAAACAGTGGATGCCTACATCTGCATGTACCATGATCAGGCGCTCATCCCGCTGAAGGCCCTGGCCTTTGACTCGGCTGTCAATACCACCCTGGGCCTGCCCGTACCGCGCACCAGTGTGGATCACGGCACGGCCTGTGACATCGCCTGGCAGGGCAAAGCCAATGGGCAGAGCCTCGTCGAGGCTGTACTGCTGGCGGCGAAGCTGGCGAGCTGAGGCGTTTTTACCGCACCACCGTCTGCGCATGCACCGCTTCGCAGATCAGGCGCAGGGAGCTTTCCAGATTGCCATCGGCCGTTTTAAAAGAATCCGCATCAATGGTGAGCGGGGCCCCCAGGACCACCAGGGGTGCCCCATACTGCGGGCACTGGATAGCCTGTTCCAGGCTCAGCCCGCCGACGGCTTGTACGGGAATTTTCACGGCGTTCACCACCTCCCGCAGTTGGTCCATGGGACTGGGCATGCGATGGCCCGCAGCGGCGATGCCGCGACGCTCATCGTAACCAATGTGGTGGATGACGTAGTCGCAGCCCAGGTCTTCGAGGAACTTGGCCCCTTCCACCATGTCTGGGCACACCATGTTATCCCCCATGACCTTGCAGCCGAAATCCGCGCCCGCTTTCACCACGCACTTGATCGTTTCCGCATGTGCCCGGGCCATCACCACCACATGGGTAGCACCGGCCTTGGCCATCATCTCGGCCTCCAGGTAGCCGCCATCCATGGTCTTTAAATCCGCCACGATAGGGGTGTGAGGGAAGGCTTTTCTCAGCGCCCGCACCCCATGCAGCCCCTCGGCCAAAATCAGCGGCGTGCCGGCCTCCAGCCAGTCCACCCCTGCTCGCATGGCCAGGGCCGCCGTTTCGAGGGCTTCGTCAATGTTGGTCAGGTCGAGGGAAATCTGGACGATGGGTTTCATGCGGTTGGAGGATTGCAGCTTTACACAAACCCAGGCATCATCGTCACGACAAAGATGATGCGAAATGCGACTCTCCTCAAACCACGGACGCTGCACCAGCGGCCTGAAAGGGTGGTCCGTCGCTGGCAGCAGGAGCGCGACCGCTGGGTGGCCACCCTGGCCCCCACCTCGCTCTTCCACAGGCTGTTTGATCACATCCCCGGCGTCTATTTCTTTGCCAAGAACCGTGAAGGCCACCTCATGTTTGCCAGCGAGGGCCTCCGGCAGCGTTACTCCATGCACGAGGAAGGCGAGATCCTGGGCATGACGGACTTTGACCTCAACCCTGGCAGCATGGCCCAGGCTTATGTGGATGACGACGACCAACTCCTCACAGGTAAGGCCACCAGCATCGAGCGCATTGAGCTCTGGTGGGACCGCCAAGGCATGCCGGACTGGTTTCTGGTGACCAAGCTGCCCGTGCAGGATGCCCAAGGCGAGATCCAGGGTGTCATGGGCCTGCTGCGCCGTCCCGATGAAGCCGAACGGCGGCTGCCCGTTTTTCAAACCGTGGCCCAGGCCGTGGAAATGATCCGCCAGGACTTCAGCAAACCGCTGCTCATTGAAGACGTGGCCCGTGCCTGCGGCCAGTCCTTGCGGCAACTTCAGCGCCGATTTCAAACCACCTTTGGTCTGTCGCCCCAGGAGTTTCTCCTGAAGACTCGAGTGCTGGCAGCCGCCCGTTTGCTAGAAACGACCGCGCTTTCCGTCTCCGAAATCGCCAGTCTCTGTGGCTTCACGGATCAAAGCGCCTTTACTCAGCACTTTCGCAAACGCACGGGTCAGACTCCCTCCACCTATCGCAATCGAAACTAAAAAGAGGCAGCGGTTACCCGCTGCCTCTCTTCAAAAATCAAAAGCTGAACTGGAATTTAGTCCACATCTTCAGGTTCTGGACTCGGGTCCACAGTGACGTCAGGGAAAACGCCCACGTTTTTCACCACCCCTGCGCCAAAGGACACGGTGCCTTCCACCATCGAAACGAAGCGACGCCGAATCCGCTCATCCGAATATTCGGCAAAACCGAAGACCGGCCCGATCTTGGTTGCAGTCGGCACAAGCACCTGGAGTTTCTGCGGTCCATAAAAACCCAATTTTTCTCCACTCACCGCCGGTCCACTCAAGCTGATCTCATCTTCAATTAAGACGTTGTTTCCTTCCACCATCAATTCGCGGGTGAGGTCCAGATACATAAAAGCGATACCTTTATAGCCCACCGTGTGAGTGGTCACGTCTGAGGTAGTCTCTTCGAGCGCATTGTATTTGATGACTCGCTTGCTATTCAAAGCCAGTGCCGCGCTATATTCTGCGTTCAATCCTTCAAGGCCGATGTAGTTATCAATCGGAATAGGAGCAAGAGTCTTGTGCGTGAGATAGAACCGAACAGGACCATTCAGCACGCCCACTACTTCGCTCACCGCCGTCACTGCAGGCTCTTCGAGCGTCGCCTGCACTTTCGTGATGCTCCAGCCCTTGATGTCTGTGATGACCTTCGCTTCCTTCAAATCCAACAGCATTTCCTTGTTGGAATATTTAGAAGCCGACATTTTGGTGACCTCCTCCACGGCTCGTTCCACCACTTTTCCATCCTTATTCTCAATTGTCCAATAGTTGTAGTCGTCTGTCCCAGCGTCATCTCCTGTCAGTGGCCTTCCGGTGGTCTCGCTCTTTTTCACGGTGCCATCCACCGTGGTGGTGAGTGTCAGACCGATCGTGACGGTGGAAACCGCACCTGGGATTTCTGGTGGTGGGCCTTGGCCATTGGCAGAAACGGCGACCGCCAGGAAGGCAAGCCAAGAGTAAGTGGAAATTGCATTTTTCATAAGTTCGTGATTTGCCAAGCCGCCACTCATAAAGGCAGCCTCAGAGAGGTCAAACAGCAATTTAAGCCTCTATCCTAGATTGATCGGGCTTGGGTTGCAGACCATAAATAAGAAATGCATTTTGCACGCAAAGCATACTTAGAGGCACAATGCAGGTACTACATGGCTTGGGGCAGCCCTGAACACCAACATCTCCGGAGAGAAACAGGATTTTTACTGGGGCCGTGAAATCGCGCGGGGCAGACTCCCCTTGCGAGGACCGGTCTGCGGTTTGGCGTTGCCGCTCTTGAGCAAGCCTCTTGCCGAAGGAAGCTCCAAGTACTCGGCGGCCTGCATCATTTCGATAGCTTCTTTGGTGGAGGTGACCTCCCGAGCCGCATCCCGTAGCAGAGGCGATGCCGCCGCATCTCCTAGCACCACCATCCCGTCCAAGGCCGCTTTACGGACCTCTGCGTCTGGGTGAAGCAGGTAGGGTTTGATCTTTGGCAGTTCCACCGGGTCATAGGTGATCGCCACATCGTTGATGGCCTCCAGGAGGACTTCACGTGGCGCATCGTCTGGGACGAGCTTCGCAGTAGGAGCGGTCACAGGTTCCGGCTTGCTTGCAGCTTGATCGGCTGCGGGCAGCGCGATCGCGGGAGGCATCGCGGCCGCAGGCACCCCTGGCTTCTCAGGACTGCCGCCTGCCTGGAAGGCGACCATCATCAAAACACCCACTGCGAGCAAAGCGGCCAGAAGCCAGACGAGAGAAGATTTCATGTTTGTTTCAATCACTAGAGGCACTTTCCACAAAAACGCCTTCGGTGAACTTCACCGAAGGCGTGCGTTGTTCAAGACTGGAAGCCAGGAACTATTCCAGCGGGTTTACAGGATCTGGCGTTGGCTCAGTTTGGAGGTTTGGGTAAACCGTGACATCCGCTTCGGCTTTGCCTGCGCCGAAGCTAATGCTGCCCTCCACCACCGCACGGGAACCGTCTTCTTCGAGACGCGGGCCTTCACCCGAAATGCTGGCGATCTTGCCTGCCGTATCCACAATCACATCTCTTTTCTCCTCTCCCACTCCGACGGTGGTCTGTTTAATGCCGATGGCGGAAACGCCTGCAAATTCAAATCCATCCAGGAGAGCATTGACCGTTGGACCCCTATCAAAACCCGCGAAATCAATTTCGTAATAAACGGTTTCCTTCCAGTTGAAGGCATTCGTCAAGGAAAGGGTAGAAGACTGAGTATCGGTGCCGACGTTGATAAACTTCTCAATGGTCTTGTAAGTACCGGTCTGAGCAAAGTCCCCGCCAAAACCAAAATCAATGTGGTTGCTCAGATCCACAATGTCCCCTTCCGCCTTATGAACGGCGTAGAATTTACTTGGAAACTGCTGAAACCCTTCGCCAAATTCATTTGCGAAACCGGACGCATTGACGCTCACAATCGTCCAGCCTGCAATGTAAGGGGCTCGGTCACCATATTTAGGCAGAATTCCTTGATCCACTAGCTCTGTCAGAAGCTCTTTGTTACCGAATTTCACGGTCTTCATCTTCGCGATGTATTCGTAATTACTCACCACTGTTTTGGCAGCTGTATTCGCGATGACCCACTGGTTAATATAAGCGGGTGTTGTTCCAGGATCCTTGACTGGGACGCCCTTGCTATCTTTGACCACCGTGCCTGGGGTCGAATTGGTCAAAGTAAGAGCAAACGTCACGTTCGCCACAGAGCCGGGAACGGCAGCGTTAACGGATGAAACGGACAGTGCCAGTAAGGCAAAAGGAAGGAGCGCAATTTTCATAGCTAGATGAATGATTTAAGAGCCGGTCAAGAGCGGGTAAAGTTTGTCTAAATAGATGTCAAACCGTAAGCGAAGGCCCAGATAAAGTTTTTCCTGCGCTTATACCGAAGTTTCTTTATCCAACGCAAATGCAACGCACAAAGGGCCAAGGCTTGCTATCAAGGTCACTTCAAGACCCGGCCTCTTGCCTGCGCGTCTTTTTCCCTTGCCCCGAGGCATCCGCTGCGAATCGTTCAGGCTCCCTACCATGAGCAAAGCCCCCATCACAGTCGCAGTCACCGGTGCAGCCGGTCAGATCGGTTATTCCCTCCTCTTCCGCATCGCTTCCGGTGCCCTCTTCGGAGCTGACCAGCCGGTGAATCTCCGCCTGATCGAGCGCAATGACGAGAAAGCCCTGAGCGCGCTCAACGGCGTGTGCATGGAGCTGGATGACTGCGCTTTCCCCTTGCTCAACAGCATCACTCCCACCTGCGAACTGGACGTGGGTTTCCAGGGCGTCAATTGGGCCATCCTCGTCGGTTCCGTGCCACGTGGTCCTGGGATGGAGCGCAAAGATCTGCTGAAAATCAATGGCGGCATCTTCACCGGCCAGGGCAAAGCGATCGAGAAAAACGCGGCTGGTGACGTGCGCGTCCTGGTGGTGGGCAACCCGTGCAACACGAACTGCCTCATCGCCATGAACAACGCCAAGGGCGTGCCTGCAGACCGCTGGTTTGCCATGACCCGTCTGGACGAAAACCGCGCCAAGAGCCAGCTCGCTGCGAAGGCCGGTGTGCACCACAGCACCGTTTCCAACCTGGCCATCTGGGGCAACCACAGCGCCACCCAGTATCCTGATTTCTTCAACGCCAAGATCGGCGGCAAGTCAGCCACGGACGTCATCAGCGACCACGACTGGCTGAAGGGCGAATTCATCAGCACGGTGCAGCAGCGCGGTGCCGCCATCATCAAGGCACGCGGTCTTTCCTCCGCCGCTTCCGCTGCCAATGCCGCCTGCGACACCGTCCACAGCCTCACCCGCCCCACACCTGAAGGTGACTGGACCAGCGTGGCCGTCTGTTCCGATGGCAGCTACGGCATCGAAAAAGGCCTCATGTTCTCCTTCCCGATCCGCACCGACGGCAACAAGTGGGAAGTCGTCCAGGGCGTGCCCGTCAATGAATTCAGCCAGGCCAAGATCAAAGCCACGGAAACCGAACTGCGCGAAGAGCGCGATGCGGTGACTGAGCTGGGCCTGATCTGATATTGCCCCTCTCTCATTTCCAAGATCGGGCGTCCCCTGGAGGATGGGTACGTCCACTTTAGGCTGGAGCCCGATCTTGGAATGCAGGTTCCTCCCCCTTTATGTCTCGTTTCCTCGCTCTCTTCCTTGCGGCCGTCACCAGCGCCAGTGCACTGGACCTAAAACTGCCGACTGACAATGGAGCCCTGCTCGTCGGGGATGGCGCGGGGTACTTCCAGTTTGTGGACCGGGACTTTGAGGGGGTGAAATCCACCCCGTGGGAAGGGGGCCAATTTGGCTTTGTGCGGGATGCACGCCGCATCGGCCAGCGGGTCGCCTTTGCCCGGTTCCATGAGGGCATGGACATCAAACCCACCCAGCGAGATGCCAAGGGCAATCCTCTGGATGACATCCATCCCATCCTCCCGGGCACCGTCAGTTACGTCACCGCCAGTGCAGGCCTCAGCAACTACGGACGTTACATCGTGGTCCAGCATGATCTGCCAGAAGGCACTTTTTACTCCCTCTATGCCCATCTCGCCTCTGCCAACGTGGCGGTGGGGGAAAAGGTGACTCACAGCTCCGTCCTGGGCCGCATGGGCTACACCGGCAGCGGCATTGATCAGCGCCGGGCTCACCTCCACGTGGAGTTGAACATCCTGCTGAATCCCGCCTTTGAAACCTGGCACGCCACCCACTTTCGCACGCCCAATCACCATGGGCCCTACAATGGCATGAACCTCCTGGGACTGGATCTCCAGGCCCTCTATCTGGCCCATGCCAAGAACCCAGATCTATCCCTCTCCAGCTTCATCCGCCAGAGTGAGGCCTGGTTTGAACTCACCGTTCCCGCCACTGCCACCATGGACATCCTCCAGCGTTACCCATGGCTCAAAGACATCCCCACCGGCCCCGTCAGCGCCTGGAAGATCCGCTGCACTCGCTGGGGCCTCCCTGTCAGCGTACGGGCAGCCGATCAAGCCGTCCAGAAACCCATCGTTTCCTGGGTTAAAGAGGATCCCATCCCTCACTACTACAATACTCGCGGCCTCGTGAATAACAGCGGCCAGATCACCGCCAGCGGCCTGCAATTTGCTCAGTTGTTGATCGGGCTGTAATCCCCGAACGGCGAAGGGTTGCTGGAGCCCATTCATTTTTCAATTCTCTCTAAGTCTTCAGCCAACGAGGGCGAAAAGACATCCCCCCTCGCCCCGCTTGCGGGGAGTAGGGCCAGGGGTGAGGGGCTGTCGAGGAGGTCTCGGGGGTGGAGGGCGCAGGTATCATTTGAGGGAAAAGGGCAACCACTGCGGACGGACTTTTTGCGAGCTGCGACCACCCCCTCACCTGGGCCTCATCCCCCAATTCTTGGGGGAGAGGGAACGCGCTTTTGAGAGCTCAGAATTCATGAGCGAACGAGGGCTAATTCAGAGCAACCGACCACCGCATGTTCTTGAGCTAACGGAGTCGAAAAGACATCCCCCTCGCCCCGCTTGCGGGGAGTAGGGCCAGGGGTGAGGGGCGGTCGAGGGCTCTCGGGGGTGGAGTGTGCAGGTGCCATTTGAGGGAAAAGGGCAGCCTTTGCGGACGGACTTTCTACGTGCTGCGACCACCCCCTCACCTGGGCCTCATCCCCCAATTCTTGGGGGAGAGGGAGGGCGCTTTTGGAAGCTCTGAATGAGAGCGCGAACAGGGTGTGAATCGCCTAGAAATTCAGTCTCCAGAGAGAGGCTACTCATTTTTTCAATGCCCGAGCCGCCTCACACAGGATATCTGGGGCGGTCGATTCCCATCCCCTGCCCCGCACCTCGCCCACGTCCCCACTTGCACCGCCCGCCGCCCCCGGCATGATGTGCAGATGATCAGTATTCTTGAGGCCTCTGAAGGTGCTCTCGGCGGGCCGACGCTCGCGGAGAGGATGCACCTGGCCTTTTCCACGGAGGGAAAGCTGGCCCTCTCCCCCCAGTTTGAATACCGACCGCAGCAGCAGCGCATGGCCCAACTGGTGGCTGGCGCGCTGGAGAAGAACAAACCTCTCGTCGTGGAGGCTGCCACAGGCGTCGGCAAATCCCTAGCTTACCTCATTCCTGCCGTCCAATACGCGCTGGAGCAAGGGCGCAAGGCCATCATCTGCACGCACACGATCAACCTTCAGGAGCAGCTCATCCACAAGGACATCCCGATCGTCAAAAAGATCCTCGGCCCCTTCCATGCCGAGCTGCTGAAAGGCCGCAGCAACTACCTCTGCCCCACCCGCCTGAAGAACGCCTACTCCCACAGTGGCGATCTCTTCAGCAGCAGCGAGACGGCGGAGCTGCAGCTCATCGAGGACTTCTTTCGCGACAATCCCTCCGCCACGCTGAGCGAGATGGACTTCACCCCCGGGGCCCGCGTTTGGTCCCTGGTGTGCAGTGAGCCCCATGCCTGCACCCCGCGCCGCTGCCCCCCCGGCAGTGGCTGCGTGTATCAGGATGTACGCCGGCGCATGGCCGAGGCCGATGTGCTGGTGCTGAACCACACCCTGTTTTTCACCCTGCTGGCCTCCGCCGAAGAAGGCCCGCTGGCGGATGATACCAACTTCATCTTCCCGCGTGACTTCGTCATTCTGGACGAAGCCCACACCATCGAAAACATCGCCGCGAAGGCCTTTGGCATCCACGTCAGCGAGTCCAACATTCGTTTTGAACTGGGCCGTCTCTTCAATCCGAAGACGCGCAAAGGCTTCTTCCAATCTCTGGGTGAGCAAGATGGCACCCGCGAGGTCTCCCAGTGCCTGGGCATGGTGGAAAGTTTCTTCCGCACGGCGGAAAACGCCTGCACATTCACCGGCCCCTACGCCAAGGAATTTCGCGTTCGCGAGCCCGAGCTGGTCGAGGACACCCTTTCCCTGCCCCTGCAACGCGTAGCCCGCATCGCCCAAAAAGCTGGAGACGCAGCCAAAAGCGAAGGTCAAAAGCTGGAGCTTCTGGACATAGCCAAGCGGCTCGGGGCCCTGCGTCTGGCCATCAGTTCCTTCCTGGATCAGAGCGAGGAAGGCCATGTCTATTGGGCCGAACGCAGCAGTGGAGACAACAAGATCGTCTCCTTTCACAGCGCGCCCATTGATGTGGCCCCCAAGCTGGAAAGCATCTTCTTCACTGGCACCAAAGCTTGTGTCTTCACCAGTGCCACCCTGGGCGTGGGCGATGATGTGAAGCTGAACTACTTCCGCAAACGAGTGGGGGCCTACAAGGCGCAAGCCGCCACCATCGAGAGCCCGTTCGACTTCAAAAAGCAGATGAAGCTTTACTTGGTGAAGCGCATGCCCGAACCCGGGCGGCCCGAATACCAGGATGCGATGATCGAACAGATCGAGTACTTCCTCGGCCTGTCCAAAGGCCGCGCCTTTGTGCTCTTCACCAGCTACAGCCAGATGACCGCGCTGGCGGATCGCATTGAGGACTTCTGCCTGGATCATGGCTGGCGTCTGCTCGTGCAGGGGCGCGGCATGCCCCGGCATCAGATGCTGCATGAATTCAAAAAGGACACGCACAGCATTTTGTTTGGCACGGACAGCTTCTGGACCGGCGTGGACGTCCCGGGCGAGGCCCTGAGCAACGTCATCATCACCCGCCTGCCCTTCGCCGTACCGGACCACCCCGTCACCGCCTCCCGCCTGGAGTACCTGGAGGAGCAGGGCCTGAACAGCTTCAGCGAGTACAGCGTGCCCGAGGCCATCCTGAAACTTCGCCAAGGCGTGGGCCGCCTCATCCGCACCCAGAACGACAAAGGCATGGTCGTCATCCTCGACAATCGCATCCTCACCAAACCCTACGGCCGCGCCTTCATGGCCAGCCTGCCGGATTGCCCGACAGAGATTGTGGCATAAGCGTCCACTTTGAGCAGCACAGAAATGTGCTCGAAATCTGGATAAAAGGTCGCTTCCCAACGTTAGCAGGGAATCTACGCCGCCCATGTTTCGCGCCCTTCTTTCCCTCACGCTTCTTTTCTCATCGTTGGTTAGCGCCGCCGAAAGACCTAACCTGATCCTCATCATGGCGGATGATGTGAGCTGGGATGACCTGGGCTGTTATGGCAACAGCGCTGCACGCACGCCGAACCTCGACAAGCTGGCGGCGAAAGGACGCCGTTTTGATGAAGCCTACCTCACCGCCAGCAGTTGCAGCCCCAGCCGCTCCAGTGTCATCACGGGCCGTTACCCGCACAACAATGGCCGTGCCTCAGAGCTGCATCAGCCCATCGCCGCGCACCTGCCCTGGTTCCCACGTTTGCTGAAAGACGCCGGTTATTACACGGCGCTGGTGGGCAAGCATCACATGACCTCCGACCAGCCAGCCGAGGGCGAAAAGCCGCAGCCTGCACCCTTCGACCTCGTCGAGGCTGGAAATGAGCCCGGCAACAAAGGCGGACATGCCACGTGGGTGAAAACCCTGCAAGAGCGCCCCAAGGACAAGCCGTTCTTTGGCTGGTTCGCCTCGCTGGATGCCCACCGGGACTGGGATGCAGACAAGGACTGGAAGGAAGATCTTTATGGTCCTAAGCACGACCCCGCCAAGGTCATCGTGCCGCCTTTCTTGACGGATGATGCGGAGACCCGGCAAGACCTGGCCTCCTACTACAATGAGATCACCCGGCTGGATTACTTCGTGGGTCAGGTCGTGGCGGAGCTGGAGAAACAAGGCGCGCAGGACAACACCTTGCTTCTCATGATGGCGGACAATGGGCGCGCCTTTCCGCGTGCCAAAACCCGTCTGCATGACTCCGGCATGAAGACGCCTTTCATCGCCCACTGGCCCGCTGGCATCGGCCAACCCGGCACCCCCAGCCAGAGCCTCGTCAGCGCCATTGATGTGGCCCCCACCATGCTCGGCCTGGCCCAGGTCCCGGTCCCAACAAGCATGCAGGGCGTGAGCTTCGCCCCCGTTCTGGCCAAGCCTGAAACCCTCGTGCGTCAGCATGCTTTTTCAGAGCACAACTGGCATGACTACGCCGCCCATGGTCGGGCGGTGAGATCCGAAGGTTTTCTCCTCATCCGCAACAACCGCCCTCAGGAGCCCTGGCAGGGCCCGGCAGACTCCGTGCGCTCGCCTTCTTACCTGCAACTGAGCCAAGCCCGCGATGCTGGCAAGCTCACCCCCGCCCAGGCCGATGTATTTCTGGCGCCACGCCCCACGGAGGAACTCTATCGCACCGCCGCCGATCCTAACCAACTGTCCAACCTCGCCAACGATCCTGACTACGCCTCAGTGAAAGCCCGACTCGTCAAACTCCTGGACCAATGGACCGAACAGACCGGCGACAGCGCCCCAGCCGATGTTTCCAAGGACATGTTTGACCGTGAAACCGGCGAGTCCCTTTACAAACGCCGCGACACCTCCTATCGCGGCACCCCCGCCGGCTGGGACCGCGAAGCCGCCAAAGTCAATGCCCCCGGCCCGCGCTGAGAGTTCCGCTAATCCTCAGAAAAGCCGCACGCCAGAGGCAGCCAAAGTAACAAGAGCTTTAGCTCGCCAAAGCTCCGCATTAAATTCGATTCGTTCCTTCTCCAACTCGGCGACCTAGAACCGTTTAAAAATGATGTAGCCCGTCCGTGCCGTGTGAAAGTCTGGGCGGTTCACACCTCGTTCGATCTCTCATCCAGAGCTCTCAAAAGCGCATTCCCTCTCCCCCAAGAATTGGGGGTGCGAAGCCGTGAAGCGAAAGGCCCAGGTGAGGGGGGGTCGCAGCTCGCAAAAAGTCCGTCCGCAGTGGTTGCCCTTTTCCCCTCAAATGGCACCTCCGTCCTCCACCACCGAGACTCCTCGACCACCCCTCACCCCTGGCCCTGCTCCCCGCAAGCGGGGCGAGGGGGAGCGTCTTTTCGACTCCGTTGGCTAAAGAACATACGGTGGTCGTTTGCTCTGAATTAGCCCTCGTTTGCGCATGAATTCAGAGCTCTCAAAAGCGCGTTCCCTCTCCCCCAAGAATTGGGGGATGAGGCCCAGGTGAATGGGTGGTCGTAGCACGCAAAAAGTCCGTTCGCAAAGGTTGCCCTTTTCCCTCAAATGGCACCTGCGCACTCCACCCCCGAGACCCCTCGACTGCCCCTCACCCCTGGCCCTACTCCCCACAAGCGGGGCGAGGGGGACATCTTTTGGACGGCGTCGGCTGAAGACTTAGAGAGATTGAAAATGAATGTAGCCCCGCAATCCTTCGCCATTCGGGCATCCAATTCGTAGGACGGATGTGTCCGGCGCTGAAGATGCCAAAGCTCTCCCACCCCACCGCCGGATTATCCGTCTTTCCGAGAGGCCCCGCAACCCCAGCGAGCATCATCCTCCATTCCAAGACACGGCACTTACCAAGTGCCGCTCCTTGGGGGATCCCTCTCCAACTCGCCTAACAAACGATGCCGAACTCGCTACTTCGACTTTGGATTGCGCAAGTAGTAGAGGTGACCGTCTTCCGCACCGCCGACGAAGTCAGGGATACCATCGTCATTAAAATCCACTGTCGTAGGGCTCACGTCGTGACCTTCAATGTTGGCATCGGAGAGCAGGCCCATATCGGCAAAGAACCACTTCCCGTCGGCATCGGAAGTCTGGCGGATGAAGTTGGCGTTCGCAGAGTTGAGCAGGATGTCCAGCTTGCCATCGCTGTCCCAGTCCATGATGCAGATCTTACGGCGACCGCTTTTGCCTGCAATGCCTGCATTCAGGCGCAGCGCTTCACCAGCCTTCATGTCCACCGGGTTGCGCACTTTCAGATGGGCCAGCGCTTTGTCCACAACACCGGGAGCCTTCGCCTCTTTGTCCGCACAGAAGACTCGCTTCGGATGCTGGAGGATGAGCTTGCCGTCTTTTTGGGCGCGCTCAAAGAAGGCCAGGTAACCTTCCTGATCGAGCATGACGAGATCCATGAGACCGTCCTTGTTCCAATCCACCGCCACGGGAGTAGTGCGCCACTGCGTCAGCAGGGCTTTGCCTTTGGGCTTGAGCCAGCCGTAGGCGAGGTGGGGCTGGGGGCCATTCCACTCTACATCCACAGGCTGCGCTGCACCCAGCTTCGGCTTGGCACGGGTGCCGATGTTTTTATACCACACCACCTTCCCAAGGATGGAGTTCAGCACCAAGTCTGGCAGGCCATCACCATCCCAGTCTGCCACGGTCTGTGTAGTATAACCCCACTTCGCCTCACAAGGCCCCTGGATGGAACCATTCGGGCCAGCCATCGGACGAATCGCCTTGCCTTCGGCTTCCAGGCGCACAGGTGCCGCCCACTTGGGCTTCTCCACCCCTTTGCCACTGAGGTTTTCAATGAAGGCGACATAACCAGCCGTGTTACCACAAATGAGATCCATGTCACCATCACCATCCCAGTCAAAACCGACCGGTGTCACGAGGGCACCAAACTTGATCTGATCCGCCTCCTGCTGGAAATAAACGGGCTCTTTGAAGACCGGGGCTTTTTCCGCCAGCTTGCCTGTGTTTTCCACCAGGGCCACACGACCGTCTTCATCGCCCACAATGAGGTCCATGTCCCCGTCCTTGTCCCAGTCAAAGGCCGTGGGGGTGATCATCTCTAGGTCCAGGGTCAGGTAGTTCCCGGTCTCGGCTTTCAGGCGCTTGCTCAGCGCATACTTCGGCTGGGTGCGGCTACCCGTGTTTTCAAAATAGGTGAAGCCGTCCAGGAACTCGCCACACAACAGGTCCAAGTCCCCATCGCCATCAAAGTCAGCGAAGTTCGGCGAAGGCCAGCCGAACGTTTCCACGGGGCGATCCGTGGCCATCACTTTCTTCGCTTTGTCGTAGGTCGGCTTGTCATTGCTGCCTGTGTTGCGCAGCAGATAAACATAACCGCGAATGGGCCCATTCATCCAGCGGCCGTTGGCATCATAGGCATTGTCCCAGCCATACTCGGTCCAGTCACCCACACCGACGATGAGGTCCTGCTGACCGTCGCCATCGTAGTCCACGCTGCGCCACATGTTGGCGCGCACCTTGTTCATGTGGATGTTCTTGTCCAGCCCTAGTTTGACCTCCTTCTCGATGCCTGTTTTCAGGAAATCTGGGTGCACCATGCCGGGGCTCATGACCACCGGTTTGCCATCCACATAACTGACCTGGACATTCTGCGCGCCTTTGCTGAAACGGACTCCGGGCTTAAACACCGGCATCTTGTTTTTAGCCGTATCGCCCGTGGCATTTTCAAAGAAGTAGATGCCGTTGTAAGGCTTGTCCGGGCAGTTCACTACGAGGTCCAGGTCGCCATCGCCATCGAAGTCCATCGGCATCGGCCAGGCCCACAGGCCCACACCCAGATCCACCACGAGACCGGGATTGTTATACTTCAGCGGGGTCAGCGTATCATTCGCGGCAGCAGGGCCGGAAAACAGCGCCGTGAGCGCAGCGAGGCAGAGGTGGGAAGGCTTCATGGTCGGTCGGTTGAGGAGACAGGGAGTCCACCCGCAGCATGAGAGAGTTTGCCAGAAAGCACAAACTTTTGCCGCTGCGGATTCTTGTTGGGTGATTGACGATGTTTGACTTGGCGAGTCCTGGCAAGCCTCACTTCTGGCTGGGCGCATGCAGTTCCCTCACGCCGGTTTTCAGGCTGCCCAGTTGTTTGACCTCAGCCTCCGTCAAAGGCCGGTTAAAGACCGCCAGGTCATCCATGTGGCCCACGTAGGCGGCCCCCAGCACCAGCCAGACTTGAGCAGGGTCCCAAGCGAAGGTGAGGTCCCAGTTTTCAATGCTGCCCTTCAGCTCGCCATTCATGTAAAGCCGCCCGGCAGGCTTACGCGTCTTGTCATTGATGTTCTCCACCGTGAAGACCACATGCGTCCAGACCTCGCGGGAAAACGGCGCGTGTGCGCGCTCCACCTGCACCATGGGACGTTTGTCGAAGGGGATGTCCGCCCACTGAATGTTCGTGGGATTCCAGATCTCAAACAAAGGTCGGATGGCATAGCGGAAATAGCGCGGGTTTTCATCCTTCGACCACTCCAGGAAAATGAAGCCCTTTTTGCCATCGTCCCCCACGATCTGCACGGGATCGCAATAGCCCGGTTCCAGGTCCTTGTCTGGATCCAGCCGCAGCCACACAGAGACTGTGGTGCTCCAGCTTTGGTCATTGTAGCCCAGCACGCCTGCGTCTTTGTATTGGGGCCTTGTCAGTCCCTTTTTCGGGAACCACAACGCGTTGCCAAACTTGCCCTCTCCGGGCGCGATCTTCGCCTCCTCATTCGGCACCGCCGCCACCAGCTCCTTGCCCTTTTTCACGTAGCTGAGTTTGTCTCCCTTGGAGAAGTCGGCGTGAAGATCCTGATCAAACGACGCATGAAAAGTCAGGGCCGAGCGCAAGGCGCTGAGGTCCTGGGCAAAGGTGGTCAATGGCAGCCAAGCACTGGCCAGGCAGAGGAGGAAGGAAGGTCTCATGGTGGTGATGGCGACGGAAGAAAAGCTCCCCTCAATACAGCCTCAATAGACCGTTTCTTTAACGGCAGGCCACACAGGTCACTTTGAGATGCTTTTTGGTGACAGCTGAAAGATTTCCGCAACTGGGGGCGCAAGAAAGTACTCCCGAGCTTTAGCTCGCTGAAAGGTCGAATGGCCAAGCAGGACACTCAACGAAAAGCGATCTTTTTCGAGCTAAAGCTCGGAAGTACTTTGTTTGACGCTTGCGCGTGGTCCAGGAGCCGCCGAGTAACTGAAAATGAATTTGATTCCGTTCGATCTAAGCGCGGATTTACACGTCCATCGGGAAAATCTACCTCATTGGCGTCAGCGAGAGACAACCTATTTCGTGACCTCGCGACTGGCAGATTCTCTTCCCGAAAAGGTCTTGGAAGGTTGGAGGATGAAACGTGATGACTGGTTAAATCGCCATGGTTTGCAGTCGCCTGCCGAATTGACAAACCTGTAAGAAGCGAAGCGCCATGAATACCATCGTGAATTCACATCTAGATTTCATGAACTCCTGGATGCAGGGCACGGGCAGTGTGTGCTAGGACGCTCGGACTGCGCTGAGCTCTTGTTCCAAAGACTCAGTGCTGGGCATGAGAAATCTTACTGGCTGGATGCGTGGTGCATCATGCCAAACCATCTTCATGCCTTGGTGCAGCCCGCAAAAAATAGCGATCTAGGGGAAATCATCCGACATTGGAAAGGCGGTAGCGCTTATGATATCAATCGTTTGTTAGGCCAACGTGGGGCCATCTGGCAAAAAGAGCCCTTCGATCACATCGTGCGCAGTGAATCTCAGTTGGAACACTTCCGAAAATACATCGCTGAGAACCCCCAGAAAGCAGGATTGAAGCGCAGGTTTGTCATCGGCTCCGGCAAAGTAATCCAGAGCTTTAGCTCGCCCCCACGTTGATTGGCCAAAACACACGCGAGCCATGGAGAAAGACTCACATCGAAAAGATGTAGATCTCTTCCAACCAAACCTAGCACCGAAAATGGCACCCAGCCAAAGCCAGAAGCACCTCGCCGCCCTCACCCCAGCTTCACATCGCCACACAGAGACACGTGGATGCCCAGTTCGCTCATGGCGGCGGCCTTGATGCGGGCAGCACGATGTGCCTGCTTTTCATTGGGGGTGTACACGACCTGGATGTGGTTGGACTTGTGGCGGGCCATCATCTGATCCCGCGACACGCCTTTCAGCACAGCATGCATGATGGGCCACTGGGGAGTGGTTTCCTGCCAGCGGCGTTCGGTTTCCTCGGCAGGAAGTTTGACCACCTCGGCCACGCCGATGTCGCAATGCAGCGCGCCATCCATGACGAAGACGCGGCTCCAAACGATGTGGCCAGGTTTGCTGATGCCTTTCATCGTACCGCCACCGAGGCGGAAGTACATGGCGGGCTGACGCTCCGTGCTCGCCCCTTTCCAACCACCGATGAAATGGGCGGGAGGAGCGGCACCACTGATGAGGAGCACCCAGACATAATCTTTGTTATACTTCTGGCCCCAGCGGAGATCATGCAGGGTGTTTTCGGGGGCAAAGCCGAGCTCGCGCCACAGCCGATAGGTCACGAGGCCGTCCAGGCCCGCGCATTCGTCCACTTCATTGAAGTGCGGCAGGGCCTCCCCCTCAAAAAGCACACGTTTGCCATCGGCACTGCGCACCGGCGGGCGGTCGGCATTGTTGAGCATGCCCTCCACGAGGTCGCTGGCTGGCGTGAGGTCCTTTAGCCCCTGCTGATACTGGATACCGATGGCATCGCAGCCGAATTCATCCGCCATGCGCACGGCGGCGATGTACATTTTGCACTGGAGGAGGATCTGCGACTCGGTGAGCTCCGTGGCTTCATCTTGGCCTAACTGCATTTGCAATCCTTTCTTCTTCAGCCAGGCATAGGCCTCCGCCGCGTCCTCATCACCCACGGTCTGCATGGCCGCATAGAGGCTGGACTGGCTGAGGCGCTCCTTGAAGCAGCCCGTGGCATGAAAAAGATTGTCCGGGATGATGGCATTGTACATGCCCATGCAGCCTTCATCGAAGACGCCGAGAATGGCCTTGTGATTGCGGAAACGGCGCCCGAAATCCCGTCCTAGGCTTTCATCTTCCTGCGGCAGTTTTAACAGTGAAAGATCTCGCACATGGGACTGGTCATGCGTCACCGCTCCCGTCTCCAGCCATTCACGCAGGCCATTTTTAAAGTAGGCATCCGTAAAGGTCTCACTCCACAGAGTGGAATAACTCACGCCCGCCTTGGTCAGCGAGGCATTCAGATTCAGCAGGCCCACGAGACCCGGCCACTGGCCGCTCCAGTTCGCCACGGTCAAGATGGGGCCGCGATGCGTGCTGAGGCCCGCGAGCACGTGATGCGAATATTGCCACACCGCCTCCGCCACGATGATGGGCGCATCCGGGTCCACGGTGCGAAAGACTTCGATCCCTTCGCGCTGGCTAGCGATGAAGCCGTGCTTTTTCTTGGCATCGTAAGGGTGCGCGCGTTTGACCTCATAACCCTCGGCTTTCAGAGCCTTGGCCAAAGCATCTTCCATGGCCTTCTGGGCGGGCCAGCACGTTTGGTTGGCGGAAAGTCGGAGGTCGCCGCTGGCGACGAGCTGGAGGGTACGATGGTTGGGCATGATCGCCTAAGCATCTTCCAAAACAGCCTTCCCAGGCAATGCCACGCTGCTGCTCATTCTTGCTGGGTGTTTGACGATTCTTGACCCTGGCCACCTCCGATTGTCCTGCACATGCGCGAGTTGACCAAAAGATGATCTGGCTGCATTAGTAACCTATGAAAACTACCCAGCGCGACATCGTGGTATTGATCCACGGGCTCGGGCGTTCGCCTCGCAGTCTGCTGGCGTTGCGTTTCTGGTTATGGCGGGCGGGTTACAGAGTCATCAGCGTTAGCTACCCCTCCCGTCGCGTCAATGTGCAAACGGCGGTGGATCAATGGTTGAAACCGGCCCTGACCAAGCTGCGGCTCACTAAGGGCACGCGGGTGCATTTTGTCACTCATTCCCTGGGCGGCATCCTGTTCCGCGCTTGGGCAGAAAATCGAGATCCCTCCTTCCCTCTGGGCCGCACCGTGATGCTAGGCCCGCCGAATCAAGGCAGTGAGGTGCTAGCAGAACTGGGGCAGTCCCCCTGGTTGCGTCGTTGGTTAGGCCCGGTCATTCATGAACTGGGTGTGGATGAAACCAGCACCCCGCGCAGGCTAGGGGCCGTGCCTCCTGGCACAGGGGTCATCATGGGGAATAAGCCCGTGATCACCCTTTTCCGCGATCTCTTAGGCCCCGAGTCCGATGGCATCGTCACCGTCGCAGGCGGCTGGGTGGCTGGGCAGGCCGATTTCATGGTCACACAGGCAGACCACACTTTCATGATGTGGCGTCCCCGAGTGCTGCGGGCTGTGGAGCGTTTTTTAAAGGAGGGTGCCTTCATTTCTCACACAGAGTGGGCCATGGCTGACAGCCTATCCCCTGCATCCTCCTAGACAGCATTGTCGAAGCTTTCTTAATTTCTAAGAGTGACGAAGCGCACTTCTTTGTGTAAACCCAGGTCTGCATGTTTTGTCGCTGGTTTCTCTGTCTCTCCATGCTGGCCCTGGTCAGTTGCGCTTCTCGTCCACCTGCCCACCGGGAGCAGGGTTGGGCCTCCTATGTCGCGGACCAATACACCGGGCGACCTACCTCCTCGGGTGAGATCTACTATCCCCAGGCCTACACGGCGGCACACACCACCCTGCCCTTCGGCACCGTGGTGACGGTGAAAAACATGCTCAATGGCCGAACGGTGAATGTCACGGTGAATGACCGCTTCCCCTACTACCAGGGCCGCGTGATCAATCTCTCCAGCGCTGCGGCCCAGCACATCGGCATTCCCTACATGCAGATGGGCCAGGTGGAGGTGACGGCGAAAACCGTGGCCCGTGGAAACTACGGCGCTCCTGCCCAGCCTCAGTATGGGGGCTATGCCCGGCAGCCCGCTTATTCCCCGCAGCCCGCCGCCACACCTCCCGCCTATTCACCCCAGCCTGCCTACGGCGGTTACACCCCGCAACCCGCCGCACCCTCTTACTCAGCCCCCGCCCCCACTTACCAGGTGCAGCAGCCCGCTGGCGGCGCACCGAATGCCCCAGGATTTAATGGAGCCAGCTCGACTCCACCTGGCCTGAAGACCTTCTAAACGAGGCTTCCAGGATCAGACGAGCTTGTGAAAACTTTCACAAACGGGTTGCCGGGGGGGGAGCCGGGGCGTATTTCTTCTACCGTTAACCCCTTTTTCCCACGCCATGGTCGCCCCTGCTGAAACCGAAGCCTCTTACGATTCTAAGATCGAGGGCAATGTCGTCGTCACCAAGCTGGACTCTGCGGTCAACTGGATGCGCAAGAACTCCCTCTGGCCGATGCCCATGGGCCTCGCCTGCTGCGCCATCGAGATGATGGCCTCCGCTTGCAGCCGGTATGACCTCAGCCGCTTCGGCATGGAGGTGATGCGCTTTTCCCCCCGTCAGGCGGATGTGATGATCGTCGCAGGCACGGTGACCTACAAGATGGCCCTCGCCGTGAAGCGTGTGTGGGACCAGATGCCCGAGCCCAAGTGGTGCATCGCCATGGGCGCCTGCGCCTCCAGCGGCGGCATGTATCGCAGCTACGCTGTGCTTCAGGGCATTGATCACCTCATCCCCGTGGACGTGTACATTTCTGGCTGCCCTCCACGCCCGGAAGCTCTCATGGAAGGCCTGATGCGCCTGCAGCGCAAAATCGAAGGCGAGCACTCCATCTCCGAGCAGAAGCAGGAACTCATCAACGAGCTGTCTTAATCAGGTCGGTCAAAAATCGTCAAAAGGTCAACAAGCCGCCACGAATCGCATCATGAACGCCGCGCAAATGGTCACCGCCCTGAAGGAAAAATTCGGCGATGCCGTCCTCAGCACCACCGAATTCCGGGGCGAGCACACCCTGCAAGTATCTCTGACCGGCGTGAAATCGCTGCTCAAATACTGCCGCGACGAACTGAACTTCGACTACCTCGTGGATATCTCCAGCCTGGATCACATGGGCCAGGAGCCGCGTTTTGAAATGGTCTATGAAGTGTATGGTTACGGCCATCACCAGCACCTGCGCATCAAGGCCCAGATCCCGGATGAAGAAGAGCCCGCCACCGTCAGTGACATCTGGCCGACGGCCGACTGGCATGAGCGTGAAGTTTGGGACATGATGGGCATCAAATTCGCTGGTCACCCCGATCTGCGCCGCATCCTCATGTGGGAAGGTTACCCCTACTTCCCACTGCGCAAAGACTTCCCCCTCGCCGGCAAACCCAGCGACATGCCCGAAGTCGGCTTCACCGGTATCGCCCCCATGGCCGATGGCCCCTTCGTCACCAGCGCGGGCGCAGTGGACACCGTGGCCCGCGAGCCCCGGGCGAAGCGAGTGGAGTAGTTTTTGCGTTAGTCGGTTATCCCAGGAGAGGATTCCAAACACGCTTAAAACCCATTCCTTCGAAGTCCCTCAGATTCGCGGTCGCAAAGTCCGTGACGCCTTGAAGCGTGAGCGACAGCGCCCCTGCTCATGGACAAAATGATGCATCACTGCATTCTTCGTCACTAGAAACATCTCTCAGATTTTCTAGCTCTACGAGAATATGCCCCGCAGATACCTTGGGCAAAACCCATCCATGAGTCTCAGGTACAGATCGCGGAAAACGGGCTAAAAACAGCTCCATTCCACGTCTCGCAATCTCTGTTAAAGATAGCTTCTTCTGCTCAGCGAGAGCTTTTGCCCTCTGATAAAGCTCATCGGGAAGCTGAATTTGAACGCGCTTCATGATGTCATTGTTGCATCGGAAGGAGATTGCACAATCCCTGCATTATTTTCGGATCTACGAAGGGTTCATCTTTGAGATGACGTACTACCCCGCTCTCTTACCCATCCATGCGCACACTCGCACTCACCTCACTCCTCGCTGCCCTCGCCTTTTCGGCCCGGGCGGAAATCAAACTGCCCGCCATCATTGGCGATAACATGGTCCTGCAGCAAAAGCAGGCCAACCCGATCTGGGGCTGGGACACCCCCGGCACTGAGGTAACAGTGACCTTTGCCGGCCAGACCAAGACCGCCAAAGCAGGCGCAGATGGCAAATGGACCGTGAAGCTGGATGCTGTGCCTGCGAATGCGCAGCCAGCCACCATCGGCATCAAAGGCACCAACACCCGGGAACTGAAAAACGTGCTCGTCGGTGAGGTGTGGATCTGCTCCGGCCAGTCCAACATGCAGTGGAGTGTGAATGCCTCATGGGATGCAGACCTGGAAATCGCCACGGCAAAGTATCCAAACATTCGCCTCATTTCCGTGCCTCAAGTCGGCACTCAGGAGCCGCAGCAGGACTTCAAAGGCCAGTGGGTGGAATGCTCCCCGCAGACCGTCGGCCCTTTCAGCGCCGTCGGTTATTTCTATGGCCGCGTCCTGCATCGCATGCTGGATGTGCCCGTGGGCCTGATCAACAACGCCTGGGGTGGCAGCGCTGCCGAAGCCTGGGTACGTCGCGACGAGCTGCAAAAAGATGCCCGCTTCAAAGGCCTCATGGAAAACACCGTGAAAACCGAAGCCGCCATGAACTCTGAAAAAGCCAAAAAGGACTACGAAGTGGCCCTGGCCAAGTGGAAGACCCAGGCGGACGAAGCCAAAAAAGCAGGCCAGGCCATCCCTCGCCAGCCCAGTTCTCCTCAAAGCTGGCTGACGGGCAATGCCCGCCCCGGAAACATCTACAATGGCGTGCTGCTGCCCACCATCGGTTACGGCATCAAAGGGGCTATCTGGTACCAGGGCGAGTCCAACGCTGGACGCGCCTATGAATACGGTTCCCTTTTCCCCTTCATGATCGAGCATTGGCGCAAAGAGTGGAAGCAGGGTGATTTCCCCTTCTACTGGGTGCAGTTGGCCGACTTCATGGCCGAAGTCCCCACCCCTGGCGACAGCGCCTGGGCCGAGCTGCGCGAAAGCCAGACCAAGACCCAAAACGCCATCAAGAACGGCGGTCAGGCCGTCATCATTGATCTCGGCGAAGCCAACGACATTCACCCCAAAAACAAGCGCGACGTGGCCGAGCGTCTCGCCCGCCTCGCCCTGGCGAAAGACTACGGTTTCAAGCTCCCCTACCGCAGCCCTGAGTACAAATCCGTGGCTATCGAAGGCAATAAAGCCGTCGTCACCCTAGACACCTTCGGTTCCACCCTGCGCACCGTGGACGTGAGCGAGGTCAAAGGTTTTGCCGTCTGTGGCGAAGACAAGAAGTGGGTCTTGGCCACCGCCAAAATCGTGGGCCGCGACAAAGTGGAAGTCACCGCCGCCGAAGTGGCCAAACCAGTCGCCGTTCGTTACGCCTGGGCCAACAATCCCGTGTGCAACCTCCTCAGCATCGAAGGTCTGCCGGTGACTCCCTTCCGCACCGACGATTTCCCGATGACGACGAAGCCGAAGGAATAAGCGCAGTAACTTCGAGCTTACTTCTCAAACACCACTTTCCCGCCTAACCAAGTTTTCAAAACGACGGTCTGCGGGAGGTCTTCAAGGGGGCAGGTGAGCGGATCTCGATCCACCAGGATCAGGTCTGCCAGCCTGCCTTTTTTGATGGACCCGGTCTCATTCTCCAGCTTTAGCAGATAAGCATTGTTGGTTGTGTAAAGGCGCAGCGCTTCTTCCCGAGTGAGGGCATTTTCGAGGTGCACAGGACGGTCCAGCTTGCGAGCCTGGCGCGTGACCGCCGTCCACATGCCCAGCCAGGGATTGTAGGGGTTCACACTGCGGAAGGAGCCAATCTTCTGCATGTGGTCACTGCCACCGCCGACGATGACCTTTTGATCAAAACAAGCACGCAGGGGCTGGAAATATTTCATGCGCTCCTCGCCAAAATGGCCCGTCAAAGTCCGGCCATCCATGTGCAGCCAGATGGGCTGCAGGTCCACACACACGCCCAACTTCGCCGCCAGGGCGATGGACTCCGGCAGCATGAAGTTGCAATGCGTGACACTGCTACGACTAGCACGGATGGACCCTTCCCGATCCACCTCGGCATAGACCCCTAGCAGCGTGGCCACCGCCGCATCCCCCACGGAGTGCGCGGTGAATTGCAGCCCCGCCCCGGTGATCTTCTCCACCATTTGGCGTAGGCGATCCGTCGGGATCTTTTGCTCCCCTCGATAAGTCGGGTCGCTGATGCCATAGGCCTCACTCACGCCCCAGGGTTGGCTCATCAACGAGCTGCCCGTCAGCATGCCACCATCGAGAAACACCTTCGTACCAATGATCTGCAGCTCCGCATCCGGCTTTGTCAGCGGATGCTGGATGATCTCCTCCATGGACTTCTCCATCGCTGGCCAGAGGCTCATGGCATTCAGCCCCATGGAGACACGCACCCGCACGGGCAGTTCCTTTTGATCTCGCATCTTTTGGTACAGCGAAAGCAGGCTGGAGCTGGAGTTTCGGTCCGCAATCGTGGTTAGGCCGACCGAGGCGTAATCACGAAACAATTCCAGCGTGCGGCGATAAGTGTCCTCAGCCGTGGGGGACTTCTCTTTGCGTGGGGCTTTGATCGTGGGGGCAAAGCCCCGCAGCAGGCCTGTGGGTTCGCCAGCCGCATCCTTTTCCACCTTGCCGGGATGGCCTTCGGGCAGCTTGAAGTCGCGATCAATTTTGCCCAGCTTCAGGGCCAGGCTGTTGCACATGGCATCCGGCCCGGTGGAAAAGACCACAGGATTTTCCGGGGCCACTTGGTCCAGTTCGGCCCGCGTCGGGTAACGGCGCTCTTCCAGCCTCGTAATGAAAATCTGCCGCAGGCCGATGAGGTCGCCCGGCTTGGAGGCAGCCACCCGCGTGCGGATGTAGGCCAGCACTTCGGCAATGGTTTCCATCGTGGGAATCGGGTGATCAAACTCCGTCATCGCCGCCGCCGGATGCACATGCGAATCCATGAGCCCCGGCAGCAAGGTCTTGCCGCCCAGATCCAGGAGCTGCGTCGTTTCAGCCTTCAGCGCCAGCACCTCGTCATTGCCGCCCACCGCGACGATGCGCCCGGCCTCCACCGCCACCGCTTCAGCGTAGCTGAACTTTTCATCCACCGTGATGACGCGGCCATGATGCAGAATCAGGTCCGGGGCAGCGTGAAGGGAGACCGTGAGGCACAGGCAGCAGGCAAGGAAGCGCATGGGCTACCAACGCCAGGACGTGGAAGATTTGTGCGAACAACTGCACGCTTGCCCTGTCATGACGCCCCACGCTAGGCTTTCGCTTTCCATGAAAAAACGCCTTCTGCTTCCCTTCCTGAGCCTCACGGCTGCCTTCGCTGCTGAACCGGTGCCTGAGTTCAAAGGCGGCATCGAGCGACTAGACCCCGCCCTGGATAAACTCATCGCCCCAGAAGCGAAGATCGAGATCTTGGCCACTGGTTTCAACTGGTCCGAAGGCCCCGTGTGGAAAGACGGGCAGATCCTCTTTTCCGATGTGCCTGAAAACACGGTCTTCGGCTGGAAAGAAGGCGATGCCATCGCCACCACCGTCCTCAAACCCAGCGGCAGCCTTAGTGGCGATGGCCAGGGCTCCAATGGCCTCGCCGTGGATGCAAAGGGCAACCTCATTCTCTGCCAGCATGGTGAGCGCCGAATCGCACGACTGGAAAAAGACGGCAGCTTCACCTCCCTGGCGGACACCTTTGAGGGCAAACGCTTCAACAGCCCCAATGACCTCGTCATCGCCAAAAGCGGCAGCCTCTTCTTCACCGATCCTCCTTACGGCATGAAAAAAGGCACCCCCCAGGACGCCCCCTACCATGGCATCTACCGCCTGGACACAGATGGCAAAGTCAGCCTCATCATCCAGGACATCCTTTGGCCCAATGGCATCGCCCTCAGCCCCGATGAAAAGACCCTCTACATCGCCGTTTCCGACAAGGACGACACCCGCCTCATGGCCTATGATCTCCAGGTCGATGGCAGCGTGAAAAACGGTCGTCTCTTCTTCCACGCGCACCCCCTGAAATCAGCCGAACGCAAAGGCGGCTGCGATGGCATGAAGGTGGATACCCAGGGCAACATCTGGACCACCGGCCCCGGCGGCGTGCTGATCATCAGCCCTGAAGGCAAGCACCTCGGCACCATCCTCACGGGCCAAAACACCGGCAACTGCGCCTGGGGAGGCCCGAATAAAGACGTCATGTACGTCACGGCCGACATGTTCCTGCTGCGCGTGAAGACCCAGGTCAAAGGCTTGTAGTCGTCTTTCCTCTTGAACCAACAAGGCCGATTAGTCTCCATCGAACGGAGGTGATAAGACGTCCCCCCTCGCCCCAGGAACTGGGGAGAGGGCCAGGGGTGAGGGGCAGTCGAGGGGTCTTGGGCGTCGAGTTCCAGAGGTGTCGTTTTTGGGCCTGATCACCCTCTGGCGAACAAGGCTTTTTCGCGCTGCCACCACCCCCTCACCTGGGCCTCTCCCCCCGCAAGCGGAGGGAGAGGGAACGCGCTTTTGGAAGCTCGGGATGAGGGAGCGCACGAGGATTTGGAAAGGGTACGTGTGGTGTTCAGTCTTCGGAGGCCAAAAGACATCCCCCTCGCCCCAGGAACTGGGGAGCAGGGCCAGGGATGAGGGGCGGTCCAGGGGTCTTGGGCGTCGAGTTCCAGAGGTGTCGTTTTTGGGCCTGATCACCCTCTGGCGAACAAGGCTTTTTCGTGCTGCCACCACCCCCTCACCTGGGCCTCTCCCCCCGCAAGCGGAGGGAGAGGGAACGCGCTTTTGGAAGCTCGGGATGAGGGAGCGCACGAGGATTTGGAAAGGGTACGTGTGGTGTTCAGTCTTCGGAGGCCAAAAGACATCCTCCCTCGCCCCAGGAACTGGGGAGAGGGCCAGGGGTGAGGGGCGGTCGAAGCACGCGGTGAGTTCAGGACAAAAGTGCCCATCAGCCTCAAACCCCAGACTCCTTACTCAGACTCAGGATGCGAAACGAACGTCCCATGAAAGCCGGGTGCGTGAGGGAGTGATACTGACGCAAAAGTGCCTTGGTACCGGCATCCATACGGCCCTCCAGCGCGGCCAGCACGGGCAGGCCCAGCTTGCCCAGATAGCGCCCCTGCAACTCATAGGCCCGCAGTTTCATCCCCGCTGCTTCCGCGACTTCGGTCAGGCGGGTGAAGTTGACATGCGTGGTCAGATCGCACTCGCCCAGATCTTCCAGCACCCGATCATCCGTCTGATGTTTTTGGTAGCGCCGCAACGTTCCCGTCGTGCGCTCGGGAACATACAGTTCCAGGTCGTCGAGCCCATAATCGGCGATGTAAACCCCCCCGTAAAACGGAGCCTCCCCCAACTCCTGCATCCAGCCCAGCGCCGCCAGATTCACCTCCGTGGTGTAACCTGCAGGCAGGTCGCGCGGCAGCCGGGCGACTTCCGCCGCCAGCGTCTCCGATGAAAGTGGCCCCGGCACAAACCCCAGCGCCTCCCCTTCCCTCTGCACCCACAGCTCCTGCCACGCCATGCCATCCCACTGGACGAGGTGGACGGGCATGGCGTCTGGCAGCTCATTGCAGAGGAACAGGGCCGGGATAACAGGCAAAGCCGCCAGCGAAGAGACCCAGCAAACCCTTTCGCCAAAACGCGCGAGGCGCTGCCGCTGCACCGCTTCATAGCGCAGATTTGGCTCCACGATCCAGTAAGGAAATGTCGTGGTGGACAGCACATCTTCGGCCAGTTGCCCATCGTGCGCGGCCTGTTCGATCACGGCAAAATCCACCGGGCTTCCCAGTTCTACCTGCACCTGCTGAGCCAAATTCCCCAGGAGGCGACCGTACAGCGGCCCCACTGAGACAGCCGTGTAAAAATCCCCACTGCGGCCAATGCGCCTCGGGCCGGGGCCATAATACCCGTGGTCAGGGTGGTAGAGCGCCGCCTGCATGACGTCTGCAAAGGTCAACCGCGCCCCAGGCGAGGCGGCCTGGGTGTCATGCAAAATGCTCGTCAGAGGGGTCATTGGGAAACAAGTGGCGGGGTGGCGTCACTGCCATTAGATTACCACCCCTTGCAATCAAGGGCATCTCCTCATGTTCGGCAAAGATTTGGAACCTAAACCACAGACGAACTGGCGCGGCGAGTCCGGCCTGAAACTCCCTTTCTACCGGCGTGTCTGGTTCAGCGCCCTCATGGCGCTGATCATTCTCGCCAGTGTCGCAGTGCTGGGAATCTATGCAGTCGTCGTGGCCCCTTTGCGTGAAAAGGCAGAGCTGTATGACCTGGAGGAGATCCGCAAACTGGAGGCCGCCAGCATCATCTATGACCGCAATGGCGAGGAACTTTCCCGCATCTACGTGCTGAACCGCACGCCCGTACCCATCAAGGAGGTGCCCCAAGATTTCATTGATGCGCTGACGGCCCAGGAAGACAGCCGTTTCTTCCAGCATGACGGCGTGGACTACATCGGCCTCGTGCGTGCCGTTTACCTCAACTTCAAAGCGGGTGAGGTCACCCAAGGCGCCAGTACCATCACCCAGCAGCTCGCCCGCCAGACCTTCGGCCTGATGGAAAAGAGCTACAAACGCAAGATCATGGAGGCCTTTGTGGCTCAACGCATTGAGCGCAAGTTCACCAAGAGCGAGATCCTAGAGCTGTATCTGAACCGCATCTTCTTCGGCAAAAACTTCTACGGCATCCAGGCCGCTGCCCAGGGCTACTTTGGCAAGGACGCGAAGGACCTCGCCATCGAAGAATGCGCCACCATCGCGGGCCTGATCAAAAGCCCGAACAACATCGAACCCATCCGCCATCCTGAGCGCGCGGTCAAAGAACGTAACTACGTGCTGGAGCGCATGGTCATCGAAGGCAGCCTGGAGCGCGACGAGGCTGAGCGCCTGAAGCTCAAGCCCATGGTCACCACACCGCAAATTAGCGATCCCAGGCTAAGCTACGTGTTTGACGAAGTGCGGCAGGAAGTCGTCTCCCTGGTTGGTGAAGAGCGCGCCTCCATCGGCGGATTCCAGATCTACACCAGCATTGACAGAGACCTGCAAAAAGCGGCGGAAACGGCCATGAAAAAACGCCTCGCTGAGGTGGAAACCCGCCCCGATTACCCGCACCAGACCTACACCCAATTTCGCAGCATCCTGGGTGAATGGCATGGCAAAAAAGTGAAGGGCCAACTCACGGCCGAGATGACCCGTCCTCTGCCCGAGTATCTGCAAGGGGCCGCCATCGTCATGGACAACAGCGATGGCTCCATCCTCGCCATGGTGGGCGGTCGCGACTTCATTGACAGCCAGTACAACCGCGCCACCGACGGCGTCCGCCCTGTCGGCACGGCCTTCACTCCCTTTGTTTACGCCGCCGCTTTTTCCAAGCCTGGTTACTTCCCCATGACCCCTCTGGCAGATGAGCCGCTGGACAACCGCCGCGTGATGATCGGCGGCTTAACGGGGATTCTGGGTGAGTGGGGCATGGAAGTGGATGATCCGAAATGGTCCCGCAACCCCATCAGCGCCCGCGAGGCCCTGGTCGGCTCTCACAATTCTGCCACGGTCCGTCTGGGCGAACGCGTCGCTCTTGAGGGCGGCCGCATTCGCCAGGACTTCCGCGAGTTTACCAAACGCGCCGGCATCAATACCGAGCTGCGCGAATTCCCCTCCACCTTCCTCGGAGCCACCGAATCCAAGCTGGATGAAATGTGTCTGGCCTACTCCTGCTTCCCCACCCTGGGCAAGCGCCCGGCCAAGCAGCACCTGATCCAGCGCATCACGGACTTCCGCGGCAAAACGGTCTTCCAGCTCGACGAAAAAACGCTGCAACCCGTCCGCGCCATGGACGAGATCGCTGCTTACCAGACGCATACTTGCCTTTCCGAGGCCCTGCATCGTGGCACCGGCGCTCCCTCCATTGAGTATGGCCTGGGGGACTTCCCCGCAGGTGGTAAAACCGGCACGCACTATGAGTCGAAGGATCTCTGGTTCCTCGGTTACACCTCCGCCGTCACCTGCGGTGTCTGGGTGGGTTTTGACAAGCAGAAGACCATCTACCCGGGTGCCTTCTCCAACAAGATCGTACTGCCCATCTGGACGGACATCATCAATGCCTCCACCAAAGGCCGCGCGCCCCAGGAAATCAATCCCCCCGAGTCCGCCGAGCGCATCGAGATCTGCCGCGTCAGTGGCCTGCGCGCGACCGACTTTTGTTATGACAAGGTCAAGGGTCCGGATGGGGTGGAGCGCTCCGTCCGCAGCACTTACTCCGAGTATCTGCGCCCCGGCACCAGCTTTAACACCACCTGCCCCGTCCACACAGGAGAGGGCTTGCCGGCTGACTTGCAAGCCTTTCACCAGGCGATCACCCAGACGGCTGACTCTGCCCTGCTAGCGCAGGCGGGTAAATTTGCCAACATTGAGGCCGTCCACCTCCAAGACCCCATCATCCTCGGGGCTGATCCTTACAACGCCGAAAAGCCCATCCTGCGCGCGCGCCCGGTGAATGACGATGGCACCCCCATCCTGCGCGCCGTCCCCGTCGGCGTGGATGAAGGCGATGCCGATGAACAGCCCGTCATTAAACTGAAGCCGCCACCGGCCATGAAAATCGAGCTGTAAGGCTGCTGCTAGGAGGGCTGGAGATGAATCTCCCGCCCGGTGCATTTTTGGAGAGAAAAGTGCGTCCTTCTGGCTACCCTAGGCAGGCCAATGGCAGATTCCTTTGTCCACCTCCATCTCCACTCTGAATACTCTCTCCTCGATGGCGCGGTCCGCTTAGACGACCTCGTCTCTCGCACGAAAGAGCTGGAGATGCCTGCGGTAGCGGTGACGGACCATGGCAACCTCTACGGGGCCATTGACTTCTACATGGCGGCCAAAAAGGCCAAGGTGAAGCCGATCCTGGGCTGTGAGGTCTATCTGGCCCCCGGCTCCATGCATGAGAAAAAGGAGGTCCAGGGCCGCAAAAGTGCCTCCCACCTCACCTTGCTGGCCTCGACCAATGAGGGGTATGAAAACCTCTCCCGCATCGTCACCGAGGCGCATCTCTTCGGGAAATTCGGCGATACGCCGCGCATGGATAAAGCCCTGCTGCGCCAGTATAGCAAAGGCATCATCGCCCTCAGCGGCTGTCTCAATGGCGAGATCAACCAACTCCTGCTGACGGATCGCAAGGACGAGGCCGAAAAGAGCCTGATCGAATTCCGCGACATCTTCGGGCCAGAGAATTTCTACCTGGAACTCACGGATCACGGCATGGAGCAGCAGCGCACTGCCGCCCGCCAACTCATCCAGTGGGGCAAGCAGTACGACCTCAAGACCGTAGCCACCAACGACGTGCATTTCATGAACCGCGAGGATCATGAAAGCCACGACATCCTCATCTGCGTCGGGTCCGGGGCCAACGTACACGACGTCAACCGCGTCACCTATTCCCCCGAGGTTTACTTCAAAACCGCGCAGGAAATGCGCGCGCTTTTCCGCGAAAATCCTGAGGCCTGCGATGCCACCCTGGAGATCGCCGAACGTTGCCATCTGGACATCCGCCTGGACTCCACCAGCATTGACCGTTACCCCCAATATCCCATGCAAGGGGTGGAGGGAAACTGGCCCGACCGCGTCGCCTACCTGCGCCATCTTTGCGAAGAAGGCCTCATTCGTCGTTACGGGCGTGACCGCGCGCTCAATGATGAAGCCCTCCGCCAGCGACTGGACTACGAGCTGGCCTTGCTGGCGGAAAAGAACTTCACCAGTTACTTCCTCATCGTTTGGGACTTCATCAACTGGGCCCGTGAACACGGCATCCCGGTAGGTCCGGGACGTGGTTCGGCCGCAGGTTCCGTAGTCGCCTTTGTGCTCGGCATCACGGACATTGATCCGCTGCGGTTTGAGCTGGTGTTTGAGCGATTCCTCAACCCGGAACGCGTGAGCCCGCCCGATATTGACATCGACTTTTGCCAGACGCGTCGCGGTGAAGTCATTCAGTACGTGCGTGAAAAGTATGGCGACCTCAGCGTCAGCCACATCATCACCTTTGGTACCATGGGTGCCAAGTCCGTGGTGCGCGATGTCGGCCGCGTGCTCGGCTGGAGTTATGGCGATGCGGATCGTCTTTCCAAAATGATCCCCACAGAGCTGAACATCACGCTCGCCGGTGAGGACAAGAAAGACAAAGCCACCGGCAAGATGATCCACATTGATGGAGCCATTGACAAGAACCCGGAGCTCAAGGCCTACATCGAAAACGACAGCAACGCTCAAGAGCTGTGGAAGCACGCCACCTTCTTGGAAGGCATCACTCGCGGCACCGGCATCCACGCGGCTGGCGTCGTCATCGGGGATCGGCCTCTGTATGATTTCATCGCCCTGACTCGCGGCAATGAAGAGGAAATAGTCTCCCAGTTTGCCATGAAGCCGCTCACGGAGCTGGGCATGCTCAAGATGGACTTCCTGGGGCTGAAAACGCTGACCGTCATCCAGGAGGCGGAACAGTGGGTGCAAAAACGCGTGCCCGGCTTCAACACCTCCGAGGCACCCTTGGATGATGTGAAGACCTTCGAGATGCTGCAGCGGGGCGAAACAGTCGCCGTGTTCCAGATGGAATCTGGCGGGATGATCAATACCTGCAAGCAGCTCGGTCCGGACAAGATCGAGGAAATCATCGCTATCCTGGCCCTCTACCGTCCGGGGCCCATGCAGTTCATTCCCGACTACATTCAGCGTAAAAAAGGCCTGGAGGAGGTGGAGTATCCGCACCCGCTGCTGGAGAAGATCGCCAAGGAAACTTACGGGATTCTGGTTTACCAGGAGCAGGTGCAGCAGGCGGCCAACTTGCTCGCCGGCTTCACCCTCGGTCAGGCTGACTTGCTACGCCGAGCCATGGGTAAGAAGGACTTGGCCGAGATGGCGCGGCAACGTATCGCCTTCGTCGCGGGCTGTAAGACGACCAACGACATCGGCGACAAACAGGCTAACGCGGTCTTCGATTTGCTCGAAAAATTCGCCCAGTACGGTTTCAACAAATCGCACTCCGCAGCCTACGGGATCGTGACCTATCGCACGGCCTACCTAAAGGCGAATTACCCCGTTGAGTTCATGACGGGCGTGCTCAGTCTGGAAGTCAGCAACACGGACAAGATCGCCAACTTCGTCAGCGAATCCCTGCGCATGGGCATGGCCATTTTGCCGCCCGATATCAATCGCTCACTCCTCAAGTTTTCTCCGGAGCGCACCAAGGATGCCGACCCCAACCTCGAAGGGCCCAATGCCATCCGCTTCGGCCTCAGCGCGGTGAAAAACGTCGGTGAAGGCGCCATGGCCGCCGCCATCGAAGAACGTGAGAAAAACGGCCTCTTCAAAAGCCTCGAAGACTTCGCTGCGCGCATGGATACCCGCGCGGTAAACAAGAAGTTGCTCGAAGCCTTGGTGAAGTCGGGTGCGTTTGATTTCACCAAAGAACACCGGGCCTCCCTCTTTGCGAAGTTGGAGCAGGTGCTCGCCTCCGCCGCCTCCGCACAAAGGGACAAAAAAGCCGGCCAAGGCGGTCTGTTTGATGACTTTGCCATGGCCCCGCCTAAAAAGGCCGCCGCCCAAATTCCCATCACCCCCTGGACGATGGATGAGACCCTGGCCTTTGAAAAAGAGCTGCTTGGTTTCTACGTCAGCGGCCACCCGCTGGACAGCTACCGCGGCAACTTTGAATCCAGCAAACTGACCAAGATCATCGCCCTGGAAGAAGTGGACACCAGCGCGAAACCGCAGACGGTTTTCATCGCCGGGATCGTCAACAGCCTGGACGTCAAGTACTCGAAAAAGGACAACCGCCCCTTTGCCACTTTCACCTTCGAAGACTTCACCGGCCAGATCGAAATGATGGTCTGGAGTGACGAGTACGAGAAGTTCAAGGAGTTCCTCAAAGTCGGTGCCGTGCTGGGCCTGCGCTGCCGCTGCATGAAGGATCAGCGCACCGAGGGCAACCGCCTCACCCTCGGAGATGCCAAGCCACTCTCTCCGAAAAAAGCCCGCGTAGCGAACGCCGGTGAAGCCGGGGTGGAAGCCCCCGCCAAGCCCGCACCTCCCCCGGCCCCGCCGAAGCCCCTGCTGCTGCGCCTGGACTGCCGCCGCCACAGCCAGATTGACCTCGACCGCATCCACGAAGTCCTCACCCAGTTCCCCGGCGAGCTGCCGGTCCTCTTTGAGTTCAACAACTGCAGCGACGGCAACAAAGTCCGCCTCCAGGCTGGCGACGAATACCGCGTCACCCAGACCAAGGACCTCGTGCAGCAGCTCATGATCTGGCTGTAGGCCCCGCGTGCGTCGGGCTTGCAAGGCCCCAATCCAGACGGTAGCCTTTCTACAATGATCACGCGCATCCGAATTCAGAACTTCCGCTCGTTCGTGGACGCGGAGGTCAAACTGCGACCGTTTTCTCTTGTCGTCGGGGCGAATGGTTCGGGGAAGAGCAATCTACTGAAGTCGATCGCGTTCACCTCACTACAGCCCCATGAGCAGCAATGGCAAAAACATGTCAATTATCCAACAGGAAGGGCATCCATAGCTTTTGACTTCAAGAGCGCAAAAACTGTTGAATTACACGTTGGTGCAGACGGCCAATTAATCGTGGATACGAATAGAATTCCTTGGGCAAATCGTTCGTTTACGCCTTTCAATATCAATGCCGATTCGGTGTCATTAGCTGAGCGTATTGTTTCCAAGTCGAAGATTAGTTCTTCCGGGGCAGGAACTGCTCAAGTCCTAGAGTCTCAAAAAAGTGGAGACCGTGAAGACCTTTTTGACAAGATCGAAGAGAACTTTAAGCAATACGTTCCTGAAGTCGAGAAATTGAGCCTTCGAACCACTGACGACGGGACCAAACAAATTCAAGTGCGTGAACGAGGTCTCAGCAAACCTCTTCCTGCCACGGAACTCTCAGAAGGCACACGACTCGTTCTTTGCATCCTCACCATCGTTCACCAGGAGAATCCACCACCGATCATCTTGCTGGAAGACATAGATCGGGGTCTGCATCCACGACTGTTTGAGTATGTGGCTCCGATGATGAAAGACATCGCTGAAAAGCATGGAATCAACATCCTGGCGACGACCCATAACCCTTATCTGGTGGACTGTTTTCAGGACGACAAAGAAGCGGTGATCATCGTGGAGAAAAAGGATGGAGCGAGCACGCTGAGCACGTTGGCGGATCGCCTCAAAGACCTGGACTACGACTCGGTAGATCCTGAAGATATGCCACTCGGCAATCTGTGGTTCTCTGGCCTCGTCGGTGGCGTGCCTGCCAAGATCAATCGCCGCCCGGCCAACTGACATGCAGAAGCATCTCTACATCCTCTGCGAAGGCGAGCTGGATGAGATGTTCTATGAGCGCATCGCCGCGCGCGTCACAGGACAGCCCTACCACAGCGATCAAGAGTTTCGCGTCCGTCGTGGTTCCAACTGGAAAACCGCCATGGCTTCCGCTCATCTGCTGATCAACCGTTTCAAAGGTTGGTCCGAAAAACAGGCGATGGCCGTGATCATCGCCGTGGACAATGATCGCGCGCCGGGGCATCCCGCAGGTTGCGTTTATCCACGTCCCTTGCCAAAGGCGGATTTGAAGAAAGAAGCGCGCTACACGAAGCTGGTCGAAATGCTGACATCGACTTTGGGCAAAGACCGTTCCCAGTGGCCCATCGAAGTCGCCTTGGCTGTGCCGGTGGAAATGATCGAAAGTTGGGTGCTGCTTCTGCTCAATCCAGAACACGACACCCTGCCTCCCTACAGCGAAGCATCCAGTCCTCTGGCAGAGCGTTATTATGGTAGCCGACCACCTCCGCAGCTCAAAGACCTTCGAGATGAAGCTGCGAAATCACGAGGGCTCAATCTGGACGAACTTTTTTGGCAAGCTGCGGGTGAAGATCTAGAAGCTGCCGCCAAGGTTTCTCCTAGTCTGCGACTGTTTCTCGATGATCTGAAGGCTTGGTCTCAGGAGTGATCCTCTGACTCAGGCTCAACCATGGCCTGTCTCGTGCTTCATGGCAGGATTGCCGCTTGAATCTCCCGGCCCCCCCTTCAACCATGCCGAACATGCGTAAAACCAAGATCCTTTGCACCCTCGGGCCTGCCACCGAGTCCGCTGAAGTCATTCTCAATCTCATGGAAAAGGGCGCGGATATCTTCCGCCTCAACATGAGCCATGCCTCGCACGACTGGGTGCGCATGGTTTATGGCCGCATTCGCGAAGCGGCGGCTAAAGGCGCCAAAGAAATCTCCGTCCTCATGGACCTCACTGGCCCCAGCATCCGCACGGGCGATGTGGAGCAGCCCTGGCAGCTCCAGGTGGGTGACTGGGTGGAATTCCGCTGCAAGCCTGATGTGGCCGCCACGGTGCCCCTCTCCGTCACGGTCAATTATCCCGAACTCGGCAAGGACCTGAAGGTGGGCGACATCATCATGGTGGACGGCGGCATGATCCAGATCAAGGCCACCGAGATCAGTGACAAGCGCGTCATCGGCACCGTCCTGACCAAGGGCGAGATGAAGTCCCGCCGCCACATCAATCTCCCCGGCGTGCCGGTGCGTCTGCCGCCTTTGACCCAAAAGGACTATGCGGATCTGGACCTGGGTTGTGAACTCGGTGTGGACTACTTTGCCCTCAGCTTTGCCCGCGAACCCGCCCACATTCAGCATCTGCAATTGCTGCTGGAGCAAAAGGGCAGCAAGGCCCGTGTGATCGCCAAGATCGAAAACCAGCAGGCCCTGCAAAACATTGATACGCTGGTGGAGGCCAGCGGCGGCATCATGGTGGCCCGTGGCGACCTCGGTAGCGAGTGCCCCATCGAAGACCTGCCGCTGATCCAGCGCCACATTGTGGAGCGTTGCTCCTACCATGGCCGCAAGGTCATCGTGGCCACGCAGATGCTGGAAAGCATGATCGAAAACCCCGTGCCGACCCGCGCGGAGGTGACGGACATCTTCAATGCGGTCATCGAGCAGGTGGACTGCGTCATGCTGAGCGGTGAGACCAGCGTGGGGCGTTACCCCGAAAAATGCGTGGAGGTGCTGGACACCGTCATCCGCCGCATCGAGCAAAAGTACCCCTCTGGCCGATTCGCCAGTGATGCTCCGCTGAAAACGAACAAGCACAAGACCGTCAAGGCAGCCATCCTGCTGGCCAATAGTATCCCGAATTCCAAACTCCTGGTCTTCACCCTGCGGGGTGTCATGGCCCACCTGCTGGCGCATCAGCGCCCGGAGTTCGCCTCCATCTTTGCTTTCACGCCAAACCTCCACGTCAGCCGCACCCTCGTCACCGCACGCGGCGTGCAGCCCTTTGTGCTGGCCTTTGAAGAAGGCAATCCCGAGAAAGCCATCCGCGATGCCATTGAGATGCTGCGCAAGCATGGCTACATCAAAGCCGGCGACCCGCTGGTCATCCTCAGCGATGCGCTCTATGACGGCATCAATGTGGATGCCATCCTGCTGCGGGATGCCTAGCATCCGCTGGGAGAAACGGGTGCCCAGATGCGTATTCTGGCACCCGCATGAACTCCTTCACCCGACGCCGTCTCCTTCAAGCTTCACTGGCTGTCACGACCCCTTGGCTGGCTGCGGCGGAGAAAGCAACGGGCCTGCGCATCGCGCCGTTCCGTTTCGATGTCACCCCACCTGTGGGACATCCTTTGTGTGGCGGCTGGATCACACCCGTCGTGGATTGTGAGGATGCCCTCGAAGCCATCGGCTATGTCTTGCTCGGCGCAGGCAAGCCCATCGTCGTCTGTGCCGTGGACTGGACGGGCCTGTTGAATGAAGCCCACCTTGCTTGGCGGACCGCTCTGGCTCAGGCCGCAGGCACCACCCCTGACCGAGTCGCCGTGCAATGCGTGCATCAACATGATGCGCCCTTTGTCTGCCTGCGCGGGGAAGAACTCGTCGCGCAACAAAACGCGGGTCTCTCACTGGTGCAGTTGCCCTTTTTTAAGGACTGCCTCAACCGCGCTGGTGAAGCTGTGAAGGCCGCCCTACCCCGCTCACGCGCCATCACCCACATCGCCCAAGGTGAGGGCAAGGTGGACAAGGTCGCCTCCAATCGCCGGGTGGCGATGGGCCCTGACGGCAAAGTTTCCAAAATGCGCGGCAGCGCCTGCAAAGACGCTGAATTGATCGCGCTGACCGAAGGTCTCATTGACCCCATGCTCAAGACCGTCGCCTTTTACGAGGGCGATGAAAAGGTGCTGGCCTGTCACTACTACGCGACCCATCCCATGAGCCACTATGGCAAGGGCCATGTGAGCAGTGACTTCGTGGGCCTCGCCCGCAAACAACGCCAAAAGGACGAACCCGACTGCACGCACATCTACTTCACCGGAGCCTCAGGAAACATCGCCGCCGGCAAATACAACGACGGCACGCCTGAGGCCAGAGTCCAGCTCACGCAGCGGATTTACGAAGGCATCGTCGCTTCGGAAAAGAACCTGAAACCTCAACCCATCACCCAGGTGAAATGGCAGACCCATGACTTGCTCCCCGCCGTCAATCCGGTCTTCACCCAAGCAGGCGAACGCGCCTCCCTGGCCGATGCCAAAAACTCACCCGCCAACCGCATTCGATCCGCCATGCGCCTAGGCTGGATGGAGCGCATCACCCAGGGCACGCCCATCATCCTGAGCGCCCTGCATGTGAATGATGTGTCCATGCTTCACCTGCCAGCAGAGTCCTTCTTGGAATACCAACTGCGCGCCCAGCAAATGCAACCCGGGCGCTTTGTCGCCACAGCGGCTTACGGAGACGGTGGGGCCTGGTACATCCCCACCCAGGAAGCCTTTCCACAGGGCGGTTACGAAGTCTCCGTCGCCAATGGCGCTCCCGCGACCGATGACCTCATGAGCGCAAGCATTCGACAGCTTCTATCCCTCGCATGACTCTTCTTCGCGCCCTTGCCGCCCTCAGCCTTTTCACCTGCGCCCTCCAGGCCGATCCCATCGAGCGCATCTGGCTTAGTCATCAGTCAAATGAGCCTAACCAAATGGTCATCAACTGGGAAACGCAGGCCCCAGGAAACTCCGTGGTCGAATTTGGCCCCACCGCCGCGCTCGGCCAAACGGTGATCGTCGAGGACAAGGTCACACTGCATCATGTGGAGATCCCTTTGGCGGCCAAAGAAGGCCTCAGCCATTACCGGGTGCGCAGCGACGACGATGTCTCCGAAGTCGCCACTTTCAAAAACTACCCGAAGGACACCCTCCGCGTGGTCATCGTGGCAGACTGGGGTTACTCAAAGGTCACGGACTTCAGCGCCGTGCTCAAAGATGACCCGCATCTGCTTTTGAGTGCAGGCGACAACGTGGCCAGCCTGCATGAAAAAGACCGCGAAGGCACCCGCGCCTTCAGCGCTTTGATAGATCAACAGCCCGCGCTCTTTCGCTCCATCCCCTTTCTCCCGATCCTCGGCAATCACGACCGCGAAATCACCAATCGAGGCCCCAAGCCACCCGCCCATGCCGTTTATGACATCAAGGCCAGCGCTTACCGAGAGTTCTTCGCGCTGCCAGGTGATGAGTGGAAGTGGCACTTTTACCTACCCGATTTTGACCTCCGTTTCATCGCCCTCGACCTCAACCACATCCAGGACTTTGGCACCACGTGGCAGACCTGCCATCCTTACGATGCCAGCTCCGCGCAGTTCGTCGGGTATCGGGATCTCATGGCGCAAGCAAAGGCCGGTTTTGTCTTCACACTCATGAATGAAAAACAGACCGCCATTCAGGGCCAAACGAAAGGCCTATGGCATGAGGAGTTCGTCAAAGGCAGTGCCCTCATCACGGGGTTTGGTTACTTCGCAGATCGCGCTGAACTCAAAGGCGGCCTGCCCTACTTCAACACCTGTCTGAAAGGCGACGGCAGTCCCTACAAGGACCCCCAATCCAAGTTCTTTGCCCAACAGGACAACTACCTGCTGCTCACCTTTCAGCGTGGAGCACCGGCCATGCAGGTGCAGTTCAAAAACATGCAGGGCGAAGTGCTCGACACCACTGTGATCCCCAAGCGCAAACTCTGAAAAGCGGCCACATGCCTCGCCTGCTCTGCTGGTGTTTAGCTTTTAGGCGATTCTGGAAAGCAGCGGGACACTAAGAGGGCGCCTAAAGGCTAGACACCAGCGGAGCGATGCAGATCCTGGGAACTCCTTCGCCATTCGCACGAATCACCTGCTTCGATACTTTCCCTGCGATGTTGGCTTTCCGCACAAAAGGGTACCACCTCACTCCGTAGTCTGAGGGTCATGCTTTCGCTCCCTTCCCTGCCCCGTCTTCTCTTCACCCTCTGCCTGCTCACCTCCACTCTCTTGGCAGAGGAGCCCGTGGTGAAAACGAATGTCCAGGTGGCCATGCGCGATGGCGTCAGACTAGCCACAGATCTCTACCTGCCTGCGGAAGGCGGCGTGGAAAAAGCGGGGCGTTATCCGGTCATCCTCACTCGCCTTCCCTACAACAAGGATGGGGCCAAAAAGCTCGGTCAATATTATGCCCAGCACGGCTACGTCTTTGTCGCTCAGGACTGCCGGGGCCGCTACGGCAGCGAGGGCACCTGGCACTGGATGACGGACGATGGGCGCGATGGCGTGGACTGCGCGAAATGGATCGGCCAGCAGCCCTGGAGCAATGGCAAAATAGGCATGATCGGCACCTCCTACGTCGGCGGCACCCAGCATGCGATGGCCATGGAGGGCGCGCCTGAACTAGCCACCGTCATCCCCGTAGATGCTGTGTCCAACTGCGGTGTGCAGTCCATGCGCAACGCGGGTGCCTTTGAGATGCGTTTCTGGAACTGGATCATCCTCAATGCCGCCAAAGGCAGCGTCGCCTCACAAGACCCCGCCACGGCAGCGGTGCTGAAGGAGATGGTGGACCACCGCCATGATTACCTCAAACTGCTGCCCCTGCGCCCCGGCATGACCCCGCTGAAGCTGGCGCCCGAATATGAAAGCTGGCTGGTGGACGCCATGCGCCACGGGGCCAATGACGAGTTCTGGGCCCAGAACAACATCCTGGAAAACGCCGCTAAGTACAAAGACATCCCCGTGTATCTCGTCGGCGGTTGGTATGACTCCTGGGCCGGTAATACGACCGCTAATTTCGCCTCCCTAACCCGCACTCTCAAGAGTCCTGTTTACATGATCATGGGCCCGTGGATTCATGGTGCCCAGGCCAAGTCCAGCCATGGTCAGGTGGACTTTGGCCCCGAGGCCGCCATTGCCGATGAACTGGCCTGGCGGAAGGAATGGTACGACCACGTCCTGAAGGGTATGAACAACACCGTGGGCAAAGCCGCCCCTTTCGCCACCCAGGTGCGCCTTTTTGTCATGGGCTCTGGCGACGGCCATAAAACTCCCGAAGGCCTGCTTTACCACGGTGGGCAGTGGCGGGATGAAACCGCCTGGCCACCAGCCCGCGCACGCCTAACCAACTATCACCTCACCGCCGGCGGGCACCTGCAGACTGAGAAACCCACCCAGGCCCAAGCCAGCACCAGCTACGTCTTCGATCCGCAAAACCCCGTGCCCACCATCGGTGGTAATATCTCCAGCGGCGACGGCATCATGCTCCAGGGGGCCTGGGATCAAAAAGGCGGCCCCCATGTGTGGAACTGGCTGAAGCCCCTGCCCCTCTCCGCCCGCAATGACGTACTGGTTTTTCAAACCGAACCCCTCACTCAGGATGTGGAAGTCACCGGAGAGATCGAGCTGAAGCTCTGGGTCTCCTCCTCGGCTGTGGATACGGACTTCACCGCCAAGCTGGTGGATGTGTACCCCGCCAGTGCCGACTGGCCCGGTGGCTTTGACCTCAACATCACGGACGGCATTTTAAGGGCCCGCTTCCGCGATAGCCTGAAACAGGAGAAGCTCATGACCCCCGGTCAGATCTACCCCATCACTCTCCGTCTCTACCCCACCTGCAACGTTTTCAAAAAGGGCCACCGCATCCGCGTGGACATCAGCAGCAGCAATTTCCCCCGCTTTGATATCAACCCCAACACGGGTGAACCCCTGAACGAAAATCGGCGCATTCAATCCGCCGTGAATTCCATTCACCACGATGCGGAACATCCTTCGTATCTAGCTCTGCCCTTGATCCCACGCTGACCCGGCGGAGTATGGGGCCGTTGTTTGCTTGCGCTCAGGCCTCCTGCGTGCTTGAGGCTGACTTGCTCCTTGTCGTGACTCCACCGTCTCCATCACCCTCTGAGAACCCCGAGCGCGCGAGCGACGTGCCCGAGGATGTGACGTTGATCACCCAAGGCCAACGCAGCAGCCTCACCCAGGCCCCCCTCACCCGCACCCGTGGCAGCGGCGTGCGCTCCGCAGATCTCCTGAAGGACAACGACGGCTGGCTGGAAGGAAAATTCCGCCTGCTGGAAAAACTCGGTGAGGGAGGTTTCGGGCTCGTCTTCAAGGCCGAGCAGGTGCAGCCCATCCAGCGCCTCGTGGCGGTAAAGATCCTCAAAGCCGGCATGGATACCCAGCAGGTGATCGCCCGCTTTGACACCGAGCGGCAATCCCTGGCCCTGATGGAGCATCCGAATATCGCCCGTGTGCTGGACGCGGGCGAGACGGAGCGCGGCCAGCCTTACTTTGTCATGGAGTTGGTTCGCGGCCGCTCCATCACCAGTTATGCCAGCAAGAAAAACCTCACCCTGCATCAGCGGCTCGAGCTTTTCATCCCCGTCTGCCAGGCCGTCAATCACGCCCACCAAAAGGGCATCATCCACCGTGATCTGAAGCCCTCCAATGTCATGGTCATGGAGGAGAACGGCAATCCCGTCCCCAAGGTCATTGACTTTGGCATCGCCAAGGTATTGGAACAAAAAGACGTGAGCCAGACCCTCGCCACCGGCATGGATCAGCTCGTCGGCACCCCCGGTTACATCAGTCCGGAGCAGATCGAGCACGGCAGCTCCCACGTAGATACCCGGTCGGATGTTTATGCCCTCGGCTCCATCCTCATGGAGCTGCTCACCGGCAAAGCCCTGGTCACGCCGATGGACATCGCGCAAAAACCCCTGCACCAGATCCTGCGGGACCAGGTGGAGCGCGACCCTCCTAAACCCAGCTCTCGCGAATCTTCCCTCAAAGGCGACCTGGACTGGATCATCCTCAAGGCCCTGGAGCGCGACCCCGCCCGCCGTTACGGCAATGCCGACGACCTGGCTGATGACCTGCGCCGTTATCTACGCCATGAGCCCGTGCACGCCTGCCCGCCCAGCCGCGCCTACGTGATCGGAAAGTTTGTTCGGCGGCATCAGGTCGGCGTTGCTGCCACCGTGGCCATCTCCCTGGCCGTTCTCGCAGGCGGCATCACCAGCACCGCCCTCTACTTTGAAGCTGAAAAAAATCGCGTGGCGGCAGAAGAAGCAGGCAGCAACCTGAAAAAGGAATACTCCCGCTCCGATGAAGTCATGGCCCGCCAGTTCACCGAGCGGCGCGACTACACAGAATCCGTCGCCTGGCTCACCCGTGCCTTGCGCACAGACCCAGGCAACAGCCTCGCAGCGACGAACCTCCTCAGCCTCCTCCAGCACAAGCACCTGCTGCACCCCACCACCCCAGAGCTTCCCCTCCCCGAAGGCGCAGAGGAGGCCCGCCTAGTCACCCTCAGCCGTCAGACAGGCCGCGCCGTGGCCGTCTCCACCCTGCCGCCCAAAAAAGGTCAAGGCACACCCAAGTCCATCCTCAGCATCTGGGACACCACCACCCATGAGCGGCGGGACCATCCCCTGCCGAAGAACACCATCGCCACCTGCCTCACCATCTCTGCCGATGGGCAGCAGGCGCTCCTTGCCCTAGACAATGGCCAGGTGGAGCGCTGGTCGCTCACCGATGGCAGCCACGCGGCACTCCAGCCCACCCTGCCAGAGCCGGTCCTCAGCATGGCCCTCTCTGGAGATGGGCAGGTGCTCGCCGTCGGCGGTGAAGATGGCACCCTGCAGGTCTGGGACATGCGCCAGCTAGATCGCCCCGGCCGGGTGCTGAAATCTGCCGCGCACCCCGTCCATCAAGTCACCCTGGACTATCTGGGCACCCTCGTGGCCGCTGCCCATGCGGTGGAAAGTCCCGACGTCAAAGGCCAGGCCGTTGTGTGGGATCTCAGCACTGGCAAGACCATCGGCGATCCTTTTGAAACCGGGGATGGCATCTCATCGCTCGCCATCCACCGCGAGCGGGAAATGATCGCCGTGGGCCTGCACTCCGGCACCGTCCACGTGGGCAATTTCCGCACCGAGACAGAACTGCTCCCTCCCCTCGGCCACCCCTCCTCCGTCATGTGCCTGAGCATGAATGCCGATGCCACCACGCTCACTGTGGGCGACAGCCGCGGTTACCTGCATGCCTGGGATTTGACCAAAGGCCAGCCGCGCACCCCCGCCCAGGCCCACGATGGGGAAATCCTCACCGCTTCCCAGGCACTCGCTCAGGGCCTCGTCACCAGTGTCTCCCGCCATGGCGAGATGCAGGTCTGGAACACCGTCACGGGCGAGCGCGTGCAGCATCGCCTTCGCCACAGCATCGCCCAGATCAGCGTCACGCCCGATGGCTCCATGCTCATCGTCGCCCCCCGGCATGAGCCCAGTGTGCAGGTGTGGAGCATCCACCAGCGCATGACCACCCGCCGCTATCTGGCCGGTGCTCATGAGTCCTACCTGGAAACTCCCCCCCTGGCCAAGGATGTCCCTGTGAATGTCCGCGAAGCCAGCACGCGCGGGTGGAATCGCGCTGGCACTTTCCTCGCCACGGCCGACGGCACCGGCCACGTCTCCGTATGGGATGTGAAGGCCGCCTTTCGCCCCCTCGGCCCTGCTTTCACCCACCCACCCGCCGTCGGCGCCGTCGCCGTTTCCGAAGACGGCCAGCTAGCCGCCACCTCCGGCCGCGACCAGGAAGTCCGCCTCTGGGACGTCCGCAGCGGCAAGGCCACGGGCATCGCCATCCGCCATGATTCCTTCGTCAATGCCCTGGCCCTCAGCCAAGATGGGCGCTTCCTGGTCACCGTCACCGATGAGGGAGAAATCCGCGTCTGGGATGCCCGCACGGGCGATGGCTTGACCCCCGGTCTGCGCCAAGGTCACGGCCTCAGCGAGGTACATGTCAGTGCCGATGGTAAAAAAATCGTCTTTCTCATGGCGGAACAAGGTTGGTTCTCACTCCCCATGCCTGAGCTGGCCGAGCCCCTGCCCATTTGGTTTCTCGATCTGGCCGAAGCCCTCGCCCGCCGCCGTCTCTCCGACGATGGCAAAGCCCAGACCCTCGGGCTCGCTCAGGTACACAACGCCCTGGCTCAAGTACCCAAAAAATCATCCCCCTCCGCCACCGCCCAACGCTGGGCCCGCTGGCTGCTGAGCGACCCTGAAAGCCGCTCCCTCTCTCCCCAGGATGAGGAATCCTTCGACGATTACGTCCAAGAGCTGACCCAAAAGAAAGACCCAGGTGCCCATGCTGAAGCCCAGCGCTACCGCAGCAAGATAGCAGGAGAGTGAAGACTGGGCGCTGCCGCCGTCCCTGAAAGACCAAACCGCCCTCGTTCGGTCTCCAGCAATGCTCGTTCGCTCTCAGATCCAGAGCTTCCAAAACGCATTCCCACTCTCCCCACAAAAAATCTTCCTACCCTCAATCTTTCTACCCCAAACCTCTCCACGACAAACCGCCGAGAGAAACCCACCCCTCCCATCGTTTCAGCGCCACATCCTACCCAACCCATGTTCGCGCGCCTGCTCCTCCCCACCCTTCTCCTTGGGCTACTCTGCCCAGCCCCCGCACCCGCTGCGGAAAAGACCCGACCCAATGTTCTCTTCATCATCGCCGATGACCTGAACACCAGCCTCGGCAGCTATGGCCACCCCTTGGCCAAAACACCCAACTTGGACAAACTGGCCGCGCGCGGCGTGCGCTTTGAAAAAGCCGCCTGCCAGTTTCCCCTTTGTGGCCCGAGCCGAAACTCGATGCTCACTGGCCTCTACCCCAACAGCAACGGCATCCTCGCCAACGCCCAGGTTTTCCGCCAGACCATCCCGAATCACCAGAGCCTCTCCCAGGCCTTCCGCCTCAGCGGCTACTTTGCCGCCCGCATCGGCAAGCTCTACCACTACAATGTCCCCCTCTCCATCGGCACCAATGGCCACGACGACCCCGGATCTTGGGAAATGGAGATCAACCCTACGGGCGCGGACCGCATGGAGGACATGGACCACACCTTTAGCCTCATCCCCGGCAGCTACGGCGGCACTCTGAGCTGGTATGCCTCGCCAAATCCCGATGAAAAACACACCGATGGCCTCATGGCTCGCGAGGCTGCCTGGGTGCTGGAACGCTGCGCCAAGGACAAGTCCCGACCCTTTTTCCTCGCCCTCGGTTTCTTCCGCCCCCACACCCCCTACATTGCGCCCAAAGCTTGGTTCGAAGGTTACCCGGTGGACAAGATGCCCGTGGTCCAAGGCGTGAAGGAAGACCAGGCCGACCTACCCAAACACGCGCTGGGCAGCTACAAAAAGGAGCAGGACAAACTCACCGATGACCTCCGCCGCCAAGCCCTCCAGGCCTACCTTGCCAGCATCAGCTTCATGGATGCCCAGGCCGGTGTCGTGCTGGAGACCCTGGATCGCCTGGGTCTGAGTGAAAACACCATCGTCGTCTTCACCAGTGACCACGGTTACCACCTGGGTGAGCACGGTCTCTGGCAGAAGCAGAGCCTCTTTGAAGAAAGCGCCCGCGTGCCTCTCATCATGGCCGGACCCGGCGTCACACCAGGCGCAGTCGCCCAGGCTCCGGTGGGCCTCATTGACCTCTACCCCACCCTTACCGAACTCTGCGGCGTGAAGGCCCCCGCCAATCTCCAGGGCCAAAGCCTGGTGCCCATGCTCAAGGACCCCAAAGCCGAAGGCCGCGGCTGGGTGATCAGCCAGGTGGTGCGTGGTGGCGGCTTCAAGCGCATGGGGGCCAGCGCTGCTGCCGGGGACAATGGCAAACGCATCTTTGGTTATTCCCTACGCACCCCACGCTGGCGCTACACGGAGTGGGCAGAGGGCCAAGAAGGCCGCGAACTCTATGATCACGACACGGATCCCAAAGAGCTCACCAACCTCGCCGAAAAGCCCGAACATGCAGCCACCGTCACTGAGCTGTCCACCCAACTCGCAGGCATCGTCAAAACCACCTTCCCAGCCGATGGTGTGACCCCCACCGTCAAAGAAACGGGCATGTGGGCACCCAACCTCACCGATCCGTAACCATCCCACTCAGGAATGTGATTGCCAGAGCGGCGGCGCCAACGAAGGTGCCGCCGCATTTGCATCATGAGTGAAGAGAAGAAAGACACCGGTTCCCAGGCACGCAGCACGAGCGTCGTTTCCATCGCCATCCTGTGCAGTCGCGTGCTCGGGCTGGTGAGAGACCAGCTCCTCAATGGCCTCTTCGGCTCCGCCTTCACCGGCATTTTCACCGCCGCCTTTCGCACGCCGAACATGCTGCGAGATCTCTTTGCCGAAGGCGCCCTTTCCACCGCCTTTGTCACCACCTTCTCCAAAAAGATCAAGAATGAAGGGGATGAAGCCGCCTGGGTGCTCGGTCGCAAGATGCTCTCCCTCGCCGCCTGTTTCATGACGCTGGTAGCGCTCGCCGGCGTGGTCCTGGCCCCCTTTCTGTTTCGCATCCTTACCCCCGGTCTTTCGGAAGAGGCCAAAGTACTGGGCACCTGGCTGGCCCAGATCATGTACCCCTTCATCGCCATCGTCTCCATCACGGCGCTGGTGATGGGCATGCTGAATTCCAAAAAAGTCTTTTTCATCCCTGCCGTCGCCTCGGCCTTCTTCAATCTCGGTTGCATCGTCGGTGGGGTGGTCCTGGCGTGGCTCATCGATCCTGGATTCCGCAACGGTGAAATCACTGAAAAAGGCCTCACCGGTTTTGCTTTTGGCACCTTGATCGGTGGGGTCCTCCAGCTGCTCGTTCAGCTCCCTTCCCTGCACCGGGTGGGTTTCCGTTTCGGCCTAGATTTTGGCTGGAAGGACAGCGGCGTGCGGGATGTGCTGCGACTCATGTGGCCCTCCATGCTGGCCGCCAGCGGCACCCAGATTTCCGTCCTGCTGAATTCCATCTTTGCCTCCTACACCCCTGGCAAAGAATCCTCCCTGGCTTGGCTGGCCAATGCCCAGCGCTTGCAGCAATTGCCGTTAGGCCTATTCGGCGTAGCCGTGGCCACCGTCACGCTGCCCATGCTCTCCCGTCTCGCCACGGAAGGCATGACTCCCGCTTTTCGTGGAGCTTTGGCCAAAGGTCTGCGCCTTGTCCTCTTCCTCACCCTGCCCTGCGCGGTCGGTCTCTCCTTGCTGGCGCAGCCGATCATCTCCGTCCTTTTTGAGCATGGCAAATTCACCGCCAATGATGTCCTCAATACTGCTGGCCCTCTCCAGGCCTATGCCTTTGGTCTGGTCTTTTATTCGGCCATCAAGGTCCTGCAGCCCGCCTTTTACACCATTGATAAGCGCTTCATCCCCATGATGATCAGCATCGGCATCATCGTACTGAACCTGGTGCTGAACTACACCAGTGTTTTCATTCTGGGCTGGGACCACACCTCACTCGCCTGGGCCACGGCCATCGGTCTGGCGGTGAACTTTGGCACGCTCTACTTCTGCATGCGGCGCTTCGCCAGTGGCCTGGAAAGCCGCTCCCTCGGCCAGACCTTGCTGAAGCTCATGGTGGGCATCGCTGGCATGGCCGCCGTGTGCATCGGAGGGCAAAAAACCCTCCTCGCCAGTTGGGATACTCAAAACTTTATCACCCAGGTCGCCAGTCTTGGGGCCACCATCGCCATGGCCGGTGGCGTGTATTTCCTCATCACGCAGAAGCTGCGTGTGGAAGAGGCCGGTGAATTCCTCGGCATTCTTTCCAAGAGATTCCGCCGCAAATCATGAAAAGCTCGCGCATCTGGCTCATCGCTGCGGCCGCCCTGGCTTTCATCTGGAGCGGCGTCGCCTGGGTCATGCACCAGACGGATCACCTCGTCTCCTGGCCAGAAAAAGTCACCGCTCTCATGGAGGAAACACCCTGGCTAAACGGCCAGCCTGAGGGCACTCACGAATCCCGCCAGCATCACCTGGACCGCATCATCACCAATCTCAATCGCCTGGATGCCGCCTACAAACGACGCCTGCGTGAGGACAGCCAGCCGGTGGTGGACAAGTTTTTTGCCAGCCTGAACGAAGAGGAACAGAAGGAATACGTCAACCGCACGGTGGACCCCTACCTTGACCGACTGGAACGCGGCCTCAAAGCCCTACCCGAAGAAGAGCGCAAACGCCTCACCACCCGCATGCGTGGCGACATGAAAAACCAGCGCAGTGCCTCCCAGGATAGCGACAAACTCTCTCCCGAAGAACGCGAGTTCATGGACAGCATGGTTCAGGATGACCCCATCTTCTTCCTTCGCCACGCACCCACCAAGGTCAAAATGGAGCTCGCCCCCGTGCTGGAGGACATGCTTTCTCGCGTCCGAGGCCTGCGCCGCTAACCCTCCACCTCGAACTCATCGGACGGGTCAAAAGGCGGCATCGGCACATTGATGATGCGCAGGTTTCCTACAGCCCGATGCACACAGCCCGGGCGGATCATCACGGAGGTCATCGGCTTCAGCGGGATGCGCTCACCATCCAATTCCAGGTATCCCTCGCCCTCCAGAACGATGTAGATCTCCGTCATCTTCTTGTGGTAGTGCAGCTTCGCATCCGCATGGATGTCCGTCAGGTGCACCGTGGCCAGCGTATTCCAAGGTTCTTTAAAAGCCCGCCGGGCCTGCCCGCAAGGGCATGGAGTAGGCGGAATTTCATCCAACTGAGCAACGGCATAGCGGGGAGAGGACATCCTCCGAACAAAGACCCATTCAGGCCCCAGGCAAGCAAAGCTTCGCCCGCAACTCCGTGCCCTTTGCCAAGCTTCGCTGCCCTACAAACCTGGGTGGTAGGCTCCTAGGTTCTGCCATGGAAGCGATCAAATACCGTTCCTTCTTGTCCTGGATTGGACCAAAAACGGCGTGTAATTTGCAACGAATCACTCCCGCGACTTTGACCCCATTTTTTGTCTGGCGACCCCAATAAAGAAAACTCGTATTTGCAGAATTCCGCGCTACCTCTCATCCAGGGAGCTCACTCCTTGCGACTTAATTTGAAAGCTAAAGATTTCCTTTTTCGAAAATCTTTATGATTTGCATATTGCCTTATTTTCCGTTAACCTACAAAAGTAGAGTTATTTTCCCAGTAAAACAGGCTAATACTATTAATTAAGTAATTGTGATCGCTAAGTATTTTAAGCTTAACAACTGGGTTAAGCTATTAAGATCCAAACGCTGGCTCGGCTATTCCAAAAGCTCGCCTTCTGTGGAGGTCTTTGCCGATGCGATCACCGTGATCAGTGGTCGCCTTTCCGCCTCCCGCCCTTCACCTCCTTTGGCAACGGCAGAATTAGCCTGGATCCTGCGACTGATTCCTCTCCTGGTCTGGTGGGGTGAGCATGAAAAAGCCCGCGATTTCGCCCATCAACTGCAGGCCAGCCTGCCCCCCGAAGGCCTTCCAGCAGATCTCATTCCCGATTGGGACCTGTTAAGTTTGGCTTTCACCCCCAACTTGATCCGCCAAGTTCCGAGCTTATCACCCATTTTGGCACAAGGCTCAGTCCCTGGACAACCTGCCGATGCAGACTTGGCGGCCTCTCTACAATCTGGCTGGCTGGCTGGAAACATTCGGTCTCTGTCCTTGGCTCGCGGGATCAAAAGACTGCTCGCCCGTGGCGAAAAGGCAGCCGCCGAGGAACTTCTGCATCTCGCGGCCGAGCAGCAGCGCCCGGATGGCAGCTTCCCCGAAACTTTTCAGGCCCGCACCACTTGCCTCACAGGCCTCCTAGAAATGGCCTCAGCCTGGTTTCAGGCAGGTCACCTCCAGACCGGAGAGCAAGCTTATCGTGCCTTCCTCAAATCGCGGGATCGAAAGACCTTCCTCAAATCCTGCTCAAAACCCACCGGGCTAAGCTTAGAGGTTTCCGCGCTCACGTTTTTAGAAACTTTGCGAGATCGCGTGGTTTGCACCTTTGAGGCCACTGCTCCTCGCTTTCCCACGCACATCGAGGCAGAGGACGGCCGCTTCCGCATTGTGGATGATCTGGTCGCCAAATATCAACCGCGAGCTGTGGCAGACATCGGTTGTGGCAAGGGCCGTTTCATCAAGCTCCTTCAGCAAAGGCACCCCCACATCCAAGCTTATGCCGTGGATCTTTCGACCACCATGCTCGGTGAGCTGCCCGACTCCATCCATGCTCAGGCAGGCACGCTGCTCAATACGGGCCTGCCAGACGAAGTCGCCGACTTGGTCTTTTGTGTCGAGGCCCTGGAACACGCCGTGAACATCCAGGCAGGGGTCAGGGAGCTCGCTCGCATCACCCGCCCCGGTGGCAGACTCTTGATCATTGACAAAGACGTCCAAAAACTGGGCGCTTTGGAAATATGCGATTGGGAACAGTGGTTCGACCGAGAGAAAATGGCGTCCTGGATCCAGAATCATGGCTTCCGCGTCCATGTGCTCGACCACATTGACCACGGCGGGATCTCTGGAAATGACGCTCTCTTCTTAGCCTGGGTAGGCGAGAAAACCGCCAGCGTATCGCCCTCTAGCCAACCCTTCTCAACCGAGGTCTCTCCCAGTGCTTAAAAAGTCCGTTCGATTCATCTATAGGAAAAGCACCCGCTGGTTGGTCCCTTGGCCAGCCCAGCGCGAAGCTCTGCGCGATGGCATGCAGGGACTTTTCTCAGACCCTGGCAACCAGCGCGCCATTGATGCCTGCCTGGACTGGATTCTCGAAGCTCAACGTAATTCCGCCTCCCAGGATGGTGGCGTCGCTCGCCATTACAGCCTCATCACAGGCTGGAGCGCCTCCTACCCCGAAACGACCGGCTACATCATCCCCACGATGATGGAGCATGCCCGGCGAAAAAACTGCCCTTACCTCACTGAGGCGGCCCAAAAAATGATGGATTGGCTTCTTTCCATCCAGATGCCAAACGGGGCCTTTCGCGGCAGCCACATGCACGCCGAAGTCATCGCCCCCGTGGTTTTTGACACCGGGCAAATCCTCCTAGGCCTGGCCGCCGCTGCCACCACCTTTGGCGAGCCTTACCTAAGCGCCATGAAACGCACCTCCCAATGGCTCATGCAGGTGCAGGATCCGGACGGGGCCTGGCGCCATCCAAACCCCTTTGCAACCGCTGGCGACCACGTCTGGGAAACCCATGTCGCTTGGGGACTCCTGGAGGCCTCCCGCGTTTCTGGAGATGCCTCCTTTGGAGAAGCAGGCCTCCGCAACATTCGCTGGGCTGTTTCGCGCCAGCTCGAAAACGGCTGGTATCAGGACTGCGGTCTCGGTAACGATCATACCGCTCCTCTCACTCACACCCTGGCCTACACGCTTCGTGGCATCGTCGAGGGCTACCGCTTTTCTTCGGATCCCGCCCTTTTAAAAGCGGCGATTCAAACCGCCGACGGCCTGCTTTCCGCCCTCTCCCATGATGGCAGTCTCCCAGGCATGCTCAATGACCAGTGGAAACCCACCGTCTCCTGGATCTGTCTCACCGGTCTTTCTCAGACCGCCATCTGCTGGTTCATGCTTTACCAATTTACGAAGCAAGAAAAATACCTAGTTGCTGCACGCCGCGCCAATCAGTTTGTCAGGAGAACCCTTCACCTTGAAGGCCCTAGCATGCTGCGCGGTGGCGTCAAAGGCTCCTTCCCTGTCAATGGCGACTACTGCCGCTTCCAGTTAATTAACTGGGCCTGCAAGTTTCTCATTGATGCCTGCACGATGGAAGAGGATATGAAGGGGCTTACCCCTTCACCCTCAAAGTCATAGCGTGCCCACTGAACAAAGCGCTAGCCCCCCAAAACGACGGTTTTCCGAAAGCCGTATGTTCCGTGGTTCTGGGATTAATATTTTAGATTTAATCCTTAAGGTAGCTGTTACCCTGGTCCTCACCCCGGCCATGGTCCAGGCTTTGAATGTCGAAGGTTACGGTCTTTGGGTCCTCGTCACTTCCATCTCGGGTTATGGAGCTTTGCTGGAAATGGGCATCACCTTTTCAGCCTCTCGCTTCCTCGGCATGGCTGTGGGCGTGGGCAATGTGGACCAGCAGGGACTCATTTTTACCACGGTCAGCCAGTTCTTCCGCCTCATCGCAGCGGTCTTACTCGTGCTGACGCCGGTCATCGTCCTGGTCGCAGGTTTGACCGTCTCGGGCTCGCATCATCATGAGTTCGAGTTAGCCCTTTTGATCGTCTGCCTCATGCTGGTACTGCGCTTTCGCTTCCGGCTCCCAGTCGTGTTTTTGCGCGCCAACAGCCGCTACGATCTCATCGCCCAGGCTTCCATCCTCCGCTCCATCCTTCAGGCTGGTTTGCTCATTTGGCTCCTGGCAAAAAGGCCTTCCATCATCGGTGTCGCCTGTGTCCAGATCGTCATGGAGGGGGTAGAACTCTATTGCCTGGCCCGCTTCGCCGCCCCCTTGATCCCCGCCACCGTGCCGCCACCAGACACCGCCGAGGTGCGCGACCTCCGGCGGGATCTCCTACGCTACGCCCGCTCCATCAGCATCCTCATGGTGGGTGAGTCACTGCGTGGAAATCTCAATCCCATGGTCGTAGATCGCGTCAGCGGCCTCGCCTCCGTGCCGCTGTATTCCATCGGCATGCGGTTGATCACCATCATCCAGGACACCGTGGGCGCCATCTTCGGCGGGCCTGTCATCTCCATTTTCAGCCAACTCCATGGAGCCGGAGATGAGGCCGGACTGCGCAGCATCTTCATTCGTTCCTCCCGCTGGGCCGCCTCCTTCAGCACCTTTGCCGTCCTTGGCGCCTGCTGGCTCGCCTCCCCTTTCTTTCACCGCTGGGTCGGGCCCAATCTCTGGGGCGCGACCGATGTCATGCACATCGTCGCCGGTCCTTACCTCCTCTACTTCGCCCAGTATCCCGCGCATAATTTGCTCTACACCCTGGATAAGAATCACTGGCTCTCCTGGATGGCCATCGCCGGTGGCTGCTTCAGCGCGGTCCTCAGCATCGCCTTTGGCATGGTCTGGGGCCTTCACGGAGTGGTGAGCGCCATCGCGCTAGAGATGCTCATCTCCCGTCTGTTTGTCCTCCCCATCATGGTAGCCAAGGTCATCCACATCCCCGCGACGGAATACATCTTCAAGCACCTGCTCCTCTCCTCCCTGCGCAGCAGCGTCCCCCCTTTACTGGGCATCTGGCTCTTTCATCGCTTCGTCCAGCCAGACTACCCCAGCCTGTTCCTCGCAGGCAGTGGCTACGTCCTCGTCTGCCTCCTTCTCATGCCCTGGTTTGTCCTTCGGCATAGCGAGCGGCAAGATGCCTGGGCCTTTCTCAAAAAGAAGCTCCGGCTCGCCTAAAAAAAGCTCGCTCCAAAGAGTCCCGCCTCCCCCTCAACCAGACCGCTTCGTCCGCACCAAGATGGCATCCATCTCGATCGCTGCCTGACGGTCATCGTAGCTGATCGGGTTCAGCATCGCCGGCACATACCCAGCAGCCGCAAAGGTATCCAAAGACTCCTGAAAGGTCTGCGCCTCTTTGTATAGCCGGATGAATGATATCTCCGACATCACCAAGGGAATATCGTCAAAACAACGGTCAGCCCCGGCGAAGACCTCCGAGTCGAAACCCTGCGTATCCATCTTCAGCAGCATCGTCTTCACCCCCAGCCGCTTCTGGATCTGCGGCCACAGGTGATTGATCGTATTCACCTTCACCGCCATGCTCCGCAGCACTTTATTGGACTCCGCATACTTGGAGGGTTGCGAAGGATCTGGCAGATAAAACGAGCTGAAAACATCCCCCGCCATCTGGTGAAATTCCTTTTCCCCAATGTCACGGCCCAGCGCATCCGTCATCACTTCCCACTTCGGGTCGGCCGCCGCTTTCTTCGCCAGCTCTTCCGCGATCTCCACCAGCGGCTCAAACGAAATGATCCACCCCTGGTAGCCCACCTCCGTACGCATCATCTGCGCAAAACCTCCATCATTGGCCCCCACATCGAAGACACAATCCACTGGGTAAGTATCCAGCAGCTTCACCAAGTGCTTCGCCGCCGGACCGCCGATCTTATCGCGCACATACACCTTCTTGTACTCCTCCCATTTCTTCGTGGGCACGAGACTGTATCCCTGCGTCGCAAGGAGCTTCTTGAGGCATTGACCGACGATAGATTTCATGCGGGAGATGGCAGGCTGTCCTCCACTGCTTTAGCGCATTTCTACAACCCTGCGCTCCTTATTCCGTGCAAATTACAGCACCTCCATCATAGCGCAGTCAACGCGGCCGCAGCCACCTCCGCTGTACGCTCCATATCCGCCTTCGCATGCGCCATGCTGATGAAGCCTGTCTCAAACTGGCTAGGGGCAAAGTACACCCCATGGTCCAGGCAGTGGTGGAAGAACTTCCGGAAGGACACCAAGTCTGCGGTCTTCGCATCCTGCAGGTTATGCACCTCTTTCTCAGTGAAAAAGAGACAGAACATGCTGCCCTTGCGATACCAGCGGTAGCCCAGCCCCTTTCGTTTCAGCACGTCCAGTACCGCATCTTCCATCACCTGGCCGATCTCTTCCAGGTACGCAAAACCCTGCTGCCGATCCAGCTCCCGCAACTGCGCCAGCCCCGCCGCCATGGCCAAAGGATTGCCACTCAGCGTCCCGGCCTGATACACCGGCCCCAGCGGTGCTAGGTAATCCATGATGTCCGCCCGCCCACCGAAGGCACCCACAGGTAAGCCACCGCCGATCACCTTACCAAAGCAGGTCAGGTCTGGGGTGATGCCCTCCAGCTCCTGCACCCCACCCTTCGCCAGGCGAAAGCCCGTCATCACTTCGTCAAAGATCAGCACGGCACCATATTTCGTCGTGATGTCGCGCAGCTTTTGCAAGAAACCCGGCTTCGGCAAGATCAGCCCCGCATTCGCCGGGTAAGGTTCCACGATCAACGCCGCGATCTCGTGCCCCTTCGCCGCAAAAAGTTCTTCAAGTGCCGCCTCATCATTGAAAGGCAGCACGCTCGTCAGCTCCGCGAAGGCCGCTGGCACCCCCGCACTGTCCGGGTGCCCATGCGTCAGCGCCCCACTGCCTGCTGCCACCAGCAGACTGTCCGAATGGCCATGGTAACAGCCGTCGAATTTCACCAGCCGCGACCGCCCCGTGAAACCGCGCGCGAGGCGGATCGCCGACATCGTCGCTTCCGTCCCGCTGCTCACCAGACGCACCTTTTTCACCGAGGGGACCCACTCACAGATCGTCCGCGCCATGTCCACCTCGTAAGGATTCGGAATGCCAAAGCTCACCCCATCCTTCGCTGCCGTGTGGATCGCCTCGATCACCGAGACCGGAGCATGACCCAAAATCGCCGGGCCCCACGTGCCTACAAAATCAATCATCTCCCGCCCATCCACATCCCAGATCCGGCAGCCCTTCGCCCGCCGCACAAAAAACGGATCACCTCCCACATTCCGAAAAGCGCGTACTGGCGAGTTCACCCCTCCTGGAATGTATTGTTTAGCGAGTTCGAAGAGCTTGGTCGAAAGAGGTCCGTTAGGCATTGCTCAAACGGATACGCCAAAGCTCCCTCACGTCGAACAAAAGCTTTCCTGAACCCGTCAGACTTTGATAGTCTCGCTCCCGTCATGAAAAAGGCCCCACTTTTCCTCCTGCTCGTTGGATTCCTCGCCTTCAGCAGCGTGGCCTCCGCTCAGCTCTCCAGCTCGCGTAAATCTTCCCTCCTCGCGCCCGAGCCCGGCACCATGGACGTGGAAGACATGCTGAAAAAACCTGTCACTCTCAAGGTGCTCCAGGAATCTCCCATCTACACCCGGTCGAAGATGGATCAACCTCTCGGCTCCATGGCCCCCGGCACCTTGGTTAAGCTCGTCGGCCTTTCAGACACCGCTTACCGCATTCGAGGGCGCGCCCGCCACGGAGACGTCTCCGGCTGGATGCGCATGGCCGACCTCCTTTCCCCAGATCCGAATCTCGTACCCAACCTCAAAAAACTCCACCAGCGCCAGACCGAGGTGGAGGCCCTCATCGCCGCCAAACAAATCGCGCTTGGCATGACTGCCGAAGAAGTCCATGCGAGCTTGGGCAAGCCCAACCGTAAATCCAGTAAACTCAGCGCCAGCGGCCGGGAAGAAAAGCTGGAGTATGTCGTCTATGACCGCATCCCCCAGTACAGCACCGGCCTCGACGCCCTGGGCAGGCCCATCCAAACCGTCGTTTACATCAAGGTCGAAACCGGCAGCATGAGCGTGAACCTCAAAGAAAACGTCGTCGAAAGCATCGAGGAAACCAAGGGCAATCCCCTGGGTAGCGGCGGGGTGAAGATCGTCCCCGGCCCCATCATCTTCGGCTGGTAACGCCCCTTACTGCATCGCCCGCAGCGCCTCACGGATCAGCTTGTCCGCACGCACTGGCTCTGTGCTCGCTTTGACCAGTTCGTTCACCGTCTTCTGCGCCTCGCTCTGCTTGTAACCCAGCGCGATCAGGCCCAGCACCGCATCGCTGATGGCGGCCTGTTTCGGATCATGCGTGCCACGTGCTACCTCAGCCGCCTGCCACGCATCCACCACGCCCACTTTATCCTTCAGCTCCAGCACGATCCGCTCCGCCGTCTTCTTACCCACCCCTTTGATCCGCGCCAGCGCCGCCGTGTCATTCCGGATCACCGCATCCTTGAAAGCAGCGACCGGCATCCCGCTCAACACAGACAGCGCCATCTTCGGCCCAATGCCGGACACCCGATCAATCAGCAGGCGGAACAAATCCCGCTCGTCCTCCGTGTAGAAGCCAAACAGCGTGTGCTCACGCTCAGTCACATGGTGATGCGTCAGCAGCCGCACTTCCCCACCCTGCTGCGGCAGCTTATCAAACGTGGTTAGAGGAATGTTCGTCGCATAGCCCACCCCTCCCACATCCACGATGGCTTGGTGCGGGTAGGCTTCAGCGAGTTTGCCACGGAGAAAGGCGATCATGCCCCTCCATGAAGCCGGGACTCGCACCACGCGCAAGGCCTTTGATTGCTAGCGCCACCGCTCCACCCATGCTCAAGTGATCCCCATGAAACTCCGCTTCCTCGCCGCTTTCTGCCTCCTGGGTAGCCTCATCATGGCCCAGACGCCCGAACGCCGCCTGGAAGAACTGCTCATGCTGCCCGAGCCCACCGTCATGCGCAGCCCCCTCTCCGTCGTTCCTCAAGACGCCGAACTCACCGTCCTCACCCCTGCCAAAGAATTGGCCGATGTCCCCGGCATCCTCGCTTACTCCGCCCAGGACTTTAAAAAACTCGGTATCAGCGTCGAAACCTTTGCCGAACGCGCCAAAAAAGTCGCCGACAAACGGCTAGCCACGCTCAAGCCAGACCTCATCAAAGACCCCGAAGGCAAAGTCCTTTACGCCGTCTATCGCAGTGAGCAGCCCCTCATCGCCTCCCTCCTGATCGCCCCTTCCCTGCCCACCGTTTTTGAAAAACTCTTCGGTCCCGAAATCTGGGTCGCCCTGCCAGATCGCCACTCCCTCTTCATCTTCCCCGCCAAGCCTGAAGCACTCGAAGAATTCGCCCCCGACCTCGCCGAACGCTTCCGCACCGATCCGCGCGCCGCCAGCCCCGAAATCTTCGCCATCAAAAAAGGCACCCCTCCGAAAGTCGTCGGCAGCTTCGTCCAATAACTCAAGTTCCCGCTTCCCATAGGTAGGACGGGTGTGTCCGGCGAAAAAACATCCCGGTAACTCACCCACCCCTTCGCCGGATTACCCGTCTTTCCCGGGACCCACAAAGCCCCATGCCTCCACAACTCTCCCCCCCGATGCCGGAGGCATCGCAGCGGGTAGCCAGGGGTCCGTGAGCCCTAGCGAACGCACCCCTGGTTAGGCCAAAACACACACGTACTCTCCGTCGCATCCTGGAAGGATGCCAGCCATCCCCGTCCGCCCCTTGCCTAGCAGGTCCAGGAATCGTCCCTTGGGTCTCACACAAACGCCCACGAAGGGTTCAAGGTGTGACGGCGTCCCGCCGTCAGCACGGGAAAGATAGGAATGCCGCACGCCCACACGCCTAACAAAAAACGCGGAACCCGTTTCCAGGTTCCGCGCTCTCAAGAATGTCTCCGTAAGACTTAGCTAATCACTGGCAGCTCGAAGCCAGCAGCATATTCGCCATTGGCCAGCTTGTTCGCCTCTTCAGCAAACTCACCGGTAAACTTCTCAGCCACAGGATCGAAGTCCAGCCAAGGACCGACCTGAGCCATCTCGGCCTTCATGTCGATCTTGTTGGCCACCAGGTTTTCAACGAAGTGATCGAAGGTCTCCTGAGCTGCCTTGCTGTTGCTGAGGCGCTCTTTGACTTCGTCGTTGGAGATCTGTTTGCCGAGACGGTAGGAGATGTTGGCCATCTGCGCCAGGGCCGCCGCATGGTAGCCGTGGGAAACGTGAAGCACATCCTTCGTCAGCTTGCCCGCACGGACGGAGTTGATGAAGTTCAGCATGTGGTCAGGCCCATCCTGGAAGTTTTCAAACTTCTGGATCGCCTTGCCGTCATTGTCATAAGCCTTGGACTCCGCCACAAAACCGCCTTCGCAATGGATGACGTTGCCGATACGAGGAGCCGAAGTTTTGCCATTGATACGATAAACAGGTTCTGCGCCCTTGGCCCAGTTCATGTCCTTCATCGGCAGACCGCGGTTGTCGAACAGCAGAGGAGCACCTTCAGCATAGTCATAGAAGGCCATCTGGTTGTTCGCCGTCTCACCATCGTCATCGTAGCCCCAGCGGCCACCAAAGCTCATCACTCGCTTCGGCAATACGGAAGGATTGCCCAGACCCCAGCGAGCCACGTCCAGCTGGTGAGGCCCCTGGTTGCCAATGTCGCCATTGCCGTAAGCCCACTGCCAGTGCCAGTCATAGTGGAACTGGGAACGGTTCACCGGCAGCATCGGGCGTGGTGCCGACCAGAGTTTGTAATCCAGCTCACCCTGGGTGGACTTGCCATCCACACCTTTGAAGGTGCCTGCGGCGTAAACATCCTTCACCGGCACTGGAGCATCCAGCTTGCCGATGCTCTTGCGCGCCTTGTAGTTGATACCACGGCTCAGGGTCGTTTTGCCGATCTGGCCACTCTTGATGTACTCCATGGCGGATGCCCAACCCAGGTCGGAACGGCGCTGCATACCGTGCTGAACCACTAAACCTTTTTTCTCGGCGATGGCAGCGGCGTCCACCAGCTTGCGACCTTCCCACATGTTGTGAGAAACAGGCTTCTCCACATAGACATGCTTGCCATTGGCGATCGCCGTGAGGGCAATCAAGGTATGGCTGTGGTTTGGCGTTGCAATGGTCACGGCATCAATGTCCGGGTCTGCACAGCACTCGCGGAAGTCTTTGTACTGCTTCACCTTGATCGGTGTTTCACGCTTGCCAAGGGCAGCCACCTGCTTGGCCATCACATCGCTGTCCACATCGCAAAGAGCCACCAGACGCACGCCTGGGATCTTCAACAAACTGCCGATGTGGCCTGAACCACGGGACTTAAAGCCGATGACGGCCACACGGACTTCACCGTTGGAACCGATGGGTTTCGCCCAAGTGGGCAAAGTGGCAAGGCCGGCGGCTCCGGCGATGGTGCCGCGCAGGAACGTGCGGCGGCTGGTGTTTGCTGAGTTCATGACAAAGATAAGGTTAGGTTTGGGCACGCGGATTCTCTCCGCACGTCGCGGTAAATCACAGCTTACTCAATACGACAGGGAAGGTGCAACCTTTCTTCTGACGTGATGTCCGAATCGGATACTTTTATGTCAAAGACCAATGTAAGCGCCTTCTTTAGCGCTCCATCGGCCTAACCAAAAGCGTATCAGTCGTTGAAGAAGTGGCGGCCTGTCGCTCCAGCCTCCGTGTTGTTATCCACTTCCCAATACACATCTTCAAAGATGGACTCGGGCTCTGGATAAGGACTGGTTTTGGCAAAGTCAGCCGAGGCTTCCGCTTCCGCCTGAGCTTCACGATCAATTTTCTTGAGCTCGTCTTCTGTCGCCACGCCTTCCTCAAGAAGATTGCGCTTCCAGACTTGAATCGGGTCATGCTCTTTCTGGTACTTCTCCACTTCTTCCTTCGTGCGGTACTTCAGCTTGTTCGCATCCGCAACAGAGTGACCTTCCCAGCGGTAAGTCGCGATTTCCAGCATCGTCGGTTTGCTCTCGTTGTGCGCGCGATCAATTGCCACCTGCACGTGAGCACGCACATCGTAGAGATCTTCACCGACAAAGGAATCCCAGACCATGCCGTAACCTTCCGCACGCTTCGCGAGATTCTCGCTGTAAGCCGAAGAACGCTCCTGGCTGGTACCCATGGAGTAACCGTTGTTTTCGATCACGTAAATCACAGGCAGATCCCAAAGGGCCGCCAAGTTCAGAGATTCGTGGAAGGCACCCTGGTTCACCGCGCCATCGCCCAAGAAGCACATCGCCGCGCCTTTGAGGCCGCGATACTTCAAACCATAAGCGAGACCCAGGCCCAATGGTGTCTGGCCAGCGACAATGCCGTGACCACCCCAGTAATTTTTATCCGGCGCAAAGTAGTGCATCGAACCGCCCTTGCCTTTCGAGCAACCCGTGGCCTTGCCGAAAAGTTCCGCCATGCACTCATTCATGGACATGCCAACTCCCAGCGCGTGAGCGTGGTCACGATAAGCGGTGATCACATGATCATTTTCACCCATCAAAGAAGTGCAGCCAATCGCCACCGATTCCTGACCGATGTAAAGGTGGAGGAATCCACCCATGCGACCAGCCTGATAATGCTGCAGAGAAACCTGCTCAAAACGACGCACCCGCACCATCTTGCGATACAGTTCAATCTTGTCAGCCGCAGTCAGTTTGGCATTGATCGGAGCATCAGCAGATTTGGCGGAAGGAGCAGTCTTAGTGGCCATAGTTGAGGGAGCTGAATACTAGCCGGGTGAAGGGGGGAAGCAAGTCAGGAGTCCGATGAAGCCAACAGAACCTAGACAGCTACCTCCATCGAAGTAGCATGGATGATGCCTGCTTTCTGGAAGCCTGAAGATTGCCACATTCATATCGGTGCAGAGGCAAACCTGGCCCCGACCCTGCCAGACTGGGTGGCGACCAAAGTCTTTCGTCAGGATCTTAGCCAACCCGGTTTTGCCTGCCTCAGCCTGTCTGGGCAGGTGGATTCCTTTCAGCTCCGGCGGACGATGGTGTGGCTGAAGGAACAACTCTCCAACATCTTTCAAACCGACCATGGCCAAACCTTGGCCTACTATTCCCTGGGTCGTTTTGATCAAAAGAAAACCACTCGTCTTCACCTGGACGGTGGCCCAACCTGCTCCTTCTTGATGCTCGGTTATGAACCCAGTGCCGTCACCAGCCGCTTTCTGATTTCGGATTACTCCCGCTGCGCCGCCGATCAGGGCCTGTCACCCCACGAATTTTTGGAGCATCAAAACCCCATGTTCACCCAAAAAGGGAGAGAGGCACTACAACCCTACACCCAGGCACTGCCCGGATGGGACGATGGACAGAATAGAATCGTCATCGTCAACAACAGCTCCCTTCCAGCATCCTCTCCCCTGCCCGGTCTTGGAAACCTTCATGGAGCTGAAGTGCTGGACATCCCGAGCCCTGGCACTCCCCGGATCATCAATTCCACCCTGTTTGTCCCCCAACCTGAGGCCCCTGCCGAGACGGACGAGGCGCTGAAAACCTTCCTGGAAACCGACGCCATTTCAGGCCAGATTCTCTGAGACTAAAGCCCACTAATCCTCCTCGCGTGAGCGCCACCCTTTCTGACCATCCCGCAGAACGGGCGATGATCACCACGCTGCGAGTTTGGTTTACTTGGCCGTTGAGTGGAGCGGCCCTACTGCTACTCGCTTCACTTTTCAAAACCAAACTGGGGATTTCGGGAGGTATCAGCCAGACGTGTTTCCTCGTCACATACGTGGCCATTGCTTACATTCACGCTGCTTTGCTACTCCTTGCTGCTCGGGACAGCATCGTCGCACTTGGCCAAAAAGAGAGGCGTTACCAAGGTTTCATCGCCTTAGCCATGGTCCTTTTGGCCCTTCTGATCTGGGTTCCGATGAGCCTTATCTTTCTTTCGTTGATGGCCCAGAGCTCCTAATCCAACCTCTTTTTGTTCCACATGGAACAATTTTGGAGTTGTGCTAAGGTCAGGTAAAGCGACTTCAACCAGCGCTATCCCCCTTCCCTGACCATGTCCACGAGCCTCTACACCTACCCGAAACACTACGATGTCATCGTCTGCGGCGCAGGCCATGCCGGGGTAGAGGCCGCCATGGCCGCTGCGCGACTGGGTTGCCAGACGGCCATTCTCACCCAGAACCTGGACACTATTTCCCAGATGTCCTGCAACCCCGCCATCGGGGGTTTGGCCAAGGGCCACGTGGTACGTGAGATCGATGCCCTAGGCGGCGTGATGGGTCTAAACACAGACGCTACGGGCATTCAGTTCCGCATGCTCAACGCGCGAAAAGGCCCTTCCGTCCAAAGCCCCCGGGCCCAGTGCGACAAGAAGGCCTACCAGTTTCGCATGAAATGGCTGATCGAAAACCAGCCCAACCTGGACATGCACCAGGGCAATGCTGCCGAGATTCTCGTCGAAAATGACGTCGTCGTCGGCATCCGAACCAGCCTCGGTATGATCTATCGCGCCTCCGCCGTCGTCATCTCCGCAGGCACTTTCATGCGCGGACTCCTGCATGTGGGACTGCAAAACCAGGTCGGTGGTCGCATGGGAGATAGCACCTCCACCCTTTCAGACAGCCTCCTCCATCTGGGCTTTGAGGTGAAGCGTTTCAAGACCGGCACCCCCTGCCGGATCAACAGCCGAAGCATCGATTTCTCCAAGTGTGAGGTCCAGCCAGGGGACACGCCAGCCCCCCATTTCAGCTACCTTTCCGGGGTCAAAGACGAGGAACGGGACCTGTTTACCCTCAACCATTGGGGCCCAAAAATGTTCCACGTGGAACAAACTCCCTGCTGGATCACCTACACCAACACCCAAACGCACGACGTTATCCGGGCCAATTTGGACAAGTCTCCCATGTATTGTGGACGCATCGAAGGGGTCGGTCCCCGCTACTGTCCCTCCATTGAGGACAAGGTGGTGCGCTTTGCGGAGAAGGATCGGCACCAGGTTTTCCTCGAACCCGAGGGTCGTCACACCCGCGAATTTTACATCAACGGGGTCTCGACTTCCCTGCCCTACGAGGTCCAACTTGAGTTCATCCGCTCCATCGTCGGCCTGGAAAAAGCGGAAATCATCCGCCCGGGTTATGCCGTGGAGTACGACTATTGCCCGCCAACTCAGCTTTCTTCAACATTGGAAACCAAGCGCGTGGGCGGCCTCTACTTCGCCGGCCAGATCAATGGCACCTCCGGTTATGAAGAAGCTGCCGGTCAGGGACTCCTCGCCGGAGCCAATGCGGCCCTGAAAATCCAGGGCAAACCTCCCCTCATTTTAGGCCGCAGCGAAGCCTATTTGGGAGTCTTAGTGGATGACCTCGTCACCAAAGGCACCACCGAACCCTACCGCCTTTTCACCTCCCGCGCCGAATATCGCCTGCTTCTCCGGCAGGATAATTGCGACCTCCGCCTCACTCCCCGCGCTGCGGCTCTCGGCCTGGTGGATGATTTCCGCCGCGATCACACTGCCGAAAAAGCTGCTCGTTTGACCGAAGCTCACCGTTTAGCCCAGACCACCAGCCACGAATCCATGCGCCTGCACGCCTGGATCCGTCGCACGGAAAACGACCACACTTCCCTGCCCCAGGACATTCGCAGCCAGTTCAGCGATGAAATTTGGCAGCTCTTGGAGAACGACCTCAAGTACGAAGGCTACATTCAGCGCCAGGAAGTCATGCTGGAAAAGACCGCCCGCATGGATGAAAAAGAGATCCCCGCTAACTTCGATTACTCCAAGATCCAAGGCATGAAAAAAGAGGCCAACATGCGCCTCACTCAGATCCGCCCCACCACCCTCGGCCAGGCAACCCGCATCCAAGGCGTCACCCCGGCAGACATTGCGCTGCTGGCCGTCATGTTGAGAAAGGGATGAGCGTCGCAGCTCTTTCCCCTCCCCTTCCCCAGCAATCAGCTAAAATGGATCTCGCGGCGGCGTCTCACCTCTTTACCAAAGATCAAGGTTCTCAGTGACATCAGGAGTCCGATGACTCCTCCGCCCATCATCAGCCACGGCATCTTGCCCACATCATTCGAAAGGCAGGCTTCATGAGGATTGGCTGGATTGTAATGAACGGGCACCACCTTCCCGACAGGAAACCGGTTCACCACATGGGCCGCATCTGAGCGATTGCTGGAACTGCCATCCATGAACGTCACTTGATCCCCTTTGATCTTCTGGCCGTTCACTTCGTATTCGTAGCGCACACGGGCCTCATACATCCGCGAGCTTGACCCTGCGCGCGTCCGGCTCTCTGCCACTTCAGATTCTAGAATGGTTCCTTGAGCCGTGGGCCATTTCTCACTCGCTTTCCCTTTCGAGTAGTTACCCCACCCGAGCCAAATGAAGAATCCAGAAACAAAAATAGCGATCAAGGAAAACAGCGAGTTACGCATACAGGAGTTGGAAGAATGTTTAGGCTCGATTGATTTGGCCAAGCCTTGCTCCTTGTGACAAAGTTTTCTACGTGGCCCCTTTACCCTCATGCGAGTATTCTCTCACCTCCTGTTCTGGCTCGGTCTCTATAGTGCACCTTGGGTCTTAGCGACTGAGACACTGGAATACGAAGGCGGGCTCTATCATGTACAGCGGGTCAGGCAAGCCCAGCAAGCCAAGCTGGATTTGCGTTGGCTAAATGATTCTGGCAAGCCCCTCTCCGACTTTGGGGGTCTGCAAAAGCAGCTCAGCCAAGAGGGTAAAAAGATCCTCTTCGCCACCAATGCCGGGATCTATGAACGTGGTCCGAAACCTTGCGGCCTGACGATCACGGCATCGAAAACTCTTGTCCCACTGAATCTGGCGAATGCGGAAGGAAACTTCTTTCTGAAACCCAATGGCGTCTTCTATCTGGACGACACGGCTGGCCCAGGCATTGCCGAATCCTCCGAATACGAAGGGCTCAAATTCCAACCTCGAATCGCTAATCAGTCAGGACCCCTCTTGTTACGCAAAGGAGTCATCCACCCTGCCTTCAATGCGAACTCACCGAATCGCCGACAGCGCAGCGCAGTAGGCGTGGTCACTGCGACCCGGGAAATTGTCTTCGTCATGAGCGATCGCGAAGACCGCACCAAAGGCCGCGTCACCTTCCACCAGTTCTCCCGCTTTTTCCTTCATCTCGGCTGCAAAGATGCCTTATTTCTGGATGGCGACATTTCGCAAATGATCACCTCCCCTACCCCAGGCACGAAGTTCTCCCCGAATACCTTTGCGGCCATGTTTGTGCTGACCGAGTGAGTGTCCGCTACTTCACATAGTCTTCACCATTGAGACTCTTAGCCACACTCTGCAGCCAATCTTGCAGGGCCTCCTGCATCTGCGGCACGCGTTCGGGCTGTTCGGCAAAGAGCACACGACTTTCATCGGGGTCCGCACTCAGATCATAGAGTTCCCAGTCCACTTCGCCTTTCTCATCTTCGATGCGGTGGAGTTTCCAGTTTCCGTCCAGCCATGCGGAATGACCCGGGAACTTGTTCAAAGGAACAGCTTCACCAATCACCCCAGCATTGGCTGCCAATCGCTCCGGGTCGCTAGGCTCCTCACCTTTGGCCTGAGCGTCTAACAAATCCTTCATCCATTTCTCTGACGGCGTTGCCTTGCCTTTGATTTTGGAATCCCAAAAGCCGATAGGTTGGCTGCGCTTTTTCTCTGTGCCTTCTAGCAAGGGTAGCAAATTCACACCATCGAGTGGATTCAACTTCTCCGGCTCCACCTTGGCCATGGCCAAAACGGTCGGAAAGATGTCGCTGGTCGTGCAGGGGGCCGTGATGACCTTAGGCTCCTTGAACAGCGCCGGCCATTCCAACAATGCCGGCACCAGCAGGCCGCCTTCATAGACCTGCCCTTTATGGCCACGGCGGCCACCGCTTGAGCCAAGCTTTGGCAGCGCCCCATTGTCACTGCAGTACCAGAGCACCGTGTTCTCATCCAGATCCAGCGTCTTCAGTTCCTGACGGATGCGGCCAAAAGCACGATCCATCGCCGTGATCTCGCCATAAAAATCCTGCACCTTTTTTGGCTGATCTGCATACAGAGACCGATCTGCCTCCAAGGCCTGATGAGGATTGTGCGGTGAGCCAAACCAGACCACGGCCAGAAATCGCTGCTTTTGGTTAGACCGTTCCCGAATGAACTGAATGGCTAGCTCTGCGGTGACATCTGAACTATCGCCCTTAAACTGCTTCGCCGTCCCTTCATCGCTCAGCACCGGATCCAGATCGAAAAAGTTAGGGGCGGAGATCCAATGATCAAAGCCACTTACCCCTGGACTGACGGGACTCGCCTTCTGCACCCCACCCAAGTGCCACTTGCCATAGTGCCCCGTCACGTAGCCCGCTGTCTTCAACACCTCCGGCAAGGTAATCTCCTGCGGCCTCAACGTGTGGCCCCAAGAAAAACAGCCAAAGCGATTCGGGGTGCGGCCTGTCATCACACTCCCGCGCGTGGGCGAGCACACCGGCGCAGCGGCATGAAAGTTATCAAAACGGATGCCCTCTTTGGCCATGGCATCAAAGTTCGGTGTCTTCAGATGCGGATGGCCATTGTAGGCCATGTCGCCCCACCCCTGATCATCTGCCATGACAAGAACGACGTTAGGGGGTTCCGTGGTGATGGCATGGGCAGAAACGGTGACCAGCAGGGCAAAAAGAAGTGCTTTCATATCGCAGAAGAAGTTTCCACCCAGCGTATGAATTCAAGGGGCGCATGTCGAGGCTTGCCTTACTTTGGAATAAAGCTCCCCTTCCCCACTCCCAACTGATGAAAGCACACACATCTGAAAGTTTGACGACCATCGTAACGCAATGAGTAGTCGCCAGACCTTCCTTTCTTAGCGACCATGAAAACCTTCCTCTCACTCCTCGCCGCCATGTCCACTGCGCTCACCCCTGCCATCGCCGCAGATCCTGCTCCTGCAACCCCCGCAGGCAAAACCGAACTCGCCGTTCTGGGGGGTGGTTGCTTTTGGTGCACAGAGGCCCAGTACGAGATGCTGAAGGGCGTGAAAACCGTGGTCAGCGGCTACTGCAACGGCAGCAAAGAAAACCCCACCTACAAGGAAGTTTGCGGCGGCGATACCGGGCACAATGAGGTCATTCAGATCGAGTTCGACCCAGCCGTCATCAGCTACAAGGAAATCGTGGATTACTTCTGGATTGCCCATGATCCCACCACGCTGAATCGCCAAGGTAATGACGTGGGCGACCAGTACCGCTCTGGCATCTACTACCTGAATGAGGAGCAGAAAAAGATCGCCGAGGAGTCCATGAAGACCGCCCAGAAGGATTGGGACCAGCCGATTGTAACCGAGATCGTGCCGTTGAAGAAATTCTACGTCGCGGAAGACTATCACCAGGACTATTTCGTCAACAATCCCGGCCAAGGCTACTGCCGTGCCGTCGTCAGCCCGAAGGTCTCCAAATTCCGCGCCAAACTCGCGAAGGAAGGTAAGTTCAAGGAATAACCCGCAAGAGGTCCATTTAGACCTTTTCATTCTCAGCGGCTCATGGGATTTCCCGTGAGCCGCTTTCTTTTAGCCATTCTGGGCGCGCTGACGCAGCCAATGGTCCGCAATGATCAAATGCACCATGGCCTCCACCATCGGCACCGCACGGGGCAGCACACAGGCATCGTGACGACCCCGGGCCGAGAGGGTGGTTTCTTCGCCCGTGTTCGTCACTGTCTTCTGCTCACGCAGCACGGTAGCCGTGGGTTTGAAGGCGACCCGGAAGACGATCTCTTCGCCATTGCTGATGCCCCCTTGGATGCCACCGCTGCGATTGCTGCGGGTGCGCACCTGGCTGCCATCCATGTAAAACTCGTCATTGTGCTCTAGCCCGGTCATCAAGGTGCCCGCAAAACCACTGCCGATTTCAAAACCCTTCGTCGCTGGCAGGCTCATCATGGCCTTGGCCAGGTCTGCCTCCAGCTTGTCAAAAACAGGTTCTCCCAAGCCTGACGGCACGCCGCGCACTACGCACTCCACCACACCGCCGACGCTGTTGCCCTGACTGCGCACGTTTTCGATGAGCTCGATCATTTTCTCCGCCGCTTCTGGATCACAGGTGCGGACGATGTTGGACTCAATCAGCTCGGAAGTCAGGTTCTCTGGCACCTTCGCTTCCAGATGCTGGATGGTCTTCACGTAAGCTAGGCATTCATAGCCTTTTAGAGACTGCTGGAGGACCTTGCGAGCGATGGCCCCTGCCGCGACCCGGCCGATGGTCTCGCGCGCACTGGAGCGGCCGCCACCTGAAACCGCACGGATGCCATACTTCGCATCATACGTGTAATCCGCATGGCTGGGGCGATAGGCCTGAGCCATCTCCGTGTAAGCTGAGGGGCGCTGATCCGTATTCCGGACAAAGATGCCGATAGGCGTGCCGAGCGTCACACCATCCAGCACGCCCGAAAGGATCTCTGCTTTGTCGTCTTCCTTGCGTGGCGTGACAATCTTGCTCTGCCCTGGGCGGCGGCGATCCAACTCCAACTGAATGTCTTCCACCGTCAACGGGATGCGAGGCGGGCAACCATCAATGACGACCCCAACGCCGGGGCCATGGGATTCACCCCAGGTGCTGATGCGAAAGAGAGTGCCGAGGCTGCTGGACATAGGGAGCTTAAGATGGGCAGCGTCAATCTCAGTGCAAGCAAAGGTAGTGCTGGAGAGAGTTATGCCTCTTATGCCCAGTCTCTGTGATTGAATAAGGTAAGCTTCGTTAAATCTCCTTATCCGTATAGGGTGGGGATAAGTGCAATAAGCCTGTTCCTCCACATTCAGAGGGGCGTTCCACAGGTCAAAGTGTTGGGCACAAAATTGGGCACAGGTTGTGCATCCTCATCAACAAGTCTCACTTATGAGTGTTGCTCTCAGGGTTGGGGTCAGTTGTGCCCAGTTTGCTCACAATCTGTGATGGGAATTCTAGTGGCTTTATAATTAAGATCTCCTAAAGACTTCAGTTGCTCCTGCAGAGTGCCAGAAGCCAAGGCAGCACGAGCGGCAGCCACCTCGGCCTCTTTTTTGCTGCGTCCGGTGCCTGTGCCTAAAACGCCCCCCATCCAGAGCACGTTGGCCTGAAAGAACTTGTCGTGATCCGGGCCACTTTCCTGAAGGATGCGGTAGTGAGGGGGTGTCGGTCCCACCGCCTGGATGAGCTCCTGGAGCTGGCCTTTGGGATTCTGATCACTGGGATTGAGCAGCAGGGCTTCCAGTTCGGGCTGAAAGAGCCGCTTGATGAATGGCTGCACAGCGATCAGTCCCCCATCTAAATAGAGAGCCCCAGTCACGGCCTCCATGGCATCGGCTAGGCTGCTTTCTCGCTGGCGCCCACCATTCGACTCTTCCCCTCGGCCCATGATGAGGAAGCGCCCCAGGTTGAGCCGCTTGGCCATGGCGGCAAGGGCTTTGGCAGAGACGACCTGAGCGCGCAATTTTGTCAGCGTGCCCTCATCAGCCTGAGGCAGTCTTTGATAGAGGAGTTCGGAGACTGTCAGTTGCAGTACGGCATCGCCGAGAAATTCCAGGCGTTGATTGTCTGCCTGGGTGCGCTGGGCCTCGTAGCCCACACTGCCGTGGGTCATCGCCATGGTCAGGAGTTGAGGATCACGAAAGGTGTAACCGAGGGCAGATTCGAGAGCTTCCATGATCAGTCGCAGAGATTGAAGCGGCTAGTTTCAGCGAAAAAAGGAGCTGTCAACGTGAACAGCGAGATGGGGTGATCGACGGGGCTCGAACCCGCAACAACCAGAATCACAATCTGGGGCTCTACCATTGAGCTACGACCACCATCTGAGAACTAGCGAAGCGGAACATAATGCAGTGTGGCGAGTGCGCCAGCACTTTTTCAGAGGAAGAAGACGAGTTATGACGAGAACGAGTCAAATTAGAGGTTGTCAATCACCTCCACGCGCAGCACTTTAACGGCTTCTGGGTTTCTGAAGGACCCACGTTGCGTTATCTATGCCTCCTCCTCGCCGTTCAAACAATCGTGGTGGGCCTCGTCGTCCATCCGGTCCACCGCGTGGTGGATCTGGTCGCCGTCCGCCACCCCCGCCGCCACCTGAAGATGAACTTAAGCAGAAGGAAGAGGCGATCGAACTCGATGGCGTCATCTCTGCCGTGCTAGCCGGGACCATGTTCCGCGTGAAGCTGAAGAACGGTCACGAAGTTCTCGCCCACATTTCCGGGAAGATGCGCAAGCGCTTCATCCGTCTGGTCATCGGCGACAACGTCAAAATTGAAATGTCGCCTTACGATATGGACAAGGCGCGTATCGTGTATCGTCTCTGAGTACGATGGCTCGGGACATCGTCTATTTCGACTTGGAAACCCGCCGCACCGCCAATGATGTGGGCGGCTGGGGGAACAAGCACAAGATGGGCATCTCCATCGCGGTCACTTACAGCACCAAGCTGGGGGAATACCGCATCTTCCAGGAAGATGAAACCACAGACCTGATCCATCAGCTGACGCGGGCGGATCTCGTCGTCGGTTTTAACCACGTGAGCTTTGACTACGAAGTGCTCATGGGGCACACCATTTTTGATTTTCGCGAGCAAGTCCGGGATCTGGATTTGCTGGTGGATCTGGAAAAGAAGCTCGGGCATCGCCTGAAACTTGAAGCCGTGGCCGCCGCGAGTCTGGGCACGGGCAAAACGGCCGATGGCCTTGAAGCCATCCGCTGGTGGCAGCAGGGCAAGCTGGCGGAAATCGCCGAATACTGCGCCTTCGATGTCAAGGTGACCAAATGCGTCCACGAATACGGAGCCAAAAACGGCTTTGTGAAGTACCACGACCGCAATGGCCGCGAACAGCAAGTGGCAGTGGAATGGTCTGTGGATTGACGTGAGGCTGGCACTCCTGCCTGCCCATTATTCGGGATTCTTTCGCGCAAAGCACTCAACTTTGCGCGTACTGACGCTAGCTAAAGCGGGTCTCTTACAAAACTCATGGTTAGGTTGGTCTGGGTGCACTGCAAGGTAATGTCAGCATTTGAATGTCGTGCTTAAAGGGCTGCTATCCCCTGTAACTAAGGTCAAGTTTGGGCAGCGAGGCTTTCCAGAGAGACGGGTTATCCGGCGATGAGATTCGAGAGCTTTGCAAAATCTTCTGCGCCGGACAAACCCATCCTACGCTACGACTGGGCTCCATGTCACTTGGCCTTACGCCGCAGCGTGACGCAGAGCGCCGCGTGATCACTGCTGGTGACACGCCAGACTTTGCGGGCTTCCACCACTTCCCAATCCGGGCCTAACCAAAAGTGATCCAGGCTTAACAAAGGCAATCCTAGTGGCCACGTCTCTTTAAAACCCTGGCCAGCTACTTCCAGAGCATGGGTAAAATGCTTCCGATAATCGTCCAGCAAAGCGGACTCCAAAGGTGTGTTGAAATCTCCGACGAGGATGGCATCTCCCCTGCCCTGGGCGTGGGCCAGCGTTTCATCCAATTGGCCTTTGCGCCAATGCAGTGGATGGGGATGGACATCCGCGACCACGACGGGGAATGTGGGGCCTAGGCCACTGACATCGAAGCGGGCGTAGGCTCCTGAGCCTTCCAGTTTGCCACGGTCGCGGTAGCGGGAAGGCACGCGTGATAACCACAGAATGCCACGTGGCATCCAGGCAGCCTGGTAGCCCGGAAGCAGTGCCTCGTAACGGCTACTGTTTTCCTCCATCTGGCTGCGGCCTGGCTCGACAAAAGCAGCGACATGGGGTTGAAACTCCTTCACCAGATCCACCATGCCCTGGTGGAGTTCCTTGGGACGGCACAGGTTCCAGTAGAGGATGCGAACCTCGGTGGATTCATCTCGCTGGGAGATGGGTGGCGCTGCGCTGCGCCAGGAGGCCATCATCCAGGTGGTGGCAAGAAACAGAGCTAGTAACGCGGCGATGCTGCGAGATTTGAACCCTGCCTTTGGCCAAACCAAAAGTGTGACAGCGAGCGCCAGCAGACAGGGCTTGGGCATCGCATAAAACAGCAGCCGAAAGCCGAAGAGATGGTCCTTCAGCCCGAACTGCAAGGCGATGCCCAGCGCTAGTGCGGCCCAACCTGCCCGATGAGAAAATCTGAGCAGGCGGGTTGTCATGCAGGCTTATGAAACCACCGCACTTTTAGTTAGACGGCGCGCTCCAGCTTCTCGTCAATGCGGGCCACCAAAGTGTCCAGCACTTCGCTATTGCCAAAGCGCTTGAGCACATCGGCCAAGAAACCTTCGATGATCAACTTGCGAGATTCGCTGTCGCTGATGCCGCGGGCTTTCAGGTAAAAGAGCTCTTCATCGCTGATGGGGCCGCTGGTGGCACCGTGGCTGCACTTCACCTGGTCGGCATTGATTTCCAGGCCCGGCAGGGACGTGGCTTCCGCCTCGTCGCTATTCAGCAGGTTGCGGCAGGTCTGGTAGGCGTCTGTGTAGTGGGCGGTTTCATCCACCGTGATCAGGCCGCTGAAGATGCTGCGGGACTTGCCATAGAGGGCGTTCTTGTAAAGCAGGTCGCTCGTGGCGTGTGGGGCCATGTGGTTCTGCAGCGTGCGCTGGTCCACCACCTGTTCGCCGATGGGCAGGGAGACGCTGAGCATGTCGCTGCGGGCACCCTGGCCGATGAGGTCGCTGACGGTCTCGCTACGGCTGAATTCGGCACCGAGTTGTACCTGAAAGCTCTTCACATTGGAATCGCGGCCGGCAACGATGCTGGAAAGGTGCAGGGCCTGCGCATCATCGGCCAGTTCCTGGCAGGCGGCGTAGGTGATGCGGCTGCCTGTGCCGCTGACGAGATCGGCAATGGCGATGCTGAGGCCGCCTTCGCCATCCAAGCTGCGGTAATGGTCCACCACGCTGACTTCGGCATTGTCACCCGTGACGATGAGCGTGTGGGGGAAGATGGCGGCGTGATCGCCCACCACCCAATGGAAGACTTCGATGGGCTTCTCGATGGCCACATTCTTTGGAACCAGGATCACCGTTCCGGCCTTCACATGGGCCAGATGCAGCGCGGCAAATTTGGCCGAGCCGAGGGTCATCTCGCGCTTCATGAAGTGCTCCTTCAGCACATCGCCATGGGATTTCAGGGCTTCGGCGAAGTTCACGCACACCACCCCGGCAGGCAGGGCGTCGGTTTGAGATTCGATGAGTTCATCGTTCACAAAGACAAAACGCGCGGTACGTTCCTTCAACCCTTCGGAGGCGGCCAGCGCCTGCTGCTTCTGCGCTTCCGTGGCCGCTGTGGCTGGGCTGTGCAGGCTGAGCTCGATGTTCTTGGCGTTCGAGTAGCGCCAGCTCTCATCCTTCACGCTGGGCACGGGCAGTTTCTGGAACTCGGCCCAGGCCGCTTCAGCACGGGCGAGAAACCAGCCAGGAGCCGAGGTTTCATCACGCACAGGCGCGATGATTTCGAGACCGGAGGGAGCAGGAGAATCAGGAGCTTCGGACACAGGAACGGGAGAGTTTTTGGGGGTGGGAGCGAGAGTGGCGGACATGGCGTGAGGTCGGGGGAGGAGGGAGTGGGCACAGTGGCCCACCGTCGAAGCATCAGCCGACGCTGCCTTCCATTTCGAGGTCAATGAGGCGCTTCAGTTCCACGCTGTACTCCATCGGGAATTCCTTCACGAGGTCGTTGATGAAACCATTCACGCTGAGGCTCATGGCTTCGGCTTCGCTGAGGCCGCGCTGCATGAGGTAAAAGATTTGGTCTGCACTCACCTGGCTGACGCTGGCTTCATGCTGCGTGGAGTGCTGGTTACCCCGCACGCTGATGGCCGGGTACGTATCGGTGCGGCTGTTGCTGTTGATCAGCAGGGCGTCGCACTCGGTGTTGTTCTTGCAGCCTTTGAGGTGCTTGGGAATGTGTACCAGACCGCGATAGGTGCTGCGGCCTTCGCCGATGGAGATGGACTTCGAGATGACGTTGCTGGTCGTGTCGTCAGCTGCGTGCACCATCTTGGCACCGGTGTCCTGGTGCTGGCCACTGTTGGCCAGGGCGATGCTGATGACCTCACCACGGGCGCGTTTGCCCTTCATGATGACGCCTGGGTACTTCATCGTCAGGCGGCTGCCGATGTTGCAGTCAATCCAGCGCACTTCGGCATCTTCATGGGCGATGCCGCGTTTGGTGACGAGGTTGAAGACGTTGCTGCTCCAGTTCTGCACGGTCACGTATTGGATCTTCGCGCCCTTCATGGCCACGAGTTCCACCACCGCGCTGTGCAGCGTGGCGGTTTCAAATTTAGGTGCTGTACAGCCTTCCATGTACATCAGCTCCGCGCCTTCATCGGCGATGATGAGCGTGCGTTCGAACTGGCCGAACTGCTCCGAGTTGATGCGGAAATAAGCCTGCAGGGGGTGCTTCACTTTCACGCCCGGGGGCACGTAGATGAAGGAACCGCCGGAGAACACCGCGCTGTTCAGGGCGCTGAATTTGTTGTCGCCCGTTGGGATGACTTTGCCAAACCACTTCTTGAAGATCTCGGGGTGCTTGTGCAGACCTTCGGTGCTGTTGACGAAGATGACGCCTTGCTCTTCCACGGCGGCTTTGATGTTGGAGTAGGCAGCCTCAGAGTCATATTGGGCCTCAACGCCGGCGAGGAATTTGCGCTCCTGCTCCGGGATGCCCAGGCGGTCAAAGGTGCGCTTCACATCCTCGGGCACATCGTCCCAGGAACGCTTCGGCTTCTGGCCATCGGAAAGGTAGTAGCGGAACTCGTCGAACTTGATGTTCTCCAGGTCCTTGGTGGCCCAATGCGTGGGCATCGGTTTGCTCTGGAAGATTTTGAGCGCCTTGTGACGGAACTCACGGATCCAGTCCGGGTCGTTTTTGACATCGGCAATGAAGTCCACCGTCTTTTCGGTGATGCCAAAGCCGGAGTCGTATTTGTTGCGCTCAGGGAACGTGAAGTCCCCCACGCTATCGACCTTGATGTCGGAAATGTCGTTGTCTGGGGCGGTGACCATAGTGGGAAAGTGTTCGGTGTTCAGTTATCAGGGTTCAGTTCAAGCCGACCTTGGAGTGCTGGGTCTTGGAGGCGATGAGCTGGAGGAAGCGGGTGTAGTCAGCTTGGGAGGTGAAAGCCGATTTTGGGAGCCAATTGAAGAAGTTCTGTTGAGGGTAAACCAGAACCCCGTCGGGAGTCGTCAAGCTCTTCACCACTAAGTTCCAGGGAAGAAAAGATTCGGCACCGCCTGCGGTGCTTCGAAGGCCGTCTTCTGTCATGACATAACGAAGAGTCATGCCATAGGCTGGAATTCGTTTGATCTGCTGTTTCAGCATGAAACGAAACGTCCCGATCATGAGTGCATACCAGATGATGCAGCCGAGGGTCACCAGCACAAACGTGACCACCGCCATCCCGATGGCCTTGTTACCTTGAAGATTTGACGAAGCAACGGTGCCCACGGAGATACTTAGAACGAGCACAATCAGAGCGAGCCATTTCCACCGAGTCAGTCGGTGAATATGCCATTTGAAAGCCGCTTTGAAAGAAGCGGTATCAATCACATGAGAAGCTGTAATCTCTTCGTTCATCAATCTCGGTTAGGCCATTACGGCTCAGGCATTTGCCAGCAGCTCTTCCTTGACCCAGTCGTAGCCTTTTTCTTCCAGCTTGAGGGCCAGTTCCTTGCCGCCGGTGTGGACGATCTGACCGTCGATCATGACATGGACGATGTCGGGCTGGATGTAGTTCAGCAGGCGCTGGTAGTGAGTGATGACGAGGAAACCGCGGTTCTCGCTGCGCATGGCGTTGACGCCACGGGAGACGACCTTGAGGGCGTCGATGTCGAGGCCGGAATCGGTTTCATCGAGGATGGCGTACTTCGGCTCCAGCATCATGAGTTGGAGGATTTCGTTGCGCTTCTTCTCACCGCCGGAGAAGCCTTCATTGACGCTGCGGCTGGTGAAGCTGCGGTCCATCTCCAGCTGGTCCATGCGGGTGTAGAGCTGCTTGTAAAACTTGATGGCGTCAATGTCCTCACCCTTTGGCAGGCGGGCCTTGAGGGCAGCGCGGAGGAAGTTGGCGTTGCTCACGCCGGGGATTTCATGCGGGTACTGGAAGGCCAGGAAGAGACCGGCGCGGCTGCGGGCATCCACGGCCATGTCCAGGATGTTTTCGCCATCCAGCAGGACTTCGCCGCCGGTGACTTCGTAGTCTTCATGGCCGCAGAGAACCTTGCTCAGGGTGCTTTTGCCAGAGCCGTTCGGGCCCATGATGGCGTGTACTTCACCCGGATTGATCGTGAGGTTCAGGCCTTTGAGGATTTCGCGGCCGGGGATCTGGGCGTGGAGGTCTTTGATTTCGAGGGACATGAGGGAGTGTTGAAAAAGGGATTAGGCTTTGCTGGAGCAGGCTTCGCAGGTGCCGTGAATGGCGATGTCCATGCGGCTGACTTTCGTGCCTGCAGGCAGGTTCCAGAATTTGGCGGGGTCAAAATCGGCTGCGGGGTGTGCGTCAATGACCTTGCCGCAGCTTTCGCAGTGAAAGTGGACGTGCTCATGCAGGTTCGCGCAGTAGCGGGACTGGCCGCGCTCGAGCTGCACCTGGCGGATGAGGCCGTGGCTGGTGAGGTGCTCCAGGCAATTGTAAACCGTGGCTAGCGAGATGCTGGGGGAGCGCTCTTTTACCTTGGCAAACAGGTCGTAGGCCGTCGGATGATCGTTGGATTCCGCCAAAGCCTGGAAAACTTCACGCCGATGCGGGGTCAGCCGGGCATCGGTGCCCAGCACGGCCAGACGGCAGTCAAGGCCCGAAGGCTTCGACGAAGAGCGTGGGGAGGGAATGGCCATAGATTAGAATTAGAATTGGAATGATTCTAATGTATGGGATACGGCGACAGTTCAAGGGCGGATTGAATATAATGCCGCGTCCCTTGCCTTTGAAGGTGGGAAGGTGAAAGTGGCAGGGTCATGCCTCACCTACTGTCCGAGGGCTATCGATTGCCCACTCAACACACGGTCGAACGCTTTTTAGGTGAAGGGGCTTTTGCGCAGGTGTACCGGGTCCGTCATCGGGTCTTCGGTCGGCAGGCGATGAAGGTGTTTAAACAGCCTGTTTTGCCTCAGCAGGAAATCTCAGAAATGCTTTCGGAAGGGATTTTGTTATCCAAAATCGGCCATCCGAACATCGTTCGGGTCTTTGACGCGGGGACGTTCGATCTGGAAGGTGAGCAGTACGGATATTTAACCATGGAGTATGCCGGTGGAGGCACGCTCTATGATCTCTGGCATGCGCAGGGCACTAAAATCCTGCCTTTGGCCACAAGCCTAGACCTTGTGGGGCAAACGGCGGCGGGACTGGCTGTGGCGCATGGTTACAATCCGCCTGTTATTCACCGTGATATCAAGCCCAATAACATCCTGGTGGCCATCACGGAGGAAGGTTACCAGGCGAAGGTCAGCGACTTTGGATTGGCGAAACAGGTGAACCCGCTGACCCTGATGGCGACTGCGGCAGGCACTTTGCCTTTCAAGGCTCCTGAAGTCTTCATCACGGAAAAATCCGATTCGCCAGCGGGGGATGTCTGGTCCTTGGGGGTGACTTTGTACCTGTTGCTGACCAATCAGATGCCATACAAAGTCCCTGAAGGAGTGACACCCTCCAGTAAGGTTTACAAGACCCCACCGACCCGTCCCTCTCGGCTGAATTTTGAGTGCGACGAGGCTTTGGATGAGCTGGTGCTGCGGACTTTAGCCTTTGAGCCTGAGGCGAGGTATCCTCATGCCCAGGCTTTTTGGGAAGCTTTGAGGACGTGGAGTGCGAAACCTGCTACCCCCTGCCTTGCAATCGCGAAAGAAGCAGCTGCTCAATCGCTGAAACAGGCCTACGACAAGGCTGGAATGGGGGATCTCAAACGAGCTATCGAACTTTTAGAGAAAGCCTTCCAGCAGAATCCCGAACTGCGCAGCAGCCACGCCTCTCGGTTGCGTCTCTGGCAGATGGGCATTGTGATGTGACGGATGTTTTAAACCTTTTCTTAAGGCGGCGAGATCAGGTTGCTTGGCAAAACTACCCCAAGTAAAAAAGGATTTAGCTGTTCAAAAAATCACTTGATGAGGCTTGGACGCTACCTAGTCTCCGCGCCCATGTCTTCCATGGAATCTGGTCGTTTGTTGATCAAGATCGCTACGCCGGATCTTTATCGGGAAAATGCATTTCGTCTCACCGGCTTATCTGTTACGGCGAGTGGGCGCGAGGTCGCTAGACAGGCAGATAAATTGAAAATGTTGGCGGAGTTGGGAGGCCAGGCTGCGCAACAGCTCGCCATCATTCCTGGCATGGAGGCACCGAGTGCAGATGAGATCCGAGAAGCGGCGCAAAGACTCAAGGATGTGGAAGCCCGAGCGCTGGATGAGTTCTTTTGGTTTTGGCCGAGTGACTGGGAAATACCAGATAACGATGCAGCCTTTGTAGCGATTAAAAGGCATGATCTAGATACAGCTTTCACTATCTGGGCGGAGCGCGAAGTGGAGACCGAATCGCTTCAGGATGACTTTGTGGCCTCGCATAACATCGCGCTGGTATTACACATGCGGGCCATTGAATGGAGCCTGATCGACTGGCAAGAGCCTCTCGCACCCGAGCGGGAAATCAAAGTGCAAGAATATTGGAAGGATGCCTTTGAGCGCTGGCAGTGGCTGGTCGCGGATGATGGTTTTTGGGACTGTTTCAAGACGCGAATCCGCCAGATCAATGACCCTATTTTGACGACGGGATTTGCCCGGCGCCTCCGCCAAGACCTGCCGCAGGCGTTGGCAAAGATCCAGGTTTCTCTAGCCCTCGGATATGCGGAGAGGGGACGTTCACGCGAAGCGGTATGGCACTTGGACTTCCTCAGATCCAGGCGTTGGGAAACAGAGGGCTTGAGCACCGTTTTGGATACCCTCTTAGCACCCACTCGTGAAAAGGTGGAGCGGGCGTGCCTCGCGGCCCGTGAAGCGGCAAAGACCGAACCCAGTACGGGGATGCCACAAGCCATTCAATTGCTGGACACGGTACCACCTTGGCTGGAGCTTTTTCGAATCTTTTACAGGACGGAAAGCGTGGAGTATCAGCAGCTCTCTGACGGAGTGGCCTTTGCCGCGCGCATTTCCGCCATCCAGGGATACAATCAATCCAGGCAAGCGCTGGAAAATAAACCGGCCTCTAAGACCCCAGCGCCAGATCCCCTACCGGGGGTGAATGCCATGTTCATGGAGATCTTGATGCGCGCGCGCTCGCTTGCGTATGATCCAGAACTCTGTGCTCGTTTGGATGATGACATCCAAGGGATCAAGTCGAGTGTGGAGTTAGATACCACGCTGAAACCTTGGCTGGATAAGCTGCTGGCGACCCGCAAAATGACTGCGGCAACGTCGGTACAGAAGTTGAATTATCTGAAAAAGGAGATCATCCCGTCACTCGACGCCTTGCTTCAATCCGGGCGACTGAACCGTGAAAGTGCAAAAGTATTGGAAGAGGCCCTGGCGGTGATCCTGCGTGAGATCGCGCTGGAGGCCAATAACGTGCATCAATTGCCCCTGGTGGGTATGGATGCCATCAGCCTAGCGCAGCGCTATGCTCGTGATCCAGAGATGATCCGTCGGCTTAACAAGGACTTTTCCACGATGAGCCTGAATGCAGTGGGGCGTAAAGCCACGGGTGGGGGCACTCGGATTGGAGATTACCTGGGTATGGGGTTCATCGGAGTGATCTTGCTAATTGTCTTTTACAACAGCATCAAGTCGAGTGGTTCCAGCTCTAAAAAGCCGACTCAGACACCACCCGCTTACCTTTACGATCCTGTGCCGCAATACTCGGCTCCACCGTTGTCTTTGGCGAACCCACCGCCACCCATCAAAACCCAACAAACTTTGCTGGATAAGGATGGCTGGTACTCGTGGACGAACCAATTTTCCAACCAGATCATGGCGCGTATGGTTTCCTTCGATGGTGAGACGGTGATGCTGGAAACGGAAAATGGCGAAAATTACTCGTATCCTTTGGCGAGCCTTTCCAAGACTAGCCAAGCGCAGGCCTACATGATCAGTGGAAGGGAGATGCCTGCGCTGGCGACCACAACAACTCCAGCGAAACCGAAATTGGTCATGCGTCCCGTGCCTGATACGGGCGTGCTCAAAAAACCCAGAACTAAAAATCGTGCGACGGGGCCTCTGACCATTCGCACCCGCCCAGGATCGGGAAATTTTTACGTCAAGTTGGTGAAACAATTCTCCAATGAAACAACGATGGTGATCTTCATTCGCGATGGTGAGACCGCCGGTGACGTGGACGTACCGGTGGGTTCCTATGAGCTTCGTTACGCCAGTGGCAGGACATGGTACGGTGAGGATGATCTATTCGGAGAAGAGACTTCTTACAGCAAAGCGGCTTCGGATTTCACCTTCGGGGATGGAGAAGGTTACACCGTTGAGTTGTATAAGCAGCTCAATGGAAATTTGCAGACTCATCCGGTTAACAAAAACAATTTTTAAACGATGTCCAAATCACCCAATTCCCTCCTGAATCCTCCTGATTGGCCTACCGAAATGGCTGCTTTGCAGCGTCTAGCTGCCCAGGAAGTGCTGGTAGGTGTGCAAGAGTATCAGACGAAATCTGCGACGGCCTTCTGTGAGATCGCCATCCATGCTTGGCGCATGCAGCGCCGGATGACAGACCGGGTAACACGGGAGATCAAAGAAGAGCACAGAGCGATGCATCGCAGCGTGGCTGGTATTTTAGAAGCGCTGTCTATCATGGGTTTTACTCTGAGAGATCGGGAGGGAGAGTTTTATGATTATGGCCTGCCTGACAAAGTGGTGGCGGCAGAAAAGCGTGCGGGCATCAGCCGTGAGATGGTGGTGGAGACCATCCGCCCGAGTATTCTTTTTCAAGATCAGTTGGTGAAACCTGGGGAGATGGTGATCGCGGTGCCAGAGACGACAGAAGACCAAGTTCCTGCAGATAATACCCGTGAAGAACAGCCTTCAAAGGATTCTCAATAATCGCTTACCCGTAGTATCTCATGTCACGACAGACCATTGATTTCGGCATTGACCTCGGAACCACCAACAGTGCCATTGCCATGATGGATGGGGTGGAGCCACTCATCATCAAGAATAACCAGGGACAGGACATCACCCCTTCGGCGATTGGTTATACCAAAACGGGGGTTCTGCGTTTAGGAGAAGCGGCTCGGCGCTTGCAGTTAGGTAGCCCGCAGGATGCCTACACGGAGTTCAAGCGGCGCATGGGTTCAGATCAGCTTTACAATTTTCGCAGCACCGGAAAAAAATTGCGCCCGGAAGATCTCTCTGCGGAAGTGTTAAAGACACTCAAAGGAGATGTGGAGCAAAGTCGGGGTGAGATCGTCCAGGCTGCTGTGATTACAGTGCCAGCGGCTTTTGAACTGCACCAGTGCGATGCCACGCGCCGTGCGGCTGAGATGGCAGGCTTTACCACCTCACCTTTGGTTCAAGAACCTGTGGCCGCAGCCCTTGCTTACGGTTTTCAAAAAGACGAAGAAAAGGCCTACTGGCTGGTTTATGACTTCGGGGGTGGTACTTTTGATGCCGCACTCATCCGCGCAGAAGAGGGCATCATCAACGTCGTAGCCCATGAAGGAGATAACTTTCTCGGCGGATCGGATATTGACTGGGCGATCTTGCAGGAGCTGCTGCTTCCGAAATTGATTAAACAGCACGATCTACCCGACTTCCGCCGTGGGAATGCCCGGTGGGACATGGCCATCCTGAAGCTGAAATCGGCCATTGAAAAAGCTAAGATTGAGGCCAGTCGCAGCAGTCGTGCACCACTCATCGAATGCACGTTTGAAGACGCCTCGGGCGATGAAGTGGATGTCGAAGCTCTCGGTTTGGAGCTTCTGCAGGAAGACATTGCACGCATCGCTGAGCCCATCATTTCAAGGTCCGTGACACTTGTGAAAAAGGTTCTCGCGAGTAAGAACCTCCGGCCTGGGGATCTACAGAAGGCGATCTTGGTGGGAGGGCCCACTCAGGCTCCCTACTTTAGGGCCCAACTCCAGCATGAACTGGGAGCTGCCTTGGATTTCAGTGTGGATCCTATGACTGTGGTAGCTCGGGGTGCGGCTGTTTTTGCCAGCACGCAGATACAAACCCGGAGAATCGTCGCTCCTGTTCAGCTCGGAGAATTTACCCTGGATCTCAAATACAAACCTACGGGTATCGAGCCAGATCCTTTGGTGGGAGGCCGTGTGCAAGCGGCTAGCGGGATGGATTTTACTGGATACACCCTCGAATTCAGTCATGAAAAATCCGGTTGGACGAGTGGCCAGGCTCCAGTGCATGCGGATGGTACGTTTACCACGATGCTCAGCGCTGAGAGGAGGATGCGAAACCAATACCGGATCACTCTGCGGAACCCGAGTGGCCAAGCGCAAAAAGTGACGCCAGATCACCTGCATTATACCATTGGTGCCTCGGTGGAGGAACAGCCGATCATTCACAGCATCGGGGTTGGATTGATGAATAACAGTGTGCGGCGGTATTTCACTAAAGGTGACGGACTTCCCCAGAAGAAGACAATTAAATTCACCACCACCAAGGCGGTCAAGCCTGGGCAGACGGATAGTGCCATCTGGGTCCCTGTTATCGAAGGTGAAAGTGAATTCAGTGATCGAAATCGGTTGATTGGCGTTCTCGACATTCAAGGTACGCAAATCCGTCGTGAGCTACCTGAAGGACAAGAAATCGAAGTGACTTTGCGCATTGATGAAAGCCGTAAGATCATGGTGGAAGCCTTTGTGCCCTATCTGGATGAAGACTTTAGCAAAGAACTGGAGACAGGACGTAAATCTGCCGGCAACCGCCCAGAGTTTCTCCGCGAACGGTTAGAGAGGGAGGAGAGGCGCTTGGCGGCCTTAAAAGATCAGGCGGACCAAGCAGAAGACCGTAGTGCGAATAAATTGTTAGGCGACATCCACCGGGAAGGAGCGACGCAGCAACTGCATGGAAAGCTCCAGGAGGCAGAGGGAGACTTCGTCGCGGGAGAGCAGTGTGATAAGATGTTGCTGGACCTTGCTTGTCGGCTTGATGAGGTGGAGGCACAGATCCAGTGGCCAGCCCTGGTGAAAGATGTTCGGTCTCTGGATCAGGAACTGAAAGAAATCGCTCAAGAATCTGGGGCGGCCCACCACAAGGACAAAGCTGAGGACCTGCATGATCAGGCCGATGCGCACATCCAATCGAAGAATTCGGATAAACTCAAACGTACGCGGGACCAGATGTTGGATTTATTTCGCAGCATGTTGTTCGAACGCCCTAGTTTTTGGGCGGGGTACTTTCGCAATCTTGAACAGGATGAGCCGCTGATGAATGATTCCGCGCGTGCTAGGAAGCTCATCGCCCACGGGCGACAGGCGATTGCAGAAAACAACCTTCATGGTTTGCGCAACGCCTGTGTGCAGCTCTCACAGCTGCTTCCTCGTGAAGTGGCGGATGAAGCTCAGCGTGGTTGGAATGCCGGTATCATTTGATCTGCCATGGACATCCGGGCCAGCCCTTTCCAACATCGCCTTCGTCGTTTACTGGCGCAGGAATTTGCCGCACGTGGTTATTACCTGGATGTAGAATCATTTTATGATCGCATCCCGCTGCAGTCCCTTGAGGTGGCGGATCTCGAGTTGCTACTGCAGGTGGCGCTCGCCTCCCGAGAAATCCCATTAGCCCGTGTCCGCTTAGTCGCGCTTGAGAAAAGTGCGCCTCAATCCGAAGTCTTGCAAAGGTGCAGGGCTGCTCTGGAGTCTGAGAGCGAGTGCTCCGTGGATAAAGTCAGGGGTTGGCGGGGGCTTTTGAGAAAGCTCCGACTCGGGTGAAGTTACTGTGTGTATCTCGTTTTAGGAACGTCATTCTACGCCTTCCCATTTCTGAAGTTGCCAGATGTCTGCCTCACACCACTGTGAGGGCATCCATCCCCATGACTCGCATTCAATCTGACGATCTTCCCTGGACCTCGCAAAATTCACCGCAGGGGAAGTATGGCGTCCGCCGTCGTTCCCTTTCGCAGGCGGCGGGTGGGCCGAAGGATACGGGTACCTGGGGCGGTGGGCATCCGTTTGAGGTGGAGATCCACCGGGTGCCTCCGGGCAAGGTGAATTTCCCTTTTCATGCGCACTCGGCTCAGTGGGAGGCTTATTATATTCTCTCTGGTTTCGGCGTGGTGCGCGGCCCAAAGGGTAAGGAGGTCATCCAGGCCGGAGATTACTTGGTGTTTCCCCCCGGAGAGGCGCATCAGATCCACAATCACGGTGAGGAAGACCTCACGTTCATGGTCATCGCCGATCAGCCGCAAGCGGACATCATTCACTACCCAGAATCAGGCAAGTGGCTGATGAAGCCGCAGAAGAAGTGCTTTCAGATGAATGAGGTGGAGTACTTCGCTGGGGAGGAGTAGGCGCGGGGCGGCTCAGATGCCCTGGCCCTTTTGAACGGCGTTGGCGCTGGGTTTGGCACTCGTCCAATTCGAAAGGCCGGCGTTTTCTCGGGTGGACTGCTTGGCTTCCTTCTTCTCCGGTTCAGAGGCCAGATCATACGAGGAAGAACTGCCGCCTAACTGCGGCTGCGAGCGGCTAGCGCCAAGTACGATGCCAGAGCGAGCGGGCCTCTGTTGCTGATCCATATTCAGATCACTGGGCCCAGCCGCTAGCTGATCCGCTTGCAACTCGGCATTGGCAGCCTCGGCTCGTAGGGCTGTTTGAAGCTGTGGCTGCTCCATCTTCTGCTGGAGTGTTTCCAGGCGTGCACCTGAAACGCGTAAAGTCACTTCGTGATCAGCTTTTTCTTCTTTAAGGCCCTTGGCTTCTTTCTGTAAGCCTTCCAATTCCAAAAGAAGATCTGCTTCTTTCAAGGGACTTAGATGGGGGTCTGAGAGTGCTTCATGACACGCGAGGGTTGCGGATTGATTGACCTCTAATTTGGCATCGAGTTCTGCGATGGCTTGCTTAGCTGGAGAGATTTCTAGTTTCTCGATAAGAGCTGCTTCAAAGACTGCACGTTCCGTGTCCACGGAGGTGCCGCCGACAGCTTTATCAGCCAGCTTTTTGGCCAGATTTTTTAGATCGTCCGTGTAGTCGTCACCCCTGTAAGTGGTGTCATTTTGTGTTGCGATGAGGGAGTCAAAAGTCGCTTGACTGATTCGGGCCTGATTGGGGGTGACCAGACCCTTCATCGCTTCTTCGGCAAAAGCGGTCTGTCGTAGATCTTGGTGATTGTTAGACTGAGTCAGGGCGGCATTGCTGTGTCCCAGGGCTTGAGACTTTTCATACTTCGCATGATTGAGTTGAGTTTCAAGCTGACCCACTTCAGGTTTGCGCTGCCAGCCAGCGGTGTTTTTTTCGTTCTGAAGAGCTTCTCTCAGGCTCGTGACTTGTTGATTGTGTTGTTCGCCTTCCTGCGCTTTGGCCCGACGATAGGCATTCCATTCATTCGCCTTTTCCGCGTGCACATTTGAGGCGTCCGCGGCCTTCATCATTCTCTCGGACGCCTCCCGAATTTGTTCTGCTGTGGGGGTGATTTGCAGATTTTCAGCCGTCTGCATCAACACATTCTGCATTTGGGCGGGGGTGATTTTTTGATTCTCGATGTCACCCTTCAAGTAATCGGTCACTTTTGCAGTGCTCGCTTGAAGCCAGTTTTTAAATTCTTGTTCGGTAGCCATGGGAGAAGATAATCTGAGCTACAAATACCCGTTTTTGCAGATGATGTGACAGCTCCGCGAAAACAAAAACCGCAGTCTCTTTCGAGACTGCGGTTGCTTTGGAATGCTAGAGCAGGTGCCTTATTGCTGCGGGGCTGGCACGGCGGGTTTCACCTCTTCGGTGGGGGCCGGTGCTGGGGTGGCAGGTGCAGCGGGCAGGGTGGTGATGACGGAGCTGCCGGGGGCGGGGGTGCCTGCTACGGGTGGGGTCTCTGGTCCGGGGCCATTCGGATCATCGGGAGCCAGGGTGGTAGCGGCTTTGACGGCGGCTTCGTTGGCCTTGGCTTTTGCGGCTGCTAGCTTGGCGGCGTTGGCTTTGGACTTGGCGTTAGACTGCTTGATGTAGGTGGCGTAGTCAGGTCCGCTGCCGACGATGGTGACAGGCGTGCCGACAGAGACGTTTTTGAAGATGGTACCGGCAAACTTGGACGGTAGGCGGATGCAACCGTGGGAGGCACGGCGCCCAGGGCGCGGGATGGGGCCGATGTGCATGCCCACGCCATCGCCAGTGAGGCGCATGAAGTAGGTCATCTTCGCGGCTTCAAAACGACCGCCAGGGGGCAGCAGATCGCGGCCTTGTTTAAAGTCGGAGTTTACCAGCTTGCCGTTGGCATCGTAGCCCTTGCCATAGAGGTTGGAGACTTTGTCGGCGATTTTCTCCATGATTTTGAATTCGCCTGTGGGGGTGGGGAAGCTGGTAATCCCGGTGGCCACGTAGGTCCAGCCGATCTGGTCTTCGCCGTTGTAGAGATAGGCTTTCTGCTCATCCACATTGATCTTGATGGAGGAGATGCTTTTGCCTTCGCCCTGCCATTCAAACAGGCCCGTGGGCTTCTTGGTAGGCTCGACCACCGGCGGTGGAGGGGCCGTGGGCGTTTTACAAGAGGATAGCCAAAAAGAGGCTGCCAGGACGGAGGTCTGGGCAGCGATTCGCAGGATGCGGGTGGAGACCATGATGCGCACACTACGCGCACCTCCCGCCGCACTCAAGGGTCAGCGTGATTTGTCGTAGATTTCGAGCAATTCGCCCGGTGTGGAAATCACGTAAGTGGCTCCATGCTCGGTCAATTCGGCCACGGAGCGAAAGCCCCAGTCCACGCCGATGCCGACCATGCCGGAACTTTTGGCAAAGGCCATGTCAATGCCGGAGTCACCCACGTAGGCACACTCTTCTGGCCGCAGGCCCAGGCTGGTAGCGGCCTCGTAGGCCCCTGCGGGATCCGGTTTGCGTGGCACTTCGGCCCGCTGGCCCAGGATGAGTTCAAAACAGTCGCTGCCAAAAAAGTGCTCCGTCATCGGGACGGTAAAGCGGTGGGCTTTATTGGAGATGACGCCGAGCTTGAGCCCTTTCGTTTTTAAGGCCGCAAGGACCTCGACGATTTGGGGATAGGGCTGTGTCTGCTCCTGCCAGTGGACATCATAAAAGGCGCGATACTCCTCGGTGCAGAGGCGGATCATTTCTTCAGTGCGGGCTGCTTCTGGAAGAGCTCGTTCGACGAGTTTCTCCATGCCATCTCCCACCATTTGTTTGAAGATGCCCGCATCTTTGCAGGCGGGGTAACCGCGTGCCTCCAGCATGCGATTGATGGACGCCGCAATGTCCGCCAGGGAGTCAATGAGGGTACCGTCGAGGTCGAAGATAAAGGCTTTCAGCATGTCTCTGTGAGATGGCGCGGGATGCGGGGCACTTCAAGGACAGTCAAAGGCCAGATTTTGTCTCGGCAGCGCCGCTAACGGGCAACGGGTTCGCGATCTCCCAGGTGGCAGGTTTTCCTTTTTGCTGCTGCGCCAGCCAGTTGAGCGAAGGGGTGTAGAGGATCTCATGACCCCCTTCAAAGAGGGTCACCCGTGCGTTGCTGGAGGTGTGACGAAACAGGACAACCTTGCTGCCATAAAGAGGGTCTGGCTCAGGTGCGAGCCAACTGGCAGGTCTTTGCTGAGTGTCATAATACGTGCGGATTTCCGCCTCAGGCAGAGGTGTGGTAGCCACTCGATTAAAGGCTAACAAACTATGCCGAAAAGGAACGCTGCCAGTGCGGCCATCATGAATGCCGTGATTCAAATCCAGAGGTACGTCTTTGGCTTTGTCTAAATGCGTGAGGGGAGAGCGCTGGGCAGCCTGCGCGAGCAAAGCACCGGCAGGGGGGCCGCCGAGGGAGAGTTCAATGTGACGTGCATAGTTGTCAGGCACGCCATTTTTCAAATGCTCCGTGTGCCAGGCGGCGATGTCACTGATGCCACACCAAGCAGAGACACCGGCCCAGATTTCGGGATGCCTGCCTGCCATCTGCATGGCCATGTGGCCGCCACCGCTGACGCCGATGAGGTAGATGCGGCTGGCATCCACACGCTGGGTTCTTTTCAAATGGGCCACAGCATCCACCACGTCCTGCACGGCAAGGTCACTGCCCATGGCAGCAGGAGTCCGGTTGGGCCCACGAAAGTTTGGATACACAAAATGCCAGCCCTGGTCCATGCACCACTGGGCATACACTCGTCCATTCGCGGCCTGTTGGTAGTCCCCACTCCAGGTATGCAGACCGACCAAAAGTGGGCGCGCTTCTTCAGTGGCGGGAGACCATGTCAAAGCTGGCTGGGGCGACTGATCCGCAGTGCTGGAAATCTGGATCACGGTCACTTCAGGCTGCCAGCCCGGCAAGGCTGAGTGGGCCTGGTAAAGGGAGCATCCGATGAGGACGGAACAGAGTGCGATGAAGCGATGCATGGCCTACAAAGTGACGAGGGGTAAGGGGTCTTCAAGGTTGGAACTTCTTCACTGTCAGTAAGATTGCGAGTGAGTATCAAGTTCAGCCTAACATTATCTTTTGATCATGTTGCAACATCTCATTGCTACGTTGCGTTATTTGTTGTTAGATAACTAAGTAGTTATATTCATGAAACTGTCCCACCGCATTCTTGCCAGCATCTTGCTGATGGCCTACGCCATCACGGGTACGGCTATCATGCCTGCGGTGATGGTGATGATGGCGAATCTGGATGGCAGCCATGGTGTGCAGGTGCAAGAGTCTGAAAATGGCACTCAGCTTGTCTTGCGTCATTCTGCTGGGCACTACACGCCTCGAGTGGAAGACCATTCGGAGAACTTGGCTCGTGTGCTGGTAAGCATGAGTGCTCCTGATTCACACGGAGATCATAGCTTGGTCTCAGCGCATGTGAAGGGTAGCATCACTTCGGCTCGTGATCTGTTAGAGTTGATGGTCAAAAATACACCGGCGCTCAACTACACAGCGACAGCGTGTTTGGTCATTTCGGTTCCTTCTTCGGTGCGGCATGATCCGCTACCGCTGTGCCTCTCCGCAGAGAGGTGTCTGCCAAAGAGCAGGCCTGTGCTGGCGACTGTCCAGCTATTGATTTGAGGCTAGGTATAGGTGCGTTCAACCAGGTCTCATGGCCTAGTGATTGCCGCACATTTCGTTAGGCATCTTATTCGCCGGAATCACTGTGGCCAAATTCTTCGGGGCCACTGCATGGGAAGTCCATGCCCGCAGCCTACCCGGTCGCTGCCCGCTTTCATTCCTTGCCTTGTTTCCTCATGAAAATTTTGTTTTTACACTTGGCTGTTTGGCTGCTCGCCACAGCACCTCATCTCCAGGCTTTGACGCCTGCTTTAACCTCCAATGTCCTTGCGACAGAGGCGTTGGAAAAGAACCCGGAAGTGCGCTTCTATGAAGCCGAAATAGCCGCCGCACGCGGTGGACGGCAGACAGCGGCGCAGCGGGTGAATCCAGAGCTTTCCATGGAGCTCGGGGGCATGAGCCTCGCTAGTCAAAAGGAGGGGCTGGTCTGGCGGGCACAGATCGCCCAAGTGTTTGATTTTCCAGGGCGCATGGCTTTGCGTAAAGCCATTGCCGAGCGGGATATCACCCTGGCTGAGTTAGGACTGCAACAGTTCAAATCCCATTTGGTCAATCAAGTGCGGGCTTTGAGTGGCGATGTGGTGCTGCTTCAGCGTAAGGAGCAGGCGGCACGGGCGGTGAGGGAACGGCTGGAGGCCTTGATCGAAGTCCTTGTGCAGCGGGATACGGGCTCTGTGAGTGCTTTGCTGGAAAGGCGAATTCTTGAGGCGGCCTTGTTGACAAGTGATCGCACGCTGACGGATGCGGCCAAGCTAGCGCAGGAGTCCAGTGCGGCGCTCAATGTCCTTTGTGGTCGTGCGCCCGAGACGGCTTTGGTGCTGGTAGATCCGTCGGCACATTTCCCTCAGGTGCCAGCGCTTGAGAAACTGAAGGAGCAAGCGGCAGGGACTAACTTCGATCTTCAACAGAAGCGTCTGCAAGTGGCGAAGCAGGGACTGAAGGTGGACCTAACGAAGTCTGAGCGCTGGGGGAACATCAGCTTTGGTCCTTACATGGCGGGCCAGCATGCGGGGGGCACACAGATTGAAGGTGGGTTTGCTTTTTCCATTCCCCTGCCACTCTGGAATAAGAACAAAGGAAACGTGGCCACCGAACAGGCGCGCACGCTTCAGGCGGAGGCTCTTTTGCTGGCCACGCTCAGGGATCTGGAAAGAGACCTCGCCGTAGCTCGCTCCGCGTATCTGGCGGAGTTAGCAGCCCTGGACCATTGGCGTCCAGAGAGTGAAAAACAGTTCCAAGAGGCCGCCATCGAGGCGGACCGACACTTTCGTCTGGGAGCCGTTCCGGCTGCGACTTATGTCGAGATGCAGCGTGGTTACCTGGATGCCATGGACGCCTTGATCGAAGGGCGACGCAATGCCTGGAAACACCGCATGGAGGTGGAGCGCCTGACCGGGGCACCCATGGGACAGAAAATGGAGTCTCCCCGCGTGGCCAAAGAAGGATGAGTTTTACCTAACCAAAGATCATGCAAAATGTTGACGTTTTCAGGCATGAAAAACGAGCCGCGCTTCAGCGTGCTCTTCATAGCCCCCTTCCCGGGTTTCTCTCCGTTTAACGGAGTCCGCTGAACCTCCTTTCCTTCCCTGGAGTTATGATCACTTCCATTCTCGAATTCTCACTCAAAAATCGCTTTCTCGTCATCATGGGGGCCTTGCTGCTCTTGGCTGCGGGAATCTTTTCCGCGCTGCATCTGCCCGTAGATGCTGTGCCGGACATCACCAACACTCAGGTTCAGGTGAATACGGCTGTGCCGGGCCTGGCCCCAGAGGAGACGGAAAAACTCGTGACGTATCCTTTGGAGTTGGCGCTGGCTGGTATCCAAGGAGTGGAAGAGTTTCGCTCGCTCACGAAGTCAGGACTTTCCCAGGTCACCCTGGTTTTTCGCGATGGCACAGACATCTTCCGGGCGCGGCAGCTCGTCAGTGAGCGTCTGGTGCAGGTGGAGCTACCGCCGGGTCTCAGTCCGCAAATGTCGCCCATCAGCACGGGTTTGGGAGAGATCCTCTACTACACCCTGGATTATCAAAAGGATGCCCCGGGTCGGAAACAATCCCGGGAACGCCAGCTCATGGATCTACGTGAGGCCCATGATTACATCGTGAAGCCGTTCCTCCGCACCGTGCCGGGTGTGGCGGAGATCAACAGCAGTGGCGGTTATGAAAGGCAGTTGGTGGTCTTGCCCAAACCTGAATCGCTGGCACAGGCGGGTCTAACCTTCAGTGAGTTGGCAGCCATCATTGGTCAGAATGTGGACAATGCCGGAGGCGGTGTGATCGAGCGTGGTACCGACCGCATGCTCATCCGCGGTGTCACGAAGGTGGCGAGTGCTGAGGACATTGCCAACCTACCCGTCAAGTTCGCGGCGGGGGTGGAGCCCATCCGGGTGAAGGACCTCGCAGAGGTGAGCATCGGCAGCAATGTGCGCACAGGTTGTGCGGTGGAAAATGGGGAAGAAGCCGTGCTGGGCACCGTGATGATGCTGGTGGGGGAAAACAGCCGCATCATCAGCAAACGGGTGGAGGAAAAGCTGGCCGAACTGCAAAAGAAACTTCCTCCAGGGCTAGAGCTACGCATCCAGTATGCGCGCAGTGAGGTGGTGGACCGCACGATTGACACGGTGAAGAACAATCTGTTTGAAGGGGCCATCCTCGTCATCGGTGTGTTACTCCTTTTGTTAGGCAACTGGCGTGCGGCACTCATTGTGGCGCTTGCCATTCCCCTGTCGTTCCTGTTCGCGCTCATCGGCATGACCTTTGGAGGAGTCTCCGGAAACCTGATGTCACTCGGGGCGGTGGATTTCGGTCTCATCATTGATGGGGCGGTCGTGATGGTGGAAAACATCGTGCGTGTGCTGGGCGAAAAGCAGCACTCCATGGGACGGCGATTGACGGCGAAGGAGCGCCTAGCTGCCGTGAGGGAGGCAGGGCAGCAGGTGGGGAGCCCCATGTTCTTTGGCGTGCTCATCATCACTCTGGTTTACTTGCCCATTCTGGCATTGACGGGAGTGGAGGGGAAAATGTTTCACCCCATGGCCATCACGGTGATGCTGGCTCTGGGCGGCGCCTTGGTCTTGTCTTTGACGCTCATGCCGGCGCTTTGCTCCCTGCTGCTCAGCGGCCATATCTCGGAGAAAGATAACTTCCTCATGCGCGGAGCCAAGGCCGCCTACGCACCGCTGCTGGGGCTGGCCTGGAAAACGCGCTGGGGTGTGGTGGCTGCCGTTCTGGTACTGCTGGGGAGCACAGTCTTGTTATTCATGAGCTTAAAGCAGGAGTTCGTCCCTACCCTCAATGAAGGCTCTTGGACGGCCATGGTTTACCAGCCTGCAAATACCAGTCTGAAAACCTCCCTGGAGCGTTGCATCAAAACACAGCAATACCTCATCAACAAGGTGCCTGAAGTCACCCGTACTTTTGCCCGCGTGGGCACCAGCGAAGTGGCCACGGACCCGATGTCTCCAGGAGAATACGATCTCTACGTTTTCTACAAACCGCAGTCTGAATGGCGTCAGGAGAAGGGGCAGCCCGTGAGCCGAGACCGCTTAGCAGAACTCATCCGTGAGGAGCTGGCCAAGGAGGTGCCTGAACAAGATTATGATTTTGCGCAGCCTATCCAAATGCGTTTCAACGAGATGCTGGAAGGTTCCCGAGCGGATTTGGCGGTGCGCATCTTTGGCGAGGATTACGACCTGATGGAAAAGATCGGCGGACAGGTGAAAGCTCTGCTGGAGGGCTTGCCGGGCACTAGCAACGCGGAGTTTGAAACTCAAGGGCGGGTGCCCGTGCTGGAGATCCAGGTGGATCGTGCCGCGATGCTGAAATTCAATGTCGAGGCAGCGGAAGTGAATGCGGCCATCACCACCGCCATGGCGGGGCATACCGCAGGCATGCTCATGGAGAATAATCGCCGTCGTAGTATCGTGGTGCGTCTGCCAGAATCTCTGCGTAACAACCCGGAAGTGATGAAGTCTCTGCCAGTGCGCACGCAGGACGGTGGCTTGATCGCGTTGGGGCGCTTGGCCAGCTTTATAGAGGTGCCTCAGGTGGATGCCATCGGGCGTGAAGATGGGCACCGCCGGGTGGGTCTGAATGTGGACTTGGCAGGGGGTACTGACTCGGAAGCTTACGTCACCCTGGCGCGTCAAAAGATCGCAGAAACGATGCAGATACCTGAGGGTTACCGGATTGATTTTGGCGGGCAGTTTGAGCACTTGCAGGAGGCTCGTGCACGTTTGGCCATTGTAGTTCCGTTGGCTCTGGTGCTGATCTTTGTGCTCATCCACGCCACGTTTAAAAGCGTGATGCAGACGCTGATTATCTACACCGGTATCCCTCTTGCGATCACGGGTGGAGTCTTGGCTTTATGGTTGCGAGATCTGCCCTTCAGCATCAGTGCGGCTATTGGGTTCATCGCTCTGTGTGGGGTGGCGGTATTGAATGGCGTGGTGTTGATCAGCTGCTTCAATCAACTGCGCAATGAGGGCCGCAGCGCAGAGGCTGCTGTGGCGGAAGGCAGCCTGCAAAGACTGCGTCCCGTGCTCATGACCGCCCTGGTGGCCAGCCTGGGTTTTATTCCAATGGCCATGAGTGAGGGCGCTGGGGCAGAGGTGCAGAGGCCGCTCGCCACGGTGGTTATCGGCGGCATCGTGAGTAGCACTTTCCTCACACTATTCCTGCTGCCCCTCCTTTATCGGTGGGGGATGAAGGACCAGCCCGCAGCCCGTCATTCCCCACAGTCTGCGGAGGTGCTCGCGTTATCTCTGGTCCATGCGCCGTGAGTCAGATACACCTTATTTATTCTAACCATGTGTACTCCCCCTTCTGCATTGCCAGATTCTTCTTGGAAGTCCTTTCTCCGAAAGCCTGGCATGAGAAAACCTCTCGCTTTGGCGCCCTTGCTTTTGCCTTCCTTGGCAGTGGAGGCGGCGGAGCGTCTGAAGTTCGATACCAGTTACCAGATTTACGATGAGTCCAATGGCCGGATCAATGTGGAGTCCTGGTACTTCCGGGGGGAGATGTACCTCACGGAACAGACCATATTTCGTTACCAGTTTCTCTCGGATGCCATCAGTGGGGCCTCACCTACGGGTGCCCTACCTGGGGGTGTGCAGCCTTTCCTGGCGGACCTGGAAGATGTGCGCAATGGCATCCTCGGGGCGTTGTCTCAACAGATCGGCGATCACCGCGTGGAGCTGGAGTTTTCTCGCAGCAAAGAGAGTGACTATCTCTCGTATGGATGGTCTTTGAGCGACCGCTGGGAGCTGAATCAGAAAAATACCACCTTGGCGTTTGGGTTCAATTATTTGGACGATTCGGTGAAGGTCTTTGGCCTCGAAGATCAGACCAAACGGAGCTACGACCTTTTCTTGGGCATCACCCAGTTGCTGGATAAAAACACCATCTTGGCGGCCAATCTCACGGTGGGGTATGGCGAAGGTTACCTGAACGATCCGTATAAAGCCATCCAGCGGACGGACATCGTTTCACTGCCGGACGGTGCCGGCGGCATGATCGACATCCCGACGGTGAATTTGTACCGAGAGAATCGCCCAGACAGCCGACTGCGGGGTGTTTTGCAAATGCAGGGCACGCATTACTTCGACAAGGTGCAGGCTGCCCTAGATGCCACGCTGCGCATGTCTCAGGATGACTACGGGGTCTTCTCGCAAAGCCTTCAGGTGGAGTGGCGGCAAGGTCTGTGGGATAGGCTGGAGGTGACGCCGTTCTGCCGATATTATCGTCAGAACGCGGCAGATTTTTTCTACAACACCCTGGATGAGGTGCCCAACGCCGCGCCACAAGAATACCCTGCGGGAAAGGGGCCTCACTACTCGGCAGACTATCGTCTTTCCTCCATGAACACGCTGAGTCTGGGCATCAAAACACGTTATCGGCTGACGGAAAACATCGCCCTTTCCGCAGCCTATGAGCATTACGACATGAGTGGCTGGGGCGCTAACCAAGCCCCGGCAGCGGCCTACCCTACGGCCAACATCTGGACCTTTGGAGTGAGCATCCAATTTTAAACGATCATGTCGAAAGCCGAATCATCCACACCTGCCGTCATCCCTCCCGATAGCCGAGGCGTGCGCAGCCTTGCCTTCAAAGCGATGGGCACCGCCTGCGTGATCCAGTTCCGCTGCGAGGACCAGAAAGCGGCCTTGAAGTTCCTAGCGGAAGCGCTGGGTTGGTTAGGCGAATTTGAAGCCAAGTTTTCTCGCTTCCGCCCAGACTCCATGCTCTCACGGATCAACCTAGCAGCCGGGGAGCGGTGGATCGAAATTGATGAGGAGATGGAGCAGATGCTCGACATGGGTGAGGCCATGCACCGCCTAACCGAAGGTTTGCTCGATCCGGCCATGCTGCCGCTGATCCAGCTTTGGGATTGGAAGAAAGTCCATGAGCGACTGCCGCTGCAGGCGGAAGTGCAGAAGGCCCTGGCATTGTCCAACTGGGAAGAAGTGGAGCGCAAGCCTGGCAAGATCTACCTTCCCAGAGCTGGGATGGGCCTGGACTTTGGAGGTTTTGGCAAAGAGCACGCGGTGGATCAAGTCATCGCCATCGCTCGCCGCCATGGGATCGTGGATGTCCTGGTGGATCTGGGGCGTGACATTCTGGCTCTGGGCGGGAATGGACAGCATCCGTTCTGGCATGTGGGCATTCAGGATGGCGTGCAGACGGACCGCTGCATCGGCGGCCTCGCCGTCTCAGGTTATGCCGTGTGTGCCTCGGGTGACTATGCCCGGCGCTTTGAGCACGCAGGCGTGCGTTATGGCCATATCTTAGACCGCCGCACGGGGTGGCCCGTCCGCCATGGAATGCGTGCCGTGACAGTGGTGGCACCGACTTCACTCATCGCCGGCATTTACTCCACCTGTGTCTTTGTGCTCGGGCAAAAGGAGGGCCTCCAGTTCGCAGAAAGCGCCCCCGGTGTGGAGGCCTGTCTTCAGGGGGAGCAGGGAGTCACCGCCACCCGTCATTTTCGTCAGTATCAAGTCCAGTCCGCTTAATTCAAACACCCAACCACAGTCACCCTATGAAATACATCGTCACCCTCATTAGCACCCTCTGCCTCGGCCTAACCATGAGCTTTGCAGGCGAACCCGCCACGGGCTCGGCCCTACCGGATCTCAAAGGTTTATTGCCCAGCGCAGCCCTTCCTAAAACAGCGGGAAAAGTCGTCCTGGTAGATTTTTGGGCCTCCTGGTGCGCGCCATGCAAAGCCTCGTTTTCCACTATGGCGCGCCTGCATGATACCTATGCCAAGAGGGGCCTCGTGATCATCGGCATCGGGGTGGATGAAGAAGCGGAAAAGTACCAGGCCTTTGCGGCAAAGAACCCCGTGGGTTTCACCCTGGTCCATGATACTCAGCAGAAGGCGGCCGCTTTTTTTAATCCTCCCACCATGCCGACCAGCTACCTCGTCGGGCGAGATGGCAAAATCCGCCACATCCATAAGGGCTTCAAAGGCGCAAAGACGGAAGCCGAATACGTGAAAGAGATCGAGGAACTGCTCGCCCAATAAACCCTCACCTCCCTGATCCAGAATGAAACCTAGCTTACTTTTTTTAGCGGTCGTGATGGCCGCCAGCTTGAGCAGTTGCTCCAGCCACCTCGTTCGCGTGAAGCCCTTTGAGCGGGGAAACCTGGCCAATCCTCTGATGAGTTCTGAACGCGACACGCTGTTTCTGGCGATGACGAATCATGCCTACTTTTCTCGCGAGGCCAGTTTTGGCGGCGGTGGGGTGGGCGGCGGCGGCTGTGGCTGCAATTAACCCTGACAGATCTTTTTCCCTTCAAACATCCAAGTCTTATGAATCTCTTTTCCGTGATCGAGAAGTTCAAGAAACCCTTTTCTAGGTACAGCTCGCTGCTGCTACTGTTTCAGCGTTCGCCCATTGTGCAGATGCTTTTTCCAGAGGCCAAGCTCCTCACTTCAGCGGCCTTTGTGGATACGACGAAGTTTGTCATTACCACCGTGGTTGGGCTGGGGGCTTTTGACAGTGTGGCAGGGGCCACCTCCGTCAGCCAAGTGGCCCCTGCGCAAGGCTCTGCCACGGTGCCAGTGACGGCAGGGACCAATCTCGCAGGTGTGTTTCAGGTCGTGGGTGGTGGTGGGCATACCCCTCAGTCGTGGTCTGTTTCCAGCGGCACATTGCCGAGTGGCCTCACCCTTGCGAATTCCCGAAGTAAAACGACCACGCTGACCGGGACCACGACTCAGACAGGTAACCACGTGATCACCATTCGAGGGTGGGAAAATTCCAACTTCAGCGGGCGATCTGCGCAGGCCAGTTTTACCCTGCAAGTCTCCGCCGGTGCAGGGGCCGCCATTGCCACGCACCCGGCCTCGACTTCCATCAGCAGCGGCAGCACAGCCACCTTGACCGTCACGGCCACTGGTGGCGCACCGCTGACTTATCAATGGTATGAAGGGGCCAGTGGTGTCACCACCCAGCCCGTAGGCACGAATGCGGCAAGTTTCACCACGCCGAATCTCACGGCGACGAAAAGTTACTGGGTCAAAGTGAGCAATGCGACGAACCCCACGGGAGTCCAGTCAAACACGGCCATCGTCACGGTGTTACAGCCAGCGGCCATCGTGGAGCAACCTGTTTCAACGCAGATCAATAGCGGGCAAAGCACGACGCTTTCCGTGGTAGCCACCGGGGATGGTCCCCTGACTTATCAGTGGTATCAAGGAGTGAGCGGCGTCATCACCACCCCCGTCGGCACGAATGCTGCCTCCTTCACCACCCCAACTTTGCTTACCAGCACCAGCTATTGGGTGAGAGTGAGTAACACGGCCTTGCCTGCCGGAGTGGATTCCAGCACGGCCACGGTATCCGTGACGGCCCCGGCGGAGCCGACGATTTTGACAGCTCCATCTTTGGCCACGGGTTTCGTGGGCAGTCTCTACAGCAGCTCTTTGAGCGTCATCGGTGGCACAGGCCCCTACACCTGGCGCGTCAGTGAAGGCGTCTTGCCCGCAGGTCTCACTTTGAGTGAACAAGGAGTGCTATCTGGCACGCCGCAATCTTCCAGCAGCAGCAGCTTTACCATCGAGGTGGCCGATGCGGAGGTCCGTGTCGCGACCAAAGTTTTCACGCTGCTCTTGACGGATCTCGTCATTCGCACGGCGGCTTTGCCCACGGCTGTTAAAGGGGTGGCTTTTTCTCACAGCTTGCTGCACACCGGCGGCACTGGGCCCTACACCTGGGCCATCGCCTCGGGCGCACCGCCTGCGGGCATCACGCTCAGCGCAGCAGGGGTGCTTTCTGGCACACCCACGGCAGCAGGTAGCGCCACCTTCACCGTGCGTTTGACGGATGGCAGTCCGGTCGTTCTGCTGAAAGCGCTGACGCTGCCCGTTTCTGCCACTTATCTGGCCCCGATCGTGGATCCGGTCGTGTTTTCCCCAACCACTCTGGGTGCCTTGGTCAATCAGACCGTAACGGCTTCAAACTACCCCAAAACATTCGCCATCACGGGTTTGCCGAAGGGACTCACTTTTGTGGCTAGCACGGGCGTGATCAAAGGACGTGCCACCGTGCCGGGGCGCTATGATGTGCAGGTGCGCGCTAGCAATGCGGGTGGGGTGAGTGCGGTGGTGGTGGCCCCTTGGGTGGTGAATGCTTTGGACACGCACCAGGTCGGGAACTTTACGGGTTTGATCAAGCGTGAAGCGGCGGCCAACAAAGGCCTGGGAGGCACCTTTTCTCTCACCACCACTTCGCTGGGAGCTTACACGCTAAAGCTCACCGGGGCCCTGCCCACCAGTGGTGCTGCGGCAGCGGGGATGGCCTATTCAGCGAAGGGTTTCTTGAATGCCTCCGCGCCTCATGTCTCGGTGGTTCTAGGTGGGCAGACACTCACCCTGAATCTCGAAGCTGGTACGGGTGAAGTGACGGGCCAGCTCGGCGCTGCGGCGGTGAACGGCTGGCGCAATGCCTGGCATGTGAGAGACCAGCCCGCGACCGTTTATGTCGGGTACTACAGTCTGGCCTTGGACCTTCAAGAAGAGACGGATCGGAGCTCACCCACCATCCCTCATGGCACTGGGTTTGCCACTTTCAGTGTCACCCCTGCAGGCACCTTAATCCTGCTGGGTAAAACGGCCGATGGGGAGACCATTACAGGTAGCAGTTTTCTCAGCTCGGAAGGGCAGTTGGCGGTTTACACTCCGCTGTATAAAAAGTTAGGCAGCCTCCAGGGCGAGCTGCTGCTGGATCTTCAGCAGGCGGGTTTTGAGGACAATGTCATCCGTGGTGCTTTGAGTTGGGTGAAGCCGACCACGGTATCACGCCTTTACCCTGCCTCTTTTGGGGATGTACCACTCACGGCAGCAGGGGCTTACTTGGCTGCAAGCAGCAAGACCAAAGCCATCCTAGGCCTGCCCGCAGTGGGCAGTGTGACTTTGAATTTCACCGAGGGTGGCTTAGCCTTCTCCGCGACGGATCCAAGGCTTCAATTCACTTTCACAGCGGCGAACAAAGTCGTGTTGCCGATCATCACCGAAAATCCGGGCAAGGTGGCGCTCACCATCACCCCAGGCACGGGCAAAGTCAGTGGCAGCTTCACGTTGGTCGAGACCAGCCCACCCCTCACGCGGGCGAAAGTTCCATTGGTGGGACAGGTGGTGCGTTTGGCAGACGGTTCCGTAAAAGCGGTGGGTTACTTCCTGCTGCCTCAGATCCCCCAGCCGAATCAGAAAGCGACCACCACACCGATTCTCTCGGGAGCATTCAGTCTGCTGCAAGAAGTGCCTTAAAGGGCTTCTCGTAGAGGCTAGTCGAGACTCAATCCTAACAAATGATGATGAATCAAATATCCTCCGTTGGGATTGAGCATTCGCGGCCACTCCGTGTCACACAGAAAGCGGGTGCCACACCGTTCCTGTGGGCCTGCTTTCATGACATGGCGCTCTCTCGAAAATGGTTCTGGCTCTTCCTCGCGCTTTTTGCCTTGATGGTGGAGGCGTCTGCTCTGGCAGACCAGGGGAAGCAGGCGACCTTGCCAGAACTTGTGACGGAGGTTTTTGACACTCTCAGCCTTGAACAGGAGGCCGGGCCTGATTGGGTGGCCCTGGCCTTCATGGCTGTTGATCTGTCATCGTTCAGACATGGCATGCACCTTGGGCAGGCTGTTTGGGTCTGGCCAAGTGAAGGAGGTGGGCGGAATCAAGGAACGCGTCGGCATCGGTGGCTCTGCATAGATTTGAGATAAGGCACGGGCTGTGCTGGGAAGCACCCTAACCATGTTTTCTTCATCTTTGTTATAGCCATCTTTTTTCCTTCCTTCTGTTATGCTTTTACGTTGTTGTTTGTTTTTAACTCTTTGTCTGGCGCATCCGGCATTTGCACAAAGCCGTGCGAATTGGTCAGGTGCTGCCGCCATCACCTTTGCGGGCACTTCTACGCTTCATGACTGGGCAGGTCAGGTGGCGGCCCAGCCTTTCACCACCGTTGTGGTGTCAGATGCCACAGGCGCTCCCACGAAAATTTCGGCCAAGGTCACCGTCTCGGCGAAGGCCATGGACACGGCTGAACCGAAGCGCGATGAAAACATGCGTAAGGCTATGAAAGTGACGGAGTATCCGTTGATCGAAGCCGAGATAGATGCCGCTGTGAGCGAAGTGTCTCAGGATGGCAAGACCCCTGCGACTCTACCCCTGAAGCTGAAGCTCTTGGGAAAAGAGCAGAACGTCCAGGGCCGCATCAGCCAATGGAAGCTTGTGGGCAAGAAAGCCACCTTTGACCTCGATTTCGACGTATCTCTCAAGGCCAGTGGCATCGAGGTGCCGTCGGTCCTGCTATTCATCCGCGTGGGCGATGCCGTGAAGGTCCATGCCAGCGTCACCCTCACCCAGCCCTGATTTCCATGCCTGCTTACATTCATCACATCGCCACCGGCAATCCGGCTTACACCTACAGCCAGGCTTACACGCGGGATCGTCTCAAAGACTGGGCCGTGGATCCGAAAACCAAGCGCCTGATCCACGCCATTTACAATCGCAGCGGCATCGAGACTCGGCATAGCGTGACGGGAGATTTTGTCCAGGGAGCGGAGGCCAGCCTGTACCGCAGCGACGCTGAGGGACGCCTCATTCCACCAGGGACAGCGGAGCGTAATCGCGTTTACACGCACTGTGCGCGGGAGCTCTCGGTGGATGTAGCCCGCCGGGCTTTGGCGGATACGCCTGGGTTTGAGAAAGAGGACGTCACCCACATCATCTACACCTCCTGCACGGGCTTTGCCAATCCTGGGCCAGACTACCACGTTATCCGGGAACTGGGCCTGCGGGAGAATGTGCAACGCTACACGCTGGGGTTCATGGGCTGCTACGCGGCCTTCCCTGCCCTACGCATGGCGGCGCAGTTTTGCGAGGCCGATCCCCAGGCCGTGGTGCTCGTCATCTGCTTGGAGCTTTGCACCCTGCACATGCAGATCAATGATCATCACGACAGCATTTTGGCGAACTCTTTGTTCGCGGATGGTGCGGCGGCGGCGGTCGTTAGCGCGCGATCCCCCGTGGATAAAAAGCCAGCTTACTTGCTGCGCGGTTTTGAGTCGGCCCTGGTTCCCTCCAGTGAATCCGAGATGGCCTGGGAAATTGGCAACGAGGGATTTAACATCGTCCTTTCCAGCTACGTGCCTGACATCATTGGGGGAAACATCCGCCAGTTGCTCAATGGCATCTTGGGCCGTCAGGGCTGCAAGGTGGATTCCATGGACGAATGGGCCGTGCACCCAGGGGGGCGTTCCATCTTGGATAAAGTGCAGGAGAGCCTGGCCCTCCGGCCCGATGCCCTGGAGGCCTCACGCACCATCCTGCGGGACTACGGAAACATGAGCAGCGCCACCATCCTGTTTGTGTTGAAAGAGATGCTCGACTCAGCGGAAACCGATCATGCCACTCTGTGTGCGATGGCGTTTGGGCCAGGGCTCACGGTGGAGACGGCCCTGCTGGAACGGATCGGCTGCCGGGCTGCCGTCAGCCGCCCCACGGTGGAAAGTAGAAAAGCCTAGTTCCCATGGGCACAGCACCAGTTTCTTACACCCCAGCACAGCGCCGGGTGGCGCTGCTGTATGGACTCGTCAGTCATTCATTGTTCCTGGCTTCTGTCGGGGTCATGTTCGTCAGCCTGTATCAGGGGCTGCATTTCAGCCTGCTGCATCTGCATGGCTGGGCGGCTGCGCTGGATGATGTGCTCTTGGTTCTTCAGTTTGGTCTGGGGCACTCTCTGCTGCTGTCGGACAAAGGTCGCCGCTGGATGGCCCGCTTGGCTCCGCTAGGCCTGGGGCGGGAGCTCTCCACCACCATCTTTGCAGGGTTGGCCTCCTTGCAGTTGCTGGTGACTTTCCTGTTCTGGTCTTCTTCAGAGGTCCTCTGGGCCGCGCCGGAAGGCTGGCTCAAAGGTGTCTTGAGTGTGCTCTATGGTCTGTCCTGGGTGCTGCTGGCCAAGTCCATGAGCGATGCAGGGCTGGATGTGCAGATCGGCAGCCTCGGGTGGCGCTCCGTCTGGCGCGGGCATGCGCCGGTGTATCGGCCCTTCACCCGCACGGGCCTGTTTCGCTACAGCCGCCAGCCCATTTATTCCGCCTTCACCCTCATCCTGTGGACGGCACCTGTGTGGACGCCAGATCACCTCATCATTGCCCTGGCGTGGACCGGGTACTGCATCTGGGCGCCCCTGTGGAAGGAGAAACGTTACCTGCGTTTTTATGGCCAGGCGTATGCTCGCTATCAGGCCCGGGTGCCGTATTGGTTTCCAGGTCGCCAGCGTCACCGCATGAGTTCTCCCTCTCAGCCCCCTTCACAGGCTCATGATGCCGAGGTCATCCTCATCGGCGGTGGGCCCATCGGCATGGCCTTGGGTTGCCTTCTAGGCGCGCGTGGCGTGCGGGTGCGGGTGCTGGAGCGCCGCACCGCCCTGCCCACGCATTCGCAGGCCATTGGCATCACCCCGCCCACGCTCGCCATCCTGGCAGAGTTGGGGCTGGATCAGGCTTTTATTCAGCACGGGCTGCCCATCCGTGATTGCCATGTCCATGGCCAGAGTGGTTTTACAGGCATCGCTTCTTTCCGCGAGATCCCTGGTCCCTACCCTTTCGTGCTATCCCTGCCGCAGCAGATCAGCATGGGTCTTTTGGCGGAGAAACTGGCCACTTATCCCTCCGTGATCCTCCAGCGTGGGGTGGAGGTGGTGGGGCTGGACCAAACCGACCACGAAGTCTCTGTGACCCTGAAGGATGAAGCGGGCAACCACACGACCCTACAGGCTGCCTACGCGGTAGGCTGTGATGGGCACCGCAGCCGCGTGCGAGATCTCCTACGCCTGCGCACCACGCGGCATGACTATGGGCATGATTTTATCATGGGTGATTTTGTGGATCGCACCCCTTTGGGTGAAGAGGCGCACCTTTATTTCACCGCCCAGGGCGCGGTGGAAAGTTTTCCCCTGCCCGGAGGCCTGCGGCGCTGGATTGTGCAGACCCGCCAGCCGGAGGCGGACCCGCCTCAGGGGTTCATCAGCGAGATTGTGCGCCTGCGCACGGGGCGGATGATCGCACCGGAAGACCAGTTGAATCAGAGCTGCTTCTCTCCCTGGCGGCTGGACTGCGAACAGCTCTACGATGGCCGTTTCATCCTCTGTGGAGATGCGGCCCACGTCATGAGCCCCATCGGTGGTCAGGGCATGAACACGGGCTTTGCCGATGCCGAATTTGCCGGGCTGATGCTGCATGCCATTTTGAGGCATGACCAGCCAGCCGGCGCTTGGCTGGAGGAGTATGACCGCTGCCGCCGCCAGGCCTCCAACACAGCGGCGACCCGGGCGGCCATGGGTATGGGGCTGGGCACCTGGCGGGGGAAGGGACTTTCCTGGGTGAGAGATGCGCTGCTGCGGCACCTCATCCTTCAGGGGCCCCTGGCGCGCATTGTAGGGCCTTGGTTCGCGATGATGACGATTCCCTTCAACCGGGCCTCCAAATCTACCTTTGTGACGAGCCAACTGGCGGCTGTCGCGGAGGCACAAAAAAGCCAGCCTGAAACCAGGCTGGCTTTCCAAAAGGAACCCGTTGGCTGATGCGTTTTACTTCGGCTGATGCATGGCGATGCAGTGCAGGGCACCGCCTTCCATGACCAGATCCTTGGCAGTCACGGAGATGATCTCGCGACCTGGGAAACACTCGGCGATCTTGTCTTCCGCGATGGCGTCCTTCTTCTTCTGCCCGAAGATGGGGACCATGACGGCATTGTTCAGCAGCATGAAGTTCGCGTAGCTCGCTGGCAGACGGCTGAGGCGCCAGTCTTTGGCCTCGATGGCGTTGGGCATTTCGATCTCGATGATCTCCAGCTTGCTGCCATCGGCCGTGCGTACGTCATCCAGCTGCTCGCGGATCTGCTTCAGCACCTTGAAGTTCGGGTCATTCTCCTTGGTTTCCACCATGCAGATCACGGCGTCTTCACGGACGAAACGGACGATGTCATCCACATGACCGTCGGTGTCGTCACCTTCGATGCCGGCCTTGAACCAAACGATGTCGTTCACGCCCAGCATGCCCTTCAGCTCTTTTTCCATCTCCGCCTTGGTGCGGGCCTTGCCGCCATTGCGGTTCGGGTTGAGCAACACGGCTTCGGTGGTGAGGAGCAGGCCTTTGCCGTTGGTCTCGATGGCGCCACCTTCCAGGGTGAAGTCAGAGGTGAAGCGCTGCATCTTCAGCACTTCAGCCGCCTTTTCAGGGATGGTGTTATCAAGGTCGTAAGGGAACTTGCCGCCCCAAGCATTGAAATTCCAGTCGGTGATGGCCACCTCGCCGGTTTCATTGTGCTTGATGAAGATGGGTCCATGATCACGGCACCAGACATCGTTGGTGTTGTGATTGTAGAGGTCCACCATGTTCAGCGCGCCTTCGTTATCAGCGATGCTGAGGCGGATGCTCATGTGCATCATCTCAGGCGCATTGATGCGCACACGCTGGTAGCGGGTGAGGTTGGCGGCGATCTCTCCAAACTTGTCCTGAAGTTTGAGATAGGTCTTGGGACAACTCTCCTTGTTGGAGGGCCATGATAGCCAGATGGCTTCCTGCGTTTCGAATTCGGCGGGAAGGTGGTAGTTCTGCGGGTATCCTTTACTCATCAAGGTAGCGTTTGGTCAGAGGGGCGTAAGTGTCAATGCGGCGATCACGGAAAAACGGCCATATCCGCCGGAAATCCTCCACCGCCTGGAGATTGCACGTCACAATCACCACTTCTTCATGTTCGACGGACCCCTTGGCGACGATCTCGCCATAAGGATTCGCCACAAAACTTTGCCCCCAGAATTCCGTGTCATCTTGGAATCCGGTGCGGTTTACCGCTGCGACATAGCAGCCATTGGCCACCGCATGCCCGCGCTGCACAGTTTCCCAGGCGCAATGCTGGGCGCTACCCAGGGCGGCCTTTTCACTGCTCAGCCAGCCGATGGCGGTGGGGTAAAAAAGGATCTCGGCTCCAGCCAGGGCGGTCAGGCGTGCAGCCTCAGGGTACCACTGGTCCCAGCAGATCAGCACGCCGATGCGGCCAAACTTGGTGTCCCAGACTTTATAGCCGAGGTCACCAGGGGTGAAATAGAACTTCTCTTCAAAGCCCGGATCCTGCGGGATGTGCATCTTCCGGTACTTGCCCAGGAAAGAGCCATCGGCATCCAGCACGGCCACGGTGTTGTGATACAGGCCAGGGCCACGCTTTTCAAATAGGGGGACGATGATCACCACGCCCAGTTCCTTCGCCAGCACCGCTAGGCGGTCCGTCGTTGGCCCAGGCATCGGCTCGGCCAGATCAAACAGGGCGGTGTCCTGGCGTGTGCAGAAGTAGGGGATGTTAAACAGCTCCTGCAGACAAATGATCTGCGCTCCTTTGCCTGCGGCCTCACGGATCAGAGCCTCGTGGCGGGCGAGGCTTTCAGCCTGGCTAGCGAACGTGGTGCCTTGGATGAGGCCGAGGGTGACAGTGGACATGGGGGGCGGAGGATTGAGAGATGTGCGGGACGTGCAAGTGAAGATGTGAAAGCTTTGGAAATCGGCAGGCTTTGAATCTCGACTTTACGGACAGGGTCTTAGTCTCTCATCACATCGGTTCCTGTCAAAAGACATCCGGGTGCCGCTTTCGTGAGCCAATGAGTTTTCACTGGTCAATCCAAAGCCGATCACCTAGCGTGAGGTCGGTTTTATTCCCCATCTGCTTATGAAATACCTGTTTGCTGTGCTCGTGCTGGTTGGAATGTCATTCTCCGTTCAGGCTGCTGAGGCACCTGCCAAAAAGAAGGCTCCTGCGAAGGCAGAAGCCAAAGTGGAAGCCCCCTCTGCCAAAGCGCTGGCCGTGGCGAAAACACTGACGCCTTTGCAAAAGACCAAGCTGCTGGACCTGCTGAACAAGGGCGATGACAAAGCACTGCAATCCCTGCCTGGCATCGGTGAAACCCGTGCCAAAAACATCGTCAAAGCCCGGCCCATTGCCGATCCTGTAGATCTCGTGAAAGTGGATGGCATCGGCGATGCCACGCTGGCAGAAATCGTCGCTCACGCCAAAGCAGGCTTCCCAGTCGAAGGGAAAAAGGACACGGTCGAACATAAAGTCGTCACCAAGAAAAAGGCTGCTCAGACTGATAAAAAAGCCAGCAAAGAGTAATCGCCGGCTCGAAACGGCGCTTCATTTTCCAAGTGCGCAGGGACCGCTAGTCCATCACTTCGTGGTCATGCGTATTCACTGCCTACCCCGTTCCATTCCCTATGAACCCTTGGTTTTACGTCGATTCAGAAGGTCAGCGCCATCAGGTCACTGAAGAGCAATTGCAATCCCTCGCCTCCTCCGGGGCTGTCCGCCCAGACACCCTGGTCTGGACGGAAGGTCAGGCCCAGTGGAGCCGGGCCGAGCAGGCTATCCCTGGCCTGTTCCGGGGTGCTTCCGGTGGCCCTCCTCCCGTCCCCGGTCCACCGCCTATCTCTGGCAGCAGTGGCATGCGTGCCCATGACGTGGACTATGAGATCCATGGCAATGAGATGCAGATCGTGGAGGTGGAGCTGGACCCCGGCGAGACTGTCATCGCCGAAGCTGGCGGTATGAACTACATGGATGATGGCATCGTCTTTGAAACCAAGATGGGGGACGGTTCGGCTCCTACCAGTGGTGGTCTCATGGGCATCCTCAAAACCGTGGGTAAACGCATGCTGACAGGTGAGTCCATCTTCATGACGCACTTCACCAACCGCGCTCACGCAGGGAAAAAGCGCGTGGCCTTTGCCGCCCCTTATCCGGGCAAAATCATTCCGCTGAAGCTCACTGACTACGGTGGCGAAATCCTTTGTGAAAAGGATGCCTTTCTCTGCGCCGCCTATGGCACTTCCGTCGGCATCGCTTTCCAAAAACGCTTCGGTGCGGGTCTCTTCGGTGGCGAAGGTTTCATCCTCCAGCGTCTCAAAGGAGATGGCATGGCCTTCATTCATGCTGGCGGCACCATCATCAAAAAAGAAATGCGTGGCGAGACCCTACGTGTGGATACCGGTTGTCTCGTCGCCTTCACTCAGGGCATCAGTTATGACATTGAGCGTGCGGGCAATCTGAAGAGCATGTTCTTCGGCGGTGAAGGGCTTTTCCTCACCACGCTCACGGGACATGGCACCGTTTGGCTGCAAAGCCTGCCCTTCTCCCGCCTGGCAGATCGCATCCTGGCCAATGCCCCTTCCGCCGGCGGCAAAGCCACGGGTGAAGGCTCCGTCCTCGGCGGCATTGGCCGCATGTTTGATGGGGATTGATTCCTCAAAAACAAGACCGCCTGCCCGATCTACTCGATACGGGCAGGCGGTTTTTTCTTGATGGGGTGTTAAGTCATTATTGGTTAGGCGTCGTGGCGTAAATATCCAATTCCTCCAGACTCCAGGTCGTGCGGTTATCCCCACCGGAGGTCTGGCTGATGCGCAGGAACTTCGTGATCACAGGTTTGAAGAGCAGCTCGGCGATGGAGGAAGCATTCGTGTTGTTATAGACCGGCTTGCTCCATTTTTTCCCATCGGCTGAGATTTCCACCCGTAGCCCACGACCAAAGTGGCCGCCGCTGCGTTGGCCATCCACCCGCACGCCACACACCTCGGTTTCCGCAGGCAGTTCCACCGTCAGCCACATCTTGTTCGTCATGGGTGTGCCACTGTCCCAGCGCGTCTTCAGCTCGCCATCCGTCAGGGCCTTCGTGGCCACTGCTTGATGGCTGGCATCCAGTTTCCAGGTGTTGCGGTTTGTCAGCTTGGCGGGACCTGCGGTGGTCAGTTCCTTCTCCGTCCAGGGGGTGGTGCGGTTCTGGGTTTCAGCACGGACACGAGCGACATCTTCGGGATCAATGAGGCTGGCGGAGTTGCCAAAGCGATTGCGAATGTAGCTAGTCACCGTGGCTACCCAAGCATCGTCATTGTTCGCCATGGGGATCATTTGGCCTTGATAGGTCTTGCCATTGACTGGGCCCGTCACGCCATGCAGCACGGCGCGGATCAAGCCATCCCGATGCCCCAGGACGACCTTGGATCCTGACAGCGGTGGAGCGAGCGCGATCTCTGCGCCGGGAGCCCCAATCAGAGTGCCACGCCCGTCCAGGCCGTGACAGGTGAAGCATAGCTCCTGGTAAATGACCTGGCCCTTGCCCAGAAAGTCCTTCTGGCTGGCGCTGAATTCTTTGGGGAAATCACTGCTGTTGGTGAGGATCTGCGCGGCCATCTCCTTCACGCCTTTCGAGGGGTGGACTAAGGCGCTGGCGTTGATGAACTTTGGGTGGTCTTTCCACTTCAGCAGCTTAGCCGTGAGAAGCACCTGAATCGCCACCGCAGGATCTGCATCTCCTGCCAGGGCCATCACATCCGGCTGCACAGACGCATTTCCCGCCACCATCAGAGATTCACTGGCGCGGATGGCCGCATGGCGCATGGAGGCATCCGCATCTTTGAAAGCTCCACGCAGCAACTCTGCCGTCAGAGAGTTCAGGCCTTCCAAAGTCCACAGGGCATGCATGCGTGCCACGGCGTTGGCGTGGCTCTTCAGCATGGCCTCAAGCGCAGGCACGACGCTGCGGTCCTGTTTCAGCACCAGCAGCTTTTGAGCGGTATCGCGCTGCCAGCCATTCGGGTGTGCCAGCACTTTCACCCACTCCGCCGGCGTGGCTGAAAGTAACTGAGGAGCGGGGGTGGGTTTGACCGAATCATGCACCAGTCTCCAGATGCGCCCTCGGCCGATGACTTTATCAAAGCTATGCTGCAGCAGCACCTTGCGCAGGTAGCTGCCCTCGCGCGTCCAGTTGCCTTCCTGGATGACCCCGCGATACATGTCGCAGATGAAAAGCGTGCCATCGGGCGCAGTCTTCATATCCACGGGGCGGAAGCACACATCCGTGCTGCGCAGGAATTCATTTTGCGGGTGAGGATTGTGGAGAATGGTGATGCCATCTTTGACCTCGATCTGCGTGCGGCGCACCAGACGGCCCACGGGCTCGCCAAAGAACAGGTTGCCCTTCAATTCCGCTGGCAGGCGATCCCCACGATAGATCTCCCCGCCACAGGTGGCTGTGAAATGGTTGAGTGTGTTGTCTTCACGGGACTTGCCGGGGCCTCCCTGGTAGTCGCGCAAGCCCACGGCAGGCCACACCACTTCAAAGCCGGGCTCGAATTGATTGCGGGTCATGAACTGGCCATAAAGGATGTGCTGCTGGAAGTTCAGCGGGCCCTTTTCTCCCCCCGCATTCACCACCCAAAATTTGCCCTGGTCATCCTGGGTGCCTCCCCACTGGCCGCCGTTGCCAGGGATGTCTTGTTTGATGAGCTGCCCATCCTTCCAGCGCAGCCGGTAGTTGTTCACGGCGGAGTATAGCCAGTTGTCATTTGCCCAGGTCAGGCCGCTGGGCTGGTGTTCCATGTTGCCGCCGCGTGGTCCGCCTTCATAGACGCGCTTTTTCTCATCGCTCACACCGTCGCCATTCGTGTCGCGGTAAAGGTAGAGGTCATTCGTGTCCGTCTCGCCGATGAGCACCCCTTCATCCAAAGGCAGCAGGATGCGCGGCAGCAGCAGCTTGTCTGCAAACACCCGATGCTGATCAAAGACGCCATCGTTTTTGCTGGACCAGTGGACGGAGACGCGGCTCGTGGGCACCAGTTCATCTGTTCCCTCGATGTCTCGCATGTAGGTCAGCATCTCGGCGACATAAAGTTTGCCATTGCCATCAAAGGCCATGCACACCGGCTCCATCACATCCGGCTCGCTCAGCACCAACTCCATCTTATAGCCGGGCGGCAATTGAAAGGTCTTTGCGGCTTCTTCCGCCGAAAGTGGTTGCACGGGTGGCTGGGGAGGAAACTCCTGAGTTTCAGCTCTTGGGCAGAGCGTGCAGGCGTAAAGCCCGAGAGCGATGAGGGTGAGGCGACGGAGTGGCTGGGGGCGCATAACAAGAAGTGTCTGAACGCAGATCAATACTGCGCGATCTCGCTGCTTGTTTGGTGACAGCCTGCCAATGTTTGTTAAAATCCTGCCATGAAAAAATCTGCCCTGCAGGCCGCCTTCCTTGCCCAGATCGGCGATGCACAGGCAGTCCGGGCCATCTTCGACCACATGCCGGGCGTGTTTTTCTTTGTGAAAGATGCGTACGGTCGCCACATCGCTGCCAACACGCCCACCTTCCCGCGCTTTGGCATTAAAAACGAAAGTGAGCTCGTCGGCTCCACCGATGAACGCTGGTTCCCGGCGGAAGTGGCCAAGGCATTTCGTGAGGATGACCAGCGTGTCATTCGCTCGGGCAAGCCGCTCATCAATCGGCTGGAAGTCTGGTACGATGAGCAGCGAAACCTGGATTGGTTTCTCACCACCAAGCTGCCCGTGCGTGATGCCAAAGGGCGCATCATCGGTGTCATGGGCATCACTCGGCGGGATGAAGAGCGCATGCTGCACCACGATGTGCGGGAGGTGACCGAGGCCGTGAAGTACGCACGCCGAAACACGGATAAAAATCTCAAGGCCGCCGAGCTGGCGCGGGCGGTGGGATTGTCTGAGCGGCACCTCCACCGCAAGCTTCAGGAGACCCTAGGACTGACCCCGCATGAGCTCCTACTGCGCAGCCGGATCCAGGCCGCTGCTGAGGCGCTAGCAAAGACTTCTGCGGCCATCATCGAGATCGCTCTACTGCATGGGTTCTGTGATCAAAGCGCCTTTACCCAGGCCTTTCGCAAACGGACGGGTTTAACCCCCAAACAGTTCCGCATTCGGCATCGGCTTTAGATTAACGACGGCGGCGACCCACCAGGGCCAGTCCGGCGATCACGAGCAAAAGGCCGCGTGACGGCTCAGGCACCACGAGGGTGATGATGCCGCTGCTGGCGAACTGGCTGATGTCCCAGAAGAAACCGCTGCCTGCGATGTTAGGCAGATTCAGGTCCGTAGCATCGTCATCGCTGCCATCGCGGTAGTTGCTGCCTAGATTGGTGGAAAGGGAGCCGAGACTGCCCCAGTCGAAGAGGTTGAAACTCTGCCCCGATGTCGGAACGAAGTCACCCGGTTCCACAACGATCTGGCCGCCTGTCTGCTGGGTGAATGTGCCTGTGACTGCGATTTGGTCATAGTCGCCGCTGCTGCTGGAGAGTTGCAGTCGGGTCTGCGAACCGGTGGCCAAAATCAGTGAGCTGGAGAAGCTGAGCTTTTGCAGGAAATCCCCGCCGACGGTGCCGGGCGCTAGGGTGGCACCGCTGGCGATGGTGGTCGCCCCAGTCACACTGCCGCCGCCCTGGAGCTGTTGGTTGATCTTGACCGAGTAACCTCCCGTAACCGCCACCACATCAAACGTCGCTCCACTCGCGACGGAGATGATCGGTGAATTGTCCACACTTGCGGAGGCTCCCAGGCGCAGGGAGCCCGCGTTGATCATGGTATTGCCAGTGTAAGTATTGGCCGCATTCAGGGCCAGGATTCCATTGCCGGTTTTGACGATGCCGCCACCACTGCTCACCACGCTGGAGTTGCTGGATGTAGTGCCACTGGTGATGTTCCAGGTGCGGTCGGCCGCGCCCAAATTCACCTGGGAGACGCCGACGGTGTTGGCGCCTGCATTGATGGAATTGGTACCACTGGCTGTGACGTCGCCATTGAGGGTCAGCTCACTGCCAAAGGCCCCTACCGCTGTCCCCTTGGCGAGGTTAATGGATTGTCCCGTCAAGGTCAGGCCGCCACTGCCGATGATGAATTGGTTCAGGCCTGTCGTGCTGTTGCCGTTGAGCGAGACCACCGTGCCCGAGAAGCCCGTGAAATCTGCCCCGCCCACGTTCCAGATGGCACCGCTGTTGAGGTTGATGGCGGTGCCTCCAGAAACGCGCAGCAGGCCGGTGATGTTGACGATGCCCGAGTTCGTATTGCCGCCGATGTTTACGGTGCCAGCGGTCTGGGTCAGGTTGGCAAAGGTCTCCGTCAGGTTGTCAAATTTCAGCGAGCCACCGGTGAGGAAAATGTGAGTGGTGTCAGCCAACTGGTTCGCCACATTCCAGTCCAGGATACCACCCGTGGCCACGGTGATGTCACCCGCGATGGCATTCACACCGGCGGTTTTTCCTAACAGCAAGCTGCCGCCTGAGACCGTCGTCATGCCGCTGTGGGTGTTGGCTTCAGCTCCGGCCAGGGCGAGGTTTCCTGCGCCTGTTTTGATGAGACCGCCCACGCCAATGGTGGCCACATTGATGTTGGTCGTGCCTGCGGTGATGTCCCAGGTACTCGTGATGGGCAGGCTGATCCGGGACGAGCCAAACGTTCCCCCCGTATTAAAATTGTTAGTGCCACTGGCCGTGACGCCGCCATTAAAAACGATCTCACTTCCCAGTGCGTTAGCCGCAGATCCTTTGTTGATGGCTAGATTCTGCCCGGAGAGGATCAGTCCACCGCTGCCGATGTTCAGTTGGGTGATCCGGCTATTGCTATTCCCCGTCATGCCGAAGGCCCCGGTTTGTGCGCCGGTGAAGTCCGCCTTGTTGACAGTCCATTGCCCAGCACTGTTTAAACCGAGGCTGCCCGTGCCATTGATGGCCAGCGTGTTGGTGATGGTGAAAAGGCCGCCGTTGGAGGAAGTGTTCGCGTTGCTGTTGCCGCCCTGGATCGTTAGGTTGGCAATCGTTTCCGTGTTGCCCGTGATTTGCAATCCACCGCTGATCAGCGTGACGCTGGCCGTATCAGCTACCTGGTTTGCTCCGCCCCAGATGAGCGTTCCTCCATTGATGATCACATCCCCGCCCACGGCATTGACGCCGGCGGTTTTCGCCATCGTCAGGTTCCCTGCCAGCACGGAGGTGCTGCCGCCATAGGTATTGGCAGCAGCGCCCGAGAGGGTCAGTGTGCCTGTGCCATTTTTGGTTAGGCCCACGCTGCCCGCCAGCGAGGAGGTGATGGTGGCATTCACATTCGCTGTGATCGTTGGGGTCGTTCCATCCAGTGTGATGGTTCCTCCGCTCAGCGTGTAGTTGCCAGCGAAGGGCGCATTAAAAACGATGCCATTGGCGATCACGCTGCCCACCGCGACCGAGCCCGCCGTGCCAGAAGTCCCACCTCCGAAAATGGCGATGTCCACATTCGTATTCGGCCACGCCACATAGGTCATGCTGGTGCTGTCGTACCAGGGTTTGTTCGTCGCTGTGGTGTTCCAGCCACTGGCATTGCCATCGGTGATGGTGCCTGCGCCATCGCTGTCATACTGCAGCGTTGCAGCGCTCAGGCTGGTCGCCAGAAAACAGGATAACCACCCGACAATGACACGCGTTTTTTTTGCGCGCAGCTGAGGATGGAAAGAAGGAGACGTGGAGGTTGGAGACGGTTGCATGCTGCCAGTGGGGGGATGGCACACGGCTAAAGCAGATGCAGAGAGCACCAGCTCTGGGCAGTGTTATGGGGGGACAATGCTAGGGGGTTGGGGAACAAAAGAATACACCCCAGCGCTGCGCAATCCAGCGCCGGGCATAAAAATAGGAGAGATATAAAGAAATCGCTGACGGGTGCCCCAAGTTCAGGATTGCTCCATCACCTCTCAGCAACCATCGCCGCTGCTTCTCAAAAAGCGGGTCATTTCTCTGTATGCAGCCACCACATCGTCTTCATCGAAACGGCTGGAGCCTGACCGGCTTTATAGGACGTTTGGATGGTGGCAGGCGGTGTGTCGCTAAAACCCGTGATGTAGTCTTTAGCATCCCTTTTCTGGATGGGAAAGATGCCCCTGCCCTGGCCACGCAGCAGGAACTCAGGCTTTCTTGGCGGGGTGTCATCTCCCAGGCTGCTAAACATCCGTGGAGATGATGAGTAGATCACTTCTTCACAGGCAATCTTCACCGTGCTGGAGCAGTTCACCGCATAGATTCCTTTGGTGAGTGGGAGGCTGCCCACGAGTTCTTGACCTTGACGGACTTCCAGAACGTTCGGTGCATTCTTTGTCAGGCGAACGCCAGTCGCCTTTTCGGCTTCGCCTTGCTCCACAGGTTGGCCATCCAGGCTGAGGGAGACTTCGCTGCGTTTTTCCGAATAGATGTAAAGGGTCGCTGAATTGGCGGCCTCCTCCTGGGCTGTTTTGGAGCGCACCATTTCACCCCCTGTCAGCAGCAGTCCCACGATCAGCAGCGTGCGCCTCACCTTCACCGAAATCCAGGCTTTAAGCTCCACCACCGTGTAGCATAAAAGCGCCACCACCAAGGTGCCCAAGGCGATGAGGGGATAAGTATCCGTCCAGAAATTCGAGGTTTCAGCGAGCATGAGAATGCAAAAGGGTAGAGTATTAAGACCTTGGAGCTTATTGCATTCCGTCAGCCCGCAAACTTTGCAAGTTCCTCGTAGGATGAAACGAACAAGGCATCAAGGGAACCGATGAGCAAGCTGTGGCGTCTAAGCCTTTCCCTAACCAACGTTACAGCAGGTGCCGGAACTATAAAAACTTACTCATCTCGACAGCCTCGAAGCCGCCGCTTTATTCAAGGCTCTCATGAAGACCTCTCTTTCGTTGGCGTTGGTGGTCGCTTGCGGCCTTGTCACAGGTCTGGCTCAGGGCCAGACTAGCCCGGAATTTACTCGGGATAAAGAGGGGGCGAAGGACCACCCCCTGCTCAAGCGCATTGAAGGTTCCATCATCCTCCATTACGCCAGCAAGAAGTTCGATTCGCATCAGGTCGCCCTCGGCCCCGTGATCTTTGACTACGGCGAACAAAAGACTAAGGAGTGGAAGAAGATTGATGCGGAAGGCGCGCGCACCACGCTGTTTTATCGTGAACCGGCCGATGCCAGCACCCTGGAGTGTCTGCGTTCTTACCAAGGCGATCTGAAAGAAAAAGGCTTCGAAGTCCTCTTTGAAGGCAGCAGCAATGGCAAACCGCAAGAAGAGGCAAATACCCTGGACAACGGCTATGGCCGATTTGTCGCCGCCGTTTACCAGACGGAAAAGGACTACGGCATCCAGGAATACACGCTGCCGGGGGCTGAGGACTTCCGCTACACCGCCCTGAAAAAGACCGGCGAAGGCGGCGTTGGGGATGTCTATGTCACTATCTTTGCCGCAGCGGTGACGGATTCCTGGAAGGACCCTGAAAAAGGCATCCTTGGCGGCACCGTCGTCGCCCGGGTGGATGTCATTGAGACCAAAGCCCTGCAAAACCGCATGGTCATGGTGAAGGCCGACGAGATGGAAAAACAGATCACCACCACGGGTCGTGTCGCCCTTTATGGAATCTACTTTGATACCAACAAAGCCACCCTCAAACCCGAGTCCGACACCACCCTGGCCGAGGTCCAAAAACTCATGACCCAGGACGGCTCTATCAAGCTCCTCATCGTCGGCCATACCGACAACGTCGGCGAGTTTGAATTCAACCGCGACCTGTCCAATCGCCGCGCCGCGGCCGTGGTGGAGGCCCTCACCAGCCGCTACGGTATCTCCTCCCAGCGCCTTTTCCCCTTCGGCTGCAGCTTTGCCAGCCCCGCCGCGCCGAATGCCAACGAAGACGGCCGCAGCAAAAACCGCCGGGTGGAATTGGTGAAGTGGAACTGAGCCCTGAAGCGTCCCCTTCATTCGAAGGAGGGATCACACCACCACCAGCACGATCGCGCTCATCATCATCAGCGCCCCGGCCAGCCGCCAGCGCAGGATGCCTGAGCCGAGATCGCGCTCGGTATTGGCAAACCAGTGCCCGATCATCCACACCAGCGCCACACTCAGCAGGCCGCGTGAGGCATACATGATGTTGGCGGAGGTGGCCTTTCCATAGACTGCGAGGGTGCTGACGAAGATGATGCTCTGTGTGCCGAGTAGCACGGAGCCGCCCGTCAGCCAGCCCCAGGCCTGCTTCGGGATGGCGCTCAGCGGTGCGGAAAAGCGGAAGACTAACCCACAGGAAAATAAGGCGTTGATCCAGAAAATGCAGGGCAAGAGCCGCCCCACGCCCCAGTGCGGGCCCCACTTTTGCACCAGCACGTCAAAGACGGCAAAGCTGATCGCGCCCACTCCACCCGCAGCCAGCGTGATGCCGAGTCCACGAGGCCGTTTGCCCTGGTCCTTCTTGTTGAGAAATGAAATGCCGATGACGCTCAGCAGCGCCGCTCCCCAGAGCTTCAGGCCCACCGCCTCGCCGATGATGAACGGCGTCAGAAAGGCCACCAGGATCACCTTTAAACCAAAGACTGGCACCGCCACGGACACATCCCCCTTCTCCAGGGCGATGAACTGCGAAATCTGCCCCACAAACAGGCACATGGCGATGACGCCCGGCTGCCACAGCAGCTCTTTTTCCACCGGCGGACCACCCAGCAACCAGAGCGTAGAAAACAGGCCGGCGACGATGAAATTCGCCACAAATGTCGTCCGCCACAGCCCCACCCCCAGTTCGCTGGAGCGCTTTAGCACCAAGGCCCCGAAGGCATAAATGAGGGCAGCAATGAGGGGGAAAATGATCGTGGCTAAGGTTGGAGGCACCCCCAGCGATAACACGGCCCTGCAGCGCACTCAAGGAGCGAGGGTCACCGATGCCCATACGATTGAGACGTCCCCGCTCCGTCCTTGCGCCTAGCTTGACCCACGTCTCCTTTCCTCATGCTCCTCCTCCTTGCCCTCTGCTTTCTGGCCACCCTCGCTCCTGCGCAGGAAAAATGGGTGTATCTGGACAACGGCCACGTGCGCCTGGGCATCAATCTCAGCGCCGGGGCCTGCATCGGCTGGTTTTCCCACTCGCACTCGTCTGATAATTTGCTGAATGCCTACGATGTGGGCCGCTACGTCCAGCAGTCCTACTATGGCGACCCCGACGGCAGCGACTGGAACGGCAAACCCTGGCGCTACAATCCCGTCCAGGGCGGCAGTTGGCGCAACGAACCTGCCCAGCTTTTGGAAAGTCGGGAGTCCAAAGACGAGCTCTACGCGAAAACCACCCCTCGGCACTGGGCCACGGGCAAGCTGCTCCCCGAAGTGACTCTGGAACAATGGCTGCGGCTGGAGGGCGGCCTCGCCCGGCTGAAATTTAAAATGGCCTACACCGGGGAAAAAATCCACCAGCCCTACCACCAGGAGCTGCCCGCTCTCTTCGTGAAACCCAGCCTGGACACCCTGGTCTTCGTGGGAAAAGACGGCAGCCTCCAGCGCCAGCAGCCGGGATTTCCCAATGAAATCATCGCCATCGGCACCGAACCCTGGATCGCCTGGGTGAATGCCCGGGACTCCGGCCTCGGCCTCTACCTACCTCACGTCAAAGAGGCCACCACCTACCGCGTGCGCAATGGCAATGCCGGCGACTGCTCCTACCTCGCCCCCCTCCAGACCTTCGCTTTGAAACCCGGCCTCATCTTCGAGTACGAAGTCACCCTGGCCATCGGCACCGTGGAGCAGCTCCGCAGTGTCTTTGGAAAGCTGGTTCTGCCCAAGTGAAGCCAGTCTGTTCATTAATCAGGGGAGGTTCAGTAGCCTCACTCATGGCTTCCAGAGGCTAAAAGTGCCTTAAAATCCGCATCTTCGCCAGACATCTTCATCCTCCGCCCTTTACAGCGCGCTGGCTCTGTGCAAGATGCCGCGCTTTCCCGGCTGCCGCCGCAAAGATGAGCGGTTCCCGGAACCGCCGCCTCCCCCTGTGGCAGCCTTGAAAGCCCCAACCTAAGCTTTCTCTTCTCTTTCCGCCCTCCGCCTCCATGCCCAAAGATCCCTCCATCAAACGCATCCTCGTCATCGGTTCCGGCCCCATCGTCATCGGCCAGGGCTGTGAGTTCGACTATTCAGGCGTCCAGGCCTGTAAAGCGCTGCGCGAGGAAGGCTACGAGGTCGTTTTGATCAACTCCAACCCGGCCACGATCATGACCGATCCGGAATTCGCCTTCCGGACCTACATCGAGCCGATCACCCCGGAGATCGTCGAGAAGATCATCATCAAGGAAAAGCCCGATGTCCTCCTGCCCACTCTGGGCGGCCAGACCGCGCTGAACACCGCCATGTCCCTGCACCACTCCGGCGTGCTGGAAAAACACGGCGTGCGCATGATCGGCGCGAAGCCGGACGCCATCGAAAAAGGCGAAGACCGTCTCAAGTTCAAGAACGCCATGCTCGCCATCGGGCTGGACCTGCCGCAGTCCGGCGTGGCCCACACGATTGAGGAAGCGCGCAAAATCGCTGAAGAAATCGGCACCCTGCCCCTCATCATCCGCCCCGCTTACACCCTCGGCGGCACTGGTGGCGGCATCGCGTATAACAAGGAAGAATTCGAATACATCACCGGGCGCGGCCTGGACCTCTCCCCCGTCAGCGAAGTGCTCATCGAAGAGTCCTTGCTCGGCTGGAAAGAGTTCGAAATGGAAGTCATGCGGGACAAGGCAGACAACTGCGTCATCATCTGCTCCATCGAAAACCTGGACCCCATGGGCGTCCACACTGGTGACTCCATCACCGTCGCCCCCATCCAGACGCTGACGGATCGCGAGTACCAGATCATGCGCGATGCCTCCTTCGCCTGCATCCGCGAGATTGGCGTGGAGACGGGTGGATCCAACATCCAGTTCGCCATCCATCCGGACACGGGCCGCATGATCGTCATCGAGATGAACCCCCGCGTGTCGCGCTCCTCGGCGCTCGCCTCCAAGGCCACCGGTTACCCCATCGCCAAGATCGCCGCCAAACTCGCCGTCGGTTACACCCTCGACGAGCTGAAGAACGACATCACCCGCGAGACCCCCGCCTCCTTTGAGCCGACCATCGACTACGTAGTCACCAAGATCCCGCGTTTCACCTTCGAAAAATTCCCCGGCGCCGATACCACCCTCACCACGCAGATGAAGTCCGTGGGTGAAGCCATGGCCATTGGCCGCACATTCAAAGAGTCCCTCCAGAAAGCCCTGCGCAGCCTGGAAATCAAACGCTTCGGATTGATCGGCGATGGTGCCGATGTCGTGGTGGACGAAGAGACCCTCACCACCAAGCTCACGGTGCCGAATGCCGAGCGCATCTTCTTCCTCGGCCAAGCCTTCGCCATCGGCTGGGATGTTGAGAAGGTCTTCAGCCTGACGAAGATTGACCGGTGGTTCCTGCGGCAGATTGAGGAGATTGTGAAGGAGCAAGCAAACCTTGCCGCGGCGGAAAACGCGATCTTCCTTGAAATGAAACCCGCGCTCCGAGGCCTGCTTGTTGATGATCCAGAAGCGTTCACTGATGACAAGCAAGTGGCACTCTTCAAGCGTGCAAAACGGCTAGGTTTTTCTGACAAGCAATTGGCTTTCGCTTTCAATGACGCCATCACGAAGCAAAGCAAATTGTCTCCTGAGAAACAAAAGACATTGCTCGAAACAGAGGTTCGCGCTGCCCGCAAAGCCCTCGGCATCATTCCTACCTACCGCCTCGTGGACACCTGCGCGGCGGAATTCGAAGCCCAGACGCCTTATTACTACTCCACCTACGGCACCGAGGATGAAGTTCGCGACAATGACCGCAAGAAGGTCATGATCCTGGGTGGCGGGCCGAACCGCATCGGCCAGGGCATCGAGTTCGATTACTGCTGCGTCCATGCCTCCTTCGCCCTGCGCGAGCTGGGCTTTGAGACCATCATGGTCAACTCCAATCCGGAGACCGTTTCCACCGACTATGACACCAGCGACAAGCTCTACTTTGAGCCCCTGACCCTGGAAGACGTGCTGAACATCTACGAGCGCGAAAACCGCAACGACCAGGTGCTGGGCGTCATCGTCCAGTTCGGCGGCCAGACCCCACTGAACCTCGCCAAAGGCCTGGAAGAAAACGGCGTCCGCATCATCGGCACCAGCCCGAAAAACATCGAGCTGGCCGAAGACCGCAAGCTCTTCGCTGCCCTCCTCGATGAACTCGGCCTGCACCAGGCCGCCAGCGGCACCGCCACCTCTTTGGAAGAGGCCCTGGCCATCACCGCCCGCATCGGTTACCCCAGCCTCGTGCGCCCCAGCTTCGTGCTCGGTGGCCGCGCCATGCAGATCGTCTATAGCGATGCCGAACTGACTCACTACATGAAGAACGCCGTCGAGGCCACGCCCGACCGCCCCGTGCTGGTGGACCGCTTCCTGGAAGACGCCACTGAGGTGGACGTGGACTGCATCAGCGATGGCGAAACCACCGTCATCGGTGCCATCATGGAGCACATCGAAGAAGCCGGTATTCACTCTGGCGACAGCGCCTGCGTCATCCCTCCCTTCAGCCTCAGCGCTGAAATGCAGGACCGCATCCGCGATGCCGCGAAAAAGCTGGCCAAAGCCCTCGGCGTGCGCGGCCTGATGAACATGCAGCTCGCCGTCAAAGGCGACGACCTCTATGTCATCGAGGTCAACCCACGTGCCTCCCGCACCGCCCCCTTCGTCAGCAAGGCCATCGGGGTCCCGCTGCCAAAACTCGCCGCCAAAATCATGGCTGGCAAGACCCTCAAGGAACTGGGCTTCACCGAAGAAGTTCATCCGAAGCACTTCAGCGTCAAAGAAGCCGTCTTCCCCTTCAGCAAGTTCCAGGGCGTGGACATCGCTCTTGGGCCTGAGATGAAATCCACCGGTGAAGTCATGGGCATCGACATGGACATGGGCCTCGCCTTTGCCAAAAGCCAGATGGCCGCCGGCGGCACCCTGCCGACCAAAGGCAACGTCTTCATCAGCGTCAAGGAAACCGACCGCGCCAACGTCGCCCGCATCGCCAAAGGCTACGCCGATCTCGGCTTCACCCTCTACGCCACCGCCGGCACCGGCCAGGTCATCAAAGATGCTGGCACCGATGTCAACATCCTGCCGAAGCTCGCCAGCGGCCAGCGCCCGAACGTCATTGATCTCATGAAGAACAAGGACATGGCCCTCGTGATCAACACCCCCTCCGGCAAAAACCCCCGCGAGGACGAGATCAAGATCCGCACCGCCGCCATGCAAAACCGCATCCCCATCATGACCACCCTGCGTGGAGCTGATGCCGCGATGCGAGCGATCAAATCATTGCAGGCAGCGGATGTCGAAGTGCGCGCGCTGCAGGAGTATCATCAGTAACTCGCTCTTCACTTCTAAGGCAATCCCTCTGAGACGACAATGAACCGAAAGCTCATTGTCGTTTCGTTTGTGGTATTCGTCTTTTCACTGGCGGCATATCCAATAAAACCAAGTCACAATCCGGGTTGGGCAGATGGAAGTGGGATAGGTCAAGCAATCATGGTGCTCGCCGTATTGATCGCGGCCATTGTGTTGATCCTTGTGTCTTTTGTTGCGCTGTTTGACCGAAGATCGAGAGTCACCGGATGGATCTGCCTGGCGCTTTGTCTGCCTATGCCAGCCTCCATGATTTACGGCGAGATAAAGCGCTCTAATCGTATGGCTGACATGATCAAGTGGAGGGACTGGGGAATGCTGGCCAAGAAAGTCACTCCACTTCTCATCGAATATCAGAAACTTCATCCTGAACGATTTGGTTATGTCTCCGACCAAAGTGAAGAAGTAAACATTGCTGGATTTCCGGAGTTTGCCCTCTCGCGGAACAAGAGCCTCCCAAGCCAGGTGGCCAATGGCTTCGTTGAGATTTTGGATCCGTGGAATGAACCCATCTGCTTTGTAATGTCTCGAGGCGATGACGAAGAGATCGTTTGTCGAGGCTTTCGCCAAGGTATTACCTTTGGCGGTGGCGATGACGCCGCATTCAACAATCCAAAAGGAGTTGGAGTGGCGAGATCAAAACCAAAACAGGTCATCGCGAATGGAAGATATCAGGAAACGATACTTGTTTACATGAACGTTAGTTTTAGCAAACGGGACATCGAAGATAGGAAACAAAGGCTTAAGTATCAATAAGACCGCGAGACAAAATCGCGTTAAACGGACCGTCTTTGGGTAGTGTCTGAGAGGGAATGAACATGACCGTTTGACGTGCTAACCAGTTTTGTTTCCATTAATATCATCGCGCTCGACAACCTGTATTTGAAACGTTGGAGTGCGCAGCCGCAAGCGAGCCTCTTTGCTTCGAAGTTGCCAATTAAACATGGTCTATCGTCTAAAAGAATGCTCACCCCTTCGAAGAGCTTTACCAAGCCAGATGCTCCTGAGAGGAGTGTGTGCATTCACTTCGCTGCTACGCACTAGCTCGCATCATTCAATGTCGCGGCTTCGCCGCCTATGTTTTTCGATTGCGGAGAGGAGTCTCCGCGCTCCCCTCGGATCCCTTGGCCATTCCTTTTCTGTAGGCCTGAGTGTACAAATTGAATAGATGCCTTTTATGATCATGAGGGTCGCCCAGCCGAAAGATCCCGAGAGGAGCGTGGGCACTCTTGCCCGCATCGTTTGATGTCGCGGCTTCGCCGCCTATGTTTTTCGATTGCGGAGAAGAGTCTCCGCGCTCCTCTCGCGTCTGTGAAGTTCTTCAACCCTAGAAGAGACATCGAGAAGACAGAGCACAAGTTGCCGCATTGGCAGCAGGATGAGGTGCCTGTGTTTGTCACGTTCCGGTTGGCGGATTCATTGCCTCAAGAATTGCTGCAAGTCTTCCTGGCGGAACGAGAACGGTTTCTACTCAACAACCCGCAACCCTGGGATGAAATCACTGAGGCCTGCTATCACGGTCGGTTCTCGGATAAGCTCGATGAAGCTTTGGATGCAGGCCGTGGCTGCTCGGCTTTGCGTGACCCGCGCATCGCCCAAATTGTCCAAGAACGCCTGCACCATTTCGACGATCAGCGTTACCACCTACAGAGTTACGCCATCATGCCTAACCATGTGCATGTTCTCTTTTCGTTGAAAGAGGCTGAATCGTTACCCTTGATTCTGCAGGGATGGAAAGGCGTTTCCAGCCGACTCATTCACAAGAGCAACCTCAGTGAGCTAAATCCGTTTTGGCAGCCGGATTATTTTGATCGGCTCATTCGCAGTCCCGAGCATCTGGAGGCAGTGAAGGGATACATCCGTGACAATCCTGCGAAGGCAGGCTTGAGGTCTGGTTTTATTCTTTGGGAACGAAGCTAATCCTATCGGAGTTTGGGCTATTTGCTTCGACTGTGCCGAGAGGAGCGTGGGCACTCCTGCCCGCATCGTTTGATGTCGCGGCTTCGCCGCCTATGTTTTTAAATGCGGAGAAGAGTCTCCGCGCTCCCCTCGAGTCACCTGGCCATTCCGGTTCTTTAGGCCCGAGTGTACAAGTCGAGAAGATACCCTGAATGATCATCAGGATCACTCAGCCGAAAGTTCCCGAGGGGAGCGTGGGCACTCCTGCCCGCATGGCTAAATATTGCGGCTTTGCCGCCTATGGATCTGCGGAAAGCGGCGTAGACGCGAAGCGAATCTCCAGGCTCCTCTCGTGACCTCTTTGCACGACTCAGGCAGAGGCGCGAGTCCCGTCATTCGTTGTTGAGGGAGAACACAAATCCGATGCGTTTTCGATCCATGCAGCACAGGAAGTATTCCCAGGTGTAGCCCCGTTCCGCGTCGGTGACGTCGCCGTGGCTGCTACCCCAGTAGTAGGGTGCGGAACCTCGGCTCTGATTGCTAAAGATGAGGGGAGAGTCGAACTCTGCCACGAAGGCTGCTGCCAGAAGTTTGGCCTGGTCTGGCATCAGACGTTCATTGCTGCTGTAATGGACTGCGTGCTTGATGGTGAGTTCCACAAACTCGATGCCGTGCTCCAAAGGTAGTTCTCGAATCGAACGTTCCGTCACGTTTTTTAGAGGAATCGTTTCTTGATGAGGATCGCCGGGAAAGCCTTCGAAGGAGGGATGCTGCTGAAACCATTCAATGACTCGGGATAGCGACGGTGGAGAGTCGCTTTCAAGATCTGCAAAGACGAACTGAAGGTAGATGTTCCAAAGACTGTCTTCGGGATTGTACAATTGATGAAAAGTGGCCATGCAGGATCAGGTTCAAAGCATGGATCAAGCCCCATCCTTTGCCAAGGTGATCATAAATGGCAGGAGCATGGATCCTCCCAACTGGCTTGACCCTTCCAGCATGTCATCCCATCTTGAAATTATCATTTCATCACGATGACCGCTATGAACGACCATCCTTTGCCAACCCTTCGCAACCAATTGCTCAGCTTGCACAAGCTGCTCATGAATACGGAGCGTGTAGCCTATGAGAAGGAGGAGAAGATGACCTTGTCGCCGCTGAAGCTTTTGCAATTGCTGACGGAGGATGAGCGCTTCTCTTGGCTGAGGCAGCTTTCACAATTGGTCGTGATGATGGATGAGGCGATGGAGGAAAAGCCGCCGATCACGAAGGAGCGTAAGGATGCGTTGGTGGCCGAGGCTCGGCATCTGCTCACGGGTTCAACAGAGGCGGGGAGCTTTGCGATGCGCTATGCGGCGATCCAGGAACGTGAAGCGGCCGTTGCTGCCGCTCACGCGGAGATCCGCAAGAGCTTGGAGTGATTGCGATTTGTCTCTAGAGAGTGCGCTGCAGGAATGTAGGGCGGTGTGTGTCCGGCGGGAGTGATGTTCGCTGACTCGTGCGAGCCAAGCGCCGGATTACCCGCCTGGTTTGGGGAGGGTGGAGAGGTTTAACGCGTGGCTCAGTGTGAGAATCCTAGGCGTGGTGAAAGTGCTATCTCTGGGGCCCGTCTTTCATTGGTTCGAGGTTTCAAAGAAGACGGGTAATCCGGCAAGAAGGTTTGTCTCGAAAAGGATCTCCATAGCCGGACACACGCGTCCTACGCCTTGCAGGCGGGAGTTATCTCTTTTTGTTAGGCCTGAACAGCGAGTGTCGTTTTACGCTGCGGTCGCAGAAGAAGCAGTGGTCTTTAGGAGTTTCGAGGTTTCCAAGAAGACGGGTAATCCGGCATCAGGGTTTGTCTCGAAAAGGACCTCCATAGCCGGACACACCCGTCCTACTTATGGCTTGCAGGCCGGAGTTATTTCTTTTTGTTAGGCCTGCGCACCACGCGAACCTTTCCGCTGCCGCCTCCGCCGCAGAAGAAACGGTCTTGGCCGTCGGATTCGAGGCCGGAGACGCCGATGTCGGGGGGCAGGGTGAGGGTTTCAAGGACTTCGCCGGAGTGGGGGTCAATGCGGCGGAGTTCGCTGTCGTCGTCCCAGGTGCCGTGCCAGAGATCGCCATCCGCCCAGGTCACGCCGGTGACCATGCGATTGGAGGCGATGGTGCGGAGGATGGCACCGGTTTGGGGATCTAGCTGATGTATCTTGCGGCCTTCATACTGCCCGATCCACAGGCTGCCTTCGGCCCACGCCAGACCGCTGCTGTCATCGGCGCTGGGGGCCGGGATGGTGCTGAGGATGTCGCCAGTTTCGGGGTTGATCTTGTGAATGTGGCCTTCGGTGACCTGATAGAGATGCTTGCCATCATAGGCCGTGCCTGCATGAGCGGGGACTTCCAGGAAACGGACGATTTCGCCACTGGCCGGGTCCATGGCATTGAGCCTCTTGTCGGAAGCCCACCAGACAACGTCACCGTCATAGGTGACTCCGTTCACTTGGGCGTTGCCTGGATAAGGGCCAAATTCGCCAACGATGTCGGCTGGGGAGGTGGTGGGGTTCATGGGAATCAGTCTAACCGCCGGGTAGCAAGGTGGGGAGTAACATTATCGTCGTGAATCCAGGGACAGAGGAGGCGGTCCAGCGTCGTGCCCGGGCGCGGCCAAACCACTGCACTTTTCCTTCCGTCGCCAGGACGTCGAGAGAGCGTTGCACGGTGCGCTGGCTGATGCCGATGGCCAAGGCGAGAGCCGAGCTGGACCAAGCCTCGCCATCAGCCAGAAAGGCCAGCACCGCACCGTGCTCCTCCTCCACCGGCCAGGCCAGCACGTTCACGGCTGCATCGTTGCGAGGACGGAGCGCAAAGCCCTGCGTGGTCGCCTGCACCTCCGCTAGGGGTTTTAGCAACTGACGCAGGCGACCGATCTCCACTCGCAGCCGAGCGCGATGGGATTCATCCACCCGCTTGGCCTGAAACGCAGCGCGCAGCAGATTCGTTCGGCAAACATCGTTAGGCCAGGCTTCGGCCAGAGCGCGGGCGAGCGCAAACAGCACGGGGCGCGAGGTCAAGGGTATCACCATCTTGCCTCGCCTAACCACCCGACGACAGGCATCCACCACCAGGGTGCCTGAGGCCAGCAAGGCCTCCACATCGGCCAGCAGGATGAGGTGTTCATGGTCGCCTGTGATGTGCCGTGCCACGGGTGTTTCTAGCCGTTGTGCAGCGGCGGCCACTTCGGCTTTCAAAGCGGGAATGCGAGAGCGATGCGCGGCTTCTTGGGCGCGGGCCAAAGCTGCCCGTGCAGGACCCGTGCGCAAACGCTGCATGGCAATGCCGGCGAGAATCATCTCATGCGCGGCCCGTCGGATCGGTGGCAAAGGCGCAGGATCAATCGTGCCGAGCAGACGATCCGCGTCATCGAGCTGACCGAGCAAAAGCGAACGCCGGGCCTGGAGATGGCAAGCATGCACGGCATTGAGGGCATCGCCGTTTTGTTTCAGCGTGGCCTGCGCGGCGGCGAGCTCTTTCACTGGCCAACTCAGCTCGCGAGAAACAAAGGCGATCTCCGCCTGGGCGACCACACAGCGGGCGTGGGCAAGGGGTTGTTTGGAGCCGAAGGCCCGTGCGGCCCGCTTCAAAAGATGCTGGGCCTGGGGCAGATCACCCAGTTGCGCCATGGCAATGCCTCTCAGCGCCAGGGCAGGTGCGTCCTCGCGAAGCGCCACGCAATTCAGCGCGCGCAGGGGATCTCCCGCAGCGAGGGCGGAGGCAGCCGCAGTGATGAGCGAGTCCATGAATAATCGCGCCATCGTTGTCACTCACACACGCTGCTGCCAAGCGATAACTTGATCCCGACGACCCAACCGTGGGCCGCCACTCAAACGAAAACCACATCATCATCCAAGGAGGAATCCCCATGACTGCACACCGAATCGGAACCCAAGAAGAATGGCTCAAAGAACGCCTGGAACTGCTGAAAGCTGAAAAGGAACTGACGCGCCAGAGTGACGAGCTGGCCCAGCAACGCCAGCAACTGCCCTGGGTGCCTGTGGCCAAAGATTACCGCTTCATGACTGAGGCCGGCGAAGCTAAACTGGCGGATCTATTCCAGGGCCGTTCGCAACTTTTGGTTTACCATTTTATGTATGGACCGGATTACACAGCGGGCTGCCCTTCCTGCTCCTCGATTGCCGATGGGTTCAATGGCATCGCGGTCCATCTGGCGAATCACGATGTGCTGCTAACGGCGGTTTCCCTGGCTCCGCTGGAAAAACTGATGGCCTTTAAAAAGCGAATGGGTTGGAGCTTCCCCTGGGCTTCCTCGTTGGGGGACGATTTCAATTTCGACTTCTGCGCCTCATACACCGAGGAGCAGCAACGCGACGGCTTGGAGTACAATTTTACCCGCGAGCCGCAGCAGCAATGGCGCGATGGCAAGCCAGGCGGAGGTGAGGTGGCGGAGTTTGAATTTGCCACCCTGTGCGGTGTCAATACCCCCACCTATCTTCGGCAAAGGCCGGGGATGAGCGCCTTCATTCAGGAGGGCGGGATGGTCTATCACACTTACTCCACGTACTCGCGCGGTGTGGATAGCCTGTGGGGCATGTACCCTTGGCTAGACCGGGCTCCGCTGGGGCGCAATGAGGAAGGCGGGGTCTGGTGGCGTCACCATGATCAATATGAAACCACCAGCCGCTATTCCGCGCCCTGCTGCCATCACGCCGAACGCGCATGAAAACTCTCTCATGCTGCATGGATCGCCAACGGCGCGCAGGGGTAGGCAAACGAGGTGTCGCGCAGGCTGCGGGCGTGGTCTTCTCCAGTGTCATGCTCATCGCGATGCCAAAATGTCCGGTCTGCATGGTCGCGTATATGGCCCTCATAACTGGCATCAGCGTCTCCACCGCCGTGGCCTCGCACCTGCGGCTAGGGTTGTTCGCAGTGTGCCTCAGCGTGCTAGCTTGTCTGGTGGTGCACGGCCTGTGCAAGCTCTACCGAGGGAGGTGCACAAGACTGCACCGTTAGACCGAGGGGAGTGTGGTGGGGAGATCCCACATCTGAGGTGAAGGGGTCATCTCGACTTGTTCACCTCGGCATTGATCCCTCGCCGTCTCACGCTAACAGAATGGCATGACACTTGATCTCCCTCGCTGGTTCGACCTCCACACGCACTTCCGCCAAGGCCCTGCCATGGCGGCTTATGTGAAGGCTCATCGGGACATGGGCTGTGCGGGGGCCCTGGCGATGCCAAACACGCAGCCGCCGGTTTCCCGAGTGACAGGTCCGGCGCAGGCCGATGGCTGGTCCCTGGAAAGTTATTCGGCAGACCTGCGTGCTGTGGGGGCAGATGCCTTTGAGCAACTGATCGTCCCGCTTTACCTCACGCGCCAGACCACGGCGGCGATGATCCGTGAAGGCGCTGCCTCCGGCCTGCTGCGGGCCTGCAAATACTACCCACCGCATGGCACCACGAATGCCGAGCACGGCCTGCCGATGGATGACCTCATTGGTGGTGAAGTTCTGCGGGCGATGGAGGAGCAGGGCATCATCCTGTGCATCCATGGTGAGCAGCATGGACTGAGTGGGCCAGACTACATTGATGCGCAGCAGAATGCCGAGACGCGATTCTACACGGAGCGGATGCCGCGCCTTTTGGCAACGCACCCGAAACTGCGCGTCGTCTGTGAGCACATCACCACACGCACGGCGGCTGAGTTTGTGGCGAAGGCCCCGGACCACGTGGGGGCCACGATCACGCCGCAGCACTTGCTTTACACGATGGGGCACCTGATCCAGGGCCTGAAATACCACCTGTATTGCCTGCCTATCGTCAAATTTCAGGATGATCGTGCGGCGCTGCGGCAGCAGGTGACCGTGGCAGGCCAGAGCAAGTTTTTTGCTGGCACGGATAGCGCCCCTCACACCACCAAGGCGACGGCCTGTGGCTGTGCGGCAGGTTGCTTCACGGGCGGCTGTGCGCCGCAGCTTTATGCCATGGCCTTTGAAGAAGCAGGTGTGGATCTCAGCTCGGCGGATGGCCTGGCCCTGTTCGAGCTATTCCTCAGCCTGAACGGCCCCGGCTTCTACGGTTTCCCCGCTTCCACGCAGCGTTTCCAGATGGAAAAAGCCCCGTCACAAACGCCGCTGTTGGAAACTCCAGCAGGTCCTATCACCCCCTTACCTCTGGGTCTGGGCATCGAGCTCACATGGCGGATCTTGGGGTGATCTGGATAGTGCTTCAGCATCGAAGAAACGTCGTTGCCAAGCGTCATTCCTCAGACAGGCTAGACCATGACCTCACACTTCCTGCTGCGCCCTCTTCTCCTCCTGGTCCTCTTCCTCGCTCAAGCGCAGGCAGATGAGTTTGATTCGCAGGCCTTCATGGGCATGAACTCGGGGAACAGTGTGGGGGCGGCGATCAAACGCGGTGAGAAGGAAAAAAAGCGGGTGCTGGTGTTCGCTTACGACGAGAAGAAAAAAGGTCAGGCCTTCCACATCAAAGGCATGCTGGAACTGGAAGAGACGAAGAAGCTGGTGCGCGAACATTTCATCTTGGTGATCACGGATTTTAAAGACCGGAACATCCGCGATGTGATCGGCAGTGAAGGCATGGACCGTCCGGTGTATTTCCTCTTCAACACGGATGGATCCCTGGTGCAAAAAGGTACCGCCGCCATGGGTGCGGGTGCGGGAGCCAAGCTGGTCAAGGAGTGGACGTCCAAGTAGTCTTTGCACGCTCCTCGCTGCATGCCTGAAATCACGCCCATCGCCACGCTGCGGACTTGTTACACAGACAAGTTCGGGGTGCCGAGGCAGCCGGGGCTGGTGCCTGCTGCTTGGGGCATTGTCGAGTTTGAGCCCGCCTTCCGGCGAGTGGAGGCGGTGCGTGGCATGGAGGAGTTTAGCCACCTGTGGCTGATCACCCAGTTTCATTTGGTGAAGGAAGAGCCGACCTCGCTCACCGTGCGACCACCGAGGTTGGGTGGCAATGAACGCAAAGGTGTGTTTGCCACACGGTCACCCTTTCGGCCCAATCGCCTAACTTTGAGTGTGGTTAAGCTGGACCGTGTGGAACTGGAGGGGGACAAAGCCCCGCGTCTTTTTGTCTCGGGGGTGGATCTGGTGGATGGCACACCCATTTTTGATATCAAACCGTACATCCGTTACGCAGATTCGGTTCCTGAGGCGAACAGCAGCTTTGCCGATACTGCACCCGTGCGGGTGCCCGTGCTGTGGGAGTGCGCCCCGCCACCGGAAGAGGTGCGCGTCATCATGGATCAGTCTTTAGCTTTGCAGCCCCAGCCAGCGTATCATGCGGACAACATCCGCGAGTATGTCACGGAGATTGCAGGCTGGCGTGTGCGCTGGGCGGCGTTACCAGATTGTGCCAAGGTCGTCGCCTGTAGCCCCTTCATTGCCCCATGAGCCACCTCGACCTACCCATTCGCGCGGCAACTGAAACCGCTCTCGCCCATGGCGTTACCCCGGACCGCTGTGAAGTCTTGCAGGATGGAAACACGCTGGTGCTGCGCCTGAGCGAGACACTGGTGGCCCGAGTGGTGCAGGATGTGGACGGTCCCCGCCAAGGGACGGAATGGTTTGCGCGTGAGACCGCGCTGGCACGCCACCTGACGCAGCAGGGCGCGCCCGTCGTGCCGATGCATCCTGACCTGCCACAGGAACCGCATGAGCATCTGGGTTACACGCTGAACTTTTGGTTATTCGTTTCCACCATCGAGACCGCGCCTGAGCCGAAAGAAATCGGCGCCACCTTGCAGCATTGCCATGAAGTCTTGCGCCGTTTTTCAGAGCCTTTGCCAAAGCTGGCGATTTTGACCGAAAGTTTAGGACTTTTGGCCACTTTAAAGGAACGCGCTCTCTTCCCTGATGCCACCCTGTCTTTGCTGAGTGATCGCCTAACCATCTCTACGGAAAAACTGGCCGCCTTTCCTCATCAGCCCCTGCATGGAGATGCGCATCTGGGGAATCTCATGAATACGCCCACGGGCTTGCTGTGGGCAGACTGGGAAGACACGTTTTCTGGGCCGGTGGAATGGGATCTCGCCTCCATCATTTGGAATGCAAAGATTCTGGAAGAAGATCATGACAGCGTGGACCAGATCCTCACCGCGTATCGAGAGGCTGGCGGGATGATCCATGATGAAGCGCTGCGCCACAGCCTCATTGCCCGCGCTGCCGTCATGAGCGTGTGGTATCCCATTCTGTATCCGAATCCAAATGCCGAGCGGCAGGCGAAATTGCAGCGTCGGCTGGATTGGCTAGCAGCGGTGGCCGGATAAACTTCTTCACAAATCATGTGAAGGGGTTGAATACGTAGCTTCGGCGCTGCGTCAGAGTCGTTGTGAAAACTCGACTCCATTCTTTTATCGTGGTCCTGCTTCTTGGCACCACCCTGACCAACTGCACCACCGCTTACGATGCCTATGGCAGGCCGCAGCAAGTGGTGACCCCTGAGGGGGCGGTGCTGGGCGCGGCTGCCGCGGGCCTGCTGGCTTACAGCCTGGCGAACAACAATAATAACCGTCATTATGACCGCCGTTATAATGGCCATTATCGTCGTTCTTCTTACCGCTCTTCAGGCTACCATCGCGGTCACTGGCATTGAGAAGTCTGGGCCTAACCAGATTTAACGATGCTGTGGATGAAGAAGTGAATCTCCCTTCCACGGGCCTTCACTTCTTCTCTACTGTTTCTGAGAGTTCTGGCAAAAGCTTCGCATCATACTTGGCTCCCTGGAGACCTGGATGAGCGTCATGCGTACCCGAGTGGGAAAGAACTTTTCGGGGTCGGCGCGCTTGTGGGCGTGGGTATTGGTATGATCCTTCAGCACGAGGTGCATTTCCTTGATGCCTTGGTCCCAGACGATATCGTTGTTTTGCCAAAAGCTGGTCATGGCAATGTCCTTTTCATACACGCCTTCTTCCTGATAAGCACCCGTGCCGATGCAGCCATAACCGTGGTTTTGGCCCTTGTAAGGGATGTAACAAACACTCCAGGTCGTGGGGGCGCTGCCTTCGGGTTTATCCAGCACCTCCAGTCGCACATGCACCGTGCCGTTGCGGTAGTCCACGGGGGTGGTCCAGTCCTTGGGTCGCTCGGGGTTCAGGCGATCACTTTTCACGTAGTAGTGAGACTTGCTGGGCGTGCTGTTGTCCGCATCGGCCTTGGTAAACGGGAACGTCACGTCGAACAAAACGAACTGCTCGGCCTGGCTGAAAGACGGACTCAGGACGAGCACGGCGAGGAAAAGAAAAAGAGGTGTCTTCATGCGAATGAAAGGGGTGCGGTGTCTGCGGCTGTTTGGCAAGTGTGCTCGGATGATTTCCCCATTGTTTTGGCTGTTCAGACCAGTACTTTCGGGCAGGATAAAGGGGTGAACTCTCAACCCTTTCTCCTCACGATGTGTTTCCATTCACGGTGGGTTCTATTTCTCGGCGCTCTATGTCTGTCCACTTTGTTGCTGGGCACTCTTCAAGCCCAGGATGAGGAATGGCAGGTGGAGGTCACCCTGGGCAAAGATGGGTGGCTGACTTATCAAAATCCGCGCTTTGGGGCTGTGATCCCTGTTCCACCGGGGCTCGTGGCATTGGCACCGCCGACCAATGGAGATGGTCAGGCTTTTGCGACGCCCGATGGCAAGATGCGGCTAGCGGTTTACGGATGCTTCAATGTGGACGGTAACGCCGATCTGGACGCCCGGTGGAAGGATGATCTCGCTGCTCCAGGTCGCACCATCACTTACAAACGAAAGACCGACGGTTGGTACGTTATTTCTGGCGTGATGGAAGATGGCACCGGCTTTTATGAAAAGTACACCGCCAATGCCAAGTATGGATCGGGCTGGCGGATGACCTATCCCCAGAAGGAGGAAAAGAAGTATTCCGCCTGGATTGAGCGTATCGCCAAAGGGTATCAACCTCGGCTGGGTCAGGGTTTTGACACCATTGAATAGGTGATGGCTTTTCTGGGATCTGCTTGCTTTGGAGATGCTTCTCGCTAGTAGAAGCCACTAATGAAAAAGCTGCTTAAAATCCTGGGTGTCCTGCTGCTTCTGGCTCTTCTCTTCGTCGCTGGCGGCGTCTTTTACGTGGTGAATTTCCTGCCCAACATCCCTGTGCAGGCGGAGCTGAAGGTGGAAGCCACCCCAGAGCGGCTGGCGCGTGGAGCTTACCTAGCCAACAGCGTGGCCGTGTGCATGGACTGCCACAGCACGCGGGATTGGGCGCTGTTTTCAGGTCCATTGAAGCCAGGGACTCTGGGCATGGGCGGTGAGAAGTTTGACCAGACAATGAATTTCCCCGGGTCTTTTATCGCGCCTAACATCACGCCTCACGGGCTCAAAGGCTGGACGGATGGCGAGCTTTATCGAGCCATCACCAGCGGTGTGAGCAAAGACGGGCACCCACTTTTCCCCATCATGCCTTATCCTTCCTATGGCAAAATGGCGACGGAAGATGTGTACAGCATCATCGCCTATCTGCGCAGTCTCCCGGCGGTGGAAAGCAGTCCTGGCCCCTCGAAAGCGGACCCGCCGGTGAATGTGATCATGCACCTCATGCCACAGCCTGCCCAGCCTGTGTCGCTGCCTGCTAAGACGGATGTGATCGCTTATGGTGGCTATCTGGCGAATGCGGCGGGCTGCACGGAGTGCCACACGAAGATGGAAAAGGGCGAACGAGTCGGTGCGCCTTACGCGGGCGGCTTTGAGTTTGCCATGCCTAGCGGCACAGTGCGTTCGCCCAACATCACGCCCCACGCCGTCACGGGCATCGGTGCATGGACCAAGCAGATGTTTGTGGACCGCTTTAAAGCCTACGCGCCAGGTGCATTCAAACCTGTGCCTGTGGATGCCGCTAAAGGCGAAATGCAGACCGTCATGCCCTGGACCATGTATGCGAACATGACCGAGGAGGACCTGGGTGCGATCTACGATTATCTGAAGACTTTGCCAGCGGTGGAGAATAACGTCGAACGATGGAGTGTGGCGAAGAAGTAAGCCGTGCCGTCCAGGGGCGCACTATGCGATCAGTTCCGTGAGCAAACGCCCGCCATTGACGATGTCAATCGGGCGCACACCTTCTAAGACCAAGCGCTTGGAAGCATTGATGCCGAGCAGACGATACATCGTGCGGGCGAGATCTTCGGGACCGACCGGGTTCTCCTCAGGCTCGGCACCCAGGGCATCGGACTTGCCATAAACAAAGCCTTTTTTCACGCCGCCACCCGCCATCGCCACGGAGAAAACACGCGGGTAGTGGTCGCGGCCATTGGTGGAGTTGATTTTGGGGGTGCGGCCGAATTCGGAACTGACCAGCACGAGCGTGGTATCCAGCATACCGCGTTCATCCAGGTCCTTGATCAGCCGGGCAAAGGCCACATCGAACTGCGGCGCCTGGCTTTCAAAGGAGCCTTTGATGTTCGAGTGATGATCCCAACTGCCATAGTTCACGGAGACCATGCGGGTGCCTGCCTCGACGAGACGACGGGCTAACAAAAAGCGTTGTCCAGCGGCATTGCGCCCGTATTCGTCGCGAAGTTTGTTAGGCTCGGCATTGAGGTTAAAGGCTTCGCGGGCCTGGGTGGAACTGATGAGGTTGTAGGCCGCATCATAAAAGCTGTCCATGGCGGTGAGGCCGTCGGATTTCTCTTGGCTGCGGAAATGTTCATCCACGGCGGAGAGCAGGGAGCGGCGTCGCTCGAAGCGGCGGTCATCAATGTCCTTGGGTGCGGCGAGGTCGCGCACCGTGAAGTTTTTGTCCGCCGGATCACTGCCCAGAGCAAAGGGGCCAAAGGCACTGCTGAGGTAGCCGCTGCCTTGATCCGGTGCGATGATGTTGGGAATGGCAATGTAGGGGGGCAGATTGTTTCGCGGCCCCTGTTCATGGGAGATGATGGTGCCGAAGCTGGGGAACTTAATCGCTGGGCTGGGGCGGTAGCCCGTGAACATGTTGTGCGTGCCACGTTCGTGCGCGGCCTCGCCATGGGTCACGGACCGGATGATGCTGATCTTGTCCAGGATCTTGGCGATGTTCGTCAACTGCCCGCCCACGTATTCGCCAGTGACGCCTTTGATGGGGTTGAAAGGGCCCCGGTAATCGGGTGCGGCAAAGGGTTTCGGATCCCAGGATTCGTGCTGGGCGATGCCGCCGGGGAGGTAGATGTGAATGATGGAGGTAGCGACGGGCTTGTAGGTCTCCACGGGGGGCAGGTTCATTTGGGCCGCCTGCAGCTTCAGCAAATGCGGCAGCGTGAGCCCCAGGCCAGCCATGGCACCCACTTGGAGAAAATCACGCCTACCCTGAGTGTTGGTGAAAAGGTTGGAGTGGTGGCCGGAGCACAAGCGATGCATTTTCATGGTCGGATTACGTGGAGATTCATCACGGACTACGGGTCGCAAATGCAGCTATTACGTTCACGTGCCATTGTGCCAAGAGAGGGTAGAGAGTTCGCAACGGAGGCTCAGTGCCGCCTTCCGCAAGACACACCTTTTGGTTAGACTGATTTCCAATTTTTGTGGTCACTCTTTCGTAAGGTCGCCAGGCCGTCAGCGTTCAAGCAGGTTGAATCACCATGAAATTCTTGACCCGTCGCTCCCTGGCCCTTGTTCTCCTCAGCCTGCCCAGCAGTGTTCTAGCAGAGCTTTCACTGCCGCATTTCTTCAGTGACCACATGGTCCTGCAGCGGGAGCGCGCGGCGGCCGTTTGGGGGCAGGCGGACCCGAAGGCCGAGGTGACGGTGGCTTTCAAAGGCAAGACGGTAGCCGCCCAAGCAGACGCACAGGGGCAATGGCGGGTGGCGATCGAAACCGGCCCTGCCGATGCCGAAGGAAGCGAATTGAAGATCACCACTGGGGCTGAAAGCGTGGTCCTCAAAGATGTGCTGGTGGGGGAGGTATGGATCGCCTCCGGGCAGTCAAACATGTACTTCACCATGAATCGTGTGCCTGCTTACGCAGAGCTGATGGCAAAGGCGAATTACCCAGCGCTCCGCATGTTCAATGCCCCCCTGGTGACGGCGGCGGAGCCGCAGCGGGACATTGAGGGCGAGTGGTCTCTGTGCAGTCCAGAGACGGTGCCGGGTTATTCCGCCGTCGCGTTTTTCTTTGCGCTGAAGCTGCATCAGGAACTGGGCATTCCCGTGGGAGTGCTGAAGACCTGCTGGGGTGGCAAACCGGTGGAAACCTTCACCAGTCGCGAGGCTCTGAATAGCCACCCGGCCAGCAAGGCCCTGGTGGACAAGCTGATGGCCGAAGCGGCGAGTTACGACCCCATGACTGCCCATACTGACTACGAGGCCATGCTGGAAAAATGGAAAGCCACCGTGGCTGCGGCCAAGGGCAAATCGGCAGAAGCGCGCAAGCGCCTGCCCAAGAAGCCGATGGCCCCCAAACCACCGCTGCTGACGGAGGGCAAACCGGGCGTGCTTTTTGATGCCATGATCCACCCCTTTGTCGGCTACACGCTGCGCGGGGCCATTTGGTATCAGGGAGAGGGCAATGCCAAAGTGGGCGCGGTGCCCTATGATGAATCCCTGCCGCTGATGATCCGTGACTGGCGTCAGCGTTGGGAAGATGAGTTTTCTTTCTACTTCGTGCAGTTGGCGAATTATCGCGCGCCTTCGACAGCTCCCGGCACGCCAGATCCCTGGGCCCTGCTCCAGGATCGGATGCGGCATATTTTGGAGACCACCCCCAAGACAGGCATGGCCGTCATCAACGACGTGGGTGAGGTGAGTGACATCCACCCGAAGGACAAAATGACTCCCGGCTACCGCCTCGCCCGTTGGGCCCTGGCGAAGGATTACGGGCGCGATCTCCTCTACAGCAGCCCTCTCTACAAAAGCAGCGAGGTGAAAGACGGGGCGATCCGGGTGACCTTTGACCACCCGGGTAGCGGTTTAAAAAGTCGCGATGGCGAGGCGCTGAAACGGTTTGAAATCGCTGGTGCAGACAAGGTCTGGCACTGGGCTGAGGCCAAGGTGGACGGCGTGGATAGCGTCGTGGTCAGCAGTGCCAAAGTGAAGCAGCCAGTGGCCGTCCGTTATGCCTGGGCTTCCAATCCAGAGGGGGCGAACTTGGTGAATAGTGAAGGCCTTCCCGCCTCCGTTTTCCGCACAGATGATTGGGACGATGTGGAGGCGAAAGAGGGAGCCACCTCCGCCAGCGGTATCCAAGCGCGGCGCGCTCAAGCGGCGGAAATCAGAAAGCTGAATGCCCAACTCGCCACCTTGGACAAAGGCAGTGCTGAGTTCAAAGCTCTCCGCCAAAAGATCCAGGCCTTGCTCGCAGAGCTTAAGGCTGCGGCTCCGAAAAACTAGAGTTCTCGTGGGGACTCTCGACTCAGGATCCCTCCGCCAAAGGCTTTAGGCCTCGTTAAGGTTGATCAACGGGTGAGACGCGGCATCATGGGGATCCCCCCATGAGTCTTCGCGCATTTGTTTTTCCATGCCTTGCCCTTTTGGCCTGCCTTTCTCCTGCTACCGCCATCACGGTGGACTGGGATGGTGGCGGGGCAGACAATAAATGGAGTACTGCGGACAACTGGAATGCAAATGCCATCCCTGCCATCACCTCGCCGCTGGATGATGTGCGTTTTTTAGGCGCGGTCAGGCCTGGGGTGGATGTGGATACCAATGTCAGCGTGCAGACGCTCAAGTTCATCTCTGGGGCCTCTGCGTTTACCCTCAGCGGTACGGGGGTGATTAATCTGGCCGGCACAGGCACTGGGCATGATTCCGGCCTGCATCTGCGCAATGAATCTTCCGCGTTACAGACGATCAATAACAACATTGTCTTCACAGGCACCAGCATCGGGTTCAATGCGGTCAGCGGGAACATGACCTTCAATGGTGGCATTGACATGACCACGGCGACGAACATCCGCTTCCTCGGCGGCGGTGGCCGTGTCACCACCTTCAACGGCGTGATTTCCGGCACCGGGGCTGGCCAACTGGCCTTCAATAGCGGCGGCACCTTCGTCTTGAATGCCCTCAACAGCTACACCAAGAGCACCAGCATCTGGAGCGCCACCGTCAAGGTTTTGGTAGATGCGCCAAACGGGGCCAATGGGGCCTTTGGCAATAGCACCGTGCCGATCAACATGGGGACCACCTACGATGGCGGGGCCCTCACTGGCATCCTGTTGGCCAGCAACGCAGTGACCGTTGGCCGTGGCATCACCCTGGCCTCTTCCGCCACCAACTTTCCTGCCGTCACGCACAACTACACCATCGGCGGTGATACCGCACACATCTCTAACTTCACGGGCACCATCACGACCACCAACGGCAATGGCACCAAAGCAGCGAGCAAGCTGACCGTTACCGCAGCCGCTGGAGGGCGAGTAAACATCGCCAACATTGTCCGTGGTGCAGGCACCACAGGAACGGCGGATGATGTGGTGAAAATCGGTGCAGGCATCGTGGCCATCACGGGCAGCAATAACAACTGGCAGGGCAATACCCTCGTGCAGGCAGGCACCTTCTTGGTGAACGGCAGCGTGCTTACGAGCCCCAGCGGCAAAAACGTACAGGTCAGCTCAGGGGCCATCTTGGGCGGCAACGGCACGCTGACACGCGAAGTCTCCCTGGCCGCTGGCGCTATTTTGTCTCCTGGAGATGTGAGTGCCGCAGGCGTCAGCCTGGGTGGCAAACTCACTGTGGGCGATGTGACGGGCCTCACGCTCACCCCGACGTCGGTGCTCAGATTTGACCTCAGCACCTTTGATAGCACCACGGATGATGAAGTCAGTGTGCAGGGAAATCTCACTCTGGCGGGTCAGCTTAATGTCACCGACCTCGGAGGCTTTGGAAACGGGGCGTATAAGCTGTTCGACTGGACGGGCCTGCTGACCTACAACCCGGCCGATCTCACCTTTGGCAACATGCCCAGTGGCTTCACCTACACGCTCGATACCACCACCTGGGCAAACTCCGTTTACCTCGTGGTGACGCCTGAGCCGGGGCGTGCGCTGCTGCTCTTCGTGGGCCTGTCCGCGCTGCTTTTCAGTCGCCGCCGCAGGGCCGTGGCTTGATGGAAAAAGGCTGGGCGAAAGGCAGGGGATGCTTTTCAATGAGGGGCAAAGCCACTTTGCCCCTCATGAAATACCTGAGCTACGAGAAGTACACCTGCTTACTGTTAGGCCTGTTTGTCCTCTGGTGGTCGGCCTTGGCCATCAGCCCACACTACCGCCACGATTGGTTGCTGGAAAATGTGCTGCTGGTGCCTGCCTCGGCACTACTGCTCTGGGGCTGGAAAAGGCGGCTGTTTTCACGGGTGTCCCACACGCTCATCTTTGTCTTCTTGTGCCTGCATGAGGTCGGCGCGCACTACACCTATGAAAAGGTGCCCTATGACCAGTGGTGGCTGGCGCTGACGGGTGGCACCTTCAATGACCTCATGGGCTGGGAGCGGAATCATTTCGACCGCTTGCTGCATTTTCTCTACGGCCTGCTGTGTGCGTATCCCTTCCGCGAGATCTTCCTGCGCGTGGCCGGGGTGCGCGGTTTTTGGTCCTACTTCCTGCCGCTAGACATCATGCTTTCCACCTCGGCCATCTTTGAGCTCATCGAGTGGGCGGCTGCCACAGTCTTCGGGGGCGAACTGGGCAATGCCTACCTGGGTACCCAGGGGGATGTCTGGGATGCTCACAAGGACATGGCTTTGGCAGGCCTGGGTGCACTCATCGCCATGACCCTGAATGCCGCCGTCAACAAGCGTTGCCAGCGCGACTTTGCCCGGGAGTGGAGTGAGAGCCTGAAGGTGACCTCGAAAGCAGCTTGACCGATTTCCAAAAATCTTGTCCGAAAAGCGGCGACGGGGTGGGACGATTGGCGGTGTTATTCGCTTGGCTGTTATCATGAAGATAGCAGCCTGCGCTCCTGCCTTGCCACTCATCCCACCGCGTCCGCCTTTTCAATCGGACCATCTTTTTGGAAAGCGGTCTAGCGCTTACAGGTAAGGCTCGATGTCCAGCTTGCCATTGGTGGCGCAGATGAACATGGTGCCTGGGCGCACGGTGCTGTCGCGCGTGACGATCTTGCCTCCGGCAGCCTCCACCAGCATCACGCCGGCGGCAATGTCCCAAAGGCTGATCTGCTCCTCCACATACGCATCCAGTCGGCCGCAGGCAATGTAAGCCAGGGCTAGGGCAGCACTGCCCAGCATGCGGGTCTTGAAGACCTCGTAGCTGATCCGGCGGTAGCGCTCAAAGCCCGCATCCAGGGCAGACTTGCTCTTGGAAAAACCGACCGTCACCACGGCTTCGCTCATCTGGGCACGTGTGCTGGCGGAGATGGGTTTGCCATTCAGGGTGGCGACGCCGCCTTTGACGACGGACCAGGTTTCATTCTGCATCGGGTCATGGATCACGCCCAGCAGAGCCTCCTTGGTGGAGCGCACACGTGCAGCGATGGACACGCAAAAATGTGGGATGCCGTAGAAGTAATTCACCGTGCCATCAATCGGGTCCACGATCCATTCCACATCGCCATCCCCGCCCACGTCGCCTTCTTCTTCACCCAAGATGCGGTGGTCCGCATGATAGCCCAGAATGATGTCGGTGATGAGCTTCTGGCTGCGCACATCCAGCTCCAGTTTCACATCGCGGCGATGCATCTCATTGACGGTCTTTTCAGAGCCGAAGTTGTCCCGGATGAGGTTGCCGGCCTGAGTGGCGGCTTCGATGGCGATGGCGATGAGTTCTGGCATGGAGGTGAGTGAGGGAGACGAATATCCCGGTGGGAATCAAAGGGTTTTTTTCAAGGCGGCCTGCTGGGTGATGAAGGCGATCAACTCGCGAGCCAGCGCGGCTTTGCTCTGACGTGGCAGGGGGAAGGGCGAGGCGTCAGGCAGGCACAGAGTGACTTCGTTCTCCCCGCTGTCAAACCCGATGCCCGCCTGCGACACATCATTGGCGATGACGAGGTCGCAGCCTTTGCGCACCAGTTTATCATGTGCATGCTCCAGCAGCCGCTCCGTCTCAGCCGCGAAACCCACCAGGTATCCGGTAAAGCCGAACACGCTGCGGGCCGAGCCAAGGATGTCCTCGGTTTTCTCCAGCGTCAGGGTGAGGGTCTCGCCTGTTTTTTTGATCTTTTGTTCGGCCCTGGCCGCGGGTCGGTAGTCGGCCACGGCAGCGGAAAAAATGGCGGTGTCGTGCCCATCCAGCTGGCTGCGCACAGCCTCGTACATTTGGCGGGCGGTTTCCACCTTCACCACGGTCATGCCGTCTGGAGAAGGCAGGGAAACCGGGCCGGAGACCAGCGTCACCTCATGGCCTCGGTCTCGGGCGGCTTCGGCCAGGGCATAGCCCATTTTGCCGGAGGAACGGTTGGTTAGGTAGCGCACGGGGTCCAGCGGCTCACGGGTTGGGCCAGCCGTGATCAGGATCTTCATGCGCCCCCCTTGTTTATGAGGGCCTGCACGGCTGCCAGGATTTCCTCCACCGGAGCCAGACGTCCCACGCCTTCGTAACCGCAAGCCAGCAGGCCTTCCGCAGGTTCGATGAATTGCGCGCCCCAGCCCTTCAGTGTTTCCACGTTTTTCAGCGTCGCGGGGTGTAGCCACATCTTACCGTTCATCGCCGGCGCGATCAAGATGGGGGCTCGTGTGGCCAGGGCGATAGCTGTGAGCGCGTCGTTGGCAAACCCATGCGCCATGGAGGCCAGGACATTGGCCGTGGCCGGGGCAATGAGCAGCAGATCTGCATCATCAGCCAGTTGGATGTGGCCGGGCTGCCAGCCTTCTTTTTCGGCAAACAGATCCGTCACCACCGGGCGGCGGGAGAGGGTGGCCAGTGTCAGCGGGGTGACGAATTCCAGAGCTCCCTTCGTCAGCACACAGGTCACCTCATGCCCAGCTTTGGTGAGCTGGCTGGCTAGATCTGCCGCCTTGTAAGCGGCGATGGAGCCGGTGATGCCGAGGACGATGCGTGACATAGGGCGTGTGGGAAATTCGAAGCGCTTACAAAGGGCACTAAGCCTGCCGTTTGGAAATGAAAACTTTTGCCCGGTGACGGCTCGGCTCAGGGCTGGGGCGCGGAGGTTTTTTGAAGGCTCGCGCGACCTGTCGGCTTTTGATGATGAAGCGTCACCGTGCTGCTGGCTGCCTCGCCTTCGAGATAGGTCGTCACCAGGTAGTCCCCGGGAAAGCCCCGCCATTTGACCCGGCCTTCGGCATCGGTTTTCAAAGTGACATCCGTGCGCCAGCGTCGGCCGATCCACTCTTCCAGCACCTCACCGCGAAGACGGATGGACCAGTCCTTGTTCCAGGACGCGGCTTCAGGTTTCCAGTGGGTGCCTTCCCAGAAACCCCAAAGAAGGATGCTGCTGTAGGCAGGATGGCTAAAACAGGCGATCAGCATGTCGCGGGTGTAATCTGCGGCCAGCTCTTCATCCGCCTGGGTCACCACATCAAATTCCGTGATGGACTGGGATGGAACGATTTTCGCGTAGCGATCAGTCACGGCCAGCAGCTCCTCGGGTGAGGGCAGAAAGCTTTCGTCAAAGTGGGCCTGGTTGCCCAGGCCTGCCACCGGGAGGCCTGCTTCATTCAGCGCCTGGATGTAGGTGAAGGTGCGCTCCTGCTGCGGGCCGGGGCGGAAGATTTGATCTTCGTTGACCCAAAAAGGCAGGTCCGTCAGGGATCGTGCCAGACGGTAGGTTTCCCGGTCAATCTCGGCCAAACCAGGTTTAGCATTTAGCATGTCAGCGCCATGCCAGGCGATGGGGTGATTGATCACATCCCATTCACGCACACGGTTTTTCACAAAGCCGAGCCGCTCACGGGTGCCTTCGAAGATCCGCTGCCGGATGACCTCGGCGTCATTGATGCCATGAAGATTGTAAGGGGTCGCCACCTGCATGAGGTAGTGGCCGCGCACCGGGATGTGACGCGCCTCTAACCAGGCGAAAGCTTGGTCGAGCTGGGCATTGCGGTGTTGGCGTTTTTCGGCGCTCGCATCAGGCGACCACTCCCCTTCTTTGAGATCGTTTTCAAACACCACGATGCTAAACAGGCGGTCCACAATGTTCCGGAAGTTCCGCCCATCCTGGCTGTCTTCCAGTAGCCATTTCACGGGCACGGCGGAACCGAAACCAAATTCATGGCGCTGTAGAACGGCGCGGACTTCGGTGTTCTTCAGGGGTTGACCCGTCGGGTCCGTCAGGGTCAGAGCCAGATCGGCTTGGCGATGTTTTTCGATCCGCTCCAGCGCGGCTTTTCGCCAGGGAGCCTGGGCCTCACGCCCGGCATAACTGCGGCGAATACGCGGGAAGGTGGCGATGTCTGTTTTAGCTGGGTAGCTAAACAGTCGGACGCTTTCGACCTCCAAAGCCTGTTCTTTTTGCCCGCACAGCAAGACTAGCGCTGCCATGGCTGCGCCCGCGTTTTTGTTGGGCACCAAAGTCACCGGCAATTCAGTCCATTCGGGATGAACTTCGAAGGTGGTGTCCGGGCTTAGGGCTAGGTAGGGGGCCTGTTGCAATTGCAGTTTGGCTGTCATCACCCCTTTGGAAGCAGGACCCAGGACACGGGCCTTGATGATCGCTAGCACGGGCTCCCCGGCTTTGATCTCAGGCACGCAAGAGACGGTAAACTGCGCAAGGTAGGCTTTGTCGGCATCGGCCTTCTCCACGGTGATGCGTGCGCCTTTTTCCAGAGTCACGGCTTTCCCCGCTTCGGCGTTGGCGCTAGCTTTTAGAGAGCTGCCGATCTCGGTCCCTCCGGCGGGGATTTCCAGGGCTTGTGCAGAGTGGAGACACACACTGAGCAGGGCGGAGAGCAAAATAAACTTCACGCCGCAGTCTGACGCAGCACCGCCGCGTCGCAAGGTTTTATCAGGCAGGGGCCGTGGCAGATACGCTGCGCTGCTTGGGGTTGCGCTCACATCTTTCATTGCAAAACCGTCTTGTCTGCATCACGCCATTCCCATGTCTTTCCTGAAACGTTTCGAAGTCTGGCTACTCATCCTCCTCAGCCTCGGGGTCACCTTTTGGGTCTTCACCACGGATGAGGCCGCTGAGGGCAATCCAGAGCCACTGGCTGCCGAAACGACGACGACCGAGCCTGGTTTGAAAATCCACCGCTGCACCTTGGAGCGGGACTATGGCAATGCCCGGCTGGACATTGAGCTGCGCTACCGCAACACCAGCCCCCGCCCTTTTTCCTTTCAGCCACCCGATGTGCGCCTGCTGACGGCGGAGGGGAAAGAGGTGCCGCTTTTCACCCTCGCTACGGAGAAGTCACCCCAGATTCCAGCCCAGACAGCTCAGGACGTGCGCCTTCGCTACTGGTTGGAGAAAGTTCATTTGCAGGGAGCCCTCACTTTGGAAGTTCGCGGTGAAAAAGCGGAAGTGAAAAAGCCTGCTGCCCTGGACTTGGAAAAACTGGAGAACGGCAAGCCGAAGACCTGGATCGGCGCTGTGGAATAAGGGGAGGTTTTCAAGAGATGACAGGGCCGTGAGACGAGCCTTTCAGCACGGTCTTCGAACTCCCGGTTTGAGGCGATGTGCAACGTCGTGAAAAAAGCGGCTGCATTCTCGCTGGGTTGCGTCTATCTGCGCACTGTGATCGCCATTGCAACGGCCAGTCAAAAAGGCGGTGTGGGTAAAACCACGCTGTGCATCAACCTCGCGTACTCGCTCGCCCGACGCGGATGGAATACCCTGCTCGTGGATACCGATCCACAGGGCGGAGTCGGTCTATCCCTGGCCCGCTCGACCAAGGCGAAGCAGGGCTTTTATGATTTTCTGACGGGGGAAAAAAACTTCAACAAGCTGGTGCTTTCCACCCGCTTGCCTGAGCTGCAAATCCTGCCCTCAGGCCAGTATGATGCCTGCGCCCGCCAGGGCTGGTCCCCGGCGGAGGTGCCTGCCCGTTTGGCAGACCTGCTGCGCGCTGCCGAACTGCGCGGTGTGGACTGCCTCATCATTGACACCGCTGCAGGCCTCAATGGCATGTCAGAGTCCGTGGTGAAGGCCTGCGATTACGTCATCCTGCCTCAGCAGGCAGAGCCCCTGGCCGTGCGCAGCGTGCCGCACATGCTGGAGACGCTGTCCCGCTTCCGCGCGGAGGGTGCTGGAGTCAAAGTGGCGGGCATCCTGCTGACGATGGTCATGGGTGATAACCAGATCAGCCAAAAAGTGGTGGCTGAGCTCCGTGCTCTGCTGCCTGCGGACTTGATGTTTGAACAATCCATCCCTCGCATGGGTTCCTTTCTCGAAGCTAGCGCCATGGGAGTACCGGTGGCTTTGATCAAACGCAACCCTCCCCCCGAAGCATTGATCTTTGACCAGATCGCCGCAGAAATTGAACAACGCACCGGCCTGCTCCAGGAACGCGAAGCCTCCGATAACCATGCAAGTCTCCTGGATTGATCCCGAAGAGGTCGCCGCACTGGCGGAGTCTCTGCGCCCATCTCTCACTCCCAAAACTCCGGCACCTACCCCGGTAGTTCCGCCAAAACCGGAGCCCGTCGAGCCTTTGGTCACCGATCCTGTCGTGGTCAAAGTCGAAGAAGCTGCCCTCGCGCCTAATTTGGCAGCCTTTCGCCAGAGGCTTCAGTCCATCCGCGAAAAAGCCATTCACGCCGGTTTATTGACCCCACAGCCCGTTGCTCCTCCGATGGAAGCTGCCCCTGTGGCCACAATCCAGCCGCCTGTGGTTGAGGCTCCGGCTGCTGTCGAGCCTGCCCCTGTGGCGGTGGAGCAAGAGGTTTCTGCACCTGCCAGTCCGGCTCCTGAGCCTGCCTTTACCCCTTCACCACCGCCCACGCATTTCAGCGCGGCTCCGGTTGAGCTGCCTCAGGTGCCTATCTCTCAAGGAGCTTCAGTCAAAGACCGTCTCGAAGCGTACTCGCTCTGGGCGGGCAGCCGCTGGAATGCGGGAGAACTGCTCATCGTGGATGAATATGGGGATCTCCTCTGGGGACCGCCGAAAAAATCGGGTCTCGTCCTTTCCACCATGATGGCGTGGAATGCCGCCATTCGTGCCAGTGCGCAGGCCGCCAGCGGTGCCTCCCAGGTATCGCGGCAGATCTTGGCCACGGGAGAAACGCTCACCATCCTCCCCTGCCCCACCCGCCTAGGGCTGTTGCAGATCGCTTTGGTGAAAGCCCAAGCGCCCTCGGAAGAAGAAACGACCTCCCTTTGCAGCGTGCTGGCGGAAGTGATGGACTTTCCTGGTTGATCTCCCCAAGCCGGCAATCGGCCCGCGCGCGCTCACCAGGTTTTTTGACACCCCTGGGTCAACCCCATCTTCCAGATGAAACTGGACCGCTTCCTTGCCAAACAGTCTTCCCTCGGCCGCAGCGCAGCCCATCGGTTGATCGCGGCCCGGCGCGTTCGGGTGGATGGCAGCATCTGCACCAGCAATCTGCAGGAGGTGGATCGCTTCACCCGCATCGAGCTGGATGACACCCTTCTTCAGGAGCCTGAGCGGGCGCTCTATCTCATGCTGCACAAGCCCGTGGGCATTCTCAGTGCGACCACGGATCCCGTGCACCGCACGGTCATTGATCTGCTGGATGATCCCGACAAACACACGCTGCACATCGCGGGGCGGCTGGATCGTGGCACCTCTGGGCTGGTCCTCTTAACGAACGATGGCCGCTGGTCCAAGCGCGTGATGGAGCCCGTGGAGCATGTGGCAAAGGTGTACCTCGTGGAAACGGCGGAAGACATCCTTCCAGAAGCGGTGGCGGCCTTTGCGGCTGGGTTTTACTTCCATACCGAAGACATCACCACCCTGCCTGCGGAGCTGGAGATCCTAGCGCCGCGCCGAGCACGGCTGACGCTCTACGAAGGGCGTTACCACCAGGTGAAGCGCATGTTTCACCGGGTGCAAAACCGCGTCACCGCGCTGCATCGGGAAAGCATCGGCAGTCTGCACCTGCCCGCAGATTTGCAGGCAGGTCAATGGCGGCCACTGACCGCTGAGGAAGTCGCCGCTTTTTAAAGCTTAACGGTAGAAGTCGAGCGTGCGGGCCACGCCATCCTTCCAGTCCACCAGCACCTCGTAACCCATGGCTTCACGGGCAGCAGAGATATCCGCCAGGGAGTTCCGCACATCGCCCACGCGTGGGGGTTGGAATTCGGGTTCCAGTTTCTGATTGGTCAGTTGATTCAGTTCTTCGATGAGTTGCAGCAGGGAGATGGAGTCGCCCGCTGCGGTGTTGAAGAACTTGCCAGCCACTTTCTCTGCGGGAGCCTCAGCGGCCAGCAGGTTGGCGGAGACAGCATTGTCCACAAAGGTAAAGTCACGGGCCTGGAGGCCATCGCCAAACACCAGCGGGCGCTCGCCTTTAAGCATGGCGGTGCAGTATTTAGCGATCACGCCTGAGTAAGGCGAATCAAAGGCCTGGCGTGGGCCAAAAACATTGAAGTAACGCAGACCCACGGTTTCCAGACCATACAGGCGGTGGAAAAGCTGGCCGTACTTCTCACTCGCGTATTTCTGCAGCGCGTAAGGGGAAAGCGGGTTCGGTGGCAGGCCTTCGTATTTGGAAGGAGCATCGGAATCCCCATAAATGGAGGAGGAACTCGCGAACATGAAGCGCTTCACCCCGGCATCGCGAGCCGCGATGAGGACCTTCAGCGTGCCATCCAGGTTTTGCGAATTGCTCTCCCAAGGCTGCGCCACGGAGCGTGGCACCGAAGGCAGGGCCCCTTCATGAAACACCCAGTCACAGCCTGCGGTGATCTTCGCCAGCAGGACTTCATCGCCGATGTCTCCCTGGACGAATTCCAGGTCATCCCCGGGTTTTTTCCAGGCCAGATTTTCCACGTTACCTAGGCTGAGATTGTCCAGCACGACCACACTTGCCCCACGGGCACAGAGAGCTTCGGCAATGTGAGAACCAATGAATCCGGCACCGCCGGTGATGAGAGCTTTCATAGAAAAGGTGAGGCCATCGTTTGGAACGTGTCAGGGCAATTTGCAATCACTGGATGGTTCCAAAGCGGCCAGAGATCAGATCTTCCTCAGCGGAATTTGGGCTAAGCTTTGTAGTAATGCGGCTGACCTTTGAGTAACTGGCCGAAGGCATTGCGTGTATCGACAAGTAGTCGGGCATTTTCGGCAATCAGCGGATAATCCACCGCTTGATGATTCGTCGCCAAAAGCACCAGATCATAGCTGGCAAGACTCTCGGCAGACAAATCCACACTGAGGCGACCTGCAAAGTGCCCGTGCTCACGTGAGGGCCGGATGACGGGCACGTGCGGGTCATGGTAAACCACGTCGGAACCTGCCTCTTCCAGCATTTCCCAAAGGACATAGGCTGGACTTTCGCGGTCATCGTCCACATTCGGTTTGTAGGCGATGCCCAGCAGTAGGACACGGCTGCCTTTCAGTTCCTTGTCCTGGGCAGCCAGGGCCTCGCGGCAGCGCTGGATGACGTAGGCAGGCATGGCGGTATTGACCTCGCCTGCCAATTCGATGAAGCGTGTCTCCTGGCCGAATTGACGGGCTTTCCAGGTGAGGTAGAACGGATCAATCGGGATGCAGTGGCCGCCTAGACCCGGGCCAGGGTAGAAGGGCATGAAACCAAAAGGTTTGGTCTTAGCGGCAGCGATGACTTCCCAGATATCAATGCCCATTTTGTCGTACACCACCTTCAGCTCATTCACCATGGCGATGTTGACCGCGCGGAAAATGTTCTCCGTCAGCTTGACCGCCTCGGCGATGCGGCAGGAGTCCACCGGCACCAGCGTTTGGATGGCCCGACCATAGACTTCCATGGCGCGCTGCTGACACGCGGGGGTGAGACCGCCGATGACTTTAGGGATGCGCGAAACATCACTCAGGGGATTACCCGGATCTTCGCGCTCGGGAGAAAAGGCGAGGTGAAAGTCCACCCCGGCGATCAGGCCCGAGCCTGCTTCCAAAACTTCGCGCAATTCCCCATCCGTCGTCCCGGGGTAAGTCGTGGATTCCAGGACCACGAGTTGGCCTTTCTGGAGGTAAGGGGCGATGGCCCGGCCCGTGTTCAGCACGTAGCTCAGGTCCGGCTCATTGCCTGCGGCCAGAGGTGTCGGCACGCAGATGATCAGCGCGTTGCACTCCGCTGCCTGGGAAAAGTCAGTCGTGGCGCGGAAGCGGCCTTCGCTGACCGCAGCGGCGATGTCTTTCTCAGGGATATGCAGAATATAGGTCTCACCTGCGGTCAACTTATTGACTTTCGTAGGGTCAATATCCAGACCGAGGACTCGACTGCCGCATTGGGCAAATCGCAAGCTGAGAGGGAGTCCGACATAGCCGAGACCAATGATGCCAATGAGTGAGTCGGAAGACATGACAATGAAAAGCGGTAAGCGTGAGCGCCTTTCTATGGTGGAAATATGTTCCCCGTGCCACCACTTTCCCAGGAAATCCGTGAGGGAGGCCTCACACAAACTCCGCATACAAGCCATTCTTGACGCTTGCAAAGATCCACCCCTGGGGAATTGTCATCCAGCCCATAGCTTTCATAGCACGGGCCGTGAGTCAAAAAATCAAGCCCGCGCACTTCATGATCCTCCGTCTTACACTTCTTTTTGTGGCTGGCGCCCTGCTCAGCAGCTGCGCCTATCCTTTCGGTCACAGCAAAAATGGGAACTATTATGGTGGCCAGGGCATGGGCACGGCTCCTAGAACGCGCGTCCCTAAAGAAGTGCAGAGAGAGCGTGGGATGTTTTAAAAACATTCCAGTCGCTGCTTCACCTCATCTTTACATTCTTGTTCCCAGGGCTCTGATGTCCTGATTCGTTTTTCGATCCCTACTTTCATGCGTCACACTGCCGTCCGCGCTCCATCATCGGGCTTTACCATGCTGGAGTCCCTTTTGATGATCTGTCTGATGACCGTCCTGGCGCTCATGACTTGGGGTATCTATTTGAAAGAAACGGATCCGGCCCGCAAAGGTCCTGGCGTCTGGGAAAAAGTGGAGTCGCCGTTTGTCCCGGCCTTTCGTGAGGTGGATAATCCCATCATCATCGTGCCAGACCCACCGCTGAAAAACCCGGTGGGACAGCCACAGTAAGCTTTGTGGCCGGGCTTTCCCCAGCCCTTCGTTTCACACAAAGACTGGCCCATGGATTCTGAAGCGAGCCCTCCCGCCCCGAATACTCTCCTCGCCCGCACTGGTCGCGCGATGATTGCGGCTTCGGAAAATGAGGGCTGCTTTCCCATTCTCCTGCGCTGGCTGCGGCGTCTGACCCTTTGGAGCGTCATTCTCTACATTGTTTCGTTACTCGTCGTTACGCAGGCGCTCAGTTGGGGTGGGGAGCGCAATGTCACCACGGCCTTCCTCATTTTTCTGCCACCTTCCATCTGGTGGCTGCCTGCGCTGCCGCTGGCCTTTGCGGCGCTGCTTTTGCATCGTCGCGCCCTGCTGCTCCTGCTGGGGGTGATGCTGTGGTTTGCCTATGGGTTTTTGGACTGGCGTCCAGGCCAGGACGCCGTCACCGGGGAAACAGCTCTGAACGTGATGACCTACAACCGTGGGCAGCACATGAATCAGAGCCTCAAGCCTTTTAAAGAGGCCACTCTCCCAGACATCATCGTCCTACAAGAAGCCTATGGCCGGGCTGCTGGTTATGCGGCCGATCCTGATTACGCCGACCTGCCGCACACCCGCAACCTGGGGGAGCACACCCTGCTGAGCCGCTACCCCGTGCTGGAGGAAAAAATGCTGCCCGCCTTGCCTGGCCAGTCTCCCAAAGCGGTGCGCTTTGTCATTGACTGGAAGGGCCAAAAAATAGCGCTCTACAGTGTGCATCTCCAGACCCCTCGTGAAGTGCTGGGGCACCAAGTGCGCGGTGGGTTTCTTTATGGCATTCTTGGGCTTCCTGGGACCCCGTGGGCCGGTAAGCGGCAGCAAATGCAGACGTTCTGGGATGGCCAGATCGCCGATGCGGAAATCATCCTCAAAGCGGTGCGTGAAGACCCTTTGCCGACTTTGCTTGCCGGCGATTTTAACTCGCCTCATGTCGGTTACGTGCATCGCCTCATCACGCGTGAGTTGCAGGACTCGCACGCCGAGGCGGGCCAGGGCTTTGGCCTCAGTTTCCCTGGTAGCACGCACAATCCTCTGAGCATGGGCGGCCCCTGGCTGCGGATTGATTATGTTTTTGCCAGTCGTCACTGGCAGGTGGAGCACTGCGTCACGGAGGCAGATCGCCGTTCTCAGCACCGTGCACTGACCTCCACGGTGACGCTTAAGGCACCTTAACTGGGGCGGCCTGCCAGAGGCTGAGCGCGTCTCGCCGGGCTTTGAAGTAAGCGCCCAGCGCGCGCAGGCAGGTCACTTGCAGCAGTAAAAACCCTGCTGGAATGGAAAAGAGCCGCAGCTTCATCTGTGGGAAAAGCAGCCCTAGTGCAGCAGCGCCGTAGGCCAAGACCTGGCCCGCCAGCAGCAGGACCACGAGGGGAGAGGGGGTGGCCAGCACGGAGAGGATCAGCACCGCGAGCATGAGCCAGGGCACGGCCAGTCGCAGGTATTTGTGGGAAATGAGCTGCCACCACGTGCGATTCCGCCAGGGCAAAATCCAGCCGGGGAAGTGTTCCATCATCTGGTAATTGCCAGCGAGCGTGCGCAGCTTGCGCTTTTTCTCCAGCGCTGGGTCCAGCGTCTGCGGGTCATAGGCGATGGCCGTGGGGGCATAAAGCACCCGATGTCCCGCCACGGCGATGCGCATGGGCACTACCACATCATCCAGAATCGTGGCGGGGTGCAGCGGCTGAAAAAGCTGACGACGGATAGCATAGATCGCCCCGGTGCAACCAATCACCGAATCGTACCGCCCCTCCCACTCGCGCAGCTTGCGTTCGATCTTCCAGTAGAGATCGACACCCTGGCCACTGCCTGAAGCAGAAGCGGCGATTTCCAAGAGCCCGCTGACTGCGCCCACCTCTGCATCCGCAAAGGGCTTTGCCAGTTCCATCAACGCCTGCGGGTGGAAATCCTGCCGCGCATCGCAGAGCACCACCACTGGATATTGGCAGGCCGGCAAGGCCTCGTTCAGAGCCGTCGCTTTACCACGCTGCTGGGGGTGGCTCAGCACGCGCACCCGTGGGTCAGCTAGGGCTGCCACCTTTTCTGCCGTGGCATCGGTGCAGCCATCACAAAAAACGACGATCTCCAGCTCTCCGGGCCATTCGCAGGCCAGCAGGTTGCGCAGACGTTCCTGGATTCGGGATTCCGCATTGTACACGCTCATCACCACGCTGAGCCCGGCGGGCAGGGTTCCATCGGTCTTGACCGGCTTTGGCCTCAGGCGGGCCAGCAGCGCCATCCACAGCGGGTAACCCGCGTGAGCATAGGCGATCAACAGCAGGCAGGTCAGCAGGAGCAGCAGCCACATGAGCTCAATCCTTTCGGGCCAAAACCAAGTATTGGCCTCCCAGCGGCAGCTTGCACAGAGCGGGCTCCAGGGGGCGCAGGGCCTTCAAGCTCGCCGGAAAAACAAACAGGTAATCCCGCAGTACAATGCGGAACCCTGCCGTTTTCATCTGCCCGGCTGCCTCTGCAGGAAAGAGCATGATGGCATCCCGATCAAAGGGCACACGGCTCATCAACAAATGCACGATGGGGTTCCACTTATTGTTTTCCCAAAAGGCAAACCAGCCCCCGGGTTTCACGCTGTCGTACACGCGTTGAAAAGCTTCCGCCCGGGCGGCTACAGGAATGTGGTGAAACACTCCGTTGCAGAAAGCGAGGTCAAAGTGATTTCGGGGCAGCAGATCCGCCTCGTGAACGAAGGAGTAGTTGCCGTGAGGGTGATCTTTGATGGCCTCGGCCACGGATTCGCTGGAGGGATCAAAGCCGATGTATTGCTCCAGATGCAGCCCCTCCATCAGCAGGGAGGCCGAGGTCCCCGTACCACAGCCAAAGTCTAAACAGGTGCGCGGATGCACACCCTGGGCACCCAGCCGGTCCTTCAGCCAGCGCATGCGTGTTTCCGCAAAGTACTCCTTCGTCTCACCGGTGAATTTGAGCCCCCGATTGATGGCGGCATCGTAGTCGCCTGCGTAGGCATCAAATTCAGCAGCAGGGGAGTCAGGCATGAGGGTGAGATCTTGGGTTTAAGCCTTCAGTGCCCAGTCGAGGAGGGCCTGCGCATCTTTCCAGACACCGCCTTCCGTGTCATTGAGCACCACGACGATGCGGCGGCGGCCATTGCGCTCGCCACTGGCCACAAGGCAGTAACCGGCTGCATCGGTGTAGCCTGTTTTCATGCCATCGCAGTAGCCTGCACTGCGCAGGACGCGGTTTGTGTTGGAAAGTTCCGTCACCTTCCCATTCGGCCATTTGAAGGAGTACCTTTGTAGTTTGACGATCTCGCGGATTTCCGGCTTCACATCGCAGGCTTTGGCGATGCGGCTCAGGTCCCGAGCGGTGCTGAAGGGCTCGTCATCATTGCGGGAAGGCAGGCCGTGAGGATTCACGTAGTGACTGTCTTGTAAGCCGAGGGCTAGGCAGCGCTCGTTCATTTTCGCCGCGAAGGCCTCCACGCTGCCTGCATTGTCGCGGGCCAGAGCCTGGGCGATGTCGTTGGAGCTTTTCACCAGCATGGCGGTGAGCAACTGGCGGCGGGTGAATTGTTCCCCCACCTTCAGGCCGAGGCGCACGGGGGAACACTGGGTATCACTCAGTTCCACAGTGACGATTTTATCCAGATCACCAGCTTCGACCACGAGCAAGGCGGTCAGCAGCTTGGTGGTGCTAGCGATGGCACCGCGCTTGTCCGGATTTTTTTCAAAAAGGATCTCATCAGACGCGGTGTCCACCACAATGACGCGGTCTGCGCTGACTTGGGGGATGGGGCCGCGCAGCTCGCGGATCTCCACCTCACGGCGCACACGTTTGGTTTTCTCCACTTCTTGGGCCAGTTGCTTTTGCAAAATGGCCACGCTTTTTTCTTTGGCCAGGAGGTCTAGGCGGGAGCTTTCCACCACCTGCTTTTCCTTGGAAAGGGCCATCTCACGCTGAATGATGGCGGCCTCCTTTTTATTGACCTCATCTTCGCGCCACTGGATTTTCAGTTCGCGCTGGGGGTCTTCACAGCCAGTGAGGGGGAGGAGCGCCAGGAGGGTGATCCAGCGGTGAGCGGTGGTTTTTTGGAAAGTGGTCATATCACAGTTCAGCCAGGAGTTCCTTCAACCGAGCGGCAGGCCACTGCCCAGGAGCGTTCGCCTCGCCAAGATAGCCGTAGTTGAGCAGGCTGCCACACTTTGCAAGGACCAACCGCGAGACTCGCCCTAAAGGACCCATGCCCATGCTGGAAAGTCGCAGGCGATGTACCTCAGAGGTGAGAGTGATCAAACGGTTGAGATCTTCTGAATTATTCAAAAACGTGGCCAGCTTCACGGCATCCAGCCCAGCGGGTTGGGCAAAGTTGATGGCCCCGCGCAGGACTTCCTCCCCAGGCGTCGCCTGGAAATCATGGAAGGAGCCGATGACCCGCACGCCCATGCCTTGGGCTTTCTGCACCAGGGGGCGCATGTCCATGGCGCTGCGTAGCTCAATGTCCACCAGCGTGGCTAGGTCCAGCAGCGGCTCCAGCAGGGCTATCCGGCCTGCCGCTGCCTCCGTGCCCTGCCCACCTTCCGCAGGATGACGGGCGGTGAGTAGGACGGGAGTGGCATTACCCGCCAGGGCGGTGCGAATGTCTGCGGCTGGCGTTTTCAGGGTATCAAGACGCAGTTCGATGACGTCACAGGATGACTCCCGCTGCGCTGTGGAAAGGCCCGCCCAAAGCTGCAGCGTATTAAGATCTGGAATGACCCCGACTGTCAGCGGGCGCGAAGACAGGAGCAGGTTGCTTGAGGAAAGGAGTTGAGGCATTCGCTAGGTTTGTTATAATTTTAATAGAATTAAAGTAATCGCGTAGGATAGTAATACCCAGATTATGATTGGCCGCCGACAGGAAATCAATTTGCAGCTCACGCAGTTGCTAGACAGCGCTTTGCTGATCTTCTGCCTATGGCTCGCATACTTTCTCCGGTCCACCGTTCTTGCCCATGTTTGGCCTGACTTGGTGGAAATCCCACCCATGGAGAAACTCTACTGGATCATGGCCGTGGTGGGTCCATTCACGCCCCTGGTGCTGGAGGTCCGTGGTTTTTACTCCAATCTGTATCACAAATCCCCCGCGCAGAGCCTGCGCCAGTTGGGAGAGGGCCTGGTCATCATCGGCATGGTGGTCGGCGCTTTGGTCGTCTTCATGAAGTGGGAGGTGCCCAGCCGCTCGGTGGTCATCTTGGCTGTGGCCCTCGCAGGTCTAGCCCTGCTCATTCGGGAAACGGTGCAAAAGAGCAAGCTGCGGCACCGCATTGCCTCTGGCAAGGGGCGGGAAAAAGTGCTCTTGGCGGGTCTGAAGTCAGACATGGAAGGTTTTGTCGAACGGCTGCCTGCGGAACAACGCGCCAGCTTGGAGATCTGCGCCCTGATTGACATCACGCTGCGACCTGTGAGTGATCTCGTGGCCGAGATGCATCAGCATTCCGTGGCGCGGGTCATTTTTGCCGCTCAGCACGTCCATTTCAGCAAGATCGAAGAAGCGGTGCAGGCCTGCGAAACCGAGGGCGTCGAGGCCTGGATCGCTGCCGATTTTTTCCAGACAGCCATTGCCCGGCCTACCTTTGATGTGCTCGGCGGCCGCCTCATGCTGGTCTTCCACAGCACGCCGCAAGTGTCCTGGGCCCTATGGTTCAAGGAAATTGTGGACCGAGTGGGTGCCGCTGTGCTGTTGCTGCTCACGCTGCCCTTTTGGCTCGTGGCCATCATCGGCATCCGTCTCTCCTCCTCGGGGCCCATCTTCTTCCGCCAGGAACGTAGTGGCCACTACGGCAAGGCCTTCAGCATGTGGAAATTCCGCACCATGCACGCGGATGCCGAAGCTCGCCGCGCCGAGTTGGAAGCGGCGAATGAAATGACCGGTCCGGTTTTTAAAATCACCGCCGATCCGCGCATCTTCCCTTTTGGCCGCTGGCTTCGCCGCATGAGCATTGATGAGTTGCCGCAGCTGATCAACGTCTTGCGGGGTGAAATGAGCCTCGTCGGGCCGCGCCCGCTGCCGGTGTATGAGATTGAGAAGATCGAAAAACACGCTCAGCGCCGTCGGTTGAGCGTGAAGCCGGGCCTCACCTGTCTCTGGCAAGTAACAGGACGCAATGGCATCCGGAATTTTGAAGACTGGGTCGCCCTGGACCTCCAGTACATTGATAACTGGTCCCTGTGGCTGGATTTGACGATCCTGCTCCGCACTCTCCCTGCTGTCCTGCGGGGAGCCGGTGCCTCTTGAGTTGATGAAGACAGCCGTTTTTGAACGGGCAGTCCTTTTGAAAACGGTCTAGCTCAAAAGCTTGCGATACACGGCTTCCGTTCGGTCAATCTGGGTCTCGAAAGTCAACTCCCCGAGCGCATGTTCACGCGCTCTAAGAGCCATTTTTTGGGTCAATTCCGGCTGGGCAAACACCTCACGCAGGGCCTGCGCCAGAGCGGGCACATCGCCCGGGGGTACCACACGACCCCAGATGCCATCTGCCACCACCTCCGTCAGCCCACCGGCGGAGGAGGAAACGACGGGCGTGCCCACCAGCATGGCCTGGGGCAGCACCTGGGAAGTGGCTTCATTTTTCAGCGAAGGCAGCACGCACACGTTCATGACTTTCATCACATTCGCCACATCTGTACGGTGCCCGGTGAGGACGGCCCTACCTTCCAGGCCTGCCTCCTTGATGCGCCTTTGCAGGGTAGGCCGCTGAGGTCCCTCACCCACGATGAGCAGGCGCGCCTGGGGCATCTCTTTGGCCAGGGTCATGAAGGCCTCCAGGAGGATTTCATGTCCCTTCCAGCTACGCAGCACAGCCACGATGCCAATGACCTGATCCGTCTCTGCAAAGCCGAAGGAAGCCCGCAATCCGTCCACAGATACATCCGGGTGGAAGATGCTGGTATCTGCCCCGGCGGGCACAGAGTACTGCCGCTCGGGGTGGCAGCCGCCATCATGCACCAAGTGATCCCGAATGTGCCGCCCACTGGAAATCACCGCCTCTGGTAGCAGGTCATAGACGATCTTGGAATTCAGACCCCGGCGCACCGGTGAGGAAAGGTGGCGGCTGCGCACCATGGGCACGCCGGCCAGTTTGGCCCCCATGCCACCCACCCAGCCATCCACGGAGCTGTGGGTGTGCACGAGGTCAATGCGTTCGCGCCGGATCAGGCTAGCGAGGCCAAACACCGTGGGCAGGTGGAAGGCCGACTTGAAAGGGAGATGCGAGACTTGAAAGCCGGACTCCAGCGCGCGTTTTGAGATGGTGGACGCCTCACGGCAAACGAGCTGCATGTGCCAGCCGCGTGCCCGAAAAGCCTCCATCTCACGCAAGATGCGGATCTCCTGCCCTCCCCAACCGAGAGACCATTCGGTGTGGAGGATGCGGCGGTTGAGAGCAGGCTGGGTGGACATTCTCTTTCGATGGCTCTGTGAAAGGACACGTCAAGCAATAGTCTCGCCCGTCAGGGCTCAGCGTTTTTTCGCAAAAGCCGTCTGGATGAAGTCACCACGGGTGGAAGCCTTGGCCAAATCTTCGATCGGCAGCCCTAGGTTTCCGGCCAGCTTCATCCAGCGATTGCGCGTGCTTTCATCCAGGGCGCGGGTGAGTTCCGCCGCGTGGCCAGGATTCGCCTCAAAGTATTGACCGTGCAGGTTCTTGCCGCGCTGCCCGGGTTTGTCTGGCATGGGGTTCAGCCCGTGCAGCCCGCCGGCAGTGCCCCACCACTGGACGGCTTCGAAGAGGGGATGCCCCGGCAGCACATCGGCAACATAGACGGTGGCGGACTTGTCCTGATGCAGGCGGGCCTGCAAGGCCGCTAGCGGGATTTCGTGCACGGGCTTGCCCGTCTTTGCCGCGATGGCTGCTGCATGCCCGGAGGCCTGGCCGAGCGACATCCAGATGGGCTCCAGGCGCAGAGCACAGAAACCGACGTGGGAGGAAGAAACCGCCACAGGCACCAGCAGGTTGTTCCGCTCCTTGGAAATCAGCGCCCCATAAGGGATCTGGTAAGGCGGGACGGGATTGTACATTTCGCCACCGTGTTTGCCGCCGATCTGGGGTCCCTCATGGGAGGTGCCATGGCAGTTGTTGCCATAATCGCCCATGGCGATGGCATCTGTGAACAGCTTGGTGCGGGCGTCGCCTGGGGCGTGTTCACTGTCCTGCTGGGTGTACACATGCTGCCCCACCATGCGGCGCGCCTCGCGCACATAGAGCTGCGGCGGGAGGTGCTGGGTCTCGGTGAACTCATCTTTGCACCAGCCCCATTCGCGCGCAGGCTGTTGGATGACTTCCGGCACGGCTGGGTCATTGATGAGGAAGTAGAGCAGCCCCACATTGTAACGCAGATGCTCTTCATAGATGGCCTGTCGGGTCGCTTCATCGCCTTCCGGCCAGCCTAGGTTATGCCCCGGCATGGAAAGACGAATGAGACCGCGCGAGACATCATTAAGGTCATACTTTCGGTTTGGCAAAGCAGGGGTCTGTGCCTTGACAATGCAGCGGGAGGGATAACCAAAAACGCGGTCAATTTTCCCAGGTTTCAGGAAGTCCAAGACGGCGACAAAATCCTCGCGGCGATAGCCCTTGGGGGCGGTGATGGGCACACGATTGTTCGGGTCATCTGTCGCACAAAAGCGGAAGTTGTAGGCCTGCAGCTGGCCATCGCCTTTTTCGGGTGCCAGGGATTCTCCATACTGATCCTGCCCTTCGCGGCCGAGATGGTATTTCACCCCGGCATTGGCCAGGAGATCGCCTTCGTAACTGCCATCAATGAAGACTTTGGCTTTCACCTGGAGCGTGTCCTGACCGGTGGTGAATGCCGCCTGAGCGATGGCGTCATCTTCCACATCCACAGAGGTCAAAACAGCCTGTTTATGCACGGTGATGCGGGTTTGCTCCTTCAGCATCTGCTCCAGGATGAGGAGATTCACCTTCGGCTCGCCAAAGGTGCCTTCAAAGCAGGCCTTCACCTGCTCAGAGTCGGCTCCATAGGTCTTGATGTAATGGGCCTTCACTCGCTGGCTGAATTCCAAAAAGCTGCCAGTGAGGGATTCGAAAGAATGAAAGTCGGTGTGGGAAAGCCCGCTGGTCAGCAGCCCACCCAGGCGTGCGGTGGGCTCCACCAAAACCACTTCAGCGCCGGATCTGGCTGCGGAAAGAGCGGCGGTGACGCCCCCGGGAGTCGCACCGTAAATGCAGACATCCGTTTGCAGGTCCGCTGCCTGGAGACAGGGGGCGAAGAGAAGGGCTAGGGGTAAAATTCGCATGGCTTTGGGGGGCCATGATATACCCTACTTGACCCGCCAATCTAGCACGCCTTTTTCCGTCTTCTCGTAAACCACGGGTTGAGCTAGCTCGGGCTTCTTTGGTCCGTCTGGCAAGTGCCGTCCCTCGGGATCGAACCACGCGGTGCGTCGGCCTTGATGGCGAATCCAGCCGATCAAGCGGCCGGATTCATCGTAACGATTCACATCCCGCCAGGGTTTAGGCGTGGTCAGTCGTGGGTCCACCCAAGCAGGGGCGAGAGAACGCTCCAGAACTTCGGGAAAAAGCACTTGGCTTAGCAGCGTCAGATTGAGCCCGCTGAGGTAATAACGATCTGCCTGCGTGAGCTGGTCAGGGGCAGCGGCGGTCGTGAAGGTGCCCCCGGCTTCTTCGAGCAGGATGTTGAGATCTTGCAGGCGCTTCACTTCGCTGGCGATGTCTGCCACTGCCGTGGTTTTCGAGGATTTTGCGGCGAGCGTGAGCAGTTCTTTTTGGAAAGCCGGGAACAGATCCGTGAAGGCCACGATGCCCTCCAATGAACGTTCGATAGTGAGACGGGCTGTCGATCCCGGGTTGCCCGACAAAGGCTGATCGAGGGCTTTAGCCACATCGTCTAACAAACGGTTTTTCAACTTCTCGGACTCTGCTTTCTTCGCTGGATCGGCTTCCATTTTTTGCTGGGTGAGCCACTGATCATTCAGCGGCTGCCAGAGCTGAGAGATGGCCAGCCGTTCTGCGGGCGTCAGTAGCTTTTCGGTGAGCCGACTGCGCAGGCCCTCGCCGGTGACCGAAACGGCCCGCATGGCATGCAGCCAGCGCAGATCTCGCGGGCTGGTAGGGAGGCCTAAGTCCGGGTTATGAGCCTGGTAATAGATTTCTGAAACGCGGCCCTGCGCATCGTAGAAATGTCTTTCGTTAGGCAGCAGGTAGAAAGTGATGAAGGCCGGCGCGCTGGTGCTGATGCCATTGGAGACAAACACGCCGATATCAATGCGGTGACTGCGCAGGCCACGGACCGACTGGATGGGAGGCTGCCAGCGCACCCGCAGGCGTGCCTCTGGCACCTCGGGTGAGCCTTCCAGGGTGACGAAACGCGGATCCCCTTGCAGCAGATGCCAGTGCAGTTTCACCGGGCGGCCCATGAGGTCTGCGCTCTTGCGGGCACTGATGACCAGGCTGCATTCGCTGCTGCGTTCACGCAGGATGCGGGCGATGGACACGGGCGTATCCGCGAGCTTGGAAGGGTGTGGTTTTGCCGCTTCAAAGAAGTCTTTACCCTCCACCCCGGCGCTCTCTTTGAGGACCTCAATCTGCACCACGGGTGGGATCATGGGGGGGCGCATTTCATGGGCGAGACGCACCATTTTTTCCTCGTCCAAATCGGCCGCGTCAAACACCACCGGATGGGCCACCCCTGTGAAGTAGTCCGCCTCGGTTTTGACCCGCCGATTGGCCTGACGGAAGAGCGACTGCACGGTGGGTATGAGCAGCCGCTTTTGGATCAGGGTGCGCTGGGTGTCTGGGGGAAAGGCGGCTAGGGTGGCGAAGAAGGCTTTGAGAAAGGGTTGATCACTACCAGAAGAGCCTTGAGAGATCAGTGTGCAGGCATTGTTTGAAGGATACAGGTCCCCGTAACCTCCGATGCCATTGGCCCCTGGATCATGATCCTGGTGTTCAGGGTAGATCATGAGGTTGTTCGCCAGATACTGCATCATCAGGAAGTTCTGGCCGGAAGGATCCATTTGATACATGCGCGGCAGGCTACCGCCCTTGTCTGCCGGGGCTGACATGGAGCAATTTCCCACCGTGGGTTTCAGGCGCAAAACCACCGCAGGGCCTGTCGGCGGCCCACTTTTAGCATCGGTCTGGAAAGTCTGGAGCTGGGGGTAAAGGCCTGGGGGTAAGGGGGAATGCTGGCCATCCCGGTTTTCATAAGTGATCTCACTCAGCCCCGCTGCGGTGCCTGCGGCATGCCATTCATTGAGCCATTTTCCCACGGTGTCCGTGCGGGAGGTGACTTGTGCTCCGGCCTGGCTGGCGTGGAGCATGGCTAGGCTGAAAAGCCCGAGTCTAAAGCCGGAGAGAAGCATGCTCACGGGACCCAGCATCCCGCGAGCCGACCGTCTGTCAATTGAATGACGCCGTGAGAAAAGTACTACACCAGGTCAGCGCGTGTGTAGGCAGCAACGACAGGGTAACCTTTGCTCTCGATGTTTTGGCGACCGCCTTCCTGGCGATCCACCAGAATGAGGGCGAAGGCCACCTTGCCACCTTCTTCTTCGATGGCCTGGATGGCTTTCAGCGTGGAATCGCCAGTGGTGATGACATCATCCACCACGACTACGGGCTGGGCTGGGTCAAAGTTTCCTTCGATGCGCTTGCCCCGGCCGTGGCCTTTAGGCTCCTTGCGCACGTTGAAGGCCTGGATGAGTTTGGTTTCGCCAGCGAGACTGGAGGTCATCGCCACAGCGAGGGTGATGGGGTCTGCCCCCATCGTCAATCCGCCCAGGGAGCCGATGCTCAGGCCCTTGGCGGCTTCCTCTTTGCGCAGCAGATCATGCAGCACGCGGCCCACCAGCACGGCACCTCGCGCATCCAGGGTGGTCACCCGGCAGTCCACGTAAAGATCACTCTCCTTGCCAGAAGCCAGGGTGAATTTGCCCGTCTTCACGGATTTGGTGCGGAGGATCTGGGCGAGTTCGGTGCGGTCGGATTCAAGAGACATGAAATGCGTTTAGCGGGGCCGTTTGGAGAAGCAAGGGCAGGATTTTGCCTCAGGCACGTAAAATGCTGGACAGCAGCGCGGCTGACTGAGAGAAGTTTAGGTCAATTGATCAGGTCTTTATGAAGGAAAAAACCCGCCTTTGGAACTTTGAACGCCTCGTTTGGCTGTGCATCACCCTTTCTATGGTGACGGTTTTGCCTTGCGCCGAAGCTCAGCAGACTTCCTATAAGCGGCTGACTTTCTCTGGGAACAGGCATGTCCTCGCGGAGTCAGTTCGCCTGCCTGGGAATTATTACTCCGGTGAAGGGGATGTGGTCATCTCCACCTCCGGGGCAGCGAATTGCACGCTGGAGTTTGATGCCGCCAGCATTGTGGAAAAAATCCGCTTCATCGTCCGCAAAGGTGGGCATTTGAAGGCGCGGGGGGCTCTGTTTCGTGAGTGCCAATTCGTCCTGGATCCTGGCGCGGAAGCGTCCTTTGATTCCTGCGGTCTGGATCGCTGTGAATTCAATGGTGATCCCACGCAGATCATTACGCCCGCCTCCCTTCGCATCATCAACAGCATCGTCCACTCCGGTGGTTGGCTGGTTTCGATGAATCACCTGGGCCTCGAGATGATGGACAGCGTCGTCATTGACCAGCGGATGCGCAATCTGGAGCTGCGTACGCAAACGAACGCCGCCAGCAGCTTTGCGGATTTGGCCCGCCGCCCTGCCGTGCGCTACACGCGGTTTTTAAACTCCTTCATTCACCCCAGTCTGCTGCTGACCGTCTCCCAGGTCACCTTTGAACGATGCAGTGGCTTGTTCTCGGGGAATCGGGTGCTCATTGGTGCTGGCGGCACCAGCCCGATGGTCATGCTGCCCGTTCGTTGGGTGAATGGCACCCCCGAAAAACTCCCTCCTCAGATCGCCGATGGTGTCGGCATCACGCCTGTGGAGCAACCCATCGCCGGAGGCTGTTCCCTGACTGCGACCGTCGAAAATGGCGTGCTTGTCATGGAGAACATGACGCAAATCGCCGCCCGCCCGATCCAAAACTTTTTACCTCTTTCCGTCGCAGAAAATTCAGTGCCAGGTTCCTCAGCAGCCATGCCTGGGACCGTGCCATCAGCGGCCAGTTCCACCAAAGAACTGAAGCTGAAACAGACCCATGTGAATGGGCTCTTGGTCATGCCCCTCGCCACGGGTCTCACGGCGGGTGAGGTCACCCGCATGAACATGACCGCTGTGCCGGGAAACTCCAATCTGCGCTTCAGCCAGTCCGTGGGAGCGGAGATGATGACGGCGCTCAATGAAGTGCGAAAATACATCTTCCTCCGCCACGAAGGTCTCCCAGCCAATTTAGACCTCGAAATCGCCTTTGAGGAAAAATACTCGGGTAAAGATGGCCCCTCCGCTGCCGTCGCCTGCACGCTTTTGGTCGAGTCCCTCTACACAGGCCAGACCTGGGACCCCAGCTTTGCCGTCACGGGCGACATGAATGCCGACGGCACCGTGCAGCCCATCGGCGGTGTTTCTGCCAAGCTGCGGGGGGCCACGAAGGGGGCTTGTAAAATAGTCGCCATCCCGGCCAAAAACGAAAAGGCTGTTTCTGACATCATCGTGATGGACGGCCCTGCCGCCCTGGTGGGCATTCACGTTTTTGGGTTGGAAACCTTCGAGCAAGCCGTCAGCCTAGCCTCTACCCAGCGCGCCACCGCTCTGCAGCAGGCGGTGGATGAGTTTGAGGTCATTCGCAGCGTCCTGCTACGAGATCCACGGCAGATGGTGGCTATCCTGCGCAGCCAGCAGGCCATCGCCCGGCTTCAAGCCATTTTGGAAAAAGCGCCCAATAGCTTTTCTGCCAAACATCTGCTCCTCTTTGCGCAGGGGCGCACACCCACCACTCTGTCCATTGGCGGATCTCTGGAGGGGGCCGACGCCAACGCCATGGGTCTCGTCAGCTCCATTAAAAACGACTTCAAAGGCACCGTCAGCACTCTGAAGCAGGACGAACTGGGCGGCACCATGAACCGCTTGCGTAATCTCCGCCCGCGCCTGGATGCCCGTGTCTGGCCTTATGTGGATGCCCTACTGGACTACGGCGAAATCGTCCGCAGCGAAGTCCTCAACCCTGCCCGCACCTACGCCAAATTCAACGAAATGGCCACCCGTGCCCGCCAGGCTGCAGACGTCGTCGTATCTGCCAAAGAAACCCTCCTCGCGGACCCGCAAGTCCGCGAAGACCTCGGTTTGTAAAGGTTTTTGATGTTCGGTTAGGCCTAACCAAAGTTGGCAAATTGCCATGTTCCTTGGCTTGACGGGCTCTCATCTTGGCCACTACTCTGCCCACTCATTTTTACCTCGGAGATCTTATGTCCATTTTACGTACTCTCACCCTGGCAGGTCTCCTCATGAGCCTGGTCGTCTCTTCGCTTTCCGCCCAAGAGGCCAAGCCTGAAGCGGAACCTACCGCCGAAGAACGTGCTGCCCTAGAAAAGCAGTTCCTCGATAAAATCGAGTCTCTGGGATGGACCCGCGAGGGCAAAGCCAAAGTGGGTACCATGGCGGAGGTCGCTATCCCTAAAGGCTGGCGTTTCACCGATGGCAACGGCACGCGCTCCCTGCTGAAGATGTATGGCAACCTGCCAGGTGAGTCTGAGCTGGGCATGCTGACCACGGAAGGCCAAGGCCCGTGGGTCATCTTTGAGTTCGAAGATTCCGGCTACGTTAAGGATGATGAAAAGAACCAACTGGATGCCGATGCCATGCTGAAATCCCTCCAAGAAGGGCAAAAAATCGGCAACGAACGCCGGCGGGAGATGGGCCTGGAAGAACTTCAATTGTTAGGCTGGGCCGTTGCTCCTCGCTTCAACGACCAGACCAAAAACCTCGAGTGGGCCTTGCGTATCGGTTCTAAAAATGGCGAGTCCATCAACTACAGCACGCGTCTCCTCGGTCGCAGTGGTGTTATGGAGGTGGATCTGGTTTGTGGTCCGGAAGAAATGACCACCTTGCTCCCTCAATATCAGAGCATCATCGCAGGTTTTCAATACGTGGCGGGTAACAGCTACGCCGAGTATCGCGAAGGTGATAAGGTGGCGAAATATGGCCTCACGGCTCTGGTAGCGGGGGGCGCAGCCGTTGCTGCCGGTAAAATGGGTCTTTTTGCCAAGCTGGGCGGCCTATTTGCCAAACTGGGCAAAGGGGTGTTTGTCATCATTGCAGGCGTCGGCATTGCGATCAAAAGCCTGATCGGCAAGCTCTTTGGCAAGAAGGAACAGATCTAACCGTCCATGACCGACGGCCAGTCTCTGCTGCTCATTTTCGCAGCACTCTACCTGCTGGAGTGTCTGCGCTGGCTTCCGCCACGCAGCTTATTGCTGCTTGGTAGTGGAGATCGGTGGCAATTTCGTGCGACTTTTCAGCCTGTTCAGCTGGCTGGCCGCTCACCTGCTTTACTGGCTTTTTTACCACCTTTGCAGGCTCAGGTGGCCACACTGCCCTGGCTGCTTGTTCCTGCTTCAGCAGGCTTAGAAATCCGACAGGATCGGCTGCGTCCCCTGCTCCTCTCTTGGGAAAAAGTTCAGCCTCGTGTGGATGGTCGTAGCCTGCATTTGGCCCCTGGGCACCGTATTCGCTGCCAGAGTGAAGCGCATGCTCGCCATGCACAGGAGCAAGTCGCCCGCTGGATCCCGCTCACGCAGGAGGCGCGCGCCGCAGATTTCCTCCAGCACGCCCAGACCACCCTTGAGGCCGCGCCTCTTTTAGAACGCACCGCTTCCATCACGGCGCAGACGCGTCAGCTCCGCTGGCTGAGTAATCTTATCTTTGTCTGGACCTTCGTTGTTCTGGTCATTCTGTATCGTTGGTTAGGAGATACTGTCGAGATGCTCTGGGCCACTGCGGTTCTTTTCATGCTCCAGTTTACCCAGGCCATCCTGTTTTTCCGTCGTGCTCAAGGTTTGCCTTACCGTTTTTGGAAGGCCCTTGCCATCGCACTCTTGCCGCAGCATGCGATGCGTGCGGCGGACCACTTGTGTGACTTCAGCTCGCCCTGCCCATCCCACCCTCTCGCAGCCCGCGCGCGAGTAGGCGAGGCTGCATGGAAAAAGCTGGCGACTCAACTTTGGAACCAAATTCGCTATCAACCTTCTGCCACCTCCGATCTGCAAAGCCTCGCGTTAGAGAGGTACTTTGCAGGGCAGGAGCTGCCTCTGACGGCCTTGGAGACAGTCCCCCTTCAGCAGCCAGGTTCTGCTCTCTACTGTCCAGGATGCTTGGCCCAGTTTCAAGCCACCGCCAGCCACTGCCAGGACTGCCATGGCACGGAACTGAGGGCATTTAACGCGCCAGCTTGCACAGTCGCGCCTCGCAGCTAGCCTGAGGTTGTGCCTCGCCTTGATCAATTGCTCTCTTCCCTCGGTTATGGTTCGCGCAAAGAAGTCGCGGATTTTGTCAAAAAAGGGCGCGTGCTCTGGCGCGGGGAAGTGGTGAAAAAGCCGGATCAAAAGGTGGAAGCCGCTGATGTCACGTTGGACAATCAACCGCTGGAAGCGCCCGAGGGACTGCTGGTCATGTTGAACAAGCCGTTAGGCTATGTTTGCACGCACAGCGATGGCGAAGGAACCACCGTTTACGAACTGCTGCCGCCCCGCTGGATGGCGCGGAAACCGGCCATCACCAGCATCGGACGCTTGGATAAAGACACCAGTGGCCTTATTCTGATCACCGATCTCGGGCCTCTCGTTCACCGCTACACCTCACCCAAAGCCGAGGTGGAAAAAATCTACGAAGTCACGGTGGATCGAGAGCTGCATCCCGCCCTGATCGCTACGTTCGCTAGCGGCAGCGTAGTGCTGCGTGGTGAGGATAAACCCTGCCTGCCAGCGCAGCTCGAGATCACGGGCCCCCTCACCGCGAGGCTGACGCTCATGGAGGGACGTTACCATCAGGTCCGCCGCATGTTCGCTAGCCAGGGTTGGCATGTGGAAAAGCTGCACCGCAGCCGTTTTGGAGACTACACGCTGGGGGATCTGGCACCGGGCGAGTGGCGGGTGCTGGAGCTGCCTGACCTGAAATAAAAACGGTAGCGTCTCGGCCGTTCAGTTACGGACGCGGCGCAGCGCGTCCCTACCCAAAAAAAGGGCGGCATCGCTGCCGCCCTTTCGTGGGTGTGATTCAAGCGTCGTCGGAAATCAATGCTCTTCAGCGTCTGGCTTTGGCTCCGGCAAGAACTGGGTGAGGATGGCACCGATGAGGGCATAACCACCGGCCACACAGGCCCCAACGATGGCGATGCGGGCAGGATCAGGCTTGTCCGAAGCAGCCAGCGTCAGAGTGATCCAGGCCGCTGCGGTGCCGAGGACACGACCGCCAATGTTGGCGGCGAAGCTTTCCCCCGTGCCACGAAGGTGCATGGGGAAGACCAGGGGGATGTAGTTCCCCCAGAAGCTGAACTGCGCCACGGTGAGGAAACCGGCGATGAAGATGCCGATCTTGATGATGCCCAGGCTCTCCGGGTTATTGAGCTGGCCGGCCATCCACCAGAACAGCAGCGGCACTAGGATAAGCGCGGGGATCTGGAAAACGCGGAACAAGGTGCGGCGGCTGACGATGGCGACGGCCAGCAGGGCAAGGGCAATTCGGCCAAGCATGCCGCCGATCTCCTGCCAGAAGGTGATTTGGGCCACGGCAGCATCGCTGGCATTGCCGCCAATCTGGCGTTTTTTGCCGGCGGGGATCTCGGGTTTGCCTTCAGCCTTGGCTTCTTGGACGGCCTTGCCCACAGCACCTTTGGCGGTGGCGATCATCGCGGCATGACCGGCTTCATTTGGCGTATTCAGTGCCTGGGCACCGAGGATCTGCGGAAGCTGCTGGATGGCCCCGAAGGCGATGCCATAGCTGGCAGCGAAAACCAGGGTGGTCAGCACGGTGGTGCGGATGAGTTCTGGAGCGAACAACTCGCGGATGCTTGGGCGCTTGAGCACACCTGCCTCTTTCTTGCGGGCCCATTCGGGCGACTCGGGCAGGAATGGCCGGATCAAGATGAGCGGCAGGGCTGGAATGACCCCTGAAATCAGCGTGTAACGCCAGGCCTCGTGACCACCGTGAATGGCAGGCAGATCCAGCGCGAACTTGGCTGCCAGTACGTTGGCACCCGCGACGAGCAGGCCGCCGATGGAGGAGAAAGCCTGGGTGTAACCCAGCACCTTTTCCCGCTGCACGTTGTCTTTGAACAGCTCAGCCAGCCAGGCCACCGCCGCCACGAACTCCACACACACGCCGATGAAGACCAGGCAGCGGAAGAACAGGAGTTGATACAGGTTCTGGGAAAAGCCTGCGGCGCAGGCGGCAAAGGCATAAAGAAGGATGCTGTAAGTCAGCACCCGGCGGCGGCCCAGACGGTCCGTCAAATAACCGCCGATGAGGCCAAAGACGCCGCCAGCCAGAGCGGGAATGAAGAACAGCATGCGCGCCCACTGAGTAAACTGGGGTGTTCCAGGCAGTAAAAGCGGCACCCCATCTGGCCCCACTCCCCCCAGGGAAGCCAGCGCCGGTTTCACGATCAGCGGCAGCATCAGCAGTTCATAAATATCGAAGGCAAAGCCGATCGCTGCGATGAAGCAGATCAGCCACTGGGTGGAGGTGAGTTTGGGAGCAGGCATGTGGGAGGGGAGATGGGGTGGTTGAGTGGTGGTTAAGCAGTTGTTTGCTATGGTTGGCAGTTGTTGGCAGTTGTTTTTTAAGAGTCTGTGGCGCGGCGGAGCTGGGATTCGCGAAGGTTATGAATACGCACACTCAGGTCATATGCTTGATCCAACAATGGATCGGTGACCTTTTCTTGGGAAAATCCCAGATCGGTCGCAATGATCAGGTCAGAGGCCGTTTCCATAAGTGAGCCGCAAGCCTGAGAGGAAAAATGTGCCTGATCTTTCAGACTCGATCTTCCACAGCCTTCGGCCAAATTATTGGCCACGGAAACGGCCGAGCGGGTTAGTTGACTGGTCAGGCCGAAACGCTCCTCTTTCGGGAAGGTGCGTGAGCAGTCGTAAACATGGGTCACCAACTGCCTAGCGCATTGCCAGACTTCAAGCTTCTCAAAGGGGAATTGCTTTCTCATGATTCACAAACAGATAGAAGTGTATCGTCGATTTGGTGAGTTGAGTTGCCGTGGGATTCGCATTTGGGCATTTTCAAATCCATGCCAACAACCGCCAACTATAGCCAGCCATTGCAAACAGCTTTGCGCCATCGCTCAACCACCGCAAACTTCCATCAAGCTAGCTTCGGTCGCAGCATTTCGAGAATCTTCGGCACTTCCACCAGGGGGTCGGTGTTCTTCACTTCATATTCCAGGGTGAACCAGCCTTGGTAATTGGCTTCGCGCAGGATCTTTAAAACGCGATCCACATCGCTCGGCTCATGCTCGCCTTTGGCGGCACCTTTGCGGCTGATCTCCATCTTCAACTGAACATTCACGGAGTAGGGGGCGATCTTGGCTAGGTCGGCGTAGGGGTCTTCCGTGTGGAAGTTACCGCTGTCGAAATTGATGCCTGCCCAGGGGCTGTTGGCGGCCTTCACCATTTTGATGAGGTTTTCTGGCTCGGCCACGATGCCGCCGTGGTTTTCCAGGCCCAGAAACACGCCTTTTTTGGCAGCGTAGTCCAGGCACTCTTGGTAGGCGGCTTGGCAGTTCGCCACGGCTTCTTCTTCGCTCAGTCCCTTGGGCTGTGGCCCGGCAAAGACCCGGATGTGCGGCGCACTCATGATGGCGGAGTAATCGATCCAGCGTTTCACATCAGCGATCTCCTGATCCAACTTCTCGCCTTTGGGCAGGGCAAAGTTGTTGCCCACTGCCGTTCCGGCGAGTTGCACCCCGCGCAGGTAAGCGTGGCGTTTCACCTCCAGCAGGTATTTTTCATCCACATCTGGCGGGAAAAAGTAGCTCGTCACTTCGGCTCCAGGCACGTTGTTATCCGCGCACCAATCAATGAAATCCAGGATGCTCCAGGGCTTTTGCCCCTCCTTGGCTTTCTGCTCCTTGCCACGCATCCACTGGAAGCGCTCGCGGAAGCTGTAAGCTGCCACGCCCAACTGCATGCGGCTTTTACCAGCCCGCTGGATCGGCTCAATGGCGGGTAGGGAGGCAGCGCCCAGGGCACTGAGACTGGTGGCGAGGAAGGAGCGGCGAGTGGTCATGATGGAAAAAGCGAGTGTACTGAACGCCGCGAAGAAACGAATATTAATTTTACGGTTCGATTTGATTCTCTTCCACCCGCGCCTCGGCCTGCTGGACTGAGATGGGCTTCTGCTCAGGTAGTCCATAATCCGCCGCCATTTTGGGGTTGGGTATCCCATTGACCCGCCGGATCTTGTTGTGCGTCACCGTCACCGCTTTGGCGGCGCTGATGGTGATGCCGTTGACCGAGCATCCATCGATCTCATTGCCCGTGATGACGATGCGCTCATTGCCCTGAAAATAACGAGTCTTTTCATTCTGAGGCAGAACCCGTCCCATCACGGTGATGGCCCCCGTGGTGTAACTCTCTCGCTGCTGCACCTGGGTGCCCTGGCCCACATCGCTGATGCGATTGCCACGGATCGTGATGTCCCGGCACCAGCCAGCCTCCCGCCAAAAGGCATACTCAGGCCCCACCGTGATGGCCACTCCCTTCAGGCGTTCAAAACGATTGTTTTCCACCACGCCTTCATTGCTCATCAGCCGCAACCCGCGCGCCCGATGATCGTGAAAATAGCTACCGCTGATGGAAAACCCCGGCGCGCTGGTGGCAGGTATGTCACAAAAGTCCCCCACAGACACCCCCGTCACTGGACGGTCGAGGTGAATGACATAGAAAGCTGCGGAACCCGCCTCCTTCAAAGTGGGCCAGATCTTCCGTGCATCCGCTACAAAAGGGGCGTCTTTCCCATCCAGGTAGTCCACCTTTTCCACCTGGGCCTTCGCCGTCACCTCATACACGGGCTCTTTTAGAAAACGCACTTCGTCCCCTGCACGGATCAGGCGGTCAAATCGCTCGCTGCGATGCCCCCGCATGGAGACAAAGGACCTCTCATCCAGCCATTTGATCACGGGCAGCATGACGCCGTGCAGATTCACCGCATCATCCCCCATGAAAGAAAAATCACAGTTTTTCAAAATCGGTCCTTTGCGCACATAAGCCGCATTGAAGGCATCGGCCGAAGTCGAAAACAGCCGTTCTTCTGTCGCTCCTGCAGGCTTCGGGCCAGGGATGACCCGTACATTTTCATACGTGCCCGCTTCTTCAGCAAATCGCACCAGGATGCCGATGCCTGGGGCCGAATGCAGGGTCACGTCCTTCAGGGTCAAGCCTGAGCAACCTTCGCCCACCAGCACCCCCTGCTTCCCCCGCACATTCAGCACCACTCGATCCCCCACCACTAGTTTATCCACCCCTGCCGCCTTTTCACTAAAGACCAATCGACCGGACTTTGCCGTCAGGCGCTCGATCTTTTTTGGGTAATAGTCTGGCACCCCCACCTTCCAGTGAGGCGATTGAGGCTCAAACAGGTGAACGTTTTTCTCTTCAAGATACACATCGGCCAGTTCAGGATAACCTGCGGCCACTTCAAAGTCCGCTGTTCGCGCTGCCGCATCCACTGCCGTAAGTTTCCCCTGGGTAAAAGGCAGCGGATCGTAGTCCACGGTCAGCCCCGTTACAGTCAGATCCTTACATTCCTGGAATTGCAGTGCGGTGCTGCTGAGATCCGTGCCCAGGAGGGTCACACCTTCCGCATGGATCGTGCGGCCTTTGAGCTTCCGCAGCAACAGTCCTTCCTTGGGCAGGCGATAGGTTCCAGGTGGCAACGTGATGGTGGTTTCCGAGCTGGCCGCGAAATCTCGCATCTTAGCCTGTAAATCTACCCCGGGCTGACCGTGCGCCAGGGAGGCTGCCACCAGCATTCCTGCCCACAGACCGATTTGCATTTTTAGGGGACGCCACATCATGTCTTTAATTTTCAAAGTTTTAGGGCGTGAATCAGTTTCCAAGTTTGCTGGTCATGCCGTCGCGCCCGTAAAGCGGGAGTCCCTGTAAATCCACCTGAGCGACGAGAAATCTACCTGCTCCGTGCAGGGGCTCATCACACCGTTGAAAAAACAGTTGCCCAGCTGGGTGAAAGGCATTAAAGAATCCGTCCGACAAACGCGCAGTTAGCTCAGTGGTAGAGCATCACCTTGACATGGTGGGGGTCACAGGTTCAAATCCTGTACCGCGCACCATCTCCTCAAATCAAAGGAGATGACGTTAAACGCAAAGAGCGTTTTAGAGATCGTTTCCGCACCGCTGGCCAAAACCAAGCAAGTCTAGCTCGGCAAGAATCGGAATTTCACAGGCAGACATTGCTTACAAACCAACTCATCCAATTTTTTGTTGACTCATTAGACCAATCGGTCTAATCATGTCACTATGAGCGACAGATCCACCAAGGAACGCATCCTCGACGCAGCCGAAGGGCTGATGCTTGAGAAGAGCTTTCATTCGGTGGGGCTCAATGAAATCCTCAAAGCGGTCCAAGTACCCAAGGGGTCTTTTTATCATCACTTTGAGTCGAAAGAGCAGTTTGGCGTGGAGATGCTGCGGCACTATGTGGCGGAGTCCACCGCTTATAAAAGCAAGCTGCTGCTTTCTCCCACCCCAGAGCCAGATCCGCTGCTCCGCCTCCTGACTTATTTGGAGTCCAATGTCTGCCGGACGCTGGAATCCGAAGGGAAATGCCCTTGTTTGGTCATCAAGTTGGCCTCCGAAGTCGCCGATTTTAGCGAGCCGATGCGGGAAGTGTTGGCGCAGGGAACCCGGGAATGGGTGGCCATTTTCGAAAAATTGCTCAGTGAAGGGGTCCAAAAAGGCAAGATGGCCGCCTGCATAGAGCCCTCCACCATGGCGCCGGTGATTCTGGATCTCTGGACGGGTGCCATGCACCGCGCGTCCACCACGCGCAGCGTGGCCTCCCTGCGTGAAGCCATTGCCTTTTTGAAATCCATCCTATCCCCAAACAAAATTTAGTTTTTTAACTTCCAGTAAACCGACTGGTCTATTCAAACGTAACTCCAGCTCAAAACCTAACATCATGAAAGCCCAATCCCTCACCAACGAAACCTTCGATGCCGCAATCAACAACACCACGGGCCAGCCCGTCTTGGTGGACTTCTGGGCTGAATGGTGCGGCCCTTGTAAGATGCTGGCCCCGATCCTCGACCAGATCGCCGGCGAACAAGCAGGCACTGCGACCATCGCTAAGGTGGACATTGATGCGCATCCGGAACTGGCTGAGCGTTTTGGCATTCGCGCCATCCCGACACTCATCGTGTTTAAGAACGGCCTGCCAGTGAACACGATCACCGGTGTCAAAAGCAAAGCGTTCATTGAAGCCGCTCTGGCTGCGTGATCCGATGTTCACGGGAACCTTTCCACGCCATGAATCTCACTCAGCGTCCACCCCGTAGCCCGCGCGTGCGCCTGGGCGGTTTTGTGCTACTGCCTCGTTTACTCGACAAATGCCGTGCAGAAATCGCAGGCACGGCAGGCGAGTATCGCTACAATTGCCCCATGGACCGCCGCTTCTTCGACTTCGCCGGGGTGGATCATGAGGCCCTGAAAAGCCAAGTCGCCCAAGGCCTGGGGGATGGGGCTGTCCTGGCATGGATTCTCGAAAACCGCCTGCACAAGCACAGCGAGTGGGAGATTGCCCAATGGAGCGCCCATCGTGAAACGGCGGTGCCTGCTGACAATGAGAGCCGCTCCTTTATCAATGAAAAGGTGGCCGAAGCTGGCGGCGCAGACCGTGAAGACATCGGCACTTGGTTCGATTTCCTCGATCTCGACGATCATGTCACCTTTGGTGGCAAAGCTTAGACCCCGCATAACCGCATCCACCCACTTATGAGTACACCCATCCACGCCCTCGCCGCCTTTGGTGCTAAACAGGCCCTGCAATCTTATGAATACACACCGGGCCCGCTCGGTGATGAGCAGGTGGAAATCGCCGTGGAGTCCTGTGGGATCTGCCACAGTGATCTTTCCATGCTGGACAATGACTGGGGCATCTCCAGTTACCCATTCGTTCCAGGTCATGAGGTCGTGGGCAAGGTGGTGGAACTGGGGCCGTACACGAAACGTCTCAAAGTGGGAGATCGGGTGGGCCTGGGTTGGAACTCGGGGAGCTGTGGTGCCTGCGCGCAGTGTCTTTCGGGAAACCAGAATTTGTGCCCTACAGCCGAGGGTACCATCGTGGGTCGTCATGGCGGCTTTGCTAGCCGTGTCCGCGCGCATTGGACTTGGCTGAATCCTCTTCCCGAAACGCTGGATGCCAGCAAGGCCGGCCCACTTTTCTGCGGTGGCATCACGGTCTTTAATCCCATCATCCAATGCGGGGTGCAGCCGACAGATCGTGTGGGCGTCATTGGCATCGGTGGTTTGGGACACCTTGCCTTGAAATTTCTCCGCGCCTGGGGCTGTGAGGTAGTGGCTTTCACCAGCAGTGATTCAAAGCGGGAAGAAGCCTTGCAGCTGGGGGCTCATCGCACGCTGAATTCGCGGGACAAGGGAGACCTTAACAAGGCGAATGGCAGCTTCGATTTCATCCTTAACACGACCAATGTGGCTCTGGACTGGAACACCTACATCGCCGCCCTCAAGCCTAAGGGCCGCCTGCACACTGTCGGCGCTGTTTTGGAGCCGATGGGACTCGCCGCCTTCCCGATGATCTCGGGTCAAAAATCTGTCTCCGGCTCGCCTCTCGGCAGCCCTGCCACGGTGGATACCATGCTGGAATTTTGCGCCCGTCACAGCATCGCGCCGACCACAGAGACTTTCCCCATGTCTCGCGCCAATGACGCGCTGGAGCACCTGCGCTCTGGCAAAGCCCGCTATCGCATCGTGCTGGAAAACGATCTGAGCGCCTAACCAAATTTATCATACGTCATGCCTTCTCCCTCCCTCTTTAGCCCACTCACCCTCGGTGCCGTGGAAGTGCCCAATCGCATCTTCATGGCACCATTGACCCGCTGTCGGGCCGATGTGAATCATGTGCCCACAGATCTGATGGTGGACTACTACACCCAGCGGGCCAGTGCGGGCCTCATCGTGGCAGAGGCTACCATGGTCATGGAGGGGAACTCTGCCTTCGCGGGGCGTGAACCTGGCATCTATTCAGATGCGCAGATCGTGGCCTGGAGAAAGGTAACGGATGCGGTGCATGCCAAAGGAGGGCGCATCTTTCTCCAGCTCTGGCATGGGGGTCGGGCCTGCCATCCATACTTCAACGGAGGTGCGACGCCTGTCTCCGCCAGTGCGATCCCCATCACCAATGATGAAGCGCACACGCCGGAAGGTAAGAAGCCCTACGCCACCCCGCGTGAGCTGCGTGATGATGAACTGCCACAGATCGTCGAAGGCTTCAAAAAAGCCGCGCTGAATGCCAAGGTGGCCGGGTTTGACGGGGTGGAAGTCCACGGAGCCAACGGCTATCTGCTGGATCAGTTCCTGCGTGATGGCAGCAACCAGCGCAGTGGCGAGTACGGAGGCCCCTTGGAAAACCGGGCTCGCCTGCTTCTAGAAGTGGTGGATGCCGTGACGGATGTCTGGGGTGTAGGTTACGTGGGCGTGCGTATTTCACCCCTGAATAGCTACAACTCCATGGAAGACAGTGACCCCATGGGCCTAACTGCTTATGTGGCTACGCAACTGGACCAGCGGGGCATTGCCTACCTGCATCTCATGCGTGCCGATTTCTTCGGTGTGCAGCAGGGGGATGTGGTCAGCATCGCGCGTGCCTGTTTCAAAGGAGCGTTGATCGGTAACATGGGCTACACACCGGAAGAGGCCGCCCAAGCAGTGGAAGCTGGCACACTCGAGGGCGTCGCCTTCGGCCATCACTACATCAGCAACCCTGATTTGGTCGAGCGCGTCCAAGCGGGGGTGCCACTGGTGGAACCCGATGCGAACACTTTTTACTCTCATGAAGCGAAGGGCTACATCGATTATCCAATCAGCACTGCGGCGTGATGGCTACCTCTCGCCCACCCATTTCTGAAAAGGCTCTGCTCATCCTTCTAGCCACGGTTCAGTTCGCCCACATCATGGACTTCATGGTCATGATGCCCCTGGGCCCGCAGCTCATGCGGGAGCTGGACATCGGCCCGGAGCGGTTCAGCGGCATGGTCGCCGCTTACACCTTTGCGGCGGGCATCGTCGGCCTGCTGGCTGCTCCGTTTATGGATCGGTTTGATCGCCGCAAACTGCTGCTGTTTTGCTTTGCAGGGTTCATCCTCGGCACGCTGGCCTGCGCTTTGGCACATACCGCCGCTGCGTTGACCCAGGCGCGAATCATCTGTGGTGCTTTTGGCGGCGTCTCCGGGGCTCTCATCATGGCCATCGTCAGTGATGTGGTGCCACCGGAAAGGCGTGCCGCTGGCATGGGAATCGTAATGACGGCTTTCTCCGCTGCGGCTGCTCTGGGAGTTCCCCTGGGGCTTTATCTGGCGCAGAAGTTTACCTGGGAAACACCCTTCTTTGTGATCGTGGGCATCGGCATCGTGACCTGGCTGTCGTTGTGGTATTATTTGCCGCCTATCCGCGACCACTTGAAAGTCAGCACCACGCTGCGTGGAGAAGCTTTTTGGGCGCTGCTGCGCAATGCCAATGCTGGCTGGGCATTGATGTTCATCTTCATGCTGGTGCTCGGGCACATGATCATCATTCCCCTGCTGTCACCCTATCTGGTGCATAATTTGGGACTGCCAGAGGAGCATCTCTCGCTGGTGTACTTGATCGGTGGTTGTCTAACCATCTTTACTTCTCCATGGGTAGGTCGTCTGGCGGATCGCCTGGGCCGCATTCAGGTGTTAGGAATCATGATCATCGTGGCCGCCGCCGTGGTGCTGACCATTACCCATGCTTCGCGTCTTCCCACCGTGGCCATCCTGAGTTTGAGCGGCCTGTTTTTCATCTTTGCCAGCGGTCGTTTTGTCCCGGCTCAGGCCATCGGTTCTTTGGCCGTTCCGCAGTCTCAGCGTGGGGCTTTTATGAGTCTGAATGCCTGCGTGCGGGATCTGGGTGCCGGTGTGGCCGCTAGCCTGGCTGGTTTCATGGTCACGACCGCTCCCAGTGGGGAGTTGGTTCATTACAATCGTATCGGTTACGTGGCTGTGGCGGCATCTGCTTTGAGTTACTGGATTGGCACTCGAGTGCGCACCCAGGACATCGCTGTTCGTTCATCTATCGCATCATGACTTCTCTTGAAACTATCCATGATCTCTATCGTGCCATGCGCGAAAAGGACGATGCCGCTGTGCATGCACTTTGTGCCGAAGACATCGTTTGGCAGCAGAGTGCTGGCTTTCCAGGTGGCTCCACCTGGCATGGCCCGGCAGCGGTGATCGAAAATGTTTTTCGTGCTAACTCGCGCCGCTGGACCGGCTTTGCTTTTACGGAGGAGGAGATGATGGATAGCGGCGATCGTGTCATCGTGTTGGGTCATTATTCCGGCAATGCGCCAGCGACGGGCAAGTCCATGCGCGCGGCCGTGGCGCATGTGTATGATCTGAAGGCGGGCAAGGTGACGCGCTTCCGCATGTATGCAGACACTCACCCCATGTGGCAGGCCATGACGGCGGACGCTTGAGATATTTCGCCAGATGCAGGTGGCTGGCAGCGTTCAAGAAGGACCTACCATGAAATCACGCCTTCTGCTGCCTCTCGCCCTGATGTCCCTGCTCACCTCCGCCCTCGCTGAGGATGCTTTTGTGCCGTTGTTTGATGGCAAGACCCTGGCAGGCTGGGAGCAACACAGTGGCTCTGCCGAATACCGTGTGGAAAATGGGGCGGTGGTGGGCAAGACGGTGCCCAATACGGGCAACTCCTTTCTTTGCACGGCCAAGAAGTACGGGGACTTCATCCTGGAGCTAGAATTCAAAGTGGACCCCTCCATGAACTCCGGCATCCAGTTCCGCAGCAACTACTACACGCAGGAAACGGAGGTGGAGATCGCTGGGAAAAAGAAAAAGTTCCCAGCCGATCGCGTGCACGGTTACCAGTTTGAAATTGACCCAAGCGCCCGTGCTTTCACAGGCGGAGTCTATGATGAAGGCCGGCGCGGCTGGCTCTTTGACCTGAAGAACAATGAAGCAGCGCGCAAAGCCTTCAAACAAGGTGAATGGAACACCGCCCGCATCGAGTGCAAAGGCGACAGCATCAAGACCTTCATCAATGGAGTGCCGGCGGCTGATCTCAAAGACGACATGACCAAGGAAGGTGTCATCGCTCTCCAGGTGCATGGCGTGGGTAAAAAGACCGAAGCCATTGGCAAGGAAGTCATGTGGCGGAACATCCGCATTCAGGAACTGAAGTAAGTCCCATGGAAAGTGATGCGGGCACTCTTGCCTGCAACCAAAGGGTGTTAGATTTCCGCCCACTGCGCTATTCGTGCAGGAGGACAAGTTTACAAACCTGCCCTTGCAGCCAGGAGTGGCCGCATCACTTTTTACTTCATCTCGCACCCCGCCGTCCGCATCTCTTCGAGAGCCCGGTCCACATCACCAGCCTGGAGGTTCACCCCACGGCATGCGGTAGTGATGAGGTGGACCTTGAAGTCTTCGGCCAGAGCATCCAGCACGGTGAACTTCACACAGTAATCCGTGGCCACCCCTGCCACATGCAACTCCGAGACACCCTGAGACTTGAGCCATTCGCCCATGCCGGTGGAGGCACGGTGACCGTTGTCATAAAGGCCACTGTAGCTGTCAATCTGCGGGTTCATGCCTTTGGTGAACACCCGCTGAATGTTCCGGGTATCGAGACCAGGGGCAAATAAAGCGCCGCCTGTGTTTTGCACGCAGTGAATCGGCCACAAGGTCTGCGGCAATCCGTCTAACGAAATTTGATCAAAAAGGTTTTTTCCGGGATGATTGGCGGCAAAGCTGCCGTGATTCTCTGGGTGCCAATCTTGCGTGGCGACGACGAGGCCAAACTGAGGCATCAGCTCATTGACGATGGGGATGATCTCGTGGCCCCCCGACACCGCGAGTGAACCGCCGGGCATGAAGTCGTTTTGAATGTCAATGAGGAGAAGGGCTTTCATAGGGATGTGGAGAAGATATTAGAGTTGAGGCAGCTGCCAGTATCTTTCGGTGCGGCGGCTGGCACTGCCAAGGCGCTGGCTGTGGCGTAGGTCTGTTTGTTTCAGTCGCTTCAGTGTGCCACAAAAGGCCCTAAACTGGGTGGCATAATAAAAAGCCGAGGTTTGGCTGACCCAAGCTTCGTGATCCGTGGCTTGAATGAGTTGATGAGTCGAGCGTGCTGAAGAATCTTTTTGGAGAGGCTGGAGGAGCCATTTTTCACAAAGTTTTCGTTCGGCTCCCGGAGGTAGAAATTGTTTCACATGGGGCAACTGGCGGAAACTTTTTAACAGGAGTTGTGCGGAGATCGGGCCACCATCGAAACCCAATTCACGCAGGCGTAGCTCGGTGGCACCCTCCGCAGAGGCATAGGGGCGATCTTCATAAAAGGTCAGTGTCTGTGGCCCTTGAAGCTGCCTGGCTGAATCATGTACCAGGCGATGATCCACGTGTGTGCCTACGCCTAGGGGTGCGTAGAGATGCGTGGCGTGGGTTTGGTTTAAACAATCGGTCAGAGAATGCGTCACTGCCTGCAAGGTTTGCGAATCCGCGTCATGCCAGCCAAAGATGATTTCACGAAAAGTTTGGTAAGGAGGCATCCTGTCAGGAGCATCCAGATGACCCAGATGAAGAGCTTCTGCGCCTAACGAGTGAAGTGCATTCAAATCCTCGTCACGTCTTTGGGCATAGTCATGTGAGCCCTCAGTGAAGACTGTGGCCACCACCACCCGAGTGCCTTTGGCGACAAGTCGCTGAATCAGCGTGGCGCAGGAAAAGACGGCGTCATCCAGATGGGGGGAGATGAAAAGGGCGGTGCTCATGTCAGGTGATCAGGGCCGCTCCAACTCCGAAGCCCAGGGTCAAAACTAAAGTGCGACCTTGCACCTGAGGATCCAGCTGCGCCGAAGTCGCGGCCAATTCAGCATCATTCAAAACGAGGAGCTGGGTTTGGCCCAGCCCAGCCAGTGCCAATGCCTCAGGCAGCAAGTTGGCATCCCCTCCCATGCCGATGTAGGAGCTGCCTTCGGGCACTCCAACGTCGTCCAGACGGCTGGGTAAGGCGCAGACTAGACCTTGAGGTGATTGCCCAACGCGCTGACCAAAATCTTGCAGAGCCTCCGCAAGAAAATGCCGCAACTCGGCACGCTGGGCACACTCCAATGAGGAAGCTCCGTTCTCTCGGATAGGCAGCCTTGTAAGGTCGCGTGGCCAGGTTTGTTGGTGGCCTGCAGTGCTGATTTTGAGAGCACTTTGGCCTAAATCAAGAATCCAGCCTCTGAGGCCATATTCGCCTAACAGAAAGTTTCCACCTGCTTCCCCTGCAAAGTGTTGGGCCGTGCAAAGGTGGGTCTTTGACCATGGACCGTCCCACAGATTTGCCATCACATTTTCTGCGCCCCCGCCTGCGAGATAGAGTCCCTGGAAGTGCCGCACGTACTCAGGCACCAAGCCTTCAGAACGAGTCACACCTTGTCCCTCCCAGACTTGCATGAGGCTGTGTTTCAGAACCTGGCCAAAATTTGCCTGCGACATGTGATCCCACAGAATGCCTGTGCCCACACGCAGGTCCCAAAGTTCCAAAGGTAAGATGCCGCTGGGACGCACTCGTATCATAGGGCTCTTTTGGTTTCAGTGACAGGGTGCCAAGTCTCGGGCGGCTGACCGGGCAAGGATTGAAAATAGAGTCTCTCCAGTCTGTAACGCAGTTTGCAGAAGCCCAGCGCCAGCCGAAAAACGCGCCAGAGGATGCGATCACGCCAGGGCGCACGGCGTTCTGCCGCCCAGTCATAACCGCGCTGCTGATGCGCGGGGATGGATTCTGGAAAGAGAAGGTTCAGACGCTCATGCTCTCGCCGCATGCGCAGATACATTCGGTACATGCCGGTAAATGTTTCTGGGGGCCGATAGTGGATCTCGGCGTTTGGGATTTCGCGAATAGCATAGGCTCCGTAACGGAGAAGGATGTCTCGGCTTAACCAAATGTCATCCACGCGAAGGCCTGAATGAAAGTCATAAAAGCGATCTCGGGGTAGCTGTAATAGCCTGGGTTTTAAATCCGTTAAGGTGGGGGCCTGCCAGTCGCGGATGGCGAAGAGTTTGCCATTGAAATAGCGGCGGGCTTTTTGGAAACCTTCCACGCGATTGTAGCAATACAATGCGGCCGCCATCAGGCTAGAGCGCTGAGGGGGTAATGGGCGTTTGGTGGGGTAAGCTACCTGGAGCTGGGGATGCTCCAACATGGCTAGAGTGACTTCGAGAATGACGTTTTCCTCCAGCAGAATATCGGCATCGGTGAAGATGACAAAAGGCCGTCGGTGGGCAATCACGCGCTGGGCTTCAATGAGGCCACCCTGAGTCTGCAGGATCTGCACTCGCGAGAAGTTTTTGACCACTGCCTCAGTGTTGTCAGTGCATTCATCCAGGAGGGCCACGACTTCATAGGTGGCGATGTTTTTGCACTCTGCATAGGCCACGGCATGCAGCACCGAGGTGAGTGTAGCCGCGATGCAGGCCTCCTCATTCCGGGCGGTAATGCCGAGCGTGATGCTGGGTTTCATAAGAGATAGGCGATTAAATCCGCTGCCTGGCGTGCCCCGTCCACGGCGTAGGATTCGGCGACTCTTTGGACATGAGTTTTAAGGCTCGGGTCATGCAGCAGCTGAAGCAGATTTTGCCGCACTTCTGCCACGGTAGCGCTTTCAAGATTCAGCTCCAATCCCACACCGGACTGGCGAATGAAGTGGGCTTGATGAAATTGATCATTGCAGACAGGAGAGATGAGCAGCGGAACCCCAAAGTGCAGAGCTTCCATGACACTGTTGGCCCCGCCATGGGTGATGAAGGCCTGAACGTGTGGCAGTAGCTTGAGCTGGGGCGCATAACGACAAGCTAGGACGTGCGGCGGCAAGTCAGACAAAAGCGGTGTGCCTAACAAATCATTCACGGAGAGGATCAATTGCACATGCATGTCCGCCGTGGCCTGGATGACTTTTTGAAATAGATCGGGTTGATGATAAATCTGGCTGCCGAATGACATGAAGATCTTCGGGCGATCTGTGGCCAGGAGTTTCCAAGGAAAGTCGGTTTCATCTCCTCGCTGTGCAGGGGGTAGCGAAGGGCCTACCATTTCCACACCTGGCACGGACTTGCCGATGAATGCTGGCGTGGTGAAAGCGATGGTGAGATGTGGCGAAAGCATGTCGCAGCCACGGAACTCCACATCCATCCCGTGTGCAGTAAAGAGTGCCCTTCGCGCTGGGCTCAGGGCCTGGACTGTCTCCAGCAGATCGCTTGTGATGCGATCATCCAAAACGGGGTTGAGTGAATTGGATAATGCCACCCAGGGAACGCCTGCATGATGTGCGGCAACCGCAGCCGGGTAGATCATGGGATCTGTGACGATCAGGTCGGGCCGAAAGTGCCGGATGGCAGCATCCAACGAGGGCAGTTGGGCCGGAGCTTCCTGCACCAGCAGCCGCTGTATCCACTCGCGTAGCCAGGCGGTATCGCGCACCTTTTCGGCGAAGAAAGCCCCGCGATTGGCATCGGGTGGTGGCGCAGCAGGCACCTCCATTTCTAGGGCTTGTAACCCTGCGGCGTGAAGCTGGCTGGAGATGTCATGGGCCGCATGAAAGCGCACCTCATGTCCCAGGCGTTGCAGCCACACTGCGGGACCGATCATCGGATTGAGATGGCCTTTCTCAGGGATGGTGAAAAAGAGGATGCGTTTCATGGTTCTCGCGCGTGGTAGGCGGTGACCCAATGGTGAAAACAAATGACTCGGAAGAGCAGCGCGCGCTCCATTTCGGTGGGTGTGTAAGCTGGGTGGCAGAGCTGCCGAAGGGCTTGCAAATCCAACCAATGACCGAGGAACTGGGACGAGGCATCGAGGGCTTTTTGAGCCTCCTGCTGGTAGATGCGCGTGCAGGCATCATCTTTGGACAGACTCGACTTCCGCCTCAGCCGTGCAGTCTCAGGCATGAGGCCTTGGACAGCCTGGCGAAGGAGCGATTTTTCCACTCCGCCACACAATGCAAGTTCAGGGTGGATCTGCACGGCGAGGTCTAGCAGTTCCATATCGGCAAAGGGCACACGGGCCTCCACACTGTGGGCCATGGTGTGGATGTCTCCATTGTGAAGCAGCCGTGGCAACCAGCGCTGCACGATGAGATGGGTGATGCCGCGCAACCGATCTGCACGTGTGCTGTTTCCATGGCCAGCCTCGGTCATCAGATGGCTGTAGTGATGGATCAGGTCTGAGGCAGCGCCTTCCATGGTAGGATTGAGTTTAGGACTGCCAAAGCGGCTCAACAAAGCACGTGGCCCAGAGATGCTGAAATCATCCAGCATGAAGCCATAACCATAGTGAGTTTCATCTGCCGCATCGCCAACGAGCACGGCGCGATATTGGGTGGAAACAGCGCGGGCTAGATGATGCTGCGCCAGCTCCTGTTCCCAGGCTGGCAGGGCATCATTATGAATCGCCAGCGTGCGTAGGTCATCGGCCAAGGTGGCACGGCTCACGGGCACCAAGTGGTGGTTCAACCCGATCTCTCGCGCGGCTTCAGCCGCAAAAGGCACATCATCGGATTTCACCATCAGGGCCTTGGCATAGTCAAAGTGAGGCTGGCCCTCAAAGACAACGGTATAACCACAAGTCACTTCGTGAGATCTCGCGCAGGCTGCCAGCAGCGTGCTGTCTAATCCGCCGCTGAGAAATACGGCGGCACGCGTGTCGGTATACAGGGCCCTGGATACAGTTTGCGGTAGGAGTTCATACAGAGCTTGTTGCAGAGATTCTGCATCCTCATTGACACTGCGCCGCAGGTCATAACGCCACCATTCCCGTTGTGTCACACGGCCATCTCGGACGCACAAAAGGTGTCCCGGTGGCAGATGGTGCATGCTCGCAAACATGGGCTCTGCCACGCCACTGAAACAGGGGGCGACAAAGTATTCTAAGACTGCCTTTGCATTGATCTGGGGGCTGCTGGGCAGGATCTCTACTAGAGCCTTCCCCTCAGAGGCAAAGGCCCATCCCTCTCCATAAGGCATCCAGACAAAGGGCTTCACGCCCAGTCGATCACGCCCCGCCAAGCCTTCGTTCTTTTGAGCATCCCAGAGGAAAAAAGCGAACATGCCATTGAGCCGTAGCAGCGCCTCTTCTCCCCAGGTGATGAGGGCGGCGAGCAGCACCTCCGTGTCGGACTGCGTGGTGAAAGGCCAGTGCTCGGCCAGCTCTTGCCGAAGGGCGCGGTGATTGTGAATTTCGCCATTGAAGACCAGGGTCCAGCGGCCATCGGGTGACGTCATTGGTTGCTGTCCATTGGCCGCATCCACTTGAGTCAGGCGATTGGCCCCCAGCACACAATTGGGCCGCATTTGAATGCCGCTCTCATCCGGGCCGCGATGACGCATACGGCGTAGCATGGTCTGCAGCTGCTGAGCTGCGACTTCAGTCTCCAAGTGAGGAGCGATGATTCCAGCAATGGCGCACATCAGGTTAGAAAATCAGCGAGCAGTCCAAACGAAGTCCACAGAGTGCCCTCGGCATTCACACTGGGCTGCGGAGTTGGGAGATCGAGTTGTCTGGCTAACGTGTGAATGGCAGACTCGTTCCAATAGACAGAGAGATCAAAATCGGGTGCATAGGTGGCTGTTTTGGGGCGGGTGATCAATGCTTCGGGCAACCAAGTGTAAGCCACTTTTCGCAAGGCACTTTTGTCAGGGGTGGGAGCTGGGGCTGCGGCGATCAAAGCCTCATCAAAGAACGGGGAGCGAAGTTCGAGACCTGCACTCCGCGTGAGCGCGCCGATGATGGGCAGGTAATTGCGGGGATCACTTCCTGCGAAGACTTGATCGGCGCCATCGCCTGTCAGCAGGACTTCGTAGCCTTGCTGCCGCAAGGCCTTGGCGAGCAACCAGCGATGCACGGGATGGAGATTAAACAACGGCACCTCAGCCGCTGCGATCACCTCTGGAAAGGCAGCGATCCATTGCGCCTCATCGGTGTCGATGACCTGCAAATTTTTCACGCCCAAGAGTTTCGCGGTCTGGCTGGTGAGCTGCTGTTCACAGTAACCTGCGAAGCCGCTGCTGAGCGTAAAAACGGGGATGTCATCCTGGCCTAAACGACGAAGCATGGCCACGAGTAAAGCGCTGTCTAGCCCGCCACTCAAAGCTAGAGCGGCTCGTTTTCCATCCGCGAGCAGACGCACCACGGATTGCTCCAGCAACTCGGTTAAAGGCCTAGTTGATTTGGGCGAAATCGGGCTGGGCCGGATCTCATAATGGTCCTCGGTTTGCACCAGATCATGCCCCGGCGGAATGGCATGAATGCCTGCAAAGCAGGTGTGCAGCCCATCGGGTCGGCGGGCAAGGTAGTTGCATACGCCTTCGAGATCCCAAGTCCATAGCGAGTGAGACTGAGCCATCACTGAGCGAATGGTTTCACCTTCGGTTAGGCCGTCGGTGGTGTAATAGCCGGGTCGAGTGCCAAAAGGGGTATAGCTGCGCACCGTCTTCATGCGGGCACTCGCACCCGCTCCTCTCCGGGTTTCAGTTGGCGATGTTCAGCTTCTGGAGCATTCCCTCCCAGGCACAAGGCACAGGCATCCAGGGGCTCGTTGCGCTGGAGGTAGGACTGGATTTGCTCGGCAGTGCTAGCTCCCTGCAAGAGCACACCATCTGCCGTGAAGTCCACATTCAGCAGCTTGCTAAAATGGGCCGGCCGAGTGCAGGCGTAAAAGCGCCCATCGCGGATCATGTGGCAGCGGCGTCTCAGCCAGCAGGCCGCCCAGACGGCCTCATTTTCTGAGTCATCCTCACAGCGATCTTCACGATCCATTTGCACAAACTGGTCCTGTTTTTTCCAGTTTAGCCGCACTTGATACTGCGCGGCTTTCTCTTCAATGAGCTCGATCGTGGCGGTAGGCAGCGCGGGTTGGGGATAGAGTGATACCGTGAGGGCATCCAGCCCTTGCCAAAACTCGTCAGGCTGACGGGGCAGTAAAAAGCCATTCGTGGTGACTGAAACAATCGTGGCGATGCTGGCCGCCTTAGCCACTTCCAAACATTCAAGGAGTCGCGAATGCAGCAGCGGCTCACCCCCCACCAATTTTAGCCAAGTGGGCGCGATAACGCGGCGCGCGAGTCGCAGTTCATCTGCGAGCGCTGTAGGCTCCACCTCCCACTTTGGCAGATGAGGCGACAGGGAGCAGCAGGCCGCACAGCGAAGGTTGCAGTGATCCACAATGTGCGACTCCAGCGACCGAGTCTGCACACGACCGTCAAGGATGGGGAAGACGTTTTTCATGGGGCCATAAGTTTGGCTTGGATAGCTTCGAGGGTCATGTTTATGTGAATGGGGATTGGATAGCGAAGAGCTTTTTACGGGCTAAAGCCCTGGAGTACTTTTTGCTTTCGCCATCATGGCCAGCTTCTTTTCCGCCAGGCTGCGCTCGACTCCGGCGGGGTATTCGTGAGGATGTTGCAAGCGCTTTACAGTGGTGTGAAGGTGCTGAAGTTGCTCATGGGTGCGGGCTTGGATTTCTTGAAGGGTAGGTTGTTCGCCCACAAACTGGCCGCGTTGAAAAATTGGCTTTAAGAGATCCTCATGGGTGGCAGTTTCAGGCATGGTCTTGCTACGTTGAGGATCGGCTGGGTGCATGATCTCGGTGGGCGTGGGGCAGCCGGTTTCCTGATCGTAAATGGCATCGCCGCGAAACTCGCCATTCAGGGTGAAACGGCGCACTTGCTGGATGCCAGGATTGCTCACTTTCACCGCCTGCTCACTGAGTTTGATCTTCGGTTCCCATTCGCCATTCTCATGACGGATGGCACCCAGCTTATAGACGCCGCCCAGGGCTGCTTGTTCACCACCCGTGACCAGCTTGGTGCCCACACCCCAGATATTGATCGCGGCTCCCTGATGTTTCAGGCTTTCGATGAGATGTTCATCCAAGTCGTTGCTGGCCACGATGTTGGCTTCAGGAAATCCGCCCTCATCTAGGATGCGGCGTGCCTCAGTACTTAGCCAGGCGAGGTCTCCCGAATCCAGTCGGATGCCGGCGAGTTCGTGACCTTGAGCCCGCAGCTTGTGGCCGATCTCCACGGCATGGCGCACGCCTTCCACGGTGTCGTAGGTATCTACCAGAAACACACAGTTGTTAGGCATGGCCTCGGCATAGGTGGCGAAGGCTTCCAGCTCGGTGTCGAACGACATGACCCACGAGTGGGCATGCGTACCCCGCACAGGAATGCCATGGGTCATGCCCGCGAGCACGTTCGAGGTGGAGGCACAGCCGCCAATGAAAGCGGCCCGGCTGGCCATCACTGCACCGTCAGGTCCCTGGGCACGGCGAAGGCCGAATTCCAATACGGGCTCACCCTGCGCCGCTTGGCAGACACGTGCGGCTTTGGTGGCGATGAGGGTTTGGAAATTGATGATGTTCAGCAGGGCGGTCTCGACAAGCTGAGCCTGAATGAGTGGACCCTCAATGCGCAGCAAGGGCTCATGAGGAAACACCACCGTGCCCTCAGGAATGGCCGCCACATCGCACTGCCATTTCATGGCACCGAGATAGTCGAGGAAACTAGGTTCAAACAACGGCTTGCCATCTCGTCCTGGGATCGTGGCCAGATACTCCAGCTCCGCCGGAGCGAAGTGGAAGCCTTGCAGCCACTTTACCACATCGCCCAGACCTGCGGCGACGGCATAACCGCCTGCGAAGGGCAGTTTGCGAAAGAAGAGATGGAAGACCGCCTCTTGCTCTGCCTTGCCACATTTCCAATAGCCAGCGGCCATGGTGAGCTGATAGAGATCAGTGAGGAGGGGGGTATCTGTTTTCATGGGTGGGAAATCAATAGGGGGGTAACAAACGGCGAAAGCCATGCGTGAGGACGATGCCAAGAAACACGAGATTGCGCGGCAAAATCATCAGCGTTGCTAGGTGTGGAATGGGAGCCTTGCTATCTCCTAGGCGCAGCGGCAAGGCCTCTGCGACACGTCGTATGTAAGTGACGGATCGCGGCCAGTCACAAACACCGCTTAGCCAAGCGGCGGGGATGTCTGTTTCAGCCGTTTCTGCGCCGCATATGCCTCCGGCGATGGCTGCGACGGAGTCTGTATCGCCGCCACAGGCAATCACTTCGGTGAGGACCTGTTTTAAATTACCCCGGTGCCGTAACCAGGCATACAAAGCCACGGAGACGGTATTAGGCGCAAAGCCCGAGACACCTCTTTCACAACCGATGGCCGAGGCATATTCAGCCACAGTATTTTGAGACTGAAGAGCCGAGACGAGTTTACCAAAACGATCCTCCATTTCCTGGCTGGTGATGAACGAATGAAGATGCTCAAGAATCTGAGGAGTCTGTTCGCGATTGGTCGCTGCGGCTGCGGCTTCTGCCACAAGTAGGGCCGATTCTTCGGCTCTCGGATCGGTGTGGGTGAGTCGGCAGGCGGCTAAAGTAAAGGCGCGTCTCTTTTCGGAATCATCGAAGAAAACAGCTCCGAGAATGGCACTGCGCATCGCCGCGCCATTCCCTGCCGAACGAACTCCCGCGCGCGAGGCTGGAAAGCCAAGCCAAAGCCTGAGTATGGCCTTAGCGGTGCTCAATCCCACTCCTGCGGGTAAGGCGAGCAACCACCACCGCAAAGACCAGCCCAGCGAACGCTGAAAAGCCCGGGGATCGCGAGGATGCCGCATCAAGGCCGTGGCCACCATCAGGGTGTGTTCGGTGTCGTCACTGAACATGCCACGACCGAAGATCAGGCGATGGCCTAACCGATGTTGATGAAACCTCATGGCCCTTTTTCGCGACATGCCTTCGGTGGGCAAACCCAAGGCATCCCCGATGGCGGTGCCGAGCAGGCAGCCGAGGAGAGAGAGGCTCCGTCCATCCCGGTAATCGCTGGGTTTTTTGGTGGGCGCATTCATCAAACAGGGGTACGATTTCTGGCTGCCAGATATTCTGCAAGTCGGGGATTGTACTTCCTGGCCAAGATGCCGTGATACTTGGGGGAGCGGATCTCGGCCATGAGGAGAGCGACAGTCACCGGAAGCTGGGTGAGCAAGGGTGGCAAGGCTTCGAGCGATAGCAGACTCATCCAGAAACCCACATTCAGCAGAAAGAACAGGGCCCAGATAAGTTCATAGTTCCGGCGCAGTCGGAAGACATTGCAGAAGAGGAAGAAGTGGCCAATGACGACAGGAGGCAACCAGGTCAACGCATTGTCCCGGCGCGAGAGTTCGAAGGTCGTGGCTCCTGCCATCACCAGAACAATGGCTTCCGTGATCGAAAATCGGAAACCATGCATGGAATGTAGGGATTTAGACATGGAAAATGGTTTGGGTAACGGTGCCTTGGGCATTCACGAAAATGTCGAGGTCGCCAAAAGTAGAGTTGAAATTTCGGACCCTGAGATCTCTGCAAAAAATCCGTTGCTCCTCACCCACAGTCTCGGATTTGATGGCGTGGTAGGCAGGTGAAAGGCCACGCATGAGCTGCCATTCTGGCAGCCGTTGCAAAACAGAGGAGACCTGCTCATCCATGATTGAATGAGCGGAGAGTTGCTTGCGCAACCCCGTGCGCAGGTCCAGCAGATCGACCATTACTTCCTGCCCGTGACGCGAACAGATATAGAAATGCCAGGGCAGCCAGGCTGACGGAAGGATCGAGACAGTTCCTTCTCCGGTGGTCATCCGAGCGCGCCTTAGCAGCAGGCCTTTGCAGGTCCAATATAAGATGAAAAGGAGCAGCATGACGAACGCGACAGGAACGGATGGTGTCATGTTTTGCTGGAACCAGAGAAAGGTTGTCGCAGCTGCAATGCACGAAACAGTTATCACAAAAGCATCCACAAAAAAGACCCAACCGACTTGCATCCTTCGTCGCACAAAAGGCCACAGCAGGGTGACGCCGAGAGTATTGGTATAGTCCATAAGCACATGCAGCAGACTTCCCAACCCAAAGCCCAAGGCTACAGTCATGCCGAAGGCTGGCACCATTCCCAGCAAGAGTGAGATGGCCGTTAGTACCGGGATCGAGTGACTGAAAGTCTGGTGGCAGAGAAGCATCGCCCTCTTGCCCAGCAGCCTGCTCAACACATCCAGATCTGGAGCCACCGAACCTGCCAATAGGGCCAATGCCATCTCCGGCCGATCTATGAATGCTCCGGCGATCACCAGGCCGATGGCTGCATGAGTGACAATGTCCATATGATTGAAGGGAGGGAGAGTCTAAAATGGAGCTGCCCAAACTGGAATCAGCCCTGAAGGGGCGGGGCAACAAAGCCCAGGGCCAGCGAGCCTAAGCGAGCGCTGCCCTGGGTGTGAAAAGGGAATGTTATTCTGATCGCAAGCCCTGAAAGGGCGAGGCAGATGGCGGCTCGAAGATGAAGATTTTCAATCCCACACATAGGCTTCGTTGTAGTTGATTTGGTAAAGTTCCAACATGCGTCTGAACTCGTCCTGGAAAGTTCGTTCAGCGTGGTGTTCGGCTTGATTCTGAATGTAGTGAGTGACCGTTTCTAATTGGGAGGCACTGACTGAAAATGCGCCATAACCGGACTGCCAAGCAAAGTGGCCGATGTGGCCCTGTGTCTTCATCCACTTGGAAGATTCCACCTTGGCGGTCTTTACCGCATCCGAGAGGGAGAGGGTGCGAGCGAGTCGAAAGAGGAGATGCACATGGTCCGGCATGCCGCCGACACAAAGAGCGGGGCAATCAACGGCGTTCAGGGTGCCAGCGAGATAGGCATGCAGTTTTGGCTGAATGACGGTGCTGATGCACGGTTCCCGGTCTTTGGTGGAGAATACCAAGTGGATATAAATCTGGGCGAGCGATGGAGACATGCCGAGGGGGTTGAGGGATTGAAGTGCGTGTCAGTGTCTCGCCCTTTCAGGGCTCGTAGAGAGAGGAGAAGAGGTACCTAGTTTCCCAGGGCTGCACTCGCTGAGGCTCGTTGGCCTTGGGCTTTGTTGTTAGGCCCCTTCAGGGCTGGGGAAGAAGAGAGCGGGAGTTGTCATGATGGAAGAAGGTTCAGATCCAATTTTTCGCGGGATTTTAGCCAATCTTCGGGAATGCCAGAACGCCCAACAAACAGTGAAACAATACCGCCGACGATGGCGCAATTGGTATCGCAGTCACCGTCCCCTTCAAGGGTGGCGATGAGGGCTTCACAATAGTTATCGAGGTGCCGGATGGCACACCAAATGGCAAAGGGCACTGTGTCGGGAGCAGTGACAAGAAATCCCGAGCCTAAGAGGCGGGCTGCATTTTCTGGTAGCATCTCCAGTGGGATAGCGAAGGCTTTTTGTAGCCCTTCCCATGTCTCGCCGTGAGGCGTCCGCTCTAGCGTTGCTTGCCAGATGCTGTGACGCGCCGCCTGCAATTCCAGCCCACGACTTCGCCAAGTCTGGGCAGCAGCTAGGGAAACCGCGACACTGCCCGCGATTCCCTCAGGATGGGAATGCGTGACCACGGAGCTTTGGGTGCTTTCACTGACAACACGTTCGATGTCGTCGGCGAAGTAAGCACCCAGTGGGGCCGATCTCATGGCACTGCCGTTTCCTTTGGATCCGCTACCGCTGAAGGCAGCTGCCGATGTCTGCCTCCAGCCTGTGCCACGGGCCATCTCCTCCAACTGCAATCTGGCCCCTTTGCCATAACCCCGGCCAGGATCCGTTAGGTAGCGCTCGGTAAAACGATGGGCGAGAGAGTCGGGTGAAATCTGTCCCGTTGCAGCGAGTTCTTCCACGATGGCCATCGCCATTTGACTGTCGTCCGTGTGCCACCAGTGAGGGCCGGGAAGGCCATTGTGTTCGACAATGCGTCTAGCGCTGCGTGCTTGTGTCGACAGCATTTGGCCAAACGCATCCCCTACCGACAAACCATCCAGCGACAGTAAGGCTCTCTGGAGACGAGCGTTGTGAGTGGGAGCGTTGTGAGTGGGAGCGTTGTGAGTGGGAGCGTTGTGAGTGGGAGCGTTGTGAGTGGGAGCGTTGTGAGTGGGAGCGTTGTGAGTGGGAGTGTTGTGACTATCTGTCATTGTTTGGCATGGGTTGTGTGAAGGATTTCAAGAAATGAAACGCACAGTTTCTAGGGCTCAGTAGCACGCTCATGCCCCTTCAGGGCTGGGGAAGAAGGATTGGGTGACTTCGATCAGGCCGACGATGTGTTGATTGAATTCCTCCAATTCTTCAGCAGGAACCCACAGTTCACGATGAACACGACCACCAACGATTTGTTCTTCATATCGAGCTAGGAAATCGGTTTGGACTTCGAAGCGAGTGACGTAGCCAGAGCCTGAGGCGCGGACGTTCCAGTCGCGCGCGATTTGGACGGCGTAGTCTTCGTTCATCACGGGATAAAAGATCGGTTGATCGGGTAAACGAGGTGGGAAAGCCTTCCAGCCGGAGGCTTCAATCAAAGCCAGTTCTTTTGGGCCTACAGGGCGGTAAAGAGTGGTGGTTTTCATGGAAAGGTGATGAAGGCTAGGGGCACGTGGTCCACTAGCCAGACGCCGTTGGTGCTTTGGTAAAAGGTGTGGCCGTTTTGCTGCATGGCGGCTGCATCAATGGTGAGGAGGGCTGGCGTGCCGTGCCGTGCACCAACTTCTTGGGTGATGCGAGTTTCGGCAGAAAGATGGACATGGTGACGTTTCATTTTCAGCAGGCCCTTTTCACGGATAGCCTCGAGAAAACGTGTCGCGGTGCCGTGGTAGAGCATCACTGGCGGGGACTTGGCCTCGTATTGCAGATCCACCTCCACCGAGTGGCCTTGGCTGGCACGAATGTGAGTTCCGTCAGCATTGAATTCGAAGCGCTTTTTAGCATTTGTCGTGACGATGTGTTCCAGTTCTTCGCGAGTGATGGGCCTGTTGGCGCGGGCACAGCCTTGGAGGAGCTCGTTCACAGGTGTCCAGCCTGCGGCATCCAGTTGGATATGGGCGGTCTGGGGTTGATGCCGCAGGACCAAGCTGAGGAACTTGCTCGTGTGGGTGATTTGGTTAGGGTTCATGGAGAACAGTGAGGGAGGAAAGAGTGAAAGAGATGATGCAGGTTTTCCTGCTGGGGCAGTTTTGTCTGCCAATCTTCAGGGACGGCATCGAGCCCGTAATAAACGCCAGCGAGGCCGCCTGCGACGCAGCCGGTGGTGTCGGTGTCATCGCCCAGATTCACGGCTTTGAGGACGCATTCGGAGAATGAACTTGTGGTTAGGAGGCACCAGAGGGCAGCGGTGAGGGTTTCCATGACGTAACCACCTGAGCCGATCTGGGATTCTGGTAGGGTGCTCAGTGTGTGCTGCATCACCGTGGCGAAGTGGCTGAACTCGTCGGATTTTTCGTAAATGCCTGCGAAACAGGCTTGCGCCTGATAAAGCGCAGCTTGCGGATCGAGACCGTGCATCAATGCACGGACCATGAGCCCATAAAAAGTGCAGGCCATTCTAGCTCGCGCATGCCCATGAGTGATGGCTGAGGCCCTTTCCAAATGGCTGCGAAAGAGAGTTTCGTCCTTGAGGTAAAAAGCCAGGGCAACAGGGAGGATGCGCATGAGGGAACCGTTGCCATTGTCATACTGATCCTGGCCACCAGCCAGCTCGGCGGGGCAACCTTGCTCAATGAGCCGCAAGGCCTTTCGAGTGGCGATGCCAATATCAAAAACGGTCCCATGGGCGGTCCAGTGCCCGAGGCTGCACCAGCGCACAAAACGGGCCCCCATGTCTTCGGTATCAAAACCTTTTTCGATCAAGCTTTCGACGGAACAGAGGAGCAAGGCACCATCGTCCGACCACGTGCCTACAGGCTGGCCGTGGGTGCCGTAGTCGCGCATGCCTGTCACAGGATCCGCCTCACGGTCGGCACGGGGTTTGAATTCCACGGGAACTCCGAGGGCATCGCCGACGAGCGATCCATAAAGGCCGCCGAGAAAGCGTTGTTGGTTAGTCGGGGCGTTCATTGATGGCGTTTCCAATCCGTGACGAAAGTTTGTTGCCGGGCGGTTTCCGGTATGACGGGGAAATAGGCACGGGCATGAGCGGTGAGTTGATGCAGCTTTTGGAGGGGATCAGGCTCTCCGTGGCGGGCTAGCCAACAGCCTATGACGGTGCCTGTGCGTCCTTTCCCGCCCCAGCAGTGGACATAGGCGGTGCGTCCTTCAGCAAGCACGGCATCAATGGAATCCAGCGTCTCAACCATCTGCGCGACGCTGGGGATGCCAAGATCGCGGATGGGCTGATTCTCCCAAGTGACCGGCTGGCTGCGGGTGCGGCCGAGCGCGTACCAGGCTGGGCTGTAGTCCACAAAGGTCCGCTGGCGGGTGTGGTCGCACTCGTCCTCCTGCATGAGGTTGATGATGTGTGAAACCCCGAAATCGAACAGCGAAGTCAGTTTCGAATTGGCCACATAGGGGTCGCGGTCACCGGGATAGAAACCGGCCAGGAGTTTGCCCGGGACGACCCAGTAGCTGCGAGTGAAGGGAAGTTGGCGGAGAAGGCGGGTGTTCATAAAGGGTGAAGGGGGTTAATTTTGTTTAAGGAAGTTCGATCAGTTATAGGAGTTCTGGCAGCCAATGACTTCCTGAAAGGCAGCGAGGTTCTCGCTTTTTCCCGACGGATCATAAATGGCGAAAACGATCTTTTTGAAATGTCGGGCATATTCTCTATTGGCTCCGATAAGTGAGGCAAAGCAGGCTGCGACTTTGTATGGATCATTACGGAAAACTCCACAGCCCCAGGCTCCCAAGACCAGGGATTCTACTTTGGAGATTGCTAGAGCTCTCAAGACCAGTTCTGCACGTCGTTGCAAGCAAGGTTGGATTTCCACTGCGCGTAAAGGTTCGTTCTTGTGTATAGCGCCCGCATTTGGAGCGGGTGCTGTGACGACGTTGACGAGAAAAGGACTTTCAATCAGTTCGCCTTCATCGTTGCGGAAGAATGGCACTTGAGGTGAATGAATCAGCAGATCCAGATAGAGACAGGAAGCATTTGTGCGGTTGGATTGATAGTAACTAGGTTGTGCTAATAGGCACGGGTAAAGTCCACTGGCACGAGTGAGGGCTTCTTCCTGTGCTTGGGCTCCAGAAAGAAAGCCTCCGCCTGGATTTTTTGCTGAGGCAAAGTTCAGGCAACCAATCTTAGACGATTCTTTACTTAATCGCAGAAGAGCGTCAAAAGTGGACTCGGGAGTCACTTCCAGCATTGCATCGCTTTTGTATGCAGCTGGTGGACTAGAAGGCATGGCCTCTCTTGAATAAAGCTGCGTCTCATCACATGCCCTTTTTACGATTTCGGCGATAGATACGCACTTTTTGTTAGGTGTCAGGTAATGCCCATTCGTCAAGATTTGGAGTGTCTCTTGAGCAGTCTGGACTCTTTGCTCTCGGTTCATAATTCAAAGTGGAATCCCTTTTTCTTGAGTTTCTCGTAACGCACGGGATCGAAGCGGAAGAGTTGAGCGGGGCGGTGGGCACCTTCGCGGTGGGTTTCTTCGAGGGGGAGGAGGAGGTCGTAGCTGAGGACTTTTTTGCGGAAGTTGCGCTTGTCCAGTTCAGTGCCGAGCACGGCCTCGTAGAGCTGTTGAAGGTGGCTGAGGGTGAACTTGGGGGGCAGCAGTTCAAAGCCGATGGGTTCGTAGCGGAGCTTGCCGCGCAGTCGTTGCAGGGCTGTGGCTAGGATTTCGGCATGGTCAAAGGCGAGGGCAGGGACGTGACGGACGGAGAACCACTGGGCATCGGCCGCGTCGGTGGTGGCTTGGGTTCGGTGGTCGGTGGGCTTGGTGAGGGCGTAGTAGGCCACGCTGATGACGCGCTCGCGAGGGTCGCGGTTCACCGAACTAAAAGTGTAGAGCTGTTCGAGAAAGAGTTTTTCCAAGCCGGTCTCTTCCAGGAGTTCACGCCGTGCAGCTTCATCAAGGGTTTCATCCACGCGCACAAAGCCACCTGGCAGGGCCCACTGACCTTTGAAAGGAGCGATGCCGCGTTCAATGAGCAGCACTTGGAGTTCGGCTGCATCAAAGCCGAAAACAACACAGTCCACCGTGAGGGCAGCACGTGGGTATTCATACGTGTGTTTCATGACGCTATGAAAGTGTGAAATATACACTATGTAAAGTGAAGATGTTGAAATTCTTTTGGCTAGGCACCATGCAATCGGCAAGGGAGTGCATTTTGAAATCCGGGCAGAACGCCTGATGCACAAGGCGGGAAGAGCGTAAATTCTCGCTAATGAATTGATAATGAACACTTTTTGAGAATGCCAAAAAGCGTGGCATGGCGGGTGCACAAGAAGTGATCACGGTGCTTCAACACCTTTTGTTCAACATCAACTCAACGACTACCATGAAACTCATTCGCATCCTGACACTCACCGTTGCTGCCTCCGCCCTCACCATGACTGCAGTGAGCTGCAAAGAAGAAAAAGGCCCAGCTGCTAAAGTGGGCGACAAAATTGACGATGCTCTCGACGCACGTCCAGCGGAAGGCGTCCGTGACGCTGTGGAAAAAGTGACGGAATAATTCGCAGTCTTTCCCCCCGACAACAGGCTGGCCAGCCCCTCCCCCCATGGCTCGGCCAGCCTGTTTTGTTTTTCAGTCTAACCAACTTATACGCATCTTTTTATGGCCTTCATTTCTTGGATCATTCTCGGCCTGCTTGCGGGCGGCATTGCTAAATTTCTCATGCCAGGCAAAGACCCTGGTGGCTGCTTTCTTACCATCATTCTCGGTGTGGTCGGCGCTTCTGTGGGCGGCTGGATCGGCACCCAACTGGGCTTTGGTTCCGTTCAGCAGTTTGATCTGCGTGGCCTCGGAATCGCGATTCTCGGCTCTCTGGTTCTGCTGATGATTTACCGCGTCATTGCCGGACGGAAATAACGATCCCGAGCATCTCACTCCAGTTCCCCCATTATTGATCTAGCCTCCTCTCTTTCCCCCCATGAGTGATCGCAAAAAAGCCTTGGAAAAAATTCACGTCGTTCCTGGTATGGGCTGCATGGTGCAGCCCAAGGGCGTGGCCTTTCGTGTCTGGGCACCTCATGCAGAAAGTGTTTCAGTGGTGGGGCTTTTTAACAATTGGGACCCTGCAGCTCACCCGATGCAGCGGGAAGATGGGGATACATGGTTTACCATGGTGGATGTGGCTGAGGAAGGCCAAGGCTACCTTTACCACATCCGAAATGGTGAGCAGGAATTTACCCGGCCCGATCCACGCGGACGAGCCATGGAAAACTCTGTGGGCAACACCCTGGTGTGGAAGCCTAAACCGGAAGAGGCAGGTCCCGCCTTTACCGCGCCAAGCATGAATGACTTGGTCATTTATGAAATGCATGTGGGGTCCTTCAATGTGCCTGAAGGTGCCAATCATGGCACCTTTGCGAGCGCGGTGGAGAAGATGCCCTACTTAAAGAGTTTGGGCATCAATGCGATCGAAGTGATGCCCGTGGCGGAGTTTGCGGGAGATCTCTCTTGGGGTTACAATCCCGCGAGTCCTTTCGCGGTGGAGTCCGCTTACGGTGGTCCTCAAGGATTGCTGGCTTTTATCAAAGCCGCACATGCGCATGGCATCGCGGTGATTATGGACGTGGTTTACAATCACTTTGGGCCTTCAGATCTCGGCCTCTGGCAGTTCGATGGCTGGTCTGAAAATGATAAAGGCGGTATCTACTTTTACAATGACCACCGCTCCAGCACGCCCTGGGGAGACACCCGGCCTGACTATGGGCGTGGTGAGGTGCGCACCTACATTCGCGACAATGCGCTGATGTGGTTTGAGGAATACGGCGTGGATGGACTGCGCTGGGACATGACGGTTTTCATCCGCAGTTGCCAAGGCAATCCGGGACACCCAGACGATGATCTCTCCGAAGGCTGGGGCCTGATGCAGTGGGTGAACGATGAAATCCACGCGCAGTATCCAGATGCCATCACCATTGCGGAAGATCTGCGTGACAGCGAATGGCTAGTCAAAGGTACAGGCGCTGGGGGTGCAGGTTTTCGCACTCAGTGGAATGCCGCCTTTGTGCATCCTGTGCGCGATGTGATGATCCAGACAGCCGATGAACATCGGCGGCTGGAGGCCATTCAAACAGCTCTTACCTGCTGCTTTGATGGCGATGTCTTCAAGCGTGTGATTTATAGCGAGTCCCATGATGAGGTGGCCAATGGCAAAGCGCGGCTGCCCACAGAAATCTCCCCGGATGACGCGGGTGCCCTGCCAGCAAGGCAGCGGTCAAACCTGGCTGCGGCCTTGGTCTATACAGCGCCTGGGATCCCCATGATTTTTCAAGGACAGGAGTTCCTGACGGACGAATGGTTCCGTGATGATGTTCCCCTCGACTGGTCGCGGCCTGAGGACTTTAAAGGCGTCCTGGCTCTCTACCGAGATCTCGCTGGCCTGCGTAGAAACCTGGGTGGCAACACAGCAGGGCTCACGGGTCAGCATGTTCATGTGCACCATGTGGAGCATGAACGTAAGGTCCTGGGTTTCCGTCGTTGGCGTGATGGAGGGGCTGGGGATGATGTCCTCGTCGTTCTCAATCTCAGTCATACCGTGGCCGATGACGTGCGCCTAGGCGTGCCGACAGCAGGGCTTTGGAAGGTGCGCTTCCACAGTGATGCCCAGGTCTATGGGCATGATCTAGGCGGCCACCCCTGCCTGGATGCCGAGGCCACTGAGGGAGAATGGGAGGGGTATCCTTTCAGCATTCATCTGGCCTTAGGAGGATACTCTGCGGCTATCCTTTCGCAGGATAAGTGAGTGCCTTCTGGCACTCTAGAGTGAGGCTGTAGGCGCAGAAGGAAGCGGATGAATCACTCATTTGATTCTCACCCGCGCGAAAATTCTCTGCATAAACTCGCTGTTGCGTTGAAGGCGTGGGCTTATCGTACACGCACATTCATGCAGCAGCGCCGCACCAATCTTTTGCTCATCCTCCTGGTCATCACGCCCGTGGCGTTGTTGACTTGGCTGGGCACTTATCTCATCCGCGATGCTGCACGCAGCACGGACTCCGCCATGCAGGCGGTGTTGGCAGAGAGGCTGGCTGTGGCTAACCATCAGTTGGTCAACGACCTTCGCCGATTTACAGATAAGCTGGATCTCACGGCCAATGCTGCGGGAATGACGGGGCGCGAAATAGCGGCGACTTTGGGCACGCATGAATGGATGATGGAGACCTGGGTGGCCCGGGAGGGAACGGCAATGATTCCGGTGTTTGAAAAATCGGGCCATACCCCAGGTGAGCGTGCTGATGCGCAAATGAGATCATCCGTGCTGCTGGACACTTTAAAGAGTGCCGTCAGCCAAGCGAGCGTCACGACAGGGCCTTTTTATGCCTGGGTCAATGCTGCGCCTGCGCAGGTCTCAGACCGCAGTCGTCAGGCGACGTGGATGACCTTTGCCCGTGCAGATAACTATCGTCGGCAGAATTTAGAAATGGAAAAAGGCCCGGTCCCATTCCTTTCGGGTTGGCACGTGACGGACGGTGATTTCATTTATTGGCGGCAGGTTGCACCTGGGGAGCTGGTCTGTGCCCGGCTGAACAGCCAGCTTCTTCGGCGGGCGTTGTATGATCGGCTGCCGCCTCCTGGTTTGGAACCCTATCCCGGCAAATTGCTATTGGCTACAGCCAGTGGTATTCACTTGCACACGGCTGGGCGCATGCTTTCAGGGTCCAATGCGGCACCGTCAGCCCGCCTTGAGTGCTCCGCTCCGCTCAGTCAATGGGTGCTGTCGTATTCACCCGCTTCCATGGAGTTCCCGAAGCCTTATCTGTTTCCCATTTTACTGGGCGTGAGTTCAGGCTGCTTATTGGTGCTAGCTTTGGCTTGGACGTTCTTTCGTGAAAATGCGCGTGAACTTCGTCTGGCTCAGCAGCGTGTGAGCTTTGTAAATCAGATCTCGCATGAGCTAAAAACACCGCTCACGAATATCCAGCTCTACACAGAGATGGCGGCGCATCGGATCGAAGACAGCGGTGACGCCATCGCCCAGCGTCATCTCCGAGTGGTGGAGACAGAGACGGCTAGGCTGAATCGCCTAATTCAAAACGTGCTGAATTACGCGCGCCAGCAGCGGGATAAACTGAGCGTGCAGATCAAGCCCATCGTGCTGGATGAAGTGGTGAACCGTGCGGTGGGAAACTGGCGCACCTTGCTGGAAAACAAAGGCTTTCAGGTTCACACCGTTCTGCAAGGGCCACCCCTCATGAAGGCCGATGCGGATGCGCTGGAGCAGATCTTGGGAAACCTTCTTTCCAATGTGGACAAATACGCCGCTCATGGAAAATGGGTGTCCATCCGCACGGAGACTGCTGGGAGCAGTGTCAGGATCGTGGTGGAAGACCGTGGCTCAGGCATTCCTTCGGGGAAACGCCGCATGGTGTTCGAGCCGTTTGAGCGCCTGCGGTCCGATTTGAATGAAGGCGTCAGCGGGACCGGGATTGGTTTGACGATTTCGCGTGAACTGGCTGATTTGCACGGCGGCTCACTGGAGGTTTGCAGCCTCTACAAAGATGGCGCTAGATTTATTCTCACCCTGCCCGTTCATCCTCTATGAAGATCCTCATCGCCGAAGACGACGACCACACCCGCGAAGCCCTGCGCGAGGTGCTCAGCATGGAAGGTTATGACCTCGTGACGGCAAGTGATGGCCTGCAGGCGGTGGATTTCTTCCGCGCCACACGGCCAGACTTTGTCTGCCTGGACGTAATGATGCCTGGCCAAAATGGCTACGAAGTCTGCAAGCAGATCCGCAAGATGGATGAGAATGTGCCCATCCTTTTTCTCACCGCGAAAGCGGAGGAGATTGATACCGTGCTGGGGCTGGAACTGGGGGCTGATGACTACATGACCAAGCCCTTTGGGGTTAAAGAGATCATCGCCCGCATTCGCGCTATTCTCCGGCGCACCGCAGCGCGCGCGGGAACGAAGCCGCAGAATGAAGACTTTTTGATGGACGATCTGAAGGTGGTGCCGGCGGAATTGCGCGCCTACCGGGAAGGGGCCGAGATCCAACTCAGCCCGCGTGACATGAAGGTTTTGAGCTTACTCTATGAGCGCAGGGGTAAAGTGGTGGACCGCAACACCATGGCGGATGAAGTCTGGGGCGTGGATTATTTCCCCGAAAGTCGTGCTCTGGACCAACACATCTCGCAGCTGAGAAAACGGGTGGAAAAAGATCCCGCGAATCCGCAGATCATCCGCACTGTGCACGGGGCTGGATACCGATTTGAGTGAGGCCGTTAGAGGCCTAGCGTGACGCAACTTGCTGTTAGAAATATTTCTTGCCTTCTTTTGGCTTACAGATGTAATCTTGAAATTACATCTGTAATTCAAGAAAATGCCTGCGCGTCCCCAGCCTCCCCTTTCGCCCAAAATTTCTGATGCCGAATGGACTGTCATGAAGGTCTTATGGGAGCGTGGGGCGAGTACCGTGGCGGAGGTGGTGAAGGAGCTGGAAGGCCGCCTGCACTGGAAGCCACGCACCGTGCAGACCCTGGTGCGCCGCTTGGCGGATAAGGGGGCGCTAGCAGTGGAAACTGTGGGCCGTGAATTTCGCTACGCACCGGCTGTGGCCCAAGATGAATGCCAGCATGAGGAGAGCCGCAGTTTCCTCCAGCGCGTGTTCGATGGCCGACTCACCCCTTTTGTGAGCGCGCTGATGGAGCGCGAAGAAGTCTCTAAGGATGATCTGGACGCCCTGCGCCAAGTGCTGCGTGAGGCGGAGAAAAAACTCAAAAAATAGCCTCCCATGAATGCTGCCGCCTTGGATTCCGTCCTTCACTGGCTCATGCGTACATCGCTGGAGGCGAGTGTGCTCATTCTTGCTGTGCTGGGTCTGCGGGCAGTGTTAGGAGCGCGGCTGGGGCCAGCCTGGAGGATCGGTTTGTGGGTGCTGGTGGGGGCAAAGCTGCTGTTGCCGGCTTGCATCCCTGCAGGGTTTGGTTTGGGCGGCTGGGCGCAGAGTCGCCCGGTAGCTTCACTGCCCCTCCGGCACGAAATCACGGAAGACCCAATGAACGACCTGAATAGCTCTCTGAGTGTGAGCGCTCAAGAGGTCGTGACACCGGGTGACCAAGCTACTTTCTCAGCATCGCATACGCTGTTTTCGATCTGGGCGGCGGGGGCTTTTTCGATCTTGGGCTGGGCCTTCTGGCGGCAGCGTCACTTTGAGCGTCAACTGGCACAGGCACCGGGTGGAGAAGACGCGGCGTTACTTAAGTTGGTGCGTGAGTTAAAGCAGCTTGCCGGGGTGAAGGCTGAGGTCCATGTGCGGCTTCTTTCTCCCGGCAGCACACCTGCTGTCACAGGGGTGTGGCAGCCTCAGATTTTACTGCCAGCAGACTGGGGCCAATGTTTTGATGAAGCCAGCCTGCGGCATGTCCTCTTGCATGAGCTTTTGCATGTGCGGCATCGGGATCTCTGGTGGAACTGGGCCACGCTACTGGTGCAGGCGCTGCATTGGTTCAATCCCCTCGTGTGGGTCATCGGCTCACGCTTTCAGGCGGACCGGGAGCTTCGCTGCGATGCGGCTGTGCTGCACCTGATTTCGCCTAACGAACGATGGGCCTACGGTCACACGCTCCTCCGCGTTCAGGAAACTTTTTTTGCACCCCCGGTCATGGCAGGGTTGGCCCCGTGCGTGCGCAACCACCCCACCCTGCTGCAACGCATCTCCATGATCGCCCAACCTCACCGCAACCATCCTTGGCTACAGGCCGTTTTCACCCTCGCCTTTGGTTTGATCACTTGTTATGCCTTCACCACGGCGCACGCGGCTGAGGAAAAGGCCCTCCCGGCAAAGGAACGCAGCCGCGAGGGAGAACGTGGTGCGGTCTCCCGTGAAACAGAGAAATCCCCCCGAGCCAGCCGCGAAGGCGATGGTCAAAAGACGGGTGAGGGCGATGGGATGAAGAAATCTGGCTCTGGTGATCGGGAAGGCACCAAGACTGGGCCGCGAGACGGAGATCGCCCTAAAACCGCTGAGCGGGATGGTGAGCGGCCTAAAACCGGACCGCGCGATGGCGATAAACCGCGCACAGGTGAGCGTGATGGGGAACGCCCAAAATCAGGCGAGGGGGATCGTCCGAAATCTGGCTCTGGAGAGCGCGAGGGTATGCGCAAAAATGCCGAGGTGAGAAAATCTGAAAGCACCTCTGGCGAAACTCTGAGCCTCCGTGTTACCCAAAATGGCGAGCGTGTGATCATCGGTCAGGAAGAAGTCCCGATGAATCGGTTGCGCGGTCATTTGCAAAACTTTTTGCCAGAGCATCCGGGTGCTCTAGTTATCGTGAGTGGTGATGCAGGAGTGCCTTACAAAGCTCTCGCTGAAGCTATGGATGCTGTGCGCGACAATGGGAATAAGAATGTCAAAATCCAGGCTGATTGATTCGGTATGTGGAGTCTTTGGGGCAGGTGATTTGGGCCGGAGATCATTCTTCAATCTAGGAACCGGAGGCCATTCGGCTGAATGGCTAAACAATGCTGAATTTATCCTTCAATTCTTATGTTCAGAATCACCTGTTTGTTCTTCGTCTGCTGCACCCTTGTTGAGGCAGCGAGTCCGGTGGAAGTGGGCCGTGCATTGTCCCAAGCTGTCGCCTTTTATCATAGTAAGGCCGCCACTCATGGCGGTTATGTTTACCGTTACAGCGCAGACTTTACCCTGCGTGAAGCCGAGGGCCTCCCGGGGCCAGACACCATCTGGATCCAGCCGCCAGCGACTCCTGCGGTCGGCATGGCATTTTTAGATGCGTATGAAGCAACCAAGGATGAGACCTGTCTAAAAGCGGCGGTGGCTGCCGCCCATGCCATCAGTCGCACCCAGTTGAGCTCGGGTGGGTGGGATTACTCGGGTCATTTTGATGCCGCCAGCCGGGCGAAACATCTGTATCGTCGGGATGTGGATGGGAAGCTTCTTGAGCGGAAAAAAATGCCTCAGGGTGAGGCGGGCTGGCACATCTGGCGGCAGCGGGAAAACAAGGACACCAACTACTCCACGTTGGATGATGACGTGACGCAGGCCGCCACCCGCCTGCTCATCCGGGTGGATCACGCGCTGGCCGGAAAGGATGAGGAAATCCATGAAGCCGCGGGCTATGCGCTCAATGCGATCATCAACGCGCAGTATCCAGTAGGAGGGTGGTCTGCTAGTTTTGATACCTGGCCGTCCTCGTCCCCGCCTGTGGACAAATATCCCGTTAAGCCGGGTAACTACCCGGCCACGTGGCCGCGCAAATGGCCGAAGGATTTCACGGGTTGTTATGTGCTGAATGACAATACCCATGCCACGCTGATGAGCACTTTGTTGATGGCTTGGAAGCTGCGCGCGGACGAACGTTACCTTGCCGCAGCAAAGCGGGGTGGGGATTTTCTGGTCACCGCTCAAATGCCCGAGCCGCAGCCGGCCTGGGCACAGCAGTACAATGCGGAGATGCAGCCCGTGTGGAGTCGTGCGTTTGAACCCAGCTCTGTCAGCGGTCGTGAATCTCAGGCGGCTATGTGGGCGTTGCTGAAACTCAGTGAAGCCAGCGGTGATAAAAAATACCTGCCCCCTGTGGCGAAGGCCCTGGGGTATCTGCGCAAGTCGTTGCTACCTGGCAATAAGCTGGCGCGTTTCTATGAATTGCAGACCAATAAACCGCTGTTTTTCGAACGAGGTGAAGGCGGCAAAGGCTTCGAGCTCACCTACAGCGATAAGAAAGCTTCTTCAAACTACGGCTGGGTCTGGGACAGTGAGCTGGATGCGATTGAGGCCACCGGACGCAAGATCGCTCGCAATGAGCCTGTGACCTTTCCACGCACTGAAAAGGAGCGCTGGTCCTCACCGCCGACAGATCAAGACATCACACAAATTTTACGTGAACAAAAGCCCGATGGATCCTGGACGGAGACGCAAGATGAGCGGGGCATCATGCGGGATGCCAACGGTAAAAAAACACAGCCCAAGGGTGGTGTGATTTACAGCGATACTTTTGTGCAAAACGTTCGCGCTTTGAGTGCTTGGTTGAAGACCAAAGGAGGCAGGTCATGAAAGCCTGCACGGCCTGGGTCACTACGGGACTGATGCTGACCCAGGTCTTCATCTTCGCCGCAGACGATGAGAATCCCGTGCCTTGGTCCTACAAGCCGATGCAGCGGCCCAACGTGCCTGAGGTCAAAGATACGGCATGGCCGCGAGATGATTTGGACCGTTTCATCCTGGCTCGTTTGGAGAAGGAAAATCTACGCCCGATTCAGGATGCGAGCCGGGCTGTATGGATACGTCGCGCGTCGTTTGATCTTCGCGGTCTGCCACCCTCCAAAGAAGAGGTGGAGGCTTTTGTGCGAGACAGCGCCACGGATGAGATTGCCTTTGCGAAAGTGGTGGACGCCTTTCTTCAGAGTGAGCGTTTTGGCGAGCGCTGGGCTCGGCATTGGTTAGATGTCGTGAGGTATGCTGACAGCATCGGTCGCGTGTGGAATGCGCCCTTCCTCTACGCCTTCCGTTATCGTGACTGGGTCATTGATTCGTTCAATGCCGACAAACCTTACCATCGATTCATTGCGGAGCAGATCGCCGGGGATCTCTTGCCTGCCAAAACGGTGGCGCAGAGGCGGGAACAAATCACCGGAACCGGCATGCTCACCCTGGGGAGCCTGAGTCTTCAGGAAGGTAGCTATGAGCAATTCATCCTCGATCAAGTGGATGATCAGATGGACGTGACCTCACGTGCCTTTCTCGGCCTAACATGGAGTTGTGCGCGTTGCCATGATCACAAGACAGAACCCATCTGCCAAAAGGACTACTATGCTCTGGCGGGGATCTTTTACAGCAGTCGCACTCTTTCGGGCTTGGCCAATCGGCATGACATGACTCGGGCGGGTTATGTGGACCCTGAGATGCTGGTTGACCTACCCACCACGCTGGATGAAACGGTGGGGCCTCCGGCCAAATTGCCAACGGGCATCCACTCGATGGAGGACATCCGCACGCTTGGAAATCCCAAACAACGGCCGCGTTATGATACGGACCCACACTTCTGCATGGGCATGGTGGAAGGGACAGCACGTGACTGCGAATTGGCCGTGGGTGGAGATCCGTATGATCGCCTAGCGGCGCCAGACCGTGGCAAGATTAGCGTGCCCAGTTTGCCTCCTCTACCCTCTATCGCCGAAAAGTCCTCTGGCCGTTTGGAGCTTGCTCAGTGGATTGCCTCGCCCACCCACCCTCTCACGGCGCGGGTGATGGTGAATCGTGTTTGGCAGCATCTCTTTGGAGAAGGCATCGTGCGCACGGTGGATGACTTTGGCATCACTGGAGCAGACCCTACTCATCCTGAGTTGTTGGATCATTTAGCCATTGGTTTTGTCGAACAGGGTTGGTCCGTGAAGATGCTCATTCGCAAGCTCATGCTCAGCCGCACCTATCGTCTCGCGTCTTCTTCTAGCAGCGCCAGTGATGCCAATCACCCGGATGCAGGCAATCAACTGCATTGGCGCATGAATGCGCGGAGGTTGGAGATTGAACCCCTTCGCGATACACTGCTGCATCTGGCCTCGCGGCTGAATTTAGAAAGACCAGAGGGCACACAAGTAGGCGGCACCGGGGGCAAGGGTCGGCTGGGCATCACTCAAGGATTTCTCGACATCGAAGCACCCTATCGCACGCTTTATCTGCCGGTGGTGCGTGATGGGGTGCCGGAACTTTTGAGCACATTTGATTTCCCAGGACCCACACAGATCAAAGGTGTGCGCGATGTGACCACCACGGCCCCTCAATCTCTTTTTTTCATGAACAGCCCGCTCATCGAAGAGCTAGCGGGAGACATCGTGGGACAAGTTCTAGATGAGCGTCAAACAATGGAAGAGAATGTCCGTGGCGTGTATCGCCATTTGTTAGGCCGTTTGCCAACGTCTGAAGAAAGCCTAGAGGCTGTCTCGCTAATGAAAGAGATGGAAGTCAGCCAGGACACTTCATCTTGGGTCACTTTGGTTCAGGCTTTGCTGGGTACGGCAGAGTTTCGTTACGTGTTTTAATCTCCATGTTGATTCTGTCATGACGACTCGCCGCCACCTTCTCCAGTCCAGCAGTGCCAGCTTTAGTTGGCTCGCTTTTCAGGCTCTCCATCAGCAGTGGGCCCAGGCAGCAGCCCCGCCGCAGACGATCAATCCCTTGGCCCCGAAACCGACGCATTTTGCGCCCAAAGCAAAGCGAGTGATTTTTATGTTTATGCAGGGTGGCCCCAGCCATCTGGACACGTTTGACTGGAAACCTGAGCTAGCAAAGGCGGAGGCTCAGAAGGTGCAAAAATACATGGGATCGGTGTTTGAATTTAAACCTCGTGGGCAGAGTGGTTTGATGATCTCAGAGGCGTTTCCTGAGCTGGCGAAACACGCGGATCACCTGTGCCTCCTGAATGGCATGAAAACGGCGACGAATGCGCACCAGATGGCCACGGTGGCGCTGCATATCGGCAGTGAATCCTTTGTTAGGCCGTCCATGGGGGCCTGGATCGTTTATGGCCTGGGCACGGAGGCGGAGGACTTGCCCGGTTTTGTCACCATCAATCCCATCGCTGACAATGGCGGTGCCATGAACTACGGTTCGGCCTTTCTTCCCGCATCCTTTCAGGGCACTCGGCTGAATGCAGGTGGCGGTGGAGTGGCTCATCTGAGCAACGGCAGGCTCACCGAAGCCGATCAAAAAAGACAGATTGAGTTTATCCAGAAAGCGAACCGTCGGCTTCTGGGGCAGGACCCAGGAAATCCAGAGATCGAAGGCGTGATTCAGTCATACGAATTGGCCTACAAGATGCAAACCTCTGTGCCCATGACTCTGGACCTCGGCCAAGAGCCTGAGCACATCCGTGACCTCTACGGCCTGAATACCAGTGAGACGGAGCGCTTTGGCACCCAATGCCTCATGGCCCGCAGGTTAGCGGAAAAGGGCGTGCGTTTTATTCAACTCACCTCCCCAGGTTGGGATCATCACAATGGCTTACGGGAAAATCTAGGTCGCCAGTGCCATGCCATTGACAAGCCCATCGCGGGTCTCATTGCCGACCTCAAACAACGCGACATGTTGGACGATACCTTGATCCTCTGGGGCGGTGAATTTGGGCGCGGATCCGGTTATGACAATGAGCTGTACAATGGTCGCGGTCACAATGGCGGTGGCTACACCATGTGGATGGCAGGTGGTGGGGTGAAGGGTGGGTATGTGCACGGCAGTACGAATGAAATGGGAGATACCGCCGCGACGGGGGTGATGGGCACGCATGATCTGCATGCCACCGTTCTGCATTTGCTGGGCATCAATCATGAGCGCCTCACCTATCGTTACGCCGGACGGAATTTCAGGCTGACAGATGTGGCGGGGGAAGTGGCGAAGGCTATTCTGGCTTGACGGATGGCAGCCCTTTCAAAGGCTGGCCTTTTCTGGGGATTCATGCTTTGATTGCTGCCATCATGAATCGCCGCACCATCCCCTCGCTCCAGATGAGTGATTACGGACAGGATGGCCTGCGTGAACAGGGCGTGGTGGTAATGCCGTTGGAGATTTCCATGAGTCAGGAGCCGCAGCGGCTCATTCCGCATTTTCATGATTTCTTCCAGCTCTTCCTCATCCAGGGAGCCGCGCGGCTGATGCATGACTTCCGTGAATATGATGTCACCGGCATCACGCTTTTTTTCCTCAGCCCAGGCCAAGTACACACCATCTATCCTCGGGCAAATTCCATGCATGGAACGGTGGCTTCGTTCACTCAGGCGTTCTTTGATCATCAGTCGCCACCGCCCAGCATGCTGGTGGAGTTACCTTTCTTTTTTGCTCCGGGGGCTCCGCCCTGGTTCTCCGTGGAGAAGAAAAAAGCCGCGCGTCTCATCGGTTTGTTTGGGGATCTGCAGCGTGAGTATGATGGCGGCCAGCGCGGGGTGATGGAGGTGCTGCGGTCGCTGCTGCGCATCTTGTTCATTGAGGCCAGCCGTTTAGAAGCGGTGGGACAGCCCGTGAAGGAGGCCACCCGTGCGGCTCTTTTGGCACGTCAGTTTCAGTTGGCCCTGGAACACCACTTTCGAGAATGGCAGGCTCTGGCACCTTATGCCAAACAACTGGGCATCACGGTGAATCACCTCAATGACGTCATCCGTGAGGAGACGGGCCATGCGGCAGGGGAGTTGATCCGTCATCGGCGTCTGCTGGATGCGAAGCGCCTGTTGCTGCATTCCGATCTCAGCGTTTCTGAAATTGGTTACCAGATCGGTTTTCAAGATCCCTCCTATTTCAGCCGATTCTTCCGCCGCTATGCGGGTGAGACTCCCGCAGAGTTCCGGCAGGCAATCCGAGAAAAATACCATTGAGACCAGGAAGAGCACCAGGGCTGCCATTTGAGGATGAGCGACTTCTTGGGAAGAGTCATCGTCCTTATGAATGAGACTGTGATTGATGAGGTGCCCGCGCCAGTGAGGGCCCAGCAGAATGCCACGGAAACGGTGTTTGCCCTGCTCTTTGCCATCAGCTTTTCGCACCTGCTGAATGACACGATTCAGGCCCTGCTGCCGGCGATTTATCCGGTGCTTAAAGAGTCTTACGGGCTCACCTTCACACAGCTCGGGCTCATCACGTTGACCTTCCAGGTCACGGCCTCGCTGTTGCAGCCGTTGGTCGGTTACATCACGGATAAAAAGGCCATGCCTTACTCCTTGCCTGTGGGCATGGGCTTGACCTTAGTGGGTCTGCTGGCGCTTTCACAGGCACATACATTCCCGGCGATTCTCATTGCTTCCGGCATGGTGGGGGCGGGCTCGGCCATCTTTCACCCGGAGGCTTCACGCATCGCTCACATGGCCGCTGGACGGCGGCGTGGGCTAGCGCAGTCGCTCTTTCAGGTGGGTGGAAATGCAGGCACTTCCATCGGTCCCCTGCTAGCCGCGTGGTTCATCGTCCCACATGGCCAGGCTGCACTATCGTGGTTCTCCATCATCGCGATGGTCGGTGTGCTGGTGCTCTTCCAGGTGGGCCAGTGGCAGGCGCGAAACCTGCATCGTATTCACAAAAGGCGGGGCTCGGCTGCAAGCACGGTGAGTGATGTGCCGACAGGCAAGCGCGTGGCTTTTGCCGTGGCGGTGTTGGTGGTGTTGATCTTCTCCAAGTATGTCTATCTGGCCAGCCTAACCAATTACTACACCTTCTATTTGATGGATCGTTTTCACGTCACGGTGCAGCAGTCGCAGTATTACCTGTTTGTCTTCCTCTTTGCTGTCGCCGCAGGGACCATCATCGGTGGACCCGTCGGGGATCGCATCGGTAGGAAGCGGGTGATCTGGGTTTCCATTTTGGGCGTGGCTCCCTTCGCTCTCTGGCTGCCGCATGCAGGCCTGATGACCACGGCAGTGTTGACAGTGATCATCGGATTGGTGCTGGCCTCAGCCTTCTCCGCCATCCTGGTCTATGCGCAGGAGCTCATGCCAGGAAAAGTGGGCATGATCGCCGGACTGTTCTTCGGATTGGCTTTCGGCATCGCAGGCATCGGCTCAGCTGTGCTCGGTGCCATGGCCGATAGTCAGGGCATCAACTTTGTTTTCCATGCCTGTGCCTATCTCCCTCTGCTGGGGCTGCTGACGGTGTTTCTGCCTGACGTCGAAACAGCGAAGGAGAAATAAGGGCCGACGGCGGTGCTTGGGGCCGTGACCCTGGCACCGCTTGTCGTCTAAGCAGCAGGTCAAGACAAGCGATCTACGGAGAAGCTCAGTCCCAGGAAAATACCGACGAGTACGACCAGCAGAATGTGGAAGAACATGGCGATCCAGTACGAAGCCGGCTCTTGGTCTCGTTTGTAGAACGTCACCGCTGTCCACATGTCATGCAGCCAAGTCGTTCGGGTCACGAAGCTGCTGATGACGATGGTGAGAAGTTGAGCGGTCAAAAAGGCCAGGACACATCGTAGCCAAACGATGCCGATGGCTCCCGCTGGTAAAACCAAGGCAATCCAGAGCACTTGAAAAAATGTATGCCACAGGACCGAACGGCGTGTGGGATGATAGAAAGAATGGGTGAGCCTTTTAAGCACAAAGTCAGTATAAAGGCAGCCCCTGGAAGCTTGCAACTTGGCCGCAGCATGATTGGGTAAACGTCCGACCATGAAAGAAGACCCCACGGTGCCCAGTGACGCACGTTTTGAGACCCGAGCCATCCACATCGGCCAGGATTACCGCAGCGAAACGGGCGCGGTCATCCCACCGATTTACATGACCTCGACCTACGAGACGGGGAATCCTGGCGGCTTTGATTACACGCGTAGCGGCAGCCCGAATTACCGCAATTTGCAAAACACCCTGGCCAGCTTGGAGAATGCCCAGCACTGTACTGTCTTCGCCAGTGGCGTCTCTGCCATCACGGCCATTGCCTTTGGTCTTAAAGCCGGGGACACCATCGTGTCCGAACAAAACATCTACGGCTGCACCTATCGCCTGTTTGAGCGCGTGCTGCGGAAGTTCAACGTGGAGATCGAGTATGTGGACCTGGCCAATCCGGCGAACTACGCCCGCATTGCCGAGATCAAGCCCGCCCTGGTGTGGCTAGAGTCCCCCACGAATCCCCTGCTCAAAATTTTGGATATCAGCGCCATCGCCGAGGTGGCGCACAGCGTTGGAAGCACGGTGGTGATGGACAATACCTTTGCCTCTAGCCTCCTGCAGCGTCCGCTGGATCTGGGGGCCGATCTCTCCCTGCTTAGCACCACCAAGTACACGAACGGCCATTCGGATGCCCTGGGCGGTGCGGTCTGTTCAAACTCCGCCGAGTGGCAGGAGAAAATGATCTTTGCTCAAAAAGCCCTTGGTTTGCAGCCCAGCCCCTTTGATTCCTGGCTCACTTCTCGTGGGGTGAAGACGGAGGCTCTGCGCATGGAGCGCCACAGTGCCAATGCCCTGGAGCTGGCCACCCGCCTGGAAGCCCGGGCCGATGTGAAAGGTGTGCGTTACCCCTTCCTGCCTTCGAATCCCCAGTACGAGTTGGCGAAGAAGCAGATGAGCGCGGGCTCGGGCATGCTGTTGGCGGACTTTGGGCATACTCAGGAACAGGCCCTCGCCTTCATCCGCAGGCTGCGGCTTTTCACACAGGCCGAAAGCCTGGGCGGCATCGAATCTCTGGTGTGCCACCCTGCCACCATGACCCATGCCTCCATCCCCAAAGACATCCGTGAAGCCGCCGGTGTCACCGATGGCCTTGTGCGTTTCTCCGTCGGCATTGAGCATGTGGAGGACCTCTGGGCAGACATCGAGCAGGCCCTGAAAGCCTGATCTCGCCCCGCGCCTGCCTCAGCCTCCTACCCCCCTTTTTTGACGTGGCATTACGTATTCATACCGCCATCACCCATGGTGAAATTGATAACACCGAGCGCGGCCGCGTCCGGGGTCGTTTATGGTTGATCGGGCGTGAGGAGCCTGTGGAACTGGACCTGGATGGCGATGCCTGGCGGGACGTGGCAGGCACGCGCGTTTCCTTTGTCAATCCCACCGCCCTGCCCCAGCCGGAGTTGCGCAAGCTGAATCGCCTTCAACACGGGATGGCCGGTGACATCACAGCCTCGCGTAGGGTGAAGGTCTTCACCGTGCCGGAAGAAGAATGGCAGGCCGCCTACCGTGAAGACCGCATCGAAGACGTCCCCACTGAGTGGCGAAACAGCCTTTACCTGGAATGGTTCACCGCCGAGCAAGGCCGCTGCGTAGTGGAGAGCGCAGATTTAGAGATCACCATTTCGGAGCATGTCTGGGAAATGGATGAGGATGAAGAAGGCGCGCAAAAACTGGCCAACATGCAGGCCATGCGAGATTTCCTGGCTGCCATCATTCAGCGCCCTGAACAGATAGAAAATGACGACGATGATGAGGGTGATCTAGCTCTGACCGAGGAGCAGTGGGAGGAGCAGCTCCAGGCTTCAGATCGACTCGCCGATGCCAGCATGGAAGCCTACGAAAAGTATGGCGAAGAAGAAGACGCCGATGAGAAAACGGCCTTCGTCATGGGCTGGGACCATCTGCTGGAAGACATGGCCGATGCCCAGGAGGGTGTGCAACCCTCAGAAAACGACAGCGAGGACAAAAAGCGCCGCCGTGAATGGGCCGAGCTGATGAACCAAGCCGCCGAAGATGTGGAGCACGAATCCTGGAAACAGGAGGAAAAAGATGAACCCCATCCTCTCAAGGACCAGTCTCACCAGTATCTTGTCCAACTCATGAGCGACATGCGTGCGACGGGCCTGAATAAAGATCGGGGAGATGACCCGGATCATCCGCTGGATCGTTTCATGTCGAACGTGATGCAGGTCAGTGGCAAGCTCGCCGCCGCCCTGCACTCTCGCCGTGACTTGGAAAACCCGATGGATCGCGGTTACGTCCTGGCCATCACCAAACGTTGTTTGAACTGGGTACGCGAAGCCCTCGCAGCCCTTCAGGATCTGCTCACCTTGGAGGACTATGCTCCGCATCGTCGGCTTTTTGAAACATGGCGGGAGGGTGCGCTCCGGCTGCGTGACAGTATCGCGGACCTGCGCGAGGAATTGACCAAGGAGTAAGTTTCAAGGTTCGCAGAGGGGCCCTGGGCTGCTTTGTTTCCTTTGCACTTGGAGAAGCGACCGCAGCGATCGATTAGCGAGGCTAGAAAGAGGAAAAAATCTCCAGATTTGAACAAAAAAGGTTCATTTCTATCTCAGAGTCTCTGATTCCTGCCAGTCGGCAGTTTGCATGCTCCCCAAACATGATGAAACAACGCTTCCCGTTCTTGTCCTTCCCTTTAAAGCCGCTGCGCTTTCTCGTTCCCGAACTCCCACAAAGCGCTCACACGCGTTTGTTCAGTCATTTGCAGAAGGCGGACTATTCGGTTCGCCTTCTTCGTTATTGGTGGGCGGGGCAGGCGCTGAAGGCGGAGGCGAAAAGGCTGGGACGCCCGCTGACCGTGGTGGACTTGGGCTGTGAACGTGGCTGGCTCAAACATTTTACCCCGGCAGGGTCTGTGGACCGCTGGATCGGCCTGGATTGGAACCCGCGTGAGGAGGTGCGCACCCTGGCAAACTACGATGAGGTGCATCACGCAAACTTCGACGACACTCTGCCCGTCCCTTCCCAGGTGGCAGACGCCGTTGTCAGCCTGCATGTGTTTGAGCACCTGCCCCGCCCTGGCAGCACGATAGCTGAGATCAGTCGGCTGCTGCGTCCGGGTGGGATTTTCCTGGGCGGCTCGCCCACCATGCCACACTGGTTGGCCCAGTGGAGGGAGCGCTATTTCCGCCGTCGTTTGCAAAAAGGGCAGATCGCCCATGGGGGGCACATCACGGTTCTTTCGCCTACGCGCTGGCGGCATCTTGCCGAGGATGCTGGGTTGGATGTGGAGTTCCTCACAGGTAGCCACTTGGTGCGGCGTACTGGCCATGCGCTGGAGAATCAGCGCTGGTGGATTCGGCTCAACCAAATCTGGGGTAGCCTATTTCCCAGCCTCGGCTCGGAAGCTTATCTTCAGGCGCGCCGTCAGCCGCAGTGGGTCAGTCAAACCGATGATCTCTCCTCACATGACCCTCACTGGCGTGGCCTGTGGGTAGGGCTGGGCGCGGCCGCCCTGCTGCTCCTCATGGGGGCAGGCTATGGGTGGGTTCAAAATCGTCAGGACGCCCATCGGGAGACACTGGCCTCCTGGCTAGACGCTCATCAAAAAGGGGGGGATGTGTTCATTTTGGGAGAAGAGGCTTTCCACCCAGAGATTGTAGATCGCCATGACACTCACCCAGCGGACTCCCTCAATGCGCTCAGCCACCTGTTGGAGCAGCACCCAGACGCACACGTGCTCGTTTCACTGCCCACGGCTCTGGATCTGATCAACCGGAACACCACCGAACTCTGGCAGGTGGATTCGCGTCTGGATCTGGATGAGCACGATTACCTCCTGCTGAAAAAGCATAGCGACGGCACCCCACTTCATGAATACCTGCTCGGTGCCGTTCATGTGCCCGCCGGGCCGACTTCATTGATGGATTGAGGGTCTCACATACGAAGGCTCCGTCCAAAAGAGGGCGGATCAAAGATGGGGAGGTCGGTTTAGACGACGGCTTCCCTGTTCCGATCCTGGAGGGATCACAGCGGGTAGCCAAGGGTAACGGAGTCTCGACGACCACACCCCTGGTGCCGAGATACGGGCGATGTGTTGGCTGTTTCACGCCGGAGGTGTCCTAGCAGCGTGGCTACATCCGGCTATCCAGCAGCAGTCGGCCCCGCTCAGAGAGACCTATGACCAGCATCCCAAACTGGTTCATTCTCAAAGGTCCATGAAATCTCAATCATTTACCCGTCTAGTGTCCGTCCGATGCATCTTGTTTGATTAGCAAAATACCATTGGGTCCTTCCGATTTGAAAAATGGAGCTACGCACAGAACTCCGTCGCGCGTGATGATTCTAGGCTGTTCCAGTTGCGTATTGCTGAGGGTAAGATTCCAGTCGTAGTGACTCCACGTCCCCGACGTGATTCCCGAGATTCCAGAAGCGGAATAGGTACCGTCATTGTTGAGATTGAGGACCGAAATGCCATGGGAGTACACACCGTAAAGTTCATCTGTGGACTTAATGTGTGGATTGATCTCGATGTCAGGTGCGGTCAAAACCAGGACGAGCAGAGCCGACGGAGGCAGCGTTGCCAGGGCCGCCAATGTGATCAAAATTGGACTCAGTTTTCCTTCGCTCTTAAAACGGCGAACTGCATAGCTCATGACCGCAGCGCACACCGCCAAGATCACGACCACGATGCCTAACATGCCAAGGATTGCGAGTGATTCTCCAAAGGCGAGTGTCATCATTGGGTCCCCAAGAAAAGGTTATGCTGAGTTGCGGGGGATGAAGTCATAGCAACGAAAGCGAACCTTGATGCGCCTGGAAAGGAGTCAATAGCGCTCTGTGAAGGAATACTCACGATGAGAAAAAGAGGGCGGATCAAAGATGAAAAGGTCGGTTTAGACGACGTCTTCACTGCGTCCGATCCTGGAGGGATCGCAGCCGGTAGCCAGGGCGTCGGTGAGCTCTGAGCGAGCCGACCCCTGGAAAAGATACCCCCTGATCTTCAAAGGCCGTCGCATACCGGAGGTATGCCAGCGGCCTGATTGCTCCCTGGATCTCCGCGTGTTTTCCACGGTGGCGCCGGGGACCTCTCGATGCCGCTGGCATCCAATCTATCTCAAAGTCTGGTGAGATGGGCGGTTGAGCAGGGCCGTGAACGAGAGATAAGCGTGAGGCTCATCATCGAACGACATGCCTTTTCAATTGATGTAAACCAGCAGCGCTTTGTTCTGTCTGACTGTCTCGGCGACAAAGGCCCTGACCTCATCCAAGCCACCGGCGATGTAGTTCCAATCTTCATCGGAAAGTGCATCTCCCATTCCATAGCTGGGATAGATTTCCTCTTTCTCCATTTGGCCCGGGATCAGCCGACCGCGCAGATCATCGCGAGCCAAGCTTTGAAGGAAGTCGTGAATCTGTCTGACTTCAGATGGGGAGAAAGATCGAGCTGGGCCATAACCAACATCCACATCGCCAATGGGTTTGCCGGCGGTGGCGAGGAAACCCTGTGGGAAACCTTCCCCCCAGGCTGATCCGGTGAAGAGAAAATGAAGCGCATGCCAGGTCTTGTCGATATCGGTCGAGTCCTCCTCCGAAAGAGGCGCGAATGGCTCCATCGATGATTTCCCGAGGGCGGTTTGTGATTGCCTGCCAAACAGCCGCGATAAGAATCCGGGCTTCTTCGGCTCTTGTTCCGCAGCTTCGGGATACAAAAAATCTAGGATCTTGTCAGGGGACTGATGCAAAGCCTGTCGCACCTCTTCCGGGATGCGTGCCAGATTACCGATCATGCTCATGGCAATGTATTTTCGTGGTTCATTGGGATTTGGCGGCTCCCGTGTTTCCGTTCGTCACCATCCTAAAATCATCAAACTGGGCTTCGATGGACCAGTCTCTGTGATGATGTAAGTGAGCAAAATGCCGTGCGGACTGCTTCTGGGGGCAAACCCAAACTGATGAGTGATTCGTAAGGGGGATTTCTCATCGACCGTGGTCCCACGATAGGCCCCGATACCCGCCCAATCCTTGAGTGTGGCCTGCTGACGAATGTAGGTGATCATTCCCTCCTTTGTGCCGAGTGCCTTCTCGATCTCGTCCCATCTTTCGTCATTGATCAACTTCGTCAACCGGCAGGCATCTGCCAGCGTTGCTGACTCTGCCTGTGAAACTGCGGAAATAGTAGTTTGGGATTCTGCCTGCACGCTTGGGCCTGCAAAGGCATAAAGTGTGAAAGCCCCAGATATTGCGAGAGTCAGCAAGTGAAATACCCTCATGACATTGTAGGTCGGCACCCTTCGGTGGCCGCTCGTCTGCTGAGTCGGGTTCATAGTGCCTTCGTGATCTCGTTAAAGAGCCACTCTCTCTCAGGCTCAGTCAATACAGATCCGATCTCAACTCGTTCAGCTCCGAAGTCGTAGCGAAGTCGCTGGCGGTCGCCTTCACCATCGAGCTTTAGAGTGGCAAGTTCGGCACCACCCAAGTCGTAAGCTCGTCTCTTGCGTGTGAACATTTGCCAGGATGAGCGCCCCTGCATCATCATCCGGCTGTTGGGCCAGAACTCAAGTATGTCTGGGGTGCCTGAGTCATGAACGAGCCTGCCGCGGGAAACCAAGACTGACTCTTCAATGGCTGGTCTATTGAGGCTGTAGAGCATGTAGCTGGCAAATAGACCGCCAATGGTCCAGCCACCCAGCCAAACAATCAGAAATCCACCGCCAGTGTCGCCCTTTAAGACCTGTGTGACTGCGGAGACGAAGCCAAAAAACCATCCGCAGAGCCAGAAGCAGACGAAAGCACTGGCGAGCCATCGAAATGGAGACTTCACCCTGCGAGACCAAGATACTTTCCAGCCTTCAAGGGTCTGTTCAGTGTGGCATTTGGAGTCTCTTAGTGGAGTCACGGGGCGCGGTGGAGTTGGGTGAACGTTTAGATCAGACGATCTGCGATGGGAATGCAATGATGGCCCCGACAGATGCCATAAGAAACGCAGCCTGCATCCATTCCCCTAAACTTCGATAATGTTGATACACTCGGTTGGGGCGTTAGGAATCATTCTTTATTGGATCAGCGGTGGTTGCAGATCCTGGTGGATACTTCGCATCGCTGGCTCAATGACCGATTTTTTCTTCAGCACGTCCCAGTCGAGCTTCAGCGTGATGTTGCGTCGCGTTGGATGGCCGACAATCCAATGCGCGAGCGGAGTCACGAGCAGTTCTTCCAACCGTCTTTGCAAGGGGCGTGCGCCATACACCGGATCAAAACCCTGATCACAGACCATGTATAAAAGCGCATCGCTGACTTCGAGATGAATTCCCCGCTGCGTTAGCCCTTCGCGTTCGCTCATGGCCAGGATTTCGCGCCGAGCGATGGCCTCGATCGCACCCCGGCCTAACGGATTAAACGTGACAACTTGGTCTAGGCGATTGAAGAATTCGGGCCGGAAAAACTGGGTGATGGCCCCTACATCTGCCCGGGCAGCCTCAGTCGCCGAAGATTCGCCAAACCCTAGGGCACCACCTTTCCGGGTGCCAAGATTGGAGGTCATGATGATGACGGTGCTGCGGAACCAAGTGGCGCGCCCAAGAGCATCCGTGAGACGCCCTTCGTCGAAGACATTCATCAGGGTATCAAAGACCTCGGGAGCCGCTTTTTCCACCTCATCCAGCAAAAGCACGGTGAAGGGATTTTGCCGCAGTCTTTTGACCAGATCTGAGGGTTCCCCAAAAGGGTTACCCAGCAGCCGGCGTGCGGCATCGTGGCCAGCATACTCGCTCATGTCTAGGCGCACGAGCCGGTCCGCCATTTGGCGATTTGGAAATAGCCAGTCTCCCAGAAATTTAGCCAATTGGGTTTTGCCCGTGCCTGTGGGACCGGTGAAAAGTAGCACCGCCAACGGACGGCGCGGATCATTGAGTCCGGCCTTAAACTTCAGCAAGGTCCGGCACACCGCATCCACAGCCTGCGGCTGGGCGACGAGACGCTGGCTGAACCACTCCTGCAGAGCGGTAGGATCTAGCGCTGCGGCCTCATCCATCAGATGATCGGGAAGCCCCGTAGATTCGGCAAAGAGGCGGCGCACATCCCTGAGGCTGACAGCGCGGCGTCCTTCATCCCGAGCCCGTGCGGCCGCTTCACTCATGAGGCTCATGGGCGTGCCAGGGAATCCAGCATAGGGCTGGAAGCGTTTGCAAAGTCTGCCGACATCCCGTGCAGCTTCCAGCGAAAATTCCAAACTGCCACCCCCGTTGAGAGACGTGGCCGCCATCTGAAGAACACGATCTTCCTGGTCGTTGGAAAGAGGGTGTAGGCGCTGGATGGAAAAGGCATCTAGAAAGCCCGGCAACGCACGCTCACAGGCATCGATCTCCGATGGGGTCGCCTCGACGACGAGTCGTAACCCGCCTGATTGTAAATAAGGAATGAGGAAAGCGGCGATGCTGCTTTCGGGCGTGCTGCCGCCCAGACGCATGAGTTCCTGTAAGCTTTCCAGGCACAGCACCCCTTCAATGCTCCGCAGCTCGGCAATCACTTCTTCCAGCCGTTCCTGCCATTCGCCCAGCCAGCGCATGCCAGCAATGAGGCGGGCTGCACTGGTGATCCAGAAACGTTTCGGTTTACGGCCGCTTTCACCCGTCAGCCTTTCCACACGATGGGCAGCCTCAATCAGCACGGCAGATTTACCGCAGCCAGACTCTCCCACCAGCAGCACGCTCCCCTGACCTTGACGAAGACGGTTCTCTAGGTCTCTCACCTCCATGTCGCGCTCCCAGGTGCGGGCCATTTTGCGTAGCGCGCTCGCGCCTGCGTGATCGGCGACTTTGGAAAGAGACTTTAACTGAGGCCCCTGGTCGGTTTCCTTTTTCTGCCGAGGGGTGATGGAGATCGTCTCCAGCCGCCATTCGGTGGGGGGCAGCAGGCGCAGCAAACGGGCCGGCGTGAGACCTTTCAATTCTTGTCTGGCATAGTGCAGCGCCATCTCTTCGATCTTGTCGAGGTCACTCAATTCAAACTCGACATCCAGCGTCGGCATCAAGGCGCACACGAGACCACTCCCACGTTTGCCCACCACGCAGGGAAGTTTCAGGGTCACTGGTTCGGCACAGGGCACGGTGCGAGTGCGGCCTGGGCTGGAGCTGTGAGAGCGGGACTCTTTTACCTTCACTTCATACTCGGGCACGGCCTGCACCTTCACCACGCGCACTTCTGGCTCGTTAAAATCGGGTGACATCAAAACCGTGTTGGGGGTGCTATCCACGGCTTGCAGATACTCTTTCAGCTCACGCAAAATAGTCGCCGGTTTATCAGCACTGGCAGTGCCAAAACAGGCAAGCTCATCCAGCAACCGACCCGACCACCCATCGGAGGAAGGCTGTCGCCAGAGCAAGACATGAAAACGAAGGGTGCGGGACATGGTCAGGCAGAGAGAGGTTCCGCAAAAGCAAAAGCCAGCGCGGCTTCAAAAGGCAATCCAGCGTCCGTATCCACACACAAACCTGTGCGTAAATCGAGGAGTTGCGTCCCGTGACGGATGTGGGTGATCTCACCTGAAGGCAGTGTCAGTTCTTCCACCGTCACAGATTGTAGGCTGAGGGTGGAGTCAAACGAAGCATGAACACCGACGAGCGATTCAGCGATGAGCCCAAGGCCCCGGCCTTCTAGAATGGAAGTGGTGTCTCCTTCCAAAAGTGCATCCACAAACGAGTCTTGGGACCACGGGCGTAGCCACCCCTTCGTAGGCGAAAGGAACGTCCACTTCTGAGAGGTAATCCCGGGTGTTTCCACAAGGAAGCCTAGCCGTCGTACACGCCACAGCAGGAGTAAGGCGGTGCCCGTGGAGCGCGTCATCGGGAGGGCCTTAGCCAAGGCTGCAGTCACAGACGATAATGCCATATCGGAGTCTAACAAATCATTCAGCAAGGTGGATAACCCTTCCACTGGAAAGATGCGCAGCCCATTGATGAGAGGTTCAATGAATGGCTTCATGCCACGAGATAAAGCCGCTTTTTTGCGGGCTTTCTCCAGGGCTTCCACGGAGGTTTCCGCGTTTTGCAGTTGCTCTCGCAAGGCATTGCTTTCATCGCGCAATCGGTAATACCAAGCACGTCGAGCCGAGATGCCTTCATCCCCAGCATCCAGCTCCCAATTCTCTAACTGAGCGTCCACGCCATCCAGGTGTTGGTAGGCTTCATCCAGGACATCCAGCAGTTCATCTGCAGTCAGTTGAGTGGGCAGTGCTACTTTTTGGGCAGCTTGGCGATGTACCTCAGCGTCAAAACGCAGCGCGCCGTCTTGCAAGGTAGCATGCACCCGAATGGCCCTGGAAGTTTCCCAGGTCATCAACTGAGCGGCGAGAGGCTCTACCAAATGAGCCTCGATGGCGCGACGCAGCGCCCGCGCACCGTAATCGCGGTCATAACCGCGCTGCGCTAAGAACGAAGTGCTGGGTTCGTCCAGCCTCACTTCCACACGCCGATCACGCAAACCTTGGCGATTGAGTGCGCGGGTGGAAAGACTGCTGGCCAGATGCTGAATGTCTTCACGGCGCAGTTCATGAAAGGGCACGATGCGGTCCAGGCGATTGAAGAACTCTGGCCGGAAAAACTTTTCCGCCGCTTCTCGGTAGGCCTCCTGGTCCCCGACCTCAGCATGATCGAAGCCGAGACGTCGCCGAGTGGTCTGGGCACCGATGTTCGAGGTGAGAATGATAAGACAGTTGCAGAAGTCCACCGTCTTCCCTTGCGCATCTGTGAGGCGTCCTTCACCCAGCACCTGCAGCAGCAGATCGAAGACATCCGGGTGCGCCTTTTCCACTTCATCAAAAAGTAGCAGACTGAAAGGCTGGCGGCGCACGCGGGAGGTTAGCAAACCACTCTGGCCTGGACTGCCGATGAGGCGCAGAGCTGCATCACCACCCGTGTATTCATTGAGGTCAAAACGCAGCATCTTTTCTTCACTCCCAAAAACGAACTCCGCCAGGGCCTTGGCGCATTCCGTTTTGCCCACACCTGTCGGACCTAAAAAGAGCAATGAGCCCAGGGGGCGCTGGGCATCATTCACTTGCGCGCGTGCCATCAAAACGGTCTCGATCATGGCTGCCACTGCGGCTGATTGGCCCATGATCCGTTCGGCAAAAAAATTCTTCAAAGTCTCTGCCGTCAGGGACTGAGTGGCATCTATCATGTTCAGCCGCACGCCATATCGGCCAGCAAACCAGTTCAGCGTATCCTGGCCATTGATCGGCAGAGCAGCGTGCTGACCTTCCTGAGTAAAGCGGTCGGTAAAGGACGCGGCGAGAGCACTCAGCATCTCGACGCCCTTGCCAGGGTAAGCCCGGGCTCTGCCATAGCGTGTCTGCAGCCGCAGTGTGAGTGGCAGGACCTCCGGTGCCAGTTTTATCGGGCTCTGCGTCTCCAGCATTTGCAACGTGCGGATGAGGACGCGTAGCGTGTCATCTTCCCCCATCTCACGCACGTGGATAACCTGGAACATGCTGGCAAAAGCGCGGTCAATTTCACGCAGGCGGCCCCAGGCCTCGGGTGTGGCTTCCGCTAAAAGAGCCACCGGTTCATGCTCCTGGCGTGCTTTGAGAACATGGCCCAGAGAGAGATCACTGCCGGAGCTTTTGCCCGCTTCAAAAAGGCCTAACAAATCATCCAGCACCAGCACATGCCGCTCGCTGCGCATCTCGGCTAGCATGGCCATCCAGCGCTGTTCCCACTGGCCTAGGTAGGACATGCCGCTGATGACACGCTGCGGGGAGATGAGCCAGAACTGGCCACGCTTTTTGATCTCGGGCGTCTCCAGCCGGCGGCGCACACACTCATGGATCAGTGCGGTCTTGCCTGCTTTTGAGCGGCCCACCAGTAGGACCATCGGAGTGTGAGATTTGCGCTGGCTGAACCAGGATAACAGCTCTTTCACTTCTGTTTCACGCAGCAGCGCGCGTTGCAAATCATGAGGGTAGAGTTGGTCGAGGGAGCGGCCCACTTTGCGCAGCTCTTGCCCACCATTCATGGCCACTTCCTGCCCTAAGGAAAGCCTGCGGGAAAGCGGTGCAGGCAGGCGTTGACTACCTGAAAGCACCACGCTGATGTGGGTGAGGTGGGGCTGACTGCCGGTGAGCCAGGGTTTGGGGTCGAAGTCAGTCTCGTCTTCTTTTTCTAGCTTGCGTAAATGCTCAGTAAGCACTCGTCGCAGCTCGTCCTCCAAACGGGTTCCTGAAGGCCATTCAAACGTCAACCCACCCCCACGTGGCAGCAGGGCCAAACGACGGCCCGCCCCTTCAAAAACCGCGACATAAAAGCTTCCTTCAAAGGACTGGCGGCGCAGCTCAATCCGCAACCTCACGCTCTGTCCGCTGGCGGCAGGGGAGAAAGTCCACGGCAGTAAACCACTGTGATTTGGCAGCAGCATCTCGTCATTCAGCGATTTGCGCAGAGTATCACCCAGGCGTTTTAAAGCGCGGTCTTCTCGAACATCCGTTTCATCCTCAGACCACTGGGGCGCAAAGAGGGGCCGTGCACGGAAGCGGGTCTTCCCGGACTCATCGCGATGATGATCCACATAGACTGGAATGGAGAGGCGCAGATTCATGCCAGAGCCTCCTTCAGCACCCCTTCGCGCAGATGGCGCAGCAGCCAGGATTGACGGAATCCACCGGCCATTCGTTCGCTGGTCGTTCCATCGCGCACGATCATGCGGTTAGGGTCATACTGGCGGCGAAGGACACCCTTTTCTAAGTTTGGTTGGCCACTTACCTGAGCCACGGGCAGCATGAATTGGCTAAGGTCGGGCGTGTCCGCTTCTGGCACTGTGATCTCCACGCGGCAGGTCCAGTCTTTTTCTGTCTGTAAAGACTTTCGCTCGCTCAGTCGTGCAGGCTTTTCGGGTTCGTCTTCTTTGCTGTGGCTGGCCTTCATGAGGTGTAGGCCCGCTTCATTCTTTAAATACATCGTCGCGTTGGCACCTTGAATCCAGAGAGCCACTGCAGCCACTTTGCCTGCTTCCACCTGCCAGAGTGCGGCTTGCTCATCGGCTTTCTCCGGTGCGTGGGCGAAGACTCGATGGCCATCCGCACTGAGAAGGCGTGCGGGGCTGGTTTTATAAAAGAGACCCACTTGCACCTGCCCACCCAGTTCTTGTGCGATGGATTGATACATCACCGCAAAGGCCATGAGACTGGTGGCTGGGCTGCCTTGAATGAGGAAGATGAGACTCTGGGGCGGCGGCTGCCATAGCCGATAGGCTTCCAGGGTAGCTGTCTCAAGATCACTGCGAGATAAAGGATCCCGGCGATTAAGAACCTTCAAATCATGGTGGTGCAGCGCCAGGATAAGACCTTCTTCATGAGCGAGCTGCTTTTCAGCCTCTTGCTCAATCTTGTCCAGGCATTGTTTCAAGGCCTGCGATTCGGGATCATGCGATGTCCAGGCCTGCCTATTCTTGATCTTCGGTTGGCCTGCGCGCTGGCGCTGCTGCATCATGCGCAGCCTGCCCTGCAGGCCATTGACCAAGGTGCTAGAGCGGAGTTTTTCATAACCCTCGCGTAAGAGGGCACTGCTGTGCAGACGATCCCGCAGGTTTTGCTGGGCCTGTTTTTCTTCCGTGTCTGCGCTAGGTTTGATGATTTGTAAAATCACCTTTCCCGCAGGATTTAGATCTGCCTTCAGTAGGCTTTTTTCGGCCACGCCTTCCGCCAGAAGGGCAGAGATGGGAGCCAGTAACTGGTGGGCAACTCGCCGCTTCAAGGGACGCGCGCCGTAACGTGGATCATACCCTTCGCGGGCTAAGTTCTGCACGAGCGCCTCACTGACTTCCAGCCGCAGACCCGTGGTCAAAAACCCTGGGCGCAGCGCGGCCGTGGCGATCTCCCGGCGTGTCAACGCTACGACGACTTCCTGCGTCAGTGGCTGGTAAGGCACGATGCGGTCAATGCGATTAAACATCTCCGGACGTAGTGTCTTCTTCACCGCCGTAGTGAAGTGATCTGTGGCATCATTCAGCGTGCTGCCGCTGTTGCTAAAGCCGAGGCGACCTTTGGAAAAATCCTGCGCGCCTAGATTGGAGGTCATGATGACCACGCAGTTGCTGAAGTCCGCCGTTCTCCCTGCGGCGTCGGTCAGCCGGGCTTCGCCTAACAATTGAAGCAATAAGTCGAAGACCGCCGGGTCCGCTTTTTCAAATTCATCCAAAAGCAGCACGCTGAAGGGCTGCTCTCGGATGGCGGATGTCAGCAGGCCCTCACGACCATCGTGGCTGCCGCTTACCAGTCGTTGGGCACTCCAGGGCTGGCCATACTCGCTCATGTCCAGGCGGATCATGCGCTCGCTACTTTGGAAAAGAAACTGCGCCAGGGCCTTGGCCATCTCGGTTTTGCCCGTGCCTGTGGGGCCGATGAATAAGAGCGAGGCCAGCGGTCTGTTCGGCCGTGACAGTCCCGCCTTGATTTGTGCGATGACGGAGACCACGACCTCCACGGCCTCCTGCTGACCCTGCACGCGGTCTTGAAACCAAACGCGGGTGGTCTCCAGATCCAGCGCGGCGTCTGGGTCCAGCAAGGCGTGCGGCATGCCCGTCTCGCGGGAGAAGGCAGCATACACATCAGCCTCTTCCACCAGCCGGTCGGAAGGGGTGTCCTCATGCAGCCTTTTCATGAAACGCAGCGGTGCGCCTGGAAAAGCGGAATAGCTGAGGTAGCGGCGATGCAGGGAGGCCACACGAGCCAGGGCGGGTCGGGTGAATCGTGCAGCATTCCCCGCCATGCCCAGCGACGCGGCCAGCAGCAGCGCATCTGACTTTTCAGGTTGAGGTTCCACCATCTTCAGGGTGCGAAAAGCATCCGCCAGGCGTGGGTCTTGCCTTTCCACAATGACCATCTGCTCATGCGTACATTCCGCGATGATCTGTACCTCTCGCCGCACTAGGTAGGGTCGCAGAAAACTGGCGATGCTTTCGCTGCCTGCACTGCTCTGGCCCACGTTCATCAACTCGAAAAGATTGCCGAGGTAGAGCACCAGCTTTTGCTCCCGGGCCGTCTGGATGAGTTCTTGGCAACGCTGCTGCCACATCCCTGCCCCAGAGGCACCGGCAATCAGGCGCGTGCCGCTGGTACGGTAGAAAGGCTGTTTGCCCAGACCGTATTCGCCCCGCTGCCGGGCCAGCTCCTGCACCAGCGCCGTTTTCCCCACGCCTGCTGGGCCTAGCAGAAGAACGCTGGGCCGGTCCGCCAGGGATAGCAGGCGTGCGAGCTGTTTCAGCTCAGTTTCCAGACCATAGGCGCGCGGCAGAAACACTCCCTCCATGCGCGAGCAGAGCTGAGTCAGTGCATCTGGCCCCTGGTCCTCTTGAATAAATTTTTTCCAACGGTCCGTGGCAGTATCCTGGCGCGGACTCCATTTCAAGGGCTGTACTCCTAGAGATCCACGCGCTAACATGGCTAGGCCTAACAAAGAGCTGTTCCATTCACCCCGCTTCAGAGCGGTGAGGGCATGTGTGCTCAGCATCTGAGGCAGCTTTTCGCGGTCTGGCGCAATGACTGAGATCCCCAGGGCTGGCATGACGGCCAAGGTGTGACTTCCCTGGTCCCAAACGACAGCTTCCACGGTGAAGGAAAGATCATCTTTCCAGGCCTCGGATCGTTTGGCGGGGCCTACCTTCAGCTCCGCCTGGATGATCTCCGGCTCACTCGAGACTATGCGGCGAGTGATCTCATCCAAAGAATGCCGCTTCAGCAGATCCTCCGCCAGATCTAGCAACGACGACCTTGCCCGCCGCTCCTTGTTGGTCAGGGTGCTCAGCTCTGGAAACAGCAACATCTCCAGCACCACCTGCGGCTCCCCCTCTGCACTGGTTTCCAGCGTGCGGGTGATGAAGTGCAGGGTGGTGTCAATGTCCGGCATGAAACGACTTCTTTGAAACACCTTTTATGTCACACCATACTGCTCTGTGGATTCAAAGATCGAATCAGTGAAATCAGCCTTCCAGTAGATTGGGACAAAAGAGTGCAATTCATTGGTGGTTTTCCTTGGCCCAAATGAGGGCATAAGTGAATCCTAAACTGAAGCCCTTTTCCATCATAAAGATTTCATAGTCGAGACTTGCCACGTGCCCATTGGCCAGGCTCCGAAGGGTTTGGGAAGAACCAGCAAATTGGTTCAAGGCCATGCGAGGAGCGGCATGACCTTTCATAGGTGAGCTTTTCAGATCGTGCACAGCAGCATCGATGTCATCTGCACAAGTCAGCAGTGTGTGGCTAAGACTGGGTGCGATAGAAAAGCGTTGACCCTCCTGTGCCCGGCTCGTATTTCGGGCGAGCTCATAAGCTGGTAAAAAGGTCTTCAGGTCTGTCCAGGCTTTGCATAAAACATTAATCGCAGGTTGGTAGTTGGCATCCAGCCCCGCTTCTTGAAAAGCGATGGGGAGTGAGGGAGTTTTTAGCGTCTCACCTGCCTGAAGCCGCTCTGGAGACGGGATGCCATTGAATGTCTGAATGAAGCCGCTGAAATCCCGATGCCCGTAGGCATCCTGTGCAATTGTCTGTAAATTGGAGCCCTTTCCAACAACGATCATTGCAGATGCCGGTGAAGGGACATCGGCAATCTCGACTTTTGGCAATCGAGGAGGGATGACAACGGGTGCCTTTTTCTCACAGCCCATGATAAAAGACACAGCGACCACCAACGTGAGACTGTTGAATCGAAGCAAGATATGTTTCGTCATAGTCTCATGCTGGTTTCTGAAAATTCGCTTACGCCAGGCGCACACTCCTCTTCTTGTCCAGCTTCAGAACGGCGCCGGTTTCCCAGGCGGGTTCGGCTTTGGGATCGGTGAGTTTTTCGCCGTTGAGCTGGATGCTGCCGCCCTGGACGAGGCGACGTACATCACCGCCGGAGACGGTCTGCTCAAAGACGGAGAGGTAGGCATGCTGCACCACGCCCAGCACATCGCGACGATCGGCTAGGGTGAGCAGGGGCAGTTCAACATTCGCGAGGTCTTTTTTACTGAAGCGCAGGTCCCAGTCGTCGCGACATTCCTGGGCGGCCGCTTCGCTGTGGTAAACGGCCACACATTTGCCAGCCAGGGCTTTTTTGGCTTCCATGGGGTGCATGGTTGCATCCAGCTCTTCGCCTAGGACGAGCAGGTAGTACTTGGCCATGAGCTCGTCTGGGATGCTCATCAGCTTGCCGAACATCTCCTTTGGCGCATCGGTGAGGCCCACGTAGTTGCCCAGGGACTTGGACATCTTTTTCACGCCGTCCAGACCTTCCAGCAGAGGCAGGGTCATGCAGATCTGTGGCTCCATGCCTTCTTCCTTTTGCAGGTCGCGGCCTACCAAGATGTTAAACAATTGGTCGCTGCCGCCGATCTCCACATCGGACCGCACCACCACGCTGTCCCAGCCCTGCATGATGGGGTACTGGATTTCGTGCAGGCGCACCTCGGTGCCGTTGGCCACGCGATTTTTGAAATCCTCACGCTGAAGCATCTGCTGAAGGGTCACGCGGGCATTCAGCTTGATGACTTCCATGAAAGGCATCTCTTTGAACCAGTTGCCGTTGAAGACGACTTCCGTCTTGTCCTTGTCGAGGACGAGGAAGGCCTGGTCGGTGTAGGTCTTGGCATTCGCCAGCACTTCGTCGTAAGTCAGTGGCGGGCGTGTGGTGGAGCGGCCGCTGGGGTCGCCGATCATGGCGGTGAAGTCGCCAATGATGAGGACGATCTGATGCCCGAGATCCTGAAACTGACGCAGCTTTCTCAAGGCGACGGCATGGCCCAGGTGGATGTCTGGAGACGTGGGGTCCACGCCCAGCTTGATGCGCAGGGGTTTGCCTTTGGCCAATTTCGTCGCGAGTTCTTTCTCACTGTGGATGGTCACAGTGCCGCGCTTGAGGATTTCGAGTTGTTCAGGAACAGAGAGCATGATGGAAAACGGAAGGATGCCGGGGTGACAGCATGTCGAATGCCGGGCAAATGACAAATGCCCAAAGTAGAAGTTGCTGCTTTTCACCTTCGCTGGCCTGGGGGAGACAAATCAAGGGGCCACTTCAAAGGCTGGGAGATTCGAAGAAGGGCTGTTTTGTGGAGGAATGGCAGGTGGGATGGTGTATTTCTGCCGCCTCATGTGCTGCAAACGTCTCTTGTTTTTACTGGCCCTCGGCTTCTGTGCGCCCTTGTTTGGGGCGGTGGAGCTCCAGGTCTCCCCGGTCCTATCTTTGCCCCAGGCCCTCCAACAGGTGCGCGAGATGCGCCTAGCTGGCAATCAAGAGCCTGTGACGCTGTGGTTGCCTGAAGGGATCACGGAACTGACCCAGCCCTTCGTTTTAGAAGCACCCCATTCCCACCTCACCGTCACAGGCACAAAGGCCACACTCATCGGTGCCCCGTTGGTCAAAGATTGGCAGCCCCATGAGGGCCAGATCCTGCGCGCAGATGTGTCGAAGCTCGTCCCCAAAGGTTTTTTACCCAAGCAGCTCCTCTTCGGCGGCCAGCGCCAAATCTTGGCCCGTTACCCGAACTTTGATGCGGCAGATCCCCTCTACGGCGGCTGGGCCTTTGTGGCGGATTTTCCACCGGCTGGCGCTCCTGAAGGACATCTGTGGAAACGTCATCTCTATGTGAAACCTGCCGACATCCGAAAATGGGCGCACCCAGAGGATGTGGAATTGGATATCTTTGCCCAATATGGCTGGTGGAATTTTATTGAGCCTATCCAGTCGCTAGACCCTGAGACCGGGCGGCTCACCCTCAAGAAAGATTGCAGCTACGATCTGCACCCGCACAACCGCTACCACTTCCAAAATGCCCTGGAGGAACTGGATGCTCCAGGCGAATGGTTTTATGACAAATACACGGGCACCCTGTACTTTTGGCCTCCTCAGCCTCTGGCAGATCAGGAAGTTCGACTGCCCATCTTGGAGAGTTTTTTCAAGGTCAAACCCGGGGCTAAAAACATCACTTTGAGCGGCCTCACCCTCACCGGTTGTCATGGCTCCGCCATCACCCTGGATGGCGCGGAAGATTGCCGCGTGGAGCGCTGCACCCTTACCCAGGTGGGGGCCTTCAGTGGTAGCGGCATCACGGTGAGCACGGGTAAGAATGTGCGCTTATCTCGCAATGAAATCAGCTACACGGGTAGCAATGGCATCAGCCTCAGTGGGGGAGATCGTAAAACGCTGACGGGTCCCGGCCACGTGGCGGAAGACAATCACATCCACCACATCGGTGTGTTTAATAAGAACGCCTGCGGCATTGCCCTCAACGGTGTGGACCACACGGCGGCACATAACCACATCCATGACGGCCCACGCATGGGCGTGCAGATGAGTGGGAACAATCTCATCGTGGAGTACAACCATCTGCATCATCTGGTGCTGGAGACCCAGGACGGCGGTGCCATCTACACGGGCGGGCGGGACTGGATCAGCAGCCGGGGTAGCAAGTGGCGGTATAACTTGATCCATGACATCGTCGGCTGTGGTCAGGAGGCCGGCGGTTTGAAGCATCCCTGGTTTACCTTCGGTCTTTATCCTGATGATAACAGCGGGGGACTGGACATCATCGGCAACATTGTTTTCCGGGTGGCCCACACCCCCATTCACATGCACAACGCCCGCGACTGCGTGGTGGAAAACAACGTCTTTGCCCTCGGTGGCAAGTTCCAGTTTGATCTCCATGGCTGGACAAAAACGATGCGTTTTTACGACAGTCATTACCCCACCATGGTGAAGGGCTACGAATCCGTCATGGGCCAGCCGGCGTGGAAAACCATGCGCAACATGGATCTCCACCCAAAGGATGCCATCCGCGATGACGGCACCATGATGAGCGGCAACGTGTTTCGGTATAACATCATGTTAGGTGACACGCCCGGCGTGAAGTATGGCGATGTCCGTTATGCCTCGCCGCAGTGGAACACGATTGATTACAACCTCGCCTGGAATGGCGGGCACCCCATCGTCACCGGCATCAATCAAGTGGGCCCAGACAAGGGCGAGCCACTGGTGGTGGAAAACTTCGATCAAGCTCCAGTGGGTAAAACCCCGAAAGGCTGGGGTTTTAACCATCGGCCTAACCCAGAAGTGCAACTCGTCGTCGCTGATGGGGCCCTGCGCGTGGACTGCGCTTTGGGGAAAGATCCCAAGAATCCCAAAAGCGTCTTTCATGGCCCGGATGTCCCCATCCAACCGGGAGCTGCTTATCGCGTGAAACTGCGCGTCAGATCCACCGAGCCGAGTGCTAAAATGAGCCTCGCCCTGGCTTCGTTTAAGAATGGAGAGGGCTACTGGCAGACCGGCAGCACCAGCATCGTTGCGACGAGTGAATGGCAGGAAGTGGAGGCCACGGGTCGCATGCTGCGTGAAAATGAAACCGGCTGGAAGCCCTGGATGAAAGCCTTCTGGCTGCGGGTGGACTGCCATGAGCCGCAGGGCCAGATCTTCCTGGACGACATCCGCATCACCGAGGCAGAACCTTTAGATGAATGGACCGCCTGGCAGTCTGCGGGGTGGGATAGAAACAGCCTTGTGGCGGATCCCCTGTTTGTGGACTGGAAAAACGATAACTGGCGTCTTAAGCCCGAGTCCCCCGCTTTCAAACTTGGCTTCAAAGCCATCCCAGTGGATAAGATCGGCGTGCGCAAGGAGTAGCGAAGAGCCAAACATTCATTGCCGAAGAATCCCCCGCGCTGCATAGCATCCCATGCACTATTTCATCACCGGCACCGATACCGACGCTGGAAAAACCTACGTTACCTGCCTGCTCATCGAGGCCCTGCGCCGCGAAGGGCATGCAGCCGTGGGATACAAGCCGTTGGCCTGTGGTGACCGCATGGATGCTCACGCCCTGCGACAGGCGAGTGAGGACGCGCTGACTCTGGAAGAAGTGAATCCCGTTTATCTCAAGGTGCCTGCTTCTCCCTTCGCTGCTGGTTTGCTGGAAAACAAAAAGGTGGATGTGGAGGCCGCCCGACAGGGTTTTTTCTCTTTGGCTGCCCGTTTTTCTCAGGTGCTGGTGGAGGGGGCTGGTGGCTGGGAAGTGCCTTTAACCGAGAAACTGAGCATGGCGGATCTTGCTAGCGAGATGTCCATTCCCATCATCGTGGTGGTGAACAACAAATTAGGCTGCCTGAATCACACGATTTTAACCGTCAAAAATATTCAGGCCCGTGGCCTAACATGTGCAGGCATTATCCTGAACAATACCCACGATGAAAGAGACCTAGCGAGCATTTCTAACCGCATGGTTTTGGCGCAATTCTTAAGTGTTCCCGTCCTTGCGGAGATCATGCATGGCGAGTCTCAGATGGACTGGCCAGCAGATTTACCCTTATAAAGACTGTCACGATTGATTAATTTTGGGGTAACTACCTGGGGGGCCTGTGCCGAAATGCTTGATTTCCCGGTTGCCGTCCCGATGATGCCACCCTTTTATCCCATCGCCCAACCACGATGAAATTTGCCATTTTCGGAGACATTCATGCCAACCTGGAGGCCCTGCAGACCGTTCTGTGGGATGCCCAGGAGCAGGGCTGTGCCAACTACGTCTGCCTCGGTGACATCGTCGGTTATGCCGCGAATCCCGTGGAATGTCTGGAAACGGTGCGCCAGATGGGTTGCCCCGTCGTGCGAGGGAACCACGATGAAGGCGCAGCTAGTGAAAGCCATCTGGATGAGCTGAATCCTCTGGCCCAAGCGGCTTTGCTTTGGACACGTCAGCAGTTGAATGACGATCAACGTCAATGGCTGCGTGAGCTGAAACTGGTGCGCCAGGTGCGAGATTTCACCATCGTACACTCCACGCTCGATTCTCCAGGGGCCTGGGGCTACGTGACCAATCGTTTTGATGCGATGGCCAGCTTCAGCTACCAGTTTACCCAGGTTTGCTTTTACGGTCACACGCATGTGCCGCGCATTTTTGAAAAGGACGATTCCGTTCGCGCCGCCCGTGGCAGTGACGTCACCCTTCAGCGTGGCGTGAAGTATTTCGTCAATGTCGGCAGTGTGGGCCAGCCCCGCGATGGAGATTGGCGTGCCGCTTACGCCATCTACGATGTGCAGGCGCAGACCATCTCCATCCGCCGCCTGGAGTATGACATCCAGACTGCGCAGGATAAGATCCGTGCCGCTGGCTTGCCTTCCCTCCTGGCTGAGCGTCTGTCTCTGGGCAAATAAATGAGCGCATCTGGGTTGCCTTCCTTGGCGGGTTTTCGGTCGGTCATGATCGTCAAACCCAGCTCGCTGGGAGACATCGTCCACACGCTCCCCGCCGTGCAGGCCATCCAGCAGGCTTACCCGCATTTGTCCATTCGCTGGCTAGCGAACACGGAATGGACGCCGCTGCTACAAGGCTCACCCTTGTTAGAAGAAGTCATCCCTTTCCCGCGCAAGCAGTTCCGTGGGCTAGGCGGTCTGTTGAAACTCCGTGCTTGGACTCGGCAATGGCGCTCCATGCCCCGGCAAGGGACGGAGATCGTGCTGGATTTTCAGGGCCTTTTTCGCAGCGGCTTCATCGCACGCTCACGCGGTTCACGACCTGTCGTTGGGCTCTCGGACTCTCGAGAAGGCGCCCGTTTTTTTCATGACCACGTGGTGCCGGTGGATGCAGGGGCGCATGCGGTGGATCGTTACCTCGCCCTGCCACGCGCCTTTGGCATCCCGGTGGAGGTTGAGAACCTGACCTTCCCATTGGCCCAGGGGCAAAAACCTGTGGGTTGGCCGGACCGGCAGGATTTGATCGTCCTGCACCCCTGGTCGCGGGGGGAGGGAAAGTCGCTATCACCGGAGGTCGTCCAGGCCCTGTGTGATGCCTTGGCTCCTAGGCCCGTGGTGCTCGTGGGCATGTCTCAGGGCGCAGCCATTCCGCTGGGGACTCATGTGGTGGATTTTAGCAATCGTACTTCTTTGGCGGAACTCATCTGGGGTCTGCGGCAGGCTCAGTGCGTCATCAGCGTGGATAGCGGCCCCATGCACATGGCGGCCGCGGTGAATGACCACACGCTGGGCATCCACACCTGGAGCGATCCACGCCAGGTGGGCCCCTACAACCCACGTGCGTGGGTGTGGAAGGCAGGTCGTGTGGCGCGGCGTCACACCTTAACCGCAGAGGAATGCACCACCAGCCGTCAGGTGACCGTGGCAGATGTGCCGCAGATCGCCGCCTTCGTCGGCAACTTCGGAGAGTAAGCATTGACAACCCAGGGCTGATTTCTAAACTCGGCTTTGTAATTCAAACTGCACACGGGACCTGGAGGTTTACACTCAATGAGGAACGACGAATCTGAAGAGCCGAGGCGCGGCAGCCCAGCGCTGCACTCCGAAAAGATCATGACGGACCGAAAGATCTTCTTTCTGGACCTCAAAGAAAATGAACGGGGTCGCGTGATCAAGATCACCGAAGACGTCCGTGGTCGCCGGGATACCATTATGCTACCCCTGGAGGCTGCCGATGAATTTCTGGATGCCCTTCAGCGCATCCTCGAAGTCGAACGCGACCTTCAGTAGCCCCTCGGCTGCCTGGTCCCCTTCCCCCGCGACCTCATGACGGAGGAAGAAATCTTTCATGCCCTCCTCACTCAGGATGATCCTGAGGCTAGGCAGCGAGTGCTTGAGGAGCATTGCCAGCACGATCCCCTGCTTCGCCGGCGGGTCGAAGCTCTGCTAGATTCGCTCAAGACCGCGAACTTCATGCGCGTGCATTTGGAGCCGCCCACCGTGGTCAAAACCGCCGTTGCTGAGAGTCAAGCCATCGGCCCTTACAAGCTGCTCCAGCAGATCGGCGAAGGCGGTTTTGGCACCGTCTGGATGGCGGAGCAAACGCAGCCTGTGCAGCGGCGTGTCGCCCTGAAGATTATCAAGGCCGGCATGGATACCAAAGAGGTCATCGCCCGCTTTGAGCAGGAGCGGCAGGCCCTTGCGCTGATGGATCACCCAAACATCGCGCGTGTGCTTGATGCCGGTGCGACTGAAACGGGGCGTCCGTTTTTTGTCATGGAATTGGTTCGCGGTGTGCCCGTGACGAGATTTTGCGATGAGCACCTGCTCACGCCAGAGGCACGGCTCACCCTGTTCATCCAGGTCTGCCGGGCGGTGCAGCACGCCCACATGAAGGGCGTCATTCATCGGGATCTGAAACCTTCGAACATTCTCGTCACCCTCCATGACGGCGTGCCCGTGCCGAAGGTCATTGACTTCGGTGTGGCCAAGGCCATGCAGCAGCGTCTCACGGACAAGACGCTCTTCACGCATTTTGAGCAGATGGTGGGTACTCCGCTTTACATGGCCCCAGAGCAGGCAGAACTCAGCGGACTGGACATTGATACCCGTTGCGACATTTACGCTCTTGGCGTGCTGCTTTATGAGTTGCTCACCGGTTATACCCCGTTCAGCCAGGATGAATTGATGAAGGCCGACTTTGATGAAATGCGTCGCCTCATTCGCGAGCGTGAGCCCAAGAAGCCTTCCACCCTTTTGAAGACATTGGCAGCAGCCACGGTCAGTACCGTGGCCAGCCACCGTCAGAGTGAGGCCCCGAAGCTCATCGGCCTGCTGAAAGGCGACCTCGACTGGATCGTCATGAAGGCCATGGAAAAGGACCGCCGCCGCCGTTATGACACGGCCAGCGCGTTGGCGGATGATCTCCAGCGTCATCTGGATCACGAGCCCGTTCTCGCTCGCCCGCCCAGCACCGTTTATCGCCTGCATAAGCTGATGCAGAAAAACCGCGCGGCCTTCATCACCGTCACTTTGGTCGCCCTGTCTCTGCTCGTGGGGCTGGCCATCTCGACCACGCTTTATGTTAGGTTGAAAATTGAAAAAGCCCAACGTGCGGTGGAGGCCGCCCAGTTTGCCATCATGAGCGGTGAAGATGAGTGGATCACCGCCGCCATCCGTGAATGCACCGCCGCTGGCGTGCCCCAGGCCTTCATCGGACTGCTAGAAGGAGAACAGCATTTGATTCAGGGCCGGGTGGAGGATGCTATTCTCACGCTTGAGGACTTGGTTCATAAGGCCCCTCAGAGCATCCCTGCGCGTGCCTTGTTAGCCACCGCGCATGATTTGGCGGATGACACTCGCAGCTACCATCGGGTGATGGCCACCCTGGCCGATGCTAAACCCAAGGAGCGCGAGGATTACCTCATTCTCGGTCACGCCCTCAGCCACAGTGAGGATGCGAAGGAACGCCAGCAGGGTGTCGAGTTCATGGCTCACGCCATTCATCAGATGCGCGATTCCCCCATGGCCCGCGTACTCTTAGCGGAGGCCCGCACCCGGCTAGCCCTCCACAGCCACAGCCTGGAGGAAATTCAGGAAGCCATAGCCGACATCAATGCCGCCCGTGGCTGGCAGCGCCACGGCATCGCGGTGCTAGCCATCAGTTCCTGGGCCCACGCCGTGGGGGCGAAGATCGCGTCTGAAAAGAACCGGGCAGATCTACGCCAATCTTATTTGGGAGTCGCCCAAACGGATGGGGAACAACTGGCCACCTTCACCAGCTACTACGCTGAAAAATACCTGAAGCTGCAAAAGGCCATCTTTGCCGAATTGGGCGTGAAGTGATGAAAACGAAAATTTGGTTAGGCGCAATGTTCACGCGAGTTTCAGCGTCGTATTCGCCTGACACAACTCGTCATGAATGATGCGCAAGGCATCGGCGGTGGGATGGACGTTGCTGCTGCCCAGGCGTTCCAGAAAACGGCAGGCGGCGTAGTCCTGGGCCTTGGCTTCATAGTTGGCGATCCAGCGATGGCGGGCGGGTAAATGCTCCGGTTTGACGGGCCAGTAACCGGGCCGGGGGCGGATGTGCTCGCGGATGCCGATACGCCAGGGTTTGGGGCTAAGGCGGGCGCGGAAGCAATGCTGGTTGCGGCACATGCGGACGTAGATCGGGTCGGCATCCAGCGCTTCAAAGAAGTGCTGCACCACTTCGTCCCGTGCGCCGAAGGTGGTGTGCATGACCAGAACCCGCAGACCTTTGGGGGTCTCATAAACTCGCAGGTGCCAGTCTGGATTCTTGCGAGAAAACTGGCGGATGCGCTGGTGGGCGCGTTCGCGTGGCCCCCCGGTGGCTTTTTCATAAAGGCGGAAAAGCAGCAGCGCCAGCGGGGAGCCGACGACCAGTGAGATCAAGAGGCTGATCACGGTCACTTTGATGGACCCTTGCCACAAGCCGAGCCCGGTGGCGAAGGCGACCAGGGTGAGATACACGGAACAGCTCAGTTTCAGCGGCACACTCTGGCCAAAGTCCACATCGGCAAAGAGCACGTCCGGTGTGTTCAGGCAGCGCGCACCGTAGAGATTCCGGGTGATGACCGCCTCCCCATGACGGGCTAGGATTTCCTCGCGGATGGGCACGCCCTCTGCACCGTTGTAGGCCATTTTGGGCTCGTATTTTTCCACCATCTCGCCGGCGGCGATTTCCTTCAAGGCTGCCTTGGCCCGTTCATCGGCATGGGCCTGGGCTTCTTCCTGGCTGATATCCGACCAGCCAAACCGACGCACGGTGACCTGATGGTCATCAATACGTGCTTTGATCCGGCCCTCGGCCCAGAATTCAGGGACAATCATTCTGCGACCATGAAAGGGCGCATTGTGCCTGTCAAAACATCATTCCTTTGCACCCGGCGTGCTTTGCAGGCAAACATGGGCGTATTCTCGGATTCTCCTTGCCGCCGCCTTCCAGGCGCACAGGAGTGTCCACGCGCCTTTTTCTCAACCATGTCCCAACCTACCCTCACTCTCGGCACTCGCGGCAGCGAACTGGCACTCACGCAGACCCGCATGGTCACGGAGGACCTGCAAGCCGCGCATGCGAATCTGCAGGTGGTGCGCCAGATCATCCAGACCAGTGGGGACAAGCGCCAGGACCTGCGTTTTTCTGAATTCAATGCGGTGGCCCATGTGGACAAAGGCATCTTCATCAAGGAGCTGGAGATCGCCCTGGAGAACAGCGAGATCGATGCCGCTGTGCATAGTTTGAAGGATGTACCTTCGGACTTGGCAGCGGGTTTTGTCATCGCCGCCGTGCTGCCGCGCGCGCCGATTGAAGATGTGCTGATTACTCGGGAGGCCTGCACTTTGGAAACCCTGCCTCAAGGGGCCCGTGTGGGCACCAGCAGTGTGCGCCGTGCTGCCCAGCTCAAGTGGCTGCGGCCGGATGTCGAGATCGTTGAGATTCGTGGAAACGTACCCACTCGCGTTAAAAAAGTTCTCGGCGAACAGCCGCTGGATGCCGTGCTGCTGGCCGCTGCCGGCTTGATCCGCCTGGGCCTCATGGAAGGCAGCCAGATTCAGATCGAAGGTCACACCCTCAGCGCCTTGACGCTGGATCCCGTGACCTTTTTACCCGCCGCAGGGCAGGGGGCCATCGCCATTGAATGCCGGGCTGGGGATGAGACCTCCATTCAGGCCGTGCGTGCTCTGAACCACGCTGAAACCGAGGCCCGCGTGACCGTGGAGCGCGAGTTCCTCCGTCTGCTGGGAGCAGGCTGCCAGACCCCTGTCGGTGCCCATACCTGGATCACAGGCGATCAACTCACCATGGCCGTGCGGGTCTTTAACGAAGCCGATCTATCCGTAGCCCCAGTGGAACTGGAGGCCACAGGCCCTCTTTCAGACCCCAAAGCCCTGGCCGCCACCTTGGCCAAGCAGGTGCTCGGTTGAGCGAGCGTGGGTCATTTTTCCGCCAAACTATCCGGCTGTTTGGGGACGCTCGAGACGTCTCATGCTCACCCTCTCAGTCTTGGCGGTGCCTTCCGAAAATCTGTCTCGTGATTCGTTATAACGATCAGTGAATGATCTGCACCTCGTCCCCCACACGGACGAGGCTGAAGAACTTCTTCGCCTTGTCATAAGGCAGGCGGATGCAGCCATGGGAGGCTGGCCGCCCGGTCACGTAGCCACTATGCAGGCCGATGGCGCTGCAATTCAGCCGCATGAAAAACGGCATGGAAACATGGTAAATCGTGGAGGTCCAGGCCCGGTGCTTGTCCGTGATCACGTAGCGACCAGCAGGGGTGGAGAAACCCTCGCGTCCTGTGGACACGGGGCATGTATCAATGACCTGTCCTTCCTGCGTCACCCAGGCGCGTTGTTTGCTCAGGTCCACCGTCACCAGGATCTGCGGTTCAGACTCCGGCTGGCGACCCAAGATGATGCGCATGAGAAACAGGTAACCTTGGGTGGCAGCAAAGTTGATGGGATAACGTTTGTACCGCGTGGTGCAGTAGCTCGTCTTGGCCCCCGCACGCAGCAGTTCCGCCGCACCTTCCACATCCCCACGGGCGGCACAGGCAATGAGTGGCGTCACCCCCCGGTCATTTTCCAGGGAATGTTTTAGATCCTTGATCATGACGCGATCCAGCACCGCTTTCGAAACCGGGCTTGCGAAACGGGTGTTCGGATCTGCCCCAGCCGCCGTCAGGCTGCGCAGGATATCCACCCCACGGCGGAGGGAGGCGAGCGCAATGGGCGGCTGCTTTTCAAAACCCGGCTGCAGGGCATCGGCCCCGCCGTAAAGCAGGGCGCGGACGCTGCTGCCGGACATGTGGCGGATGGCAGAACAGAGCGCCGTATCACCGCCAGGACTGAGTTCATTGGCATTGGCCCCGTGGGAGATGAGCTGGCTGATCCACTCGGCATCATCGTTTAAAACCGCGTAGTGGAGCAGGGGCAGGCCGCCGAGGTCGGGTATCTCCATGCGCAGGCGCTCGTTCACATCATCCACCAGCGGCTGCCATTGCCAAGGAGATGCGGAGGGTATCGGAGCCGGGGAAGGGGCAGGAGCGGCGGCGGCGGCGATCTTCGGCGCGGGCTTTTCCACGGCCGGTTCCAATAAAGCCACAGGCGCGGGTGCTGCAGTTTTTTGAGGTTTCGCCTGCGGGGCGTGAAAGCTGTTTTGCAGTGCTTTTTTTTCCGGGCTGGGGTTCTGATTCAGAGATTCCAGCGCCTGTTCGACTTTGGTATCTGGCTGGCTCAAGGCCACAATCATCCCGCCGCCGACAGCCGTTCCGACAAAAGCCGGAAGGACCCAGGCGAAAAGACTTTGAATCCAACTGGATTTTCCAATCATCGAGGCGCAATGCTTAGCAGCCAGACACGTTCTGTCGAATGACGTTTCACAGAAGTGCGCACGCTGCCATTTCTGCTACGCAAAAACGAATCCATAGTTACTCAAATTTTCGCTTCGATTTTAACAGTTATGAAGAACACGGATATTCGGATCACTCAGGCCCAAGTTTACTTTTTACCCGTCACTATGCGGGTGCCGCTGAAGTTTGGACCTGAGACCGTCACCAGCACCGTGTGCCTCCGTACCCAGGTCACAGTTGAGGATCGCAATGGCCGGTCGGCCACGGGTTGGGGCGAGACGCCGCTGAGTGTTTCCTGGGTCTGGCCTAGCACCCTGGCGGTGGCAGAGCGCGCCCGCCGCATGGAGGCCTTTTCCATCCAGCTTGCCAGCCGTCTGGTGCATTCGGGCCTGGTTGGGCACCCGATGGAAATCGGCCAGGATTTCATCCATGGCCCATTGGCCGAAACGCTGGCCGCCGCCAATGCCGCCGCTGGGGGCCCGGAAATGCCTTATCTGGGATCGCTGGTGGCCTTCAGCGCCTTCGACATCGCTACTCACGATGCGTATGGCAACCTCCTCGGCCGTGACATTTACGAGACCTACAACGCCGAGTTCATGAACCGCGACCTCTCGGCATTCCTGGAGCCGGAAGCCGGTAGCAACGTCAGCTTCGCGGGCCGTTACCCCGCCGATTTCCTGGTTAAAGAAGCCCCTAAAGTGCTGCCGGTGTGGCACCTCGTGGGTGGTGTGGATGCGCTGGAAACGGCGGACCTCACGGGCAGCGAACCGAAAGATGAGCACCCTTTGCTCCTGGCCGACTGGATCCAGCGCGATGGCCTGAAATGCCTGAAGGTGAAGCTGCGCGGCACCGATGCCGCCTGGGACTATGAGCGCATGGTGCGCGTGGGCCGCATCGGCCTAACCCATGGGGTGAAATGGCTGAGCGCGGACTTCAACTGCACCGTCAAAGACCCCGCTTACGTCAATGACATCACGGATCGTCTCCTGGCCGATGAGCCTGAGCTGTATGCCCGCACGCTGTATGTGGAGCAGCCTTTCCCTTACGACCTCGAAGCGCACCAGATTGACGTGCGCAGTGTCTCCGCCCGCAAACCGCTGTTCCTGGATGAAAGCGCGCATGACTGGGAATTCGTTCGCCTGGGCCGCCGCTTAGGCTGGTCCGGCGTGGCCTTGAAGACCTGCAAGACGCAGACCGGTGCCCTCCTCAGCCTTTGCTGGGCCAAGGCCCACGGCATGCCGCTCATGGTACAGGATCTCACGAACCCCATGCTGGCCATCATCCCGCACGTGCGCCTCGCCGCCCATGCAGGCACGATCCAGGGCGTGGAGTGCAATGCCATGCAGTTCTACCCGGATGCCTCCGTGGTGGAGGAAAAAATCCATCCCGGCCTCTACCGCCGTCGCGGTGGCGTGGTGGACTTCAGCACGCTCAGCGGCAGCGGGTTTGGCTACCGGGTGGAGGAGATCGCCCGCGAGCTCCCCGCTCCAGCCTTGGCTTGATCAGGCCTCTTCGGACTTCAGGCGTTTGCTCACATCCAGCTCGATGACGCCGTACTTTTGCTCATAGGCCTGTAGGGTCTGGGTGAGGTGCGCCCACAGTCGCTTGGCTCCATCGTAAGAGGTGACCACGCGGCTGACGATCTTCGCCTCTTCTTCCACCATCGGGCCAAAGGCATTCAGGTTCAGGCCGAAATCAAAGATGACCTCATTCGGTGTCGCGAACAGGCGCGTCACATTGGAATACACCGCCTCGGCAGGCGGCGTGATTTTCACTGGGGCAGAGGACTCGGGGCCGACGATTTTGACAGGGTTGGACATGGTTGGTTAGGGCTAAGTTGGGGAAAACAGGCGTCCGGGGTGCGCATACACGTTCATGGTCTCCCCCCGGAGAAAGCCGATCAAAGTCTGGCCTGAATCGCGCGCAAAGTCCACCGCCAGACTGCTGGGCGCAGAAATCGCCGCCAGGATGGGGATGCCGCCGGCGAGGGCCTTTTGCATGATTTCAAAAGAAACGCGGCCACTGACTAACAAAATGTGCTGCGAGAGCGGCAGCAGGTTACGCTGCATCGCGTAGCCCAGCACCTTGTCCAGGGCATTGTGGCGCCCCACATCCTCCCTGAGAACGATGAGGTTTCCCTCCAGATCAAAGAGCGCACTCGCATGCAGCCCGCCTGTTTTAGAGAAAGTCTCCTGCGCAGCGCGGAGCTTGGCGGGGAGCTGGGAGATCAGTTCGTGGCTGACTTGGGGAGCGGAGTGTTCAGTGTTGAGTTTACAGTTTTCAGTATTCAGAGGTACCGTTTCGGGGACTGAAGACTGAACACTGAAAACTGAACACTGGTCCCCGGCGAGAGGCGTGAATTTCTGGAACACCGACTCAATGCTCGTCTTGCCACACAGGCCGCAGCTCGAAGCGCTGAAGACATGGCGGGTCAGCGATTCCCAGTTCACCACGGCCCCGCCCAGCAGCACATCCACGATGTTGCCGTATTCATTGTTCACGCTCGGGCACTGGGAGATTTCCAGGATGTCGCGGGCTCGGGTGACGACGCCTTCCGTGACCAGAAACCCGGCCACCAGTTCCTCATCATGCCCCGGTGTGCGCATCACCACGGCCACGCTGCGGCCCTCCACGCGGATCTCCAGCGGTTCCTCCCGCGCCACCACATCCTCCCGTGTCACCGCTTCCTGGCCTAACTGGAGGTGTGTCAGTTCAAGGGTGGCGATCTCACTCATGACGTGGTCTCCACCAGTTCCGCGCTGACGAGGCCCTGGGTCACGTGGCGGGGCTCGGCAATCAGGCGCACCAGTTTGTCGAAGATCTCGCGGCCTTTGATGATCTCGATCTCCACCCGCAGGAAGTAGATGGGGATGTCCCCAGGAGGCAGTTTGGGGAAGCGTACGAAGTCCTTTTCTGTGGTCAGGATGGCATGGGCATCGGCTTTCTCACAGCGGTCAATGAACTGCGTGATGTCCTTTTCCTGGAAGCGATGGTGATCCGTAAACCGGGCCACCCAATGCACCTTCGCACCCAGTTTACGCAGCCCGTTTTCAAAACTCTCGGGTACCGCGATGCCGGACAGCGCGCCCACGTATTTGCCACGAAAGGTGTCCAGCGGCAGGCGCTCGCCCGTGTGGATGTGCTCAAAGTGGACGGGCCGGTGGCGGCACTCGATGATCTCGGCCACCGGGTTGTACTTTCGGATCTGCTCGATGATTTCGCCACTGTCGCCATCGGACTTGGTCAGGAAGATGTAGCTGGCGCGCCGCAGGCTGGAGGGAGGCTCGCGCAGGGTGCCTCGCGGCAGCATGTAGCCTGTGCCAAAGGGGGCCGTCTTGTCCACCAGCACGATGTCATGGCGATGCTTTAGCTTCAGGTATTGCAGGCCATCGTCCAGGATCAGCACATCCGCGCCGAATTTACGGATGGCATGGGCCCCCGCCTTCACGCGGTTGCGGTCCACCACCACCGGCACGCCTTTGCAGTTTTGCGCCAGCATGAAGGGCTCATCTCCCGCCACGTAGGAATCCAGCAGCACTTTTTCACCATCGGAGACCACGCGCGGCAGCAGCTCGCGCGGTTTGCGGGCCAGGCCCAGCTTCGCGGCGATGCGCCAGCTCAGGGGGATCTTGCGCTGGCGTTTGCTCTTGTAACCTCGGCTCAGGATGGCCACCCGCCGCCCCTGGGCCAGCAGCGCCTTGGAAAACAGCTCCACCACCGGTGTCTTGCCCGTGCCGCCCACCGTGATATTGCCGATGCTGATCACTGGCACGCCCAGGTGGTGGTCGTGAATGAAACGCTCGCGATAAAGAAACAGCCGCAGCCGCACCGCCCCCTTGTAGATGCCCGAAAGAAACCAGAACACCATCCGCAAAAAAGTCGCCCTCATGCCACGGCGATTGTGGATGATGACATCAATGATGAATTGTTCGAGATCTTCGAGAGTGTCCTTCATCCGGTGGGCGAGTCGAACAGGTAGAGCGGGAGGGGCAGATGCTCAAGTACAGTAGTCATCACTCTCCGAGTGATGCCGGGAGGGGTGGGAATCTCTCCAGTGGCTCGATCTATGCAGGAATTTTTGGTGAGGCGGAGATCCCATACCTAAGACACCGAAGGATTTTGCCACTTTTACAACTTGGCTTTTTGCGTTATTTAAAGGCCATGAGTTCCGTCCGGAATCCCCAAGAGAAGAAGCAACTCAGTTACGAGCGGGATCATTACAATCGTAATGGCGAGAGCAACAAGAGCTGGAGGAAAACGAAACCGAAAAGAAGCGGAACGCGCGGAAATCATTCCGCAAAGCTTCAAATGATCTTGTTAAAGTAGTGGGTGATGGGGATGCGGCAGTAAATGTCGTGAGAAAGCTAGGTTCTATTTCCCAAAATAAGGTTAATGATTTGGGAGTGATTCACTTGAGGCAGTTTGTTGCGAATCGGCAACAGATGAGGCAAGAGCGAAACGATTCTGGGAATTATCAGGACCCATTCATTGGATCAACCGAGGGAAGATCCAATGAAGTTCTTTGTTTTGGAGGGACATCGTAATAACTGCATTCCACTCTCATATGACAATGGCACCAGAGTCTATACTTCGGGCGGGAAATGATACGGTTTCATGGGCCTGTGTTTTCTGTCGAAATGAGACTCTCGGCGATACGCCCATGAAGATGATCAACGATGTGATGGAGGCAATACATGAAGTGCCTCGAATGTTGGTTGATTGGGATCACCATAATTTAGAGGATGTGAGAATCCATTTCAGTTGCTTCCCGTCTTCTCGCTGGCCTGGAGCACCGGATTTGATGGCGTATTTCGACCAGAAATTGCGAGATTATGGCTATAGCGTATAGCTAACATGAGTCCGATGAAGGAGGAGTTTTATCCTTGGTCATTCTGCTTCTGAGCGAGACGTTCAAGACCATCACTCGGAGAGTGATGAATACTGTACTAATACCTCCGCACAACCGTATCCGCAGGTTCCCTCACCAGATCCTGAATCCGGTGGGCAAGGGCAACCGGAAGAGCGGGAGGGGCCGATGCTAACGAGGGAAAGTGCCCTTTTTTCCATGGGCTGAAGTACGATTCTTCCGTTGCTGGCAAAATCGTTTACAGGCCGAGGTGTTGACGTTGCCTAACTTCCCTTTCATTTGTTTACCTCTTTATGAATCCCGTCATCAGACTCTACAACGCAACAGGCGCAGGCCTGATTATCTGCTGTCAAACTGGTGTCATGGTTAGCAACCAAACGGGAGGTACCTCTTGCCTTCAGCCTGAAGTCGAGGGCATATATGTTTCGATCGAGGATGAGGACTCATCTAAGTTCAAGGGGGATGGGCCAAGCACCATCGAGCTTCAACTTGGGGAGATATTCTGTGGCCCCAAATATCGTGGTAATGGAGCGACGAGGGGCCTCGACGAAATCGATGCAGATCATATTGATGCTGTTCTGGAAAAACATCAGCTAAAGCCTACCCTCAGTGTAGATCGCAATCGTCTTCGTGATTCTCATGAAGCGTGGGTGCATGTCGTCATTCAGGGGGATTCCAATCATGGAACCTACACCGATTTCTTTCCGTATCCGCGTCCGGGAGTTCTGACTTGGTGCAACAGCGATTGAGAGAACGCGGGCAAATGTTTTCGACTAACTATCGTTGGATAATCTAAATGGATTTCACGAAGCACGGTTTAGCTAGAAATGTCCTCATGACAGTCAAGCTCGCTTCACAAGACGTGATCGGCAAAGCGGCACCTTGTGAGTGATTGATGAGCCTCAATACCTCCGCACCACCGTATCCGCAGGCTCCCGCACCAGATCCTTCTCGGGATAATCCAGGGTGAAATGCAGGCCTCGGCTTTCGTGGCGACGGATGGCGCATTCGACGATGAGGGAGGCGGTTTCCACGAGGTTGCGCAGTTCTAGGAGCTCGCTGGTGATGCGGAAGTTCCAGTAAAACTCCTGCACTTCGCGCTTCAGGTTGCGCAGGCGGGCGGCGGCGCGTTGCAGGCGCTTGGTGGTGCGCAGGATGGAGACGTAGTCCCACATCAGGCGGCGGATCTCGTCCCAGTTGTGGTAGATGACGACGAGCTCGTCATTGTCCACAGCCTCGCCGCTCTGCCAGGGCGGCAGTGTGTAGGTCTGCTCCGCCTCTTTGCCGATGGGCATCTTGCGCAGCATGTGATCCACGGCCCGATGGGAGATGACGAGGCACTCCAGCAGGGAATTGCTGGCCAGACGGTTTGCGCCATGCAGGCCCGTGCAGCCCACCTCCCCCACGGCGCAGAGGCCGCGGATGCGGGTGGCCCCGTTCACATCCGTCACCACGCCACCACATTGATAATGGGCGGCGGGCACCACGGGGATGGACTGCTTGGTGATGTCAATGTCCACCTCCAGGCAGGCTTTGTAGATGTTCGGGAAATGGCTGAGGATGAACTCCGCCGGGCGGTGAGAGATGTCCAGATACACGCAGGGGCCACCGGTGCGCTTGATCTCGCTGTCAATGGCGCGGGCGACGATGTCACGCGGGGCCAGGGAGCCGCGCGGATCATACTTGTGCATGAACTCATTGCCCTTGTTATCAATCAACCGGGCCCCCTCGCCCCGCATGGCCTCGGTGATGAGGAAGGAGCGTTTCTGCGGGTGATACAGGCAGGTGGGGTGGAACTGGATGAACTCCATGTTCGCGATGCTGGCCCCGGCGCGCCAGGCCATGGCCACACCGTCGCCCGTGGCGATGCGGGGGTTCGTGGTGTAAAGGTACACACGCCCGCAGCCGCCGGTGGAAAGCACGATGCGGTCTGAGCGGAAGGTCTCCACCTCATGGGTGGATTCATTCAGCACATAAAGCCCAAGGACGCGGTCCTCCGTGACAAAACCCAGCTTCGCCGTGGTGATGAGATCAATGGCAAAGTGGTTCTCGTAGATGGTGATGTTGGGCCGCTCCTTCACCGCCGCCAGCAGCTTCTCCGTCAGTTCTCGTCCAGTGGCATCGGCGGCGTGCAAGACCCGGCGCTGGGAGTGGCCGCCCTCACGGGTGAGGTCAAATTCCAGATGCCCGTCGGAGGCTTCGCGTTGGTCGAAGTCCACACCCCATTTCACGAGTTCGGCGATGCGGTCCGGCCCTTCGGTGACGATGGTGCGCACGGCCGCTTCATTGCACAGCCCCGCGCCGGCGATGAGGGTATCGCTGACATGTTGCTCGATGCTGTCTTCCTCACTGGTCACGCAGGCGATGCCGCCCTGGGCCCAGTTGGAGTTCGAGTCCAGCGTGCCCCGCTTCGTGATGATGGCCACGTTTCCGTGCTCGGAAGCATGCAGCGCAGCGCTCAGACCACCGGCACCGCTGCCAACAATGATAAAATCGTAATCAATCACAAAGGGATAAACGGGTTGAAGCCATGCCTCGAGCCCCCGATCTGCCGATCGGCAAAGTTTTCCGGGTTGGAACGGCGCTGCCTCTCGTCAAGACGGGACTCATGACACCGCCAAACATGGCGAGAATGACACCTCGCGCTAGCGGGTTGTTAGGGGGGCAATGCGATGCAATTTTAAAACCGTCCTTGGTTCACAGCTTGAAATATCTGACCCACAGTCTGCACGAGGCGGTTCTCCCTCAGGTGTTTCCGATAGCCGTTATTCTCCGCTGCCCGACGCTGGGAGTATTCCAGTTCCAGTTTCACTTGGCGGTTTTGGGCCACAAAGGCTGCGGAGGCAGGCAACGGATAAAGGGGGCCCGTTTCAGGTAATAGCCGGGCAGATTCGGCCTCTAAAATGGCTTTCCAAAGCAACGGCAGACTGGCCATCGTCTTGAGGCCTATGTTATGGGTGTTGGGATCCAGACGAAAGAGAGCCAGTGTGGCCTCTTCTCGCTCGGCCCTTGGCATGGGCACATGATCGGTGGTGGCGAGGAGCTTTTTCCACGCATTGAGGTAATCCGGGTCCAGCTTCACTGCGTGGCGGTAATGTTTGACGGCTTCCGCGTGGTTGCCCTGCTGATCACGCAGGTAGCCAAGCAGGTAGAATATCTGCGGCTTATTCGGCATTTCCACGGCCAGACGGGTGAAGACTTGGTCAGCGATGTTCTGAGCACGTTTGCCTTTGAAGGCTCCCTCGCAGCCGAAGCAGTGGCTTTCCACGCGGCCAAAGCTGTCTGGCATCAGTTCAAAGGCGCGCCGGTAATACATCTCCGCTTTGGCAAAGTCCCCTAGCTCACTGTACCGCAGCGCGAGGCGGGACTGGATGCAGTAGGCATCCGCAAAATGGGTGAGCGCCTCCTCATACATGGCCACAGCACGGGACAAAAGTCCGGCCTCCCACCAGTCATCCGCATTTTCAGAAATGCGGATGGCCTTCACCGCTCCGCGCATCACCTTGGCTTGGTCAGCATCGCCCTTCTTGTCCAGAATGTCTGCGAGGACGGCATAGGCGCGCATGCGGTCGCCCTTGCCCTGTTCGCCATCGCTTGGGTCAATGGCAATGGCGGCGCGCACGGTTTTTTCAGCTTCTTCCAGCCGCCCTTCATTGAGCTGCAATTGGGCTTTCCAGATGAGCGGTCTCTCTTGAAAACGATGGGCAGCCTGGAGGGCATCCAGGCGAGTTTCTAAGTCGTCTCCTCCCAGGCTGAGAAGAAGGGCATAGATGGAGTCCTCGTCTGGATGAAGCTGAACGGCTCGCTGGGCGATGCGTCGTGCGACGTCGGGTTTGCCCGTCTCCGCCAAGGCCTTGGCCGCCATCACGAGAAGGGAATTGTCGAAGGAGGTCAGTGTCAGATCAGCCAGATCCGTTGCACGCCAGCCGGGAGAAGTATCGAGAAGCTGAACGACCTCCGCGTACCGGCCAGCCTGATGATAGACCTTCATAAGCGACTCCAAGATGTCCCGCGTCTCGCGCATGGAACGCTCCTGCGATCCCGAATCGGAAGAGCGGACTAGCTGCTCCTTCAAAAAAGTTTCCGCAGTGCTGCTGCGGCCTGCCTTGACCAGTAACTTCGTCACCGTCCACAGCTCGCTTACCCTTGACGTTTCCTCTTCGGGAATCTGGGCGTAGGCAGCCAAAGCCCCAGCGACGGCTTCATCGACAAGCTCGGGCCTCTTCAGTAAAAGCCCCAGGCTGAGAAGCCCTTCAGCGAGATTGATCCGCTCTCTTTCGGGCGAGTTTTGTCTCTGGCTGGAGATGAGCTGGAGATTGCGCTGCGCTTGTGGGGACAGTTTGTTTCGCACTCCCTCAGACAGTTCATCGAGCGAACGTGAGTCGGAGCGGGGCGTCCCTTTTGCAGGCTCTCTTTTGACCATCTCACGCAGTATTTTCACCCCTTCATCCACCTCATCAGCAGCCAGCAGAGCGCGGTAAAAGTGGCTTTCCACTTCGCTCCTCGCCTGACCCGCCAGAGCGGGCTTGGCCATGGCTTCGCGCAGGAATTGCAGCGCTTCCTTGGACAGGCCTTCATGAGCCGATAGCTCGATATACACCTTCCACAATGGCAAGGCTGGCTGCTGGCTGAGCATGGCGTGCAGAAAATCCCGCATCTGCCGGCCAAAGCCCTGCTTTTGCAGGGTCTCGACATCGGCCGAGTAAAGGGTGAGTTTAACGCCACTCTCATTCGAAAGGCGGTTCAGAGTGAAAGCCATCGCCTCTTCCGTCCGGCCTGCGGCAATCAGGTGCAGCAGATAGAGTCTTTCCGCATCGCTCCGGTCGGACGAGTCGTCATCGGGGAATTTCTTCACCAGCCCTTCATAAAGGGGCAGGTCTGCCTCCGTCTCGACGAATCCCCAGACAGGTCTTTTCAGAGTCGGCAGATTCTCCAGGGCCAGCTTGGACGTGAGGCGGCGTGTTTGTTTGCCACTGACACGGATGCCCGCCTTCAGTCGCAGAGCACGCGCGATGAGAGGAGCCACCGTGGCCTCATCGGCCTCCTGGAGCAGGTCAGGAATCAGGATCTCCTCCGTCATGCCTTCATCTTTCTCATAGTCCTCTAAAGTCGCTGTGAGGGCTTCCACTTGTTCCTTCGCGCTCCCTGCCAAAGTATCCAGCACGCGTCCGAGGCGGTCCACAGACTGCTGGAAGTAAGGCACGCCCCGTTTGGCAATCTTGGGGTCTTTGGCGATCAGGTCGCGAAGTCCGGCCATGGCTTGCTGCCGAGCCTGGGAATCATCCCGTAGCACCGCACTCATCAGGATGAGGCACTGCCTCTGCAGCGGCTCTTTGTCTTTGGGGCGTTTTTCGATCGCCACCTCCAGAGCATCCCAGGTCTGTGCAGGTGGTAAAACCTCCGCCAGTTCCTCAAAGTTAATGCCCTGGTCCACGTGAGTCCACGCATCAAACAAAACCAGCCATTGGGCAGCAGCTTCTTCCGCCGACAGCTTTGATGCACGGGCCGTATAATTCTTTAACTCTGCCCTCAGAGCTTTCACCTCCGCCTCCTCTTCATAAGAGCCTGCGAGCGACCGGAACAGGCTGTTTCTAATAAGAAGCCTGCTACCAAAAAAATCAGCCGCTAAAACGGCGACACAGACGAGAAGAGCAAGGATAAAGAAGCGCGGGCGCATGATCAGGAAAAACTGCATCCAGTTGACCTTAGCTGCCTACTGGAAACAAGCCTTAATGGTTAGCCTGCCCTCAAACCCGAATTTTAACCCGTCTTGCTCTCGACTTATTCCTCCTCACTCTCAATCGGGCCGATGTCCATGCCGTCGTAGCAGTCCAGGCCTTGATCGTGGGCGAACTGGTAGAGTGCATCGTTGCGGGCATCCAGGGTTAGAGGGGTGTGGGCCTCTTCTTTTTCCACATGCAGCCACCACGGGCGATGGCCTTGGGCATCAGCTTCATCGAGCTGGTAGATATCTACAAAACGATAACCCTGAGTCACCAGTAGGTCCTTCGCTTTCGCCAAAGCTTCAGGCTCATGATGGGTGAAAAAGTAACCCCACAACATCTCGCCCGTCATGTCCCAATCCGTCTTTTCAGAGATGTTCACGAACATCTTCTGAAGCATTTCGAGCGTGATGGTTTTGGGCTGGCGAGGTTTGGAGTCAGACATGGTCGGTGAAGGGGATGGGAAAAAGTCGTTGAGGTTATCTCACCATCTCAATGTTATCAATCAGCCGCGCTTTATCAAAGAACACGGCGAGGGCGATGAGGCCGTCGTTTTGGAGGGAGGGTAGGGGTTGCAGGGTGTGGCGGTCCACGAGGGCAATGTAGTCTTTGCGGCCCAGGGGGGCGTGGTCGGCGAGGTGCTGGTGGATGATGTCTATCAGGCGATCGCTGGCGCTTTCGCCACGTAGCCAGGCCTCGCGGGCTTTGACCAGGGCGGCGCGGAGGGCAGGGGCCTGGGCACGTTCGGTAGGGCTGAGGTAACGATTGCGGGAGCTCATGGCCAGACCGTCGTCTTCGCGCACGGTTTCGATGCCGTGGATCTCGACCGGGAAGTCGAGATCGCGGACGAGGCGGCGGATGATGGCGAGTTGCTGGTAGTCCTTTTTGCCAAAGACGGCGTCATCCGGCTGGACGAGGTTGAAGAGCTTGGCCACAACGGTGCAGACGCCGTCGAAGTGACCGGGGCGGCTGGCTCCGCAGAGGACTTTAGACAGGCTGCTTTCCTGGATCTGAATGCTGCGGTCGGCGTGATAGACCTCTTTGACGCTGGGGGCAAAGACCATGTCGGCCCCGGCGGCCTGGCACATGGCGAGGTCGGTTTCGAGCGTGCGTGGGTAACGGTCGAAGTCTTCGTTAGGCCCAAACTGCAGCGGGTTCACAAAGATGCTGGCCGCGACTTTCGCCTCCGCGCCTGCCAGGTTCCGGGCCTCGCGCACGAGGGTGGCGTGGCCTTCATGCAGGGCGCCCATGGTGGGCACAAAGTACACGTGGCCGGCGGCCTTTCGCCAGGCGCGCAGGTCTTTGACAGTCTCGATCAAGGTCATGATTTCAGGTCTCTGGATTCAAATACAGCAGCGCCTGCCACGAAGAGCGAGGCATTGACGGCGGCGAGCACGGTGAAGGCGCGGATGACCTGGGGCCAGGCGATGTCCTGAGCCAGGACACGTGCCCAACTGCTGATGTGTTTGGTGAGCAGGAGTTGATCGTAACTTTCCATGAAGCCGGTCTCCCGGAGGATGCGATCAATGAGGAAGTAAGACAGGGCGGTGATGGTGGCTGCGGCAGGCTTGATGGGCAGGCAGGAAAGGAAAAAGGCGATGCTGCTGACGGTGCTCATGCTGAAGGCCAGGAACAGCGAGGCGAGGGCAAAGTGCTTCAGCCCCGGCAGCCAGTCATAAAACTCCAGCACGCCCACATCGGGTATCATGACAAAGAAGCCTCCTCCCCAGCCTTTGAGAGCTAGGCCTAACAGGAAAGATGACCACGTGATGAACTGCACCAGGGCGACGGTGTAGCCGATGCAGGTGAGGTACTTGATGAACAGCAGACGCACCCGGCTGATGGGGCGGACGAGCATGAGACGGTAGTGACCATCCTCATTTTCCTTGGCCACGATGTCTCCCGCGACGAGCGCGAGGAAGATGGAGCCCAGCAGCACCACGGAAAAACCGATGATGATCTGTGCCAGCGTGAGGGCCGAGAAATAGTGCTCAAACGACTGGCCCTGGCGCGAAATCATGCGCTCGAAAAAACGCTCCACTCCTTGCAGGTGGGAGACGATGAGGAGCACGATTTCAAACAGCAGGAAGGCCCCAAAACCGATGAAGGTGCGGCGCTTGGCAAAGAGCTTCAGCAGTTCACCCTGCCACTGACGAAAAAAGAGAATCATGCGCTGGTTTTCCCAAGGTAAAATTCTTCCAGGGTGGGCATGTGCGGCTGCCAGGATTCCACTCGCACCTGGCTTTCCACGAGGGTCTTCAGCATCTGCGGTCCATTCAGGTAATCTGGCAGGGTGACGATGCGGCTGACGGGATCCATCACCGCTCCGGCCTGGGAGATGGCTTCGCGGGCCTTGGCCAGATCCGGCGTTTCCAGGTGATACACCCCCTGCTTTTTCTCCCGGGAAGGCACGGGCCCCTCGTACATTTTGCGGCCCTGTTTGAGGATGACGCAGCGGTCACACATCTGCTCCACCTCCACCAGGAGATGCGAGTTTAATAGGATGGTCATGCCGAAGTCAGAGCGCAGCTTCAGCACAAACTCTCGAAACTCACGAATGCCTTCAGGGTCGAGGCCATCGGTAGGCTCGTCTAACAACAAGCATTTCGGCCTGGGTAGGAGTGCCTGGGCAAGCGCCAGTCTTTGCCGCATTCCGTGGCTGTAGGTTTTCGTCTTGTGATGGGCCCGGTCGGCCAGGTTCACCAGCTTCAGCACACGGCGGGCTTCCTCCTCGTCCCACCAGCCGGAGAGGGAACAGAGCACACGCAGGTTTTGCCAGCCAGTGAGGTAGTCATAAAAATGCGCGGCCTCATAAATGGCCCCGACGTGGCTGAGGGCCTGGGAACGCTGCTGCTGCACGGAGTGGCCGGCGATGCTCACTTCCCCTTCATCGGGCCGCACCATGCCCAGCGTGATGCCCAGGATGGTGCTCTTCCCCGCGCCATTGTGGCCCAGCAGGCCCAGGATCTCCCCCTGGCGCATTTCAAAGCTGACGTCATCCAGCGCCAGACGGCCATTGGGCCAGCGTTTGGTGAGGTGACGGACTTCAAGGAGGGCCATGGGCTGCCACCATGGCGAAGGCCAGCCCTCTCTGCCAATCAGAATCTCAGCGACTGATGCGGAAGGTCACACCCCCCACCCGGCCACGCACGCTGCCATGGACATGCGGTGGGCAGTAAGGAGTGCCATAACCACCCCCGAGGTAACCGGAATAATACGGGTAACCGTACCCGTAGCCATAACCATACCCTGGGGCGCGATCGCGATAACCCACGCCGCGATAGTCCCGGCTGTCAAAAACTGCGCCTAGAGGAGTCACCTCAGGAACGAGGGGCGGATTCGGCGGTGGAGCTTTGGCTGCCGCCTCCAGCTCTGCACGGGCCTGGACCTCAATGCCCCGCAGCCGCGCGAGCTCGATCTGCTGCGCCATCAGCAAGGCCTCGCCACGGGCCTCTTCCTGCTGGCGGCGCAGCGCAGCCTGGGCTAGGCGGCGTTCTTCCTGGTCTCGCTGGTAGGCTTTCGCCTTAGCGGGATCATACCCCAGGCGGGTGCGCCATTCTTGAGAGAGGTCGGTGAAAAGGATCTTGGCCGCTCCATTGGCGTGGGTGAAGGAAACCCCATCGGGATGCACCTTGACGATTTCACACTGGCGGTAGGTCTTCCCCCGCAGGGTGGAGATCTTTTCCAGCGTCTCTGCCTGGGCCGAGGCCACGGCGAGGAGCACGATCAAAAGTGGCGCGAAGGTTTTCATGACAAGGATGAGACGACCTTCACGCAAATTTCCTTCAAACGCCGCCGCGTCAACTGGCGTGAAGGCCCTTATTTATAACCGGTGATGATGGCGCAGGAGGTGTCTTTTTGCTTCCCAGCCTCCGTCTGATGCACGGTAACGACGTAAACACCGGTCTTCTTCGGCTTGAAAAACAGCAGGAAACCCCAGCCATCCATCACGGGTTGGATTTCGCCGACGGGGTCGCCTTTAAAATCAAGCACGGAACCGCTGATGTGGACGCCATCCTTACGCGGAACCGCCACGCCGATGCAGTATTCATTGCCCTTAAAGAGCTGCATTTTCACCGCCTTGCCGATTTCTTTATTTAGATCGCCCGTCCAGGCCTCCGCCCGGAAGATGTAACCGGCCTTTTCCTGGTCACGCGCCAGGGCCTGAGCAGCGGCTTCCGCTTCCTCAGGGGTGCCCGCATTCAGCGGGGAAAGTGGGGAAAATAGGCAAAGGAGGGCCAGAAAGCTGAAAACCGCTCTGGCAGCGCGGGGAGGGAAAAGGGAAGGGGTCATGGCAGGACAGTGTGCAAAAGACGATCTTTGAGCAACATAGGCATTGCATCAGGAAAAAGCCAAGATTCTGTGTGCTTAGATTGAAATGCCAGCCTGGCATTCAAGAAATAAAGCAATCCCCCAATCCCGCATCATGGCCACACTTGTATTTTACCTGGAGGATGGAAGCACCCTAAATCATACGCTGGATGAGGGAACAACGACGATCGGTAGGCACCCAGACAGTGTGGTGGTGCTAGAATTTGCCTCGGTATCCGGGCATCATGCCGTCATTGAGCTGAACGAAACGGGCTGTTTTGTCAGTGACCTGAAGTCCAGCAATGGCACACGCGTGAACGGGGTGGAGATTGAAGAAGCCCAGCTCCAGGATGGCGACCGAATCGCTTTTGGGGACGTGCAGGCGGTGTTTGCCGCGGCTGAGGTGCCACCGCCCGTCTATGTGCCAGCTCCGGAGATCATCGCTGCGGACACGCCGCCGCCCGTGCTGAAGACAAACTACCGCCAACCCCCACCGAAGCGGAACCCGAAAATCAAGCGCAAGGGTGGCTACCCTGACAGTGATGGGGGAGGCTGCGGCACGGCCATCGTCGTCATCGGCCTCTTCATCGCCGCACTGCTGGCTGGGCTTTACATGCGCCATCACAAGGAAACCGAAGGGGGCAATTTCTTTGAAGATCTCGCGGAAAGGCTGGGGACCAACATCCCGAAGATTAAGATCGAGAAAAAAGACGGTTAGTGGCCGCCTGGGTGAAGTTTTAGCGTGTCGGTCATCGTTTCATGGGCAACCCAGTTTGCCCTCATGAACCGCCGCGCCTTCCTCGCTACCTCTTTCGTTTCTTCCCTGTCTGCGCCGGCTCTCTGGAGTGCGGCGACGACGAAAAGCCGCGTGGCCGTGATCGGCCACACGGGCCGGGGAAATTTCGGCCATGGCCTGGACAGCATGTGGCTGGACATCCCCGAAACGGAGATCGTAGCCGTGGCAGATGCGGATGCGAAGGGCCTGGCCGGAGCGCTGAAAAAGCTGAAGCTTGACCGAGGTTTTGCGGATTATCGCAAGATGCTGACCGAGATCCACCCGGACATCGTGGCCATCGGCCCTCGGCACATTGATCAGCACCACGAAATGGCGCTGGCCGCCATTGAGGCTGGCGTGCGCGGCATTTACATGGAGAAACCCTTCATGCCCACCCTCACCCAGGCCGATGAAATCATCGCCGCCTGTGAAAAACACGGCACCAAGCTCGCTCTGGCCCATCGAAACCGCTATCACCCCGTGCTGCCTTTGCTGAAAAAGCTCATCGCCGAAGGCACCATCGGTCGTCCGCTGGAGTATCGGGTGCGCGGTAAAGAAGATGCCCGAGGTGGCTCCCTGGACCTGTGGGTGCTGGGCTCCCACCTTTTCAATTTGGTCCACTACTTCGCAGGAGAGCCACTGGCCTGCATGGCCACCGTTTATCAAGACAGCCGCCTGGTGACGAAGGCCGATGTGAAAGAGGGGGCGGAGGGCATCGGCCCTCTGGCCGGGAATGAAGTGCATGCCCGCTTTGAGATGGCCGATGGCCTGCCCGCCTTTTTTGATTCAGTGCAAAACGCGGGGACCAAGACGGCAGGTTTTGGCGTTCAGATCATCGGCACGGAGGGCATCATTGACCTACGGATTGATGAAGAGCCCGTAGCTCATTTCCTTGCGGGTAGCCCCTTTGATCCCGTGGCTGAACCTCGCGCCTGGGTGCCCATCACCACCGCAGGCATCGGCAAACCGGAGCCGCTGGAAAACATGCGCAAGCTGGTGGGTGGCCACGTCGCCCCGGGGCGTGATCTCCTGGCCGCCATCGCGGAAGGACGTGAGCCCCTGTGCAGTGCCAAGGACGCACGTGTGACCCTGGAAATGACGATGGGCATTTTTGAATCGCATCGCCTGCAGGGTCAGCGCGTGGAGCTGCCGCTGAAGGATCGCCAGCACCCGCTGACGCGACTTTGAATTCTAGACCGGTTTCCAAAAACCTTGTCCGAAAAGCGGCGACGGGGCGGAACGATTGGCGGCGTTACTCGCTTGGCTGTTATCAACAAGATAGCAGCCTGCGCTCTTGCCTTGCCACTCATCCCGCCGCGCCTGCCTTTTTAACCGGACAATCTTTTTGGAAATCGGTCTATCTCCGCAAGTTTCGTCCAAAGCAGGCATCCCGAAGATGAACCCAAACCTTCTGAATGCCATGAATGCGGACCCTTCTTCTGATGCCTCGCCCCTGCAAATGCTGCCCATGCTGCTGCTCGCCCTGTGGCTCTTCCTTCAGGCCATGAATGGGGGCTGATAAAGGGCTGGAGGATTTGGCTTAAAGCCCCACGGCCTTACGCGGATTTGTATCCAGCAGCAGCTCCAGTTCGGCTTTGGTCAGGCCCAGAGATTGCTGCCCATTCGACAGGATGCGCGGGATGGTGACGGTGCTGCCGACAAAGTGAGAACCATCTGGAGAACGCGCTACGAGGTCTTCGCCGATTTTGATGTCCCAGCCCGCGAGGGTGTAATTGCCAGGGCCGAGACGGGCGGCTGAGATGGCATCGGTGACAAAGATGGTCTTCTCCAGCCCAGCACTGCGCAGGTAGTTGATCAGCGCAAAGAAATCGATGTGGACGCCATCTGGGATGAAGCAGAGCCAGAGACGATCCCGCAGGGCCAGCGCACGATGAATGATGTTATCATGCCGATGCATCAGCATGGGGCAGCCGTTGCCCACGTGGGTAAACATGCTGAGACCGTGCTCGGTGGCTGCGCGCAGTTGCTCCAGAGAAGGATTGCAGTGCCCGGCAGAAACGGTGATGCCATTGCTGGAGAGAAACTCCGTGACGTGGAAGTTTTCATCATGCTCTGGTGCCAGGGTGATGATCTTGGTCAGGCCACCCGCAGCATCCAGCAGGCGCTTGGTATCCTCCAAGTTCGCAGGCTTCACGCACTGGGGCGGGTGCGCCCCGACGTAGCCTTTTTCAGGATTGATGAATGGGCCTTCGATGTGGATGCCCGCGATGACTTCCTGCGCCAGAGGATCCTTTTCACGTAGCTTGACGAGGGTGCTCATGCGCCGTTCCAGCGTGGCCACGTCATCCGTGATGAAGGTGGCTAAAATAGCGTCACACCCGTCTTCGCGCAGGCAGTGGCAGGCATGGTGCAGCGCCTCGGCCGTGAGGTCATCGCGGTTGAAGTCGGTGCCTGCGTAGCCATTGACCTGAAGATCGAGCGGTTTCATGAGAGAAGTTGGGGGACGAGCCATAGACTAACAGTAAGCACGCACCTTTTGCGACCTCGGATGTCGCCGGGTTCTGTGCTTTTGTGATTTGCCCTTATGGGAGACTCGGGACCCTGGGGGGAAATCTGTCCCTGGTAGCGAAACTTCGATGCACTTGACCAAGGAAACTCTTTGAGCCGTCATGAGCCCGACGTAGTACAAGACGGATGTTTCCCCCCAACCCCACGGATACTGATACCCCCGGCGGCTATGACCGCGAGGTGGTGGAGCGTGTCTGGGGCCTCGCCCAAGTGATCCCTGGCAATGATCCCGCCGTTTGGCGCAAAGATGAGTTCGGGGCATGGATCCACCGTCATGATTACCGCCACCGGCACAGCGAGTTTGGCTGGGAAATCGCCGACTACGGTTACCGCCGCCAACTCGGTGGCCTCGCCTCACTGCGCCCCATGCAGTGGCAGAATCACGTGGACTTCCTGGTCGCCGCGCGGAACCCCGCCGTGATGACCGCCGACGGTCTGCGCAATGCGCGGCAGCTCGTGTGAGGGAGAAGAGTTAACAAGAAGTGTGGAGGGGTGGGCTCGTCTTCGATGTCGAGTTCTAGAGGTGTCTTTTTTGGGAAAAGGGCACCCTTTTGCGAACGGGATTCTGCGTCAAGATGCAAGGGCGAACGAGGGATGATTTACAGTAAAGAAGGGGCCTTTGGTTTTCAGCAAACGAAGGCCAAAATACGTCCTCCCTCGCCCCGCTTGCGGGGAGAGGGCTCGGGGTGAGGGGATGTCGTAGCTCTAACGCCCCCCTTCCAGTTGTCATTGAGGGCCTAACCCATTTTCGCAGCCCCTGAGAATTACAGCCAGCCGGTCTGGTTCAGCCGCCCGGTCAGCTCCATCTGGCGCTCCAGTTGGCTGGCATAAAGCGCGGCATTTTCCGGATTGGGTTTGCAACGGGTGCTTTCATCCAGCGTCACCAGCTTGGCGCATAGAGTGTCATAGCTCACCGTCTCACCGTTCTCATTGGCCTGGGCATAGGCGGCCTGGATGGCAGCGCCCAGGGCCGCACCTTCACTGGTGTTGAGGGTCACGACTTCAGCATTGAAACAATCGGCGGCGATCTGTCTCCAGGTGCTGCTTTTGCTGCCGCCCCCAGTGAGGCGGATCTCGGTCGGGTTCAAGCCCAGATCGCGGAAGCGTTTCAGGCCATAGGCCAGGCCCAGGGTGGCGCCCTCCACCGCTGCACGGGCGATGTTTTGCGGCGTCATGTTGGTGGGGCGCAGGCCATGGATCACGCCGCTGCCATTGGGCAAGTTGGGTGTGCGTTCACCATTCAGGTAGGGCAGGAACATCACCCCTTCCGCCCCGGCAGGTGCGGCTTTCACGGCGTCTTCCAGTTGACTCAAATCCCAGCCATACATGTCGCGCACTTGCTCGGTGACCACCGTGACGTTCATGGTGCAGACGAGCGGTAGCCACTGGTCCGTGCTATCGCAAAAGGCCGCCACTTCGCCCTGGCCATCCACCACGGGAGAGGCGGCCACGCCATACAGCGTGCCGCTGGTGCCAAAGCTGGCCGTGACGACGCCGGGCTTGATGTTGCCAGTGCCGATGGCGCCCATCATGTTGTCCCCACCGCCAGCGCTGATGATGACGTTTTCACTCAAGCCCCAGGCCTGGGCCAGTGCGGGACGCAGCCGACCATGCACGCTGCGGCTAGAGCCCAGTTCCGGGAGCATGGAGCGCACGCGTGGGTCAATGTAATCGCAGAGTTCATAGCACCACTCGCGGGTGTTCACGTTCAGGATGCCCATGCCAGAGGCATCGCCGTATTCCATGCGCTTCACGCCACTGAGCCAGAAGTTGATGTAATCATGCGGCAGTAGGATGGAGGTCGTTTTGGCAAAGTTCTCCGGCTCATTCTGCTTCATCCACAGCAGCTTCGGGATGGTGTAGCCAGGCAGCATGGCATTGCCTGCCAGGGCGATGATGCCGGGCTGACCGCCGAACTCATGGGCCAGCTCTGCGCATTGAGGCTGGGTGGAGGTGTCGCACCACAGCTTGGCTGGGCGAACGGGCTGGTCATCGGCCCCGAGGGCGACAAGGCCGTGCTGTTGACCACTGACGCCGATGCCGGCGACTTTGGCCTTATCCGCGCCTAGTTTTTCCAGGCACTGTTTCACACTGCTCTCCACCGCATCCAACCAGTCTTGAGGATTTTGCTCCAGGTGGCCAGGAGGCAGGCCTTCGATCAGCTCATAGCTGCTGTGGCCCGAGGCGAGAATCTTGCCCGTGTCGAGATCGAGAACGATGGCCTTCGTGCTCTGCGTGCCGCTATCAATGCCGAGGAAATACATGGTGCTGGGTGGGGTTGGGTAACAGGGCACTTTTGGCAGGCCCCACACGCAGAGCAAACGCAAAAGACCGAGAGCTTGAGATGAGGTGGGTTAGAAGTGGCTGTTTTGGAATTCCCTCTTACGTCGAAATGACGACAAATGCCGATAGGGATTGCCTACCTGATGAAATGGCGTTTCGTAGCTGGCTACCATGCTTTTTGTCTGCCGTTTATTCCTCCTGCTCGGACTTCTTTGGATGCCCTGTTGCGTGACGGAGATGAAAAAGTTTCCAGGCACGGTCAAGCAGCAGTGGAATGAGACCGCCATGATTGACGAGACACTGCTGCAGGTAAGCGGCCAGTTGCAGGTGGTCGTGGCCATGCCTGAATCTCTCGGTTACGAAAGACTCCGCATCTATGAAAAGGCCTCTTCTCAGGTGCGCTCGGTCATCGCGGCGGCTGGCAAGCCGGATTTCATTCGTGAAACCAATCAGTTTTTGAGAGCGCCTATTCTCGATCTCTTCTACCTCGAAAGGAATCACATGTATCGGTTCCCAGGGCAGAAAGGGCTTTCCGTTTATGGTGGCCCGCCACCATTGCCGCAGCCCATCCCAGACTCGGCTCAGGGGGAGATTGAGCGCATGCGGTCTCTCAATGCACTTCAAAAAAGCGTCCAATAAATCACACCTGGATCTCAACGGCTTCTCCCATGACACGTATTGCTTTTCATCTCGCGACGGTGACCTTTTTGTTTAGCACGCTGGTCGGCTGTGCAACGCAGACGGGGGTATATGCCCAGCCGTCGGTCCAGCAGTCCCAGGCGACATTGATCCATGATGCTCCTGTTTACGGCTCGGCTGTTCCCGCCGTTCAGGTGATCGAAATCAATGGCAAGGCGGTAGCTGCGCAGCAGGGCTCGATGATGAAAAAATCGGCCACTTATCGGCTTCACCCAGGACCGGTGCATCTGTTTCTGAAGGCGAATACAGGGCGGGGTGTCGGGGCGAGCAGCCACCTAGACTTCGTGGCGCGCAGCGGTGCCTCCTATCGGATCGACCTCGCTGTGGGCATGCGGGACATTGCTTTTTTGGTGACTGAGAATGGGAAGACCATCGCCACGGGGAAGGCCGCAAAGGAAGTGTCGAATGACCCCCTCCCGGCTTCGACGCCTATGTTTATCCCCATTATCGTGAACTAGGGCATTTGCAGCCTCCTAGGCTGACAGGGCCTGGGTGCATGCAAGGCAGTCTTTTTTGAAGTGTAATCGTGGGTTGCCTCGGGGGAGGCTTTGTCGCATGTTGATGCCAGCAGAAAAAGCTTTCTTCAAACCATGGTCACTAAACTTCTTCATACCCGTTATCGCGTGAACGATCTGGACAAGACGGTCTCGTTTTACAAGGACGTCTTGGGTCTGGAAGAGGTCAAACGGCACAAGTCGCCGCGCGGTTCGGAACTGGTCTTCCTGAAGACACCGAATAGCGATGAACTCATCGAAATCTGTTCCTTCCCCGCCAGTGGCCCCGTCACTCTGGGGCCTGATGTCACGCATTTAGCTTTTGAGGTGGAAGACCTCGAGACCTTCGCTAAACACGCGGCAGAAAAAGGTTACCCTTTCTCAGATGGGCCTACGGAAAGCTCCAGCGGCACGTTTGCATTCATAGATGCACCGGAAGGTTACGAAATTGAACTCATTCAATATCGGAAATAGCGCGAAAGTGGATGCTTGAATGACGTTGATGCTCAATAGATAACACATTATGGACTTCGACTGGCTAGGCGTTGCATTTGACCTCACGAAATTGCCTCCCAAGGACATTGAGGAGTCATTCGAGGATCCTTTTTCCCTGAAACTGCTGCCGGATGACAATGGCGATGGCACCAGCGCCCGTTATTACAATCTGGGCAAAGCTCTCAGTGGCCGCGCGGTTTTCAGTGCCTTTTGGACCGACGGTAAACGTTACCGCGTCATTTTCGCCCGCGACATGACCCATACGGAGGCTGATTTTTTCGAGCGCAAGAAAGCTGAGGACATGTAACCATGGAAGCACCACGACGCAAAGTTGAGACCACCCAGATCCCGCGATTCAGCGATGAATTGCCGTGCATCCAGGCGTGGAAAGAAGTGCCCTCCTTTGATTCGGCTGAGGCCGAAGGGCAGTTTTGGGCGCAGCATCAGGTGGACCCTCGCCTCATGCAGATGTCCATTCACCGGTCGGATGTCCGTGAATCCACCACCATCACCCTCCGGTTTGATCCCCGGATGCTGAGCCGGATCAAGCGCATCGCCCGCCGCCGTTATCTGAACTATCAGAGCATGATCAAGCAGTGGCTTAGTGAGCGCATGGAGCAGGAAATGCGGGAGTAACCTCACCGTTGAGCCTGCTGACTGAGGCATCTCCATGGATTCTATGTCGCACCTTTTGGTTCGCTTGATCGCCCAGCGTTGGCTGTGGTGGCTGGGCGTGGCCGTGTGGGGCGTGGTACTTTTTACCCTTTCCTCGCAGAGCACGCTCCCACCTGGTCCGGAGATTCCTTTTCAGGATAAGATCATCCACTTCCTCTACTTCAGCGGAGGCGGTTTTTGTTTCGTGCTCGCTTATTTACATGGGCGGGGTGCCCCACTGAAGCTTGGGCTTTGGGCTCTCGCTGGGGCCATTTTTGGGGGCTGCATCGGTGCTTTAGATGAGTTTCATCAAACCTTCACCCCAGGCCGCAGTGGCAATGATGTGGGGGATTGGCTAGCGGACTTCACCGGGGCCGCCACAGGGGCCCTAGTGGCATGCTGGTTCGTGCGCTGGATCCAGCGGGAGCGGGCGAAGTGACTTGAGTGAAACGGGCAGTGGCGATCACCAAAGGGGTCCAAAAAAGCAGTGGCTCATAACGGGCCACCGTGACCAGTGCCCAGACACTGTCACCATCAAAAAGCAGGCCTGCGATGCCATAACCACTGAGCATCAGCCAGATCACCTCCCCGCGTTTCGCCAGGAAGTAAGCGCGGCTCAGCCCCCAGAAAACGAGGGTTCCGAGTCCCAGGATCCCCGGGAGGCCACCATGCACGAAGGTGTCCCAAAACACACCATGCAGATGCTCAGGATACCAGTGGAGAGAGCAGGACCAGCAGTCATCGTCTGCCCACATGCCCTTGCCCAGCAGCCAGTCCTGCCAGGTGGTCATGCTGCCCAGGGCAGCGCCATAGATTAAAAAACGGCCATTGTCAGAACGAGCCATCGCGGTCTGCATCGGATTCGATGAGACCACGGCGTCGCCGATTTGCTGCATGGCCGCTTCGTTGGAAATCCCGCGCCGTTTGGAGGCATCCTGGGCTGCAAGGTGAGAAATGAGGGGGGCCGAAAGCTGAAATAGGATCAAAATGGAGGCCAGGGTGGCGAGGGGTCTCCATGTGCGCCGCCAGCCTGAGGCTAGCAGGAGGATGAGATGCCCGGCCAGCAGGGCCAGCAGGGCTCCGCGACTCAGCGTCAGTATCGTGGCGGCATCCAGTAAGATCAGCGCGAGCAGCCAGCGCCGGCGATTGCGTGTGCTCGTGGCCTCCATCCAGCCGGCAGCGGCCCAGCAGGCGGCAAAGCCAAAGGTGAGGCCTGAATTGACGGAATTCCATCCACCATACACGAACCAATTGCGCAGCCGTGCGCCAAAGACGGCTTCAGGGTGCACGGTGTAGAACACGCCAAGACTTACGCAGGCCGCTACCGCAGCCATGGCCACCAGCGGTTTGCCAATCGCCGAAACGATGTCAGGCCTTTTAGCCGCCTGCCAAAGCGTCAGCAGAAAGCCGAGAAGTAGGATGCTGTTTCCCCAGCCCAGCCACAAAGTCGTCAGCGTGGCACCTGGGGAGTCAAAGATGGAACTGCGCAGCAGCAGTGCCGCCCAGAGCACGGCAGCCGCCTGCATCCAGCGGTCGCGCCGCAGTGCCTCTGCCAGGTTCTCATGGCCCCCTGCCAGCAGCCAGAGCGTGGCCAAAAGGAGTCCCCAGGCCAGTTGCAGCCACTGGTTATACATCACAAAATAGCCACCCAGAAAGCCTGCCATGTTGGCCAGTAGCAAGGACTGCCGCCAGGAGAAGGCCTGCTCGCCTGACAAAGGGATGGGCGCGTCGTCCAGTCGCCAAGTGGTAGCGCCGACGGCGGAGAATGGCGGGCGTTCAGGCATTAGAAAGGAGTCCTACCTTAAGCACAGTTTAGGTTTTAGCCAAGGTCTTCCTGCAAAGAGCACTCTGGGGGCTTGCTTCCCCGGCTGGGCCCTGCTTTAAGTCCAGAGGCTGATTTCCAAACCGATTGTCTGCTGAAAAGCGAGTTCTCCCTGTGCGATTTCAATCAAGGAGGCCGGCTACCCGTCTGTCCATTCCCTTTCAGAGAGGCAAGATTTTTGGAAACTGTTCTAAAACTGCTTTACGAACACACGCTTATGCGTCAACTGTTCGCTCGAACATTTAATTTTACGCTCTACCCTCATGGCCAAGTCCCCTGCTAAAGAAACCTCCGCTGAGCCCAATGCCAATAAGATCGCCGAGGCACGCTCGCGCAATCTGGACCTCGCTATCCAGCAAATTCAGAAAGACTTTGGTGAAGGCTCCATCCTGCGCATGGCTGGCAATGAAAAGGTGGACGTGGCCGTCATTCCGACGGGAAATGTCTTGATTGACCAGGCTCTTGGGGTCGGCGGTTTTGCTCGTGGTCGTGTGGTGGAAGTTTACGGCCCTGAATCTTCGGGTAAAACCACGCTCACGCTCACGGTCATCGCCCAGGCTCAGAAGACGGGTGGTCTGGCGGCCTTCATTGACGTGGAGCACGCGCTCGATCCTAACTATGCTCGCCGCCTTGGGGTGAAGATGGATGAGCTCCTCGTCTCCCAGCCGAGCTCAGGGGAAGAAGCCCTGCGCATTTGCGAAACCCTCGTTCGTTCCAACGCTCTCGACGTCATCGTCATTGACTCCGTGGCTGCTTTGGTCACTCGTCAAGAACTGGAAGGCGACATTGGTGACTCCACCGTGGGGGCACAGGCCCGTCTTATGAGCGCCGCCCTGCGAAAGCTCACCGCCATCATTTCCAAAGCCCGCACCTGCGTCATCTTCACCAACCAGATTCGTGAAAAGATCGGCGTCATGTTTGGTAACCCTGAAACCACCCCTGGCGGTAAGGCCCTGAAATTCTACTCCAGTGTGCGTGTGGACATCCGCCGCATCGGCGCCATCAAAAGCAGCGACGGCACCGTCACGGGTAACCGCACGAAGTTGAAAGTCGTCAAAAACAAGCTCGCCCCTCCTTACACCGAGGCTGAGTTCGACATCATGTACAACGAGGGCATTTCCAATGTCGGTTCCATGCTGGATCTGGCCATGGAAAATGACATCCTGCAGAAGCGCGGTTCATGGATCAGCTACAAGGGTACTCAGCTCGCCCAGGGGCGTGATGCGGCCAAGGAAGCGCTGAAAGCCGATGCCGCTCTCTACAATGAGATCGAAGCTGCTGTGAAGGCCAAGTTGAGTGAAAAAGGTGTCTCCACCGGCGGCGGTGGCAGCCCAGCGCCTGCCGCTTCCGCGCCTATAGCCGAGTAATCTGAAAGCTCCTCACCTTGGCGCATTCCTCCACACTTGGGGGAGGTTTGCTTCAAGGTGAGTGAAGGGTATCTCACTTTTTCTTCTTCTTTGCCTTGGGCGCAGTGGCTGGCAGCCGTCCACTGGGCTGCGTGGCATCATACTGAGGATTGGGTGTGGGCATGAGGGCACCGACCTCATGGCGCCAAGCCTCCAGCTTGGCTGCCAGGGCCGTGACTTGATCCGGGTTTGACGAGGCTAGGTCTTTCTGTTCGCCCAGATCTTTGCGCAGGTTAAAAAGCTCTCGTCTGCCTTCCTCATACCACTCGATGAGTTTCCAATCACCCATGCGAATCGCTGCACTTGGCGCTCCGCCTTGGTTTCCATAATGGGGGTAGTGCCAGTAGAGGGCACGTTCCGGCAGGTTGCCACCTTTGAGGAGGGGCAGAAGACTCACGCCATCCACCTGCCTGGAGGTTTTACCCTGGGCTACTTCCTGCGCGGTGGCAAAGTAATCTGGACTGGATACGGGCGTTTCGATGACGGTGCCTGCCTTCAGCACAGCGGGCCAGCGGATGATGAGCGGCTCACGAATGCCGCCTTCATACATCCATCCCTTGCCGCCTCGCAGTGGTAAATTGGAGGTGGGAGAACCTTCACTGGTGGAAAGACCACCATTGTCTGAGGTGAAGATGACCAGGGTGTTTTTGGCCAGACCCAGTTCATCCAACTTAGCCAGCACCTTGCCGACGGCCTGATCCATTGCCTCCACCATGCCTGCATACACGGCATGATCTTGGACGAGTCGGACATCGCGACTGTCTTCCTGGCCCCACCGATTTTCCAGGCCCAAACGACGGCGTTTTTCCTGATACTTCTGCTCTAGGTCAGGCCGGGCCTGCAGGGGTGTGTGGACGGAGTAAAAGGAGAAGAAGGCAAAAAAGGGCTTGTCCCGATTGGCCTCCATGAACTTGCCCGTCTCGTTAGCCAGCCGGTCAGGCAGGTGTTCGCCGGGTGGGCCATCAGGGAGGCGCGGGTTGTCATAAGGCACGAAGTATTTGCCGCGTCCATAGGGGCCGCCCTTGTCCACGCCGCCGAGGTTGTGATCGTAACCTTGATTTTCCGGCCACCAGCCTTCGGGGCCCAGGTGCCATTTGCCCGCAAAAAAAGTGGCATAGCCAGCGGACTTTAGCATCTCCGCCATGGTCATTTCGTCGTGCGCCAGCCGGTCACTGTAGGGGGCGGGTAGGAGTTTGGTATTGCGCTTCCATAGATCCGGTTTCAGAGCCGCGCCGATGTAGTCGGTCACGCCTGTGCGCTGGGGCCAGCGGCCTGTCTGCACGGCAGCGCGCGTGGGAGAACACACAGGACAGGCGGCATAGGCATCGGTAAATCGCGCGCCTTCTTTGGCCAACTGATCTAGATGGGGCGTTTCGTAAAAGGTGCTGCCGTAACAGCCGATATCTTGTCGGCCCAAATCGTCCACCAGGAAAAAAACAATGTTGGGGCGCGTCTCCACGGCCGCAGCACCGCAGACGAGCATTAGAGACCAGAAGAAGAGAATCGCTTTCATAGCAGGTGCTAGGACAACGAAGGCCAAGCACGCATCTCACAGCAAACATCCCCACTGGACGGGCGAAGGAGGCCGGGGAAAAGTGCTGCCTTCGTGATCAAGCGCCTTTTGTCTTCCCCTCTGATTGATGTGGCCCTGCTGCTGCGCTGGACGCTGCTGGCGGTGCCAGTGGGCTTGGTGGGGGGCTCTGCCAGTGCTTTGTTCCTGTGGGCGTTGGATTGGACGACGCACACGCATGCAGCGCATCCGGAATTGCTCTGGGGCCTGCCTGCTGGGGGTGTTTTGGTCGGCTGGTTGTATCATCGGTTTGGCAAAGGGAGTGAGCGGGGAAACAATCTCCTCATGGATGAAATCCATCAGCCTGGGGGCGGGGTGCCCGCACGCATGGCCCCGCTGGTTTTGTTGGGTACATTGGTCACGCATTTGTTTGGTGGCTCAGCCGGGCGTGAGGGCACCGCTGTGCAAATGGGCGGCAGCTTGGCGGGACTGCTGGCGCGCTGGTTTCGGGTGCGTCCAGAAAATCAACGGCTCATGCTTATGAGTGGCATTGCCGCAGGCTTTGGGGCGGTCTTTGGCACACCCTTGACAGGGGCCATCTTTGCCATGGAGGTGCTGGTGATTGGGCGGTTGAATTACGAGGCTTTGATCCCCGTTTTGGTGGCCAGTCTGGTGGGGGATGCCACCTGCACTGCATGGGGCATTCACCACACGCTGTATCACCTGGATGTTGCGCCAGAGGCGGGGCTGCGTGCGCCCCTGGAGTGGGTGCTCCTGGCAAAGGTGGGGCTGGCCGCCATCGCTTTTGGTCTCATGGCGCGCTTTTTCGCCGCGTTTACCCATGCCCTCCAGCGCGGTATGGCCCGGCTGGTCAGTTACCCTCCCTTGCGGCCAGCGGTCGGTGGGCTCGTTGTCATTGCGCTGGTGTATCTTCTCGGCACCCGCGACTACTTGGGGTTAGGGGTCGAGGCGAATCGTGCCGGTGGGGTGAGCATTGTGTCTTCGTTTGAGGCCGGCGGCGTCACGCCGTGGAGCTGGTTGTGGAAGACACTGTTCACTTCGGTGACGCTGGGCAGTGGATTCAAAGGCGGGGAGGTGACTCCTTTGTTCTTCATCGGTTCTACCTTGGGCCATCAGCTCGGCCTGCTCTTGCAGGAGCCGGTGGCACTCTTTGCTGCCTTAGGTTTCATCGCCGTCTTTGCAGGCGCTGCGAATACACCCCTCGCCTGCACGATCATGGGCATCGAGCTCTTCGGAGCACACTACTCGGTTTACTTCGGTGTGGCCTGCTTCGTAGCGTACTTTTTCAGTGGTCACTCGGGCATTTACAGCGCCCAGAAAATCGGCGTGCCAAAACGACCGCCCGAGGACTAGCGTAGCCGCTGCTCGCTGTTGCCATTCTGCTTGAAGTAAGCATCGCGCGCCTTGCGCAGTTCTTCCAACCGGGAGGCCACATCGGCTTTACGCTGGGTCTGCTGCTGCACCTGGGCTTTGACGAAGTGGTTGTTATTCCCAAGCGTGCGCCACGGGCCTACGGGGACTTCGTGAACGTCCACAAAGCGCCAGTCGCATTTGCCGTTGCTGTTCATGCCCAGGTAATCCCGCACCGCCGGGCTGACATCAATGCCGGCTCCGCGATTGCTCGTGTTCTTGGGCTTGGCATTGCCAAAGACGTACTCATGATCGTCTGTGACGAATGGGCCGCAGTCTTCCCACTGCGCGTAGCAAACGCGATTTCCATAACGGATCGCCACCCAGGTGCCGCGAAGCACGGTCTTACCTGGTTTGGTAAAACGCTGTTTAAACCAAGGAATCACGCGCGAGGCCTCAGGCTTGTGCGAGGAGTAGTCCTGACAGTCATTGTAAGGCAGCGCGATGTAGAAGGGATTCAGCCCGGGAGTGAAATTCAGCGGGCAGAAGTTGTTGCCGCGCTTCAGAGGGTCCGGGTCATCGTACCCGCCGAAGTTCTTTTCCCACTCCGTGTCCCAAGAGCTCTTGTTGTTAGGCGTGGGGTTGTTCTCCGTGGGCTGTTCACCCACCCAAAAAACCGTGGCCATGATGTCCGTCTTCCACGGGTACTTGGAGTAGCCCAGCCGTGGCATGGTGGGGGAGTTCACACGCGGGACGGCGATGGTCGCGGGTGGATTGGCCACAGCACTGCCCGTGGCGCTGACTTTGGGTAGGGACTGCCCCATGAGCGATCCAGCTGCTGCTGAGAACAACAACAGAAAGAGGAGAGAGCGTCGTGGGGGGGCGGCGGTCATGCTTTCTTCAAAGGGCGGGCGGTAAGTCTAACCGACAGACCCGGAGTAAGGCAATCTTAAAAGACACTGTTCATTTGAAATGTCTTTAGACCCACTTTCTCTCCTGCTTTCAGGTGGCGGCAGGGAGAGTTTCCGAGTAAAAAGCCCCATGACCTCTGAGCCCGCCGCCCATGCCACGTCTGCCTTGCCGAGCACTTTTCATGCGGCAGATTACGAATTTGCCCAGGATCTGCTGGATGGTGATAAAGCGGCCTGGGCGCGGTTTGATCAGGAATTGAAACCTTCCATGCTGGCCAAGCTGGCGGCCGCAGGTGCCACCCATGCCGATGCCCAAGAAGTGATCGGCATCGTCACGGAAAAGCTGTGGGCGCAGAGAAAGTTGGAGGCTTACTCTGGCACAGGCCCCCTGGTGGGATTCGTCCGCACCATGGCGGCCAATGCCTGGCTGGAATACCTGCGCAAGCACCGCCGCATGGTCCCAGCCACGAACCTGACCCACGAAGATAGCGATGCCGATCCGCTGGACTCTTTATCCAAAGAGGCCAAGGCCGCCCCACAGGAAACCCCGCTGGCCCAACTGCTGCGAGATGCTCTGCTGCATGCCCTGGCCCAGACGGATGCCGAGGCTTTGCTGGTGCTGCGGCTTTCTCTCCTCCAGGAGGTGAAACAGCGGGATCTCTGCGCCGTGTGGGGGGGCTGCCATGAAGGCACCATCTCCCGAAAAAAGATGGAGGCCATGGAGCAGATCCGCGATGCCACACTGGCCTACTTAGCGGAAAAGGAGCCGACTTTGCAGATCTCCTGGCAGGATCTCCTCGAAGCCTGCGGCGAAGGGGCCGAGGCCATTTTAGGCCCTTCGGAATAAAAACGCTCTTTTCTGCGCAAGTTCCTCACCGGCCCTGCATCCATCCATAGATAGACACCCCGCCATGAATGCCGAACACGATCTCTCCATCCTCGCCAATTTCCTCCGCCGCATGGTCCCTGATGTGGAAGGACACGACATGGGTGACCCACCGGCGGAACTGCTGCCGAGGCTGGATGCTTTCGCGGCAGGTAAGGCCGACGCCAAAGAGCGCTCCGCCCTGGCCCTGCTGCTCAAAGAACATCCCGAATACCTGCGTTACCTCGGCAAGGCCATCCGCAGTCGTGCAGCGTGAAAATAGTCTTCGTTAAGGCATGGGGACGGCCATCGTCCGCATCATCTCCTTCGCGCTTTCCACGCTCAGCTCCGGGCGTAAAGACAGGAGGCGAGCCAACCAACCCGTGACCCGAGGTGCGGCAAAGCTGCTGCCCGTCACCACCTTCCACCCGCCCTGCCAGGGCACGCGCACTTGGTGCCCATGGGCGAGAAATTCCACCATGCTGCCTGGGCGGTGGGCCCAGGGTTGAGCGGGCAGATCCGCCAGATTCACCGTGATCACGGTGGGGAACCAGCCCGGCCACTCGCGCAAGTTGGCGTCTTCATTGCTGCACGCCGCTACGATGTGGGTGCGGCGCAGGTAGGCCTCGTCCGTCCATTCCTTGTAGGGCATGACAAAACGGGCCTCGCCCGGGCTGCCAAAGCTACAGTTCAGGATGTGGTACCCGCGCTGCATGGCCAGCCGGGCGGCCTCCCAGATGATGGTGGTGCGGCTGCGCAGGTCTCCGTCCAGTACGCGGAAGCTGCCTAGCTCCGCCTCCGGCGCTAGGCTGCGGATGATCCAGGCGATGGCGGTGCCGTGGCCCATGGCATCTCCACTGCCTTCGGTGACTTTGAGAAAAGCCCCCTCGCGAGCAAAGGTGACATCGTCCCGGAGTGTCAGCCCCGCCAGGGCAGGGTGTGCCGTTTCGATCCCCGAATCGAGAATGGCGATGCGTACGCCCTTGCCCATGGCGTTTTGGAGGTCCTCGCGCGTCATGGTCATTCCTCTGTGCCCAGGACCCAGGCCGTCAGGCGGTGTTCAGTCAATCTCCCCACCGCCGCTGCGGTCGTCTCCATCGCGGCCAGATCCGCCAGGGTGAAGGCGGCTGGCGGAGCATAGTGAGCAGGGAAGTCTGCGGCGGATTCCGGCACACGGGTCAGCTCCGGCAAATCTTGGAGACGGATGAGCCGCACGGCAGTGATCACCCCGCGCAACTCCCCGGCGAATTTCAGGGGTACGGCCAGCATGGCCCAGGTCAGCACGCCTAGGCTGTGGTCGAGCTCCCGGTTTTGCCGCTGGTGAAAACACACCTCACTCTCACTGGCGGCCAGGCCACTGGTAAAGACCATCCCCGTGATGCCCTGGGTGGCGGGCAGTCGAAAGCTGCCCACAAAACGCGCCGCGTCCGGCCCATTGTTCCAAACGGGCAGGAGGACTTGGGAGTTTTCCAAGGCTAGCCAGAGGCTGCCTTCATCCGCCTGGATGCTGGCCAGCGTCTGCTGGATCAGCCTTGCGGATAGGCCTTCCACCAGGGTTGCTGGGTTTTGCTGGAGGGCATGCTGGGTAAATTGCTCGCGCCTCAGCGCCAGTTTCTCCTCCAGCGAACTTAATTCGGGGTCTGCAAAGCTGGAAAACGGCGCGGCCATTCTTTAGGCATAGCATGAAGACGCGGGTTTGAGAAGAGAACGCTTGCGGGAGGGGGACAATGTTTCGACTATCCAGCCCTCAAAGATTTCGGGTCTCATGAAGCGCTTTTTCTCCTTCGGCAAACGCACGCCGCCTCCCCAGGCGGCGCCTTCGGCGTCTGAAGGCGTGGCTGGCTGGGCCCCCATGCAGATTTATCCCTCCCCCCCTGAGCTCACCGGGATGATGCCGGCGGGTGAATATGTGTTTGATGCCCTCATCGGCCAAGGCGGAATGGGGGCTGTTTATCGCGGGCGTCAGTTGAAGCTGGACCGCTCCGTGGCCATCAAGATCCTGCATCGCCAGCACGGCACGGACTACTCCTACGCGGAGAGGTTCCGCCGGGAGGCCCAGTCCCTGGCTCAAATGAGCCACCCCAACATCGTCAGCGTCTATGATTTCGGCGTCGTGGGGGACTACCTCTACTACGTCATGGAGCACATTGAGGGCACAGATCTGCACCACCTCCTCAGCACCCGGCAGATCACGCCCGCGAGGGCGGTCGAGATCATCCCCGCTCTCTGCGATGCGCTCTTTTACGCGCATTCCAAAGGCCTCGTCCACCGTGACATCAAGCCGGCGAATGTGCTCATCGCCAGTGATGGCCGCGTCAAGCTGGCGGACTTTGGCCTTGCCAAACGGTTCGATAAACCCAGCACTCTGCTCACCCACAGCAACATGGCCATGGGCACGCCCGACTATGCTGCCCCAGAGCAGTATGACCCCCAGGCCGTGATTGATCACCGGGCGGATATTTATGCCCTGGGCGTGGTGTTTTACCAGATGCTCACCGGCACCGTCCCGCGTGGTGCGTGGCAGCCGCCGTCCGCCATGGTGGGCACAGACCCTCGGCTGGACATGGTCATCGTGCGCGCCCTACTGCCAGACCGAAACCAGCGCTACACCTCGGCCGCAGAGTTTAAGCAGGCCCTACTGGCCAGCCTCACGGTGCCCATGGAGTCTGCCCAGGCACCCATCCAGGTGACCACGCCGGCTCCCTCCTCCCGCCCTCTTCAGGGGCGGGTGCTTGTGCTGGAGGACGACCTGCTGCTGCGCCAGCTCATCGTGCGGAATTTGAAGCAGGAAGGTTTTGAGATCGTGGAGACGGGCGATGGAGCCGATACCGTGCGCCGTTACAGCGAGGCCCTGATGGCGGGTCAGCCCTTCGATATGGTACTCATAGATCTCACCATTCCCATGGGGATGGGTGGGGCCCGGGCCATGGAGCTGCTTTTGCAAATTGATCCCCAGGTGGATGCCATCGTCTCCAGTGGCTACCGCAGTGATCCTGCTATGCTGCACCCTGCCGCCTATGGCTTTGCCGATGTTTTGCCCAAGCCCTACGACAGTGGGGAGCTTACACGGATTGTTCGTCAGGTCCTCCAGCGGCGGCAGCGGCGGCTGGGCCTCTGAGTGCAGGCCCTGTACATGAAGCACCGCCCGCCAGGTGACCAGCGTGCGGTGCGACGTAGGTGGCTAGACCACCGAGTGAAGTCTTAGTGCTTGTGACCCTTTTTGGAGTCGCAGCAGGCGCTCTTTTCCTTTGAGCAGCAGGCCGCAGCAGCTTTGCCGCTAGGTGCCGTGCAGGAAGAACAATCCGCCTTTTTGCTAGCGCAAGAAGCGAGGAGCAAGGAGGCAGAAGCGAGGCCAATGGAGAGAAGACGGATCATAGAGAGAGTGTCGGTTGGTAACGGGTAGTCTATGAGACGACCTCCAAACCATTCAAATTACTTGCTCATCTGCATCGGTGCAGGTGGTGGCGGTGGGGGAGCCTTGGAGGCGCAGGAGACGAGACCACCGGCGATGACCGATGCTGCGAGAGCGAGGAGGGCGTATTTCATAGTGTGTTTTGTAACGTGTTTGTTTGAATGCTACAGCATCCACAAGTGAGACTGAGCGACGCGAGGCTAACGACAATTCCAGTATTTGCAACGGGCCAAATCGCAATGTTCAGCGTCGTAGATTCGCAGGAGTGAGAGAGCCAGCGCTAAGCAAGTAGATCCTTCACCACATGACCGTGCACGTCCGTGAGGCGGTAGTTTCGGCCCTGAAAACGGTAAGTGAAGCGCTCATGGTCAAAACCCAGCAGGTGCATCACCGTGGCCTGAAAGTCATGAACGTGGACCTTTTTCTCCGCCACGCTGAAGCCCAGTTCATCCGTGCTGCCATAGTCAAAGCCGGACTTGACCCCACCGCCTGCCATGAAAAGGGTGAAACAATCGGGGTAATGATCTCGCCCTAGCACCTTGCTAGCTGCCGTGCGGCCTTCACGGAAAGGGGTGCGGCCAAATTCACCTCCCCAGATGATGAGGGTGTCCTCCAGCAGCCCTCGTTGCTTCAAGTCTTTGATCAAGGCGGCCACAGGCTTGTCCGTCTCGGCCATCTTTTTCGTTAGGCCATCCGTGATGCCGGAGGCCTCCGAAGTGCCATGAAAGTCCCAGCCCCAGTCAAACAGCTGCACAAAACGCACGCCCTTTTCCACCAAGCGGCGGGCGAGCAGGCAGTTGTTGGCAAAGCTGGCTTCCCCAGGCTTGGCCCCATAGTCCTCAATGACTTTGGCGGGCTCTTTGGAGATGTCCATCACCTCCGGCACACTCATCTGCATGCGGTAGGCCAGCTCGTATTGGGCGATGCGGGTCACCGTCTCTGCATGGCCCAGTTCGGCCGCCTGTTGTTCATTCAGTTCTTTCAGTGCATCCAGCGTGCGGCGGCGCAGGTTCCGGTTCATGCCTGCTGGGTCTGAGGCATACAAGACTGGATCGCCTTTGCTGCGGCACTGCACCCCTTGATACACGGAAGGGATGAAGCCACTGCCCCACAGCCCTTGCCCGCCGCTAGGCTGCGTGCCGCTGGAGATGAGGGTGACGAAGCCTGGCAGGTCTTGGTTTTCCGTGCCCAGTCCGTAAGTGGCCCAGGAGCCCAAAGAAGGCCGCCCCTGGCGGGTATGTCCCGTGAAAAGCAGCAGCTCCGCAGGCGCATGGTTAAACTGGTCCGTGTGCATGGACCTCACCATGGTGATCTCATCGGCGATGGTGTGGAAGTTCGGGCAGGCATCGCTCATCCACATGCCCGCTTTACCATACTGTTTAAAGCTTCGGGGCGTGCCCATCAGCTTAGGCACGCCGGTGGTGAAGGCAAAGGTGCGACCTTTCAGGATAGAGTCTGGGCAGTTCTCGCCATCGTGTTTCACCAGCTCCGGTTTGTAATCGAAAAGGTCCAGATGCGGGGGCGCGCCAGACATGTGCAGGTAGATGACGCGCTTGGCCTTGGCCGCGTGGTGTGTCACCCTCGGGGCCATGGGGTTATCCGTTCCAGGCATGGCGCTACCTGTGCCTTGCAGGGCCTGGAGAGCGATGGCCCCCAGGCTAAACTGGCCTGCCCCACTCAGGAAGGTGCGGCGTGTGGTGAATTCGAGGCTGTCGTGGCGGACGGGGTTCATGGGCACAGTCAGGGCTTAGTTATCTCCGCATCACAAATTCATCCAGGTTCATCACCACATGGGCCACGGTGGTCCAGGCGGCTAGTTCGGCGATGTCTGCCTCCTGGGGGGCTGGGCCCAGGGGATCGGTCGCCATTTTGAGTGCTTCTTGCGGCTGCGCACGGTAGTCGGTCAGCGCCTCGTCATGCAGCTTTTGCAGGGTCGCACGTTCATGGCTTGTGGGAGCGCGGGCCACGCAGAGTTGGTAAAGGTGGCCGATCTTGTCTTCCACATTCATCAGTCTCCGGGCCATGGCTTGATGCGTCTCGATAAAGACAGGGTCATTGAGGGTGACAAAGGCCTGGAGGGGGGTGTTCGTGCGGCCTCGGCGGATGGTACACACTTCGCGGTTAGGCGCATCGAAGGTGCTGAAACTTGGGTAGGGGCTGTTGCGCCGCATTTCCGTGTACAGGCTGCGGCGGTGCTTGTCTTCGCCTTCACTCAGCGTCCAGTCATTGCTGCGGCCAAAGGCCGTTGTGAGGCCCATGTTTGGGGCCAGAGGGCGCACCGAGGGGCCCCCCATTTTATGACTTAGTATCCCACTCACAGCCAGGGCCTGATCGCGCAGCAATTCACCCGTGGCGCGGAAGCGCGGCCCACGAGCCAGAAGGCGATTTTCAGGATCCTGCTCATTGAGCTCAGGCGTGCTGCGGGAGTCTTGGCGGTAGGCCTGCGTGGTCACCATCAGGCGCAGCAGGTGCTTCATGTCCCAGCCACTGTCCATGAACTCCGCCGCCAGCCAATCCAGCAGTTCCGGGTGGAAAGGCAGCTCTCCCTGGCTGCCAAATTCCTCGCTAGTGCGCACGAGACCGATGCCGAACAAACTTTCCCACAGGCGATTCACCGTCACACGTGCGGTTAGGGGATTTTCCCGGCTCACCAGCCAGCGCGCTAATGTGAGTCTGTTTCGCGGTGCCTCTGCGGGGAGCGGTGGGAAAACGGCGGGCGTGCCTTCCTGCACTTCTTCGCCCAGCGCCTGCCAGTTGCCACGAAGCTGGATGTGGGTCTTGCGACGTTCCTTGTTAGGTAGATCCAGCATCACCGGCACCGTGACGGGCTTGGTGCGGCTGAGTTCCTTGTTCAGGAGATTCAATCGAGCGCGCTCGGTCTTGGCTTCGGGTGCGACAAAGCGGGTGTAATAAGTTTGCAGAGTCTTCTGCTGCTCTGGATTCCGTTTCGCGGCGGCTAGGGCCTCGTTGACCTTCTTGTCCTTGATGGCTGGTTTGCTGGTGAGCCATGTTTCGTAACCCTTCAGCCAAGCCTCGGGATTTTTAGCGAACTGAGCCTCCAGGGCAGCGGCTTCTTGCTGCCACTGCTGGCGTTGTTTCTTCACTTCTACAGGGAGGATTTCGTGAAAAGGGGCCTCGTCTTTTTTATCGGCATCCGCGCTTTGATTCAGGAAGGCATAGGCCTGGAAGTATTCCTTGTGGGTGAGAGGATCATACTTGTGCGTGTGGCACTGCGCACAGGCCATGGTGGTGCCCATCCACACGGCAAAGGTGGTATTCACCCGATCCACCACGGCCGCGATGCGAAATTCCTCATCGCTGGTGCCGCCTTCGTTTTGGGTCATCGTATTGCGATGGAAAGCCGTGGCGACGAGCTGATCGTCCGTCGGATTGGGCAACAGATCCCCAGCGATTTGTTCGATGGTGAATTGGTCGAACGGCATGTTTTGATTCAGTGCCCGAACGACCCAATCTCGAAACGCCCAGATCTCGCGCGGTTGATCGCTGGGGTAACCGGAACTGTCAGCATAACGGGCTAGATCCAGCCACTGTCTGGCCCAGTGTTCACCAAAGGCAGGCTTGGCCAGGAAGTGATCCACCATTCTCTCATACGGGGCCTTTTGGAAAGTCTGCAATTCCTCCAGTGTGGGTGGCAGCCCCGTCAGATCCAGGGCTACCCGGCGAATCAGAGTGGAGGCATCGGCAGAAGATTGGAAGGCCAGTTTTTCCTCATGAAGCCGTTTCAGCAGAAACGCATCAATCGGCTTTGTGCCTTTTGTCAGAGGAACTGTCGGCCTAACCACTTGTTCGTAACTCCAGTGGCCGCCCCACTTCGCCCCTTCCTGGATCCACTGTTTCAGCAGCGCCACCTGGGCCGGTGGAATGACCTTGTGCTGCTTTGGCGGCGGCATCACTTCATCCTTGTCAGTGGAGAGGATGCGCTGCAGCAGCGCACTTTGATCGGGATCTCCCGGCACCACGGCTCGTACGCCATCATGATTGGCCTTCGCCGCCGCTTCATCATCCAGCCGCAGCCCGGCCTCACGCTTCGCCTCATCGGGACCATGGCAGAAAAAACAGTTCTCAGAGAGAATGGGGCGGATCTGCCTGGGAAAATCCACCGCAGCCAGCTTCCCAGTGAGCAGGATCGAAAATAGAAAAAGAAATGGGAAAAGCCGCGACATGGAATCACGGCTAGATACGTGGCTCAGCCAGGTATCTTCCCAGGACTGCGAGGATAGTCCATTGGTAGAGCAGAGACTTGCTAAGTTCTGTTAGCTGGGTCCTAGACGGGAGATCGGGCAGCACTCAGCACACCCTCCGAGGTGATCAGCAGTCTGGATCACTCCAAGCCAGGAGGTTTTTCAGAGACCTTGCGTCCTCCAGGGCTTTTCGGAGCGACTGGGGGTTTGGTCGGATCGAAGTATTCACCCCCGTGGATTTCGGCATCCCCTTTGCCATTCAGTGCCATCTGTGGTCGATCCCCATTTTGCTCGCGGTAGTAGGAACGCTTCTTCAAGGAACCATCGGGGGCCACGATGCAGTGCGCATAGATGTGCGGCTGAGCCAGGAAAAGCGCGTGGAGTTTGTTTTCACGATCCAGCGTGATCTGTGGATCATGCGCCATGCTGATGGGGCCCAGGCGGTAGGTCTGGAGGCGCAGCTTCGTCTTGTCATCTATCAGGCGGAAATACAGGGAAGTGTTATCCATATCCGTGAACAAAATCACGGCATAACGGCGGGCTTCGCCTGCTCCTTTATAGCCTTCTGGGACACCAAAGGCTTGCTCCCACATGGGTTTGTTATCGGTGATGTTAAAGCGCACACGGGCACTCGCGTAAAACTGACCCGAAGGCGTGTGTGCAATACGTGCGGTTAGGCCGTAATTACCGATCTCTGTCGGAGAGTAGGCATCCGTCACCGTGATTTTTTTCTGAATGGTGGCACCTGCAGGGATCTGCACAAGCTCCACCCCGGAGACTTCGATGGGGGCTAGAGGACGCCCGGTGCTGTCCGTCATTTCAAAGGACATCCAGACCGCCCGCCCTGGGCCGCCTAGAACGACATCCGCACCGGAGCGATTCGTGATCGTTACGGAAGCAGGGATGGCCTCCAAAGCCATATAGTTGGTTCGGGGTAAAGTCAGCCCGACCTGGAACTGGGCCTGCGCGGAAAGCGCGAGCAGGAAGAAAAAGAGGGGGGTGAGATAGCGCATGACTGATTGAAAGCGGAAAATGGGGGAACAGAAAACTCTAAAATGCGCTCCAGCCCCTTTAAGACGGGCTTCCCGGTCACTTTTTCAGGGCAGGAGCGAGGTCACTGGCCGTGCGGAAGCCGCGGGCCAGGGTGGACTCTGAGGCCGATTCAGCAAAAAACCGGGTGGTTAAAAGGTCGTTGCTGCCTTTGAGCGCAAAGTGCCCACCGCGTACCACAGGTACACGCAGGTCTGGGTAATCCGGGTGGGCGGGCCAGAGTTCGCCCGTGCGTTCACTGGCGGTCCATTCGGAGACATTGCCTGCTAGGTCGCAGATGCCGTAGGGACTCACATCGCCAGATTTGCGGTCAGCCGGAGCCCAGAGATTGTAGCCGTCTTTACCGCCGCCTTTGCCGTTGGCATCGTAGTCATCACCCAGGTTGGCCAGGGTTTTGTCCGCTTTATTGCCCCAGGGAAACAGCAGGCCCTTTTCACCGCGCGCGGCTTTTTCCCACTCTTCTTCGGTGGGCAGGCGCTGGCCCTTCCACTTGGCGTAAGCGTAGGCATCCCACCAGTCCACTTGGGTGACTGGGGTATTCAAGCTCAGGGGTTGACCATTGAAGGTGGCCCCAGCTTTGGCAGCTGCATAGGTTTCAGCCCATTTGGCCGGCGTGTGGCCGGTTTTGGTCTTTGGCTGGTCGGGGTGGTCAAAGGCGGTCACGGGAGACTCCTCCAGCGCCTTCACAAATTCGCCGTATTGGCCGATGGTGACTTCGTGTTTGCTGATTTGGTAAGCCGCGAGGTTACGAGATTCCTTCTTTTGATAAATGAAATTTCCGGCGGGGATGGTCACCATCTCCTCTTTGAGCAGCGGTGTGGTGGTGGGAGTGGCTGTGCCCACCAGGTTACCCAGACCGAATACGGCTGCCAATGCCGCTGCTGCCAGAGCCCAGGCCCACCAAGGGGTGGGGCGCTTGCTAGCGGAAGCACCTTCTTCAGCCTCAATCCGGCGCATGATGCTGCGTTCCCGCATGGCATCCCGCACATCGTCCAAGGCTTCCAACAAACCATTCCAGTCATGCCCGGCCTCTGCCAGGGTGGCGAGCAGCCCGCGGGCTTTGCCTTCACTGGCGAGTGGCTGCACGAGATCCAAAAGCGCCGCCACCTCTTCCACCGCCACGCGTGGGCGGCTGCCCGCTGGGCGGAAGATGTTTACGATGCTGGCTTGGTTCTCGGCATCCAGGTAAATATCCCGCGCATACAGGCGGCGATGATGGTTGCCACGCTCCACGGCATACTGCATGGCCTCGGCTACGCCAAAGAGCAGCTCGGCGATTTTCCGCTCAGACAGGTGCTCACCTGCGGCTTCCATTTCCTCAAGATTTCGGCCTCGTGGCAGTTCCCGGGTGTAAAAAATCAGTCCATTGACGGCACCGGCTTCATACAAGGGGGCGATTCGAGGATGCGAGATGGAGGCCTTCAGCCGTTCACGCTCTTTGAACCCCTGAATGGCGTCCGGCTGGCTCAGCAGGTCAGGCCGCAGTAGCACCAGGGCCACGGGCCGCTGGACCGTGACCTGGATGGCGCGGTAGGTTTCTGATTCCGTTTCCTGTGTCAGGCGGTCCTGCACCTGGTAATTGCCCAGCATGGTGCCTGGGGCCAGGAAGGGCGGCAGCTCCACACAGCAAGGCGGTGTTGGGGCCGTGAATGCCGCCTGCGCTTTCAGCAAAAGCTTTTCCGCGCTGTAAGGGGCATCCAGCAGCACTGGCCAGCCGGCGATTTGGGATTCAAATCCGGTCAGGTCATAGCGCGTGGTGAAGAGCACCTTCGCCTTGGGAAACCGAGTTAGCGCACTGTCACGCAGGTTAAAACCCGTGTCGCCACTGGCAGCGGGGATGGCTTCGGTAATCAGCAGGTCCAGCTCAGCCGCTCGGCCTAGCCAGGAGCGCCCTTCAGTGACGGTGGCCACGCTGTGGACGGTCCAGCCTGGTTGTTGTCGGAGGGCTTCAGTTCGGGGGCCGCGAGTGTCGGCATTGGCATCGAGAAAAAGGATCGTCATCGTATCGGGGGGCAGGGCCGTCAGTTCGTCAACGGCGGGAGCAGCGGGTTCACACCACCGGGGACGGTCTGGGGTGTGCGTGAACCAAAGTCCAGGAGGTCGCGCGGTTCCGCGGCCACGTCCTGGAGTTTGTGCTGGTAGTAGAGCCGGACGACGTAGCCGTGGTAAGAACGGCGGCCGTGGGCGGCAATTTCTCCCGGAGTGAGTGCCGGCAGGAAATAGGTTACATCAAGGGGTTCTTCACCGATGCCGCTCCAGTCCACAGGCGCAGCGGCCCAGGCGGAGACAGGTTCATCGGCGATGGTTTGGGCGATTTTTTCGCCATTCACACGGTCAAAAAAGTAAACGTCAATGTCCACCTGGCTGGGGTCCACATTGCCATTGCCCTGGCGCAAGATGGGGATGCGTAGCACTACCTTTTCACCGTTGGTAGAGGCGGGATCACGGGCGGTCAGGCAGGCTCCCAGGGAGAGCATTTTTCCACCCTCGCTGCCAGTCAGGGCTGAAAAAGCCGTGCTGGCTGGGGCGGTAGCAGCGGCTGCGGGTGTACTGAGGCGGCGTTTCGCCAGGTCGCGAAAGCCCGCTGCACGCGCGGGGTCCATGCTCTCCAGTTGTCTCCACAGGGCAGCGGCTTTGTCTCCCAGCCCCATGGTTTCATAACATTGAGCCGTCTCCGACATCACTTCCGGGCTCGCAGGGTACTGGAGATCGGCACGTCGGAGGACTTCAAGGGCACCTTGCATGTCACCTAGCCCACGCACTTGTTTGGCCAAGTCGATCATTTCTTCGAGCGACATGTTCGCGGCCGGATCTGCCGATGGCGTTTTAGCAGGGGGCGCAAGCGCGGGTGCCGGCAGTTTTGCCGTGGAGGCCAAAGGGGCAGGGGCTTGGGGCGCTGGGGCCATGGTAGGCGCGGGCGCTGGCGGGGTAGTCGGCTGTGCGGCGGGCCTCAGAGCCAGAGGAGTGCCTGTCGGCGGAGCAAAGGAGCCAATCGCCGGCGGTGAAAAACTAGGTGCTGGAGCTGCCGGAGCTGCCACGGGTGGGAGAGCGGGGACGATCTGCCCGACGGCTGGGGGGCTGAAGCTGATGGTGGGCCGCACGGGGGCCAACGGGGCTTCCGAAGTATTCACCACCGGAGAAGACCCCGGTTTGGCCGTTATTTCAGGCCGCCGTGAGGCATCCCAGACCACTTTGGTGACTAAAACGACCTGCACACTCGCGAGTAGGCAGAGGACTCCGAGGGCCGTTGCACTGGCACGGCCCCGGTCAGCGTTGAGAATGGAAGGGGCTTGAGCCATGCCGATTGCCGCAGGAAATTCGTATGGTACGTTCCGCGCTCTCAAGTGTCAATGCTCCAGCCCTTTTCCACCGATTCTCCGCCCGAAAAAGGAAGATTGTGGACACGTGTGGCCATTCCCTTGGGCAGCCCGGTGGAAATGGGACGTCTTTTGGCCCCGGTTCCGGGATTTATTTGGCTGGACAGCGCCGTCGCTGGTCCCAGCTCGGTCTCCCTGCTCACGGCTTGGCCAGATCGCCTGCTGGAGGGGGCTCTCGCCCAGGACTGGACTGCGGTGGAAGAAGCCCTGCATGAAGGAACCGCTGCCGGTCACAGCGGCGGTTTGTTCGGTTGGGTAGGGTATGATGGGCAATTTGTGTTGGGCCTTTATCCACATGCGCTGCTGTATGACCACGCGCAGGGAGAATGGTTCGAATGTGGTGATTTTACCCAGAAATTAAGTTCGCTACCCTCGCCTCCCACAGAATCTGCCGCCCTCTCATTGCCCCGGCTGCCTTTTGAGCCTCTGGTCTCCCGTGAAAATTTTTTGGCCCAGGTTCGCCGGGCGCAGGAGTACATCGTCGCTGGCGACATCTATCAGGTGAATATCTCCCAGCCCTGGCGCGCTGAATGGCCCGTGGGCACCCCGTTTTTCCCTTTTTACGAACGTCTGCGCCGGGTTTCCCCTGCGCCCCACGCCGCCTGTGTGAATTTGGGAGAGACCACCCTTCTTTCTGCCTCGCCTGAACTGTTTCTCAAACTTTCCGGCCGCACCATTGCGACTCATCCCATCAAGGGCACCCGCCCACGCTTTCCCACAGACCCTGCCCGTGACGACGCCTCCGCTCGTGAGTTGTTGGCGAGCGATAAGGAGCGTGCGGAGCTCCTCATGATCACGGATCTGGAGCGCAACGACCTCGGCCAAGTGTGTGAATTTGGCAGCGTGAAGGTGCCAGATCTCTGGCGGGTGGAAAGTTTCGCCCAGGTGTATCACCTCGTCTCCACCGTCACGGGCACGCTGCGGCCCGGCATCAGCCACGCGGCGGCTTTCCGGGCCTGTTTCCCAGGAGGCAGCATCACCGGGGCGCCGAAAAAACGCGCTTCCGAGATCATCGCAGAGCTGGAGCCCCACCCACGTGGCCCCTACACTGGGGCGGTGGGTTACTTTGGTTTCGATGGCGAAAGCCAGTGGAACATCGTCATCCGCACAGCTGTGCAGAAAGGCGCGGAGATCACCTTTCACGCGGGGTCTGGCATCGTGGCAGATAGCATCCCTGAAAAGGAGTGGGAGGAGACGCTGCATAAAGCTTCCGGTATTCTGGCCGCTTGGTCCGCCGAAGACTGAAGTTTAGTGATTCGTCATCGTGCAAAAGGCAGCTCCTCGTGACTTCATCGCTGCAATCGGCATGGGAAATCTGCATCCGACATTGGCTGGTTAGGATGTTAAAACGTTGATATTCAGTGATTTAGGTGTGGATAAAATGGCGCGGCATGAGTCTGGCTAGAGAGAGGTTATCCGCTGTCCACTCGGACGGCCTATTTCCAAACTCAACCGTTCCACCCTTATGAAACGCACTCTGCAAATCCTCTGCCTAGCTGTGGCTGCCCTCGGACTGTCCAGCTGCACCACCTACGTCGAAGAGACTGGTTACGTGGCTGCACGTCCTGGTTATGTCGCTGGGTATGGTTATCGCACCGCTCCACGCCATCACCACGGGCCTTACTACGGCAGCAGCCGTTACTCTGACGGTCGTGCCGTCGCCTACCGTGGCCCGTCCCGTTATCGCTCAAGCTATCGAGATGGCCGCCGGGATTATGACCGCCATCGCGGCACCCATTTCCGGTCCACCAGCGTGAGCACGCGAGTTCGCGGTGACGTGAGCCTGTTCCGCTAAAATTCTCTCGCATCCATCTACCTCACTTAACTCCCATGAAATCCATCGTCTATCTGACCCTCTCCGCCGTGTTGGCCTTCGCCTTCCCTAGCTGCACGACCAATGTCAATGCGGGGGGCGGAGCCAGTGTCAAGCATGGCAAAGCCAAGCACTCCCACCGCCACAGCAACACTGGAGTGAAAGCCAATGTCGGTGCTTCGCTGGGTCTGTAACATTGACCTTTTAAAACCCTAACGTGCGGATGGAGCTTCTCCATCCGCACTTTTTGTTAGGAGTTAGGCCATCGCATGGCGCTGACGAAATTGTCGAGGTGTCATGCCGGTGCGTTTGCGAAAATGCTGGGTGAAGGCGCTCTGATCACAGAAACCATGATCCAAAGCGATGTCCGCGATGGAGCTACCCGTCTGGGTCAGGGCCTCAGCAGCGGCTTGGATCCGCAGCCTTAAAATAAGCTCATGAGGGGTGCTGCCCAGAGTCTCGCGCAGTTTTCGGTGGAGCTGTCGTTCGGAAAGATTCACCGCTTTGGCCAGATCAGCCGCCGTCAGGCTTTGTGAAAGATGTGTCTGGATGTAGGCCACTGCTAACGCCACCTCGCGAACAGCGTGTTGTGCACCCTTTTCTTCACAGCGGCGGCTCAGCCCCATGATGCCGATGATCGCTCCCTCTTTTCCTTCAATGGGCAGCTTCGTGGTCATGAACCAGTTGAGCGCCCGCTGCTCATCCAGCCATAATTCCAGTCGGTTCACCACGGGTTTGCCTGTGCGGATGATTTCTTGGTCATCCTGGCGGAAAGCCAGCGCCACATCCGGCGGGAAAAAGGCATCATCTGTCGCTCCGACGAGCTCCCTTTCATGCTTCAAACCCAGGCGCTCCAGCTTGGCGGCATTCGCCGTGATGAGACGACCTTCAGCGTCTTTGACGAAAAAGAAGACTCCCGGTAAATGATCAAACATCGTCCGCAGAATTTGCGGATCCGACATGCGAGAAAAGAACTCGGTTTGGAGACGGGGAATCATGGCAGGGATTTAACAAAAGATGGCGCGCACTCACAAGACGCCAGCCGTTTCCCTCTGCTATTCTTCGATCATGCGCACGCAGCTTCTTTCCTTTCTCTGCCTCACGTCCTTCCTCTCAGCGGCGGAGGTGGACTTGGTCATTTATGGCGGAACCCCAGCGGGCATCAGCGCAGGCATCACCGCTGCGCGCGAAGGAGCCAAAGTGGTCATCATCGAACCGACAAAGTGGATCGGGGGCCTCGTCACGGGCGGTCTCTGCCGCACGGATGTGGGGCGGGAACAGACCATCGGCGGGTTCCCGCGTGAATTTTTCAGCCGGGCTGCCGCCGCGCAACCGAACACTGCCATGTGGTATGCGGAGCCGAAGACGAATCTAGCCACCTTCAAAACCATGCTTGAAGAGGCGGGGGTGGAAGTGGTCACCGCGCAGTCCTTGAAATCCATCACGAAAGAAGGGCCGCGCATCACCAGTCTCACCACCACTGCGGGCACGACTTATAAAGGGAAGATGTTTGTGGATGCCACTTATGAGGGCGACCTCATGGCAGCCGCCAAGGTGAGCTACATCGTCGGCCGGGAAAGCCAGGTGCAGTATGGGGAATCGCTCGCAGGTTATTATCCCATGCCCATCCGCCCGCGCACGGTGGAGGTGATGGAGAGTGATTGCCCCAGCATCGGCGGCACGGGGCCCAGTTACATTCACGGCACCCCCGCTGGGATCTCAGGGCTGGATGCCGCTGGCAAACCGATTTTTGGGGTCTATGCGGCACCGCAGCTCCTGCCGGGCAGTGCAGATCACCGCACCCAGGCCTACAACTTCCGCATCTGCGTCACTCAGCGCCCAGACCTGAAAGTGCCGTTCCCAAAACCAGCGACTTATGACTCAGCCAAATACGAGCTGCTGCTGCGTCTCATTCGGGCCTTTCCAGGCGTGCGCTTTGGCCGCTTGTTTCACCTCGGTGGTGTGGCTAACAACAAGTATGACCTCAATGCCCAGGGTCTTTTCTCCACCGATTATCCCGGTGCCAACACGGCCTATCCGGAAGGCGATGCGGCCACTCGTGCGCAGATCTGGCAGGATCATGTGGACTTCATTCAGGGCATGCTTTGGTTTCTAGGGCATGATGAACGGGTGCCGCAGAGCTTGCGAGATCAGTGCAACTCCTGGGGTCTCTGCAAAGACGAATTTGCCGACAATCAATACTGGCCCTATGCCCTCTACGTTCGTGAGGGACGCCGCATGATCGGTGAGTATGTCATGGTGCAAAAGGACCTGCAAAACGACATCTTTAAAGAGGACTCGGTGGGCATGGGTTCCTTCGTCATTGATTGCCACATCGTGCAGCGCATCCTCGCAGAAGACGGCACTGTGAGGGATGAAGGCAGTTTTCCAGATGCCCCCGCTTTGCCTTATCAGATCGCCTATCGCAGCCTAACACCGAAGCGCACCGAGTGTGAAAACCTGCTCGTGCCTGTTTGTCTTTCTGCCAGTCACATCGCGTATTGTTCTCTGCGCATGGAGCCCGTGTACATGGCCCTGGGTCAGGCCTCTGGCTTAGCGGCGGTGATGGCGATGCAAAACAAAACTTCCGTGCAGGCCATCGAGGTGAAAGCCCTGAAGCAAAAGCTGCTGGCCCAAAAAGCTGTCTTGGAACTGGCGGAACTCGCCACCATGGCCCGTTCCTCGAAACTGCCCGGACTCGTCATGGATGACCAGGATGCCGAGCATGTGGGCCACTGGCAGGGCAGTACTTATGGGAGCACGGTGGATGGCTCCAGCCGCCACGATGAAAACCTCGAAAAGGGCAGCAAGAGTGTCATTTACCGCCTTAAAGTCCCCACCACGGGTCGTTATGAAGTGCGCGTCTCATACGCCTCCGCGCCCAATCGCGCTAGCAATGTACCCGTCAGCATCGCCCATGCAGAAGGCAGCACCCAGGTGCTCGTGAACCAGAAAAAAGTCCCCCCGGTGGATAAGCTCTTCATCAGCCTGGGCACCTTCCCATTTAAAGCAGAACAGGAAGCCGTGATCACCATCAGCACCCAGGCCACGGACGGCATCGTGGGCGCAGATGCCGTGCAGCTGCTACCGCAGTAACCTGTAGGGAAAGGAGGAGACTGGTCTCATGAAGAGACCAAAAGAAGTTCGTGTTTTTAAGGGGGCGAGTGGCGTTGGTATAGCGTGATCATGAAAGCGCTGCTCTCCTCCGCCCTTCTCCTGTCTCCCCTGCTGCTTTCAGCAGCCAGCCCGACGAAGCCTTTGGACATCGGTTCTCGGTGGGAGCTTTTCATGGATTCGCTACTGCTGACCCAGGCAAAAGGGGTGAGCCTGAAACTGCATGAACCGGTACGCCGAGAGGTGGTGCTGGTGACGGATCAGCCCTGGGAAGGACCTACGTGTGGGTACTTTTCCGCCATTCAAGATGGTAAGAAAGTGCGGCTTTATTATCGCGGCTCAGCGGGCGGTTCAGATCACTCAGCGGACCAAGTGACCTGTGTGGTGGAAAGTGAGGATGGCATTCATTTCACCCGTCCCAAGTTGGGACTCATTGAAGCCGGCGGCACCAAGGAGAACAATGTCATCTGGCGCGGTGTGGAGTCGCACAACTTTGCGGTCTTTCTAGATGGCAACCCCGCAGCCAAACCAACGGAGCGTTACAAAGCACTAGGCGGAGTGAAACAGCCCGGAAAAAACTGGATGACCGGGGAGACGCCGGGCGGTCTGTACGCGTTTGCTTCAGCCGATGGCCTGCGATGGGATAAAATGCGGCCCGAAACGGTCATGACCAAGGGAGCCTTTGATTCCCAAAACATTGCCTTTTGGGATGCGCCTAACCAACGATACACCAGCTACACCCGCATCTTTACCAATAAGATCCGCGACATCCAAAGCAGTCCCTCCACCGACTTTTTGACTTGGGGAGAGCCGACGCTCAATCGCTATGCGGCAGACGTTCCACGTGAACACTTTTACACCTCCGCCACCATTCCTTGCCCCACAGCCCCGCATCTGTATCTCGCTTTCCCAAAACGCTACACCCCGGGCAGGAAAAAGATCGCCACGCATGCGCTGCCTGGCGTTTCAGACACGGTGTTCATGACCAGCCGCGATGGGGTAAATTGGGACCGCACCTTTTTGGAGGCTTGGCTGCGCCCGGGCCCGGACCCCCTGAACTGGACAGACCGAAACAACATGGTCGCCTCCGGCATCGTCGAAACTGGGCCCGGCGAGTGGTCCCTCTACGCCAGTGAGCACTACCGTTATCCAGATCATCGGATGCGTCGCCTCAGTCTTCGCAAGCAGGGTTTTGCCTCGGTGCATGCCGATGTCAAAGGCGGTGAATTTGTGACACCCACACTTACTTTTACCGGTCAAAAATTGCTGCTCAACTACTCCACCTCAGGCACGGGCAGTGTGAAGATCGAGGTGCAGGATGAGACGGGGAAAGCCATACCCGGTTTCGCCCTGGCTGACATGCCAGAGCTTTATGGCGATGAATTTGAAGCCGTGGTGACCTGGAAGAAGGGCGCCGATCTCAGCCCTCTCCAAGGCAAACCCGTGCGCCTCCGCATCGCATTGAAGGATGCCGACCTCTATGCCCTGCGTTTCGCCCCTTGAGGCTTGACGGAATGAACCTGTCCTGAACAGTCATTCTCGGAATTTCTGCTGCCCAAAACCTGTCCGTTCTTCTCCATGAAACTACGCCCCTCCCGTATCCTGCGCGAACTGCGTGCAGGTGAGTCCTCCACGATTCTTAAACTGAATCTCATTGATCCGCGCATCATCGAACTAGCCGGTTTAGCCGGGGCCTCGGCGGTGTGGCTTTGCAATGAACACGTGCCGAATGATTGGTTAAATCTGGAACACCAGATCCGCGCGGCCAAGCTGTATGACATGGACACCATCGTGCGGGTGAGTAAGGGCGGTTACAGTGAGTATGTGAAGCCCTTTGAGTGCGATGCCACCGGCATCATGGTCCCTCACATCACCAGTGCTGAAGAGGCACGGCAAGTGGTGGATATGGTGCGTTGCCGCCCGGTGGGTAGCAAGGCGCTGGATGGAGGCAACATGGATGGCCTGTTTTGCCAAGTGCCTCTGAGTGAGTATGTCCACCACTGCAATACTGAAAAGTTGGTTATTCTACAAATTGAGTCTCCCGAAGCTCTGGAGCAGGTGGAGGAGATCGCCGCTGTGCCGGGATACGATGCACTGCTGTTCGGAGCGGGAGATTTCAGTCACCGCGTCGGCCTGTTAGGCCAGGCCACGCACCCGCAAGTCGTCGCAGCGCGCAAGCGGGTGGCAGCTGCTGCGCTGAAGCATGGTAAGCATGTCGCGGTGGCCTCTCTCTTTGGTCAAAAGGAGGAGGTCATCGCCGAAGGCACACGCATCTTCACGCTCGGGGCAGATGTGATTGAGTTGGGCAACGCCATGCGCAAGATGGTGACGGATTTCCACGGGGCCGCAGGGCGGGCCGCGACGGACTCGGTTTACGCTTCCAAATAACGGCCATGCTTCCCTCCTTTTCTCTCCAAGATAAAACCATCCTGCTCACTGGAGCTGCGGGTCTTTTTGGCCGTGGCTTGGCCAGTGCTTTGGCCGAAGCCGGGGCCACGCTCATCATTGCCTCCCGCAGCGCGGAGAATCTACAGGCCGTGGCCGCCGCTGAGACCGCGCGCGGGCACCGGGTGCATGCGGAGGCTTTTGATCAGGGAGATGAGGACTCCATCTTAGCCCTGCGCAGCCGCATTGAATCTCGCTTTGGTCCCCTCCACGGGCTGGTGAATAACTCCGTGCTGCGTCCGATGAAGGGCACACTGGGCAGTGTGGACCAGTGGGAGGACTCCATGCGGGTGAATGCCACGGGGCTGATGCTAATGCATCGCCATTTTGGCACGACCATGGCTGAGGCGCGGCGCGGCAGCATCGTCAATATCGGCAGCATCCAGGGCATGATCGGTCCCAGCTATGAGCTCTATGCGGGAACCAGCATGGGTGATATGCCCCCCGATTACTTTTTCCATAAAGGCGGCATGCTGAATCTCACGCGCTTTTATGCAGCGCTTTATGGGCCGAAAAATGTGCGGGTGAACTGCCTAGCACCGGGGGGATTTTTCAACAATCAGCCCGAGTTGTTTGTGCAGCGTTACAGTGAGCACACGATGTTGAATCGCATGGCGGATGACGATGATCTGGGAGGGGCCGTGGTGTTCCTGCTCAGTGAAGCTTCACGCTACATCACTGGGGTGAATCTGCCTGTGGATGGGGGTTACACCGCGAAGTAATCGCCGTGCACGAAACGCCGAAGGATCATCAGCTTTGCGACGTTCATGCTTTCCCATGAAGTGGTTCTTTCTCCCTCTTTTCAGTCTCACGCTCACAGCGGCCGAGCCGTTAACGTTGCCCCTGTGGCCAGAAGGCGCACCGGGAGAGATGAAAGCCCCCTCTGCCGCCACAGCGGAGTTCATTCAGAAGCGGGCGGGCAAGAGCACGGTCACGAACGTCACTTCCCCGACGATCACGGTTTACCGGCCAGACAAGCCGAATGGTACCAGCGTCATCGTGGCTCCAGGTGGGGCCTATGCGTTCCTCTCCGCCGTGCATGAGGGCACGCAGGTCTGTGAATGGCTGAATACCCTGGGAGTCACGGGTGTGCTGCTGACCTACCGCACCCCCACGCGGGATGAAACACCTCCGCATGAGAAACCTGTACAGGATGCTCAAAAGGCCCTGGAGATCATCCGTCAAAACGCCACTGAGTGGAAGCTAAACCCCAAACGTGTGGGCCTCCTCGGTTTCAGCGCCGGTGGAAATCTTCTGGCGCATCTGGCCTGTGATCGCGATTCCAAGACGGATGCTCAGCGCCCAGACTTTGGCATCATGATTTATGGCGGCGGGTTCCTCGATCCTGCGGATCCCTTCAAGCTGAATCCTGCGTTCACCGTGCCTGCCGATGCACCGCCCATGTTCCTCGCCTGTGCCAGTGACGATGGCAATAACCCGGTCGCTGCCACCCTGCTTTACTTGGAGTACAAAAAGCAAAAACGCTCCGCCGAACTGCACCTCTTTTCCGCCGGTGGCCACGGCTTTGGCATGAGGGATAACAAACAGCCTATCAACGCCTGGCCCACCCGCTGCGCCGAATGGATGGGCAGCATGGGCTGGCTACAGTGATTTATCCTGAGGTGTGACCCCTTGCCATCATGGAGAAACAAACCTGGATCGTCTAAGAGGCTTGATTCGCCTTCACTGCTACGGCCTCGATCTCATACCGCAGGGAAGGCGGCAGACAGTTCGTGATGGTGGTGCGGGCCGGGAAGGGGGCGCTGAAATATTCGCGATACAGTTGGTTAAACGTTGTCACGTCTTCCGCATCGCGCACGTAGTTGCGGGTCTGCACCACGTGGGCCAGGTCACTGCCGGCAGCCTCTAGAACCTTGCGCAGGTTTTCCACTGAACGGCGAAATTCGCCCTCAAAGCTGTCGCTCACAATTTTCCCCGTTTCATCCACGGAAGCCTGGCCTGAAACGAAGATCAGGTCCCCCACCACCACGCTGGGGCTGAAGGGCAGGTGTGAGGTGGGTGTATCGGGATTTTGTGGGTAGGAGACCAGGGGATGATTCATGGCGGGACGATCAGTGGCTGGGCTTTCCTGGCTGCGAGGGACTCAGAGCAGTTTTTTACGCCTAAACCACCAGATCGGCAGCAGGGCAGAAATCACCAAGGCGCAGATCACCGCCGGGTAGGCCCAGGGCAGCTTCAGCTCAGGCATGTGCTCAAAGTTCATGCCATACAGGCTGGCGATGAGTGTCGGCGGCATGAAAAGCACGCTGGCGATGGTGAAGATCTTGATGATCTGGTTCTGCTGGATGTTGATGAGGCCTAGGGTGGACTCGAGGAGGAAGGTCATCTCCTGCTGCTGCTGGTTGGTGTAGTCATCCAGAGACTTCACGTCGCGCATCACGCTGCGGAACTGGGCGGCCAGGTCGCTACGCATCCAGGTCGCGGCATTGTTTAAGAAGAACTGCAGCATGCGGTTCACGCTGACGAGGCTTTCACGCAGATTCGCCACCAGGGCACTGCGGCGGCCCAGCGTGCGGACGACGTCTCCCAGGTCTTTCTCCACGGCGGCATTCGCCTTATTCGGATCCAGACTGAAGACTTCACGACCGATCTTTTTCAGGTCGGATTCCACGGCCTGCAGCGCATCGGCAATGCGGGCGACAATGAGCTCACACAGGGTCAAAAACACAGCATCGCTGCTCATGGGGCAGGAGCACTGGCGGCGGACCTGCTCCACCATGACACGGAAAGCCATGGGATCAGCGTAACGCACCGTCGTCAGGCAGTCGGGTGCCAGCACAAAGGTGATGGCGGTGGTGTCAGGATCGGGCGTGTCCAGCCCCACAGGAATCCATGCCGTCATGTAGAGGGCACCGTGCTCCGTGTAAAGTCGGCTGGATTCCTCGATCTCCTGCATCTCTTCCCGGGTCGGGAGGCCATGCTCCAGCCAGCTTTCCGCCTCCAGTTCCTCCGCACGGGAGGGATTCAGGAGGTCCAGGTACACGAGATTGTCCGGGAAGGGACGTACCTTCTCGTCCTGCCAATCGAAGAGCTGACCTTGCTGGGTGATGAGTCGAACCATGATGGGGGGCGCAAACAGTAGCGGCAGAGTGAGGAACCGCCAAGGAAAAGGCGCGGAAGATGTCAACTTGTCACGAAAGCACCAGAAACAAGCCCTGGCCTGGATGAAGGTTGAAGACTGCCCCTCGTCTCGCGTAGAAAGAAACCTCTGCATGATCCTCTCTCCAGCCTGGTACCACATCGAAAATGAGGCCGAAATCGCCTCGCCTGCCCTGCTGCTCTATCGTGAGCGCATCGAGTATAATCTCCAGCTCATGCTGGAGATCGCCGGTGGGCCTGAGCGCCTGCGGCCGCATGTGAAGACCCACAAGCTGCAGCCGCTGATCCAGCGCCAGGTGAAATTGGGCATCACGAAGTTTAAAGCCGCCACCATCGCCGAGGCGGAAATGTGCGCAGCTGGGGGCGGCACGGATGTGTTGCTGGCCATGCCCTGCTTGGGGCCCAATGGCCATCGCCTGGCCCTGCTGGCCGTAAAGTTTCCTGAAGTGCAGTTTTCTGCCATTGCCGATGACGAGGCCTCACTACGCACGCTGGCTACCGCAGCTCAGCAGCATGACGTGACGCTGGGCGTTTACCTGGAACTGGACTGCGGCATGGGCCGCACAGGCATCGTCCCTGGGGAGGCGGCTGCTTTTCTTGTGCATGTGATCAAAGACACTCCGAGACTGCTTTTTCGCGGCCTTCACGCCTACGATGGGCACATCCATGATGCGGATCTCGAGACCCGCCGCAGCCGCTGTGAGGCGGCCTTTGCGCCCGTGCTAGAGTTTCGCAAGCGTCTTGAAGGAGAAGGTGTACCCGTGGGGGAATTGGTCGCTGGCGGCTCGCCTACCTTCGGCATCCACGCGCCTTTGCTGGATCGCACCCTTTCCCCGGGCACCACCGTGCTGTGGGACTTTGGGTACGGGGATAAACACCCCGACCTGCCCTTTTTACCTGCCGCCCTTTTGCTCGCTCGGGTGATCAGCAAACCGGGCACGAATCGCCTCACCTTGGACCTCGGTCACAAATCCGTGGCCCCAGAAAACCCGCATCCGCGTGTCCGGTTCGAGGAACTGCCCGATGCCGAGGTGCTGATGCAGAGTGAAGAACACCTGGTGTTGCAAACCGAGCGTGCACACGAGTTCCAGATTGGCCAGGCCCTGCACGGCATCCCACGCCATGTTTGCCCCACCGTGTCCATGCACGGGGAAGCCGTGATCGTGGAGGGGACATCCGCCACCCAGCGCTGGCCCATCACCGCGCGCAATCGGCGTATTTCGGTGTGAAGGGGGACGTCTTTTGGACTCCGCTCGCTGAAGACCAAAGGTAGATCGCCCGCAATCAAATCCTGAGCTTCTAAAACGCGTTCCCTCGCCCCAGGAACTGGGGAGAGGCCCAGGTGAGGGGTGGTCGCAGCACGCGAAGTTGCCCACCCCTGAATGAAATGAGGTCATATTGGGTCTTCATTCGCCAAACCAACAAAAACGGGCCGGAAGTTTCCTTCCGGCCCGTCGTTGGGGGTTTGGGTTTTTTATCGTGAGGTCTGTCTTCGCAAGCTCCCGGTATGCGAGGACAGATCTCTCAAGACAAAAAAGTGTTTTTGAAGAGCGACCTGCCATTACAGACAGGCCACCCCCCTTAGGAGTTCAAAAAGAACTCATTTATTCCATTACATCATGCCGCCGTGGTCATGAGCGTGGCCGCCGTCGGCCTTCTCTTCCTTCGGAATGTCGGCGATGAGGCACTCAGTGGTCAGAAGCAGGCCGGAGATGGAGGCAGCGTTCTGGAGAGCGCTACGGGTCACCTTAGCTGGGTCAACGACGCCAGCCTTGATGAGGTCTTCATAGACGCCCGTGGCCACGTTATAACCTTCGTTGCCTTTGCCCTTCTTGACTTCAGCGACGATGAGTGCGCCTTCGACGCCGGCGTTTGCAGCCAGCTGACGAAGAGGAGCTTCGATGGCGCGAGCCACGATCTCGGCACCGGTCTTCTCGTCACCCGTGAGGCCGAGGTCGCCGATGGCGGCCTGAGCGCGGATGAGTGCGACACCACCGCCAGGAACAATGCCTTCTTCCACCGCAGCGCGGGTGGCGTGAAGGGCGTCTTCCACACGGGCTTTCTTTTCCTTCATCTCGGTTTCGGTGGCAGCACCGACGTTGATGACGGCCACACCGCCGGCGAGCTTGGCAAGACGCTCCTGGAGCTTCTCACGGTCGTAATCGCTGGTGGTTTCTTCGATCTGGCGCTTGATCTGGCTGACGCGGCCGGAGATGGCCTCGCTGCCGCCTTCGCCTTCGACGATGACGGTGGACTCTTTGCCGATCGTGATGCGCTTGGCCTGGCCCAGGTCAGAAAGCTCGATGTTCTCAAGCTTGATGCCGAGGTCTTCGGTGATGCAGCGACCACCGGTGAGGATGGCGATGTCTTCCAGCATGGCCTTGCGGCGGTCGCCGAAACCAGGAGCCTTGACGGCCACGATGTTGAGCGTGCCACGGAGCTTGTTCACGACGAGAGTCGCGAGGGCTTCGCCTTCCACGTCTTCAGCGATGATGAGGAGAGGCTTGCCGGAGCGAGCGACTTTCTCAAGCAGAGGAAGCATGTCTTTCAGGCTGCTGATCTTCTTCTCGTGGATGAGGATGAAGGCGGACTCAAGGTTCGCTTCCATGGACTCAGCGTCCGTGACGAAGTAAGGGGACAGGTAGCCTTTGTCGAACTGCATGCCTTCGACGACGTCGAGGGTGGTTTCGATGGACTTGGCTTCTTCGACGGTGATCGTGCCTTCTTTGCCCACTTTGTCCATGGCTTCAGCAATGATGTTGCCGATAGCGGTGTCCCAGTTGGCAGACACGGTTGCGACCTGGGCCACTTCCTTGCTGTCTTTCACCGGGGTGCTGATTTCTTTCAGCTTGGCCACGATGGCTTCAGTAGCCTTGAGGATACCGCGCTGAAGGGAGGTTGGGTTAGCACCGGCGGTCACGTTGCGGAGACCTTCGGAGTAGATGGCTTCAGCCAGGACCGTAGCGGTCGTGGTGCCGTCACCAGCGATGTCGGAGGTCTTGGAGGAGACTTCCTTGATGAGCTGGGCGCCCATGTTTTCATACGGATCAGGAAGTTCGATTTCCTTGGCCACGGTCACACCGTCTTTGGTGATCGTTGGGGAACCGAATTTCTTTTCAAGGATGACGTTACGGCCTGCAGGGCCAAGGGTAGCCTTGACGGCACGAGCCAGTTTGGTGACGCCGCGCAGGAGGGCCTGACGTGCGGATTCGTCGAAGTGGAGTTGTTTTGCCATAGTAAGTTAGCGTGTGAGGTGTGGGTTGTGAATGTGAGTCATGGGCGGCCATCAAAAGCGCGCCCGATGGACTTAGGCGATGATGCCCAGGATGTCGGTTTCGTTGACGATGAGGAGGTCTTCGCCGTTCACCTTGACTTCGGTGCCGCCGTATTTGGAGATGAGGACCTTGTCGCCAGCCTTCACCGTGAAGAGTGTGCTGACGTCTTTGCCTTCGTCGTCCTTGCCAGTGCCAAGGGCGAGCACTTCAGCTTCCTGTGGCTTTTCTTTGGCGGTGTCTGGAAGGAAGATCCCACCGGCGGTTTTTTCTTCGCTGATGGAGCGCTTGAGGAGGACGCGACGTCCAAGCGGGGTGATTGCGGTAGCCATAGTTGGTCTATTTTCTGCTAGCGGTTTACTTGTTCTGGTTTGGTTTGTTCATCTGCCCGGCTTGCAGTCACGCATGCGATGTGTGGCGGCCAGCCGGGCGGAAAATTGTTGGGGGAGAGGAAGTCGGAGCGGAGCGGGATTTATTTCGCCGGAGGCTGGTTTTCTTTAATGGCGATGCCATTGCTGGCGCGATCTTTGCCGCCGTAACTCAGTTCCGGGGCCGCTTCGCCGATCTCCCCGACGAGGAAGCCGACGATGCGCTTTGGATCCTTCGAAAGGACGGCCTGCAGCATGCGGGACTTCTGGTCACGGTTGTAGTTTTGGGTGTCGAGATCTAGGCCGACAGAGCCAGGGGTGCCTTCCAGCCCCTTCATCTTGGCGGCCAACTCCACGGTGGTGTTGATCTGGTTTTGCAGTCCTTTGTCTTGACCGAGTTTCGTGAGGGCCACTTTCAGGCTCTCATTCACTTCGGGCAGATTCAGGAGATCGGCGGCAGGTTTGTTCGGGTACTTGTCCAGGATGGACTCGGCCTCATCGGCCAATGCCTCGTTTTCTGCTGCTGCGGCGTTCTTGGGATCTTCGGCGAGGGCTTGCGCCAGCTCGGCCTCGATCTTGGCATCGGAAACCATCGCTGGTTTAGGGGCGGGTGCCGCCACCGGGGCCTGGGCAGTTTCCTTTTTGCCACAAGAAACGAGAAGCGCGATGCCTATCACAATCATAGCAGCGCGTGCCGATGCAAGATCGGTCCGGCTTCCCTGGGAGGGCCGGCGCTGGGCCAACCCTCCTGGGGAGTCGCTGTGCTGGCAACCTTGCGGCTGCGATGTCATCACGCTTCGCATGCTTTTTTGGAAAGCGGATTACTTGTCCTTGTCCACGACTTCGAAGTCGGCGTCCACGACCTTGCCTTTGTCCTGAGACTTAGGTTCGGAGGCAGAGGCACCTGCGTCGGCGGCTCCGGCCATGCCACCCATGTCGGGCATACCGCCAGGGGCACCGGTGGCGCCAGCCTGGGCAGCGGCCTGGTAGGCAGCAGCGAAGAGTTTTTCCAGTTCTTCGGTCTGCGCCTTCATCTTGTCGGTGTCACCGGCTTCGACGGCGGACTTCAACGCGGCCACCTTGTCGGTGATCGGGGTGAGCTGGTCGGCCGGGACTTTGCCTTCCCATTCTTTCAGCGTCTTCTCGATCTCGAAGGTCAGGCCTTCCGCCTTGTTCTTCACTTCGACGGCTTCTTTGCGCTTCAGGTCTTCCTCGGCATGCTCTTCAGCATCGCGTTTGGCTTTTTCGATCTCGTCCTGGCTGAGGCCGGAGCTGCCCTGGATGGAGATGCGCTGTTCCTTGCCGGTGGTCTTTTCCTTGGCGGAGACGTGAAGGATGCCGTTGGCGTCGATGTCGAAGGTGACTTCGATCTGAGGTTGGCCACGGGGCAGCGGCGGGATGCCGTCCAGCTTGAAGGTACCCAGCGTCTTGTTGTCGCGGGACATCGGGCGTTCACCCTGAAGGATGACGATTTCCACACCGGGCTGATTGTCAGCGTAGGTGGAGAACACCTGGCTGTGCTTTTTCGGGATGGTCGTGTTGCGCGGGATCATCGGGGTGGCCACACCGCCTGCGGTCTCGATGGAGAGCGTCAGCGGGGTCACGTCCAGGAGGAGCACGTCCTTGACGTCGCCTTTGAGCACGCCGCCCTGGATGGCAGCGCCAATGGCCACCACTTCATCCGGGTTCACGCCCTGGTGAGGGTCTTTGCCGGCCAGTTTCTTGGCGGTTTCCACCACTTTCGGCATGCGGGTCATCCCACCCACGAGGACGAGTTCATCAATCTTGCTGGCGTCCAGCTTGGCTGCGGCCAGGCACTCACGCACAGGTTTGATGGTGCGCTCGAACAAGCTGTCTGTGAGCTGCTCCATCTTGGCGCGGGTGAGGGTCTTCATGATGTGCTTTGGCCCAGTGGCGTCGGCAGTGATGAAGGGCAGGTTCAGGTCGTAGCTCTGGCTGGAGCTGAGGGCGATCTTGGCCTTTTCAGCTTCTTCCTTGATGCGCTGAAGCGCGTCAGGTTGGCCGCTGAGGTCAATGCCGCTGTCGGTTTTGAATTCGTTGACGATCCAGGTGATCAGGGTGTTGTCCCAGTCGTCACCACCCAGGTGGGTGTCGCCATCGGTGGCCAGCACTTCGAAGACGCCGTCGCCGATTTCCAGCACGGAGATGTCAAAGGTACCGCCGCCAAGGTCATACACGGCGACTTTTTCGTCGGACTTGCTTTCCAGGCCGTAGGCCAGGGCAGCAGCGGTCGGCTCATTGATGATGCGGCGGACGTTCAGGCCGGCGATTTCGCCTGCGGCCTTGGTGGCGTTACGCTGGCTGTCATTGAAGTAGGCAGGGACGGTGATGACGGCTTCCGTGATGGCTTCGCCCAGCTTGGCTTCGGCATCAGCCTTGAGCTTGGCCAGGATCATGGCGCTGACTTCCTGGGGGGAGTAGGTTTTGGTTTCGCCACCCACTTCCACCTGCACATGGGCATCGCCATTGGCGGCGGCCACGATCTTGTAAGGCATGCGCTTGTCGGCCTCGGTCAGTTCAGCGAACTTGCGGCCCATGAGGCGCTTCACGGAGAAAACGGTGTTGCGGGGGTTCGTCACAGCCTGGCGCTTGGCAGCCTGACCGACGACACGTTCGCCGCTCTTGGTGAAAGCGACGACGGAAGGCGTGGTGCGTGCGCCTTCAGAGTTTTCCAGCACCGTGGCCTTGCCACCGTCGAGGACGGCCATGCAGGAGTTGGTGGTGCCGAGGTCAATGCCGAGGATTTTGCTCATGATGTATGGTTAGGAGAAAGATTGAAACTTGGGAAAACAGGTTGGTTTTACTGGTTTCTACTTGGCTAGAGACGTGCCAGCTTGGATGTGGAAAGTGTAATCCGTTGACTATCAGTGATTTAAGGAAATTGAGCCAATGCGCAGCAGATGTTCTGGCTGGGCTAAAAGTGCCATTTATGGCACAACTGCGCTGACACTTGGCACTTTGCAGTGGCACATGTGGCACTTTGGAGTTCCGAGAAGGCAACGTGGTGCCGATGCCTGCTAAAAATGGGGCGATTGATCCAGTGAGGTATCGTGAGGGGGGCAGCACGAGGAACTTCGTTCGAGAAGGGGTGCTCATTAGTCAAAGCGAGACCTATGTCCTGACCTCACCACGACATCTCCACCGCCCCTCACCCCTGGCCCTCTCCCCAGTTCCTGGGGCGAGGGGGGCGTCCTTTCGCTTTCTAAGGCTAAAGACCATTCGGCGCTCGTTTGCTCTTTTATTAGCACCCGTTCGGTATTCAATTTTGAGCTCCCAAAAGCGCGTTCCCTCGCCCCAAGAATTGGGGAGAGGCCAAGGCGAGGGGGTGGTCGCAACACGAAAGGACCACGTTCACAAAAGGGTGCCCTCTACACAAGAGCTCTCCACTGCCCCTCACTCCTTCGAAAATTCTTTGTCCAGGGCGTCCAGGTACTTGGAAATGGCGTCGGTGCGCTGGGGGAGCTCGTTCTGGATGGTTTCGGGCAGCTTGAGGTAGTCCTCAAACAGGCCGGACATGGCAGGCGCGCCGTTGGCTTCATGCAGGTCCAAAAGATCCCGCACCGCATCGGTTTTTTGGGTGGCTTCCTGGGTCCGGACGCGGAGGGCGCGCAGGCGGGCATCCAGGCCCTTGGTCTTGCCTTTGAGGATGTCTTCCATGGCCGACACGTAATCGGTCACGATAGGACGGTACAGGATGGCCGCGCGATTTTGCAGCGCTGCCAGGGCATTGACATTGCGCTCCATGATCTTGCCCAAGTCCTTGCGTTTGAGGATGAAGGCGTAGTCCTCAATGGAGATGGACGCTGCGACCAGGGCCTCATCTTTAGGCTTTTGGGGTTTTGCAGCGGCAGGTTCTTTGGGTTTAGGGGGCGCGGTGGCTTTGGGCTCTGCGGCAGGAGGTGTGTCTGCGGGCATCTCTTCCTTAGCTTCAGTCTCAGGTTCAGGGGCTTTTTCTTCCTTTTTGTCGGAGCCAAAGAGTCGCAACCGCACGGGCTGGCGTTTGGTTTTGGGGGTTTCAGGTTCAGCCGCCTCTTCGGGCATCGCCTCGTCAGCCTTGGGCTCGGGAGTATCCTTTTTGGCAGGCTCTTCCTTTGGAGCTTCGGCGGCAGGGGGTGTATCCTTCGCTTTCTTAGTTTCTTTGGCGGCTTCTTTGGCGGGTTTGGGTGCCTCCTCCTGCGTTTTGGGGGCTTCGGGCTCGGCGGGATCGTCCTTGGGTTTCTTTTTGCCGAAGAGGCCAAACAGGCGCTTTTTCTCCCCGGCTGGGGCCTCAGCCTCTGCGGCTTCTACGGCCACTTCCTGCATGGCCAGAGCGAAGATGGGGCGTCCGCTCAGAAGTTGGGCGATGAAGGGATCTGAGCTTTGAGAAAGAACGGTTTTTTTCTCCTTTGTTTCTTTTTCTGGAGCGGGAGCCGGGGCTTCCTCCGGCTCTACAGGCTTGGCCTCCGTGTCCTTTTTACCGCCACGGAACCAGTTCAGCGGGTTGAGCGTGGAGGGCTTTTTGTCCCCTTCGGCTGCGGGCTTCGCTTCTGGTTCGTCCTTCGGCTTATCTACCGTGGCTGCGGGGGCGGGTGTCAGTGCTTTGGGCGTGACGGGCGCCGTAACCTTGGGTTTTTCCGGGGTCGCCTCCGCTTTTTTCTCGGGCTTGGGTTCCTCCTGGGGGGGGGCCTCCACAGGCTTGTCAGCCTTGGGCTTATCTTCGTCAAACCAGCGGTCCAGCAGCGGTTTACGGCGCGTGCCGCTAGTGGTCGGGGCGGGTGCTGGGGCTTCAGGCGGGGCAGACTCGGCGGCTTCCGCAGGTGGCTCCGGTGCTTCTGGCATCGCGCCGGAGCTTTCAGCCTCGACTCGCGCGGCTTCTTCGATCGCTGCGGCGATCTCGTCATCGCTGCTCTTGCGGCGTGAGAAGGGATTCAGGCGGCTCATGAAACCGCGTTTTTCCTGGGTCTCTTCGCTGGCCGTGGCGACTTCGGTTTCTTCTTTGCTTACGGCCGGGGCCGGCTCAGAGGTTTTGGTGGCGGGCTTTTCGGGCTCGGGGGCTTTGGTGGCGCTCGGTTTGACGGCAGCCACGACCCGGCGGGAGGAGGCCGGGACTTCGCTCGGCTTAGCCTGGAAGCGGAAGGTGATCGCCTCTTCCAGCGCGATGAGGGTGTCCTGCGGGCTAAGCGGCTCGGCCATGCCAGGGCTGGCGAGGGTGGCGAGCTGCAGCGCCCACCATTTATTCAGGCTGGCCTCGCTACTGGCGAAGTTGGGGAACCACTGGTTCAGCAACTCGCGCTCACTGCGGGGGTCGCTGGCCAGAGCATTGAGGAATTTGCCCACCCGCAGGCCGCTATCAGGCTGGTCCAGCAGGGCCAAGACGAGGGCGCAGCAGGAGGTCTGATAGATGGTTTTGGAAAGGGCGTCGTCAATGTCCGAAGCGGAGGCCTCAATGATTTCTTCGATGCCAAAGATTTTACCGCTTTTGAAAATGGCGGCAAAAAGGGCGCTGGGGCGGGCGCGTTGGCGATAGTCCAGAGCTTCTAAGACGCCTTGGAAAAGCCAGTCCGGCAGCAGCAGCTTACGCTGGGTGGTGATCTCCTTGCGGTCCCGCAGGATGCGCTCAGCCAGAAGCGCGCGGATGACTTCCTTGCGCAGGTCGCTGGGGCGCAGGTCTGGACGCATGTTCACATTCACCTGGAGGTGGAATCCGCCATGGGTGAGCTGCGAGATGACGGTGGAGGCGGTTTTTTCCGCTTTGCGGGCGGTTTCTCCCGAATTCAGCAGGACCACGATGGGGAGAGCCCAGGGCTGCTTGTCATGCAAAAGGTTGCGTAACTCTGCGGCGATGTCCTCGCACTTGCCGGAAAGGGCGCTGCGCAGGGTGAGATCATCCCCGTGGACGATGAATTGGCCGCTGGTGCTGGTGGAGGAGCGCGCCTTCGGCTTCGTGAGCGGAACGCTGGGGGCGCTGTTAAAAGTAGGCGGTGGGAGCCCGGAGAGCCCTGTGGGCGCGGGAGAGGTGGCCTCTTCCTGGCCGACTGTGGGCGGCAGAGCCCCCGGGGCAGGTGGCGGCATCGCAGGCGCAGCCTGGAGCTGGCCCGGCAGAGGTGGGGCCACGGGGATGACTGGGGCACTGCCAGGCGCGGACGGAGGAGCCACCGGAGGTGCAGCGGGGACGGGGGGCGCCGCTTCCTGGGCAGTCAGGGGCAGACCCAGACTGAGGAGCAGGGAGGCAGAAACAAAAGAGACGAGGGCAGCAGCGCGTGACATGCGGGCAAAAAGGTTACGGGAAACGGGGGTCGAGCACGAGCTTGTCCTGGGCGAGCTGGATCTGATTCATCTGGAACAAGGCCTGAATTTCTTCCTGGAGGGTCGTGGCCAGTTTCTCCAAAGCTGGGGCCAAGGGACGCAGGAGACCATGGGGTACTTCCAGGTGACCGTAGCTGCCCCCCACCACCTCCACCCGAAAAGCTTTCTCCTGCCGCGCGATGCGGAAATCCACTGTGGCAGTGCTGAGGTGGTTGCGCACCTTCCAGACCAGGGTGGCGTGGGCGATGTCAGGCTCCAGTTCCAGGGCCAGACGCTCAAAAGTGGCCCATTCTCCAGCGGGCAGCGGCAGGGTGCCCTTCAGGGTTTTGGCCAGGTGGCGATTCAGCTCTGCTTCGCTGACCTCAAAGATGGCGGAGCGTTTGATGGCGGCCTGTTTCAGGTCATCCACCAATTCCCTCTGGCGTGCGCCGGGCTTGGCGGGCTCCACCGGGGCAATGGCGGTAGGCCGATGTGCCACCCAGGCCGCACCGGTCAGGGCGCTCAGGCCGATGAGCAGCAAAAGATGGAAAAGGAATTTCACAGGAACGTGGATGATGCATCAGAACCCCGCCCTAGAGCAAGCGCGGAATCCGCCAGCTTCGGCTGCAAATCTGGCGATTGTTCCTGCTTGCCGCCCGCCCTTCCGCCGCTTCAACGTTCGATGCTGAAACTCCGCTGGCCGAGCAGGGCGGGAATCACGGACACTTCACGCTCCTTGATTAGCGACCCCAAGTTGCTCTCATCAATGGCCGCGAGAAAGGCCCCCAATTCCTCGGCATCATGCGACATGGCCTGCAACTGCACCCGACCATCGGGCAGATTTTTGACCGTGCCCGTGACTTCATACCCCGCCGCGATTTGTTTGGTGGAATAACGAAAGCCGACGCCCTGGACGCGACCGGAGTAGATGACTTGCTTGGCAATCATGGAGCCGTCTTGGATACGGAATCCAGCGTGCTGCGCAAGGCCTTGGCAAACTCCGCCGTCGCGGCATCCACCAGCAAGACACCCTGGCCCTGGCGATTGCGCAGAAGCAGGATGGAGCGCCCGCCGGCGGTGAGGGCCACTTCGTCGGCAGAATCCAGGGTCGGCTCCACATCGTAGCGTTGTAGCAGGCAGTTGCGCATGGCTTTGAAAAAAGCCTCCGCCTGTGGTGGGGTGAGCCACTGCGTCTGCCAGGCGGCGTGGTCGCGGGGATGATCCGGGGCCGCATAGGCTAACAAACGATCCGACTGCCAACCATGCGCGGCTTGCCCGGCATCTTCATCGCTATTGTAGGTGCGCAGGGCATTGAAGATGGCAAAACGGCCCAGGCTATCGTCCCAATAAGGCGTGCTCTCCGCCACGCGAGTGCTAGCAAACTGTGGGCGCGTGGACGGCAGTGCGGAGTTATCCAGGTATCTCTCGGCCTCGATGATCTCCGCGCAGTCGCGGGGTGGGCGGGAGTAGGCGGCATTCAATTGACCAAACTCCCCGGCGCTGTGCAGCGTCTGGGCAAATTCAAAACCGGGACGGAAAGGGAAAAGCGCCAGTTCTTTCAGGAACACCGGCATGGGCACTTCATTGAGCGGGTGGTCTGGATCTTCGGCGGGCAGATCACTTTTCGGTGCAGCTTCCGGATGCTGCAGGCTGAACAAAAAGCGTGTCAATCCGGCATCACCCGCCAGCAGAGATTCACGCGCCAGTCGCTCATCCGTGGTCAGGGGTTCGCTGCGCTCTTTCGGAAACAGGGTGCTGCCGTATTGCCGAAGGAGCTGCCCAAAGGCGATCGCCATGGGGCGGTCTGGGGCGGGTTTACCGGGGATGGGATTATCCTCCGTCACCAGCAGCGTGCCGCTTTCTTCATCGTACCAACCACCCAGTTGCCGGGCCCACAGGGCCGCGCGCAGGGGCAGGGGGTCCACGGGTTTATCTATCCAGCCCAGGGCGGTGAGGGCCAGGCCGAAGCGGGGGCCTTCATCATCGGGCTGCTGCTGGCGCAGCCAGGTCAGAATGGCGCGCTCCACCTCCGGCTGGGAGACCCCCGTGGTCGGGATGGGTAGGGCCTGGAGCTTGCGAAATTTCATCAGCTCAATCCCCATGCCCACATAGTCGGGGGGATCTTCATCCACCATCGCGGGCTCCATCTTGGGCGCGCCCTTCATGCCCAGCGTGCCCAGCTTTTGCAGGAGCTGCGTGTTTTCCTCCTGCAGCGTGCTGACCTGCCCCTGGAGGTACTCCACCTGGCCTTCCAGGAGCTTGATCTGCGCCCGCAGATCTTCCTGTTCTTCCGGGCTCTCGCTAGGCTGCGCCTTGGGCAATTCCAGGGGATCCTTGCGAGGTGGAGTCACAGCGACGGGGGCCGGCTGCATCGCAGGTTTTTGCGAAAGGAACACACTGACGCCTGCCCCCAAACCAATGAGGACCAGCAGGAGAGCAGCGGGGGAGGCTTTCAGCATGAGACAAGGATAGGCGTGCGCAGCCGTCTGAAAACCGGATTAACGGAAATCTTGGCTGGGGTGATGCAAGACGTTGCGGGGACTCAGTAAATCTCCGGCTCGGGCACACCTTCAGGATGATGCTGAAGGAAGTCGAAGTCGGCTCCTTCATTGGCCTGGGTGACGTGGTCCACAAAGAGCTTGGCAAACCCGCGATGGTAGCGTGGAGGTGCAGGTTTCCACTCGGACTTGCGTTTGGCCAGCTCCTCATCACTCACGTGCAGGTGCAACTTCCGGTTAGGCACATCCAGCTCGATGAGGTCGCCATTTTTCACCAGGGCCAGCGGTCCGCCCACGGCGCTTTCCGGGGCGATGTGCAGGGCGCAGGCACCGTAGCTCGTGCCGCTCATGCGGCAGTCAGACAGACGCACCATGTCGCGGATGCCCTGTAGGATGAGCTTCTTCGGGATCGGCAACTGGCCCCACTCCGGCATGCCGGGGGCACCCACAGGACCGGCATTGCGCAGGATGAGCACGGTGTCCTTGGTCACGTCCAGGTCCAGGTTATCAATCTGCGCCTTCATGTCCGGGTAGCTGTCAAAGACCAGCGCCGGGCCTGTGTGCTGGCAGAGTTCAGGGGTCGCCGCCGCGTGTTTGATCACCGCTCCGTCCGGGCAAAGATTGCCGCGCAGGATGGCCGTGCCGCCATCGGGTTGGATCGGGTTTTCCGGCGTGCGAATGACGTCAGACTGGTAGATTTCGCAGCCTTCCACATTCTCACCCAGGGTCTTGCCAGTGATGGTCAGGGTCTCCATGTCCAGGAGATCACGCATGCCATTCAGCAGGGCGCGCAGGCCCCCGGCCACGTAGAACTCATCCATCAGGTATTTGCCCGCCGGGCGCATGTTCGCCAGCAGGGGAATGCGACGGCTGATCTCGTCAAACTTCTCCAAAGGCAGCTTGATGCCCAGGCGGCCTGCCATGGCCACGAGGTGAACGATGGCGTTCGTGCTGCCACCCAGAGCCATGTCCACGGCGATGGCGTTTTCAAAAGAGCGTTCCGTGACGATCTTCGAAGGCTTCAGGTCATTCCAGGCATTCTCCACGATCTGCCGACCTGCGGCTGCGGCCATGCGCACATGCGCGGCATCCACAGCGGGTACGGAGGAGGCCCCAGGGATCACCAGGCCCAGCGTTTCCGCCAGGGCCGTCATGGTGGAGGCCGTGCCCATCGTCATGCAATGGCCCGGGCTACGGGCGATGCCGTCTTCGATCTCGCACCACTGTTCCCAGCTCAAATTGCCGGCGCGTTTTTCATCCCAGTATTTCCACACATCGCTCCCGGAACCCAGGGTCTCACCGCGCCAGTTGCCTTTGATCATTGGCCCGCAGGGCATGTAGATGACCGGGATGTCCATGCTGAAAGCGCCCATGAGCAGCCCAGGGGTGGATTTGTCACAGCCGCCCAGCAGGACTGCCCCATCCAGGGGATTGCCACGCAGCACTTCCTCGGCCTCCATGGCTAGCAGATTGCGGTGAAACATCGCCGTCGGTTTTGTCAGCATCTCACCTGCGGACAGCACCGGGATCTCCATGGGGTGCCCGCCCGCCTGCAAAATGCCCCGGCGCACGCCATCCGCCGTCAGCTTCAGGTGCATGTGGCAGGAGTTTTGTTCCGACCACGTATTGAGGATGCCGATGATCGGCTTGCCCACGTAGTCTTCCGCGCCCCAGCCCGACTGCTTTGCCCGCGAGCGATGCCCAAAGGAACGGAGTTCATCGCGGCCATACCAGCGCCAGGAGCGCAGTTGTTCAGGGGTCTTGCGGGTGGTGGTCATGTGGGTGTGAAAGCCGATGATGGGCCGGACCACGAAAAATGCCAGAATTCAGCGCAGGAAGCCGCACTTTCTTTTCTGTTTTCCATTCGCGTCTCTCGCAAAAGATCAGGTCATTCATCACGTTCACTCCCACCCCTTCCATGAAACTGTTCCTCCTTGGCCTCCTATCCCTTGCCCTCATCACCCCTGGCTTCGCGCAGGACAAAGACGCGGAGGGTTTTGTCCCGCTTTTCAATGGCAAGGACCTCAGTGGCTGGGACGGGGACCCGAAGCTCTGGAAGGTGGAGGAGGGTCTCGTCACAGGCATCTGCACGGGCCCGGACAGCCCGGTGAACAATACCTTCCTCATCTGGCGCGGGGGGCAGGTGAAGGACTTTGAATTGAAGGCCACGGTGCGCGTGATTGGGGACAATAACTCCGGCATCCAGTATCGCAGCCGTTCGCTGCCGGAGGCTGGCCCTTGGGGCATCACGGGTTATCAGCTCGATATCCACCCGGCCCTCGAACACACCGGCATGACCTATGAAGAAAAGGGCCGTGGCATCTTCGGCCTCAATGGAAAAAACGTGCTGCTTGACCCTGAAGGAGCGCGCTGGCTCACCGCCGAGCGCGAGCCCGTGAAAGTGGATGTCACTCAGTGGAACGACTACACCATCATTGCCCGTGGCAATCACCTCATTCATCAGATCAATGGTCAGACCACCTCGGAATTGGTGGATCACGACGCCAAAGGCCGTGCCCTGGAGGGCCTGCTGGCCATCCAGCTTCATCGCGGCAATGCCAACACCGTCCAGATCAAAGACCTGCGGCTCAAGGTGCTTGAACAGACCCCTGTCCTCCCCTTCGATCCGGCCACCCTGCCCGCCAGCGCAAAAAAGATCGAGCGCCCCGGCACCAAAAATCCCCAGGGCACCGGCCCAGCAGCGCCTGCGAAAAAGTAGGATGAGAGTCCATCAAGGTGGCTCAAGTTGTCGTCATTCCTTCGGTCATCCATTTCTCGTAGAGATCTGGAGGCACAACATCTCCCCAGTGGGATAGCTGCCCTGAATCCTGGAGAAATAACGGCCAGTTGACGTGCCTGGAAAGATCCACTCCACAAAGATGCGCCACATCTTGCAGAAATCTGGAAGATTGATCAGGTTGTCCTGCCCCATAAATCTGGGAAGCTGTGATTTCTCTCAAACTGCAGGTGATATCATTGATCTTCGGAATGTGGACAATAGCTGATGGGATTGGCGAACCCATCCCATCAAGTTCCAGATGGCAGGATGCGTGGTCCCAAGCGGGGATATCTTTCGCCTGTGCTAGCGAAAGCAAATAGTCACAAAACCTTTCTATCTCGCAGTGATGCTCACCCAGTCGAGTGCAGTAATGTTTCAAACAAAGAACCCCAATGACGGTCTTGGCCCGCAGTGACAATACAGATCTGGAATTCATGCAGTTAAACGTGAAAAGGTGATTGGCTTAAAGATCTGACAGGCGAAGCAAGACGACTGATTCAGGGAGATCCTGGAGCCGCCCAACTTCCGATGAATGAGGGTGACCAACGATACTGGATATCGGGTTCGTCACGTTTTTCCAGAACCGAGTTTGCCACCAGTGTGCCGAGCATTGAATGGAGCATCTTCCCAATTGGATGGTCGCTCCAGAACACATGCTTGGAAGCGCCAAAGGCTGGAACATCCGGCATCAGTCCCAAACTGATCCCGAGTTGATAAGCTGCCACGTCCCAATCAGTCCATTCAGTGAGTTGGTTTTTGAGAGAGATTTTCATGAAATAGGCCGACGATTATAAGTGGATTGTGGCGAGCTCAATCCCCAATGCAGCTTTGAAGACCGTTTCTCAGGCTGCTGTAAACTTCCCCCAAATTCACAAAACCTCGGGCATTCATCGCAAAAGTACGCTCTCTGGGGCGTATCCTTTTGACCCCCCAAACTCTGGCCCTGCCCATGCTTCACCGGATGACCCCTTCCGTTCGCCTTTTCATCTTCACGTCTCTCGCGGCGTCGCTTCATGCGGCACCGGAGTGGAAATCTGTGCAGCCGATGCTGGCAGAGACTTGCTACGACTGCCACAACGGCAAAAAGACCAAGGGGGGCGTGGACCTGGAACGCTTGGAAAAGGAGCCCTCGGTGGAGAAGGAATACGCGCTTTGGGATAAGGTGAAGGACGTGGTGGCCAAGGGGGAAATGCCGCCGGAAGATGAGACCCAGCTTTCCGCTGAGGAGAAAAAACAGCTCCTCGCTTGGGCCACCGGAGCCATGGATGCCGTCGCCACTGCGAATGCGGGCGATCCTGGAGCGGTGACTCTGCGCCGCCTGACCAATGCCGAGTATGACTACACGATTCGCGACCTGACGGGTGTGAACTACGGCCTCGCCAAAGAATTCCAGCCCGATGGTGGCGGGGGCGAAGGTTTCGCCAACACGGGTGACACGCTTTTTGTTAATCCGGCCCAACTCGACAAGTATCTGGCCGCAGCACGCAAGCTGGCGGACCACGCCACCATCCTGCCCGGCACGGGCGTCACCTTTCACCCGCAGCGGGTGGGCATGCGGGGCAATGCCCAGGTCAAGGGGCAGGCCCAGCAGGCGCTCTACGTCTGGTATCAAAAGATGTCCGGCCCGCATCTGCCCACCTATGACCGTGAGCTGCGTGAGGCCGACTATATGCTGGCCTGCTGGAAATGGAAGCACAAGGACCTCACGGGTGCCACCTCGCTGGAGCAACTAGCCCAAGAAGCGAAGCTTTCCGTCCCCTTCCTGAACAACTGGTGGACGATGCTGAACGACACCAAAATTCAGTCTCGTTTCCTCGACCTCACGAAGCTGCCGTGGCGCAGTCTCCCGCCGCCAGATGCGGCCAAACCGAAAGAAGTACCCGCTCCCGTGCTCGCCTCTTTGCAGGCCATTCAGGATCAGCGTCGCTCCTGGAATAACCCGCAAAATCCCGATAAACCCGGCACCGGTGTGCAGCGCCGCCAGCAGGATGCAGATGGCCTTCGCACTTACGGAGGGAGTCGTGTGCAGGTCAAAGGGCAGAAGGAATTCCACGTCGTGCTGGGCGATACAGGCGATGGCAACGGAGGCGACTACGTGACCTTCACGGGCCTTAGCATTCGCCGTCAGGGCAAGAACTATGAATACGCGGCTTTCATGCGCCAGGAGCGGAATGCTTTCCGCAAGCAGGTGCAAGACATCGAAGCGGGCAAAGCCGCCGTCAAAGAACTGACGGTGGAGCAACTGAAACAGCGGATCGCCACGGCTGAGAAAGCCCTGTCCCATTTTGGCAAAGACCCTCTGGATAAAAACGGCATCGGAGAAAATGTCCTCGCAGCCAAGGCCCCTCTGGTCATCACCCTGCCTCTGCCCGAAGGAACCACCGAAGTGTTCGGCTCAGGCCGTCTGGACATGCGCAGCCCGGAGGTGGACCTCGCCACCGTGCAGTGGGACCTCGTAGTCGGCACTCCGCCAAATACCAAAGAAATCATTCCCGGCGTGTTGACCGTGTGGAAACGCAACACCGATGCCCATCGCCAAACGATGGCGGACTTTGGTCGCATGAAGACCGTGTTTCCTGACATGATCGAGCGGCGCCTGGAGGAGGTGGCGCGCAACCTCTACAGCGACAAACCAGGCCCCGGTGTTTATTACTTCAGCGATGAGCAGCTCAAGTCCATCATCCCTGAAGTGGAGAAAAAGCGCCTGGAGCAGATGCGTCTCGACTGGAGCTTCCTCTCCCGTGATAACCTGAAAAAAGAACAGCAGGTCCAGTATGACGAGCTCATGCGCCAGCACCTGCATCGCTTCGCCAGCCAGGCCTGGAGACGCCCCACCACCCAGGCAGAGCGCACCCAGCTTTCGAAGCTTTATCAAGATGGCCTAACCAAAGATCTGGATCGCGAATCCGCTGCACGTGAAGTCGTTACGCTCATCCTAGTTTCGCCTAACTTCTTGTATAAAACTGAAGTCGGCACCGTGGCCGGAGCAGAAAGTGATGCGGGCACGCCTGCTCGAAAAAACGAGGCTCCCAAGAGTCCCGCCGTCGCCAAAACATCTCCGAATAAGACTCCCGAGGGGAGCGTGGGCACTCCTGCCCGCCCCGTCGAAGGCCAGACCAGCAGCGTCCCGCAGACAACGCCTGCATCACTTGCTAAGCCTGCGGCTGTAGTCACCGTAACCGCCCCGACTGAAGTCACCCTCAATGCTTGGGAACTCGCCTCCCGCCTCAGCTACTTCCTCTGGTCCTCCCAGCCCGACTGGCAACTGCGCAAAGCCGCCACCGATGGCAGCCTGCTGAAGCCTGAAGTGCTGGCCGCGCAGGTGAAGCGCATGCTCAAGGACCCGAAAGCTGAAGCCATGGCCAAGGAGTTTGCCGGGCAGTGGCTGGAGTTCAAAGGCTTCGACAAACACGCCGCTGTGGATGACAAAAAGTTCCCTCAGTTCACCCCCGAGCTGCGTCGTGATCTGGATCGCGAAACCACCCTGTTTTTCACCAACCTCATCCGCGAAGATCGGCCTGTGCAGGAGATCATTGGCGCTGATTACACCTTCCTCAATGAACGCCTCGCTAAACATTACGGCGTGCCAGGTGTCACCGGAGAAGAGTTTAAGAAGGTCAACGTGGCCGCTCAGCATCGCGGTGGGTTGTTAGGCCAGGGCAGCTTGCTCACCAAGACCTCCCGGAGCCACCGCACCAGCCCAGTGCTGCGTGGAAACTGGCTGCTCCAGGCCGTGCTGGGCACCCCCGTGCCACCCCCGCCAGCGGATGTGCCCGAGCTGAAGGAGCATGGCGAAAAACCTGCCACTGTGCGTGAGATGCTGGAGCAGCACCGCGCCTCCAAATCCTGCTCCGGCTGCCATGACCGCATTGACCCTCTCGGCTTCGCTCTGGAAGGTTTCGATGCCATCGGTCGTTACCGCGAGAAGGACGAAAGCGGCCTGCCCCTGGACACCTCGGGCCAGGTCAAAGGCGGAGCCAAATTCGTCGGCTTTGAAGGTCTGCGCGAGTATTTGAAAACTCAGGATGATCAGCTCACCCACCACTTCTCACGCAAGCTCATCGGCTTCGCTTTAGGTCGCCAGGTGCTACCCACGGACAAGCTGCTGATGCAGAAGATCAAGACCGACCTCGCTGCCAACGAAGGCCATTTTTCAGCCGCCGTGCTGGCCGTGGTGCAGAGCCGCCAGTTTACGAGCAAGCGGCTATAAAAGTAACCCCTGTCCTCGCTAAGCCGCAGAGCGGCGACCGTATCGTAGCCCGGCCTTTCAAGGCCGGGTTCAGTCACGATAGAACATCTTGATGGAGGTCATGTCGCAGAGCGACATCCGAACCTTCCGCGTCGCCAATACGCCTGCTCTCAGTTAAGTCTTTTCATCGAGCTAAGTACCGCGTTGCCATCAGGAGTCACATACAGTCTAAGACCCCATGACCGACACTTACCCCATCTGGGGTTGAGTTCTTGAGAGCGAATGGAAAAGATGACTTGGGGAGCGATCCACCGGTTCGTATGTCGCTCTGCGACATGCCAAGATGAGGGAAGCTCTCGGTTCTCCCATCCCGGCCTTGAAAGGCCGGGCTAAGACACGGTCGCCGCTCTGCGGCTAGCTGCAAGGTCGGAAGCCGCACGGCTGACAAAGCTGAGCCCTCAGCGAGACACGAAAGCATTTCCGGGTGATATTGGACTGGAAGCCCCGCCGTGGAGGGGCTTGTCCTGCGGTAGAGAGCCTCTTCACTCAACCCATCCTGCCTTCACTTCTCCACACAGGCCACGGCCATGGCGGCGATGCCTTCTTCACGACCGACAAAACCCATGCGTTCATTGGTGGTGGCTTTGATGCCGACCTGATCCGGCTGGATGCGTAGCGCCTCGGCGATTTTTTCTTTCATAGCCGCTGCATGCTTCATCACCTTCGGAGCTTCGGCGATGAGGGTGGAGTCCACGTTGGTGATGATGTAGCCTTTTTCCTGCGCTAGCTCCGCGCATTTCTCCAGAATGCGCAGGCTACAGATGCCTTCGATGCTGGCATCCGTCGGCGGAAAGTAGAAACCGATGTCCGGCAGGCCTAACGAACCAAGGATGGCATCGGCAATGGCGTGGCATAGCACATCCGCATCGGAATGACCTTTCAGGCCACGGGTATGGGGGATCTCGATGCCTCCCAGGATCAGGGGGCGGCCTTCTTCAAAGGGGTGCACATCATAGCCAATGCCGACTCGGTTCATGCCCATGCCTTAGGCCGGGTTTCCGAAGTGGCAAGGCCGAAAGGGAGATCAGCCCGGCTTGCCGCCCAAAGTGCGCATCTGCGCGCGGTATTCACGGGGGGTGCTGCCCACCACTTCGCGGAAGCGGCGGTTGAAGTTGGCCAGATTGCGATACCCACAGTCCAGGGCGATATCCGTGATGTTGTTCTGGTCTTCCGCGATCATGCGGCAGGCGCGGCCGATGCGGACTTCGTTGATGTATTCCGGCACGGTTTTACCCGTGCGGGAGCGGAAAAAGCGACTGAACGCCCCTTCGCTGAGGTGCGCCAGTTTGGCGAGCTGAGCCCGATCAATGTCCTCCGTGAGGTGCTGGTGGATGTAGTCGCACACGCGTTCCATGCGACCTTGGTCCGTGGCGTGCAGGGTGGGCTCGTAGGCGGCACTGGCCAGAGGTTTCAGATCCTTGGCGCGGGACATCACATCCAGGATGGCCAGCAGGTCCACCACGCGGGTGAGGCCGTCACTTTCAGCCAGGTGGCGCAGGCGTAGGGAGACTTCCTTGCGCACCGGGCCTTTGATTTCCAGCCCCCGGCTCGCGCGGCGCAGCAGGCGGCGCACAGATTCCAGCTCTGGCAGGGCCATTAGGTCCTTGCCAAGAAAGTTCTCTTCAAAACGGATGATGATGGCATCCACGATGCCCGCACCCTCTTCTTGGTGCCACACATGCGGCAGGTTGGACCCGACGAGGACCAAGTCACCATCGGTAATCGGGGCGATGTTATCCCCCACCACGCGGTGGCCACGGCTGCGGATGGCCAGGGTGATCTGAAATTCCGGGTGGAAGTGCCAGCGGGTACCGTAGTCGGGACCATGCACGAGCTCACAATGAAACGATTCCCAATCGCGGCGCGGGACTTTCTCAAAGACAGGCTTCATGTCCCGGAATGTAAACACGGATTCCGCGAATGCCAAATGCACGCTTGTGCTCAAGAATGGACTTTTGGTGCTCTACGCCTCTCCTCATCCTAAGGTTGCAGCTTTGCCTGCCGTGCCCTTTAATGGCCGTTTCCCATGCCACCTGAACACGAGGCCCTTCTCATCCTGACCCGCCAGCAGTTTCCCACGCTGAGGGACATCCCTTGCCAGGTGGAACCTATCGTCAAAGGCGGGTCGGACCGCCATTTTTATCGTTTTATTTGGGAGGGAGCCGTCCATCCGCCCATGATTTTGATGGTTTATACCATGGCCCGGCGGGACAATCCCAAGTTTGTTCCAGCCACGCATCGGCTGGCCGGGCTGGGCGTGAACGTGCCGAAGATTTATGCCTTTGATGAGCAGCGGCTGTGCGTCTGGCTGGAGGATCTGGGCCGGGATGACCTGCATGCCCACCGCGAAGATGCCTGGGAAATCCGTCAGGGTTACTACCAGGCCACCTTGAGACAGGCGGCCAAAATCCACTCGGTGGGTGCAGCCAGCCTTTCCGCCGCAGACCTGAGCACTCTAGAGCCTGAGTTCAATGAGGCGCTCTACGAATGGGAGCAGAATTACTTCATCGAGCACTTCGTGCGGGGTGTCCTCCGCCGGGATGTGGAGACCGCAGAGCACGCTCCCGCTCGTGCAGTGTTGCTGGACCTGCGCCAGCGCCTCGCACGACTCCCGCGCTGCCTGGTGCATCGGGATTTTCAGAGTCAAAACGTGCTGCTGCGGGATGGCGAAGCTTGGCTGGTGGACTACCAGGGCCTGCGCCCAGGACTGGCTGAGTATGACCTGGCCTCCCTGCTTTTCGACCCCTACGTGACCCTCAGCCGGAGTGAGCGCGGCGAGTTGCTGCAATATTACGCAGACCTCCGTGGCCTGCCCCTGCCAGAGCTGCGCCAGGTGGTGTATCAATGCGCCGCCCAGCGCCTCATGCAGGCCCTCGGGGCCTATGGGAATCTCAGCCGCAACCAGGGCAAGACCCACTTTGAGCAGCACATCCCTGCGGGCGTGCGGAATCTCACGTCCGTGTGCGATGAGGCCCCCGAGCTGGAGTCCCTGCGCAGCCTTTTCATCTGATGCACGTCTTTCTGCCTGTCATTGATTGCGGCCCATTCTTGGTCCAGGAACTGCAGCGCGCAGGCGTTCCCGCCACGGAAGATGCTGTCACAGGTCTCATCCACGCTCCAGCCCTGCCCGTGCTCCCCTGGCTAGCCTTTGCCCGCCAGACCCTGCCGGAAGCGAGCGAGGTGAAAGAGGCCTCCATCAATGCCTGGGCAGACCACATCATCACCCGCATCGCCGGGATCTTGCCCGATGCCCAACCCTGGCGGCTGCACCTCTGGCCTGCCTATGGCGAGGGAAAGGCGGGACTGCATCGCTGCGACCTCATTCGCACCGCGCTGAATGAACGGCTGAAAAAGCGCCGCCGCGCCCTGACGCGTTCTTTGGAAGAAAGTGCCGCCCCTTTCTCGGCGGAGACTTCCCTCGTGCAGGCCGTGCTCACGGGGCCAGACGCAGGTTTTGTCTCCGTCAGCGCCGCACCGCAGCCTTCGCAGTTGCCAGCACTCATTTCGCCTTTCTTGGCCGGGGACATTCCCCATGCCGAAGACAAAGCCGCTCCCAGCCGTGCCTTTGCTAAGGTCATCGAGTCTGAGCTGCGCCTGGGCCAGCAGATCGAGCAGGGCCAGACCTGTGTGGATCTGGGGGCCTCCCCGGGGAGCTGGAGCTACGTGGCCATCCAGCGCGGAGCCCACGTCACCGCCATTGATCGCAGCCCCCTGCGTGATGACCTGATGCGCAATCCTCGCCTGACCTTCCAGCAGGCTGACGCCTTCAAATTCCGCCCCGAACAGCCTGTGGACTGGCTCATCTGTGACATCATCGCCGCGCCACAGCGCAGTGTGGATCTCCTCATGGACTGGCTGCGCGAGCGCCAGATGCGACGTTTCATCGTGACCCTCAAGTTCAAAGGCAGTGACGAGTATCACCTCATGGATGCCCTCAAAGAACTGGCCCCACCCCTGTGCACCGACTTTCGCCTCACCCGCCTCTGCGCGAATAAAAACGAAGTCACTGCTTTCGGCGTGGTAGCTTAGCTCGCGTTGCCATGACCCTCATCATTTTCGACCTCGAAACCACGGGTCTTTCCCCGCGCTACAACGAAATCATCCAGATCGCGGCGGTGAAGGTCAAGGTGGGCTGTTGGGAGCCGCTGGGGCACTTTGACTCGTTTGTCCGGCCAGAGGCGCGGGTACCCCGCTTTATTACAGGGCTGACGGGCATTTCCCAGGCGCAGGTGGAGCGGGCACCTTCTCCAGCGGAGGCTCTCCAGGCCTTTTCGCAGTTTATTGGCGAGGAAGCGACGCTGGTGGCGCACAATGGCCCCGGCTTTGACATGCGTTTCATCGCGGAAAACTGCACGCGCCACGGGCTGCCTGTGCGGCCCACGGCTATGATGGATTCACGCGCGTTCTCGCGGAAAATCTGGGGTGGCCGCAGCGGACATGGGCTGGACCCGATCTTGCATCGCCTAGGACTATCTTCGGAGGGGGTGAAGCGCCACGATGCCCGGGGCGATGTACACCTGCTGGCGCAGGCCGTGCGGAAGATGTGGGGGCAGCTAGCGCCGGATTTTCAGAGCTGCCCAGTGGAGCTTAAAACGGGCGTCATTCCTGCCCTGTCACCCGGTTTTTAGCGGGCTGCAAAAAAGAACTCAAGGTAGGGCGCGTTGTCCCCAACGCTCCGCCTTCGGGCTAGGGCACGAGGTAGGGAGCGTTGTCCCCAACGCTCCGCCTTCGGGCTTGGGCACAAGGTAGGGAGCGTTGCCCTCAACGCACCGCCTTCGGGCTAGGGTACAAGGTAGGGAGCGTTGTCCCCAACGCTCCGCCTTCGGGCAGCTTTTTAACACGTCGTCAAAAAGAACAGGATGGACAGTTGTTCTGCGGTTGGCGAAAGATGCGCACGTCACCACCCGTGACTAGAAGCTCATGTCTGCCATTTTCCGTCTCCAGCTTTCCACGCTCGCCTTTGCGGCAGCTCTCGCGGCCCAGCCCGCTACCACTCCGGTCTTTTGGCCAGATAAAAATGGCCCGACTTTCGATGGCGTGGTGCCTGCGGCAGAAGCGGCTAAGTTGCCCCTGAAATGGAATGCTACCACTGGGGAGAACATCGTCTGGAAAGTGGACCTTCAAGATGACGGCCATAGCTCCCCTGTCATCGGCGGAGACCGCATCTGGTTCACCTCAGCGACCACGGATGGGAAGAAGCAGTTCCTCTATGGCATTGACCGCCAGAGCGGCCAGATCGTCCATCATGACGTGGTGTTTCAAAACGCGGATCCCGAGGGATTGGGCAATCCGCTGAACAACTACGCCGCCCCATCGCCCGTGCTGGAGGCCGATGCCCTGTATGTCCACTTTGGCACCTACGGCACGGCTCGTATTGATCCCGCCACGGGCAAAAAAGTCTGGGAGCGCCGGGACATCAATGTCCGCCATTATCGCGGGCCTGGTTCCTCACCGATGATCCACGGTGACCTGCTCATCCTGACGTTCGATGGCATTGACCAACAGTTTGTGACCGCCCTCAATAAGAAGACCGGTGAGACCATGTGGAAAACCGCCCGCACCACCGACTATGGCGACCTGGATGCTGAGGGCAAACCCACGCGCGATGGCGACATGCGCAAAGCCTACCACACGCCCAGTGTCTTTAATCTGGCCGGCGTTGAAACTCTGGTCTCCATCGGCTCTCGCGCTGCTTTTGGTTATGCTGTGGAGACGGGTAAGGAGCTGTGGACCGTGCGACATGGTGGCTTCAATGCCGCGATCCGTCCGTTGGTTTATCAAAATGTGCTGGTGCTGAATACCGGGTCTGAGCGGTCGCACACCGTCGGCGTGAAGATTGATGCGCAGATGAAAGGCGACATCACGGCCAGCCATGTGATTTGGGATCGCGAAAAGCGCAACGCCAGCGAGGCGAATTCCGTGCTGGTCAATGGGCTCCTGTTTCAGATCACGCGGGGCGGCATTGTCACCTGCATGAATCCCGTCACCGGGGAAGATGTGTGGGAGGAACGCCTCACGGGCCAGCACCTGCCCAGCCCCATCGCAGCCGGGGATCGCCTTTACTTCAGCAATGACCGTGGAGATACCCGGGTGCTACGCGCAGGCCCTAAATTTGAGGTGCTGGCGGAAAACGTCCTGCCTGATGCGATGACAGCGGCACCTGCGGTGGCGGACGGAGCTCTTTTTATCCGCACCAAAAAGCAGCTCTTCAAAATTGCCGCTAAGTAAGCTTTGGATGTCACTCAATGCCGATTTTTTTCGACCATTGGGGGCACCGGACGCATAAAAACGCGCTGGGAACCGCATTCTATCAGGAAAGCGAGTTATCAGAGAAATAACAGCTTCTTATCACAAATACGTCGCAAGTTTCGAATAACGTGTTATTCTAAAGACCTCTATGGCTACGACACCGACTCGCAAAACACGTTTCTCCCGCCGCGTCCCTGACCATGTAACCGATGAGCTCGTCAATGTATTGTCCAGTGGGGACACTCTTGAGTTCAACGCGTTGTTCAAACTGGTCTATGACAATTTAAAGCTGAAGAACGCTGTGAGCGGGGGCGAAGAAATGCTCCGCCTGCGTTCTTATGAGAAGCTTCAGGGCCTTGTGAGCCGCGGCCTTTGCGCCAAAGTCAGCAAGACCTACCGTGGTCTGGAAGGTCTGCGCGCAGCGCATCAGGCAACGATTGCTGCCCGCACAGCAGCCGTGGTGGCCCGTTAATCCTTCTTTTTACTGTCCTTAGAACCGCCTTTTCCTTCACTGGGAAAGGCGGTTCTTTTTTGTCCCCACGCACAGCTTGACGAGCGAGTCAGGCACCCTCACAAACTGTTATCCATGTCATACAGCGATTTTGAACCCGATTCCGAGGCCGAGCGCGAGCTTTCCCCGCTCCTGCAGGCGATCGCGCCGAAGCTCACCCCCTGCCGCGTGCGCGAGTATTTGCCGGAGGATTTTGAAGCCTGCCTGGAGATCTACCGCTCCAACATGCCCGATTTGCTGCCCGAAGAAGGTCTGGAAGCCTTTGCCGAGTTTTTGACCGTGGGCACCTCCTACATCCTCGTCATTGAGTATGATGGCGAGCTCGTCGCCTGCGGCGGCCTGGAATTGATCGGTGATTCAGACTCCGCCACCCTCATTCACGGCATGGTTCATGGGGATTACCATCGCCGTGGGTTGGGCACCACCCTGCTAGCCGCCCGCATCGCCCTGCTGGAAGCAGAGGAACGACCGCTGGATCTCTGGCTGCGCACCACGCGCCATTCCGTGCCCTTTTACGGCAGGTTCGGCTTTGCGCTCCACTCGGTGAGGGCAGGGGGAGTAGAACGTGAAGGGGCCAATGTCTGGCTGAGCATTGACGACCAAGATATTGAGGACATCCGTTTCGCGCTGGAAGAGCGCAGCATCCGCGTCTTTTTGAATGATCCCGACGAGGATGACGAAGAGGAGTTTTAAACGTCCATCGTTGGCAAGCTGAATGACACATGCCGCTTCCTGCACCGTTTCGTATTTCCTATGAGCTTCACTAAAACCCTCCTGCTGGCTTCCTTCGCGCTGGCTAGCTTCACCACCGCACCCGCTGCGGATAAACCCGCCGCTCAAAAACCCGCCTCTCAGGGCCCGAAATGGAATAAGCTGAATCCGCAGACTCCGGAAGGCTTCACACTGAAGACCCTGGAAGTGGCCAAATACCCCGAGCACACGGTGGAGCTCTATGTTTATGTGCCCGACGCGGAAGGCACCTGGCCCTGCATCCTGGACATCCACGGCGGCGGCTGGCAGAAGCGCCAGGTGGAGGCCGATAAGCCGATGATGGAGCGTCTTGCCCAGCGCGGTTTTGTCACGGCGCTAGTCAGTTATCGCCTGTCCACGGAGGCAAAGTACCCGGCAGCCCTGCATGATTGCAAAGCGGCCCTGCGCTGCCTGCGTGCCCATGCGAAGGAACTCAAGATTGACCCCGAGCGCATCGGCTGCCTCGGCGGCTCTGCCGGCGGGCATCTCTCGGGGCTTACCGCCATGACCAGTGGCCTGCCAGAGTTTGAAGGCGAAGGCCCTTTTAAAGACCAATCCAGCACAGTGAAAGCTGCCATCGTCATGGCTGCGACTCAGGACCTGGTGGCATCCAATGTGGGAAAAAAGAACGAAGGTGCCGTGCTGTTCTTTGGCGGCAGCCTGGAAGAAAAACCGGAGGTGTACAAAGCCGCCTCCCCCATCACCCATGTGCGCGCCGGAGTCCCGCCCACGATCTTCATCGAAGGCGAAAAGGACACCCTGAAAATCGGCCGGGCCGAGATGATGGAAAAGCTCAAAGCCCTCGGCATCGAGACCTCCGTGACCACCCTGAAAGACGCCCCGCATCCCTTCTGGATGAGCGACCCTTGGTGCGCCGAGACCGTGGACATCGCCGCGACTTTCTTCAAAAAGCACCTGGGCGAGCCCGTGCTGAAATAAAGGATTCCCAGCCCTTATGCGTTTCTCCCCTTGGCTCCTGTTTTTTATCCTCTTCGTGACCCCAGCCGTAGCGCATGTGGTGCCGAACATGACGATCGAGACGGAGTTCACGAAAGGGCGGCAGTTCACCTTGAAGATGAACCTGGATCCTCGGGTGTTCCTGAGTGATCAGCCCACCTCTCTGCCGCCTGTGTCGGCAGATTGGTACCTGAGCCAGAGCGAGACGGAAAAAGCCGCCACCTATGCGAAGGCCATGGAGTATCTGAAAGCGAATGTCGGCCTAACATTCAATGATCAAACGCTGCCCTTGCCCGCTTGTGAATTTGTCGCACTGGATGGGGCTACCTATGAGGCGGTGAAGCCTGACACGGCGGAGACGCATCTGCTCGCCACGGCCAAGGCTGAGGTTCCTGGGGGTGCTGACAGCTTTAAGATCGCCTTTGGTAAAGGGGCCAACGTCAGCCTCATCCTGCTCAACAGCGAAGAGGGCAATGACGAGCGCAAACCTCAGGTGATCTTTCCTGGTGAAACCAGTCGTGCCTTCAAACTCACGCAGACCGTCAAGGCGGTGGAAGTGGCCCCTGTGGCTGTGCCAAGTCCTGCCAAGGCCGAAGGCATCCAGGTGACGGATGTCAAAGTCACGCGGGTCTATCCCGAGTTCCCCAAGACCCCGCTCATCATCGGTGCGGGGCTGTTCCTGCTTTTGGGGATCGGCGTGCTTTGGATCAAACGCAGGCAGCGTTGAGGAACTCGATCACGCGGCGCTCATGCCAGCCGCGCAGGCGATGATCCAGGAAGCCTACATGGCCCCCATAGTCAGGCGTTTCCAGGTGTAGCAGATCGCTATGAAACGCGAGTTCCTGCGGGAAGGACGGCAGGGTGAGCAGGGGATCGTTCAGCGCATTCAGCAGTAGGCTGGGCACACGCAGCTTGGTCAGGTGGGGCAGGGAACTGGCGCGGGCCCAGTAGTCATCGGCATCACGAAAGCCATGCAGCGGCGCGGTAAAGCGATCATCAAATTCCTTGATGGTGCGGATGCTGTGAATGCCACGCAGGTCAAAGCTCTCGGGGAACCGCCGGGCTTTCGCCTCCATCTTGAGGACCAGGGTGTTTAAAAAGCGCTTCAGGTAAACACGGTTGTCCTTGTGCTCATCCAGGACGCGCGCGCTGGAGGCCAGATCCACCGGAGCGGAGACCGCCACGGCAGCGACGATGTGTGGATGCGCGGGCATTTCGCCAATGCACTTGAGCGTGATGTTACCGCCCAGGCTGAAGCCAACGAGGGCCATCTGGGGGTAGGCATCGGAAGCATGTTCAATGACGCTGCGCAGGTCATTGGACTCGCCACTGTGGTAGGAGCGCGGCAGGCGATTTTCCACCCCGCCACAGCCCCGGAAATTCCAGGCAAGCACGTTCCATCCGGCACGCAGCAGGGCGGCACTCATGCTGCGGATGTAGATGGCCTCCGCAGAGCCCTCCAGCCCATGCGAAAGGATGGCCAGGCGCTTGTTCCCTGCGTGATACCAGCGCAGGTCTAGGAAATCGCCATCGCTCAGTTCCAGGCGTTCATGCTTGGGCTGGGGCGGGCGCGCACGCGGGAGAAAGACCGGCAGCACCGTCTGCACATGGCCATTACGCAGGAAACGGGGCGCCTGGTAACTGGAGGTGACGACGGGCATGACGGGGGGATCACTTCAGCCACCAGCAGAAGCTGCCGCTGGGCACGGGCAGCACATTGGCCGCACCGCGCAGTTGCATCTCTCCCTGTTCCAGGCTGCCACCGGAGGAGCCGAACTGCTGGACTAACAAATGATGCAGAGAGATGGGCGTTAGCTCCGGTGTGTGGCAGGAAAGCAGCACGCCCAGGGGTTGATCGGACATCAATTTGCCAATCAAGGAGAGCAGCGGCGGCAGATCGTTTTCAATCTTGAAGATCTCTCCCTTCGCGCCACGGCCATAGCTCGGCGGGTCCAGGATGATGAGGTCGTAGCTGCGCTCGCGCCGGTGCTCGCGGTCGAGAAACTTGGTCACATCGTCCACGATCCAGCGGATGGGTTTTTCATCCAGGCCATTGAGCGTGGCATTCTTGCGCGCCCAGTCCACCATGCCTTTCGAGGCATCCACGTGACACACTTCCGCACCGCCATGCGCGGCGGCCAGCGTGCTGCCACCGGAGTAGGCAAAGAGGTTCAGCACGCGCGGGGCGCGGTTGTGTTTTTTGCGGTATTCACCACACACTTCGCGGATGCGTTTCCACTGGTCGCGTTGTTCTGGGAAGATGCCCAGGTGGCCAAAGTCCGTGCTGCTGAGCTGAAAGCGGGTGCCATCCACGCTGATGTCCCAGGTGCTAGGCAGGCGATCCCGCCCACGCCACTGGTTGCCGCCATCGCGGAAGAACGTGGCCGTGGCCTTTTGCCAGACAATCGTGGAGAGCGTTTGCTTCCACACCGCCTGGGCGCAGGGGCGGGAGAGCACCACCTCGCCAAAGCGTTCCAGCTTTTGAAAGTTGCCGCTGTCGAGGAGTTCGTAGCCGTTGGGATTCATCAAGAATAGAGCGCAGATTAATCTCCAAGACCCACCGCCTGGCGCACGCGATCCAGGGTTTTACGGGCGACCGCGCGGGCTTTTTCAGCGCCCTCGGCCAGCACCTTGTTGACATACTCGGGGTTAGCCACCAGCTCCGCACGTTTTTCGCGGAAGGGTGCAAAGTAGTCGGTGATGCCCTGAAGCAGACGTTTTTTAAAGTCACCGTAGCCTTTGCCGCCGGCCTGGAAATCCGCCACCATCGCTTCGTAATCGGCAGGTGAGGCGACGAGCTGATATAGCGCCAGGATGCTGCTGCCTTCGATAGGTTTGGGCGATTCCACAGGGGTGGAGTCTGTGGGGATACCCATGATAGCCTTCTTTAGTTTTCCCGGTTCTTCAAAGAGCTGGATGGTGTTGCCATAGCTCTTGCTCATCTTCCGGCCATCGGTACCCAGGACCACAGCGGTTTCCTCGCGGATACGCGGCGTCGGCAGTTTCAGCAGGCCTTGGCCAAAAGTCTCGTTCATCTTGATGGCGATGTCTCGGGTCACCTCCACATGCTGCTTTTGGTCACGGCCCACCGGCACTAGATCCGCATCATAGATGAGGATGTCAGCCGCCATCAGCACTGGGTAGGCAAAGAGGCCGTGGCTGGCGCTGATGCCGTTCGCCACCTTGTCCTTGTAGCTGGTGCAGCGTTCCAGCAGACCCATGGGGGTGACGGTGCTGAGGATCCAGGAGAGCTCCGTGTGCTCTGGCACATCACTCTGGCGGAAAAACACGCACTTCTCGGGATCGAGCCCGCAAGCCAGGAAATCAATGGCCAGGTCACGCACATTGCTGCGCAGGGTCTTACCCTCGTGGATGCTGGTGAGGGAGTGGTAATCGGCGATGAAGTAAAAAGCTTCGCCTTCGTGTTGCAGCTTCAGGGCCGCCTCCATCATGCCAAAATAGTTGCCGATGTGGAGACGCCCGCTGGGTTGGAGTCCGGAGAGGATACGCATAGTCGCCTAGAGATGGCGGGCGATGCGGTCAGATTCAAGGACGTAGCTGGATTTTCCGCTGCTAGCTTTGTTCATTCAGGGGCCAGCGCATGAAGGGCCGGGCGACTGCGTTTAGGCTAATGCGCCAAGTTATTCACTCCCCAGACTATGTTTTTACGCTCTCTCTGCACCCTACTTTTCCTTTCCGCCGCCCTTTCCAGCCCGGCACAAACCGCGCCCGCACCAGACCCCGCTGTGCAGCCGCTCATTGACAAAGTGGTCACGGCCGTAGGCGGAAAGGACAAACTGCTCACCCTTTTCCGCATCAAGGAAACCTTTCACTTCGGTGCCAATCCAACGCCCGATGAAGGCAAAAAAGCCTCCTCGCGCGAGTCCGTACTGGACGTGCCGAAGTACTGGTGGCTGGGCAAAAAGGAACGTGCGGATGAACCAGCCAAATACGACGTCTGGGCCTGGACGCTCGGCATCCTGGTGGATCCCCAGTCCAAGGTGGAGATCATCCCCGACCTCACGCATGAAGGCCCGCCGCTTTTTGGCCTCAGCGTCAGCGGTACGGTGGATCCGGCCATGGATCTCTACTTTGACAAAGAGACCCATCTCCTGCGCCGCATCGGCTGGCGGGGGGACTACTATCTTTTCAGCGACTGGAAAGAGCACGATGGCGTGAAGTACGCTAGCAAGACGGTGATCTACAAAAAGGCCAGCGGCAAACCTTGGTTCTTCCATGAAGTGACAGAGGTGCAGCGGCTGAAGGAACTGCCTGCCGGACTCACCCGTAACTGAGACATCCTTATGATCCGCACCTGCCTCATCCTGCTGGGATTTTACCTCGCGACCTGGGCCCATGCCGAGCCTGTCATCATCCGCGATGCCGCTGCTCTAAAGGCTGCCATGGCTGGGCTGAAAGCGGGTACGGTGATGAAAATTGCCTCTGGGGACTACCCCGGTGGCTGGCATGTCACAGGGGTGCAAAATCTGACCATTGAGGCCCTAGATCCCCAGTCTCCGCCGCATTTCAAAGGTGCTGCAAACGGTTGGCAGTTTTCCAAATGCACGGGGCTCACGCTGCGGAATGTCCGCATCAGCGGCCAGAGTAGTAATGGACTCAATCTCGACGATGGGGGCGACCTGACGAACCCCGTCAAGGGCATCACTTTGGATCGCATCAACATCAGCGACATCGGAGCTGAGGGGAATCATGATGGAATCAAATGCTCCGGTTTGGAAAACCTTACGATCCGTGATTGCACCCTCACGGGCTGGGGAGGGCAGGGGATTGATTTTGTCGGCTGCCACAGGTCGCTCATCACAGGCTGCCAGTTCGTGGGCAAGGCCGGATTCTCCGCGAGCGCTGGAGTGCAGCTGAAAGGCGGCACCTCAGAGATCGTGGTGGAAAAATGCCGCTTCACGAATGCCGGCCAGCGTCCGCTGAACATCGGCGGCTCCACAGGCCTCGCCTACTTCCGCCCGCAGGGGGCCAAGCATGAAGCGCACAGCATCGTGGTGCGTGAAAACATCATCGAGGGCAGCCCCTGCGCGGCCGCCTTTGTCGGCGTGGATGGCTGTGAGTTCAGTGGCAACACGATCTTGTTTCCCGAAAAGTGGCTCTTCCGAATTCTTCAGGAAACCCAGGAACCGGGCTTTATCCCCTGCCGAAATGTATTGGTGAAAAACAACCACTTCATCTTCCGTCGTGCTCAAGTGCAGGTGGATGTGAACATCGGCAGTGGCGTGGCTGCGGAGACCTTTCGTTTTGAAAACAATCATTGGTTCGCGGAAGATCGTCCCTCGGCCTCGAAGCCAAAACTGCCGGTGGAGGAAGTGGCCGGAGTCTATGGCACAGACCCGCGTTAACGCGCTACGCCACCAGCTCAAACATCCCAAAAGAAGCCGGCGTGTGGAAGTCAGCCTTCTCAGTCTGCGGGTTCACCCACGGCATCCAGCCCGAGTGAATGCCACCCTCCACTGTGTGGGAGAACTCCGCTCGATACACCCCAGCATAAAATTCAGAGGCTCCGTGTTTGAGTACATTCAGTTCACGCAGCAGGTCTAGCGGCAGACTTCCCTGCACCTGATAACGATGGCCTTGAATGCTTGCGTCGAGGTGCAGCTCAGGGCAGGTCCAGTCCCAGTCATACTCGCGGTAGAACCGCGCCGCATAGACCAAGGCTTCACCGCGTGGACTCATCTCAAAGGCGTAATAAGGCGTGAGCGTGAGATCGTGTGCCAGGAAGATCTCCACTCGGTCAGATCCCAGCACACGCTCCTTCACCGTCTCGCCCTCGCCGAGCACGAGGTCTTCATCCACACAGTCAAAACGGAAGTGCAGACGCTCCTCATCCCATAGAGCACGGAATTGAGTGGGGGGGGGAGGTGTGGACTCCCAGGGAAAAGTGAAACGATCTAGACACACAGCCGCAGACCAGTCCAAGAGAGCTCCCCGACAGCGGTGGACAGGGTAACGAATGAGGGTGGAAGGGGCAGGTGTCATGGCAGAGATTCTTCATATTGACGGCAGTACGGGGACTCTGTCAGCATGACGATTCATGTTTTCTGTTTTTCGCCCTGCCCCAGATGCCCCGCTCCTCCCGGCTGACCGAACGGATGCTGAGTACAAACGGTTGCGGCTGCAGGTGTTCATCGGGATTTTCATCGGATACGCGGCCTACTACCTGGTGCGGAAGAATTTCTCTCTGGCCATGCCGGACATTCTTCGGGAGTTTCCGCAGTATTCGAAGGCCCAGCTCGGCACAGCCATGACCGGCCTCTCCTTGGCCTATGGGGTGTCCAAGTTTTTGATGGGCTCCATTTCAGACCGCAGCAATCCGCGCGTTTTCCTGCCTTTTGGACTCCTCCTTTCGGCCTCCATCATTGGGGTCTTTGGCTTGGTCAAAGAGGTCTATGCTTCCCTGGCGATCATCGTCATTTTGCAGACGCTGAACGGTTGGGTAAATGGCATGGGCTGGCCCCCTTGTGGCAAGACCATGGTGCATTGGTTCAGCACGCGCGAGCGCGGCCGCACGGTAGCCATCTGGAATGTGGCGCACAATGTCGGGGCAGGCGGCATGGCTGGGCTCGCTGCTGTGGGCGTCTGGCTCTTCGATGACTGGGGCGCGAAGTTTTATTTCAATGCCGCTGCCGCTGCGGTCATCGCACTCCTGGCCTTTTGGCTCATGCGTGACACCCCCCAGAGTTGTGGCCTGCCACCCATTGAGGCTTATAAAGACGACTATCCACCGAACTATTCGGCAGAGCACGAGCGGACCTTCACCTTCAAGGAGATCTTCTTCACTCATGTGTTTAACAACAAGTTTCTCTGGGCCATTGCCGTGGCCAATGCCTTTGTCTATTTCGTCCGTTATGGCATCGCGGACTGGATACCCACTTACTTGCAGACGGCCAAAGGATTTTCCTTTCAACAGTCCAGCATCGCCGTGTCGTGCTTTGAGTATGCAGCGATTCCCGGCACGCTTTTGTGCGGCTGGATCTCGGACACGGTTTTTAAAGGTCGCCGTGCTCCAGCCACCATTTTGTTCATGGTGTTGACCCTTGCTGGCCTAACAGGGTATGCTCTCAATCGCCATGGACCTTTCTGGATTGATTGCACTTCCCTCACGGCTATCGGCTTCTTCATCTACGGCCCGGTGATGATCATCGGCCTGCATGCTCTGGATCTGGTGCCGAAAAAGGCCGCAGGCACAGCAGCGGGTTTCACAGGATTTTTCGGTTACGCTTTTGGCTCTGCTGCCGCAGGCACGGGCGTCGGCTGGCTGGTGGATCATTGGGGCTGGAACTGGGCCTTCATCATCATGGGCCTCAGCAGTCTGCTCACCATCGTCTTCAGCGCCATGACCCTCGGACATCGGGCTGAAAAGAACACCTCACGCGCATGAAATACCTCCTCCCCCTCCTCGCTTTACCCCTTATGGCTCAGGAACCCTTTCCCCTTGTCATCGCCCATCGTGGCGCCAGCGGTTATTTACCTGAGCATACGCTGGAGGCTAAGGCCATGGCCCATGCTCAGGGTGCTCCCTCCATCGAACAAGATGTGGTGCTGACTAAGGACGATGTGCCCGTGGTCCTGCATGACATCCATGTGGACACCATCAGCGACGTGGCCACACGCTTCCCCGGTCGGCAGCGCGAAGATGGCCGCTTTTACGCCTTGGACTTTACTCTCGCCGAGCTGAAACAACTTCGCGTCACCGAACGGTTTCATGCCAAAACAGGTCAGCAGGTGTTTCCCAAACGTTTCCCCATTCATGCCTCCTCCTTCCAGATTCCCACGCTGGAAGAAGAGCTGCAATTGATCCAGGGACTGAACCGCAGCACCGGGCGGCAGGCGGGCATTTATCCCGAGATCAAACAGCCTGCTTGGCATCGCAAGGAAGGTCACGACATCAGCCGCATCGTCCTGCCCATCCTGGAAAAGTATGGTTACAAGAGCCACGAGGATGCCTGCCATGTGCAGTGCTTTGAGTATGAGGAAGTGAAAAGAATACGTTTGGAGTTAGGCTGGAAAGGTCGCCTCATCATGCTCATGGGTGGTGGGGCTAAAGGCACAGACGGCACGGACTTTGCTTATCTGCGTTCTCCGGCTGGGCTGGCGGAGTTGAAACAGGTCGCCGATGGCATCGGCCCGGCACTGAGCAGCATCATTGCCGCAGATCGCAGCGTGACAGCTTTGGTCAAAGATGCCCATGCTCAGGGTCTCAAAGTCCATCCCTACACCTTGCGCACCGATGAATTGCCGAAGTTCTCGCGCTCGGCGGATGACCTCATGGAGCTGCTTTTCACCCAGGCCGAGGTGGATGGCCTATTCACGGATTTTCCAGATGTGGTCCTGACTTGGTTGGCCAAGAAGCGCTGAGCACAAAGGTGAAAACGGGCTATTCTACACGGTGAAAAACGCTTTTCTTTGCCTGCTGCTGGCCGCGTTGGCGGCCTTACTGGTGCTTCATTTTCGCGACGATCGTGAAAGTCAGGCACCGCCTGTGACAGTGTTGGGGCAGATTTTCCAGCAGGCTTTTGAAGAGCCAGGAATGCGGGGAGCTGCCATTGGCTTTTGCCTGTTGGATGCCCAGGGAAAGGTGATCGAAGAACTCAACAGTCAAACGGCGTTCATCCCTGCCTCCACCCTGAAGACTCTCACCACGGCCACCGCCCTGGAGAAATGGGGGCCCGACTTTCATATCGAGACTCTTTTATGCACCACTACTACCCTCCATGATGGCGGCCTAACAGGCGATGTGATCATTCGTGGTGGTGGAGATCCCATGCTCTCACTGAATGACCTTGAAGGCTGGGTGCTCACCCTGCTCCAAAAAGGCGTGAAGCGTATTCATGGCCGCATCATTGGCGATGGCAGTTTATTTTTTGGCTCCATCTATGATGATTTTTGGAATTGGGGAGACATCGGCAACGGCTACGGCAGCAGTGTCTCTGGCCTGAATCTGGAGCATAACCGCAGCCTGATCCGGATTCGTCCCGGCGAGGAAGTGGGGGCCAAAGCGACGTTTCTAGTGGCCAGCCCTCAGGTGCCGGGCGTTCAGTGGGTGAATGAAGCGACCACCGGTGCCGCGAATTCAGGAGATGGTGTGGTGATTCATGGCGGTGAACTGACGGCAGTCCTGCATCTGCGTGGAACGGTACCACTAAGTGCCGGTAACTTTGAAGTGACGGCAGCAGTGCCAGATCCAGAACAGTATGCGGCCCATCACCTGCGGGTCTTGCTGGTGGATGCAGGGATTCAGGTGGATGGAGAGGCTGTGACCGCCAGCGAACTACGCAACGCGGGTGAGTCCATGCCTGAAGCGTCGGAGGTTTTAATCAAGCATGCTTCGCCTCCCCTGAAGGAGATCGTCACTAGCATCCATGCCACTTCGGACAACCACGAGACGGAGTGTTTGTATCGTTTGTTAGGTGTTCGTGAAGGAAAATCCTCCGATGAGGTGCTGCGGGCCCATTGGCAATCAAGAGGATTGGTTTTTGAGGGATTGCGCATGGAAGATGGCTGTGGCCTCGCACGCGCAGATTTTATTCGGCCTCTGGATCTTGCTCGCCTCCAGCATGTGGCAGGCGCAGGACCTCAGGGTGCGGTTTATCGTGAATCTTTGCTGGCCACGGAAGATGGCTCCGTCAGATGGAAAGGTGGGGCCATGTCCGGCGTGCGCTCCTATACGGGTTATGTCAAATCTGCCTCAGGGGCTCAATTTAGCTTTGCCTTGATGGTGAATCATTTTGCGGATTCGCAGTCTGTGGCTCGTTTGCGCGAGGCCGTTTTGGGTGCCTTGAAGGCACGCTGATTTTTTTCTTCGCGGGATGATCCCTTCCTTGGCGGAATCTCGCACGGAGAAGAGCCATGCATATCAAACCCACGCTCGTCTCTGCCCTTTTACTTCTTTCACTCACCTCGTGTGCCACCTACACCACGCCGGGGCGGCCTGCGAATCTGGGGACTTTCACGGACCCGAAAGTGAAGAAGGCCTACGTCGCCCGCCCAGCCATTCAGTTCCCTGCCAACATCGCCGTGGTGCGTGTGCAAGAGAGTGGCTATCGCTCGGATTCAGGCCGAGCCCACGGCTCGGGCGCTTACAGCGTGGTCACGACGCGTGACATTGAGCGTGCGGGCGATCTGGAGAAACTTCAGAAGCTCCCTGGCCTGGAAGGCGTGGCAACGTTGAACCGCCTGCTGTTGCCGGAGTCCCTTAATAGCGATGAAGATCTACGTGAGGCCGCTGCGAAATTGCAGGCCGATGCCATTCTCATCTACACAATCAGTACGCAGTTTCGAAATGAGGATGTGGTGCCTCCGCTGACGGTGCTGTCGTTAGGTTTGTTGAGCGTGAATCGTTTTGAAATCACCTCTTCAGCCTCGGCTGTGCTCATGGATACACGTACCGGCTACATCTATGGGGCGCTCGAAGAGAGCAATGACAAGGTAGGCGGAAGTTTCATCTTTGATGGCAGTGACCTCGCGAGGAAAAAAGCCGAGCGCTCTGCCTTCGAAAAACTCCTGACTGCTTTTGATCCCTTCTGGCGGAAGACCTATGCGCGTTACCGCTGAGCAACGTTTCTGTCGCATCTTCCTGGATGAAAAGGTCGCGCTCAGGCGTTTCGTTGAGTGTTCATGACACCCCCCGTTTACCCTCTCGTTCCTGCGCGCGTTTCCAGTCGCCGTTCTTTCATCACCGGCTCCGCCTCGCTGGCGCTGGCGGCTTTGGCTTGTGAACGTGCCTTTGGCGCCGAGAAATCTGCGCCCAAGTTTTCCAGCTACCCTTTTACCCTGGGTGTGGCATCGGGGGACCCGACGGCGGATGGCATGGTGCTCTGGACACGCTTAGCCCCCAAGCCTCTGGAGGGCGGAGGAATGGAGCCTGTGCCAGTGGAGGTTTCCTGGCAAGTTTCGGAAGATGAGGGCATGACCAAAATCGTCCGGAAAGGCACCGCCATCGCTACGCCTGAGTGGGGTCACTCCGTGCATGTGGAGGTGGATGGGCTGCGGCCAGAGCGCTGGTATTGGTACCAGTTTAAAGCGGGTGGTGAAGTGAGTCCTAAGGGCCGCACGCGCACCTTCCCCGCGAAAGAAACCTTGCCGGAAAAGCTGCGTTTCGCCTTTGCCTCCTGCCAGCATTTTGAAACGGGTTTCTTCACGGCCTATGAGCACATGGCGAAGGAGGATCTGGATCTCGTCGTCCATCTCGGTGACTACATCTATGAAAAGGAAGGGCTAGATGGGCGTCTGCGCAAACACACCGGTCCAGAGATCAATACCTTGGAGGCTTATCGCAATCGCCATGCGCAGTACAAAGGTGATCCTGCCCTCCAGGCCATGCATGCCATCGTCCCTTGGCTGGTGACCTGGGATGACCATGAACTGGACAATAATTATGCGAGTGACATCTCCGAGGAAAAGGACGTCAAAAAGGAAGACTTCCTCCCTCGTCGTGCCGCCGCTTACCAGGCCTATTATGAGCACATGCCTCTACGCCGCAGTGCCATGCCTAAAGGGCCAGACATGCTGCTTTATCGCAATGTGAGTTATGGCCGTCTCGCCGATTTCCATGTGTTGGACACCCGCCAGTATCGCAGTGATCAGCCCTGTGGGGATGGCAACAAACCTCTTTGCGCCGAAGCCTTGAACCCGAATTCCAGCATGCTCGGGGTCATCCAGCGAGATTGGCTCTTTGAAGGTCTCGCTAAATCTCCTTCCACCTGGAACGTCCTCGCTCAGCAGATCATGATGGGGCTTGTGGATCGCAAGGCCGGCGAAGAAAAAGGCTACAGCATGGACCAGTGGCCGAGCTGTGAGATGGAGCGCCGCCGCATCCTGAAATACTTCGACGAACAGCGCATCTCCAATCCTGTGGTGTTGACTGGGGATATTCACAGCAACTGGGCGAATAACCTCCTCACCGACTTCGATGACTTGGAGTCGAAAGTGGTCGCCACCGAATTCGTTGGCACCTCCATCAGTTCAGGGGGCGATGGTTTGCTGAAACCCAAGACCCTAGATGCCATCTATGCCGAGAACCCCTTTGTCAAATTCCACAGTGCGGAGCGTGGTTATGTAAGCTGTGAGGTCACGCCCCAGCATTGGAAAACGAACTATCAGGCCGTGGAGTATGTGACCCGCCCCGGTGCTCCTGTGATCACCCGCAAATCCTTTGCTGTGGAGGCAGGGAAGGCAGGGCTTCAGCAGGCCTAACCAAAAAGAATATGAGACTGAATGAGCCTTCCCAAGATCCTGACATCCGACTCTCGCGTTGGTCACATCTTTGGAAGGCCATTCCAGCGGAAGGAGATGGCCACAGCTGCTTTGGCGATTTGGTGAATGCTTATTCGCAACCGCATCGCCATTATCATAGTCTGCGGCATTTGAGTGAATGCCTTGCTGAATTGGATGAGGTGAAGTCCCTGGCCCATGACCCTGTGGCTCTGGAAGTCGCTCTGTGGTTTCACGATGCTGTCTATGACTCACAATCGAGTTCAGACAATGAAGCGCTCAGTGCAGACTTGGCCGAGGATGCTTTGAGTGCAGGTGGTGTAGCCAGCGACTTCATTCACCAGGTGCGGTCCCTCATTCTGGTGACGAAAAAGCATGTCCCAAATACCACCTCGGATGCGGCCCTGATGGGTGACATTGACCTCGCCATCCTGGGCAAGGATGAGCACCAGTTTTGGGCCTATGAAAAGGCGATTCGGCAAGAGTATGCGCATGTCCCCGTTGCTGATTATTTGGTGGGTCGCAGTCGTGTCCTAGAGGGTTTTCTGCAACGTAGGCAACTGTATGCCACGCCTCATTTCCAGGAGCGATACGAGGCGAAGGCACGGCGCAATCTATTAGCCTCCATCGCCTGTTTAGCAGCAGGTCAGATCGCGTAATCAAAAGAGGTTGTTCTTTACGGGCAAATGGAATTAACCTGCATAGGTTAGCGTCTAAACGACTGCACTTCTTTTTGAACCATGAGCCATCCACAAAATCCCCAAAAGAAAAAAGGTCTCTCCGGTCTCGTCATTGCAGGCATGGGCTGTGGGGTCTTGCTCCTCGCCGCGTTCCTCGGAGGCGGTTTCTTGGTGGCTAAGATTTCTTCCAAGATCAAAAACTTTGCCGAAGATCCGGCGAAGGCGGCGGTCTGGGCCCTGGAAATGAACCCTGACATTCAAGTCCTGAAAAAGGACGATGCTAAAAGAGAGATCACTTTCAAAAACAAATCCACCGGTGAGACCTCCACCATCTCCTATGAAGATTTGGAAAAGGGTAAACTCACCATCAAGAACGACAAAGGTGAAGAGTATGGTTTTGACGCCTCCAAGGCTCAAACCGAGGGCGTGATCATCAAAGGTCCCGATGGCAAAACCATCACCGCAGGCCCCGCCGCAGCCTCGGCTCCGCCGGCTGAGGTGCCTCAGTACCCAGGCGTGACTTTGCAGGATGGAGGCGGCTACCGCGTGGACCAAGCGGAATCTGTCGGCGGTATGATCATCGGCAGTGTGAATGGTGATGTGGCTCAAGTGAAAGAGCACTACGAAGGCGTGCTCAAAACCATGGGTTATGAAGTCAACAGCATCGTCAATGGCGACCATGAATCCGTCTCCATCAATGGAAGCAAGAGTGATGGGAAATCCACCATCACTCTGATGATCAGTCGTGACAACGAAACGCCTGGAAAGGTGCAGATCACCACGCAATATCAGCTTCCTAAAAAGTGACCATGGCTGGCCTCACACATCCAAATCTAGTGGTCCTGACCGGGGCAGGTCTTTCGGCTGAATCCGGCGTGCCCACCTTTCGTGGCGTGGATGGCTTATGGGAAGGTTATCAAATCGAAGAAGTCGCTTCACCGGAGGCCTTTCGCCGAACGCCCGAATTGGTGCATCGGTTCTACAATCTTCGCCGTGCCGCTCTTTACACCGTCCAGCCCAATGCCGCGCATCAGGCTCTGGTAAAGCTGGAGCAAGCCTGGCCGGGTTCTTTTCTCCACGTGACCCAAAATGTGGATGACCTGAATGAACGGGCGGGAGCCCAAAAGCTGCGCCACATGCATGGAGAGTTGCGAAAGGTACGCTGTCTCTGGTGCCGAAATGTCATGCCTTGGGAGGCAGATTTGGATTCCTCCACGGCTTGCCCCATCTGTGAAAAGACAGGGAGGATGCGACCTGACATCGTCTGGTTTGGCGAGATCCCCTACTACATTGAGGAAATCACCCAAGCGCTCGAAACGGTGGATATCTTCATTTGCATCGGCACCTCGGGCGTCGTTTACCCCGCCGCAGGCTTTGCCCGCCAAGCCGCGTCGAAAGGTGCCCAACGGCTGATCGAGATCAACCTCGAATCAACTGAGATCAGCAGCCATTTCACCGAGCGTCGTCCCGGCACCGCTAGCGTGGAAGTGCCACGCCTGGTAGATGAACTTCTGGCAAGTGTGGGAGCACTTTGAAAATTCCTCTTGTGAGATTGTACTTTCAGTATAATCTGAAAGTAAGATGAAAGCTGAAGCTGCCAATTGGGAAACCTCGCGAGAGGAGTTCATTGCGCAGTGGGGAGCCCTCGGCAGTAACTGGGGCATCAATCGTACCATGGCACAAATCCATGCACTGCTGATGACAGCCCCTGAGTGCATGCACACGGAAGAGATCATGGAGCGTCTCCAGGTCAGCCGTGGCAATGCCAACACCAATCTTCGAGAGTTAGTCGGATGGGGACTCGTACGCAGCGTTTTGAAAAAAGGCGAACGCCGTGAATACTTTGAGGCTGAGAAGGATGTCTGGAAGATGTTCATCACCATCGCTCGTGAGCGCAAACGCCGTGAACTGGACCCTGCATTGTCCGTCCTGAAAAGCTGTGCGGAGCAGACCAAAGAAGAACCCAGCGGCCCCGGGAAAGACTTCCACCGACAGATGAAAGAACTCCAGGAGTTCGTCGAATTCGGCATGAAGGTTTCAGACACCGTCTCAGGCATGAAACACTCCTCGGCCCTGCAGTGGGCCATGCGTCTGTTAAGCTGACGTCTCTTTTTTTGCTATAAACTTTCAGAAGTTATCGAAAGTACAAAATATAAAAGCATTATGAACCAAACACCTCAGCCTACGAAGCCATCCCTCACGCCTCCCAAATTCGCTCCAACCAGAGGGCTAGCCAAGACACTCTACAGCCTGCTAAGGACGATTTTTTATCCATCCGAAGACCCACATCCCAAGCACCGCGCCACGGCCTTTTTCACTCTTTGAAACGACCCTTTTAAAAATTCAAGCCTAACCAAAAAGATGAATGCTACCACCCTCACTTACGCCCTCTACCTCGTCCTTGCCATCACCATGACCGTCTGGGTGGCGCGAACGCTTCACAAGAACGGTCGCATCTTCCTCGTCGAATGTTTCCAAGGAAATTTGGAATTGGCAGACAGTGTCAATCACCTCCTGGTCGTGGGTTTTTACCTCATCAACATCGGCTTCGTTTCGTTGTATTTGAAGACCTCGGAAAGTGTGATCGGGGCACAGGGTGTCTTTGAAATCCTGAGTGGCAAAATGGGCATCGTGCTGCTGGTGCTGGGTGGCATGCACTTCTTCAATTTGGTGGTCTTCACGAGAATGCGTCGGCGTGGCCAGCTCGCCACCATGCCACCTCCCGTGCCACCGATGTTGAGAGTGGAAGTGGCATAACCCAGAACTCACCTGCCTGCGCTCATGTGGGCGCAAGCATGGCGAGGCCTAACAAGAAAAACCATCATGAAACTGAAGCACAAGTTCTCTCGCACCTTTGTCGCCATGTTCTGGGGATGGGTGGCCTGCAATATTGTGACCTTTCTTATTTCGTGGGGGCATTACCAGTTTCGTTTCGACCACCTCCCGAAGGTAACTGGAGAAATGCCTTTGTGGGTGGGTGCCACGGCCGGCGTCATTTTCGGAGCTTGGTTGCTGGTCTTTTTTCCAGTGGATCTGTGCGTGAGTGAGGCGTCCAGGTGGCGACGCCCCAGACGGGCTGCACTCGCCGGAGGGGTTGCAGGATTTCTGACCCTGTTTGTGCCTTCCCTGCTGAGCAGTCACGAACATGCAGACATGCCCGACCTCGTTGTGATGTCTTTGCTGGCCGCTGTTTGTGGGCTCACGGCCAGCCTTTATCTCGCCCTGCGCTACCCTTTAAAGAGCTGTTAGAAACCTCTACCGCAATGCCTTATGAACACCCTCACCGTTTTCTATGATGCCCGCTGCGGCTTGTGCTCGCAGGTCAGGCAGTGGCTCAGTCAACAGCCTGCGTATGTGAGTCTGGACTTCGTTCCCTATGACTCTCCAGAGGCCGTGCGCCGACTCCCCAGCCTACGGCATTTGCGGGCAGATCAAGAAATCGTCGTCATGGCTGATACGGGAGAGGTTTGGCAGGGGGGCGGTGCCTGGGTGACCTGCCTTTGGGCACTCAAAGAGTATCGCACTTGGTCAGCACGTCTAGCCAGCCCGGCCATGCAGCGATTGGCCAGGGGCATTGTTCACTCGATTTCGCAGCATCGTTACAGGCTCTCTCATCTCATGGGATTGCAGAGCGATGAGGAGATCTTGAGGCTCACCCAACGGCCCCAAAGCTCAAATCCACCGCGTGTTCTGCACGATCTCGACCTCATTGATTGATAATGACGTATTTTGTGTAAATAATTATAAAGCCCAAATAAAAATGATTATAGCTAAATAAGAGACTAAGAAAAAAGCTTTGTGAGTTGAGTAAAGGTTAAGAGCAAGTACTTGTTTCCATTATGAAATTTGACTTGTGGTAATTATAATAAGTCAGATATTTTCAGGGATGTTCCACAAAACACCCTGATGAGACACGTCCCAACACATCCCATCGCTCTGCTATTGGCTGTGTTGATTTTATTAGTGGTGACCTGGTTGAGCTTACACTTTCCTCAGAGTTCTGAAGAAACTGTATTGAAGAATATAAGGAATTCTAAAACTTCTCTGTTGGCGATATCCTACGATTTTGAGGGAGATTCAGCAACCGGAGTGCTTCCCACTTTTGATCTGCGAAACCGCCTGGCCAAAGGGTTAGAGCTTCATTTGCCACTCGAAAGAGCCCGGGCTGTAGCCGAATTAAAGAAGGCAGTGCCTCACTTAGCGGTGGATTTCGATCCCATTTCTCAGGCGCCTCGATGGATGGCTTCGGCATCGGGCTTTTTGACCGATGAACAAAGCGCATTAGCAGCTCAAGATGCTGATGCCCCGATTCGTAAGTTTATTGAGCAGCATCAAAGCGTGTTCGGTCATGGACCCGAGGCGCTGGATCGTGCAAGACGCGTGACAGATTATATCACACCTCGCAGTTCCTCCCGAAAGGTGGTGTGGCATCAGCAGCTGGATGGAATTGATATTTTCGAAGCCGTTTTTCAGGCCAATCTGACAGCCTCTTCCACGCTCATCAATGTGGGCAGCCAGTTCATCAGCCAGCCCGAAAAAGCAGCGGGAGCAAGGGACCGTGCCACGCTCTTGGCCGCGCCACCTGTGTCAGCGACGCAGGCTGTGGCTGCGGCAGGGCAAAATGTAGGTGAAAAAGTCATCGCGTCAGCGGTGCGCCCGATGGGCCCACCTGAGGCCCAGGCAGATCGGCGGCAGCAGTTCCGGGCTACGATGCTGACGGATGCCGGGGCCCGTCTGATCTGGGTGCCTATGGATGCGACCACGCTGCGCCTTGCGTGGGATGTAACCCTCACCAGTCGCAGTCGTGGAGAGATGTATCGGGTCTTGGTGGATGCTGAAACGGCAGCAGTTCTAGTGCGTCACTCACTCACCGCCTACAACACTGAGGCGACGTATCGGGTCTTTACCACGGAAAGCCCCACGCCTTTTTCGCCAGGGCATGAGTCGCCATCCAGCCTCCAGCCTGTACCCGTGCAGCGGGTCAATGTGACCACCACGGCGCTCAGTCCCGCCGCTTCCCCTGGTGGCTGGATCCCGGCAGGTGGCCTAACCACAAGTGGCAACAATACCGAAACCTACACGGATACAAATGCGGATAATCTGGCGGATCTACCCCTCACCACAGGTTCGGCTAACCGTGTTTTCGACTTTCCGTTGGATCTGAATCAAGAACCTTGGCAGCATAGGGATGCTTCGGTGACGCAGTTATTTTACTGGACCAACTTCGCTCATGATCGGCTTTATGATCTGGGGTTCACCGAGGCAGCGGGCAATTTCCAGCTCGATAACTTTGGTCGGGGCGGAGAGGGAAATGATCCCGTGAATGCGGAAGCTCAAGATGGATCCGGTACGAACAACGCCAACTTTTCCACCCCTGTGGATGGTGGGCGTGGGCGCATGCAAATGTTTAACTGGACGGGACCCACGCCAGACCGTGACGGATCCTTTGAGGCAGAGGTGGTGCTGCACGAATACGCGCATGGTTTGAGCAATCGTTTGGTGGGAGGGCCCTCCGTCACCATTTCAGCCCTCAGCACCCGTGGGATGGGGGAGGGGTGGTCCGACTTTTACGGCATGGCCCTCACGGCAGAGGCGCAGGACAATCCGCATGGTAACTGGGCCCGGGGTGGCTATTCACGCTATCAGGGCGGTGACTGGTTCTCTGAAAACTACTACTATGGGGCGCGACGCTACAGCTACAGCACCGATATGCGGAAGAACCCGCACACCTTTCGGGACATTGATCCGACTCAGGTAAACTGGCATCCCGAGGTGCCGCGAAATCCTACTTTCGCGCCCACGCAGGATGCCACTCAGGTGCATTACCAGGGCACCGTGTGGTGCGCCTTTTTGTGGGAACTGCGGGCGAATCTCATTCTGAAACATGGCTTTGCCATCGGCAATGAGCGGGCTCTTTTCCTGGTAACCGAAGGCATGAAGCTGTGCCCTGCCAATCCCAACTTTGTGCAGGCGCGGGACGGCATCCTCCAGGCCGTCTTAGTTCATCATGCGGAGGATCTGGGGGAGGTCTGGACCGCCTTCGCGAAGCGTGGTTTAGGAGATGAGGCCACGGCTCCAATCAGCACCACCACCACGGGCCTCACGGAATCCTACACCGTTCCGGATGCACTCGAGATCAGCGACCGCAGCGGTTGGAATGTGGTGGGGAGTAAAGGCGGTCCTTTCACCCCTGCTGTTCAGACTTTGATCCTCCGCAACGATGGCGCTGAGTCTCTGTCCTGGACCGCTAGCAGTGACGCCCCTTGGATGAGTTGTTCACCTTCAGGCGGTAGTCTGGCGCCAGGGGCTGAGGCGATTGTCACCGTCCATGTTGAGGCAGGGGATCAAAAGGCGGGCTTTCACAGCAGCCAAGTGGTGTTTCAAAATTCGGCTACGGGTTTTAGGCAACCCATCGGCGTGCGTCTCTACATCGCACCACCTGTCGTTCACTCGTTTACTTTGGACGAGGCTCCTGCCGGCTGGACGACGACGGGCGAATGGGCCCATGGGGTGCCTGGGGGCAGCGGTGGCCAAGTCACGGGTGGAAGTGGATATGCAGATCCCGTCGCAGGGGTCACGGGCAGTCAGGCGTATGGGGTGAATCTCTCGGGTAATCCCACCAGTACCCCTTCAGGCCCTTTTTATCTCACGACTGCGCCGCTGGATTTCACCGCTTATAAAAACACGCGCCTGCGGTTTCAGCGCTGGCTCAATGCTCCCGGCCTAACGAACAATCGAATCACCGTGGAAGTGCGATCTTTGGGTGGACCTTGGCGGGAGGTTTTTGTCAATGGAGGTACTCCGATCCTGGATGATCGCTGGCAGCTCATGGACTATGACATCGCCAGTGTGGTGGATGGTCAGCCGGGCGTGCAGGTGCGGTGGAGCTACCAGCCTCTGGTAAATGCGGGCAACTACTCCGGCTGGAATGTGGATGACATTCAATTTCTGGCCGAGCCGCAGACTGAGTTGACGCTGGAGCTGGCTGCGGCGGTGGCTGAAAATGCAGCCCCCATCACAGGCACGGTGCATCTGGATGCGCCGCGCTCTCACGCGGTGAGCGTGACGCTCACTTCCAGCGATGCCTCGGCGGCGGTGGTGCCCGCGAGCCTGCTTTTGCCTGCTGGGCAAGTCACCCAGACTTTCAGCCTCCAGCCTGTGGATGATGCCTTGCTGGATGGAACTCAAACGGTGCGCATTACCGCCTCCGCCTCTGGCATTGCCCCCGGCGTAGCCACCGTGTCAGTGACGGATAATGAAAGCGCCACACTGACGCTCACCCTGCCAAGCTCCATCACTGAGGGCAGCGCCGTCCTCAGTGGGCAGCTCCAGGTCAGCAGCCCGCCTGCGCGTGAGGTGCAGGTGATGCTGACCTGCGATCATGAGGGTCTCTCAGTACCCGCTGTGGTCAACCTGCCTGCGGGCAGCACGGCACCTGTGACCTTCACGCTGACGGCACCGGATAATGCCGTGGCTGAGGGGACGCAAACCGTCACGCTCACTGCCCACGTACCCGGTTGGGTCTCCGCCAGTGCGGTCACGCAGCTCGTGGACGACGACTCGCCCGCCATCCTGCTCACGGGGCCTAGTTTTACTCGGGAAGGAGATAGCTCCGTGGTGCTGACTGCCACGGTTAATACCGTGCAGGTGACTGATCGAGTCCTGTCGCTAACCAACAGTGATTCAACGGAATTGGATATGCCCGCCACCGTCACGATTCCAGCAGGGCAGGCTCAGGTGCAGTTTTCCATGACGGGGGTGGATGATGCATTGCGGGATGGCTCGCAGCAGGTCGTAATCACGGCCAGTGCTTTGGGTTATGCCTCCGCCACACGCGCAGTCACGGTGGCGGATAATGACGTGGACCATTACGCCTTCGGTCCCATCGGCAGTACGCAAAAGCGCAATAAGCCCTTCACGGTCAGCCTAACAGCTTTTGATATCAATGGTGAAGTCATCGGAAATCATCGTGGGGGTGTTGCCTTCAGCACGGCTTCGGCAACAGGAGCGGTGCCATTTTCGGTCGCTACGTGGACGGATTTTTCTCAAGGGGTCGCGACGGTGTCTCTAGAGGTCTCAGCCGCGACGCCCTCCATGACCGTCATCGCCACGGATGCCCAAGGACGCACGGGTACAAGCCCGGCGTTTGCCGTGGACGCCGTGCAACACGATGGTTTTGTTTGGGCGGATCTGCCCACTCAGACTCCCACAGATGCCCCCATCACAGGCACCGTGACAGCGGTGGATGATTTAGGCCAGACGGTCTCCAGCTATGCCGAGCCGACGCTGGTGGATACCTGGATGGCCACGCTCACCCAGACCGTGGGCTCCACCACCACCGCCACGAATACTTCGCGGGTTTACAACACAACGGCGCGTGATTCCCGTGCGCAGATCCTCTACACAGCGGAGGAGCTAGGGGCTTTTGCTCGCTGGTTAGGCCGACTGGATTTCAGTCGTTATCAGGACAGTGGCCAGATCTTGGGACAGTTCACCCTACGGCTCAAACACACCAATCGCGATTCCTTGGCGGGAGCCACCTGGGAGGAGGGTGGCTGGACGACCGTGCTCAGTGCGGCGACCTTCGCGGTCAATGCTACCAACCCTGCCTTTCAGCGCCCGTTTTTCTACAATGGCGTTCAGAACTTGATGGTGGATATCTCCTTTCGGAATGCGGCTTCCACCACGGTCCCTACTCTGCGCTGTAGTAACACCGCTCCAGCTCGGATGCTTTCCGGCACCAGTGATGGCCTGCATGGAGATCCCCTCACCTGGACGGGGACGACAGGTCCGGTGCCTGTGATTAGCGATGAGCTGCCTACCCTGCTGCACTACGAACTCAAGAACGTGGGGCCCATCGTCAATTCACCTTTATCCTTCAGCGCTGGTAGCGCGGTGGTGCAGGCTTTCATGCCAGTTTCACCCACGAATACCCTCTGGCTGCGGGCTCTGGCTCCATCTGGTGTTGTGGGTTTCAGCCCGCCCATCTTGACCACGTCTCCATCCCTGGTCACAGGTTCAGACCTGGTGCTCTTTGAGGGATTTGAAACCGGGCTTTTAGGCCCGCAGTGGAGCACGGCAGATAGCAGCCCGACCGCGCGTGCCCAAGTCGTCTCCGGCTACACGCCCAAATCGGGCAGCTACCATCTGCTGCTAGATGCACCCACGGCGACCACGGGCACCTTTGTGCGCAATAGCCCCACACTGACGGTGAATCTGGCCGGGCGCAGCCATGTCTCAGTGGAGTGGTATGCGAAGGAGTATTCCGATGACAACCACCCGGCCTCGCCCAGCGGCCCGCTCGGTACCTTCGGATCCACCGCGAACTTTGACGGTGTGGCCATCAGTCAAGATGGGGTCATGTGGCACGAAATCTCCTCCTTTGTCAGCCTGTCCTCCAGCTACGGGAGCACGGCCACTCGCGTCTATTTGGACCCCATTCTTCAGCACTTAGGCTGGAGCTACAATGGCACCTTTAAAATCCGTTTCTCCCAATACGATGATCAGTCGGCCACCAGCGATGGCATCGCTCTGGATAGCATCGCCATTCGGGCAAATCCCACCACGGCGATTGGCTTCGCGCTGCCAGCTACGATTCCGGAAGGTAGCCTCAATGTGCCGGTGCAGGTGTCTTTAGCCTCTCCGGTTCTGTTCAACACGACCGTGACCTTCACCAGCAATGCGAGAGCCCGGCTGAGCCTGCCGAGCAGCGTCACCATTCCGGCCGGGGAGACCTCTGCCACCATCCTCATCAGCGCGCCGCAGAATCAGATCGCCGATCTGGGCAAAGCCGTCATCATCACCGCTGCGGCCACGGCTAAACCCACCAGCTACAACCACATCCGCGTGCTGGATGATGAAGTGACCTCGCTCAACCTATCACTCCCCGTTTCCGTCATGGAGGGGAACTCCGCCGCGACAGCCCTCGTCCAGATATCGTCCTTTTTGGCAAACCCAGTCCCTATTTATCTCAGCTCCGCTAGTCCTGGCCAGCTCAGGGTGCATAGCAGCGTGGCGGCAATCCCTGCGGGACAAAATACCACCTCCTTTTCCATCTCGGCGGTGGATGATATCTTCCTCGATGGTGCGCAGGAAATCAGCCTAACAGCAAGTGCGAATGGGGTGCAAGCCGTTGCCGCTACGCTTTCAGTGCTCGACAATGAAAGTGCGCAGATCGTCATGACGGAACCTGCTCCGCTGCGTGAAGGTGGTGTGGCCAGTGAGATCACCCTCACCCTGTCAGGGCCGCGCAGTGTGGATACCTTGATAGAGCTTTCCTCCAGTGATACCTCGGCGGCGACTGTGCCTGCCACGGTGATCCTGCCTGCGGGAGAAATGAGTGTCTCGTTTGAGGTGACCCCCGTGGATGACGTGCTGCGCGATGGCGAGCAGACGGCGCTCATTCGTGTGAGCTCGGTGGGCCTGCTGGGGGGCAGTGTCGCGGTTCAGGTCTTGGATGATGAGCCAGCCCACATCGCTTTCAGCCCCATGGCCTCACCCCAGGTGCAGGGCACACAGATCCAGCTCACCCTCACGGCCAAGGATGAAACTGGCGCGCTCATTCCCTACCACGGCACCGCACTTCTCACCGCTCGTTCTGGATCTTACCCACTGCCTGTCACCCCGGCCACACCCATCACCTTTGTGCAGGGCACTTGGGCTGGTGGGGTGAGCCTGGGAGAGGCGCGTGGCGGAGTGGTGCTTGCCATCACCACCCCAGGGGGACTGGTGTCCTTGTCGCCGCCTTTTGATGTGAACCCCGCCACGATTCCCGAAGGACTCATGGTGCCCGTGCCAGCACTAAATTCCGAGCCGCTGTTCACCTCCGGAATGGCTAATCAGATCCTCTGGTCCTTGCTGCCAGAAGGGGTGGAAACCCAAGTGGAGGCTGCGGCGGACGCTTCCTTTACCCAGCCTCAATTCGGCACCTGGGTTCCAGGCATGGGCTACACTTTCAGCGGTCTGGTGGACGGGCAGACCTACCACTACCGTGCCCGCAGCCGTGTGGCTGCCAGCACCGTGACGCCCCAGACTTGGCAGCAGACCGTGACTGCGGGCGAGGTGACCTGGAGCTCTAGCGAGATCGGCGCGGCAAGTGCGGGCACGTTTGAATCGGCCATCATCCAGCCCACCTCGCTTTACCGCTGGGGCACGCTTGCCTTCAGCCCAGAGCAGCCTGCTCACACTAGCGTCACGGTGGATATTTTAGCCCCCTCGGGGCAGGTTCTCGCCACCGCCGTGCCATCCGGCACGGATCTGCATGCTTTGACTGGGGGGGCAGACATCCCTGCCATCCGGCTGCGTGCTCGCCTAACCAGCAGTGTGGCAGGCGGGGCCGCAGGTGAGCTCTCTTGGTCGGTCACCCACCTGCCGCTACCTACCTTTGTTTATTCTGCTCCGTCAGCCAGCGTTGCTTCCACGCAGGATTCCACCCCGCCGGTTCTGGATCTGCTCACGCCTGCCATTCGTTGCCTTTCGGGGACAAGTGCGGAGATCTCAGGCACGGCTGCGGATGCTGGCAGTGGACTCGCCTCCGTCACCATCAATGGCCACCCGGTGGCGAGTGCCAATGGGTACGCCAGTTGGCACCAGTCCCTCACCGGGTTGCAGGATGGCGTGAATGTCTTCACCCTCACGGCAACCGATCGTGCCAGTCCGCCCAATACCACCACCGTCATCAGTCGCATCTACCGCATCGCCAATCCCGCCGGGGACAACAATGGCAATGGCATTGCCGATCTGCTGGATCACGCCCTGGGCATCCCGCCTGCGGTCACGCAGGGGCCCTCCATGATGCCGCTCGCTTCGCGTGGGAGAAGCCTCACCACCGGGGAGACCTACCTGCTCCTCACCTACCGCCGCCAGATGGAGCGCAGCGGCCTGCACTACATCGTCGAGACCAGTGAAAACCTCACCCACTGGGATGCCTCCGGCCAGGATGTGGTGGAGGAATCTGTGACGCCCAATGACGACGGCTTCACCGAGACTGTTCAGGTCCGGGTGACGCCTGAACTCGGCCACCAGAGGGCCAAGTTCGTCCGAGTGCAGGTGGGGCTGGACTCTAACTAGCCCGCGATTACCGCCGCGCGTGCATTCTCTTCGGCGCCCGTCTTCTCCAGGTAGTAGTCATAACCGCCACTGTAAGGCGTGACCACCCCGGCATTGATGTGCAGCACCTTCGTCGCCAGACTGCGGATGAAGTGCACGTCATGTGAAATGAAGACCAGCGTGCCTTCGAACTTTTGCAGCGCCAGGATCAGGCCCTCGATGGCCCAGATGTCCAAGTGCGTCGTCGGCTCATCCATCAAAAGTAGGTTAGGCGGATCCACCAGGAACTTCACCAGATTCAGACGGCTCTTTTCACCACCGCTGAGGACTTTGCACTTCTTGTAAACGTCTTCACGCTTGAAGAGGAAGCTGCCCAGGATGCTGCGGGCATCGTCTTCGCGCAGCTCAGGAGCGCAGCGCTTCAGCTCTTCCAGGATGGTGCATTCCGGGTCCAGCGTATCGGCTCGGTGCTGGGAGAAGTAGCCCATCTTGATGTTCGTGCCAAAGCGGCGCTCGCCCTTCTGGAAAGGCACCTCGCCGGCCATGATCTTGATCAGCGTGGACTTGCCTGCGCCGTTGGGGCCCACCAGCACGGTGCGCTCGCCCTTTTCCACTTCCAAGTCCAGGCCCTGGTAGATCTTCTTCTCGCCGTAGGCCTGATGGATGTCCGTCAGGGCCACCACACGCTGGCCGCCGCGCGGAGGCTGCGGGAAATTGAAACGGAAGGCCTTCCGCAAGGGGCGCGGACGGTCCAGCTTATCCATCTTCTCCAGTTGGCGCTCGCGGCTCTGTGCCTGCGCCGCCTTCGAGGTCACAGAGCGGAACCGATCAATGAATTCCTGGATCGCTTCGATCTCCTTCTGCTGGTTTTTCCAGGACTGGTAGGCGCGCTCCCAGTTGGCTTCCTTCTGCGTCAGGTACTCCGTGTAGTTGCCCTGGTACTGCACCAGCTTGCTCTCTTCGATCTCGTAAACGGTCTCGATCAGCTCATCCATGAAGTCGCGGTCATGGGAAATCAGCAGGATCGCGCCCGGATAGTTCTTCAGGTAATTTTTAAACCACATCAGGGACAGCAGGTCCAGGTGGTTGGTCGGCTCATCCAGCAGCAAAAGGTCTGGCTCAATGACCAGGATCCGCGCCAAGTGCGCACGCATCACCCAGCCGCCGGAGTATTCGCGGGCAGGTTTGTTGAAGTCCTCTTCCTTGAAGCCGAACCCCTTCAGGATCTTCTTCGCCTTCGCCTCGGCCTGCGGATCATTCAGCGCATCGTGCTTGGCATGCGCCTCATTGTATTCCGGGGCCGCCACATCGCCGCGTTCTTCGAATTCGCGGAGGATCTTTTCCAGTTCCTCAATCAGCCCCGCCTTGCCCGTGGCCACGTCCAAAATCGTTTCCTCACCCACCGGTTCGCTCTCCTGGGGTAGGTAGCCCAGGGTCGTCCACTCATCGCGCAGCACCTCGCCCGCATCAGGCTCATCCTCCTTGAGGATCAGGGAAAACAGCGTCGATTTGCCCGCCCCGTTCGGGCCGACAAGGGCCACACGCTCCGCATAATTCACGGTCATGTTGGCCCCGGTGAACAGTGTGCGGGCATTGAAAGTCTTGGTAACGTCTCGAAGGGTAAGCATGAGGGGCCGCCACCCTAGCACGGGTGCGGCGGTTTGCAGCTTGTTTTGTGGGGGGAATTAACTGAAAGGAAGGAAACCATTAAATGCCTCAGGGACAAATAATCGTTGTGTCTCGCGCTTTTCCTGAGATAAACACTTGCTTTATATTTTATCTCTCATGCCTAACGCCTACGATTTAACACAGCTTGACGCTAATAGTTTTGAGCAGATGGTCAATGCATTAGCGATCAATGTTCTTGGAAGCGGACACGCTGGGTTTGGACCTGGCCCTGACGGGGGCAGGGATGGATACTTCGAAGGTAGTGCCCCATACCCAAGCTCGACTAACAACTGGTCCGGAGTCTGGTATATACAATCAAAATTCCATAAACCACACTTATCGAAGGATCCCCAAAAGTGGTTGATCGAACAAATCAAAAAAGAGATCAAAGATTATTCCGAGAAAAAAAAGAGAAAATGGCCAGATAACTGGATTGTTGCCACCAATATTGAGCCCAGCGGCTGTCCAGATAGCGGTGCATTTGATGAAGCGAGGCGTGTAGTAAAAGAGGCAAATCCTGAACTTGCTGAAAAATTTCATATTTGGGGGGGAGGAAAGATCATTGACTTTCTAACTTCTAATCCCCTTGTTGCAACACAGTATGGTCATTTTTTAACTCCGGGTAATGTATTGACCGCTCTGTATGAAGCGGTCCAAGACGACAGAGTAACTGTTAAAGATATTATACGATTCCTCGTTATCAGAGAGTTTGATGCCCATCAATTCACAAAATTGGATCAAGCTGGTTCCGAGGCTGACACCAGGCCGGGCGTGCATTCACTGTTCGTCGATTTACCATTTAAAGTTCCAGAACATTCAGTGGAGGGCCTTCTTGCTGAGCACCTAATTTTAACGTCAAGTAAAAACCACCGACCACAATGTACGCCAGTTGACAGTAAATGGCAAAAGTGGCGGGCCCTGCCTTCCCAGGCGCGTGTATGGTTTATTCAAGGAGGGCCAGGACAAGGAAAATCTACATCAGGACAATATTTTTCGCAGCTGCAACGAGCTGCTTTAATCTTGAATTGGGAGGGTGATCCAATCCATCAGAAATATCGTCCGATCGCAGAAGATATAAAAGAAACTGCTATGGCAAGGAACCATTGGCCAAGTGTTCCGCGAATCCCAATAAATATCGAACTTAGAGACTACGCACACTGGTTCGGTTCACAAGAGGAAGACACATCTCGTGGTATTTTGCCATATATGGCTCAACGGATACAAGGTTATGTTGATAAACCAGTGAGTCCTAGCTCCTTAAAACGTGCGTTAAGATCTCAACAATGGTTTGTAGTTTTTGATGGACTTGATGAGGTTCCAAATGATGTCAAAGATTCTGTAGCCTTAAAGATCAAAGACTTCATTAATGACATAACTATCGAGTGTGACTGTGATGTGCATTTTGTATGTACTTCGCGGCCACAAGGGTATTCAGGCCAATTCAATGATATCGGTTGCACAGTCATAAAACTCTGTGAGTTAAGCCCAGATAAAGCCTTCGAATGTGCAGAGCCAGTAATTAGGATAGGCCGGAGTGATACAGAAGCAGATCGCGGAATTGCTTTATTAAAAGCTGCTATTTCTTCTTCGGCAGTCAAGTCTCTCATGACCACACCACTGCAATCCCATATTATGGCAGTTGTAGTTAGAGATGGAAAGAGACCACCCGAGAGACGGTGGCAGCTTTTCGAGAATTTTTATCAGGTTATTAAGCGCAGAGAGGCAAATCGTGATCTTCCGGACAAGAGGATTGCTCAATTACTTCGGCAAGAGGAACAGCTGCTTAGAAGCATTCACAGTCGTTTAGGCTTTATTTTACATTCAAAAGCCGAGACCAGTAAAGGTGCACTTACCAATCTTACAAGAGCAGAATTCAAGGAACTAGCTACAGCTGCTGTGACAGAAATGAAATCTGACTCGACGTCAGATACTATAGAGGCTTTAATGGAAGCTACAGCCATCAGGCTAGTTTTAGTTAATACTCCAGACGACGGCAACAGTTTACGCTTTGATATTAGGCAGCTCCAGGAGTTTTTCGCGAGTGAATTGTTACACGATGCACTGGAGCTAAATGAATTTCGTGAGCGTATAACGCTTATTGCGGGGGACGCTCATTGGAGAGAAGTTATTCATTTTGTAATTAGCGCAATGATTGAATTGCGCCGCGTAAATGAGATTAGCATTCTTGTTCAGATACTAGAGTCGTTGAATGATGGCGGAGGTGAAGAAGCAATTCGCAGTGTACACAGGAGATTGGCGAGAGGAGCTCTCCTAACTGCAACTATACTGCAGGATGGTGTTCTTGAGCAGGACAAGCGCGTTCGGGCCAAATTCAAAAAGTGTATAGAGCCATTAGCTGGATCGGTGGACATTAGCGATCTAAGCCTCCTGTTTAACATAGAGCATACTGATAGTAAGAATTGGCTCATAATGTGTTTCATGGAGCGGTTAAGAGAGGCTGATTGTAGTGAATCAGTTGGAGCTGCAGTCTTACTTTTAAAATGGCTTACTGATAATGATTCCCATATTGAGGAATACATAGCTTTGTTTAGTTCAAAGCCAGACTTATATAGGGCTGAAGTTTATCGAATCTGGGTTGAACCATTGCCAGAAGATGAAAAATATAAAGTTCCATGTTGGATAATTAAATTGATCTTAGCTGAACTAATACATCCGAAATGGTGCAGATTGGGGTCCGTTGTTGGTGAGTTAATACCAATTCTATGTGCTGGCAAGGATCACATCATAGAACAGTTGAATTTTATTGACGTTCCTGAGCATTATGCTCAACTTTTGCCATTACTTTCTTATGGTTCGTCACGGCGCAGAACAGATGAGCTGGACACTCCTAAGGGTAAACTCATTGAAGATTATGGAATTATTTCTGAGCATGAGAGTAATACAAAATGGAAATTGGGAAAATTTGAAGATCCGGAGCTTGACAATTTAATAATAGAAAACCCGTCGCAAGATCTGGGTGTGTTTACTGTCGCTGCAAATTTACACGCTTTTATAAAAGAGAGGTCATTCTTGAGTTTCAGGAGAATGCTACTATCTTTTGAAGGCTGCATTGACCAACTCCCAGGCAAACTGCAAACATATATGCCATTTGATCTGAAGGATTATTCCGAATTATTGCATAAAACGGAATCTGAAGATAAGTTTAAGGATTGGATTAAATCGACTTCCGGCAGTTCGAGTTGGCAGTTTTCTAACGAAAATGTTGTTCCGACCGAGGTCCAATGGCTTCGTTTGATTGAAGTTCAACCAAACTTGGCGGTTGCAATCCTGATAGGAATGATACCAGTTGGCAGCGAAACCGTATACCAGAAATCCAAGTTTATTAGACCTTTCATTGCGCGTATCATCCAAAATCCGGATGTATTGGCGTACCTTCCATTTCTTCAATGGGGAATGCTGCTCGAACATGCCGATGAAAAAATTAAGCTTAGACAAAAGTTTGTAGATTGGAGTAGCTTGAATGGGTTAGTTGAAACCAATGGGTGGATTCTTCATAGAGGTGGCACGTCGAGCTTTGTAATAGATCTGGCATCAGAGGTAATCTTGGTTCCGAGGCTTTTAGACGCAGCTATCCTCAAGTTTGAGGTTGCTAAAAAACTCATTAATGAGCAAAGTGCTGTTCGCGACCTTGTGAGTGATGCAGGATCACTTATTAAAGAGTTTATCCCACTTGCGGGATCTGTTCGTCAAATTAATCATGAATATAACACTCTAGAGGAGGCTTTCATATTAATTTTGCGATTATTCCACCCTGACATCAGGGAAGACGCGAGGCTTCATTTTAAATTTATTATAGAAACTTTGAGGGTGAACCCAAATGTAATGCTCTTAAGAATGGTTATAACATATGTTCGAGTTCGGTTGGCTGAATCTGAACCTGAAGTACTTTTGTTTGTCTCCGAGTTGTTAGATGTATGTCGATCTGACTTCAAGTTGAGGAGGGAATTTTATCCTCTTCTTCGAACTTGGCGTGAAACTTCCCTTTTTCCAACAACGAAGGGAGATGTCCTGAATACTTGGCTTACTCCTTCATGAGGATGAAATTCTCCTTGCTTGTTGAACAGGCGAAGAAAAGGAAAACGAATTTTCATGACACCCCGCCAGACCGCAGAGACTTATGATAAGATCGCCTCTTTCTGGAGCGGGGCGGAATTCTGCAGGACCAATGGGATCGCGCAGCATCGGCGGGCGTTGCAGTTTGTGGCTGGGGCGAAGGAGGGGAGGGCGAGGCAGGCACTGGATGTGGGGTGTGGGAGCAGCGGGAGGATGGTGGGGCTGCTGCTGGCAGAGGGGTTTGAGGTGGAGGGGCTGGATGTCTCGGTGGAGATGTTGCGGCTGGCGCGGGAGCGGCATCCGGGGGTGAGGTTTCATCTGGCGGACATCTGCACCTGGGAACTGCCGCAGCGGTATGATTTCATTTCGGCCTGGGACAGCATCTGGCATGCGCCGCTTGCGGAGCATGAGGGCATCTTGCAAAAGCTGTGCGGCGGCCTGAAGCCGGGTGGGGTGCTGATTTTCACCAGAGGCGGGCTGGATGCTCCGGAGGGGCGCACCAATGAACTGATGGGGCAGCCAGTGTATCATGCGACCCTGGGCCTACCCCGCCTGCTGGAGCTAGTTGCCGGCGCGGAATATGCTTGTCGACACCTGGAATATGACCAATATCCTGAGCTGCATGTGTATTTGATTATGCAGAAATCTGGGGAGAGGGAGCCTGATCTGCAGAGCGACTGGAAGCCGCCAAGACCCCAACCGCTGGGCTGGATGGGGCTGACGGATGCTGAGATCAAGGATCACGCCCAAGGGTGGGTCGGTTAGGCGGTGATGAGGGTTGAATGTGGTCCGCACCTAGCGCAGCGCTGCGAAACGAATCCCAGGGCGGAAAGCCGCTTCGAAGCCGAATTAACGCTCCGTATCCAGGGATGACGGCAATTGATCAAAAGTATAAAACGCTAGCTTCAGCTCCTTGGCTTTGAGGAAGAGGTGTTCGAGGGCGTGGGGGGTGATGAAGTGGCCTTTGCCGCCGAGGTGGCGGATGCCGTGGGCGTAGAGGGTGAGGATCTCGCTGCGGGTGGCGGCGCGGGTGAGGGCGGCATCGAGTTGCTCGAAAGTGCGGTCTTCGCGGGTGGGGGCGTAGTCAATGCCTTTGGAGGGCAGGGCCCCCCGAGTGGAAACTTGAGCGAAGGGAGTGAAGAAGGGGTCGCGGTCGCTGAGGCGGTCTCCCGGGGCCATAGGCCCGCCGATGCGCAGGTGGCGGAAGATTTTGAGCAGGGCGCTTTCCGTGGCGGCATCGCTGCTGCTGCTGGGAAAGGCAAATGAGGTCACGGAGATGCCTGCAGCCCGCCAGGCGTCGAGCTGCGGTTGAACTTCGTGGCGGAGGTAGTCTTCGATGGAATGCTCGCGCACATACTCCACGGCTTTGAGATGATGCACGCTGTGAGAGCCGATGGCGTGGCCGTGGGCGATGAGCTGGCGGCAGGTGGTGAGGGCTTTTTCATCAATGGGGCCGCTGATGAAGAAGGTGGCTTTGACCCCGTATTGATCGAACAAGGGGAGGGCGGCCAGCCAGTCGTCAAAGTTGCGATCATCAAAGGTGAGGACGAGGCCGGCTTTTTCCAGCGGCGGTGGATTGGGGTTGGCGGGGGCGGTTTTCTCCCCAGCCCCCCAAACGGACACCGTGGGCAGCAGCGCGAAGAATAAGATCGGCGCGAGGAGGCAGAAGGCGCGGTTCCGCAGGGCAGGGGTGGACATGAGGAGAGGTACGGGGGTGATGACGTCGGCATTTCCACTGTCAGGAGAGTCCCCTGGCGCAAAGCCTGCTTTTGACTGATAATAAAGGCTGTCCCAGAGACGTATCTTTTTCCTCACGATGTCCAAAATCCTTTCCCGTCGAACTGTCTTGCGTGGCCTGGGGGCCACAGTGGCGCTGCCTTTTCTGGAGGCGATGCAGCCACGAGCGGCGCGGGCGGCAGCGGCGGTGAAGGCGCCCACGCGCATGGGTTTTCTGTTCATGCCGAATGGCGTGCGGGAAGATCGCTGGACGCCGGAGGGGCAGGGGACAGACTTTAAGTTTTCGCCCATCTTGAGCCCGCTGGAGGCGCATCGGAAGGACATCACCGTGCTGACGGGCCTGGGCAACCGCGCCTCGCTGGCCGGGGACGGGCACTATGCGAAAACGGCGAATTGGCTGACGGGCACACCCATCGCCAAAACCACGGGCAAGGACCTGCACTGCGGCATCTCCGTGGATCAGGTACTGGCCAAGGAAAAAGGCTACCTCACGCGCTTCCCCTCGCTGGAACTGGGCACGGAGCCGATCATGAGCGGGGTGGATCGCAATGTGAACTACACGATGCTCTACGGCAGTCACATCGCCTGGCGCACGCCCACCAGCCCCATCCCGGCAGAGATCAATCCGCGCTTCGTTTTTGACCGCCTCTTCCGCGAGGATGCCGCGCAGCGCCAAGCCAGTGCCGAGGAAAACAAAAGCGTACTAGACCTGGTGCTGGCCGATGCCAAATCACTGCGCGCGAAGGTGGGCAAGGAGGACCAGCAGCGCCTGGACGAATACCTGGAAAGCCTGCGCCACATCGAGCGCCGGATTGATGCCGACATCGCCCGCGTGGCCAGTGGGGAAAACCTGGACCCAGCGGCCAAGGAGGCCATGGCGCGCCTGGACAAACGCATCGCCGAGGCCATGGCCGCCAACCCCAAGGACGCGGGCTCCCGCCTGCGGCTGGACCACACGGAGCACTGCCGCCTGATGCTGGACCTCATGGCGCTGTCCTTCCAGACCGACAGCACCCGCACCAGCACCTTCATGTTTGGCTGGGCGGTGAGTGGCAAGAATTTCTCCTTCCTGCCCGGTGTGGAGGGCGGCCACCACCAGCTCTCCCATCACGAAGGCAAGGCTGACAAACTGGACGCTTACGAGAAGATCAACCGCTGGCACATCGAGCAATACAGCTACCTCATCGACAAGCTGAAGAGCATCAAGGAAGGCGAGGGCAACCTTCTGGACAACAGCCTCATCCTCTTTGGCTCCAGCATCCGCGATGGCAACAAGCACGACCCTCGCAACCTCCCGCTCGTCCTCGCCGGTCACGGCGGCGGCGTGAAGGGCGGCCAGCATGTGGTGGCGGCCAAGGACACCCCGCTGTGCAATCTCTACACCGGCATGCTGAACCGCGCCGGCGTGGAGACGCCCTCCTTCGGCGATAGCTCTGGCATCTTGGAGGTGTGATCTTCTTTGAAGGTGTGGGTGGCGTCGCTTTTGGGTAAAGGGCACCTCAATGCGAACGAAATCCCGCGTGCTGCGGCCACCCCCTCACCTGGGCCTTTCGCTTCGCGGCTTCGCACCCCCAATTCTTGGGGGAGAGGGAACGCGCTTTGGGAGCTAGGGATCGAAGAGCGAACGAGAGGTGTTTGGTCTTCGCCAACGGAGGCGAAAAGACATCCCCCTCGCCCCGCTTGCGGGGAGAGGGCCAGGGGTGAGGGGCGGTGGAGTGGTCTCGGGGATCGAAGATTCGAATCATCGTTTTAGAGAAAAGGGCACCTCAATGTGAACGAAATCCCGCGTGCTGCGGCCACCCCCTCACCTTGGCCTCATCCCCCAATTCTTGGGGGAGAGGGAACGCGCTTTGGGAGCTCGGGATCGAAGAGCGAACGAGAGGTGTTTTGTCTTCGCCAACGAAGGCGAAAAGACATCCCCCTCGCCCCGCTTGAGGGGAGAGGGCCAGGGGTGAGGGGCGGTGGAGTGATCTCGGGGGTGGAGTACAAAGGTGTCGTTTTGGAGAAAAGGCACCCTTTGCGAATGAGGTGTGAATCGCCCCGAAATTCACACCGCTCATACAGGCAGGCAGGAGTGCCCACCTCACGGGGCCTTACGCCACAAACTTGCCGGGATTTAGAATCCCATTGGGGTCCAGGGCCTTCTTCAGCCGCGAGTGGACATCCCGTGCTTCCGCCGAAAGGGCCTCGGGGAACCAGCGCCCTTTGGCGATGCCCACGCCGTGCTCGCCGGTGATGGCGCCGTTCCAGGCGATGACCTTGCGGAAAAGCTGATCCAGGGCCGCTTCGGCACGCTCACGCTGGGCGGGGTCGTCCATGCTCTGCACCATGATGTTGACGTGGATGTTGCCATCCCCGGCATGGCCAAAGCTGGCAATGGGGAAGCCGCATTCGGATTGCAGCGCTTCGGCAAATTCCACCAAATCCACCAGGCGACTGCGCGGCACCACGATGTCTTCGTTCAGCTTGATGAGGCCGGTGTTGCGCAGGCTGTAGCTGAACTCGCGACGGAGTTTCCAGAATCGTTCGCAGGCGGTTTCGCCCAGGGCTTCCTCCAGTGAGATGCAGCCCAGCTCACGCACCAGCTTCGCCAGTTGCACCAGCTCGCCTTTGACGGACTCTTCTTGGCCATCGATTTCCACTAGCAAGTGGGCATCGCCCTGGGGTGTCACTGACTCGCCCAGATACTCGCGCGCTGCGCGGAGGGTGAACTTATCCGCGATCTCCAGAGCACTCGGCAGGAAGCCTGCATTTAAGATGCGCTGCACGGCATTCGCAGCTTCGGCAAAGGTCTCAAAACCGGCCGAAAGCATGGCGCGCATGGGCGGGTGGGGGATGAGGCGCAGGGTGGCCTGGGTGACCACCCCCAGCAGACCCTCGCTGCCGACCATGAGGCCCACGAGGTCAAAACCCGTTTTGTTTTTGTGGCAGCGGCCCCCGGCCTTCACCACGGAGCCATCTGCCAGCACCGCCTCCAGGCCTAACACATAGTGTCGCGTGACACCGTATTTCAGGCAGCGCGGCCCGCCCGCATTGGTGGCCACATTGCCGCCCAGGCTGCATTCTTTCAGGCTGGCAGGGTCAGGCGGGTAAAACCAGCCGAGCTCCCGCACGGCGGCCTGCAACTCACCGGTGATGACGCCGGGCTCCACCACGGCCACGCCATCGGCGATGTTGATTTCCACGATCTTATTCATCCGCGCGAGCGATAGCGCGATGCCACCCCGCAGCGGTACAGCACCCCCGACGTAACCCACGCGCGAGCCCTGTGGCGTGACCGGGATAAGATGCTCGTTGGCATACTTCATCACCTTGGACACGTCCTCCGTGGACTCTGCATGGACGACCACTTCCGGCGGATGGGAGGCAAACCATTTGTCTGTGCTGTGGGCGGCGAGATCCTCCACGGTGGAGGACACGCGCGCTGCGCCGATGAGGGAAATGAGATCGTCTGCCAGGGAGGCCATGCTCCACGGTGCATGGGGTCTGGGATGGGCGCAAGATTTCTACACCGCCCACATCGCCCTTGCGCCGGGCGCGCCGCTCCCCTCAGTCAGCGCATGCTCGTTTCCGGCACTCCGTATCGCACCATCTGGCTTCATGAGGAAAGCGTCCGCATCATTGATCAGCGGCGGCTTCCCTGGACCTTTGAGGTGGTGGACCTGCACACCGTGGCGGAGGTGGCAGAGGCCATTCGCGACATGGCGGTGCGTGGGGCGGGCCTCATTGGGGCTACCGCCGGTTACGGCATGTGGTTGGCTGCCCGCGAAGCCTCCACTCCGGAGCAACTCCGCACACTGGCAGAGGGTCTCATTCGCACCCGTCCCACGGCGGTGAATCTGAGCTGGGCGGTGCATCGCCAGCTCGCGGCCATCCAGGAAGCCGGGTTTGGGGACCGAGTCGCCACCGCCCGCCTCACGGCGGACACCATTGCCGATGAAGATGCCGCAGCATGTGCCGCCATCGGTCGCCACGGACTGGAAATCATACGCGACATCGCTGCGGGTAAACCCGGCCAGATTGTTAATATCCTCACCCATTGCAATGCGGGCTGGCTGGCCTTTGTGGATCATGGTTCCGCCACCGCGCCCATCTATGCTGCCCATGCGGCGGGCATCCCCATCCACGTCTGGGTGGATGAAACCCGCCCGCGCAATCAAGGGGCCCGCCTCACCGCCTGGGAGCTAGCGCAGCAGGGCGTGCCGCACACGGTCATTGCCGACAATACAGGAGGCCACCTCATGCAGCATGGTCAGGTGGACCTGGTCATCACTGGGGCAGACCGCGTGACGCGCAGTGGGGATGTGGCGAACAAGATCGGCACGTATTTAAAAGCGCTGGCCGCTACCGATAATGGCGTGCCGTTTTACGTGGCCCTACCTAGCTCCACCTTCGACTGGACTCTGCGCGATGGCGTGAAAGGCATCCCCATCGAGCAACGCGGGGCCGAGGAGGTGGCGCAGATGGAGGGCGTGACTGCCAGTGGCAGTGTGGAGACCGTGCGCATCCTTTCTCCCGGCTCGCCTGCGGCGAATTACGCCTTTGATGTCACCCCCGCTCGTCTAGTGACCGGTTTGATCACCGAGCGTGGCGTTTGTGCTGCCCAGGAAGAGGCCATCTGCTCCTTGCACCCGCAGGCGTCCAGCGCCATTCCATCTGCCCACCTCTCATGACTGGCTGGCGCGCACGCACACACTACTGGAGCCGTCACAGTGGCTTTCTCAAACGGCTGGCCCTGAGCATCGCCGGGGGAGGTTTCCTGTTGGCCCTGGTCATCATCGCCCTCTCACCCGATACCGGACGCTACATCACGGTGGACCCCATGGAGCAAAGGCTGCGCGAGCAGTGGCAGCAACTCCAGCGGGCGGAGAAACCCACCCCGTATGAGCTGGTACGATGGCTGCATCTGGTCACCGACCAGATCCATAACCTCAGTGAAGTCCTGGGGATCAAGACCACCACATGGGAGGACTACTGGCGGGATGGCCAACTGGCCGGGTATGATGTGCAGCCACTGCTGGCCAAACATTCCGCCGACCTCGCTGTGCAGCAACTGTGGCGGGATTTCATCCAGGTCGGGCTGAGTCGCGATGCCGACCTCATGCAAAGCCTGAGCGAAAAAGCTGCCCAGGAATCTCCCCTCATCACCGCCAACTTCATCCAGGCGCTCCAGATGAAGGAGCGGAACCCACCTGCTGCCCTGGCGGCGATGATGCGCGAGATCCAACTTTTTTCCGAGACCCAACTGGTACGCGAAGCTGCACTGCATCTGGCGCTCGATCTCAAAGACCTGCCCGTGCTGAGGCAGATCGCCGCGCAGCCTGACTGGTGGTCTTCCATTGATCCCGTGAGGCGCCAATACGTTGCCGCGCTGATCGGGGAATTTGGCCTGCAGTGGAAGGCGCTGCTAGAGTATCGCTTTCTCCTGGCGGCACCCGTGGGCACGCTCGCCATCGCTCTTTTAGCGGCCGCTATTTGGTACATCATCCTGGTGCTGCATGGCGTGCGGGGTCAGTGGCGCTGGGTGGTGCCGTTGCTACCGCTTGCCGCAGGCATTTTCAGTGTGGCCCCGGTGATCATCGTCGGCGCATGGCAAGAGGTCGCTTTAGGGATTCAGAAAAACGCCCCCTTCCCACGGGATCTCTGGTACCAGATCGGTGGCGTGGGCATGCGGGAGGAATTGAGCAAACTCCTACTCGCCAGCCTCTTCATGCCGTGGCTGCTGCTGAAACGCCCGGCAGGTGGGGCGCTGATGGTGGGGGCCTTTGTGGGCCTGGGTTTTGCCCTGGAGGAAAATATCAATTACTACCTTCGGTATGAAGGTGGGGTGGCGCTAGCGCGCTTTTTCACGGCCAATTTTTTTCATGCCGCCCTTACCGGCACCTCCACCCACGCGCTCTATCTATTGCTGCGCTCGCGGTTCGGCACGGCGGATCGTTTTCTGGTCACCTTCGTGGGGCTGGTGCTGGCCCATGGCTGCTACAACTATGCTTCGTCTGAGTCCCTGCCCGAAGGTTTTGCCATGCTCTCCACCATCATCCTGGCCTTTGTGGCTTGGCATTTCCTGGACCTGGTGGAGCAGGAGTGCCCACGGGGCCGCCAGTGGATCTCCCCCGCCGCCGTTTTCATCGTGGGAACGGCGGTGCTGATGGCGGCTATTTTCGTCTCCATCGCCCTGCGCACGCCAGATCGCCAACTGCTTTCCACCGCAGCCATGAGCTGCGTCTCCATGTTCCCCATCGCCTTCATTTATTGGCGTCGGCTGGGGGTTTGAGGGGTTTTGAGCGGCAACGGAAGGGGTTGGATGGGAGCTTTCTGCAAGAATCCCCCACGCTCCCCCTTTGACACCCGGCGCTTTGTCCGCCACACTCCGCGCCCTTTTACCTACTCGCATGTTTGAACTTCTGGCCACCGATCCCAACTCTTCCGCCCGGCGCGGACGGTTGACGACGCCTCATGGCGTGATCGAGACGCCCATTTTCATGCCGGTGGGTACCCAGGCCACGGTGAAGGCTGTGCACCCAGAAGAGCTGCGCTCGCTGAACGCGCAAATCATTTTGGGCAATACCTACCACCTGTGGGTGCGGCCAGGGACAGAGATCATCGGTGCGGCCGGGGGCCTGCATAAATTCATGAACTGGGATCGGCCCATCCTCACGGACAGCGGCGGTTTCCAGGTCTTCTCCCTCGCCAAGCTGCGCAAGCTCAAGGAGGAAGGCTGCTATTTTAATAACCACGTAGATGGCAGCCCCATGTTCCTGGGGCCGGAAGTGGCCATGGAAATCCAGGCCACTCTGGGCAGTGACATCGCCATGCTGTTTGACGAATGCACCCCCTGGCCCTGCAGCCATGAGGATGCCCGCACCAGTCTGGAGCTGACCCTGCGCTGGGCACGCCGTTGCCGTGACTGGATTGACCAGCACCAGCCGCAGACCGGCGGAGGCGCGCAGTTGCACTTTGGCATCGTCCAGGGCAGCACTTTCCAGGACCTGCGCGAGCGCTCGGCCCGGGAACTTGTGGCCATGGGCTTCAGCGGCTACGCCATCGGCGGCCTCAGTGTGGGCGAGCCGGAAGAGGACATGATGCGCATTGCCGAGTGGACCTGCCCGCTGCTGCCGCAAAACCAGGCCCGCTACGCCATGGGGCTGGGCACGCCACCGCAGATGGTGGAATTGATCGCCCGGGGCATTGACATGTTTGACTGCGTGCTGCCCACCCGCCTTGCGCGCAATGGCACCGCCTTCACCCATGAAGGCACGCTGAACCTGCGAAACAACAAAATTCGCCAAGGATTTCCGCCCCCTCGCTGAGGACACTCACCCGCTCTGCCAGGGCTTTTCCAGGGCCTACATCCGCCATCTCATCAATACCCAGGAGGTCCTGGGTTTGCGGTTGATTTCCCTGCACAATCTGCATTTCTACCTGTCCCTTGCCGCCAGGGCCCGCTCTGCCATCGAACAAGGTTGCTTTGCTGACTTCCGTGAGGAGGTCATCGCCCGTTACCAAACCCGTCCCGAAACCACCGATCCATGACCCAGATTTTCCTACCTTTCCTCGCCCAGGCAGCACCTGCAGGCCAGAGCAGTTCCACCACCTTCATCATGATGGCGCTGATGTTCGTGATGATGTACTTCGTCCTCATCCGCCCGCAGCGCATGAAGCAGAAAGAGCATGAGAAGCTCATCAACAACGTCAAGGTGGGTGACCATGTCGTCCTCAATGGCGGTGAGCACGGCATCATCACCAGCGTGAAAGAGCGCACCGTCATGGTGAAAGTGGCCGATAACGTGAAGATCGAATACGACCGCGCAGCCATCGCCTCCATCAGCAAAAAATCCGACGTGGTCGAAGCTACCACCACTGCCTGATCTGCCCCCGTCTCCCCCTTGTGCTCTCCTGAGCACTGAGCCCCGCTCCTCTCTCCTTTCACTCAATCCACCATGGCCGCCTTCTCAACCTTCCTCGTCGGAGCATCCATCCTCCTGCTGCTCCTCTTTTACGTCGGCACCACGATGCACGATCGTAAACGCAAGTACGGCTCTCTGCTGATCCTCATCGCCACAGCCTTTGCTTTGTGGACGATCAACAGCATGGGGATCAAACTGGGCATTGACCTCCAGGGCGGCAGTGAATTCGTTGTGCGTCTGGAGCCGGGTAAGTCCGATGACGGCACTGCCAAGCCTGTGACTGAGAGTTCGGTCCAGCAGGCCATCGGCATCTTGGAAAAGCGCCTCAATCCTGATGGCAATAAAGACCTGACCATGCAGCCACAGGGGGATGACCGCATCCTCATCCAGATGCCTGGGGTGAAGGCCGAGGAATTTGCCGACGTGCGCCAGAAGATCCAGCAGGTGGCCTTCTTGGAGTTCCGCATCGTCAAGCCCCAGACCGCCCCTGGCGAGCTGCGTGCCCCTGGCACGGAAGAGCTGAAGTACAAAATTCAGAAGGACGATCAGGGCAAAGACCTACCTGAACGTGGCGGCGAGACCGTGGGCAACCGCGCTGACATGGAAGGCAAATACGTGAAGGAAGCCTTCGCCACCTATGACGCTGAAGGCTGGAAGGTCATCCTGAACTTCGACAGCACCGGTGCCAAGCTCTTCGACGAAGTCGCCGCCGTGAACCGTGGCCGCCAGCTCGCCATCATCGTGGACAAAGAGATCATCTCGGCCCCGACTCTGCAGACGGATCGCTTCGGCGGCACTGCCGTCATCAGCGGCCGTTTCAAGGAGCAAGAAGCCCGTACACTGGCTAGCCTGCTGGAAAACCCCCTGGAAAACCCGATGACGATCCTGTCTGAAAGCGCCGTTTCCGCCGCCTACGGTCAGTCCTCCATCAATCAGGGCAAGTGGGTCGGCATCGCCGGTCTGGGCATCACCACCTTGTTCATGCTGTTTGTGTATCGCATGGCAGGCCTCATCGCCATCGTCGGTTTGGTCATCAACTTGGCTGTCCTCTTCGGCGGCATGTCCCTCTTCGGCTTCACCCTGACGATGCCAGGTATCGCCGGTATTGTGCTGACCATCGGCATGGCGGTGGATGCCAACGTGCTGATCTACGAACGTCTGCGTGAGGAACGTGAGGCGGGCAAGACCATCGCAGGAGCGCTGGAATCGGCTTATGAAAAAGCTTTCTCCGCCATTGCGGACTCGAACATCACCACCCTCATCTCCGCAATCATCCTGTTTACCATCGCCGGCGGTCTGGTGAAAGGCTTCGCGGTCACTTTGATGATCGGTCTGCTTTCCTCCATGGTCGGTGCCCTCATCGTGACTCGCGTGATCTTCATGTGGGTGATTGATAAAGGCCTGCTCAAGAGCATCTCCAGCGTGAAGCTCTTCCCAGATGGCGTGTTTGATATTCTGGCCAAGGCCAAGGGCTTCATCATTGCTTCTCTCGTGGTCACCGCGATTTCCTTTGCGACCCTGGCCGTGAAGGGCAAAGGCAGCCTCGGCATTGACTTCCGCGGTGGTGGTCTCACCCATGTGGAACTGAAGGCTGGCAAAGCCATCAGCGACAGTGAACTGGATGCCGTCCTCAAGGGCCTGAAACTTCCCGATGGCAAAGACATCGGCAGCTACTACCTCCAGCGCAAAGGCAATGCTACGGGCGGTGATGTCATCGCCATCCGCAGTGAATTCGAAGCGGGTCCCGTCATCGAACAGGCCGTGAAGACCAAGTTTGGCGACCAAGTCGAGGGTACTCAGGGCAGCCGCGTCGGGGCCGTCATCGGGGATGAAGCTGCGAAGACCTCCATCATCGCCCTCGTCGTCGCGCTGATCGCCATCTTCGTTTACCTGATGTTCCGCTTTGAGTTCGCTTTCGCTCTGGGAGCCATCGTCGCTCTGGCGCATGACGTTCTCATGGTGCCGGGTCTGTGCGTTCTCTTCGGTCAGGAGCTTAGCCTCATCCACGTGGGTGCCATGCTGACCATCGCTGGTTACTCCATCAATGATACCATCGTGGTCTTTGACCGTATCCGTGAAAACATCCAGAAGGGGGTGGGCGGCAGCACGCGTGAGCTGATGAATGACGCCATCTGCAAGACCCTCAGCCGTACCCTCCTCACCGGTCCGACGGCTCTGGCCCCAATGATCGTTCTTCTGTTCCTGGGCAACCCTGCCATGCTTGAATTCGCCGTGCCGATCACCATCGGTGTGCTTCTGGGCACCTACTCCTCCATCTTCATCGCCAGCCCGCTGGTGCTGTGGTATGCGAAGAAGAGCGGTACCAGCCTCAAGCGTCAGGTCTTGGATGCGCAGATCGAAGCCGAAAAAGCTCAGGCTGCCATCGCCGCGGCCAAGGCTCAGGCCTAATCTGGTTTAGAATCTTCCCACGGGTGAGGTCGTAAGACCTCACCCGTTTTTCGTTCGGGGAAGGCATTTTGGGTGGGAGTGGTTCCTTTTTCGTGGCTGTACAGGTGATAGCCGTGAAGTGGCCAAGAATCGGCTAAAGCCTAGACACCAACAGAGCGACTCGGGGCGCGGAAAGGAGTGAAGATTTTTTCGTGATTCATTTGGATCGGTAAAAAAAATGATGCGGCCCACCTTAAAGATTGAATCCTCGAATGAGGAAGAATTGCAGGGCCACTTTCACTTTCACTTTCACTTTCAATTCTCTAAGTCTTCAGCCAACGGAGTCGAAAAGATGTCCCCCCTCTCCCCGCTTACGGGGAGAGGGCCAGGGGTGAGGGGCGGTCGAGGGGTCTCAGGGATCGAAGACTGAAAGCGTCGTTTTTTGGAAAAGGGCACCTTTTGCGGACGGACTTTCTGCGTGCTGCGGCCACCCCCTCACCTGGGCCTCGTCCCCCAATTCTTGGGGGAGAGGGAACGCGCTTTGGAAGCTCGGGATTGAAGAGCGAACGAGAGGTGTTTGGTCTTTGCCAACGGAGGCAAAAAGACGCCCCCCTCGCCCCAGGAACTGGGGAGAGGGCCAGGGGTGAGGGGCGGTCGAGGGGTCTCGGGGATCGAAGACTTAAAGCATCGTTTTTTGGAAAAGGGCAACCTTTGCGGACGGACTTTTTGCGTGCTACGACCACCCCCTCACCTGGGCCTCATCCCCCAATTCTTGGGGGAGAGGGAACGCGCTTTGGTAAGCTCTGGATGAGAGATCGAACGAGGACTGAACTGACCTAGCCGCCTATCCCGCTTTGGTCGCATCGGGATGAAAGGCCTTGGGTTTCAAAAACACGGGCCAGCCGGGAGGTTGGGCGGGTTTAGAAACCAGGCGGGGTTTGCCCACGCTCGGCGCTAAGACCATGAGCAGCAGGCTGGTGGCGATGATGGTGGCTAGGGCCACTGGGAGGCTGGACCACTCTGCCACCAGCCCGATGAAGGGCGGGCCGATGAGAAAGCCGAGGTAACCCAGGGTGGTGACCGTGGCCATCGCTGGTCCCGAGGCGACTCCGGGGGTGTTCCCCGCTGCGCTGAAAACCTGCGGCACCACGGTGGCGAATCCTGCACCCACCGCTGCAAAACCGATCAAGGCACTGACAGGATGTCCCCCCAGCAAGGCCAGGGTGAGACCTGTGGCCGCCAGGAAGCCACTCCAGCGCACCAGATTCACCGGACCCATGTAGAGAGAAAGACGGTCCCCTCCAAAGCGCCCCAGGGCCATGGCAATGGAAAAAGCGGCATAACCAGCGGCAGCCACGCCTTCTGTCGCGCCCGTGAATTCTCGCAGGAAAACGGCGCTCCAGTCCGCCATCGCGCCTTCGCCGATCATGACGCAAAAAGCCACCGTGCCGAGTACCAGCAGACGACGCTTTTCCGGGCCCCAGGATGGCAGTTTGGCCTCAGCGACCTCTTGAAGGGGTGCGACTGGATGTTCCGCGATCTGAAACAGGCGGGGGAAAGCTAATAGGCCCCCCATTCCGCCCAAAAGAGCGGCTGCCAGAGCATAATGAATTTCCGGCGAAAGCCCCAGCGCTGCCAGTCCCCCGCCTAGTCCGGCACCCGCTAAGCCGCCGAGGCTGAACAGGGCATGGAAGGAGGCCATGATGGGGCCGGGGTAAGCCTTTTCCACCAGCACGGCCTGGGCATTCATGGCCACATCCAGTGCTCCATGCGCTGCCCCGAAGGCGAAGAGCGCCAGCATGAAGGCCGGGGCGTTCGGGGCCAGGGCCAGCAAGGGCAGAGCCAAGCAGTACAGGACAGAGGAAATCTGGCAGACCCGATGGCTGCCATGGCGGGAGGAAAAAGCCCCCGCCAACGGCATGGAAATGAGCGCCCCCGTGGCCATGCCCAGCAGGGCCAGCCCCAGCGTGCCGTGACTGAGCCCCAGCTTGGCCTGCAAGGCGGGAATGCGTGAGACCCAACTGGCAAACAGGGCCCCATTCATGAAAAACAGCACGGTCACCGCCTGCCGGGCCGCCCGAGGTGGGGGAAGATCAGTGGCCATTGAGGTGAAGGGGTTTCAGTTCCGCCGTGCGCCAGCGATGCTCCAGCGTCAGCTCAGGTTCCGCCTCTTCATGGAAGGCCAGCCAATCCGTGCGCACCTTGTCCCAGTCCTGCAAGGTCAGGCCGTGGGAGGCGAAAAGCTGGCGGATCTGGGCACTGTCCCATTTCAGGATGTCTTCCAGGATGGGCACCAGCACGCTGGGACTGTGATTGCTGAGGACGGTGCGCTTGGCGATGCGACCGATGGATTTGGCTTCCGAAACGGCAATCGTGTGGCCATCGCGGCTGTTCACATGCTGCATCACGTACAAATCGGAACTGCCATCGCCTATGTAGATGGTGCGGTCCGGACTGACGTGCAGGCGAGACTCCAGCTCCTGTAGGACGGCCACCTTGCCGTAACCCGCAGGCACCCGGCGCACGGCGGAGATTTCCCCCGTGGCAGGATCAAAGTCGAAATCCGTGCCAAAGACACGCTCCGGCGGGACGATGCCCTCCAGGGCCGAGCGCACCACTTCGGTGGGCCCTGCAGAAATGACATGGAACTCGAACCGGCAGTTGCCCAGTTGCTGACCGAGGATCTGGGTTAGCAGATCCACATTGTATTTCAGGCGCACCTGCTTGCCGGTTTCGATGAGGTGCTCGCGCCGGACTCCGCGGAATCCGGGGTCGTGTCGCAGCAGGTAGGCCAGTTCGGCTCCTTGCTGGACAAAGTTGATCTTGGCAAGGCCAGCGACTTTTTCTTCGAAATCACGAACGCCCATCATTTCACTGAGGACGAGACCTGAATCGTTAAAACTGAGGGTTTTGTCGAAGTCGCTGGCCACGAGGTACTGCGTGACGGCATCGGGGGATTTAAACATGGGGGGAGTGGGGGGGTTTGGGAAAGAGCGGTAAGGCATAACAGTGTCCTTCAAATTGATATGTCATTTACCAGCATTGGAGATGCCAAGAGGGCTCAAAAGCCGCTTTTTCCTTGCTTCCACATCCATCAAAGCTGTAATGTCATATTTAAATGATGAAATCCGGCCTCCGCCCTGCTCCGCCCAAATACCAGTTGGTGTTTGAGAACTTGCGGCAGGAAATCCTCTCCGGGCAGTATCGGGCCGGGCAGAAGATTCCCAGCGAGGCCCATCTGGAGAAACGCTTTGGGGCCTCCCGCATCACCATTGGTCGGGCTGTGCGTGATCTGTGCCACCAGGGCCTGGTCGAAAGGCGCGCAGGCTCTGGCACCTTCGTGCGGCCCACCCCACCAGCACCGGCAGCATCCAGCGGGCTGTCCTTTGGCCTGCTGATCCCTGATCTAGGCCGCACCGACATCTTTGAATTCATCTGCCAGGGCATGGCGGAGGCCCCACATGCGCAGGAACACGCCCTCCTCTGGTGCAATGCTGCCGCCATCCCCAGTCATCTGGCGGCAGAGCGCGCGTGGCAGATCTGCCAGCAGCATATCACCCGCCGCGTGTCCGGTGTTTTCTTCGCACCGCTGGAGGAGGAAGCCACCTCCGCAGGCGGTGAAACCATGAATCGGCGCATCCTTGCGGCCTTCAAAGAAGCCCGCATCCCGGTGGTACTGCTGGACCGCGATGCCGTGCCCTTTCCTGGCCGCAGCGACTGCGACCTCGTGGGCCTGGACAACTGGCGGGCTGGGCTGGTGGCGACGAATCATTTGTTAGACCTCGGTAGCACCCGCCCTTACTTTGTCTGCAACAACCGCCGCACCGCCTCCTCCGTGGAGGAACGCATCGCCGGATTTTACGCCGCCCTCGCTGCGCGCGGCCTGCGTTACGCTCCCGCTCAGGTGCAGCGTCTGGATGTGGAAGATGACCACGTCCTGCGCCACATGATCGCCGAACATCGCCCAGAGGCCATCATCTGCGCGAATGACCGCACCGCCGGCCGCCTCATGCAGGCCGCCCTCGCCCAGGGGCTGCGCATCCCGCAGGATCTACGCATCATCGGCCTGGACGACATCCCCTACGCCAGCCTCTTTTCCGTCCCGCTCACCACCCTGCGCCAGCCCTGCCGGGAGATCGGTCTCGCCGCTATGCAAACCATGCTCGAGCGCCTCCAACATCCCGGCCTTCCCCCTCGCCGTATCACCCTTGAGGCCAGCCTGGTCGTCCGGCAATCCTGCGGCACCCAGTTGACCTCAAGGGAAGAACGTGAGTTTTTGGTGCAGCGTGGGTGAGATTGCACGCGGCGGCATCGGCCACCGTCACCCATTTGATAATCGGCTATAATCGGTCAAAAAAATCAGATGTCGGCGGTGCCGTGTTGGTTTGGAAGCCCAGTTTCAGAAATCCTATATCGTTTGGGTGCGTCGAAGCTTTAGCGCTTAAAAACGCCTTTTGATCCCATACGATGGGTTCCGGTGGTTGTGACGAATCACGATCACTCGGATGCAATCCAGCCGCGGATCGAACAAAATGTGGAACGGGAATTTCTTGAGGTTAAAGCGTCGTAAACCCGATGCATCATAGTGATGACGTTCTGGAAATAGGGCAATTCGTTCAATGGCCTCATCAAATTCATCCCAAAATTGACCCACCAGCTTTTCTGAAATGCTCTCATACCGGGAGGCGATTTTTCGCGCGTCCTTGGCAGCTGCAGGATGAAAGATGAGATCCATCCCAGAAGATCTCAGCGCCCACAAGCTGTTCTAAATTCTGCAAGACTCAACCCTCTGACTTCTCCTGAGTTCAGTTCCTCAGTTCGCTGGGCGACTTCTTCGTCCTCCACCCAATGATGAGGCTCATCCAAGCTGCTAAGAAGAAACGCTGCAAGTTCCGCCCGCTCGGATGCGGGAAGTTGGGAGGCCTCCTGTCGGATCTGAAGTGCTTCCATCATGGTCTGATCGTAATACGCTTCACGCCTTTTTCAACGCGAGATTAACGACACAGAGATAGCTGAGGGGCTGTTGCGATGGCTTTCATGGACGAGGTCTTATTTAACACCCCGAAGCACGCGGATGAAGTCATGGCTGCTCCAATGCTTGCGATCAGATACTTGGCCGTCACCGAGCTCAATGATCCGGAGCACGCCGTCACACCGCATGGCGACATCCACGGTAAAGAAGGGGCTGGATATCTGTGACGCTGCTTCCATGACAGGTAGGGGCACCTCTGTGCCGTCACCAAAAGCCCGACCACGATAGACGAAAAAACGTCGCTCAGTGGAGGCGTCGTAATCCTCCAGATTTCGGGCACACAACCCTCCCTCAATCTGACCTCTGTATTTCCGCATCTTTTGGATGACTGACTCCAAAGCTGAAAGGTCACTGACGACAGAGCCTCCATCCGTAGAAAGAGACTTCACATAGTCCTTCAGGAAGCAACCCTTCCATCCCAACGATGCCAGATCTGCTGCGATATCGTCGGTCTCCGTGTAAAAGCGAGTCTCTGCGGTGAACGGTTTCAAAAGCTCGTACCAGCCCGGCAAGTGGTGGCACTTCAAATACTCTTTCGGCGTGGTCAAAAGGGAGGCTCCACGGGCCGTTAGGGCCTGGTGAAAATGCGAGTATTCGGGACCGGTCATCATCCAGCCTCGATATAAGGTGACCTCACCGGCCTCAATCGGTGGGAAGACTTTGAAAGAGCCCGCTTGAAACGCTTCGAAATTGAATAACGAAACCGAAAATCCGGCCTCCTTAGCCGCTTCGTATTCGTCTTCATAAGTCTCGTCCACGACTTTAGGACGAAAAGTATTAGCGGGGTAAATCAGGCGCATGACGGTATGGAAGTTACTTCCCCGTATCCAGAAACTTAATCACCTTTTCCAGCCATTTGGCTTCGGGGGCGCCGTGGCCTTGGCCGGGGATTTGGAAGAGTTTCACGCCTTTGAAGTCGTCGGCTTGGAAGCCTTGCTCATAGATGGCTAGGGTGTTGTCGAGGTTGGAATCTTTGTCGCCGGTGATGAGGGCGAAGCGATTTTGCTGCTGGGCGATCTGGGCCATCTGCGGATGGGGGAAATAACGGCGATCATAGGCCATGCCTTCCTTGCCCTGGGTAGGGCGGAAGTAGTTCACGCCCATGAAACAGGCGGTGCCGGTGAACATGTCGGAATAAGCGACGCCGATCATGGAGGCGACCCGCGCCCCGCCGGAGTGGCCGCTGACGTACACGCGGTCGGGGTTCACTTTGTAGAGCTGGCGCAGGTGGTGGTTGGCATCCACGGCGAGGCGGATGCGGTCCGGCACTTCGCGATTGTTGCCCGAATTGACGGCACCGATGAAGATCAGTTTTTCATCGGCCAGCACCTTTTCCCATTCGGGGTTGAGGTTCGGTTTTTCCCCGGGGCTAATCCAGATGAAAAGGCCGTGGGGATCGCTGTCCTTGTAGCTTTTGGGGACGATGATCTCGAAGGTTTCACGGCTGAGGTCGTAGGGCCGGGGAGCATCGGAATCCGAGAGCCGCATCTGGTACTGTTCGTCGCTGTTTTGCGGGATGGAGCCCTGGAAAGTGATGGTGCTGCGGACGCCCAGCTTGATTTCTGGGGCTGCGGGTGTGGCAGCGGCCAGGGGGAGGGCGGCCGTGAAAAGGGCGAAGAGAGAAAAACGAAGCATGCAGTCATCACAACGGATGAAGTGGCATAATCCAAGAGAGAAGTTTCGCCTGGAGGCCCAGGGACGCACGGCAGCGGTTGCGCCCGCGCCATTCCCGCCTATCTACCCGGCCCGCATATGCACAGTTTCCGTTATACCCAGGGCGAATTGTTCGCCGAAAACGTCTCTCTCCAATCCCTGGCCGAGCAACACGGCACGCCCCTGTACGTGTATTCCAAAGCCACGATCACGGGCCACTTCACCCGCCTGGATGCGGCGCTGGGCAAGCTGGACCACCTGATCTGCTACGCGGTGAAGGCGAACTCCAACCTCGCCGTGCTGAGCACCATCGCCAAGCTGGGCGGTGGGTTTGACATCGTTTCCGCAGGCGAACTTTACCGCGTGATCAAAGCCGGGGGCGATGCCTCCAAGTGTACCTTTGCCGGAGTGGGCAAGACCCGCGACGAGATCGTCTATGCACTGGAACAGGGTGTGTATTGCATCAATGCGGAATCCGAAGCAGAGCTGCGCTACATCAACCAAGTGGCGGGCGAGATCGGCAAAAAGGCCCCGGTGGCCGTGCGCGTGAACCCGAACGTGGATGCAAAGACGCACGCGAAGATCACCACGGGCAAGAGCGAGAACAAATTTGGCATCGAGTTTGAAAACATCCTCGAAGTCTATGGCCGTGTGGCTTCCGAGATGCCTAATCTCCAGATCAAGGGCCTGCAGATGCACATCGGCTCCCAGCTCACCAGCGTGGACCCGTTTGTGGAAGCGGTGAAGAAGGTGGTGCCCCTCGTCCAGGAAGTGAAGGACAAGTACGGCATCCAGTTTTTCAGCATCGGCGGCGGCATCGGCATCAACTACAAGCAGAGCCTGGACTCCGGCGCTGAAGGCTGGTGGCAGGAAAACAGCGAAGTGCACCCCCTCACCGTCCAGGCCTATGCCGAAGCGGTGGTGCCGCACCTGGCCCCTCTGGGCCTGCGTATCCTCTGCGAGCCAGGCCGTTTCATGGTGGGCAATGCAGGCGTGCTTTTGACCAAGGTGCTCTATGAAAAGCGCGGTGCGGCCAAGACCTTCAAGATCGTTGACGCGGGGATGAACGACCTCATCCGCCCGACCCTGTATGAAGGTTGGCACATGATCACCCCCCTGAAGCAGCCGACAACGGATGCGGTGGAGAAGGTGGATGTGGTGGGCCCCATCTGCGAAACCGGCGATTTCCTGGCGCAGAACCGCGAGATCCCCCTGGTGAATGAAGGCGACTACCTGGCGGTGCTCAGCGCGGGGGCGTATGGTTTTACCATGGCCTCCAACTACAACACCCGCCCGATGCCGGCCGAGATCCTAGTGGACGGCGACAAGGCCACTGTGGTGCGCGAGCGTCAGACGCTGGAAGACGTGCTGAAGGGCGAGCACATCGCCTAATTCGATCTCGATCCTCTGACAAATTCAGCCCTCTCTGCCTACTGGGTGGAGGGGGCTTTTTTGTGGCTCTTGGGATGGACCGTGCCGCTAGATCCCGCAACCATTCCCCAAAAGCCGGATAGTTTGGCGGTGGGTCTTCGAGAAGATTCCAAGGACTGTGCGCCAAACACATCCGGCCTACACAAGGCCGGCCCGCCGCTGAGAGAACCGTAGGCCGGATGTGTTCGGCGCGATGAGATCTCGTTCAGCTCTGACGCCTGCTTCGCCGAACTATCCGGTGGTTCCTGAACGTTCGAAGTCTCCTTCGTTCCCCGCTGTCCCCTCAAGCTGTACTCAAAGAGGATGACACGGAGATGGCAAAGTCACTCCGGCTTCGTCTCTTCCTTCTCCGCAGCCTTTTTGACCAGGGATTCAAAGACGAACCACTGATCCCAGTGCTCATGGACAAAACGATGCATGATGGGCAGCCAGACTTTGCCCAGGTCATCGGCACGCTGCTTGGTCTTGCCATCGTAGAAGCAGGGTCCGCAGACGATGCGGTATTTCAGGGTGCCCATGCGTTGCAGGAAAATTGGGTAACAAGGCACTCGAGCGATCTCCGCCAGCACCAGGGGCCCACGCGGGATTTTGAAGGTGACGCCCTCATCATCCATCTCGATGGGGGAGACACCCGTGACGACCCGGTCCCCCTGAACAGCCACAGCTTCGCCTGCCATGAGAATGCGGCAAAGTTCCAGCCCCAGGTGGCTATCCACCTCATTGTAGTGGACGCGCAGGTGAGGATTTTCGGCTTCTACTTTTCTCAGTTCGGCAGCCCGCAGTTCCTGCAGCTCCTCGGTTTGCTCCGGCACGCGGACCATGTGCAGGGTGCGGCCAAACTTTTGGGCGAACAGAGTGGCTCCGATGTCGTAATTGCCACTGTGAATCGTGAAAACCAGGACCCCGCCCGGCTGCGCGCGCATTTCTTCGAAGTGCTCGAGGTTGGGGATGTCCCAGGTGACCTCGCGCTTAAAATGCATGTGCCAAAGGCGGTCGAGGTAAGTCAGGGCGAACTGGTGAAACACTTGGTACCCGGCCCACCAGCGGCGCAGGGGGCCGAAGTCGGGGCGCAGCCCGCGCAAATTATCCAGCACGGCCCGGCGCTGTGGGCCAGCCAGGCAGTAGATGGCCAGGACCACGGTGGAATTCAGCATGAGGCACAGCCAAACGGGCAAAATGCGCAGAATTTTGAGCAAAATCTGGGTCCAGAAAGCTCCATGCAGCCCTGTATTCCGCAGACGCGGCGCTTGCGGAGTTGGAGCTTTGGCGGTTTCTTCTGGGGGCATGAGGGGGCAGCTTCGATGTCTATCCGTGACTCCATGGGCCACAGCCTGAAACATCTCTTCAGTTCTACCTTTGCCTAGACCAGTAACTCCGTCAAAACAACATGAACGATCCCCACCTGTCTCCCATGCCGAAGACTGATTACGATGTGATCATCATGGGCGGTGCCTTTAGCGGTGCCTCTGCGGCCCTCTTACTGAAGCGTGATCAGCCTGAGCTGCGCGTGCTGGTGGTGGAGCGGCGGGTGGAATTTGACCGCAAGGTGGGTGAAAGCACCTCCGAGGTGGGTGGCTGCTTTCTCACCCGTGTCCTGCACCTGGGCAGCTACCTCAGCGCGCATCATTATCAAAAACACGGCCTGCGCATGTGGTTCTGCAAAAGCCCGCAGGACAGTGTGGAAGACTGCACCGAGCTAGGGCCTAAATTTCAAAGTCGTCTCCCCACCTTCCAGCTGGACCGCTCCCTGCTTGATGAGCATGTGCTGCAATTGGCGCAGGAAGCCGGGGCGGATCTGCTGCGCCCCGCCACCCTGCGTGAGGTGAATCTGGCCGAAGATGACAGCCCCCACACGGTCACGGTGGCTAGCATGACTGCTGAAGGCAATAAGGAGACCCGGACCTACTCCACCCGCTGGGTCATTGATGCTTCTGGCAAGGCAGCCGTGCTTTCAAAAAAGCTGGGCCTCCACCGCCCGCTGGGCGATGAGCATGCCACCTCTTCCCTCTGGTGTCGCTATCGCAACGTCAACACGCTGGACAGTCACAAGAGCCGCAGCATGCACCCGCAGCTCATGAAACGGGCCAAGGCCTCCCGCGCCAGCGCGACGAATCACCTCATGGGCCGCGGCTGGTGGGTGTGGCTCATCCCTTTGGCCAACGGGGACTACAGCGTGGGCGTCGTGTGGGATCGCAGTGTCTTCACCCTGCCGGAGGGGGCCTCCCTCCTAGCTAGGTTGCACGCCCATCTCTTGCAGCACCCGATCGGTCGGCTCATGTTTGAAGATGCCGAGCCCATCGAGGGTGACACCTTTTACTACAAGGGCCTTCCCTATTACACGGAGCAGATGGCCGGCAATCGCTGGGCCATGGTAGGGGATGCCGCAGGTTTCATTGATCCTCTCTACAGCCAGGGGCTGGACTACTGCGGGCACACCGTTTACGCCGTCACTCAGATGATCGGTAAAGAAGCCATGGGGCAGGACATCACCGAGACCCTGAACTACCTCAAGGGGGCCTACAAACGCAGCTACCGCCTGTGGTTTGAATCTCTTTACAAGGGCAAGTACGAGTACATGGGCGATGCTGAACTGGTGCGTATCGCCTTCATCATGGACCTGGGCACCTACTTCGTGGGCCCTGTGCGCCTGGTTTATGACAACCCCGAATACGAATTTGGCCGCCTGCCCTACGACGGGCCTGCAGGCACCTTTTTTGCCAAGTTCATGGCGCTGTACAATCGCCGCCTGAATGCCATGGCGAAAAAACGTTTGGCCAAGGGCACTTACGGGCTGTGGAACACCGGCATGGACCTCACGCTGGGGCAGAGTTACACGCCGGACTTTTCCGCGCTGCGTTTCCTGCGCTGGGGCATCCGCCTGTGGTTGGTGGCCGAGCTGCGCACGATCTTTGGCAAAGCGCCCAAAACGATGCCCGCGATGGCGGAGATGCCGATGGAAAAAGCCCCCATGCCCTCCGTGGCGTGATGGGGATTTTCAAAGAAGCGACCTAGGGCGGCGGGGTGCTAGGCCACATTCATTTTCAATTCGCTCTAAGTCTTTAGCCAACGGAGGCGAAAAGACATCCCCCTCGCACCGCTTGCGGGGAGAGGGCCAGGGGTGCGGGGCTGTTGAATGGTCTCGGAGATCCAAGACTAAAGGCGTCGTCTGGGGAAAAAGGGCAGCCTATGCAGGCGGACCTTCTGCGTGCTGTGACCACCCCCTCACCTTGGCCTCGTCCCCCAATTCTTGGGGGAGAGGGAACGCGCTTTGGGAACTCGGGATTGAAGAGCGAACGAGAGGTGTTGAGTCTTTAGCCAACGGAGGCGAAAAGACATCCTCCCTCGCCCCGCTTGCGGGGAGAGGGCCAGGGGTGAGGGGCCGTGGAATGATCTCGGGGGTGGAGTGCAGAAGTGTCGTTTTAGAGAAAAGGGCACCCTTTTGCGGATAGACTTTCTGCGTGTTGCGATCCCCCCTCACCTGGGCCTTCTCCCCCAATTCTTGGGGGAGAAGGAACGCCCTTTGGGAAGCACTAGATGGAAGAGCGAATGACGTGTGAACTGCCCAGAAATCCACACCGCACAAACACCTTAGATCATTCGTTAAATCGCTCTAACGAGTGCTCTTCAGCAACTCGGACAGTGGCACGATGTCACCTTCGGGGACTTCGGGATCAAAGTCACCCCGGGCACGGCGCTTTTCTTCGGAGGCTTTTTCTTTGGAGTCACGCAGCGCGTTGCGCTTGGACTCCTTCTTTTCCTTGCGGGTGGAAGGCGTCATTTCCAGGAAGGTGGAGGAGGACTTTAGCTCGTTGATGCTGGGGTGTTTTTCTTCCAGCAGGGTCACCAATTCTTCCGGTAGGCCACGCCACACGGTGAACATGCCATTGGAGACTGGGCGATCAATGATGACGTGGTCCACCACCGTGCCATTGACCATGGTCATCAGCATCTCGCCCTGACGCATGCGGGTGACGATGTCCAAGGCTTGCGTGCCTTTGAAATCCAGCTTCAGGGTCACCCCATAGGTGCCATCGTCTGCGGGAAAGGGATGGATGGCGGAGACGCCCTGGGTGCTGAATTCTGGGATGATCTTGAAGATCATGTTCCGCCCATTGACATTGCGGCGGAAGATTGTCTTGGGGGAATCCATGTCATTTCCCTGTGAGTGGACCGTGATGACCACCTTCTCCTTTTCCATGGATTCACAGGCAGGAAATAAAACGGCCACCAAGAGGGCAAGAAACAGACGATGCATATGCACTAGGAAACCAGATTGGCTCCGGCTTTGCAACACAGGAGACAGATTATCCCGAATCCCTTGGCCATCACGGGGTCTTGCCAGCAGGTGGCTTGGGGCGGATTTTCTCAAACACCTCTTTTTGCTCGGGGGTGAGTTCCTTTTCGATGTCCTGCGCGGCACGAGTGATAATTTCCCAAACCTGGCGGATGCCCTCTTCCCTCAGCGTGGCCAGCTCCGCCACGGCCTTGTCCGTGTGCGCTTCCAGTTTCGGGCGCTGGGCCTCTGCTGGGTGCAGTTTTTCCAGGTGTTTCATCGCCTGCTGTTTCCAGAAAGCCGGGTCCTCTTTCTTTTTCTGGATGCCTTTGCTGACGATGATCCCCAGGGTGAAACCCACGCCCAGGCTGAACACGATGAGCAAGGTGATGAGGCAGCCTGCCTTGGTGCGGGGAGAGTAATTCATGGCCAGGAAAGCTCCATGGTGACGGCGCGGTCCAGCGCCGGGGCTTCGATGCGGGATTCAAACCAACCCGAAAACGCATAGCCCGCACTCAGGCCAAAGACGACCGCTGTGGCCAGGACGGCCCGCAGCCCCAGGCCATTCAAGACCTCCACCCACACCTCACCCGTCGTCTGCCGCGCCTGCGCCAGCACGCGAGTGATGAAACCGAAGGGCAGGGCAGGAAGATCGGCCTCAGTGGCCCGGCGGGCCTCCTGGGCGAGATGCTGCCAGCGTTGGTCAAAGTCGTTCATGGCTTTTGGAATTCACTTTTCATCGTTTGGCGTGCCAGGGCACGCAGTTTATGCCGCGCCCTCATGGCGCGCATTTTCACCATGGGGCGAGTCCAGCCCGTGATCTGGGCGATCTCTTGGGTGGAGCGCTCCTCCAGATCCAGCAGGGTGAGCACCAGACGGTCTGGCGGAGACAGCAGGGCAAGCAGTCGGGTGACCACCGCTTTGGCATCGGTGCTGGGGGTGGTGGGCTGCTCCGCCTGGCGATTCAGCAGGTAATCCATCCAGTCCGCCTCGCCCTCGTTGAGGTCCGTAAAACGCCACTCGGGCCGCGCCTTCTCGGCACGTAAGGCGTCCAGGCAGGTGCGCACGGTGAGTCGGCTCACCCAGTGCTCGAAAGGGATGCCGTCCCGCTCGCGATACGAGTCCAGCTTTTGAAACAGTTTCCCATAGACCTCCTGCATCAGGTCTTCCTCGCTCTCGCGCCGGGGCAGGTGATTGCGCACCAGCCGCCGCACCAGCGGATGCAGGTGGACGATCAGCGCCTCGGCCGCAGCGGCATCGCCACTGCGCACGCGCTGAAGACAGTCCTGCACCTCGAAAGCATCTGGCATCACGATGGCGGGAGTTTATGGAAGAAACGGGGCACACTGCGAGAACAACGTGGCGGCATGTCTCCCGGTAACGGCTTATTTGATCAAGTCCGCTACAGGCATGCGGAAGCAGGCATCCGTGCGGGACTTTTGTTTATCCTCCCCGCCCAGGCAATAGATCTGGCCATCACACACCACCAGCCCCACCATCGCCTTGTACGGCAGCGGTTTGGCGGGGCGATATTCGTTCTTCTGGAGATCATAGAGAAAGGCTTCGTCCGTGAAGCCTTCGGCATCGTTTTTGAAACCGCCGGCGAGGTAAATCAAATCGTCATTGAGAGCCACCGCCGTGAGACCTCGCACCGCATAGGGAAACGAAGGCAGCTTTCTCCAGATTTTGGTTTTCAAAGCAAAGGCGTAGGCATCCGAGGCATTCACCACGACGTGTTTCGCCGCGTCCCAATGAGCGCCAGCAAAGATGAAAAGCTGCTCTCCCACAGTGGCTGAAGCCGCGATGCCAATTGGCTGGCCTGGGTAGTCAGGGAGAGGCTCAATTTGGCCATCGGCACTCAGCGCGAAAGCAGATTTGGTTAGGCTTGCGAGGTCAGCCGCATCGGAGGTGCCTCCGACGAAGATGAGTTTTTCACCCATCATCCCGCCCGCAGCCAGCACGACGGGCTGGGTCTTGGGCAGCCCCTGACGCAGGACCAAATGGCCACCCGCGAATGAGCCCTGAGAATCAAAGCCCGTCGCCCCGGTAGAGCCCCCGGCAAAAACGAAACTTTTTTTGGAATGCCCGGCTACCCCGTAAGCCATAGGTGAGGGCAACTCCAAGCCGGAGGTCTTCCACTGCTTCTTGACGGGATCAAAAAGATGCACCGAGGACAGCCATTTTTTCTCGCCGTTGACCCAGTGGGTGCCGCCTGCCACCACCACGTGTCCATGATCCACCCCACAGGCAAATCCGCCGTTTGCCTCTGGCAGCGGCGGCAGTTTTCCCCACTCAGAGGCTTCCGCCTTCAGCAGGCACAGAGCCGTCAGCAGGCAGCTTATGGTCAGGATCGGTCGCACGGTCATAGACATCCATACGTGTTTCAGGAGTTTTCCAATCAGGCCTCAGTCGAACATCGGCTTTCCCGGAAAGTTCACCGATGGCACTTGCGGGCCGCAGGTCCTCCGTGCGGCGCATTTCCCACCAGCACTGGCCGCAGTGATTGTGAGCGTGGTTGATGACAAACCCGGCCTCCTTCATCAGCGGGCCGATCCAGCCCATGCAATGGTCGCAGTAGTCCGGGTATTGTTGCAGGTCATTGCGGATCAGGAACCCCTTGGAAGGGCAGGCGTGCATATCAATGCGGAAGACACCTTCCTTCGCCGTCGTGGTCCAGTCACCGCCTTCCTCGGCCAGGGTGTGGCCCCAGTATTCCTTCATGCCTTCAAAGCCTTTTCCCACGATCAGGGCCGTGGCATGGCGCTGCGAGTCTTCATAAATGGCCTCATGCCAGTAGCTGCGCACCAGCTCATGCCCACCCTGCTGCTTCAGCCACTCGAAGGTCCACTCATAGTGGCCGCAGAAATCGTAGATGCCGATCATGAGAGTATCAAACGGTCTTCGGGCCCTGTTGTTTACGTGAGTTCCGTTTCCTCTGCCACAGGCTCAGGCAGGCCACTCACTCGGGCCAGAGGTGACAGCACATTCACGGGCCAAGGGCGGAAGCGTTCGATGATGCCGGGAGCCAGTTCCTTGCCGTTTTGGTAACCGCGACGCAGCATCTCCATCTTCGCATCAATGTTGTCCACATGATGCAGGATGACCGCCTCGGGTGTCTTCGGCAGCACGGGCGAACCAAATTCATACTGGCCGTGGTGAGAGGCAATGAGGTGCAGCAGGTGCATGCGCACGAGGTCCCCCGCAGGCTCCAGCATCGTCCAGGCAGGGGCCTCGGGGCGATCCATCATGTCACGCCAGAGTTTGTTCACGAGTTCCAGGCCTAACGAAATGTGCCCCAACATTTCTCCATGCAATTGATAAGGCTGGCTGAAGCCTGTCTCGGGGTACGTATTTTCCCACAGCTTGCCGCAATCATGAAACAGTACCCCAGCCACCAGGAGATCGTGATTGAGGGTGGGATACACCCCGGCAATCGCCACCGCTGTGCGCATCATTTGCGCCACGTGCTCCACCAGCCCACCCCGGCGGGCATGATGATTTTCCCGCGCCGCAGCGGTGCGCCGAAAGCGCTCGCCATGCTTCTCAAAAAACAGACTGCACAGCGTTTTCAGTCGAGGATCTCGCATCGCCTCCACCAGTGCCACAATGTCCGAATAGTCGGTCCTCTGTCGCTCGGCCAGATCGGCATCGCCACTGAGGATGACCTGCTTTTCCTCATCGCTAAGCAGGCGCATCTGCGGCTGCCGTGGCTCGATGCCATACTTGCCCGTATCCACCCACTGTGCCGCTAGCTCGATGAACGTACCGCGCTGGAGCTGCCGCGCGTCTTGAAACAATGGGTTGTTATCAAACACGCGCCACACCATGGAATCCCCCGCATCCGCCAGCTTCACCTCGAGGAACGGCGCACCGCCTGAGGTCTGCTTTTCGATACGGTTATCCACCTGCACATGCACCCGATAAGGCTGCGCCGAAGGACCCGCGATCTGCTTCAGTTGCGTGAGGGTCAAAAGGTCGAGATCAGCGGCATCATCCATACCTCAGTCAAAACCGACTCAGGCAGGGGATGCAAGGAAGAAACACTGGCTGCCGGTCACACCGCATTCGCCTTGAGCACGCGCAGCATGTTTTCACCCAGCACGAGGCGGATGGCTTCGTCGCTGTGACCGCGCATGACCATGCCGAGGGTGAAGAGGGGCCAGTTGGTCCAGGCGATGCTTTGTTCAGCCTGAGGAGTGGTGACGTAGTCATCCTTCGGCCACAGGTGCTCCCAGCGATCGCCAGCGCCACCGAGGGGTGATGAGCCATCGGGGCGACGCAGGGTTTTGGCGCGCTCCTCTTTCTCAAACCGCGAGGTGTAGGAGATATCGCAGCCAATGGCGGCATGCTGGGCCCCGAAGGTTTTGATCACGTGATCCAGGTGATCCATGAGTGAAGTGATGTCCCCTTTGCCACCGAGAAAACGCGAGATGCAGCACATACCCACGAGGCCGTCCGTTTCACAAATGGCGCGGATGGCGCTGTCCGGCTTGCCCCGAAAATGGGTGTAAACCCCGACACAAGTGGTGTGGCTGGCCACCATGGGTTTGCCGGAAACCTTGGCGGCATCTTCCGCCGTTTTCCAGCCGCTATGGGCCACGTCCACGATGACCCCTACCTTGTTCATTTCGGTCACCGTTGCTTTGCCAAAGTCGCTGAGGCCACCGTCATGAGGCTCGCCCGCCCCATCGCCGATGGGGTTTCGGCGGTTATACGTCAGGTGCATCATGCGGATGCCTAACTCGTGGAAGATGCGGACGAATCGCAGCTCATCCTTCACGCTGTCCCACTCCATGCGTAGCGGCACGCCATTGCCTGTGAAGCACAGCCCCACATGCTCGTCTTTTTTGAGAGCCATGATCTCCTCGGCAGTGGTGACCTTGGACAGCGCAGGCTTCAGGCCATCGGTAGCTTTGGTGAAATGGGCGAGACGCTTGATCAGCCGCAGTGGATCATTGCCCTCCTCGCCCGCATTTTGGAAAACGCAGGTCACGCCCGCCGCTTTGAAGGCCTGGAAAAACTCCTCCCGCTCCCGTTCATTCGAGACTCCTCGGCTCATGGACATGGACTCGCGCAGGTCACTCAATTCATCCAAGGATGCGCCTTCACGAATAGCTGCATTGATTGCCTCACCATCCACAGCGAATCGGGGCGCAAAGCCATACGACTCAAAGACCACGGAGCTGAAGTGCAGTTCCCAGGCCCGTTCGATTTGTGCCTGGGTGGGTTTCAAAAGGCCCAAGGCAATCTCGCGGGGCTTATCAATCGTGGGGTTGCCGGTGCGCCAGATGTCACGACTCGCTTGAGCCCGAGTGGAGATGTGGAAGCTGCTAGCCAGGGCAGCCAGCGGCAACTGAGACAGCAAGGAACGACGGGAAAGACTCATAAATCTCTTTTGGTTAGGCGGGGAAGCAATCAGGGAACCAAGGCTTTCAAAACAGCCAGGGCTTTGTCCTCAAAAATCATTTGCCACTCCGGGGCCACAAGTGCATCACAATCCTCCTGGGCATAACCCGCGTTGTTCCGCTGCGCGACGGTGGCGGCGTAGTAGATGTAGCCATTGGTGTAACCCGCGACAAAGGCATGCGGATCGGCGAAGGCTTTCTTGATGTTCAGCCCGACTTGCACGGTCAGTTCACCCGGAAACGTGACCATCTTAAAATCTCCCACGCGCAGCCCGGCGATCTCCACATCAAGCGTGGGAGATCCTGCTGCACGGTTTTGGGCCAGGTGTTTTTTGAGCAGGGCATGGTTCGCATTGAGCCTAGTCAGCTTTTCCATGATCTGGATGTTTTGCAGGTAAGCCTCCACCGCCGCACCATTGTCTGCATCCAGCTTGCTCAGCATATCCCGGCCTAACGATTGATCATGCAAATAACTTTGGGAGTAGTGCGATGGAAAGTCTGGTGTCAGCTTTTGCTGGATGAGCAGAGGCAAGAAGGTTTTAAAATTGATGTTCGTCGGCTTCAGCGCCGCTAGGAGTTTGGCCTGCTCTGCCTCAATGGCGGCCATGCGTTCCTCCAAGTCCTGCCCCCGAGGTAATGCGAGGACTTCCCGGCTGACTTTGAGCGGAGCCGCATCCGCCGTTTGAATCTTTTTGGCCGCCTGGATCACGCTCAGCCCCAGTTTGTGTCCGAGAGGCTCCGCATCCGCCGGGCGGCTCACTTCCTTGTAGCGCAGTGGATTGATGTCGCCGCCGCAGCCTTGGACAAAGAAGGCCATCGCTCCGCCGCCGAGGCTTTCCTCGATCAACTGCGAAGCATAGGCGGGATAGTCTGCCGAGCTGCCTTTGTGCGGTGGATTCATGATGGGATGGCAAGCAAAAGAGTACAACAGGGCCAGCGTCCGCCCATCTTCACGGTCCAGCCGCAGAAGACCGATCTGCGGGTCAATTGGCCCCACGCTGTCCACGTCCTCATCCCGGGGCATGGAGTAGGCGCGGCGCATATCCACCTCGCTGCCATCCTTCATTTTTAAGCGGCGATTTTCACTGATGCGGTCTTCATGCCCCACTCCTGCACCTGCTTTGACCGGGACTAAATGAGCCCAGGCTTCCTTCACGGCTTGGGCGACTAATTGCTCCGTATCCGCACGCACGATCCCGTGACAGTGGCTGGCATTCACCACGATACTTTCCGGTTTCACGCCTAACTCCTTTTGCAATTGAGCGCGTAAATTGGCCATGAAGCCATTGCCAATGCGACCAATTTCCCCCACCGCCACTGCATCCAGAGTGATCAGAATCAAGGTCTCCTCTTCGCTCTGAATGACCAAGGCCTTGGCAAAACTGGGATCATGAACGGGCCCGGCTTTGTAATCGGTGATGTCCACCCTGGCTACCCCCGCGCGCAGGACTGCCGCTGCTAGGGGAGACGTGAACAGTGCCAGGAAAAGCAAAAACGTAGAGAGGCGGACGACAGGCATTGCGCCGGAAAGAACGCGTCTCAAAGAGACCTTTCAGCACCCATCAGCGTCAGAAAAAGATGTTTTTGTGACCCGCCCTTTCCTTTCTTCGGGCATCGTTTGTCAGGGGGTGGAAAACGCGGAGGCGAAGAGCGGGCGTAAATCTCTGCGCGGAAATGCGCTATTCGCGCTAAAGAACCGCCCGCTCGTTCGTTGCACAGATGCCGAGTGCCGTCTTTCCAGACCTGCGCCTCGGGCCCAATTTCCTTCACCATGATTCGCAAGCCTCTTTCTGCCCTCCTTTTGCCCTTGGCTCTGAGCCTCAGCTCCTGCGGCCCCAAGCCTGAAATCCAGGCGACTCAAGAAGCGCCTGAGGCCAAAAAGGCCGAGGAGAAACCTGCGCCCGTGGCTGTAGTAGTCCCTGCCACTCCGGTAGCCCCTGCCACTCCCGTGATGCCTGAAGCGCCGGCGATGGCCAATCCCCAGTTTCCCCAGGCGGTGGACATCGGCGGTTTTGGCAGTGATGAGCCCCTGGAGCCCAAGGACATGCCCTCACGTGGCATCATTACCATGGGGCCAGAATCGTGGGAGCATAGCAATGGCGCTCACTGGGAAACCTACACGGGCACGAAGTTTAAGGCGAAGCGCTGGGGCCGCTACAAGGTGCGCCTGACTTACTCGCTGAACCGGGCGGCCCTAGGCATGCAGTTCCGCATGGGAGATCTGGTGGTGAAAAAGTCCCTCACCAATGCAAGCACCCCACGCAAGACCTACCTGGGTGAAATATATGTCGCCCAGCCCGGGGATCTTCCTTTTGCCCTCTTGACCCCCCCGACGGACAACGGCGGCTTTGTTCTGCATGAGGTGGCCCTCATTCCCACCTGCGAAGGCGAAACTCCTAAACAAGCAGAAGACGGCAGCATCACGCTGAGTGCTAAGGATGCCATCACCTGGTCTGAAAACATGCGATATGAACCGAAGCCCGAGAAGAACTGCCTGGGCTACTGGACCTCGGAGGAAGACCTGGCCGAGTGGGAATTCCAAGTCACCAAACCTGGCCGCTACAAGGTCACGGTGAGCCACGGCTGCGGCGGTGGCAATCACGGCAGCGAGGTGGAACTCAAACATGCCGACCAGACCCTGAAATTCACCACGCAGGACACCGGCGGCTTTCAGAACTGGAAAGAGGTGTCACTGGGCGAAATCGAGATCAAGGCCACAGGCAAACAACGCCTGCGCATTGACCCGGTGAACAAGGTGAAATCCGCCGTGCTGGACGTGCAGAAAGTGGTGCTGACACCGGTGGGTTAAGCCTCCACTTTTTCCGTCAATAGGATCCGCAGCACCTCCGCCGCGATGGCAAACCCAAAGGTGCCCGTGACAAAGGTCGCCGCGCCGAAACCCGCGGCGCAGTCCAGCCGCAGCCCGGCCTCGGTGCCCTGTTCCTTCTCGGTGGAGCAGGAACCATCCGTCTGTGGATAAACGGCTTTTTCTGCCGAGTACACGCAGGGCACATCCCAGTGCATCGGTTTACCGCTGAAGCTTTTGGCAAAACCATGGACATCCCGCAGGCAGCGGCGCAGTTGCAGCAGCAGGGGGTCACCGCCAGCATGGCCCAGATCCGCCACTTTGACCTGGGTGGGATCTCGTCGGCCCCCCGCACTGCCGGAAACCACCACGGGAATGCCCAACGCCCGCGCTTTAGCGATGATGAGTGCCTTGATCTGCGTGCTGTCCACCGCATCCACAATGACATCGAAACCCGGGGCCAGCAGACGATCCGCACTGCTCTCCAGAAAAAACTCCGGCTGGGCTAGCACCTGGCATTCGGGCGAGATCTCCGCCACACGCCGGGCCAGCACCGCCACCTTCGGCTGCCCCACGGTGTGCGCCAGGGCGGGCAGTTGGCGATTGGTATTGGTGATGCAGACGTCATCCATGTCCATCAGGGTCAGGGAGCCCACACCACTGCGGGCCAGCGCCTCCACCACCCAGGAGCCGACCCCGCCCACACCGATCACCGCCACGCGTGCGCCATGCAGCCGTGGCAGGGCCTGCACGCCGTAGAGACGGCCAATGCCACCGAAACGCTGGAGATAACTTTCTGTCATGCCTCCTTCCATAGCCGTAAAAGAAAACAGGCAAGGCAAAAAACATCTGCCTGAATTCTTTGCGTTCCTTAGGCCTCTTTGCAGCTATACCTCCCTGACATGTCTGACTTCTCGCTCACCTTCCTCGGCACCGGCACCTCGGTCGGCATTCCGATGATCGGCTGTGACTGCGAGACCTGCCACAGCACAGACCCCCGGGATAACCGCCTGCGTTCCAGCATCTGGCTGCGTACGCCGGAGATGAGCTGGATTGTGGACACGCCGCCGGATCTCCGCACCCAGTGCCTGCGCGCCGGCATCCGCCACCTGGATGCGGCCATCTTTACCCACCCTCACATGGATCACCTCACGGGCTTTGATGAGTTGCGTCGCTTCACCATCCCGGCCGATCAATTCATGCCCATCTATGCCATGCCCTCCTGCCTCGCCGTGCTGGAGCGCATGTTTGAGTACGCCTTCAATGGGGAGAATCGGTATCGAGGTTACCTGAAACCTTTCCCGAAACCCATTCATGGCCCCTTTCACCTGGGTGAAACGCGGGTGACGCCCCTGCCTGTGCTGCATGGCAAGGTGGAGACCGTGGGTTACCTTTTCACCCGCCATGAGCGCAAACTCTGCGCCTACATCCCCGATGCCAAGATCATCCAGCCCGAGGCCCTTGCAGCCATGGAAGGGGTGGATACCCTCATCGTGGATGCCCTGCGTTACACGGAGCACCCCACGCACATGAGCGTGGCCGAGGCCCTGGCCGTGCAGGAGCAGATCCGCCCCCGGCGCACCTTTCTCACCCACCTGCAATGCGAGGTCATGCACTCGCGGGCTGAGCCGCTGCTGCCCGAGGGGGTGAAACTCGCCTACGATGGGCTGGAATTGAACTGGGACCTGTGACCATGGCCACCTCCAGACATTCATCCCTTTGGTTAGGCTGTTTTAGGCGGACGAGTATGCTTGGCCTAGCCCTGCTAGGTCTCTTTGCCAGTCCTCTGCGGGCTCAGGATCCTGCCCCGGCCCTAGATCTCAGTGGTGAAACCGTGGTCATTTACAATCCCGACTTCGCCCAGTCTCAGGAACTGGCTGAATACTATGCCGAAAAGCGCGGCATCCCGGCGGAACGCGTCATCGGCCTGGACTGCCCCATGACGGACTCCATGACCCGCCAGGAGTATAACGAACTTTTGCGCAAGCCTTTGTTCGAGACCTTTGTCCGCAAGGGCTGGTGGCGGCTGGGCCAGCAAGAGTTAAAAGATCCGGCCACGGGCAAGTCTATGCCCGCCATGACGGTGGCAGAGTCTGCCGTGCGCGTGGTGGTGCTGATGCGCGGCATTCCCTTTCAAATTCAGCGTGATGCTCAGAACCCCAAGAACACGCAGGAAGATGAAGCCAGCGTGGATAGCGAACTGGCCCTGCTAGGCCTGCCGCGGCAGCCCATCGCCGGTGCTCTGCGCAATCCTTACTTCAAGCAGGACATGCGCTTCCAAATGTTCCAGGGCACACCTGGGCTGCTGCTCGTTGGGCGGCTGGATGGGCCTGATGCGGACACGGTTAAGCGGATGATTGATGATGCGCTGACCGCCGAACAACAGGGGCTGCGGGGCCGGGCGGTCATTGATCTGGCGCAGAAAACCGGAGCCTATCAGGAAGGTGAAGACTGGCTGAACCGCAGCGCCATCCTCTTTCGCCAAAAGGGCATCCCCGTTTATGTGGACAAGGCGGAAGCTGTGTTGCCAGACCACTGGCCGCTGCCGGATACCGCCTTTTATTATGGCTGGTACACCACCCATGCCAGTGGGGCCATCGCCAGTCCCTCGTTCAAATTTCAAACCGGGGCCATCGCCTGTCATTTGCACTCCTTCAGTGGGGCTGCCCTGCGTGCGCCAGATCGGCACTGGGTGGGCCCGCTGCTGCGGCAAGGTGCAGCCGCTGCCCTGGGAAATGTGTTCGAGCCCTACCTCAGCCTTACCGTCCACTTTGATGTGCTCAACCAACGCCTGCTGGAAGGCTACACCCTGGCGGAAGCTGCCTGGAATGCCACCCCCGTGCTCTCCTGGATGAACGTCGTCTGTGGCGATCCCCTCTACCGTCCGTATGCACGGGGTGCAGGCTCCAGCATGGGTGATGGACGCGACCGCGACTACGCCCTGTATCAAGGCACCTCCACCCGGCATCCAGGCGAGGATAGCCGTGAACTGAAGCAAGCTCTGACCACCCTGGCCGAAACACGCAGCAAACCGCACCTGCTGGAACTCACCGCCCTGCTTTCCGCCAGCGAGGGCAAGAACCCAGAGGCCATTGACCTGCTGGAGCACGCCCTCAGCCTCTACGTCATCGCCTCTGACAAAGCCCGCGCTCATCTGTATCAGGCACGCCTGTACCTGGATGAAAACCGCCCTGCTGAGGCCAAGGCCACCCTGCAAAAGATGCTGGATGATCCTAACCAAAAGGATGTACCCGCCAGCCAAGCCGCCCGGCTCATTCACAGTCAGATCCCCTGAGCCAACCGCACGCGGATGAGCAGGTCATTGATGCCAGCACGGGCCGCATCCTCCGGCAGCTCACGCAGCGTGCTCGCCTCATGCGCGGCCTGTAGCATGGCCCGCAGGCGTTCAAACTCGCCCTGGTGAAAGGCCAGGTCCGCGTCGTCCAGCGTGCCCTGTTCAGGCCCGGCCAGCTTGCGGGCGATGAGATCATCCACATACGGCAGGCGAAAGGTCTCGTTCAGCGTCACCAGATTCGCCTCCACCTCGCCCGTGCGCATCATCCAGATGCCCGTCAGCAGCACACGGTAGACATACAGCAACGGCTTCACCCGATGCGGCGATTCCTTCAAAAACAGCTCCCACTGCGTGTGTACAAAGCCCAGGTAGTGATGCGAATGATGACGGGTGATGCAGCCCTTGGCGATCGCCTTCAGCTCCGCATGTTCCGGAGTCGTCTGCACGATTAGTGGCGAATAAAGCTGCTCCAGCACATAGCCATTTTTCTTCAGCAGCAGGTTGAAGAACTTCTTCACATCATGGCTGACGATGTCCATCTCCAGCCCCTCGATGATGCGGGAATCCTCCACCGTTTCATGCCGGGCATCCAGCCCCAGCACCTGCTTGAGCGGCAGCACATGCGCGCCCCGCAGATCCACATCTGAATCCGGAGATGGAAAGCCATACAAATGCGCTCCGCTGATGGTCGCAAACAGCAAAGGATAAGGCTGCGCCGTGGTGATGCGTTGAAGGCGGGGATCTTGAACTGTGGCAGCGATGGAAGGTGTCATAAAGAATGAATGGTTAGGCTGCTTTGGAGCGTCGAGCCGAAATTAACATTTGGTTAGCCGCTTCATAGTCCGGTCTTTCGGGCAGCTTGGTTTCGGCCAGGGCTTGTTCGAATTCACGGTGCAGGCGTTGCCGCCAGGCATCCACCTGTTCCCAGGTGAGTTCACCGCGCTTCACGGCCAGCAGTTCCTCGCGGCGCTCGCCCACATGAACGGGCACGCGGCCTTCGCGCAGGGCTCCCGCTCCGCTCATGAGGAGCCGGAGGAGGTGCATGGCGTGTTTCCAGCGCACCTGTCCCTGGTTGCGCAGGTCCTGCTCGATCTTTTTGAACTGGCTGAGGGCATAACCGTTGAAGGTCTGGAAGATCATCTGTGAGAGGAACTTGTCCCTGATCGCCAGCAGCTCCTGGGCGATGGGCGTGGCCTTTTCCACCAGGGGGGAATAGAGACACTCGAGGATGTTGGGGTTGGCCTTCAGGGCCATGGTCAGGAATTTTTGCAGCTCCCAGTAACAGGCCTGCTGCTCATTGTCCTCAAACTGTTCGGGTGCACCATAAAGCGACCAGTGCAGCTCCGCCGGGGCGAGGTAGATGCCGCGCAGATCCGTGTCTGAGGTCTCCGTCTCCAGGCCATACGCCCGCGAACCGACGATGCAGCGGTAGATGACATGATCCTCCAGCGCAAAGTCCTGCAGGCTGTTGGAGGCGCCCTCCAGGCGATCTTTGAATAGCTTCAGCACCTCCATCTCGGTCGGTTGCAGAGCGGCTTCAAAGCCATCGGGAAAACGCACGAGGTAACGCTGCTCCTCACCGCAGGGAGTCCGTGTCACAATGCCCACGGCCCCACGCGGATGCACCAGGGCATGATTGCTGCCATGCACGCTGACGAGCGTAACCACCTGCGTGCCGGCGTGGATGTTTTGGGGTTGATGGGACATGAATAAACTTAGGTGGGGACGACCGTCCAGTTCTCCACCTTCAGTCCAGGAATGCGAGTGAATTCACGGGTGTTGTTCGTTACCAACACCGCTTTCAGGGCCATGGCATGGGCGGCAATGAGCTGATCATTTTCACCAATGCTTTTCCCTTTGGATTCCAAGTGATGGCGAATGAAGCCATAAGCCTCCACACAGCCCTCCACCGTCCAGTCAAACGCCTGAAAGGCAGACATCGCCACCCGGGTGGCGGCGGCCTCCTGCTCATAGTCCAGACTGTTGCGGGCACCGAACTCCAGCTCGGCCAGAGTGATGGCAGAACAAGCTACCGTATGCCCGGCCTTGGATTGTGCCCGGCAAGTAGAAAGGATGTTCCGTGCCTGCTGCACACGCAGCTTCTGAGCCTCCGTCCTGGCGACCCTGATCTTCAGTCCTCGCATCATGTGAATGAGGATGTCTGTATCAAGCAGGTAGATCATCTTCAGTCAGACCATTTGCGTTTCTGAGGCGGCTTTTTTTCACGCTTTTCGACGGCTTTCAGAAACTCATCCGAAAGCTGCTGGCAGCCCTCTTCCACACGGTCCCAAGGATCGCGCTCGCTGATCAATATGCCTTCGGGAGTGTGGCAGATATAGACTTCAGGGCCTTTGACACGAAACTCCTTGGGCAGCCGCACAGCTTGGCTGCGCCCGTTTTGAAAAACTTTGGCGATGGCGGTCATGCTTGATCTATACCACCTGGTAGCACCAGATCAAGCCGCCCGTTGCGCGCCATCATTTCACCGTGATCGGCTGGCGGGCGATCACTTGGTTTTCCTGGGTGGTGTAGCGCAGCTCGTAATCTCCGGCCTCTTCAGGGGCCTTGATCTCTACCGTGGCGGGGGCGTCCAGCACGTAGGCGTAGTTCAAGTATTCGGATTCTGGCGCGCCGACTTTGGTGATGGTGACAAAGTCTCCTGTGCCAGCGGGGCCCGTCCAGGCGATGCTGATGGGCGCATCCTTGGCCACTTCGGTCGGGCCTTTGACGGTGGCTTGCATGGCCGTGAGTTTGATGGGGCGGGTGAACATCACTTTGTTCTGCTGCTCCTCGGTGATGCGGATCTCCATTTCGCCAGTCTTGCGCGGGGCCAGAATCTTCACCGGGTTCTCTCCACCATCCAGTCGGCGAAAGTCATTGTAGGCACCGGCCGAGTCACTTTTTTCCACGATGGAAATGTACAGATTTCCCACGGCAGGAGCTTTCCAGCCGATGACTACCATGGACCCAGCCATGGCCGTTTCAGGAGCTTCCAGTGCCAGCGTGGCGGCCTCCACCTTGAAGGCTTTGCGGGCAAAGGGCTTGATGCTGCCATCGTTGGCATAGCGCATCTCATAGTCACCAGGTTCCGCTGGGGCATTCATCTGCACCGTGTCGCTGTTGGCGGTAGGGCGTGCATAGATCTTATAGTCCCCGTCTTCAGCGCCTGCTTTGACCCAGCCGATCCAGTCGTTGTTCTGAACTGGGGCTTTGAACTTCACCGTCATCGGGGTGCTGGTGGTCACGGTGGCGGGCACCTCCAGCGTGATCTGCGGCACCTTGACCTCGAAGGGTTTAGACCGGCCACAGATAACGTTTTCCCCATTGGCTCCACGTTGGGTGAAACGCGCTTCATACTTGCCCGGCAGATCTGGGGCGATCATGGCCATGGTGGCCTCCTTGCCGATGGCATCGCGGAGATTCGGCACGGCGGAATCTGGCGCATCCACCGGAGCGATGATGATGAGCTGATCCCCCACGCCATTAGCCCCGGAGAACAGCAGCGCAAATTCCTGCAACACGGTGATCTCTTCATTCGGAATCTCGATCGTCACCTTGGGTAATTCGGTGACATCCAGCACGAAGGTATTGTCCGCCGAACGCGCCACACCTAGGTCCGTGAATGTTCGCCCGGCTGGGGCGACCTTCGCCGTGTAGATCCCGGGTGGCAGCTCGCCCGTCCAGGTGCCGGGCTCCTCGCCCTTGGTGAATTTGACGGGCGTTTTGTCTCCACCTGTGAGGCTTATTTCGCCTTCGGACAGCGGCTCGCCGTTCTTCATGACGCGCACCGTGACCTTCAGCTTTTCCACCTTCGGCGGAGCGGCAGGGAGGGTGACAGTCGTGGCGGTGGCATTTTTCAGCGCTTCGGCCAGCTTCATCACGCTGTCGGCATTTTCAATCGGAGCCAGGACGGCAAACCGAGCCGCCACCGCTTTCGGCAGGCCGATGCCGATGATACGCACATCGGCATCAATGCCGTCGGACTTCAGTTTAGCCAAAGCAGCGGTGACATCGCCCCCGCAGGACTCCTCCCCATCCGTGAAAACGATGACCTGTTTCTTGCCCGGTTTGGTGAAGTCATCAGCAGCCGCATTCAGCGAAATGGCCAGCGGCGTGGCCCCGATGGCACGAGCTTCTTTGACCAACTTCAGCATTTCGCCGCGCTGAAAACCTTCGATGGGCACGACTAAGGCACTATCTTCACAGGCCCCGGGTTCGCGGTGAGAGACTTTGGAACCGTAAAGACGAAGGCCGATGTGCAGATCCTCCTTTTCAGGGGCCGTGGCGATGAATTCACTGAGCACCTGCTTCGCCGCATCAATGCGGTAGCGGCCATCGGCGAGCTTGTTCCACATGGAGCCGGAACAGTCGAGGATGAGCTCGATGGAGGTCGGCTCGGCGAGCGCGGTGGATGACAACAGACCCAAACAAGTGAGGAAAACGGGAAGGCGCATACGATGGATACTTAACGACTTATAGCCTCTTTAAGGCACGTCGGTTACTGAACAAAATAAACCGCCCAGAAGATTTTATCCATCTGCGAAGGAAACACTCACTCTGCGCAATCGGCTCCTTTAGGGGGCGAGCAATGAGTCAGGTTTGGCAGCCGTTAGACGGCTCTATTTTTTCATTCGTAAATGCAAAAGAGTTGTGTTTATTGTAATTGCAACTTATTTGCTTTATGGTTACACTTCCTCCCTCACGTCTTCCTGTCACAGTTCTCTCTGGCTTTCTCGGTGCTGGAAAGACCACCCTGCTGAACCACATTTTGCGGAATCGCGAAGGCCGCAAAGTGGCAGTGATCGTCAATGACATGAGCGAGGTGAATGTGGATGCCCAGTTGGTCAAATCCGGTGACGCAAAGCTCAGCCGCACAGAAGAAAAGATGGTGGAAATGAGCAATGGCTGCATCTGCTGCACCCTGCGTGAAGACCTGATGCTGGAGGTGGGCAAACTGGCCCGCGAAGGCCGCTTCGATGCGCTGGTGATCGAGTCCACGGGCGTCTCCGAACCGATGCCTGTGGCGGAGACCTTTACCTTTGAAGATGAGGCGGGGCACTCCCTCTCAGATCTGGCGCAACTGGACACGATGGTCACCGTGGTGGATGCCCGGAATTTTTTGGAGGACTACCACAGCACCGAAGACCTCCAAGACCGAGGCCAAGGCATGAGTGAGGAAGACGGGCGCACCCTGGCCCACCTGCTGACGGACCAGATCGAATTCGCCAACGTCATCCTCATCAATAAGACGGACTGCGTGGCACCTGAAGAAGTGAAGGAGATCCAGGGCATCATCCACGCCCTCAATCCCAAGGCAAAAGTCCACCTGACCCAGCACTCTGAGGTGCCTTTAGAAACAGTGATGCACACCGGTCTCTTTGACATGCAGGAGGCGGAACAAAGCCAGGGCTGGCTGGACAGCCTACAGGGCCACACGCCTGAGACCGAGGAGTATGGCATCAGCAGTTTCGTGTACCGGGCTCACCGCCCCTTTCATCCCGAGCGTTTTCAGGCGCACCTCAAGGCCTCCTGGGAAGGTGTGGTCCGGGCCAAAGGTCTCTTTTGGTTAGCCACCCGCATGGAACTGGCGGGTTTTGTTTCTCAAGCGGGCGTCTTGCGTGATACCCGCGCCCTCGGCTTTTTTTGGTCGGCGGTGGATCAGGCCGAATGGCCGCAAGATGCCGTGAGCCTTCAGGAGATTCAGGCAAACACCCGCGACCCTTATGGCGACCGCCGACAGGAGATCGTCATCATCGGTCGTCACATGGATCAGGAGTCCCTGCGTGCGAAATTCGACGCCTGTCTATTGACGGACGAGGAATACGCCGGAGGCCCTGAGGCCTGGAGCCGATTCCCCGATCCCTTTCCGAAATGGGGTCCTTCAGAAGACTGAGTCCATCCGCTATCACAGCTTCATGCCATCGCGTGCGCCCCAGGGTTCCAGGTTTTGCAACTTCTGGTTAGCCAGTTCTGCATAACAGTCTGGCAGATCAAAGTGCGCTAGTACGCCCGGTAGCATGATGGCATAGGGCCACTGGTATTCTGCATCCTCAGCGACAGCCTGGAAAGATGAGAGCGCGTTTTTGAGGGTCACCTGCTTGACCTCCTTTGAAAATAGCGCAGCCAAGCCAGCGACCAGTGCTCCCCAGCCACGCCCAGCGAGATGGATCTCCTGATGCCCTGCGGCGCGCAGGGCCTGGATGACCCGCAGCACGTCAAACACACGCTGGCCTAACAAAGGACGGTTCAGCATCAGCCCGTGGGCCGCATAGAAATAGTGGCTGCCATAGGGTTTCAAAAATTGATCCACCCCGCAGGTGTTGGGCTGGGATTCGCCGATGCCGCGAACGTCGCAGCCATAGAAGGCGGTCTCGGGCTCGGCCTGGATGAGATCTTGCACCCAGGCATCGCTGCGCATCTCAGCATCGGCGGAATGGTGCGAGATATACAGGAGCGCCCGCGGTGCTGCACCGGGCATGCGGGAGGTGAGAGCCTCCTCTTGCAAACGTGTCACTAGGGCATGTATGCCAGGCTCCGTTTCTACCGTGTAAGTGCAGTAGGCTTTGGCGGGATATTTGCGCGAACCAGCACTGCGCAGGATGCCGTAATCGGGGGCCGTCTCAGGCAATGATGCCAGCCGGAGGACCTCGCGTACGGCGGCTCTTAAAGCATCTCCCTTCAAAGTCTTGTGGCGCTTTGCCAGATCCGCAGCTTTCTCCTGGGTGAAGGACATGAGCGTGCGGGATTTCAGCTCGGCCACTTGCCCGTTAGGCGCGCATAGCAGGGTTTCATCTTTCTCCAGCGTTAAGGCTGGCTCGGTCGTCACCTCGGGCAGACCCGTGACCTTGTTAAAGAAACGGTACATCGCCTCGCGATTGGACTGCGAGTAGCCATGCGGATCCGGCCCAGTGTGGAGCTGGATGTTCTCCGGCTTGCCTAACAAGGTGTATAACTTTTTAAGCTGTTCATAAGCCTCGGCAGAACCACGAGCATCAAAGAAGTCCTTCTCCTGCGCCATGATGATGACGGGTTTGGGAGCCATGGCGGCGAGGAAGTCCAGGTGATCCAACCCCAAGGCCAGCACCTGCGGCGGGCACTGCTCCGTATCGGCCGGCAGTTCGTTTTCCACATTGCGGCGAAAGGTGGTCACGAAGCAGGAGGGCGCGCCCATGGTAAACCGGGGCTCCAGCCCGCAGAGCCAGGTGGTCTGGGTGCCGCCGCCCGAGTTGCCCGTGACGCCGAGGTGCTGCGGATCCACCTCATCCCGCGTGAGCAGGTAGTCCAGCGCGCGGATGCCATCCCAGGCAAACCAGGTGCCGAGGAACTCGCCGACAAGCGTCTGGGAATTGCCCATCTGGATATGCTCCGACACACCACCTCCGAGGCGTGATTTCAGGCCTGCATTGTCCAGGTATTGGAAGCGTTCCCCCTGGCCGACCGGGTCAATGATAAAGCAAAGATGCCCGAGCCGCGCCAAGCCTTGCGCAAAGCTCTGGTAAGCCTCCGCCGCCTTGCCATTCAAGGAATGCCCGCACATGCCCACAGTCGCAGGCATTTTGCCCGTGCGCCCCTTCGGCACGTACAGATTGCCCGTGACGAAGTAACCGGGACGGCTTTCAAAGACGATGTTTTCGATCCGGTAGGTCTCACGCTCCACCACGCCCGTGACCTTCGCATTCAGCGGCGTTTTCTCCGGCAGCGGGCCAAAGCTCTGGCGGATGCGCTCCTGCACAGATTTCACATAGGCCTCCGCATCGGCCTGCGTTTTCAGCGCAGCGCGTTTAGCATGGCCCTGGGCTTCGATCTCACGCACCACATCCACCAGCCAGTCCTGCTGCATGCGCGGGAAACGGTTCAGCGGCTCCAGGGCAGGGGAAGAAGCCGGGGCCGATGTGGCTACCTTGGTCGAGGCAGGTGACTTGGGCTTACTGCCGCCTTGCTGGGCGTGAGCCAGGGCGGGCAGGCTGAGCAGAGTCAGTCCAGTGCTCTGAAGAAACTGGCGGCGAGGAGTGATGGCGGGAGCGGAAGAAGGCGCAGACATGTCTGAAGGATTGTACCTTTCTGCCTACCTGTTTCTTTCCCGCAGTCTTTAGAGGTGTGGAGGAGTTAGGGGGGCGCGTGTGTGCCGTCACCCGCATCGTGCCGATGAAGCACTGCTCCAGGCTTGGTTCCATGGACGCAATCTTCATGCAGGAATGTTAACCGCTCATCGCCGCGAGAACCCACGTTTTTGTTGCTTTGCGAACTCAAGAGCCGCTAAAACGACACCATGACTTCAGAAGTCCGTCGCACAGCAACCTTCCTGTCGGAGATAAAGCTGCTGACAAAACGACAAGCTTCTCGATAATTCACCTGTTCCAAAAGGCAGGGGCTACCGTGGGTAACCCAAGGCCGAACAAAACGCAGGTGGCAACGGCTCGTGGTCGGCTGGTAAGTAAACGGAGTCTTGTGCTCGCCGTCGTCACAGCTTAAATATAGGGCAACGGGCGAGTCATCGCCTCAAACTGAATGACACGCCGATCCAACACAGAGTCAGGCAACGTTTTTGAGATTCCTCTCGCCGATGGCGGGTATGCTTATGGGATTATGATCAAGGCGCCACTTGCAGCATTCTTCGACTTTAATTGCTCTGAACGGCCTACGCTTGATCTGATTGTGTCGCAGCCAGTCGCCTTTCGCATCTGGATCATGAACAATGCCTTGGGAAAGCGCGGATGGAAGGTCATAGGCACGGCCCCGCTTTCGGAAAATTTGGTTACTCCCGCAGTGTTCTATAAGTTCGATACCATTTCTCGGAAGTTCTCTTTGTATTCGAGTCCCACCGAAACACCCGCCACTCGAGAGCAGTGCATCGGACATGAGTGCGCGGCAGTGTGGTCGGCATGCCATGTCGAATCGCGATTGGCCGACCATTTTGCAGGCCGAACCAATCGCATCGTCGAGAATCTGAGTGCAGCCAATCGACCATGAAGAAAGTACCCGAACATCCAAGGCCGAACAAAACGCTGGTGGCAGTGGCTTGTCGCCGTGCATCGCTTGATCGAAATCTTGCGCTCGCCGTAGCTACAGCTTAGATGTTCGCTGAAGAGATATGGCATCTAATAAGGAACTTCGGCAACTTGCCTTTGAGCGCGAGCAACAGCGCCGCTATCAAGCAGCAGCAGTGCTTGCCCTATTTCGCGCTCCGATTTTGAAGCCATGGTTGATTACGTCAGCGATTACCTGGTGGACCATGGACACGACCACGATTTCGCGATCACTGCTGCATTTTTGAAGGCTCGTGGGTTGCCAGCCGAATCAACACTTTCCTTTCTCACGGAGAGACGCATCAAGGACGACTGGAACGTTCTGGTTAGCGGAGATGCCCATGGACTCTTCGGCCCATCCTCTGATCGTTTAGTCCGAATGCCTCTCGATGAAGGCGAATTGAATGACCTCCTCAATTGGGTTGAAAACGAGGTTCAGAGCAGTGGGTGCGATCACACGCATCGGCACACGAGAACTTGGCTGAAAGAGCATGGACACCCACCAACGCGGGCCATCGGGGCGCTGATGGCACTGGGAGGATTCTGCGACTGCGAAGTCGCGATGAATGTCGAGACGGAAGGCATTTACCCACGAAACAACAGCCAACAATAGCACCATGCCATACTTCAAACTGGTCAGACCTCACGGCGACATTCCGAGTCGAGCAGCGAGGGGACGGTTCAGTGGTCGTGTTGCAGGAGATTCATTTGTTTTGACGAGGCCCTGATACCTAACCATGCGTTCCAGCGAACCCGGCGTGAGCCTTGTGGTTGCAATCGTGGCGTCCTGCTGGCCGGGGCGCTGAGTTAGGGGGGTAGCCTCCAAAAACCGACTTTTCCTGATCGTAAATCTAGTGTAAATTTTCCTTATGACGATTGATAGCATTGCACCGGAAGCCTTGAAGCTCCCTCTTGATGAGCGGATACAGCTTGCGGCCTCTTTATGGGAGAGCATTGAAGATCCGTATGCGTTGGCAGCGGATCGGGAAGACGAAGAGGCCATCGTGTTAGCGCTCGCGCGAGATGCAGAAATTGAATCCGGGAAAGTCACCCCAATCTCGCACAGCGATTTGATGAGGCGTCTTCGAAAATGAAGATTGAATACCATCCGGCTGTTGCGGATGAGCTTGAGCAGATTCGCGACCACTACGAAGACAAGTCCGCAGGTCTTGGGAAAGCCTTCGTTGATGAGCTTGAGCGTCAATTGTTGAACATTGCGGCGATGCCGTCGCGTTGGATGGTCGTTAGGGGCGATGTTCGGAGATCCTTGATGAAACGTTTCCCTTACGTGATTCTATTCAGATCTGTCGATGATGAGATCATCCGGGTGACCGTGGTGAAGCACGAAAAGAGGCACCCTGCGTTTGGTTTGGGGCGACGCTAAGTCATCAAGGGTCAACAAGCGGGTGGACACCACCGCTTATCCGCCAAAACTTAGAATAGTGGAAGCCCGCTAAGGATTCATTCCCGGAAGCACGCTTCATAAAAAACGGGTCTTCGGAGTGACCGAAGACCCGTTTGGTGAAGAGCTTTTTAAAGCGTGGTGATTAACCAGCGATGGAGAATACTTCGCGGGCGTCGGCGATGCTGCCGGTCAGGGCTGCCGCAGCGACCATGACGGGGGACATCAGCACGGTGCGACCCGTGGTGCTGCCCTGACGGCCTTTGAAATTGCGATTGCTGGAGGAAGCGCAAAGCTGGTCACCCACGAGTTTGTCGGGGTTCATGGCCAGGCACATGGAGCAGCCTGCATTGCGCCATTCGAAACCGGCGTCGGAGAAGACTTTGTCGAGGCCTTCCTGACGGGCCATGACGTCCACGATCTGGGAGCCAGGAACGGCGATGGCCTTGACGCCTGCGGCGACCTTTTTGCCTTTGATGAACTTGGCCACTTCGCGGAAATCGCTGAGGCGGCCGTTGGTGCAGGAACCGATGAAAGCGACGTCAATCTTGGTGCCCTTGATCGGCTCGCCAGCAGGCAGCTTCATGTAGTCCAGGGCGTCCTGGATGGAGATGCGGCCAGGTTCAGTCGTGGCGCTTTCGGGGGTCGGCACGTTTTCAGTGACGGCGATAGCCTGGTCCGGGCTGGTGCCCCAGGTGACCGTCGGCGGCACGTCTTCGGCGCGGATGTTGACGACGTCGTCATACTTGGCGTCCTTGTCGGAGGCCACTTCGCGCCACTTGGCGACGGTGCTATCCCACTCAGCGCCTTGTGGGGAGTAAGGGCGGCCTTTGAGGTATTCAAAGGTCGTTTCATCCGGATTCACGTAACCACAGCGGGCACCGCCTTCGATGGCCATGTTGCAGACGGTCATGCGCTCTTCCATCGTGAACTCGTCAAAGATATTGCCGCCGTATTCGTAGGCGTAGCCGATGCCGCCATTCGCACCCAGGAGGCGGATGATGTGCAGGGCCACGTCCTTGGAGTAAACGCCGGGGCGAAGCTTGCCTTCCACATTGATGCGGCGGACTTTCATTTTGCCCATGGCCATGGTCTGCGTGGCCAGGATGTCGCGCACCTGCGTGGTGCCGATGCCGAATGCGATGGCACCGAAGGCACCGTGAGTGGCGGTGTGGGAGTCGCCACAGGCGATGGTGGTGCCTGGCTGGGTGATGCCCTGCTCTGGCCCGACGACGTGGACGATGCCCTGCTTGCCGCTGGAAAGGCTGAAGTAGGTGATGCCAAATTCCTGCGCGTTCTTGTTCAGCTCCTGGATCATCGCTTCAGCGAGAGGATCGGAGAAAGGGGAGACCTGGCTGTCGGTCGGGACGATATGATCCACCGTCGCGAAGGTGCGGTGCGGGTAGGCCACCTTCAGGTTGAGGTCGCGCAGCATGCCGAAGGCCTGCGGGCTGGTCACTTCATGCACCAGGTGGGTATCAATGAGAAGCTGCGTCTGGCCGTTCGCAAGAGTTCCGACGACGTGAGATTCCCAGACTTTTTCGAAGAGTGTTTTGCCCATGGTGTGTGAAGGATACGTTCCCGTCTGCCGGGTGGAGGCAAACCGGGGGCAACCAGACTAGCACGATTTCACGCGAGTGCAATTCACCGCGAAAAAATGTCATTTTCCGGCTGGTGTCCTGGGTTTTCGGCCTGCCAAAGGCGCGAAAGGGGGCCCAAAGTCACCTCTAGGATCCCCCCGCCAGAGCCTGACGTGCGGTCTGTTCCGTCAGCAATTTAGAGGCATTCACCTCCACGAGGCTCTCGCGTCCAAGGAACTCGAGAAGGATTTTCACCCGCTCCTGCCCATCGTGGATGCTGTTGACGATGCCTCGCAAGCCGCGCATGGGGCCTTCTGTGAGCTCCACCGTGTCCCCCACCTTCATGCCAGAATGGACTTCCTTGATGTCCTGGCCATCCATCTCTTCACGGATCAGTTGAATGACGCGATCTGAGACGGAAACCATCTGATCTCCGAAATCCACAATGCGGATGACATTCTGCGAATGCCTTACCGCCCGCAAAGACGTGGCAGGCACAAAACGCGCGAAAAAGTAGCTGGGAAAAAGCGCCTCGACGAACCACACCTTGCCCCGCCGCGTGTTCCGCTGAAAGCGGATGCGTGGGCAGTAACTCTCCACCCCAGGCAGCCCTTGCATCATGGCGGCAGCCAGATGCTCGCACTTGGGTTTAGAGTGAATGACGTACCACGCAGGCTGGTCAGATGGCATGAGGACTCAGACTGCAACGGCAACCCCATTGCAGCAACTTTAAACCGGAGACATTGCCAGCGGGCGGTGGTCTGGATCACTTTTTCTTCTTCGCGGCGGCCTTCGCCTTGCCTTTGCCAAAGCCTAACTTGTGATACCACTTTTTCGCGGCCTCAGGAGTGTCGGGTGCAGGAGGCGCTGCCTTTTTACCGGCAGGCTTGCCACGACGCGGCGGGCGAGATTCCGATTCCGCTCCGGGTGACTTCGGTGATGGGGGACTCCACGACTGACCTTTTTCGTCCGAGGTGCTGCTGCGTTTACCACCCTTTTTCGCGGCGGGTTTGTTTGCAGAGACTTCCTCCTGGCGTGGCCCCGCTGGACGATCGGTGCGCTCACCCTGGCTGCGGCCACTCGATTTCTTCGGTCCTTCAGAGCGGAATTTACCACCTCCTTTTGGAGCTGAATCCTGACGCTGAAACTCCTGCGGCCGGGACTCTTGAGAGCGGGCCGGGGCGGCATCCTCACTGCGCCGATGGGGCTTCTGGAAATCCCCTCTCGACTTGCCTGAAGGCCTAACCGGAGGTTTGCCACGGCGGCCTTCCTGGGAACGGGAGTCCTGTGGCTGCGAGCGCTCGCGAGTGAGCTCAAAGTCCACCTGCTTTTTAAAACGATCCAGCTTGTAAATCTGCACGGTCACACGATCGCCCAACTTGATCACCCGATGGGTGTGGCGGCCGATGAGGTGGTTGCGCGTGGGTTCCAGCATGTAGAAATCATCCTGGATGGAGGACAGGGGAACCACGCCGCTGAGACCCAGGTCTGGCACATCCACAAAGAAACCAAAGTTCCGTGTGTCCGTGACCAGCGCAGAGTAAGCCGTGGGATTGCCCGAGGCGAGCTGTGACTCGAGGTAGGCGTAGAGCTTCACCTCTTTGCTATCGCGTTCAGCATCGGCAGAGTTTTTTTCCGTCTCGGTGATGTGCTCAGCGATCTGTTTCAGCGCCGGGATCGGGGCCTCGACTTTGTCAAAAAGCACGCGATGCACGACGAGATCTGCATAACGGCGGATGGGCGAGGTGAAGTGCGTGTACTTCGTCTTAGCGAGGCCGTAGTGGCCCAGGGGCTCCACGGCATAACGAGCACGCATGAGGGAGCGCAGGAAGCCGATCTTCAAAGCCTGGCCGATGGGCAGGGTGCCCAGCTTGGCCAGCAGCTTTTGCACTTCTGGGCGGTGGGAAAGATCACCGCAGGGGATGCGGTGGCTCAGCACATCTTCACGGTAGTCCTGCAGCTTCTTGTCCTTCGGTGCTTCATGGATTCGGTAAACGGCGGGGCGGTTCCGCTTCATCAAATCGGCAGCCACGGCTTCATTGGCCAGCAGCATGTATTCCTCAATGAGCTGATGGGAGACGTCGTTCTCGATGCGTTCGATGCGCAAGACGCGGCCCTGTTCATCCAGGCGAATCTTGTTCTCCGGGAAGTCCAGATCCAGCGAGCCATTGTCGAAACGAGCCTTGCGGATGAGCTGCGCCATGTCATGGGCATCATGCAGCATGGATTCGATCTCGCCTTCGGGCTGGCGCTGGATAACGGCGAAGGCCTCCTTGTAGGTGAATCGGCGTTTGGACCGGATGACCGCACCGTAGAACTTGGTGGAGATGACCTCGCCAGTTTTCGACAGGAGCAATTCCACGCATTTGGTTAACCGATCCACGTCCGGCTTCAGCGAGCACAGCTCATTGCTCAGTGCCTCCGGCAGCATGGGGATCACGCGGTCCACGAGGTAGGTCGAGTTTCCGCGCTTTTTCGCTTCCACATCCAGCGGGCTGCCAGGGCGGACGTAGTGAGACACATCGGCGATGTGTACCCACACCTTCCACTTGCCACCGCCCGCAGGCTGGATGCAGATGGCATCGTCAAAGTCACGCGCATCATCCGGGTCAATGGTGATGACATTGTGGCCACGGCAGTCCACGCGCTGGGCACTTTCTTCCGCACTCGGTTGGTTATCTGGGCGGGATTTGGCGATGCTGTTGGCCTCGGCCAGCACCTCTTTGGGGAAGTGCAGCGGCAGGGCGTAGTGACGCAGCACGGATAGCATGTCCACGCCTTCGGCATCGGGCGCACCCAGAACTTCGATCACCTCACCCTCAGGCGGAGTTTGGCGCTTTTCCCAGGCGGTGATTTCCACCACCACTTTATCGCCCATGTTCACCTGGCGGCCCACATCGCGCGGCTCAGGCACGTAGATGTTATGCGGGATGCGTGGATCATCTGGGATCACGTAAAGGAACTGCTTGCTGCGCTGCAGCGTGCCCACGAATTGGGTACGCTTGCGCTCTAGGATGCGGACCACCGTTCCGGCATTGTTATCCGGCACGCCTTTGCGCAGGCCGGTGGGTTTGATGTCACGGCGCACCAGCACGCGGTCCCCATGAAGGGCGGTGGAGGTGGCGCTTTCAGCGATGCTGAGTTCGCCGATGCCGGATTCATCCGGCTGGACAAACCCACGCCCGCCGCGGGTGATCTGGATGATGCCGGGCACGAGATCGGCATCGCGGGATTCGATGTAGCGATTGCCCTTGGTGCGGATGATGAGGCCTTGTTTGACGAGGTCCACCAGCACGGCTTGCAGCTCTTGTTGTTGGCCTGGGTTCAGGCGCAGGAGGTCAATCAGCTCAGGGACGTTCGAAGGCGCATAATCGGCCTGCCCGAGCAGTTTCAGAATTTTCGATTCCATAAAAGGAGGTTACACAGAAACTCCGCCGGGCGTCACCTTTGTTTGTAGGTGACAAGCGTCCAGGCTGGAAAACTCTGCGTTTGTTAATTGAGGTATCTTACGTTTGTATCACTGCATGAACCCAAAAGGCATTCACTTTCAGTTTCAGGGCAAACGCGGTCTTCCGGCCGTGTTGCCGCTGATCTTCATGGCGATTGTCGCCATTGGGCTCATTGCATTATTTGTCTTTGTGGGCCTTGCCATCGCGGCGGTAGGCCTGGGTGTGTCTGCCTGCGCAGCACTTTATTATGCCGTTCGCCGCAAACTCACTGGCACCAGTTATCGCTCATCTCCGCTGAATGATCAAGCACATCGTGAAAATCCCCCTCACGACGTGAAGGTGATCGAGGTGGAAGCAGTGCGCGTGGAGCGGGAATAGCAGGGCTGTAACAGCCGCTTTTCCCACTCATCGTCGGTTATTCCTGCGGCTCCTTCTTCGCCGCCAGCTTGTGTTTGATGACTTCAATCACGATGGGCAGGACGGAGACGAAGATGATCAGCACGAAGACGAGCTTCAGGTTATTCTTGATGAAGGGGATGCTGCCGAGGAAGTAGCCGGCCAGGGTGAAGCTGAGCACCCAGATGAAACCACCACCGAGGCTGTAGCTGAGGAAGCGGGAGTATTGCATCTGGCCAAAACCGGCGGTGAAGGGGGCGAAGGTGCGCACGATGGGGACAAAACGCGCGAGGATGATGGCCTTGCCGCCATGCTTGACAAAGAAGGCCTCAGTCTTGGAAAGGTAGTCTCGTTTGAACCACTTTTGCGTCACCATCCAGGTCCCGGCCTTGCGGCCAATCCAGTAGTTCAGGTTGTCCCCGATGATGGCTGCCGCGATCAGCAGCGGGATGATGAGCTCCAGCCGCACAAAGCCCTGGACGGACAGTGCCCCCACGGCGAACAGCAAGGAATCCCCTGGTAAAAAAGGCGTCACAACCAGTCCTGTCTCACAAAAAACAATGGCGAAGAGCAGCACGTAAATGAGCGTGCCATAGTTCTGGGCAAACGTGAGCAGGTGCTTGTCCACGTGCAGGATGAGATCGAGGAAGTCGCCAATCATGAAGCCTGTACTTTCCAGCCTCAGCGCGGTGGGGCAAACGAAATGTCAGGCAGATAAGGGCTGCCTTTAGATGGGTTCTCATTCCCTCGGTGGCTTTTACCCCTCATTACCGTTCTGCTGCGTCACGATAGAGCCTGCGGTAGCAGTCGGCCATGGCTTCCATGGAGTAGCGTTTCAGCACCGTCTCACGGGCACCTGCACCACAACGCGCGAGGAGTGCAGGGTCCTTTAGCGGGGCCTCAATGCAGCCCGCCAGCATGTCTGCATTCTGAATGTCTGACAAAAATCCGGTTAGGCCATCTTCGATGACTTCGGCATTGCCACAGGCGGAATGCGCCAGCACGGGCACGGCACAGGCCATGGCCTCCAGCACCGCATTGGACAGACCTTCGATCTCGGAGGGGGCGGCCAGCAGGTCCATGGCGCGGTAGTACTTGGGCAGGTCGTTTTGATGACCAGCCCAGAGGATGCGGTCCGCGTAACGATGCCCCTTCATGGCTTCGATGAGGCGTTCACGGTCCGCTCCGCCATCGCCTACCACCAGCAGGCGCAGGCTGGGCCATTGAGGGGCCAGCTTTTCAAACGCCGCAAAGAGCATCTCATGCCGCTTCAGCGCCACGAGGCGGCCCACGATGCCGACCACGATGGCATCGCTGGGGAGGCCCAGGTCTTGTTTGGCCAGGGCCCGATCTGGGGCTGGGGAAAAGCGCTCGCTGTCCACGCCATTCGGCGTCACCACGATTTTCTTTTGGGGGTCCAGACCTAGCTCTTGCAGGTTATCCCGCACGCTGCTGCTCACGACATGCACGCTGTGGCACAGCTTAAAAAACCAGCGTCGCTGCGCCAGGCGTTTCGGCGTGAGGTCCTGCTTTTGTACCTGCCCATGCTCCCCATGCACGATGGGGTGCGTGAGGCCGCCCAGAGTGGCCAGCGCGGCATAGATGAGTGTGCCTAGATTGTGCGAATGGATGACCTCCGCCTGCGTCTTTAAAATGTGTTTTCGCAGGGCTATCACGGCCTTGAGAGAAAAGCCGCCCGTCTTCCCCATCACCACCACTTTTTCAGGCTCGGGCATGCGCTCGGCGAAGTCTCCGCGAAAGCGCAGGCAGGCCGAATGAATGTCAAAACCCTGGCCATTCAGCCTTTGGGCCACATTCACCACGCCATTCTCCAGCCCGCCTGGGGCCAGGGAATCGAGGACGTGCAGGACGCGGACGGTGGGGTAGGTGCTCATGCTTCAGTCAGCCACGGCCACCAGACCCACGGATGGAAACAGACGCTGGCAGAGCTTGCGCCGCAGCTTGTGGGGCAGTGGGCTCAGCAGCAGCTCCGCCGTGTCCACCAGGGCATTGATGAAAGGGCTGCGCTGGGGTTTGCCAAAACGGAAGACCCAGGTGGTGGAAAAGCCATGCTTCTTCAACAGCTTGCGCATCTCCCGGTGGGTCCATTCCTGAAAGTGAAAGCACTCCAGCTTGTCCGTGAAAAAGGCCGAGATGTCATGCGGCCCCGTGTAGCGGTGCGGCGTGTCATAGACGTAAACACCGCCCGGTTTCAGCACCCGGCGGGCGATCTGAAAATGCGGGGCGATGTCATCAGGATGCAGGTGCTCCAAAAACTGGTAGCTGAAGCAAATGTCCACCGACTGCGGGGCCATATCCAGAGAGTAACCGTCATAGACGACCAACTCAAGGTTAGGCGGGGACTCTTCCGTGGCGGAGCGCTGGTCTGAGATGTCCACCCCGATGACCTTTTTCACCTTGGCGGCAGCGGCGGCAGCCAGGCGACAGTCGCCGGGGGCAAATTCCAGGAGCACGCTGTCCGGTTTCAAAAAGGGTGCCAGGAGACGCATCTGGGAGGCCACCTTGCGTTTGCTATCCTCCGGCGTATCCCGGCGGGTCAGGCGCGGATGATCCGGCACACGGTCAAAGAGCTCGCCATACAGGGTGGCGAAAAGGGTCGTGCGCTCTTCCTTGGTGGACTTCCTCAGGCGGGCGGCCAGCTCGCGCTCCACCTCATAGTGATGACGCAGGCGGTCCAGGGTGCGGGATGATTCAGAGGCCATAAGGTGTTATCGTTGCGTGCAGGCGGCGCACAAGTCTAGGAAGATGCCCGTGGCAGCCGTCCATGAATAGTGATCTTCCACGTTCATGCGAGCCTGTTTTGCCACTTTATCCGCCAGAGCAGGATCCGCAGCGAGTCGCAGAATCTCACGGGCAAACTCGCCCGCTTCATCGGCCAGCAGGATGTCACTGTCATGCACCACCGGCAGCCCCTCAGCCCCGATGCGGGTGGAGATCACCGGCACACCCATGGCCATGGCTTCGTAGATCTTGATGCGGGTGCCGCCGCCAGCGCGCAGCGGTACGATGATGGCGTGGCAGCTCTGCACATGCGGCCGCACGTCGTCCACCGTGCCGGTGATGTGGATGCGGTCGCTGGCTCGGTCGCGCAGGCTGGCAGGTGGGCTCCGCCCGATGATCTTCAGGTGGCAGTCGGGCCGCTGGGCATGCACCAGGGGGAGGATGTCATCCAGGAAAAACTGGCAGGCATCAATGTTCGGCATCCAGTCCATGGAGCCCAAAAAGCCTAACGTGAAGGGGGGCAGCGGTGCCGCTCCCGGTTTAAAAAACGTCACGTCCACGCCTGTTGGCACATCGCCCAGCACATTCGTCAGGCCGTAGAGCTCGCGCGCCAGGCGGCTGTCATCGGGAGAGACCGTGATGACACCGTCAAAAAGCCGCGAAAGTTTGTCCTCCCACCGGTGCATGCGGCGGTATTGCAGGTGCAGGTAGCGGCGTTTGATGGGGGAGGCCTCCGCTTCCGCCAGCCGTTTCCAGATTTGGGATTCGATGTTGTGCTGAAACAGCACCGTCGGGCAGGCAAAGTCCACGCCTAGAAAGTTCAGCGCCGGAGCCAGGAAATCACAGATCACCAGATCGAATTCCTTCCCCGCCGCCATCTCTTGCAGCCGTGCCCGCAGCTTCGGCTCCTCATAGCGCTGCACCGCGTAGGGGCGGCTGGTCAGCACGGTGCTGCGCGCCAGATCCACCCAAAAGCGGGGCGAACTCTTCGGCACCTGCTTGGACGTGATCCAGATTTTTCGCTGGGCATAGGCATCCGCCTCCTCTTCCGCTGAGACCTGCGTCCCCTCCGGCAGCAGGGCCAGATACGTCACTTCATGCAGGCGACTGATCTCCGTCAGCATCGCATGCGTGCGGCGTTTCCCCCCCGTATCGAGCGGATGAAGTGGCCCCGTTTTAACCCAGAGAATGCGCATGCGCCCCGCAGATAAAACAGGCAAGCGCTTCTGTCACGTAGAGAACCCTTCTGGGCACAGATGAAAAGCTGGATTTTTTTAGCGCATTCAAAGCGAGTCAGGCTCGGCTCGATGACTGTGCCAAAACCGTAGCACGTAAACGAGGCTCTGATCCGCCACCACTCGATAAATAATGCGATAACTGGCTTTGAAGACTTTGATTTCGCGTGTTCCAGGTAGAAGGGCCGATTTGAGTTTTTTCCCAGCGAGCGCTTTGCTTGGAATCGTCAGGTATTGGTGAGCTACGTGGGCAAGATCACGCACCTATTGTTCCCCCCCTCTTAGATTCACCGTGCAGTGTCCAATAGTCGTCAATCTCGTTGAGATCACGAAGGGCAGACTCTGTTAGGCGGATTTGGAAAGTCGTCGTGCCCATTTGGCTTCCATTTGAGGGATCAATTCTTCCAAACCCAAAGTGCGTCCTTCACGGATATCGGCTTCCGCTTCGACGACAGCGTGCAGCAATCGGGCTTCCTCATGCAAATTGGCCCAGGCCTCGGAGCTTTCAGGCAGATCCGACAGCCACGAGAGAGTTTGTTCCTTGACGCTCATTGAGTGAATAGTTTTTTACGTGGATTGATTTGTAAAGCCGAGACTCTTTCGGCTCTGGGGAACACAAATCCATGTTCGTATCGAAATCTGGTTGCCGAGCGGCCGAGTGCGATTAATCTACTTGCCCGCCAAACAGGCGAACGCCGGGATAGCTCAGTGGTAGAGCAGTTGATTTGTAATCATCAGGTCGTCGGTTCAAATCCGACTCTCGGCTCCCTTGAAAATCAACGAATTACGTTGTTTTTCAGCATCAAAATTTTCTCACACTGTGCAGAATCTGTGCACTTTGACGGGGCATGTGCCCCCTCCCTGAACGTAGCCTGCGCGTGTCTCCCAAAGCGGGAACTTTCAAAACATGTCGAGAATTTGGCCTTCCGACATTTGAGGGTAAGGGTTATCGCGCTGACCGAACTACGAACTACCAAGATCCGCATGAATCTTCCAGATCATGATATTGACCCAGTCCGCGAGGGTACGTAGTGAGCAGCCAGGGGCGCGACCACTGTGTACAAGGGGGTAATTTTTTTCTTCAAATTAACTCCTTCAGATTGATTTTCAAACCATCGCAGATTTTCAAAACCACCCAGAGCGTGGGTCGGGCTTCATTTCTCTCCAGATTGGGAATGGTGTTTCGGCTGATATTGATTTCCTTTGCGAGTTGGGCCGCTGAAATTCCCTGTCGTTCTCTTTCGGCCTTCAATGCCAGGACAATAGCGCGTTCACGGGGATCAATTTGAGATGGGTTTTCCATCTCCTCACAAATCCCGCGTTGACGATACAAGCACGCCCATTAAAATGGGCAAAATCCATCTGAGGCAGAATTAAAAATTATGATGCAATACCACATCTTCAAGGACGGTCAGCAGGTAGGACCATTTGCTGAAAATGAAGTCACCGCAGGCGTACACTCAGGTCGCTTCGATCCAAACGATTTAGTATGGACAGAAGGGTTTGCTGATTGGCAGAAGCTTAGTGCTGTCTTTCCATCTTTGCAGGTCGTCAGGAATAATATTCCTCCTATTCCACCATCAGTAATGCCTGCGATTGAATCCAAGACAGAGGAAAAGTTCGGTTGTACGCATATTTTCGGACTAGTATTAGTAGTAATTTTCGGACTAGTGATCCTGGGGGCTATGTTTGGAGATTCTGACTCTTCAAATACTAAAGCTCCTTTGACAGAAGAACAAAAAGCAAATGAAGCCAAGAGGCAGGCGAATGACGGGAATGCCATTATTGCTAATGCATCTGAAGGGACCACCCTTCAAAAGGAACAGTATGAGCGTGAGCATCTAGGCAAGAGGTACCTTTTCAAAGGGAATGTGACGGATGTGAAATCAAGCCGAACAATCACCGTCATGTTAGACACCTGGAACCATGCAAACGTCACATTTCAGTCAGAAGATGTCAGTTCGTTTCATGAAAATAAAGTGGTGTACTTCTCGGCAGTAATTGAAGAATTTGGAACAGGGATGCTTGTCAGGCATGATCTTGGGGAAGCAAGAATGGAAAATATAGACACTCCCGAGCAGGCATCTATAAAGGTAAAAGCACAAGAACCTGTGAACCCAAATATCAAGGGGCCGAAGATTATGGATATTCAACTTGGTGATCACATCTTCGAAATCCGCGATGCCTTCAATAATAAATATAGATCTGAATTACAGGGCGAAGAAATGGAGATGAGGAGAGCTCCCGACAATTCTGCCATCATATGCACCACGGCACAAGGTTTGAAGGCGCTTCAGAAAATGGGTGTGCTTCATGGTTTTCAGAATGCAGTACAGAATTCAAAAGACAAATCAGCGGCCCTTTTGTTTGGAGCACTAGCTGGCGATGACGGATTCATTGGAGGTACTATCGAACTAAAAACTTTAAAGGCTCCCATCATCTATGCTGACAAGGATGGGATCATTAACAAAGTCTTGATCAGTCCTATGGCGGCACAGGTTTTCTTTGGAGCAGGATCTATGTCCAATAAGGAATTTGCCAGTTTTATGCATTCCAAGTATGATCTGCCTGATTTGGAAGGTGAGCTTGTCGAGATCAGGGACGGGTTTACTCGCCAGACAAATTTTGAGACAAAATACTTTGGGTATTCCCACGGTTATTCAGTCAGTATTGACGAAACGAAAATGTTTGTCATTGAATCAATAAAGTAGGGGCTTCTAAAGATTGCGACAGTCTGCATGTCAATCACACAGATTATCTGGATCGATTATCCCTTCACTCCGAGGAAATGTCAGATAGGGACTGACACATTACATATGAAGTTGTCACGGATGATTCCAAACCCCCACCAGTCTGAAGAGTAACGTCCGTGTCGATCAGCACATTTAAGGGACCGAGATTCCTGAGCTTGCCACAGCCGCTTAAATCGAGCCGCTTTAGCCCTTCATGGGCCGCTAGAGGCGAGATATCTGTGACCATGTCACAATGCATCAGGTTCACGCTGTGCAAGCGTTGAAGGCGAGCGAGCGGACAGAGATCTCTTAGAACCATGGCTCCTGAAAGATCAAGTACGCGGAGTGATTTCATATCACCGATCTCAGTAATGTCAGTGAGAGTTGTTGCCCCCTGAAGTTTAAGATCCTCAATTTTTAGAAGTTTGCCCAAGACTTTGACATTTCGCAGTGACTTGCACTGCATTATATGGAGGACCTTAAGATTGCTCAGGTGACGAAAGGAATTCAGACCCTCAACACCAACTGGCAGACTGACCGCGAGATGTGTCAATGACAGTGGAAACATAGTCACGGAAAGTTCCTCCGCAGAGGTTGCCACAAATTCTAAATATTGAAGGTCTGACAAATGTGAAACAGCTTCCAACACCATGGCTGTCAATGGCTTCAGAGCCTGGATCTGAAGCCGTTTAATACGAGATGTGGGCACGAACCCCTCAAGGCCTCTGTAGGCGCACCAGGACACTGCTATAGGCCCGTCACCGGGTGGTAGAGGGCCGGGCGGACAAACATCGGAACCGAGGACCGCGACGGGAATAGAATTGACCGCTAAAGTATCCCAGCCGCCATATTTTAGAAATTCAAATGTCCATACGGAATCCCGTTCCCTGACTTCCGATGGCAATGGGCAGCGAATGCCAAATGCCTGCACCTGAGAGGGGACATCTTCAGGCTTATTCAGAATCAGGGTATCGCCGATTAACTGAGCATCGTCAGCAATGTCTAATAAGAAGCCAATGTCTCGACTTCCATGACCAACCATCGTCCAGAATAAGGCAGCAGAAAATTGGAAGTCAGAAAATGGACAGCGATCAGAATCTTTGAGAAACAGCTGTACATTGACAGTGATGGACCGTGGAAATGTCTGAGACATCAAATATGTAAAAAGAGACTGGAAATTCCCTACAGCATAGAAATTTTAAGACACACCAACCTTAGTAACTAAATCAAAATCGAAAAAGTTGAAGGAACCCCTCTAAATTGAGGATTTTAGGGGTATATTTTGTAACGAAATTGGGTACTTCTGGGCCAAATAATATGGGAGGAGAGGCACTGATCAATCCATTTATAATATTCTCTTTATTTCCGTAATATTGAATAATATTTGCAATGTATAGATGACATGTACAATTTGGATATATCCTATAATTCTCAAATTGAATATATAGGATCCATTTTATTTTTGCTTTTTTTCGCCCCGGAGGCCTTTAACTTACCACCTCAATTTGCCATTGTCAATAGCAATTAGTTAGCGAATAGACGACAATAGTTTATTCAGAATGAAAATTTCGTCCACCGCTGAACGCCGGCGCTTCAATGAATTGCTGAATAAGTTTATCGGCATAAAGATTCTTGTTTGAAATAGTTTGTCATTCCATGCGGCATTTAACTTTTTTGATAAATTTGCTTGCATGTCATACTGCGTTAGTATAGATTGTGTCTGTGAATCGAAAAACCAAAACTCCAAACAACCAAGATCGACTAGATAGTAATCTCGCTAAACTTAAAACGGCCATAGCAAAGCTGAGTTCAGACCACCCTTTGCTGAAGGGGCCCGATGGAGTCCTGACAGGACGCAAGGGGGCGCTTTACCATCCCACATCAGGATTGTTCATTACCTCCGATGGACAGGTAAAGGACTTGGACAAAATGTCCTTTGAAAGAGGAGTTCAAATGTTGACCTCGAGGCTGCGAGCTTGCATGTGGCGACATTAATTTGATTAAATAATTGCCGTAGCATCAACGCGTGTGCCATGCGGAGTAGTTATCTCCATTTGGCTTGAGACCAAGGTGGGGCATGTCAGAACCTAGCATTGCCTTCCCCGCTAAACCGATGGTTAAAAGTCTCCTGCGCTGCCTTCTGCCATCTATTGGCTGATCGTACTTTCGGCAATTACCCAGCATTCTCTTTTTTCGGCGCGCAGCTTCTTATCAGCGGCCTCCATCCTGCGCTTCCCTGCCAATGCTATGCTTTCACAGGTGAACTCGTCGCAAATGGGCAGCCATTTGAGCCCCCCCCCGGGGTGGTAAAGACCAAGTCGTAGCACCACACCTCGTTGATCTGCGTGGCACGCTGGCGCTGGCTGCCTGCCTATGTGCTGCCCAGACGGCGTTTTTTGTGCTTCTTGCGCTGCACCGCAGGCCTTCCTGCCTCCAGAGCCTCAGCAAGCGATTGAGATTGGCTTGCCTCCCTGCCGCCATTGCTTGTGCGCCATGCGCTAGCCCGCACGCGAATACATGGTGGCAAACCGGCGCAGTTCTCCCGCCAGGACTACGTCCTTACCGCTCTGGCGGCAGACGTAGCGCTGGGTGGAGCACGGCTGTCCATTTTGGGCGACTTGACCAAAGTATATGGTTCCAGAGCTTCCATTCTTGGCTCTCCTTCCAGGTCACTCACGACGGCGCGTGGCTTGTCATTGGCGTATTGGTCGCTCTGGCTGCGTGTCAAAGTGCTGATGTCCGCGCCGCCGCTCTTTCGACATAGGTGACGTTCCAGGATCTCCTCGGCAATAGGAGCATCTTGACGAACTTGCTTTTGGGTGTCTAGGCGCGTCGAGTCTGAGTAAAGGAGTGGCCTGCGGTGTCAATGCAGGTGATCATGTACTTGTCCCCTGCTTGACCGATAGTGTTAAAAGCATGAGGTACCCCCTCCTGGGAATGCATGCACAAGGTCAGTAGAGCGGGGCTTCAGGATGGCCAAGTAGGGGACGGCACCTTCATCGCAGTTTATTCGGAATGATTTATTCGGAATGATTTATTCGGAATGATTTATTCGGAATGATTTATTCGGAATGATTTATTCGGAATGATTTATTCGGAATGATTTATTCGGAATGATTTATTCGGAATGATTTATTCGGAATGATTTATTCGGAATGATTTATTCGGAATGATTTATTCGGAATGATTTATTCGGAATGATTTATTCGGAATGATTTATTCGGAATGATTTATTCGGAATGATTTGTTTGTTACCAACAAGGATAAAATTTCTTGCGCTTGTCAAGTGTATCTTGTATATTGAAAAGTACGGTTAGCGATTGTTTGCCCTGAAGTCACTCACAACGAGAGGACTTGATTGCCAGCCTTTATAGGGCGGCGGTGGTCAAATGAAAAGTGGCATGATGGTATTCATCTCGATCAGGAGATCAATGCTTGCCCCGCCGAGTTATTCGAACGCATGGCGGGCCACCCCCTATTCCTTCCACGCTTCTGTCATCTCTGACAACACTTCTGCCAGTGCTAGATGGCTGCCAGAATTATACGCACTAATTTGCGCAGCTATTGCGGCACTTATTTTACGCGGGTGGTAGGATGTTTACCTTCATTAGGATATAGACCAATGAGGAGGGAGGGAGGGAGGGAGGGGAGGAAGGGGGGGAAAAAGGGAGAATAGTTTAATACAGCCTGGCAACTCAATAGATAATAAAATATATAACCAAACTACCCGGCCCCCCACCTGCGTCACATCGACACACAGCGTAAGCTCGTTTGTATTATTACTTCAAAGAGCACCATGTTAAATATAAAATTTATGGATAAAAGTAAAACATCACAACTCGCACATATGCGTCTAATCAAATCTCCGGAGTCAATGCGCATTTCAGTTCCGTCGAAGCTACCAGATGCAGTGGAGCACATACCAATTGAATTCTTAAAGGCGATTAATAAAGACATTACTATAGCTAAAGAATTGTGTCTTTATTTCGCCTCATTACTCAACCCCACCTATTTTAGCGACGATATAACCAAAGTTGGGTTACACAGTGACAACTTGATGGAAATATTTAAATGCAAGTATCCTCGCATCATTGAAGCCCTACGAATCGGTACACCCAAAAAAGGTCCGATCATTGAATGCGATGACGATTTTGTAGTGGGTGAAAAACCCAAATGCTATTGGTATGCAGATACTTATAGTGCCAAGCGGTGTGGCCAATATCTTGTCAGCTCTAAACTTGAGACCAAACATGTGCTTTCGATATGTATTGAACACAGGCACAGAAGGATGAAGAGGAGCCAGGGAAATATTATCATTAATAATCTGTTAAATGTTTATCCCATGGTTGGACTACCTGATGTGGCAGATTTAAAAACTCTTGGCAGAAAGCTTGCAGATGAAGGAAAAACGAGCAAAAAGGGAAAAATATATAAAATATGTCATCGCAATAAAAGCCGATATTCAAAAGAACAATTAAACGAATTTTCATTTATCGAAGATGGCATAAAGAGATTTCGACATCTTACCCAGAATGGTTACATGATCCCGTCGACGCAAGGGATAAGGGGAGGGTATCGCGTCACCGACACCTTTAATTTATTAAACTCGTGGATCAGAAGCCAAGTTACCATCAATGGACGAATAGCAGTGGAATGTGATTTCACTTGTGCCCATCCGAACATCGCCATCGGTGTCTATGACGGAGACATTAAATACATAACTCATAAGCGGCTCGCAGAATACTGTGACATTGACATAACGAATGAGGTGGAGTTGAAAAAATTCAAAACTCTGCACTTAACCTTTTTCAATAAACACCCGAATGACATGAAATATTCCAAGAAATTGAACAAAATTTATGAGTTCTATGCTACCCATGCACCAGAAATGCTGAATCGAATCCTGAAAGAAAAGTCGGCTAAGGGCTATAAGATCACTTGTCAGAGGCTGTTCGCCAAAGAAGTCGAAATCATGACACAATGTATTAAAAAGTTGAATGCAAAGGGGATTTACGTTTTGTATATCTATGATGCCCTGTTATGTGATCCTCTACACAAGTCAGAAGTCGAGCAGGTGATGAATAAAACGGTATTGGAATGCGGGGTTTATACAGCCACCTTTGACAAAAACTACACCGGTGATGTGGAATCATCCGAACAATTGGAATTACCAGAGCATGTAACAGAATCGGAACAATTTCATGTTACAGCAAAGGGGGGGGCTGAAAAGGAAACCATTGAACAACAATCAATAGAACGAGCTGCAACTCAATCTGTCCGTGCCACCTCAATGGAGAGATTGCAACAACTCCTCAAGGACCAACGGCAGTCTGTGCCTGACACAACATCGTTGAGTCAACTTAAAGACGATTTAGTGCAAAATCGCAAGAACCAAGTGAGATTACGCAATGGACTGGTCGATCCAAAGTATGCAGCTAAAAGGGACAAAATTAACGATAAATTACGCGCATTACAAAAGAGTGAACAATGGTTGCTCCAAATTATTGACCTTGAAGAACTAATATCTGAATCACCAGAATATGACTTGTCTCCTGCGCTTTCAGCATAACTTATTCGCTTATTTAGGTTCTCCTTAATCATCAATATGAATCTGGATGTCCGGGCCGTTAAGGCACTGATATAAACTTGGTCGTCATATAAAGTCAGACCCTCACAAATTTTTTCATTATGTATTCCATTATCTCGTGTCGAACAGGGAAGATCATTTGTAATTATTCTAGTTCAATGAGAATGCAATTTCTTCATTAACTAGCAAATACATCTTGAACGGCAATGGCTGTTGAGTTAACTTAATTAGTTAGCATGAGTTCAAATAAACTTAACAATAAAAATCAAAATGTCATAGAGTCGCTCTTATTATCTAGAAAAGACGTTTCCCGTATTATGTGTGTATCAAATATGACGGTAAAGCGACTACAGGGGCGAGGTTTGTTGACCCCAATTTATCTCGGCCCAAGACTTATCCGCTATCGCTCAGAGGACGTTGCTGATTTAATCAGCAAATCCGCTGCTTAACGCTTGTCACAAGTTTGATAATGAGCATTCACTAAGGTTGTCAATGACGCGACTACAGCTGTTGCTGGTGTGACGGACAACAAGACAACTGGCGGCCTGGCCATTGATAGAGCCGCTCAATGCCTGTCACCGTTCTTTTCCATCGCCTTCATGAATTGAGCGCCATCTTCAGGTGCCATCAGGGAACTGATTTCCTGATGATGGAGGTACTTTTCTTTTCTCGTGCGGGTGGGTTTGCTGCTTAATGGACTGCCGTTGCCATGGAACTGGAGTTCGATCTGTTTGATACGCTCCACCTGCTCGTCGTTGATGTGATAGGTGTTCTTCCATTTCAGCACTGTCTTTGAAATGGACGCAGTTTGATCGTGAATGGCGCGGCGATGTATGAAGAACGCAGGGACACCAAAAAGCAGGAGTATAAAGCCAATAAAAAAGGCCTTTTCACTTAGTGTGAACTTGGCGGAGGGTGCGAGGTCTTTCTTGTTGTTGGGGCGTTTGCTCATGTACTTACGACTTGGTAGTTCTTGCAGCGCCAAGAAGCCGGAGGGCATTCATGATGACGAGCAATGTCGCGCCAGTATCTGCCAGGATAGCAAGCCACAGGCTGGTGTGACCGGTGAAGGCGAGGATGAGAAAGATGGCCTTTACGACAAGGGCGAAGGTGACGTTGAACTGAATGATGCTCAGGGTCCGGCGGCCTAGTGCGATGGCTTCGGCCACGCGGGTAAGGTCGTCTTTCATGAGGGCCATGTCGGCGGTTTCGATTGCTGTGTCGCTGCCGATGGCTCCCATGGCGATGCCGACGCTTGCAAGGGCCAGCGCGGGAGCGTCATTCACTCCGTCGCCAATCATGCCGACGTAGTGATGCTCGGTCATGAGGCGGCGTATGTGCTCGATCTTTTGCTCAGGCATGAGGTCGCCATAGGCTTCGTCAATGCCTGCAAGACGTGCGATGGCATCGACGGTGCGCTGATTGTCGCCGCTGAGCATGACAACTTTTTCGATGCCCGCTCCATGTAGCAGGGCGAGGGCATTGGCGGCTTCTGGCCGGATGGTGTCACCTATGCTGAGAATACCCAGCACTTTGCCATTACAGCCTTCATGCGGAGCGTGGCCGAGGATGGCTAGCGACTGGCCTTTGTTTTCGATCTCAGTTAGGCGGGCCTCGATCTCTGGACTGCATAGCCCCAGCTCATGCGCCATTTTGTGATTGCCTATGAAGTGTGGGTGACCGTCAATAATGGCGGTGGCTCCTCGACCCGTAACGGATTTATACTGAGAAGACTCGATCCAGGTGATACCCTTGGCCTGTGCAGCAACGACGACGGCTTTCGCCAGCGGGTGCTCGGAATGAACATCAATGGCAGCGGCACGACGCAGTACATCTTCCTCTGCTATATCGCCAATGGGAATGACGCGGGTGATCTGGGGGCGGCCTTGCGTGATGGTGCCGGTCTTGTCCACGGCGAGAGCACGCAACTTGCCCACGGCTTCCAAATAAGCACCGCCTTTGATGAGAACGCCACGTCGTGCGAGCGCGGTGAGACCGGATACAATCGACACCGGTGTGGCGATGACGAGAGCGCAGGGACATGCAATGACGAGCAGCACGAGTGCACGGTAAGTCCACTCGGACCAAGCGCCACCCATGAACAATGGCGGCAGCAGGGCCACTAACAAGGCCACTATAAAAGTCGCGGGTGTATAGATGGCAGCAAACTTGTCCACAAAGCGCTGTGTGGGTGCCTTTTGTTCTTCGGCTTCCTCCACGAGCTTGATGATGCGGGCGAGAGTGCTGTCGCTTGCCGCTTTGGTGACACGCACGGTGAGGGAGCCTTCGCCGTTGATGGTGCCCGCAAACACAGGATCACCGGGCTTTTTTTCCACTGGCACGGACTCGCCAGTGATGGGCGCTTGATTCACGGCAGACTCACCGGTGATGACCTCGCCATCTAAAGGAACACTGCTGCCGCTACGCACGCTGATCTCCGCTCCCACGACGACTTCTGCCACGGGCATTTCTTGGGTAACACCATCGGCATCGCGCACGAGCGTGGTCTGCGGCGTGAGTTTCAGCAGGGAGGCGATGGCACGTCGCGCACGACCCACACTCCAGGACTCGAGCAATTCAGACAGAGCAAAGAGAAAGACCACAGCCGCTCCTTCAGCCCCTTCTCCCACGAGCCATGCGCCCGTCACGGCCACAGTCATGAGCACGTTCATATCGAGCCGTATTTTTTTCAGCGCTTTGAAGGCGGCAGGAAAGACAAGCAGACCCCCAGCCAGTGTGGCGAATGCAAAGCAGCTCGTATGCAGCAGCACGGGGCCTAGCTTCAGCCATTGCAACAGCATCCCACTCCCGAGCAGCGCCCCCGATGCGATGACGAGTGCATTGCGGGGCAGATGAGTGTCATCATGCCCATGTTCGCAGGAGCCGTGAGATTTGGATTCAGGGGAGTGTGTGTCTTCTTTGCTCATAAATTAAATGGTTAAAAAATGGTATGCCGCTGAATAGCCTCACTGGCGCTGCGTCCGACTGATGTGCCGCGTTTTTGGCGGCAACGACTCAAATCAAAAAACAACGCACCATGAAAAAGCTCATTACCCTTTTGGCAGTCACTGCCAGCTTTGCTGTCTTCACCTCTGCCGCTGTGCAGGCGGGAGATCATCATTCCAGCCGTTCCGGCCATGGGAGCGGACACGGTTCCAGTCATGGCTCCAGCCGCGGCGGGCACAGTTCCGGCCACGGTGGCAGCTCCAGTCATCACGGCTCCGGGCATGGCAGTAGCCACAACTCCCGGCACGGTAGCTACCAGCCTCACAGGCCGAGTTCCAGTCATGGCGGTGGACACAGCTCTGGTCATGGTGGCTCCAGCCATCACGGCAGCAGCAACCGGGGACACATCAGCGTTCCAGGATTTCATTTTGACTTTGGCGGTCATGGTGGTCGCCACTAGCAAGGAGTGTTGAGGACTTGGTGAACTCATCAGCACAGCCCATCGGAGCGGGATCTCCGATGGGCTTTTTGTTGGTTGCTGGATGCGTGTTGTTTTCACATTTGGTGGAATCAAGACTTGGGCACAAAAGAAGCAGGCCGCTTCTCGAACTCGCAGCGGCAGCTTTCGCCACAGAACCAGTAGGTGCGGCCCGCGTGTTGAGTGTGCGGTGTGCTGGGGACAGCGGGCACGCTTAGGCAGGAGAAGTCGCGCTTATGACGGCAGACGAGGCACTGCTGCACGGGCGCGTCTGCGGGCGGGATGGGCGGCAAGGGCGCACACCCTAAGATCAGGATGTGCGCCGCAGCGAGGATCATGAAGGATGCTCGGCTCATGCTTCAGAAGGCGATGGAGACGCCAGTGATGAGACGGAACTGTGTCTCGACCTGACGGCCATTGAGGTCTTGCAGCACCGGGAGCTGAATACCGATGCTCCCGGCGATCTTCTCTGTGAAGGATACTTTTACGCCGGGTGAAAGGAACAATACGGTGCCGCCCGTGTTGGCATCCTTCTCACCTTCTTCCTCGCTCTTGGCGATATGGCGCAATGTGGCCTCAGCCACGAGACTGACCTGGGGGAAGGTCTTGGCATCACCACACACGCGCCAGGCAAGCGAGGTGCCGAGGTCGAGACGATCACCAAGCCGGTAGTCGTAGCGCTCACCACGGAAGGTGTAGAGCGCACTGGCATCCAGCGTGAGTGCCGCGCTGAGCGGCACGGTGTAAGCCAGTCCTGCGAGGCCATCCCAGGCACCGGTGCCAGCAGTGGCGGAGGGCTCCACGCGCTCGCCTTCGGTGTTGGTGAGGCTTGAATCACCCGTGGGTGCTTTCACTCCTCCGATGAGTGCGAGCTGCCCCGCTGGGCCTTGGTAGAAGCGATACTTGCCCGTGAGCCAGAGGTCGGTGAAGCCATCGGGATCAAAGGTCACGATGTCACCACCTTCCAGCTCGCGGTTCCCCTCGGCGGCATAGTAGCCGTAGGTGAGGCCGAGCTGAAAGTTCTCCGCCACGCCATAAGCGATGTTTAACGTGGTGAGAAACGAGCGGTCGAGTAGATCGACGCCCTCGATGTCCCCGCCGAGTCCATCGAACTCCGTCCAGTCGAACTGGAAGGAGCTGGAGAACTGGCCGGGCTTCAAGGTTTCAGCCGTGAGCGTGGTGAAGCCGCTGCCGGAGGTGCCGGGGCCGTGGTCGGCGCGGGCGGTGGTAGCGGTGAAGATGGTGGCAATGATTGAGAGAGAAAAAAGACTGTGTTTCATGAATGAATAAGAAAGGTCGCCGCACCGACGGCCCGGTGAGCGGATGGAAATAAAAACGGCCCGCAGCGGACAAGCGCGGAGCCAGCCCCCGACCGTGGGGGGCACATTCAAAGGTCAAGAGAGGCGATGATCGTATCGAGGCGGCGGCACAGGTGGACGTTCCCTTGCCAGTGAGGCCCGTCTAGGCTCATCAGGAAATGCGGCGATCTCTGCTGGTGGCTTCACAGAGAAGAGCGGTTGCTCCCAAATGGAAGCAACGAGAAGTTTGAGTTCCGATTTGGACTCCGGGCGGCTTTGAGGATCGTCCTCTGAAAGCGGTCCGTGGTTCTGAACCAGTTTGCACAGGTCGCACGGATGCTTTCCGTCGAAAGTCATTTCCAGCGCGTCTGCGACAGGGCGTGTGCGGGAAAACTCCACCGCCATGCCCACCCAGCCCACCACCTGTACAGCGCTCCAGTGCAGCCCGACTGATAAGCAGGCAAGCAGCACGGTAAGAAAGCGGAGATGGCGGGTGAGTCGTAGCATCAGCGATCACGGTTCATGAGGGTCTTGAGCGCGGGCAGGCTGTAGACCTCGCCCACGAGGCGGTCAGCACTGTAAACCTGCACGGCCCATCCGTGGTAGCGCTTGCCGACGGCATCGACGCGCTTGTATCTGGCGCGGTTACCCGTGCCGGACTGCTCGGAATGTTCAGGCGTGAAACTAAAGGTCACGACAGGTGACTTCAGGGGAGTGCTCTTGCCTGCAACTAAGGTGGCCCTGAGGTTATCTAGCTTCATGGCGGTGATCTTTTTGGTGGCCAGATCATCCGAGAAAAAAGTGCAGGTGATTTTAACCTCACCCTGAACTGCGGCGCTGCCGTACACTTCGATTTCGAGGTTTTTCTTCACCACCTCGGTAATGCTTCCCTTGGGATCGTCATGCTCCGTTTTCAAGGTGGCGGAAACTCGAACGGAACTTGTGTTTTGAGCCTGAAGAGTGGTGGTGATGCCGAACAATGCTGCAACCAGAGCAAGCGAGATGTTTTTGATGAAGCGAAAATGGTTCATGACAAGAATGGGTTGAGGTGAAAAGCAGCGGTGCCGCGCCATGCGCTGAGGCAGATCAGCACGATAAAGATCAGGATGCACACCATGACCAAGACGGCGCTCCACACTGGCCCTGAGGGGCGGCGGAGCACGGCGGCGAATCCCGCCAGCCATGCGCTTAAGACAAGCAGCGGGCTGAGGATGCGGCAGAGCACGAGGGCGATAAAGTCTCCTGTCTCCTCGCCGGGACGGTGCGAGCCGATGCCGCCCGTTATCAGTCCGGCGAGGAACACGACCAGTGCTGCTCCGGCAAGATAGATCGCTGCTTTGGATAGCGGCGTGAGCTTGGATGGTGGTTCGTCGTTCATGACAAAGGAGAGTCACTTTTGCAGTGCCGCTAGCAGCACGATCTGCGTGGCGTAGTCCGGGCCGAAAAGAGGGTTGTGTAGATTGAGTTGGACGTTCATGCCGGGATTCAGAGAAGAAGGTAATGAGTCCGACGTGCCATGCCAAAACCTGGCGAGTTTCCCATAAACGAATCGTCTGGATGCGCCATCAGCGCGGGCAAAAGTGATCCAGCGGGAGGCATGATCGACGCTCTGGACAACGCCAGTCATCGTGCTGCCTCGCGGGTGTCTGGCTTCGGCGGTCGAAGGAAGCCAGAAGCTCACAAGGAGAGCGACAAAGAGAAAGAGAATCGAGTGTTGCATGACTGTGTGTGCCCCCAGCCAGCAGCGCCGCCCTCACGGTGGGACGGCGCTGTGGCATGACGCAGGCGTGTGGGTTACTTTTTCTCCTCTTCACCGTGCGCACAGGTGCAGGCGTATTCCTTGTTCTTGCAGGTGGGGCAGTCGTTGAGGTTCAGATTGAACTTCTCAGTCACGGCCTTCTCACCAGCCTTGGCTTTGATCTGCACCACTGTTGGAAGGTCGCTGCCCTCGGGGATGGCCTTGTCAGAGATCAACTTGTCTCCATCCTTAGCAAAGGTAAGTTTGGTAGGAGAGTTGCGATCACCGAGGGTGACACTGATGACCTGTTCGCCTGGGGCGACGACTTTCATGTCATCATCAATGAAACGAATTTCGACCTTCTTGTCTTTGTTCACAAAGAACTCAACATGTGGTTCGACTTCCGTGATGAGCTTGCCACCGGTTGGGCCAGCTTTGCCTTCATGTTCGTGGTCATGTTTATCAGCGGCATTGACTGAGAAGGCGAGAGCCAGGGTAAGCAAGGCTGTGAATAATTTGGTTTTCATGGGTTCGATTGTCTTTCGTTTGGTTCGTTTTGCCTCGGCAGCGTGAAGCCCTGAAGCTCCCTCTGCGTTGGAAATGGTTTAGTGAGAGGCAGCGGCGTCTAGCTCGATGGCTTTGGCCGCGGCTTTGCGGCCGAGCAGCCAAAACATCGCAGGCGTGATTGCCATATCGAGGAAGGTTGATGAGATGAGGCCGCCGACAATGACGACAGCCACCGGGTGCAAAATTTCTTTGCCCGGTTGATCGGCCGCCAATACCAGTGGGATCAGTCCAATACCCGCACTGAGCGCAGTCATGAGCACAGGAACGAGTCGTTCCAAGGTCCCTCGGATAACCATCTTTTTGGTAAAGCCTTCCCCCTCATGCTGCATGAGATGCAGGTAATGAGAGATCATCATGATGCCATTGCGGGCGGCGACCCCACCGACTGCAATAAAGCCGACGAGCGTGGCAATGCTGATGTTGTTCAACTTCAGATAGGTGAAGGCCAATCCGCCCATGAGCGCGAGCGGTATGTTCACCAGAACCTGAAGGGCCAGGGACGCACTACGGAAGTAACCGAATAGCATCAAAAAGACGGCCACAAAGACAACCGAGGAGAAAACAACGATACGTTGTGTGGCCTCCTCCTGCGCCTGGAACTCACCTTCAAAGGTGATGAAGTAGCCTTCTGGCAGCTTGACCTTTTCAGCCACCTCCTTCTTCAATCGCACTACGAGGTTCGAGACATCGCGCACACTCGGCTTGATGCCTAAAGCAAAACGACGCTGGCTATTTTCCCGGAAGATAACGTTAGGCCCTTTGGCTTCTCGCACATCAGCCACAAGCGACAGGGGAATCCGCTGCCCTTCACCCGTTTCGACTGGAAGTTCGGCAATCTTTTCCGGCGAATCACGCCACTCGATGGGAAGGCGCATGACGAGATTCACGGCGCGTTGACCGTCACGCAGCTCAGCAACCTCCTTGCCGCCAATGAGAGCAGACAGTTGTTCGTTAAGCTTTCCTGGTGCGATGCCATAAGCCTGAGCTCTGTCACGATCGGCTTCGATTCTCAGCTGAGGAATGTAGGATGTCTGATCAAGCTTAGTATCCTCAAAACCGGGAATGCTCTTTGAGACGGTTTGAATCTCAATGCCGATTTGACGGAGTTTTTCGAGGTCAGGGCCAAAAACTTTCACAGCCACAGGTGCGGAGACACCGCTTAGCATGTGACCGATGCGGTCCGCAAGCGGGCCACTGACCACAGCAAAGACGCCAGGGACGGTTTTGATCTTTTTTGTGATGTCATCCAGGATCGCTTTTCGGCCGCGACCTTCGCCCTTGGCCGCGCCCTCTGCTTCACGGAAATCGACATCGAACTCGGCTGTAGAGACCGGCACCACATGGTCCCCACGTTCAGCACGACCCAGACGACGACCGACCTTCCGCACTTCTGGCACGGATAGGATTTGCTGCTCGATCACGTCCGAGATTTTGTTCATCTCATCCAGCGACGTGCCAGGAGCTGTCGTGGCCGCAACAAGAGCGGTCTCTTCCTGGAATTTAGGCAGGAAGTCCTTATTCATCTTCGGATACAAAGAGAACGCACCCACAAGCAAAACCATGGCAATGGCGAGGACAATCACCGGTTGGCTCAGAGCGAAACGCAACAGGGTTCGCTCCAACAGCCACTTCAGATTTCGGGTGATGAAACCGTCCTTGTGCTCGTGACCTTCTTTGGGATTCAGCAGAAACGAGCACAGCACCGGAATGGCGGTTAGTGAAACGATGAAAGAAGCGATCATTGAAATGATCGTGGCGATGGCAATAGGAGCGAATAGCTTGCCCTCCACGCCGTTCAAGCCAAGCAAAGGCAGGAAGACGAGGATGATGAGCACCGTCGCGTAAAGGATCGAATTTCGAACTTCGCCGGAGGCTTTGGCGATCACTTTCAGACGCGGGTGAGGTGTTGGCAGAGCGGCGTTCTCGCGCAACCGGCGGAACACGTTTTCCACATCCACAATCGCGTCATCCACAACCATGCCGATAGCCACGGCTAGTCCGCCTAGGGTCATTGAATTGACGCTGATGCCGAACCATTGGAACACCAGAAGCGTGATTCCAAACGATAGCGGCATGGCCATTAGGGTGATGAAGGTGGTGCGGAAATTTAGCAGGAATAGGAACAACACAACCGTCACCATGATCGCTCCATCGCGAATCGCCTCACTAAGGTTGCCAATGGCATGATCGATGAAGTCCTTCTGCTGAAAGAGCAAGGTCGTCTCCATTCCTTTCGGATAGGTCGATTGAAGCTCATCTAGGGCCATTTTGATCTCTTCAGTCAGCTTGCGGGTGTCAAACCCTGGAGATTTGGTGATTGACATAATGACCCCATAGGTCGGCGATTTTTCTGGAGACTGACTTACAGTTGCATCGCCACGCATCGGCTCTATCCCCCACGCTACATTGGCTACGTCCCCGATGGAAATCGGTCGGTCATTGATCTTCTTGATGATCGTGCGCGAAATGTCATTCAGCTGGACCGTCATCGCAAGATTCCGCACCATGATCTCCGTAGGCCCGGAATTCAAAAAGCCTCCGGTAGTAGTGTTCGCAGCTTCAGTCGCGGATTGTTCCAGCTCATCAAAACTGACATTGTTAGCCTGCATCTTGAATGGGTCGGGCTGGATCTCGATCTGCTTGACACCGCCTCCCATGTTGAGGATTTCGGCAATCCCTGAGATACTTTGAAGTCGCCGTTTAATCGTCCAGTCAGCCAGAGAACGCACCTCGCTAGGCGGGACGTATCCCGGCTCGCCTTCTTTGATAGTCGAGCGTACGCCGACGAGTAGGATTTCACCCATCAATGAAGCCACGGGCGTCATGAAAGGCTGAACGTTTTCAGGCAACTGTTCACGCACGCCTTGGAGGCGTTCCTGAACAAGCATACGTGCCTTATAGATGTCCGTATCCCAACCAAACTCGGCATAAACCAGAGAGAGGGCAACATCCGAATTAGAACGCAAGCGTGTCAGTCCAGCAACTCCCATTAGAGCGCTTTCCAAAGGTTGTGTGACACGCATCTCCACTTCTTCTGGCGCAAGGCCTGGTGCTTCGGTGAGGATGATGACAGTGGGCTTGGTCAAATCCGGTAAAACTTCAACCGGCAGTTTTGAACCCGTGCGCCACCCCATGACCATAAGGACGACAGACAGACCGATGATGACCGCCCGATTGGAGAGCGACCAATGAATCATTTTGTTCAACATGGCTAGTGAACCTCCTTCTTGTTAGACTTCACCGCGGTTTCTTCCTCTTCGGCAGAACCGGGGCCACTCTTTTTGGCGAAGATGGAAATCAGAAGCAGAACCAGCAGCACGATGGATGCATACATCCACAGGGGACTGGCTCCGCCCTCGTCATGTCCGTGATTGTCACCAGCGCCAGCATTCTTGGCTGCCAATTCAGCCTTTTTCTCGGGCGTCAGTTCCCCCCCATCCGCAGCGTGCTCATGCCCGTGAGCTGCATCTAGAGCCTCCTTGAGAGACACACTGCTGGCTCCGGCAAAGGATAGAGAATATGCGCCGCGTGTCACGACCTCATCCGCAGGAAGGAGACCCTGGGTGATCTCTACAAAGCGGTCATTCATCTCACCGACTTGCACCTGAGTTTTGACGAAGGCATTTGCAAGATCAAAGTCCTTCACATAGACAAAGCGATTGCTGGCCTCACCTTGTAAGGCGGCACGTGGGACGCTGACTACCTCACTGCGCTTACTCAGGACGATGGAAAACTCCGCACGCATGTCAGCACGCAACAGTCCGCCCGGATTGGTCAGGCGGAAGATGGCATCAATCGTGCCGCTGGCCTTATCTGCGCTCGTGCCAAAGCGCAGCAGTTCGCCATCGAATTTCTCATTTGGCAAGGAGGCGACCTTTATATGCGCAACCGTACCTTCTTTCATGCGCCCAGCCTGGTGCTCTGGCACACGTGCTACAGCAAATACCTCGCTTAGATCAGTGATCTCAAGAAGTGAAGACTCAGGCTCCAAAGGATCTCCCAATCGTTTTTCCACACGTGTGACCAAACCGGCTAGGGGTGCCTTCAAAGCGACAACCGGGGGTGGATCACCGGGCTGACGGCTTTCGATCTTGGCGACTTCATCGTCTTTCTTGACTATGTCCCCAGGTGCAACTTTCAACTCCACCACACGCCCTGAGATGCGACTGCTGACAGCAGCAATTTTAGCGGGAATGGCTTCAATGCGACCTAGTGAAAAAATGGTCTGCTCGAAGTCGGTTTCTTCTACTTCGACGGTTTCAATCCGAAGATTTTTCACCCCAGTTTCATCCAGCACGACGGTGTTTGCGGTGCGCTTGGGATCTGCTGCGGAATAGGCGAGGCCAGAGACCGCCAAAAAGGAAAATAGGAATACTGACAAAGATGGTTTCATAAATAAGAAAATGTGAAGTGACTGACCGACTATTTGCCGGATGTTGCTGAAGCTGCGGGAGCATGCTTGCCTACCGCAGCTTCATACCGGATGCGTGCGAGGTGGAAGTCTCGGACTGAGTCCAAAGCGGCAGCTTCAAGTTGAAGACGTTGCTCACGGGCGCGAAGGATGGTGAGCAAGTCCGCCTGTCCGCTTTCATAGGCCTTTTCGAGTTTAGCGGTTTGCTCTATGACCATTGGAAGCAACCTGTCGCGGGTCTCCTTGGCCAGATCTGCATTTGCCACCATTTCCTTCCGTGCGGTATCCGCCTCGCTAACGATCATTTGACCCAGCGCTTCACTTTCTAAACGGGCACGCTCTGCACTGGCTGTCTTTTCTGCGATCTCTCCCTGATTGCGATTCCAGAATGGCAATGGTAGAGAGATGCGAAAACCAACAAATCCGGTTCTCTCAGTCTGTCTGGAACTGACGTCCTGCTGTTCACGCGCTGCGAAAAAGCCTGCACTGATGTCCTGATACTTGCGCGCTTTTGCAAGAGCTGTGTCAGTCTGTGCAGCAGCGATCCTCGTTTGGGCAAGCTGGTAGTCTGCCCGCTGCGTCCAGCCCGTGACGTAGCCAGGAATCGTGATGGCAAGAACGTCTCCAGATATCGTGAGGGAATCTGAGGGGGACAGCCCTAACATGGGTTTGAGGGTGCCTAGCAGACTCACACTTTCGTTTTGTAACCGCCGTGCCTCGACCAGCAACCGTTGGGCATCTACCTGAGCCTGAGCAGCATCCAAGAGCGAAAGCTCACCTGCATTAGCTCGGCTTTTGACGAACTCAGACAGCTTTGTGGCAAGCTCCGTTTGCTTCTTTCGCAGCTCTCGCTGCTGGTTCAAAGAGATCAATTGTACGACTAGGGTCTGTGCCTCAGCGATGAGCTTGCGTTCGACATCGCGCACCTCCAGTTCGGCGGCTCCGACTAGCTGGGTCGTGAGCCTTTTCTCCAAGCTCAGCCTGCGGGTGATGGGGAAGGATTGATCAATGGAAAAAGTTGTGGATCTTGGGCTGACACGACTTTCATTTTGAAACTCAACGCCCATGGAAGGATTTGAGAGTCGGCCAGCGCCTAGCCGCCGTCCACGAGCCTCCTCCACGGCCATTCGGGCGGCTTTGAGTGATGGGTGATGGCCCCGAACACGCGGGGCAACATCGTTAAAAGAGACAGTTAACGCCGATGCATTGCTGGCGTATGAGCACAGTATTAGAAGAGCTAAAGAATATTTCATTGCTGGAAAGTTTGAGGGCCAGGGCATGGACATCCCATGCCGAATGGCGGTTAAGCGATATAAGCCCGGGTCATCAATCGTGGATGACAGGCATTAAATAGGCTCTCAAACAATCAAACTCGCAGCACGATCACACGCGATAGCACGTGCGGCCAACCATGTATGGGATCTGTTGTTTCCCAAAACGGTGGAAGGGAGGCTAACCTTGGGTCCAAAACATATGCGTCAAGGTTAAACTGCTCAAACAGCTCCATGACGGTCATCACAGGCTGAGGCACGGCCACATGCAGATTTGAGCCTGCATTGGCCTTCACATCTTCCTTATATGGAACATGTTCCCGAGTACCCTCACTCGAATGATCTGTCTTGCTGTGAGAAGCCGCGTTGGACACTTGATCGCGACAACCGATGCTGTGCGGGCCGTCACAGTGATCCCAAGTTGTGACATACTGTTCACCAGTACATTCACAAACAAAACCACGTTCCAATCCGAATACCTGAGCGCAAGCCATGGCCAAGATGGCGAGGGCTGGGAAAAGGCGTTTCAGAAAGGACTTCACTTCACTAAGATATGTTGACGGCAAATTTATTCCATCGTTTTTTCACGAATGGGCACGAATAAAAATGCCTCATCCAGAAATTAAATTTGAACATTTTAGATGGTGGTCGCAACCCGTAAGTTCAGTGGGGCAGCCAGGCTGGGATTTCAGCGCGGCGTCATAGACAGCAATGCTGATGGTACGGTTCTTCTCAACCAAGAATTCGGCGTGCTTATCGCCGAGTTCAAGGAGAAGGCCCTTGCGGGGATCTGCTTTGACTTTTGCATCAGCAAAAACCGCAGTGGTTGAAAGGGCGGCGATGAGGAGGATATTTAGCAGTGTTTTTATAGGGCGTTGATTCTGGGTTTGGTTTTTCGTTCGATCCAGTCGTAGAGCACAGGGACGACGAGCAGGGTGAGGAAAGTCGAGGTGAGGATGCCACCAATGACGACGGTGGCGATGGGCCGTTGCACTTCGGCTCCGGCTCCGGTGGCGAGCGCCATGGGCAGGAAACCGAGGCTGGCGACAAGGGCGGTTATGAGTTTGGGCCGCAGACGGGTGAGGGTTCCTTCGACCACGGCCTCGCGCAGCTCGCGACCTTCACCACGCAATTGGTTAATGAAGCTGATGAGCATGATGCCATTCAGAACGGCGATGCCGCTGAGTGCAATGAATCCCACCGCTGCGCTGATGGTGAAAGGCATTGCTCGGAGGTGCAGGGCGAAGATACCACCAGTGACGGCGAGAGGCACACACATGAAGATAAGCGTGGCCTGCCTCAATGAACCAAAGCTCAGGAAAATGAGAACATAGATCAAGGCGAGCGCGAGAGGCACGACAATCAGCAGCCGTGCTTTGGCCTTTTGCAGGTTCTTAAACTGGCCGCCAAACTCGAAGTAATAGCCATCGGGGAATGTGACCGTCTCGCGAATGAAGTTTGTGGCCTCCTCCACAAAACCCTCGGTATCGCGCCCTCTCACGCTGATCAGGATGCTGACACGGCGCTGTGTATCTTCACGGGCGATCTGAACAGGTTGGGGCACCAGCACGATCTTGGCAACCGGGCCGAGCGCCAGCATGCCGCCATCCTCGGTACGCAAAGCGAGGCGTTTCATGCCTTCGAGATCTGTTCGGCGGTCTTCAGCCAGACGGACGACGATGGAGCTACGGCGATTTCCTTCAATGAACGTACCGACCTCTTTTCCGGCGAGTGCGGTTTCCACAAGGCGGTTCAATTCGTCCGCATGGACGTTGAACTTGCACATGGCTTTGCGATCCGGCTGGATCTCAATCATGGGGTTTTTGCCAATGCTGTCGAACTCCGTCTCGCCTCCGCCACAAATGCTGGCAATGGCAGTGCGGACTTCGCCGGCGAGACGTTCGAGTTCATCGTAACAGTCTCCAAAGACTTTGCATACAGGGTCGGCGCGGGCTCCTGCCATGATCTCATTGAAGCGCATCTGGATAGGCTGGGTAACTAGGATGTTTTGGCCGGGCACCTGATCGAGCAATGCCTTTCGCATGAGTTCACCGAGGCGTTCTTTGCTGATGATTGTGCCATTCTCTTTCCGCCACTGGTCACGCGGATTGAGCATGAGGTAGGTATCGGCGACGTTCGGGTTCATCGGGTCCGTCGCGATCTCAGCCGTGCCGATACGGGAGAAGATTTCTTTAACTTCTGGGAATTCACGGCGAATGACGGCCTCGCTCTGTTTCTACAAATCAAGCGAAGAGGAAAGCCCGGCACTGCTGCTGCGGATAAGCTGAAAGGCGAAGTCTCCCTCATCAAGTTGCGGAATGAACTCGGAACCAAGCCGTGAGAACACCCAGAGCGAGGAACCGAACAGGACGAGCATAGGCAGCACGACAAGCAGGCGGAAGCGAAGGCCAAAGTTTAGCAACGGTGTGTAAAGCCGCTTGGTGAAAGTGACGAGCCAGTTGTCTTTTTCCTGAATCTTTCCGCCGAGCAAATACGAACACAGCACCGGCATCAAGGTCACCGCGAGCACAAGCGAACCACCGAGAGCTAACATGACAACGAGCGCCATGGGCTTGAACATTTCCCTTCAATGCCTTGCAGTGCGAGGATGGGCACATAAACGATCGTGATGATCAGCACACCGAAGAACATTGGATTGGCAACCTTCTTGGCGGACTTGAGCACTTCTTCAGTGCGCTCGCTGACGGTGAGCCTGCGACCAAGCGCGTGCTGCCGCTCGCCTAGATGGTGGACGATGTTTTCGACCATCACCACAGCGCCATCAATGATCAGGCCAAAGTCGATGGCCCCGAGGCTCATCAAATTCCCGCTGATGGCACCAGACAACACATCGACGCAGGCACCATGAGGGCCAGAAGGATGAGTGCGAGAATTTGCCAGAGGCGTTTCATTTGAACATGCATCAAACGCATCATCGCCAAAAAGGGAAGATCAAGCAGGATGCGAAAGGTTTGCCTCGTCTTTCCGATAATTGTATGAATCGCACACTCCTTTTCAGGATGCATGGAGAACATCCGTCCATGCTGAAGGCATCCAAACCATTTGTGCCATTCATAAGTTCAAGGCGATAAAGCATGAGCGGGGCAAAAAATGGATCGGTATTTTATGTGCCTTCAATCTTTCAGTCAGAAAAGTCGTGGAAATTCTTGGTGCAGATCCGTTGGCCATAAGTGAAAAGCACGCCAGCAATGAAAATTATTCGTCTTTTAAGATTAGAGTCGCTGGCTAGAAACTTTGTCGCATTGGTTCTTCAGTCGTGGCTGGTCTAGCTCTGATGATTGTCTTCAATGGTCGCCTCGATAGTTGGCCAACTAACTTCGGACAAACAAGGGCAGCAGATCCAACATGTTGGCAGACCACCCCAGAAAAGAGGACCTAATTTATTTAAAATTTAGCGCCCATATATCAACCTGCGCTAGGGATTCACTTAAAGAACCAGAATTATAGATAATCACGTCAGCATTAGGACGAATAAACGAAATTAATTCAATTTCGGTGACATCAGCGTCGTATTCTTCACACTGTTCTTTAAGCCACCCACGGCTGTCAAAGAGTCGCTGGTGTCTAATGATATTATCAACATCGACATAGGCCAACTTTAGATATTTGTCCCCCACGCGATCAAGCAAAAGATCAAGAATCAGCTTGTGGCGTAGACCGTCAAGAACACCGATACTATTGGAATCTGCGCCCAACGACTCAAAGACCAAATCGCAAAAGTGTTCTGGTTCATTTTCTACCATTTTTTGACCTATAGTCTGAAGAACTCGTTTATCCTCGGTAGACATACCAAGTCTTGCAGCTTCAAAACGAACAACGTTCCCGAAGCTCGTCCACTTAAGGCCCTGCGACAAGGCGAACGGCTTGGAAATACTAGTTTTACCTGACCCAGTGTGACCAGCAAAAACGACCAAATTATTTTTTGACTTCATGGCTTTGTTCCATCATTTCAATATTACCCATCCCCTTCGATCTGATTTCTTGAATGGAATATCTTCGAAAGATCGGAATGATGTGATCCATATAAGCGAACAATACGACGCACTCAGCCGCTCATCCCAAAAATCAGAGTTCGAAGGACAGATTCCCCTGCCAAACTGCTCCCTGATTTGATCTAATGAACCCGGCAATAAATGATAAAACCAAACTCGATCGACAACACACACACCGGCTATTCCTGCGCCAGATCTTTTCAAAAGAATGATATCCCCCTTTTCTATGCATTCAAAAGGAGCAATGCGATTCTTTGAAAACCTGGTCTCAATAGACTTTTTCCCCTCTGAAATAAATGTAAAATAGGGTTCAACAAAAACTGCCAGGTGGATTTTAATGAGTTCATCAACCGAGTCCAGAATATCCGCCCACTGCTTATCATCTGCAAGCGCAGCCTTTAGTTTGTTAAGAGCTGAATTCCGGCCTTCAATCATACATTTCCTTCAAATAGGTTGTCCGATCATTGATTTCGCTTTGTAGAACTGAATTCAATTCACGAGCGTTTCTTTCACCGCCAGCGTTGGTTGATATGTTTATTCCGCCATCACGATTCTGGCCCGCCAACAACATTTCTGCTAACAAATATGGGTCGCTGCATTCGAAAAAACGATTTCCTGAAGTCACTAAATTAGCCCTGGCCCGCCCTACAAAGTTTGTACTAACAGACGGCAGAATAGCCTCTCGCCAAACAGGAGAAAGAAACGCGCCCCCTGAACATCCTTGCTTACCGTCTTTTTTACGTCCAGAGTTCTTAACTGAAAACTTTATACCTTGGATAATGAATTCATTCCACTCAGTAGTGAATAGTCGAGGCGTATCATCATTATAGGTAAGCCGACAGTCATCGGATACTCGATTTCGGAATATAAGTACTTCGGCGCTCCGCCAGGCGGGAATACGTGCACTAAACCCTGCGGCTTTGAGGCTAGTGCTTTCAAAAAATGGAGTTTTATAATGTAGTTGAATTTTATTCGATGGATTCAATTCTAAACCGCCTTCCTTGCACCAATTTAACAGTTCTGCCAACTCTTTACTAGCACTGGATCGAGTGCCTTCTAACGGAAAACTCAATAATATCAGCCCGCCAGGTTTCACTATTGATTGAGCCTTAACCATGAAGTGTTTTGTTAGATGGTTATACCAAGGGGGATCTACCACGGCAATATCCACCAGCGGATGCGTAGAGATGGGTTTAGTAAGATCACACGCCATGAGGTGGGCGGAATTAATCTGAGATTTTAATAGATCGGCTCGACGATCTAGCAATGACCAGCTCCACGATGGCCTTATTTCGTCACCTGCCACCACAATGCTGGGGCAACCAAGGCACGCAACGGACGGCTGTTTGAAACCAGCAATCTCCTGAGTTAGAAAATCAAGGATATCGCGAATACTCTCTTGGGTAAACCTCCATTCATAGTCAAGGGGGTGCTCTAGAGAGTTTGGGAAGGGTTCCGGGAATATCTGCCTAGCAACACTTGCTCCGGCTATTCCCAGGACGCCACTCTCAAGATTCAAGCGAGAGAGAGACTGCCAGACATCTAGTGGGTAGTATCCTGGAAGTCTCCTGAGAAAAGATTCCCAATTTTCATGATCCCCAGTCCAAAAACTTCGAACACATTCATCTAGACGACGGACGAATATTGGATCTGATTCACACAGGACCTGACTATCAAATCGCCACTTCATAAATTGGGAGATTTCGTTGATGAAGTGAAAATCGCGATTCGATCTCCAAATTCCAACATTTAATGGCTTCCTGTTGAATTTCCATCGATTTTTGATGGACCGCGTTAATTCTCATTTCGTCTTGAGCAGGTCGAAAAGCTGACACACAAAGGGGCACGACTCTTAATGGCAGCAGCGGAGAAATTGCCTGTAATCGATCTACGAACTCAGTCATTTTAGCATCAATTGCTTTATTGTCAGGGGCTGTGAAGGTTGCATATCCATAGACATCTATACCGAGGGAAACAATTCTTTTAAAGATAGAGAATTGTTGATCGAATAAAGCGGGGGCAGCACGTGTATTAAAAGAAAATGACGACGAATCGAAGCCTTTAAAACAGCCAACTTTAGCGTAATTACGGTAAGATACCACTCGGTCAATTTCAGACGTGCTAAGCTTTGTCCAGAAAAAGTCCGTACTCAAATTGTCGTCGGACCAAAGGAATGTTTTTTCTGACAATCCACCTTTTTCCAAAGCATCCATGGTCCAAGGAATCCATTCAGGCGTAAGGTCGGGTTGTCCTCCCGAAAGGTCTATAATAGCCGGTGGATGCTCGTGCGCCCGATATCTATCTACTAATTCATCGGCAGTCAACCAAAGGCCTTTTTGCTCATCCGCTTTGAGCAGATCGAATGGCACATAGCAATACCAGCATCGCCAGTTACATGCAGCGTTCTGAAAGACTTGAGCTAAGGCAACATCTCCTGAATCTATTCCAAGCTTATGATTGGCGGGATCAATAGGCAAAGAATTTTCAGGCCAACCGAAAGCAGTCCAACGACGAAAATGCCTGATTCGTCCGACTCCTCCACAATTGGTTGGATCGGTAATATCTGTTTCTTGACTTGTGCCGCTTAACTTTGCCACAAGCAACTCTTTAGTATCCAGCCGTATTGCCTTGGTCCTTAACTTAGACGAGTACTGTAATGTGTCTATACTGTTAAAATTCATAATGACAAATCCAGTTCAGATTGAACCCGGTTTTCTTCATTGAGCAGATCTGGTAATTTAACATTTAGATATGCCCAAATCACCTTTTCAAGGTAATCCAGTTCAGCTTGCAGGAGATCCCGTTCCTCGGGGATACCATGCCAATAAAAGACACATTTCCTACAACAGGTTGCTGTTGCATGTTGTGCGTAATGAATAGGATCATCGTCTCGCAGCAAGGGAGTTTGCTGTCCTTCACGAAAGTGATGTCCTAAGCCTATGGATTTTTTAAGCCGCAAACGAACTTTTTTTTCCAGTCGCTGGCGACCTATCATGAGGGGGCGACGTTTTGATACCCACGATATGTCATTCCTCCAAAAGTATGCGCGTATGTGCTCTTTTTTCAGGCTACTAACCAGTATACTGATGTTGTTAATATCTCGTTTATGGAGTAAGTCCCACTCAATTGGAGATGCTCCACAATTCGTGCAAATGCTGGGTGAGTGGCGCCTTTCTTTCGGTGGTTTCTTGGGACTGAAGCAATGTTCGTCTTCAGCACACTTGAAGTCCGTACATTTAATATCCAGCTTTTCTCTTTTTTTAGGCATAGACGTTGCCTCCCCTTATTGTTTTTCTATTGCACGAATAAACATATCACGATCAAACTCATTTAGTACGGCAAGATTTACATGAGTGAGCAAACCCTTTCTGACGATCTCATCTGGGGCTACCAGACTTTTTTGAAGATTCTCGGCCGCTCCCCACCAATTAATCTGTTGATCCGCAAGCCTCCAGGCCATGTGATTGGCAAGTACGCCTACGTCCATTTCGAAAGTATCTGCAACCTTCTCTATAGCGGCTTTCATCATCTTAACATTACCGCTGGCCGCTTTGACCACGGCTTTCTCGATTCTGCCGCTATCACCATCAAAAAGAACATCTTCTGCCCATTCATTTGCTACAGTTTCATCATCATCAGTATCCGACTCTTTTTGACCAATGGGTTCAATTTCGATCACCGCTGATGTTTCAGAGACGTGGTTGTTAACTACGTGTCCTATTTCATGAAGCAAATCAAATAACCATCGAGCAGTTTGGCTAGTGGTTTGTTTGACTACTATTACATGTCTTCCACCTATTTTCCAAACAGCTCCATGAAATGCACCGCTATAGCAAATAGGAATGACAATAATCCCGCAATTCCAAGTGTAATCCAAAACTGACTGAAGGCTTATTTTGCCAAAATCTGCTAGTATGGCATCTCTGAAACTCGACCACTCTTGCGGAATAGCGATCATCGGTACGTGTTCACAAGCTTTACACGCAAGCGCAGCGACATAATGAGCGTAAACTGTAAATGCATCGACTTTCTCGCTGTCTGCGTTGGTGCGCAATTTATATCGAACCCTTGAGCCAAATACAAATGGAAGCGATGAGTCAGCATCGAGTAGCCGTCGAATTGGTATACCAAATACTGAGCTAAGTTCTACCAAGGCATTCCAAATGGCCTCGCCCGAACCCAAGCCAGATATTAGCGCAGTGTAAGAATTAGCTGGAAGTATTCTGGCTAGCATTGCCTTATCAAATCCACAAGCCGCCAAACGATGGAACAATCTCGGCATATCGCTTGCTGATTTCATTACAATCAGATCGCTGGCTACCCCAACATTAAGTGCTGTAGCGACAGATTTCAGAGTTGCCAAGCTCGCCGCTTCATAGTTATCTGCCTCCCATCTTTGCACTTGTTGCTCTTTCAAACCCAATATTGCGGCCAGTTCTTTTTGAGTCTTGCCTCTGGCGATGCGGGCTTTAATTAGCGATGAAGGAAGATCATCTAGTGACGAAACAGAAAATACTGATATATCCCCCCTCACTAAGGCTTCATACTCTGAAATCTGGAGGCTAAGTATATCAATTTCAGATTGATGTGCAGCTCGGTGAATCTCTGCGAAGGCATTTTCGCTAGTGCCAATTTCACTTATTCTTTCAACGAACCGATCCAACTGGCTCTTTGATATGCGGTACTGTCTTTCGTTCTTGATCATTGGAGTGAAGAAAGTTTGAATGCCACTAGTCCTTTTGGAGCACCGGTATCTTTATTAATTTGAAAAAATTCGAAGAAAGTTCGTGCTGGTCCTTCGGCTTGAGCTCCACTCGGAAAAAACTCTCCCCCAAATCTTGCTTTTTGAGCTTGCCTGAAATTATTGAAGTCAAAAAACACTGGATCAAGCTTTTCAAGTTGTACCCCTAATGGGTCCCAGCAGGCGTCAAAATCTTCCGGTAATTCTTTAGTTGTTACGAAACTACCATCCAGATACACAAATCGGCAGCCTGCCAATCGGAGCAAATACGCACCTTCAATGAAGCCGTCGAAAAGTCGACGTCGTCTTGCTCCGACTGCGAATCGTTTGGCCAACTCGTTAGGGTCAGCTGTCCAGTGCAGCCCTGGGGGCAACAGTCCGAATTGATCGTGAGGCGGAATCATTGGGCGTGCTTATAAGCAACACAACAAAAATGTTGTGTCAAGCTTTTTTGAGTGCTTTACCTAGCACTCGGGCTGTAGTGCTTATTCGCCCATGAAGAACTCACCCGAGCACGACAGATTCGCGTGAAGGCTGTCGCCAAGTTCTACAGGGTAAAGCACGTGTTGAAGCGGGCCGAGGGGAAGCGATCAAAGTACGCCAATTGCTACAAAATTGAGGGGCTTGTCCCACGCGTCTCCGCTAAAGCCATCGCTACGGTCAGGTATAAAATTTCAATGAGAGAGTCGTGGAAATTTTGTACATAAATCTGCTTCCAGTGAGAGAAGGGCCACTGGCAGTGAAAATTATTTTGTGTTTTATAAATTGTTTTTCTCTGGGTAGGAATTTTGTCATCATTGATTTCAATTTTTCAATCAAAGCATCAAATCCCTCGCTTACCTGACTTTCTACTCGACTTCGGCTTTTGTGATTTCAGGCGTGGCTTAGTCAAGTGTTGGTGATTGTCAGTATTGGTGGCGAGTAATGATCCGAGGCCGACCGTAACGCGTTTCTTTTGGGCCACATAGTGTTGCGCCGTGATGGCAACGTCGGCATGGCGCAAGAACCGGGAAGCATCCAACAGCCCGTCTTTTGCGGCGATCTGTGAGCCAGCTTCTTTCCTCAACGTGTGCAGAGGTGTGCGGGCCTTGACGCCGTGTTTGCGCAACCATGTGACGAGGCGTGTGAAGCTTTGATTCGCCCTGTATTTACTCCACGTAGGTTCCGCTGCCTCGGTCGTCTGTACAGGTCGCGGCACTTTGAATTTCCGTTTGGGGGGATCGGCAGCCATGACATAAATGGCGCTTGGGTCGCTCGCTCTAAGCTTCTTTAAGACCTCCGTCACTTCAGCATCTATCGGCACTTCACCCAAACTAGTTTCGGCCTTCGGCGCAAAATCGCTTTGAGATTCTACTCGGATCAAACCTGCGTCGAGGTCCACTGATTCCCAACGAAGCTTGTCTGCTTCGTTCCGCCGCAGCCCAGCAAATAGGCCTAGCAAAAATGCCTTGAATGCTTCGGGGTCTTCAATTGCCAGCTCGTTGCGTGCAACAGAGAGGAGAGATTCGACATTCATGGTTGAGACGTAGCGCATTGACTGGCGTGGGAAGAGGTCCACTCCGTCAAAGGGGAGTGGGGAAGGCAGCACAACACGATTGGTGACCAGACGCAAAAGACGTTTTGCAAAAAGGCCCTTCCCCATGCGGATGAGCGAATTTGCACTGTTGCGAGCAGAGCGCGCTTTGGTTTCATCTCTGCCTGCCCGGCTGCTGACGTAGCGGAGCTTCCAAGCCTCAATCCGATCAGGAGTGAGCTTTGCCAGCGCCACGGCATCCACGTTGGTGAGCCACGTGCTACGACTGTCGCCGCAGCGAGCAAAGCGGCCAGCTGTGGCTTCAATCCCTTCCACGTCGGCTACGATGCGTCTGAATGTGGCGACATAGCTCCGCAACGTCGTTACTCTCACATTTGACAACTCCGTCACCGCTGACAACAGATCGCCCACTGTCGCCCCCTTAACTGGTGACGCCGACGCTGGCTTGAATTTTAACAGTGCTTCCTCCCAGCCGTTGCTACGAAGCATTTGATAAATGTTCAGTGCCTTTTTGGCGGCGGCTTCCTTGATGGGGGAACCAAGCGGGAATCGATGCCGCTGTCCCTGATGGGCTATCTGAACGCTGTAATCAGGAGAATCCACCTTCCTCACTCGCTCCTGCCAATGCCGCACATCCCCCTTGGGATAGCTGTGCATTTTCTGTGCAGTTTTTGAGATCTTACCTGTGCTGTTTTGATCCGAACTGATGTCCTTCTTTGGTCGTTTATCCCTTGTGGATGCTTGTTTCTTCGTGCTCACCAGATAACATAAGGGATCAGGAGCAAACATTCAATAAAACAATTTGTAATCATCAGGTCGTCGGTTCAAATCCGACTCTCGGCTCCATTGATGACCCAGGTAAGGTCATCAGTTCATGTGCTTTGCTGGGTCACTGCAATCAGCGCGCCGAGCAGTTTTCACCTCGGGAGCTTTGTTCCAGACGAGAAAGAGCTGTCGGCCTAACCATCAGGCTGCCAAAGTGCAGATATATGAAATCGCGCTTTTTCCCACGATAAATGGGTATAAGTAGTAAGCGGAAACTGGTTACGGTTGGAATCCTTAATTCTCTATGAGAACGCTCTCGCTCTTTGCGCTTGTCGCTACTGCCTTCGTCTGTGTGCCGCTTTCTTCGGAGGCTGGAGCGATCAAATACAAGAACACTCCGGGCGATATGAGTTGGCCTGGGGGTCGAGTGCCGTATGTGTTCAATTCGGACATCACCAGCGCTCAGAAGTTGGTGTTCTTTCGCTGTGTGCGGGCTTGGCAGCGATTTGGCAACGTGCGCTTTGTGCCCACCACAGAGTCGGGTTTCCATCAGTCGCCGGATGGGAATTACCTGCTGGTGCAGCGGAATGACCTGCAGTTTTTCGATGTGGTGAAGGACGTGAACTACGCCTGGATCGGCCGCTCGGGAAACATCGGTTTTCCGAATGCGCTCATGCAGCCCATGTCCATTCACAACTGGGAGGGGGAGGTCGTGGTGCATGAGATGGGGCACACGCTGGGCTTCATCCATGAGCACATGCGCGAGGACCGGAACACCTATGTGCGAGTGGACTATGACCAGATCAATGGCTTCACCCGCATCAATTTCGACATGGAGCGTGCCACCCTCCACAGCACGTATGACTACGACTCCATCATGCATTACCCGGCCACGGCGTTCCGGGATTCCTGGAAGACGGGGCTGTGCATGGAGGCGCTGGTGGACCCCTCGAAAACGGGAACGATGGGCTACAGCTCTCACTTCAAACCTCACCCCGAAGAGTGGAAGGTGGGCGATGAGATCGGCAAAATCACCTCGCTGCTGAGTGACGGCGACCGCGAGACGATCTATGACGAATACGGCAACTCCACCGAAGTCAGAGGGGTGATCAAAACACCGGATGGGAAGCCTCTGAGAGGGGTGACGGCGACCCTGGTGGCGGTGGGTTCTGGGCACGATGAGCAGGCCTTTGTGAATCTGCTGGGAGAAACGGGGGAGCGCCAGATCCGCACGAACAGCAAGGGTGAGTTCTTTTTCCGCGGTGTCCCTTCCGGCAGTTTCAAGATCCAGTTATTCAAGTCGAAATTCACCTTCAGTCCTACGGAGAGCACGTTTCAGGGCGGGTCTGCTCCCATCCTGGTGCATCTGTTTGATGCGACTCACACCGACAGCACGCCGCCGAATCCCTCCTTCACCGTGCCCCCACAGGCGCCGCCAGATGCAGTCGGTTATGAACCGGCGACTTATAAAGCCTACCCGAGCCTTTCAGGGGAAGCTCATGACACGGGTGGATCTGGCCTGAACCGCATCCAGCTCGCGATGGATAATGGCGGCCGCTGGTGGAACTGGAGCACGCATAGTTATGGCGCGCCTGGGGCTGCCTTTAACGAAGCGACGGATGCCCTGCCTCACACCACGTTTGACTCCGCAGGCAAGTGGACGCTGCCAGCGAGCCAGCTCAACGACCTACCGGACGGCACGCACCACTTGCAGATTCGCGCCGGTGACCTTTCCAATAACTACTCGCCCTGGGAAGAGGCCAATTTCACGGTGGATCGAAATCTACCAGTCGTGACTGTGGACGCGCCGCCAGCGGCTGAGTTCTTTGATTTCGAGACCCTCAATCTAGGCGGCACGATCACGGATGCCACAGATCCGAACCCCACAGTCACCATCACCTTCATCAAAAGTGCCGGCTCAAAGTATTGGGATGGCAAGAACTGGATTGACTCTGCGGCAGACCCGAAGACGCTGCGGCCTGCCGAGGTCAGTGGCGGTCGCTGGAAACCTGCAGCGGTGGACACTCTGCCGCGCCGGTCTGACTTGTCCCCCGGGAATTACCTCGTGCTGGTGAAGGCCAAGGACAAAGCCGGAAATTTTAATCTCCTGCCCACCGGCATCGAAGGCTTGGAACGCTCCATCGTGGACCCTTCAGTGCCAGACGTCGCCATCACGCCTTCGTTCCACGGCCAGCGGTATGCTGTGCATGAGATGCCGACGCTGATCGGCACGGCGAATGATGCGCAAAGTTATGTCAAAGGCGTGCGGGTTTACCTGATGCGTCTGGTCCCAGGCATGAACGGTGCACCGAACGGCTTCCGTTATTGGACGGGTTTTGAGTGGTCCCCGGTGTCCCCCAATACGCCGCCGCATCTGGAAGTCACCTACAACCCGACCACCCATGTGTGGAGCGCGCCCCCCACTCGTGAATGGGGAGATCCCGCCACAGATGTTCGCCTGCCCACGGGAGCCGCTGAGCTGCCAGACGGTACCTACAAAGTCCAAGCCACCGCCTTTAATCGAGAGGAGCCGCAGGGCACGCGACTAGTGGAGGAAACCTTCTACATCGCCACCGCACCACCCCAGGTCACCATCACCAGCCCCTCGCACAATGGTTTTGCCAAAGCAGGCTGGACCATCGGTGGGACTGTCTCAGACCCCTCTGGCACGGGTTATGACAATGGCCGCATGAGCTTCACCCTGGTGAATACCGGCACAGGGAAGTTTTGGAACGGCGATGAATGGCAGGACAACATGGTCGCGCTGGAGGTAAACATCACGAACAACACCTGGAGCTACGATGGCAGCGGTGCGCATGCCCAATTGCCGACGGGGGAAGGGCAGTATGCCATCAGTGCCACGGTCACGGATCGCAACGGCAACATCTCCAGACCGATTTCAGGCAGCAACCAGATCCTCTTCCGAGCAGACCTGACCCCGCCTGTGTGTGAGATCGCTGGCCCAACCAACAATGCAATCATCACCACCTCGCCCATCCTCCCCTCCAGCTTCCATGGCACGGCCTCGGATGCTTCCGGCCAGCCTCAGGTGACTCTGTTCCTGCGGCGGCTGAAGGATAATTATTTCTGGAGTGGCCCTGGCACAGGCAATGGTTGGAAGAGCGATGCCGAAGACGCCATTCTGGCGAGTGCGTATGCCGGGGGTGCGGAGTCAGAGGCCTGGGCTTTGCAAACGGAGTTTCCCTGCCTGAACCAGTTCCACTGGGGCATGCCGAATGGTGCGTATGTGCTGACTGCCGTGGCAAAAGATGCGGCGGGTAACACCACTCAAAGAGACGTGAATTTAACGGTGAATTACAATCCGCCCTGGCTGCGTCCGCAGGATGCACTGGCCCGCTTTAACGTGCATCAAACGGCACCTGTGGCTGGCAGCACCGTGACCTCGGATCTAACGCATTCTTTCACACCGTGGCTAGATGGGCAGCCGGGGAATGGAGGCTACCTGACGCCACGTTCTTTTGACCGAGATGCAGCGGGCAATTTTTATGTGACCAACAACATGTCCCAGCGGCAGATTTTTGGCGCCAATGAATACTGGGTGGATCACGGGGTGATCCAGCGTGTGGGTCCCGATGGCTGGCGTCGCCAACGAATGGTCGAACAAGTGATCGTGGGCAGCGACGTGTTCTACTATGAACGGTGGTCGCCCGGCGGCCCGTCCATTCCGATCACGGCAGGGGAATACTCGGTGCTATCCACCACGCTGGTGAAAGGCTGCACCGATGCTGCTGGGAATACCTATGCCGCTTTTGAACTGACCGACTATTCGCCTTTTGGCAGCCCCAAATTCCCCTCTCGGAGTTATGTCCTGGTGGTCAAGTTCGATGCCCAAGGAAACCTCGTCTGGCGGCGCTACGTGCCGGGGTTAATTCCACCCAGCGATTGGCTGGCCATCGTGCATATCCACGACCTCCTAGTGGCGGCAGATGGCACCGTCAGTTTGGTGATGGGAAACAATACCCGATTCAATGAATCCTTCTCCCAGTATCACGCCTGGTTGGTGCGTCTTTCGGCCACGGGAACGACTCTGGGAACGGCACGGATGGGGCAAACCGGCGTCAGTGGCAATCCAGCGTTGCCTTACAAGAGCTCGTCTCCAGAACACTGCGCGGTCGCGGCGGATGGCACGACTTGGATCCTTTCCACCGATGGCACGGCAGGCGTGTCCTACCCTTCGCAGATCCTGCGGAAGTATGGGCCCAATGCGAATCTGCTGGCCAGCTTTGAAACCAATCTTTGCAAAGCCCCTGAGCGCTGGACGGAGCTCGCCGTGGATGCAAATGGGATCGCCTACGTGACCGCGAACTTCCAGGTCAGCGAAAACGATGGCCGTGCCTGCCTACTGCGTTTTGACAGCAGCCTGAATCTGACCTGGCGTGCCTTTGGTCCGCAGGGCGGTGTTTACATCGGAGATGGATTGGAAAGTGCGACCACGGACTATCGCATGCATGTGGGCACGCAGGGCATCACCGTGATGCATGAGACCCCTGGCACCCAGGAGAGCGGTTACTATTACCGCCATCCCGTGGTGCTGCGCTTTACCGATGCAGGCGAGCTGAAATGGGCGCGCCGGGTCATGCCTACGGAATTGCAGGGGAATGCGGGTGCGTCCCACCTGCAGGTGACCTCCGCCGGGGATGTCCTATTGACCGGATTCTTTAGCCTGAGCCCCAGCCTCGCCACGTCATATTATGGCAAGATCAGTAACGCCGGCGATCTCCAATACTTGGCCGATCTGGCCGGCACTTCAGGCGTGGCGCTGACCTGCCTCACGGCTAATGATCGCCTAGCCGTGTTGGAGGCTGCCCCTGGCAGTGTCTATTTTCCTCAGGGAGACCAGAGCATCCGGATCTATGGGAATCCCGCCTCCGTCTTGCTGCCGGTCGTTCTGGATGCGGGCCTGCCGCAGAGCCGCAGTGTGCTCTCTGGCAGCACGGTGGAGTTCAAGGTGGTGAATCGCGGCAGCGCAGCCAACTATCAGTGGCGCAAGCAAACCGGGGCAGGTGCGCCGCAAGACATCAACGGTGCTACTGGCGATGTGCTGATACTGAGCAACGTTCAATCTGGAGACGTAGGCGGCTATAGCTGCGTGGTGACTAACGATGCGGGTAGCGTCACCTCCGGCACGGCCACTCTCAGCGTCGTGCAGGTGGTGCCGCTGGTCACGGCCCTGGATGACAGTGGCCGCACGTGGACGACCGGAGGCGTTGCATCTTGGTATGGGGCAACAGGGGGTGTCAGCCATGACGGAACGGATGCAGCTTCCTCGGGAGAGGTGGATCACAATCAAGTCTCTTGGCTGGAAACCACCGTGACAGGTCCGGCCACCATCAGCTTCTGGTGGAAGTCCTCCACCGAGCATTTTGATGCCCTGACTTTCAAAGTGGACGGCGTCACTTCTGGTGCCCCTCTCGCTGGCGATCGGGACTGGACCCTGGTCACCCGTACCCTCGGCAGTGGCACGCACACCTTGCGCTGGGAGTATGAGCGCGATGGCGTTGGCGGCAGTGGTTTGAACCGGGTCTGGGTGGACCAGTTTTCCGTGGTTTATCCGCTGACTTTGACAGAAGCTGTGGATGCCCCCGCCATGACCTTCACCACAGGTGGAGACGCCGAGTGGGCCGGTGTGGCTAGCACATCTTCGTCCGACTTTGTGGATCACGCCGCCAGTGCTTACATCAGCAGCAATAAAGAATCCTGGATGCAGACCACCGTCACCGGCCCAGGCACGCTGACGTTTTGGTGGGATGTGGAGAGTGATGAAGGCCAGCACTACCTGCGCCTGAAAGTGGACGGCAGCACCGTGCGCAGCATCTCGGGTTTTCCAGGCTGGGCCAAAGTGACACAGGCCATCGGCGCAGGCACTCACACCATCCGCTGGGCCTTTGAGAGTGGCCCTGGTTTCATCTTCTTGGGGGATGGTGGCAAGGTGGACCGCGTCTCCTTCGCAGCCGGTGGGCTAGAGCCGGGTTTCCTCGCCCATCCCGCTTCTCAGATACGCCTCGCGGGCGGTCAGGTCTCATTCAGCGTCACGCCCAGCGGTGACACTCCGCAATACCAGTGGCTGAAAGGCCCGGCGAAAACCTTGCTCAATGGCACCACCTCCCAGGGTTTTACCAAGATCCACCTCAGCGCCGCAGATGCCACACTCTACTGGGTGAAATTGACCAATGACCATGGCACCGCCACCAGCAACCCCGCTTATCTAGGCGTGGCCACGCCGCTACCCGCTGCCACCACGTTAAAAGAAGGGGCCGCGCTGGCGCTGAATGCCGCTGTGGCCGTGCCCCCAGGCTGCTCTATCAGCAGCTATCAGTGGCGGAATGGTAGTCAGATCTTGACTGACGGAGCCGTCAATGGAGTGACCACCACGGGCGCAGGCACTAAGGCGCTGAAGATCACTGGCCTGAAGGCCGCCAACAGTGGGCCCTACACCTGCATCGTGGAGATGACCACCCCCGGCGGCACCGTCACTGGTAGCCTTGGTGTGAGCGCCGTCACCGTCCTGCCCAAGCCCGAAGTGGCTGCCTTGCCCCCGCGCACCTATACCGTGAGTGAATCGGTGGATGTCCAGATTAGCTCCACCAACAGCCCAACCAAATATGCTGTCACGGGCCTCCCCTCCGGTGTGACTGTCAATGCCACCACGGGCCGCATCACTGGCAAGCCTCGGACTGCCTCGGCCCTCCTCAAAGATGGAAGTCGGAAGCCGTTCAAGCTCAGCATCACCGCTACCAACGCCGCAGGCACCAGCAGCCCCGTGACGGTGGAGTGGATTGTCAATCCCCTCGACACCCGCGTGGCAGGTACTTACAACGGCTTGTTAGACCGCAACGCAGTGGTGAATGGCACCACACCCACCGCCACCACCGGCCTTGGAGGAACGGTGCAGCTACAGATCACCAGCGGGGGCGTGATCTCCGGCACCCTGAAACTGGGCAGCCAAGTCGCCTACCGACTCGCTGGAGCCGTGGATGTCTCACCCACAGATGGCAGTGTCTCCTGCTCCCTGCCGATCACGCGTAAAGCGCCCTGGGGCAATGTGACCTTGAACCTCAGCTTTGATCTGGCGAGCGGTGGCATCGCCGGTTCCGTCACCGATGGCGGTGCCAATGCCCCGTTGGTCAAAGGCTGGCGCACCACCAGCCTTACCGCTTACAACGGTCTCCACAACAGCGCCCTGTTCGTGGATGCCGGATTGTCTGGAGATTCCATGACGACCCCCAAAGGCGACGGTTTTGCCGCCCTGAATGTCACGGGCAAAGGCACCGCCAAGTGGACTGCGAAATTGCCCGATGGCTCCGCCGTGGCTAGCAGCGTCCCTGTTGGCCCCGCTGGTCAGGTCATGCTGCATCAGTTGCTCCAGGGCGGTGCAGGCAGCGTGCAGGGCTGGGTCGAAATTGATGCCGCCACGCACGAGGTGGACGGAGCCCCCAGCCTCTCCTGGTTCAAGGCCCCGCAGGCGGTGTCTCGCAGCTACAAAGACGGCATCGCCCTGCAAAACCTGACCGTCACGGGCGGCCTCTATGTGGCCAAAAACGTCAGCCTTCATGCCCTGCTGGGTCTAGGCGCGCCACCGCTGAATGCCCAGGCCCGCTTGAGCCAGGGCGGATTAGACACCGCACTCTCGCAAAGCTTCAGCTTGACCGCACCCAACACCGTCTCGATCCCGACCAATCCGCTGGCGATGAAACTCACGCTCGCACCCGCCACGGGTTTAGTGACCGGCAGCTTCACCCAGCCCGGGCTCACCATGAAGACACCGCGCAAAGCCGACGTCTTCGGCCTCATCGTCCCACGACTGAGCCGAGGAGCAGGCTACTTCCTCCTCCCAGAGTTACCCACCCCCGGCACCACCACCACCGCCACAGCCCCCATCTGGAGCGGCAAACTGGAAGTCGGCGTTCCTGTGGAGCCGTGATGTGGCGATGAATTGACTTTCGACGAAGAAGCTGAAGGCTAATACTGATACCTGTGGCTAGCCCGGCAGGCTCTCGGGGCTCGGCCGCTGCTTTTCAAAACCTTGTGTAAAAACGGCAATATACGGTGACGTATAGGGCTTTTGATACGTCATACGTCGCAGCCCTCTTGGGATTAAGCCAGATTTTAAATCAGGATAATTTATTTGGTGGATTATTTTTGATCTTTTCATTAAGAATAAAATGAATCACCTCAAGGAATAACATGTCGTACGATAGGAGTATTCTTCCGTATTTGCGTCGTTGGAGCCACCAGGCTTGGCTTATTCACGGCATTCTATTTGCCTCTCTGATCCTCGGCCCGAACCGTGTCGGTCATGCGGTTCCTCTTGGAACTTTCGATGTGCGCGATGAGTCAGGAGGATTGATTGAGACTCGCCAGTTCGAAGATTGGAACAACAGTGGGAGTTACGAGCCGGGGGAAAATTCATGGCTCTACGATAATCAGGATAGTGACAATGATGGTCTATGGGATGCCCGTGAAGTGGTATGGAGTACGGATCCATTCAATCCCGATTCTGACTACGATGGGATCACGGATGGCAACGAGGTCGATCTTCTTGGCGGTCCCGGGCAAGGGTTTAATCCCATTCAGTGGGACAGCGATGTCGATGGTTACAGCGACCACGACGAACTTTATGGGGACAATCGCGTTCATTACCCCTCCCAGGGTGGGGGTTATTCTTATTACGATTGGGATGGGGATACGGTTAAGAACCCGGAAGATTCACACCCTCTGGATAGCAGCCTCACCACGGATTGGAACAACAACGGGACCAATGATGAAATGGATACCCCCAGCACCGATTATGATGGTGATGGTTATGAGGGCACTGATGATTCTCACCCCAATGATATATCCCTTTGGAATGACTGGAATTACAATGGCACCAATGATGATGCTCCCAGCGAAGATCTAGATGGCGACGGAGTGATCAATGGATCTGATTCTCATCCACAGGATTCTCTTCGCTGGTATGATTGGGATGATAATGGATTTAATGATAACCCAGAGGGCAATGACGACGGGGATCCTGCCAACAATGCGTCTGATTCTCACCCGCAAGATCCCTTTCGCTGGTTTGACTGGGATAACAATGGATACAACGATGATCCCGAAGGGGACGATGATGGCGATGGACGATCTAATAGTTCCGATTCACATCCAGAAAATCCGTTCCTCCAGTCTGATTGGAATAACAATGGTTACAATGATGATTCGGAACCCAATCCCGACCACGATCCTGATAATGATGGTTACACGGGAGGCAATGATTCGCATCCGCACGATAACAGTCTCTGGGACGATTGGAATAACAATGGCATCAGCGACGCCTACGAAAGCATCAATTCTGATACGGATGTTTGGCCTGACTACCTGGATTCTCACGATGAAGATAGCACCCGTTGGACTGACTGGGATGATGATGGGCTGAACGCAGAAGAGGAGGTGGTTTTGGGCACTAATCCGCAACTGGGGGACACTGATGGCGATGGTCTCACAGACGGCCAAGAGGTGTCTTATCATACCTCTCCGCTACACATGGATAGTGATCAGGATGGCCTAACAGATTATGATGAATTGGTGGTTTATGCACCCTTGCTCATTCAAGGAAAACATCTCGATCCTAACAATCCCCGTTCCATCACGGCCATTTATTTGGATTACCTCATGGTGGATGGGACAGACAGTGACGGCGATGATCTTCCTGACCTCATTGAGAACTTTTATGCACCTGCCTTAAACCGGCTAGACGACTCTGATGCTGACGGAGATCTCGATGCGGATGGCATCAGCAATTTACAAGAATACCTGAATGGGACCCTCTTGGATGGCAACTTAAAGGCCTACGACTATGATCGCGATGGAATGACGGATGTCGAGGAGGATACCTGGAGTAATCTTTATCCAGGGCTTCTTAACAAGTATTGGTTCAATGATTCCGTTCAGGATCCCGACCAGGATGGTGTTTTCAATTTTGAAGAGATCCTGCTGAAACTTGACCCGAGTGATGCCAGCACCCATGGAGACACGGGCGACTTGGAATGGGCAAATACTCAGCAAGGCACCAGTTGGTCTGCCATATCCGTGCTGCCAGGAGATACGGATGGTGATGGCATGCCGAATCTTTGGGAACATCGTTATTTCCTCAATGTGAGGAGTGCAGGTGATGTGACGCTGGACCCCGACAGTGATGGCTTGGCCAATTTGAATGAGTTCTTGACGTGGAGGCATCCAAAGATTCACGATTATAAAGCGACCGCAGTGCCGCCCCAAGTGCCCACGGATTTGTCCGGCGGGATCTCTGTGAACCAGCCTTATGTCCCCACTATGCCGAGTGCATCAGCAGGTGTCGGCGGCATTAAATCCTTCAGTTTGCTGGAGCCCTGGACCACTGGAGTCAATGCGGAGGATGAACCACAATGTGAAATCAGCCGCGATCATTGGACTGGCTCCAGCGTCCCTGAATTTAATTATCGTCCAGGTACTCAGGTGAGCGCCCACAGCGATGAACTTAAATCCTGCGAGCATCCTGAAGAGGAGGCAGATGATTGGCTCTCTAACCACGGGGTGCTGACCTGTCCATGCAGCCATGGGACAGCGGATAGATGGGGGTTTGAAAGAGTCACCAATGTTCGAGCGGACGGCACAGAGTGGTATAGCCATCGATGGTCATTGAATAAGGGGGTGGAATGCCCCAGCGATGAGCCTGACGAGGTTCTCTGTGGTCGAGCATACATGCGAATTACCATTGCTGCGCCTTTGCCAGAAGACGCACAACCCATCTCCAGAAGCGCCTATATGACTGTGATAGATAAAGATGGTCATGCCGGGCCGGAAACCTTGTTCCAAATGGTAATCCTCCCGGGAGAGCGTTTTTCGACAGGGCTAGGGTTAGTCGTGCAGGACGGACAACGCGTGAGGATTCGATACCAATCTTCGGCCTCGGTAAATAGACAGCCCGTTTCGATCTCCGATGGAGCGGGACCACGATACCGAAAGGTGGGACTCAATGGTGCACCGATCTCGGACTCAAAACCCCAAGTGCAGAATGAAAATGGCGAGGAAAATGAAGAAACTTTCATTGATGCTTTTCTTTCCCAGCTCCGGCATTCTGTCAGCGACGTGTATGTGCCGGAACCGGCTTCGCTGATTCCACTTTCGGTGAAGCGAGACATTACTTCCGACTCGTGGAATTCTCGTTCTGGGCTGCGCCCTGATGAACGGCCTGCTGAGCCTTTCGGTCCATGTTGGTCATCGAATCTGTGCAGCTACGTTCGCTTTGAAGGCGATAAAAAAGCCCATGTTGTGGATGAAATGGGATCTCCCCAGACATTCCGTCTCTTCGGTGTTCATCCTTCAGGTTATGGCGGTGTTTGGGTCCACGATCGGCAGGAGCATCGAGATCAAAAATCGATGAGTAACCAGTTTATGACCACGACGATCACGGAAGCTCCGGCGATTGTCCCGATTGGCAATTCAGGGATTTCGGCGAAGTCTTACAATCACATCATCCTGAAGAAAAAGTTCGGGACCACCTGCTTTTATCAGATGGTGAATCCTAACTTTCTGCATCAGGTCATGCATGCGGACCGTGCGGAGTCGTCTGGGAGAGGTGTGCGCTACACCTATGCGCGCTTGGTCAAAGTGGAGGACCGCTGGGGGAATGAAACGCTTTATGAATACCCCAATCTGTCGAGCTTGATTCCCTCGGTCATTCGCGATGCGCAACGCCCCGGTCATAGCATCACCATTCAACAAAACAATGGCCGCGTGACGCAAATCCGCCAGCCCAATGGGAATCTCATTCATTACGAGTATGAGAATTCTCCGTCATATAATTATCGCACGACGCAAACGACCACCGAACCAGCACCGCTTATCCCAATGCTCCGCAAGGTTAAAAAAGGAGACTCTGAGGTGGCGTACACCTATCACCATCTGGTGGATGAGGAGGAGCAGTCTTCAAGCCCGAAGATCACGGCGCATCTTCACACCGAGCTGGCAAAGATCACGGATGAGCGCGGGCATGCGTATGAATTTCAATACGCTTACAACAGACGCCATCTGTATTGGACCGACAATGATGGAGTGCAGCCCTCACGAGGTTTGCCCATGCATTTAAAACAGGTCAAGAGCCCTCTGAATGGTGTGCTCAACATTAACACCACAAGGCTGATTCTCCCGGACGAAGATGCGGCGAAGTTTCGCATTGATCCAAAAGTCTTCGATGATCTTGATAAAGATCATGATGGGAATCTTGACATTGAAGAACTCTTCACGCCATCTGCCGCGAAGCCTTTTGATACGACCTTTAGTTGGCATCAGGGAAGTGAGACACGCACCCTAAAATACAATTTCAGTGTGCCTGCAATCCTGCAGCCGCTGGGGCACCCCCTTGCTAGACCCACTGGTGACACGATCACCTATTCATTCACCCAACTGGAGGTCACCGCCGCAGATGAAGGAAAGGAAATCTATAATTTTGATCCCAATCATGCCATGGCGCTCAAGTCAATGGAGGATCGAAATGGGCACATCACTCATTTTGATTACAGTTCAGGAAACCTTTTCGATGACCCAGTCAAAGAAGAAAATGCGTTAGGGTATGTGAAGACGTTTACGTATGATTCAGCCACTCGCATTCTCTCAGGCATCGTGGACATGCGTGGCGTGGGCACGACTTACACGATCGATCATCTGGGACGTCGCACGCAGGAGCTCACGGAGGATTTGCCCAGCGGTGCAACCTTGCGCGGGGGGGTGAAAAAAGTCTGGACCTTTGGGCATCCTCAATTCCCTGGTTTTGTAACTGCGGAGACGGTGGATACTCCTGCTGCGCGTACGGGCTCCTATCCCTCATTGGAAATCTGTCCCGTGGTCACCACGACATGGGCCACAGATCCTGACACATCTAAACCTGGGTGGTGGCGCATGATCACCGAGAGCCGTTGGATCAACGGCGTGGAGTCTAAAACACGGACAGTCACTGACTTTAACGGCAATAAACGCTCCGTCACCGATGCCCGCCAGCACACGACTTTGTTTGACTATGATGATCAGAACCGATTGATCAAAGTCACCCATCCAGACGGAAGTTTTAAATCGCTCGGTTACGATCCTCATGGAAATTTGATCCGTGAGCAGGATGAAAACGGAGTGGTGACCTTCCATGAGTATGACGCGCTGAATCGGCGCACGAAGACGACTCTGGACATGAATGGCAACGGTCTTCCCGATGGCCGCTACACGCTGGGGGGATTCGATGCAAACGGACTGCCGAGCTACAATGGAGACATGGTCACGGAGACCACTTACAATTCGCTGAATTTGCCGACCAGCATTGTGGATCCACGCGGCGTCACCACGCTCCATACCTACGATGAACTCGGTCGTCGTGAGACCACGGTGGTCAACAGCACAGCTGCGTCCGTGGATGCCCAGTTGATCACTCAATTTTTCTATCAGCTGCCTAACGTCAACAATGGCAAGGAATCAGGTAGTACGGCCTTTGATACAGGTGCCTTCAAGCCTGTGAAAGTCATCGATCCGCGTGGTTATGCCACAGAGTTCACCTATGATGCGCTCTACCGCCTCACCCAGGAAAAACGTGCGGATGACAGTGTCATTCACAAAACGTACAATAAAGGCGGGCAGGTGACCTCCATCAGTGATCCTGCACCTGCTTCTTGGTATCCGGCAACGACTTCAGGGCCTGAAGGCACGCCTGTCCTCGTTCAGGGAGGAGCTGAGCCGTACACCACGCTTTTGTCGTATGATGTGTTAGGCCAACTCATCGAGACTCAGTATGCCGATGGCAAAACCACCAAGAGTTTCTACACCCCTTCTGGAGCGCCTTGGAAAACGATCGATGAGGCGGGCGCGATCACGCTGAGTTATTTTAATACGGCAGGGCTTCCGATTAAATCCGTTCAGGACAAGGCCACAACGACCTCCCTGAATGCGGAGACCCTCACCGAGTACGATCTCGCTGGCAATCCGTTCAAAGTCACAGACGCGTTAGGTCGAATCACTCAAACTGTTTTTGACGTTCGCAATCGCCCCATCACGGTTCTCTCCCCGAGTGTGGAGGGCTACGATTACTCCACTCACAGTCCGGCTCCTGCACAAAGACCCGTCACTCATACAGAGTATGACCCGACTGGGAAAGTGACGGCAGTCATGGACCCCATGGGGCGCATCACACGCTCTTTTTATGATGCCGCTGGGAGAGTGGTTCAGACCTTCGATCCTCGCGATAAAGCCACCCGTATGACCTACGACGCCGGTGGAAATGCACTGACGACCGTGAACCCCTTGGGCCAGACGGTCACCAATCATTACGATGCGCTGGGGAGGCTCATCCAGACGACTGATGCAGAGGCTAAGTCCAATTACTTCGCTTATGACAAAGCCGGAAACCGTATCTTGGTGGTGGATGGGCGGGCATCCGGGGCGGCATGGTCTGAAGCAGACGCTTTCGCCTGGGCGGCGTCCTGGGAGCAAGGGGTGGTGGTTCCCTTCTCGCCTTATCACACCACTTTCCGTTATGATGGCCTGAATCGTCTCACGGGCCAAACTTTCGCCAATGGCGATCATTGGACATACACCCACTATCGCACTGGTAGCCTGCATAAAAAGATCGACCCTCAACTGCGTGAGACCACGCATACCTATGATAGTCGTCATCGGCTGAAAAATACGGTGGTCACGGGCCTCACCTCTACCCGTCATTATGATGCCCAAGGCCGCCTGGGTTCTGTGGAGGATGGTTCCACCCAGCTCCTGCCTCTAACCACCACGGCTGCCTTAACGGACAACAGTGGCTACACTTATGATAAGCTGGGCCGCACTGTCACGGAGACCTCTTACGGACGCACCCACACTTATGGTTATGATCTGGTCGGCAACAAAGTGACCTCCAGTCTCATGGTTCACGGTACGGCCCCCCGCCTGCTGACGCAGACTTACGATTCCCTCAACAGGCTTCGCTCCCTCACCGACAACCATCGCACGGCGGCCGTTACGGATGACAAGCGCGTGACCTATGATTATGACTGGAGTGGCCAAGTCGGGCGTGTGGTCACCGTGACCAATCTCACCAGCACAACGCTGCTGAACACCACGGTCAATGAATACGATGCCGCAGGCCGTCTCACCGTCCGGCGTTTGTATCAGAAGTCGAATCAACCCACCTACGATGCCTCGCTCAACCCGGTGCCGCCCGTCTTGCTCGCCGGCTTTAGCTGGATGCATGATGACCTGGGCAACGTCACCTCGCAGACGGAAACTTGGATGAACCCCGGTGGCACGCTGAACCGCAGCCGTGTCACCGTCATGACCTACGATGACGCCCATCACCTGAAGACCGAGACCATCACGGACCAGGGCTTTGCGCCGGTGATCACCACTTACACCTATGATGGTGCCGCGAATCGCACAGGTAAAAGTGTGGTCCTAGGGGCTGGTACCGCGCCTGCTGATATCGAAGTCGGCTACTGGACCTATTCATACAATGAGGCCAACCAACTGGAGCGTTGGGAAAAACGCAGTACGCCGGGAGGGGCGGTGACGGCAGGCGCCACCTACGCCTACGATGCCAATGGCAACCGTACCAGCAAAGTGGTGGATGGCACCACTGCTGTGGCCGCCCGCACCTCCACCTACACCTGGGATGCCTGGGACCGCATGCGCGAGACCACCGTGCCCACCTCCCCCTCAGCGAAGAAGACTTTCCGTTACAGTTATGACTACCGCATGCGGCGGGTGGGCCGAGCGCAAGCGGGAGGCGGCCTCACCACCCAGCACACGGCCTATGTCTTCAGCGGGGGCCTGAGCGTGGCGGAATACATCCGCACCAGCAATATCGCTCTTACCAACAGCAGCGTGCCTACCGTGCAGTATGTGCGTGGCCGGGACATGGGCGGCGGGGTAGGCGGCCTGCTCTACAGCATCCGTGGGACCACGCTGAAGTACAATCACAGCAACGGTCGTGGCGACATCGTGGCCCAGAGCGACAGCACAGGCGCTTTGTCGTGGACGGCCAGCTACGAAGCGTATGGGAAACAAACGAAGAAAACCGGAACCAATACCGATACCCAACGCGCCAACAGCAAAGACGAAGAAGAAGCCACGGGCCTACTGAACGAAGGCTATCGCTACCGCGACCTGGAAACCGGCGTGTGGCTAAGCCGCGACCCCGCAGGCTTCGTGGACGGCCCCAATTTGTATGCCTATGTCCAGCAGAATCCTTGGAGCAAGTTCGACCCGGATGGACTGTTTTGGAGCGCCATCGTAACCGCAGGCTTCGCCGCCTACGACACCTATAAGTATGCCACCGGGAAGATGAGCGGCAGCGAGTATGCTGGTGCGATGGCCCTGAATGGAGCTGCTCTGCTCGCGGACGTTTCCACAGGCGGCATGGGCGGCGGGCTGGCCGTACGGGCACTCAACGCCGGAGTCAAGGTAGCAAAGGTTGTGGACAAAGCCGACACGATTCATTCTACCATCAACGGAGCCATCCGAACCGGCGAAGCCATCGCCAATGGTGACGGTACAGGCGCACTTGTTAACGGTGTTTTAACTGCGGTTGGAGCAAAGCAGATGGGAGGAGGCAAAGCTGATGCCCCAAAAATAGAAGCCAGTGCTCGTCCAGAAGCAGGGATAGGGTGTTTTGCAGCAGGAACCTTGGTGGCTACGCCCAAAGGGAACCTCCCCATCGAGAACATAGAAGAAGGTGATATTGTTTATGCTTGGTCGGAAGATGGAGACAAATTGACGGAGCGACCAGTGACAAAAGTGCTTCGTGCACAGACCTTCTGGTGGGTTGATGTCACAATAGACAATGGCTCAAGTGTCACGGCTACACGACGGCATCGCTTCTGGGTCGAGAACACAAAGGAATGGACTCAAGCGAAGAACTTGAAAGCTGGCGACCTCCTCCGGCTTCGGGATGGTTCTCTGCGAACGGTCAGCAAAGTCCGACTTTGGGAAACATCTACGTTAACGCCGACCTACAATTTAGAGGTCGATGTCGATCATGTATTTTTCGTCGGTTCAACATCCGTGTTGGTTCACAACGGAGACATTGATGATGACACGTTCGAAATGCCAAAGGACTATCCAGGCCGAAAAATGGATGGCATGCACAAAGACCACGCTATCCCTCGTGGTCTTGATCGATCAGATGCCACGCTGGACCAGGATTGGAATAAACGCCCAATGCCTGCGGCAATGAACAGCGTCGATAAGATGCCTTACGATGTTGAAGTGAGTCAGCGTTATCAGCAGCTTGTAACTGATTTGGAGGGCACTGGAATGGATGCATCTCAAGCTAAAACACATGCTCGAACAGCGATGGCTGAGGAGATCCAGGCCCATGCTAATAGCTTGCCAGCAAGGGCAATGGATCCCACTCAACTCGAAAATCTATGCCGCAAATGACTTTAGATGATGTTGGCAAAGTGCTCATCGGCTTGAACAAAGACGGCGTCCATGTTGGTGAAATGTGTCTAGGGGCTGCTCCATCTGGGCTATCCCTCTCCACAGCTTTAGGAAGTGTCCAAATGCGGCAAGTTCCCCGAGCCAACGGTAGCCGTTTACTTCATATTGCTGATGATCTCGGTGTGTCGTTTTTGACCGATCCCACATTAGATCGAGTTCTTTGGATGCATGTAAGCCTGGAAGCTCCGAACTGGCGTCCTGAGAATGAAGCCGATCCTCGAGCTTGTTATGCGGGTCAGTTTTTGATGAACGAAAAAGCCATACCGTTGAGGCCCCTATCTGTCTCCATGGCGAACATGTTACGCGCAGTGGAGTTTGGTGATGTGCAACTGTCGTTCGTTCCTCACGGGAGTTCGATTGCCGTCATCAACATTAGCTTTCCGTTGAATGAAAACCCTTCGTCGAAATGAACTGCCTTCCCCAGCTCGTCGCGCAGCTCCTCGGCTCCGCACCGTTGCCAGCCGTGAAGATACTCCGCCCGCTCCCGCCCCGGGAGAATGGGGTCAGGGTGCAAAAAATTGACAGCATGCTTCCAGGCTGCGTTTTCCTTGGGTCTTGGCATCTGGGCATAGTGGGTCTTCAAGCCATCAGCCGCGCTGCGTCGGAGCCAGGTCTAATAATAGTATCCGTCAAACGAAGCCCCGTGAAGAGGTCGTAGTGTGCAAGTGCCGTAGGCATAAGCTATGGCCCTTATGACTGAGGAAAAAGAAGCCACTCTTTTAAAGAGGGATGTTCTGGGGCGCATCACGGTGACTCGTGAGCAGCGGGAGGCCTTGTTAGATGAGTTTGAACGTAGCGGCCTTAAAGGACTGCCGTTTGCTCGCATGGCAGGTGTCAACTATCCGACCTTTGCCTCATGGATCCAAAAACGCCGTCGGGCACGGGGTGAGTATGGAAAAGATTGCGTCAACAAGCTTTCGCTGGAGTCCCCGAAAATCCAACTACGAGGAGCCGTGCGTCTGCTTGAAGCGGTGGTTGCGCCATCGGCTGAAGACATGCCTTCTAGAGCATATTTAATAATTGTATAGCCACGCGAACGAAGTATGTTAAGCTGTTTCATATGGCAGCTCTATCCCTTGATTTACGCAAACGCATTGTCAGCGCCTACCTCTCCGGCGAAGGCACCCGCGAGGTCATCGCCCACCGCTTCAACGTCTCCCTGGGCATGGTCAAAAAGCTCCTCCAGCAGCAGCGCAAACTCGGTCACATCAAGTCCCTCCACCACCGCGCTGGCCGCAAAAGGACCATTGTCGCCGAGCACCGCATTGCCATCCGCAAGCTGCTGGCAGACAAGCCCGACATGACGCTGGCTGAGTTGCGCGAGGCGCTTGGTCTCACCTGTACCCTGCCCGCCCTCCATTACGTGCTGGCGGACATGAACCTGACTTTTAAAAAAAGACGCTCCGGGCCTCTGAGCAAGACCGGGACGACATCCGCCTTGCACGCCGCCGCTGGAAAAAACACCAAGGAGGATTAGAGCCCGGACGCCTAGTGTTCCTGGATGAAAGCGGTGCCAAAACCAACATGACCCGCCTTTACGGACGTGCCCCCCGAAAGAAGCGGCTGCATGCAGCGGCACCCTGCGGACGCTGGCAGAGCACCACGATGATCTCATCCATCCGGCTGGACGGAAGCACAGCCTGCATGCACCTGCCTGGAGCCATGGACACCGATGCTTTTGTCACTTTCGCCACTAGGGTTCTCTGCCCGAGTTTACGGAAAGGCGACATTGTGGTGATGGACAACCTTTCGGTGCACAAGAGTCCAAAGTTTGCCGAGTTGGTGGAAGCGGCAGGAGCCGAGATCAAGTTCCTGCCAGCCTATTCGCCCGACCTTAATCCGATTGAGAAGATGTGGAGCAAGATCAAGTGGCTGCTGCGTAGCGCGGAGGCGCGCACACAGGAGGCCTTGGATGAGGCCATTAGTATGGCCTTCTCCAAAATCAGCGCCAGAGATGCCGCTGGATGGTTTGCTTCATGCGGCTACAGTATTATTTAATATGCTCTAGAGCAGCTCAGGCAAATCATCTTCTTGAGGTGCAGCTTCCTGGAGGCATCAAGCTGTGTGTGGCCGATGCAGGCCAGGCGGCTTTGGCAGCTGTTCTTATCAAAGCCCTGAATATCTCATGCTGAGCTTCCCTGGTAGCCTGAAGATCTTCATCGCGTTGGACCCCTGCGATATGCGCGCAGGGATCAACACGCTGCACGGGCTGGTGGCAGACAAGCTCAAGGAGGAGGTTAAAAGCGGAGCGCTCTTTGTCTTCACCAACAAGCGCCGCAGACTGCTCAAAATCCTTTACTTTGACGGCTCCGGGATGTGGTTGATGACCAAACGCCTGGAGGAAGGCACGTTCTTCTGGCCACGTGCAGCCGAGGAAGGCCAGACGCGGCTGGAACTGGTGCCGGAGGCCTTTGCCATGCTCACCGACGGCATTGACATGCACGGAGCCAAGCCTCGCGGCTGGTATGAGCGCGGGAAGTGAAGCCTCCCTTTTTTTGGCCTAACCAAACCTTGTTGATATAAGTGTTGCTGGCTGTTGCGTTCTAATGCCCACGCTCTTGCCAATGACATCGGATGACTTGCTTAAAGAACTGTCCCTCTATCGACAGATCGTCTCTTCACAGCAGGAGCAGATCGAGTCGCTCAAGCAAGAGGTCGAACAGCTCAAGCAGCACAATGAAGTGCTGCGCCTGAAGGTGGATGCGATGGCGCGCAAGCTGTTTGGCCGCAGCAGCGAGAAGCTGGATGCCGCGCAGTTGCAGATGGTCTTCGAAGCGTTGCAAAACGGGATGCCGGAGGACGGCCCAAAAAAGCCGGAAGCCTCCGAAGACGCCCCTTGCGTCTCGGAGGCCGCTGAAGCAGCAGCCACGGGGCAAACAGTCCGCAAGAAGCGCAGTTTGGAGCAGATCCTCGAAGGCCTGCCAGTCACCGAGGTCATCATTGAGCCGGAAGAGGTCAAGGCCGATCCACAGGCCTGGGTATGCATGGGGGCGGAGGTCACCCGGCTCATGGATTACACGCCCGGCAAGTTCAGCTGCCAGAAGATCATCCGGCGCAAATACGTGCGCAAGGAAGCCCGGCACCTGCCGCCTGTCACCGCTCCTTTGCCCCTCTTGCAGGAGCGCTGCATCGCCACACCACGCTTGCTGGCCCACACCCTGACGCAGCGTTTTGAGCAGCACCTGCCTTACTACCGGATCGAGCAGATGTATGGGCGGGCCGGAGTGCCGCTCACGCGTCAGTCCTTGAGCAACTGGGGCGGCATGTGCGCCGATGCCTGTGGCCTGGTCATCCAGGCGATGCAAAGGGAAGTCTTTGCCGATGGGTATGTGCAGATCGACGAGACGCCCGTGAAGTATCAAGATCCAGAACGCAAAGGCACCTGTGGCACAGGTTACCTTTGGGTGGTCCACAACCCCGTGCGCAACCTTAGCCTGTTTGAATGGCGCACCGGACGTGGGACAGCCTGTTTGGAAAGCCTGGTGCCTGCAGGCTTCACCGGGCTGATCCAGTGCGACGGCTACGCGGCTTACGAAAGCTTCATCCAGTCACCGCGCAGGCAAGGCCAGATCCAGCTCGCCGGATGCCTGGCGCATGCGAGAAGAAAGTTCTTCGAAGCCCAAGCCGAGGGAGGAGATGCCCGCTGGGTGCTTGAGCAAATGCAGCAGCTTTACCGAATCGAAGCAGGCTTGAGGGAAGCCCGCGCCGGACCGATGGAAGTGCGGACAGCAAGGCAGAAGCAAAGCGCCCCGATCTTGGACCGCATCCACCACAGGCTCCAAACCTTGCAACAGAGCCGTAAACATCTGCCCCGCAGCCTCACAGGCACAGCCATCAGCTACACGCTCAATCAGTGGGATAAACTCAGTGTTTACCTACGGGACGGTCGCGTGCAGATCGATAACAACCTGATTGAAAACGCCATCCGTCCCAGTGCATCGGAAAGAAAAACTGGTTGTTCATGGGCGACCCTAAAAGCGGTGACCGGGCAGCCGTGTTCTACACGCTAGTCGGCAACTGTCATCGTGAGCGTATCAACGCCGAAGACTATCTGACCGACCTATTTACACGCCTGGCGATGGAGACCAATCATACCGTGCACCGGCTCACGCCGAAAGCCTGGGCAGCCGAACAAAGAGCTCTGAACCAGCCGCAAGCCAAGAACTGCGCGACCTCACGGTAGTGCCATGCACTGTCAAGCAGCTGGTGACGGGACTGCGTTTGACGGATACGTTACCGAAGATGGCGGGGCATTTGGACTGGATGCCGTTCTTTGGGCGGGCGGCAGCCTTGTGGGGAGTAATGGCTTTGAAGATCCGCATCTCGGGGGAGAGTCATCTGTCGTTGCTGGCCACCGGGCGTGTATGAGGAGGTAGCTATGCACAGGCTCGCTCGCGCGAAGCCTTAGGATAGGATGTACTTGATGTTGACTCCGAAGAATCTAAACGTGTGGTTAGGCCTCACGTTTTAGTTTTCTTTTTTTGTCTGAGTGGCTAGTTCATCGGTTCCCTTCGGGTCTTAACACAGGACTTTCCAATCTGTGGCGCGGAATCGTCTCGCTGGGCTGTTTTCCGCCCGTGAGGGGCTCAGGCGCGGCTCATCATGGTGACCACGCGGTGGACGATCTGGGTCAATTCACCGGCTTCGTAGGGCTTGGGTAGCACGCCGACGAAGCCTTTCTCGAGGAAGGTCATTTGCACGTCTTCATTGACGCTGCCGCTGGTGACGACGAGGCGTGCTTCGGGGTCGAATCGCAGGATCTCTTCGGCGGTTTCGCCGCCGTTCATGCCGCCGCGCAGGGTCAGGTCCATGAGCACGACGTCGGGAGGGGTGCCGGTGCGGGCGAGACTGTGGTAGATCTTCACGGCATCTTGGCCGTTGTCGCATTCGATGACTTCATAACCGCAGCGTTTGAGGATGAGCTGGGCGACTTTGCGCAGGTCATCTTCATCATCCACAATGAGGACGCGGCCCTGGCCTTTTTTCAAGGGCACGGGGGCATGGTCTCTTTCCGTCGTTCCCACCTGTCCGGTCATGGCGGGGACGGCGGGCAGGTAAACGCTGAACTCGGTGCCAACATTCAGCCGGGAAGAGACGCGGATGTCGCCTTCGTGGGCATTGATGAAAAGCTTGCAGGTGGTGAGGCCGATGCCGTTGCCATCGGGCTTGGTGGTGAAGGTCTCTTTAAAGAGGCGCTCCAGGTTTTCTGGTGAAATGCCGCAGCCACGATCCCGCACGGTGATGCGCACGTAGGGGCCGGGTTTCAGGATGTCATCCTGGCCGAGGCCGATGTCTGCATTCTCTGCATCCACATCCATGTAGCCGCCCTGGGGCATGGCCTGGATGCCATTGAGGATGAGGTTTTGCAGCACTTGGCTGATCTTGACCCCATCAGCCACGGGCCAGCGCAGGGTGCTTCCTAGTCGCACGCGCAGTTGGGCATTGGACCCGGCCCCGGCGAACTTGACCGTGTCGTGAATGATGGCGGCTACATCAATGGGCTGCTTTTGGTTAGGCTTGGCTTTGCAGGCGGTCACCACCTGGGAGGTGAATTGGCGCGCTCGCTTCAGTCCACTGAAAATGAGCTGCAGCTCTTCCTTCAAAGCAGGCTGTCCCTGCACTTGCTGGAGCAGGTCTGAAAGGCGCATGGTGACTGGGCCTAACAAATTATTGACATCGTGGGCGATGCCCTGAGCCAGGGCGGCTAGGTTATCCTGCTTCAGTTGATCTGACTGGCTGTCCAGATCTTCTCCACGTGCAGGTGCCGGTTTAGGCAGCGCCGCCGATAGGATGGGCAGGGGAGTGACGACGAGGGTGTAGTTCAGCAGCTTGCGCATGCTGTTGAAGACGGCACGCACGCGCCAGTTGCAGCGCTGGGGAGGATGGCCGTAAAAGTTCTGCACGAAGGCCTCGCACTCATGCGCTCCGCCGTTTTCGGTGGCATTTTTCAGGCTGCTTAGAAGAGTGGCGGCATCGGAGTCGCCTGCGGCTAAATCGGCGATGCCCAGACCGCGGAGGCCTTTTTCAGGCTCCACGCCCACCAGCACGGCGGCGGCGGCATTGCTAAAGAGCACCTTGGGCCCTGCGTTGTCCGTGGGTTCGGCCTCCAGGATGAGTACCGCCTCCGGCACTTGATCCACCGCGACTCGGAGGAAGTAGTTGGCCGTTTTCATCTGGTGCAGACTTGCTTCCAGTTCGGCCAGTGTGTCAGGACGCAGTGTATCGGGAGAAAGTGTCATGGCAGCCACGGGTAATTAGGGCTCCATTTAGCTATCTTAAATTATTAAGTAAACTTTAATTTTCGGGAAACCGATCTTTTATGCATCTCATTTTTGAAACTCTCGTAAACATAGCGAGCAGATCTCCACAGGGCGCGGCCCTGGGGAGAGTGGAGCGGTGGTGCGGCTACAGATGGGCCTGGAGCCAGGCTGTGCTGCGCTGGAGTTCACCCTTCTGGTAAGCGATCTCGGCGTCTTTTTTACCGGGACCTTCTGGGGCCTTGAAGCTGGGGATGGCCTTGCCTTTTTTCGACATTTCCACCCAGGCCTTGAAGGCGGCGGTGTCGCGATAGCCTGGGTAGGGCTTCCAGAATTCTTCGCTCTTGTAGTTCATCGGCCGGGCAAAGCCTGAAATGGTCTCCACCTGGAGAGGAACGCCTGGGGCCAGCTCAGCAAAGCGTTTGGCGTAGGCTTTGAAATCCACGAGGCCTTCACCGATGGCGGTCCACTGCACCACGGCGCCTTCTTCGGTATCCCACACCATGCTGTCACGCACGCTGGAGCAGACGGTGAGGGCACCGAGGGCCTCCAGATGCGCCATGGGCTCTTCCATGGCCCAGACGGCATTGCCGGGGTCAATGTTCGCGCCGACGTAGCCTTTGCCTGCGGCTTCGATGAGGGCCTTCAGCTCGTGGGATTGCATGTCGCCGGCGTGGTTTTCGATGGCGATTTTGACGCCCTCGGTTTCCGCGCGGGATTGGTTGGCCTGGATGACTTTGAGGGTGGCTTCGATGTGTTTCTGAATGCCGCCATCTGTGGCGCGGTCTTTGTTATTGCCCAGGAAACAGCGGGCCACGGGCGAGCCCAGGGCCTTGGCCACACGGATGGTCAGGGCCAGATGCTCCTCCGGGGTGCCATAGGTGTCCTTCCAAGTATTTGAGGTGGGGCAGACGGAACTGGTGCCCACGTAGAGCTTGAGCCCGGCTTTGTCGGCCTGCTCCTTCAGCCCTTTGAGGTAGGCCTCTTCAAAGTTTTCAAAGATGTGCAGCTCTGAGATGAAGCACGTGTCCAGCTTCAGGCTGGCGGCGTGGTCAATGTACTGGCCCGCCTTCCAGCCGGTGGCGCGCACGGAAAAGTGATCCATCCCGATCAAAGGGCGCGAGTCTGAAGCCTTCAGTTTGGAGGCAGTGAGGGCGGCAGTGATGAAGGCAGACTGGTGGAGAAAGGCGCGGCGGTTCATGCAAACGGGAGTGAAGAGAGTCTGACATCAACGGTCAAGCCCGCACTTCCCTGTCAGACATCCTGAATGAAAGCCGCCTTGTCTGCCGGGACTGGGCGCGTTATGAAACAAGCTAGCCATGCCTGCCCTGAACCCCGAATCCGACCTCCAATGGATGAGCCTCGCCCTCGAGCAGGCGCGCCAGGGGATCGGCTTCACCAGTCCAAATCCAGCCGTGGGGGCGGTGATCGTGGCGCAGGGGGAACTGATTGGCCAAGGGTTCCATCGTCAAGCGGGTCAGCCCCATGCCGAGATCGAGGCGCTGAAGGATGCCCGCAGCCGTGCGCCGGAGCGCATCGTGGGCTCCACCATTTACGTCACGCTGGAGCCGTGCAGCACGCAGGGACGCACAGGTCCCTGCACCTCCGCGATTCAGGCCGCAGGCATCACTCGTGTGGTTTGGGGGGCGCAGGACCCCAATCCCAGCCACGTGGGCCGTGCGCAGCAGCTTTTAGAAAGCGCAGGCATTGCGGTCACGACCGGCATCCTGGAAAACGAGTGCCTGGAAATCTTGCGCCCCTTTGCCAAATGGATCACCACGGGTCTGCCCTACGTCATTGCGAAAGCGGGGCAGAGCCTGGATGGCCGTATCACCCGCCCTCCCGGTGAGGGCCCCTGGATCACCAGCGAGGCCGCCCGTGCTCATAGCCAGGGCCTGCGTGCCCGGGTGGATGCCATCCTGGTGGGAGCGGAAACGGTGCGGCAGGACAATCCCCGCCTCACCCTGCGAAACGGCAGCCTCAAGCAGCAGCCCTGGCGCATCATTCTCACCCGCAGCGGTCAACTGCCCGCAGAGGCGAACATCTTTACCGATGCTTATCAGGACCGCACCCTTGTGCTGCGGGATCTGGCCTTTCCTGACGTCTTGCGTGATCTCGCCGCCCGTGGCATCACCAGTGTGCTCATTGAGGGCGGTAGCAACGTGCTCGGCCAGGCCTTTGCTGCGCGGTGCGTGGACGAAGTATGCTGGTACATTGCCCCGCGTCTCTGTGGGGGAGGGCTGCCTGTCATCGGCGGGCCGGATTGGAAAAGCTCCGTCGCTTTAGAAAACGTCACCCTCTTGCCCATTGGCGATAACCTCTGCCTCACGGGTCGTCCCGTTTGGCCTAACATAGAATCTGATCACGCATGAGCCGACCGGCTGTTTTTTTTGACCGCGATGGAGTCGTCAATCTTTCTCCTGGTGCTGGATACGTCCTCCGCTGGGAAGATTTCCATTTTAGCCCCGGTATTGTCGAGGCCCTGGCGTTTTGTCGAACTCGTGGTTACGTCATCGTGTTAGCCACCAGCCAGCAGGGTGTGGGCAAAGGTCTGATGACCCAGGCCACGCTGGATGGCATCCACGCCCGCATGCAGGCAGAACTGACTCTGCATGATGCCGCCTTCGATGGCATCTACGCCTGCACCTGCCTTTCCAAAGACCCCACCTGCACCTGCCGGAAACCCAGCGCTGAAATGCTGCTGCGTGCGGCCCAGGAGCACGATCTCGATCTCGCCCGCAGCCTCATGGTCGGCGACGCTGATCGCGATATCGAGATGGGCACCCATGCCGGTGTCCCCATCACCATCCGCATCGAAAGCGAAAACCCCCACCTCGTTTCCGCCACTCATACTCTGCCCGATACACGCGGGCTGAAGGCGCTGCTGGAAACGCTGTTATAAATCTTAAGATGAACAAGTTTGGCAGGCCCTGTGTCTGCCAAGTATTCTTCTGTATGAATCATGAACTTATCCGCTGGGTGGTTGCTGAGGCGAATGCGCACCCCCTTCTGAATAATCTCTACTTCACGGCCTTGCGTGAGGGGCAGCTGGATCGCGAGGTGTTCCGGGAAACGCAGCAGCAGTTCTTTTTTGCCGTGCGCTATTTCTCCCGGCCCATGGCGGCACTGACGGCGCGCATGCCAAGCTCTGCGTTGCGCCAGGGGCTCATTCACAACCTTTCTGAAGAACACGGTTTTGAGGATGGAGATGAGGGAGAAGGCTCGGCCGGTTTTGACCCTAGGCTGGCGCATGACATGAGCTTCCAGCAGTTTTTAGCCACCCTTGGTGTGTCCCGGGAGGAGGTGAGGCTGCTGCGTGAAGGCCCTGCCGTCCGGGCCTTTAATACCAGCCTGATGGGCACGTGTCTCATGGAGCCTACTGAGGTCGCTTTTGGCTGCCTGGGCGTCATCGAACATACCTTTGCCGACATCTCTGCCCTCATCGGAGAGCAGGTGGTGAAGCTGGGGTGGATTGCTTTTGAGGACCTTGTTCACTACAAGCTTCATGCAGAGATTGACCAGCGCCATGCAGCGGATTTTTTCCAGATCGTCGCAGGATCATGGGATCGTGGGGGCGAGAACCGCGCCGCTGTTCAGGATGGTGTGAAGCTGGGCCTGCATGTCTTTAATCGCCTCTATGAGGATCTTTTGGAGGAAGCCCAATTCACCCGCCCTCATGAGCCTGCCACCGCCCACGCTGCCGCCTGAGCTCCTGCGCCTCTGCCACACGCGGGCTGCTGGCCAGCATGTACTGCGCCTTTTCATCTTCGCCGGGCTTTATGGGCTGGCGGCCTGGGCTGCCTGCACGACTGCGGTGCAAGTCACGCACGGGTGGCAGTGGCTGCTACTTGCACCACTGTATCTTCTCGCGGCGGCCTCCCTGCATGGTATCAGCCTATTCACCCATGAGGCTGTGCATGGTACGCTTTCTCATCGTCGTTTCTTGAATGCTATGGGCGGTGCTCTGTGCGCCCTTCCGGTGCTACAAAACTTCACCGCCTACCGTGTGTTGCACCTGCGCCATCATCAGCACCTGGGGGAGGAAAATGATCCTGATCACTATGCCAGCTATACCCGCTGGACTTGGTTGGTGTTCATCATGAACTGGCTGCGGCTGCTCATCGGATATCCCATTTACATCACTGCGATTCCGATTCTCGGTTTCAGGCATGGCACGACGCGTGATCGGGTGGGTATCTTGGCGGAAGTCGCAGCCACTCTAATGCTCGCCTGGCTGGCTTTGGAATGGCTGCCCGCTCGGTGGTTGTGGCATGGCTGGTTTATCCCCATGCTTTTCATCAATACCATGGTCAATATCCGGGGCATGAGCCAGCACACGCTGCTGGAGCATGCGGATGATGAGGTGCGCGGCACCCGCACCATTCTCACCTATCCCATCGTTCGTTTCTTCATGTGCAATGAAAACTACCACCTGGAGCATCACCTTTACCCCGGTGTGCCGTGGCATCATCTGCCGCAGGTTCATGAGGCGCTGAAACAGCCACTGAAGGAGCGGGGTGCTCCCTTCATCCGCTCCTACTGGGCATTTGTGCAGGAGTTCGTCACTGGTAGCCTCCGGCGTAGCCCGCTGGGTCTGAAGCAAAAAGTGGAGCCTCGGGTATGAGCCCTGTCCCAGCTAGACATGAGCTTCTGTTCTTAGTTCTCGGCTCAGGTGTCCTGGCTGCCCTGGTTTGGGTGAAGGGCATGCATGGCCTAACTATAAGTGCAGTGTGTGGGATGGTGGCCTATGTTGTCTTTTTGTGGAGGACGCAAAGCGGTGACCGCATGCGGCTGGTCGGTAGCTATTTAGTAGCTTGGGCCTTTTATGCTAGCTCCTCCACTCTGGTAGAGGTGCTGGGTATTCCACTGCGGCATCGGGAGCTGCTGGAGGCGGATGCTGCAATGTTTGGGTCATCACCTGCCATCTCATGGCAGGGGCGTCTGGCCTCGTGGGCAAACGAAGGGCTGAGCTTCGGTTACTTGAGTTACCACCTTTACCTACACTGGGTATTGCTGGATGCCCTGTGGCGCGATCCGTCTTGGCGTAGCCAGATCAGCGCGCCTTTGTTCACGGCTTTTGGCCTCGGGTTTGTTGGCTATCTGCTCTATCCTGCTGCACCTCCAGCCGCTGCATTTCCAGATCTATTTTCGGAGCCGCTTAAAGGGGGGCTGCTCACTGCCTGGAACCAGCAGATCAACAGCATGATGGCCGCCAGATACGATGCGTTTCCGAGCCTGCATGTCCTTATCACGCTCACGCTGCTAGCCTGGGACTGGGCGCACTTCCGCGCTCGCTTCTGGGCCATGCTGGCCCCCTCTGCTCTCATGATGCTGGCAACCCTTGCACTCAGGCTGCATTATGCTGTGGATTTGCTCGCCAGCTTGCTGCTCTTCCTTATCCTTCAGATCTGCTATGTTCGACCTGTCCCCCGCCGATCCCTGGGCTCTTGAGGCCGCCAAGCTGCCTCTGGCCTTTTCCCAGGTGCGGGAAGATCCCGCGCTGGATGTGGAGCTAGCCACGGCTTTGCCTGAAAATGCCACCGTTGTCATGATTGCCTCTGGAGGTGAGACCGTGATCCAGCTGGCGCGCCTGCCGCTGGCCCGCATCCATGCGGTGGATGTGAATCCCGCCCAGTTGGCCTTAGCAAGGTTCAAGGCTCATCTTGCCAGCCATGAATCGGCCGCGGTATCATGCAATCTGTTAGGCCATGCGCCTTTGCTTGCTCAACAACGTCAAGAAGAAGTGCTCCATCGGCTGGAGATTCTGGATTTACCCCCGGATGTCTTCGGTCCTCCGTCCTTGGTGGCCGAGCATGGGCCGGATCATTTGGGAAGGTATGAACGCTGCTTTGCCACACTGCGCGAGGCTCTACCCCCGGGCGTGTTGATAAACCAAAACGGCTTGGATGAAGCCTTGGCGAAGGTGATGTCCCTGGCCAATCTAGTGGCCCTTTTTGGCCAGGAGGCCACTCAAAATCCGCGTCTGCCTTTTCATGAACATTTCGCCTGGCGCACACGGGTGGCACTGAGCCGTGCCGATGCCGCAACCAATCCCTTTTTGCAGCAGATGTATCACGGACGTTTTGCCCCAGGCTGTCTTTATGACTGGTTAAAATCCACCGAGCCCCTGCAAGCAGAAATCGTCTGGCATCAAGGTCGTATGCAGGAAGTACTGGATGACTTGTCGGTCGCGAGTGCGGACCTAGTGCACCTTTCCAACATCCTCGACTGGCTTTCTCCGACCCAGGCGGCGCAGACCCTGGCAGCGGCAGCGCGTGTGATGAAACCGGGCGCGCGTCTTATCATCCGCCAGCTTAATTCCACGCTCGAAATGGAGACGCTGGCCGAGGGCATCCGCTGGGATCGAGCCCAGGGAGAAGCTATGGAAAGACGAGACCGCAGTTTTTTCTATCCCCGCATCTTGGTTGGCACCCGACTATGAATCTGCACTGCTATACCGAGCCGCCGCCTAGATGGATGGGCGACGCGCTGGAGAGATTCGAGGGTCAGTTCCGATATCCCCTAGGGGACAGCGGCCACTTCTCCATCTCCCATGGCCGGGCGTATCTGCCCTTTTTTACCGCCATGGGACCAGCGACTTTGCTTGTAGTCGAGCGCGAAGGGGAGGTCATCGGCACTCTGGCGCGGGTGCAGCGCTGGCTGCATTGGCAGGGTGAATGCCCGATGACGCAGTTGGCCCATTACCTGTGCGATCTCAAAATCAGCCCGCAGGCGCGTGGCAGTCGTGTGCTTGCGCTGCTGATGAATGAGGCGCGGCGGCAGATCGAACGGAGCAAGTCGCGAAGCTGTTATGGCATCGTCATGAACGGCACTGGCCGCCTGCCTATGAGCTATACAGGGAGAGTGGGGATTCCACTCTTTGAAAAAGTGGCCGAGATTGTGGTGCTGCGTCTTTCTTCATTGCATGATACTGAGGCCAAAGCGGGCCATGCAGTGGAGGAAACATGTCCAGGCCCTCCGGCTTGCATCGTAACAGGCGGGCGCACCGGACTGCGTTCTCAGATGCCACCCGTGCCGATCTTGGATGGAGGAGGGAAAATGCGCGGCCTGCTGGAAGATACCCGGCTGGCCAAACGGTTATGGTCTGATAGCGGTGTGGAGCTGGTCTCTGCGCACCTTTCCGGGCTGTATTTTGACTCGTCTCCACAGGGTGCCGAGATGATTCGCAGGGCCGTGCAGGAAGCCGCAATGCAACAAATGCCTGCTGTTTTTACTGCCGTGCCAAGGTCCCAGATGACAGGCCTGCGGCCTCACCTTAAAGATCTAAAAGTGGAAGAAGCTCCAGCCACAATTTATGGTTATCAGCTCAATGCTGGCTATGACTGGTGGGTGGACACGGCTGAGATCTGACACCGCCATCTTCACTTCCTTTTTCGACATGACTTCCGTTACTATTTATACCGATGGCGCATGCAGTGGCAATCCGGGCCCAGGTGGCTATGGGGTGTTGTTGCAGGCGGGCGCGCACACCAAGGAACTTTCTGAGGGTTATCGTCGCACGACGAACAATCGCATGGAGCTGATGGCTCTCATCAAGGGCCTGGAGCTGCTGAATCGCCCCTGCACGGTCACGCTTTTTTCCGATTCCAAATACGTGGTGGATACCGTGCAAAAGGGCTGGGCCAAAAGCTGGAAAGCTCGAGGCTGGGTGAAGGCGGACAAGCAGCCTGCGGTGAATGCCGACCTCTGGGATCGCGCCTTGAAAGCGCTGGAAAAACACAAGGTGACCATTCGCTGGGTGAAAGGCCATGCTTCCAATGCGGGCAACAACCGATGCGATGAACTGGCTGTGGCTGCTTCTAAATCGGGTGGGCTTCAAGCGGATGAGGGGTATGAACTGGCGAAGGCGAAACCTGCGTCGTTGCTTTAAACGAAAAGGGGAGGGTTTGTGGCTCGGCGCATCTGCCATTACTGGCGATCTAGTTTCATCGCATATCCATCGGGCGGGTTTACCTGAGCCCGCAGGGCTTTCCATGAATAGCCGGAGGTGAAGCGAGCTTTGGCGAGCTAACCTCTGGACTAGAACTTCGTTGGGAGGGGACGATGAAATGGATTGGCCACCGGAACTTGCCCATCTAAGCTTTTCGAAATGGATTCCTCTCCCTTGCCTAACTCAAAGTCTCCCTGGGGCAGGGGCGTCTTTGCGATGATATGGTTGGCAGTAGGGTTGTGGATAACTCTGAAGCTGTCGGGCCAAGCCCGTGAATTGAGAAGCTGGGACCTAAGGCCCGCATCGATAGTTTTACAAATCCTGCCTGGGCTCAGTTTGCTCTGTGGTACCGTTTGTCTGTTTGTCCTGAAGCGTTTGCGCTATGTGATCTTTCTAGGTACAATGTTCGTGGCCCTTGGGCTGGGCATTTTGATTTCGTTTGGCCAGGGAATGGCTGAAGTTTCGCAAGTGCAGACGAGCCCAAGGCAGTACCAGCGCACGCGATTAAAATATTATTCGGAGTCGGAGTTGGACGATCACTTTCCAGATCAGATTCCGAAGGATGCAAAGAATGTCCGCTTTTCGTTTCTCCCAGGCTTTTTGATGGGAGGCTCGCACCTTTATCTCCAGTATGAGACCAGCCCTGAAGCATTGGCCCAAATTAGGGTTTTGGCTGAGAAACAACGTAATCCAGTCTGCAATCTAGCGGGTTTGATTGCTGAAGTGCCTGAGATGAATCAGTTTCACCGGCCTTTTGATCTTGCAGCAAAACCTAATGTTGATCGGTTGGGCAAAGATTTTGACGTTTATTTTTTTGATAAAGACTTTCCTGAAATGAAGCTGGAGGAATGGGTTTGGAACCATGGCCAAAGCCATGGAATCGCCATCAGCGCGCAACGCAGCGAAGTGCTCTTTTGGGCGGAGGACTGGTGATCGTTTAGCCTAACAAGAGGTGAGGAATCTCAGCCCGCTCAAGTGGAGGCCAGGATGGCCTCACTCCTTGAGTTGAGGCTCTTTGTGAGAAATCCTTCGGGCTCCACGACTCTACTCTTTCCAAAGAATCCTCGCCGCATAGACGCTGTTGTCGGCGCCGAAAGCGTTGTTAGGCGGGACGATGATGTTTGGGGGCGTGTTTTGCATCCACTCGGCCACGGTGACCCAGGTCTCGTTTTCACTGACTTCGGTGACGGCAAAGTTGCCCAGGCGCACGCCGCGTTCGGGCACCAGGATTCGCTCGGTGGAGCGAATAACTTTGAGCGTGTCAGGATTGACCTGAGCCATCACCAAGGGGGCTCGGTGGCGGACGATGTGGTCGTTGTTCAATCCTTTGCGATTGTAAACGAGATACAATCCCTGGTTATGCGAAACCCAGTGCTGCTGGGTATTGTAGTTGCCCAGGTCGCTGCCGTCTTCGAATTGCCAGGGCTGGATGGGGCCGTAGTTCAGGCCGTCGGTGCTGGTGGTGACGTAGGCGGCGGTGTCGTTGCGGAGGGTCAGGTAAAACTTCCCCTGGTAGCGGGTGAGCGAGGGCTCATACACCCCCCGGCCTGACTCCAGCTTGAGGTCGTTGCCTTGGCCGAGGCATTTTAAGGTTTTCCCGTCGAAGCTGCAACGTAGGACGGTCACGCTGTAATACTTGTCGCCTTCGCCCTTGAAATAGACGGGCAAAAGGATGTCGCCATTCTCCAGATCGTAACGCTGCACACAGCCGGCACCGGAGTTGAAAAACTTGGCTTCTTTGGGCATTTCCAGTGTGGCCCAAGGTGACCAAGTGCGGGTCTTTTCATCATAGACGGCGTAGCTGGTGCCGCGTTTTTGATCATGCATGACTTTGTCATTTTGGTAGTGAACGGTGTGGCCAGTGCCCAGCAGCTTGCCAGACT